>OZ240248.1:0-5121291 GCA_965198235.1 Candidatus Poribacteria bacterium
ACATAGTGGAACGGTGACCAGATTTAATGGCTTAAAAAAATGGAAAACTTAATTACGTTGCCAACAAATTTCGCTGATTACTTGACAATTGAAAACGCCGATCTCCGTTTCGCTGAGGCGACTGAAGTCGCAGAGCGTGTCATGGGGGCAGGCGTTGAAATCTACGCCAACATGGATCACGCCGCAATTTTCTGTGATCCACCTCATCTCGTTGCTGATGGTTTGAAACAACTCGGCTATGTCAACGGATGGGATGCGCGGTGTTATCCATCACCTGTTGACGGTTGCGATTATATCAATGTCTCTGCCCAATTACCGCTGGATTGTCCAGCGCGCGATAACGGATGGTTTGACTACGTTGCTGTCGTGCATCCCGTTGACAGAACAGCACTGCAACACATGCTCGGGCAGGGATATGGAAATCCGTTTATCCATCACCTGACATGGGGACTTGTGCCACCAGAACGCGCCGTCACCGATGATTTTGAATATGCCAGCCGCGTCGTCCCGTTTATGGTAGAAAGACGAAACGTCATCGGCGACGCAATCGGCGACGCTCCCGGTACGCTGATTATTGCAGTGCCGGATCAGGTCATCGCACACCCGAACTTTGAAGAGGCGTTACCAGAGTGGCTTGGAGATCTCGACGAGGAGGCGTATCAGGTCGAATCGATGCAGGGGGGTGGTTTCCTGATTCAATTCTTCGTGCTAACAGGCGGAAGGATTGAGGTTGCGCTCCGCGTGGACACAACACAGACGTTTAACCCGAAAAGCGTCCACAAAATTTCGGAAGATGAAATCAGTGCCGTGCAAGGAAAATAGTTAAGACGTTTGTTTTTTTACAATAGATAAAATTGGACATATAAGAGCGCGGTCTGTTATACTGAATCTTTGGAAGGAGGTCATCTTAAATGGCGTATAGCAATTTTACCTTAGAGACTGTGCGCCGAGAGTTTCAACTGGAAATCGTTGAATCCGCTGGCATCTTTTCTGAAGCGTCAACGGTAATGCCACAGGACCGCTTTATGGCAGAGCTAGCGGAAAAAGTAGAGTTAGCCATTTCCAGCGGGACAGAGAAAGCACGCTCGGAACTAATTGTCACCGACGTACTGTTTGAACTCCGAAAACACTTCAATCGCCGCATCAGTTTTTTTTCGGGCATTGAGTTCAGCGTTGATACGGAAAGCGGATTAACGGGTGTCTGTGATTTTTTGGTGAGCCTGTCACCGATACTCTCTTTTTTAGAGGCACCGGTCATCATTCTTGTTGAGGCGAAGCGGGAGAATTTGACGATCGGCTTTGGTCAGTGTGCCGCTGAGATGCTCGCCGCACAACGCTTTAACAAGGAAAAAGGAAATGCCATCCCCCACATTTATGGGGCTACCACTTCAGGGACAGAGTGGCGATTTCTCAAATTGGAAGGGATGAGACTTCATATTGATAGAGCAGTCTACCCAATCGCACAATGCGGCAAAATCCTCGGTATCCTCTCAAGTATGGTAGAACAAAAGGTGTAAAGCTTTATAGGAGGTTCTAACAAATGGCGTATAGCAATTTTACCTTAGAGACTGTGCGGAAAACGTTTCAGTTGGAGACCGATGAAGCAGCAGACATTTCTTCAGGCATAGCGTCTGTAGCACCGAGTGACCATCTCACAACAACATTGTCGCGCAATGTGCCGTTAGTTCTCGCTATAGGCACAGAGAAAGCCAGTTCGGAACTGATTGTTGCCGACATTCTTGTTGAACTCCGTGAAAAATTTGAGCATCGGATTAGTCTTTTTTCAGGTATCGATTTTAGTGTTGATGTGGAAAGCGGTTTGACGGGGGTATGCGATTTCTTGATAAGCCTCTCACCTACCCAATTTCATTTAGAGGTGCCTATTATTGTTCTCGTTGAAGCAAAGAAAGATAATCCGGTGCTCGGTTTCGGGCAGTGTGTTGCTGAAATGCTCGCCGCACAACGCTTTAATACAGAGAGAGGAAACGATATCCCTTTCATTTATGGTGCCGCCACGACAGGTACAGTTTGGCAATTCCTCAAGTTGGGAGGAAATAGTCTGCACATTGATAAGACTGTCTATGCGATTGGGCAGTGCGATAAAATACTTGGCATCCTCTCCAGCATGGTAGAACAAAAGGTGTAGTCTTTCTGAGGCGACTGTAACCTTGGAAATCTGAAATCACATCTACAGAAAACAAAATAATTTGCAATTAACATGCAAATGTGGTATAATATAATAAGAAGCAGAACGTTAGGTGACAAGAACCCTTTTTAATCCAATCCAGAGAGGTTGAAAAAAGGATGCAAAAGCACAATTTGAATTGGAATCATAATTTAGACTGTCCATTGGAATCGGTTGGATGATGCCTTTCCCGTCTCATCAGACGAGAGAGGCTTTTTCTTTATTAAGAAAACGCAAGCGATAAACTGATACGGGACAAAAAATGCCAATAACAGTTTCCACGGGGCGTGAAAAAGCACAAGTAATGAACACCGAAGAAATGCGCCGCGCCTTACTCAGGATCGCCCACGAGATTTTAGAGCACAATCATAAACACATCGACGATCTCGTACTCGTCGGTGTTAAAAGTCGAGGTGATATCCTGGCACATCGCATTGCCGAAAACCTTGAACGGATCGAAAACGTTGAGATTGATGTTGGTGCGATTGATGTCACCCTCTACCGTGATGATATCAATCTCCATGAGACGCAAATCCAAGTCAACAGCACCGAACTTCCCTTTGACATTACCGGGAAATGGGTCATTTTAGTGGATGAGGTACTCTACACTGGACGTACCGTTCGGGCTGCAATGGACGCGCTCATGGATTTCGGTCGTCCAGCTGCAATCCAATTGGCGACTCTGATCGATAGGGGACACCGCGAATTGCCAATTGCCTCCGATTATGTCGGTAAAAATGTACCCACCTCCCGCAAAGAGTTCGTCAGAGTGCAGCTCGCCGAAGAGAGCGGAGTAGATTCGGCGGTGATTTATGAAAGGGACGAAGAATGAGCGACGCGTTTATCACTAACGGGCGTATCATCGATCCTGCTAATAACATTGATGAAGTTGGCGACCTTTCTATCGCCAACGGCAAAATTGCTTCGGTCGGTGGTGTGGAAAGACGATCCGAATCCCAGAACGCCGAGTTCCATGACGCAACGGGGCTGATTGTTGCCCCGGGATTAATCGATATGCATGTCCATCTTCGTGAACCCGGCTTTGAGCATAAAGAAACGATTGCCACTGGTACGGCGGCAGCAGCAGCGGGTGGATTCACGTCGGTTGCTTGTATGGCAAATACGTCCCCTGTGATAGATACGCCCGAAAAGATTGAGCAGATTTACGACATAGCGCGAGAGAGCGCGGAGACAAACGTATTCCCTTTCGGAAGTATCACCAAAAATCTTGCGGGGGATGAGCTTACGGATATGCGGGGAATGCGTTCCGCTGGTGCCGTCGGCTTTAGTGATGATGGTGTGACTGTCATGAATGCCGCCCTCATGCGCGATGCACTCGCCTTGAGCGCGGAACTCGGTTTTCCAATTATGGTTCACTGTGAAGAGCACAATCTCAACGCAGGAGCTGTCATAAATTTAGGGGAAACGTCCCGAAAATTGGGACTTATCGGAAGCCCAAACGCTGCCGAGGACATCATCGTCGCACGCGACATCATGTTAGCAAAGATGACAGGTGGACATCTTCATGTTCTCCATGTCAGCACCGCAGGTGCAGTTGAGTTGATACGTCAAGGAAAACGCCGAGGGGTCCATGTGACTGCCGAGGCATGTCCACATCACTGGATCCTCACTGACAAGGAAATAGAAAAACAGGGGACGAACGCCAAGATGCATCCACCATTGCGCACACAGACCGATATTGACGCTGTTATTGAAGGTTTGCGCGATGGCACAATTGACGCAATCGCGACTGACCACGCGCCGCACGCACCACAAGAAAAGGCACAAGGCATGCTTGAGGCACCAAATGGAATTATCGGCTTGGAGACCTGTGTACCGCTTGTATTTACATCCCTCGTCGAACCGGGGCACCTCACAGTGGTGGAGGCAATTGCGAAAATGACGGCTATTCCAGCAGATATACTCGGTATTAATCGTGGAACACTTGCTATTGGCGCAGTTGGAGATGTGACAGCAATTAATCTGGACTTAGTTAATCAGGTTGACGTGACAAAATCTCGTTCAAAAAGTCAAAACACTCCTTTCGGAGGTTGGAAACTTAAGGGGTGGCAGGCTATTACACTTCGGGAGGGCAGCAGAATAGGAGTGAGCCCCAACTCGCGACAAAAAAGCGCGTAGCCTGCAACAACGGCGCAGGCGGATATACGGAGAGGACCGTTCCTCATGCAACCCGCCTGAACGAACCGCAAGGAAAATTAAAAAAATGAAAGCGATTCTCGCATTAGCGGACGGGACAGTCTTTGAAGGCGAGCAGTTTGGCGCGACGGGCGAAACTCTCGGCGAAGTCGTCTTTAATACCAGTATGACGGGCTATCAGGAAGTTTTGACCGATCCCTCCTACAAAGGACAGATCGTGACAATGACATATCCGTTGATAGGCAATTACGGTTGTAACGAAGCAGACGTAGAGTCTGTCGGTCCGCAGGTGGAAGGGTTTGTTGTTCGTGAATACAGTGCATACTATAGCAATTGGCGTTCAAAATGGAGCTTGGATTCTTACCTTGCTGAGCATGATATTATTGGCATCCAAGGCATTGATACTCGCGCACTCACCCGCCGTCTCCGTGTACATGGCGTGATGAACGGATGCCTCTCTACAGAGGATCTGAATCCTGAGAGTCTTGTCACGAAAGCCAAGGCGTGGCACGGCTTGGTAGGTTGGGACTTGGTGCAACGGGTAACGTGTCCGAGTTCGTATGCCTGGCAACAACAAGATAGCGGTCAGCAGTCGGCAGTCAGCAGTCGGAAACCAGAGCTGTCTGTGGCGGAAAGTCATATGCAACCGCCACACGCCGATAGCCAAACAGTTCTCACTGCGAAGCAAGCCGATAGCCACATTGCCAAATATCGCGTCGTCGCCCTTGATTTCGGCATCAAATATAACATTTTGCGCCAACTGACTGAGCACGGTTGCGAGGTACAAGTCGTACCAGCGAGAACATCTGCTGAAGAGATTCTCGCCGCGGAACCGGATGGTGTGTTTCTCTCAAATGGTCCGGGTGATCCTATGCCGGTTGACTATGCAACCCAAACTATCCGAAGCCTAATAGGCAAAAAGCCGCTTTTCGGCATCTGTTTGGGACATCAGCTTTTGGGACTTGCACTTGGTGGGAAAACATTTAAACTGAAATTTGGGCACCGTGGTGTCAACCAACCCGTCAAACATCTTGAGACCGACCGAGTCGAAATTACCTCACAAAATCATGGGTTCTGCGTTGATATTGATTCACTACCGAATAGTGTTGACGTTACACACGTCAATCTGAACGATGACACACTTGAAGGGATACAGCATCGAGAGTATCCCATTTTTTCTGTGCAGTATCACCCAGAAGCATCGCCGGGTCCGCACGATGCAAGTTATCTCTTCTCGCGTTTTACAGAGATAATGGATTTTTAACTATGGGCCTCTTGGGTAAAGAAACACCCAAGCAATACGCAGGGAAATCCGCAGAAATGCCCTATCAATACGCAGGGAAACACCCTATCAAAAACCCCAAGCAAAAACACCCCTATCAAAAACACCCCTCCACTTCGCTTCGGGCAGGTTTCTGGTGAAGTTGCAGCTGGGTTGGGCTCGCTGATGCCTTTCATAGTAAAGACAGTTGGAATTAACCGAAAACCACCGCGAAACGGAGTGGAGCGGTGACCAGCGTTAATAATTAAAAAAGTTAAAAAAATGCCAAAACGAACAGACATAAAAAAAATCTTAATTATCGGATCCGGTGCCATTATCATCGGACAGGCGTGTGAGTTTGATTACTCCGGAACGCAGGCGTGTAAGGCACTCAAAGAGGAAGGGTATGAAATTACCCTTGTCAATAGCAACCCTGCTACCATCATGACAGATCCGGATTTCGCCGATCAGACCTACATTGAGCCGATTACAGCGGACACAGTGGCACTTATAATTGCCAAAGAATGTCCGCAGGCATTGCTGCCGACACTCGGTGGACAAACCGCTTTGAACGTGTCTGTTGAACTCGCAGAATCTGGTGTGTTAGAGAAATATGGGGTTGAGCTCATTGGAGCGAAATTGCCTGCTATCCAAAAGGCAGAGGACCGTGCGCTCTTCAAAGAGGCAATGGTAAAAATCGGATTGGCAGTCCCGCGGAGTGGTATTGCCCACTCGGTCCAAGAGGCACTCGCGCTCGTTCACGAGATCGGCTTCCCTGCGATCATCCGTCCTGCGTTTACGCTTGGTGGCACAGGTGGTGGTATCGCTTACAACGTCGAAGAATACGAAAAAATGGTCACGTCGGGGCTTGCACTGAGTCCAATCAATGAACTGCTCATTGAAGAGTCTGTCATCGGGTGGAAGGAATTCGAGTTGGAAGTCATGCGCGATGGTGCGGACAACGTCGTCATAATATGCTCCATCGAAAATGTTGATGCTATGGGAGTCCACACCGGCGATAGTATTACAGTCGCACCTATCCAAACGTTGACGGATAAGGAATATCAACTGATGCGGGATTCAGCGATTAAGATTATTCGTGAGATTGGTGTGGATACAGGCGGTTCCAATATCCAATTTGCTGTTGATCCAAAGACTGGCAAACAGGTCGTCATTGAGATGAACCCCCGCGTTTCCCGGAGTTCCGCACTTGCGTCGAAAGCGACTGGGTTTCCAATTGCGAAAATCGCAGCGAAACTCGCTGTCGGCTATAATTTAGATGAGATTCCCAACGACATTACTGCTGAGACACCCGCCTGCTTTGAGCCGACCATTGATTACGTGGTCGTTAAGATTCCGAGATGGGCTTTTGAAAAGTTCCAAGGGACCGATGAGACACTCACAACGCAGATGAAGTCTGTCGGCGAGGCAATGGCTATCGGAAGAACCTTTAAAGAAGCGTTACAAAAAGGATTGCGCTCGTTGGAGACCGGATGGCACGGTTTAGATAACCATCCACTTGATGAACTACCGCTATCTGAATTGCCAAGTAAACTAAGTGTACCGAACGTCAAACGAATCTTTTACATTAAAGCTGCACTCGCACGCGGGATGAGTATTGAGGAAATTTACGCTTACACACACATCGACCCATTTTTCCTCTACAATATAAAGGAAATCGTTGATTTTGAAAACGTTCTGTCCGAACCTGATACCCGACACTATATAGATCAACATTTACAAAAGCCTGAAACAAATGGAGAGTTCACGAAAAAACTTCTGCAACAAGCAAAACAGTTTGGGTTTTCGGATCGGCAGTTGGGGGATATCTACGATGTCTCTGAAGAAACCATCCGCGAATGTCGGAAGGGACTCGGCGTTAACGCAACTTTCAAAACTGTTGACACTTGTGCTGCGGAGTTTGAAGCAGAAACGCCTTACTATTATTCAACCTGTTCGAGTGAAGATGAGGTGCGTCCGTCTGATAAACCGAAAATCATGATACTTGGTGGCGGTCCAAACCGTATTGGGCAGGGGATCGAATTCGACTACTGTTGTGTCCATGCCGCCCTCGCACTCAAAACTGATGGTTATGAAACCATCATGGTAAACAGCAATCCAGAGACCGTTAGTACCGATTATGACACATCCGATCGACTCTACTTTGAGCCGTTGACCTATGAAGATGTTCTAAATATTTATCAAAAAGAAAAGCCATCTGGTGTCATTGTTCAGTTTGGCGGGCAGACCCCGCTGAACCTCGCGATCGCACTCAAAGATGCAGGTGTTCCGATTATCGGCACGAGTCCTGAGGATATAGCCCGTTCCGAGGACCGGCGTCTTTTCAAAGCGGTTTTAGACGACATCGGGTTAATGCAACCGCCTAACGGAACTGCAACATCGAGTGAGGAGGCTGCCCCTATTGCTGCGGCACTCGGCTACCCCGTTATCGTTCGTCCGTCGTATGTTTTAGGCGGACGTGCCATGCAGATCGTTTACGATGAAGAACTCCTGCACGAATACATGCACTCCGCTGTTCAAGCTTCACCTGAACATCCTGTACTCATTGATAAATACCTTGAAGAAGCGATTGAAGTGGATGTTGATGCAATATCCGATGGAAACCTTACCGTTATCGGTGGCATCATGGAGCATATTGAGGAAGCTGGCATCCATTCAGGGGACAGTGACTGCGTGTTACCACCTTATACGCTCGTGGATGAACAGATTGAGAATCTCAAAACCTTTACCTATGCCTTGGCGAAAACACTGCATGTATGTGGCTTGATGAATGTCCAATACGCGATAAAGAACGATGAGATTTATGTGCTTGAGGTGAATCCGCGGGCATCCAGAACCATTCCATTTGTTAGTAAAGCCATTGGTGTGCCATTAGCAAAACTCGCGGCACGTGCGATGGCTGGCAAGACCCTCGCTGAGCTTGGATTTACGAACGAAATTGAACCTGCACATTTCAGCGTCAAGGCTCCGGTATTTCCTTTTAACCGCTTCCCCGGTTCAAATACGCGCTTGGGTCCTGAGATGAAATCGACTGGGGAGGTCATGGGAATTGATACTGATGTTTCCCGCGCCTTTGCCAAGGCACAAAAGGCGTGTGGTTATACTTTACCGATCGGCGGTAAGGTCTTCATCAGTGTCAGAAATAAAGACAAGCGTGCCATTATCTTCATCGCCAAGAAACTTACCGACATGGGTTTTGAGCTTATCGCTACGCACGGAACCGCAAAGGTACTACTTCGCAACGGAATGGAGTCAGAGCTGGTTTTCAGTATCGGTAAAGGAAGACCGACGATTCATGATTACATCAAAAATCATGCCGTGGATTTAATTATCAACACACCGACCGGTGATTTACATCGTCCTAATGAACTTCTAATTCGCGAAATGGCGATAGCACATGATATCCCGATCTTCTCAACCATACCCGGTGCGGCTGCGGCTGTTAACGCTATTGACGCGTTGCAGCGAGGAGATATTACAGTCACGCCACTCCAAGATTATTTTCAAATACTTCAGTAGTTTTTTGTCTGATGGAAGTCAGTCCTTTGTACCAAAGACAAAAATCAAAAAGGATATATAAATGGCGAATGATTCTATACAAAGAAACACCCGGTGGGTTCAGACCTTCGATCGAATACTTGAGTTGCTAAACCTTGATGCGGAACGTCCTGTGAGTGTTCTGCAAATTGAAGATGGTAGGGAAGTCGTCGTTGTACAACCCAATGCCTTCACTATCTCGCGCATTTACGCGACCGGTCGACCCGATGGTATGCGTCCACACGGTGTAGATTCCTATTACGATTACTTCTTCGCAAGGTTGCGAGAGTACGAAGAACAGCATGGAACCCGTGAGGGGTTTCAATTGGAGTCGGAGGAATGGGAAACCCTTTTTGAGGAATCTTTTCATCGTTATACCCGTTACCTTCTATTTGCAGGTATCAAACGGTGGGAAGATGTTCAGCACGATACTGCTACTAATCTGGCAGTAACAAATTTGGCACGCGAATGTGCGCCATCCGAAATCGCTTGGCGGAGTTACCAATATAAGGGTTATATGCTCATGATGCACAGCATCGCCAAAGCAGAATTGAGTCTGCAAGAGGATGATACAGCAGCAGCATTGCAACAGATTGATACTGGGATTCAACAGATTGGGGAGTTCTGCGGCGAATGTTTACGCGAGGAACACGGTGAAGCAGAAAATATTACTCGTGAACGCTATCTCAGCAACCTCATAGAATTTCGATCTGATTTGGAGGCACTCGATACAGACACGACCGAGGCGGAGAGCGACGAAGAAGATATTTTGGCAGAGTTGGAAAGATTGCTAAATGAAGACGAGGAATAGGGTCAGGTTCTATTAGAACTTTTATTCTATAGTGGCTGTTGCTTTAACTATCGTTCACTATCTCTCGTCTTCATGTGGTGCTTGTATCAGGATACCTCCAAAGAATAGGAACGCGATGCCTCGGATGAGCACATGTAATTGTATCCCGAAGTCTAAAAGAACGCCTACTGGAAAGGCAATCACTGCAACAAAGAACAGATAACCAGCAACTTGATTTCCCCACGAGTGGAGCGCGGAACCGTAGCAAATTGCGAGAAGCGCACAGAGGAAGGCACCAGTCATGAAGAGGGCTTCGCCCCACTCTGCCCACAGTGCGTAGAGTGACGTGCCAATTGCAGCGGTCGTTGATTCACCCGCAAGTTCGGATAGCGAGTTTAACGGAGCAGTTTGTGAGCAATGGGCTATCAATTCTATGATAAGCCAAGGGATGGCGAAACTTGCTCCCAAAGTACTTCGTGAGCCGGCATCTGAAGAGAGTAAACCATACCCGGCTAATAGAGTTGGCAGAAGTAAAATGGTCGAAACGACCCCTATTCCGTGATAAACCCCGATTTTTCCTATGAGTTCAAACTGTTCTTCTGATGGGAGTGAAGAAATAGTCGATAAACCAAAAATAAACCAAATACTTGACGCAAGCATGAGAAAGCCACTCAAGCTGCCTGTGAGCCCACCGAGTCTATACAGTGAGCTGAGCTTTTTGTCCATTCATTCCTCCGAAAAAGTGCAAATAAAATTCTTCGTATCAGATATTATAATTCTATTGTATATTATGATTTTATAGTTTACATGAATTCGCAATTTTAAACAAATATTTTTTTAATAAAATGCCTTGAGCGGAAAATCTGGGATTTTGGAAGGTGCTCCGAGTATGAACACGCAGAAAACGGTACTTATTGTAGATGCCGATAGGACCGAACGAGAACTTGTTTGTGAAACACTTGCAGGTCAAGGACTGCGTCTTGTCGTTACAGGGAATATGTATCAAGCGTTTCATCATATTGAGCACCTCAAGGTAGATATTCTCATCGCACAATTGAGAGCAGAACGGATTGATGGATTGACCCTGCTCGATGCTGCGGCACAGCATCAACCTGATGTCGGTGTGATTTTTATTACAGAGCCTAACATTCTGGAAACTGATATTGGCATCAAAGCGATGCTGGCATATAAAGACACCTTTTTTCTACCAAAGCCGGTTAATCCTGTTCACCTGGCGGCACTTCTGCATAGGACGCTCGAAAACCAGCGCCTCGCTTTTGAAAATCGGCAATTACAATCACAAATAGATGAGAAAGAAGGATTACGCCGCCTCACAGGGAAGTCACCTCAAATCACAAAAATTCGCGACATGATTACGCAGATTGCACCGACAAAATCGACTGTGATGATATACGGTGCGCGGGGTACGGGCAAAGAATTGGTTGCCCGTGCGATTCATCATCGGAGTTTACGACGTGGCTCTCTTATTGCCTTCAATTGTGCAACGCTAAACGAAAACCTCGCAGAATCTGAACTCTTTGGTCATGAGCGCGGCGCGTTTAGTGGGGCGTATCATCAACGCAAAGGGAGATTTGAGCTTGCACATGGAGGCACCCTATTTCTTGACGAGGTCTCGCAGCTCAGCCTATCCAACCAAGCACGTCTTTTGCGCGTCCTCGAAGAACGCGAATTTGAACGGGTCGGTGGGAGCAAAACAATTCAGGTTGATGTCCGTGTTGTATGTGTCACGAACCACGATCTGGAAACCGCATCCAAAAAGCGAGAATTCCTGCCGGATCTCTATGACCGGCTTAACGTAGTGCCTATCTATCTTCCTACGCTTCAGGAACGTATTGAAGATGTTCCGTTGCTCGTTAAAGATTTCCTCAAAGAGTTTAGTCAACAGAACGGGAAATCTCTGATAACAATCGCACCGGAGGCGGTTAGAACGTTGATGAAATACGACTGGCCAGGGAATGTCCGCGAATTGAAAAACTGCATTGAAGGTATGGTTGTCATGTCCAACCAATCGACAATTCAGCAGATTCACCTGCCCGAACGCATTCTCAAAGCAACGGGAACAGAGTTTTCAAATTTACTTTCGGTTCCTGATGTCTGGCAAGTTAGTGCGAATAACGGTGGGCAACGTTTAAATGTAGAAGTCGGCATGTCGCTTGATGAGATTAACCGGGAGGCCCTGCGCGCTACCCTCGAATCCGTAGGCAATAACAAGGCAAAAGCCGCAGAAATCCTCAAAGTGAGTCGCCGAACAATCCAACGGAAAGCAAAAGAGTACGGTCTGTCCGACGAATAAGAATTGTCACAGTGCCCTATTTTCCGCACTCTTATTTGGATTTTCAAGCGTATCAGTTTCACGCAGTAGAAACTTAGTGTCCCTGAGACAATAGTTTCTGCTTGTTCGCATAAACCTGTTTATAATAATCTACGCGTTTCAATTGCGAAGCCGCTGCCTCGTCGATGATGACAACCGTGCGGGGATGCATCTGTAGCACCGATGCTGGCACCTCCGCTGTGATAGGTCCCTCCACGGCGTGGGCAATCGCTTCCGCTTTCGATTCACCGTTTGCCAGCAGCAGACACTCTCTCGCTTCCATAATCGTGCCTACCCCCATCGTAATCGCCATTCTTGGCACTGCATCCACGGTTCCTCCGAAATGCGGTGCGTTCGCCTCCAGCGTACCCCGAGTCAAAGTCTTGATGCGAGTCCGGGATCCCAGAGAGGAACTCGGTTCATTAAAACCGATGTGTCCATCTTTCCCAATACCGAGCACTTGAATGTCAATACCACCAGCATTTACAATTGCTGCTTCGTACTGCTCACAAAATTCCTCGTGTGCCACAGCCGTACTCTGCGGGATATGGCAATTCTCAGCGGGAATATTAACGGCGTTAAAAAAGTGGGTCGCCATGAAGGTGTGGTAACTATGCGGATGGTTCGGTGGAATCCCGACATACTCATCAAGGTTAAAAGTCGTCACGGACGAGAAATCAAGTCCCTCTGCTTTGTGCATCCGTGCCAAGGCTTCATAAAGTCCGATCGGCGTGCTACCGGTAGCCAGTCCCAAAACGAGGCTCGGCTTTTTTCGCAGCGCGTCTCGGATAATTCCCGCTGAAACCGCCACAAGTTGCTCATAAGTCGGTTGAATAATAACTTCCATTTACTTTGTAGGGACACCTTCCAATTCAATTGCGTTAGTATTTTTGGGTTTGGCATTAGACATTTCCAGCGATAATCCTGTCCATATCATCGCTGATACTATGCACCCTGCCCTCCGGATTGTCTCCGTCAACAGGGAGTTCTGCAGTCATGTAGTCGTCATATCCGATATCTTCATCTATTTCTCCTTTTGCGCCGCCTGAATTTTCAATTGGAGTTTGTTGTATGCGTCTGTACCTGGTGCGAGAGCGATGGCTTGGTGAATCGCTTCCAAAGCTTTCGCATATTGTGCGTTGCGGTAGTAGGTGTATGCAAGCGTGTCATAGTGTCTCGCAGTTGGTGCCAAAGAGACAGCGTGCTTTGCTAAGTCAATCGCCTGTTGCATCTCTTTACCGAGTCCGGCATAAACGCGCGCCAAGTTGTTATATGCTTCTGCTGCTGTGCTATCTACAACAATTGCACGCTTGAACGTTGCGATCGCCGGTTCAAACTGCTGTTGGTTGATATAGATGACTCCTAACTTCAGCCACGTCTGTGAGTCGTCTGGTGCGATTTCTGTGGATTTCTGATATGCCAATGCCGCTTTTTCAAACGCTTGCTGTTTGATGAAAACTTCACCGAGATGAGTATGTGCTGGCAAATAAGACGGATGCACTTGTGTGGCAGTTTCGTAAATCCGAATTGCTGCTGTTAAATTGTTATATGCTTCGTGAATTTCCCCTAATTTGATGTATAACATCGGCAGGTTCGGGTTTGTGTAAAGTGCTTCCCGATACTGATGTACCGTATCCTCGTAAATTTTCAGGTGTTGGAACTGTGCCATGGCAGCCGCTGCTTGTTTACTGTTTCCAAGCTGCCGATAGGTAAGGGCGCGCCGGTAGTGCGCCTGTGATAGATATTGATTTCGCACAAGCGCGGCATCGTAATATTCCATCGCCTGTTGCAGGCGATTCTGCAGTTCCGACACCCTTCCGAGTCCGTAATAGGACTCAGTATGGTCAGGATTTAAGCGAATACCCTCACGATACGCATTTTCAGCCGCGTTCAATCGGTGTCGCAGCACATACACATCACCGAGATGAATGTGTACTTCTGAAGTTTCAGGCAGCAGGGTAAGTGCTTGTCTGAGATGGTTTTCAGCAAGCGTCAATTTGCCTTGCGTTTTGTAGACGATGCCTAAATGGAGGTGCGCGGTTCCATGTACATCCTGCGGTGCTTTCAGTGCCAAAGCACTCTGATATGCCGATACTGCCTCGCTTAAGCTATTGAGCTCCTGATAGACAATACCGATATAGCATTCGGCGAGACTCCCAACATTCTCTGATGTCGCAAATTCCTTCCGGATGTTTTGAAATTCGGCGAGTGCCAGATCGTACTGTTCCGCGTCAAGGTAGCGTACACCGCGTTCAAACCTACTGTTCAGCTCCTGTTCAGTATCGCACCATCCTTGCATCGGTGTGAGCAGAACGGGTAGAACAAATAAGGTAATTAGGGTTTTCACTGTGGGGAGTAGACGGCATTGATGCGTAAACATACGCCGATGAGAGAGTAGATGTGGGACGGCACGGGAGCCGTCCCTACATTTCAGGGTGTGAAATTAGTCACGATTTCTTTTCAGTTGCCCCCACGTAGTGGAGAGTTTATCCTCAGGTTCAACAGGAAGCAGTCCACCCTCCATAACGTCTACAACCTCTTTATCGCTGAGGGCTCTGTCGTAAACGTAGAGATCGTCGATGTAGAACTTCGCAGCGTTATAACCCGTTTTACCAATGTAAAGTTTCTCTGCCCCTTGCGCGTGATCCTTCGGAACAGCTATTTTTACAACTTCTTTTCCATCAATATAGAACTTCAACTCGGCATTCTCTTTGACCCCTGCGACGTGATACCATTTACCGGTATCAAACTCGTCATTTTCTCCCTTGGGACCTGCACAGTGCGTGCCTGCGTTACCGGGATTAAACCGGTAGTGGATGTACAGCGGCACACGGTTACAGGTCCATATACCGGGTGAACGGTCAGAGCCAGGGGCTTTTTTCGCAATAATTTGATCCCAGCTACCGGAGTTCTTTTCAGTGAAGTTGAGCCAGAAGAGATAGGAGTTGTCCCTATAATCTTCTAATTCTTTGAAGGAATCGACCTGCACACCGTCACCGGGCTTTGCGAATAACATTGAGCCTTTACCGTGGACGACTTCATCCTTGGCAATCTTCGCGCCATCAACTATTTCACCATCATTTCCGCCACCGGTTTCATCTACAAGTTTTCCGCCTTTTGCTTGATCGAAACTGAAGTAAAGGATTAAACCTTTATCTTGGACTTCGGCATGCGTGGAAAGTGCGCTGCCTACCATTAGTAGAGCAACGACGAACAGATACATTATTGAACGCATGAGTATACCTCCTCATGTCTGAAATGAAATTAACGTGCCATGCGAGTCGCTTATAGAGCATGGCTTGCAAGCCTATTGTGAAATAATAAGAGACCCGCGTTTTAACTCACAAAAGCATTGTAAAAGAAATACTTAAATATGTCAAGAGGAATCTGTGTCTGGAACTTTCTGATCCACCGATAAAAGAATAGGTGATGTCGGATTTCGGCTATGTGTGTTTATATTTAAACGAAGGAGGATTAGAGACGGACGGAACTCAAGGCATTTATTGTGTTGCTGCGGGCTTTCGGATGCGTGTCTATCTGCTGTGGCGATAGAGGGGGGTTCGCTTTGGGAAACAGGTAAACCTTGACGAACAGGCAGACACAGACGAGAAGATGAATGTGGGACGACCTTAGAGTCATCCCACATTTCGGGCACTTAATCACGACGTGTTTTCAGTTGTCCCCACGTAGTGGCGACCTTGTCCTCAGGTTCAACAGGAAGCAGCCCACCTTCCATAACGTTTACAACCTCTTTAGCACTGAGGGCTCTGTCGTAAACGTAAAGATCATCGATGTAGAACTTCGCAGCGGCAGAACCCGTTTTACCAATGTAAAGGTTCTCCGCCCCTTGCGCGTGATCCTTCGGAACAGCTATTTTCACAACTTCTTTTCCATCAACATAGAACATCAACTCGGCACTATCTTTGACACCTGCGATGTGATACCATTTATCGGTGTCAAATGTGTCGTTTTCTCCATCGGGACCTGCGCAGTGCGTGCCTGCGTTACCGGGATTAAACCGGTAATGGATGTGCAGAGGTACACGGTTACAAGTCCATATCCCGGGTGAACGATCAGAGCCAGGGGCTTTTTTCGCAATAATTTGATTCCAGCTACCGGAGTTCTTTTCAGTAAAGTTGAGCCAGAAGAGATAGGAGTTATCCCTATAATCTTCTAATTCTTTGAAGGAATCGACCGTCACACTGTCACCGGGCTTTTCAAATAACATTGCGCCTTTGCCGTGGACAACTTCATCCTTGACAACCTTCGCACCATCAACTATTTCACCATCATTTCCGCCACCGGTTTCATCTACAAGTTTTCCACCTTTTGCTTCATCGAAACTGAAGTAAAGGATTAAACCTTTATCTTGGACTTCGGCATGCGTGGAAAGTGCGCTGCCTACCATTAGTAGCACAACGACGAACAGATACATTATTGAACGCATAAGTATACCTCCTCATGTCTGAAATGAAATTAACGTGCCGTGCGAGTCGCTTATAGAGCATGGCTTGCAAGCCTATTGTGAAATAATAAGAGACCCGCGTTTTAACTCACAAAAGCATTGTAAAAGAAATACTTAAATATGTCAAGAGGAATCTGCGTCTGGAACTTTCTGATCCACCGATAAAAGAATAGATGCAGGGACAGGCTTCGCTCTGGGAAACAAGTAAAACTTTGAGGAATAGGCAGACACAGGTGGGAAAATAAGTGTGGAACGACATGAGAGCCGTCCCACATTTTATGCTGTGAAATTAATTACGATGTGTTTTCAGTTGTCCCCACGTCGCAGCGAGTTTGTTTTTCGGTTCGACAGGCGTGAGAAGACCACCCTCCATGATATTTCCTACCTCATCTGCACTGAGTGCTCTATCGTAGACATAAAGGTCATCAACGTAGAAGAGCGCGGAGGCGTAACCCGTTTTACCGATATAGAGTTTTTCTGCACCTTGCGAGTGGTCTGCCGGAACACTCTGTTCATCAACCACTTCACCATCAATATAAAATTTGAATTGGTCACCCTCTTTGATACCACCAATGTGGTGCCAGTCACCGGTTGCAAATTCATCACCTTCTCCTTCGGGACCAACACAAAGACTGCCCGCGTTCCCCGGATTGAACCGGTAGTGGATATGCAAGCTCGCGCGATTACAGGTCCATATACCCGGAGAACGGTCAGAACCAGGTGCCTTTTTTGCTATAATTTGATTCCAAGCGCCGGAATTCACGTCGGTGAAATTGAGCCAGAAGAGATAGGAGTTGTCCTTATATTCTTCTAATGCTTTAAAAGAATCAACCGACACACTGTCATTACCGTCATCGCATAACAACGATCCGTTGCCGTATACAACTTCGTCGGTGGCAATCTCTGCTCCATCAACTACGCCATCATTTCCACCGCCGGTTTCATCTGCAACTGTCCCATTTTTTGCTTCATCGAAACTGAAGTAAAGAATTAAGCCGTCGTCTTGGACTGTAGCGTGTGTGGTGAGCGTGTTGCCTACCATTAGGAGTCCAACAGCAAATAAATACAACATTAAACGCATGAGTATACCTCCTCATGTCTGAAATAAAATTAGCGTACCGTGCGAGCCTTAGAAAGGGACCCGCGTTTTAACTCATAGGAATATGATACAAGAAACACCCAAATATGTCAAGGAAAATCTGTATCCGCGTAATTTCTATTGGAAATGGGTGATGTCGAGATTCAGATATGTTGTAATTAAGACAGCCATTGGACTGTTACTGATGTTCCGGTGTATAAAAATCCTTTGACATACCTTTATTTCTGTGGTATGCTAAGTTGAACTTCAATGGATTTAAATAAATGATTCTGAATTGGCGAAGATTGCCCTATTTTATTTTTTCTGAAAGGGATGTCGAAATGAAGAGGACCGATGATCGATCCATCTATGTCGTTGCCATCTGTGGGAGTCTGCGACAGGGTAGCTCAACGCATGCTGCGCTCCAAATCGCACTCTCCGCTGCCAAAGACGCAGGTGCTGAAGTTGAGTTACTTGAACTCGGTGAATACGACCTCGTTTTTCAAGGTTCTGTTGCAAGCGAAAGTGACTATCCACCTGGCGTTTTCAAGTTACGGGAAAAGGTAAAACGCGCACACGGCATACTTCTCGGATCCCCTGAATACCACGGGAGCTTCAGCGGTGTCCTTAAAAGCGCACTCGATTTGATGGGATTTGATGAATTTGAGAATAAGGTGATCGGGCTCATCGGTGTATCTGGGGGACGAATGGGCGCGGTGAATGCCTTATCTATGTTGCGGACGGTAGGCACTGCTCTTCACGCATGGGTCGTGCCGAATGACGTATCAATCCCAAACTCATCTGAGGCGTTTGACGCGGACGGTAATTTACACGATGCTGAATTGACTGCACGCGTCAAAGCAGTCGGCGAACAGGTTACCGAATTCGCCACACTTCGAAATTCAGCATGAGAATGAGATTAACACAGGAACGTGAGACAAATAGAATCCAGTAGACAAAATGAACGCAATACACAATTGGGACACATGGATTGGCACGGATGAAGCAGGAAAGGGCGATTATTTTGGTCCGCTCGTCGTCGCAGCCGTTTATGTAGATGCAGACTGTCGAGAAACCTTCTCCGATTTGGGCATTACTGATGGGAAAACGTTATCAATTAGTCGTATACGTGACCTTGCTGAATTGATGCACCATCGCTATGAACGGCATATCGTTGTCGTGCAAAGAATGCCCAACGAGTATAATTCCCTTTATGACGACTTCCGTAGGCGAGGACAAAACCTAAACCACCTGCTTGCATCGCTCCATGCAGAAGCTATTCATACCTTGGCGACCCGGGTAGGCGCGAAACACGCGCTTGTTGATAGGTTTTCTAAAGACGACCTCATCACGCAGCAGCTACGCCAACGCATGAAGGGAAAACCACGTTTGCAACAAGGTGCCCCTGTTCCATTTCAAGACAGAATTTCCGGTGGTATCCACTTAGGGATGGAGATGTTGCAGGTTCCAAAGGCAGAGCGGGATATCGCCGTTGCTGCAGCCTCTATCATCGCCCGTGATGCTTTTCTGAATGCCATGGAAACTCTGTCCGAAAAATATGAGATTCGTTTGCCAAGAGGCTCGTATCAAGTCGTGGAAGCAGGTAAAGAATTCATCGCATTGCATAGAAGTGAGGCATTGGGACATGTCGCAAAACTCCACTTTCGTTTGACAGATATTGTTCGGGCTTCGTAAGCAGCGAATCTATTTTAAAGAATTATGGAAGAATTATTTAGTGTTCATTACGCCGAAATTGGACTCAAGGGCAAAAATAGGGTGTTTTTTGAGAAACGGCTTGTGAATAACATCAAACTTGCCCTGCGCGGCACAGAATACGCAGAAGTAGAGCGACTTCACGATAGAATTCTCGTGCATCTTAGGCAGAATACTGACATCACTGAAGTTAAGAGATGTCTGCGGCAAGTCATGGGTATCGCCCATTTTGAACTCGCATGCCGTACCGAAAGGAACATCACCGCCATTAAAGAGGCTGCCCTACGGCAAATCCAAGATGGCTGTTACGAGTCCCTTAAAGTTGAGACACGGCGGACAGATAAAACCTTTCCGTTAACCTCTCCGCAGGTGAGTGCTGAGGTCGGTGGGTATCTCGTTAAGGAAACGGGCACGCGTGCCGATATGCATAATCCCGACTTGGTTTGTTGGGTCAAAATAACACACAATGCGGCGTATATCTCCATCGAGAAGATTCCGGGGATTGGCGGATTGCCAGTCGGTGTAAGTGGTAAAGTGCTTGTCATGTTGTCCGGTGGGATTGATTCCCCAGTCGCCGCGTGGCAAATAATAAAACGTGGCGCGAAAGCCGTTTTTATCCACTTTTACAGTTATCCGTATACCGATAAAGCCTCCTTAGAGAAGGTGATTGAACTCGCTCAGATCTTGGCGGTGTCAAACTACCGCAGTACTGTCTATCTCGTTCCGTTTGCTGAGCTCCAGCAGATTATCGTCACCGCGACACCGACACCCTTCAGGGTCCTACTGTATCGGCGAATGATGACACGCATTGCACAGCGTGTTGCGACTATGGAGAATGCAGAAGCACTCGTCACCGGCGAAAGCCTCGCACAAGTCGCTTCCCAAACCCTAACAAACCTCAGAACGATTGAAGCGATCGCCGACATCCCAATTCTGCGTCCACTTATCGGCGAGGACAAGGCTGAAATTATCGAAAAAGCACAACGGATCGGTACTTTTGATGTATCCACACGCCCACACCAGGATTGTTGTTCGCTCTTTGTACCCAAGCACCCTGCTACCCGCGCATCGCTTGCCGACTTAGCCGACGCAGAATCGGGTTTAGATATAGACACGTTGATTGAAGATGCGTTAAATAATCTTGAAAAACAGGTCGTTGGTTGAACAGATGGCTTCCCAAAAAATACTGCTCATTCGCCTTAGCTCCCTTGGCGACATCGTGCTTACAACACCCGCTATCCGAGCAGTCCGCGCCCATTTCCCGGATGCGTATATTGCTATGCTCGTAGGAAAACAGTCGGCGGATGTCCTTCGAGAAAATCCACACCTTGATGAGATAATTACGTTTGATCGGTTCGCTAAAGACAAGGATACACGCGAGATGTTGCGGACTGTCCGAGTCCTGCGTGAACACAAATTCACGCTGGCTATTGATCTCCAGCGGAAATTTCGAACGGCACTGCTGATGTATTTCAGCGGTGCCGCCGAGCGTATTGGTAAAGGCGCACTCTGTACTGTCCGGGTCCGTGAGGAGGGGAACAAGCACGCCACAGCACACTACTTTGATCTGTTGCATGCAGTCGGAATTCCAGCAGTAGATCAAAGGCTCGAACTGTTTCTTGCTGAGTCGGAGCGGACTGATGCCTCGCAGCGATTTGACGCTGCAGGCGTTACAGAGACGGGTTTAAAGGTAGGGGTCTTTCCGGGGGCAGGGTGGAAGTTGCGCGAATGGATGCCCGATCGCTTCGCCGTGATTGGGGACAGGCTGGTTCAGCACTTTAATGCCGAGGTCCTGATTTTCGGTGGACAAAAGGAGTCGGAGCTCGTGCATACCGTTGCGAATCTGATGGATGCGCGCGCCGTTCCGTTTGCTGGAAATCTTCAGGTTCGGGAGTTAGCCGCCTGTATTGAAAAATGCGACCTCTTTCTCACCAACGATACCGGTCCGATGCACATTGCCGCAGCGGTCGGAACTCCCACTGTGTCCCTGTTCGGTCCTGGCAATCACATCCGATTTCAACCGATCGGTGCATTGCACCAAACCATCCGTCACGACGTTCCATGCAGCCCCTGTAAGCAATTCACAGATACATGCAAAGATAATATCTGTATGAAAAAAATCACTGTAGATGAGGTGTGGCAGTCTATCTCCGATACCTTTGCCTTATCCGCACGCCGCCTCAAAAACACGTAGGTGATTTTCGCCAAGCACTTTTCGGATATCTTCGTCAGTATAGCCACGATCACTTAAACCTTCAGCAATCTTGATGAACTCGCTGGCATCCTTGAGCAGATCGCCACCACCGTCAAAGTCTGATCCGATGCCGACATGGTCGATCCCTGCAATGTCGATTGCGTAGGCGAAGTGATTGAGCAGTTGTGCCAAGGGGGGCATTTTCGTCCACCCATCGGCGGTGATAAACCCCGGAACAAAAGTGATACCGACAACCCCACCGTTAGCCGCTAAAGCTTTTAGTTGCTCATTACTCAGGTTCCGCGAGTGCCGACACAACGTTTTACAATTGCTATGGGACGCAATGACAGGGTGTTCCGATATTTCCAGCACATCCCAAAATCCACGCTCACTAATGTGGGAGACATCCACGAGCATTCCGAGGCGATTCATCTCTTTGACTAATGCCATGCCGAATCGCGTCAAACCGCCACCCATGTCCTCTTCATCGTTCCCTGCCGATGCCCATGTATTCAGGTTATGGGTCAATCCAATTGAGCGAACACCAAGCGTATGCAGCGAGCGGAGAATGTTAAGACTTCGTTCGACGGCTTCGCTATTTTCAATGACAAGAACTGCGGCGAGTTTGCCCGATGCTTTCGCTTCACGAATGTCGCTTGCCTTCCGTGCGATACAGATATCGTTGGCGTTTGCTGTCACTTCTGTCTCAAACCAGCCAAATGCATCTAACGCATACGCGAGGTGATTTTTCCATGCGCGTGTCACGTCAACAGCGAAAAATGCCGCATCAATACCTCCCTGCCGCATTTTCGGTATGTTGAGTTGGATGCCGATAGCTTCTTCTTCAGGGGGAACAGGACCGCGCAAGTAAGCGATAGTGCCAACGGAATCTGTGGTACTTTGAGCGTTTTCGTCAGCGAGGCTGACATTGCCTCGGCGGATATGCGCCACGATGGCATCGTTATGCGAATCTATCACGAGTGCCTGCTCGTGCAGTTCGGAAATTTGCGTGTTTAATGTCATTTTTTCGTTTTCTTCTCCATGTCCTCAGGGATCGCGTTGCTGGCGAGGTTTCAAACCTCGCCGGCAAAGGGAGTTGGATGTCCTCTGGCTTAATCTAATATGGTTTGTATCGTCCGTTCGGCAATGTCAGAAGTGATCCGTAAAGATGTCGCGACGGTATATGGGAGTTGGTGTTGCGCAACGTAGTCGGATAGGTTAATAAGCGTTTCGGCAATTGCCTCACGGGTAACAGCCGACGGAAAATAGTTGATCTGCAAACACTCCAACGCGTGACGGTACTGCGTCCAAGGTTGCGATTGCAACACAGCCATCAGTAGGATGCCGAGCCCTACCAATTCACCGTGTAAAAGGGGGCATCCCTCTTCACCGGGGGTCAAATGATTCTCAATTGCATAGACAAAGTAATGTTCGCTTCCCTCTTCAACACGACTATGTCCGCATTGATAGCAGAGTTGGACCTCCATACAGAGCAGATCGAGTAGAAGTTTCAAGCCGGTTGGGGTCCCACGACCGATTTCCCGTGCGTTATCCAGAAGCGTTTGGAGAAGGGTGCCTGCTATGTCAACCGCTTGGGGTGTCAGTTGTTGGTTTGATGGGTTCGCACCCATCTTCTCCGCCTCCTGCCAATCCCAGAGCGCTGTCGCGATTGAGAGGACATCCGCAGCACCGCTTGCCCGCATTGAGGCAGGGGCGTTGCACAAGACATCAATATCTATAATAACAGTGTCCGGTGCTTTTGAGGAAAGATAATGGACACACCCATTTTCTCTAACACCTGTCGCATCCGTAAGAAAAGCATCAGTTGATAGAATGGTGGGAAGTGCAACGAGTGGCAACCTTTTTTTAGCCGCAACATATTTGGCAGTATCGATTGCTAACCCTCCACCGATACCGTAAACCACTTCCCCCTTACACGCCTCCGCGAGCACAGCCATATCTGCCTGCGTATTACCCTCAACGTAGATCGGATGTTGCGTGTTAACGTCAATACCAATAACAGCCTTCCATGCCGGAGCCGTTGTTAAAACGATAGCCTCGCGATGCTCCTTAATATTCGCAAAAGGACATCTCACAATACTTGGCAATCGTCCAATCTTTTCATGAGAACAATCATCTCGAAACATCGGAATCCTCTATGAGATTCAAGGGACTTTACTGTACGGGCTGGGTTACCCAGCCCCTACGGATGGTAACTCCACGAGATATACCTGTCGGGAGTCTTCATGCACTGAGTCGAAGGTAATCGTTTTTCCATCGGGTGCCCAGCGTGGATGTAAATCACATCGGATATCTCCAACAAACTGTTCTTCGTGATGGAATTCGCCCAAAACAATCTTTCGGTTTTCAGTGATATTGTAAACCATAAGTTGTGCCAAACGTTCTGTCCCGCGGGGGTACGTATCACAAAGCAACCACTCGCGGTCTGGTGAGAATGAAGCGTGTCCATCACTCGGCAAGATACCGCGTCCGATCGGCGTGAAATCGCGGACCCCATCTGTGAATTCAACAAATCCCATCTCACCGGATATGTCTGAAGAGACAAGAATCCGCGTGGGGGTCCGCCAGTCGAAATGAGACACTCGATAGTCGAATGGGATTTGCATTTCCAAATCGGAGCCGTCAGAATTAACTGTCCAGAGTGAGGTGTAGTGACCTATTTCCCGACGGACTCGACAGAAGAATAGAAGTCGTGTTCCATCTGTATTAAACAGAACGTGATTGAACCAAGTCCGTTTGCCTACCATCCGTTCGTCTCCGCTTGCTCGGATGACATCTGCGATAGAGAGGACAAGTTTAGAACTTCCATTTTGGAGGTTGAGTTGATATAAACCGTCGTCCTCCGGTTGTGCTATAACCTCACTGGATTTAGTGTGTGTAGCGTAGCCGACGACAGCACGACAGTGTGCCATCCGTCCGTAGTTGAGTCCAATCGCGAGTGGGGCAGTCGGGGACACAGCCGCAATCGCCCCCTGAATTGTTCGGATAGCACCCGTCCCCGGATTTAAAGCACGTGATACAAGGTTGTCATCTTCCCAATCGTTAAACGTGAATTCCGCACGAGCAGCGTCGTGTTCGCCGTTCTTGCTGCCGTTTATCCAATGCAGCATACTTCCCTGTTGGAGGTTAAAAGCGGCGGTCTTCGCGTGCGGGATAAATTCGTGCGTTTCGCGATGAATCAGCCCAACTGCCGCTATATCTTCGGGCAGAGGGCGGTGCGTATGAAAATCTGTCTCTAACGCCAGGTGATACCTTGTCGTGCTATCCCACGGATTAATTCCATAGTATCCGAAGAAATGGTGCTTTGGACTCGCGGATAACCTTTCTATGTGCATGTTTACCTTATTGATAGCAAATGCTCAAATTTCGACGAAATGATTACAAGGGTTTGGGTTCTATTTCTACTTGAAAAATCAGAAGTTTTTCTAATTTGTAGAAGATCGCAGTTTAGGCGATTTATTAATTTGACATGTTCGTTTAATTTTGGCATAATTGATGTTTAGGACATCCATAATTAATATATCATATAATTGAAATGATTAACCCAATATACTTTTTTTAGACTTCGCTGCGAATTTTGAAACCGAAATTTAACTTTCATCGTTTTTTTATAGTACAGGACTTACGCAAATTGAACAAAAAAGGGCATATTTCGTTGTATTTAACCCCCTAAATCCCCCTTATCAGGGGGACTTTAAGAGAGAATGCGTAAGTCCTATAGTAGTCAACATTCCAAAGAAGATATGTGGTTTTCCTGAATGAACCTGGCACCTGCCTGAATAAGCAAACATAAGCCTTTTTGAATTTTTAACCACAGACGACCCGGGCGACAGAAAAATGCAGTTTGCAGCAAAAACAGACACAGGTAAACTTCGTGAAAGAAACGAAGACCGATACTATTTTGATACGCAACTCCAGTTATTTGCCATCGCTGATGGTATGAGTGGGCATGAAAGCGGTGATGTTGCAAGTCTTATTGCTCTTGAAATTATTCAGGAGTGGGCGAAAACCCAAGCATCTCCGCAAAGCGATTTAGGTCCCATGAAAAGGCTCGCAGTTTTGACCGAACTCGCGGAGGAAGCGAATCAAAGTATCTACACTGCCGCCGAGAATAGTGGCAAAGCGCGCGGTATGGGTACAACCCTCATTGCCGGCTTTGTTACCTTCAGCTACCTCACTTATGTCCACGTCGGGGATAGCCGGCTCTATGTCTTACGCGATGGAAAGATCACACAGATAACAACAGACGATACTTTCGTTCAAAAGATGGTCGAAAAGGGTGAAATAACTCCGGAAGAGAGTCGTGTTCATGAAAAACGAAATATCGTTACACAAGCTGTCGGTTTGACACCCACTGTCACTGTCAGTGCTGATGCCTACCCGCTTGGTCCAGGTGACATCGTCCTCGCCTGTACCGATGGCTTGCATGACATGATTATCGACGATAATGAGATTGCTGAGATTATCACGGCTGCCCGCAATATTGAAGAGGCGGCAAAAAACCTCGTCAACAAAGCACTCGATTATGGCGGCACCGATAACGTCACAGTTCTCCTTTTTGCCATCGATTAACCTACCTAAGTGATCTTCCCTGTTTTCTCTACTCCAGATTTTTAGCGACTCATCTCGCCAAGACGCAATTACCCCTCTGGCGTGCTCTTCTCCTGTTCACCAAAAACCAACGCACCATCAGGATCCATCTCTTCTTCCCATGTTTCTTGGTAGATAGGCATCGTTAATTCTGGCAATTCAATCCGGTTTGCCTCAGCCCACAAGCGTTCAAGGTTATAGTAGGAACGTCTATCGGAAAGAAAAACATGTATGACAAAATCCACATAGTCTAACAGAATCCAGTCTGCTTTGCGCTCACCCTCCTGATGCCAAGGACGCTGTTCCCAGTTCGTTTCGAGTTCCTCAATAACGGCTTGCGAGATGCCTTCTACTTGAATATCAGAAGTGCCACTAAAGATTGCAAAAAAATCCGTGAAGCCATCAAGTTCCCGCAGATCGAGAATGACTCCGTCCTGTGCACGTCGGCTCATCGCTGCAGATGCCGCAGCTTTTACGATATCTAACGTATTCTTTTCGGTTCCCATTGTGATTTTCCTTCCTGGTCTCTATTCCTATACGGCGGCGCACGGAAACCGCCTCTGTTTTTAAATCTCGCCACCTTCTAACGTACTGTTGTAGGTATGAAGCGTATTCGGATGAATCAACACCCCTTTTTCTAAGAGATACACAATCTCTGTACGTGCCACATGATGCACTGCTCGGTCCAAATCCGTGTAGGCTAACTCCCGCACGACATCGACCTCCTTATGGGTCCGTGTTGGTTCTGCAAAGTCCGCAACATATAATATCTGTGCAATAATACCCATTGATGGGCTACCTGTTGTATGGTTCCGAATGGCTTCGAGGACTTCGAGTTCCGTTACAGCAAACTTCTCTATCGCAATTTTTACGCCGATGAATGGGTGCAAAAGAGATGGATTTTGCTCTTCAATCGGATCGAGACGAATCCCGTAGCGTTTGATTTCGCTGTGTAATTCTTGAGTACGCATCCATTTTGCACTATCATGCAAAAGCGCAGCGAGGTTGGCATGCCAGACGTTGGCTCCATGAACATGTGCTAAATCAACGCTCATCTCTTGTACAGAGAGGACATGCTGATAGCGTTTTTCACTTAGCTTGTCTGAGAGGTACTTCTGAATTTCGATCGACTTCGGGTGCGCCCGGAGTTCCGCTAATGTGCAATTCATCTAATATTGACGTGGTTTTTAAACCTTACCCTCTTCCGCTGCTTCAATCAGTTAGTCGGTGTCATCGTCAGAGCGAACGCCCAATTCGGCGAGTTCGGCAAGAATCTCATGTTCGGTGTCCGACAAAATTGTATTTGGTAGTGCGGTGTTAATAGTGTATTCCTCGTTCAGCCACTTTGACAAGTCTGCTGCTTTACACCGCGCACTACAGAAAGGGAAGTTTTTCGGTAAAGGCGTTCCCTCTTTCCACACAAAATCGTATACTGTTCCGCACATACTACATGTGTGTTGCACGTCTTTTGTTTCCTTATTTTTTAATTTCTGACTTGATTTTTTAAACGGACTTCTTCAATTATAAATACAACTGATGCTGCTGGATATACGCTTGGACCCCTTCTGGCACGAGATACTGGATTGAAAGACTTTTCCGAACTCGCTCCCGGATAACTGTAGCGGATATATCAACGCCTGTTATCGGAAAGGTGGTAACCCGTTTTCGGATTTCTAAAGGAACCCGATTCAGGTCGTAATTCGGACGTGTTGTTGCGATCATAACGCATCGCTCCAACACTTCGTCGAAGTCTCTCCAGACTTTATACTCAATAAGAGAGTCTGCTCCAATAATCCATGCCAGTTCAGTCGTCTCTTCATATAATTCTTTCAAGGCTTTCAAGGTTTCGATGGTATATGACGGACCTGCGCGTTCCAATTCAATTCGCGACGCTTCAAAATGCGGGTTCTTTGCAATTGCTAACAGCACCATTTGATACCGATGTTCCGGTTCGATAATATCAGCGTCCGCAACCTTATGCGGGGGTCTCGCAGAAGGGATGAACAGAATCTTATCGTAGCCTAACTCTGTCCGAACCTGTTCAGCACTGATCAGATGCGCGTAGTGAATCGGGTTGAATGTTCCACCCATCACTGCGATTCTTCTGGTAGTTTTCGGCATCGGAATGTCCATCGGATGCAAACTTGCCTCAGGAAGCCCAGCGTTCTGTGTACTTCTTAAAGTATATAGATTTGTGGGAGAAAAGTCAACGGAAAAATCGTGGCGTGCTAACTACCTTGAACGCGAGCTTTATAATCGTCATAAGCCCTCTCAATCTGCCTCGCTGATTCTTCCGCACCGAGGAAATGAGCACCGGTCAACACGACAGGAGGTTTCCCACGTTCTGTCAGGAGTTCAGCAACTCGGCATTTAATAGCATTCACAATCGAAAGCGTGCCGATGCTGGACGTAGGTCCCACAGGGTATGCTAAATTCGGAATGTCTACGACGGCATCTCCCGGCGGATTACAGTTGTCGATCGTTAGATCTGCGACTTCAAACAAGCGTTTGCCGGAGGCGTGTTTTGAGGACGAGGCGCTGCTGTGTGCGACTGAACTCACTGCGATGACAGGCAGGTTCCGTCCCTTCGCTCCCATCGCCATTTCGATCGGTAGAATGTTTGTGCCGGAATTGGAAAACACCATCATGCAATCGTGTGGACCGAAGGTGAAGTTGCGGAGAATTACCTCTGCGTATCCTGAGACGTTTTCCAGAAAGAGTGCTTGACGTTGACCGTTGCAACCGACGACTTGGTTGTGGAATGTAACCGCTAATTCTACGATCGGAAAGAAACCCGGAAAACTGCCGTAACGTGGGAAAATTTCTTCGACTGGCATGCGAGAATGCCCAGATCCGAATAAGTAGACGAGACCGTCTTCTGCTATAGTCTCTGCGCATATCTCAGAGGCTTGTGCAATCGTCTCGGTTTGTGTCGCCTCAATCTGTTTCAGAACGTCTTGCGCAACATGTAGATAACGTAAATGGGAAATACTCATAATATTGTTGTCTGGTATGACCTTGATCGTTTGATTTATGGATTCCTAATAGGGACTATGACAAAATGTCGCTGTTTATTTTATCATAATTCGCATGCTGTTGCAACCATTTAACACTGTTTGTTGTAGGGGTGATTTCCGAATTGAGACCCTTCACCTTCGCTGGCGAGGTTAGAAACCTCGCCTTTTTGCTTTATGCTCCAGAGCGGTAAGTGCGGTTTCTAACCACACTGGTCAAAGCGGAAATAATCTCGAAACGTACAGGCTTTTGGTCCTATAGTAAGGGTCAGACTCTTAACTCCACTGGCGGGTTTGTAAGCCGCTTGTCCCTTTCAAGCTCTGTAGAGGACAACTGTGTAGAACCAAATTCACACCAGAAAAGTAGATTAAGGAAACCTCGCCAAACAGGTTAAGAATCGTCGGGCGCGATAGGAAACCGCGCGCCTTGTATAAAATAAACATTAAAACAACAGGGACGTTAGAAGAGAGCTTCACGTATTTCAGCTCACATGAGTGAAAGGAGATGGTGACACCGATACGTATACGGTCCCTCTGAAACTCTGTTTTTCATAGGCGCGCGTATCTGGTATTAGTCATGTCACACTGCAGTTATCCGCTCTGAAACCGCATTTTGCGTTGCTACCATAGCACTCCGCAGTGCTTGGAAATAATTCCGCTCAGCTCTCCTTATTCGCTTCTTATCGCCTTCAGTGCGCGCTGATACGAGTGTTTCCCAATTTAACGCCAGCATACGGTTGTATTTCTGTAGTACTTTCCAATACGCTTCCGAAGTCATTGTGGTTCTCCTTACGCTATTGGTGGTGTGTTCATTGAGAAGATAGAAGCACCATTTTCTTTCCTCTACACTTCTCATCCATGAAAATAAAAACGTTAGACTACAGATTTCGGTTTCAAATGTTGACCCTCTTAATGAGTCTGAGATCCGTGCACGACGTTTACTGGCAGCTGACTGTGGATAACTGACTACTATTCTTCTGTAGGAGAGATCTCCCAATCACGCCTTTTTCTCATGACAACGGCGAGGTTTCCTGGGGGAAATCCGCAGGGAAATCCGCAGAAATACCCAAGCAACCTCGCCTTTTCCTTCCTTACGCCTTAGCGGATCCGATATCGTTCAACGGCATCCATATCGAGACTGATACCCAATCCCGGTGCATCTGATAGATTGATTGCACCATTTGAGAGATCCATGCTACCGCCTGATAAATCATCAATGCGAATGTGTGGGAGCTCATCGATCGGCATCGTGCAGTTCGGCAAGGTACATGCGATGTGTGCAGCGAACGCCGAGGCGACACATGAACCGAATGCAAAGATTTGCACCCAAATCGGCAGATCAGCGGCTTCGGCAACGGCGGCACTTTTGCGGAGCCCGGCAACGTTTCCACCCATATTGACCGCATCCACCGCACCTGCAAGGATGTTCTCTAAAATCCCTGGGGGGGCGCCTAAATGTCGAGCGACTGGCACCTCCACTTCCTCTCGCATCTGACGGTACCAAGACAAATCCTCAAATCGGATCGGGTCTTCGTAGACTTCAATGTTATAGGGAAGCAACTCTTCTGCGAGTCGGAGACCGGTCTCCAAATCTCCAAATTCTGTGTTTGGATCGACACGAATCTGGAAATCAGGTCCGCACGCTTCTTTGATAAGACGCGCGGTTTCGACAATATTCGCCTTCCGAGCCTTGAGTTTATGTACCCGAAACCCCATGTTCGCGGCACGTTCCGCCTCTGCCGCTGTCGCTTCCGCCGGCATCGGTGGCGACCAGTAAGCGAGTTCAACGCTATCCCTATATTTCTCACCGATTAACTTATGCGCCGGCACCCCCAACGCCTGTCCTGCCAAGTCGTAAAAGGCGCATTGGAAAACAAATGACTCCGAGGCAAGGTCAATCTCCCAAAGATTTCTGCCGACGTATTTTTCGGCAATCTGGTCGGCTTGGTCGGTAATATCGCTATTCAGGGAATTGCTCTCACCCAATCCTGTCAGTCCTTCATCTGTATGCACCCAAACCAAGGTGGTCGGGTAATCCATGCCCGAGTGTTCCTGTATCGCTGGGATGAATGGGATGGAAATGGTCCGGTATTCAAATCCTGTGATCTTCATCGGTTCCCTCCAATCTCTGGTTTCTCGTAACTGGAATTTTATGCGATTTATCGGATTGATGTCAAACATATTATGAAATTTCGCTGTGTTTCCTACGATAGGTTTCCCTGCATTGACACATTTTCTTCTGGATTTTAGATTGGAAGTCTGCTATAATTTCCCTATATCCTGTAATCACAAAGGGCGCGACCTGTATGCCCATATAAAAAAGGAACCTGTTTGTAATGAAGCACATAAAAATTCCCGGAGTTAGCAAAGACATCTCGCATCTGATTCTGGGTACCATGATGTTTTCACCTGTAAAATTCGACTATAGCACCGAAATGCTCGACGCTTTTTTTGAAGCCGGTGGAAATGCCCTCGACACAGCACACGGTTATGGCGGTGGTGATAGTGAAATGCTCATCGGTCTCTGGATGCGGCAACACGGTAACCGAGAGGGAGTTTTTCTCATTGACAAGGGTGGACATCCACAAGGCAGAGTACCGCGTCCACGTCTCTCCCCCGAAGAACTCAAAAGCGATCTTGATGAGAGTCTCATCCGGCTCCGCACCGATTATATAGACCTTTACATGCTCCATCGCGACGACCCCGTGATTCCGGTTAAAACGATTATTGATTACCTGAACGAGGAGATCGGTGCAGGACGCATCCGAGCTGCTGCCGCCTCTAATTGGCAACCTCAGCGCATTATTGATGCCAACACCTATGCCGCCGAAAACGGGTTAGTGGGCTTTGTTTCTTGTAGTAACAACATCAGTCTCGCAGTACCGATGGAACCGATGTGGGGGGGTTGCGTTTGCGTCGACGATGCCGCTCGCGAATGGCATAAAGAGAGCCAGTTCCCGTTGATGCCCTGGTCCTCGCAAGCACGAGGTTTCTTCAGCGGCGCGTTTACACCGGAGAACCGCGAAAACGGAGATATGATGCGCGTCTATTACAATAATGGCAATTTTGAAAGACTCGCACGCGCAAAGAAATTAGGCGAAAAATACGGCTATTCCGCAATTCAGGTCTCCCTCGCATACTGCTTGAATATTCCATTCCCCGTTTTTCCAATTGTTGGACCTGCAACCTTAACGGAGATGGATTCCTCTGTCGGTGCCATGGGACTTGAACTTTCTGATGCTGAAATGCGGTGGCTCAACTTAGAAACGGATGGAGACCCGCTATGATCGCAAGAATTCTTTTTCTATTGTTCTGCTTTCAATTCATCTTTCTACCCCTCGGTTTTTCCCAAGAAAGCTGAGGCGCGTGAAGCAATCCCGCAATTCCACGAGGCGGGATTGGTGAAGTCAGTTTGACTTCAGAAGAGATGAAGCGATTTCAGAGTACTGTCAGTATGATGCGGTGGTTTGATGCACAGGGTGGACACCTCGAAACAAAAGGGATTTCCGCAGGTGGAAAGGTGATAGATATCCCGGTACATCGACACCATGTTACCCTGAATATTTTTCGCGTTGATATCGGCTTGAAGTATCAATTCGGTTCTCAATGGATGCTTGAAGCGAATGTGCCCTACGAGACCAAAGTCCAAGAAGCAACTATTGAAGAAATTGAGACAGTCTCACAAGTGGAACGCGAAGCAATTGTACGCAATCGCGACAATCATCATCGAAATGAGACCTACACGGGACTCACTGACCCCGATGTTTTTCTGGGATACCATACGGTAAGCCTTTTTAAGGAAAACGATTTCTTAATGGGGCGCATCGGAACCACGATTCCATTTGGCAAAACCGAAGAAGATCCGTGGAAGTTGGGGGATGCTGGATTTGAACATCTCCATATCCAGTTCGGAACCGGGACCTTTAATCCGGTCGCAGACCTTCATTACAGCCTCCCTCTCTATAAAGGGTTGGGGGTAAATGCCAGTGTCCGCGGGAAGTTTCCGTTCTATGAAAACAGCAAAACCTATCGCGGTTCCAGGGAACTTACATATACGGCGGGGCTGAGTTATCGTTTCAGTGACTGGCTTTCGTTACAGGCAGGCTACCTCGGCTTTTATCAAGCTTATGCGTATTGGGCAGGTGAGCAGGACATCAATACCGGACTCCGTTTCAGCATGGCATCCGTGGGCGCGTCAATTGCAACGCCTTATAACGTTCCGTTGTCTCTGATGCTGATGTTGCCTTTGAGCCAAGAAACGCTTTATGATGATACCAGCTCTTTACTGGGTGGTGCGTATGAAGAGAGCGACGCTTTTGAATTCGGACCATTGGTGTCGTTAACAGTTTTATATGCCTTCTAAATTTCGGTTACCCACTGGGAAGCACCGCACACGGTGGGATCAGTTTTCAACTGCTCGGAATCTTGATTAGGTGTTTAAGTGTCGTCGGTTGGGTTGAACGGGTAAGATCGAAACTGTATGAGACGCAAAGCCAGTGCGTTCTGGTCTATGCTATTGTCCGTGAGAACTACCGGGTGAACCCAACGTTTTCCCAAATTTCTATTCCTTCTTGGTAGAAGCGGTTTTCAACCGCTCCGGGTGAAATCCAACGTTTTCTTGAATAGTAGGTTGGGAACGAGATTTGTATATTGCAAGTCTTAAGTCCCATAGGGACGACATCTTTATAGACTTTTGAGGAAGAATGATGCAAATCATATTGTCGAAATTTTCAAGCCGATATTGCGTAGCCTTAACACTGGCTCTTTTTTTCTTTGGTTGTGGTGTGCCAAATAATCCATATCCGAAATCTGAACATAATCAAGAGATTTACTACAACACGTTCGTTGCAGAGCCGAAGCACTTCGATCCAGCGATCTCCTACAGTTCGGACGAATACAGGTTCATTCAGCAGATTTATGAGCCGCCATTGCGATATCATTACTTGAAAAGACCCTATGAACTCATCCCGTTGACCGTAGAGGCGGTCCCACAACCCCGCTACTTTGATGCCAACGGACAGCAGTTATCGCCCAATGCTCCTGCGGAATCAGTGGCGCGTGCCGTTTATGAAATTCGCATCCGTGCAGGGATTATGTATCAGCAACATCCCTGTTTTGCGAAGACTGAAGACGGGGAGTGGCGTTACCGTAACTTAGCGAAATCAGATGTCAAGGGCTTTAATGAGGTCAAAGATTTCTCAATGACGGGCACGCGTGAACTCATCGCTGCGGATTATGTCTATCAGATCAAACGGATGGCAGATCCGAGCGTTTCCTGCCCTATTCTCAGCACCCTGAAGGATTATATCCTCGGCATGGAAGCGTATTCAACCGCTATTGCTAACGGACAGAAGGATGCTCCTTTTCCCGGTGTTGAGGTCGTGGATCGGTACACCTATCGGATTATCCTCAAGACGAAGTATCCGCAGTTTGTCTATTGGTTAGCGATGCCATTCTTTTCGCCAATGCCTAAAGAGGCTATTGATTTTTACAGTCAACCTGCTGTCGAAGATCGGAACATCACGATTGACAGGTTTCCTGTAGGAACTGGTGCTTATCGGATAGAAACCCTTCTCGCCCACAAAGAGATAGTTCTCGTGAAAAATGAGAATTTTCGGGTGGTACGTTACCCATCAAGTGGAGAACCCGGTGATAGGGAAGCCGGACTTTTGGACGACGCATGGGAAATTGTTCCCTTTATTCCAAGAATCGTCTACAAATTGGAGAAGGAACACATTCCGCGCTGGAATAAGTTCTTGCAAGGCTACTATGATAGTTCCGCTATCTATTCGGATACGTTTGACAGTGCCGTCACGTTTAACGATACAGGCGATCCGAGGATAAGTGAATCAATGAAAGCGAAGGGTATCGTGCTACGTACCAGTGTTGAACCGACGACGAGATACCTTGCTTTTAATATGTTGGACGATACCCTTGGTGGGAACACAGTGGAAAAGCAGAAACTCCGTCAAGCCATTTCGATCGTTTTAGATTATGAGGAGTACGTTGAAATTTTCTACAATGGACGCGGTGTTAGTTCCCAGAGTCCCATTCCACCCGGTATCTTTGGTTACGAAGCGGGCGAGAGCGGCATGAACCCTTATGTCTATAATTGGGATGCCGTGAAGCAACGTCCGGTTCGCAAATCCATTGAAGAAGCGGGGCAGCTTCTCGCAGAAGCCGGCTACCCAGATGGACAGGATAGGAACGGAAACCCTCTCGTCGTCACTTTTGACAACGCATGGAACTCCGCAGGTGCTACATCGCACATAATGTGGATGCGGAATAAATTAGATCAACTCGGCATCACCATGGAAAACCGAACGACTGATTACAATCGATTTCGTGACAAAGTAAAGAACGGGAACTTCCAAATCATCTCATGGGGATGGCACGCAGATTACCCGGATGCAGAAAATTTCCTGTTTCTCCTCTACGGACCGAATGCCAGAGCCATTCACGGTGGTGAAAATGCGGCTAACTACGATAACGCCGAATACAACAAACTCTTTGAGCAGATGAAAAATATGGAAAACTCACAAGAACGGTTGGCAATAATTCGCGAAATGAATCATCTGCTTCAACGAGATGCACCGTGGGTCTTCACCTTCCATCCTGTTACTTTCGGTTTGTCGCATCAATGGGTGAAGAACAGCAAGCCGAGTGCCTTGGGCGGCGGATCCCTGAAATATCTTCGCATTAATGCTGGCCAGCGGACGGAAAATCGGCAGGCATGGAATCAACCCGTCGTCTGGCCCCTGTGGGTATGTATCGCTTTTCTCATTTTAGGCACTATTCCGGCTGTGATCACAATTTGGAAACGGGAACGAGGAACTCCGTAATACGTTCCTTTGCTGGCGAGGCTGCTTGGGGAAATCCGTAGAAATCCGCAGGGAAATCCGCAGAAATACCCTATCAAAGACCCCAAGCAAAAACCCCTATCAAAAACACCTCATTTATTTTCAACGAGGCAATTTTTTTTTAATGATCACTTATATTGTCCGACGGATCCTTTACGCAATCCCAATCTTGATCGGTGTGAACATCACTGTATTTCTACTTTTCTTTGTCGCCAGTTCTCCCGACCAGATGGCACAACGAATTCTCGGTGAGAAAAATATTACGCAAGAAGATATTGACAATTGGAAGCAGCAAAACGACTATCACCTGCCCCTCTGGTTCAATACCAAGGCATCTGGAACCGAGTCTTTTACACAGACTATTTTCTTCCAGAAATCGGTTAAACTCTTTTTCTTCGATTTTGGGACATCAGATGCCAACAACATTGACATCACAGCACAAATTTCTCAACGCATGTGGGCGAGTCTCGCGATAGCTCTCCCGACCTTTCTGGTTGGCGTTCTGGTAAATATCACCGTTTCAATGATTGTCGCTTACTACCGCGCAACCTACGTCGATTTCTGGGGCACAATCCTTGCGGTTATTCTCATGTCTGTTTCAACACTTTTCTATATTATTGGTGGGCAGTGGGTGTTTGGAAAAATATTGCGACTCTTTCCAATCTCTGGATATGATTCCGGTGTAGACATGCTGAAGTTCGTTATTCTGCCAGTGGTTATCGGCATTATTGGTGGAGTCGGCAGCGGTATCCGTTTTTACCGGACGATATTTCTTGAAGAAGTCAATCAGGACTATGTACGTACAGCACGGGCAAAAGGGTTGAGTGAAGCGGTGGTTCTCTTTAAACACACCCTGAAGAACGCAATGATTCCGATTTTGACGAATGTGGTTTTGGTAATCCCCTTGCTCTTTATGGGAAATTTGGTGATGGAAGCGTTTTTCGCAATTCCGGGACTTGGGGGATTTACGATAGAAGCCATCCACGCACAGGATTTCGCCATTGTGCGGAGCATGGTTTATCTCGGTTCTGTGCTGTATATCGTCGGTTTATTACTAACAGACATCAGTTATACGCTGGTTGACCCGCGCATTCGGCTTGGATCTTCTGCCGCGTAAATTACCTGCAAATGTGCGTTGTAGATACCTCTATTCCGCACTTGGGGCAAAAATGGTCTCACGCAATAGAAACTATCAAATTATGCAAGGGGTAATGAGCCTCATTCTGGGGTGTTTCAGTATCGGTTTGTTGATAACACTCCGGGGTTCAGGGTATCCAGCCGTAATTCTCTCCATCTTTCTGGTCGTCGGAATCGCCCTAATCTTCTCTGGAGATTACCTCCTGAATCCGTTCAAATTGCCAGTCACTCCTCGAAAACAGGAATTGGCGAGTGACATCGGTCTTATCGCTTATGGAACGCTGTATTTCGGCATCGCTATGTCAAAACTCTTACAACCCCGTTGGTTCATCGTCAATTTGCCGATCTTTTTACAACCGATTTGGGTACGGCGCGGCTTAGCAACTGTCGGGATTGTCTTGATTGCTGTCGGCATTTATGGGATTTATAAGTTACTCTCGGAGGGATTGCCGTTAGAGTCTTCAGAGTAGAGTGAACACGAATTGTGTAAAACGCGGTTATAATGAAGATTAATGATTTAATTCGGTAATGCAAAGAAGGTTATGTGGGAGGGGTTTCTAACCCCGACTTTTCTTGCGGAAGTTCTAACCCCATATACGAAGTATCTCTTCAAACTTCATAAAACCGCGCCGAATTGCGATGGGTTCACTTCGCGATAATCACGGCGTAGCGAAGGGGTCCCTCACCCACATTACGTATGCCGTGTAAAACTTGACAATCAACATGGACGGCTTCGTTGTCGCTGACACGGTGCGTCTGATCACCAAATAAGACTTCGCCTTCACCGGAAAATACATAGAAAATTTCTTGACCTTCGTGTGTATGTGGTGGATGCGCCCGGCTTCCCGGTCCGACTTCGGAGATGTGAAGGTGAAGTTGTTCCCGGTCCGACCCGGCTTCAAATATAAAACGATCAATACCTTTGATGTCGTTTCTAACCTCTTTTTCCATGAAAATTCTCCCTTTCAACTGAGTTTGTCACACAGAATTGGGTCTAAAAAGATTGGTGTTAACTTAACACACCCGTCAGAAATTGTCAATTGCCAATCTCAACATGAGTGCGATTTACTGAAAACTGAATGCCTCTGACTGTGCTCTCATTTTGAATTGACTTAGTTTTTTAAGTATGCTACAATGCGTAGATACCGTTTGAGTCCGACAGTTGATACGGCACATTCAATTGTCAAAGGAGAACGAAACGATGGATAGACCTGAGAAACAACCACATAAAAAGGCGGCAATGCACGTCGGTGTTCAAGGCATCGGAACATCTCTTAAAGAGTTGGCATTCCTCGTGCGCCACGGTGTAACGCACATGGATGCCTCCGTTGGCGATACTGAAACCGAAACGCTGGTTCGGCACAAAGCGGAAGCGGCAGAAGTGGGTGTCAGTCTTGAGATGATTCATATAGGGCTTCCGAGGAGCATTACGCTTGCCCAAGATGCGCAGCGCGATACGGATATTGATGCCGTTTGCAAAATGATCGAGAATGCAGCAGCGGCAGGACTGCGAGGTTTGAATTATAATTTTTGCATCCTAAATCATCAGCGGACCGAGAGTACACCCGGACGTGGTGGCTCAAGTTACAGCACATTCGACTTCTCCAAGTACAATAACGAAACGCTCTCGGAGGCAGGTGAGGTGAGTCGCGAAGAAGCGTTTGATCGGATCGCGTATTTCCTCGAGCGTGTGATTCCAGTCGCCGAGGCAAACCGAGTCCAGATGGCGTGCCACCCGAACGATCCACCCGCGCCTGTGCTGAGGGGCGTTGAACGATGGAATTACCCCATCTTTGACGGCTTGAAACGTTTCGCTGAAATTGTGGATAGCCCGTATCACGGCTTTAATTTCTGCTGTGGAACAGTTTCGGAAGGTTTAGATGATCCGGGTACCGAATTCTACGAAATTCTTCACTATTTTGGAGAGCAGAAGAAACTTTTCAACATTCACTTTCGTAATATTCGTGGCGGACTGCACAACTTCCAAGAAGTCTGGCCCGACGAAGGACACTTGGACATGCACAAGGTTGCACAGGTCCTTCGAGATGTAGAGTATCCGTATATGCTGATGCCCGACCATGCGCCATCACACGTGGATGACACATCGCCACCGGGTGTTTCTGGTAGGGTTCGACAGGCATGGGCATTCCAGTTTGGATATATCATCGCCCTGATTCAGGTGGTAAATTCGGAATAGTTGGTTAATTAGTTTCAGTTAGAGGGACACACTCAGTCAAAACGTCCCTTAATTAATGGTAAATTCAACCTTGAGGAGGTAAAAATGAAATCCATTATAGTTTGCTTAGCGATCATCACCATCAGTGTGACCTTCACGGTACATACTTATGCGGAGATCGACTTTGAAACCGCAAGAGGAATTTGGCTACTCGACGAAGGTAAAGGTGATAAAATTGAGGATATCTCTGGAAACGAGAACCACGGTGAACTTCAGGGCGGAAAATGGGTCAAAGGACCAGATCGGCGTCCCGCCGCCCTAAGTTTAAACGGACAAAATGATCGGGTTATCATTGCTGACTCCGACAGTATGTATCTGGAAAAGGCGTGGTCAATTACTGCCTGGGCTTATGTGAACAAATCCGAGAACGGTTATGGACATATTCTCGGCAAAAGACCTGCGGGGGGTGTGGTGGCAAATTATGCCTTCAGGACAAGCTCCAGCGGCACCGGCTGGGAAGCTTACTTTTCGAACGGCGGCTGGAAAGGGGCTTGGAATCAAGGTCAAGTGAAAAAAGATGAATGGTTGTATATGACCGCAACTTATGACGCAAAGGATACCATCAAGATCTACGAAAATGCTGAGGAAATCGCTTCTGTTGGCGGGATGGGGAAACCAGCACCTCAGAATGAGACGGATGTCAACATCGGGGGTTGGACCAACAACACTTCAGAGACCCTTGATGGTATACTCTATGAGGTCGCAATTTTCAGTTCCGTACTGGAAGCAGAGGATATAGAGAAACTGATGGAGAAGGGAATCGAAAAACTACTGCCTGTTGAACCTGCTGATAAACTTGCCACTACGTGGGCGAGTCTCAAATCTCGGCAATAGACAAGGCAAACCGAGTGCAGCGGGTGCTACCTGAACGACCGGCTGCACTCATCTTTGAAGGGTTGCTGTAAGGAAGACAGCATGGCTGAGTATAAGGTAGCAACTTAGGTTAATGTGGAGATTACTATGGCGAAGTCACCGAACGTACTTCTTATTCTCGCCGATGACCACGGCTATGGTGATATTTCAGTTCACAACGGTCCATCAATTCAGACACCCAATATTGACAGGATTGCCGCAAACGGAGTGCGATTTACCAAATTTTATGCCAATTCCTCCGTCTGTTCTCCCAGTAGAGCCTCTCTTATGACCGGACGCTACCCCGACCGAGTCGGAGTCCCAGGCGTAATCCGCACTCATCCAGAAAACAGTTGGGGATACTTTCGACAGGATGCAGTCACACTCCCTTCAGTTTTGAAGCAGAAGGATTATCATACTGCACTCATCGGTAAGTGGCACCTTGGACTTGAACAGGAGAACCATCCGTGCAAGCGAGGCTTTGACCATTTTCACGGCTTCCTCGGCGACATGATGGATGACTACTACACGCATCTCCGGCACGACCTTAATTACATGCGACACGGCTCCGATACGATCGATCCGCAGGGACACGCCACAGATCTCTTCACGGAATGGAGTGTGGATTTCATCCGTGCGCAGGCGCAATCCTCACAGCCTTTTTTCCTCTATCTTGCCTATAATGCACCCCATACACCGATCCAACCGCCTGACGATTGGGTGGAACGGGTGAGGGAACGCGAGCCGGATATTTCTCCACAACGCGCCAAATACATTGCCCTTGTTGAGCACATGGATACTGGCATTGGGCGAGTACTTGATACGCTTGCTGAAACAGATCAGTTGTCCAATACGCTCGTTATTTACACCTCTGACAACGGCGGGTCGATGGACGTTGGGGCGCACAACGGTCCCTTGCGCGGGCAAAAGGGCGAAATGTACGAAGGCGGCATCCGAGTCCCGGCGTGTGCAATGTGGCCAGGACACGTTCCCGATGGATATGTCACCGATCAGGTTGCATTGCTGATGGATCTTTTCCCGACAGTATGTGAGGTGGCAGGGGCACCGATCACTCATGAGATCGAGGGACGTTCAATTTGGCAAACACTCCAAGCGGAACAGCAAGACTTCTCTGACCGCATCCTTTACTGGTTGCGAAGAGAGGGGGGACAGCGGTTTCTTGGGCAGTGTCAGCATGCCGTACGGCGTGGGGACACTAAATTGTTGCACAACAGCCCTTTTGAGCCATTGGAGCTCTATGATTTGTCAAGCGATCCACTGGAAACGACAAACGGCTCACAGACACAGATGGACCTTTTTAGAGAAATGAGTCAGTTATTTCAGACGGAAACGCAAAAGGCTGGGTGTGTTCCGTGGCAGCGGTAAGCGTAGTCTCGAACGTGCTGTTTTGTTGAGTTGTTTTTGTTGTCATGGTTTTCAACCCGAAGAACTTGATGAATTTCAAGTCGCTTGAGCCACTGGGTCAATATATGTTACACTTAAGAAATTACTAAAGTTTGGACAATTTGTGTGCTATCCAGACTTACTTATCACCAATGCGTGCCGACGTTTGTTAGAAACCTGAATGAATATTCTGTTGTTTCATTACTTTGATGAAACTCGTAGAAAAAGATTCTCGGCATCAACAGCGAGCAGCCCCAGCGGGGCGAAATGTCTATAGCGCGCGACACATAAATACCCTAAAGCCCCAGCGGGGCGAAATGTCTATAGAAGAAGTATTGGGTTAGAAGAGTGCCTAAAGTATGGTTTCCATGATGTCATGGAAGCTACCTCAGGAATAGATACGGGAAAGACGGGGGATTCATCAACATCTAAGCGCGTTGCGCGTCCAGTCAACTCGGAGGAAAAATCTGGCTATACTTCCCTGCATGATGCGGCACGGGACAATGCTTACAAGGCAGCAGCAGTATTGCTGGAAAATGGCGCGGATGCTAACGCTGAAGATGATAAAGGTCATACGCCTTTACACATCGCGGCAGAGAGGAAAGCGCATGAGGCAGTGAAGGTGCTATGCCGTCACCGAGAACGAAGGGGATGGTCATGGTGATCGTCGTTCAATACGTGAGCTCTAAAGAATTACGGATAGTCAATGACAAATATAGACACAAATAATCTTGTTTTATGGTATCAGAAACCAGCCGAGGTATGGACAGATGCACTACCCATTGGAAACGGACGGCTCGGTGCTATGGTGTTTGGCGGTGTGGAACGCGAGCGTATTCAACTCAACGAAGAAACTCTTTGGGATGGCGGGCCCCGCGACACCAACAACCCAAAAGCTTTGGAAGCACTCCAGAAAGTGCAGCAGTTGCTCTTTGACGACAAAAACGAAGAAGCCACTAAACTCGCTGGCGAGACGATGCTTGGCGTACCAGAACGTATCAAGTCCTATCAATCCTTGGGCGATCTGTCTCTGGAGTTTTCGTATGATGATGATCCTACTGAGTATCGCCGAGAGTTAAATCTGAACACAGGCATTGCAAAGACAACCTATCGCTGCGGAGATGTCAATTTTAGCAGAGAAGTTTTTGCGACAGCGGTAGACAACCTCATTGTCGTTAGAATTGAATCTGACACAACAGGGCAACTCGCTTTCGATGTCGCGATAACTCGGGAACAAGATGCCACTGTTGAAGCAATTGCCGCTAATATCCTTAGATTGGATGGGCAATGTGGCAATAATGGAATGCGCTTTTCAGTGTATCTACAGGTGCAAATTAAGGGCGGAAAGGTCCAGTCGGAGAACGACCAGCTTGCTGTGCGTGACGCAAATGCCGTGACCCTTCTTCTCGCCGCTGCAACAAGTTACATTAATCAGAACGATGTGAGTGGAAGCCCGCACGCGCTTTGCGAAGGTCATCTCACTAATATTGACGCAAAATCTTATACGACGGTTCGAACAGATCATATTGTCGATCATCAGGACCTCTTTCAACGAGTGCATCTGGATCTCGGTACTACCGACGCTACGAATTTCCCTACTGACGAACGTTTGGAAGCAGTAAAGGTAGGCGCATCGGATCCGGAACTTGTTGTCCTTTACTTCCAGTATGGACGCTATTTGATGATGGGAAGTTCGAGACCAGGATGCTTCCCCGCAAATCTGCAAGGCATCTGGAACGAGCACATGAACGCCCCTTGGAATAGCGATTTCCATACCAATATCAACCTCCAAATGAACTATTGGATCCCTGAGATTTGCAACCTTGCGGAGTGCCATATCCCCTTATTCGATTATATGGATACACTCGTTGGACCGGGGAGTCGCACAGCGAAGTGCCATTACGGTGCCAATGGCTGGGTTGTCCATCATCTTTCTGACGTATGGGGTTTCACAACACCTGCTGACGGCATCTGGGGTATTTGGCCCGTAGGTGCCGCGTGGCTATGTGAACATGTGTGGGAACACTATCTTTTCGGTGGCGATAAAGATTTTCTCATAGGACAGGGCTATCCACTCATGAAAGGTGCCGCCCGCTTCATACTGGATTTTCTCGTTGAGGCACCCGAAGGCACGCCTTTTGCTGGTAAACTCGTCACGAATCCGTCACACTCACCCGAAAACAGCTTCCTAAAGTCTGATGGCACACGCTCCCTTTTTACCTACGCTGCAACGATGGACCTGGAAATTATTCATGAGCTCTTTACCAACTGTATCGCCTGCATTGATGTTCTCGGGGAGGATGCCGAATTCCGTGCTGAATTGGTTTCCGCTCTGGAACGACTCGCACCGCTCCAGATTAGCGAGAAAACAGGACGGCTGCAGGAATGGGTCTTTGACTACGACGAACCGGAACCAGGACACCGACACATGTCCCACATGTATGCACTCCACCCAAGTTGCCAGATTACGCTGCATGGGACACCGAAGTTAGCAGCCGCGGCAAAGAAATCGTTGGAATATCGCTTGGCACACGGGGGTGGACATACGGGTTGGAGCCGCGCGTGGCTCGTCAATTTCTGGGCACGGCTTGAGGATGCCGAGGAGGCATACACGCATCTCCAAGCACTTCTGGCGAAATGCACCTTAACGAACCTCTTTGATACACATCCACCTTTCCAGATCGATGGAAATTTCGGGGGAACCTCCGGCATTGCAGAGATGTTGCTTCAGAGCCATGCGGGTGAGATTCACCTATTGCCCGCGCTTCCAAAAGCATGGGGCACAGGAAGCGCCAGTGGATTGCGTGCCCGCGGCGGATTTGAAGTGGCAATGGCATGGGAGAATGGACAACTCACCGAGGCACACCTTCATTCCACATTGGGAGAAGACTGCACTGTCCGAACAGCCGCAACTGTTTCGGTGACATGTGATGGTGTACCGGTTGAAACGGAACAATCGGAGTCGATTGTCGCATTTGGAACAGAGGCACGAAAAACTTACGCACTATCGGTTTCGAGTTAAGTCTACTTATATTGGCAAACGTCCTTGATTGGTATATTGCTTGATCCGCTCATTTGCCAGTTCGACGTATTTCTCCTCAATGTCGTACCCAATATAGTGTCTCCCTGATTTTAAGGCACTCAGGCACGTGGTGCCGCTTCCACAGAATGGGTCCAGGACGACATCACCTACAAAGGTATAGAGTTGAATTAACCGATGCGGCAACTCCTCCGGAAAAGGCGCAGGATGTCCGATCCGCTTCGCCGAGACGGACGGAAACGTCCAAACGCTTTTTGTCCACTCTAAGAAATCCTCTTTGCAAATCGAATTCTCTTGGTTCCCGTTGCGTTTCCGAGAAAAGGAGTCTTTGGAAAAAACGAGGATATATTCATGAACGTCCCTCAGTACGGGGTTCGCTGCCGATAACCAACTTCCCCACGCCGTTGAAGATCCAGCACTTGAAGCTTTGTCCCAAATAATCTCACCCCGCATATAGTAACCAATCGCTAACATGTCTTCTATGATGTAACTATGCAACGGGATATAGGGTTTCCGTCCTAAGTTGGCGATATTAATACATGCTCTGCCCCCAGTAACCAATTTTTTGTAGGTTTCAGCGAAAACAGCGTAGAGGAGTTCTCTGTATTCCGCGAGCGACAAATCCTCGTCATACTCCTTTTTCGCATTATACGGAGGAGACGTAACCATCAGATGAACACTGGCGTCGGGAATTGCGGACATATTTGTGCTCGAAGCACAATAGAATCGATCAAGGTTTTCAGCAGGGATAGGATTTTCTGTCCACGTGTCGGGTTTTGGAGGTTCCTGATCGGCGTAGAGTTTGCTCCCATAAAACTCACTGGCATCGTGATTGATTCTTCCAGAGGTTCCGAACGCGCTGGTTTGGGTGCCCTGTTTCCGAGATTCCGAGTTCATTTTACCCATACCTTCCATTCACCTCAATACCGGTCTGGAGACCAGAAGATGACATCGCGTTTAGGAAACAGCATTTTTAAAAACGCCGAAACCTCAGCAGATACCGAAGCATCGGGGCTTATCTGCTCCCACCCTATCTCGCCGAACAGAAGTTTCCAGAAATCTGCTTCGGTTAAGTCTACTCCTAAGTCAACAGCATCAATATCTTCATGAACGATTTGCAGCGTGCCATCGGCATTGTGTCGTAGAGCTGCTTGCTGATTGTTGAGAGCGGGCAATTTGACGGTGAGCGGTGGAAACGTCTCTTCGGCATCCGCAATTCGCGATTCCCACCCGACGACAAGGCGACGCAAAAGCACAGGTAGGTTCACAGCGTAGAGCATCATTGTCGTATCAGTTGTCGGAGTTAATGCGCCATTGCATCCTGCTGTGAGGCGTTCTACAAATGGATGTTGAGGCGGGAATGTACCTTCTATTTTCTCAACCTCTTGTGCTTCACACGCTTTCAGAAAATGGGATACGAATGCCTCTAAGACTCCTGGATTATTAGGGATGTATCCTACCTCACGCACTTCTGCGGTCTTTTCATATATCTCATAGTTAAGATACCCGCCGATGTGTCCGTCTCGGCGTGCCACGAGGGTTGGAAAAACACCACGGATGCGGCAGGGGGCCATATCCCAATAAGCGCGTGTCCGTGCGATGGTTCCACTCTGCTGGGCATTGATGAGGTCGTGTAGTCTCGCCACCGCATCTAAATCTGTTTCTGGGTTGAAAGTGTTTATCTCCCATCCGGATGGATATTCTACGTTCATCGTCGAGTTGCGCGGCACGACGAAACCGTGCAAAGGGAGGGAGGTCCATCCCAATTGGCGGTAAAAGCCCTCTGGAATGATAGTAAACAACGCACCGATGTCACATCCCGTCATCCGCAGATAGTCAATTGTATCCCGCATGAGGGCAGATGCATACCCAACCCCACGATACTTCGGATGTGTGCAAACACCACCAATGCCACCCATCGTTACGAAGGATGCCCCGACCCGTATCCGTCGTTCCCAGACGCGCAAGGTTGAAATAACTGTGTCGTTCACAACAACAACCCGGGTTTGCGGAAGTCTGTAACTGCTGTCACCGCGCACATACTGCCAATAACGTTCATGTCCATCGGGATTAAACGCTAAGCAGCAAAGTTCAACGACCTGCTCTAATTCTGATTCGCGACCTGCTCTAATTTCCATTTTTCTAACTATGGGCTCCTGGGCATCGTTCCACTTCGTTTCACGATGGTTTCTGGTTAGATTCAACAGGGTTTGGGATATGTGCACCTTTAAGAGTATTCCATCCCTTTATCAAATCTTCCCGCCAAACTCCTGCTTGAGCGGCGGGAGTATGCCAACCTAATGTTCATCTACTGCATTGAGAAAACAACGCCCAACGCCTCATTCGGCGTTTGAATCAATTTTTCACACCCTTCGGGTGCCTGATCAATCGGAATCATATCTGTAATCAGCGGTTTCACCTGGACTTTGCCCTCCGACATCAGCCGTAGTGATAATTCTAAGTTGCGCTGTGTGGGCCAAGGGACAAACACCGGTGGGTAATCCGCGCCGTGCTCATAATCCTCGTCGTGGTAACCGGGTCCCGTGCGAGCCGCACTAATAACATCAACGTTGCCGAGACCCGCCGCAAAACCGTGTGTAATGTTCGCACCACCGACGATAACAATCCGTCCAACTTTGTGGGTATCGGGTGCGGTTTTCAGCATCGCACGGATCTGTTGAAACGCACTTGTTCCATCGCCACCGAAGGCGATAATTCCGCAATCCATACCGTAACCATTCGTAAATTCATTCGCAATTGGAATCGGATCTGCGTCCGAGACGTTTATCGCGCGATGTATCCCCGCGGCTTCTGCAATGCCTATCCGTAGCGGCAACCTATCCAATCCAATGACATAGGCACCTGCGACTCTGGCTATCTGACACGCGAATTGTCCGACAATACCTAATCCAGCAACGACAACGTTTTCGCCGATACGGATGCGCCCGCGTTGCACCGCGTGCAACGCCGTTGCTGTAAGATGAATAGATGCCCCTTCTTCGTCGCTGACGTTATCCGGAATCTTCGCGCATAGGTTGTGTGGAACACAGGCATACGTGGCGTGGAGCGCATATCCGCCTCCCATACCAGCCACCCTATCGCCGATCTCAAATTCGTCGCAATCTCCCTCTTTGCCAATGACCACCCCCGCGTTCGTATAACCGAACGGACGTTGTCGCGCTTCAGAACCTGGGTTCTCGCGTCGTCGTTTGACACCACCGAGTTCCGAGCCGGGACTTACCATCGAAGCATGAACTTCAATTAAGAGTTGTCCGGGTTTCGGTGCAGGCGTTTCCTCTTCATCTGTCCAGATACGTCCCGCTTCATTCATCATCAAAACTTTTCTTGTTTTACTCATAAACAGTCCTCTCTGTTTCTTTATGTTTGTGGGCGCGCTTTGCAAGCGCGCTAAACCGAATATCTACCGATAGGGATCCAAATCAATACCCGGATATGCCTGTTCAAGACGTGCAAGGGCTTCCGGCGTATAGTATGCATCACCCGGAGCGGGCCACCCCAGAACGCGTCGCACGGCGGGGGTCGTTTGCGCGACAAATTTCATATATTGTGGGCTACCCCAGCCGGGTACAGGGCGCGTCGTTTTGCACCAATCGGCATTGTCCGCACGATGAAAATGATAGCCCATCCATCCGCGCTGTCTGGTTTTGTTCTGAAACGGTTGCGCTGCGTGAACCAAGTAACTGGAACGGAACGCGACACTCCCCGCTTTCGCCGTAAGGGGAATCGGATCTCCGAGTTCTTTAAATTCACGTAAGTCAGGAATACCCATTCCGCCTGCTCTACCCGGGTACCTCGCCCATATTTTATCCAACTGGTTCTGTGAACCTGGGCAGACGAGCATCGGTGCACCGTCCAATTCGATGTCATGTAGGAAAATAGCGGACAGAATATATCCGTAGCGTTGCCAATCCGGATGTGGTGGCAAGGCGGAATTCGTCGCATTGTCAATATGATACCCCTGCCACGGATGTTCACTGTGACGGCTATCGGTGAGCCCCTCTCGAAGGAAGATTTGTCCATAACTGAGCCGAATTTCTTCTGTGCCTAACAATTGCTGCGCGATTGCGAGATATGTCTCGTTTTCGATGAGCTTATCCACCACTTCCAAGCCTGTCGGAAAATGCAGTGCTTTACCAAAGGGACCAGCGAGCCGTTGCATATCGCTGTTTTTCTCATAGGCACTTTTCAGTGCGTCTGGTTGCGGATCCCATTTCGCTCGATATTCGGCGTAAGTCAAGCCATCGTAAGCATTTTGTTCAACCTTTTCTAACGCGGGTGCAATTGCTTTCGGTGAAAACACGTTGGGCACCACGATTATTCCATTTCGGTTCCATGCTGTCAATTGTTCCGTTGTGAGTTGCATGACATTCACCTCCGTGTGAACGTTTCCCATTTATCCTCTTGAATCATTTCACTATCTGCTTTCTGCTGAATCGTCTGCCACCATTCCTGGTTCTCAACGTACCATTGGATCGTCTCGCGCATACCATCTTCAAATGCAATAATCGGTTTCCAACCCATATCATGGGCAATCTTGCTTGAATCAAGGAGATAACGGCAATCATGCCCCGGTCGGTCGGGAACATAAGTTTTCAGAGCCTGTGGTTTGTTAAGAATATCCAATATGAAATCGCTAATCTCTTCAATACTCTTCTCCACGCCACTTCCGACGTTGTAGGTCTCGCCGATTTTGCCGTACTCAAGAACTGCCGCGATTGCCCTGCAATGATCCTCGACGTGCAACCATTCTCGTCGGTTATGACTGCTTCGGTAGAGCGTTAACGGTAAATCTTGGATTGCATTTGTTGTAAAGAGTGGAATGAGTTTCTCCGGATGCTGATACGGACCGTAGTTGTTCGCACAATTGGAAATCGTTATCGGCATACCGAAACTATGGAAGTAGGCGTTCACGAGATGATCCGCTGCCGCTTTAGAGGCGTTGTAGGGCGTCTGCGGACGGTATGGTGCGTTTTCGCTGAATCTGTCAGGTGAGTCCAAAGGGAGTTCGCCATAAACCTCGCATGTAGAGATGTGATGAAACCGCTGTACACCGTGCTTCCGAGACGCATCCAGTAACACCTGTGTCCCTATCACGTTCGTTTCAAAGAAACGCCGCGGATGCAGAATTGCACGACTGTTGTGTGACTCCGCAGCGAAATTGACAATTACGTCCGGATGCTCTTTTTTCAGAGTGCTTTCCACAAGAGCAGTGTCCAGAATATCACCGCTCACAAACCTGTACCGATTTGGGTGGTGGGTTTCCGCTATGTCCGTCAGATTGGAGAGATTTCCAGCGTACGTCAGTCGGTCAAAGTTGACGATAACATCGTCCGAATTACATTGCAGCCAGTATCGGATGAAGTTGGTACCGATAAATCCAGCACCACCCGTGACCAATAATTTCATCAAAGTTTCCCTTCTAAGAGATCGAATAGTTCGGCTTGATCTGGTTCTATTTCTTCGGTCCGGGTGATGTCATCCTCATATATCTCACGTTCCCTGCCTATTGCCTGATTTTTCAAGTTTGCTGGTGCTTTTCTTCTTCCTGTCGGCGCGAGAATGTCTAAATCTATTTTTTCATGCGCCGCGGCGACCTGTTTTTGAGCATGGTTGAGTTCGTGGCGAACAAAGATAAAATAGGCATCATCACCGTTTGGCATGTCGTCAAGCGACTCAAGAAGATTTAGAAATGTATTCGGTTCGTTTTCTTCTAACCACTTCATAGACTCGGCAAAGGCAACTCGCGTTCTATATTGATACATGTTATGATTGCGCTCTCGCAGGACAGACCAAAGCCGTTCCACCCGGTCGATATGTTGTGCTATCAGTGTGCCTTCGCCGTTAAGGGCAAGTTTTCGTCTTTTCCGTTCTGCTTTTGCTGCTACGCGCTCCGCTGCCTGCTGTGCTTCTTGTGCTGCCCGGTCATCTAATATTGTCTGCTCGCGTGTTTTCCTCCGGGCATCAAACCGATCGTAAAGTGCCGCGACTGCTGGCTCCATCATAACAGTCTTAAATTTTTCCGGATCCTGACGTTCAACGTACAACAAAGAGTCGTATGCAAGCGGATCCGCATTAGGCGAATTTAACTTCACCAACCGCAAGGCTCGCTCAGCATGCTGCTCTGTCTTTGTGCCGACACCATTCAAACGAAATTTACCGCGTTTTTTAGCCATCAACTGCTCCTTTCAAATGAATAACTCTATCTTATCAAAAATGAGTGTGGTCTGTCAATCTAAATTCGTTTGTATGAATGAAGATTCCGAGTTACAGAAAACGATAAAACTGTTGACAAATAATCGTGAATATCCTAAAATAAAAGACAAATCTAATGCGTAATACTTCAATACCGCAGGGTTCCGTGCCTTGCGAAGGGGGAAAGAATGCGCCAACGCAAATTAGGAAATACAGGGTTAACCGTTTCTGAAATCGGCATGGGAACATGGGAGCTCGGGGGCCGTGAATGGGGAGACATCGGTGAAACTGACGCTGTGGATCTCCTCCGATACGCCTTTGAAAGTGGTGTTACCTATTACGATACAGCAGACCAATACGGTGGCGGCCGTGCTGAACGCCTGCTCGGTGAAGCCTTTTCGGCACTCGGCAATAGGGTTGTCATTGCAACGAAACTCGGCTATGAATTAGATTCCGATGGCTGGATTAGCCATGGATGGGAGCATCCATCGTTCAACGTCTCGCCGGACTATATCCGTCTGGCAGTTGAAGGGAGTCTCACACGGTTGAAGCGCGATGTTATAGACATCTACCAATTCCACTCGTCACCCCCCGCAGACGCATGGGATGACGCGTTTGGAACAATGGAGGAACTCAAAGCCGAAGGGAAAATTCGCTTTTACGGGATGGGTCTCGGCAGCGAGGCAGACGCGCTAAAGGCAATGGAAGACACCGGTATCTCTTCATTGATGCTCACCTATAACATTCTCACGCAAGGGATGGCGACCCCTGTGATGGAAACCGCCGCCGAGAACGGTATCGCTGTTGTCGTACGGCAGCCCCTATCGTCAGGTTTACTCTCTGGGCAACTCGGACCGGAGACTGTCTTTGCGGAAAACGATTATCGAAAAACTTGGTCTCGTGAGAAATTTCTCGCCGATCTGGAGCGGGTAGAACAGGTTAAGTCGATCATTGGTACTAAAGCGCGCAGTCTCCCACAAGCCGCTCTCAAATTTATCTTGGCACACCCAACTGTTTCCAGTGTTGTCCCAGGGATGATGACACCGGCGCAAGTTGACGACGGGGTTGCGACTTCGGGTTCCGCGCCTTTGCCTGCTGACATTTTGGAACAATTACGCAACGATTGAGGGAGTCCGTATGCAGGCAGAATGACCGATGGTTATTTTCAAATTTAATGAAAAAATAAGTTTGACATTTTTGGTAACTTGCGCTAAACTGTTTTCGTTAGTTGAACAGAGGCAAAAACCACAACATATTTTTCTACAATCGAAGTACGGAGGTTAGAGAAAAATGAAACGCATATTCACGATTATGGCAATATGTGTTATCGGGTTTCTTCTTATGGCACAATTTGCTACTGCCTTAGACAAAATTGAAGGTCCTTGGATGTGGATGATCACCGAAAGCCCCGCAGGCGGAGGCGGTGCTGCCGTAACAGATGACGACGGTATCGACGACGCAACAAAGGGTAAACTGACCGAGGAAGACGTTGCAGAACAAGGACTTACGAAGAAAATTCTGAAGGTCAAATTTGCCGAAAATTACAAATGGACCGAGGGAGAAATCTCCGCAACCGGGGGGAACAACATCAACGACACGCTCATAAAGATTAAGTTGGGCCCCGGGGGCGATGTCAATGACCACTGCTCCTACGCCGTGATCAACGCTGTATCAAAGGCTAAGAAGAATGGCGTTGAAGCCCGTGTCGGCAGTGATGATTCCGTTAAGGTCTGGATGAACGGCAAAGAGGTTCACAAAAACGCTATCAACCGCGGTGCGGGTGATTTTCAGGACACATTTAAGGTAGATATCAAAAAAGGCGATAACGTCTTTATGGTTAAAGTGTGTGAACGCGGCGGTGGGTGGAGCATGTTCGCCGGGATTGACGCGCCTTTGGAATACAACCTGAAGTTCAAGGGACTTCCCGTTGAACCTGCTGGAAAATTAGCGACGCAGTGGGCAGAAATCAAACGTTCTTACTAAGTTGGCATTTTTAGCCGGTATTATTGTTCCGGGAGTTCGCAATCCGGAACCGTTTTTACCGGCTAAAACCGCACAAAGTTTTTTGTGCTTGATTTAATTGTGGTATATTTGTTAAACTACTCTAAAGAAGTTGTCCTATCTTTGTAAGTATCGGCATTATATTGTAGCCACGATTTTCTGATCACGGTGCAACCGGACCCGCGAGAACGGGCAACGCTAATTTCACTTTGTTTGATTTAAAAGTAAAAAATTAATTGGAGGATTTTCATGTATAGGAAACTTTTTACAATAGGGTTGGCATGTCTCATGACCCTCTTGGTCATGACGATGACGAACGTCGCTGATGCCCAAGATAAAATTACCGGTCCATGGCTTTGGATGATTGCCCCAACGGAAGCCGGTCAAGGCGGTGCAGCTGCTACAGATGTCGATTCGCTTGCTGAAGCCAGCGGTGGTGATGTTACCGAAGAGATGATCGCCGCAAACGGTGCCAACGAAGGCGATGCTGTCGGTGATTTGGCATGGACACTCGGCGAGATTACCGAAACAGGCGGTAATAACGTCAACGATACCGTCACTGATATTGGCTTGGGTGAAGGCGATGTCAATGACCATTCGTCTTACGCGCTCATCACGCTTGAATCCGATTCCGATCAAGACGGCGTAGATATGAAAGTTGGCAGTGATGACTCTGTCAAGGTCTGGCTCAACGGTGAAGAGGTTCACAAAAACGCTATTAACCGGGGTGCTGGTGACTTTCAGGACACATTTCAGGTTGATATAAAGAAAGGCGATAATCTGTTGCTCGTGAAGGTCAGTGAGCGTGGTGGTGGTTGGAGCATGTTCGTCGGTGTCGATGCCGATGTGACTGCTATCTTTAAACCCGCTACTCCGGGTGTAGCTGGAAAAATTACGGGTCCATGGCTCTGGATGATTGCCGCAACAGAAGCAAATCAAGGCGGCGCAAATTCCACTGATGTGGATTCGCTTGCTGAAGCCAGCGGTGGTGATGTCACTGAAGATATGGTCGCAGCAAACGGTGCCAAGGAAGGCGATGCTGTCGGTGATTTGGTATGGACGCTCGGTGAGATTTCCGAAACCGGTGGCAACAACATCAACGATCTCGTCAACGAGATTGGCTTGGGCGAAGGTGATGTCAACGACCATTCGTCTTATGCACTCATCATCCTTGAAACTTCCGAAGCTCAGGATGGCGTTCCGGCGAAAGTCGGTAGTGATGATTCCGTCAAAGTCTGGTTCAACGGTGAAGTGGTTCACACAAACGCCGTCAACCGGGGTGCTGGCGATTTCCAAGATGATTTCAAAGTTAACTTGATCGCAGGTAAAAATGTCCTCTTGGTGAAGGTCAGTGAACGCGGCGGCGGTTGGAGCATGTTCGCCGGTGTCGGTGGTACATGGGATATTTACACCGGTGGATTTGTTTCCGTTGAACCTGCTGGAAAACTCTTCACAACTTGGGGAAGCCTGAAAACCAAGTAATGTTTGGCTTTGCCATGCATAGTTAAAAAATTAAAGGACGCAGTCAAAATGTATCGGCTGCGTCCTTTTCCTTTTTAAGTCTTGCTATCGTCCCATGAGTTCCATAAAGACTGGTAGCGATTCCCTAAATCCGTCCTCGCGTGTCCCGCCCACCGGCGTGTAGACGCTCTCTAAGGAGATCGCACCGTCGTATCCGTCCCGTTTCAACGCATTCACGATGTCATTGTAGTAAGGATCCATCTGTCCTTGGCGCATCGCACAGAAATCGAATGTCGCCGCTGGGAGATTCACGACACCGTCTTTGAGGTGAACATGTGCAATGTGCTCGCGGATAATTTCGTAGCCGTTCGGATAGGGGATTTCGGTACAATAGAGGGAACTGCACGGATCCCAGAGTACTTTCAGATGTGGCGCGTCTAATTCATCAATCAACTTTCTCGCAAGGTGTGCCGATGTCACGTTACCGGAGATTGCTGTTTCCATAACGAGCGTAATGCCCGCCGTATCGGCGATTCGCAACGGTTCCTTTAACCTTTTCAGGAGTGTCGTCCAAGCACCTTCGGAGATAATGGGTTCCGCCCCAAAAAGCACCATCTCTTTTCGGAAACTGAAAATCCGGACCAGGTTCGTGCCAAGTGCTTGGGCAACATCAATACACCGTTGTAACGTCGCAATGTGTGACCGATATGCCGGCGCATCAACTGTCGTATCCAGAGGAAGTGCCGTGAGATTGTGATGCGAGATACACGACATCTTTAGATTCCGCTCCTCGATTAACCCTTTGACTCGCTCTATGTCCGCATCCGTCAGATCGCCAACCTGTTTTTCCCAAAGGTACTGTAATTCAACGTATTCCAATCCAGTTTCTACCATCGTATCGAGCGCATACTCGAAGTCCCGGCTGATTCCATCTGTGATAGTTCCCAATTTGAGCATTCAATCCCTCGCAATTTCTTTGTCTTTGTAGGCTTCAAAAATGCTAAATACACTCTCGCAAGATTCCTGCCTCACAATTATTTCGTTTTTTGAATCTCGATACCTGCAATGTTTTCAAGGATTTTGATAATCGTCCAGTTATCCTCGTCAGGGTTTACTGCTTTTCCCGCTTGAAACAGTTCAAAAGCGGCACTTGCCGCGAAGAGTGGCACCCCACAATCACTTGCCATGTTTTTCGCCAAAGTAAGATCCTTATACATTGTGCCGATATTACTTTGTCCCTTGAAATTCCGATCCAAGATATTTTGTGTTGTGTCTCTGAAAAGGAAATTCCCAACAACACTTGTGCTGACAACGTCGCGAAGTGTTTCCGGTGCTACACCCGCCTTCACCGCCAACGTCAGTGCTTCAAAGATACCGGCATAGGTAACGCCTATTAGAACTGCGAGTGCAGATTTGACGGTTTGCCCCATCCCAGCCTCTTCCCCAACATGATAGATATCCCGTCCGACTGCTTCGAGCACCGGTTTTGATGCTGCAAACGTCTCCTTTGGTGCCGACACCATCATTGTAAGGGTTCCAGCGGCTGCACCCGGTGCCCCGCCACTGACAGGAGCATCAACAATATTAAACCCTTTTTCTGTCACCAGTTCAGCGACCTCCATCACCTGTGAGCGCCCGATGGTCGCCGTACAGATGACCGTGCTTCCCGGTTTGAGTCCTGCCAATAACCCATCTTCTGTAAGAAGTGCTGCTTTGACCTGTTCGACATTCAGCACCATGATAAAGACGGTGTCTGCAGCTGCGCCTACTTCACGCGGCGATGTAGCGGCGTATGCACCCTCTTGTGTAAGTGTTTCCAACGGCGCTGGGAGGACATCATACACTGTGAGTTCGTGTCCAGCTTTCAGGATGTTTCTTGACATCCCCATCCCCATGTTGCCAACCCCGATTAATCCAACTTTTGCCATAAATTACCTCAAGGAGTCTCATAAATAATAGTATGTAGAAATGACACAGATTGCGCATCCTTTAGGAGTTGTATTTTGTATACGATCCCGCTGCAACTATGCCAGCAAACATCGGTTGAGTCTATCACAAATTTTCGGAAATGTCAATCAGTTTCCGATCCGGCGATGCACATGTAATTTTTATGCGAATTTTTCTGGTTTATGCTATAATTAGGCATTCATACAAGAAAAAGAAGGAGCCAAAACAAATGGCAGATACCATCAAAGGTGCCGTCCTCGGGTATGGAGCGGCATTTAATATGGGCAAAGCCCACGCAAATATGATGCAAAATACAGACGGCATCGAATGTGTTGCCATCTGTGACATCGACCCGGCGCGAACAAAAGCCGCGCAAGAGGATTTTCCCGGAGTCCGCACCTATAACTCGGTTGAAGAACTCAATGCGGACGATGGCATCGATCTTATCGCGAATGTCCTTCCGCATAGTCTGCACTGTGGTCCAACTGTAGCAAGTCTTAAAGCAGGCAAGCATGTCATTGTCGAGAAGCCGATGTGCGTCACAATCGCAGAAGCCACTGAAATGATTACAACCGCCGAAGAGAATGATGTTATGTTATCCGTTCATCACAACCGACGGTGGGATGCCGACTTTTGGACGCTTCGTGAACTCGTCCATTCTGGTATCATCGGCAAAGTCTTTAGTGTTGAGATGTGGGGTGGCGGCTATGGTAGACCCAATCCAGATTGGTGGCGCAGTGTCAAGGCGATCTCCGGTGGACAATTCTACGATTGGGGTGCCCACTACCTGGATTGGCTACTCAATATTATTGAGACACCCATGATTAATGTCATCGGCTTCTATCAACCGAACCTCGTTTGGGACGATATTACCAACGAGGACCATGTCCAAGCAATTATTCGATTTGCGGGCGGAGAGGTCGTTGCGGATGGAGCGGCGGCGAATATCCAGATGTCTAACATCGCGAAAATTGGTGGACAGCGGTGGAAACTGCTCGGCTCACACGGCGCGATTACCTCCGAAGACGGAGGGTTTAAGGTTTTATCCGAAGTCAAGGGACAGCCCAAAGAGCAGCAGGTCGGTCATCACGGCAGACCGGGACCTACCTACTATGAAAATATCGTCGCCTATTTAAACGATGGCACGCCACTGCTTGTGACACCGGAGTCGGCGCGCCGCGTCATCGCTATCATGGATTTGGCGGAAAAATCTGCCAAGACACATCAGGCAGAAACCGTGCCTTACGAGTTTGAATCAGCCGTGTAATGAAATGGAACGGCACCCAGACTTAATAGTTAAAAAAATGAAAGCTATCGTTTTTGAGAAAATTCAGCAATTACGTATCCATGAGAAACCCATCCCTACACTCACTATCGGTGATGTGCTCATCCAGATGGAACTCTGTGGTATTTGTGCGTCTGACCTCGCCGCGCTACGTGGAGATGTATCGGATTATGCACCACCCGTCGTGATGGGACACGAACTCGCAGGCGTAGTGGTAGAGAGTCGACATCCCGATGTCAAAATCGGGGAACGGGTTACTGTCAATCCGATGCTTTCCTGCGGTGTATGTCCCGAATGCCAGAACGATCTGGACAAATACTGCAATACCATTGAGGGCATCGGTCACGATATTGATGGTGGCTACGCCGAATATATGCGGATGCCAAAACACGGCGTGGATACCGGCAAGCTTATCCGAGTGCCCGACAGCGTTCCACCTGAAGAGTTGCTCTTTCTGGAACCCTTGGGCTGCTGTCTGAATGCAATGCGGGAAACCCTTTTCAAGAATTCTGTTGCTATTCTGGGTGCCGGTCCCATCGGCTTGATATTCACGCAATTGGCGAAGCGAGCGGGTTTGACAACCTATGTGTTTGAACCACTGGCTCACCGCAGGGCTGTCGCCGAAACCCTCGGTGCCGATCTCACTTTTGATACCTCACCCGAGGCTATCGCGCAACTCCAGGACATCACCCGTGGGGGGGTCGATACTGTCATCTCTTCCACAACCAACAATGCGTCCGTAATTACACTCGCTTTTGATATTGTCCGCAGAGGCGGATGCGTCAACTTCTTTGGGCTCGCTCCCGATGGCGAAACGCTCAATATCAATTTAGAAGAATTCCACTATGCAGGTCATAAACTGATGGCTTCGTGGGCGTTTTCTCGCGCCAGTCTTGAAGAGGCACGGCAACTCCTGATAGAAAGAGCATTCAATTTTGAGCCGCTGTTAACAGATCGGTTTCCAATTGCACAAGGTTTAGCAGCGTTCGATAATGCTGGCGCAGGGCTTGGAGTCAAGACGGTAATCCATCCGTAATAACACATGCCTTGGTGATAGCACCCAAACCTAAAGGGTTGGGCTTCGGTTTCATAGCAACTGCGTTTTTCCCAAAGGGTCAAACGTCTTATTGTCGCTCCACCTGCGGGGATTTATTCCGAATCAGATCGGTTTTATGGTCTCGTTAGACCGCTACCCCTACCCGCAAAATGTTTTTCGCAGCATTTATATCTCTATCGTGAGAGGTGCTGCATTTCGGACATGTCCAGTCTCTGTCTGATAGTGTGAGCGTCTCATTCTTATGCTCACAGACGTTACAGGCTTTTGTCGTCGGTTGCCACTGTCCTGCTTTTGCCAATGTTTTACCGTATTTCGCACATATCCACTGAAGTATGAGAGCAAACTCACCGAAGGCGAGATCGGAGACTTTCCGACCCCACAGGCGTTTCATGCCATCAAGGTTTAGGGTTTCAATCGCAAGCGTATCATACTTTCGCAGAAGCCGAAGGGCCAACTTGAAGAACCAGTCTCGCCTTCTATTGGCGATCTTCTTATAGACACGTGCGAGGTGGCGTTTCGCACGATACCAACCATTGGAGAGATATTGCTTTCGTGAGAGTGCTTTATTTGCTGAACGGATTTCATTCAGGCTTTGCTTATAGAACTCTGGTGATTCTATCTTGATACCGTCTGAGAGTGTGAGAAAGGTTTTCATACCGAAGTCCGCCCCTGCTACATTACCTGTCAGTGGAAGGACTTCAGTGGGTTCAGGATTTTCACAGACGATTGTTAAATAATAATCACCAACATTATCACGTTTGATGGTGACTTTCTTGACTGTGCCAGTGAATTCACGGTGTTTCCAAAAGGTGAACCACTTTTTTAGACAGCCGATATAGATACGATTGCCTTCAATCTTATACCCCGCTTGTTTCAATGTGAGAGAGTTGTATTTATGCTGCGGTTTGATATGCGGTTTACCCACTCGTCGGGTCGTTTTACCAGACTGCCGATCTTCTATATTATCAAAGAAACGCTGATATCCTAAATCAATACGCTTCGCAACGTCTTGGATCGCTTGACTTGGAAGTTGTTTCCAATGCGGTTTTGTCCGTTGTTTTAACTTCGTGATATGTTTGCATATCCGTTCAAAAGACGCATATTTACCATAGATACGGAAATACCTTCGCTGCAACCTTAGGAGGTGGACATGCACTTGGTGCATATCGGCTAAAAGATTGCCGATAAGGATCGTATTTGACTGGTGATATAACTCATATCTCTCTGTTTTCACTGGAGTTCACGTATCGCGCTTTTTAACCCCTTCAGAGTGGGTAGGCAGACACATAACCTTGCGATTATGCTATGAATGTCTGCCAACGTGATACATTAATTATAACACATTTTAATAGCAAAGTCACGCTTATTTTTAAACAACGCCTCGGTCTTATTCACGAGGGCGGACTTTCATCCCAAACCTGAAGGATTGGGCTTTCAGTCCGTGAACATCGTAATTTTCCAACTTGTTACTTTCACCTCGATAAACCTAATAAATGCAATTAGATTTCTAAAGATTTTTGGACAAACATCCCCCCGTAACGTATTTTAAACGCATTTTGTTTGACTTCGTTGCTTTTTTGTGGTATCTTTAATAATATAGGGTGCTAAATAGGTCTAATCACAGACATATAGGGAGATACCAATTTCGGTATAGTTTGCGAACCGAAACTTGCAATAACAAATATGATCCTCGGTGCACATGTATCTACTTCAGGCGGCTTACACAATGCCATTACAAATGGCGATAAACTCCACTGCGACACAATCCAAATTTTCTTAAGAAACCCAAACCGGTGGGCGGCGAAACCGCCGACCCCCGCAGTAATTGATAAGTTTCGTGATGCTTGGGCAGCATCTCCGATTGGAGATGTGATTGTTCACGATATTCACTTGAGCAATCTCGCTTCGCCGAAAACAGATGTCCGTGAAAAATCACGCCAGCAGTTTCACGAGCAAATGGAACTTGCGGATACACTCGGTCTCCGATATATCGTGACACACCTCGGCTCGCATCTCGGCGAAGGTGAGGAGCTCGGCTTAAAACTGTTAAGCGAGAGCTTCGAGTTTCTATTTGAAAACGTTGATGCACCGGATGTCACTGTTCTCCTTGAAACGACCGCTGGACAAGGCACGAACCTCGGCTACTGCTTTCAACACTTGCGTGATGTCATCGGTAGGTCGAAATACCCAGATCGATTTGGTGTCTGTTTGGATACCTGTCATGTTTTCGCCGCTGGCTACGATATCCGGACTGAGGTTGATTGCGAGGCGACCTTTAATCAGTTTGACGAGGTTATCGGCTTAGCGCGATTGAGGGCTTTTCATCTCAACGACGCAAAATCGACCTACCAGAGTCGCGTGGACCGGCATGAACACATCGGCGATGGCAATATCGGTGCAACCGCATTCGCTTATATCCTCAACGATTCCCGGTTCTCGGAAATTCCACTTATCATTGAAACACCACAGATGGAGACAATGCACGAGACAAACCTCACAACCTTACGCAGATTAAGTGTGTAGAGTGGTCTGCAGGTTTTCCCTATTGCGTGTAAAGAACGGCGGAGAGTAAAGGGTGTCTATCGGTTTTTGGGAAGTTACCTTTCTCATTATTCTTTTTTTCGGAATCGTCATTGTGTCTCGTTTTGTTGAACGCTTTCGGATGAAACGTATTTGTCCTGAGTGTGGATTGGCAATTCGTACAGATACGCAAACCTGTCCGTCGTGCAAGTACAGTTTTCCTACAAAGGCATAAAATCATGGACAAAACAAAATTAAAAATCAGCGGAATGTCCTGTCAACATTGCGTCAAAACCGTAACGGATGCACTCATAGAACTTCCGGGCGTTCGGCGTGCGAAAGTAAACTTGCGCAAAGCCGAGGCTGTCGTTCACTTCGATGCCTCACGCGTCACCCCTGCAAATCTCACAGAGGCGATAACCGCAGTGGGTTTTAAGGTTTTTGAATAATATTCAATTGGCTGATGAATTGAAGAGACTATGTATCCCTAAGGTTAAACGGACTGCTTTATAATCACTCATTGGCTGATAGCGTCCACGTTTTCAATAAAATAATCCAAGTTGCCACCTATTCATAGACATAGCACCCCTACGGGGTGCGGTTGCTTAAACACGCCATTTTCTATAGACATAGCACCCCTACGGGGTGGGAAGCCCCTGAAAAACCTTGTTGAAACGTCCAAAATTTGTTAGTAGCAACTTGAGTTAAAATAACTAAAATAAGAACGGAGGTAATTGATGAAAAAATTGCTCATTGCAATTTTTATAGTGTCTCTGACTGTCATTGGATGTGAAATCCCTTATACAGGTCCCATGCTAACGGTTGATGATGTAGACCAGTATCTTCACTCGACTGGTGAAGACGCTGTCTGCCTGCAAGACGGACTTGACTCTATCTGCGTAAAGCTTACTCCGGGATCCCAGGGACCCAGAGGACCCCAAGGACCCAGAGGACCCCAAGGACCACAGGGACCCCAGGGGCCCAGAGGACCCCAAGGAGAACAAGGAAGCCCTGGTGTAAACGCTCCAACCATCCACATTCATGAAAACAGTATCCTTTACGATTTCTATTATGAAGACAGACTGATTCTGCGCGCAGAAAGGGAAACGGACACCACCCAGATTATAGCGCAGTTGACAGCACAAGAGCAGGATGGTAATGGTAGTTTCAATAACGGCGGCGATAACGATGATCCGACGGTGCCAACAGTACAGCCAAGTGCTGTCGATACACGCAAGAAAGTAGGGTGGATCGTGTGGATAACCTACCCAGATATAGATGGTGACAGACTCGGTGACACACCCAAGGGGGCAGGAACGAATTTTAATGTGGACACCGGACTTCAGGTCACAGTACACGCCAGAGATGAAAACGGCTTTGTGGAAAACCTTACTACATCATACGAGAAAGATGAGAATGGTAATAAAATTCCCGTAGTCAGGAGTGTCGCACAAACCAAAGGGGGTCCCGGCGGAGATGCCCTTCAATTCTTCGTTTCAACGAAATTAAGTGAAATGGTTATTAGCGTCATCGATTTATTCCCCAACCATAAGGCAATATTCACAATGACAGGTGATCAGGGTAGTGTAACGCCAGTAACTTCTACGTTCAAACTAAGTCCTCTGTAAAGTTGGTGATTTAGCGATTGGCAGAGGCACGTAAGTGGAAGCACCATGGTATCCTTTTAACCCGTAGATTGGCTTGAATGCAGTGAACCCAACGCAACTTCCTACCGCGAAAAACGCGTCTATACAGATAGCGTCCCCCAACACACGACAACGTTTCAGACACAAAAACTCTTAAAATCCGCAAAATTGACTTAATCCGCAATTCAGACAATACACACCACACTCGTTCTGACACTTTATCCCTATTTTTATAGCACTTTTTCGTAACGCCCTCAGAAAAATGACGTTATTACCTTTGTAGGAAACTATTGAAAATTCGCGCGATTTCAACCGCGCCCGCAAAACAGGATAACCAAATTATAGTGAAATCCAAAAATTTATAGAGGCATGGAACTGGGCACTTACTGGCCCATTAGAGAGGTTTCCGAACCGCGTCCGCAACAGTGTATCGGTAATTGTAGATTTTACTATAATGAGGTTTCAGAAAATACCTCGGTAATCCTATGTTTTCCGCAGGCACGGTAGGTGCGGGGTCTTTGCTTGGGGTTTTTTAACCTCGCCAACTATAGTGTCTAAGTAATTCTAAAATCTACCATAAAATAAGAACGGAGGTAATTAATGAAAAAATTGCTCATTGCAATTTTTATAGTGTCCCTAACTGTCACTGGATGTGAGCTCCCTTATACAGGTCCCATACTAACGGTTGATGATGTAGACCGATATCTTTACTCAGTTGGTGAGGACACTGCCTGCCTGTTAGCCGGGTTTGATTCCATTTGCCTAAAGGTTATTCCGGGACCTCAAGGACCACAGGGACCCCAAGGACCACTGGGACTCCAAGGACCTCAAGGGCCTCAAGGACCCAGAGGACCCCAAGGACCACTGGGAAACCCTGGTGCAAACACCCCCATCATCCACATTCATGAAAGAAGTATTGTTTACGACTTCTATTATGAAGAAAAACTTGTTCTGCGCGCAGAGAAGCAGACGGACACCTCCGAACTCTTAGCATTATTAGCGGCACAACAAGGTAGTAATCAGGGTGGTGGCAATAACGGCAACATTGGCGGTGGAAACGGCGGTGGTAATGGAAACGGCGGTGGCAATGGAAACGGAAACGGAAATGGAAATGGAAACGGTGATGGAAACGGCAACGGTAATGGCAACGGTAATGGCAATGGCAACGGCAATGGTAATGGAAACGGCGGTGGTGGTAATGGGGGCCCTGATGGAAACGGCAGCAATGGACAGGACCGACCGCCTCCAGCAAAACCAGGTCCCATTGATACACACCGCGTTTACCCCGTGGATGAGCAAGGCGACTTGTTGCCAGGCAAGAAAGTAGGGTGGATCGTGTGGGTATACTATCAAGAGCCAGCCCCCGACAATCGTGGACTCACATTTGGAACTAGCGGATTTATGGTCGACGTATATGTGGATGGTACTCACCAAGAAGATATAAACGCCAGTACAAGTATAGTACAAACCGCAGGCACCGATGATCAGGGTGAGCAGGATCATAGCATTCAGTTCTTTGTTTCAACTAAAGATCTACCTGCTTCTCATAAGATAGAGATTAGGGTAACGGGTTTAATATCCGTCAACCATGTAGCAACATTTACGCTTCCAGACACGGTGACTCCAGGAGAGACTACTTTCCAAGACGGTCCTCTGGAAAGTAGTGATTGAGGAGATTGACAAAGGCACAAGTGGAAGGTTTTAGGTGTGATGGAATTTGCACGTTCCCTTCTTTGACAGCGTACCTCCAGAATCCATGAGCGGTTAATAACTGCTCTGGGTGGGAATGTAGGTTGGGTTGAACGGTCAGGATCCAAAGGTTAAGGTATCACAGACCCCCGATGCCTGACCCGGACGATCTTATTGTAGAGATACCGAGTGAAACCCAACATTTTCCGTTACCGGTTGCGTGAATCTATCGATATGAAGTTGGGTTTCACTCTGTCGCTCGGGGATACGCCGGTGTATTAGGTTTGGCGTATGTTTGGGATAGGCATATTATATTTCTTAGAACCGTTCAACCCAACCTACGGAAACTTCTATTCACTAAATTGACACCTATGGGTGTTTCTTCAAGTAACCCCGCCAATCTTTTGATCTATGCGTAATTGTATATTTTGCTGTAAATATCCCTAAAAAAGTCGAGTCGTTCAATTCTCCTGTAGGAGGGATCTCCGAATCCTGGGGAAACACCCAAGCAAAAACACTCCCTCTTCTGTAGGAGCGACCTCCCGGTCGCGACCTTGTGAGAACATCTGACTCCTGACAATATTGGCTTTCAGCTATCAGGGTGGTGGCTACGCCACCTCTCGGCTATCAGTGACTGACATAGCGTCGCTTCCAACCTAAATCCTCTATTCTGCTAACCGCTATTGTAGGAGCGATCTCCCGGTCGCGACTTTTCAAACAAAATGGCTAAAAAACCGATAACTGAATAACGCTGCTAAAATAGTTGAGATGAAGTTGTAAACCGCTGCAGAGTTGGGTATAATTAATAAAGAGCATAGGTGTCAATTTAAGAAAAGACTTCATCGTAGATGTTTTTGATAGGGTGTTTCCCCAAGGTTGAACGGGTGGGACCAAAACGCCAGCAACTCAAAGAAAACCGATGTTGGGTCGATACATCTTCCATTGCAGAGCACCGAGAGAAACCCAACGCTTTCCCGTGTGGTTACTTGGGATGTGAGGGTATAAAGTTGGGTTTCACTGCGTTGTTGATAGCATACAATTGGTATCATTTTCAAAGCGTACTTAGGGTGTCGGCACTGTCCTTTTTAGTTCCGTTCAACCCAACCTACAGCACTAAATTGACACCTATGTGTATAATTAATTCAAGCGTATTACAGTGACAAGGCGTTTTGGTTGACACAACAGACAGTCGGAGTTCAACCCTTATTCTCTAAAGGGTGTAGTCTATGGACACAGCAAGGATTCAAGTAAAAGCAGGTAACGGTGGAAACGGATGCATCAGTTTCCGCAGGGAAAAATATGTCCCTCACGGCGGTCCCGATGGCGGGGACGGTGGTAATGGCGGGAACGTCCTCGTCGTCGCTACCCTTGGGATGAGTACGCTGATCGACTTGCGTCATAATCCGCGTCAGGTCGCTGAAAACGGTGGACACGGCACTGGCAAGCAGCGAGACGGTGCAGATGGCGCAGATTGTATCGTTAGAGTTCCTGCCGGCACCATCGTCAGAGACCTCAATACAGCCGAGCTGCTTACAGATCTGACGGAGCCTGATGAAACTGTTGTTATTGCGCGCGGGGGAGTTGGTGGTAAAGGTAATACCCGTTTTAAGAGCAGCACCTTTCAGGCACCGCGCGTTGCAGAAAAAGGGGAACCGGGGGCAGAACGCGAGATACGCCTCGAAGTCAAACTCATCGCTGATGTCGGATTGGTTGGCTATCCGAACGCCGGTAAATCGACACTACTGGCGCGAACCTCTGCCGCGACCCCGAAAATCGCCGCCTATCCGTTCACCACACTCCGTCCGAATTTAGGGGTTGTCCGCATCAATCGGGAGCAGAATTTCGTCCTCGCCGACATCCCTGGGTTGATAGAAGGCGCCCACAAAGGGGCAGGCTTGGGGCATCAATTCCTACGGCACATTGAGCGCACAAAAATGCTGATTCATGTCATCGATCTGAGCGCGACAGATGGACGAGATCCGATTCAAGACTACGAACAACTCAACCTTGAACTGGGGCATTACAACGAACTGCTAACAAAACTTCCGCAAATCATCGCCCTGAATAAGATAGATATGCCGGACGCTGAGGCGAATTTGGAACGCGTCCAAAAATATTTTGATAAGCGGAAAGTCTTTCCTATCTCTGCAGTTACAGGCGAGGGGGTAAACCCACTCATACAACAAGCGTATCGTTCCCTACAATACCTTGAAACGCGCGCCCGAAAGGAAGCGGAGACGACGATTGTCTTTGAAGAGGAACTCCCCCCAGAGCCGCGCGCACGGTTTGAACTTGCTGAGACACAGGAAGGATTTGTTGTCAACGGTGAGGAACCTCGCCGCGCTGTCCTCATGACCGACATGGAAAATGAGCAAGCACTGATTCTACTGTACCGGAAACTGAAAAGGATCGGAGTGATTAACGCACTGGAACGCGCAGGGGCAGTGGAAGGAGACACCATTCAAATTGATGAATTTGAGTTCACCTATAGCCCACGAGCAATGCGATCCCGCTGAACAGCGCGCCTGCTTGTCAGACGTGAAACGCATTGTCGTAAAAGTTGGCAGCAGTACCATTTCAAAAGGAGCACACCTCAACGAAGATGCACTTCATGGGCTCGTCCACGATTTAGCACTCGTTAAACAGGACGGTGTGGAGGTTATTCTTGTTACATCTGGGGCAATCGCCGCGGGTTGGCCCCGACTCGGTCTGAAACAACGTCCGCAGACGCTACCGCGCTTACAAGCCGCCGCCGCTGTTGGACAGATCCAGTTGATGACAGTTTACGAGGAGCTATTTCGCAACTATGGACAGCGGACGGCACTCATGCTCCTTACACGCGACGATTTCTCGAACCGGAAACGCTACACCCGCATGAACGATACCCTCCGCGCACTTCTACATCTCGGTGTGATTCCGATTATCAACGAAAACGACACCGTCGCCGTGGACGAGATTCGGGTTGGCGATAACGACACGCTCTCTGCTTACGTAACAAACCTCGCCCAAGCACAACTCCTCGTTATCCTTTCAGATCAGGCTGGTTTTTACACCGCAGACCCCAGACACAATCCTAACTCGGAATTGATACATACCGTTACGACCATCTCAGAAGGAGTCTGGAAAGCCGCCGGGCACGCTGGCACAACAAGCGGCACTGGCGGGATGGTGACGAAATTACAAGCCGCTGATATCGTCACCGGATCCGGAGAGATGATGGTGATGGCATACGGGCAGGAACCGCTTGTCGTAACGAGACTCTTGAAGGGTGAGCTTCTCGGAACGTTATTCCTTCCAAATTCCCGTATCTCTGGAAGGAAACGGTGGATCGCCTATTCACGTCCGCCTAAAGGCAGACTCTTTGTGGATAACGGCGCACGGGACGCGCTCGTGCAAGGTGGTAAAAGCCTACTACCTGCTGGCATCCGACGCGTTGAAGGCGATTTTGACTATAGCGATACGGTCTCCTGCCTCACCGAAAACGGCACGGAATTCGCACGCGGTTTGGTGAACTATAATGCCGTGGAGACTGCCAAACTCGCAGGAAAACACACCAAGCACATTGAAAATATTCTCGGCTACCGCGATTACGATGAAATCATACATCGGGATAATTTGGTATTACTCGACTGATTTCGCTCATCTACGGATATTCCTAACTTCGCCGGGTGCCCGCACCTTTTTTATACCATTTCTGGTTAATATATCTCCTAATTGTAGCATAGGAAACTGTTAGCCTGTGCCGTATCGCGCCACATTTCATAAAACCGGTAATGAAACATGAATTTTTAGAAATGGTATTACAACAAAATTTGGCTGTGCAACTCCCTTGAAAATTTTCCAAAACTTATGTTATAATACCAACCACTATTTCCAATTACCATCTATCTATAGCAACCTCTCAAAGGAACACCATGAACGGAAACATTCAAAAACTGATCCAATCGCAGGCACAAAAGGCAAAATCGGCGATGCGTGTTTTATCACGAAGTTCCGCCGATGTCCGAAACCATGCGCTTTTAGCGATGGCTGAAAGCTTACAGAATTCCAAAGATAAAATTCAGGATGCAAATCGAATTGACCTCGAAAAAGGCGAAAAAACCGGACTCGCTGCACCACTCATGCAACGCCTCCTATTGGACGACAAGAAGATTGAACGGATGGTGGACAATCTCCGTCAAGTTGCTGCCCTCCCCGATCCGATTGGCGCGATCATCAGTATGGGGGAACGTCCCAATGGGCTCAAAATTGGCACAGTTCGCGTGCCTATCGGTGTCGTCGCTGTGGTATATGAGTCGCGTCCCGACGTTACTGTTGAGGTATCAGCACTCTGCATCAAGTCCGGAAACGGAGTTATCCTCCGGGGCGGATCCGAAGCAATCCACTCCAACACAACGCTTGCGGATATCCTCAGTGATACCGCTGCTGCAGAAGGCGTGCCAGACGCCATCCAGTTCGTTAACACGACCGACCGGCAAGCAGTTTATGAACTCATCCGATTGCCAGACTACGTTGACCTCATCATTCCACGTGGTAGCAACGAATTCGTCCAGTTTTTGATGAAAAAATCCGATGTCCCGGTGTTAGGACATGCCGATGGCATCTGTCATATCTACGTTGACGAAGCCGCCGACCTTGATATGGCAACCAAGATTTGCATGAATGCGAAAGTTGGCTACAAGGTTGCTGTCTGCAATGCCGTAGAGACACTCCTTGTCCATACCGATGCCGCCGAGAAATTTCTTCCTATCCTCTGTGACAAGTTAAAGGGTGCGGATGTCGAAATCCGTGGATGCGAACAAACGCAGCAAATCTATCCGGCAGCGAAATCCGCAACCGAAGAAGATTGGCGTACAGAATACCTCGATTATATCTTATCCGTTCGGGTGGTAGATGACATAGGCACAGCAATTGATCACATTGAAACTTACGGTTCACATCATTCTGATGCGATTATCACCGAAAGTTACAGCGCGGCGCAACGGTTTCTCAAAGAGGTGGATTCCGCCGCAGTCTATGTCAATGCCAGCACTGTCTTCACTGACGGCTACGAATTTGGATTAGGTGCCGAGGTCGGGATTAGCACACAAAAACTTCACTCCCGCGGACCGATGGGGCTTGAGGGATTGACGACTTATAAGTATATCGTCTACGGAGACGGTCAAGTGCGTGAGTAATTTCGTTTACGCCTTTCCTCAATCGCGTCATGTCCACTCATGCACCTCAGTCCCAAGCCTCTCTCCTCAAGAACGTACTTATTATTACGCCGCTTAGTCTGATTGGACGTGCGGGAACACTTCTTATCTACGTCGTTCTCGCCAATTGGTTCGGCGACCCGGCAGAAATGGATTTCATCTACTATTACTGGGGCATCGCTGTATTCCTGATAGAATTGCTCAGTGCCGCTTCCGCCTATTCCGTCCTCGTCCCGATGTTAGCTGAAGCCCGTGCGAAAGGCGAAACCGAGGCACAACGTTGTGTACAATCCATTTTTTCCCGATATATCATATTCATGCCGGGACTCTGCTGCCTCCTCGTCTTCCTTTCATGGGCTGTTTCCCAACCTTTTTTACCGAGCATGGGGCTCCCATCCTCTACGACAATCGGCATCGTGTGCGGATTCCTCTGCTTCGCGATCATCGCCGCAGCCCGCTGGATGCTCAAAGCGATCTTAGACACCTACCAAGCCTTTCATCTTCCGGTCATTGTACAGGGACTCCGTGCTATTCTTGTCATCGGTGTGATATACCTATGCAAGCCGTTTCTGACTTGGTTTAGCATACCACTTGCCCTGATCATCGGCGAGCTTTTCCAATTGCTTCTCCTATTTCGACGATGCTGTACTGTCCTGAATCTATCTGTACTTCATCTTAAACTCAGTTGGCAGACGACACCCTACACGACACAATTCCTGCGGCAATGTCTACTGATGATGGGTGCAGCGATCTCAGACGGGTTAAACCCAGTTGTTGACAGAGGCATGGCGAGCTCATTGGGAGCAAGTTCTGTCTCGAAATTGGATTACGCGCTTCGTCTGTGTGCAATCCCTGAAACACTTACAGGTGTAACGCTTCCAGTCTTACTTTCGCATTGGGCAAAAATATCGTCTACCGACTCGCAATCCGGGAACGGTCTAACTGCTAACGGGATGCAGCTACAGCGAAGTGTCTGGCAAAGTGTCGTTGCGCTACTAATCCTAATGGCACCGTTCCTGATAGGCTTTTACCTTTTACGGGTGGACATTGTCGCGCTATTGTATGGACACGGCGAATTGTCCGAGGCGGGACAGTCCCATATCGCTTCGCTGCTCGGCATCTATCTATTAGGAATGCTTCCACGTTTAATCAGTCGCTTGCTAATCCGGGCACATCTCGCACGTCAAGCCCACCGGACTGTTGTCACGGCAACGCTTATCAGGCTTATCCTAAACCCTTTTCTCAATTGGGTTTTCATGCAATATTGGGGGTTAGAAGGAATCGCTTGGTCAACAGCGTTGTTGTCCTACCCAATTCTTGCATATATTGCGTTTATGTTTTGGCGGGGAAGATGATGACATTGAACAAACCAAAAAAAATCTCAACGGGAACGACCTTTGAAACGGAAATGTTATTGCTTCGTAACCTCCGGTATGTTACAATATTAGGCCTATCAGAAAAAACACCACCCAATGCGCTGGTGTCAAAAGAGGGATTTGTATGGTTTACAAGCAATGGAATTTTGCGGTTTTAATCGTCATCTTGATTTTTTTTTGGATTGGAAACAGTGTAGCGGCAAATGCAATCGCAACTGGCACTGTATTTTTAGATACAAACAGAAACCAGGCAAAGGACGACAACGAGAAGGGGTTGCCTGGGGTTCGCGTCTCTAATGGGCAGGAGGTTGTAAAAACCGATGCCAACGGGCAATACTCGCTCGCAGTCAGTGATGATACCATTCTCTTTGTCATTAAGCCTCGTGGGTTTATGACACCGGTTGATGAAAATCGTCTCCCAAGATTTTATTACATTCACAAACCGCACGGTTCACCAGAAGGACTGAAGTATGCCGGCATTGCACCGACCGGTCCATTACCGGAGTCGGTTGATTTTCCGCTCACTGAGCAGTCCGAGGCTGATACCTTCAAGGTACTTGTCTTCGGGGATACACAACCCTATAATATGCAAGAGATTGAGTGGTTAGCACATGATGTGATTGAAGAAGTTATTGGAATTGATGCAGTGTTCGGACTCAGCCTTGGCGATTTGGTAGGTGACGATTTAAGCTTATTCCATCCACTTAACGAAGTGATGGCTACCGTTGGGATACCATGGTACAACGTCCACGGTAACCATGATATGAACTTTCTTGCTATGGATGACCGGTACGCCGATGAAACATTCGAACGTGTTTATGGTCCCACGTGCTATTCATTTGATTGGGGACCCGTCCATTTCATCAACATCGACAATGTGCACTTTTACCACGATGAGGAGAACAAGCCTCGCTACTTGAGTGAGGTGGGAGAACGGCAGTTGACGTTCCTTCGAAACGACCTTGCTTTTGTGCCGAAAGATCAGCTTGTCGTTGTATCCCTACATATTCCGTTGACCGAGATGCGCGATGTGAAGAAACTGATGAATCTACTCGGCGATCGACCCTACACGTTATCCCTATCAGCGCACACGCACTTCCAACGGGATGACTTCGTCGGACCCGAGCACGGTTGGCATGGGGACGACCCACATCATCACCACAATCATGCAACCACATCAGGCTCTTGGTGGCGGGGCGCGCTTGATGAAATCGGTATTCCCCACACAACCATGCGAGATGGAGCACCGAACGGATATGGCATCTTCACATTCAGCGGAAATCAATATTCAATTCGGTTTAAGGCTGCCCGTCGTCCAGCGGATTATCAGATGAATATATGGGCACCCTGGGAAGTTACGTCGACAGAAACTGGCAAAACAGAAGTAGTCGTTAATATTTTTGGAGGCACCAAACGCTCAACGGTTGAAATCCGTCTGGGCGAAGTCGGCGAATGGGAACCGATGACCTATATGCCGCAGGAAGACCCATACTATAAAGCACTCAAGGCACGGGACGATACGAACCACCTTGAGCGGAAACTGCATATCGCCCTTCGAGAAACAATGAAGCCACAGTTGAAGGAAGACAGCGAACTGCCACAAAGGGGACAAGGGCTTAGTGGAATTGCAAAATCATTGCACATCTGGCAAGCTAAGCTCCCAGCGAATGTCCCCAAAGGAACGCACGTTATCTACGTCCGTACAACCGATATGTTTGGTCAAACTTTCACAGGGCACCGAATCATCCGAGTGCACTAACCCAATATCAGTGTTCAACCACCATTATAGTCACCCTTCTCTATTGAAGCTGGAGTCTCGCAGATAACGATTCAAGTAGACGGATTAATCCCCGACCATACCGCAGAATTCTATATCAGCGCAGATGCGGTGGAATCCGATCCGGGCAGTAATACCCTCCGATTGCGACGTCTATAGTTCGCTGAGAAAATATGTGTGTCTCCAGCAGATGCTAAACTTTGGCGAAATGTTCAGGGTGATTTGAGGTGATACCTTGCACACCGAATGCCTTCATTTCGCGCATACGGGAGATGTCGTCCACAGTCCAGCACCAGAGTGCGATACCGCGCCGTTGGACTTCGTAAGCGAATTCCGCTGTAATTAGTTGGTGATTGACGTTCAGCAGGTTGCTGCCGAGCTTTCCGAGTTGCTGGCACAACTGTACAGGAGAGGCGGGGTTGTTGTGATTCCCGATGAGCCACCCTGTTGGAATGCAAGGCTCTAATGAACGAACGGTCTGTAAAACAGCGGTATGGAAGGAGATAATAAGGGTGAGATCTGGTGTATGAGTCTCACGGATTTTTTCGACAACTGTTTCTCCTATCAAAGGATCTTTAATTTCCAAAACGGCAATAGTCTTCTTTGCGATGCATTCCAGTGCCTCTACAAGCGTCGGCACGCGCTCTCCAACGAATTCGGAAGCGAACCATCCTCCAGCATCAGCACGTTTAATGGTTTCTAAAATGGTTTGATTGATACGTCCACAGTGATTTGTCGTTCGATCCAAGGAGGTGTCGTGTATCACTACGACCTCGCCGTCGGCGGTTCCATGTAGATCAAGCTCAACCGCATCCACACCGATTTCGATTGCCTTCTCGAATGCCGCGAGCGTATTTTCCGGGGCACTTCCGATGCCCCACGGTGTGCAATCCGAATCCAAGGATGCATGATGCCTAATCTCCTATCGCGATCGGGAGATCGCTCCTGCCTATTGTTCACTATCGCTCTGTTTAATCTTCTTTATCTGTTTAATCTTTTTTAAAAGAGTCGTTCGACTCATCCCGAGCAAACCCGCTGTTTTACTGTGGTTACCCGAAAATTCATCTAACACCAGTTCAATGAGTGATTTATCCAACAGAGCAACAACCTCCTCGTAAAGTCCCCGCTTCCCTTGCGTGATAGCCTCTTTTGTAATGTCTTGTAAAACAGATTTGAGGGATACTTCCAGTTGTGATGTATCTGTAGAATCTATCTGATGCCCCGTTCGGATTTCTGGCGGCAGATCCTCCGGGAGAATCACATCTGCACGCGAGAGTGCTGCCGCGCTTCTGAGGCAGTTCTCCAACTCCCGAGCGTTGCCGGGCCATGAATAATCTTGCAATAGTTTCATCCCTTCTTCAGAAATACCCCACATCGGCTTACCAAGTTCCTCTTGGGCGAGTTTCAGGAAATGTGTAATCAGTAGTGGAATGTCCTCTTGGCGTTCCCGCAACGGGGGAAGGTGGAGCGCGATGCGCTTGAAACGGTAGTAGAGATCCTCACGGAACTGCCCTCGCTTCACCATTTCACTGAGCTCCTGATTCGTGGCAGCAATGACACGCACATCCACTTTAAGCCGCCGAGTCCCACCTAACCGTTCAATCTCTTGTGTTTGCAAAGCGCGAAGCAGTTTCATCTGTAATGTCGGGGTCATATTGCTGACTTCATCGAGGAAAAGCGTACCACCATTCGCCAATTCAAACCGCCCGGGTTTTCCCTCCTTTTTCGCATCTGTGAATGCTCCCGCTTCGTAACCAAACAGTTCGCTCTCTAACAGTTCATCGGGGAGCGCGCCACAATCAACAGGGACGAATGGTGCCTCCTTCCGGGGACTACCTGTGTGGATCGCGCGTGCTACCAGATCTTTGCCTGTTCCTGTTTCGCCTTCAATCAGCACAGTCATCGTGTTGCTCGCCATGATTCCGATGAGTTTGTAGATTTCGCGCATCTGGCTGCTCTTTCCAACCAATCGGTGTCCGCTCTGTGCTGTTGGCGATTCGTCTGCTGCTTCCACGGGCAAAGTACTTCGGACGGATTGTGTCCGGAAAGCACGTTCCAAGACACTTTTGACGATATCCAGATCGATCGGTTTTGGAACGAAATCGAACGCCTGCAAGCGCATCGCTTCTATTGTTGTTTCCACATCATCATAAGCCGTGATGATAATTACTATTACCCACGGGTGGTGCTCCTTAATTTCGCCTAACGCCTCCAGACCACTCATCCCCGGTAATCTCACATCGAGTAAGACAACATCCGGCTTGTCAGCTGCAATGCGGCGTAAACCTTCCTCAGCATTATTCGCAATGCTCGGACGATAGCCTTCGCCTTCTAAAAACTGTTCGAATGCCCAACAGATTTTTTCGTCGTCGTCAATTACCAATACATTTTTCATCTTTTTAACTATGTGCTTCTTCTCATCGCTCCACTACGTTTCGCGATGGTTTTCGGTTCAGGACCATGCAAATTTGGATTCCATACCGACATTGAAAAGACATCAATCATTAGAAATTCGCTTGCCACCCTCTATTGACAACAAAAACTTTTTACCATCCTCACTCATCTCATTGTTGGTTTCTTCCGGTTTCTCCTCTAATTTCCGCTTGAGAACCGGATAAGAATCCACGATCGGGACCTCGCTAAGGGATGTCAAAGCTGGTTTTCGTTCTTCCGCTCTCTCGGTTGCTTCAGCGTATCGTTCATTTTTTTTAGCAACGTGTGCTGCGTCCCGCGCTTTGAAATCTGGGAGTACCCGTTCCGCAAAGAGTTCCAACGATTCACATATATCCTCATGACGGTTCGCGCCAGCCTGCTGAATGAAGACGACTTGGTCCACCCCAGCGTCTTCCATTATCTCTAAGTGTTCACGGACCTGATCTGGCGTGCCGATCCCTGCTCTACCTTCGGCTGGATCCTGTGGTGTTTGCTTATATAACTGCCAAATATCCGTTTCCCCCGGTATTTGCGAGCCGTTGTGATAGTAATGTGCGAGCCCAAATCGGAAGAAGCGCAAACCGTCTAAACCGCGGGCGATGGCAGTCTCTTCGTTGTCATGGCATGAAAAGCCTGAGACCATGGCGATGTTCGGGTTCACCCGCTGCGTCAAGGGTTCACACTCTTTCTCGAAAATCTCATAATACTCTTCCACCCAGAATTTTGCTTCGTCTGCATCGACAAATGCAAAGGTTAACGCCCCGAGTCCATATCTGGCAGCGTATCGAAGGCTATCGCGGCTGGGACAGGCTACCCACGGAGGTGGATGTGGTGTCTGCAACGGTTTCGGGAGGACGTTGCGGGTCGGCATCGAAAAGAACTGCCCGTCATAGCCTGCGTAAGGCGATTGGCTCATCATTTTCGCCGTTTCACGTGTGCATTCCGCCCACATTTCGCGCTTACATTTTGGATCAACGTTGAATCCATCAAGCTCCATACGAGAGGCGGATTCCCCCGTGCCCCACTCTACACGTCCATTTGAGACGAGGTCAAGCGTGGCGATGCGTTCGGCGACGCGCGCCGGGTGATTGTAAGCCGGGGGCATCAGCACTATTCCGTGTCCCAGTCGAATCTGTGTTGTCCGCTGACTACACGCTGCGAGAAACACCTCCGGTGCTGAGGAGTGTGAATACTCCTCAAGGAAATGGTGTTCAACCTCCCAGATATAGTCGAATCCAAGTGTGTCAGCCAGTTCCACCTGTGCTAACGCATCTTGAAAGAGTTTATGTTCTGCTCCGTCGTGCCACGGGCGTGGAATCTGATGTTCATAAAACAGCCCAAATTTCATTTTTTAATTTTACCTTGCGGTTAAATAACGTGAATTTGAAATTTAACGTCCCTTTCTCGAATCCGCTCTCCATTTCACTACGAGCTACGATCCTGAGAAAAATCCATGAAAACGCACAACCTAACAGGTTATGCTACAAGTGCCCTGAAATCGCTCTATCTGCCCCTACATTTCGGTATCAAGTCTATGCATCTCTTCGTCAGTCAATTGCCATGCGAAAACATCTAAATTCTCGCGTAAATGCGGCACCGAACCCGATTTGGGAATTGTGATGATGTCTTGTTGGACTAACCACCTTAGCGCTACCTGTGCCGCGGTCTTGCCATGATTTTCCCCAATGCTCCGCAAGACTGCGTCACTGGCAAGGTTTCCAACAGCAAGCGGACGGTGTGCCGTCATCACAATATCGCGAGCGTGGCAGTAGTCTCGTAGTTCTGACCGGTTTCTGCGCACATGGTATTCCACCTGATTCGTACAAATCGGGAGTTCGGAGACTTCACATGCCTCCTCGACCTGAGCGATGCTAAAATTGCTGATACCGATGCTTTTGACGCTACCGGCTTCATGAAGTTTGTGGAAAGCTTCAAAGGTTTCGGTAACCGGAACGGAATCGCTCGGATGGTGAATCAATAACAGGTCGACGTAATCCATCTGCAAATCGTCCAGACACTCCTCAAAGTGGGCAAGAACATCGGCGTGTCTAAGATGGGGGTGCCAAATTTTGGTGGTCAAAAAGATTTCCTCGCGATCAATATCAGTATCGCGGAGTGCTTTCCCGATCTCGCGCTGGTTCTGGTACATCCACGCCGTGTCGATATGTGTATAACCCAATGCGACGGCTTCTTTGACGATACGCCGACACTGTCTACCTTTTAGTTGCCAAGTTCCCAAACCCAATATCGGCATTTCATGTCCTGATGCAAGTGTAATATTTTTCATAATACCCTTATGATAGACGATTTAGAAAAAAAAGTCAAAAAAAGTTGACAAACACATAGAGATGGTGTATACTATTAACAACACTCACGGTCGAGTGGTGGAATCGGTAGACACAACGGACTTAAAATCCGTCGCCTGTAAAAAGGTGTGAGGGTTCAAGTCCCTCCTCGACCATGATTTAGGACCTGATGAAAAAAAAGCCGAATCCAGGCAAAACCGAGCAGAAGGTCCATAGTTAACACTTGCCGCAGGGTAGAGCAGCCAGGTAGCTCGTCGGGCTCATAACCCGGAGGACGGGGGTTCAAATCCCCCCCCTGCAATCCCCCTTGAACTTTTTGTTTTTAAGGAACACAATTAGATTCACAAAGCCCTGCAATTGAAGTATTTTGCCCTTGTAGGATCCATCCCTTGTATCCACTTTTCTGTGCTGTCTTGTCAACTACCCAAGCCTAAAGACTTGGGAAACCTGTTAAGAGTGTCAAACAGCATTAGCTGTGTTGCTTTCTTAAAGCCCGAAATCTTTGCTTCGTTTTTGTTTCTCGTTTCATAGAGGGTGGTAACCCACGGCTCTCCACGAAGGGCAGCAGCTGCCCTGAGAAGTATGTTTATCGCAGCGTTGTGGTCTCGGTCTAATACCGTGTCACAAAAACTACAATTAAAGGTTCGTATCGCTAACGAAAGTTTCTTTAGCGATTTCTGACCGCAGCATGAGCAAGTTTGGGACGTATTCTTAGGGTCAACTTGGTGGAAGTGGAAACCGTCTCTTTCGGCTATGTTTCCACACCACTCAAAGAAGGTTACCCAAGACGCGTCGGAAATGCTCTTGCTAAGGTGTTTATTTTTTACCATATTAGATACACGTAAGTCCTCTGCCACTAAAACATTGTTTTCTTTATGGTGGTAGAGTTTATAGACAAGTTTCCCGATAAAGTCTTTGCGTTTGTTCGTTGTCCGTTCTTGGTGTAAGGCGGACGCATGCACGGCTTTATACCAACGCTTACTCCTTTTTTTACGACGGGATTGTGTTTTAGAGTGTTTTCGTAGTAAGCCTTCTGCTTTGCGATACCAACGCGGGTTGTCTTCCTTTTCACCGTCAGAAGTCGTCAAGTAATGCGTAGTGCCAACGTCAATCGCAATAGCGTCAGTCGGTTCAACTTTCGGGGTATCCGGCAACTCACAGGAAATATGTGCATACCAACCACTTGCCTTCTTAACAATTGAGACTTCTTTCGGGTCACCTTCAATCGGACGGTGCATGTATATTTTGACTTCACCTAACTTTGGCACTTTCAAACGATTGTGTCTCAAGTTAGTTTCAACAATCGGGTTCTGGCGGACACGTTCACCTGTCTTGAGTTTGTGTTTGCGCAGACTCCATGTCAAAGAACGGACGCGCTTTTTGTAACGAGGATACCCTTTTTTAGCGTCACCGTTCTTGCAACGTCTACGAAAGTTCGCAAAGGCTTTATCGTTGCGTTTGAGAGCAGAAACTTGAAAATCTTGTGGCACTTCACGAAAATCGTCGTGTTTCTCACGGGCTTTCGTCAACAATGTTTGCTGTTCATTCAGCGTAACAAAATGACCTTTTTCCTCATAAGTATATTTGCGATTATCACGGGCAGAGTTCTGCAGGTATTTTAAATGATCAAACCACTCTAAGAGTGTTTGGGCTTGTGTCTTTGTAGGACACAACGCATATCTAAATGTTAATTTCATGGTATATCCGTTATCCGTTCTTAACCCCTAATCAGTGGGTAGGCAGACACATAACCTTGCGGTTATGCTGATTATGTCTGCCAACGGATACTCTAATTATACCACATTTTCGGCTAAAAGTCTGCGGAAAAGTGGGCTTTTGTTTGCGAAAGCCAAACAAAAGGTAACGTTCTGCGAGCCGCAAGCCTCGCAGAACCCCACTTTTCCGAAAATGTTTTTTTACATAGACCCATGGTCTAATTCACAAGGGCGGGCATTCCTCCCAAACCTAAAGGTTGGGGCTTCCTGCCCGTAAACGTGGGTGAAGAGAGTGTTGGATAGTTATCACTCTTCCCGCCAAGCCCAAAACCCAAATGGCTCCCGAGAATGAACCGCATTGTTGTTCGGCTTTTACCGGTTTTCGGTGCTCGCTTCTGTGGTTGAGGGCACGCCGGAGCAAAAACATTTGACTTTTTTTTAATTATATGTTATACTTAATGTAGATTTTAGGGCAGAATTTACACGCCCATTCAGACACGTGCCGGTGTAGCTCAGTGGTTTAGAGCACACGACTCATAATCGTGCTGTCCGGAGTTCGACTCTCCGCACCGGCATTGCCTTTTTGGCGCATCTTGCAAGTTTCCTAAACTTGCTGTCAAAAATAGGCATTTTTCATGAAAGCCGATTTTGTGCGTCAGATGCACCGCTTCATTTTGCGGCACGCGATGATTAAAGATGGCGAGACAGTGCTTGTTGCAGTCTCAGGCGGTGCGGATTCCCTCGCACTCCTACACGGTTTGCATGCCTTACGCTCGCAACTCAACTGCCAACTTCATGTTGCCCACTTAAATCATTGTCTCCGTCCAGACGCTGATGCGGATGCGGACTCTGTCCAGCAGCACGCAGCGCATTTGGAATTGTCTTGCACCATCCAACGTACTGAAGTGGCTCGTTTGGTAAAGCAATGGAAGCTCTCTGTAGAAGCAGCGGCTCGGAGGGCGCGCTATCAATTTTATGAAGAGGTCTCGACGCAAATCGGTGCTACCAAGGTCGCATTGGGACACCATCAGGACGATACCGCTGAGACGGTTCTGATGAACCTCATTCGCGGGAGCGGATCCACTGGATTGAAAGGGATTACGCCTATAAGAGACATAAAGTTCATTCGACCGCTTGCGGGTTTTACACGGCAACAGATTGAAACGTTCCTTATGTCCAACGGATTAGTGCCACGACATGATTCAACCAACACGGATACCCGCTATTTTCGCAATCGTATTCGCCATGAGTTGATACCGAGGCTTGAAAGCAACTATAATCCGAATATCAAAGTCGGATTAAGTCGGACTGCTGATGTATTAGGTGCCGAATCCGAATACTTGGACACGGTTGCACGAGAGGCGTTTGAAACCTGTCGGGTCCGAGATCCGGATAGGCTTAAGGCACTCGCAACGTTGGAGAGTGTCGTGTTGGACAGAGCGAAGTTCCGACAGTTTCACATCGCAGTGCAGAGACGGGTGCTACGGTTGAGTTTCTTTGAAATGTTACGGAGTATGGGTGATCTCTATTTTGCACATTGTGAAGCGATGTTAAGCCTTGTCGAGGGGAATGCCCCCAACGCTGTATTAGCACTGCCGAACGGCTTGCGATTCCGACGCACGTATCAATCCCTCATCTTTGAGGTGAACGCAAGTGCCAGATCGCTGCTTCCGGTTCAGACTGAGAGTTTTGCTTATCCGTTGGCTGTTCCCGGTAATACGTTTATCGCTGCTTTAAATACGGAAATTACCGCTGAATTGGGCGATATTCGGTCTGGCGAGACGCTTACATTACCGGATGGAAAATATGAAGCAATTTTTGATTATGAAAAGGTAAGCGGAGCGTTTGCAGATCCCCCTTCAGAAGCATTTCCGCTTACAGTGCGCAATCGACGACAAGGCGACCGGTTTCAGCCTTATGGTATGCGGGGAACGAAAAAGATTAAGGATTTTATGATAGATGCCAAGGTGCCTCGCTACGAACGCGATTGCATTCCGATGTTTGTTTGTGGCGATGAAGTTCTCTGGATCGTTGGTTATACCACCAGTGATCCGTTCAAAATTCATTCCGGCACGCAGCAATATCTTTACCTACGTTATGTCAGTGACAAAACCTTTTCCTGAATCCGTTCTGATCTCTGAATCCTGCCTTCAGAACCGCATTCGCGAACTCGGCACGCAAATATTCACTGACTATGAGAACAAGGAGTTGGTCCTGCTTGGTGTCCTTAGGGGCAGCGTCCTCTTTTTTGCGGATCTTGCACGTGCCATCTTTAAGGCGCAGCATGAAAGTCAAACGAAAGAAGTCGCACTTCGCTTTGAGTTCGTGCAACTCGTGAGTTACCACGATAGTATGCAGCCTTCGACAGTACAGCTCATCCGTGGCGGCAGCGATTATCTCAAACAGCGACATGTCCTCATCGTGGAAGATATTGTTGATACCGGACGGACTTTAAATTTTCTCTGTGAACACCTTCAAACATTGAACCCGAAAACCGTTAAAGTCTGTACACTACTTGATAAACCTTCTCAGCGTCAAGTGTCTGTTGCTGTTGATTATATCGGTTTTGAAATTCCTGATACTTTCGTCGTTGGGTATGGGCTTGACTATGCACAGCAGTATCGAAATTTACCCTACGTTGCTGTTTTGGAGTCAATTTAAGTGCTTTTGGCACAGAATCAGGGCTGTACCGGCGTAAAATTCAGTGCAAAACGTATTTTTCATTTTTTCTTGACAATAAATTACATATTTAGTAGGATATCTGAAGTTATTATCTTGAAAGGAGATTCATAATGCGTAAATTTGTTTCGCTTGGCCTCTGTGGCGTTTTGATTGTAGGGTTTATCCTTCTAACACAAGCCCAAATGTCAGACAAAGCGCAATTGGGGCGCGAACTTTTTCACGATCCAACTTTTAAGGGAACGATTAAACCCGGTAATAGATCAGGCTACGCAACTGGGCTTTCCTGCGCAAACTGCCATGCGGATTTCGATGACACCGCAAATCCAGACGGTCTGCTCCGAGCAGGACACAGTGTTGTGGGTGTCCCGCACCGCGGAGAAGCAAAAGGCGGGATGATCAAGGGCGCGGATTTCGCACGCGCAGCTGGCGGTGGTGGTTTCTGTTATGAGCACTTCTTACAGAGGGTACCAGGTGATAAAGTGAATCCCACTGCAATTCCAGCAGAGCATGCCGAAGCACTCATGGCTTATTTTGAGGCTATCTCTGGGGACAACAAAGGACCCGAATTTGAAATCGCAATGCTGGATGACGATGCGAAAAAGGCAGCAGGTGAGAAAATCGGTGCTATGAGTGGTGATTCAAGCAACGGATGGAAACTTTTCGGACGCGCATGCATTGTCTGCCATCCAGGAGCCAATAAAGCAGGTGTCGGTCCACAACTCGTCCGCTCCAGAGCCCCTCGCGATATTGATAAAACAATGGTGCGTTGGGCTACCAAAGTTCGAGGTGGTGGGTCTCTTATGCCGTTCTATGCACCTGACATCCTTAGTGACCAGGACATCGCTGATATTCTCGCATTCCTGCGCCAAGAAATAGAAAGCACAAAGAAATAGACAATCGGTCAGGCTGGGATAATCCTTCCCAGCCGCACTTTCTATTTCTGAATCTGTTTGATTTTTTGTAACCAACTCTCTTCGCTATTCGTTTGTTTCAAACAAAATAGTAGTCGTGTTAGTCCTAAAACGTATAAGCGTTTTGGCTGATCTAAATATGAAGAGAGGATGGTGTCATGAGAGGATTTCGATTCCTTACAATATCTTTTTACATTCTCCTGGTAGGTTTCGTATTAAGTTTCGTGAGCTGTGGTGGGAGCAACCTAAACAACCCTGTATCAGAAGGGGATGCAACCGCTGAGGGTAGTGAAAGTACCGACGGTGTCGTTGAACTTTCACAAAACCTGGACGCTGAGGAGACGACGGGGCAGATTGCCAATCTTGACGTAAAAGTCACCGTTACGAAGAAAACGGTGGAACCTGGTGAAGAGGTGGAACTGGCTGCTTCCGTCAAAGGAGTTAGAGGTACCAGTGTCACGTTGAACTGGCTGAATATTACAAAACATGGGAAGCTTTCTGCCTCCAGCGAAAATCCAATTACTTGGACTGCTCCCCAAACATTAAATGGAGAGAACGTTCAAGTTGAAGTCATCCAACTTATTGTGACTGTGATTAGTGAGGTTGTTTCAGTCGGTGCCTCTGGAATTGATACTGATACCCAAATTTTTTCGGAAACGAAAACGGTTTTACTAACCGTTAGAGATTAGTTCGTAGAAGCAAAGTCTGTCCTAACAAGCGATAATGGTATTCGGTTCGTTTGGTATGCCGACAGAGTTTGTCTTCGCTTTGCATTGTCTTAGGGTATCAAATGAAGAGAAAATTGATTCGTATTTTTATAGTTGTTATATCTGTGGTGACAATCTTTGGGGGGGAACTCAACGCTCGTGGGCACCAACATCTGGTCCAAAAAGGCGATACGTTGTGGGGGCTTTCTCGGAAATACAAAGTACCTCTCAAATCGATTATCCGAGCTAACAGCATTCAGCCAACGAAACGGTTACAGATCGGAGAAAAACTCTTAATTCCTGGAGCCCCCGTTGAAGGAATTTGGTATCGGGTTAAAGCTGGGGATACGCTGTCTGGTATTGCGAGTCGTCATAATGTCAACTGGCAAGACCTTCAGCGAATTAATGGTATCTCTTCGCCTCGCACCCTCCAGATTGGCACCAGAATTCGTATTCAACGAGATGACAGTCTCCGTTTTGGAAATCCGCTTCGGGTCCCTTTAGTTGTAACCTCAAAGTATGGTTATCGGCCTCACCCTGTGACTCGCCGCTACCAGCGCCATGAAGGTATAGATTTCCGTGCCTCCACTGGTACCCGCGTTTATGCTTCACGAGCAGGTCGGGTTATCTTTGCTGGATGGAGAGGTGGTTACGGTAAGATCGTAGGTATCGAACACGGGGACGATTTTACGACATGGTATGGACACTTGTCACGTATTAGAGTGAGGGTTGGGCAAACTGTCAGAAAAGGAAAGGTAATTGGGCTTTCCGGGAACACGGGTATTTCAACAGGACCCCATTTACATTTTGAAATTAGGTACAAAGACAGAAGTGAAAATCCAACGAATCACATTACTATACCATAAACAGGGTTTGCTACTTGTAGCAATTGTTTTTCTCTTATTAGCGTACTTTCTCGGTCAAGAAAGCACATTATCAGACCCTCTTAACCTGAGACCCGAAGTCGGCACGCGTGGACTTGGGTTGAGCGGCGCGTTTATTAGCAGCGCAGATGACGCGACAAGTCCCCTCTGGAATCCTGCGGGACTTGCCGCGTTGCAGCGTGGAAACCTGATTTACGACCTATCCCAAGGCGCTGTCTCCATCGCTTATCCTATCAAATATATTGGCACATTTGGTGTAAATTTCCTTGATTTAAATCGCAGCGATCGATTTCTCGTAGAACATACGGCGAACCCGATTGGTAGTTTCGAACTCGGCAATAACCAAGCACTTTTCTCTTATGCAAGGAAGTTCGGAACTTTTCAACTGGGTGCCAGCACAGGGTATAGTCGGGCACCTTATTACGGTAGCCTCTGGGCACAAAATTATGATGTGGGTGTGCTCACAGAGCTTAACCCTTACCTTGCTGTGGGGATGCGGTTACGCGACATTGCTGGGGTAACCATTCGACATAGAGATGGGCAGGTGTTACAAACCTTCGATCAGCAACTTGCCCTCGGCGCAGTCTTAACGCCTCACCCGATTATCCGATGGCATAACCGACTCGATATTATCCATCCCTGTTTTGGTACAAGCGTAGAAATCGGAAATAGAACGATCGCTGCTCGCGTCGGATCAATGTTTACCTTTGGCACCGGAACCCCTTCCCAATCTTGGAGTATAGGGTTTTCATTTAACCAATTAGGAAAGCAGTTCCATTATACATATTTGAATCACGATGATTTCAAGCATAGACATCTCGCTTCAGTAGGCATGTCTTTTGGCGGCACACAACTTATTTCACAGAAACCTCAAGCCAGCGACACTATCACAACGCAATCAACAGAAACGAAATCGGTAACTCAGACGCGACAACCAAAACAAAAAGGTTCAGAATACAAGGCTGCCCAAATCGCACGGGAATACGACATTGATGTAGCACTCATGCTTGCTATTATTCATACCGAATCTAACTTTAACCCACTCGCCGTGTCGAAGAACGGAGCAGCAGGCTTAATGCAGATAATGCCTGATGCCGGACGAGACCTTGGGCTCAAGGTGCCGCAGTACAAAAATAGAAGAAAACCGAAACTCGATCCGAACATAGATGAACGATTTGACCCTAACAAGAACTTGCACGCTGGTTTAACTTATTTCAAGATGCTTTATAAAAAACATTTGAACAATTTGACTCTGGCACTCGGAGCGTACAACGTCGGTCCCGCTAAGGTGAGAATACGCGGTCCCCTTATTAGCAGAGGTAAAAGATATGCGAAGAAGGTGATTAACCGTTCCCAATATTACCGTGATAAGGCAACACAAATGGAGATTGATCTTAAGCGGTTAGAAAGAATTCTGAACTAAAGAAGGCGCGAAGCGCGCCAACTGCAGGGAGATAGCATGGATAAAATTAGATTGGCAATCGTTGGATGTGGCGGTATGGGACACCGACACATGTATGGGTTAGCAGAACTTCATCGAGCAGGATGGACGCGGTTTAACCTTGTCGGTGCTTGTGACCCTGTTCTCGCTAACGCCGAGTCGCTCGCTGCGCAAGCAGAAGAACGTTTCGGTCAGAAACCTGCTGTTGTTGGAAGTCTGGAAGCACTTGCTGAAGTCGGCGTGGATGCTGTGGATGTGACGACTACGCCACCGTATCATCACACCGTCGCTATTGAAACCCTTGAGCGTGGCTGGCACACTATGGTCGAAAAGCCGATGGGGTTAACCGTTCGAGCGTGTAACCTCATTCGCCGTGCCGCCGATGCGTCCGATGCAATTCTCAGCGTCGCGGAGAACTATCGGCGCGATCCGATCAATCGACTTGCGAAGGCACTGCTGAATGCAGAAGTCATCGGCACACCCCGTTTTCTCATCCACCACGCAATCGGTGGAGCAAACCGTATGACTATCTCCGTCTGGCGACACCAGAAAGACCAAAGTGGTGTATTACTCGATGTAGGTGTTCACTATGCTGACATGATGGAGTATCTTCTTGGTGAAATTGACACTGTCTATGCGCAAACACGTCTTCATGAACCTATCCGGCATAATCCCGCCGCGGTGACGGGTGAATCCAGTTCTAACCCTGCTGGGGTGTATACGAAATGGCAACGCAAAATGCCTGCTGAATTTGAGGCAACCGCAGAAGATGCCGCTTATGCAACCTTGACTTTCAAAAACGGCGTTGTCGGGCAATATATTGAGGAACATGCCGCATGGGGACAAGGCGGTTGGCTCCGCCAGATTCACGGATCCCAAGGCTCTATGACCCTCCCCGGCGACCGAAGCGGCGGACTTATTACCCTCAATATTGATGGGCAGGAAACGATTAACAACGAACGACTTTTGGAGCTCGTTCCAGACTTTCACTTAGATGCTGTCACAGCAGACCTTTTCGGCGGCGACCGATTGTGGAACTACGCGTTTACGCAAGGTGACGCGAAGAATATTGCCATTGAATACGGTGAATTTGCTGAAGCCATTGCTGGCAATCGGACAGTTGAAGTCGATGCCTACCAAGGCACACGCTCCGTCGCTGTCTCTTACGCAATTCTTGAGTCCGGTGCAACGGGACAGATCGTTCAAATAGATCAGATGCTGGATGAGTCAATTAATACATACCAGCGTGAAATTGACGACGGGTTAGGTATCTAACCGTCTCGCAGTTGTGCGTTGGAGGACAATCCACACAATGACAAGCAAGCAGGAATTCGGCATCGGTTTGATTGGGTTGGGTATCGGACAGCAGCATCTGCTCGGTTATCAACGCCAAGGTTTACGCGTTGCTGCAATCTGTGACAAAGATGCAGAACGCCTTAACGAGGTTGGAGAACGGTTTCAAATCGATAAGCGATATACCCGCATCACCGACCTAATTGCCGATGCTGATGTTGATGTGGTTGACATGGCAGTGCAGCCGTGGATCCGTTCCCCTATCGTCAAAGCCGCTGCTAAGGCTGGCAAGCATATTCTCTGCCAAAAGCCGTTCTCGATGTCGATGCAACAAGCCGTTGAGATGGTGGAACTCTGTGAGCAACACAACGTGCAGCTTATGGTGAACCAGAATTCCTACTTTGTTCCGGGTTTCCTCGCTATTGAACCTTACATCAATGCTGAGCACCTTGGCGAAATCTACCATGTCTCAATAACCTGCAACGGATTCTATACTGAGTTCCCAGAACGCCACTTGATTCCAGCGATGCAGGTGCATCATATTGGACTCATCTATAAATGGTTCGGTGAATATGAGAGCGTTTACTGCCAAGCGCACGGACATAACCGCTCTATTGAGGACGGAGAAACCGTTTCGCTCGCGCTTTTCAAGAGTCGGAACGGCATACAGGGGTTGCTTTCGTGTAACTGGGCGTTCCTCGCCAATCCCGGACGCAATTTACAAAATCCGCACGAGGAAATCCGCATCCAAGGCACTAAAGGGGCGATCTACGGAAACAGCGATGACATGACCGTTCACCTCACGGAGCCGGAAGTACGTGAAATTAAACCCTCGATAGAGGGGACGTGGTTTCCAGATGCCTTTGGAAACGTCATGGCGCACTTTTTGGAATGTCTACGTACCGGAGAAAAGCCTATCACTCATGGACGCGGCAATCTGCACATCGTCCAAACGCTTTTCGCCATGCACCAGTCCGCGAGTTCAGGGGAAGTTGTCCTGCTTGACGATATTTCGTTAAGTGGCGACTACGATCTGAACCCTCATCCCGTCCACAACGCGGATGATATTACTATTTTGCAGTAACACCACCGTAGGCGCACAGTGTCGTTGGGTAAAATCTCAAACTCACCTGCTTTCGCCAGTTTGTTCAAACGGGTTACCCTATCTACCAATCCCCTCTCCGGTCATCCCAGAGGTGCGCTTTGACAGCCTCCTCGTTGAGCTCAGTTCCCCACCCCGGACGCGTCGGGATTTTCATGTAACCATCCACAATGTCTGGGACATGCGTCGTCAAGTCGTCTTTCCACGGGACATCATCAATATCAATCTCCATGATTCGCACATTGGGCAAGACAGCACAAAGACTCGCGCTCATGTGGGTAGCAAGGTGGCTGTAGTAGTTGTGCGGTGCGACATTAAGTTGAAACACGTTCGCCAAGTCACCAATCTTCTTTGATGGTGCGAATCCGTTCCACGGCACGTCTATCATGAACACATCGGCAGCACGACATTCAAAATACGGGAGGTATTCGCGCATGTAATAGAGGTTTTCGCCGGTACATATCTTTGTCGTTGTAGAATCCTTGATTTGCCGGATAGCCTCGTGGTCGTACATGTCGATTTCCAGCCACAGCATGTCGAACTGCTCAAGGACTTTGGCGATACGCATGCACGCCTCCGGTTTGAAGTTGAAATTCAGATCGAGGTTGATACTGACATCGGGACCCACGGCTTCTCTGAAAGTGCCTATTAAGGTTTCAATGTGCCGTAAAACTTGAGGCGTTACATTCCCGTCGGTAGTACCGGGTCCACCGCCGAAGCCTCCGAAATGGACAGATGCGGAGTCACCGGGAAAAATGACGTTGGTTTTGAGCGCAGTGAAGCCTCTTTCGACAACTTCACGACCTAATGCGGCGATGTCATCCATGCTTTTTAAGGGCGGCACGCCAATAAGCTCATAGTTGCGTGCCCGGGAAGAACCACAGTGCGACCAGTAGACACGTACATCATCGCGTGTCGGTCCACCGAACAACTCAACAACCGAAATTCCCAACGCTTTCGCCTTAATGTCTACCAGCGCACATTCAATACCGGCGATCGCTTTCGCGGCGATACCCCCAGGACTTTGCCGAGAGCCGCGAATCATGTCCCAAAACCGCATCTCATAAGCGCGTGGATCTCGTCCAATCAGCAGTGGGGTAAAGTCCTTGATAGTTCCTACGACGCCGTTAGGATTCCTGCCGTCGCTACATTCGCCGTAGCCAGTGACACCTTCGTCGGTTTCCACTTTCACGAAAGTCCACGGACGCCAACCAGCATCCACAATAAAAGTTTCAATATTTGTAATTTTCATAGCAATCCTCAATTTATTTTTCTGGTATTACAACTTGACCACTTCTTTACATCGATCTGATTCAAGTAATGCATCACAGACGCGCACCGTGTTTACTGCCACTTCGGGCCACTTTGCCTCAAGGTTCCCAGATTGCACGATATGAGAGAACCGCTCAATCATTGTGACCTCTTGGATGCATCCCTCGATAGTATTCCGTTCGTTCCCATCTGCTCCATGAACCCAAAACCGAGCGGAGTCCTCAGATGTAGGGACAGTGAAATCATCACAAACGATTGACGCACGCGTGCCGGCTACCTCAAACCACTTTCGAAGTCCTGTATTAAACCCACAATCTAAGGTAGCGATGCGTTCATCACTGAACCAGAGGATACCTGTAAGGTTAAAATCCACTCCGACTTTGTAACGCGCCGTCGCGAAAACCTGTGTCGGCATCTCCTCAAATGCCCAGAGAATCGCGCGGATACAGTAGTAGCCTAAATCTCCGAGACTTCCACCTGCGAACTCCTTCATCGCGCGGATATTCCCGACAGGAATTGTGTCCCAATTGAAAGTAAACGCCGCTGTCACGCGTCGGAGCCGCCCGAGGGTGCTGTCAATTAACTTCTGCTTCATCGCCGCGGTGCGCTCATGGTGAACCCACATAACACCATCCATGAGCTGCACACCATTTTGGCGACAGGCATCTGCCATTGCAACAGCCTCGTCAGCGTTTGCAGCGAGCGGTTTCTCACAGAGGACGTGTTTGCCGTGTTCGGCTGCTCTGATTGTCCAGTCGGCGTGGAGTGAGGGAGGTAAGGGAATGTAAATGGCATCGAGTGAGTCATCAGCGAGAAGTGCGTCGTAGGTGCCGTAAGTCGTAGAGACATTCTGCGCTTGTCCCCACGCAGCAGCACGTTCTTCGGTCCGACTCGCGACCGCTATTAAGTCAGCATTCCGAGCAAGATGAATCGCGCGGGCAACTTTTGTGGCGATATTTGCTGTGCTGAGGATCCCCCAGCGGACAGGGTGTTTGGCTTCAGTTGTCATATTGTTTCGTCTGATATGAAGTTGTCTGTTCTGGTGCTTGAATTTACTATAATATACCGCGTAACAGAAAATTAATCAAGCATATAGGAATAGAACCGAATCGATTTTATCTTGAATTTCAGCACGAAAATGATATAATTAGAACATTGAAATAATAAGCATTTCGCACGCTGTCAATAGACTGAAGCATACACTGCATATGCTATCAAAGGAGTTTTATGAACACTAAAAAATTCCCACTATTCGCATCTCTGTTTGCGATTGTTGGACTAATTGTGGGATTTTCCGCTTGCGATCGAGTTTCCCGGATTATCCAACCTGCCACACCTCAGATGGCGGAAACCAGTGAAGATATTTCCATCGGTGCCGTCTTACCTTTGACAGGTCGGCTCAGTGACTCGTTTGGTATCCCAATATCGCGAGGCTTTGAATTGGCACTCGATGAGATTAACGCCGCACAACACAATGGCGCACAACTCAAACTCATCATTGAAGACGATCAGAGCACGGTAGAAGGCGCAGTTGAGGCTTTTAACAAACTTATTCACCAAGATGGGGTGTCTGTTATTCTCGGACCTGCCACCTCAAGTCAAACTGAGGAAGGTTTTCCGATTGCACAAGAGAATCAGGTAGTAGCGATAAGCCCGACATCCGCTGCCCGCGGTCTCAGCGCGATTGGCGATTTTGTCTTTCGCGTCGCGCTTACCACAGATGTACTCACCCCAAGCGGCATTGAAGCAACGCAGACAAAACTCGGTTATCAACAAGCCGCTACGATATATGATAAGGCAGATCTTTTCGCTACCGATGCCGACGCAGCTGTCCGGGAAGTACTCGCTGCTAAAGGGATTGAAGTGATAGCCACTGAAACCTTCCAAGGTGGCGATACCGACTTTTCTGAACAGTTAACCCGAATACAGGCACTGAATCCTGACATCATCTTTGTTTCATCTCTACCACCAGAAAAGCCTGGAATACTAACCCAAGGGCATCAACTCGGTATATCTGCCCCTTTTATAGTGCGCACATTAACTGGAGCAGATGTACAAGCCGCAGGCGCAGCTGCTGAAGGAGCGATGACTTTTATAGGATGGGGTGCCGCTATTGATACGCCAGAAAATCAGGTATTTGTGCAGAATTATAATGCCAAATTTGGTATGGAACCGAACAACTACGCTGCGCGTTCGTATGCCACACTGTATATCCTCGCGGAAGCGATCGCGAATGCTCAATCAACAGATGCCGCCGCGATTCGAGACGCACTTGCGAACATCAGCGATTTTGACACAATTTTGGGTAAGTTCTCTTTTGATGCTAACGGGGACGCAGTTTACGACGCGAAAGTCTTGATTGTCAAGGATGGCGAATTAGTACTCTTTGAGTAGTCCACTGTTGAGTAACACATTAGGACGCACGAACATCTCTGATTTTTGGTGCATCTACTGCTGGTGTACTTTTCAGGAGTGTTCAGTTTTCCGTAAGTCATAGAGGTCTTTTAGTTCAGAAAAATTGTGCAAAATTCATTAAACCAATTTTATACTAAATCAGAGGTCGCGAGAGCATGTTGGAAGCATTTCACGGACACGCTTTCAACCCTAAACCGAAGTCTCAGCGACCTCTTTTTCATTGAGCCTGCTGCTGGCACTGGTGCGTTTTACAAACTCTTACCGTCGGAAAAGCGATTGGGCATGGATCTCGTGCCAAAATGTAGCGATGTGAAGTTCCAAGACTTCTTTAAAATCACCGATTTCCCGTTCACACCCAGTGATACAGCCATTATCGGTAATCCACCCTTTGGCAAACGTGGAAAATTAGCGATAGACTTCTTTAACCATGCCGCCCGCTTGGCAGATATTGTCGCGTTTATCGTGCCTGTCAATTTCCGAAAGTTTGGCACTCACAAGCACCTTGATACCAGCATGCGGTTTATCAGTAAATTGCCACTTCCAAGAGATGCGTTCTATCTCGAAACTGGCAAATCCTATTCGGTAAATACGGAGTTCCAGACATGGACCCGTTTGGTAAGTGCACACCCAGACATGCGACAATACAAACCTTTACCGATTCGACATCGTGATTTTCAGATATGGCAGTATAACAACACATCTGACGCTTTGAAAGTCTTTCAAAACCCCTTCGATTTTGCTGTGCCGTGTCAGGGATGGCAGGATTACTCTCGCAGAGAGACAGATGAAAAGCGGTGTGAGCGGAATAAGCAGTGGATGCTTTTAAAAGCGAACAACTTTAACGTTTTATCACGGTTGATACATATTGATTATGAGCATCTGGCACAGGAGTGTGCTACGGCTGTTCCGGGTTTTCGGAAGGGGGACCTGGTGAAGGTGTACGCAGATTACTATGAGAAATAGGATTTACTTCAGAACAGCCTGTGTGAGATTGTTTGCTATCCTGTTAACTTTAGTGATTGGTTCTGAACCGTTCAGGTCGATAGGGCGAGAACCAGTCCACCCTTGCATCGTCGGCAATTTCCAAGGTTGCCATTTCACCCACCAAAGGTGCCAATGTTACACCGCTGTGCATTAAGGCGATATACAGATTTTGCACCGCTTCGGTAAACCCAAGTACCGGAAACCCATCGAGCGGCATTGGACGATATCCGACCGGTGTTGGAATCGCTTCAGCGTCTGTTATCGCTGGCAAATAAGCTTTGGCACGAGCGAGGAGAGCATCGGCGTGCTGTTGAGAATTATCACGGTTTATCCCTTCTTGAGTACCCTGTCCGATGCTAAGACTCCCATCAGCCAGTTGTCGGAGGTGGAGATGCTGATGATTCTCATCCTTCGACGGTGCATGAATGATCGCAACGTTATGTAAAACCTTAGCACACGGCGTTGTCTTAATAACGATACCCGGACTCCGTTGTTGCGGAATATGTGTATGCGCTAAGGACGCGAGTTCAGTCGTCTGAACACCGCTTGCTAAGACAACAACATCGCACGGAAATTCGGCATCGGCGGTTTTGACAGCAGCGACACTACCGTTCCGAATAACAAACCCAGTAACGCTGGTTTGCGGGTGCACAACCGCACCCGTTTCGCGCGCGTGCTGGAGGCAAGCATCGATGAATCTGTCGGTTTCAACGTGGATATCTGCATCAGAAAAGGACGCTGCCGCCACAGTACCAGGGTGCAAGTGTGGCTCAAGTGTCAACATCTCGTCACGAGTGATTAGCCGACACGGGTAACCCCACGTCTGGATTTGCTGGATGCGTTGGCACAGTTGCGTCGCACGTTGTGGATCGTTTTCCCACCGCATTTCGCCCCCATAGTGAATACCTATATCTGCATCAAGTTGATGGGCAAGTCGGTACCACATATCCAACGAACGTCGATTGAGGGTATGGTAGGCACGCGGATCTTTCCCAAAGGCATTTGCCCACGCGAAAGAGTGTCCAGATGCCCCGGCGCCGGGAATGTCGCGCTCCAGAACCGTTACAGCGATACCATTTCGTCGGGACAGATGATACGCGATCGCGGCACCGATGACACCCGCACCGACTATCACAATTTTTAAATGATTGCTTCTGGTCATCGTTCCACTTCGTTCCACGATGGTTTTGGGTGCGTTCTAACACAATTAAGGATATGTACGTTTTTTAAGGAAATAGCATCTGGAGTCCGCTCTCACAAGCGTACACAGCACCAGTCGCGTTGCGATTTACCAAATATCGCTGTGGAACGTAGTGGAACAGCGTCCAGAGGCCCATAGTTAAAAAATTTATCGATGTGCTGAGACAATAAACCCTGTTAATCCCACAAGCAACAGTTGGAAACCGGTTTGATAGAATAGCATCAAAAAAGGTTGACAGAGCGCGATTAAACCGAGCGCGATTAAGCCGACAGAAATTTGCTCACACAGGGTTTTCTGCGAAAAAACGATCGAGAAAACGATTACCCCGGGGAGAAGTAGGTGTAGGGCGGTGCTATTAAGTGATGGAAAGAAAGGCTGGTAAAGAAAAACGACACCGATGCAGGCACAGGCTGCTGAACCGATAGTCGCTGCTCGCTTCGCCGAGATCGTCATGCCAAACGCAATCGCACAGGCGAAAAGTACATGGAAAGCTGAACCACGCAAGATTGAAGGAACAGGCAGACAGAGGAATCCGAGACTAATCGCTAAACCTATGCTGGAAATGATGGCAATTCGCCGTTTATTCTCGAAGGCAGTACCAGCGAGGATCGCAGCGATACTCAGCAACACCAGCGCGATACCTTTGAGCAAAACGGCATTTTGGGCGATGAGAGTTGGGACGAATGAGATACCCTCTACATAGAGGAAGATCGTGCCGAGCACGAAGAACCCGATCGCAAGCAGTTGATTTCGTTTCTCTTTTGCCATAGCGATTTTTCGATACCTGTGGGGTGGCACCTTTAGCCGCGTTTGCCCAGATATCAATCTCCCCGTTTTAGTAAACGGGCTACCCAAGTTTTGGATTGTTCCGCAATTAGTTGACTTTTCAGTGCGTCAACTTCTGCGGACAAATTCCCTCTCTCAGTTTGGAAAACTCCAATTCTTTCCCGGAGTTGCTCATTTTCGGCGATAAGTGCTTGATTCTCTGCTTCCAATTTTTCACAAGTTTCCCTGAGATGCGTAATATGAAAGACCTGACAACTGAGGTTCTCAATAATATCATCCGTTGGGATATTATAGGTGAGTTTTTTTATCAGCAGTGCGAGACCATCAATCCTTAACTGAATCTGTGGCTTTGGACGATCTCCAGAATTTTCGGGTGGGGCAGAGACGACACGCAGATATGGTTCAATGTCCACATCTCGCCGTTCTAATGTTCGGTTGATGATTTCTTCTTCCACACCTATTATTTCGGTGATTTTGGAAGGATTCAGATAGAGGTCCATTCCGAAATTTCCCTAACATGTTTCTGCTACTAACTGAAGGTTGATACTATTGCTTCCTATAGAATGCACTTAAGGAAAGCATAACATATATCAAAACATCTGACAAATTAAAATTTCGGTGTATCTCTGCGTGTGGCTTTGAAGCACTACGTAAGTGCTCCAACACAAGGGAGCTTGGTACGGGGTAAGAAACCCAGACGCTATGAAATCCCATCCCAATATTCCCACATGTCATCAGGGGTTTCAAACTTAATCTCGTCGAGATCTCTTCGGCGGTACCTACTAATGCAGGCAATTCGGACGTTGCGACCACAGTTCGGACCAGCGGTGTGGCTCATCTGATGATGCCAGAAGCAGACATCGCCTGCTCCACCAGTGAATTCGTAACTCGGTCCTAAATCAAACGGTGCGATACCCCCTGGGAGACTATCCAGGTCATGGTGCCTGAAGTACTCTGCCCAAATCCGATGGCTTTCTGGCCAGACAGTAAATCCGCCACCCTGTTTTTCAACCGTGCTAAGATAAACGGTAGCACCAAGCGTGAACGAACTAACGACACCTTTAGGCACACCGTTCGTAGGCGTGTGATAACCGTCAAGGTGTCCCATCGGTTCGTTCCATTTTCTGTCTGGATCTGGAAAATTGATATGCGGTCCCGCGCCACCGCCCGCGTGCAATTTGTCTTCACCGACGAGTTCCTCTGCCATAGCGAAGACTCGGCTATTGTACGTCGTACCGCTGATAACATCTTCGCTACCAATGGGCACTGTGCGATAACCTTTGCGTATCCATGATTCCGGATCGTTTCTGTCTTCGTCCATTGCTTCCCAGAGTCTGTCAAGTGCAGCATCAATCGCTTCCGGCTCCAGCGCATCACGCACAACCAGATAACCGTTTTCTTTAAAGAATTCTTTGTCTTCCGCAGTTAAATGTCCCATAGTTCTATTTTTCCTGTAATTTTCGTAATTTCCCGTTACGTTTGGAGACCGTTTATCCAGAATTGCGTTGACTTTAGCAAGTATTGCGCTTAGATATCTTAGGGGATTGCATGTCTCTCCTATCCTCCGGCAATCCAACGTATTAGAATGAACACTGCCGCTACACCAATGGCGAATATGATGGTTTCGAACGGAAACTCTAAAAACTTTGACAATCTCGACCTTCGCCAATCAAATATTGATTGAAAAAACGCCTTCCAACGCATGGATTTATCTCCCGCGAAATTCAAACGACCAGGCGTTATAAAGTCGAGATGCTTGTACTACCTCGGATGGTATCAATTACCGCTACACGCGAACCTCAAACCCGTTTTCTTCCCTCGCTTTTTGGTAGGGTGCCTCATCCAAATTCAACCCAAAACCGGGACTTTGTGGGACGTTCACATAGCCATTTGATATGGAATACCCGGAGTCATCTAAGCCAGGGGTGGTCGCATGATCCCATTCGACGAATTCAAACCGCTCCACCTTTGCAGCAAGGTGACACGATACATAATTCCCGTAATGCCCACCATAATGATGGGGTGCTGTGCCGATGTTTGACGCATCTAACTCAGGACCGAGTTCAAGCCAGCGTGAGAAGCCAGGGTAGAAGATATCGTATTGGACAATATCAATGAGTCCATCTTTTGCCCAGTCTACCAAATTCGGTGAAGCACCGCCTTCGCCATCAGCGATGCGGGTTTCTAAACCTTCGGCGTTTAGCCATTCTTTCAGCAGGCTATAAACCCGGGCATCCTCATGGAACGCCTCTTCCATCCAATAGACGTTTGCGTCTGCTGTTCCGCCCAGTACCTGTTTAGTGAGATTGAGATTGTAGCCGTTGTTTGCATCTATCAAAATCGATGCGTCAGGTCCCACTGCCTCACGTACAGCGTGGATAACATCAATGTCCCGTTGCGTTCCTTTGTCGAGTGGCATGTGCATCGCGCCGCGCCCTACTTTAATTTTGTAAGAATTATGTCCGCGTGCCTTTCCCTCTAATGCCTCAGACGCAATGAGCACCGCTGCTTCAGCATTGTCTTCAAGGTGCAAGTCGTCAATGTAAAGCGAAGTATCGTAACACGGGGCGCGAAACTCTCCGTTTTCTCCCGAAAGCATCGCGTAAACCGGTTTTTCCGCCAATTTTCCTACCAGATCCCAGAGTGGGTACTCTAACATTCTGAATTTTTCGGTGACACCGCGCTCTGCATCGAATGCATCACTGAGTTGAAACCCAACAATCGCTTGCGCTTTTTCACGAGAAATCGGTGAAAATCCGAAGCCGCTCGCGCCATCTGTTGTTGTTATACGGGCAATAGCGGGACGGACGTGCAACCCGTGTTCGCCGAGCCGCGAGTTGCAACCGGCTTTGCGGGGACGTTCACCTATCAAGCGTGCCCATTCAATCCGTTCGATTCTCACATTTTCCACTCTTACCGACCTCCGTAGGTATAGATTCAGTAGTGCTATTTCATTTAAAAGGAGAAGTGCGATCCTATTGCCTTGTATAGGAAGCTGCGCCTTAAAAAATGGATAATTCTGGTAGAATCAGCCGCTATAATTGCGTTTCAAGTAGTGTTAAACTTGTCGGATCCAAATGATGATAGTTCTCAATCTCGTAACGATTGCCATCGGCATCTTTAATAAGCACCCTCCCGTTTTCAAGACTGACGACATCGTATCGAGTGCGCATGTTGAAAGCGACGGGACCGCGGTTCGTTTCCACCACCCACCGTGTAACACCGAATTCTCCATCAAGTTCATGGATTTTGGTGATCTTCGGCATAAAATACCGCTTCTGCAGCTCCGACACGAGGGTTTCCACTGATTCTCGTGGTAACTCTTTGATGTCCTGAATAATGCCGATTTCCTCCCCTTCGCTATCCAGCAGCGTGATATATTTGTTAATATCAGTGAGCGGGAAGGATCGGACGGCTTCGACTTTTGTGTGGCGTGTACCATCAGGCAGTTTAACCGTGAGCTCTTCAAATGAATTTCGCGCAATTTTGACGTTGGGAGCATCAAGGAATTGCACCTCATCGGTAATCCGGGTAGCTTCCTGCATAACGTGATTTCTCCTTCTTCTATAACAGGGAGGATGTAGTGCACACTTGGAAAGCGCGCACTATGAGAGTCTATTGTGTTGCCTACAAGGCACGAATCTTCGACAATTCCATCTGCTTTTCACACAAAACCGCATAAGTCCCGTCTTTGGCAAGAAGTTCCTCATGCGTACCGATTTCGTCAACCTTTCCGTCTTTCAGCACAACCAGCCGGTCGGCATACTTGAGAGTGGAGAGTCGGTGTGCGATAGCAAATACAGTGCGACCGCGGACAAGCCGTTCCAACGCTTCCTGAATGTTCGATTCGGTCTCTGTATCTACAGACGATGTCGCTTCGTCTAAGATGAGAATTCTCGGATTTTTCAGGATCGCGCGGGCGACAGAAATTCGCTGCCGTTCACCACCGGATACGCGAGCCCCACGTTCACCCACCATTGTATCGTAACCATCGGCGAATTTGATGATGAACTCATGCGCATTTGCGGCTTTCGCTGCGGCGATAATCTCATGCCGGGAAGCACCCGGTTTCGAGTACCCAATATTCTCAGCTACTGTCCCTTGAAACAGGAATGGATCTTGAAGTACGACACCTACCTGTTGTCGCAGGGCTTTCAGTTTAACATCGCGGGTGTCATATCCATCAATCTTTATTGAGCCTTCACTCGGATCGTAGAAGCGGGTAATCAGGTTAATAACAGTGCTTTTTCCTGCCCCACTATGTCCGACAAGTCCAATCATCTCACCCGCTTTCGCATGGAAACTGATACCGTTGATAGCATTCTTTTCTGTGTCGTAAGAGAAATAAACATCCTTGAATTCGACATCGCCTTTGATGTTTTCAAGGCTGATCGCATCTTCTCTATCCGCGACACTTGGGGGTGTATCTATGATTTCAAACACCCGGTCCGCAGAAGTTGCGGCTCGGATGAACCTTTCATTCATCTGACAGAGCGTGTAGACGGGCCTGAAGAAACGTCCCATCAATGCCTGGAACATAAAGAGCTCGCCGAGCGTTAATAGCCCCTCAAAGATTTGTGAACCACCAATCAACCATATTAGGATAGAACCGGAAAAAATAATAAATTCCATGATCGGGCGGTACAACGTCCACAATTTCGCTGCATTCATTTCCCCATCGAACACCTGATATGTCTTTTCGTTAAATCGGTTTACCTCATAGCGTTCGCGTGCGAAGGCTTTGACAACCCGCACGCCAGGGATGGTGCTTGCCAATATAGTACTAACATCGGCATACCGCTTCCATAGCACCGAAAACACCTTGCCCATCTTCTTCCCAAAAAAGATGGTGAAGAAAATGAGGCAGGGCACCGGAATCAGCGTCCATGCAGCCAGTTTCCAATTGGTGAGGAACATAATGGCGCAGATGTTGACGAGCGTCAGCGAATCACCGATCAAGTCCTGTAATCCGTTCGCGATGAAATCTCTGAGCCTCCCTACGTCGTTTGTGATTCTTGACATCAGGTTCCCGGTATCACGCTGATTGTAAAAATCTAACGAGAGTGCGTTGAGGTGTTCGTATGTTTCGTTTCGAAGCCGGCGCGTAATATTTTGCCCCACCCACGCCATCATATAGCCACGCACAGCGGAAGCCCCCATGGCGAAAACGTTGAAGCTGACCATCAAAAGGACAATGGTGACGAGATGTCCCCAAGTTCCGGCGACTGGAAGTGTTAGCCAACCTGATATGCCCTCAACTATTCCGCCGAGAAGCCCCCACGTCGGCGGCGGAATTGGCTCGCCCGTCGCTGTTAACGTAGCTCCGCTCATGGTCCTTTCTGCTGGCACAAGGATATTATCAACCATCTCCTTGCTCAGAACAGCTGGGAGAAGCGAAACGAGTCGGATTACCATCATCAATGCAAGCGCCGGAACGGCAACGTGGCAGAAGGGGTACGAATATCGAATGAGCCGGAAGATGAGTTTCCGTTTTTCAACACAATGAATACAAACACCCGACCAGCGTGGCAGCGGCTTTCCACATGTTTCGCACTTGTTTTTATTTTTTCCCCAACCTTGTGGACGATGTTGTTTCTCATGTTCTACATCCGGGTTCGCTTCCTGAACTAATGTTTCTAATTCAGGGGTTGCCAACTCAAACTTTGGCGAGACGCGGCGCGAGTAGCGGGCAAGCTCCATCGCGTCCTCGGATGTTCTGACCTTGAGAATATTGTTACCGTACATCTCAACGATCTCAACAGCCTCAACCGATGTAAGCGGGATTTCACGAAGTGCATGTTCCGGCGCACCGTTCTGGTTAAAAGCGATGAGCCGTTTATCAGTAGCGATTACCCAATCTTTGCCGTAGTTACCGTCAAACCGTAGGTCGGTTGAAACAGCAACTTTAATTTCCTCCCCATTTGCGAGTAGTGCCTGTGCCCGTTCTTCCAATTCTTCGGGCACTTCTTCCATTGTTGTTAACTCTTCGTCAGCTTGTGGCTCAGATGCGGAGTGTCCATTTGAAGGACGTTTCCGTAGAAAATCCCGTCTTACGTTGGATGATCTCGGCATTATTCCGCGCATAGATTAAAACCCCCAGAGATTTTATAAGGCATGGCTTACCAGCCTGTGTTAAACAGTTAAGATACTTTATTTAACGTAGAAAATACAAAAAGGGTTAAATTAAAATGCAAAAAATTGACGAAAAGTATAGATATACGTGAAATTAGCGGATTTTATCACCAATAATCTCAATTTATCGGTCAATTTATGGGTTCGGTGGGGATGTACATATCAACACTTCCATAGACTCATCACCTGTATTTTCGATGCCATGCTCACACCACGGTGGAAGATGAATGAATGTTCCTACTTCAACAGGCACCTTTTCACCGGCGAGGGTCATCACTCCTTTTCCTTTTAAAATCACGTAGCATTCCTCGGTATGATGGCTCCCCGGTTCAAGAACAACGTGTGGTGGCACAAAAAACACCACTAAGCCCAAATTTTGTGCGGGCGCGTTCGGATTGGCAGGATGCACAACACGTACACCGATACCATCGCAGCCCGAGTATTTGACAGGCACGCCGTCTTGAACCGTGACAACATTCGCTTGCACCTGATGTGCGGGTTTCGGAATAGGAGGTTCCCCTTGATACCCTTTGAACATAGTAATTTTTGCCATTTTTTTCTCCTTTGTCGTAAGTACTAAAGTTTGGACAATTTCCAGTAGGTTGGGTTGAGCGGAACATCAAAAAATAATGCCTTGTGACAAAGAGAACTTCGCTGTTTACAAGACCTGAACATTCCCAGATGCCAGCGAAACCCAACTAAAGTTAACTCCCCTTTAATTCCATCGGGGGTAATATATCTATAGAAAAACGTATCGTCTGTAGGGGTAGGTCTTGTGCCTACCCGCAGCACTGATTTACCAGTCTCGCGTATAACCCGCCGTCCAGCCGCCGTCTACCGTGAGGATAGTCCCGTTGATGTAACTTGCATCTGGTGAGACGAGGAAGAGCACCGCTGCTGCGATTTCAGTCGTTTGCCCCGGTCTTCCAAGCGGAATATGCGATAGCAGACTCATGGCGTTTTCTGTGTACGCGCCGTCATCTCCGTAAAAAAGTGCCTTCGTGCCACGCGTCAAGGTGGAACCGGGGGCAACAGCATTTACCAGAATCCCTTCCGGTCCCAGTTCCAACGCCATTGAACGCGTCAGATTCGCAACACCCGCTTTCGCCGCAACGTAAGCACTCTGTAAGCGCAGCGGCACCAATCCAGCAATAGAACTGATGTTGACAATACGTCCAGTCGCGTTTTCGGAGCCAGACTTGCTGTGCGTATCCAAGATATGAGGGATAACAGCACGGCTCGTCGCAAAAACACCCGTGAGGTCTATTTCCAAGATCCGTTGCCAGTCCTCTAAGGTGTACTGATGAATCGGCACCCTATCACTGCGCGTGTTAATGCCGGCATTGTTTATCAAAATCTCAATTTTGCCAAAATGCGCCGTAATCCGAGCCGCAACATCCTCCATTTGTGCTGCGTCTGAGACGTTGCCTTCCACAAACAGAGAGGTCCCCCCCATTTCTTTAACCTCTTCGACAGTTTTCATGCCCGCCTGTGTGTCAATGTCAACAATTGCCACTTGTGCACCATTGCCAATCAGCGCGTCCACGGTAGAGCGACCGATGCCATTCGCACCCCCAGTAACAACGGCTACCTTTCCCTCAAGTTCAACTTTCATCTGATTTCTCCTTTTCTGCCTCGGTTTTCTGTAGGACCGGTCTTCTGATAACGGTGTAGATAGTTATAAGCCTCGCGATTCCTGAAATTTTCGGAAGCCTGCAATGCCATACGTTATATAGCAAGTTTTGGCTTGCGAGCTACGCCAAAAAATAGCAAGACAATTAAACCCGTTCCACCGGCAATTCCAATCGCTGAGGAGATGCCGAACGCGGCAGGAAGATAGCCGCAAACTAAAGCGATGACCGCAACAGTGAGGCTATACGGCAGTTGTGTCCTCACGTGATGAAGCGGATCGCAGTTACTGGCGATGGAACTGAGGATTGTTGTATCTGAAAGTGGCGAGCAGTGGTCCCCGAAGATGGCACCGTCTAACACCGCACCGAGGCAAATGATTGTTGTGAGTCCGTAACTCCCATTATCCAGCGAGAACGCCACTGGGATCGCTGTGGGAATCAGGATCGCCATCGTGCCCCAACTTGTCCCAGTTGCAAAAGAGGTAACGGAGGCGCAGATAAAAACGAAGACCGGAAACCAGAGTGGCGACACAATATCGCTGAGCATCGTTGCGAGGAATTGACCCGTCATCAGTCTATCGCAACTCGCTTTTAACCCCCACGCCAATAACAGAATACTCAACGGCGTGAGGCTTCCCTTCACACCGCTCCAAACAACCGGGACGATGTCCGAGAATTGCAGTTTTGAGAGCCAGCGTGCACAAACAATTGAGACAATAAAGGCACTCGCTGCCGCACAGGCAAGAATCTTGACATTATCTGCCTTTGAAAGAGCATCTCGCCATGCAGTTAGGGAGAAAATAAACCCTGTCCCCTCACCATCTATCCAGAAACCCCCCAACAGCAATCCGAAAAGCGTTAAGAGCGGTAAAACCGCTGAAAATGGTTGTGTGACAGCATTGGGTAGACTGGTGAAAGATGAAGTGTGTCCAAGTGCTTTAGCATCCGGGGCGGCGATGTCTCCTGTCTCCCGTGCACGCCTTTCTGCCTTGTGCATCGCGCCGTAATCTCTGCCGCTGAGAGCATTGACAATGACGAAAATAATCGTCAGGATACAGTAGAACCGAAAGCTGAGAGCATCAAAGAACATGGAATACCCGTCACGTTCGAGACCGATTGTTTTGGCGATATCTTCAAAGAGACCCACTTCATAACCGATCCAAGTGCTGACGAACGCAAGACCCGCAATCGGCGCACTCGTGGAATCCACAAGAAATGCCAATTTCTCACGACTGACGCGATGATGATCGGTGAGTGGACGCATCGTGGGACCCACAAGCATAGCGTTGGAGTAATCCCCGATGAAGATGACGATCCCCATCAAACCCGTGATAAATTGGGCTGAACGGGGTCCCTTGGCAAACTGAGAAAGCCATACAACAACGCCACCAATACCACCAGACGCTACCACAACGGAGATCGTCGCCATGATGAGGCACACAAACAGGACAACCCAAAAATTGAAAAGGTCCACACCGTCATTTCCAATGCTCACGGCACGTACAAACCAAACGGTTTCCGTCAAAAAACCGATTGGGGTGGTACTTTGCTGATACCACGAGAGGACAATCCCCACACCTACCGCTATGCTGAGACTTGGAAGCAGGCGCGTTGTTAGAATAGCTAACGTAACGGCAAGCAACGGCGGAATTACGCTGTACCACACAAGGGTTTCCGCATCGCTCACCTGTTCTGCTCGCCACCTAAGAGCAAGACTGATGACCAAAAATATTAAAAAACCGATAACATATTTCAATTTAGAATTCATCAGCGTCCTCAGCATATCCGCTTTGGATTCGTAAGACTTACTTATTCCCCTTATGTGCATGATAGCAACTTTTGGTGCAGCTTGCAACCTAAAACTTATCGGATTTTACTATAAAAAACCTAATGTGCCTTCTTTCAAAAAGTTGCGCTGTCTTTCACAATTTCAAGCAATTTTGCCAACTTTTAGATGAGATCGCAGATTTTTCATTTTTTTTCGGAACTATGCACGATTTCCATCTAAAAACTGGCCTAGCGCGTAGGTTGAGTTGTAAAAGAGCAAATTTTGTATGAATACGGACATTTTTTGAAAAAAAAAGACTTATTGTGTCGGAATTCACCCCAAATTTGCGTGATTTATATATGAAGGCAATCAAAAGATTACTTGCGAAAGGATGAGTCAGCAATTGAAAGGTGAACAATGTTAGTTTAAATCGGCGATTCTTAGAAACTGACGATGAAGAAGAGGCGTGTAGACTACTCTTCAACGAGTATTACAAAACCGTCTTCAACGCAGTTGATAGAATGCTGGGTAATCATTCAGATCTCCCTGTAGATGCCGATGACATCACTAGCGAAACCTTTACTAAAGCCTTCAATAAGAGGAAGGAAATCCGAGAACCGGAGAAGTTATTGGAGTGGTTGATAACGGCAGCGAAAAACCTCATGATTGACAAGATGAGAAGATTTCGCTCCCAGACGCGACGTTTGCCAATCGAATCGCTTGACGGTCTTTACGACAGCGAAGGAGAGGTACCTCTCGCGGAAACCGATACCGAACAAGCCGAAGCAAATCGGTATCTGGTAGCACAACTCCTCCGTCTCCTCCAAGACAGGGATCGAGAAATCGTAGCGTTTATGCTTGATGAGTTATCCCCCAAAGAGATAGCAAAAGAGATCGGCTCTACACCGGAAGCAGTTCAGAAGAGATGGGAACGAATCCGCAAGTGGTTGGAACCCGTCGCCCGCAACTTAGAGTCGTTGGTAGACTGCCTCCCGGAGGAGAACGACAGAAAGATCATGGAACGGTACTTGGATGGACAACCTCTATCGGCAATTGCGAAAGCAATCGGTATCTCTCCTTTTGCCGTTGAGCGGACGGTGAAACGTGTGATCGCATAGTGGAAGAAAGTTTCCGCAAGACAGAATCCCACGGATCCCGTTTCTGCAATAGTTAAGAAGGAGGAATAATTTTTCACCAAAATGCCGGCGCGGACTGATTTATGTCAGTGCCAGCACTTGATTAGGGAACTTTGCAACTATTGCGAGTTTATATAATAGGATAGAATTAATAGCGTAAAGGGTTGAAACGCGAGATTTTCACACAGTTACGCGAGGAATTCAAGATGCGCCGCTCAAAAACAAAAATGATATTGACTGCATGTGAGATGTGCTTCGCCGGGAAAACCGACAACGAGATAGCAGCCGATTTAGGAGCGTCTGTCTCGGCGGTATCGCGCTGGCGGAAGAATGAGATTTGGCAAGAGTTTGAACAGGAACTCATCTCAGCGCATAAGCAGTCGTTATTAGAAGCGCATCGATTAGCAACCCTTGAAGATAGCACGTAAATGGCAGTCAGCAATCAGCGGTCAGGAAGAAAGGAAGATGCACAGGCTAACAGCCTATGCTACAAGTTGATAGTTTCCGACAGCCAGTGTGCATAAAGGTTAGGTTCAAATGAGGAATGGATTTATCAATCCCTGGATCCGTTCTTGATTTTGTACATAAGGTTTTAGGTTTAAGTTTAAAATTTTATTCCATAAGAATAAGGAGATGAAACGAATGATGTCTACTAAATGGACATTTTCCTTCTTAACTTTAATGTTAGTGGGTCTTTTGATCGCAGCACCAGCAGCATTGGCAAATAAGATAACACTTCGTGTTTATGATGCTAATCGTGGCGGACCTGGTGCAGGTGCAGATGCCCCAGCAGATATTAGTGCAGAGGATGGTATTCAAGTGTTGGCGGATTCGTCGGCCCAAGAAAACTCTCATGTTATGATTAGGCTTGACTCTGCTGAGCCACTCGTGACTGGTGATGTTGTACCCACTGCTTTTGTGATTGTAGGTGCAACCATTGAAGTCACTGGCACTGGCGATGATGCCGTCCCTAGTGTTACGGCAAGCGAGGGTAACAAAAGGTTCGTGATAACCCTAGCAGATGGTGATGATGAGGCTGCTCATGACAAAGAGGTAACTGTCTTCTTAGTGCCTGGAAAACTTACATCTGCTACTACGGGAGATAAAGACAGTTCGGGTGCCACTCTGAAGTTTAAGTATATGAGAGCTGATCCGAGTGTGAATGAGGCTGGTGTGGACCCCGCCCCTACTTTGATGCTACCAAAGGTGGTTTCTATGACTCGGGCGACCGCGATCGGTTCAACCGTCGCCAGTGCTTTTTTAGAAGAAAAGGTAAGCGGTGAGTTCTTGGTGAAAATCGTGCTGACCGAGAAGCCAAACGGGGGTCTCCATTCTGATAAACTTGCTGACAGAATAAAGGCAGTTAGTGCTTCAAACGCGACGGTCACCAATGTAGCCATTGGTGCAGCCATTGATAGGGTGCCTAATCGTACTGACGATTCTGATTTTAGTGATGCCGTAACTAGTCTGCCTTATCAAGAGGGAGGCTATACTGAGGCAGCTGCTCCAGATGCCGCCGGTGGTATTCCTAATCCTACTGGCAGAGACGATAAGTACTATACATATCTCGCCACGATTGTGCCCTCTGGTGTGAAAACTCCGGTAGTCGTTCAAATCAACGACTTTAAGGATCTCGTCTTAACCCAGGGCGTGGGTGCTGATATAGTGGAAGCTGGAGAGTATGAGAAACCTTCAGAGAAAGCTGCGCCGGCGAATCGTGAAAAACTCGAAGTCACAGTGGTAGCGGCCGCTAAAGCGAAAGCAGCAGGATATAAGATTGCCATTCCGAATGATATTATTGTCCCAGCCGGTGGATACTTGATTCTCGGTAGAAACGATGGAGCTGGTGATGACACCGATGAGAAACGCACCGACTCCACGCAAATCATCTACCCTGGCGATCCAAAGGCGACTCCCATTTTGGTGGGAGATCGAGAAGCGAATCAACTGAAATACAATCTGATTAAGGCTGGCTTGCCGAACTTAGAGACGTTCCTCGGCACCGGTGGCACGATTGATGTCATGAGTACTGGCTTGGTCGTTTCTGAGATAATGTGGGGCACGGATGCGAGTTTGGCGACTCCTACGCACAACCATTGGATTGAGTTGTATAACGCAGGTGCCGAGTACAAGACTAAAGATGCTGCCTTGATATTCTACGCGCCAAATGACGCGGTACCCGCTAAGACCGCTGCTGTAGCAGCAACCGCGACCACAGCGGCTGTGCCTGTTGCATTGCCTACTGGTGTTAGCGACCGTGTCGGCACAATCACGGATACAGGTGCCTACTGGTCGATCGCCGGTAAAGGTCAGAGTGGTCGGACAGGTCACGGTGAAACGGCAGGTGAATTGATCGCTGTTGTTCCAACACAAGCGGTTATCTCCATGTATCGTGTGATGATGATGGATGCGTCTGGTAATATGCCCATGGGTAACACGGCAGCTGCTTGGATGCAATCAACACCGCCATCTGTTAACTTTAATCGGGAGGCGATTGGTGTGCGGGTCGGCTCACCTGGTGCTTCCCGTCTCGTTACCGCCGCAGCAGCAGCAGCAGCAGCAGCAGCAGCAGATACGTCTGTCATGATGCCAGCATCTGGTCAAATCTACATCAGTGAAGTTATGTTCGCTGGTGGTGGCACGTTGCCGCAATGGATTGAGATTTCCAACGGTTCTCGGACAGAAGAGGTGAATCTGAGCGGTTGGACGCTGACGATCGATAACGCTGCAGCCGATGCGGATGTTTCTGTCGGTGCGTCTATCAAGTTCACGATTCCTGAAGGAACAAAGATTGATCCGAGTGGTCAACACGCGACACCCTCAACACTGCTCGTCGTTACTGAAACAGGACGTAACAACCTGACGGGTGCGATGGCAGCGGGTCAAGTGCTGAACATCTGGGAGACCCAACAGACGGAACTGATTCTGGGTGGCGTGACGAAACGTCGTTATTCGCTGTTGAGCGGTATGGCGTTCCAGATTACGCTCGCTCCGCCGGTCCCGATTGTTGTTCCTGCAGCAGCGACTCCAGCCCCGACAACGGCAGCCGAGATCGCAGCCAAGCGAGCCGCTGATGCTGCCAAGCGAGCTGCTGATGCCAAAACCGCCTTAAAACGCGCCGCGGCGACCGATATGGCCGGTAACCTCGGTGCTGATGGTGCCGCGGCATGGGCATTACCGATGAGCGAGGACGGCCGGAGTTCGATTATCCGCAGACACGTCCAAGTTTCTATCGGTGCTGCGGAACCCGAAGATGGCACAATGATGCTTTCTTGGGCACTTGCCTCCGATACGAGTTTCGCACAAGTGACGCATATCCGTGCGGCAAGCTACTACGGGGCTGCGAACGATGTCGGCACACCTGGATTCCGTGCTGGCGGTGCGTTACCTGTTGAACTTTCACACTTCCGTCCTGCCCGTGATAAGGCAACTGGCGCAGTGGTGATTACCTGGTCGACGCAATCGGAGTTGAACAACGCTGGATTCTTCGTCAAGCGGAGTCAACAACGCGACGGACAGTTCAAGGTCATCAATGCGGCAATGATCGCTGGTGCAGGCACAACGAGTGAGAAGCAGTTCTATACCTACACGGATACAACTGCTCAACCCAACGTCGTATACTACTACCAAATTGAAGATGTATCTCTTGACGGAAACCGTCAAACACTGACCCGTGGCATGCGCCTGAAAGGGCATGTGAGTGTCGCTGGGAAAGCCACGCTGACGTGGGGAGAATTGAAGACATCACAATAAGTAGTAGGAACAACAAGGTTATTTCAGGGATAAAATTTGTTTGAACTAACCTTAACCACGAAAGAGGGTAGTGTACTTCGGTACGCTACCCTGTTTTGTTTTATAGTAAAGCCCGAAGATACGTGAACACTTTAGAAAACACAAAACACCCCTCCTTCGCTGGCGGGGTTTGATGAAGTTTCAATAAATATTTCGGTAATTCTATGAAGGGCAATTCTCAAACAAGAAGCGTCTGTAATCCTGTAAAGATCGAAGAGGTTTCCCATAAATCCCGGTTCAGACAGGGGTCCCCATAGCGAATACCGCTGATAAAACCTTGACAATAGCGATGTATGTCAACTATAATTGTCAAAAATCGTTAGAAAGATAGGAATGCGTCGTGATAAACCAAGCAACCCCGAAAGTTACCGTTGTTGGCAGCCTGAACGTCGATCTGGTATGCCGCGCAATACGGCGACCCGGCAAAGGCGAAACGCTCATCGGCGATGCTTTTGATATTTTCACAGGTGGGAAAGGATTTAATCAGGCAACTGCCGCTGCACGGTTAGGTGCCGATGTCACACTTATCGGAAGTGTCGGTGCCGATCTTTTCGGAGATATGCTCCTCGCCGCAACGGAAAACGAACACATTAATAGCAGGTTTGTCACAAAACGTACGGATGTCGGGACGGGTGTGGCAACTATCGTCATTGAACCCGATGGCGACAATAGCATCATCGTCGTGCCGCGCGCAAATATGGCACTCACAACAACAGATATAGACGCTGCTGCCGACGACATCGCAAACGCTGATGTTCTACTTCTACAATTAGAGACACCGGTTGCAGCATCCGAGCACGCCGCAGCGATTGCTAAGGCACACGGGACGACTGTGATATTAAATCCCGCACCTGCGCAACCACTGCCGGATAGTCTGTTAGCGTCTGTTGATATTCTCACCCCGAATCAATCCGAAACCGAACTGTTGTCGGAGGTGCAGGTTAACAACGACGAAGATGCGCGCCGCGCAGCAGAGGTGCTACGCACTCGCATGGTGGATGCCGCAAGCACTGCTGTTGTCTTGACGCTTGGAGAGCAAGGGGCACTGATGTTGACAGCAACCGAATCTGAACATGTTTCGGCATTGACTGTTGATGCTGTGGATACGACAGGTGCAGGGGATGCGTTTTGTGGCGCACTCGCGACCGCCTTGGCAAGCGGTGAGGCTTTACGGACAGCAGTCGGGTTTGCAAATGCAGCAGGGGCAGCAGCAGTCACTGTCGTTGGCGCGACACCTTCAATGCCTACACGGGCAAAGATTGAACGTCTATTGGAATCTTGAAGCAGGACTTACGCACTTCCCTCGTAGGGGCGGTTTCTAACTGCACCATAGATGTCAATTTAAGAAAGGACTTCATCGTAGGTTGGGTTGAATGGAGAACACCAGAGAGCTACGGATTCAGAGAAAAATCGCAGTGTTTCCATACGACTTGCATTTCAGAGATATGGAGTGAAACCCAACGCTTTTCTGGTGAGGGTTTGGGGTCTCTCGGTGTATGGAGTTGGGTTTCACTATGTCCGTGGACGTATATGGCAGCAGATTAGATTTGAAATGTCTTTGGAACACCGATATTAACTTTCTCAGTTCCGTTCAACCCAACCTACGGGACTAAATTGACACTTATGGGGCGGTCTCTAACTGCATCGATCCGATAGAGGGAAATATCTGTACCAGATTGAAGATAAAAATTTCAAGGTAGAAAAACCGTATTCCATAGCCCATCAAAAGGAAAATACAATGAAAAGAACACTGTTAAATCCCATATTCATAATGCTAATCATAGCCATCGGATTCAACACAGCTTTCTTACAGGGTTCTTCCGCAGCAGAAAAATGGGAATCGAACATGAGAAAAGACTTCACAAAGGTGTTGCAAGAAAAGAAGAAACCCGCGGAGAAACATCGTGAACTCATCCTCAAGTGGCAGAAACAGGGACGACTTTCCGCGCTCCTCACGCTTTATACCGCAAGGGAGAATAACCGCCAAGCCCAACAACCTTCTACCCCCACAACCAAGGCAGCGTTCTATTACGGCTTGGGGTACGTACATGCCCTTCAAGCAACAGAAACCGGCGAAGAGTTGGATACTGCTATTGCTTATTTTCAGCATGTTGTTGAGATCGATCCAGATCTATTTTGGGCGCGCTTTAACCTCGGCGGTATCTATCAAGAACAGGGCAAAGACGAGTTGGCACTTGCTGAATTTGAGGCTTGTGTCCGTTTAAACTCCAACTACTATCCAGTTCACTATCGTGTGGGTGAGATTCACTTAAAGCAGCAGAATTACATAGAAGCACTCCACGCCTTCGACGCAGCACGAAAGGTAAACAGAAAGTGGGAATATCCACAGTACGGTATCGGTTTGGTTTATTTCGCGCAGGGTGAGATAGACCGCGCCCGCGAGACCTTTGAGAATATTACGCATCGAAAAAAGAAGTTCGCGCCTGCCTACTTCAAACTTGGACAGGTCCTTGCTACAGAGGGGTTCTTTGATGAAGCGTTAAAAGAATACGCGAAAGGATCGCAACATCAGGATTACTCAGCACAAGTCCTTTACGAACTGGCGGTTATCTTCGATGAAAAAGGCAATACGGACGGCGCAATTCGGCTATATCAACGCACAATTGACGTTGAGCCAACTCATGCGAAAACACATTTCGCGCTTGGAGAACGCCTCTATACGAATGGCGATACCACGACAGCGGTACAACATTACCAACAGGCATTGTCTCTTACACCGAATATTAAGGACGCTTTCTATGAACCGCTTGAACCTTACTTCGCAGGGTTGATGACCCCGGACGAGGCGATGTCATTCCTTGAGAAAGCAACGTTAGTCCTTCCTGACGATCCGCGCTCCTATTTTTATGCGGGTGTGCTTGAAGCCGATGCGGGCAACATCCAAAAAGCCATCGAATCTTATGAAAAGACCATTGAAATCATAGAAGTCGATCCAAGTCATGTGCAAACGGAACTCCTTTTAGGCGATTTCAATGATGTTTACTTGAAACTTGGTGAACTTTATCACCAACAGGGAGATGTAGATGCTGCTGTTGCTTACTTTAAACGCGCATTGGCATTAAATCCAGAATTAGCAAATAGATTTATCGCGCAAGGGCAAAATGCTTTCGAGGCGGGAAACTATCAAGAGGCTATTGAATCATTAAATACGCACCTCCTGTTGTTTCCGGAGGATGTTGGTGCTGCTTATCTACTGGGACAGAGTTATGAGGCGAATAGCGATATAGACAACGCACTCACCTTTTATAAACGCACTTTGGCGTTAGATTCACAGCAACCAGGTGTGCTCTTCAAGATGGTTCACATTTATCGAAACCGAGAGGCACATCAGCAGGCAATTGATACTTTGCAGAAGATTATTAAGATTGCACCTGACACGACCGAGGCACACTATCTAATGGCACTGTCCTACCTCACACTGGAGGAGCCCGATCCTGCCTTGCTCGCGTTTCTCGCAACTGTTCAGTTAAACCCGGATGATGTCTCAGCGCATTACCACGCAGCAATCTTGTTTGAACAAAAGGGTGAGATAGACAACGCTATCGTCCATTACGAGAAAACAATTGGACTTGATACCGCGTCGATTGAAAGCCCTTTTTTTGACGTAACAGAAGTAACACCATTTTTCCGGCTCGGTGCAATCTATCGCGAGCGTAACGATGAAGATAATATTGTTCGGGTCTATCAACCGGCATTGGAAATTGATCCCGCGCACCCGGAACTCCATCATCTTCTTGCTGTCATCTTTGAGAAACACGACGAACGTGAGAACGCCATTCGGTACTACGGATTGGCGAATCAATACAATCCTGAGAAGTTTGACTGGCACTACAGTTACGCACGTCTGCTCGACCGACATGCCGAGACGCTTGGAGATGACTATCATAAACATGCTGAGATGGCTGTCAAAGAGTATACCGCGACCCTCGCTCTGAATTCAGACTCTGTAGATGCCTACTTCTACCGTGGAATGCTCACGCTCCGCTACAGGCAGATTGGCAAAACGCTTTATCGCTATAGCCAAAGTTTAGAGGATTTCAAGCAGGTGGTTGAAATCCAACCCAAAAACCGTGAGGCGAACTATCAGCTCGGAGTCCTTTATCTTGAAATTGATCGGCATCGTCTCGCCAAAGAGGCTTTTGAAAATATGCTCTCTTACGCGCCAAAATATAGAGGAATCCACTTACATCTCGGACAGATTGCGGAATGGGAACAGGCGTGGAAGCAGGCAATTCAACAGTACGAAGCGGAAGCCGCGCTTATTCAACAACCCCTCGAAGAAGGCGACGATATTGCCACCAAAACGTATCAACGCCTCGGCAATCTATACTATGCACATGCTTTGGATTACAACGCCGCGAAAGAGACACTGGAAAAGGCACTCGCTTTAGACGACACTCATGTGCCGACACTGCTCAACTACGCCAACAACCTCTTCAGTATGGATTTACTCGGCGCAGCGACGGAACAGTTTGAACGGGTGATACAATTGGAACCCCGCAACTTGACGGCAAACTACAACCTCGCATTAATGTATGAATACAGAGAGAAGCGTGAACAGGCGAGAGCGCAATGGCAACGTTTCCTCGAACTCAATCCACCCGAACAGTGGCGGATTGAGGCAGAAAGACACCTGAGTCAATAGCATTATTAGTTTTCAACTATCAGTTTGCCTCACATTGTCCCGCAAGCCTCTATAGGCTTGCGCAGCGTTGTCAGTCAGAAGTCCCTCTCTTTCACGGGGAACTGAATACTGACAATTAGAATGAAACGATTACATAAAAAGGGAACCGATCGTGGAATATCATAAGAAAGATGGGGTCTTTTTATACAGAGGGGATGCCCTTAACTGGTATGATAAATGGGAATCTCCAATCGTTATTGTCTCGGATGGTCCCTATGGTATCGGGAGCTATCCCGGTGACCCACCCACCTCAGAGGAATTAGCTGAGTCTTACGAGCCTCATATAACTAAGTGGTCGGAACGCGCAACGCCCATGACAACGCTTTGGTTTTGGAATACAGAGCTCGGGTGGGCAAACGTGCATCCCGTGTTAGCCAAACATGGTTGGGAGTACCGAAGTTGCCACGTCTGGAATAAGGGAATAGCGCACATCGCGGGTAACTCAAATGGCAAAACCCTTAGAAAATTTCCTGTAACGACGGAAGTGTGTGTTCAGTATATAAAAAAAGCCTTGTTCTGCGTCAACGGCACAAAGATGGATATGCAAAGGTGGCTTCGGTATGAATGGGAACGCACAGGGCTTCCATTTTCCAAAACCAATGAGGTCTGCGGTGTGAAAAGTGCTGCCACGAGGAAGTATTTCACGAAAGACCACCTCTGGTACTATCCCCCGCCTGAAGCGTTTGAAAAGATTGCTGAGTACGCAAACAGATATGGAAATGAGGGCGGAAAACCCTATTTCTCTGTAAACGGTATAACACCCATTACAGGCAAGGAATGGGCAAATATGAGAGCCAAGTTTTACTTTGAGAACGGCATTACAAATGTCTGGCAGGAACCGGCTGTTCGCGGAACCGAGCGATTAAAAAAGCGGTACAAAAGTTTACATAACAACCAAAAACCCCTAAAACTCATGAACTTATGTATCCGAGCGAGTAGTGACGTAGGGGATGTCGTATGGGAACCTTTCGGGGGTCTCTGTTCGGCAGCAATCGCTTCGCATCAACTGAAACGAAAATGTTACGCAGCCGAGATCCATCCCGACTATTTTAAAGTAGCCGTTGAGAGGCTCTCAAATTACGACACCCAACAGGAGTTAGCATTCTATGACAATTCCGGTTGAACCTAAAAGGAATCCACCACAGAACAACGAAATTGTATACGAAGTGTACAAAAATGTACGCGAGGCACTTTTTGCACTTCCCACCTACTTTCGGTCGGATACATCCATAGAGGGGATATTGGCGACAGACATCTTCACCTTAAATGCCGCATTCGGAGCAACGATCGAGGACCAAGTGGTTTCAACATTGAATCGGATGCGGGAAGTTTGGGATCCAGGTGAGAAATTTATGTATCATAGGTTTGTCAGGCAACCACAGACATTCCCAGACGTTCTGTTGAGAAGAGACACAAGTGGAACAGATGAGCGTGGGAGTGAAACTTTGTTAGGAATTGAATTAAAAAGTTGGTATTTATTAGCAAAGGAGGGAGAGCCGAGTTTTCGGTTCCAAGTAACCCCCGCCGCTTGTGCCAAACAAGACTTGATCGTCGTGATTCCTTGGGCTCTCAATAACGTGATCTCAGGCTATCCCAAGATATTTTCACCCTATGTGGAATTAGCGAAGTATGCAGCAGAATACCGTAATTACTGGTGGGAATATATTCGGAAAACAAAGTCGATCGCAGAAATCGTGAGTCCACAAAACGTTTCTCCGTATCCCCAAAAAAGCGATAAAATTTCTGATAAGCCAGTATCTGATAGCGGAAACAATTTCGGGAGATTTGCACGGACCGGAATAATGGATAATTATTTGGAGATAGCAAAAAGAGAATCGTTATGTGGAATCGGAGCAGAACATTGGTTGAACTTTTTTAAAATTTTTCAGGAAGAAAGAGACGAAGAATCTATAAATGCGGAACTTAGAAGACTGAGGGCCTTGGTGACAGGCACAGATCCGGAGGGTGAACCCTATCTTATTGATGCCTTGGAAAAGATATTGTCAGGGGTAGATGCGCTCTTGGACCAGAGGTGAACAACGTGATTGTCCTACTGGTTAATATGCTCGTCGAGAAATAGCCAGAAAGTAAATTGCAAACGGACAAGAATTTATAATTCTTATGACTTTTGGTATGCCGATTCAGACATCGCTTATTGGGTGCCAAATTGAGCACTATGCACAAGTCGCTTCTACTAACGACATCGCTATCGCGCGTGGTAAGGCAGGTGCAGCAGAGGGAACACTCATCATTGCGGAGCACCAAACCGCCGGGCGTGGCAGATATGGTAGGAACTGGGAGGCACCGCCGGGGAAATGTCTTCTCGTGTCCGTCGTTCTTAAACATCGGCTCCTTCGCGATCAGGTCACACTCCCCAATCTCATCGGTGCCATTGCAATAGCACAGGCAATTCGCACGACGCATGGGCTTGACGCGCGGATTAAAATGCCTAACGATGTCCGGATCGAAAAAAAGAAGGTTGCGGGGGTCCTAACAGAACTCGCTTATGATAAGGAGCATCAACCTTTTTTCGTGTTGGGTTTCGGGGTGAATGTCAATAACGTCTTGGAGGATTTTCCGCCCGAATTGCGTGGGACCGCAACCTCCGTGCGTATGGCGTGTGCACTCTTGGAGGATCAAAGCACTGAGGTCTGTCGTACCCCGCTGTTATGTGATATACTCTGTCAATTGGAAAAGAGTTACCTGCGACTGAAGGCAGGTGAGACAGATTTAATTATGAACCAATTTGAGGTTTTGCGAGAAGATGAAGGTAGTCATTAGTGCTTGCCTCTTGGGAGCCCCTTGCCGATACGACGGCGGCGACAGCCGAAACGAGACAGCAATGGCGCAAGAGAAAAGGTATCAACTTGTCCCTGTCTGCCCGGAAGAATCGGGTGGGTTGCCAACACCACGTCCGCCTGCGGAGATTGTTGGCGGCGATGGTGATGATGTTCTGGATGGCAAGGCAAAGGTTATGACTGCTGATGGTACGGACGTAACGGAAGCCTATTTGAAAGGTGCCCATCACGCTCTGCAGGTTGCTCAATCAAACGGGGCGACACACGTGATTCTGAAAGCAAGGAGTCCGTCCTGTGGCTGTGGCGACATCTACGATGGCACATTTTCAGGGACCCTCACATCTGGGGACGGCGTAACCACTGCCCTCCTGAAACGGCACGGCATTACCGTTACCACCCTGTAATTCCCACCGTAACAGGAAACCTGCGTGGAACGTAGTGGAACGCAGCCCAGGAGCACATAAATTAAAAATAGTTTAGAAGATGTCGAACCTGTTCGCCAATGTCAGGACTCCGCATCAATGACTCACCCACAAGCATCGCCTGCACACCCGCCTCCCGTAGCCGCATAACATCTTCACACGAGTATATACCACTTTCACTCACCACAACCTTATCTGCCGGAATAGCTTCACGCAACCGAAATGTGGTAGCAATGTCCGTGTGAAATGTACGCAAATCACGGTTGTTGATACCGATTATCTGAGCATCCACGTCCAATGCGATAGCCAATTCTTCTTGTGTGTGCACCTCTACCAAACACGCCAGTGACAACGACTCTGCAACATCCATGAATGTCCGTAGTTGTGCCGCTGTCAATGCTGCCACAATCAGTAAAATAGCATCCGCTCCCGCGACGCGAGCTTGGTAGATGTGATACGGATCAATTGTGAAATCTTTTCGGAGGAGTGGGATGTCAACAATATCCCGAATTGCACGCAGATAGGCGAGTTCACCTGCGAAAAAATGCTTGTCTGTCAGCACGGAGATCGCAGCAGCACCGTTCTGAACGTAGGTTTCGGCGATTGACACCGGATCGAAATCCTCGCGAATAATCCCTTTACTGGGTGATTTTTTTTTCACCTCCGCGATAAGTTTAACGGTCCCGCTGCCTGTGATGGCATCGCGAAAATCCCGTGTCGGCGGGAGGTTCACAACCTCCGTTTCCAACCGCGTCAGCGGCACCTGCGCCTGTTCGGCTGCCAACTCCTTCCGTTTATGTGTGATGATAGTGTCAAGTATCAATTTTTTAATTTTACCTTGCGGAGTAATAAAGGGCGTTTGAACTGTTGTGTGCGTTCCATCTATCCGTCCTCCACTTCGTTACGGACTACGGTTTTGACTGCACAAATTAACAGTAACGAACAGCGAGACCTCGCCCCTACAAAAACGGTAGCTTGCAACAACGGCGCAAGCGGACCTTAAGCGGAAACATCTAGTGATACTACCCACTACCTAAAGGTAGGGGCTTCGGTTTCATAGCGACTGCGGTTTTCCCAGAGGGTCCGCCGTCTTATTATCGCTCCACCAGCGGGTTCTTATTCCGAATCAGATCGGCTTTATCTGGTTTAGGTCCAGGGTACCCCAACCCGCAGAATGTTTATAGCAGCGTTTATGTCTCTGTCGTGGTATGTACTGCAACTTGGACACGTCCAATATCGGTCTGAAAGCGTTAGGTCTTTGTTGTGATAGCCACAATCAGAGCAAGGTTTTGTTGTAGCTGTCCAACGACCTACTTTCAAGAATGTTTTACCATATTTGGCACAAGTCCATTGAAGTATCAATGAGAACTCACCGAAGGCAATATCAGAGATTTTGCGTCCCCAAAGTTTCTTCATGCCTTCAAGGTTGAGCGTCTCTATCGCAATTTTATCGTATCTGCGAACAAGGCGGAGTGCTAACTTGAAAAACCAGTCCCTTCTACGATCTGCTATATCCTTATGGACGCTGGAAAGGTGGCGTTTGGCACGAAACCAGCCATTAGAAAGATACTGCTTACGAGAGAGTGCCTTGTTTGCTGAACGGGTTGCGTTGAGACTTTGCTTATAGAACTCTGGTGACTCTATCTTGATACCGTCTGAAAGTGTAAGGAATGTTTTAGAACCGAAATCTGCCCCTGCCTCATTACGGGTCAATGGGAGTTTTTCGGAAGGTTCGCAATCCTCGCAGACAATATAGAGAGAGTAGTCGCCTACATTATCACGTTTGATTGTTATTTTCTTTATCGTGCCTGTCCACTCGCGGTGTTTCCAAAAGGTGAACGACTTTTTGAGACAGTTGATTGTCAGACGGTTGCCTTCTATTTTGTAACCTGTCTGTGTGAACGTCACGGATTTATATTTATGGTTCGGTTTGATTTTCGGTTTGCCAACTTTGCGTTTCGTTTTACCTAATTTCCTATCTTCTATGTTGTCAAAGAACCGCTGGTAACCTAAATCTATACGGATAGCAACGTCTTGTATCATTTGACTCGGCAAAGCGTTCCAATGTGGTTTTGTTGTCCACTTCAATTGGGTAATATGTTTCAAAATACGAGAAAGTGAAGCATACTTACCATAAATCCGATAGTAACGGCGTTGAAGACGCAACAAATGAACATGCACACCGTGCAAATCATCTATAAGATTACCAAGTATGATTATATTGGATTGGTGATAGAACTCATATTTTTCTGTTTTCATTGTCCGCTTTGACCTTCAATATAGTCTTTTATCACTTGTAGTGTTACACCACCACAGGAACTTACAAATTTTGAACGCGTCCAAAGTGAAGGTAGACGACTTTTTAGAGACGGGTGTTCTTCACGTAACACTTTTGAGGTGTAACTTTTGATCTTACCAATGATTTTATCTACAGAGTCTATCGGAGGTATCTCTATGAGCAAGTGAACATGCTCTGCCTGTGTTTCAACTTCACGAATTTGATAACCATACTCGCCTTGTTTTTCTCGTATCAGTTGCTTTAGGCGACCTTGTATTTGAGTATCCAAAACCTTACGACGATACTTGGTACACCAAATTACGTGATATTGACAACTATAGATTGTTTTGTTTGTTGTTCGGTAATCACGCTTTTTATTAGAGATTTTTAGTGGCATAATATCTTACCTTTCTATTATAGTGTATAGTATATTATACCACATTTTGATTAGATTGTCAAATATATTTTCAATCAACGTATTAGCCGTCTACATCCCGCAAGCTAAAGCATGGGGATTTGACGGAAGATTGTTAAACAAATCGCTCTATTTAACGCCTTGCGAATAATTAAAAATTGTTTGAGACTGCCTTCAGTCCTTCTAACTTCGCGAGTGCCGCGCCTGAGTCAATGGATTCCGAGGCAAGTTCGATACCCGCATCAAGGCTATCCGCTTTCCCGCTCGCAGTAATCGCCGCGCCAGCGTTTAGCACAACGATATCGCGTTTGGGTCCCTTCTCACCCTCCAGGAGATTGACTATGATTTCAGCGTTCTCCTCCGGCGCGCCACCTAAGAGTGCTTCAGGTTCCGTTCTCGGAATGCCGAGTGTTGTGGGATCCAGGACATAGGTTTTAACGGTGCCGTTTCGGAGTTCGGAGACGCGTGAGGTTGTTGTCGTTGTGATGTCATCCAAACCGTCATCCCCACGCACGATAAATGCATGTTGGCACCCGAGGTTGTTCAGCGCATTCGCATGAGCCTCAGTCAGTTCTGGTGCATAGACACCGATCACCTGTGCCTGCGGTCCTGCCGGATTGGTCAGTGGTGCTATGGTATTGAAAATCGTCCGAATCCCGATTTCTCGCCGCGGTCCGATGGCGTATTTCATCGCGCCGTGCAGTGTTGGTGCAAATAGAAAACCGATGCCGACTTCATCAATGCATCGTCCGACGTGATCGGGACCAATTTCAATGTTCACGCCCAATGCCATGAGGACGTTCGCGCTACCGCTCTGCCGTGTTACGCCTCGATTGCCGTGCTTTGCGACCGGCACGTCTGCGCCGGCGGTAACAATGGCAGAAGTTGTTGAGATATTGAAATGGTTTAAACCTGTGCCACCTGTGCTACATGTATCGACAAGTCGTGGGACCTTCGGCGTGGCTTGCAAGTCAGGCGTATGAAGTGTGGGAACAAGCGTGGCTTTGGCGCGCATCGCACGCGTTGCCCCTGTCAGTTCTTCTATTGTCTCGCCTTTAAGCCGCAATGCGGTAAGAAAACATGCGATCTGAGCATCTGTCGTCTCACCCTCCATGATCTCGTTCATGGTATCAATCATTTCTGCTTCGGTTAAAGCATTTCCTGCCATAACCTGCTGAATCGCTTCACGAATCATCTTTTTAATTTTAACCTCCTGGACTAAAGAAATCCGAAGAAATACCCAAGCAAAAACCCCTCCATTTCATTTCGGGCAGGTTTATCGCGACTTTTTTCAGTAATTTTTGATAAACAACTCGTTTCCTTTTGCCGCATTCCCTTTCCGGTAATTGTTCATCCCGTATTGTAACGTCCATTCCTGAATCTCGGCAAAATCGAAGAGTTCCCTGATGGCAGGTGAGTCGTCGTATGTAATCAACCACTTGTGCGGACATTTTCGCATATTTTCGGCGAATTGCACGTGGTCAAAAGCGGTATGCAACACGCCTCTCACCCCGTATAGTTTCGACTCAGTTGCTCTCCAATAGGGCGGATCCAGAAAGATGAATACATCGCTGCCATCTTGGAAAAGTGCGTCGGTATAATCCGCATTCGTGATTTTGACATCGGAAAGATAGGGACAGATATTTTTCACACGTTCGATGGATGAATCCGTAAAACGCTTCTCGTAAGCAGATTGTGAGTATCCGCCGGAATCCACCACACCAGAAAAAGTAATGCGGTTGAGCACGAAGAAGCGCACCGCGCGTTGAAACTCACAGAGTAACTCTCGATTTTGGCTCAGTTCATCTTTTGTCTTTGTTAATTCTTTAAACAGGGTCCGTCCGTTTGTGGTAGTTGTCCGTTTTTCTTTTAATGCTTCAACTAAACTGGGTCCCTGGTCTCTGACCTGTTTCCAGAAGCAGTAGAGATCGTAGTTGAGATCGTTAATCCAGTAGGAGGTGATCCGGTTTTGAAAGAGGCTTCGGATCGCAAAAAAGACAGAACCTCCACCGACGAAAGGCTCTCGGAATTCCGATATATTCAGTGGAATCAGCGGCAGAATCTGTTTGAGTGCCCTTGATTTACCCCCTGGATACCGCAACGGACTTTTGGCTAATTTACGCATGACGACCTGTTATCCATACTTGTAATTTGTTATTTTCACCCACTTCTTGGTTAAGCAAAATGAGTCTTTTTTGATATGTTCGCGTCAAGCGATTTTCTGCACAAAAATTGAACACATCCTCAGTGTCACAAGGTAAAAGTAGGTTACCAACGAGATCACCTGTTAGTTTCAATCGGGTGATAAACTGGATATTTGTCCTTTCGTCTATTGCTACTTCTTCCATATTCGCAAAAAGAATCAGTTTGAACAAACCATCCTTGATGTCATCTTCAGACGGAAGTTTCCCCTTGCTACTGTTTTTAGATTCTTGTATGACTAACCGGTCATTCTCCCAGTAAACTTCATCAGCGGTTAAATAATACTGCCCGCCGAGATAGTTTGAAATGCCGAAAACGCCGTTAGTATTTTCTTCAAGGGATTCTAAGACGTGCGTTGTTACAGATTCTCTATGGGCAGCTTGGTACGAGCGTGGGAGACTTGCTTCTTTAAATGAGTTTAGACTAAAATGACCGTTTACTTTAAACCTTTCAAGAGTCTGTAGATGGTTTTTGGGACTGTGAACGGCGACGTTTCTCTCTTGGGATATTCTCTTGTATCCATCAACCGCGTTCAGATAAATTGACGCAAAATCTTTCTCGAAATGTGTCGTGTTCCAGTGCAACGCCGTCATCCGATACTGACTTACTTCAAACAATTTCTTACGTACGCTTTCAGCATTTAGGATCTGATCGGTAATTCGGTTTGTTGTGCCAGGTTTTCTCTCCGCATCTTCATACCACGCCAAGATGATATATATGTTTAGGAGATTCATCCATGAGAATGTGATAAAGTTAATCCGATCATTATTCTGGGTCCCCGCGCCCTCGTCTTTGATGATCGGAATAATTGTAACCTTTTTTGTATTGAAGTGGAACGTGTTATAAATCCGTGCGAAAGGGTAAGAGCGCGTCCGTTTCGGTGAAACCCATTTTGAAAAAGCCAGATTGTTTCCTGATGTGCCCAAATCAATTAGACCGGATGCCCGTGCTTGATTCACATCAAATTGATTTACATCGTACGCTTCAAATTTCTCTGGATTGAGATAGGGTGTATATGTCGCATCTCTTATGAAACCTTTCAAAAAGAGGGTCTCCATTGGATGCCTCCACGTTGAAAAAATTTGGTGGTGTTCCCCTAAAGGGGTGTTTTCCATTCTTAAAGTATAGCACGCTTTGTTTGAGTTTTCAACCTGCTCACCCAGAATCGCCAAATTACCCATTTATTTTCTTAAACTTCATGAGGGGTGATATCCCTATAAAAAGAGCGTATTTAAGCGACTGCCAGCCGCAGAAAGTGCTATGTCTATAATAGGTAGCAACCTACGGTTAAAATAAAAACCGGTACATCGGTTGATTTGCCGTAATTCCTATGAGGCTCCATACGCTACCGACGATGAATTCGCCTAAAATCAGACCAAGAAAGAACGGAATAAGTTTTCGGTGGGCACTCACACCACCGTGCCGAAGAATAATCCATTTGATGACTGAGCTCACTAAAATCGAAAACCAGAACACATTCATTGACCAGCTGCTGGAGATAGCGAACCCAGCGGGGTGAAAGGGCCACCAAAAGAGCCGCATCCGCATTACCATCAGGAAGCCGGTGATGAGGAAACCGATACACATTGCAACGATTGCTGGTACATCTGGTGTTCTCGGCGAGGTCAGCCAACTTTGGAGTCGATTGAAAGGTCTCCCGGCGAACCAGTCCCGCGCGCCTTCAATGTAAGAAATATGATAGAATGCCCAAAATGAGGCGAATGTCCCGACGACAATTGCAAGGCACATTGCAATTAGCAACCGTCGATTGGAAATTCCGGTTCGTTCCGCTAATTTAAATCCTTCCAAGATGTGTGGCATCGGATGTCCACGATAGGCGCGATTGAAGAAGAACAGGTACGCTATTATGGTTAAGTTGTGCGGACCGAGCAGGCGCGTTCCGAAAATGCGAGGCATCATCTCATCAGGTCCGATGAAATGCAAATCGTGGACAGGCGATCCGAGCTCCGCACGCATTCGGGTCACCGCCGTAGAGATGGCATAATAGATACCAAAAAATACAAGGACCACCCAGATAGACATCCCCGCCGTTTTGCAGAAGCCAACGATAAACGCAAGACTCGCGATCAGTCCTAACACTGTCACTCGATAGGACATCGGTTCGTCTGAGTCATCAACACTCCGATCATTTCTAAATAACTTGCGTCCGACTTGTGCGAGGTGTTTTCGCGTCGCCACAATCGCGATGACAAACAAGCCGAGATATGCCCCAAAAGATTGTTCATCGGTGAAAGGGAAGTTTGGCATGCCGCGGACCCCTAAGGCATCTCCGAAGACTCGTTCTACCTTCCAAAAGAGATAGAAAAACCAGCAGGAAAACGACAAGTCCAGCGGAATAAAGAAAGCGATGCCTACCGCGAACGGAAACACAGCTATCGGGCTCCATCCCACAGCACTCCACGGTTTCTGTGTAAAGAGCGGACGTAAATCGTAGAGTCTGCCACCCAAACTCGGCACGGTGGGATAGAGGTAGTGAAGTCCATTGAGGATGTCAATTGCACCTGCGATGCCAAAGCCGAGCCACATCATCTTATTCGTCAGCAAGTTTGTTCTACCGCCACTTGTCAGTTCAAGTGGTAGTTGAATAATGGGGTAGCTCAGTTTCTCGTGCTCTGTCCACTGTTTCCGGACGAGGCTGTTAATACACACCATCAGGAAGACCATTGCACATAGGAAGCCTCCCCAGACAAAAGTTGTTGTCAGCCATCCTTGTATAGTTTCCCATTGGTAAAGGGTTGTTTCGCCGCGATAATACTCCGTTAAGAAAGATCTTGCCTTGACAGCCATCCAATCGGGGATATACCGATGAAACAGATCTGCCCAGTCATTTTCTGGTGTCGCGTACCAGAACGCATACGGAATCATCGGGATCAATACGCGAAGTACATCGTGTCCTGCGAGGGAGGAAGCAATCGCCAACATAACATAAATCGTCAGCAATTCGCCTTGCTGCATTGCAACCCTTGGTGCTATCCGGACTAAGAAGAGATTAACACCTATGATAGCAAAGATGCAGAAGATGACGTTAAAGTAGAGAGAGATAGTGGTCGGATACCCTTGGCCGGCAGAGTCCAGAATCCAGTACATGTTTGGGATGATAAGGACAGTACCGAGTAGAATCGCTCGCCAGGATGCTCCATATTTGGAGGGTTCTCTGAATCTGTGAGGTTCTGAGGTTAATTCACTTTTCAAATTGCGTGACGCTACCTCTCTATAACACGTCTGTTAGCACTTGGATGGAGATTAACCAGAGTCCTTCGTTGAGGGCTCTGTCGGACACTTTTCCTTCAAATTAAATGTATTTTTACCGATTGCGAAAATAAAATTGCTTTGAAATTTTTTCGGTGTGTCCTGTATAATAATAATAATATGATTTGAATCTCGATCAACAGATCGAGGCTATTTTTAGCACGCCAAAGGATAAACGCTATGGATACTACAACAGATCTTAATCAAGCAGCAGTCTTTACGCCGGAGCATAAGGAATTTGTCGAAAACAATGGGTATCTGCTAATAAGAAATGCCTTACCCCGTGATGTAGTCGCGGAAATTGATGCTGCCGTTGACGAGGTTTATGCTGAAGAGGAAGCCGCGGGCAGACTTGAGGATGGTGGTAAATTAAACCTCCGTAACTGCATCACGCACCACGAGGCGTTTCTCCAACTCCTTGATTGGCAGAAAACGGTGCCGCTCGCCTACGGGGTTCTCAATTGGAACGTACAGATGATTACGTCGCACCTCATTGTACTCCCCTCAAAAGAGGAACCGCCTCCTGAGGTGAAGAACCGCATCGGCTTGCACCGCGACGGTGGCACGTCACATGGCGAGATGCAGGAACCCCACCCTCGCATCATGCTCAAGATTGCTTACGCCATCAACGACCAGTCCGACCCTGGCTCCGGTGCGACCGTGCTGGTCCCGGGGAGTAACCGATTGACAGGCAGACCCCCACTTGACCCAGATACAGGCTGGGCACGAGGTGCCATTTCTATGAACGTCAACGCGGGAGATGCCTTCCTCTTTGAACAACGAACATGGCACGGCATTGGACACAACTGGTCGGGTCTGCCACGCAAAACCATTTTTATGGGATATGCTTACCGCTGGGTCAAACCGATGGATTATATCACGATGCCTGATGAACTCGTTGCCAAATGCAACCCAATTCAGAAGCAGTTGATTGGGGTCGTCAGTGATCCGCTCAGTTACTATCTGCCGAAAGATCAGGATGTACCGCTGCGCTCATTACTTGGTTCACAGGGTTAGCTGGTAAACCTATATTGCAAAATGAGGGAGCATCCACTCCCTATTCAAGTTCGCTTTTGAGCGAAAGGCTGTAGTCGAGCAGCGCGTTTGCATACGGTATGTTGTGAAGCCCGTACCCATTGTCGCCTTTAACCATGTCGTAGTTCAGTTTTGCGTCCAAATAGGCTTGCGAAGTTTTATTAGGGGCAGCATCAAGCATTGTTTTAACAGCCTGCATCTTTGCCTCTATTTCGGCACGGTATTGTGGTAACTTTGTCTCCATACTGTTGTCGGCACTATCGTGGCAACCCGCGGTGCTACATACCGAGAAATCCGCTTTGAATGTGTGGCCCCCGTATTGAGCGACTGTCTCTGGATCCTCTTTTGCCATGTGGCATTGCACGCATCGTTTTTTCATCGCGCGCACATGTGGCGATGGCATCCGTTTCACACCGGCACCCTCGCGACCCAGGAACATCTCCGACTGTGATTGGTGAATGATACCAGCACCTGCACAACCACAGTCCATTTTATGGCAGTCAACACATAACTTCCTCGCAGGTCTCACCAGTAAATGTTCCGATCTGCTGTTGTGTGAATGGCATGAGGAGCAGGCAACGGCATTCACCGCCGTCTCTATGTTATAGGTATGCCCTGGGTAAACCCGATCGCTGAAAACTTCATAGCCAGAAGAGTGGCAGCTTAGGCACGAGGTCTGGAGCTCATAGGGACCCTCAATCAGGTTGACAAGGGCGTGTGAGTGCCCCGCTTGCTTCCATTCTTGATAGGCAGGTTCAGTGCCGTGACATTTGTTGCATCCTTCAGCAAAGGGTGTTGTTGGGTTAGACGTAGCCGCCTCTATAGGTGCTGCGTGCAGTGTCGCAATATTGTCATTGCCACAAAGTGTAAAAAGGGCAACCGTTCCCATCAGTAGGGACAACCCTAAAAATAAGAAAACCTGTTTCATTTTTTAATTTATTGCTCCTGGGCACCGCTCCATTTCATTACGCGGTGGTTTTCGGTGATCCTATACCTATTTTGGATCTTAGAGATTTTTTTAATTTGGTTACCCGTTAACAATGAGATGGAATGAACGTTTGGTATACGCTTCGCACAGGTTTCCCCGACCTTAGGTGGGGGTAGTTGACCAAAGCAGATGTTCTATACGAACCCCATTGCTTTAGCCGCCGGAGCATATCAGTATACCTTATCTTGATTAAATATGATACCTGATTTTATGAAATATGTCAATTTTTAATTATTCCTTGCGGTTCGGTTAGGTGGGTTGGGATTTTCAAGTTCATCTCCGTAGAGCCGTCTTCCACTTCGTTTCAGACTACGCGCTCTCGCTAATTTTAAGTAGAACTTAACACATAATTCCATCTAATATTGTGCTAAGCTCGCGAGGAAACTTCGATCTGGAGATCAAACTATAGGAGGGACTTTGATGTCTCAATCTGGAAACGGAATTAACCTTTTCAATGGTAAAAATATGGAGGGTTGGCTCGCCCGAGGTGGCGCACCACAACATGAATGGGATGCCGCTGGCAGCGTCGCTCTCAACTCCGATGATGCTAAACTGCTGACAACAACGGCAGGCGAGGGAATTTTTTGTAACGGTGCCACAGGACGAACCATCGACATCTACACCGAGGCTGAGTACGGTGATTGTGAACTCCATTTGGAATTTATGGTGCCACAAGGTTCTAACTCAGGTGTTTATCTCATGGGGAGATACGAACTTCAGATATTGGACAGCTGGGGTGAAACGGAGCTCCACTATGGGACCTGTGGGGGTGTATATTGCCGTTGGATCGACAATCAACCGGTAGACGGTGTGCCGCCGCGCGTCAATGCCAGTAAACCTCCAGGCGAATGGCAGACGTACGACATCACCTTCCGCGCACCAAAATTCGATGCCGATGGTAATAAAATTGCCAATGCTACCTTTGTCAAAGTCGTGTGGAATGGACAGGTAATCCATGAAGATGTTGAAGTGGTGGGTTGCACGCGCGGGACAATGATTGAAGATGAAGCCGCTATGGGTCCGTTAATGTTGCAAGGCGACCATGGACCTGTTGCCTTTCGCAACGTTGTGTTGAAATCTGCTTAAGTCTTTTTGTCTATGGATATACCTTCTTAAGGAAATGTTATGCAAAAATTGAAACTGGGTGTTATTGGTGCAGGCGGTATTGTCTGCCGAATGCACCTGCCTGACCTCGCACAAGGCACTGATTTTGAAGTCAGTGTCATCGGTGGCAGACGTGAACACCGTCTCAAGCATCAATGTCAAGAATTCGACATACCGCGTTGGACACAGGATTACGACACGATCATCGCTGATGGGACGCTTGATGCAATTCTTGTGGGTACCCCGCATCCATTACATGTTTCATGGGGTATTAAAGCGTTGGAAGCCGGCAAACATGTGCTCATGCAAAAACCGCTCTGTGGCGATATGGATGAAGCGAATCAATTTGTCAAGGCAACTGAAGCGAGTGGCAAAACGGTCATGTGTTTTCCACATTTCAACGCCGCTATCTATAAAATTCGCCAATTGATTGCAGAGAATGCGATTGGACGTGTGTCCGGTGCGAGAATGCGAAGCAGTCATGGAGGTCCCGAAATTTACTACGCGGAGATTCGTGACATCTTCGGTGAATCTGGCGATGATTTGTGGTTTTTCGATGCAAAACAGGCGAGTGTCGGCGCGCTTTTTGACATGGGAGTTTACGCTGTTTCTGGTCTCGTCGCGATGCTCGGCACCTTCAGGCGGGTGACCGGCTTCATTTCTACGTTCGACAAACCGACAGAATTAGAAGATGTCGCCACGCTTGTGCTTGAGATGCAATCGGGAGGAATTGTCACTGCGGAGACGAGTTGGTGTGATCCCGCGCGCACGGGTGAAGCGAGTGTGCACGGCACGGCTGGCAAATTCACGATGCCCGGCAAAGATGGCGCGACACTCAGTCAATGGACACCAACCTCTTATACACGCGAACACGCTCCCGTCGATGTCAAAGCGATCGACTGTTCCGACACAACACCAAGCGGAATGCACACACATTTTGCGGAGTGTATCCGTGAGGGAACGCAACCGCCGCTCTCAAACGTGTATACGGCGCGGCATGTCACTGAGATTCTGCTTGCGGGTCTCGAATCCTCTGAGGCGGGTAGGGCGATTGAATTGACAACAGAAGCGGACAATTGTGGAAATTGTTCATCGTCGGCCTGTTGTTAAGAGAGTTATCAAACTAATGACAGAAGGAACAGGTAATTAGGAAGGAAAAAGAGGTGTGTTCATGTAGGCGCGCTTTCCGCGCCTACATGAAACGCTCTAAACGTCTAACCTAAACTGGCGTGAAGTTCATACCAGTCATCAAGGTTGTTGAGATTAACAGCGTCTAAGATAGAGCCGTCGTCATCAATACCGCTTGCACCGAGGATGCTCCCGCGGGTATCGTCATCGTGATTATAGCCACCAATTGCAGCGTTCAGTTCATCAACCGCCGATTGATCGAGGCTTCCACCGCTCTGTTCCAAAACCCACGCTTCAAATTGTGGATAGGTGGGGGAATTGTCACTGATATATGCCAGCGTAGCATCCTTGTCCAGACCGAGTCCATCTAACACCATTTGATCGAAGCCGGCTCCGCATGCCGGATAATCTTCATGCAGCTGACCCTTGGCATCCATTAGCACTTTCGACCAGAATCGGGGAAGATGCGACACGCCGAGCGGTCCTTTAACCCCGGAACTAATTGTCGGAATCATTTTTGCCATTTTGCTTTTCCTTCCGAACATTGAATATCTCCTCCTTTTGAACATTGTGAACAATAGGCGGGCATCATCAGCACAATTGGTGCCGTTACCTGCCATGCGAAATTCCACGCCATTATAGCACAACGCGCAAAAAAAGCAAAGAAAAAAATTTTAAGCGAATTTCGTGAACCTCTCTTTAACTGAAGGTGTTAAAAAGTTACAAACCCAGTACAGATATGACCAAAAAACCTGCCCGAAATGTAATGGAGGGCAGAGCAGAAACTCAATCATTAAAAATCCGCATCGGGTTTAACAACTTTAAATCTGAGTTCACCCGGCTTGATATAGCCGAGTCGTTTTCTGGCGAGGCGTTCCTTTGTTAACTTGTCGTTTCGTAGCATTTCGACGCGTTGCTTAAGTCGATCGCGTTCCGCCTCTAATTCCCGTATCTCAGCACGGTAGGCTTCTTCCGCAAGCTGTGCTTGTTGCCAGTCGTTATAACCGTTCATAAATTGCTTGACACTCACGAGAAGTAAGGCAAGTGCGATCAAGAATAAAATTGGACGAAAAATACGCATTTTTTAATTAATTGCTCCGAAACTCAATAATTAAGAAACTAAGTTATAAAAAACTTTCCTGCCAGCAAAAATGGCACTCTCTCCTAAATCTTCCTCAATCCGGAGGAGTTGATTATATTTACAAACACGATCAGTGCGGGAGAGCGAACCCGTTTTTATCTGTCCGGCGTTTGTTGCAACAACCAAGTCAGAAATAGTCGTATCCTCTGTTTCACCCGATCGGTGTGAAACAACAGCCGTGTAATTGAAGCGTCGAGCGAGTTCAATGGCATCCAGCGTTTCTGTCAAAGTCCCAATTTGGTTCACCTTGATTAGAATTGAGTTGCCAATCTGTCCGTCAATACCTTGTTGCAAACGGGTGGTGTTGGTGACAAAGAGATCATCACCAACGAGTTGAACCTTATCGCCGATTGCCTCAGTGAGTTGTTTCCAACCTTCCCAATCGTTTTCGTCCATACCATCCTCTATAGAGACGATCGGGTATTTCTCACAGAGTTCCGTATAAAAAGCGACCATTTCTGCAGGCGATTTCGTCGGTTGTGCCTCTGCTTTTAATTCGTAGGTGCCGGTGTCCCGATTGTAGAATTCGCTGGAGGCGGCATCTAACGCTAAGAGAACATCGTCCCCAGGAACGTAACTTGCACGCTCAATAGCTTCGATGATTACTGCGATCGCTTCCTCATTAGAACCGAGATCCGGGGCAAACCCGCCTTCATCACCAACAGCAGTGTTGCAATTTCGGGCTTGCAAAACTGCCTTGAGACTATGAAAGATTTCGGCACCCATGCGAAGTGCTTCGGCGAAACTCTTTGCTCCCGCCGGCATTATCATAAATTCCTGAATGTCAACGTTGTTGTCGGCGTGAGAACCACCATTTAATATGTTCATCATCGGTAAAGGGAGTTCTTTCGCGTTTGTTCCACCAATGTAGCGATAGAGGGGTTGTGCCACTTCATCTGCGGCAGCTTTCGCAACAGCCAACGAAACACCTAAAATCGCGTTCGCACCAAGCCGGCTTTTGTTCTCTGTGCCGTCAAGTTCGCACATAGCGGTGTCTATATCGTTTTGTGCGAAGACATCTTCACCGACGAGGGCATCAGCAATGACGGTGTTGACATTTTCAACAGCTTGCTGGACACCTTTCCCCAAATATCGGTTGGCATCGTTATCGCGCAATTCGACCGCTTCGTGTTCACCCGTAGACGCGCCTGAGGGGACAGCGGCACGTCCGAATGCGCCTGTCGCTAAATTAACGTCCACTTCGACTGTCGGGTTACCACGCGAGTCCAATATCTCGCGTGCGTGTATATCAATAATTTCTGACAAAGGTTTACTCCTTCTGGACTTACGCCAACGCCTTTGCTGGTGAGGTTTGTAACCTCGCCATCCCATTAAAAAATTATAAATTGAGAGTACATGCCTAACGAAAAATCTGCCCGAAATGAAATTAGGTTTCCTTAACTGGCATAATTTGTCTTTGCTTTACATTTGGAGGGCAGAGCAGAAACTCAATCATTAAAAAATTAGTCAATACTATTCTTCAATAACGGCATCTGCAAGTAGATACGCAGATGCTAAAAAGATTAAACTATACCCGGCGAGCAACTTCAGCCAGAACCCGCCCTCTAATCCACCGGTTACCAAAAGTGAGACGGTGCATTTCGCACCGCCCATAATGATTGGAATCACGAGCGGAAGTAGAATAACGGACAGCAGGCTTTCACCGCCGTTTGCACTTGTGGACATACCTGCTAACAGGACACCAACAGCGCAAAAACCGAGCGTGCCGATACCCAGCACGCCGAACAGTTTCAATAATATGCCCACGGTCACTACGTCAAGCAGATCCAAGAATTGGAGTGCGATGGGCGTGATGACAATTTCCAATAAAAATAAGAAGACAACGTTGCTAACGACTTTGGAGAGGTAGAGGTTACTTGCATCAACGCCGGTGAGCCGAATACCGTCCAGCGCACCGTGCGCGCGTTCTAATGCGAATGAACGGTTCAAGCTAATAATTCCTGCAAAGACAAATGCTGCCCAGAGGACACTGGCGGTTAATTTACCACGTTCTACCTTTTCTGGGAAAATCGGACCGAACGCAAAAGCGAAGATGAGGACAACCAGTACGCTGAAAACGAAGATGAGTACCAACGTCTCTTTTGAACGGAATTGAAGTCCAAGGTCCTTACGAATCAACGCGCCAATTTGACGGAGTGCCTTCATATTTTTCTCAATTTGAAAGGTCTATCTATAGATCCTTCGGAGCGTTGTCTATCAACCTCTCCTTATACGTTTGCAGTAATGTCTCTGCTTCGATTTCATCTTTCTGTGCAACCTCTTCCAATTCTCCATCTATCATGAAGAGAAACCTTGTCCCTACGAGATAGCCCAACTCTGTGTTGTGTGTTGTAATGACGATGCCTGTGCCTTTTTGTTGTTCCCGTGCAATACGATCAAGGACGAACTGTCGGGCAGAAGCATCCAGTCCAGAGAAGGGTTCATCGAGTAACAGCACTGAGGGGACGTGGAGAAGGGCTCTAGCGATCATGAAGCGTTGCGTCATGCCGCGTGAGAAGATGCGAAGGGGTTCATGTAAAAAACGCTGCAGCCCGACTTCAGCAAGAAGTGTTGTTGCACGGTGTTCCAACTGCTTAACGCCATACATCTGCCCGAAAAACTTGAGGTTCTCATAAGGACTGAATGAAGGGTAGGCGAGATTTTCATGAATAACGACCCCGAGCGCGCTACGCACGTCCGAGTAATCCGCGATTGCATCCGTACCTTCAATCTCAAGTTTTCCAGATGTCGGTTTCAGGAGGGTTGCGAGAATTCTGATGAGCGTTGTTTTACCGGCACCGTTGGGACCGAAAATTGTGACCACTTCTCCGGGATGAACCGAAAATGTGGCGTTTTTGACAATCGTGCGATGTCCGAAGTCCTTTGTGAGTTGGGAAGCACGAAGGCGCATGGTGCGAGAGATTCCGTGTCAGGTAAAAAAGGCAATGGGCGGGACATGAGCCCGCCCTATACGCCGGGGTCCCCACCCAGGGTTCCCACCCGTTACTGGGAAGGGATGCTGGAAAGGGGCATATCGTGGGTAAAAAGGATAGGTAAGCGCAAAACCTACCAACACCTCTCTTCTTTACATCATACGCCGAATAATTGCATCACCTTGTTCTTGGGTAACGCCAAGCGGTTGATGCGCCATGGGACCGTTTTCCAAAACAGGTTCCATTTCATCCAAGGCGGGACGGCTCGTATCTTGATAAAAGAGCCCGATCGGGATTTCGTCGCCCCACTTGACGGCTTGTTCAAGTGCCGCAGTTTTATCGCTCGGATCGTGATCTTCAAGTTCCTGGACACGCTGTTTGAAAAAGTCACTCGTGTTGTCCTTATTGAAGGTGATACAGGGGCTGAACACATCAATAAGGGCGAAGCCTTTGTGCTGCATGCCATTGTACATCAAGTCGGCGAGTTGCCGTGGGTTACCGCTAAATCCTCTTGCAACGTAAGTCGCTCCAGCGACAATCGCCATAGCGATCGGATTGAGTGGAGCCTCTATATTGCCAAACGGTGTGCTTTTAGTCGTCATATCCAGCATACTGGTTGGCGAAGCTTGGCCAATGGTCAACCCGTAAATCTGGTTGTCCATCACAATATAGAGGAGATCGATATTTTTTCGCATCGTATGAATGAAGTGGTTTCCGCCGATGCCGTATCCGTCCCCATCACCACCGGTAACAACCACGTTCATGTGGTGATTCGCGAGTTTGGCACCTGTTGCAACCGCGAGTGACCGCCCATGGAGCGTATGCATTCCGTACGTCCGAATATAGCCAGGAAGGTTGGAGGAGCATCCGATACCACTTACGGTGAGGTGTTCATGATTGCCTTTGCCAAGTTTCGCATAAGCACTTTGTAGCGAACTGAGTACACCGTAATCACCGCAGCCTGCGCACCAATCTGGACGAACATCACCTTGAAAGTCTTTCGCCGTAGGCGCACCTTGAATGGGTCTTTCTCGTCGAGTAGATCGTTCTCGTTTCGCCATCTGATTCATCCTCCTTTTTTAGACAACAATTTCTTGGTAGGGAACATAGAGGTCTGTCTTACCGGTTAAGAGTTCGCGGATACCATCAACGATATGATGTGGCATGAACGGTTCGCCGTCGTATTTGCGGATTTGACCGTCCGCCTTAAAGCCGGTTTCACCGCGTAGGAATCGTGCGAATTGACCGGTATAGTTGCACTCAACGATGATGGAATGCGCCGATTTTGCCAGCACCTCGTTCACTGCATCTTCGTCCATCGGATAGAGCCACTTGAAATGGATGTGATTCGTAGAAATGCCGGCTTCTGTTAGCAGTTGCGCGGCTTCGCTAATCACACTATGGGTGGAACCCCACCCGACGAGAGTGACTTCGGCATCCGCCGGTCCTTCAAGAGTCGGGGGCGGGATGAGTTCGACGATACCGTCCATCTTCCGTTGCCGTTTTTCCATGATGTCGCGCCGTTTGTGAGGATTCGTGAATTCGTCACTAATCAAAGTGCCGTCTTCAGCGTGGTCATCAGTCGCAACGACGTGGACATGGCCCGGAGTGCCGGGAATCGCTCGCGGTGAGATCCCACTATCGGTGATTTCATAGCGGAGGTATTCACCTTCAGGTTGGGCATCACTGCCAATAAGAGCCCCTCGATCTATTTCGGGTTCCCAATTGATGGAATCCGGTTCAAACGTCGTGAAGCCCATAGACAACGTTAGATCGGAGAGGACCATGGCGGGACACTGGAATTTGTCTGCGAGATTGAAGACCTCAGGAATGGTATCAAAACCGTCCATAATGCTCGTAGGCGCGACAACAATCTTCGGGAAATCCCCTTGACTTGCACCGAGAATCTGCCACAAATCGCCCTGTTCCGTTTTAGTAGGCAAACCTGTGGAGGGACCGCCGCGTTGGACGTTAATAATGACGATGGGAATTTCCATCATGCCGGCGCTACCGATAGCTTCCGACATGAGAGCGAATCCACCGCCTGATGTCGCACACATCGCGCGGCACCCAGCGTGTGATGCTCCGATAACCATATTGACAACGCTAATTTCGTCTTCGCATTGACGGACCATGATGTTGAGATCGCGAGCGTTGTTTGCCATCCAGTGCAGAACACCCGTTGAAGGACTCATCGGATAGGCAGCATAAAATTTGACACCGGCGGCTGCACCGCCCATTGCCATTACCGAGTTGCCGTCAGCGACGGCGAGAACTGGTGTCTGTTTCTCAAATTGGGTGTCGAATGCAGTGAAGTTTTCAGATGCGTGATTGTAACCTGCACGCGCGACATCAATGTTCGCATCTACGACCGCTTGTCCTTTGCGTTTGAGGAATTGAACAGTGAGCATATCCTCAAACACTTTTAGATCTCCGCCCACAAGCTTCATCGCTGCCCCGAGCATACAGACATTTAGCATCAGCTTTTTTCTATCGGTCTTGTTACACAATTCTTGATAGGACAGAGGTGCCAGTTGTATGTCGTCGCGCTCTGGTGCCTGTTTGACATCATCGCTATTATAGATGAGCGTGCCGCCGGGAGCAACATGTGGAAGGTGTGTCTCCAAGCTATTCCGGTCTAAGGCAATAACCAGATCAAGCTTGTCGCCTTGGTTAGCGACCGATTCAGAACTGATTCTGGCAGTAAGGAAGGTGTGACCGCCGCGGATGAGGGATTGGTAAGCACTATAGGTAAAGATGTGCAAACCGTGCCGGGCACAGATCCGAGTCAAAACCTGACCAACGGAGTCTATTCCCTGTCCGGGTGCCCCTCCTACAGCGATTACAAAATCGTATTTTGCCATCTTGGCTCCCTTCTAATGTTTTGTATTCCATTCTGGTATAGCGAATTCACCGAAGATACGCTACAGTTCGATAAACCTGACGACACCAGAGTGGTGGACAAATAAGCAAGTTGATTCGTTTGTTAGTTACATGGCGATATTTGCGCCTTTTTCTTAATATTGATGAACACATAAAACATTTTTCTTTCTTTAATTATACTACATTCGATGCACTTTTTCAAGTTTTTTTAAGATTTGGCAAATTTATCGCAACGTTTATTGGAGCATCAACTTTTATGAATTCAATCTATTGAAAGCAATTTCTCAGCGAATTCTGTAGCCATGAACAAACGTCAAAATATGTGTCTGTCCCATGCTTCGGAGGAATTTTGGAAGGATATGAACTTCCGCACTATGCTTGGGTCAATGCTGTGAGTGCCTGTTTCGCTTCTGGGGTTCCAATTTTTTCCAAGGCATACGCTACATGCTGTTGAACCCGTTCGGAGTCATCTTCTAATGCTTTGATTAACGCAGGTACAGCTGCCGCGGCAACTTCCTCAAGATTTGAGAGGGCGTATGCGCTATAGGTCCGAACCTCTTCTTCGGGATCGCTTAAAGCTTCAATAAGCACCGGTATTGCACCGATTGCCGCCAGTCCCATGCCATTGAAGGCGCGGACAGCATATTCGCGAAGTTGCTCATCTAAATCTTGTAAGGCTTCGCTGAGTGCGGGAATGGCAGGGGCACCAATTCTACCTAACGTATCACTTATGCAGAGGGCATGATATCGTTCGGCTATTGCCAACTCCTCCATTAGTGCTGGCACTGCAGAAACACCGATTTCTGCCAAAATGTCTGCCGCTTGATCCGGAACATCCCACAAATTTTCTGAAAGCGCCTCGATGAGTTGTGGAATAGCCGGTTCGCCAATAGCAACCAATTCTTTTCTTGCGGCCTCGCGGACATCGTCCTCCATATCCGACAGCTCATCAATCAAGTCGGCTATGACGTGCTCGCTGTCCATCTATTCTCCTTTTTTAACGTACGCCAACATTGTGATAAGACGGTCAGTTTGCTCGGGTCGCAGGTACTTGTAAAACCATTCGGAAAACTCACGTTCGGCTCTGGTGAGTTCCGCCGTGAGTGCGGGGATGGTAGATTCCCCGATTTTTGCCAACACCTCCGCAGCATGATTCGCCATCTGCTCCATGTAAACAGGAATAGCGGATTCTTCAACGTGCGTGTAAAACTCGGCTCCGTACCCAGAGATATGCCAACATTCCTGAGTAAGGACATCGATGAGTTGCGGAATAGCCGGTTTGCCTATGGCAATCAATTCTGCTTTCGCGGTATCTCGAACGTTTTCGTCTATATGACCCAACATGACTATCAGATCAGCGATGTGGTGTTTGCTATGCATCGGTTCTCCTTTTTTGTTCTTCGAGGAGTGTCGTGAGGCGTTCCGTTTGTTCTCGGCGCAATCGTTTATAGACGCGCTCCGAAATTTCTTGCTTCTCATACTTATCATCGAGATGCGTGATGAATTCAAGCCTTGCGACGCGGACATGCTCGTGATCATCTGGACTCAGCTTACGGAGCCAGCCTGCGTCTGATGGCGTTGCGGTGTCATCGGTATCAGACTTGGTACTGCTGTTTGCTGTACGGAGTTTAAAAAGAGCGGCGACGAAGAATCCACCGGCTAATGCTGCTGCAACAGTAATAAGTATCAACTGCCTCAGATTAGATGTTTGCCCCGGTAGGGCACCACGGGCAGGACCCATGTTTACATTAAGTGCTAAATCAACCGTCGTGCCAGCATTAAACGCCTTTGGCGCAGTGCTTCGATATATAAGATAAATATCATTGTGAATCTGTTCGCGCTTTGGTGCACCGAAAAACTTCGCACGCGGCGCAAAGTCGATACCTTCGGGGACAAAGAATAAGAACTCTGCCGTGGCAAAATTCAAGCGACGCGATAAATCCAGCCCGTTTTTTTCGACGTGGAAAATATAAGTGTAGCCTAAATGTGTTTCCCCTGGTGGCAATGGCATCGTGCGGATGGCTTGATTGGTAGCAGCGTTTATCGTGAGTTCTGTTGACTTATGTGGCTGAAAACCCTCAGTCCCTTTAGGAAGGGTTAAATGCAGTCCGACTGTTTGTGTGCCGTGCGTTGTCCTAAAAGGTAGGTCGCTCAGGTTTTCAATCCCAATTGCTTCAATGACTGTGACGGCACCATCGGGCGCGTGGTCGGGAGGCGGAGGCGCAATGACAAAACTATGCGACTTCACACGGATTCGCGTTTTGTCATCTGTAAATGCCCCAATTTCAAAGTCGATTTTGATGTTTGGAGCCCAAGTTGACAAAACGAGGTCCTTCTCGGTGTGGTTAGTTCCTTCATGAACGGTAGAAACCGTATAATGGACGCTTGGATCGAGCGGTAAATTCCCAAAACGATAGTTCCCATTTTCATCTGTTGTCGTTTCTTGGGTCTCAAGAGTGTCCGTCTTATGGATAGTGAGGGTTACGGGCTGTGAGACGAGAGGTTTGTCCTGCTTTCTATCGATAACCGTGCCTTGAATATCGCCTGATTCTGTCGTTTGCGCGTACGGAGTGGGAAGTGAAAAAAGAAGCGTCAAGGCAACCGCTAATAGGCTACTTATCCACCATATAGTGATATAGCGAATCTGCGAATTGCCCCTTGCATTGCTATATGAAGATATATTCGTGTACATATTATGTTTGGCGTTGTTGCTGTTTGAATCTCTCAATTTCTGCTTCTACATCTGACAGAGACTCGTTTTCGAGTTGCATGATGACACGCGCAGTCTCTTGCAAGAGGTCTTCACGTAACGCTTGATAATCGGTATCTGAGAGTTTTCCGGTTTCGTAATCTTCATCGAGATCTGTCAGTGCGGCGTAACTGCGCTCACGTTCCTGAAAAAGGGTTCGTCGTCGTTCCTCGATTACATCGTCGGACGTTGCAGCAAGTTGTGAACCTGTTTTCGAGAAAATTGGAAGTCCCAGATACACAAGGAGTGCAATTCCGAGAATTATCATCCATAGAAGCACGAGAAAAGACATGAAACACCCTTTCTGAAGTGCACGCGGGGCATCTATTCTGCCGAAAATCGCCGCGCTTAGTTTTGCCGTTTGTACCTTTCCAGTTCAGCTTCGACCTGTTTCACGGTTGTATCGGAGACCTGTTGATTTGGTTCTTCAAGCCCATCACTTGTTGCTGCTTGCTGCTTTAACCTTCGAAGCACGGCGAAGGCAATGCCACCGATGAGGATAAGAATGACGGCGGGCATAATGTAGGCAAGTAAATTGATACCCTCTGCAGGCATGATAGCGTAAAACTGCGGTCCGAACGTGTCAAGGTAATTAGTGCGAATCTGCTCGACCGTTTGACCCGCCAGCAATCGGTTACGGAAATCTTTTTCAAGCATCACTGCCGTGTCGCACACACATACTTTAATCGTCTCTCGCTGACAACCGCAGTAACAGTAAACTGTAGTCAGTAATTCCTCTAACTTAGACGCAACCGCTGTATCTTTTACGTCTTGCGTCTGCGCCTGCACGAGGACAATAAAACAACATACCATGAAAAGTGCAACAATCGGCGCAAAGTTAAGAATTGCAGCGTTGTTGGAGATAGCAATGTGTTCAAATCTTCTTGTTTTCATAGTCTTGTCCTTCGCCTATTAAGAGTCTTTACCGTGTTCAGCTTTTTCAACTATAGCGACAATTCCGCCCAGCACCATCACAGCAACGCCAATCCAGACAACACCAATGAGAGGATTATAATATGCTTGTACATTCACAACACCTCCTGTCTTAACGTCCGGTGGGATGCTGCCGAGAGCGATATAGAAGTCGTTCACACCGAAGTGGCGGATGGCAGATTCAATAGTATCCTGTTCTCCCTGTCCAGTCTTGTAATAGAAGTGGCGTGCTGGTTCCATCGTTCCTATCTGTTTCCCGTTCTTTGTGACATCAAAAACAACGCCGGTTCGGCGATAGTTCGCAAATTCTTTCTCAAACGAGTCTTTCATTGTAAGTTGAAACTGGCCAACCTCCATTGATTCCCCGATTCTCAAACTCTTGGATTCAAGCAGAGAATAGCCTTTCGATCCCATAATGCCTATATAAAGGATAACGATGCCAATATGGATGATGTAACCGCCATATCGTCTCTTATTACGTTGGATGAGGAGATTCAAACCGTTGAGGAGGGAGGTCTTTTGCCGTTTCGCACGAAGTTTCGCACCACGATAAAATTCAGCAAAGATTGCGACAACCACAAAGGTACCCACGGAAACACAGAGTACCGAATAGAGCGGGGAAGTCTCTTCTTTTATTAACGCGAGAAATCCCCATGTTAATGCGCCTCCGACTAAACCGATAACAAGCGGTAACAAAAACATCCGCTGGAAGTTGTTAGCGGTAATCTTTTTCCATGAAATAATCGGACCGGCACCTGTGAGAAAAAGGAGCAGCAATCCCGGTATAATAACGACTTGATTGAAAAAGGCTTCAGGAACGGAGGATTTTTGACCGTTAATCGCCTCGGAAATAATCGGCCACAACGTGCCCCAGAGGATGATTAAGGTTAACCCGACGAGGAGCCAGTTATTCAGAATAAAAGCACTTTCGCGGGAAAGAAGGGATTCTAAACGATTCGCACTCTTAAGGCGTTTCCAGCGATAGATGATGAGTCCGATGACACCGGCTGTTGAGGCTAAAATGAAACCAAGGAAATATCCACCAATATCAGATTGTGCGAAGGCGTGCACCGATGAAATGATTCCGCTACGCGTGATAAAGGTTCCCAAGAGTGTGAATTGGAACGCAAGCGTAATGAGAAGAATATTCCACAGCTTGAGCATATTCCGCTTCTCTTGAATCATCACGGAGTGTAGATAAGCGGTACCGAGGAGCCACGGCATAAAAGAAGCGTTTTCAACCGGATCCCATGCCCAGTAACCACCCCAGCCAAGCTCGCGATATGCCCAATTACCACCAAGCGTGATGCCAATGGTCAAAATGATCCATGAGAACAGCGTCCACCTGCGTGACCGAAGTATCCAGTCGCTTCCAACTCTACCGGAGGCAAGCGCACCCACTGCAAACGCGAACGGCACCGTTAGGCTAATCCAACCGATATATAACGTCGGCGGATGGAATGCCATGCTTGGGGTCTGCAGGAGTGGGTTCATACCGGCACCATCAGGTGCCATCTGTCCATTGGGGAATCGCGCAAGTGGGTTATAAACCCCTTCGATTAAGCCGGTGACGAGCAGGATGAAGAAGAGTTGTATAATAGCGATAGGAATCAGAGCACAATCCGCGAGGGTATTATTCGTTTCTTTCTTCTGTCGGTGGTTTTGCCAGACGACAATCACGCCTGCGACAGTGAGCAACCAGAGCCAGAATAAAAGAGATCCGGACATTCGTCCCCAGAGTGCTGTGATTTTATAGAGTAGCGGTTGCGCTGCGCTTGATACTTCAACAACGTAGCGCATTGAGAAATCGTCGGTGACAAAACCGTAGATGAGGGCACCAGTCGCGATACTGATAAGAATGAAGGTGGCAATGACGGCGTTCCTACCACTTCGGATAGCACTCTGATTTCGCGTGCGTAGCCCGATGCAGAGGAAGCCAATCGCCCACAAGCCAGAGAGCACAGAGAGAAATATAGCGGCTTGTCCAATTTCCGCAGTCATTCGTTTTTGTACCTCCTTACTTTTGATAGCAAGTTCAGCCCCTTCCCAGTAACGGGTGGGGACCCTGACGTTGTAAACTGCGCCAAAAAGGTGTTGTTGAGCATATTGCTACAGTGTTGTGTATTTCTTATTCCGAGATGTACGAGGTCTCATTTGTGGGTGTGACACTCTCTGCTCCCTCGTATTTCGAGGCACACTTCGTCATGAGTTTAGATGCGACAATGAGGTTCTGCGTTGCATCGTATTTGCCTTCTACGAAAACGCTACCGCCATCTGTAAAATTATCCGGTTTAAGTCGATCCTTGTAAATCACGTTGACCGTTGCTCCAGTTTCGCGGTCGCCCACAGCAAAGGTGAGCTTAAAATTAGCGGCATCCCATTTGGAGCTGCCCTCTGCAATAAGCCCATCAACTTGGACCTGTTGATTGTTCATTCTATTTCCGTCTGTCACAAGCGAAGCTGGCGTGAAATGCCGAACACTTGTCCTTTTAATCCCAGCTACCATTAAAAGTGCCATACCACATAATAAAATGACGCTCGCGGCAATCACTTTAAGCCTTCTCTGTTTTTTCACCTGGATATCCTCCATTAATCAGAGTCAGTAGACGTGATTTTTCAATCGTACCGACGAGATGAACCCTTACTCTTTAAAATAATACTTGATTTTACATGCAAAATCAAGTTAAAATAGAATTTAATTTAGAGGACATGGAGAATTTTTAATAAAAAAGCAGTCAGGTTAGATGGTTCCTGCCGCTTGCAGGGATTTGTCTGTATCATCGCGATACATCTTGTTCGCATACACCATAGCCCTGAGGCTGATTGATATGAAAATTTCATAGTATTCACAGTAAACATTCCAGAGATGGTCTTTGTAACCCTCGCAGAACGTAGATGTGGCGTGGATTTATAGGCACTTAGAAGGCATTGCATTTTTCGGAGTTTACTGTGAAATTATAAAAATTGGGACTCGATCCAACCATCGCAAAACGCAGGTATGGTGTGGGTTCATAGACTATCTGGAAGATTATCATTTTTTTAGCGTTACTGTGAAAGTATTGAAATGTATATAAAATACTAACAAAACGAAACATTTTAAGGTTTTATATGACATTATTTAAGGGCAATCGTAAAGAATACACTCGTCAACCATGTTAATCACAAACTGACACGTATTAGTGGATTTGGGTAAACAGGTATTTCTCTGTATTCTTTGGAAGGGAAACGCATACCCCAAACTGCGAAAGAATCTGATTTTAGGGTGCTAACGCGTCTGAACTTTAATTATAGGAGGAGGCTTTTCTCCCTGCACTAAAGCACGGGGTTCCAGCCCAAAGATTTTGATGAATTGGCAACATCACCCGTGGGCGGGTGTATTTCCGGCGACGCTCTGCCCCTTTCATGAAGATGAATCGATTGACGAAGCCGGATTGCGTCAGTATATGCAGGAACTCGCGAGTGTTCCGGGAATAAAAGGAGTTGTCTGTAATGGACACACCGGCGAAATCATGTCCCTCCGCTTGCATGAACGACAACGCGTTACGCAGATTACCGCTGAAGCTGTTGGGGATCGGGTTAAAGTCGTCTCAGGGATTAGCGCAGAAGGGAGTCTCCCAGCAATTGATAACGCACTCGCGGCGAAGGAAGCCGGGGCGGATGCCATCCTGTTGATGCCCGCGCACCACTGGTTGCGTTTTGGAAGGACTCCTGAAACCGCAGTCGGTTACTTTCAAGATGTCGCCGAGGGCGCAGATATACCGATTATTGTTCACCAGTACCCCGCATGGACAAAGGCAGGATATAGCCTTGAAGAGATGTTAGAAATGGTGAAGATCCCACAGGTTATTTGTATTAAAATGGGTACCCGTGACATGGCGCGCTGGCGATGGGACTATGAGCAGTTGAAAGAAGCCGCACCGGATGTGCCTATTTTGACCTGTCATGATGAATATTTGCTTGCCTCCTTACTGGAAGGAAGCGATGGTGCGCTCATCGGGTTTGCAGGTTTTGTGCCCGAGTTGATGGTGGATGTCGTCCACGCCGCACTCAACAACGATCTCATCGGTGCACGTAAGGCACGCAGTCAAGTAGACTCGTTGGCACGAATCGTCTATAACTTCGGTGAACCGAGCAGTGACGCACATCAGCGAATGAAATGCGCTCGCTGGTTGATGGGCAGATTCCCCTCAATGACGATGCGCCGACCCCTTCGTCAATTGTCCACAACCGAAGTGAATAAAATCCGAACGCGTCTTGAAGATACCGGTTATCAGTGCGTTAATTAAGTTTCTTGGAAACCCGTTTACTGATAGGTGTTGTGTCTTGATGCAAGTTGTCCACGGAATTAGAGGAGCAGAATGTCACGTCTAAAATACGCTTTGATCGGTCATGGCAGACGCGGTGCCGCGCATCTGTCAACAGCCGCTACATTAAAGGATACCTTTGATATAGTTGCCGTGTGTGATGCGCACGCGGAATCCGCAGAGGCGGGCGCGGCGAAACTCGGTGTTAATGCCTATACCGATGTCCGGAAAATGATTGATGAAATATCGCCTGATGTCTGCGATGTCGTTGTGCCTGCGCCGCTACACCATATCGTTTCCTGTTACCTTTCCCGATGTGGCATCCCGCATAACGTAGAGACAGGGCTTGCCCCAACACTCGGTTTGATGGATATGATGATAGCCGACGCTGCCGAAAATCGGGTAAAACTCCAAACGTCAGAAAATTTTCCTTTTGTCCCTGTGGAACAATTCGTCTGCAAGCTCATCCAGGAAGGCGTGATTGGCAAGGTCCACAAGTGTTACCGACTCTTCTCCACAACCGGCTATCATGGACTCGCTGCAATACGGTGCCGTATGGATGCCGCCCCCAAATCGGTTAGCAGCATCGGGCATACGATGCTTGTTTCTCCCTATGTTGACAGGGCGAAACGGGATTACAATCGGGAAGGTCTTGAGTTTTATGCCGTAGATTTTGAGAATGGCGGAATCGGCATCGCCATGGTAGGCAATAAGAATGGATGCCTCGGACGGAATAAACTTGTCGGTTTCGAGACGTGTGGTGAGCGCGGCACGATTATCACCAACGGAAATCAAAGCGCATCGGGTGGCGAAACAGTTAACGTTTGCACAGATGAGGACCTCTCCGAGAATGGGGGAAGGGCGCAAACATACGAATTCCAGCGGGAGTCGGGTGACGATGGGACGCTACGTCGTATCTTTGTAGAACTGCCGCCGTCATTAGGTGGGACTATTGAATGGGTGAACCCTTATCAACGGACAACTATCGCAGAGTCTGGCATTTCATTGGCGACCATGCTTGACGGTATCGCTCGCGCTATCCGGGAAGACACGCAGCCGCTATGGACAGGCGAAATGGGCAGAGCCGATCAGGAGATGGTGATTGCCGCACATCGGTCAATCCAGATGAATCGACAGCCTATCGAACTTCCCCTTCAGCCTGATCCTGCTGAAGAAGACGCGTTCGACCGCGACTTTGAAGCCCAATTTGGTGTTCACCCACGTGAAAATATTGAAAAAGCGTTACAGGTTAATTTCAAAGCGCGTTAGCAGAAGTGAAATTGGCAATAAATAATTCTTAGATGTTTATAGAGGTAAGAGATGAAAGAAATTAGAATTGGGTTTATCGGATGTGGCGGCAATGCGAATGGGCACATGAACCAATTAGCCGGAATCGAAGGCGCAAGTGTTGTGGCTGTGTGCGATATTCAAGCTGAACGGGCGCAAAGCGCAGCCGAGAGACATAGTGCGGATCCCTATACCGCACATCAAGCCCTACTCGAACGTGATGACTTGGATGCCGTCTATCTGAGCCTCCCAGTTTTCGCCCATGGGCAGCCAGAACTTGACGTTATTGCGCGAGGCTTACCCTTTCTCGTTGAGAAGCCCGTTGCCATCAGTATGGATATCGCCCGTGAGGTTGAAGCAGCGGTGGCGAGTGCTGGACTCATAACTTGTGTCGGTTATCAACTCCGTTACCTCGGTTCGACAAAAATAACGCAACAGATTCTGCAGGGAAGAACGATTAACATGGTCGTTGGTAAGTACTGGTGCAGCACTGGACACGGTGACCCGAGCGCATGGCTCCGGCAGATGGGCAAATCCGGGGGTCAACTCGTCGAACAAGCGACACATACGATCGACATGATGCGCTACATGGGCGGAGAAGTGGAAACTGTCTATGCCATGCAGGCGAACCGATTTCTCAAAGAGACGGATTGTCCTGATGCCAATAGTGTCGCTCTCCAGTTTGCGAGTGGTGCCGTCGGTTCGTTGACTGCTACTTGGGCTTACGCAGGTGACTGGTCGAACGCGAATATCCTGGATTTACTGTATGAGGGAGAGTTGTTGAATTGGAATCCATCAAGGGTCTTGGTACAGGAAAATGGCGAATGGGTGGATAAGACAGAGCCGAGCCCAACAATTGATGAGGTTTTCGTGGACGCAGTGCGAAACGGTGATGCCTCTTCAATCTTGAGTCCTTATAGTGATGCAGTCAAAACGCTTGCAATATCGCTGGCAGCAAACCAATCTGCGCAAGAAGACAGACCTATAGCCATTTCGGAGATTTTGTAAGGATGCCTTCCGAATTTGCTTTAAAAGGAGTTAATTATGTCGCAAACTTCGTCGAAATACCGTGTAGCAATCGTTGGGTGTGGTGGTATCTCTAACGCGCATGGCAAGGCGTGGCGGAATCTACCAGAAATTGAAATTGTAGGGGCATGCGATGAGCAGTTTGAACCGCTCAAGCGTTTTGCTACCGAATATAACGTTCAGAATACCTACAACGACCTCCAACAGATGCTGGAGAAACAGCAACCCGATGTCTTAGTGATCGCAACGTGGCCCTCGAGCCATCTGAAAAATGTTCTGGAAGCAGTGCGGTGCGAAGTCAAAGGTATTCTTGTTGAGAAACCCATTGCGGTTAACACCACGCAACTGGAGCAGATGATTCAGGTTACAGAACGCGCTGACATCCGATTAATGGAAGCCTTCATGTATCGACATCACCCCTTGACGCTCGCGGTGAAACAGAAAATTGAGGAAGGTGTAATCGGAGAGGTCCGCTATGCCCGTTCTACTTTTTCAACAGGACTCACAGACCGACGGAATTGGCGATTAAGAGGCGATCTCGGCGGGGGTGCCGTCATGGATTTAGGCTGTTATTGCATCAATATCATCCGTTATCTCGTTGGGCGAGAACCACAGTCGGTCTGGGCAACGGGCAAGTTTGAACCGATTAACAACGTTTGGGAAACTCTGATCGGAACCTTGGATTTTGGCGATGGTATTACTGCGCAACTCGATTGTAGTTTCGGTTGGACGTGGCGCGAATCTTATGAGGTCGCTGGGACGGATGGCACCCTCTTTGTTCAGAGCGCGTGGGGCAACTCGGAAGGCGAATCTCATTTTATTGTAAACGGCGAAACTATTAGCGTTGCTAATGGTGTGAATCCTTATGCCGCTGAGATTTTGGATCTCTGTCGAGCAGTGGAGACGGGTGCACCAACTCACTTACCAATATCGGACGCACTTGGAAATATGCGGGTCATCGACGCACTACACGAATCGGCACACACAGGTCAGGGCATCAAGATCCCTGTGTAAAGGCTTTAAATTGTCCTTGCCGCAATCGCTGCTTGAACGATTGTTATCGGTTAGGATGTAAGGAGAGCGGCTTTTAGGACCGGACGGAGGGCGTCATTATCCCGAGTAATCGTTCAGTTTCACCAAAAACCCGATTGGCCTGTAAGGTCAATCGGTCCAGAAGTCCAATAGTTAAAAATGTTTGAAAAAATGATGAAGTACCCCATTGACGTTTTCCGAGAGGGGAATTTCTCGTTCGGGGTACCATTGCCAGGGCTTCTTATAGCCGTTCTACTCGTAGCACTTTTCGCCGCTACGACATGGGCATATCGGAGTACCCAAGGACGCATCCAACGCGTCTTCCGGGGCTTTCTCATCTTTCTCCGCACGATTGTACTTTGCCTGCTTGCCTTCTGCCTTCTTAAACCCTTTCTAACAATTTATCAAACAAACCCTGATGATTCCTATCTGTTGGTGATGGTTGATCGGTCCAAAAGTATGCAGATTACCGATTCTGCTGATTCAGTGACACGGTTGCACCGCGTCAACGACCTACTCTTTTCGGAAGAAGAGGGACTCCTTGAAAAGCTGAACGCTAAATTCAAAGTCAGGCTCTTTGCATTCGACACTACGGCAAAACGGATTCCGAGCGAGACGTTGACCAGGGCAGAGGGGGAAAGTACAGATATCCCACAAGCGTTAAACGAAGCACTTGATGACTTGCAGGGAATCCCACTCTCCGGAGCTGTACTCTTGACTGATGGTGTGGACAGAAGTGGTGTTGATGTCGCAAAGTTCGCAATGCAAATCCGAGAGCGGAAATTACCTATCCATACGGTTGGCATTGGCACAGAAGAGGGCAATCCAGATCTCGAGCTTGTCAAGGTCGATGTGCCTCGGACTGCAGAAGAAGATTTTCCTGTCAAGGTATGGGTAACGCTGAAGCGGAAGCGGTTCAAAGGAAAAAAGGTGAATGTCCAATTAACAAGCAACGGACGAGTCCTGAAAACTGAGTCCGTCGATATGGATGAAGGAACCTCTTGGATGTCGCAGCTCAGCGGGACAGATTCAGCTTCTAATACCAAGACGGAACGCGTATTGCTTAAATTTACCCCTCGCGAAGCCGGCACCCAAAAATTTGAAGTACATGCGGAGTTAGGAGAAGTGGAAGCGGTCCCACAAAACAACACGAAAACGTTTTTACTCAAGGTGGCACCTACCAAACGTGTGAAAATCCTGTTTGTTGATGGTAAACCGCGTTATGAATTTGGCTTTATAAAGCGTGCCTTGAAAAACGACCCGAACATCCAATTAACGGATCGGTTTTTGAAAAGCGTCACTGATGGTGAGCGGAAGTACGGCGGCACCCGCACCGAGGCATCACATGATTTTAAATTTTATCCGGACGATAAGGAGATGCTTTTTGACTTTGACGCTATCATTTTAGGCAACGTGGATGCATCCGAATTTACACCTTCACAGTTGGAGAATACAGTTGAGTTTGTACGCACCCGAGGGGGCGGCCTGCTTATGTTGGGTGGTTCCAGTTCTTTAGGTAACCATGAGCTTTCTGGGTCCTATATCAACACGCCGATTGCGCAATGTCTCCCCGTAGAATTGGAGCTTGGATCCCCACCACCTCCATTAGCACCGAGGCGACTCGGTAGGTCGATCACGAGTTCACAGCCTATTAGAGACAAGGGCTATAAATTGCAACTCACACCGGAAGGGAAAGTCGAAACTTTGATGGCTTTGGTGGATATGCCTGCCGAGAATTTGGAACGCTGGCAGATCTTGCCTACGTTGAAGGGATATAGTAAGGTGAAACGTGCCAAAGCAGGAGCAATCGTTTTGGCGGAGCATCCAACCGATCGGAATGAATTCGGCAATCGAATTCTTATCGCAACGCATAATTACAATGCCGGACGCGTAATGGTATTTACACCGCATACCTCTTGGCGCTGGCAGATGCTACCTTCTCATGAAGATGGGGATCAACGATTCTGGCACCAAGAGGATAGTCCGGAACGGTTCTGGCGACAGGCAGCGAAGTGGCTGACGACTGCCCCGAAGGAACATATTAAACTCGATATTGCAAAAACGGCTTACGCTTTGAAAGAGCCTATCGTAATTGAGGTCACTGCCACGGATCCACAGTTTCAGTTGACAAACAACGCGAAAATCCGAGCCGTGGTTCTTGATGAAGCTGGGAAACGCAGGGAGTTAAAACTTGAACAGGTCCTCGGCAAAGATGGACGCTACACGGCGCGTTTTATTCCGAATCGTTACGGCGAATACACCATCACCGCAACCGGGACCCTTGGTAGCGAAAACTTAGGCGAACAACAGACCCTTTTTGAGGTAAAAACATCTTACGCCGAATTTAGTAATGCTGAGCTGAACGTCGCGCTTCTCAAAACGCTTGCTGAAGGAAGTGGCGGTACGTACTACACCATGGAAGAAGCAACCCAACTTGTAAACCAGATTCCGCTTGTCGAGAGTGCAACATCAAAGATTACGGATGTTGATATCTGGGATATGCCTCTCATTTTCGGTGCGGTTATCGCGCTACTTGGGTTTGAGTGGTTCTTAAGAAAACGCGGTGGTCTCGTGTAACCGATGTCTGAAAATTAAAATCGAAAGGAGAAATAATTTATAAAAAATGAGTTATAAAAGCGTCATGTTTGTTATCGCGGACGATTGGAGCCGCATCGCAAAGTGCTATGGAAATGAGGTTATCCGAACCCCGCACATCGATGCGTTTGCCGAACGCGGTGTTGTGTTTGACTACGCATTCTGTACCAGCCCCTCGTGCGCCGTGAGTCGCGCCTGTATTCTCACGGGACAGCATAGCCATACACACGGGCAATATGGACACTGCCACGGCATTCACGGATTTCGCACGCACGAATATATGCAATCGGTGCCGAAAATTCTGAAAGCGCACGGATTTGCTACGGCGTGCATCGGAAAGAAACACGTTGAACCCGAAAGTGTTTACCCTTTCGATTTTGAACCGAAAGTCGATCCCCGAAGTCCTGTGGACACGGCGGCGAAGGTTACACAATTTCTCAACGAGAATTCAGATACACCTTTTTATCTCCATATCGGCAGTACGTATCCACATCGTGCTGGCAAAGGATTTGGGAACGACCGGACGCACGCTGGCATTCGACCGGGTTCTTATGCGCCAGGTGAAATCATTGTACCGAACTTCCTGCCGGACGTGCCCGCTGTACGTGAAGATCTCGCTGATTATTACGAAAGTGTTTCACGGTGGGATACTGTAGTGGGTGCGGTTTTGGAGGCACTTGACGCTTCTGGGCGCACAGATGAAACCCTCGTTTTTGTCACAACCGATCACGCAATGCCATTTCCGGGCGCGAAGGCATCCAGTTTTGATAGCGGACACCACTGTCCACTGCTTATCGCCAGCCCAACACAACAGAAACGCGATTTCCACAATCAGGCACTCGTCAACTGGGTAGACTTTTGTCCAACAATGTTGGATTGGTGCGGTGTTACACATCCCGATGGCGCAGACGCACTTCCCGGTAGGTCGCTGCTCACTGTCCTGGAGGACGATAGTCCACACCCCGGTAATAGGGACTGGGAGGAAACGTACTTTTCCCACTGTTTCCATGAAGTGACGAACTATTATCCCTATCGCGTGCTGCGCGGCAGACGATATAAGTACGTCCGCAATCTGGCATACCAATTAGAAACTCCACTCCCAAGCGACCTATTCCGTTCAATCTCATGGACAGCAGTGCGGAACGACAACGTCCAGCACCTCGGTGAACGACAACGGACCGAATTTCTACAGCAAGGTCGTGAGGCTTTATTTGATATGCAGAACGATCCAGCAGAATCGAAAAACCTTATTGACGTGCCAGAGTTACAAGACATTGCTAATGAGATGCGTCAAAAGGTTATCGAATTCAGGCAAAAAACCGAGGATCCGTGGCTTGAGCAGTCCTTCCAGGAAGGCGAAACGCAACCTTTTTTCACTTAATAGCCATCAACTGTCAGCAATCAGAAAGAGACTTTAGTTTAATCAGGTGAGTTCAGGGCAAGGTTTTAATGGTCTTGGATTTCACATGCGTTCAACTCGATCTACGTTCTCTAAAACCCTTTGTTTATTGTAGGAATGCTACCAAGCGGAGACGATTTAGTTCTTTGTATTGTAGGTAACACGTACTGCCCGCAACAGAAAACCGTAATTTCCAGCAACTCGGTACCGATCTCGTCAGAAACGACGATCTGACAACGGAAGATCGTCACGAAGGCCCATATTTAAAAATATGCAAAATTACGATTTAGAAGCGATGAATGCCCGCATCCAAGCGGATAGTGGGCTTATACAGCAGATTCTCACAGAGACAGGAAAAGTCATCGTTGGGCAGAGCGCGTTGTTAGAGGGATTAGTGATAGGGTTGCTCTGCAACGGGCATATTCTACTTGAAGGGGTACCCGGACTCGCAAAGACGACTGCCGTGAGTGCACTTGCGCAGACGATTGACGCTTCTTTCAATCGCCTTCAGTTTACACCCGATCTGCTACCCGCCGACCTCGTCGGCACACTCATCTACGACCAACAAAAGGGTGATTTTTACACAAAAAAAGGACCGATTTTCGCCAACGTTATCCTCGCAGATGAGATAAATCGTGCCCCCGCCAAAGTGCAAAGTGCCTTACTTGAAGCGATGCAGGAACGTCAGGTAACAATCGGCGGGACTACCTATCCACTTGACAATCCATTTCTCGTTCTGGCGACCCAAAACCCGATTGAGCATGAAGGCACCTATCCGCTCCCCGAAGCGCAGGTAGATAGATTTATGCTGAAGATTAAGGTTAACTACCCTTCGCATGCAGAGGAATTGCAAATTCTTCGACGGATGACAACCGAAGAGATCTCCACGATTCAACCCGTGATTTCCCCGGAAGATATTATCCGATTCCGAGAGGTGGTCCGAAACATCTATATGGCAGAGCAGTTGGAGAATTACATTGTCGATTTGGTATGTGCGACGCGCGCACCCGAAGCGTATCAGTTGGATGAACTCAGCACGTTAATTGAATACGGTGGCTCACCGCGTGCGACCATTTTTCTCGCGTTTGCCGCAAGGGCGCGAGCGTTCCTCTCTCAACGCGGTTACGTTACCCCTGAAGACATCCACGCAGTCGGCATGGATGTCCTGAGACACAGGGTCATCATCAGCTACGAAGCAGAGGCGGACGGACGCGATGTTGAGAGCATTATCTCACAGGTGTTCGCAAAAATTGAAGTGCCTTAAAGTCTATCGAATTCATCTATAGTGAGTCCAGCATGCCTCAAAATAGATCGGAGTGTCCCAATCTTTACTTCAACTCTAAAACACACCGACAACAAACTCGTTGCACATTACTCCTGCGTCTGTCCAGCGACAGCTGATGCCCGTGCACCTACACCAAGCACCGCCAAAAATCCTTCTGAATCGGCATGGTCAAAGTCGCCAATCGCCTCCATAGATGCGGTCTCTTCAGAGTAGAGCGAATGCGGAGCACCACCTGCGGCATAGAACGCGACGTTCCCCTTGTAGAGTGCAACTGTAATGGTTCCACTCGCTAAGTTAGTAAGCGGTTCAATAGAAGCCAGCAGGGCTTGCGTCGCAGCATCGAACCAGTAACCCTGATAAATCTGTTCCGCAATCGTGGCGGCTACGCCATCAAAGTGTCGGCGCGCCCGTCTATCTAAAATCAGTTGCAGCAGATACTCGTAACACTTCCCAAGCAATTCCATCCCCGGAGATTCATAAACGCCACGGCTCTTAATCCCGACGAACCGGTTTTCAACGGTGTGAATGCCGATCCCGACACCATTTCGTCCACCGATGCGATTTGCCTCTAATAGACTCTGGAGGGATGTGACAGGGCTTCCGTTAACTTCAACAGGTGTTCCCCGCGCAAAGGTGACCGTAAAGTGCTCTACATCATCAGGCGCGTCTTTTGGATGGACTCCCATGCCGGGGGTAATAAAACCAGCAGGAGTTTTCAGTGATTCGAGCCGTCCAGCTTCATGTGTAAGTCCGAGTAGGTTCGCGTCGGTTGAGTAAGGTTTCTCGTGTGTAGCAGTAATAGGTAGGTTATGTGCTTGGCAGAAGTCTATCATCTCTTTCCTGCCACCGAACACTTTGAGAAAGTTCGGATCTCGCCACGGGGCATAAACAGCAAAGTGTGGATTGAGCATATTGGTAGCGAGTTGAAACCGCACCTGATCGTTGCCTCTGCCGGTTGCGCCGTGTGTTAATATAGCAATACCGCGCTTTTCCATCTCTGGCAGGAGTGCTTCCACCGTAACATGTCTCGCGATGCCAGTCGTATTCCAATACCCACCTTCATACATGGCTTGGCACTGGACGAGGCGGATGCCCGCTTCTGCAAGCGCGTCTTTCGCATCTACAATAATGGCATCTTCGGCACCGCATGCCAACATCCGTTCCCGAATTTCGGAAACGTCTCGTTCGTCAGGTTGTCCGAGGTCTGCCGTAAAACAGACGACCTTGACCCCATTATCGACTAACCACTTGGTGATAGTACAACTATCCAAGCCACCAGAAACAGCGGCACCCACCGTTTTTCCTTTTAATGTATCAATATTCAAAAGCAGTCTCCAAGGTATTGTGTATTAAGTTATGACGGAATTATACCACTTTTTGGTGCAGCTTGCAAATCAATATTGAGACATTGAATAAAAAATAGATTTGACAATTTATCTCATTTATAGCATAATAATCCAAAGGATGCGACGGCACCTGCTCCATCTGAAGCAACCAACCTGAGAGGGGAAGGTAGCGAGACTTTTCTCCCACGCCCTCTCACAAACCGCATTAGGTTCGCAATTTTCACACGATTCTCTCAAGTCGTTTCTAAGGTTCGTAAAAACCCAAGAACGTCCATTTTCTACGGAGATTTCCGCACATGGAATCTGTGAAGGATATTATCCAACAGTGCCATGAACAGCGACAGAAGGTCATGCAACAGCGGAAGACTATCGTTTCACCTGCTTTGTATGGGAATTATTTTTACCATTACACAGTGCATTGTGCGCATCGGTATCCGCTGCTTTTGCATGCGCTTGAACAGGCAGATATTTCGTTTATGCCCATTGGACAGGCACCATTCGATCGGGGTCCAGCGTATTGTGGTGGCAATCGTTTCTTAAGACGACAAGGCACACTCGACTGGAGCCCGAGGCGATGGTTTTCGTCATGGGGTATTCAGATCTATACAGGAACGCCATCTGCGCGCGACGGGGCTAACTGGCATGACATCGAGTTCACCTACAGAGCGATCCGCGACGCGCCTGATGCCGTTGTTGCATGTGTGGACGCACTCGTCAACGCTGTTATAAATCCGCTACTCACCTTACTCAAGGGTGGAGGCTTACGGTTTTCGTGTCGAGTGCCGGACTATCTTCATCCGAACACAACGGACGCAAGGCAATATATTCATAAGCATCTACCTGACATAGATCATACCCGCGATAGAGATATCTATGTAGACATCGTTGGGGATAAAGGCTTTACTCGTTGGGATGCCCGCTATGAAATTCTTAAGGGGAGCCTATTAGATCCGCCCATCATTTCTAAAGATGTGCTTTTTGCGTTTCTCGATGTCTTGCGAGAGTTGCTACATGAACCCGCCCCGGCATCAGAATTAGACACGATAGATGAAGCGATCGTGGATACACAGGATTTCGACGATTTTGCTGTCATAGAATCTTTAGAAACAGAGCAAGTTGTAAATGAAAATATCCTTGCGGTGCGACGCGGTGAGCTTTCTCCGACTGGAATCAGACGACCGAAACCTATCCTTGAAAAACTGGAACGCACTGAGGCGGAGGATGAGAGGAATCTCTTTGAAGGGGAAGAACGCATTCTTGGGCTTGTCACGGGTTTGATAAGTACTGAAAAGAAACGTGAGATTGAAGCCTCCTTTCTCAATACCGTCCCTATATGTGTCAACTCTAATACCGTTTATGACGCAGAGGACGCACAGCGGTATTACGAGCGACAGGGAATTACCGTCGGGCGATGGAAACCGCGAAACTATCGCTGGGAACAGGCGAAGGAGGAACCGCTTGCTGAACGGATGCAGAACCCTTTTGCGCATGGGAACGTCTGCGAAGATGCTGAAAGATGTGATGCGTTGGAGCAGAAGGGCGGTGATCCGAATAAAAGTATTTGCCCGAGTTGTCCCGTTTATGACGCGTGTCAAGAGCGCGGGTATCTTTCTCAATTTACTGTGCTACGGGAGAAACAGGTCATCGTATCTGATATTTCTAACCTCTTTTTGGATCGGCAGTATGAGATGTGCATTGATGCTGTGATTGAATCGGAGCGGCTCTGCATTGTCAACGATTCCGAATCGCAGATTGCGAACCTCTTTTCGGAGTGTCATCTACCGAGAGAGGTTTTGGAGGGTTGGATTACCCATTGGAACGGCTCTGCTTTAGGACGCTTCGCGAAGACGCTACTCAATGCGATTCGGATCACAGATCGACTTCATGGCGATATTGTCAAGCGTGTCCGCACAGTCGTTCAGGCATTTGAAGGTTTGGAAGGGGCTCTTATCAGCGAGATGTGTCAGGTGAATTGCCCAATCGAGAGAGATGGTGATGAGATTGCCATAAGCATGGATGAAGCGATCCAGTTAGGGATTTTGGATGTATCCACATCCGAAAGCATCAAGAGGTTCCCAACGGTTTCTTGGAACCCGGATTGGACATTTTGGCATCAACTGAAATCCTTTTTTTCGCACTACCCTCGCGATACGGACGCGCCTCTGTTTGTTGATGAAGGTGTGTTGAGATTCTGGTTACCACCGGTGCTACATCAACGGGTCAAGAAACTTATATTCATGTCACCTTCGGCTTCAGAAAACCATTTAAAGCAAGCGTTCCCGGATGCGTCAGTGGCGGTGAGAGCGGTTGAGATACTGGAGGCATCGATTCAGGAGAACAGAGTTTTCCAGTTGCGGAGTGCAACACACACCGCACGCGCAATCACGAATTACGATGTCGATTGGGATGTGTATGGTCTCTCGAAAATCGGGCATCGTTTCTTTCTCAGTATCCATCGTGATATAGAAAAGCACCCAGATCGCAATCATGTTGTTATATCGAGTTTGGGGGCAGTTTCGATGTTAAAAGATGTGTTTGGTGGGAGGGTCCTTACCTACACGGATCTCGTCAGAGACACCTCAGAAGATGTCGCAGATGTTGTTTGGGTAGTCGGAACGCCTTACTTTCCTCCGAGTTTTATCTGGGAACAGGCGAAAATATTGTTTGGAAACCAAGTCGAGCCGTTAAGTTATAATCTGACGATGAACCCTTATCAATTCGAAGATGAACGCATACAAGAACTCTACGAACAGAATGCTATAGGTGTACTGACACAGATTGTCCGTATCGCTGGATTCAATGAGGCATCAGATAAAACGCTGATTCTCAACACGGCTTTGCGGATACCCTCTGTCACCGACGCGCCAGAGACGGAATTGTTTGATTGGGAAGACTTCGAGATCGCTGGTGGGTTGGATGAACTTTCAGAGACGATTCGGATACGTGAGGGGTACGAGGCAGAATACGCGAACATGGATGCGTCTTGGAGCCGAAAACGCGTTGAATATTTGCTTGGTGTTTCTAAGGCGCAAGCGAACCGCATCTTGATGAGATTGAGGGGTAGTAAACTCGAGCGGATCCCATTTCATGTGCAGATTTTCGAGCTGCTCTCGGATGGAGAGAAAACAACATCTGAAATCCTTGAATCAATTCAGGGGAATCCGGGCTCCATTAAAAACGAACTCACCCATCTTGTAGAAATGGGTGAGATTGTCAGGATCCGGCGCGGTGTTTATGCGTTAGCATAGTCAGGTATCTATCCTTTCAAACCGCATTTTTTGCACAAAATTCATCAAAAATAAGATTTTTTCATACAAAAATTGCTTTTTTTTACAATTTTTGTATTTTTTCTTGCAAAACCGGATTAATTGATGTATAATTTAAATATGACTGAAATCCATTCATACATCATACGTCATCATGATTTCAGTCATACTCCAAATTCAAAAGGAGATTGGTAGAGCGCAGAGAGGAAAATTCCAGAAGCGCATCCTCTCTGCCGCTCGCCAACTCCTTCTTCAAGCCACCCCGGCGAATACACTCTCACATGCCCGACAGATAGGAATATTTGTTGCATCCATACTATACTAACCTAACCCAAGTTGCTACGGACAAGATTTTAGGTATGCAGATGCCGTTTTTCATCAAAGAGGTCTGCGCAAGCCTCTATAGGAAACCTGCGGGACAATATCCGTAGAGGTTTGTCGCGTAAACTTTCAGTTTGCGCACGTGTATGCAGAATCTAAAAGATTATGCTACAAAGGTGGGAACTTGGGTTATACAAATAAGCATCTGCAATAGTTTCATTCACCGTCTCACGCCACGAATCTTCAAATAGCATCCGGAAAGACATCGTTTTATTATTGGGTGCGGTGATATTCATTGTGCCGTGTGATGTAGCGTTTCGATATGTTGTTTCTAATGTTTTAATAAGTTGCTGTTTATAGGTGGTATCGTTATTTCCTTCAAGATGTTGCCCTTTAGTTTCAAAGATGCAGAGCCTTTGCGGTCCCGTTTGACTCCGTTGGATACAGGCGATAAAGTCTGGATAGACGCGGTCACGTCGCCACCCTTGTAAAAAGTACCCCTGCCTCGCAGCAATGCGGTGCCACCATTCAATCGCGCTCTGTTTGTCTATGTAGAGTGCAAAATCTGTTTCTAAATTGTTGAATTCTGCTTCAAAGACTTGTTCAAATAGATTAAGTTGTAACGGATCCCCGTGCGGATGCATCATCGGTTTTGCCTCAGGTGTGAGGCTGACCACGAGTGTTCTTTCCAGTTGGTAGTTTAACTCGCTATCTGTTTGCAAGTTAAACTGGATCTTTCCGGCTTCCAACTTTTCTTTGAAAACGGTCTCAGCGAGTTTATCAATGCGATCGCGCAAACGACGTTTCAGGTACTCGGAAAGATACAACCGGTGTGTATACAACGTTTCTTCGTCGACACCTTCTTCACGGTAGGCAGCGAGCGTTGCCTTCACGATGCGTGCGGCGTGCCAGGGATTTGGAAGTACATCACCCAACCGCCGGACGAAAAATGCTACCTCCAAGTTGTGTGCCGCACTTTCTTGCAACTTTTTATCAATCACCGCTTCGTCTTGGAGATGGATGGTCGCACGGATCTCTTGAAGTTGTGCCGCCTCGCCTAAGTTGATAGGTGCTACCGGACCGAGTTGATGCCAGTCGATTGCACTGAGGATGTCGCGCTCATAATTGAGTTCCCGCCAACTTCGTCCTTGCTTATGCAGTACACGCGGCAGAAAGATGTCTATATTGCGATATTCTTGCTTGCGTTCAATAGTCCTCTGAACACGTTCCACACCGGCACTTTCAACAAATCCACCAAGCCCGGTTAACCCCTCTGCCTCTAAACCCTTCTTGACATTGCTAACAGCTGCCCCGACTCCTTGATTGTAGCAGAAGATTTGACATCCTCTCCAGTCTAAAGACTGGAGATTCCTTTTGTCCCTTGTAGAGACATTCCTTGGGTTTAAGCCAAGGCAACAGGGACTTCCAAACGAAAGCCCAAGGGCGGTGCCATCCGGGTAAAACCCATTGCCGCCACTACAGGGTCGCCTAAACCACCCTGATACTTTCTCAAAATATTTATCGCACCTACACCGTCACGGTGATATAAGAAACCGCATTTACAGGTGTAATCACGATTATTCGGTTTCTTTCTATTGCCACACTTTGGACAGGTCTGTGAGGTGTAAGCCTCATTAATCTGAACAACCTTGATACCTAATACCTTGGCTTTATAGGTTATCAAAAACGTAATCTTACCAAATGCCCATTGATGTAGGCGTTGATTGGCACTCTTACCGTAATCAATATTATCACGTATGCCAGTTAAGTTACCGAGAACAATGGTACCGATGCCCTTAGTGTGGCAATATTTCAGGAACTTGGTGGTATGTTTATGGAGTGCGTCTTTGATTTGGTTGTCAATCTTTGTGATGCGTTTCCATTTTCTGCGTGTGAGTTTCCACCAGCGTTTGGAATGGCGTTTACACCTGCTAATAGCATGGCTGAATTCAGATAGCACTTTATTACGATGCCGGTATAGCGAACGTATATACCGTCCATTGTAAATATGTGTATCAGTTTCATCATGACTGACTATAGGATGTATCTCGCCAATATCTACACCTATAACACCTTCGCCCGTCTCAGTGTCTTCCGTCTCATATCTGTAGGAAAAATGCAACTCCCATTGGCCGTAGTTGTAGACTAAATCAATAGTTGCGATATGTTCCGTTTCGGACATATTGAAATTACTTGGCAGTTGTATATCTAACTTAGGTCTACCAGCACCCATTGAAAGTTCAACGCGTTTGCCAAACAAACTACCCTCCACAAAAGTAATCGCAGATTTCAACCAACGCGTCGTCATATAGTTCTTACGTTTGTTAGGAGGCTTAGGTTTCTCTATGACACCACTCTTTTTCAAGGCAGAATAAGACTTCCACGATTTGAAGTATTGCTTTCTGATGGCTTGAATACTCTGTGAATGCAGTGGCTGTGATTTAGACAACCGCTTATCTACCCAACCCTCACAATCATTTCCGAACCAGAAATCATGATGCGCATGTGGGTACCCACGATGCCACTGATACATATCCATCTGATGCAAACACTCGTTCCACACTTCTGCCGATGCAGCATTTATTTCGGAAAACACAGCCTGTTTGTCTACTTTCAGAATCTTCGTTCTGTGGAATGTTGCCATCCTATACCTCGTTTTTCAGCAAAGACTGCCCTATATAGGGCACTTAGCACCAACTACCAGATACACACTTAACAAGTATATCACAAGCACACCTTTTTGTCAAAAGAAATCACTTATTGTGTTTCAAGTCAAAATATCCATTTTCCACTACTCGTATCAGGGGTGGCGGGTAAGTGAATTTTGCTTGAGACCTGATAGCACGGAACTGGTTACGCATTGCGTCTACGGAATCTTTATCAAGAGTATCGGGATTATTCTCGACAAAATACTCGAAAGATTCTTGGAGTTCTTCAAATCCAACTGGCAAATTCTGCTGGAGTGGTTACCACCTTCACGAATAAAATAACAGCCGTGCCTTTTGAGGTGTTGAATCAACGCTCGCCGTTTCATACTGCAATCGTAGCTTCCTCAAAAGACTCGCCCTCCGTCCGACGAATTGCCTCTTCCCGGTTAAGTTCCAAAATATCTTCAAGACCGCTTTTAAGGCTAACCAGCAACTCTTCCCGAGTACGCTCTTGGCAGTTAACCCCGTTGACTTCCTGTATCCAGCCAATCCACCAACCTTCGCTTTTTTGGATGACAGCGGTATAGTTCTGTGTCATCGGTTCCGTCCTCCTTTAAAATGATACGATAAGTGTAGCATGAATTTACAGCCCAGTCAAATCAAACACGAACAACACAAACCGCTCTCTACGCATCTGTAATGCGATGAATGTTGTAAGGCAGCTGGCAGAAAGTGATCCCCATGTCTGTCAACTCTTTCTGACTGACGAATTTCTGTGGGGCATAGACATAAGCCTTTTTACCTGTTTCTTTGCAGGCTCTGGCAATCTGCTCTGTACGTTCTCCATCTAACGCAGACTTATGACTTTCTAAAAATTCTAACGTCGGTTCATAGATGAGATAGAAACGGATGCCGTCGGTTTCGCCGAAGCAATAATCTGCCTGTTCTGCGATTGAGGTTAGAGCATTGCCTGTGGCAGTATAGGCAATGTAGTCGGCTAAGGTCTCGTAGGTGGGAAGGGTTTCGCCGGTGAGCATGCCTTCTTCGTCAATCGGTTCGCCGAGGGTGCAGTAGGTGAAGGATTGACGCGGTTCATTAACGACTTCCGGCCGGGCTATGCAAGACGAGAACGTTAGCGGGTTTTTAATCAAACCGATCTTGAGACATGGGAAACGGAGACTTTTCTTGTCCGATCCTCTAGAATTCTCAGGTTGATGATTTGCAGAATCTCTCTATCTTCATTTGAAAACGGGTTTTGAATGTGCTATGCTATAAATGAGACAGTTTCTATATTTGGGAGGGATATACATGCCTATTCATTGGAGAGACCATATCGTTAGCACACCGGATATATTACGAGGTAAACCGCGCATCAAAGGGACGAGGATTCCAGTAAGCCTTCTCCTCGGATACTTGACAGCGGGTCATACTACAGATGAAATAATTGCTGAATTCCCTGACCTCAAAGCGATGCAGATTCACGCCTGTCTTGATTACGCCCGTGAATTAGCAGATTCCAACCAATAAATCGCGTCAAAAAATCCTTGACATCCTTCCCAATACTGTATACAATAAAACCCCAATTACAACATATCGTATACGGAGGTTTCTCATGCCGACAATCGAAAAAGTTTTTGACACCCCAGGACCACAACCTAACGGAATGCAAGCCACTGAAGAGGGGCTCTGGATTCTCGACCAGCAGACCAACGAGGTGCACCTCGTCTCTTACGACGGCGTAGTGAAAAAGACGCTCGCTACCAGCTCCGATAGAGGTAGCGGTATTACAGATACAGGGGACACGCTCTGGCTCGCGTCCACCTACAGTTGCGAAATCCTTTCAACAGATCCAGAAAGTGGCAAAACGCTCGCCTCTTATGAGACACCCGGTGCAGGTCAGACCGGCGCGCACGGCTTAGAATGGCGCGACAATAAACTCTGGCTGGCGGTCCCGCCGTCTGCCACTATCTATCAGGTCGATGTTGAAGACGGTTTCAAGGTAATTCACACGCTCCCTGCCCCCGGCAATCGACCACACGGTATCGCATGGATAGGCGACGATCTCTGGTGCGTTGAGACCGACCATCGCGCAATCTTCCATCTCAATCCGGAAGATGGCAGCCATCTGAACAAAATCGAGATACCGGAACCGCATCCGGAACCGCATGGAATGACCTACTGGGATGGGTGTTTCTGGTATTGCGATGCGCATACGACAGCGGTGTGCCGCGTAGCATTATCCTAATCATGGAAACGATCGGCAGACTCCTGAACATGGGAAAGAGCAGTGCCGCGATGAATATGGCGATTGACGAGGCAATTCTGCTCGCGCAGAAGGCACAACCGAACTCGACGCTGCGATTTTATGAGTGGTCGTCCCCAGCTTTCAGTTTCGGCTATTTTCAAGATATTGATTCAGAAGTTGATGTGGAGGCGTGCCGCGCAGATGGCATCGAATTGGTGAAACGGATGACTGGCGGCGGGACCGTTGTACATGGATGGGAATTGACGTACACGCTGGTGCTCCCACGAGCTGCTGCAGCGCTGGGTATTTCCGAGGCGTATCGACGCATTGGACAATCTCTTGCCAAGGCGTTCCAGAAACTCGGTGTCCTCGCGCAGTGCTATGCTGCATGCCCCGATCCTTACCAAGCGGCTCCAAATATCTGCTTGACGAATCCTGCCGAGCATGATGTTATGTCTAACGACAAGAAGTTAGCAGGTGTTTCTGTGAGGCGTAACCAAGACGGGATAATGTTTCAGGGATATATTTCATTGGATATGCCGCCCTCCTTTATCCTCGATCGCGTTTCAAAGGACCCGAAGGCCCAACAAGGCATCCGCGAAAAATCGACTGCTCTCAATATAGATGGACGCTTTATAATGAGAGACGCGCTCATTCAAGCCGTCTATGAAACATTTGAAGTCGGAATTGCGTTTAATTCGGGAGAACTGTCGCCGATGGAGCGAGCGCAAGCAGAAACTTTGGTTGAGACCAAGTATACTACAGCAGCGTGGAATTTTGAATGAATCAGAACCAAAAACCTACCAACGTTGTTCTTATTCCACAGGGCGCGTTTATCATGGGCACCGATATTGAAGCGTTCTATGGCACTGCCTTAGCCAATTCGGAGCACGCCAAACTTGATGAAGCACCGATGCATATCCGTTTTCTGGAGGCATACCTCATTGAGCAGTATCCCGTAACAAACGCCGAATACGCTGCTTTCGTACAGGAAACGAATCACCCGCCGCCGCCACATTGGAAAAACGGCGACTTCGCGCCTGAGGATGCAAACCTCCCAGTTGTTCACGTGAGTTGGCATGATAGTCGCGTGTATGCGCAATGGGCAGGCAAACGACTACCGACAGAGGCAGAATGGGAGAAAGCCTGCCGTGGTCCCGACGGGCGGATTTATCCGTGGGGTAATGTTTTTGCTCCTGATGAATCTGAATCTACAGAAACGCCAATGGAAACTTTACAGATTCTGACAGCACATCTCACGCCTGCAGGCGTTCGTCCTGCTACAGTAAGCCCTTACGGAGTCGGCGACGCGGCAGGGAATGTCTGGGAATGGACTGCCGATTGGTATCAACCATATCCTAATCCAAAACCGCTTAAACAACGGACCGATGATAAACAGAAATCCCTGCGTGGAGGGTCATGGTTAGAAGTGCGTGATGGCACAGCGGAACGCTACTTTCGGTGTGCCAATCGCTTACATGCACCGCCAAACTATGCCGCCGGAAATATCGGTTTTCGGTGTGCGCGCGAGGTGCCACCTGAACAAGCCGAGTCGGTGCATGTTCCTGTGGAACCACTTGCTGACTATGTAAAGCAACGGAAGTTAAGTAACCTGCGTCTCCTTGGAAAACGAACACAAAAGAACAGTTTCAAAGATGCCCTCATTGCCCTCCTGCTCATCGGGGCAGCAATCTATGGTATTGTGGCGAAGCCTGAGTTGGTATTGGGTGCTGTGACAGCGGGTATTATCGGAGTTGGATTTCTTTTTAGTGCCAGTGTGAATTTCTGGCGGCGGTGGCGTGCAGTAAAGCGAGCAAAGCAGGTGGAATCCGAAAGTTTCCTACCTTCTCGTTAAAGGTATTTTTTGCCTTGACCGAAATTTGAATTCAGTGTAAACTTTAGCAAACTAAAGCATCGCGACCTCAAGTCGCTTCTATAGGGGAAAAATGATGAATACGCTATGTTTGGAACACTGTTTGACTGAAACAGAAAAACAGCAATTTGAAGACAACGGTTTCTTTGCGGTTGAGGATGCCATCCCGCAAGAGATGGTTGATAAACTGATTGCCGCTGTTGACCGAGTCGGGGCAGAGCATCTGGGAAAAGATGAGATCCCGTCCGATGCGCGTTTCAACCTCCTCGATTTTGTCGGCAGAGACGAAAACTTTATCGAACTGCTTGACTGGCACACAACATTTCCGAAGGTCTGGGGAATTTTGGGGTGGAACATCAAACTCTACCATTCACATTTAATTGTGATGCCGCCGCTTCCACCTGAAGAGCGCGACCAGCCTAAACGTCTCGGTTGGCACCAGGATAGTGGTAGACTCAACTTTGAGTTGGAGGGCGACCCGCGCCCGCGTGTATCGTTGAAAGTGGCATTTTTCCTCACCGATACATCCGTTCCGGGGCGTGGTAATTTCTCGGTGGTACCCGGTAGCCACAAATCGAATACATTAGAGATGCCCGAGGATATAACTACGGATCCGGAAATCGCGATCCCCGTTTTCGCCAAGCCGGGTACAGCTGTCTTCTTCGATCGCAGGCTCTGGCATTCCGCAGGACGGAATACCTCTGACATCACCCGAAAAGTGCTGTTTTACGGCTACAGTTACCGATGGTTGCAGCCACGCGATGATATGACGGTCGAGCATTACATGGAATGCTCTGATCCGATTCGTCAACAGATTATGGGCAAAAGTACAGGTGGACATGGCTTTACATCGCCCGGTGAAAAGGATGTCCCACTTCGCACATGGATTCAGGAAAACCTCGGTTCTGAGGCAGTCGCGGGCTGACATAAAAGCACGAAGGGCGGGCAACGCTGCTCGCCCTTCATCCCACCCAAAAACTAAAAATCCCACATTTCTTTGGCAATTCCGAAAAGAAAAATTGTATACTTTTATAGCATAATGTGAGTTCCACATAAGAATATCAGAACTTCCTGCTCGCATGCTGTAAACTCTTAAATCGGACTCACGTTGAATATATCGCATACAATTTTCTAACACAGATAGGAGTTGTCAACTTTAATGAAGGCTTTTTTATGCCTACTAATGGTATTGTGGATTCCCGCAGTTGCCTTTTCCCAGACAGGAACAATTCAGGGCACTGTTTACAACAATAGTACGAAAGAACCATTAGCAGGGGCAGAAGTTCTCATCGTTGAAATTGACACACGTCAGAAAACTGATGAAAATGGAAAGTTCGTTTTTAGTGCCATTCCCGCAGGAACCTATATTTTAGTTACCACGGTGCCTGATACTGAGTTGTTGCAACGTACCTCTATTGTTGTCACGGCAGAAGAAACGCTGGAACCTGAAATCTATGTCAAAACAACGCAGTATCGTCTTGAAGGTGTCAAGGTAACCGGTGAAAGTGCCCCTAAGACTGTCAGTAAAAAAAGCCTTCAAGCGCAGGAAATTACACGCCTGCCCGGTACAGCCGGTGATGCCCTTCGTGCCCTTCCAGCGATTCCTGGCATCGGTGTCGCAAACGATTTTAGCGGTGCCCTCTATATTCGCGGCGGCTCCGATGAGGATAACCTCTACTATTTCGACCGAGTGCCTGTCGGTTATCCGTACCACTTTGGTGGGATCGTCTCATCCTTGAGTTCCGAAATTATCGATCGGATTGATGTCTATGCTGGCGGATATGGCGCCGAGTATGGTGTAGATTCTCAAGCCGTGATTGACATCTATTCACAGGACAGCAGTCCAGTAGATTTGCGTGGAAAATTTAATCTCAATCTTCTCTTTTCGGAGGGACTGCTTCAAGGCAAAGTTGGCGAAAACGGCTACTGGTATGCCGCGGGACGCAGAAGTTACATTGACCTTTTCATCGGATCCCTGTCATTTGGCACAGGAGCGATCACTGCCTTTCCGCGTTTCTGGGATTATCAGTTGAAGGTGGGCTACGACTTCAGCGAAAAACATCAACTCTTTTTTAATCTCTTTGCTTCTGGCGATCGGTTTGCCCTGAAGTTGGATGGTGAAAATGTAGACGAAGATTTTAGAGGGAACGCGAGTTTTGAAAGTGGTTTTGAGGGAGGAGGGATCCACCTCCGCTCCTTTCTGACAGAACGGCTTACCTCCTATTTATCGCTGACCCGTTCAAAATTTCTATTTGATGTCAATTTCGGTCCAGCACTTTCACTTGAAATTGATGCACCAGATTATGTTCTTCGCGAGGACCTCACTTATGAGTTAAACCCAAAGCATCGGTTGGAATCTGGGTTAATTCTCGGATTTGAACCCGGGCAAGTTTCTGGAACCTTCACTCGGATCCCTGATGAAGGTGAGGCTGACTTTGACATCCGGTTCGAGGAAAAAGTAGTCATAGACGAGGATGTGCGCGGGCATCGCGTCGAAGCCTATTTGCAAGACCGATACACACTGCTGCCGTTTTTGTCAGTTGTGTTTGGACTGAGGTTTGATTATTTCAATCGCATTGATCAACTTTCTGTCCAGCCGCGCGGCAGCGTACTCGTGGAACTTCCCAACAGTTCTGAACTCCAATTTGCCTATGGGGTTTACAACCAGACCCCGCTGCCACCACAACTCTCTCCCAGCATTGGCAATCCTACCTTGAAGTCGAGTCAGGCAAGTCATTATATTCTTGAACTTAAACGGCAACTTTCACAAGACACAGAAATCAAAATGGCAGCCTATTACAAAAACCTTGCCGACTTAGTGACTGTTGACGAAGATGTCGGTTATCTGAATCAAGGGGTCGGTTATGCGCAAGGCACCGAGATTTTTCTACGACATCACCGCGGCAATCAATTTTTTGCTTGGGTTTCCTACGCGTATGCTTTGTCTAAACGCCGTGATCGTGTCGGCGAACCTTACCGCTTCTATTCGTTTGATCAGACGCATGTCGCTACATTCGCCGCGAGTTACGACCTCACCCCGACGTGGGAGATTGGCGCGAAGTGGCAGTACCGCACTGGTAATCCATATACACCTGTCGAAGACGCAACGATCCGATTTGATCCGAGAAACGGAGAACCTATTTACGTCCCCATTTATGCTGAAACCAACTCTGATCGGTTGCCTCCGTATCACAGACTCGACCTGCGCGTCAGTAAAACCTTCCAGTTTAGCGGATGGAAGTTGGGGATCTTCTTGGAACTCCTAAATGCTTATAACCGAAAGAATTTGCTCGATTACAGATATAGCGAGAACTACACAGAGCGCGAAGATGTTAACCAATTACCTATCATTCCTTATTTGGGGATTACAGCGGAATTTTAAACGTTTTTCCGAGAGACAAAACCTGAAACAGATATTAATCCTTCTAATTCTCATACTACCGCTTAGTGCCTTCGGACAGACTGATGAGGGTGATGCCACTGAATCAGACGCCGCAAAGGATGAAGCATCACAACCTGTTATCACGTTAGAAGAGGTAAGGGTTGAAACAGAGCGATTGGAAACAAGACTACAACGGACGCTGAGCGGAGACTTGCTCAGGCGAGCTACAGGCAGTGCTGGTGATCCAATTCGCGGAATATCCCGACTTCCAAGCGTCGGTACAGTTAACGATTTCTTTGGTGCACTTTCTGTGAGGGGCGGCGCGCCGGGGGATAATCTTTACTACTTCGATCGATTGCCGTTAGGATACCCTTATCATCTGCTCGGTATTGTCTCAGTGGTGAGTTCCGAGGTCACTGGAAAAATTGATGTGCATCCGGGTGGATTTGGTGCTGAGTTTGGCACCGACTCACAGGCGGTGATTGATATCCATTCCCGCCCACAAAAGCTGGAGTCTTTAGGGTGGTTAGATGGAATGCTAAAACCGAGTTTTATCTATTCCGAAGGCTTTCTCAGTGGTGCTTTATCCTTTCGAGAGAGACCCACACCCAATGTTCCAAACGAAACGGATAAAAAACCGTCCATTTTCCATCTTTTCAAGGATACACTCCTCGGCGATGTTCAGATATTCGGCAGAGATGCGAACGAAACAGGTGAAAAACCGGCGAGTACCGACCAGGAACTCATAGAAAACAGAGCGTTACCCGGGCAAGGCTATTGGTACGCTTTCGGCAGACGCAGCTATCTGGAGCCACTTTTTGAATTGGCTTCGAGGTTAGTGGAGATTGAAGATTTGGTGCAACAGGTGCCAAGTTTTTGGAGTTATCAGTTAAAGGGCGTTTATAAACTCAATAATGCTCATGGAATAGTGCTCAACGCTGTCACGGCGTATGACGCATCTAAATTGCAATTGGGATCAAATGAAGTCCATGACAGCGATCTCCACGGTCCCTTAAGCTCGGAAAACCCGTTTGATGTCCAAGGGATCCACTTTTACTCTCGGTTATTGCCGCGATTCAGATCTGTTCTGTCACTCACCCGTTCGTTTACAGAAAATGAAATCGCTTTTGGTGAAAGGTACTACTACCGAACGGCAGCCTCTGTCTACGCACTCCGAAATGACTTCACTTATACCACATCCTCGGAGAATACCGATGAAACTGTAGAATTCGGCTACCTACTTTCAAGTACCCCTTCAACCGTTACGAGTCATGGGGCGCGCCGAGTTGAAGAGGGAGACCCTGATTATGAATTCCGAATCCGGCACAAACTGAAAAAAGTCAATGTCACTGAGACCCGAAACATCCATCGCTTAGAGGGGTATCTTCAAGCTCGGCAGCCCCTATTCACTTCTAACGTCTTGGGCACTTTTGGAATGCGAGCGAGTTACTTTGATCTCACGGATAACCTATCGCTTCAGCCACGTGCACAACTCCGTTTTAGTCTGCCATGGGAAGCATTTCTATACTTCAGTTATGGACATTATACGCAAAATCCACGATTAGATCAGTTTGTGCTGGGTGTAACACCCAACGCGTCTCTTGGACAGAGTCTTGCAACGCATTACGTTCTTGAGTTGAGACAAAGGCTGCGCTTCGGTGCGAAAGTGAATATCGCGGGCTATTACAAAAAACTGCAAGATCTCATCATCTACAATAAAGATGAGAAGCAGTATCAAAACAGTCAGGCAGGATTCGTGCGTGGGTTTGAAGTTTCTTTTGAACACAAAATTTCCGACACCTTTGATGGATGGGTGGCGTATGCTTATACTGTTTCCAAACGCCGCGATTTTCCTGAAGAATTCCACCGGTTTTACACTTACAATAGTCCGCATGTTCTGACCCTCGCAACGAATTACAGCGCGCCTCAGGCACTAATCCTCTCTGTCCCGCTCATCAAATCGTTGGATATAAGCGCAAAGTGGCAATATCAGAGCGGTGTACTCTATGCCCCTTTAGCAGGTCGTACCCCCTTTACGAACTTTCGGACGAAGGAAAAAAAGTGGCGACCAATTTACGGAGAATGGAAGCGCACCGCACCATATCACCGGTTAGACCTAAGCCTCCACTTTCAACTGTTCGGTGATTTAGAGAATGAAGGTTGGGAATTTGGGTTGGCACTTGAGGTATGGAACCTTTATAACCGCAACAATATACTTGAAGTTCGCTACAGTCGGAATTTTACAAAAGAGGAACCTGTTTCGCAATTGCCGATTATTCCATTTGTGGCGATGACTTTGGAATTCTGATGAACCCGCCCAATTGAAATTTATATAGTCCAATTTGCCTCTTTTTTCGTCTTTATATTAATCACATCTCTTTTTTGGAAGGAGGCAATGTTCTTGGACAACTATCTATTTTCTGCACTGAAATTCCGAAGGATCGTAATTCCCTTATTCCTCATTGTGCTTTGGCACGTCGTTGTCACCAACGTACATCCCGAATCGCACGATCACCAGATTAAGGCATATCGTACCTACCAAAGTATTGAGATTGACGGTGATTTAACGGAAGAGGATTGGAAACACGCCGAGCCAATTGACGAGTTTGTGCAGATTGAACCGTATGAAGGCGAAATCAGTTCCGAATCAATGGAGGTTCGGGTTCTCTACGATAATGAGAATATCTACTTCGGCTTTACCTGTTTCGATTCGGATATATCGAAATTGGTCGCCAATGAGATGCGCCGAGATTCTCGTGACCTGCACGACAACGACACCGTGTTCCTGATATTGGATACGTATAACGACCAGCGGAGTGGCTTCTTCTTCCGCATAAACGCCCTCGGTGCGATACAGGACAGAGCCGTAACCAACAGCGGCGACACGCTCAACAGGGATTGGGATGCCGTTGTGAAATGTAAATCGAAAATCAACGACACTTATTGGACTTCCGAACTTAGTATTCCATTTACTCAACTTCGTTTCAAGCAGAGCGATCAGATAGTATGGGGTATGAACACCGGTCGCGAACTCGCCCGAAATCAAGAAGAGATGATATGGGTCCCTGTTCCAGCGTCCTATGGCGGCATGGCAAAGTACCGAACTGCTAACCTTGGAAGACTTGTCGGGCTCTCAGGCATTGCCCCCTCTCGAAACTTAGAGATACTTCCGTACATCCTTCCCGGCGTGACCCAAATTAACGGAAATGATGCAGGGCTTGAAACCGAAGGCAAGTTCAAGATAGGTATTGATGCCAAATACGGCATTACGTCTAATCTGACAGCAGATGTCACTTGGAACACTGACTTCGCACAGGTTGAAGCCGATGAAGAACAGGTGAACCTGACCCGATTTAGCCTCTTTTTTCCTGAAAAGCGTCCCTTCTTTTTGGAAGGTGCCGGACTTTTCGATTTTGGAGTGCCGCGGACCAGTTACCGCCGACCACCCCCGATGCTCCTTTTCTATAGCCGCCGCATTGGACTTGCCCAGGGCAACGCAATTCCGATTATTTTCGGTGGAAAAACGAGTGGCAAGGTGGGGTCTTACGGTGTAGGGTTCCTCAACGTCCTGACAGACGAATTCTACGATGCTGATACGGAAGATGATCCCCTTGACATCCCGCACACCAATTATTCTGTAATGCGTATTACAAAGGACGTTGCCTCAGGGTCCCGTATCGGCATAATTGCTGTCAATAAAGATGAAATTGACGACTACAATCGCGCAGGTGGTTTTGACTTTGAATACCGTCCGAATGACAGTGTAGATGTACGGGGGCTGTGGTCTCGCACGTTTGAACCGGGGGCATCTGGACAAAATAATGCCTGGTATCTCGGTTCCAACTGGCGGAGCAAGCATTTCCGTGTAGAGGGTTCGTATACCGATATTGATGAGGATTTCAACCCCGCTGTCGGATATGTCAGACGTACTGGCATCCGACACTTCCGCGGTGAAATGCGGTGGGTCCCCATGCCCCAAAGATTTGGAATCCAAGAAATTTGGACCGGCCCAGAGGTTAACTATATTCTCAACCACGACAACGAATTGGAAGAATGGGACATTTCTTACACCAACTGGTTTCAATTTTCTACCGGAGATTATATCCTTTTCAACGGGAGACGCAGCTTTGAACGTCTGAACGATGTTTTCAACTTCAGGGACGGCGTAGAGATTCCGATAGACGACTACTCGTCTAACTCATATCGTGTACGTCTCTCCAGTAACGATAGTCGTCCGATCAGTACAACCATCGGCGGCGGTATTGAAGATTTCTACAAAGGCGAAGTTCGTAGAGCATATATACAAACCACTCTTAAGCCGAATGGGCATATAAGCCTGAGCGCACAATATCAGTTTAATCAGGTAGTGGATCTACCGGAAGTGTATTTCACCGATGGGCAACCGCGTCCTGTTTACGTTAATCTTTTCAGAGGCAGACTTGACTATTCCTTCACTACGGGACTCTTTGCAAAACTGTTTGCACAGTGGAATGCCGATACGAACGTTGTGTCTACCAACTTCCTTATCAACTATATTTATCGTCCGGGAAGCGATTTCTACTTCGTTTTCAATCAAACGTATGATACCAACGGCACCACGCGATCTCGTCTATTGGATTCAACCGTGGTTGCGAAGATGACCTATTGGTGGAATCCGTAATGTAAGAAATGAACCGCTTTGATAGAACCATCCAGTGCTTCCTGAATTGCGATCTTCCGTTGACAGGCTCTTTACTGTCAGTAGGAGGGAATTCCGATTCCCGACGCTTTTACCGCTTTAATGCTAAAAATTGACACAAAACTGAAAGTGTGTTATAATTAGAGTATGTTTATGCCAAAATAGGAACTCGTGAACCGCGAATAATCATTGGGTATTTTTGTAAAACCCACTTTAGTCGACCTCATAACATAGGAAACACGAGCGAGCAGTGTGCTGAGACCGAGACTATCCCTCTTTTCTTTTTAAGTAGGACTTACGCAATAATGTTTGACATAGACTCCCGAAACCTGTAACATGGTGTGCCAGGAGGTATCTAAAAATGGTTAGACCGACACGTCTGGATTACTGTCAATATCTACTCAGCACGCCCCTCAACTATACACTCACTCATTTCGCGGACCACTCTGATCGATTTAGTCATGATCAGATAAACCGGTATCTCGCCAATGACCGTCTCCGACCGCGTCAAGTCTGGGAACATGTCAAATCGCACTTGGAGCAGACGCCCGATGGCTACATCATCTTTGACGACACGGTGTTGGATAAACGGTATGCGAAACAGATGGGTCTGGCGAAAAGGCAATATTCTGGCAATGCCGGGGGTCTCATAAATGGTATAGGCATTGTGACGTGTGTCTACGTCAATCCTGCGTTAGACCGATATTGGTTGATAGATTATCGCATCTACGATAAACAAGGCGACGGTAAATCGAAGTTGGATCATGTCCGAGATATGCTCTCGGTGTTGGTAGACTCTCGCGATGTTGCTTTTTCGACAGTGTTGATGGATTCGTGGTATGCCAGCAAATCGCTACTGCTTTACATTGAGAGTCTGGACAAGACGTATTATTGTCCATTGAAATCGAATCGTCTCGTTGATGATTCTCAGGGTAGCAAACCTTACCAACGCATTGACACTCTCCAGTGGACGCCCGCTGAACAGACCTCTGGCAAACGCGTCAAACTCAACAAGTTTCCGAAAAATCACAAGGTGAAAGTTTTCCGGGTAGCGTCTTCAAGACGCACGGATTATGTTGTGACCAACGACTTGAGTCAATCCGATGTGTCCGTCGTCCGACAGGTGTGCGACGTCCGCTGGAAGATTGAACAATTTCATCGGGAAACCAAACAGTTGACAGGACTTGAAAAATGCCAATGTCGTCTCCCGCGTATTGTTCGCAATCACATCAGTGCTGCGTTTTTGGTGTGGATTCACCTGATGCGTAAAGCACATGAAACCCGTCAAACCCTTTACCAAGTCAAGCATGGATTACTCTCTGAGTATTTATGTCAACAACTGAAATCACCGACTCTAAAAATACAGACTGCGTAAGTCCTATTAAGGAGGAAAAACAGATGAATAGCAGAACTTCCGGCATCCTCAGTCAGATGCAGCAGCGCCGAGCAGAGCGTAAAAAACCGAAGCGTTTTGTCGCATTAAAAAAAGTTTCGCTTGATGCCAGCCAGCAGCACGGCATTTCTACGGCACAAACGAACATGCCGAAGCATCCTGTCACACAAATGCACGTCGGACGGAGTTCCGCCGCGTTTGGAGTCGCAATGGTGTTTCATGTCCTTATAGCGATTATCATTGGTGTCTTCTATATCGCCGATCGGATTGAATTTGAAAAAGAGACGTTTGATATTAGTATCGTCACAGAAGATGCAAAAACCAAACGCCGGTTCATACGTAGGGAAGTACCGAAGTTTAATGAAGCAAAACAGGACCAGCAGAAAGTTCTTGTCCAACCACCCGTGACGACTGTCACTGACCAACCGCTATCGAATGACGCATTTGCAATCCCTCAGGGTCCCGAGACTACAGGGGATCTCACAACACCCGGCACCAATGAGGGACCCAGACTTATAGATGTCAATCGCGATTTTGTACAGCCCACAACGACGGTGGAACCCAATACAAAGGCACCGGCATTTGAGATACAGCGGGACGCACCAACACTGATTGACAAACTCGACACTCCTGCTCCCGATAACGCACCTGGATTGGATGGTGTTAATTTTGAGAGTGCGCCCGGAGTCGTTAGACCCGAATACAAATTCAAGGTGGAACCCAAGTATCCAGAGGTTGCCTCGAAGGCAGGCAAGGAAGGGCAGGTCCTCTTACAGGCAACCATTGATGAGAACGGCATTCCGCAGGACATTGTAGCGATTACAGATATTGGGTTTGGGTTTGAGGAAGCAGCGATTGCGGCGTTGAAGAAAACCACTTTTCGTCCTGCCACAAAAGGCGGTAACCCGATCAGCCTTCAGGTTGAAGTACCCTATTCTTTTTTGCTTAAAGACAAGTAGTGGACTGTCCATCTTAAAAGTGTAGGGGCAGCCTTTGTGGATGCCCTGGCGCAATACTCTACATCAAAAAATCCGTATCGCGTGACCGAGAACCTGCGCGGAACGAAGTGGAGCGCAGCCCAGAAGCCCATAAATTAAAAACCGATTTTTAGCAAGCCTTTTGCTGCGAAGTTCCGAACCAGGTTCACAACCGAATGGCGTGCTGTGTCGGCTATTTGTGTCTGTTCAAACGTTAGTTGAGCAGTTTCTGCTTCAATGGCTTCTGCCTGTGATGCTGACATATTCTCAAAAAATCGGTCATGTATGGCAGTCGGTGCGTTGAGTAGGGCAAGGGCTAAGGTCGGTTTGTCCAGCACTTGTAAAATAGTTCTGATTGCTTCATTCCCCAAGTTCCCCAAGTCCTCAAACGTAAACAACCGTTCAGAGACGCTATCCACTACCTCAGGCTGCTTTTCACCTAACGCTTCCAGCAACTCATTCTGTTCTGTTATATCCAGATATGATAACAATTTTGCAAGGTTCGCTGTGCCTTCACCTAAGAAGGTGGTTTTTTGGATTGCTTCCTTAATCCGAGCGATCTGTTCATTCCAAATGTGCATCGCGTGTTCGGAGTCAATCGTCTCTGTCGCCGTCACCTTCTCAGCGATACTAACCTGTTTGTCAAAAGGTAGTTGCGCAAAAAGTTTTCCCGCATGCGTGGCGAGAGCATTTCCCGTGGATTCACTTTTCAAGTGTGTACACATAACTAAAAACACCGCCGCATCGTTATCGTCGACACCTTGGAATGCTGCCAACGCCACTTGTGGGTGTGTTTCGTCAAGCAAGTCCGTCAGTTCTTGGAGAGCCGCTTCATCTAAAAAGGTAGGTGTGGTCTGCGAATCTGTGTTAGGAAGGGACACCTTGGACCCCCTTTTCTCCCGCGATTACTTCACCAATTCGGTAAGTGGATTCCCCAGATGCTTTAAGAAACGCAAGGGCAGCATCAACGACATCAGGCGCGACTATCGCTACCATCCCAATTCCCATATTGAAAACTCTGTACATTTCTGCCGCTTCAACGTCCCCTTTCGCCTGTAAAAACGAGAAAATAGGCAGAATCTCCCATGTGCCGTTCCGAATATAGGCAGTACACCCATCTGGAAGGATCCGCGCCACATTTGCTGGTAGACCGCCTCCGGTGATATGGGCAAGACCTTTAATGTCGCATACTTTACGAAGGGACAGAATAGAATTCACGTAACTCCTGTGGCAGGCAAGCAGTGCTTCCCCGACTGTTGCAGAGAGTTCAGGAAGATAGGTGTCTACACTGTAATCGCACCTGTCGAACAGAATACGCCGCGCCAATGTAAAACCGTTCGTATGTAAACCTACCGACCCTAAACCGATGAGTTGATCTCCCGGCGTAATTCTCTCTCCGGTAATCACGTCGGCTTTTTCAACAGCACCCACAATAGTCCCCACCAGGTCATACTCACCCGGTGTATAAATATCTGACAACTCTGCGATTTCACCGCCGATTAATGCACAACCGATCTCTTTGCATCCTGACGTTAGACCCGTCACGATCTCTTCAATCACCACTGGCGATACCTTACTAATGCCAATGTAATCTAAAAAGAAGAGAGGTTCCGCTCCCTGCACGACGATATCGTTGCCGCAATGTGCGACAATATCGAAACCGACCGTGTCGTGTCGTCCTACTTTAAACGCGACCTTTAGTTTTGTGCCAACACTGTCTGTACTGGAAACGAGAACCGGTTCTTGATACGTTTTGAGTGCAAAAAGCCCGCCGAAACTGCCGACATCGCTGAGCACTTCAGATCGGTAGGTGGTTTGAACAAGGCGTTTAAGCCGTCCTATCGCCTCGGATTCTGCTTCAAATGAAACGCCAGCATCGGCGTACGTCATAGGCTTTTTATCAGCCATCTGATTTCTCTTGTTCCTTTAATAATTGTTTACGAAGCGGTGAAGTGCCTCTCTTCGGTCTTAAGAGACTAACGACTAACACAATACCACTGATGCCTAAGGCTATGAGAACACCAATCTCTTCTGCCTCGTCTGCTTTCATATCCGGCTGTAACTTCCCAATCAAGAACGGAAGAATTCTGCTCAAAACCATACCAAGGATGGCACAACCGAGCAGAGAGATGAGCGTATATCGTCCTTGCGCTGTACCTATCGGACTCGGTTTTTTCTGTTTGCCACGTTGTCTATACTGCATAAAAATTTCCCTTGTGAGGCGCACTTCCAAGTCCATGTTAAGACCGGGTTTAATCTACGATTAAGGGGAGTTGTTGTGAGGATTCTTCCACAAATGGAATCGGATATTTTCCATCAAAACAGGTGGTACAAAAATCCTGAGGTGTTTCCACGGATTGGAGCATTCCCTCAATACTCAGATAACCCAGACTGTCAGCGCGGATATACTTGCGGATTTCCTCAATTGTATGTGAACTCGCAATTAATTCACTACGGGTCGGCGTGTCTACACCATAGAAACATGCGAATTTATTCGGAGGGGATGCAATGCGCAGATGGACGGCTGTCGCGCCGCCTTGCCGAACGATCTTGATGAGTTTCCTGCTGTTTGTCCCCCGCATGATTGAGTCGTCTACAAGCACGACCCGTTTACCGCGCAGCACATCGCGCACTGGGTTCAGTTTTATCTTCACCATCAGCTCTCGGACATCCTGCGTCGGGTTCATGAAGGAACGACCGACGAAAGTGTTCCGAGAAAGCCCTAAATCGAACGGGATGCCAGATTCTTCGGCGTATCCGAGAGCGGCGATTGTTGCAGAATCAGGCACTGGGATAACAACATCTGCTTTGACGGGGTGTTCGCGGGCGAGTTGTCTGCCGAATTCACGGCGCGTGTTGTTTACACTCTGCCCAAACATCATGCTATCTGGTCGCGCCAAGTAGATATATTCAAAGATGCACTGCGATAATTGCGATTGTCTTTTATGAAAGCGAAACGACTCTACACCGCGATAGTTGGAACGTGTAAATACTAACTCCCCTGGCTCTATCTCACGTATTGGTTCCGCTTCAATCACATCAAGCGCACACGTCTCGGAAGCTAACACGTATGCGTTACCGAGCTTACCGAGCCAGAGAGGTCGAAATCCGTGGGCATCGCGGGCTCCTATCAGCGTGTTTTTATCCATGCATACAAACGAATACGCACCCTCAATACTTCGCAGCGCGTCAATAATTCTATATTCCAACGCCTGCTTCCGAGAGTGCGCTATCAAGTGGAAAATGACTTCAGTATCCAAACTCGTGCTAAAGATGGAACCGGCATCCTCTAAGTGATTCCGAACTTGCGGCGCATTGACGAGATTGCCATTGTGACCGAGGGCGAGGGGACCTTGCTTGTAGTTCCGAACCAAAGGCTGCGCGTTTTCAAGCGTGCTTGCCCCTGCTGTTGAATAGCGGTTGTGTCCGATAGCGATATGCCCTTCCAGTCCCGCCAAAGCCTCAGTGGTGAAGACAGAATGAACAAGTCCCATACCGTGGTGGTATGTGAACTTCTCTCCGTCTGACGCGACAATACCGCTACTTTCCTGACCCCGATGCTGAAGGGCGCGTAACCCCAAATACGTCAATTCTACCGCTTTTGGATGGCCGAAAACGCCGAACACACCGCATTCGTCCTTTGGTTTATCATCGTATTGCATTTTGATGGGTGAAACCTCCAGCGTGCACGCTTGAATTTTCGCAACTGTTCATTAAAGAACCCTTTCGTGAATTTAAGCCTGTTCTGCACTCACTTCCGTGTTTTCTACCGGTGTTAACCTGTATCCTAATATTGCACCGATAGGAACAGCAAGAATGTACCAGATTTCGACTGGCAAACCGAGGTGCACCCACCCGCGCATGGGTAACGAGATAATATACGCAAGTGTTTTAAGAACTGGCAGGAGCAACGCCAAGATCAGATTTGGTCTGCCAAATATTTCCCATGGAACGTTGAGTAAGGCAAGCAAACCGACGACAGCAGGTGGACCCAAAAATGCACCCGAACAAAGCGGTTTTAGAGGAACATCGGTGCCAAATTTTCGACTCACAAAGCGGATCCCTGTGCTTGCCCCCATAATCACAATCCCGTATGTGACGCTCAACGAGATGAGGAGGAATAAACCTACCCAGAAACCGTGGCTGACTCGGTTTCCAAGTAGTAATTGCCAAATAAAATTCTCAAATATCAGCAGGCAAATCCACCCGCTTACCAGTCCGATGATACTCCCTGCAGCGATTTGCCCAAGCGTTAGTGTTATATTATTTTTTGCCATATAGCCTAACTCTCTTTTCGACTTACGCGATTCATCAGTTCTTGCTTTTCAAATCATCCTTACTAAAGCGTAGGAATTACAAACCCTTCCTACAAAAGGTAGGCAGACCAAACCGATTCGGCGGAAGCCTTGTAAGAAAAAAGTTTTGAAATTTCTCAATTTCTTTTCAAAATAACAATCCGGTTGCTGTTTGTGCCCTTCCTGTTATTGGAAACCCCCCAGCAATTTGCCGTTTTTGTAAAATGCTGATCGTTAATCATCAGTTTTTCAGGCATAAGCCCAGCATCCAATGACGCTTTGACAACAGCGTTCTCTAAAAAGACAGTTCCATTCCGGACCTCCCCGACTTCAAATGCGACCCGTCCTCCATGCTTCAATACCCGACGCAGTTCCACAAAGACATCTGTCATCCGAGTAACCCAATCCTCCAGCGATTTTAATTGCCAAATTTTGCCCTGTTCAATTTCTACACCACAAAACCACATCCGTAACCAGTTATCTTGCATATAGTCAATAGTGTCAAGAAAAGGTGGCGAAGTGACAACCAAATCAACTGATTCGTCCTCAATTTGAGGAGTTCTGTCGGCGGATTCGGTAAGAAGCAAAGCATCATCACGCCAAAAATGATCCGGTAGACTATGCCTCAACAACTGCTTCGATTTGCGGTGTATCAGAGCCCTCGTATCCCGATATTCAGGTTTCTGATTTCGTTTTTCGTTGATTCTTCGTTGAGAAGCAACCGAAGCTGCAAGATTCGGTGGAAGGGTGAAGACTGAGAAAAAACCGCTAGAATGCCCCGTCAACCGACTAGATGCCACCATTTGTAACCATGCATCGACAGGGTCAAGTTGTTTTTGTTGGAAATAGGAACGCCATCCGTAAATCTCTTGCAGTGTGTCCTCGTGAAAAAAGACGAGGAGTTCTTTGTCTATTCCTTCGCCAGTAGATAGGTTGATTTCCTGTAACCGCTTTTCCATCTCTGCTAACGTCGGTGGGTTGAGACGAGGATATGTGAGGATTTTAGACAATGGATTCACATCATTGCCAATGACACGGTGCCCGTGCAACTGTGCTTCTACCAATGTTGTCCCCCGTCCCATAAACGGATCATAAACTACAGATTCCGATTCGCAGAACTTCTGGATGAAATATCCCGGTAACTGCGGTTTGTAACAGGCACGATATGAAACCTCATGAAGAGAATGTCCAGCGCGTTGTTTCGCTGTCCAAAACTCCTCTACATGAGTAGGGAGGTGAATCGTATAATCGTTGGGTCTGTTAAAATCAAAGGCTAATTGCATCATACACTATGAACAATCTCCCTATGGCAATGAATTTGCGGACTAGATTATTTTACTATAGTGATGCCACTTGCCAATATCTTGTGATTCACAGAGGCTTCAAGCCTAACATTCACGGCAGTTGTAGGTTCAAGGAAGTCCAATCGAATAGCGTCACTTGAATAGTATATCACAAAAGCAAAAAGATACAAGTTCAGGACTTACGCAGGGCATCGTTCCTTGCTTTTCAAACCCTTCCTCTAAAGAGTGAGAGTCATAACCACTCCTACAAGAGACAGACTATACCAATTCGGCAGAAGGCCTATTAAACTTAATTCTATTGTATCACGATGCAACATTATTGTCAAAATAATCTCATCTTTTTTCTATCAGAGAATTGGTTTGACACAATTTTGGTTTTCAATTAAACTATTTCCACGAATTGCAGTTCTTACGTTCGATCTCTTATCGTAAGCGGCGGATTCAGTGCCGTTTCCAAATTGTGCAATTAAGGCACAATTTGTCTTTGTTTTACATTGGAGGCTCTCATGTCGGAAATTCTCGTGTTATCAGGTGAGAATCACGGTTTCAATGCAAGTGCCAGCGTCATTCACGATTTTCTCTCCGAAGATGCTAATATTTCAGCGGCGTTAACTGACGATAAAGGAATTTTAGCATCAGCGGAGTTGAATACCTACGATGCGTGCGTCTTTGGCACCGGCTTCACGCGTACAGAGCGTCAAGCCGACGGCTCCACCGCTCGTATCTCCGATTTAGCACCAGCTGAAGAAGATGGCTTGTACCAATTTGTCAGTAGCGGCAAAGGGTTGGTCGGTATTCACGGCACCGCATGGTGGATCGGTGGTCGCGCCGTGGATCTTATCGGTGGACATTCCAATTGGCATCCACCCGGCTCGACTTTCACTGTCCATATTGAGGATAGCGAACATCCGACGACCCAAGGTATTGAAGATTTTGATGTGGAAGATGAGATCTATATCTCTGCACACGATCCGCACATTCACGTGTTGGCATCCGCTGAGTGGTTCGGCAAAGCACATCCCATGGCGTGGGTGAAGTCTTACGGTTCTGGACGTGTCTTTTACACCACTTTAGGGCACGGACCGGGAACCTTCGAGCGCGCAGGAATGCAGAAGTTCCTCACTCAAGGCGTGAAATGGGCGGCATCGTAATAACCCGTGAGGCGAGGCACCCATGTCTCGCCGCTCCATTATCTGAGATGGAAATGCCCATACTAAAAATCACGAACATAGAGACTACGGTCGTTCAGGTAAATGACCGCGGTAATTGGCTCTTCGTCAAGGTACATGCTGACGATGGCACAATCGGCATCGGCGAGGCTTCCCACGGCAGGAATGACGCGCACGTTCAACACGTCATTAACACCCTCAAATCTACGCTCGTCGGATGGAATCCATTTCAACTGGAGGCATTTCGCCAGCGTTTCTATCACGACTCTGAAAGCCACACCTACCATACCGCTCTCAGCGGGATCGAGCAGGCGATGTGTGATCTGATAGGTAAGGCTCTAAATGTGCCGAGTTATCAATTGTTGGGTGGCAAGTGCCGAGAAAAAATCCGTCTCTACGCAAATATTAACCGCGCAACAGTCGATCGCAGTCCTCTCGGTTTTGCTCACAATGCCGAGCGCGCCGTTGCCGAAGGGTTTACCGCCATAAAATGCGCGCCCTTTGACGATGTTTCCGTCGCGAATGTTTCGCGCGGAACGCTAACCCCTGCTATCTGCGCCGGAATTGATCGCGTCCGCACAATTCGCACCGCAATTGGTGCAGATATCGATCTCATGGTGGATTGCCATAGTCGTTTTAATCCGGGTATTCTCATCCAAGTCGCTAAGGAACTCGAGGATTTGCACCTCTTCTGGATTGAGGATGCCGTGCCGCTGGATAATCTCGATGCCTTCGCCTATATAAGTCAATCCATTGGTATCCCGATTGCCACCGGCGAGCGCTTACGAACTCTCACAGACTTTGATAGGTTGCTAACCCAAGCACACGTTGATTATATTTTACCGGATGTCAAGCATGTTGGCGGAATTTCGGGTTTGAAAAAAGTCGCGACGCTTGCTGCTGCGAGAAACATCATGGTAACACCTCACAATCCGAGCGGTCCCGTCGCGACCGCCGCGAGTGTGCAATGCATGGCGAGTGTCCCGAATTTCGCAATCCTTGAATACGCATGGGGCGAAGTAGACTGGCGCGCTTCTCTTATTGATCCACCGGAAGAAATCCTTGATGGATTTATTGAAGTGCCTTCCCGAACCGGATTAGGCATTACGTTCTAAAATATATCAGGAGCGATAAATGATACTTTGCAATCTTGACAGGCAAGCTATCTCGAAATTTATTCCCCTTTGTCTCTTTCTACTCGTCGTTACCCTTGCTGGATGCCTCGGAAATCTGCAGACGATGCAAACGGCAACCGACGCGCCTGCCCCCGCTACAGAGACAGAGGAATCACCACGTCCGCTCGTCGAACTTCAACTTTCGACCCCTAAAACAAATTATGCCGCGAAGGAAGAGATCCCCCTTGAACTCAATATTCAGAACGGTAAATTTGACCTTCTTGTGCCTTCTTTTAGCGTTGCGACAAAGGGAGCCTTTACGCAGATAACAGTGACGGACGCGAACGGACAAGTTGTCGAACCGAAACGCGCAATTACACAAGAGAATCCACAGAAATATGTAACGCAAGACGGAAAATCCATCCGATGTATTCACGGATTTGAACTCAAAGCCGACGCACGTCAGGAACTGAAATTGAAAGATATACAGCGATACTATCAGTTACAACCCGGTACTTACACGATAACACTTACGATTGAGTTGGAAGTTTACCGAGAATCTATAATCGAGGAACATCCGGAAGTACTTGAGTTGCAACGTGATCTCGCACGGATCCAGAGAGATCCAAATCTTCAAACAGCTGCAAAGCAGGACGCTCTCAATTACTACCAAGAACAGATTAAATTTATTAAAGAGAGACACAAGGATGAAGTGAAGGACATTTACTTACCTGTCAAATCACGTCGTGGGAAGACATCACTTGTATCTAACGAAATCACACTAACGATAAAGTAGCGTTCTCTATGAAAATATTTAAAAACCTTGCGTTTCCTTGTCTATTTCTGATTTTTAGTGTGGCAGGGTGCGTCACAAGTTCGCAAACCCCCTCTCTACCAACGGATGTAGCGACTGCTACTTCAGGTGTTGTCCTCTCTCTTACCACGCCGAGATTAACTTACGCGCCCAAAGAACCTATCTCTCTTGAACTCAGTATTCAGGGCGGCGAGTTTAATCTGCTCGTTCCTTTTGCCAATGTCGCAACAGCCGGTGCGTTTACCCAATTGAAAGTAACCGATACCAACGGCAACATTGTCGAACCCAATCGCTCGATTACACTGCCCAGTACAGAAGAAATTTTTATCGAAAAAGAGGGTAAATCTATCCAGTATATCCGAGGATTTGAATTGAAATCTGCCGCGACACAGATTGTCTCTTTGGCAGATGTGCGAAAATATTATGAGTTTCAGAAAGGTAATTACACAATCGTACTCACGATGGCGTTACCGGTTTACCGAGATTTTTTGAAAAAGCGACATCCAGAGGTCATAGAATTAGAGGAGGAGATTAAGCGGATTCAGAAGATCACAGACGCACATGTTTCCGCTGCCGACAAACGTTCCGCAGTGAACGACCTACAACAACAGATTGAACGCCTCGAAAAGAAATCCAACGATATCTACTTGCCTATCAGATCGCTGCTCGGTCCGGCATCGCTCACGTCCAACAGTGTTGTTCTGACAATAGAATAGGGATTTGGCAAAGTATTTAATCTGTGTATCAGATCTGAGTTATGCCAACTGCTACGACGCTTAGCCAAATATCTCAGATACCACATATTGATTACGGAGAATCCTAATTAGGATGGTATACAATTTGCTATGGTGTACACAACACCTATAAATTACTCACCCGATGTTTTCTGCACAGGTTAAAAATTTTTACTTGCAAATTGGCGTAAAATGATATATAATTTTAACTAACGAAATCGTATATGCACGAAAGTTTTCGCGACATCGCGGTTCTCAAGGATAATCCAGAATGCTTTTTAACTTTGCAAATGTGCTAATCTTCTTGATCGTTGGCTGTTTATTTGTCGTTCTAAACCTTACTGTCTCTCGCCTCCTCCAGACTAAGCTGTTCTCAGGCGAAAAGTATATCCCCTATGAATGCGGCGAAGATCCGATCGGTGATACGCGGATTAAGTTTAACACCCGTTTTTACGTCATCGCGCTCATTTTCCTAATCTTCGACGTGGAAGCCGTGTTTCTTTTCCCGTGGGCGGTCGTCTTCCGGGACTTCGGGCTTTTCGCATTTTTGGAGATGCTCGTTTTCATCGCTATTCTGTTAGTCGGGCTTGCCTACGTCTGGGCAAAAGGAGATCTGGAGTGGATCCGATCCACGCAGTTGGAAGTCCAATCCGTCCGGAGGGAAGAAAGTTATGATAATTGATGAAAAACTGGACAAAAATGTTATTGTTACCTCAGTTGATGCCGTCGCCAACTGGGCACGCGCCTCTGCACTCTGGCCCATGACGTTCGGACTCGCCTGCTGCGCCATTGAATTTATGGCAACCGCCGCTTCCAATTACGATTTGGACCGATTCGGGGCAGGTGTGCCGCGCGCGACCCCGCGTCAATCCGACCTCATGGTAATCTCTGGCACGGTGACCCTCAAAATGGCAACACGGATCAAACGGCTTTATGAACAGATGCCGGAACCGAAATACGTCATTTCGATGGGCAGTTGCGCTACCAGTGGCGGGCCCTATTGGCAACACGGGTACCACGTCCTCAAAGGCGTTGATCGGATTATCCCTGTTGACGTTTACGTGCCTGGATGTCCTCCGCGCCCGGAAGCACTTATTGAAGGATTGCTCAAATTACAAGAGAAAATCAAAACGCAGACAGTCGCGAAACGCGATCATGTGCCGTTTTTAAAGAGACTCTTTACCAAAACGGAGTGGTACGAGCTTGAAGAGACTGAAGCTGCAGAAGGCGATGACGCTGAAACTAACGTCTAAAGGACCAGTTCGTTCAACGGTAGGAGCGATTTGGAATCGCGACTTTTCCAACCAACGGTAGGAGCGATTTGGAATCGCGATCATGGAGTAGGATATTCGTGAAACCAGAAGAAATCTATGAAGTTCTAACCAAACAGTTTGGTGAAGCCATCCTCGGTTTTGACACCGAACTCGCTGGTGACCCGAACATTCGCATTGCCTCCTCAGCAATCGCCGATGTGTGTCAATATCTCGCCGAAACCGACACATTGGCATTTGATTCCCTGATGTGCCTCAGTGGTGTTGATTTGAGTGCCAACGATGAAGAACTCGCTATCGTCTACCATCTCTATGCCATGCAGCACCGGCATAGCGTAGTTTTGAAAACGACTGTTCCGAAAACCGATCCGCACCTCCCAAGTGTTTCGCATATATGGAAAACCGCGGATTGGCACGAACGCGAAACTTATGACCTTTACGGAATCCTCTTTGAGGGACACAGCGATCTCCGCCGCATCTTGCTTCCCGATGATTGGGAGGGATACCCCCTACGTAAGGATTACAAGGAACCTGAATTCTATCGTGGTATGCGCGTGCCGTATTAGGGATAGGGAGATTGAGTTTTCGTCTTGTGTGGCACGATATGAAAATGTTACACTTTTCCATTTTTTCGCAACGGACATTAAATTCAAAATGCCTCGGAACTTAGGCAGGACGCTGGTTTGTGGACGTGAATGCGAAGCATGCAATGTTACACTGGTGTAACATTTTAACGCCGGAGTAATACCCAAATTACGACACGGGCTCTCCCCGAAAAAACAGGTTCAGATTTGACATTGGACGGCAAAAGTGGTATCATATATAATGGTAAAGTCCAAAAATAGGACAGAACGCGTAAGTCCTACGTAAAAAGAAACGCAGCTTGGAACGAAGTGGAAAGCGGATTTAAGAGATGGACGTGAAGGCTTCGACTCCGTTGTTTAACCGCAAGGTAAGTTAGAAAAACGTTGCTGAACCCGTATTATGGAAACTACACCACAGACTGAAAGCAAAATTATAGAGTTAAAACCGTTCGCTGATGAAATGGTCGTCAACATGGGACCTCAGCATCCAAGTACACACGGCGTGTTACGTCTGGAATTGAAATTGGATGGTGAAATAGTTCGGGAAGCAATTCCGCACATCGGCTACCTGCACCGCTGTTTCGAGAAGCACTCCGAGAATCTCTCCTATCCTCAAATTATCCCCTTTACCGACCGAATGGATTACGTGGCGGCGATGAACCAGAATTGGGGATTCTGTCTCGCTGTTGAGAAATTGTTGGAGGCGGATGAAAGCAAGGAATTCGAGGTGCCAGAACGGGCGGAATACCTGCGGGTGCTCATCTGTGAATTAAATCGTATTGCAAGCCATCTCCTCTCTTTTGGAACCTACGGGATGGACATCGGCGCATTTACCCCCTTTCTCTACGCTTTCCGGGACCGAGAACGGTTACTCCTGCTTTTCGAGAAAGTGTGCGGTGCACGACTCACCTATAATTACATCCGTATCGGTGGTGTCTCCGAAATCATCCGGATAGAGCCGGGTTCCATTGCCGAACAGAATTTTTTGGACGAAATCGAAGAGTTTTTAGACTATTTTGAACCGCTGATTGACGAATATAACGAGCTCCTGACAAAAAACAGTATTTTCTCGGAGCGCACAACGAAGGTCGCTGTTATGTCGGCGGAGATGGCATTGAGCTACGGCGCGACAGGTCCTAACCTCCGCGGTTCCGGTGTTGATTGGGATTTACGACGAGACGAACCCTACTCTATTTATGACAGGTTTGACTTTGATGTGCCTGTTGCTGTGGAAGTCCCAGAATTAGGATCGGTCGTTGGGGACTGCTGGAGTCGTTACAAAATACGCATGGATGAAATGAAACAGTCTGTCCGGATTGTACGACAGATTTTAGCGGAAGGACTCCCCGGTGGTCCCGTCATGGCAGATTTAAAAGCCGTCCGTCCACCCAAAGGCGAAATCTATTTCCGTAGTGAAGCCCCGCGCGGTGAACTTGGGTTCTATATTGTCAGCGATGGCACACCGAAGCCAGTCCGTCTCAAGGGACGTTCCCCCTGTTTCAGTGCCTTGAGCGCACTACAGGAGCTCAGTCGAGGTTTGATGGTCGCAGATATTATCGCCATTATCGGCAGCATTGATATTGTGATGGGAGAAGTAGATCGCTAAACGCGCCTCATAGCGAAGTTGACCGAATCAGATAAGGAGGTCAGATGTCGGATTTTAGGGCGATGCTTGCAAGCCCAGATTTCAACATATCTGAAAGTTTCTTACCCAATATAAACTTACAAAATAAACTCAATTGGGCGGAGGAATTTATACAGAACGTTGTAATTCCGCGATTGCCGGAAGCGGTTGCTTCGCATTTTCCTGTGGAGATAGGCACAGTTCTCGTCATGTTTGCATGTGCTGGCGTTTTTGTTGGAGTCGTCCCACTACTTCCCTTGGTATTGGTGCTTGCAGAGCGAAAGGTCTCCGCACGTTTTCAGAACCGAACGGGTCCTATGCGCGTTGGACCGTGGGGTACACTGCAAACGGTAGCCGACGGTGTAAAACTCATCTTCAAAGAAGATTTTATCCCCCCACAAGGCGATAAACTCCTTTTCCTTCTTGCCCCCTATATCATTTTTGCCTGTTCTTTCGCTGTCTTCGCCGCTATTCCCTTCAGTCAAGGTATATTGGTTAGCGACTTTAATATCGGCATCTTCTATATCATGGCGATTTCCTCTGTGATTGTCATGGGGGTGATTATGGCGGGCTGGTCCTCGAATAGCAAATGGTCACTGTTGGGGTCGCTCCGCTCCGCCGCCCAGATTGTCAGTTATGAAATTCCGCTCGGTCTTTCCATCCTTACTGTTGTTATGCTCGTCGAAAGTTTGAGCATGCAGGAGATTGTCGCAAGCCAATCCAACGGCGTTTTCAGTTGGCTCATTTTCCGAACCCCCTTTACCTTTATCGCATTCTTTATCTTCTTTATCTCTTCTATCGCTGAGGTAAACCGCACACCCTTTGATTTGCCCGAAGCCGAATCTGAAATCGTGGCTGGCTTCCATACCGAGTATAGCGGTATGCGCTTCGCACTCTTCTTTATTGCTGAATACGCGAACATGTTCGCCGTGAGCGCAATTGCGGTGACACTTTTCCTCGGCGGTTGGGAAGGGGTCTTGCCGGGTTACGACATCCTCGGCGGATTCCCCGGTTTCGTTATCAAATCTCTGGCACTCGTCTTCTTGATGATGTGGTTGCGATGGACGTTGCCGCGCCTACGGGTAGATCAGTTGATGAATCTCTGCTGGAAATACTTTATCCCGATCGCCTTCTTTAACATCTTAGGCACTGGCATCTGGGGACTCATTTTCCCAAAGGATACCTTGATTAGCACTGCTATTAGTTGCGCGATTATCTATATTGGGCTTATCGCCGCGTATAAAGTTGCTGGGCGGACGATCGCGCAGAGACCAGCACCCCAACCGAATTTTTAATTTTACCTTGCGGATCAGTTTCGCGGTTTGGTTTCTGAAAAATTTTCGTGTACGAGTCGCCCTCCATTTCATTTTGGGCTTGGTTTTTGGTTCATCTTTTCCATCAATCGTTGTAGGAAGGATTTAAAATGGACAAATACATACGAAACATCTACAGAGGCGTTTATACCGTTCTCGTCGGGATGCGGGTGACAATCAGGCAGTTCTTTGAACCGAACGTCACGCATCAATACCCGTATGAACACGACTTTGAAAAGAAACGGAACGTCCGGGAGATTCCGAAAGGGTATCGCGGGCAGTTGTACAATCGAATGGAGGATTGCATCGGGTGCAAAAAATGTGAAATGATTTGCCCGGTCGATTGCATTACGATTGTAGGCACCAAACTCCCCAAAGGTGAACAACTCTGGGATAGCATGAACGTCGTGCATCTCAAGGACGGACGGGAAATCATCGGCATCATTGAAGGTGACGATAAAAAGATAAAGTCGGAAGATTCGATAACCCTTACGAATATCACCTCCCGCCAGGGTCCGCAGGAGGTCATAGATCGCCTTGAGCCATCGGGTATAGAGAATCGAGCCCAAACCTTTTCCAGTGACGAGGTGTCGCGTGTTGTCACCCGAAATCCGGTTGTTTTCTACCTCGATCAGTTCGATATTGATATGTCCCTCTGTATGTATTGTGGACTTTGCACTGAAGTTTGTCCGACAGAGTGCCTTACGATGAAGGACACACTCGCTGGCGTTGAATACTCCAAATTCGACCGGTCGGATCTAATCTTCCAGTTTGACAAGCAGGAGATGTACAAGAACTAATTTTCAAAGGAGAATTTGGGTTCACAGGGGTGTAGGTTGGGTTGAGCGAAGCGAAACCCAACAAATGTAACTTCATATCAAGAGTTGGGTTTCACTCGGATTTTGAAGACTACAACCCGCATGGTTACCGGAAGGGTTCCATGTTTCCGCGTGCGTTTGATTTTGTTCTCCGTTCAACCCAACCTACGCATTTAAGTTGAACTCACGTTAATTTTAAAGGAAATTACGTATGCGAATTTATGCAGTCTTTTCAGTGTTGTTTTTGCTGTGTGGGCTAGTTGTTTTAGGTTGTGGTGATAGCGTAGAGGATAGCGATGCTGGTGTGCTTGAACCTGACGGGGATTTTAGGTTTCAGGATCTCCCGTTGTAGAAAGGGGCAGTCTTATACCGCCCGATGAGGTTCCTGTCATTACTATTGAGAAGACTCGCGAAGATGCAGAAAATATTTGGTGGAGACTTAAGGCGGATCCTGTCCCTTCGCGGGAAGATTTAGTGGTGTATGTCCGTGCTAGACCGTTAAGGTTTCTACCCGGGATGAGGACGTATCACAGACAGCTACTGTCCATACCCATATTTGAAAATAGTTCCGTAGAAATGAAAGTGCCGCGTTTCCAGGAGGCGTTCGAGTTTTACGTGGGACGCTTTGGCAACTTAATAAATCTGTTGCATCAAATGTCCTTTGAACTCGACAATGGATATGTTGTTCCCCAGGGATTGAGTTCTCTTACTATTTGGCGGGGACACCTTCTATTTTGGAGATTCCTGCTAAGGAGCAAGTACAATAGGTTATCTGTCCCCACAGGATCGCAAAGCATAAGACCTCACACTATAGGAAAAATAAAAAATGACAAAAGCCAGCAGCACTGCAACAACGGCAGCAGTGCGGACCTGAAAATAGGAGCTGCACACTAAGTAATTCTGACAATTCGCTTGCGCCAGTTTAAAAAATGGAATTTACGCTTAAAACCTTTATTTTTTACGGCTTCGCCCTGACGACAATTGCTTCCGCACTCGTTGTTGTCACAACGCGAAACATCGTCCACGCGGCGTTTTCACTCATGGTGACACTCTTCGGCGTTGCCGGGCTTTACGTCTTTTTACAGGCTGATTTTCTCGCCGCAACGCAGGTGATTGTCTATGTCGGCGGCATACTCGTCCTCATTCTATTCGGAGTCATGATGACAAGCGGACGTTTGGAGATGCGGATTCATGTTGAACGCGGGCAGCTTCTACTCGGAGGCGTGGTTGCCCTGGCACTGCTTATGCTGCTCTTAACTGTTATTGCGAATACACCCGCATGGAAGAATCTCACCGACGATGGCACCGAGCTTCCACCGACAACAGAACGCATTGGCGAATTGATTCTGAATGGGCAATTTCTCCTGCCATTTGAAGTCGTCTCTGTGCTGTTGTTAGTCGCGTTAATCGGAGCCGCCCTGATTTCCCGAAAGGAGGTTAGGGACTAAATCTGGGGGAGTCGCGATTCAGAGATCGCTCCTACCAAAAGAGAAAAATGACTTTACAACACTACCTCGTCATCAGTGCGATTCTGTTCACGCTCGGCATTTTCGCCGTCTTGACCCGACGGAACGCCATTAGTATTTTGATGGGAATTGAGCTTATTCTCAATTCGTGTAATCTTAACTTTGCCGCATTCTCGCGTTTTATGACACCACCGGAGGACATCAGCGGACAAATTATCGCTATTTTTGGGATTGTGCTCGCTGCAGCAGAAGCCGCTGTTTTTTTAGCGATTATCCTCGCGATCTACCGCGAATTCGGTAGCATACGTCCTAACGAAGTGGATACCTTAAAAGGTTAAAAATTCATTTGGCACTAAAAACTTTGACGCTATCAGACATCGTTGATCGTATCAGAAATCCGCTTGCAACAACGGCAGCACGCAGATCAGGAGGCCCATAGCTAAAAAATATGGTTGTACCCTTAATAAGTCTCATTTTGCTTTGCCCGCTTGCCGCATTTGCGATCTTCGGACTTTTGGGCTTGGGAAATCGGAGCTTCCCGCGACAGGACTATCTATCTATTGCAGCAATGCTTATTGCGCTCGTCTGTTCGTTCCTGCTTCTGCGAGAGGTAGTCCCCGATCCAGCACCTCATACAGTTAAGTGGATTTCACTCGGTAGCATCACTTTCTCCATGGGTTTTTACTTGGACAGCGTCACAGCGATCATGCTGATTGTTGTCACGCTCGTCAGTAGCCTTGTCCATATTTTTTCGATGGGCTACATGCACGGCGATCCGAGATATCCACGGTTTTTTGCCTACCTTTCGCTCTTCTCCTTTTCAATGCTTTTCTTGGTCGTGTCGGATAACCTGCTCGGTATTTATATCGGTTGGGAACTCGTTGGACTCTGTTCCTATCTGCTCATCGGTTTCTGGTTTGAAAAGGATTCCGCCGCGAATGCCTGTAAAAAAGCATTCCTAACAACGCGGGTCGGTGATGTCGGTATGTTCATCGGCATGATGATGCTCTTCACTAAGTTTAAGACGCTCTCACTCTACGGAGAAGGCGGTATTTTTGCCCTCGTCGCCAGTTTGAATACCGGCGATATGGTATGGCTTTCTATCGCGGGTGTCCTCATCTTTTGTGGTGCCGTTGGTAAATCGGCGCAAGTTCCCCTGCATACATGGCTCCCTGATGCGATGGAAGGTCCTACACCCGTCAGCGCATTGATTCATGCGGCGACGATGGTTGCCGCCGGAGTATATCTCACTGCTCGGATGTTCCCTATTTTGACAGAGACCTCGTCTTTAGTAATCGCCTATATCGGTGGCATTACTGCAATCATCGCTGCGACTATCGCCATCGTCCGTTTTGACATTAAACGGGTTTTGGCATACTCCACGGTTAGCCAACTTGGGTATATGATGCTGGGGATTGGGGCTGGCAGTTATGTCGCAGGACTCTTTCACCTCACAACCCACGCCTTTTTCAAGGCATTGCTGTTTCTCGGTTCAGGGAGCGTCATCCACGCCTTCCACGCCATGCATGCACATGCACAGGGTGATAAACACGATCACACGCACGAGGACCATGATACGCACGAACATGAACACGGCGACCACGATTTAGTACATGCTCACGGTTCCGAGATTCCGCCCGATCAGGACATGCGGAACATGGGCGGGTTGCGCCACAAAATGCCAATTACTTTTGTCACAATGCTCATCGCAACGTTGTCTATTTCTGGCGTACCCTTTGTCTTCTCCGGGTTCTGGAGCAAAGACGCGATCTTAGGCGGCGTGCTGGAGCGAGCAATGGAATGGAACTCTGTCCACCACTATCTCCTATTCGGTATAGCACTCTTTGCTGCTGGAATTACGGCGTTCTATATGTTCCGACTGATCTTCATGACCTTCTTCGGCGAACCCCGCAATCAGGAGATGCACGACATGGCACATGAGTCCCCGAAGTCGATGACCGTGCCGCTCCTTATTCTGGCGGCACTGAGCTTGCCTGTTGTGAATACACTCTGGTTTAACAAAGACTATGTTAAACCACCAGAACAACCGCATCTTCATGCACCGCAGCATGCGCACGTCTCACCTGACAGCAAAATGGGCGAGGCGGGGGTCACACTCTCACTTTTCGGCGTTTCTGAAGCAGTTGCAGCGGAAGAAGGTGGACACGATACAGACGGCGCACATGCAGATGAAGGTCATCATGGACACAGTCCCGCACATGCTATCGCGATGGTGCTATCTATCTGCGTCGCTGGATTAGGTATATTGTTCTCATGGTTGTTCTACCACAGGCGAACTTTATCTGCTGAATCTGTCGCAACGACTTTTCGACCGCTTTACAATCTCTTCTGGCACAAATACTACTTTGACGAATTTTACGACGGTGTGTTGGTTGCACTGACGGTGTGGAAGGCACGGCTCTTTGCTCAATTCGATGGAATTATCGTTGATGGTATCGTCAACGGTGTTGGGCGTTTAACGCGCGATTTTCTCGCTGTGTTCGTCGGCTCTTTTGATAACCGTGTCGTTGATGGCCTCGTCAATCGGGTCGCCCAAGTTACATGGGCAGTCGGCGGTAGAGTCCGTCGGATCCAGACCGGCGCGATTCAGACATATCTCTTCGTTGTGCTGGCTGGAATTGTATTGTTAATCTTGATTTTCCGGGTTCTTTAAGCTATTAAATCTGGTCACCGTTCCCTGTGCAAGCCTATAGAGGCTTGCAGGACAATGTTTCACGGTGGTTTTCGGTTAATGTCGACCGCCTCTGGATAATGAAAGGCTTTTTAACGATTGGAATACTGTGAGGACAATAGACGCAGCAGCTGAGAAGCAATCGTTAGAAAAAGGAGGATTCCCACGAGATGTTACTATCGCTAATGATTTTTGTCCCGTTGCTCGGGATGATCGTTGTTTTACTTCTGCCGCGTGAGTCGGAGGAACTGATTAAACGCGTTACGCTCTTTTTTACACTCGTTCCGCTCGCACTCGCAGTCGCTTTATTTATATCCTACGACCGCTCGACTGCAGGAACACAGTACGTCTTTAACGTTCCTTGGATTCAGGCGTTTAATATCCAATATCACATCGGCATTGACGGACTCAGTGTAACGCTTTTACTCCTTACTGCACTCTTAGGTCCCATCTGTGTTATTGCCTCTTGGCGCAACATCGAAAAAGGTATCAAAGCGTACATGGCGTTGTTCCTATTGCTTGAGACAGGAATGCTGGGTTTCTTCGTTGCGTTGGATCTGTTCCTCTTCTATGTTTTCTTTGAACTGACACTACTGCCGATGTATTTCCTTATCGGCGTGTGGGGCGGACCGCGCCGTGAATACGCTGCGATTAAGTTTTTCCTCTATACGCTCTTTGGTAGTGTGTTAATGTTGGTTGCGATGATAGCGGTCTATCTCAACAGTGGGGCACCCGGTGCACGAACCTTTGACATTCCAACACTCATTACGTTAGCAGCTACAGAAGGACACGCCCTTAACAACCTCGACTTCCAGATCTGGGTCTTCCTCGGCTTCTTTATTGGGTTTGCCGTTAAAGTGCCGATCTTCCCCTTCCATACATGGCTTCCCGATGCACACGTTGAAGCACCGACAGCGATTAGTGTTATCCTTGCAGGAATTCTCCTAAAGATGGGAACTTATGGGCTGGTCCGAGTTAACATGGCAATGTTTCCACGGGGTTTGGACTTCTTCTGTAACGGAATGGGTTTCTGGGGCAATAGTCTCGCACTTCTTGGGTTTATTAATATCGTCTACGGATCCTTCTGTGCACTGGCACAAACCGACTTTAAGAAGTTGGTCGCGTATTCCAGTATCGGACACATGGGCTTCGTCATCTTAGGGCTTTCCGCTCGAAATGACAGCGGTATCACTGGCGCGATTCTCCAGATGTTCAACCACGGTGTCATCAGTGCGATGCTCTTCCTGCTCGTCGGTGTCCTCTACGACAGAGCACACCACCGTGAAATTAACGGATTCGGCGGTTTGGGAACCAAAATGCCCGTTTATACTGGCATTACGACGCTTGCGTTCATGGCTTCCTTGGGACTGCCCGGCTTGAGCGGATTTGTCGGCGAAGCACTCTCCTTACTGGGTGCCTACGATAAATTCAAACTGTTGACCATCTTGTCCACAATAGGTATTGTTGTCGGCGCGGCATATTTCCTCTGGACGCTTCAGCGTGTCTTCTTAGGGACACTCAATCCTAAATATGAAGAACTTCCTGAAATCAATGGACGCGAAATTCTGACGCTGGTGCCGCTCGGAATCTTGACCATCGTGCTTGGGGTCTGGCCCAACTTCGCTATTGATATGTTCAGAGAGTCGGTTACTAACCTCATAGACATCCTGCAGGCGATATAGGAGGTTTGAGGAAAGTATGCAACCCTTAAGCAACATCGAAAGCCTTCTCTACTTCAGTCCAGAAATCCTCCTTGTGATTTTTGCCGTCGCCGTTGTTCTCCTTGATCTCGTTATGAAGGACAGGGAAAGCTCCGCGGTTGCACATCTCTCCCTCGCAGGGTGTATTTGCGTATTCGCCGCTGTTCTTATCACACACTTTTCTTTCGGCGATAAAGGTCCTGTTTCCCTCTTTTTGGGAATGGTCCGACTTGATATGTTTTCCAGTTTTTTCAAGGTTCTGCTGCTGCTCGCAACTGCTGCAACGATTCTCTTTTCCCTTCGCTCTGAGGAACTTGACGCACGGTTGAAGGGTGAATACTATGCGCTCTTGTTAGCCATCACCCTTGGGATGTTCCTGATGGCATCGTCAACGAATTTGTTGATGATATTTATCTCGTTGGAAACGGTGAGTCTTACTTCCTATATTCTCGCTGGGTTCTTGACGCATAACCCTCGTTCCAGTGAAGCCGCGTTCAAATACATCACGTATGGCGCAGTCGCATCTGGCACTATGCTCTTTGGGTTGTCGCTTCTGTTTGGAATGGCTGGCAGCGGCGATCTCGGTCAAATTAGTGTGCGACTCACGGAACTCCTCGCATCTGGAGAGATTGCTCCGCTTGCCGTGCTGATTGCGATAACCTTCGTCCTTGCAGGTGTAGGTTATAAAATCGCCTCAGTCCCGTTTCACATGTGGTCCCCTGATGTTTACGAAGGCGCACCTATCCCTATAACCGCTTTTCTGTCAGTCGCCTCAAAATCCGCTGGGTTTGCCCTGTTCATTAGGTTTTTCTATTCCGGGTTTGGCAACCCTGAATTAATGCAGGCTGTTGATTGGACTTTCATGTTGGCGATAGTCTCCGCATTGACGATGACTGTCGGAAATCTCGCCGCTTTACCACAGCAGAATGTGAAACGCTTATTAGCGTATTCCAGCATCGCACACAGTGGCTATCTCTTAATGGGCGGTGTCCTGCTCACCTCTGAAGGCATCGGTGCGATTCTCTTCTACCTCGTTGTTTATCTCTTTATGAACTTGGGTGCGTTTTATGTCGTTGTTCTGATTGCGAACGAAGAGGGAAGTGAAATGATTGAGGGCTACCGGGGTCTCGCCTCGCGTGCACCGTTTGTCGCTTGGGCAATGGCGATTTTCCTCTTTTCGCTAACTGGGATTCCACCGTTCGCGGGTTTCTTCGGAAAATGGCTACTCTTTGCCGCTGTCCTTGAGCAAGGATATTATTGGCTTGCGCTTGTCGGTCTGCTAAATAGCGTCGTCTCGCTTTACTATTATGCCCGCATTGTGAAAGCGATGTTTCTCGAAGATTCCGACGAGGAAACAACACCGGTCTCCTTTTCTACCGGCACCTTTGCCCTCTTGAGCGTCTTTGTCATCCCAACAATCCTCATCGGGTTCCTCAATATTTTTTATACCTTTTCCAATATCTCAGTTTCAGTGATACCGATGCAATAAATTCTTGAAAAAATTGACAAACACGGTTAATTAAGGTATACTTAAAAACGCAACGGGTCTACAAAAGTGGATCAATGCCCGGTCGTCTAATGGTAGGACGCGTGACTCTGGATTACGTAGTGAAGGTTCGAGTCCTTCCCGGGCAGTTCTCTCTATTATGTCAATATGCCGCTATCGTCTAGGGGTTAGGACGGATGGTTCTCAGCCATCAAACCGGGGTTCGAATCCCCGTAGCGGTATCTCTTCACCTGTAAGGGCGGGCTTCCACACTACCCGCCCGTTGTCTTGAGTGCCCAAATGCCTTCTGAGTTAGCGTCCCACACATTGGAGAAAAACACGCATGCACGATACACCTCAACACACCAACCGCCTCGTCCATGAAACAAGTCCTTATCTGCTCCAGCATGCCCATAATCCCGTTGACTGGTATCCGTGGGGCGAAGACGCATTAGCGCACGCCAAACAGGAGCAGAAGCCTATCCTCCTCAGTATCGGCTACTCCGCTTGTCACTGGTGCCATGTCATGGAACGCGAATCCTTTGAAAATGAGGAAATCGCTGCGGTCATGAACGAACTTTTCATCAACATCAAGGTCGATAGAGAAGAACGTCCCGATTTAGATGAAATCTACATGAACGCCGTCCAGATCATGACGCGTCAAGGCGGATGGCCCATGACCGTCTTCCTCACGCCTGACCTGAAACCCTTCTATGGTGGAACCTATTACCCACCAACCGACAGATACGGTAGGCCCGGGTTCCCAAAAGTGATGCACGCCGTTGCCGAAGCATTCAGCGATCAGAATGTGCAGGTACTGGAGCAAGCAGAACAAATTACCACGCATCTCGCGCAGATAGGCAACGTCGTTGACCCACACCACCATGAACTCACAGAACAACTCATGACCCATGCTTTCCAACACTACCACTCCCAATTCGATTCGCAGCACGGTGGGTTCGGCAATGCCCCTAAATTCCCACCCAGCATGGGATTGCCTTTCCTATTACGCTACTGGCATCATAGCGGCAACGCCAATGCCTTAGAGATGGTCGAGCTCACGCTGGAGAAGATGGCACGTGGTGGTATGTATGATCAACTTGGCGGCGGTTTCCACCGATATTCCACCGACGCACACTGGCTCGTCCCACACTTCGAGAAGATGCTGTATGATAACGCCCAACTCGTCGTCGCCTATTTTGAGGCATACCAAGCCACTCAGAAGTCGTTCTATCGCGATGTAGCAACTGAGACCCTCGACTACGTTCTCCGCGAGATGTACGACGCAGAAAACGGCGGTTTCTATTCCACCCAAGATGCCGATAGTGAAGGTGTAGAGGGTAAGTTCTTCGTCTGGGAACCGAACGATGTGGAAGACATCATCGGCGAGGCGAACGCCGAAATCTTCTGTGAGTATTACGACATCACGCCACAAGGCAATTTTGAGGGAGAAAACATCCTCCAGGTTCAAACACCACCTGACATCCTTGCCCGAAAACTCCGTATGGATGTCGGAGAACTGGAAACTCTCCTCGCAGACGGGAAACAGAAACTGTTTGATGAGAGGGAGAAGCGGATTAAACCGGGATTGGACGACAAAATCCTCACCAGTTGGAACGGAATCATGATCCGCGGTATGGCGATGGGATACCAACTGACCGGGAAACCGGAATACCTTGAGGCATGTGAAAAATCCGCCGAATTCGTCTTGACGACCTTATCACAAGAGAACGGACTCCTCTTGCGCACCTACCGTGATGGCAAAAGCCACCTCAACGCTTACCTTGAGGACTACGCCTACTTCATTGCTGGGTTAATCGCACTCTACGAAGCCAGTTTTGAACCGCGATGGCTCACCGAAGCCGAACGTCTCGCACATCTCATGATCGATCAGTTCGGCGACGACGCAGGCGACGGGTTCTTCTTCACTGGCAAAGCGCACGAGACGCTCATCGTCCAATCCAAATCCGCTTACGACGGGGCCACGCCTTCCGGGGCATCCATGGCGATTCACAGCCTCTTACGGCTTGCCAAACACCTCGACAACCCCGAATTCCACGACAAAGCCGTTGAGACCCTATTGCTTTACTTCCATCAGATGGAGGGAATGCCTTCAGGATCCGGGCAGCTGCTCTGTGAGTTAGCGTTCTTGTTATCAACCCCGAAAGAGATTGCCATCGTTGGTGAAAAGGGAGATGCAACAACGGACGCGATGTTAGAAGCGTTGCATGGCATCTATCTGCCGAACAAAATCATCGCTTTGAGCGAATCCGCTGATGGACAGACGTTACCGCTCCTCGCGAACAAGCCACAGGTTGACAGCACCGCAACCGCTTACGTCTGCGAGAATTACGTCTGCCAAGCCCCCACAACGAATGTTGAGGCATTCGTGGAACTACTTCAATAATCCTTCTTTCCCCTATTCTTCTGCTGGCGAGGTTTCCCGACCTCGCCGCTTAAGCACTCCTTCTTGCAAGAGGGGCACTTAGTCTTCCCGCAGGAGAGATCTCCGAATCCCAACTTATACCCTGCAACTCACAAAAAACTAAAACTGAATTGACCCACCCTCCTGCAAATCTGGCTTGCAATTCCAGCCTATCTTTGATACAATATAACCACGAAAAATAAAATCTACCTGATATGCATTAGAAGCAGAACTGACGAGCGTGGCTTACAATGACAATTATAGAGGTGTCAGTATGAGTCTGACAGTCCGGTTAAAAAACATTGGAATCTTAAAGCAGGCAGAATTTTCGCTGGGTGATTTGACAATTATCTGTGGTGAGAATAATACCGGCAAAACTTATGCTGCTTGTGTATTGTTCGGCTTCTTAAAGTCTTGGCATCAATTTATCCGTTTCCCAATTAGCGATGCACAAATTCAGCGAGCACTTACAGAACAGGTTAAGATTGAATTGGTGCCAACAACTGATAACATACTTACAGAAGCATGCAGGAAATACACCGAGCAACTGCATAAAATTTTCGCAGCACCTGAAGGTACGTTTCAGAATAGTGAATTTCGCCTCGTGACAGATGAGATTGACATACAAGATAAAAAATTCAACAGCATAATCACAAGCCTCCAAAATCCGGCTTTTATATTTGCAAAGGGCAAGGGGAGCGAAGAAGTGATACTTACTTCGCGGATAAGAAAAGAACAAGAAAGAGAAATTGATACCGATAGTGTAAAAAGTGCTATTGATAGTATTATTATCGACGATATTTTCTCTGGTTCTTTACCCAGACCTTTTATCTCTTCAACTGAGCGCACTGGCATCTCGACTTTTCGGAAAGAACTCAATTTTGCTCGGAGTCGACTGCTTAAAGAAATGGAGCGAGCGGATCAACAGATTGATCTGCGGGAATTGCTATCCCAGGCGTATCAAAGTTATCCGTCACCAATAGAAGCCGATGTCGACTTTATGGGTCAACTTGAAGATATTACCAAAAGCAAAAGTTTCATTGCCAAAGAGCATCCTGAAATCTTGGAAGACTTTACAGACATTATCAGCGGTGATTACGTCATTACACAAAATGACCAACTCTACTATATCCCCAAAGGCACAAGGCTCAAATTGACGATGGTGGAAAGTTCAAGTGCTGTCCGTTCACTCTTAGATATAGGTTTTTATCTGCGATATATCGCTAAAAAAGGCGACCTGCTTATGGTAGACGAACCCGAATTAAGCCTGCATCCCGAAAACCAACGTCGTATCGCCAAACTTTTTGCAAGGCTCGCGAATATAGGTGTTAAGGTTTTCGTAACCACTCATAGTGATTACATCGTCAAGGAACTCAATACGCTTATCATGCTCAACCACGATAAGCCCCATTTGAAAAAAATCGCCGAAGAAAACGGTTATCAGGACAGCGAGTTGATTAATGTTGATCAGGTCAAAGTGTATATCGCGGAAAAGGCGTTACTGCCGTTAGAAGAAGGTCAGAAGAGACGGAAAAGGGGACAGACACTCGTTCCGGCTAAGATTCATCCAAGGTTTGGTATTGGAGTCAGCAGCTTTGACAAAACCATTGATGACCTGAATAGGATTCAGGACGAAATTGTCTGGGGGGAAGAATAAGTTTCGTGAATGACATACAGATATTGCAGGAAATGCTCAACCCTGATGCTCAAGTTATGTTACAATCAGGGCAGGGGAGACCTTCTGTTCAATTAACTGACTTGCAATCTGGCATGACTGTAGAAATAAAGGGGCTTCCTTACAACTCTATCGTTATAAGAGCGGAAGATTTCGAGAATCCTCTCACCATCTTTAATGGGGAAAAAGGTGAACGTAAGAGAGCTGATTTTGTGATTGTATCCAACGACGAGATCGGAAGAAAGTGGATTATCTGTATTGAGACGCAAGAAATGGACGCTAAACTGGCATCCCACGTTGTCCAACAGTTAAAAGGGGCATATTGCTTTATTACTTACTGCAAATATATAGGAAAATCGTTCTGGGAGTCGGAAGAATTCCTTGATAACTATGACTACCGATTTGTAAGTATCGTAGACCTTAACTTCAATAAGAGTAGGCGACAAACACAACCTTTTTATTCTACTGGGGAATTGCATAACCACCCTGACATTTTTCTCAAAATTTCACGGAGTCCTATTATCTATTTTCGCAAGTTAATTGATCCGGTGCCCTGATACAAAAACATAGGAGAAAGCAATGGCACACACAAACAAAGCAGCAATTGATATGGACTGGTATCCGCTCTCTGATGAAGAGATACGCTATTTCGACGACACAGGCTATTTCATCGTCCGAAATGTGCTGGATTCGGATACTATTGAAGAACTCATTGAAGCGAGCGATCGACTCATGGCGAGCGATCGACGTGAGAACCGCCAACACAGCTCCAACAACTTATACGACAGTTTCCGAAATTGTGTCTCTATTGACGATGCCTTCATTCCGCTACTCACGCAGAAGACCATCCTCCCTGTTGTCGTCCAGCTGCTTGGTGCCCATTTGCAACTCATGACCTCACACCTGATATACAAACACCCGGATCCACCGGGCACACCGGATACGGCTCGCGCTCCGGGTTGGCATCGCGACTACGGCATAGCAACGAAAACACACGGCAACAAGTTACCACGCATTCTGTTAAAATGTGCGTACTACTTCACCGATCTGAGTGAACCCAATTCCGGTGCAACACTTGTCGCTCCCGGTAGCAATCACCTCCTCAACCGGATTCCCATTCCAGAAGGACAGGCAGATCCAGAAGGCGCACTCGAACCGAGTTTACAACCCGGGGATTGCCTGCTGTTTGAAAACCGCATTTTTCACGCGGGGGGTGCAAACTTAACCGACCAGATCCGCAAGGGTGCGATGTTCGGCTACGGTTACCGTTGGGTGATGCCGATGGATTATCGGACACAGGAACAGACGTTGTTGGATAAACTAACGCCACTCGAGCAGTATCTGGTTGGAGAACCCTTCAAGAAAACGAAGGAATATCATCCCGGCGGTGGTGAAAGTCCACTTGCCTCATGGTGTGAACAACACGGTGCCCCAGCGGTGAGACCGATCCATTAGCCAAAACACAATAACCCGTTTGTGGGAGGGGTGTTTTTGCTTGGGTGTTTCCCCCGATTATGTCAAGGTAACAACGTCCTTTTTAACGATCTCTTTCGTGTCATAGTGACCCGCCTGGGAGATAAGTTCCAGCGTTTCCGGTGACAATCGTGTCCTAACCTCCTCCGGCACCCGACTCTCACCACGGTGTTGCGGTCTGTAGCGTAAGGTCAGGACGCAACGATATCGGTCTTTCGGCTTCCAAGGCAGCGCACCGTGCGTCAAGAGTTCAGAGATAATCACCATATCCCCTGCCTTTGGCGTGACGTTAACGACCCCTTGTGGAATATCATTGGCATCTTCAATCCTTCCGTTGTTATAGAGGTGTTCAGGACGATCAAAAAGGGTTTTGTGTGTACCCGGAACAACCAACAACCCACCGTCTCCGGGATGCACATCGTACAGGTAGGGAAAAACGACAAAGTCATCACAAAAGATTCGACCGTTTCGGACCTCATAACGATTGGCGTGCCATCCGAAATCCTCTCGTGCGCAGTGCAAGCGTAGTCCTTCCGCCGACTCTGACACACCCGCCCGATCCGCAATCATAGTTCCACGCATCAACTGCGGTTTGTTATTCGTCAGTTCCTTAATAATGGGCCACGTTGATCGATGCAGTGTGAGGGCTTCTAAGGGTTTCGCAAAGGCAAAACCGTTTGGGAGGTTTTTTGCACTGGAGTCAAATCCGGGGGGGAGCTCTTCGGTAGGTGTGTTGATATATTCACTTGCTGCTTCTTGCGCTGCTTTCAACTCTTCGTCGCTCAGAACATTCTTCAGGTGAAGGTATCCGGTGACATCAAAAAGATAACGTTGTTCAGGGGTCATCATAGTGCTTTACTCCTTTGGGATTTACGCAATTGAATGTAGGTGTTTTTGCTTGGGTGTTTCCCTCAGGTTGAACATCAAGTGAACCCATAGCCATCAATTTAGTGCCGTAGGTTGGGTTGAACGGATTAACCTCTCCTAAAATCGACAGCTATGGATTGAACCTCGAGTGAAACCCAACACAAATCTAAGCTGATGCTACCCACACGGGCCAGTCGCCCTCCTGTAGCTGCTTGAAAATCTTGTCAAAGGCTTCACTACCATCATCTTCCCATTCATCCAAACGCACACCGGGAGCATAAGATTCGTCCACGCCCTGCTTCATGAGGCGTTCAGCCTGTTGTAGATTCCGGTAATAGTGCTTTACACCACCGGGTAAAGTGATAACAGAGATGTGCCGATTCCATGTCGGTTCAGGCGTTTGGGAATACCGTTTCACAGCATCTTCATCCAACACAACACCGAGACCCAGACCGTCAGGTACCTGCATAAATCCACGTTGGACTTTGTGGGGTGTAACAATTAGGTCGTTTTCATAAGCGTGGCTCGCAGTGACACCCGGTATGGTGGCTGTCGGTATCACGGCTCCGAGATGACACGCAAATGCCGCCGTAATTCCAGTACCGACATACTGAAGCAGGATCGGTGTATTCGCAGCAGCAAAAGCCCATCCCGATGCCAAAGCACTTTTGACATTCTCGTGGCTACACAGCGCACCGTCAAAATCGCCTGCCCGAAGTCCAATCCACGGACCAGACGGGTTGTCGCGATGCACCCTCCCGGATAACCCGACACCGTGTAGATAGAACGGAATCCGAATCTCTTGATGTAACCGCCGCCAGCCCTCTACGTCGTAGGCGAAAATCGGTTCTTCGAGACCCTTGACGACGGGAATTTTCTCAAGTTCTCGTAGGATGGGTAGTGCTTTCTCGACATTAATTAACGAGCCGTTGAAGTCGAACTCCACGCGAAAGTCAGGAGGCGCGACTTCTTGAATCGCATTCGATTGCTCGACAACATCGTAGAAGGCGCGTGCCTTACACTTCAAGCCTCGGTATCCACGTTCAGCAGCGACTTGAACCTCAGCGGCGGTGTCTTCAGGAGACATACACGGCATCCACCACCCCATCGCAACCCACTGCCGAACCTGTTGTCCCATCAGTTTCCATGCTGGCAAACCGAGGTGCTTCCCCATCAGGTCGTAGCACGCCATGTCGAGATTAAAACGTCCTTCACCCATGACGTGGTCGAACGGATTCGTACCGAGATACGCATCCAGTACCTCCTGATCAAACGGCGGTCCTGGGTTCTCTGCGAGACCGACGAGACCGGTATCGGTATAAAATTTATAGACCGTGACCAACTCGGTCATCGCGAAGTGGTAGTATCTCTTGCGAATCCGTTCCTCGTAAGGCACATGCAATGGAATCGCTTCAATCTCGGTAATTTTCATCGGAAAAATTAGGCAAGTCCCTAACTCTTTTAGCGTTGGTGGGATTGCCTACCTCCTTATCCCTCTTGGTGGCTGTCCGTTGCTTTGGACTCTCTTTGCTGTTGTTTTTTAGGCTTCCGACTTATTCTATCAAAACCCACGAAAAGAATCAAATCTAAAATACTGAAATTGGTTCACTCCTCTTCCCGTAACGGTGGAACTCTCTCCCTACACACGTTCTATCCGAAACAATGTGCCAGAAGTGTATTATCATACATACAACTTGCCGGATAAGCATTTTAACGCGTGCTTTCCAACCGGAAAAATTTGATTTTTAAGTCCAAATGTAGTATAATTAAAATTAACCAGGACTTACGCATTTCCTCTTAAAGTCCCCCTGATAAGGGGGATTTAGGGGGTTAAAAACACTGAAATTGCCACTTTTTGCGTGAGAATGCCCTATATTTGCTCAATTTGCGTAAGTCCTATTAACATTAAATGGCAACTGAAGTGCCACCGTTTATTCAGACCAAAAATTAGCAAAGTTAAGACAAGTTTTTTCGCTCAAATTTTGTATGAGCATCTATGGACATAATGTATTCACATATATCAACCTATTGTCAAAAGCTAAACGTCTCTACCCATGAAGATTAGAGAATTGATTAAACTGGTTGAAAAAGATGGATGGTATCTCATTCGAACACGAGGGAGCCATAGGCAGTTCCACCATCTAACGAAACCTGGAACCGTAACCGTTGCCGGAAATTTAGGCGAAGATGCAACCCCTGGAATGCACAACAGTGTTCTTAAGCAAGCAGGGCTTAAGAATTGATAGAGGTAAACTTATGCAGTACGTTGTTCTTTTTGAAAAAGGTGAAAATAGTTACGGTGCTTATGTACCGGACCTCCCCGGCTGTGTCGCAGCAGCAAAAACATTAGATGAAGTGCAAGTATTGATTGCGGAGGCAATTGAATTCCATATTGAAGACCTGCGAGAACAAGGGGTAGTCATTCCCCCCCCATCACCGCTGTCAGATATTCAAGGAGCTCTGCTTGAATCATCCCAACATCTATTTCCAGCTTTAATCACTGCAACGGTCTGATTGCATTTGCTGGCGAACTCACATTTTGATAACGTTTTTTCTCTCGAATTTAATTGAAAAATAACCTACAATTGGAGCGTGGATGCCAACGCGTCACACCGATAAACTATAAACTAAACTTCAAGGACTACCGTTGCGGAGCAGGCATTGAAAAACTGGTCGGGATTGCTCCAATTTCTATTGTACAGCATCGTGCTCAGCGGTTTCGTCAGGTGTGAGTCGCCTAACCCTCAGAAACAGCCTTATGAAACACTCGTTTTTAAGGTCGATGAAACCCGACTTGAGCCTACAGTAACGGATACAACGCTCAGAATCAAAATAGCGGCACCAAAGGATTGGAAAAAAATTGACGATTCAATGCTCACGCAAGTCGTTTTAATGGATATCAGAAAGAAAAAGGCAGAACAGATTGGGCATCAGGATGCTTAATCTTTTACCTCAGACGATAGAAAAGTGAGGAAAATCCCAAATGCAATCGTTCAAAATTATCGTTGAAAAGCACGAGGAAGGATGATGTGCAGTTGCTGTCTGACGCTTCGCTTTCCATTGGAGGTACGATAATGGCATTTAGCGATTTCAAAAAAATCTCTGAAGTTCAAGAAAAATTCAGAATCAAATACACAGCAACTGACTTTTTCAAGGCTGAGGCAGCAAGTGCTCCAGCACACTTTTTGCAAGAATTCAAGTTTACCATGGAAAACATCAACGTTTTCTCGTCTGAGGCATCCCGCTGTGAATCGATTATCTTTCCCATTTTAAGGGAGACATACAAAGCATACGCCGACACTTACGCGCTCTGGATAAGGGAACCGATCACCTACGATGAAACTCTGAGCGGCACGCCGGATTACCTCGTGGCTACAAGATCCGAATTAGGCATAACTGTTGTCGGAACCCCGTTAATAATATTGGTCGAGGCGAAGAAGAATGACTTTGAGGAAGGCTGGGGACAGTGCTTAGCGGAATTAGTCGCCGCCCAAAAAATAAACGATGATTTAGATTTCCCGGTGTATGGTATTGTCAGCGATGGAACATGGTGGCAATTTGGGAAACTTGTCGCCGATGCCTTCACCCAAAACAGAACGAGTTTTAGCATAGACAATTTGCCAGACCTCTTTGGGGCGATTAATGCTATCTTCAAAGCAGCAAGTGAGACAACTGTCACCGAAAAAATAGTGTATAACTAAAGTGTGAATGCCAACGCGTCACACTGATAAACCACGAACTGAACCGAAAGGACCACCGGCGCGGAGCAAATATTGAAAAATCGGTCAGGATTTCTCCAAGTTCTATTGTGCGGTATCATCATCAGCGGTTTCGCCGGGTGCGATTCGCCCAACGCTCGGAAGCAGCCTTATGAAACGCTCGTTTTTAAGGTTGATGAAACCCGACTTGAGCCTATAGTAACGGATACAACACTCAGAATCAAAATAGCGGCACCGAAGGATTGGAAAAAAATTGACGATTCAATGCTTGCGCAAGTCGTTAACAAAGTAGAGCCTCAACCCACCCCACAGGAACTACAGATAGTGCCACGATGGATTTTCTTGAACGAAAGTTCGCAATCAATGTGTATTGTCTCAAGGTTAGATGGCGTGAATATCGCTCCAGATGAAACCTTATTAAATAACCTTAAAACTGCTTACGAAAACCAATTTCCAAATGCAACGGTCCAGCAGGCAATTTTTATGAAAGATGCCTTTCGCATCCATCAATTAATGGTTATTGCTGCCGATTTTGTACGCATCAAATTGATATGCGACGCACCTGAAACCCTCGTTTTTGAGGTCGATTACCGCGTCCCCAGAAACGTTTACGAAACTGAACTGCGAGCCATTGAATCATCAATTGGTTCTATTAACCCAATTAACCCAATAACCGATTAACATGAAACGCTTATAAGTGCATCTTCCAAGCGCGTATCCCAAGGAGGATTTATGTTCAAAAAACTTTCCGCTGTGCTTCTCATCATAGGAATGTTGTGTGTCATTGGCTGTGCAACGCATACACACAAAATCGGGAACGGAGCACAAGGCACCGATATGATCGAATCACGGCAATGGTATGTGCTGTGGGGCATGGTGCCGATCAATGATGTTGATACACAGGCCATGGCAGGTGAAGCAACCGATTATAATATCATCACCGAGGTTAACCTGCTTGATGGTGTTATCAATGCCTTTGTCGGTAGTGCCTCAATCTATTGCCGCACAGTAACTGTCCTGAAGTAACCTATCGCTGGTTCAAACAATCCACGGGCAAAGCCGATATCTCTTTCACTTTTTGACACTGGCTTTGCCCTCTCTTAATGAATTTTGACAATCAAAAAGGAAACCCCAAATGCGATCATTCAAGATTATCGTTGAAAGGCACAAGGAGGGTTATGTCGCCTATCCATTAGGTCTGAAAGGCGTTATCGTGGGGGAAGGGAATACCTACGAGGATGCCGTTGCTAACACCACCTCTGCAATTGAGTTCCATATTGAAACATTTGGGACGGAAGTACTTGAGTAGGAAATCCTCAGAGCCGGTTTTCTGGAGGGTTATGAGCAAAGCTAAACCTTACGGCACTAACTGCACTTTAATCGAATCCGCCCCTTTCTGAACCATCTCGAATCCTGTAAGATAGTCCGTCAACGGCAGTTGGTGTGTCACAATATGCTCGACATCGATTAAACCGCGATGGATATAATCGATCGCCAACGGATACGCATACGGTCCCAAATGCGAACCGTGGATGTTTAACTCTTTCGTGTCTCCAATGATCGTCCAGTCCACTGTTACCGGTTCCCGCATAACGCTAAATTCGACGAAAGTGCCTGCCTTCCGAATCATGTGCAGCCCCTGCTCAACCGCCTTCGGATGTCCCGTTGCCTCAATATAGACATCGCAGCCGTAGCCTTCTGTTAAATCCAACACCTCTTGGACAGCATCCGTTTCCGAGGGATTGAGTCCAATATCCGCTCCCAACTTTTTGGCAACCTCTAACCGTTTCGGCATCAAGTCAATGGCGATGAGTACACCGGGGTTTTTCAACTTCGCTGCACCGATCATACCGAGTCCGAGCGTCCCTGCTCCCGCAACCACAACGACATCTCCGAACTCAATGTTGCCCCGTTGCACAGCATGGATAGAACAGGCGAGCGGTTCAATCACCGCAGCACTCGCTGTCGGAATATCAGAAGGCACCTTGTAAACAAGCGAACGTGCCGGAAACTTCATATAGTCCGCCATGCCACCGTTCACGACCGGTTGAAACCCGTAGATATTGTGGACTTGGCAGAGCCAATACTTTCCTGTTCGACAATACCGACACTCCCAACACGGAACTATCTGCTCTGCGATAGCCGCATCACCGATTTCAAGTTTATACTTCTCACCTGCCCCCGGGCCGAGTTCCACGACTTCACCGATGAATTCGTGTCCTGCAATAACAGGTGCTTCCACATACGGTTTGCGGTGTTCATCGCCCCAGAAGAGTGGCGCGCCTGTATAACACTTAATGTCGCTCGCGCAAACTCCACACGCGTTTACCTTAATGACAACTTCACCGGGACCTGCCTTCGGCATTGGAACCTCTTCGAGACGATAATCCCACGGTTCGCGACACATAATTGCTCGCATCGTTTTCGACATTTTTTTAACTATAGCCTCCCAGCCTGCTCTCTACTTCGTTACGAGCAGGTTTTCGATGAGTCTTGATATTCCTTCAGAACCTGTTCAGGCTAAACCTTTTCAGCCCAGCGGGGGTTTTTGCTTGGGGTTTTTGCTTGGGTATTTCTGCGTATTGATAGGGTGTTTCCCTGCGGATTTCCCTGCGGATTTCTTCAACATCTCTGTAGAGAAACGCACCTCTATACGGGGGTATGCGAAGGATCCGCGAAAAAAAAAACAAAGCACGTAGCCCGTAATGTAATGGAGGGCGGATTTAAGGAACCCATTTGATAGTCTTAACCCACGTGGTTCCTCCGCAAGGTATAATTAAAAATGATGCAAGATGTGGTAGGCGGCAATACCGAGCGAGACATGAACGTTCAGGGATGCTCCCGCGCCATACATCGGAAGAAAAATTACCATATCACAGGCAGCGAGCGTTCGTTTCGTTACCCCGTGATCCTCGTGTCCCACGACGAGACAGATTTTATCCGGATAGTCTGCCTCATCGTAACGGATTGATTGCTTCGTAACTTCTAAAGCACAACTCGTGTAACCATCTGTTTTAAGCGATGCGATTGCGTCTGCTGCCTGCTCTGTGTATCGCCATTTTACCCGTCGGTGTTTCCCGCGCGCCACTTTGCGCACCAATGGGTGGGGCGGTTGTGCGCTGATACCCGTCAAAATCAGTTCTTTCACACGGCACGCGTCCGCTATCCGAAACGCGGAACCGACATTCACCGGGTCTTGTACGTCTTGTAGGATAAAAACCAGTTCTCTTTCCGGCGGTTGCACCTGCTTCAGAAAGTCTTTAAGCGGTTTGCCGCGTAGTTGTTTCATCCAAATTTTCTAATTTACCTTGCGGTTCGGTGAGGTCGGTTTGGATGTTGACGTTCTTCTCCGTAGACCCGCCCTCCACTACGTTACGGGCTACGCGCTTTTCTAAACGCACATCCGACTCTAATTTACCTTGCGGTTCGGTGAGGTCGGTTTTATGAAAAAACGTCCATCTTCGTATATTCAAGCCGGTGCGATGCTTGGAGTTACGATCTCTGTCTTGGAAACTCCATCCAGCTTTAAGCTGCCTTACGTTGTATTAAACGTCGTCTCGCGCTTGCACGTGCAAGCCTGACATCCAACGGGATGTGGTGATAATCACTAATACCGAGGTTAATCGCATGTGCCGTTTCAAGATTGAAGCCCCACTCAATCCATTCCGGCATATCCGCTTCTGGAATATCACCGGCGACGATAACCTTCATGATACTGATGCCCTTTCCGAGCGAATAGGCACGTTCGATGTATTCCAGATGTCGGTCAAAGGGACCGCCTTCTAACATCTTACCCTCTTTATTCGCTGTCGTCAAAATGACTTCAAGTTCTGGATGGTCAATCACCGCATCCATCACAGGACCTGTATAGATATGCGTGGAACAGCCAATAACTCGAATTGTGCCAGCGGCTTTTGCTTCTCGGAATGCGTCAAGTGCCCCCTCTCGCGATACTAAATCTTCAGGCGAGGAGATACCGTGCAATAATAGAACATCTAAGTAATCCGTTTGCATTTCCTGAAGAGAACGTGTAATGCTTGCCTTAGCACCTTCATAATCTTTCGCACCGGTCTTGGTTTGGATGACAACTTCCTCTCGGGAAATTTGACGTACTGCCTCCCCGAGATGCGGTTGACTCCCATAACCTTCGGCGGTGTCCCAGAACGTAATCCCTTCCTCAAGAGCCTTTAACATCAGTTTGCCGCCAGCTTCGTAGTTTCCGCAGGTGTTGTTGAGATGCCCTGCCCCAAAGCAGAGGCGTGAAATTTCTAAACCCGTTTTTCCGTATTCTAAATATTCCATTTTATCCTCCACGTCCAGTCGCTATCCCCTTCAGCAGACCTTTCGGAGTCGTTCGTAGGTTCCCGAAACTTGTGCTGAAGAAATCAGACTATAGTCCCGTAAACTGGTTCAGACGTTCTTGAATATACTTTAACCGACTTTCTCTAAAAAATGCAACCCTTTTTTCTTGTTAACAAATCGGTTTTCAGGTATCATAAAAATACAAATACAGTCCATCGACTATTTTTCAGAATAAATTTCTGCTGAGTTACACAAGCGTATGAAGTTCAGTGGACGTACCCTTTTCAATAACACCCCTATCGAAATCGTCCTTACTGGCGGGCGCGTTCAAACAATTTGCGAAGTCCGCTCCGTCAACAGCAACACATGGATCGCACCTGCATTGATAGATATTCAGGTGAACGGTTTCGCTGGATTCGACCTCAATGTCGCTACCGTTACGTCGGAAGATGTGTCTGCGATGATCCGCGCCCTCTGGCGGGTCGGCACCGGCTTCCTGTGTCCAACAGTCGTGACAGGTTCTTTCGAGGGAATTAGCAACTCCCTTCGTGCTGTTCTAAAAGCGTGTGAAGCGGATTCACTTGTCGTCCACTCGGTGCTTGGAATTCATCTTGAAGGACCCTATATCTCCTCTGAGGATGGACCGCGCGGGGCACATCCGTTAGAGCATGTTAGAAAGCCAGATTGGGACGAATTTCAGCGGTGGCAGGACATTGCCGAAGGGCAAATCACCATCGTAACTTTGGCACCTGAGAAAAAGGGTGCCATTCCGTTTATTGAAAAACTGGTTGCAAATGGGATTGTCGTCGCATTGGGACATACAGATGCTTCGGCGGACGATATTCAAGCGGCGATTGATGCTGGCGCGAGACTCTCCACACACCTCGGCAATGGTGCGCATGCCTTCATCCGGCGACATCCGAATTATATTTGGGAACAACTCGGTGCTGATGAACTCTGGGCAAGCCTTATTGTTGATGGACATCACCTACCGCCTACCGTCGCCAAGTCAATGATGCGTGCCAAGACGCTTGATCGGTGCCTCCTTGTCAGCGATGCTGTCGCTTTAGCTGGAATGAAACCCGGTGTCTATCAGTTTGCCGGAAAATCGGTGGAGTTGACCGCGGAGCGGTGTGTCCGATTGGTCGGGACAGAGTATCTCGCCGGTTCTGCCATTGAATTGGCACGTGGCATTGAGAATAGCATCCGGTTTGCGGGTATCTCCCTCGAGGAAGCGGTTTCACTCGCCACGCTGCAACCGATGCGTCTCCTTAACGCGAAAAAACGCGTAGAGGCAGAGACGAACCTGATTCTCTTTGAATGGGACGCAGCGCAATGCGAAATCAATCTGCTGGCGACAATTATTGGAAACGAATTGGTGTATCATGCGGAGGCAGAGCAGTGAGGCAGATGTGGAATGATCCCAAAAGTGCTCTCGGAAGAAAAGGTTGGGTTGTACGGAGTCTTTTCGCTTTCTGCTTCACGGTGTCCGTTGCCGCACAGCAAACCGATCAAGGGGCTGAGTACTACGCACGCGGGATGCGCGCACTGCAGTTAGGGCTTTACGATGAAGCCGTCGATGCCTTTCAACAGGTCTTGCAATTGAACCCGCAAAACGCCGAGGCGCATTGTGAACTCGGCGCGGTTTACAGGTTCAAGGAAAAAACTGATAATGCCTTGGATGCATATCTCCGCGCTTTGGAATTACCTGCCTCACCTCAAACACACGGTGTTGCCCATGTCTGTCTGGCGCGGCTTTACCATTCGCAAGGCAGGTTTGTAGACGCAGAAAAACATGGGCGACACGCTGTCGATCTACTCTCCAAAAATGCAGAGCCTTTTTTTCGGCTCGCCGATACATACGTGCAAAGAGGAAAGTTAGCGTTAGCGAAACGGGCGTATCAGCAGGCACTCACCCTGAATGCAAACCTTTCACCGGCCTATCAAGGATTGGGCAAGATCGCGTTCCTGCAGAACAGATTAGAGGAAGCCGTGCAATATTACCAGAAGGCACTTACGCTCGCACCATATCACGCCGAGACCCATTACAACCTTGCGATCGTTTATCGGCGTTTGGGACGGAGTTCGGAAGGTAATGTTGCAAAACAGAATCTGGTAGAAGCGAAAAATTTGATGACATCTTTCCAACAAGTGAAAACCTATAACGAACAAACAAACCGGTATCGCAGACTCTTGCTGGAGCAACCGACTGCCTTGGAGCCACGCGTTAAGTTGGCAAAAGCACACATTGAGATTGGTAACCGTGCGGAAGCAATTCGCGCCTATAAAACTGCTATTGCGTTGCATCCCAAAGTCCTTCCGCTTTACCACAATTTGGGTGGACTCTACATGCAGGCAGGTCAGTTGACAGAAGCAGTTGCAGCGTTTCAGCACGTCATTCAGCTTGATGATACCGACTCGGAAGCGTATCTTCACCTCGGTTGGCTGCACGCTCACCAACGCAAATTCACTGATGCTCAGGCTTACCTTCTAACGGCGATTCAACGAGATAAAAATTTAATCTCTGCATACTATGGGCTCGCAGAGGTCTACGCGCAACAGCGTCTGTTTGCCGACGCGATTGCTGTTTACCAACAACTAACGTCTATCCATCCGCATGAAGCACAGGCATGGGTGCGACAGGGGGTGCTGCATCTCAAACGGCAGCAGATCTCAGATGCTATTTTCGCTTTTACACAAGCAATTGCTGTAGATGAAAACTCCGCAGATGCACATAACAATCTCGCATGGCTCTATGCAACACAAGGCGAACAGTTGAAGCGTGCCGTTGAATTGGCGGAACGCGCTGTCGCGTTAGATGCGAATGCTTCGCGCTTGGATACGCTCGCCTATGCATACTATCGCTACGGTGCGTATGCGAAAGCCGAAGGGGCTATCTCACGCGCAATCAACTTAGAACCAAACAATACCGCCTACAAAGACCGTTTGAACGAGATTCAGCAGGCGATGGAGGCTTCGCAAAAGTGATGATATGTAGTCTCCGTTTTTCTTTGCTGATATATGCGTTTTTCGTAGTGTCTGTAGCGTCTGCTGTCACTTTTGTTGAAGTAGCTGAAGAGTCTGGGATTCACTTCAAGCATACCGATGGTGAAAGTGGCAAACGTCTCTTCAACGAACAATACGGGTCGGGTGGCGGTTTCTTCGATTACGATAACGACGGATACCTTGATATCTATCTTATCAATGCTCGTCCGCAAGGGGAACAGACGAACCTATCACTACCTACAAACATCCTCTATCACAACAATAGCGATGGCTCTTTTACGGATGTCACCAGCATCGCAGGCATGGGCGATACCCGTTACGGTGTCGGGGCAACCACCGGCGATTACGATAACGATGGCGACACAGACCTCTATTTAACGAACTTCGGCGACAATGCGCTTTATCGTAATAACGGGGATGGCACCTTCACGGATGTTGCAGCGTCCGCACAGGTCGCAGATGCCGGATGGGGAACGAGTTGTGCTTTTGCCGATTTCGACAACGATGGATTTCTTGAACTCTATGTGAGCAATTATGCGAAATACACCCTTGATATAGATAAACTGTGTTATCGACACGGCATTGCTGTTTACTGTGGTCCGAGTTCCTATCCGCCTCAGCAGGATCTGTTTTATCATAACAACGGGGATGGCACTTTTGTGAATCTAACCGAACAGAGCGGTTTGTTAAGCGTCCCCGCTGCGCATGGTCTTGGTGTTGCTATTGGGGACAGCGATAACGATGGTGATGCTGATATCTACGTCGCCAACGATCAGGATTTCAATTTCCTCTTTGAAAACCGGGGCAACGGCACCTTTGAAGAGGCTGGATTGCTCTCCGGTGTTAGCTGCAGCGATATGGGAAAAGCAGAAGCTGGGATGGGAGTCGCTTTTGCAGACTACGACAATGATGGTAAGCTGGATCTCACCGTCAGCAACTTTCAGAACGAGACGAATACCCTCTATCACAATGAAGGGGACAACTTTTTCATTGATGCCACGATTCCCGCTGGTGTTGCTGAACACACACACCGCTATCTCGGGTGGGGTATCGGTTTTTTCGATTACGATAATGACGGTTACAAAGATATATTCGTCGCAAACGGACATACCATGGATAACATCGCGGAGGTTGATCGGTCCACGACCACGCCACAACAGAACCTACTTTTTCGGAATTTGGGCAATGGGCGATTTGCGGATGTTACAGCACAGATGGGAGAAGGCTTCGCACTACGTAAAACAAGCCGTGCAGCCGCTTTCGGAGATTATGACAACGATGGTGATATTGATATCCTCGTTACGAACTGGAATCAGACCGTCGATCTCCTGAGAAATGATGGCGGGAATCGAAACAATTGGATACAGGTGCAAGCGGTCGGGACCAAAAGCAACCGCTCCGGTATCGGCGCACGTATCAAAGTTGTCTTCCGGACATTCGGTGGGGACGAACTCACACAGTATGCAGAGGTGAAGAGTAGTGGAAGTTATCTCGCATTCGGTGACTTGCGTGTTCACTTCGGACTGAAAGATGCTGAAAGCATCGACTTATTGGAAATTCGTTGGAACAGCGGAACCGTTGATACTGCAACCAATCTTTCGGTAAATCGACTATTTATCGCAATTGAAGATAAAGAAATTACTTCGGAATAAAAATTTTGTTTTTTTGTTGAAAAAATAGTGAAATTATGTATAATAAAGATATGGCGTACAGGAACTTACGCAAATGTTTCTTTGCGTAAATCGTTTGTGTCAATTCTAATGTAAGTTTTAAATAGGAGGAAAATTGTAATGAAACCGGTTCTTGTAATACTTGCCACCGCTGTGCTGGCAATTGGCATTTCGGTTTCTGCGTACGCAGACATAAATAAGGGGATCGTCGCTGCCTGGACATTTGACGATGGGAAGGTAACGGATGTCGTTGGGGATGCACACGGCGAACTCTTTAAGGCTGCCAAAATTGCCGATAAGGGCAAATATGGTAAGGCATTGGACGTGGATGGTAGTAAAGACACACGTGCGGACATTGAGTTCAATGCTGACCTTGAGAAAATTATTGAGGGACCACATACCGTTGCTTATTGGCTCTACGTCCGAAACGGCGCAAATCACTCTGGTGTCTGGAAGGGCGAGAAGGTCGGATGGGGGGCGTTCTTCACCTTTCGTATGGTGACGACCAGTAGTACCGGTCTGACCTGGGGAACAACAAATGGCGGATCTGAAAACTGGTTCGCGACGGATGGTGCCATTGAAGCCGAGAAGTGGTTCCTTCTCTGCCAGACGGCGGATGGTGAAGAAGCCATAGGGTATGTGGCTCTGGACGGTAAGGTGCCAGAAATACCTGTCAGTGGTCAACAGAACCCGCATATCGCACCGGAACCTTACAACCTGTTTCCAGACCGACCTTTGGAACTCGGTGCGGGACGGCAAATTGGTGGTAATCAAGGAAACGATATGTTCCTTGATGGAATGATCGACGATGTCATCATCTGGGATCGCGCCTTATCGGAAGACGAGGTTGCTGATCTCGCGAAAGGCCAGCCCAGTCAGGGGCTCGCTGTCAAAGCGGAAGGCAAATTAGCCACTACCTGGGGGAAGGTCAAATCCTATCACCATCGTTAAGTACAATTAACGGTCTAAAGAACAGCGCGAGTTTGTGAGATTCTATCGCAAACCCGCTCAGTTAGATTAAAACGATAAGGAGCTTTATTATGAAGCAAATTTGTCTGTTTTTCATTTTAGCACTTATGGTATTCAGTGCCAACAGTTACGCTGAACTTGAAGATGGTCTCGTCTCTGCTTGGAACTTTGACGATGGCTCGGCGAACGATTCCGTCGGAAGTAACGACGGCGAATTTGTGAACGGTGCTAGCACCACAGGCGCGGAATTCGGCATGGCACTCACCCTTGAGAATCCCGAGAACCCGGCAACCGGTGAAGACACTGGACAGTACGTCGCAATCCCGTCATCACCAAGCCTTGAAAAAGAAAACGGTATCTTCTCTGTCTCCTTGTGGGTCTACGTCAATACTGGCGGCGGTAGGAACCACGCTGCGATGTTCTTCAAAGGCAACAAGGTCGGTTGGGGTGATCACTTCATGATACGGATGTGTACCACGAGTGACACCAACATGACCTGGGGCAGCTGTTGGGCAGGTAGCGAAGGTTGGTTCGCCACCAACGATGTTTACGAAGTAGAGGAATGGGTTCACGTCGCTTATGTTGTTGATGGTGAGGAAGCGACAGCGTATGTGACCTCCTCTGTTACCGGTGATACTGTCGTCCCCGCCAGTGGACAGTCCAATCCGAGAGCAATTACCACGCCGCTGCTGACGTTCCCAGAGCGTCCGGTTGAACTCGGTGTCGGACGACAAGTCGGTGGTACTGCCGGCAATGACTTCTGGATTGATGGTATGATTGACGAAGTCTACTTCTGGGAACGGGCTCTCAGTGAGGACGAAGTAAAGGAACTCGCTGATGGTGCACTTCTCGGTGCCGTCGCTGTGGAAGCACAAGGCAAACTCGCTACCACGTGGGCGCACATCAAGAAACGCTAAGTATTATTAACCCGAAACAGAAAGGCTCCGGATTTCACGAATCCAGAGCCTTTTTGTTTATTAAATACCACAGTATCGGAGGAGATACGCGATGGATGGGTATTACGGCATTGGGGAAGTTTTCGTTAAAGTTGCAAACCTTGAGCGAGCAGCGGAGTTTTACCGAGATCTGCTCGGATTTGAAGTCGTGGAACGCAACAATCAGCAGCTTTATATCTATTTAGCAAGTGGACATCTTGTCCTCAAGGAAGCCGGAAGTCCCGGGCATGATGCAGGTGGACCCATGCACTTCGCTTTTGTGACAAGCACAGAACGGATTAACCAACTCGTCGAACAATTCGCAACTTTACCTTATCGCACTCGCGGTCCCTTTGATTTTGATGACCCGATCGGCAAATGTCGGGCTTTCTTCATCTTTGATCCGGACGGAAACGAAATTGAGTTTAATGATCTCTACTGTCCAGACAATTCGACTTAGGAACTGTTACCGTATCATGAGGAAAACCTAAAATGCTGACCCGTTCAGAAATCGATGCTTTTGTTGAAGATGGCTATATTGTTCGTAGGGACGCGCTTTCCGAAACAGACCTCCAATCCTATCGGCGTGCAATTGATCGCGTCCTCCATAAGTGCCGTGTTGAAGGGTTACACGCCGATCACCTACGCTATATAGACGGCGAACGCGATGACATCTGGGGTGTCAATAACATTTTTCACCCAAGCGTTCGTGAGCAAGCACTTGTTGACGCGCTGTCACACCCGCAGATATTAGATGTCATTGAAGCACTTATTGGGCAAAGGTTAAGGTATCACCTCTGCACTCTTCTCGTCAGTTCTGAACGGAAACCGTATCACATCAACTGGCATCGGGATGCCGCATCCGATGGAGAAGTGCCGCTTGAGACCCTCCGCCGTCGTCTCAGAAGCCACGTTCAACTCAACGGTGCCCTTTATGACGATGAGACCCTTCACATTGTACCGGGTAGCCACCGACGCGAACTCACAGATGCTGAACGCACTGTCATACGACAGACACCAAAGGCAGCGATGCCCAACGAACTCATAGTCAAACTGAAAACCGGGGACATCGTCTTTTACAATTCAAGTCTGCTTCACAAAGGATGCAACCTTACGGACTCAAAGCGGCAGACGCTTCACTACGCTGTTCTCACTGCACCGCCGGAGAACGAACCCCCGAATCCACAGAGTCCGACCAGTCAGGAATGGCTCAACGAACCCACTTTTTTAGGAAGCCTCCCCGAACGACTCAAACTGCTTTTTGACAATTGGTTAAAATATGGATAACTATCTCAGAGGTTCTTCTGTTACGCTGTACCCTTAAGTTTTATGGCAAATCATCGCGGTGACCCAACAGAATCGTTTGAAGAATGGAAGGCATTTGAGGAGAGATGTATCAATCGCTTTGAGGATGCGGAGGCTCCACCGATAAAATAGTGGGATAGAAATGCATTTCTGCCAGAACAATGCACCCACTGCGGAGAGATGAAACTCACGATGCTCCAACTTATCAAATTCAGTACCGACCGTTTCGATGTCCCTTACTGCAAAATAACGCAGCTTGCCGGAATACTTCAGGAACATTTTCCGATACAACCACACCATCGGATGATAGCGCATATTTTCCATGAAAATCACCTTGCCCCCCGGCTTGAGAACGCGGTAGCACTCTTTTGCAGTTTGCCGATGATCTGTGAAAACCAATACGGATTTAGAGATGATAAAATCGAAGGTATTTTCAGGAAAGGCGAGGTGCGTCGCGTCCACCAGTGCGAAATTAACTGCCTCAGCGACGTTGTGTTCCACTGCTCGCGCCTGCGCTTCAGCGAGTCGAAAAGGCAGTAAATCTATTCCGACGACAAAAGCACCCCGTTTCGCCAACAGCGTCGCAGTGCCTCCTGTACCGGTACCGAGTTCAAGAACCTTTTTCCCTTCCAACGTCCCCATTTTCGGAAGGACGTACTCGAAAACGGGGAGGTAGAAATCTTCCCACCAGAGCAAAAGGTCTGTCTCAACAGTATCGGAACGACCGGTAGGTCGCTGTCCTTTAAGTGTCAACATATTTTTGGATTTTAGCATAAAAAGCGCGTAGCTTGAAACGAAGTGGAAAGCGGGTCTACGGGAAGGCACTTTCAATCCGCAACCCGCCTCAACGAACCGCAAGGAAAATTAAGAAATTTTCCCCATTTTTCGTAGATTTTCGATGCAGCGTTCAGCGCATTCAATAGGCGGGTAGGCGTAACTTTCCTGCTCAACAATGTACCATTCGGTGCCACCGACGGTTTCACAGGCGTGGAACACAGCATCCCACGGAATTTCACCTTCACCGACGTTTGCCTTATCATTCGTGGCGGAATACTCTTTAAGGTGCACCAATTTCGATCTGCCCGGATAGCGTTCAATAAACGACACAGGATCAGCACCGGCGCGAAGGGCATGACCGATGTCAATTTGCATCACGACATCGTCGCCGGTGTTACCACCAAACGTATCCCACGGGAGTTTACCTTCCATGGGTTCAAATTCACCGGTGTGGTTGTGGTAACCGGTAAACATCCCTTGGTCAGCGATTTTTTCGGCAATATCGTTGAGGAGTTTTGCTGTGTCGAGCCATGCCTGCTGTGAACTTCGGTACTCTTCAGGGAGTCCGGGGACAATCAGATACGGATTGCCGAGCCCCTTGTTGAACTCAACCGTTTTGGCGAGTTCGTCACCGAGAAGTGTGTCTATCCCTGTATGCGTCCCGGCAACTTTCAATCCGAGGTCATCACACATCCCGCGTAATTCTTCGGCAGTCCGGTCATAGTAACCGGCAAACTCAACACCCTCATAACCCATCTGTGCAACCGCTTGGAGCGTTAAAGATAGGTCGCCTGCACAATCATCTCTAACGGAATACAGTTGTAACGCAATCGGAATTCTATTGCTCATAAAGCTCTCCTGACGTTCCTATGGGCGCGGTCTGAAACCGCACCCGTAACACTTTACGACATCGGTAAGTTCACGACTTGTCCGCTATCTGCTGACACCAGCCCGGCTTCGAGGATTTCTTGGGCATCCCGACTCACTTTGGCACTACACAGTCCTTCGATCGGTTCGCCTGTCTCTAAGCAGTGAATGAAGTATTCCGCAGCGCTGCGTTTGCCTTCAGCGAGTGGTTCAGGCGTTATCACTTGGGCATCACCATCAGCCGGATGCAAATGAACTTCGTTACCGCTTACCATCAACGCCCCCTCAGTGCCATAAACCACTGGATTCGGTGTGATATAGCCAACCTTTTGGGTCCAAGATGCTTCCGTGAGTCCGAAGGCATTACCATATTTCATGAGAATGACGGCATTATCATCAGGAATCGGGTAGTCCTTGACGAAGGTGCCACGGAACGCTGTTACCTGCTGTGGCAGACCGAGGAGGTACGCACACATATCAGCACAATAACAGCAGTAATCCATCAACGCACCCGCACCATTTTTTTCTTCATCGTAGAGCCACTCATAGAAGTAGCGAGAGCATCCAATTTCCATCGGTCCGTTGTGCGCGGAACGCCACTTGAAATAGAAAATGTCGCCAATCTCGCCATCTTTGATGAGATTCATTGCGGTGTTGAGCACTGGACTCCATGCCGTGGGCCAGTTCACCATCAATAAGGTGCCAGCGTTCTCCGCGGCGGCAAGCATCCGATCTGCTTGCGAGAGTCGCGCCGCCATCGGCTTTTCGGATACGACGTGGATACCTTTCGCCGCTGCAGCCTCGACGATGTCAACTCCAGCGTTGTTCTCCGCTGACGCTTGGACAATATCTAATTCCTCTTTCTCCACCATTTCTTGCCAAGAGTTATAGACATTCTCGATACCGACTTCTGCGCTGAACTGGGCGCGCAATTCCGCATTGACATCGCCTGCGGCGACAATTTCAACGTTTGGATGTGCTTTCCAGTCGCGAAGTTCACCCCATACATGGTCATGCACGAGAGACGCGAAGCCGATGCGATACGTTTTTGCCATTAATCATGCCTCCTGTGGACGCGCTTGGAACGCGCGATCTTCTTGAAATTGTTTATTCTTCAGCTCGAATCGCAATTTTAATCGCTGTTTCACCTTCAATACGGTAGCCACCGTCAAGTGCCTTAAATCCGTCCCCGACCTGTGAGAGTGGCAGCTGATGGCTAATCATGTCAGCGAACGGTAAATCGCTCTGTTCAAGGAGTGGTAAGCCGCGGACAAAGTGCTCATAACTGCTTCCCCAAATAGCCTCGACGCGAAGGTTTTTGCGCATCAATAATTGGTTGATGTTAAAATCAATTGAACCCATGTCAACGAAGTGACCGACTTCAACAAAAGTACCACTGCGTCGGGTGTACCCTAATCCTTCCGGCGTGGCAGGGAGAAAACCTGCACATTCAAAAACAACGTCCGCCCCCTCTTTGCGTGGTGTTTCGGCTTGCACGAGTTCCGTCCGTTCTTCGGCAGTGGTAACTTCCTCAATGTTAATTGTTACGTCGGCACCGAGCCGTTTCGCGAGTTCTAATCGTCCAGCGGGTCCGCCGACCATAATCACTTTTGCGGCACCGCTCAATTTCGCACAGGCAAGCGTCACGAGCCCGATAGCACCCGAACCCTGCACAACGACGGTGTCACCGAGTTTGATTTCACCCCGCATTGCGGCGTGAACGCCGATAGTAAACGGCTCTGTCAGCACAGCAACCTCAGGCGACGCATCGGTTTTGATAAAGCAAGTGTTTGGATAGTTGAGATACATATAATCCGCAAACCCGCCGCGAAAATGTGGTGCCTCATCTGGATTCCACTGAAAACCGTAAGCACCATAGTTTGTTCCGGGTGCGAAGATAACCCTGTCCCCCTCTTTAACCGGTTTACCCACATAATCGGTTTCCACATCTTCACCAATCGCTTCAATAATACCGACGTTTTCATGTCCGAGTAACACTTCTTGTTGGAAGCCGTTCTGCCAGTTGTGCAGGTCAGTTCCGCAGATCCCTGCTAACTCCTGACGGAGCAGCACTGTGTTAGGTTCAGGTTCAGGAACCGGGTATTCACGAATTTCAAAATCTTTGCCGCACGCGACCACGGCTCTCCCTGTCCGACTCATATTTAGTTCTCCTTAGGTTCATTTTTTGGATAACGCGCGTTCAAAGCGCGCTACCGTTTGACTCTGTTCATATATATCTCCGCTTCTTTCGAGAGATAAGCACAATAACAATAATCGCGACAATCGTAATTGGCAGCCAGAACGCTTCAAAAATTTCCCAGAAAAAGTTAAACCCGATCCAAAGTAGGACTTCAATCCCGACGATAAGGGCTGTTTTGTTCCATGGAAACTCGGCACCGTACTGTTTTTTCAACCGGCTGGCGTATATCCACGAGACCACCAAAGTGCCAACAATAGCCACGAAAAATAGGAGATTGACAAGCCCTTGGATGCCGTTTAAGATGCTTAACATAAGAATTTCGCTCCTTTGTAGGAGGGCTTTGTAAGCCCGAATTCCTTTTATCCCTATAGAAACACGGCATCTGAAAAAGATAGTAAAAGTTGTCCTGTTATCCTTTCCGTTTTCTCGCTATTCACGGTGAATGCGCTCTGGACAACTATAGACTGCCATACTCTGACCCCGCATGAAACCTACTAATGTGAGGTTACCCTCTTTGGCGAGATCTACGGCGAGTGTAGATGCAGCGGAGACAGCGACGATAATCGGGATACGGGCAAAGAGTGCTTTCTGGACGATTTCAAAACTGGCGCGTCCGCTCACCATCAAGATATGCCGATCCAGCGGCACCAAGTCAGCGAGTAACGCGTGTCCGATGACTTTATCGACAGCGTTGTGTCTGCCTATGTCCTCTCTGATAATCAGAAGTTCACCCTTTTCATTGAATAACCCGGCGGCGTGGAGTCCACCTGTTCTTTCAAAAACGGGTTGCGCTTTTCTTAACCGATCGTTGAGCTTATAGAATACCTCTTGATTCACACCGAACCCCGAATTCAACGGCAGCACCTGCTGTCTCACAGATTCAATCGTCATTTTGCCACAGAGTCCACAGCTTGCATTCGCGTGAAAATTCCGCTGCCAACCTGATTCGGCATCAAGGTCCAGTTCCTCCACAAGACGAACGTTGACGATATTCTGCAACGACGATAAACCGGAAGGCTGCGTTTCAGAGGGCTCTTCATCACAGTAGGCAATGATTTCGATGTCATCGCCAGAGGTTATGAGGTTTTCCGTATAAAGAAAACCCGCGGCGAGTTCAAAATCGTGTCCGGGAGTCCGCATCACAACGATCAAACTCTGTTGCCCCACCCGAATCTCAAGCGGTTCCTCAACAACCAACTCGTCTTCGACCTGGGTGGGTTCAGTAGCTATCCAGCGTGTAATAAGTTTTGTGGATGTCGGTTGCATAGTTCTTTACGTTCGCGGACGCTCGCGAACAGATTTCATTGAGCGTTCATCGTTGCCAAACCGTTAGAAGTCGCTAACCATACTCTATTGTTTACTACGACGAGAGACTCTACTATTAATTCACCTGTGAGTATTTGAGGTGTCGTTGTGTACTGCCATACATCGGCAGAGCGTGTGTGATGTGTGTAAAGATCTTGATTCGTCGCTATCCACAAGACTAACGGAATTTGTGGCGTGGGAGGTGGTTCAGTTTCTAACTCTTCAGTTTCCGGCGAAAATTCGGATATTGTCGGATCCGATATTTCTTCTACCGGTTCTGCCTCAGGTTCTTCTATGACTATAGGTGAGGCATCCAGAGCACCTCTGATGTAAATGTTCCTTAAGTCGTTTTCATTTTCTATGCCTGTGTCAAGTGTTGTCGATTTTCCGTTCCCACCGTCCATGTCTGCTCGAAAATAACCGTTGGATTTTTCATCGGCATTGAACCACGTAAAGAGCAACTGCTCTTCTGCAATATCAAGTCCCACAATCTTCATGCCTTCTCGTATTGCTGTCGAGTGATAGGAATCCCACTCCTCTTTTTCCCTGTCGAACATGACGACGTTTCCTTCTGCCGAGGCACCCCAAACCGTTTGAGGCGTTAGTAACAAGGTCTCGATGTCGTCTGCCGGTAGTAGACTGTTGTGGGTGTTGTAATGGAGAAAGGGCTCGATACCGCCGCGAATCCGTCGTATGATCCCGGTATCTGTGGCGAACCAAACCTCCGTGTCATCCATCTTAATGTCCTTAATCCAAGCAGGAAATCCATCAGTTGGGGAATAGTTTTGAATGTTGCCTGTTAGCTGGCTATAGTGAATCGCGCCTTGGGAACGCGTCCCGACCCACACTTCTTGCGAATTTGCTGCGATGGCTGTAACATCCGGCACACTTTCCAAGGCAGTGTTAATAAGTTGTGCGACGACTTCAAACGAAATCCATTTGTCATACGCAGTCTGGAATAGCATTAACCCCTTTGGCGTTCCTATCCATAGCCATGTGCCATCAGTTGTCATGGTTTGGATCTGGTTGTCGGGGAGCCCGTCTGCCTCGGTGTAAACTGTCCATTTCGTTTGATCCAGAATCTCTTTTGCCTCTTCCTTTATCGCCTCATCATTGGTGATTTCTTCGACGAGAATTGCTTCACTTGCGGCTTCTTCCAGTCTACCGAGTTTCAAGTTGGTAGCTGCACCAATGAGGTGTGCCTTATAGATCCACTCACTTTCCGGGTAACGCGTAACAAACCTGTCTAAGGTGTGAAGCGCATTTTCCAACTGGTCCATCTCTGATTGTAGTTTTCCAATCAGGAAAAGTGCTTTTTCGTGGGATGCCATGTCCGGATAATCTTTGATTGCAGATACGAGAAGAGATAATCCGGCACTGTGGCTCTCCAATTGTTCGATGAGTAGGAAGCCAGTAAGATATTTCAACACTGATACGTCGGGGTGATCTGGGTAATAGGTGAGAATTAGTTGGTAGTTATCCACTGCTACATCGTAAACTTCGTTCGCGAGGGCGATGTCCCCGAGTTCATGAAAGAGTGGCACAAGGTCGAAACTCGGGGCATCAAGAATGGCTACAAAACGAAATCGTTCCAACGCGTTCACATTGTCACCATTTGCTTTGTAAAGCAATCCGAGTTGGTAGTGTGCATCTGGGTATTTCGGGAATTCTTCAATAGCGGCTTCAAACCGCTGTCGTGCTTTTTCAGGGAGCCCTAACTCCAGCAATGTAAGCCCATTGTGAAAATACTTTGCAGCGGTTCGATCTGGAACATATGCCAAATCTGATGTAAAATTGAGAGTGTGTCCTGCCAAGGGGAGTCGTAAAATCTGCCCATTATATTCCATTTCAAAGTGAGTATCGGTGGCACTGCGCCAACTGCCGGTGAGTCTATCACCGTTTTCACTGTCCACAATGACGTATTGCTCACTATAGGCAAGGTGTTGATAGACAAGCAGGACGACTAACGCTATCAGTACAAATAGACGGTAAACTTTTTGTTTTTTTAACTGTGTCTCTTTTACGGGTTTCTGATGCAACATAATTTATTTACCTTCAAAATGTCTGTTGATTGATATAGAGTTATAATATCAGAAAGACCCAGAAAAGTCAAGGACGTTTGAGGCGCGCTCAGCCCCTTCAGTTCTTCTGTAGGAGGGATCTCCGAATCCCGACGCTTTCTGACGGCTGACCGCCTTTGTAAGAGAGGTCTCCGAACCCGACACCTTGCTTCTACAGAAGAGTTGGCCGATGATATAGGACGTAAATACCGTACTTGATACCGAATCGGCTATCCGCTATAATACTTATCATGGACGAAATCGCACTTCCAATTACAGAATTAAAGGAGATGTTTCAGGAGGCAATCGCAGCAGGTCCTGTGGTGATTGTAGCACCGACCGGTAGTGGAAAATCGACACAAATTCCGCCGTGGTGTGCTGCGCTATCGGATGATCCAGTACTTGTTGTCGAACCGAGACGTGTCGCATGCCGTTCACTCGCACGGTGGGTAGCAAAACAGCACGGCGAACCCTTAGGGCATTCTGTCGGTTATACTGTCCGCTTTGAAGATGTTGGTTCCAATGCTTTAACCCGCATCCGTTTTGTCACACCCGGTGTCGCTTTGCAGTATGCCGCGGGGTCAGAATTGGATCAATACGGGACCATCATCTTGGACGAATTCCACGAACGCGGTGTCGAGGCAGACCTCTTTCTCGCTATATGCCGAAAAAAACGACGCGATGCGAGACTCGTTATCATGTCTGCCACGATAGCCGCGCAGCACCTCGCACAGTTTATAGGTGGACGGGTGCTACGGGCGGAGGGACGCGTCTATCCTGTTACAGTGCAGTATCTTGGTGGGACAGTTGTCCCGACATCCCGTGATTTAGTGGAACGCGCTGAAAAAGGTGTTAATCATGCCCTCAAAGAGACTGCCGGAAATGTCTTGGTTTTCCTACCGGGCAAGGGTGAGATTAATGAATGCCACGAGACACTTCGCAAGATGCGGCATATCGAACTCGTTCCACTACACGGAGATCTGTCATCCGATGCACAGGATATAGCATTCGAGACACATTCCCAACGCCGCCGTGTTATTCTCGCAACCAACGTCGCTGAAACGTCAATTACACTTCCCGGTATCACTGCCGTTGTAGATACAGGTTTAGTACGCCAGCGTATCCATCAAAACCGACGTATCGTTTTAGCGTTGCGTCCAATCTCCCAAGCTTCCGCTGAGCAACGTCGCGGACGAGCAGGTCGCCTCGGACCGGGAATTTGTTACAGACTTTGGGAGGAACACGGGCAACTTGAACAGGAAACACTTCCAGAGGTGCGGCGAGAGGATTTGACGCAATTCGTGCTGACGGTCGCTTCAACCGGCTTTCGTCCGCAGGATTTGACGTTTCTCGATGCTCCCCCTGACTTCGCAGTGGAACGTGCGCAAACTGCTTTGCAGAGTTGGGGAGTCCTCTCTGACGATGGCATGCTTACAGCGGAAGGGGCGAAGATCTGTGGGCTACCTGTCAATCCAGTGCATGCTCGATTGTTAGTGAAAGTTCCATCGCCTCTCCGACGCGATCTAATTGATTTGATTGCCACTTTGGAACGTCCTGCCCCCTTATGGCAGCGCATGGTCCGTATGCCGATTGCGCAACAGGATGCTGTTCGGAAGGCTCGCCAGAAAGACCTATTTCGCGATGGATGTGATGCAACGACGGCGATCCGAACCTTACGCTCCGGCGATGAGAAGCACCATCACCTCCATAAGACTGCCCTCGCCGAGTGTCGCAGAATCGCGACGCAGCTCAGGACTTTCTTTCACTTGCCACCTGTGATGCAAGAAAACGCATCACCGCAACCTGACCGAGCCGCGCTTATTGCCTATCTTTTACATGAATGGGACGCTTGTGCTTACGTACGCAGACGAAAGGGGAAGGCATGGGGGAACGGGCAGGCGGAGGTTTTGCTTGATTCTGATTCGCTCCTTCCGGAAGGACAGAACGCCGCTTTGATCTTGGAAACCGTTGGTGTTGGTAAAGGCACACGCGTTCAATTGCTCGGACGCACCGCCATGCCTTGTGCTTTTGCCGACCTCGTCGATGCTGGGATTGGTACTTCACAACTTGCCGCCCCCAGATTGGACGGCGAGGACATTGTTGCAGAAGTGGTAACCGAATACGCGGGAAGGGAGATCGGACGCGAACGTCGCCCACTCCACGGGGCATTGCTAAGAGATGCCTTGGCATCTCTCATTCTCTCTGGATCTCTGTTCCGTGGAGTTGGGGAACAACTCACACAAGCGATCGATGCTTGGCAGTTGCATTGTGCCCTCAACCCCGATATGCCTGCCTCGGAAACCGTCGAAGTGACACCACACACATGGTTGGTCTCGCGACTCGCTCTGTTAGGTGTGGAAATTGCTGAGGAATACCAACTCCTCTCCATAGACGATCTGATATTTACTGAGATAGACACGGACACCATCGCTGAAATTGAGGCGCAGTATCCGAGAGAATTTTCTGTCAACGGTGCTAAGTTCAGTGTGGAATATTCCCCAAACCAAAAGTTAGTCACGTTGCGATGGGAGCGCGGCATCCGTCAGCCAACGTTGAGTGCAGTACTGCTACCGCGCTGGAACAATTGGAAAGTCCAAGTTGACATCCGGGGGCAGCTGCGGACGGTGCGTCCCGCTTCCTAATTTGCTTTGATTTTTCCCCACACTGTGGTGATCAACTGCGGTTGCGGCATAACAGACAACGTCGTAAATGCTGGATTGAACCAAGACGGTGTAACGCTTAAACCACGACGTGTCAGTTGTTTTTTCCGTCGAGTCTGCAAATCAATTGTGACAATTTGACGATCCCTTTCTACGGCTTCCTCCACATACACCAGCTTTTCACCATCCGGGGACCACGCCGGATGAAAGATACCCAGCACAGGTTTACCAATTTGTTTCAATCCGCTGCCATCGCGATTTGCGACATAAATTGCGTCCCTATCTCCCAGACCCCATTTTAACCAAGAAAATGCAAGTTTTGTACCATCCGGGGACCACGCCGGACCATACATCCACGGCTGCTGATTCGGCAGAAACGCCCGTTCTCTCCGAGAACGGAGCTCCACAATGTATATACGACGACTTCCCTCGCCAGCAACGAAAGCGATCTCTTCTCCGTTGGGGGACCACGATGGATTACCACCCTGCACCTCCGCCAAAGCTACCTGAACGCCACCGATACCCTGTATCGTCCCGGTCTGGATGCTCCATTGCGGCATTTCTGCATGGTGATAGACCCAAGCCTAAAGACTTGGGCTTCTGCAATCATTAAGCAGAAGCATTTGTGGAATTCAGAATCGGATGGTTCGATTCAACGGAGGTGCCTACGATTTTGTTAAACAAAACAATAGGTCTTACAACTCCTAACCCAAAGGAAGCTACCCCTTCCTTAAGAATGTTCATAGCAGCGTTCTCGTCGCGGTCGAGGTGTGTCTCACACTTTGGACACGTCCAGTCTCTATCTGATAGCGTGAGGTTTTGATTTTTATGTCCACAAACAGAACAGCACTTTGTGGTCGGCGACCACCGATTGATTTTCAGCACAGAGCGGATACGCTTTTTGCTCTGGTGTTTCAGCTTCTGCAGAAACTCACCGAAGGCGAGGTCAGATACCTGTTGACCCCAAAGTTTTTTCATACCGCGAAGGTTGAGGTCTTCAAAGAACAGGATATCAAACTGCCGACACAACTTTATAGCAAGTTTATAGTGGTGGTCTGTCCTTTGATTCGCCGTTTTCTTATGGATACGGGCAACGTTCTTACGTTCTCGTTCGAGATTCTGAGAACCTTTGACTTTATGGGAATATACCTTTTGTGCTTCCGCCAACTTTTCAGCGTTGAGTTTGTAGAACATTGGAGACGTATATCTATGACCATCACTGCCAGTCAGGAAGTCTTTGATACCAAAATCAAACCCTTCAGCTTGACCCGTCTTGGGTTCAATTTTAATTTCGGTATAGTCTTCTGTCAGCGTAATATACATATCTCCGAGTGCGTCCCTCTTAACATGAAACTGTTTGATAGCACCTTGTATTTCACGGTGCAACGCGAAACGATACCAACGTCCATTCAGTCTTATCTTATAGGTCGGGTGGTTTCTTTCGTTCTTCTGCGCGTCAAGCACTTTCTCCAACGCAACTTGTTCACCAGAGAACGTCATCCCTTTGTGTTTCTTGCACTTCTTGAACTTCGGGTGACCTCTGCCAAGTGTTTTCATTTCTTTGAAACTCTGTGCCAAGCGTTTGAGCATATTCTGAAGACTCCACGCGTAAGGGATATTCCAATGTTGGTATTTCTCAAGCTTTTTCAGCCGCGTCAAATGTTTCGACATCTTGGAATACGACAAGTCCTTACCATACCGACGGTAATATCGCCGAGACAACGCATTGAAATGATTCCGAACAACGCCACAGATATTCAGGTCATCCTGGAGATGCTTCAAAGAGGTATCACGAAAAAGTTTATGTGTGGTGTTTCGCATGGTATCTCAAGTCTCAAGTTCTTAACCCCTGAACAGTGGGTAGGCAGACACGTAACCTTGCGATTACGCTGTTCATGTCTGCCAGCTTGATACTCTAATTATACCACATTTTTCACCGAAAGTCAAGTCTTTTTTTAACAGAGACCCTCTGGTCTAATTCACAACGGCGAGACTGTATCCCAAACCTAAAGGATTGGGTTTTAGTCTCGGAAGGTTAGATAAAAGGGAAGGGTTCGTCGCCGTACCGAACAGTGATGACGGTAAATTGACCCAACACATCCGTGTCACCGTTTTTGCCACGGTAGTTGTACATACCTTTTTCCTCGAAGAATTCAAGCGTGAGATTCTTCAGGTCAAGGGCATAAAGTGCAGCTTTGGTTTCCGCAATTTCTTCGCTGACATTACTTTCCTCAATCTCAAGGTTCAGGAACTTCCACTTCCCGAGGAGTGTATCGGTTATATTGGTTTTGAGTTTGAGTTCATTATGTTCCTCGCGGAGGTCCTCGTAATTCTTGAGCAGCTGATCTCGTTCTGCTTGCATCTTTTGATACTCGGTACTTGTACAGCCAGCGAACATCAGAACGCAGATACCAAAAATAATCCAAGTTTTCATCGATGTTTCTCCTTGTTACAGGCATGGGCATGCTACAGCAGCATTATACCAGAGCAACCTGTAAACGGCAAATCCCAGATCCAAATTGTGCATCGCTTCACCCCTTGCTGTCAAAATTCAAGCGTCAATCCGAAATAAACTATCCGAGGCAGTTGCGGTGCGTCAAAGACTTCACGTTCAATGCCGACTTCCTGACCTTGAACGTCAAGGGTTGCCTCTTCAAAAATGAACCTTATCTTGTTTTTCCGGTTGTATACATTCAGAATATCAAGGAATCCACCTGCCTTCAGTCCCCAAATGTTCCATTTATAACTCACCCGAAAGTCTAACTTATGATACGGTGCCAGTTCGGTGCTTAATTGTTCGTCAGCACTCGCCAAAAGCGGGTTCAATCCACGCGTTACGGGGTCTTGGATGAGAACGATCGAACTGATAGGGACTTCGGAGGTGCCGCTGAGATACTGCCACTTCGCGCCGATCTCAAAATTCGGTGTGAAGTTATAGTTAGCGACAATACTAACAATGTGCGTGTTATCGAAGAGGTAAGGTTGATAGGATCTTTTCGGGTTCTCGCGTCGTTCTGCGTGTGTATAAGCATAGGAAATCCAACCGAAGAACTTATCTGGAATCCGATGCCGTAAGAATACCTCCGCACCCCCGACGTACGCTGTCCCTTGATTGAGATAGTTCGAGACTTCATCGGGTGTTACCAACTTCTGTGCGTCCTTGTAATAGGTGGCAAGTTTGAGTTCGGTCCGCGATGAGAGTTCGTGTTCTAATTCCATGATATAGTGCCGTGTGAGACTCGATTCCAATGCCCGGTTGCCGTTTTCCGACAGCAGATGAGACGGTTGTGGGCTCTGTTCATAATGTCCATACGCGAAGCGAAGATTGGAACCGTTCGGCAGTATGAAACTCACACTCCCGCGTGGCTGAATAGAGACCTGCTCCGTCACATTCAGATAGTCCAATCGAACGCCGAGTGCCACAGACAAGAACGAAAGCGGATCATATCGTCCTTGCACGTATCCTTCAGTCCGATAAAAATCGTGTCCGAATTCATCATGTATCTCCTCGAAAGAGGACTCTTCGACGACTTCACCGTCAGGTGTCTCTACCGTCCAATCTAAGTCGGGCTCTGCCTCAAAATTCTCCTCAATCCAGCCGTTTTCTGAGCTTTTCGCGGGATTGAAAGCGTAGAGAAAACCTGACTCCAATTGAAGCGTCGGATTTAACCTGTAGGAGACATCTTCGCGCAGCGTGTAGACTGGCGCATTAATCTTTATTTCATAGTGGAAGTAGTTCGCTGCATAGCTTGACGGTTCCACCCTGCCCTCAACGATAGTGTATCTCTCGCCGGTGACAGCTTGGAGATCGATATTGAGAAAATTATGAGAACGGGTCAAAGAGAGATGAGAGGTAAGATTTTCGGTGAAATTTGAGCGGAGATGAAGCCCTTGTCCATCGAACCCGTTTTTGAACTGGACACTTGAGCGCGCAGCATCTTCATAGGGAATTTCTTCTATATCTTGTATTTCTTCGCCCTCTTCTACCAAGGTTGCCTCTTCCTCAATCTTAAAATGGTCAGTTGCGGCGAAGGCGTTCACCGTGAGGTGATGTTTTTCAGTCAGCGCGTAGGTAGATTTTAGTTGATAGTCTGAAAAATAGGGTAACTGCTGTGCCGTTCCCGTTTGCTCCGCAATGATAGGTCCAGCGATGAGATCTAAGTAACTGCGCCGTCCAGAGGCGGAGATGTATCCCTTATCACCGATTTTGGTTTCGAGGAGTCCTTCAGAATAGAGGAGATTTAAATTGAATTTTCCGCTCCACGACTTTTCAATGTTGTCGCGTGCATATATGTCAAGCACGGCTTGCGAGTCCAGTCCGAATTCAGCACCATATCCACCCGCATAGATGTCAATTTTTTCAAGTGTTTCAGAACTGATTGTTGAAAGTAAACCGCCCCAATGGAAAGGGTAGCCGAGAGGCGTTCGATCGAGATAATAAAGGTTTGATCCGGGTTCACTCCCACGGATATAGAGAGCCCCGAAGTAGTCGTTTGGAATACCGATACTTGGAAGGGTCATGAGTCCTTTGAGTGTATCGTTGAAGGTGCCGGGGATGCGGAGGAGTTCACTGCCGAGAATTTCCGTGCGACTCACCGTCGGTGGGAGGCGTTTCCCTTCTACCACTACTGTTTCGAGCTTAAAAACCACCCCGAGGTGTATTTTGACTTCGGTGGTATCGCCGCTACTGATGTCCATCGACACTTTTGTGGGTGCCGTTTCCACAGGATGGGTTACGACGATGGTATATGTGCCTTCGGGTAGTTCTGTGAACTGAAAGCCCCCGTTTTCATCGGTCTTTTGGTGCTGGTCAGTTTCGAGGATACGAACATCAGCACCTACGAGGGATTTCCCTGTACTTCGCTGATAGACGGTTCCTTGAATATCACCGGTTTGGGCTATAACAGAGAGTGGCATGGTGATAAACACAAATAGAACTATAACGATTTGTGGCTTCATTCAGTCGTTTTGACCTCCGATTCGGGCATTGACGTGACAATTCAACGTTCAATTAAGATTTTGGGTTTACTTAACATTAACGTGAGTTCGATGGAAGAAACGTAGTTTTGACATCAGCAAGGAAACACCTTCTATTTATTAGATACAATCTAAAGAAAAAAAGGTTGCATAATTTTTCAGAGAGTCGTCTGAATGTTGGCTGTCAGCCGTCAGCGGTCAGGAGAATAGCGGTATTGCGAGTAGGTGGGGTTACAAACCCCGCCAGCGGAGAGGTAGACAAATCCAGTACAGTACGCAGAAAAACCAAGCGCATGGCAAACACACGCTTGGCTTTTTTAAATAAACTGTAGTTTTGTTTCGCTGATAGGGTTCTAACCTTGCCCAGGTCCTATTCCTGATGCAACGTGACCGACCGACGCGGTGGGCTAAATTCCTGTTCTGTCAACGGCACTACCATATTCCGATACACCTGAACCCGATAGGACCCAAAGTCTGGCACGAACATCAATCCCTCATCACTGACTGCGACAGATTTCGGTGAACGCAGGTATTTCTGCGGCTCCAGGTCCGCCATATCGCGCATCCGATTTGGGCTGGCGTTTGTCATCATGTAAGCCAGGGACACCTTTGACAAGGTGGCATCGCCGAGGAATTTCTGCACATATTGCCCTTCGGCGTTGAAGAGTTGAATGCGGTCATTGCCTCGGTCGGCGACATAGATATCGCCGTGCAGGTCAACATCAATCCCGGCGGGACGGTTGAGCTCACCATTGCCACTACCGGATTTGCCGAATGCAAAGAGGAATTCTCCAGCGGCGTTGAATTTCTGTACCCTATCGTTTCGCCAATCGGAAACATAGACATCGCCGAGTTCGTCTACAGCGACTCCCCAGGGCATGTTAAATTCACCTTCACCGTCGCCATAACCTCCCCATTGCATGAGGAACTTACCATCTTTCGTGAACTTCTGCACGCGATGCCCCAAGCTGTCAGCGACGTAGAGATTCCCCTCCGGATCGAAGGCGATACCCGCGGGTCCGTTGAGTTGCCCCGGATCGGTGCCGTGTTCACCCCACGTACCGATATGTTCACCTTCACTGTTAAAGGCGACGATCCGATGCAGATATTCATCGGATACATAAAGATTTTCTTCGCTGTCAGGGGTAATCGTCACGGGCCACGTGAATTGACCGTCACCCTGTCCGTAACCACCCAGCGTGCCGAGGTCTTCGTCCTCAACGGTATATTTCCGAATCATCGCCGTGCCGTCACTACGGCACATGATATACAAACGTCCCTCTTTTCCGATTGCGATGTCAACCGGAAAGTTGGTCGTTCGCCGCATGCTCAGGGTCTTGTGAAATGGAAACCCGGCACGCAGCAAGCCGTAAGGTCTACCCATGATAGCCTCCTACCGTTATTCTTAAGTCATTTAATAGCAAGTTTCAGTTTGCAAACTACACTGAAAAGGGGTGAAGCTGTTCAAAATTCCCACCGACAATGTGGGTCGGATCTACACCCATCCACTGCTCTAAAAGCGTTCCGTATATGCCCCGGAAGTCGATGGTATGCTCAAGGTCTTCGCCGTGTACCCAACGGGACGGATCGAGAGACGGATATTCGGCGTAGAGTCCGCCTTTCACATGGTCACCGATGATGAACGCACCGCCGCCGGTACCATGGTCAGTGCCGCTGGCGTTATCTCGGATACGTCTGCCGAATTCTGTGAAGACGTACATGACGATCTCTTCCGAGGCGTTCTGCGACCGTAGATCGGCGAAGAATGCTTGGATAGCTTCCGTGAGTTCTGTCAGAAGTCGTGGGTGTGTCGGGACCTCGTTGGCATGGTTATCGTAACCGCCGTGCTGCGTGTAAAAAACGCGTGTGCCGAGATCGGCGAGGTGGACCCGTGCGACATCCCGTAGGCTCTTTGCGATCGAGTTTTGTGGGTATTCCACTTCAGACGTATACATCGCCGGTGCCTTTTTGAGTTCATCAGCACCTTTGATCACGTCTAACCCGGTTTGGCTGAGGTAGTCCATCACGATACCGGTGCCAACCGTGCCACCGTACATCCCTTTGAATATCTCAAGTGCTTTTGTCCGTTGCCCCTCATCACCAATGCTGGTCATCAATCCGTAGTTATCCAAATCGCCAACAGAAGTGACGGGAATGCCGGAGAGTGCACAGGCGCGCGGGAGACCCTGTCCGAAACTGACACCTGTTAAGACGTTGCGGCTCTGTGGATCGAGTTCTCGGACGAGCCTGCCGACCCAACCTTCATCACCGATTTTCAGGGGTTCACAGGTATGCCAGATGTCCATTGCCCGGAAATGTGAGCGGTTTGAGTCCGGGTATCCGATTCCCTGCACAACAGCGACATCACCGGCGTCAAACATCTCTTTTAAGGGAGCAGCTTGCGGGTGCCAGCCCAAATGGTCGTCTACCTCTGCCGGTAGCACGTCTTCCGCTTTGATGCCGACAACCGGACGGGAATCGTGATAAATCCCGCTTGTGTACGGAATGAGTGTATTCATGAAGTCGTTGCCGCCGCTGAGTTGTACAACGACGAGGACCGGGGCTTTCTTAGTCGTACTCATGTCGATGTCTCCTATATTTGAAGCCGCGATCACGGGACCGGGCTACAAAAGGTTAGCCAAGTTGATACTCTCTTGAAGCCACGATTAATTGGAGCATACTGACGACTCGCTCTTGGTTTTCCTCCGCAGCGTCATCATCTCCAAGGTTGAGTTCACCGTTCGCTTCCGCAAATTGGGTGAGATACTCACGAGTGGTGTCGCCTATTGTCAGCGGTCCGGTGAGTTCAAGACATCTCTCCACAAACGCTTCCGGCGAGAGTGAACCCCCGTTATTTTTCAAACGTGTGATGAGATCCTGAATTCCGGGTTTCGATGCGTCGCTGACTTCACTAACGGCGAAGTTGACGCGAGCGGTAAGCAAACCCCCATCGATCCACTCTTTACCGGTGTGCCACCCTTCTACGGTAGGTGGATCCATGAGCTTCTGTCCCATCAATTGCGTAGCACCTGCATATTGCCCCATTCCGGGTTGCGGACCTTGGAAGGTGCCTACCAGTTTCAGAATCCCCATGACGAGTTCCGTCGGACTCTTGACCTTCTTGAATTGGGCTTCCTTGAAGAAGTCGGAATTGAAAAGGACGTTGAGGACGTGGGATATATTCCCGTTAGACGCCATGAATGCGCCCGCGAGGGTCTCAACCGCTTCCGGATCCTGAGGTGGCGTCACGTTCCACGACGGGACCTGTGGCTCATCTGCGACAAAGAAGTTATAGAGGTGTCTGGAGATAAATCTGGCACAAGCGGGTTGTTCGACGATGATGTCGATGATGTCATCACCATTGAGATTTCCGGTGTGCCCCAAGAAAGTTTTCTCCCCGTGGTCGTGTTCCTCTTCAACGAACAGGAAGGGGGCCGAGTAGTAACCGTGGGGATACAACGGAATCGGCTGCCCGAATGTCCAGCCTGTGAAGGCGCGAGCGCAACTCTTGATGTCATCTTCACTGTAGTTGCCCACTCCCAATGAGAAAAGCTCAAGGAGTTCTCTCCCGTAGTTCTCGTTGGGTTCGCCTTTGCGATTTTCATTATTGTCGAGCCAGAAGATCATCGCCGGATCTTTGGAGAGTTCGAGTAGAGTGTCTCGTATCTGTCCCATACCGAGGCATCGAAGCATATCAATCTGGTTCGAGGATGCAAGGATATGCTGATTCTTACCTAACCCCGTTGCAAAGACATGATGCCAGAAGAGTGCCATCTTCTCTTGAAGTGGACATCTGCTGTTCAACATCCGATAGATCCAAATACTGACATAAGCACCTTCACCGCCGAAGTAGCGTTCTAAAATGTCTTCATCAATGGGGGTCCCGCGTTCAGGATGGACGAGATCCTCAACGACATTCTCGTAGCCCTTTTCGACGTAGGCTTCCAGCTCGGTGCGGGTTGTTCCAAACCCTGCGCGGCGCATGAGGTGCGCCATTAACGCAACATCGTTCTGTGACATGTTCACCTCCGATACGTTTACCGTGAGGGGATCCCTCACGTGAGTAACTTTCGATGGAATACCGTTCTGAACTTTCGGTTTCATCAAATTGGGAGAAACCGCTATAAGATTGCCTATATCTTATAATTAAAGTCAAAAAAATGTCAAGTTTTTTGTTTTTTGTCCAATCGCACTGGAATATCCAAACCGCCTCACCCACCGCTGGCGAGGTTTCCCAACCTCGCCTCTTCTTTCTCACCCAATGGTCCGCGCACCACCCTCTTCTGTAGGAGGGATCTCCGAATCCCGACGCTTGCTAACCGCCGATCGCTACCCTCATTGGATTAAAAATCACATTTTTTACATTTTTTTCAAATTATGCACAGTTTTTCTCCGAAAATTGTGTCTTTAATTATAGAAGGTGTGACGTACACGATAGAATTTAAGACACTTGCAATCCTGCGATGCTCGGACGGAATGGAGGTGATAGACCCAAGCCTAAAGACTTGGGCTTCTGCAAATATTAAACAGAAGCATTTGTGGAATTGAGAAGCGGACTACACGCTTCAACGGAGGTGCCGACAATCCTGTTGAACAAAACAATCGGTCTTACGACTCCTAACCCAAAGGAAGCTACCCCTTCCTTAAGAATGTTCATAGCAGCGTTCTGGTCGCGGTCAAGGTGTGTTCCACAACTTGGGCATGTCCAGTGACGATCTGATAGCGTTAAGTCTTTATTATGAGAGTTACAAACAGAACACGCTTTTGTAGTGGGCGACCACCGATGAATCTTCAGCACAGAACGGATACGCTTTTTGCTCTGGTGTTTGAGTTTCTGCATGAATTCACCAAAAGCAAGGTCAGAAACTTGTTTACCCCACAAGCGTTTCATACCCGAAAGGTTCAGGTCTTCAAAGAACAGGATGTCAAACTTCCGACAGAGTTTTATCGCAAGTTTCCAGTGGTGGTCTGTTCGCTGGTTTGCTGTTTTCTTGTGGATACGGGCAACGTTCTTACGCGCTCGTTCCTGATTGTTAGAACCTTTGACTTTACGGGAATATACCTTTTGTGCTTCCGCCAACTTTTCAGCGTTGTGTTTGTAGAACATCGGAGATATTTCTCGGTGTCCGTCACTGGTAGTCAGGAAGTCTCTAATACCAAAATCAAACCCTTCAGCTTGACCCGTCTTGGGTTCATATTTGACTTCGCTATAGTCTTCAGTGAGCGTGATGTAAACATCTCCGAGTGCGTCTCGTGTAACCTGAACTTCAATGATTTCGCCTTCTATCGGACGGTGCAGGGCGAAACGATACCAACGCCCATTCAATCGGATTTTATACGTCGGGTGATTTCTCTCGTGCTTCTGTTTCTCACAGACCTTTTCAATCTTCACCTGTTCACCGCGAAACGTCATCCCTTTGTGTTTCTGACAGGACTTGAATTTCGGGTGACCTCTACCTAATGTTTTTATTTCGCGAAAACTTTGTGCCAGACGCTTGAGAACATTTTGCAACGCCCATGAGTAGGGAATATTCCAATGCTGGTATTTTTCAAGACGCTTAAGTTTCGTCAAATGCTTACACATTTTCGCAAAAGAAAGTCCCTTACCATACCTACGATAATATCGCATGCAGAGCGCAAGGAAGTGATTTTTGATAACGCCACAGATATTGCAGTCGTCCTGCAGGTGACGCAACGTCTTATCCTTGAAAAGTTTGTGTTTTGTGTTTCGCATTGTTTTTCCTTAGCATCGTTCCCAATGTTACTTGGTTCGGTAGAGACCGCGCCTTGCGGCGCGGGTAACATTCTCTACCAACAATGCTACTTTAAGTATAATACTTTTTTTAGACAGATGTCAAGTCTTTTTTCAATATAGACCTATGGTCTAATTCACAAGGGCGGGCATTCATCCCAACGCTAAAGCATTGGGCTTTCTGCCCGTAAACGTGGTAAACCGTGAAAAGACGTTGGACGTTAGACATCTTGATTATCTGTGTCCCGTTAGTTATGACGCAAAGACGGCTGCGTTATGGCATTTTGATGAACCGAGTGGAACACGGAAATTCTCAGACGCATCGGGTCATGCGCATCATCTGGTGGGCGAAGGTGGGGCGAGGACCGGCATCCCACTCACAGTCGAACCCCACGGAAAACTCACGACAACCTGGGGACGACTGAAGTAATGAAATCTCTTGTAGAAGGGAATTCTAATTCCTGGGGAAACACCCTATCAAAAACACTCTTAACTGAGAACCGAAAACTGAAAACTAATTCTTCACTTTTCCCAAATTATGCACAGTTTCTATCCTAAAGGAGGCGGCGTTTCCTTCCCCGAATAAATTCGAGGGTTTTCACGCCGAAAAATTTGATGAAAAGCGCAATTGTTAATCGAAAAATCTTGGTAGTGATTTTAGGTGTTGTGTTGATAGGCATCGGCACGCAGGGCATTAGTTATGGTCAAACTGCGGACGAGTATCCGCCAGCAGTAACTATCGAACTACTCAAGGACGGAATTAAAATAGGCTTTGGAACACACGGAAGATTTTCCGTTTTTAACGTAACGAACCGCAGTACTGCTTCTACTGATTCAGTTCGCGACTCCAAATGGCAGAGGCGGGATGATTCAACGAGCCCCTGGGTTGATGTTCCTGATTCAGAAAAAGCTACCGGATTATACGGCTATGTGGTAACGCTTCCCGGTGAATACAGATGGGTTGGCGAGGTTAACCACAATAGTGTATGGGGAAAATACGCCAGCGGGAATATTCTTCAGCTCACGCCAGACGGAACAGTGACGAGCAGTCTAGCAGAAGTAGAGGGTGTCCCGAGCGACCCACACAAACTGGCACTTGAGGGGCATACGGATGGTGTCCTTTCCGTAGCGTTCTCCCCTGATGGTCGCACGTTAGCGAGTGGGGGTCGGGACAGGACGATTCGGTTGTGGGATACTGAAACCGGACAACACAAACTGACGCTTGAGGGGCATACAAATGGTGTCACTTGCTTAGCGTTTTCTCCCGATGGTCGCACGTTAGCGAGTGGGAGTTGGGACGATACGGTTCGGTTGTGGGACGCGAAAACAGGGCAACACCTGCAGACACTTGAGGAGCACACGGATGGTGTCCGTTCTGTAGTGTTTTCTCCCGATGGTCGCACGTTAGCGAGTGGGGGTTATGACAATAAGCTTCGGTTGTGGGATACTGAAACCGGACAACACAAGCCGGCACTTGAAGGGCATACGGATTATATCCGTTCTGTAGTGTTCTCTCCCGACGGTAGCACGTTAGCGAGTGGGAGTTATGACAGGACGCTTCGGTTGTGGGATGCTGAAACCGGCGAACACAAGCTGACGCTTGAGGGGCATACGGATGGTGTCCTTTCCGTAGGATTCTCTCCTGATGGGCGCACGTTAGCGAGTGGGAGTTATGACAGGACGCTTCGGTTGTGGGATGCTGACACTGGAGAACACAAACTGACGCTTGAGGCGGATATGGATTATGTCAATTCCGTAGCGTTTTCTCCCGATGGTCGCACGTTAGTGAGTGGGGGTTATGTCAATACAATTCTGTTTTATGACGATACACTTCGGTTGTGGGATGCGAAAACCGGGCAACACCTGCAGACGCTTAGAGGGCACAGGCGTGGTGTCACTTCCGTGGCCTTCTCCCGGGATGGTAGCATGCTGGCGAGTGGGAGTTATGACAATACGATTCAGGTGTGGGAACTGACACCCGCTACGCCCACTGTCGAACCATCTCAACCCGCTACGCCTGCCGGCGAACCAGTCCAACTCGCAGGCGATCTCAACACCGACGGTGTCGTCAATATCCAAGATCTCGTCCTCGTTGCGTCGCAGTTCGGACAAACCGGGCAGACTGCGGCGGACATCAATGAAGATGGTGTGGTCAACATTCAAGACTTGGTCTTGGTGGCAGGGGCGTTCGATACGACTGCGTCGGCACCCACTGCGCATCCACAAGTCGTTGAGATGCCCACCGCAGGAGAGGTCCAGGGGTGGTTGCGCGATGCAAAGCAATTTGAACATAAAGATCCAACGACGGCAAGAGGGATCGAGATGCTTAAAGACCTCTTGGCACTTCTGATGCCAGCAGAAACCGCTTTGTTGCACAACTACCCGAACCCGTTCAATCCAGAGACGTGGATCCCCTACCAGTTAAAAACACCCGCAGCGGTTCGCATCGCGATTTACAACCCGCGTGGCGTTCTGGTGCGTGAACTGTCGCTCGGGTATCAGGTAGCGGGGCGGTATACCTCGCGCGCGCGGGCAGCGTATTGGGACGGCCGGAATACAGTCGGCGAACCGGTCGCCAGTGGCCTGTATTTTTACACGCTTACCGCCGGGGATTTCTCAGCGACGCGGCGGATGGTGATTTTGAAGTAGCGGCGTTATGGGTGCGCGTATGAGGAGAGTTTGGGGGCTACGACCGAAAAGGACCTCGGGGTGCGTTCAGATATAAAAAGAACGTCGAGATGTATGACACAGGAACCGACACATGGGTCAAAAAACGGGATATGCCAACGCTGCGTGACCACTTCACCATCGCGATCGTTGATGGAAAGATATACATCATCGGTGGGCGTGTTCACGATAAAAGACTTGATGAGCCTGTGGTAACAGGTCTCGTTGAGGTCTACGATCCGTTAACCAATAAATGGGAGAAGCGCGCAGACATGCCGACAGAACGAGAGGTGACCGATGCTGCCGTTGTAGACGGTAAAATTTATGTTCTTGGCGGTTATGATAGGCGGAGGGCACCCCGCCTTGCCGAACGTTTTGTTAGAAGTATTGAAGAATATAATCCGAAAACCGACGAATGGTATCAGCTCCCTGATATGCCAATGTTCAGAGGTTGGTTTGCATCCGTTGCCGTCGATAATGAGATTTATACAATAGGTGGTATTAATCGGGAAATTAATCGCATCGGTGATGTTGATGTTTATAATCCAAGCGTTAACAAATGGCGTAAAATAGAGCCAATGACGATCCCAAAAACGACAAGAGCAGTTGTTGTTAAGGGTACCATCTATGCCTTAGGTGGTCTTGAAAATGGTGGTAAATTGTCGCCAATCGTTGAGGCGTTTGACACCGGTTTTCTGGCAGTTGACCCAAAAGACAAACTACTGACACGCTGGGGTGAACTGAAAAAATCCCAGTAAACTATATAACCCGAGTTGCCACCTATAGGATTTTAGGTAGGCAGACATTGTGTTTCATGAAAGAGGTCTGCGCAAGCCTATAGGAAACCTGCGGGACAATATCCGTAGAGGTCTTGTAGCGTAAACTTTCAGTTTGCGCACGGATATGCACAATCTAAAAGATTATGCTACAAAATGGCAACTTAGGTTATTAGAGTCTGTGCGAGCAGCTTTCGTACCTATCCAGTTTATCAAAAAAATAGAAATGTGATATACTGTTTCATGTCAAGGAAAACATTATGCAGTAAATTATTTAATTTTCTCGCCTACCTAAGCGTGTCGATTAAATTGCTCGTGAGATAACTTATGATGGGAATGTGGGGACAACCAAATCTGTTCGCGCACCGTGGAGGATCCTGATGGTAGAAAACGATGTTCAACTGATCCATAGAATTTTGTCAGACGATGACGAGGCATTTAGCATCTTGGTCCAAAAGTACCAAAAGAGTGTTCATGCCCTTGCGTGGCGGAAAGTTAACGATTTTCACTATGCTGAGGAAATTACGCAAGATACCTTCCTCCAAGCATATAAAAAACTCTCGACCCTCAAAAACCCTAACCAATTTGCGGGGTGGCTCTATGTCATTGCAAATCGACTCTGTATTAATTGGCTCAACAGACACAAACCCGCGATGCAATCGCTGGAGGACACGCCTATGGAAGAAATAGAGGAATCCGCTTATAACCATCATGCCGCAGAACAGCGCGAAGCGGAAGGCACCACGTATCGCTATGAAATCGCCCAAAAACTTCTCTCCAAACTGCCGGAGAGTGAACGCACAGTCATGACGCTCTACTATCTTGGTGAAATGACAGCGAAGGAGATTAGCAAATTCTTAGGCGTCTCCGTAAACACGATTACAAGTCGACTGCGGCGGGCGCGAGAACGTTTACGTCAGGACCAAGAACGCTTGGTTCAGGAAGTGCTCGGCGGCGTGCAGTTATCCACCAACCTCACCGAGAACATCATGCGGCAGGTCGCCGACGTGAAACCGATACCGCCTCCGGTAGCGAAACCGTTGCTCCCGTGGGGTGCTTTTGGTATCGCGAGCCTTCTGATTGCCTTGCTGTTAGGCGTGGCCGGCGAATACCTCGTCCGCTTTCAGAGACCGTACAGTTTTGAGGTAGTCTCCGAACCCACCGTTGAAATTGTTGACACTTTTATCGTTCTCGATGTCGATTCAAAACCCGATGTTCGGTTAAAATTCATAATTCATCCATTTTTTTCATATTATGCACCCTTTCCGTCCGTAAAGTGTGTCTTTAATAATGGGGGAATATGATTACAACGACCTTTAAGATAAAGGAACATATTCGGATGAGCCTTGCCAACAAAACGTTAGTGTTAGTCGGGGGCTTAGCGTTTGGTTTTCTGTTGTCCTATGCCCAAGGGCTTGTCCCGCAGGACACGCGAACCGAGGAAAACGCTGTATCACTGAACCCTAATCGACGAACTGCACAAACCGGAAAAGCCGCCACAGTGATCTTAATTGTTAACGCTGCCGACGGGATAATTGGCAACGGTAGTGGTTTCTTCGTTCGACGGGATCTGGTTGTTACCAGCGTTCACGTCCTTGCTGGCATTTATGGAGAGTCCCATAATTGGGAGGTAAAGTCGGTTAACCAACCGATACGGCACACTATCAAAGGTGTCGTGGCGAGCGATCCGGAGCACGATCTGGTTATCTTAAAGGTGGAAGGTAAAGAAGCAGGGGTTCTCCAACTCGGGGATAGTGATACAATGAAACTTGGCGAAAAGGTTATCGCCGTGGGCACCCACGGGAGTACCCACAAGAATGCGCTGGGTGAGCGCGATCATATCTGTTCGCGCATCATGGAGGATCCTGATGGCAGATAACGATGTCCAACTGATCCGAAGAATTTTATCAGGCGACGATGAAGCATTTGGTGTCTTGATCCATAAATACCGAAAGGGTGTTCATGCCCTTATATGGCGGAAGATTGGCGATTTTCACTACGCTGAAGAAATTACGCAAGACGTTTTTCTTCAGGTATACAAGAAGCTTTCAACGCTCAAGAATCCCAATCAATTTGCCGGGTGGCTCTATGTCATTGTGGATCGGCTCTGTATTAATTGGCTCCAAAGACACAAACCTGCGGTACAATCGCTGGAGGCAACAAGTGCAAAAGAGATAGAGGAATTCTCTTATACCTGTTATGTATCCGAGCAACGCGAAACAGAATCGCTTGATCGTCGGCATGCAGTCGTCAAGAAGTTGCTGAAGAAGCTACCGGAGAGTGAACGCACAGTGGTGACACTCTACTATCTCGGCGATATGACAACAAAGGAGATTGGCAAATTCCTCGGTGTATCCGTGAACACGATTAAGAGTCGGCTCCGCCGGGCGCGGAAACGTTTATTGGATGACCAAGAACTCTTAGTTCAAAAGGTTCTCGGCGGTGTACAGTTATCGGAAAATCTAACAAGCCATATCATGCGACAGATCGCCGACATAAAACCAATACCACCTCCGGCTGCGAAACCGCTGTTCCCATGGGTTGCTTTCGGTACCGCTACCCTTCTAATCACTTTGCTGTTAGGCGCGAGCCAACCCTACCTCACCCGTTTTCAACAACCCTATAGTTTCGAGGCAGAATCCGAGCCGACCATCGAAATTATTGATGTGCCTTTTACGCTTAATATTGATTCAAAACCGAGTGTCCGGAATCAGGCCGGAAGTGCTGTATCCCCGGGTAAAAACAACAGTGCCGGTTTACAGTCTTCTGAAGCGCATTTGACGACCGCTACGGAAACGGATGTGCCCGCTAAATTCTCTACAGCGCAGTGGACACAGGCAAGTGGCCCCCAAGGGACCCCAATCTTTGATACCTTTGCTGCGTCTGATGGCACACTCTACATTGACACACAAACAGGTATCTACAGATTGACAGCGGATACACCTGCATGGACACGCATCAACGCGAATATCCCAACCCCTGGGGGCTATATGTCTATGGCAGAGCATAGCGGCACCCTCTATATCGTTTCTGATGATGAAATCTTCACTTCGAGTGATGATGGCGAGACATGGGACGTCTTTTGTCCTCGACCAGAGGGAGATCATCATGTTGGGCTGATCGTAACCGATGCGCCGCAAATCACTCCTTCACGAACAGGCATTGCAATGTATCTTGCGTTTCGAGATGAAGGTATTTTCCGATCTACGGATGCTGGCACACGATGGAACTCGTTTAACGAAGGGTTGTCAGGTAAACGCATTCGCGCAGTGGCAGAAATTGGAAGCGTGGTATTTGCTGGCACAAACAGGGGACTCTACCGTCTCGGCGCAGATCGTTGGGAGCAGGTGCCAGTGGAAACCTTCAAAACTCCCCGATCCTTTGAAACTGAGGCGTTTGCTGACGTAGACAGCGGATTCTATCGTCTCAACGCAGAACGATGGGAGCAAGTGCCGGTGCAATTCTCCAATGCTATCCATTTCCTGAAGGTCTTTGAAAACAATCTCTATGTTGGCGTCGGTTCGGATCTGTCTATGTGGCACTCGCCTGAAACGAAAAGAGGGATAATAGTAAATCCAAAAGCACTCAGAGGGGCGATTTTCCACTCAGTTGACTTCGGTAAATCGTGGACGGAGATAACGCCTAAAAATGAGCCTCTCTTTTTTACGGCAAGCACGGAGATAGAGTTCTGGGTTGCTGGCGAGACGCTCATCTTACACGGTTCTGAGCAATTTCGGTCAACGGATGCGGGGAAAACTTGGACAAAACTTGATGTTAACACACGTTCCTTAACAGGTCTTAATTCGCGACATATAGGCGTAAACGGTAGGACTTTTTATGCGGTTGGAACGAACGGGATTTATCAAACCATTGACACCGGTGAATCGTGGCACCCATTTATGGATGGAATCATAGGAACGAAGATAGGAAGTTTGGTGGCATTCAACAACCGACTCTATGCGTATACCTACAGTGATATTGCCCAATCAACCGATGCAGGTGAATCGTGGAAAAGCGTTCTGGTGGATTCCAAATCCACACAGGAAGAGCGGTCTCCCGTTGATTTCTCTTCTAATTCAAACTTGGTGGTCGTAGAGGGTGAGCTTTATGCGATTGCGTCTGAAAAAGAGAATCTGCGTATTTACCGCTTGTCTACGGATGCCAATGTCTTCGCGCCAGTTCAAGGAATACCCGCTTTTCATACAGAAATACTGTCCACCGAATTATGGAAATCTATTACGGAAGCCAAATATTTCTCTTTCTTTGATGACGTAGAAATGGATTCTCGGTTGATGAAGGCATTGCGTAGTGCTGCGACCCGTGCGACAACCGGTGGATTTGCGATCAGTGATGGGACGTTCTACGTGGAATACCAGCGAGTGCTTTTCAAATTGAAAACCGGCGATTCGGAATGGACGAATACGGGATTAATAGACCTCACCGAACGGTCATCAAGGGGTACACCTTGGAGACAAGGATTCCGGTTGGCTGCTTCAGGGGAGACCGTCTATGTCGGAAAACGAGATGGCACACTGTTTCAATCACTTGATGAGGGAGACAGTTGGAGAGATATTACACCGAATCTTCCACTCCACTTTACCCACTTCAAAGAGATCGTCTTTATCGGGTCAACGGTTTACGTCGCAACGGACGCAGGTGTCTTGGCTTCACAGAACGGCGAACACTGGCGCGTGCTCACCGATGAAATGGGGACCCGTCCCGTCATAGATAGATTCACTGTCGATCATACCAACGTTTATGGTGCTGGTAATGCAGGGGTCTATCGCTTGGATGACTATAGCAAGTGGGAACAGATTTCTCCAAGTATTCGGGGTACAATTGACGCGCTTGTCGTCGGTAATAATAAACTTTACATTGATCTTGAGCAAGGTGGGATGTCTCATATCCCGCTTGAAGAATTACAATAGATGCAGTTTCCGAATTTCCACCTGCCGCCCTGATAAGGGGAATTTAGGGGATTGAGAATTCCCGCTGCCAATTGACCACCGCTTCCCGCTGGCGAGGTTTCCTAACCTCAATTCTTCCGTCCAAACCCCACACCGGTCGCTGGCGAGGGTTCTTGGGGAAAAAGAAACGCCCAAGCAAAAACCCCTATCAAAAACACCTCGACTCTTCTGTTGCGATCTCCCGATCGCGCCCCTTGAAGCTTCTTGTGGGAGGGGTTTGTAACCCCGACCTCTTTCATCATCCGATGCATCTGCGATTCAGACGAACATCGCTGGGGTTCTCATTTCCCACCGACCACTGACAACCCTCCTCTGTAGGAGCGAGTGTTTTTGCTTGGGTATTTTCCCATGCTCGCGATATCTTTCCTATATTTACAGAGATGTCACCCCTATGGGGTTCAAGATAATCACCGAGACGTATTTCTACACAGATGGGGTTCTCCTCTGGGGCTGACGGCTGATGGCTGATGGCTGACTCCTGACCGCCGACTCCTGATTTTTTACATTTTATGCAAGTTTTCCCTCCAAAATTGTGTCTTTAGTAATTGAAAGGTATCGTGTACCACGTTCAGGTGGGTTTACGCTTTGAATTCTATGTGCTACAACTTGAGGTGAGGCGCGTAAACAACGCCTCCCTGCAGACCTTTGCGATAATGTGCTGAGTGTGGCGGACACCAACAGCATTTTCATGGAATAGGATGAATGTCTGCTATGTCCGCTTAGGAACCTTTCAAAAACGGCGGTGTGTTATTGGATAGAGAATCGGACAGAAATTGTCACCCTATACCAATCAATTTAATGGAGAGACTTTAATGTTAATAACCTTGATTCAGAAAGAGATGATGCATCATATCCTGAGTGCTCGGTTTGTTGCGCTACTGCTGATGTGTGTCCTGCTGATCCCGCTCAACTTCCATATCAACTACCGTCGTTATCTCCAACGCCAAGTCGACTATCAAGAAGCCATCGAAAAGGAAAACAATAAGGACCTGGCGGAGCAACCTTGGAAACAGAGGAAGACGACAGACCCGAATCTTGAAGTTTCCAAGCTGATTCTTAAACCTACGCCTTTAAGTGTGTTCGCGACCGGTTTAGAATCTGCCCTTCCGAGTTATCTCGGTATGACACGCAACGGAATAACGCGGGGAGAAGCGGCACTGTCTACCGCGCCGATCGCCTTTCTTTTGGGGCATCTCGACTTTGTGTTCGTTGTCAGTACCGTCTTTAGTCTACTCGCGCTACTATTCACCTTTGATGCAGTCGCAGGCGAAAGAGAAGCAGGAACACTTCGGATAACCCTCGCCAACGCGCTACCACGCGATATCTTTTTGTGGAGCAAACTCATCGGTGGATACCTCGTATTCATCCTTCCGTTCTTAATCTCGTTAATCATCGGCTTGCTCGTGTTGGTCTGGCAGGGGTTCCCGTTGGCTGAACCGGAAATTTTTCCGCACGTCCTCTGCCTTGTCCTCGTCTCGCTGCTCTACATTGCTGTCTTTTTTGCAATGGGAGCGGTAATTTCAATTTATTTTGACAGTTCCAAGACAGCACTCATCGTCGCCTTTACCATTTGGGTGTTCGCTGTCCTCATTTTACCTCGGGTTGGCTTTCTCGCGGCGCAAATCGTCACGCCGACTTCAACAACAGCAGAAAGCGTCTACAGGGAAAAGGCAGCGAGGCGCGCAGAAATGCGTCTCTCCCTCGAAGCGAAAAGAGGCGAAATCATGGGTAAAATGATACAGGAATCTAATGCTAATGCCCTGCAGGGAGGGAAAACGACAGGCTTCTTTAGGTTAGATGAAGAATTTGTCGACAAAATGAATGAGGAGATGGCACCTCTTGAAGAGGAATTTCGGTTGAAATACCAAGATCTCGCGACGCAACTCGACAGGCGTTATCAGCAAGAAAGAAAACACCAAGATGCAATCGGCATAAACTTTTCGCGAATCACGCCTACGGCTTCCTTCATTTTTCTGGCGACGGACACCACGCAAACCGGTCAAGTGAAAAGGAATACCTACTTCAAAACAGGGACTCGCTACTATGAGACACTCGATATGGAAATGTTCAGCAAAATGTCAGAGGCGGCTCTTATCCAGGCAGAAGGAATCCCGGACCCGATGCTACCCCCGCTGCTCTCAGAGTTAAGCTTAGAGGAGACGCTGCAGCACGCCGCCCTGGATTTGCTATTGCTCTGCTTTTTCGCAGGTGGGTTTGCAACCGTGGCGTTCCTGAAATTCTTCCGTATGGATATTTGAACGGAGAACGTCAGAGTTTGGAATTATGAGGGAATTTAACGTCTTGGCATTCCACTTCCTCCACAATGACTTCGGTGGTAAGGAACTTTGGGAAAATAATAACGTAACCAAATCGATGCTCCGCGGTCCCCTTGCAACCGGCGGAGAAACCGAGTTTGGCGAGAAATTTGAAGGCAGGTGGGAAGAGCTTATAAACGGTGTGCTTGCCTCTAATAAATTGGTTTATTGAGGCTTCTTGTTTGGCCAATCCAATGGGAGGACAAAAATGAGACATGTATTTCTCCAACTTTTATTATTCGTTCTGATACTTATCACAGCAGGATACACTACAGCGGATCTCACTAAAGGGCTTGTTGTTTACTTCACGTTCGACAACGTCAAAGGCGAACGGATTCTCGATGAGTCCGGCAATGGGCTTGATGCCGAAGTTGTCAAAAACACCAAATTTGTCAAGGGCAAATACGGAAATGCTATCTCTATCACTACCGAGACCGAAGATTGTGTGAATATCCCATCCGCAGATGCTCTGGAAATCAGTGAGGAGATCACGATGATGGCATGGGTATATCACGAGGATTGGACGGGAAGTTCTTCCCAGTGGCTTGATAAAGGGACTCGTGGCAAAGCCCCCCATAGTGTATACGGTATGGCAGTCTTTGATGAGAAGGATCTTGGTGGTGCTGGAGGGCTCAAGGATGGCTCCGGTATTGAAATTGTATTAGGGACAGGTGAAGTCCAGCAAATCCAGATAGTTGAGAATACAATGAAAAATAAAAAGTGGCATCACATTGTGGGTGTCTGTGAGCGTAGAGGTGTGAAAATCTATCTTGACGGAGAAATTATACTCCAACCTATAGACAGATTTAACATTAATTTCAAGGGCGTAAATGAAGAGGATTTGCGGATTGGCTGCGTGAAAAATAAGCCACAGTACGCGTTTGAAGATGGCTCCATCGATGAAGTCGCGATATGGTCTCGTGCCCTCAGTGAAGATGAAATCAGAAGGACAATGCGAGGCCCCTTGCTCTCGGTTTCTCCGAAGGATAAGGTCGCTACGACGTGGGGCAATATTAAGCGGAAGGCGTTTTAGTTGTCTGAATCGCGGATTGACACGGATTTCGTAGATTTCGCGGATTAAATGACTTCGCTATAGTCTTCAGTGAGAGTGATATAAATGTCTCCAAGTGCGTCTCTGGTAACGTGAACTTGATTCATAGCACCTTGTATCTCACGGTGCAAGGCAAAACGATACCAATGTCCATTCAAACGGATTTTATACGTTTGGACGTTTCCACAGCGTTGTTCAATTAATTTCCTCACCCGGGGTCCCCACCCGTTACTCGGAAGGAGGACGGGGTGATATTGCTTCGCAGTGAGAATAGAGACGGTGTATTCAAGCAACTGCCAGCCGAAGAAAATGCTATGTCTATAAATAGGTGGCAACTTGCGTAATAATAATAGAAGTAGAGTTTCACCATGTTACGAGGAATGTTCAAGACGACTCAACCTATTCATTAAATCATGGAGAATCCTGATGGAAAAAGATGATGTTCAACTGATTCACAGCACTTTGTCGGGCGACGACGCGGCGTTCAGCACCTTGGTTCAGAAATACCAAAAAAGCGTTCATGCTTTGGTGTGGCGGAAGATTGGCGATTTCCACCACGCTGAAGAAATTACGCAAGACACCTTCCTCCGAGCATACAAGAAACTCTCAACACTCAAGGATCCAAACCAGTTTGCCGGGTGGCTCTATGTCATCGCAAATCGGCTTTGCATTAACTGGATGCGAAAGAAAAAACCTGTAGTGCAATCATTAGAGGGCACATCCGCGGGAGAAATAGAAAAATACTCCTATATCCATTACGTGTCGGAGCATCGCGAGACAGAAGCCGCAGAACGTCGCCGTGAAATCGTCAAAGAACTTCTCGCCAGGCTGCCAGAGAGCGAACGCACGGTCGTCACGCTCTACTACCTCGGCGAAATGAACGCGAAGGAAATTGGTAAATTCCTGGGTGTGTCCGTGAAGACGATTCACAGTCGACTGCACCGGGCACGAAAACGTTTACAAGAGAAAGAAGAACTCTTGGTTCAAGAGGTACTTGGGGGTGTCCAATTACCCACGCACTTAATCGAGAACGTCATGCAGCAAGTCGCTGACCTGAAACCAATACCACCTCCTGTTGGGAAACCGCTGCTCCCGTGGGCGGCTTTTGGCGCGGCTACCGTCTTGGTTATACTGCTGCTGGGCATGAGCAATCAATATCTTGCCCGTTTTCAGAAGCCGTACAGTTTAGAGGCACAATCTGAGCCCACGATTGAGATCATTGACGCGCCTGTTATGTTCAATGTTGATTCAAAGCCTGCTGTACGGAGTCAGGTCGGGCGTGCCGTTATTCCGGGCGAAAGCAGGGGTATCAGTCAACAAATTACCCAGACGGTTTTAGCATCCAATACACTGAAAGATTCCACTAAGTTCGATAATTCGCGGTGGGCACGAACGAACGGCCCCGACGGTGGTAATGTGTTCGATATCTTTGTTGCAGCTGGAAGAACGCTCTACGCTGCTGCGCCGACGGGTATCTATAGACTGGCACCGGACGCAACCACATGGATGCGCATCAATATGAGTATACCAAGCGGACGGTTCCGGATGCCGATGGCAGAACATGCCGATACCCTCTATATTGTTTCCACCGATGAAATATTCGCTTCAACGAATAACGGTGAAACGTGGAAGGTCTTTTGCTCCCGACCAGAGGGACATGCCGTTGGGCTTATCGTCATAAATGAAACAGATGAGCATAACTCACAACCACGTCCTGTAATGTATCTCGCCCTTCAAACGAAAGGCGTTTTCCGATCCACAGATGCTGACGGACAGTGGAATCTCTTGGAGAATGGACTCGCAGACGACAATGTTTATGCAGCAACTGCGGTTAAAAACACGATATTTGCTGGCACAAACAAGGGGCTTTACCGCCTCAATTCAGATGTGTGGGAGCGATTGCCGGTTCATCCGTCCCAACAAGCCATCCTGTCTCTAACCGTTTTTGAAAATAATCTCTATGTTGTAACGGGACCTGAGCCATCAAGATGGAAGTTTAAGTCTCTCGAATTAAGCGAAAATATTGCAGTACAGATACACATCACGGACAGTCCAAGTTTAGAGAGGGTTTTCCACTCGATTGACTTGGGAGCATCGTGGACTGAAATAACGCACGGAAAAGAGTCTCCTCTTAGGAGTACAGCACTTGGTGCGGTAGTTCTGACGAACACTGGCGAAACGTTTTTACCACAAGGGGTTGTAACGGCAGACAAGAATACTTTTTACACGGGCGGTTCATTTGGTATTCATCGCACAACTGATGGAGGCAAATTATGGCACCCATTTATGAATGGAATCATGGAAACGACAATACAGGATCTTGTCGCAATTAACGATAGACTTTATGCACGGACCGATAGGGGACTCGTTCAGTCAGTTGACGGGGGTGAGGTGTGGGAAACCGTTGGAATTGATTCCGATAAGCACATACTTGAAGGGATGGAAGAAGAGTTTTCGCCGCTTCATTTTTCTCTCGCTTCACAGTTAGAAACTACTGGAGACGTTCTTTATGGAATTGCCCCCGGAAAAGACAGTCTACGCCTTTTTCAATTATCTGTAGGTGACAACACACTTGTCCCGGTTCAAAGGGGACCCACTTTTGAACGGGAATTCTCGTCTATGGAGTTGGAGGCATGGACAGAAGAGATCAAACAGGGGCGTTTGTCAGATAATAGTGAAGAAAACGAGAACTTTCCAGCAGTAGTAGCGTCCTTAGTTACCGACTATAGCGGAATTGGCGGGTTCGCAGTCAGTGGACAGACGTTCTACGCCGAATGGAAACACCGGCTCTTCAGGTGGAAACCCGGCGACTCGGAATGGATAGACACGGGATTCGTAGACACCGATAGCACGCTTGATTATGAAATTGGTACCAGTTTTGAATTAGCCGCCTCGGAGGAAACCGTCTATGTAGGTAAACGGGACGGTAAGTTGTTCCAATCACTTGATGAGGGCAACAGTTGGAAAGATGTCACACCGATCCTTCCGCTTCGCTTTACCCGTTTCAAGGAAATAATTTTTGCGGGGTCAACGGTTTATGTCGCAACTGATGAAGGTGTCTTGGCTTCACAAAACGGCGAACACTGGCGTGTGCTCACCGATGAAATGGGTGAGCGTCCCGTCATAGATAGATTCGCTGTCCATCACACCAACGTTTATGGTGCCGGTGATGCGGGGGTCTATCGTTTAGATGACCGTGGAAGATGGCATCACATTTCTCCAAGCGTTCCAGATGAGGTTGGCTCTCTTGTCGTCAGCAACGACAAACTTTACATTGCCACCCGACACGGCAGGATGTTTCACATCCCCCTTGAAGAACAGTAGTAGGCGCGGTTTCCGAATTCCCCTGATAAACTCTACATAGATATCGCCCCTCTGGGGCTGACCGCCCTTTTTGTAGGAGCGAGTTGTGCTCGCGATGTTCCAATAGGCGCAATTCACGCCAGTTTTACTCTGAATACTCTGAAAATTGCACACCTTTTCTCTCCCGTAGGTTGGGTTGAACGAGTAATGCTAAGACGCTAACGATTCAAAGAAAAATCACATCCTTCCGTCCGACTTTCATTCCAGAGATACCGAGTGAAACCCAACACCTGATAGCCAATTGTTGGGTTTCGCTACGCTCTATCCAACCTACGAAACGACTGACCGCTGACGAGTGTAAACAAATCCGATGCCCTTTTTTCTGCAAAAAATGTGAAGATGTGGTAAAATAGAGATACATTGTGGGTCCCAATACGACACGAAGGACGGTTTAGAATCATACCGCAAATACCGAAGTTATGAAAATCACCGACGTTAAAACTTACAACTTACGCTATCCACTCATTGAACCCTTCGCGAATTCACGCGGTTGGACGAACACGCGAACTGCCGTTGTTGTCGAAATTCGCACAGATGCCGGCATTACCGGTTGGGGTGAAGGCGTAAGCGTTCCGTCCACCTCAGCTATTGAAGCGCATCTGATCGGACAGTCGCCTTTTGAAACGGAGCGGATTTGGGAGGCGATGCGCGGCGATATCGGTGCGCTGAGCGGGATAGACATCGCACTCTGGGACATCATGGGCAAAGCCCTTGATATGCCGATCTATCAACTCCTCGGCGGCGCGTTCCGATTGAAGATTCCGGCTTACGCAAGCGGACTTTTCAAGAAAGACAAACCCAACATAACCCAAGCCTTGATGGATGAAGCGAAAGGCTACGTCGATGCAGGATTCCCCGCCGTCAAGATGAAAATCGGTTTCGGCGAGGCTTATGACGTGGAGAACGTTGCCGCGGTTCGGCGCGCCATCGGGGACGATACTCTCTTCGCCGTTGACGCAAATTGTGGATACGATGTCGGGACTGCGATTGATGTCGGGCAGAAACTTCTGGATTACGACCTTTTCTGGTATGAAGAACCGATTACGAGTGATGATGTAGCAGGTTATCGGGAAATCCGACACGCACTGAAGGTGAGAATCGCTGGCGGCGAGATGCTGAAAGGACGTTGGGCGTTCCGAGACCTACTGCAGGAACGCGGGTTGGACATTGTGCAACCCGATATAAGCATCGCAGGCGGTTTCACGGAGTGCCGAAAAATCGCTGCCATGGCGAGTGCGAACTATGTTCGGGTGCTGCCCCACATGTGGGGCGGTAGCATCCGCCTCGCGGCGACGTTGCACTGGCAAGCCACGCTCCCGGATGCGCCACAAGCACTCCACCCGATCCCTTCGCTGTTGGAATTTGATATGACCGAGAACCGTCTCCGCACGGCGTTGGCACAGCAACCGATACATGCCGTTGATGGATACGTTAACGTTCCACAGGCACCCGGATTGGGCATCGACATCGACCGAGATGTATTAGAACAGTACGTATGAAGACACTATCTGCGAGGACACCGCACCTCCGCTGGTGAGATTTGATAACGGTCAGAAGAATGGTTATCGGTTATCAGTTTTCAGTTAAGAGGTTTTTGTTAATTGGAAACCATCAGCATTGTCCCGCAAGCCTCTATAGGCTTGCGCCAATCAGCAATCCGTAAAGAGACTTCTGTTAAACGAAACCCTCTTTAAAATCCTGCTAAGATCGAAGAAGCACATAAATCCCGGTTCAGACTTCTGCCGACAACCATTTTCCCTGACGGCTGACGGCTATAAAAACATGAGAAAACGTATCCTAATTGTATGCCTCTTACTTTTATCCGTATGTAGCGTGCTTTTCCTCTACCACTTCCGCGTCGAAGCGGATTCTCGCACCCAGCAACCGACATCTAATGCCTCATTTTCGCATGAACTGTTTGATCAGGTTCTCCAAGAGCATGTCGATGAAAAAGGACGGGTCAATTATACAAAACTGAAGGCGAACCCTAAAAAACTGGAAGCGTATCTGGATCTATTGGCTTTTGCGAATCCAGAGGAGTTGTCCTATAATGAACGGCTGACGTTCTGGATTAACACTTACAATGCCCTCGTCATTAAAGGTGTCGTCAACCACTACCCGACAACGAGTGTCCGAAAGGTCAAACTCTTCAACGGTTTCTTCTCTCGGCTGAAGTTCCAAGTTGCGGGTAAGATGTATACACTCAATCAGATCGAACACGGCATTATCCGTACAGAGTTTGTAGATCCGCGTGTTCACTTCGTCCTTGTATGTGCTTCAAGTAGCTGCCCGCCATTATGGAACCGTGCTTATGCTGTCGAAACGATTGAGGAGCGTCTTGAGACTGCAACGTTCAACTTTATTCGGAATCCCGAACAGGTGAGGATTGATCGTCCGGAACGCCGCGTCTACGTTTCAAAAATTTTCAAATGGTATGACGACGATTTTAAGGAGGGTTACGACGGCGCAGTGGATTTTCTCGCCGACTATCTACCACCTGAAGACGCAGAATTTTTGGAGTCAACTGATGTTAAACTGCACTATTTGGACTATGACTGGACACTGAACGATCAAAAACAATAAAAGGGACGTAAATGACCGCAAGGAACATTAGAAATATGGTGAATACAGCCGTTATTGGCTACGGATATGCTGGACGCGCTTTTCATACCTATCTCGTCGGTTTGGCAAATGGGCTGAACCTTTATGCGATTGCAACACGGGATGCCAAACGCCGTGAAGCGGCACGCGCGGCATACCCAAACGCACAGATGTATCAAACGATTGACGAAGTCATCGCAGATGACGCTGTTGACCTCGTTGTATTAGCGACACCGCACGACACACACGCCGAACTCTCCATCAAGGCGATGGACGCCGGCAAGCACGTCGTCACGGACAAAATCATGGCGATGAATACCGCCGAAGCGGACGCGATGATTGCGGCAAGTGAGCGAAACGATGTCCTGCTCAGCGTCTTTCATAATCGCCGATGGGATTGGGATTATAATACCGTCAGAAAGATCATCGACGACGGTCTGCTCGGAACGCCTTACCTCTTTCAGGTCGCGATCATGCGTTACGGACCGCCTCGCGGCTGGCGCGGCATCAAAAGTCAGAGTGGCGGCATCCTTTTCGATTGGCCCGCACACTTCGCGGATCAGGCACTACAACTCGTGACGGCACCCGTTGAATCTGTGTACTGTGACGTTCACTACGATTCGAGATGGGACATCGATATCGGCAACTACGCCAACCTCATCATTAAGTTTGAGAACGATGTGCGGTATCAGATTGAGATTGGCAACCTCGCCAAAGCGGAGAAACCGCGTTGGTATATCGTTGGGGATTTGGGCGGATTAATCAAATACGGCTTGGACCCGCAGGAGGGACCGATGGTGGCGGGCAATATCGATGCCGCGCAGCAGGATCCCGAAAACTATGCCAAAGTCTGGACAGATGTAGGTGGTGAGAACAGAGAACTCGTCGTTGAAAGCATCCAAACGACATGGAAATCTTACTATCAGAACATTGCGGATGTGCTGAACAAGGGTGAGGAATTGGTCGTTAAGCCTGCGGAGATTCGCAAAGTCATGCAGGTCTATGATGCGGCGATGCAGTCTGCCGAGACGAGAGAAACCGTGCGATTGTAGACGCGATTTTCTGATTTCTGCTCAACCCGACTTACCTGATAAATCGTTCAGATTATGGACAATAGCGTTCATTTTTTGACGCATTATCCTTATGAATTCCGAGAATTCACGCGGAAACAGGCTTTTAGCGTTGGCATCGTATTTGCTATTATTATATTAACAAACAACTTGTCGAAAGGGAGAGACAAATGAAAATGAAAACGCAGTGTGGATTAATACTGGTGTTGCTCCTTATATTTACCGTTGTCCAGAGCGGTATAACGGATCAGCACGCCGCCGAGGCATCAGAATATGATGAATTAAACCAGCAGGTCGTCGCGAGCATTGACCGAGGCTTGGAATGGCTGAAAGGGCAGCAAGCCGAAGATGGGCTATTCGCCAATCATCCGGGGATAACGGCTCTCGCACTCACCGCTTTTTTGCGGCATCCACAGAACAAATACTCGGAGGCAGAACATCCGTTTATCCAAAAAGGACTTCAGCGGTTGGTCGGAATGCAACAGCCGAACGGCGCGATCTACGATATCGAGATGCAACCCGCGCTTCCGAATTACAATACCGCTATCTCGGTAATGGCACTTTCCTCAACCGGCAACTCGGAATACGCGTCGATTATTGAAAGGGCGCAAGGTTTCCTGAAAAGTTTACAGGTCACAGATGAGGAGAGCATCTATTACGGTGGAATCGGTTATGGAAGCCGTGAGACCGTGCATGACCTGTCCAACCTGAACTTCGCCATCCAAGCGTTGAAAGAGAGTGGTTCCGATGACCAAGAGGTGTGGAACAAAGCGATTAAGTTTCTGGAACGCACACAGAATCGGAGTGAGAGCAACGATCAGTCGTGGGCGGGCAATGATGGCGGGTTTATCTATTCGCCTGACGGTGAAAGCAAAGCCGGCACGGATGCCGCTGGAAGCCCGCGCTCCTATGCCAGCATGACGTATGCCGGGCTGTTGAGTTTCATCTATGCCAATGTTGATAAAGACGATGAACGCGTTCAGGTGGCTTTTGAGTGGATTAAGCAACATTTCACAACCGAAGAAAACTACGGCATGGGCGCACAGGGTCTATACTACAACTATCATACGATGGCGAAAGCATTGCGCCTTTACGGTGAACCCATTTTTACGGACGCGAAAGGTATCTCGCACGATTGGTACCGAGAACTCGCAGAAAAACTAATCGAGGTCCAGAAACCCGATGGATCCTGGGTAAATGACGAGAGTCGTTGGATGGAGGCACTTCCTGTATTGGCAACCAGTTATGCGGTTCTCTCTCTGGACACTGCCTATCCGAAATAGGTTTTTCTATTTTTAATTATGGGCATCTGGACTGCGCTCCAAATGTAAAGCAAAGACAAATTATGCCATTTAAGGAAACATAATTTCATTACGCGCAGGTTCTTGATATGCGTAGGAGCGGGTTGTGCTCTTCAGCTCAGCAGCCTGCAACAACGGCGCAGGCGGATGCTGATCAAATACAGTCAAATTCCGAACCCCGTCGTTCTCCCGCAAGGTATAATTAAAACATGTATCAGTCAATCAAAGTCTCCGCAATTTCGCTGAAACCTACCAAATGGGATAAAGCCTCCAACGCTGAGAAGCTGGAGGCTTTCTTCGTAGAAGCTGCCAAGGACGCTCCACAGCTGATTTTGGCGACCGAGGGTGTCTTGGAGGGCTATGTCGTGATGGATGTCATTGAAGGCAGAGCCACACCAGAGGCGATGCTTGAAATCGCAGAGCCGCTTGACGGTACGCATATCCACCGATTCCGTCGGTTAGCACGGCAACTCAAAACCTGTCTCTGTTTCGGGTTCGCTGAACGGTGTGGGACTTCTTCTGTCTATAACTCCGCCGTGTTTATTGATGCCAATGGGGACATCTGCGGCACCTATCACAAAACGCAGTTCGCCGAAGGGACGCATCCGGCGTGGAACTTCAATTGCATCGGCGAAACGATCCGGGCATTTGATACACCTTTCGGGCGCGCCGGCATTTTAATCTGCAACGACAGGTGGAATCCGCTGATAGCGCGCACACTGGTTTTAGACGGCGCGCAGTTCCTCCTAATTCCCTCGTATGGTTCAAAGGGCAAAGCGCAGAACCGGACCGTGCTTGCCAGAGCACGTGAAAATGGTGTGCCGATTGTAGAAGCGAATGTCGGGATGAACCTCATCATCAGTAAAGGTGAAATTGTCGCATACAAATGGGGCAACGACCAAATCAGTACAGCAGACATTGATATCCCAATTCTCCCTTCAACCGAGGCGGCGCGCCGTTCGGAACAGGCGTACTTGCAGGCTCAAGCACCTGAGATGGAAACCCGCTATCGGAAGACTGTTACCCGTTTGGAATAACGTAGTGAAATCCCCTGTAGGAGCGATCTCCTCATCGCGACTTCCCACTCATCCATCATCAAATCTGCAATAGCGTGATATATCGTGGCAAGTCTCTCTAAAACCTTAAGTCGAACTCATGTTGTATAAACCTATTTCCGATAATTGTGTCAAATACTTTATTGGTGTCTAAAAAGGATTTAGAGATCCAGTGAAGATCGCGAGCACAGCTCGCTCCTACAGGAAGAGGTGCCTCGTCCTATAGTCCAACACACCCTTATACAGATAATGCTTACACCACAATTCCTGAAGCAACTTGAACCCTTCCATATCCGATCGGACCGCTCGTTCCGAGGTAAATTCAGAGGTGAACGCCGGAGTCTGAACCGTGGTGTAGGTATGGAATTTGCCGATTATCGGGTCTATGAACCCGGTGATGACCTACGGCATGTCGATTGGAACATCTACGCCCGTTTGGGGAAACTCTTTATCAAGCTCTTCCACGCTGACGAGGGATTACCACTCGCACTTCTCATTGATAACAGTCGTTCTATGGAGTTTGGCTCGCCGACCAAGCTAACGTGTGCCAAACAGATCGCCGCGGCGTTAGGCTATATCGCTTTGGGACACGCTGATAGTGTTGCTGTCTATACTTGTGCGGAACGGCTCTCCTCGACATTGCCACCTGCATCGAGTACATCGCAATTTTCACGTCTCACAAAGGTTCTGACCGCAATTACTGCACACGGGCAAACGCGGCTGACGGAATGTCTCAGGCAACTTCCGATGTATCAACGGCATCCGTGCGCGATTGTTGTCCTTTCCGATTTTTTGGATCCGAATGGCTATGAACAGGGCTTCAAATTGCTCACAGGACGCGGCTTCTCGCTCACAGCTATCCACCTGATGAGTCCAGAAGAGATGAACCCGCAGGTGTACTTGGAAAACACACCTACCGGAGGGGACTGGTTGGTAGAGGATGCCGAAACCAGTGAAACGAGAGCCATCACAATTAATCCCGAAACGCTCTCGCAATACCAGAATCAGCAACAGATTTTTTGCGACACCTTGCTACGTTTCTGTATCGACCAAGGGATTGGCTATGCACAACTAAAAAGCGATACGCCTATAGAACCCTTTATTTTACAGGAGCTGCACAGAGCCGGTTTAATTCAGAGGAATCGTTAAAATAGTAAAAAAACTGAAAGTCACCCAAATTGAACCACCGCAAATTTAGCCGAGTCTCGCTAATCTTTCCCATCTATATTCCAGCGTTTCTGTTGGCAACAGGCGGAGGCATTGTTTCACCAACGCTTTCGATTTATGTTAAATCGTTTGAGTTATCCTATACGTTGACGACGGTTGTCCTTGCTGTTGGTGTGCTTGGAAATATCCCCGCTGGCATTTTAGTGGAACGACTCGGGCGCAAGCCATCGATGTTGCTCGGTTTAGTCATGATAGGACTGTCAACGCTGGGCATGGGAACGGCGCGAAATTTCTTCCAACTCATCGGTGCGCAGTTATTTGGTGGCATTGGATACGCATTGTGGATGCTTGCTCGGCATGCATATATGACGGATGTGATCCCGATAGCGAATCGCGGGAGAGCAATTGCACTGTTCGGCGGTGTGAATCGGATGGGCACCTTCGTAGGTCAGTTCTGCTCTATCTTTCTTGGGGTAAATCTCCGCTTTCCCTTCTTCATCTATGCTGGTATCGTAATGCTGAACCTTTTCCTCTGTTTCTTCTTCATTCCCGGGACACGGCGCACCACAACTGAAGTAACAGGTAAGAAGCCTCCTTACCTAAAACATCTACTTGAGGTCTCGCGCCAGCATGCGCGGCTCCTCGCCACTGCGGGGGTAGGGCAGGTGTGCGTACAGACGTTGCGTCGCGGGTGCAATATCATTATTCCACTCTATGCCGACGAGGTTGTCGGATTAACGACGCAACAGGTCCGCTCAGTCGTCATGATCTCCTCAGCGGTAGATATGTCGATGTTTCCAATTGCCGGCTATATGATGGATCGGTTCGGTCGGAGATATGCGACGGTGCCGGGGGTGTTCATTTTTGCCACGGGGATGGTGTTGATGCCGTTTACAGGTACATTTACGGGGTTGCTGCTCGCAGCAATCTTCATGCGTATGGGTAACGGTATCGCTTCGGGAACGATGATGACACTCGGCGCAGACCTGGCCCCACGCGAAGGGATAGGGGAGTTCTTGGGTTTATGGCGACTCACGGGAGATTTCGGTGGTTCGGCGGGACCGGTTATCGTTGGCAATCTTGCCGATCTGTTCGGATTGAGTTATTCCGGTTTTGCGTTGGGGGGCATCGGTTATCTCGCGGTGAGCATTTTCCTGTGGTTGGTACCGGAGACGTTGCAGAGAGAGTGAAGCAAACAGGCGCGCTTGGAAGGCGCGCCTGCATCGTCTTTCATAGATGCCGGGAAAGGGACTCGAACCCTTACGCGCATAATGCACACTAGACCCTGAACCTAGCCTGTCTACCAAATTTCAGCATCCCGGCAAGCAATTATAGTATACCGTAATTTCCATCCTTTGTCAAATTAAATTGGGGATGTTTGGTGCCCTGTAGGAGCGATCTCCTCATCGCGATTCATCAACAGAAAGCACAGCCCCAGCGGGGGTTTTTGCTTGGGTGTTTCTTCAACATCTGTGTAGAAAATCTGTCCACCCGCGAGAATAAGCCCCAGCGGGGGTTTTTGCTTGGGTGTTTCTTCAACATCTGTGTAAAAAAGGTCTTGGGTTTCGACAAATACCTAAGATGTTTCTTGATCCAGATTATCATCTAAGGATTCTCAAAAATCGCCCAAAGTTTACTGGATTCTTAAGACGTGCAGTGAATCGCACAACTACAAACGCCAGGGCTATTTAGTTTTCCATTTTTTAGGACATTTTCGGGGACCCCGGACCCGGTAGGAGTGGTGTTTTTGCTTGGGTGTTTCCTCTAAGTAACCGCTCCGCGCATGGAAAAAGAGGTGTTCAAACGCCAAACACTCCGATAATTTCTTAAAACTAAATGGCTCTGCTACAAACGCACTCACGCGTAGATAGAAAATCGGATTAAACTTGCAGTATACTTAATCAGTCTAATGTAATTAGGACTTACGCATTCTCTCTTAAAGTCCCCCTGATAAGGGGGATTTAGGGGGTTAAATACAACGAAATATGCCCTTTCCTGTTCAATTTGCGTAAGTCCTGGTAATTAACATAACGATTGCGTTTCTGCCAATAGAGGCGATTTGTAGTCGTGATTCTCCGGACAACAAAAAAAGGAGCGCAAATCCATGAGAATACGAATATTTGTCTGCACGATACTCGCGTTAAGCCTCGTCGTCGGTTATAGTCAAGCCGAGATTGATCCAGATAGGATTGTCGGTATTTGGCTATTGGACGAAGGCAAAGGCGATGTCGCTGAAGACGCGTCTGAAAACGGGCGTAAAGGTACAATTACGCGAGCGGAATGGGCAAAAGGCAAGTTCGATGGTGCCCTTGAAATCAAAAAGGGCGGAACCGTTACTATCCCTCTCGGTAAAGGTATTATCGAAGATAAAGTGACTTTCATCCTGTGGCTGAACTTTACTGACATCGGCGGTCAACAGAACTATTTCTCTATATGGGATCAGAGCAACAACCGCTATGTTCCGTACAAAAACGGTGGAAATCTCCTCCGAAGTTGGACGAACACTTGGGACGTCGCCAGTGGCGTGACCGTCAAAGATGGAACCTGGTACCACGTTGCCAATGTCTACGACGGAGAAACCTGTAAAATCTACGTCAACGGTGAAGAAAAAGTGTCACAAAAGGTGCCGAAGTTCCAACTCCAGGATCAGGATCAGACGGCGTGGCTCGCGACTGACAAAGGAACCGGTTTCCTCTCCGCCACTATTATGGACGAGGTCGGTCTCTTCAACGATGGACTCACCGAAGATGAAATTCAGGATATTATGAACGATGGTATCTTCTTCACCGCTTTTGCTGTGGAGCCGTCGGATAAACTTCCTGTGCTGTGGGGAAGATTGAAGTCGCATTTTTAATTATGCCTTGCGGATAAGTATCGGCTGCTTGTATCTGCAAGTTTCCCGTATTCGAGTCGCACTCCATTACATTCCGTGCTTAGTTTTTAGCGGACCCCCATCTAATATAGCGTGCTATGGTCAAAATTGCGTCCGTGCTGATAAGCTCAGGTGTGTAGCTCGTAATGTAATGGAGAGCGGGTCTAAGAAACGCACGTGAAGGTCTAAACGCACGAAGTTTAACCGCAAGGTATAATTAAAAATGATATATTTTGCATACGGGTCCAACATGAACCTCTCTCACATGCAACAGCGGTGCCCGGGTGTCACGCACATAGAAAAGTTCCAACTTGAAGGGTTTCGCCTTGTTTTTAAATACCACGCCGATATTATCCCTACGGAGGGGTGTACAGTCCACGGTGGACTCTGGGAAATTACAGAGGATCACGAAGAAGCACTTGATACGTACGAAGGTTATCCCGACTATTACGGTAAGTATTACCAAGACGGTGTCATGTTTTACAGGATGAGAGAGGCGTATGAGAAGGATATTGAAGCTCCTTCAAAATGGTATCTAAAAACCATTATTCAGGGTTACCGTGATTTTGGGGTAACGCAGGAAGAATTTGAAGAGAGCCTCGGTGTCCAACACCTTCGGTTAACGCAAAAGGACCTTGAAGAGAGCCTCGGTGTGTCGATGGATGAACTCGCCCGCCTATTTTCCCGTGTCGCAACCTCTCCTGTCTATGAGTAAACCAATAAACCTCGTCCTTCAAATCACCCGTTTCACATACACATAATACACCCCAATTGCCAACTCGCCAGTTTCGTCGGTGAACTCGGTATGCATGCGCGTCTGACCGGCGGTGAGATCGAACGTAAACGTTACGCCCTTCGCATCTGGTGGAATCACTTTCGTCGCAACCTTATCCCCGATGCGGATTTGCGCTGCTGTTAATGCCAGAGCCTTTCCACCGTTGTAAAGATCAATATGCTCACCGGGAATACCGTCCGTTATTGCCCTGTCTTCAGCGAGGGGCCACCGACGCAACTCGAAACTGTACTCTCCATCTTCGGGGACCTCAATTGCCCAATAGCCGTTGCACTCCAATCCTCGGCGAATCATGCCCTGATTCCATGCGTGTGCTTCCCCGTGCCAATCGTGGGTCGTGATGCATGTAACGGGTTCGTTTTGCGTCCCGATAACGATGGGACAGTCCTCATCAAACCGCTCCGAGACCAATTGCCACCACGCTTCATAATGCTCACGAAGGTCCGCGACGACTTCGGGGTGTTCGTCAGCGATGTCGTCCTGCTGCCCGGGATCGGCTTGTATATCGTAAAGTTCGGTTCCGTTGATGAGCCGCCACTGTTGCGACATCGTCGCGCTATCTTTCCACTTAATCGGGTTTTCAACGCGCTGCGAATCGGTGACGATAACCCGTTCCTCCCATGCATCCGTTTCGCTTCTCAACAGCGGCGCAATGCTGGTGCCGTGGAAGTGGGCGTTTGAGGAAACCTCAAGATCGCACAGATCTATCAGCGTCGGGAGCAGGTCGATGTTTGCAGTGAGCTCATGCACCTCGTGCTTTTCGGTGAAATCGCCGCCAGGCCAATGCATAAACAGTGGCACACGGTGTCCACCTTCATACGGCGACCCTTTTCTACCGCGCATTCCGGCGTTGTAGCCTGCTGTGACGAACTGCTGTGCATCCAGATCGCATCCAGCCGCGGAGCCGTTATCGGTCATGAAGATGAGGATCGTGTTTTCCTCAAGTCCCAAGACCCGGAGATGGTGCCGTAACCGCGCCATGTTGTCGTCTATATTGGTGATCATGCCATAGAAATTCGCACGCTCGCCTGGCACACCCTTCCTCCGATAAACCTCACTGTAGGCATCGGGGACACGGAACGGACCGTGCGGGGCATTGGTAGAGAGGTAACAGAAGAACGGACGGTTCTGGTCGCCTTCCGCCTGTCTCTCGATAAACGCCATCGCTTCCTGAAACCAAACATCTGTACAGTAACCGTCAAACGGTTGTTCGGAACCGTTGCGGAAATAGGTGTCGTCAAAATAGTCGTTGCCCCAATAGTCGGGAGTTTGACTGATGCCACCACCGCCGTGGTAGAGTGCTTCGTCAAAACCTCTGTCGTGTGGACGGAACGGGTAATTGTCGCCGAGATGCCATTTCCCGAACATACCCGTCTTATAGCCGTTGCGTCGGAAGATATCCGCCATCGTGACCTCGTCGCTGCGAAGGAGTGAGCGTCCGCCGATAGTATGCCACACACCTGTGGAGTTGCAATAGTGCCCTGTCATAATCCCTGCTCGTGTCGGTGAACAGGTGGGACCGACGTGCAGGTTCTGCAGTTGCACGCTCTCTGCGGCAAGTGCGTCCAGATTCGGTGTGTTGATAACGGGGTTTCCGGTGCTTCCCAAGTCGCCATAACCTTGGTCATCCGTAATAACGAAGACGAGGTTAGGTGTTGTCTGTTCTGCCACGATTATATCTCCTTTATTAACAATTAGCGTAAAACGCCTTGGGCTTTCAATCGAGAAATCAACTCGGCTTGTGTGCCTTGTCCTTTTGTAGAGTTGCAGGCACCGCAGAGGAGCTGGAGGTTGTCCTCGTGGTCGGTGCTACCTTGCGATTGTGGTACGATGTGATCAATCGTCATGTTTCTAAATGGAAATTGTGTCCTGCACCCGTTACATAAGCCTTCCTGTTTACCGAACAAGGTATGCTTGTGTGTGCAATAATTGGGGAGTTTCTCACTCCGTTTCGGGATATCCGTGCGGTGGATAACTTTTCCGAAGAGTCCTACCTCATTCTCTAACCGCATACGTACAAGGTCAACGGCTCTGGGTGATATGTCAATACCGATCCAGTGTCGTTGTAGCCTTTCTGCAGCTACACAAGTTGTGGCACACCCACAGAACGGGTCTAATACCACATCTTTCTTGTTGCTACTTGCTTTGAGGAGGCGCTCTAATAACGCGACGGGTTTTTGGGTGGGATAGCCGACACGTTCTTTGGATTTACTTGCAATCGGATTTACATCCGTAATAACATCATGTACTTTTCTTCCCTTTGACGTTGATAGGTAACGCTTGAATCTTGGCACCCTCCCTTTTGGAGGCCAATAAATCAAACCAGCAGCGTCTAAAACGTCCAGTCTTTCGTGAACTGAAAGTTCTTCATAATTGTCAGGCGGTTCCACACCTTCTGGCCACGCTGATCTTTGCGGAGTGCTCCAGTTTCTACCGACAAGACTTGGATCTATACCGCGCCAAGGTTGACCAGATTCCCCTTTTTCTGGGACGCTTCCTCCAGTAAGATTATCAACTTGGAAAAGTCCCCTTTCGTCGCGATGGCGATAAATTCTCTTTACGTATTCTGGATCATGTTCCGTATAGACATTATTCCATACTCTTTGGCTGCTTTTGCTATAAAACAGTATTGTGTCATGAACCCTACCAAACAACTTACCCAGACTATGTGTGCTTGTCCGTTGCCACACAATCTCATTCCGAAAATTATCCTTCCCAAACACCGCATCCATTAGTCCTTTGAGATAGTGGCTCGCAGTCGGATCGCAGTGCAAGTATATATTGCCCGTGTTTTTGAGAACGCGCTTCATCTCTAACAACCGCACTGCCATCATAATCAGGTAAGACTTCATACCCTTGCCGTGTGTGAGCTCGGCTGCGTGTATTGCCTGATACAAAGCGGGTTCGCGGTCGGCTATTTCGCCGTGCCATGCGTTGTCTACATCGGAGAGTGTCCAGGTATCTTTGAAGGCTGCGCCTGCTGCATCGCTGCCGATAGGTGCAGCATAGTTGCGATTGGAATTGAATGGCGGGTCAAGATAGATCAGATCGACTGATTCGGTGTCTATACCTCGCAGGATAGGTAGATTATCGCTTGAGAAGATAGTTCGGTTTTGGACATTCATGGGTTTTTTAGTTGTCGGTTTTCGGTTGTTGGGTTTCGCTGCACTCTACCAATCTACAGATTCCCACAGAATGTCCGAAGCGCAATAAATTGCGCAACTACAAACGGCGATCCTCTTAAAATCCGCGCAATCTGCGAAATCCGTGTAATCCGCGATTTGCGGCGTACTCGCCCAAATGCGACGTGCATTCAGACAAGGGCGGGCCCAGAGACCCGCCCCTACAATAAGAAAAAAATCGGGCTTACAAGGTTTCTTTCCCACAAGAAAAAATAATATTACTGCAACGCCGCCTTAATTCGATCCAGCCCGCGGTTGATCTCCGTCAACGAGGTCGCGAAGGAGAGTCGCAAATGATTGTCCGCGCCGAAACCGTCCCCGGGCACAACGCCGACACCCGCCGAATTAAGCAGATAATCGGTTATATCCATCGAGTTTTTGATCTTCTGTCCGTCGAGTGTTCTGCCGTAGTGTTCAGAGAAATCGGGGAAGATATAGAACGCGCCCTGCGGTTTGACGTAGCCAACACCGCTGATCTCATCAAAACGTTGACAGATCACATCTCGGCGTTCCTCAAACGCTTTTCGCATCTCTTCGACAGCGTCTTGCGGTTCATTGAGTGCGACAACGGCGGCTTTTTGTGCAATCGATGTCGGGTTGGAAGTGCTGTGTGATTGGATGCGCGACATCGCCGATACCGCGTCTTCGGGCCCGGCGGTGTATCCGATCCGCCACCCTGTCATTGAATAGGCTTTGGACATCCCGTTGACAACAAAGGTAATCGCTTTCGTTTCCTCGTTGAACGAAGCCGGACTCTCATGCGTTGCCCCGTCGTAGAGCAATGCCTCATAGATCTCATCGGAGATGAGGTAGACCTGATGTTTGACGGCGATTGCGGCGATCTGTTTGAGCGTATCCAGATTGTATGTGGTGCCAGTCGGATTGCTCGGACTGTTAACGAGGATCGCCTTCGTTTTTGCCGTGATGGCTGCCTCGACCTGATCCGGTGCCATGCAGAAGTTTTGCGCCGGTGTCGTCTCAATGACGCGCGGCACTGCACCTGCAAGTTTAATCTGCTCTGGGTAGCTTACCCAATACGGTGCGGCGAAGATGACCTCATCACCCGGATCACAGATGGCTTGAAAGATGTTATAAATGGTGTGTTTGGCACCGCACGAAACGATGACTTCGGAGGGTTTGTAGCTTAGCCCGTTGTCTCGTTTGAATTTCTTAGTGATTGCCTCTCGGAGTTCAGGGGTGCCGGGGACAGGGGTGTATTTGGTGAACCCCGCATTGAGTGCGGCGATTGCGGCATCTTTGATATAATCGGGTGTGTCAAAATCAGGTTCGCCTGCGCCGAATTTGACGACATCTACGCCATCTGCGATCAACGCGTTGATTTTCGCGGTGATCGCCAAAGTGGACGATGGGGTTACGTTTTGACTCCGTTGTGATAATGAAATCATTCGTTCTCCTTGCTTTTAAGTGTAACCGATTCACGAATCAGGCAGTATTCACACAGACTTTTGGCGCGTGTCCTAACTAACCGTCTTAAGGCAACAGAGACATAGGTCTTACTCATTTTTCAAGTAGTATCGGGCACGAGATTTCGCAAGACGCCTCAGATGTTCAAGTTGCAAACAATGATTGAGTTCTGCCGTTTCTTCAGAGGTTAATCCCCTTGTCTTCTCACGGTGGATGATATCTGCAATACGTTCCTTTGCATCTTCGGATGGGCAAAAGTCTATTAAATTTTGAGGGGTTGTCCCTGCTGCAATAAAATCAACGATTTCTTGATAGGCAGGTGATATGTACATTAGAATTCTCCTTTTTTTCGCCCCGCTACACAAAGTTGTGTGTGTGTGAGTCACTCACTTCAACGCCAGAAGGGGTTATCAGCGATAAAACTGAAAGATAGCATTTGCTATTGAGTGGCTAACAGTTGAAATACGAGGTTAAACCAGATGTTTCTCTGCCTTTTCCTTCCGATGGCCCGAGTAATCAACGTATTTCACGCCTTGCTTCATACGTTTCTTTTGCTGCTTCATTAAAAAATCCATATACGTTTCTAAGTCACCGAATAGGGCGACGAGACGCGCTTTAGCTTTTTAGATGTCTTCTACGGGATTATCACACATGAGAGTTCCTCCAGTATCGCTTCGGGAGAGTTAACGTGGACGATGGCGTTACGTTTTGACTTGGGTGTGAAAATGAGATCACTCGTTTTCCCTTGAGGATGGGTTTGGTACGTTTTCAGAAATAACTGTGCTAGCCCGGTCAATTCCTCGCGCGGCAGAGCGGAGAGAAATCTGTACTTCCTCAAGTTCTTCCTGCACATCTTGCTGGATTTCTCTGAGCTGATCATTCTCGGATGTCAAGGTCGCGATCTGATTACGAGCAGATTGAAGGTCCCGGTCTGTTCGTTTTCTAATCTCTGTCTTAAATTGATCGCATGTAATTTGCTCATACTGGCTCTGTCCCTGCTTCTTATAAAATTCCCACTGGCTGGGATCTACCCGATTTGCAAATATGCCAAAGCCTGTGTTACTTGCAGATAGGTAACCATTCAACTGTTCCCGTCCATTTCCTTCGTATCCAGCACCTTTACATTCTGCAATAGCAGCGAATTCATGGGTTCCGTCCCTAACCAATACCACATCGGCTCTTCGGTTGTTAGCACCCATTTGAATTTGCCGTTCTTTTTCCGGGGAGAATCCATTGCCTCCGAGCGCATCAAAGTAAGCATAGACCGCCTGCGCGACTCTATCCTCGCGATCTGGACTTTCATGATAACAATTAGCGCACAACTCATATTCCGGATCTTGTAAGGATGGACACGATTGGTTACCACCTTGTGGATGACATGGTCAGAGCACTCTGGAGTCTAGACTCTGTTGTCGGTCCTACTTCAGTGACGTTAACCTGATATAAGCTTCTCGGCCTAATTTCACCTCGCATACGTTAACTTGTCCCAAGGTTCAGGATTTACACTCTGAAGTGCCGATCTCACAGAGTTCCCAATTAGAAGTATTTTGAAAAATCGCTAAAACTTCACCTTGTATCCAATTTTGCAGTTCTCAAATTTGATCCGGTGTAACGCTAAACGTATTCTGTTAACCCCGTTAACTTGTATGTCGCTAACAGTGATCAATGGGAGAAAAAAGCGTAATCTTCCCATCTACGACTACTACCTGTCCTTGTTCCAACATAGGAGCCACAACGCCTTGTGGTATGAAACATCTAAGTTTATTCGATTCATTTATGAGATAAAAAGCATGAAGGTCCATCTGTTAATATCTCTACCTCACCCTGTACCAATACATTTCTCTGTATAGTACCTGATAATATATTCGTTATGTCACTCACAACATCTGCGCTTGCTCCTATACACTATTTTACACAAAGAACCGCTCAAAACAGAAAAAAGAATTTCAGAAGTGATTTTACTTTTCTTATCCAAGAAAACAGGATAAACGAAATCCGAGGGCCGAAAGTGCCTTCACGTAACATACATACGCTTCCTCTTGGAATAGGAAAAACTGAATGAGTCTCGGCACGGAACATGTCGCTGTGTCTCCACAAATTCTGTCACGGTTTTCAGCGCAAAGGTGCTGCCTTTTCAAGCGGGTATCTAAACGTCCCAGTACTTCGCCGGAAACGCTATGATTGAATTCCATTTTCCACAGCCAATTGGAGGCATTCTCGGTGACAATTCTCAAGTAACTTGGGTTCTCCAATTCCGCCTCCGGTCCAGATCGGCCCGACGGTGTGAATGAGATACTTTACAGAGAGGTTACCCGCCGGGGTGATGACCGCTTCACCTGTTTGACAACCACCATAGTTTTCGCGAATTCCTCACATGCACGACCTCTCTACCAGCAGCTTGACGAATCACGAAATCCAGGCCTCCCCCGCCGCTGAGAACAAGATCCGTCGGGTTTACAATAGCATCGACTTCCGCATCCATTATATCGCCCTGGATGAGTTCAATCGGGTTCGGTTAAATTTTGTTTCGTGTTCTTGTTGGTTGTGCATAACATCCGATCCAACTTCTTTTCCACTGGTTTGGTAGACCTTTTTTTCGCCTCAAGCAATTCTTGGGATACCTTTGCAAAACGTTCCCGCAATTCAACTATGAAAGGCGGAGGATTCCGTAGTTGCTCCTGTGATGCTTCCTCGTCAAGTTGTCTCACCCGTTCCAGATATGCCCCCACCTTCTCTTTTTTTGCTAAGTAATAGAGGATAGTCGCGTGTATTTTTTCAAGAGTTAAAGTTGGATAGCGCAGTAGGATTTCTTCGGGACTCGCACCTTCCAAATAATCTTCTAATACAATTTCAATCCCAATACGGTTTCCCTTGATCCGGATAACATCTTCTTGGATGAAGTCGAAGTAATTTTCTAATTCCATCGATGTATTTCCTCATATCTCATAAGGTCCTCTCAAGTTTTTTCAGGAGCCTCCATTGGTTGCGCCACAACGATTTTGGCACTTCCATAATCGATTTTCGCATAACTACGAGAAACGCCAATCATGATAGGATTCAGTTCCCATTTGATCCCAAGATTCGCTTGAATTCATCAAGAGTCGACACGCGAACTGCCTCGCGCAGCAGCTCCCTGAGGTGCTGGATTTCTTCGATGCTCTCAAGTGTAGGTTTTAACGCATGTACCTCGCTGGTTTGAAAGCGACTCTCCAATACATCTAACAGAGATCCCAAAACACCTTTTCTTTCACCCTGCTCAATGCCCTGTTCAATGCCTTGTTCCGTGAAGTGTTGAATAACAGATGATTCGTGCATGGTTTCCTCCGATATAATCTCACGAAAAATGCTTTTTTCATAGCGTTTTCTCAAGTTCCTTCAACAAATTCCGCTGTTTGCGAGACAAAGATTTCGGGATTTCCACGACCAACCGCACCCGCAAGTCGCCTTTTCTACCGGAGGTGTCTACCCCACCTCGTCCACGTAAGCGGAACTGCTGTCCGGGTTGCGCGCCGGGCGGGATTTTCAGATCCACATCCCCTGTTAGCGTTTGTACCCGAACGAAACCGCCTAACGCCGCTGTTGTCATAGAAATCTTTGCGTCTGTCAGCAGGTCTGTCCCTTCGCGGGTCAGTGTCGGATGCGGTTGTACAGAAACGGTTACCAACAGGTCGCCTGAAATACCGCTGCCGAGGGATTCTCCATGACCCTGAATACGTAAGGTTTTTTCATCCTGAATACCCGGCGGAATTGTGAGCGTGAGACGCTTTCCTTGGACATTCACCTCTTTCTTGTTCCCTAATGCCGCGTCCGCGAAAGGGATACTGACGTTCATACGGATGTCGCGTCCGCGAGGCGGAGCAGTCGTGCGTCGCTGTCCGAACGCATCACCGAATGCATCGCCAAATCCACCGAACCCACCGAATCCGCCGCGTCCGAAAATATCGTCGAGGTTCAGGTGCGTGAAAATGTCGTCCATCGTCCGATAACCTTCAAAACCCATACCCTCAACGCCTGCGTGCCCGCGGGTATCATACATACGTCGCTTTTCAGGATCGGAGAGGACCGAATACGCGTTCGATGCCTCTTTGAACTTCTCCTCTGCCACTTTGTCACCGGGATTCTTGTCCGGATGATACTGGACTGCGAGTTTGCGATAGGCTTTTTTGATTTCTTCTGGAGTGGCACCCCGATTCACGCCGAGGATTTCGTAGTAGTCTCTCATAAGTACTCTATAATAAATGATATAGCGATTATCCTTAAAGCATAGCGAGGACCGCTGACACATCTCGTAAGGATCGGTGCTGTTTAACGAGTGTTGCTCCGAATTGAAGTGCTGCCTTTTCTATGCGCAGTTTTTTAGGTATATCAGCAATACCCTCTATGTCTTTAACGTGTGCCGCACCGATAAGGCGACGCAGCATCTCCAGTCCCGCAAACCCTATTGCTTCGTGGAAGACTTGTTGTAACGTTTGTTCTTTCAACGTCCCATCAACTGTTCTAAATTCAAGCGTGTAAGTGTGCCACGTCTTTGCAATCGCTGTTTTGAGGGCGGCTTGCACGTCCGAGGTGTCTTGATGTGAAAAATAGGATAAGAGATAGTTCGCCCAATATAATCCGAGGTCAAATCCTACGGGACCATAAAAGGCAAACTCGGCATCAATCACTTTCGCTGTGTTGTTTTGGACGAGAACACTTCCTGTGTGCAGATCGCCATGGGTTAGGGCTTGCTGCGCTGTTAGAAAAATCTGTTTGAGGTACTCTACCTGCTGCAGAAAGTCCGTATCCGTTTTCAATCGCCGGACATCGGGCTCTAATCCTGGAGTCCAGAAATTCGTTTCATGTTCGGTGTACGGAAAAGTGAACACATAATCGGCAGTTATCGACTGCATGGTGGTGTTTGCAAATTGCTGTCTATAATGCTGCACAGTTGTGCTGTCAAGGTTCTCGACATAGGTGTGGCTATGTACGATGCCCATAAATCGCCCAATCTGTTCAGCGATGCCGGTGTCCACTCTGCCTACGATTAGGTCCGCGCGCAGGACCTGGGCATCTCGGAGGTCCTCCATTACTATGACCGCGGTTTCAGCATCAAAGTAGTATAATTCAGGGACGGGCCCGCTTGCGAACTGGTTGTAGATGTCCAGGGCACGGGACTCGTAAATCAGACGTTCGACGGATAATGGATACTCGGGGCCTAATATCTTAATGTAGGGTGGCGCGTGTTTCAGGACGACCGAACGCTCCGGTTGCGCTGCGTCCGAGACGCGATAGACTGTATTAAGATTACCATCGCCAATCTCTTCTATGCGGAGTTCCGTCTCCGATTCAAACATACGGATCTCAGCACGTCGTTGATGTAGATAGTCCGGCAGCGTGGCAAGGTCGAGTTCCATATCTTTCAGACAGCCTTACAGCAGATTTTCGGCTATTTGGATAGCGTTTAGAGCAGCACCTTTGCGGAGGTTGTCTGCTACTACCCAGAGATTCAAACCGTTTTCTATGGAAGCATCATCACGAATTCTACCTACATAGACTTCATCTTCCCCTGCGACATCAACAGCGAGTGGATACTGTTGGTTGTCGGGATCGTCCACAACTTTGATCCCGGGGGCAGTGGCGAGGCACTCTCTCGCTTGGGCTGCCGTGAGTTTCTCGTGCGTCTCGACGTTTATCGATTCAGAATGCGCGAAGAAGACTGGGACTCGGACAGTTGTAGCGGAGACACCAATCGTATCGTCTGCAAGTATCTTCCGGGTCTCATCGATCATTTTTACCTCTTCTTCGTTGTCCCCGCTGTCTAAGAAGGGCCAATCGAACGCGACATTGAACGCCATCTGATGTGGGAATTTATCTAAGGTGATCGGCTTGCCTTCGAGTGCTTCAGTCGTTTGTTGAACCAGTTCCATAACAGCACGTCCACTTTTACCAGAGACGCTTTGATACGTGGAGACAACGACCCGTTTGATGCCGACAAGGTCGTAGATAGGTTTAAGTGCTACCATCATTTGGATGGTAGAGCAGTTTGGATTGGCGATCAGTCCATTGTGACTGCGGGCAGCATCCATATTGACTTCCGGGACAACGAGAGGTGTTCCGGCGTCCATACGGAAGGCACTCGTATTGTCAATGACGAGTGCACCTTTTTCTACGGCTGTGGGGATGAACTCGCGACTGACAGACGCGCCTGCTGATGAGAACACTACGTCCACGTCTTCAAAAGAGTCGTGTGTCAGTTCCTCAACGATAATCAGATCATCTTTAAAGGATAGAATTTCACCCGCAGAACGGTGCGATGCTAAAAGCTTGAGGGAAGAAACTGGGAACGATCGCTCTTCAAAAATTTGCAACAGGGTATTACCGACAGCACCCGTTGCACCGACAACCGCAACACGATAACTCTCACTCATTTCTGATGTTTTCCTCTTTTGTGTGATTCAAGCAGAATTTTTGTAAGGTTTGTTTAACGTATAATTTTACCACAAACACGCCCTTTAAGCAAATATTTCGGTAAAAGATGCCGTGTTACAGCGGAATTCGTTGCCTCCAGGACAAAAAAACTTGACAAATTGTGTAGTCTGTGGTATTAAAATTAAGAGACCTATATATTATGTCAAGTTAACCGTGTTCTATCTTCTCTATCTCTAATACGGTTATTCAGGGTTGAGCGTAGGCTTTTCCCGTAACTCAGGTTAATTTTTTGGCGCTAACCAAATTTTATCTTGACATATCTATATCTGTATAGTATAATATAATTACTATTAGTTTTTTGTTAAATCCATTTTGCGTCCGAGGCGTGTGAATCTCGTTTTCCGAACAGTTCGGAAAACGTAGTATTTTCTTAATCGGACTAAAAATTAGAGGAACACTTGACATGGCAAAATTAATGAAAAGCGATGTCGTCAGCAGCATCGTTGAACAAACAGGCCTTAGCAAAAAAGATGCGAACGCCGCTGTTGATGCTTTTGCTGCGACTATTTACGACGCTTTGAGTAATCGCGACTCTGTTGGATTAATCGGTTTTGGAACATTTGAAGCCAAACATCGTCCAGCTCGCACGGGTCGCAACCCGCAGACTGGCGCACCACTTGATATTCCAGAGAAGACAGTCCCTGTCTTTAAAGCTGGTAAGAAACTTCGCGACTCTACTGCCTAAAACTGGCGGTTCTCTCGCTCAGTTTCTGGAAAAGCCGCCGGGCTGTGCCTCGTTTTTAATTGAGGGATGGCTGCGGCTTTTCCACGTTACGCCTATTGACAAGAGTCTCTGCAGGGTTTTTTCATAACGGGAACTACCTTCACAACATATTCCAACACTCTGCTATCGCCTGCAGTTATCGACACAATTTTTTGTCTGTATTGTTTGTAGGTCCCTTTTCCATTCTTTTGTCCGCATCATTTATAGGCACGCTTTCCGAGCGCGTTGGTTAAAATCTGATGTCAGGAGACACATCATGTTAATCCGAACGAGAGCCCCAGTCCGCATCGACTTTGCCGGCGGATGGAGTGATGTAGCCCTCTTTACTGAATATTCAAAAGGGCTTGTCGTCAACGGGGCAATTAACCGATACGCTTATGCAACCCTCCGCTGTGAACGCCAAGTGGCAGACGACGATTCTGTTGAACTCCAGCGCGTTCTGGATAAAAGCATTCGTATCTATTCCGCGGATTTTGATACATTCATTGAAGCGGACGATATACGTCAACTTGAATATGATGGGAACATTGATTTAGTCAAGGCAGCTGTGCGACGCATGTCCATACAGATCGGCGGTTTCGACCTGATTACTCAGTCCACTGCGCCGCCGGGAAGTGGATTAGGCACTTCCGCCGCAATGGGAGTCGCACTCGTCGGTGTGCTTGGTGCACTTAAAGAAGCTACCTATCTTCCTTATGAGTATGCGGATCTCGCGAGCAATATTGAACGTCATGAACTCGGTATCCTCGGCGGAAAGCAGGATCATTACGCGAGCGCAATCGGCGGAATTCATTTTATGGAGTTTCAGGGGGAGGAGGTGAAGACCTCACCCTTGAAATTTCCACCACACATCCGTTACGAACTTGAAAAGAATCTTGTCCTCTGTTATACCGGAAAGTCTCGCCTCTCTGGTAATATACATCAGAATGTAACTGAAGCTTATAAAAGCGGGCAATCGAGTGTCCGCGACGCATTGGAAACTCTCAAAGCCACCGCTGAGGCAACAAAAACAGCACTGATGCGCGGGCGGTTGACCGAATTCGGCGAACTCCTCACCCAAAATTGGCAGAATCAGAAGAAGTTACACCCCTCTGTCACAAACGAACAGATAGAATCCCTTTTTAAAATTGCAATGACGCACGGTGCGATCGGCGGGAAAGCTTGTGGTGCTGGTGGCGGTGGGTGCCTCCTGTTTTACTGCGAACCTACACGTGAGCATCGCGTCCGTCAAAAACTTGAAGAAGCAGGAGCGCGGGTCATTGATGTTAACTTTGATTTTGACGGGCTCCAAATGTGGAAAGTCCAAACAACGGATATGATGGATGGAAAACCGACTCCATAGCCTCTTGATAACTGTTCATTTCTCCATTCTCCATTGGCATTAACCAAAAACCGGGGCCCCGCCCGTTACTGGGAAGGGACGTGGAACGATTTAACCATCAACTCGACTCCGTTATAAATGTTAAAGCACGAGTGTTTTTGCTTGGGGTGTTTTTGCTTGGGTATTTCTGCGTATTGCTTGGGTGTTTCTGCGGATTTCTTCGATGGTTAACATATTTGATAGTTTAAAAAATGAAAAATGACATTTCAGCGACGCAGACCGGAACAGATATAGAAGCCGCCGAAGCCTTGAAAACGGCGAAGGAAAATATTTTAAACCAACTCAGGAAGCGAATCATTGGGCAAGACGCAGTAATTGAGCAGCTTCTTATCGCACTCTTTTCGCAGGGACACTGTTTACTGGTGGGCGTGCCGGGGTTAGCGAAGACCCTGCTCATCAGCACATTCGCGCAGATTCTGGAACTCCCTTTCAATCGAATCCAATTTACGCCGGACCTGATGCCATCGGACATTATCGGCACAGATATTATTGAGGAAGGCGAGGCAGGGAAACGCGCGTTCCGCTTTATTAATGGACCCGTCTTTGCTAACATCGTCCTTGCTGATGAGATTAACCGAACACCCCCTAAAACGCAAGCCGCACTCTTACAAGCGATGCAGGAGTACCAAGTCACCGCGGGCGGCAGAACATATCCATTGGAACGCCCGTTTTTTGTTTTAGCGACGCAGAATCCGATTGAGCAGGAAGGCACCTATCCGCTACCCGAAGCGCAACTCGATCGATTCATGTTCCATATCACACTTGATTATCCCGATAAAGCTGCCGAAAAAGAGATTGTAATGACAACAACTGCGGCTTATGAACCGGAGATAGAATCTGTTATCACAGGGGAAGAGGTCTTGCGAATACAACAGGTCGTCCGGAAAGTGCCGATTGCCGAAGCAATCGTGGATTATGCAGTGGAATTGAACCGACAGACGCGACCTACTTCAGAGGCACTTGATTTCATTCAGGATTGGGTGCAGTGGGGTGCAGGACCGCGGGCATCGCAGTATCTCGTGCTGGGCGCGAAGGCGCGCGCTATTCTTCATGGACGCTATCATGTTGCTTATGAGGATATCAAGGCAGTCGCTATACCTGTGCTACGCCACCGGATTTTGACGAATTTCAACGCCGAGGCTGATGGTGTCACAAGTTTGGATATTATCAGTAGATTGTTGGAAAAGGTTCAACCGCCAGCGGTACAATGAACGGAGGGTCTTAGAGCAATACGACCGATTGATACTTTTAAGATGGACAAGAAAACGATCTTTATCACATCGCTTTTTGAAGAATCAGATGAGAAGGAATATTGGCTTTCTAAAACTTTTTTCGACCCGCTTGGAAGCACTCGAATTGATGCGACAGATTAACTATGGCTACAACCCAATTACCGATCGACTTCAAAGAATTCTTGAGGTTGCTAAAATACGCCATTTGCTATAGATATATCACCCTGTCCCCTTTCCCAGTAACGGGTGAGGGGAAAGCACCTGAAAAACCTTGCTGAAACGTCCAAAATTTGTTAGTAGAGACTTGAGTTAGTTATAGATTCTTAATAACTGCTCATGTTCCCATCCCGGTTGGAATTAACCAAAACCATCGTGAAACGTAGTGAAACGATGACCATATTTGATAGCTTAAAAAATGAAGATTGCAATCATAGGAACAGGATATGTCGGCTTGACCACGGCTGTGGTGCTTGCCTATCTCAATCATGATGTCGCTGCAGTGGACAAAGACGAGAGCAAACTAAACCTTTTGCACGAGGGGAAAAGTCCGATTCATGAACCCGGCATCCAAAGTCTTCTTGAAGAGGTGCAGCACACGATCCGTTTCACGCCGAATGTAGCTGAAGTTGTACCGGAGGCAGAGTTGATTCTGATTGCTGTGGGGACACCACCGAAAAAGAACGGTGAAGCGGATACACAACATGTGGAACAAGCTGCGAGGGAGGTCGCCCACGTCTGTCTACCTGACAGGCACTACACACTTGTTGTCAAATCTACAGTCCCGATAGGCACGAATCAGCGTGTCGCTGAGGTTGTGGAGGCGGTATTTTCGGAACGTGGGCTTCGAGGGAACGTCTCCGTCGCTTCAAATCCGGAATTTTTGCAAGAGGGACTGGCATTGCAAGGCGCGTTCTATCCGGATCGGATCGTCGTTGGTGCGAACAGCGATGAAGCGATTGATACCTTACGTCGCCTCTATAAACCGATCCTCGAACAGACATTTGACCCGCCGAGCGAGTTTCCACGTCCGTCTTCTTACCACCTGCCACCAATGATGACAACGGATCCGAACAGTGCTGAAATGATTAAATACGCTGCGAACACCTTCCTTGCGCTTAAAATTAGTTTTATCAACGAAATTGCCGGGCTTTGTGAGGAGGTTAATGCAGACGTGACAGAAGTCGCACGCGGTATCGGACTTGACGCACGTATTGGGAATCGGTTTCTCCAAGCAGGTCTCGGATGGGGGGGTAGCTGTTACCCCAAAGACACCGCTGCTTTGTTAGGAGTCGCAGCGCAATCTGGGTACGAGATGCCGATTACGGAAGCCGCGCGCACCGTCAACTTCCGCCAGCGGGAGCGTGTCGTCGAAAAGTTGCACAGCACATTGGGCACCCTCAAGGACAAGACCATTGGTATCCTTGGGCTCGCCTTCAAACCAAACACCGATGACGTTCGCGAAGCACCCGCACTTGACATTATCCGTGAACTGATTGCCGCGGGTGCGACTGTTCGGGCACACGATCCGATCGCTATTGCAAACGCACGGCGTGCTTTAAGCGAGAACGAGAAAACTAACAATAACAGATTGCTTTTCACAGAAGATGTATACGAACTCTCGGACGATGCCGATGCTCTCGTGCTCGTTACCGAATGGGATCTCTACCACAGACTTGAACTTCGTAAGCTCGCCAAACAGATGAAAACTCCGATCCTCATTGATGGGCGCAACGTTTATTCTCCGGAAGAAGCGAGAGCGGCAGGTTTTCAATACATTGGGATCGGCAGAGTGTAGGGGCGAGGTCACCTCGCCCCTACGGACAATATGGACGCTATTAAACAGCCCGAACCTTTTGATGTAAATTGGCAGCGGTATTGTCCACAGAAGCCGTTTCCGCCGTATCGTCATATACCGGGTGTCACGCCGCACCCGATTCGCGACCCACTTGGACATAGTTACGGGGTAGAAGAAGATCACGGTGCTGAAGCCTTACCGCCAAAAATGTGGAGACAAAACGAGGATTACCTATACGGCGTGGACCTCTACAACTTTGCGTATTGGTGGGAGGCGCATGAGGCGTGGGAAGGGTTGTGGCACCGAGCAGAAGATACGTATCGCTTGTTCCTTCAAGGGTTAATTCAGGTGTCGGCAGCCTTCATCAAGTATCATACACGAATGCTGCGTCCGCTACGCACGCTCTCTACCGCGGGACGCGATAAATTGCGACAGGTTGTGGTCGAATGTGACGATGCATCGGGAAATTATATGGGACTCAATCTGCCAGCGTTTTTAGACACCGCCGACGCGTTTTTTGATCCGTTCTTTGACGACACCGTTACGGAAGCCACCTTTCGTAGCGACTCTGTTAAACCGTTAATACTGTTGATGGATTAGCGAGTTGTACGGGTTATTTTCACGCTTGGCGCGAATTTGATTTCTGCAGAATGCAAGCAGCATTGCAACAACGGCGCAATGCGGAACTTAGACCAAGCCCGCTGTTAAACTCATAACGCCGTTTTACGCTTGGCGCGAGTTTAAAAATGCCTTTTCTCTTTTTCAGCCTCTTCTGTGTCTTCATCGTCGTGTTGTTGCTTGTCCTCTTTAAGGTAGGTGCCTATTTTGGCAAAAGCGATGCAGATGAATTTCGTGCTGTTCGGTGTCCACAATGTCAAACCCGACGGAAACCCGAAAGGACCGGGACTGTCAGAAACCTCATTGAACTTGAGATGCGCTGTCCACGTTGTGGGTATATCTCCTGGGATATTCCGCCAAAAACGAATCTCTCCACACGTCCCACTGATCAGGATAACACGCTATGAGGACTGTTCTGTATATGGCTGGCTAATAATCGGCGAAAGCCCCGTCGTCTGAGTGCCAGAACATTCCACGCAACCGAAACGTCTCATCTCGAACCGCTTCAATAGCAGCATCGTCCATATCGACACCGAGCCCGGGGGCTGTTGGTAGTTCAATGAATCCATCCTTGAACACCAAAGGAGTCGAAAATAGTCCTTCTCCGCGTCGGTGTCCACCCTCACATATCAGTAAATTCGGCACAGTCGCCATCACATGTACAGATGCCGCGACTCCGATAGGACCGGCGGCGTTGTGTGGTGCGACTGCCATATTATGAATCTCCGCCATCGCTGCAATCTTTTTCAGTTCTGATATCCCACCACAATGCCGGATATCCGGTTGCAAAATCGCGCACATCTCTCCTTCAATTATCTCTCGGAAACCCCATCGTGTCAAATGCCGCTCACCGGTCGCGATCGGCACTGTCGTTGATTGAGACAGGATCAGTAGGGGTTTGTTGTTTTCTGGATGGCACGGTTCTTCAGCGAACAGCAATCGGAAGGGTTCTAATTCTTTCACTAAAATCATCGCCATCGTTGGGCTTAATCGCCGATGCAAATCAACAGCGATGTCAACCTCGTCACCCACTGCTGTTCGTACTGCCGCCACCCGCGCCACCATCGTATCAATTGTCTTGGGTGTATCCACGAACCGAACAGGCTGCGGTGAGGCTCCCATCTTCACTGCCCGAAACCCTGTTGCAACTGCTTTCTTGGCACGCTCTGCACACGCCTCAGGTGTTGTACCACCTATACCGGTATAGACACGGATCCGATTACGTACTGAACCTCCCAACAGTTTCCATACCGGCATCCCGACAACTTTGCCGAACACATCCCACATCGCCATCTCAATACCGCTCAGTGCGCCGACCAACACTGGCATGCTCCGGCTATAACTTGACCGATACATCGCCTGCCAATGGTCTTCAATCTGTAGCGGGTCTTTGCCGACAAGGTATTCTGCCATGTCGTCCACGGCTTGGGCGACGACGCGCCAATGCTCGTAGTTCATGGGTTCACCGTAGCCGATTATCCCTGCGTCGGTGAACATTTTCAGCACCATTGCGCGACCTTGGATCGGTATCGTCTCAAATCCAGTAATCTTCATAATCCTCGTCCTAAACCGGTTGCCACCGGATGATGCAGAAGTGTGAGTTTCCTGTAGCGTTCTCCCATTTGCTAACATCGCCGTAGCAGGAACCGATGAAGGTTAGTATCTCTTCTCCGTCTAAACCAATGTGTCGTGGGAAACCAGCGACGTGTCCGTGACAGAGATAATAAACCTCGTCGGACCAGTTCTCGCCATTGTCGTCACTTACCATAGCCCTGCCACTACCGAGTTCTCGGGGATAACGATGGTCATAAGCTACAACAGCGCGGTTGTTAGAAAGCCCAACTGCGGCACCGTGGCATTGTCCATGCACGCTGGTCAGTTGACGGAGGTTTGTCCATGTAGCACCGTTGTCCACCGAGTCGGCGAGGAAAACAGTTTTGTCCGTGTGGGGTTGATCCGGCGGTCCCGGCTGATATCGGATAACCGCGAGCAGCCTTCCGGGAAAAAGTTCTGCAATGTTGACTTCGTTGCCGTAGTCTGACAAGAAGAAGCGGTTCGAGAAGGTGTGTCCGTCATCACCTGAAACGAAAACATAAGTCGGGTTCGTGCCTTCATAAAACGGGTCATCACGTCTTTTGATCGGTAGCAGGAGCGTCCCATCGCTGAGTCGAGTTAGGCTTGAACCGGCGACGGTTTTCTGAAATGGCGTGACATCTATTTCGCTCGTTTGCTCCCACGTTTGACCTTCATCATCGGAAAGCCAGACAGTGATTGGCGATTCTTCACCCTGTTGACTGACGTTAATGAGTTGCCCGTGATTATTGGCTTGCAACAACCACCCGTTGAAACCGAATGCAGACGGATCTCTGTTGAGATGTTCCCACGTTCTACCGCCATCTGTAGACTTGGAGATGATGGTCTGTTGCACTGCATAGATAGTGTCGTCGGGAGCCAGAACGAGGTTCAATCCTTGGTAATGCGCTTGCGGATCCAAGGGCATACGGATTTTCTCCACTCCCACCTTGTTCAGCACGCCATCGCAGGCGTGTAGGATGTAGTCGTCGGCTTGCATCTCGCTTAATTGGCTTGGGATGACGACAACGCCTCCCATGTTTTCGGTTGATAACATTTGCAGGACTCCCTCTACGGTAAATTTTCTCTTGTCTAACGTGATGAATTATGGCAAAATGTTTGACATGTCCTACTCCGCTAATTTACACCATAGCACCATACAATGCAAGCCATATTTGAAGGAAAAGATAGATATGAACATATTTGATGCGACTCGGAAAAAGTATAACGCGTCTGGTGTTCACCCGACAACCGATCCCGATGATCTGAGATCACAATTTGCTGTTGACAGATACAAAAACCACCTACCTAAACTGATAAAGCCCGGCATGCGCGCATTAGATTTAGGCTGCAATGCAGGACGTTTTACCTTTGCTATGGAAGACATGGGTGCGATAGCCACCGGTATTGACTTCGCAGAGATTCCACTCCGCCACGCCAGAAAGGTCGCAGAAAAAAGAAGGAGTCAATGCCAATTTAATATCGGGGATATAGTTGCTCTGCCTTACAAAAAGAACTCTTTCGATCTTGCCCTACTCCTTCAAAATAATGGTTACTTATCGTATCAGACGTTGGAGAGTTTATCAGTTCAGCTTAAGGAGATTCTATCGGACAGCGGTATTTTCGTTGTAATTATGCACGATGAATTGGTCAAGAGAGCAGGTGAGGAAACCCTTCCAGAGCGATACGATATACAGACCGGTTTGATGGGCGGAAACATTACAATTCCTAACAAAGGTGTGTACGCGTCCCCATGGTACTTTTGGACAGTTGCCTTTGTGAAGTACATCATTGAGCAGCACCTTCCTTTAAAAGCGATAGAGGAGATAGAAGAAAACAGATTCCTATTGGTATTCTGCAATAAAAACAGATGAGGGTTGAATAAAATTTTAGCCAACCCGACCGATGTACAAGATATGCGCAGCCATGTCCACGATGGCGGGTTCCGTTGCCGTTTCTAAAACTAATTCGACCCAACGTTTCCACTTTGCTGGGTCTTCTGCCATCTTGTTAGTCGCGGTAGATAATCCTGTTGAGAGTCCCTCACAACCCACCATTTCCAGTGTGGTCAACCCACATGATTCAGCAAGTTGCTGCAGTTCAGATGCCCGAAAGAAATGCCATAGACTATCTTGAACGAGGTTATTTCCTTAATCCTATATAGTTTTGAAAATTCGTAATTTTTCCGCTTGTTCTCACACGATAAAGCGTGGTAAAATAGCCAATACGCTTTTCAAGACCGCCTTCGCATTGATTGGTTACTTCAATTAGACACAATAAGGACGCACTGATACCGAAGGATTCTCTGAAAAGTGCAGGAGTTCTGTAAATGGCACAAAAAGACGCAATAGTACATCTCGAAACATTCGGTTATTGTTTGATTGAAGATGCAATTCCTGGGGCACAGGCCGATGCAATGGCGGAGAAATACTTCCAACTCCACCAAAATCCAGCGAATCGCGACGCTTTTCAGGATCCCGGTGCTGACCTGTATCAAACCCTTTTCGGTGTAGTTAACCTCGATGAGATGTGTTGGGAATGCATCGCGCATCCGCAGGTACTACAGGTCGTCCGCCATTTTCTCGGCGATGGCGCACGGCTCGGAGAGGCGTGTACAAAGTGGGTCAAACCGCGGGCACCGCAGGGGGGTATCCATTCCGATTCAACGCATGATTTACCCGCGCGTCTACCTGAAACGCCGTGGATGATTAATTCGATCTGGATGATAACGGATTTTACCGTTGAGAACGGTGCGACACTTGTTGTACCACTCAGCCATCGCGCACGACGTAGACCTTCGGCATCCGATATTGCAGAGAGTCATCCGGTGCCTGTCTGCGGACGGCGCGGTTCCGTACTGTTGTGGCACGGTGGTACATGGCACGGGCAAGGGGCAAACACAACCGACAACCAGCATCGCATGGCGTTGAATATCGCTTACTACCCTCCTTGGTGGAATCTGATGCGCGAAGGTGGTCATCAACCCGTTTTCCCAGAGACGTTTGCACGTATGCCGGAGGACCTCCAGGCACTCGTCCGACATAAGGTAGCGAAACGACGTGCGGATATCTATGAGTTTTGAGTTAGGTTGTCTTGTATCAGTAGTCAGTTCATTTCACCCGTTGCCCTGCTTGAAACACCGCAGCCACTCGGCTAAAAGCATCTACGTCGTTCGTTGGATCGCTCTCGAAAGCGACGAGGTCAGCGATTTTGCCCGGTGCAATGGTCCCGAGGTCGTCCGCCATTCCGATTGCCTCGGCGGAAATGCGGGTCGCTGAGATAAGTGCTTCCGCAGGCGTAAACCCGACTTGGACAAGTAGTTGCAAATCGTAGTCGAGATGACCGAATGCGAGATTACCAACGCCTGAATCGGTGCCGGGGACAATCCGATCGCGGAGCCCGTAGTCAAGCATACGTCGCATCACATCAAGGCGTACTTCCGCCCGCGTTTCAAGTCGTTGCAATTCGGTCGCTTCGTCAGGGGAAATGGTATCCGTGTCACGTTTCGTACGGAGTTCAACGATGCGAGGATAACCCGTCCACGCTTGAAGGGTTGGGCTAATCCAGATGCCGGATTCTGCCATCATCTCGGCAATTTTGGGATCAAACCGGAGTTCACCATCTGGGTCGAGGAATTCCGCATGCTCCATCAGATCAATGCCTGCTTCAACCGCTCGCACCATCGACTCTTTCGCTCGGCAATGCGCTACCGTAAGCCGATGAAAATGGTGCGCCTCATGGACAGCGGCGTGCAACTCAGCGACGGAGTAACTGGCGCGTCCCGGAATCGTCCCGGCAGTTCCTCCACCTGATGCCATGATTTTGATGTAATCTGCGCCTTCGTGAACCAAGCGGCGGACCGAACGTCGCATCTCAGCCTCGCCATCCGCTGTCTCGTTACACATGTGGAAGTGCCCACCCGTGCAAGTGATCGGTCGTCCGCTCACTAAGGTGCGCGGACCCGGAATATAACCGCGTTCAAGCCCTTCCTTGAGTGTGAATCCTACCTTGTTCCTTGCACCGTGTTCGCGAAGGGTCGTAATCCCTGCGGCGAGATGGCGTTGCAGATTCATCGCGCCTGTCAGCACCATCATCTCATCGGTTTCGGAGAACATCTGAATATAATTTCGTCCGTCACCTGCGAGGCTCAGATGTGTATGCCCATCAATGAGTCCCGGCGTGATGTACGCGTCTCCAAGGTCGATAACTTCTGCATCAAGGGGTGTCTGTTTCGTAATCTCTTCTTGATGTCCAACGGCATCAATCCGACCGTCGGTGACAAGAATCGCCTGATCGGTTTTAGCGTATGTACTTACCCCATCGATGAGCCGAGCGGCACGGATCTGAACAGTTTGATTTGACATATTTTTAACTATGGCCCCCTGGACTGCCCTCCAAATGTAAAGCAAAGACAAATTATGCCATTTAAGGCATAATTTCATTACGGGCAGGTTTCTGGTTAATTCGCGGCTGGGTTAAATCTATTGACGGTTCTTTTATCACGGTATTTGAGGGTCTCTTTTTTCAGACCCGCACAACAAATTCACATCCCTGTCGGAACCACTCCCGCAGGATAGTGTCTTCGTTACAGGTCCGTTTCGCTTGCGAACCTGTTGCCTGCGAGATGTCTATTGTTGCCGAAACGATGTCATCTCCGAAAAATCCAGCCTCTTTGATGACATTACCATCTGGATGCACGATCTTCGAGTTCCCGTGCGACGATCCGGGTGAGCGGATGTCATCAGGATTTGCAGGTGTATTCGCCATCAGGAGATAGATACCGTTTTCTGTCGCACGTGAGATCGGCATGGCGCGGTAAGCGGAAAGTTTATATTCTGACAGCAATCCCGCCTCACACGAGCAGAAGATACAGAGTTGCGCGCCCATCGCCGCGGGTAGTTTAACCAATTCTGGGTAGCGAACATCGTGGCAGATGATAAAGCAACACGCAACACCAGCGAGTTCCACAATCGGTAGCGGACCACGATTGTTGGTACACCACTGCTCCCCTGCGAGAAAGGTTTTGCCATAACGGTATTTGAGGGTCCCTTGCGGATCGAAAATCGCGAGGTCGTTGTGCCAGTTATCCCCATCGTGATGCGCGGAGCCGACAATAACGGCTATCCCGTGCCGACGTGCTGCCTCAGCAATTTTTGCCTCAGCCTCTTTAAAAACCTGTGGAGAAATATGTTCCCAATAGTCCGTCCGGCAGCAGTAGCCGAACAGACACCCTTCTGGAAATGCCGCAATCTGGATCTCCATCTCTGCACACGTTTCAATCTGCTGGAGCACTTTTGCAGTATTGGCGGAAACGTCCTCGCTTGTGAGCAATTGACATGCCGCGATTTTAACCTGGTTATTAACCATCTGAGTGCCTCCTTTCTGTTTCTGCCATTGTAGCACACCGATCTGTTTGGTTCAAGCATTGCTGACATCCACAAAACACGAAAACCAATTGACAGGCACCGAGCAATTTGGTATAAAGAAGCAGTCAGTCATCAGCGATCAGAAGAATACCCATCAGCAATCAGCAAAAAGGTTTCCGTCAGCGGGTCCGCCGACAGCCGACGGCTGAAGGCTGATAGCCAATACGTAGGAGAAATGCATCATGAAAATTACTGACATCAAACCGTATCCTGTTTGGGTAGGACACAGAAATCAACACATCGTTAAAGTGGAAACCGATGAAGGCATCTATGGTTGGGGCGAATCTGGGCTTTCGAGCCGAGAATTGGCTGTGGTCGGTGCGGTTAAACACTATCGTGAATTCCTGATTGGGCGCGATCCGATGCGGATCGGTGGATTGTGGCAGGAGATGTACCGAAGCCAATATTTTGAGGGCGGTCGTGCATTGACCGGGGCGATCTCGGCGATCGACATCGCACTCCACGATATTGTCGGGAAGGCATTGAACGTGCCGGTCTACCAATTGCTCGGTGGAAAGCAACGCGACGCTGTTCCGTGTTTCGCAACGACGGGTGCGGCTACGGTCAAGGAACTAATTGCGAACGCGAATTTATTGCTTGAGAACGGATGGAACGTTATCCGAACAAACGTCCTGCATCGTGCGAAGCCGGGCGAGGAACACATCTTTGAACCACGCGAGTCCATCAGCCTCGCGGCGGAGTGGTTGACAGCACTTCGAGAAGCCATTGGGTCTGAACCTGTCCTCGGTATCGACTATCACCACCGGCTCAGCGTTGCGGAAGCGGCATCTTTTTGCCAACGTATGCCCTCCGGTACGCTTGATTTTTTGGAGGAGCCGATCCGAGATGAAACACCAGAGGCGTATGAATCTCTGCGGACGATGGTGGATGTTCCGTTTGCTATTGGTGAGGAATTTTCCAGTAAGTGGCAGTTTCTTCCCTATCTGGAGCGCGGCATCACCAACTTTGCTCGACTTGATGTGTGCAATGTCGGTGGATTAACGGAATCGATGAAGGTTGCTGGCTTGGCTGAAGCGCACTACATCGACCTGATGCCACACAACCCATTAGGTCCCATTTGCACGGCTGCGACGGTTCATCTGGCAGCGGCAGTTCCGAACTTCGCTTGGTTAGAAATCCGAGTCTCTCCAACAGAAAAATCTGGACATTATGATGAGGATCTATTTCCGGTGCAACACAAACTTGACGGCGCAGTTATACCGGTGCCGGATACTCCCGGCTTGGGCGTTGAAGTTGATGAAGAACTCGTAACGTCACAGACCTACAAATTCTCGGAACCGCCACACCTCCGCCGACGGGACGGATCACACACCAACTGGTAGTGTGCCATAGGAGAAGTGTGCCCCTCACACTAAAGTGACAATTGCATTCAGAATGTATGCTATAATCTGAAAAATAATTCGCTTCGTTATTGAACTAACATAAGGAGGGTCGTATCAACTGATGAAAACGCAATCAATTAGGTACGGAGAAAACGGCGGGGTCGAGATCATTGATATCAATGTGTCCGATCCACAAGTTGATGAAGTGCAAGTTCAGCGTTCCGCGTGTGGCATCTGCGCATGGGACTTAGCGACCTTTCGGGACGGTGGTTACGCGCCTCCCGGTCATGAAGGCGTTGGTTATGTCACAAAAGTTGGGAGCGGTGCCCGGGGTATTGAGGAAGGGATGCGTGTGGCGAGTGTAGAGTTGGGGTTCGATGGTATCAAAAACTGTTCAACTGAAGACATATATGTACTTCCAGAATCGGATCTTGCGGACGAATACTGGCTTGTTGAGCCGGTTTCATGCGTTGTAACAGGTCTCGACACCGCTCCCTTGCTACCTGCCGACAACGTTGCAGTTATCGGATGCGGTTTTATGGGACTAATGTTCGTCCAGGCACTGAGCCGATTCTACACGTATGACCTTATCGCCATTGATCTCGTTGAGAAACGTCTGAAACTGGCAAAATCGCTCGGTGCGAAACTCACGTATAATCCTAAGGAAATTGATGCCTCCGAGCTGGTATCAGAGCTGAAAGCACGTCCAATTGACGTGGTGTTCGACTGCTCTGGCAAGGCTGCAGGATTAAATCTTGCCACTAAAATTGTTCGCAGGGGTGGACATATCAATCTCTTCGGTTGTATTCGAGAGGAAGTGACGATCAACGGTTCCGAGTGGCATGGCGGCGCGTTTAATTTGGTGAGCTCGTCGCCGGGTGCAAAGATTCGGGACCCGTTTCCGCCGGCGATCCGGCTTCTTGAGCGTGGCCACATCGACCTAAAGTCTCTCGTAACGCACATTGTCCCGCTTGAGGATTATCCAGCACTTCTCAAGGAAGCAACGGGTGGAGAGGGAAGCTACATCAAAGGTGTCGTGAAGGCGATGTAGTGGAGCCACAGAGGAAATTATAACTGACTGCTGATGACTGATGGATGATACCTAACACACAGGGGATGTCTCAGCAAAGTGTTCTAAGGGCATGATGGAAGAAACTTTTTTGAGAAGGAGCGTTTGATGAAGTTTAGATTGCGTGAAAAGTTGAAATATATGTTTTTAGGTGGATTGCTGACCCTTGCTGGTTTTATGTTTGGTAACATGACCAGTGATACGACAGCACAATTCGGATATGAAACAATTGATAAACTGACCGTCGGAGAGTTAATCGTGCGTAAGGATATAAGGGTAATGAGTGATGATATGGATCCTCGAGTTCATATCTCTTGGGACAGAAATGGTGGACGTGTGATAACTTATGGTCCAAAGGGGATGGGTGCCGCTTCTCTTTTGGTTGCGGAGGGTAGTGGAGTTGTGACAACTCAGGGGTCAAAGGAGAAAACCGGCGCTTCTCTCATGGTGAATGAGGGAGGCGGGGTCCTATCACTTTTCGCGCCTGATGGAAAAGCCAGGATTGTCTTAGGTATAGCCGAGGGTGACGGTGTTGCTTACTTAGTCAATAAATTTGGTGATGCGCGTGTATTGAAACCTTAGTTAATAACGTGTGGACACAATGATTTCTGAATTACACTATAAAATCTTAGATGATGCAAATCGCGAGCTGGCGACGCGTTTTGAGAAACTCCAGAAAGCACGCGCCAGCCGCGATCGTGACAGCATCAAACATGTCGAGATGGACTATTTCCACGCCTTGCAACACCTTTACGCCGCGGTGCAAGATGCCGTCGCTGACGGAAACCACCAATCCCGGTAGGGGACCTGTGAACAAGTATTTATGAGGTAGGTTCTATCCAAACAGGTATTTTTGCACAACATCTTCTCGCACCGTGACTCCCAGTCCCGGGACATCTCGGACAGCCACATAACCGTCCTCATGTGCCCACGGATCGCTGACCAATTCATGCTGCATTGGGGATTCGTGGGGCTTAAAATCCGTACAATCGGCATGTGTCGAACTCGCTAACATATGCAGACTCGCCGCGGTGTTTAAGGCACTACTCCATGAATGGGCACTGAACAGAAGGTTCTCTGCCTCAATCAGTTTAATGACATGTCGGCTGCCGGTGAGTCCATGGCAACGTCCCGGATCAATTTGCACAATATCGACACCGCCGGATTGGATGAGCCGTTTGTAACTTTCAACATTCCACTCATCCTCACCTGTTCCGATGGGTGTCATGACCGCCGATCGCAGCTGGGCATACGCTTCAAAATTATCGGGCGGCAAGGGTTGCTCAATCCATTTGAGCCGATAGGGCTCGAGATCTCGGAAGCGTTGAATGGCTGTCGGGACATCCCAAATGCGATGGTGCCCAGGAGTGTCAACGACCAACTCAGGTTCGTCTCCGATGACCTCACGCACGCGACGAATCATCTCAAGGTCACGCTGGCGGTCGTGGCCGAATAACGCCTCTGGTCGCATCCCCCAACCGCCTTTGACAACGCGGTAGTTTTGCTCTCGCAACCATCGAAATTCGTTGAGCGTCCATTCCAGGTCTTCCATATCAAAGATGATTGATGCCATTGCGACGATTTTGTCATGGAGTTGACCGCCAAGGAGTTGGCAAACAGGTAAACCGAGTGCCTTCCCTTTTAGGTCCCATAACGCCATATCCACAGCACTGACAGCAAATGCGGCGATGCCTTCGGGTCCATACCACCAGATGCGGTCGAGCATTTTATGCCAGTGCCGTTCCACATCCAAAGCATCTTCACCGGTAAGCATCGGTGCAAATCCCTGATCAATAATTATCTTTGTTGCGAGTGTTGCTTCTCGAAATTGTGAGATACACTCTCCCCAGCCCACAAGACCGTCGTCGCTTTCCACGCGAGCGAGCGTGATGTAACGTTCGATACCTTTATAGTGTGGCTCCGGGTAGGCGAGTGGAAATGCTTGAATTTTTTGAATTTTCATCCTATTTTTCTCTCCTTTCAGATTTTTTAATTTATGGCTGCTTGCTCTGCCCTCCATTTCATTTCGGGCAGGTTTCTGGTTAAGTCGCGACTGGAATTGAGGATTTGTACCGTCAGCAAGATAAATAGGATTTTTCAGTTACCGACCATACGCAACAAAATACGATTACACTGTACTACGGCCAAATTCCGTATGTCGGTATATTAAACACCATGCCCAATATTGTCCACAGACTCCCGACGGTAAATTGCCCCAATATCAATCCCAAAAAGAACGGCATCGCCTTTCGATGGGCATTTCTCCCTCCGTATTTTAGCAGAAGCAATTTCAGTAACCACACCACCCCGAGACTAAACCAGATGTAATTGACTGCCCAACTCCCACACACGGCGGCATACGCTGCCGGATGAAAAGGAAACCAGAAAAACTTCATTCGCATCAACATAAGGAAAAGCGCGAACAGTAAACCAATTCCGGTAAATCCTAACGCCCAATAGTCGGGAGCCAGCGGATGGGCTAACCATTTCTGTAGATGTGTCCACGGTTCAGACCCGTATATGATTGGCACACGAGACATCTCGTGTAAAGCACCGAGTCGGTAAGGTATGGATATAAGTGCCCAAAATTGCGAGAGGATGCCAACGCACAGCGCAATAAGGATTGCAAATAGCATAAAACGACTCTGGATTCCTGACGTTGAGGCGAGTTTGAATCCTTCAAGTTGATGGGGCATTGGATGAGAATCGAAGGTGCGCGTAAAAAACCAGAAAAAAGAGAACATCGAAAGATTATTCGGTCCCAGCGGACGGGTGCCTAAAGCGGCAACCATGACCCGTTCGGGTCCTGTATAGTGTAAGTCGTGCATTGGCGATCCGAGTTCGGCTCGCATCCGGGAAACCGCCGTTGAGAAGGCGAAATAGAGTCCAAAAAAGACAAGAACCGCCCAGAGGGACATACCCGCTCTCAAACAAAAAAAGATCAGAAACGCAACACCAGAAATCAGTGCAAGGACAAGGGTCAGGTGTGACATCGGTTCATTCCGCGTGGACGCTGAACGGGCTTTCGCTCCCAGTAAATTCTGAAGGTGTTTCCGGCTCCTCCAAATGGCGATTAGAAAGATGCCCATATAGGCACCAAATCCTTGATAGTTGATGTAAGGATAACTCGTCCCTTCTAATCCCATAACGCTTCCGAAGATCTGTTGTGCCTTCCACACCCAAAAGAAGAACCACGTTGAAAACAACAGATCCAACGGAATCAGAAATCCGATGCCTAAAACAAAGGGATAAATCCCCAATCTCAGCCAACCCATCGCGGAAAAAGGTTTCTCTGTGAATCTGAAACGGTATGCTTTCTCGTATACAGAGGGTATCGCAGGAAAGACGTGGTGGAGACCGTTAACGATGTCGAAAGTCGCTACCAGCCCGAAAGCAATCCACATCAGCCGGTTCGTGAAGAAACCGTCGCTGGTCATTCGTGCTGGAAGTTGGATAATCGGATACGCCAGTTTCTCATCTTCCGTCCACGGTTTCCGCACGATAACAGTGATGCAAACCATAACAAACAGCATCACAAAGAGAAAGGCGAACCAATTTAACACAGGCGTTAGCCACCCCAACAGATGCTGCTTTGTGTACAGCGTAGAATCTCCCTCGTAGTAGCCCGAAAGAACACTCTTGTCCGCCACGGCAAGCCAGTTCGGAATATACCGCCAAAACAGGTCTTTCCAATCGTTCTCTGGTGTTGCGAACCAGAAAGCGTGTCCCAACGTGGAAACCAAAATCTCCATCATGCTGTGTCCCGCAGTGGCGGATGCGACGGATAACATGACATAGATGACCAAGAGTTCACCTTGAGATAGAGCTAACCGAGGCAGGAATCGCTTGAATATTCGGTTGAACCCCATCAACAGAAGCACATTGAAAACAACCGTGAAAATAAGCGAGACGATTGTAGGCTGCGCCGAATATTGCACCAGTTCAATATAGGTAATCCAATAACAATTGATAGGGATTAGAAGAATTCCAATTGCTATGGACCGCCAGCCGACGGATGAGGACGGTTTGGATGGAGATATGGTTGGTTTTGTATGCGGCATTTCGGATCTGTTTTGGAAATCCTGATCCACAATTGACATACGCCCTTAGCTAAAGCTCAGGCTTGGCGTGAAGAGTGAAAAGATATGACTCTACTGTAGGAGAGACGACCTTTAGCGATTTGTGTCCATCGATTATCACGACTTATCTGACAGCGAACTACCATCCCGATACGAGAAAACCAATGGCAGGTGCGCATCATCCGCCAACACATCACCGGCCTCCAATTTTCCGAACACTTCGTCGGGTAGTGCGCTCCTTTTACCATTGAACGTGGCATCCTCCGGCATAAAAAGCATGGCAAACGCACGGCGAGGGCCCGTCGTCATATTGGGTCCTGCCGCATGGGCGACCATCCCGCTGATGAATACGCCGGCTCCCGCTTTCATCTCAGCGGCGTAGGGTTCAATCTCCGCCCACTGTGGATATTCGCGGAACAGCTCGCCGATTCCTGCTTCCCCAAGACTGCCACCAACCTCAAAGCCGCTCGTCTTATGTGTGCCGGGCAGAAAATACAAACAGCCGTTCTGAACGGTTGTATCGTCGAGTGCTACCCAGAACATGATCGCCTGATGTGAATAAAACGGGTCGTATGGATTATCAACATGGAAGTTCGTTGGATTTGCCCACGGTTGCTTAACCATCGCGTGGTCGTGATACAACCGCACACCCGAAGTGCCGGCGAGGTCTGCCGCCAACTTACCCAACTCAGGGGCGAGAATCAACTGTTTAATCTTCTCGCTCGTCTTCCACAAATTGACACATTGAACGAAGACGTTCTTGTAGTAACCGTCTTCTCCGCCTTGATTGTGATAGGTATCAGGTCGGCTCACATGCTGCGCGATAGCCTCGTCAACTGCATTCTGCCACGACGACAACTCGGAACCTTTCAGGAAGTCGTCAATAATCAGAAATCCATTTTCACGGTAAAATTCAATCTGATCGCTCGTCCGTTGTGTATTCATCTTTTTAACTATTAGGTTTCTGGCCTGCCTTCCAAATGTAAAGCATTCTCGCTGCGAAGCAAAATTATGCCATAAGGCATAATTACAGCAAAACGCTTGCTTTATCGCTCCAGTCATTACTTTTTCCAATCTCTCTTTCGTGCGGGTGCAGGGGTCAGATACGTCAACCCCTACTCTTATGAGACAGGCATTAGTAGAATCACATTCCTTAAAGCTATTTTTCTCTGGCATAGCGAGGTTTAGTATTTTTGCAAGTCTATTGGATTTAGTTTCCTGCTCTCTGTTTTTAGGAACTTCAGAGCGATATAACATTCTCGTGTTGCGGTGCCCGCCAGCAGCGCGACTATGGGGTTGCTTCAGTATCTACCCCTGACCCGATACTTGGTCAAAGTGCCTCTACGTCAAACAACTCAATAAAGGATTTTTTTTAATTTTTGACTAAAGCAATAATTGAGACGATCAATGCAGTAGCAGCACATATCGCAACAATCCAATCCTTCAAAACTGAAAATCCTATTTTACGTCCTCGCAATTCTGCAACATCTGTTTCGACGTTACGTAACCGTCCGTCAATGCTTATGAGGGTTGACTTCAGGTCATCAAATCCTTTGGACATCAAATCGTATAATTCTTGGGTGGTCATTGTGTATCTCCTTTTGTGTATAGTAAATCATATTTGTTCTCGGGTGTCAATGAAAACATATCGACGTGTGTCAATCTCTTCGTAGAAAAGAAAGGAACTCTGTTTTTTGCGTGGATTTTAGGTGCATCACGCTGGCTGCCCAATCGCCCGAATCCAGCGATGAAAGGGTGGAAGGATGGAAGGAACAGAAGGATGAGGAGTTTCGCCCAACGCTTCTACCCTTCCAGTCTTCCAATCTTGCAAGTAAACCAAGGAATTTTGCGCAACTCCTATTAATATTGCGTCTGTCCTAATTGTGTGTCTCCCTCAATCATAATTACTGGGTCGATGATCACCGAGGAGCCGTCTCTGTCGAGGATTCGCTTGGGCGAGAATCGATGCATCAAACTGAAATTTATTCAGATAGGGCGGGTATTTCTGGGTAATCATCCGCATGGCATAGTGGACCTGCAAGAGGTAGCGGGTCTCGTCACTCGTATTGGCAGAGCCACGATGCCAGACTTCACTGCGGAAAAGCACCACGTCCCCCGCATTGCACAAGATACTCTCTTCCCCTCGGTTCTTCCACTCGGTTGCTCCGTTTGGTGAGCACCCAGAGAAATGGCTGCCCGGGACAAACTTCGTTGGTCCCAATTCCTCGGACATATCATTGAGATAGTAATGGGCAGTAGTGATGAAGATTGGGACTTTGACGCGTGGATCGGAACGAATGTCTGCCGGTAGACTGATTGGCAGCCAATCGGTATGTAACCCCTGATCCGGACGTCCGGGTCCTGTCACCCACGATTGCATACCGATGCAATGACAATCCTCGCCGTGAGTCGCCTCGGCGACTTCAATAATCTGTGATTTGTCAAGGAATTGGAGATACAACGGATCTCGATTAAACGAGTTGTTGATGATTTTGTTGAGGAATTTGCCACCATTTTGGGGCGTTTGATGCCGATCCAAACACTCAGGAAGTGTCTCTAATCGATCCATAGTGGCTCGCAATTCTGCGACTTCCTCAGCATCAAGCACGCTGGGGAAATAGACGTAACCATCCCTTTCCAGTGCTTCCACTTGGCTTTCTAAATCGTTGTAGGCTACGAGTGAGAGGGCTTTCGCCATTTTCGGTACTCCTTTCGGACGACAGCAACCGGTCAATTCTTATCGCTATGATATGTTAACTTCGACGAAGTTGTCAACATTTTTATTAGCCATCAGCCATTTCAATCTTCGTCGATACGCCAGGTACAGTTGATATTATTGTCCTTGTAAAATTGCTTTAGTGCTGGTTTATCAAACCATAGCTGAATTTCCTTGCCCACAATATGACCCACACTGCTCACCTTGAGGTAAAGACCACCGGCTGTCCATCCGGGCATGATGTCGTAGCGTCCAGTTTGCGCAGCGTAGATACTGAGCAGTGCCAACGGCTCCATCGCATCGAGATTCGCGGTTTTATGAGTGTCCTGCAAAATCTCAATCACCGTCTTCCCTTCATGAGACTCCTGCAATTCCGGTTTATCCATGACCCGGCTGTGGAGGGTAAAACCGTCTTCGAGTGTAAAAAGCCCGCTATCGGGGTGTTGTCTACCTTGAAGTAGGTTGTTCCCGATTCGCTCCGCCATCGCCAGAAATTCTGCCTTTGGTTCTACTCGGTACAGGTCCACCAGAGCGAAGATATAAGCGGGTTCCAAAGCACCTGTTTCAAAATTCAACGACGATGGGGAATTCTTATCAGCACCGATGTCGCCGATCCCAAAGGCTTTGAACATGGTGCGTAGGGAGTCTCTGAACTCGCTTCTGCCCTCGGAAATTCGATACCCACGGGCACAAACGGCGGTAAAGAGCGGTGTGATGTTTTGCGGCAGAAATGCGCCGCCTTCTTTCGCTCCAAAGTAAAGTTTCTCAGTCTTGAAAGGTCCCTTTATCCGAAAACCTGTTAGATCCGTTCCATCAATAACGATACTCTTCAGCGTATTGTTTTTCGGATCGTAGGAGGCGTTTAGGAAACCGATGATGTGTTGCTCCACTGCCGCTTTGATGTGCGCCATTTCGCCGATGCGACCGTATTTTTCGGCATTTTCCACGATTGTCAGCATACCCATCATCTGGGTAATAGTGTGGTTCAACTGATTACCCACATAGACTCTCGGTTCGGTAGCCTGCGGATATTTTCTACCGAATACGTTAAGCCCGCGTCTGGAAATTTGTGGATGCACCAAATTGGGCCAGATGCCAGTCTCTGGATCTCGCTGCTTTATAATCAGATTTAAGAGGCGTTCCCCCCAAATCCGCGGTACCTCCTCCTGCTTTTGGTAGCCCAAGCTATAAGCGGCGTAAGCCAGATCCAGTGCCACACTGATAAATGAGAGATCTGCGCTGATTTCGGGTGCCTTGTATCCGTCCCAAGGTCTGTTCCAAGTATTGGCATGATCGACCTGCTTTTTGAAATCACCGTGTCGGTTGTAGTGTAAGGCGTCCCAATCCTTGATATTTGCTTCCCAAATACCTTTCATCAGCATCTCGCCCCGGTCGGCATCCACGGCTCTCAGCAATTCCCAGTAGGGATATACGTCTTCTATTTCGTGGACAACGCCCTTCATGCCGTACCTATTACCGGTTACCAAGTCCACATAGCCGTGTCCTCCCCAGTGCAGAACGCCACTTTCGGGATACCAGTAGTTGTTGAACATGTATTCGGCGGCTTCTCCCGCGGCACGGATGCATGTACCATCCCCAGTGAACTGGCTTAAAGAAGCCAACAACCGCATCAGGTTCTGCTGATTTTGAAAAAAACTCCAGACCGCTGGTTTCGGTTCGGTGCCTGTGCGGTGAGATGTCATAGATCTGGGTGCCTCCAAATGGTCAGTATGAAGGCAATCGGCAAAGAGTGGCATATCTTTGCCACTGTATCTATCTCTCCCGTATTGTATTGCTGTATCTGCGAAGAGACTCGCCGCTTTTAAAAAGCGGTTATTATCTATTTCGTCAGGACGCAATCGGTCTCTGCCAATCCACCGATCTAATCGATTAACGTTCATACACCCTCCACGATATTTTTACCTATGAACCGTTTTGGACTTACTTTAACCCAAGTTGCTACTAAAAAATTCTGATGTTTTTGCTTGGGTATTTCTGCGGATTCCAACGAGGGATCTTAGGCATTTTCTTCACCCCAGCGGGGTGATATGTTTATAGAAACCGGGATCTACAACTTCTTGCAATCCAGCGGAGTGCTATGTATCTAAATGGTTTCAATGTGACTAGGGCTTGCAGCTAACCTTTTACCGAACTCACGTTGACCTTGTTTTGATTCAGTCTTTCACTTTTCTTGTCCATGCTATCACGGCGGCTCCGAACACGGCAAAGCCGAAGAAAGTAAAGGGCATCTGCCATAGAAGAAAACTCATGTGTATATGGATAAATGAGTGTGCCTTGAAGATGACATACCACGATAAAGGTGCCAGAATTGAAAACCACGTCGTCCAGATTAATGCGATGTCCTGCTGTCGTCGCTCCGCTATCATTTTTTGGCTCCGCAAAAATAGCAGAACGGATATTGCTATAAAGAGAACTATCAGATAATAATATCGTATTTTCAATAGGAAGTTAGAGACGAATGAGTTTGTGAGAGATAGATAGTTGTTGAGATCAAAGAAAACACCGTTCATGTAAGTAATGACTACCCCTATCGTACCGGCTTCAAGACTGGCAGCATATACCTCTGGAAAACCTCCTGCCTCTCCGTGCGTTCGCTTTCCGAGGGAATAGACCACATGCCCAACGCCGTCCATGAATCCCTCCTTCGCAGCACCGATCTGGAAACATAACAGCGTAAGACTCAAAAAAATTGCTACACCTGATCCACATACGGCTGCAAGCGTCCATTTCACACATTGGTGGCGGCTCCATTTGTCGAGAATGACATAATAGACTAACGGCACCATCATCATTACCAGAGTGGTTGTAATGTACTCAAAGCCGTTGATGAAACACTTAATGAAAACCGAGATGCAGATCAGGATTCCAAACCTGATGAACTGACGGTTCGCTGGAACTCTGTGCCGTTTAAGGTAGTACAAGACGATAATCATCGGCAGGTAGAACGCCCATAGACTCCACCAAAGATTTTTACCAAAGACTGTCAACCATTGGGAGAGCACAGCCGAACCTGCGACGAAGATCGCGACCCACCCGCCAAACTCCTCATAGAACCAACCTATAATCGCGGTCAATGCGATTGCCGAAAGTAGTGCTGTCAACACATAGAATGACCATAACTTGATTTGGGGCGATAGAGGAATGAATCTATCGAGTAGACTGAAAATGATTCCTTGCCCCCCAGTTTGTGACATGTACGGCGAGAATTTATCAAAGGAGTGTCTGTTAAGATAGGCTGAATATTGATTGTCAATCTGGTTTGAAGATATCCATTTTTGCTGAATATCAGCAATTCCCGCCCCCGTCAGTCCACCTACCGAGAAGATGCCATCTTGGCGGGATTTGACCATTCTTCCTACAATAAGACTTTCAGTGTCTCGCTGATGCGTGTCAAACCATTGCTGTTCGGCGACATGCCATAAGTTAGAGAAAAACCCGAAAAATAGGAGTCCGATGGATAGTGCCCATAAAGCTATCTTCCTTGCAAGTTCCGATTGACTGAGGTGTTTAAGTCGCATCGTGAACATATCGTTATGTCTGTTATACCAACTCAAGTTGCTACCTATAGAAAATTCATAAGTTTTCTGTAAAAGTTGAGGGATTCACGCCTTCGCTCCAGAGGAGCGGTATGTCTATAGAAAATTGTGATCTCCTATCTTCCGCTCCAGCGGAGCGGTATGTGTGGGGAAAGATAAACAGTGATAGAACATTCCGAATCTTTTGCGCAGACGATATTTTCCCAGTTTAGGTGGCAACTTGCGTTATTATACGACTTTTGCCCGTCTCCTTCATCGACTAACACTTGGGTTATGTTACCACGACTCTCTCCTTTTAGCAAGCCGAAGAAAGTGGAGAGAAAAAACAAAAATCCACATTTTAACCGATGTATGTTATAATCTGGAAATATCGTGTTATTGATGGATGCTGTAGGAGGGGCTTTTGAGCCGCTCTTGCAGTCGAATGATCGCCTATTATTCTTCAACTCAAGAGAGGACAGATTGAATGAACAGAAAAATAACTTTGATATTGGCTCTGGCGATTTTAGTCTTGCAAACGAATCCCCTTGAGAGTCAGGTCGTTAGAGACGGACTGGTAAGTTACTGGACTTTTGATACTGCAGATGTTGACGGCGACACTGTTAAAGACGCTGTGGGCGGCAATGACGGAACGCTGATAGGCGCGCCTAAACAGGTCACTGGCAAATTCGGTCAAGCCTTCAAATTTAATGGGAAGCCGGATGCCATTGATATTGGTGCCCCTGCTGATGGGAGTCTCGATTTTGGCGATGACAAAGATTTCTCGATGGTCGCATGGATCAAAGTTGACAAAGCCCCAGAATTGGACGGAAATCAGTCTACAATCGTGAGTAAGGGAGACGGAGGTGGCAACGCCAGAATCCTCTGGAAAATCAACACAACGAAAGTCAGTGTAACGATTTCACACATAGGTGGTGGTCCGACCTCCCACTTTCTCGGAGTCAAGGATGTAACCGACGGAAAATGGCATCACGTTCTTTTTGTTGCGGATAGATCGGAGCCGACGCGTCTCTATATCGACGGTAAATTTGACGCTGAGGGACAGGAGTCTGATGAAATAGATATTACCACAGAATCTCGCATGTATATCGGTGCCTCAGTCCGAATCGGCGAAACCACTCGAAGATACTTTGAAGGACTGATTGACGAGGTGGGTATCTATGATCGGGCACTAACCGATGATGAAATCGAAAGGAACTACAATGCGAAGGGACTTGCTGTCAGTCCGCAAAAGAAACTCGTTATCGCTTGGGGAGAGATAAAGATTTCGAGGTAAGGTTTATAGTAAAGCCCGAAAATATGTGAACACAGGAGATTGGGGACCTCCCCCTCACTGGCGAGGTTTCCTTGGGGAAATCCGCAGAAATACCCTATCAAAAACACCTATCAAAAACACCTCGCCAACTCTAATGTGTATAGGTAATTATGGGCTTTACTATAAAATCCAATATCCCTCTGAGTAGGCAAAAAATGGGCAAAAATAGCGGCATGGAACACCATCCAGTCGGTGACGAGGGTAACGTGCTTTCCACACGAACCCAATATCAAACCGAATGGACGAAAAGGGCGTTGATTATCGGCATCGCCTTGGCTGTCTTAGAGTGTTTGATCGCGCCCTACAACGATTTTGTCATTCGTAACACTTTTCTGGCAGGTGGTCATTTTCCACTTGCCCCATTTTTTGTTCTGACCGCCTTGGCTCTGGTTGTTAATTCTATCCTAAGATGCCTACATCCGAAACTCGCGCTCTCCGCTCAAGAACTCGTCGTTATCTGGTGTATTATGATTGCCGTCGCGGGGATCCCCTCCTCCGGAATGATGCGAGACGCGTTGTCCGCTTTCGCGGCTTACAACTATTTTGTTACCCCAGAGAACGAGTGGCGATCGCTTTTCTTTCAATATATCCCCGAATGGCGTGTCGTGCGAGATGAGGGCGCGATCGTTTCCTTCTATGAAGGCTTATCCGTCGGCGAGAGGATTCCTTGGGGCGCGTGGTTGAAACCGCTCTCCGTGTGGGCGTTGTATGTTTTTACCGCCTATTTTGTTATGGTGTGCCTCGCAGTGATACTCCGAAAACAGTGGGTCGAATATGAGAAATGCACGTTTCCACTCGTTCAACTGCCTGTAGAGATCTCCGTTCATCGGTCAGGCATTGTCAATTCATTCTTCAAAAGCAGAAAAATGTGGCTCGGATTCGCTATACCGGCGTTTATTCACACCCTGAACGGGCTTCACGCGTATTTCCCGACCCTCCCACACATCCCCGTCCGATTTTGGCTCGACCCGTTTCTCGTCGGCAGACCGCTCAACGCCTTGAGACCCTTTCAGATTGTCGTATTGATGTCGATGGTCGGATTTAGTTACCTTCTCACACTTGAGGTAGCGTTCAGCCTCTGGTTTTTCTTTCTATTTTTCAAACTACAATGTCTCATCGGCAGTATGCTCGGTTTTCTCATAACGAAGGGTCCGGGGGTAAAATGGACAGCGTATTCGTTCAGTGCGGCGCAGGAAGCCGGTGCGTGTTTGACGCTTGCCGGTTTTGCACTCTTCAAAGCAAGGCGGCATATCAAGCAACTGTTTTTAAGCGGTTTTGGACGCAGTTCTCCTCAATCTGACACCCAGAACGAACCGATGCCCGCTGGGTTGACGGTCTTTGGGCTGATCGGGGGCTTGCTCCTCTTGATATACCTGAGCGTCCTGATGGGAATGTCCCTCGGATTTGCGGTACTCTTTGTAATCTTTTCAGTTGGCGTGTTTGTCGCCTTGACATGGCAGATTATTAACGGGGGTATCCCTTTTATCAATCCCTCATTTTCCCCGCAAAGCTTCTTCCTCACAACACTTGGAACGGCACACATGACCCCTTCAACGACAACGTGGCTGTTCATGCAACCCACCGGCTTAACCTCACATCTGAGAGAGTTTATGATGCCGAATGTGATGAATGGACTCAAGGCAGCGGATACGGTTAGAGCCAATCGGCGCAAACTCCTCATGGCGATGGGATTGGCAATGGTGCTCGGATTGCTTGTTTCATATTATTCCGTGCTGAAAGTCAGTTATCAACACGGTGCATTACACGTGCACACGGGCGGTAGCGGCGGGGTGCGCTGGTTGAGTGCCGTCCTTAACAGCCCTCCGATGGGAACCGACTGGACGAATACCGGTTTTACACTTTTCGGCAGTGCGTTTACAATTGGATTGATGTGGATGAGAAAAGTATTTGTGTGGTGGCCCCTCCACCCGATCGGATACACGATGCTAAGTTCCTGGGCATCGTTTAAGTTATGGTTCTCTATCCTACTCGGTTATCTGCTGAAATACGGTGTTGTGAAATACGGGGGACTCAGAGCGTATAGAGAGGCACGTCCGCTGTTTCTTGGATTGATCCTCGGTGAGATGACATGCGCCGGACTCTGGTCGATCGTTGGGATGATAACCGGCGTTCAAACCGGCTATCGTATCTTGCTGGATTGAGATATGAAAGGTTCGTAGACGTGTGGAAATCCACACAAAGGAAGGTGAGTATGCGTACGTATGATGATTTTTTAATGGAGTCGTATCAACTTAGAGAAAAGATGGTCGCCGATAAATTGCGACCGAAATACCACTTCTTACCACCACACGGTCGTTGGAACGACATCAATGGCGCGACCTTCTTCAACGGCAGATACCATCTCGGCTACCTACAAAAGATAAGAAACGGTCCCGATGAGAGAGACTTTTCGAGTTGGCAGCACATTTCAAGTCGGGATCTGTTGCATTGGACCTATCACACGGCGTACCTCGACGAACCACTCGAAGGAAAGAAAGGCGATTATTTTAATAGCGGCGACGTCATGGACGGGATGGAAATCCCGACGATTATCACCAACATGCCCAGAAGAGGGATCTGTATTTACCAATGTCACGATGCTGATCTCTCGCACTGGACACCGTTGGCGGAGAATCCAGTGATTCCAATCGATACAGACGAATTTCCCGAATGCGTGATCTTCGATCCGAGTGGCTGGAAAGAGGGTGACACCTACTACGCCCTAATCGGCAATAAAAACCATCGCCCCGGCTACGAAGGCGACTCGACAAGCCTGTTTAAGTCGAAAGACCTCAAGCAATGGACTTACATCGGTCCGTTCTATAAATCCTCGCGCAGATGGACAGCAGAGGTTGAAGATTGCGCCTGCTCCGACTTCTTCCGCTTCGGGGAGAAATGGATGCTGCTGATGCACACCCATCACCCCTTTAACAAATGCCAGTATTACATCGGGCACTACGAAAATGAGACCTTCCATCCCGAAATTAATGGACAACTTAGCCATCGCGGTAGTATGCTCTCTGGTCCCGAAACGCTCATCGACGATAAGGGCAGATGCCTCTTTTGGGGATGGATCGGCGATGCCCGAGACGCGGACGAATATGGGTGGAACAGCATTATGACGCTGCCTTGGCACCTGAAACCGACATCGGATAACCGTCTAAATATCGAACCGGCTTCAGAATTACAATCACTGAGATACAACCCATTTCAGGTCGGAGATCTGTTTTTAGAAGCGGATCAGGAGATTACTGTTGAAGGACTTGCTTCGGATTGTATGGAGCTGAAACTGACGATAGAGCCACATTCCGCGCATCGATTTGGGGTGAAACTGTTCTGTTCGCCAGATCTCGAGGAGGAGACGGTAATTCATTACGATGCGGAGCAGCAAGCCTTTGTTGTCGATTTTGAAAATGCAAGTACCGACAGAACGCTCTCATACCGGTGTGGGCGTGAGGTCCTAAAGTCTGGAGGGTTCAAACAAACCGTGCCTTTCGCACTCGGAGGCGACCAAGCACTTGAACTGGATATTTTCGTTGACAGATCGGTAATTGAAATTTTTGTCAATGCTGAGGTGTGCATTGTCCAGCGGGTTTACCCGATGCGACCTGATAGTAAAGAAGTCCGACTCTTTAGCGAAGATGGACGGATTGCGGTCAGAAATATCGTCAAATGGGAGATGGACGCAACCAACCCGTGGTAGATTACAGTATCCGCCCTTTGGGTATCTGCGAGTTCGGATACCATCGAGAATCGGAAGGCGGTGCTGGTTCGGGAGGTTGCATGGAAGCAAACTCAGCCAACTTAGGTCGGATCTCGTCTTCCCAAATCCCTTCGACATCATCAAACGTGAGTGGCATGTGATTCGACACTTCCGCTTTATATGCCGATAGCAACTCCCGCGTCTTTTCACCAAAATGTGCCACGATATCTGTCACCATCTGTTCCCCGACGCGACGACTGGAGGACTCGTTGAAATCGCCCATTGCAAAATCAGGTGTGCGTGCATCATCCGTCGGCATCCGCGACATATCCACACAGTCGGGTGCGACTGCCCAAAGCACGGACGTTTCACCGCGTCCGGCGTGTCCGCCCAATCCTTTACCATCCTCGAAACGCTCGATATCCGCACCGATACTCATCGTCGAATACATCCGAACACCCACATGGGCTTGCATAATCTCAATTACCACCGGCACGTCTAACCGATGGGGGCCCGAATGCCCGGAAAACAGAATTGCGCCGTGAAAACCCAAGGCATCCACCGCTCGAATGTGATAGCACATATTCTTCAAAAACATCCAAGGCGGTATTGCTGTGAGCCACGGTCGCTCTTGATTAACTTGATTGTGCCCCCATGCACCGTAGCCACCAATCTCATGGCAGTGCCAATAAAACGGTGGTGCTACAATCCCACCGTGTGCTCTCGCCGCCTGACAGGAACATTCGTGTGCCCGAATCGCGTCCATTCCCACTGCATTGTGCCAACCGTGTGGTTCGCACAACCCATAAGGTAGATACACCATTGGACGCGCCTCTAACGCCGCTTCTAACTCATCTGGGAACATCCGTTCCCACCGCACCTCATGTCTCATATAATACCCCTTTCCGATCATTTGTGGAACTTTCTAAAATCCCATTTCAATTTAACCTAAAACGCGTTTGCATAAATCTATTGAATGTGCGATAATGTCAAGAGTCTAACAGATTTTTAAACTTGATGTCCACTCATTTTTATTACGGTCAGTCAGCTTTCTGAACCCGTAGATTACGGAGGAAAACCCAATGATGCGTCTAATATTAATTGCCTTCAGTATCCTGTGCTGCTTTGCCATGCTTGTGAGACACAGCGATGCTGAAATCGACCCGACAACTGCCGTTGGCGTGTGGCTCTTTAATGAGACCGACGGTGACACAGCACACGACTCCTCTGAAAACGGCAATGATGGCACACTAAAGGGTGATCCGAACTGGGTCCCCGATGGCAAATTTGGCAATGCACTGGAATTGGATGGTGCAGGTGATTATGTCAGCGTCCCTGACCATGAAACTTTAGATACCAAAATCAGTGAGGTATTCTCAATCGTCATCTGGGTTCAAGGCACTTACAGACCCAACGATTGGCACGGGTTAGTGACAAAAGCACAGGGATGGCGAGTCGATATGTGTTACCTGTTGCAACGGGCTGCTAATGGCAAATTCGAGTTTGCGCTTTTTGGAGAAGGCGGCAACGACAGCTGGACAGCATCCGACATCAACCCAGAAGATGACACATGGTATCATGTGGCTGCTGTCTATACCGGCAAAGAAGCACAGATTTACGTTGATGGCGTGCTTGCTGGCACGCGTGTTTTTTCTGCGGAGATTGCCGACACGAATGCGCCTGTGGTCATTGGAACTAATTACCCAAACGGCATTCAGCCAGTGGATGGTCTTATCGACGAGGCTGCGATTTTTAGTGTTGCTCTGGAAGAAGAGGATATCAACGCCATAATGAACGATGGCTTGGAAGAGACACTCGGTATACTGGCTGTCGAACCTTCAGACAAATTGGCTTTGACTTGGGGCGACTTAAAAGTCGGTAATGATAAATAATGCCTCCGCTGATTTGATGACGGATCCGCTGGTACAATCCGGTGCGACACAAAGGTGTTTTTTTATTTCTGCTATCACTGACCATTCATAGATTTCGTACTGGAACGGTCAGTGATAGCATACAATCCAGGATTCAGCCGACAGACGTGTTACGCCTGCTTTTCACCGGGTTTTCGCCGATGCTTTGATGCATAACTATCCCCTTCTGGATCGTACGAAACGGACACTTGTCCATCCTGCACAGCCAGTCGCGGTACAGTCCGGTGCCGACCATCCCGTTCGGGTCCTCGCATCACAGCGAATTGTGCCTCGGTCATATCTTCAACCATATCGCCCCAGCGCTCTTGCGGATCAATCACTCCACCGCCCCAATTGGTATTTTTCGACTGATACTTAATCAGTACTCCGCGTCTGGGAACTGGATTCTTCCACGCCAAGGCACCGTGTGTACAACCGCCGTCCATAAAAAAGAGCACATCGCCAGCCTTCATAACGGGTTGTACCACTAAACCCATGGTATCATCACACGTCCGAATCCCGGGAGGCGTGGGGTACTGGGTCTTGTGAGAGCCGGGCACACATGCGAAACCGCCCAAGCCCGTTTCAACATCGCGCAGTTGCCATGTAATGGTAACGGTTTCAGCATAACTACGCCCGTTCTTAAAATAATAACCGCGTGATGGGCTCATCGGTTCGTTTCCATCGTGGAGCGAGTGTCCCGATGTTCCGTGAACAGCACAGAACACGGTCGCGCCACTTGTGCGATAGCCGCTACCTCCCATCCAGTTCAGTCGGTGTACCACAGCAGGATGAGCAATCATACGCCGAAAGGGTGCGTTATACGGTGCTGGCAGGTCCAACAAACCCGATAGGAGCGGGCGACCTGTGCCAGCCTGACTTATCGACCCGCGAGCTAATTCCTCGCCTACGACGATGCGATCTTGGAATTTATCCACCGTCTCGTTGGCTTCTGCAAGCCACTGCTCATCCATTATGCCGCGCACCACCAGATACCCATTCAGATCCCAAAAGTAAAACTCTTTCTCATCAATTCCCGAATCTGGGTCGCGGGTATAAATTGATGGGTGAATAACAGACGTGTCCTCCTCCACCCACGTCTTTTCGCCATTCGTATTCAACGCCGGCGGCGGATTTGACCCCTTAAACCCAGGGATATACATGACCGCCTTTTGCTCAGGAGTCGCTTCCTCCGCCCATCCGGGCAAAGATTCGGTTTCTGAGTGAGGTCCAACAGGATTAGACTGAACTGCCGCACGTGCCGTATACCGGTAAGTCAACAACCGTTTCGGCGCGTTTTTCCCCGGTCGAACGCCTTGGAGCGTAGATGTAGCGACGAAAAAGAGGTCCCCTGCCTTTAGTTCCGGCTGCACCACCACACCCATATCGTCGACACCTGTCGCCAAGTCGAGAGGCGTTTCTACGTTGCTCTTATGGCTCGCCTGAACAACGACCAATCCACCGTCTCCTTGTGCGACATCTTCTAATACCCAGACTGCCTTCACACCCTGCGAGCTTCTCCGACCATTTTGTTGGAAGTATGCTTGGGACGGATTTCTCGGTTCATCACCGCCAACGAGTGCTGGACCCATTTCACTCTCTCGATTCCCCAACAATTGAGGGGCTTGATCCAGTCGGAAACCGTGTCCGATGAGTTGGTTCAAATACCACACCAGTTTAGGGTGTACCAGTAGGTCGCGGAACAATTCGCGGTGCGGACTGTCTCCACCTAACAGTGCCTCATTCTCTCCAACGGCATCCAATGCCGCGTTGAGTACCGCTACCTCTTCTTGATTGAGGACACCCGGAACGTGTAGGTAGCCTGCCACATCAAAAGCATAGTTCTCTTCATTACTCATAACGTCGGTATCCATTTGTTTCTCCTGTTATCGGTGGCGAACGCAACCAACTCGTATGAGCGTGTCGCTATAAACACCACACATACGGACCGGGACCTGTCCGGCAAACCATCTCGGCGATCTGCAGGCGCATCTGTGCGATGCGATTTTCGTGTTCGGGGCGATTGGCAACATTTCGCATTTCGTCCGGGTCTGTCTTTAGGTCGTACAGTTCATCAATATCAAAGCGGTTCCGAATATACTTCCAGTGACCGTCGATAATCATCACATGCGCTGCAAGTTCTTCTGGTTCGTTCGCGTCGTGATAAATCGCATTGAGACTGGCGATTTCAGCGAAGATGGGTTGACGTTTGGGCTCTTGCCCGTTCAAAATCGCCTCCGCAACGGAACGCCCATCAATTGGCGTTTCTGGGACTTGATCTGCGAAACTCAGTAAAGTCGGCATCAGATCCACGCCCGCCAGAGGGGTCGTGACGCGAAAACCGGACGGCAAATGGTTCTGCCATGAGAGCAGACACGGCACACGTACCGACCCCTCATACATCAAACACTTCTCAGTGTAGCCGTGGTCGCCGAGCAATTCGCCGTGATCACTCATAAAAGCGACAACTGTATTTGTTCCTTCAAGCGCATTTAATAGACGTCCGACTTGGTCGTCGATGTGTGTGATGAGGGCGTAGTAGTAAGTCATCATTCGGCGGAATTCAGCCTCAGTGACCGTGGAAGGGATGCGGAATTTTCCTCGCTTTTGAAATTCGGGCTTCCCATCGAGCGGGTCGCGCAACGAGGGAGGTAGCGGCATATCTTCTTCGCGATAGTGCTCCAGAAGGTCCGGCGGCACCAAGACAAGAGGGTGTGGGTCTTTGATACTCGCAAATAGGAAGAACGGGGCATCCTCTTGCTGCTGAACAAATTCGAGCGAACGATCGATTGTCCACGTTGTGCGTTGCTGTCGAGGATCTGTGATTGTGCCGAATGCCAAGATATTTCCGTACTGCGTCATTCCCGGTGCATCTGAGAGATAGAGGTTTTCAACCCCTTCCGTTTCAAAATAATCAAAGAGTGGGTCTGGATAGTCACCAAGATAACGATAGGTACACCAAAAATCGGAAAATCCGTGTTGTGGGCGATGGTCGCCCCCCAAATGCCACGGTCCGACGATACCACAACGATAGCCAGCCCGTTTGAGCACATCGCCAATAGTGGTCCGGTCGTGAGGCAGGTAGCCGCCGAACTCACCCATTCTTTTGGGTCCGTAATTTCGCAGTTGTAAGTGGGCATGTGGATAGAGTCCAGTCAACCAACTTGCGCGTGCAGGTGAGCAGACCGGCGATGCACAGTAAGCGTTTTCAAAGCGGACACCATTCGCCGCCAGCCGATCCAGATGGGGTGTTTGAACGACCGGGCTACCCGCGAACCCGGCAGCGTCCCACCGCATCTGATCACACATAATGAGTACGATATTGGGTCGAGATGTCGTCGTGCTACCCATTTTTTTTAATTTTACCTTGCGGTTCGGTGAGGTGAGTTGAATGAACGACGATCCTCTCCGTATATCCGCCTGCACCGTTTTTGGTGTCCAAAAATTTTGGATGCTATCTATTACGGAGCGAAACTCGATCGCAGTTTGATGCCCCAGCGTCCCGCTTCGTGGGTTAAGACATAGAGCGACTCGTAGGCGGCAATGACTGTGCCATCGGCGCGATAGCGTGTGAATTGTGTGTCAACATGGACTTTGGACGCTGTGGCATGGACAATGTTACGTCTGTCCCAACCGCTATGGTGCCAGCCCCTTGCGGTCAGGTTCTTTCTTATTCTCTCCACATCCTGCTCACCCGGTTTGTTGAGGATTCGCATGTTGCCAGAAGCGAGGCGGTAGTGCGGAAAGTGAAACGTTTTTTCCCATGCAACTATATCGAGACGATTAAATGCCTCCATCCACGTGTCAAGAACTTCTATGATTTCAGCTTCGATTTTTTCTTTCATTGTTTTCACCTCAAATAGATGTTACCAAACGTCCGCTATTCTATCACAAATCTCCTATGCATGCAAGTGGACAATTCTTGACGAAAGTTAGGGTATCAATACGGCGACCAATCATCGCTGACTCTCTTTGATAGCGCGTTCAAAGGTGCAGAGTAGATCTCGGATATCCTGACGTAATATGGTTGGGTTCACAGTAAGCATGATACATCCGGCGTGATCGCCATCTGGAGGGGATACAGATACTGAATGCTCCTCAAGCGTCTTGACGAAACGCGTACTATTAACATCTGATGCTAACTTCAGTGGAAACATATTAGAACCATGCTCAAAACGTTCAACAGTGATACTCTCCAGCGCGTTGATTTTATCAAAAAGTGCTCTTGTCTGTGTCATAGCACGATTGAAACGCTCTTCAAACCCATCTATGCCCTGAAGTGCCAACGCTGCCGCAAAGTTTGCGGATGCCAACCCGCCCCCAAACAGACGACGGTCGTGATACAACCCGTCCGTGAACTCAGCCGTGCCTGCCAATATCGCCCCGAACGGTGCTCCAAAATATTTGTATAACGACACATACACTGTATCAAATAGCGCTGCATAATCAGTGGGCGGAATGCCGGTCGCGCCTGACATCATGTAGAGCCGTGCGCCATCAAGATGACTCCCAATCTGTTTGTCTCGGCAGTAGTCTGTTACCGCCTTCATTTCATCAAACGGCATAATTTTACCCGATTGGCGGCGCACAGGGCTTTCGACCATCACTGCCCCAACCGGATTGATGACTCTTCCGCTTTCTGCCTGCTCTACTGCAGCTTTCAATGTTTCGAGTGTAAAATAGGGACACTCCTTCGCCAAGGGTATAAGGTTTATGTTACTGAGCCGCGTTACACAATCGCCACTGTCATTGTAGAGATGACTCTGCTCCTGAACTATCGCACGCGGTTTGATGCCACAGAGTTTTCGGATGGCAAGATGATTGGCGAGTGTACCAGTCGGCATAAAGATCGCCGCCGCCTTGCCCAACATTTCAGCGCATTTTTTCTCAAGTTGTTCGACATTGCCACCGAGGGAATAGGTATCCTCTTTAAGCGTAAATTTTTGGTCGAACTCAGCAAGCTGCTGTAGCATCGTCGAAGGCGTTTTCGGTTCTCCGTCCCCACGAAAGATGACCGTGTTGCTCGGGAGAACATCAGGAATAGGAGTCGTATCTGATCGGAGTAATTGGGTAATATGGCGGTTTGTTGTTTGCATCAAAGTTGCCTCCTTCGTGTCGATTCTGCTCTCTTTATAGTAAAGCCCACAATTATTGGGACACTTCAAATTTGGAGATTTCGATGTATCTCTTACCCCCTGATAAGGGGGAAGGGGGGTTGACTTCTCAAAGTGTGCACGTATTTTTGGATTTTACTATAAGCGAGTTTTTGTATCGGGATAGGAGTATGTTATAGGTAGTCTCTCTAACATAGTTCTAATATAGCCCAAGTTGCCACTTTCAAATGAGGGAGATTGTTTTCATCGAGTTTTAGGGTTCTTCGGATTTTCATCGGCGATTGAGGTATAAAAAATCACGAGTCGCTTATTCCAAAGCCCCAGAGGGGCGACATGTGTGTAGAAACGCGACCATCCCCAGGTCTATAAAGCCCCAGAGGGGCGACATGTGTATCGTTGACATCTGTAATTGTCCAATACAAAGTGTCCTTGAATATCTATAACTTTCTTAGGTAGTAACTTGGATTAATATAGTGAAGTAACCTAAACCCTTACTACAAGGAGTGTCCCACGTATATCATATCACGTTTTCGCAAGATTGACGACTGATTTCCTGAGTTTGAAAACAGGAGTTGCTAATACCTCTCAGAATAAAAAGTTGTCGCCTTCTTTGTCGGAATTAGATATACTTCTATAAGGTGCTATTGGAGAATCATCCATTGTAGGATTTGTAGCGAACGGAGAATTGTAGGGACTCATGAATATCGTCTTTCTATTTTCAGATGAACACGCCGGAGCTGTGATGGGGAATAGCGGGCATCCGGTTGTCCGCACGCCTCATCTTGACCGCCTTGCCGAACAGAGTTACACCTTCGACAACGCCTATTGCAATAGCCCAATCTGTACGCCTTCACGTTTATCATTGCTCACCGGACGTTATCCGCATCAAATTGGAGCATGGGATTTGGGAGCAATTGCGGATCGGCAGTACCAAACGTGGGGCGATTACTTGGCGGAGGTGGGTTATGAGACTGTGTTGTGCGGACGGACGCATTTCAATGGAACTGACCGACTGCTCGGCTTTTCTGACCGCTTGCTGGACGACTTGCCTCGATGGTGCAACGCAACTGGACGACCCCCACGACGCACGCCAGACGAACGGCGAGGTTCCAACTCACACGTCGCCGAGTGTGGACCCGGAGACCACGAACACACGAGGTATGACAAAAACGTCTCAAACTTGGCAGTGGATTTCCTTCGCGAAAAAGCGGCTTCGCCGGACGACAAACCCTTCCTGCTCTATTGCGGATTTATGCACCCACACTTTCCACTGATCGCACCGCCCGAATTCTTCTCACAGTATGACCCGGACACACTCGAATTGCCTGCCACGTGGAACGAACCGCTTGCGTCACAACATCCCATAATCCAACACCACCGTTGGGCGTGGCGGAACGACATCCCTCCACCTGAATCCGTTGTGCGTTGTGCATTAGCCTCCTACTACGCGCTCGTTTCATCTCTCGATGCGCAAGTTGGAAAGATACTACAAGCAATTGATACGTCGCCCTTACGCGAAAAGACAGTTGTCATCTATACCAGCGATCACGGCGAGATGGCAGGACACCACGGTATCTGGCAGAAGCAGTGCTTCTACGAACCTGCAGTGAGAGTGCCGTTGATGCTTCGCCTGCCTTCAGGCGAAAGCGGTCGCGTGGCACAAAACGTTTCCTTAGTAGATGTTTTACCGACCTTGTTGGAAATCGTTGGTCTGGGAACTTCCTCTGATTTACCGGGCGACAGTTTGCTGGAGATAGCCCGACACCAAGCAGATGAGACAACACGCGCTGTCTTTTCAGAATATCATCATAGCGGTATGCTTAACGCCGGTTTCATGCTCAAGCGTGGAGATTACAAATTGTGTCATTACGTCGGGAGCGAACCGCAACTGTTCAATGTGGACGCTGACCCCTTGGAGAACGATGACTTGGCATCGAAGCCTGAATATGCAGTAAGACGTAGTGAAATGGAAATCGCTTTGCATGCGATCCTTGATCCAGAACGAGAAAACGCACGAGCAAAAGAGAATCAACGGGTGCGTAGAACATAGGTTGGGATACCTAACTGTTAAACTTCGCCGTCCCAATAACTCAGGCTTGGGTCCTTACGATAAATCTTCCCAACGACATAAGGCAAGACCTTGTTAGAATCCGGGTATTCACTCACATCGTGCGGTGTAGTCGTGCCGAGAATGAATAACGTGACCGGCGCATCGCTGCTATTTACAAACTTATGTGCCCCGATTGTGCCAGGTGGAAACGCGAGGAAGTCACCCTCATTTACCTCTACATCACCTCGCGGGGTTTTGAGTGTGCAGGCACCCTTCATAACATAGCACATCTCCTCCCCGAAATTGTGGAAATGCATTGGGAAACTCATCTTACCGGGTTGTAGCCGAATCACGCGATACCCTAAATTCTTGCCACCGATGAGCGGGTCTATGTCTTTATCCTCAAAGTCGTAAGGGTGTGGCGCGTTTTTATGCTGCCACGCGATTTCATCGATATGAATGCGGTTGATGTAGATGTCGCGCCGCGCTTGCAGGCAATCAACGAGGTATTGGCGCGCATCTTTAAAAATGGAGTGCCCGTCACCGACGAGGATTGTATTGAATCGGAGTGCCAAAATTTTGCGCAATTCAAGTGCGGCTTTCGGAGGATCGCTCAGTTTACCATCGGCGAGCAGCGTCAGCGCGCCCATCGGTTCACCGACCACGAGATCCCCGAACAGGACGGTCTGTTTCTCTGGAAAATAGAGCGCGATTTCGCCAGGGCTTTTTCCGTGACTGAGATGGATGGCATGTAAACCGGGAACAATTGCCTCACGGTCCTGAACCGTTCGGGTCGGTGTGATGTTCAGCGCATCGGCATCGGCATCATGCACAATCACGTCGGCACCTGTCCATTCCTGAAAGGCAGCGGCTTCGCGTTCATGATCGGCGTTGGTCAGAACGATCAACTTCGCGCCGCCGAGTGCTTTCAGGTGTTCTCGGTCCTCATCGGACATTGGCACCGGGTCTATTAGGATATTTCCATCCGGACCCACCCACAAATGTCCATTAAAGTCTATCTGCCGTTCCGGACTAAAGACTCCCCAACTGTACATATCTTCAAAAATCAAGCGTTTCATTTTTAAATTATTCCTTGCGGTTAAGGCACACTGCTTTGGAATGTAACGGTTTTTTCCGAAACCCGCTTTCCACTTCGTTTCAAGCTATGTAATTTGACTTCTTTTAATTACTCATTGTTGTTTTCCCTTTGAGACGAATCCGTAGACCTCAATTTCGTGTATGAAAGCTTTACCTAACGTCATTTGCGGCACAATGACACCGCGCCTCGGATCATACTGATTGGCTTTCTTTTCATCATCGGTAGTGCCCGTGATGTAGATGCGGATGGCATCCGCCACAGCACCACTAACCCGTCCATCAATAACCGGACTCTGATTATATTCGATCTGTTGAATTGCGCGCCAATGTCCTTCGCCTTCTAATTTTTGGTATATTATCGCTCTTGTAATGTTAGTCCCACGGATAATAATGCGGTGGATGGCTTTGCGAGCCGGTAAGTTTAGATGGATCCACTGTCCATCAGCGTATCCTTTCGTTTTTACATCATCGTCTATCATTTCTGGTGAGGTGCAGGTGACACCTTCTGTGACGGCGTAGTTGTAAAGTTCCTGCGGTTCAAAAATCATCTGCAGCACCTTAGATTGGCATCCTAAGAGGACTGTAACCGCGCAAATTACTGGAAAGATAAAGAGGTAACGTCGCATCTTTTCCTCCCGCAGGGTGTTTCATTTTTCGGGATATTATATCGCGTTTTCACTTTTCTTTAAAGCGGAATTTCACGAAAAGCGTTGTTTTAAAACTACAGTCGATATTCACTATGGGGACCCTTCCTTTGAAACGAGTCCATAAACCTCAAATTCATGTATAAAAGCTCTGCCCAACGCTATCTGTGGTATGATTAGACCGCGCCTTGCATCATACCGATTGGCTTTCTTTCTATCATCGGCGGTGCCACTGATATAGACACGGATGGCATCCGTCACGACACCGCTGACGCGCATTTTAATGATTGGACTCTCGTTGTTCTGGATTTGCATAATGGCACGCCAACGTCCTTCACCTTCCAATTTCTCGTATATCATAGCATTTATAATATTGGTCCCATGGATGGTAATCCGGTGAATTGCCTTTTGTGTTGGCAAGTTTAGGTGAATCCACCGTCCATCAGCATATCCCTTTGTCTTCACATCGCCATCTATCATTTCTGGTGAGGTGCAGGTGACCCCTTCCATGGCGGCGTAGTTGTAAAGTTCCTGTGGTTCAATCAGCATCTGCAGTGCCTTGGATTGGCATCCTGCCGAAAGCGTGACAGCACAGAACACTGTGAAAATAGAAAGGTAACGTTTCATCTCTTTCCTCCTACTCTATGGCTCCGCTTTTCAGAATATTATACCCTATTTCCGTTTTCTTTGAATTGGAATTTTGCAGAGGTATTCAATTCTACTGTAGGAGAGGGAATGCCCAAGCAAAACACTCCGAAAATGTCTCTGGGAATTTCATGATAATCGTTGCTTTAAAAGTGCACTCGACCTATAATGTACTATCTGGATTTATAAGTAAAAGGAGACAGCACAATGTACAAAAGTGCAATTTTAGGATGTCGGGGACGTGCCCGCGGACACGCACGCGCATATCAACACGTCAAGGGCGGTAAACTTGCTGCTATTTGCGACATGCAGGAAGATCTACTCAACGATTTCGGAGATGAGTTCGGCATTGATGCTCGTTATACCGATCTCGATGAGATGCTTTCAAAGGAGAAACCGGATCTCCTGCACATTGTTACGGCGCCCGTGCTGCGCGGCAGTAATAAACGCATCCGCTACCCGCTGATGAACCAAGCCTCTGAACACGGCGTACCTGCAGCGATTGTTGAAAAACCGATTGCTGTGGAGAGCGAAGATTGGCGGCAGATTTCTGAACTTGCTCAACGCACCAAAACGAAATTCGTCGTTAACACGCAACTCAATTTCCATCCGCAGAATCTTACCCTCAAGCGTGATGTTGCGGAAGGCAAAATCGGTGCGATTAAATTTATTGAAGCAAGCGCGCGCAACCCACCCGTCGACCAGGCACCGCACGTCCTACAACTCGTGTCGTCCTATATTGACAACTCGCGACCCGTGAAGGTGCAGGGACAAATCTCCGGTGCGGAACAACTCGATTCCGCGCAACCTTCGCCTGCGAATGCGACTGCTTTGGTTACTTACGCAAACGGCGTGCAAGTCTCAGTTGCATTCGGACCCGAGATGGCACCCCGTGTGCTACCGGATACCGGAAACAACCGACATAAGCGTGTATGCGTCTTTGGTGAACAAGGCTTCGTCCACTGGCGGTTTGAAAGTTGGGAACGGAATCTACCCGGTAGCGGTTACGAAGGCGGCGATCTGAGTTACGGCGCACAAGATGTCATCGCCCAAGGTGGACTCACAGACGCAGTGTTTGACTGGCTTGACGATGAGAGCAAGGAGCATCCGACCCACTTGAAACAATCTCTTGCGGAATTCAACCTATTGTTGGGAATTTACTATAGCGGTTTGACGAACACCGTCGTTGAATTACCGTTTGATCCGCCTGATGGTATGATTGACATGTTCAGAGAACGGCTTTAAAAGGCACACCCCTCGTGAATAACATCATCTACATGGACAACCACGCTACAACGCCAATTGCCCCTGAAGTTTTAGAGGCGATGATGCCTTACCTCACCACGCACTTCGGCAACGCTTCCAGCACGCATCCATTCGGTGTTACGGCGAAGGACGCAGTGGACAAGGCGCGTCAGCAGGTCGCTGAACTGCTCGGTTGTTCAGGAGAAGAGATTGTCTTTACCAGCGGCGCGACTGAATCGGACAATCTCGCTATCAGGGGGATCGCTTACGCCTGTAGGGACAGGGGAAACCACATCATCACAAGCACCGCGGAGCATCACGCAATTCTCGATACATGCCACGCCTTGGCGACAGAGGGATTTGAAACCACGTATCTTCCAGTAGACAAATATGGAATGGTGAGTCCTGACGACGTGGAAGCTGCCATTACACCGAAGACGATTTTGATGAGTTTCATGTATGCGAATAACGAGGTTGGCACGATAAACCCGATTGCCGATATTGCCATTGTCGCTGCCAAGCACGGTGTGCTTTTCCATTCAGATGCGGTGCAAGGAATCGGGCAGCTGCCATCGGACATGGAGAGGCTCGGTGTGAATCTCGCATCCCTGACGGCGCACAAGATTTATGGACCAAAGGGGATCGGCGCGCTTTACATCCGGCGAAATGGTTCTCGACCGCATTCGCTTTTCCACGGTGGTGGACAGGAAGATGGAGTTCGACCCGGTACTTTAAACGTCGCTGGAATTGTCGGCTTAGGGGCAGCATGTGAACTTGCTAAAAACTACATGGAGAAGGGAAAAAACTGCGTGGCGACCTTGCGGGACTCACTCCATCAGAAGTTAAACGCGCGTTTGGAGGACATTCATCTCAATGGACACCCTGAACAGCGGCTACCGGGCAATCTGAATCTCTGTTTTGCAGATGTGCAGAGCCATGCCCTACTAATGGGACTTAAGCGCGTCGCGGTGTCAACTGGGTCGGCATGTGATTCTGAGTCGGTGAAGGCATCGCATGTCTTGGTTGCGATGGGGATTCCAAATGAACTGGCGTTGACTGCTATCCGTTTCGGCTTGGGACGTTACAACACCGCGGAAGAGGTTGATGTTGTCGCCGATGAGGTCGTAAAAGTTGTCAATCGGTTGCGCGAGTTGGCACCTGAATGGTGAGGTCCTAAGTACTCTGCTCCGCTTGTGGGTGATTTTTGGCTGTGTGTTTGGCAATCAATTCACGCACGGCAGGCACCAATTCTATGGGAACCTCTATCAGTATGCTGGATTCGTCCTCGAATGCCGCTTCATCTTCGGCAACAGCTTCATTCTCGGTCTGTTGCTCGTAGTGGGCAATGACGCTCTGGACCCGTTCTTCGTCCCAACCCGGGGGAAATTTATTTTCTTTCATCGTCTGTCTTTCCTTCTTTGTCGCCGACGGTACGCCGTCAAAGGTTTTCCGCTTAATTCGTAAGCTGTAACCACAAAAACACTATTAGGTTGTCTATCCTCAACATAGACAATTCGTAAGTAGCGACCACTTTGTGTTTGACCTATGACCACTTTTGATCGTCTGTCTCCTGACCTTTTTTCACCAGGATTTAGCAAAACCTCCTCTACCTCATCCTCAGTAACGCCGTGGTTATAAATATGGGGTAAGCCAGTCTCCGGATCGCTGTAAAAGCGGATGTTCATTTGCTTCCTAACTATTCATTGATAAATTAGAATAATTATAGCATAGATCAAATCCAGATTGCAAAAGATATTGCCCAATTGCCCAATTTGTAGAACTGTTGCAATTTTCCTGATAATATGCTATACTCTCAATTATTGAACCTTATCCTAAGCACATAGTACGGGAATCTCGTATGTCATCTGTTGCAGCCCAAACCTACCTAACCCCAGAGGAATATATCGCTGCCGAACGGAAGGCGACGCTCAAAAGCGAGTACCTCAGCGGCGAGATCGTCGCAATGTCCGGTGCCAGTAACGAACATAATCTTATCACGATGAATACGGCAAACGGACTTTACAACCAAGTGACGGGGCGAGGATGCAGAGTCTATGCTAGCGATATGCGCATCGGAATTGGCACAGGGGTTTCTTACTTCTATCCGGATGTCGCTGTCGTCTGTGATGAACCCCGTTTTGAGGATGATGCTTTCGATACACTCATTAATCCACAGGTCATCGTTGAAGTGCTGTCTCCGGCAACCAAGGCGTATGACAGAGGTGAGAAGTCTGCACGCTATCGGCAACTGGAATCACTCCAAGAATACATCCTTATTTCACAGGATCAGGTTCATGTCGAACACTATCTCCGTCAAGGTAAACAATGGGTACTCAGCGAATTTAGCGCACTTGAGAACGTGTTGCCACTCGTTTCAATTGGGGCAGAACCCTCCTTACGTCAGATTTACAGATTCGTTGAATTTGAAACCGATGCCGCCGTTCAAACTACTCGTAGTGTCTAAAAGAGGAAACCCGTCTCATGCTGACTGTTGAGCAACTCACTGCTTGTGAATTGGAAAAAGTAGAGGCATCGAAAATAGCCGAAGCCGTTAATCGGATATTGGAGACGCAATCTCCGACTGCCTGTTGGTACGAGATTTCACGCTATATTCTCACGCCACACCACCCGTTCGCGCTCCACCAATTGCTTTATGAGACGGTGTATGCCGACTTTGATCGCGCAACCTATGGACCACCGCCTGCATGGTTTCCTACGGACGAAGACATCACCGAAGCAAATATCACCCATCTAATGGCGACTTTAAACCTGAAAACGTACCGCGAACTCCACGCTTGGACAGTGCGGAATCGGGACACATTTTGGCAGACGATGATTGATGCATTGGGCATTAAGACGGCATCTACAAACACCGAGGCACAACAAGACGCAACAGGCATCGCAACAACCCTTCATGAACTCAACATCGTCGAGAGCTGCTTCAGCGCGCCTCCTGATGCTATTGCGATTGTTACACAACGAGAAAACGCCGAAAATCTGGAAACATTCACCTATCACGAACTGGAGTCCCTCACCAATCGCGTCGCGAACGGACTTGTCGAAATCGGTATGAGGCAAGGCGACGCGGTGGCAGTCGACATGCCGATGAATGCCGAATCTGTCGCTATCTATCTGGGGATCGTCAAAGCGGGATGTGTTGTTGTTGGCATCGCTGATAGTTTTGCGCCGGATGAGATAGCCACCCGTCTCCGTATCGGTAATGTCAAAGCAATCTTTACACAGGATTATATCAACAGGGCAGGTAAACGCCTCCCGTTGTATGAGAAAGTAATCGCCGCAAACGCACCAAAAGCGATCGTATTTAGTGCAGCTGGCAAGCTAAATCTTGCTATAGAAAAGCCGTCTGAAGGCGGTGACACGGTCGCACAGTCCCTACGCGAAGGTGATATGACATGGAGCGACTTTCTGAGTGACACGGAAACCTTTACCGCTGTTCCCTGCCATCCTGATGCACATACCAATATCCTCTTCTCCTCCGGGACCACTGGCGAACCGAAGGCGATCCCGTGGACGCATACCACCCCGATCAAATGTGCTGCGGATGCCTATCTACACCACGACATTCACGCCAACGACGTGTTGGCATGGCACACAAACCTCGGCTGGATGATGGGACCGTGGCTCATCTACGCCAGCCTCATCAACAAAGCCACTATCGCTTTATACGATGGCGTGCCGACCGGGCGCGACTTCGGTGTTTTTGTCCAGAACGCGAAAGTCAGCATGCTCGGTGTCGTACCTACCCTCGTTCGGGCGTGGAAAAATACAGAATGTATGCACGGACTGGACTGGCACGCGATCCGAGCCTTCAGTTCAACAGGTGAATGCTCTAATCCAGAGGAGATGCTTTACCTCATGTCCTTGGCGGGTTATAAACCGGTGATAGAGTATTGCGGCGGCACCGAGATCGGAGGCGGTTATGTCACCGGCACTCGGATTCAACCCGCTGCGCCTTCGACCTTTACAACGCCAGCACTCGGTTTAGATTTCCTACTCTACAATGATCATGGGAACCCCTCTGACAACGGTGAAGTTTTCATCGTTCCGCCCTCTCTTGGTCTCTCCACGAGCCTGCTTAATGCTGACCACGATGAAGTTTACTTTGCAGGGACACCGCGTCCCGATTTGCGCCGCCACGGCGATGCAATTGAAAGGTTAGGCAAAAGACTCGAAAGTGAGCCATGGCTTGCAGGAATTAAATATCGGGTTCACGGACGCGTTGACGATACGATGAACCTGAGCGGTATCAAGGTGAGTTCCGCAGAGATTGAAGAAGTTCTTAACGTTGTTGATGGGATACAGGAGACAGCGGCGGTCGCTGTCTCACCGGAAGACGGCGGTCCCAGCCAACTCGTCATCTATACTGTGCTGGCGGCATCGGAATCTGGGAAACCAACAAAACAGGAGATTCATGATGCGTTGCAAGTCGCGCTCTCCCAACATCTCAACCCATTGTTCAGAATTCACGATGTCGTTATAGTGGATGCGTTGCCACGAACAGCCTCTAATAAGGTGATGCGTCGGTTGCTGCGTCAGCATTGTCCCGCAAGTTTCCTATAGAGGCTTGCGCCAGCGAAAAATTGGACTTCACATTTGTTCAACCCCGCCGACTCTCACTGCGAGGCAACACGCGGAGATGTAATACAAGGAATGGATTTAGTCTATCTCCAGACCAAATCCGGCGTTGATTCCCTACGATTGCATTCTAAATCCTATCGGATTTGACAATTTTCCAACCGCATGCTACTATTTTAGCAATTCACGCCAATAAATGGAGTCACACCATGCAAGAGAAACAGTTCAAAGTTAGAGCGGCGCATTGCGATTATCGCGCAACGGAAGAGGAGATTTATCAAACACTCCGCCGTATCACCGACCCGCTCACCCGTGCCTGGAAACCGATTGAGACCGCCAAGAAGGTGGTCATGAAACTCAATATGATGAAACCGGCTGAGCGCATTATCTACTTTGAGGGTCGCCGCCGAGAATTAGTAGACGATGCGGTTTGTCGTGCCGTGCTGCGATTAATCAAGGAACATACCACGGCGCAGTTGGTCGCTACCGATACGAACCCGTATACCCACGGGCATCGCATGCCCCCGGGTTTCAACTACGAGCATCACTTAAAAGAATTCGACGTGCAGTTCGTCGATTCCAACCTCCCACCGTTTAAGGACTACGATGTCCCCGGCGGCGGTTCAATGTTCGATCGCTATACGCTGAGTGCTTGTTTTGACGATGCGGATGCAGTCGTCTCTGTCGCAAAGATGAAAAACCACGCCTTCATGGGCATCACCTTGTGCACCAAAAACCTGTTCGGGTTGCCACCGATGCTTCTCCCAGAAGGCAGGACACGCAGTTATTACCATCATCTCATACGACTCTCCTACGTGCTCCCGGATCTGGCACTCATCACGAAGCCGTGCCTGAATATCATTGATGCGTTGACGGGACAGTGGGGACGCGAATGGGGCGGCGAAGGCAGAATCTGTAACGCACTCATCGCGGGGGATCATCCAATCTCCACTGACACCGTTGGTATGCACCTGATGGGACACGATCCGCAGTCCGATTGGCCCACACCGCCCTTCAAGCGCGATCGGAACCATATCCTCATCGCGGCACAGCGCGGATACGGCACTGTCAACTTGGATGAGATCGATTGGGAGAGCGAAGTCAAGGCACCGTTGGCGGAGTTCGATTCTGTCGAAACGGATACGCCGGAGACGGTCGCTAACTGGCGGCGAACCACGTGTGAGCAAGGACTGGTTTACCTCGAAAATCAGAAGGACCTGATTGACCGGTATCGTAACGACTTCATTTACATGCAAAGTGGCGAAGTCGTCTGGAGTGGACCGGATCCCTCGAATCTCGGCAGCCGTCGACAACTGAGCGGTGAGCAGAAAGATAGCGCGCTTTGGCTCAAACTTGTCGATGCTGAAGAGCATGAAGGCGAACGTTTCAACGTCTATGAAGAGTGTCTGAAACCCTTTGCGGCGTAATTGCCGTTGTCTGAATCGCGGATTATCACAGATAACACGGATGACGCGGATTTTAAGAGGCTTTTTTGTTTCGCTTGATGTTCTTTAGACCCGTAGGTACAGCATCTGGACAGAAAAGGTTGAGAGTAACCCAAGAAAGCCTCGTAGCAGCGGCATTCGTATCGTGTTTGAAGCAAGGAGAAATCAAAATGGGTATCACCAACGCGGAAAAGAAGCAATTGGATGAACACGGATGCATCGTCATCCCAGATGTGCTTTCCGATGAAGAGATTGAGGTCTATAGAGCCGATATACTTCGCTTGGCGGAAGAGGAGAAACAGAACGGATTGGCGCGTCAACATAGCGACGGACATGGACAGCACGTCCGTTGGTTAGTCAACAAGGGCGAGATGTACGAGCAGCTCGTCGCTCGCCCCAAAGTGATGCCCTTCTTTGAACATCTCCTCGGTCCCGATTATACGCTCAGCACACTCACTTCCAATCTCATTGATCCGGGCGCGCCGGATGGTGGCTACCATGTCGATAGCGTGCTTGGATCGATGCCGGAGCCGCTGCCCAGTTTCCCACTGGTTGCTAACAGTCTCTGGCTCCTCGATGATTTCACACCAGAGAACGGTGGCACTCGTCATGTGCCGGGTATCCATCTTCAGCGTATCAAGCCACCCCCTGGGACTACTCATCATCCCGATGAGGTTCGGCTCTCCGCACCGAAAGGCTCGGTGTTTCTGTTTAACGGTGCGATCTGGCATTCCGCGGGTGCCAATAAAACCGATCGGCAGCGCATCGCGTTAATCTGTTTCTGTTGTCGTTCCTTTGTCAAGCCGATGTTTGATTTCGTGCATCATCTCAAACCGGAGGTCGCCGAACGCGCTACCCCAACCATGCGCCGCATCTACGGGTTCGATTCCCAACCCCAACCCCCAGATCAGCCTACGCAGTAATTGCATTCCATTGGTGAGGCTCCTAATCTCACTTAACTCGCACAATTGATAGAGGCATTTGGTTTTACTAAATTCTTCTCCTGCGTTTTCGTGCAGTGCCAACATCAATTCTGAGTCTTGAGTGTACCCCAAGTTACCGCCAGTTTTCCAGTGTGTTCAATTGCCAACGCCAGTGTATGCAATCTCCTCACGTCGGCATCACTTAACGCCCCTTCAAAAATGGCAACTTCGTCAATGCCACCGGCGTACCAGATACCACCCAAGTGCTGTGTGTAGGCGATTGTCGGCTTGTGCGCGGCACCGTAAGCGATACTGATTGGGTCAGGTGCCGGGGTACTCTTTTTTAATTCACCGTCCAGGTAGATTCGGACGGACTTTTTGTTCTCAACAACCCCAACGACATGATGCCACTCGCTATCAGTGGGAAACGGTACATAAGCGGAGGGCCAATGCTTTGCCGCGTTCGCCGTGTCCGCTCGAATCCAGATGCCAACATTATTGTTATCAAGCAGTTGAATGCCGTAGTTGTATTTGTCATAGATGGGATTTCGTGTGCCAAGGGTCGGCTTAATAATCGCCTCCATCGTCACAGAAGGGAAGAAGAGGTCCTCACCCATTCGTATCAAATCAACAACACCGTCAAAATCGAGGGCTTCACTGCGAAACCCGTCGATTGGGTCGGGTTTGCCGGTAATCGTTCCGCTGTTCTTCCCGAAAACATCTTCAACGTCTTTCGCTTGAACGGTGTCTTTGTCAAAGGTCCAAAGTGCCGCAAGCCCCATTTTTACTCTTGGGTCCTCGGCTTCCGCCGACTGAATCACCGTGATAGAAATTACTAAACCGACTAAAAGCAGAACAGAGAGAGACAGTTTCGTTTTCATGGATCATTCCTCCTTAGGTTCTGATCTCCTTCTAAACATTTCCTATAATTTTGAATATTTAGAAAAACGTGTCAAGTTTTTTCAAGAAAATTACATTTTTTAGATACTTTTGAACATTACCTCACTAACAAAACTGTAACGTTAATCATATATTTCACGTTATAATTTAAAGCGTAAGCCTTAACAACTTCCGACTTTTATTTATTAAGATAATTGGCGTGGGCAAAGAATTCGCTGAATAAAAAGTCGTTATCCGAGAACTGAGTAATCGTTTCCAGAAAGGAAAACAGGAGGAGATTCCATTGTGACTATGATAACCCTTCATTGGCAAAAATGTATAAAGAACTCCCTCTGGTGTCAATTCAATGAAAAACTCTTAAACGATAGCCGTCTTGAGACTCGTCTCGGTGACCATAGTATGAGTATCAGTGGTGTCTATGTCATCTGGACGGGGATTGACAACCGCACAGTCCTTAAAGTCGGGAGCGGAATTATCAAAGATAAATTAGCAGCACACCTCAGAAACCCTGAAATTCAAGCCTATAAACCGACACGATTGTATGCTACGTGGGCTTCTACCGTATCTGTAAATGGACTCGGAGATGTACAAAAACGCATAGAGAAGCTCCTGGGTATCGTCTTTAAACCGAAATTGGTGGAACGCTTACCTGATGTTGACCCTATATTTGCCAATCTGCCTCGGTGGAATAAACCCGTGCCTCCGCTTTGAGAATCGAAAATAAAAATTGGAGACCGTATCACTTGCTGAATGTCAGCGGCGTGACAGTGCAACCACGACATAGGCAATGACTCGCCGGGTTTCCTAACCTTGCCTAATCCCCAAAATCGGTAGGTGCCTTTCCCAACAACGATCGGGGACCCCGATTTGTAATCCCTCCACATCAGCCAGTTCTCCTGTCGTATCACTGTTTGAATTCAGCAATATCCACTGTAGGAGCGAGCTTCAGCTCGCGACGTATTCTATAGAATCAACAAAAAACCGAAAACTGAACGGCTCTGGCTATACACTGTTTTTGCTTGCCTGCATTAGGATTGCCATGTTATACTGATACCACCTCCACATTGTTTTTCTGAAAAAAATGACCCAGTCCTAATAAATATTTACAGAAAATATCATGCCGAACCGACGCGAAACAACAATCACAAACGAATTAGTGAACATTCTACGAAACATGCGCCACAGATGGGAACTTGAAACGGAAGTCAATGCCTTTATTCAAGGCAACAGCGAACTTGATGCACTCGTGAAGACTAGAAAACCCTACGTCCACTAATTTCAATCACGAAACTAACCTCTACGAAGCCAAAGAGGACAAGAATTTTCAGGTTATTGCCTTTCAGTCATTGACTGCTTGAGTACTCCCCAGGTTACCGCAAGTTTCCCCGATGTCTCGACTGCTAATGCATCTCGCAAATTCATCGTAATGTCCTGGATCTCATCTTCAGTCAACGCCTGACTGAAAATTGCGACCTCATCAAGCACGCCTTCCCAATAATCGCCTCTCGGATTCCCCCAGCGTCCGATTCGGACAGGTTCCGTATTATGGTCAGGCGGAATCTCAGTTTTGGTCTCACCCTCCATCACGCCGTCCAGATACGCCCGAAGCACTTTGCCATCAAAGGTAGCAGCGACGTGATGCCACTTGCCATCTGCAGCGACCGTCTTGCTAAAGGCAGTTTTCCACGCCCCTCCTGTGGTGTAGTTCACGCCAAGCAGATTTGTGTCACCGGCAATGAATATGCCATAATTCCTTGGGTTCCCAGCGACAGGCTCCTTTCCTAACACGGTTTGCCATTTGCCCGTCGGCTGCGTTTTAATCCACGCCGATGCCGTATATTCGGTGAGATCGAATGCCTTATCGTGTGGGATTTCTACGATATTACCATTCCCGTCAAATTCGAGAGCCGTCCCTATTTTGCCTTGAATCCACTTCGCGCCCTTAATATCGCCGTCATGACCGTTACCGGAGGCATCCTTCGCTGTCCCGCCTTGGTTTTCGTCGAAAAGCCATGCGCCAACGAGTGCATCTTCCAATACATTCGCTGCACATATACCAGTGCCACACAGCAGTTCTGTCAACATTATCAACATCATCACAGGTAATTTTTGAACAGTCATCATTGTGTGTTCCTTTGGTGTTGAATGTCAAGCGGTTTCGGAAACGGGTAGTACATCACGCTCGACTTCGTAGACTTTGTCCGAGAAAGTTTTACCGCGAATCCACATGACAGCGCAGCCTCCCTCCGGTTTAGGGGTTGTCCATTCTGCTTGCGCACTGAGGTAGTGGGCAACGAAACTGCGGCGGAACCGTAGGCTGTGGTTGTCCATGCTCTTGTGCAGGAGATGGCTGTGGAACCAGATGACCGCACCCGGTGGCACTTCTACCGCCACACCGTCTTCGTCGCGGACACCGCGTGCCAACTTGAATTCCCGCTGTTGTGAACCCTCAAGGTCGTCGTGTTGAAAGATGTCCCATTTATGGCTACCGGGGATAACGTAGAGGCAACCGTTCTCTCGGTCTGCTGGGTCAATAGCCGTCCATGTTCCAACAGTCGTCTCCGTATTAAACCGAGTGCGAAAGTAGAACTTATCTTGATGCCACGGGAAACCGAGACCGATCTTGGGTGCTTTCCAGATAAACAGCGTGTTGATACCGAGGATATCCGGACCGAGAAAGTCAACAAGTGGATCGGTGAGACGGGGATCGCGCACACGTGCAAGGAATTCTGGGTCGTAGCAACTCGGAAAATGGATTTTGTGCATCGCATAGATGCCCTGCTGCGCTGCTTTCCCGTCCTTGACGAGTGCGTTCTGATCGATATGTACGGACGGAAACGGACGTTTCCTGTCCACAATATCTTCAGCGACTTGACGGAATGCATCGTTCTCTTCGGGAGTGAATACGTTCAAGCGGACAAGGTAACCGTTCTCGTTCCAGTATGAGAGTTCATCCGGACTTAGTTTAAAAAGCCGATCCTGTGGCGTTAATTCTGTATCCATTTTAATCTCCTGTTTTTTAGTTTGCGGGAGCGGGTGGGAATCCCTTTGAACCGCTGTAAAAATGATAGCATATTTGATGGAAAAGTCAAACCGATTTTTCTTGACAGATGCTGTTGTAAAGTGTATCGTCATGGGAAATTATCAGGTACTACCCACTAAAGTTTTGAGAAATATATGAAGTATGCTAAAATGGCGTACTGATTCAAAGTCACTGTCTAACATACGGAGGACAACAATGAGCACGAATGAAGCACCAGTGAAAGAGACTTATCGCGCGACAGCGTTTGCAGATTTCCAACCTGAACTTTCGGCTCCGGGTGCTACGCCTGAAAGATTGGCGTACCTGAAGGAGCACGGTTTTGTCATCATCAACGACTTTGTTGGTAACCCGTGGATTCCAGTTCTTCGGGAGGCGGGTCGCCGGGTCACTGAGGCATGCGCACCCGAAAACGGCTACGACACAATCGACAACTCAAAGGGTTACGTCCACCGTGCCGCACAGGATGAACCGTGGGCGATCCGAGGACTCATCCATCCCGCTTTCAAAGAGCCGAGTTTCTCCGAGTTCCACGGCTCTTCGGATTTCCTAGATTTTGTTGCCTCTTGGTGTCACGGGATCCAACCTGAGGATCTGACGTTTAGTGGGATACTGCTGTGGGCAAATCCACGGAAACAGGAAAACGGACCCAGTTGGCACAGAGACGTGACGTGGTGGGGGGATGGAGCAGGTTACTTCTCACAGCGGGAAATCCGCGGGGATACCCCTGAAGACTATTCCGAAGAAGTGGAGCGAATTCGCTGGAAAGAAATTCAAGAAAGCAATGAGAAGCGGATTACCGAACGGAACAGCGTGAGCATGTTTTTGGCACTCACAGACGACGAATGCCATGAACTTATTCCGGGTAGCCACCATCAATGGCGCACACCGTTTGAGCATGACGTGCTACTTCCACAGGCGATGAAGGATCAGGGTGTCCCCTATACACCGAGTTGGAACGGGTCTGACCCGTTGCCCGGTCAGGCTGCTATTCGGCTCAAGCCCGGGGAGGCACTCATCCGCAATGGCAACAACATCCACACAGGGCACACCGTGCCTGATCGCGAGCGCAACACTTTGTCGATCGGTTGGTCGAAATGGTCGGGTGAATTCACCGGCGAGCCTTCGGTCGCAGACGCACGAAACGCGTGGCAACTCGATCCTGCCGTCCGAGACGTTTTACCGCACGGGTTTATGCAGACAGCATGGGACCGGTGGGCAGAAACCCAGAAACTCGGAGGCACGCTTGAGGACAGGTACGCCGGATATGACATTAGGCAGATTAAATCTGGAAAGGTCGCCGGATGGCGGACTGAATTGGAACGTCAAGCTGCCACAGCAGGCGACGCGTGGGAAGCTTACCAAACGGCTGTCTAACACTACGGCTCAGCGCAAACTTAAGATGGCGTTCTCTATTCGTGCTGCTTCAACTATCCAATTTTTTGTGTAGTTGGAGCAGACTTAATTCTGCTTGACTTTACATCCTCTATAGCATATCACAGTTACGTGGGGGCAAGATTACTCGGACGTAACGCCGCTGAAGGGCGTTGTTTTTGGAAGTGGTACACATGAATTATTTGTTTCAGTGGATTGCCAAAGGGAGAATTTTTAACGATTCGCAAGGCGTTAAATCAAGCAATGGGTTCCATAACGGTTTTCGTTGAAAAGTCGCCTGCGCCTGCTTCGCAGTGAGAATGCAGGCTTGAATCACTCTTTATGCTGCAAGGACTGCCCGCGTTCCCAAACCCCGTACAGAATTAACCGGAAACCTGCAAGTTAACCATCAACTCGTGCTTTAACATTTATAACGGAGGCGAGTTGATGGTTAAAACGGACGCAGCAGACCAGGAGCCCATAAATTAAAAAATGACAATTGAAGCGTTTCAGAAACAGATTGAAGATATCTATTACACACGCGATGTTGAGCGCGGGGTGCCTCTCACCTTCACATGGTTCGTTGAAGAAGTCGGTGAGTTGGCAAAAGAGATCCGCAAACAGCCACAAGACTTGACGCGACTGCGCGAGGAATTCGCCGATGTTTTTGCATGGCTCGCTACATTAGCAAGCCTACTCGGTATTTCTCTTGAGGATGCCGCGAAAATCTACGCAGAGGGCTGCCCGAAGTGTAGCGCAACCCCCTGTCGCTGTTAGCTTATGGGTGAACTTAGTTCCCGTTCAAGAATCGATCGAAGTTGCCGCCGAACAGGTTATTGACATCCCGTCCAATCTCTGCCGAAGTCAATGTCCACCCGACATCAAGAAGTGTTTGGTATTTTTCTACCAGGACCTCTGCGATAATCTGCCGCGAGTGTTTCCATTTGTAAACGAGTTGATCCAAAATTCGCGCATCGGAGTGTTGGGGGATGACACTCAAACCGAGTAATTCAATCCGTTCTCGCGTGATCTCCTCAATGACGCTCGGATTGTTCATAAACCACCAGCATCCAAATATCATCAGATTTTTGAATTTCCGTCCAATCACACACAACTCATGTTGATTTTCGCGCGACAGGAGCGTAACGAGAAACTTATTGTCAGGATTTTCACGGAGCAGCGTTTCCAGACTCGTCAAGTCGGCTTTTCCGCTTCCATCGCCTGCCATCTGAAGTTGTGGATTCACCGCACGCTTCACACCAATCATGAGCGCGAATGGAACGTTAAATTCACGGGAGATCGGTAGTATACAGTTATCAAACAACCGTCCAAGAACACCGTCATCGGGGTATTGGAAATCGGGTGGGAGAGAGACCGCCATGTATTTTGGGTTCATCCGCTGAATCCATGTCTCTAAAAATCGACGAACTTCTTTGTAGGTTTTCTCCGTTGATAGACTGGGATCGACATCGTAGCCGAGACCCCTGAGATGTTCGTAACCGACTTCTTCATAGGTATTGATGAGGACATCCATCCGAAGCGCTGCTTCAAAGCGTGTGTCGCCAGTGTCGCCGGATTGCCACACCGGTGCCTCTGCCGAATCAAAGGGGTCGTTCGTCATCACCACTTTAGAGACTTTCGCACGTTCAAAAACAGTGTCAATGAAGGCATCGACGGTGGTATCCGCAAAATAGGCACGGTAGTCCTGTAGGTTTCGCGAACTAACATCCAAGCCTAACGCATCTAAAGTCGTCACAATGCCGCGGCACGCCTCGCTCAGCGGTGAATTTTCAATGAACAGCGTCTGCCAAATCAGTTCTGCCTGTTCCGCCTTTGACATCCCCCAAAATTGCTGATACGAAACATCAGATTTGCGGAATACTTCAGCAATGAGGTAGTGATAGGTCAGCAGTTCATCAATACCCCATAGCAACAACTCACCGAATGGCGGACTAAAGAGGTGTGTGTGAATATCTGTGACACTTTGCGTGTCCACGGCATCTAAAACAGCGGTTTTCAATTCATCCGCGGTTTTAATCTCCTGTGTGTGGTTTGATTCAGAAACGTTCATTGTGATCCTCTCCTGTGACAAAATCAACTCAAAAAACGGACGTTAACACCTTCTAACTCTTTCTGTATGAATTCTCGACAGTCGTTGATCGACTTGAGGAAGGGATGATCCTTCGATTCAATGTCAAACATTAGATCCGCGGGTCCAAAGTCGATATAGGTAATACCGGGTTTCACTAAGGTACGTACGTTCAGAACCGATTTAAGGGACTCGACCTTGAATCCAAGAATAGCGTTCTCGTTCCACCATTTGGCGTATTCTTGTCGGTCTTTTCGTTCTTCAATACCATAGCCTACCCAACCACCCCAGCTCCGTCTACCGATTGGGGGGTAGTAGAATGCGTTCAATGCTTCATTGACAATTTCTTCTGTCTCGACTTCGGGAACTTTGATCGCCAACACACCGAGATCACAGTAATTGCCGAGACGATAAGCGTGTCGGGTATGTTTGATTCGTAAGAGAACAGGCATCTCTTTTTCTTCAGCGGCTTCGGAGATACGAGAGATGTCCCACTCCGTGTAGGGACCGTGCTGACAATCAATATAAAATTCAGGAAGAAGATTCTGACTCAATCTTGCTGGTGATAAAACGAACGACTTCCTCAGGGGAGTGTTTTCCGAATCGGACGTAAACACCACGGAAGTTTTCAAGGCGTGTCGGATGAGCAAACGGGCTGAGCAGCACTCCGTTCGCGTCAACGTAAAAACTGCGAAATGTATCCCAGGGCCGCTCCAGCCTATAGCAGCAACTTGTGATAATCAGCTTATCTGCTTCACAGTGGTGGTGAAACGGGAGAAAATATTTATAGAGCGATCCGAGCAGAAAAGTGGCGGACAGCAGAGCGATGTAAATTGATTGGAAACCCCAATAGATGCCGATTAAAAGAAGGGTTAGAAAAACCCCTAATAAGATGGACTTGCGCCAATTTTCAACGAGTGGATGTACTGTCCATGAAAGCGTTGTAGGCGCGTCTGCCATATCAGGATCCTTCTTTATTAGCGGTCGGCTTTTCCTGCTGACGACTTTAACCATCAACTCACACATTGATAGAAGTGTTAAGGCACGAGTTGATGGTTAAAACTATTCTGCTAATGACCCACAACTGACAACTCTTACAAACGAAAACCAAGCCTGAAATGAAATGGAAGGCGACTCGTACACAAAAACATCAAATAATCAGACACCTATACTTATCCGCAAGGTAAAATTAAAAACTATTCTGTGCTGTCTGTACCACCACTGTCAAGTTCCGTCTTTGATGCGTCGTCAGCAGCGTCTCCACTGCCGCCATCTGTAGTCGTTTCAACGCTTCCTTCGTCTGTGGTGTCAACAGGTTCGGTTGTGGCTTCCTGTGTTGTTTCCTGCTCGAGCGGTGTGAGTGCCCCGCCGCCATCTTCGCCATAGAAACGCATCAGGAACAGGGAGATAACCATGAACCCGATAGCAAGCCACGTCGTTAGTTTACTAAGGAAGGTCGCGGCACCGCGCCCTCCGAGAACAGACTGCATTTCCGCGCCACCAAATGCGCTTGATGAGAGCCCTTCACCCTTGCTGTCCTGTAACAAAATAATCAGCGTCAAGACGACGCAGACCGGCACGAAGATAAACACTACAAAACCGATAATAATTTCCATCTGAGGGTTTCCTCCTATTAAAAATGGCTGTCGGCTATTCTGCATTTTTCACGATTTGTGCGAACGATTCCGCCTCAAGACTTGCGCCGCCAACGAGTGCACCGTCTACATCGGGCTGCGCCATGAGTTCCGCTGCATTCTCCGGTTTAACGCTGCCACCGTATTGAATACATATCTGCGACGCGACTTCTGCCGAGTGCCCGTTCGTTAGCAAGCCTCGAATAAAGTTATGGACTTCCTGTGCTTGGGCAGGCGTGGCTGTCTTCCCAGTGCCGATAGCCCAAACCGGTTCATAAGCGATGACGCAGGACGAAAGGTCAGCGGCGGATAAGCCAGCAATGCCGCCCGTAACGTGGCTCTTAATCACTGCTTCTGTTTGTCCAGCTTCCCGTTCTTCGAGTTGCTCACCGACGCAGATAATTGGCTTTAAGCCGTGCGCTAACGCCGCTTTCACTTTTTGGTTGACGCTGTCATTCGTCTCACCGAAATATTGGCGCCGTTCCGAATGCCCGATAATGACGTAATCACACCCGGTATCTTTCAGCATTGGCGCGGAGACTTCGCCGGTAAATGCCCCGCCATCCTCCCAATAGACATCTTGAGCGGCGAGACGAATGTTGCTGCCCCCTATGGCATCACTGACAGCGGAGAGCGCAGTAAACGGCGGTGCAACGATGACTTCAACGCCGGTGGCATCCGCAACTAATGCTTTTAACGCCGTTGTGAGCGCGACCGCCTCTGAAATCGTTTTGTTCAGTTTCCAATTTCCCGCAATGATAGGTATTCGCATATTTTTAACTATTTTTTAAACTATTAACTTTGGTTAATTCCAACCCGTCCCAGGGGTTCAGAGGGTTTTGACTTCACCGGCAACCATTGTGGAACGAAATTTTGCCCACACGCGGCAAAATTTGTCTTTGCTTTACATTTGGAACAATGCCCAGATTTCCATAGTTAAAAAAGCAGCAGGACATTCTCACCGCGAAGCAGACGCACTGCGGATTTTACCGAGGCATCCCTCTGCCAAGGCGTTCCGACGGCTCCCGTTAGGGAAACCAGATTAAAAAACCTGGGCAACGAGCTCAACGAGACGGTTGGAGTAGCCCCACTCGTTATCATACCATGAAAGGACTTTAATCAACCCATCATCAATCACTTTGGTGAAGGGAGCGTCGAGAACGGAGGAGAGTTTGTTCCCGTTGAAATCCGATGAAACGAGGTCGAGTTCGGAATAGCCGAGAATCCCGTCCAAATTGCCTTCTGCTGCTTCTTTCAGTGCTGCGTTGACCGCTTCGGCACTCGGTCTCTGCTTGAGATCGACGGTGAGATCGACGACGGAGACGTTCGGTGTCGGTACACGGATTGCGAATCCATCCAGTTTGCCGTTCAATTCTGGCAGGACTTTTCCAACTGCGACAGCGGCACCAGTTGTCGTCGGAATCATCGAGAGCGTTGCTGCCCGTGCGCGGCGCATGTCGGAGTGCGGGAAATCATGAATCCGCTGGTCGCCGGTGTAGGCATGGACGGTTGTCATTAAGCCGCTCTCAATTCCAAACTCTTCATGCAGTACCTTTGCAACGGGTGCAAGGCAGTTCGTCGTACACGAGGCATTAGAAATGACATGATGTTCTGCTTTGTCATATTTATCGTCATTGACACCGATCACAATCGTGATGTCCTCACCCTTCGCGGGGGCGGAGATGACCACTTTTTTCGCACCACCGGCGGTGATATGTTTTTCAGCGTCTTCCCGCTCTGTAAAGAAACCGGTGGATTCGATAACGACATCCGCACCGAGTTCACCCCACGGTAGATTGCCGGGATCTCGTTCGGCGAGAACCTGTATCTCTTTCCCGTTTACCACCAATCCGTTTTCTGTGGCAGTGATGTCATCGGACAAGATGCCGTGAATGGAGTCGTACTGGAGAAGGTGTGCGAGTGTCTCCGGGCTCGTTAAATCGTTGATAGCCACGAAGTCTATATCTAACGCGGGGTTCTGCAATGCCGCTCGAAAAGCGTTCCTACCGATCCGACCAAAACCATTAATACCTACTTTAGTTGACATAGGACAAATAAATTCCTTTTTTTAAACTATTAACTCTGAGCATCCTTCCACTACATTTTACGATGGTTGTCGGTACAGTTAGAAACCTTTTGAAACCTAAAACAGGCTCATAACTTAGATGAAAACCGTTGCAGAATGAAATTATGCCTTAAATGGCATAATTTGTCTTTGCTTTACATTTGGAGCAACGCCCAGATTCCCATAGTTAGAAAATCCTTTGTAAATATTGTGCCGTTACAGGGCTTTCATTTAACAGCAAGTTTTAGAAACCTGCAAGCCACATTGACAGAAACGAACATGCGGGGCTATTCACAATAGGCTTGCAAGCGATGCCCCTTGATTTGCTATTATCTAAGTTTCACGATTTACGTCTTTTTAATTATACCCCAAAGTGTAGTAAATTGCAAGTGCGTTGTTAAGTCCATAGCCGTTCTGAAGCAATTTGACTTGACAATTCGGGCGGTTTCAGATACCCTATTGGTATGTCAACAAACACCCCCAAAAATGCGATTCAACCGACCGGAAGTTTCCGTGCCATTCCTGTTGCAGTGCCAAAGAATCTCACTAATGTTCGGATCATCCTCTCTGAACCGCGTGAGCCGGGGAACATCGGCTCCGTCGCCAGAGTTGTAAAGGGGATGGGACTCTCGCAACTCTATTTGGTGAACCCTGTCCCGTTTCGTGAGGTCGATGCGGCGTGGTACATGGCACATGGCGCGAAGGATATTCTTGAAAATTGCCACGTCGTTCCCGAACTGAAAAACGCACTCGATGGTGTCCAGTACCTGGTAGGGACAACGCACCGTCGTCGTGATGTGCGCCTACCGCAGCCTGTACCTGCACGGGAAGCCGCAGAGACGATCGCTACAATTTCGCAGGACAAACCGGTCGCGCTGCTGTTTGGACGTGAAGACTTCGGCTTGTCTACCCATCAGATGAGTCTTTGCCAGTTGACTGCAAGCGTTCCGATGGCTACAAAAAACCCGTCTCTGAATTTGGCACAGGCAGTCCAAATTTTCGCTTATGAGGTCTTCATTGCAAGCCTTGGCGAGTACCCTCCCTCCGAGATCGATTATGCCGAAGTGAACGCATTGGAAGAGTTCTACGGGCGTGTGACTCGGTTGTTGGATAAGGTAGGGGTGTCGCCGTATAACCGAGACTGGGAGACGTATCTGAAGTCGTTGCGGCGTGTCTTCTCCCGTGCCCCTTTAGAAGCACGCGACATCGCTACGCTGGACATAATTTTCTCTACGACGTTTCGGCACATTGAGCGGCTTGAGAAGAAATTAGAACCTACGCAATAAATTGGCTCGTGGTATAATATCCTAACCTTTGGACAATGTGTGGGAGGGGTGTTTTTGCTGGGGGTGTTTTTGCTTGGGTATTTCTGCGTATTGATAGGGTGTTTCCTCTGCAGATTTCCCCGATTGTTATAGAGGAAAAGATGAAAACATTTGGCACCTATGGTCCTGTAAATCCTGAAGATAATTACGTCGTCTCACGCACTGAGGAACTCGCTGATTTCATCAAACGCGTCAAACTCGGACGTTACATCGTTATCTTCGCGCCCCGACAGACAGGCAAAACTACGTTTTTCCAATGGGCACTTGATGCACTCGCCACCGATACCACAGAAACCTACTTCCCCATTGAACTCAATTTTGAGGTATATGAAGATTGTACTGCCTCCGATTTTTACAGCTCTCTCTACCAAAGAATTTGTAGGGAAATTGCGAGCGTCTTCCGAAAACGCCAACGCTTGCCTTCCGAAGCTTTGAGTCAGTTCTTGGAGAATACACGCTTAACTGGTCACGTGGTGATGATGGAATTCTTTGAACAACTTGGGGAGTTTCTAGCAGATGAGAAGCTTGTCCTCATCATTGACGAGTTTGATGGCATTCCCCGCGAGGCCGTGCGGGGTTTCCTGCATGCCCTCCGTAACATCTATGTCCAGCGTTCTATGCGGAAATGCCCCTACAGCGTCGGTATTGTAGGCGTTAAGAACATCGCGCAGCTCAATTTAGACCGCTCTATTTCGCCTTTCAATATCCAAGACGAGTTCACCTTACCTAACTTCACCCTTGCGCAGGTCCGCGAGCTTCTTGAACAATATACGGATGAAGTCGGCCAAGCCTTCACGCCTGAAGTCATTGAGAATATCCATAGACAGACCGCCGGACAGCCGTTCCTCGTCAATCGGTTCGCGCAAATTCTCACTGAGGAGATGAACATTCCAAAAACCGAGACAATTGCAATGATGCACTTTTCAAAAGCGCACGCAGAAATTCTTGAAGAAAATAACACCAACCTTACACATCTGGTAACGAATATTCGTCGGGATCCGCGCTTTAAAAACCTTCTGATGGAAATCGTTTCTTACGAGAGAGGCGTACGCTTCAATCTACACCAGGAACTCATCAGTGAACTCGCCACTTACGGTGTAATCGCAAGAGGGGGTGATGACCGCTGTGAAATCGTCAACCCGATTTATCACTATTGTATCCTACAGACATTCAAACCCATAGTGAACGGGTTAGAAAAAGATTACCTTCCTGAAGATGCCGATTTTCTCGACTACCTCACGCCCACAGGGCAGATTAATATGGAACGCCTCCTTGACAACTTCCGAGATTTCATCGCACGCGTAGGATTTCGGATACTCCAAGTCCCAGAAACACCAAAAGAGTATGTCGGCCAAGACCTTCTCTACGCTTATCTCGATCAGTTTGTCAGTCTGATTCGTGGTGTCATGTATCTTGAGGTTCAAACAGGACGTGGCAGGATGGACCTCGTTATCTTCCACAACGCCCAAAAATATATCGTCGAAACAAAGATTTGGGAGGGCAATCGACGCTATGAAACCGGTAAGAAACAACTCGCAGCATATCTCAAACTTGAAGGAGCGAGCGAAGGATACTACGTCATCTTCGATCACCGCAACACCCCGGAACCGCGTGTAGAAACAGAGACAATAGACGGTTTGACAATCCGAAGTTACATCATTCCTGTCGTCCAAGAAGTCCCTTCACAACAGATACAGGATTCTACTTGAAATTCTGGGATGGACTGATGTATCATATATGTAGAGAACCTGAGTAGTCCTGTAATGACGAAACGTTTATAGCGTAGGCAAAAAATGCGATACATCAAGCCCATCGTTTGGCTCATCTTTATCTTCTCCGGTGCCAGTGGACTCATCTATGAAGTCATCTGGATGCGGCAGCTCACGCTCATCTTCGGGAGCACTATTTTCGCAACGAGTACCGTCCTGACGGCGTTTATGGCAGGACTTGCACTCGGCAGCTACTACTTCGGTAGGAAGATTGACGAAAGCACACAGTCTCCGCTGCGACTCTACGCGCTTCTGGAAGCCGGCATCGGTGCGTTCTGCCTTGTTTGGCCCCTCATTTTAGCGGCACTTAGCGCGATCTATGTGCTAATTCATCGAAACGTCACATCAGAATTCTATACCCTCTCACTTATTCGGTTCATGTTGACGTTCGGGGTCCTATTAATTCCTTCCACGTTGATGGGCGGCACACTACCGGTATTAACCCGATTTTTTGTAAAAAGGCTGGAACAACTCGGCACGAACATCGGAATCCTGTATGCGTTGAACACTTTCGGTGCCGTTGTCGGAACCGTGGCGGCAGGTTTTTTCCTGATCGAGGCGTTGGGCATTCGATGGACGCTCGGTGTCGGTATCACTATCAATTTCGGTGTAGCAGCGGTCGCATTAGCGTTAACACAGAAGGTATCAGGAACAGAAGCGGATGCCCCCCGTGAAGAGATACAACAAGCGGAATCTGAAGATGTCTCTTATCTACCTGAAAAGCGTTTGGTGCTATGGGCGATAGGTGTCTCTGGGTTTTGTGCTTTGGCGTATGAGGTGTTGTGGACCCGTATCATGGTCTTCTTCCTTGGGAGCACGACGTATGCATTTGCGACGATGCTTGCGGCGTTCCTGTTCGGCATCGCGCTGGGGAGCATGGTGTTTTCGCGCTGGGTCGACCGGATTAAACAACCTATCGCAGTTTTCGGCATCGTTCAACTCGGCATTGGGCTCCTCGCGCTGATTTTGATGCCGGCGTTTGAGGAGTTGTACGGGATGAGCCAAGCGTTCCAATCTACCTTCGGTGGGAGCAGATTCTGGGCGTTCTTCTCCTGTTTTCTTGTGATGTGTTTGCCGACGTTTTTGATGGGCGCGAGTTTTCCACTCGTGACGAAGATTTACACCGGCAGCGCACGCCAATTGGGTAGGAGTATCGGAAACGTCTATGCAGTCAACACCGTTGGAAGCATTTTAGGCGCGTTTTGTGCAGGGTTTATCCTGATTCCGCTTTTGGGCATTCGACCGAGTATCGTGCTGACGGTAGTTTTGAACACGGGCATCGGGTGTCTGCTTGTTTTGAGAAGCGGACGACTCACTGAAACAGGAAAATCGCTCCTACAAGGAGTAGGCGTGGGGATACCGGTTCTCAATGCTGGGTTGGCTGTGATTCTTTTGCTTACGGTGAATCAACCGCTTTTTCTCAAGAGTACTATTTTCAAAACGCAACGCCCTGGCGATACGCTCATTGATTACAATGAGGAGGTGGATGCAACGGTAACCACGTTAAAAGATGATGAAGGGATCTACCGTCTCTATGTAGATACAAATCAGGCAGCGGATGCCTCGCGTTGGGATTCACCTTCACATCGCGTTATTGCGCATCTACCGCTATTGTTGCACCCGCGTCCGAAACAGGCACTCGTTGTCGGGTTCGGCATGGGACTCACCTCACATTCGATAACGCAACACGGTATACGGGTTGATGCGATAGAGTTGTCCAGCGGCGTGATTTCCGCCGCACAAAAGCATTTCACGCACGTCAACGGAAATGTGTTTGAGAACCCGCGGTTTAATTATAGACTCAACGATGGACGAAACCATATCCTGATGACGAAGACCAAATACGATATGATTTCGACCGGTATCATCCATCCGCTCGTCAGTGCCGGGAGTTCCAATATCTATACAGCGGACTTTTACCGTCTGTGTCGTCGGATTCTGAGCGAAAACGGGATCATGTGTCAGTGGGTGCCGTTGCATCGCTTACCGGAGGCGCATTATAAGATGATTGTGCGCACCTTCATTGAAGTGTTTCCACATACGACACTCTGGTACAAATACACACCCGACTTTGTAATTCTCATCGGCACACATGAACCACTGCGAATTGATTATAAAAACTTCATGGCACGTGCACAGATCGCAAGTATCCGCGAAGGGCTTGCTGCCGATGACCTCGACGGTCCGTCGCTGCTCGATTCATTCATGATGGGACCTGAAGCTGTGCGCAAATACGCTGGCATTGGACCCATTCACACAGACAACCGTCCTCGATTAGAATTCTTCCGTGGGGCAGACTTGGTGGGGACAACGACGCAAAACGTTAAAGGGATGTCAGAATATCGGGAGCGGGTGCTGCCTTACCTGACAAACTATGGCGCGACACTCGCAGAGAAACGGGGCGTTCGAGAGAAATTCGACACCTACTTCAGAGCCACGCAGCGGTTAATCCGTGGACAGATTGCTTACGCGAGTGGGCAGTACCAGAACGCTGCATCACTCATGAATGATGCTGTAGAACTCAATCCCGCTGACGAAACAATCCGCTATAACTTCGGAATCGTTGCGGGCTTAATTCGCGAGGGTGAGCAGGAGGAGCTCCGGCAGATTGAAAAGCAGGTGCAGCAGACGATGGCGCAAAATCCTGATGACCTTCAGGGACACCTCCATTTGGCAACGTTGTATGAGATGCAGGGTGAACTTGGAAAGGCAACGAGGGAGCTTGAGGAATTGCTCAGACGCGATCCTAAAAGATTTGAGGTCTATCTACTCTTGGGCCCCCTGTATGAACGCCAAGAACGTTACAAGGATGCCCTTCGGACTTACGAACAACTTGAGCAGCAGGAGACAACTTCGCAGCTGCCTGCGCCTATTTTCGCGGCAATGGCGCAACTACATCTGCAATTAGAAAATATGGAAGAAGCCGAACGATATGGAAAGAAAGGTATCGCTGCAGATGTCAATTCGTGGCGTTCCCACTATATACTTGGAAACGTTTACGCCGCCAAGAATCAGCGGCAGAAACAGATAGAGTCCTACAGCAACGCGCTGGAAGCACTTGATGAAATCGTCCGTGTCTCCGCAGATCCGAGTGATCTATTGAGTGCCAAAGAACAGATCCAGAAAGAACTTGAACAACTTAGAAAATAACATTTGTTTTTTTGAATTTCCAGGACGAGCAAGCCCGAAACGAAGTGGAGGGCGACTCTACGGAAATAAACGTCAATGCGCTAACCCGCTTGACCGAACCGCAAGGAAAATTAGAAAAATGTCTCAAGAAACCCAAGAAGCCACATCGTCTTGTTTAAAACGAACCCATTATTGTGGGGACCTACGCTTAACCGACACGGGTACGACTGCGCAACTCAACGGTTGGGTCAACCGCCGTCGAGATCATGGCGGAGTCATCTTCGTTGATTTGCGTGACAGGACGGGTATCACGCAGGTCGTCTTTGACCCACAGATTGACGAAAAGGCGCACGCGCTCGCAGATGCCGTCAGAAGCGAATATGTGTTGAACGTCAGTGGCACCGTTCGCGAACGTGATCCAGGCGAATTGCTTTTCCAAGCGGACGCGGCGTACCAAACGGAACTCGCCGATGGTGTCCTCTCCCCAGCGTTTCGATCCCTGTTTTCGGATGTCGATACGAAGTACACCCTCTCCGAAGAGATTGAGGTAGCAACCCGCGTCGCTGGCACGCGGTGGCTACTCACCGATGTCGAAAATAATCGGACATATCACATCGTCATTGAAGATGTGGGGGGAAAAGACGGTCTCAGCATTTACCAAGGCACGGTCAACCCGGAACTTGACACGGGTGAGATTGAAGTCGCTGTGGATTCTCTGAATATCCTGAATACTGCCAAGACACCGCCGTTCCCGGTTGAAGACGACGTTGACGTAGCAGAAGACATCCGGATGCGCTATCGATTCGTCGATCTACGCCGTCCTGAGATGCAGAAGACTTTAGCGATGCGGCATAAAGCGGCACTTGCAGCACGCAACTATATGAACGAGCAGGGCTTCCTTGAGATTGAGACTCCTATTTTGATGAACAGCACGCCAGAAGGGGCACGCGATGTACTCGTTCCGAGTCGTCACTACCCCGGCAGGTTCTATGCACTTCCGCAATCACCGCAGCAGTTTAAACAGATTTTGATGATGAGCGGTGTTGATCGGTATTTCCAGATAGCACGATGCTTCCGGGATGAGGACACCCGTGCCGACAGACAGTTAGAATTCACGCAACTTGATATTGAGATGTCATTCGCGGGGGTGGACGATGTGCTTGAGGTGACCGAAGGGTTGATGAAACGGATATTTGAGGATGCGGGCGGTATTCCCGTTCAAACGCCTTTCCTACGGCTCCCCTATCACGAATCGATAGCACGGTTCGGGAACGACAAGCCGGATACGCGGTTCGGCATGGAACTCACCGATGTTTCCGATGTCATGGCAAACTGCGATTTTCAGGTATTTACACGCACCTTGTCCGCAGGCGGGCAGGTCAAAGCCATCGCTGCCCCAGGCGGTGCGGACTTTTCACGCAAAGACATCGACGATCTGACGCAATTCGTCGCCACCTACCGAGCGAAAGGATTGGCGTGGGTTAAGGTCACAACGGATCGGTTTTCATCTGGTATCGTCAAGTTCTTCACAACAGAGCAACTTGAAACAGCACAAGAGAGAACGGGCGCGAAACCGGGTGACATCATGTTCTTTGTCGCTGACAAGCCAAAGGTCGTCGCTGATGCCCTCGGCAATCTCCGTCTCCACCTTGGACGCAAACTGAACCTCATTGACGAAACTCAACACAACTTCCTGTGGATCATTGATTATCCGCTGTTTGAGTGGAACGAGGACGAGAATCGCTACGAACCCTTCCATCATCTGTTCACTGGAGGGACAGAGGAAACGTTACCGTTGTTAGACACAGATCCGGGGAAGGTTCAGAGCCAACACTACGATCTCGTGTGCAACGGATATGAGATCTGTAGCGGAAGTGTCAGGATCCACCAGTGGGATATCCAACAGAAGGTTTTCGAGGCTCTGGACATCACGCCGGAAGAGGTCGAAAGCCGGTTTGGCTATTTCATAGATGCGTTAGCGTATGGCACACCGCCGCATGCTGGCATCGCTCCAGGCTTAGACCGAATGGTCATGCTGATGCGGAACGAGGAGAACATCCGAGAGGTCATCGCGTTCCCGAAATCGCAACAAGGTCTCTGCCCACTAACGCATGCTCCGTCTCTTGTAACAGATACGCAACTTGAAGAATTATCGATTCGCGTTGATGCGGAACCTTAGTCAACTACTTCCGCAGTAGGCGCGATTATGAGTGAAGGGTTGGAAACCTTGCCAGCGGCGCGTCTCAAATTAACACTTAAAAGAAAGGGAATCAAACTATGAACGAAAATGGAAATAAACCAAAGGTCAGCCTCGGTCTGCTTTACGGGATTGTCATTGCTATTGTTGCTGGGGCAATCATCGGTGGGTTCGCACCAGGCTTTGCTGTCCACACAACAATACTGGGTGAAATATTCTTAAACCTACTGAAGATGATAGTAGTGCCGCTCGTCATTTTGTCTATGATAGTCGGAATAACGAATTTAGGCGATATTCGCAACATCGGTTCCATCGGGGGACGAACTGTCCTGTACTACATGGCGACAACTGCTATTTCCGTTCTCATTGGCATGATTCTCGTCAACATCATCTTGCCGGGGAAGGGACTATCACAAGGCGAAGAGCGGGCTGATCTCAGTTACACACTCTCTGGTCCTGAGATGCTCACTGTTGAGTTGAACGCGGAATTCAATCGGACATATAACAATAAATATGTCATCACCCTCGTTGACCAGAATGTGCGTGGCGAAGTCGAATCAATTTCTGGGACAACAGTCACGGTGAAATCGTGGCAACCGCTATCCGAAGATGCCCATTACGTCGCAACCGACAGCGGCGAACGCTTATTGTTCATTGAGGGTCGTCTTGAGAGGGTAGATCCCCAAAATACGGGTAAAGGTATTAATATTGGCTTGCCGATTGCCACAAGAGTGTCCGGCAAAATGGAACGGACTATGGGGAGTACCATCAAGGAGGTGTTTCTCGGCAACGAAGAGACCGGCAAAGAGGGAATGATCCCCTCAAACGTCTTCAAAGCGATGGTGCGAACCGATATTCTGCCCTTAATCTTTTTCTCACTTCTCATCGGTGCCGCTCTATCCATGCTTGGGGATATCGGTAGACCTGTCGTCGCCGTGATTTCGGGGTTAAATGAGGCGGTGATGAAACTCGTTCACTGGATAATGTATGTCGCACCGGTTGGTATCTTCGGCTTAATCGCTGGTAGGATCGGTGAGGCAAAAGGGTTCGCAGGTTTTTGGCCCGAACTCGTAGCGGTGGGCAAGTATAGCGCGACAGTCGTGTTAGGACTCGGCGTACACGGTGCCATCGTTTTACCGATACTCCTGTTGATCTTGGGACGCAGAAATCCGCTCAACTACTTCAAGGGCATGGCAACCGCCTTACTCAACGCCTTTTCGACGGCGAGTTCAAGTGCAACTTTGCCGCTAACGATGGAAGGGGTTGAGAATCAGAACGGTGTCTCCAGACGTACCTCCAGTTTTGTTCTTCCGTTGGGAGCAACCATTAACATGGATGGAACTGCACTCTATGAGGCGGTCGCGGTCATGTTCATCGCACAGGTCTATGCGATTTCCATGGATCCAGCGCAACAAGTTGTTGTTGTGCTTACCGCTACCTTGGCAGCAATAGGGGCCGCAGGGATTCCGGAGGCAGGGCTTGTCACAATGGTTATCGTACTCAGAGCCGTGGATCTTCCAATTGAAGGTATAACGCTGATCCTCTCCATCGATTGGCTACTTGACCGGTTCCGTACCACAGTTAACGTCTGGGGTGACAGCATCGGTGCAGGCGTGATTGAGACGTATGAATCCAGAGATTCAACTGATGCCCCGGCAACCGTTGGAGCGGTGCCCAGAGGCAAATAATTTAAAAATTGAACACGCAAAACGAACCGAATCCACAGCAGCCAGCACTTAGCGTCACATCAATTCTCGCAATTATCAGCGTCGTGCTCGCCACGGGATGGATAGCCTTTGCCTATTACAAAGGCACTGCCAACAGCAGCCGAATACTGTTGCTGCATCCAGTCGTGCCGATGCTGCTGATTGTCCTGCTCATCCGCGTTTATCGCTGGATCGACCTAAAGAGCATAGTGATTCTTGAAATACTGATGATCGCTGTGTGGGTTTTTATACGTTTGTTGGGCGTGTTGACCCCTTTCATTTTAGGGTTTGGCTTCGCTTATATCTTTAGGTTTCTCTGGAATGCTCTCCCATTCAAAGCCAGATACCTACGCGGACTCGCGACGGTAATAATTGTCCTTGTGTGCGGCAGTTTGCTTTTCTACACTGGGAAACAGGTTAGTAAGCAAGCAACCCAGATGGGGAGTGGGTTACTAAAGTTTTATCATGAGATTGTTCTGCCTTATGTCGTTGGTGAGACGTTTGAGGCGGTCGCTATCAGTGTCGATTTTCCTACTATTGAGGATGATGTAGCAGGAAGAAACAATCAAACGACTCCAGCAGAAACATTCTACCTTGGTACGAACCACGGCATTTATAAAATTCAACAGGATGCAGAGAGAGAGTTTGTTCGTATTGGTATCACAAACGGCGTGCTTCTCGGCAAACCGATACAAGCACTTGCAGCAGCTGGAAACGTTATCTACGCTGGTACGCAGAGTGGGTTATATCGGTATTACAAGGCATTGCCTGCTGATGTCACTGAAGCGATTGACGGTGATGTAACAGACATCCAAAACGTCACACCGAGAATATGGCACAAGGTACAAGCGACCCCTTTCGATACTCTTTCCGTTCAAGCGATCAACGTTCCGAATTGGAATAATACCCAGATTTATGTTGGAACACAAAAAGGACTTTACAGCAGTAAGAATTTAGGAAAAACATGGCGTGAGGTCGCCCCTCAAATTTATAGTGAAAGGTCCATCGTCAGTATTGTTTCTATTGTGGATACGAATGGTGATAGGACAATTTATGTCGCCAGTACAGCGATAATTGATGCGATGCCCTCAGAACGGATAGTTCCCATGCCTACGGTCGCAACAGTGCATTGGTACCTGGAGGATTCCGCTCTTGAGTGGAATCCGCTTCCTTCTATAACGGATTCGGTTTATGCACTGGCAAGTGGAGGTAAAACGTGGATTGTCCCGCAAGCCTCTATAGGCTTGCGCTTAGAAGACCCCTCACAGGTGTTTGATATTGAACTGTACGCCGGCACGCCCGATGGTCTCTATGAATGGCATCGTCTTGGCACATGGCGAAAGACGGAAGGTACTGCTGCAGTCTCGTTGTTAGCGTCGGCACCTTCTGGTGTATACATCGGTAATGGAACCGCTATCCTGCATCGTGCCGTTCCTACAGAGGGATGGCAGCCATTTGCTACACGGAACGAAGGGATTAGTTACACCTATAGGGACGAGCCTATTGTCCAGCAGGTGAAAACATACTTGACCGAAAGAATTCCAACAATCGCCCAAACCGGTGGTGAGGCTATCAGGGAAGGGGTTCAGTTCGCGGGTTCGATCGCTTTTGGGTTTGGCGGGTTTTTAGCCACAGTATCACTCGCGTTCATTGTGTTTGTCTATGCAAGCCAGTCGTTTGACAATTATTTCCGCAGTTTCATCACGCTGGTCCCTGAACTTCATCGTGAAACTGTCAAGACCTACCTGCGCGAAATTGATAGGAATCTACAACAGTTCCTAAAAGGACAAGTAACCGTCATCGCGATTGTGTCAGTGGTCTCCTGTATCGCGTACAGCATTATCGGTGTGCCGTTCGCATTGGTTATTGGGGTACTCGCCGGAATCTGTAACGCTATACCGACCTTTGGACCCTTTATCGGCGGCGGTTTCGCCTATGTGGCGATGCTAATGGGGCTGGCGGCTGGGGATTTCGGTATAATTGATTTCCTCATTCGCAGTGCATTCGTGTTGGGTGCCATTCTTGGCATTCAGATGCTTGACAACTCATTGATTTCACCTAAAATTATGAGCACCGCTGTTAATGTAGATCCGCTGCTCATTATGTTTGCTGTGATTGTTGGGGCAGCTGTACTCGGATTTTGGGGTGTATTGCTTGCAATTCCTATTATTGTTGTGGTAAAATCGGTTATTGCCGTTTCTCAATCTTTAAATGATCGAATCTGAGCACCGTTCCATTACATTTTTCTAACTATGGGAATCTGTTAACCATCGAAGAAATCCGCAGAAACACCCAAGCAAAAACCCTCGTGCTTTAACATCTATAACGGAGTCGAGTTGATGGTTAAACTGCTCCACTACGTTGAAGAAACATCGGATTTAGTCTGGGAATAGACTAAATCCATTCCTTGTATTACATTGCAAAAACCCCCGTCCCAGTAACGGGCGGGGACCCCGGTTTTCAGTGAATTCCAACCCGCTCCAGGTGCTCAAAAGGGTTCTGACTTCACCAGAAACCATCGTGGAATGAAATTAGGTTTCCTTAAATGGCATAATTTGTCTTTGCTTTACTTATGGAACGATGACCAAATTTAATAATTTAAAAAACGATGACCAAATTTAATAGTTTAAAGAACCCCATTGTTGCGATCGTCGGCAGACCGAATGTCGGGAAATCATCACTTTTCAATCGAATCGCTGGAAATAGCCGTCAGCAGTCATCAATCAGCAGTCAGCAAGAACCGAGAGCCGAAAGCCGTCCCCCGCGCAAATACGCAGTCGTCCATGATACACCCGGTGTGACGCGCGACAGGAACTACGCTGACGTGGAATGGGCAGACCGCGCTTTTACCATTGTAGATACCGGCGGTTTGGACATCAATCCGGACGACCGGCTTATCGATAATGTTCAATCGCAGGTGGATGTTGCCTTGGCTGAAGCGAGCCTCATCCTCTTTGTCGTTGATGCCCGAACTGGCATCATGCCACACGATATGGTTGTCGTTGATAAACTCAGAGCTGCTGATAAACCTATCTTCCTCGTCGTCAATAAGGTAGATAGCGACCGATTTCACAATGAAGCTGCCGAGTTTTACGCACTCGGATTCGCAGAGCCAATGTGGACATCGTGTGTCCAAAATGATGGGATTCGGGAACTACTCGACCGCGTCGTTGAAACCCTCCCAGAGACCGACGAAACTGTCCACGACGCGCCTCCTACAATGAAAATCGCTATTGTTGGCAGACCGAATGTCGGGAAATCCTCGCTTATCAACAGTTTGTTAGGTGAAGAGCGGATGATTGTCGATGACCGACCCGGGACTACGCGCGATGCGGTGAATATCCGAATCGTTCACGACAATATCCCTTTTGAAGTAGTTGATACGACGGGAATGCGGCGTAAATCTGCTATCAACGATGAACTTGAATCCGTAACCGTGCAACGTGCGATACACAGCATTCGCCAAAGCGACATCGCTGTACTCGTACTGGACGTAACCCAGGATGTCGCACAACAGGATAAGGCGATCGCCAATTTCATTGAACGGCAGGGGAAAGCCTCCGTTTTAGTCATGAACAAGTGGGATCTAATCGATAAGGATAACACAACGCATCCGGCATTTATGGATGCGATAGATGTGCAACTCCCGCAACTCGGTTATGTCCCACGTGTTTTTGTTTCCGCTCTAAGTGGGCAACGCGTTACCCAAATATTGACGACTGCACTTGAGGTCTACCGTGAGTATTGTACGCACATCCCTACACCCGCACTCAACGACTTGCTTCTGGAGTTGCGCAATGCCCATCCACCCCCGCGGGTTAAAGGGGCGCGCCCTGCACTCAAGTATATCACGCAGATGGAGACTAAACCGCCCACTTTCTTAATCTTCGGACGGAATGTCCATCGCGTGCAGCAGCCGTATGAGGCTTACCTCGTCAACAGTATTCGGAAGGAATTCGGATTTCACGGCACACCGATACGGATTTTTTTTCGCAGATCATAATCTATAATTAGCTGTCGGCGGATTGGCTTTCGGCTTTCAATTATCAGTTATCAATCACAAGAGGTTTTTGATAATCCCGGGGGAAATCCGCAGAAATACTGTTTTTGCTTGGGCGTTTCTTAAGCAAAAACACACCTCTTTGCTGACTGCCATAAAAAGGAGGAATGCCTTGTCACAATTTAAAGTTTTTATTACGCGTCCTATCCCGGAAGAGATCCGTGCGAAGATAGCAGAAGAATGCGAGGTCGATATGTGGCACACGAGTGCCATTTTACCGCCCATTGCTGAAAGAATTCCGCCACTTGATGGGTTAATGACTTATGGACATGAACCTGTCTCTCCAGAGATGATTGCTACAGCACCGAATCTCAAAGCTATCTCTGTCGTCGGGGTCGGTTATGACCATGTTCCTGTTGAGACGTGTAGAGAACGAGGGATCGCGGTTGGACATACACCCGGGATCCTCAGTGATACCACCGCCGATATGACGATGGCACTCCTGCTCGCCACTGCTCGAAATATTGTTCCCGCCTATAACCATGTCCAAGTTTCTAAAGAGTGGACGTACTATGACCCAAACATTCTTTGGGGGACCGATGTACATCATGCGACTTTAGGGATTGTAGGCATGGGACGAATTGGGCATGCGGTCGCCAAACGCGCCAGAGCCTTTGACATGCGTGTCCTCTACTACAAACGTGAACGCCGCCCTGACTGGGAACAGGAACTCGGCGTGGAATACGTAACACTTGAAAATCTATTAGAAGTTTCCGATTTTGTGACACTTCACGTCCCATTGACGGAGGAAACAACGCACTTTATCGGTGAAGCGGAACTCGCTTTGATGAAAAAGACAGCTATTTTAGTCAATATCGCGAGAGGTCCCGTCGTTGACCACTACGCTTTGTATGACGCACTCAAACAAGGGCAGATTGCAGGTGCCGCCGTTGATGTAACCGAGCCGGAACCGCTCAATACCGATCATCCGCTTCTCAGTTTGGACAATGTTATCATTGCCCCGCATCTCGGTAGTGCAACTGTCCAGACTCGGATGAAAATGATGACAATGGCGATGGAGAATTTGCTTGCGGGTTTAAAAGGAGAGCAACTGCCCTATGGAGTACTTCAGCCAAACTTTTAATAGCAGTCAGCAGAATAGCCGTTAGCAATCAGCAATCAGCAGTCAATTTTAAGAGGTTTTCGTTTAAGAATACCCTCTTCTTGCTGATAGCCGATAGCCGACTGCTGAAAGCCAATTCGCTGACAGCCGATAAAGGTGGGAAGATGATACTTGAAAAACTATTTGCGTTAAAAGAGAGCGGCACTTCCTTGAGACGCGAATTCGTTGCAGGTCTCACGAATTTTATGACGATCTCATATATAATTTTCGTGCAGCCCTCAATGCTTTCGTTGTCTGGTATGGATTATGGTGCCGTTATGGTTGCGACCTGCCTATCCAGTGCACTCGCGACGTTCTGCATGGCATATTTTACGAATTATCCTGTTGTATTGGCTCCCGGTATGGGTCTTAACGCCTATTTCGTTTTTGACCTTTGCTTAGGTTCAGGCATACCTTGGCAGGAAGCGTTGGGTATTGTTTTCATAGCAGGTATGCTGTTTTTCATACTCTCGTTTGTGGGGATACGTGAAGCCATCATGAATGCCCTCCCACACTCGCTTCAAAATGCGATTGCTATCGGGATTGGGCTGTTTATTGCTTTCATCGGACTACAGATGAGTGGCATCATTACAAAAGATCCCGCTACATTTATTACGCGCGGTAATCTCGATTCCAGGCCCGTCCTCCTCTCAATTTTCGGTATTGCTGTAACGCTCACACTCATCGCACGTAAGGTGCGAGGTGCTATTCTGATCGGTATTCTTGTTTCAACTGTCGCCAACCTCATTTTCGGAATTGCCGCGTATGATGGAATCGTCGCGTCGCCCCCGTCTATCATGCCAACGTTCTTTAAACTACAGCTTCCGAATATATTCGACAAACTGGAACTCATTCCCGTTATCTTTGTGTTTTTTGCCATTGACATGTTTGATAGCATTGGCACACTCACAGCTATCGGCTATCGGGCGGAACTCCTCAAAGAGGGAAAACTCACAAAAGCCAGAGGGGCACTTTTGACGGATGCAGGAAGTACCGTTGGCGGTGCCTTACTCGGCACCTCGACTGTGACATGTTACATCGAAAGCGCAACGGGCATCACTGAAGGCGGACGGACAGGTCTCACCGCTGCCGTTACAGGGATTTTCATGTTGCTGTCTCTTTTTTTATATCCGCTTGTTAAGATTGTTGGGGGTGGATTTCAGATTAGCCAATCTGCTTTCCTTTATCCGATTATCGCGCCAGCACTCATCGTTGTCGGTGGATTGATGCTCAGGAATGTCAGCCAGATTGATTGGGAGGACATCACGGAATCGATCCCTGCGTTCCTTACGATGCTGATGATGCCGCTCTCCTTCAGTATTACAGACGGCATCGGCTTCGGGTTTATCTCGTTAGCGTTTCTGAAGTTAGTGACGGGTCGCAGGAAAGAGATTCATCCTATTATATACTACTTCGCGCTCTTTTTCATCGCCTGCTACATCGGTCATCTGTAGGAGACACTTTCTCCCGAATCTAATAGGTGCGGTTCCCTAACCGCACCGAAACAAAACGACTACAACTACAACACGGAAAAAGGAACAATCCTAAATGCCTCGCATTTTCGATAACATCGACCAACCGCTGCTCCCCGCACTCCAACAAACGCTTGAAAACGCCACGCATGCCGATTTTTGTGTTGGCTATTTCAACCTCCGTGGATGGAGAGGACTCGGATCTTACGTTGAGAATTGGAACGGCGGCGAAGGCGAATGCTGCCGCTTGCTCGTCGGGATGCAACGCTTACCTGAAGAAGAACTCCGAGGAGCCAAGCGGCTTGCTAAGCAGGACGGTAGGATTGACAATCAAACGGCACTCCGTCTCAAACGGAGATTAGCAGAAGAATTCCGAGAACAATTGACCGTAGGTGTGCCGACGCATGTAGACGAAATAGGCTTACGCCAATTGGCGCAGCAACTTCGCGCCGAGAAGGTGAAGGTGAAGTTATTCCTCCGACACACCCTCCATGCGAAACTCTATCTGATTTATCGCTCTGACATAATTACACCAACTGTCGGTTACCTTGGCAGTAGCAACCTGACCCTCGCCGGACTCTCACAACAAGGAGAACTCAACGTTGATGTCGTTGACTCGGATTCTTGTGACAAGTTAGAGGAATGGTTTGAAGACCGATGGGACGACCGGTGGTGTATTGATATTTCTAAGGAATTGGTTGAGATTATTGAGCAGAGTTGGGCGCGTGAGGAGCTCATTCCGCCATATCATATTTATATCAAGATGGCGTATCACCTCTCGCAAGAGGCTCGCGCTGGATTGACTGAATTTCAGATTCCACGCGAGTTTGAGGACAAACTCTTTGAATTCCAAACCGCTGCCGTGAAAATCGCAGCGCATCACCTCAACAGACGCGGCGGTGTGCTAATAGGCGATGTCGTCGGACTCGGTAAAACGCTCATGGGAACAGCATTGGCGCGCATACAGGAAGACGATTACGACCTTGAAACACTAATTATTTGCCCGAAGAACCTCGTCAACATGTGGGAAAACTATCGGGAGCAATACCGCCTGCGGGGGAGAGTGCTCTCAATTAGCCGAGTCATCAATGAATTGCCAGACCTTCGACGCTACCGACTTGTCATGATTGACGAAAGCCATAACCTCAGAAACCGTGAAGGTAAACGCTACCGCGCCATTCAGGACTATATCCAACAAAATGAGAGCAAGGTTATCCTCCTCTCTGCAACTCCTTACAACAAAACCTATCTTGATCTCTCTAATCAGCTCCGTCTCTTTGTTGACGAAACCGAAGACCTCGGCATTCGGCCGGAGCAATATATCAAGGTGTTGGGCGGTGAAACCGAGTTTATTCGCAAGCATCAAAGCGGGGTCCGCACACTTTCAGCGTTTGAACACAGTGAGTATATTGACGATTGGCGCGAACTGATGCGCCGGTATCTCGTCCGCCGCACGCGCACTTTCATCACGGAAAACTACGCCGAAACGGATCCCGATACAAAACGGACGTTCCTTTTATTTCCGGACGGCACGCGTTCCTACTTCCCTACACGCGCACCAAAAACGATAAAGTTCTCAATTGATGAGCAAAATCCCGACGACACCTACGCGCAGTTGTACTCTCGTTCTGTCGTAAACACCATTAGCAATCTTAAACTCGCCCGATATGGACTCGCAAATTACATCGTTGACACACCATCGGAACCGCCCACAGAAACCGAACAGCGGCAATTGCAAGACCTCTCGCGTGGCGGCCAGCGGTTAATGGGATTTTGCCGGACAGGTCTCTTCAAACGACTTGAAAGCAGCGGACAGGCATTTATCCAGTCCGTTGATCGGCATATTCTGCGAAACTATATCTTCCTCTACGCCATTGAGAACAATGAATCGTTACCGATCGGGTCCCAAAACGCTGAGATGCTCGATTCTCGGTTTGAGGATAGAGATACCGATGATGCCACTCTCATCTTAGATGCCTCTGGTGATGATGATGACACGCAGCTTGATAGCACAAATTCACAAACCGGTTCATACACAGCCGATGATTATAAACATCGCGCCGCTGAGATTTATGGACTCTACACAACAAAATATAAAAGTAGGTTTAAGTGGCTCCGTCCAAATCTTTTCCACCCGCTGCTTCGGAAAGAGTTGACCGAGGACGCGCTCGCACTCACCAAGATTTTGCAACAGTACGGCACGTGGGACCCCGAGAAAGACGCGAAACTCAACGCGCTTCAAGAACTCTTAATCCAGACACACCCAGACGATAAAGTCGTGGTTTTCACACAATTTGCGGATACCGTGCAGTATCTGACAGATGCCCTCTCAGAACGCGGGTTGACGCAAATCGCCGCTGCGACCGGCGACTCGGCAGATCCCACAGCTTTAGCACACCGCTTTAGTCCCGTCAGCAATAATAAACGGGATAGAATTCAGCCCGAAGACGAATTACGGGTCCTCATCAGCACAGATGTCCTGAGCGAGGGGCAAAATTTACAGGATTGTGCAGTCGTTGTCAATTATGACTTACCGTGGGCAATTATACGCTTGGTGCAGCGTGCCGGCAGGGTTGACCGAATTGGTCAGATGGCGGAAGACATTTTGTGCTATTCGTTTCTACCCGCTGAAGGTGTGGAGCGCATCATCAACTTGCGTGGACGCGTCCGGGCGCGCCTTCGCCAGAATGCCGAGGTTGTCGGCACGGACGAAGCCTTCTTTGAAGATGACGGTGAAGAAGGCAACGAAGCGATCGTTAACCTCTATAACGAAAAGGCAGGTTTGCTTGACGATGCACAGGATAACGATGTTGACCTCGCCTCTCACGCGTATCAGATTTGGAAAAACGCCATTACGCAAGACCCAGATTTAGAAAAGATTGTTCCTGCACTCCCGTCTGTTGTCTATTCAACCCAATCGCACGTCCCAACCGATAACGAACCCGAAGGTGCGCTCGTCTACATCCGAACAGGACAAGAAAACGACGCACTGGCATGGATAGATCGAAACGGTCAGAGCGTAACGGAATCCCAGTTTGCAATTCTTCAAGCCGCAGCGTGCAAACCAGACACTGAAGCACTCTCACCCCTCGAAGAACACCATCGCCTCGTTGAAGAAGCCGCGAGTCTGATTGTCTCTGAGAAAAGGTCGGTTGGCGGACAACTCGGACGACCCTCCGGTGCGCGTTTCCGAACGTATGAACGCCTCACACAGCACGCCAACGACATGGAAGGCACACTCTTCAACACACGGGAACTGAAACAGGTCATTGAAGCCATCTATCGCTATCCGCTGCGGCAGACGGCGACCGATACCCTCAACCGTCAACTCCGCAGTGGCATTTCCAACGAGGATCTCGCGGCGTTGGTGATTGATTTATGGGAAACAGATAGACTCTGTATTATTGAGGAAGAGCGGCAAACACGAGAACCCCAGATTGTCTGCTCACTGGGACTTCGTGCAAGCAGGGCATGAACGGATTCACTGCAACACTTGTGGGAGAGGTGTTTTGCTGGGGTGTTCCCTCGACATCCAGAGGCGTTGAATTGTTAAATTGTCTGAATCGCGGATTACACGGATGACGCGGATTACACGGATTTTCAGACATTTGCCATCCGATTATGTTACACGTAGCGTAGACTGTTAGTCTGCGTGCTTGTATACACAAACTAAAAGTTTATACCACAATTGCTCTCGGCAATCCTGCAAAACCTTGAACTCCAGTGACACATCGTATATAATTTGTAGAAACCTAACATTCCTGCTACATGGAGACTTCAGATGAAAAGCCCCAAATTTGTCGTCGGACATCTTATGGACGACCAATTGTTCGTCAAATCTGTCAAGATTCCAAAGCCCCTCGATTGGATCAAACAATTAGGAAGCGAAGAACTTGTTGAGTTTTTTGGGGAGTTCCTCAAACTGGTGACACACATTTCAGAAGGCAAGGAAAATAGCGAGACGCTTGAGGAATTTCTTGCTTATTGGCGCGAGATCGCATCAGAAATGGAAGATTACGAGGAAAATGACACGGAAAATTACGAGTCGTTTTTCAAATCTCTCGCCGATTCGCTCGGAACAGCCTTGATCAATTCCGGAGGGGATGTCTTGGCAAATATTGCTGAGGCAGAGCAGGAATTGGATTCGCCCTGGATAGATATTGTCGATGTCCAACATGAACAGGACCCACTGTTCCATAACATCTACATGGAGCCGGAGATCGCTGATGTGACGGAACAGCAGCGGGATCATTACTTAACCCTATCTATCTCTGAACTCAGACTCCCTACCCGAGCCCACAATTGTCTCGAAAGGGCAAACATCTATACCTTACGAGCACTCGTCGAAAAAACAGAAGAAGAATTACTGCTGCTCAGTAATTTCGGGATGGTATCACTCCAAACAGTCAAAGCAGGACTCGCTCCCATGGGGCTTTACCTCGGAATGGACCTGGACCCAGAGGAGATCAATGAGGACGAGGACTACGACTAAAATACTTTCAGAAATTGCTGGAGACGCTTTCCACTGAACATGACGAAGACGCTTTCCACTGAACATGACGAAAAGGAAAACATAAATGCTTAACGTCCGGGAGACACGCCAATACCTCAAAGAATCCGACTTTGAAACCCTCTTTAACGAACTCGGTTGGGACAATCATGCCCAAACACTTCCCGTCACAGTAGATGAAACCGAATATCAACTTACTGCAATCGCCCAAAAACGTGGAATGGTTATTTTTCAGTGCTCAGCAACAGATGAAGGACATATCCCTGAACGTAAAACGCGCGAAAAGATCCAACGGCAAGTCGCAAAATCCTCTCATGAAAACTTCATCATCTACGCCAACGCTGAGAAAACGACACAAATCTGGCAATGGGCAGGCCGAGAGCATGGAAAACCTATTACACGCCGTGAATACCCTTACGATCAGGGACAACCCGGTGAACTCCTTATTCAAAAATTGCGTGCTATTGCCTTTGGTTTTGAAGAGGAAAAGCAGCTGACACTCCCTGACGTGATCGGACGCGTTCGGGCAAGTTTCGACGTTGAACGGGTCACCAAACGTTTCTATGACCGTTTCAAAAAAGAACATGACGCATTCCTTAAATTCCTCACGGGTATCCCAGACGAAGAGATGCAACGCTGGTATGCCTCCGTGATGCTCAACCGTCTGATGTTTATCTATTTCATTCAGAAGAAAAGTTTTCTGAACAACGACATAGACTACCTACACAACAAACTGACAGAGAGCAAAGAGAAGGGCAGTAACCAATACTACAAGGAATTCCTCTGTCCGCTTTTCTTTGAAGGATTCGCCAAACCGGAAGCCGAACGGCGCAGTGAAATGCGTCGCCTACTTGGGAAAATCCCCTATCTCAACGGCGGCATCTTTCAAAAACACCAACTTGAGACACTCCACGGCGAAAACATTGAGATCCCCGACACTGCATTTGAGAAGCTTTTCAGGTTCTTTGAGCAGTACCAGTGGCATCTCGACGACCGTCCACTACGAAACGATAACGAGATCAACCCCGATGTCCTCGGCTATATCTTTGAAAAATACATCAACCAGAAGCAAATGGGTGCTTACTACACCAAAGAGGACATCACAGACTATATCAGCAAAAATACGATAATTCCGTTCCTTTTTGATGCAGCACGAAAATCGTGCAAAATCGCCTTTGAAGGTGATACCGCTGTTTGGCAACTGCTGCAAGAAGACCCAGACCGTTATATCTACGAAGCCGTCAAAAAAGGGGTCGGATTGGATTTACCACCAGAAATTGCTGCCGGCATTGACGATGTCTGCAAACGCACCGACTGGAACAAGCCTGCATCCAATGATCACGCTTTACCGACAGAGATCTGGCGGGAGGTCGTCGCACGGCGGCAGCGTTATGAAACCGTCCGAGCCAAACTCGCAAATGGAGAGGTCCGCGATATCAACGATCTGATTACCTATAATCTCAACATCCGCCAATTCTCGCAGGATGTCATCGAAAACTGTGAGGGACCCGAATTGCTCCGCGCCTTCTGGAAAGCCATCACCGAAGTGACTATCCTTGATCCCACTTGCGGCTCTGGCGCGTTCCTCTTTGCTGCTCTCAACATCCTCGAACCGCTCTACGAAGCGTGTCTGGATCGGATGCAAGTCTTCTTAGACGAGGGTGGCGTGATCTCCAAATCACGCCCCTCCCGTAGATACAATGACTTCCGCGAAATCCTTGAACGCATTGACGAGCACCCGAACCGAGAGTATTTCGTCCTCAAATCCATCATCATCAACAACCTCTATGGTGTGGACATCATGGACGAGGCGATTGAGATTTGCAAGCTCCGTCTCTTCCTCAAAATGGTGGCACAGATCGAGGACGTGAGACGGATAGAACCACTGCCGGATATCGACTTTAACGTGCAGGCAGGCAATACTCTTGTCGGCTATGCGACTTATGACGAGGTGAAAAATGCCGTCAGCAGTAATTTTGACTTTGACGACACGATGAAGCGTATTGAAGAGAGGGCTGAGGACGTTGAATACCTGTTTGAACAGTTTCGCAAGCAACAGACCGAATTGGGTGGCACTGTGACGCTTGCTGACAAACAAGCACTGCAGGATAAACTCGAGGCATTAGAAGACGAACTCAACGGATACCTTGCTGGAGAATACAAAGTAGATATGAACAAACAATCTGCTTACGAAAAGTGGCTAAATTCACACAAGCCTTTCCACTGGTTTATTGCCTTTTACGGTATTCTTGAAGACGGTGGATTTGATGTCATTATCGGCAACCCGCCGTATAAGGAATATAGTGAGGTGAAGAAAAAATACACTGTAATAGAATATAAAACCGAAAAGTGTGGGAATTTGTATGCCATGTCAATTGAAAGGTCTTTTGGTTTAAGCAGAGGCCCAGTCGGAATGATCGTTCAACTCCCATTAGTATGCACTGATCGCATGATACCAGCACAGTCACTTTTCAAATCTTCAAATAGGAAAAGCTGGTTTGCTAATTTTGATGATAGACCGGGAAAGCTCTTTGATGACTTACAACACATACGCGCCACCATCTTTCTTACTACACAAGAGAATGATTTGGACACTGCTATTCTATATTCCACTAAATATAATAGATGGTTCACAGAAGTCCGATCCATCTTGTTTGACGGTATAGTTTATGATGACATTACAGATTTTTGCACTGAGGGTGCGTTTCCCAAGATAGCGGATTCTGTGGAGAAACGCGTTGCTAGTAAACTCAGGAATGCTAAAAAACCTATTTTGACATTTAAGACTGGGAAATATTTTTGCCATTTTCACAATTCCCCTCAATATTGGATTCGGGCAACCGATTTCATACCATATTTCTGGAACGAACAGGATGGAGAGAAAATTTCAACTCATGTTAAACCTTTGCATTTAACAACTGCATTAGATGCATCCATAGTCGCAGCAACTTTAAACAGTTCGCTTTTTTATTGGTGGTTTGTTATTCTTTCCAATTGCCGCGACTTAACTTTGCGTGAGGTTAGAAGTTTTCCAATCGCTGTTGATCAAATGGATAAGGTTTTCAAACAAATTCTTTCCGAACTTTCCGCTGACTTAATGCAAGATTTGAAACATCATGCACAGCGAAAGGAAACCAATTATAAGACCACCGGCAAGGTAGTCTATGATGAATTTTTCCCACGTCATTCCAAACCTATCATAGACGAAATTGACCGTGTGCTTGCCCAACATTATGGCTTCACAGACGAGGAATTAGACTTCATCATCAACTACGACATTAAGTATCGTATGGGCTTGGGGAACTGACGGAGCCAGAGGACAGAATTTCATCATGAAAACCACTGATAATGTCTCCTGTGAATTGCGAAAAATTGAGAAGGAAATAGACAACTATTACAAATCTAATCCTTTGGTTAAGCTGCCATTTGTAACTGCCGCGTGGTCTTTGTTAACGTCTGCTGAAAATTGGGGACGAATGCAAACAAGGTCTGATAGCCGAACACAGTCACAGACAATAATAGCTGACGATCTTGTTAATGAACTTAAGTATCCTATGTACTGGTTATACAAAGTCTGCAAACCAGGCGGTCAAATCCCTTTTGTTATAAGTTAAACCCAAAAATTGTTTCTGATACGAGAACGGTTTTGAGACCTCTATTTGATAGAATGTTTTCGTTACCTGGTGAGTGGCAATTTAGCCGTTACTCGTTGGCGGATTTTCGCAAAGTTTTTGAGACTATTTCAGTTATGGCATATATTCGCAGCATAGCACAAACAATAGCTATAACTCGGGAATGTGTTGATATGGGCTTTGCTGACAGCATTTATAGTGGATTTTGTAATTACTTAATTACTTATACACCTTCGATCAGCACTCAACCCCCTAACCCCCTTATCAGGGGAATTTGGAAACCTCGTTAATGGGGCACTTACTGGTAAATGTTCCTACGCTCATAGGCGTTACACTGTGATCGAATCGAGGAATGCCTTACGGTTCAGCAGATTATTGCCGAAGACAATGCAATCATCGCAGATGACCCGTCCGCCACATGAACCAAAAGGGAACACCCCCGATAATTGCGCTTATCGGACGAACCTTCCATTCTTATTTACCTGTCCTGGACTTTGATGCTTGCCCAGGTGACGGCGAGTTTCTCTGAAGCGTCAACAGCGAGTATGCGGAGCAATCCTTGATTCATAATGTCCTTGATATCACCTTCGCTCAATGCGACACTGAAAACCCCCGCCTCATCAATAACGCCGGGCAGATTGAAGTCGTTGATGTCACCGCCAATGGTAAGCGGGTGTTCGGTGACGGCAGGTTTGTCGGAGTGTGTCGCTGTACCTTCAAGAATTCCATCTATATATACGCTACTGACTTTTAGATCGTACGTGCCAGCAATGTGATGCCATTTTCCGTCGGCCACCGAGGTTTTTGATTCTATCACCTGATTCTCAGCCCCGGGCCCCGTCATGTGGGCATGGTGTACACGACCGTCAGGACTTACCCAAAATCCGTAATGACCTGCATGTCCGGGATTTCTTTTGATAATAACACCACTCCACTTTCCTGGGGGCTCTGGGGCTTTCACCCAGGCGACCAAGCTGTAGGTTTCCAGGTTCAAGTCATCATGATGTTCAACTTCAACCATGGCACTCCCGTCAAACTCAAGTGCCGTGTCAAACTTGCCTGTGACCCATTTGACCTTGTCCGGAATTTTCCCATCATGCCCATTTCCAGAAAAATCTCCGGCTATATCACCCTTACCCTCATCAAACGTCCAGATCGCCACTATAGTTTGAGGATCTATCTCAGCATAATTTGAGCCAACCCACATGCCAAGAGCGATCAGCGAAAACACACCAATCAGCAAAGATTTGACCTTCATCTTATATCCTCCTACTGAGGTGTCATCAGACACCGCATCGATCATTGAAGGGTTTTGTCTAACTAATAATGCGGGCGGTAAACCCACTTAACCGCGCTGCACCACAATCAACTATAAATGATAACATATAGTAGCAATACCTTCGCCAAAAAAGTTGAATATAGTAGATTCTGTAATTACTTATACATTTTTGTGATAGACCCAAGCCTAAAGACTTGGGCTTCTGCAAATATTAAGCAGAAGCATTTGTGGAATTGAGAAGCGGACTACACGCTTCAACGGAGCAGCCGACAATCCTGTTGAACAAAACAATCGGTCTTACGACTCCTAACCCAAAGGAAGCTACCCCTTCCTTAAGAATGTTCAGAGCAGCGTTCTCGTCGCGGTCGAGGTGTGTTCCACAACTTGGACACGTCCATTCCCTGTCTGAGAGCGTGAGGCTTTGATTTTTATGTCCACACACATAACAGCACTTTGTGGTCGGCGACCACCGATTGATTTTCAGCACAGACCGTATCCGCTTTTTGCTTTGGTGTTTGAGTTTCTGCAGAAACTCACCGAAGGCGAGGTCAGACACCTGTTTACCCCAAAGTTTTTTCATACCCTGAAGGTTCAAATCTTCAAAGAACAGGATGTCAAACTGACGACAGAGTTTTATCGCAAGTTTCCAGTGGTGGTCTATCCTTTGATTCGCCGTTTTCTTATGGATACGGACAACGTTCTTACGTTCTCGTTCCTGATTGTTAGAACCTTTGACTTTATGAGAATATACCTTTTGTGCAGTTGCCAACTTTTCAGCGTTGAGTTTGTAGAACATTGGCGATATTTCTCGGTGTCCGCTACTGGTAGTCAGGAAGTCTTTGATTCCAAAGTCGAACCCTTCAGCTTGACCCGTCTTGGGTTCATATCTGACTTCACTATAATCTTCAGTGAGCGTGATATACATATCTCCAAGTGCGTCTCTTGTAACCTGAACGCGTTTGATTTTTCCCTGTATCGGGCGGTGCAGCGCGAACCGATACCAACGTCCGTTGAGTCGGATTTTATACGTCGGGTGATTTCGCTTATGTTTGTGTTTATCGGAAACTTTTTCTATCGCAATCTGTTCGCCAGAGAACGTCATGCCTCTATGTTTCTGACACTTCTTGAACTTCGGGTGACCTTTGCCAAGGGTTTTCATTTCTTTGAAACTCTGTGCCAAGCGTTTGAGTATGTTTTGAAGACTCCACGAGTATGGGATATTCCAATGTTGGTATTTCTCAAGCTTTTTCAGCCGCGTCAAATGTTTCGACATCTTGGAATACGACAAGTCCTTACCATACCGACGGTAATATCGCCGAGACAACGCATTGAAATGATTCCGAACAACGCCACAGATATTCAGGTCATCCTGGAGATGCTTCAAAGAGGTATCACGAAAAAGTTTATGTGTGGTGTTTCGCATGGTCTATCAAGTCTCAAGTCTTTAACCCCTATGTAGTGGGTAGGCAGACACGTCACCAAGAGGTGACGCTACATATGTCTGCCAACTTGATACTCTTAATTATACCACATTTTTAGACCAAAGTCAAGGAAAAATGAACGCTTGGGTCCTTTCCAAAAAGGCGGTGTCTACATCCCAAACCTGAAGGATTGGGTTTTGACACCGAAGTTAGATAAGATTTCAGAGCAAACTTCTGAGAAACCTTCTGCAAAAACCGCCTAAAATCCAGTCACCGTATGGGTTTACGGCTTTTTCAGAAATCCATCACTTTTCAGATTTACTCTGAATACTCTGAAACGCGTGCTATTTCCTTTCCAGAATTTTTGTGTAATGCGGTTGCACGCATTCCCAACTTCTGTTAAAATAGTAGGTAAGCGAAAGGAGTTCTAAACATTCTATGAAAACTGCACAGGCCACAAACACAGCCAACGAAAAACCGAGGCAACGCCTTACTTTTCCTACCTATAATGAAGAGGACATCCTTAACTGGGATGCTGCTATAGTCACCCCACCGCCGCGTCAATCCGGCACAATACGGGTTAAGTTGAAATATAAGGGACGCAGTAAACCAATTTCCGTTGAAAACTTTTGGGAGGAGTAGGTAAATGATTAATACAGTGAAGGAGACTGCAATGAAATTAATCATGACTTTGGTTGTAATGCTTCTGTTATTTACCGCGCCTGCGTTCAGCGAACTCACCTCAGCAGACATTAATAAGATCCGATTAATTGTCAAGGAAGAAATTGAGGCATCCGAGACACGCATGAAAGAATACGCTGACGCATCCGAGACGCGAATGCAGAAACATTTTGAGGCATCCGAGACACGAATGCAGAAATACCTTGAGGCATCCGAGACACGCATGAAAGACCATGTCTCTGAACAAATTAAAGCGGTCAACATCACAATCACAGAAATGGACAAACGTCTGAACCAGATTTTTACGTTGGTTATTGCTTTGGTAGCTTTCATTGCCGTGGTCATCGGAATACCTCAGATCCTCGTTGCACTACAACGAAGAGATGTCCGCTCACAAAACGAAAAAATTGAGGCACAGCAACAACAGATCGAAGCATTGGAAAGAGAAATGGAAGCGTATAGGCAAGACCGCATGGTCGGACCTTAAAAAGTTATGGAAATCGCCGATCTCAAACAACGCATTGCACAAGGTGAAAACACCACGACCGAATTCAAAGAGAGCTTTGATCAGGAGGCTATTGAGACCGCTGAACCGACTCACAACCCTGTAAACCCCACTTTGAGTCAATTGATGTTTGATGTCGGTTTCATTGAACGGTACGGTGCCGGCATCAGGATGATGAAAAGGCTATCTGAGGAATGGGGAAACAAAGAACCGCGTTATGTGTTTCACCCGCTTGAAACCAAAATCATCTTTGATTCACCGATTCAAGAGACAACTTTCATAGAGATCGATGATATTTCAGAACAGTTGAACGAGCGTCAAAAGAATGCCTTGTTTCACGTCCAAAAGAACGGGCAAATTGCGACAAGAGAATACGCGGAGATCAACCATATTTCGCCCAGGACTGCCTATACCGAGCTCAAGGATTTAACAGACAAAGGGCTATTGACTGCAGTAGGAAAGGGAAGAGGAATTAGGTACGTCCGAAAAGTGGACGATCAGGTAACCGATTAATTGCGTGATTAATTGCGTGATTAACTACGCGAACATAAGAAGTAGGACCCACATGTCGGAGCAAACGATCACAGGCATTACCAAGATAGCAGTAAAGGGTTTCAAGTCGATAGCGGAGGAGTGCGCGATTGACATCCGTCCGTTGACAATCCTTGCCGGCGCGAACAGTTCCGGGAAATCCAGCATCATGCAACCGCTCTTGATGCTAAAGCAGACGCTGGAGGCACCCTATGATCCAGGACCCCTAAAAATTGACGGACCGAACGTTCAATTTACTGAGGCAGCACAATTTTTATCGATGTTACCCCGTGAAAAGAGAACAGATCGTTTTCAGGTTACGGTTGCAAGTACGCACATTGAAAGCAGGGGTACTGAACGCTCCATTTCAGTAGAGACAACTTTCAGAGAGGGAAAGGGCGGAATTGAAATTGTTAAAATGACAATTAAGGCAAAGTCTAAACCTGACGAACCACTGCGTACCATGCATTTCACCTTGACCCCTGAGATGTCCGTTGAAGAAATTAAGTCCTTGAGTAACCAGGGTTTGATACTCAAGGGTCACGATTCTGTCAAGCGTTCACGCTGTTTTTTACGTTTGGAGTCTCAACATAGTCGTGTGCTCTTTAACACTACCGCTTACCTTGAGTCCTGTATTTTCAACAGCATTCACCTACCTGGATTACGCGGTAGCCCAGAACGCACCTATAAATTCACCAGCACCGGTCCCCGGTATTCCGGCACGTTTGAAAATTATGCTGCGAGCGTCATTCACGAGTGGCAGGAGATGAAAGACAAACGCCTGAAAATGGTAGTTGATGCACTCTATACGCTTGGATTGACGGGAAAAGTGGGCACCCAAAAAGTCGGTGATATCGGTATTGAACTTCAAGTCGGTCGTCTCCGCCATGATCGAAACAATGAAACAGATATGGTCAACATCACCGATGTGGGATTCGGGGTGTCCCAAGTCCTACCTGTTTTAGTCGCCGTGATTGTCGCGGAACCCGGGCAGTTAGTCTATCTCGAACAACCCGAACTGCACCTCCATCCCCGCGCACAGGTCGCCTTAGCGCATGTGCTGGCAGATGCGGCGAAACGGGGGGTGCGCGTTGTCGCTGAGACGCATAGTTCACTGTTGCTTTTGGGGGTTCAAACGCTTATTGCCGAAGGAGATCTCTCGCCAGAGTTAGTCAAACTGCACTGGTTCACACGGCGCGAAGATGGCGTAACCGAAGTTAACAGTGCCGATGTGGATGAGGCGGGGGCTTACGGCGAGTGGCCCGAAGATTTTGCAGATGTCAGTCTCCGCGCTCAAAGTGGTTACATAAAGGCAGCACGGTCGCGTTTCGTTGAAGGGACATAGTATGCACTCAAGGGGTTTAAAACGACTCGTTGTGAACGCCTCGGTCGCTCGTGCTGCTGGTGGTGCAGGGGCAACTGAGCTGGTATCAATCAGTTGCACCGAATTCCTTGAGACCTTTCGAGACGAATCCTCACACCACGTCGTGATGACATTTGAATTATCCGAAGAGTGGGATGAGCATCAATCGAATTTTGCAGCCGAATGGTTAGGAAATATGATTGCCACAAGGAGATTCCACTATATCAAGCTTCCTCAAAATAGAGTGTTGTATGACGAAATTGAAGCAACAGCGGTTCGGGAAGCAGACATCAACGCGATGCTAAAGGATTTTCACCTCCTCGGAGCAGCACTTGCAACTGATCAAACCATTGTTTCGCTTGATGAAACCATCCGCGGGCTTTTCGCACGCGCCTCACAACAGGTCAATGAAATCAGGCACATCATTTGGGTGAATCCAGATCGGATGGCAGAACATCCCATCACGTGGCTCCAAAACGGCGCACCCCCTGAAGTACATCGTAGGCTTTCTGCCTGATTCTACATTCATTGTTGGAATCGTGAGCACAGCTCGCTCCTACAGGGCGCGTAGGAATTGATGTCCCCTTACCCTTGCCAATTCAGATCGATGCTGGCGTACCCACGCGTATACTGCTGAAAATGTGGTGGCAAGTCCGCCAAGAACTGCTTGCCCTCGTCTGGAATCTCCCACGGAATATTGATGTGGTGATCCCGACTCCGAAAACCGACACCGCACGACAACCGAATTTCATCAATCTGGTTCGGGAACGCGCCGTGATACGTCCGATGCGCAAACACAATCATGTCACCCGGATTTGTGAAAAGTGGCACCAAGCCCGGAATATCGAAACCCACATAAGCCTTCTCTTCTTCACCGATCTTATAAAAGGAGCGTCTGTCCGCTGTCAGGTTGAAGCCTTCGGGGCCCTCCCAATTCTCCACGTGGGAACCCTCAATTACGCACAGCCCACCGTGTTCCGGACGAGAACCCGTCAAGTAGAACCATTTGCCCGAGGGCCACAACCCGCGGTTCAGTACATCACCCGAATTTTTCGGTGCACCTGTCGAGAATCCGCACCAGTCGGTGTGCCATGCAACGGGTTGAGATCCGGGCATCCGAATGATAGCGGCAGATCGGTGAAGCGTCAATTTCTTTGTACCAATCAGGTGGCGGTGGATTTTCATAAAGGGTTCGTATCCCATCAGCTGCCACGCTCCGGGTCCCGACTCAATCCAAACGTGTCGGGTGTGACTCTGCCCATGCTCTAATTCTCTTTTCGGATCTGTGCCATCGAAGACCGCCTGCTTTAAACTGTCAACTAAGTCAGGAGGTAGGACATCCTTGATAATCGCAAAACCGTGTGCCTCAAGGCATTCGGACACGAGGGAAAGTTGATCGGTTTCAAACTCGTAAGTGTAGCCGAGTTCAGGTTTTTGAATCTCTAAATATTCTTTCATAAGTGAACTCCTATGTTTTCCTCCGTGTAAAACAAGTCTGGTTGCCTATGTTGTGATAGCACCCAACGCCTAAAGGCGTGGGCTTCGGTTTCATAGCGACTGCGGTTTTCTCAGAGAGTCCACCGTCTTACTGTCGCTCCACCAGAGAGCTCTTATCCTGTATCAGAACAGGTTTATGGTCTCCTTAGACCGCTACCCCAGCTCGCAAAATGTTTATCGCAGCATTTATATCTCTATCGTGAGACGTGCTACAACTTGGACAAGTCCAATACCTGTCCCTAAGTGTGAGGGTTTCGTTCTTATATTCGCAGACGTGGCAGACTTTCGTTGTCGCCTGCCACCGTCTCGCCTTGGCGAGTGTTTTTCCGTATTTAGCAGATACCCATTGAAGTATCCTGACGAACTCACTGAAAGCAAGGTCGGAGATTTTTCGACCCCACAGGCGTTTCATACCCTCAAGATTCAGGGTTTCTATGGACTTGCACACCGTGCAAATCGTCTATTAGGTTGCCAATCTGTATTAGATTCGACTGGTGATATAACTCATATTTTTCCGTTTTCATGGGAGACCTTCACGTATCACGCTTTTATCCCCTGTCAAGTGGGAGGCAAGCACATAGCCTTGCGACTATGCTTGACATGCTTGCCTACGTGATACTATTAATTATATTACATTTTTAGGTAGAAGTCAAGTCTTTGGCGGTCTTATATCCCAAACCTAAAGGATTCGGCTTTACGACCGAAGTCCCGTAAATGCTGAATGTTGTCGGCATTCTAATAGATATTCACTGTTTCGTCAATCCCAATTTTTGCTCGGAAACGAAATGTCCCTACCCAATAAGTTATGCGCTTGCACTAATTGCCAAGTTTTGTTAAAATATTATTACTTTAGACAAGTCCGAGCGAAAAGCAGATAAACTATGGCAGACTATACTGTGAGTTCAGGAAACGTTTTTAAAGATTTGGAACCTCTTTCCCCTGACGAAAGATTGGCGAAAGCGAAATTGGCATATAAAATCAATTGTCTGATTGCTGATCGGGATATGACGCAAAAGGAAGCTTCGGAAGTGACGGAGTCAGTCCAACGCATCACACATACGGACACAAATTATCCAGCAGGATTGGAGCAGTATTTAAAAACAGAAACGCCGGAAACGATTTGGGTGCACGGGAATATCGGCTTATTACCCGGGCAGAACACTTCCTTAAAAGGAGATCTCTGGGCACTTTTCTGCTCCAGCAAATGTCCGGGAGAGATTATCCTGAAAGCACACGATTTAGCACAGAAATTTAAGGAAATAGGTATTCCAACGATCAGTGGGTATCACTCCCCAGTTGAGCAGGAATGCCTACGTGTCTTACTGCGTGGCTCACAACCAATTCTCTTATGTCCGGCACGGAGCATCGAAAACATGCGACACAAACCAGCGTGGAAAGACGCATTAGCCGAAGAGCGTCTATTAATCCTATCTATTTTTGGGAGTCACCATCGGCGATCAACAGCGGCATTGGCGAATCAACGCAACGCTTTTGTCGCAGCACTTGCGGACAAAATTTGTATAGCGCACGCTGCAGAGGATAGCAAAACCCTGGAATTCGCGCAGATGGTGTTGGCGTGGGGTAAGCCCGTTTTCACCTTTGAAACACCAGCAAACAAGGCACTTTTTCAACTTGGGGCGCGACGGATGGAACCGTCCCTAAATGTAAAGCAAGGATAAATCGTGCCTTAAGGCACAATTTGGAGGAAAATAATGGCGAAAACCGTTTTTCTGGGAGACCACGAACTCACCTTTCCCGGTCCACATCTCGGTGCGCTTCGGGACTGCAACGCTGTACTCGATTCAGCAGAAGGCTTACACAAACAGATAGCGGAGGACGGGTATCTTCTCGTTCGTGGCTTAATCGATAAAGAAAAAGTTGTCGCGGGACGTCGGGCTATTCTTGAATACGCCAATGGCAATGGAAAAGACGAGGTTTTCAAGTCCGGCACTGACATAATGGAGGCGGTTGCCGGTGAAGGAAGTCCTGGGCGAACAATGGGCACGCCCGCCGTTACGCACCATCCAGATGTGCAGGCGGTTTTGGAGGGGGATGAGCTTTTCAAATTCTTCCGAACTTTTTTTAGCGGCGATACCCGTACTTTCGATTACAAGTGGCTACGGTTCGTCCGCCCTGACGGCTGGTCGGGACCACATTTCGATTTCGTTTATATGGGGAGGGGTTCAAAGCAGTTGCACACCTGCTGGGTGCCGTTCGGCGACGTGCCAGCAACGATGGGAACATTGACTGTGCTTGTCGGTTCACATAACCTCCCAAGCTTCGCGCCGATTCGGGATACTTACGGCAAAACAGATGTTGACAAAGACGGCACCCCTGGACATTTCGGGCGCATTCCGATGGAGATCAGTGAAAAATATGGGGGTGAGTGGCAGACAGCAGATTTCGAGATGGGGGATGTCATCATCTTTACCATGCACACGATGCACACCTCTACGAAGAATCTCTCCGATAGATGGCGAATCAGTTGTGACATCCGTTTCCAACCCGCAGCACATCCGATTGATGAGCGGTGGATCGGCAAAAACCCAATCTCTCACACGGGCAGCCAGAAGATTTCGTTTGAGGAAGCAAAAAAGCAGTGGGGACTGGCGTAGTCCCCACATTTAAGGTGTAGCGTTTTTGAGCAATTTCTATACACATTAAGCGGACATGTATACTTTTTCGCAATTTCTATACATATCGGCGTTGATACGTATAATTTGTATACATATCCATCCAATATTTGGTATTTAGCGCGCCCTTACGATTAACCGAACAACGCTCGTCGGATCTGACGCACCGCTTGACGAATCCGATCTTCGTTCTCTACGAGGGCAATACGGATATACCCCTCGCCGTTATGCCCAAATCCCGCGCCGGGAGAAACACAGACCTCTGCCTCGCTCAGAAGTTTCATGGCGAATTCCATGGAACTTAGGTGTTTCCATGCGTCAGGAATCGGTGCCCAGACGAACATTGAAGCCTGCGGTTTTGGGACCTTCCATCCGATCCTGTTTAGACCATCAACAAGCACATCACGGCGGTTTTGGTAGACGGCAGCGTTTTCCATCACCGTATCCAATGGGGTACGCAGTGCCATAATTGCAGCAACTTGGATCGGTGCGAAAATCCCGTAATCGTAATACCCTTTAATCCGAGCGAGTGCCTCAATAATCTCACGATTTCCAGCGGCAAATCCACACCGCCATCCCGCCATATTGTAGGATTTAGACAGAGAGATAAATTCGATACCGACATCCTTCGCGCCTTTTGCCTGCAAGAGACTCGGTGCCTTATATCCATCAAAAACAATGTCTGCATACGCCAAATCGTGGATCACAATGATCTCTTGGCGTTTCGCAAACGCGACAATCTCTTCAAAGAATCCAAGGTCAACGACGGCACCCGTTGGGTTGTGCGGAAAACTTAAGATTAACACCTTGGGCCTGGGCCAAATGTCACGTGTGATTTCGGTGAGCGAGGGGATGAAATCGTTCTCCTCCGTCAATGGTATACTCACAACACTTCCACCCGCGAGCACAATGCTGTACATGTGAATGGGAAAGGTCGGATTCGGAACCATCGCTAAGTCACCGTTGTCAATCAAGGCTAAAGCGAGGTGTCCAAGTCCCTCTTTGGTGCCAATGACAGCAATTGCTTCTTCATCCGGATCAATATCAACACCGAACCGGCGTTCGTAATGCCAACTGACTTCCCTACGCAGATTGTAGATGCCACGCGAAACGGAATAGCGGTGATTCCTAAGTTCTTGTGCCGCCTCTGCCAATTTATCAATAATAGGCTGCGGGGTCGGTTGGTTCGGATTGCCCATCCCCAAATCGATAATATCAATTCCGTGCTGCCGACGTTCGTGTGTTAACTGTTTGAGTTTGCCGAACATGTAGGGTGGGAGTCGATTTAAGCGTTTTGAAAATATATTCATTTTTCCGAAATCCTGATTTTTTAGATTTGTGTTAGCAAATTTGTTTTTCTATGTTTTATTTACCATGCTGCCAATACGTCCGTAACCGTTCGCCCCAATTCGATATTACCCGCTTCGGGCTTGGATGTACGATTTGCCGCCGATGGAGTCTCGCTTCTTGGGCAAACAGTTTTTCTTGGCATGTTTCAATGACTTCACCGTAGGTTGTATCCTGTGCAAGGTTTTCTGTCTCTCCCGGATCGTCGTGCCGGTCAAACAACTGCGCAAGCCCAAGTTGCTCGGCATCTGGTCCAGGGGGGTGGAAATCTTCTACTCCAGAATTGCTGTTAGAAGTCGGTTTGTATTCTGTAACGTATTTATATCGCTCAGTGACAATTGCGCGTCCCCAGTAATTGCTCTCTATGTAGGCGTAATCGCGCCAAGGGACATCCTTCCCTTCCGCAAGCGGACGGACACTCAATCCCTGTACTTCTTCAGGGACATCAATACCGGCGTAATCGCAGACGGTAGGGAATAGATCGACACCAGAGACGAAATGCGTTTCGTCAAACCGATCCTTCTCTACAGGAATCTCTTCCCCCAAGCACGCGACGATGAACGGCACTCTTACGCTTTCTTCGTAGAGCGTGAATTTCTGGAACATCTGGTGGCTTCCACACGCCTCCCCGTGGTCCGCGCTGAAGATGATAAGCGTGTTATGGTGCCGAGATGTCTCTCGTAGCAGTGCAAGGACTCTTCCAATCTCTGCATCAACTTTTTCAATGAACCTGTAATAATTCCATCTCAGATAACGCCAGTGGAGTTCATCCCAACCCCGTATCCCTTTAAGAATAGCCGCGTGGATAAGGGCATCATCAACCCTTCGGCAGACACGGTGTAACGCCGTCTCCCGTTCATCATAATCGAAGTTCTCTGGAAGCGGCGGCAAATCGTCTTCCGAAACTATTCCCTGTTCCAGTGGATTTGGAATATGCTTCTCCTCATGGTTGTGCAAATATTCGCACACGTCGTGCGGATCGACGTAACCGATCTGGAGATAAAACGGATCGTCGCCATCGTAGTTCGTCAAGAAATCAGCAACTGCGTGAGTAGATGCTGAATCGTAGTATGCGGCACCACCTGCCCCAATGTCCTGTTGCCCATAATAGAGGGTCTGAAAACTCTCGCGGACATTTCTGCCCGGAACATGCCACTTGCCGCAGTGGAACGCTTTATAGCCACCTGTGTTGAGTAATTGTCCAAGGTCAGGAATTTCTGGGTGCAGGTATCCACCGTTAAACGGAACACCCGTTTCGGAGGTATATAAACCTGTCGCCCAACTGGAACGAGCGGCGGCACACACTGGGTCCGTACAGAACGACCTACGAAAAGAGGTTCCGTTCCGATGAAGTTCATCGATATTGGGTGTCCGAAGAAACGGATTTCCGTAAGCCGAGATCGCATCCCACGAGTGCTGGTCGGTGTTGATAAAAAGAATATTGGGGCGTTCGTTCATACACGGTCCCCCGTCTTCTCTCTAAGTACCAAGGTCTCGAAAAAGGTTGAAGCGATAGCGATGTTTCCGTGTGCATCGAGCCACCAATAAGAAGGCAAAAGTCCAGCACCGTAAAGATAATAACCGTCAAGCGGAATAGGGGTCTGTATTGACTCAAGGAAACCGAGTCTACTTTTCAGTCTAAGTTGCTCCAAGTCTTCGAGCACGGCAATGTCCATTCCATCGCCTGACTCCTGAATTGTTTGGGCAAGCGTGGGAATCACATCGAAGAGTGCCCAATTGCATGTCAATTTGACGGATGCGTCCACTATTCCTGCAGCAATTTCAGTGCCGTTGATGCGCAGTCGCACCTCTGAATCTGAGGCGAGATAGCCAGCACACGCCAATTGGGAGTATTCATCGTCGGCACTGTTTCGGGCATCAACGCTCCAATTATCCCTAAGCGGACGATGATTTTCATCACTACAACAGAATTGCATTTGCAGATTCTCGCCGCTTGTTGTATTTTCGTATTTGACAGAATAGTGCCACAGATTGTCTTTTTTGCTCCGTTCGATGATGGCTGTTCCGATGCTCAGTGTCTCCGTGTTCCCTTCTCTGTTATAGCCACGCCAGTAGTTCGGTAGCACATTGTAAACATGAGTAATGGTCTGCCCCGTCTGTGTGCCGCGTGCGCCAGCTTCCGGGTCATATCCGCGAAGCGTTTCGATCAATTCTTGTGCAAATTGGGGGGCTTGGGCACCGTAATTGTAGTCGAAGGACCAGTGCAGCGAATTGCTATCATTCATGGTGTTGGAATCATTGGCGTATTTTGGGGGACTTTACTGGATGCAGCGTTATGTGCATAACGGGTCGTTTCGGGCAATCGGTAGCCTCGACAACATGCAAGGGTCAAGGTGCGTGCTGAATCCAAAGAAATTCGGTGGCCTATGGATATGTACACCACCTGAACATTTCTACGCGTGCGAACAGCAGCACCGATCACCTCGCCTTTGTCCATCAGGTACGTGTAAGCTCCCTGTTCCGATTCCGGTTCCTCGTATTGTCCCCAAAGCCGGGATTTTGCACATCCAATCGTCGGTTTATCCAAAATCAGCCCCAAATGCGATGCGAGTCCAAACCGCCTTGGGTGCGCGATCCCCTGTCCATCTACTATCACCAGATCAGGTTCAGTTTGCAACTGTGTGAATGCTGTCAATAGGGGCGGGATTTCCCGAAAGGACAACAACCCCGGTATATAAGGAAAACAAACAGGGCTTTCAGTAACCACGCTATCTACCACCTGCAACTCGGGAAAACTGAGGACTACCACGGATGCGCGTGCGATGTCCTTTTTCAGTCCGATATCTACCCCAGCAACGGTATTGATTTTCCCAAACCGGTCTGTTCTAACCACCTGCGTGCGGAGTTCATTTTGGAGTCTCCGTGCTTCTTCAGGGGTAACATTCCACGAATGGAGGGCGTGATACTGCATAGCTGCCGCTGTTCGTTTTCAATGTAAACGTCGTTGTGTTTTACAATGTTTCAGGCACAAAGAAAGCGTGCGGTGGTAAACCCTCCGCAGATGCTTATAACATTATAACACAAAACACTTCGATTGTCAAACCTTTTCAGTATAACCTATGAGTCCAATGACTATTTCTTTCGCGTCGTCTCTTTGACCTCAACGGCACCGGGCTTCGTGATATGCCGGATGCCCGCGAAGAAGGCAGAGAGGACTAAGTAACCGCCACCGATACCGATGAGGGCGCCCAAACTGCCGATAATAATTTCTATTCCGTTGAACATCGTACGTTCTCCTCAAATGGGATTTTTATAATGGCTCTATATGAACCTGTCGGCGTTTCTCAAATTTTGAGTTTATCGCCTGAATTATTGCATGTAGTAAACGGAAATATCTATAAGTCGGTTTCAAATTTGTACGTTAAATTTTTCCGACTAACAGGTTAATGATTAGGAAGTAGCAAGAATTATGCCATCGCAGAGATGCCAATATGGAAGGATAAGTCAGAAAAATGTGTGTAATTAAGCACAATGGGACAAGAAATATACGCGTATGTAGCAAAATAGAAACATTTGATATGACGTGTTTCGCTGTGAATCCTTTCAAAAGGACAGATAAAACAGGGTTTTCGAGAGAATCGCTGACAGGGACGAGTATTTGCACGGTCATCTTAAAACGATACTACCCGTCTGATTTCTGTGATGTTGGAGGACTTTAGTCAAGCATGGCGAGAATACTGGGGGGTACAAGGTGTTCAATGGTTTCACCCTGCATCAACAGTTCTCTGACTTCTGTTGATGACATATAAGCGTAAACGTCAGGCAACAGAACACATGAAACGTAAGGGACATACCGGCGAATTTCCGGTTGGTTCATGAAGGACTCTATTGTTTTGATATCTGCCTCCCCCCGATTCGCTACAATGAAACGGGCTTCTATAAAGAGTGCTCCCAATTCCGAGTGGAAATCTGTGTAGTATTTCGGGTCGAAGATTCTCACGAGGGTATCATATCCAACAATAAAGTGGAACTCGGTTTCTGGTGGTAAAATAACTTTTAAAGCCGTGACTTTATCAATATATCTGCCGTGGCTTGATACACCGACGGAAAACTTTGGTCGATTCTCCGCGTACCTTTTGAGTGTCAAGAGCCTCGCGGCAAGCGGTAAGCCGAACACCGTTTTATCTACGTTCGCCTTCGCAAGGAGAAGGAGTAGTTCGTCCAACTGGTATTCAGCAATTGTGTCCTCAATCATCTTGGTATGCGCAAGCGTCAGCGGATTAAAGGAACCTGAAAAAATGCCGAGCTTCTTACCGCGTTCAGATATTGATGGTTCTGCCCGGTGTACCAGTTCTATCCGCGGCGATGCTGTTGGATCCAACCGATTAAAGAGTTCGGTGTACCGTTCATAGTCCGGATGATTTTCGCACTTTTGTATCAACAGATCCAGTAGTGAGTTAGCCATTCGTCTACCTGTGCTCTTGTTCGATAGCCTAAATCTCTATGTCAGGGGATTTGTGTAAAGATAGAATTAATCCGTGTCAACTTCCGCTTTTTTCGCTTCTTCCCAGATTGCATCGAGACTCTCTAAGTCTTGTGCTTCAAAATTTGTGCCGCGGCGTTCTAATTCCGCTTCCATCCATTTAAAGCGTGTCATAAACTTACGGTTCGCCCCACGCAATGTTTCTTCGGCTTGAATCTCCATAAAGCGGCACAGATTGACGATGGCAAAGAACAGATCTCCGAGTTCCATCGAAATTGCTTCCGGTTTATCTGCCCGGATACTTGCCTTGACCTCTTGGAGTTCTTCGTCGACTTTGGCGACGACATCAGTGAGTTTATCCCAATCGAAACCGACACGCGCGGCTCGATTCTGTATCTTCTGGGCACGGAGCAGCATCGGAAGCGCGTTCGGAATCCCGTCAAGTACTGATTTCCGGTCTTCGTAGCCTGCCTCTTGGCGTTTAATCTCTTCCCAGTTTTTCACAACTTCGTCTGAATCCTCAACATTGACATCGCCAAAGACGTGCGGGTGTCGCCGGATGAGTTTCTCTGTTAGTGTTTTAATCACGGCGTAGATGTCAAAATCCTTATGTTCTGCTGCGATCTGTGCTTGGAGCATAATGTTCAGCAGAAGATCGCCCAATTCCTCTTTCAATTTTCTCGGGTCACCTGCATCGATCGCCTCAAGCGTCTCGTAGGTTTCCTCAATGAGTGTGGATTTCAGCGTTTCATGTGTCTGCTCTCGATCCCACGGACATCCGTTCTCACTTCTTAATGTCGCTATGACACCGATAAGTTCTTCAAACAATTCTTTTTGCATAGGGTCCTCCTTACTTCAAACCTGTTTTGTTTTTCAAAGTTTTTACATGTTTTCGGACTTCCGCGTAGCGTTTTGCTTCCGGGAAGTAGGTAAGATAGAGTTTATAGAGTTGCAGCGCACGAGCATAGTTTTTCTGTGCCTCTGCCTCGCGCGCTCGACCTTCTAACGCATCTGCTTTGGCATTTAGCAGTTCGCTGAGCAGTTGCACGGCACCTTCTTCAAAGACGCTGCCGACATATTTATCGCGGAATACTTCTAATGCTTTTACCGTTTTGGCGTACGGTTTCTCATCGGCTGTCTTTTTTAACGCATTGAATCGCTTTTTGGCTTGGATACCGAGGCGCGTTACGGATTCTTTCGCTGTGCGGCACAGTTCTGTATCCGGTAAAATCTCTGCAATTTGGGTGTAAAGTGTGAACGCCTCACCCAATCTACCGTTCTTCTCCGCGGTTTGTGCCTTTTCAAACCCAGATTCAACCTGTTTCATGGGTCCATAATTGATAAGCCACTCCCGCATTTTTGTTTTTGTCAACCACTGTGGAGAGAGACTGTGTGTTTCATTTTCCCAACCCTCAAAAGTCACATCCGCTCCCCAGTCTGTGTAAAGCTGCGCTGAGCGTTTTGCGCGTGGATAATGCGGATCATCTAACTCTCCTGCACCGTAGAAGAGTGGATGCCCGCGAATGAGTTCCGCCGGTGGTGGATTCATGTCCACATCGCGCCTACCTGCCCCAAGGACGAGCCTCCCCGCTAACCGATCTAACATTTGTTCTCCGAGAACGGTCGTTGAGTAGCCGCCTTGGCTATAACCGCCCATGAAAATGTATTCTTTGGCAACGTTCACTCGTGTTGAAATAAGTTTTAACGCCTCATCAAAGAAGATTTTCTCCTGTGCCGTTTCGGTAGGGGGAAGGTGTTTCTTATAATAGAGGTCAGTTGTGTAATTCATACCGGCAACGATAAACCCTTCTCCTTTTGTTACCTGCTTGAAGGGCCACGTTGTGGCTGTTCCACCGTAGCCGTGATAACAAAAAATGACCGGAAAGGGTCGTTTGTCGGTGTAATCAACCGGGACGTAAAGCAGAAATGTCTTCCCTGTCTTTGGAGCTGTGATCCGCACTTCTGTCCCCGGTGACACAGCGGGTATCTCAGCGGCGAGTGCGCTATGGAACAGAAGCAGCAGGAGTGTGTTGCAGCACGCTATCCTCACGCTGCGGAATGGATTATTGGAACGTGGACCCCTGATAGCAAGTTTCGGAAACCTACAAGTTGCACCGAAAAGGCGTGTTTTCATGCGTCCGTTCCGTTCTCTTGGTCTTGAAGGGTTTCTAACTGAATAATCAGTTGACCGAGTTGAAGTCGCAGTAGTAGCGTATAGATTTGCATCAGGAGCGTAACCTGTGCTTCTGTTGGCAGATCACTGGCACGAATTACCGAGAGCAGCCTATCTGCACGTTCTCGGACCTGTTCGGCTTTTTCTAAATCATCGTCTTCTGTTTCCACTGTGCTTTCTTTGATGAACTGCCAGATGCGGTCCTGGATCTCCAGCATATAATTTTTTGCCATTGCGGTGCGTGCCCGTTTAGCAGAGTCCACCCAGATTGTATTTGCCTTCCAATTGAGCATAAAAGCCACGCTGTTGATGAGCACATCGCGGAGGGTATCCTCGCCAGAAAGGAGTTCCTCAATATTGGTAACCCCTTCTGCCTCTGCAGAGAAGGTCCGCACGCGTGTGTACTCCTTCAGATTTTTCAGCATCAACTCGTTTTCAGCGATGAGATGCCAAAGGTCTGAACTCGTTGAAAGCAAGACCTCTACACGGTTGCAAACCGGACCGGGAATTTGTGAGCGGATGCAGTAATAGTGGAGGCCGTGGAGTCGACTCCTGAGGTCTTGCAAGCTCTCAGTCGTCTGGAGTTCCGACGGGTGTGCGATGGACGGGAGGACTTCCTCCCGAATCTGATTCAAAAGTGTAGGGACAGTGCGTTCAGCATTCATGTTACGGATCCCATAATAGGAAAGCGTTTGTTAGTAGAAGTTTCTTGTCTAATAGCGTAGCAGGTTTTTCGGGAAAAGTCAACTTGACATTTGTTACTAAGGCGTGTTAGAATGTGGATAAGAATACATGGGTCGAGGGCTGCCGTGAAACTGTTTATCGCTACTGTTGTTAGCATTACTCTCTTTGGGATGCTCGTGGCTTTTGCCGACGAACAAACCGAAACAGCACCACCGAAAGTAGGCGACACAGCACCGGATTGGACGCTCCAAGATGCTGAAGAAAAGGAACACAACCTGAAGAAGCTGCGCGGCAAGGTCATTTTCCTCATTATGGGCAATCGTAAGATTCGGAAGGAAGATGACAAGTGGGCAGAAACGTTCCAGAAGGAGTACGGAGAGAACGAACAGGTTGTCGCTTATATCATTGGTGATTTACGGAGCGTTCCTGGGTTCATACCGAAACGGTTTATCAGAAGTCAACTAAAGAAAAACCCGCCTGCTGTGAAATTCCTGCTGGATTGGAAAGGGGAAGTGCATAAGCAGTATCAGACAGAAAAAAAGAAGCCGACGCTCTACCTAATCTCGCAGAAAGGCATTATTGCGTTCCACCGAAAAGTGAATTTCGAGCCAGAAGTTTACGCCGAACTCAAAAAAGAAATCGATAGGCTTTTGGCAACATCCGATGTGAAGTAATCTTTTGTGTATTTGCTCTGATCGCATAATGTTCTCCGTGGTGGAGGAAAACATGTCTACAAAGATTAAAATAGAACCTTATTTATCTAACCCAATCTTTGCCCTTGTTACTGGTCTGTTACTGGTCGGATTCGGTTTCTTCGCGATGCGTATAGCCGCGGATGACTTACTCTTTTTTATTTTAGTGTGGGTTTTGACGATTTGTGGTTTTTCTGCTACGGTATACGGGTTCATGGGGATAGTAGAAGGCAAACGAAAATGGATCAAAGGAAACTCGAAGGAGGTGCGTTCCCTTTCCCAGAGCCTCAAGGTGCGTTATCCTACCTACATCTTGAAGGTTCACAAATTAAAAGAGAAGTATGAAACACTTCATGAGAAGTTTCCTGAAGTCCGGGCACATTCCGAGGAATTCAAACGTCGTATCAAGGTATTCCAAGCCGGATTAGTTGAATTGGAAACACAACTTCATGATAATCTGCAAAAGCAGGCGCCTGTTATGGATAACGATAACGTTGATGGTATCGCGAAGAAGGTCCTTTGGTCCAATAAACAGATTGCGCTGACGCAGCTAAAAACTGCCTTAAAGGCATTAGAAGATTCGGAAAGCCCAGTAGTTCCAGAGAGTTATCGTGGTGTCTTGAATCGGATACATGGCGATTTCAAAAGACTTGATGGCGGTATGACGCTTTATCACGAATTGTTGACAGCGTGTACCAGTGAAACCGTAGCACTTGAAACTATCCTCGCATTGAAACAGGAAGTTGAGGAAATTGACGCGCTACTGTCGCACCACGAGACCGAATTACAAAAGTTAGAGACGGACACCCAAACACAATATGAGTTGTCGAAAATGGCACTGTCAATGTTTCAAGAGCGTTTTGAAGAGTTCAAGGCAGGTTGCGAATAACCATGAAAAGGAACAGATATGAAATATCTCGTCACCGGTTGCGCTGGATTTATTGGATGGAAAGTGACGGAATTTTTGCTCGAGGCCGAGCACACCGTTGTTGGGATCGATAACTTAAATGCCTCGTATGACACGCAGGTCAAGCAGTGGAGGCTTGAGCAACTCGAAGGCACCCCAAACTTCCACTTCCACCGTTCAGACATCTGCGACCGGGATGTGCTGCGGACGATATTCGAGGGGGTATCCACGAGAGATACCCCTACATTTGATGCTGTGATTAATCTTGCTGCCCGCGCCGGTGTGCGGCAGTCCGTTGAAAACCCGTGGGTCTACATTGATACGAATGTAACCGGCACGCTGAATCTACTGGAGTTATGCCGCGAATTTGAAGTGAAGAAATTTGTGTTGGCATCAACATCAAGCCTATACGGTTCAAATAACAGTCTGCCATTCAGTGAGGAGACAAATACAGATGGACCGTTGTCCCCTTATGCTGCCTCGAAAAAAGGTGCCGAGTCGATTTGCCATAGTTATCACCATCTCTACGGCATCGACGTAACAATTTTCCGTTTTTTCACTGTGTATGGACCCGCTGGCAGACCCGATATGAGCGCGTTTCGCTTTGTACATTGGATTAGCGAGGGGAAACCGGTTACCGTCTATGGCGATGGCAAAGAATCCTCACGAGACTATACCTATCTGGATGACATAGCAAGAGGGGTGATTGCAGGGCTGAAACCGCTCAAGTACGAGGTGATTAACCTCGGTTCCGATAGTCCTATTGTGCTTATTGATACGATTCAGTTGATAGAGGAACTGGTTGGGAGAAAAGCCGAACTCTCACACCAACCGTTTCATCCGGCGGATGCCCGCGCGACGTGGGCAGACATTCGCAAAGCGGAAAAACTTTTAGGGTGGCGACCCCAAGTCAGTTTTCGTCAGGGTATCACCGCACTTGTGGAGTGGTATCAGGCGAATCGCGAATGGGCAAAGCACATCCAGACAGGCTAAACAAACCGTAGCCGTGTCTTGTGAGCCGTTATTGCAATAGGACAACCGCCTTTTTTAATGCATTTGCGTCTACCTTTATTTTTGCTATTTCTGCTTCGCGTTGAACATAGGTGAGCGTATGTTCCGGACTCATCGGAGCGGCAATGTCTTGAACAATCTTATGGAGACGTTTCACATCGGCTTTCTTGATGCCGGTCTGTGCTTCAATACGGGTATGTAGCACGGCGGGGGATTCTGGTTCTTCAACGGGTGCTGCACGTTTGGAAGGTGCTTTACTGGTTTTGGTCTTTGATTCCGCTGTGGCAGAAGTCGGTGTCTTCGCACGGCGGGTCCGTTTTCGAGATGTCCCCTGTTTGGATGCCTGAATTTTTCCTGTCTCCAGTGATTTGACCCCACATTCCTTACACAACTTCGCTGTGATGTCAGCCAAGGTCATCGTTACAATCATTTCTGTGATTGCGCCACAGAGTTCGCATTCGTCGAGGTTTTCGATGCTTGTAAGGATCTCGGCATGTATTACGAGCATCTTCTCTTTGTCGGTTTTTGTCTGCTTCTCTTTCTGACAGAGTACGATCAATTTCTGTGCTGCTTTTTCAATTGTGTCTAAATGTCCCATGTTTTCCCCAAAGATGCGAGGCACGGTGACCTCAAGGTAAGATGTTCTTGAACGTTATTTGTAGGCGAGATTTCTGATTTTTAATTTATGGGCCTCCTCTCGTTTCTCCACTACGTTCCGAAACGGTGTTTGGTGAAGGGCAGCGTGACCGGGGACCTGTCCATTAGAAAAACAGAAAACCAAGCCTGAAACGTAGTAGAAGGGTTTTGCTTGGGTGTTTCTTCAGATCTACACAGAGGCACGTCAAATCTCAAATTCACTCGCTTTAACCGCAAGGAAAATTAGAAAATCATCAAAGCGTGCCTGTAGGACACTCCAATGCGTGTGTCCTTTCACAATTATTCGGTTTACGACGAAGCGATGAGGGCTTTGTCTATATAAAGTTTATACTCGAAACTATCTATCAGTGCCTCGCAACTTGCGGAGATAATATTCTCTGAAACACCGACGGTACTCCAAATCCTTTCACCATCGCTCGCTTCAATCAGCACCCGAACTTTTGAACCAGTGCCAGCTTTCGTATCCAACACCCGAACCTTGTAATCTATGAGCCGGACTGTCTGCAAGGCGGGGTAGAACTGCTCAAGTGCTTTTCGGAGGGCAGTATCAAGGGCGTTGACGGGTCCATCTCCATCAGCGGCGGTATGTGCGGTCAGGCCGTCTGGGGTCGTGACCTTTATGGTTGCTTCGGAACGCATGGCGAAGTCACTGAACTGTTCGATAATCACGCGAAAACCGACAGGCTCAAAAAAGGATTCATATCCATTGAATACCTTATGTGTCAGAAGTTCAAACGATGCTTCGGCGGCTTCGTATTGGTAGCCATCCTGTTCCGCTTCTTTGAGGCGTTTGAAGAGTTCCAGTACCTGTGGTGAATTCTTGTCGTAATCGGGATATTCCTTCTCGATTTTCTTCATAAGGGTGCCGCGTCCCGCTTGGTCGGAAACGAGAATTCGTTGCGTATTACCGACTGTTTCCGGCACGATATGCTCATAAGTGAGGCGGTTTTTACGGATGGCATCGGTATGTAAACCCCCTTTATGCGCAAAGGCGGAACGCCCAACGTAGGGTTGACGTTCATCATGCGGGAGGTTCGCCAATTCACTGATGAGTCGGGACACACTTGTTATCGCTTGCAATTGCGTATCGCTGAGGCACTTTATTCCGAGTTTGAGTTGAATTGTGGGGATGATAGAGGCGAGGTTCGCGTTTCCACACCGTTCACCATAGCCGTTGAATGTGCCTTGCACGTGAGTTGCGCCTGCTTGCACGGCGAGTACTGAATTTGCGGCACCCATTCCTGCGTCGTTGTGGGTATGAATACCGACAGGTAATGACAGTTCGGCGAGAACGACTTCGACACCCTCCTGAATCTCTAACGGTAATCTGCCGCCATTCGTATCACAAAGGACGAGGCAACTCGCGCCGCCAGTGGCAGCGGCTCGTAGCGTCTCTATTGCATATTCAGCATCATCGGCGTAACCATCGAAGAAATGTTCGGCATCGTAGATGACCTCGCGACCATTTTCCACGAGATAACGGACAGAACTCTCAATTAATTCCAAGTTTTCTTTTGCTGTGACGCGCAGGACATCAGTGGCATGGAGTCGCCAACTTTTTCCAAAGATCGTTATAGTTCTTGCCCCTGTATCCAGCAAAGCGGTTAAATTTGGATCAGCCTCAGCGGTATAGGTGGGATAGCGCGTGCTACCGAACGGTACGATCGTTGCCGTTTCCAGTGCCATGCCTTTTGCCCGTTTGAAAAACTCTATGTCTTTTGGATTGGAACCGGGATAGCCACCCTCGATATAGCAGATGCCTAATTTATCCAGTGCCTCTATGATGATGAGTTTATCTTCAACAGAAAACGCTACACCTTCTGCTTGGCTGCCATCCCTGAGTGTTGTGTCGTAAAATTCAACCATGTTGTTTTCACAGCAAGTTTTGGCTTGCATTTTTGAATATGGGCTTGCAAGCTTCACCCTACAATGCCAAAATTCAGTATCTCCTTTTATATTTTTGTGTCGTGACTCCTGTCTCATCTGTCTACTGATATTTTATCACATTTCAGGGTAAAAGTCAAATTTTGTCTGCGTTTTACGGAGTGCCAACGGGAGCATAAAAGCCTTATGGTACATCTATTTTGAACCTCTTAAAGTCGAAAATTATTAGTTGTAATCGGTTTGCATTTTGATAATTCATTCAATTGTGATATTATTGGAAATCATGAAAGCATTTGCTATTTTTCTATTTTGCGGTGCGCTGTTGCTCTCAGGTTGTGGGATATTTGCCACCAAGCCGATTCAAACCGAACCGCCGACAACTCCTGTAGACCCACTCGAAAGACTACACACCAATATTGATGCCGTTTTGGAGGAAGTGTTGTTCACAACTGCAAGCATCGGCATCAAGGTTGTTGCCGTTGAAACAGGGGAAGTGATTTACGAAAAAAATAGCCACAAGTTACACCACCCTGCCTCTACAACGAAACTCTTCACAGCAGCGACTGCTTTGGCGAAACTGGGGTCGGACTACCAATTTGAAACAACACTTTACGCTGATGCCGTTGTGAAGGGTGAAGTCGTAGGAAACATCTATCTAAAAGGCAGGGCTGACCCGGTGCTCCAACCTCAAGACATCGTGAAATTAAGCGATGCATTGCTTCAAATCGGTGTGAAGTCGATACAGGGTGACATCGTCGTTGACGAAACATATCTCGATGCCATTTGGGAAGGTCCGGGGTGGATGTGGGACGATAGACCGCTGTGGATCAGTGCTTTGAGTATCCGAGAAGTCGAACCCGATGCAAGCAAAATGAGCAGGGCACTTGCCTGTGGACATCTCTTGAAAACTGTGCTTATGGAAAAAGGCGTTAACGTAATGGGTGATGTAGTGCCAGGAACAGTCTCATCAGATGCACACAGCGTAGCGAAACATCTATCGCCGCCACTCGCCGACATTCTCAAACTGATGAACAAACCGAGTGACAATTGGATCGCTGAATTGATTTTCAAGACAATAGGTGCTGAAGTGATCGGTGAACCGGGGACGTGGAAAAAAGGGAGAGAAGTTGTCACTGAGTTTTTGGCAGAAATCATGGAGGAACCGCCGATGCATCGGTTCGTTGACGGTTCTGGGCTCTCTCGGTACAATCTCCTCAACGCGGAATTGCTCACGAAGTTGCTCGTTTATATGTATCACAATTTTGAATTGATGCCGGAGTATCTGGCATCACTTCCGATTGCTGGTGTCGATGGCACCTTGAAAAGTCGGATGCAAGGCGTGTCCGCCGAAAAGGTATTGCGTGCGAAAACGGGGACGTTAAGCGGTGTTTCTGCGCTTGCTGGCTACACCGTGACAGCAGACGATGAGGTGTTTGCGTTCGGCATTCTCATCAGCCATTATGTCGGTCCAGCAAGATCAGCGCGAAATATCCAAGATAAGATTGGGAATTATCTGACGGGGTTTAGTCGTCATTCTTCTATGAAGCGTTAGGAATTAACTTCTCTGAGGCAAGTAAGAGCAACTGGAAGTGCTGCTCTATTGATGTAATTTTCTTGACATATAGGTTTAAATACGCTATAATTAGGCTTAAATACGTTGTAGTCGTTGCAATTTTCAGATTGCTAGGTAGATTTATTGAAAGCCTGCCAGTTTTTGTCAACTTTTTTCTATATACCCATACTTGGGCTGGGCATGGTATACTGAGGGTGGTTTTGGAATGCCGAGCAAATAAGGAAGTAGATGTTAACAAAATGTCCTCGCCTATTTTATCATAGCAAAAAACTTATGTTCATGTAAGGTTAACATATTGCATTACGACAGAGGAAACCAGAGATTATGTTAAGAGCATACCTCGGGGAATTTACCCCTTCATCTGAAATCGAAGATGCTGATGGATTGGACATGCTTGGACTTGATACATTGCCCCAGGAGCAACTTGCGCCACATGCGCCATCGGCAGGAGATATCGATGAATTTAGTCAGGCACTTGGAGTCCAAGAGCAAGCACCTGTCAAATTTAGCTCGTCACCGATACAAGAGAGTTCTGATACTACATCAGCCATAGCAGGGCAGAGGAACTATGCGACTCAAGAAGTCAGTAGATTTCAATTGCTTGTTGCTGCTGTGGGCGCGCTTGTCAACGTAACTGAAGATCGACTCTTAACTACGCTGACAGAAAATGATCATCAAGGGCTTGTCACAGCATTAGACAAGTTAATCGATGTTGTTGGTGAAGATGAAAATCATCTTTTTGCTCCATTGATGCATTTCATCGGTAAACTCATCGAGAAGTATGAAGAAACATCTAATGTGACACATCAATATGAATCCTTGGACAGAGAAGAAGTTGAGAATGAATTGCCTTTACCTGCTCAAGACCTTGAAGCCGCATATAGTGATGCCGAACCCGAGTACACGCTTGATATGCTCATCTCCGTAAATCCTGACTACGCAGGCCTTAACGAGGAAGGAACTGTCAGTTTACGTGTACCTGCGCGCGGTCTTGAGGCAGCTTATGGCAATGATGAACCCGAATATACCCTCGACATGCTTACCTCGGCAAATCCTGAGTATGATGTATAGACCCCCCAAACCTATCGCAGAGCGCGACGTAATTCTCGTTTATTTACTCGGAAATTCCCAGTCCTTTCTCAATAGAGTTCAGGTATACCTTAGGGCGAGAGAAAAATTAGTTGGCCTGCCTCCTGAAGATCTGCAACGCCATCAAAAACGGATAGACGATACGCTTGAGGCGAATTCGGATGATATACAAGCACTCTTGGAGTTGGCAGTGCTTCTTGAGATGCAGGATGATCTTCCTGAAGCAACAAACGCACTTGAGGATGTACTTGAGATACTCTCAGAACGTCAGGAGGACAGTTCTGATGTTTACATACCGCTAGGATCTCTGTATGAACGCCAAGAACGATACGACGAGGCACGCCATGCTTATGAGGAAGGAGAAAAGTCAGGATTAAAACTTAGACCTGCGATTTGCCTGCGAAAATTACCGCCGACTTATTATAAGGAATTCCTCGTTTGCGGCATAAGTTCACAAATAACGCGGAGCGAAGCGAATTTTGATGAAGTTGTTGGAAACACAGTTGATAATAGTGTAAAACTTAATGCTAAACAATCTGTGATTCGAGTCGGCTTCTTAGGGCGAGTCCGAACGGAGGAAATAGTCGGAAGTATAGGTGAGATATCAACTGTTCGCCACAGGCGTTTATTGAAAAAATTAAGTGAGTATTTGGTTAATTCAAAACATCGCGTGTAGTGTTTCAAACAGTCGTTTTACCGTTCCAAATTTCAATTGGATTGTAGTAGAATTTCCTCTTCTACTTTACTCACAACTACCATAGGAGAGTTGGGCTTTGTGATGCATTGCATGAGATAAAATGAAGTGCAAATTGCTGTCTGGTTTGAATCTCCGAGTAGAAATTGATAGTCGTAAATACCGCCATGCCCCATTCGCTCACACACAATTGTTCCTACTTGAAATCGGTGTCATCAAGCGGACTTGATCCCCGAAAACGGCATGATGTGAGACACAACATCAAAGGTAACTGTGAACGCAAAAACGCTAATTGAAATCATAGAAAATATCAGTAATCTGCAGAAAGTTGGATCAGTAGCCGAAACTGTGCAAAAGGAACTGCAGAACACTCAATTGTCTCTGATAGACAGAGCGATAATTGATGCCTATCTGTTGCAACGGGATGGAAAAATTGCGGATGCCATGGAAAAGTGGCAATCCATCGTAAATATTGCAGAAGGAATAGATAATGAACTCGCTTCCTATGCTTGGTTTTCCATCGGCGGTCTCTTGTCGGATAACAATCAAGAAGATGCCTGTCTCGCTTACGATAACGCGATTAGCCTTAAGCCGGATAATGCCGTCTACTACAACAATCGAGGAGCCACAAAATCACTTTTAGAACAATATGAGTCCGCTATTTCTGATTATAATGAGGCGATACGTCTGAATCCCGAGTATGTGGACGCTTATTACAATAGAGGATGGGCAAGAAGCGAACTCCATCAATACGAATCCGCAGTTAACGACTATAATGAGGTGATACGCCTGAATCCTGAGTATACTGATGCCTACTACAACCGTGCGAGAGCGAAAAATAGGCTCAAGCACCATGAGGCTGCAATCGCCGATTATGACGAAGTCCTGCGTCTAAAACCGGATTATGCAGAAGCTTACAGTAATCGAGGGATAGCAAAAGGGACGTTGGGGCACCATGAGGCTGCGATTGCTGATTTTGACGAAAGTATAAAACTCAATCCGGATGGTGCCCATGCCTATTTTATGCAAGGGCATGCAAAGGATGTCTTGGAACGTTATGAGGAAGCAATTGTTGACTTTGATGAAGGTATAAAACGCAAACCAGGTGATGTTTACGCCTACTTTAGGCGTGGCTCAGCAAAGATTAGATTAGAATACTATAAGACTGCAATTATTGATTTTGATGAGGTCATTCGGCTTAAACCAGATTTTGCGCAAGCTTATTTCATGCGTGGACGTGCGAAACTTAAATTAGAACGTTATGAGGGCGCGATTGCTGATTTTGATAAAAGCATTGAACTCAAACCGGATTTTCCTGAAACCTACTTCTTACGTGGCTATGCCAAACATGAACTAAAATGCTATGAAGCTGCGATTGCTGATTTTGATAAAAGCATTGAACTCAAACCAGATGACGCTGAAGCCTATAACAATCGCGGTTTTTCAAAAATTAAGTTAGATCGGACTGAGTCAGCTCTTATTGACTGTGACGAAGCGATTCGTCTAAACCCATCCTTGGCTGAAGCTTATCACACCCGAGGCGAAGCGAATGCCCTCTTGGAAAGAATTCAAGAAGCAAAAACGGATTTCCAGAAAGCCTTGGAGTTAGCAGAACAAATCGACAACCAAGATCTCAAAACTGAGATTGAGGATTCGCTTCAAGAACTTAACAACGCCGAGTAGAAGATAATTTGATTTTACTCGGTGAGTCAACCCGCCGTACAACTCTCATCAATCAAAACGCGACGTAATATCGGGTGGTGGTTCTCCCACGGCAGACTCGCCATCCCGCAACAACGGCTCTGCATTGCCCCACAAGCGGCTTCCATCATGCGACAGAAGCGGCTCCGCCGAATACTGAGCAAGATAGGCGCGCCGTAGGTTGTTCGTGTAGTTCGTGCCGCTGCAGTGGAAATTGACACTCGTAAACGCCACAATGCTCCCCGCAGGCACGATGGCAGGCACACCCTTTTCCGGTCCAAAATAGCCCACCATATCGTTACTTTCATCGTCGCGAATGTGCTTTACCCACGAACGGACACCGATGTGGGAAAACGGCATCACGGAGACCGTCCCATTCTCTTCAGACATATCGTCAAGGGCACACCAACAGGTGAGGTACGGCTTGTGATCGGGATAGCCGACGTAACCCGAATCCTGGTGCCAACTGAACTTCATTCCCTCTTCTGCTCCTTTGACGACGTACTGTTCCCAGAAGAGATACGCCGTATCGCCTAAGGTGGCGCGGCAGACATCTGCCATTAGGTCGCTGAACAGAAATTCGCGAAGTTTCGGCTGTTTCCTGAAGCAGTTTGAGACGAAATACCGCTTGTGACGATGATTGAGACCGAGGACATCCGTGTCCTGCCGATCCATCTCGGCATCCATCTGACCGATAAAAGTTCCGCATTCACCGCGGAGCAGCTCCAGAAGCGATTCTGGGATAACATTCTCTAAAATGCAATAGCCTTCCTCTTGGAATTGCTGTTTCTGGGCATCGGTTATGTTCATATTTTTCCAATTATTAAGTTTTTGCTTTTTTAATTATGGGACTCCTGGACTGCCCTCCACTACGTTACAGGCAGGTTCTTGGTGAGTCTTGGTGTTTCTTCAGAATCTGTTCAGTCTGACACAACGCGCCGCAACTTCACCGAAAACCTGCGCGTAATGAAATTATGCCTCAAACGGCATAATTTGTCTCTGCTTTACATTTGGAATGCAGTCAAAGCGGTTCATCATTAAAAAATGAACTGCGAGAGGCAGAACCGTACAAATTCCCAGAAACGTCGAGACTTCACCAGAAGCCCGCTCGTAATGAAATGGAGAGCGGTCAAAGCGACCCATAATTAAAAAAACGGTTTGTAAGTTTCCAACCTACAAAGAGACTCCTATTCGATATTAACTTGGCGGACGACCTGACCGTTGCTTTCCCAATAGGTGTGTTTTCCAGTGATGTAGTCGGAATCGCCTGCGGGTTGGGTGTTTCCCATCGTATCAATGGCTCTGGAGACGACGGTGTGTTCGCCTTTCGACGGGCTGTTCCAGTCGAGATGCCAAATTTTCCAAGCGAATTCCGCGTCCTCTTCCGGATCTATCGTCGCCTTTTGCCATGCACCACCATCAATACTCACTTCAACCGTTTGGATGGGGGCACCCCACGCCGCACCGTAGATGCGGTATTTATCACCGAGGCGCGTCACCTTCGCCGCCAACGATTTCAACTTTGTTCTACCAACCGAGGTCTCCATCCAGACCGATTCACCGTCGGGACGTTTCTCCTCGCGCATCGTGACATAGTCGCGTCCCATGAATCTCCCCATAAACCGGGTGTCGCGCACCTCGATGCGTTTGAGCCATTTGACGCACGCGATGCCATACCAGCCGGGAGCAATCAGACGTAGCGGTGCTCCGTTCGCGTGTGGTAACGGTTCACCGTTCATCTCGTAGCAGAGGAGGTTTGTGTCCTGTAGCGCGTCTTCGACGGACATACTGCGTGCAAAGTTCTGACGCATTTTTACATCCCGCCGTTCCTCTTCTCCGGCATCGTGTCCAAAGAAGATAACCTCAATTCCATTTTCTCGGATGCCTGCTTCCTTGAGGATTGGTGCGAGCGGTGTACCTGCCCATTTTGCGTTGCCTATTCCGCCTGTGAACGTTGGAAATCCGTGGTTGCCGGAGCATTCCAGCGTAAAGGTTACCTCCTGTCGGGGGCGCGCTTTGATGTCCTCAATTGTGAGTATCAGCGGGTTTTTAACCAAACCGCTTACTTCCAGTTTCCACGTCGCGAGGTCTACTTCAGGTTTGTCGTAGTGTGAAACGTTGAAGAATTTATCGTTCGGTGTGATAAAGGCGTCAAGCTCATTCCAATCCAGTAAACCGCGCTTTGAAGGCGGCTCCGGTGGCTGATCGGTGAATGGAATAAGCACTTCACCTTCACGGCTTGGGAAGGCGTAGACTGCCCACGGGCTGAGCAACAACCCGGTAAGCGTTAAACCGCTCTGTCGCAAAAAATCTCTACGTTCCATAGTGTCTCCTTGCTTTTCTATGGGATGGTTTACAGTAAAATCTACGTATAATACGGTATAATATTAGTAGCGAGGTTAGGAAACCTCACCAGCGATAGCATAACCTTATTCTCCTCGGTAAACGCGGTTTTTCAACCTCGCTTCTGTTATCACTTCATTGCCGCAAGGTAATTAACGTTGACTTGTTCCCAATTGATGACTTTGCCCCACGCGTCAATGTAATCGGCGCGTCGGTTCTGATATTTCAGATAATAGGCGTGTTCCCAGACATCGAGGCCGAGGATGGGAGTGTGTCCCTTCATAAGTGGACTATCCTGATTTGATGTAGCGTATATCTGCAACTTCTTCTTTTCATCAACAACGAGCCATGTCCATCCTGACCCGAAATGCGTTTTCGCTATTTTGTCGAACATCTCGCTGCCAGCATCAAATGATCCGAACGTGGATTGGATGGCTTCAACAACTTTACCTGTTGGCTCGCTGCCGCCTGGAGTCATAATGCTCCAGAAAAGCGTATGGTTCGCATGCCCACCGCCGCTGTTGATAACGGCTTGACGGAGATGTTTCGGCACCTTTTCAATATTTTGGAGCATGTCCTCAAGGGACATGTGCATCAGGTCGTGACTGCGTGCGATCGCCGCGTTGAGTTTATTGACGTAGCCTTGGTGGTGTTTTCCGTGATGGATTTCCATTGTGCGTTTGTCAATATGAGGTTCGAGGGCATCGTACGCGTAGGGCAGTGGCGGTAATTTCTGACCTGTCTGGTGGTCATGCTGGGCAGCATATACGCGCAGAGGACTGCTCGCGAGAAGGATCCCTGCCAAGGTAGTGCTTCCCTGAATTAAAAAATTTCTGCGGTTCATGATTTCTCCTTGTCCTGCTGTTTTGGACAGCATTTTAGCAGAAATTGTGGGTTTGTGTCAAGTGTCAAAATTCAGTTGATTTTGGCAGAGAAATGTGGTATGTTGACTGTAGCATACACAGATAACGAAAAATCTATGTATGAAATACATCGGGAAACAATTAATGGACAACACAGACACTTTTCACATCCTCGCGTTAGATGGCGGCGGCACTCGCGGCATATACACCGCCCAGCTCCTTGCCAAAATTGAACAGGCTTTTGGAATAAGCATCAAAGCCTGTTTTGATCTCATCGCTGGAACGAGTACCGGGGCAATCATCGCTGGTGCCGCTGTCTCCGACATTCCTATGCAAGATATTGTCGAACTTTTTGAGACTGAAACACCCTATATCTTCCGAAGAAGGTGGTATCGGATCCCGTTGTTCCTCAGTAAATATCCCGACCAAAAACTCGCGCAAATTATTGCCAAGTATCTCCCCGCAACGCCGCTCGGCGAAATAGCAAGTCCCTTGATGATAACAAGTTCGGAGATTGCCAAAAGTGAAGTTCACATCTTTAGATCGAATTATAGAAGTCGTGATTCGGAGATCACTCCTGCAGGTAAAGATGTGAGTTTGCGAGATGCGATCCTCGCCTCCTGTGCCGCACCTACGTTTTTCGCGCCAAAATCCGTTGACAACTTCCTGTTAGCAGATGGCGGATTATGGGCAAACAATCCGTCCACGGTCGCCTTCACAGAGGCACTCTCGGTGTTCGGAAAAGAGACACAAGAGGTGCGGATGCTGTCCGTTGGCACAGGGCATTCGGTGGATATGTATCGCAACAGGCGCGGATGGGGATTTATCACGGGGTGGGGTGGTGCGAAACTGACATCCTATGTGATGACACTGCAATCTCAGGCATCTGCAAGGACAGCGAAACTGCTGTTAAAGGAGAATTACCTGCGAATCAACCCAGAAATTGATTTCTGGGAGTTGGATACCCTTACGCAGTTGGACAACTTGAAATCTCTCGCTGATCGTGATTTTGAGAGGTATGCTGCGGAGATTGAGGCGTTTGTTCCCATTCAGTTTGGATAAAGTGTGGTGATTACCTGAAGGCGTGGCTTTCGCGTGCCTTCCTACTTTTCAGCAGAATCCTGTAATCCGCGATTTAGACTTCCGAATATACTTTTTTGTAAAAAAAATTGACATTAAATGTTGAAAAATGTATAATATGGGCAAATCTGGTGAATTTTTCCGTAACACGTGATAATTTTCTTTTTGGGATAAAGCCTTATTATGGAGGTCCCAACAGTGAGTATCCGAGACCGTGTTCACCCCGCATCGCAAGATTCTGTAAGCTTGAATTCGTTGGCAATTTTGCGTCTGGATAACAGCGAATTGACGAGCATCGGCACCTATTATCGACTGGTAATCAACAATGGCGTTGGTCGTCAGTCTATGCTGGGATGTCAAAAGCCAGGTTGTTACAAGGGAAGGGGACGCGCGGGACCTGGGAATAACAGCAACGGTTTCGGGAGGCGTGCTGTAGGAGGTGTGCATTTTCACCAACTACGAGCAGATGCGGTGCCCTTTCTGCGGAAGATGGTAATCCTCGAACGGTTGAGGTCGGCGTTAAAATCCAAAAAAAAGCGACTCGGTGTCGAATCAGGAATTGTTGATCGGCATTGAATCGCTTTTTCTAATTTTGTCAAGAAGTGCCGGTAACCCCTTGTTGCGTTACCGAAAAGGATAAGGATTTCAAACTTCATCGATTAACAATGCTATACCCAATTTCGTTTCTTGGGATAGGATTTAACTATACCCAGTCAGGGAAGAGGAGGAAATTCTCATGGCAGTCCTCAAACGAGTTATAGGCGTTGTGCTTATCATCATTGCGGCGATAGTCGCCATCCAGACGGTACTTGAACCGATTTACCATACTTCCACCGAAGGTAGCCCGTACAGTTCCACTTGGGACTATATCAACTGGCTCTCTGTTATTTCAATAATACTGGGAGTGATATTCAGTTACATCCGCATGAGCCGTACCGGTGCGGATTCGAGCGTTCAAGAATTCATAGCGGCTAACACGCTATTCTATGGATTCATGTTCGCGGCTATAATCTTTTTCTGGAACTGGTTCGGCATCAGCGGTGTCGGGTCGGACTTTACCGCTGTCGGCATGGACACTCGAGCGTTGATATGGATCCTTTTTAATGCCACACTTCCGTTGTTGAACGGCGCGATGGGTGTCCGCCTGCTACGCTCCAGTGAATAGGTAGCCGGGATTGATATTCCGGTTCGTAGTGGAGTGATTTATTGAATGAGAGCACTACTGCGACTCTGAACGTGAAGTGCGCGCTTCTCAAGTGCGCACTTCATTTTTTTATGGACAACTTTCAGGATTCCTGATACCCTTTATTTCTAAGATAACAACCTCATGGGGGAAATCTATGAAAATAAGATCAAATAGAGTTAAACAGAAGTTAGCGGATGGAGACCTTGCGTACGTCATTTCAGGGTTGACGAGTGCTGATGATATAGATACCTTCGGTCCGAATGGATACGACGGTGTGTGGTTGGAAGGTGAACACGGACGAGTGGATGCAGCACAACTCGGGGATCTGACGCGTGCATGCGACCTCTGGGGGATGACCTCTATCACACGTGTCAATCGCAACGATCAAGGACTTATCTACCGCACATTGGATTGTGGTGCAATGGGCATCTGTGTTCCGCACGTCAACACGAAAGCGGAGGCACAAAACGTTGTGGATGGTGCGAAGTTCGCGCCGATCGGACACCGCGGGATGTTCACCAGTCGCCAGGGCTATGGTGTGGACAACTATTTTGATGTCGCTAACTCACAGACACTCGTGGTTGTCCTGATTGAAGACATTGTCGCCGTTAACAACCTAGACGATATTCTCACTGTCGATCATATCGACGTATTTTTCGTTGCACCGTCAGATTTAGCAACTTCTATGGGCCATATCGGGAATCTTACCCACCCAGATGTCCAGAGGACGATTGATGCAGCACTCGCGCGCATCCAAGAGGCGGGACGGGTTGCTGGGACTTTGGCAACCGATGCGACTGTTGAAAAATACGTAAAGGCAGGGGTGCGGTTTCTGATGACAGGTATTGGCGGATGGATTACATCCGGCGCAGCAGCATTTAAAGAACGGGCAGAGGATGCGAAATCTTAACAGATTTAACCTACCAAGTGTTCTATCTTCTTATCGGCGCGGTTTCTAACCGCGCATTTTCATTGAATCCAAGGCAACTACGCCAAAAAAGTGATCCCTCCTGATGCCTCTCTGTCCTGCCAGACTGAACCCGTCGGATAGATGTGCTTCTCGACAAACTCCGGATACATCTCCAGTCCCCAACCGGGGACTGTTGGCGTAACATAGGCACCATTGCGTACCTGAATTGGGTGCAGGAAAACGTCCTCTTGTAAGAAGTTGAGGTATTCAACGACCTGTGTTTCCGAATGCGCGGCGACGCAAATTTGATCCCAAATGGCGTAATGTTGAATCATGTTACACAACCCGATGCCACCACCGTGCGGGCAGACGGGGATAGCGTATTTTGCGGCCATCAAGATGACTCCGAGCACATCGTTGACCCCTCCGAGCCGCGTCGCGTCAATCTGGCAGTACTGGATCGCTTCATTCGTGATTAACTGTTTGAAGATGACAGGCGACGGTACCTGTTCGCCTGTAGCGACTCCAATACCGTGTTTCTCTAAGGCACGTGCGATTTTCACGAAGCCGAGCACATCGTCGCGCGCTGTCGGTTCCTCAATCCATGTCGGTTTGAACTGTGCTAACTCTTCCATATAGGCGATTGCTTCATCGACACCCCATATCTGATTTGCATCCAGCATCAGAAGTGCCTCTGTGCCGATTGCCTCCCGAATGAAGGCGAGTCGTTTCTTGTCAAAGTCCAGATCCTGTCCAACCTTCATTTTGAAGCAGTCAAGCCCGGCTGCTTTCACCTGATTCACTGTCTCAATAATCTGTGCATCTGTCAGACCGAGCCATCCTGCGGTGGAATAAGCCTTGGGTCCCTGTTGGAGGAGCGTCTGCTCACGGGCTGCGCGACTGCCCCAATGTGTGTTGAGGATCTCCTCTGCTTCATCAGGTGTCAGTGCATCGCGCAGGTACCGCCAATCAATACATTGCGCAATCTTCTCTGGTGGTAGGTCAACGAGAAGTTTCCAGAGCGGTTTATCGACCAGTTTTGCCCAAGTATCCCACATCGCGTTGACAATGCTCCCGATCGCCATCCGGTTAACGCCGTCAGCAAGCCAGCGTAACTGGTGATGGTCGACAAGAAGCCTGTGGAATGCACCGGGGTCGTCAACGAAAGTGGCCATCTCCACCCCAACAACGAGTTGTGCCAGGTCTTTAACGCCGTAGGCAATCCAGTCGTTTCCGGCACCCGCGGTGAACGCCACTGATATACCTTGATGTCCTGTGCTTGTTTCAAGTGTCGTTAGGACTGCAGAATAATTCGGTTTTTTATGAAAGGGATCGGAACCGAGTAGTGTATCCGATGTGGGGACGCGTAAATCAACAACATCAACTTTTACGATTTTTCCTAAGTTATTCATCAAAATTTTCGGTGTAGAAACTCCGTCTTTATAAAGTGGGGAGGAAACACCTCTCTCCTTTTTCTTGACAGAAAACGCCAAAATCGTTAGAATGCTCTGCGTCGTGCAGAAGGTTGTGAATTATGCGTACTGGACGCTATTGCTGAGTGGGTTTACGTAAAACGACAACACGATGACGCTAAACAACCCAGACGAGCTTTTTGAGTGTAATGGATGCGAGGCAGTAAAACACCCGATCCGAAAAAACGCACTCTGAAAAAATAGTGAGTTGCCTTCGGGCAAGCGGGCTGCTTAGTATCCCGTTGTGGAGTAGATGTAAGGCCTCACTTTGAGGCAAACTACGATGAAGCACAAGCCCCACCCTTTAGGGTGTGGGTGCTATGACGTTTGCTTGACTCCTTTCCTGACTGAGTATATAATAACCCAAGTTGCCATCTAACAAACTGTAAATGTTTGCGTACTATTTTTTTTGACCACACGCGGAAGTTTAAGGGATACAGATGTCGCCCCGCTGGGGCTTTAACGCGTTATAGCTCGAGTTTAAAAGGTGTACCTTCAAGATTTATGAAAAGGCATCCAAAAAAGCAATGAATATAGCATCTTTTATTCCAAGGTAGCAACTTGGATTATATAATAGATGAATATGAAAATCTATACTAAATTCGGCGATTCTGGAGAGACTGCGCTTTACGGCGGAACAAGGTTAGGGAAAGATGAACCACGCATTGAGGCGATCGGCACTGTTGACGAACTGAACGCTTATATCGGTTATGCGCAGACGCAGGTTGACGATGCTGATCTTTCCGAGCTCATGGCGCGGGTTCAGAATCACCTCTTTGATGTCGGTGCGGATTTGGCAACGCCAGCGACACATACGAAAGCTGCCGAATTCCGCATACCGGCAGATTTCACCATAGAGATGGAGACCGCAATAGATACACTATCTGCGGAGCTTCCACCACTGACAAACTTTATTCTGCCCGGTGGCTGCACCGCTGGCGCTATTTTGCATATCGCGCGCGTGGTGTGCCGTCGAAGTGAACGGTGTGTCGTGCGTCTCGCACGCGAAGCGGAGGTCAATCCTGAGATAATCCGAAGTTTGAACAGGCTTTCGGACCTCCTGTTTGTTCTCGCTCGCACGGTAAACTTCCGTGCGCAGGCTCCAGAACCGATTTGGGAGTCGCAAGCAAACTCTTAAAAAGTATAGGACTTACACAATTTTTCTATGAGCACCTCCGTATGACACGCCGCTGGCGAGGTTTGAAACCTCGCCAGCAATGGATGTTGCGTAAGTCCTAATTTTATTTATTTTTATTTTAACGGAGGAGATGAAATAATGAATTTGAGATTGACAAATTTATTCTTAATAATTCTCATCGCGTTTGTTGCACTGGCAGGTTGTGATAAAGCGCAAAGGGTGGTAATGGATGGCATGCCATTGGCAGATGCCACTATGGATGAGACTATGACTGACATGGAAGCGGTTCCAGTGAGTTTAGTCTGGCTAGTCGACTACCCAGAGGGTGAGAAGGAGGTTTATCTCGAGTGGATTGCGTCCATTGCGGCAACGCTACAAGCCCCGGAAGAGGTCAATCGGATACGATCTTACGACAATCGTGAGGACGTGAGTCCACACCGGTTTGTTGAGTTTGAATTTGACAGTTTTCTTGATGCGGCGGCATATATGAATCGTCCGGAGATAGCCGGCGTTTTTGCAAACCTTCCCAACCATGCAACTCAAGTAAGCGCACACACGTTTATTGAGCGCTCTGACTACGCGAAAACCGAGGTAGACGATTGGCCAATTAAGGGTGTTATTTTTATTGACTATCCCCTCGGGGGAAAAGCAGCATATCTGGAATGGGTTGCTTCTATTTCTTCTGCATTGGTCGGGCCCCCTCAGGTGAAAGCGGTATCCTCTTACGACAACTACTATGGTGAATCCCCACATCGGCTTGTTGTGTTAGAGTTTGCGAGTCAAGAGGATGTCGATGCCTTTGAGCAGTTAGAAGATATAATGGCTATCGAAGCTGAACTTGATGTCCGGGCAGAGAACTGGGAGCTGCATACACTCGAGTTGCACTCGGATTACATCAACGAATAACACCTTGCGGTTCATTTTTTTCTTGCAGGCGCGCTTAGAAAGCGCGCCTCTCTTTTTTTCATCTTACCGAGCGGGACCTGGACCGCTGTATTTCCTACCAAACGACAAACTGTGTGCCTCCTCAAAGGGTCGAAACGGCACCATATCCGCTATCTCCTGAAGCCGCTCCAGCACATCCGATGGCAACGGACCGGCTTCAGCAGCACGAACATTCTGTTCAACCTCCTCCACTGACCTCGCCCCCACCAACACGGTAGAAATATCGGGATTGGATATGACCATGCGGATACCTGCCTCTGGAAGCGAGAGTTCGAGTTCATCCAAAAACCGGTAGAGTGCTTTGAACTGTTCCTGACGAGGACGGCTAAGCCACCATGCCCCTGTCTCCACTTCGGCGTGGCGGCGTGACAATGCTCCTTGTTGTAAGGGAGCACCGATGACAATTCCCATATTCTGTCGTTTCGCTTCTGGAAAAATTGAGATTGCCGCTTCACGCCAGAGCAGACTGTAGTTTTGCGCTGCCAGCACCACATCGTAGACACCTGTTGCCATAATTGCGGGTAGTTGATGTGCGGTCGTGCCGCCTAATCCGGTGAAACGAACAATTCCTTCCTCTTTGAGTTCCGCTAACAACTCACAGACCGGTCCATCAAATGTCTCGTGGCTTGTCCACCAATCGTATTGTCCGGGACGATCGGGTTCATGCACCATCAAAATATCGATCGTATCCCTTTTCAGCAAGCGTAGACTCTCTTCAACCGACTGACGCAAGAGTTGTTTATCTTTTGGATCAAAGGGTTGAGGTCTTCCACCGATTTTCGTGGAAAGATAGTGCGGTTGAAGCACACCCTCTAAAGCTTCTCCAACGACCTCTTCACTGTTACCGTAGCTCGGTGCGGTATCAACATAATTGACACCGAGTTCCAGAGCCCGACGGATAGCGTTACGTCCGTCAGCGCGATTCCTACCACCAGCCGTCGAGACAAAGAGTCCACCCATCCCTAAAACGCTCACTTCGAGTCCTGTTCGTCCGAGTATACGTTTTTCCATGGCTCCTCCTTTTGATGTTTCTGTAGAGTTGGCACGTCTGATAAGACAGAGTTTACAATAGATTCCACAGCGGGTCAACACCAAAATCTGTCCTTATTGCAAAAACGGGTTGGCGGGGTCAATTTGTTTCATTGCTTTTGCAACCGCGACAAGGTCAACGTTCCTTTCTTCATAGGTCGGGGACCTCCTTTTCGAGTAATAGACTCTCGTTATAAATTGAGCAATTTATATGCCATCGACTGGAACACTAAATATATCGCTGTATCCAGTCTCAAAACGGATAACTTGCACCAAAACGGTCAAGTCTACATTCGCGCTGCACCATATAGGGCATCGACACGTCACAAAATTGAAATTTGTTTGACACTGTGCTACAAATATGATAAATTGATAATCAACTCTTATTGAAACAATTTCACAGATAAGTTTGAAACCTGTGGTTAACAGGAGGGTAGGCGTATGAGTGATTTACAGTTGCAACAATACCTCTTTGACGTGCAAGGCTACCTCGTCATCGAGAATGTCTTGAGTCCAGAAGAGGTTGCAGCGCTCAATCAATGTGTTGACGAGCAACAACTTCCCACGCCGGGAAAGGTCCAAAGGTTTGGGAGTGCCCCAGATGGCTCCGGGTTTTTGCAGTGGGGGAAACCGCTTTGCGATTTACTCGACTATCCCAAGATTATGCCGATACTTCAATTCCGTCTGGGCGATTGCTTTCGGCTTGACCGAATTTACGGGATGTATATGCGGGAAGGAATGCCGCGCGGACATCTACATGCCGATTACGGTGCTACTTCTCCAACGGCAAGAGCGAAGCCGGGGGAATACTACTCTTTCCGGAATAATGAGATCCACAACGGGTTTGTCGTTGTGACGTGGAACCTTGCAGATACCGGACCGGATTACGGTGGATTTTGTTGTATTCCGGGGAGCCATAAAGGCAATTTCAAGTTACCGCAACAGATAGCTGAAGCACCCGAAGAGGCACCCTGTGTCGTCATTCCGGAGGCTCCTGCTGGGTCGGCGATTCTATTCACCGAATCACTGACACACGGCACAGCGGCGTGGAACGGCAAGCATCAACGCAGATCCCTTTTGTATAAGTATTGTGTTTCACATATCGCATGGACATCGCGGCGTGTTACCCCACCGGAGGATATAGAATTAACAGAGCGTCAAAAGATTCTCTTCCGTGAACCTGCCGATCCGTATCGTCATTTCCCATCGTTGTTTGACGCAGCATAGTAAAAAACAGAGGTAAACGCGAACACTGATATGCCAAATTTCACGCAGAACCAATTACAGAAAATCACAACTGACATCTTTGAAGCCGCGGGTGTCCCAAGCGATGAAGCAGAGGTTATCGGGGAACTGCTCGTCGCTTCAAACCTCGCAGGGCATGATTCCCACGGCGTTATCCGCATTCCGCAGTATATTGGACTCATCGAATCCGGGTTAATTCAGCCGGGAGCACCGATAGAGATTGAACGTGAGTCGGTTTCGCACGCACTCCTCAACGGCAATTGGGGCTTTGGACACGTCATCGCACAGAAAGCGATGTCGCTCGCGATCGAGAAGGCGAAGTCAAGCACTATCAGCGCAATCAGTGTCTATAACTGCAACCATATCGGACGTATTGGAAGTTACCCGTTGATGGCAGCTGAAGCCGGTATGGTAGGCATCACGATGGTGAATGCGGGTGGAACTGCGCTCTACGTCGCCCCGTTCGGTGGACGAGACGGACGACTCGCAACGAATCCTATTGCTATTGCGACACCGACACGCGAAGGACATCCAATTCTGTTGGACATTACGAGTAGTGTTGTGGCACAAGGCAAGATCCGCGTCGCTGTTAATCGTGGGGAGTCTGTGCCACTCGGTTGGCTCATCAACAACGAAGGCGAACCGACCCAGGACCCACAAGACTTGATGGAATCTCCGCAGGGTGCGTTGTTACCGCTCGGTGGGATTGCTGGACACAAGGGGTATGCTCTCGGTCTGATGATTGACATTTTAGGGGGTGCGTTGTCGGGTGCTGGCTGTAGTGGATCCGGGAACACCCGCCTTCAGAACGGGGTCCTGATGATTGCCCTGGATGTCGCCAATTTTACACCGCTTGATGACTTTTATGAGCACGTTGACGGACTCGTTGCCCACGTGAAAGCCTCACCAACCGCTCCGGGATTCGATGAAATTCTGGCTCCGGGAGAAATCGAGGCGCGTCAAACAGAGCATCGTTTGCGCGATGGAATCCCTATTGATGACGAGACATGGCGGCAGATTCAAGAGGCAGCAGCGGAGGTCGGGATATCCGAACTTGAATTTTGAGCCAATTGAAGCTGCCTATCCGAACAATCATATTCGATTTTGACTATACGTTGGTAGACTCGGCGCGGGGCACAATTGACGGTGTCAATTTCGCGTTTGAAAAAATGGGTTTGCCGCTTGCTTCCGATGCCGCGGTTCGTCAGGCAATCGGTTTGTCGCTACCGAACATACTGACGGCGTTAGCAGGGGACGCATACACCAAGTGTGTCGATGAATTTACGCGGTTGTTTTTTCAACGCGCTGATGAGACGATGGTTGCGTTGGCGAAGTTTTATGCCGGGGTGCCACAGACGGTGAAGGCGTTGCGGAGGCTTGGTATCCAACTTGCTATCGTTTCTCAGAAACATCGTCGCTACATTCAGCCGATTCTTGCGCGTGAGAATCTATTGGAGGCATTTGAAGTTATCGTTGGTGGTGGGGACGCAGCATATAAGCCGAATCCTGAAGGTTTACTGCTGGCGATTGCACAAACAGGTAGTACCCCCCAAAATTGTCTCTACGTCGGGGACAGCGTGACCGATGCCGAAACTGCGCGACGTGCTGGTGTTGCGTTTATTGCTCTGCTGTCGGGTGTCACACCATACGCAGCTTTTGAGAATTACGATGTTTATGCGGTCCTTGAAGATGTATCTGGTATATTGGGTTTAGAGTTTTGACAAAACCTATGCCCTGTCTCAGTTGGCAGCCCGGGTGTCTGAGAAAATTTGAGTCTGGAAGTGAAGTATCCGTTCTTTCATCCGCACCGAGTTGGGATTTCGTCCGGTGTTCAAATGCTTGAAAGCAGCCATTAATTTCACAGAAAAGTGGTACAATGTTCATTGGGAACTTCTTTTGATATTTGACTTTGACTATCAAACAGCAGAGGAGATAAATCAAGCGATGAAAACGGCAATTTTATCAATCCTCTTCGGGTCTCTACTTGTTTTTTCAGCGAGCGGAGCGTTCCTGCCAGAGGGAAACGGCGATTTCACGCCCGGATACGAGGAAGGAACGGATAACCCGGAGAAGAAGGCTGGTCTTGTGTTCATGGATTGGCACGGTCTGAATCCTGACGATTCAGGAAATCTTGGGACGCTGACTTTTGGGGGTCCGCTTGCTGTTGATGCAGCGGGCAAGTTAACGCTAACGTGGGGACGGTTAAAAAATTTGTAGAGTGTAGCGCGCTACACAAACGCCAAATCGGGCTTACAAGGTTGCCCTCCCACGATTTATGAAATAGACTGTAATAGGCATGTGATGTGTACTGTTACTTGTTAGTTAAATGATGTCTGAGAAAACGCGAAATCAGGAAGAACTTTTTCTTCAACTGCTGGAGAAGGCAGATAACTTATTGACTCACTTGGGAGGACTCCGGGTTCAATCGTCGAGTGCGGTGCTTGACGATTACATCGCTTTTCGATGGCGAGCACAGAATGAATCGGGGCATCTTATTCCCGTCAAACATCCGAATCTCGTGGGGCTATCAGATTTGATCGGGATAGAAAGGCAGGAGAAGAAACTTGATAGGAACACACGGCAGTTTCTACAGTGCCTGCCTGCCAACCACGTCCTGTTATGGGGGGATCGCGGCACGGGTAAATCTTCGCTCGTCAAGGGGATGCTGGCACGCTACGCTGACGATGGACTCCGATTAATCGGTGTCAGCAAAGAGGGACTTGTCCATCTCCAGGAGATTGCTGAGGTACTGTGGGAGCGCCCCGAACGGTATATCCTTTTCTGTGACGATCTCGCCTTCAGCGAAGATGAACCCGAGTATCGTGAGTTGAAAGCGATGTTAGAGGGTGGGATCTCCGCTTGCCCGGACAACGTCCTTATCTATGCTACCTCGAATCGCCGACACTTGATGCCACGACAGGTACAAGAGAACCGATACCCACAGAATGACGAAGATGAGTTGTATCCGCGCGAGGCGACGGAAGAGAAGGTCTCGTTGAGTGACCGTTTTGGGCTGCGTCTCGCTTTTCATCGGATTTCACAAGACACCTATTTGCAGATTGTTTCCCATTATGCGCAGAAACACGGGCTATCCGTCCCAACGGAAGCGTTACACCGAGCTGCTTTGGAATGGGAGGCTTCCTCAAGCGGACGTTCAGGGCGCGTCGCCTATCAGTTCGTCGTGGATCTCGCTGGGCGATTGGCACTTTTTAATGAGTCACCAAGTGAGTAGGAAGAATACAGGAGCGATAACGTCCCCATCTCAGAACCGCTTGCCGCCGTTGTTGGCAGGCTACACGCAGTGGATTTCTGCTGAACGTTCAGCCAACGTTGGTAAAGATTTGAAAGTCTCCCAACGGGTGGCTTGGATTTAAAACAGGAATGTTTTCACAAAACCTTCCGTAACACACCGTATGGTAAATTATAGTAAAATCCACAATTACTTGGACATTACGAGGAGGCGAGGATACTTAGGGGAAATCCGCAGGGAAACACCCTATCAAAAACCCCAAGCAATACGCAGAAATACCCTATCAAAAACACCCCTATCAAAAACACCCTCGCCAGCGGTGGTGGGTTCGTTCACTGAACAACTGTCTACATATTTTCGGGCTTTACTATAAAAGATGGAGATTTTTATGAAAAACCGATTGATGCTCTCTTTAACACTCACGCTCTTCCTGAGCGGTATACTTCTGATACAACCCGCAGATGCCGTGCCGAAAAAAGGCACGTTACGGGTCAGTGGCGATAATACCTGGGTTGCATTTGTTAACGGCGAAGAAGTCGCTGCAAGCGGAAACTGGCAAGCTCCGACGGTCAGTGAGTTTAAACTGGACAAAGGCTTCGCACAGATCGCCGTCTATGTCCACGATGCTGAACCCGGTGCCGCCGGTAGAGGCGGATTCCTCGCCGATATTATTCTTGATGATAAGCCGGATTACATCGGAACGGGTGAAGACGGCTGGAGATGTGATACCGGCAAACCTATTGCCGACCGGAAAGATGGCTGGGAAGAGGTCGATTTCGACGACAGCAAGTGGGAAGATGAACTCGAAATTTACGAGAAATTCGGGGCAGGCATATGGGGATTCGGTGCCGCACAGATGCGCCAAATTCTCAAAGACCCGGATTGTGAAGCGAATTGGGCGTGGTGCGGTCCCAATGATGCCGAAGACGAAATCTATTTCCGATACACCATCGGTACACTTCCCGTTGAACCCCAAGACAAACTTGCTACTACGTGGGGTGCTCTGAAGAACGGACGATGATAGGCCCAATCTCTCACAATGCAAATAGAGACGAGATTTTTGCGTAAACCCTCATTATAGTGGAACCCAACTCCTCACCTGCGTAGATATTATGAAGAGTTGGGTTTCACCGCGTTCAACCCAACCTACGTGCTACAGTGCTTCAATGACCTCTGCGATCGTCCTGAAGACCGTTTCGATATCCGATTCTTCAAGGCACGAATAAGCCACCCGCAGCTCGGTTTCACCGAGTGAAATTGTGCCGATGCCGTGTTCCTCAAGAAGCCGCTGCCTCACTTTCTCGGCGTTCCCGGATTTGAGGTTCAGACACGTAAAATAACCCGCATGACTCGGATAGACTTCCCAAAGTTTCGCATACTGCGGATCAGACGCTACCTCTTTCACCTTCAACGCCCGTGCCTTGAGAATTTCATAGTTTCGTTGTTTTTGCTCGGCATAACCGGGTGCCTTCATCGCTTCAAGGATAAGCGTTTGAGAGACTTGTGATGCACCGGAGGTATTTGCTCGAATCAGTCCACTGAGTTTCTGTTCAAGCGGTTGCATCTCTGTCTCTCCAAGTCCAAAACTGATAAATGCCACACGTAGTCCCCACGCATATTCCTCCTTCGTTGCACCGTCTATTTTCACAGGCACTACATTCGGGTGGCATCCGACCAACAATCCAAACAGCGATTCGTGCATCACTGATGCGTCATACCACAACCCTGCGTAGGCATCGTCAATCATAACAAGGATACGGCTGCCAGCGTCCGCACGTGCTACAATTGCGTCCACAATCTGCTGTGCTTCGGTGCGGTTAATCGCGTAACCAGTGGGGTTGTGTGGGAAATTCAGGAGAATCAGTAATTTTTCGCCAGTCGTGCTGGTGAGTATTTCACGAAAGCCGTGTGTGTTAAAACCTCTCGCAGTGTTGAAGAACGGGTAGGTTTGAAGGTTCGCCGCTGCTTTGGTTTGGAAGATGAGCCGATAGTTTCCCCAAATCTTGTCGGGGAGGATGAGCGTGTCCTCGCTGTCCACGAAAAGGTCGGCGAGTAGACTAAACCCGTGCGTCATTCCACTCGTCACAATTGGCAGACTCAGTGTTGCCTCGGCGAACGAAGGATTTTCTTCCAAAAGATGTATTTTCCACGCCTCCCGTAATCCGGGTTGACCGAGCACGGGTGCGTACCCATAGATACTTTCCGATGGTAACTCTGGCACAAGTTCCCGCGAGACTGCGAGGTGCATCATGTCGTCCCCATGTTGTGTAAAGTCTTGCGCGATTGCGCGGGTGGCATTGAAACGGTGTGCTTTCGCATTCGCCTCTGCCGTTTGGCTTAAGATACCTTTCGGTAGGTAGATGCGTTTTCCTAACTTGGAGAGTAGTTCAAAAACTGTAGGAGCGGTAGCTCGAATTCGTTCGTTTAATTCAATTGCTATAGGATTTAAGTCTTGCATAGTTTCCAAAGCCGCGGAAAATATAATTGTTGAAGAATTGATGACGTTTAAGTATCTAACAAGTCAATAACAGGTGTATGACACACGGCGTTTATAGTCGTGCGATTCATCGCACGTCCAAAACCACAATATAATTCATTAAGCACCATTTTCATGGTAGTGCAATCTACCAAACGTTCAGCGTAATTCATTACCAACCTTACTGTAATTGTGGACTGCTACCAACTTAATGTCAACCATTTTTCGGCAAGACTCGTTATGTATTACATAGAGAAGTGGCGCAAAAATAGTTGAGATAGGCTCAGCAGCACTAATAAAAAGGAGTCCGTTTTGATGAAAACTGAATTTAAAACGCTATACAAATTAAGTGTTGCCCTTATGATGTGCGGGTTGGTGCTCTTTATCTACACCGGCTGCGGTGGTTATGATGAGGCTGAGGAAGCAGAGGGTACGTATGCTGCGCAAGGCGCATCTTTCGGATTGATCCCTCCGAACGGTGCCGCCTATAACGATGTTTTCTTTAAGGATTACGGCACAAATCCACTTATTGATACAGAAGATGACCACCTTTCGACATTCGGTATGGATGTTGATACCCTCAACGAAGCAAAACGCGTCTTTGTTGAGAACCTAACGGGAACATTACAACTTATTGCTAAGGATGCCAAGGTGCAAGTTGACTTCAATCCGCAAGTCGTCAGTCGTTTTCGCCTGCTCGGCTATGAAAACCGTCGTCTCGACCATGAGGAATTTCGTGATGACAGGGCAGATGGCGGAGAAGTCGGTGCGGGTCACAGCGTCACTGCACTTTATGAAATTAAATTATCTGAAGGTGGAAGAGGACATTTGGCGACTGTCTCTATACGTTACGAGGATCCAGATACCCGTCGTATCTCGGAAATTAACGAGGAAATTTTCACAACACAGTTGAAGAGGACATTCAAATCGGCATCCCCTGAATTTCAACTCGCAGCGACTGTAGCGGAATTCGCAGAAATTCTGCGCGAGAGTTTTTGGGCAAAAGATGGAAATTTGGCAGCCGTATCGCAAAGCCTTAGAGATATCGCACCGCGTATCCACAATGAACAAGTGGATGAATTCAGGCACATAGTAAGCAGAGCAGCTCGCTTTAAGGCATTAGATGGTGAATAACCAATAAAGTGAGTGTGTTAATCATTATAGATATCTTAGTTTTCGTAGGTTGGGTTGAGCGGTAAAGATTAAGACCACTGTGTTTATAACGGAGATTCTGCCTTTCCATAAATCGGTGATGTACATAGATATAGCGAAACCCAACAAATCAACCCAACCTACAAGTTATGTCTTTGATATAACTGAAATGAGTTACATTTACATTTTGCAGACAAGTGTGAAAGATAAAATTCCAATCAACAGATATGTATTAGCGCAGTTTGTGCTGTAGGTGGTTTTACCGAATTTGCGTTTAATAAAACTTCATAACACACTTCCTCGGCAATAGGAGCAAACATGAAAGCATTTCTGAAAAGACTGGTATTTCTCATTATCTTTATCCTTGTGGTCGGTGCTGGCATCTGTGTTTATATCCTTCAAGCACCGCCGGTTGAACAGAAAAGGGTACCGAAACTCCAAATTCACACGCGGACAGCACTACGCGGAAGACCCACAGTCGACTCAAAGCCGATTGTATATACTAAAGATGTTTATCGGTTCAGCTTAGACCAGCAGTACATTAGCAACCTGAATAGCGGTAAATTGGAGCGTGAACTTCTATTTAGCGCGGGATTGGCGCATCGTGCAAGATTGAAAACAGACCGTTTGGACGCGTCTTTAAAGACCGGAACGGATTGGCAAAAAATGTTTGCGGATATGACAAAAGATATTCGCTTCCGTCCGAGTGCGTCCCCTATTGAAGTCTTGCTAAGTGGCGAAGAGTGGCTACTCAGGGATACCACGGGGGCTGCTTATACAGTTGTAAGAACTGATAGCAACGTTGAGGTCTATCTTCCCGATTTAAGAGAGGCATTTGAGGCAAACAAAATTTCGCTCTCAAAGGATTTGAAAACCTCCATTAAACAAGCAAACAGACGGTGGCTCATCAAGGATAACGGATATAAGCAGGCTTACAGCGTTGTGAAAGGCGAAGGGAAGCTCAACGTTTTTCAGCAATCGAAGTTTGAAATTCTGACGTTTCTGTTTGAGGCAGATATGGCATCGCAGAGTTCCCTCACACAAGGAAAGTTGTCTTCTAAATTGATCCAAGAATTTGTTGCACAGAAGATACCATTATCGCGACGGGCGCAGGCATCAGCAAGCGAAGACGGCATGAGTTGGCAGGTAACCAATCCGCCCCTGAAATATAATATCCGAAGTGAGAACAATCGATTGAAGGTTTATCTCGATCTTGACAGCAAATGGCTCCGCATCAAGGTTGACGACAGCACAAAAGGCTGGGTGCAAAGCGCGCGCGGTACCATTTTTGAACCTCCCCCACCGACGCTTAGTTCACGTCAACAAGCCAAGGAACGGCTTCTCGTACTTATTGACAGGTTAAAAGAGAAAGTCGGGCTTTCCAATGGATAGAATAAAACCCAAGGTACTACGTCCCGGTAGCCGTATCGCAGCGATTTCGCTCTCTTGGGGCGGTCCCGGCACTTTTCCCTACCGTTATGAGATAGGTAAACGTCAGTTTGAAGAAGAATTCGGCGTGACGGTTATCGAAACGGAACACGCCTTGCGCGATGCAGTCTGGCTTTCCAAGAACCCTAAAGCGCGTGCCGATGATTTGATGGCGGCTTTTACCGATAGAACAATTGACGGCATCATCTCAACAATCGGTGGTGAAGATTCAATTCGCACACTCCCATACCTCGATTTGGATCTGATTCGGAATAACCCCAAGGTTTTTATTGGATTTTCGGATACCACGATATCGCATGCTGCCTGTTTTAAAGCGGGTATCGTGTCGTTCTACGGTCCCTCGTTTATGGCGGGGTTTGCCGAGAACGGTGGGATGTTCACGTATATGGTGGATTCCGTCCGACGTACCCTCTTTTCCACAGAACCCATTGGTATTATTGAACCGAACCGAGCGGGATGGACAGTTGAATATCTGTCGTGGGAGAATTCTGAAAACCAATCCATTCGTCGAAAATTGGACCCGTGTACCGGCTGGAGGTTTCATCAGGAGGAAGGTGTCGTTGAAGGGCAGCTTTTTGGGGGCTGTGTTGAGGTTTTGGACTGGCTCCGAGGCACTGACTATTTTCCTTCTGCTACCGATCTTCGAGGTGCCGTTCTCTTCTTGGAGACATCCGAAGAGATGCCGCCGCCCTCATTTCTAACAAGGTTTGTGAGGTGTCTTGCAGCGATGGGTGTTCTCGAAGGACTTAGCGGTATAATGCTCGGACGACCTGGCGGAGGCGTTGATCCTGACACTTTCCACGAATACGACGATGCGCTCTGTAAAGCGGTTCGTGAGGAATATGGGTTGAACGACATGCCGATTGTCACCAATATGGACTTCGGACACACCGATCCGATGTTCGTTATTCCCATGGGCATGAAGGTTCGTGTCGATTCTACGAAGCAGGAAATCGCCATTGATGAGGCAGCGGTTGTTAAAAACTGATACAAAAAGTTAGCCAAGGCGGACAGCAATGCAACAACGGCGCATTGCGGATTCGACAAGACATCCGTACTCTGCCAAGAGGTTCTAATTGCACGCTTGGCATCCAATTAAAAAAGAGAAAAGAGGTCAGCCAAAGCATATAGCAATGCAACAACGGCGCATTGCGGATTCGACAAGACCCCTTCACTTTGCCAAGAGGTTCTGATTGCACGCTTGGCGCTAAATTAAAAAATGAAAATCCTTTTCTTGTCTCCTACCGTGCCATATCCACTCACCGATGGCGGACGCATTCGGGTGTTTAACCTCCTCAAACAGATTGCCGCGAAAAGCGATGTGACACTGCTCGTTTTGGAAACGCAATCGTCAGACGCGGAAGGAGTTGCACAGCTCCAGCAGTTAGGCATTCAGGTCCATCTTGTTCCAAACACACCGACACTTCCACGCGTGTCGCTTGGCACACTCCTTAAAGCGTTTCTCAGACGACAACCGATTACCGTTGTGCGCTACGATCTCCTAGCCTATCGCCAGAAGTTCAGAGAATTAATCGCAACTGAAACCTTTAATCTCGTCCATTATGAGATGTTTCACACGGCACAGTTCCATATAGAAACGCGCCTGCCGGGTGTGCTTTCACAACAGAACGTCGATTCTGCGATCTGGCGGCGGCTCTGTGGTGAAACCGTCAATCCGTTCTATAAGTTCGCATATTGGACACAGCAACTCGCATTTCAACGTTATGAACGGGTGCTAAGCCCGAAATTCGATGCGGTGACGTGTACCTCTGACATCGATGCCGCCGTGTTCCAGCAGCACTGTGCGAAAGACATTATTGAGATAATTCCGAACGGTGTTGATATTACACACTACCAGCCTGACTTTGCATCTGAGGTCCCAGCACATCTTATCTATATTGGGAGTATGGACTGGTACCCGAATGAGGACGCTGTCGGTTTCTTTGCGGATGAGGTCCTGCCACGAGTTCAGGAGAGTGTCCCCGATGTTAGATTTTCGATTGTCGGTGGAAATCCATCAACACGCGTCCAGAAGTTGGCGGAAAGAAAAGGGGTCGTTGTCACCGGACGTGTACCGGAGATCAAGCCCTATTTCGCTGAAGCGACGGTTTTTGTCGTGCCGTTGCGGATCGGGAGCGGCACCCGTCTAAAAATCCTCGAAGCGTTGGCGATGGGCAAAGCGATTGTCTCTACCTCGGTCGGTGCCGAGGGTTTGGATCTCAAAGATAGCGAGGAAATCTTCATCGCTGACGAACCTACCGTCTTTGCCGATGCGGTCACCCGGTTGCTTACAGATGCACCACTTCGCCGTAGGGTCGGTGAAAATGGTCGTGCCCGCGTGGAGCAGGATTACGATTGGCGGAGTATCGGCGAGAAACTCCATTTGCTCTACACTAAGATTGGTAGGCGCGCTTTGTAAACGCTCCGGTGCTGTATCGATCAACACTTTACCCTTTTTTGCTGGTGAGATTTCATGAAGTTAACGCCTTGTGCTAATTAGTTTTGTTTTCATAGAGTTTCGCTTATGCGAGAACGAGCTCCTTGAGTTTCATCAAGGGGTGTCCCAAACATAGGTTAAGGAAAGCCCCGAGAAGACACGCCCCGAACTTGTTGCTCATCCGGGTCTGCATCCCCCAATGCGCTCGCGCACGAATCCGAGATATACAGAACTGTTCTGTGAGTTGAGCAATCGTGGTTTCAATACGGCGGCGCAACCGCACTTGGAGTTTCCGAAACGATTGGGTATATTGCGCTTTCTGGTTGCTGCGCAACGTCGGTAATAAGACCGTGTCTTGTGTTTCTAAAAGTTCATCCTGCAGGGGCATAGAGATATACCCTTTGTCTCCAAGCAGAATCGGATACCTGCTACGTTCACAGAGCAATGGCAGCACGTCTCGGTCATCTATATCCCCAGAGGCAATCGCAAAGTCAACCGGAAGACCAGCAGCCGTGGTGACCAGACTCCCGCGAAAACCGAAAAACGTGCCGAGACCTTTCGTCGCACAGTGTCCATAAGTCGCCAGGGTCCCCGTGGCATCCGCCCACTTCAAGTCAGACTTTGAAGACTTCGCACGTTTGAAATCGCAGAGAGGTATTGGAAAAGAATCGACGATAAAAACATGCTGCTTCGGGAAATACTGCGTCAATGCGCGACGCAGGACTTCGCTCGCACCCGAGAGATTTCTTCGCCGGCGATTGAAACGCGACCGCTCCGGTGAAGACGGAAAAACCGTTTTCAGTTCCGCTTGGATACGGGCATACCCTGAGTTTTCACTGTCCGCACCGATGTATTCAAGCAACCAACTTATTGTGAGAATGTCACTATCTCGACACGCAGGGATGGGACCCGGACGATGTGCCTCAGCATTCGGGAAGTTGGCATCATAAAGCGTTTTCATGATCTTTTGAAACACACGCGCAACTCTACGGAGCGTGCGAGGTTGATTTTGCAGTTGCAAAACAGTGCGTTGTAAAGTAGACTGTAAGTCCATCCTTATGCCTCCTTTTGTTTGCTGACTTATAGGATAGCATAGGGATGGCTTTATGAATACACAAACTCAATATGTGTGAAATGCAGAAAAACAATAAGTTAACTAACACAAGGCGTGAAGTTACCTAAATAGGACTTCCGCAAAATCCATTTTTATAGAAGCAGGACTTCCGCAAACGCCTTTGCTGGCGAGGTTTGCAACCTCGCCAGCGGCGCGTTATACGTGGGATCTCATGGAAAAATTGCGTAAGTCCTATAGGTGTAACGCGTAATGTCTTTCATATTCAGTCCTTAGTATCCTCAATAGCCCTACTAAATTGCCTCTTTCACCGGATGGTTCACCGAGGTCCTGTGTTGGGAGAAATTCGTCGTTATGAGTTTACGCTGGTTGTAGGTGACAACTTGGACGTTATTCAAGACGATCTTCAAGTTCATCCATTGTGGTGGCAAAGGCATCACCAAGATTGATCTGTAGCTTATCCGCTAAGATAAGGAATTTGTACTGCCATCGGAAATTCAGACCACCCTCTAAACCAAGATTGTGATACAATACAATCTCACAGAAAGGAGAATTCCGATGGCGAAACGAAAACGAAGAACCTTCACCCCCGAGTTTAAAACGGAGGTCGTTCTTGAGACCCTCCGCGGTGAAAGTTCGCAAGCAGAACTGTGTAGGCGACATAACCTCAGCGAAGAGCAGGTCTCAAAATGGAAGCAGCAGTTCCTTGAAAATGCGGTGTCTGTGTTTGCCTCGACGGATCAGCAGTCCAGCGAGGCGGCGGAGCGTATTGCTCACCTTGAACACCTCGTGGGGCGGTTGACCGTGGCGTTAGACATCCAAAAAAAAGCATTGACCTTCTTGAGTTGATCCCGTCTGAAGAATGCCAAATCGTAGAGGCATTACGGACGGAGTACTCGGTGCGAGAGATTTGCGAGACGCTCGGTTTCACCCGGAGCAACTTCTATTATCAACCGAAAAAGGACCCGTCTGAAGAAGTCCTGCGAGCAGAAATAGAGCAGTTAGCCGCGGCGTATCCGACATACGGATATAGGCGTATCACGCACTTGCTGGTGAAGGCGGGATATCCCGTTGGGTATCGGCGTGTTGCCCGATTGATGAAATCCGAGAACCTCTGCGTTGCTGCTAAATGTGCGTGTCAAACGACTCACTCCAGGGACAGGGGGCATCCGTGGGGGAATCGACTTGAGAATCTTGATATCTGTCGGCACGATCAAGTCTGGGTTGGCGATATTACCTACGTCCGCCTCAAGGGACATTTCGTCTATGTCGCTCTGCTCATGGATGTCTTCACTCGCATGATAAGAGGGTGGCAGATCAGCCACCACTTAAACACATCTCTGACGCTGAAACCGCTACAAGAGGCATTGTGCCAAAGTGTGCCGGAGATCCACCACAGCGATCAAGGTGTGCAATATCTTTCAAATGCTTACATCTCAACGCTGAGGTGTCATAACATTGATTACTTCTTATTGCTGAAGATGGAGAAAATCTTGTTTCGAGGATACTACCGATTGCTTATTCAGTAGAGGGTAAATCGTGGGTTAATAATCACGCTCATGTTTTAAAAGTCAATGAGATTAACCAATTTTTCTTGGAATACTATTTTAATTCAATTGATTTATCCCCGTATTTGAGTGGGGCAACGAGACCAAAATTGAATAAAGCATCGTTATTAAATATTCCGGTACCAAGACCCAGCAAAGAAGAAACAGACGAGATTGCTTTAGTGTTGGTCAGTTGTGATACCAAAGTCGCTGCTCTCGAACGAGAAGTTGAACTTATGGGTGAACTCTTCCACGCTATGCTTGACGAATTAATGACCGGGCAGCGGTCTGCTGTCCCGCTGATTGATACCGAATTGGTGAACTAACAGATTTCCTCGACGATAAGCGTTATTTATGTTAAAATAATTATCACATAACGATTGATAGTTTGCTTTCACTTCACGCCGCGCCGTGAAACCCAAAGACGTGAGTTCAACATAAACGTTTGTTTTCCGCTTTCGCAGAGTACTCTGAAATTTTCAGAGTACGTTCTGAAAACCTATACCGAAAAAATGTCGATAAATCCAGTCATAATCAGGGTTCACAACACTTTTGAAGAGACAATCATTTTTGCACTTTACTCTGAATACTCTGAAATTTTCAGAGATGGCATTGTATTGCACTTGAATCCTGATTCTGATAATAGAACCGTAGAACACGAATAGGTCAACCCCAGAAGGGTAGCATCTCTGTATTCTCAAAATCCGCGAAATCTGCGCAATCCGCGTAATCCGCGATTCAGACGAATAATAGCCATCTTAACTGACAACTGATAACTGATAACTGAATACCTCTGAAACATTTACACACACGCATATTGCGATTTTGCTTGTGAAATGCTATAATCTGATAAATTCTATTCATGGAATCAAACATGTCATCTATTGCAGCTGATACCTACATTACCCCCGAGGCATACCTCGCGTCGGAACGCAGGGCAAAGTTCAAAAGCGAATACATCCACGGCGAGGTACTCGCCATGTCTAGGGCAAGCAATGCACATAATCTTATCACGGTGGATATAACCACTGAACTGAACATCCAATTGCGCGGACGCGGTTGTGATGTCTACGCCAGCGATATGCGCGTTCGGACAAGTCCGACAGGTTCTTACTTCTACCCGGATGTCGCCGTTGTTTGCGATAAACCCCGTTTTGAGGATAACGTTTTTGACACGCTTCTCAATCCCATTCTTGTCGTAGAGGTACTTTCACCATCAACCGAAACGTATGACAGAGGCGAGAAGTTTGCGCACTACCAAGAACTTACATCCTTGCGAGAATATATGCTTGTTTCACAAGACAGGATTCGCGTTGAGCATTTTCGTCTTGTTGAGACACAGTGGGTAGGAAAAACGTTTCACGCGCCTGAGGATGTCTTACTGCTCGATTCGATGGAATGCAAGTTGCCTGTGCGGGATATCTATACACGCGTCGCATTTCCTGATTAAGGTGTGGGTGGGCTTTGTAAGCTCGATTTCGGTAGCATTATGTCTGAACGTTCCGCAGTCCAAGAGCCAATGCTCAAATACGTTGACGAAATTGGCTGGCAGATTGTTTCTTCGCCAGAAGCCATCCGGATGCGCGGTGGGAACACCAACACGCTCTATTTTACCGAAGTACTGAAAACGCAGCTGCTGAAACTCAATAAGGGTATCGTAGATGACTCCAATTGCGTTGATATTATGCGGCGACTCGGTTTGCTCAATGCGACACTTGAGGGAAATCAGGAAGCACTTTTCTGGATGCGCGGTGAAAGGTCAACTTTTGTCGCCAGTGAGAACCGCGAGCGCAATGTCACCCTGATCGACTTTGAAACCCCCGATAATAACCTATTTCACGTCACCGATGAATGGGAACAGCAAAACGCAGTGCATCGCAATCGCGCCGATGTGGTATTCCTGATTAACGGGATTCCCGTGGCAATAGTGGAGGCAAAAAATGCCGGGAAACCGGACGGGTTAGCACTCGGTGTGGATCAAATCCGTCGCTACCACAATGAAACGCCGGAGATGTTTACCACCGCACAACTCTTCGGTGTCACGCAACTGCTGGACTTTTTCTACGGTGTGACATGGAACGTTACTCGCAAAAACCTATTCAACTGGAAAACCGACGAAGCCTCCTGTCCCCCTGATAAGGGGGATTTAGGGGGTTGGGGGGTTGGGGGGTTAAACTACCAGCAGAAGGTCAAAACCTTCTTCGATCGCGATCGCTTCCTGAAGGTCCTGCAGCAGTCGATTATCTTCCAGAGCAAAGACGACCAACTCACCAAAATCGTGTTGCGTCAACACCAGACGCGTGCAGTGGAGAAGGTCATTGAACGGGTTCACGATCCAAACAAACGGCGCGGGCTTGTCTGGCATACGCAGGGTAGCGGCAAGACTCTCACCATGATAACGATTGCGGCGCGACTCTTGCGCGGTGAACAGCAGACAGAGAAACCTACTGTGTTGATGGTCGTTGATCGCAATGAACTGGAGAGCCAACTCTTTAGAAATATCACCGGTTACGGCATCACCACGCTTGAAGTCGCACAGAGCAAGAATGATTTGGAACAAATTCTATCCTCCGATTATCGCGGCTTAATCGTGTCAATGATTCATAAGTTTGACAAGAGACCCGCGAACCTCAATACCCGTGAGAGCGTAGTCGTGTTGATTGACGAGGCACACCGCACAACCGGCGGCGATTTTGGAAATTACCTGATGGCAGCTCTGCCCAACGCAACCTATATCGGTTTTACCGGCACTCCGATCGACAGGCTTTCCAAAGGTGAAGGAACGTTTAAGGTGTTTGGTATAGATGACGAACAGGGGTATCTCGACAAATACGCAATCGTTGAATCCATTGAAGATGGCACCACTGTGCTGTTGAATTACGCGCTTGCTTCCTCCGGTTTACAAGTTGACCGTGAGACGTTGGAACGGGAATTTTTCAACCTCGCGCTAACGGAAGGCATAAGCGACTTTGAGGAACTCAATGCGGTCCTTGACAGTGCTGTTCAGTTAAAGGCGATGATGAAAGCACCTGACAGGATAGAGGGCATTGCGGAATACGTTGCGGAACACTTCCGTGAAACTGTAGAGCCGATGGGCTTCAAGGCGTTTCTGGTGGCTGTAGACCGTGAGGCGTGTGCATTGTATAAGCAGGCACTGGATAAATATCTGCCGCTGGAGTATTCAGAAGTCGTCTATTCCAAGGACAATCGAGACGCTGCGTTTATGAAAGCCTATCACCGCACCTCAGACGAGGAAAAAGAGATCCGCAAAAAATTCATCGACAAAAATGAGCAGCCGAAGATTCTGATTGTGACCCAGAAGCTATTGACAGGCTTTGACGCACCGATTCTTTACTGCATGTATCTCGATAAACCGATGCGCGACCACGTGCTGTTACAGGCGATCGCCCGTGTCAACCGACCATACGAGGACGAAGATGGGCTGGTGAAACCTGCTGGTTTCGTCTTAGATTTTGTCGGTATTTTTGACAATCTCGAAAAGGCACTCGCCTTTGATTCTGACGAAGTGGAGAGTGTGATTCGCAATATTGAAGTGCTCAAAGAAGATTTCGCCAAGCGAATCCGTGAAGATGCAGCGGCGTATCTGCCCCTTGCTCAGGGGTGGGACGATAAGGCAAAGGAGCGGGCGATTGAACATTTTGAAGACAAAGACAACCGAGAGGCTTTCTTCAAATTCTTCAGAGTGGTGCAAAATCTCTATGACATACTTTCACCGGATGCCTTCTTACATCCGTTTATAGTGGATTATCAGGCGTTGGCAACCCTCTATGGACTGATTCGTAACACCTATTCCGATCGTCCCTATGTTGATAAGGAGTTGACTGCCAAAACACGCAAGCTGTTGCAGGCGCATACCGAAAGCGTTCTATTTGAGTTGCCGGATGCCGTTTATGAATTGCGAGCAGATACTTTGCAGAAGATAGATCAGAGCGATTCATCCGATACGGTCAAGGTACAGAATTTAAGGAAGGCACTACATCGCACAGTAACCAGCGAAGGCAGCTCCAAACCCTTCGTGATTTCCATTGGCGAACGCGCGGAAGCAGTCACAGCGGCTTATGAAAATCGTCAGATGGCGACGCAAGATGTGTTGGCTGAGTTTAGACGGTTAGCAGAGGAGTATGCGCACGCTGCAAGAGAAAGTGAGCGACTCGGCATGGATGAGAACACCTTTGCAGTCTATACAGTTCTCAGGAATGCTATAGAAGATGTTAATCCCGAGCAGGCGCGAGCCGTTGATCAAGTGTTTGCGGAATTTCCTGATTATCGGTGGGATGACCATCAACAAAGTCAGTTACGGATGATGCTCTACCGCACATTGAGACCTACGGTGGGTATGGAAAATCTGATTGAGACGACAAATCAATTGTTGAGGTTGGAACGCGTATGAACGCCAATAAAGTAGCAGGCACACGCCGTAGGCTTCCGTTACACCCAGCGGATTTAAAGGACGCTGTGTGGTACTGGGCAGACCGTATCGGTGTGAAGGTGCGAGAGATTCATCTCCGCCAGATGCAGCGGAAATGGGCATCTATATCAATGAAGGGGCGATTGACGCTCAACACGGATCTGCTCAATTTGCCGGAGGCGTTGACGGAATACGTGATTGTCCATGAATTGGTGCATCTGCTTGTTCCGAATCACGGTAAGTTGTTTAAGAGTTTCATGTCCGCGTATCTTCCAGATTGGGAGGAGAGACAGAACCACCTGAAATCGCTTTAAGGAGAATGCAACATAACAGTCGAGTCTCTCTTGCGTGCCTAACAGTCATGGCAGTAAAAACATTGACTTCCAAGGAAGAATATAGTATAATTACACTACGTCGTAATCGGCATAGATAAACCTATCGTTTAATAAGTATGTCTATACTGGCTTATAGATATTCGGCTTTAGCACCGGATAGGTGCTATGCAGAGCGTTTGTGCAAACGATCCAAGCCAAATTCTTGAAAGGTATTACTCATGAAATTGGACAAACCCTCTAATGTGCTGGTTATTGTAGGTGGTTGGAATAGGCATATATTTACTCAAGATTGGATTAAGAGATACCTTTTCCCTGGGGAACAGGAAGAATGCACAATAGATATGTTGGTTGCCCAAGGCTTCAACGCACAATTTGTTTCTCCACGAATATTGTCGAAAGAAGTTGAAATTCTATTCCAAGAGAATAGGCTAAACTTCAATCCAGTAGAAAACAAAAACGAAAATTTTGACCGAATACAAGAGCTTGCTCTACAACTTGCCGATTATCTCCCTCATACTCCAGTTACAGCATACGGTGTCAACTTCCTTTTTACTGAAAACAAGGTCAGTGGAGATCTCATAAATCTGGTACGCCCAAGAGATTTAGAAAAAATTGAACAGTTTGGTGGATCATTAACCAGTGAGCAATATACTCGTCGTTTGGTACTGAATGGGCGAATCCTCAACATTACCATTAAGATTGAGGGCGAGAAAGCTATTTTTGACCTTAATTTCCATTTTAATATTCGCAATTTAGTCGAGTTTAAGGCAGGAATCTCAGAAACTTCAATACTTGAATTGAAACAAGAAGCAATACAATTTATCACTGAAATCTATAGTTTGGAGTTGGAAGGAGAGAACGAATGAGTAAATGGGACGACACAAACACAACGCTTAGAGATGTGAGTACTTTTTCCGAAGAAGTGATTACCTCTGAAGAAGATATGGTTGTTTCCACAAATATGGATGCCGATGAGAGGGGTGTAAACACTTCTAATTTAGAGTTTAATGAAGACACCAATTTTGAACCGTTGGAAAACGGAGCTTGGAAAGAGCCGCAGAATCCAGACCCTGAACCACCGAGAATCCAGGTCTTTGATGTCGCTGCCTATATTTTGGAACGTATGGGAACGATGACGACTATGAAGCTTCAGAAATTGGTTTATTACAGTCAAGCGTGGTCGTTGGTGTGGGACGAGAAGCGGCTATTTGAGGAAGATGTTGAAGCTTGGGCAAATGGTCCCGTGGTCAGAAATCTGTTTGATTACCATCGCGGCATGTACGAAATATCATCAATGCCAATTGGCAACCCTCGTTTATTAAATCGGATACAGCAGGAAACAGTGGATGCCGTACTTGAATATTATGGGGATAAGTCTGCCCAATGGCTCATTGAACTTACACACATGGAAGATCCTTGGGTTCAGGCAAGGAAAGGGTTACCTAGATTGGAGCGCGGTAATCGAGTTATATCTTTAGACGCGATGGCAGATTACTATAGTTCCTTGCCGGTTGAGGACAATTGCGAAGATGAGGGATAGAAGAGCACGCCAAAATCGCAATCCGAGGTCAAGGAAGAGAGCTGCATCTTCTCCTATAACGCCGACCCAAAACAGGAAACTTGTGTGGAAAGTTACAGGAATTGATGACAACGGACCATGGGGCTGGAATCGAATAACTTGTCCTGACTTCTTGAGGAATATATGGGAAAAGATGCGTAACTTTGAAACTATGACCTGGGTTGATATATTAGGGCGAGATCACCATGAGATACCTGTTGGTAATATCATAAGGCAGGCACAAAAGCGGCTAGTGCTTTGTCACTGGCTGTTTGACGCATAGAAATCGCGAGCACAGCTCGCTCCTACAGGGAAAATAGACGAGGGAAATACTTTTTATCCATCGTTTTAGGCTTGACACAACACTAGAGGAGTTAGGGCATGATGACGAGGAGACATTGGTTTCATTCCATATAACTGGCAGACAACGAATTTGGGCAATTCGATCCGGAGAAGAGGCTTTCCTACTTTGGTGGGATCCCGAGCATGAAATTTATCCATCATCCCTGAAGCACACGTAAACGAGCGTTTAACAATAGGAGACGAGGACATTTAATTTTCGGTATTCTATACTATACACATGCCGCCCCGCTGGGCTTTATCCGTTTGTTGAACTGCATGCCTATACACCTTTCGTCCCTCTGAGACTAAGACCTCGCAACTAAAAACCATCGCAAATCCGCGCAATCCGTGTAATCCGCGTAATCCGCGATTCAGACAACAATATAAATGCCGCCCTTACAGGGCTTGGGTTCTCTTTTCACACACGCCGCCATAAACATATCGCCCTTACAGGGCTGGATAGCGATAATTGATGACCATTACGTAAAGATTGCCGTCTGTCAACCCTATAGAACCCATAATCCTGTAAATCCTGATTCTGACAATCATAGCAAAATTTCATAGCAACCTTCACAGCAACCTCTATCAAAACCACCGAAAACCCAGTTGTGGCGTAGATTTAAAGCCTTCTCTAAAATTCAGCACTTTCCAGTTTTGCTATGAAAACTGTGAAATTTATATCGTCTCCTTTACATACCACCCACCGAGGATATCAAAAACCTCGTAACACAAAAATCCGCGTAATCCGCGTAATCCGCGACAATCCGTGATTCAGATGGAAATATAAACATGTCGCCTCTAAGAGCTGACTACTGACGGTTTCCGACCGCTGATTGCTGACCGCTATTCCATATTTCTCTTGCGTTCCTGTCCTGTTTCTGGTAAAATTGCCAGCAAAGTCCACCGATAGGTGAAAACATAAAGGACGGAAACGTATGGCACTTCCAAAAATGACACGGATTCAGCAGCGGTTTGAGGCACCCGTTCTCACTGACCTCCCCGCAGCGATTCACGCAGAACTGGAGCGAATTAACGCCTCTGTTATTATCAAACCCGGCGAGACTGTCGCTGTTACCGCTGGCAGTCGCGGGGTTGCGAATGTCGCGACTGCGGTCAAGGCGACTGTTGATTATCTTAAAACACTCGGTGCACATCCCTTTGTCGTTCCAGCAATGGGCAGCCACGGTGGTGCAACCTCCGAAGGACAACGGAGTGTGCTGGAACATTACGGTATCACCGAAGAGACCGTCGGTGCACCCGTGAAAGCGACAATGGACGTAGTCGAACTCGGAAAGACAGCGGATGGCTTGCCCGTTTTTCTGGATCGGTATGCCGCTGAAGCGGACCACGTCGTGCCCCTCAATCGCATTAAGGCACACACAGATTTCAACGGATCCATTGAGAGTGGCTTGATGAAGATGATGGTTATCGGGCTTGGCAAACAGCAGGGGGCGAACTTTTACCACCGCGCATTCTTCCAGTACGGTTTTGAGCACGTTATCAGGGCTGTTGGTGGTTTCATCCTCGATAGCGGAAAAATCGCTTTCGGCATCGGGTTGATTGAGAACGCACACGAAGATACTGCGAAAGCGGTCGCTATGCCCGCTGCACAACTCCTTCAAACCGAACGTGAACTGCTCGTTGAGGCGAAATCGCTGATGGGGCGGCTCCCCTTTGATGAACTTGATCTGCTCATCGTGGATTGGACAGGCAAGAACATGAGCGGCACCGGCATGGATACGAACGTCATTGGTAGGATGATGCAGAACTTTGAGCCGGAACCCGCAAAACCTGCGATTCTCCGTATATTTGTCCGAGATCTCACCGAAGAGAGCGATGGCAATGCTACCGGTATCGGACTCGCCGATTTCACAACGACTCGCCTCGTGGATAAGATTGACCGGCACTCTACCTATATGAACGGCATCACCGCGCTTGGACCGCAGAAATCGAAAATTCCGTTCTACTACGACACTGATCGGGAGGCAATTGAAGTGGCACTTGACACCATCGGTCTCACCGAACCGGAGGATGCACGGGTTATCCGTATTGAGAGTACGCTGAGATTAACGGAACTCGACATCTCTGAGGTGCTGCTTGAAGATGCGAAACTGCATTCGAGGTTGGAGGTTATCGGCGAAACGAAACCGTTAGCGTTTGACGCAGCAGGCAACCTGTTACCGTTTTAAGTTTTTTAATTATGGAGCCTCTGGGCACCGCTCCATTACATTACGCGGTGGTTTCCGATTAAGTATAGACGTTCCGAGAGTTTGTACGTTCCCGCGATAAAACGCGCGCCTTTTGCCCCTACGTGGCATTCATTATCCTGTAAATCCTGATTCAAACATCACCGAAAACCTACTTCCGGCAACGGTTCCCTATAATTCTGGCAGGAAAAATGAAAAAACCGACAGCAATTCCCCCGAAATTGTAGCCCGTAATGGAATGGAGGGCGACTCTTGAGCAAAAAGCATCAAAGTACAAACCACGTCGTTTAACCGCAAGGTATAATTAAAATGCGGAAACTCAAGATTATCTTGGAGATGATTAAATTTGAACACACGATCTTCGCGCTTCCATTTGCGGTCGTGAGTACCTTTATTGCTGCAGATGGACTTCCTTCGCTGGCAAAGTTTGGCTGGATTCTCGTGGCGATGATAGGGGCACGCAGTTGCGCGATGGCGTTCAACCGGCTCGCTGATGCCGAATTTGATGCGAAGAACCCACGTACCGCCATGCGTGCAATCCCGGCGGGCTTGATTACGAAAGGTGCCGTGTGGGGTTTCACGATTGTTTCGGCGGGACTGCTGGTTTTTGCGGCGTGGCGACTGAATCCGCTTGCCTTCGTGCTGTCGCCGGTTGCACTTGTTGTCGTTATGGGATATTCCTATACGAAACGTTTCACTGCGCTCTCGCATTTCTGGCTCGGACTTTCCCTCTCCATTTCACCTGTCGGCGCGTGGATTGCAATTCAGGGCAGTTTTGCGTTGCCACCGATAATTCTCTGCCTCGTGGTGCTGCTCTGGACAGCAGGATTTGACATTATCTATGCGTGTCAAGATGTTAATTTTGACAGGAAGCATGGACTGCGCTCAATTCCGGCAAAAATCGGGATCCGGTGGTCGTTATGGCTGTCGTCTGCCCTGCACATTATTGCCGTATTGCTGCTTCTTGGCATTCCGTTTCTTGTCGAGTTAGGACTTTTCTATTACATCGGTGTCGGGATTGTCGTGCTAATCTTTATCTATGAGCACGCCATCGTTAAACCGACGGATCTGTCCCGTGTCAACCTCGCTTTTTTCACACTGAACGGTATGATTAGCCTGGTCCTGATGGCACTTTCAATTGCCGATATTTTGTTCTTTTAACGATTAAATCTGGGCGAGAGAAAGCCACGCGTGGGCTTTCTAAAGACCGTCCGTTGTCCGCAACAATCTAAAATTGGTTAAAGCACCTATTTGAGGTTATGAATGGCTTTTTAACGATTCAGTATCTCCAAGGACATAGCGGTTCAGAAGCAGCAGTTAAAAATTGTTAAAAAACGCTATAATACCGATCCAGTGTCCATTTACCGAAAACCTTGTTAAGGTATAATCAAAAAACGTAGCCCGTAACGAAGTGGAGGGGTGTTTTTGCTTGGGTATTTCTGCGTATTGCTTGGGTGTTTCTTCAGATATACGGAAAGGCACTTCAATTTCCAAACCCCACTTACCGAACCGCAAGGTAAAATTAAAATATGAAAATTTCACTTTCCGTACGCGTCGCAGAAACAGCATCGAAAAGAGACGCTACGCATAGCTTCAAACAACTGACTGAACTGGCGGCAGGACTCGGCTACGAGGCGGTCTGTATGCGTGCCTCCCAAGTCGGTATCCACTCGCCTTTGGAGCAAATCACCGCCGCGCGCAAACAGGCGGGGTCGCTCAACCTGAAGGTCTCGATGATCACCGGTGATTTTCCGGTTCCCCTCAACAACGAGCAGGGACCCGATGGACTCCGCAATATAACCCCTTATCTGGATCTAACGGAAATCCTTGGCGCGGATCTCATCCGCATTGCGATGAAGGTTGAGGCAGACATTCCGTGGGCACAACGTGCCTCCGATGAAGCCGCCGAACGTGGTATCCGTCTCGCGCATCAATCGCATACGCAGAGTTTGTTTGAAACGGTAGAGGGATCGGTTGATGTGTTGAAGCGGGTTGGTAGAAAAAATTTCGGAATTATCTATGAACCTGCCAACCTCGACTTGTGTGCTCAAGATTACGGTGTTGAGACGCTTAAACGGTTTTCGCCGTATCTCCTCAACGTCTATCTTCAGAATCACATTCGCCGACCAGAGGGAAAGACGCGGCTCCTGACGTGGATTCAGGGTGAAGTTCCGCACGATCCGATCCGTTTGCAAGACGAAGGTGGCATTGATTTTCCGCTGGTGTTTCGCGGGTTGGAGGCGATCGATTACAATGGGTATGTGACGGTGCATCAGGCGTTCCGAGAAATCATGGAGCCTGAAGACGCAGCCGAGCAGAGTTACACTTATCTAAAACCGTTTTGTAGATAGGGAGAGGTAGCGTCTTTAGCACTATGAACGCACAGCAACCGAATATCCTGATTATTACGACCGATCAGCAGCGGACAGATAGTTTGAGCTGCTATGGATCAACGTTTACAGGGACACCACATCTGGACAAGTTCGCATCTGAGGGTGTCTGTTTTGAACGGACATACTGTGCGAATCCAGTCTGTACGCCTGCCCGTGCCTCGATTTTTTCGGGGCGATATGTGAGTCGTCACGGCGCGTGGAATGTTGGCATGAACGTCCCTGAAGACGAACCGATGCTGTCACACCGGCTTGCCGAGGTCGGCTATCGCACTCACTATATCGGCAAGGCACACTTCCAACCTTTCGGCGCATCCGCAGCACAATCAATCGAAACTTTCAGTGATACGACACGCTACCCGGATTTCCGGGGTCCCTACTACGGATTTGAGACGGTGGAACTGGCACTCGGTCATGCGACTTATGGTGTCGCGGGACATTACGGTGAGTGGGTGCGTTCGTGTGTTTCTGAGGAAACGTTCGCGAGTTACAGCAAAGCGACACGCCTGAGTGAAGGGGGTTTCGGTGGCGAGGCGTACGATTGGGATATACCCCTGAAATACCATAATAGCGTCTGGACAGCGGATCGGACAATAGATTTCCTATCAAACCGAGATGCGTCTCAGCCGTTCCTATTGGCGGTCGGTTTCCAAGATCCGCATCATCCGCACTGTGTACCAACTGAATTTGAGGCACGCGTTGATCCCGCGCAAGTCCCGCTGCCAGACTTTGTCGAAGGCGAATTGGACGATAAACCCCCGCACTTTTTAGAGGCGCGATGCGGGCAACTTGAAAGGTCGGAGATCCGTGGAACGTTTGCTATCGCGGGACAGGGCGGCGGTGCGGATTATCGCAAAGTTTCCGAAGCCGATGCCCGACTCGGTAGAGCGTACTACTACAATATGGTGAAGATTATAGATCAACAGATGGGTCGCATTCTGGAGTGTTTGGACACATACGGATTGGCAGAGAACACGTTAGTGCTTTTCACAACCGATCACGGTGAACTTCTTGGCGATCATGGTCTCTGGATGAAGGGACCGTTCCATTACGAGCAGCTCGTCCGCGTGCCAACGTTGCTGCGATTTCCCGCAATGATTCCTGCTGGGCAGCGTACACAGGCACTGTTTAGCCATGTCGATATTGTTCCTACGGTTCTTTCCGCAATCGGTTTGCCGATCCCATCGGATACTGATGGTGTAGACGCTACACCGATGCTCACAGGTGAGACAGCATCCATCCGCGATTCGGTGTTAGTTGAGTGTGTGGACGATCCGAGCGGTTTGCGACTCAAGACAATCGTAACCGATACACGGAAGTTGACATGGTATTGTGGGCATGCTTATGGTGAACTCTACGATTTGGAGAAGGATCCGGGTGAGCGGGTCAATCAGTGGGAGAATGCCACCTACGCTGCAGATAGGATGTATCTTATGAGCCGTATTCTTGAGACGATGGAGCCTTTGGAGAGAAGGGTTGATCGGTTATCGTATGCGTAGAGCGAGGCTGCTAAGTTGTCAGAGAATAAGAGTCGGGAATCGGAGTGTTTTTGCTTGGGGTGTTTTTGCTTGGGTATTTCTGCGTATTGCTTGGGGGTTTCTGCGGATTTCCCCCCTCCTACCGGTAGCGATTCGGAGGTCAATCCTACAGCGGAGAGCCTGTCAGCGGGAGATCGAAATTAAGGGAGAACTGAATGGATCTGATGTATCTGTTTTTAGACTTGCATTTAAAAAAAGGATTGGGTATTATTTAGGCAGAAGAAATTGATTGTGTCCAGCCTCGTTTCGATTACATTATCTCCTACGCGAAAGAAGTGGGAAAAACATTGGGGGCATCCAGATGGAGCCTACGCTATCCATTGTGATTCCGATTTACAATGAGGTTGCAAGCCTAAAGGAGCTTCTGCAACAGGTCGCCAGCGTTGAAATCGGTATGAAAAAAGAGTTGATTCTCGTTGATGATTTTTCAACAGATGGCACACGCGATATTTTAAAGGAAATTGAAGCCATTCAAGAAAATTCAGGCGAGATGCGCAAGTACATCTCAACACCCCAGATGCCTCCAAATGAAAACGTTGCTTCTGATAGCGGTGTTCCGAAATCCGGAAGTTCCGCAGAATATACCTCTGAGATCTCCGCAAAAGTCTTTTATCACGATGTGAATAAGGGAAAAGGGGCAACACTTCGTACTGGATTCCAGCACATCACTGGTGAAATTACCCTCATTCAAGATGCTGACTTGGAGTATGATCCAAAAGATTATCCTAAATTGCTTCAGCCTATCCTAACTGGGGAAGCCGATGTTGTATACGGCTCTCGGTTTATGGAGGGGAGACAAATGGGGTTGTTGCGGAGTTACCTCGCAAATCAATTTCTGACGACCCTCGCAAACATCGTCAATGGCACAAGACTTACCGATATGGAGACCTGCTATAAGGTGGTCCGGACATCGATTCTAAAGGAGATTTCGCTTTACTCCGATAGGTTCGGTTTTGAGCCTGAAATTACGGCAAAACTTGCCAGGCGAAAGTGCAAAATCGTTGAGGTGCCTATCTCCTATCGCGGCAGAGACTATCATGAAGGGAAAACGGTTAGTTGGAAGGATGGTGTCGCCGCAATTTTTCACATTCTCCGCTTCCGATTCTTTTCTTAAAGGACGAAACGCACGGCGTAAAAATATGCCTAATTTGCAAGACTTGCTTAAAGAGGTAGATGCCATCCTCGATTCGGCTGATGTGTCAGAGCCGACACATGATTGCGAAACGCCGACGGATCCCCTTCTGGAGGCACTTGATACTTCCTTCGGTTACACTTCCTTCCGTAAAGGGCAACGCGAGATTGTCAAGGCGATCTTAGATGGTGAAAACGTATTTGCTGTGTTCCCAACGGGACACGGAAAGTCGTTGTGTTATCAACTTCCCGCACTAATGCTCGACGGCGTAACGATCGTGATCTCGCCCCTCATTTCATTGATGAAGGACCAGGTTGATACCTTGCGAGAACAAGGGATTAATTCGGTTGCGCTCATAAACAGCACACAGACATGGGAAGAATACCAGAATGAATTGGCACGCCTGAGACGCAACGAAATAAAACTGCTCTATATCTCACCAGAACGCCTTCGGAGCCGACGGTTTTTGGACATCTTGAATGCGTTTCCTATCTCGCTATTCGTCATTGATGAGGCACACTGTATCTCGCAATGGGGACGCGATTTCCGTCCTGCCTATCTGTCGCTCAAAGACACGGTTGATGTACTCCAACCGCGCGTTATCGCACTTTTCACCGCAACAGCACCCCCAGAGATTCAAGAAGATATCCTCAATGTGCTGAACATACCAACACCTCGTATTCTCACGCAAGGGATCGAGCGCCCTAATTTGAAATTAGTCGTCCAACAGAATGAAGATGACGATGAAAAGTATCAACAACTTGAAAAGTTTCTCACCGATCAGGATCCAAATCTTTTACCAGTTCGTCTGGGAAATCTGAAGACTTCACCGAAAAACGGGATCATCTATGCGGGACGGCGGCGAGAGACCGAAGATATCGCGGACTTTCTTCAAAGACGCGGGTTCCGAGCAGATTTCTATCACGCTGGGCTTGAACCTCATGAACGCACGCGCGTGCAAGAAGCCTTTTTCGACAACAGTGAAAACGGATTAGATATTGTTGTTGCCACGAATGCCTTCGGTATGGGTATTGACAAACCGGATATCCGATATATCGTGCATTGGACGCTTACTGGCACCCTCGAAGAGTACTGTCAAGAAGTCGGTAGGGCGGGTAGAGATGATGAGGATGCGCTATGTATCCTGCTGTTTTGTAACGATGACCGCGGGTTACACGAGTGGTTTATCAAAGAAAATGCCCCGGATAAGCAGTCTTTGCTTAAACTCTTAAAGGTCGTTGAAAATTTCAAAGGGAGCGACAGGTACCGCACAATTTCTAACGATGAGTTGGAATGGATGAGCGGTGCTAAAGGAACAAAAGTCCACGTCTGCCTCAGTTATCTCGAAAAACTCGGATTTTTGAAGCGGTGGTATAACGTGCCGTCGCAGCTTTCTGTGAGATTTCGCGGATCTTGGGTTGAAAAAGTAGAACCAGCGGAGGCAACCCAGCGTGAATTACTTCGCCAATTGCGGGGTGGAAGATTAAAAACGATTTTAGAACTCTGTGAAGCCGTTGAACAAAACCCAAAGGTGATAATGGAAGACCTCGCCGAGTTGCAAAGCGATGGTTATATTCAGTATTGGGGACAGGAAGACTTGCTCCTCATTGAACTGCTTGAGGACAGTCAAATGCTCAGCACACTGACGGATGAGCAAATTGAGGTAGGCGACTATGTCCGCCGAAAACAGAGCCAGATTGATCAGATGGTTGTTTATGCGTTAGAGACTACTTGCCGAATGCGCGTGATTCGAGACTATTTTGGTGAACTTGTTGATGAAAGTTACCGGTGCGGGACCTGCGATTTGTGTCAAACACAAGCCATCAGAGTCGTCAGTTAACAGTTGTCAGTGGTCAGTTAAAGAGGTTGCTTGTGGCGGATATGGGAAACGTAACTGCCACAAGAGGTTAACTGTTAACTGACCACTACTAAGTCATTTAATTTTCGGTGCGGATCGCTTCAATAGGGGAAAGCTGAGCGGCGAGCATCGCGGGATAGACCCCAAAAGTGATGCCCATGAAAATTGAGAAGATAACGGAAGTCAATATCCACGGTAAAGAGAGGACAACGGGCCATTCTGGCACAACCTGCGCAATGCGGACGGCAAGCTGCGCCATACCGTGTGCTGTTCCCCAGCCTCCTGCAATGCCGAGCACCGCACCACACAGACAGAGACAGATCGATTCCGTTAAGAATTGCCAGAAAATGTGAATCCGTTTCGCCCCAACTGATTTCCGTAAACCGATCTCCCGTGTTTTCTCACCGACGGAGACGAGACATATATTCATGATGCCGATGCCGCTGACAAAGAGTGAGAATCCGGCAATACTCCCCAAAGTAATTTTTATGACTTTTTCAATGTGGTCAAGGCGTCTTGCTGTCCGTTTTGCTATCCAAAGTCCGATAAAGTCATCTTTCCCGCGGTGTCTTTTACGTAGAATGTGCTTGACCGAATCAACGATGCTGTCAATATCCTCACCTTTTTTAAAAAAGACGACCATATCTTCAAGATAACGGGTGCCTGTAATCCGTTGCTGGTATGTTGTTAAGGGCACACAAATGGCATCATCTAAAGAATACCAGATGCTGAGGCTGCGGCCCTTTGTTTTCATTACACCCACGACCCGTAGCCTTACCGTCGCTCCGCGCCAATGATACCGAATTTTTACCTCTTGTCCAATTGGGGATTCTTCTCCAAACAGTTCAGTAGTGGTCGTGGCACCCAAGACACACACCTGCTTTGCGTTTTCGATATCGCCCTCTGAGAGGAATCTGCCGGCCTGTAGCTCCCATCTCATGCCATGTGCGTAGTCGGCGGTAACACCTTCTAAAAGCGGTCTGGCTTGGTTCCCGTTTCGGCTGGTAACGAAGGTTGTGTAGCCTTCATGTTTAGGCAGGACATATAGAACATTGGGGCATTCTGCCTCAATCGCAAGAGCGTCCTCAAGGGTATATCGCTCGGTGGTGCGCCGAACAAGCCGTCGGCGTTTCCAAATAGAGGTCCGTGTCCAGAATTGGACTTGGTTTGCGCCGCCGAGTGTCTCGATGTCTTGGACGATAAGAAGTTTTGCACCATCGCCGATTGCGATCATGCACAGAACACTGGCAATCCCGATGAAGATACCGAGAATGGACAAACCGGCGCGGAGTTTATTTTGGGCGAGGTGTGTAATACCTGTGGTGATAGCGTCACGAAATTTCATTTTTTTCTAAACAGGGCGTGCGTCATGTCCTACCCGGTTTCTTGAAAAGGTTGGACAACCACACGCACTGGGAACCTCTGTATGGTAGAATCGCTATTTTTTAAGTAAATTTTGGCTTACAAGTTCTGCGAAGGAACGCCGTGAAAGACAAGGTTGTGTTAATTAGGAGAGCGGATCTCTATAAAAACTTCTACTTATACGGACATTTGGATGTACTTTCAACGGGTTCAACGAGCTTCACTCAAGTGCTGATTTAAAGAATCGCAAGTGTTTAAACCTCGTTTTTACTTGAAAATTCATCAAAGTTTTTTTAACTATTGGGTTTTGCGCCGATAGGTCTTACAGCCCAATCGGGTTTCCTGTATGTTTTTAGCAGTATCGGGTGTGGTTATAGGATACCTCAACCAGCAGTGTCTGTTCGGCAAATGTCTAATATATTTTTAGGCGTTGCTATCGTTATAAAGAGGCGGATTTTCGGCAAAAAGGCTTAAAAAAGATAAAAATTAGCTTTCTGGAGTATATGAAACGGGAGGAAATGGATGAAAGGCGAGTTCAGATTTCAGATCGATCTACGGGGTCAATAGGATCCAGGTTGTTGAGTGCCTCTGCATAGACCTGTCGGAGTGGGACGTTGTTTCGTTCCGCAAGCCGTTTGCAGTCCTCATATTCCGGGACGGTCTTGATAAGGGTGCCGTTGAGATACCCACGTTTCGCTTGGATTGTTCCCCACTGCGTCTCGACTTGGGTGAAGTCTCGACGTAGTTTGACCCGATTGGCGGAAGAGAGCCTGACACCAAAGGTCGTGGTTTCGGTGAGCAAGAGTTCGATGAGTTTATCGCGGCGCGCAGTAGGACAGAGGACAGTTATCTGTGTGGCGGGTCTGTTCTTTTTCATGAAAACCGGTGTAAGAAAGACATCAAGCGCGCCGTGTTCAAAGAGTTGAGAGGCGACATACCCCGTAATCTCTGGTGACATATCGTCTACATTGGTCTCAATAATGTCCACACTGTCAGTTTCGGCATGATGTTGGGGCGTTTGTGAACTGCTACTTGAGATTTTTTCACCGAGGCAGAGTCGGAGGAGGTTTGGTCGTTGTTCGAGGTCGCGGGTGCCAGCACCGTATCCGACGCGATCCAATCGCATTTGGGGCATAACACCGAATTCCTGTGATAACGTCGTAATGAGTGCCGCTCCAGTCGGCGTTACCAGTTCCTTTGGTATGTCGGTTTGATGAATCGGAACACCTTTTAGGAGTTCCATTGTGCCGGGGACAGGAACGGGCATGAGTCCATGGGCACATCGGACAAAGCCTCTACCGAGAGAGAGCGGTGATGCGTAAACCGCGTCAACGTCCAGATACGCCAAACCGATGACAGACCCTACGATGTCCACAATTGAATCGATCCCACTCACCTCGTGGAGATGAACGTTGGCTTTGCTCATATTGTGAACCTTCGCCTCTGCTTCAGCGAGCCGGTCGAAGACGCGTTTCGCGGTATCCCGAATTTCTGGGTCTAAATCGCTGTCATCAAGCAATTTGAAAATATCAGAGAGGTGGCGAGTCGGTCCGTGATCGTGGTGATGCCCGTGATCGTGAGTAGGGTGATGTGTATGTTCGTGATCGTGGTGATGTTCGTGGTCATGGTGACGTGCATGCCCATGCTCGTGATGTGAATCGGCGTGTGAGGTGTGTGCAGGGTGCACCTCTACAATCGCTCTGGTACCGGTAATGCCGTGTTTCGTGGCTTTTTCAAAGTGTAGACTGAACTCGGCATCAAGTTTGAGCGTAGACAATCCCTCTGCAAGCATTTCCGGTGGTACACCGGCATCGACGAGGGCACCAAGCGTCATGTCGCCGCTAATGCCTGAGAAGCAGTCGAAATACGCGATCTTCATTGCATTTACACTCCTTTAGATTTTCGGTGGAGATTCAGTTACGCCCGAAACGTACAGACTGGATTGTGCGCGGATCGTGAGCAAAGATCGCTCCTACAGCAGAGTAACTATCAGCCATCAGCAGTCAGGAAAAAAATCCCTTTGCTGACGGTTTCCGATAGCCATTCCTCTGAAAACCGAAAGCCGACGGCTGATAGCCAATACTAAAAGTCTTGAAGTAAGTCCTGGAGCAGTGTTTTGGAGTCGTGGCGTTTGAGCTTAACAATAGCTTCAGCCTCTATCTGTCGGACACGTTCACGACTAATCCGAAGTTTGTCCCCGATGTCCGCTAAAGTATACTCGGTGCCGTCCATTAAGCCGTATCGCAGAATGATCACCTGTGTTTCACGAGGATTGAGGGTTCGGTTGAGGACCTCTGTGATAACTTCGACTTTGGCATAATCGAGCAGGTAGTTTTCAGGCGTAATTTGGGATTGATCCGGAATAAGTTCGGAAAACGAGCCGTCCGGAGAGTCTTCATTGATTGGTGCATCGAGCGGAACAGGATCTTTTGTGGCGTTGAAAATTTCGGAAACCTTTTTTTCTGTAAGTTCGACTTCTTTCGCGATTTCAGTCGTAGTCGGTTCGCGTCCGAGTTGGGTTGTCAGATCTGATTGTGCCTGCTTAATGGCGCGACGGGCTTCGCCGATATAGCATGGAACACGGATCATCTGCCCTTGCTGATCGAGGGCACGCTTGATAGATTGCATAATCCACCAAGTGGCGTAAGTGCTGAATCGGAATCGGAGGGTGTGGTCAAACTTATCTACGGCTCGCATCAATCCGAGGCTGCCTTCCTGCATCAAATCAAGGAAGGTTAAGGATGTTTTACTAAAGTGATGTTGTTTGGCGATGCTGGCAACGAGGCGAAGATTCGCTTCAACAATTTTTAGTTTCGTTCCATGTGTGACTTGGTCTGCTGCTTCCAATTGTTCCGCCAACCACTTGACATGTGCAAATTCCCTTCGGACATCTTCAAGTACAAACCGAAGTGTATGTGGCTTGCAGGTAGTTGCCCGTTCCACTAACATATCGGTAGGTAGTTTCTCCAAGAGCATTTCAATTTCGTGGCGGATAACGTCAAATTCCTGAAAAGCCGAGGATTCCTGTTCTTTGTCAAAACATGCTGCTGTGATATGAGAGAGTTCGAGGATCTGATGTGCTTCTGCCAAAGGGAATTCAGCTTGTCGTTGCTGCGCTTTCGTCGTTTTTTTGTTGAAGGTATTGATGTTGCTGCGAATCGCTTTGCGGGCGTATGCCCGAAATTCGGTGCCACGTTTTGTATCGCTATCGTCAATGGCTTTCAAGAGTCCGAGGCTGCCCATCTGCATCAATTCGGGCGATGCGGTGGTGTCAACATACTTTTTTAGGAGATGTAAGTTCCCTTCAAAGATTTTCCAGCGTGTCTGTTCTAACAAATTCGCCTTCGCTTCTAATTTTTCCAATAGGACGCCAAGTGCTTGGATTTCGGCGCGGACCCGGTCTATAATTAATCCGTGTTCTGATTGTGGGTGTTCTAATTTTTGGCTTCTGTTTGCAGTACGGTTCTCAGTGATGTTAAGCGAGACTATCATCCAATCTGGGAATTGATTTAGCAGGGTGGTAAACGCTTGGAAACCTTCTCGGTATTTTTCAAAGAGTGCAGTTTCCTGCTCAGGTTCCAACAACGGGGTCTTCGCAATCTTCTGTAGGTACGCAAAGGTCTCATCTCTTGGTGATTCTGTAGGGTTCTCTTCCCTCTCCTCATCCTCTGCAAAAAGTTCAGATTCTACCGGGTATGCTGGGTAATAGTCTCTCATGTCTTCACCTCACTGTAGCCTCGATCTCCCGAACGAGATGTTTTTTATGGTTGCCTAACATAGCAAAAATTATCAAAAAAGGTTTAACTTTTAATTGTGTATGTGGTATGCTATTAAACACAACCTACTCGTATATCTGCTGGATAATATGATTGGCTTGCAAGCAGCCCCCTAAAACGCCGTATAACGATTGGAGGCAGTTAATTAATGGCTCAACTCACACAAAATGAAATAATTAAAAAGTGTCAAGCCCGTGAATCTTTTTCTGGTGAAAATCTTGCAAACTTAGATTTAACGAATCAACCGCTCGTAGGTGTTGATTTATCGGAAGCGGATTTGAGCGGTACTGATCTGCGGAACGCGGATTTAACGGATGCGAATCTGAACGATGCGAATCTCACCGGTGCGAACCTTTCCGGTGCAACCTTACATCGGACGTATCTCGTCGGTGCTAATTTAACAGATACCACTCTCGAGGAAGCGAACCTATGTGGGGCATTCCTCAGCGGAAGTTTGCTGTGTGGCACTAATTTCCGCCGTGCTGATCTGCGTCGTGCTACCCTCGGTTGTCCAAGATGCGAGGTGCCGGGACCTTTCGGTTCACTCACCAGTTTTGAGAACGCGAACCTCGAAGAGGCGATTTTCGGTGAAATCAAACTGATAGGTGTTGTCTTACTCGGTGCCAATTTCAAAGATGCGTATCTATATGAGGTTGACCTCTCTGAAGCCGTTTATCGCGAAGCTGATCTTGAAGGTGCTATCACCAAAAAAGGACGAAATTAAGCAGCAAATCTTTTTGTTTTTCCCCAGCGTCTATTACCAATTTTGTCCATGTAGTTTCGATCTACAGGTTCCATCTATCACTCGGGAATTGGGGCTGCAAAAATTGTATAACACTTACCACGTTCTTCTAATATGTGTGACGTTAACAAGGGGTAAGAGGTTTACCTAAATTGCATTTTTTTTATAGTTTCGACAATTTACTTGTGATTTTTTATAGGCGAGTAACTTTACACAGAAGCAGCGTTGTGGTTACAAGCCTCACCTATAACCCTAACACTCTTTAGGGTTAACTTAACTGCATTTCGCAGAGTTTTTGATATAATCCTCCCCTTGCTAACAGTGTTTCGTGTGTTCCAGTTTCCAGAATTTCCCCATCCTTGATAACGAGAATCTTGTCAGCCCGGACAACGGTTGAAAGTCGGTGAGCAATAATAAAGCAGGTTCTCCCTTCCATCAGGTTTACCAGCGATTCTTGGATGAGGGCTTCAGACTGTGTATCCAATGAGGACGTGGCTTCATCTAAGATGAGAATCGGTGCATCTTTTAAGAGCGCACGGGCGATAGACAAGCGCTGCTGTTCACCTCCTGAGAGCTTCATGCCCGCTTCACCTACGGGGGTCGTGTAACCTTGCGGGGTTTTTGTAATAAATTCGTGAGCATTTGCCTTTTTCGCTGCTGCGATAATCGCCTCATCAGTGGCACCCGGGCATCCGTAGCCGATGTTTTCCAAAATCGTGCCATCAAATAGGAACGTGTCCTGTGGAACAAGTGCAATGTTTTGTCGCAATGACTCCAAATTTCCTTCGGAAATAGAGACATCGTCGATCAAAATCTTCCCAGAACTCACCTCATAGAAACGCAACAGTAGGTTGAGAAGGGTTGTCTTTCCACTGCCACTCGGTCCGACAAGTGCTACAACTTCCCCCGGCTTTGCCTCAAAGGTTACATTGTCAATGACAGGTTTCGACCTTGTGTGCCGATTATCCGAATTTGTTGTTAAAGGCTGCGAGTAAGAAAAAGAGACGTTCTGAAATGTGACGGTGCCATGGATATTTTGCAGTTGAATCCCGCCTGTTGCGTCCTCAGACTTCGTATGGAGATTATACTGACGTTCGTCGTTCTCCTCATGCATCTCTGGTCCGAAGTCAAGGAGATAAAAGATCCGTTCCGCAGAGACGAGGCACTGTTGTAAAGCACTGTTGACGCTGCCAATCGTTTTAATCGGCTTGAACATCCAGCTTACCATCGTAACGTAGCCGATAAACCATCCTGTGGAGAGTTGTCCTATAATGACTTGCCAGCAGCCTAATCCGAAAACAGTTGCAACACCGAGGGCTCCCAACCATTCGATCGTTGGTGGGAGAAGTGCTGCGAAACGGGCGCGTCGGACCGCTGAGCAGTACTGGTTCCAGTTGATGGCTTGGAAACGTTTGATTTCAGCATGTTCAGAGGTAAAACTTTTGATGATTTTGATACCGCTAAGCGTCTCTTTGAGTTGTGAATAGATATTCGCACTCTGTTGCTGAATTTCTATGCTGGCACCGCGAATTCGCGCGCCGATAGATGTGATGAAGTAAGCAAGAAATGGGAAAATAAGCAGGACGAACAGCGTGAGTTTGAAGCTTGTGATCAGCATTACAGAGCCAAAGACACCCACGAGAACAACAGCGCGGACAATGTTCGCCATCGCGGCGACGAGAGTTTGCCACACCCGGACATCGTCTGTGATGCGTGCCATGAGATCACCGGTGCGTTCTTCGCGTAAGATGCCTAAGGGTGCGGATACGATTCGCTCGTAAAGGGCACTCCGCAGCCGAAAAGCCAGTTTGTGCCCAACGCGCGCCATCACGTAATCGTTGCCGTAAACGAAGAAACCTTTGATGAATACGAGGATAAGCAATCCGCCTAACAGCCATAGGAAGGCTTTGAATGCATCACCGGCATCCGTCAATGAAATTTCGAGCCCTTCAAAAGCGAACATACCTTCGCGCTGGAAGTACCGGATGGATACAGTTTCGTTGAATGCGTTTCCACCGACAATTTCAAGCGTGTTAATCGTATCGGCTAAAATTTGAATAGCCCCTAAGTCGCACACGGCAACTACCAAGGCAAAAGCCATCGCTAAGAGAAGAGAGCCGGTGTAGGGTGCGTGATACCCGACAAATCGGGTAAAGGTTGGGTTTTTTGTGAAAGGTTTTTTGTCCATGCCGAGTCTGTCTGTTGGGTTTCACCTTCGGTTCAACCTGGGGGAAACACCCAAGCGAAAACCCCTACTTGCTTTATTTCAGTTGGTAATTACCAAATTGGATGGCACATGCCTGCTTCGCGGCATCAGTTTTACACCGGATACTGAATTCTCGCTTTTGGAAATCGACAGTTTCAATGATCCCGATGGCGTAGGTATTACCGGTAGTGTCGATTAATCCAATCAAACGGTGTTGAAAATAAGCGCGGACTTCTGCTGTGACGTGCGTCAAACTTAAATAGTTTTTGATATGTGTGGTAGCCGCTTTGGAAAGTGGTTTTGACGCAATGAGGCACAAGGTGCGATGTCCCCATTCGGCGTGGTAAACTTGCGTCTCCACGAGTCGGGAGAGGATTTCTAATTCCTTCTCATTTGCGACGCGCCCGATAAAGAAAGGGGTGCGCCCACCGCGAATCTGTTCAAATGGTAGGTATTGGATGCTATTTTCGGACTTTTGTGGAACAAGTTCTGTATCGCAAGTTTCGCCACTTTCAACGGCAGGCTTTGGAAACCCGCAAGCTACGCCACTTTCAACAGCAAGCTTTGGCTTGCAAGCTACGCCAAAGTAGGCATCAAATCGGGCTTTTCGGTATCGGCTGCGCGCCTTGCTACTTTTAGATCGAATGTTTCGGTGTGGAAGCAGGTAGTGAATGTTGAGCCAGTCCTGTTGGCTGTAGCATGCGGTTATCTGTTCCAATTCGCCGGAACGACCGATGCATACCACGTGGTTCGGTTTGATGAGCTCAATTTTGTGCTGTTTGAGAGTAACAGCGGGTGCGTCGTGAACGTAACCGCTCGTATCAACGACAATGAAATCAGCCTCGGTTTCACGTGCGCGATCTACCATTAACCGCGTCCCTGTTAGCACTTCAAGATAGTGCCCTCGTGGCGACAAATCCCCGACAAAATATAACTGATCAGCGATGCCATTGAACTGGACGGGGGAACTTTTTGGATCAAGGGATTTCATACCGATTGTCGTGGGAGGACCGATTTGAGATTGCCCGACATCTGTATCTACAAAAGCAGTTTTCAAACCCCGATCAATGGCAGAATCCGCCAAAAAACGGCAGAAGGTCGATTTTCCAACATCGGTTGACCCTATCACAAGTACAACCTGTTGAGATTTGACAATTCGACTCGCAAGTTTTTCCCAGTGTTGGTTAATTTGATACGTGTCATCCATTTTTTATGGCTTTCGGCTTGCTTCGCAGTGAGAACCATCAGCGGTCAGCAAGATGGCTTTCAGCTGTCAGCCTTCGGAAACCGTCAGTAAGAGAACCTCTTTGCTGACAAAAACTGAAAGCCGACGGCTGACGGTTATTGCTGCTGACGGCTATTTGCCAAGGCTCATTTCATAACGAAAGGTGACACCGGGGAGGCTTAACATTTCATCCAAAGGGGGCATCTGTTTAATTCCGACGAGTTGTTCGAGCAGTGATGTCTTTTTTTCCTTACGTACGATCTTGGGTTTGCCTTCAATACCTGCTAACTCTCCGGCAGTTTCGATCGCATCATGGAGATTGCCGAGTTGGTCCAGTAGTTTTGAATCCAATGCCTGCTTCCCAGAGAAAATTCGTCCATCTGCGAGTTCAACGATTTCGGCGCGCGTTAAGAGACTCCCTCGTGCCTCGAAGATTGTATCCACAAATTGATTGTAAACATCGTCTACGGTGGATTGGAGCACTGCCCGTTCCCGTTCGGTCAACTCACGGAAGGGTGAACCCGTATCTTTAAAGTCGCCGCTCTTAATGACCTGATGCCCTAAGCCGACTTTGTCGTATAAACCCTTTAGCTGCGTGAATTGCATGATAACGCCGATGCTACCTGTCAAGGTGCCGGGGTTTGCGAAGATTGTGTCGGCGGCACACGCGACGTAGTAGCCGCCAGATGCCGCACTGCCTCCCATTGAAGCGACTATCGGTTTTTCTATCTTCTCCAGTTCGCTGTAAATCTCTTGGACCGGGGCGACACTGCCGCCGGGGGAGTCGATTCTAATTACAATTGCTTTGATACTCGGATCATCGCGGTAGGTGTGGATCAGTTTAATCGTGGCATCTGAGCCGGAGATAGTACCTGTAATGTCTACCACTGCGACCTTCTCTCCGATTGACACGTTGCTGCCTATTGAACGTAAAATCAGTAGCAAGAAGAATAGCACGATGATACTTCCTAAGATAATGTAAATACGTCTCTTTTTCATTTTTTTAACTATTAAGTTTTTTCTCCGATTGGTCTTACGGTTTCCCAACCGGGTTTTCGATGCGTTTTTAGCGGCATCGGGGGTGATTAAAGGATTTATCGGTTATCAGTTGTCAGAAAGGCTTGCAATTCAGGGATCGTTTTACTTGGTAGCGAGACAGAGAGTTATTTGGAGCGGCGCGGTGCGAAGATGACCACCCAAAAGGTTTTTAGCAACCATCCTATATCAGCAGCGATGTTCTGTGTCGCAACGTAGTGGAGATCCAATGCGAGCTTTTTTGGCATTAATTCCGTTATGTAGTAATGCTCTGTATCGAGTTGCCCTTTCAGTTTTTCCTCTTCATCGCGATTAGCAAGTTGTGATGGACCGGTCATCCCTGGCTTTACTTGTAGCACCTGTTTCTGCGTCTGTGTGTAGTGCTTGACGTAATCGGGTGCTTCCGGACGCGGTCCAATGAGACTCATTTCACCTTTAATAACATTGATTAAGTTTGGGAGTTCGTCGAACTTCGTCCATCTCAAAAACCTGCCGATGGGTGTGATCCGTTCATCTCTATAGGTTGTCAAGCTACCACCGAGCGTATCCGCATTTACTACCATAGTCCTGAATTTGTACATTTGAAAGATGATTTCGCCTCTGCCGACCCGTTTTGCTTTGTAAAATATGGGTCCTCTCGATTGCAATTTTGCGAGTAGACAACCAAAGAAAAAAAGGGGGGATAAAAGCACGAGTCCAATTGTCGCGAATAGGACATCGAACGTTCGTTTTGCCCAGTCACGTTTGGGTTCTATACCAACTTGGCTGTCGGCTTGCTTCGCAGTGAGAACTGTTCGGCTGTCGGCTATTTTGCTGACTGTCGACGGCTGATTGCTATTTTGCTGACGGCTGATGGCTGATGGCTGACTGCTATAAAAACACTTGGTATCGGGCATGTTATTACCCTACTTTGCAGGACTAACGGCGGTTCGGGATAAGACTTTCCGTTTCCGTTGGGAACTGGATAATCTCAGACGCGCTTTCTTCATCGCTTTCCGTCAGGAACGCCCGGTTCGGCTGATATGTTGGCACCAGTTCTTGGAATTTAGAAACGATACCTTCCAAATCCAGCACGTCGGCGAGTTGTGAGAGTTCCTCAATCTGGGAAAGGAGCTGACGTTCCTCTATCTGCTCCAACTGTGCGACGAAAATACGCTGGTGTTTCGTTGCTGTAACGCCTTCTTGAGGGGTCAAGAGTTCCTCGTACAACTTTTCGCCCGGCTCTAAACCTGTAAATTCGATTTTGATGTCCGTGTCGACTTCAAGCCCGGAAAGGCGGATGAGGTCTTGGGCGAGGTCAAGAATTTTAATGGGTTCACCCATGTCTAACATCAGAATTTCGCCGCCGTTTCCCATAGCCCCTGCTTGTATGAGGAGTTGCACAGCTTCTGGAATTGTCATGAAGTAGCGTGTCGCTTCGCGATGTGTGACGGTGACGGGACCGCCTTTGGCGATCTGCCGTTTGAAATTGGGGATTACACTTGCACGACTTCCGATAACGTTTCCGAAGCGGACTGCGATAAATCGGGTGCCGTTCTGCTTTGCTTTGCACTGAACTAATTTCTCCGTCACACGTTTGGAGGCACCGTAAACGCTCGTTGGGTTTACGGCTTTATCCGATGAGACGAGTATGAAAGCCTCTACTTCATGTTTGATTGCGGCATTGATGAGGTTTTGAGTGCCAAGTATGTTGTTTTTGACGGCTTCATCGGGATGGTTTTCCATGAATTTAACATGCTTATGTGCAGCAGCGTGGAAAATAATATCGGGGCGATATTTGCGTGTAACTTGCGAAACTTTCGCATTATCTCGAATGTCGCCGATAACTAAAGCGCGATTGAGTTGCGGTTCGGACTCCCGGAGTTCTATATCTGTATGGTAGAGGCTGTTTTCACCGCGCCCGAAGAGAATAAGGAGTTCCGGGTTCAGTTTCGCTACTTGGCGACAGAGTTCAGAACCGATTGAGCCGCCTGCTCCGGTTACCATCACGCGTTTTCCTGAGAGATGTTTAGAGACCTCAGCGAGGTCCATTTGCGAGGTAGACCGATTCAGAAGGTCCTCAAATCGGACTTCCCGGATCTGACTGACGCTGGCTCGCCCTTCAAGGATGGCATGAATGTTGGGGACGATTTTAAACTGACATCCGCGGTATTCGCACTGTCGGATAATATCACGAATTTTGCCGCCTGGTGCTGAAGGGATAGCGATAACGACCTCATCAATCTCGCGCTTGCGTGTGATATAGGTTAAGTCGCGGGTGGTCCCCAATACTTCAAGTCCTGCGACGCTTCTGTCCACTTTGTGTGGTGCATCGTCAATAAAGCCGATTGGCACGTAGCCTTTTTCAGGATGGTTTCTAAGCGCGCGGAGCACACCGATACCTGTTTCACCTGCCCCAACAATAAGGACTTTTGTTGGCAGTTTTTGTCTGGGCGGTTGCGATTCGGAGTTTAGTCCTATTGGACCTTTATTCTTCTGGGATCTCCTGTGTACCGACTGTTTATCTTGCTGGAGGATTTGCACGGAGAATTTGGTAAACCCGATGAGTGCGAAGTTATAAAATCCGTCAATTAAGAAGAGGACCCAGGCGATTTTCAATAGCATGGAAAGCCCAATGAGCCCTACAGTCGCGACTATAATCGCGGTTGCCAACGCGCGGAATTCTTTAGCAGCGGCATATTGCCATATCGGTTTGTATAGATTGAAAGCTAACAAGAAACCGATACGGACTATCGTAACGACAGCGGCGGCACCGAGCCCGATAACATGCTGTGGCTGGAGAGGGGATAAGTCTGCACTCTGGAGTATAGCGAAGAGTGGTGCGGGTTGTTCTAAAAAATCAAAACCGAATTGCCTGCTGGTCAGGTAAGCGAACAGAAACGCGAGATTGACGAGAAGTACATCAACAACAATTGTAAAACTCCACTTTATTTTGGATTTATCCATATTCCCTCCTCAAGGGTTTTTAACGATTGGGTTTTCGCTCGATTTTCTCCGTTGAAAACCGGTTTCCACCTGGATTAGTAGCTTCACGGGGCAGATTGCGGTTCGGTTTTGAAGTTCGGTGTATGAACTGCCTGTGCATATACATGCTTTAAACGTTCCCCGATCGCCTCCCAACTATAATTGGTTTCGACGCGAGTTCTGGCGGTTTGTGCGAGGGTCTGTCGCAAATGCTCATTATTGAGTAAATGAATGACATGTTTTGCAAAGCCAGCGGGTGTATCGGCGACAAGTAATTCTTCACCGATATCTGCCTCTAACCCCATTGCGCCGACGGAGGTTGTGACGACTGGTACCCCCATTGCCATTGCCTCTAAGTTTTTTGTTTGTATGCCTGACCCGGCACGTAAAGGGGCAACAAAAACAGATGCCTTTTCAAAATAGGGACGGACATCCGGGACATAACCCGTGACGACTACACCGTCCTGTGTTTCAAGCCGCTTTACCTGATCCGATGGATGGTTGCCTACTATATAAAACTGCGCGTTCGGATGATTTTCTCGGATACGTGGAAAAATCTCATTACAAAAATAGATCGCAGCATCCGAGTTCGGAAAATAGTTCATCGTTCCGGTAAAGAGCATCAGCGGTGAGGACTGCGCTATCGGCTTGGGTTGAAAATACCCGAGATCGACCCCCATTGGAACTATCAACAGATTTAGAGTGTCGTCCTGCTTCAGGAGATAGTCTCGATCGAAGCGTGCGACAACAGTGCCACAGTCAAAAGCCTTCATAATGTTGACTTCGTAACGCCGTACCCGCTTTTCTTCTAATTTTACCAAAAAACGCTTTGGAGTGCAATCTAATTTAATTTTCGCAAGCCAAGGATTGCTTTCAAGTTCGGCGCGGCGGCTGAGATTCAGTGCCAATGAATCACACAAATCTAAGACTTTGGTGGGACCTTGGACTTCTGTCACGTATTGTCCCATTCGAAATAGTTGTGCGTGAATCAGTTCAAAGTCCTCTTGTTCGAGGAGTTGGTTAATTTTCCGTTGCATCTGGGGTGCGTACCAGTAATGCAGCTGAAGGGGACGACGCGATAAGCAGTGGATCCCTGTATTCATGAAGGCAAAAGAACGATGGAAACGGACCCACTCTACGCGTTCACAAAAAGGTTCTAAATGCTTCGCGGATTCAATATCGCTTTCAGACTCAGCAAAGTAAACGAGGGTTACGGCATGTTGTTTCGAAAGCTGCTTGATAAAATTGTAAGACCGGATCCGATCGCCTCGATGCGGTGGATACGGACACCGGAGGCTTAAAAATAGAATTTTCATTCTTTTTTTTTATTATTGGCCTTCGCGCTGCCCTCCATTACATTTCGGGCAGGTTTCTGATTATCCCAACTACCTTAACCTGAAACCCTCGTAAAACGTAATGGAACAAGGAGCGAAGGTCAATTGTTTAAAGTCCGTCGGGCAATTCCGCTTCATCGATCAGCATTACTGGGATGCCTTCACGGATCGGATAGCGACGCTGACACTCGCCGACACACACCAGTTTCTGTGCTGCTTCATCGTGTTCTATCTCACCTTTACATGCTGGACATGCGAGAATGTCAAGTAGCGTTTTTGAGAGTGTATATGCGTTTTCCGAGTTCAAACTTTTAATTATTCCTTGCGGTTCGGTGAGGTAGGTTGAATGACCAACGATCCTCTCCGTAGATCCGCCCTCCATTTCATTACGGGCTACAACTTTGAACCTTAATCGATTGACACAACTCTACGGTTCGGTGAGGTAGGTTGAATGACCAACGATCCTCTCCGTAGATCTGAAGAAACACCCAAGCAAAAACCCCTCCATTTCATTACAGGCTACAACTTTGAACCTTAATCGATTGACACAACTCTACGGTGTGAAGTCTTAGCCACCGTGGCATCTCTTATATTTCTTGCCGCTCTCTTATATTTCTTGCCGCTTCCACAAGGACAGGGTGCGTTTCTACCGACCTTAGGCGTGTTCCCCATTGCCTGTTGTGAAGCAAATTCGGCATCATCGCTGGTTGCGGCTGCGGTGCTGCCTTGAGGGTGCCTCGGCTGTGGTCTACGCTGTCTACCCGTTCGCCGACTGGGGACTCTGCGCGGTGCCTCGGTATTGACGCGAGATTTGAAGATGAACTCACTGACCTGCTCTTCAATCTGTTGATACATACTTTCAAAGACAGAGAGTGCTTCGTTTTTGAAAACGACGATCGGGTCTTTGCCGCCGTATCCTGCGCCGAACCGAATACCTTCCTCAATATAGTCGATGTTATGGAGGTGTTCTTTCCAGTGGTCATCAATTCTATCCAAAAGGAGTAAGCGTTCGAGGACGCGCATCATCTCTGGACCCATTTCGGCTTCGCGTTCTTCATAAGCGGCACGCAACGTCTCTAACGTCTGTTCTTGAACTTCCTCTGGACTTGCCTGTGCCAAGGGCGTTTTCCAAAGTGGCTCGATTGGGAATGTGGTCGTCAACCACTGCTGAAACCTGTCGGGGGTTTCAAGGGGACTTCCTGCTTTTTCTCCCATATTGTCCTCAATTGCATCTCTGACGACCCTCTCAATCATCCCCCAAATTGTCGTTTTCAGGGAGGCAGGAGTTTTAGTGTCCTTTTCAGCGAGTGCGGCGAGTCCACCATCTTCTGCTGTACCCTCGTGTTCTGGTAATTCGACGACATCTGTGGCGGAAGCGAGGACGGTGTCACGCAAGGTGTAGATGGTGTCGCGCTGTGTATCCATAACATCATCAAACTTGAGGAGATTTTTGCGGATTTCAAAGTACATCTGTTCAACACGCGTCTGTGCTTTCTCAATGGATTTGGTGACCCACGGGTGTTCTAATGGGACATCATCATCCATTCCGACGCGTGTCATTAACCCTTGTAAACGTTCAGAACCGAATTTTCGCATCAATTCGTCTTCAAGGGAGAGGTAGAATCGAGATGAGCCTGGATCTCCTTGTCTACCGGAGCGTCCACGGAGTTGGTTATCAATACGTCGGGACTCGTGGCGTTCAGTGCCGATAATATGGAGACCGCCGGCGGTTAATACCTTCTCTTTGTTTTTGTCGCAAATGGCTTGCGCTTCTGCAAGAGCTGCCTGAAATTCTTCGGACTCCGGGGACAGTGCCTCTGTCTTCGCTTTCTGTTTCCGCAGCGTTTCGATTGCCATACCTTCGGGGTTACCGCCAAGGAGAATGTCTACACCTCTACCTGCCATATTCGTTGCGATTGTTACCGCACCGGGGACACCTGCTTGCGCGATGATATCGGCTTCGCGCGTGTGTTCCTTAGCGTTCAAAACCTGATGTCGGATTTTTCGGTGTTTGGTTCTGAGCATTTTGCTCAATTTCTCGGAATTTTCAATCGAAATAGTGCCGACAAGGACTGGACATCCCATTTCGGTCTGTTCGACGATATCTTGTAAGACGGCGTTGTATTTTGCGTCCTCGGTACTGTAAATTTGGTCGGGATGGTCCATCCGGATCATAGGTTCGTTGGTAGGGATGACAGAGACCTCTAATCCGTAGATGTGTGCGAATTCGTTCGCTTCAGTCGCGGCGGTACCCGTCATACCTGCAAGTTTGTCGTACATGCGGAAGTAATTTTGGTAGGTAATCTTAGCACCGGTTTCACTTTCCTCGACGACTTTAACACGTTCCTTTGCCTCGATTGCTTGATGGAGTCCTTCGCTGAGCCGTCTTCCGATCTGCTTTCGTCCTGTGAATTCGTCAACGAGAAGGACTTCGCCGTTTTCGACGAGATAATCGACATCGCTTTTATAGAGATGGTGCGCAGTGAGTGCTTGATTGACGTGATGCACCATAGCGATGTTGGTATGTTCATAGAGGTTCCCCACGCCGAGACGACGTTCGACTTCCTCAACGCCTTCATCGGTAAGGGTTACACTGCCTCGCGATTTCCCCTCTTGGTCGATTTGGAAGTGTTCGCTTTCTCGGAGCTGTGCGACGACGCTGTTAATTTGCCTGTAGAGATCAGGGGGTTTACCGGAGGGTTCTGAGATGATGAGCGGCGTTCGGGATTCATCAATGAGGATGCTGTCAACTTCGTCAAGGATGGCGTAGACATGCCCGCGCTGTACTTTATCTTCAATTGAGAGTGATTTGTTGTCCCAGAGGTAATCGAATCCAAATTCGCTGTGAACGCCGTAAATGATGTCTGCCTTGTATCCGAGCCTTTTCTGTTCCTTCGGCATTAAGCTGAGCGTCAATCCAACAGAGAGTCCGAGGAAGTTGTAAATCTTGCCCATCCATTCGGCATCACGGCGTGCGAGATAGTCATTGACGGTAGCGAGATGCACCCCTTTTCCAGTCAATGCGTTTAGATAGATGGCGAGGGTTGAGGTGAGCGTTTTGCCTTCACCTGTTCGCATCTCTGCGATGGTACCTTGGTGGAGCGCGATGCCTCCCATAATTTGGACATCGTAGTGTCGCTGTTTTAAGGTTCGCACGGCGGCTTCACGGACGACAGCGAAAGCATCAGGTAAGAGATCATCAAGCGATGCACCGGCATCCAGCTGTCGACGAAATTCGGGGGTTTTGGATTGCAGTTGTGCGTCGGTGAGTTTTTTGTTTTCAGGTTCGCGCTGGTTGACAGCTTCGACGATGTCACGAAACTTTTTGACATCGCGGTCCTCTTTACTACCGAAGACTTTAGTTATCATTTTTTGGAACATTTTTTTACCTATTTGCTCCTTGCCACCTTTCACGTTGTGAAAGGTGGTATATCTCTAAGTCATGATGGACTTGGTATTTATGCCTCGTTCGTTCCCGTCAATTGCGAGCCGAGTGGCTCTAACAAATTTTGTCCGTCGAGTTTCTTTCGCACTATCGTATAAATTACCGTGTTTCCGGCGGAGGCGATTGAAAACAGGTATGCAATTACCAACCCTGCACCCATGAGGAGTGTGATCGTCAGAAAGATAGCGGTCACTGGAGTCGTAACCGTCGCTATCCCTGTCAGTGTCGGCATTTGATCACTTGTACCGGTGTTGAAGACCCCAAGATTATTAATATAGGGCAATGTCGCTATCTTTTCGACAGCTCCGCCGAGCCATAAGTTCGCGTAGCCCATGAATTGCTGCATCGCTTCGGTGTGGAAGAGGCGCGTCGGGAGCATCACGATTGAAAAACCTGCGAGGCAAAAGAATGCCCAAATGGGCACGAAAATCAATTTGATAAGGAGCAACATCGCCTCATAACACACTAACAGCCAAGGTTTGTTCCAAATGATTGCGAATTGCTGATAAATTATTTCAAATGCATCGGCACCTGTCGTTGCGGCAACGGCTGGCACAAAGAGCAAACTGGCACTGAAAACGATCGCCATGAACGCCATCAGAAGACCGAGGAAAAATCCTATCGGCATGAGCAGTGAGGTGAGCATGAGGAACGGTTTTCCCACTGCTGGTAACTTCGCGATCCCCGCGATGCCGATAGGGACTATCGCGAGAAATATCTGGATGAGAAGTAAGCCGATGAATGCACCCAAAACGGATTTCCAATGTCCCTTGAGGAAGGTTAAGGCATCCCCGACCGAAAAGAAGAAATCCCCACGGAGCTGCTCGATGGTGATTTTGGAAGCCACGGTGCTTGCCAAGAAGAAGATGCACGCGAAACTGACCATTCCTATCCACATTGCGATTTCAGTTGTCTGCGTAAGTCCTGCATCACCGAAGGGAGGTAGCGGTAGGAGTGCATACTTGTTCCAAAAGTCCTGCACGCCGGTGCCTCCTACAATGACGAGGCTGAGATATACCAAAGTTTCGTAAATTAAATATGCGAGAACGAGTCCGATGAAATGAACTGCGATCTTTCGTCCACTGAATCCGTAGCGGATAACTTGGAAAATATCTCTGAAATCGAAGTAGCGTTTTTTCATGAAGGGGTTCTTCTGCTTTTTTGCGTGTTCTTGTATTTAATGATACGACAATTTGGGGTATTTTGTCAAGTGTTTCTCTGGTTGTTAGTTATCAGAAGAATAGCAGTCAGCCATCAGCAGTCAGCAGAATGGCAGTCAGCCATCAGGGTCAGTAAGAGTCGGGATTCGGATATCCCTCCTACCGTTAGCAATCAGTGGGAGACGACTTTGGCGGTAACGGGGAGGGTCAGTGTTCGCTCGTTAGGAAAAGCCACAGTGAGCAGCGAGGAAAAGAGTCCTCTGTCTTTCAGGGGACCGAGTTGGACTGTAATGAGAGAGGTAGCTGTTCCCAGATCGGGGGTTATCTCCCATGTGAGTGCTTCATGTCCCGATGGTAGAAGACGGATGTCCGATGTGCGGAGTGGGGCATTCACAGTGAGTTTGATGGTCTTTTGATGCATCGTTTCGGGTCGGATGTTCCCAAACTCGCAAACGTTCGGAGTGAGTGTCGCAAATCGTTTCGCTGTGGCGACAATTGTAAGATAAACAATCGGGGTCTTAGGGCTGTCTGTGAAGATGGTGGCGGTTGCCGAGGTCTCGTCATCGGGCAGGATTTCTGGGTTGAGGACTATTTGGAACGTGCCTTCTGTATCCGGTGGGATTACCTCTGGTCCTGTGATTTCGGCGTAACTGCACCCTGTGTGAACTCTTTGGATGTGGAGTGGATGTTTGCCTATGTTTCGTGCTGTTAGGGATCGTGTTACAGGTCCTTCCCATTCCGGGAGCGTTCCGAAGTGAACCTGTTGCTGCGTCAGGACGAGTTCGGCTGGAGAGGCTTGCCGGTTGTTGATGAGGAAAACAATAAGTCCAGAGACCAGCAGTATGGGAACGATGATGGTTGTGAGGATTGTGCGCTTGGACATAATTTGGCCTCGTCCTTTTGATGTATGATAATATATTTAATCTGAAGATGCAAATTTATTTTTTATTTCGGAAACCTCGTCAGCGGCAGGACGCAGGGAAGAGGCGAGGTTGGGGAACCTCGCCAGCGGGGAGGTAGCGTGTTTTTTGTCTGAATCACGGACTGACGCGGATTACGCAGATTTCGCGGATTTTTTATTAGGCATCAGCGGCCGGTGATGGAATGTGCGGTGGTTGTCTGAACCAAGATTTACAGGATTTTCGGATTTGCAGGATTATAGAACTTTCTTGATTGAAAATTGTCCTTTATAGGATTACCTAAATATTTTATTAAACTTCATCTGGAGTGCGACTAATCGTTCGTTGGGCGATTCAGGGATGGGAGCGGAGTGTCTGTGAGTTTTGGGTTTTGCTTGACTTTGGGTGCGTTATGTTCTATACTAATGTATAGTAGGACTTACGCAATTTTTCTATGAGCACCTCCGTATGACGCGCCGCTGGCGAGGTGTTTTTGCTGGGGGTTTTTGCTTGGGGTTTTTGCTTGGGTGTTTCTGTGGATTTCTGCGGATTTCCCCTAGAAACCTCGCCAGCAATGGATGTTGCGTAAGCCCTGTCAAGCATAAATGTAACTCAAATTGACGGTTTGAAGTGGAGGAGGTTATCTCTGCTTGAGTTGTCCCCATATTAGGGTTAATCTTATCTCTGAAGAGACGTTCAGTCCGGAGATGGTGAAGGAATCCGCCCATGCCGCGCCGACCCATTCGTTTGCGATGTTAATACCTTCCATGACGAAACCGAGAATTTCAATCTTATCGAAGTTTGCATCTTGGAATGCTGTACGGAGTTCGCCGTCTGCGAACAGCACGAAATGCCCTGAATTAAATTGGAGTTCCACCTTTGTGAGGACATCCGTTTCCCAGCGGGTGCGCGGTTCTCTGGAGAGCCGAGTTCGGAAGGGGTGACTGCTCCCTTTACCGTCGAAACGCCTCGCTCTGATTTCATCTGGGAAAAACACGTAGAAGAACGGATCCTCTTCCGGGGTGTCCGGAAAACGGCGTCCCACACAAAAACCGAAACGTGTTTTGTCGCCACCAAAGTCGTTTATCGTGATTGTGAAGTTTCTGTAGGGTGGTGGGAGCGCGGTGAATTGGTAGAGTTCGTATTGCACATCCCATTCCCGCTTGACTTCTGCGTGTAAGAACCCGTCGCTGATTTTCCAGATGGAATCGTTTCCGACGACTCGCCACGCTTCGGGTTTTTTCGCATCGAAATCGTCGTGCCAGATCTCGGCGGAGGTGGAAAGGGTGCAGCTAATGAGCGTATAAAGAAGTATGAGGAGTGTTGTGTTTATGTTTGGCATGGGATAGTTTTCAGCAATCAGCCGTCAGCAATCAGTAAGAGTCGGGATTCGGAGATCCCTCCTACAAGTTGACGTTTAGTTGATTTTTATGCAGTCGTACCACTGTTGTGTTTTCTTTCCTTTTCGACTCAAAATCCCAGGTTTGCGTTCGACTGGGGGACCGAAGTCCCTATCTTTCTGCTTCAAAACATTCCAGTCGGGTGGAAACCATGTTCTGAGGGTTTTGCAGTTGACCTCAACGGTTTCGCCCTCCCATCCGCCGATTTTGTAGTACATCGGGCAGACCCATCGTTCTGCGCCGCGGGCATACCGCCGCCAGCCGATGACGAAGGCTTGTGCTCGGATAATATTTCCGTCCCTCCAGTGTCGTTCGACTCCGCTCCACGGATAGCCCGTTGTTCCGCCTCCTATACTAATTTCATCCCATCCTAAATCGTCGCGGAGCGTAATATAGGAGAAGTTTGTGCCCCACGGCGTATCGTCTGTGCTGAAATACCACCGCTGCCCACGATACCAATGGAGCGCGCCTCGGATCCGTGAACGGGAAACCGCTGCGCTTTCGATGGTCTCTACGATGTCGAATCGACCCCTATTGTTATAGGGGTTATGAACACCGGCACAGAGCGTGAGCGAGTTGATTTCAGGTCCGAACCACGTGCCGTTTGAACCGGGAGTTCTATAATAAAACCCCGAATTCGCGGGTTGGGCGCGTTCCGCAGGGTTCAGCCTTGCTCTGGCGTAGGTGGTCCAAAACGCGATGACGAGAACCACTACGAGTAGAAATATATCAAAAATCAGATCCAAGTTTTTTCGTAACATTTATTTTAATAGTTGTCAGTTATCCGTCATCAGTTATCGGTTAAGAGGGTTATTGTTTAAGAAAAGTTATCTTTTTATTTAATGGTTATCAGTAGTCAGGGCTGTTTTTGTTTCAAATTTGCCCATGTGGTTGTTAATTTCCCTTTTGGTGAGACTGCGAGTCCGTCAATCGTAAACGTGTCTACCCACGCGCTCCCTGTGTTAACGTCCTCTGTGACGAATCCGGCGAGTACAAAGGCGATGATATCAATGTGGTCGAAGTTTGCATCCTTGAAATCGAGGCGTGATTCGCCATCCGCATTCAATTGAAATCTGCCGTCCTTGAAGTGGAGTTCCATCTGTTGGAGTTCGTCGGTGTTCCAGCGTTGTTCGGGTCCGACAAACGCGCCGCCGTCCCTTGAGGCTTGCATATCATTTGTAAAAAAGAGGTAGTAGCCGAATTCCTCTATTTCGGTCACGGGATTTCGGAAGTGTTTTGCGAGTGCGATGCCGAATCGCGCGCGCGCTGCACCGACGGTTTCAAGGGTGATTATAAAGTCATTATAGGGACCGGGATAGGCGATGAGTTGGTAGCGTTCAAATATGACACTCCATTGGTTTTGTGCCTGAATTTCTGCTTTTAAAAATCCATCCTCGACCATCCAGACGGAATCGTTTCCCACGTGCTGCCAGTCATCTACTGCCTCTCGTTCAAAGTGGTCTTCCCAAAAAGCGGCGTTCGTGTCCCCTTGCAAAAGGAGGAGGGTATAAATGATGATGAAGGCTTTTAGCGTGTGTACGATGTTTTTCATAGGTTCGACGGGGCGAGGTGTTTTTGCTTGGGTGTTTCCCTTAAGAAACCTCGCCAGTGAATTATAATCGGGTTATTTCAACGGTAGACAGTCGTACCAATTATTTGTGCGTTTTTCGCGACGGCTGAGTTGGTTGGATTTGGAACGAAATACCGGGTCTGTAAAATGCCCTTCGGTGTGACTCAGTACCTTCATGTTAAGCCGTCCACGCCCAGTCGCACAGATGTACTCCAAAGTTCCACTTTTGTAATACTTCGGAGCGAGGTATTTCTTGCCAGCGTGCTCGTATGGATAGTAGCCTATTATTTTCGATTTGGATTTTACTATGTCTCCTTCACGCCAGTGTTCCTCGAACCCGCTCCAAGGGAATCCGGTAGTGCTGTTCCCGGAGTCGATATCTGTCCAACCGATTTCGGATGCGAGGGTGACGCGGACGGTGTCTGTGCCCCAGGGTGTGTCGGTAGTTGCAAAACGCCACTCCTGTTTCCGATACCACCAGATTCTCCCCGGTCTTGAGGAGGGCCAGACTTTGGCTTCTTCTCTGGTATAGATGATGTCAAAGAATCCTGCGTCGTTAAATGGGTGCGCAATCCTGTGACAAAGCACTCGACTGTCGATTTCCGGTCCGAACCAGCGATTTTCGTCCTCGGAGGCTATTAATTTGCCCGGGGTTCGGTAGTACTCACCCGCGGCTTTAGGAATGGCAATCTCCTGAAGGATAGTTCTCTCACCGTCTTTGTATATGCCGTGCAAGCCAGCATTTGCGGGGAGAAGGAGAAATAGGATGGCGATGATTGCCGTTAGTATGAGTGTAAGGATGTGTTTATGTGTCATACGTGGGTGCCATATATAGTTTGATGGCACGCGGTGTATACTTACTGCTTTAGAAATATAGTTTGACGGCACGCGGAGCGTGCCTACTACTTTGCAAAGGGTGTGCCGTCTCGCCTGCCTATGTAGATGCGATATGCGGTGCTGGAGGCAGGAATTTCAACCTGTTTGTGAATAAGTGTTCGTTGATAACGTTCTGTCGCTGTTTCAAACACAGCGTGAACAGCACGGATGTGAAGTTGATAATGAGCTTCTGTTAGGTTGTGGAATTTAAATTCGCCGTGTGCATCCGTTTCCACCTCAAACCGATCCAGCGTCATTGACATGTCATAGGGCTGTAATTCCCAGGGATACCACGAACGTGAAACGACAGCGTTGTGGACAGGCTTACCTGTATCTGCCCAGAAAACCTGCCCTTGTAGTGTTGTCGTAGGTTGATCCGCTACAACACGTACCTGTTCGGTATTCATTGATGCGTCCACATCAATTCGGGTCGCCGAGATACCGCTTCCAACGATGTAGAAAATATATTTTTCCGCAAAAAGCCCGTCAACGACAAAAGCAGATTCTGCCACAGGAAAGTGTCTTGACAAAATCGGTTTGTGCAACACCAATGGGTTCAGACTTGGCTCCATCTGTGCATCTATGGGAAACACCTTCACAGTATACTGCCCGTCAGAGAGTATATTCTGCGGGAGGATCACACGTCCTTTAATGCTCGCCCCTTTCTTTAGTGGTAGAATTGGCGGCATTTTACCGATGTCTACGTTCTCGTATATTCTCGAAAAGTAACCCTTTTTGCTGACTTCAAGTGAAAGTAGTCGTGGTTCAGCCTCTAAGACCTCCATCTGAAAGTTGCCTGCCTCGTTTGTTTGTGCTGATGAGAGGAGTGCCCCATGTCCGTGAGATGTTTCCGCGTGCCGAGTTGCGTGGATCTGTGCCCCTGCTATTGGTCGTTCTCGTGCATCGACAACCGTGCCGCGTAACGTCTTCAATTTCGGCAGATGGACAGAAATCTGTGCCTGTTTTTGTGGATTAATGGACTCTACAAACGCTATGATAAGACCGTTCCGCGAAATTGTCAAGGTGTATTCGATTGGGTAGAGTTCGGTAAAATGGAAATTGCCTGTGGGACCAGTCTTCACTGCGTGTTCAATTGGTGCGGCGGTGCGAAAAAAGTCCGCCGACTTGTCGTGCATCTTCAGGTTCACAACAAGCCCAGCGACATTTTTCTCGCCAGAAACGTTACCTTGTAGGGGTAGTGTCCGCCTCAACGCAATCATTCCCAAATTATATTTGCTTTTACTGGTGGACATTTCCTGCCGTAAGAGTTTCGCCTGATATTGTGGATGGAGTGCCATGAGTGAGAAGACGTGGTAGATTTGGCTTTCGTTGGGAATGGTCAGCGAAAAAGTGCCTTTCGTATCTGTTGCTGTTGCGTGTGCGAATTCTCGATCAGGATAGACACGCTCAATTTTTTCAGCAGCAAGGCGCACGAGGACCTCGGCGATAGGATGTCCATCTTCAGCAGCAACGAACGTGCCGTGGAAGGTGGTGTTATCTGGTGCTTGGCAGATGCCGGAGACGGTGCAGAGAAAGTGCAGCAAGATCAAGTGGATGATAAGTGTGTTATTCATGTAATAGTTTCCCTGAACTTTTTAACAAGATTGTAGCATAGGACACAAAAGAATTCAGTCTGAGTTTGGTAACAAAAAAACAAGCCCCCTGGCAACAGAGGCTTGTCTTTCTAAAGGAACTATTTTTGCGTTTGCTTTGAGTGAGATACCCCCGACGAGATTTGAACTCGTGTCGCCGCCGTGAAAGGGCGGTGTCCTTGGCCAGGCTAGACGACGGGGGCAGAAAAATGTGAGCCGTACAGGGATCGAACCTGTGACCACCTGATTAAAAGTCAGATGCTCTACCAGCTGAGCTAACGGCTCAAGTTAACAACATTTAATGATACTATACTTTAAGGCGGATGTCAAATTAAAATTCAGAAATTTTAGAAAGTTTATGGAATATAATAAACGACAGATGAGTTGTTTTTGTGGTATAATATTACTACATCGTGACGGTGGACTTCACCTCTCGCTTGAGAGTGCCACCGCACCGTTTTCGTAGACTTCATCCGAAGTCGGAACCCCACGATCCACACAGAAAAGCGATGGATTCTCTCAGAATCCCACTGCTTTAGCTGTGGGAGTATGTCAATTACCAAAGGGGACGTCCGAGCTGCACGATCTGATTTCTGTCGGGTCCGACGGAGATAATCGGAATTGGTACGTCGAGATAATCTGCGACATACGCGACGTAGTCTTTGGTCGGTTGTGGAATGTCAGCCGCGGTGCGTGCTTCGGTTAAGGATTGCTGCCATCCGGGTAGTGTTTCGTAGACGGGTTCGCATTCCTCTAAGACCTGCAGGCTACTGGGGAAAGTCGTTGTCTGTTTCCCTTTGTGGCAGTAGGCGACACAGACCTGGAGATCGTTGAGGGTATCAAACACATCCAGTTTCGTCAACGCGATGGCAGTTAGCCCATTGATTTGTGCGGCATATCGGAGTGCGACCAAATCAAGCCAACCACAACGTCTCGGGCGGCGTGTTGTGGCACCATATTCTTTGCCGATTTCCCGAATTTCCTCATCCAAGTCAGGTGGCATCTCTGTCGGAAATGGACCACCACCGACGCGTGTGACGTAGGCTTTGGAAACGCCGAGTATCTCTTGAATTGCTTTGGGTCCTATACCGAGTCCGGTACAGACGGCACCCGCAGTGCAGTTGGAAGAGGTAACGTAGGGATAGGTCCCGAAATCTATATCGAGCATAGTCCCCTGCGCGCCTTCAAAGAGGATCCGTTTCTCGGAAGCGAGAGCGTCGTGCATGAAAGCGACAGTATCCGTCACATAGGGTGCGATCCGCTGTGCGTAACTGTGATAAGTTTCGAGAAGGATGTGTCGTTCCGGTCCGCCTATTTGGAGTGCATCTGCCTTGGTTTCGAGGTTGTAATCCAACTTCTTTTGGAACTGGTCAAACTCAAGGAGGTCCCCCACGCGAATGCCAGCGTGTCGGTTCATCTTGTCAGAGTAGGTGGGACCGATACCGCGGGAGGTGGTGCCGATTTTGGTAGCACTCCCCATCTGTTCCCACTGTTCGACAGTCTTGTGGTATGGCATAATGAGATGTGCGCGATCACTGATTTTCAGGTTATCGCTGCTGACTTCAATGTCCTGCGCCTGTAGCCGATCAATCTCACCGAAAAGTGTCTCCAAATTAATGACGACCCCGTTGCCAATAACGTTGACGGTATCGGGTCGTAGGATGCCAGATGGAATCAAATGGAGAATAAACGTCTTTTCTCCGAGAACGATGGTATGCCCTGCGTTATCGCCGCCTTGATACCGTGCGACAATATTCGCATCTGCGGCGAAGACATCAGTCAGTTTCCCTTTACTTTCATCGCCCCATTGTGCGCCTAAGATGACAATGTTTGACATACAAAACCTCTTGCTACTCACAAATGCTTGTAAGCGCGGTGCCTGCTCGCGCTTGTTTTACAGCCCACGCGTCCTTTTAACATTATAGTAAAACTGATGATTTAACGGTACGCTGTTGCTGGCGGAGAAGGAATGCGCGTGTGGCATTCCAGAAGGGGTTTCCAAAGAGGGTTGAAACCCTGCCAGCGAGAGATGGAGATTTGCGTTAAATTTTGTAAACGTCCGAAGAACTCGACAACTCTAACGCTTGGAGAATTGGAAGCGTGCCCGTGCGCCTTTTTGTCCGTACTTCTTCCGCTCGACCATTCTCGAATCGCGTGTTAAAAATCCTGCCTTTTTCAATGGAGGCTTCAAGGATTCATCCGCTTTGACGAGTGCGCGTGCGAGTCCGTGTGAGATCGCTCCAGCCTGTCCAGTCTTTCCGCCACCTTTTACGTTGACGTGGACGGCATATTCGCCGACCTTCTCAACATGCTCAATGGGGCGTTGTGCTGCCTGCCAGTGGTCTGCGCGTTCAAAGTACTCTTGAATCGGTTTTTTGTTAACGGTAACCCCGGCTTCACCCCCCGAAATGATTCGGACACGCGCGACTGAGGTTTTGCGTCTGCCGGTTCCCCAGAATTGTTCAATAGCCATACTGTTCGTACTCTCCGTAGTTGTAGGAGCACCCACTGCTGACGGCTCCTCAACTTAACTTAAAATGTTAAGACTTCCGGTTCCTGTGCTTGATGCGGGTGTGTCGGTCCGGTGTAAACCCTGAGTCCCTTCATCAGTTGCCGACCGAGGTGATTCTTTGGGAGCATTCCCTTAACGGCGTTCGTGATAATCACCTCTGGTTTGCGATTCATTTGTTCATCAAAAGTTCGGTATTTATCACCGCCGGGATAGCCGCTATGCCTAAAGTAGGTTTTCTGTTCCCCTTTATTGCCTGTGACGACTACTTTCTCCGCATTCACAACAGCAACGCGAAAACCTAAATCGGCGTGGGGTGTAAACCGCGGGTCATTTTTTCCGCGCAGTACGTGTGCGATACGGGATGCTAAGCGCCCGAGCACCTGCCCTTCGGCATCTACCACATACCATTTAATGTCTTTTTCCGTTTTCGGGAAATAGGTTTTCGTTCTCAGTACCATGATTTCCTGTCCCTTCAACCGCATTTAGCCCGTGCAAGGGCAAATTTGGCTTTGCGTTACGCTGCTTATTGTAGTTTGTTGTTCGAGTGTGTCTTTCTCAAAAAGATATTTTCACAATTGCGAACACAACCGAATAGTATTATACTACAAAAGAGAGCGTTTGTCAAATTTTTTACATCTCTCTATCGGAACGTATGGTTGTCAGTTGCGAATTAGAAGTTTAAAAATTTTCTCGATTGTGTGTTTGAAGGAAGCGTCAAGGAACAAGAATTGTCTATTATGAAGCCAATTTAAGATGCGAATTAAGCAAAAATTGATGGCTGAACCGCGAATAGTCATATAAACGCATTATTATTAGAAGTGTAACCTGATTTACTTGGAAAAACGCGTTATTCTGCTTTGCATATTTTGCTTTTATTATGTTATACTATGCGCTATAAGAAATCTGGACGAACTGAAAATAAGATACAGGAATTTGAAATAATGCGAATTATTCTTTACACAGGTAAAGGGGGTGTCGGCAAAACAACGATTGCCGCTGCTACAGGTATCAAACTCGCAGAACTTGGTTACAAAACTATCGTGATTTCGCTTGACGTGGCGCATTCGCTCCGAGATGCATTTGATAACCACGAAAAACTCGTTCGCCAGAGTGAAGAGAAACAGATCCAAATCAGAGACAATCTCTGGATACAGGAAATTAACGTTCAGGAAGCAATTGTTGAATACTGGAACGATGTGTACGGCTACATCCGTTCGTTGCTTAACCGTTCTGGACTTGACAGCCTCGTTGCTGAGGAGATAGCGGTGTTTCCGGGGATGGAGGAGATTTGCGCGCTTCTGTATATCAACCAATATGTCCGGGAAAAAAGTTATGATGTGATTATTCTTGATTGTGCACCGACTGGTGAGTCGCTCCGGTTTGTTAGTATACCTACGACGCTGGAGTGGTATATGAGCCATATTTTCAAATTGGAACGCAATCTTGCGAGAGTTGCGGGTCCGGTCATCGAACGGGTGAGTTCCGTCCCGATTCCACGAGATAATTACTTTCAGAATATTCAAGATTTATTCGATAAATTGGAAGGGATTGATGGTGTTCTGACGGATCCGAAAATCACGACGGTCCGCTTAGTGACGAATCCGGAAAAAATTGTTATTAAAGAGACGCAGCGGGCATTTATGTATTTTTGCCTTTACGGGTTGTGTATTGACGCTGTAATTATCAATCGTATCTTCCCCGATGGCGTTGATGCGGCATACTTTGAGACTTGGAAACGGTCCCAACAGCACTATATTGAGGAGGCAATGGACTATTTTTCGGACGTACCGATTTGGAAGGTGAACCTCTTCACGGAAGAAATTGTGGGAGAACGGGGCCTGCGTCAGTTGTCGGACACGCTCTATTCAGAGATTAACCCGGCAGATCAGTTCTCTAAAGAACGCCCGTATCAATTCCAAAAAATGGGAGATACCTATCAGTTGTCTATGCGTCTCCCGTTTCTGAGCAAAGAGGAAATTGGATTGACAAAACATGGCGATGAGTTAATTATCACAGTGGGTGGTTTCAAGCAACATGTCGCGTTGCCGCGGACGCTCTCGAACAAAAAAACGACCGGCGCGAAACTCACCGGTGACCAACTCGTGATTAAGTTTGAAGGAGAGAGCCGGACCTGAAGTGTATGGGCATCAAAACGGACAAGGCGGTTTTTGCTGTAACAGGGACGACGCTTTTAACGTTCTTAATAGCAAGTCGCATCGGGACTATCTGGATACTTTATCCGAACGTATTAATCGCGGCTACTTTGTGTGCTTATTATATCTGGCGGACTGACGAAGAAACTTCACTGCTTTCAAGTAGTTCCGTTTTTGGATTTGCAACGACGCTGACATACGTGCCGCTGGACTGGTTACTCTCGCGAAAAGCGCGTCTAATTTTCTACCTTCGTCCGGATTTTCTGGCGAATCTAACGACCCCGATTGGAATAATCCTGAACTGGATAGTGTTCGCGACGCTGGCAGCATACTGCTATCTGCGGCTTACAATGATTTTCCGAACCCGTTTCGCGTCTGAGGTTGGCAATCCGAGAATTGGCTTCACGGGAACTGCGATGTTGGCGGCGGGTGTCACCGGCATCGGTGCGGCGTTGGGAAGTAACATAATTTACGCGCTTGGGGAATCGCATTTGTGGCTGTGGAATGCAACACAGGTGGATCGGATACCAGAGATTGCATCCGTACCGGTTTTTGTGCCGATTTCTTTCCTTGTTACTTTTCTGCTGTGCCCTTACTTTTTCGGGATAGCCGGTGGTTTCCTGAGAGAACAACACGCTGGTGTCGCTGGAATACGGTGTGGCATCTTTATGGGATCACTGCAGTTTTTCAGTTTTCTTCTGTTTTATGTCTGGAAATAGGGGCGGATTGATAAGGGGTCGGTTCATTTTGCGACAAAAGCCTTCAATTGTTAGGAAAGGAAATCATAGACATGCGTATTCGTTCAACAACGATCTTAGCCGTTCGCCGCGACGGTGAGGTAGCTATCGGTGGTGATGGTCAAGTCACTTTAGGAGATACGGCGATTAAACACGGTGCCCGCAAAGTACGCAAAATTCATAACGACCAGGTATTGATCGGTTTCGCGGGTTCCGCGTCGGATGCGATCACCCTCTATGAAAATTTGGAGAAGAAGCTGGAGCAGTATCGTGGAAATCTTCAGAAATCTGCGGTGGAACTTGCGCGGGAATGGCGCAGCGATAGGGTGCTAAGACAGGTAGACGCGCTATTAATCGCCGCGGATGTCAGCGACAGTTACCTCATTTCCGGGAGCGGCGACGTAATTTCCCCGGACGACGATGTTCTGGCAATCGGTTCCGGTGGGTCTATTGCCTTGGCGGCAGCAAAGGCACTGCTTAAATACTCAGACTTGACTGCAAAAGAGATTATTTCAGAATCACTCCAACTCACGAGTGAAATCTGTATTTACACGAATGCTAAAATTGAAGTTGACACGATAGAGAGTTAACACGCTTAATGCGGTGCTATCCGAATAACATCGCATTAATTATGGATGACCATCTCATAATAGACAGTTGTAGGAAGAATACCGGGCTTCATCCAGGCAAAAAGGTTATGAGATGGCTGGTAGGATTGCTAATTTTACGGAGGTTTACCTTTGGAAAAACCGAAAGCAATGCGCGAGGGGAACACTCTGGCAGCTGCGCTCACACCGAGGCAGATCGTTGAGGAATTAGATAAGTATATTGTTGGGCAATTTGAGGCGAAACGTTGTGTCGCGATTGCCCTTCGCAACCGTGCACGGCGGCAGATGCTGGCAGAAGACATGCAGGACGAAGTGTCGCCGAAAAACATAATTATGATAGGTTCAACAGGTGTGGGAAAAACTGAAATCGCACGTAGGCTCGCGCGCCTCGTTGAAGCACCTTTCATCAAAGTAGAGGCGTCAAAGTATACCGAAATCGGTTACGTGGGTCGAGATGTTGAATCCATGATCCGCGATCTCACTGAAACGGCTATTAGCCGCGTTAAAGCCGAGCAAACGGAGGCGGTTGAAGAAAAAGCACGGGAATCGACTGAAGAACGGCTGCTTGATTGCATTTTTCCGGTTCCACGCTCGCTCCAGAGACAGCCTCGTTTACAAGATGACGATGCGCTTGACGAGCCGGAGGAAGAGGATGATGACGGTGTCCTGCAACTCCCGTTTGACCTGGGTCCTGACATGGGAGCTGAAGCCGAAGAAGCCAGAGAGAAGGAGCGCGAACGCTATCTCAAGACCCGAGAGAAATTCAGAGAGTGGCTAAAAGAAGGTAGACTTGAGGATAAACCGGTTGAAATCAATGTCAAGCATCAGAGCATGCCGTTTGTAGAAATCTTCTCGCCCGGTGGTATAGAGGAGATGGACATCAATTTCAAGGATATGTTCAGTAACATCCTACCGAATCAGACCAAGAAACGGAGAGTTCCAGTCTCAGAAGCGCGGACTATCTTGATGCAGGAGGAATCTGAAAAACTCATTGATATGGATGCCGTCATCAGCGAAGCGATTCTACGAGTTGAAAACTCCGGCATCGTTTTTTTGGATGAGATTGACAAGATTGCAGGCAGGGAATCCCGGCATGGACCTGACATCTCGCGTGAAGGTGTGCAACGGGATATCCTTCCTATTATCGAAGGTAGCACGGTGACCTCGAAATACGGAGCGGTACGTACGCATCACATCCTGTTCATCGCCGCTGGCGCGTTCCACGTCTCAAGCCCGTCTGACCTCATTCCGGAACTACAGGGTAGGTTTCCGATACGAGTAGAACTGAAAAGTCTGAATAAAGATGACTTTAAATCTATTCTGACGGAACCGAAGAACGCGTTGGTCAAACAATATGCTGCGCTGCTGAGTACTGAAGGTATTGAGGCGACTATTACCGATGATGCAATTGACGAGATCGCTGTGCTTGCCTTCCAAGTCAATGAGTCGGTTGAGGACATCGGTGCACGCCGCCTGCACACCATCATGGAAAAACTCTTTGAGAATCTCTTTTTTGACGCGCCTGACTCCGAAAAAAAGCACATCACTATTGATGCGGCGTACGTCAGGACGGAATTGTCGAAAATTGTCAAAGACCAGGATCTGAGCAGATATATTCTCTAATCAGCGCGTAGGAGGTGATGTTCCCTACTGCTCAGGAGATGCCAGTGGCGAGAAAAGCGGAGCTTTATAAGCGATCCGCTTGTCCAGTGGACAATCGGAAGGGAACTCACCGTGAAACACTACCGAATTTTTATCTCTCTATTCGTTTGTGCCCTATTTCTACCGAGCAGCGTCGCCCAAGATATAACGCAATGGCGCGTGCTTGAAGGCGACGAGGCACCTCTCGGTCCAACCGTAATAAACGCTATAGTCTTCTCCCCTGATGGCACACAACTCGCCGTTGCAGGCGTAAAGGGTATCACCGTATATGATACCTATACCGGCGAAGCACTTGCACTGCTACCTTCATTAATGGGGTACGTGACGGCGTTGGCATTCTCACCCGACAACCGCATCGTCGCAAGCGCGAATGAAGATTCTACCATCCACCTCTGGAACGCACACACCGGCGAAAACATAACAGACTTTACAAGCCACACCGATCCGGTCGTAGCGTTAGCATTCTCCCCCGATGGTAACATGCTCGCCAGTGGAAGTTTCAAGGAGATTCGTTTGTGGGATTTAACCTCAGGGCAGATTACGCATGCTACAGTTCTTCGTGGACATCGGGATATGGTTACCACGTTAGCATTCTCACCAGATAGCAAGACCCTTGCGAGTGCGAGCTTTTACGGCACAATTTTGTTATGGGATATAGAAACTTCTCAACTCCGACATAGCTTCTCCGCACATATCGATTCAATTCAGGCACTCGCATTCTCGCCGGATAATCAAATCTTAGCAAGCGGTGGATATTGGGATTCGGACGCTGAGAGCACAATTCATGTGTGGCATATACACACCGGTCAACTCATGGCGACTTTTGAGAACCACACTGTCCCGGTTTTTGTCTTAGCGTTTGCGCCGGATGTCTATGGCGTTGATGGGAGAACGCTTGCAAGTGCGGGTTGGGATAACACAATTCGTGTGTGGGATCTACATACCGGGCAATTACAGGCAATTTTTGGAGATAATACCGCACCTATCCTCGCCTTAGCGTTCCTACCGGCTGCCCATGGTTCTGATGAAAAAGCACTCGCAAGCGCAAGTCTTGATGGTACAATCCACCTGAGACCTCTGACGGCTTCTCTCGCGCGGGTTCCAAACCAACAGCGGAATGCGCGTGTGGCATTCCGTGGGGATGTCAATAACGATGGTGTCGTGAATATCTTGGATTTGACCTTTATTGCCTCGCGTTTTGGGCAGAATTCACCCGATCTTAACGGCGACGGTGTTGTCAACGTTTTAGATTTGGTACTCGTTGCACAACATATCGGGCAATAGGAGTTGAATTATGAAGACTACACAATTCCGCTTCCATGTGGGTACGCTTTCCGTGCGTGTACATCTGCGCAGCACTATTCAGACCTATTTTCTCAGTTCGGTTCTCTTGTTAACTGCCATCCTCTTTCCGCCCAACGTTCATGCGCAAGATTACACCCAATTACAATTACCTGAAGGTGCGAAAGCTCGTATTGGGAAAGGGACTATAAACGATATAAGGTTTTCACCTGATGAAAGCCTTGTTGCCGTTGCTGGCTCTATCGGTGTTTGGCTCTATAATGCGCACACCGGTGCCGAGGTTGACCTGCTCACGGGGCATACGCAGTCGGTTTTGAGCGTGGCGTTCTCGCCGGATAGCAAAACCCTCGCCAGTGGCAGTTGGGACACCACGATCCGTTTGTGGGATGTCCAAACTGGGCAACATAAAGTTTCCCTTACGCAGCATACGTATGGTATTTGGGCAGTGGCGTTCTCATCGGATGGAAAAACTCTTGCCAGTAGCAGCTATGGATCCGTTCGTCTGTGGGATATAGAAACCGGGCAGCACAAAGCACTCCTGAAGACACAGACGGGTAGAGCGAAAGCTCTCGCGTTCTCGCCCGATAGCAGAATCCTCGCGAATGGGGGGCAAGCTGTACCGCTTACAAGTAACAATTATCTGATTCAGTTGTGGGATCCCGATACTGCCCAACACCTTGCGACGCTTGAGGGACACACGTCTGAGATTGAGGCGGTAGCGTTTTCATCGGATGGAAAAACACTCGTGAGTGCAAGCTGGGACCGCACAATTCGTTTGTGGGATGTAAGCACTAAAAGCCAGCTATCAACTTTCATAGGGAGTTCGGATTGGCTCACAGCGGTTGCATTTTCTCCCGATGGCGAAACGCTTGTCAGTGGCAGTCGACGCGGTGAAGTCCGTTTATGGGGCGCGAGCACTGGGCAACATATCAGAACACTGCGTGCACATACGCAAGAAGTTGCTGATATTGTGTTTTCTCTGGATGGCACAACCTTTACCAGTGCAAGTCGTGACGGGACAATTCAGTTGTGGAATGCAAGTGGCGGTCCCCTCCAAGAAGCTACACTAAAAGGGCATACGGATGGGATTACTGCGATGGCACTCTCTCCGAACGGTCAGACTCTTGCAAGTGGAACTTACGGTCGCAGACTTGCCAATGGAAGTTGGGAAGCCCCGATTCGGTTGTGGAATACAGAGGCACAACGACCGGAAACAGTGTTAAAAGGGCATACAAAGCAGATTAATGCGTTAGCATTCTCCCCAAATGGAAAAATTTTTGCCAGCGCGAGTAACGACAAAACAATTCGGTTGTGGGACGTAAATACTGAGCAATCACCATTCGTTATTGATTTCCAACCACAGGCGATTCTTACAGAGCATACTGACGGAGTCCTCGCGTTGGCATTTTCTCCAGATGGCGGAACCCTCGCCAGCGGCGGTGGAACAGATCCGATTCGGTTATGGGATGCCCACACTGGTCAACAACAAGCAATCCTTGAAGGTGCCTCAGAAGCCATCTATTCTATGGCGTTTTCACCAGATGGCAGCACCCTTGCCAGTGGTAGTTGGGACGGCGTGATTCGGTTATGGAACGCAGAGACTGGGGAACTGAAGACCATGCTTAGAGAGATTTCTCGTTCAGGACATCGGGTTAGAACTGTCACTTTCTCACCAAATGGGGAAATCCTCGCCAGTTGTTCGGACTATTATGGGATTCAATTGTGGGATGCAAATACGGGTATCCGTCTTTTCACGTTCAGTGGTGGGCATACGGATGATGTCTATTCCCTCGCGTTCTCACCCGACGGTAAAACGCTTGCGAGTGGTGGTAATGACAGGACAATTATTTTCTGGGATGTCGCTACGGGTGGCTACCTGAGTGCCCTTGAAGGACATACACACGGCATCGCTGCCTTAGCGTTTACACCAGATGGTGGGACGCTTGCCAGCGGAAGTTGGGATGGCACGGTTCTTCTATGGGATATCCTATCTGCCGAACGTGATCCGTCGTTAATGCCGGTTTCACAAACGCCGTGGGATGTCAACGGCGATGGAGTTGTCAGCGTCCAGGACTTGGCACTCGTTGCCTCTGGTTTCGGGCAGAATGCTCCCGATGTCAACGGCGATGGAGTCGTGAATATCTTGGATTTGACGCTGGTTGCCTCTCATTTGGATCCAAAGCCTGCTGATGTCAATAGTGATGGAGTCGTGAATATCTTGGATTTGACGAGCGTGGCGAGCTACCTCGACGAAGAGCAGGAGTAGAAAATGCCAAAACCGCAATTTCTCTTTTTTCTTCTCTTTCCGTTGTTTGCTTTTGTTCTGTTTCTACACGAAGGTTTCACCGAAGATTCGGCGCGGTGGCGTTTACCCGAAGGTGCGAGTGCGCGGCTTAGTAAAGGCAGCCCTGCTGATGTCCAGTTCTCACCGGATGGGACCCAAATCGCAGTGGCGAGTTCCATAGGTATCTGGCTTTATGATGCACAGACATACCAAGAGATTGATCTGCTCACGGATCGAACGCGTGGCACTCGGTCATGTGCGTATTCGCCCGATGGGACGGTCCTTGCCGGTGGTGGGACAGATGGGACGCTTCTCCTGTGGGATGTCCCTACCAGGCAGCTACGGACGACACTCAAAGGACATGAGCGACCGATCGTAACGCTCGCGTTTTCTCCTGATGGTAGCATGCTTGCGAGTGGCGCGGATTATGAAGATATCGTTCAGTTGTGGGATGCCACGACTGCCCAACATCATGCGACTTTTACGGGACACACGGAAGGCCTCAGAGCTGTGAAGTTTTCACCGGATGGTAGAACGCTTGCGAGTGGCAGTCGGGATGGCACGGTTCGGTTATGGGATGTCAATACTGGCGAACACGATATTATTTTTAGGAGAGCTCGAGTATGGGCTTTGGCATTCTCACCAGATGGTGCAACCCTCGTCAGTGGGGACAGTGCCAATACAATTCGCTTGTGGGATATGGACACGAACCAACATCGCGAGCGTCTGACTGGGCATACACGTCTTGTTTCTGCCGTTGCGTTCTCACCCGACGGCACACTCCTTGCCAGTGGGGGTGGAAACGGCACAATGCGCTTATGGGATGCAGACACCGGAGAACAACAGGGAACGCTCACAGCACATAGATGGCACATTTATTCCCTTGCGTTCTCGCCGGATGGTAGAACACTTGCCAGTGTAGGTGATGATATGGTTCGCTTGTGGAATATTGATGCCCAGGGGATCCCAACTGCTATTGATTCAGAACCGAAGGCTACCTTCCATGTCCACCCGAAGTTTGTTTCTGCCCTTGCGTTCTCACCAGATGGCAACACGCTTGTCAGCGGAAGCGGGGACGGCGTTCTTCGCCTATGGAATGTAGAAACAGCGCAACAGCAGGAATCCTTCCTCACAGGAGGTAGGGATTGGATTAGGGCAGCGGCGTTCTTATTGGATGGCATAATTTTTATCAGTAGAGGTGATGACGACACGGTTCGTCTCTGGCATGCAACTGGTGGAGCACAGGTGCTCCTCACTTTGCAAGATTCCTTCAGCACAGCCATGATGTTCTCTCCAGATGGTAGAACCCTTGCACGCACGAATAGAAACGATGCTATTCTCTTATGGGATTTAGCAACTGGAGAACGTCGCGCCACCCTTGAAGGACATATACACTGGATTTTTGAATTGGCGTTTTCACCGGATGGCAAGACATTAGCAAGTGGCGGTGGAGACAGGGCGATTCTCTTGTGGGATGTAGATTCAGGGCAACACCGCGCGACGCTTGACAAACAGGAATCGGCTGGCGGACGTAGGGATGACGTCTTTGGGTTGGCATTCTCGCCGGATAGTAAAATCTTGGCAAGCAGTGGGGCTTACGGACCGATTCAGTTATGGGATGTGAATACCCTACAGCGACTTTCGACGCTCAGAGGGCATACAGGCGAGGTGGGTGCCTTGGCATTTTCGCCGGATGGTGGGACACTTGCGAGTGGGAGTTGGGATGGCACAATTCTTTTATGGAATGCAGCCACTTTCCGGACGCACGATCCTCAAGAATCACCGACTGCTATTCTGAAAGGGCATACAACAGAGGTCACACAGTTAACGTTCTCACCCGATAGCGAGACGCTTGCGAGCGGGAGTTGGGACGGCACAATTCTCCTGTGGGAGCTTGCATCGCCACCATCACAGGTTCCGTGGGATGCCAACGGCGATGGTGTCGTCAATGCCTTAGATTTAACGTTCATCGCTGAGCACTTTGAGGAGAATAAGCGAGTGTCTGCTGATGTAAACGCCGACGGTGTCGTAAATATCTTGGATCTGACCTTTATTGCCTCACGTTTTGGACAGAATTCACCAGATCTCAACGGTGACGGGGTCGTCAACATTTTGGATTTGACGATCGTTGCACAGCGTATTGGAGAGTAAGAGGTCTATGGTTACTGATACGTTGTCGCCCGGTGTGCAGTAGCGAGGTTAGGAAACCTCGCCAGCGAGTGCTGTGTCGGTCCGGTGAACACCCACCCACATATTATAAAGTCCTTACGTATGAAGGTGTGTATCGAAGTTTGACACGATCCCTGCTTTGTGGTAAAATAGCAATGTTAGTTTGGACACCAAAAAGAAGGAGAAATTGATGAGATTCTTACAAAAATGCGTGTTTCTATTGGCGTTGCTTATCTTCGTTTCCTCAGTATTTGCTGAGGAACACGCGACGGAAGAAACCGTTCCACCCATTAAAAAATACGTTGAGTTTACATTGGACGGTACCTACACCGATACCAAAACGGTCAGCACCTTTGGGACCTCCTCAACAAAGACGCTACGAGGGCTCTTTAAAAAATTAGATACACTCAAAACAGATGATGAAATTGCCGGGATTATCTTCAAAATAGATAGCGTCAGCGTGGGGTGGGCGACGCTCCAAGAAATTCGCAATAAACTTCATGAATTCCGAGAAACCGAAAAAGAGACAATCGGGTATTTGGAAAGCGGTGGTAATGCCGAATATCTCCTCGCCGCTGCGATGGAGCGCATTGTCCTGATGCCTACTGGAAGCCTCAATTTAACGGGGTTACGCGCCGAAGTCATCTTCTATAAAGGGTTGCTGGACAAGTTGGACATCCAAGCCGATATGTTGGCAATGGGAAAATACAAGTCCGGTGTTGAACCCTACATGCGGGACGGTATGTCGGAGGCATTTCGTGAGTCGATGACTGCGATACTGGACGATTTATACGCCCAATTGTTGGAGGATATCGCTGAGAGCCGAGACGGTATCACCACAGAACGCGTGTCGGATTTGGTAGATCGCGGACCGTTCACAGCGGAAGAGGCGCAGCAGGAGCAGTTGGTTGATGCGCTGCAATACTACGACGAACTCCTTGATGCCCTAAAAACAGCGTCTCCAGACGAAGAGGTTCAAGTCGTCAAGCCGGATTACGAGCGCAAGCGAAAAGTGCCGGATATGAATAGTTTCGCCGGGCTTATGCAGCTGCTGAGTATGTTAAATCCACCGCAGCGCTCTCGGACTGCCACGGCAGAGAATCAGATTGCACTTATCTATGCGAATGGACCCATTTTACCGGATATTGATTCGTTATTCCCTTCAACGTCAGTGATTATGCCGAGCGAGTTGAAGAAGGCATTTGAGAAAGCACGCACCGACGATACCATTCAGGCAGTTGTGTTACGTGTAAATAGTCCGGGTGGTTCTGCGCTCGCTTCTGACCTAATGTGGCGGGAAGTGATGCTCACGCAACGCGAAAAGCCGGTTGTTGTTTCTATGGGAGATGTCGCTGCGTCGGGTGGCTACTATATTGCAATGGCGGCAGGGACAATCGTCGCACACCCAAGTACGCTGACAGGTTCAATCGGTGTGTTCGGTGGTAAGCTGAACCTGAAGGGGCTTTATAACAAAATCGGTTTGACGAAGGAGATTATTGCACACGGGCAGAACGCGACTCTCTATTCGGACTACGGCGGTTTTACACCGACCGAGCGGGAACGCGTCGAAAAGATAATGAAGACGGTCTATAAGGATTTTGTCAGTAAGGCGGCAGCAGGCAGAAGCAAATCATTTGACGAAATTGATGAGATCGCGCAAGGGCGTGTCTGGACAGGCACGCAGGCGAAAGCACTCGGACTCGTTGATGAGCTCGGAGGGCTTGATACTGCGCTGTCTATCGCTAAAGAGCAGGCAGGTTTTGCCGATGATGACAAAGTTAACCTTATTGTGTTACCAGAGCAGAAACCTTTTTTTGAGCAACTCATGGAACGGATGATCGAAGACATGGAGGGTTCGATTCGGATACCGCTCGAATTGACGGCGAGTCACTCTGTGCTATCTATGTTCGGCAATCGGTGGCAGCATATCGTTACATGGTTGAGCCTGTTTGGTTTTAAAGATGGGACACAAGTGGTAACAATTTTACCTTATGATGTTTTAATCTATTAAGGTTGCACCGTTTCGTTTTTCCTTTCTCGTAATGGATGCGGTCCCTGTCTAAAATCGAACGCTTGTTATGCAGCAGTCCGTTTTTAATTCAAGGAACTTTCAATTAATAGACCTTCCATTTTTTGACAACGGAAAAAATGAGTGAGGATAATCGTTAAAAAAATGAAATCCAACAATGAACTTTCGGCGCAGCTTGCAAGCCGAAACTTGCTTGACAAAAGTCACGTTGATTTAACTGACGAACAGATCGCCTTTTTTCAAGCAAACGGATATTTAAGTATTCCACGCATCACGACAGATGAAGAGGTAGAATGGCTTAAAGGCATTTACGATGAACTCTTTACGGGACGGACTGGGGAAGCGGAGGGACGCTACTTCGATCTTGCGGGTCCACGCGCGCATAAGGGACGAGAGACGTTGCCGCAGGTGTTAGGTCCAGAGGCGCAATTCCCGGAACTCCGTGAGACTGTCTATTTCCGAAATGCACAGCGGCTCGCCGCGAAATTGCTCCGTGTAGCAACCGACAAGGTGAGCGGTGGTGGACACATGATTTTGAAGCCTGCGCACTACGGCAATGAAACACCTTGGCATCAAGATGAGGCGTACTGGAATCCAGAGGTTCTACCTCACAGTTTGAGTGTTTGGCTTCCGCTTGATAAGGCGACAATTGAGAGTGGCTGCCTTCAATTTATCCCGAAATCACACAAAGGAGAAGTGCGTTGGCATCGCCACATTGATAACGATCCGCTCGTACACGGGTTGGTAACAGATGATGTTGACGTATCAGAGGCGGTTGCATGCCCAATACCAGCAGGTGGTGCGACTTTCCATCACTGTCGGACACTGCACTATTCTGCGCCGAACAGTACACCGGAAGCACGCAGAGCGTATATTCTCGTTTTTGGCGGTCCGCCCAAGAAACTGGATAAACCGGCACATCGTCCGTGGCAAACAGAGGAACAGGAAGCACTCGCGAATTTTTAATTTATGGGCCTTGGACTGCGCTCCACTCCGTTACGCGCAGGTTTTTGGTTAGGTCGCGACTGGATTTGAGAATGCGTACGATAGTAAGAGGATCCTCGTTGTTAAGATAGCCTCAAAGCCCGTAGCCCGTAATGAAATGGAGGGCGGATCTACGGAGAGGCACGTGAATGTACAAACCTACCTCACCGAACCGCAAGGTAAACTTAAAAAATGAAAATCATTTGTACTGGCATCAGTTGTTCGGGTCGCAAAGAACTGATGGCGAATTTTAAAATACTTTGCATGAAAAGAAAGCTGAACATCGGCTTTTTCAACGTCGGCGATGTTATGCACCGCGCCGCCGCGGAGGCTCGTGTTCATTTTACAGACAAGGTGCTTGATTCGGATCCAGCGGTTTTATCATTGGCGCGACGCACGGCTTTTTATGAAATCGCTCGGCGCGCCGAAGATTATGAACATGCTATCATTGGGTTACACGCCTGTTTTCGGTGGCGTGGGAGCCTCATTGAGGGATTTTCCTTCAAAGATATTGACATTCTCCTACCGGATCTGCTGATTAACGTTGTTGACAACATCACCGATATATCGGAACGGATGGAAAAAACGCCACAATGGGAAGGGATGGGAAAAGCGGCACTCAATGTCTGGCTGGATGAAGAAGAGTTCCTGACGAAGCAACTCGCATATTTCACAGAGAAGCCGCATTACACGGTTGCCAGACAACACAATCTTGAGAATTTTTATGAACTCCTCTTTTCACCAAAGCCGAAATTTTACCTCAGCTATCCAATTACGCTCCTAAGAGATACGCCGAAGGAAATTGAGAAGATCCGCAAGATCGGGGAAAAACTGAGCCGTTCATTTATTGTCTTCGATCCGCTCACTATCAAGGACATGGAACTCGTTACTCCCACGAAAGATGAGGGTGATAACGCACCACGTGTGAGTGAAATGGGTCAGGAAGTGATTGAACAGATTCAAACGCGAACAATCTCACGCGATTATCAGTTTGTTCACCAGAGTGATTTCGTGGTTGTCATTTATCCTACAGATAAATTATCACCCGGCGTTCTCAGCGAGATGAATTACGCTTCCCGCCATAACAAGCCTGTATATGCGGTTTACCCTGGGACGCGGAGCATCTTCTTTGAGAACTTGTGTGAACGAATCTTTGATACTTTTGAGGAGTTGGCGGATTTTCTGATTGCGACCTATAAAAGGGATAAGGGTTGATACCGAACTGGGCAGCGCGTTTTCTATAGACATAGCATTTTCTTCGGCTTGCGGGAATCTACTTATCATCAAATCTGTGAGAGATATGCCATATCGTGTTGCATTTGTCTAAATCCTTAAGTCGAACTGACGTAATTTGTCTAAATTCTGACCGAGTGATGCGTCGGCGCATCACCCCTACTATAGTTATAGAAAGGCTTTTATCCTATGGTGGATGCGTATTACACAACTGACGAATCTCATTATAATGAGTGTCTTGAGAAGGGCACTATTGTTCCGACGAAAGATTGGTATGGTAAAAGGTTTTGCATCGAGGATTTTTTAGCAGGTGATCACAAGTATATTTTTATGTTTGTCAATGATCTCTATAGTATTTTTGACGACAACGGAAAGGATAAAACTTTCGGTTTTGTCTTGGATGCTGAATCATTGGTTACAGAGAGCAATGCCCTTGTAGGACCCGACTTGCTAAACGAGTACCGTTCTCTGATCAACGAGTGCGCAACGTTTTCTGTCCAACAGAACCCTGGACTAAAAAATGTCCAATTGATTGTTCGAGGCGTGCTCGCTGGTGCTGTCAGCGAACCGGGGGTTACTGAGACGATGCTGCTTTTCAGAACACGTGTATCTGAACTTCAAAACGAGCGTCGGTGTCATGGAGAGGCGGCACTGAAACTTTTGCGAGAATCAACGGAACCGTTGGAGCTGCTCATAGGTGGGTCTTCACCGTCATCCAGATAGCACGATGCCTCCTATTCAAGCAAAGGCAGAAGAACTCGCAGAAGAAAAACTTAAAACCTGGATTAACCCCGAATGAAAAGATTAGATCTTTTAGCCTTTATTTCCGCGTCCGTTTCATCGGCAGAGAATTTGATTCCGCCACAGTACTATGAAAATCGGTATCCTCTCACGGGGACCTCAAAACCACTCTACGCGTAGACTTAGCGAAACAGCCCTCACTGCAGGACACGCCGCAGAAATTTTAGATCCCTTCGGTTTCTATCTCCATATTGGTGGCACCGGTGACCGCATTACCTATCATGGGAAACCGGCAGAAGACTTTGATGTCATCATGCCACGGCTCAGCCGGACGACAGTGCAGTACGGCGAAGAGGTCTTGGCACATTTTGAATGGGTCGGCACTCCTGTGGTTAATCGCGCAAAGGCGATTGCGGCGGCACGACACAAATTCCACTCCCTGCGCATCCTTGCGCAGCACGGCTTACCTATCCCACCGAGTCTCACCGTCGGTTCCGCCGCGTTTTTAGAGGACGCTGTGGCGGAAGTAGGGAATTATCCGTTTATTTTAAAACCGTTTCACGGCACACACGGCACGGGCATCATGTTGTTAGATACGCCTACATCGCTTACTTCGGCTGTAGATGCACTGTGTGATCTTCATCAGGACTATGTAATCCAGTCCTTTATTGCGGAAGCAGGTGGGGTTGACATCCGTGTTCTTGTCGTAGGGGGTGAAGCTGTTGCGGCGATGAAAAGGAGCGCGCCTCCCGGCGAATTCCGAGCGAATATTCACAAAGGCGCGTCTGGGGAAACGACCACACTGCCAGACGAACACATCCGCTTGGCTGTAGAAGCAGCAACAGCACTTGAATTGGAGATAGCGGGGGTCGATCTGCTCCAGACAAACGAGGGACCCGTTGTTTTGGAGGTCAACCCATCGCCGGGATTTGAGGAGTTAGAGTCGGTCACAGGGATCGATATCGCTGGTGTGATTATCGAATTTGTGTCGGAATTCGGGCTTACAAAGCCCTCCCACGGACCCCGCTGATATGGAGGAATTCGGGCTTACAAAGCCCTCCCACGGACCCCGGTTGTATGTATGGACGATACTCCGAAAAAAATTTTGATGTTCAATCACGAATTTCCACCAATTGGTGGGGGTGGTGGTTGGGTCAGCTATTTCTTAGGTAAACACTTCGCGGCGGCGGGACATGAAGTGCATCTGATTACCTCTCAGTTTCGTGATTGTCCAATAGATGAGAAAGTGGAGGGTTTTCACGTGCATCGCGTGCGTGCGCTTCGGAAGAACCGTGATGTGTGTACAGTCCACGAAATGTTGACTTACGCGGTGAGCTCAAGTCTGTATGGTTTGCGGTTCGCGAAGCAGTTTCAACCGGACATCGTTCAGGTCTTTTTTGGTATCCCTGCTGGCGGTGGTGCGTATCTCCTGCAGAAACTCCGCAACGTGCCGTATGTCGTGTTTTTGGGTGGGCGTGACGTGCCGAGCCGTAATCCCGATCCGCCCTATTATCGGTGGTTATACCTGCTCCTGAAGCCGATCATCCGATCGATTTGGGGCAACGCATCAGCGGTTGTGGCTTGTAGCGACGGTTTACGCGAACTTGCGCGAGAGACGGATATGGCTGTGAAAATGGATGTAATTCCTGATGGTTTGGATTTAGGACGCTTTGAGCCGGTTCAACGTGATGCCTGTCCGGAAAAGGTCCGAGTGCTCACAATTGGGAGGCTTATACCGCGCAAAGGTTTCCAATTTCTGATTCGCGCGCTTCCGCAAATTATTGAAAACGCGGCACACGACTTTGAAATTGAAATTGTCGGCGATGGACCGTATCAGGCGGAACTCCTAAGATTGTCAGAAGACCTCGGCATAACGTCACATATCCACTTTGCGGGTTCAGTGCCGTATTCCGAACTGCCACAAAAGTATCGCGACGCTGACGTTTTCATCTTGCCTTCGCTTGCGGAGGGGATGCCGCTTGTCGTTTTGGAGGCGATGGGAACGGGGTTGCCGATCGTTGCCAGTCGTGTTCAAGGCATTGATGAACTCGTGGTAGAGAACGTTAACGGTGCGTTGTTCGACGCGGGTGATGTTGATGGACTTGCGCACTCCCTTGTCAAACTGATTAACGCTGGTGAAGGTCGTGTTGAGATGGGCAAAGCGAGCGTTGAACGTGTTAAGCCTTACGATTGGAAACACATCGCCGACGCTTATTTAACCCTCTATGCCGATATTTTATAGTCTTCAGTCGTCAGTTTTCAGTCGCCAGCACGAGTTGCTGACGCAACCCTTTCGGCAGTCAGCAAAGAGGGTGTAACTTCACCAGAGAACCTCTTTGCCAATAGCCAAATGGAAAACGGAGGTCTAAACGTAAAAAAATGCTGCCAACCAAAATACTTGCTATCGGTGCGGGCGGTTTACAACGCGCCTTAACCCATGAATTTGTCCATATCCTCAACCAACGGAACCTCTATGACGGCGGTATCTTTGTCGGTCAGCCGCGCGGCACTGAAAAAGCCGATGCCTTCAACCAACAAGGCGGCGTATACCATGTTGTCACGTTCGACATGAGTGGTGTCCATGACATCCAACAGGTCTCAAGCGTCGTTGGTGCGACGACACTCGCCACAGAAGCAGGACGTGAGCAGTTCTACGCACAGACGGAAAATCCGTTGGATCTCCTGCTTATCGGTGTAACTGAAGCGGGGATCGCTAAGGGTGAACTGGCGATGGACGTGTTAGAAGAGACTCTCTATCGCTATTTCTGTCATCACGGTGCGGATGCGACGCTTTGTGTCATCAACACCGATAACCTCCGAAATAATGGCGATATTATTCGCGATATTCTCTGTAATGAGTATCCGAGACGGAGGGACAATTACGCGGCGTGGTTGGAAACGAACGTCGGATTTCTCAACGAAATGGGTGACCGCCTCGTGCCGCAGGTCTACGCTGTGCCTGATGAGATTAAAGAGGTGGCGCGTGCACAGATCGAAAGCCAAGATGAATTGATAACCTATGCAGAAACAATGCCGGCGACACCACTTATCCTGGAGGATCTGGACGACCTGTTGCGCGTGCCGTTCGGTGAACTTCAAGACTACGGCGTTGTTGTCAGTCGGGAGAGTATTGAACCGTATCACGACTGGAAATTGCTTTTGGTGAATTCCGTGCATGTGCCTGGGATCACGCACAAAGGAACGCTCTCTGGTATTGAATATGTCAACGAAGCAGCAACACACCCAACGTTTGCCCCACACCTCGAACGTCTGATGAATGGATATGCCGAGATTGTGGAAACAGACATCCCGATAGCCGGGAAAAGCGCGCGTGCATACTCGCTGGAATTCGTTGATCGTATCCGTAGCGTCAAAGATGACAATGCCCGGATTAACATCATTGAAACCGTGAAACTTCGCGAACGCGCCGCCGACATCGTCCGCTCCCCGAACTATGATGCGAGTACAGAACTCTTCAAATCTGACTTCGCGTATTCCTTCGCAACGGTGCTCCGGTTTCTGACACCCCACACAATCTCGTCTCCTGACGACTACAGCGGCATCACCGATACTGGCGAGGCATACGAAATCCGTGATTCCGACCGGACGATACAGGATGTTCTGAAGGGAGCATTTGGGGCAAGCCGAGTAGATGTAGCGGAACGAATCGCTACTATTTTCTCAAATGCGGCATTGTGGTCACCTGCTGGCACTGCGTCACCGAGCGGTTTGGACGGGAATCGAGACTTTATGGAACGCGTCGGAGGATACTATCATCGATTGGTTAACAGAGAGACGTGTCTTGGGGTTTTGGAAAGCATCAATAGCGTATCGGCTGTCAGTAATCGGCAGTCGGCAGTCGGTTAAGAGGCTCTTTGTAACAATCCACAGCAGTTTGGAGTCCTCCCGGAAGAAGTGAATTGTTACTGAACACCTCTTGCTGATAGCCGATGGTTTCCGATAGCCTTTAAAGGGAGATGACCCCTTTTTTGCGTTGAAGGACAGCATCGTAGAACCGCATCGTGCCAACACAGTCGTGTATGCTGGATATTGGCTCTCGGTCTTCACGAATAGCGTTGACGAACTCGGTGAGACTGATGCCATCGCCTGTTAGTTCCCCGTTACGCTGATCAGAAAAGTTTGAGGTGAAGGTGTTCCCGGATTCAGTGAAGTGTTGCGCACCCCACAACCCGTCTAAAACGATGTATTCGTGCTGTCCGGTAATCTCGATGTAGTCATAGTTGCGTTGCCATAAGCGTTGACTGGTTAACTGCAGACTCCCAACCGCGCCGTTCGTGTATTCTACGGAGACAGCAAAGGCACCCTGTCCGTCGACTTCATTGTGAAAGACGCTGAGTTCCTTCACATCCGCACCGGCGATATGTCTCGCCAAATCGAAATGGTGGATGGCAAAATCGAGAAGATAACTTTTGACGGTTGGGTATTTCCCACTACAGAACGAGCAGAAAAGTTGTGTGAGTTGTCCGAAGGATTCGGTTTGCATGATCTGCCTTGCCTCTCGCACCCCGAGGCTGAACCGACGTTGGAAGTTCACCATGAGTGTCTTACCGTGTTTTTCTGCGGTTTCTGCCAGCGTGATCGTTTCCGCGAGAGAGGGTGCTGGCGGTTTTGGTGTGAATACATGATACCCCGCCGCAAGCGTTTCAAGGACAAGCGATTGTCTTGGGTCGGGTCCCATGGAGATGATGACTGCTTCCAGGTCTTCCTTTTCAAACATTTCGTGCCGATCGGTATAATATCTGCCAGTGCCAAATTTACTGGCAGCGTCCTTTGCACGATTTTCGTCGGCATCACATATGGCTTGCAATGCGACAGGGGCGAGATGTAATGCGGGATAAATGGTGTGCCTGGCAAAACCGCCAGCACCGAGAAATCCAATTCGAAGAGGTTCCATATCTGTTTCCTTACCGTTAGGCACAATGGAGTGTGCCTACTATTAAAGTTTGTATGAACTTTAGCACAATCGTGGAGTGCTGTAAAGGAAAATTTTTGGGGTGTCGGGCAAACGATAAAAATTTCAATTCAACCTAATTGCGGAAATTATGTCAAAAGATAAAGTGCAGGATTTCTGATTGCTGCGGTTATAATATAAAAAATTTGGATAGGAACAAAATAGAGAATGCCTAAAGTAGGAGGGGTTTCTAACCCCGATACCAATACGCGAAACTTCCGATTTGGGATACTCCAAGGCACCTTCATGCGTATCAACTTCGCGTTTGCGGATTCATCGACGGTGCTTCCTGCTTTTATCTATAAACTCAGTGGTTCCGATATTCTGGTGGGTTTAACGGGTTCAATGATGACGGCAGGATGGATGTGGCCCCAACTGCTGATGTCGAACCTGCTTGAACATCGACCGAGAAAAATGCCGTTTTACGCGCTCGGTATGAGCGTTCGTGTTTTGGCGTGGCTTTCTATCTTTTTCTGTACTATCACAATCGGTGAGCAGAACCCAATGCTGCTTGCTGCATCCTTTCTGGGTCTCTATTTCATATCCTCCTCCGCCATGGGCGTTTCGACACTTCCGTACATGGATATTGTTTCTAAAGCGATAGCACCGCAGCAGCGCGCCCGTTTCTTTAGCCTGCGGCAACTATACGGTGGTTTTTTCGCAATCTGGGTTGGATTTCTTGTTCGTGCGGTGCTCGGGGACGAATCCGAATTTACCGGTATACTCGGTAGTATTACGCAAACTTTCAAAACGGTCACGATGTATTTTATCGGCTCCGTTTGTCGTCTGGAGACCGATCTTGGGTTTCCGTATAACTATGCTTTTCTCTTTGTCTGTTCGGTGGCAGCAGCGTTCTTCTCTTTCGTGAGTTTTTTAGGCGTGCGCGAGCCTATTCATCCTGTCCATCCGAGGCGTCAACCAATATGGCAACATTTAAAGCACGGGGCGTACTTCCTGCGGACAGACGCAAATTATCGGCGTTTCATTCTCTTCCGCGTTTTTGCACACTTTTCCGGGATGGCAGCCCCTTTCTACATGCCGTATGCATTGAATGAGTTAGGATTTTCAGAAGCGACGATGGGATTTTTCATCGTCTGTTCTGCGTTGAGTGGTGTGGTTTCAAACGCATTGTGGGGACATATCGGCGAAAAGTATGGTGTTCGATGGTTGCTAATTATCACGGCAGCACTGATGGGCATTCCTCCTGCACTCGCCTTTTCTTCGGGCATATTGCCGACTTCATTACAGATGCCTGCCTTCCTCCTGATTTTCATCGTTGGAGGTGTATTGTCAAACGGAATGATGGTAGGTTTTATGGCATACATGTTGAATATCGCGCCGCCTCGGAACCGTCCGAGTTACATCGGTTTCATGAACACGCTGCTCATGCCTGTGAGTTTTGGGCCTCTTCTTGCTGGACTTCTTGCCCCTCATATCGGTTATCGGTGGTTGTTCGCTATATCGGTAGGTATCTGTCTCGCTGCTTTCCGTATTGGAACACAGTTAGAGGAAATCATGCACGAAGATGAGATGGCGGAAGAAACTGACGACTAAAATATAGCAATTCTGTCTCAATTACTTACGTAGTAGATTTTAGAATCACTTAGACATTATGAGCGGGCACCCACAAGGAGTGCCCCTACAAGATGTTTACTTATCTCTATAATCCAGTATAGTTTTCGGTTTTCTGTCCGTTTTAGGTGGGGGATCACGACCTGGAGGTCGCTTCTACAGAGATGTGTATTTCTGCGGATTTCCGCCACCTACAGAAGAACTGAATACCTTTATTCAAGGAACGGAGGTTTGGATGAAAGTCGTTGCAAAATTCGGTCCCGAAAGTGCGGGCTTAATAGATAAACCTGACCCGGTTGCCAAGGGCGAGTTCGTTGTCGTCAAAATTCATTCAGCGCCGATGTGTACGGAATACAAAGGCTTCAAAAGCGAGCATAAAGGCGACGGTTTCGGCCACGAAGCCGCTGGTGAAGTGGTAGAAGTCGCACAGGAAGGCACTGTCAAGGTAGGCGACCGCGTTGTCGTGATGCCACACTACCCGTGTGGAAAGTGTCATCTCTGCTTAGCAGGCGAATATGCCCACTGTCCGGACGACCACAAGATCCTACACGTTACCGAACAGACTGGTGTGACGGCGACCTACGCGCAGTACATTCTTAAACAGGACTGGCTGCTCGTGCCAATTCCGGAGGAAATCTCCTATCATCACGCTGGAATGGCATGTTGTGGGCTTGGATCGACATCGAATGCCATGCGGTTGATGAATGTCAACGCGTTTGATACTGTTCTGATTACGGGGATGGGACCTATTGGGCTTGGTGGCGTGATTAACGCAGTGTATAGGGGTGCGCACGTCATCGCTGTTGAGAGCCATCCGTATCGGGCGGACCTGGCGAAAAAACTCGGTGCGGCGGAAGTCGTCAATCCGCAGGATGAGGATGTCGCCGATCAGATTCGGGATTTGACAGGTGGCAGGGGTATCGACAAAGGTGTGGAGTGTTCAGCGGCTTCCGCAGCAGTCCGATTATTGATTGACATAACACGCCCAAAAGGACAAATCGCATTGATTGGTGGAATTGGTGAAGTGGCAATTCAGGGGAGTGGTATTATCAATAAAGGCTTGACATTACACGGCACGCGGCATTACAACCTCGCAGACGCACCTGCTATGATGCGGCTGATTGCGCAGATACCGCAACAGTTAGATACATTCATCACACACACCTTCCCTATGAGCAGCATTCAGGAGGCGTGGGCGTTGCAGTGTACACATAACTGCGGGAAAGTTGTCCTTGAGGCGTGGGCATAAAATTAACCGGACCTGCTTCGACGAAGGAAGATTGTTATGAATTCTATGGCAAACAATATGTCTCTATCAACACCACTGGACATTCGCCGCGGGGTTACAGATGTGGCAGATGTCGCTTTTCCGTTACGTTGGGGTATCCTCGGTGCTGGTAACATTTCGGCACAGTGGGTGTGGGCTCTACACGCCTGCGAAGGAGCAACTGTAGCCGCTGTGGCGGCACGGGAAATTGATCGAGCGAAAGAATTCGCGAGGCAGTATGGAGTCGCTACTGCTTACGGTGACTATAGGGAAATGGTCGCAGCCGATGACGTAGATATTATCTACATCGGCACGATCAACCGACTGCACAAGGAACATACCCTTCTCGCAATTGCGGCGGGCAAGCATGTGCTTTGCGAGAAGCCACTCACCGAGACCCTCTCCGATGCGCAAGAGATGTATGTAGCAGCCGAGGAGAAGGATGTGATGATGCAGGACGGCATGTGGACCCGTTTTTTTCCTGCGGTGGAGCATGCTCGCGCCGCCATTGAGGCAGGCACGATTGGGGAGGTTGTGCTAACACAGTCCGATTTCTTCGACCCGATCTATACCATCCAAGCGGTACCCCTCGCCTTCGGTGCGTCAGCTGTGCCTGTAGCGATCACTGCCTTGGGCAATAGAGCCGGTGGCGCGATTGTGGATTACGGGGATGACAAGTACGCTGTACTGACATTTCCGCCGCGCAACTCTGAACTTCCAGAGGTGACAGAACTCGTCGGCACAGAGGGACGCATCACGCTTGAACGACCCGGACATTGCCCGACGCGTATTTCTATCCGAATTCCACCACCGAATGGCGTGCCTTCGCAATACAGGACACGAAACGCACCTGCCCCGCTGCATTACTTTGAGTATCCGTTGCCAGGGTCTGTAGCGATGGCGAGATCCTCTCCCAATCAACACGGCTTTCTCTACCAAGCCGAAGCAGTCCACCGTTGCCTTGCTGCCGGTTTGCGTCAGTGTCCGCAATACGACAAAGAGGAGTCATTGCATTCGATGAACGTGTTGACGGAGATCAACAAAGCAAGACAAGTTGCGGCAGATCGTTAATCGGATATCAGGCACCTCTTATGCTGTTTCGGTCTTCTGAGTTTCGTTCAACCCAACCTACGGCACTGATTATTTTTCTACCCACGCAGAGATTTTGCCGTCAGCGTGGGTCTCGGGGACCTCTGCCTGAAATCTCGCTTTCCTTGCCTCCCGATCGGTGTCCTCATCGAACAGAGCAAGTAAACTTTGATCGATTCCCACACATACATGCTTTTTCGTTCGTCGGGATTTTCAACCCATGCCGAAGAAGGCATGCGGGTGCCTCGGTATCTTGCGTTCGCAAAACTGCCAGCCGACTCCACGAAGGGTAGCGTTTTTCGTTGTGCCATGAGTGTTCTCCTTTGTGTTGGGAGAAAGAAGGGTTTGGTTCCCGGTAACACGTTTTCTGACATGATACGATAGTCTCAATTCACTGTCAATAGCGAATTTGATGTAATTTTTGGGGTAGTCAAATCGCCTGAGATAAAAAAATATTGACATTTTTGCGAATTTAAAGCATACTGGAGTTATACAAAATTAACCAGATATGCATTGTTTTCCTATTCGCTCTTTGTTTTAGTGGAGCGGCATGTTTATAGGAGGTGGACCATGTTAAAAATTGTTGAAACAACAATCGATGCGCAGAGCACTGCGAAATTAACTCGACCCAATCGGTTGTCGAAACTCAGACGAGCATTTGGGACAATTTTCATGGAGGAACTCCGAGTTCCTGAAATCGCCTTGCTAAGTGAATTCGTGCTTACGCAAGACTGGCATTTTTCGGAGGAAGATGCTGCCCGGGCACACCTCCAGCCGGAATAACTCCCGGCTTATGCAAAAGAGTTCTCTGTAAATAAAGAAGTATTTTTCAGAATCGGCGCGCTTGCGAAGCGCGCCTAATTTATATTAAGGGTTCCTATATATGAGCAAACCAAATATAGTGTACATTCATTCACACGACACAGGTCGATATGTTCAACCTTACGGGCATGCGATCCCGACTCCGAACATCCAGAAACTTGCGGAAGAGGGTGTTGTATTTCGGAACGCATTTTGTGCAAATCCAACCTGTTCACCATCTCGCGCCGCACTCCTCACCGGACAATGGGCACACAGTTGCGGTATGGGTGGTTTGGCAAACCGCGGTTGGAGCCTTCCGGTGCCAGAGCACCTCATCACCTACACCTTGAATCAGGCTGGATATACTACCGCCTTGGCAGGATTCCAGCATGTCGTCCGAGATCTTAAGGAGACGGGATACCAGCGACTTTTATCCGAAGGCACCGTGCGCGCGGGGGCAGAAGAACGCGCACGCGACTTCATCGCGGAGAAGCACGATGCTCCTTTCTTCTTAGATGTCGGGTTTGGTGAAACGCATCGCCGAGGGAAAGGGTTCGATCCGCCACCGGATGGAGAATCCAAAACCGACCCGCGCTATGTGAAACCGCCTGCCCCGTTCCCCGACACGCCTGTCACCCGACAAGATATGGCGGAATACATAGATGCGGCTCGGACGCTTGATAGAAAAATGGGTGTGGTTTTTGACGCGTTGGAAGAGAATGGACTTGCTGAGAACACGCTTGTGATATGCACGACCGATCACGGGCTCGCCTTCCCCCGCATGAAGTGCCATCTCAGCGACCACGGCATTGGTATAATGCTCATTGCCCGTGGTCCCGGTGGCTTTAGCGGAGGACAAGTTGTGGACGGGTTAGTTAGCCAGATTGACCTTTTCCCAACTATTTGTGAATTGGCAGGAATTGAAGCACCGGCGTGGCTCCAAGGAAATTCTGTTCTCCCATTAGTTCGCGGTGAGGCGGAAGATATCCGCGATGCTGTTTTCGCTGAAGTCAACTATCATTGCTGTTATGAACCGCAACGCGCGATCCGAACCAAGCGATGGAAATATATCCGCCGCTATGACGATGCGGAAAAATGGGCACTGCCGAACTGCGATGACAGCATTAGCAAGACTTTTATGCTGGAGCAAGGCTGGGACGACCAACCTGTTGAATCAGAGCGGTTATACGATGTCGTGTTTGATTCGTCGGAGGCACATAACCTCGCGGGGAACCCCGATTATGCAGATGTTTTGGTGGAGATGCGAGATCGTTTGGCGCAGTGGCGGACGGAAACCGATGATCCGGTGAACGAAAATCAGATTATGGTGCCACCGGAAACGGCTGTACTGAACGACCCGACGGATATATCACCCGGTGATACGCATTATCCGGCACGTGAAATGGTATAGGGTTTAGAACCCCGATTAATGTCGTTGGTGAGGTTTCATGAAGATAAAAAAATAATTCGGTAATTGACGGGAGACCATGAATTGCCCTACTACAAACGAAGTTGCTTGTAGTCGTGCTATTTATAGTACGTTCGGAAATTATCCGATTAAATTCTTAAACTTCATCTAACCTCGCCAGAATCGAATGTAGGTTGGCTTCAATTAGAAGTGAACTCAACTCGGCACCGATAGAAATCTAAAAACGGATGTTTGTATCTGCCCGTTGCTGTTTTTCAAATTCGGTTTCCAACCCACAACGCGCCGCGGCAGATAACTTTCTGAAAACTCGGATTCTCAAGAACTGCCATATCGTGTCCAAGAGCGAAGTAGAACACTCTGCCCTCGCCATACGTATGGTGAAATGCCATGACATGCGTCTCATCTTTTGTCTCGTCATACGCGTGCATGAGATGGTGTGATGTATCGGGATTGTGCTTTAGATAATAGAGTTCATCCGTCACCCCAAAATCGGCTAATCCTTCGGTAATCGGATGCTCGGTATCGCTCACATTAACGGTGAAGTCCATATAGGGGCTGTGTCCATCAAAGAACCCGTTGAGCATACCGTGGTAGCCTTCAGCTTCTCTGAATGAAGCAGCTGCAGTGTGTAATCCAAAAAACCCGCCGCCCGTTTGGATATAGGTAAGTAGACCGGTTTCTTGTGCTCCTGTGAGTTCCCCGACATCGGTGTAGAAGAGCACGGTGTCGTATCTGTCAAGTCCATTGGCAAGCAGGTCGTAGTCTTGCGAGAAATCGGCTTCAATATTATCGGTGTCATTGAGCATCGCTGTCAAGAATTGTCCGTTCCCGGCATGATCGTGGTAAATCCCTTCTGTCCCGACAAATATGAGCAGTTTAAGAGTCTCCATTTTGGCGTAGCTTGCAAGCCAAAACTTGCTATGCAAACTTCCTCCTTTAATTGTTAGGTTGCACGAGAACTTTGACAGACCCGTGCTCATCACGACCGGCCGCGACCGCGAACGCTTGTGTAATGTCATCCAGGTTAAACCGATGCGTGATCAGTGGATTCGGGTCGAGTTTGCCAGCAGCAAGTAAGTCGATGGCAACTTGGAACTCCGTTTTCCCACCCCGTCTGCCGTAACAGAACGACCAGATCACTGTGAGTTCTCTACTCCGTGCGAACCGTTCTGAAAAGGAGAGCGGGGTACGATGCCCGCCTACCATACAAACGCGTCCTCGTTTCGCTGCGATCTCTGTCGCCTGTCCCAGCGTATTCGCGCTCCCACCAACTGCCTCAAAGACAACATCCGCCCCTCTGCCATCGCTCCAATCCTTGATAGCCTCGACAGCATCCGTCTTATCTACGTTGATAGGCACGGCTCCGACTGCCTCGTGTGCGATCTGTATCGGACCCTCCGGCTTGCCCAACATGGCGATGGAGGTCGCCCCGGCGACATCTGCTACCTGAGCGATCGTCAACCCAACGGGACCGCTTCCGATAATGGCGACATGATCCCCAGGTGATACCATTGCTCTGTTGACGGCATGGACTGCGACTGCGTAAACCTCTGCTAATGCGCCACCCTCAGATGATACACTGTCCGGCAATGTGTACACGTTTGGCGTACGGGCGACCATAAACTCCGCAAAGCCGCCGCCCGCGTGCCGCAGGTTCCCACAGATATTGTAATAGCCATTGAAGCATTCAGGACAGTTGTTACACGGAGTGATCGGTTCAACCGCTACGCGAGTACCTCTTTCATGCTCTGTAACGCCTCTGCCTATGTCGATAATCTCTCCTGTTAATTCATGTCCACCAATGCGTGGAGATAGAGGCTTCTCTGGTTGATGATGGTACCCGTGCAGATCGCTACCACAGATCCCTGTTGCTTCTATTTGTACCAACACTTGTCCCTCTTCAGGTGTTGGATCCGGTACCGTTTCGACCCTTATGTCTTTTCCACCGTAAAATTGAGCAGCTTTCACAATAGTCTCCTCAAATATAATAGTCTGTTTGAAATATAGCACAGAATCGGAATTGTGTCAATACCAACTTTGCTGGAGCGTCCTCACTTTGGAGGTTTCCTAACCTTGTCAATCTTCCTTAAAAGATGTATCGAAAGATGTCGTAAGTACAGAGAAAGGTAAGTCCAATATGTAACCCTATTGGCTGAGAGATTGGAAATTTCGCTTGACTTCTAAAGGAGAAATGGATAAAATCAATAAAATACAATATCTAATGAGGGGATGAAAATGAGAACAATTAAATTAGGTTTGATTGGGGCGGGTGGTATCTCGGGGGCACACTGTCGAACGCTTGCTGAGATTGACGGTGCTGAGATTATCGCTGCTGCCGACCTTGTCCCTGCAAACCTGGAACGTGCGCAAGAACAGTGGGGCATCAAGCGTACGTTCACTGATTACAACGAAATGCTCAAAATGGACGAGATTGAGGCGGTGTATGTCTGTACCCCCACTGGCGTGCATGCGGCACCTACCGTCGCCGCGCTGAACGCTGGCAAACATGTTTTCTGCGAGAAGCCGATGGAAGCGACGTTGGACGCTGCCGCTTCAATGTGGCGTGCCGCAAAAGAAAACGATAAAATCCTCATGGTCGGTTTGAAACTCCGGTATTCACCAGAGGTCGTTAAAGCGAAAGAGATTGTTGATGCTGGCACCCTTGGTGATATTTACTACGTCGAAACGGTTGCTGATAGACGACGAGGGAATCCGGGTGGCAGTTTTATCCGTAAGGCGACAGCCGGTTTAGGCGCGTCTGCAGACATTGGTGTTTACGCACTGGATACCGCTCTCTATCTGATGGGACATCCCAAGCCTGTAGCGGTCTCTGGTATTACCTCTAACTATCTAAGCCTCCACAACACGTGGAATCCTGCGCTCCGTGAGACCGAAGTTGAAGATTTCGGTGTCGGCTGGGTGGTTTTCGAGAACGGTGCGCGCATGGTCTTCAAAACGTGCTGGTGCATGAACATGGATTCGCTCGGCGGGACGATTTTCCTTGGTAAAAAAGCAGGACTCCGCCTTGGTATTGGCGAAGTCCGCGGGCCGCAGGACGGTGTACGCGTCTATGGCGACAAAAACGGTGAAATTTTTGACCAAGAGTTCACCGAGTTTGAATCGGTGAGTGTATTCCATGAGGAAGATACGGCGTTTATTGACGCTGTCCGTGAAGGAAAACCTGCACCGATCGATCCTTACGGTGTGATGCTCACGAACGTTATCATCCAAGGCGTTATCGATTCTTCAAATGCCGGCGGACGCGAAGTCGCAGTGAAGGTGCCGACCTTGTAATATTGTTGGGCGAGGTCTTCGTGTCTTGCTTCCTCGTCCGGTATTTGTTGGACTATCCTTTTTCACCCTTGCAGACTCTATATGTACGGATGTACGAAAATAGTGAGACGAGGTTTGCAAGCCGATATTCAACCGTAACCCACGCTTTGGCGTGGAATACTGCAAGCTTGTTCCTTTTCATGTAACAGGCGAGATATTTCCCGTAGAAGCGCGGAGGTCCTTCAGAATGAAATTTATTGAGATTGCAGGTAAGAAAATCAAATTAGGATCTCGACTGGCGCGGTTATACGCGCTCTTCATAGATTTTACCTGCCTATCTGTCATCCAAATAATTTCGCTCTGTTTGATGCGGCTGATAGCACATATTATTTCTCCGTCAATGTGGGATCGTCCGGAAGGTGCTTGGCAAGGCTTCATATTAGGAACTTTCGTTTTTAGCAGCTTGGCTTTGTGGGCATTCGGTTTGCTTTTCATAGATGGTTTCAGGAAGGGGCAAGGGTTAGGAAAGAAACTGCTGTCCTTACAGGTGATTCGCTTGAAAGACGGCAAACCGTGTACTTTCAAAGATGCTTTCATTCGCCGGTTCGCAGGCATCTTTCAACCGCTGGATTTTTTCTGGACCCTCGGTAAAAAACGGCAACGGTTGGGTGATAAGTTGGCAGAGACGGTAGTGGTGAAACATGAGCCGGAACTGGAACAGACTGAAGCTGAAACCGAAGATCTTGAGCAGATTTTAGAAAATACTATCGTTGAGATGAAAAACCGGCTTTCAGAAGCGCGCGGAAAGGTTAATGCTTCTATCAGTGTTGAAAAGCAATTTCAGGATACTTATGAAAGTGCTGTTTCCCAAGCGGAGCGGTGGCAAGAGCGCGCACTTATTTCCCTTAAAGCCGGACGTGAGGATTTAGCACGCGAAGACTTGGAAAAACGAAACGAGTACAGGCGGTTAGCAGATAAACACAAAAAGCAATGGGAAGACCAGAAACAGATTGTCCAAGAACTTAGCAACCTTCTTGAGCATTTCCAACAGAAAATGATGGAGGCGGAAGGAGAGAAAGCCGCCGTCGTAGCGAAACACAGGAACATTGATGCCGAAGCACATCTCCGCGAGATGCTGAAAGAGATACAGGACAGTAAAGCATTTGAAACGCTTGCGAAGATGGATCAAGACGCGACTGAGGCAGCCACTTTGGCAAAAACGGCGGCTGAGGTGGATGTCGCATATCAGGATGCGAAATTGGAGCGCGAATTTTCGAGTTATGCTGAAGAGGCATCGCTTGACAAGGACCTCACTGAATTAAAGGCGAAATTACAGTAGGCGTGATCTATAATCGCCAGACCCTTTCAGGAATTATAATGGATATATACAGTTCTCCAAATATTGTCTTTATCATGGCAGACGATATGGGATACGGTGATGTCGGTTGCTATAACCCCGATTCAAAGATTCCGACCCCGAATATGGATAAACTTGCGCAGGAGGGAATCCGCTTCACCGATGCGCACTCCCCCTCTGCAGTCTGTACGCCGACACGATACGGGGTTTTAACGGGACGGTACTGCTGGCGAAGCCGCCTCAAACACGGCGTGCTTTACGGGTACGAGACACCCCTTATCGAACCTGACCGCTTAACAGTTCCTCAATTACTGAAAGATGCGGGTTACAATACTGCATGCGTGGGTAAGTGGCATTTGGGTCTCGGATTTTCGACGGTTCCCGGATACGATTTCGATTTCAATGCGCCGCTGCCGTGGCAGAACGCAGAACGTGAATTGGAAGAACATATCGACTTCACAGCACCATTAACCGGCGGTCCAGTAGATCTCGGCTTTGACTATTTCTATGGAAACGCCGGTTGCCCGACCTGCCAACCCCCTTACGGCTTCATTGAGAACGATACGTTTGTCGAGATTCCGAGCGTCTATCATGAGGTGCCAGAGTTTACGAGCCGCCGTGGAATGATGGTCCCAGAATGGGAGCACAAAGATGCTGATCCGATTATCGCGCAGAAGGCGGTTGAATATATTGAGAGACAATCCGATGCCGACACCCCTTTCTTCCTCTATCTGACTCCGTCCGCGCCACATGAACCTTGTACAGAAGCGGTCGTTCCAGATTTCGCACGTGGCAAAAGTAGTGCTGGTCCGCGCGGGGATTTGGTGTGGCTTGTCGATTGGATGGTAGGTGAGGTAATGGATGCGTTAGAACGTACCGGTAAAACCGATGAAACGCTTATCTTCGTCACAAGTGATAACGGCGCATTGCCCGGCGACCGAATCCAAGGCGACAATAGTCCAATGCCGTATCACCTCTATGACCATAAGTCATGCAGCGACTGGCGCGGCTACAAGGCGCATATCTGGGAAGGTGGACATCGTGAACCTTTGATTGCGCGCTGGCCCGGAGTTATCGCACCAAACACGCAAACCGACGCATTAACTTGTCTCACGGACCTGATGGCGACGTGTGCCGCTATTGTTGGGACAGAAGTCCCCGACGATGCGGGACAGGACAGTTGTAATGTCTTGCCTGCGCTGTTAGATGAAAAGACAGAGAACCCCTTGCGGGAGGCTATCGTACATCACTCCAGTACCGGTGTTTTTTCTATCCGTCACGGCGCGTGGAAGTTGATTCTGGGAACGCAAGGTTCAGGTGGGTGGCCTCCACCGCGCGATGGAGGTCCGAAATCGGATGTCCCAGGGCAATTGTATCAGATTTACGAGGATCCGGGTGAAGCAAACAATGTATGGGAAATATATCCAGAGATTGTGGAACGCCTGACGGGGTTGCTGGAAAAATTTCAGCGAGATGGACACAGTCGGATGTGAGTATTCTACACAGATGTTGAAGAAATCCACAGAAATACCCAAGCAATACGCAGAAATCCGCAGAAATCCGCAGAAACACCCAAGCAAAAACCCCTATCAAAAACCCCAAGCAAAAACCCCCGCTGGGGCTTAGCGGAATTATACTTTCAAATCAACGAAAAGTCAAACTAAAGTCCAGAGAACGCAACCAAACCCGTATCTATTGGACAAGGTCCCCGTGCCTTAGTCCAATAAACTTTATGAGATAGTTTGAGGAACAAAGACTATGGAAACCACTACGACACTTGATTCACTCTTTCGATTATCTGGTCCGTCGCAGGCGGATATCGATTCTTTTCATAACGATGGCTACATCGCGTATCCAGATGTGTTCACGGACGACGGCAGAGAAGGATTGATTGAGGAAATCACACAGCGTTTTGAACCGACACGTCAGTTCATTGAGGCATTGAATAATGGTAACCAACAAGAACGCTCTTATTTTATTCGTCCATGGAACGATCGCGGTGCCTACAGCGATCAGCTTATCGACGACCCTTTCATTACGGCACTGATACGCGCAACTATCGGTGACGCATACCACTTCTGCCACTCTGCGCTCAACATCGCACCCCGTGGTGTCGGTCCACTTGGATACCACCAGGACCATCACCATTGGAAGCATGAGAACCCTGTTAACCTCGTGGAACGCGATAACTACTATATACAGATTCTGTACTACCCGAACGGTTTTACACGCGGCGATCGGAATCTCAAAGTTATATCGGGCAGCCATAAGGTTGCTCCGACAAAAGAAGCGACACCCGAACGGATGCTTGCAGGCGATTTCGACGGAGAAGCTGGACGTAAACTGGAAGAGAAACGGCTTGAATTGCCACCGGGCAGCATGGTCTACATTAATGCCCGCATCTTCCACGGAGTAGAAACGAAGCCTGTGGACTCACCGCAACTCTATCGTATCTTCGCTATTGACATTTTCAAGGAAGCGGGGCCGCCGCACCGCTACACGCAAGAAATCCCGGCGGAATGGATCGAACGCGCTTCCCCAGAACGTAAGAAGCTGTTTATTCGCGACGCTTATACAGAAGGGTGTTGGAAGTGATACCATCCACTACCTAAAGGTAGGGAATTTGACGGAAAGCGTGTTAAACTCGCTACACAAGATTTTTTTAATGACTCCTGTGATTCTATTGACTTAAATCACTGTTTGGGGTACAATCGTTGCCAAAAACAGGGAGTCATAATGAGCACACCAGATCGCCCGAACATTCTTTGGATATCTTTAGAGGATACGACCCCACGCTTCGGTTGTTACGGGGATACGCTTGCGCGGACACCGAATATTGACCGACTTGCTGCTGGCGGCTGTCGGTTTCCGAATGCGTTCTCGACTGCTGGTGTCTGTGCACCGAGCCGCTCCGCGATCATTACCGGCATGTACCAGACCTCCATTGGTACGCATCACATGCGCACCGCCCATACAAATCAAAACACGCCTGACATGCCGACCCCATATTCTGCAGTTCCGCCACCCTATGTCAAGACCTTTACTGAATATCTCAGGGGTGCGGGCTATTATTGCACGAACAACAGCAAGACCGATTATCAGTTTACACCGCCAATCACGGCTTGGGACGAGTGTAACAACACTGCGCATTGGCGAAATCGTGAAGCGGGGCAATCCTTCTTTTCGGTCTTCAATCCGACTGTAACGCACGAGAGCGGTATGTGGGAACGGGAGGATCGCCCGTTGACCACAACTACGAATCCGGATGACGTGCAGTTACCGCCCTATCTACCGGATACACCAAAAGCACGGCAGGCGTTGGCACGTCAATACGATAATCTCGCCACCGCCGATGCCCGCGTCGGTGAGTTGCTTGATCAGTTGGAAGAAGATGGACTTGCGGAGAACACGATCGTCTTTCTCTGGAGCGATCACGGCGAAGGACTTCCTCGCGGCAAACGGTGGCCCTACGACGCTGGTATTCGTATCCCGTTGATTGTGCGCGGGCACGATTCGCTTTCTGCTGGCAGTTCCAGTGAGCAGCTCGTGAGTCTGATTGATCTCGGTCCAACGGTGCTATCACTTTGCGGCGTGCAAGCACCGGAACACCTACAGGGACAACCCTTCCTCGGACCGGAGAAGATGGAACGCGACTATATCTTCGCGACCCGCGACCGTTACGACGAATCTTATGATATGGTCCGTGCTGTGCGTGACAAGCGGTATAAATACATCAGAAATTATTATCCTGAAAAACCGTATCTGCTCTGGATTCCCTACCGTAATCGCCACCCGATCATGCAGGAGATGTGGCGGTTGTATGCCGCAGGCGAGTTGGAAGGTGATCAGGCAGTCATGTTCCGTTGTCCGCGCCCCGCTGAAGAACTTTACGATGTTGAAGATGACCGGTATGAACTCAACAATTTAGCAGCGGATGCTGAGCATCAAGATGCCCTGGAACGGATGCGCGGCGCGTTGACGCAGTGGCAGTCCGAATTTGGAGACATGGGGGATATCCCGGAAGAGCAGATGGTCGCGAAGTGGTATCCTGATGGTACACAGCCACAAACGGCGGCTCCGATTTTTATTCCGATTAACGCCGAACATCCCGGTATGGAGGTAACCCACGAGGATGGCGAATGGGCGGCTCCGCTTGTTTTACAACTTCACTGCTCCACGCAAGGCGCGTCTATCGCCTATACGATGGAGCAAGGGGACGATGCACGTTGGCAACTGTATACCGACCCACTGCGTCTATCGAAAGGCGAAACCGCCGTGCGCGCAAAAGCGATCCGCATCGGCTATCATGAAAGTGAAGAGAAAACGATTCATCTCAAAGTTTCATAAGGAGATTACTAATAATGGCGCAACAGAACAGCCAAGATTATTTCGTTTATGTCGGGACCTATACACACGGAGATAGCGAAGGGATTTACGTCTACCGCTTAGACGGAGCGACTGGTGCCTTAGCATATAGCAGCAAGATGACAGGCATTGAGAATCCATCGTTTCTGGAGATACACCCGAGTGGACAGTATCTCTTTGCTGTCAATGAACTGGGCGAGTTTGAGGGTGAAGATAGTGGCGCGGTCACAGCGTTTTACATTCATAAAGAAACAGGGGAGATTAGTTACCTCAACCAACGTGCTACCGGTGGTGGTGCTCCGTGTCATCTGAGCGTGGACGCTACCGGCAAATGCCTGCTCGTGGCAAACTACGGAGGTGGAAGCGTTACTGCTTTCCCCATAGCGTCGGATGGCAGGCTCGGTGAAGCCTCGGATTTTGTGCAGCATCAGGGATCCAGCATCAATCCGCAACGGCAGATGGAACCTCACGCACACTCAATTATGATCGACCCGGGCAATCGTTATGCCTTTGCACCTGATTTGGGACTTGATAAAGTTCTCATCTATCAATTAGATGCGGAAAACGGAACGCTCACGCCTAACACGCAACCGTGGGCACGCGTGCAACCGGGCGCGGGACCGCGGCATTTCGATTTCCATCCGAACGGACAGTACGCATACGTGATTAACGAGATAGATTCTACTTTCACTGCTTTTCGGTACGACGCGAGCGCGGGAACGCTGGCTGAATTCCAGACAGTCTCCACGCTTCCCGAGAATTTCGATGGCACCAGTCATTGTGCCGATATCCACGTTCATCCTTCTGGAAAATTCTTGTACGGGTCGAACCGGGGACATGATAGCATTGCGATTTGCACGATTGATTCAGAGACGGGAATGCTGAGTCCCATCGGTTATGAGTCAACGCAAGGCCAAACACCGCGGAATTTCGGGTTGAATCCAGAAGGGACGTTCCTTTTTGCCGCTAACCAACAGACCGATACGGTTGTCACGTTCGCAATTGACGCTGAAACTGGCGAATTAAATGCGACAGGAGACGTAGCAGAGGTGCCGGCACCGGTCTGTTTGAAGATGCTACCGTGTGCTTAGTTTTTACGACGACGGGCGGCGTTCCCTGCCCGCCCGTTATACACGCGGTTTTTTACGCTATTGGCGTTGCTGTCTACGTTTCTCTTGAAGCTGATCCCACGGGTAGATGAAACAGCGATCTGTCCAATCTTGATAAAGCCCAACGAGCTCCTTTAGTTTTTGTGGATGCTTGGCAGCAAGATTGTTGATTTCTGTCCGTTCGGCTTCCACGTCGTAGAGTTCCCAATCGCCGGGGAACTTGCAAACCAGTTTCCATTTACCTTGGCGGACTGCACAATTGCCTTCGTGTTCCCAATAAAGAACCTCTTTACCGTTATCCTTCCCATCGAAAATCGGTACTAAGCTTGTTCCCTCTAACGGCAAAATCGGTTTCCCGTTGTGTTCTTCAGGGTAGGTTGTCCCTGAGACATCAAGGCATGTTGCCATGATGTCCGGTAATTGCCCGGGTTGATGGCGCAACTCTCCCGCCGATCTTATAGCATCTGGCCAATGTGCAATCAGCGGCGTAGCTATACCGCCTTCATGCACCCAGTGTTTGTATTCTCGGAACGGTGTATTGGACAGATTTGCCCACGGCACGCCGTAACTCTGATAGGTGGTCTCGGGCCCGGGCATGATGCTGGGATCGTTGCCACGATAGATGGGTTGTCCGTCGGAGGTCGTCTCAGTACTGATGAGTGAATCGCTGTCGCGTATTGCGGGAGGTCCTCCGATTTCTTCGGCACAACCGCCGTTATCGGCTAAAAACAGGATGAGTGTGTTGTCGAGCTCGCCGGTCTCTTCCAACGTGTTGATAATTCGTCCAATACCTGCATCCATACGGGTGATTTGCGCTGCGTAAACCTCCATACGGCGTTGATTCCATTCCTTGTACTGCACATCGCTCCAAGGTGGCTGTGAGGGATCACGTGCCGTGAGCTGCCATGCTTCGTCTAAAATTTTCATTTCCCGCATCCGTGAGAGCCTTTCTTCTCGGAGCTCGTCCCATCCAGCGGCGAAACGTCCATTGTAGTAGGCGATGTCTTCTTCGTGCGCGTGCAGGGGCCAATGCGGCGCAGTGTAAGCGACGTAGGTGAAAAACGGGCGGTCAGGGTTCTTTTCGGTGTGATTACGGATAAAGGTCGTTGCTTCGTCGCTGATAGCATCTGTGAGGAAGTAACCTTCAGGGAGTTCGTCGTGTTGGATACGTGTGTTATCGCGCGTCAGAGTGTTTGGTTTCCAAAAATTTGCAGCACCGGTGATAATACCGTAGTACTGGTCGAACCCACGCTGGCAGGGCCAACTATGCTTGGGTCCATCAGCACCGGTATGCCGAGAGATATGCCACTTGCCGCTCATATAGGTGCCGTAACCTTCTGAACGGACAGCATCAGCAACGGTGATACAGCGATCGTTTAGGTCGCCACGATAGCCTTCTAATCCATCGTCGCCCATCATGTGGCCTACCCCAGTTTGGTGCGGATGTAGCCCGGTAAGCATGGAGGCACGGGATGGACAACAGCGTGCGGTGTTGTAAAATTGTGTAAACCTCAGCCCACCTGCGGCAAGCCGATCCAGATTCGGGGTGTGAACTTCGCCGCCGTAGCAACCTAAGTCAGAGAAACCCATATCGTCATTCAGGATGAGGACGATGTTCGGTTTTCTATTTTCATTCATCGAATAAGTACCCTTTTGTTTGCAAAATTGGTGTTGCTTTTGGTGATACAGTATGTTACTATAAATTGGAAGAAATCCACTTAAAAAAAGATATCTAACCTGAAAATACACAGTAGCCATAAAAGCGTAAACGCTTTATTAAACAGAGCGTTGCAAGACTCATAAATGCCTCACAGATTTCCGGAGGTAAAAATGATTGCAAATATGATTACACTCTTCCGTCTGATACTGGTTTTTGTTGTGATCTCCCTTTTTGGAGTTCATGTCTACTTAGACATTCTGCTTGTGGGACTAATAGGTTTAATCCTATTTCTTGACGCAGTTGACGGTTACGTTGCTCGACGACTGAACCAGGCTTCTGCTTTCGGTGCGTTGTTCGACATAGTTGGCGATCGGATTGTCGAATGTATCTTCTGGGTATACTTTGCCGTTATTGGATTGATTCCGTTCTGGATTCCAGTTATCGTAATTGCTCGCGGTTTTTTCACAGATGGTTTGCGAAGCGCCGCTTTTGCGCAAGGCAAAACCGCTTTTGGTGAAAACACGATGATGTCCTCGAAATGGACCCGTGCGCTCACCAGTTCACGAGCGAGCCGTAGTATCTATGGTATCACGAAAACCCTCGCCTTTCTTTATCTCGGTGGTGTCATTGCACTCAAAAACTCAGGTGCCTTTCCCGAATTGGTCATCGGGCTGGAATTGGCAGGCGTGATTCTATCTACCGTGGTTGTTGCCATGTGCCTAATTCGCGGGCTCCCTGTTTTGGTTGATGGCTGGAAATACGTCAAGGGTTGACGCTATTTTACTGTATCGTTTCTTAAGCCCATTTTCTTGTGATAAGGACGATCCAGAACGCTGAAGATCAGAGAGTTGTCATCGCCTTGACATGCGACTGTAGCTACCCATATTTAGCAACAAATGACTTCCATCTTCACTCGCAAGTGAAATAAAAAGCAATTTTGCCGCTGGATATGCAACTGCTGGGAGTATCTTATTTTTAAGGGTAAACATAAGTCGATAGGTGATGGTATTCTCAACCTGCCTATACTGTCGAGTAAATTCTGCGCTCTCCATGGTATGATGGCTGTCTTCCGGTAGAGCGGCGCTCCATCCGTCTGGAATCTGAATACGAATCGTTTTCTCAACTTGCGTTGGATAACCGAAGTCCAATGAATAGACGCGTTGGTCGTGAGCGAACGCTTCAGCGTACTCCCCAAATTCATCAATTGGTAAAGGCATCAACATGTTGTTGCTTAAAGGTGTTGCGTAATTCTCAACGCGAAAACCGAGTCTAATTTCCACCGGCACATTGAGTTCATTGAGGTCCGACATCTCGTGCCATACTATCTGAATACCGGGAAATTGTTGGCTGAGTTCAGTCGCCAAAGTGGCTTTCACCGCACGAGGCTGTATTTGTTGATATGCCCACCGCGTATTTAGATCGTATTGACCGCTTGTCTGAATGTGGAGTGTCCCTTCTACAGTGCCTTGATTGTTTAGGGTCAAATCTGTCGTGCTCACAAGCCTATTAGATTCGGATGGGAAAACAGGTGTTTTCACAAATTCACCGTGCGTATCGGAAATGAGAAATCCTGTGCGTTCTTGCGTGTTATAAGGTAGGTCCCCGTAACTACAAGTCGCCGAGGTGGGATCTAACCAAATATAGGTATTTGCTCCAGTAGGGATTGCGGCGATCATGTGATTAAATTGGCTAAGTGCCGGGAGTGCCGTGTCAATCCGCTCGTAGGGTGCGAGGCTAATCAAAACCGGATAAGCCTTGATCCCGACCAGATCCAACATTGAAATCAGGAGTGTCGTTTTATCCTTGCAGTCGCCGTATTGCATTTGAAAGACTTCAGCGGCAGGTGAGGGTTGATAAGCACTCTGCCCAAGTTCAATACCAACGTACCGGATATTTGTAGCGACAAAATGGTAGATGGCGCGTATCTTTGCCTCTTCTGTCGTCAGATTTTGGGTTAACTGTTGGACTTTTTCCTCAATTTTAGCATCCGGTGTGTATCTCCCTTTCGCGAGTTCTTTATACCACATGTAAACATCGTTCCAGCCGGCAATTGAAGAATAGCGCAAGCGTGGGACGATGTCATTAACATGTGGCATGCCTTCCTCTATTGTCAGTGCGGGTGTTTCGCCATACCTCCAAATATACACAACGGTGTCGTTTTCAGTGTAGGACACCTCAGGTTCTTGCGCGTTTGTGTTTGAGGTGTCGTTAGCAATTTTCCATTGAAGATGCCATGCCTTGGGTATTTGAAGGGCGTAACTCGTCTCAAGTGTAGCTTCTGTTGCTTGGAAATTGTATCCCCCTGTGATCCATGTCTCGCCTCCAGGGACTTTATCTTCAAGTGTTACCTGATACTCAACGCAGACTCCCGGTGCGAGACCGACCATGGAGATGACCTTCCACATCGCATCGGAATAAAGGTTTTGGGACAAGAGTCCAGGTGGTGTTGCATCGTTAAACGCCTCATCGGGAGGGTGCAACACCGTGCCGTCCGCTGTAATTGTTCTTGCTATATTAACACCGATGTTTTGCGCGGTGGGTTGGTAAGGAATGGCAATATCGCCGTATTTTTGTATACCTCTTTCGGTGAGGATTTTAACGACTTGATGCGTTGTATAACGCGACTGCCCTGTCGGCAGGACATCGTGGCTAAAATGGCTGAAAAGGACTAAGGTATCGGCATCAGGATAATCGCTTGCGTCTGAGGCATTCGCGATAATACGCTCAACATCCGGATTGAGAAGCGTAACGGGCGGCACATCAACAATTTCTGTCGGCCCGAAGTCTTGTCGTGCGAGGGCTTGGAGCCGCGTTAAGGCAAGGAGATTGTCTGGGTCAATTTCCAAAATCTGCTGGTATTGGAGCTGCGCCTCAAAATAACGCTGCTGATTCTCATAAAGTGTGGCGAGTTGTTCCCTTGCCCAATTGTCGTTTGGGAATAACCGAATCGATTCCCGTAGTTCTGCGATAGCTTCACCTATTTCACCGCGCTCTAAGTAAATTAATCCCAAGTAGTTGTGCAAATTTTCGCTTTCGGGACGTTCACATCTCGGATCAAAAGACAATGCCGTGTGGAGCACCTCAATTGCTTCGTCGAAACGTTGCAGCTGCTTATAGGCTAAACCGAGATGGTTTAAGGCATAGAGATTATCCACCGATATATTGAGAACTCGCTCGTAGTATTCAGAGGCGGCTATATAGTCATGCAATTTTTCAGAGATGTATCCGGCGTAGTTTAGAGCCGTGATATTATTCGGTTCCAGTGCTAAAAATGCTACAAATGCATCTCGCGCGTTTTCGTACTCCTCAAGTTGGAAATATATCTCTGCGATTTTGCGTTGTACTTCGCTTGAGTCCGGACGAATTGCAACAGCGGTTTCGTAAGCGGTAAGCGCGGCTCGCAAGTTTTTGCGTTGTAGTTCAGCATTGCCAATCTCAACCTGCTCGTGCCACTCGCGATTCCGTTCGACAAGTGGATCGACTACTAACGGAGTAGACGAGATTTTTGGGAAAATTGCACATCCACCGATGATAAAAAGCAGACTTAAGACTAAAAGTGTGTTGCCTCTATGGAGCATCATTGTCCATCTCCTTCGGCGGTTAGGTGTCTGATCCTCGGTTTCTCAAAAGCTTAGGGTTTTCGCTGTGACGTTTTTTATCTCGGCGCGTCTTTTTTTCGATTGACTTTTTGAATGCATCCTCAAGTTTGATGCCTGTTTGATTCGCGAGACAGATAAGTACGAAAAGGATATCAGCCATTTCTTCACCAAGGTCCAAGTCTTTCTCATTCTCCTTGAAACTCTGTTCCCCATACTGGCGTGCCATAATCCGCGCTAATTCGCCGACTTCTTCCATAAGGATGGTGGTATTGGTTAACTCTGAAAAATAGCGGACCCCAAAGGTGTGAACCCAGTCGTCTACAAGTTTTTGGCAATTCTCAAGTGTATAGTCCATATCAGTTTCGGCTCCATTGATGACTTATACTCAGGATTTACGGGGCGCGACAATAGAGTGCCTTGGAGGCATAGTAGTGCCCTCAAAGCGGTTAGGCGCAAAATCCAATTTTTAATATTTTAACAAGGTTTGCAAGATAAGTAAACCTTTTTTTCTCGGAGCGCGTTTAACCAGACAGTCAGGTGAAAATCCCTTGATTTTTCCGAACACTTGGTGTATACTTTAATAGCATAATTTATTGGGGAGGCGAAATCGGTACCATTTAGTTTGGTGAGCCCAAGCCTGAGGTTATGGCGTGCTAAATGGAACTAAGGAGAAATTGTATGGGACTTACGAGCAAAGAACAGCAATTTTACGTGGAAAACGGCTATTTCCTGAAAAAGGGGCTTGTCTCTTTAGAAGACATCGCGCGAATTCAGGAGGAGATTGAAGATATACACAACCGTATGGCAGAACAACCTGCTGATGGCATCGGTATTTCTTGGGAAGTCTACGATTCGGAGGACTATCCGCCGCGTATCAAACAGTTGATGCACAGTGAGTTGGTGAGCCCGACGCTGAACCGTCTGCTTCGTTCTGACGAAGTGTTGGATATATTGGAAGTGTTGATGGGTGAAAACATATCGCTCTATCATAGCAAATTACTTCCAAAAGCAGGTGGCGATGGGACGGCTATCCCGTGGCATCAGGACTACGCCTATTGGAAAAATGATAACAACAAACCGGTTATGATTAATTGTCAATTGGCTATCAACGAGGCGAACCTTGAGAATGGGTGCATTCAGTTTGTACCCGGTAGCCATAATTGGGGTTTACAAGAGCATGAACGGAAACATCAGACCTTTGGAGTGTTTCTACCCGGTCACTATCAAGAACGGGAAGACGCTGTTGCTGTCGAGATGGAACCGGGGGACGCGGTCTTTTTTAATGCCCTGGTTATTCATGGATCTGCCCCAAATAATTCGGCGAACGACCGGCTGATGAACACGTTCGCTTACAATGTAACTGGAAACGGTGAGACCCAATCTCGGGAAGTCTTGCGTGGGAAACCTCTTAGCGCATGAAAAAAGTAATGGATGTCTGGAAAATTCTTTGGTTCTTGCTTATTGGTGTTGCGGTAGGTTGCGGTGGTGATGAAACCAGCAGTAGAAACGTTGCACCGCACATTCTGGTGTTTGAAGCAGAATCAAATATAGTTTCGCCAGGGGCAGAGGTGCCGATTCGTCTGGAAACTGGTGACCTTGAAGGGCACTCCCTATCATATACGTGGACGGTTACGGGTGGCGACCTAACGGAGAACGCTTCTGGTGCACTCTGGCACGCTCCTCAAACTGAACGGAAATACCAGATTGAAGTTACGGTAAGCGATGGGGAAAATGCTACGAGAAGTACACTTGATATCCAAGTGTGGCGGATCCGTCCTGGAGACTATTATCCGTTGGCTGTAGGGAATGTTTGGCATTACCGCGACGCAAGCGGTGCTGAGATTACTTTTGAAATTGTGGATACCATCCAGATTCAACGCGCAGGTGGGGAAGCCATTGAGAGTTTTGTCCTCCAGAAATCGAATAAGGCTGAAGGTTTAGAGAACGTTGTGAACTACTCTTACCTCGGAACAAGCCTTGATGAAAAGGGTGAAGTTTCAGTGATTGTACAGCACGCACAGAATACCACATCCGGCACAGGTGATACGATTCTGTTTGTGCCGTATCTCCCACTATACCAATTCCCACTCATTCCGGGCGAGAGGTGGGAGGTTAACTTTCAGGCACAATTAGTTCCTGAACTCTTTCCGATTGGCGGTGGGCTCGACGAATTTGAGGTGATTTCAGAAGAGACTATGACCGTGCCAGCTGGAACTTTTGAACATGTCTTCCAGGTTCAGGAATCCTTTCGGTGGGGATTTGACATTGAAAATCAGAATGTTCCACTTGACATCACTGTCGTAAAAAAATGGGTTGCACCGGATGTCGGGATTATCAAATTTACACAATCACAGACTCGGGGTGGTGTGACTGTCGACACGGTCTTTGAACTTGGGTCCTTTGAGTTAGTCCAAAATTAAATCTGTGAAGAATACAACAAAAAAACCAGAAATTTTAACCACGACTGTGGGTTCTTATCCTGTACCGGCATGGCTCCTGTCAACGCCAACAGAGCAGACGCTGCTTGATGCGACACGGGTTGTCGTAGATGTCCAGCGGCAACGGGGTATTGACCTGCCGACGGATGGCGAACTCTACCGCTTTGATGCCAATCACCCAGATACCAACGGAATGATTGATTATTTTATCCGTCCGCTTTCTGGTGTGAGGGCGGAAGTGGGGCGGCAGGAATGGCATGAATTTCGGCAGATGCAGACGATGTCGTTCCGTGCGAAACCGGCAGGGGTTGTTGAGAGTGCCCTGGGAGAAGGCACGTTAAATCTCGTTTCTGATTGCGAGCGCGCAGTGAGTGTATCTGGAAAGGATATCAAATTTACGGTAACGAGTCCTTACATGCTCGCACGGACGCTGTTGGACAAATATTACGGCGACTTTGATACCTTGCTGACCGCTTTGGCAGAAGTGTTAGCGACACAGGTCCGTGAACTGGATTGTGCCTGTCTTCAAATTGATGAGGCGAATATACCGGGTAATCCACAAGATGGACCTCGCGCTGCGGAGGCGATTAATATTGTCCTTGATGCATTTGGTGGGGAGAAAGCGGTCCATTTCTGCTTTGGCAACTATGGCGGTCAGGTGATCCAAAGAGGGAACTGGGGTGCTCTGGTGGACTTCTTGAACATGCTCCGGTGCGACCACTTGGTTTTGGAACTGAAACACCGCCCTGAGGCAGATCTTGAGGCACTCAGGGAAGTTACATCAGACATTGTCCTCGGTATTGGGGTGATTGATGTGAAGGTCAATCCGATTGAGACACCGGATGACGTGGCAGCCAGTATCGAAACAGCGGAAAAGATGTTGGGTGCTGGACGGATTGGCTGGGTGCATCCGGACTGTGGCTTTTGGATGCTCCAACGCTCTGTGGTAGACCGAAAGATAGAGGCACTTGTACAAGGCAGAGATAAGTATTTGGGGCTTACCTAACGAAAATACGGACTCTGTTGTGCCTATACAAATAGGTATAGAAAAGGGACAAATGTTTGAAATTCAGCTGCCGGCGTTTAAAAAAATTCAAACAATCTCCGCAGTAGCTGCCTGTGTTGGTTTTGTGATCGGGGTGCTGATTCCTGCCCGAGCCATTTTTGCCAATAACTGGCCATGTCCATTTGGAAATGGACCAATTCAGGTTTGTGGATTCTTGGGCATCACAGGGATCGGAAGCGGAATTGTTGCGGGGAACCTTGCTGCCCTTGTCTTAATGGGTCTTGCGAAATACCGCCGGATGTTATCCAATTCATCGAGAAAAAGGAAGTAACAGAAGCCTGAAACGGAGAAACCTTAAAAGGAACGCCACGGTTCTTTATGCTGTGAGAATTCGACGAACACCATCGTGAAACGAAGTGGAACGATGCCCAGGAGCAATCATTTAAAAAATGGAATTTAACTTTTTACATGTCCTCTTGCTGTTTGGTACAGGTATTGCCGCGGGTTTCTTAAATACAGTTGCTTTCGGTGGCTCGCTGCTTGCCCTACCGGTGCTCATCTTCCTTGGACTTCCTACTGCAGTAGCAAACGGGACCAACAGAATAGCTATTTTCTGCCAAAATTTCAGTGCCATTATAGGATTTCGCCGTAAGGGGGTCTCTGACTTTGGCTACAGCATCCTACTCGCCATACCAGCGGTTATCGGTGCCGTAATAGGTGCTATAATCGCGGTTGACATCAGGGACGCAGTATTCAACCTAATTCTTGCTGTTGTGATGATCACTATGCTGGTTTTAACACTGATCAACCCAACGGAGCGGTTGAAGGAAAGGATTGAGAGCAGAGACAAGCGTTCCCAAATCATCGCAATGGTTGTTTTCTTTTTTATCGGAATTTACGGTGGGTTCATCCAAGCCGGTGTAGGCTTGCTTGTTATAACTGCTTTGCGTCTTCTTACCGGTATAGACTTAGTTCGGACGAATGCGATTAAAGTTTTTGTTATCTTCTTTTATACCGTGGTTGCACTCGGTATTTTTATCATAAAAGACAAAGTCAATTGGTATTTAGGACCAACACTGGCAATTGGTAACGCGTGTGGTGCATGGCTTGGAAGCCATTGGGCAGTCGAAAAAGGCGATAAATGGATTAAAGTGGTGCTGATTGTCGCTGTTCTGGCTTTTGCCATCCGTCTCGTTTGGCTGAGCGTGGGTGGAGGCTAACGACTCAATTCTTGATACGAAAAGATGAGGCGGTGGATAGCGGTAATGTGTGAGGTGAGAGTGAGTATACCGAGTGTACAGAGAAGAATCATTCCTGTACTTTGGAGGAAGGGAAACTTGTGCAAGAGTGCCCCTTGTAGCACAGTTCCAGCACCGAGTAAAATAATGCGTTCTGGTCGTTGCATGAGTCCGACCTTGCAGGTCACCTGAAGTCCTTCCGCTCTTGCCCTTACGTAACTAACGAGTATTGAACCGAACCATGCGCTGAACGCGAGGATTATCCCGAGTAGACTTTCCAAACTGTAAAAGTAGATGAGGGCTCCAAGGAGAAGAAAGCCTTCCGAGTATCGATCAATGACGGAGTCCAAGAGTGCGCCCGATGCGCGTGGATTTCTCTGTGCGCGTGCCACTGCCCCGTCTATCATATCAAAACTGCCCCCAAACAGAATCAAGATCCCACCGGTGACGAGACGACCTGTTGCAAAGTAAAAGGTCGCGATGAGGTTCACGACGAACCCGAAGAATGTCACCATATTCGCTGTAATACCGATGGCAACCATCTTATTTGCCACGACAGATAGGATCACTTCAAGCCGGGGTTTTAATTTCGCTTCAAACATTCGGTTTCTCCTCACTATAGGGACGAGTTTGAAGATAACTCCGTTCTGCTTTTCGCCGCGAATCGTAACGATTCTTGCCGATTTTTGATTAATTCTGTGGTAGGAACCGCTCCCGCTTGACAGAGGAGTTCCAAAATTGCGGATGCAATGTCCGTTGGGTGCCGCGCTATTTTCACTTTTTCGTGCTCAGAAAACTGTGCATCCGGTGGCATCACGAGTACAACCCCGTCGTTCCATATGAGTTCCGGATACGCGTAAGTGCTGTCATAAGCTTCGTCGAAAACCGTGATGATAGGGTATGGCAATTTTAGCAGTTCCAATTCAGCGTTCTGAATTGCTTGTGCACAATCTAACGAGGTTCGACGTTGGACTGTAGCGATATGTACAACGGGCAGATTCCACAAAACAACAGGCTTTTTGAGACGATGCGCCAGTGTCGTTAGCCGTAGAAAACATCGCCACTCCGCAGCACCGTTCAGGCTTTGGGCATTGCCTTGTACAAGGATGACTTTGGTGTCCTGTATCCATGCGAGGCCAGCGAATCTGAATGTTCCCTTACTTCCCGCTCTATCACCGTAAAGTTTGATTGCCTGAGTGAAGGGTGGCTGAGGATATTTAGCGATATTTGATGACATATACCCAGGACCTTTGATCAGTAGCGAATTCTATAAAAAAGGCAGGGAGGTGCTTGAACACCTTCCCTGCCTAAAAGGTGATGGGTTTTGCTTATTCGCCGCTACGTCCACCCATAGCGTTGATAGCAAACAAGCCGACACCTGCTGCTACAGTGGTCAGAAACACCAAAGCGCGCTTGGATGAGGAGAGTTCCTCGTGGACACCTTTGGCATCCTCAAGCATCATCTTGACTTCGTTGATTGCCTTTTGGTTGGCTTCAACGCTCGCCAAAAACATCTTCACGTTCTCTTCGATTGATTCAACGAGTTCGTGCGTTGCCTTCGCCTGCATTTTTTGTGCTTCAAGCATTTTAGCTGCTTCTTCAAGATGCATGTCGAGGTGGGCAATCTGGTCAATGATAGCCGCTTTGTTCGCTGCCAAGGCTTCTTTGATACTGGAAGAGACTGCGTCACTAGATTGACTCACAGCAGCCATTAACTTTTCTTGTGATTTTAGGCTTGCCCCAAGAGCTTCGATTTGTGCCCTGAGTTCGTCCATACTCTTGTTGAGTCCGTTAATTTCTGCTTCGAGTTTATCCCGCGTTGCTTCAGATTCGGCTAATTCCGCCTTTAACTTTTCAAGCTCCTCCTGCTGCATGGCAAGTTCTTCTTCAGCTTCCTCAACGACCTCTTTTGCCATAGCGACCGGAATACGTAATTCTTCGTCGGGATAGATGAGGTGTGGATTGGTGAAGTCGTTATACTTGCTCAATTCGCGCCACCGGAGTGGATCCTTGAGATGCGTTTGGCAGAGATCCCAGAGGGTATCACCTTTTACAATGGTGATGAGCATAGTGCCGTCATCTCCGTCGTGCGGTGTGATTTTCGCAGATGCGGATAACACATAAACTCCACTGAGTGCTGCGCAAATGTACAGAACCAGTGCCAACTTCAGTGTGCCTCTTATCATTTTCATCAGTTATCTCCTTTAAAATCTATAAGAGAGGGACGCAAAGTGAGTCGATCCGACACCGTTAATTTCACTTGCCATACCATCTTGAATGGCATAGTCAATCTGCAGACCGCCGATGTTCACGCCAAATCCTCCGAAGAGGTTTTGGGTGTCGCGTGATGCTCTGATCCCGCCTCGAATGGCAAAGGCAGTGGATTTGTAAGTGAGAATGGTGTATTCAGCACCGAGCCTTAGGCTTGTCGCGCTCTCGTCAAGGTTGATCATCTCTTGCTCGATATCGGCTGCGAATGTGACAACGTTACCCATATAGAGGTTATAGGCTGCCCCGACGCTAATCACCATCGGTACAGTGTCTTCACCAAGGGCTGCCCCCAAGTATTTCGCAGCGATGCCGTAATGGAAGGTTGGGACCTTTTCCTCGCCTACATCTATGTGCAGGGCATGCCCCATCAACCCGACATCTACGCCACCAAAGCCACTCTGGCTTTCAACCCCTTTTGCGCCAAAGTTATCCATCAGCATGCGACCTGTTAGACCGATACCGAAGTTTCCGAGACCAATGCCGTAGGAGAGGGAATAGGCATTCGCACTATAGTTGAATGTGCCACTGTAGCGTTCTTTGGCATCATATTGCTGGATACCACTTACGCCTGCATTTGTGATAGCAAGTCCGATAGATCCGGCTGAACCAAGAGTTTTCGTCAATGCGATAAAGTTATGGCTCCTATCCAGATCGAGTTGCTGTGTTGAAAAATTGAGACTTAAATCCGCTGCGGAGCCGAGTCCTGCTGGGTTCCAAACCGTTGCGGTGGCATCATCGGCGATTGCTGTGAAGGCACCACCCATGCCGATCGAGCGTGCACCGGCACCAAGCCGTAAATGTGGCATAGCATCCACTCCGGCAAAGCTGACCGGTGACACCGCTAGGATAAGAAAGAAAAGTGGTATTAAACCGCATAGCAATTTCGGGCCCTGTTTGGAAGCCCATTTAGCAATTTGCTTTGTCATTAACATTGTATCCTCCTTCAGTGTCCACATCGGGAACCGGACAGACGCCCAATTCCCGATATGCAGACTGCCGTTTACTTAGCGCGTCAGTGCGAGTTTGAGAATGGCATACTCTGGCTCGAAACCATCTGCTACCATAATTTGACAGAAGTAGATGCCTCGAGCTAAATCTTCACCAGCGGTGCTGGTTCCGTCCCAGCCGATAGCACCTTTGCCAATGTACTCGCCTGCATCCCAAACCTCGTTGTCTACAAGGACTCGAACTGGACGGAGCGTCATATCGTAAATGATGATGCTCACTGTAGATTGTCGAGTCAGTGTGAAGGAGATACGAGTGTTCTCCTTGAACGGGTTGGGCGCGTTAATCGGACGCGATGCCAATACTGGGCCTTCCTCACTCTCAACAAAGAATGTAAACTCATGAACCGCCATGTTCGCTTTACGGGCACCGGTACTCTTATCAGAAACGTTACCCTCTTTATGCGCCATGTCAGATACTTCAAGTTTAACTGTATGTTGACCGAAAGCGAGCTCGGCAGGTGACGTATATACCACTTGTGATGCCGATTTCTGATTCGGTTTGAGGTTAATCAGCTGGTCATCGAGAACGAAGCGGATAGAATCAGCATCTACACCAGATTCAGCATCGGCATAGGTTATCGAAATCTGCGGTCGACGTTCAGTCAGGCGTGCCTCATTCTGTGGGGACGACATCGTGATAACCGGAGCGGCAGTATCGAAGTCGATTGTGAAACTACCCTTCGCTGTGGCGGAGTTGCCGATTGTATCCGTTGCGCGGACTTCAATCGCGTAAGTTCCCTCATCAAGAGGTTTTTCAGGAATGAAATCCAAGCGTGTGATACCTTCGACATCGTCCTCGCCATCATCTTCGGTGTCCCCTTTCACCTCTTTACCATTACTATCCATCAGGACGATATCCATTTCGTCAACGCCTGATTCATCGTTGGCACTCGCCGAAATTACCGGGAGTCCAGCACGGATAGTTCCTGTTGGCGTAATTGAGGTGATTGTAGGTGCAACGTTATCGACTACCAGTGTGAAGGTCCATGAGTGTTCTCTTGAGCCACCTTCGCTGACTGCAATGAGTTTGATGGTGTGCGTTCCTGCTGTGAAACTATCAGCAACCTGAACTCGCCCTTCAGCGATCAGTGCGGGTGCCACGGAGCGGAACGGTTTGTCGTCTATACCGAACTTCACACTTATAACCTTAGATTCCGCATCGTTAACAACTGCTGAGAGCGTTACCCAACTTTCACCGCTGATGGTTCCAGACGGAGCCGCCTCAGCGATGACTGGCGGTGTTGCGTCTTTGGGTGTGCCGTTGATAGCGAACTCAACGGAGTCCTCACCGACGTTTCCGAGTATATCGGCAACTTGCACGGTTACTCGATATGCGCCACCGGAAAGTTTCTCAGTACGGGTGTAAACCAACGCTTCTTCATCTTTTTCAAGAGAATTCGGGTCAACGTCCTCCACTGGTACTTCATCGGGAGGTTGGATGCGTACAAGATCGACGCTTCCGCTCGCCCCGTCAACACCACTGCCTTCACCATCGTTATAGGTAGCGTGAACAGTTGGCAAACTATCTACTGTATGGTCTTCCGAAGGCGTTTGAATTTCGACCATCGGACCCGTGTTATCCAGATTGATTGATGCCAGCGGGAAACTCACCGAACCGTTCCGTTTGGTAACGACAGCATCCGGTGTATACATTCCGTCGGATAACCCTGAAACATCTACATTGAGTGAGAAGGTATTTTCAGGATTTTCGTCACTTTCGCTTGGCACTTCACTTCCATCAACAGAACCACTCAGCTCTTCAGCATCTAACGAACCGTTGTCAACATCAAAGCCTACAGTGAGTGAACTCCGAAGCGGAATCGGTTCCGTTGGTGTTCTTGGAACGTCCACACCGTCAACGGCTGTAACTTTCAGCCTGGTGACATCAGCGACTTGGAAGTTTAGCACGTTCACCGTGGTCTGTGGAGACTCATCGGTTTGCACATTACCGAATTCATCAACGGCGAGAGCGTGAAGCATATAAGCCCCATTTTCAAGCATCCCGACATCGGTTGTAATGTCCAAAACCCCGACTTCACCATCAATCATGGTTTCGTTGCCGTCGGCATCTACTTGAACTAACTTAACCGAGGCATACGTGCTCGGGTCGGCAGTCGGTTCAACAGTATAAGTTGCTATCGGTGTCGGAACTGTTTCATCAACGATTCCACCGACTGTGTAGTTGCCATCTGCGTCTGCATCAATAGCACCAGCAACATCGGCTACAGCAACAATGTTTGTGGGACCTAACGGTCCGACATCGTCAACGTTGTCAACCGATAGATGCGTTCTTGCGCCCGGACGTCCCGGGACTTCTTCAGCACCGCTGGTGACTGCGATCGCAGTTGCCATATGCTGGCTGTCATCCTTGGAAGCATCGCGTGCTGCGGCACTCTCTGCTGTGATGGTATCGTCCAGAGCCGTTGTATCTACCTCAACAGACCATTTCAGGTAGGTTGGGTAGTAGATGGGTTTCCCTGACAGTTCATCCATGGCTGTAGCTTCAGCTGCAACCGCAACGAGATCAGTGATGAAGTCGGTATTCTGCTGTAACGCCGCTATTTCTTCCTCAGTAGCGAGAACGCCTGTATCGGCTGTACCAACGACTTCATCGTTGATTACCACCTTGAGGGAACCAAGCTCTGGATATGTCCGTTGTGGCGTATATCCATTGATAACGACCGTGCCTTGCGGACCACCACTATCTGGATTCGTTTTCGTAATGGACTCAGTGTCAAGGACGAGTGCCAAAACCTCAATATCCACCGGGTGAACACCGGCATCCAATTTTATTGGAAACGGCTCCGACATGTGTGTAAGTTGAAGCGCATTGGTTGCCACAGCACGCACCATAACAGAATCACCTGCACTTACTAATGCGTCAAAATCGGTGACATCCCAACTCACTTCAAACATTGACACTTCTTCGCCTTCAGCGAACATACGCGCTTCACCAATTGGTTGCCAATCACCGTTCGCGTCCATGTACTCCGCCCAGATAGATGCGGGATGCGCTGTGCGCATTACAGCGATAGTTAACATCACGCCATCTGTGGTGTTCGAGTAGATGGTTCCGCTTTCGTAGGGTTCATCAGCGTCGCCATCACCGTTTCGGTCGCCGATACTGGCGGCTGTAACACTCGCTTTGTCAGTTTCTGGCATGACGACTCTGAGCCGAGTCGGTTCAGCGTAGGAACCGACGTTGAAGAGCGTATCAATTCCCATTGCCCGAACGCCGTATTCACCAATCATCAGAGGCATATGTGCGCCCTGGATGGGCATCATCACGGTGTGCGGTGCGTCAAAGGTAACCGGCACGAGGCGATCAACGATGTCTATCGAGGCACCTAAGGCTTGATGTATCGCTGTAGCTTGGGCTTCAGTTAGTGTGAAGTTCTTTATCCCTAAACTCTTGAAAACCGAATTCGCAGACATTTGGATAGTCCCTGGCGTGAGCAATGCCAATATTGCCTCAGGACTGGTAGCCATGGCGAGGCTCAGTATTGACTCGGCATCAAGTCCACCGACGAGCTGCGGGAAGTTCTGCTTCAGGAAAGAAACGATCTGGTTTCCATTTCGCTGGAGGATGGATGTCCAAATTCTGGAAGTCAACATGGTAGATTCAACAGTTAATGGCATCCATGTGCTTGTCGGCATTCCATGGGCATCGAGTTGAACCTCTTGGTAGAACAGGTATCCTTCGCCTGGACCGACACCTTGACCTGCGTAAGCGGGTTTCGGTGTGCCTGTAACATTGAGCACCGCGGCACCAGCGTTAGGGGCAGTGGCAACGTAGATACCTTCGCTGTTCTGATAAACTGCGGTATTCGCATCACCGGGTTTAACCTCGATGCTTGCTTCCGGCGCGCTGGTATCAACGGTGAAGCTTTCTTGAATCTGATCGACCGGATTTCCGTCGGCATCGTGTACCAGAGCCTCTAAGTAATAGTTACCATCGGCAATGTCATTAATGCGTGCAACCCAGATTGACTCCGCTTCGAGATTGAGACGTGGCACAGTGAAGACAGAAGCCAACATCGGATCGAATGAAGACTCGAATTTGGTTGTCAGTGCGTTCGTATTACGAAGCAATAGATTCTGAAGTCTGCGTTGTTGCTTTGGTGTAATTACACCAAAAACATCACTTAGGGTAACCTGTTGACGGCTTAGAAACTTTGAGATTATAGGAGCTGCTTGGGGTGACCCCAAAATACCGATAATTGCAGCCCGTACATCAGCGGTGAATAATGCGTCAATAATACCGCGATCCGCTAACTGAAGGTTACGCGGGTCAGGCATTGCCCAACTCTCAATCGTGTATTTTCTTGTAGCACTTAGCACCTCTGCGAACGTTATGGCCGTCGGATCCATAGCCGCGAGTGCTTCACGATTCAGCGTCGTGAATGACACCGGTTCAGCGAGTGTTACTTCAAAGTAGTAGTAGGTGCTGACCCCAAGTGGAATTCCTATCTCTGTTTCCCAAACGATACCGTCTTTCCCAGCCGCCGACTGCATATCAACAGCTATATAGTCTCCTGTTAAACCCGTTTGTGAATAGCGGAGAACAACACCAGAGAACAACTGGGTGTCTAAACTGGGCCATGCCGGTAGGTTTGTAGCGGCGAGGGTTTCTTCCAACCGGAAGGTATAAGGGATGGTATCCGCTTGGAATTCATCTGACGTGACCTTCGTACCTTCGATGGCTTTACCGCCTGAAAGGCTAAACATAACACCACCGACGTTCGCTGATGGAACACGCGTATAAACGTGCAAACTATCGCTGCTTAGGTATTTACCGCCTTGCTCCAAGTAGGCATAATCGGTGAAATTCGGCGTTATAGCATTTCCGAAGTTCTCAGGATCTAACTGGCTTGCTTCATTAGCGAAAGCAATGGCTTGATTGTTAGACGTTAGAATCTGCTTAATCTGCTTTTTGGGGAGATAGCCTGGTGGTACCAATGCCAGAATTGAATCCACGAGGGTTTCTGCTTCAACAGGCAATGCCAATGAAGCAATTATTCTATCTACAAACCGCTTTCCAGAAGTTGTATTTAGAGAGAGACCACCGAGACGCGATTTGCCGAAAAGGTCCTCATCTTCGGGCATTATCTGATTAAATGGATCTGCTGGTGTAACTGCCATTGGTGGCGTTGTATCCACGGGTGGTATTGTGTCCACAGGTGGCGTTGTGTCCACGGGTGGTGTTGTATCCACGGGTGGTGTTGTGTCCACGGGTGGTGTTGTATCCACGGGTGGTGTTGTGTCCACGGGTGGTGTTGTGTCCACGGGTGGCGTTGTGTCCACGGGTGGTGTTGTATCCACGGGTGGCGTTGTGTCCACGGGTGGCGTTGTGTCCACGGGTGCACCAACATTCAACAACCCTGCGAGTTCATCAATAGCTGCCGGATCTTGAAGCAGTTCCTGCACGATTGGATCACTGAGCAGTGCTTTAAGTTCCTCATCTTCTTTCAGAAGGGTCACGAATTTCGGATCTATATCTGGAGCAAATTGTGGTAGGAGATCCGGATTATCGATGACAAGGGTAAGGGTTGCGGGGTTCAAAATGGCTTGAATGTTTGGTGCTTTCAGCCCCTCCAGAACTTGAGGTAAAACCGCTTGAATATCCTCACGTTGAAGCGTCTCACTGTATTTTGCAGCTACCTGTTCTGCGAGAGAAACTTCTTGCCCGAAAACAGTGTTCGGGATTGAAGTGTAAAGAACACACAATGTAAAAATCAAAAAACAAACGAGTGTCCGTTTTTTCATTAACTCATCCTCCTCGTTAAGTCTGCGCGCTCACAAGACTAAGTACTGAGTTTCTTAGATGGGCAAGCGAGAATACAACTAAAGACGACTGGGGTAGATGTCTGCCCATCCAATTAACATCCTACCAACGAGCGTTAAAATTTCCCGATACCGATGTAACCATGGGATAGAGTTAGTATAGCCTATGGCACAGGTCAAAAGCAAATGAAAAGCGGGCATCTAACTTTAGTGATTTGACCCTGCGGGAATTTTTCTATTATTTTAGCATAAAGTGGCAAAATTAAGCAAACATTTAATCGTTAAGTGTCAGAGATATTGTGTTACACGGACAAAACCGGTAAACAAAATCGTCCTGCAGTTACGTGATGTTTTGTGCAATCGGTGAAAATTTGTTCCCGCCGCATCGGTATATCATCGATTAAATTGCAGTCCACCTATATAATAATACCACAATTCTCAAAATATGTCAAATCAAAATTTCAAATTTTCCTACAGATTTCTGGCGATTTTAGTAGAAATCCACAATCTGTTTGACATATTACCAAAAAACGTTTAAACTGTCAAGAAAAATAACACCGGAGAAAAAAATGGCTATCTTGACTGAATCTGAAAAGAATCAATTGGACCAGCACGGTTTTTTGCTGCTGGAAAGTCTTATACCTCCAGATACAACGACGCGGCTTCGGGAACGCGCTTTATCACTGGCTGTAGCAGAACAAAAAGACGGCAAAGGTCATTCATACCTTGCGAATGACAGTGCACAACGCGTCTGGAATCTCGTTGACAAAGGCGAGATATTTGAAGAGGCGATTCAACAGCCAAAGATGCTCGCCGCGATGGAGTATTTACTCGGTGCTGATTGCACGCTGAGTTCCTTCACCGTAAATGTGCTTTATCCGGGCGCGCCTGATACCGGTCTCCATATCGATTATCCGTTATCTGGGCTCCCTACCCCACGTCCAAACTTCCCTATGGTTGCCAACAGCGTATGGTTTTTAGATGACTGGACGCTTGAAAATGGCGCAACAAGTTGTGTACCGGACAGCCACCGACGGCTTGAAGCATTACCTGAACCCGGTGTAGAATATGACGACGAGCTGCAGATTTGTGGACCACGTGGCTCCGTTTTAATCGTCAACGGTGCGATATGGCACGGATCTTCAGAAAATAGAACGAATGAACCACGGGTTGGGTTACTTGGTTTCTTCTGTCGTTCTATCCTAAAACCGCAGCAAGCACACCTTGAATTAGTATCGGATGACGTTGTATCACGCGCAACACCGACCTTAAAACGGTTGCTGGGTTTCGATTCGTTGCCGAATATGAACGCTTAGCATCTCAATGGACAACGTGAATTTTTTCCGCCATCAATATCCACTCGGATTCCGGTGTCTTCGGTATCAATTGGTACATCAACTGGACTGTGATTGTGTCACCGGTCGCGCTGGATAAAGTGTCGAAAATGTAAGTTCTCTCCTCATTTGGGAGAAGACGGTTTTGCTTCTCAGCCGAAATTGTAATTTGCTCCTTTTGCCGTTCAGTGCCTTCTGGAGAGAGAAGTTTTGCTTCAAGAATGATGGTGCGCAATGTGCCGCCCGGCAAGATGTGGCCGGTTTTGCTCTGTAACTTTACATTCACTTTTTGAGGTGTGATTTCAAGTTGAAGTGTTGCAGCGCGCCTGAGTTGTGCGACACTACGGCTGCCGCGCCATGTATGCTTCCTACCTTTGATGCTTTCATAACTGGCTGTGCTTTGGAGTCGGTTCACAACTGGCATGTGACATGTCGCACAACTCCTATTTCCCTCGGCGAATTTACTATTCAGAAAGCTGGAAACCTGGTCGTGCTCAGGAACGGTCGGTTGACCATGGCAGGTACTACAGAGTGTTGTTGGTGCAGTATAGATGGGGTTGGTTACGTTAGTATGGAAATAGGTCTCTGCACTTGCTGGCGGTCCGTGCATCGCGCCTCCAGCATCGAGATGGCAGACAAGACAGGAAACGCCTGCCTCCCGTTGCGTATTTCTGAGTCTCGGCATTTCTCCAATGCCTGTGGTGAGGATCGGTTGCGGGGCATGGCACTGGTCACATTTGGTTTCTCTATCCTTAATTTGATTTGCGATCTCCTGATAAATTTCGTCAACCCATGCCTTCGCGTGCATCGAATTTTCCCATTCTCTCCAGATTGCCGGGTGGCAACTTTTGCACTTTCCTTCCTGAAATCCCTGATACGCTTCTGTTACGCGATCTGTAGCGTCTTCAGCGCGGGGCGCGAGGTTTCCGATTAATGTCACCAACACGCATCCGAATAGTCCGAGACTTGCGGCAACTACGCGTCGGAGCGTTATCGTAAAATTCATCACGTTTCCTTACAGTGCGTTCAAGAGTGAAAGTGCTGCTGCTTCGGCACTCTGAATACAGTCTGGAATGCCGACCCCGTGGTAACCATTTCCTGCGAGTGCGAATCCTCGCAATTCGCTCGTGAACTGCTCTATACTACTCACAACATCTTGATGTCCCACCTGATACTGTGCCATTGCTTGTGAATGCTTACTAACCATGGCAAACCGTGGGGCGTTTTTGATTCCGAGAAGTGGTGTTAAATCTGCCTGACACAATTCGATGAGTTCCGTTTCAGTTTTTTTCGACGTGGGTTCGCCAACGAAGGCGCGCAACAGAACATGGTCGGCTGGGGCGCGGCTTTCAAATTTAACGCTACTGAAAGAACACCCGATGAGAGATAGGTTTTCTGTAGCAGGGACAACGAATCCCATGCCATCTAATGGGTGTGTAACATCTTCACGACGGAATGCTAAATTGACTGTTGCCGAGGAGGCATAGGGGATCGCGTTAAGCTTTGTGGCAAGAGGACTTGGGACGCTTTCGATGAGTGCTGCTGCTTGTGGTGCTGGAAGAGCAATACAGAGAAGTTCGGCGTTTAACGTTTCTCCGTTAGCAAGTGAAACGTGCCATCGGTTACCATCGCTCGCTTGTTGAATATGTTCTACTTTCGCATCTAATCTGATACTGTTAGATAACGCTTGGGTAAGCGTATCGGTCAGTGTCTGCATTCCAGATTTAAACGAAAGAAAAAGACTGTAGCGAGGTCCGCTTGTGTCTCGACTGGTTTGGGACGCTTGTTTTTTTTGCACACGGAGTGCTTTGATAATGCTGCCATGCGCTTTTTCCATTTCCAAGAATCTTGGGAATGTTGCCTTTAGGCTTAAATTTTCGGCATCTGAGGTATAAATACCTCCTATCATAGGTTGTGCCATGCGTGTGAAAGCTTCAGTGCCGAGGCGACGCCTGACGAAGTGTGCTACAGCTTCGTCCGCATCTCTTTCCCTGCGCGGAATAAAGAGGTCCAGTGCCATCCGCAGTTTGCCATGCCAACTGAAGAGCGGCGTTTTTAAAAACGGCATGAACGACCCTGGTGCCATCATGTAAAAACCCTCAGGGACAGGATGCAAGGTCCCGTTCCGGATTACAAAACTCCGACGGACCTTTGGGTTGGTCCCAATGAATTGATCTGCAATACCAAGTTCTTCGCATAACGCCTTTGCCGCTGGTTTGGTGGAAATAAAAGCATCGGGACCGTGTTCAATGAGAAACCCATCGCGGTGTTCGGTTTGAATGACACCACCGACACGTCCACCCGCTTCAAGGAGTGTAATGTCAAGCGGAATATCGCGTGCAGCAGCCTCGCGCCGCAAGCGATAGCACGCGGCTAAACCTGTGATGCCGCCTCCGATAACAATGGCATGCTTTCTACCTGAGTTTTCCGACATAACCTATGGCAGGGTAGGCACAAGACCTACCCCTACAGACATCGGCTCGGTACGGTTAGAAACCACACCTACCAACGAAGTGTATAAGTTCTAATTTATTTTTCTTTCACAGCCTTTTCACACACAAAGTCTGCTAACATGTTGATGAATTTGGGATGGACACCGACCGTGCCTGCTCGAATGAAATCGATGCCACAGGCTTCAGCGGTTTCTGTCGCCTCTATGTCCAAATCGTAGAGCACTTCGACATGGTCACAGAGGAAGCCGATCGGTGAAGCGACGACGGTATCGACACCTTCTTCTTTTCGGGTTTTAAGCCAATCATTGATATCCGGCTGTGTCCATGGAATAGGGCTATTTTCTACCTCACTCTGGTATGCTAAACCGAATCGAGTTTTCCCAATTTGTTTAGCGACTACCTCGCCTGTTTTTCCAAATTGTTGTGTATAAGGTGAAGTATTCGCCGCTGATTGGGGAATTGCGTGTGCTGTGAAAACAAGTTCGGCGCGTGCTAATTTGTCGCCACATGCGGTTTCGATGATTTCGGCGATGGCACCAACGTAACCTTCGTGTGTGTACCACGGGTCGAGATAATCAATAGTCGGTTTCTCACCATCGACTGCGTCGATTCCTTTTTTTACCGTTTGTTGGTACCATTCCCAACTGACTTTGGATTGGTGCGGTGCCATGATAATGCCGAGTATTTTGTGGTGTCCTTTTTGTGCCATTTCCGCGATGACTTCTTTTAAATAGGGATTCCAATGTCTGAATCCAGTGTAAACAGGTAGCGGCAGATCGCGCGCTTGCAGTGCGGTTTCTAATGCGTCGGCTTGTTTGAAAGTCAATTCGTTGAATGGCGAAAATCCGCCCAATTTTACGTAGTGGGCTGAGATGTCTTTTACGCGTTCTCTTTGAGATTCAGCTGCCCCGGCAATCCCCTCCACAAAGCAGTAGGCTTCACCGGGACACATATCGTTATTGTATTTTTGACAGCAGCCGGGTGTTGGTCCACCGAATGCAACGAGTAAGACACTATCGTATCTCATTTTTGTTTCCTCCTATGCCATATTCGCTAACTGTGCTGGCATATACCTTGCGTCAGCGGCGATCGCCTTCGCGAAAGCTTCACGTGCGAGCGTCTCGTCTCCATTTGTGCGGTGCGCAAGTCCGATACAGAAGTATGCTTGTGCAAGTTGCGTCCCCTGAATTCCGATGACGAGAGCTTTATAGATGGATTCCAGTCCTATTTTTGTTTCGTCGCCGTTACGATAGGCAGAGAGAATGTGGTTGTACCCACGCAAAAGATGTGCTGGCGCGTGATTAGGGTCCAATTCAAGTGCAACATTGAGTGCTTTTTTAGCCTCGGCGAAGAAGTCACCCTTCTCAAGGACACTTGGCACGGTGCGGGACGCTTGTGTGAGCAAATCCGCGTATGCTGTCCACGCGTCGGGTAGATTCGGATATTTTTCGGTTGCGGTTTTCAAGATAGCAATTGCTAAGCCAAAATCATTGCCTTCCGCGACCTCTTCGGCGATTTCTCGGTAAGCCTGAAAGTCTTCAAGTTCGTGTGTTTTTTGGTGAAGTTTTTCGGTATCCGCAGTTGGAATAGCTGAAGGTTTCAGATGTTGCCAACCCGGCTCTGGACCGTCGATTAACCCACGATATACCCTTAAAATCGCATAACGGGGTGTTCCCCATACTTCAGCAATAGAGCGAATCCAGTCGGGTAAGTTGGCTTCCATTTCGGTAAGCAGTGTGTTTAAGGACATGCCCTGTTCAACACGTTTTCGGACTTCTGTTAGGAAATAGGACTCAATCTCAAGCAACAGGTCAATTTCGGCATCACGCGCTAAGGGTCCGTGTCCCGGTAGGACAGATTTAGGTTCGTATGCCTGGAGTTCTTTAATTGTGTTGATCCAATCGTGGTTCGCCATGAGTCCTTCATTCATAACGGGCTGTCCAAAGATGGGAAAACTCCCTGTCATAACGGTATCACCAGAGACGATGCAATCTTCTGCTGGGATCCTGATGGCAGTGGCATCATCCGTTTCTGCCTTTCCTAAGTGAACGAGGTGCAGCGGTTGATTGCCTAAATCGAGTTCGGTTTCGTGTGTGAACGTCTGTTGTGGTAGAAAAGGAGGATCGCCCAGTGTGAAACCGCGGGAACGCAGGAATGCCTCCTGCCGCGGCGACCTGTTCACCATAAAATCTTTGGTCATCTCGCGAGCGACAACGGTTGCCCCGGCTTCATGAAAAATAGTGTTTCCATTGGTATGATCCCAGTGGTAATGGGTGTTAATTGCGTACAGTATCGGTTTATCAGTAATGGTACGGATTGCATTGCGCAACCGTCGTGCCATCATTTGGTTTACCTGTGTATCAATTACCGCAACCCCTTTATCTCCAATGATAATAGAAGAGTTTACAATATTGCGAAAGAGATACACCCGTTCTGTTACTTTAACGAGCTGTCCGTATTGTCGTGGTGCAAAGGGGTTTTCGAGGATGTTTCTCATCAATTTTCCTACAGTGTTTTTGCGATGTGTACGAAATGCTTAACATTTTCAAATGGTGTGTCTCTGTGCAGACCGTGGTTCAGGTTCAAAATATGCCCAGTTTTTCCGCCCTGTTTTAGACAGGTCTCAACGGCTGCTGTGATATCGGCAGGTGTACCATCGCGAAGGATGTCGTTATCGACGTTTCCTTGAAAGGCGACGGCACCGTTTGTGTTTGCCTTGGCTTTGCTAAGATCCACACATTTCCCAATGCTTAAGACATTTGCCCCGCTCTGATGCATTAAATCCACATAGTTGCATTCTTTTGCGAACAGAATTCCTGGTGCCTCTGGATTGAGTTCGGTGAAGATTCGCTGATGATAAGGAAAAGCGAACTCTTCATATATCTGCCTCGGTAAGACATCGGCGATAGACTCGAAAAGTTGCACTATTTGAACACCCTCGCTGATTTGGTAGTTCAAGTAGTTAACAGTCATTTCGGTCAACTTATTTAGGAGACGATGTAAGAGTTCTGGTGCTTCTTCCATCATTCGGAAGACTGGAGCCGCTTTTTCAGATATTCCTGAACCACGCTTGATCGGACTTTCCCCTGCGATGAGGAAAAAGGCAAGGGTCAAAGGTGCCCCGGCGAAACCGATGAGGGGTAGTTCTTCGTTCAAGGTTTCGCGTAGTTTGCGAATGACCTTTCCTGTGAACGCTAATTGTGTGGAAGGATCATCGACGGGTCGAAGCGCGTCTACTTGTGCTTGCGTGCGGATCGGCGGGTTTAAAATGGGCCCTGGATCGAATCGGAAATGCGCGCCCATAGGTGCCAAGGGAGTAAGAATGTCCTTATAGACAATGATGGCATCGACACCGATACGTTTGGGCAGAAGTGATATTTTGACCGCTGATTCGACATCTGTTTGGGACATCGGTGCGGGGCAGGTCCGAAAGAGCCGTTCGAGCGGAAGGTTAAGCTCACGTCGAATTTGTCGGTAAACGGGATCTGACCTGCCTGCCTGCCGCATCATCCACACTGGAACGCGCTCCACCGGCAGACATTTCGATGCGCGAAGCAGTAAGTCATTTTTTAATTGTCGTTTCATACTGATCGGAATTACCTCTTTAGCGCGCTTTCAAATTGCCCCACGTCGTCGCCAATTTGCCTGTAGGTTCTACTGGAGCAACACCAAGAACTTTGCCCACACCTTCTTCCATGAGCGTTTTCAGATCCGCCTCGCTCAAAGCATCGCTGAACATCGCCACATCGTCAATGATGCCTTTGAAGTAGCCACCGTCACATCCGTGACCTGCCGGGCAGAGTCCACTTCCGATGAGTAAGCCTTTTTCAGGTGCCCCGACCTTATTCGGTCCCTTCGCCTTAAATTCGCCATCAATATAGAGTTCGTATTCAGTGCCGTTGTAGATACCGGCGACAAAATACCATTCGTTTGGTTTATTCACTGGTGTGTTCGCAGCGGCACAACCGGCTTGGCAACTTTTGAACTCAAAGTTGCCGCCGTTCCAGAATTCAAACCACCAATTCGCGCCGCCACCGTCACCCGGATTACCGTTTGCGATGATAAGGGTAGCTGACCCTTTACCCCCCGGATTATTGCCTCCAATAGTGGTCGGATGCATCCAGAAAGTGACTGTGAACACCTCCGGATTGAACAGAGGTGACGGAGCGATTTCAACGTAATCATCTTTTCCGTCGAATATAACGGCTTGCCTGAATTGTCCGTCTTCCCATTTCGTGCCTTCCTTGAGTTCGCCATCGTTGCCGTTTCCGGATAAATCTTCGGCAATTTTTCCATTACCTTCATCGAAAAGCCAGATTCCAGCAACTGTCTTTGGGTCAATTTTGGCGTTACTTGTCGTAGCACAGTATAGGGTGAGGCATGCAAACCCGAAGCCTATCAGAATCCAATACTGCTTGGGTTTGCTAACAAGGAATCTTATGAGAGAATTCATTGTGAAATGTCCCCTTTTTGGTGTCGTTCAAGAAACTGCCGTAGTTTGGCAAAACTTTTTACATTTTTCATGATTCTGCCGCTCTCCCGTTCTTCGAGATAGAGAAAAAAGCCCATAAAATAGAGGCTCACTAAAAACAGCAGAAATCCAGTGAAACACTGTGCGATTGCCCAATAATTTGGTTGAAAACTCAGGTAAGGGGTGACAGCCACGGTGTCGCTTTTTGCGTCGGCTGAGCCCTGCTGAGGCCATTCTACCGAAACGAAGCCACCCCACCCAGTTATTCCAAGAGATAAGAAAGCGATTGAAAGGACAAAAAGGATGAAAAATGGGATGCCCATATTATTTACCGGTTAGGCAGAAACTTTTATCAAGCCCTTGGTGCAACCGTCTTCGCGATTGCGTACCTTTGTTATCCCTTCAACAAGTGATTCGAGTGAGAACTCGTGGCTGATGATTCTGTCCATGTTGACATCGCCACTCGAAATGAGTTGTACTGCTTCTTCCCACGTATCAGGTGCCAGCCAAGAGAACCTGATGGTTTTATCCATAAGGATCGTATCGAGAATGGGAACCTGCATTATATCTGTATCGCCGGGGAGTCCGAAGATAACGACAGTTGCGTGTCTGCCTGTGACTTCTAAGGCGGTATGGATCGCGTCGAGCGAGCTGGTAGCCGTAATTGCACGATCTGCCAATTCGCCGTCGTTGAGTTCCTGAATCATAGCACCTAAGTCTTCCACATAGTGAGAAGAATTGGTATCGCTGACGTTGACGACTACGTCAGCACCGAGCTCCTTACCGCAGTCCAAGCGATAATCACGGGTTCCGACAAGGAGAACGTTTTTCAAGCCACGGCTTTTTAGGACTTGCACCATCATCAAGCCGATGGGACCGGGTCCGAAGACGACAGCGGTTTGTCCTTCCTCGGCGTTGAGATTATTGACAGCGTAAAGTCCGCAAGCGAGCGGCTCCGTTAGTGCCCCTTGATCGTATGTTACATTTTCGGGTAACTTGACTGTCCAACGATAGTCTGAGACTGCGTACTCCGCAAAACCACCATCAACCCCTACACCTAAGACGCGTTTTTCGGGACATAAGTTGGACAATCCTTTCTGACTCCAGAAGGAATCTGGATTTGATTGAACAGGATTGACGACAACCCGATCACCTGCTTTGAATCCACCTATTTCTCCTGCTTCGCTACCAACTTCGACGACTTCACCAGTAAATTCGTGTCCAAGGATAAGCGGTCCTTTTCCGTCATCGGTTTCAAGCGAACTATTGCCAAAATAATATGCTACGTCCGAACCACAGATACCTACCGAACGGACTTGGACGAGCAAGTCATTGTCACCGGCGGCTGGCACGGGCCGATCTTCGAGGCTCATTGATTCAGGCTCATAGAAAATTTGGGATTTCATTATTTGCCTCCTCAAGTTTGTAATGAATGTAGTAATTTTAGCATATCTGAAATTTAAATTACAACGAAATTCAATCCTCAACGCCAGTATATTTGGTTTTCGGATGGACGGTTATCAGCATTCGGTGTTTAGTTGTTAGAAAGCGACCTATGTTAAAAAATAAATCGCATTTCCAGAAACAACAATCGACTGCAGAACTCGCCAAGAAGCACTGTGATGATGGCGATAAAGAGGAAACCGGTTGCAGCTCGTGTCGCACCGAGCACATCGCGAGCGATAGATTTCGGACGCAAGCAGTCCCATGTAATGAAATAGAGGAACAACGTACCACCGATACCTATAAGTACCCGCATGCTGAAGATGATTTGATAGAAAAGGTTAAAGGGGATGGTATCTGTGGATTGCTGTCTGAAAAAGAGATTCAGGCAGAGCAACAGTGCCATACCCAAAAGCGTACAGAGCAGGACGGTATTAAACCGTTTCAGGTAAACCACCGGTAAATCGGGCACTACGAGATACCAATGACCAAACCACATCCCGCTGTGGACTGCACCGAGCAGCGCGGCGGCTGTCAAGAATTGAAGCGGTAACAGGAACATTTCACCCGGAAGTTGTACGATTTGAAGATACCGCTGGGCACTCAAAATCAGCCACGCCACGCCGGAAATAAGTCCACTCAAGAAAAGGAGCCGTGTGAGGAGTGGTGTTTTGAACCACCAACTCAGTGTATAGATAAGGACAATGAGAACGAAACAGATAACAGAAATAGACTCGGGATTCTGCCAAGATCCGAAGAAGTTGCGAAATGTGACAGGCTGCTGATGGAGTGCGAGGTTTGCGCATCGCGATAATCCGCTCACGAGTAGATAGATGCTACCCATCAAACGGTAGAAATTCGCACCGACTAATCCTGTTGGGACTAAGAGGAGGAGAGCAAACCCACCAACTGCGAGTTGACTGAAAACAAGATAAAAGACATCGACGATACTGAACATCGGGGGCACTCGATAATTTCCAACAAGTGAATGGAAATCTCCGGGAGATTGGTTCTAATCAAACCGTGCTGACGCTTGTGGCGTTTATTTTTTTACAAAAACGGAAACCCATTATAGTTCGCCGTAGAGCGATGAATTGGGCATCGCTATGCTCAAGAACCATAATGGGTTTACCTGTCGTGCGCGGTTTAAACACGCGCTGTCTGTGATGTAAGACGGTATGCTTCCGTCTATATAATTTCGACGGTGGCACCGAGGGCTTCGAGTTGTTCTTTAATTTTCTCGGCTTCCTCTTGGGCAATGCCTTCTTGAATGACGACTGGTGCGGATTCGACTTTCTCTTTGGCTTCCTTCAACCCGAGTCCAGTAATAGCGCGAACCTCTTTGATAACCGGAATCTTCTTGACACCGAAGTCTTTGAGTTGAACGTCGAATTCTGTTTGCTCTTCAGCTTCGGCTTCTTCTGCAGCAGCAGGGGCTGCTGGCATCATCCCAGGCATAGCAACTGCCGGTGCGGCTGATGCGCTGACTCCGAATTTATCCTCTAAGGCTTTGACCAGTTCAGAAAGTTCCAGAACGGTCATATTACTAATTTCGTCAATCAATTTTTCCAAGTCTGCGGCCATGTTTGTATCCTTTCTATATGTAGTATCAAATTAACTTGCTTAGAGATTTCCTGATCAAGTCGTGCGAGGTCAAGTCACGGGGACTTGGTTCCCCTCGATATTTGATATAAGCGCCGTATGCGCTTTGGGTTAGGCGTCTTCCGCCTCTTTCTTTTGGTCGGCAACCTGTGTCAGTACGGAGGTTACCTGACGTATCGTTCCACTGAGTACGTTCACCATACCTGTAATAGGTGAACCCTGACTTAAGGTGTTAACAAGTCCAGTGAGAGGTGCGCTGATAATCCCGACAGTGCGGGCGATCATGACATCTCGTGATGGCATATCTTTCAGGACTTCAACGCCTGCCGCATCAACTATTCGTGTTCCAAGAATGCCACCTTTAACCTTAAAATTTTCGTGTTCCTCACCAAATTCAAGCAAGATTTTTGAAGATGTCGCCGGATCTGTACCAGTAGCGAGGGCTGTATTTCCTTTGAGATAAGGTGCTAAGCCATCAATACCTCTTTCTTGAGCGACGACGTTTATCAATGTATTCTTACAGACCCTATAGCGGATACCGGCTGCTCGGAGTTGGTTCCGCAGTTCGTTAATTTCTGCGACGGTAAGCCCCTGAAAGTCTGTTAGCAGAACAACATCGGCATTGTCAAAAATCTCACGAATTTGTTCTGTTTGCTGAACATTTGCCTGATTCGGCATGTTTCAGCTCCTTTCTATGTAGGTTGTATAGTAACCGTGACACGATGCCGTGGTTTTCCTATTAACCTGTTAATTGGGTATACGATTGCATGCAAAAAGCCCCCAGCAGGTGTCTGGAGGCTCACATAAAGAGGAGCAAACAGGGGGTGATGAGATTTTACGGACGCTTCAATCGTACACCACTTGTTTCTGTTCCATTCAAGCCTCGGTAGGTAATTAAGCCGATGGCACCTACGTTCTACGACTCTATTCAGTTATAGGGCTATCCCATATCGTATCCCGTACGGATTATGCAAATTGTTGTGGGTCTATTCGGATAGCGACTCCCATTGTTGCTGATATAGCAACACTCCGAATGTACCTACCTTTCACCGCTGACGGACGAGCGGCAACAAGCGCACCCATCACTGCGTTGAGGTTCTGTTTAATACTTTCTTCCTCGAACGAAACTTTGCCAATTGGAACATGAACAATACCGGAAGAACGTTCTGCTCGGTATTCGATTTGTCCGGCTTTGATATCTCGGATGGTTTCGGCGACATCCATTGTGACAGTACCAGCTTTGGCGTTAGGCATTAAGCCTCGCGGTCCAAGGACTCGCCCAAGTTTGGGCATGATATTTCGCATTAAGTCCGGTGTTGCAATTGTTGCGTCAAAATCGAGCCATCCGCCAACAATTTTATCGACGAGATCGTCGGTTCCAACGAAATCTGCCCCCGCTTCTTCGGCTTGCCGTGCCGGATCGCCTTGGGCAAAGACGACAACACGAACAGATTTTCCTGTTCCGTGCGGCAGCGCGACAGTGCCTCGGATATTCTGGTCTGCCTGTCGGGCGTCTATGCCGAGACGCGATGCCAAATCCACGGTTTCATCAAACTTCGCACTGCCCGTTTTTCTAACCAGCGAGACAGCCTCGTCTATCGTGTAAAGTTGAAGTCTGTCTACGTGTTCGTTGATGCCGCTGTATCGATTCCCTCTTTTCGCCATGTTGTTCTCCATGGGGCATATCTCTATTACCCCGTTTCAAAGTGAACTTATCCGTATATCAACGATGCTATGCTTCGCCAGACGGATAAGCTTCGCTAATTAACCGTCAATCCCATGCTACGAGCGGTTCCTTCTACCATCCGCATTGCCGCCTCTAAGTCTGTCGTATTTAAGTCAGGTAATTTCGTCTGTGCGATTTCGCGGATTTGCTCCATTGTAACGGAAGCAACCTTGTTCCGGTTGGGTTCGCCAGAACCTTTGGCAATCTTTGCTGCGGATTTGAGTAAGATTGCGGCAGGCGGTGACTTTACGCTGAAACTAAACGACCGATCACTATAACAAGTGATGACGGTTGTCACCACCATTCCGGCTTGATGCTGCGTCTGGGCGTTAAACGATTTGATAAACTCCTGCAGATTAATCATGTAAGGTGCGAGACTGGGACCAACGGGTGGTTGTGGTGTCGCCTGTCCGGATACTAACTGGAGTTTAACTTCACCTGCTACTTTCTTTGCCATTGTTTTTCCCTATTTTGGGTTGTGAGCGTTCCACGGTGCATTTTACAGTAAGACGGCGCGAACTCACAATCATGGTTCTCTATTTAAACAACGCCGTTTGAGTTTAGTTCAATTCTTCCACTTCGAGCAAGCCCAAGTCAACGGAGGTGGAGCGACCGAAAAGCGAAATGCTGAGGCGTAATCGTTGATGTTCCATGTCAATTTCCTCGATTTCGCCGGGGAATCCACTAAACGGACCGTTTATCACCTTGACCTTATCGCCTATTTCATATTCCATTGCGGGCACTGGTGGGGCTTCCTCTTCCTCGGTTGACATCTGGAGCATTGCTTCGACATCAGTAGAACTCAGAGGCGATGGATGTGAGGTGGGCCCTAAGAAGTTCATGACTCCCGGTGTTTCCTGTATGAGAGACCAACTTTTTTGCCCAATCGGATTGTCGACATGTGGACCGAGTTCATGGGTAGTATTAACAAGGACGTAACCCGGATAAGAGGGTCGGAGGCTAACTTTCCGTTGGCTGTCTTTAACCTCTACAACCTCAGTTTCTGGGACATTAACTTGCAGGATTTCGTCCTGTAACTCTTCCCTCGCAATCATGTTGTCGAGGTTAAGTTTAACCTTTTTCTCATGTCCAGTGTATATTTGAACGACGTACCAGTATCCATCCATATTCTGATTCACCAGTGTATGCACATTATCGTTAGCGAATAAAGAGGGTTCTGAGGAAAGCCATACCGAAACCTTCAAGGGAATTATTCAGGACATATTGGTTTACAAGTACAACAATTAAGGGGATACAGGCTATTGCTGCCGCTATCACTTTCCGACTTCCCTCGTTCCCATCAGACAATTCGGCTTCTCTGCTACTTTGCGGCTGATTCTCCCAACTTCGCATAATAAAGAAAACAACAATTGGGAGAGCGACCAGAAAGATCCAACCCAGCGGGTTGTTCCATTGCGGAAAAGCGGAGTTGCCATCGACTAACCCGATGTAAAGTCCTAACAAAGCGGAAGCAACAATAACAGTAATAGTGCTTCCTTGGACTTCTTTGGCATCCGGTTTAGACACTCTTTGCCATTCTTGATTAATTCCCTGAATGTAATTTTTCAAACGAGCTATCATAAGATTAAAAGGCAGGCCAGGAGGGATTCGAACCCCCAACATTCGGTTTTGGAGACCGACGCTCTAGCCGTTGGAGCTACTGGCCTGCAAGTTTTGCGTAGGAGATCGCACACCTAATATTTAACGGTTAGAGTGGTGTTGTCTATGTCACCTACTCAAAAAGTTATCGCGTTTCCTTGTGGGATGTATGCTTTCGACAGAAGCGACAGTATTTCTTCCGTTCGTATCGATTTTGGTTTGTCCGGCGGTTCCGGGTTGTCACATAATTCCGCTGACTACATACATCACATGCTAATGTTACAATGTCTCTGGGCATAATAAGCACTCTACTTTCGATAAATGGAGCCGATGACCGGAATTGAACCGGTGACCTCGTCCTTACCAAGGACGCGCTCTACCGACTGAGCTACATCGGCAAAAATAAAAAACACCAACAAGCGGGAGACGGGAATCGAACCCGCGACACATGGCTTGGAAGGCCAATGCTCTACCAGCTGAGCTACTCCCGCATAATACGAAGTTGGGAACTGCCATACTACTGAAGCATGGTAATCTGGAACCTATAGCGAATGCGCTCGTAGTATGGAAAATTTGCAAACTGCTCCGTGGACCCATCCCTCGACCAGATCCCGCTGCGATGCTACTTCGTAATAAAAGCAGATGGGGGCAGATGGATTCGAACCACCGTAGGCATAGCCAACAGATTTACAGTCTGCCCTATTTGACCGCTCTAGCATACCCCCATTAAGAAAAGCTGACGAGAGGAATCGAACCTCCAACCTAGTGATTACAAATCACTTGCTCTACCATTGAGCCACGTCAGCAGCACTTTTAATTATACCCACTTTATTGGGAATTGTCAAGTGCCTTCAATTTTTTTGGCGATTTCTTCGGCGAGAGGTTGTTTTGGTAGGAGCAATTTCCGCCATTGACGAGATCTAAATACCTTCCTCGCGCTCCTCTGCGTCAGTATCTTGTTCGCGTGCGAGGAGTTCTTCATCGAATATATCACTCCCGTCGTCTGAATCCTGCGAGTCGGTAAAAATCGACGGTGTATTCTGGGCTGGTGCTTTGACCTCGCTTTTTTCAAAGTGAAGTTTACCTTCAACCAATTCTTGTGTTGCAATGGCGACAGGTTTCTTCTTTTTATCTGCAGTGCTTGAAGGCGCAATAGGCAAACCGTCTGCATTTATATCTCTGGCGCGTTTTGCGGCAATATTCACTGCAAGATATTTATTTGATACGCGTTTCACTAAGTCCTCGTTGTAAACCACTTCGTTCATTTTGTTTCTCCTCATTAAATATAGATTCAGATCAAACGTATTATAATTATACTTAATTTTCCTTAAAAGTCAAATTAAAATGGCAGAAAAGTTGACAAACAGGTTATAAAATGTTAAAATTGAATATTAGATTCGGCCTTAGTATGCTTTATGAATTGAGGAAACTTGTAAATGGATACAAACATCCAATCTATCCTTGAGAAATCGCTTGCGGGAGAACGGTTAGACTTTGACGACTGCCTGACGCTTTTCAAGAGCCACGATTTACTTGCTCTGGGGCACGCTGCGGATATTGTCCGGCAACGCAAACATCCGGAAGGCTACGTCACTTACATTGTTGACCGAAACATCAACTATACCAATTGGTGTTATGTTGACTGCGATTTTTGTGCTTTTTACCGCCATCGTCGGGATCCTGACGCTTATGTTATGGAGCGGGAAGAACTGGGGAAAAAGATACAGGAAACACTGGATCTTGGTGGTGAGTTGATTCTCATGCAAGGTGGATTGCATCCGAAACTCAAACTTGACTGGTACGAAGATCTCCTCCGTTGGATCAAAGCAAATTACCGCATTCATATCCATGGGTTTTCCCCCCCAGAGTTGGACTGGTTTGCCAAGATAAACCGTATGTCGTTGCGAGAAATGCTTATCCGGTTGCGAGATGCTGGGCTCGATTCGATTCCTGGCGGCGGTGCAGAGATTCTCACTGACCATGCCCGTAATGAGATTAGCCATAAGAAGTGCACCGCTGATGAGTGGCTGGAGGTCATGCGTCAGGGACACTTGGTTGGACTCAAGTCAAGCGCGACGATGATGTATGGGCATGTAGAAAGTTACGCCGAACGTGTTGAGCACCTCGTCAGGCTGCGTGATTTGCAAGATGAGACAGGTGGATTCACAGCGTTTATCTGCTGGTCGCTACAACCCGCCAATACCCGTATGGATCACATACCACCGGCAGGGAGTTTTGAATATCTCAAAACGCTTGCTATTTCGCGATTGTTCTTGGATAATTTCGACAACTTTCAATCTTCATGGGTAACCCAAGGTCCGAAGATCGGGCAATTATCACTTAAATTCGGTGCGAATGATATGGGTGGTACAATGATAGAGGAGAATGTTGTCAGCAAAGCTGGAACGGTCTATTGTATGCCGATTGAGGAGATTGAACGCACTATAGCCGAGTTAGATTATATTCCCAAACGCCGCAACTTCTTCTATGAACTCCTTAATTAATTACCACCGGAGCCTTCACCCCGACAAAGTGTCGAACCCTCAAATTGAGATTGCTCGGCTTAGAGTTTGAGATGCCTGATACCCGTCCCAACATCCTTTTAATCACCACCGACCAACAACGTGGTGATTGTTTGGGCTTGGACCCCAACGGGCCCGACTGCCTACAGACACCAAACTTAGATTGGATCGGTCGCACCGGCACGCATTTTCGCCGTGGATATGCTGAATGCCCGAGTTGTATTCCGGCTCGACGTAGTTTGATGACCGGTACCGCGCCAGCCGCCAACGGTGGGGTTGGATTTAAAGGAGCACCGTGGAACCCGTCCCATACCCTGGCAGGTGAATTGTCTGCAGCTGGTTATCAAACCGAGATGATCGGCAAACTACACCTGACCCCACCGCGTAAACGGTACGGTTTCGACCACCTCCAACTGGCTGATGCCACCCGTGGGGATGATAACGACTATGTCGATTGGTTGCGGCAATATCACCGCCGCAACGATGTTCATCCGGGTGTTGCCCACGGTGTCTCCGCTAACGGATGGATCGGTCGCCCGCATCATCTACCGGAAGAGCAGATGCACACCTTCTGGTGTATCGACCGCGCCCTCAATTTTCTGCAAAAACGCGACCCGACGGTGCCCTTTTTTCTCAACATCTCGTTTATAGATCCACACCCACCGTTAACTCCACCGGCACATTATTACCAGCGCTACATCCAGCGGGATATTCCTTCACCCGTGATTGGTGACTGGGCACCCGAATTCGAAGGAGCTGAGAAGGGGTTAGATCCAAACGCTTGGGAAATCTGCCTCGACGACCACGACATGCAGTGTGCTCGTGCGGCTTATTACGGGATGATCAATTTTATCGACGATCAGATCGGCCGCCTGATCCAGTCCACGGGCGGACTGGCGGACTGTTTGATCGTTTTCACCTCCGACCACGGTGAGATGCTGGGCGATCACAACCTGTACCGAAAAACCTGGCCCTACGAAGCCTCGGCACGAGTGCCTTTTCTGATACGGGCCCCGGCGAAATGGGGCTACCGAAAAGAATCCGTCTGCCAAAGTCCCGTCGGTCTACAGGACATCATGCCCACCATTTTGGACGCTGCCGGAGTTGAGATTCCCAGTATCTGCACTGGTAGAAGTCTACTACCCATCATGCGAGGGGATACTGACCGGGTGCGGGACCATCTGCATGGAGAGCACTCCGGTTGTTACGATTATAGTCATGGTAACCACTATGTAACCGACGGACATCACAAGTACGTGTGGTATTCCCAAACCGGTCAGGAACATCTCTTCAATCTACAGGACGATCCCCACGAAACATACGATCTGGCAAGCTTAAGTGGATCGGAAACCCTCCTAATCCCCTGGCGGAATCGTTTGATCGAGTTTCTCCGTCACCGTCCCGAAGGCTTTACCGATGGCACAAATCTCATAGTGGGGCAAACGCATGATGCCTTGCTGCCGGACTATCATCCGGATGCCACCTATCCGTACTCATGACGTGTGTTCAACCTAAACACACTTTCGACAGCAGTGGATAGCACCCACACAAGCGTGCGGGGTCGAAATGCTATCCAACAGGCTTAGTAGCATTATAACATATTTGCTAAAGCATGGAGATTTGGCGGGAAGAGTGTTAACGATAATCCGGATGTATCCAGAGTTCACTCGCCTTTTTGCGTGCGGCGAACCAATTCAAATATATTTCCCGTTTTTTTGCTTGAATGAGGGCTTGACGATGCCGGGCTTTCTCAGCCGGGTCCATTTGGAACGTTTCAATGTCTGGTTCTTCCCTTTCAATGAGTTGAACAATGTAGACGGCGTTGTTGCCTTTGAAGGGACCACCAATGTCATCAACCTTCATCCGAAATGCTGCGAACATAGTTTCAGACGAACTTCCCATACCGGCAATATAATCGCTGTTTGGGCCGAGCGCGAACAAGTTGCTTTCTTGGACAGAAAGCCGGTCTGTCGCTAAGCCGTCAGGAGCATCATACTTTTCCAATAAGGCATCCAAGGATGTGGTATCTGCACGTTTATTGAACAGGTTTTGTGCATCCGTAAAGGCACGCTCCTTAGATTTTTCCGTCTTCAGATCGCTGAAAACCTGTGGTATGATTTCCGAAAAAGGTGGGACAGTCGCCGGTTTTTTTTCAAAAACGGTGGCGACAAAATAGGCTTCCACCCGTTCTCCATCCGATTTTTTCGCCTCAATAACCTTTATTACGTTCACTTCCATATCAAAGAGTTCTTCGATTAACCCGTGATAGCCCCATCTTGCACCAATCTGTGGGATAGTTGTAACATCACGGCTGAAGAACCCGGTTTCCAGCGCAATGAGGGAAAGTTCCTTATATCTTTCAAGTGCAAGAGCCGCTTCATAGTCCTGAATTTCGATTTCATACAGAAGGTCAGACGCAACTTCTTTTGCCTCATCAACGCCGCTTACTTGAACGAGTTTTTGTCGGATGTCGTATTGGACCTGGTCGAACGGTTGAACTTCTGGTGCTCTCTTCTCCTCTAATTTGATGATGTGATACCCGAATGACGTTTCGACCAAGCCACTGACTTCTCCCGGTTCCAAGATGTCGAAGGCTGTTTCCTCAAAGGGTTTCACCATGTCACCACGTGCGAAGTAGTCACCGGGTGGAAGCTTTGGGTTTCCACCTCTCAATGCACCACCTTGGACACTGGAAGGTCCCTCTGAATGCGTCATTGCCAGTTCGGCGAAATCTGCACCTGCTGAGAGTTCTGCGTTGATAGTTTTGAGAAGTTCCTCTGCAGCAGTTTTGGTTTCTGCCTTTTGTTCGTCGGTTGCGTTATCAGGAAACTTTTTCAAGATATGGCGTGCTTTAACCACTTCCAGTGTCGTAAACTCCGCTTGGTTTTCCTCATAATACGTAGCAACGTCTTCGTCTGAAACGAGATCGGCAGGATTCACCCTGATAAACTTTACATTCACCTGTTCTTCCGATTTATAGTTCTTCCGATTTTTCTCAAAGTACGCCTCTGCTTCTGTTTCATCTACCTCAGCTGTTGCGGTATAATCACTATGCTTAAATTCAATAAATTTAACTTTTGCCTTGTCTGATTCAAGTCGATATGCTTGTTCTGCCTCAGTATCGGTTACCAACTCAAGTGATTGGACACTATCTCGGAGTGCAGTGGAACTGAGTAGTAAACGAATATTCTCTGTGTAGAGGTCTGCTGCCCCGAATTGTTGGTAAAGATTGTACCGCTCGACTCGGCGTGCGTCACTTCGGATGTAGCGTTCTATTTCAGCATGACCGATATCTTCACTTCCTTCAATGGTTTGTTGTACCCAGCGATCGATTACCGATTTTTGGGTTGCCTCTCGGTCAGGCGCGCCGAACCTCTGGTTCCGTCTTTGAGTTTCCAAGGCATTGGCGACAGCACTTTCAAATTCTTCGCGTTTGACTTCTGTGTTATTAATCCTGAGAATGACTTCTCCCTCGGGACCTTCACCGCCGCCCCGCGTATTGCTGTAGAGGAACACTGTCCCCACAAGGAACACAATGGCGATTATCCACATAAAGAGTTGCGCAATAAATTTTTCGCGTAGAAAGATAATCATGTCTTAAAGGTATCTCCTGAATATAATACAAGGAATGAATTTGGTCTATTCCCAGACCAAATTCGGTTTCTATTACTTTACAGACAAAGGTGTTAATATTATACACATAAACAGGCGAAATGTCAAATTATCGTAAATCCACTGATTCTTCGGAGACAGTCGTAAGATTTACTGGAATAGGCGGTTTTTATACTTGTATGCAGTGAGGGTTGAAACGAAATAGGTTTATAGAATTCGTCTTATTCAGGCATCAGATAGCCGAAAACAAATCGGATTTTGGGGATTCAGAATAAAAATTTGCTAATTTTTCAAATTTGCTATATACTAATTAGCAAATATCAAGGGCGTTGCTTGTATGTCCTTATCAAAACTCAGCAAGACACACGATGCAGATTCGGGATGCAACAGATTTTAGTTTGAAATATACCTTAGAATCGGGACAGTCGTTTCGATGGAATCGAATGGATGATGCCTATTACGGTGTCGTGGAGGGACGCATCCTCAAAATTTGTCAAGTAGGAACTACTTTGCGTGTTGAGAGTTCTACCACCGAGGATAAGACTACCTTCATACCATTTCTCCAACACTATCTTGACCTTGGACGCGATGTTCCAAATATCCTTGCCGAAGTAGCCAATGATGCCTATATGCATCGGACAATTGAGAAACTTTGGGGGATGCGCATTCTCAACCAAGAGCTCTGGGAAACGGTGGCATCGTTTATTCTATCTCAGAACAACAATGTATCCCGGATTCGTGGGATTATCCGCCGACTCTCCGAGCGCTTTGGCGAACAGTTGACGCTTGCACGTTACGTGGATTATAGTTTTCCGAGTCCAGAAGCACTTGCAACCACAACAGAGGATGAACTTCTCGCGTGTGGTGTCGGCTATCGAGCAAGCTATCTTCGAGATGCTGCGGCAGCAGTTGTTAGTGGTGAACTTGTGCTCACGGCGATGAAGGAAATGTCGTATCCTGAGGCAAAGCGTGAATTAATGCGCCAAAAAGGTATAGGTGAGAAGGTAGCCGATTGTATCTGTCTATTTTCGCTTGGACATCTTGCAGCACTACCGATTGATGTTTGGATAAAACGAATCTTTGAGACACTTTATCTGCGTCGGCGTGCTACGTATCATGAGATACGCGAGTTCGCGCACACCTACTTCGGGGATCGCGTGGGGTACGCGCAGCAGTACCTTTTTCACTACGTCCATGAATGTCCAGATTGGGCGGATGCTGAGCACCTATCGCTGATTGAAACGAGTGTTACTGCTACGGTGGAGAATCGTAAATCCGCCGCGAATTAATAAATATACCACTTTGGAGGAATTAATATGTCTGACGCATTAGAACAAAGTATTGTATCACTGCTGGAGGAACGTGTTGAACTTGCGATTTCAACTGTTCAGGAATTGAGAGCAGACAAGTTGGAACTTGAGGCTGAAAATGCCCGGCTCAACAGTGGTTTACTGCAACGCGATGCACAGATTCAGGATCTTGAAGATCGTAATAGCGACCTTAGGGAAGAACTTGATTCAGAGCGTGCAGCCACCTCGGATGAACGATCAGAGATCCGCGAGAGACTTGAAGGTTTGATGGATGTCCTTATTGCATCAGATGAAAGTCCGGTAGATACAAACAATGAAATCACTTTCGAGGCAGAGACTGATGAATCGGACGGCGAGGCAGCTGAAGCTGAGAAGTCAATGCGTCCGAGAGTCTTTGGGAGTATTTAGAGACTTAATTACTCGTGCGTGTCTTAGTCCTTTCTCATTCCTACATTATGAAGCCGTACCGACAAAAGTTCGCTCTCATTGCGGAACGTCCGGATGTCACGTTACGGGTTGTGGTTCCTGCACGTTGGTATGAAAGTTTCCAAGATATTGTCTTTGAACCAGACTCGGACACGCCGTGTGAAGAATTCCCGTGTCCAATCCGATTCTCGGGGTACGGCAGTCGTTTTTACTACCGCCATGGTGTGAAGTCCCACTTCCGAGATTTTCAACCGGATATTATCCACTTAGAGGAGGAGGCGTGGAGCCTCAACGCACTACAGACAGTTCGGTTGAAACGGAAATATTGTCCAAACAGTTGTTTTATTTTTCGAACATCACTTAGTATACCGACCAAACAGCGGTTTGGCTTTTTGCCTGTGTGGATTGAACGCCGTGTCTTTCGAGAAACGGATAGAGCTTTCCCGCTGAGTGTGAATGCTGGTAAGATTCTAACCCAACGAGGTTACACCGGACAACAAACCCCGTTCCCGAATGGAGTTGACGTGCGGCATTTCTATAAAATGGATGTCAGCAAGTTGAAGAATTCATTGCAGCTTAGCGACTGTTTTGTGGTTGGTTACGTCGGCAGATTGCTTCAGATGAAGGGAATAGATACGCTTCTTGAGGCTGCGGCACACCTTGTAAGCCAGGATACGACGCGCACATATAAACTTTTAATCGTTGGGCAAGGTGAAGATAAACATAGTTTTCAAAAAACTGCCGAAACCCTTGGAATTTCTGGACATATTGTGTGGATAGACGCCGTGCCCCCAGAAGAGGTAGCCGCCTATATTAATTGTATGGATACACTGGTTCTGCCATCTCGGACAACAACCGGATGGGTAGAATTCTTCGGTAGGGTGCTTATCGAGGGAATGGCATGCGAAGTGCCGGTTGTCGGTTCAGATTCTGGCGAAATTCCACACGTGATTGATAGCGCGGGACTTGTTTTCCCTGAGGACGACATAGAGGCTTTGGCAGAACAGATACATCGCATCGCGAGCGATGCCTGTCTTCGGAACGATTTAGTTGAAGGTGGGCTTAACCGCGTCAAGGATTTTACATGGGAGACGATTGCGGAGCAGACCTATCAGGTATATCAGGAGTTGCTTGAGGGTGCTTCGTAGGTTGGTGACTGGAATTAGAATCTGGAAACATGGAAAGGGAACATGCCCCCGACTGGACTCGAACCAGCATGCCAATTAAGGCACAGGCCCTCAACCTGCTGTGTATACCAAATTCCACCACAGGGGCATCGTATGGTTAATTATACTTTACTTGGGTAGCAATGTCAAATTTTTTTGGGGAGGATTTAAAAAAATAACGGTCGTGATTATCTCTCACGATGTTTACAGTTTTTTGGACAACAAATATGGACCCTTCTACATCGGCACTTGAACAACAATTATCTAATACGCTTGCAGGAGAGGTGCGCTTTGATCAGTATTCTAAGGCACTCTATAGCACAGACGCGAGCCTCTACCAAATACAGCCGATAGGTGTTGTAATCCCGAAAGATAGCCAAGATGTTATTAAGACTGTGCAAATCGCAGCAGAACGCAACATTCCAATCCTTCCACGCGGTGGCGGCACGAGTCTCGCTGGACAGAGCGTCGGTGAGGCAATCGTGTTGGACATGTCCAAATATATGAATCAACTGCTTGAGGTAAATGTTTCCGAGCGTTGGGCGCGCGTGCAACCCGGTATTGTCTTAGACGAATTGAACCATAAGTTAAAATCTCACGGCTTGATGTATGCCCCTGATGTTGCCACGAGCAGTCGAGCGAACGTCGGTGGCACCATCGGAAATAACTCCGCGGGTTCGCACTCCCTCATCTATGGTAAAACCATTGATCACGTCATGTCGCTTGACTTAGTCCTTTCCAACGCTGATGAAATCACAGCATCCCCCATTTCCATTGCAGAATTAGAGACTAAAAAACAGGGAGACACATTAGAGGCAAACATCTATCGTGAACTTTGTCGAGTGTGTACGAACAACGAAGCTGAGATCCGTAAACGTTATCCTCGTATCTTGCGTCGCGTTGCGGGTTACAACCTTGATGAGTTTATTCCAAACGCTGGTTCAAAAGAGGTTACACCTTATTGTCGCGATGGATGTGATGAAGACCATCCGTTTAGTTTGACGAAAATCCTTGTCGGTTCTGAAGGCACACTTGCAACAACTACTGAGGCAACGGTGAACCTCGTTCCAATTCCTCAATTGACCGCTCTGTGTGTCGTCCATTTCGAGTCACTTGTTGGCTCTATGGAGGCGATGCAACCTATCCTGGAATGTAACCCGACTGCCGTAGAACTTATAGACAAAACAATCCTTGATATGGCTCGGGATTCATTGGAATTTTCACGGCTTACCACTTTCATACAAGGCGAACCTACTGCATTGCTTGCCGTTGAATTTTACGGTGAGACACGAGCGGAATTGGAGTCGCAGTTAGATAGGCTTGAAAAGACGTTGAAAAGCACGGATTTTGGTTATGCATTCGTGCGCTGTTTCACCGCTGAGGAGAAGTCACGCGTCTGGGAGACTCGGAAAGCTGGGCTTGGGTTGTTGATGGGTATGAAGGGTGATGCGAAACCGGTTGGTTTCGTCGAAGATGCCGCGGTGTCGATAGAGAATTTACCGGAATACATCCGCCGATTTGACGAGATTGTCACATCACATGATACCACTGCTGCCTACTACGCGCATGCGAGCGTTGGGCTATTGCACAACCGTCCTATTGTCAACCTCAAATCCGAAACCGATATTCAGAAAATGCACGACATTGCCCGCGAGGTTCGAGATCTGCTCATGGAATTAGATGGTGCGATGAGCGGTGAACACGGGGACGGGCTCGTCCGCAGTGAGTGGATAGAGAGCATGTTCGGTCCGCAGATATATCAAGCACTTGCTGAAGTGAAAAAAGCGTTTGATCCGAACGGGATTATGAATCCGGGTAAAATTGTTGACGCACCATCGATGACAGAGAATCTCCGCTTCGGTACAGACTACAACACCATTAAAGTTGATACTTACTTCGATTTTTCCAGTCAAGACGGATTTGGTGGAGCCATTGAAATGTGCAACGGTGTCGGTGCGTGTCGGAAAACACTGACTGGCACTATGTGTCCCTCCTTTATTGGCACACGTGAAGAGGAGCACTCGACACGTGGCCGTGCGAATGCGCTCCGATCGATTATTTCAGGTGCATTGCCACATACGGAACTCACAGGTGAACGGCTCCAAGAAGTCTTAGACTTATGTCTGGGATGCAAAGCGTGCAAGGCGGAATGCCCATCTAATGTAGATATGGCGAAGATTAAGTATGAAGTCCTTGCCCATTATCACAAAGCAAACGGCTTACCTTTGCACCGGCGTTTGTTCGGTGAAATCGGCGCGCTCGCGCCTTTAGGATCGATGTTCTCACCTTTCTCTAACTGGACGGTCAACAACGGGCTTTCCAAATGGGTTGCCGAGAAACTCATCGGTGTCGATCGGCGGCGCGATATGCCAACCTTCGTACGTCCTACCCATGAACAGTGGTTCCGAAAGCGAAAGTCCCGACGAACATCAGACAAAAAGGTCGTCCTCTTTTCCGATACCTTTATGAACTACAGCGAACCCTCTATTGGTAAAGCTGCGGTGGAATTGCTTGAAGCGTGTGGATTCGAAGTGTTACTGCCGAAAAAAAGGTGTTGTGGACGACCTCTTATCTCCGAGGGAATGCTTGACCGAGCTGTTGCGAATGCGAGTTACAACATTGACGTGCTTCGCGGTTATGCTGACGCGGGAATTCCAATTGTTGGGTGTGAACCGAGTTGTACCTCTGCTATCACTGATGATTACGTTGAGTTGATCGGTACGCCTGACGCGAAACGTGTTGCTGAGGCGACTTGTTCATTTGAGGAATTTTTTGTTCAACTTGCTGAAAAGGGTGAATTGCCCCTGGAATTCTCGACAGAACCGTGTGACATCTTGCTGCACGGACATTGCCATCAGCGAGCACTTGTCGGTATCCAACCGACTGTGAAGATGTTAAGTTTGCCGTCGGAACACAATGTCACTGTGATTGATTCAAGCTGTTGCGGCATGGCGGGTGCATTCGGATATGAGAAGGCACACTATGATCTTTCTATGAAAATTGGCGAATTGAGACTTTTCGAGGCTGTCCGTGAGAAATCACCGGGCAGTTTTTCGCTAAGTGCTGCTGGCTTTTCTTGTAGACATCAGCTGGAACATGGGACGGGTGTGCAACCGAAGCATCCGGTTGAAATCTTACGTGAGGCGGTTCTGAAATAGATTAAAGGGCTTGATCAGAGCGGCGGGTTTACATGACCGAGAACTCAACGTTATTCACGTGAGGAAGAAGCAATGGCTAAGATTTATCAACCGCTCGACGATTTCAGGATCGTCGAATTGCCAGAGAAACAGTTACCTTTTTGGAAAATTGCGGGTCCCGGTGCTATCTTAGTCGGTCTGTCTATTGGTGCGGGTGAGAGTGTGATTTGGCCTCTCATCGCCGCTGAGTATGGCGGGAGCATGATCTGGGCGGCGGTGCTCGGTGTATTCCTTCAACTCTGGATTAACTTTGAAGTGGGCCGCTGGACGATCGCTACAGGCGAGACGGTGTATACGGGGTACAACCGTATCTGGCGAGGTTTTGCCCCGTTGTTCATTCTACTAACTGTGGTGGGTTGGATAGCACCGGGATGGGCACGGACATCGGGACTCGCGCTCAAAGCACTCATACTTGGACCTGGTGGTTGGGGTTCTGATACCTTTTGGACAATAGTGACGTTTGCTGGGGTCGCGCTCATCCTCTTTGGACCGAAGATGATTTACCAATCCGTCGAACGGACGGTTGAGGTGCTTGTCGCCATTATAACAATTGGATTGATTCTGGTTGCCATCGCTGTGGGTTCAATGGAAACATGGCAGAAACTCGGTTCTGGTCTGATAAATGTTGGATACATAGACCCAGGCATGTCGGTGAAAAAATTGTTTAGTGCGTTAGTCTTCGCAGGCGCGGGGGGGACAGCAAACCTCTTTTACACGTTCTATCTACGCGATAAAAACATCGGTATGGGTGCGCAGTTGCCGGGGCTACAGAACCCTCTTCGAGGTAGGAGCGAAAAGGTGCCTGCGACGGGGTTTCTCTTTGAGGTGACGGAGGAAAACCGAAAACGCTTCGCTGCATGGTGGCAATATGTGAAAAATGACCAGATATTCTTTTTTTGGGCACTCAACACATTCACGATTCTGCTTTTCATTTTCGGCGCGCTCGCTGTCTTACACCCTCAGGGGATTGTCCCTGAACAAGGCAGACTCATTTACGACGAAGCGCGGATATTAGGCGAAATCTGGGGTGTGGTGGGGCAGAGAATCTTCTTATTGGTTGGTGTCGCGACGCTTTTTGGAACGCAACTCGCGCTGGTTGATGGGGTGTCGCGTTCCATTTCTGACATTATCTACACTAACTTCCGAGGGGCACAAAAACGAAGCTTAAGTTGGTGGTACCTCCTCATCGCAGGCATCTGGATCGTCGGTGGGTGTGTAATCACCTTCGTTATGGAGCAGTTAAACGTCAGTGAATTAGGATTTCTCTTTAATGCGGCGTATATGGGCGGTTTCGCTATGGCGATTTATGTGCCGCTTACCCTTTACATGAACTACCGCTTTCTGCCTGATTTCGCAAAACCGAAACGGCTTTCTACCCTCATGATGGTAATCGCTTCATGTGTCTATATCGGATTTGCGATTTCAAGTATTGTCTGGGAAGTTAAACAATTAATCGGAGGCTAAAATGGATTTGAAGGAGCGAAAAGCGTTTTTTGAAAAGGAAGGTTATCTCGTTGTTGAGAACCTGTTATCGGCAGCAGAAGTCGAAACGTGCCAAGCAGATATCCACCGTTTGCATCAGTTTGCTGCAGGACAGGAGTCCAATGTGGAGAAGGAACAAGCAGAGGTCGCACGTCGGCACGTACAGCATGAACCGTTTGCCAAAGACGAAACACAAGGGGACAGTTTACCCGTGCTGCGGAAGGCAGAAAATACGTGTCAGTACTCTGAAGTATTTCGGGACCTCGCACAACATCCGAAACTCATTAGAGTTGTTCAAGAACTCATTGGGACAGACCTGCTGCTCTTTAGAAGTACGCTGATGTTCAAACCGGCGTTTCATGGATCTTCGCACGGGTTGCATCAAGATTCAGCGTATTGGCCCATGGAGCCCCCGAGCCTTGTTACCGTGAGTATTGCCCTCAACGACGCTACACTTGAAAATGGCTGTTTTAAGGTAATTCCGAGGAGTCATTTGTGGGGGATGCAGTCTTGGGGACATATTGCACGTCAGCAGGGTGCAGAACTCACTGATCGGAAAGAGGTCACGGAGCAACAGATGGATGTCCCACTTTCTGCGGGAAGTGCTCTATTTTTCCATAGTTTGATGGTACACGGTTCCGGACCAAACGCTACGCCTAACCCTCGGAATACGGCGTTATACGCCTATTTCTCACCGCAGGTCCGGTATGTGCCGAAAGATGGAAAGCCAGGAGAGAAAACATTCCCCGTTGTTGCAGGACTCGATGGCAAAACGGAACTGACGCTTGTTGCCCAAACATAGAGAATACTCAAACAGTTACAAAACACGCGAAGGCGTTCACAGAATTCTGAAATTGTGGCGTTTGATTTTCCATTTTGAGAGAAGTCGTGACATCTCCTCCTATAGCGGACAGATATTCCTACGCGGATGTTTGGCCTTATAGGGAAGAACGAAATGACCTTAATATTCAGGAACTGGGTGGAAATTTCACATCGGACGGAGGGATATACTGTCATCATTATGGACGAAATTACCAAAGATCTTTCGGAAGAAAAAAGCAGCCAGATGCCTGTTGTTAGAAAGCAGGGGGGTGCGAAAGTAGAACCCGCGAAATCCAAGGCACTTGTTGTTTATGAGGAACAGGAAACTGCCCCTCAAAAAAAGGGTTTCTTCGGGAAATCGAGACGAAAACCGACACCGTCTCGCGGACAACTTTCGCAGTTATTTCTGGAGAATATCGAGACGTTTTCTGAACACGAGACCCAACTGTTACGTGCAATCTTCGATTTGAAAACCTTGACGGCGCAGGAGGTGATGGTCCCCTTGTCAGAGATAGTTCCCCTGACAGTAGGATCGCCGTGCTCTGAAATTCCAAAGTACTGTCGCGCTTCCAACTATCGTTACATTCCTGTCTATAATGAGCGCGTTGACTGGTTGATCGGAGTGGTTGATGCGATGGAAGTATTCACAAGCGATCAATATAACGAAGATTTAGCACTATTTGTAAGGGATGTGCATTATGTACCCGCGCTGAAGCCTGCAATGGATTTATTGAACGAACTGCGGCAACTCAAGGTACCTGCTGCAATTGTGGTCAACGAGCACGGAAGTTGTGTCGGGATTGTAGAATTAATAGATATTTTGGAAAAGGTTGTAGGCGAAATAGAGGCGAATCGGAAACGGGATACACCTCGCGTTGAGCAACTCGGAGGAAACGAGTGGCGTATTGATGCACGCGTGTTAATTTCTGAAGTCAATACCGCGTTAGATATCCAAATTCCCACAGATCGGTGTGATACCATCGGCGGCTTTATCCTTATGTTACTCGGGCGATTGCCACAGAAAGGCGAAAAAGTTGAATATGAAGACTTTGAATTTAACGTAGACGAAGTCTGCAAGTACCGTATTTCTGGCATCCGAGCTATTAAAAAAGCTGTAGGGAAAACTCGGCGATGAAGGTGCTGAATTCAATATCAGGTAGATTTTTCAGGACAGGATATATGCTCAAAATTTATGCAAATTTCACGTTTTTTTACATTAGAATGGATGCATAAATACGATTTTGTGGGTGAGGATACCTGCTAAAGATACCTAAGCGTGAAGAAACGCCCTTGCAAAACCCTGCGGAAAAAAGCAAAAGAGAAATCATGAGGTTGAAACGCTCTCGTCATCCCATTTTTAAAAGAACGCGTATTCGAGCATTAATTGTGTGGTACCTCATTCTACTTGGTGGTATCATCGTTCTTGTCTGGAAAATGCCAGCGATTGTCTCGCGCTTGTAACACGATCTAATGCAAACAGTGCGAAAATTTCGATTCGTCAGATTGTGTCGCTACGGATTTCTGATACTCAAAAACAGATGAACTGGGTAAATGCTAAGAAGAGCAATACTAACTGCTGTTAATTTTGGTATTATGACTTTGGTATACTTTAAGAGATTAGAGACTTTTAAAATTGTAAGGGAGGATTGATGGGATGTACACTCTTATTCTTATGTCATTTCGTGGAAACTCCGTTCGTCAGCACGTCATCGACCAAGGACGCTTATTGCTTCTCTTTTTCGTCATTTTTGCTGTGTTCCTCACAATGATTGGTGGACTGGGTTACGGACTCTTTCAAAAGTGGCAGAGAGCCAGTTCCGAGAAGAGACTACAGGCAAGTCAGGAAGAAATTGATAAATTAATGCAGGCAAAACTCCAGGTTGAATTGAAACTCGCTGGTGTTAATGAGGAGATGAAAGATATTCGCCAGATGACAGAAAAGATTCAACTGGCTTTGGGGATCCTCGGGCAAGGCGGTGGGGGTAGTAGTGTCTATTGGGTACCTGAAGGGACTGAAGGGTCAGCTGATACTCGGCAGGAAAATGCCTCAGGGACTGATAGCACTTCGGATCATACACACGAAAAACAGGAATCGTTAACGCCCAGTATCCTAAAGCATGAGATTCTGCCTCTCTATGATTATGTCAGCGAACGTCAAAGACGCATTGATGGATATCCTTCGATTCTACCTGTGAAACTTCAACAGGAAAACGGAGAGACATACGGTTATTGGTATTCTTCTGGTTTTGGGCGGCGTACCCATCCGTTGACGAAGAAACGCGAATTTCACCAAGGATTGGATATTAAAACCCGATCCGGAGTTCCTGTTATCGCTACCGCTGATGGAACAGTTGTGAAGGCACAGAGGACCGGCTATTTAGGAAAGATAATTGAAATTGACCATGAAGGAGACCGGTTCAAAACATTATACGCACATTTGAAAGATTACGCGGACGGCCTCAAAGTTGGGCAAAAAGTGACGCGCGGTCAGATTATCGGCTACGTCGGAAATACCGGTCGTAGTACGGGTGCGCACCTACACTATGGAGTTTATAATATGAAAAAAAAGAAGTGGGTGAATCCGTTTAAATATATCTTTGATCAGCAACCAACATTTTCACCATAATTGCATGTCTTCAGTATTACTAAGGAGAGTGAAAAATATGTCCTATTTAAAACCCCTCGGACGTTGCAGCACATATTTTGCAACGTGGAGGATTGTATTATGTCTTTTGGCACTACCTGCTGTGCTGTTTGCACAGGATGAACTTATCATTATTTCGCCACATCCAGAGGGAACTGAGACGGAGTTTGGAAATAATTTCGAGAAGTGGTACGAGGAACAAACCGGTAGAACAGTCAAAACCGACTGGCGAGATGTGGGTGGCACCTCTTCCAACTATCGGTTCATTGAATCGGAGTTTAAGCGCGTGCCAGACGGCATCGGTGTTGATATTTTCTTTGGTGGCGGCACTGACAATTATCTCCGCCTTTCAAATAACGGTTGGTTGAACCCTTACAAACTACCTGAGGCACAACTTGCGCAGATGACGCAATCGTTTCAAGGGATCCCGCTCTACGATGTCGAACATCAGTGGTATGGTGCAGCGTTATCAAGTTTCGGCATCATGTACAATGAGGAACTGCGTGAAATGCTCAGTCTCCCAAAAACCGCGGCATGGCAGGATTTGGGTGATGTGGCGTTGCTCGGTAAAATTGGCGCAGCCGATCCAAGAGAGAGTGGTTCGGCACACATGGTGTATGAGATCATCCTTCAAACCCTCGGATGGGAAGAAGGGTTTGCCCTCCTGACAAAGATCGGCGGTAATGTTCGCGGTTTCTCCGCTGGTGCCAACGCTATCCCGACGGATGTCGTCGCTGGACAAGTCATTTATGGACTCGCAATCGATTTTTATGCGTACGGTCAAATTGCTGTTGTCGGTGCGGATAAGATCAAATATGTTGTTCCAGCCGATGGCGCGGTAGTCAATGCTGATCCTATTGCAATCCTCAAAGGCGCACCGAATCTGCCCGTCGCACAAAAGTTCCTTGAATTCGTTTTATCGGAAGACGCACAGAAACTCTGGATGCTCCGCAACAAACCAACGAAAGCCGAACTCGCCGAAGCAGAGAATGATCCGCAGAAACTCCTGATGCTCAAAAAAATTACCGATTCGGAGGGGCCTAAATGGAAGGGTGGTTTGAACCGTGCGAGTGTTCTACCAGCACTTTATGACAAATTAGGCGAGCGATGCACCGTCCCAAATCCATTTACTATGGAGGGGACTCCATTCCAATACAACTCAAAGAAAGGCAGTGAACGATGGAATATCGTTAATGGCCTTTTCGGTGTTTTGATTATTGATTCGCATAAGGATCTCGTCAACGCGTGGAAGGCAATCCGGAAGTGTAAGGACCCGGCGAAACGTGACGCAGCGATTGCGGTTTTAACGAAGATACCGATAACCGAAGAAGAAGCGATGAAGATGGCAGGTGCTGACTGGAAGGACCCGACAGTCCGCAACGAAAAAATCAAGGAATGGGGACAATTCGCTAAGGAGAAATTCAAAGAGGCACGAAATCTGGCAAGATAATCTTGTATAACACTGGGGCTTGGTGCGGAGGTCTCTATGCAAAAGATCATTACTGGTGATGCATGCCGAGTGTTACCAGAACTTCCAAGTGCCTCCTGCCAAGCCGTCATCGTCGATCCACCCTACTATAATGTCCTGACAGATGAAAAGTGGGATACGCAGTGGGATTCTGAGGAGGCTTACCTCACCTGGTCGTTGCAATGGATTCGCGAGTGCATGCGAGTACTCAAAGAGGATGGCCTTTTCTTCTGCTTCGGTCAACTCGGCAAGCGTGAACATGTCTTTATTCACCTCATGTCGCGGCTCTGCGACGAATTTCAATTTCACGACCTTATTATATGGGATCGAGCGGTAGGCTACAACGAACGGCGCGATAGTTTCACCCCCGCATACGAGATGATTTTGGTGCTGCGGAAAAGCGACACCGTCAAGTTTATCAAGGACGCTGTCCGCGTGCCTTACGACGAACAGACGATAGCGGCATATCTCAAAGATACGCGCTATAAGGACAAAGCGGCGCGGCAACAGCATCTACTTGCGGGTAAATACGAGACTAATCTTATACGGGTCCCAAGCCTAAAGGGTGCTTCAAAAGAGAAATGTGGGCATCCAAGTCAGAAGCCGTCTGCACTCATTGAAAAGCTTATCCTCTGTTCAACTGATGTTGGGGACACAGTGCTGGATCCATTTTTAGGTTCGGGAACGACAAGTGTCGCTGCGCAAGCGTTGGGAAGAGATTGGATTGGGGTTGAAGTGAACCCGCATTACGTTGAAATGGCACAGCAACGGCTACAGCAGTGTAGGTTGAGTTGAACGGTAAAAGGCGAATCTCTATCAATTTCCGCCCAACCCGGTCTGTGTGCTACTAAACATCTGGGATTGTTCCGAACGCACCGCCCTCAATGAGACTTTCAATGGCGTATTCATTTATCCCATCTACCGGCACCTGAAAATCTTGTAGCGATGCGAACACGTTTTCGGATTCTCTCTACTAAAATCATATCTATTTCTCCTCCCTAACCGTTTCAGTGGCAACAAGCGTGATGTTCGGCATACTCGGTATAAGCCCTGTTAACTTTTCAACATTTTCGAGAGGTACCTCAAGTGCGCGACCGACATCCTTGATAGCGGCTTTCGCACTCAATGTGGCAAAGGTAGCGACTTTGCTGACGGAATCTGCCCCATATTTTTTCGCGAGATACTCGATCACATGTTCACGGGCGCGATCGGCGAAGTCAATATCAATATCTGGAGTGCTGAGACGCTCAAGGTTTAAAAATTTTTCTGTGAATAGCGGAATTTAGTAGACGACGCTTGTCGTAGGAAAACCTTTTATCGCCGCCGTGATGCCATATCAAATCCCACCGCTGCGACGAGCACGATCCCTTTGATAATATCTTGCCACGAGGCACCCATGTTCGCCATGCTCATTCCGTTGTTGAGGCTTTCCATAACGAACGCGCCTAAAATTGCACCGAAGATGCTCCCGCGTCCACCCATCAAACTGGCACCGCCAATAACACACGCAGCAATAGCATCTAACTCCAGCAGCCGTCCCGCTTCTGGGCTGGCACTCCCGACACGTGCTGTCATAACAACCCCAGCGATTGCCATCAGCGCACCCATCGTTGCAAATACCCGCAGCGTAATCCCGCGGATGTTGATCCCTGAGAGATACGCCGCTTCCGAGTTTCCACCGACTGCATACACATAACGCCCGAAACGTGTATGGTTCGCGATAAAATGAAATACGAATGCTAATCCAAATAGAATGCAGACCGGAAACGGAATCCCTTTGTGAGAATTCATCACGGAGATGAACGCTACAATGAGTGCGGATGTTCCGATTACTTTCAATAGGAAGGTTCTCAAGGATGTTTGCTCAGTACCGTACTGTAATTGGGCGGTTCGCTGTCTGTAAAAGCGGTATCCGTTGATACCCAATCCAACGACCATGAGCCCCCATCCGAGTGATGACGAGAGATAGGCATTTCCGATCGCTTTGAGCCAATTGTCTGGGAGTAGGATGGTCTCGCCTTTGGTAAACGCTAACATCAAACCGCGATACGCCAAAAATCCGCCTAATGTGACGATAAACGCTGGGATTCGCTGATATGCCACGAGGTAACCCTGCATTAGCCCCATCAGCATACCGATGCAAATGACAGCGATGAGTGTCACGAGGATCGGTTGCCCCCACCAGACGTGTATAATCGCGGCAATGGCACCGAGCAATCCGGCACCGTAGCCGACAGAGAGATCAATATTAGCAGAAACGATGACCAAGGTCATGCCAACGGCGAGGATAGCTGTGACCGCGGCTTGGCGAGAGAGATTGGATAGGTTCCGAGTGCTGAGGAAGGTGCCGCCGGTCAGCAGTGTGAAAATCACCCAAACACAGACGAGGGCGAACACCATCGCGTACATGCGGAGATTTAGATGCTTCATGTGAAAAGAATTTTAATAATGTCTAAAGAGTTTCTGGAAATTTTTTGTCGTTGTTTCGCCGATTGTTTCTATAGAGGTGCTGCGAAGTTCTGCGATCTTTTCTGCCACAGCATGAACGTAGGCAGGTTCATTCCGTTTGCCGCGGCGAAATTGCGGGGTCAGCCACGGACAATCGGTTTCTATCAGCAATTTATCCGCTGGCACTTCCCGTGCGACTGCTTGGACATCTTTGGCATTCGGATATGTTACAATCCCCCCGATACCGATGTGGAAGCCGATGGTGAGACTTCTGTGCATTAGTTCGACATCGCCAGTAAAGCAGTGCAACACGCCTCGGATTTTCCCCTGCCGTGCCTCTAAGATGGGGAGGATGTCCATATAGGCATCGCGATTGTGGATGACAATCGGCATTTGCGTCTCTTCAGCGAGATCCAACTGTTTTTCAAATGCCTCTTTTTGCACTGGGCGCGGCGAGAGGTTGCGGTAATAGTCTAATCCCATTTCGCCGAGCGCAATCACCTTCGGATGTGCGGCGAGTTCACGAAAAGTCTTTAGCGCATCGGGAGTCAGATCTTTTGCATCGTGCGGATGCATCCCAACGGTGGCATAGATATGCGCATGTTCCTCCGCCAATTCCACAGCACCGAGGCTGGTTTCCATGTCAAACCCTATGACAAGAATATGAGACACTGAGGCTGCGCTCGCGCGTTTTAGCATTGCGTCGCGATCACGATTAAATTGGGAGAGTTGGATGTGTGCGTGTGAGTCGATAAGCATTTGAATTCCAAGCCCGGTGTATTTCACCGACGAGGTTTGTAACCTCATCTGTTAAGTAAAATACGCTTACATCAAGGGCGTTCGGATAACCGTCTCAAGCGTGTGCGCGCGGGGTGGTTGTGTCACCAGAAATAGGATCAGATCCGCGACATCTTCTGGAAGTGTGAGATGCTCAATCACATCGTCTGGATGGTTATCGCGGCGCATCTTGGTATCTACAGGACCGGGACAGACAACCGAGGCTTTTACACCGTGTAGTCTACCTTCATTGTTCGTTGTCTCGGTGAAGCCGACCACAGCGAATTTAGAGGCACAATACGCACCGCCATTGACGTGTCCAAATTTACCTGAGACCGAGGAGACATTAACAATGTGTCCGTACTTCTGCTCACACATGTGGCTGAAAACGGCTTGCGTGCCGAGGAACACGCCCTTGAGATTGACTGCCATCGTCAGGTCCCAATCTTCTTCTCGGATCTTCGGAATCGGATTGTGGATTGCGACACCTGCGTTGTTGACAAGGATGTCCACCTTACCGAAGGTATCAAGTGTTCGGGCGACCATGGCATCAACATCCGTTTTCAGTTGAATATCGGTCGTGACAGCGAGTGCACGTCTGCCGAGTTGCTTCACCTCTTCGGCGACAGCGGTTATCTCGGTGTCAGTTCGTGCGGCAAGCACGATGTCTGCCCCTTCTTTGGCAAACGCTAAAGCGGTCGAATGACCGATCCCACGTCCGCCCCCTGTGATAATTGCGATACGGTTTTCAAGTTTCACAAATTCTCCTTTTTTAATTACTCGCAAGGCGTTAAATCAGGTGGTTTGTTTATCGAAAGGTTCCGATCATATCCGCCTGTGCCGTTGTTACAGGCTACCGTCTTCGGTTAAGGATTGATAAATTCTAACCATAGCAAATCCGGGGCATTCGTGCCATCAAAACCGCAGCCCGTAATGAAATGGAGGGCGGATTTAAGAAAGGGACATCAAAGTTCAAACCCGTGTTGTTTAACCGCAAGGAAAGTTTAAAAAATTTGATAGGGCGCGAGTTTCTCTTTATTGAACAGAATGCCGTGTCCCGGACGTTCAGGCGGTGAAAAGTGTCCGTCTCTGAGTGTCAAGGTATCGTCAAGGACCGGGTCAAACGAAGGGATATATTCCACAAAAAGCGAATGTGGCACAGCGGCAGAGAGATGAACGTGCAAATCCATCAGGAAGTGTGGTGAGACAGAAAGTCCAAAGCATTCCGCTGTATGTGCTACCTTCATCCATTCAGAGATACCGCCGACGCGGACGGCATCGGGTTGCAGGATATCCGCCGCACCTTGTGCGATGTATTCCTGAAAAACGTATTTATTATAGAGGGTCTCGCCAACAGCGATCGGGATAGTCGTTTTCTCGCGCAGTGTCACATGGCTGTCCACATCGTCTGCTTCGATGGGTTCCTCAAACCAGAAGAGGTCTGCTTCTTCGACACGACATGCGAGTTGAATGGCTTCGCGGGCGTTCCATTTCATATTGGCATCGATCATGAGATAGGGATCCTGCCCGATCGCCTTTCTGACAGCGAAGATTCGCGCCACGTCTTCATAGAGACTGTCGCGCCCTACCTTAATCTTGATACCTTTGAAGCCTTGCTCCACAAATTCCACGGATTGCCTAACGAGTTCCTCCTCGGAAAGGTGTAGCCAGCCACCATCTGTATTGTAAACGGGAACAGCGGGTCTTGCCCCACCGAGGAGTTGGTAGAGCGGCAATCCTGCACGCTTTGCCATGAGATCCCAAAGGGCGATGTCCACCGCTGCCATGCCCAAACCGACTATGCCGCCTCTGCCTACCCAGTGTGTCTCCATCCACATCCGATTCCAAATCCGGTCGATATTGGAAGCATCTTCTTCAAGGAGGATAGGTGTGAGGTAGGCATCCATGGTCTGCTTAATCGCTTCTCCACCCTTACCGATAGTGTAAGAGAACCCAGTCCCCACAACGCCATCTACATCTTCAATCTCAATGAAGGGAAATTCCATAGAGACGAAAGTTTGAATAGCATCGACGCGTTCAACTTGGGGTGGGATGTCGTACAGAGATGTCCGGATTGCTTTAATTTTCATCGGATTTTGCCTACTGCTTTAAGTTTTCGATCATCGTCAATAACGTTTCGATACAGATGCGTGAGGCTTCCTCACCGGCTTCGGAGAAGGCTTGCCCTGCGGGACGGTTGAGGATAGCCTCGTCAATTTTCAGTGAAGGTCGCCAATGTGTTTCAAGGCAAAGATGCCCTTCGTAACCGTCGTCAATAAGGGCTTGCAGCTGCCCTTGCCAGTCAATGATGCCGTCGCCGACTGGAACGGATTCTATCTCGCCGGTATCAGGGTTTGGACCTGCGTCCTTGAGGTGTGCGTGGATCATCGTCGGTTTCATGCGGTTATAGGCATCGGGATACGGGGTCTCGCCACCCTTTGCGTGTGCTTCATTGGCAGGATCCCAGATGCCGCGGATATTCGGAGCGTCAATCTGCTCAATGAATTCCGCTGTAAGTTTGGCGGTGCGGAGCGAGGTGGTGGATTCGTTTTCCATGCCGAGGACGATGCCTTCACCGTCTATCATTCTGCGCGGTTCATCGTAGGAGGCGATAATTTCATCCCACCGTTCCTCGGTTTCACCGGTGTCCCAGAAGACGAAAGTACGGATGAGATTTGTATCAAACGCTTTTGCCGTCCGGATGCACCCTTTGAGTATATCAAGATGTTCTTTCCGTTCTGCCGCGTCGTCCATATCGCATTTAAAGAACGGAGATGCGACACCAATAATCTCGATGTCGGTGCCATCGAGCAAGCGTTTCATCTCGTCGATGTCGATATCGGTGAGTTCATGCGGGAGTTTGTCCCAGACGGAGCGAATTTCGATAGAGTGTAGATTGAATTCTTTTACAAAATTGACAACGGTGTCGAAGTCTTGCGAAACTTCGTCGCCGATAACACCGAGTTTAAACATAGTTATATGTCTCCTTACAAATACAAAACTGATTGATTTGGCACAATAGTAGCATAGGGGGGCGTTAATAGCAAGCGGATTTTGTGATGTCTGGCACGGAATAAAGAACGGTAAGGTTGAGAAACCTCACGTGCGGAAAGGGAGGGAGAAGGTGCCGGAGAAACGAAATATCACCGCTTATAAAGTTTTTTACTGATGTCAGGTGGTTATTTTTCCCAACGCCCTCAAAACTCCGCTGACAGATTTCGCATTGGGGAACATCTCGGCTACATCGTCATCAAGCCGATACCGAACACAAACTATCTGGACAGGACTTTAGCCGTTGTAGTTTTGCAAATCAAAATCATCAAGCGTTTCGGCAACGAGTGCTTTCTCAAAGAGTGAATCGAGGCGGGAGAGGCTCTGTATAGAGTGAATCTCGTCGATAACCGATGCTGGGATGGGATCAAATCGGAACGTTAGCAGTTTAAGGAGCGCGGCCTGTTTGGCTTCGGCTCTGCCTTCCACTTTACCTTGTTCAATACCGCGTTCAATACCGCGTTCAATACCGCGTTCAATGAGAACTTCTGCCATTGACTGTGCCATCGTTTCTACCTCCATGTCGTGGGTGTGCTCATTCACAAGTGTTATCAAGTCTTCGTGTTCTCCGGCGGGCCGGCGATGCAGTATAAGCAGCAGCAAATACACAATTGCCCGCCGCTTTTGTGCCGCCTGTGCCGCATCAAGCTCATTTAGTCTCGCCATCGCTGCAGTCAACGCCTCGCTTAGCGTTTCCACATCCGCCTGTTCCTTTTGAAGAACGGTAAGCAACCATCCGAGCGGATGGTCGGTTTTCGTCAACTCCGCTGCATCTGTTTCTTTCACGCTTAGAAACAGCGTGTCAAACCTCGGGACAAAACGAGACAACACATCCGGAATCTCCATGAGGCCAGTCAGCGAAAGTGGTGTCATCCAACGCCGCTCCCCGGTGTAGAATACTATCGGGAGTATCGGATGCAACCGCCGCTCACTTTTCGGTACATTGTTCGACTCCCAATCGCGTCTTTGTTCATCCCATAGTTGCATCATATAAAACAGCACCCGAAATCCCATCATCTCATCCACCGTCGATTGATGCTCAATCAGGATATAAATAATCAGGTCATCGGTTTGGGATTCGTCCTGAAAAGGGACCCGAAAAACGATGTCCGACTCTTGTTCACGCAGTGTGTCAGAAACGAAACTCCTGTTGAGCGGCGTAAGACGGCTAAAATCAATAAACTCAACGAGCTCGGCTGCGACGATTTCTATCAAGCCTCGGACATTCTCCGACGCTTGGAAAAACCATCTGGTGCTCCTGTCAGGGAAGTTTTCAATAGGAATGCCGAAAAAGGAGCGGATTTCTGTTTCTGTCGTCGTCATAGTCTCCCCTATTGTGTAGTGTTTATATAGCATAGCACAAGTCGCAGGCGAAGTCAAACCAAAAGGGAACACTTCAGTCTATACCACTGAACTCACGTTTAAATACGCAATCTAACTCCAGTTGTGAAACCTTACCTTCTTGGGATTCAGCATAGCCATTCAGTTTTCAACTCTGATCGCATCGTAGGTTGGGTTGAACGGACTCCAGTAAACCCACGAAAAACAATAGAAAAATGAACCCTCTCCCTATATGCCACATCAAAGAGAGACGGAGTGAACCCAACGCTTTTGTTTTCAAGTTTCCCAGACTCTGATGGTATGAAGTTGGGTTTCACTCTGTTTCTGGGTGTATATGGCAGCCTCCTATATTTGAAGTCTCTTTGGACTACTATATCCGACGCCTCAACGCCGTTCAACCCAACCTACGGAAACCGACTGCCGATTGCTGATAACTGAATGCCTCTGGGGATTCAGGAAATTGGCTTGCAATGAGGGCAAAGATCGTGCTAAAATAAGATTAATCGTAGCGTTGCATAGAGAGGAGAAAGAAGATGATGAACTACGCAGAATTGCGGCTCCCACAACGTCAGAGAGAAGAAATTCATCGGATTTTGTCCAACGCTTCCGATAGAGCCGGTAGCATAGATAGCGAATCTATATTGCGAAGCCTCCAAGAACTCGTCACCGACGACGCAGACATCCAGACATGCTTTGCGGACCTCGTCATCCCCTTGTTGAAAGCCTCTATAGACTCACCCAATCCTGAAGCCGCTTTAAATCGTTTTTCACGTTTTGCAGAGGTATCGTTTAATCGCAGATCGCTCTATCAACTGCTGCGAGATGCGCCGCAGCTCATACGTCCTGTCATTTTAACGTTCGGTGCGTCCACCTATTTGTCTGAGATTCTAATTCGCACACCTGAATATTTCTATGACATCACTGATCCGCATGTGATGGGCATGCAGAAAACTTCCGAGATGATGTATCAGGAGCTTGAACAATCAATTTCACGGTTCGCTTCGGTAGAGCAGAAACTTCGCATCTTGCGGCGATACAAGCGACGGGAGACGCTTCGTATCGGACTACGCGACCTGCTTAAGATGGCAGATGTTGAAACAACGACGTTAGAGTTGAGCAATTTGGCTGAAGCTGCACTACAACACTGCTACGAAATCGGGCGCGACCAAATCATGAAACCGAAGTTCGGGACACCGCTCGATGAAGAAGGCACTGCCCCCTGTCGTTTCGCTATCATCGGGATGGGAAAGTTAGGTGGCTATGAACTCAACTTTAGTTCCGACATTGACCTTATTTTCGTGTATTCGGATGATGCACGTACCGATATGGGAAATGACAATAGCGAGTACTTCTCGCGTTTTTGTGAATTTATCATCAAGGCGATGAGTGAGATAACCCCGGAGGGCTATGTCTTTCGTGTTGACATCCGCTTGCGTCCGGAAAGTAGCGCAGGTGTCATTATTCGTTCCATGGAGAGTTACGAAAGTTACTATGAAGGATGGGGCGATTTGTGGGAACGTCAAGCTTTAATTAAAGCGCGTCCTGTCGCTGGGGATATGGTGTTCGGCGATGAGTTCATCCGTATGATCCAGCCGTTTGTCTATCAACGTTACTTAGATGGCGTGACGCTCACCGAGATTAAGGCAGACATCCGACGTACCAAAGCGCGAATAGAGGAGCGGCTCGTCAGTGAAAGTGCGAATCTTGAAAAACATGTAAAACTCGGTCCGGGTGCTATTCGTGATATTGAATTCACCGTACAGTGTCTTCAGATGATTCATGGTGCTAAGCGAAAGTCATTGTGTTCGCATAACACCTTGGAAGTACTTGCGGCGTTAAAAGCGAGTAAACTGCTCAGCGCGGAGGATGCGGACGCGCTCATGGCTGCCTATAGGTTTTTACGTACCGTTGAGAACTGCATCCAAATTGAAGCAGATCAGCAGCGTTATCTAATCCCAGAGAAAGAAACGGAGGAACGGGAACTCGCCCGGCGCGTGGGGTACCAGCATACGGCAGAAATCGATGCTCTGGAGGCGTTTCGAGAAGATTATCGCGTCCACACTGAACAGGTACGCGTAATTTTTAAGAAGATCACTGCGACTTCGATCCAGTCTGAAGACGGCCTTGACATCGCTGTTTTACTTTCCGAAGAGGATCCGCAACAATTAGAGACTTTCTTGAGCACGTTCCGTTTTGAAAACGTAAGAAATGCACAGCGTCTCTTAAGACAGCTTGCGAACGGCGGGGACGGCATCCAATTCTCACCGAGTGTACGACGCACCTTCTTTAAACTCGCGCCAACGCTCCTAAATGTTTTGCGTGACTCTCCTAATCCGGACATGGCACTCCGTTACCTCTCAGCGTTTACAGATAAAGTGGGCGCGCGGAGCAGTTACTACACAATGTTCGCTGAAAAGCCTTCAACACTTGAAGTGCTTACTCGTGTCTGCGGCACGAGTTTATATCTCGCAGATATGCTCATCGCGAGTCCTGAACTCTTTGATCTACTGACGGTCCCTACGCTGATAGAACGTTCCAAGACGCTCGCTGAGAAACAAACGGAGGCATTGCAAGTGGTCGCGCAGGCACCGGAAGGCAGAATGCTGTCCATGTTGCGGCGGTATAAAAACGACGAGATTTGGCGTATCGCCTTGCGGAACATTCTTGGAAATGCGACGCTGCCAGATACAACGCAAGAACTCTCTGATTTAGCCGAAGCTACTTTGCAAGCCATTTATCCAGAAATTGAGGCGGAACTCCGCGAGGCACACGGCACGCCGCTTGCTCCCGATGGAACGCCCGTAACATTCGCGATCATCGCCATGGGTAAATTTGGCGGACGTGAATTGAACTTCAGTTCAGACTTAGATGTTATGTACGTCTATTCGGCAGATGGTGAGACGACAAAAGGTATGCCAAATGTGGAGTATTTTTCAGCTGTCGGTTTGGAGTTAGTAAACCGACTTGCTGGAAATCAAGGGATGGGTATCTATGAAGTTGATCTACGGCTTCGTCCGCACGGGACAGGTGGTGCGATTGCACTGCCGTTGGTAGGATATCAGAATTACTACGATAACACTGCAGAAGTTTGGGAACGTCAGGCGTTAACACGTGCTCGCGTTGTCGCCGGAGACATAGAACAACTCGGGAACCGATTTTTGGAAATCGCCCATGCCTTCTGTTATGGGGATGCCCCAACGTCTGAGGAGATCGCCGAGATTGTGCATACACGTCAACGAAAGGAAGCACAAGCGACTCGAAAGACATCTACTCGACGTAGAAGGGGCGGCAAGACGCAGACACCTACAGCCAATGTCAAATCGGGATACGGTGGACTTGTGGATATTGAATTTGCTGTTCAAACCCTTCAATTGGTACATGGTGGGCGAGAGACTTCTGTGCGTGTGCAAAATACACCGCTCGCGATTGAGAGATTGCACAAGATTGGGGTGCTGACAGAGGCACAGGGTGATGGATTAGTGGAAGCGTATCAATTCTTGAGACGCGTCGAAAACGCCTTACGGATTGTCCACGATCGGGCGTTGGATGCTCTTCCCAAAAATCGTGCAGAGCTGGGACAGTTAGCGCGCCGTCTCGGATATACGGGAAGTAACGATAAACCCGCTGCAGAAGCGTTTTTACAGGATTACGGAAAGTGGACCGAGACGACCCGTTCGCTTTTCAATCAGATCCTTGTGAAGTGAACGACATAGTGATATACATCTATTTAGCTTTGTGATTGTGTGCTGGTAGTCTTCAAGCTACGCCAGCAACCGCGTTGACACTAAAATACAACCCAGAGGAGGCATTATGGTATTTGAATCGCCATTTTTTGACTCCCGCTCTCCAAAGAATGTAATCTTTTGCATAGGGGACGGTATGGGCTTTGAAGCAGTCAAAGCTGCGGGATATTATGCCTACGGTGAAACAGGCACGCTGTCTTTTGAAGCGTTCCCACACCGCGCAGAAATGGCAACTTATGCAGCAAACTCACCTATGACAGATTCTGCCGCCGCCGCAACCGCTATGGCAACGGGGCATAAAGTCAACAATGGTGTCATCAGTATGGAATTACCCGGCAGTGGTGCTCCATTGAAGACCCTCTTAGAAATTTCCAAGGCACAAGGCAAATCGACAGGACTCGTGTCGACTACCTACATCACCCACGCGACTCCCGCAGCATTTGCTGCACATAACCCACAACGCAACAACCTCGCTGATATTGCGCATGATTACCTCCATCTCACTCGTCCAAACGTCCTATTGGGCGGTGGTGGTAATGGTCTCACTGAGAAAGATGCTGAAGCCGCAGGATATACTGTCGTGACTGATCGAGAGGGGCTGTTGAACCTTGATACCGACACTGAAAACCCCGTTTCCGGACAGTTCGGCGATACGAATATCCCGTACATGTTTGATGGTCCCAACGATTTGCCTCACCTGTCAGAGATGGTGACGGTGGCGGTGGACATTCTCTGTAACGCTCCAGAAGGCTTTTTCTTACTTGTTGAAGGGGGACGTATCGATCATGCTGGACATTCTAATGACATTGAACGCAACATTTTAGAGACAATCGAGTTTTCCAAGACGGTACAAACCATTTTTGACCGCGTTGCTGGGCGAGATGACACCCTTATTCTTGTCACTGCTGATCATGAGACAGGAGGCTTGAAAGTACATAAAAACAATGGTAAGGGGCATGTCCCCGAAATTTCTTGGAGCACAGGTGGGCACACCGTCAGCAATGTTCCGCTTTACGGGTGGGGTAGAAATGCTGAACAGGTGGGCAGCATCATGAACAATACAGACCTTATTAAGGTAGTGGGATGTTTGTCTAACTGAATTCGTGGATGGTTCGCTGGAACTGGCTATAGAAACACCCGCCCAGAGGTGTTCAATTTTCAGTCTTCTTTGCATTGTATAGGAGGAGTCGCGATCAGGAGATCGCTCCTACAGCCAAAATGTTCCGTAAATTTCCCTTGAGAAATCGCGATGAACCTGCTAAAATAGATGCCAATTCTTTTTAGAGTAGGGAGAAAATTTATGGTTTACGGACAAGGTACACATCAATACACTGTGCAAGAGAATTGGTGGACACTTCCAGAGGGTTGGGAATTTGGTTGGATTCCCGCTGTTGCTGTTGATTCACAGGACCGCGTCTATGTTTACAGTCGCAGCGAGCATCCGATGATCGTCCTTGATCGGGATGGCAATTTTATTGACTCTTGGGGTGACGACATCCTCAAGGATGCCCACGGGATTTTCATCGATGCCGACGATAACATCTATTGTACGGAACGTGACACGCATGTCATGCGCAAGTTCAGTACGAACGGTGAACTCCTGATGACGCTTGGCACGCCAGATGTCCCCGGTGCGGAAGGTGAACCCTTCAATCAACCGACGGATTTGGCACTCGGCCCCGATGGCGAAATGTATATCACCGACGGTTACGGCAACGCCCGCGTTCACAAATACTCGCCCGATGGTGAACTCATTAAATCGTGGGGACAGCCGGGTACAGGTCCCAGTGAATTTAATCTGCCGCATTGTGTCAGAGTCGATCCGCGCAATAGACTTATGGTCGCCGACCGGGAAAACAATCGCATCCAATTCTTTACCCTCGATGGTGAGTACATTGAAGAATGGGGGGACTTGGCGCATCCAGACACAATCTACATTGACGAAGACGAACTCGTTTATATCGCCGAGTTGGATCAGCGTATCACCATCATGACGTTGAATGGCGAGGTTGTCTCCCGATGGGGTAGCGAACGCGGCAGTGCTGTCCCCGGTGAATTTATGGCATGCCCACACGGGATCTGGTTGGATTCGCACGGCGATATGTACGTTGGTGAAGTTCAAGCAGACGCACGGCTTCAGAAATTCATTCGGCAACGGTAGCACCGGTTTTCTAAGGCAAAGTTTTTACATTGTCCCATTGTTAGTCTAAATTATTGTAGGGCGAGGTCTCTGTGCCTCGCCCGTTACTACATTCAGGTTGAGCATTATGGCAGAAAGTTTCTCGTTTTTCCAGAAAGTGAATAGGGATTTTGATAAAGCTGCCCAATTCACCGAATATCCGCCAGGACTTTTAGAGCAGATAAAGATTTGTAATAACTCCTGCCATTTCACGTTTCCGATAAAACGGGACGACGGGACTATTCAAACCATTCATGGATGGCGCGCGGAGCATAGCCACCATAGCCTCCCAACGAAAGGTGGCATCCGTTACAGTACCCTCGTCAACGAAGATGAGATAATGGCACTGGCGGCGTTGATGACCTACAAGTGCGCACTTGTTGATGTACCATTTGGCGGTGCCAAAGGTGGCATTCAATTGGATAGACGCGAATATTCAGAAAGTGAATTGGAGCGTATCACCCGCCGTTACACCTATGAATTAATCCAGAAGAATTACATCGGACCCGGGGTAGATGTGCCAGCACCGGATTTCGGAACTGGTGAGACTGAGATGGCGTGGATTCTGGATACTTATATGACAATGGCACCTGATAAACTTAATGCTATCGCATGTGTAACAGGCAAACCGATCGAACAAAACGGGATTCATGGGCGGAGAGAGGCTACCGGGCGCGGTGTTGTTTTCGGCTTGCAAGAGGCATGTAGTGTCGCCGATGATATGCAGCAGGTTGGATTATCGCCGGGCTTACAAGGCAAAAGCGTCGTTATTCAAGGCTTTGGTAATGTCGGCTACCATGCTGCCAAGTTTCTGATGGAGGCGGATGCACACGTTATCGGGATTATTGAGCGAAATGGTGGCATCTATGATGTACACGGATTTGATGTCGAAAAAGTTGCTATGCATCGTGCAGAGACAGGGTCAATCCAGGGGTATCCGGGTGCTGAACTTATTGAAAACCCGAACGATGGTTTGGAGTTGGCGTGCGATATCCTCGTGCCAGCCGCGCTTGAGAATCAACTCACAGCAGCAAACGCGCCCCGAATCAAAGCCACTATTATCGCCGAAGCCGCGAATGGACCCACAACACCGGCTGCCGATGAAATTTTCCAAAAACGAGGGATCTTGATTATACCAGATACCTTTCTCAACGCTGGTGGTGTCACTGTCTCCTATTTCGAGTGGCTTCGGAATCTGTCGCATGTACAATTTGGGAGGCTCGGTAAACGGTTTGAGGACCAAACCCAACACGCGATGCGCCGTGCTGTCGAGAAAGCGACTGGCTATAAATTCTCAGAAGATGAACTTGAGTTGATACACGGTGCCGATGAGGAGGACCTCGTAAACTCTGGACTTCAGGATACAATGATAACTGCCTATCAGGAGATGCGTGAAACCTGCATGTATTACAGCAGCAAAAACGGTGCTGTGGATTACCGAACGGCGGCATTTATCAATGCCATCCATAGAATTGCGAAATCCTATATGCAGCTGGGTATTTTCCCATAAAAGGAACGGAGGGATCGCGTTTTTTCTTAATAATCACGTTGCCATTCGCGAAAGGAGGGATACAAATGGCTTATAGCAACTTTACATTAGCAGCGGTGTTGTCAACCTTTCAATTGGAAAAGGTTGAATCTATCGGTCTCTTTTCTGACAGCGAACCTGTGACACCGCGCCCCTATTTTACAGCGGAACTCGCAAAAAAGGTGCCGTTAGCAGCTGCCATCGGGACAGAGAAGGCCCGCTCGGAACTGATTGTTGCTGATGTCCTGTTTGAACTCCGCGAAATCTCAGAAGACCGAATCAGTCTCTTTTCTGGGATCGACTTCAACGTTGATGCCGAACACGACTTGACAGGTGTATGCGATTTTTTGGTCAGTTTGTCGCCAGGACAAACTGTTTTAGAGGCACCCGTCATCATGCTCGTTGAGGCAAAAAAGGAGGACTTGATCGGCGGACTTGGGCAATGTGTCGCAGAGATGCTTGCCGCCCAATGGTTTAATGCAGAAAAAGGAAATAACGTCTCCTGCACTTACGGGACTGTTACTTCAGGGACAGACTGGCTATTTCTCAAATTGGAGGCAAAGTGTTTGCACATTGATTTAACCATCTACCAAATCGCGCAATGCAATAAAATCCTTGGTATCCTTACGAACATGGTCGCTCAAAAAGCGTGAGACATTCGCGTACCCTTTTATGGAGAAAAAAATGATAGCGTTAAGTGTGAATGTAAACAAAATCGCGACACTGCGAAACTCCCGAGGTGGCGATATTCCGGATGTGCTCACCGCTGTCGATACCTGCATCGCCGCTGGCGCGCAAGGTATTACTGTACATCCGCGCGAAGACCAACGCCATATCACCCCGGCAGATGTACAGGACATCGCTGAACGATTAACAGAAATCAATACTCAAGAATCACCCAACATTGAATACAATATCGAAGGCGATCCGAGACCCGACCTTATCGATATGGTGCTACGTACAAAACCGACACAGTGCACGCTCGTTCCGGTTGTCGTAGGTGAAATAACAAGCCACACCGTCTGGGACATCCGCAAAGATGGCGATACGTTGAGATCGATCATCGAAGCGTTAAAAAATGCAAATATCCGTGTGAGTCTATTTAGTGGAACTGATGTGGAACAGATAGCGAGAACGCGCGACATCGGCGCAGACAGAATTGAACTTTATACCGCACTTTACGCGATGGCACAGACAAAGCCGGAAATTGAACATGAATTTGCATTATTGGAAAATGCGGCGACGAAAGCGGTGGATTTAGGGCTTGGTGTCAACGCAGGACACGACCTTAATCTTGAAAACTTACCGTTGATGCAGAAATTATCGGGACTCCTTGAAGTCTCCATTGGGCATCATCTGATGGCGGACGCGCTCTACATTGGATTGGAAGCCGCAGTCAAAGCCTATCGACGTGTGCTGGGGCAGCAGACGACATGACAGAATCCAAAACATGTGCCATTTTCGATTTAGATGGCACGATCATCCGACTCTCTTCAGAGCAGTTTTTTTTGACGTATCTGTTGAACCACGGCGAGATCCCTATACCGAATTTACTTGCGTGGACATTCAATTTTCTGAAGGTTAAGTCCCTACCAGTGGCGAAATCTAACAAAATCTACCTCCGTGGTTTAGAACAGGATCGCATCTATGAGATTGCACACCGCTGTTTTGTTGACACATTGCGTGCGAGTATCGCGCCTCACATTTCCGAATTGATATATGCCCACCGTGCTGAAGGACGAACAGTTATTCTCATGTCGGGTTCGTTGTCGTTCCTCGTTCAACCGTTCCATGAGCATTTTCAAACCGATATGATGGTTGCTCACGAGTTGGAAGTGGCTGACGGAAAGTTTACGGGACAGCGCATCGGACTACACCCTTTCGCGGAAAATAAAGCGAAACTCGCCCAACACCTCGCGACCGAACACGGGTTTGATCTGAGTGGTTCCTACGCATACGGAAATCACCACACGGATGCATACAAACTGGAATTGTTCGGACATCCGGTTGCTGTCAATCCAGACCGGCAACTTAGGCGCATCGCGACAGAAAAGGGTTGGCACATAGAAGAATGACTTCAGGAGACGGATGTGAAAAAATCCGTGCCGAACATGATGCGACTTGAAAAGTATATTGCTACATCAGGAATCGCCTCCCGACGGGCAGTGAAAAGGAACATCCAAGCCGGTTTAGTCACTGTCAACGGCGAACCGGTTTTGGTTCCGGGACACCCGATTAACATAGAGACTGATTCTGTTGAGTTTGAGGGGAAACAGGTCGAGCCGTTAGCAGAACACATCTATCTGATGCTAAATAAACCCGCAGGCTGCCTAACGACGCGCCGCGATGAACGCGGACGACCTACCGTCATGGATCTCGTTGCAGATCTGCCCGATACTCTCTATCCTGTCGGACGCCTGGATTTGGAGACCGAGGGACTTCTCCTCTTCACAAATGATGGAGACTTTGCTTATCGGTTGCTACATCCGAGCCATGAAGTAGAGAAAACTTATCTCGTGTGGGTGAAGGGTGTGCCGCGCGACGACGCGATTCAACAGTTGCGTCAGGGTGTTACGATTCCGAGCGGAACAACGGCACCAGCGAAGGTCAAGCGTTTAAGAGTAAGTAAGGACAGCGCGACAACGAAATTTGAGATGGTGATTCACGAGGGAAAGAAACGGCAGGTACGTTTAATGTTTAAAGCCGTCGGACATCCGGTAATCCGTTTGAAGCGGGTCCGAATCGGTAATTTGCGGTTAGGCAATCTTCCGTCTGGACAGTATCGATTTCTAAGCCCAGGGGAGATCTCTGAGTTGATGTTATTGTAGATGCGGTTAGAAACCGCATCTACCGGAAATTGTTAGTTGGAACTCGCCAAATCTTTGACCCGTTCCAGCATTCCTTCGGCATTCTGCCTTATGTTCTCGTCCTTAGCATGGTGGGATAACTTCTCAAGCACGGCGATCGCGTCTTCAAAATTCCCCTTGATGGCGTATGTTACGCCGAGATAGTATTGGGCGGGTTCATAGGCTTTGCTTTTCGGGTACGTGTCTATGACGGTTTTGAAGTGAGAGACAGCCTTTTCAAAGTACGTCTCCGCTTCTTCGCTGTTTTCAAGCATAGACCCTTCAACGAGCGTGCCGTAAGCGAGTCCCAATTGGTTGTGCAGGTTTGGGATGAGCTTCGTGCGGTTTTTCGGATCATGCTCAAACGCTTTCTCACTGAACGAGACTGCTTTTTCAAGCTGCTTCCGTTCGAGGTAGGTAAGCGCGACTTGAGTGTTGAGTTTGGCATCGTCCGGTTTCTTTTTCAGTTCGTCGAGTTTCTTCGAAAAGACTCCCTCTTTTGCCAAAGCATCTTGCATAATCGGCGAAAACTGTTCCGGTGTGAGAAATCCTGAAGCCTTTTGGATGAGACCTCCATCTGGGCTGACGAACAGGACTGCTGGGTAAGCAGTGACACCGTACCGACTCCGCGTCTCTTCATTGATAGGATAATTCTTATCTTCTGGATTCACTTTGACGGGAACAAACTTTTCAGAAAGTTCAATAATGCGTGCATCCGTAAACGTTTCGGCATCCAGCCGCTTACAGAACCCTCACCAATCGGTGTAGAAGTCCATCATCATCGGTTTGCCGATCTTCTCGGCTTTTGTCATGCCGTCCTCAAGCGTTTTTTCCCATTTAACTTCCTCGCTCGCGATGAGCGCGGGGACTGTGCCTACCATCAGCAGCAGGACACCGAGTGATATGCGGCGAAAAACAGTATTAAACATTAGTTTTCTCCTTTTTTGTTTAATAACGCTTTAATTTCCTTACAACTTCATTAATTTCAGTAGAGCGTGCCTCATAAATAAGATGTTTGGGGTTCATTCAATCAACCGTTACCTACAAACTGAAACAAGGGTAATCAATTGTGCCATACAAACCTCAAAATCGGGCTTACAAGGTTCCCCTCCCACGATTTATGAGATAGACTGTAGTATTATTAGTGCATTTGTACTACTCTTCAGTTGCAGTCTCTTCTTCGCTCTGCTCAAGTGCAGCTGCGCTGGTTGTTTTGCTCGATAGCGTTGTCCGACACTTGAAACAGGTAATAATAATTCGGACGAGCTCTTTCTGTCTGCCAACGTAGGACTGCTTCTGCTCTGTTTGTACGTGCCTTTGGCAGCGAGGGCACCACTGTTGTTTTGCCCCTAACATGATTCACTCCTTTGTGAGGGTGTGTCCAGAATCAATGCCCTCTGCTCGCATGCAAGAAATAGACACACCTAATCACGGTAAAAGTTCTCATTTTGTTCACTTTCCGACGCAGAACTGAGAGAAGATTCTATCCAAAATATCTTCAGTTGTTGTCTTACCGACAATGTCTCCGAGACCGTCCAAACTGATTCGCAGATCGACAGCGACGAGATCGGGGGGCATACCGTTTTCGAGACTCTCTATCGCATAATTGAGTCCTTCGTTTGCGCGGCGGAGTGCTTCTTGGTGGCGAGCGTTTGTGACAATCGGCGATTCACCGACGACCCATTCGCCTCCAAGTAATTCCTCACAGATCGTAGATTTTAGGGCATCGAGCCCTTTGCCCTCAGGAATCGCTGTCTCGACAACCTGTTTTTTAGGACAGCGCACAAGCAATGTCGTTGATGGCGTCACAACCGGTAGATCCACCTTATTGAGAATAAGAATTGCCTTGGCTGATTGCGCCGTCTGTAAGAGTTCCAAGTCTGCGTTGTTCAGCGGTTGCGAGGCATCAAACATCAACAGTAGCAGTTCTGCCCTGTCAAGCACCGCTTTGCTCCGTTCAACACCTTGTTGTTCTACAATGTCATCTGTCGGTCGAATCCCGGCGGTATCAATGAGTTTCAACGGGATACCATTGACGCTAATCGTTTCCTCAATTGTATCGCGTGTCGTGCCGGGTATGTCTGTAACGATTGCACGTGTTGCTCCAACGAGCGCATTGAGCAGACTTGATTTTCCGACGTTCGGTTTACCCAATATAGCGACATTGACACCTTCTGTGATAATCCTACCTTCTGCGGCAGTGTCGAGCAGTGCCGTTAAGTCGGTCTGAACAGCACGCGCCGTTTCGAGTTGTGTCTCCATCTTCATGAAATCCAGGTCTTCCTCGGGGAAGTCGATGGATGCTTCAATTTCTGCGAGCAAACCAGCGAGTCGGTCGCTGAGGGAATTTACAGTATCAGAGAGTTTTCCGGCGAGTGCCTCTATAGCGATTTTTCGGCTTAAGTCTGTTTTTGAGGCGATGAGTTCGGCGACCGCTTCCGCTTGTGCTAAATCCAGTCTTCCGTTGAGGAAGGCACGTTTTGTAAATTCTCCGGGTTCGGCGACCCGTGCCCCACTCTTCACCACCAAGTCCAACACTGCTGTGAGTGTTACGATTCCGCCGTGGCAGTTAAATTCGACGATGTCTTCACCGGTATATGTCTTTGGTGCGTGCATGATGCCGAGTAACACTTCGTCGATGACATTATCGGATGCGTTTGTATCTATGACGTGTCCGTATGTAAGCGTATGCGTTGACAGTTCTGTGGGAGACACGCCGTGCGGTGATCGGAACAATTCAACGGCGATCGGTAGGGCAAGGTCACCACTCACTCGGACGATCCCGATGCCGGCTTCACCCCGTGCCGTTGCGATGGCTGTAATCGTATCGTGGAAATTCATAGAATAGTTATCAGTCGTCAGTTGTCAGTTTTAACCATCAACTCGTGCTTTAACATTTATAACGGAGGCGAGTTGATGGTTAAAGTTAAGTGTGTGGTGACGGCAATTGACATACTCCCCCGCTAAAGCAGGGGGTTCTTGAATCCCGCTTGCGCGAGGTGGATTGTGGGATCAACAAGGGTTGCTTGCGATAGCAAGTCTAACACCCTCTCCTCCAAATGAATTAGCGGGTTTTAGACTCGGAAACTTTGATAAACGTAACTGCCACAAACATCTCTTTAACTGAAAACTGTTCTCACTGCGAAGCATGAAGACTGACGCCCATTCCCCGTTCACTTAAGGTTGTTGCGTTGTGACGACGACGCGCCGCATTTCACCCTCGCCTTGGCTGTAGGTAGACACGACTTCGTCCCCTTTTAAGGCGACATGAATAATACGCCTGTCGCGTGCGGACATCGGTGCGAGGACGACTTCCCTGTCGGTATATCTGACCTTTTCAGCGACTTGGTGTGCCATTTCGACGAGTCGTTCTTCTCGGCGTTCTCGATAGCCTTCTGTGTTGACGAAAACGCGTCTTTTTACAAGCGAGGCTTTGTTAACGATACAATTAAGCAAACGTTCGATCGCATCGAGAGTCTGCCCGTGTTTCCCGATGAGCAGTGCGGGGCTGTCGGTGACAACATTGAGGTGTGTGCTTCCGTCAACAAAGCTTGATTCGACCTCTACGTCAATTCTCATCCGACTGAGCATCTCCTTTAGGATTGTCTCCGGTGCGGAAGAGACATCTTGTTTGAGTGTTGCTCGAATCTTTGCCGGTTTAGCACCGAAATTCAAAATCCCTTTCGTAGGTTCATTGACGATGTCAATTGTGACCTGATCCCGAGTTGCCTCGAGTTCGGTCAGCGCGTGTTCAATTGCTTCCTCCACTGTATCGCCTTCGGTTTCGATATAGTGCTGCACAAGTTAATATCCTCTTTTTAATTATACCTTGCGGTTCGGTCAAGTGGATTAGTGATTTCACGTGCCTTTACGTATATCTGAAGAAACACCCAAGCAAAAACCCTGCGCCGTTGTTGCAGGCTGCGTTCTCGTTAAAACCGCACAAACTAACAGTTTATGCTACAAGACGTTGAGGCTTAACCGAAAACCTCTTAACTGACTGCTGAAAGCGAACCGACCCGAAGGATGATAGCCATTCACCAGAAACCCGCTCGTAACGAAGTGGAGAGCGGCCCAGGCGCAATAGTTAAAAAACTTGCGGGACAATAGTTTTACTTTCGTTTGGAGTTGTTCCTTTTTTTCGTGTCTGCTGGTGCGGACTGATCTTCGTCAGTCTCGTTTCGGTTCTGCAAGTATTGTTGTGCTATCGTGAAAACGTTATTGCACAGCCAATACAACACAAACCCGGATGCCCAGTTATAAAAGATGAAGATAAAAATGAGGGGCATAAACTGCATTAATTTTGCTTGCATATTGTCCGTCGTTGGTGCCATATTACCGACGAATTTCTGTTGGAGCCAAGTTGTCAAACCATTTATTATCGGCAATAGACGGACGGCATCTATCTGCGTGACAATCAATGGAATCGTGAAAGGCAATTCGATTAAAGTGTCAGGTGCAGAAAGGTCATCAATCCATAAAAGGAAGGGTGCCCCACGGAGTTCCACTGCGCTTCCAAGAAGTGCGAAGAGTGCCCAAAAAATCGGAATTTGTGGAAGCCATGGTATACAGCCACCTAACGGGTTGACACCGTGTTCCTTATAGAGTCGCATTGTAGCGCGATTGAGTTTCTGCGGGTCATCCCTGTATTTCTCCTTCAATTCCACTAACTGCGGTTGAAGTTTCTGCATCTCCTTCATAGATTTATGTGCTTTGCGTGTGAAAGGATAAGAGATGACCTTCACCAAAGCCGTCAGTAGGATAATCGCGATGCCGTAGTTTCCAAAGATACCGTGCAAACCTTTGAATACCCAGAGCATTCCCCATGCGAGGGGCCAGAAGAATCCGAAGTCGATGACTTTCGAGAGCCGCACTGGGTTTTCAGGTGCATTCGGTGCCTCTATACTTTTTAGGATTGTATCGTTCTTCGGTCCGACGTAGAGCCGGAAAACATCCGTTCTCTTCCCCTGTGCCGCGAGATAAAAACTCGGTACTACGAGTGCAGCGGTCTCTGTTGGTGCGGTGACAGCGATATCGGTTGTAACATTTGCCTGTGGTGTCTCTATAAATCTATATGTAGCGGCAAGCTGCTGATCTGGGATCATCAATGCGCTGAAGTACTGGCTGTCCATACCTGCCCAGAGAACTGTCGCTAAAGCCTGTTCAGATTTGAGTTCACGCCTCGGTTTGTCCTCACCGATATAAGCTTTTGCACCTTCACTGCCGCGTCGCCCACGTTTGCCGCTCTTCTTTTCATGTGGGAGCAGATCGGCATTGATACCTCGTCCCCATTGAAGTTGGTATCCGTTTGTGGGTTCGGTTCCACCCATAAGCAGCGGTTCGTCAGAGACATTTTGGAAGGTTACCGCCATGTCAACGAAATAGCTGCCCGGATTGAAGGTGAACTGCTTCGCGACCTGTAGTTTTTCCTCAATTGTTGTCTTAAAAGTGAGTGTTTTAGGGTGTTGCCCATCTGCGATGCTTATTTTCGATCTATCTGCCTGCCATGTCGCGAGGCGGTGATCAAGGTTACGCTGCAACTGTTGATTTCCTAACCGAATTTCAAGGCAGTTAAGCGCGTTATCCGGAATTAAGTTCAAAGGGGTTTTGTCTGCATCTGACCGGTCCGGAAAATGATTTAACTGCCACTTTTTGGTGATTGCGAGTTTTTCGTTAAAGACGATATTATAGTTATCGGTTTGGACATTAACTTCTGTATCGTCTGGCCTTTCCTCACTTGGAGCCCAGAGGTCAGGGTTGAGAGACACGTCGGTTTCATCGAGTGTTCCCTGCGTTGCGGTATCCGATTGTGTTTCGCTTGGACTTGATGCTGGTCTCTCGGTAGTTGCAGGTTCATCGGGTTGAGGGGCGAAGCGTTTGCCGAAAAATAGGCTCCATCCGACCATCACAGCAATCATTAGAACCAATGCAAGAATGTAACGTACTCCCATCGAGATTAGATGCTCCTCATTTTTTGTGTTTCTTAAATATATTAATTATTGAAGTTTGCCCTGCTATTTTAGAGGATCAAAGCCTCCCGGATGGTAAGGGTGGCATTTTGAAAGTCGTTTCATTGTTAGCCAACACCCTTTGAACGTGCCGTAGCGCTTTAACGCTTGGAGTGCATATTGCGAGCAGGTCGGATAGAATCGACAGGACGGTGGTAACAGCGGTGAAATAAAGCGTCGATAAAAGTGGATGGGTTGTAGAAGTATCACTGTCCCGTCCAACTTACAGCGTATCCGCTGGCTCCTACTTTGGTTTACATCTTCTTCGTGGTGCTTGCAATGTGGCACGCCTCTATTCCTCATTGACAGCTATCGTTTTACCTTGTCTTAGACTGTCGCTGGCTGGATTGTTTTAAAATAGATGCTTTCCGAAAAAGGTGAAACAATCCATCTCTTGCTTCTTGACATGTGAGTCGACACGCTTCTGTCCTTCCGACGACTACGATGTCGTATTGAGTTTTTATCCGCGGGCGTAACTGCCGAAACGATTCACGAATGAGTCTTTTGACCCGATTCCGTTGAACGCTTTTTCCGGCTTTTTTGCTGACGGTTATTCCTAATCGGAGGTTATTGAAATGGGTGTGGAACACGTATATCACAAAGTAGCGATTCCAATACTTACTGCCTTTCTGATAGGCGCGCTGGAATTCCCAACGCTTTTTCAGTTTTTTCGGATCTTGCATGATTTAGTTGATATACAGATATTTTCTCCACGACGGGTGGCACCCGCGAAAATGACGATTGAGTTGCAAATAGGTCAAAATTGATGGTGTTTTCGGCTGACGCTGCAGTTTCAATCGCGCTTCGTAGAGCATTTTACTGCCCTTTTTGTTATTACACTTTTTGCAGGCTGTCACAACGTTCTCCCATGTTGTTTCTCCGCTACGAGAGAGCGGTACCACATGGTCCATCGTGAGTTGCGCTGCTGGGAACTCGCCATGACAGTATTGACATGTATACTGGTCGCGGACGAGAACATTCCTCCGTGAAAATTTGACGACGCTACGCGGGACATGGACGTAGTTTACTAACCGAATTACATGTGGGACTCTCACCGCGGCACTTGGCGAATGAATCTCAACATCAGAAACTTCTTCAGTCTGTGCAGTGCCCTTAAAAACCATTTTCATCGCGCGCCTGAGATTGCAAACGTTGATTGCTTCGTAGCTGGCGTTAAGTACTAAGACAGATATTTCCACTTGCATGCCCTCTAACTTAAACAACTGGCTTTAACCACATTAACTCCTATGAATTTTAACACATTTTCACCGTAATTGCAACTAAAATCTCTATATCGTCAATAGTTATCAGTTATCAGTTGTCAGTTGTCAGCAGTTAGCGGTCAGCGGTCAGCAATCAGCAAAGAGTGGAAACAGACGAAGCTGTTTGTAGTAGTGCTATTTATTGAACGTTCGGAAGAACAAAGGAATATCGCGAGCAAAGCTCGCTCCTACAGCCAGCAGTCAGGAAACGGAGTTCCCTCTTACCAAGACTGGTAATAATGAATCTTTAGCAGATTGATGAAAGGGGAAATAAAGACACACCTGACGCACGGTTTTGTGTATAATGTTCAGTACAATGCGAGTTGGGTCTGAGAGGAATTTGAATGCACAATAGGTTGCGAGACGCTATTGCGGTCTTGAGTTTTACGTTTATTTTCACGTTTATTTTCAGCAGTTATGCATCTGATATCCAATTTGTGGATGTCACTGAACAGGCGGGGATCCATTTTGAGCACGCCGGTGGTATCGACTTGCGTGTGGTGCCCGCACTCGTCGGTTCGGGTGCGGCGTGGTGCGACTACGACAACGATGGGAAATTGGATCTTTATATTGTCAACGGTGCCTTGGTGCGACCAACATCAGGAGCGGTGCTACCGAAGAACGCCCTCTATCGGAATAACGGTGATGGGACTTTCACTGATGTAACGGATACCGCTGGAGTCGGCGATACAGGTTGGGGTATGGGATGTGCCTTTGCAGATTATGACAACGATGGCGATGCCGATCTTTATGTCACGAACTATAAAGCGAACCTGTTCTATCGGAACAACGGCGACGGGACTTTCAAACGTTTTTCCTCCGGGGCAGGCGGCATTGGTCACGAGGGTTTCGGTGCTGGGATCGCTTGGGGTGATTATGATAACGACGGTTACCTCGACCTTTACGTCGGCAATTATATCGAATATACCAAAGTTCCACAAGGGGATGAAGTCTTTTTCCCGTATGATTTCTTCGGACAAGCGAACCTTCTCTATTTAAATAAGGGAGACGGCGGTTTCATTAATATTACGGATGCCGCCAAGGTGAATGGTGGATTTCATCTGACACTTGGAGTCGCTGCAGCGGATTACGATGCCGATGGCGACTTGGATCTGTATCTCGCCAATGATACCGACCAGAATATCCTCTATCGCAACGATGGGGAGTTAACGTTCACGAACACGAACCGTCCAGATGCAAGGAGCCGCACCGGCGACATACGGAGTGGTATGGGCATTACTTGGGGCGATTACGATGCCGATGGCGATTTGGATATCTTTGTTACAAATTGGTTAGATGAAAACAATGTCCTTTATAGAAATAATGGTGATGGGACCTTTACCGATGTTTCTGCACGGAGTGGTGTTTTTGAGTCAGGACTCAGTAAAACATGTTGGGGCACTGCCCTGTTTGATGCGGATAACGACGGCGATCTGGATCTCTTTTTCTCGGCAGGACACATTGATCCGGCTTCGTGGGAAGCATATGGGCAAGCGGATGTTTTTCTCCAGAACAATAGAGACGGCACCTTCACTGATATTTCTGATGCCGTCGGACTTCGGGAATTCAGTTCCTACGGGGTTGGTAGAGGTGTCGCGGTTGGAGATTACGATGCCGATGGCGATTTGGATCTCTTTATCGTCAACAGTGGTGGGAAACCGATATTGCTTCAAAACGAGGGTGGGAACCAACAGCAGTGGCTTCAGATTCGCACAGTCGGCACAATGAGCAATCGGGACGGTGTTGGCGCGCTTGTGAGGGTGAGTGCTGGCGACCTTCACCAAATTCAGCAGGTGGCGGCAGGCGACAGTTATCTTTCTCAGAGCAGTATCGATGTCGAGTTTGGACTTGCGGCCTACAAGACAGTGGATCGAATTGTTATTCGATGGCCGAGCGGGACTGTGCAAACGTTGACCGATGTGCAAGCAAATCAGCGACTTGTTGTGGTTGAGCCCTCGGAGTGATACGAAAATATTGCAATTGTGAGAAGAATATGTTATCCTTAATTCTAAGGATATGTTATCCTTAATTCCAATGTATGTCCATTTCTTAATTACAATCAGGAGGAAACATGCGACGAAGTTTATTTTTTGTTGTTTTGATTGCCGTATATGTTGCGGTAACGATCATCCATGACGCGGGTTCAGCCGAAGAGATTCGGGTATGGGGCGGCAAAGTGGAGGATTTTAAAGATTCCGATGGCCGTATCTGGCACGGTGGACAGAACGAGAAAAAGAAGTGGGGCGGGTGGATCGATCTGCAGCCTCGCATCGCTGAAGTCCAAAACCTTACGAAAGATGCCCAAAAACTGGCGAAGAAAGAAGGGTATGATGAGGAGCTCTTCTATGCTGTCAGTTGGGCAAGGTTCCCTGATGTCGTTAAGGTCGATCTGAATACCGGTAAAGGCACCTTTAATGTTACTTATCTCGTGGGTGAACACTGGTCACCGAACAATCGTGGCTTCGATATTATCATTGAAGAAGAGATTGTGGAGCCGCTCTATGTTACTCCCGGTAAAGATGAGATAGACATTAAACGCTATGAAGGCATTGAGGTTAAAGATAAAGTGATGAGCCTTGAGTTTGCTGGCAATCAGAAGACCGGCAAGGGCGACCTGAACGCCATGTTCAGTGCGATAGAGGTAATCCCTGCATTAGCCGTTGACCCGAAACAGAAACTCGCTACGACTTGGGGAGCCCTGAAAGGGGAGCGGAATTAACGAATAGATGGAGGTATTTTAATGAGACTATTGAGCATTTTGACGATTGTCGCTTTTCTGGGGATTCTCGCAGTCCCGGCGTTGCTACCGGCTGAAGAATTTCGGGTGTGGGGTGGCAAGACAGATGACTTCACGGATTCACAAGGGCGGGTCTGGAATGGCGCGCAGCAGACGGACCAGGCATGGGGTGGTTGGACTGAATTGGAACCTCGTGTTGCTGAAGTCGCAACCTTGACAGCGGACGCACAAGCGCAAGTAAAAGATGCTGGTTATGATGTGGAACTCTTCTACGCTGTCAGTTGGGCAAGATTCCCTGACACCGTCAAGTATCAGTTTAAGACTGGCGACGGCACTTTTGATGTTACCTATCTCGTGGGTGAGCACTGGTCTCCAAATAACCGAGGTTTCGACATTTTCATTGAAGAGGACAACGTCGAGCCGCTTTACGTGACACCCGGCAAAGACGAGATTGACATCAAAATGTATTCCGGGATTGAAGTCAGCGATGGCACCCTTGATCTCCACTTTGCAGGAAACGCGGAGACGGGTGCAGGCGATCTGAACGCCATGTTCAGTGCTTTGGAGGTCGTGCCTGCTGTGGGGACTGCTGTAGATCCGAAGGCGAAACTCACGACAACGTGGGGTGCGCTGAAAGGCAACCGTCAATAAGGATACACCGAAATTAAAATGCCCGCGGTATTTTCGTTACCGTGGGCATTTTGTTGTACATGGGCAAATGCGGGTGCGGTTGGGAAACCGCACCTACCGTTTTAGTTGTCAAGCAACAACCGTCAGCGGTCGAGAGGAATATCATACCTTGGGTGTCGTCAAATCGCCGCTCAAGATTGTGGGACACCAGAATTTTTCAATGTATTCAATGATGAGTTGTGTGCCCTCTTCGTGGCTGACGTAAGGCGGTTTGAACGGGTTGTACATCGCATCGGTGAGGTCGCGGGCAAGAACGGCGTTGAAGCCCCAACGTACCATCTGTTTAATAGCGAAAGAACGTCCGAGGACGCACATATTGGTGTGAACGCCCATAAAGATAATATTCTTAATACCTTTGCGATCCAGCAGATTGTATACTTCCTGCCCGTTGTCGCTGATGGCATCTACATCAGAGATTTCAATGGCTGGGTGTTGACGGTGCCACGCTTTGTAACCATCAGTCTCGCCGGTATCCGAGCCGCCATCGGAAGCGTCAACAGGTAAGGGTGGGTCAGGCAGTTCGCGTTCGGTGGGTGTGTCGGCGTGCGGTAGTTCTAAGACCGCACGGCGTGCTGGATGTGCCTCGTAGAAGTCCATTGTGTCAGATGGCGCGTGGATAATCTGTATGCCCTGCTCCCGCGCCCGCCCGAGTACGATGTCCATCCGCGGTGCCATCACGTTCACACGTTCCGTGGCTCCCCATGACCAGTGTTCATTCCACATATCAACGACAACGATGGCGGTTTCGGAGATGTTCCAATTGACCTCTTCTTCGATGACACGCCAACCATTTCTGCCGACTGTCCGTGCTTCCTGTCGGCGGGTTGAGAGCGACAGGTTCGTCGTCGCTGAAAAGGTTTGACTTAATAGGTTAAATAGCATGAATTTCTACTCCTTTTCGGAAAACGTAAGCGTCTTTAGAACGTCCGTAGTAGTTTTTTCGGATACCACAAATGCGGAACCCGAACTGTCGGTAGAGATACTGCGCCGGTAGATTGCTGACGGCGACTTCCAAGAAAATTTCGCGTCCGTCACGCGCTTGTATCATTTCTAAGGCTGAGGTGATCAGGTATTTGGCGATACCCTGTCGCCGATAGGCAACCGGCACCGCGAGGTTCAGGATATGCGCCTCTTCATGGAGAATACTGAACACAATGTAACCGACGATGGTGTCCTCGTACCGAGCGGCATAAAAATGTTCGTATGATCGAGGTCGTTTCAGAGATAATGCGTAATAGGTTTTGCTCCATGGATCCTCAAAGCACTCGTTTTCGATTTTTAGTACCTCCTGCAGATCACACAAGCGCATCGGTTCAAAGGTGAGGTTTAGAAGCGGATTTTGGGTTATCATCTGTGTCAATGTGTGTAGGTAAACCGAAGAGAATCATACATAGTTAGTGCTGCTCTTGGTAAAGATACCAAAGTATAGCACGATGTGGAATTTGATGTCAATTGAGATAGTTATTTCGGTCAGGGCTATTCAATTCTCTCTATTTTCCGTCGGTCGTTGAAACTCCCTCTTCTGTAGGAGCGAGCTGTGCTCGCGATATTTCCTAAAAACGTTCACTTCTGTAAAGCAAAACCAAGATCGAAACCTACAATTGAATGACCCTGTTATTTCGGTGTTGCCTTTTTTCAGGGAGTCTGTTATAATTCACTTATGTGGAATCTGCCAAGAAGAAGGAGTATACTATGAAAGACTTTGGTTTTACAGGCGGGCGTCCGGATCCGTATACATTCCCGACGGACGGGTTAATTGCAGCGAGTGAAAAGGCTCTCCGTAAGCTGGGCGGTGATCTGGTTAACTATCCGGGCGAATCAGGCTATCGGGGATTGCGGGAACTGGCATCAATGCGATTCGAGAGACGTGAAGGTGTCCCGCTGCCGATAGATAACATCTCAATTACCTCAGGCTCCATGCAGGCACTGGAATTGGTCCTGGGGACCTTGATTAACCCTGGCGATACGGTACTGACAGAGGAATATACTTACAGCGGCACCTTGGGGATCATGCGGCATTTCAAAGCGAATATCGTGGGGGTGCCGATGGACTACACCGATGGCATGAATATGGATGCGTTGGAGGCGAAACTCGCGGAACTCAAACGTCAGAATATTCGTCCATCATTCATCTATACGACATCGAACCATCAGAACCCGACAGGGGCAATTCTCTCGCTTGAGCGTCGACATCGGATGTTAGCCTTAGCGGAAGAATATGATACACTCATCGTTGAAGATGATTGCTACGGCGATATTGACTTCACATCGACACCGACACCGGCTTCGCTTTTTAAGTTAGATACTTTAAATCGGGTGATCTTCATTGCGACTTTCTCCAAGATTTTAGGAGCAGGTGTTCGACAGGGGTATCTTGTGGCGAGAGAGCCTTATTGGGGGCAAATTCACCAGAACCGCTGGGACGGTGGGACGAGCGCGCTGGCGAGTGCGATCGTTGCTGAATTCTTCATGGAGCATTTGGAAGTGCATCTTGTGAAGACGAATGCGGCTGTGGGTGCGAAATGTCGCGCAGTGGTGGAGACGCTTGAGAAGCATGTCAGTGATCTCTGCACATGGACACGACCCCGCGGCGGGCTCTTCCTCTGGATAGATCTGCCGGAGACCACAGATCTCAACAAGTTACAGGAACTTGCCTCGGCAAAAGGGGTCGGATATAGCAACGGAAGTGCGTTCCACTATGCGAATGAACCCGTAAAGGCGATCCGACTGGCGTATGCTTACTGCCACGTGAATGATGTTCCCGAAGGGATTACTTATCTGTGTGAAGCGATCCGTGCGGCACAAGTGACCTCAGCGGATGTTGCGGCAGGGGATTAGCGGAAAGGACCGAATTTTTGCGTAATATCATCCTCATCTCGTTAGATACGCTACGGGCATCGAGCATGAGTTGTTACGGGCATCGCAACCTGACAACACCGCACCTCGATGCCCTTGCAGAGACGGCGACGCTTTTTGAGAAGTGTATCAGCCCGCATATTCCGACACACCCTGCTCATACGACGATGTTCACGGGCAAGGATGTCTTGTCCCACCAAATTATTACACAGGGTGGGACGCTTAACTTGGCAACGAATATAAAGACGGCTCCTGAGCTGCTGAGTGAGGCGGGTTACTTCGCGGTTGCTGCGGACAATTTGGGACGCTGGTTTCAGCGCGGTTTCCCTGAGACGCAGTATCGTGGCTACCAATGGGAAATGGGTTACCGCAATGCTCGGAAAGCGGAGGCGGTTAATGAAACGGCGATTGAACTCCTGGACCTCGCCCAGGCACAGGATAAACCTTGGTTCGCTTTTCTTCACTATTGGGATCCGCATACGCCGTATCTGCCTCCGCTGCCGTTTGAACGGATGTTTTATAGCGGGGACGAATGTGATCCGAACAATCGAAGCATGGATGCTGTTTACGCATGCGAACCTTTTACGGACTATTTCCGGCAGTGGATGTGCACGCCAGACCCATCGGATCCGGATAATATTGCGAAGAAGCGACTCTGGACGGACAGTCGGTATGTGAACGCGCAATACGATGCCTCAATCGCTTATATGGACGCGTGCTTGGCGCAGTTGTTCCGATATCTGCGCGATTGTGGACAACTGGAGGAGACGCTCCTGATTCTTACCGCCGATCACGGTGAGGAACTCGATGAACACGAACTCTGGTATGACCATCATGGGCTTTATGAGACCAATTGCCACGTGCCGTTAATCGTTCACTGTCCGGCACTTATCCCTGAAGGACAACGGCTTAGCGGTCTTGTCCGTCTTACCGACATTGCCCCGACACTCCTTGATTATGCGGGGTTGACAGCGGTGGCGGCGCGTGAAAAGATGGAGGGCAGAAGCCTACGTGCCTTGATGGAAAACAGCTCGCACGATGGGACGACGGAGGCGGTCTATCTTACCGAGTGTGGGTGGATGAAAAAGCGTGGGTGGCAAACCCAGAAGTGGAAATTGATTGTTGAAACCGGCGGCACGCCTGCCGTTTATAGGACACCGGATTTGGAACTCTACGATCTTGAAGAGGATCCCGATGAGGTTTATAATCTGGCTGAGGAGGCGGACGATGTCGTTGCGCATTTGAGAGCGGATATGGCGGCTTTTCTGCAACGCCGACTTGCCGAAACAGGTCTGCCCGATCCAACGGTTGAACAGGATATTACCATGCGACGCATCGGTGATACGTCTAAGGCAGTACCGCTTTGAAGAGGAACATTGTGAAATATAGATGTAGATTGTGCCTTGTTGTTTCGATTTTCAATAGCGTAATGCGAACGCGAGCCGTGCTTGTGCCACTTGTGTTGATGCTTGTTTTCAACGGTTGTGCTGCGTTAGAGGAAGCGCAGCGACGGCGCGAGAAACGGATACTCGAAGAACGAGATGCGACTTCGCTCATGCTGAGACCCACGAATGCAACGATTGAGATTAGACCGGACGCGCTATTCGGTGAGAGCGATCACTATACCCTCAAATTTGCTGACGATTTGCGAGCAATTGAAGGATTTGACGAAGCTGAGGAACGGGAGATATTCACACGAAGTGCACTCGGTTATATGGAAAGCCTTTATGAGGCGATGAATCGGCTCTTCGGTTTTCAGCCGAAGCATAAGATTCACGTGACGCTACATCACTTCTATAGAGGCACTAATCTCGCAGCACTTACGCGCACCGACTATCGTTCAGGTATTCTGGACGGACGCTATGTGAAGTTCATTAATGGTATTCAGATGGATTTCCCAATACGGATGTATGAAAAACACGGCGTGCGGGCCCACGAACTCACCCATGCTTTTACGAATATCTATTTTCTACCGGTATGGTTCTCGGAAGGTATTGCTGTCCTGATTCAGACGGAATATGCGAAAGGTGGAACGCATCCTAAGTTTGACAGTCTTGAAAGGGATCTGCGAGTTGACCTTGATGGCGTGAATCAATTGGAGAGCTGGGGCGGACATACTGAAAACAGTCCGCTGACGCATCGGCGCTATAGATATGCGTATACGCTTGTTGCTGAGTTGTGGAAACGATACGGCAACGATTTTTACATCAGGGTTTTTAGGTTGATGGAAGCAGATGGTCTGCATCAAAAACTGGTAGGGACCATGAAGACCAGTTTTCTGGTTTATTATTTTAGCGAAGCCGCGGGTGAGGATCTGGTGCCGTTCTTTAGAAAATTGCATTTCAAGGTGCGTAAATTGACAAAAGAGGACATTCTCAATCAGATTGAATCGAATAGGGTCCGTCGGAGGCGATAATGCATGTTAAATTCAAATCATATAGGGTGCACGCAGCCGTGTTATTGGGGTTGATGTGCCTATACTATGGTTGCAACCTCGCTCAGAACTGGAGCGAAAACTACGCGCTCCTGCCCGGTGTAACCGCCAACGATCCCGCAATCATTGATGGGAAAACTGAGACTATCGGGCAATCCCAACGTAAAAAGGGGTCGGGCAGTCGCGTAACCGACCTTGATATTCCGTCGGAGGCGATTGTTTATTTACCGGAGAAGAAGTCAGTCTATCGGATTGTGATTCATTCCACGAATTTGGAAGAGTTCGAGTTGATGGCGTACAACTCGCGTGGAGAATGGGACAAAATCCATGACCAGCGGAGTAACAAGGATCCGATCATCGATATCCGCTTCAACAAAGTGGTTACGACAACGGGCATTAAATTGGTCGTGCATCGGACGACGGAGGATGCCGCCCGGAGACGGGAGAATGTCCAGATACGGCGCGAAAATGTGGAAATCAAAGAGGGACAAGTGCGGCGTGGACGCTTACTATACCGTATAACAGGACCAACAACGGCACTCGCGAAGATTGCGGAGATTGAGTTGTACGGCTACGAAGAATAGCCGTCAGCGAATTGGCGTTCAGCCATCAGCAGTCAGCCATCAGCAAAACAATCTCACCCCCGCCCACCAATTGCCGACCACTGATAGCCCCTTCAGTACCTACCGCGTTTGGATAGAGAACCCACTATGCAGTCCACTCGGCTTCAACAGCATTTAGACCGATACTTTGGTATCCCGCTTTGTGTTCTGCTACGTCTATTTTCTAAGCAGGCACCGACAACACCCACCCCGAAAAAGATTCTTTTCATCCAACTCTCTGCTTTGGGTGACACGATTTTGGCGATCCCCACCCTTCGGGCGATACGACACGCCTTTCCGGATGCCGACGTCACGATGTTAGCGTCACCGACGAACCTAAATTATTTAGCGGAGTGTCCTTATATTGACAGAAGTATCCCCTTCCATAAACCGGGAGGTCGGTTGATTTCGCTGCTGCGTCGCGAAAGATTTGATTGGGCAATCGACTTAGAGCATTGGCCTCGATTGAGTGCGCTGCTTACTTACGCGACGGGTGCGCCGAGGCGAGTCGGGTTTTCGACGAAGGGACAGTATCGTCATTTCCTCTTCACAGAGACAGTACCGCACATCCAAGGACGGCATGAGGTCCGCAACTTCTTGAGCCTTGCGGCGCGATTGAACTGTTCAGTCCAAGAACTTGGGCTTGAGGCTTGGTGGAGTGAAAAGGAACGTGCGTGGGTGCGCGAAGTTTTGGCAGAAGAGGGCATCTCGCTGGAGAAACCGCTTATTGTGCTACATCCAGAGGCGGGCAGACGCGGTGAACCTCGCAGGCGATGGCCACAAGGACGCTATGTGGCATTGGCGAATGCCCTTGTTGCAAGGTATGGCGCACAGATCGTTTTGACGGGAGCACCTGATGAGGCGACGGTCTCTGAAGAAATTGCCGAGCGGACGAAACATCGAGCAGTCGTACTTGCGGGGAAGACGGATGTCAATCAGCTCGCCGCGCTTTTTGCGGATGCGACATTGGTAGTGAGCGGCAATTGTGGCCCGATGCATCTCGCAGCGGCAACCGGAACGCCGGTTATCGGGTTGCATGGTCCCACGAATTTTGCGCAGTGGGGTCCTTGGAGTCGTAATTCGAGTATTGTGCGTGCGCGGATACCGTGTAGTCCGTGTCTTAATTTGGGGTTTGAGTATGGGTGCCAAGCCCTTCCTGATGGAACATCGCCGTGTATGCACACGGTTGCGGTTGCGGCTGTACTTCGGGAGTGTGAACGGTTGTTGTCGGAAACCACCGGCTATCGGTGGTAGGCTGTCAGCAATCAGCCGTCAGCAGACAAGATCGCGAGCACAGCTCGCTCCTACACGTGTTCTTGAATGACAATAGGTTTGACTTTTTATGATTTTTATGTTAAACTTGCAAGTAGAGGAGGGCCAAATGATGTCAGATCAAGAATTCCGAGATCGGATGCTGAGTGCGATTGAGGACCTGAAACGTACCCATGAACGCTCCATTGCGGAAGTCAAAGAGGACATTGCAGAGGTCAAACGGACTACCGAAAATTCCATTGCAGAGGTCAAACGGACTACCGAAAGTTCCTTTGCAGAGGTCAAAGAGGACATTGCAGAGAGTAAACGGACTACCGAACACTCTATTGCAGAGGTCAAACGGGTCAACGAACGCTTCAGTGAAGAGATCCAACACGATATCAAGGGCATAAACAACGGGTTACGAAATGTAGAAACAGATGTTGCCTGGATCAAAGGTAAGTTGGAAGGCAAACAGGAATCAGCGACAAATAAAGAAGCAAAATCTGCCCTCTGAATAGCACTCGGCTCGGCTGTTGCGGCTATCATATCGCTAATCAAGTCGTTTTGGTAATAGTGTTCTGGCGAGGTTCGGAAACCTCGCCAGCGGAATGAAACGGGATGAAAAATAAAAAAAGGCGAGGTGTTTTCCCAAGGAAAACACCTCGCCTTTTGTTGTACTGACGGTTTAGTACATGTCACCACCCGGCGGCATCGGGGGTGCCGGTGCTTCCGCCTCAGGCAGTTCTGCGATGAGGGTTTCGGTGGTAATCATCAACGCTGCGATACTGGCTGCGTTTTGCAACGCCACCCGTACGACCTTGGTCGGATCGGGGATACCAGCCTCAAACATGTCGATGAACCGTTCTTGATGTGCGTCGTAGCCGACGTTTCCGCCTTCGTCTTTGACTTTCGCGATGATGACGGAGTCTTCCTGTCCGGCGTTCTTCGCGATTTGACGGAGCGGATCCTCGAGTGCACGGCGGACGATAGAGACACCAACTTCTTCCGTGGGATCGCTGAGTTCAAGTGAATCAAGAGCGGCCTGGCATCTCACGAGTGCGACACCGCCGCCGACCACGACACCTTCTTCAACGGCGGCGCGTGTGGCGTGCATTGCGTCTTCAACACGTGCTTTCTTCTCTTTCATCTCGACTTCTGTAGCGGCACCGACGTTAATGACGGCAACACCACCGGCGAGTTTTGCGAGGCGTTCCTGCAATTTCTCGCTGTCGTAGTCGGATGTTGTGTCTTCGATCTGCCTACGAATCTGATCAATACGCCCTTGGATGGCTTCGGTTGTGCCTTCACCTTCGACGACGGTTGTGTTGTCTTTGTCGATAACAACGCGCTTCGCACTACCGAGGTCGTTCAATGTGATGTTTTCGAGGTTAATCCCGAGGTCTTCGGAGATGACGCGTCCGTTTGTCAAGACGGCGATGTCTTCAAGCATGGCTTTACGGCGGTCGCCGTAGCCGGGTGCCTTAACGGCGACACAACGGAGATTTCCCCGAATTTTGTTGACGACGACGGTTGCGAGTGCTTCGCCTTCAACATCCTCAGCGATGATCAACAGCGGTCTACCCTGTTGTGCGGTACGCTCTAACACAGGAACGAGGTCCTTGAGGCTGCTGATTTTCTTTTCGTGGATGAGGATCGCGGCATCTTCTAAAACGGCTTCCATCCGATCGGCATCAGTCACGAAGTAAGGTGAGAGATAGCCGCGGTCGAACTGCATACCTTCGACGACATCAAGTGTTGTTTCGAGGCTTTTTGCTTCTTCGACGGTGATAACGCCATCTTTTCCGACTTTTTCCATAGCGTCAGCGATGAGATCACCGATAGCGTTGTCGTTGTTTGCGGAAATAGCGGCGACTTGCGCGATCTCGGTTTTCTCGGAGACCTCTTTGCTCAAACCGTGAATTGCATCGACGACTGCCTCAACGGCTCTTTCAACGCCGCGTTTGAGTGCCATGGGGTTATGCCCTGCGGCGACGTTTTTCAAGCCTTCGCGATAGATAGACTGTGCGAGGATCGTTGCGGTGGTGGTCCCGTCTCCAGCGACCTCGCTGGTTTTAGATGCGACTTCTTTGACCATCTGTGCGCCCATATTTTCGTAGGCGTCTTCAAGTTCCACCTCTTTTGCGACGGTAACACCATCTTTGGTGATCGTCGGTGCGCCGAATTTCTTATCGAGCACGACGTTCCGTCCTTTGGGACCTAACGTGACTTTTACTGCGTCCGCGAGCTTGTCAACGCCTTGTTTAATAGCGCTCCGTGCTTCTTCATCAAACGCTAGTTGTTTTGCTGCCATGTGCTTAACTCCTTTTCTTAGTTAACCTTGGCTAAGATATCATCTTCGCGCAAGATGAGATATTCAGTGTTGTCATACGTAACTTCGGTGCCGCCATATTTGGCGAAAAGGACGAGGTCGCCTACTGCCACATCAACGGACTGTCGCTCCCCGCTATCGAGAAGTCTACCGCTTCCAACGGCAACAACTTCGCCTTCCTGCGGTTTCTCTTTGGCGGTGTCGGGGATGATAATCCCGCCACTCGTTGTTTGTTCATCGTTATCTGAACGTTTGACGAGAATTCTGTCGCCAAGGGGTACAAGTGCCATGTCGCTGAATTCCTCCTTGAGTATGGTGTGAAAATTGTGAGGGAAGGCTTCTATGCCTTCACTCAGTTTCTCTATATCATAAGACGACGTGAAAACGTCGTCGTGTTTTCAAAATATTTATTAGCAATTTTCGTGCCAATCTCTAAAACTGCCATATAGTCAGGGTTACACGGAAGAATGTGACATTTTGGCAGGTTTTCTGAAGTGACAATTTGTCGTTTTCAAAAATAGATTTGGGGCTACTGTGCCATTTTGACACACTCTACACAGATGTCGCCCCTACCGGGCTTTATTTTTCGATGGCTGACAGCCATGCTATGTAGCGGGACACGGAACCAACTGTCCTGTTTCCCCTGCGCGATATGCGGCGGCAAGAATCTCGTTTGCTCTTAATCCATCATTTCCCGTTGTGATGGGTGTTACACCTTTGTGGACACATGCTGCGAAATGCTCAAATTGATATTGATACAGGTCCTCGTATTGTGCGGGGATTAATTGCGGTTCGCCCTCAAAGTAGGTTTTGATTTTCCAACCGTCGTCATTGTAAATCCAAGTTGTGCCCTCCGTGCCGTAGAGTTCTAAAACGATATCGCATTGCGGCACTGAAAAACTGAGATCAGTGAAAGCTTGTGCGCCGTTATCAAAGCACATGAGGATGCCACCGGTTTCTTCGACAGCGGTGTCTTGGGTTATGGTGTTGTAAAACGCGCTGACGGCGTTCACTTCGCCAATGAGGTAGCGGAGTAGATCTACACTATGCGGACCGAGGTCCATGAAGCATCCGCCTCCACCCTTTTCTGGTTGCGCTCGCCATTCGTCTGGTGTGAGTTGATACTGTTTCAGAAATGGCATACGCCCATGGACTATCGTGCCGAAACGTCCCTCGTCTACCCACGTTCGGATCTGTTGGAAGCAGGAGTGAAACCGGAAGAGAAAGCAGACTTGCAGGTGGACACCGTTTGTTTCACAGGCGGCGATCATTTTTGTACATTCTTGTGGTGTGAGTGCCATCGGTTTATCGCAAAGCACATGCAAGCCGCGTTCCGCGGCGGCGATTACCTGCTCACAGTGTAGGTGAACGGGTGTTGAGACGTAGATTGCGTCGAGTGCGTCGTCTGCAAAGAGCGCCTCGACGGTGGTGTAGGCATTGGTTGCACCGTGTTCCCGTGCCAATCGTTCTGCCCGCGTAGCATCGCGTGAGAGCAAGGCGTGGAGTTCTGCTCCATCTGCCTTTTTAATGGCTGGCATTGCTCTGCGTTGTGCGACGCTGCCTGCGCCTAATACACCCCATTTTAAGCTCATTGTTTTTTGGACCTCGTTTATTTTGTTGTGCTGTTTATTATAGGGGATGTTAGGATATATCTCAATGTTTTTGTGTATGGCTATCGGCTGTCAGTAGGCGGCTGTTTTTGATGTAGCACGTATGGGGAGGCCTCATTTTTATTACTTTTTAGGGATTTGATGGCATCCGTTCAACCCAACCTACGGGACTGATTAAATCAAACGTCCTTTTACTGATGGCTGAAAGCCGACCACTGATGGCTAATTACTCAACAGGAGATGCACACCGGTCACGAATAGGAAGAAAAGGACGATTTTTGAAAAGAGGAGTTCCGGCACGCGGGTGTTGAGCGAGATACCTGTTAGCACACCTAATCCGATGAATGGAAGAAGCGCGAGTGCTTCAATCAGAATCTCGAAAGAGAAAAGTTGCAACTGGAAATAGAACGGAATTTTGATGAAGTTGAGTAGGAAATAGGTAGCAGTTGTGGTTGCGACGAAGGCGGTGTTGCCTAAGCGTTGTGGGAGTAGGTACATGACGACGACGAGTCCACCCATGTGCGCGAGAGTTGAGAACGCGCCTGCGAATATCCCTGCAAGTAGCCCTTGCCACGTTTTGAATTGGAGTGCTGTTTGGACGGGTTGCCCAGAATTTCCGAATAGTGGTTGCCAATACGCGCGTAGGAATTCTAATAGCGCAAATAAGCAGGCGATGCCACCGATGATCTTTTTTAGGTGGACATCAGAGATGTCCTTCAAAATCAGGCTTGCTAAGGTAATACCGAGTAGGGAGCCGAGGATCAGCCGTGTGACACTTTGACGATGCCACCGCTTCCAGTAGTGGGAAAGCGAGAAGATGTCTGTTGAGAACAGGAGCGGGAGCATTAACCCGATGACGTTTCGAGCACTACGGAAATGTGTGAACATGGGGACGACGACCATCCCGATGCCACCGCCAAAACCGGCTTTGCTTACACCGGTGAGCCATGCCCCGAAGCAGAGGATGATGATTTCGTAGATGGTGTTGCCTCCTTTTTGGTGAGGTGAGTCTAACAGATTGTCGGCAAATTGTCAAGGGTATCAGTCTGAATCGCGAGCACAGCTCGCTCTACCAATGAGAGAAGTCTGCCAATAGCCTATGACCGACCGCTGACAGCTGAAAGCCGACTGCCAATAGAAGAAATATTTGACATTCGGCGTGAGATGTGATATAATTTATGAAATGTTTTCGTAATCTTAAATTCTAATGGAGGCTTAAAAAAATGGTTCAAGTAGAAGTAAGTGTCGATTCAGGTGAGGCGTTTGATCGCGCCCTGGCACGCTTTAAGAAGATGTGTGGAAAAGCCGGTATTGTCACAGAGATAAAAAAACGGAGTTTTTACGAGAAGCCGAGCGAGAAACGACGCAGAATTGAGATGAAACGGCAGCGGAAGGTGAAACCCCGCAGAATGGGGGGTGAACGCCCACAATTTTATAACGGCGGTGGCAGTGGCAGTGGCAGTGGTAGTGGTAGTAATCGGTAAATAGCTTGAGGAGGGATGCATGGCAGATTTGGCTACTGGCGAGGCTTTAGAGAATTATAAAGGGCTTTTGATTCAATACTGCCAGGAACGCGGGCTACACCAACCGACTTACACTGAAACGCAGCACGGACCGGCGGATTCCCCACAATGGCAGGTAACAGTGTCTTACGGGGACTGGGTCCACGAGACACCGGAGCCGATTCCTGGTTCAAAAAGATTTGCGCACCAAGTAGCCGCACAGCAGGTGTTAGACGAAATTAATTCGCGGCGCGAGAGTTTTTTAGCAGGTGGGACAGTAGATACAACCCCTGCGCCCATTTCGGAACCTGTTCCAGATACGCTTACTCCGCTTGAAGTCCCTATACCGCTCGTGTCGAACGCACTGACGATTGCGAATGAACGGCTTACCGCGTCGCAACCTGCACGGTACCGGACGCTTACAGATGCTGAATTTTCGCAAAAACTCTCCAAATTGACGTTAGAGATTGTCCGGAGTCTGCTTGAGAGGGCAGAAGAGGACAAGATTACGTTTCGGTAAGTTAGCCATCAGCCATCAGCGATCAGCAGTCAGCCGTTAGAAAAGGTCGCGACCGGGAGGTCGTTCCTACAAGGGAGGCGAGGTTTAAAAACCTCGCCGTTTTTTTTGAGCGGTTGTCCGTATCTAGCCTCCCCACTATTCCGCTGGGGAGGTGTTTTCTTTTGACATTCCGTAGTGAAGTGCTATATACTACGGGGACAGACATTTTTTGCACAAAGAGCGGGGTTCGTGTCCTTCCCAGTAAACAGGTGAGGACCCCTCGTCAGCGACAGAAATATATGTGCCTACGGCTTTTTTCCGATGAAATAGACGGCTGATGCCAAAATATGGGCATCTTTATGTAGGGAGAGCGGCACATCTAACAGTAGGATTGGAAATGTCAGCCATCCGACGATAAGAGAAATTGCTTTCGCGAGGAGTAAACTACCGAACGAGCAGATCAGTCCGATGTATTCTCGGAAGATCCAGTGTAAAGAGATCGTCGGACCGGCACAGGGACCACTCTCGAGTTCAGAGAAAGCGGCGCAGAGTTGGACGATGCCCGGGACTGTCCACCGCTGATAATCGTGAGGAGAGGCGTGGTAGCCTTGTAGGAATGGGACGGCGATGCAGATATTGCCCCCGGGTTTCAGTACACGGTAGATCTCAGCGACAATGAGATTCGGCGAGCGGACATGCTCAAGGACGGCTTCAGAGATCACCGCATCGAAGGTGTCGTCGCCGAATGGCAAAAAGTGTCCATCGGCAACAATATCGACTTCAGGAGTTATCTCGATTTCGAGGTTGATGACGTTTGGGGCGCGGCGGCGAGTGCCGGCACCGAGATCCAAGATTCTCGCGTCGGGACCGAGACGCTGGAGTAGTTTTCTGACACATCGATTCCATCGTGGGGCGGGATACGGGCATCCGATGAGGTAAAATAAGAACGGGTTTTGTCTAAGTTTGCGTTTTAAGTGTGAAATCAAATCCGGTTTCGAGTCTGTCATAAGATATGATGATACATAACCTTTCCGAAAAATATGAGGGATATTTTCGCGGTGCCCGGGTGTCTGTTTTGCGTCTCGGCGTGAACGTCTGGCACCAATTCATGGGGCATAAATGTCTCCAGCAGGCATCGTCGTTAGCGTTTAACACGTTACTATGTCTTGTGCCATTATCGGCGGTCGCGCTGTTTTTGCTGAAAACGTTTGGTGTTGTGGAAGATGGCAACTCGCCGTTAATCGCGATGCTCCGTGATAACTTTCTGCCACGCTATAGTGCTGAGGAAATTGTATCAGAACTCTCAGGATTTGCCAATAGAAATCTTGGTGGGCTGAGTGTCGGCGGGTTTCTGTTGTTTCTGCTGGTCTCGACGATGTTGTTCATGTCGGTGGAGCAACATTTCAATGACATTTGGGGGGCGCGGCGGCGGTTGCCGGTGGTGCAAGCGTTCCAGAAATACGCCGTTTTCTATACACTGCTCTCCGTGGGACCGCTTCTGCTCTGGCTCTTCTTTTCGACGGCTACCAACTGGGTGTTTGCACACGTGTTCCCATGGATGCTGGTCTACTGCCTGTTTTTCCTAATGTACATCGCGATGCCGAATACGTTCGTGAAGTGGAGTGCGGCACTGCTCGGTACATTCGTTGCCGGGACGTTCTTCCAGATCGCGAGGATCGCCTTTGGGCGTTATCTGGAACTGGTGTGGCAGAACTATAGTGACATCTACGGCGCGCTGGCGATGTTGGTTATCTTTGCTATCTGGATATATGTGGCGTGGGTGGTGATTTTGCTGGGTGCGGAGGTCTCGAATGCTGTCCAGCATTTCCGTCAGCAGGATGTTGCGCGTGGGCAGTTTCGCTATGAGTCCAACGGCTATCTGAACGCTTCCGGTGTTATTACTCTATTTTTGATTGTTGCAGAGCGTTTTGCTAAGGGTGAGGGTGCGTATTTGGCGGAGGAGGTTGCTGCGCGTTCGGGTGTTTCGGCAGAGGTTGTGCATCAGAGTTTTGAACGGTTCAAGACGGCGGGGTTAATCTATGAGGTTGACGGGGATACGGATGGGTATCTCCCGGCGCGTGCGTTAGAGGATATTACGCTGGCTGCGGTTGTGAATGCGGTTGAGGGTGAGATGACGACACATTTTGCGCAGGGCATATCGTCTGAATCGGGCGCGCACGTGTTGGGGACGCTCCAGCAGTCACAGCGGGAATGTTTGGAGAAGGTTACGGTCGCGTCGTTGTTGTGAGATTCGGTGAAAATTCGCTGGCTTTGACGTAATACAAAAATCCGATGCACATCTCATCTGTCGTTTTTTCGCCCCACCCGACAGGGATCGGTGGACTGTGCGGGTTCGCCGGGTTCTCTGAGGAATTATCGAAATGCGCGACGAGATCGACACGGGTGCCAGTGGGTAAGAAGAGCGGCTCGCGATAATGGTGATAGACCCAAGCCTAAAGACTTGGGCTTCTGCAATCATTAAGCAGAAGCATTTGTGGAATTGAGAAGCGGACTACACGCTTCAACGGAGGTGCCGACAATCCTGTTGAACAAAACAATCGGTCTTACGACTCCTAACCCAAAGGAAGCTACCCCTTCCTTAAGAATGTTCATAGCAGCGTTCTGGTCGCGGTCAAGGTGTGTTCCACAACTTGGACACGTCCAGTGACGATCTGATAGCGTTAAGTCTTTATTATGATAGTTACAAACAGAACACGCTTTTGTAGTGGGCGACCACCGATTGATTTTCAGCACAGAACGGATACGCTTTTTGCTCTGGTGTTTGAGTTTCTGATAGAACTCACCAAAAGCAAGGTCAGATACCTGTTTGCCAAAGAGTGCTTTCATGCCTCGAAGGTTCAGGTCTTCAAAGAACAGGATGTCAAACTGACGACAAAGTTTTATCGCAAGTTTCCAGTGGTGGTCTATCCTTTGATTCGCCGTTTTCTTATGGATACGGGCAACGTTCTTACGTTCTCGTTCCTGATTCTGAGAACCTTTGACTTTACGGGAATATACCTTTTGTGCAGTTGCCAACTTTTCAGCGTTGAGTTTGTAGAACATTGGCGATATTTCTCGGTGTCCGCTACTGGTAGTCAGGAAGTCTTTGATTCCAAAGTCGAACCCTTCAGCTTGACCCGTCTTGGGTTCATATCTGACTTCACTATAATCTTCAGTGAGCGTGATATACATATCTCCAAGTGCGTCTCTTGTAACCTGAACGCGTTTGATTTTTCCCTGTATCGGGCGGTGCAGCGCGAACCGATACCAACGTCCGTTGAGTCGGATTTTATACGTCGGGTGATTTCGCTTATGTTTGTGTTTATCGGAAACTTTTTCTATCGCAATCTGTTCGCCAGAGAACGTCATGCCTCTATGTTTCTTACACTTCTTGAACTTCGGGTGACCTTTGCCAAGGGTTTTCATTTCTTTGAAACTTTGTGCCAAACGCTTTAGGACATTCTGCAACGCCCACGAGTAAGGGATATTCCAATGCCGATACTTCTCAAGACGCTTGAGTTTCGTCAAATGCTTCGACATTTTCGCATACGAAAGTCCTTTACCATAGCGGCGGTAATATCGCATGCAGAGGGCGAGAAAGTGATTTTTGACAACGCCACAGATATTGCACTCGTCATGCAAGTGACGCAACGTCTTATCCTTGAATAGTTTGTGTTTTGTATTTCGCATGGTCTATCAAGTCTCAAGTCTTTAACCCCGTTCAAGTGGGTAGGCAGACACGTAGCCTTGCGACTACGCTTGAACTGTCTGCCAACTTGATACTACTAATTATACCACAATTTCGGACGAAACGTCAAGAAAAAAATGAACGTTTTGGTCCTTTCCAAGAAGGCGAGACTGTATCCCCGACCTAAAGGAACGGGGTTTTAGTCTCGGAGGTTTTGATAATAGGACTTACGCATGCTGCTCTTTTGTAGCACAAAATGTATGAAGTTTCAGAAAATATTTCGCTAATACTATAAGGAACAATTTCCAATCAAAAACGGTTTCTCATCCTGGAAATCCTATAAAGATCGAAGAAGCCTGCTTCAGACAACTGATCGCCGACGGCTGACTGCTGACCACTGATGGCTAACATGCTTTAATGAAGGCGAGGATCACGCCGATGACAGCGACTTCAGCCCCAATTACCCATTTCAGGGTTCCTATCCCGGCCTCGATGCGGTCTATACGGCCGCCGAAGTCATTAAACTGTTCACCAAGGTTGTCGACTTTTCCGTTAAGGCTATCCAATTTTTCGTTGGTCGCGTCAAGGGCTGTCTGATCCGCTTTTGCGTCAAGTTTTTCGTGGATAAGGTCGATATCCGTCTTATCCGCTTTTGTTTCCACCAAGCGGTCCATGCGGCTATCAAGACGGTCCATGCGGCTATCAAGACGGTCCAGCCGCACATTTATCTCTTTTAAGGTTTGCAGTAGTAGATCGTTAAAATGATTCGCCATGGAAATTCCTCCTCTGTTACACTATAATAGAAGTGAGGAGTGGATGTCAAACAATTTTAGTTGTCAGCAATCATCCGTCAGGGGGTAGCAGCAGCGGGTGGTGGAACAGCTGTCTGAAGCAGGATTTAGCGGACTGGCAGGAAGAAGAGAGCATCTGAAGCAGGTGTTGAGGTTTGCCCACTGTCTGAAGCAGGATTTACAGGATTCTAAGGATTTTCAGGAGAACCACCCGCTCCGATTGACTTTCATCTTTTCAGCATTACCACTTACTTTTTATACTTCATCAAACCGCACCTACCCGTGAAGTGCGTAAGTCCTCTTCCAATCAAAAACGGTTCACATCCTGGAAATCCTATAAATCCCGAAATAACAAAAACTTTACACACCCGTCCGCTACCGGTTTTGCTATACTTTAGACACGTTTATCCCTAAGCGCATCATTTCTTGAAGAAGATGCCAGCCAACCCAACTCAACTCGCTCATTAGCGATGACTGGGAAGCTAATAGACATCAGCATCCCAGCTATCCTATGGTCATTTGATACTATTTCAAAATAACCATCTTCCGCATTGACGACATCGTGTCGGTTTCAAACTGGTAGAAATAGAGACCGCTCGCAACCTGTTCGCCAAGCGCATTCCGACCATCCCAATACGCCGCACGATCCCGACCCGTGTAGTAGCCAGCCGACTGTTGTCCCAGCTGCAACCTGCGGATCACAACACCTTGCGTGTTGTATATCGTGATCTCCACATGCGTATCCGTCGCCAATTCATACGGAATCCACGTTTCTGGGTTGAACGGATTCGGATAGTTCGCCAGCAACTGTGTTTTCTCTGGACGTGCCGTCGCGAGGAGCTGCTGCAGATATACCAGCGTCCGCATCGCCGCCGGGGACCGATCACCTGTTGCGATTAACAGATCGATCTGTTCTTCGATGCGATCTATCTGCGCAGCACTCAGCTGCATGCCAACGAGTGTCGGCGCGCCCGCTGCACCCGGATCACGATTGTCAAAGACGAGCAGGAGGTCAAGGAAGTTGACCGTGCCGTCTCCGTTAACATCGTACCTGGCGTTGCTTGTGTTCATGGCAGCTGCGACTAAACTTGCGTCCGTGTTATCGACCGCGCCGTCGGAATTGACATCATACTTAGAACGAGAGGCGGTCGTCGGGGTCGTCGTAGTCGTCGTAGTCGTCGTGGGTGCCGAGATACTGTTGCTCAGCACGAGTTCACCCGGACTCCCTAAACCGTCAACGACGTTTTTGATCTTACTGCCGTCGAGGTTCGCACTCTGGATTCTGCCACGGGCGTTCGTCCAATAGAGTTTGCTCCGTGAACCGTCAACGGCAATCCCTATCGGAGCGGCAAGGATTGAGGCGAGTTGTGTCGCACCTGTGCCGTTGAGGTTCGCACTGTTGACTGTGCCACCACTCTCACCCGTCATCTCCGTCCAGTAGACTTTACCGCCACCGATCACGAGGCTTCCAGGGGTATCCGTACCTGTTGAAACATTGCGAACAACTTTTTGACCCTTGAGGTTCACAAACCGGACGCTTCCGGTGCCCTGTGTCCAATACGCATTGCCACCCGCAAGTCCGATATCCATCGGATTGTCCAGGTTTTGCAGCACGTTTGTGATACCGGAACCGTTGAGGTTCGCACTCTGGATTCTGCCAGCGGAGTTCGTCCAGTAGAGTTTACTTCCCGCCGCGTCAACAGCGATCCCTATCGGGGTAGCAAAGATCGAGGCAAGCTCGGTTACGCCTGTCCCGTTGAGGTTCGCACTGTTGATGGTGCCACCACTCTCACCCGTTTTCTCCGTCCAGTAGACTTTACCACCACTCACTGCGATGTTCAGTGCGTTATCCACACTCGGTGCGAATCTTTCGGGGCTTGCACCCACAAGTGCGTAAATCGCGCCACCGTCTACCCATAACATCGGTGGACGACTCGCAGCACCGACATGCACAACCGGACTGACCGTACCGGGCGTCGTGCCTGTGCCGGGAGTCCTTGTGGTCGTAGGTGCTGACCCCGTCGTGATGGTGAACTCGACGGTGTCAGAAATATCGTCAGTACTTGCTCGAACCGTGATAGTGCCATCATCCGTGGGCGTGAAATTGGCGCGTGCGTGGCCCCTTGAATCCGTCTGGACTCCGATTGCACGTCCGTTTCCGCGATCCGAAAGCTTACCCCGTCCGGAGATAACACGGAAAATGACTCTCGCATTTGCAACACCTATGCCGTTATCATCAAGGACCTGGACGATCAGCGGGGAATCAAGTTGCGTGTTCACCGTGCCACTTCGTGTCGCTGGACCGGTAATCTCGATGCTACTCGGAGACCCTGCTGCGGTCACTGGCGGCACTGGCGGCACCACTGGCGGCACCACTGGCGGCACCACTGGCGGCGCAACCGTCTGTCCCGTCGTGCTTAGTGTGAACAAGCGTGTCGCATAGCCCGGGGCACTGAGCGTCACCGAGTAGGGGCCTCCCGTGGCTGGTAGCGTGATAATTGCCGGGCCGGTGCCGTCAAGAGTGTCTACAGTTCTGGAGACAGCACCCCTGAGTGTTACAGTCACAGGAGCGGTTTCCGATGTGCCATCTGCCTTTGTCAGGGTAATCCGAATCTGTTGCCCCCCGTTGGCTGCTCGGGCACCGACTTCAGTAAGCGAAATTGTGCCGGGTGCTGGCGGAGCAGCGACCGTGAGAGTTCGTGATCCCTGTGAATATATCCCTGATTGATCAGTCGCGAAAAGCCTATAACTCCCAGGTGTGGTCGGCAGCGTAATCGGTGTAGACGTGCCGGTGGTAACCGCTTGGGACAACGTGAAGTCCGTGCTACTCAACGTCACCAGGATCCCCGGGACAGATCCCCCCGCTGCGTTGAGAGCGTTAACAGTTACCGTCCGCGTCGTGCCTGTGCCACTGGTAGTGATCGTGAGCCTCGGCGTCGTCTGCGTCGGCGTCGTTACGGGAGTCCCTGTTCCAATATACCTAAACTCAATTATCTTCCTCGTGTCAGGCGATCCTAAAACATAGGCAGAAACTAAGTTAGTCGTGCGATTCATGTTAATATACACTTTAAGGGCTTGATGTGCCTGCAAGATTGTCTTAAGTGTCGAGTTTGCTTCGGTATACAGCGTCCCACTGCCCGTAACAACCTCATAAACAATAGTCTTTTGACCACCACTCGGAAGTTCAGTACTGGAAAATAACCCATCAAATAATGCATCAATTCTCTCAGTATTCTTTGCAGTGGGTAAAGCACCATCGTCAAGGGTTGGAGCACTTCTTACCAGCACAACAAGCTCTCCAATCTCCTCTTCAGCATTGGCAGTAGCTCTTGCTACATGACCAACTGGGTAGTCCTTATCAACGGTCGCGTTATTGATTGTAATGCTTCGGCTTGCTGTAGTTATAGTATCTAAAACTTCACAAATCAAAGTAATTGAGGCACTTGTGGCATCGGCACTGGTTGTTAGGTCGGTGGCGGATGAATGAGCTCCGGTTAGCCTTTCTGTTAATTCAGTACCATCTGAAGCGATCTGTAAACCGTTGCTCTTCAGTTTTAGTGTGAGCCCGGTGTCATGACTAATCTTAATGACTTCCTGATCGTAATAATATCTCTTAGAGTCAGGCTCTTTGGACTCCCAATGCACAGGAAGTACTTTTACTCGAACACCCAGATGCTCCTCGTCCACATCAGTAGTGCTGGCATCGTCAGGTCTATAATAATAAAGCAGATTACCGGTCCCGTCATACACATATCCACTGCTGTCAGATAATACAGGGGTTGCCTCGACAGATCCAGAACCACCCGTTCGTTTTCTGTGAATCGCCGTATAACCATCTGGATTCTCACTTGATGTATAAGCTACACCTACGCTCGTAAGTTTTCGACGGTCTATAGTAGTACCTTCTATCCGGGTAGCGGGATATCCGTCTTTATCAATCCTGTTACCATTGAGAGTAGAACTATTGTCCACATCTTCATCCGCGTACCCTCCAAGCGGATGATTTATAAGTTCTCTCCTATTAAGTGTAAACTGGAATGTTACCTCAAATGACTGCCCCGCTTCTACCTCAACCTTTGATGAACCTATTGGTGAACCAGGTACATTAGTGTCTATCGATACTGTCACTGCTTGTACCACACTCTGCATACCGAACGCCAGCATAAGCGTCATCAGCATGCCAAGGACGGTTTTTCGCGTCGTTAAATTGTTCATGAAAAATATACCTCAATTTATAGCCGTCGGCTATCAGCCGTCAGCCGTCAGAGTTTTGGCTGTCAGCAATCAGCCGTCAGCCGTCAGAATGTTATATTAACCGTCAGCGGTCAGCTCTCAGCGGAGTAGCCATCAGTCGTCGGTAAAGAGATTTTAGGTTAGTGGAACGTCTCTTTCTGATTGCTGATGGTTTCCGAGAGCCAACTGCCAATAGCCATTGGCTATTAATCTTTAGATCTGATACGCTTCAGTAGAGAAGTTAGCATCTTCTTCACACTAATTATGGTTGTCAGTTGTCGGTGGTCGGTTGTCAGTGTATTAGCCATCAGCCGATGGCTGAGTGTCTTTGTTCTTATTGGTTCTCGGTTGTCGGCAGTCAGCGGATCGCGAGCATGGGGAAATCCGAAGAAATACCCAAGTAATACGCAGAAATCCGCAGAAACGCCCTATCAAAAACCCCTATCAAAAACACCCCAAGCAAAAACCCTCGCTCCTACAGAAAAAGTGCTAATTGCCGACTGCCATTAAAAAAGATCGGGTTATGTAAATTGTATCATATATCTATATGGATTGTCAAGTTTTTTTATTAGCGGTGTTAGCGGGGGTGTGTAAAGTTTTTGTCATAACAGCCGGGACCCTCAAACACATAGCACTCCGCTGGAGTGCAAGAGAAGGGCTCGTCTTTTCTATAGACATATTGCTCCGCTGGAGCAACAGACGGACACCTCAGAAGTCAGGGGCATCCTCACGCCAGAGGCGTGATATGTCTATAGAAATATGGAGGGTCGGTTTACGCACTCCAGCGGAGTGCTATGTAAATACACCGCTCCTCTTTGAAAAAATCAATACGCCGCCAAAAACTTTACACACCCTATTAGCGGTCAGCAATCGACTATCAGCCGTCAGTATGTAGCAGACACGTTTCGTTTGAATATCACAAGGTGATTTTGCTGAATGCTGAAAGGGTTGTGTAGTAACCCGTACCGACAACTGATTACCATTAATATTCTGGCAATTTTTGATTTTAAACGATGGGTTTGTGGGGTGGTTACAGATTTTTTAATAGTTGTCAGTTATCAGTAGAATTGGTAACAGATAAATATTAACCGCCCCTTTCTGTAGGAGCGAGTTTCACTCGCGATCCTCCGTTTGTAGTCGTGCGATTCATCGCACGTTCTTACTGATCGCTGATGGCTGACAACTCATCCGTCAGAATCGCGGAAGGCGCGGAGAACACGGAGGACGCGGAACGGGACGGGCGAGGGGACCTCGCCCCTACCTCTGACAACTGATAGCCGATAACCAATATAGTAAAGTCGAAAGATAACTCTCACTGCGAGGCAGTTTTGTAGCATAAACTGTTAGTTTGTGCATCTGTAGGACGCAGACTCACAGTCTACGCTACAGGGCAGTTTTGTAGCATAAACTGTTAGTTTGTGCATCTGTAGGACGCAGACTCACAGTCTACGCTACAGAATGGGACTATAATTCTGACAACTGATAACTGATAGCGAACGCAGTGAGTGTGCTGACAACTCAATTGAAGTTTTACCGTAGGTTGGGTAGAGCGGTAAAAGCGCGAAAGCCTTTCGTTTATACGGAGAGAGTCCATCGGTAAGGAATCTTTAATGAAAAAATCAGAAGCCAGTAACCGTCAGAGGGCGGACACTCACGTTTGCAATATACGCGATGATATGCTATAATTCGATAACAGAACACTCAAAACACACCACATTTATGGAGGCATGTATGTCATCTCTCGCAGCACAAACGATTCTCACACCTGAAGAATACATTGCTTCGGAACGCAAGGCAACGCTCAAAAGCGAATATCTCAATGGAGAGATACTCGCAATGTCCGGGGCGAGTCTCGCGCATACTCGCATCACGCTGGATATAGCGACTGAACTTAACATTCAAATGAGAGGACAGGGTTGTGAGGTTATTACCAACGATATGCGCGTGAAGACGGGGCCGAAAGGTGCCTATTTTTACCCGGATGTCGTGGTTTTTTGTGATGAACCCCAATTTGAAGATAATGTTTTTGACACACTTCTCAACCCGATTATCGTCGTAGAGGTGCTTTCACCGTCAACCGAAGTGTATGACAGGGGTGAGAAGTTTGCACATTATCAGGAACTCACGTCCCTGCGAGAATACATTCTCGTTTCACAGGACAGGATTCGCGTTGAACATCACCGTCTCATCAAGACACAGTGGGTACAGACAGAGTTTCACGGACAGGAAGATGTGATGCCGCTCGTTTCCATCGGATGCGAACTCCGTTTGCGGGATATTTACAGACGCGTTCCAGAAGTCATCTTATAATACACACCCATAATCCTGAAAATCATTGAATCACAGAAATCACAGTTCTGACGAATTCGCAATCCGTTTCCGTCAGGGCGTTAGGTTCAGCAAACCGCTATATTACGTCTTCAAAGACGCAAACTAACAGTTTGAGTTACAAAAAACGCCTCAACGGACAGCAGACAGTAAGATCGCAAGCATCGGGGAAATCCGTAGAAACATGATGTCGATCCCTTCTTCAAGAATGGTCAGCATTGTTGCGGCTGACATTATTTTTGAGATGTTCTCGGCTACGGCATAGAAAGCCATTAAAAAAACAACAGAGCGGTGAACCGAAGTCCATCGCTCTGTTGTTTTGGGTAGGTTAGTTAGAAATATCCCTGAGTTTACTTTTGTGTCTTCAAGTCGCCCCACGTCGTCGCTTTGCCAGCGGCACCTACATGCCCTTTCAGCACGACATCCGTCGCATTCTTGCGTGCCAAGGCGGCTTGCGCATCAGCAGCGGCTTTCTCAGCAGAAGTTTGGAAATGCCCAGTACCAGGGGTACCAATCCGGCGACCCACTTTAGACACGTCAAAGTTAATGCCAAGTCCAGTGGCTGCATCACCCGATGCCATCCAACTGGTTGACAGCCTGCCGTCTTCCGGTTTCCCCGTTGTCGCATTCATCAGACGATACATGGAAATAACCGGCTGTGTGGGCGCATCGGATCACCAACGTCTGCTCTTACAAAGTGAATCTCAATGGATACAGCGGCACTCTTACCGTCAGCTTTTCTGGCACCCGCGCCATCAAGCTGGGCTCGCGGATCCGCAAGCTCGACCGCATGTTTCGGTATAAGGAAGGATCAACACTCTTAAGGAAAATGTTCATTTATTAGACAACATTACTAATTTTCCTCCATTTAAATCAAACTAAAAAACATCCGTATATCGTGGGGCAGTAGGGATTCATGCCCCTGCACACTTCACATCGTGTGCTTCATTATCAAACAGCAAGAACAGATTTTCAGGGATGAAATCTATTCTGAACTAACCTTATTGTGCGTGCCTTTGAAGCCTACGGAGTTAGGGAACCTCGCCTACCGGTAAGGGTAGATGTCTTCGGAACACGCTTGGAAATTTGGGCTTGGGGTTCTCGCTTTATGGTGTTGTTTGAAACATCGCCATAGATTGAGCCAAACCACTTATATAAACGTTGCTAATTGTAAACGAGTTACGAAAAGATGTCAAGTCTTTTTTGCGGTATAAGGAATCGCCCAAATCAGAATTCAGAAGTCCATTCTACCGCAATTATGTAATTATTATACCACATTTGTCGTGTGGTGTCAAATTTTTCTTCAAAAAAATTTCATTTTTCGCTGGCGAAGTTTCTAACCTCGCCCAAAGGTACTGGGTTTCACGGTTGTTCAACCCAACCTACGATTAATTATACCGTAGGAGGCATTCTTTGTCAAATTTTTTTGAAAAAATGTTTTCACGGGGTGGAGCGTTCCGATTCTCGGTTTTAAGGAGAATTCGGCCTCCATATTCATACCCCTTTTTAACACCCGTAATTGTAAAATAGTTACGAAAAAAAGTCAACATTATTTTCCGCACGTTAGGAATTTTACCGAAATTGGGTGTTTTTGTCAAGTATTTTCTTTCAACACGGTGCAAAAAACACGCATTTCGGCGTTTCTGCGGTTGAATTGATATTAATTATAGTGTAACAGATATTTTTTGTCAAATATTTTTTATTACTCGTCAGAAGTCAGGAATTGGGCGCGTATTGTCTGAATCGGGATTTATGAGATTAGTGGATGATAGAATCTGACCGATTGATAATTGAACTCCGCTGGCGAGGGTTTTGTGTGGGATACCTTGTAGGTTGGGGATAGGTCGTCTGAATCGCGGATTGCACAGATGACGCAGATTGCGCGGATTTTTTATTGGTTTCCGTCGGTGTGTATTGTCTGAACCGAGATTTATGGGATTATAGGATGAGTGGGATGGGAGAACCGTCTTGATTGAAAAGCGTTCCTCACGCCGTAGGCGTGATATGTCTATAGAAAACGCATGCAAGCAGAAACGCACTCCAGCGGAGTGCTATGTTCATAGAAAAAATCTTATCGCTGCGCCAGTAACCGTGCACCATAAATTATTCTTCAGACGGAAAACCCTCAACCGGATCAAAAACGTATCTTATATCATACGCAACGCCAAAACGCTCCAAGAACGCAAGATATTCATCACGGAACGTTCGCCGTGAATGATGAGTCTCCTGATTTTCAATGTATGCTGCTACCTCGGGTATCTGAGAATGTGAATAACTGAACGCGCCGAACCCCTCCTGCCATCCAAATTGGCCCACAGTCCAATGTTTCTGATTAATAAAGCGTGTCGAATTTACCTTGATGTCTTTTACTAAACCAGACAATGCAGCATCCGGGGTCATACCAATCAGAATGTGGATATGATCTGGCATTGAGTTGATTTGAATCAATTTCTGTTTTTTATTTCTGATAATACCGGTGATGTATTTGTGAAGTTCAGCCTTGTGGCATTCGGGAATGAGGGCTTGTCTACCTTTAACGGAAAACACGATATGTACATAGAGTTGTGTATAGGTATTTGCCATAGGCTCTTGCATTCCTCCAGAATTTGCTGTATTTATCTATAGCATCCATATTATATATCCATTCCCATTTATATGTCAACACCAAAAGGATTAGGGACATAGCACTCCGCTGGAGTGCCCTTCTGCCTATATCTCATTTTCTATAGACATATCACGCCTACAGCGTGAGGAACGCTTTTCAATCACGTAGCCTTCATAACCCTGATAAGGATTAGGGACATAGCACTCCGCTGGAGTGCCCTTCTGCCTATATCTCATTTTCTATAGACATATCACGCCTACAGCGTGAGGAACGCTTTTCAATCACGTAGCCTTCATAGCCCTGATAAGGATTAGGGACATAGCACTCCGCTGGAGTGCCCTTCTGCCTATATCTCATTTTCTATAGACATATCACGTCTACAGCGTGAGGAACGCTTTTCAATCACGTAGCCTTCATAATCCTGATAAGGATTAGGGACATAGCACTCCGCTGGAGTGCCCTTCTGCCTATATCTCATTTTCTATAGACATATCACGCCTACAGCGTGAGGAACGCTTTTCAATCACGTAGCCTCCATAATCCTGATTCTGGCGGACCGCTGACCCCTGACAGCCGATAGCTAAATTTGCGAAACCGCCGCAACTATGCTATAATGTTTCATAGGAGGCACTTCATCATGACAGCAGACCTTGCCATCGCGCAGTTACTTTTAAGTACACTCCTGATCGGTGTTACCTTAATATGGGGCATCTTTCGGTACCGACGGAGCGGTTACTGGCGGCGCGGTGTTCATAACAAATTGCAGGCATATCTGCTCTGGACGCTCAGCGTCCTGATCGCACTCAGCTGCTTCATCCCCTTGGCACATCTCTATACAGAACATCTCTGGTTTGAAAACGTCGGATACGTCGATGTATTCTGGGGACTTCAGAAGGTCCGATGGGGCATCTTTGGTGTCTGTTTCATCGCCGCCGCTGGATTTATGAACGCCAACGCGGCGATTGCACATATATTGTGTCCGGAATCCCGCGAGTTTCGAAGGTGGACACATACACAGACTTTCTCTTTCCATCGGATGGTAATCTGTATCACGCTGATTGCGGCACTTTTGCTTGCAATACCGATGCTTCTGTTGGACGATGTAGTGCTTCGGTACCTGAATCAGCCCGACGCAGCAGTGGCGAGGTTGGGAAACCTCGCCAGCGAAGAAGGAGGAGCGGCGGAGGGATCTCTCCATTTCGGGATGGACCGGAATTTCTATCTCTTCAGTTTCCCGCTGCACCGATGGGTGAGCCTCTGGGTAGAGATAACGCTGTGGGTAACGTGTGTTGTCGTCGGGTTGCTGTATCATTTCTACTACCGTCGGGACGCACACACGATGGCACGTGTGAAGCGACATATCATCTTTCACGGATCGGTTTTATGGCTGCTGCTGTTGATCGTCGCGGGATGGCGGAGTTATGTGAACCTCTGGGACAAGGTTTATACGAAACCACTGACGAATGGGCTGCGGACCCTCCACGGCTTGTTTTATGTGGACTTTCACCTTGCGGGTGCTACGAAGATTTACTGTGGCGTGCTGATAGGCATCGCCATTGTTATCGGGATTAACATCTTCTGGCGGAAACGGCTGTTGTGGTATGTAACCGTGGCTGTGTGGGGATTGAGTTACGGGCTGTTGATTCACGTATATCCGTTAGGTCTCCACGTGGCGCGCATGCGTGTAGAACCGTTTCTCAAGGAGGGACGGTACTTGCAGAGGCATATCGAAGAGACGCGCCGTGCCTTTGATCTCGATGAGATTGTGAGGGTCAACCGCGAGCCTGGGATTGCAACCCTGGAAATGATAACCGAGAACGCCGAGGTCAAGAAGAATATCCAGATTTGGGATCGACGCGTGCTGTATGAGGCACTCCGAGAGACACAGATTAAACCGCATTACAACTTCCACCCCTATACCGATGTCGACAGATACACAGTAGATGGTGAATATCGGCAGGTCTTGATAGCCGCACGCGAGATTGATCCCGGGGACGAGATTACAGGGTGGGACCGTCTGAAAACGGATCTACGCTCATTTACGCACGGCTATGGCGTGTGCGTCGCACCGGTGAACGAGTTCGTCGGCGAAGGTTTACCGAAACTTTGGGTCAAGGATACGCCGATAGATAGCGAATATGAAGAACTGACGGTAGAATATCCACAGATTTACTACGGTGAGATGATTCGCAATTACATGATTGTGAACACCGATCGCGATGCAAATCGTGCTGGACGCAGGACGGATACCGAAAGTGCTGACGGTGTTGCGGAAACTCCAGAAATACCTGAATGGATGCAGCATACTTATGACGGGGACGGCGGTGTGCCTTTAGGGGGTTGGTTCCGGCGACTCTGTTTCGCACTCCGATTCGATTTCCTCCCTATCCTCATCTCAGAGAAGTTGACACCGGAGAGCCGAATCATGTTCCGCCGAAGGATCGGCACCCGACGCAACGACCGCCTCGTCAAAGATCGTGTTTCATATATAGCCCCCTTCCTGAATTACGATCCTGACCCGTATATTGTGATTAACGACGAACAGTTATATTGGATCATCGACTTCTATGTGACGAGTCGGTATTATCCGAACGCGCAGATGTATGTGGACGATAAGACGCAACTCACAAACAGTGAGCTCTATGAGGAACCGGATTTTGATACGTTCAACTACATCCGGAATGCCGGGGTCGCTGTTGTCAACGCTTACACCGGGGCAGTGGATTTCTATGCCATCAAGAAAGATGAAGAAGACGAAACCGTGATGCAGACCTACCAGAAAGCGTTTCCAAATCTCTTCAAACCACTATCGGAGATGCCAGAGCGGTTGGCGGCGCACTTGCGGTATCCCGACTACCTGACACGGATTCAAGCGAGACTCTACGGCGATTATTACCGGCAAGCGAGCGGCTTTTATGATAATACGAACCCGTGGTCAATACCGAAAGAGGCGTATTACTCCTCAGAGGCGGATCAGGAGATGATGCCCTACTACGCCATGCTGAAGTTGCCGGGTGAGGAGAAGGTCGAGTTTGTGAATATGATTCCATTCGCGCCGCGGGATCGAGAGAAGCAGTTGAAGGCGTGGATGGTGGCGCGCTGCGATCAACCACACTACGGTGAGCGCACCGTTTATGTGCTACCTGAGAATGCGGGAGTCGCCGGACCGACACAGGTCGAAGACGATATTAATAAGAAGACGGGCGATCAACAGCGCGGTTGGCAAGCCGCGAACGATGTGATCCGGGGCAATCTACTGATTATTCCGATTGAGGACGCACTGTTCTATCTTGAGGCGATTTATCTGCAAGCGAAAAAGCCAGAAGGTGAAGATGGAAATGATGACAAGCCGCGGCGTCCGAAGTTAGAAATGGTGGTCTTGAAAGCGGGATCGAATGAACTTGCGGCGGTGGAGGCACAGACGTTTGATGAGGCGTTGAATATGCTCTTGTTGGGGATCCCGACGAATGGCGAAACGCCGACGAATGGTGAGAAGCCGTCAACGTTGGCGGAGTTAGTTCAACAATATCGTGAGCGAGAAGCCGATAGCGACCGGCTCCTTGAACAGATTCTTGAGAAGATGGTGGAATAGCTGATTGCTAATGGCGAATCGCATCTTCACGCAGTGCCTCATAACACTCCAAACACACCGCTAACACCTTCTCCAATTCCGCGGGAAACGGCTCCGATTTCGGACGATACGGCGCAAACCCTGTGCTTCGATGCACGTTCTGATACCAATACCGTGCCCACACCCCGTCCGCAGGATTCCCGCCTGCCTCCCAAGACAGCATCGAACGTTTAAATTGCAACCCGAGCCGTTCACACAACTGCGACAAAACACTGGATGGATTTTCCAATAACAGTCGCGCGTCAAGAATTGGAGGGGATTGCCCCGCGGCGCGTAGATCGTTTAAGAGATCGTATTGTGTTTTGAGCCCTGTGTCGGCGAGTGTCGGTGTCCCGATGACTTTTGCGAGAGACGGGAGCATCTCTCGTGGGTCGCGGATAAGGAGGACGTTGCAGGTATGTTGGAGGAAGCTTAGGTCAATGTTGATGAGGTGGTGCGCCATCTGTTTCATGAAAAGCACGGGCTTCTCACAGGGACCGAGGATCACCTGTTCGATGACTTGTACGCCGTCCGTTGACATCGATGCTATTACCTCTGCTGTACCGGGATGTGTACTCTTGAGAACCTGTGTCCCGTATTTTGTGTAGAGGTAGTGTGCGTAGAGGGGTTCGTCGATGACCTCAGTATCCCTGCGTTGCGCGAAGGCGTACATCAGTGCGGTTGAGACGTTCCGCGGTCCCGACCAGAGACAGATACGTTTTGTGCTCAAGTTGCGTGTCCTTATTACCGCCGCTGGCGGTGTCTGCCCCGTCTATTCCGTTGACGCGACTTCGCACCCTCGCCTTCTCCTGCTTCGCTGGCGAGGTTACTCACTTCGCCTTCCGCTATGCGGGGACGGGTACGCATCCAGAGAATGAGCACAATGCCGATAATGAATGCCGCGATACTGAAAAGTTGCGCCGCTGACATCCATCCAAGTACGCGTGGTGTAATCCGCCAAAACTCGGCAATAAACCGCTCTACCCCCAACAACACAAGACTCGCGCCGAACAGAGCACCAGGGGTCCACTCAAACCTACGCCGTTGAGACCAAAGAACACCGAAAAATGTCCATGACAGGAGCGTCTCGTAGATAGGGGTCGGATGGACAGGAACATCGGTTGGAACGGTTCCGTTAGGGAATGCCATCGCCCACGGTAGATCCGATGGGGGTCCATAGTCGCCATCGCCAGCGAGGAAACACCCGATTCGACCGATGCCGTATCCGAGTAAGAGCGTCGGACCGATGATGTCGATTGTAGGTAGGAACGGGTTCGGGGAGCGGAGGACCACGATAATAACGGCGAGACACCCGCCGATGAGACCACCATACCAAACTAACCCACTCGTTGAGAAGAGTTCTCGGAAGGTAATTTGACCGTCGAGTAACGCGGAATAGATTTTCGCACCGACAATGCCACCGATCGCTGCAGCCATGACGATAGTCGAGGCGAGTTCCGGGACAAACCCTCGTCGCTTCAATTCGGATTGTATAACAAAGACGACTGTAATAAACGCAGTGGCTAACATCAACCCGTAAGAATGGATGCCGACGGGCCCGAAATCAACAATCGTTGGATACATTAATATTTATTCTCCGAGGTAAGCCTGTCGCACGCGTTCGTCGGCTAACAGGTCGGCAGAGGTGCCTTCAATTGTAATTTCACCGGTCTCCATGACATAGCCTCTATTGGTCACTTGCAGTGCGATTTGCGCGTTCTGTTCGACGAGGAGGACGGTTGTGCCGTCGGTGTTAATTTGCTGGATGATCTCGAAAATCTGCTTGACGATAAGGGGTGCGAGTCCTAAGGAGGGTTCGTCCAACAAGAGAAGTTTCGGCTTGGACATGAGGGCACGTCCGATTGCGAGCATCTGCTGTTCGCCGCCGCTGAGACTGCCGCCGCGCTGTTTCTGCCGGTCCTGTAGGACGGGGAAAAACTGGAAGATTCTGTCTAAATCGTCTTTGATGCCGCTTTTGTCGGTCCTTGAATAGGCACCGAGTTCGAGGTTTTCAAGGACGCTCATATCCGGGAAGATAAGCCGTCCCTCCGGAACCTGTGAGATACCGAGGGTGACGCGTTCTTCTGCCGATGTTGTTGTGATGTCGTTGCCATCAAAGTGTATACTGCCCTCGATGGGGATGTGTATACCGGATGCCGTCATGAGCGTTGTTGATTTTCCGGCACCGTTCGCACCGATCAAACAGACCATCTCGTCGCTGTTGACAGTGATGGAGATGCCTCGAACGGCGCGTATGTTTCCGTAATAGGTATGAATGTTCCTAAGTTCAAGCATCGTCAGAAGCCCCCAAATATGCCTCAATGACGCGTTCGTCGTTCTGCACGTCCGCGGGTATCCCTTCGCTGATTTTTTCACCGTGGTCTAACACCGTAACCCAATCGGAGATTTGCATCACCAGTTTTACGTCGTGTTCGATGAGGAGCACAGTGACACTTTGCTCTCGTATCGCGTAGATGAGATCGATAAGCTCCTGTGTCTCTTGAGGATTCATCCCGGCGGCGGGTTCATCGAGGAGAAGGAGTCTCGGTTCGGTTGCCAAGGCTCTGGCGATTTCGACGCGTCGTTGGTCACCGTAGGAGAGGTTTCCTGCTGTCTGGTCGCTGATGTCGTCTAACCCGACAAATTCGAGCATATCGTGTGCACGTGTGGCGATCGCCTCTTCCTCGCTCTTCTGCGTATTCGTGCGGAAGACTGCGCCAACAAACGTGCTGGTAGTGCGGGGATGTCTCCCGATTTTGACGTTATCAAGGACCGTGAGTTCGGCAAAGAGTCGTATGTTCTGAAATGTTCTGCTGATGCCGAGTTTCGTGACTTCGTCTGGACGGAGTCCTGTAATGGATTCTCCTAAGAAATCAACGGTGCCGAATGTCGGTTTATCCAAACCGGTAGCGCAGTTGAAAAGCGTCGTTTTTCCGGCACCGTTCGGTCCAATTAAGCTGAAGATTTGTCCGGGGTGTACAGCCATTGTCACTTCGGACAACGCGATGACACCACCATAATGCCGGCTGAGTCCGTTTGTTGAGAGCAGGCGTATGGGGGTATTTTCCATTTCTCTCTCCTCGTTCGATTGTCTATCTTAAAGTATACCTTTAACTAAGGAGAGGTGTCAATTTGTTTTTTGGGATGGTGAACTTGTTGTAGGAGCGAGTTGTGCTCGCGATTCCCAATGTCTTTTTCTTGTAGGAGCGAGTTGTGCTCGCGATTCCCAATGTCTTTTTCTTGTAGGAGCGAGTTGTGCTCGCGATTCCCAATGTCTTTTTCTTGTAGGAGCGAGTTGTGCTCGCGATACGTATTAGGATTTGTGGGTTGATCTGCGCTCGCGATTTACTCCATCTCAAATTTACATCGCCAATACGGATAATCCTTGGCGGCCTTTGCCAATCCCCGTCTCACAGGATTTTCATAGCAGTAGCGGATAATTGCTTTCAATGATTCATCCTGCCGAATACCGTGTTCGTGATAGACCCAAGTCTAAAGACTTGGGCTTCTGCAAATGTTAAGCAGAAGCATTTGTGGAATTCAGAATCGGATGGTTCGATTCAACGGAGGTGCCTACAATCTTGTTAAACAAAACGATAGGTCTTACAACTCCTAACCCAAAGGAAGCTACCCCTTCCTTAAGTATATTGATAGCAGCGTTCTCGTCGCGGTCGAGGTGTGTCTCACACTTTGGACACGTCCAGTGTCTATCTGCAAGCGTTAGGTTTTTATTATGATAGCCACAAACACAACAGGTTTTTGTGGTGGGAGACCACCGATTGATTTTCAGCACAGACCGTATCCGCTTTTTGCTTTGGTGTTTGAGTTTCTGCAGAAACTCACCAAAGGCGAGGTCGGAGACTTGTTTTCCCCACAAGCGTTTCATACCCAAAAGGTTGAGGTCTTCAAAGAACAATATATCAAAAGAACGGCACAGGTCTATCGCCAGTTTCCAATGATGGTCTGCTCTCTGGTTCGCCGTTTTCTTATGGATACGTGCCACATGCTTACGGGAGCGTTCTTGATTATGAGAACCTTTGACCTTACGAGAATACGCCTTTTGTGCAGTTGCCAACGTTTCAGCGTTGTGTTTGTAGAACATCGGAGAGGTATATCTATGACCCTCACTGCCAGTCAAGAAGTCTTTGATACCAAAATCAAACCCTTCAGCTTGACCCGTCTTGGGTTCAATTTTAATTTCGGTATAGTCTTCTGTCAGCGTAATATACATATCTCCGAGTGCGTCCCTCGTTACGTGAACTTCAACGATGATGCCCTTGATTTCACGGTGCAACGCAAAACGATACCAACGCCCATTCAATCGGATTTTATACGTCGGGTGGTTTCTTTCCTTCTTTTGCGCGTCCAGCACTTTTTCTATTTTCACCTGTTCACCAGAGAACGTCATCCCTTTGTGTTTCTTGCACTTCTTGAACTTCGGGTGACCTCTGCCAAGTGTTTTCATCTCTTTGAAACTCTGTGCCAAGCGTTTGAGCATATTCTGAAGACTCCACGCGTAAGGGATATTCCAATACGCATATTTCTCCAAACGCTTGAGTTTCGTCAAATGCTTCGACATTTTAGCATACGAAAGTTCTTTACCATACCGACGGTAATATCGCAGAGAGAGCGCAAGGAAGTGGTTTCGCGCAATACCTATGATATTCAGGTCATCGTGCAGACCCTTCAACGATTTCTCATGAAAAAGTTTATGTGTTGTGTTTCGCATGGTATATCAAGTCTCAAGTCTTTATCCCCTATTCAGTGGGAGGCAAGCACGTCACCAAGCGGTAACGCTGAATATGCTTGCCAACTTGATACTCTAATTATACCACATTTTTAGGTAAAAGTCAAGTCTTTTTTCAACAGAGACCCACGGTCTAATTCACAACGGCGAGACTGTATCCCAAACCTAAAAGGATTGGGTTTTAGTCCTCGGAAGGTTAGATAAGCCTCGGCAAAGTTTGCTCGCTCCCAAGTTGAATGACCGCGTGAATATGATCTGGCATCACGACAACACAAAACCATTCGAGTCGCTCGTTGGCTTCTAGCCAATCAAAAGATTTAAAAATGATGTTTGCGGCTTCGGGATTTGCGAGAAGTGGTCTTTTGTCGAGGGTGCAAACTGTGAGGGAATAGTAGAAACCGGGTATTGAATGTCTGCCTTTCCGTAGTTGACGGTATCCTCGGGGTGGTGTTTGCGGCATGTTTTTTGTTTAATCGGTTATTAACGTGAAGGATCGCGAGCACAACTCGCTCCTACAGAAGAAATCGCAAGCGAGACACAGGGAATCGCGAGCACAACTCGCCCCTATAGCAGAAACGCAACACAGATTTGACATCTGTTTGGATATTATGCTATACTTCACTTATATATTAAGGTACAAAAGAAATACTCTCTGGAAATGTAAATAGATATGACACATTCGGAAAAAAAGAACACTGCTCTTGAATACTGGCTGGCACTTGCCTCTGTTGAGGGACTCGGTAGCGTGCGGATTAGACGGCTGATAGCACGTTTCGGTAGCGTACAGGCAATTTTTGAAGCGGAACTCCCCGAAATCGCGCGGTTACCCTCCTTCAACCCCGTTCTCGCATCTCGTATACTCACAGTATCCGGTAACTTTCCGACCTTTCGCGAGAGACTCAGCGCTCTCGAAGATCAGGATGTCCGAGTGATGTGCCTTGAAGATCCAGACTATCCGGCACAGCTTAAAAACTTGCCCGATGCCCCAGGAATACTCTGCAGCGTCGGTATGTTAACCGAAATCGGCGATCGGTGTGTCTCGATTGTGGGGAGTCAGAATCCGAGCATAGAGGGGATTGAACTGACGCTTTCGCTGGCGACGCAACTTGCGCTCGCCGGATTTACGGTTGTCAGTGGGTTAGCAACTGGTATTGATACGTATGCACACTCCGGTGCGCTCGCGGGTATGGGAAAGACGATTGGCGTTGTCGGAACGGATCTCTCTTCCATCTATCCGGGACGGAATAATCCACTCGCCGTGAAGATTTATGAGCATGGATGTCTGTTTTCGGAACATCCATTCCCGACAGCCCCCTCACCGGGCAACCTCGTGCAGAGAAATCGTATTATCAGTGGGCTTTCTGTAGCAACGATTGTGATTGAGGCGCGAAAGGCCGGGGGTGCGATGCATACAGCACGGTATGCGCAGCGTCAGGACAGATCGGTACTCGCCTGCCGCTGGGATACAGAGCACGCGCAGCGCGAGGGCCCCCAAGAGTTGATAGGGACAGGAGCATTTCCTTTCGCACCGACCGAGGTTGACAAAGTGATTGATGTGCTAACGCATCCAGAACGTCTTGAAACGTATGCGAGTGGAGCAACGAGTGAGCAGATGGGATTGTTTGAAGATTAGCCGTCAGCCTATAAAAAAAATTGCTTTTTTTTTCAATTTGTGATATACTATATAATGTCCTCAAACTTGATTTTGCGAGCACATGTACCATTTTTTTCTTGACAACGTTAAAATTTATGGTAAATTTACGTTAGAATGAAGTTTTCTCTTGACAAAAGAGATTAATTTTCATATAATTTTGAGAAAGTCCGTAATTTTACCTTTACAAAGTTTGCAATTTTTGCTAAACTTTAAGGTACTCGTTTAGATATTGACTTTCGGGCGAGGGGTGCAACAATCCAATGGTGTTTTACTCTGTTAACTGCCCTCGCGGAATTCTGTTCTCAACGTGTCGGTTTGTTCTTTACGCATTGCGGAAAGAGCAGCAAACGAAATAGCCTTACGTTATTTGACTTAACGAGAATATGATCATAGGTTTCAAGGGCGTTGTTGAATTGTACAATCAGCGACGTAACCGAAACCGACTTTCCCGAGTGCTTTTGCGAGTGTCTATGGGAAAGGACCGAAAGTTGTTAGGACACCCTATCCGAAGGGTGTATTTTGATAAACTTTACAATTTAAGGAGTTAACTCTAATGGCAAAATTGTTTAGAACCTTCGCTTTATTATTGGTGGCCTTGTTCACCCTTTCGCTGATGGTCGGCTGTGGTGGCGGCAATGGAGACGACAATGGCGACGTCCTACCAGCGAACTTCGTAAGCGCAGCTCCGCCGGGCGGCGAGATTGCTGCGAATGGGAGTATCACGGTTACCTTTGACAACGCACCAGCTGATGTCACGGTGAGTGCTGGTACTGTCACGGTTGCAGGCAAATCAGCGACTATCACAGGTCCTTTCACCCCTGGTCCGCTCTCATTGACGATCACTTGGGCTGATGGAACCCAGGCACTGAACTATACTGTCACCGCACCGGATACCGATCCGCCCGCAGTCACTGGCGGCACCGTCAAAGATGGCGACAAAGATGTTGATCCCGAAGCTATCAACACCGACGGAAAGATCGAGATTGAGTTCAGTGAAGATGTCTCTGGTAACGTCGCCCTACAGACCGAAGGCGGCGACGATGTCGGTTGGCTTGGCAAAGTCGAAGGCAACAAAGGGATACTCGAAATCGTCAAAGGCAAAGAGATTGGCAACGAGACGACCTATGTTATTAAAGGCAAAGTCTCAGACGCTGCTGGTAACTCTGCTGATATCAGTGTAACCTTTGTAACCAAGGGTAAAGAGTAAATTTGAGGCTATTTCGACAAAGAGGGCGGCGTATTTTCAATACGTTGCCCTTTTTTCTGTTTCAGATATGTCTTTTGACAAAAACTTTACACACCCTGTTTTATTTTTCTTTACACAATTTTGGGATTAATGCTATAATAAAACCCGCGACTGGATAGACACTGTAGGAGCGATTTTCAAATCGCGACTTTTTTATAGGATTCACAAAAAACCGCAAACTGGATGCCTCCAGTTTCACAAAAGATTCTACTGAGCTGAAACTAAAATAAATATCATTTTTTTTGAACGGTTTTCAAAAAGGCGTTGTCTAACCCATTAATCAGTTAGAAACCTGTAAGGAGAAAGTTCGGTGGAAAGAACTGAAGCCTTGCTCATTGCCGATCTTTGCGAAGGCGACGAGACAGCATTGGTGCCGTTGGTGGAAAAATATAAGCGGATGGTATACCGTCTCGCGATGCAGATTACCAAGAACCACGCCGATGCCGACGATGTCATGCAAGAGACCTTTATCAAGGTGTACCGCTCGATTCGGACGTTCCGGAGGGATGCGGCTTTTGAGACGTGGCTCTACCGAATAGCCGTCAATGAAGCACTGAACTTTGTCAAACGTAGAGAGCGTCAGCGAGAGTCTACACTTGAGACAGCATCGGAAGCGGAGTATGAGGCGACCACGCGATACCGCGCCCAGATCGCCAACGACCCGCATGCGCATGCTGAAAAAGCTGAACTGCGACACCATGTCACAGAGGCAGTCAATAGTCTCTCACTGAAACATCGGACAGTTGTTATCCTTCATGAATTTGAAGGCTTAACGCACGCGGAGATCGCTTCAATCCTAAATTGCTCCGAAGGCACAGTCCGCTCCCGCTTGCACTATGCGCGCAAAAAGCTCCGAACTTTGCTCAAACCGTACGTAGATGCGAGTAACGTTTAGGTTTCGATTGAAAGGAAAATTTCGGTTCCCGAAATTAGTTGAGTTTCGTGGGTTTATAGACGTGTAGAACACACAATCTCGAGGAGAATATCAATGAGATCGAAGTGTGACAAAATAGAACGCCTTTTATCTGACTATATAGATGGGACGCTTTCCAAACGGCAGAACAGCGTAGTCGCCTTGCATCTTCGCTCCTGTGGATCGTGCAAACGAGAAGTAGTAGACCTGAAGAAAACGAACCACCTCCTCGAAAACTTTTATGTTGAACCGGAGGCATCCGATGCCTATTACGCCCGGTTTACAACGCGATTTCAACAACGTATTGAACAGAGTGCACCAACTGCACTTCATCAACGGCTCTTTGCGGTCACTATGCGTCTTGGGTGGTATCTACTAACCCAACTCCATCGACGTATTGATCATTCCCGTTTGGGCGGGTTCCTCTCGATAAAACAACACGCTTTCCCGTATTATATTCTCGGACTAACGCTGACGATGTTAGTTGTCGCGCCGCTTCTGCTAAACCAGGTTTCGCCACACGATGACGGTAACCATGTGCTTGGACGCCTGTATGCAGCGGCGAAAATTCGGTTTTTCTCTGCCGATCTATCTGCCTCGGTCCAACCCACCGCAGCACTTGCTATCAAACAGGATACGACTGGTACTCAACCTACGGGTATCCGTCGAAATGTCAGTAGTGGGCGCACGACAGAGACCCCCGCTATTAATTCAGGTTCCGATGTCTGGCTATTCACCGATGAACCGATGACGGAGGGATATATCTTCACCGCACTCCAAGAGAATGATTCTGATACAGTACCGAGTGTCGCGTTAGACATTGACTCGGAATTGCTCGCTTATGCCGAACTTCCGGTACAGGGAACATTCTGGGCACGTCTCACGGGTCGTGATGTATTAACCGAAAGTAGGTACGCACTCCTCTTGTTGCAGGGTATGGATGCAGGACAGCACGCACTCCAACAGTATGAGCGGAAGTGGAGCGGATTTAAAGGCTTTTCACAAAAATTGTTAGATGTACCGTTGGAAATATTGTCTATTCCAGAAGTCTACGATTCCAGAGAGTTGTAGACGGGCGTTATTATTCTATAGTAAAGTCGATAATTAAAGATCTTATCGAAAAGTGTTTGAAGTTAACTTAAGTATTTAATCTCGTGGGCGCGTTTTCAGCGTGCACGACGTAAACAAGGAGAATACGAATGAACCCAAGGATTTTGGGCATTATTGGTGGTATCGCCTTATTAGTTGCGCTCCTTTCACCTTTTATGATGGGTAGCTCCAAAAAGGTGGAGCAACTCTTCCAATCCGCTGAAGATTTGTATGGACAGGCGGATTATGAGGGTGCAATTGGAAAGTATACTGAGGCGCTCGAAGAATCAACAAAACGTGGTGTGAAAACCGAAGTTATTGACAAGGATTTCGCGACCCTCGCGAACTATAAGATCGCAGTGAGCTATTCCCGTCTTGCCGAACAATCAGGCGATGTGAATTATTACGATACCGCGATCGAGTACATTGAAAAGGTTGCCCCGATAGCAACGATACCGAAACACCAAGAGGGGTTAACCTACCTCTGGGGACACATCCTCTATCGGACGGAGCAGTTTGAGTTGGCGGAGCCGAAGTTCACGCAGCTCATTGAGAACTTCCCGAACAGCCTTTTTGTCGAAAACGCTTGGTATGCTATCGGGCAGCTCAACTATAAACTGCAGAACTACGAGGACTCCCGACAGGCATTTAAAGCTGTTCTTGATGGTTTCCCAAATTCCGATTTTAAAGATGACGCACAACACCTGATCGCGCAGTCGTTCCTCAATGAATCCAACTACGAGCAGGCGTATCAGGAATTCGATAAGATCGCTACAGAGGCGTTCAAGAACTACCCGGATCTACAAGCCGAAGCGATGTATAAAGCCGCTTATAGCTTGAACCAACTCGGTAGGGACGATGAGGCGATCGGTCGGTATACCAACTTCATCACGCAGTTCCCGGAAAGCCAATACGTCACGGCGGCATACTTCGACCAGGGCGCGATTTACGCTCGTCAGAAGGACTATGACAACGCGCGCGTCAACTACGAATTGGCACTCCAAAACACTGCAGACCGCACACTCCAATCAGAAATTCAGTCTGCCATCGGACGTACCTACTTCGATCAAGGGGACTATGAAAACGCCATTGTTGCCTATAACACGCTCCTTGAAGAATACTCGGATAGCGACTTTATCGCCGAAGCGAAACTCGGTATTGCCGATAGCCATTTCCGCTTAGAGAATTGGAGTGAGGCGACTTCAGCGTATGAACGTGTTATCAACGAACACGAAGAAGCCACCGATTTTGTTCCGTACTGCTCTTATCAGATTGGTGAAGCCTACTACAAACTCGGCAGCAATCAGGTAAAGGCTGGGGACGCTGAAACCGGAATGGCAACCCTTGAACTCGCACTGCAATGGTATCAAGAAACGGTTGACAACTATCCGCAGGATCCCGTCGCTCCACACGCGCTCTACGGCGCAATTTGGGCACTCAACGATCTCGGACGCAAAGGCGAGTTGGAAACAATCGCACGCGAGTTTATTGAGAAAAACAAAAACGATAACGAGTTTGACATCCTCGCCGCTGAGGTACAGCTCCGGTTCGCCGACATCAAGCGGACAGAATTCAAACAGTACGTTGAAGCCGCTGAAGAATATGCGAAATTGTGGGATTACCGTCCACTACCGAAGTTCCATCTCGTCAAGTTGATGGGTAAATTCTTTGAGGGGCGTTCCTACTACGAAGCTGCCAAACCTGAAGGCTATCAGGAAGGCGAGGCAGACGTGAACTTCAATCAGGGCTACCTGCAGCAGTCTGTTTCGGCGTATCAGGAAGCAGTCGCTATGTTCACTGACGATGCCTTCCTCCCAGGTGTCGCCCAAGAACGTTACGATGACTTCAGTGAGCGTGTCGCTCAGGTGGAAGCGTGTATCATGAACGAAGCACTCTCCCACGAAATGCTCGGTGACTGGACGCAAGCACGCGACCGCTACGCATCTATTCCTGACACAAGTGAATACTACGAACGCGCACTCCTTCTCGTCGCCAACAGTCATGTCAAGGAAGGCGATAAAGAGGGTGCGATTAACTACTACAATAGCATTTTAGACAAACTTGCCGATGCCGACAACCGTTCGTTGGCAGAGATTAAACTCGCTGACCTGCTCCGCGCGGAGGAGCGGTTTGAAGAAGCTGCCGCCCAGTATCAAGCTGTGGTTGAGGGGAATCCGACTGGTGAATACGCAGACGATGCACTTTATCTCGTCGGGCTTTGCTATTACCAAGCCGCTTCTGAGAATCCAGCACTCTTGGAATCCTCCGAGACGGCGTTCAAACGCGTAATTTCCGAGTATGCCGATAGCCCCAACGCTGTTGAAGCGTATTACGGTTTGGCACTCGCCTATCGCGATACGGCACAAAAGCAGAGTGATGTCGAAAAATGGCCCCTCATCCTGCAACTCGCCGACGAAGCAAGCGATAAGTATGCATCCAGTGACAATGAGCTCGTTCTCAAGACACTCGGACATATCGACTTGATTAAAGCCACCGCCATTGAAAACAGTGGTGAAGAAGTTGATATTGATGCGCTCGTGGCTTCGCTCAAGCGAATTGTCGATAACACAGGTGCTCCGGAAGAGGCACGCAGCCGTTCGCAACTGAAGATCGGGCACACTTACTATAGTGCGAAACGCTATGATGAAGCACTTGCGGAGTATCTCCTCTTTGTGCAAACTTTCCCGAATAGCGAACTCGCACCGAATGCGCAGTACCAAGCAGCAGTCTGCCATTATCAGATCGCGCAAGCCGCGACGGATGCAGGCAGCAAGCAGTTGAGCCTGCAGAACGCTGTAAGTGCTGCGGAAAAAGTGACGACGCTGACGGATGATGCGGACAACCTCATCAGTGCTAACTACACTGCAGGTTTGGCGTTGCTCGGACTGGAGGACAATAGAGGTGCTGCAGACGCATTCAAAGCGGTTACAGCATTAGAGGGACAGACCGAAAACGAGGCGCGCAAGTCGCTTATTTTCCAAGCACACTCCCGTCTTGCTGAACTCAACGGAACCCTCGGCGACCACGCCGCAGCGGTGCAAGAGTATCAATACATTATTGAGAACACCGATGAGGCAGACATGAAGGGACGTTCCTACTTCGCAATGGCATTTGCCCAAGAGGAGCAATTGAAAACTTATCAGGACGCATTGATGAGTTACCAAAACGCCATTGAGTTAATAGAAGACGAACTCGTCAAAGCGCAATCCTACTATCGGATGGGTTTGATTTATCAAGACCAGCTGAAACAGCCGTCTAAGGCGTTGGGAACCTTCCAAACCCTCATCGGAGAATATAGCGGTTCGGACAACGCGAATGTCGCCTCAATGGTGGCAGATGCTGGCATCCGTCGCTCGACCCTCTACGTTGAATTGGGACGTTTGGATGAAGCAATCGTTGAAGCGATTGAAGCACTTGATCGGACGAAAGGCAATCCGAATGCGAGTGTGGCAGAGAAAGCCGCTGCGCAATACAACCTCGGTTTCCTCTATTCCGACAAAGCGCGTTCCCTCTTCTCCACAGAGGCAGGCACAGACCTGAAACCCTATATTGATGCGAGTCGGGATGCCGCAGGTACATTCTTTGAAGTCGCTTCGATCGCAGCACCGGTTGAAAAGGCGAATAAACAGAGGGTCATCCCGTATGTGCAGAATTCGCTGTTCCAAGCCGGTCAGATTTACTATTCTGTCGGGATTGGCATCAAACTTCAGGAAGACCTACTAAGTGCGTTGACACCGCTCACGACGTTCGTGAGTTATATTGATAAGGGACTCTTCCCGAAATCGGATGCACTCCGTAAAAACACGGAAACCGCACTGAATTACACGGCCGCTGCGAACTTTGAGCTCGGGCGGATGCAAATAGGCCTTGACGGCGAGATGTCTGAAAAAGCGGTAAGTTATTTCATTGCCGCTGGCGATGTCTTCCGTGATATGGTGCGTCGTTATCCGAGTGCTAACGATGCCGCTTTCTGGCAGTATCATGTCGGTGAATCCTACTACGCCGCGCAACAGTTTGAGAAAGCGATTGAAGAATACGAGAAGGTTCTCACTGTCAACAAGACCCACAAGAGTGCTGCTGAATCGTTGTATGCTATCTCGACATGTGCGCAGCTCCTCAGTGAAGCCGCCGAAAAGTCTGGCGATGAGGACGCGAGACAGCGCTGGTATGACCAGCTCTTTGAGGTGAACAAAGTCCTCGCCGCTGAGTATCCGAACAGTCAGTACACTGCTGATGCGCTTATTAATATCGGCAACAAGTACTACAACGCAGGCTCCGATGAAACTCTGGAGCAAGCGGAACGGATCCGTCTCTATCAGATGGCGATAGAGAACTACCAGAAAGCGATCAGTACGCCCGGTATCGGTGCGGAGTCGAAATTGACAGCACAAAGCTATCTCAACGACACTGCGAACGCTCTTGCTTTCTACGAGTATGAGCACGCAACGGATCTGCTGAATGAATCGAAACTCGCGAGGGGTGACGAGCAGAAACCTGCTGTCGAAGCCGCTATCGCTGAGTACCAGAAGATCACTGAGGCGTATCCGGGGACCAAGTATGCAGACCTCGGTCTCGTGCAGATTGGTGAGGCATACATGGTGTTAGCTGATAGCGACGATGCGTATTTCAACGATGCGTTGGATTACTTCAACCGTTTGTGGGCAAAATATGAGACAACGCCGCCTGTAGACATAAAGGTCAACCAGGCACTTACCTATGCAATCAGCCAGATCCAGACGATTCAAAGCTACATGCGGGCGAATAATCTGGAAATTCGTGGTACGACTGTTGGTGGTGGCGGCGGTGGCGAGTAATTGCCACATTCTGTTCCCATAGCCTCGCTCCCCTGAGCGGGGCTTCCCTTGAAAGGAGGGTGCTGTCCGGCACCCTCCCCTTTTTATGCTAAGAAATTGCAAAATTATGTTCATAGTGCCCCCATTAAACCAAAACGGTAGCCTGCAACAACGGCGCAGGACGCTCCTCGAAAACTATTGGCACGGTGAGAAGCGGAGTTATCATCACACTGTCTCAATGTCCCTTATCTATGCATTGCGGGAAGCATTGCGCGTTGTTTTGGAAGAGGGGTTGGATGCCCGCTATAAACGGCATGTGCACAATGCCCGTGCCCTCCTCGCGGGGGCAAAAGCGATCAATCTGCAACCTGCAGCCGAAGAGGGCTACCGCGCACCGATGCTCACTACATTACGTATTCCTGACGGCATTGACGATGCGACGATTCGGAAACGTCTAATTGCGGACTACGGCATAGAAATCGGTGCAGGTTTGGGTGTTTTTGCTGGAAAGGCGTGGCGAATTGGACTGATGGGTGAATCTTCAAACGAACGGAACGTTATGCTTGTCCTGAGTGCGTTAGAAAAGCTCCTCATTGAGTCAGGGCATAATGTGGAGCGTGGTGCAGCTGTTCACGCCGCATCGCAAGTCTATTCAGCGTAATGGCTATCAGCCGTCAGCGGTTAGAAACCGTCGCGAGTAAAACTCGCTCCTACAGTTACCTATTCCCACTCAATCGTGCTGGGCGGTTTTGAACTAATATCGTAGACGACACGGTTGATGCCTTGCACTTCATTGATGATACGGCTGGAGATTCTGGCGAGCACATCGGTCGGTATGCGCGCCCAATCCGCCGTCATCGCATCACTACTCGTGACCGCTCGGAGTGCGACTGCGTTTTCATACGTCCGTGCGTCGCCCATCACGCCAACGCTTTTGACGGGTAGAAGAACCGCTAAAGCCTGCCAAATTTCGTCGTACAATCCCGCTTCTTTGATTTCAGAGATAAAGATAGCGTCCGCTGAACGGAGTACCTCTAAACGTTCGTGTGTCACCTCACCCAAAATGCGGACGGCGAGTCCCGGTCCCGGAAATGGGTGCCGTCCACGGACATGCGCCGGCACATTCAGTTCTGCACCAACGGCTCGTACCTCGTCCTTGAAAAGCTCTCTGAAGGGTTCGAGCAGTTCAAACGGCATGTCGGATGGAAGTCCTCCGACATTATGGTGTGTTTTAATCGTAGCCGACGGTCCCTTCACAGAGACACTCTCTATAACATCGGGATAGAGTGTGCCTTGCGCGAGGAATCGGAAGTTGTGTCCCAATTCTTGCACCGTTGTTTTGAAAGTTTCGATGAATTGTGCCCCAATTACCTTTCGCTTCTTTTCTGGATCGGTCACTCCTGCCAACCCATTGAGAAATGGCTCCACTGCGTCAACAGCAACGAGAGGTATTCCGAGTTGCTCACAGGTTTTGAGCACTTCAGCGGTTTCGTTCTTCCGGAGGAGACCATTGTCAACAAAAACCGGTACAAGCGCATCTCCGATCGCCTGATGTAAGAGCGTCGCCAGCACCATTGAATCGATACCGCCACTAACAGCACACAAGACGCGTTCATCTCCGACCTGTTCCCGTATTTGTGCTGTGGCGCGGGCGATGAAGGCACGCATTGTCCACGCGTTACGACATCCACAGATGCTACGCGTGAAGTTCGCCAAAATCCGGTCGGCATCCTCGGTATGTTCAACCTCAGGATGGAATTGTAATCCGTAAAACGCGCGTGCGGAATCCACCATAGCGGCGATGGGGGCGTTCTGTGTTTGTGCGATTGCTTGGAATCCAACGGGTGGTGCCTCGATACGATCGCCGTGGCTCATCCAAGCAGAAAATCGTGAGGAAAGTCCTGCGAAAAGTGGGTCAGCTGCGTCAAGCACTTGGAGGGGCGCGTGCCCGTATTCTCGTTGCATCGCTGGATGGACTTTTCCACCTGCTAACAGTGCCGCCATGAGTTGCATACCGTAACAGATACCTAATATCGGTGTTTCCAACTCGAAGAGTTTCGGATCGATTTTTGGGGCATTAGTCTCGTAGACGCTTGCAGGTCCACCGCTGAGAATAATCCCTTTGGGTGCAATGGCTTCTATCTGCGAAAGGGATAACGTGTACGGATAAATTTCGCAGTAGACATTTTGCTCACGGATGCGTCGGGCAATAAGCTGCGTGTACTGTGAGCCGAAATCCAAAATGAGGATAGTCTCTTGCTGTGTGGATGCTGTGTTTGTGTTGTTGGTGTTAGTCATATCTTCGATGGCTCAGGTGCTTGTGGTTTTATGGACTATAGTGAATTATAAAAATAAGTAGACACTTCCTGGCAGATGCGGTTTCAAACCACACCTACCGCGGTGCCCAAATAATTATAGGCTTTAGCATAAATAACCACTGCTTCTCTAACCGTACGGTACGGTTTCGCAATCGATAATGTCACCCGTCAGCGGCTCGAAAATCGCGCCGTATGCTCCAGGGGGTGCGAAATCGACATCGCTTGACATAGCCAAACCGGTGTTTGCGTCCTCTAAGTAGTAGCATCCACGGTGCGGATGTCCCGGTGTATTGATGGACCGCAGATGGTAACAGTGGTTGTGGAACTGAATCGTATTCCCGTAAATGATGATATATCTATCTCCAAACAAACCCATTGCGATCTGATTGACGAGATAAGGGTCTTTGTGTTGCACAAGTTCTCAGTTCGTCTTGATAATTATATCAATCCTGCGGTTTTGTTCCTCTTTGTTCACCCCATCTTCGACGATAGGTTGGGTTTCTCCCAAACCTACAGCGGTGAGGCGTTCTGGAGCAACACGCTCCTCAACGAGGGACCTCTTGATTGAGTCTGCACGCCCCATACTCACATTTCGATTGACGCTCGCATTTCCCAAGGCACTTGTGTGTACCTCAATTCGGACGGGATAGCTACTAAAACCCTCCCTACGTAAGACCCTTGCGAGCTGCTCGAATGTCTCAGAAAATTCTTTTTGGAGTTGCGTGCTACCGTGGGCAAACGCGTTGCCTCTGATACGGATGAGTACACCATCTCTCTGCTCTATAACGGTGGCTTTAGGAATTTGTCTTGCTGCCTTCAGTAAATCTGACTTCGCCGACGTTATCCGTTGCGTGTTTGCAATGGCGCGCTCCAAATAATCGCTGCCCTCCGCGGAAGCTTTGATAGCCGTCTCATATTCCTTGTTTGCTAATGTGGTTTTTGCCTTTGCGTAAGCCGTATTGGCAAGCTCATAGAGTCGTGCTTCTAACTGCGGGACCCGTGTGTTTGCTTGTGCTGCGAGTTTTCTTTTTAGGGTGTCAACCGCTCGTTGCGCTTCCGCCGCACGCCGATCTAACTCCTTCTGTGCGCGTTGTCTAAATTCCGCCGCTTCTGCGATTATGACTGTCTCGTCGGCGGTTTGTTGTGCTTGCTGCGCAAATTGTTGTGCTTGCTCGTAGCGATTAGTGGCTAATTGCTGTTTCGCGCGCCTCAATTGTCCAGTTGCCTCTTGGAGCTGCTGCTGCGCGTGTTGACTGGCATTGAGGTATTGCGCACGCTGGATGATTACTTCTGCCTTCGCAATAGAGACTCGCGCGTTCGTCCGTGCTTCCGCCTCCACCTTCTGGTTTTCCTGCGCCAATTGGTAAAGGTTGTCGCCCAATTTCTGGGCATCCGAGATAGCATTCTCTGCTTCGACGAACGCCTCCTGCTCAATGAGGCTGGCTATTGAAGCGATTGATGCTTGGGCGCGCTCATAGTCTGCAGTTGTTTCGATCGCTGGATAAGTATATTTTGAAATATTAACGAGCGATTCCACATTTGTGAGTGACAGGCGGAGTTCCGTTTGACGTAGCGATGTTTTTAAATGCGTGATTTTCGTTGAAAGTTGTTCTGTCTGCTGTTGTCCTCTGTCGCGGGAACTCAACGCACGGGCGAGCTGCTCCTCAAGGATTGCCGCACGGATACGCGCGATTTCGAGTTCGTGCTCGTGTGCCTTTATAATTTGTTGGTATATCTGTTCTCGGATGGCAACGGCATTTTGCCGAGCGTGATGCTGCCGCGCTTTTGCGCCGGCGATCTGTGCGACTAACTCTGCCTGATACGCAAATTCAGCACTTTGGGGAATGTCGCCTTTTTCTTGCGAGTTCCGAGCGAAATTCAGAAGTTTCACTGCACGCCCGAATTCCTCTGGCACCACAGGTTCAGCATCCAATGCAGCTGCATTATTGATCGCCTGCTGCGCGTCTTGGAGTTGTGTCGCGAGCATAACTTCATCGATCTCCGGTGCGATGCATCCGGATGCGATAAGGCATGTAGCTAAAAGTAGCAATCCGTAATATTTCATCGGTTTCCCTCGTGTCGCGCAAACCTGGGATTCCCGGTTGCATATCCATTCAGTCGTTCTGCAGTTATAGCACTTGATTTCCTTAGAATTTCTGTAACGCCTCAAGTTCAACTTTCATAGCCTCAAGCCTTTGGCGCACTTCGTCAACGTTCTGCTCGGTGAGTGTGAGCTGCGCTTGTGCCTCTTGAACGTTTGCTTCCTCGCGAATCGCGATGGCGATCTCAGTTGCGATTCGCGCGTGAAGATACGCGCGTAGTGCGAGTCGATATGCCTGCTCTACATCACCAGCATTCATTGCGTTTTCAGCCGTGACAAGCATCTCTTGAGCGGTGCGTAACGGGGTACCGGCAGTCTCCTGTGCCCCCATAGCGTTGGCGGAGGTGAGTGCTACCTGAGCGTTTTCCATCGTTTCCACGGCGAGTTGCTGTAACTGTCCGCCACACCCAAGTAAAGCAGTTAGCGCGATGAGCCAAACTATCCATTTCATTGTTAATTGTTTCCTGTCTGTTTTGCGAAGGCACTATTTTATTAAGTTATTGGGTTTCCGAAGCGAGTTAAAAAACGAATGAGTGGGTAGTTCTTGGATTAAAAAAACCTCGCTTGGGTGATGCGCGCTGCAGCACCCTAAGGCGAGGCTTCTGGTCGTTGATTCCTGAGACGGTATACCCGCTAAAATTCAGGACGCTCTGTATAGACACTCACCTTCCGGCGATATTTGTCTTTTCGCTCAAACCATACATATCCATCAATTTTCGAGAAGAGCGTATAGTCCTTTCCGACCCCAACGTTGTTTCCGGGATGGATGTGCGTTCCACGCTGTCGGGTGAGAATGCTCCCTGCGGTGACATAATTTCCGGAAAATCTTTTGACACCGAGTCGTTTTCCGATACTGTCGCGTCCGTTCCGAGTGCTTCCGCCGCCTTTCTTATGAGCCATCAGATTGTTCCTCCACCGCGCCAATCGCGGTAATTTTCACGCGTGTAAATGATTGACGGTGCCCCAACTTGCGTTTGTAACCTTTACGGCGTTTCGATTTGAACACAACCATCTTTTTTCCGCGTGCCTGTTGGACCACTTCGGCTGTAACTGAAGTATCGTCAAGATAGGGCGAGCCGGCTTGTAACTGACCATCATCGCCAGCGACAGCCAGAACGGATGAGAATGTGACGCTAGCACCGACCTCTGCATCGAGTTTTTCAACATCGATCAGGTTTCCGACCTCTACCCGATGCTGTTTCCCCCCGCTCGCAAAGACTGCATACATTTTTATATATCACTCCTTTCTGATTAAATTATACCCTAAAAACGCGTCGATGTCAATTCAGATTTGCAATTCGTTACAGGTCCCACCTTAGCAGGTACCTTCCATTACGTTAATCGAGAAACAATTCTTCACCTTTTCCGACGAAGATTCGGTAATCTTCGAGGTGCAAGTCGGCATCAGGTTCCAGAATGAGATCTAATTTTAATGACTTCTTAAGTTCTCGCAATTTATTCGACATCTGCGACTTTATATGCGAGACGACATAGTCATTAGCGATAACACGTAATTGGGACTGGCGGGTTTGTTTATGCGCCATCTTTATCGCACGTAGCAACTGAATGACGACGGTTTCGACGGATAGAATAGTGCCATGTCCGTCGCAGTAGGGACACTCCTCCATCAATAGGGTAGAGAGGCTTGGACGGGTGCGTTGGCGTGTCATCTCGACGAGTCCTAAATCTGAAAAATGAAGGATATTTGTGCGGGCACGGTCCTTCCGGAGTGCTTCCTGTAGCATTTTAAAGACCCGTTTCCGATGCGAAGCCTCTTCCATATCAATAAAATCAACGACGATAATCCCACCCAAATCTCGTAATTGAATTTGGCGGACGACCTCCTCGACAGCCTCAAGGTTAGCACTGAGAATAGTGTTATCTGGATCAGATTTTCCAACGAATCGACCGGTGTTGACATCAATCGAGACCATGGCTTCAGTCTGTTGGATGATAATATGTCCTCCACACTTGAGCCAAATTTTCTCACTGAGTGCCTCCTTGAGTGCGCGTTCAACACCGTAAGCCTCAAAGAGCATTGGGTCCTCCCGATAGAGCGAAACCCGAGCTTGCAGATTGGGCATGACGGAGGAAACGTATTCCATTGTCTCCTGGTACCCTGGGTCTGAATCGATAAGCAGTTGCTTGACCTCCTTCGTGAGCATATCCCGGACGATCCTGTTGGTAAAACTGAGGTCTTTACTAACGAGACTGGGGGCAGATTTTCTGTCTGCGCGTGTGCATATCTGTTTCCATTGATCGATAAGGTATCGGATTTCGGCTGCGAACTCGGTTTCGTTCAATCCTTCAGCGGCAGTACGGATGATAAATCCACCTTCAACATCGGCTTTCACTGCCTTTGCCATGTTACGGAGTCTGTCCCTTTCAGTGGCAGACTCAATGCGTCGTGATACGCCGATATTCGAGGAATTGGGCATGTAGACGACATAACGTCCGGGGAGTGTGATGTTACTGGTAACCCGCGCCCCCTTTGTTCCGATAGGCTCCTTGCCGACTTGAACGAGGAGTTCCTGTTTCTTTGAAATGAGGTCACTTATGAGAAATGGGAACCCGCGTCCACCGCGTGTTTGTTTGGATTGCTTTTTCTTCAGATCCAATATTGCGGTGTTTTTGTTGGATTTTCGGTCTCCGTTCTGCTTCCCATTTGCGTCCTCATCTTCGTCAGCATGCTCATATTTGAGATCGGAAATATGTAGGAAGGCATGCCGTTCCAATCCGATGTCAACGAATGCTACCTGCATTCCGGGTAGTACGTTCTCAACGCGTCCTTTGTAGAGATTCCCCAATGTTTGCGTCGCTGCTTTCCGTTCAATGTAAATTTCATTCAGCACCCCCTGCTCAAGTACCGCACAGCGTGTTTCATACTCATCATCAGAAATAAGTATTTCCTTTTCCATTAAATATTCAAGAAACCTGAGCCCCTATCTTTAGGTAGGAGCGGAAGGTTTCCCCCTCCTTTTTGTTTTTATAGCATATATTTATTGATTGATGCTATAATATTCTTAGAGAAGTTCGATCACACAGCAGTTGTGTATAAGGTTGTCCGCAGGTCGCAGAACGTCTATATCTTGCGGAGCGTAAAACTGAAAAAGGTATACTCTTTCACCACCAATAGACCCTCTTGAGTGTAATGGATGCGAGGAAGTAAAACACCCGATCCGAAAAACGCACTCTCAAACTAAAATAGTCGCTATATGTGAGAGGGCTGCTTGCGCTCCCTTTGTGGAGTAGATGTAAGACCTTCCGCGGAAGGCTAACTATGATGAAGCACAAGCTCCACCCTTCAGGGTGTGGGTGCCTTGACTATTACCTTCTATCGTACCTTTTTTCAAATCGAGAGTAGAACTCGCTTCTACAGAAGAACTATCTATCTCATCTCGGCTTGCCAGCTGCGTCTTACAGCCGCGGTGTCAACGTTACGACAGGCGTTATGAGTTCACCCATCGAGATACCGCCGTGCTGGAACCCTCCTTGAAACTGCCGTTTATACTTATAAAAATCGTTCGGATAGACGAAATAATAATCGTCTTTCGCGAGAATGTAGTCCTTGCTTGCGTTTTCCGCCGGTAGTCGGTATTCCTTTGGGTTTCGGAGATATACCGCTTCGCCTTCTTCGCATCCTAAGTTAGAGCCGATTTTAAACCGGAGGCTGGTGGTAGTCTCACGATTACCGTAAGCGCGGGTTGCTCGGTTACAGAAGACAGAGCCATGATCGCTGGTGAGGACTACAGTTGCGTTTTGTGCTGCAATAATGCGTAAAATATCGAAAAGTACCGAATGCGAGAACCATGAGCGCGCCAGAGCCCGAAAAGCGGATTCATCAGGGGCAAGCTGCTGTAGAACATCGGATTGCGAGCGCTGATGGGTCAAGATGTCAATGAAATTGATAACCAGTGCTGAGAGACTCACGCGCGTGTTCGCTGCGACCCGTTTTTTGTAGGTGTTGCCACCTCGGGCATCAAAAATCTTGAAGTATTGGATTCCGGGCTTCAGTTTGATACCCCTGCGCTTCAGATGTGCTTCGAGGAACTGGCGTTCGTACCGATTTGTACTTGTGTCCCCATCAGATTCTTCCTGCCAGTACTGTGGATAGCGTTCGGCAATCTCTAGTGGGAACAAGCCGCTGAAGAGGGCATTTCGTGCATACATTGTCGCACTCGGTAGGATTGAAAAACTATATTGACGGTCGATAGAGAAATAAGGGTACAAGAGTGATTCCACTGCCAACCAATGGTCTAAGCGGAAGCAGTCAACCACAATAAAATAAACAGATTTTCCGGCTTGAAGTTGAGGGATAACATGCCCGTCGAGAACGTTGACCGATAACGGTGGTGCGTCTGCGCTACCTGCGACCCAATCAGGATAATGCGTTGCGACAAAGTCAGAGAATTCGGCATTGCACTCTTTCTTCTGTGCAAGATGTGTTTCCTCTAACCCACCCTCGGCTAACTTTTCAGATACCAGATCCCATTGTAATAATTTCACATAGATATTGACCCAGTCTTGCCAACTCGGCGACGAGTCCTTCATCGCGCGGATAGCGTTGAAATCTGTCGTGTACCGACTCGGAATTTGATTTATGACTATCTGCGGCTGATCGAGGACGCGCTTTAGCGTTGAGACGATCTGGGCTACACCGATCGGTTTCACCAAGAAATCGGTTACCTGCTTGCCAAGAGCGACCTCAACAAATTGTTCATCGCTGGATTGAGTGACGAGGATGACTGGGATTTGTGCATTGATGGTACGGATTGCATCGAGCGTTGCCATTCCATCTTTACCGGGCATCACCTGGTCAAGTAGGATAGCACTGTACTGTGTATCACCGCGCGTTAAAAGCGCGATGCCGTCTTCACCATTTGTCGCGGGTGTGACGGCATAACCTCGGTCGCGCAGCACAAGAATATGCGGTTGCAACGCTTCTATTTCATCATCAATCCATAAGATTTGGTGTGTTTGCGACATACGTAAGTTTTCAAAATCTGCTCAGGTGCGGTATCGTGCCCAATTAACGCGAGTGAAAGTTTTCTCCTCAGCGGAAGCAGGAAAAATGCACAGGTAATTATTTTGCCTACAACGACTGTTAATGTGGGCTACACGACTGGCAGCCGAATTTCAAAAGTTGTTCCGTCAGGACTCGTTTTAATCATGCGGATGCTTCCGCGATGGTACTCACCGATGATCCGATGTACGACAGTCAATCCGAGTCCCCATCCGTGTGCCTTGGTAGACATCCCCGGTTCAAAGATCTTTCGCTGATTTTCGCGGGCGATCCCGCTTCCATTGTCCGCATACTGGATAACAACATCGCTGCGTCGTTTGTCATACGTTGGTTCAATCTGGACCCATCCGTCCGCTTTGTCCATGGCATCCAACGAATTACGAATTAAGTTTTCAAACACCCAGTGCAGTAATTGCGCGTTTGCGAGTATAGGCGGTGTTTTATGCAGTCTCAATCGGATTTCAACGCGTCGACTAATATGCGGCAGCCGTTTTTCAAAATATGCTCGGACTTCTTCAAATACTTCATCCATATTTACTTCGGTAAGAGGTGGCTGCGTGCCAATCATACCGAAGCGCGCCGTTGTTTTCTGCAAACGCTCCAGATCGTTTCTCATACTTTCGGAGAGTTCAGCGAGTGCTACATCATTTTTCTCTTTACTCCGTTCATGCAGAAGTTCTGTCCATGCCAACAGCGACGAGATAGGTGTTCCGAGTTGATGCGCGGTCTCTTTGGCTAAGCCTCCCCAGATTGCCGAGTGTTCATAAGACTTTATCCGTTGATAGACGAGGAAACAGACAGTTCCAAATGCGAATAGGACTACCGGTGCTATGAGCGGCACGACCAATCCATAGTATGGTTTACTTTCATAATAGAAGTAGCCCTTGTGCCATTCGGGTGTTGTTTCAATCACAGAGGATGCCGGTGCGTTCTGAATGAAAATTTTCGCTCGTTCCTGTTCCTCCGCAGTTGCCTGATCCGCAGTAATAACATCGCCCCATATCTGCCATTTCTGAGGTGTGCCAGTGGTATCGGTTATCACAAAAGGCAGATGCGCCATTTCACTGGGTGCGGCATCGCCATAGTAAGTATACCCCTTTAACTGCCTGTCTTCAAGGAGCATGTGTATTTCACGAGGCAGATGTTTTTTTTTCATGCGCGCCAATGTTGACTGTAGTAAAGCGCGCTCACTTTGTGTTAACGAAATTTCCTCATTTTGGTTGACCTTGATATCCAAACTGTCGATCTTTGCGTCTAATTGTTGGTCAACTCCTCGTGTAATCCAGACGTTTTCCTGTGCATCCGTGATGATAAACGAGAAGGTGCGCGATCTGTCTTCAGCGAATGACTTTTTGACGATCGCAATTAACTTCTGTTGTAACCCTCGGTTTTCAACGCCGGGGATTTCCGCTGCGAGATCAGCGAAAAGGTCTATCTGGGCTTCTATATCGGCATTCAGCCGAGAAATCTGTTGGGCATAATGAAAGAACCCAAATATTAGTGCTCCCAATCCGACGATGAAGTAAACGAGTATTAAACGGGTGGTCGTATACCCAGGGATAATTCGACGATTCAACCGCAACTTCGTATTCCTCCGCACAAATCGGATGCAACATGTTTGCCTATTGATTGTCTACGTGTTAATTAATGGTATCACTTTTAAAAGGAAATTGCAAGTCTATTTTGATTCAAGCGTGTTTTGTGCCGATTTTTCTGGCGAGCCTGTTCTTTTTTGGAGAAAGTGAAGTTTACAGAAAAGCGAAAACTGAATATCCTCAATCAAACCACATATCGCTTGATTTTTTCGGATAAATCGGGTAAAATGGAAGTATGTTCTGTAATATGAGTCGCTTCTACAGTGAAATGGAAACGCAAATTAGAAATGGAAACATTTGATGCTCAAAGCTATTACATTTGATTTTTGGCAAACCCTCTATGCAGATTCTGATAGCAACTGGCGAAAGCGTCAGGCGATACGTGTTAAACACTGTTATACGTACCTTGACAGTCGCGGCTACGCTTGTACATTGAATGACGTGGAATTCGGACTTGAAGAGGCATACGATTTGGTGGCATCTCTATGGCATCAACATAAAGGGATCTCAGTGAAGCGGGGCATGCATCGGTTCGCTGAGGTGCTTCACCTTCAGCTTGAGGAGGAAGACCTTGATCAATTGATTGAGTGTCTTGGCACGGCTTTTTTGGAAACACCACCGATTATGATGCCACATGTCAAACCGGTCATTTCTCGGTTGAGTGAAAGTTATCCGCTTGGAATTATCTCAGACTCGGCACTAACGCCCGGCAGTTTTGTTCGAAAACTGATGGCGCGCGACGGTATTTTACAATACTTTACAGCTTTCACATTCTCCGACGAAACGGATTATACAAAACCTCAAATGGTGCAATTCCATTCAACTTTAGCACAACTGAACGCTAAACCCTCGGAAGCGGTGCACGTCGGCGATATTTTCCGAACGGATATTGTCGGCGCGAAAAATGCGGGGATGAAAGCGATTCGTTTCGCAGGCTTCAATAAAGGAGAAGGAGACGACACGCTTAGTGATGCTGTTGTTGACGACTATCGGAAGTTAGAGACCGTCATCACTGAGTTGTCAAAATACGGAACATAAGGGAGAAAAAATGGCAAAAGTATTGGTCTCCGGTGGCACCGGGTTTATCGGCAGTCGAGTCTGCACTGCTCTCCACGAACAGGGTGATACGGTGCATGTATTATCTCGCAATCCGACACGTGCACAAACGAAATTGAAATCCGCAAGAGCGGCCTACGGTTGGAAGCCTGAAACCGAAAAACTTCCTTCAGAAGCCACATCAGATGTGAAAGCGGTAGTTCATCTGGCGGGTGAAACCATCGCAGGTAGATGGAATACCGAAAAAAAACGGCGGATACGGGACAGTCGAATTCTTTCTACGCGAAACCTCGTTGCGTCGTTTGCTGGAGCGTCCACAAAACCCGATGTGCTTGTCTGTGCTTCCGCAATCGGATACTACGGCGATAGTGGCGACGAGCACTTTACGGAGGTGTCGTCCGCTGGCACCGACTTTCTCGCCAAAACCTGTCAAGAATGGGAGACAGAAGCCCAAAAAGCAGATGAGTTTGGGATTCGGGTGGTCATGGTTCGTATTGGGCTTGTGCTTGGGTTAGGCGGTGGGCTGTTAACACAGGTCCTTCCACCCTTTAAAATGGGATTCGGTGGCATACTTGGCAGTGGTCGGCAGTGGATGTCTTGGATCCATGTCGATGATGTGGTTGGTATTGTGATACACGCTTTAGAGAATGAAGAGATTCGGGGTCCCCTGAACGCGACGGCACCTATTCCTGTCAGAAATGTGGAGTTCACGAAAACGCTCGGCACTGTGCTACGGCGACCAACGCTGTTTCCTGTCCCAACGCTCGGCTTGCGGTTGATGATGGGTGAATTTGCGGACTTCGTTGTGCTGAGTCAGAACGTGCTTCCAGAGAAAACAGAGGTAAGCGGTTACGAATTTCGCCACCGGACGCTTGAATCCGCTTTGAGAGACCTGCTATAGACGCGCAGAACCCCAACGAAATATGAAGATCCGCGATGTGCTGCTTTCTGATTACGGAAAAGCCTCAAGTATACCTTCCCCGGTTAACCAGCTGATGACCGATTTCGCTATCGGTTTTCGAGATGAACGCGACATCAATCTCGGTGTCGGATATGTCAATGAACGGACGATTCCGCATCAGCAGATTCAACACGCCTGCGAAGAAGTTCTCGCTCACCCTAAAAAATACCGCGCTTCTCTAAATTACGGCGGTGCACAAGGCTCTCCAAACCTGATTGAGTCGCTCAGAAGGTTCCACATTGAAAATCGGATTGGCGGAATCACTGAACAAACTTTAAACAATCGAGACATTGTTATCGGCGCGAATGGCGCGACGAGTTTGTTAGAGAGCATCACCCATCTACTTCCTGTTGGTATTGTGATGACCGCAGATCCGATGTATTATATCTACTGCAACGATTTGGGGAGGAAAGGTTTTAGCGTTATAGCGATACCTGAAGATGATGAAGGACTTGATGCCGAACGTTTGAGAGCGAAACTAACGACGCTCGGCAACGAAAAAGAGGCTATTCGCTTTTTCTATGTTGTAACCGTTAACAATCCGACCTGCACAATTCTATCCAATAATCGTAAGAGAGAACTCGTTGACATTGTTACCCGACTTTCATACGAAGTCGGACGGAAGATCCCGATTTTTTTCGACAATGCCTATCGCGACCTCGTGCATGACAGTGCCGTAGAACCTTTGGAGTCTGCACTCTGCTACGATACACTCGGCATTGTCTATGAGATTGGTACGTTGTCAAAGATCCTCGCACCTGGGTTACGCATCGGTTACCTCATCGGTCCCAAAGGTCCGTTTCTCGACAGCATTATTCAACGCACAAGCGACATCGGTTTCAGCGCGCCGTTAATCAATCAAGAAATTGCAAGCTACTTGCTCGACCACGGTATTGAAGCACAAATCCAAAAGGTTAATAACGGGTATCACCAGAAGGCGAAACAGGTCGAAGCGTGGATAACAGAATTGCTGGGCGATAGCATTCAGGAGTGCCGGGGTGGAAATGCTGGATTCTACTACTACTTGACGCTGGCGAGTGTCGTAACGGGTTCAACCTCCGATTTTTTCAAGTTTTTGACGCGAACGACTGGACGGGCAGAGGTCGACGGACCCTTACGCTCCGAACATCCCAAAGTGATTTACATTCCGGGTGAACATTGTGTCCATCCAGATGGCGAAATGGTCGAGGTTGGGAAGCGACAGTTCCGTATATCCTACGGATTTGAGGAACTCCCTCAGATTCACGCTGCGTTGAAACACATGAAATCCGCGGTAGCCTATAGCCATGAAAATTCGTAATCTCCGATAAGCGCGTTTACAAGGCGCTTTCCCAAAAAGGAAATTGAAAAATGCGATTGAAGGATAAGGTTGTGTTGTTCGGTGGTGCCGGTTCAAACATGAGCCGTGCGACTGCTCTGCTTTTCGCACAAGAGGGTGCGAAGATCGTACTTGCTGCACGCACGATAGAGACAATGGAAGAGACAGCGAAACGCATTCGTGCTAACGGTGCAGATGTGCTAACGCATCAAACCGATTTGACAGATGCGGCGCAAGTAGACGCGCTTATTGATGCTGCGGTGGCGAAGTTTGGCGGTGTTGACTGTTTTATCCACGCTGCCGGTGGGTTTTTCTCAACGGAACACGACATTACCAAGATGGACCCAGCGTATTGGGATGGGGCATTACAAAACAACTTGCAAACGCTGTTCAACCCTGTGCGTCGGCTCGTGCCGGTTTTAGAAGCGCGTGGGGGTGGATGCCTTATTACTATTTCTGCGGGTGAACGGGTACGGCAAGATGCAAACAGTGCTTACGCCGTCGCGAAGGCAGGAATGGTCGCGGCAGCGAAAAACCTCGCGAAGGAATTGTATGATAAAAATATCCGCGTCCACGCGTTGTCCCCGGGGATTATTTGGGATCCGTTGCCAGACGGAGAAATCGCCCCAGTAGCGACGCAACTGGAACGGCTTGGCAATCCAATTGATGTAGCTTATGCGGCATTGTGGCTCTGCTCAGATGAGGCAGCGTGGGTTACAGGCTTGGAATTAACGATTGATGGTGGCGATTCACTGTTCATTGATTCGCCAATTCGCCGAGAGTTTTTGGCGTAGTAGGATTAATCCGAAAGGACCTTAACATGAACAGGCGAGGCACAGAGACCTCGCCCTACAGCAAAATTCGTTGGATTACCACTGCACCTGACAGAATTCTTCGTAATCGATTAACTCGTGGATGGTGGGATTTTCACCGCACATCGGGCAATCGTTATCTTGACGCAATTTCAGTCGCTTGAAATCCATCGATAACGCGTCGAAAAGCAGAAGGCTCCCGATTAACGGATCGCCGATGTCCAGCAGGACTTTAATCGCTTCAACGGCTTGAATCGTTCCAATAATACCGGGCAACACGCCAAAAACGCCTGCCTCTTGACAGCTCGGTACCATTCCGGGTGGCGGCGGGTCGGGATAGATGCATCGATAACACGGTCCTTTGCCCGGATAGAGGACAGAGACTCGTCCTTCAAACTGGAAGATGCTGCCATGCACAACCGGTTTTCCCAACATAACGGATGCGTCATTGAGTAAGTAACGCGTCGGTATGTTGTCGCACCCGTCTACAATCAGATCGTATTGTTCCAGAATCTGGAAGGCGTTTTCTGAGGTAATCCGTTCGTTATAGGGAATCACCTTGACATCAGGGTTCATCTCTGTGATAGTGGCTTCTGCGGATTTCGTCTTCGGGACACCGATGTCGCTGGTGCCGTGCAAAATTTGGCGTTGCAAATTACTGAGATCTACCACGTCGTCGTCGATGATGCCGAGTGTGCCGACCCCTGCCGCGGCGAGGTAAACGCCGACTGGAGAGCCGAGTCCCCCTGCCCCGATGAGTAGCACTTTCGATTCAAGCAACCGCGTCTGACCCATCCCACCGACCTCTTTAAGAATGATATGCCGGCTGTAGCGTTCAATCTGTTCGTTGCTGAAGTTAAACATCTTAGGCTCCCAAATTGGAGAGGAGTTCTGAAATTGGTTTATCCGAATTCGCTGAGATTCGCAAAGCGAACCGTTCGCGTGCGTCTTCGGAGGTGCGTTCCACCGCGAAATCGTCACCGCCGTACATCTGTTGTAGGACAGGTGTGAGTTCTGCCTGCACGGATGCCGCTGTTTCCGATGTATTCGGTACGACATTCCGATTGTTTATCATAAACAGGAGGTCTGCGCCGTTGAAATGCACTGCGTTTTCTAACTCTGCGGACGCTTCAAGTTGTTCGCATTTGGAAAGCACCTCTGTGAGTGCTTGGCGAATCTTGTCAGCATTGTCGCCTTCGACTGCATGCTTCCGGTTGTAGAGGAAACCGTGCTCATAGTAAGCGTTGTCAATGCTATAATTGGCTTGCTTCAAAATCAACAGTACACCCGGTCCTGCATCGACGTGCGAATAGTCGGCGTAGTTCAAATAATCTTCTGAATCAGCTTCCTCCATCCAACGGTTGAAGACCTTGATGAAGTTGGTATAGTTGATTTTGCTATCTTCGGTTGCGAAAACCTTAATGTTAATTTGTTGTAGATCCATTCTGCTAAAAAATTTCCTATAAACATAACGCCCTGATGGGCTTTTCTTGTGAGAGCAGGCTTCACCCGCGATATTTTAGTCCCATCGTTTTAGAATTACCAGCACCCTATTCCTCCTGGATTCATCACAATCTGCTGCTTTTATTATACCGCAATTTGGTGGGAAAGTCAATTTCTATTTTTTCCCAACTGCATGGCTCCATATACAATCTGAAAACCAGTTTCAATGCTTGTTTAATAGACGTTCCTACGATGTCCGACCCGGTGAACAATGATCTCCCGGGTAAGCCTATCAAAAGTATAGAGGATTCGATAATGCCGGGCGACCGTTAAACTGAATTTATCGCTATGCTCGCCTTTTAATCTCTTATGTGGTTGGCTGTCGCAGGTTTCGCGTAACCGCTCCAGTTTGGTACGAACCCGGGCGCGGAGGGTCGCATCTAAACGCCGCAGATCCGCTCTGGCACTTGAGTCTATTTCCAATGTATACACGATTACTCTTCTTCAAATTCTGCAAAAACTTCTTCGAGAGAATAGGTCTTACCGCCAGCTTTCACGTCAGCAACACTTCGCCCCAGCTCTTCGGCAACCTCCGGGCGTATTTCGAGTCCTTCATCTGGGTCGTATTCATAGGCTTCCAAGAACTGCTCCAATTCCAGATGACAGACAAAAAATTCATAAAATGCAGATTGCAACTGCAAATGATTTGCTACCGATGTGGGTTCCTTCATTAACTTAACCACCCGTTCTCGGGCGGCAAACAGTTCGGAATTCACGAGTGTCTCGGTGAACGTGTGGAATTTATCATCAGATAGTGCCGTCACCTTTATCGTCGGCACTGGCATATCAGGGATTCCGCCCAACCGCCGTGCCATGCGTCCCGCGTCTGAGGTCTTCCGTTCACCTTCGACTGCTGCCACGCGCTGTTTCAGATGCGCAAACTCTTGGCGTGCTTCACACGCTGCGAGCACACACGCCTCCTGCATATCTAAGTCAAATGCCAGATCATAGGAATAGGCTTCAAACATTGCCCGGAACCCTTCTGTCAGTGTTTCTCGGTCAACACTCTGTGCAAGCAACATGACAAGTTCATCGCGATCAGCAAATAGCACCTCGTTCACGATCAGGCGGAGCCACTCTCGAAACTGCGCTGGTGTCATATCTGTGAGGGATAATTTTGTTTTCTTTACGTGCATTGAGATATCCTTGTTAGCAAACTCCTACGGGTAGGTGATAGCACCCACCGCCTAAAGGCGGGGGCTTCGGTTTCATAGCGACTGCGGTTTTCTCAAAGAGTCCACCGTCTGACTGTCGCTCCACCAGCGAGCTATTATCCTGTATCAGAACAGGTTTATCGTGTATCAAGACACGGCTACCCCAGCTCGCAAAATGTTTATCGCAGCATTTATATCTCTATCGTGAGACGTGCTGCAGGAAGGACACGTCCAATATCTGTCCTCAAGTGTGAGGGTCTCATTTTTAGAGTCGCAGCCGTGGCAAACCTTTGTTGTCGGTTGCCATTGTCCTGCTTTCGCAAGCGTTTTTCCATATTTGGTACACATCCATTCAAGGATAAGTGAGAATTCACCAAAAGCGAGGTCAGAGACTTTACGACCCCACAGACGTTTCATACCTTCAAGGTTGAGTGTTTCAATCGCAAGCGTATCATACTTTCGCACAAGACGCAGAGCCACCTTGAAAAACCAGTCTCGCCTTCTGTTAGCAATCTTTTTATGGAGACGTGCCAAGTGTCGTTTCGCACGATACCAAGCACCAGACCCCTTCTGTTTACGAGAGAGGGCTTTATGGGCGGATCGTATTGCATTCAAACTTTGTTTGAAAAACTGGGGTGACTCTATTTTCATACCGTCTGAAAGTGTTAGAAAGGTTTTCATACCGAAGTCTGCCCCTGCCACACTACCGGTCAGTGGGAGTGCCTCGGTCGGTGCTGAATCCTCACAGACGAGATATAAATAGTAGTCGCCTACGGTATCACGTTTGATTGTTACTGTCTTTATCGTTCCCGTCCATTCACGGTGTTTCCAAAAGGTAAACGATTTCTTCAAACATTTAATATCGATACGATTGCCTTCTATCTCATACCCCGATTGTGTAAATGTCAATGAGTTATATCTATGCTGCGGTTTTATACGAGGCTTCCCCACTTTTCGGACAGTTCTGCCTTTGCCTCGGTCTTCAATGTTATCAAAGAAACGTTGATATCCTAAGTCAATACGACGGGCAACTTGCTGAATTACTTGACTCGGTAGTTGATTCCAGTGCGGCTTCGTTCTCCGTTTCAACTTCGTGATATGTCGGCATATCCGAGCGAAAGACGCATACTTGCCATAAATCCGATAGTAACGTCGCTGCAACTCAAGCAAGTGGACATGCACACCGTGCAAATCGTCTATCAGATTGCCAATCTGTATGATATTAGATTGCTGATACAACTCATATTTTTCAGTTTTCATGGTTTTTTCACGTATCACGCCTTTAACCCCGTTCAAGTGGGTAGGCAGACACGCCACCAAGCGGTGACGCTTGAACTGTCTGCCAACGTGATACAATCATTATACCACAATCAAACGGATTTGTCAAGGTTTTTTGCGGTCTTATATCCCAAAGCTGAAGCATTGGGCTTTACGACCGAAGTCCCGTAAAAAGGCGATTGGTCGCCTACACCCATTTTAGGTGAAAACGACAATCGCCAATAGTGTAAAGTTCGGCTTCGATGAACCGCAATCTTGGACTTTATTCGCCCTTCCGAACGGTAAGACGGTAGTGCTGTCCGACCTTCTTGGTGTCAACAACCTCATGTCCATCGTTGGTGAGGCTCTTCGGTACGTTCTCAATCGGTTCGCCATCGTCAATGGTGACTTCGAGAAGTTGACCGAGTTGCATCGTTTCCAGCCGAATCTTTGCCTGGACATAGTTGAACGGGCAAGCGACACCCTTGAGGTCGAGGCTATCCACGATTTCCTCAACGGGTTTCTTCTTCTTGACAACCCTCGGCTTCCGTGCCGGTCGCGAGCGACGTGCTTTGAGACGGCTCTCTTCCTCTTCCTCCTGTTTGATGCGCATGCGTCCATAGACGTTATGCGATTCTTCAACGAAGAGTGTAGCTTCTTCAACCCGACGGTGTGCCAATTCGTGATCAAACGTAGAAGCATCCTCCTCTGTTACTTTGAAGATGTGCGCACCGTAACCGGGGAAGAAGTTACCGGGTTCAAAGAAATGGGTGCGGAATTCGTTGACGGTGATCGCGTCGTCAATATATTGCAAACCTACCGTTGTCTGAAGTCCGTCTGCGGCTCTGATCATTGCATCAAAAGCCAACTCCGCGGAATCCTGATATTCACCCCTTTCCAAGTTCAAGCCAGATTCATAGATAAGCCGATCTGCTTCTTCCAACTTCATAGAGACGAGTGCTACTACCTCTCCTGCACATTCACCGACACCCGTCTTGAGTTGGTAATCTTTCGTGTCGCCGGTGTCCACATAGAATTCTGGTGCTTCCTCATAAGATGGAATCTTATCGTACTTGGACAAGATCTGCTTGATCTCCGCCTTACCGAGCCGTGCGACATAATCAGTGAAGGATTCTTCCTCATTTCGTTCCGCCGTGTACTTACCGGTTAATTCCTCAATGAACGTCGGAATATATTTGCCGTGAATTTTTCCAGTGGCAAGTCCGTAAGAATTGGCGTTTTCCACCATGTGTCCACCGAGTAGCACCTGATAATAAGGAGCAATATGCTCACCCATCCGGCGCGAGGAACCGAAGAAACCAATATTCGCGACATGATGCTGTCCACATGAGTTGGGGCATCCGCTAATCTTAATCCGAAAGTCTTTGATTTCATTCTGCACACCGGTTTCAATGAAATGGTTTCGCAGGTGCGCTGCCAGACCACGTGAAGAAGAAATACCGAGTTTGCAGGAGTCAGTACCAGGGCAAGCGGTAATATCAACCATAGATTCTGCCCCCGGGTCACCGAGACCAACCGCTTTCAATTCGCGATAGAGTGCTGGCAGATCTGTCATCGTTACCCAGCGGAGAACGATGTTCTGCTCGACTGTGGCGCGGATGGTGTCTTTAACGTATTTCCGGGAAATGTCTGCCAAAGCACGCGTCTGATCTGCGGTAATATCCCCAAGAGGTAGCGTAATCGTCACAAAAGCGTAGCCGGGCTGACTCTGTAACCGCACATTAGATTGATACCACTCTTCAAACGCTTCGGGTTTCGTGGTGCCGTTGAGCTGCGTCGGTGCCTTGAGAGGACTTTCGTTGTAAGCGTCGAGATTGTCCAGATAGTCCGTCCATACGGGGTCATGCCGTAGCGTTTTTCGATCTTCAAGGACCTGTCTACGGAATTCCTCAATGCCATATTTCGCTATGACAAACTTTAAACGAGCCTTATTCCGATTTCTGCGTTCACCTAAACGGGTGAAGACTCTGCAAATTGATTGTGAAATCGGCAGGAGTTCTTCTGCGGCGACAAAATCATCAAACACTTTCGCCTGATGTGGTACTGCGCCGAGTCCGCCACCGACATAAAGTTTAAAACCGCGTTTGACTTCCCCGTCCACCTCTTTAACAGCGGCAACCGCACCGATGTCGTGCATATTTGCTAAACCGCACGCATGCTCTTCACATCCAGAAAATGCGATTTTGAACTTACGACCAAAGTCCTGCGCGTCTGGGTGCCCTAAAAGAAATGCAGACAACGCCTTTGAATAAGGTGTTACATCAAACGTTTCATCTTGGCACACACCGCTGAGAGGGCATGCTGTGACGTTTCGCACGACATTCCCGCACGCTTCTTTTGTCGTAATGTCAACACTGGCGAGGCGGCGCATCAACTCAGGGGTGTTGTTGATGTCTACGTAGTGGTATTGTACATCTTGACGTGTTGTAATGTGAATGATGTTGTCCGAGAATTCTTCAGCTACATCTGCTAACATTTCAAGTTGTACTGCTGTGAGTCCGCCAAATGGGATTTTAACACGGATCATCTGCGATCTATCATCGCGCTGCCCGTAAACCCCGTGACGGAGTCTAAATTCGGTAAACAGAGTCTCTTCAACTTGGCCAGCTTGGACCCGACCAAGTTGTATCTCATAAATTTCAATTTCGCGGGCAACATCAGCAGGGATAGCCGATGTATCATAGGGATCCGCGTATTCAATAGCCATTCTGTCCTCCCTTAATTAACCTCGGATTCGTAGTGGGCGTTGATTGATGTCCGATTGCTTTCTATTTACCTTAGCCGAAGTTTGTGTGCTGATTTGCATGGTATCCAGCCATTAGAAATCCTTTAAATAGTATAGTATACTATAAATTGGAATAAAAATCAAGGATAATCTTCTGTTTTAAGTTTCCGGTGCATCTCCCCAATCCGGAATTGGGAGTAATTCGCCATCCCGTAAAGCAGATTCATGTGCGACAAATCCGGGTGCGCAGTACCGAACTGCTTCCCAAACGTTGACGCGTGGCAATCGTTGGCGATTGACGGAATCCACGAATTCGTGTACGAGATAGGCGTGTGAACCCCCATGTCCGCCGAGATCCGCTGCGAGTGCTTCCGGAAGATCTTCGTGAGACATTGAAGGTTCAACGATTTCCCTCCCACGTTTGTCTGCCCAAACACTCCCTGCCAGACTCTGCTCGTAACTACCCTCTGTTCCGTAAATACCACTGATACGTTCAGATCCGGGGTGTCCAACCCGTCGGAACTCGCAGATTTGCATTGTTGCACCGTTGCTCATTGTGAAAAGCCCAACTTCGTTGGAGAATGGATTCTTGTGAATGGTATCCTTCCGAAACCAATCGTCGTTTGGATAGATGTACCCTTGTGCAGAGACCGACGTTGCGTGCGCCTTCATCACGGAGATAGGAAAGCAGGTTGAATGCGTCGGATAATACATCGGAATATTACCACTCTTGTCGCGCCCCCAGAGCGCACCCCACCGATTTTTCGCGACATCGTAGAGTCCGTGACTCATGTCGTGAAAGTATTCAGCGCGGCAGTGAACAAACTCCCCGAACGCCTCTTCTGCTGCTTTCTGACGACAGAAGACGGTCTCCGGACGGAAATAACTCGTTTCACCATTCATGTAAATCATTCCGGTTCGTTCAACTGTTCTGATAAGGGCTTCGCATTCATCCAGCGATGCCGTGGCAGGGACAGCGGTATAGACGTGTTTACCTGCTTCCATCGCTTGAATTGCCTGCGGTGCGTGCATCCAATGCTGGGTGATGATCACAAGGGCATCTAAATCCGATTTGCAGATGTCGTCAAGACTTGAGTAGGTCTCAGAAACCCCAAACTGCTTTGCCCATTTTGTCAACCGGTCTTCGCGCAAATCACAGAGAGCAAGCCGATGTACATCTGGATGCGACTTATACGATTGGATAAACGCCGGTCCGAACATTCCCAAACCTACCATCCCGACACTGATACTCATCTGTCACTCCTCCTTCACGCTTACAAGGCGTGCCTGCGGGGATTGAGGTGTAAATTCTGTTATGAAACGATAGCATGTATAGGAATTGCTGTCAAGTATATTTTTGAAGATATTTGTTGACAAAACCGCGAACAGCCTTATAATAAATGCAAAGTCACTGTAGGGTGTTACGAGCAAGCGCAAATTTAAACTGCAAGTTTTCCCTATAGGCGAAATCAAACTTCACCTTTGGAAGGAATTCACAACAAATGGCATTAAAAGTTGGCGTTGTCGGCATGAGTGGGATTGGCAATAATCATGCGAACTGTCACGCGAATGACGACTTAGCGGAACTGGTTGCGGTGTGCGATATCGTAAAAGAACGCGCAGACAGCGCAGCAGAACGTCTCGGTGTAAAGGCATACTACAGCGTAGCTGATATGATTGATGGCGAACCCGACTTGGACATCGTTGATGTCGGCACCGGTGGAAATGAGAACGGGAGTTGGCACTATGAACCGACGATGGAGGCGTTGGAAAAGGGCAAACATGTACTCGTTGAGAAACCGATTTCAAACGATATCGGACAGGCTCGGGAGATGGTAGCGAAAGCGACGGAAGAGGACCTGTATCTCGGTTGTAATCTGAATCACTATTTTACGCCGCCTGCGGAGCAAGCGAAGCAATACATTGACGATGGACACATCGGGGAGATGGTTTACTGTCTTCACAAAATGGGGTTTGCTGGTGGTGAATTCAACTATAGTTACTCAAAAGCTCCTCGGTCAGATGGATTCCCCTATTTTCATGTGAAAGCCTTCTTGTCCCACCCCTTCAGTGTGATGCGTCATTTCTGTGGCGATGTAACACACGTTCAAGCCTTTATGGAGCGCCCTCATTTTAGGCGCGACACCGGGGATCTGATGGTCTCCATTAACGGCATCCATCTCCGGTTTGAGAACGGGTGTATCGGTTACTTGCTCAGCCAGCGTGGTGATGCTACATTCGGTCTTGGGGGTTGGTGGAGTGTTGAGCTCGCAGGCACACGTGGTACCTTCTGCATTGAAAACTGCATCGAGAAGGTGACCTATTGGCCCTCCCCTGGAGCCCCTGATTTCTCTGGTGAGCCTATTGTCACGGAGTCCGGTATCAGCGACTTCGGTCAGACCTTCCCGCTGAGAATTCATGCGTTCTTAGAAGACATTACGAACGGCGTTCCCAGAGAGCAGTTACGTGCCTCCGGCAGAGATGCACTCGCGGCACTTGAGTATACTTGGGCGGCGATGGAGTCTTATGAGCAGGGCGGTATCTTGGTGCGTCCACATCCGCTTCCGTCATTAAAGGGATAATTGTCGTAAAGTGGGTGGTGCAATATCTGCCCCTACAGAAGGAGAAACCACATTTGAAATTAGGAGCAAATTCGGTACTGTTCGGCGGTTACGATATGGAAACCGCCTTCAAACACATCGCGATGGCTGGTTATGATGGCATTGAACTTTCAGCGATCGACGGGATGAGTCAGCATCTCGTGCTCGCGAACTGGCAGGAGCTTGCTGCCGACATCAAACGGTTCGCGAAAGAATACGAACTCGACCTATTGGCAATGGAACAACCCTCGCGTGATCCAGAACGAATGGAGCTTGCCTTCCAAGCCGCAGCTGAGATAGGCATCCCCGTTATTAACTGCGGTCCTGGCGGTGCATCGGACGATGAGTCTGCGTGGCCCGAGGTGATTGATTCATTGGGCAGTCTCTCCGAACGTGCGGAACACTACGGCGTGACGCTCTGTGTCAAGGCACATGTGGGCGCGAGCATCTATAACACTCCGACGACACTTCGCATCATGGAAGCGATTTCGTCCCCGGCGTTTGGAATCGATATGGATCCGTCTCATATTCATCGTGCAGATGAGAATCCTGTGGAGGCGATTGCTGCGGTGATCTCGCGCGTGAAACATGTACATATTCGAGACTGCAAAGGTACACAACGCGGTCCCGGCGATCCTGAATTGCAGGCAAACGGACGCGGTGACATCGACCTCGTCGGCTACATCCGGGTTTTACATGAAAACGGTTATATCGGTCCGTTGAACCTTGAGGTCATCGGTGCGAAAGAGTATAGTTTGGCGCAGTGTTGCACGATCGCGGCAGAATCGCGCGGACACATGCAGGCGTGTTTGCAAGCATGTGGTGCACGTTGATTCCTGAATACAGTAGGCGGGACATATAGCCTGCCTACTTGTGAAATTTTTAAATACATAAGCATGTCTTTTCGAAGATACCTTACGCCATTTAAAGTAGAAGGACTGAGGAGAAATGCGATGAAAGATAGGAAGCTATAGTGCATTCGGAGCCGCAATGAGAACCAAATTGTCTTGCTACTGAAGTTGGATTTCCGATAACGGAATCCCGCTGTTAAACATCTGTATTGGCGGAATTTCCTCCTCCACTTCTGTCAATCCGCATAGCCACTGCCACGTAAGTTCGCCTCTTCGTCGGTCGCGGTAGGATTCTACCTCGGTGACGTAAGGGTGCCTACCGGCATGCTGATAGGGTGGAAGCTCATCGGAATCCCGCACCCAATCCCGTTTGGGCATTGCGGTACGGAAGTAGGAAAACTTAATCATCCCACGTCTATCGTCATTGAGTTTTGGACCAGCCTTATGCCAGATGCCGTAGCGTGTCATTGCGACGGTGCCTGCTGGAACGGTGAGCGAGAGTTGCCCGAGAATATCGCCGTAGTGAGCGATAGCCTCGCGATCCACAAGCCGATGGTGCGATCCGGGCAATATCATCGTCGGTCCATCCTCAATCTTCACCTCTTTCGGGTAGTAGTAGCACTGAAGATGCGTGATACCGTATCCGTATTCCGTGATTCCATCGGAGTGCCATGTCTGACCGAGGTGCGCAGCTTCAAAGAGATGATGGTGTGCACTTGTCGGGACGAGGAAATTCTCGCCTAATAGTGAACAGACTACACCAGCGACTTCCGGGTGTAATAGGACATTCCGGCGAAACTTATCTGTAAGAACGAAATCGCTGAGATGTCCGCTCTCCATCGATTCACATTCTCGGTTAAAGTCGGCATCGATGATGCTTTCTAATGTGATATAACCGTTGTGGATAAATTGCATGACTTGGTGGTCATTTAACGTAGGTTTAACGTCAATCATTGCGTTTTCCTTTACACGGATTTTTCTAAAATGAACTCAAAAGCGAGATAGGCGTTGTCGACATCCGAAAAATTGTAGAGTTCAGGACGCGGAAATTGGACGATCCACCACCCATCGCGAACTGCGTCAAGCACTGATGTATAAGGGACATCTTGCGAGGGAAGGATCGGTTCCTCCGGTGCGGTTGCGTCGTACAATGCCCATCCGCCAATCGGTGAGCGCAAATTCGTTGATTTAGAATAGAGATAAAGGATCAGTTGCTTCTTGGAATTCAGAACGGCAGTTACACCGCGCAGGTCAGTCTCGGTCAACTTGCCTGCCTTAAGTTTTTCGATACAATTGTCGAGCCATTCTTTTATCGTTGGTTTCACACGAATTTCTCCCTTCATTACGGTTATTATCATTGTAGCACAAAAGTGAAAAATATGTTATAATAGTTGGAAAATTGATGACTGCAGGCTTTAGTAATGGATTTGAGCAATTTTATAAGCCAGGAACGAATGGCGAAATTACCCTGCAACAAGTGTTCCACGTTCCTGATTCTTGTTGGACCTTTCAAGAGAGGTCCGATGCTCTAAAAATCGTCCAGTGTTTAATAAAATATAAGTGGAGAGGCTGAACTGTGGCTAAGAACCGTCCAAATAAACGAAAGAAACGCCTGAAGAAGTCTCCAGAATTCCATAATACAATGGGACTTGCAAAAGCTTCGAGAGGTCAATACTTGGAAGCAATAGCAGACTATAGCAAGGCGCTCCGTCTCAAGCCGGATTATGTTGAAGCCTACTATAATCGTGGGCTCTCAAATATTGAGTTAGAGGAATATGAGGCGGCTGTCAAAGACTTCGATCGAGTCATTAGGTTCAATGCGAAAGATGCTGATGCCTATATCAAACGAGGATTTTCACTCATGATGAGTGGCGATGACACTGCCGCTATCGCGGATTGTGATATCGCTATTCACCTGAAACCGGATTCGGCAGAAGCCTACAGTATCCGAGGACTTGCGAAAGATGAATTGGAACAATATGATGCCGCTATCGCGGATTTTGACGAAGCGATTCGACTCCGGCCGGACCTTGATAAGCTATATTACAATCGAGGATTTACAAAGCACCAGATAGGCGACTATGAAGCCGCCATTGCCGATTATAATGAAACGCTCCGCCTAAATCCCACCAATATTGATGCCTATCACAGCCGTGAATTTGCAACGAATGAGCTAGAAGACGGGGATCCATTAGGCCCAGATTTAGACTTCCTGAATCTGCTATTGCCTGATGATACTCCAATTTATCTTGAAGACTTTGATGAAGAAACTATAGAGGAATATAAGGCAGACGTTGCAGCCGCTACTGAAGCGATACGTTTAAATCCTGAAGACACCGAAGCGTACTACGACCGAGGGATCGCGCAAGGCTATCTCACTAATTTTGAGGAGGCCATCAGCGACTTTGATGAAGTCATACGGCGAAAACCAGAATGCGCCGAGGCTTATATCGAAAGAGCATTCATAAAGAATAAACTTGAACAACTCGATGCCGCTATTGCAGACTACGACAAAGCAATACAATTTAAACCGGACTATGCTGAGGCATACTATAACCGAGGGCTTGCGAAAGATGGCTTGGAACAACATGATGCCGCTATCGCGGATTTTGACGAAGTGATCCGACTTGATCCAGATTCCGCACTAGCCTACTTTACTCGGGGAATGCTGGTTGCCGCGCATGCCGGAGACCCCAGTGAGGAGAACCTCTCACAATACGATACTGCGCTCTCAGATTATGATGAAGCGATTCGACTCCAACCCGATTTCATACTCGCTTACCTCGCTCGGGGTATGACGAATGCTATGCTTGGGAAGGAGGATGCCGCCAAATTAGACTATGAGAAGGCTCGCCAACTTGAAGCGAGTCTGATAGAAATAGAAGAATAATCAATACCTGCCAATAGCATCAAGAAGATGCAAAAATTGGATACATGTCCTCGGAAGACTTATAAACAGAAAGGGATTTATTATGAGACTGGAAGGAAAAGTTGCAATTGTCGCGGGTGCTGCTTGGGGTGGTATTGGGGCGGCGACTGCTTATAGGTTTGCTTGTGAAGGTGCGAAAGTGGTTGTTAATACGCGCCGCCGCAAGGAAAAACTTGATGAAACTGTCCACCGCATTCAAGATGCTGGCGGACAAGCAGTCTCCGTCATGGGCGATGTCGCCGATGAAAAGACTTGGCAGACACTCGTCGAAACCGCCTTGTCGAACTATGGGAAAATAACAACCCTCGTCCATAACGCTGCACATTCTTACACCAAAAAAGCAATTGAATTCACGATGGAAGAGTGGAATGAAAGTCTTGGCGTGACGCTCGGCGGACCGTGGCTCGGTGCGAAGTATTGTATTCCCGAAATGATCCGTAATGGTGGCGGTGCCTTGGTCTTTATCTCCACGGTCAACGCTACAATTACAAATCCAGGATTTGGGCTTTACGGTGCCGGAAAGGGTGGTTTGAACGCCCTAACGCGAAGCATTGCGCTTGATTACGGCAGGGACAGTATCCGTGCGAACGCTATCGCACCCGGACAGATTGTTGGCGAAAGAGGTGAAGCCTCTCTCGCTGAGGATGCACTCGAAGAACAAGCCTCTCGTGATTGTTATCCAATTGGGCGCTACGGAAAACCCGAAGACATTGCCAATGCTGCGCTTTTCTTAGCATCTGATGAGGCGGATTTCGTTACTGGAATTGTTTTGACTGCCGATGGTGGCTTGACGCTTCAGTCGCCAGAGGCACTCGTGCGTCCATCCTTCCGTCTTCGCTGGAGAGATGATATTCTTGTCCCACAGTCCAAAAAGGATGTGTAGGGCAAATTCTCGTGTTTACGCCCCTCAATTTTTGTAGAGGCAGGCATCCGTGTCTGCTCTGTTTCAGGAGATAGAAAATGTGTGGACGTTTTACCCTCGCAAGCGATGCTGAAGCATTGAAGCAAACTTTCTTCGACTTTGCGGGACCAATGAACCTGTCCCGGCGCTACAATATCTCACCGACACAAGACGTGGCTGTTATTGCGAATACGCCGACGGATACGGCGGAACACCCAGAAACTGGACAGGTAGAATTCTTTCATTGGGGACTTATTCCATCTTGGGCAAAAGACCCAAAAATCGGAAAGCAAATGATTAATGCGCGTTCGGAAACCCTCTCAGAGAAACCCTCCTTTCGGAACGCTTACAAACGCAGGCGATGTCTTATTTTGGCAGATGGTTACTACGAATGGAGCAAGATACCCGGGGACAGGCTCAAACAACCGGTGTACATTCGTCTCAAATCGCAGAAGCCGTTTGCGATCGCAGGGTTATGGGAGATATGGCAGGCAGACGGAATGGATGAACCACTCCGCTCCTGTACTATTATTACATGCCCGCCCAATTCCTTATTGGAGGAAATTCATCATAGAATGCCTGTAATTCTACCGCAAAACGCTTATGCGGAGTGGCTTGCACCGAATCAACAATCGGCAGACATCCTTCAATCGCTTCTTGTTCCCTACCTTGATGAGGAGATGGAAGCATACCCGGTGTCAAAGTTCGTCAATCGTCCCACGAATGATTCGCCGGAATGTATCGCGCCCTTTGAAGTTTCACAATTCTTGAACTGAATGCCTATGAAACTGGCAAAACGTCTTTAACGCTTGTACCAAGACAGAAAATAGGAAAGGAATTATGTCAAAACCGAGTAAAGATCAGATGCTTTACATGTATCGTAAGATGTTAGAGATTCGTCAATTTGAAGAAGCCGCTGGAACGCTTTATCAGAGTGGTCAGCTTCCCGGTTTCTTGCATCTTTATATTGGTGAAGAAGCGACAGCAGTCGGGGTTTGCGCCCACTTGCAAGATGAGGATTACATTACGAGTACACACCGTGGTCACGGTCATCTTATTGCGAAGGGTGGCAAACGCGACCGGATGATGGCGGAGTTGTTCGCACGTACGACCGGCTATTGTAAAGGCAAAGGAGGTTCGATGCATATCGCCGATAAAGAGACCGGTATTTTGGGTGCCAACGGCGTTGTCGGGGCAGGAATTCCGCTCGCGGCGGGTGCCGGACTCTCTGCTAAACTTCGTGGCACAAAGCAGGTCGCAGTGTCTTTCTTTGGTGATGGTGCGACGAACCAAGGCGTGTTCCATGAAACGCTCAACCTCGCTGCCGTATGGGAATTACCTGTCATCTTTGTGTGTGAAAACAACCGATTCGGCATGGGAACGCCGCAACGAGAGCATCAGCGGGTAGTGGATATTGCTGCTGTCCGTGCCCCTGCCTACGATATGCCGGGTATTACCGTTGATGGGAACGATGTCCTCAAGGTTTACGCTGCTGCGGACGAAGCCGTCACACGCGCACGCAAAGGCGGTGGACCGACGCTCCTCAACTGCGATACTTACAGATTCCGCGGGCATCACATCGGTGATCCGGGGACATCTTACCGCGACCGCGAGGAAGTTCAAGAGCAAGAACGGCAACGCGATCCTATTCGGAGACTCACCCAGGTCCTCATCGAAGAAGAGGGTATGAGCCAAGACGAACTCTCGGCACTTGAGACCGAACTCGCAAACGAACTTGAGGAGGCACTTGAGTTCGCCAAGAATAGCCCGGAGCCACTTCCAGAAGACGCTTTGGACGATCTTTATGCCGGTTCTATTCAGCCGTGATTGTCATTAAGCCTATCATTGAACGCTTCACAGCTGCTGGGCGAGAGAAACATCCAAGCAAAACACCTCGCCCGTTCTCAAATGGACAGATGGTAGGGAGGTTTCAAATATGCATAGCACACCTACGACAAGAGAGATGTCTCCCTCAGAACTCTCGGAATGCAGAGAAAACCTCAAACGCCGATGGGAAAATCGTCGGGTTGACAAAGCGTTGCTTCAACGCGCATGGGAAACTGCACATCGCGTCGCCACCGTACTCTATCAAGACTTTGGTGCAGCGAAAGTTGCCGTTTTCGGTTCTCTCGCTGAACGGGAAGGGTTCACAAAAGTATCGGACATTGACATTGCTGTCTGGGGACTATCAGATGCCCAGTGTCGTGACGCTCGTTGGGAAATTGCTGACTTGTGCCTTGAGTTCAAGATTGACCTAATTAATTTTGACGAATCCACAGGACTTTTCCGCGAGCGAGTGAAGCATCAAGCGATTCCTTTTAAAAATGGCGACGAGGGCATAGAGAGGCAGGCCCCTTATGAACATCATCTCCCAACTATTCCTGCTCGAAACGGAGCAATTTACGAGATGAATCAAATCAAACTCATCCAACGCATCACAGATGAACGTGCGAAAATAGAGCGGGTCATTAGTAGCATTACAGAACTATTGCGAGAAATTGAAGTAGCTGTGCCTCGCCATAGAAAATTCTTTGAAGAGTTAACTGCTAAAAAACTCGCTGAGGTTTACAGTGGCACTGAGCGAATTTTTGAACGGATTGCCCATGAGGTAGATATGCACACGCCCAGGGGGAGTCAGTGGCATAACAACCTACTTAAACAAATGGCAGAACGACGACCAGAACGCCCTCCCGTGATTTCCGAGAAAACCTTGCCGAGATTAAAAGAACTTTTAGATTTCCGACACAAAGTCAATAACATTTACGGAGACGAGCTGATTTACGCGAAAGCCGAGGAACATGCAAAGCCAATTGAGGCACTATTTGCAATCGTTTCTGAAGAGTTGGATACGTTTATCGCTTTTCTAACCGAACCCCGCGAGTCAGATGAGAAACGATGAACGCCCGAAATCGCACGGTGTCACATGGAAGTCTATTGCTATTACACTCGTACTGATTCCGTTTAATTTCTATTGGATCATTGCGGGCGAAGTCGGGCTTGTCGGTTATGCGCTGAATACTTACGCCGTGCCGTTTTACAACGTCGTCTTCGTCGTGTTTGCTTTCACACTTCTCAATCTTGCGGTCCGCCGTCGTTTATTCACCGATGCGGAACTCCTTACGATATACATCCTACTCAGCACGGCGTGCGCTTTCCCATCTATTACGCTGATGACGATTCTCGTCACGACCGTCGGGCACGCCTTCTGGTTCGCAACCCCCGAAAATGAATGGAAACAGCTCTTCTGGGATTACCTTCCGAGATGGCTTCTTGTCGATGATCCAAAAGCACTGGCAGGATATTACAAGGGTGAATCCGATCTCTCCACACTGGATATTCTCGGCACTTGGGTAGTACCGACGCTATCTTGGGCAGGGTTTATGACGGTCCTGGTCCTCGTGATGTTGTGTATCAACGTCATCTTGCGGAAGCAGTGGGTGGAACGCGAACGGCTTGCCTATCCGATCACGCAGATTGCGTTTCATGTCACCCACAGCACGAAATCGCTGTTTTCGCACCGCATCACATGGATCGGATTCGGAATTGCAGCGTCTATAGCGATTCTCAACGGCTTTAGCTTTCTGTATCCGACGCTTCCTACCTTACCGATTAAACGAATCGGTGGCTGGCGAGGGTTTGGACACCTGTTCACAGAAAAACCGTGGAACGCTATCGGTGGCATCAGTATGTCTTATTACCCGTTCGTTATCGGACTTGGGTTGTTGATGCCGCTCGACCTATCGTTCTCCAGTTGGTTTTTCTTTATTTTCTACAAGGCACAATTAGTTTTAGCAAGTGCCGCTGGCTTGTCCAGTCTGCCCGGATTTCCCTATATTGATAGACAATGCTTCGGTGCCGCCATCGGGATTTTCATCTCTGTCGTAGTGCTGAACCTACGCCACTTTCGCGGTGTCCTTCGTATCGCACGTCACCGCACAGGTGAGGATGCCAACGAACCGATTTCCTACAGGCTTGCTCTCTGGGGCATCGTTGTCGGACTTGCAATACTCTTTATTTTTTCCAAACGCATCGGTATGTCCCTCTGGCTGATCCCGCTGTTTTTTGCTATCTATTTCATCATCGTTTCGGTGCTGACGCGGATGCGGGCAGAGCAGGGGTTTCCCGTGCATGCGATGGAAAATATGCCGAATCATCATATCCTCGTTGACGGTTTCGGCACACGGATACTGGGCACAAACAACCTCGTTGCTCTGACCCTCTACCGTTGGTTTAATCGGAGTTACACGAGCAATCCGATGCCGCACCAGTTAGAGGGCTTCAAACTCTCGGAACGCTCTGGAATTGCACCGAGGCGATTGTTCTTCGCTCTGTTAGGAGTTTCAGCGTTCGCTGCCGTAATGGTGTTCGGCGTTATCCTCTATATCTTCTATACCTATGGTGCTTTGAACATGAGTGGTGGCAGCGGTTGGGCAACCGGTTTCGGTGGGCGCGTCTTTAACGGACTCCAACGTTGGATCTATTACCCTACCGAACCAAATCTCTATGCCACTGGCGGTATCGTGTTTGGCTTACTCTTTTCAACGCTGTTGATGTTTATGCGGGCGCGTTTCTTCTGGTGGCCCTTTCATCCGATCGGATTTGTCGTTTCGAGCGATTGGGGCATGCGGTATTTATGGAGTTGCATGCTGGTGAGTTCGATTATCAAGTGGACAGTCTTAAAGATTAGTGGTCCACGAGCATCGCAGCAGTTGATAATGTTCGCGATTGGGCTGATGTTAGGTGATTTCACTGTCGGTGGTATTTGGAGTCTTGTTAGCGTTGTGACACAACAGCCGATGTATAATTTCTGGCCATAGAGAACAGCATTGCCCTCTTGCATCAATAATTAGGGCCCCATCACCATGACTGGGACAGATATTCTCTCGGGTGCAGTGTCACTGTTCTGAGCCATCGTATCAAGTCGATCCAACGTCGCAGCTGCATAATACCGCTGACCGCACTCTTGGCAGACACCTACTGGTACATCTTTAATGATTACTAATTTGCCTTCATACCAGTGATCCACGGTAACTTTCTTCTGGCGAATTTCACCACTGCAATATTCACATTCAGACGCTTTCATTATTGTGTATCCTCCGTCGCATAAACTGTTATGATTCGCAATTCGCCCGAATCCAAAATTCGGCAAATCACGTTGATTTCCCTTCCATCGCGAGCAGGTCCCCGGAGCCTATAACGGATACCTCTCCGGTCGTGCGTGAATCTTTGAATTATCTGACCTCTCCGAATCGCGTGCTTTACATCAACCGTTGATAGTGCATCCCTTCGCATCTCATCCAAGGCATGTTCAGTTACTTGATACAAATTCCTAACGACTTTCTGCTGGATCGATTGAAGAATTCTACTCCTTCTCACGTCTGTCCCTGTAGGTGCGAATCTTAGGATCCGAATTGCGGCGTATGTCTGCTAACGAACGAAAACCCTATGTGAAAAGAAAGTATATCACGAATTCCCCCGAAAGTCAAACAATTCTCAATACTCCGCAGGGTCATTCAGTTTTAAGAAAATATCGGATTTCCCGCCTTTTTCTGATGATCCGGCACCCTTTCCGAGTATCTCTTTCCAGTAACGGGCGGGGACCCCCGGCTAGAAACCGCACCGATTTAGAGTGTATAGGTAATTCTAAAATCTACCATAAATCGCCTAATAATCCCAAGCATTGGCAAACCACTTTTGTGATAAGCAAGAGGTGAAGTATACGTGGACAATTCATTATCGAACAGCAATCATTATCGGGTTTGTTGTCTCCAGTGATTGGGGCATGCGGTATTTGTGGAGTTGCATGCTGGTGAGTTCGATTATCAAGTGGGCAGTCTTGAAGATTAGTGGACCGCGAGCGTCGCAGCAGTTGGTAATGTTCGCGATTGGGCTGATGTTAGGTGATTTCACTATCGGTGGTATTTGGAGCCTTGTTAGCGTTGTGACACAACAGCCGATGTATAATTTTTGGCCCTAAGGCAAAAACCACCTTATGAATCCCTCAGGTAATTGTTGGTGTAGTGTAGAAATTCCACCTCTTTTTTGTTGCACGCCAAACCGTTTCGTGCTATTCTATTCTCTAAGGAGATTGCGATATGCATCGACCCACAGACACCCATCGCACAACGAAAGATTTATCGCCTGAAGCGTTAGCACGATATCACCTCCAAAATCGGAAAGAAGATGGAATGTTGCTGCAACGCGCATGGCACACCGTGCACCAGATTGCAGCAATGCTCTATGAAGACTTTGATGCAACACAGGTCGCTGTCTTTGGATCGCTTGCCGAACCAGATGCATTCTCAAAATGGTCGGATATCGATATCGCTGTTTGGGGCATCCCGTCTAAGAAATACTTCCGTGCGGTATGGAAAGCCGAAGAGATTAGTGGGTTGTTCAAAATAGATTTGGTTGATTTCGAGAGTTCTAAAGGATTGTTTCGCGAGAGGATTCAGCGTCAATTGATTCCTATCGAAAAAGGAGTAATCTACAAAGTGGACAGAAGCGCGCTCATCCAGCGTATCTCTGATGAACGAAACAAAATAGAGGGAACTATAGGAAAAATCACGGAAAGGTTAGAAAAAATTAAAACAGCTCCTATTGAATACAGAGAGGAGATAGAAACGACGATTGCCAAAAATCTCGTTGATTGTTACAGGGGTATGGAGAACATTTTTAGACGGATTGCCCTCGATGTTGACTTACGCATACCTGATGGAAGTATGTGGCATAAGGAATTGCTGGTGCAGATGGTAGAACCGAGAGCTGAACGACAACCTGTGATTTCCCAAGAAACTTTTGAACTCTTACAAGAACTCTTGGAATTTCGCCACGTTTTCAATAATATTTATGGAGAAGAATTGGTTTACGAAAAAACAGAGGAAAACGCAAAGCAGATCAGCGAGTTGTTTAACAGTCTTTCTGAAGAACTGGAAGCGTTTATCGCTGACTTAGAGAAACAAGATAATGACTGAACAAACCCTACTCCAACAAATTACAGATTTCTGCCGCTTGCTCCGGCAGATGGGCATCAATGTGACGACAACCAACCAGCTGAGTTGGTGTGAAAGCGTTCAATTGATCGACATCGGTGAGCGGGAGGCGTTTTACCACACAGCGCGTACGAATCTCATCGCTGGGGAAGCCGATCGAGAGACGTTTGACACCGCCTTTAATCTGTTTTGGCGATACCCGCGCCCCGAATTCCAAACTGTAGATACGGAGGAGGAGACCCCAGAACCATCCAGTCTCCAAGAACTTTCCGATGCCAGTGATGAACAAGACATCATGGAGCAGTGGTTAGATACCGAGGCGGAGGATAGTGAAGAAGGACAGGAAGACGATCCTATCGCTTACAGTGCTGAGGATCTCCTGACTCGGAAGGATTTTAGCGAGTTCACAAGGGAGGATATGGAGAAAGCGAGGGACATTGTCGCGAAATTGGCGGCAGTGTTGGCAACGAAACTCAGTCGCCGAAAGGTTGTCGGCAAAAAGGGGAAAATTATCGATTTCCGACGAAGTTGGCGACAAAGTCTCGCACATGGTGGCGAACCTCTTGAATTAATTCGGAAACAGCAGAAAATCAAGAAAACCAAGATTCTGCTTCTCTGTGATGTGAGCGGTTCGATGGACTGTTACGCCAAGTTTCTCATCCAATTCATCTACGGTATGCAGCAGGAGTTGAGAGAAGTGGAGGTCGCAGTCTTTAGCACACACCTGACAAACATCACAGGCCTCCTCCGACGAAAAGGGTTAGCAGAAGGTTTGAATGAAGTCGCGAATGTCGTGCCGGACTGGTCAGGTGGAACGAAGATTGGCGAAAGTCTGCTGGAATTCTATCGGCAGTTTGCTCCCGCTTTCTCGGCATATCGTTCAGTCGTTATTCTCATCAGCGATGGCTGGGATCGAGGCGATGCAGACGTGTTGCGCCGTTCTATGGAGATGCTCCATCGGCATGCCTACCGTTTAATCTGGCTCAATCCGTTGCTCGGTAGTGACGGCTATCAGCCGATTTGCCGAGGCATCCGTACAGCGTTGCCGTATGTGGACTACTTCCTACCAGCGCACAATTTAGAGAGTTTAGCACAATTGACAAGGGTATTGATTCCGCTCTGGGCACGATAAATGGTGTCTATAAAGTAAAAAAATAAGATAAGGAACCTTAACTATGCAAGTTCAGGCGGCGGTGATGCTCCAACCGGGGCAGATAGAGATCCGCGAATTTGAGAAACCGACACCCGCAGATGACGCACTCCTCTTACAGGTGGACAGAGTCGGCATTTGTGGAAGTGATAAACACATGTACCTTGGGCACACTGCCCTAAAATTTCCGGTCATCCCAGGACATGAAGTCGTTGGTACGGTCGCTGAGATCGGCAAAAATGCGAATCAGGTTATGAATGTAATGGGGGGTCCCATCAAAGCCGGGGACCGCGTGACTGTGGTGCCTGGTTCAAAGAACTGTGGCAGATGCTATTATTGCCTGCACGTGCCGGGTCGTCCAACCTTGTGTTCTGGACGAACTATCTATGGGTTTAGCAACAGCGAAACACCACCGTATCTGAATGGCGAATTCGCTGAGTATACCTACATTCATGGTAATTCCTGGGTTTATAAGATGCCAGAAAGCGTACCTGAGGTAGTTCGCGTATTGACGGAGCCGGTAGCAGTAGCAACGCGCGCCGTTGAACGCGCGTGTGCCCCCGGTCTACCACAGGTCGGAGATGGATACAGCATCGGGAATCGGGTTGCAGTCCTCGGATGTGGGCCGATTGGCCTCCTCGTTGTTGCTGTGCTACGGGATAGCGGTGCTGGTACTATCATCGCCACTGACCTTGTTGACAGTCGATTAGAGATGGCGAAGCAGATGGGAGCGGATGTGGTCATCAATGTCGGGGATACAACACCTGAAGAACGGGTCGAGCAGATTCAGGAGCTCACAAACGGTGTCGGTGTGGACATCGCCATTGAATGTGCAGGCATACCAGCGGTTTTCTCCGAAGCATTGGATGTAGTGAGACGAGGCGGAAAGGTCATCGAAGTTGGACATTACACTGATTCTGGAGATATCCGGGTCCGACCCCACCAGATTTGCAACAAAGACTTAGATGTTTGCGGTGTATGGGCATATCCACAGATTCAGTTTCAAACAGCGTTGGATTTCCTCCAGATAACGCGCGCCCCACTGCATGAATTGATAACGCATCACCTACCGTTGCACCAATTGGAAAAAGGCATTGATATGCTCGGGCAAGAAGGAGTTTACAAGGTTGTGATTGAACCGCAGTTGTAATAGTAAAAGTGTTTATAGCCGCGCATTTCGCGCTCTGAAGTTGGCAACCAAAACCGTGAGTGAGAAAGATGAAAAATTACAGAAACGTCCTCATCTTGATATGTTGTTATCTGCTGTTGAACTTCTTGATTGGCATTAAAGACGGATCTGCCGCGGATAACGAAGGTCTCCCTTCCGATGAAGTGCCAATAGAGGGACCACCTCTCTACAAAACCATAGAGGATGCGAAAACCTACATCGCGCAGCACCAGAACAAAGATGGCGGCTGGCCCCTAATCCCTGGTGGAGATAGCAATGTGGAGAGCACTGCCTTCGCGGTTTGGGCATTGATCGATGCGGGCTGGGGCACCGGATCACAGGTAATCCGAACGGGGGTTATGTATCTCAGAAATACGCAGTGGGATAACGGGAGTTGGAACAACAACACCGCACATACCACTTTCGCACTTGTTGCCTTCGCAGCAGCGGAGACCGATCCCGAAGTCCGTTTTAAAGGGCTCCGTTGGTTAAAAAAAGCACAGAATCGTAGTGGCGGATGGGGGAAAAAAGAACGGAGTCCTGACAACGTTCTTTACACTGCCGCTGTATTAGCTGGACTCAGGAGGCTCGGCTTTAAACGAAACTTTGAACCGATCTCTAAAGGCGCAGATTGGCTGGCAGAAGGCATTAATTTCGATGGCGGCTGGGCATTAGAACGTGGAGGCAGATCTGACGTTTTCATAACGTCTTGGGTGGTCCAAGGCTTGGAGACTGTTTACGATATCGATGTTCAAATTGCATGGCTAAAACAGTTCCAGAATAATGATGGTGGATTCGGGAGATATAAGGGCAGTCCAAGCGATCCAGAAATCACAGCGATTGCGATTATGGCACTCGCCGCTGGAAATGATCCACTCAACACCCGTCGAGTTGCTATCAACTATTTAACAAATGTCCGGCGGGAAGATGGCAGTTTCGCAAGTAATACACCGATTGAACTGTCGCAACCGACTGCCAATTTACAGTCAACCTCTTTCGTGCTTATCGCTATCCATGCCAAAACGGCAGATGAACTTAATTTACAGTGATGGACAAATCACTAAGGACAGGGAAATAGTACATCTATCTCCGTTCATCAGCGATAGTGGATCCCGGCATGATATAGTGTTCGCCTTTGGTTAACTGGGCGACTTGACGTTGAAAATTATCACCGATAGAACTACTTCGCATAGAGGTAACCCCGCCGATGACATAAACCCGAGCAAGCACGCCTCGACACACAGAAATTGCTCTGCCTGCGGTATATCCTTTCTCTGGTCGTTTGCTTGTTGCTTCATCTGTGACGATGATGAGGACGAGGTCGCGCTCTTCTTTGGTCCGAAGTTTCGGCACCCCTTCAATGATGGCATCCAACAGGTGTTCATCGCCGATTTTGGGGAGGCGAAATAGCGATTTCACCTGTTCTGGTTCCAAGGGTGGTTTGGTTACAACAATAGTGCTTTCGCCCCCGCCGACCGCCGCCCAAAACCGGATAATCCCAAATCGATAGTCGAGTCCCGCCGCCTTGAACACCGAAACCATAAGGTCCAAACCATCGCAAGCGGGATCCGTTTTGGTTTCCATACTCAAACTGTAATCGAAAACGAACACAATATCTACTTTGCCGGGGTTACTCTCAACCAAATTCTCAGCAATACGTTTAAACAAGCCGTCAATCCTGAGTAGTGCTTTATCGGCAATCGTCCCACCGCTCTGAATGCGCTGCCCATCCATCCGCCGCTGGTTTGAATCAATGGGGTACCACACACCGTTGGTTTCATCAGTAAGTTCCGCTTGAACCTTTTCGCTAATGCCGATGAAGTTGAGTTGGACGCTGTTTTTTCGACAAAGATCAATAATCTGTCCGCTAATTTTACTTTTCGCCTTCGCTTCTGTCCATGAGGTGCGCATCCGAGAGTTGGTTACCACGACGAACTGCGTTATAACTTCCTCTCGGAATTCCAACTCGTTCAAGCCTTTTATTACAGCGTCGAGTCCATATCCAGATTCAATGTTGTTTCCGGATTCGACCCGCATATCCCGGAAAGCATTTTCAATGCTGAGATAGTCAAATGTCCATTGATGAAAATTGACGCGTGGTTCTCCGTACACCGAGTGAAAACTCACCAGCGCGAATCTATAGTCCATCGTCTTCGTCTCTATAACGGTGAGCATGTCGACGAGCCTCTTTTCAAGGTCGGCGAGATGTTCTAACATCTGTCTGCTACCGTCAACGACGAATACTACATCCACTTTTGGGTGGCGCAAGCCTATAGAGGCTTGCGGGACAATGTGTTGCGTTGCGCGTTTTGCGATGTCCTTGAGGCTTGCACCTATATCCGCCTTGAGGGTCTTTTCCTTCTTCGCCCCCGGATCTACCATGACCCTGTGTTTCCGTCGAGGCGGGCGAACCTGTGCTGATGCTTGCAATGTGCACACCAACAGACTCGCTGCAAGCAAGCAGCATATCCAGCCCTTTTGGTGCGGCTTGCAAACCAAAATTTGCTTAACAAAATTCATGTCATCTCCGATTAAAATTCAACCAAAAGCTGCGGCACTCGCAGCTAATATGTGTCCAAGTCAATCTCCTCCTCGCTAAACCGGAGGTGTGCTTGATTGACTAATTCAACAATACCGTCCCACTGCTCGCGCGTTACGTCAGAAATCCCTTCCTTCTCAAGTGCTTCAGCGAATTTAAGGAGGGTTTCGCTAAACTTGTCTTGCAGGTAGACATACTCCTCGGTCTGATCCGCGTTCTTGGGTGGCTCGAAGTTTGAAATGCTTTTCGCATATTTAGCGAGGCGTTTCACCGCTTCAATGGCTTTCTCCATGCTCTCTTTTTCATCAAAGTAGTCGACGAGAATAAAATAGTCATCTATCATCAACGCCATAAGTGCTTTGAGATCATCAACTTCAGGCATATCTGTCTCTGGAATATCAGGCTCCGGTGCTTTTTCGGCATCAGAGTTTGGCTCCTGTTTCCGAAAGAGGGCATAACTCATTACCAACGTCTTTTTCGGAATTAGAGCGACCGCTTTTGAAGCATCTTCATGCCCGTTGACAGCTTCAACGTCCACTCCCACCTTGAAAGCATCGTCTATGCCCATACCAATAAACTGCTTGAGAAATCTATCTCCCGCAATCGCGTCTGATTCCTTATGTTCATAGATTTCTACTTTTACGACTTTCCCTCTCATGTTCAGTCCAACGGCACCTTTAATAACGCTGACCGGTCCATCTGCATCGGTAAACAACACCAAGCCCATAGGCTTCTTTTTGTCGCTGATCGGAATGTAGAAAACAGGTTTCAGATCTCCCGACCGAAGCTTAACACCGAGTCCCTTCTCAATAGAAACTATCCTATCTGGAGCGAGGACAGGATTTCGTCGAACAAATTTCTTGGCTTTTGGGAAGATAGCCGCCAGTTTTTGACCGGACGACTCTGTTTCACGTGCGTTGCTGAGTAGTGGTGTGCCCAGTATGAAAAAAATAAATACTAACAGAATACCTGTTCGAGGATGCCGATAGACTTGGGAAAACATTACAATCTCCTTATTTCTAACTATGGGAATCTGGGCGTTGTTCCACTACGTTTCACAACGGTGTCTGGTTAATTCCAACGCGACCGAGGATTTGAACGTTTTTTTAAGAGTCTTTCTTCACGCCATAAGTTTACCAGAAATCCTTTTCTTTCCAAAGACTTTTACTGTAGGTCGTCCGTTTATTTTTAAGGACTCGATCAAAAAATCAAGACAACCTCGTGTCAACTTAACCCCTTCACCTATAACCCTAAGATTTCTAAACGGAAGGTAACGCTATGGCGGTTTAACCACAACACTTCAACGTCCGATCTGGCAGGCACGCTCACCTTTGGTCTTAAAAAACTGAACTGATAGCCAAATGATCCATTCAACTGAGCCACCTCAAAGATACTGTCAATCAGTCTTACGTTGAGCCCAGTAGACGCTTCCGCACCAAAAGTATTTTGAATATTCGCTGGCGTAGCGAATTGTTCAGTAAAGGCATAAAAATTTGATCCGAATCCAATAAATGGTGCCCATTTCCCACGTCCACTTAGTGTCAGCATCATGCCAACAGTCTCAACATTCAACATCCCGAAGGGCAAGACATCTGCGTTTCCTCCGCGAGTATCCACAACGTAACTACTGAATGGAACTGAGAACCGAAGTGCAGGTGTTAATTGAAATCCGATAGAGAATTCTTCGGTGCGTGCGATTTCCAGTTCGTCGTTGGTGACCGTTAATCCGCGACCAATACTTACGGTCGCCCCTTTGGCAACATGCAAGTATTTTTCAAGTTCAAGGGCAGTGCCGACAGTTGGGAATCCTATAAGACCAACGAGTATACAGATGCTGAATGCAGTCAGAAGTTTCATGATTCCTCCAATTTGATTTCTCAGTGACAGACTTGGGAACGGGTTTCACCTGCATAGTTGTCAAGTCTCAAACCACGATTGAAAAACCAAAATTACAGATAGTGCTTGAATCCAGCGGATTCAGAAAAACGTTAGGATTGGAAAACGAATGGTTTGATCCGAACCTACAATTGTTGAAAAAAAGCAACCCTTATATATCTCTTCTACCGCTGGCGAATCCAGCGTTCAACGGGATAGAAGAGAGAGAATAACACAGGTGCTAAGATAAGATTAGCCACCGTTGCCGAGGCGAGTCCCCCGAAGGTAGGAACCGCGATAGGCTTCATTAATTCCGCACCAGTAGTGGTGCTGATTTCTGCTAACATGATTGGTAATAACGCCAAAATCGTAGTTGCTGTGGTCATGATAATGGGTCGGACGCGCAATAAGCCAGCATTAATTACCGCTTCGTCAATAGGCTCACCGCCTCGGACGCGTTCCAGTAAATATTCAATTAAGACTATTCCATCTTCAACCGCTATCCCAAATAAGGCTATATACCCTACCCACACTGCTGTACTGTACTTAATGGCGTAACCACCGCCAAGTACATCTGGTATATATTTCATCAACCACTGCATCCACATACCACCGATGAATGCAAAGGGGATCGCAAGAAAGATTGAAAACATCGCAGAAGGCGACTTGAACTGGAGATATAGTAATATAAAAATGGCTGCGATACATACTGGTACGACGATTATTAACCGATTGCGAGCCTCAAGCTCAGCTTCGTACTGTCCGCTAAAAGCGTAGAAGTAGCCTTGAGGTAGAGTCGGCTTAATCTTTTCATCAAGTGTCTTTTGGGCTAATGTGACGAAGTCAACCAGGCCAATGGTGTCAACATCCACATCACAAAAGACGCGAGAAAAGAGTAACGTATTTTCGCTCGCGATTTTCGCCGGACCGGGCCGTCTCTCAATTTTCACGAGTTGCTCAAGCGGAATATGCAGTCCTTTTGGTGCTGGCACGAGGACACGCTTAAGTGCTTCAATATTATCCCGCAATTCTCTCATGTAACGGATACGAATTGGAAATCGCTCCCGTCCCTCAACGGTATAAGTTAGATTCATGCCCCCGATGGCTGTCATGATGATTTGTTGTACCGTTCGGATTTGGATGCCGTAGCGCGCGGCTTCCTCGCGGTCAATGTGAAATTCAAGGTACGGCTTATTCCCGATACGCTCGGCATAGGGACCCTGTGCTCCTTCAAGTTTAAGGAGTTCCTGCTCAATCCGGACCGCAATCTCTTCAATCTTCGCAAGGTCTTTACCAAACACTTTAATTCCGATTGGGGTTTGTATACCTGTTGCGAGCATATCAACGCGATTGCGTATAGGTTGCGTCATAATAGGCGAAACGCCTGGCATTCGAGTAGCCTCTGTCAGTTCGGTGATAAGTTCGTTGCGGTTTTTGGTCCGGAAGTAAGTCTTGTGTTTGAAAGTAGGTTCAATTTCTTCGGCGATCCGATGAAGTTTCACCTCAGTCTCAGATTCACCTATTTTAACTTGTTCCAATCTCATCCCACTCATCCGTTTTTCAGTGAGGAGTTCTTCTAAAAGGATTCGTAATAACCAGATGCGATACAGCCGTTCGCGCTCGTCAACTGACAGATAAGAGTTGTGATATGTTGTCGCTAAGGTATCAAATCGTTTTACGGTCGCCGTAACAATATCACCCAGAAAATCAGCACTAATATGACTGGCATGTTCCTCGCTTATCAGTCCGTCGCGTGTTAAGCGTTGGACAAGATCGAACACAAGCTCCTCTATTAAATTGCGTTTAATCGCCCGTCGGGGCCACTCCGCTGGATCAATTATATTGACAATAGTTTCAAACATGCCAATTGGGGCAGGGTCGGTTGCTGTTGTCGCTCGTCCCAATTTTCCCACCACAAGTGAAACTTCTGGAAATCGATTCATAATCAAATCTTGCTTCGCCATGACATCTTTTGCTTGCGTAATTGAGGCACCGGGAAGCAGCACCGGCATAAACAGCAGTGCCCCTTCGTTAAGTGGCGGCATGAATTCCTGCCCAATATTTTTATAGAAAGGGGTCAGCGGTATGCTTGCGACAAAAGCAAGTATCGCCAAGACAACAACAGCGAGTTTAGTCCAAATATTTCTTACAGCCAACCGAATAATCGGACGATAGATGGTTCTGAGCACCCACGTAATCCCATCGGCTAACTTTCTCAGGGGCCAGCTGAGTAGCGCAAAGAACTGTGCTATTAGTTTGGAAACCACACCTGTCCGGGTACGGGTTGGGTCCGTGAGTAGAATTGATGCTAAAACCGGGACCAGGCTAATCGCTATGAGGGCTGCACCAAGCATAGCGAAAGTTTTTGTATAGGCAAGCGGTTTGAAGAGTTTACCCGCTTGGCCGGTAAGAGAAAAGACAGGTATGAAGGCAACGATAACAATGAGCATTGCAAAGAAAATGGGTGGACCCACCTCTTTAGCGGCACGGGTTGCAACTTGAAGTTTGCTTTCACCTGGGTGCGGTTCTCGCAAATGTCGCGTGATATTTTCTGTCATCACAATACCGGCATCCACCATCACCCCAATCGCGATGGCGATGCCCCCCATCGACATGATGTTCGATGGTAAACCAATAATTCGCATACCGACAAACGAAAGCAGAACCCCCATCGGTAAGACAAGTGCTATTATCAAACTACCTGAAACTTGCCCCAAGAAAAGCAGGATAACAACTGCAGCAACGATGATTTCCTCTGTCAACGTTTCCTTCAGCGTGTCTGTTGCGCGGTGAATGAGATGGCTCCGGTCGTAGAACGGGACAATTCGGACACCTGATGGAAGTCCAGGCATGAGCTCCGCTATTTTCGCTTTGACATTCTCAATCACACGCAACGGATTATCACCATACCGCATTAGCACAACCCCGCCGGTTGCCGGGATGCCTGCTTTGTCTAAAGCACCGCGCCGAAAGTCGGGACCTTCGCTGACTGTTCCAAGGTTTTTGACGTAGATGGGTACGCCGTTATGCTCCTTGACAACGATGTTTTCTATGTCCGCGATGCTTTTGATGAAGCCCACGCCTCGAATCAGGAGCTCCATTCCGCCTTCTTCAATAACCTTTGCCCCAACATCAAGATTGCTCCCACGGATAGCGTTGTAAACCGCTGATAACGGCACATTATACGCTAATAGGGTGTTCGGATCGATGTCAATCTGATACTGTTTAACATATCCACCAACTGAGGCAACCTCGGAAACGCCATCGGCAGAGGCGAGATAGTAACGAACCGTCCAGTCTTGGAGTGTCCGAAGTTCATGAAGCTCCAAATTGGAAGCAACAAGCGTCTCTCCATCTTCCGGACAGGTGCCCGGCTCGGCATAGCGCGCCGTCGGATGATTAGGGCAATAGTACCCATTTTCAACGGTATACCAAAATACCTGTCCGACACCCGTCGCATCGGGACCGAGGATCGGCACAACACCCTCTGGCATGTCTTTTTGTGCAAGATTCATACGCTCCAGTACACGCGTGCGTGCCCAATAGAAATCGACATCATCTTTGAAGATAATGTTAATGTAGCCAAAGCTAAACATTGAAGTTGAGCGAACATCTTTGATATCGGGAATGCCAAGCATGGTAATGCTCAACGGATAGATAACTTGATCTTCAATATCTCGTGGGCTTCGTCCGGGCCAATCCGCGAAGACAATAACTTGGTTTTCGCCGATGTCCGGCATAGCATCAATTGGTGTCCGGTTCAATGCCCACCAACCCGCCATCGTGACAAAGACAAAAATAACTAATACCAACAGGCGGTTTTTCATACAGATTTCAATAATTCGGTTAATCATGCTCTCTCTCACTTCTTGTAGATGTGTTTTGTCGAGGCAATCTTACTCTTAAGAATAATTTGTGCTCGCAAATTCAGATTACGGCTAAAGGAACCCTCAGACTAATGCTGATGAACAGGCGCGGTTGATTCTTCACCGCCGAGTGCCCCGCCGTAAGCACCGGATGCGGAACCTGTTAATTGCGTCTGCGAATCTATCAGGAAGTTGCCATGAGTGACAACCATATCACCAAGGGTAAGACCACTCACAATAGGATAGTATCGGCGTTTGGTTTCTGAGTCGCCCGTTGTTCCCCAAGCTTCGGGACCCACCTTAACTTCAATCTGTTCATAACCTGATTCACCGCGATCCACGAAGACTATTTTCCGTAAACCGGTGTCAATGACCGCACTCTTGGGAATAGTTAGAACTTCACCTGTCATGTGGAGCGGTTTTCCATCACGTGGACACAGCCCTGGGACGGTTGCATACTCGTCAGGATGGTCAGGACACACGTATTTGAAAATCAATGGTGGCTGATCTGCGTGGAGGGAAGGCGAGGGCGCGAGTTGATGGGCATGAGAATGGGCACCAGTTGTTGACTGTTTTTCAACGAGATCCATACCGCAGATAGAACACTCTCCAAATTCGTCAGACTGCACTTCGGGATGCATCGGACAGGTCCACGCAGATGCTGTCGTCTCTGTGGGTGTAGATGCTTTCGCTCTTTCAACAAGATCCATACCACAGATAGAGCATTCACTGAATTCCTCAGACTGCACTTCGGGATGCATCGGGCAAACCCACTTCCCCTCTGTTTCAGGTGCCGATTCAGGCCCAATGATATCGGAATGTGTCGGTTCCAGATCCATGCCACATATCTCACACTCAGCGGGATGTTCAGACGTAACCCATGGATGCATCGGACACGCATACGGGGCTTCTGAGATGGCTCCATGGGTATAGATTTCTGCAAGTGTCGGTTTTATTTGAAGGGTCACATACATCCCTGGACGGAGCCGTCCGGTCGGATTGGGGACTTCTATCTGGACCTTCTGAGTTCGCGTTTGCGTGTCAAAGAACGGATAGATATAGGTAACTTTGCCAGAAAACGCTAACCCAGGCATCGATTGCGTCGTAATTTCAACCGCCTGCCCCATGTAAATCCACGGCAGTTCATACTCGTAAACGTCCGCCATAATCCATAAACTATTAAGGTCGGCAATGCGGTAAAGATTCATACCCTTGTTCACGTGTTGACCTTGCGTGACGTTCATGTGAACCACAGTCCCAGCCATCGGTGCGAACAGTGGTAACGTTGTACTGACTTCTCCGCGGTCGCGTATCCCTTCAATTTGGCTTAAGGTCAATCCGTACAATTCAAGTTTGGATTTCGCAGCGTTAAGTGTCTGTTCAACCGATCTGCGCAGTTCCGCGTATTCCGTGTTTTGAAGTTCCTCAATACTTTTAAGTGCTGTCAAATATTCTTCTTGTGCTATGACCAATTCCGGGCTGTAGATAGACAAGAGTTCATCGCCCTTACGCACTTTGATACCTGTGAAATCGATGTGCAAGTCCTCAATCCATCCGGAAACTCGTATTGAAGCATAAGCCATACGTGTCTCATTGTAATCAAGAACACCGACGGTTCGGATTTCACGCGAAACTTCGCGGAAAGCAACAGGTTCGGTACGCACAGGAATCAGTGCCTTCTGCTGCTCAGTTAGCTCCAGTCCTGAACCTTCGTAAATAGGAATCAGATCCATCTTACAAACTGGACAGCTGCCAGATTCTGACATTTTGACTGCTGGGTGCATAACACACGTCCAGAAACGAATCTTTTTTGCTTCATCTGAGGATGCTACCATTGGCTCATGGTCGGCATGTTTATTCATACCTGACATCGTGTTTTCCGATGTTGTTTCAGGTTTCTCTTGCTGACTACAGCCGAATATAAATAGCAGAGTAATTATCAGTGCGGTTGCGAGGCAGAAATTTTTAGGCATTTTGTGAACTCCTTGTATTGTTTGCATCGTAGTTTTATAAGCCAAATGCGCGTCTCCGAGAAGAAATTAGTAATTGACGAACGCTAAAATCTTACACAAGGAAAGGCTACTCTCGGATCAGTGGTTGTTTGGGCAATATCATGCCAACCGCCTGTTCTAATTGTGTGAGATGTTGGTGATAATCACGCAATGCTCGATGCTCTTCAATTCTCAAATTTAACAAAGTGCGCTGGGCATCAAGAAAACTCAAAAAGTCAATTTGCGCTGTTTGATAGGCTGTATTCGCGGCATCCAACGCTTGCTGTGCTTGCGGAAGCAGCACCTGGCGATAGAGGCGAACACTCCGATCTGCTGTTTCCATTCCAAAATGATGTTTTTTCACAACAAAACGGAGCTTGCTCTCAAGTTCTTCAATTCGATGCTTCACCGCTTCAATTTTTACATTCACTTCATGGATGTACGAATTTCGGTGGCCGAACCACGCTGCATTTGTCGGATTTAATGTGCGCTGCGTCATAAAAGTCACCGGCATTTTTTGTGTGTGTTTCAAGTCCGCCATGCTCCGGTTTTCAAAGTAACTTGCCCCGAGGGTCGGATCAGGATATGTCATCTGTTTTGCCATTTCCACAGCCAAGCCCATTTTACTGATTACCAACTTCTGTTTTTGGATCTCTTGACGTTTCTGAACTGCTAATTCATACAACTCCGCCAAAGTAGATATAACACGTTCCTCTTCAATTGGTACAGGAATTCCTAACGGCAAATCTGCTGAAGCGTTCAATAACGTATTAAGACGCGCAATGATAGTTTCCCGTTGTTGTTCAAGCGTAATAATCACGTTCGCCGACTTCGATAACTCCACCTGTGCCATAATAACGTTTGAATATTTGCCTTGTCCGACACGAAACTTCGTCTGGGCAATGGCAATCATCTGCTGCAGTAATTTCTGATTTTCTTCGTTAATACGGGTTGCCTCAACGACAAAAAGATAATCGTAGTAAGCTAACTTGATCTCGGTCACCAGGTCTCGTAGGGCGATTTCAAAATCTTTTTGGGCGATTAGCACATCTTCAGTGATGACCTGTCCTTTCAACGCTAAGGTATCTGGAAACGGAAATTCCATTGCCATCATCTCTTTATGCCGCATCGGTCCAACCTTCGTATCAAGTTGTTTCGTGAAAGCGTTATACTGCCGTAACACATTCTCCAAGTAGACGGCTTGCGGATATTGCTCCAGTATCGCCCGAATTTTTTCACGGGCAGATTTCAACCCCGAGCTCCATTCGTATCCAAGTGCCACAAGGAGTTCCAACGCAATAGGTTCAGCAAGTCGGGCTCTTGCGGCTTCAGGTGACGCTGCCAATTGCCGATAGGCTTTCATCGTGTCTGTTGAAAGATCGTAAAATAGATTTGGCATCGGTGTTTCACTTTCTAATTGAGCTTCCCACTGTTTCTGGTACTTCAACACCTTCGCTTCAATTTCGCTGAGAAACTGGTCTGATTCCACGATCGGATCGCTTTCAGTATTAGAAACCTTTTTTTCTACTTCCGTATAGTAGTAGGCAGATTGTTGTATCTTAGTACCACGCAATTCTTGATACGTTTCCAATCGATGATTTGCACACCCGCTTACCAGAACAGTCAGCATTATAAGACTGATGAGTAGGGTAACAGAACACTTACGATAGTAAAACCGGTGGTGATATAGTGTGCTCGAAGCGGCGTTATGTCGGATATGTATGAAAAGCACAACTATAGGCACAAACAGATCTCGCAATCTGCCTTTATTGCACAGTATGTGAATCATCGATCTTTCCTCCAACCAACTGCTCCAACCGAGCGAGATTCTGTTGATAGTCTACAATCGCACGCAGCCGAGCGAGATTAAAATTTAACCAAACACTCTGCGTCTCAAGAAATCCTGTAATGCTCTTAGGACCTTCTTGATGCCACGTCTCAGCAACTTCAATAGCAGCACCAGCTTGCGGAATAAGCGTGGTTTCATAGAGCTCGACAAGCCGCCGAGCGTTTTCAAGACGAAAATAAACCTTCTGGAGGGCAACTTTGGTTTCATCCTCCAAGACGCGCTTGTTCGCTGTGACAACTTCATGATTTTGCTGCGCTTCGCGAATCTTGCTACTGTTCTTCAAATCTGACCACGGAATTGTCACACCAAAACCGATGCTAAACGGGTTTTTACCACTGCCAGGTGCGTCTAACATCAAAGCTTCACCCGTTTCTATTGTCATTAAGTCAAACTTAAGCATGGGCTTGGTTTGGAGCTCGGCAAGAGCAATCCCCTCGGTGGCTTTTTCGATAGTCAACGCCGCAATTCGCAACTCCTGTCGTTTTGCTAATGCCTGTTTTTCCACATCGGCTAACGCCACATCAAGAGGCTCGTAAGCAATAGGCACTGTTGCACCAAGCGACGTTGTTGAAGGAACAGACAGGATTCCATTGATGTTGGCATGTTCAACGCGCTGTAATTCCTTCAGCAGAATAAGATCATATTTCAACTGTGCAAGTTGGCTTTGTGCCTTCAACACATCATTGAGTGTTGTCTTTCCTTCCGCATAACGTGTGGTTGCAATCGCGAGAATAGAGGCTATCAGTTCATGATTTTGCCGTGTCAGCTCGACCGCCCGTTGGAGATACGCCAATTCGTGATAACTTAGTTTTAGTTCAACAATGAGATCTCGTACCACCTGCTCGTGCTTCACGCGCTCAATTTCTATTGCCTTTTTGACGACCTCCCCAGCTGCATCAAGCGTACCAGGGTATGGAAATGTTTGTGAAAAACTAACTCGATGGCGTTGAGGTCCAACTCTCGTCTCCACGCTTCGCATGTAATAGCCGTACATGAACATCGGATCGGGCAATGCTGTCACTTGTGGGTACTGTTCAATTGTCGCTTGCCACCGTGCCTTTGCCGCTCTAACTTTTGGATTCCGCTCAACCGCAACCCGAATTAAGCTCGGCAACTCAAGCGTTTCAGTAAATAGAGTCGTCACATCGGTTTGTTCCAGGGTTGACGCTGTCTGAGTTATCCCATGTGCTTCCGTTGGCACCAGGACTTGTAACACCATCATACTTCCGATAACAATAACCGCTAATCGATATAGTAAATTAACGCCACGCATTATCGTCTCCTTGAGAGGATAGGTAATTCAGTTTTCAGTTTCGCACGAATTGTCATTACACGGCTCGCTCCTACCATAGAGCGGCGATCGGAAAATTGCAGTAGTGACAATACGCAGACAACTGAGAACTGAACACCATATTTGAGGAGCCGTATTCGGAGCTTTCTCTAACGGGAGGCATCGTGCTCAGAACCTGCTCCTATCAGACTCGACGAAATTAAAGTGAAATCTTGACAGCTGGGCTCGTCACGCGAACGCGGACCTCATGTTCTGTGCCTTTTGGCATAGCAATGAACCCTTCGTAGGTGTGCGTCATTTTGCTATATTTTAGTAGTGCCATCTTCGTTTCCGCTTCGGTATTGGTAACCTGAATGGCGAGTTTAACATCACCTAACGCAATCTCCCCATGATCTTGCGTCGGATATATACTGAAATAGTGCGTTTTTCCCTTAATCTCGTCGGTTTTTATCATGCCCTCCATTCCCATGTGAGACATCATCTTCCTGTGCGCATCTATAGTGAGTACGTTGAGATCAAATGTCAAATTTCCCACTGAAATTGTTTGGAGGTACTTATCTGGATTCGCCTTGAACATCTCTGCCTGCATATGGTTGCAGAAGTAGTAGGCTTTTCCGTCCTGTTCAACTTTCATCATTGCTGAAGGCTTCATCATCATGCCGTCAACTGTGCAACGCACCTTTTCAGCAGCAGCTGTATGCGCGCTGTGATGGTGGCCCTCATGCTTTTTGTGCGCGTCTTCTGCCTTAAGCGAAAAGACTGAGAACAGCAGCACGGCTGGGATTGCCAGGAAAGATGCGACGATTCGCCGCGTCAATTTAATTTTCATGTGTTTCTCCTTTTTTATTTTGTTTTACTTGTTGTCCAGCATTATTACATGAAAGTTTTTTGCTGGGATTTGGCCGGTGTGCTGACAGACAGATACAACACACTACACAGCATACTCAAAAGAAACTTGTCAGTTAACACAGTATGCTAACGGTTATCGCCGCTATGTAATATAGGTAGGCAACTTTGCCATAGAACGAAAAATCGCGCTACAGGTTTATTAACAGTTCTGCTTGTAAACTTTCATGAAAAGAAAGCTCGGGAAAACGCTATAAAAAAATAATGGAATCAAGGAATAGGTGAGTGCTTGAAGAATTCCTAGTGGAACTCACTTAGCACTGGGTAAACGGAGGACCTCTATGGGATAGAGAGTGGTCGGGGAAAAACGTGGAGGTTAGAGGCACGAGGGAATTCTCGAACAATTCCCACGGTGCAATAGGTAAAGTTACTGAGAGAGGAAGAATTGAGACGAGAGGCTGCTCAATCAACCCACGTGATTCGTGAGCGTTGTATCTATCGTCTGGAAGAACGAGTTCTAAATTTTTCGAGCAGCAGGATTTACCGCTTTCTGATGGAGTTTCGGTTTCATCTGCTGTGCCTGCTTCGACACTTTGGCAGCAGATTGAGCGTGTTTCAGCATTTCCGTCCAAGACTTCTTGAGATCCGTCGTGGCAGAACTTTTGTTCTAAAGTTGCACAAAGAAACGGGCATACTGAATAAACGTACAATAGTCCTACAAGTAGAATGAGAATTTGCCGATGTTTTCGTAACACTGTTCAATAAACTCCGCTGTTTTCGTCAGAAAATGGAAACCGAATGAAATACTTTAGGATACTATACACCAAAATCTCAAAAAGTTGCAAGAAAAAAACAGACAGCCTAAGGCATTTAATTTTGGTGTATCTTTCAAGTATGAGGAATCATTGGTCAACTTCGCAGGATAAGCTTCGTTTTTTATAAGACTGCTACATTATTTGAGACCGCATCGAAGGAGAATATTACACTGGTGTAACGCTTTTAGGAACACGTCGATGAAGGCGTGCCAAAAGCAGAAACAATTTGGAGTCGAGGATTCAGCGACAGATCCGTTAAATACACAATAAAAGTTGAATTTAAGTTGCATTTCAGATGCAAATGAGATATACTACTTGGCAAATCTCGCTCCTGCATCTGTAGCACTCTGAAGTGTCGCTCTCCGTCTTCTAAGTAAAATAACAGAAGATAGTCAAATCATTGTCCTTAATAAATTACAACGGAGGAAAACCTCATGGCGCATATTAAAATTCCAAAGGGATGGGAAATCCGTGAAAATCAGGTGACATCTGAATCAGATTATATGAACCGCCGGAAATTCATCAAAGACTTAGGGATAGCGAGTGCGAGTACCTTACTCATCTCGAGTTCAAACGCGTGCGCGCAGAATAAAGGGGTAGAAAAGCAGTTGGAACCCTTCCGCGCGCAAAAACTTGCTGCCGAAAATAATACAAACTTTACTGTAAATAGGCAGATGACTGATGAAGTTACTGCTGCTACTTACAACAATTACTATGAGTTTACCAATAGGAAAGACCGTGTTTGGAAAAAAGTGGATAAATTTAGAACACGCCCGTGGGAAGTTGAAATATCGGGATTAGTCGAAAAGCCGATGACGTTGGATGTGGATGACTTAATCAAGCAGATGCCGATTGAAGAGCGAATCTACCGGTTACGCTGTGTTGAAGCGTGGGCGATGGTGGTGCCTTGGATCGGCTTTCCAATGAAAGCGTTGCTTGAAAAAGTTCAACCTAAGGCTGAAGCCCAGTACGTTCGGATGCTCACATTTTTGGACGCTGACATGGCACCCGAGCAACAGAACGTACGCATGCCGTGGCCCTATTTTGAAGGACTAACGCTTGCCGAGGCAATGAACGACTTGACGCTACTCACTGTCGGCATTTATGGGCATATCTTGCCGCCGCAGCACGGGGCACCTATTCGTCTCATCGTCCCTTGGAAGTATGGATTTAAAAGTATTAAGTCCATTGTCAGTATTGAGTTGACTGACCAGAAGCCGCGGACTTTTTGGAATACGCTCGCGCCGAGGGAGTATGGCTTTGAAGCAAACGTCAACCCTAATGTGCCACACCCCCGTTGGTCGCAAGCCCGCGAACGGATGATTGGAACTGGGGAGAGGCACCCAACGGTGATTTACAACGGCTATGGCAGCCATGTCGCACACCTCTATTAAGGTAAGTTTTTCAAAGCGGCAACGCAACTACTTGAAATAGCAGGGTACAGATGGATAGAAAACAGACAATCACAAAAACTTTTCTTGGACTCTTCTGCTCGATTTTGCTACTATTCGTCGGATGTGATGAGTTTCGGCCGGACATGTTTGAGAAAAAAGAAGCTAAACCTGAGATTGGCTCCGTTGATGGCAGTGTTGTCACGGCGAATACTAAATTTGGTTTTAACCTGTTCGATGAAATCCGCAAAACTGAGCAGGATAAGAATATTTTTATCTCACCCTTCAGTATTTCTGTTGCCTTGGCAATGACACTGAACGGCGCATCCGGCGAAACCGAGCAGGCGATGACCGATACGTTGCAACTGCAAGGATTAGACTCTGCATCGATTAACACCGGCTATGCCGGACTGCGCCAAATACTTTTGACATCAGACCCGAAAGTGACACTTACGATTGCAAACTCACTTTGGGCACGCAAGGGTAGCCCATTCAAGCAGGATTTCCTGCAGCGAAACACCCAATTTTTCGGCGCGGAGATTTCAACACTGGATTTTAACGATCCGAGTGCTTCAAAAACAATTAATCAGTGGGTAGATACCAATACAAATGGCAAAATTCAAAAAATCATTGATAAAATTGGCCCAGGCACGGTGTTGTTTCTGATTAACGCTATCTACTTCAAAGGTACATGGCATAAAGAATTCGACCCATCAAAGACACGAGAGGGTCCCTTCCATCTCGCAAATGGCGATGAAAAACAGATACCAATGATGAGAAAACTTCACTGGTATCCATACTACCGAGGAGAGAACTTTCAAGCGATTCGCCTCGCTTATGGTGATGGGCAGATGAGTATGTATATTTTTCTGCCCGACCGTGAATCCGACCTCAACATCTTTTTAGAGAACTTAAACGCCGAGGGTTGGGAGAATTGGATGTCGCAGTTTCGCGGACAAGACGTGTCCCTCGTTATGCCTAAATTTAAGTTGGAATATAGAAAGACGCTTAATGATCCGCTAAAAGCACTTGGCATGGACATCGCGTTTAAGCAAGGTCTTGCAGATTTCAGCCGCATGGCACCTTTAGAGATTTCAGATGTCAAGTTGTATATTGAAAAAGTTGTCCATAAAACCTTCGTTGAAGTCAACGAAGAAGGTACTGAAGCCGCCGCGGCGACCAGTGTTGAGGTCGGCGCAGTCAGTGTGCCACCACCACCAATTTCTTTTAGTGTAGACCGGCCCTTCTTCTTTGCGATTCGTGATAATGAGACAAAGACGGTGCTATTTATGGGTGTTGTTGTAGAACCATAGGTGAAAATGTATGATGATTCAGGGAAAATACCTTCCCTCCAAAGGATCCGGTGGAAGTGGGCAATGGTTGTGCTGTATCAAAAACTCTTCTCGTGGCTATGGGCGAAAGGTATTGTTTTTACCGTCCTATTACTACCAATATTTTCGGCATCGGCAACTTGGGAGTCAGTAGAGAGCCCACACTTCCGAGTCTACTATCAGAAAGGAACAGTAGATCCAGCGTCAATCCTTCAGATTGCGGAGGACTTCTATGCCGAAATGCCGCAGTTGACAAGTCGTATCCCGGCGGGAATGATTGACATCTGGGTGTGTGACACACAAAAAGAGTTTCAGACTTCCGTTCATGCTCCGATTCAGGATTGGGCGGTTGGGTGTGCCTTTCCGTTGAGTAGACGTATCGTCATCCAAAACCCGAAACATATTGTCCTTGCGAAACTGCAGTTAGCACAAGTCTTGCGTCACGAAATTGCACATGTCCTCTTTGGACAGTGCACGCGTAAAGCCGTTAGAGAAATCCCACTATGGTTCGTAGAAGGCATCGCAATTTATTTTGCTGATGAATGGGTGCCGAGCCGCCACAAAACATTGCTAAAACATATTTTCTCAAAATCTATCCTGCCGCTTCAGGAACTGGAGCGGCGTTTTCCGCGTTCGCAAGGCGGTGCGGATTTGGCGTATGCTGAAAGTCAGGATGCACTCCGTTGGTTAGTCGAAGTCAAAGGTAGAGATGTGCTGTTTTCGCTGATTGCGGAACTCCACGCTGGCAGCAATTTCAATACTGCTTTTGAAACTGCGGTTGGATGGGATATTGCCACCTATGATATCCATTGGCGCGAATCGTTGACGGAACGTTATCAATGGGCATCCCTCTTTTCTAATTCTTACGTCTTGTGGGGAGGCTTCGGTGGACTTGCCCTTATTGGTTATCTCGTCTGCTGGAATCGTAGACGACGGCACTTGAATAAACTCGCGCAACAAGAAGACACTGTTGACGCATTCTTCAAAATTTAAAAACCCATGAACGCCTATCTCCTCTACATTGCCCTCTGCTTTATCTGTTTCGCTTCCGCTGCGATCGCCCAATCCAAACAACTCGCGCAGTATTCCAATCAACTGACGCGCGATGGGCACATCGTTGTTCTACCCGACCACGGCACCGTCTACATTGTTTCCGATCTGCATGCACATTGGGACGATTTTAACCAATGGTTACAACTCACAAAACTGGTTGAACGAATTCAAGCGGACGAAGATGTTTACGGATTGATACTTGGTGATGCAGTTGATTATAAGCCTGATGAACCGAGACACCCGCCTTACGGGGACACACTCATCGTCGATCGGGTTATGGAACTCCAAAGACAACTTGGTGATAAGGGTGAAAGGATCATCTATCTCCGAGGAAATCACGAATTCGCCGCTGCAGATGCCTATGCAATGCTCAAAAGGCAAGGGATGACGGCACAGAACCGGAGGCACTTTATTCGCGCTTTATATGAAAGTCCTCTCGGTGCCTATTATGAGCAGTTCAATTTTATTGAAAGAATGACGGACACACATTATGAATTTCTGACGAATCTCCCGACGGTGGCCGTTGGAAAAAACGGCTTCGTCGGTATTCATGCGGGTCCCGCGCGTTTTGTCACCAGCCTCGCCGATCTGGTCAATCCGAACCCCAAAACCCTTGAGGAACTCCTTTGGCATCGTCCAGAGATCGCTTACAGCGGTGGATACACCTTAACACATATTAAAAATTTCCTTGAAGCCATCCATGGGAATATCCTTATCGTTGGACATACCCCGATTCATTATTTTCCAAGGCAAAATGTCAGAGATGGTATAGCGACGTTCGGTGAAAGCCAACTCATTTTTTCGACAGGCTACAGTGGTCGACCTGGAATTCCTTCGTATATTGAAATTGACTTGGCAGAGACGTATCCGTCTGTAAATGTGATGAAGTTAGGTACAAATATCCATCACCTCTATAGCGGAACTCGAAAGCCAAAATCCGACTAAAGGGACATTTTCGTCAGAAAGACACTCACCCATGCGACCACTCGCTTACATCATGACCCCGGTGTTGATTCTTACCATTATCCTCGCTTCTCGTTTCGTAACATGGGATGCAATAAAGGGGGAAAAACCACAGGCGCAAGCAGACGTACAGGAGGGGACAGTATCATTGAGGACATGGAAGATTCCACACGCAATAACGGCGTTTACGCGTGCTATTGAGACTGAACCCAAATACGCTGAAGCTTACGTGAAACGTGGACTTGCCTATTACCGTGCGGGGCAGTACAAAGCAGCTATCGCGGATTACACCCGAACGTTAGACCTGAATCGGTATCACGCCGATGCGTACGCAAGTCGTGGCGATGCTTATCGAGCGTTAGGGGACATGCAACACGCTATTGCGGATTACTCAGCCTCGTTGGAAAAAAGGTGGAACGCCCACGTTATACGAAGGCGCGCACAAACCTATTTTGAACAGGGCGACGTTCAGAATGCGTTCGCCGACTACAGTACTGTAATTAAGCGGCAACCGAGTGCCGTGGCTTACTACGCACGTGGTAACGCCTACCTACGGCTTTCCACCGAAAGTGACGAAAACCGTTTAAGACTCGCTTTGGTAGATCTGAATCAGGCTATTGGTTTGGAACAGCGTTTTGCCGGTGCTTATATCAATCGCGCTCAGGTTCACGCACGTTTGGGAGAACAGGTATCGGCAAACTCTGATTACACAGACGCTGTAGAACTCTTCACTGAAACAATTCAAACATGGCAAGGTGAACCGAACGCGCTTACACAGGTTTACCTCTGGCGTGCCTTCGCTTACCAAAAATTGGGCGAAATTGGTAAAGCAGAAACAGATGTCCATGAAATGTATAAACGCGTTTTTAGTTTTTTCTTGAAAAAAGCAAGAAATTGTGATATACTATAAGAGTGGGGTTTCAGCATTTCGCTTGATTTTCCCCTTTTTTTACGCGTGGATTCGCGATCAGGAAATTGCTTCTACTGTACGACTCACAAGTTAAAAACTTGATTTTATTCCTGAATTAATTTTCAATAGGAGGCTCTTAGAATTAATATGACCGGAGAAGCATTGGGTTTAGTTGAAACGAGAGGCTTAGTTGGGAGCATTGAAGCTGCCGATGCTATGGTGAAAGCGGCAAATGTTCATCTCATTGGTTATCAGCAAATTGGTGCTGGCTACGTGACTGTCATGGTTCGTGGCGATGTTGGTGCCGTGAAAGCTGCAACGGATGTTGGTGCCGAGGCTGCGGCGCGTGTCGGTGAAGTTGTTTCGGTTCATGTGATTCCGCGACCACACGCTGAAGTCGAAACTATGTTGCCAAAATCTTAAATTAGGTAGTCCGCGGATTCATTGGACGTTCCTTGTTCCATGACGTTCAGTATATCCTAACCAAGAAGGCAGAACATAGATGCCAGACCGTGCCCTTGTTGAGTTGATTACCCGGCGTGTTGTTAATAGACTGACAACAGACCAGGCATGTAGCGGTTGTGCTTTGCGGACTTGTGATGCAGGAAACCGCGCTTGCGATGCTGTCGCACAGCAGCAGCAGATTCCGGTTGGGGTTTCAGCACGACATGCCCATGTAACGCAGAAGCACCTTGAAATTTTATACGGTGCCGGACATCAACTTACTGTCTACGCCCCACTCTATCAACCCGGAGCATTCGCCGCAAATGAGACGTTAACTATCGTTGGGAAACGGATGCGCGCTATTGAAGCGGTTCGTATCCTTGGTCCCGTGCGAGATTATTCCCAAGTCGAAGTCGCTCAAACGGAAGCAATCCGGCTTGGATTAAACCCGCCCATTCGAGACTCAGGTGACCTTGTCGGTGCGGACCCTATTACCCTCGTAGGTCCCGCCGGAAGCATTTATTTGCATGAAGGGGCAATCTGTGCGACGCGACACATCCACATGACCCCCGGAGATGCTAACGCACTCGGTATTCGCGAGGACGACCTTTTAAAAGTGCACTTCCGTGGCGAGCGTGCTTTAACCCTTGAAAACGTCCGTCCCAAAATTTCTGAAGATTATGTGCTTCAGATGCACTTAGATACCGACGATGCCAATGCGGCAGGTTTACAAGGCGGCGAACCCGTTGAAATCGTACGTGATGCAGGTTGAGACGTACAGGTTTCTTAATATTTTGAGGCAGTATGAATCAGGAGCTGATTGACCAGATTAGGAGAATCGTGGAGAGGGTACTGCAAGAGCAAACGCCGATTTCCACGCAAATTACACACGAAAAACGACTACTCGCTATTTTTGGTGCAACACAACTTGAGTTAGATGAACCAATCCAGCAGCTTCACACTTGCAGACAAAATGGATGGAAAATTACAATAATTCTGTCCGATCTCGCAAATAAAGTTACAAACCTCGAACCGATTCAGGTCGCATTTGGCGAAGAGAACGTTTTGCAGGAGAATGCCCTAAGCAATATAGCAACTTTTGTGGAGACTTATCAGCAAATTGTGCTCCCTGTCTTCTCATATCCGATGGCTGCGAAGCTCGCGTTAAGGTTGGTGGACACGCCGTGTACCTATCTGGTGTTTGAAGCACTCTCTAAGGGAAAGAAAGTTATAGCAGTCTCTGACGCACTTAATCAGAGTGAAGTTTCCGTAAAAATGGGTCCTATTTTCAGTAAACTTGAAAACGATTATGTAAACGCTTTGTCTGAACTTGGCGTTCAATTGGTACCAATGACCCAAATCGCCGAGTCGATCGTACAGAGAGCAAGTGGTTCGCGTGCTTTTGTGGAAGAAACTTTAATTAGCGCAACGACTATTTCAAATCTGGATGCGGATGTGCGAGAATTAGTTCATGCAAATCCAGCGACTATTACGCCACTCGCCCGTGAGCACGCGAAAAAAAGAGGTATTGAACTGATACCTAAAAACTAAGAATTGGTAAAACCATTCAGTTTTACCAATACATTAAGAAGCCCGTTCGTTCTTAAAGGGTGAGCCGTGATTAGGGTGTCTGAACTATTGAATGGCGTTGATTAATCCTTGACAATTCTTAAAAAAAATTGTATCATTTCTATGGCAATTTGATTAAGATAATTTACCTTTGATACTCACGCGTCACCGCGCTCGGTGAGTAGAAGCCTATTGACAATGCCAAATGAAGGACATGAACATAGGAGGAGGATTCTCATGAAGACCCGAATTTCTATTTTAAGTGCAGCATGCCTCATCAGTTGTTTTGCAATTGCTGGGTTGTTAACCCCTGCTGCTGCGGATTATGATTATTACGCCGACCGATTGAGTCGAGAGCATCGCGTTGCAAATGATGTCGATGAATGGATAGAACGTGGGAATGCGACAATTACCGCCAGTCCGCGTTTTGAAGATGGTGTTCGGCTCACCGCTTGGGCAAATGCTGCCGAGGACGCAAATAACTACGAATTCGCGATTGCCAGCGCGGTATATCTCTTTGAAATTCCAACGGGGACACAGTACATTGAAGTTTTGGTGAGGTATCGAGGGGAACCCCATCGCCTGGAGATTGAAGACTACGAAGAACCTATCGCGGGACGTGTTTGGATTCGTAATACCCAGCGCGAGGCGACTCGTCGCGGTTACCATGACGAGAATGCTAAGGAGACACGCTACGGTGACACCTTTGTCCTGCGAGCAAAAAATCGCTCTGAGCGAATTAAAATTCCTGCAGTGGGCCATGTCAAAGATGGATGGATGGAACTTCATATCGTTGCAGAGGGTGGCGAACAGATTGACGTGGAACATCTTGAGGTATCTACTTATCAGAGGCAACCGAAGGTTAAAGTGATTCAACGGTATACACCGGCTTATCGTTGGCATCCATGGCACCGTTACACCTATCTCTACTTTTACGATGGTCCTATCTATTACGCAACGGACTACGACCACTATCTCCGATGGAGTTATCCGATCTACGATCACCACCATCTCTCGATCCGTTCGTATTATGGAGGGTATCTTGGACGTTACCGTCGGTATTACTCAGGTGCGTACTACCGCGGTTATTCGCCGTATTATGGTTCTTACCAAGGTCACTACCGCGGCACACCGAAGGTCTATCAGCGGCGAACACGTTTGAATCGGTGGAGTGCACAGCATGAAACAGCGCGCCGGCAGTACAGCCGTAGCCGATTGTCTGCGAACAGTCGTCAAGGAGAACGGACAGCGGTTAGGAGAAACATCCGCACCACGCTTGAAAACCACCGAAGGCAGACACCGGCAACAACGGAACGGGTTGCGCGCCAGTCAATTATTTTGGAGAAACAGCGCTCGCTTGCCTCCGCATCAACACTCCGGCAGAATAGTGTAAGACGGAGCACATACTCTGGAAATGCGCTAAGCAAGCAGCGGCGTTACTCGGGTTCGACGGCACAGAATCTGAGTAGTTATAGAAGTTCCGTAGAGAGACAGCGAACTACGCCACTTTATAGACGTTCGACCCCTTCTTCAAACCGGTCATTCTCGTCCAGTACAAGTAATAACTCACGTTCAAAGTATAGGAGCTCGACGTCAAGTTCAAGTTCGACGCGCTCGCGCTCAAGCATAAACCGTTCAACTGAGAGGTCTCGCATAAGTCGTTCGAGTTCGACATCAAGTAAAAGCTCGACGCGCTCGCGTTCAAGCATAAGCCGTTCCTCTTCTACAAAGTCTCGGACGCGCCCGACAACATCAAGTTCGAGTTCATCGCGTAGCAGTTCGAGCAGTAGCAAGGATGATGACGATAAGAATCGGAGTCGGACAACGGAACGGACGAAACGAAGACGTTAATACGTTTATTAGGAGTAGTATAGGCTTTGCGCCCTTCTTGGATGCGCAAAGCCTTTATATTCATTCAGATGCGATTTTTGTTAATTATATCACTACTGTTGTTGAACCTCCACGCCAGTTTTGCGCAGGAGGCTAAAAATGGTGCAGATACTGAGCAGCAAGCACCCGAAGTGACAGAAGAAGACCTGCTCGTCTCGCCGATTGGGGCTATGATACGCTCTGCGGTTTTCCCGGGATGGGGGCAATTTTATAGCCGGGGTTATATCCGCGGCAGTCTTACTATTTTGGGAATAGGGGGTTCTGTTGTCGGTGCCGTGTTGGCACAGCAATCTTTTATGAATCGTTACAATGCCTACGCGACGTACGCAAGTTTGTATCCCAACGACGATCAAGGTGTGTTAGAGCAGTACGAATTCGCGAATCAGCGCTACAAACTCAGGACGTTTTTTATGTATACTGGTATCGGTATTTGGGTTTATAGCCTTATCGATTCTTATGTTGGTGCAAATTTCTACAATGCTACTACATTAATTCAGTCTATTGAGCAGGATGCACAGGATATTGAAAAATTGGGGATTGAAGTCGGGGCAACCCCATCACGTCTTTATTTAGGTATTGTTAAAACCTTTTAAAATAAGGAGGGTACTTACTATGTTCAGGGCTTTTGCAAAAGTCACCGGCGTACTCATCTTACTCATAGGTTTTATGGGGTGTGGGGATGCCGAAAAGGTCGGTCAGGTTCCACCTGAAGAACTCCTTCAAATCAATAAAACCTTAGACCGATGGCGGCAAGGTTATGAGACGGAAGATGTCAACTCTTATATCGGCACTTTTTGGGAAGACGGTTTCCTGTATGTTTCTGATATGGGAACAGACGGAGACAAAACGGACGATCTGGAGTTTGATGACATCCGACAGGAACGGGACGCTGCCACTCGCGTCTTTGAGCGTTTTCAGGATATTGAGATAGAACTCTCTGTCCCACCAGAGATTTCTATGAATGAGGATGGTAATCAGGCGGAAGTACGGAATCACTATAGAATCCAACTTTTCATATCCGATGGACATTCGCTGGAGGGTGGATTTAGTGGTGTATACGCTGAAGGTGACAACCTCTTTATCTTTGAAAAAAGAAACAATGAATGGCGTATAGCCGAATGGCATGACGAAGCCTTTAACGCAGAAGAAATTCGTATTGCCAACAATTTATAGGTTTAAGAAAAGGAGGGGCAATTTCCAGTCCAAGAATTGGGCCGGAATACCGCACGTTCATGCCGCAACAGGAGGAACATCTCCGCGATTATCTTCAACTCATCCGAAAGCATGATTTTACACTCTGCCTGAGTGTCTTGCTGGTGTTAGGAACTGCTTTGGTTATCTCACTCCGCTTGCCTAAAACGTATGCTGCCTCCACTTTAATGTTACTCGTCCAACCTAATACAACGTCTGCCTTGCCTTCAACGAACCTGTTTCAAAGCGTCCTCTCTGGCGGTGTTGACCGACGGGAAATGGAGACAATCAGTGCTCGATTTTCCACAGAATCAATGCTAAAAATGGCAATCGAAAACCTCGAAGAGAGTGGTAACGTTGAGGCAGTTTCTCTCCTTCCACCGGTAGGTAAACTCAAACGAATGCTGAAGGCTCAGCTGAATCCAGACTCCGATTATATTAATCTTTCGATTGCTTTGACCGAGGCGGAGGGAGGGGAACGCAACGCGGCTCTTCTTGTTAACCAGCTTGCACAAGATATGAAAACACTGAGGCGTGGAGATGAAGAGACAAAACTCAAAAAGCGGATGGAGTTTCTCGAAAATAAACGACGAGAAATTCAAACCGAAATAGAAAAAGATTTTGATGCCCTCCTCCTATATGTTCGCCAGAATGGTAGCCCAGAAACATGGGTGCCGACTTTTACTAATTTACTTCAACGTCATACCAGTGTTCGGGAAAGTCTTAAAACCAATCAACAGCAGCTCTATGCGACACGTGTCCACATTGCATATCTACAGGAACAACTAAAACTCTTACCAGAGCAGACGAAGATATCAGAAACTACATCCTACGACCCCGTTTGGCTTTTTCAGCAAGAGAAACTCTTCAACCTTGAATCGCAACGTGCTGCAGATGCGGAAAAGGTCGGTAAAACTGCATCAGAGTTGAAGGGACTCGACGCACAAATTGCTGAAATCCGCGAAAAAAACGCCCAAACCTCCCCTACGGCTACTACCGTTACTTTCGGCACCCCTGCACATTATACCTATATAAAGAATCAGCTGCTGGCATTTATTCCGAGTCTCTCGCGTTATGAAAACGCTGCAGAACGCCTTAAGCAGGAACTTAGCACATTGGAAACTGAATTGGCGCAAATGCTGGAACAGATCCCAGAAAACCAGATAATTCTCACGCAGATGGGAGCCAAGATTCAGAAAACTAATGAACTTGCTGAAGAGATTGCGAAACGGTCGCTTGAAGCTGAAATATTATATGCTGAATCCAAGTTAAATACCGTGCGCAACCAGATGGGTGGTATTGAAATCATCGACCGCGCCACACCAAGAAAAATTCCCGTTAGTCCTCAACTCAGGTTTATCTTGGTCATCGCGGGAATCGCAGGTCTATCCTTGGGTGTTACGACTGCTTTGTTTATCGAATATTTCAACAAAAGTCCTGAGAGTCTAAAAAACTCGATGTCTTAATTTTGAAGTTTTATAGCCCAATTTCGGGTTCAGGAGCCTTATATTGATGGCTGTATGAAAAAAAAATGTCAATTTTCCTTAAAATGTAGTATAATTATAGTACGCCCAATGTGCAGTGTTGCCTGACTTGTTCGCTGCCATTGTGAGGATACTCACAAATTTACACCAGGACCCATCAATATTTTTTACTTGGGTCCTTAGGACAATACAACTTTATTTTCTATTGTCTTCGGGTGTCTTCAGGAAGACAGTAGTTGTCAAAATGATCCTCATATTAGGGACGCACCTATCCTGCACAGGATTTTGTGGGATAATTACTTGGGTGCACGCGAGAGCAATTTGTAGATCGCGACTTATCCTTAAAGTGGGCGAAAAATCGAAAATAAAATGGTACTGATATAATTAAACTTGAAAAATATGACGTTTGTGGTATGATATGTGAAATTACCACTCCATGCATGCGTTTTTTCTGTTAAAAACTTGACAGAAATTTGAATCAGTGCTATTTTAAATGCTAAGAACAGTTTTGTGGGCGTTTTATCACCTATTTATTGGGAATTCCCGCAAAACAAACCCTTAATTCGTTGGAAGGAGATTTGCTTTTTACACGCTTCGCTTGGTGTTCGCAACTTTCGGATACCTGCCTGGCAGTAACAGAAAAGAACGAAATTGAAGTGATGTTGGTTTCATTAACAAGATTTTGGGACTTTTCGTTTACATGTAAAGCAGTTTTCATCCATTTTTAAGGTTTTTTGTCGGAAACCGAGGTAGGGACAGCGAAATGTGAAAAATTCATATCGCAGTTCCAGCGTCCAAACATCCGATTCATTATTTCCAAGGAGGAAAAACAAAGTAATGAACAGGCTAAAACAATCATTTGATGTTTTACTTGTAGCGACCTGTATCCTGAGTGCTTTTGTGCTTTACGGTTGTGGTGCACAGAGCCTTGGTCCACAAGAACCCCTATTGCCAACAATTGAGGGGAGTTCTAAATTTTCAGCACGGTTCCAGTTGGAAGAAGAACCTCAGTTCTTCTACGATCTGTTTGGAAAAGAGCTGCTTGAGGGTAATGAGGTCTATAACTATATTGAGCAAAAAGAGTTTGACCAGGCTGGTACATTGATTATTGGTCGGACCGGTCAGCTTGATAGCGAAAGATTCTCAGCGCAGCTGGATAGAACCGTCTTGACAGAAGACAGTTTCCGCGGTAGATATACCGAATTTGCGATCGGCGATAGTATGCGTTTCAAACCGTCTACATTGTTCCCGAACCGCTACATTCTCTACAAAACAGAGTTTGATGGGCTGCGTTGGGATATCTCTTTCGCGCAGGAACGACATCTTTTCACGCTCATCAATTCGCGTATCTCAAACCCTGTTCAGTTGACAGACGCAGCGGCGAACCTTGCACCGACTCTCGGACGTCGAAATGGTTTGAATGAAGACGCTGGAGTTCGCCATATTGAAAACTCACGACTGGTGGGCTTCCGAGCCCAAGGACTTTTGGGTGACATCTTCCGTGTTGGGTTTACTTATGTCAACCTGCATAAAGAGCACCCCGAACGTGTTGAGAACCCGCTCATGGGTACTGTAGCCAATACACCGCCAAAGGTAATTTCTGTTGTTTTCCGCGATGACTCACCTGAAGACAATCACGGTTCCGTTACCCTATTCTCTGGCTATGATGATGCCAAACATGGCGGGAATATTCAAGGTGGTGTCGGTGCGGCTTTCAAAGGCATGACTGCCACAGTCATCACGCAAGAACTGGAAGACTTAACACCCAAAGAGATTGAAGACGGTGTTGAACCTAAAGCCCAACCCGCACGAACCGAAAAGATTAATATCTTCTCTAGCGATGTCACTCCGATTGATGTAGGCGGACTTCCGTCTGATATCCGTAAATCCGGGGATTGGGCAATTGTGGACGGTTTCAACAAAATGAAGTATGATCTCGTTTTTGACGAGCATGATATTGACCCGCGCACTGTTCAATCGGTCATTTTTGATATGGTCGTAGCCGGTGATTATAACATTGCTGTTATCGGATTCAGTGATGCTAACAAAGCCGCTGAAGGTGCAGATCCGTTTGTTGAAGAGTGGATTAAAACCGAAGATGGGCACATTGAAATGCCATACCGCGATGTTATTCAAGCCCCCGGTAACTATGGACAATCCTCGGATTATATTAGCAACCGCGCGAATCTCTTTGATAATCCGAGTCAATGGTCAGGTGAAGGCAGACCGCGTAAAATCCGTTATCGTTACGGCGCGGCACGAGCGGCACTCCTCTACGGGCTTGATTTGGAAGGTACAGTCGGCAACGTTTTCGTTCGGGCACACTACTCTATCAACGGTAAATATAAGCAGTATCCGACGGTCCCCAAAGATCAGATTGGATTTAGTAGACTTACGCCAACTATTATAGGTGAGGATGGCGAGGAAGAAACCGGTATCTCCGTCGATCCGGCAACAGGCTTGCCATTAGACCGGAACGGTATACCCACCTATTCGGAGACTGAAGGTGAGCGGTTTGAAGCCAGGTTAGGTGGTGAGGGAACCGACGAAAGCGGCGACGGAGAAATGGGAAGAGAAACCGCATGGTTCGTCCAACTCAAATCCCGATTTGGGAAGTTGTACCTTGAAGGTGTCTACTACCATATCGATCCCGGGTACACCACAACCTATCTCAACTTCGGTGCTAATACCGACAGAGACCAGCCCTACTCGCTGGAGCGAACCCCCGAATCTCAGGCTGAAAGAGATCCGTGGGATGAAGTCAATTATGCCCTCGTTGAAGATGATGATGATGACGATGACTGGCCCGATGACATTGACTTCGACGGAGTCCTACCCCGTGCTGATGACAGAGACCAGAACGGTGTTTTGGACTTCCAAGAAGACTTTCTCATCTTTGATGCCGATCCACCAGTGTTTACCGACCTCGTCGATCTGAACAACAACGGCACCATTGATTCTCTTGAGGACGATTTTGAACCGCAATATGAGTACGGGGTAGACAGGGCAGGATACCATGTCTTCGCTGAATATGACCTCCTTGATAACCTTTCACTCAAAGTTGGGTGGCTCAACGAAAACGAAGTTTCAAGCCGCCGGCAGAATGATTCCAAATACCTACATGTCACCTACCAACGTGACATCCCTGATTTTGGAACTGTACTTTTCCAAAACCGCTTCGTCCGAGTCCGAGACGATATTCCAGATTACACCATTACACTGCGTGTTGGTGAATTGGAGCCTGTCCAAATTTCCGACGAGCTTGATTTCTACAACGCTCGTGTGAATACGACAACGCTGCAGTTCCTTTACACTGCTGTTCCTAACCTCACACTTGAAGCGAAATTCCTCGTTGTCCTCCAAAAACAGTTTGAGCAGGATGAAGAAGGCGCGATCTTCTTGGATGTTGAGGGATCAGGAGAAGAGGGCGATCCACTCAATGCAGATCAACGCGTTGATTTCATGGTCCCCATTGAGCAGGTCCGATCCTCCGGTGACAGACGGGAATTCCCATTCTATCCAGATCACGGAATTAATGCCCTGAACCCTGAGGATCCGGGCTTAATCTACGATTCTGAAAACTGGAAGAAGCGTCGTTATCCGGAACGGGATATTCGCAATCAGCAGACGATTCTCAAGGCGAGATACGAGATTCCACTTGGTGACCTCCCCTTCGTCGACAGAATCGGTGAAGATCTGACGCTTACACCGATGGTGAAGTACATTTGGGACCGCGCTTTTGACCGCGGCGCAGAGGAAATTGGGGATGCCCTTAACCCACGTCTGTTTGTTCCGACTGATGAAGAACCCATCGAATACTTGCGCTTCAACCGTAGAAGTCGTGAAGATGTCCTCGGCGTACGGCTTGATTATCAGTTCACGCAACGAATGAACATTCTTGGGGGTTTCCAGTACAGGAAGTTCACCAACCGGGATAATAACTTCAAAGATTATTTGACGAATTTCCCGGAAGATGAGGATGTGCCAATCCTTTTCCGACCCGACCTGCGAACACGGATATTTGAAGTCCAAGCAATCAACCGTGGTGAATGGCTTGGGTTTAACATTGTTATCCTCGCTGGTTACCGGCGAACCACCATCCTGCTCGACCACACGACGAGTAACACAACGTTTGTGCGAGCGATGATGGGTTTCTAAGTGATGTTTGGATCGCTGGACACGAAGAAATCGTTCCAGCGATCTCGCGTCTCGCTATATCACCTGTGTTGTGTTTCCATGGGGTTTGAATAAAACTCACGTAACTTCTGAAGCACTCAGGTGTTGTTAACGAGAACGGCGTTGTAAACGGTGGGAGCGGTTACAAATCGCTTCTACCCAACCTGAAAACTTGTGTTGTTTTTCAAATGCTCAAGTGTTAGTAAAATTGAGTTGTTGGGTGAGGTTCCCACAACACTTTATGAGATGACTTGTAAAACTTGCCAGCGTATTTGGCAAGTTATCCTAAGGAGGATCAGAACGAATGACTCGTTTAAGTTTGGTGTTAATGCTGGTCGCTTGTATCGGTATGTCTGCCGGTGTTGTCTTCGCACAAGACAGTGGCGGAACCGTCCGGGGCCAGATTGTTGATACAACCACAGCACAAAGCCCAATTGATGGCGTTGAAGTCAAGATTGTTGCCCAAAGCGGCGAAGAATTTGCAGCATCGACGGATGCTAACGGTGATTATGAGCGCTCCGGTGTTCCCGCGGGTCGCTACCTCATCAGTATCTATAGAGAAGGATACGGTGATCGGCTCGGTAAACCCGTTACAGTCGTTAATGGTGGCGACCACTTTGTCCCACTCAAGATGACGAAAAAAGACAATATCGTCACTTTCTTCCAGAAGTTTGGATTCGTCTTCTGGCCCCTCGCCCTCTGTTCCATCACGGCGTTGACTTTCATTATTGAAAGACTGTTCACCTTCGTTCGGAGCCGTTCTCGAATTGGAACCGAACAGTTTATCGCCAGTATTGCTGATTCATTGCGGAAAGAGAACATTATGGAAGCCGTCTCGATTTGTGAAGAAGCCGGTGGACCGCTTGCTAACGTTCTTAAAGCAGGATTGCTGCGATACAGCCAAGCCCAAATTGAGGAACGCAATATTACCAAAGAGGAAATTCAGGAATCCATTGAGGAAGCAAGTCTGCTTGAAATCCCTGAACTCGAAAGAAATCTACCCGTCCTCGGTACTGTTGCAGTCGTGTCTCCGCTGTTTGGTTTGCTCGGAACAGTTACAGGTATGATTAGTGCATTTACTACAATCGCACTTGAAGGTACTGGTGACCCGCAGCAGCTCGCTGGTGGTATCTCACAGGCACTTCTCACAACTGCTGCTGGCTTGACAGTTGCTATTCCCTGCTTGATTTTCTTCCAGCTCTTTGATAGTTGGGTCAACAGGCACCTGGTTGAGATCTCCCAGGTTTCTACCGAGATTGTGAACCAGTTGATTGTTAGTGAAGGCGGCGATGCCTAATCTTGGAACGGAACGGGCGGGTACTTTCACTCGCCCTCTCCTAATGACTTTGTAGGCTACCAGGTCCTTGTACCTTAGCCTTAGTCTCATTAACGAGAAAGGAGACTCTAAAATGCAACAAGCCGGCGGTGAAGTCAAATTGAGTCTACTTGCGACCAGGATCCGGGAACGCAAGCCACCAACGCTCAGTATGGCACCTATGATTGATTGTGTGTTCCTGCTCCTGATTTTCTTCATGGTATCGACAACCTTCTCGCCGATTCCAGGTCTCCGGGTACAGTTGCCCCCGCCGGGGAAACCGTCACCCGATAAACCGAAAGGTCTGACTGTCCGAATCGCAAATCCGGAACCCGGTGATGACAGAGGCACTATGGTGCTGAATGATGAGGTCGTCCAGATTGATGAAATGTTTAATCGATTCATCAATGCACCTGAGGAAGCGACAAGCATGCTCATTATTCAATCCGAGCGAGAAGTACTACATGAGCAGATCGTGCAAGTGATGGATATCGCGAAACAGGCAGGTATAGATAAAATCGGGTTCGCTATTGTCGCGAGAGACTGACTTATCTCACGCGATAATAATAGCACTCCACTCTCTATAGAAGGAGAATTCAGATGGCTTTGAACATGTCTCGGCGGAAGAAAACAGGCACCGATGATGACATTCCGATGGCACCGATGATCGATTGTGTCTTTTTGTTGCTTATCTTCTTCATGGTGTCTGCTATCATGCGGGTTCCCCCGCCTTTCACTGTCACCTTACCCGATTCCGCAACTAAGCACGAGTTCACACGGAAGAAGTATAATCTCTTCATTAGCGGTGACGGACGGATTTCGATTGATGACCAGGAGATGTTGACCCTGGAAGACATGGAGCTTTTCATTGCAGCTCATGAAAACCAGATTAGCACTCTAATTATCAAGGCAGATAAGCGTGCGAAACACGGTGTCGTCATTGATGTGGTGGAACGAGCGAAACAACGCTCCAGTAAAACGGAGGGGCTTGAAATCGCTTTCGCGGTCTCGGAAGAGAACTGAAAACTGCAACGCAGTTAACAAAAAAGGCAGCTTCGGCTGCCTTTTTTTTTCAGATAATATAGTACAATAGAGGGACGACTCAACTGCAAGGTAGATTTTTGGTGCTTATCTCGCGGTTGAGTTTTTTAGCGTTTTCGTTCTCTGCGTCCTGCGGCTCTCCTTTTAAGTTGGACGGGTGCTGGAGGCGGTGGCGGCGGCGGTGTTACAACCTTCCAAAAATGCGAAAGGAGATCCTCCCAATTGGTGAGGATTTTCTCGGCGTGTTCACTGTCGGTATATGCCGCGTGATTTTGTATAAGTGCCATCAGATTTTTAATATCTGTTTCACTCGTTACCTTTTCTAACTTCACCCAATCCGAGTTGTACTTCTTCTCGAACTGTTGTTTTTCGTCGAGAACATAGGCAGTGCCGCCGGTCATCCCGGCTCCAAAGTTTCTACCCGTTTCGCCGAGAATTACGACTGTCCCCGCGGTCATGTATTCACAACCGTGATCTCCCACACCTTCAACGACAGCGGTTACACCGCTATTTCGGACGCAGAACCGTTCGCCGGCTCTACCGGCTGCATAAAGCGTACCACCTGTGGCACCGTACAACACTGTATTTCCGATGATTGTATTTTCATAAGTTAGGAACTGTGCAGTTGGCGCGGGTCTAATAATAATTTCTCCGCCTGCCATGCCCTTGCCCACATAGTCATTAGCTTCGCCTGTCAAAACGAATTGTACACCGCTGATACAGAAAGCACCGAAGCTCTGTCCCGCACTGCCCCTAAAATTGCACCGGATCGTCCTATCAGGTAAGCCAGCATCGCCATAGTGCATCGCAATTTCACCGGACAACTTTGCTCCCACTGTTCGGTGCGTATTCCGGATGGAATAAGAGAGTTGGATCGATGTTTTCTGTGAGATTGCTTCCTTAGCATCCTCCAGAATCTGGTCGTCAAGAGAAATGTCATCCCGACTGTTTCGCTTTTGTAGATGGTAACGCGGCTGCGTTCCAGTTGGATCGGCAGGGGTCAGAATCTCGCTCAAATCCAGCGTTCCAGTTTTCGGGTAATCTGCTAAATCGACCGGTTGAAGCAATTCTGGACGTCCGATAATATCGTTGAGGCTCCGGTGCCCGAGGTTGGCAAGGATAATTCGCACTTCATTCGCCACACCGAGCATGAAATTGATAACCATTTCGGGCGTGCCGGGATATTTCGCACGGAGTGCTGGATCTTGGGTAGCTACACCAACCGGACACGTATTCAAGTGGCATTGGCGTGCCATAACACACCCTGTCGCGACCATCGCTATCGTTCCAAACCCGTATTCTTCTGCCCCCAACATTGCGGCAATAACAATGTCGCGTCCGGAACGCATTCCACCGTCCGCCCGTAACACGACACGATCCCGCAATTCATTTGTTACGAGTGCACGCTGTGTCTCAGCAAGTCCGAGTTCCCAAGGGGTCCCTGCGTTTTTAATGGAACTGAGCGGGGATGCCCCGGTGCCTCCTTCATGCCCACTTATTTGTATTACATCAGCGTAGCCCTTTGCCACCCCTGACGCAATCGTTCCAACGAGAAATTCGGATACCAATTTTACAGCTACCTTTGCCCGCGGGTTCGCTTGTTTCAGATCGTAGATGAGCTGTGCCAAATCCTCGATAGAGTAGATGTCATGATGTGGAGGTGGTGAGATCAGCGGCACTCCTGGCACAGAGTGTCGAAGAGAAGCGATTTCGGCTGTCACTTTATGCCCTGGAATCTGTCCACCTTCTCCGGGTTTTGAACCTTGCGCCATCTTAATTTCCAGTTCCTTCGCCGATATAAGATATGTTGGAGTTACACCGAAACGTCCGGATGCCACCTGTTTGATGGCACTGGAAGCAAGGTCACCATTGGGCTGCGGCTTAAAGCGCGTGCTGCTTTCACCGCCTTCTCCACTCCCCGATTTTGCCCCAAGACGATTCATAGCGATTGCCAAGGTTTCGTGTGTCTCGCGACTTAACGCACCGAAGGACATACTACCGGTTGTGAAACGCCGAACGATATCTTCCGCCGGCTCTACCTCTTCAATCGGAATAGGGGCACCGGGTTTAAAAGCAAGCAGATCTCGTAAACTGGAAGGTTCTCCACTCTCAACGGCAGCAGCATATTTTTCATAGTCCTCAGGCTTACCTCCCTTGACAAATTTGTGAAGTGACTTAAATACCGTCGGATTAAAGGCATGGAATTCGCCGTTTCTACGAAATCGGAAATAGCCTGCCTCCTCTAAGGACGTGTTGCCTTCACTTCCAGAAAACGCTTTTGTGTGAAAGTGGAGCGTCTCTGCTGCGATTTCAGCAAAGCCAATGCCACTTAAGCGTGAGGTGGTACCTGTAAAGCATTTATCAATAACCGTTGCGTTGATACCAAGGGCTTCAAAAATCTGGGCACCGTGATAACTTGACACCGCCGAAATTCCCATCTTTGCCATAATTTTCAAAATACCTTTTTCGACGGTTGCTTTATAGATTTCAATGGCTTTCGGTGCGGTGAGTTCTGCGAATTCACCGTCCTCAGCAAGTTGAACAATCGTTGAGAGGGCAAGATAAGGGTTGATTGCAGCTGCCCCGTAACCGAGAAGAACAGCGAAGTGATGTTCTTCTCTTGCATCTCCGGTTTCAGCGACGAGGCTTGCCCGCATTCGCTTTTCTTCCCGAATCAAATGGTGGTGGACAGCACCGACAGCAAGTGCCATCGGAACCGGAGCAAGATCAGGAGAAACCTCTTTGTCACTTAGCACAAGAATTGTTGTTCCCGCATCAATTGCCTCGGAGGCGCGTTGACATAGCGTTTCTAAGGCATCCTCCAAACCTTGTTTGCCAGAAACTACGGGGAAGCAGACAGAGAGTGTTGCTATCTGAAAATCAGGTATATTCAGTTCACGCAACGCTTGTAAATCTGTGTTTGTCAAAATTGGCGAGGGTACTCGAATAAGTCGAGCATGCTCTGGAGTTTCTGTGAGCAAACTCTGCTGCTGTCCAAGATGCGTTGTCAGGGACATCACCAAACGTTCCCGGATGGAATCGATAGGTGGATTCGTAACCTGCGCGAAACGCTGTTTGAAGTAACTATAGAGCAAACGCGGATGCCGAGAAATCACAGCGGGCGGTGTGTCATCGCCCATTGAACCGACTGCTTCCTTCGCTTCTGTTACCATGGGTTTAATAAAGCGTTCCACGTCTTCAACCATATAGCCGAAAGCTTTCTGGTATGTCGATAACTGTTCAGGAACAGCATTTGTCGTGATACACGCCCCATTTTTTTCGGTTGGGAGCATCACGATGCCTTTCTGTACCCACTCGGCATAAGGCTTTTGCGTGGCAACATCATGTTTAATTTCGGAATCTTTCAGCAATTTCCCTTGTGCTGTATCAACAGCAATCATTTGCCCAGGACCCAAACGTCCCTTTTCCACGACGCGACTGTCATCAAGTTCAATAATTCCAACTTCGGAGCCCATGACAACTGTACCGTCTTCGGTAACCTTATAGCGTGCGGGTCGTAGTCCGTTTCTATCCAAATTCGCACCGACCATAACACCATCTGTAAACGCAACCGCCGCCGGTCCATCCCAAGGTTCGCTGACACATGAGAGATACTCGTAACAGGCTTTCAACTCGTCCGGCATATCGGGAACCTGCTCATAGGCTTCTGGGATCAGACACATCATGGCATGTAAAATACCGCGACCAGAGTGTGTTAACAACTCTAACACGTTATCCAGACTCATCGAATCGCTGCCATGTGGGTTGATAATCGGAACGAGTTTTCGGATGTGTTCGTTCCAGAGGGGCGATTGCAAGTCGGCTTCGCGCGCTCGCATCCAGTTCTGATTGCCCATCAAGGTGTTGATTTCGCCATTATGTGCAAGTGTATGAAAAGGTTGGGCGAGCATCCATGTGGATGAGGTGTTTGTACTGTAGCGTTGATGGAAAACGGCAAGTGCCGCCTGAAAATCAGGGTCTTTTAAATCGGGATAAAACTGGGTCAGCTGGGGTGCTACCAGCAATCCTTTATAGACAATCGTCCGATGTGAAAAAGAGGCGATATGGAATTCGTCGAGTGCTGCCGCTGTAACACGATGCTCTAACTCTTTACATATCAGATACAAGCGTTGTTCAAAGGCGTCATCGGTGAATTGCTCTGGACGTCCCACCAATACCTGTTGGATTTCCGGCAGCGTTTCCAGTGCCTTAGCCCCGAGAGCGGCAAAATCCTGAGGGACCGAACGCCATCCAAGGAAAGGAACACCGTACTGTTGTAATATCTCTTCAACGATTGCGCGTCCCCGTGCCTGTGCGTCCCGGTCGTGCCTCGGCAGGAAGATCATCCCGACACCCATGTCATTTATTGAATCGAGGTGGACTCCGAGTTTCTGAAGTTCTTTTTGAAATATTTTCTCCGGAATTTGTGTTAAAATACCTGCACCGTCTCCTGTCTTGGCATCAGCCGCCACCGCGCCTCGATGTGTCAAATTCGTGACCGCTTGCGTCGCCATCTTGATAATATCGTGGCTCCGATTTCCAAAACGGTTTGCGACAAAACCAACGCCACAGGCATCTTTTTCATTTAAATCATTATACATTTGTAAACTGACTCTCCATACATTCTTCTATATTTCTTTTGCATTGGCATTGTAGAGTGGACTCCCTGCTACTCGCCATTTTGTATTTTATCTGCGGGGCGAGGTATACGTGTTTTAGCCCTACTCCTTTTTATCAAGGCTACAAACAATCGAAAAACGGATTTAGCTTTCAAGGCTGGATAGAATGTTTCGTACGGCTTAAATCGGACGCTGACTACTCGTATCCTGCCAGAGGTAGCGCGCCCCAAGGCAAGAGAGCCTTTGGAATCAACGGCGATCCGCGATCGCGTCAACGGTGATTCGCGACCGACTTGGCGGGCTTACATGCTTCGGTTCGGTTCTCAGTCTTTGAGCCGAAACCGCCTATTCGTCTTAATATTATACCTTAATTTAAGCCAAAAGTCAAAAAAATCCCCTCTCGCCTCAATAGCCGACTGCACAGCCATCTCGTCTCGGATCCGAACCTGCGACGAGCGTGCCGAAGGATGGATTGATAAAAATTGTTTGTCCCCCTCCAAAAAAAGTGTGCCCCGGTATGATATGATGTCCTTTTTGTGCCAATACGGCTTGTGTATTCATCGGAATGCCTGTCTCCAGCATAACCCGTGAGTCGTCCATTATTCTAAACCGAGGCGCGTCCAACGCGTTCTGTACGTCCATATTGAAATCTACAAGATTGCATACAAATTGTAAATGTCCTTGCGCTTGCATTTGTCCGCCCATGACCCCAAAGGTGACTAAGAGAACCCCATTTTGTGCAATCATACCGGGGATAATAGTATGCAGTGTACGTTTATGTGGAGCAATACAATTTGCATGGTCGGGATTAAGCGAGAAACCCGCACCCCGATTTTGTAACATAATACCCGTATCGCCAGCAACTAAACCTGAACCAAAACCAGCGAAGAGACTGTTGATAAAGGATACAACATTTCGCTCGCTGTCAACTGCACAGAGGTATACCGTGTCACTTCCCATTGCGGGCACACCAGGGTTTGGCTGCATGTTTGCCCGCTCTGGTGAGATACGCTCTCGCTGGCTTTCTGTATAGTCGTTGGAAAGCAGGCCATCTACTGGCACATCCACAAATGTCGGATCTGTCACGTATTCGTAGAGATCTGCGAACCCTAATTTCATTGCCATGCGAGACTAATCTGTAGGCTGACAGGAAATCCTTTTTCCGCGTAATTGATGGCAGGCTGAAGGACCTCCGCTAACGACATTGTTCCACATTCGTTGAGGAGTGTTGCCCACCCGTCAATTGTACCAGGGACAGTGACTGGATACATACTTCCAAAAGAAGGAATACTCACCAACCCCTGCTTGGTAAAGAATTCTGGCTCTGCAGCGTAAGGTGCTCTACCGCTCGCATTTAAGCCGCGGATCACGCCATCTTTGGGCTGATAAACGAGCATGAAGGCATCACCGCCGATGCCGGTTGACATTGGCTCAACAACGTTAAGTATTGCGGCAGTCGCGACCGCTGCATCAACGGCGTTTCCGCCATTTTGTAAAATCTGCAACCCACCCTGCGCCGCGAGCGGTTGACTCGTTGCAACTGCCCCATGTTGGCAGATGACAGCCGAACGTCCAGGCCCAAATTGGTTTGGAAAGTACCCATCAAACATCCATTTTCTCCTACTTGCAGACTGGTATCACTGTAGCACACCCCATATTTTTTGTCAAATTCAGCACCAAATGCATATTTGATTTCCGTAGGAGCATTGTGTAAGAGCGTCGGTTTTCACGGACTGGATGGTGTTGCTTTTAGACTATCTCATCTTGACAACCCTCAGCCTTTGTGATAAAATTCAATTCATCTTTTTTAACTATTAAGTTTCTGCTCTACTTTCCACTTCGTTTCAAGCAGGTTTTTGGTGTGGTGGAGAGACTCTTAAGAATCGTGCAGATCCTTATGCGTGTCGGAATTAACCGGAACCCATCGCGAAACACAGTGGAGCGATTTAACCATCAACTCGCCTCCGCTTGCATAATGTTAAGGCACGAGTTGATGGTTAACAGGAGGCCATGGTTAGAAAAATGGCTACGTATGATCTCGGAATAATAGGCGGAGGACCAGGGGGTTACGTCGCAGCTATTAAAGCGGCGCAACTTGGCGGCACAGTCTGCCTGATAGAAAAGGGAGAGTGGGGTGGCACCTGTCTGAATCGCGGGTGTATTCCAACGAAAACCCTTTTTGCAGTTGCCAACTTGGCGACACAGGTTCAAGAAGCATCCGCTTTCGGTGTGAATATCAATGGCGACGCAGTAATTGACTACCCTCAGGTATTGACTCATAAGACTTCAGTCATCCAGCAACTAACAGGAGGCATTGCGCAACTGCTGAAAGCAAACGGAGTTGATACCTTCAATGGAATAGCGACACTTACTGATAGAAATACCATTGCCGTCAGCAAATCTGATGGTACAACCGAACAATTACACGCAAAAAATATTATCATTGCTACAGGTTCCGAACCTGCGGAACCGCCTATTTTTGAAATAGACGAGAGCCAAGTCTTGACGACAACTGGTATCCTCAATCTCACAGAACTCCCTGAAAGCCTACTAATCGTTGGCGGTGGAGTTTCAGGATGTGAGTTTGCTTCCATCTTTAATGCTCTCGGTTGCCGTGTGACTGTGTTGGAACTCCTCCCTACAATTTTGGCGACTGAAGATATTCAGGTTATCCGACATATCCAACTTTTCATGAAACGGAAAGGGATCACGATCCACACTGGTGCGAAGCTTACCCATGTCAAAAAATCGGATGCAGGGGTCACTACAGTGCTTGAATCCGGCGAAGAATTGACTGCCCAAAAGATGCTCGTCTCGATTGGAAGACGTTACAACACAGACGGGATAGGTTTAGAAAAGGTTGGCGTTCGCACAGAAGGCGGGAAAATCGTCGTGGATGCCAGAATGCAAACGAACGTTGCCGGTATCTATGCCGTTGGGGATGTCGCCAGCCGGTATCTGTTGGCACATGTGGCATCGACAGAGGGAAAGATTGCAGCAGAAAACTGTCTCAGGGACAGCGTCGAGATGGACTATCAGGTTATTCCGTGGTGTGTTTTCACCTTACCTGAAATTGGGCACGTCGGCATGACAGAAAAAGAGGCAACGGATGAGGGTTACGAAGTGAAGATAGGGCGATTTCCGTACGCCGCGAACGGGAAGGCATTGGGGCTACGCGAGACGGACGGGTTTGTTAAGACTGTTTCTGATGCCGATAGCGGGGATATCCTTGGTGTCCATATTGTTGGTGCCCATGCTTCAACCCTTATTCATGAAGCCGCTGTCGCGATTCGTACGGGCGCGACTGCAATGGACATAGCAGGTACCGTGCACGCACATCCAACTCTCGCAGAAATGGTGATGGAATCCGCTGAAGCAGCGTACGATAGAGCAATCCACAGCCTACATTAAAAACGGACGGCTTCTTGAAGCTCACAATATCGCGATGAGATCTCTGAAAACTGTACATCCTTTTGTCGGCTGATGCTGAAATCTTCAATATTAAAAGAAGCGATAACTGTTCCATACACCATTGCGCTGCGTATTGCTTTTTCGGACGTGTCTTCAATAGATGCGAGGTAACCCATCATACCACCAGCGAAACTATCGCCAGCACCTGTTGGATCCACTACTTGCGTCAGCGGATATGCCGGGGCACTAAAGAAAGATGATTCCGTTACGCTGATTGCCCCGTGCTCCCCCTTCTTAATTATAACTCGCTTTGGACCATAGCGTAAAATTGTCTGTGCCGCCCGCATCAAATTGGAATCACCCGTGAACAATAACGCCTCACTATCGTTCAAGATGAGAATATCCACGCGTGCTAAGAGCACCTCTAACGCCTCTCGCTCCTCGTTAATCCAAAAGTCCATCGTATCACAGACAATCAGTTTCGGGTGTGTTGCCTGCTCAATAATGCTCAATTGTAAACTTGGCGAGTTATTCGCCAAAAAGAGGTAGGGGGTTTCTTTGTAAGTTTCAGGTAAAATGGGATGAAAGTCACTAACAACATTCAATTCCGTAAAAAGTGTATCGCGCACGTTAAAATCTTCGGTATAACGACCACCCCAACGGAACGACTTGCCGTTGCACTCTCGTTTTAACCCTTGAAGGTCGATTCCTCGGGTGTGGAGGAAATCTGTGTAAGTGTGTGGAAAATCAGTACCAACGACTCCAATAAGTTGAATAGGGTTTCCAAAAAAACTCGCGGCGACAGCAGCGTAGACACCAGAACCACCCAAGACATCCTCCACCCGTTTATTCGGTGTTTCTACCGTATCTAAGGTAACCGTGCCAACGACTAAGACTCCCATTCTAAACTCTCATTTCCTTCTACGTAGAGGCGCGTTTTATAGGTACGCCAGCCTCGAAACCGCGTCTATCGTAGTACGTCCGTTTTCCTTAGAAAGGCCCAGGTCTATTCTTGTTTTCCCGTAGCGAGCGGATAACCCGTCGCAGTCGGCGAACGAAAATAACACTCAGCACAATGATGACTGGATACTGCAAGAAACTCAACACTTTTAGCAATGTCGGTGGAAGTTGTATCTGTTGAGAAGATGCCATCCAGATCGGTAATAACAGCACCGCCGACAGGAGTAATATCACTCCCTCCAAAATCTCTGATTTTTTCATAGGTGCCTCTCTCTCATAAAAGGGTGGTATCGAAACTCGGAACAGTATATGAAGCAACTCTGGAAAAAACGATGTTAAGTTCCCATTTCCCACGAGTTGAGGTATTTTTCCTGTTCTGCCGTGAGTGTATCAATTTCAATACCGAATGCTTCCAGCTTGAGCTGTGCCACGGTGTCATCTATAAATTCCGGTACATCATATACACGATTCTCAAGATTATCCTGATTTTGGGCGATGTACTCAAGACACAACGCTTGATTCGCGAAGCTCATGTCCATAACACTCGCCGGATGCCCTTCAGCAGCAGCCAAGTTTACCAATCTGCCTTCACCCACAAGATAGAGTTTCCTGCCATCTCCGAGGGTGTATACATCTACATAGGGACGCGCATTTCCTTTATCGACACTCAATTCTTCAAGTGCTGGAATGTCGATTTCAACGTTGAAGTGACCGGAGTTCGCTATAATTGCTCCGTCCTTCATCGCTCTGAAATGTTCTTGACGTAAGACGTGAATATCCCCCGTGAGCGTTACAACCAAATCTGCTTCCTGAACGGCTTTCTGCATCGGCATCACTCGAAATCCGTCCATTACCGCTTCTAATGCTTTTAAAGGGGTGACCTCCGTCACAATGACGTTCGCGCCTAAGCCGCGTGCCCGGTTAGCAACTCCTCTGCCACACCAACCATAGCCTGCGATAACGACTGTCGCTCCGGCAATGAGTAGATTCGTCGCTCTGATAATACCGTCCAATGTGCTTTGTCCAGTGCCATATCGGTTATCAAAAAAATGCTTCGTCCGTGCGTCGTTCACAGCGATAATCGGATATTTCAACACACCTTCGGTTGCCATACTCTTGAGTCGGATAACCCCGGTTGTTGTTTCTTCTGTTCCTGCAACGACTTGCTCCACTAAAGCTGGATTTGTTTCTTCAGAATGAAGTCTTGAAACGAGATCCGCCCCATCGTCCATGGTGATCGCTGGTCGTGTCTCAAGAGCGGCATCAATGTGTTTGTAAAAGGTTTCTATATCCTCTCCGTCAATAGCAAAAACACCTATCTCTTCGTCAACAACGAGAGATGCGGCAACATCGTCCTGTGTACTGAGTGGATTTGATGCACAGACAACCGCCTCCGCCCCACCTGCCTTCAGCGTTTTCATCAAGTTGGCTGTTTCAGTTGTGACATGTAGGCACGCTGCTACTCTCAATCCCTCCAATGGGCGTTCATTTTGAAACCGCTCGCGGATGGAATCCAAAACGGGCATGAACCGGTTTGCCCAGTCGATTCGTTGTCGACCAGTTGATGCAAGTTCCGTTGTTTTTATATCGTAGTTCATTATTATCCTTTTGTTTATTGGTATTCTCAATTTTTCCAATCTACCGGAGCTTTTCGACGTAGTCGGTTTCTTCCCAAGTGAAACCGGGTTCTTCACGTCCGAAATGTCCATATGCGGCAGTATTTTGATAAATAGGCTGGCGTAATTTCAACCGTTCTATGATGCCCGCCGGTGTTAAATCGAAGTGCGCGTTGACAAGTTTAATGAGAGCCTCCGCATCGCCAGTACCAAACGTATCCACCATGACAGAGATGGGTTCTTTTCTACCGATTGCGTAGGAAATTTGAATTTCACACCGTTCTGCGAGGCCAGCAGCAACGAGGTTTTTAGCGACGTGTCGTGCTGCGTAAGTCGCACTCCGATCAACTTTAGTTGGATCTTTCCCAGAAAGTGCGCCTCCACCATGCCGTCCCATCCCCCCATATGTATCAACAATAATTTTTCGTCCGGTTAATCCGGCATCACCTTGGGGACCACCGGTCACAAAACGTCCGGTTGGATTGATATGATATTTAATATCTGGGCTTTGGAGATTTTCAGGGATAATTTCTTTGATAACCTCTTCAATAATTGCTTCACGTAGTTCGCTATCCGTAACGTCAGGATCGTGTTGTGCAGAAATGACAACTGTAGTGACAGCCTTAGGTTTACTGTCGATATATTCCACTGTTACCTGAGATTTTCCATCGGGACGGATAAAGGGAAGGGTGCGATCTTTGCGAACTTTAGCCAAACGCTGGGTTAATTGATGGGCGAAGGTAATCGGTAGTGGCATCAATTCTGGCGTTTCGGTACATGCGTATCCAAACATTAATCCTTGATCGCCTGCACCACCAGGGTTTACGCCCATTGCAATATCAGGGGATTGCTTATCAATAATACTCAACACAGCACTTCGTTCAGCATCAAAGCCATATTCAATATCGGTGTAACCGATATCAGCTATTACTTTTCGTGCGATTTGTTGGGCATCGTAGTTTGCTGTAGTCGTGATTTCACCAGTAATGACTGCGAGTCCTGTTGTGACCAAGGTTTCACAAGCGACTCTGGCCATCGGATCGGTTGTGAATATTGTATCAAGTACCGCGTCAGAAATCTGGTCTGCCATCTTGTCCGGGTGTCCTTCAGTGACGGATTCGGACGTAAACAGAAAATTTTTGCTCAATTCCACGTCTCCTAAGTCTACGTGTCTATTCTCGCTCTGTCTTGTGGAGCAAGGGTTTTGTGCCTCGTCAAGTCTTTCGTGCAAGAGAGGACGGGTGGGCACATGTGCCCACCCATGCAGGTGAAACAACGAAAACGCGCGCGAAAACTCGTCCCTACGTTTCAAACGTAGACACACTCTGTAACGAGAGATATCGCTTTGTATTTTCGCCTCTGCCCGAAAGTTTGGACGTAATCTCGGGCAAAGATACGAAAAAATTAATTTTCAGAATTCTCGGCGTTTTCAGGGTTTTCTACATTCGCGATGTCTTCGGAGTCCTCTGCACTTGCGACTTCCTCAGAACTCTCTGCGCTCACAATGTCTTCGGAGTTCTCCACACTTGCGACTTCTTCAGAACTTTCTGCGTTTGACTTACCCATCTCCTCCTTGAGCAATGCCCCCAACGTAGTGACAGTTTCTCCGTGTGCTGGCATTTGCCGCCGCGGTTCCCGTTCTCGCCGTGATCGAGGCGGTCGCTCGGGTCGCGTTCTCGCCGGCTGTTCCTCTTCAGTTGCCACAGCGCGCTCTTGCTCGGCAAGGAGTGCTTTCAAACTCAGCCCGATCCGTCGGTCCTTTGGAGACAGATTAATCACTTTCAAATCTAACTCGTCGCCTACGGAAACCACTTCTTCTGGTTTTTCAATCCGCCGGTCTGCGAGTTCAGAAATGTGAATTAAGCCTTCAATGCCTTCCTCAAGTTTGGTGAATGCTCCAAAACTCGTGAGATTGACAACTTTGCCTCGGACAACGGAACCGACCTTGTACTTCTCGGGTACCTCTGCCCATGGATCAGGCTGTGTCTGCTTGAGTCCCAATGAAACTCTACGTTCAGCCGCGTCAATCTGCAACACGACTACTTCAATCTCACTGCCTTCTTTAAGTTCTTCATTGGCTGCAGCACCACGTTTAGTCCATGAGAGATCTGAGGTATGGATTAAACCGTCAATTCCGGGTTCAATTTCAACAAACGCCCCAAAACTCGTCAAGTTTCGGATACGTCCAATGATCTTGCTGCCAACAGGGGACCTCTCTTCCAAAAGTTCCCAAGGGTTTTGTTGCAGCTGCTTGAGCCCAAGTGAAATACGTTTGTCCTCTCTTGAGATTTCAAGCACAACGGCTTCAATTTCATCACCCTTATTGACAATTCTCGATGGAGCAACGTTACGGCGGGTCCATGCCATCTCAGAGACATGAATTAAGCCTTCAACGCCCTCTTCGAGCTGTAGAAATGCACCATAATTGACAATATTAACAACAACACCGCGAACCGTAGAGCCAACCGGATATTTTTCCTCAATGTCTGTCCATGGATCGGGAGTTTTCTGTTTCAAGCCCAAAGAAATTTTCTCATTTGCTTGGTTGATACCAATGACTTGGACTTCGATTTCTTCTCCAACAGAGACAACATCAGACGGATGATGTATCCGTTTCCATGCCATATCTGTCTTGTGAAGTAACCCATCAACGCCACCCAGATCAACGAAAGCACCAAAAGCAGTGATGTTTTTCACCACTCCTGCCACGTGTTGACCAACTTTAAGTGTGTTGAGCACTTCCGAGCGTTTTTGGACAAGTTCGGCTTCTAACCAAGCACGCCGCGACAGAACAATGTTATGCCGCCGCTTACTCAGGCTGATAACCTTCATTTCAAGCGTTTGTCCTACATATTGTTCAAGGTTCTGGATAGGGCGCAACTCAACTTGCGATGCCGGTAGAAAACCTCGGAGGGACCCAACGCTGGCTCGTAGTCCACCCTTAATCCGTTCGGTGATACGACCCATGACGGGTGTACCCGTTTCGTACGCGGTCGCAATTTCATCCCAAATGAGCGTTTGGTCGGCGATCTTTTTCGAAAGGACTATCTGCCCTTCCGAGTCTTCACGCCGCACAATATAAACATCGATCTCATCGCCCACCTGAACAGTAGGCAAATCGTCTTGTCCAGTATCGAATTCAGATGCTGGGATATAACCTTCCGACTTAAAGCCGATGTCAATCATTACTTCATCGCGGCTGACATCTACGACGATACCTTTAACAATTTCGCCATCTGTAAACGCCTTGATCGAATTATCATACGCTTCTTCAAGAGATTCCGGACTCATGGGTTCCGCTGGTTCTTCCGGTGCTGCCGCTACCGCTATCTCTTCAGAGGTGGTCTCATCAGTGGACGTTACTGTTTCTTCAGTATCAGCATCCGCAACGACTACTTCTATTACCTCTTCAGGTGCATTTTCGTCGACGAATGTTATTACTTCTTCAGCATCGCTATCAGCTATGTCTACCGACTCTTCGGGGACGGTTTCGTCAGTTTGTTCGGAATCAGCGTTACTATCAGCCACTTCTACCGCCTCTTCGGGGGCACCTTCATCAGTAAGCGTTGTCGCTTCTTCAACATCGGTGTCGCCAGCAGTCGCTTCCACTTCACTGTTTGTGGCTTCCTCATGCTCCTCAGTGTCTGCGTTGGTTGCAGAAGCAGCTTCTGCAACTTCTGAAGCCTCTGTCTCGCTTGCTACTTCCTGATTCACTTCAACTGAACCCTCAGTTGAATGTTTTTCTTCTTCCACATCAACAGTGGAAGCATTTGTATTTGTCTGTTCGTTGTTCATTAAGATACCTGGTCCATTTAAAAACGCGCAACCGCGTTAATCCGCCAGTTCCTCCTTATATTCAAAGTGCTTTTGGCACTTTCAAATCGGTTGCATAATAGTATATCATAAATGCATAAAGAAAATCAACAATAATTTTTTTATTGATACGATTTAATTTTCAGAAAGACCCGCGATTGGAAAGCACTTCTTTGATTTACGGTTCAAACACAGAATTTTGCTTGATTTTTTTATCGATTTAAGATAGAATTTAAGAATGGTTCCTTGAGTTAGGACTGGCTTTAATTTATGAGAGGTGATTTCTATGGATTCGACAAAATTAATGAAACTCCGGGAGGAATCCGGTATCAAAATAATTGAAATAACAACAGACTTGAGCAGTTACGCAGCATCTGATTTACGGAAGATGCTTGAAGGACTTTTAGCGGAGAAAGTTGAGAAGGTTGTTGTCAATCTTAGTCAAGTGAGTCATATAAATAGCACGGCTGTGGGTGCCTTGGTAGGTGTTGCAAAACGGCTTCGCCAGAGTGGTGGCGACCTTAAAATTTGCGCGCTTGCAGACAACTTAACACGGACCTTTAATCTCATCGGTGCATCCAGTGTCGTCGAAATCTACGAATCAGAAAACAGTGCCCTTGCAGCGTTTTAATCAAAGCAAATTTAGTACATGGCGCAAGCAGATATTCAACTTCAAATTCCGAGTGCTCCCTTTTATATAGAACCTGTTCGGGCATTTGTTGGGAACCTCGCACAAAGCCTCGGATTCTCCAGAAAACGTGTAGCAGACATTCAACTCGTGCTTGACGAAATCTGTAGCAATGCAGTACATCATGGTTCGGCTAATGCTACAGTTGGCGTTAAATTGTGTATCAGTATTGATACACATGCCCTTGAAATTTTAGTAAAGGATACCGGTGCACGGCATGCGGGAGAAAAGAATTGGCTAACACATGAAAGACTCTCGGAGATTGAGATGAACCGTTCTCCAAGCAGTGAGAGCGGACATGGGGTTTTCATCGCTAAATCTCTCGCGGATATGCACGAAATGCAACCGAACGAGGCAGGCGGAACCGATGTCCGAGTCGTTTTTCGTTTTCCAAAACCAAGAAATATCGAAATTTAACCTTCCCCTGAAACTTCAATAGCGATAAGTGTTAGATCGTCGTCCTTTGGGCAGTTATTGGTGAAGGTATCAACAGCCTCCGAGACGCTGGTGATGAGTCCTGCTGCAGATTTTTTTCCGTATGTACATACTAATTCTTGGAGGCGATCTACCGTAAATTCCTCACCTTGTGGGTTTTTGGCTTCGTAAACACCATCGGTATAAAGGAATATTCTGCTTGACTGATCGAATGGATAACGTATCGTTTCATAAACCGAATCTCGCCAAATGCCTAACCCATTTCCTGTGTGTTGATCGCCAATGGCTTGGTATGTCTGTTGATGCGTATTGTACAAAAGTGGGAATGAATGTCCGGCGTTTGCACAGATAAGTTCGCCTTTATCAAGGTCAATGATACCGCAAAAGGCTGTTGCAAACATGAACAGTCGTGAACTAATCAAATCATTAAAACGGGTGTTTAGTATTTCAAGCAGATACCCTGGATTATCTTCAACTTGTTGCTGGAATTCCGCCAAAATTGTTTTAATGAAGACTGTTACGAAAGCTGCTGAAACGCCATGTCCCATAACATCAGAAATAAAAACACCGAGTCGATTCGGTGCAATTTCCCAGACATCAAAAAAATCCCCACCGACCACCATTTCAGGACGACAGTGTGAAGCAATTCGAAATCCCGATAATTCCTGCACACCATCCTGAGGAATCAGAATTTCCTGAATGCTTCGTGCCATTTGGAGTTCTTCTTGCAAGCGGGTGTTATATTCTGCGAGTGTATCTTGATAGCGTTTGATTCGCAAAAGTGAACGAACCCGGGCGAGTACCTCTAAACTATCGAAAGGCTTCTCAATAAAATCATCGGCACCTGCTTCAATGGACTTAATTCGATTTTCGCGGGTGTCCCGTAGAGCGGTTATCATCACAATTGGAATGAATTCGGTAACCTCGTTCGATCGGATTCGTTTGACAACTTCAAACCCATCCATTCTCGGCATGTTGATGTCCAACAAGATGAGATCTGGCATTTCTTTTTCGACGGTATCAAGTGCCTCAAGTCCATCTGCGGCTGTGTAGACTGTATATCCTCGTGCGTTGAGTTGAATTTGGAGAATTCTGACATTTTTGGGTTCATCATCAACAACAAGGATTTTTGCACCTTCCTGCTGTTCGGAAATCACTTCCTCGTTCATGTTTCTGTCCTCTTGATGTGAGTCTCTACACGTTCTACCAAAACCTTGATGTCGATAGGCTTACTGAGATAATCATCGCATCCAGCTTTGAGGATGCGTTCCCTGTCCCCAGACATCGCTGCGGCTGTCAGGGCAATAATAGGTATATCTACCCACGCAAGATTCGCTTTAATCCGTCTTGTTAAATCCTCGCCGCTTTGCCCCGGTAAGGCAATATCCATGAGAATGAGTTGTGGTATTGCGTCTTCCAAGCTTGCGAGTGCTTCCGTAGCATCAGTCGCTTCCATGACCGTATACCCCTTTGATTGCAGGACAATTCGCACAACTTTGCGGTTCAACTCTTGGTCTTCAATCACCAAGATCCGCTTTTGCGTTTCTGTTTGTTTTTCGGCTGGGGGTGGGTTTTCAGTTTTCACAGGTTGCCTTCTATTCAAGCCAGTAGTTATGAAATGAACCGAAGTTGTGGAGCCAAATCTCCTGCCTCGTTTGTCCTATGTCACTTTACCAGACCTATGTTGGATTCACGCTTTAATTGGTGAAGGGGGATTCTCAGAGCGAAACTACTCCCTTCTCCTTCTTGGCTTGTCACGCTAATCTCGCCACCGTGCAACATGATAAGCCTGTGTGTTAAGGCTAAACCGAGACCTGTTCCACCGTACCGCCGAGATTTTGACGTATCGATCTGTGTAAACGGGGCGAAGAGTTTCGCCTGATCTGTTTCGGCAATACCTATACCTGTATCACTAACTTCGGCCCGCAGTTCTGTCGTTCCAACTTCCAGTTGTGTTGCTACTTTACCGCCTTCTGGGGTGAATTTCACTGCATTGGAGAGTAGGTTATAGAAAATCTGCTTGAATTTAACTCGGTCAGCTTCAATCATACCATTCTGGTTGTAGTTCAAGGTAAGGTCCAGATCTTTCTTTACAGCGAGTGCGGTGATAATAGCGTTGACTTCCTCGACTGCTTCAACAATAGAGAACATCTCTAATTGTAGTGCCATTTTTCCGGCTTCGATTTTTGAAAGGTCAAGGATGTCATTGATCATTTCGAGCAGATGTTCGCCGCTAATGTGAATATCATTGATGCATTCCTTTTGCTCGGCGTTAATGCTTCCGACGAGTTCATCCCGCAGGATTTCGGCGAATCCGATAATCGCATTCAAAGGTGTGCGCAGTTCGTGACTCATGTTTGCGAGGAAATCGCTTTTTGCACGGCTCGCGTACTCAACCGCTTGTTGGACGCGATAGTATTCAGTTATGTCTCGTGAAATACCACATGTTCCTACTATGCGTCCTTCTCTATCTCGAATTGGGACTTTTGTCGTTGATACCCATGTATCCTGTTCATTGGGCCAGGTCTCTCTTTCCTGTTTCCCCTCAATAGGTTTCCCAGATTCAATGACATCTTGCTCGTCCTGATATGCCTGTTGCGCATGTTCACGGGTAAAGAAGTCAAAGTCGGTTTTATGGACCGCCTCTACGGGATTTTTTAAACCGAACCGATCCGCTAAAGAGCGATTGATTCGTATAAATCTACTCTCTGTATCTTTGAAATAGATATGGTCAGGGGTATTTTCCATCAGAGTATGCAACAGATCTGCTTCTCGAACATGCTTTGCCGCCAATTGCTGGAATCGAGTTTCACTCTCTTTCAACCTCGCTTCTAACTGCTTTTGCGCCGTTATATCTGTTGCGACGACGTAACAGAGTTGTTTTTCATCACCTTTTGTTGCGCGCCATCTTAGCCACCTGTAAGACGCGTCTTTGCACCGAAATCGGTTTTCAAAGGGTCTTTCGCGTTTTCCTGTTTTCACCTTTTCGATCTCGGTAAGCATTTCCTCCCGATCCTCTGGATGTATGAACGCGGACCATTCGGAGTTTTGAAGCTCCAATTGTGTGAATCCGAGCATTTCTTCCCATACCGAGTTGAGAGCGACGAAGCTGCCGTCACAACGGATATACCCGAACATATCCGTGGAAATCTCTAAGAAGCAGTTTGGTTCAATGATTTCATCCATTAATATGTGCTTGAAAGTTGCGTCTTTAAGCTTCATGTTTACCTCCACAAAATGCGAGGTAATAGCACCTCGTGAGTCACGTGAATCTATGTTGTGACGAGGACTGCGCGGTTTGCCAGTTTCACAACAGTTTGCGTAGTGCTTTGGAAAACAAGCTCGTACAATCTCCCATGATGACTCGCGCTCAGTGCAATGAGGTCGCAATCATTTTCCTCTGCGTTTTCCAGGATGTTTGTTACCGTAAAGCCACGAGCAGTCAGGAAGTCAGTTTGAACGTCATAATATTTCAAATACGCTTCCATCTGCTGCTTGATCTGGGCTGCCTCCGGTTGCGTGCTTGAAAGAGCAAGCCCTAAAATTCCAGCTTTTGTTAACTCCCCGATTTCGGCGACGAGCCCTAAGGCATGATCAGAATAGCCATCCCCATGATGTACAGCGAGAATTTTCCGCAACAGTGTGCATTGTTCGTGCACCACAATAATAGGTCTCGTGATATGGAGCAGCACATCGTCGATTTGGCTTTGGATAAGTTTTAGACGACGCTTTCTTATATCTTCAGGAAGCCCAACAACAACGAGGTCAGCGGAATGGGCTTTTTCGCAGATCATCTGTCTCGGATTGCCAGCGACAGCCTCAACGTGGTAATCCAAGAAATCGTAGAGCGAGCACTCCGCCTCCGTTCGACGTATGACGGTCGCTGCGACATCAGCGTTTCCACCGTGCTGGCTGTCTTGAAAGAAAACACATGATAAGTGTGTTCCCAGAAGCACTGCCAGTTGTCCAGCGTACTCAAAGGCATTTTTCTCGTAATCCGTATCGCCGATGGCAACGAGGATATTTTTTATCATGAGACATCCCCTTATAGATGCGAGGCAGTAGGGCTTTACTCACAAGTTTCCGACGTTAGCAAGGCACCTCTCGCTACAATAAAACTAAGATTAGCCTGAATCTCACTCGGGGTGCTGCAGCAAGGCAGCAACGGCATCATCTTCGCTTTCAAAGTTTTTAAAGACGGTGATTAACCGCGCCATGACAATGAGGTTCTTGACATGTTTGTTCACATTAATCACTGCTATTTTCCCCCCGCGTGGGTAAATCTTAGTATAGATTTTCATAAGCATGCCAAGCCCAGAACTATCCATTCCAGTTACTTCTTTGAAGTCAAACACCAGTCTCGGGGGTGAGGAGTGCACTGCAAGTGCCTCCTCTACGGTTTCCGAAACCTCTTTGATCCCCGGGGTGATAATTCTGCCGCTCAGTCTGAAAATAACGACCCCTTCTTTCTCAGACACGGTGATTGCCATAGTGTACGTACTCCTAATGCTACTGCGCGTTTAGGTTATGGGTGGACTTTCCCAATCACGGCACTTAACTTTAACTTGACAGTGCCGAAACTGCAGCATCCTCGGTCTCGAAATGTTCAAAGATACTGACGAGCCGACTGCGGACAATCAGATTTTTGATATTTCTTCCGACGTTGATGACACCGATACGCCCCTTCTTTCGCGTTGCGGCGACATGTGCCCCCATCAGCGTGCCGAGACCTGAACTATCCATCATGTTGACCCGATCGAAATTAATGAGAATACGTGGCTCATCGGAGGCATCAATCTGTGAAGTGATTGCCTCTCGTAATTCCGATACTGAGGCACCCATTATTTTTCCACTCGGTTCTAAGATTGCAACACCATCTTTCTGGCGAATCGTGGTTGCCATGATTGTCTCCTTTTTTATTTCATGGAAAACTGAATTTCGATTCATACCTCTAATTCTACACTATTTGAAAATATTTGTCAACCCGCAATTTGGGTATCTCTTTGATTTTGTCAAATCTTGCCAAAAAGGGTTTGCTCTTTTCAATTTTACAACCTTTTTAAAGTAAGGATAGCCGTTCAACTGTGCAGAAAACTACTCACTACCGGTCTATGTTCTTTTATTTTTATGGCAGAAAATTCGGACTCAATAATCCTGAAATCAATCGGATTTTGTTTGTTTTTAACACTGAAATAGGGTATAATGTTGACGGATTTCTATTAGGAGAAAGGAAAGCAATGTACGAACCGAACCGTATACGAATTAAGGATCTCCCCGAGGATGAACGTCCCCGTGAAAGACTCCGAAAACATGGACCGGAGAGCCTGAGGGATTCTGACCTCTTGGCTATCATTCTCAAAAGTGGTACCAAAGGGACAACCGCTGTCCAACTTGGTGAACAGATCCTTATGGCTTTTGACGGTGATTTGAAACGGATGGCTGACAACAAGTCCAAGCAATTTGAGAAGATTAGAGGAATTGGTGAGGCAAAAGCAGCGCAGATCGTTGCGGCGTTTGAACTCGGAAAACGATTAGCACGTTTCCACGCCGATCGCGATAAAATTACATCTCCGGCTGATGTCGCAGATCTGATGATGTCTAAAATGCGGTACCTACAGAAGGAAATCGTTTGTGTCTTGTGCCTTGATACCAAAGGTGGTGTGACAACTAAAGGTATCGCTGGTAACCTCAGCGACGATTTAACTTGGGGCAAAAAATTATTGTCAGAAGGTACAGTCTTTGAAGGCACTCTAAACGCCAGTGTTTTTCACCCACGCGAAATTTTCCGATTCGCCATTGAGGAGTCAGCGAATTCAATTATCCTTGTTCACAATCATCCATCGGGAGATCCTCAGCCGAGCCAAGAGGACATTCGGGCAACAAAACAGCTGATTGAGGCTGGAAATCAAGTTGGGATAAAAGTGTTGGATCACATCATCATCGGCGATGGGATTTTTGTTAGCCTGAAGGAAGAAAACTTCATTTGAAGTATGCCGATTCATTTCACATCGCGTTGTCGAATTACCTCGTAGAACAGAACACCCGCGGCAACTGAAACGTTAAGGGAGTCAATTTTGCCTAACATCGGCAGGTGAACAAGATAATCACATTTCTGTTTGACGAGTCGTCGGAGGCCTTTACCTTCACTTCCCAAGGCGAGACACAATGGCACACTAAAGTCAGCATCTGTGTACAGACAAGATGCATTCTCAGCGGCACCGGCAACCCAGATTCCTCTGTTTTTAAGCGTGTCTATGGTATGTGCAATGTTTGTCACTTTGACGATGGGCACATATGTGGAAGCACCAGCTGATGCTTTGTGGACAGCCGCTGTGATGCCGACAGCACGATTTTTTGGAATGATAACAGCATCGGCATTCACAGCCTCAGCAGTACGGAGAATCGCCCCAAGGTTTCTTGGGTCTTGAATGTTATCTAATATAATTAACAGCGCGTTGTGCTCGCTGCGTTCTATTTTCGCGAGTATTGATGACAGATCGTTGTAACGCGCTGGACTGACAAGGGCGATAACACCTTGGTGTGGTACAGATGGCTCAAGCCTATCCAGTTCGCGTCGTGTACAGTGTTTTATAGGGACACCCGCCTTTTCTGCCATTGTGACGATATGTTGGATGCGCGAGTGGGTATTCCCCTCGGCAATCCAGATTTTTTTTATGGCTTGAGTCCCGCGCTGTAGATGCTCTATAACTGGATTTCTACCAACAATGTATTCGGACATATCAAAGTGTAGGCGAATACGGGTATCAGCCCTCACAGATTAGTCACCACGAGCGAATTTAACATCTGGTCCGCGCGGTTCAATATTAATATCTGGATCTGCAGTTTGGCATTTAACGCAGGTAATATCACCGACGTTTGCGTTTTCCATGCGCGGAGCAAGTGTTCCCAGCTTAAACACAAACCCTAAAACGTCATTCGCTGGGATTTGCTCATCACATGAATCGCAAGGAATCGCCTCTCCTGATTTGGCTTTTGCTAAAAGTTCTGATGCTTTCATGGTCTTTCCTTCGTTCACATCCATTAAATTGCTACAGGAAGTATCGCTCCTTTTGCTTATCCGATTCGTACGCTTCGTACGCCTTTTGCGCCGTGTCTACTTCGGAGACTTGCGCGATAGGAACATCCCACCACGATTCGTAGCGCGGAACCTGTTGGTCGTAGTCTACATCAATCTTCACGACGGTTGTGTGCGCTGCTTCGCGTGCCTCATGCAGGGCGGCTTTTAGGCTTTGCAAGGTTGTCGCTTCAATTACCTTGGCACCAAGACTGGCGGCATTCGCGGCGAGATCCACTGGTAAAAAGTCGCCTTCAAGTTCACCAGTTTCTTCGTCGCGGTAGCGGAAGCGGGTAGCGAAGCCTTGCGCGCCGGTTGCCCGAGACAATCCACCGATGCTACTATGTCCCTCATTATTCACAAGCACGATAATAAGTTTAAAACCTTCCTGAATTGATGTGATGATTTCCTGTGCCAGCATTAAGTACGAACCATCACCTACCATGACGTAGACATCGCGGTTCGGATCCGCCATTTTTATGCCTAATCCACCAGCGATTTCGTAGCCCATACACGAGTATCCATACTCTAAGTGGTACTGTTTTGGGTTGCGGGTACGCCATAACTTGTGCAAGTCCCCAGGAAGGCTCCCTGCGGCGGAAATCATGACATCCTCAGGACGCGAGAATTCGTTAACCACACCAATGACCTCACTTTGGCTCGGTATAGGACCGTGCCCAAGGTGGTAAAGCCGATCCACTTCTTCCTCCCATTCGTCGCGATAGTTCTTGATTTGTGTGGCATAGGCGGTGTCAACGTGATAGTTCCCCACAGCAGTAGCGAGTTCTTCAAGTGTGACGCGCGCATCCGCGACAAGCGGTAAGGCGGCATGTTTAAAGGCATCGAATTCAGCAACATTAATGTTGATGAAACGGACGTTGGGGTTTTGGAAAGCAGTCTTGGAAGCAGTCGTGAAATCGCTCAAGCGCGTGCCGATGGCAATCACCAAATCTGCCTCCCGGGCAGTGATATTTGCCCCTGGTGTTCCAGTCGCGCCTATTGCTCCAAGATTCTGCGGATGGTTGTAGGGCAGTGAACCTTTTCCGGCGAAAGTTTCACCGACAGGAATACCGGTTTGCTTTGCAAATTGAGCGAGTTGCGCCGTGGCTTCGCTGTAGATAACACCACCACCGGCGATAATTAAAGGAGATTTACTCTCGCGAATCCATGACGTTGCGCGATTAAGAAGGCTTACATCAGCACGGGGTCGAGATATGGTATAAACACGTTTCTCAAACAGTTGTGAAGGATAATCATACGCCTCAGCTTGAACGTCTTGTGGAAGTGCTAAGGTTACTGTCCCCGTATCAGCCTGCGATGTCAGCACCCGCATTGCCTCTGGTAAGGCAGTAATTATCTGTTCTGGACGATTAATCCGATCCCAATAACGTGAAATCGGTTTGAAACAATCGTTCACTGAATAATCTTGTGAACTGGAGGACTCCAGCTGTTGTAAAACTGGGGCGACTAAGCGTGTGGAGAAAATGTCTCCCGGTAGTAAGAGTACCGGCAGTCGGTTAATCGTTGCTCCCGCAGCACCTGTAACCATGTTTGTTGCCCCCGGTCCAATGGATGTCGTGCAAGCAAAGGTTCGTAGGCGATTGTTCATTTTGGTAAATGCAGCGGCGGTGTGCACCATCGATTGTTCGTTCCGAGTCTGGTAGAAACGGAAGGAATCGGAGTACTGATGCAACGCTTGCCCGATACCAGCAACGTTTCCGTGACCGAAGATTCCGAACATACCGGCAAAAAATTGGGTTTCGTTCCCATCTCGTTCAACATATTGTTGTCGAAGAAATTGAACGATGGCTTGTCCCATCGTGAGTGTTTGTGTTTTCATGAAGATTATTGCGCATTTTCCGAGAGGAAACTGCTGCTCCTTAAATAAAGTGATGTATGGCTGCGGTATGGAACCTAAGCCAAAGTGTGTTTACCATCCGCCGCGTTCGGCGACAAATTCATCAACTTCCGGCATTGTCGGCATAAAGTTAGCACAACCATGCCGTGTTACGACAATTGCACCCGTGGCGTTGCCGAGACGAGCAGATTTTTCCCAACCCCAACCACTGAGATGACCGTAAATAAAACCGCTCGCGAAAGCATCCCCAGCACCGAGCGTATTGTAAACTTCGACAGGAAACGGCTCCGCGTGAATGATTTCTCCGTTCGTTAAATGAACATCCGCACCCTCAATCCCACGTTTTACTATCAGCGCATCTGGACCGGCATTTAAAAGCGTCTCAATGGCAAATGCCATATCCCCTTCAATCGTAGGATTTGAGATTTGAGAGTGTTCAATTGTGAGTTGTGAAAGATTCGTAAGCGTTGCAGCTTTGATTTCTTCCTCTGTCCCGATGGCGATATCAATATAACATAAAGCTGACCGCATGACAACACCGAATGCTCTTGGATCATGCCACTGATCTGCCCGGAAATCAAGATCCAAAAAGACGTGTTTGCCGAGGGCTTGTGCCTGTTCCGCAGCATAGAGTGTTGCGCTGCGACTCGGTTCTTTACTCAAGCCAGTGCCAGATATCAGCACTGCTCGACTTTCAACGATCGGCGCGGCGAGAACATCGTCAATAGTGAGTTCAATATCCGCACAGTTATCGCGGTAATAGATTAGCGGGAACCGATCTGGCGGCTCAATACCGAGGACGACAGCACTTGTTCGGTACCCCGGTTTGTGTGGAATAAACTGGATTTCAACGCCTTCATTTTTCAAAAACTTGAGTAAGAACTCTCCAACCGGATCCTCACCGACGGCGGTGAGGAGTGCAGCTTGAAGCCCAAGCCGCTGGATACCAACGCTGATATTAGTAGGACATCCGCCAACAAAGGCACCAAAACTTTTAATATCTGGAAATGCAGCACCGATGTCGTTCGCGTAGAGGTCTAAAGAACTCCGTCCGATTGAGAGAATATCGTAAGTTTTCATTTTCTTTTCGCAGTGCGTGTACTATTTAAAAAAATTAAAAATCGGTAAAACCGTCATTTATGAGTGTTTGAAGCCTCTACTGCATTTTTGAATTTTTGATGTTCCTCAGCAAATTTACGGGTTAAGAGAAAAGCATCATTTCCACAGGCAATCAGTTGAACGCCAAGATTTAACCACTGTTCACCGCTCTCAAAGTCGTTGACATAACAGCCTAAAGGGATATTATATGTCTGTGTGAGGTTAATAATACTTTTTATGGCTTCTAAAAGTAGTGGGTGGCTGAGTTCACCAGAGATACCCATAGAGGTGGATAGGTCATAGGGACCAATAAATACAACATCTAACTCGCCGGTGTCGAGAATTTCATTTAGGTTTTCAACGGCTTGAATGGTTTCAATTTGCCCGATGGTGAGGATTTCCTGATTTGCCCTGTGGACATATTCTCTGGTATTGAGTCTTGTGAAGTCACCATAATCGGTATGTCCAATGCCGAAAGCAACTCCTCGGTCGCCTTCGGGGGCATATTTTGTCCATTTTTTAATTTTTTCAATGTCTTCACAGGACTCGACCCGAGGAATCATGACACCGGTCGCACCAGCGTCAAGTACCCGAGAGACAAAATGGCGTTCAAGTGTGGGGACACGGACAATACAAGAAAGATTCGAACCACGTGCGTTCCGAATTGTCCGCCCAATAGTTTCTATGGAGAAGGAGCTGTGCTCCAAGTCTGCGATAATAAAGTCTGCCCCGGCACTTGCGAGAAGTGTCGCAATCGCGGAGCCAGCGAATTCAAGTACAAATGTTCCGACAAGCACTTCTCCGCGCTTCAAAGCTGCTTTCACTATGTAGTTCCTTTAACTTTCGACTGGGATCTCCGACATTAATTTTTGTGCTTCGCTTACCATTTTTGTTGGTGTAGACATTTTTTCACCGACTGCTAAGATTAACGTGTAAAAGTCATAAGCGGTTTGTAATTCATCATTGAGATGAGCACTTTCAGCAGCGTTAAAATAACAGACGGTTGCCATCCGATGGCATTCTTCGACGAGCGATGGCAAGTTCGCGTAGCCGTGGTTGTAAGCGGCGAGGATATAAGATTTTCCTGCTTCTTCCCATGAACGCTGTAGTTCGAATTGACGTGCCAAGCGCGTGTAATAAATCCCACCTTTTTTGGCGGTTTTCTTGGCGAGACGCTGCTTCTCTGCGACTGTGTAAGCGAAGCGAGCGCGCGTATAACAGTTGGCGACGAGTTCTAAATCGTCTTTCTTGACAAAGTTGTTAGCCTGTTTTTGATAGAATCTACCGAGCCTTCTATAAAGTACGTGGCACTGCCGGGTCCGCCCCTGTTGTTCATAGATTTGAATTTGCCGGAAGATACGAAATGCTTCTACTTCATGTGGATATTGGATGTCGCTGTGAACCTGATCGAGTAGGAATTCCGGGGATGCCTCCTCAATTACGAGTCGATAACTGCCGGTTGCCCTAACGCGAGGTCGTATGGGTGTTATATCTGTTGTTTCTTCTGGTACTGGTATTTGATGCTCAAGCCATGTACGAAGGACAATGCTTTCATTCTCCGGTAATTTCTGAATGAGTGTAACAATTTCCTCAACTGTCGGGTTTGCTGGAAAGACCATGTTCGCGGCACTGAGATCTTCAAAGAGATTATCTACAGTTTTGGTTAAACCCTGATCGTCGATATAGAGACAACTTGCTTTGTGGAGTTCTAATAGTACGCTTCGAAAGTCTTGGTTTTCGATGTAACGTGCGGCGAGTGTATAGTGTCTTTGAACTTGGGTTGCCAACTTCTCGCGTTTACTATTTTCCTCTTTCTGCCGTCGTTGAAAAAAGAGGTTTTGATTCATCCGTTCCGCGTCTGCAAGCGAGAGGCGAAACGTTTTACGGTATCGTTCAAGTGCTTCTGCTAATCTTGGATTGTTGGAATTAACGCTCGCGTCAATAAGTTGGGAAGCTTGTTTAACATACTCATCTTGGCGAATCCGATCCAGTTCTTCGTACATCTCATCCGCACTCTGATGGCGTTCTGAGAGTTGTCGGTGAAGTGCTTTTTGTAGGAAATTGCGGAGTACTTCGGGACATCTATGGATTTCTTCTATTTCTCCGGCTGCTTTCTTTTTATCCATTTCCTTGTTTTTACCTGAAAATGGGAATCGCCCGGTTACAGCTTGATACAAGATGAGTGCTGTCGAATAGAGATCTGCACGATAGTCATAAGCTCCGTAGTGTTGTTCGGGTGCCATGTAACGTCGGGTGCCAGCCATGGTTTCAGCGAATTCAGTGGTTTCGCCAAATATACGAGCGATGCTAAAGTCAGCGACTTTTGCTTCTTTTTCGGTTGTGAGTAAGATATTTTGCGGTTTGATATCGCGATGCATAATCTTGTGAGCATGCGCAGTTTTTAGCCCACGACAAATGTCTAAGCCGATATTGAGCGTATCTGTTAGACTGAGTGCGCCCTCCTGCATTAGATCGTGAAGACTCTTGCCCTCAACATATTCCATCACTATCCACGCGACATAGTCATTTTCGCCGGGTTCAACGGTATGAATGGAGACGATATTTGGTTCTCCCCAAATCTTCGACATTGCTTGAAATTCGGTCAGCAAAAACTTCATTCTACTGGCAGGATAGGCGGTTTTTGCTAAGGCTTTAATAGCAACAATTCGATTCGTCATCTCTTCGCGGGCGCGAAAAACCGAGGAGAATCCCCCTGAATTGAGAAACTCAAGCAATCTATATTTACCTAAGATTAGTTGGTCAATCTGCATAATGGACGCTCAAAGGGGACAGAGTATACGTCTTAGTAATAAAATTAACAGAATTAAGATTAATTGTCAACATAAAAATACATTTTTAACAAATCTAAACTGAATTAGAGCCTGAACGGGCGCGTTGTACCTCCTTGACCAGTTCCTCAGCTCTCTCCGTGAGGATTGCGAATTCACCAGCTGCAATGAGTTGATTGTTAACAAGAGCACTTCCGACCCCCAAAGCGGTTGCACCGGCTGTGATAAAATCAGCCGCGTTTTCCGCATTGATGCCACCTGTTGGAACCAGCGGGATCTGTGGCAGCGGAGCTTTCACATCTTTTATATAGTCGGCACCGACACCGCTTGATGGGAACACCTTCACATAGTCTGCTCCAGTCTCCCATGCCATCAAGATTTCCGTTGGCGTAAATGCACCGGGGATAACAACTTTACCGTAGCGGTTACAAATCTCGATTACATCCGGCTTTGTAACCGGACTGACGACAAAATCAGCACCTGATAACATCACAGCACGTGCTGTTTCTGCGTCTAATACCGATCCAGCACCTACAAGAACCGTATCTCCATACGTCGACGAAACGTCGTTAATCACTTGTAACGCGTTCGGCGTTGTCATCGTCACTTCAATTACGTTAACACCACCCGCATGGATTGCCGCCGCTGCTTCAATCAATTCATTTGCACTATTGGCACGAATGATAGCAACAATACCACATGCTTCAATCTGTTGCATCTGTTCTAATTTTGTCATAGACACTCTCAAAATTAACACTATTTGTTTGGGGTTAAAGGTATTTCTTAATGTTGGCTTACAAACGACATCTACAAAAGGTAATATTTTTGTTGCGATTTTTTTGTCAATATGTTATCATTAAATAAATGCCCAGATTACAAATTACCGCTGATTCAGTGCACTTAATAGCAATTTTCGGCATGCGGTTCCGCCGAAAAATTGTTTTCTAAAAAAGAATGGAAGTTGTTCCACTACTCCCCTATCTGATCGGTTTAACAGGGTTACTCGTCCTCTCGGGCTTCTTCTCCGGCTCCGAGACGGCTTTATGCGCACTTACCCGCGTCCAAATTGAAAAGCTCCGTCTTGAAAAGGGCAACGCGTCTGCAATAGTCAGTTTTGTTGACAACCCACGCAGACTGTTTATCACCGTTCTACTCGGTAATAATCTTGTCAATGTCGCTTTCGCGATCCTCATGCTATGGCTTGTTAAACGAGTGCTCCCGCAATATACAGAAGTGCCCCAGTTCGCTGCAGCCACAGCCCTTAGTGTCATCCTTATGCTTATTTTCGGTGAAATGACTCCGAAAACTTACGCGATTAAGCATGCGGAATTTTTTTCAAAAATCGCCGCGCCACCGCTATGGATATTTTCCATTATCATTTCACCCTTACGTGGCTTGCTACGCAGAATCATTGACTTCCTTGTTCCAGTATTTGGCGGACACCCGGCACCTACGGAACACCTCACGGCGACAGATTTTAGAGACATTGTCGATACCTACCACGAAGAAGCACTGCCCCCCGATGAACGGGAAATTGTGAGCAATATCCTCCAATTGCGTGACATCGAAGCAAAAGAGATTATGGTGCCGCGGACCGAAGTCGTTGCAGTCCCGACCTCAAACACTATTCAAGAAACATTAAAGCAAGCAAAGGAATATGGGTTTTCACGCATTCCGGTCTATCAAGAGCAAATTGATAATATCTGTGGCATCTTCTATGTCAAAGATTTAGCACGCTGGGGACACGCCGCTGTGAATTCGCTTACAATTGATGCTTTCCTCGAAAAACGGGATCAGATTTCTGAAGCCCCGTCTAATGCCTCCCTCATTCGCGAACCCATCTTCGTCCTTGAGACCCGTAAGATCGGGATATTGCTACTACAACTCACACGCGAAAAAACCAAAATGGCGATTCTCCGAGATGAGTATGGAGGTGTTTCAGGAATTGTCACGACCGAAGACATTATTGAACAGGTCGTTGGAGATATCGTCGATGAACACGATAAAGATGATTCTCCACCTGACCTTGTCAAACATTCTGAAGCACCGTTGTTACTTGAAACTTCTGGACGTATGAGCATCCGCGAACTCAATCAGCAATTTGAACTAAAACTCAGCGAAGATGACGTAGACACTATCGGTGGCTATGTCCTCGGACTCTTTGGTCGCATTCCCTCCGTTGGCGAATCCTACATTGACGAGAACGGTATCGAATTTGAAATTACCGCTACAGAAGGCAATGCTATTACAGGTTTATTCATCAAAATGCCGGTTACTGACGGCAAAACTGAAGTGTAACAACAACGGATACCGGATACGAAGCAATTGAAAATTCTTCTATTATCGATCTTTTTAATCGGTGCGAGTAGCACAGAACAGATAGCTGTGTTAAGTTCACTTGTGATGGCAGTTCTTGTCTGCCTCGTCCTATCAGCTTTTTACTCTGGTTCGGAAACAGCACTTGTCTCCGTGAACAAACTCCGAATTAATCAACTCGTTGAATCCGAGAATGCCAGAGCGAGCATCGTTTATCGTTTAGTAGAATCGCCCCAGAGAATGCTCGCACTTACACTGGTCGGGACGAATCTTGCAAATGTGCTTATTGCACAACTCGGTGAAGGGCTTGTTGCCCGAGGACTCCCGAACCTTGCAGTAAGTCTACAGGGACTCATTGCAACGGTTGGTATAACCACTCTACTCCTTATCTTTGGAGAAATTTTACCGAAAACTATCTTTCGTGTCAAGGCAGATACCTTGGCACTCCGCTACGCCTATCTCTTACGCCTTTCTGAAGTGGTTTTAGCTCCTCTTATTTACCTTGTGCAAACTTTGACACAGTTTATCATCAAACTCATAGATAGAGGGGCAAGCACACCGAGTCCTGATGCGCAGCGTGAAGAGTTACGACTTCTCGCAACAATGGGGGAACGTTCCGGCAACCTGCACACCGACCAGCGGCGTATGATTCATAGTCTGCTCAATCTACAAAACCGGACGGTTGCACAGGTCATGGTGCCGCTTGTCGACATCGTTGCGATTGAGAAAAATACAAAATGCGAAGATTTTTTGCAAATCGCTGCTGACTCTGGCTTTTCAAGGATTCCGGTCTACGAAGAACAAATCTATAATATCGTTGGGATTGTTAACCTCCTGGATGTTATTTATAATGACGTTGAATCAGAGGCGAATTCAAATCCTCGCGAAAAATCAGATACCCTGCCTAACACGATTGAACCTTTCATCCGAACAGCGTTGCACGTACCTGAATCTAAAAACATTAATGCTCTTCTCAAAGAGATCCAGCATACCCGGCATACAATGGTATTTGCCGTTGATGAATATGGCGGCACCGTTGGTCTTGTCACGATCGAAGACCTTGTCGAAGAAATCGTCGGCGAATTTGCCGATGAACGCGATGCCCCCGAATTTATCCGTTTGATTACGCCTCAGATCCTTGAATGTGATGCAAGAACTGAAGTAGATTTGCTTGAAGAACACTATGGACTCGCAATCCCCGAAGGTGATTATGAGACGGTTGCTGGCTATATTCTGGATCGGACCGGCACTATTCCAGAAATTGGCACCGAACTCGACTTGGGTGATTCTATCATCACAGTTATAGATGCTGACGCACGTGCTATCCGCAAGATTCGCATTCGGCGACGACTCGGACGTTTTACCGCTTAGAGAATTCCGAGCGGCGGCATTACAACAATTTCTTCAGTCACCATACCGGGCGGTTGCTGACAAACGGAGACAACCGTACCAGCAACATGTTCTGGTGTTAACATCTGTTCAAAGTCCGGGTGTTCCGGCACATCGTCCCAAAATGGGGTGTGCACCGACCCAGGTAACACAGCGGTAACTCGAATATTCTGTTGTCGGACTTCACTGGCTAAAACCTTTGTCAGTGCTAACGCACCTGCTTTCGCTGCACAATACGCGCTTGAAGCTTCAAATGCGACTTTCGCGGCGATTGAAAGTACATTAATAATCTGTCCACTGCCCCGTTCCAACATGGACGGAAGCACATACTTTGCGCAGAGATAAACAGCCTTTAAATTGGAATTGAGTACCGCATCCCAATCGTCAGGATCGAAATCAACGACTGGTCCGAAATAACCGATTCCTGCATTGTTGATTAGAATATCCACATGTTGGTAAACATCTAATGTACGCTGGATGAGTTGTTTCACAGCATCGGCGTTGGTAACGTCTGTTGGAACAACGAGTATGGAATCGGGGTTAGAAACCCCTCCTACTTTAAGCTCCACTGCGACCTGTTCAAGTGTCTCACGTGTTCGCGCAGCGAGCACCACTTTCGCGCCCGCTGTGGCAAAAGCGAAAGCGATTGCTTTACCAATCCCTTTTGATGCTCCAGTAATTACCGTGACTTTTCCGTCAAGTCTTCCTATTTCTGACACATTGGGATGGTCGGGAGAAACCATATCCACCTCCGCATTTTTTAAACTATGAGTCCCTGGGCATCGCTCCAAATGTAAAGCAAAGACAAATTATGCCATTTAAGGCATAATTTCGTTCCACGATGGTATCTGGTGGTTTTCAACGCGACTGAGGATCTGTACGATTCTTAACCCACACGCCCCGATTTTAGGTGTGGTTGCGAAGACCACCGTTTGTAAAAGGCAGTACTTTAAAGACACATTGTCAAAGGTGTTAGCGATCCACCAGTAGGAGAAGGATGCGTAAGCCCTGAGAAATATATTAGGATATTTGAATGCACCTCAAAAACTCAGCGCGCGTTGAACTATCCTCACGGAATGTCCCCCGCATGACATTCGTTGTCATTTTCGGTGCTTGCTTTTCGACACCGCGTGCCATCATACACAAGTGTTGCCCCTCCATTACTACCGCGACACCTCGCGGGTCGAGTGCGGTTTCGAGTGATTCGGCAATCTCACGCGTGAGACGTTCCTGAACTTGCAACCGACGGGAAAACATATCCACGATCCGTGGGATTTTACTCAAGCCAATAATTCGGTTCCGTGGGAGATACCCAACGTGACATTTGCCCCAAAAGGGGAGAATATGGTGTTCACAGAGACTGTAAAATTCAATTTCTTTCACAATCACCATTTCGTCATAATCTTCGTCAAAGATGGCTCCATTCAGAATTTCATCAACGCTTTGATGGTAGCCCTTTGTCAAAAATTCCATTGCTTTCGCGGCACGATATGGTGTTTTCACTAAGCCCTGACGACTCGGATCCTCGCCCAAACTTTCAAGAATTTTGGTAAAGAGTCCTTCTAACTCTGGGGTAACATTAGCCTGATTAAACTCCATTATGTTAAAATGTGTCTCCAATGGGCTGTATTTTCAATGTGCTTACTGGGTAGAAAGATGGATTACTCCCCGTAATAGTCGAAATGGTTTTTGGGTGTCTCTCGCAAGCGGAGGCGATGTAAAACCACTGGGCACAGATTCGGTTCTAATACGTTCCAAAGCACTTTGACAAAGTTCTCCGAGGTTGGATTGAGGATATCAAACTCGGGCGTGTCGAGATTCAAATGTTTGTAATCAAAACGCGCATAGACCTGTTTTTGAATAACTTCGTCAAGGTGACTCAGCCCCGCAACCAACCCTGTTCTTGCATCTACGTCGCCCTTTACAGTAACTTCGAGAACATAGTTATGCCCATGCCCAGCTGGATTATTGCACTTTCCGAATATCTCTCGGTTTTCTTCGTCACTGAGCGCGTGGCTGTGTAAGCGGTGGGCTGCGCTAAACTCGTAGACTTTAGTAAGATAAACCATCGGTCCTTCCCCATAATAGTCTGCAAAATTTGTTCCACTTTCGTAGAGTCGCACCCTGTGCAACATCCCTCCTGGCAGAGAAGGCACAAGCCGTTGCCAAATCTCCATAGTAATGTTTTCGCACGTCGGTTGTAGGTGCGGGTTCTTTGCGAAAATGGGGTGTTGACGGTTTAGATGTTTGTGATCGTAATTGGCGAGTACTTCCCTCTTCAACAATGCGTCCAAGGTCACCAAATTGATTACCATACCGTCATCCACATCCACACTCCCTTTCACCATTACTTCAAGCACGTAGTTATGCCCGTGGCTATTTGGATTCGCGGCGGCACCGAACAACTCAAAGTTCTCTGCATCGCTCAATTCAGGGATACGATTGTAATGTGATGCTTCAAACGCCGTCTGCCGGGTTAAGTAGTACATCGGTTTCGTGCTGTTACGTTGTGTGCCTAAGGATCTAAGCAGTGTGCCGCGGAGGTACTACGAGTTCGTTGTCGATTGACTCATATTGAACCGCCATAAGCCATTCGCCTGTCCCGCGTATCTGGACGTTGCACTTTTTCAACCACTCGATTAAGGTGACACGATTACGTGCTTCCCATTCGCAAACCATTCGTCCTGACAGCGTATCGCACAAGACTCGGATGCTGCTCACATCGGCGTTTTCTGCTTCTTTGAAACGCTTCAGTAATCGCGTAACGTCTTGGCGTGTCATGCAGGCAATAGCATGGGTGGAAACAAATTTTGGCATATTTTTTAATAGCCATCAGCCGTCGGCTTTCAGCCATTAGAGGGTGAGGTTACAAACCTCGCGAGCGGCGGTTACTGATAGTTCTCACTGCGAAGCAAGCCGAAGGCTGACAGCCATTCCTCTAGTCGCGGGCAATGGGTGCTCCGACGAGATTACCCCATTCCGTCCAACTGCCATCATAGTTGCGGACCTTTTCATATCCGAGCAGATACTTCAACACAAACCATGTGTGCGATGAACGTTCACCAATACGGCAATAAGCAATTGTTTCCTTATTCTCATCAACGCCTTCACCGCCGTAGATGGCTTGCAGCTCGTCGTGAGACTTAAAGGTACCGTCTTCAGCCACAGCTGTCGCCCAGGGGATGTTCGCTGCGCCGGGGATATGTCCACCGCGTTGCGCGGTTTCGTTCATGCCGGGCGGTGCGATAATTTCGCCGGAGAATTCGGCAGGCGAACGGACATCTACAAGGTTAATAACGCCTTGTTCAAGCGTGGGTCGGATATTATCCTGTGTGGCGCGAACGTTGTCATCAGGGAATTTCGCCTGATATCCTGTGCTCGAATGATCTGGAACGTCAGTGACAAGTTCTCTACCTTCATCGAGCCATTTTTGACGACCCCCGTTCATCACCTTCAACAGACTTTCATCGTGTCCGTAATAGCGGAATTGCCACAAAGCATACGTTGCGAACCAGTTATTGTTATCTCCATAAAAAATAACAGTGGTATCGGTGGCGATACCGCTGTCATTGCAGAGCACCTCGAACTGTTCTTTCGTGAGGATATCGCGTCGAACCTGATCGCACAATTGTGTCTGCCAATTGAGTCCCACTGCACCAGCGATATGTCCTTCAGCATATGCTGAAGTATCAACATCAACCTCAAGCAGTCGGATGCCAGCATCACCACCATGCTCAGCGACCCATTCCGTACTTACCAAAACATCAGAATTTGCGTAATCAGCCATCAAAATCTTCAGGCTAGGGACTCCATGCTTTAGCATGGAGAGAAAAGCCTGTCTCCTAAAAGTTGAAAGTTAGTTAATTGTAAAGCTATATCCTCTTGTTGTATCTTTTAAGATATAGCGATAGGTTTATATCTAAAATTAAGTCTTCGTAATATCTTACAATCCTTAACTTTAGCATTTCGTGTCAAGCGTTTACCACCTTCTATAGGTTGTAAACACAAATAAGTGTTCATATACCCGCATACAACTGCTAAACCATGTTTGACATGTTTCACCAGTGTACCTTTGCTAAGTCCAAGACACTTCGTGCCGCCATATCTCGGTCTTTTACCACCTTTCTGTGGTAGTTGCTTATGTAGACCCCGTCTTTCTATAGGTATAGGCAATATACAAAATACGCTGATGTTGTCTACTATTGCATTGCCGCCGACCATATGATACGCTAAGCACCAACTGTCCACACAATGCACATCAAAAGACTCCGCAGTCTTGTTAGAATTCTTTTTTAGTCCGAGTTCATCACGAATCTCTTTAGTCTCGTGGCCTCTTCGTGTGGAGAGTTGCCATCTTTTTCGGACATTTTTGTAGAACCACTCTTTGCCCACTTCAAGCGGACTGAACGACTGATTTCATTTCCGCTGACACTGCTTCGTACGTGCCTTAATATCTTCTACACATACGTATGTGACCGGAAACATCTTACCAAGCCAGTCAAGAATGCGTAGTTTCCAGTCCCACCTTGCACGTGTACCAGCGGGTAGCCTCTGTTTATTCACAAGTTTGTTCATGCGATTTTTGCGATTAGGACACTTTCTGGAACGCCTCCCTCTACGCAACTCTCGCCTCTTTGCAACCTTCTTACCAACTTTGTTATGTGCATCAGCCTGCACATTCAAGTATGTATGTGCTTCGGACTTCACCGTAAAGCCTTCCTTCTTACTACCAGGATCTACACCTACTGCTATTTCCTGGTCACAGCGTTTTGAAGGTTCTACGTTCAGCCTCACACAGAATACCCCATTCTTCCAAAAGGGGGTTGCCTTCCCTGATTTAATCCACTTCGCTGCCCTGGAAGGCCGGGTTGGCATCAATGGATTTTGATTCTTATCAACAACTGGGACAAACATCGTTTGTAACTTCCTTGCGGATATATACTTCCCCATCGAGATCACGAAATCAGAGAGGAATTAGACTTGGGGAGCATCCAAAACATCTGACTGCGTGCCACCACAAGACTTCGCGATATTTTACTCTATTCAGCATCTTACGTTGCAGGGTCCCGACTTGGCTGTCGATATTCTACAATCTCCACGCTTTAGCGTGGAGTTACTGAAATTGTATCCCTGTTAAGACCTATTCCTATAGGCATACAAAGTGTGCCCTAAAAGGACGATTCTTATTTATATTATACATATCTAACCCCGATTTGTCAAATAGAAATGCGATTTTGCCACCATTTCGTCTATTTTTGCGGAATTTACCAAGTATTCCCGACAAAAATGGTTTATAGTAAAATCCAAAAATATCTCTCACTGCAAGGCAACTTTACGAAACAACATCCCCTCCCATCGCTGGCGAGGTTTCCTGCAGAAATCCGCAGAAATACCCAAGTAATACGCAGAAACACCCTATCAAAAACCCCTATCAAAAACACCCCTATCAAAAACCCCTCGCCACCTATAGTGTATAGGTAATTGCGGGCTTTACTATAAGTCAGGGATACACCCAGTTACTGGATCGAGAATCTTCCAACAAAACTCAAGATTGATAAGGTAAAATTAGAAGGCAAAAGAGGAGGATAGAAGCAATGGTTTCAGGAAAAAACAAGCCACGCCAAAAGATTGACGCGGCTTATTGTTTATAGGTAGTTATGTTCTGTTCTTAATTAGAATTCTTACAGCCGACTGGCAGCACTCGGTGCCTTTTTCGGGGCACTATCTATCTCTCCATCGGCGAGGGCACTTGCAGGAATATAGTTGCTGTAATCCGAGATATTTCCGTGTGTCACCGCGTAGACGACGATGTTAACGAGTTGTCGTGCAGCAGCTGGAGCGAATTCATCTAAAATTCTATTCCGATCCTGATAGTGACCGAAGAAAGGTTTCTGAACGGCACCATCCATCACATGTATCATTGCTTCTGTATCAACAAGAACAGCCAACCGATCATCAATAAAAACGCCTTGCAACTGACGATAGGGACCGTGATGGAGAATGGTAGACCCAATTTTCCGGACGGGGAAACGGAGGGGTCCGTTCAGCTCATAGAAAGCGTTGTAAATCTCATGATCTTGAGGGATAGTCGTGAGATGATATTCAGGAAGAATTTGCCGCAAGACGCGCAGCGCAGGCTGCATTGCCGCTTCCGTGTTTCCGTGTGTCGGCATATAGATAAACCCGCCGCGGTTGATGATATATTCGCGGATTCGCTGCGCCTCCCGGTCGGTATAACCGAAGGAAGGGCGATCCCCGCTTACATTCCAGATATTGCCACCTAACAGTCCGTTCTGGAGTTGCACTGAGGATTTGGGAACCGGCTCCATAAAGATAATCGGTGACTCAAAAAACGCTGCATCCGTAATGTGGACTGCGTCAACCATTTGGGTTTCGACACCCGTTTCTGCATTCAGCGACTTAACTAAATAGGGCAGACCTGCCCCGAATCGGAGATGTCCGATGCCGCTGCCTCATATATCGAGGTTCGGATGCAATGGGTCGTCGAGACGGACGAGGTTGAGTCTCCCAATAATCTCTGTAGCCCGACCTTGAATGATGGCACCTGGGCTTCCCTTCGGAAGTTGTGGGACACCATTACCGAGAACCATGTTCTCTGTTACGTCCGACAACGAGGCATTGATATTTGCAGCACCTGCTCCCTCTACGAGCGAGTTCAGCCTGCCACGGCTTTGTGTCCGCCCTTGTCCAAGACCGGATCCAGAACCGAAAGCCCCGCGCCCGGTACCGCTACCTAAACCGTCACCGATACCTGTACCTATGCCATCCGTAATTGCTCCGCCACTGGGCAAGCCTGCGGTGGGTAATCCATCTGAGGCTGTCGGTAGTTTTGCAGCCGTTGACAGCGGTTGCGCAGTATGCTGGATCACGGGAGACGCACTCGGAACTTTGATTTGCTGTCCTCTTGGGGCAGCTGATGCACTCGCCATTAGTGACACCGCAGGTGCTGCAGTTGAGGACGATCTCAATGCGCGTGCGACTGTTGTCCGACGCTGCGTCGTCTCAGTTTGCGGAACGACTCTCAAATCTGGAACAGGGGTTGTTACAACGGCTGGTTTCTGAATAACATCCCTTTTTGCTGCTTGGGGTGATGTGACAATGAAGAAACTCAAATCAATGGTATCTTGTGCCTTCTGTGGTTGAGATGAGATCGCGATGTACCCTACAACGACTGCGAGGCAGACGTGTATGACGAGCGATACCATCCATACGAGAGGTATTCGGCGCGATTTCATGGGACGCACCTCCTATGTGTTTAAGAGTTAGGGGACTAACATCTGTTACATCTGATTTTTCTGCCATTTATATTCACTACATTAACGTGGATTCAGCATAAAAGAGGTCAGGAAGAGAACCCTTCTGATTATTAAAGACACAATTTCAGGGTGAAAAAGGTGCATAATTCAAAAAAAAATAAAAAACCTAAATTTTAATCCAAAAACCGGTGTCTTAGTTGCGCATATTTATAACGGAAAGAAACTTTTTCTGAAGATAAGTCAATCTGATAAAACCAACAATTTACCCGAGAGTATTCTCCAAATGCTTATGTCAAACTCACATTATGCTAACAATTTCTGCATTATTTGTCAAGGGAAAATTATCTTCTCCTTTACTTTCCGTAAACACAGTCTGTTATGGAAAAGCCGTTGCATTGTTCTGTATCTCTCCAAGGGAAAGACTCCTCCGCGTTTACAAGGCTTATGGATATTGGAGCAATTTTCATGCCAAAATCAATTCAAACGCCAAATCACCGTAAAAGAAGATTTTTCGTTAATTCTGCCTGATAAATTAGTTTTTTGCAGTCCAATTTCTGGACAGTGCTGTTCAAAAACCAAATCTCAAATGATGCCAGAATAGTTATCAGTATTCAGTTAGAGGAATTTATGGGTAATCCCAGTTTTCCGTAGGCACGGTAGGTACGGTTTCCTAACCGCACCGAGCATCGCTAAGATATTACCTAATTATTTTTTTAATCTCCATTAAATCCTACCAGCCAAGGAAGACATGTGAGAAACCACTGCCACAGATATGTGAGAAGGATTATATGCCAAACCAATATCGGCATTTAATCAAGAAAATATTCTTTCCAGGATCCGTAAAACTGCTTCGTAGGCGATGCACGGGTCGAAACTCAAGGTCTTCTGCCCCAACCTCTCCTAATTCAAGTGCACGCGATTGGGACCAAACCAAAAACAGCGTACTTCCCGGACGGAATTCCCAGCGAAAGACGGTGTTGCCTCTCAGCGAACGCATGTGGAAATCGGGATTCCTCTTCAACGGATACGGTTTAAACCGATACGACTTCGGTTCAATCAACTCCTTGAAATTAGAATAGTCGCCGATGGTAATGAAGGGTTGCACGTAAAATTGAAGGCTCAGCGTCGGTGTGAAACTGATGTTCGCGCGTGTGGTGAAGTCGAGTGTTTGGCTCGTTAGTTCTCCATAGACGTAGTGTCTGCTGACTTGTCCATTGATGTTTTCTTCAATTAACTCAACCCACTGTGCATCGTAAATTCGGTAGCGATACATCGGTCCAATACTTAACTCAATGTTCGACACCGGACGAATGTTCAGACGGAGACTTACCTCTTTTTCAGAATTTTTGTTATCATCGTCCCATGCGAAGATTGGATTCAGTTCGAGCTGAACCATTTTACGACTATCGGTAGAAAGTCGGCTAAAAATCCACCAACCCGCAGGATTTTTAATCAGTGTCCCACCGCGTCGGACATCCTCGTCCCTAAACGACTCCAAATTCCGTCCAACCCACAGGTCATATTCCCAGTAGTTTTTCAGTTTGCCATCCGTCCATATCTCGGAGTAGCGACCAATGCTAACACCATCATAATTCCACTCTCGCCAACCGAAGAGCCCAAAAGTAACCTCTCGGAAAATACTAAACGGCTGCTCCTTTTTGAGGATAAAGTCATAGAACCATCTCATCATATCGCCGCGCTGCGTATACCCTATGTCATTTATGTCTAAGTCTGGGGAGCGAACATTAAAATCAGTATAAAGCCGCCACCATCCACCCTGTTTGTGAAATACAATATGTGCAAGGTAACCCGATTTACGTGCCTCAAGTTCTCCGGCTTGGCTTGCCGCTACCATTCCGCTTATCTTGTACCGCTCCTTCGCAAATCTCAAGTCCCAGTCAAGCCCACCTACATACGCAGCGTTGGAAGCCTGCCGATTTACCGCTGTTGTTATCAGTCCGACGCGAGAATTCCCTTCCAAGATATCTTGTGTCACTCGACCGACAAAGTAGTTTGTCAGCGGTTCAAGCAAATAATCGCGGCTTTTGCCTTGTTCCTTAACCTGTGCATACTCCCGTGCCGTGACAGCCTCCATGATACCGAAGGAGGTATTACTGTTGGTTCTTCCAACGATTTTGGCGGCACCGAGAATCGTTGTGGCTTCCGGACGACTCAGTTCGGTAGCACCCTCTGGAATCTTAAAACGCCGCGGTTGCCGTCCGATTCGCCGTGAGTAAAAGAATTGATTTTCCCCCTCTCCGAAGTTAAAAATGGATGACCCTTTGACAAAAAAGGGTCTCCGCTCCTCAAAAAACTCTTCATAGGCAGAGAGATTCAAGGTAGCAGGGTCTGCCTCCACCTGTCCAAAGTCGGGGTTGATTGTGGCGTTGAGGGTTGTCCCGGTGGTAATTCCATATTGGACATCGCCGCCAACATTCCCCCACAAATCAGCCTTGCTGTTCAGAGTTGTCCTGCCCATCGCATAGGGTATCAATTCCAAATGACGAGAAGGTTTGATATTCTCAATACCCGTCAGGTCACCGAAATGCGATATCCAGCCCGGTTCACTCTTCTTAATCAAACGCCAGTGGGAACGCTCTTTTCTACGACTAATCTCGCGCTCTACCTGTAATCCCCACGTGTATTTATCTTTTGGAGAGAAGCGGAACATGTAAAACGGGATTTTACATTCCACCGCCCACCCATTTTCGTGAATCCGAGTTTTCGCGTCCCAGACTCCATCCCACGCGTTGTTCCAGCCATTCCACCCGCCGCCTCCAGTAATGCCGTCTATCACAGAACCAGAAGGATAGACAGTAAATGAGAAACCGCGCTGCCGATTGTAGTGCGGGTCAAGGATAATCTGGATTTTGTCGGATTCAGTGTAATCGTCACGCCTGACGAGACGCGAAACAATCTTGTCGGGTTCACTGTCATAGCACATAACAGCGAAATAGACCGCCTCATCGTCGTAGGCGACTTGGAATGTAGTGCGTTCAGATACGGGTTCGCCTTCATCGGGGTCGCGTTGACGGAAGCCTTCGTGGAGGGGTGCAATCTTCCAAATTTCGTCGTCCAAAACGCCGTCCAATTGCGGTGGCGCGCCTTTAATTCGGACAGCCGTCGCAACTCTGTGAGCGGACTCTGTTTCTGTCTCGGCCTTTATTACGTTTGGGAGTTGTAAAGCAAAAAACGCCATCAACAACGCCAAAACGCGCCAAAACTCTGATTCAGTTTTCAATTGCTTTTCCTTGGATCTTTGTCGGGCTGCTTATTTACATATTGAAACCTGATTCGGACAAAAAACTTCAGAATTCTTGAGGATTAGTCGGAAATATCTCCGCCGCATTGTGGACAGGTATCCCCCCATGTTGAGCGTTTGCCTTCACCACAAACACCGCAGACACCGAGTGGGTATTCATCCGGTTTCGCGCGGCTTCCACCCTTCTTGTAGGTGATGATGCGCCACACTGTTTCGCCATCTTCTTCGTAACAGAGCCAGACCCCTTCTTTTCTGCCATCAGCGGAGCTGCCATCATGCTTCCGGTAAGGACCACCCCATTTGCGGTTTCCGTTTTCATAATAGCACATATACTCGCCTTCGTTTTTGCCATCGCGGAAGGTGGCTTCACTCGCCTTGTTGCCGTTCTTGTGGTATTGAATCCAAAGTCCCTCTTTTTTGCCAGCAATATAGCGACCCTCGCTCCGCTTAAATCCGTTCGCGTAATAGGTGACCCAATAGCCGTGCTTCTTGCCATCGACCATCTCACCATCTGTAAGTGATTTTGCCATAATTGAATTCGCGGGACGCGGACATCGGACATGGACTTACAAGCAATCGCCTGATGACGCGTCCCTATTTCCTCCTATTGGCTTTAAGGTCAGTCGTGATTCAGAAATCACTTTTGCCACTTGATGTTTCCCCAGGTCGTTGTCAATCTATCAATTGGGGAAACGGACAACGCTTTCTCAAGTCCTTTTTCCATAATGGCATTGAGATCGTCTTCACCAAGAGCAGTATTGAAGATAGCGACTTCGTCAAGGACCCCCGTAAAGTCCCATCCCGCTCCACCTTTCCAGCGGGTTAACCAGATTGAGCCACCATCGTGCTGCTGACTGAAATCCGGTTTTCCCACGTCTAAATCCGCGACGACTTCGCCATCGACATAGAGGACAAGCGTCTTACCGTCGTGTGTTAAGGCGACGAAACTCCACTCATCCATCTCCCAAGTGCCACCCCGGACTTGACTATTATCTATTCCGCCTTTGAGGAAACTGCCATAAAAGTCGGTTGGACCGATAAGAATGTTTGGATTGTGCCAATCCCTTTCTATGAGTCGAACGTGCGGACCGGAAGGATTACGAAGTGGTTTTGCCCAGAGCAGATACGTAAATCCATCGAGGAAGTCGTCAGTGGTTTTGCTTGCCGGAATGACCACATGATTGCTCCCATCAAATTCGATTCCCATGCCTTCCTTCCCGTCGACCCGTTCGGCATCAACAATTTCTCCATCGTTTCCGTTCGCCGAGGAGTCTTTAACCACATTACCTTTTCCCTGATCAAAGAGCCACATTCCCATAAGGGTTTCTGGGTCAATTTCCGACCTGCTTTCCTGAACCCATATCCCTGCAATAAAGAGAACCGTCACTGCGATCAAAGCACTTATAACTCTCATCGTTTTTAGCCTCCTGTTCAAACTATGCATTCAGTTCCGGAAAATATTTACACAAAGATAGATATAGCAAATAGCAATCCGTGTCGTGCAGAAACATCTTCCAAGAGATGTTAACCCGCATAACAACTGGATCAGATTTGCTGCCTTTTTCTGTTGTCGAGATTATACCGCAAATCTATCTATAAGGCAATACTCTCCAATTCAGCACCACACTTCGGACAAGTATTGCCCCACGCCAAACGTCTGCCCTCACCGCAAACATCACAGACGCCGATCGGATATTCATCCGGTTTCGCACGGCTGCCGCCTTTTTTGTAAGTTATAATTAGCCACACCGTTTCGCCATCCTCTTCGTAATTGTAAAAGGGCCCCTCCTTTCTGCCATCGTAGGATTTACCGACATGTTTAGGAAAGGCACCGCTGGATCTAAGGTTTCCATTTTCATAGTAGGTGAAACAAGGACCCTCGTATTTTCCATCGCGGAAGAAGGATTCACCTGCTTTGTTCCCATTTTTGTGATAATTGATCCAAGGTCCTTCTTTTTTACCATGAATGTAGCCACCTTCGCTCCGTTTGAACCCATTCGCGTAATAGGTAACCCAATACCCATGCTTCTTGCCATCAACCATTTCACCCGTTGTTAATGAATTCGCCATAATTTCACCTATAGAGGCAGGCTTCAGGACCCACCAGTTTTGAGAATAAGCCTATAATACTTCATTAAGATATGCCTCTATTTTCTCCAACGTCTTTTTGCCGATGCCACGGAAACCTTTGAGTTTCCGTTCATCAATCGCTGTTCGGAGCGAAACGAGGCTATCTACACCAACCTCTTCATAAAGTCGCTTAATCGTTTTAGCACCCAGCCCAGGGATAGGCACGAGTTCCACAACGGTTCGTGGTGTATCACCTGCGAACTCCTCCAACTTCATGCTCGTACCAGTATCCACGAATTCCTCAATGATTTTCGCCATTACTTCGCCAGCCCCCGGAATCTCCTCTATCAATCGACCTTGGGCGATGAGGTCCGACATCGGTTCCGGAAACCGAGAGATATAATTCGCCAACCATGGATATCGCGACGCGTGGTCTTCTGGATAGTCGGCGATGATTAGAAAAGTGTGGAGTTCCAAGAATCTCAATGCGATCTCATCGTTCTGATGCCAGCGTGTGCGCCCTTTTCCATCAATATAAGATCCCTCTTCTAAATTTTTATCATCGTTCACTATTCATTCCTCCAGTGTAGAATTTGGATTGTGGCATCCCAAAGTGCAACTGCTAAATAGTCCCCGTTAGGTGAAAAGGCTAACGCTTGGATGCCGGTCGGATGGGTTTCCCAAATCACTGATTCGCCTTCGGAAATATCCCACACCCGAAGATCACCTGCTTCACCCCCTGAAGCGAGATAATCTGAAGTTGGCGAGAAGGCAAGTGCACGGGTCCAATACGCTTCAAACTCGGACTTCATAAGGAGTTGCCTGCCAGTTTTTACTTCCCAAACCCGGATTCCGGATTGAGCGTTCTTTTGTGTGTCAACGGCTAACAGCGTCGCATCTGGCGAAAACAGTACATTCCAGACCCCTAAAATCTCGCCCGTGTTGAAAACTTTCATCGGGTGTTCATCGGTTGTGTTCCAAATCTCAATGACCGTCCGATGTCCTTCTCCATCTCGGTAGGTTCCTTCCGCGGCAGCGATAAACTGACCGTCATCAGAAAGCGTGAGACCGTTCCTGACAGGAAAACTTGTTTGAAGCACTTTCAACTTATGAGCAGATCCCTCACTTTTCACAGTCTTTGGACGCTGCTTTGCGAGTTGCCAAACTTCAACTTCGTTATCACCTCTTGACAGCACTGCAAGCGCGCCCTTCCCAGACAGACTACCGCTCTCATACTGTCCATTCGTCAATAGTGTTTCATCGCCGCTTCTTAACGAGAGGATTGTGATATTATCATTTGCTTCTCGGACTAACAGTTGATTCGCTCCAATGGAATAAGCGAACCATCGTTTCGCGTGGATGTGGCTTATCTCTCGTTTTCGCCGACTTTGGATATCCCATTCTACCACCGTGCCGCCCATCCCTTTCGCTATCAACTTCATGCTATCATTATTGAAAGCGATTTGTCGCGCGACATCGGGGAGCAGTTTGTCGAGTCGGGGTTGCTGCTTTTCACCAAGCTGAAAAGCAAATTCCAACGTTGCACCTTGAAGTGACGCGCATAACAAGTTAAACAGGAGAGCGACAAGCAAATTTCTCATGAGCTAAAAACAAGTAGGGTGAGGCACAGAGACCTCACCCTATCATACCAATAAATTGGTACTATTCATAGAGTTCCGTCGCGGTTTCACCCCGCGCGAAACGGTGGGCAGTTTGCACGGCGGAATCGTTTCCTGCATTTCTACGAATATCCGTTGACCATCGTGCCAATCCAACTATCAATTGATTTCTGGCTGGATGCGTTTCACATGTTTTCCATTCCTCGGACACTATGTGAATTGAACTGAGGAGATCATCGCCGTTATCGTCCTTGAGGATACATAACCCTATTTCAGACATCAACCGCTCCGCGGAACATCCGGCATTGAGATACTCGCGGGTACGTCGCCCAATTTCTTGGATGCGGACAGATTCAATCCCATCTAAAATTTCGGAGAGCACCGTGTCTTCATCAAGAACTGCAGGCGTTGTAGGTGTTCTTGACTCCGTAATCGGTTGGTGGCGAATGTTAAGCCATCGGTTGTTGAAAAATCGCCACGCGGCATGGTAGAGTGCTTTGGCAGCAACCTTGGTTCCACCGTGCCGAAGCACCTTTCTTACCGTTGATGCGATTTCCATCTCGTCTTGCAGATCCCACCAACCGGGACTCATACTCACGGGTGTGCGCGCCATCCTATCCCCTGCCGTCATGACCATAGTCGTAGCCAGCGTGTTAATGGGAACACCCGCGGTGAGCATTTCCGTCACAGCATCAAAAACTTCGTCGAGATCTCCACTTACCAAAGCCGCTGAAAATTTATCCTCGTCGTAGTCAACGGAACTCTCGGTTGATGCCTCCTGTGGAAGCTTATCAAAGATCGGATTGATTTCCTCCAGTTTTTGGATGGCTTCACGGTGAAGTTCGCCGGGTCTACCGCGTCCTTGCCCAAGAATCTTCGCGCCAAGGTTGCAGACTAACTCCCCAGTTAACTCCCAACCAAATTGTTCTAATAATTCAGCCAAGTGTGCGAGATCAATAAGATTTCTGTAATGGTTGAGGAAGAAGGGTTCAACGGCGGATTCAAAGAAAAGCGGAATGATTTTTTCATCGTGTCCACCCAATTGTCTTGCGGTAATGAGGCATTTTTCGATGCCTTCCCACTCTTTATCGGTGGAGAACACTCGAATCCAGTCTTCCAATTTCTGCCAGTCAACGGGAGGTGGGAGCGGTCGACGATCAGGTCGATCACCGAGTCTGCCCGATGCCCCATCCGCAGCCATCATAAACGGGATGAGTCGATCTTCGGGTTGGTACATACGTGCGACCTTTACCCCGTTCATCATCATTGCCAATTTTCTGCCACCCTCGAAAGCGTTCCTATCTGTAGAAATATGTCGTCCCATGTGCTTCACCATCAGTTCCAACGTCTCTTCCTCGGAAACGCCCTTGGCTAACATAATGGCAATAGCTTTAGAAAGCGTCCAGTTGTCGGTGGAGAGCAAGCCTTCTTTCAATAGGAGAAAATGGGCATCGTCGCGTTTTTTACCACCGCTGGCAACATCTATATAGACATCGCCGTTCCGAACTTCGACGGGGAACGTGGCGAGGTCGTCACAACCACCTGTGAAGCATCCGCCGCCTTCCATGTCGTAACTCCAACCGTGCCAATCGCAGGATAAAACACCCTTTCTGACGCGTCCCCTGACGAGTGGATAGCCCATGTGTGGACATTGGTTATCCGTCGCGTAGACAGCACCTTCATGCTGAAAGAGGGCAATGCTATGTCCTTCAACTCTAACTGCCCTCGGTTTTCCGTCTGATACATCACTAAGGGCAGCAACTTTGACGAAATTGGCATTCTTTTTTAACATTATACACTTCTCCTATAGGGCGCGACTCTGCGATCGCGCCCACGGTTATATTTCGTAGCAAGCAATTTATAGAACGGTGAATTGTCATCATATTGCATGCTCAAATCCCTTTAACACTTGGTTAGCAAAAAAGCGAGTAATGAAAACCCATTGAATGCCGTTTTTCCTTAATCCACGACACTTCCTTGAGTTTATAAAAGATTACTCTTCAAAGACCTCAATTGTCGTTCTACCTTCTGCAAACCGCATTGCGGTGGTAGCTGCAGATTTGTTATCCGTGTTCGAACGGATATCTGTGACGTAGCGAGCCAATCCGACCAAGAGTTGGGACTGTGCAGGATGCCCTTCTGCGCGCTTCCATTCTTCAAACACGGCGCGTAGTGTCGGAAGCACTTGACTTCCTGTATCGTCCCAGAGTGCTGTATGTCCGATCTCTTCAATCAATCGTTCACCACAATAGCCAGTATTTAGATAGCCAAGTACTTGTGTTCCTACCTCTTGGACATTGAGCGTCTCAATCGTATCAATAATGTGTTTGATACCCTCGGCTTGATTCGCAACATCCAGTTTTTCTTGGCTCAGCGGTTGGCTGAGGGGGCGTGACGGGATATTAATCCAACGATTCGCGAAGATTAACCACGCAACGTGGAAAAGACCTTTCGCAGCGACCCTGTTGCCACCAATCTGTTGGGCACTCCGCAAAGATGCTGCAACGTTGAGTTCCATTGTTAAATTTCCCCAACCGGCATCCACGTTTACGGGTGTGTGTGCCATCCTATCCGCGGCGAGGAGAACAATCGTTGTTATGAGTTTATCTAACTTAACCCCGTCAGTCAAGACCGCTTGCACTGCCTCAAACGATCGCTGGAGGTTGACACTTGTGAGTGCCTCGACAAAAGCATCTTCGTCAAATTCAACGGTTTGCTCTAAGGCAGCATTTTCAACAGTAGGAAGCATCTGACGCATGAGTTGAATTGCGTCTCTGCGGTAGCGTTCTGGCTCTTCTGGACGATGTCCAATGAGTTGTGCACCGAGATAGAATACGAGTTCCGAAGCACGTCCCCACCCGAATTCATCGATTACTTCCGAGAGATAACTGACATAGAGCGGTATATGAGACAGATCGATGAAATGGGGTTCAACTGCACATTCAAACAGGAGTGGACTCAACTTTTCTGCGTCACCCTTATGATATGCTGTAAATAAACATCGCTCAATCCGTCCGGATTGCCCTTCATAAGAGAAGTTGCGGACCCACCGACTTATCTTCTCCCACGTGACAGGCTCTGGCAACGGCACAACTTCAAGCCGTTCCGATGCGGGGCCTGCGGCGGAGCAAGCTGAAGTCGTAACGGCGATAAGTCTATCGGCACCCGTATATCTACGTCCAACTCTGAGTCCGTTGATGAGTCGAGAGACATCACCTCCACCTTCTGCGCCGTGGGAACTGGCGATGTGGCGACTGACGTGTTCCAGAACTGTCCCCATTACCTCTTCCTCTGGTACACCGCCTTTTAGCAGCAGTGAAATCGCCTTGGACATCGTCCATCGGTCTTCGCTTAAAAGTCCTTCTCGGAGCAATTGTTTATGTTCCTCCGCGCGCCGGTACGTCATATCTCCCGGCTCTATCCAAATCTCGTTCCCGCGGATGTCAACCGGAAAAGTGCGCAAGTCATCGCATTCAACATGGAAACAACCACCGCCTTCCAAATCGAAACTGCGACGGTGCCAATCACATGTTAGAATGCCATTGCGAACCGTTCCTCGTGTTAGCGGATAACCCATATGTGGACACTGGTTATCCGTCGCGTAAATCCTTCCGTCAACGTTGAAGAGGGCAATACTACGCCCTTCTCCCATCTGAATCGCTTTCGGTTGTCCTTCAGAAACCTCGCTCAACTCGGCGACTTTCACCCAGTTTTGTGTTTGATGCCCCATGACTTTACGTTCCTCCTAATTGGGTTTCGCTTGCCATAGCCTTAATAAAACGATGTTTGGCTTTACTTAATTAATATAAATTATTATATCATAACTATATTAAAGATGTCAATAGGAAATCAGAAACAAGTAGAATAACCCAAGTTGCCACGTTAAAAATTGTAGGCATTCAAGCACCATTTTGCCTCGAAACGTCCCAGATGTTCTCAGTTCTATACATGTCGCCCCGCTGGGGCTTTGTTCTGGGGAGGCTCGCACGTTCTACACACATTTCGCCCCGCTGGGGCTTTCAGGCACGCCACTCCCTGAGTTGCTATGCACGCGAGGAACCTCACAAACGCAAGGTTCGATCTAAAACAATTCAACACACAGAAAATAAACAGTCATCTGTGAAGGTCTATGAGTGCATTAGTGTTATTGATCGTGGAGTGTTGTCCCTTCTACATCTCTGTGGATGCTGCGTGCGTTGCTTCAAATTCTTGGAATTAACTGTGTACATACCGATCATGCTAAACGCTGTTGTTACGCTACATCACAGGCAATTTATTGAACTTTGACCCCTAATTTTCACCCTCTTAAAAAGCGTACTTTTGGGAGGCACTTTTCATTGATATACACGCTAAAAAATGGACAAGTGTTACAAAATATTCTGACGAAATTAAATATTTTTCTGTGCCTGATTTGCATATTCCGTGAGGAAATTTTTAACAGATTTTTTCTTCGCTTTTTGCGCGTAGTCGAGTGGCGTTTTGCCGTCCGCATCGCGAATGTTAATGTCGCCGCCGTGTTCTATGAGCAACTGCATTTGGTTTTTTCCGACCCCTTTTTGCGCGATGATATGCATCGGGGTACCTCCCTTGTCATCTTTTACATTAGGGTCAGCACCGTTTGCCAATAAACAGGCGATGCCCTCCGTTAAACCGCGTTGTGCAAGCCAATGTAGAGGTGTCCACATACCATGTCTATGTTTCTGAAGCGTGTTGATATCCCAACCTTTGGCAAGAAACCCTTTCACCAATGTATCAAACCGCTTCGGTCCCTGCCCAACAAGCACATACCAATCTCGAAAGTTGATTTCATACCCTGCGTCAATCAGAAGATCCACTATTGCGCCCTGCTTGTAATTAAGAGCCATCTCAAGCAGAGGGATGGTAGGGCCGACCTGATAGGCATAGACATGTCCACCGGGGACTTCATCCGTTTGTTTGCCGTCAAGATCCGGCGATTTCAACGTCGGTATAACGTAGCCTTTAGGGGATTTCATATTAATCCGGAGATTGAGGAGTTCTGGATTTTTTCGGAATTCTGCCTTTGCCCGTTCAACATCGCCTATCGCACAATAGAGGACGATATCCGCTTCGGCACCTTGTTCAAGGAGATAGCGACACACCTCAGGCCGTCTTCTCATCGTCCATTGTGCTGGAGTTCCGTAATGGTCGCGATCGCGTAGATTTATGTTTGCACCGTGTGCAAGCAGTAGTTCAGCAATTCGAGGGGTCGCAGCAAAGTGGAGAGGGGACATGCCATCGGTAGCCGGTGCGTTGACGACCTCAGGGTTTTCGCGGATCAGCTCGGCGAGCGTCTCGTCCATATCCAAGCCTGCGGCGGCGTGCGCATCAACGGTCGCGCCTTGTTCAATCAGATATTCGGCGAGTTCTCTATTGTAGTTCAGCATGGAACCGGCAGCGTGCTGTAACGCCGAAGTACCGCCTGCCCACCAACTGCTCTTGACATCGATGTTCGCTCCAGCATCAAGCAGCACTTTGATGAGTTCGCGATTGCCCGAGGCGGCGGCAAATACGATTGCGGGGGCATCGAAACTAAACCACGGCGCGTCAATTTGTGAAGCGAGTGTCTTATTAGTTGCCAATAGATTTTTGACTGTTTCTATGTCGCCATCCTGTACGGCTATGATAAATGGTTGTTTATTTTTCATGCGTATTTCCCTTTTCTATACGTGTTTTGCTTAATATGATTTAACTATCATATCATATCAAGTTATTAAGTGTCAAGTAAAAAATTAAAACCTTTATGGCAAAGGACGCAATTGTCGGTACTAATGTTACTGGCGAGGTTAGGAAACCTCGCCAGTGGTGAAGTGGGGTCAAGTCCTACTTCGTTTATATGCTCTTTAGGTTTTACTTCAATCCACGGTGAACTGGATTGTGTCAAAACGGCGCGCTACTTCCGCGACTTTCGGTTTGAGTTCTTCAGGACTACCACCAGTAAGTGCTGAGACAATACATTCGGCGATGTCTGGCGCATCCGTTGGGGTCATCCCCCACCGAGTGACCTCTTGAACGCCCATACGCAATCCAGATGTGCCGACTTCCGGCGACAATCCCGCCGCGCCTGCAATAATATGGCACGCTTCCAGATGCGTCGCGAGTGCCCCACCTTCCCCGTACTTATCTACAATCAGTATCAAGGTATGCGACTCCGTGAAGTCGAGTTCGACACCGAGCATCGGAACACCGCGTTCGGCTAATGCTTGTCCGAGTGCCTTCGCATTCGTAACAATCGCATCTGCTTGCGCCGCACCGCATTCCATCCACTCTATAAATGTCCCTGCCAACGCCGGGAGTCGATTCAGGTGGTGATTGCTCATCAGCAAGGGATAGACTCCCCTTGCAACCCGTTCAGCAATGGATTCATCGTTCGTTAATACCATTCCTCCCTGCGGTCCCGCGAGTGTTTTATGCGTGCTGGAAATGATGACATCCGCGCCTTCATCGAACGGCGATTGAAATCGTCCACCCGCGATGAGCCCAATGACGTGTGAGGCATCGTAGATGAGGTAGGAATCTGGATTCGCTTGGCGCATCGCATTTTTCAACTCCCGTACAGGTTGAGGGAAGAGAAACACACCGGAGCCGATGTTGACGATTTCCGGTTTGTGTTCCGCAATCAGCGCGAGGGTTGCATTGAGATCAATGTTTGAACGCCGTCCGTCCCACGGAATCGGAATTGATTGTAGTTCTATTTTGAGCGGTGAGGAGAATAGTTTTTGGGCATAGTGGTGTCCGTTATGAACCTCTAATGCCGTATCGCCTGGCTCTGCTAACGCGAACGTCGTCGCAATCCCTGCGATGTTCCCTGATAATGGTCGGAAATCGACATGCGCGGCACCGAATAACTCCTTTGCTAACGCCTGCGTGTACCCCTCTATTTCGGCGATGTAGCGGTTGCCTTTGTAATTCCGTTGGTAAATGTCAATGCCAGAATAATTCCCATACCGCCGCGCCAACCGTTCGTCGAAAAGTTCTTCTACTAATGGCGAAGGTGTGTTCTCCGAAGCGATCAAATTGAGACAGGTATCCCGATATGTGTCATGTTTATCAAGAAGTGAAGTGAGTTTTTGGACTTTTGCGTTATGTGTCATTGAAAGAACCTCCATTTGGTTGCAGTGCAAGGGACAGAGAAATTGCTTGACGTGCCGTAAGAAATCGGTTACTATGATTTTTTAACTTTACCTTGCGGAGTGGTCAGTCGGACTTCAAGATTGACGCGCCTTTCCGTTGATCCACCTGCGCCGTTGTTGCAGGCTCCCGTCTTGGTGATAGAATCAAAGATAATACAAAACCCGTAGCCCGTAATGGAATGGAGGGGTTTTTGCTTGGGTGTTTCTTCAGATTTAAGGAATGCACGTCCACGATTCAAATTCACGTCGTTTCTCCGCAAGGAATAATTAAAAAGAGGAAATTATGCCAAAACCGACAGATATCCGCATCCTTGACGTTCATTACGATTTTGAAGAACACCAATACCGCACTCCGCTCAAGTTCGGTGGCGTACCGACGGATCACTGCGTTCTCTTTAACGTCCGGGTGCAGGTCCAGACGCGCGATGGCAAAGAGGCAGAAGGAAAAGGCTCCATGCCGCTCGGTAACGTCTGGGCGTTTCCGCCGCGTTACGCGCCTCTTGACCAGAGTCTCGCCGCGATGAAAAAACTCGCCGAATTGGCGGTAGCGGCAACACGGGATTGTACACTCTGTGCGCACCCGCTTGAACTTTCTGAAGTGCTTGAGCCAGAATTTTTAAAAATCGCCGATGATTTGTCCCATAATATGCAACTCGCGTCGCCGATGCCGAAACTCTGCACCGTCGTTACAACAAGTCCGATTGATGGGGCAATCCACGACGCGTTCGGCAAAGCGAACGGGATCAATAGTTACGACGGATTGAGCGAAGACTTCATTGAGGCAGATCTGTCGCACTTTTTGGTGCCGCTTGCAAACCAAAACTTGCTTGACAAAAGCTTGAATGAACGGTTTACCGGAAAATACCTTGATCAATATACCGCGCGCCAACCAAAGCCTAATATGCCGCTCTATCATCTCGTCGGCGCACTGGATCCACTCACCGACGCGGATATCGCAGAACGCCTCAATGACAGTCTCCCGGAAACGCTCCCCGAATGGATTGTTGCCGATGGGCTGACGCATCTGAAAATTAAACTGAACGGCGACGACTTGGCGTGGGATGTCGCGCGCGTCATCGCAATTGACAAAATCACCGCCGAAACACAAGCGAAACGCGGTATTGACACGTGGCACTACTCGGCTGATTTCAATGAAACCTGTCAAGACGTAGAATACCTGTTAGCGTTTCTCAGCCAGATTCAAGAGGCGGAGAGTAATGCCTTCCAACGCCTTGCCTACATTGAACAACCGACGGATCGGGATCTGAAATCGCATCCGGAAAATAAGATGCACAAAGCCGCCGAGATAAAACCCGTGGTAATCGACGAATCGCTAACCGATTTTGAGACCTTTTTGTTGGCACGCGAGCAAGGGTATTCCGGTGTTGCACTCAAGGCGTGTAAAGGACAGTCTCAGGCGTTGCTGATGGGTGCCGCCGCCGCAGGATACGGTATGTTCCTCGCTGTGCAAGATCTGACGTGTCCGGGTGCATCGTTTTTGCACTCCGCCGGACTTGCCGCACGAATTCCCGGTGTAACGGCTATTGAAGGCAACGCCCGCCAATTTTGCCCGAGTGCCAATGACGGTTGGCGGGACGCATTCCCCTCAATTTTCAACATCACCGATGGTACTGTCGGAACGCAAGTCCTTACTGCACTCGGGCTTGGACATTAGCATCCGTTGTTTCCGTTTCCTGATCCGCAACAGTAATGTTGGTAACAACATTCCGTTGCTCAGGGAGTCGGACAGGAAAATCTTCAATTACGTCGTTAATCAGTTTTTTAACCATTGCTTTGACTGGGTCAAAGGGTATGCATTCAAGAATGATAATGGCGCGATGTTTTGAAGGCGCGATGTCATACGTCAGACCATACTGGAGTCCGAGATGCATCAGTTCCGGCTCAACGCTGATAGAGATCTGTCGGCGTTCCTGCTCGGTGGCGAAGAAACTATCAAGGATGAAGTGCGTGTGAATCCACGCTTCTCTTTCTTCAACGATTTTCATATTTTTAATTTTACCCTGCGGTTCGGTCAGGTGGGTTAGGAGTTTCACGTTCCTTTCCGTATATCTGAAGAAACACCGGATTTGGTCTGGGAATAGACCAAATCCATTCCTTGTATTACATTGCAAAAACCCCTCCACTACGTTACGGGCTACGCACCTTGGATCTTGAGAAAAATAGCCATCTCTTAATTCTACCTTATCGTCCATTGTAGTATTAACGGCGAAAAGTGTCAATCCTGCGAAAATGTGACAGTTTGACGGATTGGCACTTGACTTAATTGCTGAACGTTCCCGTTGTGCCAACGAATCTGTAGGCTATCTATACGTGAGGCATCGCCTAACCCAAAGGAGAGACGAAGATCATTGCCCGACAAGTAGCTTGCACCGCAGATAACTTCTCGTAAGAGTGTCATTCCGTTCGCTTTCAGTTGAACTTGTGCCCCGATTGCATCCGTATTGCCGTTTGTACCTACCAATTTCACCGTTAGCCACACGTTTGCCCTGCCGACTTCATTGCTAAGAATGACCGCTGGACGGTTCGATTGACAAAGCACGACATCCACATCGCCATCGGTATCTATATCCCCAAAGAGCATCCCGCGGACGACGTAAGGCGTTTTATCCAGCCCTGATTCAACGGTAATTTCGGTGAAGCCAGTGTGGTTTTGTTGGGTGCCGCCTTGATTGCGAAACAGTTGCACGGGCTGCGCGTAACTCTGTTTCGCGTCAATCTGTTTCACATTGTCCCAAATGTGTCCATTCCCAACGAGCACATCTAACCAACCGTCGTTATCAAAGTCGATGAAACGGGTGCCGAAACCGAGCGCGTAGAAAGAAGGATCGGCGAGGTTTGTGTCAAACGTCATATCTTCAAAGTAGCCGTCGCCATCGTTCTGCATGAGGCAGTTCGCCTCCAATGCAAAATTGGATACCCAGAGATCGATATCACCGTCGTTGTCATAGTCGCCAGCATCTATGCCCATTGAACCGTTCGCTATGCCATCGCCGTTATAGGCAACGCCGCGAAGCACGCCCTCCTCTCGAAAACTCCCATCACCCTGATTAATGAAAAGTGTATTCGGAGTCATATCGTTCGCGACGTAGATGTCCACCCAACTGTCGTTGTTTACGTCCGTGAAGACGACACCGAGACCACGCGTGGTCGGTTCGTAGACACCCGCGGCTTTCGTTATGTCTGTGAACGTGCCGTCTCCGTTGTTTTGGTAAAGCACATCGGCGATGCCGTGATATTCGTTCGGACCGCAGTAGATGCGCAGGGCGTTTTTGTAATAGCACGGAATATCGGTCTCTAAGGCATATTCGACGTAGTTGCACACGTAGAGATCCAAGTCGCCGTCCCGGTCAATATCAGCGAATGCGGCACTCGTGCTCAACAGGGGACAGTCTACCTGCGCGTGTTCGGTTACATCGGTAAACGTGCCGTTACCGTTGTTTCGGTAGAGGACATTTCTTCCCAAGTTTGTCACGTACAGGTCGCGATACCCGTCAGAATCATAATCCGCGGCAATAGCACCGAGGCCATAGCCGGTATCACCGACGTTTGCGGATGCTGTGATGTCAACGAAAACACCAGCATCGTTTCGATAGAGGCGGTTCGTGGGGACTGATTCTGTTGATGACGAGAGCGAATTGCCTTGAACGAGATAGAGATCCAAGTCCCCGTCGTTGTCGAAATCAAAGAGCGCGCCGCCGCTACCCATGGTTTCAACGAGCCGGCGTTCCGCAGAAAATCCGTTGAGGTGCCGAAAGTCGAGTTTCATCGCATCGGTCACATCCCGAAAATAGGGGGCGGCACTTCCGAGTGGTGGATGCATGAGAAGAAAGACCTGCAGTATGAGGGACAGAAAACGAGACTGGTAGTGTTTCCGTTGGAACATAGTCATAGGAAGGCTATTCTTTTATTTTTGGGCGCGGACGGACGACCCGAAATCCGATCGTATGTGTTGAATCCAATGGATAAAATTTGAACCGTAGACTTGAACGGAGGAACGCTCTCCCCACGTCCCACGCGCCGCCTCGGATAACCCTTGCCCGCAGGACATCTCGGAATCGGAGATTGAGCGGATTTTGGGAAACTCCACCGTTGTGTTGTTGATAAAAAGTTGGACTGTATTCATCAAGGCACCATTCCCACACATTTCCGGCAAGGTCTGCGATACCATTCGGAGATTCACCTTTCGGGAAGTGACCCACGGGCATCGGACGATTATAGCGGCGTGCGAAGTTGGCATGTTGACGCGCTTTTGGTGGTGTGTTTCCCCACGGATACGTTCGTCCCTCTGCCCCACGCGCCGCCCGTTCCCATTGTGCTTCGGTCGGTAGGCTTCCGCCGATCCATTCTGCAAACGCTTGCGCATCAAACCATGTCACACCGACAACGGGTTGCGTGTCGCCGTCGAGCACTTCATCTGCCCACGTCTCCTCGCCGTTGTGTCCGCGCGGTGTGGGACGGTTCGTCGCTTCAATGAAGGTACGGTATTGGGCATTGGTGATTTCATACCGCGATATTTCGTAAGTGCTTAGGTAGACTTGGTGTTGTGGTAGTTCAGCATCGAAGGTGTGCTGCTCCAGCATGGAACTCCGCAATTTCGCGTCCTCGTAGGCGGCTTTTGTCTCTTGGGGGATTGAGCCCATCAGAAAGGTGCCTTCGGGAATCGAAACCCATTCTATAGTGGCAAGGACCCGCTGGACGGCACTGCTAACTTCGGAAACAGCGAAATTGTTGCGGAGAATAAGGATGAGTACGACAATTATAAAACAGGAGCGTTTCATCAAAATCCTCGGCGTGGAAACCTTTTATTACCAGTTGTTATCAGCTGTCGGCTTTCTGAAAGAGAATCTTTTTCCTGACCGCTGACAACCGAAAGTGAGCGTAGCGAACGCCCTGACAGCCATAAAGGCACATGAAGAGTCGGGGTTACAAACTCCTCCCACAAGCGTGCCTACTACTTTTAGAATTGGCGTAGGAACCGGAGATCGTTCTCGTAGAGGGTGCGGATGTCCGGGATGCGGAACTGGAGATTCGCGAGCCTTTCCACCCCCATACCGAAGGCGAATCCGGTAACTTGATCCGGATCGTAGTTCACGGCTTCAAATACTGCTGGGTCAACAGCACCAGCCCCCAAGATTTCAAGCCATCCCGTGCCACCACAACTTCGACATCCTTTTCCTTGACAGACAGCACAGGAAATATCCATTTCTGCACTCGGCTCCGTAAAAGGAAAGAAATGAGGGCGGAAGCGCATTTGCGTCTGGTCCCCGAACATCTGTCGAGCGAAGGAGGTCAAAATCCCCTTGAGTTCGCTAAAAGTGGCGTGCGTATCAACAAGTAAACCTTCCACCTGATGGAACATCGGCGTGTGTGAGACATCGTAGTCTACCCGATAGCATTTCCCCGGCACGATAATCCTGACAGGCGGTTTCTGGTTCTCCATCGTGCGGATCTGCACTGGCGACGTATGGGTGCGTAAAAGATGTCCATCCGTTAGATAAAAAGTATCGTGTAAGTCGCGCGCGGGGTGATCGGCGGGTGTGTTTAGTGCATCGAAGTTGTAATACTCAGTCTCAATATCCGGTCCAGTCACCACTTCAAACCCCATTTGGCCGAAAATCGCCTCAATTCGCTCCAAAGTTTGCATCACGGGATGCGCTTTCCCGTAGGTAGGCTTCCGTCCGGGAAGTGTGATGTCAACGGCTTCTGCTTCAAGCTGCTGTTCCTGTTGCCGGCGATGTAGTGCCTGCGTTGCCGCTTCAAACGCCTTCGTGAGCGTGGCACGCACTTCATTTGCGAGTTTGCCGATTATCGGACGCTCCTCTTTGGAAAGTTTACTCATACCTTTCATAACATCGGTTAGTTTTCCTCTGCGTCCAAAATATGTGATTCGGAGCGACTCAAGCGCGTCTGGCGTTTTTACCGCTTTTAAAGCCTCAAGTGCCTCCGTTTGAATCGCCTGTAATTCTGCTTTCATAATTCCTCTGCTTTTGGTTATCGGCTTTATAGTTATTAGTTATCAGTTAAGAGATGTGTGGCACGGAAGCGTTCGGGGTTAGAAACCCCTCCCACACCGCCTACTAACAACTGATAACCGACAACTAACAACCATTAAAAAATGCCTGTCACTTTGTCCCATAAAGGTTAATTTCCTTCTGGGGACGAAAGCGATAGGCATCTACTTCCGCGGTACCACCCCGCTTGACAGATTCGTGAAATCTGTCCACTTCATTATTTCTTTCTCAACGGCTCCAGGATGAAATTCGGCAGTTGCTCTCAAAACCGCGCTTCCAACTGATGACGCGGTCTCTCTGGTTGAGAGGTCTCAACTGCTTACTGTGTCCCTTCATAGCTTTTTAATTATTAGCGTTCTGATTTAATTGACCCCACGATACCACAAGGTTGTCCCTCGGACTGACGGACAACCCCTGTTCTGAGTGCTTGCCTATATTATGAAATAGATAGAGGACAGAACGCATGTAGGCAGGGGAATGCCGTCCAACGCGCTGCTTCAAGTTTTGTGCAGTCGTTTCCGCCACATCCAACACCAGCAGGACGAAAAACAGAAACATCGGAAGTGTGAAAGTCCGAAAACTGCGCAGTCTCATGGTAAAACCCTAAGAAAGTCACAAAGCAGAAAGGTCGCTCCTACAGCAGGGAAAGCGACCTAAACCTATCACGATCGGGAGATCGCGCCTATAAGAAGAGGGAGACGAGCCTAAACCTAACCTTTTGCGAGGGTGACGAGCTGCCCAAAACCGGCTTCGTCCTTCACGGCGATGTCGGCGAGGACTTTCCGATCAAGTTCAATACCAGCGGCTTTGAGCCCATGTATGAATCGACTATAGGTGAGTCCGTGCAATCTGGCGGCGGCGTTAATTCTTGCGATCCACAGTCGTCGAAAATCGCGTTTTCGTGCGCGCCGGTGTGCGTAGGCGTGGTTCCATCCCTTCTCTACCGCTTCTGTAGCAGTGCGTTTGAGATTATTCCGACCACCGCGGTAACCTTTAGAATGCTTAAGCATCCGACTACGGCGTTTACGTCGCACACTCCCTGTTTTTACTCGTGCCATTTAAGAAAAACTCCTATTACGATCATTGGTATTACCGATGACCGCGTCCACTATTTCGCCCGGGTGTGTATATCGCAGGTGTCCGGGCATTCAATTCTATCGATGAATAAGGCGTTTCAAGCGTTTCTCATTGCTCGGATCGACAAGGGTTGACTGTCGTAATCTCCGTTTTTGTTTTGCTGACTTCGAAATGAACAAGTGTCCTGCGTACGCGCGATTGCGACGGATTTTGCCTTTCGATGTGAACTTGAAACGTTTTGCCGCACCTTTATGTGTTTTAATTTTCGGCATTAGAATATCCTTGAAAAGTATCGCGACCCGACGAATGCCACACGCGCGATCGGCGTTGACTTGAGGTCGCGCCTACAAAAAGAGAAAATATTGTGATCGGGAGACCGCTCCACAAAAAATTACAAGCGGAAACACGCGTGCGACGACAAAAACATCACACAGATTTTGGTGAGAGGATCATTGACATGATGCGGGTTTCCATCCGTGGTGGTTGTTCCACATCGGCAAGCTCTTCCAAATCATCTTTGAGTCGTGAAAGTAAACTTCTACCAAGTTCGGTATGAAGCATTTCGCGTCCTCGGAACCGTACGGTTGCGCGGACCTTCCACCCATTTTTCAGGAAGTCCTCAACATGTCGTTTCTTGAACTGGTAGTCGTGTTCCGCGGTATCTGGACGGAACTGCATCCCTTTTAGAACAACTTTCGACTGCTTTTTCCGAGCCTCGCGTGCGCGTTTGTTTTTCTCATACTGATACTTCCCGTAGTCCATGATTTTACAAACGGGAGGAGAGGCATTCGGTGAAACCTCCACCAAATCCAATCCAACTTCTTCAGCAAGTTTCATTGCATCGCGGGGCGTCATGACTCCCATCTGCTTGTTCTCTTGATCTATCAGAAAGATCTCTTTGGCTCGAATCTGATAATTGGAACGACTTTGTCTTTCCTTCGTCCTCTGAGTACGTCTGCCTTTGTAGTGTATTTTTCACACCCCCAAGTCAAGGCGCTGCAGTGCGCCGCTTGTAAGCCGGTATAAACTCACGATAGGCACCGCTTACAAGCTTATATGAAAACGAAAGCGAACAACTGATTCGTTGTGCTCCGGTATACAAGATAACTCTTTCTACAAAACGTTCTGTATCCATTTGTAGGTACACTTAGTTTTGATTTTCTGTCGATTCCGTAGGATAGGTCAGGATTTGGAGATCCCTCCTACAGGAGAACTAAATACCCTACCGACTCGGACTTGCAAAGCACGCCACATGCATGATTAACAATGTTTGTCCGAATGACTTAACTAATTATACCATATCGGCAACAAAAATGCAAGTTAAAAAAAGCCGATTGTCCATAAAGTCCGCAAAACAATCAACCCGCCTGCCAACCCCCCGAAAACGACGATAAAACTGATGCTGATTGCGAGGGCGAGACGGATGATCCGTTCACCAAGTTCTGGTTGTTCGCTTATCCATGCCCGCGCTAACCAGAAGGTTAAGACAACACTGACCAAACTCAGGATGCACGCGCCTAAAACCGATACCAATATCCCGGAGAAGTCTACTATCTGCATCGTTTCTGGAATCGATCCGTATCGGGAGAAGTGTTGGATGACACCGATCAAAACGCCTCCCAAAACGACAATAAATCCAATGAAAACGATGAAGACTTTTTTAAAGGCAGTTCCCATGTTCAGTCCAATCTATGCCGCACATCCTTGACGAGGGTCTTTAATTATATCATATTTCAGATTAAATAGCAACCGCCTCGTAGAGGTAGCCAGAGCCATTCAGTTTTCCATTTTGTAGCACAAACTTTATGAAGTTTCAATAAATACTTCGGTAATTCTATGAAGACAGTTTTCAGTCGATGTTCACGCTGCCATCCTGATTGACATCCCAAGCTGGCGACTGCGGCATGATAGTGATACAATCTGTGGACTACGGTTTGAGCGTTTCTTTGACATCGTTATCCAATTCCTCTACCCAGCGCATAATCGTTTCACGGCTGTCGCTATCGTTTCGCTGGCGAAACTGGTTGGCGAGTTGCGTGCCCGTGTCAATCAGAAGGGTTTGCAATTCTGGCGTGTAGGGTTTCGCTTGCAACGCCTGTCGGTATTTTTCCATTGCATTTTTGGGCTGTTTGCGATTCATTAGACAGCGCGGATATTAGGGCTATGTCCCCACAGCCCGATGGCATGTCCAAATTCATGTAGGCACACCGTCCGCATCTCTTCCTGTGAGAGTTCGCCGATGGTGTCATCACTTTCTAACACGAGAATAACCTCTACTGCGAATTGGCTATCGGCATATTGGTTATCGGTTGTCGGTTGTCGGTTTTCAGAAGAATGGTTGTCGGCTATCGGAAACCGTTGGAAACCTTCAGAAAAGAGATTCTCTTCCTGACCGTTGACTGATGGAGCCGAGGTAGTCTCGCCTCTACGGCTTCTTTTCTGATCGCTGACGGAAACCGATGGCTGATGGCTAATATACTGACGGCTATCATTAAGCCGCGTTAATTCGGCACTGCCGAGTTGCGTGTCTAAAAGTGTCAGGCGACCACTGGAGGTTGACGTGACACGGATGTCTGTCTCCTCCAGCATTTCGGTTTCTTCAAAACGGATTTCCCCGCCGGATACAGTCTCCCAACTACGCATGGCGTAGCGGATCTCGGCGAGATAGGGCAGTGCTTTGAGAGTAGGCGAGATGTGGACCCGAATTGGCATCTGCGTAAAGCGTGTGACCCTACCATCGGAAAATAGCGTGACCTGGTCGAAATAATCGTCTGATGCGGCTGTCGTCGTTTCAGTATCGGCAGGGCTTTGTGCTATGAAACCAATCGCTATGCACGTAACGATGAAAAAGGTATAGAGTGTCCTCATTTGCATAACACAGCATCCTCGTCTGGGTGCGACTGAAAAATGTCGCTATCCGAAACCTTACAGGAAGAAGCACGCTTAAATCGTTAATGATAATAGCATACTTGAAAGAAATGGTCAAACATATTGCGCAAGATGTCGCGGCACCTTTACGAAAAATTCAGAGGCATTCCGTTTACAGCAATCAGCGGTCAGCAATTAGCAATCGGTTTCCCTCAAAGGGCGAGGTTGGGAAACCTCGCTAGCGGGGTAAAGCGATTTGGCAGGGTCCGGTGCGGTTTCATGAAGTTTCACTAAATATTTCGGTAATGCTATAATGGGAGTTTCAGTCAACAAGGATACACAATCCTGCAAAGATCGAAGAAGCCTGTAAATCCTGCTTCTGACAGGGGTCCCCATAGCGAAAAGCGTATGGGGCAGACATCACACATTACCGATTTAAATTCTGAATCTTCATCAAACCGCACCTACCGAGAATGGTCGCTGGAATCGCTATAGTCAAATATTGATTCGACAGGAGAACTGAATGCTTCTGGCGAAAAATCTGAAAACGCTTGATTTATTTGACAAAAGATGGTAAATTACTTTCACATTAGACTAATTTGGACGCTAAGGAGTTTTCTTATGGACGTAACATACACATCAGCAATTTCCGAAGTTATCGGAAAGTTAGAAGCAGGTAACCCACTCCCGATACTCGTACCACAGAAAGCGTGGAGCAGTGAACTGACGGATACTTTGGAAGCGGCATCCCTCGATGAACTCTTTGACGGAGCATCGCTGAAAAATACGACGTTTGCTGAAGCCATCAAAAGCGGTTTACTTCTGTGGAACGACGCGCTGGATGAATCGCATACGATCTCGCAGGGGTTGGCAGATCAGACGGGGAGCTACTGGCACGGCATCATGCATCGCCGTGAACCGGATTATCCCAACTCCAAGTATTGGTTCGGTAGAGTCGGGACACACCCGATTTTCCCAGCACTGCGTGAACACGCACTCCAACTTTTCAAAGAAACAGCGAACCCATCGGACACGTTCACGGAAATTGGAGAGGCTATTGCGGCACAAGAAAATTGGGATTCTTACCAATTTGTTGATTGGTGCCAAACTGCTGAAGGCGACTCCGACTCGGATGTAACCCGTTTCTTGCAACAGGTGCAGGCGGAAGAGATCAAACTGCTACTGGCGTACTCCTACCGTAACGCCGTTTAGCAGATGTCAATTTATCTGAAGGAGACGAGCGATGTTTCCGCAGAGCGAGCGTATCAAAATAAATGGAGACCGGCATCACCTTATCATCGTGCTGACCGGATTGCTATTGATGGCTTCCTGTGTGAATTCGACGCTTATCACAACAGTTTCGGATTCGGTTTCAGCCAACCACGCGTATAGCGAAATTAAAACCGCTCTCGATGAACTTTCAAACGGTGGTGAACCGGCTGATTATGATGCGCTGATTGTGAAATTAAGGGCTTTCATCAAGACCTACCCAAAATACAGACAGGTAGATGAAGCCTACTATTTTCTCGGTACCATCTTAATTGAACTACAGCGCACTGAAGAGGGTATTGAGGTACTTGAAGAACTCATTAGGGACTATCCTTTTGCTACATACGTCGAACCGAGTCTACTAACATTAGGATTAGCCTACGACAAAATCAGTGAGCATAGCAAAGCGGATGCCCTCTACGAAAAACTGGCGAATCATCCAAAGTACCGTAACGGCAGATACGCCGTAACCGCGCGGCAACTTCTTGAACAGGATAAAACGCAGCGAAAAGGCGAAATATCAAGTTCGCTTGGAATGAGTCCAAGAGCGAGGCGGAACCAATTTGTAAATAAACCCGCGCCAGATTTCCGGGTGATGGATATAAGAGGTGAGGAGCTGACACTGGAACAGTATCGCGGGCAGGTTGTGCTCCTCGATTTCTGGGCAACGTGGTGTGGTCCCTGTATCGCCGAGATGCCGAACGTTAAGCTGGCTTATGCGAAACACAGAGATCGAAAGTTCCAAATCATCGGTATTAGCTTAGATAGATCCATGGCACCGCTTGACGCATACATTCACGGGGAAGGAATCGAGTGGCGGCAGTATTTGGACAGCACCGGTCAGATTAGTAGTTTGTACGGTGTGCGTGCAATCCCGTCCACGTTCTTGATTGACGGCGCGGGTATTGTCCGCAGAGTAAATCTCCGTGGTCTCGCGCTTGAGACCGCAGTTGCGGAACTCGTGCGGGAGAATTTAGCGAATTAAGCACCTTAACTTCGTTAAGTGAGGTGTTTTTGTTGGGTGTCTCCTGCAGGTTGAGCAATAAATGCCCCATAGGTGTCAATTGAGCCCGTAGGTGTTTTTGCTTGGGGTGTTTTTGCTTGGGGTTTTTGATAGGGTGTTTCCCTGCGTATTGATAGGGCGTTTCTTTTTCCCCCAGGTTGAGCGGAACCGAGAAAGGCGATGCCGACAGCCCAAACACATTCAACACCCTATACAATCATATAAATCAGGGATATAGCGAAACCCAACGTCATACCGCCACGTTTGCGAGCACCTCACAGGAAGAGCGTTGGGTTTCACTGGGTCTTTGGATGTATATCCCGGTATACTGCATTTTAGGAGTGTTTGGGGTGCCAACAAGGTCTTTCTCAACACCGTTCAACCTCGACAAATGCCACACGCGCATTTGGCTTGATTCGCTACGCCCCTAAATTGACGCTTATGTGGTGCGGTTACAAACCACATCCACCGAGGAAATGTGTAAGTCCTTATAAAATGTTGCACACAGATTCAAACAGAGGAGGTCAACGATGTTCTCCCGAAACGACATAACTCCACAACAAAGCAGAAATAGAACCCCCTGTGCTTATGTCATGTGCGTGCTCACCAGCCTCGTGCTCATAGGCTTTTGCGCTAATCTCGTCAGTGCCGCCCCGCTGAAAGCGGTTTACAAATATCAGGAAATCAAAGCAATTTCTAAAAGTCTCAAAAAGCAGAAGAAACAGGAAGATTTAGAGAAATTAGTTGAGAAATCCGAGGAATTCGTTGAAGCACATCCAGAATACAAACGGGTGGATGAGGTTTATCATCTTCTCGGCAGTGCTTTGGTTCAATTAGAGCGCATTGAAGAAGGCATTATGGCTTTTGAGGAAGTCATCAAGGAATATCCAGAGGCTCGCTACGTTGAACGTTGTCTGTTAGGCTTGGGATTGGCGTACGATAAACTCGGCAACCACGACGCAGCAGACAGTGCTTACCAAAAATTGATAGACCATCCGAAATACGGTTCGCGATCGCAGGCAAAACTTGCGAAGAAGATTCTTGAACAGGACAGAGCTGAACGGAAGGGTGAATTACCGAGACCTCCTGGGGCGAGTTCCGGAATGAACCCTCGCGAGTGGATCGGTAAGCCAGCACTCGATTTTCAGGTGACGGATTTGAAGGGTGAAGAACTCTCGTTGAAGCAGTACCGCGGACAGGTCGTGCTCCTCGATTTCTGGGCAACATGGTGTCCTCCCTGCATCGCAGAGATACCGAACGTTAAGAAGACTTACGAAAAGTATAAAGATCAGAAGTTTCAGATTATCGGTATCAGTCTGGACAGGTCAGAAAAACCTCTTGAGGCTTATATTGAAAAAGAGCAACTGGAATGGCTCCATTATTGGGACAAAAGCCGCAAGGTTAGCACTATGTATAAGGTGCAGGGGATTCCGTCGACCTTCCTAATTGACGGTGAAGGGGTTATCCGCAAAACGAACCTCGGCGGTTTTGATGTTGAAGCTGCCGTCGCTGAATTGGTGTCGGAAAATCTTGCGAAACCCGTTAATCCCGCTACACCTGTAGAAACACCTCCCGATTCTGCAAGGGATGATCAAAGTACAAACCTCAAGGTCAAAGAGATCATTGAGGCGGCTGTCGCGGCGCACGGTGGACTTGAGAAACTTGAAACCGTGAAAAGCGTTGGGACTGTTCCGTCCAGGAGAATAAAACGAGGGGCATAATGCTCCCTTCATACTTTGCTGGCGGGGTCTGAACTCCGCCTATTTGCAGTGTCTCGTTAACACAAAAATTATGGCACACCTTACCTTGAAAGATGTCACCAAAATTTATGACGGTGACGTTCTCGCAGTTGAACAGGCAGATTTTCAGATTCCCGATGAGTCGTTTACCGTGCTCGTCGGTCCATCGGGATGTGGTAAATCAACACTATTACGGATGATTGCCGGGTTGGAAGAGATAACGGAAGGCGATATCTATATTGACGATGAACGGATTAATGACATCCCGCCTAAAGACAGGGATATCGCCATGGTCTTCCAAAACTACGCCCTCTATCCACACATGACGGTGTATAAGAACATGGCGTTTGGATTGAAACTTCGGAAATATCCGAAAGCGGAGATTGACGAGCGGGTCAAAGAGGCGGCGGAGATTCTGAGCATCTCACACCTCTTGAACCGAAAACCCAAGCATCTCTCCGGTGGGGAACGCCAGCGTGTCGCCGTCGGTAGAGCGATCGTCCGACACCCTAAAGTCTTCCTGTTCGATGAACCGTTGAGCAACCTCGATGCGAAGCTACGCGTGCAAATGCGGATGGAAATCAGTCGTCTACACGACCGACTCAACGCTACCATCGTCTACGTTACGCACGACCAAGTCGAAGCAATGACGATGGGGGACCAGATCGTGGTGATCAATGAGGGGAAAGTCCAGCAGATCGCTGATCCCGGAACGCTCTATCATAAACCGGCAAACCAATTCGTCGGCGGATTCATCGGTACGCCGCCGATGAACTTTATAGAGACGGACATCGTGAATAATGGCGGTGATCCAACCCTTAGATTTGAAAGCTTCAAAGTGGAACTGAATGCCCACCTCCAGTCGGCACTGAATAAACTTTCAGGGGATTCAGTGACGCTCGGTATCCGCCCGGAGGATATTCACGTTGGTGAAAACGGGAAAAACAGTGTGGGTACACAGGTGGAACTGGTTGAGCCGCTCGGAAATCACGCGCTTTTGTATCTACGGACGGAGAAGAACAGTTTCGTTGCACAATCCGATCTCATCAATATACCGCAACACAACGCGCAGGTGACAGTTCGTTTTGATATGGAGAAAGCGCACCTATTTCACCCAGAGACAGGCGAATCTTTAACAGCAGCATAGCGTCTTTTGTAGGAACTATCTTGTTTCCATAGGAAGTTTAATAAAATAACCTAAGTTGCCACCTTTGTAGCATAATCTTTTAGATTGTGCCAGTCGTCGTAGCATAGACTGTTAGTCTGTGCTTGCGCGTCCGCAAACTAACAGTTTACGATACAAAAACGCTGATTGCATACCTAAAATCTTGTCCGTAGCAACTTGGGTTAAAATATTTGGGTAATTCTATAAAGGACAGTTTTTACTCAAGAAGGTTCTCTAATCCTGGAAATCCCTTAATCCTGTGAATCCTGATTCAGACAAAAAAGGTAATTTGTTTCGTCAGAAAATATCGCGACCGGGAGGTCGCTTCTACAGCAAGAATTCAAACCCTAAAAATCTGTGAAATTTACAATAAAGCCTGAATTTGTGCCCATGTCTCGGCATCTATTGGAATGCCTTCCCGTTCCCGTTTACGTTGTGTTTCCCAACCGCGTTCACCCGGCACCCGAATTGCGTCAACGCCAGCGGCGCGCTTCGCCGATTTGAGATACCGAATAAATCGTTCTATCTCCGCGCTGAACCCCGGAAATCCTCTAAAACTCGCAACGTTAATCACCAGCACAAACAACCCGTTGCCGACACGAGCATCCTCACTCTGGCTACATCCTGCCCCTGTGAGCGCGCCCGATAGGATGTCGACGATGACGCTCAGCCCAAATCCTTTGTGTGCAGAAACCGTTCCACCAAACGGCAATAAGGCGGCGGGCGGCACGTCATAGAAATCGTCCGCATCCGTCGTTGGATCGCCCTCCGCGTCAATGAGCCATCCGTGCGGAAGTGCTTCGTCCCGATGCTGTTTGACCCGGATCTTCCCCGATGCGACAACACTTGTAGACATATCCAATACGATCGGATCTTGGCCTTCAATCGGCACCGCACACGCGATCGGGTTGGTTGAGAGTCGTCCTTCAACGCCGCCGTGCGGTGCGACACACGTGCCACCCCCATGGTCGTTCGTCATGAGCAATGCGATCATCTCAGCATCTGTGGCGAGACACGCGTATCCGCCTAATCTACCGACCTCATTGCACCGCGAAACAGCAACCGAGCTTATATCTGTCTGACTTGCTTTCTGGATTGCTAATTCGACGGCACGCGTAGCAATGACGGGACCGAAGCCCCAGTTTCCATCTAAAACCGCGATTGAAGCGGATTCATGTAGGACTTCTGTGGGTGAATCGGGCTGGATTAATCCCTCTTCCAATTCACGCACATATTTCGGGAGGTGGATAACGCCATGTGAATCGTGTCCGACGCGATTGGCATCCACCATAGACCGGGTTACCACTTCCGCTTCGGCTGTTGGGATCTTTAATTTCTGAAAGACGTTTAAGCAAATTTCGGTGAGTTCTTCCGCTGTAAAGTTCGGCATCGTAGGCTCCTTCCACGAGATACCGCTATTTTATAGGGGTCTGTTGGGGTTGTCAAGTGCGAATTTTCTCAACAAAGGGAATCGTGACCAGAGGCCGAACCCACGGAATAACTATCAGTTATCAGTACGGGTTGCTACGCAACCCTTTCAGCAATCAGTTGTTGGGTTTCGCTTGGTTCTACCCATAGCCGTCAATTTAGCGTTTTCGTAGGTTGGGTTGAACGAAACTGCAAAGGCCACTGCCGACACTCCAAATACACTTCAAACACAAGATCTGTTGTATGCCACCAAGGACGTAGTGAAACCCAACTTTAGCCCCTACATTTCAAGAAAACCCACAGGAAAAGCGTTGGGTTTCGCTTGGTTCCACCTAACTACAAATGTCGTCTGAATCAGGATCAGCAGGATTGAGGAATAGGGGAATCGCGACTGGGAGATCGCTCCTACAGAGGAGGTAAAAATCACTGGCGTTGTTTCAGGCTTGCCCATGTTGTAGCTAACTTTCCTTTTGCCGCAACACTCAGGTGTTGATTCGGATGTTCCGACAGAAGTTTCACCATTTTTTCATCACCTAAATCCCGTGCCAAGTCAATCGGTGATTTGCCAGCTTTATTCCGCGGACGTATCCAGATATTTTCATGAGACAACAGCGCATCCACCACCTCTGTGTAACGATTCAAAACAGCGTAATGCAGTGCTGTCGAACCGGTGTCGTCTCGAGCGTTAACATCAATGTTTCTGTCTTGCTCCAAGATCCAAACGGCAAACGTCTCGTGTCCCTGTCTGAGTTCAAAGATCAGCGGAGACTTCGGAACACAACCTGCTGGAACTTTTTCAAACGTATAGTCAGGGAAAAAACAATCACCCGGGTCCAAGTCCTCATAGGTAACTTTGTAGAGCCAGACGATGCCGTTTATATCGTCTTCACTAAGGTGGTGACCCGTGTAAATGAAAACGTTAAATGCCATGACGGCGGCCGGCTGTGTTCCTCTGGTCAAATTTAGTCCTCCCGTGGTGGGGACTGCTCCAGGAACTGGGTAGGTATCCCCCACCCCCATGGCGTGACCCCAACTCGTGTATGAGAGTTTTCGTGAACTGCCGGCTATTTACATCTGTGCCTCGGTCTATTTCAACAAGGAGTGGAGATCGCGGGTTATCAAATACCAGTGCTCCAGATCTTCCTCCCGGTTTGCAGTGAAAGATCAACCGTAGATCGAGGTGTCTCCATATGAGAAGTGTTATCGCACTGTTAGGTTTTATCAAATCTTTCATAGGGCGTTTCTCCTTATATTGTGCTGTATTATACCTCCTTTTCCCCGTGGCAGCGATCGAGAGGTCGCTCCTACAGGAAAAGAAGGAAAGAAATCGCGACCGGGAGGTCGCTCCTACAAAGAGAAGGAGGGAAATAACGCGCTATGTCTCCTTCGCCTGTCCCAACAACTCTGCCAACCGGTCGGCAAAACGGAGTTGGCTGTCGTCCTCTGGAGCATAACCTATGACCTTCCGCGCATTGGCGATACTCCAGAATTTATGCGAATTGTCGCTGATGCCGTAGAAGATCTGGAACGGGATCCCGTTTTCGTCCTCTATGTTCTCTGTCTCAATGCTCTTGACAAAGAGTTGGACCTGATCCCGGATGCTCAAATACGCGCCGAGTCCGCGGTGCATTGCCTTCAAATCGTCCGCTGAAGAATTCGCCATATCCGTCTCCCGCGGTCCACCGATACGCAACTGGACGTTCTGTAATTTCTTACCGTCAACGTGTCCCGTCGCAAAGACAAAACCGAGGTGCTCATACGCCTCTTTTGCCCACCCGTAGAAATTATCGGAGAGCGGACGCGTCTCCGGTGTCACCACATCCCACTTATCTGCCCAGATAAGACGCTCATAATAGTCGGCGGCGTGGTTGGAACTACAGACGACGACGCGCCGGACATCGGTCTCGATACAAGTCTGATAAAGATTGTATGCCATCTGGATGTTGGCAAGCTCATTCTCGAAACTACCACCCTTAAAAGCGCAGTGGATGACTGCATCAACGCCTTCAAAATGGTGTCGGTATGCGTCTCGATTGGGGTCGGTCAGTTCGGCAATCTGAACGTTTTCGACCGCTTCCCCCTGACGATTCGTGGTTTTCACGTCTAAGAGTACGAGGTCGTAGCGTTGGCGAAATTCTGGAAGCATCCGTCCGGCGATATAGCCAGAGGCTCCGGTGATAAGGACTTTTCTGCGGTTCGGCATTTGTTTGGCGTTTCCTTTTGTTGGGATATAATGAGATGCTCAGGGAGTTAAACTGTGCGCTGCAATTTTTTGTTCTATTTCTTGTATTAGCCTATTCATAAGAGGGTGAAAAGGAGTCATCAGCAAACCATTCAATGATTGTATCTAATAGTTGTCTATGCTCATCTGCTTCCTGAGGATCCATCAAATTTTCTAAACTTGGATCAGCACCCGCATACAAATCGTTCTCAATGCTATATCCTTGTGTCCAAATAATATCCTCATACCCAACAGGAAGTTGTGTAAACAATTCCTTATCCCGATCGGCGATAAAAGCAACAGGTAAATGGTCAAATTCGCTTCTTCTGTCATAAACAGCCAATACATTACTTCTCATACCTGCCGCAAGAACATCTATTTCGTGAACCTCAAGAAGATCTTCCATCCACCGAAATATTTGCATATCATCTTTACCTTCCACAACAACCGTTGGTAGTTTCGATCTACGAAGAGTAGAAACCAATTCGTCCACCGTAGGGTGTCGCTGTAACATTAACCTTCTCCGCGATTTTCGTCTAACAGAAATTCTTTGTCCGGGTATTTAGTATAGATAAAAGGTGAATGTGTAGCTACGAAAAATTGATTATTTTGTCCTTGCTCCATCAATGTCGGAAATAAACGTCTTTGCCAATCAACGTGTAGGCTTAACTCTGGTTCATCGATGAAAACAGCTGTGTCTTTGCTAAACGCGTTGTAGCATAAAAAACTGAGCATCTGCTTCTCGCCGGCAGAGAGTTTGTCAGAGGAAATAGCATCTTTTGCTTCCCCAACTGTAATTCCATCGCTTCCTTCTCCCAAAGTAATGCCGTCGGCAGTTTCCCCTCGAACACCCCTTCCAGTAACACGAATCGCGTCATACCGTAGAATCTTCCGAGATAACTCAGACAACACAGAGAACGGCTTACTCAACTGTTCCCGTTCCTCATTAACCTTTTGAATAGCATTCAAAACAGCCGAAGGATCTTGAGGAATCTCAGAAACTTTGTCCGTATCTGGATTGTTTTGTATCTCTCTTGAAATATCTTCTAATACCTGCGACTGGCGTGTGCTGATTTCTTCATAAATATCAGCGTATTTCTGTGTGAGCAGTTCACCGAGATCCTCTGTTGAGATTGAAGCGATGAACTTGTGCCCATTGATTGACACCTCATCGGAAAATCTCAACATTGAAACTTGCAGCATTTCCGGTACTGACAAAACTCTTACATCTGAAACCTCTGCATCCGGAGTTCTGGAAAAGCCGCCCTCAATTCTTCTAAAGGTTGGGAAGAATAGACTCCGCTTGGTCGTTCGCGCGATCCGCTTTTCAAGCACATTTACCATATCCACATCCTTCCTACTTATCCTTCCGGTTTCTGCATCTATGATAATAAATTCGTATCCCCCTTCTTCTTCACCAAAACTGTAATCAAAGGTAACTTGGTTGGGTTCAACACGTTCCATGCTGAAAGTGAACAGATCAGTCTGAATTAAAATGGAATGAAACGGGATTTCAGCAAGGATTTGCTCAAGGTGTCCACTAATGAGATACCACAGCAACTTAAGGAGTGTTGTCTTACCTGAGCCGTTCGCACCAGTAATAATATTCAGGTCTGAATGGAATTCCAGACCAGCGTCAATCCGATTGTTTAACCCCTTTACTATAAGTCTTCGTATCATGAGTTCATGTCCTCTTATTGAATCTCCAGTTTTTCTTTACAGTGCCGAGCGAGGATTTTCATTTCTGCGATGACTTGTGCCTCGGTTTGCATCAACTGGCTAAAGATGGGCGGGACAAGTCGCCTGCTGAAAATTCTTTCAAAGAAACCTTGTTGGACCTGGAGTGGCATCCCGAAACGTGAAGTTCCAACACGGTCAGGTTCCATCCCTAAGTATTCAATTGAGAGATAATGCGCAACCTCATCTTGGGTAACGTTGCCTTCATGGATGCTGCCGGTATTCCTCCGCCCGTAACTTACGAGATAAACCCTGCCACTCATTCGGCTGAGGATGGTATAACCCCCCACATCAACTGCTTCATTCCAACACTTTTCAAATCCGTTTTTAGGAAGGCGTTCGCGAAGTTCTTGGGCGGAGCGGACCACGAATTTGTTCTGATGAGGCGTTTTGATGATAAGAAACTCTTCATCCTGGTCCTCTAATGGAGGTTGTCCTGTGAACAAATCAACAGAATCTAAAGTCCAGACGATACCATCTCGGAGGCCCTTCGCCATGTTATGATGCCTCTCAACAAATTCTCCATTCAGTGGATGCAGACGATAAGCCCCACTATTGTTAAACACACTCCGCAATTTTCGACGATGTTCTATGACAGAAAACCGCTTTTTAGTGACTGGTATTTCTAACTGGAGCGTATATCCAGTATGCAAATCGGTTGTGAGGTTCAGCTGGGATTGGCGAAGTTCAGCTAAGCGGGTCAAAGCCGTCTGGCTTTTCGACAAAATCCTTCCAATTAGATACTCGCGGCGGAGCCCAGGGATCTCCATAGCAAGTCGCTCAAGCGTTGGGGCATCCAGCTCCTCTAACATAACCTTGTGTTCCCATCGGGTGCCGCGTTCATGCACTAAAATTTGGAATTGCTGCGCATCGCCGGCAGTTCGGATATACCCGAGTGCCGTCCATGGGTCGAATGTCGCACGGTAGTTCCCGCTGGTTTCCGCATCTCCATTCGCCAACACGCAATCTCGTCGTTCATACCGAGAATAAAGCCCAAATTGAAATTCAAAATCTTTGTAGGGCACTAAGGCTTCGCGCAAATCACGGGCAAACTCTTTTCCTTGTGCGAAACGTTTGAAAATTTGCTCGGTGCGTTTCGGTTGATTGAGCGCATCAAGGAACGTTCCAATCTGAAGCCCACCTTCTTCTACACCTTCATCTTCATTTTTTCCAAAAACCTTGGTTTTGGTTTTAAAAGGAGGGTTCCGGAGGGACACGTCGCGTTGTGAGACGAGATGCAACGCCGCATCATCCGTTACATCCTTGAGTGCAGGCGCGTCTCCGAGGATTTCTGCGAGTTTGACATCATCAATCTTTTCCGTCAAGTCAATGCCGCGTTTTAATTCAGCGAAATGGATGATGTCATCAAGACGATACTGCAGTGGTGCGCTCGAAGAGAGGTTATCGTAGTTAGAGCGATGGAAGCGGATGCGCGGCTTGATACGAAAGACCGGGGTGAGCCCGTAATCCTTCAGCAACACATACAGCGTGACGGTATAGGAGTCGGCGTGAACCTTCTGTGCCAAGATTCCGTCCGGCTTTGTGTCTTGTTCCACGATTAACCGCTCTTGAACGAGCTGGCTATCGTTGCCGAAAATTATCATCCGATGTTCTTCTCTGTTATCATCAACTAACATGGATCTACCCTCCCTGGACCTATAAAACGATACCGTCGGGTCTCGGTTTCGCTACGCCGCTTCGGATCGCTGTCGTGCCAAGGCAGCTGCGCCAAGGATACCGGCATTGTCCCCCAGTTCTGCCGGCACAATCTGAACCCCACTCAGCGTATTGGGCAGCGCGTATTTTCCCGCAGCGGCACGGATATCATCCAAGAACGTATCGTCCAGTGCCTCAACGACACCGCCACCTAGTACAATCATCTCCGGATTCAAGAAATTCACGATGGAACCAATGCCGATTCCAAGATATTTTGTTACTTTTTTGAAAACTTTGAGGGTCAACTTATCGTTTAATCGAATCGCCTTCGCCAAAACCCCACTCCGAATCGCACCAAGGTCGCCGTCGGTGAGTTCGGAAATCACACTCTTTTTTCCCTTTTTTAGAATAGCCTTTTGGAATTGCTTTGTCATCGCTGTGCGGCTGGCGATTGCTTCCAAACATCCACGCGTACCACAGCCACAGCGCGGACCCCCTGCTTTGACGATGATATGCCCGATTTCACCAGCCGTTTTACTCGCACCGTGGAACAACTCACCCTGTAGAATAATCCCACCGCCAATACCTGTGCCTACAAAAATCCCGACGACGTTCTGAACACCTCTTCCCGCACCGAACACGTGTTCACCGAGCGTTCCGACGTTCACATCATTGTCAACAAAGGTTGGAATGCCAGTGCGTGTTTCCAACTCTGTCTTCAGCGGAACGTCCCTCCATCCGAGATTTGGTGCGAAAATGACAACGCCTGTTGCAGGGTCAAGCGGTCCCGGAGCACCAATGCCGATCGCTTGAATTGAATCAGAGGCAACCCCTGATTTGTCAATCGCTTTTTGGACGCAGCCTGCGATCCGATCAATCACTTCGGATGCCCCTTTGTCCGCCTTCGTTGGGACTTTGGCCGTGCCTAAGATATTACCCTCTGCATCAATGACAGCGGACAGAATCTTGGTGCCGCCCATATCCACACCGATAACATTAGCACTCATAAAAAATCTCCTGTATACACATTTCGTACGTGCGACCATCCCATAATTGGTTATGATACTAAAAATGATAACAATTTTTGTTTGAAACCTGCGGCGGAGAGTTGGTCCCACTTTTCCAAAAACGTTTCATAATCCGCTTTGCGGGTTTCCTCCGTCCGAGCAATGACCGTAGCAACACCCGGAGGGACATCAATCTGTCCTCCTTGACTTTCCGATTGAGATGCATAATCGGCTAAAACTTTCAAGACGACATCAGCGTCATGAATATCGCCGAGTATTTCTTGTAAATCAACGATCACCGCGAGAAATTCAGCAAAATGTTTGTCGTCAGTTAGCGAAGCCTTTTTAGAACGTGTTTTCGGCAATCTATAAGCCACGCGAAAAAGTTCCATCGTATACCGGAGGCGTTTAATGGAAATTCGCATATTGTGGAGTTCTTCGCGCCTCGTCTCATCCCGAATGAACGGCTCCCACGTGTAAACCTCTTGAAGTCTTTGTGGGAGAATGATACGGGCATTCTCGTGATAACTACGCAGCGGTGCAACGTCGATGACTTTGTGTGCCTTTGCCATTTTTTAATTATACCTTGCGGTTCGGTGAAGTGGGTGTTTTTGCTTGGGTGTTTCCCCAGAGACCTTGAAGTTCCTCTCCGCATACCCGCTCTCCATTACATTACGAGCTACGCGCTTTGGTTTACTTTTTTCCACCAAATCCTTCAAACATAGTTGAGACTTAACCAGATACCTACACGTAATGAAATGGAGCGCAGCCCAGGAGTACATACTTAAAAATCCGCTCCTCCAAAGAATTCCAAAAACTCGGTCTCAAAACCGGTTTCTTTCAGTTCCTCAAAGAGCATCAGCATCGGTTCTCGTGCTTCCTTCCGTTCCCGCTGTAGGTGCTCAATCAACCCTCGGAGGTCTGCTCGCTCCACTGCAGTCAGATTAGTTAATTCATTCTGAAAACGAACGATTAGGACATCCAGATCCCGCACGGCTCCCATCGTTCGGGTTATCGCTTTTATCTTTTTGTAGTGTTTTTTGAACGGCTTCTTTGGAAAGCAGTCAGCGAAATTGTCCATTGCGGCGCGCAAGCGACGCGAAGCAACGCGCATATCATGGACAAACTCAATATCGATCCCGTCTTTGGCTCCCTCTTTGTAGGATATCATTTCGTGAAAATAGTTCACGATTATCTGCCGAGCACAGGTTTCCAACGTTTCGTCAGGTGAGATTCCCTTGATTTCCGGTTCTGTAGCCATTGTCCTATTCCAATTTTTTTAACTATGGACTCTGATCATCGTTCCACTTCGTTTCACGATGGTTTTTGCTGAATCTATCAGGCTTAAGTGCCTGTTCGGTTCTCCAATTGGGAGAAAACCCGTCAGAGAGAATTCTCGTTACATCATCTGCAGGCATCGTGTGCAAGATGCTTGCAACAACAGATGGATCCGTTTCTTCAACGAACTCGCTAATATCGGCACTATTTAGGTCCCGTAGAACCTCCCCCATCCGCTTTTCCTCAATCAAAACCTTGAAGAGGCTCGCCTTCGCTTCCGTACGGAGGTGCGGAAACCAGTGAGCGATGTCAGCTGAGTGGGTTTTGGCGATAATATTCCGGAGGTTCGGGAAGGCGCGCCGCTGGATCAGTCGAATCACCGTAGAAATAAACAGTTCATCGACATCGTGTGTGGTTATGATTGTTTGGCCCTGCATCAGAATTTTGCGCGCTGGCGGAGTAGATGATCCGTGAGGACGAGTGCTGCCATCGCTTCGACAATAGCGGGTGCTCGCACTAAAACACAGGGATCGTGTCGTCCGCTTGCCTCTAACGTCACCTCATTCCCCTGCATATCAACAGTTTGTTGCGGTTTACCAATTGTCGCCGTCGGCTTGAAAGCGACTTGGAACAGAATATTTTCGCCGTTTGAAATACCGCCCTGTGTGCCGCCGGAATTATTTGTACGCGTCCGAATGCGCTCCGTCTCGTCTTCCTTTTCGAGATAAAACGGATCGTTATGTTCAGATCCCGTCATTGTAATACCCCCAAAGCCGGAACCGATTTGGAAACCCATCGTTGCGGGGAGAGACATCATCGCTTTCGCCAAATCCGCCTTGAGTTTGTCGAATACAGGTTCCCCGAGTCCTACCGGGACATTACGAGCAACCGATTCAATTACACCACCGAGAGAGTCAAGGTCACGCCGCGCCTGATCGATGCGTTCCACCATCTTCGGACCAACAATAGGATCAGGACACCGGACAGGACTCGCTTCTATCTCTTCAAGCGTCACCGTGTCTGCATCCACTTCGGCTTTCAATGTATGAATCTGTTTGACATAAGCAAGTGTTTCGGTGCCGGACACCTCACGCAAAACTTGCTTGGCGATTGCCCCTGCCGCGACGCGTCCGATGGTTTCCCGTGCGCTCGCTCTACCGCCGCCCTGCCAGTTTCGGATACCGTATTTCTGTTGGTACGTAAAATCGGCGTGTGAAGGTCTGTAAAGGTCTTTCAGGTGTTCGTAGGCTGAGGGACGCGCATCTTGATTCCATACCAGCATAGAGATAGGCGTTCCAAGTGTTTTGCCCTCAAAGATACCGGAAAGTATTTCAACGACATCCCCCTCTTGACGCGATGTTGTGAGACGACTTTGACCCGGCTTCCGCCGATCAAGTTCAAATTGTATTTCGGATATATCCAAGTCGATTTGCGGTGGACAACCGTCAACCACAACACCGACAGCTCCACCGTGCGATTCGCCCCAGGTCGTAATCCGAAAAAGATGACCGAACGTATTCATTTGGTTCCATAGGCGCGCTTTGGAAGCGTGCACCTTACTTTTAGAATTGTATATTTTGAAGATCTTGTGATATACTATAACAGATTCTATCGTAAAAAGCAAGCAATTTAAAGGACTTTATGCTGTTAATTTTTAAACGCTATATCGCGTTGCTCCTGATTTTCATAGGCATTGGGTTTTTATGGAATACACTGTTTGTGTATCCCCTCAAAATCTTTGTCGTCTTTATGCATGAGGTGAGCCACGGGCTCGCGGCAATCGCAACTGGCGGTCGTATTGTAGAGATTCAGATTAACCCGCAGCAGGGAGGGCACGCACTGACACAAGGCGGCTCTCGGTTTTTGACGTTGACTGCGGGTTATCTTGGGAGTCTGCTGTGGGGTGGACTCATCCTGCTCCTAGCTGCGAGAACCCACTTCGACAAAGCAATTAGCGTCCTTATCGGCATCGGCATGGTGGCTATCTCCATCGGCTTCGGCGAGAGTACATTTACTTATCTGTTCGGCATCGGCTTTGGCGTTGCCCTGGTCGCCATTGGTTTCTATCTCCCAGAGGCAGTCAACGATTGGATTCTCCGTATTATCGGTGTGACGAGTTGTCTCTACGCGATTCTTGACATTAAAAGCGATATCTTGGACAGATCCAATCTCCGTTCGGATGCACGAATGCTCTCGGAGGTAACAGGTATCGCGACTGAGATTTGGGGTATTCTGTGGATTCTCATTGCAATTGGACTCACTCTATGGTTTCTCTATCTTTCAGGCAAGACCTCGGCTGTCCAGCAAACATCTACCGAGGAAAATACCGAGGAAGACTCTAATTTACTCGAACATTAATAGTCGGCACGCACGTCCGTTCAGGAAGTTCCTATTAATTAAACGGGCTAAAACGCGCCGACGACATGTTACTGAAGAAAAGAAACCATACACCGAGACCTAACAGAAAAAGTGGAATGCAGATCAGCACTATGAGAATGAAAAATCCCCATATCCACGACTTTTTGGATTTGGCAACCGTCGCCAGCCGTGCGAGCAACACACCACCACATATCATAATTATAACAACGAAAGCGAATACCGCCATCATCACCATTTTTTGCTATCTCCTCCCATCAGCCAGACCGTAGCAATGCACATTATCAAGAAATATGAAACACCCTTCAAAAAGCCCTATTACGCTACGCGCAACACTGATCGGTATCCTTCTCATTCCCTTTAATAGCTACTGGGTTCTACATCTCAGTTATATCTGGGATTCCAACCGACCTACAAGTTTGGCATTACTGTTTAATGTCCTATTTACGTTGCTTGTCCTTATCGGGTTCAGCGCGGTCCTGCGTCGTTTACGCCCAACACTGGCGTTTACACAGAGCGAATTGTTAACCATCTATGCGATGCTGTGCCAAGCCTCCGTTTTCGCAGGGCGCGATATGCTACAAGTCTTGGTGCCGTTAATGGGTAACGGCTTTTGGTACGCAACAACCGAAAACGAATGGGCACAACTTTTCCATCAACACCTCCCTGAATGGCTTGTCGTTGGCAAACAAGAGATACTGCAAGGCTTCTACAAAGGCGAATCCACATTCTATCTTCAGACAAACATACAGGCATGGTTGCTGCCAACACTGATCTGGGTAGGCTTCTGCCTCGTCATCGGGGTGACAATGCTCTGTCTCAACGTGCTTTTACGCAAGCAGTGGCAGGAACATGAACGACTCACCTATCCGATCGCACAACTACCTTACGAAATCACACGAGCGGCTTCAAATGTAGGAAACCCCCTGCGAACTACGTCTCATCTATTTTTTAATAAACGGATGATGACTGTCGGCTTATGTATCGCTGCTGTACTGAACCTTCTCTATAGTTTACACCAAATCGATCCTGTTTTCCCTACAATTCCGCTGTATCGCGGGTTCCGACTTCCCGATAAGCCGTGGAGCGCAATGAACAATCCCGGTTTCCGTATCAGTTTCTTCCCGTTTGCAATTGGCGTAGGTTTCCTAATCCCGCTGGATTTAGGGTTTTCCTGCTGGTTCTTTCACCTATTTTGGCACTTCCAACGGATCGTCGGTGAGATGTTCGGTTGGCGAGGGGCTATCGGATTTCCGCGAGAAATGGCGCAAATCCGAGGTGTATGGATAGCCCTATTTCTCTGGACATTATGGATGGGACGCGCACATGTCAAGGTAGTGCTGCAGACGATTTTCAGTAACCGATCCCCTACTACTAATGACGAAGGTGAAGCGTTACGCTACAGAACAGCCGGAATCGGGGTATTTGTCGGATTTATCTTAATTATGGCGTTCTGCCTCAAGGCAGGGATGTCGCTCTGGTTTGCCGGTCTATTTTTCGCGCTCTATTTCGCGATGTCGGTGACAATCACCCGCATTCGCGCCGAATTGGGACCGCCTGCGCACGACCTTTACAACGCCGGTCCAGACTTGCTCTTGACAGATGCACTCGGCACACGGCGCATCGGAAATCGGAATCTCTCGGTGATGTCGCTCTTTTTCTGGCTGAACCACCTCTCTTATCGCGCGCATCCGATGCCGCACCAATTGGAGGGATTCAAACTCGCACATCAAACCCGTTTCAACCCCACCCAACTGCTGTGGGTATTAGCGATCGCGATTTTTGTAGGCGCACTCTCTGCAGCTTGGGGGCATCTGCACCTCTCCTACCAAGTCGGCTTAGAACAAGCACGTTCATGGTATGCCCGCGCCGCGTTCAACAGGCTCGCAGGGTGGCTTTATAATCCGAGCGAAACGAGTCTCAGCGGTATGCTCTATACCACCGGCGGATTTGCTTTCGCCGTCAGCCTTTTGCTCTTGCGATGGCGATTCGTTCAGTGGCCCCTACACCCCGTCGGTTATGTCGTCTCAAGCTGGTGGACGTTTACTGGACTCTGGTTTCCACTCCTCATCAGTTGGATAATTAAACGGATCCTTCTCTCAACAGGTGGTGTTCGGTTGTACAGACGTTCAATTCCATTTTTCATCGGTTTGGTTATCGGGGATGTAATAGTTGCTTCTATTATTAGCATTCTGGGACTGATTTTCGATTTTCGCGTCGTCTATCTGAGTTGGTGATGTTTCCTGACCGGCATATCAAGAACAACCGACATCGAAATTCCATCTATGAAACGAAACAGAAATGTAGTCTTGAAATTTCCACCTAAACCTGCTATCATTATTTATGATGGATATAACAGATTTGTCACTCAGTGTGAATATCGGCGGGATCCAGATGCGAAACCCCGTCATGACGGCATCTGGCACATTCGGCTACGGCAGTGAATACGTCGATTTCGTGGATCTGAACCAACTCGGTGCGGTGGTCGTTAAAGGCGTTACGAGTGTGCCGTGGCCCGGCAATCCGATGCAACGCATCATGGAAACCCCGTCCGGCATGCTGAATGCGATCGGACTCCAAAACGTCGGCGTAGACGGCTTTATCTCGGAGAAGCTACCCTATCTGCGTGATTTTGATGTGCCGGTGATTGTCAACGTCTGTGGCAAGACAGTCGAAGAATACTTGATAGTAACCGAGAAACTGAACAGGGCAGATGGCGTTGCTGGTATAGAACTCAATATTTCCTGCCCAAACTTAGACTGTGGCGGTATGAGTTTCGGGGTTGATGCGACATTGGCACACCAACTCGTCAAAGAAGTCCGAGCGAAGACCCACCTCCCGCTACTGGTGAAGTTATCCCCGAACGTCACAGATATTACGCTGATTGCCCGTGCTGTTGAGGAGGCCGGCGCAAACGCGCTCTCTGCCATCAACACGCTCCTCGGCATGGCGATTAACGCAGAAACACGGAAACCGGAACTCGCAAACGTGACAGGAGGACTCTCCGGTCCCGCGATAAAGCCGGTGGCATTAAGATTGGTTTGGGAGGTTTACAAAAACGTCTCAATTCCGATCGTTGGCATGGGAGGCATTATGACTGCGACAGACGCTGTCGAATTTTTCATCGCTGGGTCAACCGCTGTGGCAGTCGGAACGGCGAACTTTGTCAATCCGCAGGCATCAATGGAAGTGGTGAAAGGCATCCATGCCTACCTCAAAAATGCAGATATGGTGTCAATTAAGGAATTGGTTGGTAGTCTGCAGGTCGATTCATAATCGCTTCTGAAAAAGATTGTTACATGATAAGGACAAGGCGAACTCAAAACGGACACCCAAAGGAGGAAAATGAGGCATTTGGTAACACTCGACGATTTGTCGAATTTTGAGATTGAACAAATCTTTAGACTTGCGGCAGGCATGCAGTCACAATTGGAGACATGGGCAGGGATCTGCCGAAGTAAACTGCTGGCAACCCTCTTTTATGAACCGAGTACACGGACCCGGCTTTCGTTTGAAAGTGCGATGGAACGGCTCAACGGCGGCACCCTCGGCTTCGCCGATCCACAAGCAACCTCCGTTACTAAAGGAGAAACGCTCGCCGACACCGCACGGATGGTGACGAACTACGCCGATCTCATTGTCGTGCGGCATAACTGGGCAGGCGCGGCGCGCGTCATCGCGCAGTACACACATATCCCAGTCATCAACGGCGGCGATGGGAGTCATACACATCCGACGCAGGCACTCGCGGACCTTTATACCATTATACGGCGAAAATCAAAAATAGAAGGATTAACTGTCGGTATTTGCGGAGATCTTCAGTTTGGACGGGCGGCACACTCCTTTGCCCTTGCAGTCGCGCGATTTGGTGGGAACCTGATTCACATCGCGCCGAAACCCCTACAAATGCCACCGTGGGTGCTCGCGCAACTCGAACAGTGCGATGGGCAGATACCTCTTGAGGTAGAAAGTATTACAGAAGTGATTGATAGATTGGATGTCATCTATGTCAATCGACTTCAGGAGGAACGGCTCCCGCCGAATATGGATGCTGCTGCCGTACGTGGAAGTTATCTATTGAATGCGGCAGTTATGAAACATGCCAAACCTGATGCGATGATTATGCATCCACTCCCGCGTGTCAATGAACTCGCCTATGAATTAGACGACGACCCTCGCGCCGCTTATTTCGAGCAATCCGCGAACGCAGTACCCGTTCGGATGGCACTGATTGCAAGTCTTGTCGGACTGGAGCAGCTTATCTTGACACAACCGCCAGAGCGAGACATTGCCGCTTCTACACGTCCGTGTGAAAACACAAACTGCGTTACTAATTACGAGACCTACCTTACTCCTGAACGCGAAACGTTTAAGGGTGATGTTGAACTGCACACTTGCGCCTACTGCGGAAATTTGCTCTCGTAAGGCGATTACATCCAATTTATACGCTCCTGTGTTGATCCGACCACTTCATCGGGGAGGACCTGGTAACTCCAAAATCAGATCTTCGCGGCGTTCTCCGACTCTGAGTACAAATATCTCCGATGTTGCACAAAGCCCCTTATATTCAACTGACACCCTGTAGCGGGTTGCCTTCTTCCTATCGACATACTGCACAAAGTACCCTTGAGCATCGGTTTGCACCGACCCTTGGACACCCCCAATATTATTCCCATGTAAATCTTGTGCTCTTATGTTGATGTCAACCTCTTCGTTTGCTAAGGGTGTGCCGCCTGCAAAAACGATTCTCGCGCGAATTCGCATCCGGAACCGCACGGTGACCTCTACATTCTCGATTCGCACGCCCGGCGTGATAGAAAAGGTGTTCAGCGTAAAAAAGAGAGGGAGCAAATCATTTGGATGGTAAGTAACATCTCCGATTTTGACAGAAAGGAGTTGATATTCCGTCTCAGGAGACAGACCTTTACCATAATCAGGTGCCAGCATGAATCGAAATTCTCCGGGATGAATATCCGTGATGGAGAATTGTCCTGCATCATCGGTCTCCGCTTCTAAAGCCGGAGGGTAGGTCCACGCTCCAGTATTATCGTCAACTTTGAACGGTTGAATGACTAAAGCGAGCCCGGCAACCGGACTTCCATCTTCATCAACAACGCGCCCCGAAAAACCCGCTGTGTCTCCTCCTATCACGGCTTCCGATAACGCAAAGGAAGATGTATCCTCCGTTTCACTGCAACCCAGTAGGGTGCAAATCACGATCGGAATTACCACAATTCTATACAAAAGGTTTTGGCAATTCATAAGCCATCTCCTTTTTACGCGAGCAGAACGTTCCACACATCCTGCCTAAGTTAGAATATTAAATTGAAAAATATATGCCTAACATTAACGCATCATAGAGTTTGTGGTGAGGATTGACAAATTAATTGAAAAAATTGGATGGGTGAACCGAATGTTGAACGAAACAACTGTAGATGCAAACTATCATTTATCTTCGACAGGGGAACCGTCGAGCGCACCTGACTTTTCGAGGATCGCCATTTTCGTCATACGCCACAAAAGATCACCGGGACCAACGGCATGCCACTGCCCATTCACAAAGGTCATAACAGCACTATCTTTCTCTTCTGGTGAGAGGGTGCTACGAGGAAATTTATACTTGGATCCCCAATTTTCATAGGTAAGTGGTTCACCGTTCCGCCATACCCATTCGCCCTCTTTTTTTGCATCGCTGAGTCCGATCCAATAGAGGTGATTCCCAAAGAGTCCTAAAAGCCACTTTTGTTCTGCTTCGTCGTTAATCGCGACGAGATGCGCGCCTTCGGCGGCGGCGCGGTCGTGCGCATGTTCCAGACTTCTGCACCAAATTTTTATGTAAGCGTGTCCATTTTCGGGGTTTACAGCCCATACGCCGCGCTCGAAAGGGTGCAACGTGTGCCAAGGCGAGACAGAACGATGGGTTCGAGCAGCGGTAGTTTTATCAGGTGGTGTTAAGACACCCGTTGGCTGAGCATCTGTCTGTTCACCAGATGGTGTCTTAACAGGTAGCTCTGCTCTTTCGAGGATTGCCTCTTTGAGAACAGGTGCCCGTTTATCTACGGGCCCAACTGCCTGCCATGTGCCGCCCCAGTCATAGATGGCGTAATCTTTCACTTCAGTGTTACCACCCTCTTTTTCACGCGCGTTCCAGTTGGTATACGTAACAGGTTCACCACTGTGCCAGACCCACTGCCCTTCCTCGGCGACATCGCTGAGTCCGATCCAAAAACTATCTAGTTCAAAGACTCCTTGTATCCATACTTCTTCTGCTTCATCGTTAATGGAAACAAGATAAGCACCTTCTGTAGCGGCTTGGGTCATCGCATCCATTACATCGTGACAATAAATCTTTTTGTAAGCGTGTCCATTTGCTGGGTTCACTGCCCACACCGTTGATGGATCGAGAAATGCTTCTAATGTGGTGAATACTTGATTGGGTCTCCATCTATCTGGCGTAACTCGATTGTCATCGAGTGTCAGGAGTAGATGAACTTCTGGTTGTCCCTTTTGGAAAATAAAAGGTGGGGCTTTCGCGAGATACCCCTGGTATGCAACACCAAGCACATAGAATTCAGACTCGTCATCCCATTGAAGGGGTTCCACAAAGTATCCTGCGGCATCAGTCTGCGTTGTGCTGCCCGAACTTCCGTAACCACTTGCATCCATATCTCTAGATCGCACAATGACATATATATCCGCGTTGGCAAGCGGTGTTCCGTCGGCGTGGACGACCCGCGCGCGAATTTGTGGGCGGTTACCCGCCTGCACTTTAGTGCCAACAGTGAAAGAGAATGCCACAATCCCGACAAGGATTCCAAGTTTTAGACTGAGACGTTGAAGATTCATGTAAATTCTCCTTTTCTGAATGTTGAGACATCAAGTGGAGATAAATCACAGTCTGACAAATATTATTGTCCATCAAGCCTATCCGGTTTTTCAAGGATTGCCATCTTCGTCATACGCCAGATAACACCATCTACTTATCTGCAGACTTTGGTGTCAAGGACATCGTAGAAACCAAGCCATCTTTTTCGATGACTGCCCATCGTGCCATACGCCAGAGCGGACTTTCAGGACCAGCCGACTGCCACCCGCCTTGTCTAAAGGTGACCACGACATAGTCTTTCTCGGTATCTGGTAGTCTATCAGGGAAACTTGGATGGGTCGCCCAATTGGTGTAGGTGACAGGTTCACCGCTATCCCACTGCCATTCTCCCTCTTTTTCCACATCCGTGAGTCCGATCCAAAAGGGTTTGTGTGAAAAAACTACCTCAAGCCAGTGTTGTTCTGCTTCGTCGTTGATAGAGACGAGGTGCGCGCCTTCCTCAATCGCCTCGCGTTGGGCATCCTGCCAGTCTTCACAATGAACCTTTTTGTAAGCGTGTCCATTTGTGGGATTAATGATCCACACGCTTATTGCTGGTGGCGGTGCGGGTGGCTCGCGAAATTCAATGTTACCGGGGTCTGGAATGTTATCAGCGGGTGGTTCGACAGGATCCGGTTTACCTTCAAGCGTTAAGATAATCTCCTCAGGCTGCACGCCGTCCTTGAGAAGAAAGGGACCCGCTCCTGCAGAAAGGTCGTTATATTCTACAGACAGTGTATAAAACCCCGGCTCATCCGTATATTCCGTAAAGTAACCGCCGGCATCCGTAAAAAAGTTGGTGCCATAGGTCCCACCATGATTCGGACGGAACTCATGACGCTGTTCCATGTCGAGATCTGCTTCGGCGTTAGCAAGAGGCGTACCATCGGCGTAAACAACGCGTCCACGAATCCGAAGCCGTGGTTTAACGGTAATTTTGACATCTTCAATAATCACACCGGGGTCGAGTGCAAACGTGAGTCCTTCAGAAAAGCCGGGTTCGCCCATATTAAAGACGGTGACCTTCCCAACTTGAATAGAGTAAATCCTCTTATCCGGCTCAAGGCTACCAAGTCTCATCAATTCCGGTGGAATCTCCTCTTCTGGAGGAAACCTCTCTGGGTCAAACATCTCAAACGCATCCAGCAAGGGGGCTGGAAGTGCAATTAATTGAACAAGCCCGGGCTGGATATCGCTGACAGTGAAAACCCCCGCCGAATCAGTTTCTCCCTTGGATAAAGAGTGTAGGAAATCATGATCCGCGTGGAGAAAGCCGTCGTGTAGTTGTACGGGTTGAATGCCAAATGTGAAGCCAGCGACAGCGTTTCCCTCTAAATCGACAACTTTCCCTGAAAGCCCACTAAGTCCTTCTGCCGCTGCTTCAACGCCTGCTCCGACAAACAAAAGTATCAATGCAAGTACGACTAACTTTGGTGTAGTACAGTTCCGGTCCATGTCAATACCTCCTCGTGTCTTGATGCGCTTAACGCTTTTCAATATCGTCGTCCGATTCAGGTGTTCCAACAGTGAAACGCTCTTTTTCCAGAATCGCCCGTTCCGTCAGGCGTGCGAGAGGATTGCCCTGACGCGTCTCTTGCCACTTTCCTGTCAATCCGATGAGAACAGCGTAACCCTGGTTCGCCTCACCGTCTTGACCAGACCCTTCACCGCCAGCAGTCTTCTCCGGTTGACTCCAGTTGGTATACGTGACAGGTTCGCCATTACCCCAGTGTGGATTCTCCGTTTTTAAAGCGTCGGTCAGTCCAATCCAATAATTTTCTCGTCTAAAAACTTCAAGGAGCCATTCCTGTTCTGCCGCATCGTTGATAGCAACGAGATGCGCTCCTTGTTCAACAGCGCGGGTGTGTGCCTCCTCACGGCTTTCGCAATAAATCCTTTTGTAGGCATGCCGGTTTTCAGGATTGATTGCCCACATACCCTGGCGATCACGGTTCCACGCCGCTTGAAAGCGTTCTCTGTCGGGGACGCGGGCGACTGCCCGATCAGGCTTCGGAGATGCCTTGCCGTCAAGGGTAAAGACGAGCTTATCGTGACGTTCCCCGTCTTTAAGCAATATCTCCTCGGATTCTGCCGACTGTCCCTGATATCCTACGGAGACAGTATAATAGGCAGGTTCCCTTACATATTCCACAAAGTAACCATCGGCATCGAGGGCTCTCGTGCCTCCACCACCCCCTTTGCCGCTGCCATCTATGTCGCGACGTTCTACCCTGATGCCAACTCGTTCATTGCGAAGTGGGGTGCCGTCGGCAGACAGGACGCGTCCGCGAATCCGCATTCTCGGACGAACGATTATCTCCACATCTTTGACATCTGCTCCCGGTGCAATAGCGAACGTGATACCACCAAAACGACTCTGCCGTTCATCGATATAGAAGGATACACCCTCAATTTTAACAGCGCGAATTTCATACGCTGCAGCACGAACGGGAAGTAACATCAATTGAACTGAAGGTGAAGTAATCTCGTTAATCAGGAACTCGCCGACTTCATTCGTTTCAGCTTGTTGAGAAGGAAGAAACACAGGTTCATCTCGGTCCTGAGGTGTGGTCACTCTGAATCCAGGCAGGGCTAACTCGATGCCAGAAACCGGCTTTCCCGCCTCATCAACAACACGACCGGAAAATGTCGTAGCCGCACTCTGGAGAGACAGTGAAAACAGAAGTACGATACTGCCGATAAAAGTTAGGGAAAGGACATAAAAACGGCTCATTGTGCTGGTCTCCTTTTGTAATTTCAAGGGTTTTGCTCAAAAAGGTTATTGTGCAGGAAACGCACGGAAAATGACTTCAGCCGCGCGACATCGAACCAAGTCATTGTGAAAATAATAACACGTCTGAGTGCTTGTGTCAATCTTGCGGATATTTAGGTCGAGGACCCATATAGTAGTAAACGATAAACTTAAAGCCCCAGTTTACCATTCAATCGCTGTCAATGACCCTATTTTGCAATTGTTGACAAAATTTACGGAAAATGGTAACATAACATCAAAATTCACAAAACAATCCGTTTCAAGCGGCGAGGTGCTGCTTGCAAGCCCATATTAATCTGAGGAACCTTAATGAAGATAACAAAATTGGAAACTTTCCTGGTGCAACCGCGCTGGCTCTTCCTTAAAATCCACACGGATGAAGGTTTAGTCGGACTCGGCGAACCAATTTTAGAGGGACGTGCGAAAACGTGTGCGCAAGCCGTTGACGAACTTGCTCCCTACCTTATCGGTCAAGATCCGAGACGTGTTGTCCACCACTGGCAAGCGATGTATCGCCACGCATTCTACCGCGGCGGTCCCATTCTGACAAGCGCATTGAGTGGTGTGGAACAAGCACTCTGGGATCTCGCAGGGAAGTCGCTGGGTGTCCCTGTCTATCAACTCTTCGGTGGACCGACGCGCGATCGCATCAGGCTATATAAAGGTGGTGGTGATCCAGACGGAATCAAAGAGTGGATTGATAAAGGGTTTACTGCTTTCAAAACAGGTCCTGCAGGCGGCAGACCCGCACGTATCATCGAAAACAAAGCCTTCATTGACAGAGCCGTGGATCACTTCGCAGCGTTGCGCGAAGCCGCAGGCACAGAAGTTGATCTCGCGATTGACTTCCACGGTGCAGTCAGCCCGCAAACCGCAAAAGTTCTGATTAAAGCGTTAGAACCTTACCAACCGATGTTCATTGAAGAACCGATTCAGTGCCAAAATGTGGACACCCTCGCCGAAATAGCGCGGAGTACCCACATTCCGATTGCGACAGGTGAGCGCGTGTTCACAAAGTGGGGTTTCCGTGAAATCTTAGAGAAACAGGCAGCATCTATCCTCCAACCTGACCTCTGTCACGCCGGGGGTATCAACGAGGTGCGCATCATTGCTGGTATGGCAGAAGCCTACTATGGTGGTATTGCCCCGCACAACCCTCTTGGTCCCATCTCCTTAGCGGCGTGTATTCAGTTAGATGCTTCTATCCCGAATTTTTTGATGCAGGAGCACACGACTCTCGGTGAAGGCTATCTCAAGAACCCCTTCGTCTTTAAAGACGGATTCGTTGAACTCCCCACCGGTCCCGGGCTTGGCATCGAACTCGATGAGGATGCGCTCGAAGACAAGATTGATCACGACTGGCAGAATCCCGTGACGTACCACCCTGACGACGGCTCTGTTGTCGATTGGTAGAGTAGTAGGCATGCTCCGATGTGCCATAAACCCGATGGAAAAGAGCGGATTAAATTTTTAAAAGACTGTTCAGTTCCTTAATTGCTCTCGATGTAACCGAAAACCTGCTCGTAATGAAATTAGGTTTCCTTAAATGGCATAATTTGTCTTTGCTTTACATGTGGAGGGGTTTTTGCTTGGGCGTTTCTTTAGCCCAGGAGTCCATAAATTAAAATATGAAGTTTATTATGTTCACGAAACATCTGGAAGGTTTAGAAATTCCAGATATTATTACCGCGTTACAATCGGTCGGCGTGAGCGGTGCTGACTTATGTGTTCGTCCGGGCTATCCAGTGAACCCAGAAAACGCGACGGAAGCATTACCCGCCGCCGCAAAGCAGTTCGCCGCCGCAGGCTTGTCCATCCCACTTGTCACCACACCGGGTGATTTTCTCGACCCAAGTCAGGAAGATACGCGTCGTGTCTACGCCGCTGCAGGTGAAGCAGGCGTTGAAAATATCAAACTGGGATATTGGCACTGGCACGCAGAGGATGGCGGCTACTGGGCACAAGTCGATTTCATCCGTGAGCAATTGGACGGGTTTGCAAAACTCTCTGCGCAATACGGACCTCGGACATGCATCCATAACCATTCCGGGACCTCCATGGGGCTGAACTCATGTGCAGTGATGAACCTTGTAAAGGGGTTCGACGCGCAGCACGTCGGCGTTTTTGCTGATACAGGACATCTGTCGATCGTCGGGGAACCGATTAACATGGCACTCGATATTGTCAAATCACATCTCGCAGTTATCGCCTTCAAGGATCTGGCGCGTTCGCCCGGAATGCGCGGCGGCAGAGTCGTCCGAATGGGAAACGGCTTTGTTGACTGGGAAACGGCAGTGAACACACTACAAACAATCGGCTTTTCAGGTCCCGTGAGTTTCCATAGCGAATACAGTGGAGAGCCTGTGGACACCGTCATTGACCTTGCGCGTATAGATGTCCGATTCATTAGAAGTTTGATGGACAAATAAGGGAAGATAGAATGGTACAATTTCAATTAGGTTTAAATACAAGCACAATTCGGCCCGCCGGACTCATGGATAAGATTCAAATCGCTTCCGAAACCGGCTATTCAGCGATTGAACTATGGAATGATGATTTAACCGCTTACGAGGAAGAGGGTGGTTCGCTTACCGATGTCAAAAAAGCACTTGATGGCTACGGACTTTCGGTGCCTACCGTTATCGCCTTGCACGGCTGGCTCGATACGACCGGTGAGGAACATCAGGAAGCGATTGAAGAGGCGAAACGGCGGATGGCACAAGCCGCCGCTGTCGGCTCAACCTATATCATCTCAAGTCCGCCGCGTGAAGTGGCAGATCTCCAATTAGGTGGCGAGAATTACCGAGAACTGCTTGAACTCGGACGCGAATTCGGCGTTAAACCTGCTATGGAATTTCTTGGCTTCGTCGATGGTGTCAATCAAGTCAAGCATGCGTGGGAAGTGATGGAAGTGGCAGATCACCCGGATAGTACGATTGTTCTTGATCCGTTCCACATCTATCGCGGCGGTGGGGAGATAGAAGATATAAGGGGCATTCCCGGCGAAAAAATTGCTGTCTTCCACTTCAACGACGCGCCTGCGCAACCCGCGCGCGAAGCACAATCGGATGCAGACAGGGTTTATCCCGGCGATGGCATCCTCGACCTCGGGCAGATGATCTCTATTCTGAAGGACGCGGGATACGCAGGTGTCATCTCATTGGAATTGTTCAACCCAAGTTATTGGGAACAAGATCCTGCAGAAGTCGCACGAATCGGGTTGGAAAAGATGAAATCTGTTCTGTCTGATTCTTAGTCGGAATCCAGAAAGTACGAAAGCCAAAAAGCATATTGATTTTCCACGCGTATGTGGTATAATAATAGCAAGAACATTTTACATGTCTCCTCGCGCTTCTGAGTGGGAACTTTAAAATTAATAAGGAAAAGTTGAATGACCTACGTTGACGGATTATTGTCATCGCTGACGCGCGTAAAAAAAGCACGTTCGTTACGCGCTTCTTCATGGGATACGACAGGCAGAAATAACGATGCATGGAATGTCGAACCCGGCGAAACCCGTGTTATCGCCGACATTCAAGGATCCGGCTGTATCAATCATATTTGGATGACACAGCCAAACGGTTATCGAAACGTCCTGATTCGGATGTTTTGGGACGATGAGGAACATCCAAGTGTCTTGTGTCCATTAGGGGACTTCTTTGGACTCGGCAACGAAATTGTTAACTCATACGATTCCATTCCGTTCTCCGCTTCTACACACCAGAACAACCAGTTCAATACAGGTTGCGCGCTTAACTGCTACTTGCAGATGCCTTTTAACCGCGGCGCAAGGATCGAACTCGTCAACGAAGGTGATACAAGCCACCGCCAATACTTCTATATCGACTATGAGCAGTACCCTGAGCCGCTCGACGATGATATTGCCTATTTCCATGCCCAATTCCATCGTGAAAACCCGTGTGATGGGTGGGGACATGAAATTCGCGTTAATACGCCGGAAGCCAATATTATCAACGCGGAACGGCTCGCGTGGGACAACAATTACCTGATTCTGTCCGCCGAAGGTAGGGGACACTATATCGGTTGCAACCTGTCGGTTACCAACTTTCAAGGCACGTGGTGGGGTGAAGGCGATGATATGATCTGGGTCGATGGCTATAAGTGGCCCCCAGATCTGCACGGCACAGGTTCAGAAGATTACCTCAACCAGGCTTGGGAAATGCAACAGAACGCTTTTGCACACAACGGTTCCTCTATCCACGAAAACAATACCGACGGTTACCAGACCTCCTATGTCTATCACATTGAAAACCCGATCCGCTTTGAGAAAGAGATTCGGGTTACGATAGAGCACGGACACGGGAATCATCTCAGCAATGAGATGTCCTCTGTGGCATACTGGTATCAATTTGAACCGCATACGCCCTTCGATGTGCTACCTGTCGCTCAGCGCAAGCCCGTGCTGAAAGACGAATCTGGGGCATGGCAGATTGAAGCATCTGCCCAGACCCCCTCGGCGGAACTCGTGCTCAATGACGAGGCTTGTATCGGAAATACGAAGGAAGAGACCGATCCATCTGCCGATGCACAGCAGAGTGACGAACACCAAACGGAATCGGAATTCGCAACTGACGATAATTCCACGAATGATGCTGAATCCACAGCATCAGATACCTCCGATACCCCGGTTTCTGAACCCTCAGAAATCGAAAACAGTCTTTTCGCGCTGTCTGAGTCGGAGGAAACACCCTCTGAAGACGATGTACCGTTTGTCGCTATAAATGATGACAGTCCTCAAATACAACAAGACAGCGAAGCCTTACCTATCTCTATAGATGAAGAGACTCACGCCAGCGAGGACGACACTCCTGACACACCCAGCGCAGAAGAAACATCTGTCGTCGAGATCATCCCCCTTGCGCCGTCCGATAATGAAGCAACTGAGTCATCGGAAGACACCGATCCTGTTTCCGAAGATGAGACAGAATTTGCAACGGAGATTGTAATATCTGAACAGGAAGGTGAGGGTACTATAGCGCAGCACGCGCAGGTTTCTGACGTTGAAGTCATAGCAACTGAAACACAGGAAACAGACGGAAGCGGCGATACTGAAACAGAAGCAACGATCTCTGAAGCAGAGCACGAAGCAACAACGTTAGAATCGGCATTATTGAAGAGATTTATGACTTCGTGGAGATGTTTGGACAAAGCACCGTTTCCGGTACTGATCAGGCATCCGTTAGCGGAACAGATTATTCTGGCGGCGTGACAAAGCCCGCTATCTTTGACATCCAACTCCAACAGAAGCGGCAAAAATCGATTACACGCTGTCACTTCCGGATGTTGATGAAAAAGAGAAACTCTTCCTACATTTTTCCATTGGATTACGGGATGGTGTTGTTTTTGACGACGCGGAGCGACAGCCGGAGGCGTAAAGTTCGCTATCGAAATTTTCGATCTTCTTAATACAGGTTTAGAAGCTGTACCGGAAAGATGCTTCAAATCTGTATCGACCGAATGTCAATGGGTAGAAGAAAGCATCGAACTTACGTCCTACGCTGGCAAAGAGGTCGTCGTCTCATTCTTGACGGAATGCAACATAGAAGGCAATAGTAACTACGCGTGGGCTTTGTGGGGTAAGCCGCAGTTACGTAAACTCAAACAGACCCGCCTCCGGAAAGGGAAAAGGGACCCCGAACCCAAACTACGATGTGGAATTGCTGTCTTACACGCCAGCGATGGCAGGATGCAGCTACGTGAGTTTAGTCAATCCACGTCAACAACAGTTTCGGATTTAGCGAACATTTGTCTCGAGTCACACGAACCAGAAGAGTCTCCTGTCAAAATATCGCTTTACGCGGCACAGGCCGAAATTAGAATTGTGAACGTAGGTGCGACGGCTGCAGTTGTCACTGCAGGCGAGATTTTGAAGTGCAATGTACGCTTCGGAATATCGGCACCGCGCCACTCGACAAAGCGGATACGGCGCGAATCTCTATCAACGGCATGAACTACGGCGTGGACGCCCCAGGCAAACCGTTAAAGAAATTGAACCGGGTGAAGAAGCCTCCGTCTTTTGGATAGCCCGCCGTTTCCCAAATCCGACTGTAGTCCCTATTTCTGTCTCGCTCAAATGTCAAACCTCAGCCAGGCGAAGAACGTCAAACAGCCCAAGAACACATTGTGGTTTTTCCTGAACCTCCTAAACTCGCTGCCAAAGTAGTGAAAGAACTACACACCTACACGGAAAATGGTAGCGTTGTGCTGGGAAATAAACACCTCCGCATCGTTTTCGTCCGCGGTCCTGAACCAAGATCAGAAATCAATGACAAAAAGGTTGTTGAGAGGGGGTTTGAGTACTACATCATCTTTGCCGCAAAAGGCGGTAACTACCAGCACGTAGCAACCTTCCGGCACTCTCCGAGGTTGTCTACTTGGACGTATCACAAAACCGTCAAACGTCACAACTTGTGCCAACAGACTATCAACTTGCCGGGAACAATCAAGGGGAGTCGATTGTCCACCTAAGCGGCTCGGATACGGATGTAGATGGCGTTGCGTGGAATTATGAGATGCAATGGACGCTCAGCGAAAGTGCGACGCGGGTGGAAAACGGAATATCAGTTGCAAACGGATGGAACAGAGAACTTCTTGCCTTTCGGGGTCCGATGCTTTACGCCGGGCAAGGGCGTAATCGCGAAAAGAAAACGGCAGCACTTTTCCCTGGGCTCGAATTCTGGAAACGATGAACGTTCCTCAAGCACACGTGACGCAGCACCACCGTTTGATAACCGTCTTGTCCCGCATCCCTATAAAATCACAGTGCCAGTCATGGCAGTAGAGATGCAGAAATCAATGGTCGGCATCATCTGGAATCCTCTGGACACTTGGGATGGTGAGAATCAGATGCTTTCTGCAGTATTCGCCTCGCCCAATTGGCATCAGTACCAGAAAAATCACGCTCTTGGGTGTATTCGTCCCGACTGTACCAGCATGGGTTCCAGAAAATCAGACAGAGGCTTCTATCCCGTATCCACTCATACCCGTCGCGTCCGGTGTCCATCAAAACTGAAATTATCGTGGATGGAAATGCCTCTTATCTTAGATGCCATAGCGCATTGGAATGATGCTTATGGTGCCCCTGAACCGTTATCACCACCCCGTAGCGACGAAGAAGAGGTCTTACTTTCGCGGTGCGGGTTTATGCAGACTACATGGGACGCAGACGCTCGAAAATCCCGTCCACTGTGTGGACTGGGCACTTCACAATGAACCGGGTTTCGGCACCCTGCTCTGGTACGATTATCTGGCTACAAAAGATGAACATGTGAAGGAACGGGTGTTAGAAAATTGCCAAAAACACCATAACCGAATCCGGAGCAGGCGGCTTGGCTGCACGCGGTTCGTGTCACATTTTAAGATGGGAATTCCCATTCTATATCGGTAATATCAATGCTGGATTATCTTACATGGAGGAAGAAACGCAGCAGCGCATTGCTACCCAAGCATCGGATGGAAGTTGGCGGTGGCACCCAACAGACGCGAAAACTGCTTCCCTCGGAAAGGCAGATGAAGCGGTGCTCGGCACCTGTGCTGAATCAGCACTTCTACTTCTTAAACATGCTCGGATTACCGGAAATAAAACCTCGCGTGAAGCAGGTTTGAAAGCACTTAATTTCATTCAGCAATTCTCCGTGCCACGCGGTGCACAAATGTGGGAATGCCCAATGTATCAACCAGATGTTCTTGCGGCTGCTTACGCCATCGGCACTTATGTTGAGGCTTACGAATTAACAGCAGAAAAAGAATATCTCAAACGCGCAACGTATTGGGCGGCAACAGCGTTGCCATTCCTCTACCATTGGCATCTCCCAGACCGACCCGGTATGCAGTTCGCCTCAATCCCTGTTTTCGGTACGAGCTTCTACACGCATCCGTGGTTCGGTGTCCCTGTTCAATGGAACGGATTAGTTCTCGCCTATTACCTACAACGCTTGAACCGGCACACCGAAGATGACAGATGGCTTCAAATCGCTGAGGGTATTACGGCAAGTGCGATGTACCAACAGTGGGAAGACGGTGAGCTCAAAGGCACCTATCCCGATGGATTTTATGGCTTCTGCACTGAAGGCAGGGGACCACACTTGAACCCCGAAGATATCATGGTGAACTTTTATACACTCCGAGGGCTCGATCCTCGGAATAAAAACTGCTATTGCCGGGGAGATACCACCTCAGTTCCGGGGCGATGGTAGATGGACTTACCTTAACCGATAACGGGCAACTGAACTGGCAACTCAGCTATGCCGATAACGAAACGAGTTATACCCTTATCGTTGGTTATGGACGCGCGCCACAAGTACTTCGGACACGCTATCAGTTTTCATCGCCGCCGGACGAGCCTCCAATTACTGATGCGGATACACCCGCTGACGATTCCGAATCCATCAACATACCGGGCAAATATGCAGAGACCGAGATTGCGGGTGTGCAAACGCTCGAAGATGTCGAATCCGGATGGCTTTATATCGAAGATAAGGACGCTATATTGGTAAAGTACCTGCACGCCGCCACGGATGTGCAGTTTGAGATTTTTTAAATTAACAGGCCTTCGTTTCTGCCCTCCTTGCGCAAGCCTATAGAGGCTTGCGGGACAATGTTTCGGGCAGGTTTTCGGTGAAGTCCAAACGAAAAGTAGAAGCATGTAATAGTTCCCAAACCCGCACAGAATTAACCAGAAACCATCGTGGAACGATGCTCAGAGGGACCTAGTAAAAAAACGAAAAATAAGGAGATTATTAAAATGGCTAAGAAGATTGTATTCACCACGCTTATCTTGGTTACTGCAGCAATTACTGCCTTTGTCCTATTTTCACATAACGCCGTTGCCCAATCTGACGCGGCTGCGTCTGGAGATGCTTCGATGGTAGATTTCAAAGCCTTGGGTGGTTTTATCATTGAAGGCATTGTTTTTAGCATCGTCGGTTTAATCATTCTGATGGTAGGCTACAAAGTCTTCGATATGGCGACCCCCTACGACCTAAACCGCCAGATTGCCGAAGAGAACAATACCGCTGCTGGCATTGCAGTTGCGGGTGTTCTCGTTTCACTCGGCATTATCGTCGCTGCAGCAATGGGTTAATAGAAACTATTTTTATAGGCGTGCCATGCACGGGTACCTTATAAAAGGCTAAAGGCGCGGGCAGAAACCGCGCCTATAACCCGTGAGGCTGCTTTTATCTGCATCCACGGTCCTAAAAAACGACGGAGGGTGGAAAAAATTGGCACAAACAACCTATTTGGCAGATCAGGTTGTCAGTGAGGCACAAATTCAGGAATGGGTAGAGACATTCCACCAGCGAGGCTGCCTGTTTTTGCAAAACGTCTTGCCCCCTGATTTATGTGCGCAACTTCGACAAGATTTAGAGTGGGCACTCGAAAACGATCCGAATAGCTTAAATGGTGGAAGCCCCGCGGGTCGTATGCACTTAAGCCATCGGATGTTTGAACACAGTGAAGCCGAATCGGCGATTGTTCGACCTTGAACCGATTGTCTCTTTCGCTGAAGCACTCGTCGCGGAAAACTGTCATGTTATTCACAACAATTCTTTCCAGACGTTCCCAGGAGGTGGCATCACATCGTGGCATCAAGACGATGCGCTACACTACATCGTAACAGACGGTGAACCACCAAAGAATGTTCGGTTGCCGGTACTACTCTTTACGGCAAATTACTATCTCACTGATGTCACTGAAATTGAACACGGTGGCACAGAGGTTGTCCCAGGTTCACATCTTTTCGGTGCATCGCCTCCGAATCCGATAGAAGGAACGGAGTGGGAGGAAAAAATCCAGTACAATCTCGGAAAAGCGGGAAGCGTTATCATGTTCAACAATCAGGTATGGCACCGCGGGGGTCCGAACCAGACCCAGCGCATCCGATATATCACACAAGTGACATACGGGCGCCGCCTTGTTGGGCATAAATACTATCCATTTATGAACTACAATATGCCGGAGTCTGTTCACAAAAATGCGAGTCCCCGTCTGCGCCGGCTACTCGGCTTCCTCAACCACGGTGCCTATGGGTAAATTTTCGCGCCACGCCGACAAACATAGCATGCCTGAGCAATTTGTTGCAAAGGATTGGAAATGCATCAAGAATACCTGAAGGCATTCGCAGGGTAAAGCAGCGTCAGACGCGCATATTTTGGCAGCGTGGCTTGAAGGGAGTTTCGCAAAAGACACCGCCGACAGATATTCAGATATTGACATTCATCTATTGGTCGCCGAAGAGAATAAAGAAACTTTCCAACAGGAATTAGAATTTTGGCTATCCGATATTCAGTCGTTGGTTCTCTTCAAAGACACGTTTCCTGGACAGATGATGACCTGCATCACAACAGCAGGCTTGCGAGTTGATGTTTGGTTACACACAGGGGATACAATTATCCTTGAACGTACTAAAGTTCATCTGGTGTCTGCCGCCGAAGGATGTATTCAATTCAAGGAAACGTGTAGAGACAAAGAATCAAAAGATGTTAGTTCGATACTAAAGCAGCATTTCAACGAGTTTTGGCGTGTGCTTGCTATTCTTCCTACAGTCTTGGGACGCGAGGAACGCATTGCAGGATTTATGGGGACTACATTTGTTGTAATGTCGCTGACAGAAGTACTCATCATAGGGAGTGGGAAGCAAAGAGACAGAGGTGTAAAAAATATTAATGCTTTTGTACCGCAAGTTCTCAGAGAAGAAATCGAAGATGCATTAACAATGCAAAGTATTAATAGAGAAGACATTGCAAAAGCACATCTCCGGTTAACAGCGATTATGCAACGGTACGGACCGAATATTGCAAAACAGTACGGAGTCGTTTATCCGTTGGCATTGGAAAAGGCTGTCCTTAATTATGTTTCCAGAGAACTACAGATATTAGGACTTTCTGATTGTTTAGATGAGTTACATAGGCTCTAAACTGCAGCGCGAATCAGGAAGTTTACTCCATCTATTGCCCGGTTTCCTGTGTGCTTGAAAAAAGTTCTCAAGCTGCCCAATCCGGTTGGAATTCACCAGAAACCATCGTGGAACGAAGTGGAACGATGCCCAGAGTTAATCATTAGAAAAATGAAAGCAATTGTTTTCTCAGAACAGGGCGGCGCGGAGGTCCTTCAGTACACAGACGTACCCAAACCGACGCTTGATACGAATGAGGTGCTGGTTAAAGTCGAAGCCTGTGCGGTGAACTATCTGGATATTCATGCCCGGCGGAACCGCCCCCGAGATAGAAGCGAAACTCCGTCAAGGGGATACGCCACATATACTCGGCTCCGACATTGCTGGGACAATCACCGAAATTGGTGACACAGTCCGCGGTGTTGCGGTCGAGGATCGAGTCGTTCTCGCACCCTGTATTCCGTGCGGTATCTGTAGTGACTGCTATCGCGGTGCTGAAAACTTGTGTGACACGCAAGAACTCATCGGTTTCCAAACAAACGGCGGATACGCAGAATACGTAAAAGCCCCTGCCCAAAACGCTATTCAGATGCCAGCGGCACTGTCATTCGTTAACGCCGCTGCAATGCCGATAGCGTATCTCACAGCATGGCATATGTTAATGACGCGTGCGCAGCTTCGCCCTGAGGACGATGTCTTAATTCTCGGCGTAGGCGGTGGTGTCGGGAGCGCGGGACTACAAATCGCAAATTTAACGGGTGCCAGAGTTTTGCCACAGCGAGCAGCGATGAGAAACTTGAACGTGCCCGGCAGATGGGTGCAGAGGTTACGATTAACTACAAAGACATTGATTTTTCGGAGGTCGTGCTTGATGTAACCAACGGACGAGGCGTGGGATGTTGTCCTTGAGCATGTTGGTGCCGCAACGTGGGATCAGAGCATCGCGAGTCTTGCGAAAAATGGGAGGCGTCGTTTCGTGTGGTGTGACAACAGGCAACATTGGAACAATTAACATCCGAAAGATGTACCAAAAGCAACTAACAGTGATGGGCTCCGCCCTCGGCACAGTCCCTGAACTCCGAACGCTTGTCCATCTCGCTGGACAAGGAAAACTGGAACCCCTTTATTGACAGGATTTTACCACTCCATCGTGCGGGTGAGGCACACCTGCTATTAGAGAACCGCCAAAATTTCGGGAAAATCTGCCTCTGTCCAAATTTTTAAATTTAATCGGTGTTTTTGTTTGGGGTTTCCCCAGATTTCTTCACCAATAGACTCTACAATTTAATTCCAGTTTCTGAAAGCACTTAATTCCGTTTTCTAAATCAAAACTTGTAGTTCTGGTACAGACATTATCCTCACCAGAAGTGATGGATTTTTGTATGTTCTTTGTGCTAACTGCTTAATACTTCTTGAAAGTAAAAATAAATTGTGCTTTTCAATATACAACCTACGTTTTGTCAATACAGAACTGAATTCTCACAGACCGGAGCAGACTTCGTTCAACACGAAATAGGGCTACTATGTATTCGAGGGTTTTTCCGCTTTCATCTTAAGAAATTCATAGAACTCGTAGAGCGTTTCCTTGTCTTTTTCCGTAAATTCCATCATCCCCTTGAACATAGCACTAATCTTTGGGTCGGCTAAGAGGTCATCATAGCTTTTGTCGGCTTTTCCAAGTAGGTAATCGGTAGTGACTTTTAAAGCATCGGAAAGACTTGAAAGTGTTTTAAACGAGGGTTTTCGGGCTCCTGATTCAAATTGCGAGATCGCAGCAGGTGTTAGATTTGCCACCTTTGCAAGTTCTGTTTGTGTCAACTTCAATTCACGACGACGCAGTTTTATACGTGAGACGACTTTATCTGTATTTGAGTCTCTTGATTCTCTGCCCACGTTAAGCTCCTTATTATTAAACAGCGAACTATTGTTATAATACCGCTGAGTTTTCTTAAATTTCTTTAGCATCGCTGCAGCGTTGCAGTGAAATGTGGTTTTAAGGGAATTCTGCTTCAATGAGAGGCAAAAACGTGAAATATATTTTAACCTAAAAAAGCCTTAAATGCAAATTTTAATTTGACAAAAATTGCAATAATAATATACAATATACATATTACTTTCTAAAATTACGCCAGTAGGCTCCGAAAACAGGAATCTATAGCGAAAAGCGACTACTTCATGATTTTCCGCGACACTTAAAAGAGACAGCATAAACGCGACCACCGAATCTAAAGAACAACGGAGCTAACACGAAAAAAATAGAAAAAGATATATGAACCGCATTCCACTTTGTAAGAGTGATCGGATGCTAGGGGTATAATTTCTTTGCGCGCTGTTTTCCTGCGTATTCTCTCAGGGATACCCAAACGCGCTACAGAGGGAAAATCTGAAAAATCTGAAAAAGGCGGGAGACTTTACAACATGAAAATTCATAGTAGGCACGAGTGCAGCTTACGACGCTTCAGTGCACTAATAAATGTATTAATGTTTTTCCTTTCCGTTTTGCTTGTCACTGGGCAACTGCCCGATACTGCATACGCGCAAACAGTTTCCAGTACTGGCATGAAATCTGCAGCCATTCAGATTCGGGATGACCTCTCTATTGGCAACATTCGAAAGGACATTGCACGCCTCTCAAGCCTCGACAGTCGGGTAACGGGCTATCCACAAGCTGCGAGTGGCAGCAAATACATTTTTGACCGTTTCGTCGAAATAGGCTTGCAAAACGTGGAAAGTCGCGAGTTCTCCGTCACTGTGCCGATCGACCACGGCGATAGCATCATTGAAGTACTCTCCCCAGAAGCCAACCTACTACATGCCTTTAAACTCACCCCACTCTGGCCCAATCTTGTGCGGACCTCCCTGTTAGCAGACGGAATTAAACACACTGTGTTAGCAGGGGAAACACTTAAAGACATCGCAGAAAGTTACCAAGTTGATGAGACGACTATCCTTGCAGACGACCGGAACAAATTTCTGGCGACCCCAGTTGTCGAAGGAACCACCGTATTTATTCCAACAGGAGGTTTGTCTGGTCCCCTCCTTTACGGCGATGATGGCGAACTCGCCGATTTCAACGGCACCAACATTGGCGGATTTTGGCACAAGCTCCAAGATGGGGATACGCTCACAACGCTCGCTCGACGCTATCGTATCACCGAAGCCAGCATCACCGATGATATACTTAATGAACACCTGCAAAAAGCGTCCGATGGCATCGACAATGATGAGGATGGCACTATTGATGAATATGGCGAAATCCCCCAGCTTTCTGAAATCTTAGGGTGGGGAACAGATGGTATTGACAACGATGCAGATGGCTGGACAGACGAAATTCCGGGGGACGACACTGATGAAATTGATAACGACAACGATGGACAAGTCGATGAATCCGGCGAGTTTATCGCCGCGAGTGAATCACATATCTTTATCCCGAAAGGGGCGATAGTCCTTCTCGATTTTAACTCCAGTACTCGTTATATCAATGCGGCAATGCTCGGTGGCACTGCCGTTATCTTTATCCAACCCGAAACAACCATCCGAGGTGAAGCAGAAAATAAGTTCGGTACCGTCCCTGCTAATATACCACGATTTTGGATCTCCAAAGAAGATGCTGCTGTCCTAACCAATTTGTTGGAAGAACAACAGGCTCAGGGGAATCAAGTTAATGTTCGTGTCAGAGGTAAGATGACTTGGGAACGCCGCGTCGGGCAAAATATACGTGGGTTTTTGGAGGGTGGAGACCCGACCTTACGTGATGAACTCATCATTCTCACAGCTTATTACGACTCCATGTCTGTCGTCCCCGCAATGGCACCCGGTGCTGATCCAACTTGCGGTATCGCGACCCTCATGGAACTCGCGCGCCTTTTTAGTCAACCCCAATATCGGCCCGGCTATTCTGTTCTGCTTGTTGCAGTTGATGGACACTTCCAAGGGCTTGCGGGTATGCGCGCCTTCATGGAAGGCATTGGACAAGATATTGTCGGTTCTGCCACCAATTCACCCGGTACACCAACGATGCACGGACTTCGCCGTGGACTCTCTACAGATGTCATCGAATTTGAAGAATTGGGCAGAAGGCTTCTGCTCTCCATTGACCGGAGCGTCCTCGTCGATCTCCCTGCTGACTTTTTCCACGGTATACACAACGTAAAGTCTGACTTAGACTCCCTCACAACCACACTGGATGGCTTGGCAAAAACACGGTCTGAGATTGAATCTCTTACAGAGCAACAGCGGGACTTTTCAGAACGCCAGAAGAAGCAGACAGATAGGAATCGAAAACGTGAAAAGCAAGGCTTCACAGGTGAAGAGAAGAGTCGTTTGTTAGCAAATCTTGCCCGCTCGAAGAAAGAGGCTCTGCAAACGACACATTTCCTCCGAGATATTGTCAGCAGGTTAGCTGAGGTTCGTGCCGTTGCACTCAACACGAGCCGATCCGCGCAGCGCGAATTAATCGAAACGCTTGGACTACCGATTGCCCGTCTTGACACATGGGCGGTACAGAAACTCACTCACGCTATAGAGACCGGTAACACCGACGAATATGGTACGCACCCAAATGATTCCTACCTTATTCCGGTGCAACAAGGTTCAGACTGGCAAGCCCTAACACCGGAAGACCTTCCACAAGAACTCGTCCCTGATATTGAGATGCTTAACAAAACCCTCGCAAACTGGGAGATGAGCGACAAACGCAAATTTGCGCTGATATGGACTCCCGAGAAAATACTCGACCGGCATCTTGATTTACACTCACTCAACAAAGCGAAAGAAGCACGCAGTGTTTTACGAAATGCCAACGACTCCCAAGAAGTCGCGATCCAGCGAGAGAACCAGTTACTTGAAAAGGTTCTGGCACAAATACCTGACAGCCAACCCGTTGAAGATGAGATTAAAGGCAGCATTCGGCAACTCAAGGAAACGCCGATGGGGAAACCAAGCGGGGATTCTCTGATTTATGGCGGTAAGTTTTTGTCGAAAGCCGGGATAGAACGCCTTAACACTATTGATACCCAACTTCGACAGCGATTAAACGAATCTGAAGACACCGTTGATGCTGCTATATTGATAGCCGATCTTCTCAAAGACAAACAAAGTATCTTTGAAATTGCCCTCCGCAACGCCCGATTGGAACGAACGCGTATCCAGAATTTGATCGCAACAGCCGGAACGTTAGGTCGGGAATACTTGGATGAAGAACGTCTCATTTTGGAAAACTACCTATCAGATGATGAAGTCGAACAGGCACTTTCGTTGCGCTCCCGCATCTCATCACACATTAACGAAAAAGAACTGTTAGGGATCGTCAAAAAACGTGCGGACACAGACATCGTAGCACTTGAAAATCTCGTTGAACGGTTACCCACATTAGATACCGATTTGGATGAAGAGACTAAAGTGCTCCTACGCGATAATATGCTGACGCTCCGAAACGCACGCTTCCGTAACATCCAGAGTCGCATTGAAAAGATGTTGCGCATTGACACCGACGAATACAATCGAAAACTCGGACAGATCGAGGCGGCTATCGCACTTCAAGACCTATTCAACCGGTATTATACCTCCCTCTATATTAGTATTGACTTCTCCTCACAATCAAATCAGTTCGGGGTGTTCAACAAGGGATGGTTCTACGATCAGCAACCCGAATTTGTATTACGTCGCGAGTTCGCAAGCATCGGCAATAAGCTTGCCGCTTACGCCGAAGATGCTGATTTCGGTGTCCGTGTCCGGAAACTCTGGCAGTGGACAGATGACCAAATTCGACAAGCCGTTATGGCAAGCCAATGGACGGTTGCAAACGGGATCTCTGATAAAGCAGCTCTTGAAGGGAAGACACTTGAAACGTTACTGAGCGCGCACTTCGACAAACTCACCGGTCTCAGCGGGGTGAGCCGACTGATGAAAATGCAGTTTGAACAGTGGCGTAATCAAGGTGAACCCTCCGAGGATATGCTCAAGGATATGGACTATATCCGCAAAGAGGTCGAGCGTTTCATCCGAAATGATGTCCGCACTGCGAAGAAAAATCGAAAGAATAATATCCGTACACGTGAGCAGCTGGACGCAATGCTACAGCTTCGATACGAAGACCCAGACACCTTTTCCGACGAAGAAATTGAGGATATCAAAACTCTTATTTCAATCGCGGGACTTGGGGGTGAGTCAAATTTCGTTAACGCCATCTCCGCAAGTGGCGGAAAGACTTGGAAAACCTATATCCCCGGTAAAATTGCTTTTGACAGTGAGGTCGCAACGCTTGTCGGAAAAACCGGAATCGCTTTTGCAACTATCGAAGATGCACGTGTCTTAACGGACACACCCCTCGATACGATTGAACGCGTTGACTTGCGCGAAGGCGGTAATCTTCATCAGCAAGCACAGACATTGGCATCGTTACTCATCCAAGCACTTCGGGACGAAGAAATGCCTACCGCCGCACGCGTCGGGAATTTCTACTGCAACCTCTTTGGGGATGTCGTTGAATTTGACGCACGCGAGTCCGCACTACCGAATAAACCGGTACCTTATCCCATCTTGACTCTCCGCAGGAAAAACAAAACCATGATGGGTGTCCGTGGGGACCTGTTTGTGATGGGCGATAACAAGGGCAACTTTGAGGTTGCCGGGTTAGCTATGGAAGGTAGAGCCACACGACGTCTCAAGGGGAAACAAGAAGTCGAAGCATATATTCTCGATCAAGATTCTGGAGATATCATCTACGCACCTGATTTAGGGAATTACGGTGCCAAGCTGCTTCCTAATGAAATTCCCATCAATACTCGTAGACGGGGTTGTCGGGTCGTCACATTTCCGTGCGTATCTACAACTATCTACGACTTGGTGGATCAGCGGTACCTACGGACCTTGCGGGAACTCGAAGTCTATGATGCACTCACCGATAGCGCGCCGGAGAAGTTCGGGATGTCCAAACCGTGGCAGCAGCAAGGTGTGTCCGCAGCCGAGCCCATCGCTCTCGTGTATAGTAAGCCTAACACCCGCATTAAAATTGGGATGGCATACGGACAGATCGGTAAACGACTCCTACTCATCAAAGCAACTAAGAGTGGTATGAAGAACCCGACGCTTTATACTGGTGAGGGGTTTGTCGTCCGCGAAAACGGACAAATTCGCCTCACTCCATACGTCGTTGTCCGGGATATGTGGTGGCTCGATGAGAACCGCTCACGACTTTATAAACGGTTTGGTATCTCCAGCGACCGGCTTGATAAACTCCATCAATTTGCGAATGATTATCTCGCACGAGCAGAGATTGAATTACTCCAAAAGGACTATCAACAAGCACTCAAACTCGCGCGTGCCGCGTGGGGCTACGAATCACGTGCATATCCGGATGTCAAACAGACCGGTAATGATGTCGTTAACGGTGTAATGTTCTATCTCGCTTTACTGATGCCGTTCGCGTACTTTATGGAGCGGCTCATTTTCGGTTTCCCAAATATCCACAAGCAGATTTTGGGATCGTTCGGCATCTTTTTACTTGTATTCTTCTTCCTAAGCCAAGTTCACCCCGCATTCCAGATCGCGACTACACCTGTGATTATTTTGATCTCGTTCGTAGTGCTTGCATTGACGGTTATCGTCATCAGTATCATTGTCCGAAAATTCGAGGAGCAACTCGAAAAGATCCGGCAAGAAGGAAGTAAGGTTTATAAAGCAGATGTCGGCAGATTGAGTGCAAGTGCCGCCGCATTTAGTTTAGGTATCTCCAACATGCGGAAACGGAAAGGACGGACGATCCTGACATGTTGTACGTTGGTAATCCTGACATTTACTGTTATCTCGTTCACTTCTGTGCGAACGTTTATGCACCCGAATAGAACAAGCCTCCCGCAAGTGACACCGCGCTATACGGGACTTCTTATCCGCGACCAGTACTGGCGCCCGCTTGAGGAACCCGTGCTCACCTCCGTGCTAAATGACATGCAAAAGACGCAGATCACACTTACCGCCTTAGAACGACTTTTGGCACGTAAGAACGAACTCTTAACCAAGCAAAGGCAACAATCGATTGACATCACAGAAGCACGCAGGGCTTTAGAAGAGGGTGGCTTCATTGAACAAGTAGAGGAAAACCCCGTCTTGATCGTCCGGAATGTCGTCGCACCGCGCGCATGGTATCAATCCTCAGGAACTGGCGACCAATCGTTTGTCCAACTCACACGTACCTCAAACGTAGCAGATCCATCGCCTCCGACCCACCAACTCACGGGTGAAGCGTTGACTTTCGCCGCAAACATGCTCGTGGGTATGAACGAATCCGAACCCGGTGTCAGCGGTATCGACAGATACCTCCAATACGGAAAATGGTTCAACCCTGTAGACGCCGACGAATGGCCAACAGAATGGCCCTACGCCATCGTGTTGCCTAAAGGGATGGCAGAGTTGCTTAAGATCACCGAAAGCGATATGGGCAAAGCCACCGTTTCTGTTTACGGCGCCGACTTCACCGTCGTCGGTGTCCTCGGTATCGGTTTCAAGGACCTCACCGATAACGATGGTGAAGAACTTACACCCGTCGATTATCAGTTGATGCAACAGCAGCGGAGCCGCGGTGCCACTGGCGATGAGACACTTGAAGGTGAATTACAGAAGTACCTCCATCTCACACCAGACAGCGTCGCCATCCTGCCATACGAGGTGGTCATGAATCAAGGAGGCACGCTTCGAAGCGTTGCTGTTAACATGGAACCGAGAGAGGGTGACCCGAAACTATTAGGTGCAACAGATAAGTTGGACCTCATCATGGCACCGCTCATGAACCGTATTGCCCTTGACTTCTTTGTCGGGCGCGATAAAGATACATACCTCTACAGTAGTATCGGAATGACGAGTTTTAGTGGTATGGGCAACTTGTTTGTACCGATCCTGATCGCGGCTCTTATCGTCCTTAACACCATGCTTGGAGCCGTTTATGAACGGGTACGTGAAATCGGTATTTACAGTTCTGTCGGGCTCGCGCCTGTGCATATCGCCTTCCTTTTCCTTGCGGAGGCATGCGTATACGCCATCGTTGGTGCGGTGTTAGGCTATCTCATGGGACAAGCGATAGCGACAACCCTCGTGAATTTCGGCTGGCTTGCTGGGCTGACGCTCAATTACTCGTCAATGTCAACCGTTGTTGCGACGATTATTGTCATGGCTGTAGTGCTGCTGAGTACACTGTATCCAGCGATCAAAGCCTCACGGATGGCGGTCCCTGATATCGAACGTAAGTGGAAACTCCCGGAACCTGAAGGTGACGTATGGCATTTCAACCTGCCCTTCACCGTCCTTGAAGAAGAGGCACTCGGTCTGAACGTCTTTATGCGGGATTATTTTGAGGCACATGCAGACGAATCCGCCAGTGATTTCTATACAGATCAGGTTGCTTTCAGCCGAGCGGAAATCGAAGATTCCTACCAGATCGGGATGATGGTATGGCTGGCACCTTACGACTTGGGCGTGAGTCAGTCTATTCAGTTTGTTACATCCCCAGTCGGTGGTGAAGAAGAGGATCTCTACAAAATCACATTGGATGTGCACCGCGAGAGTGGTGAGATTGCCTCTTGGAAGCGGGTCAACCGGCGTTTCCTCAATCTGCTGCGGAAACAACTTCTGATTTGGCGGACATTCAGTGTCGATATCCGGGCAGAGTTCCATGAACGTGGCAGAACTGAGGGCACTGACACACCGACAGAAGAAGCAGGACAGATGGACCCAGTACCGACACCCGCGGATTAAGATTTTCTAATTATTAAAATCTGGTCATCGTTCCACTACGTTTCACGATGGTTTTCGGTTAATTCTAACCGCAACTTCACCAGACATCTGCCCGAAACGAAGTGGAGGGCAGCTCAGAGGCACATAGTTAAAAAATGGAAAAAGTAGCAAGCCTTATTATCATCATCGGCACCTTCTTATGGCTGTTCAGCGTTTTCGCCCTCGAAGGGCGTTGGCAATGGCAGATGTTCTCAGCCCTCGTGCTGGCGGTTGGTATTTTCTGGGCGCATTTCTGGGAAGAACTACGAAACACCGATAACACCGAAGAATCAGACGAAGAGTGACGGACGAACAGAAGACCTGTAGGGTTGGAAGGTCTTTAGGAGTGCCACACGGGCAGTCCTCATAGACTGATACAGAGCGAGACCGGAAAATGCCGACCAACCCCCCTTCCCAGTAACGGGTGGGGACCCCTGTCAAAAGAAAGGAGAACATTCAATTTGGCGAGAGAAAGAGTATCACAAGCAGATGAATGGCAAGCTTGGGCACAGCGATACGACATTGAAGGCGGTATTCGTACCTTTGAGTCGGGGCTAACAGTTAAGGTGTTTGTTGGAGCACTTTTCGTTGGCTTACTGATGATGCCAGGTTCCATCTATCTCAGTTATGTATCGGGTGAATCCGGTGCTGGTGCAGCACCTTGGGTTGCCGTTATTCTATTCACCGAACTCGCGCGGCGTTCCTTTACAACTGCCCGACGACAGGAGCTTTATATGCTCCTCGGGTTAACAGGCGCAGCTGTTGGAAGTGGGCTCCAGTACCGGAACTTTATCTGGTACGCCTACTTTATCAATACCCCGCAGGCAGCTTCTTATGAAATCGCAGACAAAATCCCAGATTGGATCGTACCTGCAGGTGATTCTGTCGGCGTACTCACGCGAAGTCTGATACATCCGGACTGGTTTCTGCCTATCGGTATCTACCTCGTAGGAAAACTGCTGGGGACACTGCGATTTGTCAGTGGACAGTATATTCTGTTTCGGCTTACGGCAGACCTTGAACGACTCCCATATCCGATGGCACCGATTAGTGCCCAAGGGGCAACCGCACTCGCAGAAACGACAGGTAAAGAAGAGACCTGGCGATGGCGCGTTTTCTCCATCGGTTCTATGGCAGGACTTATCTGGGGGTTCCTCTATATCGGTGTGCCTTCGCTCACCGGTGTTATGATGAGCCAGCCGATTCAGATCCTGAAGATCCCGTGGATAGATTTCACACAGAGTATTGAAGGTTTCGCACCAACAGGTGTTTTCGCCTTCCGAACCGATTTTGGACAGATGCTCATTGGGTTCGTGATGCCGTTCCCGATTATCATGACAGAGTTTATCACGGCGATGGCATCGCAATTTATTTTGAATCCACAAATTCTGTACCGCTACGAGATTCTTCATCAGTGGACCCCGGGTTTAGATGTCCGTGGTGTCGGCTTGTTCAACGGACTGGATTTCTGGATTAGTTACGGTATGGGGAAATCCTTTAGCCTTGCGCTCGTTGGAATGGCAGCTTCAATCCCGATGCTCGTTAAACTACGGAAATCCCAGAAAACCGCAGGCGAACGCGGTTCCTTCGCGACCCCTCCGAACCGTGGCGATTTCCCAATCTGGTTGATGGGATTAATGTGGTTCATCGGTATGGCTGGATTCATATGGCTCATCCATTGGATGGTTCCTAACTTCCCCTTGAGTTTCCTGATAGGCTACGCATTTCTGTACACGCCAATTAATTCGTATATTACCGCACGAACCTTTGGGGTCTTGGGGCGCGATCTCTTTGAAATACCGTATCTACACGAAATTACCTTTATTTTGAGCCGATACGAAGAGGTAGACATTTGGTTCGCACCACTCCCAGACGAAGATTATGGACGTGGCACCCAGAATTGGCGAGTCCTTGAATTGACAGGGACGACCTTCACTTCAAATCTCGCTGGCACACTGCTGATTATGCCGATTTTGCTTGTCAGTGGAATTGTGGTGCTTCACTTTATCTGGAAGATTGCCCCTATTCCGAGTGCACAGTATCCGTTTGCACAGATGATGTGGCCCATTAACGCCACAAATGAATGTCTCTGGAAAACGTCGCTTCGGGATGGAAACAGCCAAATGCTTCAAGCGATTCGGGGTGATTACGTCGCCGCCGGATTTACGTCAAGCCTCGCAATCTACGGGATGTTGTGGGTATTTAAACTACCCTCAATGTGGTACTACGGAATTATCGGTGGTATCGGCGCAGATCCGGGGGGCATGGTTGCACGGCTACTTGGTGCGATCATTGGACGGTTCTACATGATTAAGCGATTCGGGATGCGGCGTTGGTATATGTTCAACCCGGTCCTTGCAGCAGGATTTGCCTGCGGGGTTGGCCTCATCGGCATGGGAACTGTAGCAATTGCCCTTGTTTCTAAAGCCGTAATCGTCAAACCGTTTTAATCTTTTTAACTATGGGCCCCTGGTCACTGATCCATTACATTCCGCAGTGGTGTCTGGTTGATTCCGACGTGATTCGGAAGATGTACGGTTTTAAGGAAATCGCGAACTGGAACTCGCTCCTACAAACGTACATATCTTTAATTGCGTTGGGATTAATCAGAAACCATTGTGGAACATTGTCCTGCAAGCCTCTATAGGCTTGCACAAGGAACAATGCCCAGGAGTAATAAATTAAAAAATGGACTGGACTGTTTTTGGTTGGGCAGGCATAGAACTGGAAATACCCACGACATGGGAACTTAGTGGACTCAGCGGAGATCAGAAAACAGGATATCTCCGGCTTGACGATGCAGAGATGCCTCGCCTTGAACTCAAATGGGCGCACACCCGACGCAAAAAGCCAGACCTTCATGCGACGCTCGACGAATACTTCAAGTTGATTCGCAAGACTTATAAGAAAGGCACCGAACTCTCCTTCCGCCGGAACGTTAATTTCATCAAAGAAGATGAATTCTTTAAGGGACGCACCGTTCTCGGTTTTAGTTGGAAGGGGAGTATTCGCGCGAATGGGTTGATTTTCCACACCGGGAAACGGATTACGATCGTGCAGGTGATGGGACGGCTCAAGGAGAATTGGCGCCCCACGGTTCTTCGGGTTTTCGAATCAATTACAGACCGTGGAGACGCACCATTGACACTGTGGAGTGCTTACGGGCTTAAGTTAGGTGTTCCAAAAGAATACAAGTTGGAACGTCAGAAATTGCTCAGTGGGTACCTGTTGTTTACCTTCGTTGCAAAGCCTGTCCGCTTTCAAAGCGCAGTACGGCTTGCGAAACTGGCAAGCAACCGTCTACGGAACAATGGTTTTGTAGAAGATTTAGATACTTCTCCACCCGACAAAGGCCGGCTTAGCGTGGAACGGTACGGACCAGCAGAGGTGATGTTGAGCGACTATAAAGACGCTCCAAACCCATTAGAGGCATGGTTTCGCGCCAAATACACAAAAGCGATTCGTGGCTACGGGTTTGAAGTAACATCCGACATAGACTCAGAAGATGAACGTCTGACACTCATTGGACAACAGACACGGCTTTATGATGGGGTCCCACTTACACCGGTGTTGATGCTTGATAAACTTTCTAAACGTACAACACTTGTGTTTCATCTATGGCGATGCAATCATTCCAATCGTATCTATGTCATCCAGTCCATCGGCAGTACCGATGCGCGTTCGACCGTCCAAAAGGTTGCTGAAAGTATTGAATGCCACTAATAGTTATAAGTTCTCAGTTGTCAGTAAGAAAAACGTCTCTCTCTAATAACCGAATACTGAAAACCAACAACCGTACATAAAAGATTGTTCATTCCAGACCCATTAAAAGATGTTGAACAGAATTCTATATGCTCTCAAACTCAAGAAACGTCCGGATATGGACCGGACTCGGGTGATGAAGTCGTTCCCTGTTCGGAACCAGTTGATAACCTGGGAAATAGACGACAAAGGCGAAGCCTCACTCGTTGTTCCACAGAAAGACAAACTCTGGATCCGACTCGCCAGTAAGCTTTTTATGCTCCCGAATAAAAGGGTTATTGTATTAGATTCCATCGGAACTTATGTGTGGCAGATGTGCGACGGTAAGCATACCATTTCGCAGATCATAAAGGGGGTCCAAAAACAGTACCAGTTGACTCGGAAAGAAGCGGAAACGTCCCTCTTTACGTTTATGCAGCAGCTTGGCAAACGGAATTTTATAGGGTTCGCCATTCCTAACCCTCAACAGAACGCTCCTGTAACGCCCGAACCTGAACCTGAACCTGAAAAATCGGGACTCTTTGGGTTCCTGCAGAGGCGGTAAGCCGTATCCTCATCGGAAACTTAGGTAAAATAGGAGAAAAAAATGAATATACCAACAGAAATTGGCGATGTTAGTGCAATTCTCGCCGAAACACCAGGAAAGTTCCAACGCGTCCTTCCAAAGGAAAATACAGTTCGCGTCCGGAACCTTATCAAGCGATATGAGATGGGAACGCAGACCGTGGATGCCCTCCGCGGTGTCAATTTCCAAATCCAACGCGGCGAATACATTTCTATTATGGGTCCCTCCGGTTCAGGGAAATCGACACTTTTCAATATGATTGGTGGTTTAGACAAACCGACCGAGGGGAGAGTTTACATTGACGAGGTGGACATCGCACAACTTGACGCGTACGAACTCGCGTGGCTCCGCTGCCGAAAAATCGGCTATATCTTTCAATCGTTCAACCTCATCCCTGTTATGACTGCACTCGAAAACGTCTCACTTCCGATGATTTTCGCCGGTATGAGTGCAGACGAAAGTAGAGAGAAAGGCGTTGACCTCCTTACACTCGTCGGATTGGGTGACCGCGTGCAACACAAGCCGTTAGAACTCTCCGGTGGACAGCAACAGCGTGTCGCAATTGCACGTTCGCTCGCAAACGACCCTGCAATCGTCCTCGCTGATGAACCGACAGGAAACTTGGACACTAAAACTGGACTCGAAATCATCGCCCTACTCCGTCGACTCAATGCTGAAAACGGCGTAACCATCATCACCGCAACGCACGACCACAAAATGTTAGATGTCTCCGACCGTATCTTCCACATGGCAGACGGTAAGGTGGACAAGATCGAGGGGCGCGATGAGATCGACCTCCACGTCGGTAAATTAGACGGTGAAGAAGTCGGATAAACAGTTGTCAGGTATCAGTCGTCAGCTAAGAGGTTTTCGGTATTCATAAATGATATGGGTGAATCCACACAACTCTGAATTGATAACTGATAGATAACCAATACGCCGATAGCCAACAGCCAATTAACCATCAAAATGACTATCTACAAACGCTTAGGCATTCCTACAGTCATCAACGGGAACGCAACGCTCACACGGCTCGGTGGTTCGATTATGCCACCTGAGGTTGTCGCGGCGATGGCAGACGCTGCCAAGCACTTTGTAGACATCATCGAACTCCAAAAACGGGTCGGGGAAGAGATTGCGAAACTCACCCACAACGAAGCGGCGTACGTCTCCTGTGGTGCCGCCGCCGCCTTGACACTCAGCACTGCCGCGTGTATCACTGGGCTTGATGCTGACAAGCGTGAAAAATTGCCTCACCTTGATGCGTCAATGAAAAGTGAAGTCATTGTGCATCGTCATGGCCGTGTCGGATACGATTTCGCCGTTCGGCAGGTCGGTGTCACATTTGTAGAGATAGGGGACGAAAACGGAACGACGCCCGACGAGTTAGAAAACGCTATTACCGAGAAAACCGCCGCAATCTTCTACTTCGCAAATTTTCTTCGCCAACACCTCTGGGTGTCTTATGAAGAAGCCATCGCGATTGCCGAAAGGCACAACGTCCCTCTCATCGTTGATGCCGCTGCACAGTTACCACCCCCAGAAAATCTTTGGCGTTTCACGCAGATGGGTGCTGATTTAGCACTCTTTAGTGGGGGAAAAGGTTTGTCCGGACCGCAGAGTAGTGGGTTAATCGTCGGAAAAAAATCGTTGATTGAAACTATCGCCTTCAACGGACCACCGCACCCTTTCATCGGCAGGGGAATGAAGGTCGGAAAAGAGGAAATGGTAGGTTTACTTGCCGCTGTCAAATGGTACTTGGATCAGGATCACGACGAATTACAGAAATCTTACGAGGATCAGGTTACCTACTACGACGAAGTGTTCGCGGACATCCAAGGCGTTACAGTACACCGTAGCTTCCCCTCCGAAGCCGGACAACCGATGCCGCGCACCGAAATCCGATTTGATGAGGAACAACTCGGCATCACACGGAACGAAATCCTTCAGCAACTCACAGAAGGTGAACCCTCCATTGACATTGCAGGCGCAGGTGCAAACGGCGTAGTTATCAACGGACAAACGCTAATGCCCGGAGAGGTAGAAATCATCGCTCAAAGATTAAAGGAGATTTTAAGTAGCGTAGCATGAAACTTAACAACGGTATTCGCCTGACATGGCTCGGACATTCCACCTTTAAAATCGAAACAGACGGACAAACCCTCCTCATTGACCCATGGGTGACAAACAATCCGGTATGTCCGGATGCCCTTAAAACCTTTGACGCGCTCGACGTGATACTCATAACACACGGGCACGCCGATCACATCAGCGACGCGGTACCACTGGCGAAAAAACATACACCGACAGTTGTGTCTATCGTTGAAATCGCAGGATGGCTTGGTAAACAGGGTGTCGAGAACACGATTGGTATGAATAAGGGTGGCACTGTCACTGTCGGCGACCTGAAAGCAACGATGGTCTCAGCAAACCATAGTAGCAGCTTCACAGAGGAAAACGGCACGACAGTTTATTTGGGTGAACCCGCAGGCTACGTGATTGAATTCGGAAACGGCTACAAAATTTACCACGCTGGGGATACGAACGTGTTCGGGGACATGCGAATTATCGGTGAGATTTACCAACCCGACCTCGCGTTACTCCCTATCGGCGACCATTTCACGATGGGACCGCGTGAAGCCGCCTATGCCGCGCAATTACTCAACGTCCCAGCGATTCTGCCCATCCATTATGGCACTTTCCCACTATTGACAGGAACGCCCAAAGAACTCCGTAAATTGACGGCATCTCAGGATGTGGAAATTATTTCATTAGAAGTTGGGGAAATCTTAGATTGAGGCAATTTTTTGTAGCAAAAACTGTTAGTTTGTGCCCTACAAGGTAGCATATCGAGGAAAGACAGTTTTTAAAATTCTCTTTCCTCGTCAACCCTTGCGCGTTCAATGTCCTCTTCCAACTCCTCTATATATTTATCAAGCCACTGTTTGACATTTTTGTCGTCTTCGTTGACTCGAATACGAAGGAACTTTTCTTTTTTTTCATCCAAGTGCAAACTACGAAGCCCCATCCACATCTCTGTTGAATAATTGGCTTGTAGATTGTCGCGAACATCTTCTCGATCGCCGTAACGAGCGAGGAACGCACGCATTAGGGAATTCGGCCATTCATCCGCTGAAAGGGTTTTAGGAACGAGTCTGTAGGCGAAATACCATGCCCGATCTTTTACATCCCTATCAATCCACTCCCAAATTTTTTCATGTGGAATTAAGTTTAACGCCCCTCTTTCATCCGTTGTTGAGAAAGGCTCTTTGGAATCCCCCTCTTTAAGCCACTCCTCTAAGAAAAAGTCACGTTCTTCTAGGCGTTTACTAACATGCTTCCAAACTTGCTCCGGATATCGTTTCGTCAACTCAGTCAGCACAGAGCATGTTTCTGTGTCGAATGCGCCAAAAATGGTGCCTTCCGTCCCAAAATGAGGGAATATTTTTTCGATAAACTCTAAACCTTTTTCTGGATAAAGGCGTAGGAACGCTTTCGCGATCTCTGTCCAATAGCGCTCTGTCATGGAGTTTAACTGATTAGGAATCAAGTTCTCAAACGCGGCTGGACGAACAAGCAATTGGAACGTCAGGTCACACGGTAAAGCCAGCCGTTGTTTGCCGTAATCATAGTAGAAATAATACAATTTGAGTGCAATTGGTACGGCTGAGTTGTCTGAACAACTCAACAGAAACGTAATCCATTTGGTGAAGACTTCATCCGATAAATTATTTGTTACACGACTATCGAAGAAAGATGCAAAGGAGTTGACGTGCATAATCCCTTCTTCGGAAAGTTTGAGAAGACGCAAGCCCGCTCGGTCTGTTATGCCAGAACGATATGTGAGCTCTGGGATTAGTCCATTTAGCGTGGTATCTTCAACCAATACATCAAGTTGTTTTTCCCATTCTGCTACGTTGCCCTCAAAGAGTGCTCGGAAATAACCACCCAGAAAGAACGCACTTGCATTGTCCCCTGCCTTCCGCTGGGTATCAAGAAGTGTTGGGAGCATCACAAAGCGATTGTCTTTTTTCCCGAGTCGATATCCAAACGCATATCCATTGTGAGCCTCGGTTGTAACGAGCCATGGTAACTCCGATTGTAATAGGGATGGATCAGCGATAGCTTGTTCGGCAAGCACGTGAATTTGTGGATGTCCCTCCTTGAAGTAATTTTCGTTTTCGTCAACGACATCTATAAGTAGATTCATCCCAACGTACCGCCGCATCATGGAATGAAAGTCAGATCCAATCAATTCATCTCTGAGGTGCTCCCAACGTTGTCTTATGTCGTCGGGCAGATCCTTGCTATCACGACGAAGGAACTCAACAACAGTTTTAACAAGCAATCTGTTATCAACATAAACCTTTTCGGCGAGCATCCGAATTGTGTCAATCACCATATTACTTAGATTCGGTCGCCTTGCAATTCGAGGGGCACGTCGCAGCAAAATACCTACAGCTTCTTCACGTTCATCCTTCGGCAAACACTCGAATTGTTCCGACAAAAGTTGCCATACTTGACGGTAAGCATCAAAAAGTTCGCCGTATGTTTCGGGATCCCAAAAGTTGGCATCCTTGCGTAACCCTCGATACTCTGCACCAGACATCCGTGAAAAATGGTCGAACTCCAGTCCTTCATTGCATGCTTTCAGTGCAAGAAGTCGTCGTTCTTTCGACCCAGATTCAAATGCTTCTTTCAAAACTGGTAACCGTTCCGCCGGGGATGCTTCAGTTGGAGCAACTCTGCCATGTCCTAACGAAAAGAGACCGGCAAATACGCCGCTGGCATTGTTTGACCAACTTTCATTCTCTGCTTCGCCGAGGGCAAGAAGCAATCGCGCGGCATCAACAAACAGGTCGCGTTGCATAGCAATCTTTTCCAATGCCCATACCACATCCCTTCGCCCGCTTGTGAATTGGAAAAGTGCATCCCTATCCCAGGTCCCCATCGTACGCATTAAGCATTCTAAGGCAGATTTGGGATCCGCTTCAGTCAGTGCGAGAAAAAAACGGCTACCCAACCTCGTCTTCAGATATTCACCGTCCTGAAAAGGCCCATTCGGACCGAGAAGGTTCCTGACAATTCTTAATGCAGGTTCTGATTCAGCGGCGTACTGAAACATTTCATGGAACCACTCAATCAATTTGGATCCAGGAGGCAAACCTTGTGTAAAGGTTTCAAGGTCAAAAGAGGCTCCGTAAATCCGCCACCATTCCACCCATAGCTTGATATGGAGTGCTTTTAGTGTAATGTAAAGCGTAGACTCGCCTTGAAGGATTTTGCGTTTCTTCAGATCATCAACAATTTTCTGAAATCTGCTCAAGGGAATCGGGGGGTTCGCTTCTTGAACCTTCTCAGCGATTGCTTGAGCGTCTCGGAATCAATTCACTCTGCGATTGACCTGGGAAAAAAGGAAATCGCATAGTTCCATCTTGAGACCAGCTCTGATGTGTTTGAAAGTTCAATCCCCCGCGTTCATTCACCCATAATGCCAAAGATGGAAACATTTGAAGAAAACCGATTAAAGTGTTCTGGCTGCACACCTCAACTTTGGGATGCGAATAACCACACTGCTTTAGAAAATTCTCAATGTGTTCGAGAGTATCTCTACGTTGGGAATCAACCAAGTCTATCCCGGTGCAAACCAAAACATAAGTGCCATCATCAGTATCAAGACAGGCACGTATACTCTCGCCAAGGTTCTGCCGGTCAGGAGGTTTTGTACCGAAGAACTCCTTTCTAATCACCGATTTTTGCCACGGTTTAAACGATGCCCCCGCTTTAATTTGATAACTCGTTTTGCCCAGCTTAATTATGCCGCCCCCCGTCGCAATTTGAACGTCATCAACAGTAGCATCGACACCACCGTCCGGGACATTAACCCAACGAGAAACGTTAATCTTGCTAATTTCTATACCGAGCCGGCGCGCTTCCGCCCAAAGCAATTGCTGGAAAAATTCAACCGCTGTGTTCTGATTAAGCCGGGTAAGGTCTTCATTCCTTACGGCAAAAATAGTATCGTAGTTCATGGGGCAACTCCGAAAATTCAGGATATAAACAGGATACCATATTTTGTAGTATACCGAAAATTTACTTACAAAAGTAACTGTATTTGTGCCTCGCTTGAATCCTCATGGATAAGTTCTGGTGCTTCCTTCTCCAAGGCACACTCATCCGCTTTTCCGCCGTGGATACTTGGCTCCGCGCAGAGTTTTTTGCGGAGCAGATCAAGCCCTTCATGCACCTCTGGGTGCGTATCTTCTCCTAAACCCAGTACCTTTGATAACAGTAACCGATCAAGTTTCCGCCTCACTGGGTCATTTACCATCTCATTGAAGGGGAGCATCTCCTGGTGTTTTAACTCGTGGAAAATCTGCTCTGCGGCCCCAAGCTGAGACAGACTCAACTGAGTGACATCCAATGTCGGCAGAGAACGCAAGGTCGTTTTTCGGAGTATACCGCGCCCCTGCTGCTGTTTGCCACACTGCATCCAATGGCAGAGCAACCCAAATGTTGAATTTCCCCATAATGCCCACGCGTATTCATAGATTTCGTTAGCAAAGGCAACGTTTGGGAGCGTATTTACACCGATCGATTTTTGATCGGTAAACATCACTAACACAGAACCAGCGTTAAACTGTATGCTTTCGCTGTAATGTACTCGGCTATTAACGCCCATTATGTCTGCAATTTTGGCTTCCTTGTTTGGCCTAGGCAACGCGTGTGAATCGGGTGAAACAAGCATCATCTGCTGCGTCCGAGAATCAACATGCCATAAACAGGGATAATCTACAGTGTCAGGACAACCCTCTTCAATATCAAAACCACCACGTCCACTATCACCGTATATGTCTAAAGGACCAGGGCTGGTTTTGGCAATGTCGGACAACCGACAGATTGGAATAGGAATTGACTTTGTCTGTCTAGGCAGTTTCAGATGCCCGTTGGCGAGTTGATATGCCGATTGTAGTAACCCCATATCTTTGACACGACACACCGCCCAGCCTTCTTCAAAGTCTGGGAGCGGTGCGTCCATTACATAGCCTACGGGCTCTGCCCCTACCTTGATAGGATCGCCGCCGGTGATACCGCTTTCAAGTTGGCGGATGTCGTCAGATTTCCTGTAAATCTGGTTCGCTATTTCAAGTGCCTCCAGTACGCTCGCGGGGCAGCGGTGTAGGCAGACAAAAGTGCCTCGGCCTGTGGTTTTGGATTTTCCTTTGGTTGCAATAACAAGACACTCCGCTATGCCCGTGTCCGCAGAAAAGGTGCTGTTTTCAATTTCGGCATCCGCGATCGTGACGACAATGACATCACGGTATTTCTTCGCCCAGAGGTTTCGCACCTTTCGCCAACTTGTGCCTGCAATGGCGTTTATGGGCAGGACTATTCCCATTCTGCCGTTGGACTTCAGCATTTTATTAGCGAGCTCAATAAAGTACGAAGCAATACCAGCATTCCCATCGGCGACGCTGTCTTTCTCCTTCTGTGCTTTAAGCGATTTTTTCATCGCCTTTTCGACTTTGGGATCCTTATCTCCAAAGGTTGTTTTTGGGACTTCAGAATTTTTATCTGTATTGCCCTTGGTATAGGGTGGGTTCTGTATCACGAAATCGAATTCTTTGTGCCTGAATTCTTGCTTTGCATCGGTTTCTTTATCTCCTTGTCCACCGACCCTACGGCTGGTTGTCATCGGTATCGGTAGAGTTTCTTCTGGGTTGCGAAGCAGATTTAGGGCACCAATGGCGCATTGTCCGTCGGGACGTTGTATACCATATTCCATCGTATGGATTCGTGTGTCCCCAATTTTGATACCTGGGTAGGTACTAGCGATAATGGATGCGGTAAGATGGACAGCATTGGGCAGGATGTCGCAGCCGACGATATTGTTTTTCAGCATATATCGATGGATATCTTGCCCCTTTCCACCGATTTTTTCATGAAAACCAAGAATACGCTGGTAAATGTCGTTGAGGAGTGTGCCAGTCCCACAAGCGAAATCTGCTACCTTAATTTGCTGAGCATCGCGTTTTAATTCAGGTAACATGAGTGCAGAGAGAAGAGCTGACGATTCAGGACGTGTGTAGTGCGCCTTGATAAATCTCCGGTCTGTAATCAATTTCTGAAAGACTATTCCAGCGAGTTCATGCTCTCTCGCAAGTCCCATTTGCTCTAAGTTCCGTGCGGTGTTGCGGAGTGTATAAAGTACCTTTCCGACAAGTTGATCGTCAAGTGCGATGGCATTGACCAAACCAATCGCTACATCATAAATAGAGCGATAGTTTATTGTCCGAATAGTATACCATGCGTCAAAAACCAAGTCAGAATCAAGTAAGCCGTCTTGACCTCGGAGTCCACTAAGCGAAGGCACTGCTTCCAGTTCAGGTTTGCCTGCAAGGGAACTTTGAAAGATAAAAGCATTTCCGATGATAAGCATCGCCATCCGCGTTGTCTGTGGGCAGGACTCTTGGTAGAGGATTCTTTCTATTTGATTACCGATCTCCGGTCGTTCCGCTATAGCTGCATCAACGAGTTCGCCTGCATTATCCACACCTTGCTCCAGAATTACTGCTGCTTCATTAATTTTAGCGATGGGTATTGTTCTGACGCGGATAGCAGTCGCAATGTCCGCCACGCTACCGGTTAGCCACCCTTCCTCTGGAAAGCGATGGGATTCATCCGTACTGAGAATGCAATAAGCGATGTTATGCTCTTTTTCCATTTCCGCATCAAGATTTGCTTCCTCTATCTCCCTAAACTTGTACGGAAATCGAACAGCGATACCCATGTGAATCTTCTGCCCTGTTGTCTTAAGCGTCTTACCGAGATAGAGGTCTTTGAGTTGCCCTTCACCACTGAGATCTGGACTGCGATCGTTGTCAACCTTGTCCTCAATAGCAATCGGATCTCGCTTCGGCTCGGTGACAATGACATCAGGTTCTCTATTATTCTCAATAAAGGGTTTCGATGGACGTTGTCTAAGTGTCCATGTAGCACGCATAGGGCGGAGTATATTTACGAATGCAGATGTAATAAGGTCTTCTTTGTTTGGCATTCTGTTTTTTCGCTTCCCAACCGTAGGGGATTCTACTTTTGCTAATTTTGATTTTCAAGCACTTCCTGATAGGGACCTTGTAATCCAAAGGCATTCACGGTCTTCAGCAGGTCCTGGGGGTTTCCCGTATCGTAACGCTGACCCGCGACGCGATAACCGTACATGCCTTCCCGTTTTATCATCTCCGACATTGCATCCCGCAGTTGAATTTCTCCGTGCGTCACAATTTGGTGTCTGTAGTTGTAGTCCAGAATGTCAAAGAGGAGGGGGTTGAGGAGATCGATGCCGAAGTTGCAGAGGTACTGTTGATTAGGGACTCCTTCAACGCGGAGGTGTGCCTGCGCGAACTCGACTGTCGGCTTTTCAGAAATTTGCGCTAATGTAAAGAGGCTTGGGGATTCAGCAGAAGGACTGCCGTGAACGATGCCGTTGAGCGAGAGCTCACTCTCATGGCAGAGGTCGAGACTCGTGACAGATTGCCCAACCTGTGTGTAGACTTCCACCAATTGTTTAGCGCAAGAGACACCTGACTCGGAAATATAGAGGTGATCCCCGAGCAGAATCATGACCGATTCACCAGCAGCGAAATCCCTTGCACAATAGATGGCGTGCCCTAATCCTTCCGGTTCTGCCTGAATAGCGAAATGCAATCGCTCGCCTATTTCTCCCAACCGATCCGCCTGCGCTGCTAATTCCGCTTTTTCGCGAATCGCATCCGCAACGCCACTGGAAAAATAGGTAGCAATCGGCTCAACCTGTTGAGGTTGGGCAACGAGACACACCTCTTCCACACCTGCCGTTAAGGCTTCCTCAATAATCAACTGAATGATCGGTTTTGCGATACCATCCTGAGCGATGATTGGAAAAAGTGCTTTCGGCACGGCTTTCGTTGCAGGGAAAAGGCGTGTCCCGTATCCAGCAATGGGAATAATTGCCTTCTGAATGCGTTGCATACGGCTTCTAATTTCTCAATGCCTTGAGGTACCCCCAAGTGGCTGAGAGCTTGCCAGCAGGTTCCACAGGCAATTGATCGCTTTTGGACTCAAAATTCTGCTGAACCTCTTTCTCGTCAAGAATCCGATCGTAAATGCGGACGTTATCTATCATACCGGTGAGGAATCTGCCATCGTGTTCACTGCCAATCCGACGCTCCTTCATATTTTCAGGCGTAGCTCCAGCGTTTCCTTCGTCAACTAACTCACCGTCAACATAGAGTTTAAGCTCGTTGTCTTTGGTATTGCTGGTGTAAATGATGTGATACCATCTATCCGCTTCAGCATTCGAACGAATTTTGACCCCGTCGTTCTTATGGACCTGGATCTCGTTTGCTGAAAATTTGAAATGGACCTTACCTGCCGTCCACAGCCACGTCGAAACAAGCCCTTGAGTGGGATTGAACTGCCCCTCAAGTGCATAGCACTCAATAGACACAAATTCAAAGTCACCCATATCGGGGATTTCAACGTAGTTGTCGGGTTTCCCTTCAAATTCCATCGCTTCCCCCGTGCCATCTGTCGCCCCTTCGACAAATTTGAGTTTACCGACGAGTTCTGCATCATTTTTGCCAAGGGCATCTTTGACAACCTTGCCATCCAGATCCGCTTCATTGAGCGTATATATAGCGACAAGCCCATCTGTCACAAAATCTTGCGCATCAGCGGCACTAACATACCACAGCGTGGTAAGGAGTACGCCGAGGATGCAAATCGCTCTTCTATCCTTCAGATTCATTTGTCTTACTCCTTTCGGTTCCAGAAATTAGGTTTCGTAAAAACTTTCATACATTCTATCTTATAGGTTTGGGTTTGTCAAGTCAATTTATCTGTGTGTCTGGCGGTATTGGCACCTTCAATTTACGTTCAAGAGTGAGATTGTCCTCATAAATGGTTTTGATTAACTCCTCAATATCAGGTTCCTGGACAGATATGTCTACAATCTTGAATTTCTGGAGAATTGCACCGACGAGATCTGCTGTGCTAATCTCCTCTGGAGAGAAGCGATACTGCACGCGAGCACCTTCCCGATAGATAATGTGCGCGTTGGGAATACTGATGTCTGGATAGACTTCGGCGTAATCAACACTCAAAAGCCGCTCTGTTGAAAGCAACCGCCGAAGTGTGGTAAGTTCCCCATCAAAACGGAGACGCGCGTTGTCTATGAGAATGACGCGCTTGCATAATTTTTCAACATCGTTCAAATCGTGTGTTGTCAACACGACCGTTACCTCTCGTTCAGCGTTAATTTGCTGGATAAACTGGCGGATACGCGCCTTGGCGACGACATCCAAACCGATCGTCGGTTCATCAAGAAACAGAACATCCGGATTGTGGAGCAGTGCAGCAGCGATGTCGGCACGCATCCGTTGACCGAGACTCAACTGACGAACAGGGGTCTGGAAAAAATCGCCAAGACTGAGCAATTCGTTAAACATCTCGACGTTGTAGCGATATTGCGCCTCTGGAATCCGATAAATACGTTGTAAGAGTTCAAATGACTCTTGAACGGGTAAATCGAACCACAGATGTGATCTTTGTCCAAACACGACCCCAATGTGTTTGGCGTTCTCCTTCCGCTGACGATGTGGGATATATCCATTTACAGTTACGCTACCTGACGAAGGCACCAAAATACCAGTCAACATCTTGATAGTCGTTGACTTTCCGGCACCGTTCGGTCCTAAATATCCTACAATTTCGCCACGCTTTACCGTGAATGAAATCCTGTCCACCGCTTGGACAATGCGGTGTCTGCGAGAAAAGAGGTTCACAAAACTCCCGAAAAATCCTTTTCGGTGATGATAAACCTTGAAAATTTTGCTAAGGTTGTCAACTTCGATCATGGATTCTCCTTATGCGCGCACCTTGGGACTACAGATAAATCAGTGTCCTGTGCTTTGATAGCGTAAAACGCCCCATCTCCAAAATAGCATGGTGCTGCCAAGAAAGAGGAAACCCGCAAAAGGTGCTAATTGCACGCCAATCGGTGAGGCTCCTGACGAGCCAATTTTTCCGAGCAGAAAAAGGGACGGAAAATAGTTAACACACGCCAACGGAACAATAAAGGTGAAAAAATGCCGAAACCACCATCGATAAATGGAAAACGGGTAACTTCCCATGAAAACGCCGCCGTTCGTGAAGATATTAATAATCTCAATGGATTGGATAGTCCAAAAGCAACTCGTCGCGCCGATTACGAAGAGACCTACAAAAAAACAGGTTCCGCTTACCAGCGAAATCAACAGATACCCCACCTTGGTAAGTGACCAAGCTACAATCAACTGCGAATTGGCAATAAGAAACACAACTAAGGCTTGCGCTATCCTCCCTATCCGACGAAGTAGAAATTCATGCGCAAATACTTGATAAAAAGTGCCGAGGGGTCGGATGAGGACCGTATCAAAGTCTCCGCGCACAATATTTCTCTGAAAAACATCAAAACCCCTCCCAATCATCTCAGCAACAGCAAAGCAGATGCCAATCATGCCGTAGAGGAACCCGACTTCCCATAGCCCCCATCCGGCTAACTCTTTGAAACGGTTAAAGAGAAGGGCAATCATGAAAAAGTCAATGACAGAGATGCTCGCTTGAGCAAACAGATCAAAGACAAACGAGAGCCGGTATTCCATCTGCGATCGGATGCGGAGTTTGACAAAATGGAAGTAGAGTGAAAGATGGTGCATTTTCTTGAAAATACCTATTAGCCACCCTGTATGACAAGTCGGGAAAACCCACGGGTTAAAAGAAAACGTCCCAGCCCAAGAAAAAAGAGGCTCCACACCATCTGTTTGCCTATAGCGATCCAGGCCTCAACACCTGTAATCTTGCCCAAATAGATACTAAACGGAATGTCAATCAAACCTTCAAACGGCAGCCATCTGGCGATGTATTCCAACCATTCGGGCCATAGCGCAATCGGAACTAACATTCCAGAAAATAGCATAATTACGGAACCAGACATTCCAGAAATTCCTGTTGTATCTAAAGTCCAGAACGCACTGCTAAAAATTGTTATTGTGATCGCAGTACTCATGAAAATAGCGAGCATCATTGAAACTGTAAACGCCATCAAGAGGGTGGGCTGCTGCGGAATTGCAACCTTGAAGAAGAAAATGCTGATAAGAAAGGTCGGAAATCCCCGCATGAGTAAGTAATAGCAGGCTCTACCGCACTCATCGGCAAACCAATATGCTTGGAAGTCAACAGGTTTGGTTAATTGGAGTGCAACGCTGCCGTCTTTAATCGCGTTCGTAACTTCAGAGCGAGTTCCCCAAAACGGCATGAGCATGAAAGAAACCTGACAAAGAACGAAATAGGTGATAATTTCATCCAGATTAAGGGGTTGAGGACCGGCACGCGCTGCGTAGAAAGCAGTATAGACAAAGATATGCACCAGCAGAAAGAAGAAATTGGTCGTCAAACCTGCGATGTTTGCAACCCGATATTGCATCCGCCTCTGAAACGATTTCTTTGTAAATGCCAGATAGACCTGGAACGCCAAATAGAAGGATTCCATTTTTTTAACTATTGAATATGGGCGTTGTTTCACTTCGTTCCACAACGGTGTTTGATGAATTTAGAAACCTTTGAGCACCCGGAGAAGGTTGGACTTTACCGAAAACCACTGCGGAATGAAATTATGTTTCCTTAAATGGCATAATTTTGCTTCGCAGTGAGAATGCTTTACACTTGGAGCAGTGATCAGATTTACATAGTTAGAAAACTTAAATCTGCGATAGGCACAGATCGTCCCTTTTCTGCGGATTCGTAGATACCGTCAAGCATCTGCATCAGCATGATACCCTGTTCTGCTGAGGAGATAGGCTCTTTGCCATAACCTTTGAGATGTTGCATCCCGGGCCAACCGAGCCCGACGACAGCCGTGCGAACTTTCGTTGTTCGATTTGACACAGCACATGCTCCTTTACTTATTGGTTTCCATCAGCCTGCTTCGCAGCGAGAACCGTCGGAAACTGTCAGCAAGAGGTTTTGTGGCAGGTCAGAACGTTCGCAACTACCACATGCTCTACTGACTGTTGATGCTTTCCGATAGTCAACAGCCAATGGCAAGCCAAAATTTTCTATTCAAATTCTCATAAACTTTGATTTTGCGAGGGAGGTGCGAAATTATGCGATTTTAGTCATGGCGCAGTGCCTCTGTTGGGGTAAGACCTGCGGCTTTGTTCGCTGGATAGAGTCCAAAAAATATGCCGATTAATGCCGAGACGCTAAACGCGATCAAAGCGGCTTGGACAGAAACAACAGCGGGCCAACTCGCCTTCATGAGTTGTGAAATAACCAAACCGGAAACAGAGGCGAGACTGCTTCCGATGAAAATGCCAATGAGCCCACCGCAAATGCTCAAAACGATGGCTTCAATGAGGAATTGGATCAGGATGTCGCGACGTTTTGCACCAAGGGCTTTGCGCAAGCCGATTTCACGGGTTCTCTCTGTTACGGAGACTAACATAATATTCATGATTCCAATGCCGCCAACGAACAAGGCAACACTCGCAACGCCACCCTAAGAGTATTTGAACAATCCGGCTGACGTTACCTACCTGTTTTATAATCTCTTTAGCGGTGAAGAATTCAAAATATTTTTCATCTCCGTGTTGCTGTCGCATCGCAATTTTGATTTCAGCGACGGCTTGTTCGACCTTTTCATAACTCTCAGCTTGTGCCCACAAGAAGATCCAGCCTTTCCGCTGTCCGATAAAACGAATTTCCATTGTGGTAAGGGGGACAATCACCCGATTATCCCAACCCTCGCTCGCCATACTATTGCCCTTCTCCTCCATGACTCCAATGACCGTAAATCGCTCCGTGCCAACTCTGAGTTCAAGTCCAATCGGATCCGCCATCTCAAACAGGTCTTTCCGGACTTCAGAACCGATGACACAGACGGGTTCTCTCCGTTCCATGTCGCTCTGCGTAATAAATCTGCCGGCTTGAATGTACCAGTTATTAACCTCTTCATAGAAAGGTGTAACACCTTCGATTTCAAGCGACTGATTAACATGCTTGTGCGATACAGTGAAATTCATCTTTGACAGTGCTGTAGCTGCTTTAAGAGAGGGACAATTCTCAAGGAGAAAGTCCAGATCTTCGTATTCAATATACTCTGGATGCTTATTTTCGACATACGAGCCATCCTCTCTACGAAACGCCTCTTTCCGAAAGCAGACGATCAGTCCTGCGCCGCCGATCCGTTCCAACTCAGCGAGCATAAGATGTTCTGCACCGCCGCCAACAGAAACGACAGCCACAACCGCTGCGATACCGATGATAATTCCGAGGGTTGTGAGCACAGAACGTAACTTGTTACGTTGTAGTGCTGTCAAGCCGACAGTAACCCCTTGTGTAATCTGCATTTTTTATTTTTTAAACTATTAACTCTGGGCGTTGCTCCATTACATTCCGTAACGGTTTCTGGTAAAGTTAGAAACCTTTGAATCCTTGGGATGTGTTGGTATTAACCGAAAACCGCCATGAAATGGAATGGCACCCAGATTCCCATAGTTAGAAAATTTCGATGGCCAATACGCCATTACTCCGGTTTCATGGATTCGCCGTGTAACAAAAACGCACGGATGTCGTAACGCCCTGGGCGTTCAATAGGCAAATCTTTGCTTTCAATCATCAAATCCAGCGGATTGGCATGCGTCCGCAGCGGTAATTGGACGACTTCGTGCATACGTGCGGATTCATAGATTGCCATTATAATTTCAACAGCAGCACGCCCATGTTTTGCCTCACCACGGTGTTCAGGACCGCCCTCGATCCATTCAACCAGTTCGGTTGCTTGTGCGACGTGCTGGTCTCTTCCATCAGAGGGACGTTCTTCCCAGTCAGCAGCTTTATTGTTGAGGAGACGGACGCGTCCCTCCATTACATCTGCGATACCATCTGTCCCATAGACGATGCCACCTTGATAGTTCGGCCTACCAATTTCCTGCAAGAGCATACCGATGCAACCGTTTGAAAAACCGATAATTCCAGCACTCCGATCCTCAATCTGAATATCTCGCTCGTAACGTTCCGTTTTTCGTTCAACGTTACCGATAACCCATTGCGGATCCGGGTCGCCGATGACATAGCGCATCATATCAAAGAGGTGTGAGCAGTCATTCAGTAACCCTTGACCACCGTGACAAACAATCTGTCGAGGTTCACCGATTGCCCCCTCAGCGATGAGGTTGCGGGCATCTGTCCATGCGGAATTGAAGCGGCGTTGATGCCCGATGACCACCTTGACACTACTTCGATTCGCAGCGATCAATATTTCGTCGCATTCCCCGAGACTTACACCCATCGGTTTTTCACAGAGTACTGCCATTGGACTTCGTGCACACGCTGCGATTGCCATTGGTGCATGGAGCTTATGCCACGTCGCGATACTGACAATATCAAGGTTTTCGTTGTCCAGCATCTCGCGCGCATCCAAATAACAGTTTTCAGCGGCTACGCCGTAGGTGTCTGCAAACTTATCAAGAGCTACTTGAACTGGATCGGCAAGTGCGACAATCTCTGTTTGCTCAACACCTTGATAGCCGCGGGCATGAGCATTGGCGATACCACCACATCCGATAATTCCAACGCGATATTTAGATGCCATATTCATATTTCCTGTATTCTGCCCCTACACAGATTTCACCCCTACGGGGTTCAAAAAGGAATTGCTTGAAATTGACCGGAAACCCGTGTGGAACGTAGTGGAACACGGCGCGAAGGCCGATCGTTTAAAAATCTTCACCGAAATGCGAAGATACAAGAACTAAATCAAGGACACTTACTGTCCCATCACCGTTTACATCCCCTTTAAGGGCTTCTCCAGACTGACCGAATTCGCTCGCGACCAAAACTAAGTCTTGAATATTCACGGTCCCATCCGCATTGACATCCCAAGGTGTTGGGGGTGGAGGCGGCGTTTCTGGTGTCGGGGGTGGCGGCACTTCTATAGTCGTTGTGGTTGTGACTTCAGCAGTCATTGTGTCATCTGTCTTGGAAGTTGCTGTCACATTGATGTCGTAATCACCGGACGCTGTCAATAAGTCCCCCGCAACCGTCAATGTTACTTCTGCATCTGCACCGGCTTCAAGTTCAACTGATCTGTCGCTGAGCGTGCCAAGCACACTGCCTTCAATGCCGACCTCTGCCGAGGCTTCAAGCGTTATCGTGTCCATCATATTACCGGTATTCGTGACTTTGAGGGTATAACTCACACCTTCAACGGCATTCATTGTAGAGAGTGCTGTGTCCCCTACAATTTCCAAGGATACACCGACAACCGTGGGGATCGGCGGTACTGATTCCGCCTGTGCTGTGTAGATATAGTCCCCTGTGGGCCCACCATCACCATTGGCGGCGTTTCCGGCAGTGTAGAACGTAATGGGTCCTATATCAGCATCAGGGGCAGTCCATTTAAGGGTCCACTGGTTCTCATCATCTGTTCCTTGCGCGCTTCCCGCAGCAGTGTGCATAATATATTGCTTACTGTTCTTGTCCTTCAACTGCGTATTTGCCACATCTGCGGCTTCAAAGGAGCCAGCGCGTGCACCATTGGCATCCAGTGCAGTCATTTCAAATCCCCAACGGCTTTGCCCGGCACGTGCAAGACTGACAACAATCTCATAAACCTGACTCGACTCATAGGTTTCAGGGATTGCCAGCATCAATGAACCATCTGTAACATTGAGTTCATTGGCGGCATGACAACCTACATCTGCACACGTGCCTTCATTGGGGGCTCCTGTCTTCTCCTCCGGCGGTCCGAAAGAGAAGGCGAATACACTACCAGTGCTCGCAGCAAAGAGAAGGACAAGCAACGCACAAACAGATAAGATATTTTTTAGATAACTCAAAAAACTTCTCCCTTGTGTACACATTAAATGTACACATAAAAAAACACCCCAACGCCGACTGCTAATCGGCGTTGATTCGCGGTTAGCGCAACCGGCAAATTGGGGCGTTTTATTTTTCAATTTTTTAACTATGTGCCTCTGAGCTACCCTCCATTACATTTCGGGCAGATTTCCGGTGCAATTCACACGGGCGGGTCCGCTGAAACCCTTTCGTACTTAACCAGAAACCATCGTGAAACGAAGTGGAACGATGCTCAGACTCTAATCGTTAAAAAACCGCTGCTATACCTACTTGAGGATAACCATCCGTCGGGTAGCAGCAAAATCTGATGTCTGTAGCGTATAGAAGTAAATACCACTCGCTACACGCTCTCCTACTGCGTTCTTACCATCCCAATACGCAGCACTCGACGGCGTCATATACGAGCCTACAGGCTGCCAACCCAAATCCAGCGAACGAACCAAATGACCCGACACATCATAAATATCGATCTTCACTTCTGTCGTTTTGCTCAACTGATACGGAATCCATGTTTCTGGATTGAACGGATTCGGGAAGTTCTGCGCCAAAAGCGTGTCTTGCGGCTGCACATCTCCAACATTCAGTTGCAGACTCAGGAACGCATTGCGAATGTCAGATGTCGTAACCGTGCGTTGGAACGGACCTGAGACGATTCTACCATGGTCGTCGTGAAGTGCGACTTTGAGTCTATCGCCTGCCTCAACGACGCTCTTGCGGTTCAGATCTGCCCAGACAGCAGACGAACGTTTCACTGCGCTTGTGAGATTCTCCGTGGCGATAATGCCAGTGCGGAGGTTTTCTGCGACGAGAGTATATGCGGTTCCTGTTTCCATACCATGGATGTCACTGGTAACGATGAACGCCCATGCGCTGTCATAGGTTGAGAGCGCGGGTGCGGCGGGCGCAACCTCTTCAGCAGCTGGTTCCTCAGCAACTTCTTCCTCTGCGACTTCTTCTTCAGCAACTGGTTCCTCAGCAACTTCTTCCTCTGCGACTTCTTCTTCGGCAGCTGGTTCCTCAGCAACTTCTTCCTCTGCGACTTCTTCTTCAGCAGCTGGTTCCTCAGCAACTTCTTCCTCTGCCGGAACCTCTTCTTCAGCAACTGGTTCTTCAGCAGGGGCTTCTTCAGGTTCAGGCTGGTTGTCCCACGCATCACCTGTGAACTTTACCTTGCCTCCAGCAGGAGTATTCACGATATAACCCATGCCACCGTCAATACCAAAGCCATCACCTTCATCTGCTACCGTATAACCCATGAAACTCTGGGTCGTCGCATCAAGTTGGATCACAACCGTTGCACCCAGCATTTCTGCCAACGATTTCGCTGTGTAGGGTTCTTCCGGCATCAGCGGAATAGAAATCATGTTCAAACCCGTTTCGAGCATTACATCAAAACCAGGACCTTCCACGACGGGTTCCGGCATCGGTTCATCCACGGTTGGTTCCGCAGGAGCATCAACTGGCGTGATCATCAGCATTGCAGTCGGCTCATCCCACGCAAACGCTTCACCCACATCAGCACCACCTTGAATACCTTCGTGCGCAGCTATGACACCACCTTCGGTCGGAACACGTTCATTGCTCATTGGCGGATCCGTAGCCTCATCCAAACCGAGCGGTCCCGGAATATCGGAAGCCATTTCTGTGTTATCTTCACTACCAGCGTCATAAGACATCAGCTCGAGACTCGCTGAAACAGGGTCACCATTTTCATCAAAGAGCGGCACGTCAACAGCGGCGATGAATGCATCGTTAGTTGACACGAGCATTGAACCGACAGAAAGCGAAGAGTTCACCATATCAGCCGTTACAGTAACGGTGGCGGATCCACCGGGGATGACGTTGCCATCAGCGAGCATGACGTTCGCACCAGCAGCGGCTGCGATTGCGGCGAGACCTGAAGTATCCCCATTTTCAGCAAGTGCCACAAGTGCTTCACTTGCGGGTTGGCCGACTTCGGAAATCTTTACGCCTCCAGGATGTGCTGCGAAGATGGGTGCCGAAAGGACTTGTCCACCCGCTCCGGGTTCACCAGTGGTGAGGTTCGTGAGGGTAATCTCGAACATCTGGCTCACCGGCATCTCAGGAGCAGCATCATCGGCAGCGGTATCATCTGTGGCTGCGTCATCAGCAGTATCATCCGTGGCTGCGTCATCAGCAGTATCATCCGTGGCTGCATCATCAGCAGTATCATCCGTGGCTGCATCATCAGTGGTATCATCAGCAGCCGCATCTTCGGCGGGTGCTGGACCCGCACCATCGACGGTAACCACACCATCCGCAGTTGTGACTTCTAATGCAGCAGCAGCGGCATCAGAGAGAAGAACACCCGTTAAACTGATAGCGGATGCTTTCGCTTCAATGACTTCAAATGTTACCGTAGCGAGCGTACCATCCATATCTGCTGCAGGAGTCGCTCCACCAGCACTAACTAAGACGCTGGCATCAGCTGGTTTTATAATCGGAAACGCGCCTGCGGGCAGGTAGTCGGCGTTCTCAGCAGAAACATATTTGAGCGCAGTCGGATCGAAGTTTACGGTTGCTTGGTAGCCCACGACCCCTTCGCCGCCCATTATAGTGATACTCACCATGAGTTCTTCCCCGGCTGCTGGGGATTCTACTTCAGCTGGGTCCACAGAGACGACGGCTGCACCGTAACTCATGGCTGTAAACCCTAAACACATTACAACAGCTAATAAGGAAAAAAGGACTTTCCTGTTAAAAAGCTGGTCTTTCATAAGACACTCCTTAATAATTAATTCATAGGACTTACGCAGATAGGCGATAAAGAGTTTCCTGACTACCAACAAATACACCTTGAAACGACGTGTGTTTCTCAAAAGCGGCGTGGTTCATAGTAGCACAATTTATTGCGCATTGCGTAAGTCCTGTAATTTATTTATATTTTGACATCCCTTACCTTTCGGTAAAGATTATAGCCGTTGTGTAGAACTTACAGAAATCCGTAGATTTCCTGTCTGACTTCCTGTTTCAACGTCCGTTGCCTCCGAATGAGGTCTTACACGGACTCCACAAGCGTTTTACGTCTCCTCGCAACTCGTGGCGACGGTTTAAGGGTTAAGGATTTATAGAAATTTTGACTGGAGTTGGGCTTGTGATAAAGCCACTGGGGTTAATTCCAGCCACCTTTTTTCTCTTGTTTTCTTCGGTTTTCTATAGAAAATTCACTACTGCACATCAGCCCCTCGTTTGACAAAAGATTTCAACCGTAATCAATATGGGAGATTCTTCCGCACCAGCGCATCGGAATCAGAGCGCAAGGTGAGTCTCTCAAATGGGACTTTTTTTAAGGTTAAAAGATAAGTTTATCCTAATTTTAAAACGTTGTCAAATCAAATTCGGTTCAAATTTAGATAATTTTCCGTAAATTAGGAAATTAGGCGAACGGACCCTTTGTTATTTTAAGTATAGCATAAACACCAAAACAAAACAAATTAAAAATAGCCTACTGGGTTACGCGGGGAGCAAGCGCATTCCAGACATCACCTAATTCAGCGACAGCCTTGTAAACTGGATAGATGGCTTCCCACATTGCTTTACGCGCCGCGGTGGCAGCGTCCGCGTCATCCTCAGCGAGTGCTGTTTTAAGTTGAGTGCCCATTTCCTGTTGAACTGCTGCACAGGTGCGGGTAAGTTCTTCCAACAATTGTGCGGCATGTATCTGGCGCGCAACGAGTTCCGCTACTGACACTTGCATATCCGGTTCAACATCGTAAGCACGAGGCGGGGCGAAATTGTGCGGTAGTCGTTCGCCTTCTTCTGTACGTGGCGTGTGCGTGGGGTGGATATGTGGCGTAACAGACAGATACATTGTCATAGGTTCATCACCGAGAACCCGCACTGTATGTGGCTGGTCTGCTATAGCGACACACATCTGTCCTGGTCCCAACTCTTCAGTTTCGCCATCAATCTCAAACTCGACGCGCCCTTCCAGAATTAGGAAAATTTCATGCCCCAAGTCATGACTATGAAGTTGGGCACTCTGCCCAGGCTCCATCCTTAAAAACCGAGAGCGAATTTGCGGTGTCACCAACACATTCCGTATATCTGTGCGGTAATCGTAAACTGGAAATCCCATTGTATGCCTCCATGGATTTTTGACATAAATATACAATGTCCCGTGAAAATTGGCAAGGCAAATTAGGAGATCGGCGTACTTTTCTCTTGACACGCTTTATAATCATGATAAAATGTTGGCAAAAGACATAACACCTCATTTCTTGAACTGGAAGGACATAAATTATGGATTTGACACGCCAACCACCACGTCGCCCTTCAAATCTCGGAACCGCTGGGATTGTAGGTGTGGCACGGATGACAGACAAGGCACGCGCACATAACGCGGAAACTCTTGGTGATTATATCTACGGCGAGAGTTCTGGTTTGGATCAGCGCGTCTTAACGTTTTTAGGGATTTCCGCCGACGCTTACGCCGAAGCAGTTGACGAATACGACGATGCTGCGCTCGGGCACTGGGTACTTGAAACAAGCGGAAAAACAGCAGCAGAGATTGCCGAGTTTAACGACGCTGCCCTCAGCCAACTGCCCGATACCGAAGGACACAAACAACGTTTGAAAGACCGGATCGCTCGCTTCGCCCCAGGCAGAACCGACATTACAACGGTATTACAGTCCATGGAACTCGACGATTGGGGAAGCTTCTGGCAGGTCGACCTGACTGCCGGACCGCCATGCAGTGCGCGCTCTAAAGACATCGCTGGCATTTGTGGTGTCGCACGGATGACAGACAAAGGGCGCGCTGAGCGTGCAGGAAAAATCGGTGAGTACCTATACGGCGACGATTCCGGGCAAGATGTACGTATTTTAGCGTTCCTCGGTATTTCAGCTGCAGATTTTCAGGAAGCAGCGGTCAACAACCCGAATAACCTCGAACTCGGGGCATGGGTCCTGGAAAACTGCGGTAAATCGCAGGACGAGATTGATGAATTCAACGAAACGTTGGTAAACTATGGACCCAACGAAGCAACACGGGAACGGTTTGAAGCGCGATGTCAAGAAGTAGATCCGACCCGCACAGACATCACCACGTGGGTAGCACTTCAGGACGCGGACGATCAGTTGAGTTTCGGTATTGTCGACCTCAACCGCCGCGCACCACGGAGCCCCTACAACATGGATGTCTACGGAATGGTTCAGCTCGCACGGTTGATTGACAAAGGCAGAGCATTCAATGGCAACACACTCGGTGCTTATTTTTATGGTGAAGATTCCGGGATTGACCGAGCAACACTCGCTTTCCTTGGTATATCCGCAGCAGAATTTAATGAAGCATTGAAAACTTTGGCAACCGATACAGAGGTTGAGGCGTGGCTGAAGGCAAATCATCCGAAAAGCGAAGCAGAGATTGAAGCCTATAACGAACGCATGAAGCAAATGGGTCCTACAACTGAAAGACACAAGGCAATGATGGCGAAGATGCTCAGCCGGATCGCTCCAGAGCGTACGGACATCAATACATGGTTCGCACTGATGGACCTTGATGATGAGAAGACTTTTGCGTTGTAAACAGGACATCGAGAAATTGACAAAGCTGTCAGCACGTCCGGTTTGTGACAGGCAGGCAGCTTCCTTTGTTTTGGTGTAGCCTCTCCATGGAGCGTGAACAATGAAAAATCTCGAAGCGATTGCGGATGTTCGTTCTGGAAAAAGGACAGTTGCCAACGCCGCGTGGTGGGGATTCGACCCAGAAGACGCAACCGTGGAATTGCAAGCGGCAATTGACTCTGGTGCGAAACGGGTAGTTGTCCCGAATATGCACACCGATTGGATAATCCAGCCGATTAAACTTGTGGGAAACCAAGAGTTGATTTTTGAGCGCGGGACAGTCGTCACAGCAAAACGGGGTGAGTATCGCGGCAGAGGTGATTCGATGTTCACCGCACCAGACGTTGAGAATCTCACCATCCGTGGCTACGGCGCAACTTTTCGTATGTGGAAACAGGATTATATCAATGGGCTTGTACTCGAACAGTTTGGCTGGCACCGCTGGTATGGACAGTACCCAAAGGCGGAGTGGCGCATGACCTTGTCAATTCGAGGTAGTAAAAACGTGAATGTGTCCGGCTTGACGCTCAAAGATAGCGGTGGAGACGGCATCTACGTTGATGGCGGCACAGAACGAAAGGCTTCCGAAAATGTGGTCTTACGTGACATTGTTTGCGATAACCATTATCGGCAGGGTATCAGTGTTATTAGTGCTGAAAACCTCAAGGTCGAGAACTGTACGTTTTCAAATACCTGGGGAACGCCACCAGCATCAGGTGTGGACATTGAACCGGATAAAAGCGAGCAGCGAATAAAAAATACAGTATTCTCCGGATGCCAGTTTATTGATAACGTCGGTGACGGCATTGAAGTGTTCTTAGCACATACCACCGACGAAACCGATGACGTGACGCTGTGCTTCGAGAATTGCTACATCAGCAGTAAACACGGAACGGGGATCCGCGTGTCAAAAATTGGAGACAACGGTCCCGGTGGCAGTATCAAATTTGATAATTGCATGGTTGAAAACACCGTCGGTTACGGCATCAAAGTTCAGGAAAAGTCGTTGAAAGGGGCACGGGTGAGGTTCACCGATTGTAAGGTCATCCATGCTGCCACTGATCGGCAGTTCGGCGGCGAATGGTCACCGATTTCGTTGTCCCTGCCAAAACCGGAGTTGGTCCAGACGATGGGCGGTATTGATTTTATCAACTGCTTTGTCGAGGACAATCGCGAACGTCCTGCCATCGAATTCACGCAACCGGAGAGTGATTTCCCACTTCATGACATCACAGGAACTATCACGGTGTTGAACCCAAACGGTGTCTGTGCCGAGTTAGGTAAAGACCGCGAGAAACTTCCGCTGATTGTCAAGGAATATCAATAGGACGTTGGGCACCGCCCAACCTAACCTACGTATTAGGATTCAGAACTATGTCAAAAGAACAAGCACTTCCCGCTGAACCTCTACCTCCAGACACTTTGAACGCCATTTTGGAGGATTTCTATCAAAACGGTGTGACGATTGTCCGAAATGTGCTCTCACGCGAAGAGTGCGAGCGGATAGTTGAGCGTGTTGACGAAATCTTCGCCGAGCCTTACTTCATGCAGATGCGCAACGTCAAAGGTACTCGGCAAGATGGTAAAGACCCTATCGTGGTTCATCGCCTCTTTGAATGCGACCTCATATTCCGGGACCTGCTGGTGCGAGAACCGATTATCGGCATTGCCGAAAGCGTATTAGGTGAGCACTGCCACTGTATCGCTCAAGGGTGTATCCTCAACCGAAAAGATTTAGGGATCAACCGCTTTCACATCGACGATGGCGTGGAATTTCCGATCACACCGGAAATGGAACGTCACGATCCGAGATTACGTATGCCTGTGCTTCGTATGTCCGTGCAAATCGCACTGACCGACCAGGATGAGGTCAAATACGGTCCGTCCCAATTCGTCCCCAGTAGCCACTACTCTGGACGACAACCCGATGATTCGGAACACCCAACCTTTGATGGTAAAGCACCTGTTTCACTCCTCATGAAAGCTGGTGATCTCTACCTGCTCAATGGACAGACTTGGCATCGAGGTGCGCCAAACCAGACAGATCGGGTCCGTTATCTATTCCACCAAGTCTACGGGCAACGCTTTGTTGCCCAGCGGTTCTGGCCGTATCTAAACTACCGTATGCCCGACTACGTTTTGGAAGGTGCTGATGAACGCCTGCTCCGTGTTCTTGGGAAACACCCTGAAATGGCTTATGGATAAATTTAACCCAATTTGCCTCCTAAATAAAAAAGTTTTGCTTTCATCTTGATTTATCTCTTAAATTATGCTATCGTTATCATATTAGGACTATAGATTATAAATTATCATACACATAAAATTGTCCTCACACAATTTTAGTGATCGAAAAAATCTAAAGGAGTCTTATCATGTTTATTGAGATCATCAATCAAGATGGGGGGTATAAATCTTCCTATCGAGGGATGGTGAATATTCAGTATGTCCACCAGATTAAGATAATCAAAGGGAGGCATCGTTCGTACGAGTTGCATATTAATCTGTCAAATTCGCCCAGCATAGAGTTACCCGGTACGAAAGAAGAATGCGAGCGATTTTACGATCAGTTGCAACAGGTATTGAAAACGCATGAACAATTATCCACAACTGACACGCTTACTTTCCCACCGCGGTTGTCGTCAAAACCACTGGTAGATGAGGATGTAGAGAAGGTATGACTAGGAACAAAGGAAATACGGTATATGTCTCAACTCATCACCGACCTAAACCAGTTGACTCCCAAACGCCTCACCGATTATTGCGTCAATTACGGACTTGCGTTTAACCGAGGAATAAAAGAGTACACTTTGGACAATCTTCATCACAAATTATTAAATTATTAAAGAAAATATGATATAAAAAGCACACCATTTCCTTTGAAAATCCTGATCAGTTTGAGCCAGACGAGACGATTTATATTTATTTCATAGACCCTGCAAAAATCTCAGAGAACAAGAAAATCTACATCGATCCGTGGCAGGTTGCTGTAACCGAGGATGAGATAACGCCTGACAAGATTGAAACTTATAAATCTGCCGCCCTGTGGAAATACTATCGTCTTGTCAATAAATTTGATTGACACAGTTGAAGCCAAATGGGGTTCAGTCATAATGTCGGAGAACACCCCAAAGGAGATAACATAATGTTTATCGCAACTTACAACGCTATCTATGCCGTTGGAGATGATGGAAATAGTGAACCTACCTTAGTCTATGAAGGCACGCTCGGCGGAATGGCACCTCATGGTGCGATGGTTTCACTGTCAAGCGGCGAAGCCGTGGTGTCTGCCTTGTCGGATGGAACGCTACTGGTTTTATCGGAGAATGACGAGAAACGAATTCCAACAGGTATAGAGGATCCAATCGCTTCGTTGCTCGTTGTTCGTGAGAATCCGTTGACGCTGCTCATCGGAACAGATGAGGGTGCTTATGTCTATCGCCTCGTTGGAGAAGAGGGACCAGCTGCACGGGTCGTCGCGTTTGACGAATTAGAATGTCGGAAAGATTGGTATACACCGTGGGGCGGCCCACCAGCCGTGCGGACTTTTGCCAAAACCCAAGACGGTTTTTGTTACGCAGATATCCATGTTGGAAGTATCATGCGTTCCCCCGATGAGGGGATTTCATGGGAACCTGTCACGCCAGACCTCAATAAAGATGTCCATCAGGTCGCTACGTGTCCTGCGGACGATCATCAAGTTTATGCGAACACCGCTAATGGTGTTTATATCAGTACAGATCGTGGAAACTCATGGGAACATCGGCTTCAAGGTTTACCTCGTCGCTACGGCACCGCTATTGCTGTACATCCAACAGACCCAGACCTACTGATCGCCACAGTCCAAAACGGACCGAGAGGCGGTGGGGCTTGGCTTTGTCGTTCGGAGAGTGGCGGCGCGACGTGGACTCAACTCAACGATCAACTCACAGAATCCACCGATCGGATTAGCACGGGCTATGTTGCGTTTACATCCGATGGAACAGCGTGGGCAGTCATCGGAAAGACGCTTTACATCGGTCAGCATCAAGCCACGGATTGGAATGCTTTCTGGACAGTCCCCGAATACGATGGTGTGTATCAGCCACCTTCCGACGATTTTTCTTTATCTTACCTTCTTGAACATCCGATCCAAACCCTTGCTGTTTAGCAAATCATTTTGGTTGGTGTTTCAGAATCTGACGCATCTTAAGTATTCCTGAAACACCTAACAGAAATGAGGTAGATCCCCTGATACAATATGCCAAAGACTTTCTTATATTACAAATTAGATTCGCCCAGAAAATCGCCGAAGTCTCCCATCAGGCTTTGGAAGATGTGCTAATAGACTACACAATCTTGCGAACTCTGTTCAACTTGCGAGTCTCCCATGACATTTCCAACCCACTATGGGATGCGTTTATTGAAGGTCTTTGCACGTCCGATACCTCTGAAGATTGGACATACGACTTCTATCTCCAGCGAATGGCTGTGGAGTCAGCCCCTTCCGACGAGCGGCAATTTTTTTTGTTTTGAATCTTGCTAAGAAATTTTGATATTTTTTGCAGATTTTTTTGACTTTCACGGAAATTGTGGGTATAATTAATACAATTCGTGCAATTATCTGCGAATTTATCGCGATTTTTTTGACTTCCGCGAGAATTTTGTGTATAATTAAAAGATAATGAGATTCGTTATCAATTTTTTAGAACGTAATCTCCAAAAATATTCAGAATTTCATTCTACCGAGCAACCAATTATGATAATGAGTCTCAATATCGTAATTTAAATTGTGTTTATGAAGAAACAATTGGCTAATTCTATAAAATTTCTCGCGGTTTGCGGAATGTTTATTTCACTAAGTGTTAATGTTATCGCTGAATTGAATCCATTCTCGGTTTCTGGATACGGGGTGATTAACTACTCCCACTTCGATTGGGAACTCGACCCAGATAGGCGTGCCGCTATTGATGTGGAACGCTTCGTCATCGCGCCGAAATACCGTATCAATGATACCATCCGACTTGAATCGGAACTTGAGTTCGAGCATGGCGGCACCGGCAGCACGATGGAATTCGACAAATTTGAAGAGTTCGGCGAATTTGAGACAGAGATCGAAAAAGGCGGCGAAGTTATCGTCGAAAAACTTGCCGCTGTCTTCTCCTTTCAGCCATCCTTCAACCTCCGTGTTGGGCATATCATAGTCCCAATAGGACTCGTCGCAAAACGGCATCGACCGCAACACTACTTTACGACAACGCGTCCTGAAACGGAGATACATCTCATTCCAACTATCTGGCACGAAACCGGTATCGAAATTTTTGGAGCACTCGGTCCGCTGAAGTACCAAGCACAAATTGTCAACGGCTTGGATTCAACGGGTTTTAGTTCCCGACACTGGATCGTTCGCGGGCATCAATTGCGATTTGAAACTGTAAACGCTGAGGCACCCGCATTCGTCGGACGACTCGATTATACGTTCCATGAAAACGCGACCGTCGGTATTTCCGGCTACTACGGAGACACCGCAGCGAACCGACCAAAACCTGACGTAGACTTCGATGCGCATGTCGGGATTGTGAGTTTTCATGGATTTTATGAAGTAAATGCAGTGAAGGTCCGAGGATTGTTCCTCTGGGGGGCACTCGAAAATGCTGATCAGTTGTCTAAGGTCAACCGGACCCTCTCCAATAATCTCAATGCAAAGCGAACACCGATAGGAAGTTCAGCCGTAGGTTGGTACATCGAGGCAGGTTACGATATCCTATCATTTTTCAGGCAACCAAATAACAGTGTGGAACATCGAGATCTAAAGGAAACTCATCCAGATAAGGTCTTAGATGTCTTCGCCCGTTACGACTTCTACGACACGATGGCGAGTGTTGAAGGTATTATCTTCGATAACCCGCGGTGGGAAAGAACCACGTGGACTTTTGGGATTAATTACCACGTCCACCCACAACTCGTTTTCAAGAGCCATTACTCACTGCGGCGGTTAGCAACAATGGACAAAAACAAGGAAAATACCTTTGCACTCGGCTTCGGTTTTCAATACTAATACACGCATCGCGTGTATTCAAAAATAAAAGATGGAGATTTTTATGAAACTCTATAAGATTTGGACACTGTTCTGTTGTCTACTACTCGCATCTGCTCTTGTTGTCGGGTGTGGGAGTGACGATGAAACAGATGAACCTGGCGATACGCAGGGTGAGGCCTTTGATGCAGGCACGATGCTCAACGACTTTGCCAATATCGTCGTGTTAGCCACATACACCGAACTGGACAACAAGGCAGGTGATTTGTTAGCAGCAGTCAAGGCACTGAAGGCTGACCCCTCGCAGGGAAATTTGGAAAAAGCACAACAAGCATGGAAAGCAACCCGAAAACCGTGGGAACAGAGCGAATCGTTCCTGTTCGGTCCCGTCGATACGCAAGGGCTTGATCCAGCATTAGATAGTTGGCCCGTTGATCACGTTAATCTACAATCTGTTCTGGACAGCGACGATACATTAACGGTGGATTTTGTCGGTGGATTAGAAGATACACAGAAAGGATTCCACACGATCGAGTTTCTCCTGTTCCGGGATGGCAACCAACGCAAAGCATCAGATATAACCCTACGTGAACTGGCGTACCTCGTTTCGACGACAGAGAACCTGAAGGCGAGTACCTCTCAACTACGGTTGGCGTGGGCACCAGAAGGCGAAAACTTTAGTAGCATTGTTGCACAAGCTGGGGCGGGGAGTGCTGTCTATCCCTCTCAAAGTGCCGCAGTACAAGAGATGGTCAATGGCATGATTGTCATCGCCGATGAAGTTGCGAACGGTAAGATTTCTGATCCCTACAACGAATCGGACACAACCCTTGTTGAATCTCAGTTCAGTTTCAACTCGATCTCGGATTTCCAAGACAATATCCGCGGAATTCAGAACGTCTATATGGGAAGGTTCATGAGTGATGGACAAGGGCTCAACGATTTCGTGAACAGCCACGATCCTGATTTAGACGCGCGTTTCCAGCAAGAGGTGCAGGCAGCGATTGATGCTATCGGGGCAATCCCAGATCCGTTCCGCGATTCGATTACCGCGAACCGCGGTGCCGTCCAAGTTGCGATCGATGCCGTCAGCAAGGTCCAACAAACACTCGAACAAGATATACTCCCGCTCGTCCAATCGAGTGAGTTTAATTAATATATTTTGTGAAAAGTTTTAATTCGGAAATATGTAAACACGAAAGGGAAACCATTTCGTCTTTGCAGGGAACAGCCACTCGTGCTGTTCCCTTACTATAAATCTATAGTCCTATTGTGACTTGAATAGCGAAAGAGATGAAACATTTTCAGAGTTTATTCTATTTAATTCTCTTGGTGTCAATTCTGCTGAGTGCGTGTGATTCCGAGTCCCCCGTGGCTGTAGAATCGACACCGGTATTTTCAACAAGCGAGCTTTCCGGCGGTGAGACGACTGTCTTTGACGCGTCAAGCCACGCGTTCTCAATCCCCGCGCCTAATCTTTCGACATCAGCACTTGAGAAGCATCTGGAAGGTGATGTTGAATTTGAAGCCGTCTTTGTGACAGCACCTGCGGTGGTAAACCCCGGACTCGGACCCATCTATAACAACATTTCGTGTATCAACTGCCATTCACGTGATGGTCGCGGGCGACCGCCGGATGTTGACGAGGGACTTGTGTCTCTGCTCTTCAGGCTCAGTCTGCCGAAGACGGAGGATGCAATGGACGGAAAGCCACCGACCCCGGTACCTGGCTTTGGTACACAACTTAACAATCGCGCCATTGTGAACACAGACCCGGAAGGCAAAGTCAAGATTGACTATACCGAGCAGACGCTGACGATAGCGGACGGCACGCGTGTGCATCTGCGCCATCCGAACTACACTCTTACGGAAACCTACCAGTCGATACCAGAAAACGTTGAAGTATCCCCACGCGTCGCGCCAGCCGTTTTTGGACTCGGTTTGTTGGAAGCGATCCCTGAAAACGCTATCCTTGCTTATGCAGATGAAACCGATATTGATAGGGACGGCATCTCAGGCAAACCGAATTACGTATGGGATGTCGCAGCACAGCACTATACGCTGGGACGCTTCGGATGGAAAGCAAATCAACCGACACTCCGCCAGCAGGTTGCAGCGGCTTATCACGACGATATGGGCATAACAACTTTGTTGTTCACAGTTGAGAACTCAGCGGGACAATCACAACTCACGGAACACAGTGTAACACCGGAGGTGAGTGACGAGATTTTAGAGGTGGTGACGTTCTATGTTCAGACGTTGGCGGTGCCAGCGCGACGCGACATAGACGATCCGCAGGTCAAACAGGGTGAACAACTTTTTGCCGAAGCGCAGTGTGCCAGTTGTCATATTCCGACGTTAAGAACCGGTGTTTTAGCCGGTGTGCCTTCAGTCAGCAACCAAACGACCCACCCGTACACAGATCTGTTGTTGCACGACATGGGTCCCGATTTAGCGGACAATCGTCCCGATTTCCACGCCAGCGGTCGCGAATGGCGGACCCCACCCTTGTGGGGTATCGGTTTGGTGAGAAGAGTTAACGGTCATACCAACTTCCTCCATGACGGCAGGGCGCGGGACTTAATGGAAGCGATCCTCTGGCATGGCGGGGAAGCAGAAGCATCACGGCAAGCCGTTGAACAGATGTCAAAAGCAGAACGCGATGCACTCATTGCGTTTTTAGAATCATTATAGGAGTAAGTCGTATAATAACCGTTGGGTGGATTCCTACATCCATGTCTTACGGCATGTTGAATCAAGTTGGCGGGAAACAGGATACCCCGCCTTACCATGAATTTGATAATGAGTTTCATTCTCAATAAGGAGAACCTTTATGATAACTGTTGCGAACCGAATCTATGTCACACCTGAATATCAGGACGAATTTGAGGAGCGATTCCGAAACCGGGCTCGTCTCGTTGATGGAATGCCGGGGTTTATCTCCAACCAGGTCCTGCGTCCTATCAATGACGGCGACCCGTACATTGTTTTCACACTCTGGGAATCTCGAAAGGATTTTGAAAACTGGGTAGAGTCCGAGGAATTCCGTAAAGGACACTCCCAATCCGGCACCTTGCCAAAAGAGGCGTTCCCGCAATCAAACAAACTCGAACTTCATGAGGTGTTCCTTGATTCCACTCAACCTGAGCTGAAGGAGGAACCCCGCGGAGGTCCATTCAAGGTTCACTAAAGAAAATAATAGCAGAAAAAGCGACGCAAGAAACAGGACATGCTCCCAACTGCCAATTGTTAGCTACCGTCCATGTTTCTAAGGAAAATCAACACATGCCGATTGAAAATCGACAGCATTTCGCGTACCGCGGACCTTTCGCGCTTTTTTAAGAGCGCGTTTCGTGCCCGATGCCTTTTCTGCCTTAATTAGAATACGCCATTAGCACTGGAACTGTCAAGAGAATTCGGAGGTCAATATGCCAACAAATCCTACAAATTCAGCACCAGTAAAAAAAACTGTGAATAACCTGGAAAGACAGCGTCGACGTTCGCCATATTCCTTTCTACCCCTGGCATGGAGCAGAGGCGCGTTTCTCAAATGGCTTAGACGAACACACGCGTGGCTTGGGTTATGGGGGGCGACTTTGGGCATCCTGTTCGGTGTCACCGGTATCCTACTCAATCACCGAGGAACTCTGAAAATTAACGCCGCCAAAACCGATCAGACAAAACGGGAACTTTCACTGCCGGATTATAAATTTGAAAATGTCGAGGCGTTCGCAGCATGGCTGCAAATAGAACTTGAGCTCGATAAAAAATGGAACCGTGCGCGCTCACAGGAACCCCGAGAAATTAGTTGGGGTGGAAAATCCGTCACGCAACCCGAAAGATGGAGCGTCCGTTTTAGCAACCCAAAACGGAGTTACAGCGCAGAATACTGGGTCGGCAACGCTTATACCACTGTCAGGCAGTTTGATAGAAATATATTTGCCTTTCTCAATCGGTTGCACATGGGGAGTGGCATGGGTGTTGCATGGATTCTCCTCGCTGATACGATTGCCGGCAGTCTAATTATCCTTGCCCTCAGCGGTGTCCTGCTCTGGACGCGTTTACATGGAGCGCGGCTGCTCGCTGCGGGGCTTGGGCTCGGATCGCTAACCCTTGCCATCTTCTTTGTTTGGCGAGTCTTTTAACGTATTCAAGAGGGTATGATTATGCTTTCAAACAGAACAGTTAATTCTCGCAGCGCAAACACTACTTTCAAATGGCTTTTACGGATACTGCTGAACCTTGTGTTAGGACTGCTTCTATTCGCAATATTGAGTTCAGCAGAAAGTACGGATGATACTCGTGAAACCGACGGTGCCGTGGAGTTAGAGCCGGTCGTGGTAACGGCAACAAGGACACTCCAACGCCTAAAAGACACACCGGTTATTACAAATCTTATTACACGCGCGGAGATCGAAGCAACGGGGGCGGAGAATATCGGAGAGGTGTTAGAGCACACGGCAGGCATCATTATCCATCGCGATGGACACGGCGACGGTGTGCAACTTCAAGGGCTTGACTCCGAATATGTACTGATTCTCGTGGATGGCGAACCGCAGGTTGGACGCATCGCGGGCAAACTCGACATGGCTCGGCTTGCTGTCGAAAACGTCGAGCGGATAGAAATCGTCAAAGGCGCGACCGCCTCTCTTTTTGGAAACGCTGCGCTCGGCGGCGTTATTAACATCATTACCCGCAAAGCAACAACTCCCCTTTCGGTGCAGGTTTCCCAAAATCTTGAGCAAAACAGTACCCTCGACAGTCGAGCCACGCTTGAATTTCAACGCGATAAACTAAACACACTTTTGACACTCAGCCATAATCGTCGAAGTCCAATTGATTTGGATACGTCCGATCTCACAACTACAATCGACGGCTATGCCAACGTGACAGGTTCCGCACGGACCGAATACCAACTCACACCAACGACTAATCTGGTGCTCTCTGGACAATACTTTACACAAGACCAGGAGGGAATTAGCGAAAACGGTCCTGTGGCATTTGACAGGCTCGGTGCTATCGAAAACTTCAGTGGAAGTGTGGGTGTAGAACACGAATTCGGAGCAGGAAACCTACAGAACGTGTCTCCCACTTTACTAGGTAGTGTTTACATTTTTTTAGTAGTGATAAGTAGAGCTGCGAAATAGACGAAACCGAGGTATCGCCCGGCATATTTATCGTATCGCGTGGCACCTCGACGATATTGTTTCAAGCGATGAAAAAAACGTTCGATGACATTGCGAAGTTTATACACATCTGTATCATAAGCAATATCTTCAAGACGACGCTTGCGGGGCCGGATAACCGCCTCTGCCGCCTGGTCAGTTATCTCGGCACGAAACGCATCCGAGTCATAGGCAGCGTCAGCGATAACGTATTGACACGAGTAGCCGGCAATCAACACGGGACCTTGTGTGATGTCATGGCGTTGTCCTGCTGTCAAAGTAAAACGCAACGGCAGAAAGTCGGCACTCACCGCCGCATGGCGTTTCGTCGTAAAGCCACCCGGACACCGGCCAAGCGCTTCATTGACTTGACCTCCGTTTTTTTTTCGGGGCACCCGCAGCAGACGAATGTGCCCCCACGATCGTCGAATCTACAAGGACTGCGGAGACTTCACCCGCATCATGGAAATGTTCATGGAGTTTTTCAAAGACTCCCGCATCGCACCAGCGACCAAAACGTCTATAGATGCTATTCCAATATCCATAAACTTTCGGCAGGGCCCGCCACGTGGCTCCCTCTGTGGCTATCCAGACGACTGCTGAGAGAAAACGTCTACAGTCTTCAGGATTACCAACATAGACGGTGGGCAACGTTTTCAGAAACGGGTGGAGGCTGTTCCACGCAGCATCAGAAATCATCACTGGAAACTCTTGAGGCGTATTTATAGTTCTTGGTTTCATGCAAAACAGGCTACCAAAAACTGATCAAAATGTCAATAACTTACACAATGTAAACACTACCTACTCTGTCCTCAGCCTCGGATCTAAGGCATCGCGGACGGCATCGCCGAAGAGGTTCGCAGGCAGCACCAATCCGAACATAAACGCAAAGGCTGCGGCGAGATTCCACCAAACAATCGGGTCGCGAGCGAGTTCTAAACGTGCCGTATTAATCATATTTCCCCAACTTCCGGTTGTCGGCTCAACGCCGATTTGGAGGTAGCTGAGCAACGCTTCTGCCAGCACCAATCCACTAAATCGCAAGATAGTAGATATCAACACGATATGCATGAGGTTCGGAACGAGATGCTTGAGAATAATGAGTCCACGATGCACGCCAAAGGCTTCGGAGGCTTGGATGTACTCCAATTCCCGGAGTTTCAAGGTTTCACCGCGTAGGATACGACACAACCCCGTCCAACTTCTGATACCCATGATGAGGCAGAGATTGAATAACCCCTGTCCAAAGAGGAGCATGAAGGCAACAATAAGAAGGATAGACGGAATAGAATCGAGCGTGGCGTAGATGTACTGAACGGCATCGTCTATCCAACCACCAAAGTAACCCGATATAACACCGAAAAATATGGCGAATGGGACAGCAATCAAGGTGGTAAATCCACCGATAATGAGTCCGGTACGGATACCTTTCAGGGCACGGTAAAGAACATCACTACCCACCTTGTCGGTGCCAAGGAGATGGCTACGGGGATACTGAAGCGGTGGATTGTCACGAACCGTGCGTCCGTCAGGGGTCTGGAGGGTGCTTTTCGCATACAGATGCGTTGCCAAAGGAGCAGAATAGGTTTTCTCGGTTCGTTCCCGAAGCGGTGTGCAAAGCCTATCAAGGAGGCTCAAACCTCTCGGTCTATAGACAATCGCACCACTCTCATTTCGAGTGAGTGTTTGGTCAGTTTGCCGTATGAGTGGGTCGCGCCAACCGACGCTATCCAACACACCGACAAGGAGGTAACCTAAGAGAACGAAAAGACAAACAATAGCGAGGTGGTTTCTGCGAATCTGCCTTGCCGCGTTTCGCCAATACTCTTGCTGCGAGGCGTATCGGAGGAGCCACCCCGCACCGACAAGACATGCAATGACGATGAGATTCTGATAGGCATCGGAACGCCAAACCCAACTAAACCGATCATCGATTCCAATGTCTGGGGCGTTTGTCCCGATGAGAAAAATAGGCATTTTGATAGTTATTGGTTGTCAGTAGTCAGTAATTGTCGGTTGTCGGTGCTTTCGGTAAGCGTCTACATATTTTCAAACTTCACTATAGTTTCCAGCATCCAGTTAAAGAGGGATTTGACATCATCAGTTATCTCTCTTAACTGATAACTACTCTGTTCGATAAACGGCTTCGCGTGTGTGAAACCCATCTTTAATGACCTCTTCGTCCAGATTTTCCTGGTCAACTTGGATAGGTGTCAGCAAGATCGATGGCACGTCAATTTTGCCATTGTCAACGGTCTGTGTAGCTTCAGCGATCGCTTCACCTTTTGCGAGTGCGACAGCGGCTTGTGCCGCCTTCGTTGCGATGAGGTGGATCGGTTTATAAACCGTCATGGTCTGTGTGCCTTTGACAATCCGTTGGCACGCGGCGAGTTCCGCATCCTGCCCCGAAACAAGGACACTTCCTGCTAAATTCTGTCCCTCAAGTGCCTGTATAACGCCACCAGCTGTGCCATCATTTGACGCAACGACAGCGTCTATTTGGTTGTTCGTCTGTGTCAAGACCTGTTCCGCCTTCTTGAGTGCGTCACGCGGATCCCAATTAACCGCCCAATGTTCTCCCCCTGCCACTAAACGAATGGCACCACTGTCAATTGCGGGCTGCAAGGCACGGAGTTGTCCCTGTCGGAGGAGTTGTGCGTTATTGTCAGTTGGGGCACCACCGAGTAGGAAGTAGGCACCCTCTGGCTTCTGACGCAGTAGGTATTCGGCTTGCAGATATCCAACCTGTTCGTTGTCGAAAGAGATATAGAGATCCGGTGAACTCTCGCGGATGAGTCGATCATAGGCGATGACTTTGATTCCCTCTGCGTGCGCGGCTTGGACAATTTGGGCGGCAGCAATGCTATCCTTTGGAATAACAACGAGAACGTCCACACCTTGGGTAATCATATTCTCTGCTTGCTCGTTCTGTCGACGTTCATTTCCATCAGCAGACTGGACGATAACTTCGGCACCGAGTTTCTCTGCTTCAGCCGTGAAAATATCTCGGTCCTTCTGCCACCGTTCCACACGCAATGAATCCATAGACAATCCGATTTTGATTTTCTTGGTGGCAGTAGCATCCGCCTTTTCAGTTTTCTTTTCTGCGTCCGGGTCAGCACATCCAAAAAGCATCACGAGACACACTGTTAAAACGCAGAAAATCGATGTAACTTTCACACAAATCCTGTTTTTGGTAGCACTTGGAAACCAAAAGTTACCCTTAAAAGTCGGAAGGCGCATCATATCACTCCTTTTGAGATTCATTATTGTTCTCCAGACGAATCTGCTTCTGAAGTAGATTCCTCGGATTCGGTAGAATCGGGTGTAATCTCGCGAACAACATCGCCGATTTTGAGGGGTTCCGCCGTCTCAATAACTCGGAAGATAGAAACCTTATCATTCAGGATTTCAGAAACCGCCACGAGTCCAATCTGCTTGGGTACATAGGTTAGGATTTCACCGGTATCTAAATCTCGTACCGGCTTGCCTCTGGTATAGACAGCAAACTCTTGGTTAATAGCTATCCTCTTGTTGGAACCGATATTGACATAAATCTTATCCGGATGCTCATTGTCCACGTACTGAATCTTACCTTTGACAGGTTCCCCAGATGCCATTGTCGGAGTTTCCTGTCCTTCTTTGGCGGTTGCAGTCTTTGGTTCCCAAGGCGTAATGAAATTGGGTCCGACGTTATCTCGAAGTGCCAAAACTACCTTGATTAACGCCTCATTGGTTACCACTCCGAAAAGGGTTCTGTCGTATTCGGCACTCGCAAACTGGATCTGATTAAGTTCGGTTGGTCTGACAATCGGGCGCGGGTTCTTTCGCTGACTGTCCCTCGTTTGACCAAAAGAGAGGTTCGTCCCTTCCTCCGTCATACTGACTTCAAGGGAAGCGAATTTTGTGCCTGCGTATGAGTGGTCGCGGCTGGCGGAAATTCGAGGTTCTGCCACAAGGCTGCCGGATGCATTGTAGAATTTCATGTTCAGTTTAATGGTGGCACGGTGTAGAGACCCTCGCAGAATAACGGGAGCAAGGTAACTTGCGGTTGCAGAGCCTCGCTGCGCTTCACGTCCACCTTCCCGCAGCGTGCGCGAAGCGTTAGTTCTCAACCGCTCTTGATTAAAATTTCGGATATCGCCCACCACAATTACGTCTGCATTGAGATGCTTCGCAAGCGTTGCGCGTTGCGCCTGATCCAGTTTCTTCAGGCTCTGCCGTGAGAGCGTCATAAGTGCCATAGCATCAAGGAGTTCATCTTTACTGATGGGTTCATACACATTCGTTTCGACGAGTTTCCGATTCAGCATTTTGGCAAATCCCGCCTCCAAATCCCATCGTTTCTTTGTGCTGAACAGGTTGCCGATGAAGGTGGGGACACAACCACATCCAGTAGGAGAATCAAAACGACTGTGATCCTCAAAATAGAGAACAGCAATGCGTTTCTTTGAAGCCGCATCGCTAACAGCAATAGTACCAATCATGAAACACAGACTGAACCCTATCACGAACAGATATGAAAAAAAGCGTTTCACCCTTTTTTGCCCTCCTTTTTCCTTCATTTACCTTTCACGTCTATAGTTTAGCAGTCCTGTGAAGATTTATCAAGGAAATTTAAGTCTTTTGGAAGATCGTTTCTTTAACAAGAAATCACTTGAAACACCAGAAAATATCTGGTATCATTACTATGAGTTAGCGGACACCGTTTACATGCCGCAACTTACTGCTATACAAAACACAAACGAAAAAGGAAACTCTATGTTTACAAAAAACAGATTCGCGTATCATAATTTATTACATATATTTATATCCGCCGCGTTGGTTGTGCTAATTGTCCTCTATGGATGTAGCGATAAGCAATCGGGTGAAAAAGCGAAAACAGGTGATGCCACCCCACAGGAAAAGGAGTGGCTCTCGATTTTGGGTGGCGTGATGGGAGGTAGTTTTTCACAATTCGCAGGTGGCGTTAGTCGCGTTCTGACCCACAAGGAACCACATCTGAAAATATCCATCGATGCTTCTGCAGGTTCGGTCGAAAATACGCGGCGTGTGAACGCAGACCCGGAAGCACTGGGTGTCGTTTTTGCTGCTGAAAGTTACCTTGGCTACCACGGTGAAGAAATTTTCGCAGAAGAGGGACCGAAAATTAACATTCGTATGGTAACGTTGCTTTTCATCGCTTACGACCAATTTTCAACGCTGGCGAACAGCGATATTCATCAGTTTGAAGACATTGTCGGGAAAAAAATCGCCTCTGGAGCGAGTGGGTCCGGCACCGCACAAACGTTAGAACGACTGTCAAAATTGGCGGGTATCTGGGGAAAGTTTACGCCAATCTATAAAGGCGGGAGTGCTGCTGCCGAGGCTCTCCAAGATGGACAGGTCGCTGGATTCCAATGGCTCGTCAGTGTGCCGAACAGCGCCGTTATCCAGTTGACAGCGATTAAATCTATTCGGATGATCGACCTTGACGCAGTTGCGAAGAAGTATGGCTTCTACGAAAAGTATCCGTTTTACCTCTCCGGATCCCTGCCAGAGGGAGCGTATGAAGGCAAAGTGGAACCGGTGAATACTATTCTGATGCCAACGGTACTCATCTCAAACAAAGCGGTGAGCGAGGAGACTATCTATAAACTTTTAAAGCATGTTTACTCCTCAGAGGGACATCAGACGATGCTTCAAACAAATCAAGCAGCAGCAGACATGACGATAGAGAATGGCTCGAAAGCCTTTGTAATTCCACTACACCGCGGGGCATACAAATTTTGGAGTGAACAAGGCGTGGAAATTCCAGCGCATGCGATGCCGGTGGACTAATCTAAAAACGGGACAACCATGGATCGTCAAAAAATTGTGATGTTCCTAAAATTTGCTTTAAAAATGGGGAATATGATATAATATAATGAAATGACATTGTGGGGTGCTCTTATCTGCTTGAGAGCTGAGAAAACACCCATTGAACCTGATCTGGATCATACCAGCGTAGGGAAATATGAAGAAGGGCAATAAAACGCTGTTCCTTCTTAAGCGACTTTAGCAATTGGGACATAGAAGTTGTACTCTCAATTGTAAGCCTGCAGGCGAGGCACTTAACCCCGCTATATGAGGCACGAAGCCGCTTCCTTTTTGGTGTTGCCACGGCTGCTAATAGAGCCACTAGCGGACGGGCATGTTTCCCATATCCAAAATGGAAGACGGCTTTTTGTTGTTAAGGAACAGATACCAATGCTCAGCAAATTTGCGGTGCCTGTGGTTATCCTATTGATAGTAGTAGGAGTGTGGGAAAGTGCCGTTCATCTTTTTGAGATGCCGCGCTACATTCTACCAGCCCCTTCAAAAATCGTGATGACGCTATTTGCGGAACATGCGCAATTACTGAAGCACACGCTCGTGACACTGGAAGAGATGCTCCTTGGATTTCTCCTCGCGGTTAGCATCGGTGTCCCGTTAGCCGTGTTGATGTTCGAGTTCCCCGCATTAGAGAAAGCCTTCTATCCGTATGTTATCGGCTCACAAACGGTTCCAGTGTTTGCTATCGCTCCACTACTGGTACTATGGTTCGGCTTCGGTATTGCCTCAAAAGTCATCATGGCAGCACTGATTGTATTCTTCGCAATTGTGCTAAATACCCTCGATGGCTTGAAATCCACCGATCCGGATACCGTAAACCTATTCCGAATTTTGCGAGCGACGCGATGGCAGATACTCTGGAAAGTCCGCATCCCGTCGGCATTGCCGTTTATTTTCTCAGGTGCAAAGATAGGGATCTCGATCTCTACAATTGGCGCGGTTATCGGTGAATGGGTGGGCGCAAAGGCGGGACTCGGATACCTTATGCTGTATGCGAATGGACAACTCCAAATTTCACTCGTATTTGCAGCTATTTTTTGCTTAACGATTTTAGGTTTAAGTCTCTTCGGACTGATGACACTGTTGGAACGGTACGCAATGCCGTGGCGGCAGCATCAATACGAAAATTCAGATTTCTAACGATGGGCCTTTGAGCTGCCCTCCACTTCGTTTCGGGCAGGTTTTCGGTGCAATTCACACGGGGAGTGGGTTTGCTGAAGCCTTTCAGAATCCAAGGGTGGTGGGAATTAACTATAAACCATCGTGGAACGAAATTAGGTTTCCTTAAATGGCATAATTTGTCTTTGCTTTACATTTGGAACGATGACCAGATTTTAATAGTTAAAAATTCGCATATCGGACAGGAAGAAAGGAAATTCTCATGAAAACAGCAATTTGCTTAATGTTTCTCATCAGTTGCGGTATACTTTTAACAGGACACATCAACAGCAACGCGGACAGCCACCAGAAAGCCGAAATGGAGAAGGCCACGCTGCTCCTCGATTGGTTTCCTAACGTAGATCATGCGCCACTTTACGTCGCGCAACAGAAGAAAATTTTTGGCAAGCACGGTTTAGAGGTTGAATTGCTCTGGGGTGGTGATCCGAATGCGCCGTTGAAACTCGTGGCAGCCGGAAAAGCACCGTTCGGCGTGAGTTACCAACAGAGCGTCACGATCGCTCGGGCAAGTGAAGAGGTTTTGCCGGTTAAATCAATCGGTTTACTCGTGGAACACCCGCTTAACACGATTAGTTTCCTGAAGAAAACGGGCATTAAAACGCCAGCAGATTTCAAAGGGAAGAAAATCGGATACACAGTTGCACCGTTGGATGTCCTGCTCTTCAATGCGATTGCAGCGAACGCTGGATTAACAGAAGACGACTACGAATTGATAAACGTGAGCACAAATATTTCGGCATCTCTCCTGAGCGGGCAAATCGATGCAGTGATCGGTCCGTTCCGGAATTACGAGATCAACGAATTGAAACTTGAAGGCGCAGAAGCAGGGTATTTCGCGCTTGAGAAGCACGGTATTCCCGACTATTATGAGTTGGTAATTGTCTCTAACGATGCTTTTTTGGAAGAACATCCAGAAACTGCTAAAAAACTGATGATGGCGATTTCGGAAGCGATTCAATTCACGAAAGAGAATCCTGATGATGCTCTGCGGCTCTTTTTCAAGGCAAATCCAAATGCTCGTAAAGACTTAGAAGAATTGGCGTTTCGGGATACGCTGGATGTGTTCGCGACAACACAGATGCAATCTGCAGAAAAATGGGCAGCCTTCGCACAATTTGCCTATGAAAAAGGCTTGATTTCCAAAACAGTCGAAGCAAAAGACTGTTTCATCAATGTTTTGGAAGAATAACGGTTTTTTAACTATTAAGTTTTTGCGCATCGTTCCAAATGTAAAGCAAAGACAAATTTTGCCGCGTGTGGGCAAAATTTCGTTTCACGATGGTTTCTGGTGAAACTTTCGTTCGCCTCTAAAAAGGTGCGGACGATTCACCAAAACCTGCCCGAAATGAAATGGAGGGCAGCCCAGGCACCCATAATTAGAAAAATGAAAAATACAAAGATTCTCATCATCGGTGGTGGTGTGATTGGCCTCGGTATCGGGTGGCAGCTTGCGAAATCGGGTGCCTCCGTCACCATTTATGATCGTGCTGAAGCCGGACGCGCCGCTTCTTGGGCAGCCGCTGGGATGCTCGCGCCACTCGCCGAGGCACATACCGAAGAACCGGAACTGTTGAAACTGGGTTGCCAAAGTTTAGCACTCTATCCGCAATGGGTTCGGGAATTAGAGGCGGATGCCGAGATGGACATCGGGTATCGGGTGGAAGGCACTCTGATCATCGGGTTAGAACCTGATGATACACACCAACTTCGGCATCTTTACGCCTCACAACAAGATTTAGGGCTGGATGTCGAATGGTTGACCGGACGAGAGGCGCGTGAAATCGAACCCGCCCTTTCGCCGCGCGCGACTGCAGCTATCCGCTGCGAGAGCGACCATCAGGTCGATAACCGACTGATGGTAAAAGCACTCCAGCGCGCCTATCAGAGATGCGGCGGTGTGCTACATGAAAACACCCCAGTCGAAGGTATTCACGTCGAAAATGGGACCGCGACCGGGATAGATGCCCGAGATAGCGGGAAACATAACGGAGATGTTATCGTGCTGTCAGCAGGATGTGAATCTGCCCAAATTCAGGGACTTCCAGATGCCATCCGTCCGCCGGTGCGCCCTGTGAAAGGACAGATGTTGGCGTTGCAAATGGAAGATGGTATCACGGTTAAAAACGTCGTCCGCACCGTCAGAGCAAGGTATCCGATGTCGGTATATTTGGTGCCGCGAACCGATGGCAGGCTCATCGTCGGTGCGACAAGTGAGGAAATGGGATTTGACACGCGTTTGACTGCTGGCGGTGTGTTTGAGCTACTCCGCGGCGCATGGGAAGCGGTGCCGGGTGTTTATGAACTTCCGCTTCTGGAAACATGGACAGGTTTACGTCCCGGTAGCAGAGACAATGCCCCCATACTTGGCGAAACGCCCATTGAGAATCTGATATACGCCACGGGACATTACCGCAACGGCATCTTACTCACACCCATCACGGCTTATGAGATCTCCAAACTGATTCTGACCGGTGAGACTTCAGAGACAATCGCCCCATTTCAGTTAGACAGATTTCTGGCGTAACTGGAGTTAAGTTATGAAGATACACGTTAATAGCGAAGAAAAAACGGTTCGTCCGAATTTAAATGTCCACGATCTGATCATCGCTTTAGAAATGGATCCAACGCAGTCGGGCATCGCTGTCGCCGTGGATCGGGAAGTTATCCCGAAAACGGAGTGGCAAGCGACGGAACTTCGCGAGAACAGTGAAGTTGAGATTATACGCGCCGTCCAAGGCGGGTAATGCCCTCACATAACATGCCAGCGGGGAAATGAGGATACAGGTTTAACACTTGATAAAAAGGGTTTGAAGGTGTTATACTAATCTAAACCATCATTCAGGGATAAACTCCAGCAGAGCACTATGAAGGGTCAAGAGGTTCGTTGGATTCAACGCGCAAATAGTTTTGACAACAGAAAAAACGGAGCGAAAACCCTATAGTTAAAAACATGCAAGAATTCAAAATCGCCGACCAGACATACACATCAAGACTACTTATCGGAACAGCAGGGTATCCGAATTTCCACATAATGACGGAGTCTATTGCCGCGAGCGGTGCCGAAATTGCGACGGTGTCAATGCGCCGCGTGAAATTTACAGATACACCCGGTGAGAATTTGTTCGCGCTTCTACGCGAACGGGGTATGACGATCCTCCCAAACACTGCTGGTTGTTTCACAGCAAAAGACGCGATTCTAACATCGAACCTCGCGAGAGAGGCACTTGAGACACCGCTCATCAAACTCGAAGTTATTGGAGATGAGGAGACCCTGTTTCCGGATGTAGAGCAGCTGCTCAGTGCTGCGGAGATACTCGTGAAAGACGGCTTCACTGTGCTTCCGTATTGCAACGACGATCCGATTACCTGTAAGAAATTAGAAGACATTGGCTGTGCGGCAGTGATGCCGTTAGGTGCCCCGATAGGCTCAGGAATGGGCATCCGCAATCCGTATAATATTCAGATTATCCGAGATCTTGTGCAAGTGCCGCTCATTGTGGATGCTGGAGTTGGGACGGCATCGGATGCAGCGATAGCGATGGAGTTAGGCTGTGACGGTGTCCTGCTCAACACAGCAGTAGCGAAAGCACACCGTCCTGTACTGATGGCGGAGGCGATGAAAAAAGCAGTCGAAGCGGGTAGAGCGGCGTTTTTAGCTGGACGCATCCCCCGGAAACTTTACGCGACCGCCTCAAGCCCACAGGACGGAATGATTGAGTGATAGCACCCACTACCTAAAGGTAGGGGCTTCGGTTTCATAGCAACTGCGGTTTTCTCAGAGAGTCTACCGTCTTATTATCGCTCCACCAGCAGGCAATTCCCCTATATCCTGAAAGAAGTGGATACAGGGCAGATCGTGCGGAAACTTTCACGGCTATCCCTGCCTGCAAAAGAAAAGGGGTGGTTGAGAGAGAGGTATCTCGGAAACCACCTAAAGGTTGCAGAGAATTACCTTCTACTCTCAACTCCGTAGCAGCGACCAACGTGCAGGATTTCACCTCTGCTCCGAAACTTACGGACTGCTACCGAAAATGTTTTTAGCAAGGTCTCACTTGCAACTTGTTTGTGCCACCTCTGACAGTGGTGGACAACACCTGCACAAGGTGTGCAGGGTCAGAGCGTTGTCCAGCAAGTTACGTATAATTATACCACATTTTTGACTGAATGTCAAATATATTTTGGCGTTTTGGTCCTTTCCAAGAGGATAAAATTGATCGGGAAACCGGACTCAAAGCAATAGCAGAAATTCAAAAAGTAAACACCGAGGCAGAAGTAAAGCGTAAGCGCATATCCAAACTGAAAACTGACATTTGTAGAAATGGAAAACCACAGATAAGACGTGTCCGAGAGATCGCAGATGACGACCTTTACCGACTTGGATTTGAATTGCTTACAGACGAACTTGGACTGGGAGGAGTGTCTCGTTTCCTCAGATTATGCGAACCCGGACGTGGTATCTACGCCGTTGACCGGTACAAAAACCCTAAATTAATTGAACAAACCTGCAAGGAAGAACAGAAACGAGCCTCGTAGAAGTAGTATCTTCGTCAACTCAAGAATTGGAGTCGGTGTGTGAAAAAAAGATCTCACTTTTTCTGGATATGCCTCATCATTTTTACGCAACTCGTAAGCAGCGTCCTTTTATCCGAGATGCAAAGTGCTTTTGCACAACTCCAGAGCGAATTCGGACAGAGCCTTTTAGAAAGAAAACCCGAAACCTCTGAAAGCGATCCCGCAGAACTTACAATTAACTCCCACTTCTCTAATACATTTAATAACCACATTGAATTCGGTCTGAGCGTAGACCCTTACACCAGTGGTCTTGCGGGTGAGGAAGACTCACAACTCGAAGGCATGATTAACCGCTTCGGTATTAATCTACTCGGGGATTTACCGATAACTAACAAACTCCGGCTCAAATTGCAATACGCGCCACAAGTTGAAAACTACACCGGTGCTGACGGAAAACTCAACGAATTCGATGCGTTTAGCGACGTAGTCTTAACCGAGCTTAGTTTCCAACCCGTTGCGACTTTACCACCTCTCGTTACCTCCCACCAACTGCAACGTTTCGTGCGAACTTCAAACGTTTATAACAACATCGATAGACAATTTGGTCTTCGCTTCGGACGCGTCCTGGAATACAATCTGCGGTTACACCGATTCGACGATGAAGATACGCGAAGAGAGGACTTTCTACTTGTCGGCTCTACCAGCCATACAATGACTGCACGCTTGCAATTTGGGATTCTTAAACAGATCCTTGGTAAACTGGAATATGGGATAGAAGATAGTAGCTACCAAACCAATTTGAATAATCTCATCTTAGGTGTGACAGGACTTGAAGACGATGAACCTCGAAACGATTGGAGACACATCGGCTCTGCAAAACTAATACAGGTAGCAAAGGATCGACTCGTGTTTCAGGAAGAGATCAACCTATTTCTGAATCGTTCCAATGTCGATTTCTTTAACTTCGTTAGTACTGAAGTAGCAGCGAGTTCTTTTTACCGACTTGAGACAGGACGGTGGATACGGCTTCGATTCTCCAGACTGTGGGTACAGTTTGAAGGTAGACAGATTCCGGACGAGACTGGATATATACCGGAAAACGCACCAAACCGTCGTGACACACAGATAGGTGCGAATGTGCAGTTGAATTGGGAATTTAATCCATATCTAACACTCAACGCCGATTATCAGATTAGCCAGAACCACACGAATGAGATAGATCCACTGCTCGATTTTCTCAACTACACACATACCATTGCGACTATCACGCTCCGCGGTCAGTATTGAAGCGATATGCTTCTTTCGTATCTCCAGTTCAGGCTATTGCTACCGCTCCCCCTTAAATAGCTTCAACCTCCCCTCAGATGCCACCAGCGTATAACATGCCGCAATTGCCTCGGCGACAATAGGTTCGTCCGGGGTGTCCCACAGCAATAGATAATCTACATTGTCAGCATAATCGCAGAGGTCAATCTTTTCGGGGTGCCAGTGCACGACCTGCACCCACTCCTTCTCCTCTAATGGGGTCTCAAAATCGGCGTTGAATCGGATTGGAAAGTAGTCGAACTGTATTTCATAGTTGCCGAGGTTGATGCATCCATTGTCAAGGCAATAGTAATTGGCAGCGTTGACAAAGATGCCTACACGCTTGGAGCTACCTCGCGGATCAAAGTGCAGCGGAAGGATGACCTTGTTCTTCCCAACCCGCTGTACAAAAGCGTTAAACTCGCGTATCTCGGCGTTGAGATTCCTGAAGAGAATGCCAACATAGAGGATGTTAAGGAGCGCGAGAAGTATGACTATCGCTGCGAATACGCGTCTCCATGGAAGAGGATCAGGAACACGAAACCATGCAAATATGGCGAGGACAGCCAAAATAGCGAGCCTGTCATTAACCCAGCCACCGGGACCTATAGAGTTCGGCAAAATAAAATAAAGCCCGAAAAGTACACCAGCAAGACAGAGAAATGCCCTTTGTCCGAGGTATCCCTCTTCGGTGGCTCTCCTATTCTGCCAGATTGTTACAGCGGCAAGAAAGAGCAGGAAGACAGAGACCGCAGCAGAAATCCAACTTGGAGGTTCGGCGTAGGCTACAAGGACGTGCATACCGATTAAGTTATTGAATAACTCTCCGATCCGTCCGATTCCAAATTCGGGAGGTTTTCCTGCAAGGAGATCAGAGGTAGGAAGATAGACAAGGATGAGTACAGCTGCAGGTAGCAGATAACACCCTGTAATCAGGATTCGCTTGAGGTCACGCTTGAAATAGAACAGTGCCAGCAAGGCTATAGAGAACAGAATGAAAGCGTATGAGATGAGGTGCGCAAAATAGGTAATAACGATAAGCAGATTGAGCAGAATAATCCGTGTCCTGTTCATCTCATCCTTGTGTTTCCACCAGTAACCAAGTGCAAGGAAAAAGAGAGGCACGCTGACAGCAAAATTATAGAAGCCCATGAGAAAGAGGTAATTATAGATAAAGGTAAAACTGAGTATTACGAGAGGATGTCGTCCGCGTTGGACAGCCTCGAGAAAATAGTGGATTGCAAGAGGGAACAGGATGACATAGAGGCTCAGAAAAATTTTCTCAGCAACGAGAGGCGGGAAGACGAACATTAACATCGCTAACGAAAAGTGGGAAAGCCAGTTAGGAAAAGGGTACCAGTTAATCTCGTAATAGTCGCGAAACTGATATTCTGGGTTGTTATACTCAGTCAAAATTTGCGAGTTATAAACATGGCTCACTCCATCTTGTGTTGGAAAATAGGGGAACAACCATATCGGTAGTAAATAGACGAGGATTAGCGCACCAATCAAAAGCACCCCCCTTTTATGTAGAAGTGTGTAGAAGCGAGAAAAGAATGTCATCGTTTTTCCCTTTATCTTATTTTGACGTAACTCGTAGGTTTCCAAAACTTGCTGTTAAAAGATCAATCTTGAAATTTTTAGGGCTTCAGTTATAATGGTATCATGTTTTCACATTTTGTGAATAACATTTTTGCCTATCCTACAAAATATATTGGTCGCTTTGCACCTTAATAAAAGCGGCTTTTTAGGAATCATTATTTTTTCGAGGTGCAAATTATCGGAGAATAATTTCATGAATCAAGATGAGGTCAAACGTTTAGTTGAAGAGAACGGTATTGAGTTTTTTCTATGCTCTTTCGTAGAGATGAGCGGTGCCCCGAAGGCAAAGGTTATTCCATCCACACACCTCGAAAATATGGCAGAAGAAGGCGCGGGTTTCGGTGGCTTCGCCGCAGGTGAGATAGGGCAATATCCCCACGACCCGGAGATGGCAAGTATCCCCGACTTTAACTCGCTGACAATTGTGCCGTGGCGGAAAAACATAGCGTGGGTAGCAGGAGACATGTATGTTGAAGGCGAAGCGTGGCACTACTGTCCGAGAACCATTCTGCGGCGGCAATTGGAAAAAGCGAGGGAGAACGGTTATATCTTCAACGTCGGCATAGAGGCAGAATTCATGCTGTTGAAACAGGATGAGACCGGTTCCTATGCCCCATGGGACAAGCTTGATACGTTGGATAAGCCGTGCTACGATCTAAGGGCACTCCATCGTAACCTTGATACGATGACTACCCTGATTAAATACATGCAAGAATTGGAGTGGGAGCCCTACGCAAACGACCATGAAGATGGAACGTGTCAGTTCGAGGCAAACTGGACCTATTCGGACGCACTTACGACAACGGATCGGCATACCTTCTTCAAATGGATGGTCAAAACGCTTGCAGAGGAACGTGGGTTGTTGGCAACGTTTATGCCGAAACCGTTTACCAATTTGACGGGAAACGGTGCACACTTCCACATGAGCCTCTGGGATGAAGGAAATCAAACGAATCTGTTTCTGGATGAGGATGATAGAAACGGCTTGTCTCAACTTGCTTACTGGTTTACAGGCGGTATTCTCAAACATGCGAAAGCAGTAACGGCGGTTACGAACCCGCTTGTGAACAGCTACAAACGTTTAGTTCGCAGACCACCGCGTTCCGGTTCATCGTGGGCACCGGTTTACGTCACCTACGGGGCGAACAATCGGACACAGATGATTCGGATTCCCGCACCGGGACGAATTGAGAACCGATTAGGCGATGGAGCAGCAAATCCTTACCTCGCGGCGACAGTTCTGCTTGCAGCGGGTCTGGACGGCATCGAACATCAGATCGATCCGGGGGTACAGAACGAGGATAACCTTTATGAGGTCCCGGAGGACGAATTGCAACAGCGCGGTATAGGTTCTCTACCTGCAACGCTCGGCGAAGCGGCAGACACCCTCGAAAAAGATGAAGTAATTAAGAATGCACTCGGAATGGAATATGCTGATTACTACATTCAGGTTAAACGCGAGGAATGGCGCAACTACCATTGGAACGTCAGCCAGTGGGAAATTGATAACTACTTAGAGGTTTACTAATATCGAGAATCATGAACGCAATGTGCGCCTACAAGAAGATAGAGGAAAAGAATCGGTGAAAATTTTATTCAAGCTGCTCGGTTTAGTACTTGCATGTCTGTTCTTCGTTTACATAGTTAGTTGTGGACAGCGTGAAGATGATGATGAAATTACGCCAGTAGGACTGGTGAGTGTAGAGCCGGCAGATGGGAGTACTATCGACGTAAACGGAATTATTACTGTTACTTTTGACGATATTCCCGAAAACGTATCAGTGAATATAGGTGTCCTTAAAAGAGCAGGAACAACGGTCACAATCTTAGGACCTTTCAACCCGGGTTCACTCGCACTAACAATTACTTGGGAGGATGGAACGCAAACACTCGCCTACACTGTCACAACACCTAAACCGGTGGCGACTGAACCAATCTTTGAAGGTGAACAGGAACCTATTCTTGAATCCGACCCCATTATTCCAGATGGGATGGTATTGATTCCGGAAGGCGAGTTTAAGATGGGTAGTAATGATGGCGGTGCCGACAACGATGAACAGCCGGTGCATACCGTTCACCTCAATGCGTTTTATATAGACGCAAACGAGGTAACCAATGGAGAATTTAAGGATTTCGTTCTCGCGAATCCGGGATGGCAAAAAGATCGCATTGACGCGAGGTTTCACGACGATAGTTATCTGAAAGATTGGAATGGAAATAATTATCCCCTTGGCGAACGTGAGCATCCAGTCCGCTATGTGAGTTGGTACGCAGCGATGGCTTACGCGGTGTCGGTAGACAAACGTTTACCGACAGAAGCAGAATGGGAGAAAGCGGCACGCGGCGGATTAGACAAAAAACAGTATCCGTGGGGCAATGGGATTAATTTCAACAGAGCAAATTATGGTAAGCATCTTGGCGAGACGACCCCTGTCGGCGATTACCCTCCGAACGATTACGGTGTCCATGACATCGCGGGAAACGTGTGGGAATGGTGTCTCGACGGATACGAGGCTGACTTCTATGCCAACTCTCCACGTCGAAATCCCACCGCAGGCGCGAATAATGTCGAAGAGATCGTCAAAGATTTCGAGAACATTGCAGATTTTCGCGTATTGCGGGGCGGTGGGTGGAACAGTAATCCTGAGTGGCTGCGCGCCGCAAACCGGCACGGGACGAGTCCAGCGTACGCTGGCATCGGTGCTCTCGGATTCCGTTGCGCGAAATCCGTATCACCTTAACACTTGCCTAACCTGATTCACGGCACAAAATTTTGTGTGTTGAGACAAAAACGAAAATCTGTTAGAATGTAGTTCAAGTAGAAAAGGACATCCGTTATTTTCTGCTTTTTGTATTTTGTATAATGTTAAGCTATTTTCACTTTTCAGCGAAGGAGACTCAATGAGAATCTTTTCAGTAATCATGCTCTATTTGCTCATCTGTGCGGCATTTTCGCACGCCGACTTAATGGAAGGGCTCGTCCTATACATGCCTCTTGATGAAGGCTCTGGGACCGCGACACAAGACTTCTCCGCAAACGGCTTTGAAGGTGAAGTGAAGGGTGGAGCGAAATGGATTGACGGACAGTTCGGAAAGGCACTTCAATTTGCGGCGGCTGCAGATCATGTCCTCATTGAAGACGATGCCGCCTTTCATTTGGAAGGGGCAATTACACAATCCGCTTGGGTTCAGTTGGACAGGCTCCCAGGGGCACACGCCATTATTTTCGGCACGCGGCAGAGTGGTGCGACTCGGCATATCGGTTTCGGGTTCGGCATGAATCCGGGGAACGGTATCAAAGTCTGGACCAACGGTGCAGCCGGTGGATTTAAGGACATCAACGATAACGCAACAAAACTGGAAACGGGCAAGTGGTATTATCTCGCCTATACCCACACAGACGACAGCAACGGCTTAGTGGAAATCTACGTAGACGGCGAGGTAACGCACTCGGAGGAATCGGGAAATCCAGTTGCCCCGGCTGAAAATACAAGTGCAGTGACTATTGGCACTTGGGGCGGTGAAGCGTGGACAGGGAGCGTTGATGAGGTTCGGCTTTGGGATCGTGCCCTCTCGGCTGACGAAATCAAAGCGAGTATGAACCAAGACGCTGAATCATTCCTGACACCAGTCGAGCCGCAAGGCAAACTCGCCACGTCCTGGGCGAACCTTAAGTCGAACAGATAAGATGAAATTAACGCTGACATGAACAACGGCGTTCTATTTGCTGTTGATCCAGCGGAAAAATTGAGCACTCTGTGGGCAAGTATCAAGGCTGAGTATTAATCGATACGGCTATGAGTGAGATCTGATCGCGATTCTTCACATCTCGTAGCGGATCTCCAATCCCAGGATCGAATTAACCGAAAACCTGTGCGTAATGAAATTAGGTTTCCTTAAACGGCATAATTTGTCTTTGCTTTACATTTGGAGCACAGCCCAGGAGCTCATAGTTAAAAAAATAAAAACAGAAACCCAGTTAGAATCATACTTATCCGAACCGACAGACGAAGTGATAGCGTCTATGGCTGCACTGGATGGGGATATCCTTATCCTCGGTGTTGGTGGAAAGATGGGACCGACGCTCGCCAAACAGGCGAAACGTGCCATTGATCTCGCAGGTGTTAGTAAAAAAGTCATCGGTGTGTCCCGTTTTTCGACACCGGGTGTGCGAGAAGGTTTACACGAAGCCGGTATTGAAACGATTGCCGCGGATCTACTATCCGAAGATTGCTTACAAAATCTACCCGCCATCCAAAATGTGATCTTGATGGCGGGTAGGAAGTTCGGTTCCACAGATAATGAAAGTCTAACTTGGGCGATGAATAGTTACATGCCAGGACGCGTGGTAGATAAGTTTAGAGATTCTCAGTTAGTCATTTTTTCAACAGGGAACGTCTATCCGCTGACACCAGTCTCCCATGGGGGTGCGACAGAATGTTTACTCCCCGTTCCAATTGGTGAATACGCCCAATCGTGCCTGAGCCGTGAGCGTATATGTGCCTACTTTTCATCGCAATTCGGTACACCTATGGCGATTTTGCGCTTAAATTACGCGATCGACCTCCGCTACGGGATACTGCTGGATATCGCCGAAAAAGTTTACACAGAACAACCGATTCCACTTGAGATGGGCAATGTGAATGTAATATGGCAAGGCGACGCGAATGCAGTAGCATTACGTGTTTTCGCACATTGCCAAAGCCCACCGCTGATCCTCAATGTGACGGGACCGGAGACTGTTTCTGTCCGACACCTCGCTTTACGTTTCGGCGCGCTTTTCAACAAACCGCCACGGTTCGAGGATGAAGAGGCAGAAACGGCACTACTAAGTAATGCATCTCGGTGTCACCGACTGTTTGGATACCCATGTGTTTCCTTGGAACAGATGATCGAGTGGATAGCAGAATGGATTCGGATAGGCGGCACAACACTCCGTAAACCGACTCATTTCGAGGTGCGTGACGGAAAATTCTGATATTTTGTCCCGGACTGTAAAAACAACATAGACAAAAAATGCGAATTTTGTTAGCATATCAGAGCAGTGTTTTTGTAACGTTTGCATTTTTAATCGGTAGTGCTTTGTGCCAACCGCATCCACCGGTGACTATCGCTTTTGCTTCGGACGTGAGCGGTGATTGGGAAATCTACCTGACAGATACGACCGGCAAACGACCGGTGAATCTTACACACAATCCGGCTGCGGATTATTACCCGACGTGGGCACCTGATGGAACTCAGATCGCTTTCTTCTCTCGGCGCGATGGGAATCACGAAATTTATGTGATGCAGGCTGATGGAACCAATCAGCAACGCTTAACACATCACCCGGCGACAGATAAGGCTCCTGCTTGGGCACCCGATGGTAAGCGTCTTGCCTTCACGTCAAATCGCGATGGACATTTCAACATTTACCTGCTCCATCTCGATAACGGCGAGGTGACCCACCTCACCGAAAATCCATTTGAAGATGAAGCCCCTTCGTGGGCACCCGATGGAAATATCTTAGTTTTCCACTCAAAACGGGAACTCAACTGGGACATATACGTGATTGATGTAGGCAGTCAAGTGGAACGGCGATTGACCCACCAACCACTGATGGACACTTATCCCGCTTGGGCACCCGATGGCACACAGATTGTATATGCGTCTATGCATCAAGAGGCGGAACTCGCTGATTTCGACTTGTACATTATGGATGCCGTTGATGGTGGGAACAAACAAGCACTCACCGATACACCAACAGACGAAGCGGTTCCTGCTTGGGCACCTAATGGCAAAACGCTCGCTTTTCAATTTGAGAAGGATGGCAGATGGGTTATCCACCTGATGCATGCCGATGGAACCGAACGACGTGAATTAATTAACAATGGGGCATGGGCGGCACAACCGAAATGGTTCAGTGGCTCAGATGTCCTGCCTATAGAACCGTCAAAATTACAGATTCAGCAATGGGGCAAAATTCGAGTCCCATAGGACGGAAGTCAACATAAATATATCGTGAAAGCGATTGAAACATTGTCAACAGGTGCTTACACAGCGAAGCGCACCTATCAGAATTAACTTAATCCAAAGGAGATGTTTTATGCGTTTCAAGACGTTAGTATTAGGTATGCTTTTCATAATTGGTTTACTGCTAACAAACAGTATAAGTTACGGCTATGAACGGGCAATTGAAGCAGAAATGGCGGATGCTGTCGAAGCACCGATGGTAGTCGCCGACGATGCCGATGCTTCCGGGGGACAGTTTATATGGATGGAGGGTGCCCCCGTCGCAGGTGGTGGCGGTGAAGGTTGGGCGGAATACATACTACATATTTCAGCACCCGGCACCTACGCACTCTGGGGCAAAGTCATCGCATGGGATGGCAATAGTGATTCCTTCTGGGTGACATGGCAACCCGCCGATCCGGACGAAGATGCACAAGCAACTCAGAATACCGAATTTCGCTGGGGCGTCGCTCAAGGTAACGATTGGCACTGGGACCGGATCAACCACTGGTTAGACGGCGGCACTTTTGAACGGGAATGGGAGATAGAGGCAGCTGGGGACACCACACTGCGTATCGCCGTTCGGGAAGATGCTACGATGTTGGATGTGATATACATCACTGACAATCTCTCTGAGGACGAAGCGGAAGTAAGTCCGCGGGATCCGATTCCTGAAGATTCCTTAACGCCTGTCGAGCCGCAAGATAAACTCGCTACAATGTGGGGCAGACTTAAAGCGGGCAAATAGTTAAGCAACTGCGGGCGGATAGGCAAATCCGCCCTTTTAAATTTTCCTTGCGGTTCGATGACGTGAGTTTTAGTATTCACGTGTCATTCCGCAGAGTCGCTTTCCACTACGTTTCAAGCTGTGCATTCTTTTAAAAAAGGCGTACAGAAGGATCGGAAACCTGCCCGAAACATTGTCCCGCAGGTTTCCTATAGAGGCTTGCGCAAGGAGGGCAGTCCAGGAGACCATTAATTAAAAAATGAAATACGGAATAATTTTTCCGCTGATTATACTGGCAGTATTTTTATCCGGAATCGTGGAACTTAGTGCTGAGGTAGAAATTGCCCTCGAAGCCGAACTGGCAGACGAAATTGTAGAACCGATGATTATTGACGAGGAAAAAGACGCATCTGATGGAAAATTCATCTGGATGAAAGGGGAACCAGTTGCTGGTGGTGGCGGTACAGGTCATGCCGACTTTATCATTAACATCCCGGAACCTGGCAAGTACGCACTCTGGGGTCACGTTATTGCATGGGATGGCAACAGCGATTCGTTTTGGGTGACATGGCAACCTGCCGATCCGGACGAAGACGCACAAGCAACCCAGAACACTGAGTTCCGCTGGGGCGTTGGCCAAGGTGCCGCTTGGCACTGGGATCGCATCAACCACTGGTTAGATGGCGGAACCTTCGACCGAGAATGGAAGTTTGATAAAGCCGGTGAAACGTTCCTACGTATCGGGGTGCGAGAAGATGCTACGATGTTAGATGCAATTTTCGTGACTACTAACGTGAAAGCCACGGTTGCAGACCAAGCAAACGTTCGTCTTCCAACTGATAAAGACAGGAAGATACAAATCGAGGGGCTCGCTGTGGACGCAAAAGGTAAAGCCGCAACCACTTGGGGTTCCTTGAAACAGGCATATCAATAAGAAATGGCGAAATGAACTTGTGCGTGTGAGTTTCGATGCGAACTTGCGTTTGATGCTCATAGGTTCTATTTTCCGATTGCAGGTTAGCGCAGGGGGTAGTTTCGATAAACAGGTTGTTACGAAACAGATAGCACCGCTCTCCATAATAATTGATACGCCATTGGTCAAAGCCACGTTCAAACTGGATAACACGATCAGGCGGGCCGAGGTGAAACTGCAATTTCTTCACTGCCCGCTTGTCGCGCGTAACAAGCGCATAGGTCACGGACGCTAAACCCGAAAGAATCCCACCTAAAACTATTTTTCCTCTTAATTTGACTGAAATACTCTCCGCAGTCGGTGTTAATCCCCAAATTAGGCACACAATAAGAACAAATGCACAGATTTTTTTTCGTTTTAGAGAGAAAATATGACATAAATTTAACATTTGTGTGTTATCTCTTGACAAAAAAAATTTTTAGGGGTATCCTAATTGGAATGAATAAAAAGAATCGCTACTTAGGACGCAGATTGCAAGCCCATATTGAGGAGATTGAAAACCCGTACAGATTTTCAATCTCAGTCGCGAGTGTACCAAAAACCTGCTTGGAACGAAGTGGAAAGCAGTCCAGGAGCAATCAATTAAAAACCTGATTAGCGATCTACTTGGAGCGTGTAAAAAATGACTGTCATGCATTCTAAGGGAAAGACTCCCGACACAGCAGATGCACCGAATTGTACGACAGAACTGAGCCTTGAGGACGTTAAACAGGAACTATATAACCGTCACCATCCGAGTTTAACGTTTCTCGATATAGAAGCCCATGCGAAGACCATTCACAAAATACGGACCCTGAAACAGAAACACAACATTGTGATGCTCGGTCACAACTACATGGAGCCACTGGTTTTTGGACTTTCTGAAAAAGAGGAACAGGGCGATTCGCTCGGGCTGAGCATGTACGCCGCAAACACAGAAGCACCCTATTTAATCTTTAACGGCGTACCTTTCATGGCAGAAACAGCGAAAATCTTAAATCCGAGCAAAACGGTGCTGGTCGCAGATAAAACAGCAGGATGCTCGCTCGCCGATAACTTCGGTGCCGAAGATGTCAAGGAGTTAAAAGCCCTTTACCCTGGTGCGCCAGTGATGATTTACGTTAATAGCTACGCCGACGCGAAAGCAGAATCGGACATCTGCTGTACGTCGGCAAATGCCGCACACATCGCGAAAACGATGCCAGGGGATACAATAATTTTCGTGCCCGATATCTTCTTTGCGCAGAATTTGGAGGAAGAATTGAAGGGCGAGAAAAATGTCGTCTACCCCGGCAAAGACAACACAGCACGCGGCGCAGTCTGTGAAGTCCATGAAAGATTTACACTTGATGATCTCCTCGGAATCCGAGAATCATTTGAAATCCCGAAAGGACATCCTCACCGCAAACTATACGCACACTGGGAATGCCGTCCAAACGTTTTACAGGAAGCAGATTTTTACGGCAGTACCAGTCAGATTATGAAGGATATAGGGGAACGTGTTGCAGCGAACCAACTTGAGCGCGCCTTTGTTGCTTCGGAGTGCGAATTAACCTCAAATCTGGCACAGGAGTTTCCAGAAGTTCAGTTTTGGACAGCGTGCTCGGTCCGATGCTCACACATGGCACAAGTGAGCTTGGGTAAAATAGCGAACATCCTAGAAGCAATCGACCAGGGCGCAGACCTTAATGAATATGAGATTACGCTGAATCCTGAAATTATCGATAAAGCCCGTACACCGATTGAGCGAATGCTTGAGGCAAGTGTGTAATAGTTATCAGTTATCCGTCTTCAGTTATCAGTTAAATAAATAGGGTTCTAATGCACATTAGAACCCTATTTTATGGTAAAACTCGAAAATATGTGGACAGTTATTCAATGAATGAAGCTCCAACGGATAACTATTAGAAGCGCGTGATAAAAGAGACGCGATGTGCATTTCCGACATATGCGTCCGGTACGAAAGCGTAGTCGAACTGGAAGTCAACGTTCGCTAACGCATCTTCACCGCTGCGTCGCACACCGATACCGAGTGCTAACCCATCGCTGGGATTCTCGTTCATCCCGATTCGGTATCCGATACGCGCAGCAACGCTCTCGTAAAACCACCGTTCTGCCCCGACATGAAAACTCGGATTTGCATCAATGAGGGGCAGGTTTGCGTCGGCAACGAATGCCCACACCTCATGCGGAGGCATTGTTTCCTCTCCCTCTGCCGCGGATTGTTTCCAAGTTCTATAAGCCAGCCCTGCCCGAAGTGCCATCGGTAGATTTTCCCCACCATCTAAGACCCCAGCATTTTGGACAGCAACCCCGATTCCGAGGTGATTGTCAAACAAACGTAAGATCACACCGACATCTGCCGCGATCCCGTATGCATTCTGAATGTCCAATTGTTGTGAAATCATCTTTGCCGTACCACCCACTGACATTACTGTGCCAAGCGGGTAGGCAAGAGACAAGCCCGTAGCGAAGCCTCCGACTGTCACAGTACTATCTGGATCTTCCGTTGGTCCCTGTCGGCGTTCAATTTCAGTGAAACTTCCGAGGAAGCTTGCTCCCCAGACAAGCCGATCTATCCGCTGTGCGTATCCGATGGTTTGATTGTTAATGTCCGCAAATGAGAAGTGTTGCATTGCGGTCAGTTCCTGATCGTGGACAGCGGTTAGCCCTGCTGGATTCCAAAAGATAGTGTTAACGTCATTAGCAAGTCCAGCGAAGGCACCACCCATCCCAACGGGCCGACTTCCACCTTCAATTTTTAGGAAAGCGGCACCGGCTGTTCCGGCTCCATCGTGGATACTAATTGCGTGTGCGCTTGGGACGGCCGCGATTATTATGAGAAGCACTATTGCGATTTTTTTAATTATGGGCATCTGCTCATCGTTCCACTTCGTTCCACGATGGTGTTTGGTGAATTGCGACGCAACTAAGGACCTATGCCGTTTTAAGATCGTTATCATAAATTCTCCTTTTTCTAACTATAGTCCTCTGCTCATCGTTCCTTTTATTCTGTTAACGCAAGTTGCCATCTATTTATAGACATAGCACCCCTACGGGGTGCGATTGCTTGAATAAGCCGTTTTCTATAGACATAGCACCCCTACGGGGTGAGGAAAATGCCTGAAATTTTTGTTGAAACGTCCAAAATTTGTTAGTAGCAACTTGGGTTATGTTAGTCAACGACCAGCACTTTGCCGACAATGTTCGCGCGATTTCCCGCTGCATTGACGGCTTCCAATCGGAAGACATAGAGTCCTCGTGCGACAGAGGTGCCCACTTGATTCTCCAAATTCCACTTCACAAACTGATCATTGCGCTGTCCTGATACAACATCCGGATACGTTTGGGAGAGGACCATGTCACCACTCCAATCATAGATACTCAGTGTGAGTTCAATCGTCTCTCCACGTGGCACATTGACATCAAAGGAGAAGAAGGCAACATCCCGTTTTGAAAGTCGGAGTGGGTTTGGCCATCCAAAGGTCGTGCCCCGGAAGGTGAGAGACACAGACATAGTATACTTGCCAATGTCGTAAACCTCGTAGTTCCCCGCATTGTCAGTGACCCGGACATCTAAGTCGAATTCACCGGAACGTGTTGGCAGGAAGTCAATGGACCAGACGCTCCACGGTTCCTGTTCTGCATCGCTATCATCAACAGCAGCAACAGGCTCTATGGGTTGTTTGTCGGGTCCAGTACCGACGATCTCAACGATCCACACGCCAGAGGCTGGAACTGGAATTTCGCCTTCACCGATCCGCTGCGTGCCACTTGGGTCGGAGGCTGTACCTTCTAATGGCAGCGCTTTATCGGTGAGCTCGGTTTCACCACCATCACTCGTTATAGCGGCAGTCGGCACGGTAGTTTCATACAGAAATTCGGTGGTCAGCGAATCAGTCGGCGCGAATCCGAGGAGTTCGGAGTCATTCCCGATGCTCATAACCGTGACGTTATAAACACCTTGGATTCTAAGTCCATCGGATTTGAAAATGAGAGTGTCCACGCCATTCTGCTGCGTACTACCAGAAATCTCCGATCCATCGGGACTGCTCACAATAATTTTCGATTGCGCCAAGTTGACCCCCAAGCCTGTGTCAAAGATATTTGCTTGGATGACAACACCGCCGGTTGTCGAAACTGCAGTCGGATAATTTTCCGCATTGATGTCAACAAGGAGTGGTGCATCATTGATAAGTAACGTGCTCGGATCAATCATCGGCGGACTGGTATCGTAGACGAAGACTTTTTCATAAGGTTCATCGTCGTTGCCTGCCCGGTCTTTCGGGTTAAGGGTAATCCGATATTCACCATCTGCGGAACCATTGTCTGCAAGTGGAACAGTAAGCCGGAAAGTGAGGTTGTCTTCTCCATCATCAGATACTCGTCCCGAAATCTTGGTTGGATTCGGTGAGAGGCGTTCAAAGGTTAACCATTTCTCATCAAGGTTTTTCCAATCAATTCCAGACGTTTCATCGGTAAGAGTGACGTGAATCTCTGTCAAAGAGTTATTAACCTCAGGCTGTGCAACAACGAGGCTAATCGCTTCATCAGGCTCAATTTCCGGTGCCTGTGTGTCGTAGGTGAAGGTTAATCGTTGAACTTCACCGCTCCGTCCGGAAGCACTGATTGGAGTAAACTCAATGGTATAGACACCATCTTCGGACCCGTCGGTAGAGAGTGGGCGGACGAGGTTATAGATTAACCGATCATTTGCTCGCTGCAGTTGTCCTGCGACAACCTGAGTGGTGGAATTTAGTAAACGAAGTGTTGACAAGTGATTTTCGTCATCCGTTTCGAGCGTTACTTCTATCCGTTCAAGCTCTTCATTCGTAAACGCTTCATCCACTGGTGCTGTAATTGGTTCTGTTGAAACGATGGCAGGTAAGCGCCTTGACAAGATAAAACTCCGCCTAAAGTCGGTGGCGTCTCCGTTGCCTGCGCGGTCAACGGCTTGCACACGGATGATATATCGACCATCTTCAACAAGCTGACTGGTAGTGAGGGTTAACTCCGTCTCGCCGTCACTGACGAGCTCGCCTGATATTTCAGTGCCATTCGGATCAATCAGTGTCACCGTAGTCACCGCCCAGTCAATAGCACTACCGCCTTCATCGTTGAGCTTCACCTGTATCTGTGTAACATCCTCTGTAAGTAGGGCACCATCAGCTGGCGCAGTACTAACCAATGTAGGTGCTTGCGTATCATAGACAATCAAGTGTTCGACCGTGTACAGATTTCTCGCCTTATCTGCCAACTCAATAAGGACCGTGTATTCCCCATCCATACTGCCATCAAGCGGTAAGGGTTGGTCCAATGTGAGAAAGAGTTGGTTTTCAGTATCGTTAGTAAGTTGTGTCGGAACTAAACCACCACTCGCATCACGGAGGGTGACTTTTTGATCCGACAACTCGAGGTCTGCGGGACCGATATCGGCGATAGTGAAGCTGAGTTGTGTTAAACCCTGGCTGATATAGGAAACGGGCTGACTTAAGTTAATCGGGCTAGCCGCTATTATCTCTGGCTCTTGTGTGTCATAAATAAATTCACGATAAACTGTACTTCCCTGTCGCCCCGCTTTATCAACAGGTGCGATGTATACACTGTATCTTCCATCCGTGGTTCCATCTGATGTAAGCGTTATCGGTTCCCAAACGATTAGGTTCTCTCCATCGGAACCTGTTGCTCCGGGGACGACCGTGTCAGCAGAATCGACCACGGTGATATCCGATCCTTCACTACCGAAAGATAATCCTGTCTCTGTCGGGTCAAGAAGGAATGCTCCAATAATCATATTGTCTGCGTTGACATAAACAACATCACTACTCGCCTCTGTTTCTATCCCGCCAATAACAACAGAACTAACACGCGGCAGAGGGATATCCAAAATGAATCTATAATCAGCCGCACCTGCTGCGGCATTTCCAGCTACATCTCGCGGTGTAACAGACAAGATATACGAACCGATCTGTTCCAAATCTAAGAAACTGAGGGTCATCTGAGATACGCCATCATCCTCTAACGTGAGCGGAATTGAGGGTGCAGTGGATTCATCGGACGCACTTGATAATTCAGGACCCATCAACGTAATCTGGGTATTGGCAAAATCAATGTAAGTCGCCTCTTCAAACTGAATGGTTATACTGTTTATAGGTTCCACGATCTCGGCAATCCGATTCGGGACAAGCTCCACCGGTGGGTCGGTATTAACCATGACCGAGCCTAACTGAGGTGCTTTGGAATCATAAACGACGGTGTATTCCGAATCCGAACGATTCCCCGCTTTGTCAACGAGCGATATTTTTACTGTATATTCACCATCTGCACTTCCATCCCGAGGTAGCGAGGCAGGAAGTGCCAAATAGAGTTGATTCGTTAACTCGTCATACGTCACAGCGACTGGAATATTAGCACCAGATGCATCCAGTACTTCAATGGTTTGTTCCTCCAAATATAAATCAGCTGGACCTACATCTTCAACAGTAAACGCAAATTGGAACTGTCTTAAAGCATTACCGATATAAGTAACAGGTCGTTGGTTGAACACTAACGGTGTCGGTGCGGTGATGCGGGGACTCTCAGTATCCAGAAGAAATGCGTATTGCACGGCACCTTGTGCAGTATTACCAGCAACATCTCGAGGTGTTATCGACAACGTATATGAACCGTCTTCCATCAATTCAACAAAACGAATAGTGAGTTGTGTGAAACTATCAACAGATATATTGCTTGAAATCGACAACCCTCCCGGACCAGTTAACTCAACCACGGTATTAGTAAAGTCAACTCGTGTCGCATCCTCAAATTGAAGGGTGATACTGCTTACAGTCTCGGAAATCATCTTAATCAGCTGCGGTTCAAGCACTATTGGAGGCTCAGTATTCAATATCACAGAAGAAAGCTGCGGGACTTTGGAATCATAAACAACAGTGTATTCCGAATCCAAACGATTCCCCGCTTTGTCGACAAGCGATATTCTTATCGTATATTCTCCATCCGAACTCCCATCTTGGGCGAATGGAGACACAATCGTCAGATAAAGCTGACTCGTTAATTCATTATACGTTAGAGCAGCAGGAACAGTATTGCCAGAAGCGTCTAATAATTCAACAGTCTGTTCCTCGAAAAATAGATCCGCGGGACCTACATCTTCAATAGTAAACACAAACTGTCTAAAATCTCCGCCGATATAAGAGACAGGTTCACTCAATGTTAGCGGAGACGATGCCGTTATCCGAGGACTCTCAGTATCCAGAAGAAATGCGTATCGCACGGCACCTCGTGCGGTGTTACCAGCGATATCCTGAGGTGTTATCGACAGTGTATATGAACCATCTTCTATCAATTCAACAAAACGGATGGCGAGTTGCGTGGAACTATAGGCAGATACATTGCTCGAAATCGACGACCCTTCCGAACCAGTTAACGCAACCACGGTATTAGCAAAATCAATATCATTACTGGGCACCTGCAAACCTTGTTCGGAGTCTTCCAGCGTGCCCTCAAAAGTCACGATGATTTGCGAAAAACTTTCGGTAATCGTTGTTATGTTATCCACGGAAAGTTCTGGTTTGGATTCGATTGCCACGTGTACGCTTTCAATTTCCGGAACTTGCGTGTCTAAAACGAACGAGAACTGCCGTGTAAAGATTTTTCCAGTAAAATCGACAAACCTCGCAATTACGGTGTATTCCCCATCCGCGCTTCCATCAGGTGGGACAGACGCTTCAGTGCTCCAGGTTAATGCGTTATTTACTGCATCGTGTTCAAGCTCTCCTTGCGGGATCAGAACACCTTGGGCATCTTCGACTGTCACCGTTGACGCATCAAAATCGATACCCGCACCAACATAATCAATTAATTCCACAACAATTGCCGACAAACTGTTGACCGTTGTCGTTTCTGGCATCGTTAATCGGATTTCGGGTTCATGCTTCTGACTGACGAGGTAGAATTCTCGCACAACAGCAACACCCGTGTTGCCCGCACGATCGGTAGGGGTCACTTCAATTGCGTAGGTGCCATCGTCTGAACCGTCTAATGCAATCGGTTTTGCGAGTGTAAGTGTAGCTGTATCTATGCCGTTACTTGTAACATTCACAGGTACATTTACTTGCGCTCCACCGCCACCAGTTGCTCCGTTGTCTCCACCTCCTTGATCTCCATTTCCATCAGGTGTTCCTCCGCCTCCACCTGCTGTTTCATCAAAACGAGTCAAGCGGAAGGTACTCTGAACAAAATCGATGCCGCTGGTTACCTCAGCGAGCTTTACCTGAACCTGTGATAACGCTGGGACGGTTTCATTGGAGGCTGGCGTTGTAGAAATAAGCGTCGGAAGCTGCGTATCGTAGATAAGTTGATAAATGTAAGTCTTGGTATTGCCGGCGGTATCTGTTGCCTGAATATTAAGTGTATAGCGGCCATCCTGGCTTCCATCCCGGCTCACGATTGGCGCATTTAATACATAAGTTAATGTCTCATTATCGCTATCTGCCAATACGCGCCCTTCACGGACATTCAAGCCCTCACCGGATTCCTTCGGCGTACCAAACACAATACGAGTAGATTGCCGCCTGCCGGTAGTAAGGTTAACCCCTATCCCAGTATCTTCAAAGGTGGCGACAAATCCTCTGATTGGGAGATTATAATAAACCGTATCGTCAACGAAGTTAAACGGCTCCCCGCTTTGCAATGGTCTTAACGAAACAAGTCTCGGCGCAAGGTTGTCATAAAGAAACGGCACCTGAACCTCTTCAGTCTTGTTACCTGCCTTATCAACCGCCATAACTTCAATGGTATATTCACCATCTTGGGAATCGTCTCTGCCTAACAACGGCGTTAGGAGATTCCACCGGATTTTATCACTTTCAGAATCCTCTGTTTGTTCTCCAGGTATAGTAGTAGTACTATCGGGTCCAATGAGACGGATTTTGGAGGCAAAGAGATCTATACCGTCTTCAAGGTTATCTGTGAGTACGGCTTCAACATAATTGAGGCGTTGACTCACACCAGCACCGGGAATGAGTCCGCCTCTGTTGGTGGAGACTCTTTTCAAACTGGGCTTGACGTTATCAAAGGTAAATTCCGTTATGCTTTGTATGACATTACCGGCTTCGTCTATTAGGATGATAATTAGGGTGTATTTTCCATTTTCAGAAGGGCTGTCTAAGGGATTTCCTAAAGTAAAAATTAGGTTCGTACCATCGTCAGTGAGGTTCCCACGCACCACAACCTGCTGTTCATTTCTCAAGAAAACAGTTATTCGCCTGTTGCCGAGATCAATATCACCGTTATCTGCACCTGTTACTATAATTGATCGGAGTGGCTCCTTGATAAAACTTCCGTCGGTAATCGAGGGACCTTCTTCTTCGTTCACACGGACACCGGAAACGCGCGGGGCACTCGCATCCAGAGTTACTGTTGCCTTCAAGGCATCAGCTTCATCATCATCAACAACAACGCGGATCGTATAATCCCCATCTGGAAGCCGTGTGTCGTTAATGCGTCCATCCCAAAAGAGGCTCACAGTCTGGTTTGCTGACACAGTGCCTTCGCCAATGACCCCTCGCTTCTCGTCGTCGTCCTCCACCACCGTAACTCTATATGGATCCCCATCGGCTTCGTCATCAACAGTGAAGGTAATAAGCAACCTATCTATGCCGCCTCTAAAAATCGCGTCCCCACCTGCATCAACTGTCAGACCGGTCAGTCCCGCCCAACCGGTGGTGGGTATTGTCAGGATTGCAAAACAGACAAAAATCTGAAAAAAGAGAAAATTCGCTTTTTTAATTGATTGCTTCTGGGCTGCCTTCCCTACATACATGCCGCCCCGCTGGGGCTGAATCGGTGCTACGCACTTTTTGTTACGCGTTTCAGACAGGTTTTTGGTTAATTCGGTACTGGGATTAGGGACCGATTGGCTTTTACAAGCTGCGCCGTATATATATTTATTTTTTTTTGACACTCGTTTCTCCCTGCTTGTCGCGAGTCCGAAGATACTAAATTTCGGTGATTCGCGTTAATGCACAAGTTTCCGGACAGGTCCCGTGCCCTGCTTTTACAGTTGCCAGTTATTAGTTAAAGAGGACGCTGGTTCAACAGGATCATCTCCTAACTGACCCCTGTTAACTGATAACTATTTTGTATCTATTGACTGCTTCCGATTATTTGATTTCACGTGCTTGGGGAACAGACGTTTTAAGAATCCCCTTTATTTTCATTAGACGCAGAAATTTCAATTAGGTTGATAAAATAATAGAAACACCAGAGGAACATAACACTGCTACAATGCGCGGTTGGCTGTAAACCGCGCCTGCAGCTTGTAAAAATAAATCCTAACCAATGTCCCCGTTGGCAACCATGGTTAGCAACGCTGAATCGTCCACTGTCAGCGGCAAATTAATCTTTGCACGCTGTCGGCTCGACTGATACGTTGCAAAAATGAGTTCAGTTGCCTGAAGTGCCTTGCGACCGCTGAGTTCCGGCTCACGTCCCGTCTTTACACCGTGAATAAGATCGAGTATAGAGAGCGTCGTTGCGTCGCGTTCGGCGACCAAGCCACTCAAATCGGGTTCTTCCCACCCCTCTCCGCCCTCACGGAGCATCCGCAACTGTGCCCCGCCACCGCCGACATCAATGATGCCTTTCGTACCGATGAGACGATTGGCGAAACCTCCTAAAGACGTACCACCCGTCGCGAGCAGACCTTCAACACCATTTTTCCAGCGAATCCATGAGACCCCACTGGTTTCAACCTGAACACCGAAGACAGTCTGTTCTTCTGCTACATCTATTTGACCGATAACCCAGTCAACAGGTTCGTCATTATTGTAGAAAAAGAACATATCGAACCAGTGCGTTCCCCAGTCAAGCAAGTTCGAGCACGCGGCTTCAAGTCGACGCAACTCACCGATTGCGCCTTCATTTGCCAAGCGTTTCGCCTTGACGAACTGTGCACCGAAACGGCGTTGATGACAGAACGTTATCACTACATTGTTATCAACGCACGCTTGATAGAGTTCTTTGGCATCGCCCCAAGTGGGTGCCATCGGTTTCTCACAATGGATGGCTCTAATCCCACTATTGGCGGCGGCGATTACCATGTCCTTATGGAGTTCAATCCAAGTGCAGACGCTGACGAAATCAAGGGATTCTGTATCCAGCATCTCTTGATAACTTTCATAGGTGTTCGGCACCTTAAACTCCTCAGCGAAGGCGTTTCGGGCATCTTCAACCGGATCAGAACAGGCGACGATGTCCACATCTGTGGAGACCTGATACCCGCGTGCATGCGAGCGTCCACGTCCGCCACAACCGATAACTCCTGCTTTAAAAGTTGACATATAAATCTTCCTTTCATCGCGATCGCGAGATCGCTCCTACCGATGCGTTTAGGTTAATTGATTTACGAGTGTGTCCTCTAAGTGGATACCGTTAGCGAGGTGTACTCCCCTCTGACGGTACGCGCGTTCGCCGGGGATAAGGATTTCTGCAACCCCTGCTTCTCGTCGATTCGCTTTGACGCGCGCAATAAGGGTATCGACTTCCGTCTTGAACTGTGTCAATGGAACAAAACTTGTCGGGTCTATCGCAACGATGAGTAAGCCGTAGTTTTTACCCGGAGGCGGGATTGTCGCGGCGTTGACCAAGGCACCAGCAAGGATTTGTGTGATGAGCGCAAGTCCAAACCCTTTATGTCCACCGAACGGACGAACACTCCCTTTCAACGCTGCATCAGCATCTGTGGTTGGTTCACCCTCCGGTCCAAAGGCGATCCCTTCAGCAATTGGAATGCCCTCCTGCATGGCGACGAGCAGATCCCCATTGGTAATCGCAGCAGTAGACATATCAAAGAGGAGTGGGACTGTGTTGGATGGGATTCCAACAGCGATTGGATTGGTACCTAAAATGGCTTCGGTTCCGCCTTCGGGGGTAATTCGGGGCAGACAGTCAACAAAGAGCAGTCCAATGACATCCGCCTTTCGCGCCATATCGACATAGTATCCCGCCATGCCACAATGCGATGTGTTGTAAACACCGACGATGCTTGCACCGCCCTGTTTTGCGCGTTCAATGGCGAGCTCCATTGCACGATAAGCGACGAGGTAACCGGGTTGATTGCCACCATCAATCCGCACGCACGGTCCTTTCTCCTCGTCAATCCGTATGTCAGTCCGTTCACCCTGTTCATAGCGGCTTTTAATTCCGGGCAATCGGATAAAGCCGTGCGTTTTTCGCCCGCGGAGTTCTGCTTCCAATAGAATATCTGCAATAATAGCCGCATCCGTTGGTGCCATGCCGCTTCTTGCTAAAAAAGTTTCTGCGAGCTGCCGCGCATTAGCAATGGAAATATGCACGTTGTCGCTCCATCCTTATATAAATTGCTTATTGACTTCTATTTTTGGGTTTGCTATACTGTAGCGCAAATCTGGTTCAAATTCAAGTTTTTAAATGATTAACACCTGGGCACCGCTCCATTTCATTACGCGGTGGTTTCCGATCTGTTCAACCGGTGACTTGAAATTAACCGAAAACCATCGTGAAACGAAATTATGCCTTAAATGGCATAATTTGTCTTTGCTTTACATTTGGAACGATGCGCGGAGGCCAATCATTTAAAAAATCGCGCAGAAACACCCAAGGAGGGGCTACAGATGGCGAATCAAAAACACGACCTGGTTGAATACCCCATCCAGGATAACGTCCGGTTAGAATCATACTGGCGTGACGATGCCGGTGGACGCGGTCCTGCGGCATCGTTATATGTTTACGACGATGAGATTATGCGTTTCGACTGCTTCGGCGGTGATAATGGACACTGCCACTTCAATTTACGACAGACACGCGGTAGACGGTGGATGTACCCGGAAGGCTCTTTCCAAGACCACATTCAGCAGAGCCTGTTCGATCTCCGTGCAAATCTGAACTTCTGTCTCCAAACCCATCAAGATGAAAGGGTTCAAGAGGTACAAGTAGAGCAGGCGAGCTTAGAACAGGCAACCCACCAAATGGAAGCACACTTGTTAGTACTTGCTGACAAACTGCAGTAGAATATCGGGTGAAAAATGCAAGCAGCAAGCCAACAACGGAGGCTTGCGGAACTTATGTTAAAACCGCGGTTAAACCAATTCCGTTGTTTCTCGCTTGGCGCAAGGACAGAAAACATGAAAGTCGTGACCGCGGCGGAAATGCGCCAGATCGATCAGGACACTATTGAAGGTATTGGCATTCCCGGCATCGTTCTTATGGAAACCGCTGGGAGTGCCATTGTCCGCGCGATTGAACGGCACTATCCAACATGTCAACGGATTGGCATTTTTGCGGGTAAGGGTAATAACGGCGGCGATGGAATCGTCATCGCACGCCAACTCGCCCACGTAGGGCGCGATGTGCGTCTCTTCCTCGTCTCCCCGCCAGATAGTTTCACCGGTGAGGCACAGCTCAATCTTCAAATCGCGAAAAACCTTGGATTGCGAATTGAGGAAATCCTGACGGGGATAGCATTTGAATCTGACACCTCCAGAGACAGCAACACCTTCTTAAATCACATCGCGGGTTGCGAACTTCTTGTAGATGCGATTTTGGGCACAGGGTTGCGTGGTGACGTGCGCGATCCAATCGCCACCGTAATTAATGCTATCAATAGGCTTCCCATACCCATCCTTTCCGTCGACCTACCCTCCGGTCTGGACGCAGACACAGGACATCCGTTAGGCACCTGTGTTCGAGCGGATCGAACGGTAACGATAGGCTTGCCTAAAAGAGGGTTGTTGATGCATCCGGGTGCTGAACTCGCCGGAAAACTGGAAGTTGTTGACATCGGTTTCCCAGAACAGGTTGTAGACGCACAAGACATCAAGGTAAATTGGACATCAGCAACGCAAGCGGTACAATGGATGCCACCGCGTCCGCTATCTTCCCACAAAGGGAATTATGGACGCGTTCTTGTCGTCGCAGGATCGATAGGTATGACAGGGGCTGCTGCACTCGCAAGCGAAGCGGCTTTGCGCGCCGGGGCAGGGTTGGTGACACTTGCAACACCGAGACATCTCAACCCAATCTTAGAAGGGCTTTTACCTGAGGTGATGACCCTACCGCTGCCAGAAACGGACGCGGGGAGTTTGGCAGCATCCGCGACCTCAGCTATCCTCGAATTTGCGGAAAAAACGAAATCAATACTTGCAATCGGTCCAGGGCTTTCCCAACACCCAGAAACAGTGTCATTCGTCCATCAACTGATACGCGAGAATCAGGAACGGGGACTCGACTTACGGATGGTTATCGATGCGGATGGATTGAATGCTCTCGCGCAAGCCAGAGAAACCATCTCATTACTCGACAGCGAGGCGGTGCTTACACCACATCCCGGCGAGATGGCGCGGTTAACGAATACCGCAGTGTCTATATTAGAAAAAGATAGGATCGGTACCGCCCAGCAGTTTGCAAGTAAATACGGTGTAACACTTGTATTTAAAGGGGCACCGACTGTTACCAGCGACCCAAACGGAAATCTATGGGTAAATTCAACAGGTAACCCCGGCATGGCAACAGGGGGTATGGGCGATGTGCTGACAGGGATCATCGCGGGATTAATGGCGCAAGGCATACCGAGTGAAAGTGCAGCTGCGCTTGGTGTCTATATACACGGCTTAGCGGGAGACATCGCCGCGGAGAGATTGGGGATGCATGGACTCACCGCAAGCGACGTGCTAAAGGCAGTGCCACAGGCAATTTCTTCACTGATACGGTAGAACAATCGTAAAACACGCGATATTTGGAATACAATAACAAAACCGCAAGGAGGAATTATGGAACTCGGATTAACTGGAAAAGTTGCCGTCATCACTGGTGGCAGCGAGGGAATCGGTAAAGGGATCGCGCTTCGTTTGTGCCAGGAAGGCGCGAAAGCCTCAATTTGTGGGAGACGTGAAGATGTTTTAGCAAGTGCCGCTGAGGAGATTCGAACACAAACAGGCAACGAAGTCCTCACAATTCCCGCAGATGTAACGAAACCGGAGACGCTGGAAAATTTTATCGGACAAACAGCAAACCATTTCGGAAAGATCGATATTCTAATCAATAACGCCGGCCGTTCAGCAGGTGGTGACTTTGAAACCATGAGTGACGAGGCGTGGTATGATGACCTGGACCTTAAGTTAATGGGTGCTATCCGCTGTGCGCGATTAGTGATCCCACACATGAAAAGCAACGGCAGCGGCAGGATTATCAACATCACGCATCCCGGAGGCAAACAGCCCAGTGCAGGTTCCTGCCCGACTTCAGTTAGCCGGGCGGCAGGTATCGCTCTGACGAAGGCACTTTCTAAGGAGCTTCTACCTCACAAAATCCTGGTTAACACGGTTTGCCTCACCTCGATTAAGAGTGCACAAGGGGAACGCGCATGGAAAGCAGTGGGTTCACCAGGGACGATCGAGGAATATTGGGAAGAACGGGGCGCGGAGCACCCACTTGGGCGTTTAGGTGAACCGAGTGAGGTGGGTAACCTCGTCGCGTTCCTTGTTTCGGAGTGCGCATCGTTTATTACAGGTACTGCGATCAACATTGATGGTGGACTTTCCGCGGTGGTATAGAAAATTTCTCATACACACTGAAAAAACCGGGCGGTTCTAATCCCTTGGACCGCCCTTTTTGGTTTAACTCGCAAACTATAGTGAATTATAGAAATAACTCTCACTGCGAGGCAATTTCAATAGCAGCGAAACCCCGCCCCCCGCTGGCGAGGTTTCCTAACCTCGCCTCACAATATCTAAGCACGTGAAAACTTCACCATAAAACCGTTGATACAAACGTTTGTAACTCACGGAGGACATTATGGAAAACTATGAAATCTATCCCGTCGCAGCGGCAGACGCATCAACTGCCTTTCAAGTGGAACTGGATCCGCGTGCGATCGCGGCATCAGAAGAACTTGAAAACAGCAGGGCACAAGGCACTGACAGAGAAGAAATTCTACAGAAACACCTCGGTGCCGATTATGAGAAAGGCTACCGAGGTACGGCATGGAGTTTACACGGCACCTCTGAAGGGTTGACCCCAGCACGCTTAGCAGTTTTGCTGGAAGCACACGGTGAATACTTCGACCCCTGTGCTGAACGAGAAACGTTCGACCACAGCCTGATGGTTAACGTCGAAGAAGAATTAGCGTCGCAGTTAGAAGATATTCCTGAATCTATTTTAGAGGCAATTGTTGAGGCATATAAGACTGAACTGTTAGGCACATAGCACAATCGCTTTTACACAAATTATTTTTTGGAACTTTTCCGAGCAGGATGTGTGTTACAAAGTATTGAGGGCACAAATATCCGCTTTACAAACCAAGGTATTGCCCTACAGTTTAGGCTAACGAAGGAGACGTAATGACGCTCATAGGACTTACGCATTTCCTCTTAAAGTCCCCCTGATAAGGGGGATTTAGGGGGTTAAATACGACTTTTCAGCAAAATATACCGTTCCTCTGTTCAATTTGCGTAAGTCCTGGCTCATTCAAAAAGAGATGATGCATCATATTCTCAGCGTCCGATTTGTTGCACTCCTTTTGATGTGCCTCTTGCTCATTCCACTCACCTTACATATCAATTACCACAACTACCTCCAAAACCTCGTCGACTATCAAGAAGCCGTTAAACTGGCGAACATCGAAGAAACGACAATGAACCCGAAGATGGAACTGAAACCGGAGTTAGAAGTCTCTAAACTCTTTCTCAAACCGACACCATTGAGTGTCTTCGCAAATGGATTAGGGGATGCCCTACCGAACTACCTTGGAATGACGCGCAATGGAATTACCCAAGGCACTCCAACTTTAGTCTCAGATTCCCTTTCCTAAGAAGATACTGTCAAAATTACACAGCCGCCACCTTTGGAGATTACAACCTTAGGTGAGACATTCCGTCAATCCGCAGTCGAATGTGCTATTACTTTGCTTCTTTGCGGTTGTGTTGACAACCGCCGCTTTCCTGAAATTCTTCCGTTCCGACATTTAACTTAACCTCCCCGCTGCGCGGATTACAGACAGAAAAATCCTCCTATTTCCCTACCCCGCGTAGTTTTTACTATCCTTTTCATTTGAAGTGTCTCTAATAGACAAACCCCAACTTTTAGGAGACACCATGCTACGAACACTTATCCGCCAAGAACTCCTATCCCATCTGATGAGTGCTCGGTTTTTCGCTGCCGTTGCGATTACGCTTCTACTCGTTGTCGCCAATGCTGTCGTGCTTCTTGAAGACTACGAGCGTCGATTTCTGAGGCGATCTCCTGCAAGATACCGATTTATCTGATCATGACTAAAACTCTCACTGTCGTCTGCGAAATGAGTCAGTGTATAATTGATAGGCGTGCTGAGTAGATAGTGACAGGAATCCAGACGGCTCGGTCTAACCATTTTTATTATCCTCCTCACACACTATATTACGGGTTCCGGGAGGCTATGTCAAACATTATTGCGTAAGTCCTAACCATTTAGATCAACATTCAGATTTCTACGATTTTTTTCAAATCATGCAACCTTTCTCCCCCTAAAACGCGTCACTATGACATAAGCCAAAATATTATTTGATGGCTCGACCTGAAAAATAGTATGAAGGGATACAACGCCACTTAGGTTACAGTAGTAAAGGCACAGAAAAGACATGAATCTTAGTTGAAAACACCATAGATTTTTGGTATCATATATGGAAAGAAAAATCAACCGTAGGAGGAACCCGATGTTAGAAACCCGTGACCTCACGAAAGTTTACAATGAAAGCGTTTTAGCCGTCAACAAACTGAACCTGAAAGTAGATGACGGCGAAATCTATGTCGTCCTCGGTGCGAACGGTGCCGGGAAAAGCACGACCATCTCTATGCTGCTGAACTTCATCGAACCTACAAGCGGCACCGCGCTGATAGACGACATTGAGATCCCGAAGTTCCCACTCGAGGCGAAGAAGCATCTCGCTTACGTCTCGGAGAACGTCGAACTCTATCGAAACTTTACAGCACGGCAAAACCTCTCCTTTTTCGCGAAACTCGGTGGACGCAAGAAGGTATCAAACGAGGAACTTGATGCCACACTTGGACGTGTCGGTTTACCAGAAGAAGCCTTCACGCGACGCGTCAAGACCTTCTCCAAAGGAATGCGACAACGCTTAGGTATTGCTATCGCGATCATGAAGAACGCGCAAGCCGTCCTACTCGATGAACCGACTTCGGGCTTGGATCCGAAGGGCGGTGCCGATTTCCTGAATCTCCTCCGTGAGTTGAAAGAGGAAGAGAAAGCCATCTTCATGTCCACACACGACATCTTCCGTGCGAAAGAGATTGCCGACAGGATTGGGATTCTGGTGGAAGGTAACCTTGAACGTGAGTTAACACGCGAAGAGATTCAAGAAGAAGATCTCGAAGCACTGTACCTGCACTATGTTGCTGGATACGAACCTGAAGAAGTTTAAACCGAACTGAGTTAGAAGGGTGAAGAAATATGGATGGATGGAAGCAAAGGCGGAAGCATGGAAACCGTTTGGAAGGAAGAGACGCAGAAGCCCGTATCCAATTCTCCAATCTTCCAGTTTTCCAGTCTTTGATGCTTGCGCTGATATTTATGAGCGCGATAGGGATATTGCTGCCCGTTCTACTGGCAGCGGAGTCGGAAGAGATCCCGCCCGTTAACGATAACAATCCGAAAACCAAAGAGGAACAGAGCCGTCAAATCTTGATAGAAGTCGAGCGCCTGAAGATGGAATTGGCAGAGAAATTGATGAATAAAAAGCAGGTTGAACTCGAAAACCTCAAGGCGATGATGATGGAGGATAACAACATCGTCACTGTCTCCGAAGTCAATAAAGCAGAGGAAGCCTACGAACGTGCCGTCGATGAATACGAACAGGCAAAACTGACGCTGCAACAGACAGAGCTTGAGTCACTGAAAGATGAGTGGCATATCACCGTTGAAAAAACAAGACTCTATGAATCCGGCGATGGTCGGGAGTTGTTCTCAATTACTCTGCGGAATAGTTCGTCCCCCGTCAAACTCATTGAAAGCTCGAAAGTGCTGGAACGAGAAATTATCATCAGCGCACAGATTGACGACATCTTCGTCTCGATTAAAGAGCAGGAAAGTTATGGCGCAAGTGGGGCGATTATCACCGAACCTTACGAACAACGGATTGAGACGCTCAAAGAGGGTGAATCTGTCACTTTAGAGTTTGAACTCATAAAAGAGAATGTGCGAGATGTCGTCGTAGAGTTGACGTACTCGGGTCGTGAGGATCAGAAGAATATCCACCTCAAACAGGAGGATCCATATATCTCCGTCGTATCGGCGAGGCGTTACAAACAGGGCGACCGCCGACGCCTGGAAGTCGTTCTCACGTATGGTGCGATCACGAGTGAGACAGAGGAAATAGACACCAACACAGCACAAGAAATCAACAACGTCTATGTCTCTATCAAAGACGACACTGAATCTATCATCGGTTTTCCTTACGAACATCGCATTCCAACACTGAAAAACGGACAGGAGAAAACCCTCGATTTTGAACTACGGCGAAATGTTGACAGTCTCATTGTCAGTCTGAAATACCTTGACCAGGAAATTCCCTATAAAATCCATCTCGAGGAGGACACACGCCACATCTCTATCCTCAGTGCGAAGAAGTTTCGCATCGAGAACCAAATGATGGTGACGATCCAGTTGAAAAACACCTCCACGACAGAAGCAATGCCGAGTGATGCAACTCCTGAAGAGATTGCAGCAGCAAACGAGATTCGCTCCATCTATGTCTCCTTACTTGATGTCACTGATGACACGAACATCGTTAAACCGTATGAAGAGAAAATCCCGGTGCTCGGTTACAATGAAACCGTGGAATTGACGTTTCAACTCCAGAAAGATGTCGAGAGCCTGAAGGTATCACTGGATTATCCCGAACTTGCTGAACCCGAAACGCGACTTATCTATCTGCAAAAAGAATCCGCGCTGGATGTGGTCAATGTCAGTTCGCTCCGCTTTTCGCAGGAAGGGAACTTAGGAAGCAGCGTCACCTATGATTTGACGCTCGATCGATTGGCAGAGACAGAAAATACATTCCAGTTGCGTGTCATTAACCTCCTGAACCGCCTCTCCTTTGAATTCCAAGACCCAGAGACGAAATCTCGGCAGTCTCAGGTGAAGTTTACACAAGAACAATCAAAGCGGAATCTATCGTTGATTGTCTATCTACCGGAGGAATTGGATGCCTCCTATCTCGATAGCACGCTTGAGTTCTACGTCGCTGTGCTTGATGAAGCGGAAGCCAATGAACTCAGTGGTGTCAACAATCGGTTGGATTTACCTGCCGATAGGATTGCGAGTATCCAAGGGGGTGTCGAGCGGTTTGAGCTGATTCCAAAGGGTGTACCGGAGATTGAGGTATTCGTGCCGAACGCGTTCCAGACAATCAAGATAGGTGAAGAGGTCAACATGACAGCAACGCTAAAGAACATCGGCACCCGCGACCTCATTGACATCCGCATGCTTGTCGATGTCAACACCGATTGGAAATACACGGTTATCCCCGAAGTCATTGGCTCATTGGCACGGAACGAGGAGAAGGAGATCCAACTGACGTTGAGTCCCCCTGCGGACATCGGAGTGGGGGAATATCAAGCAAAGTTGAACGCCGAAGTCACCGTGGATAACCGTAAGTTTGAGGCACGCGACCGTTCCATCACGGTGCAAGTTGAGTCTCAGACGCAAATGTCGGTGACGACGCTGCTGTTCGGTGCGTTGATACTCTTGATGATTGCGATTGTTATCGTTACAATCCGCATTAGCCGACGTTGAGGAATGATTTGCTTCGCAGTGAGAACAGTCAGTAGTCAGTAGTGGGTCTGTGGCAGTTCCGAACATTTTCCCTGCCACAAAAATCTCTTATCGACGGCTGACGGTTTCCGATGGTTTCCGATAGCCAATATATGGAGATTGTAGTGAACAAGAGGTTAACAAAAGTATTAGCGGTCTGCCTATTTTTTACTATCGGGAGCACCATTTCAGCGCAGCGGCTGGTCATACTGCAGCCAGCACGCGCTATCGAACTCGCGCTACAGAACAACGAGGTGGTGAAAAAGGCGGAAAAAGTGGTGGAACGCGCCAAGGCACACCTCCGTGTGTCCAAAGCCATTTACCTACCACAAGTGGGTGTCACCGGCGAATATCAACGCCAAAAAGACGGCGATATCGATGAAAGAGACTATCTCACTCGCGCACAAGCCAGTATGCTTCTCGTACAATTCGGCGAAATCCCCGAAAGTCTTGACGCTGCGCAGGAGGATGTCCGTAAGGCAGAGATTGAATACGAACGCGCAAAAAAGGAAAGGGTTTACGCCGTTCGGAATCTCTGGCATAATATCATCCTCACACAAGAAGAGATTCAGCAACGTCGCGCGATTGAGGTGGAACTGAATAAAAAATTAAAAGGCACGCAAATCAAGCACGCAGAAAAACGGATCCCTTTCCTCAGCCGCCTCAATACGGAACTTGAACTCTCCGAACAGCAGCTTGCGCTCAACGAACTTCAACGACGGCTTGATGTGGACACTGCGGAACTTATCAGTCTCATCGGACTCGATCCGCTGGTACAAGTTACCCTCTCACAACCCCTTTCTGATGACGACATGACACTGGAAACTGCCGTAGAACTCGCACTCGCAAACAACCTTGACTTACGCGACCTACAAGGCGATATCGTTCGTCAAGAACGTCTCGCCGTAGAGACACTCTGGAATCGGTTCCCCGATATCTCTGCTGAAGCACGCTACAAGGACCTCCATCTGATGTTGGAACAACACCAACAGAACCGGACTTGGGACGCAACGGCACTCTATGATCCGGTGATACTCGACCGTGAGCGAGATACGTCAAGCATTTTTGAAACAAACCCGCGTACACGAGACGGATGGGAAGTGCGTTTCAACTTCAATATCCCGTTATACGACGGGAAAAAAACTGAGAATCTTCGCGCCGTAGAAATCGCTGAACTGGAGCGACTCCAGCTGGCGTACGTCGAAATAACCAAGTCAATCCGCGTAGAGGTGCGACGCGACTACCGTGCCGTGGCGAATGCCAAAGAACGGATGGAGATCGAAGAAAAGCGCGTGAGAATCCGCGAGCAACAGTTACGGACGATAGAGCGCGTGCTTGATGAAGTCACCGTTGAAATACCCGGGTATCAGAGTCTAACCTACAACGACGCGTTTCAAACACAAGCAGAATTTACAGAGGCACAACGTGTCTTTTATCAGGCACGTCGAGATTACGCCAAGGCAAAGGAAAAACTCCGAGAAACAATTTTTTAGCGATGTGCCTCCGGTCACTGCTCCATTACATTCCGCTGCCCCTTCCCAGTAACGGGTGGGGACCGTGAGGCAGCAAAAGACCTCTGCCAAGAGGTGTTTTTGAAGGCGTGGCAGGCACTGCCGAACTTCAAGGGACAATCCGTATTTTACAGTTGGCTTTACCAGATTGCTGTCAATCGTAGTATTGACTTTCTTCGCAAACAAAATAGACAACATGTTATAGGATTTGAGGAATTACCTCAGAATGCCGACGATACACTTCAAATGACAGAGGCGCAACCTTCACCTTGTGTGCTTCTCGAAAGGAAAGAACTCGAACACATCATCCGCAAAGCCACCCATCAGTTACCTCTTAGCCAACGTAGTGCTTTTTACCTACGTCATTGGGAGGGACTCCCGATAAAAGAGATTGCCTTACGCTTGGGCAAGTCGGAGAACACCGTTAAAACATACCTACACCACGCCCGTCGGAAACTCCGGAATATGCTCCTTCCCTACCTACAAAACGAACCTCTTGCATGGTACACGAAAACTTGAATCCAAAGGTACCTACCAAGGCTAAATCTCTTGGAGACAACGCCTGATATAAGGCACATCGTCCACCCACAAACCATCAATACCACCAGCTTTCTGCGGTGAAACCGCCCAAGCAACATCTTTTGCCGTCTGAATAAACCCGGCATCCACAACAATCCCGTTTGCTTGGAGCTGCTTGACTTGGCGCGTAACAGTCTGCGTGAAAGTGTTATAAAGCCCGAAGTGATTAATCCCATTCCAGCCCAAGATGATGCGGTTCGCCTCAATAGCAGTCGCTGCCTTGAGGAAGTTCGCCGCGGGATTAATGAGAATCGCGCTCGTCTGCAACTTTGGTTCTAAACGTTTAGCGTCTACAAGCAGATGCCTTCGGAAATAAAAAGTGAGAATATTGACAAGACGAACGATATCGAAGTAGCGGATCCGTTCTACGATGATAGGGAGTAATTCTGGGGTGTCCGCCTTCGGTTCAATGAAGCACGGCATTCGGTTTTCTCGTGCGAAACGGAGCGCGTCATCAAGGTGGGCAACAGGTTCATTAGACGCCTCCATCGTTAGTTGCTGTACCTCTTTCCAAGTAAGTTCACTGAGGGATTTGGAGCACCCCGTAGCTTTTTGAATACTGTGTCGGTTGAAGCCAACGTGAATTAGGACAGGTTGCTTATCTTGGGTAAGACAGACATCACACTCATATCCATCAGCACCGTCCGTCAATGCCTGCCTGAAGGAAGCAAGGGTGTTTTCGGGGGCACGCCCCATGCCTCCTCGATGTGCGAGAAGTCGAATATTCATTTTTTAATTTCACCTTGCGGTTCGGTCAGATGGATTGGGTATTGATGTTCTATTCCGTAGATCCGCCCTCCGCTACGCTTACGGGCTACAATTTTGAACCTTTGCAGCGTAGACTATGAGTCTGTGTCTTCACCAGAAACCTGCGCGTAATGGAATGGAGCGCAGCCCAGGAGCACATAGTTAAAAAACCTTCTTATGCCACATTCGCTCAAAGTTATCTTGGGGGGCAAAACCTAAGATGCGTTTCGTTTTGACATTGGAGAACTGCTGATGCGGTAAATCTGCGAAGATATTGAAAATCTCACAGCGTGATGGGAGGTCTTCCAAATCAATCTCCAAACCCAACCGGAAGGCTTCGCCTGCGTCGCGCCAACTGACAGAAAAGGGATTGAGATCGGTGCCTTCCGCTGGATCCTCGTGCTCCCGGAAACTCAGGAATAGATAGCAGAGGACATAGATGTCGTAATGTTCAGTAAAGACTTTACAGATTTCCTGTCCTAACCCCTTGGTCAACGGATAGAGTCCGGTGCTTGTGTGTGGTGGAACATCCGGGTTAATCTCGTAATCGTAGGTGGTATAGTCATCCCCTTGGATGGTGAAATGTGGTCCCGTGTTGATAACGCGACGGATACCGTGTTCGACAGCAGCGCGCATCATATTGTAACATCCACGTGTACTAACATCAAAAGCCAGCTGTCGGTCGTGTCGTAGGACGGAGCAATTGAGAATCGCGTCCATCCCTTCAGCCGCTCGCATAACCTGATCCAGCGAACCGACATCAATGTGCATCGATTCATGTTTCGTTTCAATCTCGTTGATGTCTGTGACGCGCAAAGTATAGTAAGGTTCCAATGCCTCAACAACATGCGGTCCAAGATAACCGTTACCACCTAAAATGAGAACTTTCATGGTTATACTCCATTGAGAAAAATGTCACTTCTACTGAGATGATGGCACGAATTGCGGATCGAACTTCAGATGTCCCTTGGCTTTCCCGATCAAAAAACGGGAACCGGGGAACCCTGACTGGATGTGAAAGATTCGCCACGGCGAGGACGATTCGAGCGCACCTTGAAAGGCGGTGACTGCATCGTTGATCTCAAGCCACATTGAATCCGATTCGGCGGTTGCTACAGCATCAGCAGTAACGAGGTTACCAAGACGGAGGCACGTCACGTTGAGTTTGCCTTCGCGACCGAATTCTCTACACGTGAACTCACCAAGATGCTTCGACAGCACGAAACTATCGACAGAAGGACGAGGTCGCCAACTCTCTGTAACCGTCCAGTCTTCACCGTGTTGCTCAAAGAGACGGAGCGTGCTTGCGTAAATAGCATGTTTCACGCCTTCCTCCGATGCTGCCATCAGTAGGTTATAAGTGCAGCGCGTCTGATAATCGATAGCGTAATTGTTGGGTTGGTCGGCTTCGGCAAGGAGATTAGCGGGTATTTCAGCGATGTGGATAAGGGTATCCATGCCGCGCACCAGTTCGTTGGTTGACTCGTCGTGCCCAAGTTCGCTTTGCACGAACGTTCCTTCAACATTGTCAACCGGATACAACTCTGTCAAGCGGAGCGTGTGTTCTTCCGCTAATGCTCCCGCTACGTTGCGCGCCAGTTCAGAACCAGCGGAGGTAATCAAGATGTTCATAATTTTTTAATTTTAAGGTTTCTGCTCCGATTTTTCCGTTTTGATCATCAACTCGTGCCCTTACAAAATGTGGAAGACGAGTTGATGATCAAAAAATCGGGTTTCCGACAAGGGCAAACAATATCGGAGGAATTAATGGTTTTAAACCCTACCTCTGCTAACACTTGGACACCATACAAAAATTACGCTGTGTCCTATTCCTATAAAGCATTTCGAATTTTTGCCGCGATGTTGCCGATTTCCTCCATATCCCCTTCGCTCGGTCGCCACGGTAACCGAAGCGGGTCGCCTTCCCATCGTGGGATCAAGTGGAGATGGAAATGGAAAACGGTCTGAAATCCTGCGGCTTCATTCGACTGAAAGAGGTTGAGCCCATCAGGGTTCAATGCAGTCCGGATCGCGTTTGCGAGTGGAACCGCGGTTTGCATAATTTTACTGCCTACTTCTGCAGGCATATCATAGATATTTCTATAATGCTGCTTCGGTATAACGAGGGTATGTCCCGGGTTCGCGGGGGCAATATCCATAAAAGCGAAAACGTGTTCATCTTCATACACCGTGGTTGCCGGAATATCACCAGCAACAATCGCACAAAAGATACAATCCATTTTCTTTAATTTTCCTTGCGGTTAAACGACGCGAACTTGGAATTTGACATGCCTTCCTTAAATCTGAAGAAACACCGGATTTAGTCTGGGAATAGACTGGATTTAGTCTGGGAATAGACTAAATCCATTCCTTGTATTACATTTCCATTCCTTGTATTACATTGCAAAAACCCTTCCATTTCATTACAGGCTATGTAATTTGAATTAAGGGGAAAATAAAAGAGTTTCAAAAAACGGGTCTTTTCATTATTTTAGCAAATTCAGCACAGAAAATCAATCGGAAATTTGTCCTCAAAAATGCAGAAACGTGATATACTGATTTATGGCAGAGTGAGGGAAATGTTGAATGACAAAAGCAAAGGAGAATCAGCATGAAACAGATTTTCACCCTTCCACTCATAGCACCGTTCGGTATTCTTGCCAGTTTTCTCCTCTTTTCAGGGTGTGCCAGCAAACATATCAAGACCGAGGCATCCGAAACGCGTTTTGAAGATGGACAAACTGTCCATTTGCCCCCAGAGAAATCTGCGAAGGCGAAGAAACCGAAAGAAGATTTTATCATCGGATTCAACCCGTTCAAGGATGATCCAGATAATCCCAGTCCGCACAACCCACTCATCAAGAAGTTCGGGGACATTCCGCAAGTCCGCACCTTTATGCGGTTGCAAAGAAAATATTTGAGTGGCACATCCCTCACAATTGATGAGGCGATAGAACTCCATACTGTGGACTTCTATCTGTATCCGCACCCAAGTACGGAAGCGCGCCTAAAATATTTAAAAAAACACAAAAAAGAGTTAGAAGCGAGCGGACAAACGGCTGAATTTGAATGGAAGTATACTGGGACAACACATGTTGATTACAGTCGCAGCGACGGTTACACCATCAAAACAGAGATTCGTCCTGATGGCAGCAAAACGATATACGATTCGCGTGTAAAAGGCAGTGTGATAGAGGTCCCGCCGCAAACAGAATCTCCCTATACAGATGACGCGAGTGATGAAAAGCCTTGATATGACTTTACAAAATTCAGTTGAAATTTTCCCGGCGGAACCCTTATTATTAAGAGAAAAGGAGATACACATCGTAGACAGAATCACTTTCAATCCCGATCAATACGGTGGACGGCCCTGTATTCGCGGGATGCGGATCCGGGTAACGGATGTCTTGGATCTGCTCGCAAATGGACTCTCTTTTCAAGAGATTCTTGATGAAATGCCGCTTTTAGAACATGAAGATATTGTTGTCTGTCTCCAATTCGCCTCAAAGAAAATAGACCATCCCATAAAAAAGGCGGGCATGGAGCCCGCCTCTACAGTAGTCAAAACATCTTCAGCACCTTACCGATATGCCTTAAATCCAGCCTCTACACGCCGTTTGTGATAAAGATTTAACACGCTCCCTTCAACGCGTGCAGTCGCCTGTCTGCCATCGCTGAAAGTTACCTGGAATTGTGTATTGGAGTCCTGTGAGATCGCCTCAGTCTTCGGTAACGGAATGTCCTTCTGCTCCGTCCACTCTTGAATCAGTTTCGTGAGGGAGTCAGCGTCACTCGGTGCGGATTTCGCGTCTTTTAACTCAATGCTGAACGCCGGCACGTTCTTCTTGACGTAGTTAAACCAACGCGCCGTCCGTAGGAACGGCACGAGAGCCTGCAATGCTTCAGCAGTACCAACCCGACTCAATGCCTCCGATGAGAATCCACGCACATACGCCGACTCGCTCATCAATGCCTCTCGTAACGCAGGTATAGCCTCTGTTGCATCCGGTCCAATACGAGTCAATGCCTGCGCCGCAAAGAACGCTAAATCCGTGTCTTCACGATCTGTCAGAACTTCTACCAACGCGGGGACCGTCTTCGACACTGGCACTTTAATCATACCCAACGCTGAGGTTGCATGCCGTCGCACCTCTTCCGATTCATCCCTTAATAACGCAATAAGCCCATCAACTGCCTCCGCCGCGATCGGACCCATCTCGCCCAATGTATACGCCGCCGAAGCACGCACGTTCTCGCGTTCGTCCTGCAAAGCCGTTATGAGTGCAGGCACAGCCGACGCACCCGTTGCTGCGAGTCCGTGTGCTGCATCACAGATATGGAGAATCGGTTCCATATCAAACGCCTCTTTTTCCGAATCAAGCGCGCCAACGAGGGGTTTAACAGCGGGTTCCCCAATCGCACCGAGTGCATAGATAGCGTTTCGACGGACCGGTTCATAACTATCTTCAAGGGCATCTACAAGTGCTGAAACAGCCTCTGCACCATCCGTGCGCATAAAACCTAATTCGTTCGCCGCTTTCATACGCTCGTGCGGATTGTCTTTTTTCAACGCAGCAATCGCTGATGCTACATCCACCGTGGTATCTGGACGGTCAGTTTCATATAGATCGGTCTTGCCATACATCCAATTCCAGATATACGTCCAGAGGATCTCCGCATCGTAAGGAACGTGATTGACTCCAGGCGGTTGCCATATAGAGGTCTCACTGTTCCACGAAGGCGTTGCCGGCTGCTCGGTACGCATAAAGACGAATTTCATACCGTAGCGATTCAGAGGAACATAATTCTGTAGGAACGAATGCACCATATCGAAGTGCATAATCCACACCGTGCCGAGTTCACCGGACATCGGGACCAGATTACGATTCAGGAAACTCTCAGAAAGTAGTCGCGTCCCGTTTCCACCCTCCGCATGTATCTCGTGCCGCTGGCGTTCACCATCCAGCATAAATTCTCGGATGTATTGCGTCCCGGGAATGATACAGGTTGGTCCCTGCTCGGCGAGGCAAGGTTGCGGATAATAGAAAAGAATCGCCCAGCGAGGCGTTCGATGCCGTGGTCGCTTCCCACCGGCGTGTCCATCTTTGTGAAACGGCATCATCAACCGCTCTTCGCCATCGTCCTTCCCGCTCGGTGTGCTTCCCGAACTTTTAACAGCAAGTTTTGGCTTGCAAGCTGCGCCAAAATTGGGATGGCAATGCCGATGTGGGTGCATGACATATCCGTTCCCCAAAATACTGGTGAGCGCACCGCGCACCTCTGGAGATTCCAAGACTACCTGAAGCTCGGGCACTAACGGTAAAATGTTATTGAGCGGGTTGTGTTGCCTATCACCTCGGAAATCCATCGCTCCAGCAAAGAGTTCATCCGTTTTGTCGTAGATAGTTTCGTGGACGTGCATCGACACGTCAGCGGTGACGTTGACATACCCATTCACAATAAAATGACGAATCTGTTCATCGTTTAGAAGCTGCTGATTTTTAATTTTTCCTTGCGGTTCGGTCAGCTGGATTTCGCTTATCAAGAGCCTTCCCGTATATCCGCCCTCCACTTTGTTACGGGCTGCGTATCAAGAACTTGCGCGTAATGAAATTAGGTTTCCTTAAATGGCATAATTTTGCTTCGCAGTGAGAATGCTTTACATTTGGAGCGCAGTCAGATGCCCATAAATTAAAAACTTTTTAATACCATGCCGCCTTATTGACGACGTTCTGCAATGGCGCGCCTTCGGCGAACCGACGCGCGTTTTCCAAAAGAATCTCAAACCGCCGTGCCGGAAGGTTCTCCGCATCCTTCACAGCGATGTGTGGCGTTATTAACACATTGGGCAGATGCCACAACCGACTTTCAGGAGGCAAAGGCTCAATTTCAAACACATCCAAGCCACATCCTGCAATGCTGCCCTGCTCAAGTGCCTCAACGAGATCGGCGAGTTTCGTCGTCTTACCGCGTCCGATGTTAATGAAGTAAGCCGTCCGTTTCATCAGGTCGAAGCGGTCTTTGTGCCACATTCCCTCGGTTTCAGGTGTGTGTGGTGTCGTGGTTATTACAAAATCGGCGAGTGGAAGGAGCGTGTCGAGTTCTGCAGAGTCATGTTTCTCTATAAAAGGCACCTCATATTCCCACCTCGGATCGACTCCGATCACTCTCATTCCGAATTCGTGGCAGAGTCGCGCGGTTTCATGCCCGATACCACCAACACCGACGATTAACACCGTTGCTTGCGCGAGGTCAATGTATCCATTTTTGCGTGCATCTTTATCCCAAACACCTTCATGTTGTGCATCCATATAGTAAGGTAGCCCACGAGAAAGCGCAAGCACGAACATCATGATATGCTGCGAAATATGGTCGTTGTAAATACCGCGTGGGTTACAGGCAACGACGGGATGCTCGATCAACGCCGGATAATAATAGCCCGGGAAGGGACCCGCAGCGGGGTTCTGTAGCCATCGTAGATTTTTCACCAACGGCAGCTGTTCCGGCGACACCCAACCGTAGACAGCATCGGCATCGGGAAGGTGTTTCTCTACTGCCTCGTCTGTCTCTGGTAAAACGACGGTGTATGTGGGCAATTCGTTTTGGAGGCGTTCAGCCCATTCGCGTAATTCCGCGTCCTGTGGCGGCATGATTATGAGTTTTGGCACGGGTTTTGTTCCTCTCTGTAGTTTTTATGTCTAAGATACAACCATTTTAGCACAGTCGCCTCAGAAAATCAAGACTTATAAAAAAACGCTTGAATGTCTACGAGATTTCAATATAATAGAGGTATTAGTAACTTATAGAAAACTCTAATTTGAAGTGTTGAGAAAACATTATGTCCTCGCCACTTAAAATCAACTTTGACAAAGGCACTCTCATCCTACAGAATGTCCCAGAGACACTCCAAACACGATTGCCAGACATCCGATGGGATGAACGTACCCTCACCTTCCGCGCACCCGCCTACCGCTACCGGCATATCGTTTCGCAGCTGCGCGCACACGACATCGCGTATCAGGACACAGCGCGGCAGTTTACAGTCGAATCCTTCACACATCAAAAAACGATGTCACCCTACCCCTACCAGACCGAAGCAATAGACGCCTGGCACGCCAACGGCAAACGCGGCGTAGTGAGCCTCCCCACGGGTGCTGGTAAAACCTTTATCGCGATCCTGCTCATTGCGGACACGCAGCGTCCCACACTCGTACATGTGCCGACAATCGACTTAATGCAGCAATGGTATACTGTGCTGAAAGAACATTTTGGACAAGAGGTAGGACTTTATGGCGGCGGCTATCACGAACTGAAAGATCTCACTGTGACGACGTATCAATCCGCCGTTATGCATGCGCCATACTACGGAAATCGGTTCGGCTTCGCCATTTTCGACGAATGCCACCACCTACCGAGTGATCAGTACCAGTATGCGGCAATCAGCAGCATCGCCCCTTTTCGATTGGGATTGACAGCCACACCCGAACGCGTTGATGGAAAAGAAAACCGACTCTATGAACTCGTCGGTGAACGCTGTTATGAGGTGAAGGTACAAGAACTTTCTGGAAAAACGCTCTCTGAGTACCGGGTTGTCACCATTGCAGTTGAGATGGAAGATACGGAGCGGGTTCGGTACGAAGAAGCCCGCCGCACCTATTTAAACTTCCTCAAACAGGAACGCATTAATATGGGGACACCGCGCGGCTGGCATACTTTCCTCTGGAAAGCCTCTCGAACAGACGAAGGACGTGTCGCTTTTAAAGCGTATCTCGCCCAGAAGCAGCTCAGTTTTGCGTCAACTACAAAACAGGAATGGGTATGGAAACTTATTCAGAGGCACAGCGGCGATCGCATCCTCATCTTTACACAGGATAACGATACAGCGTATCAACTCGGCACGCGTTTTTTCCTGCCGGTGCTAACGCATCAGACGAAACTCAAGGAGCGGAATGACTTTTTGAACAAGTTCCGCGACGGCACCTATTCCATCCTCGTTACTTCTAAAGTCCTAAACGAAGGCATAGATGTCCCTGAAGCGAATGTTGGCATCATCGTCTCTGGAAGTGGGAGCGTCCGGGAACATGTTCAACGATTAGGACGCATCCTCCGCAAGCGGGAAGGCAAACAAGCAGTGCTTTACGAACTCATCTCCAAACAGACGGGCGAACACTATGTCAATAAGCGGCGCAGACAACACCACGCATATGAAAAAAGTAATAGTACTTCATCGACTTTCAAATTATAAGGGTCTGCTTTGGTTTGTAGTAGGGCAATTCATTGCCCGTTGTTGATCTGTTCTCACTGCGAAGCAGTGCGATAAATCGCACGACTACGAACTCACCCTAAAATTCAAAATGGATAGAACAATAGGCACACACCGTATGCCGTAAAATCAGAATACTATGCTCACCAAAGACCTGCTCCAGTATAAAACTAAGAACGGGCTAATTTCACCACAGTTTGTGAATCCAGCGGATAATCAGTTATTGGCAATTGCCGAGCAATTAATTGCCGTTTTTGAAGAATCACCAGATAAGCCACGGGCGACGCTCTTAGAGACCAGCAAGCACATTATTGATAGTACACCGGGAGCACCCATCATCAAGCGTGGACTCGAAAAACTCCTGTTAGATCGGACAGAGTTCGATACTACCCCCAACGAAGAACTAATCGCATTTCGACAAAAACTCTTCACGGACACGAGTCGCCTGCTTTCACAAGAACAGTTTGAGAATTACGCGGATTATGCGCAAGCCGCGTGTGGGCTTGCGGGACAATGTAAAATGTTAGGGACGGTGGAATCGGAACCGCGACCGGAGGTTGCTCCCACAGAAGGGGAAGACCTGGCTGCCAAACTCTACGCAGATTTGCCGAGTTGTCAACCGGTTTTGGCATTCAAGACGCTTTCTGCTGAACGCTTGCTCCACCGTTATAACACTGCCCAGGTCCAAGGGCTCCTTCTCCATAGCAATAGTCTCACGCTAAAGCTCGCTGACTCCATGACAGCCGAACTCCGTCAACTGTTCAAGTATCTCAGATTCAACCAACTCCTCTCCACAATTCGGAAAGAAGAAGAACTCTATCAAATTACGGTGGATGGACCCCTCAATCTCTTTTACAAAACAAAACGGTACGGCATGAACTTGGCGAATTTCTTCGTTGCGGTGCTGCATCAACCCAAATGGGAACTCACTGCGGAGATCCAGTTCCGGAATAAACAGTATTATCGGTTATCTCTCAATGAATCGTGCGGGATTAAACCGATTGCACAACAGTTTCTCGCCTATATCCCTGAAGACATCCAACTCTTCCAGACAATGCTTCGCAACAAAACCGATGACTGGCAGATCCGTCCGGGAAGTCAGTTCACCCCTTTACCGGGGGATCTCTACTGCTTTCCAGACTATCAACTCGTTCACAAAAGCGGTGTAGAAACCGGCATTGAGTTATTTCATCCGTGGCATCAAGGACATCTCATCGCACGACTCAACACGCTCGCTGAACAGAAGGACGTGTTCCTTATCCTCGGAGTCTCAAAGGAGTTGGAAAAACAGCCGCTCATCGCGGAGGCACTCGCGACATCGGCTTATTTCTCACAGTTCGGTTTTATATTCCGAGATGTCCCAACCATACGCACCTTGCTCCCAATCCTGAACTCACTTGTGTAGCCTAACAAGGCATATTGCCTCAAAAAAAGTGACATTCTATCACTTTTGTGGTATCCTTAACGGCAGAAACCCCTAAATCCTTAGCACCCAAAACTCTCCTCAAAAAGAAGAATGCCATTATGAACACCGCAAAATTAAATCCTAACCTAATCGCAGCACCGCAAGAGGTGGGACTCTCAGCGAAACGGCTTGCATGTATCTCCACTACTTTGCAAAAGTTTATTGACAAAGAGCGACTCGCGGGTGCGGTCACGGTTGTGGCACGGCGCGGGAAAGTGGCACACTTCGAGGCATCCGGCATGATGGATGTTGAAGCGAATAAGCCGATGCAAAAAGATACTATCTTCCGTATCTATTCAATGACTAAGCCGATCGCCGCCGCTGCAGTAATGATGCTTTGTGAGGACGGAAAACTGCAGCTGGATGCCCCAGCTTCGGTGTACCTACCCGAATTGGGTGAATTGAAAGTAGCAGTGGATGCAGATCGAGAATCACTCACGTTGGTTGAAACAGATCGGGACATGACCGTCCGCGACCTGATGCGACACACCGCTGGATTGCCCGGTGCCGCCCGATACATGGCAGGGCAAACCGCAGTCGACAAATGCTACCGCGAGGCGGGTCTACACTGTCTGCATGAGTGCAATCTACAGGAAATGGTTGAGAAGCTTGGTAAGATTCCATTGTTGTACCCGCCAGGAACAAAATGGCACTATAGTATCGCTGCAGATGTCTTAGGTAGATTGATTGAAGTGGCTTCCGGTCAGTCCTTTGGCGGGTTCTTAGTCGAGCATATCTTCCAACCGTTAGGCATGCATGATACCGGTTTTTATGTGCCGGAGGAGAAAATAGACCGCTTCGCGAGTATGTACGGTCCAAAACCCGAAGGAGGTCTGCAAACCATTGATGCCCCGGAGGGCGGAACGGGTCATGTATCCAAAACCAGTTTTATACAGAAACCGAAATTCCTATCTGCCGGTGGTGGTTTGGTCTCTACCGCTGCTGATTTTGCTCGCTTTTGTCTGATGCTCTCAGGCAAAGGTGTACTTGAGGGTAAACGGCTGATGAAATCGGAATCTGTCGAATTGATGACGCGCAACCATTTACCAGAGCATTTGATACCGCTCGATAAAAAACCGGATGAACGTTATGCCGGACTCGGTTTCGGACTTGGTGTCTCGGTTCGTGTCGAACAAACGGACTGGGTACCTGCCTCCCAAGCCGGTGAATATGGCTGGATCGGCGGGGCAAGCACCGAATTTTGGATCTCACCACGAGATGAATTGGTGGCGATTACCCTCGCACAGCATATCCCTTTTTCCCAACTGAGCGAGAGGGTTAAACCACTCGTCTACGCAGCAATCTCGAAGGAATAATTTTCGGCTAAAATGAAACGCTTGAAGTGTCCTGGAAACCTCTTTAACCGATAACTGAGAACTGATAACCGATAACTACCAACATGATTATCAAAAATAACCTTGAACACGTTAGCACCGATCAGATAGTGCTGTTCCCTTTTGACGACTATAGCATTCCGTTTCAACACGGTGTCCGTTTACAACTTGTGCCTTACAGAGCCGGGGTCGATCGGACCCGAATTGTGGTGTCTCCCGGTCCGCCTGGCGCGCCAGACAGTGCCTGCGTCATCTACTACGGGTCTGTCCATCGCGTCGGTGATGAACTCTGGATGTGGTATCTTGGACACGGAGACGACAATAGTTGGCACCAAAGGGTGTGTTTCGCAAAAAGTCGTGATGGATACAACTGGGAGAAACCGGAACTCGGACTGGTAGAACATAACGGTTCCACCCGAAACAATCTCGTCGATATCCAAGGTGGAGAATATCATATTCAGGCGTGTGTAGTGTATTATGAGCCAGACGACCCTGATCCGGCGCGTCGGTTCAAAGCCATTATTGAAACGTCCAAATATTCTCCAAAATTCGCAGTCATGTTCAGCGAAGACGGACTTCAATGGCACGAAGCTGAACGGCACCCAAATCCACCATCCTGCGAAATGTCCGGTGTTACGAAATTCAACGGATGCTATTACTTGAGCGCGCACGGTGGCAGTCACATCGGTCCTACACGACAGATGGTGATGTATGCATCCTACGATTTTGAACATTGGATCGAAGCGTCGTGCTTGGGATTCAGGCGGGGTAACATCCCACCAAGACCCGTGACATACGGGGCACACCAAGGGGAACAGGTCCATCTTGGTGCGGCATTATGGAATCGCGGGAATGTGATTCTCGGCTTCTATGGACAGTGGCACGGACCGGAAAATAATGACCGTCGGCACGTGATGATGGATCTCGGCTTGGTCGTCAGTAACGACGCACTCCATTATCGTGAACCGATTCCGGATTTTCAGATGGTAGAAGCGGCGGAAGACGACTTTGAACATCTGCCAACACCGATGAATTTCAAACACGCTGCCCTTATGCAGGGGCAAGGCTTTGAGAACGTCGGCGATGAGACACTTTTCTGGTATGCCCCCTGGCCAGAGCAGCTGAGTAACGGGGTTCGGATCGCAACGTGGAAACGCGATCGACTCGGCTACTTCCAAGCAGTGGACATGAGTCGGAAAACAGAACAGCCCCGTCACGTGATTTCGGCACCCATTGACCTTGAAGGACAGCCTGGCACAGTAGCACTGAATGTTGACGGTTTGTCGGCGTATAGCCACGTTACACTTGACATCTTAGACGAGCGTTTTCAACCAATCGAAGGGTATACCAGAGAAGACTGCCTTCCTCTCACGTCAGGGTTTCATCAGACAGTGGCGTGGAAAAACGGGGAACGGATTGACAGGAAAGGCGGCGCAATCCGAATCAGGCTTAATTACACCGGAATCCGTCCAGAAGACCCGAAAGTCTACGCCATTTACGTCGAAAAAATACGGATACCTTGATTCCAATCCTATCTTCTGCTAATATTTAACGGAGAGACGGAGGAAAATTATGACTTTTCTATATGGACTGAACAAACTACGCCTCGGCAGGTTAATGTTAATCACAGGTTTGATGCTTTGTCTCACCGCATGCGGTCCGAAAGCGATCCCCTATTCACAAAGCACGGATGCACCTGAACCGAACGATGTTGCCGTCGCTCACTATAATTGGGGTATGGCGTACGCCAACGACGGCAATTTTGGACAAGCCATCATGGAACTCACCTTGGCAATCCAGAGTGAACCGGGGTGGGTAATGCCATTTTTCACATTAGGCGTTGTCTATGGAAATCTGGGAGAACTCGACAAAGCCATTCAAGCGTGGGAGCGCGCCACTCAGTTAGATGTTGACTTCGCAAAAGCACATTACAATCTCGCGGTCGCCTATTCACATAAGGCAGAGAAAGGTCTCTCAATTGCCGCGTTGCGTGAGGCAATTCGCGTAGACAAGGCGGCACTTTCCGCCGCGAAAACGGAACCCGCATTTGACAACATTCGTAACTCCACAGAATTCCAAGAATTAAAGAAAGCTACCGAATCAAATTAGTAAAGCCTCAGCGACAAAATGGCGCGTTACACAACTCTTTCACCCACAGAACTCAACCGCATCGTCTCACAATATCCGATCGGCACATCACTGAAACTTGAGGAAATCCCTGGTGGATTTGGGAACAGCAACTTTAAACTGACGACCACAGAGGGGGAGTTTCTGCTCAAAATTTGCGATGAAAAAGATCCAGCAGAACTCAATATGCAAATCGCACTATTGCAACATCTCCACCAGCATGCTTATCCGACGGTATACCCAATTCCAACGAAAGATCAGAAACCACTGACACACGAGGCATTCGGCAGCGTGATGCTCTATCCCTTCTTGCAAGGGGAACAACCACAATCTTCACCGAATACGCTGGCACAACTCGGTGAGGCGTTGGCAAAACTGCACTGCATTCCACCAATCGCGGGACTGCCCCGTTTCGCAATGGGGATTTCACAAATGATCCCTTTTTTCAAGGAGGTCCAAGGCACACAATTCGCCACGCACCCCTTCGTTGAATCGTTGAAATCGCAATTGGAATCAATGGAACTACAACTCAATGCACCACTTCCGATGGGGCTTCTGCACGGAGACCTTTTTTTAGATAATACCCTTTTCGATGGTGATCAGATGGTTGCGATCCTCGATTTCGAGGAGGGATGTTATGATACATTGCTAATCGATGTTGGAATGACGCTTATTGGTTGTTGTTATACACCGCAGCATCGGCTAGATCTTGAGTCTGCGCAGCGATTTTTAGACGCTTACAACGCATCGCGTCCTTTGACAGAAAACGAGTGGAAATACTTAGACTGCTTCGTTCACTACGCCGCTCTCTCCATAGCGTTCTGGCGATTCAGGCAATTTAACATCCGTCGTCCAGACGCACACCGCGCCAACACATATCAGGAAATGATTACCCGTAGCACTCAATTTAAGCGTCATAAGAACGATCTCTTGATCCAAACTCGCTGTAGAAATTGAGACAAACGCACAAAAAAAGAAATATGTCTTTAATACGATTAGAACACGTTACCAAATTGTACGATCCAGACCTGATTCTCGACGATATTTCGGTCTCAATTGAGCACGGCGACCGACTCGGATTAATTGGCCGTAACGGAACTGGAAAAACAACGTTACTTAAAATTATAAATGGTTTGCTTACCAATTTTAAAGGGAAAGTAGTATTTGCCAAGGGACTGCGCATCGGATACCTCAGTCAAGAACCGGAACTTGCGCGCGACTGTACCCTAAGGCAGGAGATGCTCAAGGTTTTTGAAAAACGGCGCGCGCTTGAAGATAAAATGCTCCTACTCGCAGAGGAGATGGAGACAGAAGAGGCACCATACCTCTTAGCAGCGTACGCTCGGATTCAAGAACAGCATGAACAACTCGGCGGTTACGATTATGAACACGAGATCAATCGTATTCTCGGCGGTTTAGGTTTCAGCGAACCCGACTTCAATCTCCCGATTCGTGTTCTGAGCGGCGGACAGAAAAGCCGAGCAACACTCGCGAAACTACTCCTTGAAAAGCCAGACCTACTGCTTTTTGACGAACCGACGAATCACCTTGACATCAACGGGATTGAGTGGCTCGAAAACTATCTCAACATCGAATATAACGGCGCAGTCCTCGTTGTCTCTCACGACCGGTACTTCTTAGATAAGGTCGTCCGAAAGGTTTGGGAACTCGAAGAACATCAGATAAAAATCTATCGAGGAAACTACTCCAAGTACGTTGAAACTAAAAGGGTTGAACAATTAGTCGCAGAACGAGCATTCAAAAAACAGCAGGCGTTCATTGAACACGAAGAGGACTTTATTCGCCGCAATATTGCGGGGCAACGTACACGAGAGGCACAAGGTAGACAGAAAAAACTGGACCGCTTGGAAAAAGCCGAAAAACCGAAACCCGATGCACCCACCTTCAACCTTAGTTTCACGCCTGAAACCCGTGGTGGAAACGACATTCTCCGATGCCAAAACATTGGCAAAGCATTCGGCGACAAGGTCGTTTTCACGGATTTGAATTTTGAGGTATACCGTCGCGATGTTATCGGAATTATTGGGGCGAACGGTACCGGAAAAACGACGTTCTTCCGAATGATTTTAGGCGACGAAGCACCAACCGAGGGCGAAATGTGGGTAGGTCCTACGCTCAAGTTTGGGTACTATGCACAAGAATTGGAGAAACTCAACCCGGACAACGAAATTATTGACGAAATCTGGGCACTTCAACCAAAGCATACACACGGCGAAATACGTAACTTCTTGAGTAAGTTTCTATTTTCCGGTGACGATGTGTTCAAAAGGATCGGAAACCTAAGCGGCGGAGAGCAGAGCCGTGTTTTACTCGCGAAGTTGTTATTAGCGAATGCCAACGTCCTACTCCTTGATGAACCGACGAACCATCTCGACATCCCGGCGCGTGAAGCGTTGGAAGTAGCACTGGCGGAATATCCAGCAACGCTTTTTATCATTTCTCACGACCGATACTTGCTAAACAACCTCGCAACAAAACTGTTAATTTTTGACGGTAAACCCGGAGGGACTGCGGAACTTTTCAAAGGCAACTATGCCGAGTATGTGGCACAGCAGCAACAAGCACTTCAAGCAAATCAACCGCGTGAAAGCAACCCAGAAACACAATACATTCAAACTAACTCACCGAAATCTAAGTCGAAATCAAAGCGAAAGCGAAAAATGAAGGCACAACGTCTCGTCGGTAGCAACTAAAAAACCGCTAATTTTAGCAAAACACCGAGTTTGGACGAAAAAAATGCTGAAAATTACTATTTTTTTGCGGTTTAATTTGACATCTGGATAAAGTCGGTGTATAATTATTATATCGTATACGACGGAAATTGTATCCAATATAGGATATATTAACCTTTTATGATTTAACACGGGTTAAAAAACAACGCCCTATACTGCCGACTTTCATTCAACAGTAAGTTTGGCTTGAAAGTATCGCCAAAAAATGTCTAAAGACCAGGAATTCCATAACGAAATTGATGTCGTGATGCGTGTAATGCGTCATGCGCAAGCGGCTGTCAAATCCAGGTTTATTCAGGAAGTCGTCCCCAATCGTCTGACGATTGTCCAGTTTAACGCGCTTCAACATCTTCATTGGTATGGGCGCGAGGCTGGTATGTCAGTGAGTGAACTCGGCGAGCACTTGGGTCTCGCCCATAATACAACATCTGCCTTAGTCAGTCGCCTTGAACGGCACAGCTGGGTAGTCCGTCGTAAATGCGATAAGGATCGGAGACGTGCGCGGATTAAACTCACGCCACAGTCTGAACACCTTTTCCGAGAGCGCGTAAAACACGCGACAAACTTTTGGGAAAGCACTTTTGGGCAGTTATCCACACAAGAGCAGGAAAACTTGATTGAAAGCCTAAAACGGCTGAAACAGGTGATGGCGAAGCCAGTGTGGCCAAGCTATGCACAGTTACATCCACGTGACGCAGACCACCTACAAAAACGGTTTGAAGCGGATCTGGACGAACTTGCACAAGCAAAACTCAAGCTTGTCGGGATGCGATTGATTCTCGCACAAATCGCCGAAAAGCGCAATGAACATGAACTCGCAGCGTACTTGAATCAAGCTGCTTCTGAGGAGATACGCCATACGGACCAACTGTTGGCAATGCTCGGACATGGTGAAAATTTCGAGAGACTCCTCTCATCACTCGTCCATGAAGACTCCTTGGTCTATGAGGAATTGTTATCCTTGCTCGAGACTAACCCTCATGCCGAAGAAGACGAGGAATTAATCTTCCTACAACAGATGGTTCAAGATAGCCAAAGATATAAACGTTGGTTTCGCAGTGTCCACAAATAAACGAATCAGTGACTTCTATTTTGTCAATGACCACTCGAGTTTCTGATGGCAGTTTAGCGAGGTTTGTATAGCAAACTTCGCTGAAAGTCAGAAACCACTTTCCCGGTCAATGACGCTTAAGAGGAGAACATGCAGTCCCAAAGCCCAGAAAGCCTTCCTCCAGAACGTAACGAGGATATTGAACTAATTGAGCGATTTCAACAAGGCGACACCGCCGCATTTGATATGCTCTTTACCCGCTACCAAAAACGCACCTACCGTTTGGTGCAACGCTTCGTCCCAAACCCAGAAGATGCATCGGACCTGACACAAGACGCTTTTATACGCGCGTATCAAGGATTAGGCGACTTCAAGAGTCAGTGTCAGTTTTACAGTTGGCTTTACCGAATCACGGTGAATCTCTGTATCGATTTCCTACGGAAAAAAGCGAGATCGGAAGTACTCCTGTACAACTCCGACGAATCCGAGGAACTGCCGATGTCGAATATTCCGGATCCCCGCTCAGAATCACCAGCAAAAGCAATCGAAAATAAGGAATTGAGAGCCCATATCCGGAAAGCAGTCCGTCGGCTTCCCCCAAAGCAGCGGCAAATCTTTATTTTACGACACTGGGACGGGCTATCGCTTAAAGATATTGCTGCTACCGTTGGACGATCCGATGGAACAGTCAAAGCCCACCTGCTCCACGCGCATCGTAACCTTCGCAAACATCTCCGCCCTTACCTACGAGAAACAGATTTTTAAACTATAAGCACTCGCGCATCGTTCCACTACGTTTCACGATGGTTACTGATTTAGTTGAAGCCGCTTCTGTTGCAAAAGCCCTGTTTGAATACATCGGAAACCACCGCGTAATGAAATGGAGCGGTGCTCAGGTGTTAATCATTTAAAAATTGTATGCGCGCTGACTCAGGGCGCATACTTCCACGATGTAGGTAAGGGATCAAGTCTCGAAACGTCTTACGCGTAGACACCAGTACTCGGTATCCCTTACGCGTCTGCTGTCTCATCTGCGAAGAGTGCCTCAACGAAATCCGCACCCGTGAAATCTCGCAAATCGTCGAGCTTCTCACCAATACCGATAAGTTTGACAGGTGCACCGATTTCCGCATTCACCGCGATTACGATACCCCCTTTGGCAGTGCCATCCAGTTTTGTAACTGCTACTCCCGTAATCGGTACTGCATCATTGAAAATCTTTGCCTGCATCAGGGCGTTTTGACCAACAGTTCCATCAACGACAAGCAGGACCTCATGGGGTGCACCGGTGTGCGCTCGTCCCATCACACGTCCAATCTTCGACAATTCATCCATCAGTGGTTTTTTGGTATGCAACCTGCCGGCAGTGTCCACAATGAGTACATCCGCATCGCGATGCTTCGCTGCGTGAATCGCATCGAAGACGACAGAGGCGGGTTCAGCATTTTCACCGCCCCGGATGAGTTCGGCTCCAGCACGCTCACACCAAATACTGAGTTGATCCTCCGCTGCCGCGCGGAACGTATCACCCGCGGCAACAAGCACGCGGCATCCGTTCGTAGTAAAACGACTTGCAAGTTTGCCGATAGTTGTCGTTTTTCCCGCACCATTCACACCCAACACCAAAATCGTATACGGTTTCTCATCTTTAATTTGCAACGGCACATCTTCTCCAAGCAAATTCAGAATTTCCGATTTTAGGACGGATGCCAACTCTGAAGAATCGATTAACCCTTCCGACTTCACCCTTTCTCTAACATTATCCATTAAGGTCAAGGTCGTATCAACTCCTACATCTGACTGGATTAAAATCTCCTCAATCTCTTCCATCAGATCTTCGTCAATTCTTCTCCCAACCCGTAGTAGCCCCGACAGCTGAGACAGGAACTGGTCCCGGGTTTTCGTCAAGCCGGACTTGAGCCGATCAAACCAGTTTCCTTGCTTATCTACAGCCTCGGATTTATCGTGGCTTTTATCATCACCTTTAAACAAATTCCTGAGCATTATCTTTCCTTTTTTCTCCTTATATTGTGTCTATAACTTTCAGCAGAAACCTTGCCCGCTTCTTTCATATAATACAGTAACAACAAGCAAAAAGGCAAACGAAAATTCGCATGGACATCCACAACAATGTAAATAAAAAATTTACTGAGACATCGTATCTTTTTAGAGGATAGGTTCCCAAAAAAGAGCACGGTGTTTCAAGGCGTACAAATTTCCTTGAACACTTCGCCATTTTGTTGTATACTAAATTGTGTCATTAAGATACAAATTTTTTCCATTATATTTCAAACCATTAAAGAGATCTTCTTGGAAAAATTAGATTGAGGAAGAGTGAGGTGGGAAACTTCACTAGTGAAATACAAAACCCATCTGTTCTTAAAAAAATGAGGTATTCATCATGAAAACGCACACACGAAACCTGCTCGCTGTACTGGCGATAACTCTACTTTTCACCGCTTGTGCCAGCGAAAAGCAATTAGAAGAAATCATTCAACAATCCGACGAAGAAGAAACTACAACCGTGGAAGAATCTATCCAACCCGTAGAACCGGTAGTAGCACTCCCCGGCTTGCCTGATGATGTTGCAGGCTATACACAATGGCTCAAATTAAACGCAGAACCTATCCCTCCTGCGGGTGGTGGTGACCCGCACAATGGCACAAAAAACGTCTACGTAAATCAAACGCGCGATACTATCGCACCGAACGGGACACAGCAATTTCCATATCCAAATGGAAGCATCGTCGTCAAGGAAGCATCCCGTCCCGGTAAGGATTATGTTGGGCTCATCGCGATTATGCAGAAAAAAGCAGGCACGGACCCCGATCACAACGATTGGAAGTTCATTGAATACGTTCGAAACGCGCCAGATGCTGAGTTCAGCGTCATAGCACAAGACCATATCTGCTGGGGATGCCATGCCCAAGTCGAAGATATTGATTACGTTTTCACGGAACTTGACTAAAACATAAGGAGAATCTTTTGAAGTCATACCACAATGACTGTGTGAGGCACCTCAGTAATAACACCTCATTGCCAAGACGATTGGATATATCCGGAGGTGTATCATTGCTACTATGGCTCGCGTTTATAGCCAGTGTCTCACTCAGTCTTTCTTTCCCGATCATTGTGGAGGCACGCCCTGAGTTTGCAACCGAGCTTGGAAAAGAGTGCAGCTTTTGTCATCTTGACCCGGCTGGCGGCGGACCCCGAAATCGGGTCGGCGAGATTTTTGAAGAGAACTATTTCGAATTTCCCGAAGATTTCGATATGGAAGCCGTGACTGAAGAAGTCAAGAAAGTTGTCAAGCGACTCACAACTTCCCTCGATTTTCAGACCGCTTTTATCAAAACAACGCATGTCAATGAAGCGGAGAACGCTATCGCTGGATGTAATTCATGCCACTCTTCGATCGACAGATTTCTGCTCATGCAAGCAGAAGTAACGTTCAACGCGCAAGCCTCTGAACACGTTCGCCTTACCCTTTCCAATAACGTCGGGACAACGATGAATGCATTTGCAACGGTAGATGCTATTCCAAAACATCTCTATGTCAAAGTCGGACAGTTTCGACTGCCATTCGCTATCAAACAGAAGGACCATAATATCCTTGTTCGAGAAGGGTATGGACTTGGTTCTAATAAACGGGATGTCGGCGTTGAAATCGGTGGAAATGCTGGAAAGATTTTCTACAATGCCGCTTTTTTTAATGCCAACAACACCGCAGCGAAAGGTGGACTCGGGACCCTTGGTGCCCAACTCGGACCGATTCGAGCAGGCGTATCCGCAATACTTGAGAAACCGAGCGAAGACTGGGAACGACTCATCGGGGCATTTTTCACTGCCTCCTACGCAGGTGTGAGTATCGAAGGTGAATTCAATTTTGGAAACAGTGGAGAGGTAGCCTCTTTCACACCGGACACCGTTGATTCAAAAGGGTACTACGTCGGGGCAAAATATCGTATTCTCCCCCAACTCACCGTTGCGGGTCGATACGGTCTGTTTGACCCAGATCGAATGATTAAGGGAGATGCAAGCCAACGGGTCACACTCAGTGCTCAGTACAATTTTATCGAAAACGGGGCAATTTCTCTCTTTTACTGGGCAAACCTTGCCAACGCTGATCACAGCACCGATGATACCATTACAGACAAAGGCACACTACGCCAACTTCAAGGTACAGACCAAATTATTTTGATGTCACGATTCTGGTTCTAAAGGCTTCTGCGTTGGCACCAAGGTGCTCAATTCTATTCAGAACATGTTTTGGCTCAAATACTACAAATGCTTCACGTGTAGGGACGGATCTCCATATCCGTCCCTATGTGTTTATATTTACACATAACGTCACCCAAAGACACCTTTTTTATCTTTTTCGGTGACGATTAAACTTGACTACTACACCTTAAACGTTTAACATAATGACAATAGTCAGTTGGCATAAAAATTGCTTGGAATTTAAGTATCTTTCGCCCTTTACATTCGCTAATTAGATTTTGGTGTAACTTACGAGTTCCCTTAATCCATAAACTGGAAGCCCACAAACAATACCCAAAACAAGAGTTGCGACTGGGTGATTGTACCGAACAGGAAACCTATAAGGACAGGATCTTCAGAGCATAGGAGGTACTTTTGATGGTAGTCAAACTCTCCAAAAATTTTTCGGCAAAATCTGGAAGTCGAAATGTGCTCCTAAAAAGCTTAATCGGCGTGATCGGGCTGATGTCCTTACTCCTTGGTGCCTGTATCCTCTACATCGTACAGAGCGACGTGCGTGCCCGGACACGATACAGTGTCAAGACCTTCACTCCACAAGGAGAGGTGCCACAATGGGTCGACTTTTCGATTACGTTCTCGGAGGCAATTATTGATAAGTCGCGTGTCGGGACCGAAGTTCCAGCAGAAGCACTTCGGTTTACGCCAGCGGTCCAAGGCACTGCCCGTTGGATCGCGCGCGATAGAGTCGGTTTCTTTTTAGACGCACCTTTAGCACCCTCCGCACAATATATTGTTCAACTCACACCAGAACTCAACCCATCTGAGACATTCCTACTAACCGGACAAAAAGAGTTTAAATTTGCTACCGATCCTTTCGCAGTTCAGCAAGCACGCATGGAATTTACCTCTGATGATGCCCGTGAAGACGCAACAGGTTTCGGCACGATAGCATTCAATTATCCTGTAACCATTGTCGATTTAAAGGCACACCTCTCTATTGAACTGGATGACGAAACAGAAATCCCATATCAGATTGAAACCAACACAGCAACAGCGCGGACGGTCCGATTCGAGACAAAACGCATAAAACGCGGCAACGCAGATCAAGAGATAAAGATCAAGATTGAAAAAGGGTTCAAATGTACAGGTGGGAAAATTGGTTTAGAAAAAGCAAGTGTTACACCGGTAATACTCCGAGGGAGAGGAACACTTGGTGTAACATACTCTGACGTTTGGGAAAGTGATGGAACTCCCTATATTTCGGTGAGTTTCAGTGCACCGGTACTCAGTGATGTTATTGAACCATACATAGAACTTACACCAGCAGTAGCATATCAGGTGACATCCGACTATCGAAACGTGCAGATTCACGGCAACTTCAAACGGCGCACTACTTACACACTAAAGATTCGGCGCGGTCTAACAGCCCGAAACGATGCCGTCTTAAAACAAGATTACATGACGCGCCTCAAAATTCCGGATATCCGACCCCAACTTCGGTTTCTCGGCGACGGTTTCTTCCTCGCGAGAAAGGGCCAACTGAACTTAGGTCTCGCAACAATTAACGTGAAACGCGTGAAACTTAATATCGAAAAAGTTTTTGCGAACAATCTTATCTATGTATCGAAATTAGAACGATGGAGTCGCCGGAGCAGAAACTTAGGCAAACCTATTCATACAGAAGAACTTGATATCCCGTCCCAATTGAACGAAGAGGTAACAACACCTATCTCCTTGGAAGAATATCTCTCAGACGAACATGTCGGTATCTTCAAGGTTGTGGCACGAAACGCACAGAGAGAGTGGGATAGCGCGCATCAATGGGTGCTCGTCACAGATTTGGGTATCAGTGCCAAACGCGCAGGAGATAGATTATACGTTTGGGTGAAATCACTCGCTACTGGCTCGCCAGTACCAACAGCGCGCGTCAAACTTATCAGTGATAATAACCAGACGCTACTCGAAGGGAGAACTAACTGGGCAGGATATGTTGAGTTCACAGATGTTGCGGAGAAGACAGAAGACTTCACACCGTTTATGATTACCGTCGCGAAACGGGACGATCTCGCTTTCATTCAACTCAACCGGCACGAAATCGCAACAGCAGACTTCAACATCGCTGGCTCTGCCTACTTGCAAAAAGGTTATGAAGCGTTCCTCTACACAAGCAGAGGTGTCTATCGACCCGGTGAAACTGTCCAACTTGCTGGAATTGTTCGAGGACCAAAGCAGGTAACACCACAACCGCTTCCCACGCGGATTGAAGTGCTCTCCCCAAATGGCAGAATCATGCGAGAGTTAAGACTGCAAACAAACAAAAGCGGTGCCTGCGATGTGCAAATTCCCATTCCTGACTACGCCCTGACTGGTAATTATATTGCTAAGATGCGGATTGCTGACCGGGTCGTTGGAAGAGTCCAATTTCAGGTTGAAGAATTTATGCCCGATCGGATAAAAGTCGCTGTAACAGCGGATAAATCCACCTACAAACTTGGAGAGGAACTTGACATTGAAGTGTCCGCTATTAATCTATTCGGTCCTCCAGCAGTGGGACGCAAGGTGGAAGCTTCCTGCGAATTGGAAGCACTTCCGTTTGTAAAAAAGGACACAGCACCCAGCGCAAGTGCAACACAATGGGACTCGTTTGTCTTTGGGAATACCCGCTCCAATTTTGAAAAACAAAGAATTGGATTGGGAGAAGCCAAAACTGATGCAGCCGGCAAAGCTCACTATCAATTCACGATTCCTGAAACCCTGAAAGCACCTTCTCTGCTAAACGGTACTCTGACAGCGACTGTCAGCGAAGCCGGTGGCAGATCCGTCACCGCTTCTCACCGAATTGTGATCCATCCGTACTCGCATTATGTTGGACTCCGACGAACAACGACAGGGGACGTAAAAATTAATCAACCCCTCCGATTCGACTATATTGCTGTTAACAATGCAATGGCAGTTGCATCGGGAAGAGACCTAAAACTAAGCCTCCACAAAGTCCACTGGAACACGATACTTCGTCAGAACAATGCGGGGCGTTACGAGTACGTCTCCGAACCTCAGACAACGGAAGTGGAAACGGTCACATTAACTTCGGCAGAAATAGCGCAGACGGTGACCTTAACTCCCTCAGACTATGGTGAATACCGCGTCCGTCTTGAGGACATCGCCTCAACGGCGACTGCAGAACTTGGATTTTATGTCAGCGGATGGGGAAATATCCCAGTTTCTATGGAACATCCCACTCGACTGGAACTGACGCTTAATAAGCCTGCTTACCGTCCGGGGCAAACAGCAAAACTATATATTAAGGCACCGTTTCCGGGTACACTTCTGCTGACTGTCGAACGGGAAAAGGTGTTGAGTTACCGGACAATGGTGATGAAAAATAATACCACAACTTTATCAATCCCAGTCCGGTACGCCTATAGACCGAATGTGTATCTCTCTGCGACGCTGATTCGCGCCATCCCGATGGAAGGAACTGTGACTGATAAGAAGTCGCCTCTCCCTGCGCGCGCGTTTGGGGTAATTCCATTAAAGATAGATGAAACACGGAGGCGGCTTTCGATAGAAATGTCGCTCAATCAGACAAATGATACCGGGGATATGCAGAAGATTCCACTCGCCAGTCCCGAAGATAGCGAAGTGACTGTACTACCGAATAGCGAAGTGACTATAGCGTTCCAAGTTCACGGTAGACGTTCTTGGCAAAAATATGATGTCTGTATCGCAGCTGTTGATGAAGGGATCCTCGCGTTAACCGACTTCAAAACACCCAAGCCACACAACTACTTCTATCGACAGCGCGGGCTTAAGACGCGCTCCTTTGACCTGTATAGTGGGATCCTACCTGAAATCGCAAATGTCACCGACAATTCAAGTACAGGCGGAGATATGGCCACGACACGGCAGCCGGAACTGCGGAAGCGATTGAGTACAAGCAGCATCCGGCGAGTAAAGCCGATTTCACTCTGGTCCGGATTCGTGAAAACTGATGGAAACGGTCGCGGCAGTGTTCAATTCAAGATTCCACAGTTCAACGGGACATTGAGATTGATGGCAGTCGCATTCGCCGGTGGAGACTACGGGGGCACGGAAGCGTATCTGACTGTCCGCGCACCCATTGTTTTAACGCCGACATTTCCACGATTCCTTGCAGGTGGTGATAAGGTTCGTGTACCGGTCACCCTCTTTAACGACACAGGCACAGAAGGGGAATTTACGGTCGAATTGCAAGCATCAGGCGACGTGCGACTCCTTTCAGCAAGTGATGTCAATCCGCCCCAAACCTCACCTCAGGAGGATTCGGAGAAACCTTTACAAACTTCAGAAACTGAGAACATAGTAGACAAACTCAGTATAGACCAGAGGGTTGACGCAGGTGCAGAAACACAAGTTTTTTTCGATATTCTCGTTCAGGATGCAATAGGGGAAGCCAACTTCAATCTTTCTGCGCACGGTAATACACAAACAACACAACTGGAGACAAAAATCCCCCTGCGTTCCGTCGCTCCACCTGTCACGAAAACAGGACAGGGAGTGGTGCGCATAGGTGAATCTGTTGATTTCATTTTTCCGTCGAATTTAATACCCGATTCGTCAGAGTTTAGTCTCACGTTATCGCCATTCCCAAATATCAGGTTTGCGGACAGTCTCCGCTACCTTATACGTTATCCACACGGCTGTCTGGAACAAACAACGAGCAGGGTTTTTCCACTGCTTTACTTCAGCGACTTGGCACGAAGCGTCGAACCGATGCTGGCAGCAGAAGATTCAGTGGACTATTACATCACATCGGGCATCACGAAAATCGAAAGTATGTTGAAGTCAGATGATCGTTTTGCTTATTGGCCCGGCGGCACTTACGTGAACCCATGGAGCAGTATCTATGCGTCTCATTTCCTCGTCGAGGCACGGAAGGCAGGCTATGAAGTAGCAGACCGGGTTTACGACGCAATGCTGAAAGGTTTAAAAACACAGGCGAAATTCTCACCAAATACGGAAGACGGAAATGAAGCACAAGAGATAAGAAAAAAGATTTCATTAGCAACCTATGCCGTCTACGTCTTAGCTGCTGCGGGACACCCCGACCGAGGCACGATGCACTATCTGAAAAACAGAGGCTTGAGCGGACTCAGCGATTATAGCCATTTTCAACTCGCAGGAGCGTTCGCCCTCAGCGGCGAACTGGAAACTGCTCTATCAATGCTACCGGTATCAGTATCGCCCAATTTTAATAAGAGTACTGCGCAACGCGAGACAGGTGGAACACTCGATTCCCCTATTCGAGCCCAAGCCATCATGTTAGACGTTCTTGCCGAAGTTAACGAAAACCATCCGTCAATCCCGATGCTCGTCCAAAATCTAAGTGAGGCAGCGTCTGAGGGGAACCGATGGACAACAACACAAGAAAACGCCTTTGCGTTTCTGGCACTCGGCAAGATCCTGAAGAAACAGATGGATAGAAACTACACCGGTACCCTGACGCTCAACGATGAACATTTCGCCGACTTCGACGCGACGGACACTCGTTACACCGATGAAGCATGGGATGGGACGCGTGTCCAACTCTCTGTCAAAGGTGAAGGAAGTTGCTACTACTATTGGAGCGCGTTTGGCATTCAACGCGACTCCTTCATCGAAGAATATGAACGCGAACTACAGGTGCGCAGACGCTATTTTAACAAAGACGGCGAAGAACGTACGGGCAGCTTCGCACACGGGGAGTTGATTATCGCTGAGGTAACCCTCAAAGCCCTCACCGCCAATCTCGAAAACGTTGTTGTCGTCGATATGTTGCCTACAGGATTCGAGATCGAGAATCCTAGGTTAGAATCCCGAGCAGGTATTCCATGGTTGAAAGCACAGGATTTCAAACCGGATTATATTGATATTCGCGATGACAGGCTCATCTTCTTCGGCACGTTCCCACGCCAACGCGAACGTAAATTCTATTACGCGCTACGTGCCGTCACACAGGGTGAATTTACCTTACCTCCTATTGTCGCCGAGGCGATGTACGATACAACAAAATCTGCTGTAACGGGTAGCATGCGCATCGCAGTGGTTGCAGAATGATAAAAAAATCAGCAAAATGGCTATCAGCAATCAGTAGGCGTTGTCGACGTATAAACGCCTCGCGAGGACACACAGCGTCGTCGATGGAAACTGACTGCCGACTGCTGACCGCCGATTGGTATAAAAAAAAGATATTTTGGCTGCTACCTCCCTTGTTGATTGCCACTCTCTTTATGCTCGCAAATTGGTGTTTCCCGCTACCCAAAGCACGTCTCCACCCACCTGTATCTCAGATTGTATTGGACAGAAACGGCGAGTGGCTTCGAGCATTTTTAGCCGACGATGGCATGTGGCGAATAGCAGTCAGCCATTGGAGAAACGCCCAAGCAAAAATACCATCAGCAGTCAGTAAAATAGCCGACAACCGAACAATTCTCACTGCGAAGCAAGCCGACAGCTATTCCCCCTTACTACACCAAGCGATACTAACATCAGAAGATAGGTGGTTTTACTATCACTATGGTATCAACCCTGCGTCGATTGCAACAGCCATCTATGACAATTTGAAAGCGGGTGAAGTTGTGCGCGGTGGTTCAACCATCACCATGCAACTCGCTCGACTGATGAAACCCAAAGCACGTAACATTCCGAACAAACTCATCGAGATGTTCCGCGCACTTCAACTTGAACATGCTTATTCCAAATCAGAGATTTTAACGTTTTATTTCAACATGCTCCCGTATGGCGGGAATATAGTCGGGACAGCAGCAGCCTCACGATTCTACTTCAACAAACCCCAGCATGCGCTTAGTCTTGGTGAAGCCGCACTTCTCGCTGCCATTCCGAACGCCCCAGAACGTTTGCGACCTGACAGGTTCCCAGAAAACGCGCGAAAGGCACGCGAAAAAGTCCTGAATCGTCTCCTTGCACGTCGACAAATTTCCGAACAGCAGTGGCAGGAGGCAGTCCAAGAACCGATCCCCCACACACGCTACCCACTTCCATTCAAAGCACCACATCTCTCACGCATGTTGGTTAAAGAAAACCGATGGCGTGCGAAACAAGACGGCAGGATATACACGACAATAGACGCGAAGGTTCAGGAAACTGCAGTACGCATCCTTAACGAATATTTGGTGGAGGCAGAGCGCAAACCAAGCTTGCGCGGGTCTCACAGCACCAGCACAGGTGCAATCATCGTCATGGATACCCAAAACCGCCACGTTTTAGCAATGGTAGGTTCTCACAATTTTTTTGACCGGGAGGCATTAGGACAGGTAAATGGGACGCTCGCGCCGCGTTCTCCGGGTTCTGCCCTCAAATCTTTCGTCTATGCACTGGCGATGGAAGAGGGCTTGACTACACCAGAAACATTGTTATTCGATGTTCCTGTTACCCATGCTGGATATGAGCCGGTGAACTATGATGGGAAATATAACGGTTACGTCACCGCTCGTCAAGCCCTCGCACGTTCTCTTAATGTCCCCGCCGTTAATCTTAACGCGCGCCTGAAAAACGTCACACTACATGCTTTCCTCAAACAGGCTGGCATCTCTACACTCGCGCCTGCCCAAAAGTACGGACTTTCTATGGTTCTCGGTGGATGTGAAGTGAATCTGCTTGAATTGACTACACTTTACGCCGGGTTGGCAAATATGGGAGAATTTGGACCTTATCAACTGACGCTCCCAAGAAATAGCCATCAGCAGTCAGCCATCAGCACAGACTCGCCCACGCCTACTGATACAAAGCTTTTCAAGCGCGTGGGAGAGTCTGAGCAAGAGGGTGTAACTTTACCAGAAAACCGATTCGCTGAAGATTTCCGAGAACCGAGAGCCGAGAGCCATTTTTCGCAACGTTTACTCCGAAAAGAGACAAGCTTCATCATAACCGAGATGTTAACAAACTCACAACTACCTACCAACACCGTTAAAAATCCAGAAGCCTTTGAAAGAACAATGAACCTACCGAAAATTGCATGGAAGACCGGTACTTCTTATGGGCACCGGGATGCGTGGTGCATCGGATACTCGCCGACACTAACAATTGGTGTATGGCTCGGCAATTTCGATGGAAAGGGGGCTCCGATGCTGAGCGGTGCAGATGCAGCATCTCCTATTCTTTTCGCGCTCTTTACTGCCCTGATTGGACAAGACACACATCGCTGGTTTACCAAGCCGGAACAATTGAAAACACGACAAGTATGTGCCCTTAGTGGCGCACCAGTTTCATCACACTGTCCCGCCCATAAGGACGATGTGTATATCCCGGGTATCTCGTCTGTAGCGGTCTGCACAATTCATAAACGCCTCTATGTTGACGAAGCGACAGGGCACAGTCTCTGCTCCCATTGCCGGATTTCTAACTATGGGAATCTGGTCCCTATAGACATTGCACCCCGCTGGGGTGCTCAAAAGGAATTCCCTCTTGAACCCCGTAGGGGTGATATGTCTGTAGAGGAACAACGACCCAATTCAATAATTAAAAAAGCACAAGTACAAATATTTGAAGAATGGCCCGCCGATGCGGCGACTTGGTTGGCAGAGAATGGATTTGCCGTGCCGGTACTGCCAGAGCATAATCCTTTGTGCACCGGAACAATTGCGGGGAACGCTCCGGTTATTTTATCTCCAGCAGAGGACACTATCTATTACATTCGGGAAGGCGTGCCGTTGGAAAACCAAAAGATTCGATTGATCGCCTCGGCTTCCAGCCGGACACAGGATTTGTTCTGGTTTTTGGATGGTGAGTTAATTTTTCAAGGAAACGCAGGGGAGCAATACTGGCTTACACCCACCAAAGGGAAACACGTGTTAACTTGTGTGGATGCGGAGGGCCGCTCAGCAACCCGTCCGCTCTATATTTTAAACTATTAAATCTGGGCACCAATCATTTAAAAACGAGAATTGGACTTAAGTTTACCCCACGTCGTTGTCAACTTATCTTCCGCTTGCACTGCGAGGGTTTTTTCCATACTGGCTTTGACATCCTCAGCAGTGAAAGCGACACTCCACATCTTAAATTCGTCAATCATACCGTTGAAGAAGTTGGCGTTGCCCTGACTCGCTGCGATGCACATACCTTGGGTGCCGAAATCCATGCGTGCATCCCCACCGGATTCCGTTTCGTTATCAAGCTCCCCGTTAATATACATCCACCCAGTCTTTTTGCTCTGCGTCCCGACGAAGTAATACCACTCCGATTCAAATGCCTCATAATTTGTGTGTACCGGTAATTCCACACCTTGCGTCGCAAAGTAGTACCCGAATAACACGCCGCCACGGTTGAATGTAACATGAGGCCGCCCGCCACCATTTAAACGATAAAGCAGATCAATCCGGGCACCACTATCAATTTTATCGTCCGGTTTGAACCAGAATTCGATCGTCATCTCCTTGGGTTGATCAATTTTGAGTGGATCGAAGTTAACACTTCCACCCTTGAAATGGAGTGCTTGACCTGCGACACCCTCTACCCATTTTGCGTTCTTTATATCACCCACAAATCCATTCGGCGAAACATCTTCCGCCTTGTTACCTTGACCTTTATCAAAAGGTAGATAAATAAGTAAATCTTTTTTTGGATCGACTGCATGAGCGAGTACACAACTCATCAAGAACGCTACAACCGCCAAAAGATATGCTAATTTTTTCATCTTTATTTCGTGTGAAAGCACTACATGGATATGCTCATCCGTAGCGACCCCTTCACGCTTTCCTCCAATTTTTTAATGGTTAACAGTCCTTAGTTAACGGTTTCCAGTTACAAGAGGTTATTGGTTTATCAAACCAACTCTTTAACTGACAATCCTGAAAACTATTTAATTTAATATGGGGCTTTCAGTTTTCCCCAAGTCGTTGCTAATTTACCGGCAGATTCAACCGATAAAACTTCTGGCACATAATAGTTAACGATGAATTCACCCATAATATCGCTCCACGAAACACCTGGATGCGGCACATCACCCACATAGACCTGAACGAAAATGCCGAGTCGACCACCAGTCTCCTCGTTAAATATCACAGCCGGCTCAACCCGTAAATCGTCATCCTTATTTTCAGCCAGCGCGATCTCTACCTCCCACGGCGATTTCTCATAATCTTCCACGTGGAACGGATAAGAGGTGTTATATTTTTTCAGACTCGGTATGAGGTCTTTGCCCTCCTGTGTCGGGGTCATTTCAACTGGATTGGCTTGCCAAGCCCCCGGACCTCTTCCCTGCCACACGAAAGCTCCTGGAACGTCGATGATATTGGGTAATCCTTCTTGTTTATTCGTTTCCGCGGGTCCTTCCGAGGTATAAAAGGTGTATTCACCCGTATTGAAAACTGTATTGCCGGCATCAAGAAACTCTTCGAGAATCGAACCATCGGGTTTTGCGTTACCAATCGGATAAATTGTTGAAGGGGTGATCCCTGTTATAATCAGGGTATTGCCACCACCTTCCGTATGCGCTTTAACCCAATCCGCTAACCCTTTAATGTCTTTCGGTTCAAAAACCTCCAGGTTTACTCCGCCAAGAATTTTAATTAAGTTATCAATTTCCTGTTGCGCGCCTTTTGGGTCTTCACGCCCCCACGGGTGCGAGTCCGTGTGAAGCGCAAAATTGAAATTGGCTTCAACCTGAGTAGCGATTAAAACCGTGAGAAAAAGGATACTCAATATTTTCAACATCTTCTCCTCCTATATGTCGCATTAGAGTGCGAAAATAGGCGAGCACAGAAACCCGCCTGATGTTCACCTACTTTTCAACTCACCCCACATAGTAGCTAATTTGTCAGCAGGTTCCACTGCTGTCGGTGGGATACCCTCACCATTAATTTCAACGTATTCATACGCAACGGTTGAATCTCTGCCACCTAAGCCAGGGCGACCCTTATCGTGGGTCTTATCCTGGTTTTCAACCATCAGTTTTCCATCAATGAAGGTCCTGAGAGTTTCCCCTTCTGTTTCAAATACTATGGTATATGCATCGCCACCTTTGGTGTCCTTTGAATCGGGACGTTTCGGGCGCGGACCACCGGTAATCTCAGTTGCAGCACCCCCTTGAAACATGTACAATGAGGTGGTATGCGAGTTATAACTGATTTCCATGAAATAGAAATCCACCGCTGGTTCTTGCGTCCGGACAAACAGATGAAAATAGGGTCCAGCAATTTTTCGTGCTTTGACTTCCATTCGGTAATCCGTCCAGTTGTCTTCCCCAAAGTAGATACCTGAATTCTGCCCACCGGCGACAGTAAGTTCAAGCATACCATCTTTCACCTTTGCGGTTGCCTGGGGTCCCAACTCCCAATCCGCAATCTCTTTGTCACTATCGAACTCATAACGAATCGCCAGCGCGGTGTGTCCAATTAGCATAAAGCCTAAGCAGATGCACGCGTAAACCCATTGGACGTTCAACTTTCTCATGAGAAGTTCTCCTCAAATTTAAAGCCGGAGCATCAACGCTTCTCTCTTTTGCGTTAAGCAAACGTAGGACGCTCCCGGTCAGCCAAAAGTAGGTAAGTCGGGTTCTCCAAATCCTAATTATTTTACACGAAAATTTGGAAACTGTCAACTTTAAATCGGCTGAAATTCAGACGCTTACCCGCGAATTGCAGCGAGGGTCAGACAACCCCACCCCACGATAAACGCCAACCCACCGATCGGGGTAATCGCACCGAGCCACCGAATGCCTGTGAGGCTAAGGATATAGAGACTGCCGGAAAAAATCAGGATACCTGCGAAAAAGCACCATCCCGATGCAGCCGTGAGTTGGTTCTGCCACTGTGATACCGCCCACGCCGCAGCAATCATCCCCAGACTGTGATACATCTGATATCGAACTGCTACTTCAAATGTCTCAAGCATCTCCGGTGAGAGTTTTGATCGAAGCGCATGTGCCCCAAACGCTCCAAAAACAACACCCAGTAGACTTAAACCTGAACCGAACGCAAAGAAAAGATTTTGCATAGATGCCTCCTTTCAGAAACTTATGACCGTGATTAATTATAACTTAAACCAAGCATATTATGTCAGGCGTTTTTACTCGCGACGGTACTGAGAGAAATATTTTCTTGACATTTTTGCCATACTATGCTAAGATTTCTTTAAACGGCATAGCTCGCTCTATTCCATGTGGTTAACAGTAAAAGGAGAAACTTTTGGACGTATGAAACAATACAGGACAGACCAGATCCGAAACATTGCAATTATTGCGCATTCAGGAGCAGGCAAAACATCACTCATTGAAGCGATGCTTTACAATGGTGGTGCCATTGAGCGAATGGGGGCTGTCGATAGTGGAAATTCTGTAGCTGACTATGCCACTGACGAGATTGAACGCAAAACGACCCTCAACTGTTCAGTCTGTATTGCAGAATGGGAAGGACATAAACTAAATCTGATTGATACCCCGGGCGCAGAAGATTTTCATGGTGACCTCCACAGTGTACTCCGAGTCGTCGACGCTGTTGTCATCGTCGTCGATGCAACAACCGGTGTCGAAGGTGGAACCGAAAAGGTGTGGGAGATAGCAGACAAATATGAGCTGCCACGCCTCATCTTCATCAATAAGATGGATAAAGAGAACGCCAACTTTGAAAACGCACTCTTAACCGTTGAAGACACTTTAGAGACTCGGGCGGTCCCTATTCAACTCCCGATCGGTAAAGAGGAACAGTTTGCCGGCATCGTTGATGCCATACAGATGGCGGCTTATCTGCAACCCGATGGAAGCAAGCGCGCTGCAAAAGCCGAAATACCCGCAGACTTGGAGACACAGGCTGAAGAAACTCGCGAAGCACTTGTCGAAGTCGCTGCAGAAAGCGACGATGAACTCATTGAGAAGTTTTTTGAAGGTGAGCTATCGGACGAAGAGATTCAGAACGGCTTGCAACTTGGGATTTTCGAGAATCAGTTTACCCCCGTGCTTTGCGGTGCTGCCTTGAACAATATTGGCGTGCAACAATTGATGGATATGCTGCTGACTGGCTGTCCGTCTCCCGTCAACGCAGGCGCAGTTACAGCTGCGGAAAATGAAGAGGATAGCCGCGAACCGTCACCGGATGCCCCGATGTCCGCTGTCGTATTCAAATCGATTGCCGATCCGTTTGCAGGGCAATTGAGCTTCTTCCGTGTCTACTCTGGCACGTTGCAAGGGGATACTCAGGTCAGCAATGCGACGCAAGGACAAATTGAACGTCTCGGAAAAACGGCGTTCATGAACGGTAAAGAGGCAATCAACACACCACAGGTAGAAGCAGGAGACATTGGCGCACTCACGAAACTTGCCGCGACTCAGACCGGGGACACGCTCTGCGACAGAGACGCACCCATTCAACTTCCAGGTGTTGATTTCCCAAGTTCCGTCATCTCCTATGCCATCCGCCCAACGCGCGAAGGCGACGATGAAAAACTGATGACATCACTCACACGGATGTCCGAAGAAGATCCGACGTTTAGAATTGAGCGGAACGACGTTACAAAACAACTCCTCATCTCCGGGCTCGGAGACCTGCATATCAACATTAATCGGGAACGAATGGCAGATAAATTCGGGGTTGAGACGGAAGTTTCACCGCCAAAAGTTCCGTATCGGGAAACAATTCGTCGGAGAGTCCAGAGCATCCACGGCAGACACAAACGTCAATCTGGTGGAAGAGGGCAGTTCGGCGATGTCACGATCAATCTCGCTCCCTTACAACGCGGTGAGGGCTTTGAGTTTATTAACAACATCGTCGGTGGCGCAATTCCGCGCAACTACATCCCGGCTGTCGAAAAAGGCATCCGCGAGAGAATGGACAGAGGCTTACTTGTTGGCTTTCCAGTCGTCGATATCCAAATTGACCTCTATGATGGCAAGTACCATCCTGTCGATTCTTCGGACATGGCGTTTCAGATCGCTGGTTCTATCGCCTTCGCTGCAGCCGCCGAACAAGCCAATCCATGTTTGCTTGAACCGGTCATGAGCGTCGCGATCACAGTGCCCGAACAGTTTATGGGAAGCATTATCGGCGACCTGAACGGACGGCGTGGACAGGTCATGGGTGTTGAACAAGCAGGGAAAAAGCAGGTTATTCAAGCAAACGTCCCACTTTCGGAGATGCTCCGATACTCCATCGATCTCAAGTCGATGACGAGTGCTCGCGGCAACTTCACGATGGAATTCTCGCATTACGAGATCACACCTGACGATGTCGCTCAGAAGGTAATCGCTGAATCAAAACAAGAAGAGGAAGAGTAGCCTATCGGAAAACCCATTCTTAGCGAGGTTTCAGACCTCATATCTTCCATTTATGGTGAATTATACAATTAACTTGACATTTTTGAGTTGTAGGAGGGGGGAAATCCGCAGAAACCCCCAAGCAAAAACACTCCGATTCCCGACTCTCAACGTGTATAGTCGCGATTCGGAGATCGCTCCTACAGAAAATGTGTCAACATATTTTGATAATTCACTATAGTAGGCGCGGTTTGCTACCGCGCCTTCTTCTCTTTTCTTTTTTTGGGCTTTTCCCTGTTTGTGGGTTATACTACTATTTGATTCTATTTTGAGAGGTGTATCATGAGTCAGCAGTTTTTCAATCCATGTATGTAGAAGGACAGATTGAACATATCATGAGCAGCATCACGAGTCAGCGGCTGCTACGCTTAGCAGTATTATATTTGTGCCCACGGTGCAGTGAATTTCTTGCGGAAGAGTATCTTGCTACGGATCAGTCAACAATTCAATTAATCAAGGCTCACCCTGAAATCAAGGCTTGCGCTACAATCCGGCAGCGCGCTACTGCAATCAAGGGCGGTGCTTCAGTTGTGTTTGCTAATCAGTTCAATGATTCAACTCAATTTGGTATTAGTGAGGATCTATTGTTTTTAAAGGTGCTTAAAGACAAGTTCGCTGCTATTTGTCCTCGGTGCTTGGAGCCTTTGTCTGATTCTATTAGTCTATTGGATGATGAATTGAACTCAATAACCTCGTCCATGAGGACACGGAGGTTTTCTCACATGGCGTATAGCGATTGGACCTTAGAAACAGTGCAGAAAGCGTTTGACTTAGAAGAAGTTAACGCGCCCGGCATCTTTTCTGACGTAGAACCAGTGGCTCCGAGTGCACATCTTACCACAGCACTGGAGCGGAATGTGCCATTAGCCTTTGCTATGGGCACTGAGAAGGCAAAATCAGAACTGATTGTCTCCACAGTTCTGGTTGAGCTCTGGGAGCACTTCGACCGCGGTATCAGTTTTTTTTCGGGGATTGACTTTAATGTTGATTCTGAAAGCGGCTTGACCGGTGTTTGTGATTTTTTGGTAAGCCTGTCGCCAGCCCAATTTCATTTGGAAGCACCAGTCATCATCCTTGTTGAAGCAAAAAGGGATAATTTGACGATCGGGCTCGGACAGTGCGTTGCAGAGATGGTTGCCGCCCAACGTTTTAATGCCGAAAGGGGGAACGACATCCCTTCCGTCTATGGTGCCACCACGTCAGGCATAGATTGGGTATTTCTTAAGTTGGAGGGAAAGAAACTTCAACTTGACATGACAGCCTATCAAATCGCACAGTGTGACAAAATCCTCGGTATTCTCACCAGCATGGCAGCACAAAAGGCGTGAAGAGAACAGGCAGATGTCGTTATCTGCCCGTTCTCAAAATCCGCTAACCATCCAAATGGAAGACCGCCATCTTCAATTCGGTCATCTCTTCTATGGCGTATTTCGGACCCTCTTTGCCCATACCGCTCTCTTTGACCCCGCCATACGGCATTAGATCCGCACGCCACTGTGTACCCCAGTTCACCATCAGGTTGCCAGATTCGACTTCACGGACAAACTTCATTGCCCAATCGACGTTCTGTGTGAAGATCGCGGCACTCAGCCCATAGTTCGTATCGTTAGCGAGTGCTATAGCCTCGTCGATGTCGTTGACGCGCGTCACACCGACTGCCGGTCCGAAGACCTCGTCACAGGAGATTTTCATCTCCGGTTTGACGTTGGCAAGGATAGCAGGCGTAACAAATTGATCCTGCTTATCTCCACCCGTGAGGAGCTCTGCTCCATCCGCGACAGCCTCTTGAATCCATTCGGCAACACGAGTTGCATCCCCTTCTCGAATCATCGGTCCCATCCGTGTTCCTTCTGCAAGCGGGTTGCCGGTGTTAATTTGAGCGACTTCCGCTTGGAAAGCATCTAAGAAATCACCGTAGATTTTCTCATGGGCGATAACGCGCTGCGTTGAGATACAGACCTGTCCTGCATTAGAATAACCGGATGCCGTCGCTGCGCGTGCGACCTTTTCGGGATCCGCATCGGGCATGACGATGAGCGGTGAATTCGAGCCGAGTTCCATTGTGACACGCTTTAACCCTGCGACCTTACAGATATGCTCGCCAACATCACGGCTACCGGTAAAGGTAATTTTTCGGACGCGACTATCTGCGCAGAGGGTATCACCGATTTCGCCACCGGGTCCTGTCACACACTGAATCGCCTCAGGCGGTGTCCCCGCTTCCAAAAAGAGTTCCACCAGTTTTAGAGCAGAAAGCGGTGTATCCGTCGCAGGTTTGATGATAATAGCGTTTCCACCGGCGATAGCGGGACCGGCTTTGTGGCAGACAAGGTGCAGTGGGAAATTGAAGGGGCTAATGCCAGCAACAATACCACACGGCATGCGTACTGTAAAGCCGAGTTTGTCCTTAACACCGGGCGCACCTTCAAGGGGAATCGTCTCACCGGTCAATCGTTTCGCTTCCTCTCCAGAGAGGGCGATAATTTCGGAAGCGCGCGTCGCTTCGATTGTCGCCTCGGCGAGAATCTTCCCCTCTTCGCGGGTGATAACCTCGGCGAGTTCGCCTGCCCGTTCTACCATCAAATCCGCAACTTTACGCAGGATCTCGTAGCGTTCATAGCCCGTCATCCCTGCCATAATTTTTGCACCGCGTTCTGCGGTTTGAATAGCGGTTTCAACGTCGGCTGTATCCCCTCTCGGAACGGTGTCAACAACCGAACCGTCGAAAGGACTCAGTACGTCAATTTTATCGGATTTATCAATCCATTCTCCGCCTACGTGCATTTGCATAATGTATTTCTCCCCATTCTCGCTTTTAGGCATACGGTGTGTGGTCAGGCACAAGACCTGGGAAACACCCAAGCAAAAACCCCCTACAGCACACGGATGCGCCTGTTATTTATTTTTTCGCTTTCAGCAAAGCTCACGTTGTTGCCAATTTACCAGCTGCATCAACAGCGGCATAACCGGCTAACCCATTCTCCGTAACATCGTTGAATTCATTCTGTTTCTCCTTAGACTCGACAATTATCAAGCGCGTCCTCGTCCAATTCAACCCCTAATCCGGGTTTATCTGGAACAGTTGCGTATCCGTCAACAAGCGGAATCGTTGAAGGTGTAACGAGGTCAAAAGCGCGCAAAGCATTGAGTGTAATCGCTGGCATGGTTGCATTCGGCATCACTGCGGCAAGATGCATAACATAGCAGGTCGTAATACCGAGCCCGACAATTTGTAGCCAGACCGGAAGATGGGCAGCGTCTGAAATAATCGCCTCTCGTTTGGCATTGGCAGCGCGTGAGTCCGGGTAAGCGATAATAAATGAGTCGTTCATATTTGCCCGTATTGCTTCAATTGGATCCGGGTTACCGAAGTGGATTGTTATCGGTATGTCAGTGTGTCGCTTGATCTCTTGATATCCGGCAATGTCGGCTTGTGGGATCGGCGTTTCAAATGACTCTATATTATAACCATGGAGCTGACGTGCGACTTCAAGGGTACGTTCTGGGGTTTCAAACGAATCGTTTGCGTCAACGCGGAGTCGATAATCATCCGGCACAACCCCTGCAATTGCCTCCACCTGCTCAAGCACTTCAAACCATGGGCGGGCTTTGATTTTGTGGAGTCGGTAGCCGAGCGCGTAAGCGTGTTGTGCTTCTGCCGCCCACTCCTCCGGTGTCATGTCAATCGACCAGTAGCCGAACGACGTTTTGTCGTGAACCTTTTCGCCTAAAAGTTGATGCACCGGCACACCAAGTGCTTTCCCTATGATGTCGTAAAAAGCCTGCTGGAGAGGCGTGGGTGCCCAGCCATTCATAAATTCAAACGGATTTCTACTGATGTAGCGCTGAACGACATCGTCCGCCTGAAACGCGCCATCACCAATCCCAATGAGTCCTACATCGGTGTGCACCTTGTAGACGTAATCAATCTGGTAAAGATTACGACGCGTCATGAGTTCATAAATGCCTTCATGATACGGCACTTTCACTTCGATAACGTCAATCTGGGTAATCTTCATATTTTTACTGATGGCCTCCCGGGCTGCTCTCCACTTCGTTACGAGCAGGTTTCTGATTAAGTCTCAACTATGTTTAGGAATTTTGACATTTCTTTATATCTTAGAAACATTAAACCAAAACCTTAGCCCGTAAGCGTAGCGGAGGGCGGATATATGGCAGGGTTTTTCAACCTCTCAGCCGCCCTGACCAAACCGCAAGGAAAAATTAGAAAATAAGCACGAGCGTCATCGTGAATTATTCATCACGGCGGATCCAACTGACGACATCTTCTGCCTCACCTGTACCACCTTCAACACCATCGCTCCCGAAAGAAATGAGATCGTACCCGTAACGGTCATGGTTACCGGGGCGAACATAGATATATGGATTCCCCCACGGATCTTCCGTGATTGGGATTTGAATATAGGGCTCTACCCAGTTTATAGGTCTTGGTGGTGCTTCAGGCATTTCCCAAAGTGCCTTCAATCCCTGTTCAGTCGAAGGATAATCACCGTTATCTTTGGCGTACCTATCAAGAGCGATACCAAGCGTTTCAATATCCTCAGCGGCTTGTGCTTGCAAAGCGCGCCCAGCCTGCCCGAGCAACCGAGGTGCCAAAAGGACAGCCGCGATAATTCCGAGAACGATGACGACAACTAAGATTTGTATTGATGTTAATCCTGCTTGTTTAGAATCGATTGATTTCACGTATTTTCCTCCGCTCACCTGACATAGCAAAGATGAAATAGTTATCAGTGACCAGTAATAAGATGCTCGACGAAGTCAACGGCTTTTATAGCTACTGACGACTGATAACCGCTTTTTAAGTGTATCACATCCCGCGAATTGTGTCAACTTTTTCAGCAAAATTCTCTTGACAGACTTTATCGTGCGCCCTATAATACCCTATTAGATTTACGTGAGGACCGAATCAAGGCACGGTTAGAAACACACTCAATAGCGTAAATCCCAAATCTATGAGATAGTGGAGGAACCGGGGATGTCGAAAACGGTTTGTATTGTCGGAACAATGGACACGAAAGGCTTGGAATTCTCGTTTATCAAAACGCAAATAGAATCAACTGGGGTCTCAACATGTGTTATCAATACGGGTATATTAGGTGAACCGCAATTAACGCCGGACGTTTCTGCGGATGAAGTCGCACAAGCGGGAGGCTCATCCCTTCAGGCTTTGAGAGATGAAAGCGACCGAGGTAACAGTGTCGCTGTGATGGCACAAGGTGCCGCCGCACTCGTTGCTGAAAAACAGGCGACAGGCGAAATTGATGGGATAATTTCACTCGGTGGCTCCGCGGGAACTACCATCGGCACGACGGCGATGCAGGCAGTCCCAGTGGGCGTTCCGAAAATTATGGTATCAACTTTAGCATCGGGGGACACGAGTCCGTATGTCCAATCCAAAGATATATGTATGATGTACTCTGTTGTGGATATCGCTGGCATCAACCGGTTGTCACGGCAGATTCTTGCCAACGCCGCTGGGGCAATCGTCGGGATGGTGAATGCGGAAGTACCCGCAGCGACAGCAGACAAACCTTTAATCGCAGCGACGATGTTCGGTGTGACAACCCCATGTGTCACAAAGGCGCGGGAAATTCTCGAAAACGCTGGCTATGAAGTCCTTGTCTTTCACGCAACCGGCACCGGTGGGCAAGCGATGGAAGATCTTGTCAAAGGGGGTTTCCTCGCTGGGGTGTTAGACGTGACAACAACTGAGCTTGCTGACGAATTGGTAGGTGGAGTCCTCAGTGCCGGTCCCGATCGGTTGGAAGCCGCGGGAGAATCTGGACTGCCGCAAGTTGTTGCTCCAGGTGCATTGGATATGGTAAATTTCGGTCCCCCTGACACAGTTCCAGAGAATTTCAGCGACCGGTTGTTCTATCAGCACAATCCGACAGTGACATTAATGCGGACAACCGCTGAAGAAACCGCTGAACTCGGACGCATTATGGCGCGTAAACTCAGCGAAGCGAAGGGACCTACAACGGTCATTATTCCGACCCAAGGTGTATCGGCGATTGATAAAACAGGACAACCCTTCGATTCTCCCGAAGCACGCACTGCCTGGATCGAGAATCTGAAGGCGCACATCGGCGGTAATGTCACAGTTATCGAAATGGACGCTCACATCAATGACGACGAGTTTGCAACAAAACTCGTAGAAACACTGTTGGAGAGTATACAATAAAGAGGAAATACATGGCGAAAACTTACAGAACACTTACCCAAGCAGATATTAACCACTTCATTGAGAAGGGGCACGTTGTCCTGAAAGATTGCTTTCCGCGCGAATTGGCGGAAGAATGGCGAGCATTCGCTTTTAAACGGCTCGGTTACGCACCGGATGACCCAAGCACTTGGGAGCAACCCCGCGTTCATCTGCCTTCTATGAACAGGATCCTGATTGAGGATGTTGCACCGAGGGCATGGGATGCTATTTGTGATCTGCTCGGCGGCGAAGACAGGATTATCAATCCTTGGGGCGATGGAAAACCGGGATGGAGTGACGGTTTTATTATTAACTTTGCATTAGGCACGGACACGCCATGGCAACCGCCTTCTCCGGAAGTCGGTGGATGGCATAAAGATGGCGATTTCTTCCGTCATTTCTTAGATAGCCCAGAGCAGGGTTTGCTTACAATCGTCGTCTGGTCGGATATCTATCCAAAAAGCGGCGGGACCTTTGTGGCGTGCGATTCGGTTCAACACGTCGCACAGCAGTTATATGAACATCCAGAAGGGGTGTTGCCTGGCGGATTTGGTAAACTCATTGACAAATGTGAAGATTTTGTGGAAATCACGGGAAACGCAGGCGATGTCGTGCTGCTGCACCCATTTATTTTGCATGCCGCTTCACAGAACCCATCGGGACGCGCTCGTTTCATCACGAATCCGCCAGTTTCTCTCAAGGAACCGATGAATTTCAATCGTGAAAACCCAGACGATTTCTCACCGGTGGAGTTGGGGGTGCTGCACGGATTCGGGAAAACCCAATTGGACTTCCAACCGACGGCAGAGCGAGAACGTTTAGTTCCAGAACGCGTCAAGCGTCAGCAGAAGATGCTTGAGGAACAGAAAAAACGACTCGAGATGGGAGAATAGAGCGAGGTTGGAACCTCGTCCGAAACTAAATCGGTGCGGTTGGATGAAGATTAAAAATAAATGAGGTAATTGACGTGCTATTTATAGCACGTTCGGAAATTAACCGATTAAATTCTCAAACTTCATGAAACCGCACCTACCGAGTTGGACGTGATGACACTTACTCAAACTGATGCCGGCTCTGATAGCACGCCTTCCCTTTACCTCGAATTACATCCGCTTGCTGCCACGTATCAACAGCACCGCAAATAGCATCACGCTCACCAAGTCGTTGTTTTAGTTCAGATTTCGTGAACCATTCACAACCGTCATTGGCGAGTGCATCGATGTCTAAGTTTTCATCGGAAAAGCCGTAGACACGACAGATACCATCCTCCTCCTCAACATCCTCAATATAGGACATCCAAGAGACCTCTAAACCGAGTTGTGCTTGGGTAAGCTCTTGCAGTGAACCGATCCGCGCGCCGACATCCCAACCGACGAGCTTTTCCTCTTCCCAACCTTCGCCTCCCGGCAATCCCCAATATTCCGTTTCGGCATCGCGGTGGAGCAAGTATTTCGATTCCTGACTTGATGAATCCTCAATAAGCAGACGCGTCGTTGTAATCGGCCTGTCAAAACAGACTGGAATGAGACGCTTCCCATTGTCGCTCAATGCGTCCAATGCGGCGGGATTGTAAGGATAATATCCCGCAGCGGGGGGCGCGTCTACCGCACAATACTTATTGAAAATCCCGCAGCGGTCTTCAGTTGCGGTGCCGGCGGGTGCTTCGTGCCAGACATGCTCGTTGACAACCAGCAAGTCCCCTGCTTTGACTTCTGGATCAATGAAAGGGGGCAACTGCTCGCGATCAGGGCAGGTGAGGTCTAAGATGTGTGCGTCCGGATCGATGACCTGCGTCAACTTATGTGATTTCGGCGACACGAGGAAGGGACCGTATGACGTATCGAAATCGGTCAGCGGGATGATGGCGAATACCCAGTTCATTGATGAACCGACAGGTCGCCAGCGTTTATAGTCACAATGTGCCCCGCCACCCTTATCGCCGGGTGTCCGCAAATACGCAACATAGGCAGTGAGATGCGCCGGTTGACCGAGGGCAGATTCCACGGCACCGATAACCGTTGGATGTTCGGCAATCGCTGTGAGTCCGGGATCAGCAAGACGGTTGCCACTCACCGTATATTTCGATGGCTCAGGATATTTAAGCGTCGATGGATAGGCACCGCGTTTTACCTGTTCTTGGACGACGCGCCGAAGTTCATCCGCCTCCTTCGCGGATAAAACGTTGCGCACAATAAGATAGCCGTCCTCATGGTAGTCAGCGATCTGCCGCTCGCTGAGCGTCGGGGTTATTGTCCTGCTCATAATACAACCTCCTTTACTTTTTACAGTAAGTTTTAAATCGCAAACTATTCCACTTTAGAATAGCAAGTTTTGGCTTGCAAGCTGCGCCACTTCTTATAGCAAGTTTTAAATCGCAAACTCCTCCAAAAGGGGATGCTCCAAAACGGATGCGACTTCCGTCCAAGCTTCTTTGCTATTCTCATGTGAAAGGTCTGGTATGAAGCCAAAGTCAAGATAAACTTTGATTGCTGCCATACGCCCGGTTGACGTACCGAGAAAACAACGTTCGTGGGATTGTTTCAGACGCTCCATTGCTACAGTCATCATCGGTTTGGAAAGCCCGCGTCCTTGGTAGTCGGGATGAATCACTACCCAGTGGATCTGTCCCCACACTTCTCCATCTATATTTTGCCACCACGCCGTAATTGTGCCGATTTCCTCGCCTGTGTCCGTCGTTAGGTAAAAACTTCTATCCTCCATCACTGAGAGATGGCGTTTAAACTCGCGATCAAAAAGTCCGTCGTCAATGTCAGCGTACGGCTCCCCTGCTTTCAGAATCCGCGTCCAGATATGCCCTTCATTCCGACGATAATTCCGGATTGCGAATCCTTCTGGAATCGGGAATTGTGGGATATTTTCCATGTTCTCACGAATCATTCTGACACTATAATTTTTCATATTCGGTGTGCGAGTGCGGAAGATAAGTTCTGAAAGACTGTTTCATTGCGCATAATATAGCATACGCCGTAGAAAAACAGCAATGATAAAATGTAATTGCTTTTCTGGCAGGTCGTGTGATATTATCTATCTATCATGGAAAAAACATCTGCCTCCATTCCAATTTACACCATAGGCTACGGAAGCCGTTCCATTGAGGAATTCATCAAAGTGCTACACCGGCATGAGATCGCTTACCTCATCGATGTCCGCTCCGCTCCCTACTCACGCTATAAGCCGGAATTCTCCAAAGCACTACTCGCGAATGAACTCGAACAGCACAGCATCCGCTACGTGTTCATGGGAGACACGCTCGGTGGTAGGCCCGATGATGAAACGTGTTACGTCAACGGGAAACTTGATTACGAAAAGGTCAAGGAGAGGGAATACTACCAACGCGGTATTGAACGCCTGCATACTGCCTTCTCGCAACAACAATCTGTTGTTTTAATGTGTAGCGAGGGAAAGCCAGAGGAGTGTCACCGATGCAAACTCATCGGCGCAACCCTCACAACGCAGGACATACCGATCATTCATATCGACGAAAATGAAGAGCAAGTGACACAGGATAAAGTCGTTGAACGTCTGACAGGCGGGCAATTGTCGATGTTTGGCGAAGAGACGTTTCATTCTCGGAAAAAATATACTTAATCCTACCCACTATGAAAATCAAAATTGTCACCATCGGCGTATACGGCTTTGACGAATCCAGTTTTTTTGACGCACTATGCAAAGCAGAGGTCGATACGTTCTGCGATATTCGTAGTCGGCGCGGCCTCCGTGGCGCAACTTACGCATTTGCCAACAGTGTACGATTGCAAACACGTCTTGCTGAACTCGACATCCGATATATTTACCGAAAAGACCTCGGTCCAACAAAAACCGTCCGAGACAAACAGGCAGCGGCAGATAAAGCAAGCAAAACTGCTAAGCGCAAACGCACCGCATTAGGAGAAGCTTTTATTCATGCCTATCACACCGAATGCCTCGTCGAGTTTGAACCCCAAAGCCTATTAGACGAACTGGAACCGGATACCAAAGTTGTTGCCCTCTTTTGTGTAGAAACAGCACCGGAGGCATGTCACCGCTCACTGGTAGCAGATAAATTAGCGAAAACTTTCAATCTGGAGGTCGAAGATATCTTACCGTGAGAGTACTCATTGTTGCAAAAACCCGAATGGGCAGCGGCGCGTGTATCGGCGCGATTACAGAAAAAGGAGAAAGTGTTCGGCTCATTCCGTTCAATGCTGATCCACATGACGGCGCGAATCGAGAATATGAGGTCGGTGATATTTGGGAGATTACTGGTGAGCCTGAAACTTCGTTGATTCCACCGCATAACGAAAACTTTGTCGTCCATAAAAAATCGCGCCTTCGCGCCACGAAAAACATGAAAGATTTGGTGAGTGCTATTGAACTCTTGATGCCGCCAAAAACTGGGCATCCACGAGTACTCTACGAAGGTCTATTGAAAACCACGGGCAGTGGTTCACTCTACGTCCCTACAGAAGGCGATGTACCACCCTACAGTACGACATTTTGGCGAACAGATCAGCCACTTACCCGCGACACAGAGGCGAAGCGGATACGGTACCGCTATCCTAAAGAAAATGAGGGATGCACGCTCACGTTCGTTGGTTTTCAAGAACCGCTTGAGACGATTCCCGCCGGTACACTTCTGCGCGTGTCGTTGGCACATCGGTGGCGCCCCAAGGATCAGCCCGATGCTGAGGAACGGCATTACGTCCAGATTTCCGGATGGTTTCTTGAAGATGTGCAATCAGATGAACCGGCACTCGCGGGTCAAGCAGAACTGCTTCCGCCCTCAACGCTAACACAAATCCCTTTGGACATCCTCAAAAACGTTTTCGGACATGAGCAGTTTCGACTATTTCAAAAGGACATCATCGGCCACGTCCTCAAAAGACAGGACGCTCTGATTGTTCTACCAACGGGGGGTGGAAAGTCGCTTTGTTACCAATTGCCCGCGCTCATCTTTGACGGCGTGACCGTCGTTGTTTCCCCTCTAATTTCGCTCATGCAGGACCAGGTGATGCAGATGCAAAATCGAGGTATCCGTGCCGCTTTTCTCAACCATACCGTCAGAGATGTAGAATACGTCGCCACGATGCAAAAGGTCAGACAGAATGAAATCAAGTTGCTTTATCTGGCTCCTGAAACGCTCGTGCGTCCTGAAATACTCGTCATGCTTGATGAAGCAAATGTCGCTTGTCTTGCAATTGATGAAGCACACTGCATCTCGGAGTGGGGTCACGATTTTCGTCCGGAATATCGACAACTGGTTTCTATTCGCGAGCGATTCCAAAACGCTGTTTGCGTCGCTCTAACAGCCACTGCTACGCCACGGGTTCAAAATGATATAAAAAAATCACTCAAGTTTGGTAACGAAAATCAGTTCATTGGTAGCTTTGACAGAGAGAACCTCTTCATCGCCGTTGAGCCAAAAGTCGAATTATTTGAGCAGACATTCGCATTTCTGAATACGCACCGTGAGGAGTCCGGCATTATCTATTGTCAGACGAAGAAACAGGTTGAATCCCTATGCCGTAATTTAACTGCTCGGAGAATTTCAGCACTCCCTTATCACGCAGATTTGGATAGCGAAACCCGAAAACAGAATCAGGACCGTTTCATCAAGGGTGATATCCGGGTGATAGTCGCCACAATCGCCTTTGGTATGGGAATCGATAAGACGGATGTGCGTTTTGTTCTACATGCAGGCTTGCCAAAAGAGCCTGAATCCTATTATCAGGAGATCGGTCGTAGTGGACGCGATGGTCTTCCAGCAGACTGCCTCTTGCTGTTCAGTTACGGAGATGTGGACACTTCAAACCATTTCATTGAACAAGGTGCGCCATCCGAAAGACAAGGACGGCAGGAACGATTAAATACACTTATCTCATGGGCAACCTCACTGGCGTGCCGCCGGAAAGAGCTGTTAGCCTATTTTGGGGAGCAATACGAAAATGAAAATTGTGGGATGTGTGACAACTGCCGCAATTCAGAAAGAGAACGGATAGACTTGACGACACCGGCACAAAAATTTCTCTCCTGTGTTGTCCGGACAAAGGAAATGTTCGGGGAAGCGTACATCATTGACGTATTACGGGAGTCAAAACGGAAAAAGATTCTGGAGAACGGACACGACAAACTTTCCACTTATGGTATCGGCATGGAATACAGCAAGACACAGTGGCGATATTTGTCCCATCAATTCCTCCAACACCAACTGCTTGAGCGAGATGCCCGGCACGGTAGTCTTCGTGTAACAGAAAAGGGGTGGGGTGTGATCAACAGAGGCGATCAGTTTTGCGGATTACCGGTGGACTCGGTAGACCGCGCCACATCCGAAGTGTCACCTGAATACGCTCTTGAACTCTTTGAATTACTTCGGGCTGAACGAGACAGAATTGCTGAAGCGGAGGGTGTACTGCCTTATGAGGTTTTCCACGATAAAGCACTGCAAGCGATGGCGACCTATTTTCCGACATCCGAGGAATCGTTTAGACTGACATCTGGCGTAGGACCTATGCGATCTGAAAAGTACATCAATATTTTTTTGCCAATTATCCGTGAATACTTCAAGAAGCATGGAATAGGTTCAGCAAAAAGCGCGACCGAAGGAGCGAACACTCATGAACCGGTATCTGAAGAGCCAAATGAATATGCTCCGGAACTCTTTGAGCGACTTCGAGACAAGCGCAAAACAATTGCCGATGAGGAAGGAGTCCCGACGTTTTTTGTCTTTACCGATAAAACGTTGCGAGAGATAGCAATCCATTTTCCGAAAACCGAAGAAGAATTTCTACAGATTCACGGCATTGGCCCCGCGAAAATGGATAAATACGCCGATATCTTTTTGCCGATTATCCGTGATTATTGCAAAGAACACGGTATTAGTTGAAAACTTTCTTTTACTACATCCGAGAAGTCTTTGGAACTCCTGAAGGCAGTTCTTGCATCACAGGAATGATGTAACTCCGAACCGTCAAACCGTCTATAGTTTCCGTTTCTACCCGTGGTTCTGGATTCTGTCGATGATCAAAGACAATGTAGTATCCCTCTATTATTCCCTCAGAGCTGAGATATGCTGCGAGCTGCTTTTTACCTGCCTGATAGCGACTGTCGCCTCTCCAAATTTTCGTTTCTACGATATATTTTTGCTGGTTATGGACGATAATGATGTCCATCCTGCCGCGGCCAGTTTGCACCTCAATGTGCATAACGGCACCGATGAGTTTAACAAACTGGTCGAGATAGGCGAGAAGGAGGTGTCTGCCTACAGACTCCTGTGGCGTATCTGGCACTTGCAGAATTCTAAATCCTGCGCGGGCAATGAAATCTCGAAAGTTGTTAAGTAACAACTCCATATCAATGCGTCCAGTCAGCGTAATATAATTGAGAAAGTCTTCACTACTCCCGCTGGGAAGGTACTCATGCTCCAGTCCATTGACTATCGGTTTAAAGGTTCTCATGATACGGTAAAGATAAATCGGGTTGAGAATTTCACACATACCGTCAGAGGCTTTTTTGATTACACCATACATAGCAAGTTCACTGATAATGTCATCGTCCATATTGAAGTCTACGCCTTCATCTCGCGCCATAATCCGCATCAGCACACTTTCAAAGCGAGGATTTCTGCGGACATTAGTTGTTAGGTGCTCAATGTTGGTGTTCCGTTCGTGTAGCATCTGTGAGTGTGCTTTTGAAAAGTGCGCCATGGTAATCGGCTCGGTTTTCGGAATGTCCAATTCCTCGGTAAGAATCTGCGCGAATCGGTTGACAAGGACGGGTTGCCCGGCAGTCTGCTTATGGATAGATACTGTAACTTCTGGGACAAAGACTTGTCCAACTTCGTCCGTATATTGCTCTAACAGTTCCTGTACCTGTTCAAGGGTAAAGTTGGGTAGATGAAATTCATCTTGGATATTGAAGGGCGAAATTGAGCGATCATAGTTGAGTTGCGCAATACTCTTAACCCCGATGATACCGACGCTGTGAGGACATCGAGGTTTACCGGAAATATAGATGTGACGGAGCGTATGAAGAAAATCGCTCAGGGCAGCCTGCGGGATGCCATCAAATTCGTCAATGATTAAGACGAATTTCTGGGGCGTTAGCAAACGCGCGAAGTGTCTAAAAAACCTTCTCATTGCGTGAGGGTCCGTTAGTTTTGTGTCCTCCAAAAATTGGACTAAAACCTCAGACGGTGTACCGCCGCGTCTCCGGAACAAGTTCTCAATTTCTTCGCAAATATCTTGGTAAAGGTTGGCATAAAAATCAGGAACAGCAGTGTTCTTATACACATCAAAATTCAGTGGAATCGGGAAATAGGCTGCCGATGAAGCGGCTGCTGCATGGTCAAAATCTGCGACGAGCACGTCCAGGGCGCGTCGAAAGAAGGTAGTTTTGCCCGTTTGGCGCGGCGCGAAGATAACAACATAGCGTCCCTCTTCAACGCGTCTGATGAAATCAGCGATCTCCTCGGTCCGCGAAACAACGTAGTGTTCTTGAGGATTGACGGGACCTTGCGTTCCAAACCGTCTCATTTTCCGTTCCCTTCTGCCAAATGTTTCAATGGGATATTGTATTACATCCGGTTGATGAAATCAACAGTGAATTCAGTTTTATAGGCGTACTCAGTTTCCAGTATGTCGATTCAGTAACCGCAATTCGTTACATATCAGTAATTTTTCCCAAAATGTAGGAAATAATACCCGGGACCGACTCCCGATCCAGCCACTCAATCCGTGTATCTTTGCGGAACCAGGTCAACTGTCGCTTGGCGAACCGACGGGTGTTTTGTTTCAGTTGCGAGATCGCTTCTATATACGTGCAGTCCCCGTCCAAATACGCTATCAACTCCCGATAGCCGAAACTTTGGAGCGCGACTGTCCCACGCGCATAGCCCGCCGCTAATAGCGATTTGACTTCTGCTATCAACCCGTTCGCAAGCATCACGTCTACACGCTGTTCGATACCACGGTAAAGTAGCGCACGCGGCATCGTGAGTCCGAAGGCGATGAACGGATATCGCTGTTTTTCCGGATGCCACTGCTGTTGGAACTCGGACATGGGGGTGCCTGTTAATTCATAGACTTCTAAAGCACGGATGACGCGGACGATATTGTTGGGGTGGATCCGGTCGGCAGATCCTGGATCGCAGGTTTGGAGTCGCTTGTGGAGCGCACTAACACCGAACTGTGTCGCTTCCTCTTCAAGTCGCTTTCGGAGCGACGGATCCGCTCCCGGTCCCTCAAATAAGCCATCGACAACCGCTCGAAAGTAGAGGCCCGCACCGCCAACAAGCAACACCCGCTTACCCCTGTTTTGGATGTCGGCAATCGCTATGTCGGCGAGAGATTGATAGTCGGCAACGGAGAAAGGTTGAGAAATGTCCACGCAGTCTATGAGGTGATGCCGTGCCGCTTGCTGTTCTTCAGGGGTGGGTTTGGCGGTGCCGATGTCCATCTGTCGATAGATTTGTCGAGAATCGACGGAGACGATTTCGGCATTGAGGCGTTGGGCAAGTTGAATCGCTATCTCTGTTTTACCGACCGCTGTGGGACCGAGGAGGCAGAGGAGTTTTGATTTCATTTTGGGTTTTACGAGGGAAGATCGGGATTACAAATCCCTCCCACAGTGGTATCACGAGCGTCCACAATCCAACCGCCGCCGAGGACGTATTCCCCATCGTAAAAGACAGTGGCTTGTCCGGGTGTAATGGCACGGCGTGGTTCGTCAAACTTCACGACTGCTTCTGTGTCGCTGATAGGCGTGATTGTCGCGGGACCGCCATCGTCACGGGATCGGATTTTGACGTGCGCACGGATCGGCTCCGTCAACTTCTCAATGGCAATGAGGTTGATGCGTTCAACGTGCATCGTACCCTCTAAGAGCGCATCGGATTCGCCAACGACGACGGTATTCTCGGATGCGTTGAGCTCGGTCACATAGAGGGGTTTCCCGACTGCGATACCTAAGCCGCGCCGTTGCCCAACGGTATAAAACGGCACACCCTCATGCTTACCGAGGACATTGCCTTCTTCGTCAATAATATCGCCACCCTGAATCTTCTCAGGAACCCTGTCCTGGAGGAAGCGTCTATAGTTGGTGTCGGCAACGAAGCAGAGTTCTTGGCTCTCAATTTTTTCAGCGGTTCGCAACTGATATTTTCGGGCGAGGTCCCGGACCTCGGCTTTCGTGTATTCACCAAGGGGCATCATCGCACACCGTAATTGTTCCTGTGTGAGCGCGGCGAGGAAATAGGACTGGTCTTTGCTGACATCACGTGCTTTGCGTAAGAGATACCGTCCTGTCTCTGGGTGCTGTTCAATGCGGGCATAGTGCCCCGTGGCGATGGCATCGCACTCCAATGTTTTGGCGAGGTCGAGGAGCCTCCCAAATTTCAGTTCCCGGTTACATACCATACAGGGACTGGGGGTTCTGCCGACGAGGTATTCCTCCACGAAATAGTCGATAATCTGTTCGCGGAAAGCGTCCTCGTAATTCACGCCGTAGAAAGGGATGCCGAGTTGCGTGGCAACACGGCGTGCATCCTCAATGCCTTCAAGCGAACAGCAGTTGGGACGCTCCGGTTCCACCTCGATGGTATCGGGCGCGCCGAGGCGCATTGTGATACCGGTAACATCATAGCCTGCGTCCACCATCATGGCAGCAGTGACGGAACTGTCTACGCCTCCGCTCATTGCGACGAGAATCTTTTCCATGGGACTACCCAGTTAGGTTAGAAGTTTGGTGTAAAATACAGCACGCTTAAGCCAACGGTATATCTATCAATTCTACTATAATTATACCACATAATAGCGGATTTGTCAGGAAAAATTCTGGGACTATGGGGTATCTATGGTAGATTTTAGAATTAATTGGACATTAGCATTGGCGAGGTGTTTTTGATAGGGGTGTTTTTGCTTGGGGTTTTTGATAGGGTGTTTCTGCGGATTTCTGTGGATTTCTGCGTATTTCCTCAAGGAAACCTCGCCTACCAATTCTAAGGAAAATCTCGCCAGCGGCTGGCTTGATTAATCAGGTACGGCAAAGCGGTTAGGGGAGAGGAAGAGACGGGTCGCTTTTAGGAACCGGATTCCTTCATAGGCATCTCGTTTATGGAGGAGTTGGGCGTTATCGTAAATTAGCATGTCTCCCATGCGCCATTTGTGCTGATAGATGTGTTCAGGACGAAATTGATACGAAAGCAACTCGTCTTTAAGTGCTTTGCCTTCTACGGCTCCCAGTCCTTCAAAGCCGTGGGCACCGGGACTGACGTAGAGGGTTTTGACACCGGTCCCAGGATTTGTGAGGACAACAGGATGTGTGACTTCGATATCCGGAACACCATGTTTCTTTCCCGGACTGTACAGCACCTTCATGTTATTAACACGGTCCTTGAGTGCAGGCGGCAGGGATTCGTACCCCATCCGAGTGCTACTGAAACTCGTACTCCCACCCGATTCCGGGGAAATCACGCAGAAAAGTGTAGACAGAGTAGCTGGATTTTGTCGATATGCTTGATCGGAATGCCACCCGCCATCCGTATTGTCAACAAAATTTCCTCTGATGAGTGTTCCGTCGAGACTATTGATATTGGCAAGGTAGATGACGGATTTGAAACCCGGACTGTGGTTGTCTTTAGCAGCAGGAGGCTCTTCAACAGGTCCGAGTGCCTTACTGAGTCGATAGATGTCATCGTCGTGAAGGGATTGTCGGCGAAAGAGAAGGAGTGCGTGCTTTTGGACAGTCGATAAGACGGCTTCTGCCATATCTTCATCAATCTGCGTTAGGTCTACATTTAGGACTTCAGCACCGAAGTTTTCTGATAAGGGTCTGGTTTGAAAGTCCATCTACGTTTATATGTTTTCAGGTTGGACGATAGTTGGGTTTCACTTCGTTCAACCCAACCTACGATTTACTGGGGAACCGGTGCGGTTAGGAAACCGCACCTACTTCGATTAGGACGGGATAAAGAATCAGCCGATCTGCCAATCCTCTTTTCCGGCGTAGTGATCATCGTACACATCTTCATCAAGTCCCAGCCCAAGCCCGGGGGTATTCGGTACGGTGAACGTTCCACCGGTGAAGGCGTAGCCAGAGGTATCAATTACATCGCTCGTGAGAGTTGCGACTTCGCCGTAGAGGAAATGGGGAATCGTTTTGCCGAATTGAAGACTGAGGTAGAAGCCGAGCAGAGAACCCCAGTTATGGGGGGCACATCGAACACCGTGTGCGGAAGCCATATCCGCGAGTCGTCGCCAGCCAGTAACGCCGAGTCCCTTCATATCGTGCTGGATGACATCAATAACACCCGCCTCAAAGAAGGGATCGTAGAATTCAAGTGGGTCGCGCGTTCGAGTCTCACCATCGGCAATGAAGGTTTCCAATCCCTTTTCTTGGATGAAGGCTTTGAGATTGCGGTACAATTCAACCTCTTCCTCAAACATCTCCTCTATCCAAAAGACATCACAGTTGCTCGTCTCATTCAAGAAGGTAATGACTTCATCGTAAGTGTAGGCGTTGTTTGCATCGACGAGAATATTGAAACCTTCGCCTGCGGTGCTACGGGCAAGTTGGACAAGCTCTATGTCCCGTTGCAGTCCCGCTCTGCGTTCCATGAGATGATTACCGCGCCCGATTTTCATTTTGCATGCGGTAAATCCGTTGGCGAGACTGCTTTTGACATCATTCTCGATTCGTTTAAGCCCTTCGGCTCTTGTCTCATACAGGAGATCGTTGAAATAGATGGTGCTGTCGTAAGCGGGCAATTCGTTTGAAAAAACATCGTCACCGATGAGTTGATAAGCTGGCTTCCCGAGGATTTTGCCGATTGTGTCCCAGAGGGCGTTTTCAAGCCCACGAAATTCCTCAACAACCCCGTCTTCAGGGTTTAAGAGGTCAAACGGGTTTTGGTTGAGCACACCTTCTGCATTTTCAGCGGTTGTTGTTCCCCAACTGCCAGCCCCCCAACCAAGTGTACCATCGTTGGTATGGATGCGGATAATACGTTCGTTCCATTTCCCGTTCGGATCAGGCTGGTTAATCTCCGTTGCACCGGAGTTACAACCAATGGCAGGCTGATCTACTTCGACCGTAACCTGCTCAACTTTGGTAATTTTGATACCCGTTGGATAATTTCGCATATTTCTAATTTTCCTTGCGGATGAGGCAAATGGGTTGGAGACTTTGAAGTGCCTTTCTTAGAACCGCTTTCCATTACGTTCCAAGCTGCGCTTTGGTTTTCAATATTCCGACCCCGGCGCAGCAAAGCCTGAGCATCTCATCTGCTTATTTGCCAAGGGTGTCCGACAAGGAACGCACACATTCATCATAAGTTTGGGGAACCGGAGCATCACCAATCTTTTCGTCTATCTACTCAAGTGCAAGGAGCAGTTCATTGAGTGCGTCTTTCACCATATCGTTGGTTTCGGTCTCCCTGAAGTAAACGTCAAGCTTATGGGGCAGATTATCGTACTGGTCAGCCTCCTGAATCTGCTTTACCAAAGCAGGTTTCTTAAGAAGTTGAACGATACGGAGCCTGTCTTCATGATCAACGACTTCAGGATTGGCCAACAAGACGATTAAACGTCCGGCTAATCCATCCGCGAGTCCGTTTTCGGCGTAATGGTTCAAAGTATCGATAGCGACTTGCTTCGTGTTGAGACTTGAACCGTTTGTGAGGATTGCGACGAGACCGTCAACAGCACCTGCGTCAGGGTATTTTTCAAGTGCTTTAGCAATGTCCATACGCACGGCGTCATCGGAATCGCCAAGTGCCTCAATCAGCTTAGTTGTGGGGTGCTCTTTAAGGAACATCATAGACTTTGCGGCGGCGCGTCGGACAACCGCGTTACCATCGGTCAAACCCTCAACGATTTTTGCTTCGGAGCCTTCGTTGCCGAGCATATAGAGTGCGGTATTAACCTCCATCTTCAACCCTGCATCGGTGGTTGCATTTTGGAGTGCTTCTAACCCCCCGGCGGCGGATGTGTCCCCTATATCCCCTACAATACGGACCAACTGAATCTTCACAGCAGGTGGTGTGTTACTATCGCCAGCAGCCTTCAGGATATCGTTAATAGCTGGACTGCCGATTTCCTGCAAAATTTGAACGAAGTCGCCGTGGACATTGCGATACCGGTTTTTAACGAGGTCCTCCAAAACGAAAGGCACGGCTGATGCACCTTTATCAACGAGGACCTGCATAGCATCCTTCTGTACCCGATGGCGTTCTCCGAGGATCTGTAGGATTTTTTTCATCTCATATTCGCCCAATTCACCCACACGTCGGTCACGCTCGCCTTGGTATCTGGCTTCTACATTATGTGTTCTTGCCGCGCCCGTTGAAATAGCGTTGCTATAAGCAAGAATCAGGAGTGCACGAGGTTCAACCTTATGATTTTCTTCGCGCTCAGCATTCTCAAGATGTTGGACTGCCTCCAGTGAGAGCCCGGCGTTTAACAACTTACTCCTGCCCACTTCAAGTTGAGTGATGACCTGTTCCTGCCGGCAGCCGAAACTCACGACTCCTATAAGTAATAATATCAACAAAACTTTTTTCATGTTCCGTTTACCTTTTCCTCCTAGAATCTCGATTAGACTCACCCGTCCGTGTCGCATGTACTTTTCATGAAGATAATGCGTACTGTTTGATAGCACGCAACTTGCAAGAAAATAAACCGCGAGTCGATCTAATACTTCTCGGTATAGCTTGGCAGGATAAAACCACAGGTTCTGCATATCGCGACGTATTTGACCCGTGCCAAACAGGGACTACAGATTTGGGCAAGTACTGATGTAAAGAGTATTCTAAAATAAATACATTTTTATGTCAACAATTTAAGTGCAGGCGGCAAAGTAACCCTGTTTCCCTTCAAAACCGCGTTAATCCTTTTGTAGGAGCCAGCATTTCCTAATCGCCAAATTACGATTTCTCTGATAAAACGCGTAGAAAACTAAACGCCGCTTTGCGGAAAAACAGATAAGAAGCGAATTGTAGGACTACTGAAGTGCATCAAGGAGTTGTTTAAGCGACGTTTTGACGAGTTCGCTCTGTTCCTTTTCCCTGTGATATTCATAGAGCTTGAACTCAAGATTGTCGTACAATTCCGTCACCTGAATCTGCTTCAGAAACGGCTCTCTCTTCAGAAGTTGAACAAGACGGAGCCGATTATCTGCGTCGCTAACGGTTCCGCCAATGAGCAGCATCGTAATGCGCTTTGCCAAGCCTCTCGCAAGTTTATTTTCTCCATAAACGTCGAGGGTATCAATCGCTGCCTGCTTGGGATATTTGCTCAATTCACCGGTAAGAATATTTACGAATTCATCGACAGCGTCAGCATCCCGATGCACTGCGAGTGCTTCCACAAGCGATGCGACGACTTCAGAGTCGATATCTTTTAACCCGGCAATGAGTGTTTTCGGTGAGACATCGCTGATATTTGCCATGGCTTTTGCGGCGGCGCGTCGGACAGCAACATCACTATGACTTAAGCCGGCGATGATGTCCTTTTTATATAATTCCTCACCGAGCTGATAGAGTGTCGTGTTAATTTCCATCGCCAAACCAGGTTCACTCGTTCCACTTTGAAGCGTTTTTAACGCATCTACGGCTTTCGCGTCGCCGATCCCAGCAAGGACCTGAACGAGTTTAACCTTGACAGCAGGTGGTGTCGTTTCATCAGTAAGTTTTGCTAAAACCAAATCAAGACCATCAGGACCTATCTGAATCAGCGTTTCCGTAAAATTTGTATGAAGTGACGGATATCTTCCTTTAATAAGGCTATCGAGAATTATCACCGATGCTTCAGGTCCCTTGTCTACAAGTGCCCGTAAGCCATCTTTCTGTACCCGCGACGGTCTGCTGAGAATTTGTAGGATTTGCTTTATCTCAGCCTCGGTGAGTTCTTGTATCCGCTGTTCTCGTTGGTTTTTGAACTTGGCTTCAACGCCGTGGCTACTCGCACTGCCAGTGGAAAGCCCGTGAGCGTAAGCCATAAGGAGTAGCGCGCGAGGCTCCAGTTTATTAACTTCTTCCTGCTCTGCTTTTTCGAGGTGCTCAACGGCTTCCAAGGCGTTACCGCTATCAATCAATTTACTTCTGCCTACGGATAGGTTGCTCGGACCTTTCTGCTTTGTCTCACAACCGACACCCGCAAGCAGTAGGACAACCAGTGGAATGATTACAACCCTTTTCATTATCTTCCCTTTTCCTCCTGAGAATCGTTCTTTTCAGAATGAGTGTCTAATGTAACGTGCGCTACGGCACGTTGCGACCCTTAAAATATCTCCACTACAACAATACCACAGAATTTAAAAAAAGTCAAGTGCATATATGATTGTCGGTTGCCAGGTGTCAGTTGTCAGCGGTCAGTTGTCTGAATCAGGATTCAAGGATTTGCAGGATTAGAGATGGTCAGCAGTCAGTTCCCATCAACGGTCAGAAAGCATCGTGAGCACAACTCGCTCCTACAGCGAAGAAATCTTGAGCAGGAAATCCGTACTATAGGAAAACTGAATCCCCCTAATGACTTGACATAGGCACAGGCTTTGATTATACTTAAACGACTAAATCCGCTGAGGACAGTGTGTTACAAACGAAGAACAGTGAAGATTAAGCCGCACGCGCCTATAGAAAAGGAATCTCTTATGAAAATTTCTGGCTTCTTTTACGCCTATTTCATACCTCCGTTTCATCAACGAAAAATAGACTCTCAGGAAACTGATACCACACCACTATGGAGTCTACTCAGTGTGTTGCTAATAATGTGCGTTGTGTTGCTGCAGGAACCGGTACACGCACAACTGATGTCCCCTGAAGAGGTGCTCGGATTCCAGGTCGGTTCTGACTATCAGGTGGCAGGATGGCAGACAGTTTCTGATTACATGCGACATGTGGCAGCGAATTCAGATCGGGTGCTGTTGGAAGAACTTGGAAAAACGACAGAGGATAACGATTTTCTGATGCTGTTGATTTCTGCGCCAGAGAACTTAGAGAATTTGGCGCACTCTCAGCAGATTCAAAGGCGACTCGCGATGCCCAGTATACCTACAAAAGAAAACAATGCGTCAGAATTGGACGCGCTTGCCGAAGAAGGTAAATCAGTAGTGCTGATTAATTGCAACCTGCATTCCACAGAGATCGCCTCTTCACAGATGTCGATGGAGCTTGTGCATCAATTCGCAACCACTGAGATACCACAAATCAAAGAGATTCTTGAGAATGTGATAATTCTGCTCATCCCCTCGGCGAATCCGGACGGTTTGAACATCGTGGTGGACTGGTATAATCGCACTGTCGGCACCCCTTATGAAGGGTCGGAAATCCCGTGGTTGTATCATAAATATACCGGGCACGATAACAATCGCGATTGGTTTATGCTGACACAGATAGAGACGCGGTTGCTGACGCAGGTGCTTTATGAGGAGTGGTTTCCTGAAGTTGTTTATGATGTGCATGAGATGAGTTACCGCGGACCTCGGTTTGTAATTCCGCCATACTTTGAACCGGTCAATCCGAATATCCCACCGCTACTACAGCGAACGCTCTCGCTCATTGGTGCGCAACTCGCCTTCGATTTGACGAGTGAAGGGTTTACAGGGGTGCTTTCGAGTGCTGTTTACGACACATGGTGGCACGGCGGATTTCGAACAGTACCGTATCGCCACAATATGGTCGGTATTTTGACAGAAGCGGCACGTGTGGAGATAGCAACGCCAATTTTCCAACCGCATCATACTTTGAAAGGCTATCGACGCGGGCTCGATAAATATACACTCCGCACAAACTTTCCTGAACCGTGGCCCGGAGGGTGGTGGCGACTGCGAGATATCGTAGAATATGAGAAGGCAGCGGCACTCTCAATTCTCTCCTTCGTCGCGGAGCATCGGGTAACACTGAAGACAAACTTTTACAAGATGGGACTCAATGCTATAGCAAAAGGGAAGGATGAACCGCCACGCGCCTTCCTGATTCCAACACAACAACGCGACATCCACACAACACTCAAGATGTTGGACATTTTGCGACGCGGCGGGGTGAAGATTCATCAAGCGAACACGCCGTTTATCGCTGATGGCGTAGAATATCCCACTGAAACCTACGTTGTTTCGATGTCCCAACCCTTTCGGGCACATGCGAAGGATCTGCTTGAAGTGCAACGCTATCCGGAACGTCGCCCCTCACCGGAATCACCGCCCGAACGTCCTTACGATATAGCAGGCTGGACACTGCCCTTACAGATGGGGGTGAGAACAATCACAGTCGTGCATCCTTTTGAGGCGGATTTAACGAAACTTCCTGCACTATCCGAAGTAGAAGGTACGCTAACGGGTGCCTCTGAACCGATCAACTACCTATTTGAGAATCGAACGAACATCGAAGCGATTGCTCTCAATCGTCTGTTCAAAGCAAGCCTTGCAGATGACAGTCCGAAATACACGCTCTACGCGGCACAACGGGACATAGAACTCGGTGGTAAAACGTTCCCACCTGGGACTATCTTGATTAGAACGGCAGCACCGCCACTACAAGAGATCGAGGAGATGCGAGCACTCGCGTCGGAATTCGGTATCCACATCCACGCCGATGCATCTATCGACGAAGAAACGGTCAGTCGAAAATTCTCAAGAGTGAACGCGCCGCGCCTCGGTCTGTATAAACCGTGGACAGCAAATATGGATGAAGGCTGGACGCGCTGGGTTTTGGATACGCACGAGTTCGATTATAGCAACCTCACGAATGCGGAAATGCGCGCGGGGGATTTGGCGGCACGCTACGATGCAATAATTTTGCCGGATCTGGGTGCCTCTGGCATTCTTAACGGGCATTCAACAGGGAAACTGCCACCAGAGTATGTCGGTGGGATCGGCACAGAAGGGTTGGCGAATTTACGAGCGTTTGTGGAGGACGGCGGTACGCTTATCTGCTTGAATCGCGCGTCAGAACTCCCTTTGAAATACTTCGGGCTTGGTGAAAAAGGCATTGTCAATGTGGTTGAGAAAGAAAATCAAGCAAAAGAAGACGAGTTTTTCTGCCCCGGTTCATTACTACGGGTTGGGATAGATACGAAGCACCCCATAGGACATGGACTGGATAGAGAGATGGCAATCTTTTTTAAATCGGGTCCTGTTTTTGAAGCCGGGCGCGGTGGCGCGAAAGTCGTGGCGACCTATCCTGAATTTAATCCGTTGATGAGCGGTTGGCTCGAAGGAGAGAAACGGATTCGTCAGAAGGCAGCACTTTTGGAAGCCATCTTGGGCGACGGGAGAGTCATTCTTTTCGGTTTCAAACCGCAACACCGCGGGCAATCTTATGGGACCTTTAAGCTGCTTTTCAATGCGGTTTTTTACAGCGCACAAAACTGAAAGGTAGGTATCCTATGTTCACGACGACGGACAAGACCCTCGTAAGCTGGTTCTGCTTTGATGAGGAAGCCCCAAAGCACTGCAGCGTGATTACCGTGCAGGCGGCTGACAAGTATGACGCACTTGCTTTTGGGCAGGATGCTCGAGGTAAGTGGTCCACCGCCAGCGATGATAACACTCGCACGCAAAGCACCGAACAACTCGCGCAAAATCCAGCACAGGAAATTGTCTCCGGACAGTTCATGATGATGGCCGCCGTTTACAAGGACAACTCGGTCACCATCTACCGCGATGGGGAAGTGTACGCCAGCTATACCATCGAAAAGCCGTTTGATTTTCTGAACAGCCCCTATCTACAACTGGTAATTGGCTCGGTCAATCTCAATCCTAACTACGCCATATCATTTAAGGGAAAAGTCAAGGATGTCCGGATTTATGCACAGGCTTTGACGCAAGAGCAGATTAAGGATCTGAGACCGAACGCGCCTTCGGCAATTCAACCGTTCAGCTGGTATGATTTCTCGAAAAATGATTGGTGGACAGATCATGCTGGAAAATTCCCCGAGATTAAAAACTATGCCGCGACAAAACTGAATGAAGAAGACAGGTATATTGTTTTCGATCGAGATGATAGACACATATTTACCTTGGACAACGAAGCTGTCCGTATCGCTCGTGATTTTCGTCAACGGCTGATGCATGACCCGAGTCGGCCGACATATCACTTGGTTAATTCCGAAGGTGATAACGAAAGGAACTATTCGACCGATCCGAATTTCATGATCTACTGGAAAGGTCAGTATCATTTCGGTTATATGTGCAAAGGCGACGAGTACGCTTTTGGGCACTTCACGAGTACCGACCTTGTTCACTGGCGGCGGCGCGGGGATTGTGCCTTGGGCAGCGGCGGTTGTGGTACAGGCGGTACGATTATCACCAAAGACGGCAAGAAAGTTATCTTTGTCGGCATATTTGGCGGTCGTCCGACCTATGTCGAAGCTTCGGATGAGCATCTGGAGGACTGGTCTAAACCGATTGAAATTGAGGTGCCTCAAGAGGCACGGGATGCCGATTATTGGGTATTCTGGGACCCGACGGCTTGGGTTGAAGGAGATTACTACTACATATTTTCCGGCGATCACGCTATGGAGGATACCCGACCGGGGTTGGGTGCTTGGTATAAAAGGACAACACTTATGCGCTCCAAAGACTTTGAGAAGTGGGAATTTCTCGGTGAATTTATGACGAAAGAATTGCCGGGACTTGAGCATCACGATCATTCCTGCACTGACTTCTTCAAACTCGGCAACAAGCACATGATGCTACTTATCAGCCATAGCTGGGGGGCGCGGTATTATCTGGGTGAATGGAAGGATAATAAGTTCACACCTGAGTTTCATACCAAGATGAGTTGGAGCAACAATTATCGCGGAATACCTATCTATTGGGCACCCAAAACCCTCCTCACACCAGACGGACGCAGAGTCGTCATTACCAATATACAGGTTAACCTTGGCAACACTTTATGGAGCTGCGTATTCTCATTGCCCTGGGAATTGAGTCTGCCTGAGGATGGGATTGTGCGCATTAAACCGGTTCGTGAGCTTGAGCGTCTACGCTACAACGAAACGGTTGAGAACAACATTGCGGTCAAAGACAGCGAGGACTATAGGCTGAAGGAAATCTCAGGCGATACGGTTGAATTGAATGTCACAATCAAGCCTACCGAAGTGAGGGACTATGGCGTAAAAGTGTTCTGTGACAAAGACAACCAGAATGGGATGGAGATCTTCTACTCAGCCGACAAGAAGACGATTTCGGTAGGTGATGGCAAAGAAGCGACAGAACCATATCGTGGATCCCAACCTTATGGCGTTGCGCCGTTCGAGTTGAAAGCGGGAGAGGATTTGAATTTGCGGATATTCCTCGACAGACCGATCGTGGAAGTCTTCATCAATGAACGTCAGGCAGTCGCCCAGAGTCAACTGCATAAGCCGGAAGATGTTGGAATATGCCTTTACAGCAGAGGCGGGGACATCAAGGCAGACGTAACGGGTTGGAAGATGGCGGGGGCCAACCAATGGTGAAAGAGATGCCGGTTACCCACCGGACTTAACTGAGGGTAGCATATCGGTGTGCTGGCGTTATTTCTTCGGCACATTCATATCTACAGAGGGGCGTACAATTTTTTCGGGATACGCCAGAATCTTCAAGATGTTCGTTGATAGTGTAGACGCTACCTTAAATCCGCGAAAACTGACTATTGAAAGGATTGCAGAGTAATCCGTGATGTTTTAAATTTTTGCTCGCTCCCTGCCTGTACGAACCTCGTGTTATAGAGGTTAAAAAGTTGAAAGTAACGTTTTGAAGAAAACGTTAAGTACACGGCTGAAATTGAACTTCACGAAACCGACCTTTTGTCCGACTCACTCAAAGATACTGACGACGAAACACTCCTCACAGAACTCGCACGCCGCGGATACGACCTCTCCAGACTCCGCGATGAGGAGACAACCGCCTTGCTTTCAAATTCCCCAGAAAGAATCTGAGGAAATGAGTTCGGTAAAAGTCATTCAACCCAACCCACGTAAAAAATGAAGGAGAAGTTGTTATATTAATGACATTGATTCAGAAAGAGATGATGCATCACATTCTCAGCGTCCGGTTTGTCGCACTCCTGCTAATGTGTGTTTTGCTCATCCCACTCACCTTTTCTATCAGTTATCGCAAGTATAGTCAGAGCTTAACAGATTATCAAGAATCGGTGAATCGCTCACGATCAGAAACAAAGGAAAATCCTCCGAATGCACAGAACCCAAACATAGAAGTTTCCAAACTTTTTCTCAAACCCACGCCTCTGAGCGTCTTCGCAAACGGTTTAGAGGAAGTGCTGCCTACCCATCTTGGAATGACGCGTAATGGCGGCCGGGTTCAACAGCACTTGCTCAAGCGCCTCTCGCGCATGTATTAGGAAATCTGGATTTCCTGTTTATTGTGGGGACCGTTTTCAGTCTACTCGCACTTCTGTTCACATTTGATGCTGTTGCTGGAGAGAGAGAAGCAGGCACCCTTCGGATAAACTTGTCAAACCCCGTTCCTCGAGATGTGTTTTTGTGGAGCAAACTGATCGGTGGATACGTTGTGTTCGTTATTCCGTTTTTAGTGTCTTTCCTCTTGGGGTTACTCCTGATCGTCTGGCAAGGGTTTCCACTCGGTGAGCTCAAGATCGCTATGCCAGTGTTCGGTCTGACGCTTGTCTCGCTACTTTATATTGCGGTGTTTTTTGCGATAGGTGTGGTCATTTCAACGTATTTCGACAACTCCAAGACCGCGCTGATTGTCGCTTTTACATTTTGGGTGTTTGCGGTGCTGATCGCGCCACGAGGGGCGTTTATCGTCGCAAAACTCGTCTCACCCACGCGAACGCAGCAGGCTGTTTATATGGAAAAAACAGCAATTCGCAATAACCTGGCGAAAGAGAAACAGGGGAAGTTGAATAAAAAAATGTTTGAAGCTCTGGGGTCGAGTTTTGCGGCAACACCAGAGGTGAAAAAGAAATTGGACAACATTAGGAAACCGATTAACGAGGAATATCGACTCAAATTCCAGAATCACGCAAACAAGATTGACAAGGAATACCAACGCGAAAAGGATCGCCAAGAGCACATTGGAGAAATGCTCTCTCGGCTCGTGCCAACGTCCTCTCTAAGCTATGCTGCGATAAACTTAACGCAAACGGGTAGGTTAAAAAGGGACCGCTACTTTCAAACGGGTGAGAGATACTACAAGCAACTTGATGATTCATATTTCAGGGAAATTTCAGACGACGCGATGGCACAGGTCCAAGACATATTGGATCGACAGAGAAATCCTTCTGAATCAGAAGAAATCCCACCGCCCCCAACCCTGACAGAACCTGATTTATTGGAAACGATGCGTCGCTCGGCAGTAGATGTGCTCTTACTCGGTTTTTTTGCTTTAGCGTTTACGGCGGTGGCGTTCCTGAAGTTCTCCCGTTCTGATATTTGACCCACCCCGCCGTGTACAACCATATTAGAACGCCTCCACTGTCAACCCCGCGATGATGTCGTTCTCCGCGTCGCGAGGTTACTGGAAGATTTCGGATAGTGCCCGATGAAAAGACATTTTATAGTAAAATCCACAATTACTTGGACATTGGCAGTAGGCGAGGTTACAAACCTCGCCAGCGGTGGTGATGGATTCGTTCACTGAACAACTGTCTACATATTTTCGGGCTTTACTATAAACATAGGTAAGGATACCCTTTAAAATTAAAGACACCGTTTTGCAGCGAATGGGTGCATAAACACCAATGTGTCTTCAGATCGGTATAACTCGCATACCCACAGAAAGTAAGTGCCAAAAAAATCAGAAAGTATTCGTAGTAAGACATAAGCGACTTTCAGTTTTAAAGTTTATCTTCTGAACCTCCAGCCGAATAAAAACTGCTCGTCATGGCTTAGTGCTCAATGCGAATGTATCGACGAAGGGCGCAGCACGTTGGCTTTGGAATTCCTTCGTCTCAAAGTCAACAACCTTAAGTCCAACTTTTTCGTAGAGTGCTAAGACTTCGTCAGGAGAATCAAAATCGTAGAGGTGCATCAACAACGGCAGCTGCACCGGTAGTGCTGTTATTGCATACCCGCCCGGTTTTAGCGTGCGCATTGCTTCCGACAAACCAGTTTCTGGATCTGGGATATGCTCAAGCACCTCAACAGCGATAACCACATCGAAGGTATCGTCAGGATACGGTAGGGTGCGCACATCTCCGATTGACAATTCACTCCTGTCAATTACCTCTTTTTTCCTTAAGAGCCTCTGAGCATGCTGAAGGCAGTGCTGGCTAATGTCAACACCGGCAGCTTGCCACGAGGAATCCTGTTGTAGAATGAACGCCGTCAACACCCCAGGCCCGAAGCCGAGATCACAAAAGCGAGATTGCTCTTTGAAACAATCCAAATGCCTACCGATGAACGCTTTCCGTTCCAAAGCAGGTGGAAAAGAGATATAATTCAGGTGTTCACTGATTGGATAGTATTTCGTTTCGTAGAGTTTCGTTTTTACTGCCTCGAAATCCCTATCTGCTGTGAGTTGAGTAGGAATCTCAAGCGCGAAAAGTTGTTCAACAGTTATTTCCCCACAGTAGAGGATGTCACTAACAAGTTCTTCAGTGTGTGCCCAACTCGTTTCCGGTTGTTGAATCAGGGTTTCTGTCTGCTCCAAAATGGAGGACAACAGATACTGGATCGTCTGATTAAAACGGACGCGATGGTATTCCGCGGCGTGTGGATATGCGTCTGTGTGTGTTTGAAGTCGCACCTCAAACGCGGTTTCAAATTCATCGTAATGCATTCATCAGTTACCTTTTTCGTATCAGAATTGTTCTTTCAATTACTTGAAGCGGATTGAAAGCATTTTTACGACAGCTGATTAGCATGAGAAAGAAAAATGCTTTCTCTATGGATCGTCCTCCTTTTTTACTGCCGCCCATATTGTGGTGAGCAGCTGAGGTTGTGGTGAAACCGGCAACGCATACACTGGGTCGAACCAATCTCCCCCAGTATTCCATGAAATATGCGTCAATTGCGTCCGAACGCCGCTGTTTAGATTAAGTTTGAAGATTTGGAAATCTCCATTGATTTCCTGTGTGTAAAGAACTTTTTCCCCATGCGGAGATAGCGCAGGATACTGTGCATAGGGGCCTGCTTCATCTATAAGTTGTTTGAGACCGGAGCCGTCTCGATTGACGATGTAGATCGTCTGTTTATCCTTCCATGCGTTTTGCAGATCCCTCTCCAAGATGGGGGGTATCAGATGCTTGTTCCCAGTAAAGGCAAGTCTGTCTCCCACAGCAGACCAAGAAGGATAGTATTGCCAAATCAGTGCTTTCTTGGGTAGCGGTTGTTCCTGCGCTCGTGTCTGGACGTTGATAAATGTAAGTTGAGACGCGAATGGCTGGTCTACAGAGTAGGCAATTTCAGTGCCATCCGGCGACCATGAGGGATACCAGCCTTTCGCAATATGTTCATCCTCTTGTTCTCCAAGGGGCGCAATGTGGATATCAGAATTAAGATTACCCAACTTCGCGTTCACATAAGCGATGTGTTTGCCATCGGGCGACCATGTTGGATTGGTTCTATAAATTTTCGTTTTTCTCTTGAAGACACGTCGAACGTTGGTTCCATCTGGGTCCATCAGGTAAAGGTCTCGAACACCCCCGCGATCGGAGATGAAAAGAATCTTTTCGCCCGTAGGTGACCAGACGGCTTGCAGATCATTTCCAGGATGTTGTGTTAGTCTCACCTGTTCGCTGCCATCTGGGTTCATGGTGTATACTTCTCTGTTTCCGTCGCGTGTAGAGGTAAACAGGATTTTAGGGGTCGTTGGTGCTTTTGCGAAAAGTGGAAAAACGTTCGCACACAATAGCATCACACTGATGATGTAAAAGACGAGTGGATGTTTCATAGGTATTCCTCCGATAATGACTTAAAAGACGTAATATACACAACATATACACAACGCGGGGGAGCGTGGGGCAGCAGAAACTGCCACACGCTGAAAAGTCAACAAGATTATGACGGTCTACGCCATAATCTACATTGACATTATGAGCCACATGAACCCCAAGGGTTAAAGGGACCGTGACACTTCAACCCATCAGGGCAGTCGTACTTAGTCAGACATTGCCATGCTTCTGCCCGTGGAGTGCCAACAATAGCCTGTGCGAGTAGCACGCTACTCACCGCCACACCGAGCGTCAGTGGGGATTTGATGCCCACTTTGCCTTCCTCGGATTGGACAAACTCGCGGATTTTACCGCGGAGATTCTTTTTCATCTCGATTTTTCTCCTTTCTGCCGGTGCTTCTGTTCCGGCAAGATTGGATTCCCAAACGGTGTTGGGAATACCATCTCCAGGACGCATACTATCGTTGCAGAAGTGAAGCCCTTCCCCTTGGACACGCTTTCTAAAGAAACTATTTCTGTATGATATTAGTTCTGTGTTTTCAGTTTCCCCCACGTGGTCGTCAAAAGGGACGGCTGGGGTGAGACCGGCAAAGCAAACGCGGGATCGAACCAATTCGCGCGGAAGTTATCACCCCGGTGTGTGAGCTTTTCTGGGACACCACCGTCCAAAGCGATTTTGAAGAGTTGTCTGAAATCACCAACCCACTTACTGTAAATGAGTTCATTCCCGTGCGGTGACCAAGTAGGGTTATACGCTGACGCGTCATCTCCAACATCAATAATCTTCCTGAATCCACTACCGTCTCGGTTCACAACATGGATACCCATAGTGTCCCCTACTTGCCTACCAGCCCAAGAAAAGGCTATCTGAGCACTATCGGGTGCCCAGGCAGGACCAAGCATCCGTATCTTCCCCGGAATCAGTTCCTCTTCTACATGCGTTTGTGGATTGATAATCTGGACCCTGGACTTCGACAATCTGAGATTTCCGTTGTCAGCCCAAGCAAACTCGCCTGCCATAAAGGCTATCTCAGAACCGTTGGGAGACCACGCAGGCCATAAGCCTTTTGCAAGTTCTTCCTCATCTTTTCCGTCACTTGAGGCGGTGTAGATAGAGAGTGTGTGAAATCGGTGATAAGCAAGTGCCTTTCCATCAGGTGCCCACGTTGGAAACTCTCTCCCTATTAATTTTTTGAATACCTGACGCACATTCGTTCCATCTGGATCCATAAGGTAAATATCCTCTATCCCGTCTCGATCCGAGGTGAAAAGGATCTGTTCACCTGTCGGCGACCAGACAGGCGAGGAGTCCTTGGCACGGTGCTGAGTTAAGTTTATCTGATCAGAGCCATCCGGGTTCATGATATAAATCTCAAAGTTGCCATCCCGCCGTGATGTAAATACGACTTTGACAGTTTCCGGGGCTTTTGCGAGAACAGCGGAGAGGGGAGCAAAGATAAGGAATATGCTAAGCACAGAACATAAGCGTTTCATGATGCTTTCCTCCATAGCGTCTACTATAGAAAGTAGGGTTGGCACGGGATATACTTTTTTTTTATCGGCGATTGGCTGTGATTGACATCCTTGGTATGCATAGACATATCTTATTCCACTGCAACCGAAAGCTCAACAACGCGTGCTTTCTCGAGGTCTGCCGCATAAAGGGCGTTCTCTGCTTCAAAGATATGTAGAGGATGTAAGGTCTTGGGAAAGAAATTTTGCACTTGTCTACCTCTTTGTTTTCGCCTCGGCAAGTTGATAAAACTTTCCACGCTTTATAACTTAGATAAAACTTTCCACACTTTATAACTTAAAGACACATCTATTGGCGAAAAAGGTGCATACTGTTAAAAAAGCCTCAGAAAACAAATGCGTTTTATGCTACAATTGGGTTAGCCTTCTCATCGCGATCGAGTCGCACGGACGCGTCAATTGAAAACATCCACACAAAAAACCGAACTATTGACCAATGTAGTGTTTCATCCATTTTGAATTTTAGGGTTAGTTTGTAGTATTACGATTTATCGTACTGCCTCGCAGTGAGAGAAACGGGCAATGAATTGCCCCACTACGAACGGGATTACCCTCACTTTGAGACTGGATAGGGTAGTAGGAGGATTTCTTGCCCTAAACCAGCCAACAATCCGTAAAAAAACAAAAAATCTGCATTTTTTAAATATTTTTCATATAAATGCACCCTTTCCACAATAAACTGTGTCTTTTAATTAAAAAGGACAGTGCAATTCTATTAAACTTTTAATGAGGAGGATGTTTCATTAACCAAGATTATTAACCAAGATTATGGAGAATTCTGATGGTAGATAACGATGTGCAACTGATTCGCAGAATTTTGTCGGGCGACGACGAAGCGTTCAGTATATTAATGCGGAAACACCAAAAGGGTGTTCACGCCCTTATATGGCGGAAAATTGGGAATTTCCAGAGTGCCGAGGAAATTACCCAAGACACCTTCATTCAAGTCTACAAAAAACTTGGGACACTGGAGGATCCAAACCGATTTGATGGATGGCTTTATGTCATCGCCAATCGGCTCTGCATTAATTGGATAAAGCGGAATAAAGCGAAAATGGACAGGTTGAATATGCAATCGTTAGAGGAGACACTTCCAGAAGAAGTAGCAGAAGCTTCCCACCTACACCATGCTGAAACTGAAGCCGAAAAGCGTCGCCAGAATCTCGTCAAAACGCTTCTGGAGAAACTTCCAGAGAGTGAGCGCACCGTCGTGACGCTCTACTACCTCGGCGAAATGACGGCGAAGGAGATTGGCAAATTCTTAGGTGTGTCGGTGAATACTATTAAGAGCCGACTCCGACGCGCACGCAAACGTCTACAAGAGGAAGAAGCACTGGTACGCGAAACGCTGAGCGGTGTGCAATTGTCTGACAATCTCACTGAGAACGTCATGCGACACATTGCCGACCTGAGCCCGACATCAACACCACCCGCTAAGAAACCCTTACTCCCTTTGGCAGCTCTCAGTGCCGCAGTCGTCTTGGTGATACTCTTCGGCATCGGCGGTCAATACCTCCTCCGGTTTCAGCAGCCCTATAGTTTTGACGCACAATCCGAACCTACGATTGAACTCGTTGATGAGCCTATCTACCTTGAGATTGTCGCAAAACCCGCGGTGCGGAATCAGATCGGCAGAACAATTATCCCCAGTAAAAACAGCGGTGCCGGCATGCAAACCTCGCAGACCACCCTCACAACAAACATACCGGACGACGATGCCACCCAGTTTTCCAATTCACAGTGGACACAGTCAATCGGACCGAAAGGTAGTATCGTCTTCAACATCTTTGAAGCCGCTGACGGAACAATCTATGCTGCCGCAAAAACAGGGCTCTATAAACTGACACCCGACGCAACATGGGTGCTTATAAATGCCGATATCCCCACCGGACAGTACCGAGTGCCTATCACAGAACACCAAGGCACCCTCTATACCGTTTCTACTGATGAGGTGTTCGCTTCAGGAGATCGCGGTGAAACGTGGAACGCTCTTGGAACACGTCCAAAGGGCATCGCAAATGGACTCATTGTCACAGCAGCAACCCAAAAACATGATCCCAACGCAACTCTAACGCTGTACCTTGCCCTTCAAGAAAAAGGAATCTTTCGATCTACTGATGCCGGTCAGTACTGGGTCCCCATAAACAACGGATTGACAGGGAAACGGATTTTTACAATCGCTGCAATAGGAAACACTCTATTCGCTGGCACAAACCAAGGCCTCTATCGCCTCAGTTCAAGCAACTGGCAGCAATTGATTACTGACGCAGTTGGCACCGTTTACGCCTTGACCGTCGACGAAAACAACCTCTATGTTGGAATGGCACCCGATGTCGTCTACTCGGAATCCAGTAAATCATATCCAAAAATACCGAACCTTGATGTATTACAAAAAAGGATTTTCCATTCGGCAGATCTTGGAGACTCATGGACTGAAATAACACCTATAGATGACTCTCGAGTCATGAACTTTGAATCTGCTATACAGGTTCTGGCTGTAGGTAAAACCCTCTTCGTCCTCGGCGTAACCGAATTTCGATCCATTGATGGTGGGAAAACTTGGACACCCCTCAGATCTAACATCAGCTCACTTGACGTTCCGAGATTCCCAGCTGTCGCTATCGATGAGAATACATTTTACAAAGCCGATGCATGCGGGATCAGCCGCACAACCGATGCAGGTGATTCTTGGCACCCTTATGTAGACGGAATGACAGGTCCCGCAACGTACGACTTGATTGCCCTAAATCATAGACTCTATATGCATATCGGCGGAGACCTTGTCCAGTCAACTGATGGGGGTGAGACTTGGGAAAGTGTTCACTTCAATACCCACGAGTACACACAAATGGGTTATCGGTCTTCGGTTAACGGTTATAACAAAAACCTCTTAACCGATAACCGATACCTAACGACTGACGACCGTTTCGATATCGACTTCTATGACAACATAAAACTAACGATTGCTGATAACGTCCTCCATGCCATTTCAATTAAGGAGAACAAACCGTTTATCTTCCGCACGTCCACTTCGGACGATGAACTCATCCCGATTCATGGAGTCCCCGCTTTCGAAGCCGAGGCAGCACCAGACAATCGCAATACCTCGGCATATATGTTGCATCTACTAAGAAAAAAACGCACGAACATCGGAGCCTTCGCCGTCGGTGGTGGAACATTTTACGCTGAATACAAGGAGCGGCTTTTCAAATGGAAACCCGGCAATCCTGAATGGACAGACACAGGATTAGTCAACATCGACTTCCAATCTGCAGTGGCTGTTTCTGGGAAAACCCTCTACGTCGGTAACGGGAATGGAAAATTGTTTCAATCCTTTGACAACGGAGACAGTTGGAAAGACATCACGTCAACGCTACCGATCCGCCTTGCACATTTCAAGGAGATCACCTTCGCGGGTTCAACCGTTTGTATCGCAACCGACAAAGGTGTCTTAATCTCAAAAACTGGAGAACACTGGCAAGTCATCACCGATAAAAACCGTATGCCCACCGTCATAGACAGATTCGCTGTAGACGGCTCGACAATCTACGGTGCCGGCGATAGCGGTGCCTATCGATTAGATGCTCACAGCGAATGGGAATTGCTTTCCGCAGATGTCCCCAATAGGATTCAATCACTCGTTATCAGTAACAATCGACTTCACGTCGGAACCCATTCCCACGGCATGTTCCACATCTCGCTTAAGGAGCAAACAGATATAGCGAACTCGTTCTAAGCTTTCCCGATTCCCGACTTTCTTATTATGAACGGAGGAATAGGAAATATGGATCCAAACTATAGATACAAGGGCGCACGTCTTAAGCCTAAAATCGCTAAAGCAATTATCTTAGAGCAATTCGCAGGAAAAACCATGAGCAGGCGAGAGATTGATGACGGCGTTATCCAACACCATCAATCAAACGGTGGGCTTCCATCAACAGCGAAAACAAACCCTATTAAAGCGGCACTTAGATATTTAAAAGGCAAAGGGTTTGCCGAAAATGTTTCCAGAGGTTCAGGTAGCACTTGGCGAATTTTTGAAAATCCCAAACCCGTTTCTGAACCGTTGGACACCCATGGGCTCATCGTAGTTATTAGAGCAGAAATCCAATATCTTACAACACTGATAGAATCTTTTGAGCGTCGAATCTCTGAACTCGAAGCAACGCTCACCAAAGACAGTCAATAGCCCTCTCCTTTTCTGACAGATTTCTAACATAGAAAACGCACGAGACGACTTTCCCGTAAACTCACAACATCCACAACCATGAACCTCTCACACTAAATAATGTTTAACAACTACAAACCAACAAACGCATCAACTTATGGGGAGGCTCCACAATCGCCCGGCATCCTCCCCTCCTCCATTTCCTAACTTTCTCATGCCCTCCCGATAAGGGACTGAGGGTTACTGACCGCTGATCGCTGACTGCGAGAACCGACGCATTCCGAGTCATCATGTCTTTAGAGGAATCGCCAAGCGCACAAGAACCTCGGTCGGATGGTTTTATGGGTTCAAACTTCACCGCGTCGTCAACGAACACGGAGAACTCTTGGCATTTACGTTTACACCTGCTAACACATCGGTAATCAGCACCAATGCAGGAGCAAAATAAATCTATCAATTTCTTTCTTATGAGAGATTGCTTCTCCATAAAACCCCTACGGATGCAGGGTAGGTACAAGACCTACCCCCTACAGACTATCTATACGATTTTCTACAACAAATTTCTACAGACATACCACCCCTATAGGGCGAGGAATTGCTTTTTGTTTTAAAAATTTTGTGCTTAAACGCCGAGAACCTGTTAGGTAGCAATTTAGGTTAGTCTGTAGGTTGGGTTGAACGGGAATTATTAAAAAATCGTACACAGAAAATCACTTTCACAGTACAGGAGAACCCCTGATATCCCCAAAGCCCGAGTGAAACCCAACGCTTTTTTCCTATGAAAGTGGTGGGTTTGTTGGGTTTCGCTCTATCTGTTTACAAAAAGTAGCATCTCCGATCTACACTCTCGGTAGAAGCAAGAGGGGCGGATCTTTTACCGCTCAACCCAACCTACATCTACTGACTCTTGATTAGGGAAATTTCTTAGATATTATTGAGGAATTTTCGTGTAGGGTTTGGAATTTACATACGTAGCATTGCAAGTGCTACGCTTGACTGAGGTTATCATCTGAATCGTCAGTTTCTTGTTTGTAAGCGTCTAACTTGCGGTGCAGTGTTCGGACCCCGATGTCAAGAATCTTCGCCGCCTCCGTTTTATTGCCGCCTACTTCTACGAGCGTCTTTTGGATAGCCGCTCGCTCAATTTCTGCCATTGTCATACCGACCCTGCCGATGATTTGTTCTTCATCAAGCACGGGTAGATACTCGCCTTGCGCTTGTGAACCGTCCCGCTGTTCCACCGGTGCAGCGATCGGCAAAACTCCATTCTGTGCCCGATTCTGAAGCACTTTGGCTATCGTTGAAAGCACTTCCAATGCTTTTTTGAGCACGCCTGCAGCGTCGTCCGTTTCACTAATTTGCATCCAACTGGTATCTTCATCTGGGATTAGGAACGGCATCTCATGGCTCGCGGTAGCGGTTGGCTCCAGCAAACGGATTGCAGAGAGGATAAGCCCCAAAATCGTCTTGTAAATCGCCATGTTTTCTGTTGCGATTGCACTACCAGAGGTATCAACAACCTGTAATGACCCTCCCGGCAGATTAAGAAATTCAGTTCCTTCGGTGGTTGCGTCAACTACTTGTGTAGGTGCGAGTTGCGTGCCTGAGGCTTGCACAGGAAGTAAGGCAACCTGTCCAGATTCCGAATCCAACGGGAAATCTTTAAGTTGCAGTTCTTCAGTAGTGGACAGAATAATAGCAGTTTCTACGGCATTTCTAAGTTCACGAACGTTGCCGAACCAGTCAGCATTTTGGAGATAATTGCGTGCTTCTTGGGTTATGCCGGTAATGGGTTTACCGTGTTCTGCGCTTAACTCGGAGATGAACGCAGAGACGAAAAGCGGGATATCCTCGCGCCGATCGCGCAGGGGTGGAATCTGGATACGAAAAAGGTTCAGTCGGTAGTAGAGGTCTTGCCTAAATTTCTTTTGCCTAACTGATGTCTCAAGGTCAATATTTGTGGCGGCGATAATTCGGACATCGACATTAATATTTCTTTCGCCACCGAGCCGTGTGAATTCCTGTGTCTCAAGGACACGCAGGAATTTCACCTGCACTTCAGGCGACATTTCGCCTATCTCATCCAAAAACAGTGTGCCGCCGTCCGCTTGTTCAAACACACCCCGCCGTTGGCGCGTTGCTCCTGTAAAAGATCCTTTCTCGTGACCGAAGAGTTCACTTTGAAGGAGGTCTTGGTAGAACGCGCCGCAGTTGACCGCTTTAAAGGGTCGGTTTTTACGTGGGCTACTTTCGTGGATCGCTCCCGCGATGACATCTTTGCCAACACCCGTTTCGCCCGTGATGAGGACAGTCGCTTTCGTCGGTGCGACTTGCGCGACCTGGCGCAAAACCGTCTGCATCGGTGCGGATTCGCCGATAATGCGTCGTGAATTAGCGGTGGTAACAGGTATTGGAAGACTCATCTTTCCTTGCCCTTCTACAACATCCAAAGTTATGTTTATCTGTTAGCAAGTGCGATGTTAGGAACCAGTTGTGGATTCTGTCTAACCTTTTCAAAGACGCGAAATCCGTCTCGACACACGAATTCACATAATTTTTTGAATACAAACCCTTTAAGGGCAACCCCCATGACTCCAAGCTCACGTGCTAAACCGCTGCCAGCTGGAACGAAATGGACATTTGGTGAATCAGGAATCAATTTCTTGTACCCTATACCAAGCAGAAAAATTTGGGTAACCCTATTGGGAACCTCAAGGGGGAGTTGCAATGCTTGGACATATTCTTTACCCAATAAGAAGAAAACGAGGTCATAACCAACGATTAAGGTTTCTACGTGTTTATGGAGTTGAAGGCTATTGCTACGTGCTAAAAGATTGCCTTTGTTAAGCCCTGAAAATGTGACGTTGTAAGGAACAATAACATCATCTTCAGCAAGCAATCCGTATCCAGCAGAAATAATATATAAATCAACAACTGCCGATCCATAAACCTTCCGAACTTCTTCCAATCCTGCCATCAGATGTTGATGTTGTTGACCTGTGTACATCTCGGCAGCAGGAATTTCAAAATCTTTCAACTCTGCTGTTCGCCGGTGAAGACGCTCTGGTGAAGCAAAATCTTCATACTTGAGTTGGTTCGGGAGTTTATGTTTTTTTCGACCTGTGCAAGAGGTAATAACCAATATACGCATAAATCCAGTCATTACTGCTGATTATGTGCGATTTCAATTAACTGCTGGGGATCTTGTTTGACTTGTTCAAACACACCGAAGCCGTCACGACACGCAGCTTCACACAGCCGCCTCAGGACAACCCCTTTCAGTGCCCAATTTGTGGTGCGAATGCTTTTCTGCAGAGCACTTCCAGTTTCAACAACGTGGACATTCGGCAATTCTTCGTTCACGACGCGCTTGTGACTCGGTGCAAGCAAGAAAATCAGCGTTGTCGCCCGCTCCACCTCAAAAACGCGTTGTAGTGAGAGAATATCGTCTGGTCTCAATAGCAAAAAAACGAGGTCGTAACTCTCTATTAAATCTACCATCTGCTCAGGGATGCCACTCTCACCGAATTCTAATACCTCAAGCTCGTGAAGTGGAGCCGTATCGAAAGGCACGATAACATCTTCTTCGTTAACTGGACTCTTTTGCCCATCAACGCGGCAGAAATACCACGGAAAATACAGATCGAGCGTTGTCTCACCGGACTGCGCGTGTTCCCGAATTTGTTTTAACCCTTCCCGTAATTGGGCATTCAAAGGTCCCGTAAACATCTCTCCAGCGGGCGCGCTGTAGTCTCGACTTTCATGATACCATCCCTCATCGTTGTAACCACAGAGTTCTTTTATGCGCCGCTCAAGGTGCTCAGGCGAACTGCAATCTTCACCTCGAAGGAGATTATCGGGTTTATATTTTTGCCCTGTCGTATAAGGGCTCAAGACCAATATTTTCATGTGAATGACTTTCAGTTGGTTTGTTGGGTTTCGCTATCTCTATCTACACAAACGTAGCATTGAAAACCAGAAGCTTCCCTATAAATAAGAGACCCCTTCTCTTTTAACGCTCAACCCAACCTACGTTTCCTCACGTTATTAGGCTGGTTGCTGTCCTCGATTCCAGAGATACAGGATCGGACTCGCGATGAATACTGAAGAGTATGTACCTACCAATATACCCACGATGAGTGCCAAGGCGAACGTGTTAATTTCCTCGCCCGAACCGGTGATGAGGAAGATAACCAGAACAACAAACAGCGTTGTCAACGACGTGATAACGGTTCGATTCAGCGACTGGTTGATGCTTCTGTTCAAAACTGTAACGTAGTCAGTACCGCGTAAGGATTGCGTATTTTCCCGAATCCGGTCGAATACGACGATTGTATCATTGAGCGAATAACCAATAATCGTGAGGAATGCGGCAACAGTTGGTAGATTAATCTCCTTTGACAGAACGGCAAAGACACCCAAGGTAATGACGACATCGTGTACAAGCGCGGCGATTGCGCCGATGGCAAAACGGAACTCAAACCGCCAAGAGATATACAGTAACAAAATAGCAATCGCACCAAGCACTGACCAAAGTGCCGCCAATTTAAGGTCGCGTCCAACACTCGGTCCGACTTCAGAGATATTGACACCGCCAGCGAGTGCTTGCCAGCCCCCAGGTGATCGAAAGTCACCTTCAAGTAAGACATCTGTGAGAATTCTGCCGACACTTGCCTGGACTTGGATAGTGGCGTTTTCACTTAAGTCAATTTCGAAGGGTCTTGCGAACGTCAACTGAATTGTCCCATTTTCGGTAGCATCATCACGTGCGATAATCTCATTGCGTTGTTGCATACTGCCATCAATGAGTTGGACAGTTTCACCTATCTCCAATAGATGCGCTTTCTGGGCAGTACGACTCACTTGAAGATCGGTAGCGGTCGTATCACCCGGATCTGTCATAATAGGGATATTAATCAACTGCTGCTGAAATTCAGGGCGATACCCCATAGAAACGAATGCCTCGTTTTTGCTGGCATCTATCTGTATCTTAACACGTTCGTAGCCGATTTCGGTGAGTTTGGCTTGCAGCTCGGCTTCAGTGACCGCCCTGTTGAATTTGGCTTGGATCTTAACGCCGCCACGGAAATCAATGCCGAAGTTTGGTCCTTGATGAATCACGAGGAAAACCAAACCGATAACGATGATCACCGCTGAGAAGACAAAACCGGTCCGGTGTTTACTGATAAAATCGAAGTTTGTATCTTTAAGTAATTCCATATTTTTAACTATGAGCCTCTGGGCACCCTTCCACTTTTTAATTTATGGGATCCTGGGCATCGTTCCACTTCGTTTCACGATGGTTTCTGGAGAAGTAAAGAGCCTGCTTCGGATTATTAGCTATTAGCTATCAGCTATCAGTGAAAAGGTAGGTTTGCAACAAACCACCCTCTCCCTGAAGTACTCCAAGATGGGTAGATTGTTACAAGAAACCCTCTTAACTGACTGCCGATGACTAAAGACTGACAGCCATTAAATGCTGAGTTTTTGCACGTCCCTATTTCCAATTATCAAGCCGTATATCTCGCGTGTGACAATAATCGCCGTGAACATACTCGCGAGGATACCAATGCCGAGTGTTACCGCAAATCCTTTAATCGGACCCGTCCCGAAATGATAGAGGACAAGTGCGGTAAAGAACGTCGTAAGATTGGCATCTATAATCGTTATAAATGCGCGCTGATAGCCGCTCGTGATAGCCGGCCAGACGGTTTTGCCGGTTCGCAATTCTTCGCGAATCCGCTCGAAGATTAGCACATTCGCATCAACAGACATGCCTATAGTTAGGACAAGCCCAGCAATACCGGGTAGTGTCAACGCCGCGCCGAAGCCTGCCAATGCCCCAAGGATGATGAGCATATTAAAACCGAGAGCAACAATAGCGACAAGTCCAGAGAAGCGGTAGTAAATCACCATGAAAATGAGGACCCCGCCCAACCCAATGAGTGCAGCGAGGACACCATCGTTGATGGATTCCTGCCCAAGCGTGGGACCGACAGTGCGTTCCTCGGCGATCTGAACCCCCACTGGAAACGCGCCTGCCTTCAGGATATTGGAAAGGTAACTTGCTTCCTCATAAGTGAAATTTCCTTGAATAATGGCGTTTCCGACAATCTGGTCTTGGATGACAGGTGCAGATTGCACTTTACTGTCAAGGAGAATTGCTAAATGTTCACCAATATGATCACCTGTGACTTGCGCGAATTTGCGTCTGCCGATACTATCAAAACTCATTGAAACGACGATGTCAAAACTGGTTCTACCTGTAGAGGGTCCAGCATCGTTGATACGGTCGCCGCTCAGGAGAACGGGACTATTTAGGACATACCAGTTGCCGGTTTCGTAGTGATAGCGGACTTCACTACCATCTGGAATATTATCAGGTATCGGTGTATCAGAAGTTCCGCTCCACAAACTTCCACCAGTCGGTGATTTCTCAACAAGTTTAAACTCGAGCCTGCCCATGGTCTTAACGATTTGTAGTGGCTTCGAGGAGTCTTTAGCACCTGGAAGTTCAACGATGATTCTCGGGTGATTCGCCTCTCGTCGGATAGACGGTTCTGAAACACCGAATGCATCAACACGATTTCGCAAAACAATAAGCACCTGCTCAATCGCCTGCTCGCTATACTTCTGAATGCCACGTTCACTGAGTGCTAACTGATACGTGGACTGCGTTTCTGTTTCGGCACTGACCTGTGCATCTTCAAAAAATTCGATTTCGTTAAGGAGACGTTGGGCTTTCTCCAGATACTCCGTCTTTTCATTAACATCCGACCGCAGTCTGGAAGGGATTCCGACGAATACGTTTAGTGTGTCTTGTCCTTCTACCTGTTTAACTTCTCGGCATAAAACATCGTCTGTGCGAAGTCGTTCGGGAATCGAGTGGGTGTGTTCACGGAGCAGTTCCGTTTTGGAGGCTTCCAAATCTACCTCAAGGACAAGGTGGACACCGCCTTTGAGGTCCAACCCTAACTTCAATCGGCTCGCGGGTATGAGTCGCCGCAGGACCGTTGGGAGGCTGCCGTATAGATGTAAATTGTCAAGTGTTGCGCGTGGGTTCTGACGTGCCTTCTCCGAGATGAGCCGAACATAAAATTCGCGTGCTTCAGTGGTATCAAATTCATAATCACGTGTCTCCTCAAGTTCAAGTTTCCTTAAGTGGACTCGGAAGACATCCTGAAGTTCAAAGGTGGCATCCTGGAAGTTGATTCCTTCGGGGTACTCGACATCTGCGAGATTTACCTTCAAAGCGTTGTCTTCAGTGACTTCAAAGGGTGGGAGTTTCTCCTGCATCCAGAGCGGTAGGTTTCCGTACAACGGATTGTAGAAGTTATCCGGGGTAGGAATGAGGTATAGTACGGAAAACAGAAAGACCCCGAGGATTAAAACAATTTTCCAGATACTGAATCTGTACATCCAAAATTACTCCTAGACATTAGAATAGTTTTTACCATCAACTCGCGCCTTTGGAAGATGTGGAAGACGAGTTGATGGTTAAAGTTATCAGTTTTTATGGTTGTCTTAATGGCTATCAGCTGACTGCCATTAAGACAACTCTTCGAGACGCGCCTGGGAGGAATCGAACCCCCGACACGAGGCTTAGGAAGCCACTGCTCTATCCAGTGAGCTACAGGCGCACGCGTTAATCCTAATATTTAATGAGTGAAAAAATATCGTGGTTTGGAATCTTCTCCCTACCGTTGAGGTCGGTCAATTCAATTAAGAGTGCGATACCAACGATATGGCCTTCCAGTTTCTCAATGAGTTCAACCGATGCAGCAAGTGTGCCACCAGTTGCCAAAACGTCATCACATATAAGCACGCTGCTGTGCTTGGGGAAGGCATCTTGATGAATCGCAATCGTATCATGACCGTACTCAAGATCGTATGTGGCTTCGTGTGTCTCATAAGGCAACTTACCCTTTTTCCGGATAGGGACAAAAGCGGCACCGATCCGATACGCGAGCGTAGCGGCAAAAATGAAACCGCGCGCCTCAGTTCCAGCAACAACATCAATTGCCTCAAGTTTATAACGGAGTGCAAACTCATCAATTGCTTTATGGAAAGCAGTTGGGTTCCCTAAAAGTGGCGTGATATCTTTAAATAAAATACCCGGTTTCGGAAAGTCGGGTATTTCTCGAATAAATCGTGAAAAATCGTGCATTATGTCCCTTTTTCCTCCTGATGCGGGTGTATCATAATCTTCATCCCTTGTCGGGATTCCATTGCCTCAAAAGCTTCGCCAATTTCAATAAGTGGAAAATGGTGTGTGATGAGAGACTTCACACGCACTAAACCTTTTTCAAGAAGCCGTACCGCCAATTCGTGGTGTCGTGGCACACACCCGTGCGACCCTGTGACGAAACATTCTTTATAGTGGATAACATTGGAGAGAACGCTCATCGGACGCATGGTTTTTGGTAACCCACCAAACAGATTGACGTACCCGCGGTGCGCTACCATTTCAACGGCTTGTTCGTGCGCTTCAACGGAAGCACACGTGGTAACGACGATATCGGGTCCCTCGCCTCCGGTTTCCTCCTTGCATCTTTCAATCACGTCTTCCTCTTCGGAAGCGATATAAGCATCTGCTTCATAGAATTTCGCAATCTCCATTCGGAGTTTGCTGCGTTGTACACCAATCACCTTCGTCGCACCCATAACCCGAGCGAGGTCAATCATCATACATCCAATCGGTCCAAGACCGATGATGACGACGGTCTTCCCCAGAGACATGTTAACGAGTTCAAGCCCGTTGATAGCACAGGCGAGCGGTTCAGCAAGTGCGGCTTCATCAAAACTGAGCGTCGCATCGAACGGTGTAACAGGTCCCTCCTCCAAAACGAGACGGGGAAGTTTCATATATTGTGCGAAAGCACCGGGGATTTGGTAGCCGATGGCGTAGTTGATGTCACAGTTGTTTCCGAGTCCATCTCGGCACCAATGACATTGCCCGCAGGGGACATCAGCACCGATTGAAACTCGATCGCCTTCTTTGACGCGCGTCACATTTTTGCCTGTTTTAACGATGACACCGGAATTTTCATGTCCAATGATGGTGGGTGGTTTGACTCTTGGATTCCCGTGATGAAGAATACGAACATCAGAGCCACATATACTGACGGCTTCAATGCGCATCAAAGCGGCATCATCGTCAATTTCGGGTTCAGGTACCTCTTTCACACTTAAGTTATCAAGACTTTCAAGTATAGCTGCTTTCATTTTTCTAACTATGGGACTCCGATCTGCCCTCCACTTCGTTTCGGGCAGGTGTCTGGTCCAATTCACACAAGGGTGGATCCACTCAAACTCCTCGTACTTTAACAGAAACCACTGTGAAAGGTAGTGGAACAGTGACCAGATTCAATTATTAAAAATACTCGTTCTCACTGCGAAGCAGGATGAATCAAGACTTTTGCATAAAATTCACTTTTGTCTCGCATCTTATGTAACATGTCAGCACTATCAACCAGCGGAACTTTGTGCGTTACCAGAGGTGTGAGCGTTAGCATACCAGAGGCAATCGCTTGGAGAACAGTACGCCAGTCATCGTCATTGCCCGCCGCGCTGTAATCGGAATTCCAAGTTCCGAAGACAGACACCTCACGCCGCATTAATTGTGAGATAAGAGATGCCGGTAGCGTCACATCTGCAGCGGGATTGCCGAGAAAAACGACACTCCCTCCGCGTCCTACACTCCCCAGCGCATTCCGATAGGTAGCAGGGACACCTGCCGCCTCAATACAAACATGCGCACCCTTTTCATCGGTCCGGGCATTCACGACTTCAATTGGCTCTTCAGTCGCGCTATTGAAAACTTTATCGAAACCGAGTCGCTTCGCCAGTTCCAGTTTCTCCGCAACAATATCAAAGAGAAATACCTCTGCCGCGCCCATTATTCTTGTCCATTGTGCTACCATTAACCCGATCGGTCCCGCACCGAAGACAGCGACTATCTTTCCAGCGAGCGAGGTTTGAACACGACGGAGTGCATGCAGGGCAACTGCGGCGGGTTCTGTCATTGATGCCTCTTCCAGCGTCACTCCTTGCGGTACAGGTATCAAATTCGCCTTCGGTGCGACGACAAATTCAGCGAAGGCACCATCGCTTCGTGAACCGAGGTAGTCATAATCATGGCATTGGACATATTTCCCCTGTTCACACGCCGGACACGTGCCACACCAGAGCAATGGAAAGACGACGACAGGATCCCCTGGAGCAAAATCTTCAACCCCAGGACCACACGTATCAACAACGCCAGCGAATTCGTGCCCACAAACCGTTGGAAAACTATAGGTGCCTTTGACAAAAATTCTCGGAATATCGGAACCACAGACCCCACAGAACCCAATTCGGACGCGCACCTCCCCTTCAGCGAGAGGCGGCACTGGAATTTGTTCTAATCGTAAATCTCCAATTCCGTGGAGGACAAGGGCTTCCATTTTTTAAATGATTCGGCTCCCGGGCATCGCCTTTTAATTTATTGGCTCCTGGGCGTTGTTCCACTTCGTTTCACAACGGTTTCTGGTCAATTAGCTGGGTTCTCAACAAAAGGCTTAGAAGATCCGAAACGCCCGCCTTCTCTTTCTGAGAGCCCCAGTGCAACCGCTTTCTGTGCCCGCTGAACGTTCTCAAGCCGTGAACCCGATTTTTGAAAAACGCTACTGGTTCCGCCGACTAAGATATCTGCACCCGCAGATACCATTTTGGGGATATTCTCAAAACTCACGTTGCCATCAACTTCAATAGGTAAATCGACACCGCGTTCGTTCAAAAAAGCACGACATTCCGCGATTTTTCGGAGGGTCGCCGGTACTAACTTCTGTCCTGCAAACCCCGGATTCACCGTCATAATCAGCACAAAATCAAGCCGTTCCAGAACATAAGCCAATGCAGAGAGCGGTGTTGCGGGGTTGAGAGCTGCTCCTGCCTTGATTCCATGTGCTCGAATCAGAGATAACGTTCTATCAAGATGTATTGCTGACTCAACGTGAACGGCTATCTGCTGCACACCAATCTCAGCGACTGCATCGACAAAGAAATCGTTGTTTTCTACCATGAGGTGAATGTCAAAAGCACAGTCTGTCTTTGAGCGTAATTGTTGAATAAGTGCGAGTCCGATCGGCATATTCGGGACAAAATGCGCGTCCATTAAGTCAAAATGTAGCATGTTAACGCCAGCAGCTTCTAATTCCCGAATATCGGCTTCTAAGTTGCATAAATCCGCGCACATCACCGATGGTGCAATGTGGATGTCCGGTTCTGAAAACGCCGTATTTACAACAGACAAAATAGTACTCCCAAACGTCAAAATTTCTGTGCTTTTCCTAAGGTAGGCTTGCAAATGAAACCGTTAATAGTATAGCATAAAATGAAGAATTTGTCAAATTTTCGCATAGCGCGCGAGGTCAGGAACATTCCAAAACTTCGCGAAGCTGTGCATCCAAATCTGTGGGAGGGTCAAAAGGGAGGTCAATCGGCTTGTGAGACATAGCACTCGCATAGATGCCCAAAACCGCATTGAACTGGTGCAAGGCAAGTTTTAGATTTGTTTCGACCGGACGGGTATCGTCTTCAATCCAGTCGAACATCGCCTGCGTCAGACGTGCTTGTGCGAGGTCGTTCTTTGTGCGCCAAGAATCGGGGGTTTGCACGCCGTTCTCAGTTAACCCGGTGGTGATGATTTCCCATCCGCTGAATTCTTCAAAGAGGACGTGCCCGTTCTCGCCATAGGCGGCAACGCGACAGTGCTTGTAGATAGCATCGTCGTCCATGACGCGTGGAGAGGTAAAACCGGTGTTCCAGAATCCGTAGACCCCGTTTTCAAACAAGACCTGACACGACGTTGTATCAGGAGCAGGATAGCCACTATCAAGCGACTCAGCACCGCTCGCAGTGCCGAAGACCCTGACAATAGGCGAATCGTTGTTTAGGGACATCGCCCAATCAATGATATGCGTGCCTTGGGCGGTGAGGTTCATACCACACGAAAAATCTAAAAGGCGGATCTTTCCCAATTCACCGCTCTCCACTGCCTGTCGGCAATTGGTGAAGTCGGGATGCCATCGGTACTGTTTGCCAACTCCGAATTTTGTAGAGGTCTGCGCCTCCAACTCGCATAGAAAACGCCAGTCCTCGACACCGCAGGCAATAGGCTTTTCAACGAGGCACGCCGGCACACCCAATTCTGATACCATCGGCATAAGCTCACGCCACTGGTCAGGCATTGCGACGAGGTGAACCAAATCAGGCTGCTCTACGCGGAGCATCTGTTCAGCATCTGCATAGCCGGTGATACCGAAGGTCTCGGCGAATTTTTCACGTCGGGCGACATCTGAACGGTTTGCGCACGCGACTAACTCGCCACTCGAAATATGTTGATAGGCATTCGCATGACCATAAGCTCTACCACCGCAGCCAATGATCGCACTCCGATATTTTGACATTTTTTTAATTATTGGCTCCTGGGCTGCCTTCCAAATGTAAAGCAAAGACAAATTATGCCATTTAAGGCATAATTTCATTTCAGGCAGGTTTATAGTCCTCTTGGACGGATATTCTAAAGTTGTGCCCTAAAATAGAAAACAGGACTTACGCAGCCTTGAGGCGGGTTCCCTATCTGTATGTGCCGCGTCCACTGATCCCTATGGGTAGGGTGTGGTTTGAAACCACACCCTACCGGGGAATTGCGTAAGTCCGAAAAAGAGAAAATTTCGCTACAGATATCAGAGGCGGTCGGGATTCACCCGAAACCACCGCGAAATGTAACGGAGCGGTGCCCAAAGGGGCCCCATAGTTAAAATTAATGCTCTGATTTTACGCGTGCCCACACCGTTGTCAAACGACCTTCTGGTGACACAGGCGTAAATCCAAAGAGTTTCCCAAGTCCCTCGCTCATGATGTCATTGACATCGGCTTCACTTAAAGCGGTATTGAAAACAGCAACATCATCCATGAGACCCCATCCGGGTCGCTGATCCACCATACCACCAATCTGGAGTGACTGTCCCGTCAATCCAAAAACACCACCCGTATTGGATTGTGCATCAACTTTGCCATCTATATAGGCTATCATCTTCTTTCCATCATAAGTGAAAGCGATGTGATGCCATTTATCGTCGTTGACGAGCGTTGGACCCGAAACCCATGCCGGTGCGAGTTGTCCACTGCCGATTTCAACCTTACCGTGACCGCCGCCTCGTCCGGGTCCAAAGATATTCAGCAGACACGTATATTGAAAGTTAATGATGGCATGGTCGTCGTTACAGCAACCGCCCAAGACGACTTTCTTCTTTTTCTTGAGTTTCACCCACGTCGTCGTGGTATATTTCTCAGCACAACTGTCCAAACTTTTTGAAGTCGGGACCATAGCGACTTGGAATTCGTCGTCCCCGGAGAGACTCAATGCCCCATCGAATTTTCCATCATCTACCAATTCGGCACCTTTCAGCAATTCAGCATCATTGCCGTTTTTGGTAGAATCGGGAGACATATCTTTGTTAGTGACCTCATCAAAGAGCCATACGCCAACGATGCTTTTTGCATCAATTGCCGCATCGCTCACAGGTGCAAATATCACTGGGATAGCCATTAAACAAACTATTCCCAGAATAGACAGTTTTCGCAAAACAATTTCCTCCATCGTTCAAAATATTCATTATTTTATCTTAACGGTGCGAAGATGTCAATACAAAAAAGATGTGCAGCTTCACGCTGAATCTGCTAAAATAGACGGAAGAAGTCAACAAACAATTATGGGAGGAGATACACATGAAAAGTCTAACAGGTTTGATGCTTTCAGTGAGCATTTTTTGTTATTTCGGTGTTGCTGGCGAACTGAAAGGTGCCACCGCTGAAGCGATAGGTGTATGGCTCTTTGATGAAGGCAATGGCAATATTGTCAAAGACGCATCAGGGAACGGACACGACGGCGAGATTATCGGCGAGGTGGCGTGGGTTGACGGAAAATTTGAGTCCGCGCTCGAATTTGATGACGGGCATGTCCTTGTGCCACATGAAGATGTTATGAACCTCAGACAGTGGACGATGACAGCATGGATAAAAGTCCCTAAGATTGTCGAGCCTTACCAAGTGATCGTTGGCAAAGAAACGTGGCCAAACCGAAACTATACGATGTGGATTCGTCCTGGTGTAATGACGTTTGGGTTTACGCTCCCTGCGGGCGCGCAAGACCTGCAGGTGGGCAGTAAAGTTGTCACTGACAATAAGTGGCATTTCGTCGCAGGTGTATACGACGAAAAGAATCTCATCCCTTACGTTGATGGCGAACAATTTAATCCACGCGCAGCCGCTGGAAAACCCGCAACGAGTAACGCACCATTGATTATAGGTGCCCAAGGACCCGATGGTAAAAACGGACCCTTGAAAGGTATCATTGATGCGGTCGCTGTTTATGACACAGCATTGGATGAAGATGAACTCGCTGAAGTGATGGAGAGTCTCACGAAACAATTTCAAGCAGTGGAAGTAACGGGAAAATTAACTGTGACGTGGGGACATCTTAAAGAGAGATAGCGTTTTTAGTAGTTTTCAGTTAACAGTTTTAACCATCAACTCGCCTCCGTTATAAATGTTAAAGCACGAGTTGATGGTTAAAGTTAAACACATTGAGGCAGGTCTGTTTTCGGTTACCGCCACGCGTACATCTCCCGATAACTATTTCCACTAACGACTGAAGAGTTTATACAGCACCTAAGACACTTCTATTAGCAGTGCTAACTGAAATTAACCAGAAACCCTCGTGAAACGAAATTAGGTTTCCTTAAATGGCATAATTTTGCTTCGCAGTGAGAATGCTTTACATTTGGAACGATGCACGATGGACGATCATTTAAAAAACTTATGTAAACAGAAAAACCGAATTTGTCGTTTGCAATCAAGATTCAATCTTAAATTCCGTATTACTGCAAACAGACAGCTTCCATAAGGCTTTAGCAACGCTGCGATCTTAGCATCCATGGAAACGCAGTAAATACGAAAAAATCAGGAATATACGTGCAGATACATTTTTTGTCGAAATTTGTAGACCAGTTAACCTTAATAAAAAGGCAGAACCTGCTGTTAAAAACTGGGATTATTCTTATCATCGTCCTCTGTTCAACCTCTGAAGTTGTCGTAAGTCGTATTGCTGAAGAAGAGACCGAACCCAAAAAGCAAACGCCAACAGAACCCGCAACCCCTGACAATCGCTCTACCGTTCCTGATTCTGGCGAGCCCACAACACCACCCAAAAATCAACGTTACACCGGCTTTGGATTATCCACCCGCAACCCCTTCGACAACGATAGCAAATCAAAGCACTTCATTTGGCAAGACGAACAGGAACAAATCGAGGTTCCTGACCAAGCAGAGGCCGAAGACCTCCTCATACAACCTTACCTGGACAGTCTACGACGCTGGCGGAATCCCCCCTATTTAACCGATCTCAGCAAACTTTATAATTGGAAACCGAAGCCGAAGCGCGATGAAAAAGGCATTGCCCTCCCGATGGATTCCAATCTCAGGATAACAGGCTTACAATCTGTAACCGTAGAGGCGAACAAAACCCACTACTTCGGCGAAGGGGACCTGAATCGATACGGCGGCTATGGTTATGGCGGCGGCTACGGCGGCTACTCATCAGGACTTGACTTGGGACTCACCTCGTCTTATGGTTACGAAGACTTCGGCTATAGCAGCAGTGGCTTCGGTGGTGGAGGCTACGGTTCAGGGTATGGGAGCGGCTACAGCAGTTATGGCTCAGGCTACGGTTCAAGTTATGGTGGTTATAGCGGTGGATATGGTAGTGGTGGTGCACCGCGAGCGACAGGATTTAATTTGCGTCAGATACAGCAATTCGGTCTTCACGGTCGTGTGGGAAAACGGACGCATATCGCTGTAGATTATAGTGCTGGCGGTAGTGGTTTCGGTAGTGGGGGATATGGCGGGGGATATGGCGGATACGGCGGGGGTTACGGAGGTGGATACGGCATCGGCGGCACAAAGGAACAGAAGATTAAAATCTGGTACGAAGGCACACCGGAAAGTATTATAAAAACTATCTCCTTTGGCGACATCACCCTCAGTTTGCCGAACACCCGTTTTCTGAACATCAACCGGAATCTGTTCGGACTTGAAGGCGTTTTTGAATGGAAAAACACCCGTCTTACGGCGTTCGGTTCTCGAAGTAAGGGGATACGCGAGGTGCGCACCTTCCGTGGACAGTCGCGGCGCGCTGGCGGCGGCTACGGTTATGGACCGCGCGGGATTCAGATACCGGATATCAACTACGTTAAAAACCGGTTCTATCACATCCACACAGATGAGGACAGATTCCTGCATGACGCATACCTCCCCATCAAATCAGGGAGCGAGCAAATTTTCATCGACGACGGTGTTGTAGGGAACAATCAGGGGGGCAAACGGACGAGTCGAGGCTACTTTAACCCACAATTCTCTGGTCAGGACTACAATATTGACTACGAAACCGGTGAAATAGAATTCCTATCTCCGATTTCTGCAAACTATACCATCGTTGTTGCGTATGAATACTTAGGAGATGGCGGTGGCACCGTTGGTAACACTGAAAAGGTCTTTGTTGATGAAAACGACGACGGAAGACTTGACGAAGAAGGTGAGGAAATCGGCTACGTAGTGCTAAAAGAGAAGGGACTTCGCGGTACAGAGGCAACGCACGTTTATAGTCTCGGCAACCGTAACATCAATCCACGCGATTTCACACTCACACTCCTCCGACAAGGACAGAGCGACACCTTTCAGACGAATACCCGCTCCGTCCCGTACATCGAAATCTTTGAGTTGGACCAAAACAGTGACGGTATTGTGGATGCACAGTTTATAGACTACGACAGAGGTTTGCTCCGTTTCCCGACAACAAATCCGTTTCAAATCGTAGACCCAAGCCATCCATATTACGCCTATCGCGATTCGCTCAGCAACACCGATATCTATCTCGAAGGTGTCCGAACAGATGCCCAAATCTACACAATTATTGCGGACTACGCGTATCAATCAGAAACGTACAACGTAGGCTTGTTTGTGATCCCAGACAGCGAGACGGTCCGATTGAACGGACAAGTCTTGACTCGCGATACCGACTATATGATGCTTTATGAGGTCGGGACCATCCGATTCTTCAGACAACTCGACGAGTTCGATGAGATCGTTGTGGAATTTGAAAAGACCCCTTTTGGCGGTTCATCACAACAAGCTGTAGCCGGCGTCTGGTTAGAGTATACGCATAAACCGAAATCCAAGTCTGAGAGAGAACAGAGCCTTGAGGATAGATTCAATCGGTTAGGTGGCATCCAAACGATGGACTCAGATATGCTTGGTGAAGGAACGGATGCCTTCGGTCAGGGACTGTCAGGCGGACTTCAACGGAGGAGCAGAGGTTTCGGGGGTAGTTCTCGCCGCGGTAGAGGCGGTTTCGGGGGTGGATTCGGCGGCAGTAGATTTGGTGGAGGCTATGGCAGCTACAGCAGTTTAGGAGGTCGCTCGCGAAGCTACTCCGGCAGTTATGGCGGCGCGATGAACTATTTCAACCCCGTTTTTCAAAAAGGATTTTCGCTCTCAACGGGTTATATTCTGAACACCGGACAAAAACCAGCGGAAGTACCAGATGTGAATAGCGTTCCAAACCGCTTACAAGCGTTCAACATAAACACGAGTTTTGGAAGAGAGTTTAACGTTGCTGGTATTTTAAACCTATTGCCCTTTATTAACATAAGAAATCTCCCGCTCTCACTTGACTTCAGTGGAGAAGCGGCCTATTCACATAACAACCCAAATAGTATTGGAGTCGCGCTCATTGATAGCATGGAAGGAGCAAAGGAATCAACGACCGTGCCGACATTGAAATACAATTGGAAGCCAAGCAGTCTGCCGCACGTATCTGAGAGTGAGCCAACAACTCCTGGAGATGCCGCTTACCGTGTTATACCGACCGACGAGAATAGAGCGATTTTTAACGTTGTGCTAAAAGATAAAAACGAAACGGAAGCAATAGGCAACTACATGCGGAACCGAGACGTGCCAGCCTCGTCAATTCAACCGCTCTCCCTCTCGACCGAAGAACGCCTCATTATGGAACTCGGCTACAATTTTACAGACGTGGTCGCCGAGTGGGGAGGCCTTTCAAATGGCCTCTCCGCATCCGGGGTAGACTATTCGGAACGCAGCTTCGTTGAAATCTGGATGCGCGTCCAAGGCGACGACAATGTGACACTACATCTGAACCTTGGGGTAGTGAACGAAGATGTAGATGCCGATGAACGATTGGATAGTGAAGATCTTCCAGAAACGCTAACAGATACAAATGGAGACCGGAGCATCGATGCATTGGATTTAGATCTCGAGAATCTCTCACACATCGATCGCTATCGTGGGAACGGTGCCCTCGATACAGGCGAGGACGTAGGATGGGGGCTCAACGGTCCGCTTGAAAGAACATCTATCGGCGTAGGCAACCAGATTCTGGACAGCGAAGATCTCAACGGTGACGGTGTACTTGACAGTATAGATGCATATTTTGAGGTTGCAATACCACTGAATGAAATTCCGAAAGAATGGGTTAAAAGCAAAAATGCAAACGGTTGGATGTTCCTCAGCATTCCACTCTCTAAATTTACGCCAGCAGGTTCCCGCCTGCCCAGTCTCGTTTTTGTGCAACACTTCCGATTCTGGCTAAGCAAAAACGGACCCGGCAACGTAGAAGGTTTATTGCAATGGGCGGATATTGAAATTGTTGGCAACAAATGGAAACAGGGGATTATAACTCGGTCAAGTTCCCAGCCTACCATCGAATCCATAATTGACAACCCAGCACTCGCCTCCACCGGAGAAACCTTGTCAACCAGTACAATTGTGGAAGACACATTGGAAAAATTCATCGTCGGCACGAGGGATAACTTCAGTTATGATGCATATCAAAGTGCGTATCTGGATATTGAAGATAACGAGCTCTTCAAAAAATTACATCCATTCACAGCCACTTCACTCGGTTTTCAAACACAACAGCAACGTGAACAGACACTTAGTCTCGAATATTACCTCTTTCCCGGCTCCTACGGTGTCACCTCGAAACAATTGAAAGGCTTAACACAAAGTGAAGGGCAAGATTTCAGCAAACACGATACACTCCGATTTTGGCTCTATGGTGACAAAAGCGATACAACCTTCGTTTTACAACTCGCACCAACTGTCCGAACCGGCTACCGTAGTTCCTTCTATAGTTCAGATCCGTTTGTCAATCAGACCCAACAGGAACAAAACATCAACGTTTTCGAGAATCTAACAGACTACTATGAATATACAGTCCCAATCGACTTTGAGGGTTGGAAGTTAATTGAGATTGATTTGCAGGACCTGCGCAGAAATAACTATCCGGATGTGAAAGAAACTGATTCCACGCTTCCTTCAGCCGAATCGGTTGTTGCGGAAACGAATGGCGGCGAAGTCGCAATTAACACTACTTCCGAAAGCGCAGACGATGCACCAGATGGACAACCCGACGGTTTCACGATTAGAGGTGGGAATAGCACGCGACTTTCTATCAAAAATATCGGCGGCATCCTTCTGGGTATACGTAACGACACTGGACGCGAAATCAGCGGAGAAATCTGGGTAAACGAGATTCACCTCGGCGATCCGCTTGTACGTGCAGGATGGGCACGCCGTGGAAATATGGCGGTGTCCCTCGGCAGAATCGCTAAATTACGCGGCGGCTACGCAAGCCAAGATAAAGATTTTGAAAGTGGTGCGGGTGAAGTCGGTAGACAACGGCTCTCCTCACGCGGGTATAGCACGACAAACAACGACTTCAATATCGATGCAGATGTCACTCTATTCCCGTGGCTGCCGATCCGGTACGGGGTCCGACACCAAAACACGGAAACCGAGAGCCAGCGCGGAAGTTACAGCAGCTTCCAGAGTGGGAAAAGTGAAATCCGCACTCGAGATATTTCTGTGCAGTTCACTCAAAACCCGTATCCGAATCTCGGTTTCGCTTACAACTACCAAGATTTTTGGAATGAACGCCAAGGCACGCAAATTAGCCACCTCTATACGGGTAGCTTTCGGTATGAACTCGGTTCAAAACTCGGGGTCAACGCGCAGTACCGGCACGAAGACATACTCGCCAAACCCGAAACCGCAACAGAGACATCTTCGACTTCAACATCCTACTATAGTTACGGCTACGGTAGAAATCGAGACGAAAAAACAGATAGCGGCACCATAACATTTAATATCAGCCCGACAAATATCTTCAGTCTGAACCCCAGTTACGATGTCCGTCGGACGCTTGAAAGACGGGAAGAGCAAGACTCCAGATCCCCACTTGCAGGTAATATAACGACAGAACCGGAAACCCCCGAATCCGAAGAAGAGAAAACAGCCGAAGATGTTAAATGGTCAATTGCTCAGCGAGAACATCGGTTGTCGCTTACCCCACGCTTAAACCGGGATCTGCTCGGCATGCGCCCCACCGTAACAAGCCGGATGAGTTTTCGTGAGAACTGGTTCCGTGAACAGAAAAACGCTTCACTCAACGGAAACGTCAGCCTCGGCGTGAACCTCCGCATTCAAAAATGGTTCGGATGGTTCCTCAGAGAGAAAACACCTGAAACCGAAAACGATTCAAATGAATCTCAAGATGGAACAGCACCGCCTTCAGAAAGTAGTCCCATAGAATCGTTGAAAGGTGGCGAAGGTACAGAAATAACCGAACAATTGCGGGAAAATGGTATTGACGAAACACAAATCCAAGAATTGGAAGAGAATTCTTCGACTTGGATCGAACGCGATAAAGGTGAGTTGCCGTCTGCGGGCACGGAAACCGGAAATAGCGGAACACAAGAGGGTGCAGTGCCAGAGGTCAAGGACGGTATCCTGCATCGAATTCTGAAAAGTTTCACTGTCAGCACCAACGCAAACTTCACCGCTACCGAATCGTATCGGCAACTTGCCTCTGGGCTATCAATGTTAGAAATCTATTCGCTTGCGGACGATGCAAAGGAACGGACGAACTCTCGGCGTAGCAATCGCTATACAGTACGTAGCTCGGTAGACCCGTGGAATTGGGCATCTTTCGGAACAAACGTCAGCACTTCCGATAGTTTCCGGAAAAGTTCAGGTACAACCTACATACAGAACACCAATGCCTACGGAGCCGACGTAAAACTGAAAGCGCGAGAAACTTCCAGTTTCCAACTTCGCTATAGTTATACAACACGAAATAACGGGAGGCTGGATGCTATACTCGGTGACAGCAAAGCACACACGCCTTCACTCAGTTGGATACAGACATGGGGTAAAGAGACTCGGACAGCGTTGGGTGTACGTACGACACTTCGAGACCAGCTACGGAGCGGTATTCAGAGCAACGCGCTCATCGTCACTCCAAACTTGAGTATTGACTACAGATACCGTACAGAAAATGGCATACGGATACCGTTTTTCGGTAGAATCCCCCTGAAACACGATCTCGAGTTAACCAATACTCTCTCTTGGGCTATCCGAAGAGAGCAGTACGGCGCGAACCTCGAGGAGCGTTCAGAAAGGTATGAGACGACCTTGCGCATCGGTTACAAAGTCAGCACCCATATTACAGCGAATTTCCATCTCGGCCTCAGCTACAACCATGATAGGGTTGAAGAGGGTAGAGATTTCCTCTCCATCGCGACTGCCCTCACCGTCCGCGGCGAAATCCAATAAACAAAAGCCTAAGATTACCCTGAGAACCCGCCCATCCAAACAAGTGTAGAAAAAAATTGGAAAGAAAAGCAATTTATGATATAGTGGTTTTAACCCTCAACTCGCTCTGATTAGATTTGTTTAAGGCACGAGTTGAGGGTTAAAGTTATCAGTCGTCAGTTAAGAGGTTTTTTGTGACAATTCACGATGCTTTGGAGTACTCCAAGAATGTAAAGCAAAGACAAATTTTGCCGCGTATGGGCAAAATTTGGGTAGATTGTTACAAACCGCTCTTAACTGATAACCGATAGCCGATAACTGAAAACTATAAAAAAAGGAAAAGCATGAGAGGCAACAATACAGATATACCTCGCCCAGAATATCCGCGTCCAGATTTTCAACGCGGAACATCAGAAGGCATCGATTGGATCTGTCTGAATGGCACATGGGAATTCGCTTTTGACCCTGGCGATACCGGCGAACAAAATCAATGGTTTGCCCTGGAGCCAATCGTTGATTCCCCATGGACATTGCAAATACAGGTTCCCTATCCTTGGGAAAGCCTTGCGGCATGGGGCGGCGAAGAACAAGCGGATAACGCAACCTACTTGAGCAGAAACGCCTATATCACACCTGAAGCGGTCACCTGCGGCGGTTTAGAACGTGGTGGAAATTATCGGGACGAGCCGAGACACACAATCGGTTGGTATCGCAAAACGGTCTCTATCCCTGAGAATTGGGGTGATAGACGAGTTATTTTGAAGTTCGGTGCTGTCGATTGGGAAACGACCATCTGGGTGAATGGTCAAATAATCGGTAAGCATGAAAACGGGTATCTACCGTTTGAATTTGACATCACAGACACACTCACACCCGGGCAACTTGCATGCATCGTCGTTCGAGCTTACGACGCACAGGACCACGGCGAGCAACTCGCGGGCAAACAGATAGGTTGGTATGAACGAACCAGCGGTATCTGGCAGTCTGTCTACTTAGAACCCAGAAACGAAACCCACATCGCGCAGTGCCACATAACACCTGACATTGACAACGCTTCTGCTACATTCGCCGTTAAGGTAGACGGATACACAGAAAATACAGGACTCAACCTACGTTGGAATTGCGACGGACGCAATGGTTCGGTTGAAGTTTCTGGCAGTGACACACAATTTACAGTTACTATCCCTCCAGAACAACTCCGCTTGTGGGACGTAGACACCCCAAATCTCTACGATGTGACGCTCGAATTGCTGATGGAAAATACTCCGGACGCACCCCACACCGGTAGGAGCGATCTCCCGACTGAGGAAAGTTCTTCTAAAATCGCACAAGATCCGAACACTGCGCGACCTAACCAGAAACCTGCCCGTAATGTAATGGAGGGCAGCCCAGGGGCCCATAATTTAAAAATTGATAGGATTTTCACTTACTTCGGAATGCGGAAAGTTTCTATAGCGAAAGCCCCCGGTGGAGATTATCAGTATATCTACCTTAACAACCGTCCTATCTATCTGCTTGGCGCGCTCAATCAGTCGTTTAACCCAGAAGGCGTGTACACGTTTTTGACAGATGAAGCGATTCGCAGGGACGTCGAACGCGCAAAAGAATTCGGATTCAACTTTCTCCGCCTCCACATCAAGGTAGATGAGCCGCGGCTCTATTACTGGGCTGACAAGTTGGGTTTGCTCTTTATGTGCGACATCCCGAATTTTGGCGACTATACGGAGAAAGCGAAGGCACGATTTGAGCAAACACTTCGCGGGAACATTGCGCGTGACTACAATCATCCGTCGATCATCTCATGGTGCAATTTTAACGAAACTTGGGGACTCGGTGGCAGGGAGTACAAAGAGATGCACGAACGGCAAGAATGGGTGCGCGAGATGTATTACCTTGCCAAATCTCTTGACACCACCCGCCTCATTGAGGACAACTCGCCCTGTTTGTACGACCACGTAGAAACAGACATCAACTCGTGGCACTTCTACATCAACGATTATGAACGCGCGAAAGAACATATCGCCAACGTTGTGGAAGAAACATACCCCAGTTCAGCGTTCAATTACGCTGGTGGTAATGTCCAGAGCGATGCGCCACTGATTAATAGCGAATACGGTGGTATCTCAGCAGGCGCGGGCGATAAGGATGTCTCATGGTGTTTCAAATACCTTACCAACGAACTCCGCCTCCATCCGAAAATTTGCGGTTACGTCTATACCGAGTTGCAGGATATCGAGTGGGAACACAACGGTTTCATGAACTACGACCGGTCGATAAAGGCATTCGGATACGACTACCTCGATATTAATACCTTAGATTTTATCGCTATTGATTATCCGCCTGGGACAACAGTTACACCGGGTGAGAAGATAAAGGCTGATATCTACACGAGCCATTTCTCACACAAAACCATCACAGGTGCAACACTGCACTGGCAACTGGATACGATGTCAGCGACTGGAGATATCACACGTGGATGCGTTTCAGGAAGCGTTGATATTCCATTTCCACAGTACCAAGTGCAAAACGTGCATCAGCTTGAACTTACCATGCCTGATGTTCACCCCGCGCTCGGTACACTCCACGTCTGGGTAACAGATGGCACCGGTTCTGTTGTCGCCCGTAATTTCATCAACTTCGAGCATTTCATTGAAACTAATCCAACAGTTGAATCAAGCGATTCAAGGTTAGTTCGCATCAACTACGCCCCTGGAAACGCGTCCAAATCGTCTTGGGCTCTTGTAGGAGGGGGGGAAACGCCCTATCAAAAACACTCCGATTCCCGATTTTTGAACGAACATCTGTTTTCCGCAGAGGGAAGTGGTTACGTTGAATATGAGATACGCAAGCCTATAGAGGCTTGCGGGACAATGCCAGAAGGGATCGGTACAACAAATTCCGCAGAGATGGAATTGATTTTTGAAGCATCCAGCGCAAACGGCGGTGCACGTCAAACGGAACCTGAAAAACATCCATCTGATGTGACGATCTCTGTCAACGGTGTTGAAATCGAGACGATCCGCATTTCCGACTGTCCGGCGGATGCGCGCGGTGTGCTCTCTTATATCCACGGGCAGCCTGGCAACTACGGTTACCTTTACAGGGTCAAAGTTGACCCATCTCTCGTTTTGAATGGAAAAGCAGACACATTAACAGTCCGCTACGAGGTCAAATCCGACGCTGCCGAGACAGGCGGACTTTCACTCTATGGCGCGCGTATGGGCAGATACCCGACTGGACCCCATCTGCTCATTCATCTTTAACAGTTATCGGTTCAGTTCTACACCTAAAGCGGATTCCCGAATTAACCTGAAACCGGTTTCTCGTAATGTAATGGAGTACAGCTCAGATTCAATACATTAAAATTAGACAAAAGCACGTAGCTTGGAACGTAGTGGAAAGCGGGTCTACGAACAGGCACGTCAAACCCCTAAACCCGCTCAACGAACCGCAAGGAATAATTAAAAAATGGCAAGTCCTGAATTTGTATTCACACGTTATTCCAATTTGGAAATTTCTTGGCCCTTCGTACACGAACGGATGGTCAGTCGATTAGAAGAATTAGGTGTAACACTCGTTCTCAACACAAATAGTCGAGACCCTATTCACGAACAGGTCGACTTAAGCGAAACCATCGGAATATCCCACTTCGGTGGAAACCTGACCGAAGCATGTATCGCGGCAGCCCCAAAACTGAAAGTACTCGGAGCGATGACCGACAATTCTGGACACGGTATCCCGTATAAAGCACTTCAGGCACGTGGCATCCCAGTGATCGAATCGACACGAGCGTGGTCGCAATCTGTAGCAGAATGCGCTTTCGGTCTCGCGCTGTCTTCGCTGCGCCGGACAGCACAATGGCACCTGCGGATGGCACAAGGCGAAAAACTGTGGGATTGGGAAAACCCGATGTGGGGTTCGCTAAACGCACGTGAAAGCGGTGCCCCCTTGGATAAACTCCCTGCCGCACAGCAGTTCTGTGACGACCCCGATTTCGTCAACGGCGATCTCGGCACAAAAAACATAGGTGTTATCGGACTCGGGCAAATTGGCGGAAAAATCGCAAAATGGTGCAGGGTCTTCGGGGCGACGGTGATGGGTTTCGATCCGTATGTTCCGGACGAACTTCTCCAAGAATGGAACGTGCAACGCGCTGACATGGACACGCTCGCTGATAGCTCGGATATCGTTTTTGTGGCGGTTCCACCGACACCTTCAGCCAAACATCTGTTGAATCGAGAACGTATCTATCACTTACGGAAAGGTAGTTTGGTTGTCGTGATTACACGCGCCTTTGCCGTTGATATGGACGCATTACGAGAACGCATCGTGAAAGACGAACTCGCAGGGGCATTCGATGTTTACGATAACGAACCGGTTCCCGTTGACGATGAATTACGCAATCGGGACAACGTTGTTCACACACCGCATATCGCAGGCAGAACGGAAGATTCCAATTTACGCGTAGCAGATATGACAGTGGACGATTTTGTGCGGGTACTAAAGAGCGAGACACCCATCGGTGCTTTGACACCAAAAGCAGTTGAGGTGAGAACTTCACCGACCCCAGATCTTTAATTATTAAGTTTCTGCTCTGCCCTCCACTTCGTTTCGGGCAGGTTTTTGGTCCAGTTCACGCGGGGTTGGTCCTTTCTCGTCTTTAAGGCAGTTGGAATTAACCAGAAGCCGGGACCCCGCCTGTTACTGGAGAGGGGTGCGAAACGCTTTTCTAACGATGGGCCTCTGAGTTGCCCTCCAAATGTAACGCATTCTCGCTACAAAGCAAAATTACGCCATTTAAGGCATAATTTCGTTTCGGGCAGGTTTTCGGTGCAATCCACACGGAGTGGGTTCGCCGAAACCCGCTCGTACTTAACCAGACACCATCGTGAAACGAAGTGGAACGATGACCAAATGTAACAGTTTAAAATATCAAAATCTCGTTCGTTCAGACATCGCGGATATGGCACCGTATACGCCGATTGTTCCTTTCGATGTCTTGAGTAAACGCCTTGGTATTCCTGTTGAAGACATCATAAAACTTGATGCGAACGAGAACCCCTACGGTCCCTCTCCCTCCGTCTATCGAGCACTTGCCAATGAAAAGGATTACCACATATATCCAGACCCGGATAGCACTGCGCTCCGCCAAGCACTGAGTCGGTACACAGGCATTGATGCAACGCATATCATCGCCGGACAGGGCGCAGATGAACTGATTGATCTTATAGTTCGACTGTTCGTCACCCCTGGAGACGCGGTTATCAATTGTCCTCCAACATTTGGAATGTACCGTTTCGACACGGAACTTAACGGGGGAAAAATTATTGATGTCGAACGAAAAGCAGATTTTTCCTTAGACACTGAATCAATAGTTGAAATTGCCTCCAGTGGCAGAAACGCCAAAATCCTCTTTATCACAAGCCCGAACAATCCTGACGGTAGTGTCCTCAGTGATGCATGTCTTCGGCAACTGCTTCAATTACCACTAATTGTTGTATTAGATGAAGCCTATATCGAATTCGCCGGGGGCAGCCGTGCAGACTGGGTTTTAGAACATGAAAATCTGATTGTGCTTCGGACGTTTAGTAAGTGGGCAGGACTTGCAGGGTTGCGGGTAGGCTATGGTGTCTTTCCGCACTGGATAATTTCGCACCTGTTGAAGATTAAGCAGCCATACAATGTAAACGTCGCCGGGTCAACCGCGGCATTAGCTTCGCTGTCAGACGTACGTCAACTCCAGGAAAATATCAGGAAAATTGTGGAGGAGCGTGAACGACTCTATCCAGCCTTGCGAAATTTTGACTTCTTAGATCCTTATCCGAGTGAGGCGAATTTCATTCTGTCAAGGGTTGTTGGAAGAGACGCGGCGGGATTGAAAGCGGCGTTAGCTGAGCGAGGCATTCTCATCCGATATTTTAACACACCACGCTTACAAGACCACGTCCGGATCAGCGTTGGTAAGCCGTCGCAGACATCCGTCCTCCTGGACGCACTCGCAACGTTGGCGTAATTGTGGGGGAATACTCGCCGTTTTTGGTTTGCCTCACAAAGAGAGTAGGAAGACAACCTACTCCTGGCTAAAATTGAGTGCCACGGACTACGCGTTGTAGGGTTCCAAGACTTCTTCTACAGAGCGGCTATTTGGAAACCATCCGACGATTTTCTGTAATACCTCGTCCAGCAACACATCAGGGCAAGAGGCACCAGCCGTCAACACAATGTCAGTCGGTAAAGAGGTCTCTGGTGAAGGGACACCGTCTTGCTGACCGCTGACCGCTGACTGCTGACTGCTTCTTGGAAAAAGCCAGTCCTTTGTGGTCTTCACCTGTTTTGTTTCCAACTCAAGGTGTCGAATCTCTTTAGGGTCCAGTAGTTCGTCTGCATCTCGGATGAAATATGTAGGGAGACGTTGTTGACAAAGCTCCACAAGATGGCTTGTATTGGATGAATTATAGCCCCCGACGACCACTGCAATGTCACCACCATCAGCAATGAGTGCGAGCGTTGCGTCTTGGTTTTCCTTAGTGGCATAACAGAGCGTGTCTCTCGTATCCGCGAAATGTGCCGATATCTCAGTGTCCCCGTCCGTCGTCCTGATCGCTTCCCGTAGTAAATCGGCAATTGCCTGTGTTTCGGTAGCAAGCATCGTTGTTTGGTTGACAACACCTATGCGCTTGAGGTGGACAGTGGGATCAAAACCGGGAGAGAATCGGTCTGCAAACTTTTCAAAGAAGAACGCGGTATCTTTTTCACCCGATATCACTTTTGCTAAAGCTTGTGCTTCCGAAAGGTCACGAACGACGACGACAGGCGCGCCTGCTTGTGCATGGGAAAACGTCGCCCGGGTTTCTTCATGATAGCGTTTTCCGTGAATTACGACCGTGTAATCCTGCTTTCCGATTTCCTCACTCCGCCGCCAAACTTTTTCAACGAACGGACACGTCGTGTTATAGGCTGTGAGGGTAACGCCGCGCGCTTTGAGAGCCTGTTCTACTTCAAGGGTTGTCCCAAAAGCAGGAACGATGACAACATCGTCAGGCATTAAAATATCGAAAGGGAGGAGTGGGGTCCCGGCGGTATCCATTAGGAACTCGACACCTCGGTGTTTCAGGTTTTCGTTGACTCGCGGGTTGTGAATAATTTCGGATAGTAGAAAGATACGCTTATCCGGATTTTCTGCTAACGCCTGATATGCAATTTCAATCGCATTTTCAACACCGTAGCAGAACCCAAAATGACGAGCGATTTTAAAGCGGACAGGTCCGAAATCCAATAAGGTTGGCGAAAGATCTCGCTTTCGGGCATCAGTTTCGCGACGGGCATGCTTAACGACAGAGATAACCGGACTATGATAGAAGTGAGGGAGTTTAAAAGTTCGGGGCATTTTTTTAACTATGGGGCTTCTGGGCGTTTCTCCATTACATTCCGAAACGGTGGACGGTTAAGTCCGCGGTGTTTGGAGATCGGAACGGTTTTCAGAGAGAGATTCAAACGGCAACGGATACCATCGCAGATACGGATAATTGTCGTTACGGGCCACCGTCACAACATCCGACCGCTCCCCTTAATGCGAAGCATGCCATAAAGTCCTTCTTTAGGCACTCAGGACTTTTCGTCCCTTCGCGCGGCGGCGCGCAATAGTTTGCCTTCCATGCCGCGTGGACATCCGTTTCCGGAAACCCATCTTATTTTTCCGTTTCCGACGATGCGGTTGATATGTGCGTTTCATGTTTTTAATTTTCCTCGCGGTTCGGTCAGGACAGTAGGAGGTTTGAGGAACCTCGCCGTATATCTGAAGAAACACCCAAGCAAAAACCCTTCCACTTCGTTTCAGGCTTCGCACTTAGGGTTAATCGTTAAAGAAATGTTTTTGCCAGAATGATGTTACGCTTGGCTTTATAGTAAAGCCCGAAAATATGTAGGCAGTTGTTCAGCGAACGAACCCCCCACGGTCACCGCTGGTGAAGTGTTTTGCTCGGGGTTTTTGCTTGGGTGTTTCCCTGCGGATTTCCCCTAAGTATCCTTGCCTCCCCGCAATGTCCAAGTAATTGTAGATTTTACTAAACTATAAAATGATACCGATAGATTAAACATGTCCATTTCTGAACATATCTGTCGAAAACAGACTTTGGGCTACTAATATTTATAGTATACCATAATTCCGAATAGAAGTCAAGCCAATCTTGTGAGGTATTCTTGGAGTTGAAGGCGGGCGTTGCGGAGGTGTGTTTTAATCGTGCCTTCGGAGCGTCCTATTTGCTTTGCTATCACTTTGGCTGTAAAGGTTTAGGGTTTGCCCGTTATCTCTACCGAGGGGCATCCATCGGTGCATATCACGTTCTGGCAGTTTCCCTAGTTCCGAGATCTGTTGTGCCTGAAAATAGTAGGTGTAAGCATCAACGCCCGTGAAATGGCCTTCAGGGATAGCGGTTGTGCTCTGAATGCGAATCCAGAAAGCGACAAGCAGAATTGCAGACAGAAGTATTGATTTGAGTAGCGTTGAGATGTTGAACATTGTTGCGGACATTAATCCGCCGTTTCATTGTCTGCTGGATCTTCATCACTGAAATCGGTTTTGATGTTGTACCCCATTACAGGTTCATCCGTTAAGATGCCCAGTCTTTCATATCGCTCTTTGTCCTTTTTCCACGCTTTTAACCTAGCCTTTGCTTCAAGAGACGGATAGAGATAGGCTTCCGCAGTATAGAGTTCTATTGCCTCATCAACGTTGAGTCCAATGCCAAATAGAAATTTTCGCTGGAGCCGAATATAGGTACGGACTTCTGGAATATCCCCGAACTTCTTGATAAGCGGATTGTGCGGACTCGGATTGTCGGGGTCATCGCGAAACGGGTTAAATCCGATGATGAAATCTTCTTTTTTGGTATCCTGTTTTTTGGCATCCTGTCTTTCAAGTGTGGGGTCGGGAACCGATGCGTTTTGGGGCGTTTCGTTGACGTGCCTCACACTGCAACCGGAGAGGAGGGTGATGAAAATAAAACATCCGAGTAACGTCTTCAAAGTTTTCACGGCTTTACCTCACGATTCGAGTGCTGCTTGGATACTCAGTGGCTCTTTTCTCCAAGAAAATCTCAAGCGTTTTCTTGGTTCTTGGATCTGGCCACAAAGAGTACTGGGCTCTTGTAAATTCAATGTGCTCATCCAAGGAGAGCGGTTGATTCTTGAGTTTTTTCTCGTTTAACGCCAAAAATGTGTGAACCTCTGGAATGTCGCCAAAACGTCGAAGTAAACTGACACGCATCATATCTACCAATTCATCTGGATCCATATCCTCAATCCGCGTGATTTTCTTTGCAAACGGGGAACGGGCGGGTTGATGTTCGTCATCGTTTTGCCACGACCGTATCGTCAAACAGAAGGTATCCTTGTGAGTCAAACTCTATTGCCTCGCAGTGAGAGTTCGCACCGATCGCCACAGATCCCCCGCAGAGATGCGTTCCTCACGAAGCAAACGATTGAGTTGGTCGTGACTCCATCGGTCTGTATGATCCGAAAAATACGTCTGCGTGAAGTTATCGAAACTTGCTAACAGAAACTACCAGTAATCGGAAAATAACGAGTGCTTCTTTTCAGAGAGGGTTACGGTTTTCATAAACTCAGAGTATAACACATTTCTAAACTATTGCGTAAGTTCTATATCTGTGTTTCTCAAAAGGGATATGGTTCGTAGTCGCGCAATTCATTGCGCATTGCGTAAGTCCTAAAATAATTCCATTTTTCCGTGGTTTCATAACATAATAACGCGTATCAAGGATAGAAAGGTTGCATAAAATCCAGGACCATTGCGTTTTCAATTTTCTGGGGTCGTAGAGAAGACTAAAGTTTGAACAATTTTAAGAATTAAAAGCGTCTAAACGTGATCTCCTCTCTGTACTCTGAGAGACACAGTTTTGGGTGAAAAGGGTGCATAGTCTTATTAAGAAAGCCACAAGGCACCGCGTTTTTTCTCTGCATTAGATCCCTACGCGCAACTCTTAGCGTCATCACTAACACTTTGAAAACGTAATAGGAAGGTTACCAAAAAGTGCATTGGATTGTAATTGAACTTGATAAAATTTCGATTTCAGTTCAGAATATTTTGTCAGCGGAAGTTGCAACATAAATTATAAAATCAAAGAAAGTTCTCTACAAAAAATGTTGACTTTTCTGCAATATAATGATATGATATTTCTTATAAAATGATTTTTTTTCATAAAAATGGTATCATAATTTTATCATAGTTTCTTACAGGAAATATGCTCATGCGGCACACCCCAAATGAAATCTGGCTGGAAATATTAGAAAAACTCAGCGAGACAGCGAGGCAGGATGTCTATCTTCACCAAGCGGTTCCGCTTTCAATCACAGCGGAGGCGTTGAATATAGCCGTCCCTTCTGCGTACACGCGTGCAAGGATTGAGGAGCGTTTTCGTGCTGATATCCAACGGGTTTTGGCGACACTCATCGGGGCACAATGTGCACTCATCCTTACCGTAGACGAACCCACGTCCGAAGGCAGTGAAGACTTTAGCGAAACGCAGAACGAAGAGAATTTTAACCAATTGCCTAATTCAAATCGGACATCGAACACTCAGGTACCTGTGCCATCAATACAGAATGAAACAGGGTTGAATCCGAACTATCGGTTTGATAGATTCATTGTTGGTTCCAGCAATATGATTTGTCACGCGACAGCCTTAGCTGTTTCAGAAAACCCCGGACGTGACTATAACCCGCTCTTTATCTATGGCGGTGTGGGATTGGGAAAAACCCATCTGCTACATGCAATTGGTAACCGACTTTTAGCATACCAACCAGATAAGAAAGTCCTCTACGTTACATCAGAAACCTTTATGAACGAGTACGTTGAGTCCATCGTCAACCGCGGATCAGCGCAAGGATTCCGGACAAAATACCGAACCGCAGATATGCTCTTGATTGATGACATACAGTTCTTACAAGCCAAGGAGGGTACACAAGAGGAGTTCTTTAATACCTTTAATGCCCTTCATATGAACTCAAACCAGATAGTCATGAGCAGTGACCGGACACCAGACAACCTCGAAAACCTTGAAGAACGCCTCCAATCTCGGTTTCAATCAGGCATGGTAGCTGAAATTAGCATGCCACAATACGAAATACGTATCGCTATTCTGCGGCAGAAATGTCGAGACCAAGGGTTGGACAATCTCCCCGATGACGTACTCAGTTACATCGCAGAGATGGTCACAACCAACATCCGAGAACTCGAAGGAACTCTTGTGCGGCTAATTGCTCAAGCAACAATATTCAAAGAAGACTTGACTTTGGACTTCGCGCGGCAGGTACTGAGTGATGTCGGGACACCCTCACCGATTCGACATCGAAAAACTGCTACATCAAGAGCCATACAAACAGCTGTCGCCGATTACTTTGGAATCGAAACAGAGGATCTCGTATCTCAGAAACGGACAAAGGAATTGGTGCAACCGCGTCAGATCGCTATGTACATGTGCAGAGAACTGACGCCAATGTCATATTCAAATATTGCACAAGCGTTTAATAGGGAAAATCATACGACTGTCATCCATGCCTGCAGACAGATAGAAAAAATGATTGCGGAAAATGACGAAGAGCGACAAATGATTCTCCTATTACTCGATCAATTCCGCTAACGAAATCCGCCGGTGCTGCCGTCCCAAGTTTCCACTTTTCAGTTTCAAGTCGTCCCTTTTTCAGTTTTACGGTGCACCTCAAACTTGTGGATAACTTGTGGATAACTTGTGGATAACTATGTAATTCTCTGTTGACAAATTGTGGATAACTTGTGGATAAGTCAAAAATTTTCCGTGTCTGTGGATAACTTGTGGATAAGTCAAAAAGTTATCCACAAGTTATCCACAGGTACTTGTCAATGGTGGTAAGGGTTCAGACGAGTTATCCACTTATCCACAGCCCCTACTACTGCTACTACAATTTAATATATATATATATCGTAATTAGTACAAGTATTAGGAATTGTGGATAACTCGGAAATTATCAAACAAGAAAAGTTGTCAAACAAAGAAATTTATCAAACAGGACTCAAGGAAATTTTCTGCATCTAAAACAAATGCTACTCAATAAAATTGTTCTACGCAACTTCCGTAACTATGTCGATTGCGAAGTGAGTTTTTCCACGCCTGTCAATCTAATTATTGGCGGGAACGCGCAAGGGAAGACAAGTCTGCTTGAAGCAATTTATTTCCTTTGTACTGCTGAATCGCACCGGGCGACTCGCGATGGTGAATTAATTCGGCACAACGAAGCAGGATTTTATCTGAAAGGAATGTTGGGAAACAGTCGTAACGATGTGATGTCGCTTGAGGCGATGAAGCGGGCGCGTGGGCAGTTTAAACTTAAAAAGAATGGGATGCTTCAAACGAAACGCTCTGAATGGATTGGGCAGTTTAATGCGGTGCTCTTCTCACCGGAGTCCCTTGTATTGGTGAAGGGCGGACCCGCAGAACGCCGAAGGTTTTTGGACTTGCTCATCTCACAAATCGACAGCACCTACCTAAAAAATTTGCAGAAATATAAACTGGTTCTCAGGCAACGGAACGAACTTCTTAAACAAATTCGCACGACGTTAGTGGATGCGGTACAGTTAGATGTCTGGGACAAACTTTTAATTGCCCACGGTACTGCAATTATTATAAAGCGATTGGAAATTTTTCATCAATTAAAAGCCTACGCCATGCAAAATCACCAAAAACTCACTGGTGGTCAAGAAAACCTCGCATTGACGTATTGTTCCGCGCTGATGCGGAACAATACGTCAATGCATAACACCCATAATACAGAAGATGAAGATACGGAAAATTCAATAGGCGAATCAGAGATTGGGTTCCTTGAGACCAAAACCGAAACCGAGATATCAAAGCACTTCAATGCAGCTTTAAATGCATCGCGCGGTGCTGATTTACAGAGAGGCACAACCCTCGTCGGACCGCATCGCGACGACTTTCTCATCGAACTGGAGAACGCGTTTGGAACATCCAGCCTTGATTCCGACAGCGAAAATCGCTTGGAAGCCACGGACGCTGAGAAAGAGGAGGTGGACCACAAAGATTCCCAAATTCAAGATCCACTCCCAAAATCCGAAATTGGAACGTTCCGAGAGGGAGCGCGCGCTTACGGGTCCCAGGGTCAGCAACGGACGATAGCGTTAGCACTTAAACTGGCAGAGTTAGAATTAATCCGAGCTGTGACGGGGCAGGATCCGATCGTCCTTCTGGACGACGTCACTTCAGAATTGGATTACAAGCGAACAGAGTATCTATTAAACGTTCTCCAAAATTTGAGTGCGCAAACCTTCATTACTGCGACCCACGCTGAACCTCTCGTGCACCACCTCAACCAGCCAAACGTCTTAACAGTAGAAAATGCCCAGATAAACCACGCCCCCGAAACTAATTTTAAATGATTGGTCCCTGGGCACCGCTTCAAATGTAAAGCAAAGACAAATTATGCCATTTAAGGAAACATAATTTCATTGCGCGGTGGCATCCGGCTAAGTCAAGTGCCACCCGAAACCTAAAGCAGGGCATGAATTCACCGAAAACCGTTGCAGAACGAAGTGGAGCAACCCTCAGAAGTCAATAATTTAAAAATTGAAAGACAGAAAATGGACAAAACCCATAACCTACGCTATCTTCTCACTGAACTCATCCGAACACACGACCTTGAGCCTAAGATGCTTGAACAAAAAGTCTTCGCTCTCTGGCGGGAACACCTTCGGAAACACCTTAGCGTGCCTCTCAGCACAAAAACTGTGCCTGTATCGCTGTCGAATGGTATCCTGAAGATTTACACAGAATATCCTGCGTACAAAACAGCCTTGTCATTCCATAAACCGAAACTCTTAGCCGACATAAACGCTGAATTAGGGCAACCCATTCTCACCGACCTTCGGATAGAAATACACCAAGTTAACACGACAGAACCTCATAAAACTGAAGACCAGCCCTTAAGCCCAGAAACGTCAGAAGAAGATTCCACCACTGGTAACACCTACCAAGTAACACCCGAACAGTTAGAAAAAATTGAGCAATCTCTCACAAGCGTGTCTGACCCTCAACTAAAAGAATCTTTGTGGCAATTATTCACTGCGCAAAGCATAGACAAACCTTGACAATTCCTAATGCTTTAGATTTGGGTTCACCCCACGTGTATTGTGCGAAAAAGTTCATTTTTCCCTTGACAAAAAGTGTCAAAAAATGATATAATATCTTTACCACAAGTAACGTAATTGTAAGGAGGTACACAAGAAATTTTCCTGCGGATAGGTACCAACTCCACTAAAAATTCTCACTACAAAGCAAACCATTCCCGTTAGGGTGATTTATAGCGAGGCATCATAATTAAAAATGTCAAAAGAAGCACGAACATATACAGCAAGCGATATACAAATCCTTGAAGGGCTTGAAGCCGTCAGAAAACGTCCAAGCATGTACATCGGCAGCACGGGTCCCGCTGGATTACACCATCTCGTCACAGAACTGGTTGACAACTCCATAGACGAAATCGGTGCCGGTTACGGGACACAAGTCGAAGTTAAGCTCCATCGCGATGGCAGTGTAACCGTCACTGATGATGGTCGAGGCATTCCTGTTGATACTCACGCGACAGGCGTTTCTGCCCTTGAGGTGGTCATGACTACACTGCACGCCGGCGGTAAATTTGATGGTCGGGAACAAGTCGGCTACCAAACCGCTGGTGGTTTGCACGGTGTTGGTGCCTCTTGCGTCAATGCCCTCTCTGAATGGCTCCACGTTCAAGTCTATCAAAACGGCGCAACTTACGAGCAACGCTACGCTCGGGGTATCCCGCAGACATCTGTAGAAAAAACCGGTAACAGCAAGAAAACAGGCACCCAGACCACATTTATGCCTGATTCCGAAATATTTGACACGCTCGACTTTTCGCACGATGTCCTTCGGGACCGGCTCAGAGAACTCGCTTTCCTTAACAAAGGCGTACGCATCCAATTTCACGACGTTCGCGATGAAGAAAATTCGGAACCAATTGCTTTTCAATACGATGGCGGAATTGCCTCTTTCGTTACCTACCATAACCAAAACAAAGAAGTCTTGCATTCCGACCCTATTTACCTAGAGGGTATTGAGTCAGAGATCGCGGTAGAGATCGCCTTTCAGTTCAATACTACCTACACAGAAAACATTAGTTCCTACGCCAACAGCATTCGTACCTCTGAAGGTGGGTTTCACGAGAGTGGCTTTAAGAGTGCCCTTACCCGTGCCTTCAAAACGTATGCCACTGCCAACGATCTCCTGCGAAACGTCAAGATAAATCTCACTGGTGAAGACATCCGCGAAGGAATGACTGCAGTCATCAGCGTCAAAGTCCCGGATCCGCAATTTGAAGGACAGACAAAGTCGAAACTTGGAAATACAGAGGTCGAAGGAATCGTTCAGAGTTTTGTTGGCTCCCGGCTCAAGATGCTTCTGGAAGAAAATCCTTCTGTTTCCAAACGCATTATCCAAAAAGCAGTCCAAGCCGCTCAAGCTCGCGAAGCCGCCCGCAGCGCACGTGAAGTTATCCGGCGGAAAAGTGTCCTTGATTCTGCTTCTATGCCCGGAAAACTTGCCGACTGTTCTGAGCGGGACTCTGCCTTAACTGAACTCTTCCTCGTGGAAGGAGACTCTGCCGGCGGTACGGCTAAACAAGGAAGAGATCGACAGAACCAAGCTGTTCTTCCTCTTAAAGGTAAAGGCATCAATGTAGACAAGTCAAGGCTTGACAAGATTCTCAAAAATGCCCAAGTCATTGATATTATTACTGCGTTAGGAACAGGGATCGGTGCTGAAGAATTCACCCTCGAAAAACTCCGCTACGCCAAAATTATCATTATGGCGGATGCCGATGTTGATGGCGCGCACATCCGAACGTTGCTCTTAACTTTCTTCTTTCGTCAGATGCCTGAACTTATCGCCGCTGGACATCTCTACATTGCCCAACCTCCGCTTTACCAAGTCAGAAAAGGTAGGAGTTCACAATACTTGCAAGATGACGAGGAAATGGAAGATTATCTCCTCACCCTGGCACTTGACACTGTTCAGATAACAAACTCCCGGAGGGGCACTCCTTACACGGCATCGGAGTATCGAACTATCGCTAACTCGGTTCGCAAGATTCAAAGTCTCCTTGATCAAATTAATCGGAGCAGTGTACCACTTTCAAATTTGGGAAGTGAAGCACCAAATTCAGCGGACACATCCGATAACGTAGATAGACTACTTGAGATGCTTAATATATCCCCGGTTCAGGTGGATGATCCGCTAACTGCAGAACAGGAAACTTCTGAAAACGCAGTTCCCACCAATCCGCAAACGATGCTTTTTGGAGACACTGGGCGCGGGGCAACCGATGAAAAAGTTAGCATATCGAATGTCGGGGACCACACCCCACGGACGTGGCACCACGAACTCCGGCGCGAACTGGAGAAACTTGCTGAGTTTGACATCCAAAACACGGATTTCCTCTCCTCGGAAGAGACAAATGATTCAGGGACATTAGAGAATCAAAAATTGTTTAGCGTTCAGTCGGAAAATGGAGAGACTTACCATGCAAATGACATTTTTTCACTGGTGCAACATCTCTTCAAGATAGAACACCGCGGACTCACTATTACCCGATATAAAGGCTTAGCAGAAATGAACGCTGAGCAACTACGCGACACCACTATGCGTCGAGACGAACGCATCCTGCTTAGAGTGACGCTTGAAGATGCCGTCGAAGCAGACCGCATCTTTACACTACTCATGGGGGATATCGTTGAACCGCGACGCGAATTCATAGAACGTTATGGAACTCAGGTAAATCTTGATCTATACGGTGCCTAAATCTTTCATCTATTGCATTAGTTACCCGAGATCTGTAGAAAAGGAGTGATAAATAATACAAAAAGTAAAATGGAAAACATCCAAGAACGCAACATAGAAAACGAATTGACGACATCGTACCTCACTTACGCGATGAGCGTCAATACCAACCGTGCGATACCTGATGTCCGCGACGGTCTCAAACCGAGTACCCGTCGGATTATTTACGCGATGGGACAGATAAACCTCACTGCAAATCGGCCTTACGACAAATGCGCCGCTGTTGTTGGGGAGGTGATGAAGAACTATCATCCACACGGTGATGGGCCCATTTACGGTACTCTTGTTGGTTTAGCGCAACCGTTTAGCACGCGCTATCCATTAGTAGACGGACAGGGAAACTTCGGGAGTATTGATGACGACCCGCCGGGTGCGATGCGCTATACGGAATGCCGCCTTACTGTTATTGCCAGTGAGATGCTCACTGACATTGAAAAGCAGGTAACTGATTTCCAGCCCAATTACAAGGATTCCCTCGAAGAACCGACAGTCCTTCCTGGGCTACTACCGAATTTGCTCGTCAATGGCACAACAGGTATAGGTGTTGGTTACCTTACTCGCATACCGCCACACAACCTCAGTGAGGTTGTTGACGCGCTACTTCATCAGCTCACGGATCCAGATGCCACTTCAGAAACTCTCATGGAACACATCCCTGGACCCGACTTCCCTACCGCAGGTATTATTGTCGGTACCAGTGGTATCGAACAGATGTATGCCACCGGTAGAGGGAGCATCACTATCCGAGCCAAAGCGGTCATAGAAAGAGTTTCCTTACGCGGGGCGGAACGAGAACAGATTATCATAACGGAAATTCCGTATCAGGTAAAGAAAAACCAATTGTTAGAGCGGATGTATCAATTGGTTGTCAGCAAAACTATTACTGGAATTGACGATATCCGGGATGAATCAGACCAAGAGATTCGCATCGTCATACCCCTTAAACGCGGCGAAATTGCGCAAGTTATCCTGAATCAACTGTATAAGCACACACAAATGCAGGTAAACTTCAGTGCAAGTCTTCTCTGCCTCGTAGAGGGGCTCCCGAAGATTTTAACACTTGAGGAAATTGTTCGCCACTATCTTGAGCACCGGAGAGATGTGATTCGGCGGCGCACAGAGTTTGAACTCGCACGTGCCGAACGCAGGAATCACATCTTAGAAGGATATCTCTTAGCACTACAAAACCTCGAAGCAATTATCGAACTCGTTCAAACAGCAGAATCGCCGCAAACAGCAGAAGAGGAGCTCCGCGAAACCTATCAACTCAGCGAGCAACAGGCGCGAGAAATCCTTACTATGACGCTCCGGCAGTTGACGGGGCTGGAACGCCAGCGAATTCACGATGAATACACAGAACTCCTGGATCACATCGCCGAATTTCGCGCAATTCTTGCCAACGAAACATTGGTAACGGATATTGTCCGAACGGAACTCGAAACCCTCAAAGAGAAATATGGGGATGAACGCCGTACCGAAATTACGGGTGAAGTCAAGGAATTTGAAGTCGAAGATCTCATCGCTGATGAGGAGATGGTGGTCACACTATCGCATGCCGGTTACATTAAACGGTTACCCATGGACACCTACCGGAAGCAGCATCGCGGCGGGGTCGGGATCAGGGGGGCTACGCGAAAAGATGGCGATTTTTTGGAACACATCTTTGTCGCCACTGCCCATCAGAACATTCTGTTTTTCACAGATTTGGGCAAATGTTATACGCTGAAAGTTCATCAGATTCCTGAAGCCAGTCGCCAATCAGCCGGACGCGCAGTGGTCAACCTACTCCGTTTATCACAGGGTGAGAATATCACAGCTTATGTTACGGTCCCTCCCAAAACCGTTAATCAAGAAAGTGAGGGAGCTGATGCCGGCGAGGTTACGGCGAGTGAATTTGTCTTCATGGCGACGCAGCAAGGCATTGTCAAAAAGACAAAACTTTCCAGTTTTGAAAACACGCTATCAAGCGGCATTATTGCTGTCAACCTTGACGATGGCGATAAGCTTGTCGGTGCACAAGTAACGAGCGGTGATTCCCATGTTATCCTTGTCACCCACAACGGTGTTGCCATACGCTTTAGTGAGAAAGATGTTAGACCTCTCGGACGTAACACGCGCGGCGTGCGAGGGATAGAACTTGGTGCCGATGACTTCATCGCGCAAATGGTTATTGTTAACAATGAATCATCGGAAACAGATGAGACAAGTGCTTCAGAAGGAGACGATACTCTGTTAATTGTTACAGAAAATGGATACGGTAAGCGGACGGCTGTCTCTGCTTATCGTTCGCAGAAACGCGGTGGAAAAGGTATTATCGCCATCGGGAAATCTACCCGAAACGGGGCTGTTGTCGCTGCAAAACGCGTCACAAATACTGATGAACTTGTTCTCATTAGTTCAAACGGATATGTCACCCGAACGGCGGTCGGTGACATTCGACGTATCGGGCGTAACACCCAAGGCGTACGGATAATGGCACTCCAAGCAGATGAAACACTTGTTGACGCAGCCAAGATCGAACTCTCATCCTCCCTACTTGAGGAAGAATCAGATTCCTAAAAAAGAGGAGATAGTTGCCAGTTTTCAGTTAACAGTTTTCAGTTACAAGAGGTTTGTGGTTAAACAAATCCCTCTTTAACTGAAGACTGAAGGCTGAAGGCTGATAACTCACAAACAATGAAACATTTTAAAGTGCTCTCAATCCTTGTTTTAATCACAGTATGTCTCCTTTTGGGTTCTGACTTGCGAGCTCAAACCGGAGGTGAAACGCCTGAGTTAGTGGTACTCCCTGATGCTGATACAGGATTAAACGCTGATATGACCCGTGTAGCAAAACTCTATACCAACCTAATGTGGGCAGTATATTGCAGAACAAGCGAACGCAGCATCCCAAAAAGCAAAGCTCTCTACGATGCCTTAATCAAGGAAATTGATGACTCCCCCATGATTCTCGAAAATGGGCTTCTATCTGCACGCGAGATAAGTTTTATTTATGCCGAGCGTGCGTCACTTCGGTTTCCTAAATTGCAAGATATCAAAGGTGCGGAAGAGGATGCCAGAACAGCCATTAAACTTAATCCTGAAAATGTAAAAGCAACGTGGGTAATTGCCCAAATAGTGACGAACCGATTCATTTATTATATGGAACGGAACAGAAACAGCAAAATACCTAATGTTTTACAAAAGGAGATGTTTGATGTTTTAAACCGCGTGGTTGAATTAGATGCAGACCACAATACAGCACATTTCTACCGTGGCAGCATGGCGCGTGATCTCGGCAATATTGAACTTGCAATTACGTCCTTCAAGGCACTTACACGCATTATGCCTTATGATGACCAATACCATAAGGAACTTGCTGAACTCTATGAAATTCAAAATCGGCTTGATGAAGCTTTGCAGTCCTATGAAAGAGTCATCACCATCCGACCCGAACAGAAAAGTGCACGAAACCGTCTTGGACAACTTTACCTTCAAACTGGCGACTATCCTGCAGCTATAAAGACTTTTCTCTCTATTTTGTCACCCCTTGAAGGACAGCCGGAGACTAATAGTGTAAGGGAGCGCACTACGCGTAATGTCGGTGAAGTTGAAATTGAAGCACACCACGGTATTAGTCTCGCGTATCAGGCAGAAAATGATTTTGAGCGGTCTGAATTCCATATCACACGTGTAATCAATTTGCTGGAAGAGAAGGCAAAACGGACTCGCACCGGTTTGCGGACCAGAAGTAGCGAACGCGTTGAATTAGCCAGACGTATTCAAGACGCACGTTACACCCTCGGACAAATTTACCTCAAATTTAATGCGCCCCGGAAAGCCGTCCAAACTTTCACGAAGATTCTCACTGTTGATGATAAATATGTCCCTGCGCTTTCTGGTATAGGGATGGCGTATCAAATGCAAGACGATGTGAAACGCGCAGAAACTTATCTTCGTAGGGCAATTGAGTTATCTGTGGAAGAAGAATTGCCGGATGCATACAACGCATTAGGATATCTCTATGCAGAGCAGGGCATTAATTTAGATGAAGCCGCAATTTTGGTTCGCCGTGCGCTCAAAAGCGTACCGAAATCTGGAGCATATCTTGATAGTTTAGGGGTCATCTACTTTAAGCAAGGCAAACTTGATGCCGCTATAGAAAATTTGGAGCAGGCACTCCACTATCTGCCTGATACACCTGTAATCCTCTTGCATCTTGCTGATGCTTATCTTGGGAAAGGCTTGAAACAGAAGGCACTGCAAACTTTAGAACAAGCTGTCCTACTTGAACCAAATAACACTGAACTGCGCCAGAGACTTGATGCCGTTAAACTCCGCTAATCTTTTTCGGGACCGGTACATCTGTTGTCCGAGATATTCTTAAAAGATATGTACTACACCTGTCGCTGGTGTTTTGTGCTGTTAGGTAATCTGAGTCATGCTAATAACAGACTGGGTGGATAAGATGCACATCTCAACAATTCAAGGTGCTTTTAGCAGACAAGAAAATAGAAGAGGGCTGAGATTAAGAGACTTCGTTAGAATCTCATATCCACGGAACAGCCTTCAGTCTTCAACCTTCAGCCTTCAGAGGGTATGGTATGCACGCCTACTGTGTTTACCGCAAGGTTCTCTCTCTTTGCTGACTGCTGACTGCCGACTGCCGACTGCTACGTCGCTTGCGAGGTTTTTGCTTGTAGCATTACTGATTTTGGGGGTTCCCTACAGCAGCTCAGCATATCTCTGTGGGACTCCGCATCTGTCAAACCCAAAGCGTGTAATTGATGCTATAAACGCTCCACAACAGTTTTTTCGACCCGGAAACCAGACTGCTCCTGCCTTGCCTGCTGCGCCTGCTTTGCCAATTGGCACAGAACGAACCTTCTTCGCTCCTGATTTTAGAAGCATGCAACAGTACACTGTCTCCGCCGTTCTACGTGGTGTAGGTAGTTTCTGTTATGTTTTCGTTGAGGAAGCTGAGTGGAACACACGGGTTACCGCCGGAACCGTGCAGGCGATGATCCGTGCTTTTGACGCTACCACGCCAGCGAATCCACAGCAAGGAATTTATCTGACGTTGACGAAGTTCTTCGGAGCCCCACCCGATATTGATGGAAACGGCAGGATTATCTTACTTCTACTTAATATTCAAGATGCCCGCGGCGCGGACCGTTACACAGCAGGTTTTTTTAATCCGGCGGACCAGCATCGGGGTTTACTTCGAAACCCGGGCTTCCGAGGGTTTCCGATTCGTAGTAACGAAGCGGAAATGCTATATATTGATACACAACCTCTCAATCCGAACAGTGAAAGAGCACACAATGTTATTGCACATGAATTTCAACACCTCCTCAATTGGCATCATGATACAAGAGAAGTAACCTGGGTTGATGAGGGATGTGCAGTGTATGCCTCATTTCTCTGCGGTTATTCTGTGCAGGAACATGTAGCTGCATTTGAAAAAATGCCGTCTATCTCGCTTGTAACGTGGTCGGAGGGAGATGCGGACTCGCTTCCACACTACGGTGCTGCCTTCTTGTGGATGCTCTATCTTCATGAGCAGTACGGAGGTATAGGAACACTCATCGAAATTGTCCAAAATCGCGGCACATCGCTCACCGGTATCTCAGATGCCCTCGCATCTCGAGGGATTACCCAAACAATTTCTGACATCTTTATTGAATGGAAATTGGCTAACTACTTATCTGAGTATCGTGCTGTCAGACTTTCTCTCATGCCTCGCCGCTGGCATGATTCCTATCCAAGCGGTACGCAGCAGGGGCAGCTGCGCAATTTTTCGGCGGCGTATATCGGCTTTAGAGATGCCGAGGGGTTAACACTTGGATTCTCAAGTAGTTCTCCAACGAGTAGTGCTGTCCATGCAATTGAATTTCATAACACTGGCACCGTCGAGATCAAGGAGATAAAATTGTCAGCTGGTAATACCGGCTCCCTTGTGTTATCGAATACTGCCGCAGAGGTGCTTCTTGTTCCCAGTTTGCATATGGAATCAATCAACGTTGACGCGCACAGCTCGACATACCAGTATAGTGCAACCCGCGGTGCGCATATTACCTTTATCACCGCTGCACTTCCGAATCCGGTGCATCCGCGTTACTGGGACATCATCGCTGAATCGACTGAACCCCTCGTCGGGCTAACGCCCACTGTAACGCTAATGCTCTCTGACAGCAAGACGGAACGGCTTTACCGGGAAGCACAAGCAATGTATCTAATAACACAGGACCTACAAGATAACCGTCTGTACCGATTCTCGTTCCTTCTTGAACCGGAAATAGCACCGAAATCTGTGATATATCAGGTTTCGCTTGATTCGAGACCTGTTGGTACGGGATCCTTAACCGAGTAACTGTAGACGCGCGGGAGGTAAACAATCTGATCGCGCGCAGACTTCTTTAAAAACGGCTCCTATTTTATATCTCCAATTAGGGGCTTCAAGAAAGGGGAAAAAGATGCAACCTACACTCTATGCCGGAACTATTGGACAAAGCGTCTGGCGCAGTGCTGACAACGGAGACACATGGCGCAGGGCGAGTAATGAGCTCTTTCCAGAAGCCGACGTTCGCGCCATAGCGGTTAATCCAAGTAACTCAGACACCCTCTATGCCGGGACCGAAAAAGGTATCTTCCGATCAGACGATGCTGCTGAATCATGGCATCGTCTCTCAAGTCCTATGGATGAATTGGAAGTTTGGGCGATCGCTGTTGATCCAAGGACACCGAACACACTCTACGCGGGTACGTGCCCCTCTGCGCTTTTCAAATCCGCTGATGGTGGTGATAACTGGAAGCAACTCAACGTTGACCTCGCACAAGAGTGCGAAGGTGTTCCGATTATCCCGCGCGTTACAACCTTCGTGATTGATCCTGAAGATTCGCAAACGCTCTATGCGGGGATTGAGATTGATGGAATGCGCCTCAGTACAGATGGCGGTGAAACATGGGTTGAGCGCAGTGAGGGACTCAGTAGCCTTGATATCCACGGGCTTTGTGTGGTTCCTGGTTCACCCAGAACTATCATTGCTGCGACGAACAATGATGTTTGTGTAACTACAGACATGGGACAACAGTGGACACCCTTAAATGTCAAGGCGCACTATCCATGGCCCTACTGTCGTGCCGCGTTTTTCCTCAATGGCAACGCTGGTCGGGTCTTTATCGGGGCTGGAAACGGTCCCCCTGGCGATCAAGGCGGGATTTTCTCGACGCATGATGCTGGGAAGACGTGGAACCGAGCCGATATCGGTAGAACAGCAAATAGCACAATCTGGTGTTTTGCTCACAATCCACAGTTTAACGATCTTCTTATCGCTTGCAGCGTAAGTGGACAACTGTACCGTAGTCCAGATTCTGGCGATTCATGGACCAAACTCGATCACGAATTTGGAGAAGTTCGAGCATTGGCTATCGGATAAAGGCTTGACTTGTTTCTGTAATTTATGGTATGCTGTTGATAAAATGTAGGGCAAGGGTCAGTAACCCACCCTTAAAAAGTTGGGCTTGTGCGAAGCGTCCGCCAAACGTCCACTCCACGAGTTAAACCGTTGACTACAGGTCGCCCGAACCCGTGACGATATTAATAGCAGGTTACTGTAGACCTCGTCCGCAGGCGCGAGGTAAAATAACGCCTGCACTTCCCTAGCAAAAGAGGCGGGATTTCCTTCACGCGCTAAAGCGCGGAGTTTCTATACCGAATATGCTGACGAGGTTTTTAAGTGGACGCAATCGCATCAGAAGTCTCGCAAGTTATAGGTTGGGATGGGAGACAGAATTTCTGACCCAGTCTACAAAAAATTGGCTTTCACGTTACGCCCAAAATTATAGGAGGCACACTTCAGTGATACGTTTCTTTACACTTCTATTCATACCGCTTCTCTGCATTGCGATGGCGGGCTGTCTTGATGGTGATGGTGAAGTTAATATTGATACCCCACCCCCGATTAGTGATGCAAAGCGTGTTGCAATTGTTCCATTCTTTGCTGAAATAGGAGCAACAGAAGACATTGACAAGTTAGCTGGACGAATTAGCGTTAACCTCGCAACGCGTCTGGAGCTGATATTCAAAGAGGCAGAGTGGGTTTATGACATCTCAAACAAAATTAAACCGGTTGCAGACCAACTCACAGAGTTGGGATTAACGCTGGAGCAAGTCTATGCAGATCCTGCTTTGGCAGCGAAGCTCGGACAGGCACTCGACTCTGATATGGTTATCATCGGAAGGGTGGAAAACCCGAAATTAACCGACCGGGACTACGACCAACTTCTTATGAAACAGGGCAGACAGGGCGGAATTTCGGGTACATCCACCTATATTCGTACTCGTCTTACTGCTCTTGGTCGTATCCGTGTCAAAGTCGTTGATGCAAACTCTTCGGAGATTATTTTCAACAACCGTATTCGATCTTATCTCAAGTATTGGTACGCCTATCAGACCCAGCAGAGCGAACAGCAAATATTTAAGAGCGATATGGATAGACTTGCCGATTTAGGTAAGTATCTCCCGCTCAGAATTGCTTATATTCTCCATCCAACCGGGTTAAAGTTGGAAACCGAAGAGCAGATTCTGCTTAAACCGGACATGGTGCTCAAAGGGACAGGCGGTATTGTCGAGTTTAACTAAAGCGTCTTAAGCTTTGTAACCAATCATCTCAAGGAAGAGGCGCGGTTTATGCCGTGCCTTTTCTCGTTAAGGTGAGTGATTCGTTAAGGTGAATGATTCGTTAAGGTGAATGATTCACGAAGAAATTTTCGAGTTGGCGGGTATAGGCTTCACCGTACTTCAAAAGTTGGAGAGCGGCATCATAGAGTTCTGAAGGAGCGAGTTCTTGGTAGGGATTAGCGATTTTCTCGTAGCAATCTAAAGCCTTCATGAAAAAATCCATGGTTTCTCGATCGATAACGCTATTTTGATGTAAGGCACGAAAACTGTGGTGCTTTTGCTGTGGCGGTGTCTGTCCACTAAATTCGATAATAACATTGTTGATATCCACAGCGCGTTGAATAATCATAAGGAAGCAGCTTTTCACATAAGAATGTGTAATCCTGTCCCCTTCAATATATTCTTCTTGCTTTGCCGGTAGCCCATGCCGTAATTGGTCAAAACATTCATTTATAGATTCCAACTTCGCTTTTACCGGGTTGAATCGGCGATTCGCGGTTTTCTTTGGACTTCTGACATTTCTTTTTCCCATTTCCTCTCCCTCTTCTTGTATAGTTTTTTGTTCTTCCCAGTATTCAATTCTTTTAGACGTTGACAAACGTAAAAAGTTGTAACCTTCTTATTTTTCTGTTATATATTTTATGCCGCTCTTCTTCTCTCCATATCCTGACTAATTGAAAATCTGAAACCTGCCTTTAAACTTGGTATAACCTTTCTAAATGTGTTAAAATTAGATAAATATTAAAAGAGAAATGGAGTAGAACAGTGAAAGCTATTATTAGGACTGGCGATGGCGGACCGGAAGTCCTGCAATTAGGCGAAGCCCCATCACCGAATCCAACAGAAACACAACTCTTGGTGGATGTCCGTGCCACTGCTTTAAATCGAGCCGACATGATTCAAAGACGGGGTGGATATCCGCCACCGCCAGGTGAATCTGAGGTCCTTGGTTTAGAGATCGCTGGCACCGTTTCAGCGATGGGCAACGCTGTAAAAGGAATGACGAAAGGGGATCGCGTTTTTGGACTCGTTGGTGGTGGCGGTTATGCGGAACAAGCCGTCATAGATTACCGCATGGCAATGCCGATGCCTGACGAATGGACTTTTGAACAAGCCGCCGCGGTACCTGAAGTATTTTTTACAGCGAGTGACAACATTTTCACCCAGGGCGGATTATCAGCTGGTGAGGCGATTCTGATTCATGCAGGAGGGAGTGGCGTTGGCACTGCTGGTGTCCAAATCTCGCATCATGCCGGTGCCAAAGTTTTTGTCACTGCGGGGACTTCGGAGAAAATTGAAAATTGCAAGGCACTCGGTGCGACAGAGGGCATCAACTACAAAGAAAGCGACTTCGTTGCCGAGATTCTACGTTTGACAGATGGACAAGGTGTGGATGTTGTTGTCGACTTTATCGGAGCACCCTATCTTGAACGGAACCTTTCCGTGCTTAAAACAAAGGGTAGACTTTTACAACTCGGATTAATCAGCGGGTCAGTCACAGAAATTAACCTCAACACAGTAATGCGCAACAGGCTTCAACTGATAGGCTCTGTCCTGCGGACTCGATCTATTGACGAAAAAATCGGTGTCACGCAACGCTTTATGGATCGTTGGTTACCCGAGTTGAAGCGCGGCAGAATCCGACCCGTTATTGACACTGTTTTCCCATTAGCGCAAGCACGGCAAGCGCACGAGTATATGGAAGCAAATCGCAATTTCGGAAAAATTATTTTGAAGGTCTTTTAAACTATCGGTCCTCGCGCTGTGCTCCAAATGTAAAGCAAAGACAAATTATGCCATTTAAGGAAACCTAATTTCATTCCGCATAGGTTTCCGATGAAGGCAGCTGAATAAATTAGAAATCTGTCTGAAAGAAATCGGGGTGTTTTTGCTTGGGCGTTTCCCCTCTCACGGTGGAAGGCAGCGCGAAGGCCAAAGAATTAAAAAATATTTTAAAAAGTGAAGGATATGTCCTTTACATAACACTTATAATACAAGATTTCTTATTCAAAGTATCGGAGAATAGCCATCAGCCATCGGCAATCGGCTTTCAGCGGAATAGCCATCAGCATTCCCTGACCGCTGACTGCGATCCTCACTGACCGCTGACTGCTGAAAACTATCACAAATGCAATTATACTTAAAACAGATCGGAACGGAGCACAAACCTGTGTATGCTCTATTCAGGTTTGGTATTATACTGGGTATCCACGTTCTCACCTTTGTAGGAGGGGTTTGTAACCCCGATTCCTTCGCAGAAATTACCCAAACTACATCGACAGACGGAATCACCCTCCAATTCACCTTGCCGGAACTGACTATATCTGAGGTAATCCGCGATAATATCCGCTACCAAGGGGTGCGTTACGCCGACTGTCACTTCACCGGCGAACCGGGAAACCCCAAAGTTCCAGTCACGCGCCTCATGTTAGGTATACCGGCGGCAGCTACAATTGAAGCAGTCGATGTTTCTGCTGCGTCTGTCGAGACGCGCACCGGTGTACGCCTCGTTCCAGTTCCGATTTTCGATATTCATGAACTCAATTCACAGCACTCGGCTTCGCAGCACTGGTCGGAAAGCGGGAGCGCATATCAGTTAAAGGGAAATGGCTCGTTTTCTGGAAACCGCTCATACCCTGGACATCCTCTTGCCCGGATTGTACGTGAAGGCTATATTCGTAGTCAACGTGTTATTGCATTAGCACTCTATCCTGTGCAATATCTGCCGAACACTCGCCAACTGCGTTTGTATTCACGCTTCACAGTGAACATTCGTTTCTCCTATACAAAACAGGGAGGGCCGCTAACAGCGCGAGGGAGCAGCTCACAAATTTTTCCTGACCAAGGAATAACTGTGCCAGAATCAGAAGTTTTTGAGCGTGCATTCTCACATCAACTCTTCAATGCTGAACAAGCCGCTCGCTTCCGCGCGCCCCGTCCACTGGTACCTACGGCACCAACACTCATTCCCAACGGAGGTCATGGAACACGCTATAAGTTGTTTATTCAAGAGACAGGTATCTACGCAGTGACAGCGGCATCTCTACAGAACGACTGGGGTGTAGATCTCATTGGTACGCATCCTGCGAGATTTCGACTCACGCAAGGAAATAGAGATGTTCCTGTTTACATCAGTGGTGCGGCAGATGGAAGTTTTGACCCGAACGATGCTATCTTTTTTCTGGGTCATAAGCCTAAAAATCGATATAGCCGTTGGAATGTCTATTGGCTCTCGATTGACAACAGGGGTCGCATTCCGACGCGGGTGCCGCAGATTACCGTCAGTCCCACAGACCAAACAGCGACACAGGTTCCCACCTTCCGCTCTAAAGTGAATTTTGAAGAGGATTACCTGACGAGTAACCTCGAATTTGTCCATACGGAGACCGTTTCGCCCGGTGACAAGCACGGTTGGTTTGATGCCTTAGATTTCTGGTACTGGGACGGTATCAAAAATGGGGGCGATTCCGCCGAGATGCGTCTCGAATTTCCGCTTTATGATGTCGCAAAAAGTTTCGACCCGCCACGTATCTCCGTTGATTTGCAGGGCGGCACACCGGTATCACATGAGATTTTAGTCGCTATTAATGGGGTCCGGATTGACTTTGCTAAGTGGGAACAGCAAGACACACTCACTATTGGACGTACCTTGCGCACTTGGGATACGCTCAAAGACAACGTCAAGGGACAGCAGAACGTGTTGTCTTTAGCCAGAGTTGACAGCAACGTTGATGAGGATACCACCCGATACCCATATCATGTCTACCTCAACCGTTTTTCTGTCGAGTATACTCGCCTCTTCCGAGCTGTTGCTGACGAGTTATGGTTCAGGTCGCCGACCGCCGATACGACCTCCCGGGAGCGGCTTCCCGGAGGGCGTAAACTCCAGTATAAAATTGAGGCGTTCCGTGAACCAGAGATACATATCTTTGAGACGGATGGCACCTATCTTACTGCCCAGATGCAGGGTGTGAATGTCGAATTAGACGCAGCACGTTCTAATTCGTATAATGCACTTTTCCAAGTGCTTGATACCCGAAGCACACAATTTATCGCCGTTTCCAATGCGGCATTGCGTCAACCCGATCGCATTGATGTCGTTGCGCCCACAGACTTAGCGACTGCGGTGCACAGTGCTGATTATCTAATTGTGACACACCCTAACTTCCTATCTGCAGCACAAAGATTAGCAGCGTGGCGCACGACTCCTGGCGGTGGTGGATACCGCACGAAAGTTGTTACAACCGATGATATTTACAACACCTTTGGTGATGGTGGTGTTAGTCCGAAGGCTGTTAAGGCGTTTCTGAAGCACGCGTATCAGTCTTGGACGCCGCCAGCACTGACGTATGTCGTCCTGTTTGGCGATGGCACCTTCGATTTTCGCGGCATTGACACAGACATTTATGCTGAACCGCCTGAACTGACTGGGTACATTCCGACGCATTATATTCGAACTGATTCCTTCGGACGGACCGCATCAGATCATTGGTATGCGACCGTCTCTGGACACGATGAATTCACCGATTTCTATATCGGTAGGCTCAGTGTTGAGACCGTAAACCAAGCTGATGCGGTTGCTGACAAGATCATCGCTTACGAACAGACACCACCCAACGGGGACTGGCGGAGAAGGATTATTGCTGTTGCTGACGACGAGGTTAGCAACTCTGGAGATTTTATCTTCAAGAAAAGCCTTGATGAAATAGCGAAAGATCACACCCGTCTTGGCTATGAAACGGTTGAGGTGTTCCTTGAAGACGTTATCGACCAAGTGGAAGCACATCCGGCGGATTACCCAGGACTCTTGCCACAACGTGTTGCAAAAAATAAAATCATTGAGGCACTTGGAGAGGGTGCTGTACTCGCACAATATGCCGGACACGGGGGCAGGATCGTTTGGGCGCACGAAGCAATCTTTGATAATGCTTCCGTCGATCAAGTTGAGGAAACCACAAAGATTCCTTTCATGTTAGTTCTCAGTTGTTACAACGGTTATTTCGACAAGCCAGGTGAACCGAGCATGGCAGAGAAGTTGTTACGCAAAGAGAGAGGCGGGATCATCGGTATGTTAAGCGCGACTCGCCTCACCTATGGCAGCGGAAACGATGCTCTCAACCGTATCATCTTCGACATGCTCTTTAAACGGAACATCCGACAACTTGGTCCCTTGAGTTTTGATTCAAAGGTTGAGCTGCTGATGACAGAGGGTACGGGTCAGATTGATATCATGATGGAATATACCCTTTTCGGAGATCCTGCCTTACAAATTGCGATCGCTAATGGTGAAATTCAACCTACTATCGAGACGAAAACAGTTGCGCCTGGGGATACCCTCCGAATTGCATCGGGGCATGTCCAGACTGCTACTTACGACGCGGCGAGCCGAACAAAACGTTTTGTTACCAATACCACTTTTAACGGCACACTCAGCGTCAAAGCTCTGTTTCCTGGGAAAACAGCCACTGCTCAGGGTGTTGCGGGTCCAGTTAAATACTACACTGGAGACGTAATTTTGACAAAGACACTCGCTGTTAACCGCGGTGCCTATCCTGCGGTGACTTTCTCCGTCCCAAAAAATATTGCCAGCGGTGATGCCCATGTCGAGTACTATGCACAAAGTAATGCAACTGTCGCTGTCGGTGGCGACGGGTTTACTGTCAATATCCCAAAAATCCTTGATATTAAACCCGAATTAGTCGGTGAGGGCAAATTCCGTATCTCTGTTCAGGTTTCCGATGAAAAAGAGCAACTCTTCCTTGTCCTCTTGGACTGGCGCAACCCAGAAAGCCGGGAATGGGAGAAAGTGCGTTTTGTTCCTGCAGAGCCTCCGTTATCGGAAGATGGATGGTGGACGGTGCCTGAGCCTCTAAACGCGCCTATAGACGGTTCCCCTATCCGGTACAACCTTCAGGTCACGGATATAGATAACAATACGGTTACAAGTGAGAGGCTTCAGTATTATCCTTACGTATACCCTAATCTTTCGATTGTGGAGGTCGACAGAACCAACAGGATTGGGTACGGCTACAACACCAAAACGGAGCAGTGGTACCTCTCGGCGGATGTGCAAATAGAAGGCGAAAGCATAAAGATGCCTATTGAAGTTGCTTTTTTCAGCGGCAATCCGGATGTTGACGATGACACGCTTGTTGACGACGATGTAAATCTCCTCGGTACGACCCGCATCCAACCCAAAGACTGGGTGCCACGCACGCCGTTAGCGGACTCCAGTACAGGGAAAGATGTTTATGAACCGGATCCGCTGAATACACTACCGATTGCAACCGCTACTTTAAATCTGCCTTCTGAATATAATGGAGGCCAGCTGCCTCTCGGCACACACGACATATTTGTCTATATTGATGTGACAGAGACTGAGGCGGATCAGCCGGGTAATGTCCTTGAAAACGATGAGGAAGATAATATCTCTTACCGACGACTCTTTGTCGATATGGGTGTTGTGGGAACGGTTGACCGAAGAACCAGAATTGCCAGTTTGGACCGGAACTGCGTTATTACTGTTCCCCCTGGTGGCTTCCGAGAAACAACAGTACTGGCAATCCGTTCCTTGGATGAACGCAAGTTTGCGGCTATAGAGACGGGTTCCCTTGATACTTCTACGAGATCTTCACCTAAGAGAATGTCCAAGCAGGCACCGCTTCCTGGGGTTGTCACCCACGGCTATGAAATCGTTATCGGCGATCAGTTATCAGCTGTCAGTGACAAGAACCTCTTAACTGAAAACCGAGAACCGAGAACTGATAACTCCATTAAACTGACATCTCCGGTAGCGATCGATTTAAGTTTCGACATCGGTGCGCTTAGAACACAACTCACGCGAGAATTATTGGGCGGTATGGAATCCGAGGAGACACCTTTAGAAGAGGAACCCAATGAATTGGGGGTTGCAGATACAATTAACACTGCTGTTGCATCCCGCGCACGTGAGTTGGGTATCTATATGTTTAACTCGACACTCGGAAATTGGACAAGGCTACCTTCCCAACAACTCACCGACGCTACAGGCGCGTTACAGCAACACACACATGTAACAAATGTGAGTCAAGAAAATGTTGGGGAAAGTGCTCTCCGCGATGTCGGTATCCAACCCGAAGGCGCACGGCCCGGCAAATACGTCCTCTTTTTCACAGGTCCTCAAACCTATCGGCTTTTCCTTGCCCCTTCGGTAGATGATACGCGAGCAGGAAACACCCAAGCCAAAACACCATTGGAAGTTATTGCATCTGCGGAGCAGCTTGCAAACTTTAGTACAGACATCCCGAACTTTAGACACGGCTTCTCACTTAATGTAGAACTCAATTTTGAAAAACCTTTGACATTCGGAGATGTCTTGACATTCAACATAACTTCCCTTATACAGTCTGTGGATGTTGAAACCGATCTCGATACGCCTCAACAAGAGCAGCGTTGGTATGCCTCTGGATTCAGGGACACCAACCAAGGCACGGGTACCGTCAGCTACATTGAACTTCTGCCGGACACCGCCATGCCCGAAGATAAGTGGATTATCTTCTTTCTTACAGACAGTCTTTTCCAGGTTGAAGGCGAGAGAACCGGTATTTTACGTTCCCAAACTGATGGAAACCAACCACTGCGTGGAACAGTCGAAGAACCTTTCTCATATAAGCCTTACGGCTTACGTCTTCAACTCACACAAGGTGAACGCTCCTTTGCTCCTGGGGATAGGTTCCGGTTTCAAACCCGATCCGTCGGTACCATTCGGGCTACGACGGATCGACTTGGACCGATTACGCTGCTGTATACTGACGATACTGTGCCACCAGATATACAACTCACCATTGGCAATCAACAGCACTTTGTTCCGGGGGATGCAACAGATGCAGAACCCCTCATCGGAGCAACATTAACTGACCCGAGTGGGCTTGATTATCTCACCCGTCCGCTGTTGTTGGAAATTGGAGACGCATTCGGCGAATATGAACGTATCGATCCAGAGGCGTATCAGGTGACATATTATCCCGGCTCAAATCAACTCGTGTTGACATATCCGTCTCCTGAGCTTGAACCGCGGGAATATGAGGTTCGCCTAACTGTGAGCGATGTCCATGGGAATACGGATACAAAAGACATCACATTTCGGGTCCATGACACCTTGCAGTTGCTATCGTTTCTCAACTATCCGAATCCTTTTCCGCGTAAAACAACGCTCACCTGCGAATTAACAGCACCTGCTGACTCACTCGTTGTGAAAATCTATACGCTGAGTGGACGACTCATCCGAGAATTCTCCATCCCAGCAACTCCTGGGTTTCTTATGGTGGAATGGGATGGCAGAGATGCTGATGGAGTTGAGGTTGCAAATGGCGTTTACTATGCTAAACTCCGAGTCCAGCGCGAGGGTGAAAAGGACGTAACCGAAATACTTAAAATGATGAAACTCCGTTAATAGTTTTTAAATGATCAGCCCTCGCGCATCGTTCCACTACGTTTCACGATGGTTTTTGGTCAGTTCCAGCTGGGTTAGAAGCATGGGAAAGGGTCTGAACACATCGGAAACCACCGTGTAATGAAATGGAGCGGTGCCTAGGTGTTAATCATTAAAAAAAATGAAACATCTTAAAAAAAATATCTTCTATTTTACTGTGTGTATAATTACATTTTGTGTGGTAACTCTCCAATCTGTTGATGCGAGATACACTGCTGATTTCCTAACACTTGGGGTTGGAGCCCGCGCACTTGCTATGGGAGGTGCAGGGACTGCTCTAAGTGACAATGCTTACGCACCCTATTGGAATCCTGCTGGATTGGGACAACTCACTCGGTATGAAGTCAGCTTCATGCACTCCACACTCAATGGAGAGGATGCCTACGATTTTGTTAGTTTTGTCGTGCCGCTTGCAAACGACAACTTGCCAGACAAAAAACATCCACTAAAAAAGCGAGGGGCAATCGGGATCAGCTGGCTCCGTGTCGGTGTTGACGATATACCTATTACCAGTCTACCCGTGGTCAGCCGCCCTGTCGGACCCACAAACCGTCCGGAGGTAGTCGGGTCTTTTAACAATACGGATAACGCCTTTCTCTTTGCTCACGGCTGGAGACTACCAGCTTTTCGTGGTATTAATTTACGACTTGGTGGAACGCTCAAACTTCTCTACATGAGCGGATATCGAAGTACAAACGCCATCGGCGGCGGTGCCGATATGGGTCTCGTCGCAATGACAAACCCAGAAAAGCCTCATCAACTCATGCTCGGACTACAGGCGAGCGATGTCTTCACGACGAAACTCTATTGGAATACACCACCTCCATCGGCGGAGCAGACATCGCACACCGAAACGATACTGCCACAGCTCAAAATTGGGGTTGCTACGATACACACGCTCCCTATCTTCCGAAGCACACTCATCCTCGCACTGGATACCTACATCCAAAATCGGGGTGGTTCACGGGCTAAATCTGATGTCGAGGCACCACAAGGGAGTCCTGTTGAGTTGCATGCGGGTGCCGAATGGACGCTCTTCGACCTGCTTGCCTTACGGGTTGGAATGGCGGAGCGTAGTGGGAGCCTTGAGAGTGTTCGCCAATTAACAGCGGGGGTTGGATTGAACCTCCGATTCGTCACAGGAGCAGGTGCGGGGTTAGACTATGCATTTGCAAACCATCCAGCATTAGGTGGCAGCCATCGCATATCCCTCAGAATTAGGTTCTAAATGGTAGTCGGTTTCCATCAGCCATCGGCAGTCAGAAAGAGGTTTTGTTTCGTTGAAATCTGATTTTCCTGACAACCAGTACATGAGTTTTGTCAGTACATGAGTTTTGTATAAGAATCTATACGTAGGTTGGGTTGAACGGTAAAAATCAAAAATCTATCAACCCAAAGATGCCCAGTTTTCCTGTGCAGTCCCTCGTGAAAAGGGACCATAGTGAAACCCAACATCCTCATCATACGCGCTAAAGCCTGTTGATGACTATTCCTTCTGACAGCCGGTTGCTGACCGTCGACAGCCATTCTATTATTTATCTGTTCCAGTTGAGTCCTTAATGATTTCATCCCAATCCCACAGGAGAATTGTGCCGTCCTGTCCTGCACTGACGAGTGTATTGCCGGCGGGTGAAAAACGCAACGTCTCCACTCCTCCCGTATGTCCATTGAGAATAATGATTTCGTTTCCCGTTGTTGTGTCCCATAACTGGATTCTGCCGTTTCTATCCCCGTTAACAAGCACGGTACTATCTGGGGAAAACACCACGGCTTTGGAACCTTGAAAGGCTTCCGTGCCGTCTTTACGATTGTTAATTGAAGAAGTCCCTTTTCCCCAATTCCCAGTTTCCATGTTCCAGAGACGAATCTGCTTCTGGCTTCCCGCGGCGAGTCGTTTGCCATTTGGAGAGAATGCCAACGTGAAGATAGGATCTTTATATGAGGTTCTCACCGTCATACCTCCATCTTTCACCTCATGTGTTGCACCGTCCGGATCCTGCTCTAAGAGAGAAGTGAGTTCGATCCCCATCTCCGCATCCCACATCTGAATCTGTCCTTCCATCGTTGCGCTGACAAGTCTTGTTCCATCTGGCGAGAACGCTAAGGCACTGATTTGTGGCATAGGGCGGAACCTCCTACCTGGTGGATTGCGAGGGAGGTTGGGACTATCGTTCTGATGTGAGCGTTGGATATCAAGATGACTATCTGTTTCTATATTCCATAAACGAATTTTATCGTGATTGCTAAAAGCTACCGTTTTTCCATCGGGTGAGAAAGTCAGATTTGAAGGATTCATGCGATCCGTGAGCGTCATTATCTCGTTTCCCGTGCTCGCTTCTGTCAAACGAATTAACGGATCTGGTCGCCAAGAAGCAGTAACTCTAAAGATTACGTTACCTTCTGCTCCAACGCCGGCAAGCTTTGTGCCGTCAGGCGAGAAGGCTAAAGTTGTGAACCAATCTCGGAGTCCCGCAACCTGACTATTGGATCTTTTTGATGTCTTCAGATCCCAGAATGTAATTATGCCGTTAAACGCCACACTGGCAAGCATAGAACCACCGTTAGAGAAAGCGACTGCTTTCATGCTCTCAGTGTGTCCAGTGATAGGCGTAGATAGCAGATCTCCATTTTCTGTGCTCCAAAATCGGACCTCGCCGTCTGCGCTCCCACTTGCGAGTATGGTGCCATCGGGCGAAAACGCCAAAGTAGTAATGCCGTTGAGATGCCCCGTAAGCGTGGCAATCGGATCCCCCATAGCGGTGTTCCATAACTGCACTGTCTTATCGGTACTTCCGCTGGCAAGTATTTCCCCGTCAGGAGAGAATGCTAACACGTTTGTCCAGCCTGTATGTTTTTGGAGAGTAGTCCATTCGTCTTCGTTTGTGGTATCCCAGAGTCGGACTGTTTTATCCTGACTTCCGCTGGCAAGATGTGTGCCATCGGGTGAAAATGCCAACGCTAAGACTTGATTTTTACGCCTGTGTGGTGGTGGAAATGCAGGTCTATCCGGGGCGGAATCTAACGGCTGAAGGGATAAATCTATATGTCCTCTGAGCGTCGATAACATTTTACCTGCTGATGTTTCATACAACTGAATCTTCCCATCTCTATTTCCGACCGCAAATTTATCATGCGTGAGCGCGTAGACTTCAAGACCGCGGCTCCCAGCAACTTGTCGTTCTTGGAGATGTTTTATATTTCCTTGCCCGGTCTCAATATCCAACTGACTGATTGTGTCTCCCCAATTATTCAAACTGACAAGTGTTTTGCTGTCTGCTGAAAACCAAAGTGTTGAGGCAGGAGAGAGTCCATCAACGAGTGGTACCTTGCGACCAGTGGCTGTCTCCCACACCTGGGCTTTGGTTCCTCTATACCTTCCACCACCGTTGGCAAGGTAACGTCCATCGGGTGAGAATGCGAGAGATTGACACATTCCTGCGAACAGCGACAATTCTTTACCTGTCTCCACATCATAGATCCACACCCCGATATTACTGCCTACTGCGAGTTGCGTTCCATCCGGCGAGAATTGAAGTGCATTGATTCCGCCCTTTCCCAGACGCGCTATCGCCTCTTTTGGTAGTTCCCATTTTGCATAATCTTCGACGGTTGCATCTGTTTGTGCCTCTACAAGATGGTTTCCAATACTTAGCATTAGCAAGATCGCTGCTATTGTGAAGGTAGCAATTGCCCATGGCATGATTGGTTGGTTTCCATTAGCAGATGCAATGGGTTTGATACGCGCGATCTCTCGCATGACGTTCTTCGCGAGATTCGATGTGATTTTGAAGTTATCTAAAGCCTCTCTTATCATCGGTTCCTCCTTCTTTAAACGCTGTTGTGCTCGGCGAAGTCGATTTTTGATTGTATTTGCTAGTAAAACGTTCTTGTCGGAGGTGGCGCTTATAGGAAATAGTTCATCATCCGACTGGACTTCTATTTCTTTTAGTCTTTTCGCAGAAGTGTAGGAGACGTGAGGTCCCATAAACGGATTGTGCTATCTTCACTGCCACTTGCAAGTGTTATCCCATCTGGACTGAAGGCAACGCTCTTGACGGGTGCTGTGTGCCCTGTAAGGATCGCACGTTGTTCACCTGTTGCAGCATTCCAGAGACGGATTGTCTTGTCCGCGCTCCCACTTGCGAGTGTTAATCCATCCGGACTGAAAGCGACACTCCAAACTACAGACGTATGTCCAATAAGAATTTTCAGTTGCTGTCCTGTGGTAATATCCCAGAGGCGAACAGTTTTGTCCCAACTTCCGCTTGCGAGCGTTACACCATCCGGACTGAAAGCGACGCTGAAGACCCAATTCGTATGCCCCGTGAGAGTCTTCTGTTTCTCACCGGTGGTAATATCCCACAAGCAGATGGTGTTGCCGCTATTCCCACTTGCTAATGTTTTTCTGTCACTACTGAAAGCAACACTAAAGATATTCTCCGTATCCTCTGTAAGTGTCCTTAGTTTCCTACCCGACTCTACGTCCCGCAGGTAGAGATTGCCGTCTTCACTTCCACTTGCGATTATCTTGCTATCAACACTGAAAGCGACAGTATTGACCCAATGCAAAGGGTTAGCCGCATCTTCTCTTATTGATCTAAGTTTCTTACCGGTGGCAGCATCCCAAAGGCAGATGGTCCCTCGCTCGTGAATCCCGCCGGCGATCATCCGACCATCGGGACTGAACGCGATGCTGTTAATATCCGCCGTGAAATGCCCAGCAATATCTACCCAGAATAGTTTCTTCGTTTCTATTTCCTGTCCTGTGGTAGCATCCCAAAGTTGGATGGTGTTATCCCTGTCACTTGCGAGTGTTGAACCGTCGGGACTGCACGCGACACTGTAGACTCCCCTCCTGTTAGGAACTTCAATGGTGATGTGGGACAAATCTTGAGCGGAAGTTGTTTTCACAGTAGACTTCTCCTGTTGGGGTGAATTTTCAGGTTTCTCGGATTTCAGAACTCTTTTCGAGTTATCGGGTGTGTTGGGGGTTCCGAGTTGCGTCCGCACATCCGGCTTTGACGCAAGGTTCAACATAATAGGGGCACCAATGAGTTCAATCGTCATTTCCGAAGTCGCATCGAAACTGTAAGGCTTCTGAACACGGGTTAGGTATTGCTGGTTACCGATGCCTAACATCAAAAACGCTATAGTCACCGTAGAAACGACGATTATCCACGGCACTGATGGCTGATCGCTGACAGCTGAAGGCTATTAGATCATGGACACACGAACTTCCCCAGAACTTTCCGAATGGATGCCCCTGTTGCGGAAGGCAGATTCCCACCCTGTCCGTGAAGGGACTCATTTGCGAGAATAGCAAATGCTATCGCCTCTTTGGCATCCGCCGAGATACCAGAGTTATCCACAGGTTCAACGGTTGTACGTGCTAACACTTCGCTGAGTCGTCGCATGACAGTCTGGTTGTGTACCCCACCACCGCTCACATAGAGTGTGTCTATCGGGCTCAGTTCTGACACAAATTGTGAGATGTAAAGGGCAACCGTCTGGACTGTCAATTCGGTCAGAGTTGCAATAGAGTCATTATCCGAGAGACTGTGTTCTCGGCATGCCGCCAAACATTCCATTGCAAAGGTGTGTCCGAATATCTCGCGCCCAGTCGTCTTCGGTGGTGTCAGTTGAAAAAAAGGGTGCTTTAACCATTCGTCAATGAGAGGTTGGTACGGAGTACCCTGCGTGGCACGCTGCCCCGCTTTGTCATACCGCTCTCTTCCATCTGTTATCTCGCTCATGACTGCATCAATACACATATTTCCCGGTCCTGTGTCTGCTGCGGAAACCGAATCGAACGATCCGTTTGCGGGGAGCACTGTAAGGTTCGCGATCCCTCCGATGTTCAGAAGTCCCACTGTTTTAACACTGTCCTGGAACAGCAAATAGTCTGGATATGCTACCAACGGTGCCCCTTGCCCGCCTGCTGCCATATCTGCTACCCGAAAGTCAGCGATAGTGGGGATACCGGTTTCGTGTGCGATGACCGCAGGTTCGCCAATTTGAAGTGTTGACGGCTTTTTAATTGTGTTTGCGTTACAATCGGTGCTTGGGTCTCTGGGTAAGTGGTGAATCGTTTGACCGTGTGAACCGATGAGGTCAATGTCGCTGGTAGACATTCCACTTTTTTGTAGAATATGTTTAACAGCGTCCGCGAAGAGATGTCCGATATAAAAATTCATTTCACAAATGTCGTCAACGCGGCTCGTATCGGGTTGGCAGAGAGCGAGGATGCGTTGTGGCACATCGGGTGGAAAGGGAAAGGTCTCAAAGGCGATCAGGTCTACTGTCGTTTCCAAACTGTGTCCCGTAATTTCAACGACGGCTGCATCAATACCATCGACAGAGGTGCCAGACATCAAACCGATAACATACTTCTTCTTTTTTTTGAGGATCTCAAAAAATTCTATCATCTTTAGTATCTTTCAATTGTCCATTTTTACGACTGAATATCGATATTCTAATCGTAGGCGTGATACTGTGTTGTATTTTCACACCATATCTGAAGTTCATCAGTCCACCGTGCCTGAATCTTGTCCAATGACTCTCTATCCGACAGCGCGTCTCGGAGCCAGTTGTTTCCTGCTAACCGATCAAAGTGCGCGGGTCGGAACTCAAAATGGTCGCTGTATTCGGTGGTTAAAGTGGATAACATGTGGATAACCGTTTCTACCGGAAGGAACCGTTCTCTATCGGTAATGTGAATTGCAACACCACCACATGTCTGTTTCGCGTGCTTTGTGTTTTCAGCGGCTGGAGCAGGCGTAAAAACGACTGGACGGAACAGAACACCGGGTAGACACAATGCGTTTAGTGTCTCAGCCCACTTTTCACCATTGCACCAAGGCGCGCCGATGTATTCAAAAGGCTTCGTCGTTCCTCTGCCCTCACTCATATTTGTTCCTTCGAACAAACATAAGCCCGGATAGAGGACTGCCGTTGTGAGCGTCGGCATATTGGGCGATGGTGGCACCCACTGCAAGCCGGTGTCATCGTACCACATTCTACGTTCGTATCCGTGCATCCATGCAACCTTTAGACGGCACGATGGCACACGTTCCGCCTTCAACAGTGTTGCCAATTCACCGATTGTCAATCCGTAACGGATGGGCACCGTATGTATACCGACGAACGATTCGCACCCACGCGCTAATATCGGTCCCTCCACGACATTGCACGTAATCGGATTCGGACGGTCTGCGACGACGAACTCGATGCCATGGTCGCTGGCTGCTTCCATTGCATGCAGCAACGTCGAAATATAGGTATAGTAACGCGCACCGACATCCTGCATATCGTAGACGAGCAGATCAATACCTTCAAGTTGATTCACAGTTGGACGGATTGATTGTCCGTATAGACTATAGACTGGGACACCTGCGAGGTGGGGCTGCGATAGGTTTTCATCCGATTGACTATCAACGCGACTCCAAACACTTCTCGGAAGGCACGCGTTGATAGTCAAATCAAGGTTGTTGACAACGATACCATCTTGAACCGCTCCCCAGAATCCATGCTCTGGAGAAAAGATTGCAGAAAGTCGACACTCTGACATCTCCGCGAAAAGTCGGTAATTACTCCGTAAGGTGGCATCAACTCCCGTGTGGTTTGTAATCAGACCAATTGACTTCCCTCGAATCCAGTCGCTTTTCTCTGTGAGGAGAACATTCAACCCTAATTCAATTTTTTGCTGTTGTGCTGTGGAAAACATTTTTTAAATTTTTTAACTATGGGCTCTTGAGCTGTGCTCCATTACATTCCGCACAGGTTTTCGGTTAACTCGAGAGCCTGCTTTAGGTGCGGAGAGGTTCCTGACTTTACCAGAAATCATCGTGGAATGAAATTAGGTTTCCTTAAATGGCATAATTTGTCTTTGCTTTACATTTGGAACGATGCCCAAGAGCAAATAGTTAAAAATTCTCACTGCGAATTAATCTCTGTAGAGAACAAAACATTGTGAAAGATTTTTCGGAATTCGATAATGCCACGCCGATCGGCATCGGGATGCACCCGATTTGTCAATAGGATTGCTGCAAGTTTCCTTTTTAAACAGATTCGTATTGAAGTGCCAGTGAACCCTGTGTGGTAGAGACAGCCGTCGTCTGTCACAGCCCAACCGATGCCCCGGCGTTCTCCTTCCGCTGAAGCGACTTGTTGCATCGTACAGAGACTCTCCGGACGTAACAGCTCCCCACCATTGTCCATTAGCGTTTTGCAGAACTTACCGAGATCCGTTGCTGTAGAGAAAAGTCCGGCATTGCCGGAAACGCCGCCGAGGAAATGCGCGTTCTCATCGTGGACCTGCCCGATGATTACACCTTCTCGCCAATCGTAGCGTTCGTAGTTCACCATTCGGCGTTCAAAACTGTTGGAATCCTCGGTGGCTGCACAGTGCTCATGCCATGCTTGTGGCGGGTTGAACCGCGTCCATTCCATACCGAGAGGCATGAAAATCCGATCTTGTGCCAATTTTCCCAACGGTTGTCCCGTTACTCTTTCGAGGAGTGCTCCTAACACGATATACCCTAAACAACTATACACTGCTTTCTTCCCCGGTTGAGATTCCAGTGGCACCCCTCCGAGATAGGAGATTACATCTTCACGTGATGGTGCACGCAGATAGACAGGTAACCATGCGGGGAGTCCGGAGGTATGTGTCAGCAGGTGTTTAAGCGTCACCCCTGTCTGTCTGAACTCCGGTAGGTATTTCTCTGCTGGGGTGTCCAAAGAGAGTTTGCCTCTCTCAATGAACTGCATGCATAACGTTCCTATGACAATCGGTTTCGTCAGTGATGCTAAATCGAATAACGTCGTGCGAAGCATAGGTAGCTTTTTCGGTTTCACACATCGATAACCAAATGCTTCATGGTAAAGCACCTTTTTATCAGTAAGGATATAGGCGACGGCACCGGGAAACACCTTTTCGGGGATGCTGTTCTCAATAAGGGTTGAAATTGTATTTTTTAACAATTAGGTTTCCTAACAGGTTGACCTTAAGTCCAATCCGGTTTTCCGTTAAGGTCAAGGATTTGGTCTTGGCGGATAAATCTGATAAGCGATTAAAATCAGGGGAACGTATGTGCCTCTTTTGAGTTGACTATAGACTAACTATATGATACACTATCTATCGTGTTTTTGTAAGCATTTTTTGACCTGCAGGTAGGTTTTTAAACGATTGGCAACCTGGGCATCGTTCCACTTCGTTTCACGATGGTTCTTGATCTGTCCCGCAATTCGGAGAGTTGAGTCATGCCTTTATGTCCGAAAGAACTTCAAGAAATAATGACAACTGAAAAACCTTGGGGTCGTTTCATACAATACGTCCTCAATCAACCTGTTACCGTCAAAATTTTAGAGATTCGGGCAGGCGAGCAGGTGAGTTATCAGTATCACCACCACCGAAGTGAGTTGTGGATTCCACTTGATGAGGGTGCCTGTATAAATCTTGATGGCACGATTCAACGTCCCGCACCCATGGAACCTGTATTTATTCCACAAGGTGCTAAACATCAGCTCATCGGGGAATCTAAAGACTATCGAATACTCGAAATTGCGTTTGGTCATTTTGACGAAGAAGATATCGTTCGTCTTTCTGACAAGTATGGCAGGATTTAGTGAAGAGGAAATCTTGTTGGACAGTAAGTTACGTTTTTTAATTGACGATGGGGCAGCGGGTTCGTTCCCACAGGCAGTGCAACAGAAAATTGATACCGCTTTGCCAAGGATTCACCTTCTATTTCAGGATGAAACAGAAGCACCGCTTGCCAAGTTGGAGAGTGGGCTTCGTGCGTGGACCCGCAGCCATCTCCAGACCGAGGATATTGCCCAAGTCGCGGCGTTAGCCACACGCGCACGTGAAGCGTTTTCGGTGTTGGTCACCATTGGTGTAGGTGGTTCCGATCTGAGTGCCCGCGTCTTTCACGATTTCTTCAACCATCCCTATCATAACTTGCTGTCGGTTGAAGAACGCGGCGGTGCTCCCGAAGTCTATTTCACAGGCGATACCTTCGATCCACGCAAGCTTACCGGCTTACTTGAAATGCTCAAAGCGAGGAACCTCCTTGATAAGACGCTTTTCAACGTTATTAGTAAATCCGGAACAACAACCGAAACTATGGCGACGTTGATGATTATCCGTGATGCGCTTGATGATGTAAACTGGCGGCAACAGGTCCTCGCCACTACCGGCTTAACCCCCGACAGTGTGCTCTTCCGAATGCATGAGCAATCACCTTTCTACGGGAATACACTGCTTCCTGTTCCTGATGGGGTTGGTGGACGATTTTCAGCTTTCTCTCCAGTCGGGTTGTTCTTTCTTGCTATGACAGCAGGAAAGGACGAAACGCCCGATACCCGAATTCGTGCCGCTGTCGAGGGTGTGAATCAGGCTCACGAAGGCTTTAATCTCGCTTATAATCATCAGGATAACATTGCCTATCGATTGGCGCGATGGATTCATCTCTCTGAAGAAGTTAACGGAACCAAACACCCAAGTAGAAACACTATTGTTTTTTATAACTACGCTGACAGTAGTTGCCTCGGTGAATGGTTCGTCCAACTTTATACAGAATCTATTCAGGAGCGCGGCGGTGGTGCTAATGTCATAAATGCGAAGGGACCCACGAGCAATCATTCTATTCTCAACGGTATTATCGCCGGTCCCAGAGATAAAGTCGTTTTATTTATTCATTGGGAGGGACTTGGTCCCGATTTAGTACTGCCGAAAAAGACTGGAATGGATAGCAAATTAACCGAGTTTGAAGGTTTATCCATGACGCACATGCAGACTGCTTCGTATCGTGGGACTGCTTTAGATTTTAGTGAGAACGGTGTCCCCAATGCAACGCTAACCCTTCCGAAGCGGGATATTCAGTCTGTTTGCCAGTTGATGCGTCTCTTAATGGACACTATTGCCGTAAAAGGCAGGCTCCAGGGGTTACATCTTGACAATAATGGCGGGAGTGAGTTAACATACCTGCAAGATGGTGTTGAAGGCTATAAACGGAATTTTAAACGGTTGGCCTCTGCTCCTTGCTCCACTACGTTTCGCAAGGGCACTTGACGCGCATCAGAAACCCTCGTGAAACGAAGTGGAACGAGGCGCGAAGGTTGAACATTAGAAATTTTGCAAGTTGTGCGAAAAATGAGGAACAAACTCTCCACTTTACGATTCCATGATAAAATATTTATTGCTTACGGCTTCGTCTTCCTTGTCATGTTTGGTGTTGTCTTTGGGAGTACCAGTTTCCTGATTCGGCTCGCTTTTAAAAGGGACATTGACAGGTACGTTGAGAAGATTCAAGCCCAGATTTCAAACAACTATCAGGCTTTTCTCAACAAGGTTCAAAAAGAAGTTCACGCTACAGCCACTGACGTAAGGTTGCACCGCGTCATAGAAAGGGAGTCGTCGTTCCCTGATCTACCAGCACCGGAGTTTGATCTCTTAGAGTATGGTACCCCGGATGGAAGACTGCTATATCCCGACACAAGGGTAGGAAGAAGAAACCGAACATATAATCCGCTGGACAACCAGGAGGGGCATATACAACTCAGAAGTATTCCCCAACAGAGTGATCTGGGGTTACAATATGTGGTTCAGGTAACGGAAGCCAGCGAATGGGGATTTGTGACAGGAGGCTACCGGTTACAGACGTGGCTGGAGACGACCCAAACGAGCATCCAATCAGATGAACATCCGATCTTCCTTGTAGGAAAGTCCCAACTGTCGGACACAGCATCCTTCGACACCGAATCGAAGATGACAGCGGCGGAGGACTGGCTGCCCTTAAATTATGCCTCTCAAACAGCGCAGGGGAGAGGATGGTTTAAATCACTTCCGAGTTGGCTTCCAGAGCGGAAAATCTTTTTACAGGGAACAGAAGGTACCGGGGGGCGCGCTTTTACCGCTTTTCGGATAACACCTTTCAACTCACCCTTCGCGACGACGCGCGAGACACCCGCTGTTGGCTTAATCGTTGCATATTCGCATGAACGTCAGGTGAGATGGCAGCAGCAACTTACGATCACACTGCTTTTGAGTGGTATCGCTGGACTCGCGTTAGTTTATCTCATCAGTTATATCATTAGTCGGCGGATCACTCGTCCTATCGCGGTTCTACGCGAGGGGGTTAATCACATCGCGGCGGGTAATCTCGATCATCGCGTTAAAATCCAATCACGTAACGAGGTGGGACAGCTTGCTGAGGGTTTCAATCAAATGGCGCAGGACCTGAAGCAGGGCTTGGAGGAACGTATGGCAGCAGAGCGTGCAGCGACTTGGAGAGATGCCGCACGGCAGGTGGCACATGAAATCAAAAACCCGCTCTTTCCGATTCGGCTCTCTGTTGAAAACCTGCAGCAGGCGAAATCTAACCCTGAAGTTTTTGAGCAAATATTCAGTGAATGTACGGACACAGTTATTGAAGAGGTGGATCGGATCGGTAAACTCATAGACGAGTTCCATCAATTCGCGCGAATGCCGAAGCCCCAGCGAAAATGGAACCAGTTGAATGACATCGTGAGATCTGTTCTGACACTGTACACCGGTAGACACATACCCGACCTTGAGCAGGAAAATGAAATTGCACCGATGAGTTCAGAGCAGGTAGACTCGGTACTACAAGATTCTACTGAGAAGTTTTGGCTTGAAAATATCTCCAAAATTAAAGTTAGGACTGAGTTAGCTCCGCTTCCTCGACTTTTAGTTGATCCGGAACAGATCGCACAAGCACTTGGCAACCTCCTGAAAAATGCAATTGAAGCTATGCCTGAAGGCGGATTGCTTAAGGTTAAAACCTATTTCACGCCAGACACGCCGCAAATGAATACAAACGCGGCATCGGGAGAATCACACGACGAAAAACAGGGAACAAGGGACGAAAAAGATATGGACATCCATGGCACGGTTTCACTGGAAATCCAAGATACTGGTCACGGTATGTCCGAGGAGACTATGGCGAATCTCTTTGTGCCTTATTACACGACAAAGTCAGAGGCGAATGGTAGAGGACTCGGCGTGCCAATTGTGAGAAGGATTGTCACAGAGCACGGTGCTGAGATAGACTTTCAAAGCACCGAAGGCATAGGCACAACAGTCCGTATCCATTTTCCCTACAATCAAGGGACTCACTCCAAGGAATTTACATCGGCGGCTGAAGAATTAACACCACGCACGAGCTTGGTTACTGAACTGGAAACTGAAGATCAGGCGGTAGGCATTGAAGACTAAACCTATCCGTTCTTTAAATGCTCTGCATTAGGACAGAAAAATGGAAACTATTTTGATTGTAGATGACGAAAAAAATACGCTTAAGATGTTATCTCAGGGGCTCAAAATGCGCGGGTATCAAGCCCTAACAGCTGCAAGTGGTGAGGAAGCATTGCAACAGTGCATCAAGTCCGATGTGGATCTTGTACTATTGGATATCCGCATGGAAAATGGGATGGATGGTGTTCGGACGCTTGTAAAACTTCGTGAACGCTATCCCGAATTAAATGTGGTGATGATGTCTGCGCAACAAGATATCGAAATTGCTGTTACGACAATGGAACTCGGGGCAAAACGATATATCACAAAACCGATTAGTATTGATAAAATTCTCTCCAGTGTTCAGCCATTCTTAGATATATCGCGCTTATCGCAAGAAAATGAGATTCTGAAATCACAAATTACACCCACCGACGAAATGGTGGGTGAGAGTGCCGTTATTTCGCATCTCCGCTCGCAGATTGAGCGAGTCGCGGGAAGCAAACTCGGTGTCCTAATCTCTGGCGAAAATGGCACGGGTAAGCAGCTTGTTGCTAATGCGATCCATCGACAGAGCAGGCGTGCCGCGAAAACCTTTATTCCCCTCAACTGCGCCGCTTTGCCCGATGAACTTATTGAGAGTGAACTCTTTGGACATGAACGAGGCGCGTTCACTGGCGCAGATTCACGAAGACAGGGACGCTTTGAACTCGCTCACGGTGGAACTATCTTTCTTGATGAAATTGGCGATATGAGTTTAAAGGCGCAAGCAAAGGTCCTTCGCGTTATTGAAACAGGCGAAGTCGAACGTCTCGGGGGAAATCAGATTCGGACGGTAGATGTCCGAATTATCGCTGCAACTAACAAACACCTCCCCGAGGAAATTGAAAAGGGGCGATTTCGACGCGATCTCTTCTATCGACTCAATGTCGTGCCTATTACCGTCCTACCCCTTCGAGAGCGAATAGAGGATATTCCGCTGTTAGTAAAATACTTTGCTGAGCGTTTGCAACTCAACATGGCATCTCCTCCAAAAGTCATTGACCCAGGGGCTTATGCTGTGTTTCAAAGTTACAATTGGCCCGGGAACATCCGGGAGTTAAAAAACATCGTTGAACGTCTCCTTATTATGGTAAATCGAGATGTTGTGATGGCACCCGATGTCGCCGAGGCTTTGTCATTGATTCCTCAATCCACTTCGTTATATCCACCGCCAAGCGCGACGCTGAATCAAGGTGTCTTACAGTCTTCTCTGGGGATACCGCTCTACAAACCTGGAACGGCTCTGAGTAAGATGATGGATACTGCCGAGGCGCAATGTATTCTTACGGCTTTGGAAGAAAATAAGTGGAACATCCGACGTACCGCAGAAGCATTAGAGGTGGAGCGGAGCAACTTGTACAAGAAAATGAACCGGTATGGTATTTCTCGGCCAAGTTCTGCAGCTTAAACTGATGGAAGGTTTATCCTAATAATGCTACAAAAAAACATCAACGAAAACGGCGGGATGACTCGACTTCAGTTGCTCATCCTTATTATTATAGCCGTTATTATTGTGGCACTTTCTTTTCCACCATGGCAGGAATATCGAAAAATGGGCGCGGCGGATATAGATGTCGAAACCATTGCCGTTGCTATCAAGAAGTACTTCAAGCACACCGGTGGGTATCCAATAAATTTAGATGCTTTGGTGACGGATCCTGGCGTTGAGGGATGGCGTGGGAACTATCTGGAATCTATTCCTAAGACACCTTGGGGTGGGCACTATGTCCTCCTTCAAGACACCTATAAGGTAGGGATTGCAAAAAATCACCCGCGCGTTCCCGAAAAATATAAATTCGGTGGTGTCGCGGAGATCAGCAGAGTCTATCATGCGGATGCGCGCCTCGGTGAAAAGTATTGGTGGTAACCCGTGCTTGAAATCTGGATACCGTTACTCATCCTTCTTTTCGGTTTGGCAGTCGGTAGTTTTCTCAATGTATGTATCTATCGCATTCCGCTCCCAGACGTGTCGATTCATTCGCCACGTCGCTCTTTTTGCCCTGAGTGTAATGAGCCGATAAACATTCACGACAACATTCCCGTTTTAAGTTATCTGCTTTTGCGGGGAAGGTGTCGGTCTTGTAAGGCAAAAATTTCCGTTATATACCCATTGATTGAGCTGGCGACAGGGGTGCTGTTTCTGCTCATGTTCTATCACTTCGGGTTAACCCTCGAATTTCTACTCGCACTCGTTTTCATTGCTGTGTTGTTGCCGATCTCTGTAATTGATGTGAGGCACTATATTATTCCAAATGTTCTCATCGTTACAGGGTTGATTCTCGGATGCGTTATCGTCTGCGCGATCGCGTATCAACGTACCGATGTTTGGTATCTGCTCGTCCGCCTCATCGGTGCCGTTACTGGGGGGATGGCGTTATGGTTAATTGCCATGATTGGAAGCGCGATCTTACGCAAAAAAGCGATGGGGGGTGGGGACATCAAGCTAATGGCACTCAACGGATTGTTCCTCGGTGCGTGGCCCCAACTTGTGATGGTAATAGCCTTCTCTGCCCTGAGTGGTGCGGTTGTCGGAAGTGCCTTGATTATCTCTGGACGGAAAAGCCGGCAGAGTCCTATCCCATACGGTCCTTTCCTTGCAGGTGCCGCTGTGCTTGTGCTTTTATGGGGAGATAGGCTATGGGATATATACTTGCGGTTCGTCGGCTGGAATTAAACAGTTTTCAGTAGTCAGTTTTCAGTTAAAGAAGATTTTGGATTCACCAACGTTTTTCGGAAAACCCAAAGTCTCTTTAACTACGTCGGTTTGATATAAAGCGGTTCCTGGATGCCATAATGTAGGTGTTTTTGCTTGGGGTGTTTTTGCTTGGGTGTTTCTGCGTATTGATAAGGGTTTTTGCTTGGGGTTTTTAATAGGGGTCTTTGATAGGGTGTTTCTGCGGATTTCCCTGCGGATTTCCTCCAGGTTGAGCACTACATTAGATTCTGAAGATGTAGATGGGCTCGAGGTCCTGTTTCGTTTGGAATCTCAATGTTGGTAATGAAACCCAACACGTTTCTTTCTTAAATTGACGCATATAGGGATAGTTGCTTCAGCCCCAGCGGGGGTTTTTGCTTGGGTGTTTCTTCAACATGTGTGTAGAAATAGGAGTAAACATAACAGTCAAGCCCCAGCGGGGCGACATGTGTATAAGTGCCTGTAGATTTTTCTAAAAACTAAATGACCCTACGGAAACCCTAAAGGTTCCTTGACTGATAATTGAATAACTGTGTCTGTTTTAGGAAAGGCATCCTTTATGAAAAATCGGAGAACCATTATATTTCTACTCGTGTTAGTTATTATATGGGACAGTCCTAAAATTGTTTCTGAAATTGAATCTCAACCTGCCATTTATTGGACAAGTTTCCGCAAGATAATGAAGATCCAACTTACCAATGTGGGCAGCTCAAATAGCCAGTCTATCCTCACTACTGGATTGGAAGGTCCCTATGATATTGCGTTAGATATGCAACGAGATAAAATGTACTGGACAGTAGCCGGTAAAATTCAGTCTGCTGACTTGGATGGTTCAAACGCCAAGGATGTTATAACTGGATTAGATCACCCTCGCGATATTGCCTTGGATATGAAAGGGGGCAAAATATATTGGACGCAAGGATTTTTAATACATAAAATCTGTTGTGCCGATTTAGATGGCACAAACGTCCAAAACCTCGTCGGTGGATTAAACCATCCAAGGGGTATTGCTTTGAACGTGCAAGAGGGAAAAATATACTGGACAGAAGGATCCCCGGAAACGCGTAAAACCCACTTCACCCTTCTGGACAGCAAAAAGTATTCGATAGAAGGCTCTCCTGATACGGCTAAAATCCGTTGTGCCGACTTGGATGGCACAAACATCCAAAGCCTTGTCACCACTGGATTAGACTATCCTGATGGGATCGCGTTAGACGTGGCAGGCGGCAGAATATATTGGACCCAATATCGGGCGGGCTCGAGGATGGGTAAAATCCGTTGTGCCGACTTGGATGGCACAAACGTCCAAGATCTCGTTACTGGATTAGGAAATCCAGAAGATATAGCCTTGGATGTTGCAGGCGGCAAAATGTACTGGATAGATTCTGGAACAAATAAAATTCAGCACTCTAATCTGTACGGTATAGGTGTTCAAGACATTACCACTAAAGTAACCTGGTTAAAGAGTATCGCTGTAGTCCGCCCAAAATAGTACAGAAACTATAGTTTTCTGATGCCAGGGTCTTTGAAGCACTCCAAGAACACTTTCACGGCGATGTTGAAATATCCACTGTCCTGACTGATAGCGCGATTGTTCGGGCACATGCTTGTGCTGCAGTGTGCCATAAAAAAAGCAGACGAGAGGCATAGGACTCGGAAACAGTCAGGATAGGTTTTCAACGAGGCTCAATCTATCACGGCGTAAGTTCTGTATAAAGAAACAATACTTTGGGCATGATGCTGTCATCCTATAAACATTGGAGGAATCATAATGATAAAAGGCAAGTGCATTTACTGCAAGAAGGAAAAGGATTTAAATAGAGAACACGCTTTTCCTAAGTCTCTGCTCCAGAAAGGTACTCCAGAGTGGATAATCGACAAGCACTTATGCGAAGTTTGTAATAGCAACTTAGGGAAACTTGACGTGGTTTTGTCAAAGAGATCTCCGTTAGCGTATATATCGGAACGGCTTCAGGATGGACTGGAACCCAAAGATAAAACGCTACATTCGTCTATCTACAATAAAAGAGCAGCTGGTGTTAATCCGGTGAGGCTATTTTTGCCGAATCCTGTCTACGATGATCATATAATTCTGCATGAATTTAAAGTGGAGAGTGATAGTACAGGTCCCTCTGTTTATCCGATAAAGGCTCTACAGCCTCAGATAATCTTAACTCTCTATCCTAATGGACAGACTAGCAGCAGAATCACTGCAGAAAATCTTGAGAAATTTAGCACTATTAGTTCAGATGAGGACTTCATTACAGACTATGACGAACATAAAGATATATATTGCATTTTTGGAAATACCTACATTTTTCCACCAAAGGCTTCTGAGCGTTTCTTTGGTAGAGTGGCGGATTTTAAATCCATGTTCATGAAAGATTCTTCTAACACTCGGTATGACTTATATGTTGTATTTCCTAAAGAAGGGACATATCAAGGGGCAGCAAATGTTTTTTACAACTCTTTTAAGGGCGATACAAAAGAGATTATAGAAGCAAAGCAATTTCAAAATCCGGAGGTATTTACGCAGTTAATTCAAGCGGTATCTGATCCAAAATCTGTTCCAGAGTTTCTAAGGGCAATCGCAAAAACAGCGTTTCATTGCTTTTTGTTCCATCATCCTGAATTTAGTGGACATGAACCTATATTTGCTGAAATCAGAGATTTTATCTATACCGGGACTTCCAATAAATTTGTCGCTCAATGTGGAAATCCTGAAACTGCAGATTTTGTTTATGATTCTACGGAGCATCTGCACGTTTTTTATTTTTTTATCCAAGGCAATGATATTGGTTGCCAAATAGATTTTTTTACAGGACTGTTGCCTAATCAATTTTCTTATGAGGTAACCTTAGCAGGAAATCCCGAAAATTCACATCCAAGCTGCAGTCGTGTAGCATATATTCCGTTTTCTGTACATCCGAAAAGTCAGATAAAGAAAAGAATACATCAGGTAACCGAGCTTGGAATAGTACGGAAACCACGATGGGGCGAAGGGATGCTGTTGTTGCCTAGATCCACGCGAAAGAATGATGCTGTCTTCTATAATAATCGCGGCGAAGTTTACTTACGCGAAGGCAAGGTTGACGAAGCTATTGATGACTTTAACACCGCGGTAAAGTTACAACCTGAACTTGCAGCGGCTTATAACAATCGTGGGGTTGCTCACAGCAAAAAGGGTGAAATTGACAAGGCCCTCAATAACTATAATGCAGCGGTACGACTCAACCCCGAGTTTGCTGAAGTCTATAACAATCTTGGCAATGTTTATGACGACAAAGACGATTTTGACAAGGCTATTGTTAACTTTAACACGGCGATAAAATTCAAATCAGATTTCGTTGATGCCTATGTCAATCGCGGAGTTGCTTATGGCAAAAGGGACGAGTTTAACAAGGCGGTTAATGACTTCACCACGGCAATAAATCTGGATCCATATCATGCGGGGGCCTATTTCAACCGCGGCAATACTTACCTCCTCAAAGGTGATTTTGAGACAGCTATTGAAAACTATAACACGTCAATAAAACTAAGTCCTGACGATGCTCAGTCCTACTGCCATCGCGGTCTTGCTTGGTTACACCTGAAAGAATGGGATAAAGCCAAGGTTGACCTGACCGCTGCGAAAGATAAAGGGGTTGATGTCATCGCTGTGTTTCATAACGGCTACAGAAACGTTGCAATGTTTGAGCGGAGAAACGGTTTTAAATTGCCGAAAGACATCGTCGAAATGTTGACGCAATATCCAGTCAACAGTTTCACCACGACGCAAAAAATTTTAACTTCCGAGGGTAAGTATCAAGAATCCTTTGCGGTGTTGGAACTACTGGAGAAATTTCGCAACGCTGGCAAACCGCTGAGCGAATATCTTCAGGAGCACCCTTCTCGTGGGATAACAACAGGGTGCAACGAGGTATTTATCGTAGAACGTGTCACGCGGGATGCACTCATTGCGGAACATCCATCGTCTGCTGATGTTTTAAAACCGTTTCTGATGGTGCGCGACATTAAACGTTGGCAGGTAAAACCACAGGACAAGTGGTTGATTTTTGCTCACCGAGGAATAGAGATTGACGCGTATCCTGCAATCAAGAAGCACTTAAAAAAATACAGTGATGCTCTGAAAAAAAGATCGGGTAAACAGGAATGGTATGAACTTTCAGTTGCCCCTGCAGATACCGATCGATTTGCGCAGCCGAAATGTCTCTATCCAGACATGGCGAGCGAAACTGCGTTTGCGTTTGACGATGAAGGCTACTATGTGGGAAGTCCTGCCTATTTATTATCAACACCGGAACTGTGGCTTCTCGGTGTGTTGAACACCAAAGCGGTTTCATGGTTCTACGCGCGGACGGCTCCACAGATTCGAGGCCCGTTTTTAAAATTCGTACCTCGGTATGTCTCTCAAATTCCGATCCCTGATATGGAATCGGAGCAGCGGACGCTCATTCACAAATTCGTTGAATATATCCTTTATCTCAAGAAGCAGCCTACGGTAAACAGTAAGGATTTAAAATACGCCCACGACCGTGTGATGCTCGGATATTTTGAGCGGATAATTGATGGCATGGTTTATGAGTCGTATCTGCCAGACGAGCTTCATAAAGGCCGCAAACACTTTTTCCAACCGCTACTTGATGAGGAATTGCCGCGACTGGAAGAGATTGAAGAGCAGAATAGTGACAAAATGCCTGCTTTTCGGGAGATCTTTGAGCGATTATACGATAAGCATCATCCGGTTGCGAAAAATCTTTTCTTTTTGGATAGTGTCAAACCTATCCGCATCATTGAGAGTAAGGTATGAGAATTACCAAATCATTGAGAGTAAGGTATGAGAATTACCAAAATAGAGATTAAAAACTTTAGAGCCTTTTATGGGGCATATCAGATCGACTTGCACAAGGCGGGCAAGAGTTTGCTTGTTTACGGCGAAAACGGGAGTGGAAAAACTTCGTTGTATCAGGCGTTGAAAAGATTCCTGGAATCCAGCGAGGGTGGCCACCAATTTAAACCGCACCAAAACATCTTCAACTCGGATGATGGATATATCAAACTGCACCTCCGGGCTGATGCACAGTCGAAACAGGACACTTATGAATGGTCTGAAACTGTTAAGGACGAGACAAATGATGAGCTTCTTGTTGAGGCATCAAGAGCAAAAGGCTTCCTAGACTATAAGGTACTTCTGGAAACGCACTACGTCCATCGGGAAAAAGAAAACGTGAATGTCTTCAAATTGCTAGTGGATAATCTTCTTGTCAATACCATCAACCGCTCAACAAATCAGACCCTTGGTGAAGAATGGGCGCGTCTTCAACAGGAACCATGGCCCCGTCGAAACGCAAAAACGAAAATTGCAGAACTGGCAGCACAGATCGAAACGTTTAACGATGGGTTGGCCCAGAGATTGGACGAACTGCAAACGAAAGTCTCCGAAATTCTCCACAAATTTGGATACAATGTTGCGCTTGACTTAGATTTCCAAGGGATTACGTATAACAGCAACGACAAGACGCTTGATAACCAAGAAATTCTCCTAACGGTTGCGTTCTTTGACAGAGACATCCCTGAGCATCACCACTTCCTGAACGAAGCAAAGTTGTCAGCGATTGCGATTGCGATCTATTTTTCATCAATTCTGATTCAACCGGAGAGTGATCTGAAGTGCCTAGCACTAGATGATGTCCTAATCGGTTTGGACATGTCAAACCGCCTCCCGGTCCTTGACATTCTGGACGAGTATTTCTCAGACTACCAAATCTTTTTGACGACTTACGATAAGGCATGGTACGAGATTGTCAAACAACGGACATCTCATGGTGGGAAGTGGAAAGCCGTTGAATTCTATTTCCGGCAGACCGATGAATATGAAATCCCTGTCTATGCAGAAAATAAGGCATATTTGGATAAGGCGAGGGAATATCTTGAAGCGAATGACTATAAAGCCTGCGCTATTTACTTACGAACCGCTTTTGAGGTAATCGTCGAGGAATTTTGTGACGCGAAACGTCTTCCAGTTAGATACCACCGAAATTGGGATAAACTGGACAGTCAGGATTTCTGGGATCCAATAAAAGTTGAAAATAGTAAGTCTGGCTTTTTAGATCCACCGCTTATTAGAGATATTGAGCTGTATCGAAGCCGTATCCTAAATCCGCTCAGTCATACTACTATCACGAACATACCCAAGAAAGAAATTGAGGACGCTATTGAAGCGGTAGCACGTCTTAAAATTGCACTGCAGTAGGACAGACACCGCACCTTGCAATTAACCACCCAATACGGTATAATTGAATTCTATAAGGAGGATCTGACATAATGGATGTTAAAGATGCGATTCTTTCACGACGCACCATTTTTAAGTTCAAGCCGGAACCGGTGCCGAACGATGTCATTGAACAAGTTTTCAGTTACGGGATATGGGCACCCAATCACCATGTCACTGAACCGTGGCGGTTCACCGTCATCGGCGAGGAGACGAAGCTAATTCTCGCAGACCGCTACCGCGAAATTAAGATTGAGGATACACCCGACCACGTTGATGCCGAAAATCTTGCCAAAATTGGTGAGTTGGCTTACGCGAAGTTCATGTCCAAGCCGACGATTATCGCCGTTTCGTGCATACAAGACGGTGATGAGCAACGTCAACGGGAAGATTATGCCGCTGCCTGCTGTGCAATGCAGAACGTCCAGCTCGCTGCATGGGATGCCGGAGTTGGAATGCAGTGGAGCACCGGTAGAATCACGATGGAAGAGCAGACCTATCAGTTGCTCGAAATTGATTCGTCACAAGAGTATATCATCGGCTTCTTCTACACCGGTTATCCCGCCGACATCAGCGAACCGAAACGACAACCTGCAGGCGAGTTTATCCGCTGGGTGGCTTAGTAGCCGTCGGCTATCAGCAAAGAGAGGTGTGTGGCAGTTATAGAGGTTTGCAACTGCCACAGGTTTCCCTATTCTCACTGCGAAGCATGCTGAAAGTGAGCGTAGCGAACGCCCTGACTGCTGACAACTATTTAAGTTGATACGCTGCCTTGGCATTCTGCCAAAAGAACTTCGCCTTGACTGCATCGCCTTTCGCACTAAAGTAGTCGTTCACAATCTGTTGCACGACTTTATACGGAGCGAAGCGTTCAGATACGGGCCAATTGCTCCCGTAGATAAGTCTATCCTCACCAAATGCATCCCATAAAACATCTATCGTTGGGGTGTAATAGGCGACATCCGTCGGTGCGGGGATTTGTCCTGTGTGTTCTGCGAGTCCAGAAACCTTGCAATAGATGTTTGGGTAGCGAGCCACTTCACCGATAGCAGAAACCCAACCCGGGTCGGGTGGCTGTTCTGATATTCGCGCACCTGCGATGTGATTGATGACGATGTGCATCTCTGGTGTATGTTCAACCAAGGTTGGCAGGGTTAATAACATTTCAGGGCTAATCAGCAGATCCAAGGTGAGTGCTTTCGCTGCCAACTTTTCAATATTGGCTAAGAACATGTCGTCACCGATGGCGCGTAAGTGTCCTCCACCGAGGCGTATTCCGCGAAAGAGTGGATTCGCAGAGAATCTTGCCAAAGACGCTTCAAAGTCCGCGGCGTCGGGTTCTAAATGCCCAACAAACCCTACAATGAAAGGCTCATCTGCGGCGAGGTCCAAAATCCACTGATTATCTTCAAGCCATTTGCTTGCCTCGACGACAACAGTGCCAGTCGCACCTTCGGGGACTGCGAGTGCTTTGTAGTCTTCGGGCATAACCTTTCGGTAAAGCACGTCATCATCTGGATTCGGCCACGGTACACCTTCGGGGCGCGTTGGATCATAGAAATGTGTATGTGTGTCAATAATCATTTTTTTAACTATGGCCTCCTGCTATGATCAGCACGTTGTGCTGATTATCGGTTTCTGATGAGGTTGGTACGTTTCTGTGCATAATTCTGTTTTTCTTTTTCCTTTTAATGTGAGGCATTTTATCGTAGTAGGGCTCTTAACCTATTTGCTGTCCGGATGTAATCCTTTCGATCAGGGACAGCAACAGAAGCGGGAGCTTCAACGTGATGTGTTAAAGCTTAGAATGGGGCAGGCACTCAATCCGACAGATGCGGAGGGGCATATTCAACTCGGCAAATCCTATCGTGAATTGGGTGAGTATGATAAAGCGATAGAATCTTTCCAAAACGCCATCGCGCTTGATGACGAGCACCACCACGCCTATAACAACCTCGGTTTGGTTTACACCGATATCAGTATGTTCGCACTTGCGATTGATATGTTCCTCGCTGCGCTTGAGTTGGCACCGGGAAACCCCGCTTTCTACAACAATCTCGGTTATGCTTACGACATGACAGACCAGTTTGACGAGGCTCTCGCCGCCTTTCAAAACGCAATTGAAACGGATCCAACCTTTGTTGATGCCTACTATAACCTCGCAAATGCCTACCTCCACAGCGGAATGTATCAGGATGCTATTCAAAATTACGAGGCTGCCCTTGAAATAGAAGAGGGGGACGCTGATACCTATTTTAACCTCGGTCTCGCTTACGAGGAAAACGGGGGATTTCTTCGCGCTATCCAATCCTATGAAAAAGGCTTATCCCTTGATGACAGCGATGCAGAAGCTTACTATCGTCTCGCACAAGCGTATCAGAAAAATGGCGATCCGCTCATGATGCGTCGCTATCTGGAGATTTTCTTAAAACGTGCTGAGGGGCTTCCTTATCTTCAAGAGGAGATCCGCACCGCTGAGCAGATGTTTGATAGATAGCGTTCTTCCTCAAAATCAGCAGGAATTCCGACTTCATTCCATCTTTGTAGAGCGGATATATTCTTGCGCTTGTAGATAAGGCGGCGATGTGATTAACGCATCACATTCTCGCGGCACGGGGTCATAAGACGAATCGACACCACCATGAAATTCGACTTCCCCCAGATGTTCAAAGTGGTGTTGTGTATGCATCATGAAGTCGTTGAGATTTCTTAACGTCTTCAAGGAGAGGCTGCGGGTCATCTCTTCCAACTGTTCTCTCCAATTTTCCTTAAGCATCTCTTCTATAGCCTTCAACTTACGCTTGGATCTGGCGAGCTTAGGTGTTCTATCTTCTGTGTAAGAAAACCGTTTGCTAACCTTTAACAACGCAGATTTGATAATAGTGGAATAAATTCCACCGTCTGTGTTGTTAGTGAAACCCCAGTACTGCGATAGCATTTCTAAGATTTCCGGCGCGTACCAGTAGGCGACATTTGACCAGGTGGGTATGAACAGATGCTTGCTTTCTTTCATACCGTCTAACAGTTTACGCAAATGCCGTTCGTTCAATCGTTCTGCCCCGCGGTAAACCTTCAGCGGCATGATGTGATTCAAGAGCGGATTCAGATCGAGTAGAACAGCGTTGCGTTTACACAGATATGCTTCGACTCCTACAGTCCCCGAACCGGCGAACGGATCGACAATCCAATCCCCTTCCTTTGTGTAGGTGTTGATCGCGTATCGAACGACTTGAGGGATGAATTTCGCAGGATATGCGAAAATAGCGTGTGTCAGGTAGCCGGTATCCTTAATTTCGGGAACTAATTCGCGGAAGGAAACCAACTCTACTCCATCAGATTCAGTGTCGTCTGTTGGGACCTCAGGTTCAGTATCTGTGGGGAAAGGAATACCTTCAATATGGGTTTGCAAATCGCTCTCGAATTGTGTTTTCGGACTACGGTTTTTCATAAACTGCTATGAAACACGCTATTGCAATTCTTCTTCCGTTAGTTGGAAATCAAAGACCTCTTCCCCTTCTTTCGTTCCTTCAATTTCTTCTTCCGTTAGTTGAAAATCAAAGATTTCTTCCCCTTCTACAACTTCTTCCGTCTCTGTATCGGGGGACGTAGTGCTTTGGGTCTGTTCTGCCGGTTGTGGTGTTTCCTGTGTTTCAAGTTTAGGAGAACTTGCACCGAGGAGAGTTAACCCCACAATCCCCACGACACAGACAGTCGTGACCGTCAATGCAACGGGGCGTTTCCAGAGGACGGCACGCTCGCTTCTGTCTAAGAACGGGAGGAATAGCAAAAGCAATATGCCAACCGTCGGAATGACAAACGTTCCAACGATTTCAAGGGGACCTTGAAAGTACTTCAGCAGTTGAAACAGGAATAGAAAATACCATTCAGGTCGGGGATCGTAACTCGCATTCGTTGGGTCAGCGACATCTTCAAGTGGGACAGGCACGAACAACGCAACGGCTGCCAATATTGCAAAGAGAATGAGCATACCGACAACATCTTCAAATACCTGATCCGGATAGAACGGTTTCCCCATTTTCATTTCTTCTGACGTGTTCTGTGTTGTGCCGGAAGAACCGTAGTAGCGGACGAAGAAGAGATGCACACCGACCAAACCGAAAACTAACCACGGCAACCAGATTGTATGGAGCGCGTAAAACCGTGCCAGTGTCACCGCGCCTATCTCGGTTCCACCGCGCATGACCTTCGCGACAAAATCGCCAAGAATGGGGGCAGTGCTGGCGATTTCAACGCCGACGACTGTCGCCCAATATGCTTTATCATCCCACGGAAGGAGGTAACCTGTGAATCCAAAGCCGAGTACGACCAGCAGCAGGAGAACGCCGAATATCCATGTGAATTCACGCGGGGCTTTGTATGAACTGTAAATGACGACGCGGAGCAGGTGCAGAAAGACAATAATGACCATCGCGCTCGCACCCCAATGGTGCAAACCGCGCACGAATGACCCAAATGGCACCTCTTTGCTGATATACGTTACCGCGTTATGGGCATGCTCTGGTGAAGGAGAATAATATAACGCCAGAAAGGCACCCGTAGCCGCCTGAAGCAAAAGCAGAAACATCGCCAAGCTGCCCAGTGAGAAAAGCAGATTGATGTGTTTCGGTAAAGGTTTGCGTAAGTGCGCGGAGAACTCCGTCAACGGGAGACGTTCGTTGAGAAATTCCCTCATTACGTCTCCTTCACGTATAAAATGCCGGCTTCGACTTTCGTTTGTAGTTTCTGCAACGGATGTGGCGGCGGTCCGGCAACAACACTTCCGTTCTTGTCGAACACCGCACCGTGACACGGACAGAGGAAAGATTCCTTCTGTTCATCCCATCGGACGAGGCAACTGAGGTGTGAGCAGGTTCTCGAAAAAACAGTCCACTCCCCATTACCGTCATCCGTCAAATAGACAGAACGTTTCTTCGTTGCTTTGACCCAACCGTCTTTTGCTGTGAAGGTATAGTCCACCTTTTTAAAGCGGCTATTTTTGAGTCGGTCAGCGAGACCCAAGTCGACCCATTTCGACTCTCCTTTTTTGAAGGCAGGCGAAATCGCAAACCCGATGAGCGGGATACTGGCAGCGAGGCTCAACACTCCCCCGATAAACGCGGTTGCCCAATTTATAGAAAAGACTAAGAACGAGCGTCTGCCCTTTTTCTCCATCCATTTTCTCCTTTGCAGCAATCAAACCCATATAGAACCCAAGGGTGCTGTGATCTTGGCAAAAACCCGATTTTGACAGCGGAAAAATCGGCGCGAAAACCCAATAATTAAAAAATTCGGCAGCATTGGGTCGTGCTGGCAGCTTATGGCTTTTCCCACGTTTGCCCTTCAAACGGTTTTCGCAAATCATATCGTCCTTCCACTAAGACAGGAAGCGTACCGTCGTTAATCATGAGTTCGAGCGGTAGTTCCTTGGTTTCCATCGGTATGTTGACGACATCCTTGATACGCAAAGACTCATAGATAGCCATCATGATTTCAAGTGTATAGCGTGCTTGAGCGCCACTGCCGCGATGGTCGGAAATATCGCCTTCGATCCACTCGATGAATTCATCGTACTGATTTTTAGTTTGTGGGGGTGGTGTAAGGGTTTGCCATCCCTTCGCGTCCCCATTTTGGAGCAGAAGTGTGCCGTCAGGTCCGTTACGAATTTGTCCTTCTGTTCCGGCGATTTTGGGCATTGAAACTGACGGTTCCGGTAGATCACCTTCGTAGATACCGCGTGCCCCGCCTTCAAAGCAGACTAAGCCCATACAGAGGTCCTCACAAATTGTGCGGCGTTCCCACCGATCGGTCGTGCGAGCGGTCTGTCCAATCACCCAGAGTGTTTCGGGATCCGACAGAATGAAGCGCCATCCATCAATTGCATGCGTCCCTGTATTCAGCAGTCCTGCGTGCCTTTTCGCGCTGTGGTGGACAGTTGTTGGTTCACCAATCGCTCCTGCAGCGACAAGCCTACGTGTCTCTATGTTTGCAGGGGCGTATCTACCTTGGTGTCCGATGATAAGTTTAACATCGTTCTCTTCACAGGCAGCAAGCATAGCATCGGCTTGTCCAAGTGAAGCTGCCATCGGTTTCTCGCCGATAATGCCTTTCACGCCTGCTTTCGCCGCTGCGACAGTCGCTTCCGCCCGCGGTCCCTGCCATGTTGTGATGCTGACGATGTCCAAATCCTCTTTTGCCAACATTTCATCAACGTCGGTATAGATAGCGGGGACATCGTATTCGTCCGAAACGCGTTGCGCTGCTTCTTCATAGATGTCCATTGCGGCTACGACTTTTGCCTTCGGATATTGGGTCCATGCTCTTGAATGGGATCTGCCCATTCCGCCGCAGCCAATGATTCCAACACGATATGTCTGATTTGCCATCTGTTTGGTCTCCTTATCTTGGCGTAGCTTGCAAGCCAACTGTTTAAAACCGTGTTGACTATTCTAACACTCCTCACTGTTTTTGTCAAATTTTTCGCTGTTTTCTCATCCTCTGTGCTGATTACTCTGTAGGCGTGCCGTGCGATAATCGACGGTGGAGTAAAACAAGTGTAATGGAACGCTGAAGACTAATGTTCCTATCGTTTTCCTTGACAAACCTTCGGAAACGTTGCAAACTATAGAAAGTAATATAAACTTGTAGATTACGCCTTATTTTTCAACAAATTTCGCCAAAAGAGAGGGTATTATTAGATGGCAGATTATGAAGATAAAGGTTCACAGATTCGAGTGACGAACCTTGAGGCTTTTCCGATGGGAGTGAAAGCCTACGTCAAGATTGAAACGAACATGGGTGTTACGGGTTGGGGTGAGATTAACAATATGGAGACAACCGTCACCTGTGCATTGGCGCGTTCCTTGTCGGAACTGATTATCGGGGAAAACCCGACGCGTATTGAGCATCACTGGCAGCGATTGTTTCGGGCACATCGCAACATCCGGGGCGGTGGGTTGATGGTCCATACCATCTCCGCTATTGATATGGCGTTGTGGGATATAGCTGGGAAACTCTGGGGCGTACCCGTCTATCGCTTACTCGGTGGTCCGTGCCGCGATAAGATTTGGAAGTATCCGAGTCCGAAGGCGATTAAGACGGGACCTGGAGGCTCTAAGCCGTTTGCTGGCACTCCAGATGAGATTGCGGATCTGGTTCAACGCGTGCGAGACGCGCGGGAGAAGGTCGGTTCCGATGGTGCGGTGATGTTTGATGCGCATAGCTGCCTACCGCCGCCTATTGTCAAACAATTCGCGAGTTACCTACAACCAGACGACCTACTCTTTTTAGAGGAAGCGTGGGTGCCGGGCAATATTGAAGTGATGCGCAAAATTCGGGAATCTGTCCCTGTACCGCTTGCCACTGGGGAGCGCGACCGCACAATATGGGAGGTTCGCGAAATCCTTGAAGCGCAAGTGATTGATATTCTTCAACCTGATTGTGGACACGGCGGCGGCATTACGCAAGTCAAAAAGGTCGCAGCCCTTGCAGAGGCGCACCATGTCCCAATCGCGCCACACTGCACGATGTCCTACCTCGGTCTCACCGCAAGTTTTCACTTATCCGCGGCTGTGCCGTTTTTCCTCATCCACGAGGGCTATGAGAACGTCCTTCCAGACGGTGTTGCCCACAAAACGTGGGAGATGGACGAAGAGGGCTACGTGTCACTTCCCGAAGGACCCGGCTTAGGGGTTACCGTGGATGAAGCAAAGGTTATTGAAGTCGGGCAAGAAGCAGGAAGGCGTTTCACGTGGCCCGATAGTAGATTAGCGGATGGTTCCATCGCCGATTATTAGAAGTATAAGCACGCTCCTCTTTTGCTGGCGAGGTTTCCTTGGGGAAATCCGCAGAAATACCGGATTTGGTCTGGGAATAGACTAAATCCAGTCCTTGTATTACATTTCCATTCCTTGTATTACATTGCAAAGATCCCAAGCAAAAACACCTCGCCAGTTCCGCTATATTCCTTTTGGCTATCAGCCGTCGGGATTCGGAGACCCTTCCTACACGAGAACTAAATATCCCTACTATTTTCCCACAACAAAAAAATTTTAGATAAAATGCATTTTATGCAACCTTACCTCCGTTAAAATACGACATAACGTCACAAGGCATTTCGGCGAAGCTTGTAGGTCTCCGAAACTTGCTATCAGACTGACTTTGGAGGGTAATCGTGAAAAACGAAGATGTTGATCTGATCCAGCGCATCTTGTCGGGTGATGAAAGTGCGTTCACTGCACTGGTGGAAAGGCACCGGAAATGGGTTCATTCACTCGCGTGGCGTGAAATCGGTGATTTCCACGCCGCACAGGAGATTACGCAGGACACCTTCATCCAGGCTTTTAAGTCGCTTCCAAGTTTGAGAGACCCCAATCGTTTTTCAGGGTGGTTACATGTAATAGCGAAGCGTCAGTGCATTGAGTGGCTGCGGCGGAAGCCGATGACGATGCAGTCGCTGGATGCAATGCCGAAAGCCGAATTAGAGAGGTTGTCCTATGTGCAATATCTTGAGGAAGAGCAGTCACAGGCGTCAACAGATGGATTGCGTGAAGTCGTGGAACGTCTCCTCCAAAAGCTGCCAGTCAATGAACGTTCTGTGATGGTATTGCACTATTACAAAGGTTTGACGTGTGAAGAGGTGAGTGCGCTTTTGGATGTATCGCTGAACACGGTAAAGAGTCGGTTGTACCGCGCTCGGAAACGATTGGAGACGGAGGAATCAATGCTTCGAGAAACCTTAGGCACAAATATGTTAGAAAGCCAACCGCGCCGCGTTGACTTTCAAGCGACTGCAGCAACGGAAACCGGTAAACATTTAGCAGAAGGCGGTTTCGACTTCAACCATACCGATAAGATTTTCACATCTTCTGGCTTTCATACGAGAGGACGTGGTAATGGCGATCCATCACCGATGTACATGTTGCTGCACTATCTTAACCACGGTTGGATTGACATCTTTAGGTTCCCTTTGGTTGTCGGCAGTTCTTGGGAACAAGAGGGTGCTTGGAAATCACATGCGAGGACGACCTTAGAGGGTTATGAAACGATAAGTGTATCCGCAGGTACTTTCTCGATGTGCCTAAAACATAAAACTGTTTTCACGGACGCTGACGTTGAAGATGCCGATGCTGAATTGCGAAACGCGCTTGTAAATGGGACGCGTTATCTGTGGTTCGCGAAGGGCGTTGGGCTCGTGAAGATGCGCTATGAGCACGCTAATGGTGTCGTCACGGAAGCCGAATTGATTAAGTATGAAATTCCGAGGCAGGACGAAGAATATCTCCCCGCGCAGATAGGCACGCGGTGGACATACAAATGGCATAACACCTATCGCGACGAAGCAGTTATTGAAGAATGGCACGTCATCAGAAATTTCCGTCGGTTAGAAAATCTTGAGAACCCGATGGAACTTGCGTCGGCAAGGTATGAAGTCAAGATTGATGCTGATAATCCGCGTCTGGCGACTGTCGAGTGTGTGCTAACGCCGAAAGCCAGCAGCGACACAAAAGAGGAGCGAAAACCGTTGCTGTTATCCATGAGTCGTTTTGGGACTGAATGGCTGGACGATGGATATGGTCATTATCTACGAGACTTGACTGTTACCGATGCGAATGGAAAGGCTCTTGTCATCGAGGAAATTGACAAAACGCAGTGGGCGGTTGAAACACGCGATGAATCGCCTGTAACACTGCACTACAAGGCACTACTAAATCATGATGAGCGGGAGTGGCATTGGGGCAGGGATGAAGCCCCTTATGCCCAAAACGACTGTGTTTTCTGGCCCGGATATGCGCTGTTTATTGTCGGTGAAGTAGACGATGTTGAACTGTGTATTGATGTACCTTATACGTATAAGCCATCAACGCTGAGAGGATATTGACTTGAAAGTTTTCAAAACTCCGATGCCGAGTGTGTTGAAGTTGCGTCTGACTTTTCAGTTGACCTCTCACTGTCTCAATGAGCATCCGTTTTTTGAGCATCACCTCATCATAGGTGGATAAGGGTTGAGGTTTCATGTTCTTGCGAACTTTGTAAATCAAGTCAACATCTTGGGTTTTCAAAGTTTGCCGCAACTCTTGGGAGATATAGCCCTTATCGGCATAAAGTTTGCCAAATACCGATTGCGTCAACTTTCCGACGGGCACCCGATCCTCTATATTCCCCGGGGTGAACTCAGCACCGAGGCGGTCGCCTTGCGTGTTGATGAGTAGATGAAGTTTGAACCCATAGAAGCATCCGAGCGAGGTTTTGCCACGCTCTGCTTCTTCGGCAAAGACGCGATGCCTTGGAATACGCCGATTCTCGCAAACCGGGAGTCGGGTGGAATCCATGAAAGAAACACCCTCGCAGCTCCCGAATCGTGTGTAAAGATAAACAGACAACGCAAGCAGCACTTCCGGCATGAGTGCGACAAAGCGGTTGTAGCTCACAAGGTTTGGAAACGCCCACCGCAAGTGGCGGCAAACCTCTTTGAGGTAAGAGTCCTTGAAAGTCCGATACCGACTTTGGTGAAAGTTTACGAGGATCGTCATCACCTCGCTGGGATGTAGCCTCCGGGGGCGTCCGCGTTTTTCAAGTGGCGATGTTCCCGGGAGTGGGTGTTCTGCCTGATATTTTTCAAATGCCAGAAAGAAGTCGTCTATTTCACAGAAAAGTGATACGATATGCATGGAGAACTCCTTTTGTGAGGGTTTAGCTTACCTCATTATACCAAAGGGGTTCTCTCTAAAAAACTCCTATTTTTTTATGGAACTCACGTTATTGTATCATAATCTTGGTTTAGACGGTGGCCTAAATTTCCGATGGCAGTACACCAGCTGGAAAAGCAGAGCAACGGGAAACCGGTCTGATAAAAGAGAAAGCCTGCTTGCTGGATATGTATACCGAAGAACGCGCAGAGCGTCGCGCACTCCAGCCACCGCCACCAGTTGATAACGGAACGCCGAGTTGGTGGGATAGGCTGACAGGCAGGAATTCAGGCTGAACAGGTTGGATAGCAATCACACCACCAGAGAATCAGGGAGGGACATTTTTATGAGGAAAATCGCAGTATTTGTCGCCTGTATTTTATTTTATGCAAGCGTAGCACCAATTGTAGCGTCTACGAGTGAGATCGCAGAGGCACGGATCGCGGGCGAAAATGACACGAAAGGTTTCTATTGGCAATGGTTTTCTGCCGGCTATCTTTCCACCCACGCCTCATCGATATTGTTACTGTCGGCTGTTTGGTTCATCGAAGAATTCAGTTTAGATGGGATACCTGATAATATTAGTCCAAGTCATTGTGCCGCGGCATACGGAATCTTAGCACTTACACCCACAGCGTTTGCCCTGATCCACTCACCAGTTCCTCCAGCAGACCGTCTTTTAGGGAAATCACCTGATTGGGTAAATGCTTATACCCAAGCGTATCAGAAAGGCATGAAGCGATACAGAGCGGAATCCAGCGTTGCTGGGTGTTTTGCGGGGACAGTAACCTTTGCAGCCACGGTTTATCTGATTTTTGCCGCCACCAGTGGAGGCACACCGGGAAGCAATTAATGCAAAAAAGGCTATACACAGCCAGCATAAGCACACTGCACCCTGCAGTAGGTTAAAGATCAGAGACTTCGCAGGTGTGCTGCGCCGATTCTGATAGTGTGTAGCACACCTTTTTTCGCGCGCAAAACCCGCAAAACTCGACTTACCTGGACAATCACACGCCAAGCCCGCGCATTCACACTACGACAGGAAAAGCAACAGGATAGTAGGCAAATGACAGCGAGAGAGCAAAACGAATTTTGCCAAAAGATTATTCAAATCATCGGCACACAACCACGTATCAAAAAGGTGCAAGAGGGGTTATATTGCTGGCGGTGGATAGTTGCCAATAGCGAATTTTGTGTTTACTTGCACGGCAACGATGTCGACGAAATTGGGTTAGTGCTGTTCAATCAAAAAAACTATACTCAAACCTCGAAAGAGATACCACCGTTGAGATCGTCATAAAAGAGGCAGAAATCTTTGCAGAAGATCACGCTTTTAGACTCTCACCACCGAGCAAAAAAAAATGCTCGTTCTGTGCAGAACTTTTGCGAGGAGAGTCAACCGTCTGCCGATACTGCCACCGCCACCAACAAAGAATAGAAAACCGAACTGGTGACAACGCTTAACGGGAAGATAGAACGTCCCTGGCAAGGATAGCATTTTGCAAGTCCATCTTCAAGGCTTATGATAAACACGACAAGAACGGGCATATACCAAGTCCAGATAGATAGAGTCTATTTTAGTCTCACAACAAATATTAAAAAAGGGATTTCTCTTTAAACGTTTCCGCCTGTTAGATCGCCAGATCAATATGGGCGAAATACAAGGAGAAAGTTATGTTTTTCACCGATATAGAGAATCTGCTCATCCTTCTATACATTGCAGTAGGTATATATCTCGCTCACCGAGCCTACAAATCTACTCCAAAGTCAAGACTTTGGATAGCATTAGTTTCCTTGTTTTTGTCCAATGAAGGCGTGGTGTCATTTCTTGTTTTGGAGCGTGTGAATGTAGAAAAGACGTGCCATTGAGAGCCGAAAAAGGTTATCATAGAAGTCTAATAACCTAAGCCTTTGGAGGTTCTCAATGGCAAAGAGGAGTATAACAAGAAAACGAAAAGAAAGGAAGAAAAAAAGATGGGTTGTGGCACCACAGGTGCCGTTGTGTGCGCTGGGTGAAGTGTTGCGGAGGAAAGCGGTATTTCAGGAGCTGCACGACAATGTTTGCATACCGCAGAAAACGATTCGGTATCGTCCAACGGATAAGTTAGTTTTTCTGGTGTTAGGGATGCTGTCAGGTGCCGAGACGGTCTATGAAATCAATACCCAGGTGCGCCCGGATGCTGTGTTGTTAGAAGCGTTTGGGTATCCAAGGTGTGCGGATGCCTCGGTGATTCATCAGACGTTAGATGCGGCAACCGAGGACACCGTGGCAGAACTCGAAGGTGTCTTAGCGAGTCTCCGTGCGAAGCAGGGGCGTATGGCTGAGAAGTCTTGGGTTTCTCAAGGGGGGATACGGGTGGATATAGACCTCTCGGCCCTACCGGTTTCTCGGCATGCCGAGGGAGCAAAGAAAGGGTATGTGGCGACAATGCGCAATCAGTACACCCGGCAGCTCGCACGGCTGGTGTGCGGGAATACCCAAGAGGTTCTCTGTAATACATTATACGCCGGCAACACCCGCAGTGATGCCGTTTTCAAGACGATGATTGGCAAACTTGAAACCGCATTGGCACTTGATACACCTGAAAAACGCAGCGATGTTCAACTTCGATTTGATGCCGGGTTCGGCACAGATGCCAATATCAATTATGCTTTGTGGCGAGGGTATCAACTCCTTGGGAAAATGTATACCACGCGCCGTATCAAGAAGTTGGTGGAGACAGTGGAAACCTGGGAATCCGTGCCAACGCAGAAAGGCATCTGTGGCAGAGAAGCCGGGTGGGTGTCTCAACCGCATCGGTATGCGAGGCGGACCGTCCAAGTCGCCGTGAGAATACCGAAAAAAGATGGCACTTGGAGTTATGCGGTGTTGGTCTCAACCCAGACCTCTGCGAGTCTGGCAACCCTCGTCTCTGAATACGACCAGCGCAGTGGCACCCCAGAGAGCTCTTTCTGTCAGGATTATCAGGCACTCTCGCTGCGGAAATACCGAAAATCAGGGTTTATCGCCCAACAAGTTTTGCTCTGACTTGCCCAACTGGCACATAACTTGATGATTTGGATCAAGCAGTGGCTCCTGGAGGCAGTCGCAGCACCTGCGGACATCTCAGAAAAGGGTGCCATCGAGCGGCATCAGGCGCAACAGATGCTTCAAGACCGCGGACTCAAACGGATGAGGCGAGACGTTTTGGCGGTCCCGGGAAAAGTCCGCTTTCAGGGGAAGCAGGTCATTGGGATACGGCTCAACCCTTTATATCCCTTGATACAACACGTCTCCACCGCATGCAACGCACTCTTTGAACACTATGACATGTAGGTGTTATTGGACAAAACATAGGTAGTTTGTGCAGAATTCCAATCCAAACGCTCACTGCGAGGCAAGTGGACACTACAATAACTGTTTTACCGAACTCACATGAGAGCAAGGATATTCACAATGCGAATCGGAGGGAATACCAATGAAATGGTTAGCATTTCTTTTTATCGTTGTACTATTCACAACAAACCAAGCGACTGCTGAATTGGACCGTGACCTCGTCGTTTATTTTACCTTTGACAAGGTAAAAGGCAAGAAGATTCTTGATGCGTCCGGCAACGATCTTGATGCCGAAGCCGTTGCAAATATAGATTTTGTCGAAGGCAAATATGGGGATGCGATTCATATTGCCGCTGAAGCGAAAGATGATGATTGCGTCCATGTTCCTGCTGACGATCTGCTAAGGATCGAAGATGAGATAACAATGATGGCGTGGGTGTATCATGAAGATTGGAACACGGTTTCGGGACAGTTGTTTGATAACGGGAGCCACATCTTGGGTGAGGAGAAGAAGTCCTATGGCTTAGGGCTATTCCCTGATCCCGAAAATCCCGGATTTCTGAGGAATTTTAATGATCCAAATATCGTAATGCGCTTGGGCGGAGTCTCGGACGGGCGTAGAGAGCTTACGTGGAGTTTCTGGACCTGGGGGCAGATGGTGGATAAAGAGTGGCATCATATCGCTGGGACTTACGATGGTAGGACCAAGAGAATTTATCTGGATGGCGAAATTCTTTCTGATGACGAAATAGTGGACTTTGAGTTCATAGGTACTAATGACGCGGACCTGCGCATCGGGTGTGCCAAGAACCACTCACAATATACCTTCAAAAATGGTTCAATTGACGAAGTAGGCTTATGGCGACGCGCCCTGACTCAATCTGAAATCAGGGAAGTAATGAGAGGTGCTTTGGCGGTTTCACCCAAGGATAAGGTTGCCACCACTTGGGGCGATATTAAGCATAGGGCAGGCACTGACGAATAGATCTTTGTCCCTAAGAGTAGAATATCTTTTTATAGGGCAGCTTCTGAATTGTTTATGCCCATCATAAACTTCACAGCTGCTACGAGTGCCTCTTAACTGATAACCCCATGAGGTAAGTTTATGCGGACACTTTGGCTCATTATCCAACGAGAATTCGTCTCAAATGTGTTGACATCCCGATTCATGATAGGGTTTATCGTGTGCCTGCTTTCAACAGCCGTCGCGGTTTTCGTTCAGGTGGACGATTATGAGAAGCGTTTGTCGGGGTATAACACTGCCGTCCGGGAGGCGAAGACGGAAGCGCGGGACTGGGATCTCTATGTCGACATCAAACCGAAAGCCCACCGAAAACCGAATCCGCTGAGTATCTTTAACGTTGGAACGGAGAATGATGGGGCAAATACGGTCACTGTTGAACTGGGAAAACCTATCTTTGAATTCTCCTCCCCTATGTGGGGAGCACCGACACAGAAGCGAGGCTCAAACAACCCCTTCCTTGCAATGTTCCTGACTGTTGATGTGGTTTTTATCTTCAAAATTGTGCTCAGTGCCTTAGCGATTCTGTTCGCTTACAATACCGTTTCGGGAGAGAGAGAAGACGGCACACTAAAGCTTGTGTTATCCAATTCAATACCGAGGGATACAGTGGTTTTGGGTAAATATCTCGGTGGAATGCTGTCGCTGTTCCCAATTGTATTGGTGAGTTTAATCGTAGCACTGCTAATCGCTGTCTCTTCCCCAGTTACCGGCTTTGATGGAAACGATATTGCCCACATCGTCCTGATATTCGGTGTTTCGTTGTTGTACGTGTCGACATGGTATCTATTAGGACTCCTCTTGTCAGTTTGGACAAAGGAAGCCGCAACAACGTTAATCCTTTCGATGTTTATCTGGGTGGTTCTGACGAGTGTTCATGCGAATGTTGTAACGTTTGCAGTGGATAAATTCTCGCCCTATCAGTCGCAATCTGAGGGGGCATTTCTCCAACCTGCTTTCGATGTCTGGGACGAGTACAAAAAAGAACGGGATGCCTACTTCAAACAGAGAGGCTACGATGATTTGAAAGAGTCAATTACTTGGGAACCTGAGACGAGTTCAACGGGGTTAGGCTCGCATTCCTATACTGGAGGCTATTTCAGAATAAGGCGTTATAGCGTCACAAATGTTAGCAAAGCGGACACCACTATCTTCCAAGAACTTTTAGGGTATCAAGAGCGGCTTCGGAGCGAATATGCGAATAAAGCGGAGGAGATTCTCAACAAACCTGCGGCAGAACGAGAGTGGGATGCAAAGCTCGCAGACGCACTCTCCCGTATCTCGTTTGCAGATGTATATCACTTCGCTGTCGGGACAATAGCAGGAACCGACCGGCAGAGTTACAACGATTTTATTGAGGGTTCCAGAGCCTATAAACGTGAGATTGTTGAGTATCTGAAAGATAAAGAGGCGTTTTCTTCACGGGCATGGTTCTCCACTGACAAGGGGGCTGCGGATTTAGCATATCTGCCTGTTTTTAAACATAAAAGGCTCTCTATCTCAGAAAGCTTCGTACGTGCGTCAGTGGATATTTTGATTTTATTGGCATGGAATATTGTTCTATTCATGACGGCTTATGTGTCCTTCCTTCGATATGATATGAGTTAAAAAGGAGGGTTATCAGTTGTCCGTTGTCAGGAGAATGGCTGACTGCTATCTTCCTGACCGCTGATTGCTGATGGCTCATGGCTATTAAAAATGATTTTACACATTGCAAAAAAAGAAATTCATCACAATCTCACGACACTCCGGTTTGCGTTGATGATAATCCTCCTACCCGTTTTGTTTGTGGCGAACGCACTGATATATAGCCTCGGCGATAATGGTTATACTACGCAGATTAATGGCTACAACGAACGGGTGAGACAAAATAGAAAGCATATTAAAGAGCAAGCGAACGTAAGTTTAGCGGAGTTGGCACTTAGGGGACCTGGGGATATCCCGAAACACCCCAGTCGTCTGATATTCTGTGCCGGTGGCGTTGATGAAGTCGTATCGCGTTCTATTAAATTGAAAAGCGATTACAATTTTAGTCGCAGTAGCGGTATTGAGGATGAGGACTACGCGTGGCGACATCCATTGAGATTAGAGTATGAGGTCGTAAGTTCCGGCAGCAACTCGACAGGACGTGTCAAGATCAACTGGGTTTTCATCGGTGTCCTGATGAGTTTCTTTGCAATCTTGTTCACGTTCGACGCTGTCGCTGGAGAACGGATGCGCGGCACGTTGAGCCTGATAATGTCGAACACGGTCTCGCGCGGACAGGTATTGTTAGGGAAATATCTCGGTGCGTTTGTGACACTCATAGTGCCACTTGTTATGGGTGTCCTCATAAACCTCTTAATCATTCTTCTCATGGGCAGCATTCCATTTGATTCGGCAGATTGGCTGAGAATTGTGGGTATAGTCGGACTTTTTGCGTTGCACATCTCTGTCTTTATTTTTCTCGGGTTGTTTTTTTCAAGTCGCGTTTCAAATGCTATTACAAGTTTGGTGTGGCTCCTATTAACTTGGGTCTGTTTGGCTTATGTTTTCCCGAGTTTACTTGGTACCTTTGTCAGCAATCTAAATCCGATACCGTCCGTTGATGAAATTTCCATGCGAAGACAGACACAATTAGACCAGATTGAAGACGAGTGGCAACGGGGTTCCCCAAAGAGGTTACAGAAATCACCTTCCCTCGAAAGAATTTCCGTGACACGTCTCTGGGCGGAATACTTCACAGCAATCAACAATACAGATACACAAATTGGCGATGGACACATCGACCAACAACTCCAGCAGGTACAACTCGCCCGTGATCTCACCCAAATCTCTCCGATAGCGACTTTTCAGTATGCGATGGAAGGACTTGCGAACACGAGTATTGTCGGTTATATGAATTTCGTCAAACAGGCGCGCCGCTATCGACAGACGTTCATAGACTTCGTTAAAACAGAAGACCAGGGTGACCCAGAAAGCCTACATATCTATCCTGTGAGAGAAGGATTGTCCCAGAAATCGGTGGATCCGAATGCTGTCCCCGTATTTTCGGAACAGATTTCCTACCGGAGTGTGTTATCCCAAGTCGGTTTACTGGTGCTCTTTAATCTGCTCTTCTTTGTTATCGCGCAGGTCTCATTTTTGGTGAGCGAGGTAAAATAACACAACATGAACATCTTAAAGCCGTTCATATCCGCGTCTCGGTCAAGGTTCACCAGAAACCATCGTGAAATGAAATTAGGTTTCCTTAAATGGCGTAATTTGTCTTTGCTTTACATTTGGAACGATGCCCAAGAGTGCATAGTTTAAAAACCTTGCTGTTTTGTGGAGAATCTGTTAAAGTTAATCGCTAAATGTATCGTATTGAGTTTCTCCAAATTTCTGAGGCACACGCCTATTCAATTCCTACAAGATATGTATAATGATGAATGTCACAGTCTGCAACCCATTATTAAGGACCCCTCTGTCACTTATCGTTGACGATTCGTGTCCGGTAATTAATCTCACCTACTACTGGATACACCAACGACACGCGTGGAAAGCGCGACACCAACCCGGTATCCCTCCAGAACGTTGGGAAGGCAACGCCACGCAACTGAAAAGCATACCACCCACAATCCCCTCAGATTTCGCGTGGGAGTGGGCAGAATGGTGCTGGGAAAACGGTGTGAAAGGCAAATTTAGCCTCATTCCTTATCCAGCAGGAATCGGACGCGTCGACGAAGGATTTCCGGACTTCTCGACACATGAATATCATGCGTGGCTCCGAATCTACCGAGAACTGATTTGGCCGAGTTTTGACTTGACACCGGAGATGCTCACACATACCGCTGTCGTTGATCTGGACACATTCAGCCTCACCGAAGAGTGGGAACAGGTAGAATGGGTAGATCCGCCGACTGATAATAGACTCACGGACTACATTATCGCAGCAATGGAAATGCTTGATAATGTTGGCATTCCCTGTGAAGGTGTGACGAGTCCCGGTGCCTTTGGAAAACGGCAAGAAGCGGCGTATGCGAAAGCAGTGCTAACCGCCTCTCAACATGTCAATAACAACCCGCGTCCATTCTATTTTCTCTGGCTCAAGCATGATGAACTGCCTGATGTGCCTATCTGGTACGCCGAAAGGGAGAATGGAATTGCTGTTGCCAGTATTGTCGCATGCGCTGGTGACTGGTTCGGTGGTTGGACGGGCTACGATTTGGGAGATGCTGATCGGTTCATTACAGAAGATTTACAGGGGGGACGTTTACCACCGATTCTTGAAAAGGAACTTCCCTGTGTCCTCGTTGGGCATTGGCCCGGGTTCTATTTCAACGGTGAAAAATCTGGGTTTGACGTGCTAAAAACCGTCAAGTCACGACTGGACAATTATGATCCAGATGGCACGAAAACACTCTGGATGAAAACCTCGGAGATCGGTCACTACTGGATGGCACGTGAACTTACCGAGATTATCGTGATGGAAGAACAGCAGCAAATTAACCTCTCCACCCAATTCCCAACAGCAAACTTCACACTCGCTTTTGATGCCCCGATACGCCATATTCAGGTTAACGGATGGGACCTCCGCGAAGTTCATTCCCGACGTGATTTTCAAAGGGATACGTTTCTCATTGAAGGCAACCAGACGTTTGTCGCCTTTGATTTGGAAATTGGCGAGACGCAGCTTGCGCTTATTGTAGCATAGCCTGTCAGGCTGTGCCTCTTTTCCTTACGGAATGAGAATTCTGCCCCCACTTGCAATGACCGTCGAGCCTGTCATATAACTCGATTCCTCGCTCAAAAGGAACGCTATCACATCTGCCATCTCTTCCGGTTCACCAAGCCTGCCAAGGGGTGTCGTAGACCGAAGTTGTTCCACCATCTCTGGTGAGACTTCTCCTAACATATCTGTCGCTATTGCCCCCGGTGCAACCGAATTGATGCGGATGTTGTGCGGTGCAAGCGGTCCGCAGCACGATTTCGTCAGGGCAATCACGCCGGCTTTTGCCGCCGCGTATGGCAATTGGTTCGGACGGACTGCCAACGCAGCGATTGATGACACGTTAACAATACGCCCAAATTGTTGTGCAATCATCCCCGGTTTGACTGCCCATAACACATTGAAGGGACCTGTTAGGTTGATCGCGATAATCCGGTCCCAATGTTCAGGAGCGAGTTCGTCAAACGCCATATCACCGACATCTCCGGCGTTATTTACCAGCAATTCAATTGCCCCAAATTCTTCTGTCACTGTCGTGACCATTCTGTTCACAGCATCTCTGTCGGCGATATCGGCTTGGACAAATATTGCTTTCTGTCCCAGGCCGCGAATCTGCTCACAGACGGCTTCCGCTTTCGCAACCGCGCGGGAATAGTGAACGGCAACAGTCGCGCCTTCACTGGCAAGTTTGATTGCAGTTGCCTTTCCAATCCCCCGGCTTCCGCCGGTTACCAATGCGACCCTTCCCTGAAATTTCATCGAATCTCCTTCTATAAAAGTGCTTGCAGTTGTTCCCATATATCGTCGAAAACCGGTGTCGTGGCGGCGGCGAAATTCTGCTCTACCTTTTTTGGAAGCAGAATTGATGCGTAGAATTCAGCCGGTTATTGCCCTTTCTGCTGTTCGATCTCTGTTGATACGGAGATCCAAATGGCTCGCGCTTGTCCAACGGCTGTGTAAGCCTCTGTTTTTGTAGCTTCTTGCCACTCACCTGGATACCGGGCTTCAACTGCCCATTCGCTTAAACTCGCCAAGTCTCGATGTGCGGCTTTGAGTTGCCAACTATCAGGCACCAAATTCCGCAGAATATTCAAGTCATGCGTTCTCGGAAAATCAATCTGTAAGAAGATTAATACCGCCTTGAGTGCCTTTTCAGCAGATTGTTGCGCGTGCCAACAAGCTTGACGAGGTGGAACGTGTGGCTGTCTTAAAAGGGTTTCAGCAGTTCTCAAGTCTTCTTCGGCATAGCGCAGCTAGCGGGCGGTGTCTGTGAGTCGATCAGGCACTTGCATAGAGGACTCTTCCCTCTCGTTGGGCATAACGCAGCACCGATCCGATCCGCGTGCGGTGACGTTCGAGTTCTTCGGGCGTTGATACAAGGATGTCTTTCGCCACAGGCAAATCCGCCAAGGCGACTCGGATGTCAACAGCAGTTTTCCGTTTATCATTGAGTTCGGAGAAAACCACGAGCAGATCCACATCGCTGTGTGAATGGGCGTCTTCCCGCGCATGTGAACCGAAGAGAACGATCTGTAGTGGATCGAAATCGCGAACGATGCGCTCTGTCATAGTTGAGATGATTTCGTTATTCATCTTTCCGCACCTTTATTTCTTATATCTCCTACAAAAGTTCCTGTAGTTGTTCCCACACATCGTCGGAAACGGGTGTCGTGGCGGCGGCGAAATTCTGCTCGACTTCTGCCGCATTCTTAGAACCGGTCAGACTCATCGCAATGCGAGGTTGACGGAAACAGAATTGAATGGCGAGATTCAGGAGATTCAGATTGTTTTCGGTTGCCCACTGCCAGAGTCGATGTGCCTTTTCAGCATCGGATGTGTCTAAGTGCATCCTGTCGACTGAAACATCCGGCTCAACACCAGAAAGCAACCCCATTGCGATAGGACTTCCGTTAATGATTCCGATGTCGTTTTCAGCAGCAAGGGGTAACAGCCAATCGTTTGCGGTTTGACTCAGGAGTGTGTAATCCAAATACGTTAGAATTACATCAACAACACCGGTTTCGATGGCGATTTTGTGAAATTCGTGTTGTCGAACCCCGAGTCCGATAAACTTAAGCAATCCCTCCTCGCGCATCCGTTGGAGTTCGTCGAATGCACCGCCTTTTGCCACAACGGGGTCCATGCTGTCTGGGTCATGCACTAAGCAGACATCGAGATAGTCGGTGCCGAGTAGACGCAGGCTGTTTTCGACGCTTCGGCGGGTCCCTGAGGCACTAAAATCGCCGCGCCATTCAGGGTGCGTTCCTGTCTTCGTGGCGAGGTAAATCTTCTCACGCCAACCGTCGGCGAGTGCAAGCCCTACCCGTCTTTCGCTCTCACCGTAGAGCGGTGCGGTGTCAAGATAGTTTATTCCCAACGTGATGGCTCGGTGTACCGCCTCAATCGCTTCATCGTCGGTAACATCACCTCTACCGACGCCTGCCCCTCCCATGCCGAGGTATGTAACCTCTAATTCCGTGCGTCCCAATCGTCGCAGCGGCAACGGATGAGTTTGTGTTGACATGGTTTACCTCCTTTAAGGAAAATTAGAAAAAACAAAAGCGCGTAGCTTAGAACGTAGTGGAAAGCGGATATACGGAGAAGAACTTTCCTGCCAAAACCTTTCTAACCGAACCGCAAGGAAAAATTAAAACTTTAAGGAACATTAAAAAAAACAAAAGCATGTAGCTTGGAACGTAGTGGAAAGCGGATATACGGAGAAGAACTTTCCTGCCAAAACCTTTCTAATCGAACCGCAAGGAAAAATTAAAGAATTCGATGTAGATGCCCACGGCGGGCATCAGGGGGAATCACGCTCACCCACTGCACCCCTTTAACGATGTCGTCCGGAGTATGTCCATGCTCAACACTTTTAGGCGTAACAACTAAATCTCCGGGACCGATACGATAGGATTCAGACTGTCCGTCAGCTGTTCGGAGTGTCACTGTCGTCATGCCTTCCGTGAAGTACCAGTACTCGTCGAAATCGTGATAATGAAGTTCGGTGGGGTTTTCCTTTGAAACAGCGAAAGCCCCAATCGTCGTCATGTCTGGGGTGTCCAAAACTTTCCCGAGTGCGTCACCGATGCGCTCCCCCTCACTCAGTCGAATAACACAAAGATTCGTATCCATTTCGTTTCTCCCGTTTGTAGTCAAGAAAACGTAGTCCGTAATGTAATGGAGGACGACTCTACGGAAAGGCGCGTCAAAATTCAAGCCTCCTCATCGAACCGCAAGGTAAAATTAAAGAACGCCGATATTTTTCAGGTGTTGCAGCGAATCTGCCACCCGCGCTTGGGCTCCCGCTTCGTCAAGGTTTTCGCCCTCAACGCCTTCTAACTCCATTGTGAAGGGACCATAGAAACCCGCATCGTTCAACGTCTGAAATACCGCTTTGAAATCGACAACGCCCTCACCGAGCGTTGGGAAATTCCATGTTCGATAGCCGCCGTTTGTGTCCTTGAGGTGGACAGCACCGACATGTCCGATAACTTTCTGGACTTCCGTAACAGCCGTCACGTTATGATTGTAATAGTAAACGTTTCCGGTGTCGAAGTTGACACAAATGTTCGGATGATTCACGGCTTGCATCGTTTCAAGTGAGATGTCGCCGTTATGCGCCATATCCGGATGTGTTTCCAAGCAGACTTTGATGCCTGCTGGTGCAGCGTTCTCACCGATGGCGCGGAGCCGGTCATATACGGCGTTCCGGTCTGCATCACCAGCATGGACGCTCACAAAGATAATCTTTACCTCCATCTGAGCGGCAATATCCAAGGTCGTCTGGAAATCCGAAATGACCGTTTCAGACTGGACATCGCAACTGCCGAGCAGACTGGTAGCAGTGAGTCCGTGCGCGTTCAATTCTGCACGGAGGGTATCGACAGATTCAGGTGCAGGCACACCGATTTCCACATTCGTCAAACCGATTTCCGCCAAGTGGGCATATGCTCCAGCGCGAAACTGTCGGTAGCTCCCCAAATTACATGCAATAATATTTTCCATTTTTTTAAATTTTCCTTGCGGTTCGGGCAAGTGGGTTTGGAGTTTTGACGTTCTTCTCCGTATACCCGCTTTCCACTTCGTTCCAAGCTTAAGGAATTTTCCGTAACACTGTGTTGCTCAATAGGATCTCGGTTCCCAGCAATATCACTGCGGGTATTAGAAAGTATGCCACCAACTCTTTATGGGTAACGACGTTGATTGTCTCAAATTTCGTCTTTTCAAAACGATCGATTTCTGCGTAGATTTGCTTCAACGATTGCGTGTCTGTGGCACGAAAATAGCGACCTCTTGTTATGTTGGCAATCTGTTTTAGGGTATCCTCGTCGAGGTAGGTTAAAACCTCGCGATATCGTTTGCCAAAGGTCGTATCCGCGTAAGGAATGCGTGCACCCCCCTCTTTTCCCATACCGATAGTGTAGACCTTAATCTCGAAGGATTGTGCAAAGGAGGCTGCTGCTCCCGGTTCAATACTACCAGCGTTGTTTTCACCATCAGTTAAGAGGATGACAATCTTCGTTTTCGATTCCGAGGTGTGTAACCGATGGGTAGCGGTCGCAAGCGCATCACCGATAGCCGTGCCATCTTCGAGCTGCCCGATCTCTACATCGCGGAGCAATTCTACTAACACCGAATAATCCGACGTTAGAGGGCAGAGCGTAAAGCTTTCACCGGCAAAAACAACTAAACCGATACGATCGTTTTGGCGGTGCGTCAGAAAATCGTTGACGACTGATTTAGCGATTTGGATGCGATTGGACCCTTCAAAATCCTCTGCCCGCATGCTTTCTGAGATGTCGAGTACTAAGAAGATATCAATACCTTCAGTGAATTTATGCTCACGGCTTTGAGACAGTTGCGGACGGGCAAGGGAGACAAGGAGAAGCACGAGAACAATAAATCTGATCACTCTCAATATCGGGAACGCTTTAACCGAGGGAGTCTGCTGCATCTGCTGAATACCTGCTGCAAACCCATGTTTGAAATCAGAAAAACGTACGATCGGAACGATGGTCTGCCCGCGTAGCCACCGCAAAGCGAATATCAGTAGTGGGACTACAATGAACAAACTCAGGAAGAGAGGTGACGCTAACTGCATGCTGACTACACTCTTTCTTACCGGGATCCCCACTCATTGCTGGGGAGTGGAGAGATGTTTCTACGCGGTTCTTGCGAACGTATCATGCTGATGCCACTTAGCAGGCAGGTTCCAATGGCGATGCTATTGACAATAAGAAACGCTGCCCAGTCAATATACGGCAGGGATGTTGCCATGAAGTAGAGGATATAACCAAATATAACTGCGAGCGGTCTCCATCGTCCTGAAAAGAGGGTACTGCCGAGCGTCAGGAAAATCGCTGCCTTACCACAGATTGCCAAGGGAACCAAGAGCGAAACGGACAATAGCATGAATGGTACACCAACAATTGACAACGTCAACACCGTAAGGAGGAAAGGTATCATAACTAACATCAGGATGCCAAATAATATACTGCCGATAGGTCTCCTTGCAAAAAAGGCACTTACCTCGTTTATCGGCTTTGAAAGTAGGGCTACTATCAACAGATACATCAACAGGAAAAATCCAAACTTGACAAGTGTTAGGCGAAAATTCGCTTGCTTGCTGATACCCCAGAAAGTATGTGGATGCATTACAAGATGTACCGCAGCGGGTACCATCTGCCAGTCATTACTTACTTGAAGATTAGCGACTCCTTGTGCGTTTCCCGCAACCTGCCCGCCGATGATGTGAAGAGTTCCATTCACTTGTGCCTCTGGAGACAATTGGACATCTCCGCCGATTATCAATACGTTGCCGCTCACGCGCCCTTGTAATCTTGCGTCTGCCGCAATTATAACGAGTGTTATTAATACCTCACCCTCTATTAACTGATAGTCGTTAATGATCTTGAATACCCGCCGTGTCTTTTTCCACTGGACATGCCCTTCACCAGCGGTTTTCCTGTTCTCCGAATCGACAACATCACTCTGCTTTGTAGACTCGTCAGAAGCCCCTTCCGAATTCTGTGCTGTAGGGAACCTGTTTTCTTGTACTGTTACGCCTTGCGCAATAAGAACACCTCTGGCTGGTTTTCCGTTTTCAAGGTTGGGTTGTTGCGAGTCTAAAACTTGCGGGGTGTTCTTTGAAGTCTGTCCAAAAACGGACAGGATGCCAAAGACTAAGAGTAAAAAAATAAATCCTATTTCCTTCATATTTTCCTGTGGGAGGGGTTTCTGGGGAAACACCCAAGCAAAAACACCCCGAATTCCTCTATATTGAGATGAGTGTATAAGAACATTATAGATGAAAATTCCTTTCATGTCAACGATTTTTAAATATAGAACCTCTTCGGATCGGTGTATTCTGCGTAAGCTCACCATTCAGACTGAGTTCCTAATTTTCGTATGAAAAAAAGAACTGAAACGTGGTGACATCAAAGCGTGCGCGGAACCTTTTCATTGAAATTGAAATTGCTTTGAATTCCAATTTTTTCTTGACATGTACCCGTGAATCTGATATGATAGATGTATGTGATGTTTTAGCAGCGATTTATGCCTTAGCACAATCGTTGTATCCGTGTAAATTGCACGGATATGTGTAAGCGTTCTTGAACTGTAGTATCAAATGGGAGATAAAAGTCAGTAACCCCGCCCTAAAGGGCGAGGAAACCTGTGGGAAATGGCAGCCACGCCTATCACTTCTGCGAGGGAAACTTATTGACTACCGTAATATATCGCGATACCTGGGCGTGGCAGCCCGAACAATGTCTGTCAAACGGTATACCCTATTGGTAGGGATATACTCAAGGATGCTCCCCAAGTCCCAGTCCACTTGGGTATCGTGATCGGGAAGGGGCAATATATACCCGCATTTTGCGGAGAGCCCGCAAGGGTCCTTACCTGTTTTCTCAAAAGCACCGTGTCAGGTCAAGTAGATGAGAAGTGCGAGTCTTGTTGAACGAAGCAGTACACTGGAGAGAATCGCCGACATGTTCGTGGCGAAAAAACGGCATGCCTATTTTCTAAATTTAAAAAAGGAGGCGGTGTTCCTCCCCTGCCTAAAGACAGGGGTTTCCACACCGAAGATTTTGATGAGTTTCCACACTATTTTTTCTAACAAGTTTTGGCTCACGAGTTTAGTCCTCGTGAGTTTCAGCCTCTTTTCTGTCGGTGTTTTGTTCGTTTCCACCACGTCTGCGGCAATCGACCCTGATACTGTTGTAGGGTTGTGGCTTTTTGATGAAGGCAAAGGAAATGTCGCAACCGATGCGTCCGAAAGTGGGTTGGATGGCGAATTTGAAGGTAAGCCAAAATGGGTTGACGGCAAGTTTGGAAAGGCACTTGAGTTTGATGGTAAAGGTGCTTATGTTCAGGTTCCGGGGCATGACAACCCAACCGAGGCAATCACCGTTACCGCTTGGGCAAAGAGCCCGGGTGATACTTGGAACCAGCACGGTTGGATGGTCGAAAAGCGGAATGCCTATATCATCCATCCCAACCAAGGCACAAAAAATGTAGCGTGGCCGATTTGCAACGGAGGCTGCTGGAATAAACCCGGCGGTTGGAATGATGGTAATGTTGGCCCCAAAGATATTACCGACTGGCACATGTACACCGGAACTTTTAATAGCAAAACCGGTGAGTGGTACATCTATATTGATGCCAAAGAAGCAAGTTCATTGGATTTGGCTAAGAACCCTCTTGATGCCGATAGCGGTCCTGTCAATATTGGGTTTGACGATTGCTGCGGTGGTGCTCGATTCGGTGCAGTCATTATTGACGAGGTCGCAATTTTCAGTGTCGCTTTAGAGGAAGATGACCTCCAGAAGATTTATAAAGATGGACTCTACTTCTCGGTCTTGGCGGTGGATCCCGCTGACAAAATGACGACCACTTGGGCGGATGTCAAAGTCAAGTACTAAGTGGAGTGGCTCTCGGCTTTCGGCAGTCAGCAAAGCGGTTTTCTTGCTGGCTGCTGACTGCCGACGGTTATTTGGCTGAAAGCTCTCACTGCGAAGTATGCTGACTGCCGACGACTATTCCTAAAGAAACAGAAACATGGAGGAACAAATGACATTTAGTTATGACGAAACCGATGATTTTGACGAAACCGACGATTTTGATGATGAACCACAAGATTCCTATCTGGATGAAGAGGATGACGATTCCGTTGATTTGGAAGATGACTCGGAAGATTCTGGTACTGCACTCTCTCAGGCATTTCGTGAAGCCTCAACAGTAGAGGTAGTAGAAGAAGATGAAGAAGATGAAGAAGATGAAGAAGATGAAAAAGATGACAGTGCGGAAGAAATGGGTGACGATGATACAGGTGACGATGATACAGGTGACGATGATACAGGTGACGATGATACAGGTGACGATGATACTGAAGCATACGAACAACGGCTTGCTGAAGCGATAGATGCATTGCCGGACGAAGAAGATTTAGAAGTAGTCGTCCCACCGCTGGAATTACCTTCGTTTGAAGTTGGGCTTTTCCGACCACAGGAGCAAGACAATCTCGCTTATGCAGATGCTGTGGAAGCCTACTATGAAGATAAAGATTATCAACGCGCAATCGAAAAATTTGGAGAGGCTATAGAGAACGAAGCCCAGGACACAGAGGGAAATGTGACAGATTCCAATTCGATTGTAGCGAAGGCGATGTACTGGCAAGCAGAAGCGTACGTCAAAATGCAAGACATTCCGCAAGCCATTGTAACTTTTGAGAGTCTCATCCAGACTTATCAAGAACATTACCTTTCGTTAGCCGCACAGCGAAGAACGGCTCAGTTGAACCCGGAAGATTCTTAAATAATTGGCCTTCGCGCTGCCTTCCATTACGTTTCAGGCAGGTTCTTGATACAGGGCAGCTGGAACTTACCAGAAACCATCGTGGAACGATGCGCAATGGCCAATAGTTTAAAAACTACGTTTCAGGCAGGTTCTTGATACAGGGCAGCTGGAACTTACCAAAAACCATCGTGGAACGTAGTGGAACGATGCCCAGAGGCCAATCATTTAAAAATGGAAACCTTGAAAGATTTTCTCAAACAGAAAGCGACTAACCTACGCATTCATTCGGTCATCTCCACATCGGAGGCAGGTTCTGGACATCCGACCACATGTCTCTCGGCTGCGGATATCGTCTCAGCACTCTTTTTTCACGCGATGCGTTATGACACGACTGATGCTCAGAACCCCAACAACGATAGATTCATCTTGTCAAAGGGACATGCGGCACCGCTACTTTACGCTGCTTATGCGGAAGCAGGTATTATCCCAACCGAAAAGCTACGGACACTGCGACAAATTGACAGCATCTTGGAGGGACATCCGACCCCTCGGTTTGAATGGACAGAGGTCGCAACTGGGTCACTTGGACAAGGCTTGTCGCTTGGACTCGGAATGGCTCTCAATGGCAAATACTTAGACACCTCTGACTACCGTGTCTATGTCCTCCTTGGCGATGGCGAGACTGCCGAAGGTGGTGTCTGGGAAGCAGCTGCTTTGGCGTCACACTACAAGCTTAATAATTTGATTGGAATTGTGGATGTCAATGCGCTTGGGCAAAGTCAGCGAACTATGTATGCCTTCGATGTTGATACGTATTGTCAGCGTTTTGAGGCGTTTGGTTGGCAAGCCATCGGCATTGATGGGCACGATTTTGATGAAATCCTTCCTGCCCTCGACCAAGCGAAAGCTTCGAGCGAGAAACCGACGATGATAGTCGCCAAAACTTTTAAGGGGAAAGGGATTTCGTTCCTTGAAAACGCCGACAACTGGCACGGAAAGGCACTTGCCCAAGGTGAGGAACTTGATAAGGCTTTAGCTGAGCTTGGACCGTTGCAGTCAGATGTTCCCATTCAGATTGAATCTCCTAATCCTGTAAATGCGAGTGCCGATCATCCCGCCGTGACCGAATATGAACCCCCTGACTATCCGGTGGACGAAGAAATCGCAACGCGTAGTGGCTACGGCGCAGGGCTTGCGAAACTCGGCAGCGCGAATCCCAATGTTGTCGCCTTGGACGGAGATACTAAAAACTCCACTTATGCCGAACAATTTATGACACTCCATCCGAACCGCTATTTCGAGATGTTTATCGCGGAACAAAATTTGGTCGGTGCCGGTATCGGTTTGGCAAAACGTGGCAAAATTCCGTTTGTCTCCACGTTTGCTGCGTTTTTATCGCGTGCCTATGATCAGATTCGGATGTCTGCGATCTCACAAGCGAATATTAAATATGCTGGCTCACACTGTGGAGTCTCAATTGGCGAAGACGGTCCCTCACAGATGGGTTTAGAGGACATCGCGATGTTCCGTGCGATTCCAGGAGCAGTCGTGCTGTATCCAAGCGATGCAGTTGCCGCTGAACGGCTTGTCGCGGAGGCTGCTGCATACGAAGGTATCGTTTATCTCCGCACCTCACGCCCAAAAACCGCTATTCTCTACGATGCTAACGAGAGTTTCCCAATCGGTGGGTGTAAGGTTATTCGGGAAAGCAGTGAAGATAAAGTGACCGTTGTTGCCGCGGGTGTTGCCCTTCACGAAGCGTTGAAGGCGTATGAAATGCTTGCTGCAGAGGGTCTTGCTATACGTATTATTGATCTGTATTCCGTTAAGCCGATTGATAGGGAGGCACTACAAAAGGCGGCATCTGAGACGAACAACACCCTAATCACCGTTGAAGACCATTATCCTGAAGGGGGTCTGGGTGATGCTGTCCTTGATGCTGTGGCGACTAAAGGGGTCTGCGTCCACAAACTTGCTGTTACAGGAGTGCCGAGGTCTGGGAAACCGGAGGAGCTCTTGGAACATCACGGCATTAGTGCGGACGCTATAGTGGAAAAAGTTAACAGTCTTCAGTTAACAGTTATCAGTTAAAGAGGTGTTTTGTTTAACCAAGAGCCTCTGGTAACTTTAACCATTAACTCGCATATGGATAAAAGTGTTAAGGCACCAGTTGATGGTTAAGACTGACGACTGAAAACTATAAACATGCAAAACACAATCATCTGGATGACTGTCTTGAGTGTTATCTTCCTCGTTGGGATTGGGATGATTTACGCCTTACGTGTCCCGCAGGCAGTCCCTAAAACCTATCCAGCGGATAAAGGTCCCAACTTTATTGATGTTACCACCTATTCACCTAAAATGCAGGAGGCTTATGAGCTTTTTACCCGTAAATGTAGCCGGTGCCATACCATTGCACGCCCCATTAATTCTTCTTTTGCCGCAGAGGAATGGCGAGAGTATGTCTATAAGATGATGCGGAAACCGGGTTCGGGACTTACTCCTAAGACCGCGGAAGAGATCATTAAATTCCTGATCTATGATTCAGAACATAGGGAGAAAAATACGCAGTGATTCATGCAGTATCGACTCGCAGGTTGAGGACTATAGTGGGATTCATGATGTTGACAGCGGGACTGTTCTGTGCAGTAGGCTTACGAGTAGGCTTGACCGAAGAGGGGAATATGAACAAAAAGGATTTTCAGATTTCGATAGATGCTCAACGCGTCCCATTTGAAGTTTTACGCCAAACACCGAGAAAAGTTAAACCTTGTCTCCATTGCTCTCGATGCACAAGGCGCATCCGTCGTACGCCCATGGCATGATGCGGCAAACGCCGATTTTGTCACGCTTATTGATTCACAGAATACATTCGGCTCCCGCTATGACCTCAAAGCTATCCCTTATGGTGTTATGGTTGATGAGGCGGGACGGTTGGTAAAAGCACCGTTCAACATCAATGTTACAGATCAAAAAACCCTCGCGATGCTTGAAAAGTGGTTGTCGGACCCCGATTATAATGCGAAGCTGCTTCGTGATGTGAAACCCTTAGATGCGCTAAATGCGCAAACTACCACTGAAGCCTCTGCCCGTTTCCAACTTGGTCTGGTCTTGTTGGAGGTTGGGAAAAAGGAGGAAGCGATGGCAGAATGGCGGAAGGCTTTGGCATTAGACCCCCAAAACTGGATTATCCATAAACAAATTTGGGCAGTGGAGCATCCGGACAAATTCTACGAGAATGGAGTCGATTACGGTTGGCAAAAGGCGCAATTAGAAGCAGAAAAAAGTAAATTGTATGAGTAAACTCCTGATTGAAATTTTTCTGTAGGATAGATCTCTAAATCGTAATTTTTCCCAGATAGTTGTCCATATCTCGCTGATTGGTTGCATTATACAGTTGGTGAACGCTGCGCTTCTGCTTGTTTTTAAGGACATAGAAGGGGTCAAAAGCGCGGCAGACTTAAAAATGATTCCTGGATTGCATCTGCTGTTTGCTTCCGTGTTAGGGGGGCAGGTGAACCCTAAAATAATGATGTTTCTCAGTCATATCAACCCGTTGAGCTTGTGGCTAATCGCAGTGACAGCAATAGCAATCGCGGTACTTGCCGATATGGAAAAAAACAGAGCCCGTGTCGCGGCAGTAATTCTGTGGGTAATCAGTATTCTGCCTGAGGTCGTGTTTGCCACCTGAGCATCGAAATTATGAAAGAGAGTTGGTAGAATCTTATGGATCATGAATGATGTAGGTGGAGGAAAATGATGAATACAAGAGAAGGTTACGCAGGATTACAAGCGAGAATTTTGGATGCGCGACGCGTGTGGAAACGGAGCCTCTTCTGGACGGGGTTTGCTATTGTCCTGACGGGTGTTATCGTTTTACTGGTGGGTGAAGCCATAGTTGATTGGCTGATGCCGCTCCCAAATGCTATACGTATCGCTTTATTGGCTATCGGGGCAGGTGTTATCGGTTACCTGCTGTATAAGTATCTCGTTCAACCGCTCCGGGCATCGCTCACGCTTCGTGATATCGCCCTCAACGTTGAGAGAAACCATCCGAACCTTGAAGATAGATTGGTGAGTGCCATCGAATTCGGAAACCGCGAATCGGCGGATCCGATTGAAGCACACATGCTCCAACGCTTGCTTGAGGATACCATTGATCGGGTGAAAGGCATCAATTTCAAAGCAACGATCGATCACAGTCGCACCCGTAAGCATGTTGGCATTGCTGCTTTGGTTGTTGTCGGTTGTGCTATCCTTTCACTGTTGTTTCCGACAGAAATCCATACGAGCCTGCTCCGTGTACTGGTCCCTTGGGAGAAAACGGATCCGATTTTGACAACCAAACTCGCTGTTGAGCCAGGAAATGCGCGTATCCTCCGCGGCAAGAGTCTACCGATTCATGTCACTGTCACCGGTAAATCTGCTGAAAAGGTCGTCTTGACGTATAGAGATATTGGCGCGCAGCAACCCTCCGCATCCGAAATCAAGAAAGCCGAACAACAGATTAACATGTTGCAAAACCCGGACGATAAACGCGGGTTTGCCTATGAAATTTTCAACATTGATGCCGATATGGAATACTATGTCGTTGCAAACGAGGCGACTTCAGAACGCTACACGGTTGAAGTCTTTGAAATGCCAAAGGTGACTGAAATTTCGGTCGCTTACACTTACCCTGATTATACGGGTCTTAAACCTGTTGTGCAAACAGGAACAGGAGATATTCATGCTGTCGTCGGCACGCAAGCAGAAATAAGACTTACGACGAACAAAGCTATTCAAACTGCAACGTTCTCCCGTAAAACTGATGGGGTGGACGACTTACAGGTTTCCACTACTGAGGAGTTGGGCGCGACACCAGAACCTGTTTCAGCCCAAATGGCTATCTCTGGTGGAAACACGCTTACGACCACTATAGATGTTGTTGAAGACGGAAGTTATGCCATTCAGCTGCTATGTATTGATGGATTCAACAACGAGATACCGATCGAATACACGATCAAAGCCATTCCAGACGCTATTCCAGAAGTCGTTATTAAAGAACCCGGTCGAGATGTGAAAGCTACAAAATTAGATGAGGTGGAAATCATCGCTGAAGCAACAGATGACTACGGCGTTGCAGAATTGAAACTCATGTATCGCGTCGGATCCGATGCATTGCAGGAACTCGTGATGGAATCCTCCGTTGCCACTCCGATTGTAGGATCCGGATCTGGTGCTGACCCCCGTCACGTTGCAGACGGCACCTATACCTTCTATCTGGAGGAATTTGATGTTGAACCGGGGGATATTATCTCCTACTACGCGCACGCTATCGATAACAACACACGCACCGGTCCCGGTGAAGCCAGTAGCGACATTTACTTCATTGAAATCCGTCCCTTTAATGAAAATTTCCAAGAAGGAGAAGGTGAACCTGGAGAGGCTGAACCCAATCCACTTTCGGGGGTAATTAGCTCCCAGAAGGAAATTATCCGAGAGACATCGAAGCACATTCGCTCGAAACCTGTAACGGTTACCGAGAAATATCAGGCTGTCGTTAGGAAAACGGGTGAAAAACAAACCGAACTAAAGGATAAGACACAACGAGTTGTAGATGAATTTAGTGCTGCGATGCAAATGCACTCGGGAGTTTCGCCCGAAATCTTAATGAACTTAGAGGATGCGATAGACAGAATGGGTGAAGCGAGTGGTAGTTTGAACGCTGTCCGTCCTGATGAGGCAATTCCGCCGGAACAGGAAGCACTTGAATTGCTGATTAAAGTTAGTCTTGAGCTTCCCAAGGTGCTGATGCAGATGCGGAATAATAATCCGCAACTCGCTGAGGACCTTGAACTTGAAATGGAGGAGTTGCAAAGCGAGCTTGAGAATCAGCAGAACGAACTCGACATGGATATGCAGGAGCAGACGCAGGAGATGTTGGATCAAGCGCGTCAGATGTTAGGGGAACAGCAGCAACTGAGTCAACAAAGTCAGCAGTTAGGGCGTGAAAGCCAACCCGCGCCGAGTGAGATGCAGCAGAACAGCCAACAACAGGAACAGCTGGCACAACAAGCACAACAGATGGAACAGCAACTCAACACCATGCAACAAAGTGGACAAGGCACCCAAGGGCAACGCTTAAACCAAGCTGGACAGGCGATGCAACAGGCGGGTGAACAGATGGAGGAAGCCGCGCAGGGTATGCAACAGGAAGAACCGCAACTGAGTGCCGCCAAGGGACAAAAAGCGGAAGAAAGACTTGGGGAAGCCATTGAACAGTTAGAAAAGGTCGCCGCGGAATACACAGATGTTGCGCTTGATAGAGCCTCTCAACAACTTGAGCAGTTGACAGAAGCGCAATCCGATGTTCAGCAGCAGACACAGGAACTCAGAGGCCGTTCTCAGCAATCAGAGATGCGCCCTGAAGATTTCCGAAAAGCGTCTGAGCTTGCCAATCAGCAGCGCGAGCTTCAACGCAATCTGGAGGCACTTGAGCGCACGCTGAGAGACATCCAGGAGCAACTCACTCAAGACAATCCGGAGGCAGCCCAAAATGTAGCTGATGCGACAAGACGTCTCGCTGAAGAGCAGACTGCGGGAGATATGGCGACTGCACAACGTGCCTTGCAATGGCGTAGTTTCCGAGCCGCTGACCAGAATCAGCAAGAAGCCTTAGATACATTGGAGCAGACACAAGGGGATCTGCAGCAAGCGCGAGCCAATATGGCGAATACCGAAGAAGAGCAACTTGAAGCTGCACTTGAACAACTCCAACAAACTCGGGAACGGATGCAGGACATCCAACGCGAACTTCAAGCGATGGAAGGTCAGGAGCAGACGGAGGAACAGCAGCGTCGGCGGGAACAACTCGCGCAACAACAGCAGCAGATTCAAGAGCAGATGCAACGCGCACAAGAAGCGATGCAAAGGCAGAGTGGGAACCAACCCGGCTCCGATGAACCCGCAGATCAGGAAGCCCGGGCAGGGGGCAGGGAGTCAGACAGGGAGATTGATAGGCTCTGGCTCGGCATGCTTGATACAATGGACTACCGACCCGGAAATCGCTCAAATCCATTTCCTAAATACGAATTCGTTATTAGAGACCTCGGTAAGTTGGAGACCGCACTCGAAGAGCGGCTTAACACACTTCAGGAGAAAAAACGGCTCGCTCAGGTCACAAAAGAAGATGTCCCGCCTGAGTACCGCAGGCTCGTTGATGATTACTATGAGTCTTTGTCGCAGTAGTTGGCTGTCAGTAGCCAACAGCCAGTTGTCAGTAGTTTGTGTGGCAGTTACTATCATTATTTCCTGCTACAATGCTCTCTTGATGGCTATTCATGACCCAAACCCAGTTGACTTCATTGGAGACCACCGTGAAACATGGTGGAACGGTTTAACCATCAACTCGACTCCGTTATAAATGTTAAAGCACGAGTTGATGGTTAACAGATTTAATAATTTAAAAACATGGAACTTGAGACTAAGAATATCATTAAACCCGGCGAACTCGTCAATCTGAACGATTACGCACCCGATTTCACGGGGGCTTATGAAAAAAAAGGTCAAACGAAGCGCAGGCTGAAAAAACTCCATAAGCAACTCCTGAAACTTCAGGAACTGCTTTACGCTGAAAATCAGCATGCCCTTCTCATCATTCTGCAAGGCATGGATACATGTGGTAAAGATGGCACCATTCGGAGGGTAATGGCTGGTATCAACGTCCAAGGATGCGATGTTGTTAGTTTTAAAGTCCCTTCTGCGGATGAACTTTCCCGTGATTTCTTATGGCGTGCCCATAGAGCCGTTCCACCGAAAGGGAAAATCGGTATATTTAACCGTTCGCATTATGAAGATGTCCTCGTTGTTCGGGTACATAATTTAGTGCCAGAGGAGATCTGGTCGCAGCACTATCAGCAGATCAACGATTTTGAGAAGATGCTCGTTGAAAGTGGAACGGTCGTCCTGAAATTTTTCCTTCACATCTCAAAAGATGAACAGAAAGCGCGTCTTGAATCTCGGATTAGCGATCCGACGAAACATTGGAAAGTCGAGGAATCCGATGTTCGGGAACGTGCCTATTGGGATGATTATATGCAAGCGTACGAAGTGATGCTCGAAAAGTGTAGTACCGACTGGGCACCTTGGTATGTAATTCCCGCGAATAACAAGTGGTATCGGAACCTCGTTATCACGGAGTGTGTCGTTGAGACGCTCAGAAAACTGGACATGAGGTATCCCGAACCTGCTGTTGATATTACCAAATTCACGATTGGGGATTGAAATTTTTAATTATACCTTGCGGTTCGATAAGACGTGTTTGGATATTGACGTGCCTTTCCGTATATCTGAAGAAACGCCCAAGCAAAAACCCCTCTGCTACGCTACGGGCTACCACAATTTTGGTTTAATGTTTCCAAGACAAAAGAAACGTCAAAATTCCCAAACATAGTCGAGACTTAACCGAAAACCTGCCCGTAATGTAATGGAGGGCAGCCCAGGAGCAATAAATTAAAAAATGCTTTCAAAACAGCAGTTATCGCAATTTGAAGAAGAAGGCTATTTACTGCTTTCCGGCTTGATGCCGCAAGAGACTGTCACAAAAGCGGAGGAAGCGATGTGGCACATGATGGGCATGGATGCGGATAATCCAGATTCATGGGCGCATTTCAAACGTCCGCCCCTCTCCGGCTTTTATATGCAGGAGATGGCAAATGGTAAGCGAATTGAACTTTTCGGCGTTACCCATCTGGATGTATTCGCGTGTTGCACGCCTGATTATCTCACCGTCCTCAAACAACTCACATCCCGCTACCCAGAAATTCCCCATTGTGGGGGTCAGTCTCCTGATGGCATCTGGGCACTCAATCAATTCCCCGTTTCAGCCGAATGGAAAAGTCCATCACCGCACTTGGATGGCGATTTTCGGGATTTTCGGCTGGATCCCGGGACATTTCGGGCAACCAGTTTGACCTACCTCACCGATGCGAATTCACACGGTGGAACGACATTTATATGGCCCGAAGGTCCGCAACGGATTCGAGCGTTCCGTAAGGAAAATCCGGAATTCTCCAACCATGTCCGTGATGTCCGCGCCCACTTTCCAGAGCTGGATTTAGGCGAACCGATGGAAGTTGTTGCGAAACAGGGGGATGTGCTATTTTTTCACCACCTGCTACCGCATTCTGGAACAATCAATGTTGGGGATTCCGCGCGCTTCGCGATCCGATATATGTGCTTGTGCCTCGCCTGTCGCAAGTGGGAGAAGAAAGGGGAGTGGAACATCTGGATGCCATAATGAAGACTTGATGGAGGAATGAAAGATGATTCAAGATAGACGGACTCCCTTTTGCAAATATGTCTTGTTGACTTTCGTCATTGTTTTGAGCTTCGCTATTGTGAAAACTGCAACTGCACAAGAGGTCTACGCCCAAACTGGGTTTGAGAAGTTCGCCGTCGGTGACCCGCCACCAGACTGGGAAGTAACAGGTGGCGACTTTGAAGTTACTAAGGACACTGTCAAAACCGACAAAAAATCACTCGCTATCTTGGGCGGGGGAGATGGCGACGGGCTTGGCGTGCCGATAGAGACCGAGAATCCTATCATTTCGGTTGAATTCTGGATTTATATTGAGAGTGGTGGTAGGTCTTTCAATGTCAAAGTAGCCTCTGCCGACAACATTGGCGAAAATACCGGTTGCACCTACATCAATTGGGATGCGGATATGGTTCGCCTCTACGATGGTGCCGCGTGGCAACCCATAGGGGACTTTGAAACCGATACATGGAAATACGTTCGGATTGTTGCGAATTTCGATAAAAGCGAATTCGATTTCTCCGCAGGAGACGACAGGAACGATGCTTTAGGTGCTAAGCCAGAGAAAGGGCTCCCTTTTCGGAATGCTGCGCTCGGTCCCGTTGCCAAGTGGGTCGTTTTCTATGTCTGGGGAATGACAGCCCCCGGTTATGTTGATGATTTACTAATCTATGAAGGGGCGGATCCACTTGACCTTGCCGTTGACCCGAACGGGAAACTCACTACACTCTGGGGACGCGTCAAGAATGGGTTGTAGGAGCGATTTTTAATTTATTGAATCTGGACGTTGCTCCAAATGTAAAGCAAAGACAAATTATGCCTTAAACGGCATAATTTCATTCCGCAACGGTTTCCGGTTAAGTCACGACTGGATCTGGGAATCTGTTCATTCACAATTAGACAAGAGCACGCAGCTTGGAACGTAGTGGAAAGCGGGGCTACGGAAAGGAGCTTTCAAGTCGCAACTCACCTGAACGAACCGCAAGGAAAATTAGAAATATGAAAAACAGCGAAACGGTCAGTCTAACGCCGGCACAACGACTCCACTTCGACATCTACGGCTTTGTGTTATTGGAGAACGTCCTAAACGACGATGAAATTGAGCGTATGAAGGGCGCGCTCTACAGGATGAAAGCCGATGAGGATCTGGGTGCCAAACGGGTCTATGCCCGGGGAAAAAGCGAACACCATGTACTTTTCGGCAATCTCGTTGCGTATGATCCAGCACTATTAGAATATGCCGCGCATCCACAACTCGTGCCGTTGGTTGAGGAAGTAGTGGGAGGTGCAGTGCGTCTTGAGGAAACCGAGGCGATCATTAATAGACGTAATCCAGAGATAGAATTGGACGAACTCCACAAACGTCGCTATAACCCGACGGGGTTTCATCGTGGGACGCAACAGGGTTGGGGGACCTATATGGAACAGAACAAGTTCCACTGCATCTTTGTCAAGACGCTTGCCTACCTCACCGATGTTGGACCTGACGATGGTGGGACGTGCGTTATACCCGGAAGCCATCGCTTAACGTGGAATCATAACGAAATGATTGAAGCGGCACTCACTGATGACAAACTCATCTACCAAGTCGAAGCATCAGCTGGCTCCGTACTGCTTTTTGCCGAAGCGTTGATCCACAGTACGACTGCCATCCGTAGCGACAAGGAGCGTGTCATCCTCATCTCTGGGTACACACCGCCGATGGTGCGCGAATGGCCCGGCAACGAAGTCAGTCCCGAATTTATTGAAACATTGCCGGAGGACATCCGTCCCCTCATTTCAGGAAGCGACAGTTGGCATTGGAGACGGCGATATTGATTTACCGTTTTTCTGGTAGGCGCGCTTCCGAGCGCGTTCCCGCTTCTATCATTGACGTTTGAGTTTTCCCCATGTAATAGCGAGTTTGCCGCTTGGTTCTACAGGGAGAGTTCCGGGACCGCCGTTCGGAACATTATTTCCCGTAATTTCAATATCATCAAACCGGGCTTGTGCACCTGAGACTTTGAGCCCAGGCTTTCCACTCTTTATCCGGTTTTGGTCAGTGACAGTGAACACTTCGTCGTCAATTTGAAATTTAAGTCTCCCTCTACTGTCAATAGCGGCAGTGAGGGTGTACCATGTATCGAGTTTTGCTGCGAAATCGAACTCGCCCAATGTATCTGCACCGTCTCGGGTCACCTTTGTAATATGGACTATCTCCCACGGGTGCAAAATTTGACAAGCATAGAAGGAGAGTCTCTCCCACTGCTGATGGAGTACGATTCCTAAGATAGCAGGTTCTTCTTTGGCTTCAACCAATTTGGCTTTGCATGAGAGTGAATAGTTTCTCCAAGTAAGTTCACCTGTTGCCCATATACTGGGAATAGAATGCCCATGCGCTTCAAGTTCAAACGTTTCGCACACTGCCTCACCCCCATCAATCTACCATTTCGCACTTTCGTTGAAAGTGTTAAAGAGTTCCCATTCTTGCGTGCTGTCGTCTTCAAAGGCGTCTGTCCATGTGCCAGCAAAACTCTGTTGATTAAAGACCATCGCACACAGCACAACATGGAAAAGGCACAGAAAACCTCTGAATTTCTTGAATCTCATTGTTTCTTCCTTTCCAATCGTTATAAGTGGTGTTGATGTGGTGACACTCCGTTTATGCTCCCGAAGTCCTCGGCATCCACAACGGTTCCTTCCCCATCTCCGCGAACAGCAGTTTCATCACCAGATCTGCCTTTAACTCAGCATGTTCAGCGGAATTCCACAGGTTATTAACTTCTCCGGGATCTTCTTGCAGATCGAATAACTCGCCATAGTCTCGGTTATAGTAGACGGTGAGTTTATAACGATCCTCAACATAGGTTTTGACGTGTACCGTTGTCGGCTCATGATGGTTTTCGACGATAATATGATCGCGAGCCTCATCTTCTTGTCCTGACCAGACCGGTACCTGATTTACACCCGTCATCGGTCTGGGAATGTCAATACCAACGGCACTGAGAAATGAAGGTGCTAAATCTACCAACGTCTGCAACGCCTCCGATTGTCTCCCCGCAGGCACAACGCCCGGATACCGCACAATAAACGGCACCCGAATGACATCCTCGTAGTGGAATGCCCCTTTTGCGACAAGTCCGTGCTGTCCGTAAAAGTGTCCGTGGTCGGACGTGAAGACAACCAATGTGTTCTCTGCGAGCCCTAATTCATCAAGTTTCGCCAAGATATTCCCGATATACTTGTCCATCAAACTCACCATCCCATAATAGACGGCGATGTCTTTGGCGAGTTCATCCCGATCCCGTAAATGCGAGTTAAAGCCGTGTACACCCTTTCCACTTTCGCGCCAAGCAGAGAAGTCGGGCTTTTGCTGTTGCGTTAGCTGAAAATGCGGTGGGTTGTTATCATGTTCTCCCTCGGTTACGGAAGGCACCGTCAATGCATCTGGGTCGTACATCGTATCCCATGGCTCTGGCACAAGATATTTTGGATGTGGATCGAAGAAACTCGCCCAGAGAAAAAAGTTTTCGTTATTCTGCTGATACGCTTCCATGAGTGCATTGGTCCGTTCAGCAATCCATGTATCGTAATGGTATTCTTCTGGGATGTGCCATTTGCGGTATTGACCGCGGGCATTCCCGGTCGGTGGTGCGAAGTAGTCGCGCCAATTTGTGCAGCCATTTTCCTCCATCCAGATAGCATAGTGTTGTCCGACATGTGCTTCATCGGCGTGGTTACGCGCCAATTCAACGTGTTCAAACCCGTAAAACGGTTCATTGAAACTGCGCCAAAAGTCCAAATCTTGAAGAATCGGATAGGATTCGAGAGACGGAAATTCATCAGTTCCGTGGAGCGGTTGAAAATGCGCTTTTCCGACAAGAGCAGTACGGTAACCCGCATCCGTGAAGTCTTCACCGACGGTATGCTCTGCTTCAGAGAGTTTTGTGCCAAGCGACCATGCACCGTGTTGACTCGGATATTTACCAGTAATAATAGATGCACGCGTCGGTGTGCAGGTGGGGTTCGGGCAGTAGGCTCTGTTAAAGAGTGTGCCTTGCTGTGCCAATGTATCTAAGTGAGGAGTCTGAATTTCAGGGTTGAGGCATCCCAAGGTATTCCAATGCTGCTGGTCGCTGGTGATCAGTAGGATATTAGGTCTGGTTTCAGGCATACTGTTTCCTTTGTGTTATATTTATTGTTGAAATCAGCATAGCATCTTGCAAGGAATAATTCAAGAAGAATGCTGTAGGAGCGAACTCCTCGTCGAAATTCGGTTGACATGCCTTGCGAAACGTGTTATTCTTTTAGACAGCATCGTGATTGTAAAGGAAACTGGATGGACAGAGAAAACCAAAACGAGCCAAGTACAGTAGTTGACCACATACTCCGGAAAATAGAAGAAAAAGCGGACACTGGGGAATACATCTACCGCGGAGAATCAAAACACTTTGAGACAGTTTCCTCAAATCTTTATCGTGTCTTCCTTGAACACAAAGACTTTGATGTTGAAGCAGAACAATTGGATATAGAGGTGGTCCAGAAAGGGATGCTGGAGGAGGCGAAAAAATATCTCCGCAGAACAGGCAGCGATTGCGAACTCCTCGTCGAAATGCAACACTACGGAGGAAAAACCAACCTCATCGACTTCACGATAGATTGTTTCGTCGCGCTTTTCTTTGCATGTGAGCAATTCGCTAGTGAAAATGGCAGGATTATTTGTCAAAGAAAGGAACTGCTAAGTCCATCCATCAAGGAACCGCCCGAACCAATAAACCGTGTCGTCTCCCAGAAAAGCATATTTGTTCGGCCATCCAAGGGCTTTATCGATCCTAGCGAGGACGATGTAATCAATATTCCGGCAAACATCAAAGTGCCCATGCTAGAACACCTACGAACGGCTCATGATATATCTACTGAAACCATCTACAACGACATCCATGGTTTTATTAGATATCAGAATGACCATCTGGAAGCCTATGTAGCGTTTTATCGGTCTTAACCGCATAATAAGGAGACACGGAATGGCTACCCAAACGCAACAGGCGCGTTATGAGCACGCCATCAAACATCTTAATAGGGCCATTGAACTGAAAGTGGATTTCGTCGCTGCCTATATCCGCCGTGGCAATTTTCACCGTGACGTGAACAAGTTTGATCTCGCAATTGAGGACTATAACACCGCAATCAGGCTGACTGGATCGCCTGCTGAGGCATACTACAATCGCGGGGTCGCTTACGGTATGAAAGGTGAGGTTGACAAAGCAATTAATGACTTCACCCAAGCGATACAATACGAACCAGATTATACCGAAGCCTATTACTGCCGCGGCAACGCTTACAGCAGCAAATACAAGTTTGATCTCGCTATAAAAGATTGTGACAAGGCGATACAACTCAACCCGGATGCTGCCAATGCCTATCTCATTCGAGGCAATATCTACGGTAACAGAGGTGAGTTTAACCGTGCCATTGCAGACTTTACTAAAGCGATAGAATTGGATCCCGATGCTGCTAATGTCTATACCATCCGCGCGAAAGCCTACAAAGCCAAAGGTGATATTGTCAGGGCTATTGCAGACTATAGCAAGGTGATAGAATTAGATTCGGACCATGTCGAAGCATATCACAATCGTGGCAATGCTTATTTCATTAAGCGGGAGTTCGAGCGTGCCATCGTAGACCATACAGAGGCAATACGGCTCAATCCTTATGATGCGGAAGTTCATTTTACTCGTGGCAAAGTCTACGCCTTCAAAGGGGATTCTGATTTGGCAATTGCTGACTGCAAACGAGCGATAGAGCTCGATGCAGATGCTGCCAATGCCTATGTCGTCCTCGGCATTGCTTATAGCAGGAAAGGCGATTTTAAATTGGCTATTGCAAACTATACGAAAGCAATCGAATTGTCTTCTGATCTTGCCTATCCCTATTATGAGCGTGGCATTGCTTACAGCAACATAGGCGAGTTTGACAAAGCTATCACAGACTATACACAAGCGATAAAGTTGACCCAACATCCTGCTGCGGTTTATTACAATCGTGGCAATGCTTACATGCCCAAGGGCGATTTTAATAGGGCCCTTGAAGACTATACGCGGGCTTTAGCATTAGATCCTGACTATGGACCAGCTTATTACAATCGCGCTCTTGCTTGGTTACACAAGCAAGAATGGGAGAAAGCCAGATCCGACCTGGTTGATGCTAGAACTCGGGGTATCAATTCATTCCGCAATACTCAACAAAGCGTAAAAAATTTTGAGAGGGAGATCGATATCGAGTTACCTGAAGACATCGCTACAATGTTGACGTTGCAGGATGAGCAGTCCCAAACTCAATCTACAGGGAAAATTCTATTCCGGTCTCAAAGCAGAATTGAAGATGACCCATTTGAGGACAGCACAGCAATGCTTCAACAAGTGGAGCCGTTTGCTATTCCTTCCGTATCAATAAATCAATTCCAAGGTTAAAGAAGATTTATAAACTAATGTGAGTTTGATAATAGGCGAGGTTTCCCAACCTCGCCAGCGGCGCGGGGCGTTTTCGGAACTAAAATGGGTTGAAATCGTCCGTTTTCCTCTGGTTTCCAAGATTTTCTAATCAATGTTTCCACATTGGGATTTACTCAAAGGGAACAAGTTGACTCCACACACATTTTGTGCTATTCTACAGGCACGGATGACATTCGTAAAACCAACTAAAATCTCTGAAATTTAGGAACACCATGCCTGCAAAGCAACATCCCAATCTTCTCATCATCATGTCCGACGAGCACGCACCGATGTACAGCGGTCCGTACGGACACTCTCTCGTTCAAACCCCGCACATGGATAGACTCGCTGAAGAGGGTGTTACTTTCACCAATGCTTACTGCAATTCACCCCTCTGTATGCCGTCCCGGATGTCCTTCATGACGGGTAGGTACATCCATCACATCGGCGCGTGGGACAACGCGGCACCCCTGCGTCCAGATGCTGTCACGTGGGCACACCTCTTACGGGCAGAAGGCTACGATGTCGTTCTCTCTGGAAAACAGCACTTCGGTGGGCTGGATCAGCTCCACGGGTTTCGCGCCCAACTCGCCCGAGATTTACACGCAGAACGACAGCACGGACTTACAGACTGGGATAACGGCACACCACCAGCACCGCGCCCGTGGCAGGGGTTGGCACAAGCCGGTCCGGGAACAACAGAGGAGATTGAAGTAGACGACCTCGCAGAAGCAGAGGCTCTGACGTATCTCCGAGATCCAGCACGGCACGAACAGCCGTGGGCACTCAATGTTTCGTTTATCGCACCACACTTCCCGCTCGTTGTGCCGCAACGATTTTGGGACCTTTACCCACTTAAGGAAATTGATCTCCCCGACATTCCGGAGGGACACCTCGAAAACCAACATCCCGTCTACCAACGGATGCGGCGCATGTTCGGTTGTGTTGATTTTCCCGAAGAACTTGTCCGCCGCGGGAGGGCTGGCTATTATGGGTTGATTACTTATCTTGATGAAAAAATTGGTAGGTTGCTCAAGACACTTGAGGAGACGGGACAGTTGGAGAATACGGTTGTCGTCTGTACCAGCGATCACGGCGAGATGAATGGCGAGCACGGCATGTGGCGAAAATCGAATTTCTATGAGGCATCCGTTCGCGTGCCGCTACAGATAATGTTCCCTGACCGATTGTCTGCAGGCAAGCGTATTGATGAGGTCGTCTCGCTTGTGGATCTTACAGCAACGCTTGTTGATATTGCGGATGCTCCGTCCTTAGGTCAACTGGATGGGGACAGTTTGCTGCCTTTGATGCGCGGTGCCGAAAGTGATTGGAAAGATTTCGCGTTCTCCGAATACCTCGCACATGGAGTCGAACGACCGATGGCGATGCTGCGGAAAGGGAGATACAAATTCAACTATGGCCTCGGTGATGCACCAGAACTTTATGATATTGCCGAAGATCCCAATGAATTTCGGAATCTCGCCAATGAAGTGGCATATCAAGCAATCTGCCAAGAACTTGAAGCACAACTATTAGCGGAGTGGGATCCCGTTGGAATCGAAAAACAGGTTCGAACGAGTCAAAAAGCCCGTATTCTGGTGGATCAGGTCACTGAAGGACAGTGGAGAAAACCTCCTGATTCGTAGTCGACCATTTCCGAGAGCGGCAAGCGACTTACCGAGTTTTTGGCTTGAAGAATCTGCTGGGGTATGCTATGCTGCAGGCATCACAAATCAAAAGAATTCTTGCGTCGGAGTGTTTTGATGTCTCGTTCAATATCTAAGCAACCCAATCTCGTCTATGTTTTCGCCGATCAGCTCCGCTACCAGTCATGTGGCTACGCTGGCGATACCCGCGCGCACACACCCAATATTGACCGACTTGCCACGGAGGGTGTGAATTTCTGCCACGCTGTCTCCGGTAGTCCAATGTGTGCTCCGTATCGTGCCTCACTCTTCACCGGCAAATACGCAAGTAGCACCGGTATGGTGATTAATGAACTCCGCATGAACCCGAACCATGACTGTTTCGGCCATGTTTTACATCGCAACGGTTACCAGACAAGCTACATCGGCAAGTGGCATCTGTGGGCAAATCAATTAGGGAGGCACAGCGACCCCAAGAATTCCTACATTCCCCCCGGACAGCATCGGCTCGGTTTCGATGGCGAGTGGTCGGCTTACAATTTTCATCACTTGTACTTTGACACATATTATCACAAGGACTCGCCTGAAAAGATCGTGCTACCCGGTTATGAACCGGACGGTCAAACCGATATGGCAATCGATTACCTACAATGGGCATCAACGAGTGATGATCCGTTCGCGCTTTTCCTCTCAATTGGGACACCGCACGACCCATGGACGCAAGACAACGTTCCAGCCGCTGATTATGAGATGTTCCGGGATGTTGATTTCCCGTTACTGCCAAACTATCGCGATGAAAATGATCCTTACGGCGATACATGGGCTATTATGTCCCCTGCAGAACGTACTGCGCTGCCTGAATGGATGCGCGTCTATTACGCCATGACTACCAATCTGGATAGGAATATCGGAAGGTTGTTGCACGCTGTTGACGATCTGGGATTGCGCGACAATACAATCTTTGTTTTCACTTCCGATCACGGTGAAATGTTTGGTGCGCAGGGTCGCCGTGCAAAGAATATCTTTTATGAGGAAGCGGTGCGCGTTCCATTTCTGGTTCGGTGGCAAGGACAAATTCCGGAAGGACACGTCTCAGATGCATGCCTGAACACGCCGGACATCATGCCAACGCTGTTGTCAATGATGGATCTGCCGATTCCAGAGGATGTTGAAGGGACGGATCTCAGCGACGCTGCGTTTGACCGACCCACTGATGAACCGGATGCGGCGTTCATGCAGGGAATGGGATGTACCGCCAAGTGGGAGGACGGTTACGAGTGGCGCGCACTCCGTACAAAGCGATATACCTACGCCATCCATCGTCCAGATCGGAGTGAGAAACTCTTCGATAATATCGCTGATCCGTTCCAAACCCGTAATCTAATTGATGAACCCGAATCAACCGAACTCCGAGAGCGGTATCGGGCAATGTTAAAGCAGCGCATGGATGCGCTCAACGATACCTTTGAGGCGTGTACGTGGTATCGCGATAATTGGACAAAGGATCGGATTATCCTGCGTACAGCGACATTGACTTGACTGATCTCTATGTTAGAGTGAAGGTATATGGTTGGACAGTTTTTAATATGATATCTCTAATGCCCTTAATCTCACGCAAGGCGAACAGGATGGCGTGTATGAAGCGATTGTTAATCTTGTAGAATTGCTCCTGCGGAAAGCGAAAATTTTGAAGGGGAGATAGGAGTTGATAGGAGAACGTAGTACATAGCGACTCTGGTTTTGCTCCAGCGGAGCAATATGTCTATAGCGCGAGTGGCGTTTCCAGTCTTCTGCTCCAGCGGAGCGGTATATAATTTTGAAAACTCACCGGCAATGTGGTGTAATTTGAGAAATCAGACGAGTTGGATGAAGCCATTCTTCGACTAAGGTCTCTCCGAGGACTGTTCTGTTGCTCAGGCCAATTTGAGTTAGCATGGTAGAATCTTGTAATCTACATTGTGGAGGTTTTATGGCACAAAGAATGATTTTTACTTGGAATCTGGATTTGGAATCGTTCAATAAAATTTTGGGAGAGCCCAATCTGTTGGACCTACGCAGTGAATTTGAAATGAGAGGGAATTCGCTTTCTCGGAGTTTACTAATTTGGGAAAGAAATGGGATGGCCAACAATTGGTCGTTATTAGATGTTGGGAACGAGAGGTTTTATCATATTGTCAACCGACATCGCCAGAGGGCTCTGGACACTTTCCCTGAGCTTGTAGAATCATTAGGGAACAATCCGGAAACGCGGCATGCTATATTATCAGCAGCGACGAATGCGATTTTTGATGCGAATCAAAGCGGTTATTTGTCAACCAAAACCAGGACCACTGAAAATACAAATCCAATGCAACAAGTATTTAAAGCAGGGATGCCCGATTCATCAACAAAATCTGATTAATATCCAGTTAATTTGATTAGGCACATATCGCTCTGCTGGAGCGAGGCCTGAAGCGATTCATGTGCTATAGACATCCCGCTCCGCTGGAGCGAAAGTTGAGAAATCAACAATGATTCAGAACGATCAAGAACTTGAGGCAACATTGGCGCGCATCAGACGCTTTCAAAAACAGATCAAAAGACTCCGGGAAGTCGAAACCAACCCGCAGAATTATCGACTCTCCGTGGGCGGTTTCCTTGCTGAAATCGATCGAATGAATCTGGATGTCAGAGAATATTTATCTATTCATCTGAGCGAATTGATAGAACAGATGAAATGTGCTTTTCAGTCCAAGCAATAACAGGTCTGATTTTCGCGGGTAGCAGTCTATTGATAAGGAGGTAAAACCATGGATAAGAAATACCGTATTCATAACGTTGAAACGATACCGAGTCCATCGCTGGTTGTCTATCTCGAACAGGTTCAATATAACATTGAGCATGCAATTGCGACCGTCGGTGGAGATGTCTCGAAGCTCAGACCGCATGCGAAAACGCATAAAACTGCTGAGATTATCACTATGGAACGTGATGCTGGCATCCTTAAGCACAAATGCGCGACGTTGCGAGAAGCAGAAATGCTGGCGCAGAACGGCATAGAGGATATTTTGATTGCCTATCAGATGGTGGGACCGAATGTCAACCGTTTTGTTTCGCTACAGCAGAAGTACCCGGATGCTGATTTTAAGGTCATCGTCGATCACCAAGAAGCGGTAACGGCACTCTCGTCAGCAGTAGCAAAGTATGGCTTGAACGTCAAAGTCATGCTGGATCTGGATGTCGGGATGCACCGCACAGGTGTACCCGTCGGTGATACCGCTGTGGACATCTACGCGCAGATTGAAGCGGCAGACGGGTTACAGCCCTGGGGATTACACGTCTATGATGGACATATCCACGATGAAGATGTCGCCGAGCGGAAGGCATCCTGTGATAAGAGTCTTGTGCAAGTAGAGGAGATGCAGGATAGACTCGTTGCCAAAGGGCTTGCGGTGCCGTTGATTGTGATGGGTGGCACACCGACCTTTCCTATTTATGCGGAGACTCCGGGTGTGGAGGCATCGCCTGGCACTTTCGTTTTTCATGATTACGGTTACAGCACTCACTTTCCCGATCTCGGTTTTACCCCTGCCGCACTGCTCCTGAGCCGTGTGATTAGTATTCCGACGCCTCATAGAATTACCCTTGATTTAGGGCATAAAGCCATCGCCGCGGATCCTGATGGCGTGCGAGGGATCGTTTTGGATGTTGACGGTGCTGAAGTGGACAAGCAGCACGAGGAGCATTGGGCGATTAACGTTCCTGACAGTTCGCCGATGCACATCGGGCAAGAGATTTATGTCTGTCCGACACATATCTGTCCGTGTGTGGCACTACATCCTTTTTACTATGTCGTAGATGCCGATGGGTATTGCCGGGGGACATGGGAGGTCACAGCACGCAATCGGACTGCTGCGTGAGCTTTTTAATTTACGGCCCCTGGCCCGCTGCGTCCGTTGTCCTTGCGGGTTTTCGGTTAAATTTCAACGTCTTATAGCATAAACTGTTAGTTTGGGCAAGTCTAACAAAACCCAAGCCTGCAACAACGGCGCAGGGTGTTTTTGCTTGGGGTTTTTGATAGGGCGTTTCTGCGGATTTCTGCGTATTGCTTGGGTGTTTCTTCAACTCGAATACGAAAACTGCTAAATCCTCAAATACCGATACTTATCCGCAAGGTATAATTAAAAAACGCTCAGGGCCACGGAAAGAAGGGGGCTGGCACATTCGCGCCCCAACTGATGAGCGTCCATATAACCGCCATGCTGAATTCCCCGAAGACCATGCCTAAGAAGAACGGACGGAGTCGCTGATATTGTCGAATACCGCTGTAACGTAGGAGCGGCGTTTTAATGCCCCATGCGATGAAAACCGGAAACCAGAACACAATCAGGGTCCACGAAGCCGATAGCGCGTACCCAAGGGGATGAAGGGGCCACCACCAATATAACATCCTCAAGACGACTAAGCCTGTTGTCACTAACGCTCCAATGCCAAAAAAGAGTCCCCCTGTTGTGCGGAGATCTGTCCCTAATCCTTCCATCGCCGCAACGTTGTCCTGAAATGCCCAAAGCGGATTGCCGCGATAAGTGTAGCTATACATATAATTGGCACCGTAGGTATACGGAAGCCATAAATGAATGATTGCTGCGCATAGAAATGCGAGCGTACTGCCTAATACAAACACGCCTACCAATGAACGGTGAGACATTCCTACCCGATCCCTAATTTTTAAACCATCTAAAAATCCTGTGAGGATTAATCCGCGCTGATCGCGGGTGAAGATCGCATCGAGGAGTGACAGCACGGTGAGGCTCTGCGCGCCCAGTGCGGCTTTGGTTGAGATGAGTTGGTAGAGATCCAGTGGTCGGAACGATGTTTCTGTCATTAGCAGCCCACCTTCTGCCGTGCTACGTGCCATCACCACGGCAACAATGCCCACATAGACCAGTATCTCAAACGCCGCGAACCCTAAATTCAGTCCTGCTGTATAGCACCACCCTATCGCGAGAATTAAACTGATGATGAGTCCCCAAACTGCCGTGCGGTAAGGCAAAAGTTCCGCCGTATCATCCGCTTTAGTTGCAGTAAAAGCGCGACGGAACACCTGCCGAAAGTGCGGGAATCCCATATAGATAAATGAAATTACGAGTACCATATAAGCCCCAGCAACTTGGTAACCGATATAAAGTCGAGTTGGGTAGAGCGGCATGGTGCTTACCCGCCAACCAAATATTGCAGCGACAACATCTTGAAACCGTGTGAGGAGAAAAAAGAACCATAGACTGAAAAGGAGTTGGGTGGGGAGTAGATAAAAGAACCCTACCGCCGCGAAGGAGAGAAAAATCGGTGTGTAAACCATAGCATTGAACGGTCGTTCTGTGAAGTATTGATTGAGGATGTACCTCAGCGGTAGATTCGGAATTTGGGGCCAAATTTCATGAAGTCCGTTCAACGTAAAAATGAGGGCGGGCAGTGCAAACCCTAACCACATCAGGCGGTTCCGAAGAAAGCCGCGTCCCTCGTGTACAAACTCAAGCGGTAGGGAGACTAACGGAAATGTGAGTTTTTCGTTTTCAATCCATTGTTTACGTAAAATTGCTGCTAAGCAGAGAAACGCCGTGAACACCAAAAAGACAAGCACACCCCAGATGCATAGTGGCTCTACCCATGCGCGCCACGGAACACTGTCTCCTGTTTGTATACCCTCATAGAAATTGATGGCGATAGCTGCTTGTCCTTTCTGTTCAGGCGAAAAGGGGATTAACCACGGCTTGATATGTGGGAAAAAGAGGGTGTCCCAACTGTTGGTTTCGTTGGTAAAGTAGTTGACGGCGATGAGGGCGGGGATGAGTTTCTCCATGACACCGCGTGATGATATCATCGATGCAACGAGCATCATGCAGTAAATGCACATCAATTCGCGAGGGGACAACCCAAAACGGTCATTCAATCTTTCAAGCAACCGATTCCCTAATACCAGAAAGAAGAATAACCCAATAACCGCAGGTGGCAGCTGTAAAAACCCGATTTGGATGTAGGTAATTACTAATTCGGCGTAAGAGACGATGCAACATATAGCGATAACGAAACAGGTGCCGAGCAGGAAGGAACGTCCTGAGAGACGGTTTTCATTTGCAGGAAGCAATATTGCACTGTCCTCTGTCAAGGCACCCACTGCCTAAAGGCAGGGGCTTGTGCTTCATAGACAGCAGCCTTTCAGAAGGTCTTACGCTATCTCCACAGAGGGACCACAAGCAGCCCTCAATATGTTTATCGCAGCGTTGACATCCCTATCGTGGTGAGAACCACATTCAGGACACGTCCACTGCCTATCCGAAAGTGAAACATTGTTATTGTGATGTCCGCAATCTGAGCAAGGTTTCGTCGTCGCAGTCCACTGTCCGACTTGAAAGAACTCACGATTGTGTTTGAAACACTTGAAATCCAATATCTCAACAAACTGGTAAAAGGCGAGGTCAGAGACTTTCCGTCCCCAGAGCCGTTTCATCGCCTCAAGGTTCAACGTCTCGGTGGCGATGGTATCAAAAGGAAATTAAGGATTTGGAGATACCGGACTTCACCTTCCCAGTCGCGATGGTGATGATACAGGATATTGCGACGGACAAAGACGAACTTCTGTTTATCTGCGTCCCATTCCTTAAAGGACAGGCGAACCGTGCCTTTGGGAATCGGAGACACTTTTTCGTCTACGGGCTCCCTCCAAATCGTGTATCCCGTTTGAAACTTCGCAGAGCGGTATTTGCCACGTTTTTTGAACTTCGGGGGACCGACACGTCTGCCACGTCTACCGTTTTCAATCCAATCAAAGAACCGTTGGTAAGCGATATGGATACGGATAATCACTTGATCAAGCGTATCTCGCGGGATCCACGCCCAGTGTTGCTTCGTGCGTTGGAGCAACTTCGTCAAGTGTGGTTGCAAACGATACCGACCAGCGTATTTGCCATAGATACGGTAGTATCGCTTCTCCAATGCTAAGAAATGGTTATGCACATCGCCAAGATCATCAAGCAGATTACCCAAGCGTATATTCTGTGGGTGATTGCGTATCTTTTCTTTATGGGTTCTCATGGATTCTCACGTATCACGCCTTTAACCCCTGTATAGTGGGTAGGCAGACACGTTACCAAGCGGTAACGCTATACATGTCTGCCTAACGTGATATTCTAATTATATTACAATTGGGGCTGACAGTCAAATATTTTTGACGTTTTGGCCCTTTCCAAAAGGGAAACCTATTTTCCTCCCACAGCTGAAGCAGTGGGTCTCCAATCCATATATTCTGATGAAATTTGATAGAGTTTATCACGATGTCCTGAATTTGTCAAATGCAACTTAACAAGGTTGCTGCATCATAACAGGCTACAACGCTTGTATATCTAAAAAAAAATGCCATAAGTTTATTTTTTTGTAACCGTTCTGTAAATAGGAACGTTATTCAAAATATGAGTAATTCTATGAGTAATTCTATTTCTTTATGGACTGAAGCAATGCGGAATGGATCACTTCAATCCTTTGCTAAAATTAATCCCCTTGTTGGGTTACCTCCGAAGACTTTGCGTTTGTATAGCGTGCTGGGGGTTTTTAAAAAGGAATATTGTTCTGGTGAAGAACCGGGGTGGTTTCGCGTACCAGAATCCGACCAGCGTCTTAAGAACATCGGGTTTTCTAAGCGGAGTCTTAGGAGCGCGTTACAAGAGCTGGTCCAAGTAGATTTGTTGCAAATCCGCACCGAACAAGGTACACGGTGGTATTCCCTAAAATAGCATGCGAACGCGCGAATCCGTTTTAAAAATCTCGCGTCTGATATTAGCCTCTGCATCCCCTCGCCGTGCCGCTCTGTTATCACAGATTGGGCTAACGTTTGAGGTACGTCCAAGTGATGTTGTGGAACCACCGCTCAACGTGCATGTAGGAGGGGAAATCCGCAGAGGAAACACCCTATCAAAAACCCCAAGCAAAAACCCCAAGCAAAAACACCCCGATGCCGCCAGTCAGGTGACACAAAAACTTGCCTTGCTGAAGGCAGCAGATGTTGCACAGCACTTTGATGAAGCTATAATTATCGGTGCAGATACTTTGGTATCCCTCGATGGGAAACTTCTCGGTAAACCGACTGACGATGCAGATGCATTCGAGATGTTGACACACCTTAGCGGCACCTGCCATGAGGTTGTTACAGGTGTAGCCTTAGTTGACGCGAGGACAGGACGTGAAATCGTCTGGGCAGAAACAACACAGGTTTATTTTCGGGAGTTGCATAGTACCGAGATAGATGCCTATATTGCGAGCGGAGAAGCATCAGATAAGGCTGGCGCATACGGGATTCAAGGACAGGGTGCGGCTTTCGTTCGGCGTATTGAGGGATGCTATTTTAATGTTGTTGGGCTTCCGTTAGCGAGCCTCGTTGAACGCCTATCCAATTTTCAATTTTTCTAATTATTAGGTTTTCGCTCTGCTCTCCATTCCATTACGAGCAGGTTTTGGTTAATCCATGACCGATTTTGGAAGTCTGTATGTTCTTTAATACGTAACTGCGAGCCCGTAATGAAATGGAGGGCGGATTTAAAAAACGCACGTAGAAGATTCAGATTCATGTTGTTTCTCCGCAAGGTATAATTAAAAAAAATTACACGCCTACCGAGGGCTACACTGAAATTGTAACGCCCGGCGAAATGGGCATCACGAAACTCCATTTCGGAATTCTTAATCTTACCCCCGAGGCAACTTTTTTTCACCATTCTGATGATACTGAAGTCGCGTTGATTGCGTTAGGTGGACATTGCACCTTGCTGGTGGGACATAACGGGAACAAAGCGTACGGGGTGTTGGGCGAGCGTCCAGACGTTTTTCACGGCGAGGCGTGTGTGGCACATATTCCACATCACACCACTTATGAAGTGCTTGCAGGCGAAGCGGGAATTGAAGTCGCAATTTGCAAAGTACCATCCTATGCCGAATCCGCTGCAATTATTTTAGAAGCAGGGGAGACAGTCGATGAAGGTGAGACACACCTCAGGATATGGGAAAGTGCCTTATCGGGAGAGGCAAATGTAAGGGCAAGGGACGCGCACATGAGGCTTGCGGGAGAGGAAGCAATCTGTCTGCACAGGTTCCGAGATGCCGATGGTGTTGCTACTTTCGATATCACGCGCACCGTAGAGACGGTACGCGTGCGATTGTATCACAACGATGTGTTAGCGGTTCCAGAACACGATAGCATTGTGGCATTGACTTCCGAAGGGGTTGGCTACCAGTTGTGGGTACAGCCAGATTTCTAGGGAGACCAGATACTTATTTCTAACTATGAGCCTCTGGGCTGCCCTCCATTACATTTCGGGCAGGTTTCTGGTAAAGTAAAAAACCTGCTTTAGGTTTGAAAAGGATTTAGACTTAACCGAAAACCATCGTGAAACGAAGTGGAACGATGCCCAGATTCTAATAACCTAAGTTGCGACCTTGTAGCAGAACCTTTTAGGTTGTGCCTTTTCACACCGAAAATGACACGAAACACTCCAAATTTTTCAAAAAAATGAACGTTTCTCGCTGAAAAACGGTGTCCGTGGGTCTAAAATCTTGTAAGCAGCAACTTGGGTTCTAATAGTTAAAAAACTATTCACCTTCAATGAGTTCGCCGCCCTTTTTGAGAAAGGCGACAGCACTCTGCGAGATTTGAACCTTTACCTCTTGGCTATTCACTTCTCCAACAGTGATGAGGATAATATTCTTATCATTGCTAAGTCCAAGAATTTTGCCGTGCAACCCGCCATTCGTTACGATTTCATCGCCTTTGGTCAGATTCTCCAGCATATTCTGATGTTTTTTGCGTTTGGCTTGTTCGGGTCGCCATAGTAAGAAATACATGATGGCACCCATCGCGATGAACGGAACAAGCAAACCTGTTATCTGGTCCATAAAGTGTCTCCTTCTCTTCTGACGTAACTTGCTTGTAGGGGCTGGGTTACCCAGCCCCTACTGCTGTTAAAAAATCAAAGAATCAGCATGGCATCGCCATAACTATAAAAACGGTAATTATGTTGGAGTGCCTCTTGGTAAGCCTGCTGAATCAGGGCCTTTCCAGCAAAGGCGCTCACGAGCATAAGTAGGGTTGATTTGGGTAGATGGAAGTTGGTGACCAACGCATCTACTGCATTAAATCGGTGCCCGGGATAGATAAAAAGTTCACTATAGCCGCTATAAGGATGAACAGTGCCTGTCGTGCCTGCGGTTTCCAAGGATCGCACGACTGTGGTCCCGATAGCAACGGTTTTTCTTCCTGTCTTCCGCGCTGTGCGGATCCGGTTCGCTTCTGTTTCGGCGAGGTGGATATATTCGGCATGCATCTTGTGTGTCTGAATATTTTCCACTTTCACCGGTTGGAACGTTCCAGGTCCAACATGTAGCGTTAGCATCGCTATTTCTATCCCGCTGTTTTTCAATTCCTCCAACAATTCTTGTGTGAAATGCAGACCTGCCGTGGGGGCTGCGATTGCACCTTCCGTAGCTGCATAGACTGACTGATAGCGAACCTTATCTTCAGCGTTCGGTGGACGGCGAATATAAGGAGGCAAAGGCATCATACCCACATCTGCAAGAATGGCTGAAAACTCACCGTTATAGTCGAAACGGACGATGCAGTGTCCGTCATCCGGTTTCGCGAGGACCTCTGCTGTTAGGTCACTGTTACCGAATACAATCTGTGTGCCGATTCGGAGGCTCCGCCGCGGCTTGGCGAGCACTTCCCATGTGTCTGGCTCTGTTTCATGGATGAGAAGCAGTTCTATCTTTCCGCCAGTTCCGCTTTTGCTACCGATTAACCGTGCAGGGATTACCTTCGTGTCGTTCAGAACTAACAACGCAGCGTTGGGTAAGTATTCTCCAATCTGCGAAAACTGAGTGTGGTGAAAAGCACAAGTGTCGCGGTCAACTACCAAGAGTCGTGACGCATCACGCTGTTGAAGTGGGCTTTGCGCGATCCGATCGGAAGGTAGATGGTAGTCAAAATCTGTGAGTTTCATAACTGTGTGCAGCGGAAACGCCCAAGCAAAACACCTCGTCGGTAAAATAGATGGACGATTTGCAACTAATAGAACAGCGATGTTTGGGACCCTATAGGATAGTCGAAGTACTCATGGGCGGCATCGGTTGCGACGCGTCCGCCTGGTGTTAGCATCAAAAATCCCTCTTTGATGTAGTAAGGTTCGTAAACCTCTGCGATAGTGCGTTCGTCCTCACTCAGGGCGACAGCGAGTGCCTTGAGTCCCGCACGTCCATTGAATTTTTCAATAAGTGTCTGAAAATAAGCGTAGTCTTGTGCGTTGAGTCCGCGTTCATCAATGTCAAAGAATTTGAGTGCCGCTTCCACAACCCCAAGCGAGAGAGAGCCGTCTGCTTCGACTTGGGCATAGTCCCTAACGTTAGCGAGCAGTTTGTTTGCAATTCGCATCGTGCCGCGCGAGCGGCAGGCTAATATGTATTCTGCATCTTCGTCGATATTAACGTTGAGTTTTGCACTGTTAATGCGTATAGCCTGCTGGATGTCTTTTGCTTCGTAGTAATTGAGATGGATGCGGATGCCGAACCTGTCGCGAAAAGGACCGGAAAGCAAACCTTCGCGTGTTGTCGCACCAATGAGTGTAAATTGCTTAAGAGACATTTGCACGACATCTGATGCGGGACCTTGACCAATGGCTATATCCAATTGATAATCCTCCATCGCAGGATAGAGCAATTCTTGAACATACCCTTTCATCCGGTGAATTTCATCAATAAACAGAATATCGCTCTGCTCAAGGTTCATCAAGGTTGAGGCGAGGTCAAGTTTCTCCATGACGGGACCGATCGCTTGTTTATAGTTGCTCTGAATTTCATTGGCGATGATCCTTGCAAGTGTGGTCTTCCCAAGCCCTGGTGGGCCAACAAGCAGCACATGCTCAAGCGCGTCCCCGCGCTTTTTGGCAGCTTCAATATGGATACGGAGCTGTTCTTTCGCTTTTTCCTGTCCGATAAATTCGTTCAGTGTTTCCGGACGGAGACTATATCCAAAGCCCTCTTCTTCTTCTGCCAAATCTTGCATCCGGTCGAAATCTGGTTTTTCGTGATTATCCATTTTTGGGTCCTAACACGGGAGTTTCAAGAGCGTTTTCGTTTTGAGATCTGCTTTGCCAACTTGGAAAAATTTGTTTATCAAGGAAGCCATTGCGAAAACGTCGCCTTTCTAACCATATCCCCATAGTTAGAAAATCGTTAAAAAACTAATTTCGGATATATCGAAGTGCTTGCGCGATTAGGTTTTCCCGTTGTGCAGACTCACCGAGAACTTGTTGTGCCTTATCGACGGCTTGTTCTGCTTCAAGTTCCGATGCCCCAAGATTATTGACGAGGATTCTGATTGCCTCTGCATCTGGAGCTCCAGTGGATTTTCCGAGGTCAACATCACCTTCGAGTTTCATTTTCATAATGTTCTTTTTGAGTTTAGTGATGATGATTTGGGCGATGTCTTTGCTTAAGCGTGGAACCCGCATGAGGGTTGTTGCATCTCCGCGGTGCACAGCACTCTGGAATTGTGAAGGTGACAGCCTCGCGACGATGTTTTGTGCGAGTGCTGGTCCTACACCGGAGACAGTCAGAGCCAATTCAAAAACTTTAAGGGCATCTTTTGACGTGAACCCGTAGAGCGTAATTTTGTTTTCGCGGTTTTGATGATAGTATGTATAAAGGATAACAGTATCACCTATAGGGGGTAAGTCCGTTACGGTCCTCGGGGGCACGTTGATACTATACCCAATGCCGTTTACATCTACAACAATCTGTGTTGTTTCTTTATCTGCGAGAACCCCTTTGATATAAGAAATCATCCTGACATTCCTTTAGACAGTTGTAATCAATTGTTATTGAATATATTTTTCACGGAGTTTAAGGACTTTATAGGAACGGGCATGGCATAGTGCGAGCGCAAGGGCATCTGCTGCGTGGTCAGGGCGAGGTGGTTCCTTGAGTTTAAGCAGTGCTTGTGCCATCTTCTGCATCTGGGATTTTGTGGCTTTTCCGTAACCAACAACTGCCTGTTTGACTTGGGTCGGTGTATACACAGTAACGGAGCAGTCCGCATTCGCGGCTGCAAGTTTCACGATACCTTTAACTTCACCTACGGCGAACGCACTGCTTATATTTTTACTAAAGAAAATATCCTCAAGCACTATACTCTCGATAGCGAATTTGGCAATCAGATCAGTTACGGCATCGTAAATTTGTTTCAACCGTACCTCCGACGCTGTTTTGGGGCTGGTTCTGATATTTCCGAAACCCCGCGAAGTGAGCCGATTCGCGTGAACTTCAACCACGCCGTATCCAGTATTCGCAATGCCCGGGTCGATGCCAAGAATTATCACTTTTTGTTTTTCACGTTGTAGGGCGAAGCTTACAAGTCCATATTCAAAGGCGCAAGCCGAAACTTGCTGTTAAAAACTCGCTGTAATATGTCTGCCCGAATGGACTGGAGAGTCGCGAGTTATGTGCAGCAGCTAAGCTGCAGCTTCTAAGAGGTTATCGGGGATATCGAAATTGGCGTAGACTTTCTGTACATCATCGAGTTCGTCAAGGGCGTCCATAAGGCGAATCATCCGTTCCGCTTCTTTCCCATCAAGCTTCACGGTATTTTGCGGAATCATACTAATTTCAGCGAGTTGGATTTCAGCGGATGTTTCCTGGATTGCCGTTAAAACACCATCGAACATCTCAAACGGTGTGATTACTTCCATACCTGTTTCGGAGGCAATTACATCTTCAGCACTAGCTTCAGCCGCGATCAAAAACAGTTCTTCTTCATTAATACTATCAGGCGTAACGACGATCAATCCGCATTTATCAAAGCCCCATGCGACGCATCCACGCTCTCCGATTCTTCCTTCGTGTTTGGTGAAAGCGTGTCGAATCTCTGCAACCGCCCGATTGCGGTTGTCGGTCAAAACTTCTATCATTACTGCGACACCCCCAGGTCCGTAGCCCTCATAGAGGATTTCCTCGTAGGTTTCGCCCTCAAGTTCACCGGTGCCTCGAAGTATAGCTTTCTCAATGTTATCGTTAGGGACGTTGCTTGATTTTGCTGCTGCAATTGCAGTGCGAAGTCTTGGGTTCATGTCCATATCGCGGCCACCGACGCGTGCTGCTGCGGTAATCTCTTTCACCAACTTTGAGAAGAGTTTGCCGCGTCTGGAATCGTTTGCTGCTTTTTTATGTTTAATTGTTGACCATTTGGAGTGTCCTGACATAGCCTGTGTCCTTTCTGTTCTGGTTGAGTTAGTATACCATGAAAAGAAAAAAGATACAACGTAAATCTGCGCTGCGCACAGATTTATGGTTTCCTTGAACTCGTGATGAAGGCAAACCTCATCGGACAGACAGTCGACAGCTCCCTCGTTAACTATCTATATATTTTTGGTTGGACAAAACTCGAAATCTATGATAAACTTGTTACATCCTTCATTTAAGGAGTCTGTATAGGTTGCTATGTTACCTTTTATTTTGAAAATCGCAGACCAACCGGTAGAGCGTCTACAGCGTATCAATGATGAAAACCAGTCGATTGATGTCGACGTGCAGGTGGAGCTTTACTCACGGGAAATTGACCGTGCCGATATAGAGCGGACATCGCAGCCTCGGCGGTTGAGTCAGTTAATCTTGCATGAAGCTACAGAGAACGCTTATACGACTTTTATTGCGTTCCTCCGGGATAGCGCGGAGCCGGAGGCTTTTCTACCGTTTGAACGCCTCTCTCAACACCCTTGTCGACAATATGCGTTGATTCTCTCAGCGTCCCGTTCTCATGAACTCTTTGAAATCTGCCAGATGCAACCTGACACCAGTCCTTCTATCCTGCACTACGGAGGCTATGAAATAGCAATCAAACCGCGCAGATACATTTTGGATACAGCGGCTTATTTGGTAGCACCGGATAAATATACGCTTTTTATACGACAGGTGCGGGAAGATGACACAATTCGGGTCTACCGTAGCGATTTTATCAATCTTACTCGAAATTCACCGCCGCCGTTTAAACTGGATACCCGCGATATAATTGAAAATGTACAATTGGAACTCGTGGGAGAACGGGGGCAGGCTTTGCCAATAGAGCAATTGCTCATGTTTCCACCGAGTACCGAAGAGGCGAACTCCCTTCGCCTTATGAAATGTCCTGAGTGTGGCGGGCGTGTGCGCCAACTCGGCAGAGAAGGCATTTTCTGCCTTGAGTGTGATTGGGATAACCTACCACCTCTGAAACATCCACGATGATATAACGCTGAAGCGTGGACTAAAATTTGCTGGATTTATCGGGTTATAGTAGGCGCGTCTTTCCAGTCAATTCCGCAGTAAAGATGGGCGCTCTTGTTTTCTAACTTTGACCCCCAAGTTTTGCCATATACAAAATGAATACCGTGTTGCCAACAGCGAGCACTGCGCCGACGACGGTTTGGAGAAGTGTGTGTCGTTTTCGGTAAACCCGCGCCCAAGCAATCAGCGGAGTCAGCAGAAATAGCCAACCGAATTGTGGATTGACGAGCATGACGAGAACGGTAACACATCCAGTAGCGACACTGCTGTGAAAGCTTATTTTCCAGATCGGGGTAATTGCAGAAAAAATAAGGCTATTTACAATGTAAGCGATGCCTGCCCAGACGATTTCCCGCGCCGCACCCAGCTGATGCAGCAGGACAGTACCTACAACCATGCTGACAAGCGTGCAGCATAAAGGTAGGAGTCGTTCTTCCCTATTATGCAAGTGCAGATTGCTTACTTTAGCATACCGGGCCATCACCGCAATTGAAAGTACTGGCAGCACGGTAACAAATAGGACAACAATTGCCAACCAGCGGAGTACGTTTTGGGGAGCCGCATGTTTTTGGATAACGCCAATAGCGGTTGCGATTGGGACCAAAAATGGGCTGAAAAGAACAGAGGTACCCCACGCGATGCGCGCCGGAATTGTCGATAAATCGCTACGCTCCATCAATTAATTTGACGTTTCCAAAGTTTTGAAGAAATCAACTAAGTCCGCACCGTGTGTGCTCGCGTTGACCCCTTTATCAATTTCAAGAATTTTTCCTGTTTTATCAATAATAACAGCGAACCGTTGAATCTTTCCATCTGGCGCATTCGTCGCACCAAAGAGGAGTGCAAGGTTGCGTCCGGTGTCTACCAAAAGCGGGAAATTCAACTGATTGTCTTCCGAAAATTTTTGGTGAGAATCGGCATCATTTGATGTAATCCCAAAAATCTGTGCATCGTATTTCGTAAAACTACTCGACTCATCACGGAGTGAGCAAACTTGAGCCGTTCAGCCACGCCCAAAATCGCGTGGGTAGAATGCTAATACGACGTTCTTTTCCTGATGCAATTCGCTTAATTGGTGCGTTTTACCGGTTCCATCGGTTGCAATAAAATCTGGAGCAGGTTGCCCAACCTCTATCTTTGGTAGGACTTCCTTGAGCAGTGCGGCGACATCTTCGCCGTGCGTTTTGACATTGACATCTGTATCAATGGCACGGATGTATCCCGCTTTATCAATGATGAAAGTTGTCCGTTTTGAGGCGTTGAAGCTTTCAATGATACCGCTGTACTGATTGCTCACCTCAAATTCGGTGTCGGCTAAGAGTGAAAATCCGAATTTTTGTTCTGTTCTAAACCGCTTGTGCGATTCAACATTATCAACACTGACTCCGAAAAGGACGCTTTCGGTTGCTTCTATCTCGCTCAAATTATCCCGGAGCGAGCAAAGTTCAGCCGTTCATCCACCTGTAAAATCTTTTGGGTAGAAAGCGAGGACGATATTCTTTTTTCCTAAATAGTCGCTGAGGTTCCGCTCAACATCCTCTTCATCTTTCAATGTAAAATCGGGGGCGACCATGCCCACCTTTAATGTGTTTGGCGTTGTCACTGCTTCCTCCCCTGAAGCTGCTGGAATCAAAATTGCTGTTATGAGGATAACAGCCCAGACGCTTGCATTCAGCCGCGCTTGAAACATCGCGTTATGCCTCCGTTAAATAAATACGTTGTTAGTAAAATTATACGCTATTTTGCTATAGGGGTCAAGTAAATTTGCATTTAGCATGCCGCTAATTTGGGCTTCGGTGACCTTAGGCTGCCGTCTATGAAGCACAGGTTTCCCCACGTTTTAGCGTGTCGGTGCTATGACTTCAGTTAGAAATGATACCTTTTTCTTCAAGCCATACCTTCAGAGGCACGTCTGCATCTTTGGGTGAAAAATGCCCGTTTGCGTTGGTGCCGCCACCAAGTAACTGCTGTCGAATCGGATCGTTCCACTCAAACATCTCTGCGGGTATGGTCATGTTGTCTTTACTCCGTAGCCATCGGTACCCGTATCCATAGAAAAGCCCCTTTCGGGTGATGTCTGAATCGTTTTCGCTGCGGGCGTGCCATATCCGCCGGTCGAAGAAGACGGCATCACCGGGCTTGCAGCAGACTGGTGTTGCATCGTCCGGCATCGAACCGTCTTCTGGCTTCTCAAGTTTATCCCAGAGATGGCTTCCCGGTATAACATAGAAATTACCGCGCCCTATTTCGGAGCAGTCGGATAGCCAGTAAACAACTTTTATGGAAAGACGGGGTCGCGGCGAACTTTCAATCTCAAAGTTGACGCGTCCACTATCCTGATGCCAGCCGAGTGGAGCAGATTTATCCCGAACCTCATCGGGACGCGGCGGCGTGATGATGAAATGGCTGTGGTAGGAGTAGATATTCCATCCCAAGATTCCCCAGACCTTCGGGAACGTTTTATACCAATCCAAAATATTCACGAATATCTGGTCTGTGCCGAGAAAATTCGGATAGAAGAAGTTGTTATGCTCAGTAAGTTGACTTTTGCTATATGGATCGTAACCAGCGTCAAGATGGTTCTGGTAGATGTGATCTACCTTTGTTTCAAGCCGTTCGACGAGATCTGACGAGAGCGCGTCTTCAACGGTAAGATACCCGTTTTCGTTCAGTTCGCGGAGTTGCTCGTCGGTAATCTGGTGTTGTAGATGACGTTCGTCAAGCATAGGTTAAATCTCCAATTTGTGATATTTATCCCCGTACACGGATCGGTTAATCCGGTAGAGGACCCTCTATCTGGTCAACAAAATGAATAGAATGTATAACATCACGGAGGTCTGTAAGCGGAACTTGCCGGTTGCGGACGCAATCGACGAAGTGGCGATGCATAGTCAGCACGCCTTCGTAATTGGGTGTATCGCGTTCGTCCACGCCGTCAACTTCCCAACCTCCCATAACGCTTCTGTTGTTGTCTTCATAAATTTCGATTTCTTCTGGGATTTTCATGTAACAACCGATACCGACACCGTGCAATTCGGAGCGCAGCACACGTCCACCTGACGCGCGACTCCCAAGAAGCACACCTGTGGCGTTGTTATCGAAACGGACAAAGGCGGTATAGAAATTACGTTGTTCCGCTCCAAATGTGTCGCGATGCGCCGTGACTTCCACTGGCTCGCCGCCCGCCATATAGCGGAGTAGATCGACGACGTGGCAGACATCGTTCCAAAGCGTCGTCGTAAATTCCCGATTCTGTCCCAGCATTTGCTTGTTAAAGGTGGTAATAGCTAATGTAACGGGTCCCATTTCTGAGACGCGTCGCATGGCTTCGCGCGTAACAGCAGCAAATCTGCGCTGAAACCCTACCATGCAATAGACATCGTTGGCGACTGCTGCCTCAAGGAGTTGTTGCGTTTCATCGCTGTTCGCACCCGGTGGTTTTTCAATGAACAGATGCTTGCCGGCGTTGAGGCAATCCAGAGCGGGTTGCAAAATCCACTTCTCGTTCATTACACAATAAACGACGTCTAAGTCTAAGGTGTCCAGCATCTTCCGGTGATCTGTGAAGGTGTGCGGAAACTCATATTTCTGGGCAACCTGTGCGAGTTTCTCCTCATCCAGTTCACAGGCTCCAAGCATCTCAACATCATCTTCCAGCCGATTCACGCTTGGATAATGTGCGCCTTGACTGCGTCCCCCTGCACCGATAAATCCTGCTTTAAGCATTATGGCCTCTCCTTCGTCTCAATATTCACTAAATTTTGTGGGTCGGAGTATCCGTACTTTAGCACAAGGCTCAATCGATTGCAAGAAAATTTTTCAAACATTAGGTGACACTCGCGTATCACCGAAAAGTTTGATTTTCGCAATCTTTTGTGGTATTCTTAAACTACATTAATCTTCGAGTCGTTAAGACATTTCTTTTTAATAACGTGGGTTCGATGACAAAAATAGAAATAGATGTAGGTTGGGTTGAGCGGTAATGGACAATGATCCATCTCGTTTATGTGGATGCTGCTTTTCGATAACCTATCCGTTTAGATGGATACGGCGAAACCCAACAACTGAACGCTGTCCGTGTGAGAATGCGTTGGGTTTCACTCGTCCTTGGGTGGTTTTTAGTTGCTTAATGAATCTTGAAAGTCATTTTTTGTGTGCGATTTTTGGGAGGACCCCGTTCAACCCAACCTACATGCTTAAGTTGAACTCACACTTTAATAAGGAGGGACTCATGTCAGTTTTTGACGCAGAAGCCTTAGAATTTTGGGAAGAGAATGGTTACGTCGTTGTGCCGGAGGCGGTACCTCTTGGAAATTGCCAAGCCGCCGAACAAGCCGTCTGGGATTTTCTTGAAATGGACGGTGATAATTCGGACAGTTGGTACCCTGACCCACCGCGCCGGAGCATCATGGTGGAGATTTATCAACACCAAGCGTTATGGGACAATCGCCAATATCCTCGCATACATCAGGCATTTTCAGAGATTTGGGCAACTGAGAAGCTCTGGGTTAGTTTTGATCGGGCAAGTATGAACCCGCCTGAACGTCCGAATTATGAGTTCACCGGTCCCTATTTGCATTGGGATATGTCGTTGGACGATATGCCGGTGCGCCTAAAGGTGCAGGGTGTTTTGTATCTGGCGGATACCCCTGGGAATCAAGGCGCATTTACCTGTATTCCGGGTTTCCATCGCAAGTTGGAAAAATGGTTGAAGGACTTACCTGATGACGCGAACCCGCGGGAAGTTGTGCGTGACTATCAAGTTGAGGCGGTTCCGGTCGCAGGGAAAGCCGGAGATCTCGTAATTTGGCATAGTGCCTTGCCACACGGCAGTAGCCCGAACTCCGCTGAGCGTCCTCGAATGGCGCAGTACATCACGATGTCCCCGGCACCAGACAACGGAAATCCTGAGGCTCGGATTACAGGGTGGCGCGAACGCCTAACGGGACTCGGAAAAGAGGGGAAAGAGAAGGAACATTACCACGGTAAAACAGCCGAATTGACTCTTTTAGGAGAAAAGCTCCTTGGACTTGAATCGTGGGGTGCGTAATGAATCCTTGTAGTTAAAACAAGTAGGGTGGGTTTTTGTACCCACCCATCGGTATGTAGTTGGGTGGATGACGGAGGTTCCTCTTGTGACGGATTTGTTGGCAGCACGCGCACAGATGGCGATGTCCCTCGCGTTTCATATTATCTTTGCAGTCATCGGTATAGCGATGCCATTACTGATGGTAATTGCCGAGGGGTTATGGCTCAAAACGCGGGAGGAGGTTTACCTGACGCTTGCGAAGCGGTGGGCAAAAGGGACTGCGATTATGTTCGCTGTCGGAGCGGTCTCTGGCACCGTCTTGTCTTTTGAACTCGGTTTGTTGTGGCCCAATTTCATGGCTTATGCCGGTCCGATCATCGGCATGCCGTTTTCGTTGGAGGGATTTGCGTTCTTCCTTGAGGCGATCTTCTTGGGGCTTTACCTCTACGGTTGGGACCGTATTCCAAAATATGCACACTGGTTTGCCGGTATGATGGTACTGATTGGCGGTACTTTATCGGGTATTTTCGTTGTCACTGCAAATGCCTGGATGAACACGCCTACCGGATTTTCGGTTGTTGATGGGGAAGTGACAAACGTCGATCCGATTGCGGCGATGTTGAATCCCTCGTCATTCAGCCAAGCACTTCACATGACCATCGCTGCCTTTCTGGCAGTCGGGTTTGCGGTGGCTGGCATCCACGCCTATTTTCTGCGACGTGATCCAAACAACCTTTTCCATCGCCGAGCGTTTGCTATCGCCTTGAGTGTTGGCGGTCTATTCGCACTCCTCCAACCGATTTCCGGCGACATCAGTGCGAAGCGACTCGCGAAACACCAACCTGTCAAACTCGCGGCGATGGAAGCACAGTGGGAGACAGAACGCGGCGCGCCTTTACGCATCGGTGGTATTCCTAACGAAAACACTGAAGAAACCCGATATGCACTTGAGATCCCGAAAGCACTGAGTTTTCTTGCATATTCCGACTTCAACGCTGAGATTATGGGACTCAAGGCGGTGCCACGGGAAAATCGTCCACCTGTGGCAATCGTGCATTTCGCATTTCAGATTATGGTTGCGTGTGGGATAGTTCTTATTACTGCTGGTGTTCTCGGTGGTTGGCTCGCCTGGAAACACAAAAGCCTACCAGACCAACGCTGGTATCTTCGGTTTGTTACGCTCTGCACACCGCTTGGGTTTATCGCGATCGAAGCAGGTTGGACGGTCACAGAGGTAGGGCGACAGCCGTGGATTATCTATAATTACATGCGCACGGCAGAGGCGGTGACTCCAATGCCGAACCTTGTTGTGCCTTTTATCTGTTTCACGGTCCTTTACATTTTCCTCTCAATTATCATTGTTATCCTATTACGTCGTCAAATATTTTTAGACTAACGCGAAGCGTTAAACAACGTGCGGACAGTTTATGGAGAGTTGGTTATCGGCTATCGGTAGGACGGGTGGCTGTTGTGAACATTCTCACCTACTGCTTTGTCAGGTTTTTTCGGCTGATAGGTTTACTTGTTTGTAGTAGGGCAATTCATTGCCCGTTTCTCTCACTGCGCGGCAGTGCGATAAATCGCACGACTACGAACCTACCCTTAACTTGAAGGTTGACAAGGCACTGCCACAAAAGACTATTACTGATAGCCCATAGTTTCCAACAGCCAGTACGATGTTAAGTCTTGAATTCTGCATCGCATGCGTGATGCTTATCTCCCTGATTATCTATATGTTGACAGGTGGCGCGGATTTTGGTGGCGGCATCTGGGACCTATTTGCGACAGGTCCACGTGCGAAGGCGCAGCGCTCGCTTATCGCACAAGCTATCGCGCCGATCTGGGAAGCGAACCACGTCTGGTTGATTGTGATTGTTGTTCTGCTTTTCGTGGCGTTTCCTGTTGCATTCGCTGCGATTAGCACGGCTTTGCATATCCCGCTGACGTTAATGCTCGTCGGTATTGTGCTTCGCGGTACGGCGTTTGTATTTCGGACCTATGATGCCCAATCGGATGCAATACATCGCCGTTGGAGTCGGTTGTTCGCCGTTGCGAGTGTCATTACGCCTGTGATGTTAGGCATTACGTTGGGTGCGGTCGCGTCCGGCACGATTCGTGTTGACGTGGAAAGTGGACAGGTAGAAACAGATTTCATCTCAGCGTGGTTTGCGCCATTTCCGTTTACGATCGGTCTTTTCACCTTGACGTTGTCTGCCTTACTTGCGGCGGTGTATCTCACCCTTGAGACCGAAGACCCCGCATTGCGGGAGGATTTTCGGCGGCGCGCCCTTATCGCGGCAGTGAGTGTCGGTGCAATGGCAGGACTGAGTCTTCTCTTATCTGCTGAGGGGGCACCGGCGATCCGACATGGACTCGGTAGCACGCCTTGGTCGATTCCGTTTCACATCTTGACAGGTGCGGTGGCACTGTGGGCGATCTGGACAATTTGGAAACGTCAATTTCGCCTTGCGCGTATCCTCGTTCCGATACAGGTTACGTTCATTGTTTTCGGTTGGGGATTGGCACAGTATCCGTCCCTTGTCACACCGGACTTAACCTTTTCAAATACAGCTGCACCGGATGCAGTGCTGCGTCCGATACTGATTGTGCTGGGTGTGGGTGGTATGCTCTTAGTGCCTGCATTCTGGTATCTCTATACCGTGTTTAAAGGTACAGCTCGGAAGACGGAGGGAGTTACGTCCGAAGTTGATACTTATGATGACGATTAAGCATAAATTGTCCATCTTTTTCTCAAGTTATATTTTCAATTTTATTTGACAAACAGTTTTTAGTCTGTATAATTTTTTGTATATTACCCTCTCAGGGGAGATAATGAGAGCAATGACTTGACGATTTTATCTGAACATCTCAGTTAGAAACTTATTGAACAGGGTGCTAGTCGCTTTGACAATTGCTGCGCGCGTTAAATCACGACTTACCCTATTTCTGTTCTCCAAAGTTAACAATTGGTTTTCCCTTCCTCAAGATGTTAACTTCTCACAGTTAGTTTTATTCCTCTGCACTTCCATTATTCCCGGTGCCCTACCGGGTAATTCCTATAGGTTTGAACCTCTTAATATACGCCGACAAGACCCCTTAGTACCGCGTCGTATGTGGTTACTTCAAGGGGTGTATCTATTTTGTCAGGGAAATGGAAACTCTCGGAAACCATTAGCATGCCTCCCAGTGAGAGTCACAAGAAATATTGGGAGTATCATATCCCTCTTTACTGATTGCTGATTGCTATTAATAAAGGAGACGTATGTATGCGCAACACAATCATTTACAGACACTGGCAACCCGGTGATGATGACACTATCTTGGCGTTTCGACCTAATACCAATGAGGACTGGTATCGACATAAGTTTGATGATGAGGACCTTGAGCCTGAAGGGATTCGCTTGGCATTTCTCAATGAACGGATTGTTGGACATGTAATGGGTGAACGCACTACACTCTTTATTGAAGGAAAGGTCCAGAAATTCGGAGAGGTTATGGATGTCTTTGTTGCCCCGGACATGCACCGACGAGGCATTGCAACCCGCTTGATGCAAGAGGTGCACACCTATTTTGAGAGGAAAGGTTATCGCGGAAGTATCCTTGACCCAGATACGGAGGCCTCTCGTCGGTTATATCAGAAAGTTGGGTATCAGGAAGTGACCAGAGCGTTACGGACACAACTTTTGCCGAGGACCGGTGCCTCTCAACTCAAATGGACAAACGCTCGTCTTGAAGATTTAAGGGGCTTACGTCAATTAGATGAGAGATGGGCAAGACAAAATTTCCGCGTTTTGTGGGAACCAGGGTACATAAAAGTAAATCGGTCCAATCTGAACGATTACCGTGTACTGCGTCGCGATGGAGATGTGGTTGGTTACGCAGAATGGTCTGAGTCGTCTGAAGGTTATCCAGGCGGACTGATTTGGGACCCAATTGTGCCAGATACAGATCCGACAGAAATTATCCAATCGCTGCGGGCAGCAATTTCCGCGCCGCTGGCATGGGAGACGTGTGTCGGAAGCAGATATGAAGACCCGCTTCGGAACCTTGGAGGCTTACTTGAGGAGACACAGGACGTTAAAATGATTTTATTTTTTGGGCGGTAAATTGATTTGAGGCAACAATTCCGAACCTTTTCGTAGTCAACAGAACCGGGTTTTCGGTAGGAACATTTAGTTTTGTGGTAGGAGGGATTTCCGAATCCCGACCCCTCTTCTGTAGGAGCGATCTCCTGATCGAGGCACCTTAATGGGGTTTGGCTTTACTAAACACTCTTTGCTGATGGCTGATTGTTAACAACTTAGGACTTACGCAGTATCCATTTTTATAGAAGGAGCCTTGAGTTGTTGTCGTAGATATTCAGAAAACATGCCATATTTGACCTGATAAAGCGTTTGACCGGTTTCATGTGCCCGACGCATGAGTCGAATCCAAACCAAAAACGCACACCCAATGTGATTGCGAACAATCCGGGCTAAGCGACATTGACATTTTTCCAGGCCCGTTAGCTGTTTCGCTTCACGGTGAAATTGTTCAATCTTCCAACGCCAGGCGCAGGCGATTTCTGTGACCGACGCATCTGATTGACTCAAGTCGTTTGAGACGACATAATCCGTGCGCCGAGATGTAGACGCAACCCGGAAGACTTTCACTTTGTGATTTTTTGGAAACCCACGTATTTTGATACGTTTACCGGCTTGAAGTTCTGAAGTTGTCCACGTCAGACTGTCTATACGTTGATACGGCAGTGCCTCATGAGAATCGTCAACGCGTCGATTCGATTTCAAGGGACAATAATAGAGCTTCCCCAGGCTTTCAATATGAAGCATAACCCGTTTGGTAGCATACCAAGCATCCATCAACACCGTGCTGAAAGCAACGTCGCGCGAATCAACGAAGACCGAGAGCATCTCTTGAACATGATCCAACTTCGTTTTACCATCACTTTGAATATCGTAAATGCGGTAATCAATCAACCAAAAACGGTCTAACACAGGATTCACATAGATACAAGTAACAATACCTATGCCATTTATCAGACCTCTCGCACTGCCACTATATTGTTTTTTCGTGAGTGCGATCGCTTTGGCATGGCGTTTGTCAACAACCGTGTCATCAAAGATCACATATCCATCAGGGGTCTGCTCCAAGTGCGGTTTGACTGCTTTCCAAACGTCTCTGGGACGTAGACGATCGCCAGCGAGATAACGATTTATTTGGTCATGACTGAATCTTTCACAATGCTCCGCAAAATGAGTCAGTGTATAGTTGATAGGCGTGCTGAGTAAATACTGACAGTAATCAAGGCGTGTCGGTTTTACCATTTTCATAGACCTCCTCGCTGACCATATTAGCCGGTTCAGAAGACTCTGTCAATGAGTTTGCGTAAGTCCTAAATAAGTAGAACTAAAGAACTAAAATTCTGGGGAATCATAAATGAAAGCGTTTTTTAACCTCAGTCAGCGTGGACAGATTATACGTCTTAGGAAACTCGCGAATGCTGTACTCCAACGGTATGGTATCGGTGAAGCCTCATTGCGCTTTTTGTCAAACACCGATAACATGGTCTTCCGCGTAGATCAAGCTACGGAACAAAGTCAACGGTTCATCTTGCGAATCATTCGTCCAGAAAAGTATCTTCGAGAAGAGAGGATAAGAGCTGAATTTTATGGCTATCTGCCCTACAGACCCAGGCGAATTTGGTTGTTCCTGAACCTGTGCCAGCCGCTGATGGAACATTCGTTCAAGAAGTATCTGTTGCTGGTGTGCCTCAACCGAGACACTGCGTCTTATTCCATTGGATCCATGGTCGCTTTCGGAATCATGATCTGTTAACACTCAAAGAACTCGAACGCGTGGGTTCATTTATCGCTAAAGTCCATTGCCACGCTGAAACGTTTACGTTGCCAGATAAATTTGATAGACCGCGCTTGGATGAAGAGATTCTGCTTGGTGAAACATCTGTTCTCCGCCCTGGTGTTGGGGATCGTTTTTTCTCGCATAGGGATCTCTCCGTGTTTGGCGCAGCGATTTGGGAACTTTGCTCACAGATGGAACAGATCGGCAAAAGTTCAGATGTTTTCGGATGATTCATGGCGATTTCCAACCAGCCAACTTCCTTTTTCACGGTCGGAATGTCCATTTTATTGATTTTAACGTGAGTTTGAAAAAAGTTTAGTCGTTAGAAAAGCACCGGCAAATCGCTGATCTCCTGAAGTTCATGGATGTTCAGCGAGGGTTTGTTCTCCAACAACTGATACGCGATCAAAGCAGAGAAGACATTGACTTGGAAGTTTTCAAAACTTCTATGCCGACTGTGTTCCAACTGCATCTGTGTTTTGAGTTCCCGGATCACCGATTCAATCAGCATCCGCTTTTTCAGCAGCACTTCATCGGACACCGATAAGTCCAGCGGTTCCATGTTCTTACGGACTTTGTAAACCAAGTTTACACCTTGCTCACGGAGTTCTTCGCGAAGGTCCTTGGAGATATACCCTCTATCTGCGTAGAGACTCCCGTGAAGTCGCTCTGCGAACTTTCGCAGCGGTTTGCGATCATCTATATTCCCGGGGGTCAACGCAACATCTAAGAGGGCACCTGTGTGATTGATAACGAGGTGAAGTTTAAACCCGTAAAACCACCCCATAGACGTTTTTGAGCATTCCGCAACATCTGCGAAGACGCGATGTGAGGAAATCCGCCTGTTATCGCAGACTCGCACCCGTGTCGAATCCACGAAGGATACACCGCTACAGTCTCCGAGGGTCGTGGCAAGATAAAGTCTCAAAAGCGTCAAGACTTCTTTTTTCAACTGCACCAAGCGCGTATAACTCACCAGGTGTGGGAACTCGGAGCGCCAATAGACGCAGGCATGTTTGAGATAAAAATGCTTAAACGTCCGATAGTTGCTTTGCTGGAAAGCGATCAGGATCGTCATCACCTCGCTCGGATGGAGCTGTCTCGGGCGCCCGCGTGTTTCAAGGGGGGTGTCTCAGGGAGGCACTGTGTTGACACCCATTTCTCATAAGCAAGAAAAAAGTCGTCTATTTCGCAGAAAAGTGCTATAATATCCATTGGAGAACTCCTTTTGGTTGAAGATAAACAATCTGAATAACTTCATTATACTAAAAGGGTTCTCTCTATTCAAAAAATTGTTCAATTATTTATCAAACTCACGTTTATTTTAGCGACTGCGGTTTGGGTTACTACCTCTACGATTGCGTGCCGACCCTCTCTTATTTGCGACACCGTCCAGATTTCCAAGCACAGTGGTGTGCTTTTTTCAACGGGTATCAGAGGGTGCGATCGCTGCCAGTGAATTATAAAATGCAATTTGAGACGTTCACTGCTTTACGTACGATCTTCTTAGTTAACTGGGTTTGCAGCTTGCCAAATTCAATGCATCAACCGTGGATGGAAAGTTTCTTAAAAGAATCTGTCAGGCGGTTGAAGCATTACCTCCAGGAAGGATGGGTCCCCCTCCAGTTCAGTTAAATCAGATTGGAGGCCTGCCTTTTGTGTCGTAGGAAAATGGATAACAGTGCTAAAAGTGAAAATATCTGAAAATCCCCAAGCGAGGCATCAATGAGAAAACAACAGCATACACCAACCATCACGGATACGATCTCTCTTCCCTTCATCACTGAAATTTCTGTTGCCCCGGATGGGAAACGTGTTGCCTATGTGGCCCGAACGGCGGATTGGAAAGCAAACAGGTATGTCCTGACCTGCTATGTTCATAACATTGATCAAAACGACACGCGGAAAATAGCAGAGGATGCTTGGCATCCGCGGTGGTTGGATGACAGGACGCTTGCGGTGCTGCGTCGCGATACAAAGGCACATTTTGGTGAAAAGCCACAGATATGGATTTTCTGGGACGCTGATGTGAACGGCACGCAAATTACGGCCTCGCCGTCCGGTTTGGAGAAGTTCTGGTGCTACGGTAACGGGCTTATCTATCGGGCTGACGCACCCGCCGATGCTTGTGCTGTCGAACGAGAGCAGTGGTATGGCTCTTATGTTCATGTGGGTCGCGAACAGCGAACAACCCAACTTTTCTATACGAGTTTGTCCAACGAAGAAACATCGATAGGCATGCTCTCGAACGATTCACCCCAAACGTTGAGGTTAACGGACAGTTTGGATGCGTCTTTGCAGATACGGGATCTCTGTGTATCAAGTAACGCTCTTTACCTGAACTGTCAATTTCAGCAGGATTTCGATGAGGTGTGGGTCTGGCGACTTGCCGCTAGTCCTGCGGAGCTAGAACAAATTGCTGTATCTGGAGTAGGTGGAGAATCGCTGCTGTCCTGGGAGCAACTGGATTTACCTGACAGGGCAGTTGTTCTAGATGTGGCTTCCGACGGGCAGACGCTTCTGCTCAACTGGGACGGGGGACGTTCTGAATTCTTTTCAAACGAACCGTGGTCGCTCTGGGCATGTTCCCCATCTTCCGGGGCATCGGTATCGGACTTACGTTGTCTGACACCTCATTTTGAGAGTCAGATCCTTACGGCAGAATGGAACGCACAAAGCATTTATCTCCAATATATTGATGGCACAGTGCCCTGTCTCGCGCGACTTGACCCATCCAATGAGTTAACTGTTCTGGATTTCGGGGACGTGTATCCGCTTTACACACCACCTTTCAAGTGTTTTGACATTTCCGATGCGGGAATCATGGCATTCGTGGCAGGCGGAGCGAACGATGTTCCGGACCTTGTTGTGGTCTCCGATGCGGAATGCTCACCTGCCCGATTCTGCTCAAGGCAGCGTCAGAAAATTACTGATTTCAGTACGCCTTGTAAGGACTGGGTACAGGGGACAAGAGAAACAGTTCACTGGGACAGTCGCGATGGTACAATGATTGAGGGTGTTTTGTTTAAGCCCGTTGATTTTGATCCTGCTCGAAAATATCCACTCGTCGTGATAGTTCATGGAGGTCCAGCAACAGCGTCCCTTCAACTTCAACTCGATTGGGAAGATCGCTGGTTTTATCCAACGCTTCAGTTCATCACTCGCGGAATTCTGGTACTCAAGCCTAACTACCGCGGTTCAGACGGGCGAGGACATGCTTTCCTTGAGTTGAACCACAGGAACATTGGGACAGGTGAATTGTGGGATGTGGAAAGTGGGATCGACCATCTGATTGCACAGGGATACGTAGATTCAGGGCATGTAGGCTGTGCGGGTTGGAGTTACGGAGGGTTCGTGGCGGCCTTTGCAGCGACACATTCAGATTGCTTTGCCGCAGTAAGTGTAGGTGCGGGTATCACCAACTGGACGGTCTATCACGCCACATCTGAATTTCATCGTTTTGCTGAGAAGGTGTTCGGTGGCACTCCACAAGCGATTCCAGAAATTTATCGACAGGCATCTCCTGGAACTGCCGAGGTAAAGAAAAGAACGCCGACTCTCATTCAGCACGGCGATACCGATGCTGTCGTCCCTTTCACGAACGCACAGGAATTACATCGTGCACTCGAAGCACAAGATGTCCCTGTCGAATTCTTCCGCTATCCGGGTATGGGACACGGCGTGCCTAACGTGAATCCGCGGGCTGCCAGGGCAGTGATGTCGCATAACTTGAAGTGGTTCTGCCACCACCTTCTTGGGCAGCCACCCATTTGGGATTACCCCGGTGAGTGGGAGTACCCCCTAGACTAGGCGATCATTATCCGTTCCGAATATCCGATACTTCTTCAAAAATGACACGGTGGTAACGCTTTTTCCCGGCGCGAAGGAGTAATGCATTCTCCTCAATCATGCTAGCATCAACAGTAGTATCTATCGCACGATACTGTTTCTCGTTGATGTAGGCACCGCCTTGTTGAACGAGCCGTCGCGCCTCGCTACGTGAATTCGCCAATCCGACCTCATGGAACAACTCCATAATCGGGATGCCACTTTCAAATCGCTCGGGAGCGATAACAGAAGTGGGCATTGCTATATCATCTAGCTTACCGCCACCAAATGCGGCACGCGCCGCTGCTTGTGCTTTGTCTGCCTCCACTTTTCCATGGGCAAGTTGTGTGACTTCATAGGCGAGAATTTCTTTTGCTTCCTGAATGTTTTCGTCTTTAAGTTCCCCTAATCGCCGGATTTCCTCCATGGGAAGGAAGGTAAAACAGGCTAAGAACCGCGCAACATCTCGGTCGTCTGTGTTAATCCAGTATTGATAGAATTCGTAAGGAGATGTCCGGTTTGCATCGATCCACACTGCACCACCTGCGGTTTTTCCCATCTTCGTCCCATTTGCGGTAGTGAGCAACGGCACTGTGACTGCGTATACCCGTTCGCCTGCGATCCGGCGGACGAGATCGACTCCAGCAAGGATATTGCCCCACTGGTCGTCTCCGCCGAGCTGGAGGCGGCACTCGTATTTTTGAAAAAGACGCAAATAATCGTATGCCTGGATGAGTTGATAATTAAATTCAAGGAATGAGAGCCCTTGCTCGCGCTCAAGCCGCTGCCGGTAGCCTTCTGCGCGGATCATTTCATTGACTCGGAAATGTTTACCGATGTCGCGTAGAAATTCGATATAATTTATAGAAAGTAGCCAATCGGCATTGTTAAGGAACCTGCCGGCTTTCGGGACAGTTTCCGAATTATCTGCCCTTCCTGTTCCATTATTCAGATCTAAGTAACGTTGCAGCTGTGCAAGGATACCCTCACCGTTAGCTGCGATTTGTTCCTTTGACAACATGGAACGCATCTCGGTCTTGTCTGTCGGGTCGCCAATCATAGTTGTTCCACCACCGATAATAGCGATCGGTCTATGTCCTGCGCGCTGCAGATGTGCCATCGCCATTACAGGGACCAGATTCCCGATATGCAGACTCGTCGCTGTCGCATCAAAACCGACGTAGCAGGTGATCTGTTTTTCCGATAACAGGTTTGCGACACGCGCTTCATCGCTACATTGTTGAATGAGACCCCGTTCCTTCAGGGTTTCAAAAACGCTTCCCATTTTTCACCCCTAAAAAAAATACCCAACATTGAATCATTTTCAACGTCGGGTGGTGATAATTTGAACTGATTAAAAAACCTTAAAACATCATTGTTTACAAACCTTCACCACCTCCCGTTGCAGTATAAATAGTAATACAGTCCGAGCGTAAAAAGGGCGTACGTGTAGGAACCACCGGAGCGTAAGTACACCTGCACGAGCCGGACGCTGCTTATTTGTACTGAAGAGAGAGTATTGTGGTAAAGTGTGTGCATGTTCGATTTTTTTTCGTAGTGTAAGGCTGTGGTTAGATCGAAACCTTCCTACATTCTTTCCTAAATATATTATATCAGAAAGTGTTCGGCACATCAAGTGTTTTCAACCAAACCGTATTGTATCATAACCCGTGGGAGCACCCGCGTAGTTGCTACAAAGAGATAAGACAGGTTCGCGCATGAAGTAGCGGTGTTTTTGTGTCAAAATTCATATGTAGCTCCGAAAGCGAAGTTAAAAGGGAACCGCACCGGACTTCTATACTCCGAGGTTTCCAAGTCTATGGGTAATTCTTCGGCATCTGCCTTTTTGAATTCTGTAACGAGTTTATCAGGGAAACTGAAATTAATTTTATTTTGGCTGTTATAGACATTCCAGACCTCGATGAACTCTGTTACAGGGATGCCCCATTGGGTTCTTTTGCGACTCAAGCGCAGATCTAGGGTGTGATACGCTTGAAGCGCAGCGGGCGCAATCGCACCAGCAACATCGGAGAGGGCTGGATGCATACCGAGCGTCACTGGGTCTTGAATCATCAAGAGTGTACTCAGGGGAACTGCAGAAGTACCGCTTGCATATTGCCACTTTATGCCGATATTGTTTATCGGTGTTGGGCTATAGTTAGCGACGACACTGACGATGTGCGTATTGTCAAAGAGGAACGGTTTGTAGGCAGCATCGAGTGTCTCACGGCGTTCGGCATGCGTATAGGCGTATGAGACCCATCCGAAAAACTTTTCGCTGATGCGGTGTCGCAAGAGTGCCTCTACGCCGTTCACATAACCTGTTCCTTGATTGAGATACGCAGTTGTAATCGGTGTATTCGTGTCATCAAAAAAGGCATCCGTGTTGACGGACCGAGTGACTAATTTTTTCAGATCTTTGTAATAAAGCGCGAGTTTGAGTTCGGTTTGTGATGAGAGATGATGTTCTAATTCTACGACATAATGCTCGGCAATGCTCGATTTTAGGTTCTTATTTCCATCTCTGCTTAGCACCTGATATGCGAATGGGCTCTGTTCGTATCTGCCGTAGGCGAATCGGAGCTTGGAAGTTGTTGGGAGCGTGATGCTAAGGCTCCCGCGCGGTTGAATTGAGAGTTCTTCGGTCAGGTTGAGGTAATCAAATCTCACACCCAGGGCGAGCGACAGAAATGATAGCGGATCGTAGCGTGCTTGTAGGTATCCCTCGGCACGCTGGAAACCGTAGTTAAGTGTATCGTATTTCTCTTTCCAAACGAGTTTCTCATCATCGGAACTGATGTTCTCTGGGAGAATGGTGCGTGTTGAACTTTCGGCTGGACTGAAGGCAAAGAGAAATCCCGGCTCGACTTGAAGGGTGGGTGTGAACTTATAGGACAGGTCTTCGCGAAGGGTATAGGTCGGGGCATTGACCAGGGCAGTGTAGACAAATTTCTCACTTGGGGAGCTGTCCTCTCGGCTGGAACCGCCACCGAAATTGAGATTCAGAAAATTATAGGAGTGTGTAAACGAGAGGTGGGATGTGAGTCTATCAGTAAGATGTGAGCGGAGATGGATGCCTTCTGCCTGAAACCCGTTTTTGAAATAGGCGGAAAAATTAGTGGATTCTTCTGTGTCATTAGATCCAGCACTGGAGAAGTCGAAGTGATCTGTCGCGCCTATAGCGTTAAGCGTTAGGTGATGTTTTTTGGTGAGTTGATAAGCAAATTTGAGTTGGTAATCCGACCAGCTGGGAAATGTCCAATCAACGAAATACCTTAAAATGAGATCGATAGTCATGATACGCCCGGAGACCGATGCGTATCCTTTGTCTCCAATTTTTGCTTCAAAGAATCCAGAGGGTGCTATAAAGTTCATATCGAATACACCACCCCATTTCTTCTTCAAGTGTTCTCGGGAACGGATGTCAATAATAGCTTGTGAATCTAATCCAAATTCCGCACCATAGCCACCGGCGTAAACGTGCATCGCCTCAATACTATCTGAATTCGTCGTTGTGAAGAGTCCACCAAAGTGAAACGGATAGCCAAGCGGGGTTCGATCGAGGTAGATGAGCGTGTCCCCTGGCGCGCTCCCGCGGATATAGAGGGCGCGAAAGAAATCGTTGGGAACACCGATGCCCGGCAGGGTCATGAGTGCTCTGAGGGCATCACGTCCGGCACCCGGAATCCGTATCATTTCGCTGCCTCGCATCACTTTACGGCTAATCGTTGGCGGAAGGCGTTGTCCTTCCACAACCACTGTTTTGAGTTGGACAGTTGTTCCGACGTACATTTTCACCTGTGTGGTATCACCGGCTGTGACCTCTATTTTCGCAGTTGTCGGTGTCTTGGACGTTGGATGCAGAATCGACAGGGTATAGGTGCCGGGTGCGATACCGGTGAACTGAAAATTCCCGGAAGCGTCGGTTCTCGTAGACACATCGACTTCAATGCAGTGCACCTCTGCCGCAACTAAGGGTGCGTCGGTGTCATGTAAGTAGACGGTGCCTTCTATATCACCTGTGGTCGGCAAGACCAGCTGTCGGATGCTTTCGGACTTATCTTCTTTAGCAGTGTCTGTTTCGGCGAACACAGGGAACGGCATTATGAGCCCTATAAACAGGGCGGAATATAAGCAAAATTTCATGGATGGATTTCGGCTTCCTTTAGAATAGGTTTGTAAGTGGATGCTCCCTGAAGTAACATCTTGCATCGAGGTGTAACACATACTGAAATGCCAGAAAATCGTCAATCTCGGTATGCTGAATGGCATAGTTATCGCCAGTTGGAATCACCCACATTTGCAGATAACGCTGATACCGTTACGGTTTCTGAAAAATCGTATCGTCCAATGCGGTATCAATCTCTGTTTTTGTAAAGGCGTAATTGACCGTTAACGCACCGTCCCCAATGAAGATTCCGTAGGAATTGGGCAACATTACACCTTCATAATCCGTGTAATCGTCGTAGTGAAGGACTGCGATAGCATTTTTGGCATTCATGCTTGTATAGGTGGTCTTCGCTCCGACGAGTAGGTTGGAAGCCTTATCGATATAGAATACATCTTCCGTGTCAATGACGCGAATCACTGAGCATTCCTTACCTCGGAACAGTTCATCTTCATTTTGTTGAAATACGCTGCTACCAAGTTCTTCGTAGATTGCCTGCAATGGATAGATATAGGTTGTGCTTTTGGCACGCCCATATTCTGTTTCTGGAAGGATTGTTGGGCTGTTTGCCATAACAGATTTCCAACCGTCTGTGCCATTCCAGATGGTGATCTCACGGAAAAGTTCACCGAAGTCGAGCTTAGTATACGATTTTTTTCCAACGATTGCTGCTATTTCAACGCTACCCGATTCTTTCACGGGTTCTCCATTCCATTGCGTCAGTTGCGCGTCGCCGGAACGTTGGACATTCCGAATTTCTGAGAGCCGCGCGAGGCCGCCAATGGCATTAAAGTGTGATTCAAGAATATCGTTAAGTTTCATGCCTGTTCCATTCCTTTTATTGGTGCCATCGGTATTTCCAAGCTGATTTCGCGCATCCGGTTTTGATAAGAGATCGAGAACAATGGGTGCGTCAATGAGTTCTACTGTCATTTCGGAAGTGGCATCAAAACTGTAGGGCTGCTGGAAGCGCGCCAAGTATTGGTTACTGATTCCTAACATCATTACAACAAGGATAGCCGTTGAGGCAGCAATTGCCCAGGGTACTATCGGTGGGTTGCCCCCGGTAGGTGGTAAGGGTTTGATACGCGGGATTTCACGCATGATATTCTCGGTTAAATTGGGAGATAGTTGAAAGCTGCCGAGAGCCTCTCGAATCATTGGTTCGTACTTCTTCAAACGTTCTCGTGCCCGGTGGACACGCGTCGCAACTGTATTGATGGATACGCCTAAAAACTCGCTTATCTCTGCGTATGTCATTTCGCCGAAATAGTAGAGCGTGATAACGGTGCGATCGCTTTCCTTCAATTTCGCCAGTAAATTTTTTACGAGTTCGCGTTTTGTTTCCGCTGCACTTTCTGCCTGCTCTGCAGCGACATGTCTGGAATAAGAACTCCTCTCTGTCATTGCTATATCTATCTCCTCTAAGGATTGCGTTTGGACACGTTTCTTGCGGAGCCATGCAAGGCAGCGGCGACTGGCGATGACATAAAGCCACCCCGGAAACTGGCTTGGATCTTTCAGCGTCGCTAATTTCCGATAGACTTGTAGGAACGTTTCCTGCGTAATATCTTCGGCGGTATGGAAATCTCCTATTTTTCGCCATACAAGCGCGTGAACCCGCTTCTGGTACTTTCTAACCAAGCACGCAAAAGCAGCATCATCGCCTTCAAGGATACGTTGAATCAGTTCAATATCGTTGTTTCTCATCAAACACCTCTAAAAAGAAAGTACCTTATTTGGTATGGTATATAGTGACGCGACTTGGGAATAAAAACTTACATAATTCCACGAAAAAGTGGTGTTTTATGGAAAATGATGACTTGTGATTAGGACAGTGCTTCTACTTGAAAATTGAATAGTGACGCGCTTTCCCTTTTCCTTGACTTCCGTCTCATTTCCTGCTAAACTTAAAGAGATTTGGGCAATCTGTTATTCGCCTGTAGTCCAGTGCGTCAATTGCATGGGCTACTTGAGCACTTCGTCCCAGAAAACAGGTTCGGTTAATCTATTGATACAAAAGTTAAAGGATAACATCTTTCTTGTAGTCGCAGTGCTGCTGTGTCTCTTTATCTTAGCCGAGGTCAACTATCCGCAGCTGACACCGCAATCAGAGTTAGCACTCTTCGCGATGCTGGGCTTAATAGTGGTATTTTTGAGATACCCTGTTCATCCACGTTTTGTGAACAATCGTGCTTTCCGACTTTTGGATGTCGTGCTAATAGGCAGTGTGGTTATCTGTTTTGGCTACGTTCTGGGTCAGACGGAACCTATTTTTCAGACGTTCTGGTTAGACGGTAGGTCCCTCGGTGACCGGGCGGGAGCGGAGTTGCCACTGGATTACATCATCGGTGGGATTGGACTTATCTTAATATTAGAAGCGACGCGCCGTTCTATTGGTGTGACGCTTCCACTGCTCTCTCTCGCATTTCTTCTCTATGCCGGCTTTGGGCAGTTTATGCCGGATTGGTTGTTCCCGCATCGCGGGTATTCCGTTCAACGCATCGTCAGCCAGACGTTTTTACACAGTCAAGGTGCTTTTGGTATCGCACTTCGGGTAATGTTCACCTATGTTTTTCTGTTTGTATTGTTTGGGACGTTGTTGGAGCGAACAGGGGCGACTAATTATGTCTTGGATTTGGCGGGGCGCGTGTTCGGTTCGAGTACAGGTGCACCTGCAAAGGTCGCTGTCCTGAGTAGCGGCATGATGGGATCGCTATCGGGTTCGGCTGTGGCAAACACGGCAACGACCGGTACATTCACGATTCCGTTGATGCAACGCGCAGGATTTCAACCAGCAATAGCAGGCGGAATTGAAGCCGCAGCGAGTTCTGGTGGCGCGTTGGTTCCGCCTATTATGGGCGCAGCCGCGTATATGATGCTGGAAATCGTGGAGCCTGCTGTTACGTATCTGGAGATTATCAAGGCGGCACTGCTTCCTGCAATTCTTTACTATACAGGGATGCTGTGCATGGTACACTTTGCGGCGAAGAGTAGTAGACATGCACTCGGTGCCATTCATAGTCCTGAAGAAGTGACTGACGACGATCGGGAGGAAAAACACGGGGAATTTCTGACGCTGCAAGGCGGTATCTTTCTCGCCGCGTTTGTTACGCTTATCGGGGTCCTGCTGATGGGTGCGACAGCGTTCCGCGCGGTGAGTTGGAGTCTATTGGTAGTCGTCGTGATAAGCCTGTTGAACTTCTTGGTCCGCCGAATCCACGGACAGCACTCGGCAACTGAAAGGCATCGCGATTTGGAGATCGCTCCTACCGGTATTGGCGTTTCGGATTTGCTGAAAGGGGTGAACTTCTTAATATCGCCTTGTGAGCGGGCAGCGCAGAGCGGTGTGTCATTGATTGCGGCTGCAGCATGTGTCGGTATCATCTTAGGGGTGGTGACGCTGACGGGCATCGGTGGCAAGTTGCCGTCGATGCTCTTACCGCTTGCGTCTACGAACCTGATGTTGGCACTGTTCTTCCTTATGATTTCAACGATTATTCTCGGGATGGGGTTGCCTTCATCGGTCTGTTATCTGCTAATGGCGATCTTGGTAGGTCCCGTACTTCTGGACTTAGGAGTCGTTCCGCTTGCGGCGCACTTTTTCATTTTCTATTTTGGGATGATGTCGATGGTGACCCCACCTGTCGCATTGGCGGCGTATGCTGCGTCTGCCATCGCGGGTTCCGGGATAATGGCAACGGGGTTCGCGGCGTTCAGGTTCGCTCTCGTCGGTTTTGCGCTGCCTTACGCGTTTGTTTTGAGACCCGCACTGCTCTGGCTCAGTGAGAGTGGGGGAACACCAGGGCTATGGACAGTTTTCGTGAATTTTTCGCTGACGCTCATCGGGACGGTTATCTTGGCAACTGCTATCGCTGGTTATATCTTTAACAGATTATCGTTTTGGACGCGCTGCCTCCTGTTTGCTGCGGCACTCATTCTCTTTTTTGTTCCGACGGGTATACAATTTGTGTGGATTCATGGGATAGTAGCCCTTACGAGTGTTGCCATTTTCTACTATAATAGCCGTCAGCCATCAACCATCAGCGATTAGCAAGAAAATCTCTTTGCTCAAAACAGTCAGAAGAATGGTTATCGGTTACAAGAGGTCTCTGTTAAACGAAAATCTCTTAACTGACAACCGACAGCCGACAACCGATAGCCATTAAGAAAAAAGGAGGGGCCTCATGAAACGTCCGATTAGATGGTTCTTATACTGTTTGCTCGTGCTATTCTTCCTACTTCACAACGATTTTTGGCTCTGGGAAACCCCTCAGTTTGTTTTAGGGTTGCCGGTAGGGTTGCTCTATCATATAGGGTTCTGCCTTGCAGCAATGTTGCTGATGGCGGCTTTCGTCAAAGAGCGAGGGGATTGGGGAGCACGATGAGCCTTGCGGTCATTTTTATATACCTTGCTATGGTCTTGGTTCTCGGTGCGCTGAGCCATAAACTTTTCCGAAATACCGGAGAAGATTACTTTGTTGCGAGTCGGACGATTAATTGGTTTATCTTGTTGATGACGCTTTTCGGCACGAACATGACAGCGTTCTCGATCCTCGGTGCATCGGGTGAAGCCTACCATAGGGGTATCGGTGTTTTTGCCCTGATGGCTTCTTCCTCGGCGATAGTTGTGCCGTGTGTATTCCTCTTTATCGGGACTCGTCTATGGCGGCTTGGAAAACGGTTTGGTTATGTGACACAGGTACAGTACTTCCGGGACCGGTGGGAGTCCGATGGTTTAGGATTGCTCCTCTTCGTCGTGTTTGTGTTGTTGCTTATCCCGTATCTGCTTATCGGTGTGATGGGCGGTGGCGGAACATTGGCAACACTCACGGATGGCAAAATTCCGCAGTGGGTAGGCGGCTTACTCATTTGTGCTGTTGTTCTCTGTTACGTTACCTACAGCGGTATGCGGGGCACTGCCTGGGTGAACACATTCCAAACGCTCGTTTTCATGACCCTTGGAGGCATCACCTTTTTTGTCATCACGAATCGGATGGGCGGGTTTTCAGATGCTATTTCTAAAGTGGACATGGGTTTACTGATGCAGGCGGAGCATATCAAGCCGTTGGAACTGTTAACGTATCTCTGTATTCCCCTTTGTGTCGGCATGTTTCCACATATCTTTTCGCATTTCCTAACGGCGAAAGATGTCGGGACGTTCCGTTATGCGATTATTTTCTATCCGTTGTGTATTGCGGTTGTGTGGATTCCGAGCGTGCTGCTGGGAATATTGGGAAACGTGGATGTCCCAGGTTTGCAAGGGGCGCAGGCGAACAATGTGCTGATTCAGATGATTCATATACACGCCCCTGGCGTTTTAGCTGGGTTTTTGGGGGCGGGAGTCTTCGCGGCGATTATGTCATCGTTGGATTCGCAATCGCTTGCTATCGGAAGTATGTTCACGCACGATATTGTCGGACATTATCGTCGGGAAGCGTTTTCGGAGAGGCAACGGGTGTGGGTAGGACGGTTATTTGTGAGCGGCGTGCTTTGCGTTACCTATCTCATCTCGCTCATTGCGACACCGAGTATTTTTAGACTTGCTGTTTGGTCGTTCACTGGATTTGCGGGTCTTTTTCCGATTGTAGTTGCGGCGTTGTTCTGGCAGCGTAGCACAAAGCAGGGCGTGTTCGCCGCAATCATAAGTGTTATTCTGTTATGGTTCTATTTCTTGCTCCAAAACTGGCAGACACCAGGGTATAGTGTCGGTGGCATTGGGATTATGCCTGCTGCGATTCTAATCGTTGTTTCGTCTGTCGCGCTGATAATTGTTTCTTTGCTCACGAAACCGCCGCAATTACAAACGCTTGAGAAGTTTTTTGATGAATTAGGGTCTCACTAACGAGACACGAAGACTTTGCACCACAAATGCGACTTAAAGTAAATGTAAAAGATTTGAGAAAAAGGATGGTAAATACACCGTGACGCTCAAAATAAATATCTCGCTTTTCCTACTGATGGCTTGCATTTTCGCATGCGGGGAAGCGGAAGAGACAACTGAACCCGAACCTGAAAAACCGGCAATGCTCGAATACGGCACGGTCTCTGGAACCATCACCGATGCTGGAACAGGAAATCGTATTCCCGGGGCAACTGTGACGCTACTGGGACAGTCCTTTGAAACTGGCGTGGATGGCAAGTACACTTTTCAAGGTGTTCTTTACAGAGATGTTCATACCTTGACCGTTACGGATCCAGATTATAAGCCGTATAGCCAGCCGCTTGTGCTTAGACAAGAACGATTGGTTGCCGATATTGCGTTGACACCACTGAAGGATCCAGTGGTGGAGATACAGGAATTTTTTGACAATTTTGCTGCCCTGCTTGAGTCGGTAGATATGGAAAACATAGAGGCGATTCAAGCACTCTTCTCGGAAGCCTACGTCGCTGCGGACGATCCAGCCACACTTTTCGGCGTGGCGTCAGGAATTATTCCTGAAAATTATGCAGATGTCGCTCCGGCGATGACACAACTTTTTGAGGAGTACGTCTCGCTTCAATTCCTATTCCAAGATATAGAAATGGATATAACGCATGCACGGAAGACGGCAGCGACGCTTCAGTTAGATGTTAACGCCGAAAAAGGGGAGGAACGTGACTTGCGGGAGATTAAAGCCAGCTGCAAATTTGAATTCCGTCGTGAAGAATCGGATTGGAAAATTGTGTATTGGCAGCTTTTTGAGTTAGATATCCGCTTATGATTCTGATGGTTTTACGAGTGTGCCGTCCCTCTCGGACTCAAGACCTTTGGTCGCGGACAAAAAATTTGCGAGGGCTGCAAATTCCGTGATGTCCAATGTTTCAGCACGCCGCTCTGGAGCTATACCGAGTTCCTCAAAAGCAGTCTCCAATACCTTCGCCGATGTCAGCCTACTTCTAACTAATGAATTTTTTAGCATCTTCCGCCGCGTCCGAAACGCTGTCCGTACGACTTTAAAGAAGAATTCCTCATTTTCAACCCTAACCTTTGGATTTTGGCGCATTGTCAGTTTTAGGAGCGCAGAGTCTACTTTGGGTGCCGGATAAAAGTTTTCTGGTGACAGCGTGGTGATGAGCGTCGCATCAGTACGATAAGCGACACCAATTGTCAATGCGCCGTAGTCCTTTCCGCCCGGTTCAGCAACAATCCTTTCTGCTACTTCCTTCTGCATCATCAAAACGCAACTATGAATCTGTTTGTAATGATCGAGGATTTTCCACAAGACGGGAGTCGTGATGTTATATGGCAGGTTCGCTATGACTTTAAATGTAGTGGGCACGGGCTCTGTACCGGAACACAATAGCGAATGGAGTTCCAGTTTGAGGATGTCAGCGTTAAGGAGTTGAACGTGTGAATCTATCGATTTCTGTATAGCAAGTTTTGGAAACCCGCAAACTGCGCTACTTTCAACAGCAAGTTTTGGCTTGCAAGCTGCGCCAAAACGGGCTGCTAACGCGTTGTATAACAATGCGTCCACTTCAACGGCAATTACGCGTTTGGCACGCCGTGCCAAAGCATCCGTGAGACATCCTAAACCGGCACCGATTTCTATGACTGTGTCGGTATCCGTGAGTTCTCCTGCTTCGAGGATAATTTCGAGGATTTCTGGATTAACGAGGAAGTTTTGTCCTAATTGTTTTTTGGGGCGGGTATGATTTAGCGCAAAAAAGCCGCGGATCTGTTGGTGATTCATTTTTTAATTTATGGGCACCTGGGCTGCGCTCCACTACGTTACGCACAGGTTTCCGATTGATTCGCGACTGGATTTGAAGATTTGATTGATTTTTCAGAAGAACTGGTTAATCCCTATTCTCAAGGGATTTACTTCTTTCGCATCCTGAGGGAAACAACCTTTGTCAAAATGATGTCTGCCACGTCGCGCTTTGAGGAACGTGGCAGTTGTTCGCAGGTGCCATCTTGGTCCAGCAAGGTTACGATATTCGTATCGACTTCGAATCCCGCTCCCTCCGCAAGGATGTCATTCGCGACAATGAGATCGCAGTTTTTGCGTATCAACTTCTTTTTGGCGTTCTCAAGGAGGTCGTTCGTTTCGGCGGCAAAGCAGACGAGGATTTGGTTCGTTTTCTGTTCGCCAAGCGTCTGCGCGATGTCCGGATTCCTTTCAAGTGGAAGTGTCAAGGTTTCGGTAGTTTTTTTGATTTTATGGGGCGTAAATTCGCTCGGTCGATAATCGGCAGGCGCGCCCGCCATGATGACAATGTCTGTTTCGTTGAAAACTTTCAAAACCGCATCGTGCATCTCAAGCGTCGTCTCGACGTGCTGGATCTCAATGCCGACGGGGGCGGGGACAGTGGCGGTACCGCTAATTAGACGCACCTCTGCGCCTCGCTGTGCAGCCGCTTCAGCAATGGCGTATCCCATCTTGCCGCTGGATCGATTGGTAATAAATCGGACCGGGTCGATGTATTCGCGCGTTGCCCCTGCTGTGACGAGAACGCGTGCCCCTTGTAAATCGTGTGCTTCGACTTTGGGTCCAGGGTCCGATCTCGTATCAGCAAGAATATTACTTGCCCCTTGCAGGATTGCCTCTATTGTATTCAGGCGTCCTGTGCCTTCATAGCCGCACGCTAAGTCACCACTGTCGGGTTCAATGAAATGGATCCCATGCTTTTTCAAGGTATCGATATTCCGCTGCACAAACGGATTGTGGTACATGTGTCCGTTCATGGCGGGTGCGAGGAGGATTGGGCAGTGAACGGAAACAGCAACGGTGGAAAGCGCGTCATCAGCGATGCCGTTTGCCATTTTACCGATGATATTCGCTGTAGCAGGGACGATTGTGAGTAGATCCGCACGGTCGGCGAGGTCGATATGAGGAGGTTTCCAGTCTGTTCCAGCGTCAAATAGGTTCAGGAGAACAGGATTCCGCGAGATGACTTGGAATTGCAAAGGTTGGACAAGACGGGTGGCGTTTTCCGTCATTACAACGTGGACAGAGGCACCGTCTTTGACGAGCTGGCTTGCCAAGTCAATCGATTTGTGGATGGCTATGCCGCCTGTAACACCTAAGATAATCGTCCGCTCTCTAAATTCCATGTTTTTCAGGATTACAAGATTTTATTGGGGCAATCTGATTGTTTCTCAGCATCGGCCTTTGCTTGTTTCTCGTAATATTCGGCTTCTATACGTTCTATGCGCGCCTCTTCGTAATCTCCAAGATCCCAAACCTCTAAAATGTCAAGCAAGGTATCCTGATCAGGTTCCGGCCACTCCCTCATGAGCAACCTCCGGTAGGTTGAATGTAAGTCTAATTGTGTTTAGGGCTTACGCAATTTCTAATAAAGGTCTACGGCCCGTACGCTGCCGGCGAGGCTTCAAACCTTGCCGGCATAGCGAGCTGCGTAATTCCTGGTGTTGCAAACTGATAATTTTTGTTTGTCGTGTGCTTCATGAAATATCGCTGTCTTGGCGATGAGCGAGTTGCTGACGGAGCCGTTCTAGCTCGGCTTCCATTTCCTGTCGTTCCTGTTCTGCTGCTGCTGCGCGCCTTTCTGCTGCTGCTGCGCGCCTTTCTGCCTCTATCCGAAGGTAATGCTCCTCCATAGAAGTCGTAATCGGCGTGCCATCCGGTAAATACGGACGTAAAAGCCGCACCTGCGTATCTAACTGTGCTTCCCACCGAAAATAGAGATTTAATGCCTCACTGAACAGCCCCCCTTGTGCGTCAGAGGCAATCTCAACGATGTTACCAGACGGACTGCGCCGCCACCCTCGAAACTCCAGCGGCTTCTCCATTTCGGGTTGATGCAGGAAATACTCCTGCGCACCCATATCCCTGAGATAGACCTGAACTTTCTCACCCCGATCCTGATCCGCCGTCGCATCCGAAAGGAACTCAAAGATAACCGTGGGGACAGCACCCTCTGACCACGTATAAAAACTCCGCCGGAGTGGAAACTTAGCAGCACCTAAGACGACGTAAACATCGGGGGCAACGCACTTCGTCATATCGTCTTCACGGTAATAGATAAACGTGTCAACGCCTATATGGACGTGTGGATGGATCGCAAAATATCGTCCGAGTTGGTCAGCGAGGTTCCTCACCTGTTCGGCGTGAAATTCTGTTGCAGGCATCGGCTCATCGTCCTCATAGGGGTATCCTTCTATGTAAATCGTCGGTCTTCCACTCGCTTTTGGAAAGACGGGCATATATTTTTTCTGTTTGAATGCAAAGTCGTTGAGGGTACCCATAATTTCCTCCGTATCCGTTTACCGTAAATCAAACTTACCCTAATCTACGCCATCAATACCGAGTAAAGGGTTGATTGTCTCTATCAGTTTAGTATCAATGCGAGATCGTTCGGCGGTAATGATAGTCTGAATCTGGTGAACTGCCTGTTGGGTTGCGTTCTCTGGGTTGCTAACCCAGTAGTCGTAATGCTCAATCTCAAGAACTTCGGATTTTGCTATATCCAATCGTTGTTTCAGTTCCCTCTCCGATTCTGTATCTCTGCGGCGGAGACGTTTCTCCAAGATAGCGAATGATGGCGGGACGATAAAGATGAGGATACTTCTTGCCGGTGCGAGGTCTTGCGCTCGGATTTGCAAGGAACCCTTTACCTCAATCTCTAAGATAGCGTCTTTTCCAGCGGAACGGGCATCGGCAATTTCAGATTTGAGCGTACCGTAGCGGTTGTCGCCATATTCTGCCCATTCTAAGAAACGGTTCTGCTCAATATACTTTTCAAATTCCGCTTTTGACAGAAAGTGATAATCAACGCCATCTTCTTCACCGGGACGCCGCTTACGCGTTGTCGCAGAGACAGATAAGTGTAAGGTTTCATCTGCTTTACAGAGGACATCGATGACGGTGCTTTTCCCTGAACCGGACGGTCCAGAGATGACGATGACGAGGTGCGGTTTATAGAGATGTGTGTTCGCCATTGGAAGCATCGCGCCCTTAGAAAAGATATGTATTGCGTCCGCAAGCGTTAGTCTGCGGCTTCAGCAAGTTCCACAAGCACGGGTGATTCAATGCGGATAGCGTCCTTGATGCAGACCTCTTCGCACAACTTACAGCCGACACAGTCTTTGGGTTTAACCAATTCGCAGATGCCGAAGAAGCTTTCGGCGTGTTCGCCGGTTTCTGGGTCCTTGAGCTCAAGACAATCCCATGGGCAGATATGGACACAGAAGTCGCATCCCGAGCAGAGTTCTTCGTAGATAACGGCGACAGGTCGGTGTGTGGGTCGACGAATGAATTTGCACACCTCTCCGAACTGGTCACGGATTGCCTCGACTGGACAGACCATCCCGCACGCGCTGCAATCAATGCAAATATTCGGATCAATGATGTGTAGCATGTTCCTATCGCCGGTTATTGCATCAACCGGGCAGTTCGTCAAACACGCCATACACCCGATACATTCGTCAGTGATATAGTATGCCATAAGTCTTTTTCCTGTTTTTGGCGCAGCTTACAACGCCGGGGCCCCCACCCGTTACTGGGAAGGGGCTAAACTTGCTATTCTAAAATCAGGCAAAATCTTTACTAATACGCTCAGTACATATATTTTAACACAATCTTTATAAATTGTCAAGCGTGTTTTTATTTCAATCAAGGTCATTCAATTTTCCTGTAGGAGGGATCTCCGAATCCCGACTCCTTCTTGCTGACCGCTGACGACTGACGACTATCCCGTTGATATTTTTCACGATTATCCGCTATAATAGCAACATAGAAATATTAGGGCTTGCTTTTAAGCCCATACTACAAAAGGAAATGGGAGATCTAATGGACTTAGGACTAAAGAACAAAGTGGTAGTTGTAACAGGTGCGAGTCGCGGAATCGGACGTGCTATCGCGCACGGTTTCGCTGAAGAAGGAGCACGGTTGAGCATCTGTGGCAGAACCCAAGATACACTCCAGAACGTAAAGGATGAACTGTCGGCAAAAGGCGCGGAGGTCTTCGCCAAACTCACAGATGTTACGGATGGCGAACAAGTTGACGCGTTCATAGCAGAAACAGTAGAAACTTATGGCGGAATTGATGTCGTTGTGAACAACGTCGGTGGCAGTCGGTGGACCCCTCTGGAAGAGATTTCAGATACCGAGTGGCACGAAATCCTCGACCTGAATCTTGTATCTGCGGCGCGGGTGAACCAACGCGCCATCCCTGAAATGAAAAAGCAGGGAAGCGGTGTGATTCTGATGATAACCTCCATCTACGGTAGAGAAGGCGGCGGACACATCACCTATAACGCTTCGAAAGCCGCCGAGATCAGTATGACAAAGTCGTTAGCAAAAGAGCTCGCTCCGGACAATATCCGCGTAAATAGCGTCGCCCCGGGTTCCATTCTCTTTCCGGGTGGGGGTTGGGCTCGTCGCATGGCAGCAGACCCGGAGGCGATGGAAGCCTTTGTGAAAAGCGATATGCCGCTTGGGAGGTTCGGAAAGCCCGAAGAAATCGCGAATGTTGTGGTCTTTCTCGCATCCGAACGCGCAAGTCTTGTAACGGGTGCCTGTGTGAACGTTGATGGGTGTCAGTCACATTCAAACATTTGAGATGTTCACGAAGCACACTATAGTTTCATCTGGGAAACCCTTTATTGAGGTAGCCTATACTTAATTTACAGAGTTTCTCGTCTTTTTCATCGCACGACACTAAGAGTTCATACCATTTCAGGTTTGGCATGGTGTCTATGTTTGTATTGAGACATAGCGATTGAGATTTCGATCCGGGGAAAGTGGAGAAGAAAGTAGTGCCCACCACTCTTTTTCCTCACTTTTATGCTGTCCCGTCACCATTTCCATTGGGGATACCAGGTCCAGTCTTTCTCCTTGATACACTTCTCATTTTTCTCTTCCATCCCAGGCTCAGACAACATCAGCGGCTTCGGCTTTTCCGGCTCTATTGCAAGCGTGTAGAGAAGTTGGCTTCGTATGCTACGGGTTTTCTGCTTTCATGTCAGCTGCTTTAGGGTATTAATATAGATGGAAAAGCCTTACAGGAGAGGATGCTATTGCTCCAAATTGCCGATGCAGCAATTTTTGTGTGGCGGTGGGACCCCGCATCAAAAATCTGGATGTCACGAGTGTCTAAAACGGGACGTTCATATCACTAAACAAACAATAGGAGCATATATTTTTTATGGCAACCGTAAAAGCATTGACAGTAAACCAAACGGCGGAACTTTTAGGGATCTCTGTATCCAAAATTTATGCCGACATCAAGAAGGGAGTTATCAAACCGCGGAAGGATTCGGGTGGTAAATTCGTCTTAGAGATTGAAGACATTAAAGCGGTTTACGGCGATTTTAACACACAAGATTTGGATATCTTTGAACATAGTCTTGAAGACCCTCACGACATACCCCGCGCCTTTAACAAAAACCTCGTTATCGCTATTTTAAGACAAGAATAGGACTTACGCACTTCCTCTTAAAGTCCCCCTGATAAGGGGGATTTAGGGGGTTAAAAACACCAAAATATGCTCACTGTGAGGCATTTTTCACAAAATATATCCTTCTCTGTTCAATTTGCGTAAGTCCTGATTATATTAAGTCGTATAACTACGGCAAAAGGGTCACTTTCGGATGAAAAAAATGATTTTTTCAGAAAAATCAACGTTTTCTTACGTTTTTTCTAACACATTCTCTGTTGTTCAAGAGACTTTGTGTAGGAGGTAGGACGATTGAGTTTCCAATCCTACGAGATCATCTATTTCGGCAGGAGTGTATCTGTCTGCAGATATTCGTGTATCATCTGCCGAAACTTGCGAAGCCGAGATTTCGCTGTCCCATCGGGAATCTCTAATCGCTCGGAAATCTCGCGGAGGGTGTGTCCTTGGATATGCAACTCGCCTACATCTCTATAGATAGGCTTCATCTGCGAAATTACAGTGCGAATCTCTTTGACGACAACCGCCTGATGCTGATCATCGGCAATACTTACACCGCCACCGAACGCAGCATGGCTGATAATAGATGCGAAATCAATATCTCGGTTTGTATCTCTTTTCTCACGTCGATGAAAATCAGCACACTTGTTTTTCGCAATCCCTGCCATCCACGCTTTCGGGTGTTCCACCGACTTTCCCTTACGAAAATGTTCGAGGTCAGACGTGCACATACTGATCCTAACTTTTTCGTTTTTTCCTTGTTTAAAAAGACATAGGCGTGTTAAAATGGTAGGAATGAATGATTGAGGAGAGCGTGGACATGGACGCGAAATTGTGGGTGCCAGAATACGACACACCAGAACTATGGCATAAAGAAATCTCACGCCGCTGTTTTGTCAAGAGCGGTATCAGCAGTTTTCTGGGGCTTGTCGCGATGCAGCATTTCAGTTCAAATAGCCTTGCGCAGCTTGAGGATGTTCTGCCGCACGCCAAACACTGTATTGTGTTGTTCATGAGCGGTGGCGCAAGTCAATTAGACACTTTTGATCCCAAACCCGGCACCAAAAATGGCGGTCCCTTTGCAGCGATTCCCACAAGTGTTGAAAGCATAGAGGTTTCCGAGCATCTTCCATACGTTGCAGAACAGGCGCACCATCTCTCTATCATTCGCTCGATGGTTTCACGGGAAGGCAATCATGAACGCGCTCGCTATTTGCTGCATACGGGGTATGCACCTGGCGGTGCAGTCAGACACCCAACCCTCGGTTCGCTCACCTCTTATTACCTTGAGGACAGCCGCTCCGATCTGCCGAGTTGCGTTAATATTAATTCGCCGACCTATTCCGGCGGTTTCCTCGGTGCAACGCACGATCCGTTCGTCGTCAAAGATCCGATGAAACCTGTAGATGATCTCTCTTATCCTTCACAGATGGATACGCACCGTTTTCGCGAACGCCTGAAAATGCTTAAAGCAATTGAGGAAGATTTTATAGCGAAACGGACTGGGCGCAGCACGGAGGCGCACGAAGCGATTTACAAAAAAGCCGATCAACTCATCAACTCCCCGAAAATAGATGCGTTTCAACTCAACGAAGAACCGATGGCTATCCGCGAGGCTTATGGTATGAATAAGTTCGGTCAAGGCTGTTTGATGGCGCGTCGGCTCGTGGAAGCTGGAGTCAAATTTGTTGAAGTTTCACTGGACGGATGGGATACACATGAAAACAACTTTGAGCGGACGAAAGAACTCCTTGCTATGGTGGATCCAGCGTTCGCAATGCTCCTGAGGGACTTGGCTGAACGGGATCTTCTTGAAGAGACTGTTGTGCTATGGCTCGGTGAATTCGGTCGCACCCCGAGGATTAACAACAATGATGGGCGTGACCATCATACCACTGGCTGGTCGGCTGTCCTCGCTGGAGGTGGGACTCACGGGGGGCAGGTGATCGGAAGTACGAATGAAGATGGAACTGAGGTTGTCAGTAGTCCTGTCAGGGTGCCAGACCTATTTGCGTCACTCTGCTTCGCGCTTGGAATCGATGCTGACGAGGAAAACTATTCCCGCTCTGGACGACCGATCCGAGTCGTTGACGACGGTTCGATGGTAGAGGAGTTATTCAGGGCGTTGTAGCTTAATAGTTATCGGTCATCGGTTAAGAGAGGGTGTTTTTGCTTGGGTGTTTCCCTGGTTAAACGAAAACCTCTTACTCTCACTGCGAGGCAACCTGACAACCTTTTCCTCCGATAACTGATAACCACTAAAAATGAGAGTTATTGCTGGCACATTCAGAGGCAGACGCTTGGCTACTCCGAAAGGGAATCGTCTCGTCCGCCCTACTGCCGATCGGGTTAAAGAATCAGTTTTTAGTATTCTGCAGGAACGGATAGTAGATGCAAATTTCCTGGACCTTTGTGCCGGTACCGGGAGTATGGGAATTGAAGCGTTGAGCCGTGGGGCGAAACATGTCACGTTTTTGGAGCGCGACCCGCGGTGCATCGAGATAATAGAACGAAACCTTCACACGTGTGGTCTGCTTACTGAATCCCAAGCGCGGTATTATCTGCTCCGTCGCGATGTTGTGAAAGGGATTGCGTACCTCTGTAAGCGATCCGTTATGTTTGAAATTATTTATTTCGATCCCCCGTATGGTGTTGATTTAGCAGGGGGATCGCAGCTGTATACAACCTGTTTACCACTGCTTGCCGAGAGTTCGCTGCTCTGTATCGGTGGCATTCTGCTTGTTGAACATGCCAAGCAGTGTGTTGTGCCAGATGCAGTCGGGAATTTAAGGCGGAGTCGGCAAGCGCGTTACGGGGATACGGTTGTATCGTTTTATAAAAAAAGCTATAAATATTAACAGGACTTACGCGGCTGCCTTGGCTGGCACGAACGTAGCCTGCAACACCGGCGCAGGCGGCTCGATCGCGAGAACCTTCAAATTACAAATGCACGCGATTAACCCGCAAGGTAAATTAGAAATATGAAAATTTTGAATCTCCAATCCGGAACGCCCTTTCAAATGGGCAAAGGTAAAAATTGGCGTGTTGTGCATCCCGATATGGGTTCTGAACAATTGACCTTAAACCATGGGCTTCACGCCCCCGGTCAAGAGTTTACACAGCATTATCACGACGCATCGGAAGACGCGATTGTCGTTTTAGAAGGTGGTGGTACTATCCGCCAAGGAGAGGTCTATACACCAATTGCTGCGGGCGATGTCATCTTTGTGCCCGCAGGCGAGGTTCATGGAACGGTTAATACGACACCGAACATGGCGCGTTTAATTAGTTTCCAGGCTCCGCCGGATATGGCACTCTACCGAGGCGAACGAGATACACCCGATGCAGCCCCCACACCTCAAGATGGACATCGAAGTAACGTCCAAGTCATCAATATGGCGCGCAGTGGTCCTGTTTTTGGAAAATCCACCGAATGGCGAAGTGTGGTCTCTCCGCAAAAAGGTTCTGTACATCTTTCTTTAGATTACATCTATCTCAACAAAGGGGAAAACTTTGCACATGAACCGATAGACAGCGAGTCAATTTATGTGCTGAGAGATGGATGCACTGAAGTGACAACTGATGCTGGAGAGACGTGGACTTTGGAACAGCATGATGTCCTCTTCCTCGCCCCTGGAGACACCTTTTCACTTTCTCAAGCCGGAGATGAACCCGCGGCGATCATATCTTGTTGGGCAGTTGCCTCTTCTCGGAGTTAATGGCTTTCAGCGCGTTCGCTACACTTACTTTCAGCAATCGGCTTTCAGGAACCCGTTTGCGGCAGTAAAGGCGTTTGCAACTGCCACGCCCGCTACTGACAGCTGACAGCTGACGGCCACTATAAAAAAGGAAATTGATGGATGAGATCAGATGTGATAGCAATATCACGGCAGGGCAACCTCGCCGTGATAAACCACACTAATTTTGAGATTAAGTTTAACCTTTCAAAAGGAACATGGGATTACATTGATGAGAGTGGTGACACAATTATCCGAGACGGATGCGCACAGATAACCCTTGAAAATGGGAGCGTCGTCAAAACTGAGGACGCTGGCACTCGCGAATTTATCACAGAACTGCCGAAAACAGATGCTTTCGGCAGTTATCACCAAATTCGCTTCTCACACGAGGCAACAGGTAAGGGGGTTCGGATAAACACCTACCTCAAGTGCTATGCCGCACACCCCGCGATACACCTTAAGGTTGGTGTTGAAAACCTAAAATCGGAACCGCTTCGACTCGATAGTGTAACGGTGCTTGGGGTTTCAGCGAACCGTGGTGCTGTCTTGCTTGGCGGGCTTCCATCGGATTATCATCTCTTTATTAACATGCCACCTGTTTCTCCCGGTGTCAGTAAAAGGCTCTATGAAGGGTTTCTACTGAATGAGACCGACGCTATGCATCCGAGCAATGATGGTGTACTTTGTGATACAAAGGGTGGGAAAGCACTCGTCTTCGGTTTCCTGACGACTGAGAAATGGTGGCCCCGAATTCAAGTTGGCTGTCATAAAAATGGTGGGCGCGGCTCGCGAGGGCAGGGAAAGAAGTCATCCGCGTCGGGTGTTAATCCGTGGGCACTTTATCATGAGTGTAGGCAACAGTGCGAATCCGGTGAGGAAATCACCTCCGAAACTGCTTACATCAACTTTGTAGGTAAGGCATCTGCAGCTTACGAACATTATACTTCGCTGATAGCAGCGCGGAGCATCGCGCACGAGAGTCCGCTTATTGAGGCTCAGCCCACCCTCGAATACAACACGCCGGCTACTATGTGGACGCTTTCTGATACGGAAGGATCACTTGATGCGAATGCTATCTTAACCCAGACAGACGCGCTCGCCGAGAGTCCGATGTTTCAGCCGAACTGTCCAGGCGGTATTGATTATATTCAATTGAATGCAGTCTCGGAATCAGAATTGGGAGTTTTTACGCAAGGTGCTGAGGTTTCGGTATCGCAAAATCGTGAGGAAATGAAAGCGATTACCAGTCAGATCCGAGAAAAAGGTTTCAAGGCGGGTATCCGGTTCAATCCATTTTGTGCAGCACTTGATTCGGAGCTTGTCCAAAGCCATCCGGACTATTGTATACAAGAGAAGACTGCGTCCCGTGGCGGAAGAAGATATTCCCGTAATCGTTCAACGCGTAACGGCTCCAAACCTGCATCCGTTCATCTACCAGAGAGTGGTAAAGAGGTCGCACTCTTGGATGTTTCGCATCCAGAGGTGCAGTCCCGTATTCGTGAACAGATTAAACAGGTAGTGGGCGAATGTGGATATTCATTCATCAACGCCGACTTTACAGCTTATACGGTGGGGCTCACGAATGCTGCACACAACTTGCACTGGCATGATAGCAGCCTGACCTCAGTTCAGCTTTATCGTCTCGCTGGGAAATTGCTCAGGGAGGCAATCAATGAAGCACGGTTGGAAAACGCGCTTCTAAAGGATGATGTGCTACTCGCAGGATACAATACTGTCCCGGGTCCGTGCATTGGTAGTATTGATGTTAATGCCCCACTTCTGAGTCCTTCCCTTTCTGCTGTAGGTGCGGATTCCAAGCGTGCCAGTGACTCATGGCATCATCAGCGTGGCACAAAACATCGCCTGAGCAGATATGCAGCGCATATGAGGGAGCATAGCGTTCTCTGGGGACACGTCTTTGGTGAGATCGCTGTTGATGAACCGCGTCCGATCAACGAGGCAATCGTGGAAATGACAGCGGCTGCATTGAGTGGTGGGACAGTCTTGTGTGCAGACCAAGTTGCAACACTGACTTCGGCGCGTGCGGGTTACTTAGCGAAAATCTTTCCACTTATAGGTAAGGCTGCGACACCTATAGACCTTTACGATGACCCTTTTCCCAAAATATGGTGTCTACCAATGTCAACACCTCGCGAAGTCTGGTATCTCGCCGCAGTTTTCAACTGGGATGACTACGAGGATGATGCCTATTTTGAACTGGAGGCACTTGGGTTACCTGAATCTAAGGAGTTCCTCGTCCACGACTTCTGGATGCGCCAATATCTTGGAAAGGTTTCACAGAGTGTAACCTTGTTGAACATTCCACCGCGTTCTGCGAAACTGCTCTGCTTCCGTGAAGAACAGGACGTACCGCAATTGCTCGCCACGGATATGCACTATACGCAGGGCGGCGTTGAGATTCTATCTGCGGGTTGGGATGCGCACAGCCAAAGTTACATGATCGTCTGCAAACCGCTTAGACAGGCTGAGGGAACCTGCTTTATTCATGTACCGGATGATTACCTACCGATAAGTGTGGCAACCTATGGAAGCGATTATCAATATAATTGGGACACACCGATTTATAAACTAACATTTACAGGAGCGCAACCGGATAAGTTAGTGCACGCCAGCGTTCACTTCGCGAAAACTTCGGGAAGCACCCTATAGTTTCATAGATTTCACTTTGGTGTGAAAAGATGAGTAGTGTTCGGACACAAATGCAAGCCCTCAAAACGCGGGCAAGTGTTTGTACAGCTTGTAATTTAGCGAAAACCCGTGCGAATGTTGTTTTCGGTAGCGGCGATATCACCGCAAAGTTAGCGATTGTTGCGGAGGGACCCTCTGCTGCTGATAATCGGACAGCACTTCCATTTTCAGGTCCTGCCGGGGATATGCTGGATGATGTTTTGACCGCAAATGGATTAACGCGTAGCGACATCTGGCTCACAAACATCATTAAGTGTCGGGCAGCAAGTCCTAAAGGGAATGTGTTAAAGAACCGTCCACCGAAGGCATCGGAGATTAAGGCGTGCTCCAAATGGCTTGATGGAGAGCTGACTGTGATGCAACCTTCAGTAATTCTCTGTATGGGTGCGCCTGCCGCGAAAGTGCTTATTCATCGCAGGTTTCGCATTACAGAGGAACGTGGTGTCTGGTTTACGGATACCACGTATGCTCCCTTCGCTATGGCGACGTTTAACCCGGCTTATGTCCTACGACAGGAGAGAGAGAATTTTACGGCACTACGACAAGTCGTCATTGACGATATCGCCGAGGCGGGGCAGAAATTACAGGAAGCAGTCGAAATTCCCAAACTGACTCTTTTTTAAATACTTTATTGAGAGGTCGGGAAGCAGGACCCCGGGTAGACGCGTGTAAGCGCGCCTACCAGAGAATACCTATTCGCCAATATATGCCTATCTACTTTGCGTCCGTCCTAACTTAATTTCTCCCCAATTTGTTGTGAGTTTACCCGCCGGTTCGACAGCAAGCGTGACTTCTAACCCGTTATCCATAAGCATCTGAATGTCCTCTTCTTCCAGTGCGACATCGAAGAGTAGCATTTCGTCGAACATACCCTCCCACTCTCTTCCACCACCGCTCCATGAGCCGATACGTCCGGGTCCAAATTCCCCGGGCAAGGGTCCCCATTTACCTTCTGCGTCAAGTTCACCATCGAAGTAGACCTGAACCGATTCATCGTTGCTGCTGTAGGCAACTGCGAGATGGAACCATTTATTCAGGATGTCTTTGTCCGCTGTGAAATCTGAATTCGGCCAACCCGGATGTCGCACTGGATTGTTGGAGTGGATAGCCATCTCCATTTTGTTGTCCGGACGGAATTGATAGTGGACAAATCCAGGTGCCCAACCGTCACGGTTGAAGAAGCATCTCCACAATCCAACCCTACCTGTCGAATTGAACCATTTCATGAGCGTAAAGTCCTCAAGCGGTCCAATCTCTGGAACGGTGACCCAAGCATCCTTACCGTTGAGTTCAATGGCGTTGCCAAATTTACCCTTCACCCATTTAGCACCACCAACAAGGTCGCCATCGTTTCCATTGTCAGATGAATCTTTGGCGACTTTTCCACCTGTTTCATCAAACAACCACGCACCCACAATAGATCCCGGATCGACTTCAGCGTTGCAGAGTTGTGCGAACATGAAACCGACGATGATTAAACTAATTGTAAAACGAGCCATCTCAATTCTCCTTTGTTCACGTGTTCATGAGTTATTGATCTCTGAAAACTGGGAAATTTCTGGTTCAGATTCTATCACGAATCGTTAGAGAATTGAACATAATTTTTTTAATTTCGTATTGGAAGGCAAAAGATGCGACGGGGAATTTGATCCCGAGGTGAGATAGAAGTTACGAACAGATTACCTGTCCTACTATTTTCTATCAATTTAAATTTGTCATATTCTGTGTGAAAATTGAAAAATTGGTTGACAAACTTTTGAAGACATGGTATAATAATTAACGCTCATGCGCGAAATTGCGGTGGTGAACTTTAGTGTGCTATTACTTCAACCAATCTGGAATTGATGCGTGTGTCCTGTTTGTGCAGAGTGGACTTTCAAGTGCAGAAAAATTTTGGTGACATTTATTTGAGATTTGGGTTATAATATTTGCGGTTTACCTTGTAATTCGTGGGTGTTGCGCGTAAGCGTTACCCTACAAGATCGGGGGTATAAGTGGTATCTCGACGTAAATTTTTTAAATTTCTCGGCTGGGGGAATTTCGTTGCAGCGTTAGGTTTGACCTTCGGACCGGGATTGGTTCGGTATTTGTATCCACGCGTGCTGTTTGAACCCTCCTCTATTTTTAAAGCAGGATTTCCAGCAGAATATCCACCGGGCAGCGTTAGTGAAAAATTCAAAAAAGAGCCGTTTGGTGTTTGGATTGTCCGGAAGCAAGACGGTGAATTCTACGCGCTCTTAACCACTTGCACACACCTCGGGTGCACGCCGCGCTGGCTCGGTTCTGAAAACAAATTCAAGTGTCCATGTCACGGTAGCGGTTTCGACCGGGAAGGCGTTAACTACGAAGGTCCTGCGCCACGACCCCTCGAACGTGTTAAAATTACATTGGCAGAAGATGGTCAGATCGAAATCAACAAGGCTGTGAAGTTTTTAGGTGAGAAGGGGCAGTGGACGGACCCAAGCTCCTTTTTGAAAGTTTGAAGAAAGGAGAGCATTTGTGCCTGGCTTCCGTCAGGTAGAAAAGGCGTTTCGACGTTGTAGGGCGCGCAGTTTCAAAGCCTATATTGCTAACGTACACGTCGAAACTTGCTAAAAAACGTATGAACGAAGAACGTAAAGGGCTCAAAGAAAAGATTACGAATTCCGACATTTGGCGCTCTATGTTCCGCCACGGATATGAAGATACGGGGCGCCGTTACACCTTACAGGTCCTCCAAAACGTCTGGTTGCATCTCCATCCTCCCCGGATTTCTCGGCACGCGCTGAACTTCCGATTCACATGGTGCATGGGCGGCATCACGTTCCTTATGTTTCTCGTGACAGCCGTCACTGGCGTACTCCTGATGTTCTACTACCGGCCAACAGCTGAATACGCGTTCCACGATGTCCAGTACCTCGAATTTGACATTCCGTTCGGGATGCTCCTGCGGAACATGCACCGCTGGTCGGCACACGGAATGGTTATCTCAGTGATGCTGCACATGTTCAGGGTTTTCTTGACCGGTTCCTATAAGAAACCTCGAGAATTCAATTGGGCAGTCGGGGTCATCTTGTTGCTTGTGACATTTTTCCTGAGTTTCACCGGCTATCTATTGCCGTGGGATCAGTTGGCGTTTTGGGCTGTGACTGTCGGGACGAACATGGCACGTGCAACACCGGTTTTAGGGCATGAAGGCCCATTTGCCCCGCAAGACATCACACAATCCAACGATGTCCGATTCGCGCTGCTCGCGGGTACAATCGTAGGTCCCTCAACGTTGTTGAGGTTCTATATTTTACATTGTGTTGCGGTTCCCTTGTTGGCAAGCGTCCTGATGGCTTTGCATTTCTGGCGGGTCCGTAAAGATGGTGGTATCTCTGGACCTCTATAGAGAATTATAGGAGCGGGTCTTTTGTATAGGCGGAACACAGTTGCTGTTAGCACGGGTCAGGAATCCGATCTTCAAAGGAGCAGAACAATATGGAGCATTTTATAGCACTGGTGACGAAGCCGGATAATGTCCCCATTGTTGCTATTCTCTTTTTGATACCTTATTTTATCTGGCTTTCATACCGGCAGGCACGCCAGACAGATAAAGCAGGGGTCCCCTCGGATGCCGCTCTTAACGATAAGGTTTACGTGTGGCCCTATCTGTGTCGGAATGAGTTTATCTGCGCTATTATTGTGATGCTCGTGCTCGGTGTATGGTCGATTATGATTGATGCACCGCTTGAGGAACCGAGCGATCCAACGATGACACCGAACCCTTCTAAAGCACCGTGGTATTTCCTCGCACTGCAAGAGATGCTCGTTTATTTCGATCCGTGGGTCGCTGGCGTGGTACTCCCAGGACTGATTATCGCAGGCTTGATTGCTATTCCATACATTGACATTAATCCGAAGGGTAAGGGGTATTATACAATAAAAGAACGTCCCTTCGCGCTCGCAGTATTCACCTTTGGATTTATCATTTTATGGATCGTTTTGATGGTAGTCGGTACATTCCTGAGAGGTCCCGGATGGAACTTCTTCGCGCCTTGGGAAGCGTGGGATCCACATCTTGTTGTTCCACTGACAAACGTGAATTTATCGTATCTTTTCGGCATCCGCGATGCGGATACTGCGAACTTCTTCGGGTTTGTTGTGGTTGCAGGCTATTTCGCTATCGGTCCCATCTTCTACTTATGGAAATGTAAAAGTAGCCATTTCTTGCAGGAGCTCGGTCTTGTCCGATATATCGTCGTTTCATTTCTGTTTCTAACTATGTTCGCATTGCCGATAAAAATGATGCTACGCGTAGTTTTAAATGTGAAATACATCTGGGTATCCCCGTGGTTCAACATTTAAAAATAGCAGTCAGCAGTCAGTCGTCAGCAAAAAGGTTTGTGAGAGTTCTAACGTCTTTCTTCTTAGCCTAGAAAACGTAAGCCCAACCAACGGGCCGGGCTGGCTTTACGAAAAGGAACGTCAAAGTCCAAACCCGCTTGAACGAACCGCAAGGAAAATTAGAAAAAGGAGAAAATTTCGTGAGGGACAAAAAGGAAATTCCTGCTGAGAGTAAGTCGTACTCTGCTTTGTTCTTTATTCTGTCCGGATTGTTAGGGCTGGTAACCTTATGGGGATTCTGGAATGAGATGATTACCCGTCGTCCATGGAAGCAGATCCAGCAGCAATTTTATCAATATGAGTATGAAAAAACACACGCCGAATTGGAGAACGCAAAATTGGTGCTACCTGAACTTCCTACACTTCAAGAGCCTGACGCGAAAGAACTCGGAAGGTTAACGAAGGAGGTCAGGAATGCCCAAGTTTCCTTAGACGAAGCCTTACAGGAACGTAAGTTCCGACAGAGCGAGTCGGATGCGATTAACTATAAATATCAGCACAGCCTCCACGAAGCGAAGGGTAAACACAATGAGACTGTTGACAAGTGGCAGAAAAAGTTAGCAGATTTTGAATCCCAAATTGAAGGTGAACTCACCGAAGCCGTTTTGGGAGCGGAAGTTACCTTTGCAAACGCGAACAAAGCTTTGGCGCAGTTTTATCAAGCCAATGGAGACGCACAAAGTGCCCTGAGCACCTACCTCACCGCCCAGAAATATAACCCTACAGATACGGAAATTGCTGCCGGTATCACCGCCGCGCAAGCATCCCTTCAATCACTGCAAGCCGACGAAGCAAAATACGACGAAGTTACGCGTCTTGAAGAAAAACTACATTCGGTGGGAGGTATCAAGCGAACCTTCCTCGGCAGTCTTTTGGAAAATCCTTTCCGTGAAACACGAACCATCGTTCAATACTATCTTGAAGACTTTGATTACACCGCAGACAGGTGTGCTACATGCCACTTCTCCGCTGATGGAGACGGGTACGAACGATCCGCGCAAGAGATGTTTGAGGTGGAAGGTGATGGTGAAAATCCTGTTGTACATCGTCTCAAACACGCAAGCGTTAAGGTCGGTAGTGAGAATGTTATAATAGATGGATTTGACGCAGAAGCCGATGAATATAAATTGGAAGAAAACGGGACGCTTACCTTCAGTGACGTAGATGTCTTTGGTGAAATTGAAATCTCTTATGAGACCGGTTACCAGCCCGTCCTTCAAACGCATCCCCATCGCGATGTCCTTCTCGCCAAACACCCGGTTGATAGATTTGGATGTACCCCATGCCACGGTGGGCAGGGTCAAGCACTCACAGCGAAAGCCGCTCACGCCTTGACGCACGCCGAGTACTGGCTCACCCCTGCACTCGGATTGGATGAACATACCGGTAGAACGTCCGAAAAGACGAAAGGATATATGGAATCTAACTGTCGCCGCTGCCACGATGGCGTGATGATGTTAGATTACGGCGTGAACCCCGATACAGATGAACCCCAGGACTATGCACCGAATTTAACGAAGGGATTGGCAGTCTTTGAAGACCTTGGATGTCACGGATGTCATGCTGTTGAAGGGTATAGTGCACTCGAAAACATCGCCAAAGTTGGTCCATCACTTGCGAAAGTCGGCAGTAAGGTGAAAGATACAACGTGGCTTGAAAGTTGGATTAAGAAACCCGAAGCGTACCTGTCGAATACGACAATGCCGAATTTCTTCCCCGCCGATGGCATGACGCAGGTCGTCTACCTTAAAAACGGTGGAATACGTACCGGCCTTGTTACCAAAACAGCCGGGGGCATCGTCATTAAAGCGGACGATGGCGCAGAGTATCCCTACCCTGACAGTTATGTCCTTCGCATTGTTGATGAGGTGAAATCTATCGCAGCTTACCTCGCCGGGATGAACGATGTGGACTTGGATGAATCCAATGCGACTTATTCCGAATCTGAGCGCGCTATTAAAGCCGGTCAAGAGACGGTCAAGACCGTTGGTTGTCTGACGTGCCATGCTGTTGATGGCTTAGGCAGTGATTTTGCCCCGGCACTCGACAGTGTTGGCACTAAGGTTACAGCGAGTTACCTCCACCAATGGATTAGCGATCCAAAAGCGTACGACCCAGATACGAGTATGCCGAGTTTGCGGTTAAGCGCCAGCGAAGTTGACAACGTTGTCGCTTATCTGATGAGTTTGCAACAAGCAACGACCCACGCAGTTACCGAATCCATCGGTGAGGTGGATGTAGCGGAGGGTGAGACACTCGTCAGGACCTACGGATGTTTCGGTTGTCACACGATTCCCGGTTTTGAAGATGAGTCAAAGGTCGGTGCAGATCTCGGAGAATTCGGCGCGAAGACTACTGAGGAGTTTGATTTCGGCGACACAGTGGACATTGAACACAGTTGGACGGGGTGGACGCTCGGTAAGGTTACCAACCCACGACGTTATCAAACCCGCCGTATCGTTTCTCGAATGCCTCTTTTCCAAGTCAGCGACGAAGACGCGAAGGCACTTGCAGTGCTTTTGAAAAGTTTCCAACCCGAGAAGTATCCGCTGGGTTATATTCATAACCGATCCGAGAAATTGAACGACATTGATGCTGGTAGGCGATTGGTCAAAAAATATAACTGCACCGGATGCCACGAGATTGAAGGTGCCGGTGGCGATTATCAGGATGTTATCATCGCACACGAAGGGTTAAGTGAGATGATTGCCAAGCAGTTGGCACCGCCACCGTTGAAAGCGGAGGGCGCAAGGGTCTACCCAGACTGGTTATTTGCGTTCCTCAAAGAACCGTCAGAAATCCGCTACGGACTCAAGGTACGGATGCCGACATTCGGATTATCTGATGATGAAGCGACAACGCTGGTCAGGTACTTCTCCGCGCTTGATGATGAACCGTTCCCTTATGAAACGCTCGAAACGCCAATACCGACGAGTGCTGAATTACGAGTCGGTAAGCAGATTTTTGATACACTTCAGTGTATCTCCTGTCACCCGGCAAAAGGTGAGACAATTCCTGAAGGAAGTGACAAGGCAGGACGACCAGATCTTGCGTTGGCGAAAGAGCGACTCAAGGCGGATTGGCTCATTGATTGGATGAAGGATCCGCAGACGTTCCAACCCGGAACAGCGATGCCGCAAGCATGGCCCCTCGTTGGTGGGCAACACATGCCACTTGATGGCTATGCTGACGATGATGCTGAAAAACAAATTCGACTCGTCCGAGATTACCTCATCTCCTTGGGACGTTTTTAAACTATGGCCTCCTGGGCATCGTTTCACGATGGTTTCTGGTTAATTCTGTGCTGGGTTTGGGAACGCTTACATGCTCCTAATTTCTCGTTTTGGGTTAAGTCAACGTACAAGTTTCCATTCCGAGTCGCGACGTGACCAGAAACCTGCTCGGAATGAAATTAGGTTTCCTTAAATGGCATAATTTGTCTTTGCTTTACATTTGGAGAGCAGTCCAGGAACCCATAAATTAAAAATATGAGACACCTTGCGGTCGTTATCGTTATGATTATTGTGTGGCTCAACGGCTTAATCTGGTTGGGGAAGCAGGTCGACCCGAGTACGAAGTATCAGTCAGAGGTTGAATACAAGTACGCTCGGTACTGCGCAGGATGCCATGGAAACAATGGAGAGGGCAACGGACGTATCGGACGTTTCAAAAAATTGGATCCCGCAGACCTAACGGACAACAACCTTTGGGAGATGCACAGCGATGAGCAATTGCTGGATAGTATCAATACGGGGAAAGATGATATGCCAGCGTTTTACTATTACCTCAATGATGAGGAACAACGGGAGATACTCGCCTATATTAAGGAGACGTTTCGTCCGTAACTTGAAAACAGATCTTTAAAAATCAGATTTCTAACTATGGGTCTCTGAGCTGTGCTCCATTACATTCCGCACAGGTTTCCGGTTCAGTTTAAATCCTTTTCAAACCTTGAGCAGGTTTTTACTTTACTGAAAACCATCGTGGAACGATGCCCAGATTTGATAGTTTAAAAATTTGTTTGCATCCTGAAACTTTGGGGTGTTAATATATTGCAGGCTAAATTTAAAGTATAAAGGAGAAACTAATTATGAAAGTTTTAGTCGCTTTGCTTGTCTTTGGAATGCTGGCGAGTGTTGCGTTCGCAGGCAACATCACCGGCACCGTAATGTATGAAGGCGACGCACCCGCGCGTCCTGACTTGACAGCAACCAAGGACCAGCATTGTATTGACGCTGTAGCAGGCACAAAATCCGAGGCACTTGTTGTCTCAAAAGGGAAAGGTCTCAAGAACGTTGTCATTTACGCGCGCGTCCGCGGTGCCAAAGTTACTGTGCCAGATAAAAATCCCGTCATGGACCAGAAGGGATGCGCTTACTACCCGCACGTTCTCGCGGTTGTTGCCGGTTCTACCATCGATATTACCTCCAGCGACCCAGTGGCGCACAACGTCCACTCCCACGCCAAAAAGAATGACGCGATAAACTATCAGATTCCGCAGCCCGGAAAAGCTATCCCACACAAAGTCGCCAAGGCTGAAGATATTAAGTTCACGTGCGATATCCACGCGTGGATGACCGGCTACATCGTCGCGGTTAATAGCAACTATTTTACGGTCACCGGTTACAAAAATGCTGAGGACGGATGGCTCAGTTCAGGTGCGTATGAAAAATCAACGGATCCCGGCAATTATACAATCGCAGATGTGCCTGCTGGTACGGTCCGTGTCGTTGCATGGCATGAAGAACTCGGTTCAGCAAACAAAAAGGTTGAAGTTCCAGCGAGTGGCGATATTGCTGTAAACTTCACGAGTGCTGACTTTAAGAAACGCGCCAAGTAATAGTTCGCAACAAATTCTATTAAAAGCCGCCGCGGGTCGGTGAATACCCGCCTTAATTTACAACAGAAAGAGGCGGCGTTCTTCCCCAAAGTAGTAGGGTCTTTAAAAGCCACACGCGGCTTTCTCCCTCCGTATGCCGTTCACAATGGATGCCTAAAGTTGGGGTGCCACGCCGGGATTTTTGATGACGAAAATATCTAAAAAAAGGCTCTATCTCATACTTGGCTGTGTACTTATCGCTTATGCCGTGTTAGCCGTTGCGCCGGTGTTTGCACAGGACGCGACCGAGGCTGAATATCGCACCTTCCCAAAGATTGGCAGCCGAAACGCAGCATGGATCGCTGCGCAACTCCACCTGTTATTCGGATCTTTTATTCTCGGTGTCCCGATGTTCGCCGTTATCATCGAATTTATCGGCTGGAAGACGAAGGACATGCGATACGATCGGATGGCGCAAGAGTTCATTAAACTCTGTATGGGTGCGTTTTCGACGACAGCCTTACTCGGTGGTGTTCTCGTCTTCATCCTCATCTGGTGTTACCCCAAAGTGATGACGAAGCTCAGTGGGATATTCGGACCGACGATGATTTTTTACGTTGTCCTATTCTTCGGGGAAACCTTTACGCTTTACCTTTACTCCTACGGATGGGATAAGATGCAGGGACACCATAAAGGGTGGCATCTTTTCCTTGGTGTTCTCTTGAATGTGTTCGGCACTGCGATCATGTTCGTTTCTAACTCATGGTTGAGTTACCAAACCAGTCCTGCAACCCAATACGGTGTACTATCTGAAGGAAGACGGAAATCTTGGATAGAGGAAAAATTGGCTGCAGATCCAGCACTCACGCCTGAAACCGCTATGGAGGGGGTCACAAGCCATACGACAGTGCCGCTCCACAACGAGACAACAGGCGAGTTCATGGGGACCGTTTGGGATGCCGTCAACAATTTTACGTGGATGCCTGTTAATATCCACCGCCTCGTCGGGAACATCGCTTTCGGAGGATCGATTGTAGCGGCTTATGCCGCGTTCCGATTCCTCGTCGCCAAGACGAAAGAGGACAAAGCACACTACGATTGGATGGGCTATACTGGAAACTTCATCGCACTCTGCGGACTCATTCCACTGCCTTTCCTCGGCTATTGGCTCGGTAGAGAAATCTACATGTTCAATAACACGATGGGCATTAACATGATGGGGAGTCTGTTCTCTTGGCTATTTATTATTCAGGCAGTGATGATTGGTGTCCTGTTTATTGGGGCAAACTACTATCTTTGGTCAGGCATGGGGCGGATTGAAGGGGCAGAGGTCTATGCGCGCTATCGTCCGTATATGATTACCGTTATCATTATCTGTGTTGCAATCTGGATGACGCCACGGACACTCTCTAAGATCTCAAGTGCCAATGAACTGAGCGCGATGGGCGGTGCAAACCACCCACACCTCGGATTGTTCGGCTTGATGACTGCCAAAAATACGGCGGTTAACATCATTATTCTCACCACTTTCTTGAGTTTCCTATTTTATCGGCGTTCAGGCAAAATACCTACGGCGAGTTGGAAAAAGGTTGGCAATATCGCTATCTCTTCGGTCTTTTTCCTCGCGACTGTCTCAATTGTCGTTATCGGTATCGTCGGATTTACCGTTCCGACAGATTTACGGGTCAATATCCTTACGCCTTATCAGGTCCTGGTTGCGCTCGCTGTGATGGCAGTCGTAACAATCGTCGATATTTTTATGTACCGCAAGGCGACAACATCTGGCACCATTAAATGGGGAGAGATGACAGATCGCTCACAATATGTGTTAATTCTTGTGGCAATTACGTTTACTTCCTTGATGGGACTGATGGGATACGCGCGCTCAGGGCTTCGAGAGGCGTGGCATATCTTCGGGGTCATGCAGGATACGTCTGCTGATGCCTTTACCCCGCTTCTCAGTGAGGCAGTGAATATGGTGGCAATCATCATGGTAGTCTTCTTTGCGCTCGTCGGGTTTATCTTCTGGCTCGGTTTGTGGGGCGAAAAGAAGAAGGAAGAGCCAGCAGCTATCACCGAACCAACTGTTGCTGCGGAAGGTGATTCAGAAACCCGCTCGTAATGAAATGGAGAGCGGAGCGAAAACTTAATAGTTAAAAATATGTCAAGAAATACACTCATAAAAATTGCGAGTCTAATCCTAATGGTGGTGAGTTTCATCGCCTATATTGCGGGTGCATCCGCATTTCCGATTGCCTCGGAGAACTTGCTACCGTGGTCGGTCTGGTTTCTGATTTCAGTGATCGTAAACATCGTTTTGTGGTCGAGCGTCATGAAGTTGTTGACGTTTTCGCTTGCCGTGATATGGTTTTACGCCTTTGTCGCGGGCCTTGTCCCGGAAAGTTCTACGGCAGTAAACCTGACTGAGCTGGATTGGAGCGACCCAGACGCAGTTGCGGAGCAGGGTGCCTTGGTGTTTAACGGCAAAGGTCAATGTAGCGCGTGTCATACCGTCGATACCTCCGCACCGAAAGGGAGATGTCCCGATCTTACAGACATCGGCATTAACGCCGCCAGCCGCGTCCCTGGTATGGAGGCAAAAGCCTATCTCATTGAATCGCTTTACGAACCCGCCAAATATCTTGTCCCCGGATACGGCAAGATTATGCCAGAGATATGGAAAGCCCCCATCGCGCTCTCTAAATTAGAGATTGAAGCAGTTATCGCCTATCTCCAGAGTCAAGGCGGCGAAATTGATCCCACTCCGTTTGATGAGCCTATAGACCGCGCAGACACCGCAACCGCCGCTGCAGCACTTCCACCCCTGCTCACCGGTGACCCAGATATGGGTAAAAAAGTTTTTGTGACTGCCGCATGTATCTCATGCCATGTAGTACAAGGTATAGAAAGTCCGGCAGCGGGTGAAACCGATACAGATTTTGAAGTCGTCACTGCGCCTGAACTCTCCGAAATAGCTGCGTTTAATGACATGCGCTACCTTGAGGAGTCAATCCTGAAACCCAGCGCACAAATTGTCAGCGGTTACGGTGCCGTTACCGTCCGTGCCAACGGGACGACCTTGCAAGGAACACTTGTTTCGCAGGATACAGAACAGATTATCGTCCGAACCAAAACAGCCGATGGCGTGGAAGAAGAGCACACCCTCTTGCTGAGCGAGCTTGATGATGAACCGATTGAGGATCTCACGAATCTGCAAGCGAACGGCTATTTTACGTTGACACTAACGCCTGTGGATGCGGATACTCCGGTAAGCGGTGAAATCGTTTCGGAAACTGATGACACCGTGACGCTTAAGGTCGACGGCGAAAATCGGACATTTTCTAAAACAGATGTGAAAAGCCAAATGACCGTTATCACTTTTGATGATGATGAAATTGTTGGCGAATACGTTTCAGGCACGATGGACGACGACGAAATCGTTCTAATGGTTGACGGGAGCGAAGAGGTATTTGATACATTTGATTTAAACGAAGCTACTTTTACCCGTGCCTTTGGCAAAAAGTTGTTCGTTACATCGCCGATGCCCGAAAACTTTCCGATGCTGTTATCGGTATTGGATATGAGTAATTTGCTCTCTTTCTTAAGCACACTCACTGGGGCAACAGCGGAAGCAGCTTCTGAAGGGGCAGCGGAGGGAACTCCCGCGGAATAACAAATAACGAATCGTGCTACGGTGAACGTAGTCCCATACCGTCGCTGGCGAGGAGTGCATCCTCGCTCTGTAATGTCCAAGTAAAGGATTTTCTTTTAATTGCTTGAAAAGTTTCAAATCCAGTCTCAAATTAACCAAAAGCCTGCCTGAAATGAAATTATGCCTTAAATGGCATAATTTGTCTTTGCTTTACATTTGGAAGGCAGAGCAGAAACTTAATAATTAAAAACATGAAAAGACTGTCGCTCTTCACAATATGTCTCATAATTCTGGTTGGTTCTTGGGCACTTCTGCGGTTCTTCGTTGGAGGTGTCGTCTCAGTGCCTATACCGGGCAGCGTGATTGCGATGTATATGGGGTTGATTATAATCGCTATCTTGGTGCATATCTCCGTTGAGGACTCACTCTTTCGAGAATTTCTGCGCCCCATCCATGAAACACTCATCGATGACAATCGCCGTGTCCGCCGCCGTGTTATCGCAGTGTTAATCCCGCTGTTCTTACTCGGTTATACCTATTCGATTATCGCACAACGGACGAACCCGCCTGGGAATCCGCGTGATGCCCATCCATCACCACCCCTTGAATTAACCCATAAGGATGAAGTTATCGGCACCATGCAAGAGGTCGAAAACCCCTTTCGCCACTATGAAAAGGACGATCCAGAAGCGTTCAAAGCGCACGTTGAAAACGGCAGGCGCGTCTACTACCAGAACTGCTTTTACTGCCATGGAGATCATTTGGATGGACAGGGGCACTTTGCGACTCACCTCCAACCGATTCCTGCTAATTTCCAAGATCCGGGGATTATCCCTAACTTCCAGGAGTCTTTCCTGTTCTGGCGAATAGCCAAGGGCGGACCGGGATTACCGGCAGCGGGGACACCTTGGGATTCAGCGATGCCTATCTGGGAGAACTACTTGACAAAAGACGAAATTTGGGACGTGATTCTCTTTCTATCCGATTACACCGGTTATCAGCCACGAACCTTTGGGGAGGGACACTAAAAATGAGAAACAGAAATGTGATTTCCCTCCTGATGCTGATTTTGGTGATGCTGTGTGCTGTTATGTTAGCGCACGCACAGAACGCTCCAGAAGCTTCTGAGAAAGGGAAAAAGGTATATGAGCAGAGTTGTGCACATTGCCACGGTACTGAAGGGAGAGGCGATGGTTCCGCCGCTGAGAATCTCCTTCCAAAACCGAGGGACTTCACACGCGGCTTGTATAAGATTCGTTCTACAGAGAGTGGTCAACTCCCGACGGATCAAGATCTCTTTGACATTATTACCATAGGGATGCCCGGATCGTCAATGCCAGAGTGGGAAACTGCCCTAAGTGCCGATGAGCGCTGGGAAGTGGCGGCATATATCAAGACCTTCTACGATGAGTTTAAAGAGAGTGAAACACCACCACGGGAAATTAGTCTGGAAGATAAAATTTCTTACTCTGAACAGAGCGTAGAGACCGGAAAGGGGCTTTATACTGAACTCGGTTGTATTGAATGCCACGGTAACGTTGGACGAGGTGACGGCACGTCCGCCCCTACACTGACGGATGAATGGGGCTTCCAGACATGGCCCGCAAATCTAACCCAAAGTTGGAATTTCCGAGGGGGTGCTGACACCGAAGACATTTTCAAACGATTCATCGGCGGGATCGCCGGTTCACCTATGCCCGCATTTGAAGGGGATAGTTTCCTGCATTTCGGATTGACAGTCGAAGAATCCAAACGCCTCACCGAATTGGAAAACAAAGACGAAATGACGGAAGCAGAGGAAGAGGAATCCGGACAGTTTTACGAAAAAATGGATGCCGCTGTTGACTTTGCGCTCAATCGCACAGAAGGCATAGAGTTGACTGCAGCTGAGCAGCAGACGTATGATGACGCGATGAAGATCGTCTATGAAAAAAGTTGGCATTTGGCGAACTACGTTAAATCGCTCGCGCCTGAAAAACGTCCCGAACCCGCGATTGGAAATAACGCTCTTCGCTCACAATACGTTCAAGGTGAGTTACCGTCAATGGACGATACCGCGTGGGAAACGCTGCAAGCTGGGCACTTCCCGCTTGTTGGTCAGGTAGTCATCGAACCTCGACAGTTTAACCCAACAATTGACGCTGTGGACATCAAATCGTTTTACAATGATACGGAGGTCGCGTTTATTTTCACGTGGGATGATCGGACACACACGACTGGCGACGAAGCCGACGAGACGACAGGGAAGCCCCTTGAGGACGCGTTGGCGATTCAATTTCCGGTGAAGGTGCCACAAGGTCCGACCGCGCCGAAACCTTATTTCTTGTGGGGCGGTAGGCTACCGGTCTATCTGTGGCAGTGGAAAGCTTCTGTACCTGAGCAGGTAACCGAGCTCACCGCTAAGGGGATCAGCAATGCCGAAGTTCAGGAAGCACAAGGCGAACTACAAATACAAGCCATCTACACGGAGGGGCAATACAAATTGTGGGTGAAACGTGCCTTGAAGACCGATGACAAGAAAGACTTACAACTTGAACCTGGTGTTTTTGTGCCGATTGCCTTCTCCGCATGGGATGGCGCGAACGGCGATCTTGACACAAAACGGGCCATGTCCAGTTGGTATACTTTCGTACTTGAACCCATTCCGTCTTCAAGACGGTTCGTTTATCCGCCTTTGATTGCGGTTCTCTCTCTCGGTTTGCTCTTCGGTTTACGGGCAGTCGTACAGCGGAGAAATGCATAAGAATAACTATGGTAAAACCCACAATTATTTGGGCACGTGGGAGGGGTTTGCAACCCCGATTGGGGTCGGGCTTACAAAGCCCTCCTACAAAGACGACCGGAGAAGTGTCTACTTATTTCTAGGGTTTACCATAATAACGAATAATCAATCCTCAGTTATCAGTTCCAGGATAAGAGGTACTTTAACTTTAACCATCAACTCGTCTACAGATATTTGTGCTAAAGCACGAGTTGATGGTTAAAACCGATAACTACTCATAAAGGAGAAAAAATGAAAACCTATCTTTTGCCAAGTCTCGCTATACTTCTCGCGTGCTGTTATGTCAGTAGTGCTTTTGCGGCTGATAGCGATGCAGGCGAAATGGAAATGTTAGTATTTCCGGATTCCTATGCTGCTGGGAGCGTTAGCGGTGGCGGCACAATTAGCGGCGTAGTGACGTTTGAAGGCGACGTGCCTGAGATGAAAATGCTGGAAATCACCAAAGACCAGGCGATCTGTGGTGCTACCGAAAAGTATGATGAATCGGTTGTCGTCAGTGAAGGCAACGCTTTAAAAAATACGATTGTCTACCTAATCGACATTTCAAAAGGCAAAAATTTTGACAAAACAGCCAAACCCGAAATCGACCAAAAGGGCTGCAATTTTAATCCGCATGTTCAAGTTATCCCAGTCGGTACCCGGTTAACAATGCTCAATAACGATAAAGTTAATCACAACGTTCATATCTTCAGCAGTATCAATAAACCGGTTAACAAGCAGCAGACGAAAAACCGTAAGAAAATGCGGCTTGCTGGTATGAAGAAAGCGGAGGGTCCCGTCCCCGTCAAATGTGACATTCACGGATGGATGTCCGCTTGGATCGCTTACGTACCGCATCCGTATTTTGCTGTGACGAATGAAAAGGGTGAATTCACACTTGAAGATGTGCCCGCAGGCACCTATAAACTCGGTTATTGGCATGAGGCATGTGGAACGAATAGCGGTTCTCCCGCTTCTGTTACCATAGAAGCTGGCGGCACCGTCACACAGGATTTCACGCTAAAACTTAAGTAGCAGTCGGTAGTCAGCATGCTTCGCAGTGAGAACTATCAGTAGGGCACCTTGTGCCAGGCATGTTTGCGATAACCGCCACAAATACCTGATGGTTCCCGAAAGCCGATGGCTGATAGCCAATACGCATACACGGTTACCTTGAATGCAACAGCATCTCTTTGCTGATAGCCGAAAGCCGATGGCTGATGGCCAATACGCCGACAGCCGAATTGAGGTAGAAAATCTTTCGCATTCATATCAGACACGACGCGCGCTTGACAATGTCAGTTTTAGCGTCTCATGCGGCGAGATTTTCGGGCTTCTGGGACCGAACGGGAGTGGGAAAACAACCCTTTTTAAGATTCTGTCCACACTGATGCCGATAACGTCCGGCACTGTTCGTATCCTCGGATATGACTTGACCGCTGAGGTGAAGGCGGTTCGGGATCTCTTAGGTGTTGTTTTTCAACACCCAGGACTGGATGGCAAGCTCACCGTCGTCGAAAATTTACGGCACCATGGGCACCTCTATGGACTTGCTGGCAAAACGCTGCGTCACCGAATTTCGGAACTCCTCGAATGTTTTGGCATCACGGACAGGGCGACGGAACGTGTTGAACGCCTATCCGGCGGTTTACAAAGGCGGGTTGAAATCGCAAAAGCTTTGCTCCATTCTCCTCGCGTTCTACTCCTTGACGAACCAACGAGTGGGTTGGATGTAGTTGTACGCCGGCAACTCAATGACTATCTCGGTGCACTCGCGGACACAGAAAATATCCTCGTTCTGCTTACGACGCATCTGTTAGAGGATGCTGAGGCGTGCAACAGGGTAGGTATTCTGGATTCAGGCAAGTTGGTCGCTCTCGGAGTACCTGATGAACTCAAGGCACAAGTCGGTGGTGATGTTATTATCATAGAAAGTGGAAATCGTGAAACACTTTCTGGGGCTATTGCTAAGAGATTCGGCGTTTCGCCGGTGTTGACTGGTAATCAGCTTCGTGTTGAATGTGAGCGGGGACATGAGTTCGTCCGGAACGTGGTTGCCGCGTTTCCAGATGAGATTCAATCGGTTCGATTTGGGAGACCGACACTGGAGGACGTATTCATAAAATTGACAGGCAATCCATTCGTGTAGAGGAAGGATAGGGAAAATTAAAAGAATCCAAAACTGCAAGCCCGTAACATTGTCCCGCAAGCCTCTATAGGCTTGCACTGGGAGGGCGGATCTACGGAGAGGTAGGTGTATGCTTAACCCACCTCAACGAACCGCAAGGAAAATTAAAAATCTGCTCCCGATTGCAACGATATGGTGGCGTGAAATCATCAGGTTTTATCGCCAGCGGAGTCGACTCTTCAGTGCTATCGCACAACCGTTAGTATTTTGGTTACTCATCGGGAGCGGCTTGAGTGCCTCTTTTCGACCCTCTGGCACGGCGGATGGACCCAGTTATATCGAATACTTTTATCCCGGTATCGTTGTTTTAGTCTTGCTTTTTACGTCTATTTTTGCTACAATCTCTGTCGTCAATGACCGACGTGAAGGCTTTTTGCAAGGTGTACTCGTGGCTCCCCTGCCAAGGTGGCAGATTGTACTCGCACAAGCGTTAGGCGGCACTACGTTAGCACTCTTGCAAGGCGTGCTGATGCTGCTACTCGCACCGATAGTGAGTATTCGACTCGGCGCGGCATCACTTTTTCTCACATTTGGCGTGATGGCACTTTTAGCGTTCGGCTTGACAAATCTCGGACTGCTCATCGCATGGCGAATGGACTCAACGCAAGGGTTTCATGCGATTATGAATCTCCTGCTGATTCCGATATGGCTGCTCTCTGGCGCGTTTTTTCCGAGTACGGGCGTACCCAGTTGGTTAGAATGGACAATGAAATTTAATCCGTTAACGTATGGGCTCGCCGCTTTTCGGCATAGCCTCTACCTTAACACAGGGGCAGCAGTTGGCGAGGGACCTCCGTGGACACTCTCGATGCTGATTACCGGTCTGTTTTGTGTTTTGACGTATGTAGGGGCAGCGCTCACCGCGTCTGCACAAGCAAATTAGACTTGTTAAGAACAAAAATCTTACGCGCTTTCACTTTTCAATAAGCGAGACGCGTTGTTAAGGAGGACTTGATGCTTCAATGGCTTCCAGAGAACGTATCAACGTTCGGGCAAAGCGTTGATAACCTCTTTTACGGTATTTACTATCTTACCCTTGTTGTGTTCATCCTTGTGATGGGAACCCTTATCGTTTTCCTGATTAAGTATCGCCATCAGGAAGGGAAGAGGGCACACTACATTGAGGGTAGCACAACAGTGGAAATTGTCTGGACCGCCGCGACAACGGTAATTGTCTTTGGGCTCGCGATGCTCAGTTACCCGCAGTGGAATAATATTAAGTCGCCCACACAATTTCCTGAAAATCCAGATGTTGTTGTCCAGGTCAGCGGGAAACAGTTTAACTGGGATATGACCTATCCCGGTCCCGATAACGAGTTCGGAACAGATGATGACCTGAAATTAGAAAATGAATTGCATGTGCCGATCAACGCGGTCGTGCATATCCGGTTAACCTCCGTGGATGTCATCCACAGTTTTTTTGTGCCACAGTTGCGACTCAAACAGGATAGCTTGCCCAACCGATTTATCAACGTCTGGTTTGAGGCAATAAAAGCAGGGCGTTATGAAATTCCGTGCGCTGAACTGTGTGGATTTGGACACTCCGGAATGCTCGGGTACCTCAATGTGCATACGCAAGCGGACTACGATGCCTGGCTGCAAGAAAGATGGCCTCAGTAGGCTGAAGGAGAAAAATAACGATGCACGATAACGAACATGCGTCACATCATCACGAAGAAAGTTTTATTAGAAAATACATCTTTTCGCTCGACCACAAGACGATCGGCAAGCAGTTCCTCATCTACGGACTAATCATGTTTTTCCTCGGTGGTGGGCTCGCACTCCTTTTCAGATGGCAACTCGCCTACCCTGAAAAGCCACTACCTCTTATCGGTGCCTCGCAACAATACCTTGATGAGGGTGAAGTCGTCACCGGTGCTGACAAAATGTGGGAGAAGATTTACGAATCTGAGCAAGAGGAGTGGCTTGAGGTAAACATGCCCAGCGGGGTCGTTGAACCCGCATTTTACAACATGCTGTTTACGATGCATGCCACCATTATGGTGTTCTTCGTCGTGGTTCCGATCTTGGTGGGTGCTTTCGGAAATTTCCTGATCCCGTTGATGATCGGTACACGGGATATGGCATTCCCTCTCCTCAATATGATCTCCTTTTGGCTCGCAGTCCTCGCCGCAATTATCATGACAGTCGGGTTCTTTGTACCCGGCGGACACGCTGCAGCAGGATGGACAGGCTACGCACCCCTCTCCGCCGATCCGCAGTGGACAGGTGTTGACTGGGGACAAAACCTCTGGGCGATTAGTCTGCTCATTCAAGGGTTCTCCTCGCTGGTCGGATCTATTAACTACATCACCACGATTATCAATATGCGCGCACCGGGGATGACGTTCTTCCGGTTACCCTTGGTCGTCTGGTCGCTTTTTGTCGTCGCTATCCTGTTGCTACTCGCTTTCCCCGTGCTGTCGTCTGCGCTCGCGCTTCTCATCTTTGATAGGCTTGCGGGAACGACGTTCTTCAGTGCAACAGCGGAAGGCGGCGGTGACCCGCTCTTGTGGCAGCATCTCTTCTGGTTCTTCGGACATCCAGAGGTCTATATCCTCATTTTGCCGGGCATGGGTATCGCTTCCGAGTTGATTTCTGTCTTTTCACGGAAACCGATCTTCGGATACCGCTCCATGGTCTACGCAATCATCGCCATCGCGTTTTTGGGATGGATCGTCTGGGGACACCACATGTTCCAAAGTGGTATGCAGCCCGGACTCGGCTCTATCTTCATGACGACAACCATGCTTATTGCGGTGCCTTCAGCCATTAAGACATTTAACTGGCTTGGGACGATGTTCCGGGGGTCAATCCGGTTCACAACGCCGATGCTCCACGGTATCGCTTTCGTCTCAATGTTTGTGATTGGCGGGTTGAGCGGCATCTACATGGCAAATACACCGGTTGACATCTTCATCCACGATACATACTACATTGTCGCGCATATTCACTACATTGTGTTCGGCGGCAGTCTGTTTGCTATTTTCGGCGGCATCGTCTTCTGGTTCCCGAAGATGTACGGACGCTATATGAACGATGTTCTCTCCAAAATTCACTTTTGGTTGACGTTCATCGCGTTCAACTGTACCTTCTTCCCGATGCATATTCTCGGCGTGGGTGGACACATGCGGCGCATCTCCAACCCGATGCAGTATGAATTCCTACAGGGGTTTGACGGCATGAACATCTTTATCACGATGAGTGCGTTCACTCTTGGATTCGCGCAGTTGATACTGGTCTTTAACTTCTTCTGGAGCATGTACCGTGGGAAAGTTGCCGAACAGAATCCGTGGCAGGTAAACACCTTGGAGTGGGAGGCACCTACACCCGTGCCACACGGTAATTTCGATCAAATTCCGACTGTCTACCGTGGTCCCTACGAATATAGTGTTCCCGGTGAAGAGAATGATTGGACCCCGCAGGCACAACCTGAACACGCGCCCGCGACAGGCGGTGACTAACGGAGCGATGGATGGAAGGATGCGCCTTTCCTTTATCATCTTGTAGGAGGGGTTTGTAACCCCGATGTCATCATCATCTTGTAGGAGGGGTTTGTAACCCCGATGTCATCATCTCCTCCTATCTTCCATTCTTTTTGTATTTCGTGGAAACTTGGCATGAAGCAACACGTGAGTTATAACCCATGGCTACACAGAACGGCACGCCTCACCGCAGGCGCGACTTTCTTATTGATTGTCATTGGTGGAATTGTCACAAGTACCGAGTCCGGGTTGGCTGTTCCTGATTGGCCAACAACCTTTGGATACAATATGTTTCTCTATCCACTCTCGGAAATGGTAGGAGGCATCCTATACGAGCATAGTCATCGGCTCATGGGCTCTCTCGTTGGACTTTTGACAGTCGGTCTCTTTATTTTCCTTTTGGCGAGAGATTCCCGCAAATGGCTGAAATGGCTTGGGTTCGCTGCTTTGGTCGCTGTTATTGTCCAAGGCGTTCTCGGTGGACTTCGGGTTACACAGATTAATCGCAACTTCGCGATAGTGCATGCGTGCCTCGCACAAGCGTTCTTTGCCCTGCTTTGTGGAATTGCTTGGTTCACCTCTCGCGATTGGCGGCAAGGCTTTTTTACAGCAAGTTTTGGCTTGCAAGCTACGCCAAAAAGTGAACCCGCAATCGCGGCAGCACAGAAACTACGGCGGTTAAGCCTGATTACGACATGCCTTATCTATGTGCAGCTCATCTTTGGCGCAATCCTGCGGCATACCGGAAGCAGACTTGACGCACATCTTCTCTTTGCCTTCCTTGTCGCGCTGCATATCTTTTTGTTGGTGAGACGTGTTCTTGGAACGAACCGTGACGCACAAAGAATTGGACAATCGATGCCTATGTTATTGTTGGGCTTGCTTGCTATTCAGTTGATGCTCGGCACTGGGGCGTTTTTCGCGAAGCTTACCGCCCTCGGAGAAACATTCGCAACCGCACTCACAGTCGCAATCACTACGGCGCATGTCGCAGTCGGTGCCTTCATGTTAGTGAGCAGTTTTGTGCTTACCCTGAAAATCTATCGGGTCACTGATGCATCGGTAGTTGTCGGTGCACCCGCAGGTGATGCCGGCACCTTCCCAGTAACGGGTGGGACCCGGGTTACAGAGTGAGACAAACATAATGCGTTCAACAACGATAGCGTTACCAGGTAATACAGAATCTGTAAGACATCTTTCGTAACCCAGACCCAGTTGACTTAATCGGAAACCACCGTGAAACATAGTGGAACGGTGACCAGATTTAATAGTTTAAAAAGATGCGTTCAACAACGATAACGTTACCAGACAATACAGACACAGCGAATCCACCGTCGAAGCAGACGGTTTTCGCGCATCGCGCCGCTGATTTTGTCGAACTCGTCAAACCGAGGTTGGTGGTGATGATACTCATTACGACCGCCGCCGGTTTCTATCTCGGCGCACAGCAGACCGTAGATTGGCTCAGATGCCTACATACAGTCTTGGGCGCAGGATTAACCGCTGCAGGTGTCTTAGGGCTCAACCAATACCTTGAGCGCGATGTAGACGCACAGATGAAACGGACGCAGGAGAGACCGCTCCCTGGGGGTAGAATGAATCCACTGACGGCACTTCTTGTCGGTGCTGCCCTCACAGGCAGTGGAATGCTTTACCTGACGTTTATCGTCAATATGCTGAGTGGTTTTGTCATTTCGCTGATAGTCGTGAGTTATCTCTTTCTCTATACACCGCTGAAGCGGAAAACCTCACTGTGTACGCTGATCGGTGCAGTGCCGGGTGCGCTCCCGCCTGTCGTCGGATGGGTCGCAGCACGAGGCGCGCTAACAGGCGAGGCGTGGGTGTTATTTACAATACTCTTTTTGTGGCAGATCCCACACTCTCTTGCAATAGCCTACATCTATCGCGAAGACTACGCAAATGCAGGATTCCGTTTGTTGCCGGTCATTCATCCCGATGGGACAAGTACGTGTCGGCAAATAGTGGTTAATTGCGTCGCACTCCTCGGAATAGGCTTGTTACCCACGTTGTACAACATTGCGGGTAGCGTCTATTTCTTCACAGCACTGCTGTCAGGCGTGGCGTTTCTGGCAGTCGGTATCTATTTAGCGCGTACACGCTCCGTGAGAGCCGCACGCTATCTGTTGTATGCATCGCTTCTCTATCTACCGTTGGTATTTGTCACGATGGCGTTGGATAAAATTTAGGTTAACGAGGAAGTAAAAATGACGTTGGCTCAAACCTTATTCTCTTTCAACGGTCGGATTAATCGGGCAAAATACTGGACAATACATCTGCTGATATTAGCGGCGTTTTTTGAATTAGGCTTTCGCAAAGGAACAGATGGGCCAAATCATTTTGGGGCAGACCCGTTGGAGGATTCATGAACTCGCCAGAGCATCGCAAGCGAAATCGTCACCTTGGACTCATTTTATGTCTACTGTTTGCAGGATTGTTTGTCATCGTAACGACTGCAATTATTACGGGCAGCAAAGCACCTCAATCTGTTGAAAGTGTCGTCAAGGGTCTGGTTGTCCCTGTTTTGGGTGTCATCGGGTTGCTACTGATTATCGCGGCGGTCGTTGAGGTTGTTCTTCGGATTTTAAAAAATAGAGCGCGTGAATGATGGCACAAATACACGAGCGTCCGCCCTTGAGCAACGCACGATTGGGGATATTAGTCCTGCTCGGTGCAGAGACGATGCTGTTTTCGGGCCTTATCGGTACATTTCTCGTCTTTCGAGTGGGGAACGTCACATGGCCCCCGCCGTCGCATATCGGGATTGAACTGCCACGTGCGGTAACCGGCATCAATACTGCTCTGCTCTTATTGAGCGGTTACACGATGTTTCAGGCACGCCGCGCAATTCAGAAAAACCGGGTGAAGCAGCTCCGCACTTGGCTACTTCTCACCGGAGGGCTTGGCTTACTCTTCCTCGGCGTACAGGGAAGCGAGTGGGTACAACTGATTCGCAACGGGCTCACGCTCCAATCTGGGGTATATGGCGGTATCTTTTATGTACTCATCGGATGCCATGCCGTTCACGTGTTCAGTGCTGTTATCTGGTTGTTTATAGTTTTTGGAATGGCGATGGCAGGACGTTTCTCTGCCGAACGTTACGTCGGCGTAGATACCTGTACTATCTACTGGATTTTTGTCGTCGCACTTTGGCCAATTCTGTATGTGTTGGTATATCTCTTGTAGACATCGTGGAGGAAATCATAAAAATGCAAGGGTTTTTTGTATGGGCTTCCATCTTGATACTCGTCATGCTTATAGTCCCGATGTCCCTTGAGGCATGTCCAGGCTGTAAAGAACTTGATGATCCTATCAATAAGGGTTTTAATTGGAGTATCCTTTTTCTGATGGCGATGCCGTTTACGGTTTTCGGTCTCATCGGTGGCACAGTTTATTTACATTACCGACGTGCAAACAGGAAACCGACGGATCAAGAAACCATCTAATCAAGATAGTTGTTAGTTATCAGGACACACTTAAAACTGGATTCTGATAATTCCAAATCCTTCTTTAACTGATAACCGATAGCTAATATAAGGAGTTAAATGTAGTGGAACACGCTACCACTTTAGATCATACTGAAGATATATATGAACCTTCGCTTACGCCGGATAGCCTTGGCAAACTCGGCATGTGGATTTTCCTCGCTGGAGACACCATGTCGTTTGGCGCACTGCTGGCGACTTATGCCGCGATCCGTGTGGGTGCAGGCGCAGTCGGATGGGCCCCGCCAAGCGAGGTTCTCGGCATTAACCTAACCGCATTTATGACATTCCTGCTGATATGCAGTAGTGTCACTATGGTGAAAGCGTTGGAGTCGATTCAGAACGGCAATGTCTCACGCATGTGCATGTTCCTTGGGTTGACGATCGGGGGAGGAGTCATCTTCCTTGGGCTACAGGCTTATGAATGGTATCATCTAATCCATCACGGATTGACGCTTACTGGTATCCCTGACCACGGGTTGTCAGGTGCAGCGATTAGCGGCTCGAACCTTTTTGGTCCCACTTTCTACGCCATCACAGGTTTCCACGGAATGCACGTGACCGGGGGTGTCATTTATCTCTTGGTTATCTTGATACACGGCTTACGCGGCAGATATACAGCTGAGTTTAACCATGAGGTAGAGATCGTCGGGCTCTATTGGCACTTCGTCGATCTTATTTGGATTATGGTCTTCACCTTCATCTATCTAATATAGGAGGACAGGAAAATGGCACAGGACGGACACAAAGAGCATCCGAAATACATGAATATTTTCTGGTGGCTCCTTGCACTCACCATTATTGAGATTGCTGTAGCAATCCCTGATTACGTTGCTATACTCAAAGGCATACTACTCATCGGACTCGCATGTTCTAAAGCACTCTTAGTTGCTAATTATTTCATGCATCTGAAGTTTGAAAAGAGGACGTTGGCGATTATCGTGGTAACGCCTTTCTTTATCTGCGTTCTACTCGTTTTCGCGTTGATGCCCGACCTCACATCAGATGCACGGCACGGGGAAATAGAGAAACCGGCGGAAGTTGTGGATACGTCATCTCACTAACTACTGGTTGGTGCTGGATGTGGAAACACCATAGGTATCAGTTTAGGAACGATCTTCATCGTAGTGCTTTATCCAGTTTCAAATTGAAGGTAAACCTGGTTCGTAGTAGCGCAATTCATTGCGCATTCGGGACGTGCGATAAATCGCACGACTACGAATTTACCCTAAAATTCAAAATGGATAGAACAGTAGGTTGGGTTGAACGGACTGGAGCGAAACGTTCGCATCTCAAAAAACGGTGTTTGAACTATACACCTACGATTGCAGAGATGCCGAGTGAAACCCAACACGCTACTAAAGACGTTGGACACACAGAGAGCCTAAAATCCGCGAAATCTGATAAATCCGCGAGAATCCGCGATTCAGACAATACGGACATAACAACACTTCAAGAAGAACACGTTCATCGGCTTCTTAAATTTGACGCTTATGGTGCTGGGTATGGAAACACAAACTGCCAATACCAATAAAGTTAAACGGCGACTTGACAAAAGCACCCTGATCTGGGTAGTGCTGGGTGTTATTATTATCGGCATCGCGGGGATTAACCTATGGTCGGTATTTGATACCAAACCGGAGATGCCAGTCTCTAAAAGTACCGCTGTCGGCGTGCCGGACTTTAGCCTGACGACGCAGCAGGGAGAGCCGCTAACATTGTCCGACATGAAGGGCAAAATTTGGGTCGCAGACTTTATCTTCACCAATTGCCCAACCATTTGTCCGGCAATGACACAGGAGATGGCACGTCTTCAATCCGAATTTGTTGCGGATCCGGTCTATTTCGTCTCCTTCTCCGTGGACCCGGAACGAGATACATCAAAGGTCCTTTCGCGCTACGCAACGGCTTATGGTGCTGACGATAGACGTTGGCACTTTCTTACTGGGGACAAGGCGCATATCTATCAGTTAGCCGAAGACGGGTTCAGTTTAGCCGCGGGACACAACGGCACCGAAATACTTCATAGCACGCGGTTCGTTCTCATCACGCCGGATGGGAACATCTATGGCTACTACGATAGTCGAAGCAAACCGGCGCTGCTGCGTCTACGGCGGGATGTCAAGGCACTCCTCGAAAAATGAAAGATGTGAACCTCTTAATCTCCCTCGCGGCTTTTGTGATTCATTTCACGTTCGGATTTTTCCGTGGCGGGTTTAAGAGATTCAGCCGTCCGTGGAGTAGATGTCTCTACATTCCGATCGTTATTAACATCGTTGTGCGGCGTTTTGTTCTCCACTGGGACTGGCAAACCGCGATGGTTTACCTATGGCCCGCAACGTTGATCGCCCATGTCCTCGGTGGTTTTCTGGGGGCGCGTTACAGAAAAGATGAACAGGATGAGCTGTAGAGATATGGGCTGGCTCCCCTAACCCGAAAGACCGAAACCATAGCCCGTAACGTAGTGGAGGGCGACTCTTGGGGAAGGCGCGTGGAATACGAAACCTACGTTGTTCTCCCGCAAGGAAAATTAAAAAAATGATAAAAAAAATTTACGTACCCGTTGACAATTCGGACTACTCGGACGCGAGTATCGCTCTATCAGTTGCGTTCGCGAGGAAGTTCGGATCCCAATTGGTAGGTTCGCACGTTTACGCCGCAAAAATGCACGATGTTCGCTTTAAACAGATGGAGTACACCCTGCCAGAAGAATATCAGGACGAGGTCGAACTTGAAAAGCAGCGTCGTATCCACGATACGCTCATTACCATGGGGCTACAGCTGATCTCGGATTCCTATCTTGAGGTGATGAAGCAGAAGTGCACTGAATTTGGGATTCCATTTGAAGCGAGAATGCCGGAAGGCAAACACTTCATAAAACTCGTTGAAGACATTCAGGAAGGCGATTACGATCTTGTGATTATGGGCGCACTCGGTATGGGTGCCGTCAAGGATAGCCTCATTGGTGGGGTCTGTGAACGCGTCGTCCGCCGTATTAATACCGATACGCTTGTCGTCCGGGACCTCGAATCGATTGAAGAGAGCGAGGGAAATATCCTCGTCGGAATTGATGGAAGTCCGGAGTCTTTCTCAGGCTTGAAAACCGCGATACAACTCGGACAAATGCTCAATAAACAGGTCGAAGCCGTTGGTGTCTACGATCCCTATCTACACTACATCGTCTTCAATTCTGTTGTGAATGTGCTCACGGAACGCGCCGCGAGGACTTTTAGATTTAAAGAGCAGGAGCAACTCCACGAAGAGGTAATAGATACAGGCTTGGCAAAAATCTATCAGTCACATCTGGAGGTTGCACGCTCTATTGCAAAAGAGGAACACGACTACGCTCTAAAAATTACCCTGCTTGATGGAAAAGCCTACGAAAAGATTCTACAATACGTACGAAAAACAAACCCATGGCTCCTGGTCTTGGGCAGAATCGGAGTCCACAGTGAACAGGATATGGACATCGGTAGTACTGCCGAAAATCTGTTGCGTCTGGCACCTTGCAATGTCCTCTTATCGAGTCAACGCTATTTCCCACAAATCGATGTGAAAGCGGAAGAGACGCTCGTCTGGACGCAGGAGGCTTTAGATAGGATGGAGAAAGCACCACCCCTCGTGCGCGGCATCGCCAAGACAGCCGTCCATCGGTTCGCTATAGAACGCGGGCATTCCGTCATTACCGAGAGCGTCATTGACATGGCGATGGAAGCAATTATGCCACAACGTGCTTCTGAAAAGTTGACACGTGTCGCCAAGGAAATCGCCGAACAGAAAGTACTGGAATCGGATGCCGTACAAACGTACATCTGTGGCGAATGTGGCTACGCCGCGCACAATCAACAACCCGTGAGATGTCCCGTTTGTAGTTCGGCACCGGAGCGTTTTCAGAGGGTTGACAAGGGGTCATTGCAGAATATCGCTGTAGATGAGGGTGGCGCTGCCGAGGAAGAGACGTTTGACGGCGTGCGACTCCAGTGGTCGGAACAGGCGAAAAAGGCACTGCGGCGTGTCCCGCGCGGCTATATGCGCCGAAACGTCAAAGCGCGCATTGAGAAATCCGCACGTTCTCAAAAGATTGCCACTATCACAAACGCCTTCGCAACCGAAATTATTGACGACAGCATGGGTGAAGCGGCAGCAGTCCGCGAAGATGCTCCCGAACTCAGAGCCGTACAAGCGCAGAGCGGTCCCCAAAATGCTGAGGTCATTCAGAATTTTGAAAGTCCAGTACAATGGACGACGGAGGCGGTCGAACGCTTAAACTTAGTGCCTGCTGGATTTATGCGGAATATTACGCAAACTCGGATTGAACAGCGGGCGCAAGAGAACAACCTTAACCAAGTTACGCTTGATTTCGCCGCACGGGTCATTGAGGACGGTAGAAGTCTTGCCAATGAGGTGCTTGGGCAGTACTATCAACAGTCAGATCAGGATTGATATTCTCTCCATCTTAAAGCGTGGAGATTCTTTTGCTTCGTATCTTATCGTAGTGGACAAAAGTTACAGAAGTTTATAGAATAGGACTTACGCAGTTCACCCGTTTTCGTGGGGTCTTTCGTTCGTAGTAGCGCAATTCATTGCGCGTTCTTCGGTAATATCCGCTCAAGGTCGGCATCGACTCCAAATGTGCGTAAGTCCTATCTCTCTCCAATCTGGAGTTTCCCATTTTCACAAACGAAGGCTATGTGATAGAAGCAGGACATGAGTTTCTGGAATATAGTATGGGGAGTTTATCAAAAATAATGCCTTATCAGTCGAATGGTCCTGATAGAGGCGTGTGGACAGATTTTTAAGCTATTAACTCTGGTCACCGTTCCACTTCGTTTCACGGTGGTTTTCGGTTAACTCCGAACAGTTATTGTTAAGCGAAAGTGCGCAGCTTGAAACGAAGTGGAAAGCGGATATACGTAAAGGAACGTTCAATGCGAAACCCACCTCACCGAACCGCAAGGAAAATTGGAAATACACTAACACTCCTACTTGGGGTGTTTATCCTTGTCGCGAATGGTTTTACTGACAATTGGCACCAGTGGCGCGGACCGAACAACGACGGTGTCAGCCAAGAGACCGATGCGCCTATCCAATGGAGCCAAACCGAGAACGTCCGATGGCGTTTGCCACTTCCCGGTGCCGCCGCCTCTACCCCCGTTGTCTGGGAAGATAAAATTTTCCTCACCTCTGCTGAAGGCAATGCACTTGTTTTGATGTGTATCAGTACCGGAGGTGAAGAACTCTGGAAGCGGACTTTAGGACGTGGCAACCGCGTCGTCAGCGGCGGCGAAGGCAATTCTGCCGCTCCCTCTCCCGTAACCGATGGCGAACACGTCTGGGCGTTCCTCGGCACTGGGGATCTTGCCTGCTACGATTTCGATGGGAATCAGGTTTGGCACACCAATCTCGCCGACCGTTACGGCAGGTTTAACCTCTATTTCGTCATGTCAACAACCCCGCTGCTTGATAAGGATCGGCTTTACATCCAACTCATCCACAGCAATGCATGGCTCGTACTGGCACTCGACAAAATGACGGGGAAAGAGATCTGGAAGCATAAACGCAAAAGCGACGCAACTGAGGAGTGTGAACACGCCTATACCTCTCCTATTCTCTACCGTGATTCAGAACGCGAATATCTCGTTGTACACGGCGCAGACTATGTCACTGCTCACAGCCTCAATGATGGCAGTGAAATCTGGCGGTGTGGTGACTTGAATCCGAAGGAGCGTTATAACTACTCCCTCCGATTCGTCGCTTCTCCCGTTGCAATGGAGGGGCTCATCGTCGTCCCCTCAGCGAAAAACGGGCCTGTTGTGGGCATTGATCCGGCTGCACAAGGCGATATTACGAACGGTAAGTGGCAACGTTGGAAACTTCGACAAGGCACGCCAGATGTCCCGTCCCCGCTTATCCATGACGGTTTAGTTTATCTCTGTCGAGAAAACGGTGATCTGATATGTCTTGATGCCGAGACGGGCAAACAACTCTATCGAGAAGGGACACATCGCCACCGACATCGCGCCTCGCCGATCTATGCGAATGGGTTTGTCTACCTTACATCTCGAGACGGTGTTATCAATGTCGTGAAGGCGGGACGTGAATTTGAAATCGTTGCCAGGAACTCCATGGGGGAAGCCATCGCCGCATCTCCTGTTATCGCAAACGGGACGCTCTATCTGCGCAGCTATCAGGCACTCTATGCCATCGGTGGGAAAGAATGAGGACTTACAAAGAACTCCCAAGCGATGCCGGCTCCAACATTATCGGGCAAGTCACGGCGCAGGTGAACCGACTCCAGAAACGGCTCGCTTCTGTCAAGCACACAGTCGCGATTATGAGCGGGAAAGGCGGAGTCGGCAAGAGCTCACTCACTGCGAACCTCGCCACCGCCCTCACGCTGAAGGGTAACACTGTCGGGGTCGTCGATGCTGACATCAACGGACCGACGCTTGCCAAGATGATGGGGGTGCGTAACGCTACGTTGGAATACACACCCGCGGGAGTCAAGCCTGCTGTTACCGCACTCGGCACGAAACTTATCTCTATGGATCTACTCTTGGCAGAAGACGATGCCCCGGTACTCTGGAGTGCTCACACCCAGAAGGACGCGTTCACGTGGCGTAGCACGATGGAGGTCGGCGCGCTCCGAGAGTTCATCGCCGATACCGAGTGGGGAGCACTGGATTACCTCCTGCTCGACCTGCCACCCGGAACCGACCGGCTTCCGAACGTGGCAGAACTCATCCCCGACCTTGGCGGTGTAGTCGTCGTGACAATCCCGTCTGAGGTCTCGCAACTCATCGTCAAGAAATCGGTAACAATGGCGAGAGACATTCTCAAGGTCCCAATCATCGGTGTTGTCGAAAATATGGCTTTCTATGTCTGTCAGCACTGCGGCGAGGCGGAACCCCTCTTTTCCACCGACGAGACACTGGACACTGCATTCCAGCAGGTAATCCTCGGTAGTGTCCCCTTTGATCCGAGACTCGCCCGTTCCAATGACGACGGCACCCTTTATCTTGATGAATACCCGGACGCTCCCGCGAGCAAGGCACTCATGCAGGTGGTTGAAAAAGTTCAAGCGTTTTTTGAATGTAGGACGAACTGTTAGTTTGTGCCCCTTTCGTAACACATTAGCTGCGAGCCGCGCAGTCCGTAACGAAGTGGTTCTCACTGCGAAGCAGGTTCTACGGAGAGGCACGTAAAATACTTTACCCGTCTCACCGAACCGCAAGGAATAATTAAAAGATGAAATTCTTATGTACAGACTGTGACACAGCGATGAAATTTAAAGACGTGACCCGTCCCGAACAAGGCTCCGTGACAGCACTTTTTGAATGTCCTGACTGCTTTACAGAGATCGCCATGTTCCTCAATCCGTCGGAAACCCAGATGCTGAAATCCTTGGATCTCAAACTCGGTGGGAATAACGAAGCGGCGCAACCGATGCAGATGGTACGTTCACAGTTGGAGACCGCAAAGAGCGAAGCGATGCCTAACGAGTTTTCCCCAGAAATGAGTTCGGGTGAAACGACTGAAGGGGGCAAATGCCCCTTTACCTCCGTCATCTCGGACGCATTTCAGGAAGAGTCTGAACCCGCCGAACCGAGCGGTCCCGTCTGGACAGCGGAGGCACTCGAACGCTTAGAGCGGATTCCAGCGTTTGTTCGTCCGATGGCGAAGATGGGGATCGAAAGTTTTGCCAAAGACAACGGCTACGATGAGATTACAGCCGAAGTCATGGATGCCGCACGCGGAAACTTCCCCGCACAGTTCTAATGCCGATCTCCTCTGAAGTCCCGTAGGGACGCAGAAGTATTCCGTTCTCCTGTCGAAGGAATATTAGAATATAGGGATCCCTACTGTAAGAGCGAGCTCCAGCTCGCGATTTTTTTCTTTGGAATCCACAGAAAACTGAAGGACTCTGCGTAGGGACGGCTTCTGCTGCCCCTTGTGTCAGGCAGTGTGCGTCTATCGCCCGTTATGCCTCTAAGCGTTCTTGGAATGCCCGAAAACTATTGGCTAAGGAAGCATTTAGATTCAACTGCTTGAGACTGTTAAGGTCCTCAATCGCTTCAAGCCTGGGGCTCAGAGTGTTGACATCGGCATCTGGGAACCGCGCCTCAAGGACTGCCAAAATGTTTTCAATCATCGCTTGGCGCGCCCCGCGTTCGATGCCTTGCTCAATGCCGCGTTGTATGATGCGTTCGTAAACAGGAGATTCTTGCATGATTTCCTCCAATACCCGATCCTGAAAAAGTTCAGGCGGGTGGACTAACCCCCCAAAAACGGAGAGCGCATATAATAACGTGCCCCGCGTCTGCTTGTCTACCGGAGCCGCTTTTGTCGTTTCTATACAGGTCTCAACCCAGGCTTCAGAGGTCATCCCCGAAGGGGGCTGCATCAACGGTGTGAAGGGGAGTAACCCAACAGAGCCGGGGTCTAAATATGCTTCGCCTTCTAACTCATACACTCGGATCACATTATACGTGAACCGCAAGCCGCCCGTCCCCTCATCTCCATACTCGTAATGCCCCGGATCTCTTTGTCCGGCAGGTGGTCGGAGATAGAAAACTGTGGAATAGACGTTCATCTCATGCTGATGTGCGAGAAAACTTGCATACGCCAACATCCGCAGCGGCATCGGTTTCTCCTGGCTATCGTCGGTTTGTGCCTCTATATGCAGGATAGCGTCCTCGCCTTTGTCAGGTAGCGATATCTGAAACGTCAGATCGCTGTGATGTATCTTAACCGTGGGTTGCTCGGTGTTCAGAGGGCACCGACTTCGACGCGTGCTGTATTCAGTGCTAAGGCTGCGAGTTGCTCGGGAGAATAATCCGCCAAGTGTTTGAAGAGTTCATCAAAGTGTGCCATACCTGCATTATACACGGGGTTGAGAAAAATATCAACGTGATTTTTCAAACACCCACAGGTGTTTTAAGCCATTATCCCCAGGTTGAAAGAGCTGCAATCCTGTGAAGACCGAAGAGGTTTCCTGTAAATCCTGATTCAGACAGCTAACACCCAACACTACCCAATTTAAATTCTCGATCTTCATCCAACTACGAAACCCGTTCCTACCCTGCCAAACGCTTCTATACAGATAGCATCCGTCCCACACCCAACAACGCCTCCGACAAAAAATGTTAAAATCCGCGGAATCTGCTAAATCCGCGACAATCCGCGATTCAGACAATGCACATACCACACCTAATCTGACACTCTATCCCTATTTTTATCGCACTTTTTCGTAACGCCCCTCAAAAAAATAACGTTATCTCCTTCGTAGGAAACTATTGAAAATTCGCGCGATTTCAACCGCGCCCAAAACAGGATAATTAAATTATAGTGAAGTCCAAAAATTTATAGACGGCATGAAACTGGGCACTTACTGTCCCACTGGAGAGGTTTCCGAACCGCGTCCGCAACAGTGTATCGGTAATTGTAGATTTTACTATAAAACCCAAAGCATGTTCTCGAGTTTGTGTTTGTTTAGAGGAGGAAAATTACGAATGTTGTTCGATAAATTGAAATTTATCTTAATTTTTGCCCTGCTACTCGTCGGACTTGCCTTCGTGGCAACACCCGCAACCGCAGCTGTGACACCCTTCCTGTCAGTCCCAGATGAGGTGGCAAATGACCCGGAGGACCCAGACACACAAGGCATCCAAGTATACGGCATCAGAGCTGAATCCGTTTCTTTTGAGTTAACTATCACCTTCCAGGATGACCAGAACAATAATGCTAATACCCCAGTAACCGGCTTTGATGTCAGTGATATTGTGTTGCAGGCTTTAGATAACAACGACGATCATGTTCTGAACGGTGCAACAGCCGCTCCGCTTACAACTACAGATAATGCGGTGTGGACAACGACAATCACTGTTAAGGGTAATGTTAGTAATGTAAATATAGCAGTGCCAGCAGGGTCTGTCCAAACCCTACCCGTTTTTTCTCCCGACTTCCAACCGGGGGTACCTGCCCCCGCCGAGGCTGTAATAGAATCGGTCGAAATAATTCGGAGCACGGCACCGCCGCTTACGCTGTCGTCTGATAAGTCTATTGGTGGCAACGCGCCGTTTACGGTGACACTCACCTCAACGACACCCATTACACTGACGCGCGCTGATCTCAAGGTCACCAACGGATATATTGATAGTATTACATCTGACACTGCCCAAAGAGTTTGGACAGTGACGATTCGTCCCGTTGTGGGTATAATACAGATAACTGTAGAACCGTCGGCTACCGGTTCATATATCTTCCCGAAAGGCACGTTTACCGTAGATACGACCGGACCCGTCGCGACGATTACAGGAACGCCTCCGGTAGGCGGCGGTGTGTTTCCCATAACGATCACTTTTGACGAACCCCTTCAGACGAGTGCCGCACTGCTTCCGGGTGAAATCACTGTCATCGGCGGCTCAATCACCGCCCTCTTCGCAATCCCCAATACAAACAGTTACGTCGCAACGCTCACACCCAATCCCAGTGCGACAAGCGTGACGGTGCAGATCAAGGCAAGGGCTGTAGCAGACGCGGGTGGGGTGCCAAACACAGCAACGCCTTCCCCTGCGCTCAGCTTCAGAGTCGCCGCAACCACCACGCCACCAGGAACCACGCCAAGACAAGGAGCAGTGACGATTAGCGAAATTATGTTCGCTACAGATGGCGGCGCGAATGAAATCCAGTGGATTGAGCTTTCCAATAGTTCTAAAACCCAAGCCGTTGCCTTAGATGCTGGTAGTGGGTGGGAGCTCATCATTGAAAACTACAACGATCCGCACGCAGCCAGAGAGCCCCTGTCCGGAACAATTAATTTTAAGGATAGTGGAGGCGTGAAAACGATCCCCCCAAATCAGACGGTGCTCATCGTCTCAGCGAATGGCAGAAACTCAGATCGCATCCACTTTGTAGCGACTCGCGTCTTTAAGGTTTACCCGGAACTCGCCGCTGAATTTGGTATGAGCACCCTGCGAGATCCGTTCTTACATCCGACCATGGGGTTCCACATCAAACTCGTCGATGGAAGAAATAACCTCGCCGATGAAGTTGGAAACCTTGATGGCAGAATCCGGACCGCTGATGAACCCGCATGGGAATTACCGAATGGCTGGACAGAAGATGGAGACCGTACTTCGCTCATCCGCCGGTATCGTGAGTATAACCCGCGGACCCGAAGATACACGAACAAAGGCACCGCGCTCAACGGCATCCTGCGAGAAGCGTGGATCCCCGCAGTAGAAACCTCGTTCTTGGACCTATCAAGAAAAGATATTGAAACCTGGTACGGCAGCAGAACCGACCACGGGAGCCCCGGCATCCGAGCAGGGCATGCGCTCCCTGTCCAACTGTCTCAATTCCGTCCAGATCTCACCGAAGCTGGCACGGTTGTCATTAATTGGACGACTGAGTCCGAGGTGGACAACGCCGGATTCAATATATTACGAAGTCAAACGAAGACGGGTGAATTCAAGGTCATCAACGCCCAGCTGATTCCGGGAGCAGGCACCACCGCTGAACGGAATACCTATACGTGGACAGACACCACGGCGAAGCCAAACGTCGTCTACTATTACCAAATTGAAGACGTATCTTTTGATGGCGAACGCCAGACGTTAGCGACAGTCCGCCTGAGAGGGTTGATTTCCGCTAAAGGTAAACTTGCTACGCAGTGGGGCGAATTGAAGCACTCACGAGATTAACCAACGGATATTCCAATTACATTTTCCGAAACAACGAACGGGTAATGCACGCTATGGCATTGCCCGTTCTCTTTTTCTCCCATCTGTATCTATACTGAGGACAGCTCATTATTCGTAATGTGGAAGGGGTTTGTAACCCCAACCTTGTTCCTTCCGTTCAACCCACTCCATAAAATCCATCAACGATTCTTATTTGTTCTATTATGAAGGCAAGCAAATTGTGCATGCGGAAAGGGTGATTGACACTACAGAGATTGTGGCGGCACTGCAAACTCAGACACCGACTAACGAGCAGCCGGGTGGCGATAACACTAACGGTAATAATTTAGGTGCCAATAACCCACTACCACCACTACCACCGTCTCCACTGGTCAGAAATTCGCCACCTAACAATGGCGGCAACAACGGCGGTGGCAATAACGGCGGCAAGCAGCAACCCGTCAATGCACCAACACGAACAGCGACGACGTTAGAGGTGGTCAGTGGTGGTGGTCAGAGTGCGGAAACCAATCAACACTTGACGAACCCTCTTATTGTGAGAGTGCTGGATCAGAACAGTGTTGTGCTATCCGGTGTCACAGTGAGTTTCAGTGTGAGTCCAAGCAGTGGTGTCCTAAATCCTACGAGTGCTACCACAGGGTCAGACGGTCAAGCAAGCACCACACTACAGTTTGGTGAAACGACTGGCACGTACACCGTCACAGTAACTGCTACTGGAGTCTCTCAGCAGGTGACATTTACGGCGACGGCTACCGCGCGACCGACTGATAGCGATTGGGCGCAACAATCACACTATTATTCTGCAGAGGAGTCTAAACAGGGATGGTTAGTATGGATATACTACCCAGAAAACTACGAAGGTCCGCGTGGGACGCCAGGGGAAAACGACGAGGCAAATTTCGTGAGCAATGGATTCATGCTCATCCCAGACGATGAATCAACAATCACAGAGTTTTCCCAAACCGAGGGACCCTGTTTTGATGCCGAGAAACCCTGCCACATCGGCACCGTCGGCGACTGGGAAAATTCAACAACGTACAGTGTTCAGATCTTCCTCGCAACGACACAGGATCCAGCATCGTTTCAGGTAATATGGGATCGTAAGGCTGAAAATTGGACGGATGGTTCTCCACCGCCCGACATGACATACAACCTCATGGCAAGCAAAAACACAATGCTCTATACCGACCCGATGTTTGACCCTGATCATACCCAGCAATAAGGACCGTTAAACAATGGGCAATGGACTTCGGTCCATTGCCCATTTCTTTTTTTGAAACTATTGTAATGTGAAGTCTATGTGACGTGCTATACCTATTCATCAAGTTGATGCACAACAGCAAGCGGCGTTGCGGCGAGTAAACCCGCATCAATCGGAATGATAACACCGGAGATCCATTTCGATTCGTCGCTGGCGAGAAAAACGGTTGCCCAAGCAACATCCCAAGCAGTTCCTTCTGTACCGAGTGGTCCGATAAGCCTCCGCCGCTCCCGCTCGGCTTCGCTCAAATACGGCGCAGGGAATGAAGCGTAAAGATGTCCGGGCGCGATACAATTCACTCGGATATTGTCCCGTCCATGATGCACTGCCATCACTGTTGTTGCGGAAATCATCCCACCCTTCGCCGCCGCGTATGGCAGATTTCGAGATGAACCCGCACGCAACGCGTCGATTGACGAGACGTTGATAATTGAACCTCCGCCCGCCTCCGCCATCCGTGGCACGGCATGCTTACACGCCATGATCATGCTTTTGAGATTGACATCCATGACCCTGTCCCACTTCGCCTCGTCCACCTGCGTGACCATCCCGGAACCGCCAAGCCCGACGTTGTTGAAGAGGACGTTCACTTTGCCAAAACGTTCGACGGCGGCTTCTACCATCCCAGCACAGGCTTCCTCTGTGGACAAATCGCCGATAAATATTGATGCTTCGCCACCTTCTGCCTCGATTTCAGCAAGCGTAGCGTTGGCGTTCTCAGGGGAGATATCCGCCAATAGCACTTTCGCACCCTCTCTCGCGAAGAGCATTGATGTCGAATAGCCAGTACCGTCGACATCCCCTTTTTTACCGGCACCTGTAACAATCGCAACTTTTCCATTCAATCGATTCATTTTTTAATTTATGGGCTCCTGAGCTGCCCTCCACTGTGGGAGGGGTTTGTAACCCCGATTCTTTCGGGCAGGTTTCTGGTTAAGTTCATCTAAGCTAGGATCGTGAACAATTTATTATAGTAAAGCCCACAATTATTGAAACGCTTTAAATAAATTTGGAGATTTCGGCGCGTTTCTTACCCCCCTGATAAGGGGGGAAGGGGGGTTAACTTCTCAAAGTGTTCACCTATTTTTGGATTTTACTATAAAAGGACTCCTGGGGCTTCCGAGAGATTTGAAACCTCGCCAGCAATAGATAGTGTGACCCATTTGCCCGCAAATTTGCATTTATGTCCCAATCCCTAACTTATCGTTAATCTCCTTCTGATAGCCTTCCAGTTCGCAGTTTTCGATCTCCTCAATCGTCACTGGACGACCGAACCATCCCGATTCATAGACCGCCATGCAGATGGCTTCCGACCGCATGCCTTCGATGGCATCCACTTCCGGTTTGCCACCGCTCCGAATGGCATCGGCGAAGTATTTCAGCTCAATCGCGACGGTATCTTCCACACCGCCCGGGAAGTAGTATTCCCGTTCTGAATCGCTGAGGCTATCCGTGAACTCTTGCATGAGGTCATCGTTGGAGATCGGTTCGCCGCCGCGCGGCACCAACCCCTGGTTCCAATCAAGCGAGCCTTCACTACCGTAAACGGTGTGTTGACGGAAACCGTGTCCGGGCGCGGAGCCGACCCATGTCCACTGCGCTGTAACGCCCTGCTCAAACTTGATAGTGGCGATCATCGCATCCTCAATGTCAACGGCGTATCCGCCTTCTCTTTCTGCAGGATTGTCATAACGGAAAGGTTCGTAAGCCTTGTTAATGGCATAGACCTCCTCGGCTTCCATGCCGAGGATATAGCGCATCAGATCCGTAAAATGCACGCCACCGTCTAATGCCCAACCACCGCCTGCATCCATCTTGAAGTTACGCCAACTCCATTTCCCTAAGCCTTCGCTGACCTCTACCCAGAAGAACATACGAGGATCGCCGATACGTCCTTGGGCGACTGCCCAGCTGCGGGTGCGTTGGATGCGCGCCAGACGATAGTTTTCAGCGACGGAAATAATCCTGTCGTTTCGATCCGCGGCTTCCATCATCAGTTTGCATGCCCGCATTGTAATACCGAACGGCTTTTCAATAATAACATGCTTTCCAGCATCGAGCGCAGGCACGGCGAGCGTATGATGTGCACTATGGAGGGCACAGATGTCAACGCACTCCAGATCGGGGTGCTTCGCCAACATCTCGTCAAGTTCTGCGTAGACCGCTGGCTTCGTTCCGCCTTGGAACTCGTGCGCCTGATTTGCCCGTTCTTCAGCGCGTTCCACTGCGATGTCACACGCCGCCACAATTTCAAAGTCCCTGATGCCTTTCGACCAGAGTTCGCGATACGCACCCATGTGTGCACCGGACATACCCCCGCATCCGACCAATCCCATTTTAATTCGTTCTGCCATGTAAGCCTCCTTATGTGTCCTCGTGATTCACGCGTGTCCAGCACGCGCCGACAAGTGAACATGCGAAATTATATGCGATACACTGTCTCATGTCAACATTTTTATCTCTGGGTGGAGCCATTCAGTTTTCCCTTAATTTCGATCTCCCGTTGGCAGAGGCTTCACTTTAGGAATGACTCCGAATCGCGACCGGTAGGAGGGAATTCCGATTCCCGACTGCTGACAACTGCATGCACCACCAAATGCTTGACTTAACATTCATATTCTGGTAGAATACCGCAATAAAGGAGGAAATGGCTATGCACACTACAGATACGAAATCTATCTATAGCATTAAGTGTCTCTTCATCGCAGTAGTGGTTTTGGCACTGCTCGGTGGTCCGTCTACAGAGGCAGAGGTTGATAAACACACCGTCGCCGTCTGGCTCTTTGAGGAAGGTGCCGGCGATGTAGTGGAAGACGCTTCCGGCAACGGACACGATGGCGAATTCGCAGGGAAACCTAAGTGGGTCAAGGCGAAGTTCGGAACAGGATTGGAATTTCCGGGCAATGACAGTGGATATGTCGTCGTCAAGTCCACCAAAAAACTGGAATTGGAAACACTCAGTATTGAAGCGTGGGTCAAAGTGGAGGAATCCACAGGTAAATGGCAGGGCATCGTCTGCAAACAACAGGCTGGATGCGGCAATCGAAACTACGGTATCTGGGTTCATGTAGATAAGAGTGTTCTACATTCGGAAATTGGAGCAAATGGGGCATGTGGGTTTACTATAGATGCCACAACCGACATCACCGACAATAAGTGGCATCATCTCGCCTTTACCTTTGATGGCAAAATGGGACGAGCTTATGTCGATGGTGAATTGGAAATCGAAGCACCCAATGGTACTACGTTTCAGAGTGCAGATCCGATTACGCTCGGCGTGCCGAATCTCAATAACGCAAACGGATTGAAGGGTATCATTGAAGAGATACGCATCTCCAATGTCGCACGAACCGAAGCGGAAATTCAGGAAGCGATGGATGTCGGATTGGCCGCAATTCTCAACGTTGAACCCGGTGGTAAACTCGCAACCCGCTGGGCATACCTCAAACGGGCACCGTAAAAAAAAAGAGAATGGATTGAGAAAAATCCTTCTACTGCTGGCGAGGTTTCCTAACCTCGCCCATTTATGACACAATGGGTCGGTGCCGATTCTCCGTTCCACGCCCAATTCCGGGTCCTAACCTATCAGGCATTGTCCCGCAAGCCTCTATAGGCTTGCGCCCATGAATAACAGCAGTCAGCAGTCAGGTAGGGTTGCGTAGCAACCCTACCTGAAAGCCAACCGCTATTTTACAGGAGTTTTCAATGACATTGTATGAAGGATTACCACGCGCAGTACCTGAAGATGTCGGTATGTCAACCTCGCGTTTAGCGCGCATTGCTCCGGTCATGCAACGCTGGGTTGACGATGGCAAAATCCCCGGTGCGTTAACGATGATCGCGCGTGAAGGTAGGCTTGTCCATTTTGAAAAGTTCGGTATGCAGGATGTTGCCACTGCAAGACCGCTGGAATTTGATACCATCTTCCGCATTTATTCAATGACGAAGCCGATTACCAGCATCGCTGTGATGATGCTCTACGAAGAAGGGCATTTTCAACTCGGCACCCCTGTCTCCGAATTAATTCCCGCTTTCAAGGACATGCAGGTTTACACTGAGGGCGGCGAGAATATTGTTGATGCAGAACGCGAGATGACAGTAAAGCATCTGCTGACGCACACTGCTGGGCTTATCTATGGTGGGGACGGGGAGCACCCGATTCATCAGCGATATAAAGAGGCGAATTTCTACGGTGGGGACCTCGCAAATATGGCGCAAGAGCTTGGGAATATCCCATTAGCATACCACCCCGGTGCTTCGTGGAGTTACGGCATGTCTACCGACGTACTCGGCTATCTTGTGGAAGTCGTCTCTGGAATGCCGTTTGAGGAATTTCTGAAAACCCAGATTTTGGATCCGTTGGGAATAGCGGACACTGCTTTCTCGGTGCCGGACGAAAAGGCGGATCGGTACCCGACGTTATATGAACCTGCCGAGGACGGTGGTATTCAGGTGATTGAGGACGCGCCTGTTTCCAGCGGACCGCGCAGCTTTTTCCATTCCGGGGGTGCTGGACTACAGTCAACCGCCGCGGATTACCTCCGTTTCTGCCAAATGCTACTCAACGATGGTGAACTTGATGGCGTTCGGTTGCTTGGAAGGAAAACCGTCGAACTCATCAGAATAAATCATATCTCTGACGATTGGCAACCGCTTGAGAGAACAGGATGCGGTTTCGGACTTGGATTCGCTGTCGTTACCGATGTCGCTGAGACCCACGCTCCCGGTTCTGAAGGCACGTACAGTTGGGGCGGGCTTGCAAGTACAACATTTTGGATTGATCCTGTCGAAGATTTAATCGGTATCCTCATGACGCAACTGATAGGCGATTCCCCGTTCCACGCCCAATTCCGCGTTCTAACCTATCAGTCAATTACCGATTAAATCTGTGGGTGCTGTTCCATTCCCCGTAAGTGCGGTTTGATGAGGTTTCAGAAAATACTTCGGTCATCCTATGTTTTCCTTAGGCACGGTAGTTGCGGTTTCCAACCGCACCGGGCATCGTTTGGAAATTACCGAATTAAATTTTTAATCTTCATCTAACCCCGCCCATGTATGGGGTTAATTATTGGCTTTACTATAAAATCTGAAAGGAGAAAGAACTATGAAGATTGCGGTCGTAACCGGTGAACACGGGTTTCAGGAGAAACAGTTTGACGCGGTTTTTGAGAGTATGGAGGGGGTTCAATTCGTCCGAGAAGATCTGGACGATTTTGTAGACGACCCAAGCCAAAAGGACTATAATACCGTCGTCTTTTACAACTTTCACCGTCCCTATCCGACGGATGCGCAAGCGCAGGCTATCCTCGGTTTAACGGAACGTGGACAGGGCATGGTAATTCTGCATCACGCCATCTTAGCGTTTCCAGAATGGGATGCCTATTCTGAAATGTGCGGTATCCATGAACGCGGTTTTGGATACTATCCTCGGCAAACGCTACAGGTGCAAATCGCTGATGCGACACACCCAATCACAGAAGATCTCACCGAATGGGAGATGGGTGACGAAACCTATACCATGAAATCCGCTGGCGATGATAGCTCGATCCTGTTGACTGTCGATCATCCGAACAGCATGGATGTGTTGGGATGGGCACGTGAATACGGCAATTCTCGCGTCTTCTGTTTCCAGAGTGGACACGACGACGTTACCTTTTCTAATCCGAACTTCCGAGAGGTACTGAGGCGCGGCATTCGCTGGTGCGCCAAAGCATAAGAGAAGGGGAGAACAATGACTGGCATTTTGGTGCTCTGTCGATCCAGAGGAACTTGGAGGCGCGCGCTCCGTATTGGAATAAGTTGTGTTCTTTTCGGACTTTCAACGATACTCGCAAACGCAGATGGAGAGAAAACGATGGCACATACAACGTATTCAGTAGCCGTAGAAACAGTAAGTGCCCTTGGGTCAAAATACCAAGTTTACTACATCCAGCAAGATGGAAAAGCTGTCGCTGAGATCGTGCCCGCACTTGGTAATAACTGCTACGCCTTTAAGGTCGCAGCTGGGGATACTTGGTTGAACCTGATAGATGAACCACCGGATCTCGCCACCTTGGAGGAACGTCCGACCGCTTACGGCAATCCGATTCTGTTTCCCTTCCCCAATCGAATCCGGAACGGCAAATGGCAATTTGAGGGAGAAACCTATCAGTTTGACAAAGCACCCGACTCTCCAACAACAATCCACGGTTTGTTGTTGAATCTACCGTATCAGGTTGAAAGCCATGTCGCCGATGAAAACCGAGCAACGCTCGTATGCTCACTTAACTCTCAAGATTTTCCCGATGTTGGTCGCCAGTATCCGTTCCCTTTTAGAATTGAGATTACCTATACCCTCAAAGATACCGTGCTAACGATGGGGATTGCTATCAAAAATACGGGTGACCGGAATATGCCTGTTGGGTTCGGTATCCACCCCTATTTTAGCGTAGACCTCGGCACTGAGGCGAATGCAGCCGAAGCGATAATTACCGTACCTGCCGCTAAGTATTGGGAATTGGACGAGGTCCTCGTGCCAACGGGTACACAGCACGATGTCGCTGACACACTGGATCTCCAAAATGGACAGCCGTTCGCGAAACTGAAACTCGACCATGTCTTTACGGACGTTCAATTGGTTGATGGCGTAAGTCGATGCCTCATTGAGAACCGAGATACCGGATACGGCATGGTGATGGAATCGGATGCACAGTTCAGGGAGCTCGTTGTCTATACGCCGCCTGATAGGAATGCTATCTGTTTTGAGCCTTACACCTGCCCGACGGATGCCATCAATTTAGAGGCGAGGGATATCCCAGCAGGTGTGATTGTGCTTGCCCCTGATGAAATGTTCTCTGGAACCGTTCGCTTTATGCTGCAATGAAAGTTATCGCACTGCTGATTTTTTCGATTTTGCTTCTAACCGCGCAGCCGTCTATGGCAATCCGAGAGGGCACAACGACCGCTAAGGTCTTTATCAAACGCTACGCGCAGTCCGGCGATTTTGGTAGACTTGCCCTCTGGCACGAAGCCGCCGCAGAATGTCTCACGCGCATCTCTGTTCCGATGAACGAGATTGCACACGCTTATTATATACGGCACGGATACGAGCAGTGGGCAGCACGCGCTGAAAAAGAGGCGAGTGAGATTCAGAAACAGCACCAATATCACCTCACTCGCGCCGAGATTGCTTGGCAAAAATTTGTGGGAGGGGTGTTTTTGCTTGGGTGTTTCCCTAGTAACCCCGATGCTTTTTCGGTGCTGGATGCTGAACGCCGAAATATCGAAAAATTTATCGCAACGTGGCTACCGCGCTACCCAAATCGGTTTTACGAATTTGGTATCTATCCCACCTTTTTCAGGAAACAGCGGGAGTTGGCAGAGCAGGAGGGGAGTTACGCCAAAGTCTTGCGTCTCGAAGCAGATGCCGCGGAGATGTGTGCCGCGCAGTATCAACAAATTCCAATCGTCCATGGACTTAAGCGTTATGAAAAATTTCGGGATGCCTATCTCCGACATGCAATACACCTTCGCGAACTCGCAAAGCAAAATCCAATGACGTTACCACCAGCGATAGACAAAGGCAAACAGATATTGGGTTCATTGAAAACTCAGAGGCTCCCTTCTCAGCAAAAAGCAGACGCTGTCATTCAGATCGCAAAATCGGATGCGCGAGTGAAAACAACTTTAGTCGGTCAAAACGGAGTTCACGCATATCCGTCATTTCAAGGGTTCGCGTGGATAGTGAGTTTCTCGAATCACAGTCGCGGGAACCTTGCTACTGCAGTTATTGATGGTAAAACTGCCACGGTGTTGAATGTATTTTCCCCTGTGAAATAGGTAGGCGAGGTTTGTAACCTCGCCGGGCTTCCGTTCAATATCTCACTGTAGGAGGGATCTCCGAATCCCGACATCTGATCGCTGCCTCCACGCTGGCGGGGCTTCCGAACCTCACCTCTTTCAATCCTGTCGATCCTGTGAATTGTGATTCTGACAATTAAAACCCTACACGCTCTATTAATGATAACTGAAACCGAAAACTATAGTGCCTCGTTTTTTGGGTTGACAATAGTTTCTAACTATGAAATAATGGGCAACGATTAATTTTTCACATCAAAACGTTGTCTTAAAGTGCTTGGTCTCTAAAGCGGTTTTAGGGTATCAATAGGAGCTTAATGCAAAATTTGCTCTCTCTGACGACAACGAATCTGGTTTAAGGGCGATTTTTTTAATTGACCCGCCTGAACGTTTCATATGGAAATAGTTAAGAATAAAGGAGATTCAACATGAACGTAAGAAGGATCATAACATTCGCGTTTGTATTCGCGATTGTTGCTTTGACTGTCGGGCTTTCCGGTTGCGAAAAGATCGCTCCGATGGTGCCTGACGACAAAACGACAATGCCTGAAATGATGGATGGAGAGATTCCCATTGGTGTCGCCGTAGCACTGACAGGGGAATACGCCGAACCGTATGGGCTCCCAATGCAACGTGGTCTTGACTTGGCAAGAGAAGATATTAATATGCTCGGCGGTCCAAGCCTCACGTTCGTCCCTGTGGACGCTCAAAGCACTGTGGAGGGCGGGATTGCAGCTGTCGAGGAATTGGTGAATCAAGGCGTACCTGCCATCGTCGGGATTGGTATCTCAACACACCTCGAACAGGCTTTTCCGATCGCACAAGAGAATGGGGTGGTCGCTTTTAGCCCGATCTCCTCCGCTTCGGGTTTGAGCGCACTTGGGGATTATATCTTCCGCACCGGTCTCACTGTAAGTGTACTCAATTCGAATGGTGCGATGGTGGCTCACGAGCAACTTGGCTATAAAAAAGCGGCACTGATATATGATGCCGCGGATACCTACTCCACAAGTAGCAACGAGGCATTTGAGAAAACGCTCGAGGCGATCGGTGTTGAGATTCTGACGGTGGAAACCTTCCAAACCGGCGATACCGATTTTTCTGCGCAACTCACCAATATAATGGGTATGGTGCCTGATACCCTCTTTATCTCTGCTCTGGTACCGGAGATGATTCAGATTATCACTCAGGCGCGATCACCGGAAATCGGTATCCCCGATGCTGTTCGCCTTATTGTTCCTGATTTAACTGCGAAAGAGATCCAAGAAGTGGGCGACGCTGCCGAAGGGGCGATAACTTTTTCTGGGTGGTTTGGTATGGCTGACACACCCGGAAACCAAGCCTTCGTTCAGAACTATGAAGCGGAATACGGTATTGAACCTGGACCGTGGGCGGCACAGGCGTATGCGACCCTCCATATTCTCGCTAATGCGATTATGAATGCGCAATCGACAGATTCTGCTGCGATTCGGGATGCCCTGGTGCAGACGATGGATTTCTCCACGATTTTAGGCGATTTCTCTTTCGACCCCGACGGCGAGGCGGTATATGACCCGATTGTGTTTATCGTCAAGGACGGCGAACTTCAGCTCTTTGAGTAACCCCCACCGTTGGATGGACATAACCGGAGCCTGTCATCAGCCATTCACTGATGGCAGGCTCTTTCATTTTATAGTCAAGCCCGAAAATATGTAGACAGTTGTTCAGCGAGCGAACCCCCACACCTCGCTTCGTCCCCAACCATTCCAATTTGAAGCATAGGGGCTTGGCGTGAAGACTGATAAAATTTTTGGAGTTGACAATAACATCCAACTATGAAATAATAAGCAGGAGGTGAGTTCTTCACGCCGAGACAGCCGATCGCTAACACGCCGATAGCCATTATGAAATACTTAAGAATTTTATTCATAGGCATCCTGCTTTTAAGTGTAGTCTGCACCGAATCTGCTCCAGAGAACTTGCCATTCGCGGCCATCGCTTCCCAAATCACGCCCGGTGAGTTGCTAATCCGTTTGACGCCTGATGCTGCATCGGATGTCGAGCGGTTGCACGCGAACGCTCCAATCTCCATCTTGCACGTCCAGCATAAGGTTGAGTCCTTACACCCGCTGTTTCCGTACCTCGCGCGCCCATCACTGAATCCTAACCTGAAGCGTATCTATCTGTTAAGATTTGCCCCTGATGCACCTCTCGAGGATCTCAAGGCTGTCTATGAACAGAGTCCACTCATTGAGGCTGTCGAGTATAACTACCTCCGTCCAACGCTTGCAGACACGGTCGTTCCCAATGATCCGATGTATCCTGAACAGTGGAGCCTACCGCTGATGAAGTTACCGCAGGCGTGGGCAATCGAAAAAGGCGACAGGAACGTTGTAATCGCCATTATTGATTCCGGGATCGATTATAGGCACGATGATTTAGCACCCAAGGCGTGGATAAACCCGGGCGAGATCCCTGAAAACGGATTAGACGATGATGGCAACGGTTACGTCGATGATGTTTATGGTTGGGATTTTACCGATGCACCTAATTTACAAGCAGAGGGTGATTACCTTGAAGGCGATAACGAACCGATTGATGAAAAAGGACACGGCACGCACGTCGCTGGTATCGCCGGTGCTATGCCTGATAACGGGATCGGGATCGCCGGAGTCGCGTGGGAATGTCCCCTCATGGCAATACGCGCTGGACTCTCACTCGGTGGGAGTTCCCGAATGCAGGATGATGACTCCGCCGCAGCGATGGTCTATGCGGTTGACAATGGCGCAAGCGTTGTCAACATGAGTTGGGGTAGTGAGCGTCGCTCTTTCGTTATTCAGGACGCAATTGATTATGCTTATGCACGGGGTGCCATATTGGTTGCCGCTGCTGGCAATTCTCAGAAACCTGCCGCAATTTTTCCCGCGGGCTATCGGAAAGTCATTGCTGTCGCATCTACTGAACAGAATCAACAACGATTTTACCAATCTAATTTCGGCGCGTCTGTAGACATCGGTGCTCCCGGCAACGTAATTCTCAGCACACAGATTAATAACCAATATCGACTCCTCACGGGTACGTCGATGGCGTCGCCACACGTGGCTGGCGTTGCAGCGTTAATCCTCGCCAAACGTCCCGCGCTGACGCATGAAGAGGTACGACACATACTCATTAGCACCGCTGATCCTGTCTATCAAGAGGATAGCGATGCAGTGGATGAGAGATTTGTAGGAGCGGGTACTGTCAATGCCGAACGCGCACTCTTCGCAAGCGGCGCATTGCAGGCACGTATCCTCGCGCCTGAAACCAATAGCGGCGGCGCAGATTCAATTACCGTCGTCGGGACCGCAGGCGGCTATAAATTCCACGCTTGGCAGCTCAGTTATGGCGAATCTACAGTCCCAATCGAGTTTACGCCTTTTACACAATCTTCCATCACACAGAAAATCGATGAAACGTTGGCTGTTTGGGATACCACAACGGTTCCAGAGGGGATTTACACCGTCCGTTTAACAACAACAGCCACGGATGGGCAACAGATGCACGACCAGGTCGTGTTGAGTGTAGACCGGACACCCCCTCAAATTATCTCCCTTACCGCAACGGACACACTTTACGGCGAGCGACCCCTTACAATTTTTACATGGGCAACGGATGATGTCACCCAGAATACACTCTATTACCGGCGAAAGGGAAGTCTCGCTCCTTTTGCCCCTATTGAGACAACCAATCTCGGAGTAGAGCATTTCCTATTTTTAGGTTTGGAGCGCGGAACTTACCAGTTTTTTGTTGAAGCAGAGAATACGACAAACCTCAAGACGAGAGAGGATAACGGCGGAGCGTCTTATACGACTGACATTGTTGCCGGATATATCTCGCCAAGCGGATTCACTGAAAAATCTCTTGATATTCCACCGCTCCACATCGCGAGCGTCACCGCAGACTTCGACAGAGACGGTCAGCTTGAGATCGTCGGGAGTCCGTTGTCCTCGGAAACTCTCGATGCCGAGTTGCAGGCTGCTATCCTCGCGGTCTATGAACGTCTCCCAAGCGGAAGATATGAATTGGCACATACCCTTGAGAGTGTGGAGGGGCTCTCTAATCTCGAAAAATTCGTTACGTGGACGGTAGATGACACTGATAACGACGGTTTGCTCGAAATACTGGCTACCGACGATGCGAGAACCTTCCTCATTGAGAGTCTTATACCGCGTGGGTACCCACACCAGATCATCTGGGAAACCCCATTTCTCTCCGGTGGCACGATCGCTGATATGGATGGTGATGGACAAAAGGAAATTATCGGCGCCGATAACAACAACGACCGACTCCTCATTTTTGAATACGACAATGCCACAAGGACCTATGTTGAGAGGGCTATCTTGATTAACGAATCCCCCGGCTCTAATGTATTCGCCCAACGCTTCGCTATTAACGATTTTGATGGTGATGGAAGCATGGAACTCGTAGCGGCGGATAGCGAAGGAGATCTTTTCGTTTATGAATCTACCTCTATCCGCAACACCTTCCGCCTTGAATGGCAAACGCAACTTCCACTTAAGGACATCACGCAACTCACGGCAGGGGATCTCACCGGTGATGGCGTGCCTGAGTTTGTTGTTGGTGGTTTACTATCGCTACCCGACAACCCTTCGGGACCACTAATCTGGAAGTTTTTCGTCTTTACGCACACGTCACGGGGATACGCGTTGCTCTCAGACGGAGCGCGTAATGCGACTGTCGCGATCGCACCGCACCGGCGAAATGGGAACAGTCTCGCAATCGCAGACTTAGAAGGTGATGGTCACAATAAGTTGGTCATCGCTACGTATCCGAATCTCTATGTGATGCAGTGGGATGGCACGGCGATGTCACCACTCTGGCACCGAAAGATGGAGGAAACCCCCGCTCTTCTTACCGCCGAGCTCAATCAAAACGGGTTTGACGAGTTTTACGTTAACCTTGAGGACGGTATTTACCGCTTTGAATCCATCTTCGCAACAGATCCAGATGCCATTGATACGCTCAAACCGTGGAATGTTGAAGCGAGACCCTTGACACAGAAAGCGGTTCACGTTACATGGGATGCCGAGGAGAACGACGAAACAGATGGCGAACAGTCGGGTCAGACGCGCTATTTTACTGTCTACCGCGCACAAGGGGAAAAGAAGGAGGCACCCGCATCTGACGCTTATGAAAAGGTGACGGAAAACCTCACCGTCACAAGATTCCTCGACAGACGTGTTACCAAGGATAATACCTACTGGTACGCTATCACGACGAAGGACGAAAAAGGTAACGAAACGCAGCGCACCGAGCCCGTTTCTGCTACACCGAGAGAACCACCGCAGTTGATTGGGGCAACTTATCACCGTCCAGGTAGTGATATAGGTCCGACACAGCCTAAATCTCAGATTCAGACACCTAATGAGGTTTCTATGGATGGGAATTTCTGGGTCCTCGTTACCTTCGACCGGCGGATGAATCCTGTGATTGGGGACGAGAACCGGTATGTCTTGCGAGCCGAGAAACGGATTGGTGGTGTGAGTCCCGTGTCTGCTATCCGTGACCGGATGGGCACACGCGCACTCTTGGCATTTGATACAGATAGTCTTCTTGAGCACTTCGGGCAATCGCTGACTGATACAACCGATCAATATGAGATTACCGTATCCAACGTAGTCGATATTGATGAAAACCCTATCCGCGCTGCTACGCGTCCACTTGAAATACCACTCGGTGTCATCGGAGCAGCGGTGTCGGATCTGACGCAGGTACGGGTCTATCCAAATCCGGTGCGTCCCAACGTTGCTGACAAAGGCACAGTTACTTTCGACAGGTTGCCTGTCGGCACACGCATCCAGCTCTTTACCGCAGGCGGTGAGTTGCTTGAAACATTGGATGTAACCGATCAGGATCACAATCGCAAGGAGTGGTGGCTTACGAGCAATAACACCGCAGACGTATCAACCGGTATCTATATATACGTCCTTGAATTTGATACGATGAAAAAGATAGGAAAAATCGCGGTGATTAAATAGTTTTTTAACTATTTAATCTGATCACTGCTCCATTACATTCCGCAGTGGTTTTTGGTTAATTCTAACCCGCTCCAGGTGTTCAAAGAGCTCTTGATTTCACCAGAAACCGTTGTGAAACGTAGTGAAACAACGCCCAGGAGCCCATAGTTAAAAAAGTTAAAAAAATGGATAATTTTATTCTCATCGCAAACCCCATTTCCGGTAAAGGCAACGCGAAAAACGTTGCTGAACAGGCTTATGCTGCCCTTACCGAATCTGGAGCTCAGGGACAATTGATGTTCACTTCGGCATCCGGCGATGCCAAACGTTTCGCGCAGGAAGCCATCTCTGATGGAATTCGATCCATGATTGCTTGCGGTGGCGATGGGACGCTCCACGAAGTTGTTAACGGTATCGAGACGGCTCCAGATGTAACCTTAGGTGTTCTTCCGTGTGGTCGCGGCAACGATTTTGCAGCGGCAATCGGTGTGCCGCTGAAACCTGAAGCCGCAATCGCAACCCTCTTATCTGGCACCCCTATCCGTGTAGATTTAGGATGTTGCTATCAGAATAGCAGTCAGCAGTCAGTTGTTAATCCAAATGATGTAGCCCGTAATGAAATGGAGGGCGGATCTACGGAAAGGTGCTTCAATGTCCAAACCCCACTGACCGAACCGCAAGGAAAAATTAAAAAATATTTCATCACCATTGCCACCTGCGGTTACGATACGGAAGTGAGTCGCCGTGCGGCGAAAGGAACACCGCTGTTTGCAGGCACTGCCTCCTACGCTTACGCCGCGGTGGAGACACTTTTCTACTACGAACCGCCGTTTGTGCGTCTTGAGGGCGACTTCGGTGTCCACGAGGGACCGCTCCTTCTCGCTGCGACAGGCATCACAAATCGATATGGCGGTGGATTTCAGATTGTACCGAACGCTCGCGTCGACGATGGGCTTTTCGATGTCTGTATTATCCGACCGGTGTCCTCTCTAACGGTGTTACGGCTCATGGTGACACTCTTCTGGGGTGGACATGTTTCGCATCCTGCCGTATCCATGCACCAGACCCGCACTTTAACAATTGAGACCGACACACCCATGCTGTTGTATGCCGATGGCGAGCCGATGTGCGAAACCCCTGCCACAATTGAGATAATTAAAGAGGGACTCGCTGTAATGGCACCTCGTTGATGCTCCCTACTCCCTTGCAAACGCTCCGGCGACTGGGTTTGTTGATGGCAATCGGCAATCGGTGGTCAGCAGTCAGTAGTTTGCTGTGAGAATCAATCCGCCTCTCCCTGCTGGCGAGGTGTTTTGCTTGGGGTTTTTGCTTGGGGTTTTTGATAGGGTGTTTCTGTGGATTTCTGCGGATTTCCTCTAGTAACCTCGCCTCTTTTTAAGCGTCCTCAGGATACATTTCCTCAATCGCATCCCCGTATCGCGCTATGATAACGTTGCGCTTTAACTTTAGCGTGGGTGTCATCTCATCCGCTTCTTGAGAAAATTCCTTATCGAGCAGCGTGAACCGTCGTACCTGTTCAAAGTCCGCGAAATCGGTTAAACGACTCCGGATTTCGCCTTGAATGAATTGTTGCACCTCGCGCGTCTCAAGCAGTGTCGCAAGCTCATCCGTCGCAACGTTATTCTCCGCCCCCCACGCCTTGAGTGCATCAAAATTCGGAACAATCAATGCAGCGAGATTTTTGCGTTCGTTTCCCACCAGCATAATCTGGTTAATAAAGGGACTTTGCACCAACACGCTTTCTATCGGTTGCGGTGCAACGTTTTTACCGTTGGAGAGCACAATGATGTTCTTCTTCCGATCAGTAATCTTAACGAACCCGTCCTCATCAATGATGCCGATGTCACCCGTATGAAACCAACCCTCTCCATCGATAACCTCTGCTGTCGCGGATTCGTTATTGAAATAGCCCTTCATGACGTGTGGACCACGGGTTAAAATTTCACCATCTTCAGCGATTTGTACCTCCACTCCGGGGACAGGCACGCCAACGGTTCCGAACCTCCATTGTGCTGAATGGTTCATGCTAATGACGGGCGAGGTCTCCGTTAAGCCGTACCCCTCCAAAATCAGTATCCCCGCCGCGTGGAAAAATTCGGCGATTGATTGGGGTAACGCTGCGCCACCAGAGACGAAAAAGCGTAGCCGGCCACCCGTCGCCGCCTTCAATTTCGCAAAGACCAGTTTGTCCGCGATGTTCTGCTGTAATTGCAAAATTGCAGACGGCTTTTTCCCCTTTTGAATCGCTGAACTGACGGATGAACCGACTGAGACACCCCAGTGGAAAATCTTCTGTTTGAGCGACGAACCTTCCTGCACGGCACGCAGAATTCTGTCATGCATGGTTTCATAGAGTCGCGGCACACTGAGCATCACTGTCGGAGCGACCTCCCGCATATTCTGTGCGACCGTGAACGTACTCTCCGCATAAGCCACCTTCGCACCGGAGAACAATGGCACGTAGTGTCCACCGAGCCGTTCAAATACATGTGATAACGGTAGGAACGACAACAACACGTCTGCATCATTGACATCGATAAGCGATTTACACGCCTGTAAATTTGAAATGAAATTCGCATGTGTCAGCATGACACCCTTCGGATCTCCTGTTGTCCCCGAAGTATAGATAATCGTTGCGATGTCGTCTTCGCTCGCGTAGGAGGGGTTTCTAACCCCGATTCCTTGTTCCTGTCCGTCCAGTTCACAGACTGCCTCAAATTGGATAACACCCTCTGGGCATTCACCTTCAATCGGGTCAAAGACAATTATCTGTTCAAGCGTCGGGACTTCATCTCGGATAGCGGTTACCTTCTCCAACTGCCTGCTCGTGGAGACGCAGATAATTTTTGATCCGGAATCTTTTAGGATATAACCGACCTGTGCCGCAGTTAGCGTTGAGAACATTGGTACGGTTACCGCACCGGCTTTGAGGCTACCGAAATCCGTGATTGTCCATTCGGGGCGGTTCTCGGAGAGAAGCGCGACCCGATCGTCCTTTTGCACCCCTAAGGCAGTTAACCCTTTACTAAAAGCGTCCACCGATTCGCCGAGTTCAGTGTAAGAGATGTCTTGATAAGTGCCACCTTTCGGTTTATGTGCCAATGCCGGTTTACTACCGTAGTGTTGGATTGAATGTTCTAACATGGATATCAGTGTCATTATGGCGTTTCTCCTGTTGCCTCGTAGTGAGAGTTTGCCTCTATCCTAACATACGAACTGATGAGAGTCAAGTTAATCGTTCCTCTTACGGGTAGGATCGATTTCCTTCCCACTGATAAATTTTCATAGTAACCTTCACAGAAGATTTCTGAAAAAACCGCGCAGAATCCAGTCAGGGCATGGGTTTATAGCATCCTTTGGGATCCATCACTGTCCGAGTTTTGCTATGAAAACTGTGAAATTAGCATTGTTTAGAATCATGTATAGGAGCCGACTGCTGACCGCTGATGGCTGATCGCTGACTGTTATTCTTCTGGCGACCGCAAACGAAATTCTACCTAAACTTGTTTTTTTCTTGCTTTTGTGTTACGAATTGTGCTAAACTATTGCAAATTATCACAGCAGAACCCAATTTAAGCAGGACCTGAATTAATATTCGCAAAATTCTGGGAAATGTGGTAAACTCTATCCTAAAGTCATCCGTTGTTGTCTGAGGAGACGTTCAAATGTACGATAAGAAGAATCGTAAAATTGCTGGTCCAGGTCCTGATGGGAACGACCTGTTTATTGAAGATGACGAGGAACTTGAAGAGGAACTCACTCCCGAAGAGGAGGCAATGAGTTCTGGCTATTCGTTACAGTTAATTCACCACATTATTGCCGACACCCCGGTAGATGACCGGCGCCGTCGCTGGCTCATGGAACTCCGTCGCGCTATTCTCAACGATGAAGGCGAATTTCAAGAGAGGGTCCGCTCGATTCAGCAGGAGGCACTCCGTATCCACGCAGAAATGGAGGAGCAGATTGAGAAGCTCACCGCACCCGCAAATCGAATCGGAACCCTACTCGGATTGCCCAAGGAGGACATTGCCCGCGTTATCGTCGGCGGCTCCGAATACTACGCGAATATTGATACCGAACTGAAAGCATCCGACCTTAAAAAGGGGTTCAGCGTCCTGTTGAACGACGCTTTTGTCGTTGTCGGTGAACTCGGATACAACGATGCAGGTCCTATTGCAAAAATAGCCGATGTCATGCCGGATGGACGGCTCCGTATCGGTCAAGAACCGAATGCTCAAACTGTCATCCTTGAACGCTCCACAGACCTCGTAGATGTGAAACTGAAACCCGGTGATGAAGTTCGGATCGACTCCAACTTCCGTGTCGCCGTTGAACATATCGCCGCGAAAGAGACAGACGCTTACGCGCTTGAAGCGGTGCCGAATATACCGTGGTCCAAGGTGGGTGGGCTTGACGATACCATCCAACGCATTAAAGACACGATCGAGCTCCCGATCCTACATCCCAAACTCTTTGAACGCTTCCAGTATAGTGCGCCGAAAGGTTTCCTTCTCCACGGTCCTCCGGGATGTGGAAAAACACTCATTGGCAAAGCGACCGCTTACAACTTAACCCAACGTCTCCGAAGGGAAAGCGGCGAGGATGTTGAAGGCTGTTTCCTACACATCAAGGGACCCGAGATCCTCAACATGTGGCTCGGTGAATCTGAACGGAAAGTGCGAGAGATTTTTCAGATTGCTCGTGAGAAAAAAGAAGATGGCAAGTTGGCGTTTGTCTTTATCGATGAGGCGGAGTCAATATTGGGGACACGACGTGCACTCAGATCCCACAGTATCTCGAACACACTTGTCCCGATGTTTTGTGCAGAGATGGACGGTATTGAATCTCTGCAGGATGTCGTCATTATCTTGGCGACAAACCGTCCCGATCTAATTGACCCTGCCGTTTTACGTCCAGGGCGAATTGATAGGAAAATTAAAGTAACACGTCCAGATGCAAAGGCTGCAAAGGATATCTTCCGTATCTACCTCACCCCTGAGATACCCATTGCTTCACTCCTTGATCAGGAGAATGATACCGGAACAGGAGAAGGTGAAACACCCCCCGAAGTCATCCCGGCGGAGAAAGCCGTTGCAGATCTAATCGCACAGGCCGTTGATGAGATGTTCCGTGAAGACGAAGACAACCGATTCCTTGAAGTTTCTCTCAGGAGTGGGAGACGCGATATTCTCTATAAAGGACATCTGTGCAGCGGTGCAATTATTGAGTCGATTGTGCAACGGGCGAAGGAGTCCGCACTCAAACGTGCGATTCAGAACCCAGAGAAGGAAAGTGGTATCACGCGCGCCGACCTGTTAGATGCACTCGCCGCAGAGTATAGCGAAAGCGAAATCTTCCCGCCAACCGAGGCGACTGAAGACTGGCTCAAGCTCCTTGATTACGATCCAACGAATGTTGTCAAAGTTACGCCTATCAAATCTGAGAAACAGGAGCGACGCAAAGCCTCCGGTTCGCGCGTCATTTAGGCTTTTAAGTTAGTAATTCTGGAGTTAATAACTTAAAAAATGGAACGATCCTTAGAGGCACATAATTAAAAAATGGGAAGACTTTTTGGAATCGAAACTGAATACGGAATAACACTCGAAAATGAAGCGCACATTGATGCCGTCAAGCAGTCAATTGAGCTGGTAAAAAGTTACCGACAAGAAGATTTTCGACCTGTGTGGGACTACCGCGGCGAGGACCCGTTTCGAGACGAACGCGGCTTTCGGGCGAGCGCGCTTTCCAATCATCCCGATGAGAAGGAAGAGGAAAAGCGCGACCAAAAACGCAATATTAAAGAACGACTCTCTTTTGCTGAAATCAAAAGCGATCACATCCTCGTCAACGGCGCACGGTTCTACAACGATCACGCACATCCAGAGTATTCAACACCTGAATGCAGCAGTCTCTTTGACCTTGTCGCACACGATAAAGCCGGCGAACGCATCCTTCAACGGTGTGCCGAAACACGCAGCCAGAAACTCGGAAAACGCGTGCTTTTATACAAGAATAATACCGATTTCCATGGGCATAGTTACGGTTGCCACGATAACTACCTGATGGCACGCGAAGTACCGTTTGAAACCCTCAAGCAAGGTATCATGCCGTTCTTTATCACACGCCAGATCTTCGCAGGTGCCGGAAAAATCGGCATTGAAACTGAAGCCGGACTCGCAACGCCAGGACACTACCAGTTATCTCAACGATCCGATTTCTTTCACGTCGAGGCGAGTGTGGATACCATGCACAATCGTCCTATCGTCAACACGCGAGATGAACCGCACGCTGATGCATCTAAATATCGTAGGTTGCACGGCATCGCCGGGGATGCAAATATGTCCGAATACGCCACCGCACTCAAAGTCGGCACGACAGCACTCGTGATTGCCTTGATTGAACAGCGGAGGATTCCAGAAAGTTTAGTGCTCGTCAACCCGATTGATACCATCAAAACTGTATCGCATGACCAGACATATCGTTGGATAGTAATGACGGCAGAAGGGAAAACGATGTCCGCTATTGACCATCAGCGTGAGTATCTTGCACTCGCACAGAAGCATCTCGGTGAAGCTGTGGGGCTTGAAACCGACTGGGTGCTCACCGAGTGGGAGGATACCCTCAACGCGCTTGAGACGGACCCAATGTCGCTCACTGATCGGCTTGATTGGGTCGCGAAGAAATGGTTGCTTGAAACGTTTGCTGAGGAAGAGGGAGTCGCGTGGGATGACCCGTGGCTCCAAAGTTTGGATTTAGAATATCACAACATCGATCTTGATGAAGGGCTATACTATGGGATTCCGATGCGGCGTATCGTCACGGACGAACAGATTGATGCTGCGCTCCATAATCCGCCTGCCGACACGCGGGCATACTTCCGGGGGCGCGCTGTAGATCGATTCAGTAACTCTATAAAGGCTATCCAGTGGGATAGTATTACCTTTACTGTAAACGGGCGCACCCGCGAAATCAATCTAAATGCCCTCGCAGATGCGGAGATCGCGCGTCAATATAACGAGGCACTCGATCAATCGCCGACTGTTGAGACGCTCATTGAAAAATTGCCTCTATAAAAGAAGGAGATATAGAATGACAGCCAAGATGATTGCTCAGCTTGAACGGAAGCAAAGAGACACCAAACCCATTGGACCCGGTGATGGCGATGACGATAACGAGGGACCCAAGCGACAGAAAGTCAGTCGGCCCGATACGCAAGAACTGCTCAAACGGATGCGGCGTGTTGACAAAGATCAGTCCAGACGTTACCGCCAAAGAACGGGGGAGTGATGAACGATAAAGGCGGCTTCCCTAAAGAGTACGGAAAATTTGCGCTACAGGGAGTCATGAACCATAAAGGGGACTTCCTAAACCTTTTAAAACACGCAAACTATCCCTTGAAAATAGATTTGCCATCGGAAGTTACACAGCGCGGTACTGATATTGAAATAGCACACAGTACGACTGTCGTCGTTGTTCGTTACCGGGACGGAGTCATGATCGCGGGTGACCGGCGTGCTACCGCTGGCACTTCTGTCATCTATGATCGGGCGGAGAAAGTTTTGCAGATTGATAAGCATTCTGTACTCGCTATTTCAGGTTCACCCGCAATCGCTTATGAGATCGCCAGAATATTGGAGCACTCGTTTCAATACTTTCGCCGCAGCCAGCTCCAAGAGTTGAGTCTTGAAGGCAAACTCCGAATGCTATCACGGCTCATCCGGGAGAATCTGCCCATGGCACTCCAAGGCATCGGAGGTGTTATTCCGATTTTTGCCCTCTACGATTTGAATGCCCCTGATGACGAGAATGGTGGAAAAATTTTCTTCTATGATGCACTCGGTGCGCATTTTGAAAACGTAAATTTTGCCACGACCGGTTCCGGCTCCATCTGGATTCGCGGTGTGTTACGCTATATCTCTCGATTCGGCGATGCGCCTTTGCAAGAAATGGATGAGCGGCAGGCGACTATCACTATCTTACGCCTCTTGGACACCGCAAGCGAGTACGATGCCGCGACAAGCGGTTACAACGCCAGGGCACAAATTTTTCCAAATGTCAAGATTGTGACACGCACCGGCGTTGAAGATATTTCCGATGATGAATTGGAGGCATGTTACGCTGAAGCACAACCGGACGGAGAGGAATAGCCGTCAGCATATTGGCCGTCAGCAGTCGGCGGATGGTGGTTGGCAGTCGGTAGCCGGCGGATGGCAGTCGGTTCAGAAGTTTTCGCCTAACAAGGGGTTTCTCTTAAGATAACCTCAAAACCTGTAGCCTGTAATGAAATGGAAGGCGGATTTAAGAAAGGCAGCCGATAGTTCAAACCCGCGACGTTTGACCGCAAGGAATAATTAAAGAATGCGAGATGAACCGTATCACGTAGCTCGTAATGAAATGGAGAGCGGATTTCAGAACGGGATGTCAAAGTTCAAACCCGCGACGTTTAACCGCAAGGAATAATTAAAGAATGCGAGATGAACCGTATCACGTAGCTCGTAATGAAATGGAGAGCGGATTTCAGAACGGGATGTCAAAGTTCAAACCCGCGACGTTTAACCGCAAGGAATAATTAAAAAATGCGAGATGAACCGTATCGCTGGATAGAAGCGATTCAGGACCGACGAGATTACATTGAAGACCAGCTCCGCGTCGGGAGCCCTGTTGTAGGACTTACCTATAACGAAGGCGTGGTGCTACTCACTATTGGTAGAGGACAACGCAAAATTTTTGAGGTGCATGACCGAATCGCGCTCTCCGCAATCGGACACCCTGCCGATATTGAACGTCTCCGAATGCTTGTTACCGACACCGCCAGCGTCCAAGGTTTTCAAAATGCTACCGAAGATGTAAACCTACACCGACTCACGAACTTTGTTTTAGCACATACCTTCAAACAGGCGTTTGAGTCCATTGTTGGTGAAGCGTATATCATTAAAATGTTGCTCGCCGAACTCGGCAGCACTGATGATAAAAGTCGTTTTACCTGTATCAACTACGACGGTAATGTCCGGACAGACATAACCTCTACTGTTATCGGCGGTACAGAAGCAATCGAGACGGGAATGCAAAACTATCTCACGACTACTTCTACAGGTACCGACAGAGATTTAACCGCTGCACTTCAGTTGGGTTTAGAAGCGTGGGCAGTTGGTAAGGAATTGAGTTCACGAGAACCGGAGGAAGCTGAATCGGAGGAAACCCAGATAGATACTGCGCAGATGCACGAAATTATTAATGCTGCACGGGAAGACGGTGAGATTGAAGCAGGGGTTTTGGAAACCATGCAGCGCGGTGCAAGTAAGTTTCGTCTGTTAACCTCTCAGGAAATTGAAACTGCCCTCCCGTAATTTCTCTACTGACACGCTTTGTAAATGCCCATTCGCAAAATTCAACTTTCTAACTATGGGAATCTGTTAACCATCGAAGAAACACCCAAGCAAAAACACTTGTGTTTTAACATCTATAATGGAGTCGAGTTGATGGTTAAACTGCTCTACTACGTTCCTTGCCCCTCCCAGTAACGGGCGGGGACCCCGGTTTTCGGTGAATTCCAACCCGCTCCAGATGCGCAAAGGTTTCTGATTTCACCAGGAACCATCGTGAAACGAAATTAGGTTTCCTTAAATGGCATAATTTTGCTTCGCAGTGTCCCGCAAGCCTCTATAGGCTTGCGCAGAATGCTTTACATTTGGAACGATGCCCAGGGGCTTATAAATTAAAAATGAAGAAAAGAATTTTTGGGATCGAAACTGAATTTGGATGCATGACGGATGCCGAACGGATTCGTGGCACCTCTGAAGGTGTTGCGGCACGCGTGCGCGATTATGTCTTCGATGTGTTGGAACTCGGTCTTCGGGACATTCACTACCGAGACTGGGGCGAACCGCCGGGTAACGGTGGGTTCCTATTCAACGGGGGTCGTCTCTACATTGATATGGGGCATCTCGAGTACGCTACACCCGAATGTGGCAGACTCTTTGACCTTATCGCCTACGATAAAGCTATTGAACATGTCATCAACGGTATCCTTAGGGATACCGGGTTGCCCACGGCTTTCTTCAAAAACAATATTGATCATTTTACAGGTGCAACCTTTGGATGTCATGAAAACTTCCAAATCAGTCGAGATGTTCCCTTTTACCGTGTTGTCATCCCGACGCTTATGCCCTTCTTCGTTACGCGCCAGATTTACGCAGGGGCGGGCAGAGTAGGGGCTTATGATGAAATGATTGAATTCGGCAATTTTCACGATGAACTTGGCGAGCAACAATACTATCAAATTTCGCAGCGCGCCGATCACATCGTCACTGAAATTTATGAATGGATCCAGTTCAGTCGCGCAATCATCAATACGCGAGACGAACCACTCAGCGATTACACGAAATACCGTCGTCTCCATCTTCTCGTTGGGGATTCCAATATGTCAGAGTACGCATCCGCCCTGAAGGTAGGCACTACTGCCCTTTTACTCTCTGCTATTGAAACGTTCCACGAGATGCATGGCGAAAAATTGCCGCTCCCGGGTTTTGAACTCGCCGATCCGGTCTACGCGATTCGACACATCTCACGCGATAATACCTTCACGTGGCGCGTCGAACTGAAATCCGGAAAGACTATCTCTGCTATTGATTTGCAGAGAGAGTATCTTAACTTCGTTCAGGCTTTGATTGTCGAACGTGACGAAGAAAGCGAATGGGTGCTTGCGGCATGGGAGTCTATCCTTGATGAACTCGAAGATGATTGGCTAAATGTTATTGATCGTGTCGATTGGGCCGCCAAAAAATGGCTGCTTGAAGCTTTCATTGATGAAGAGAAATTAGATTGGGAAGATCCTTGGATTAAAAGTCAAGATTTAGAATATCATAACATCCATACTGAAAGTGGACTCTACTACGCACTTCAGGAACAGGGGCAGATGCAAAGGGTTGTCACCGATGAACATATTCAGCACGCCGTAGACAACGCACCCCAAGATACCCGGGCAAAAGTTCGGGCGTTCCTGATGCGTACGCTTACCCAAAACCGAATGCCTTGTATTGTTGATTGGCATCAAATATATGCAGGACATACAGAATATTTTGAGATGAAAGAACCGTTTGACACCAACATCACGAAGGCGCAAAAATGGATGAAAAGGCTACGGAAGCGACCCGCGCGAACTTGATTTTTTAATTATGGCCTCTTGGGCTGCGCTCCACTACGTTTCGCGCAGGTTTCTGGTTAATTCTGTACTGGGTTTGGGAATTTGTGCGTTTTTGGGGATCCCACTACTCGTCTTATCAATCTTCGGTGTCAAGACCCCATGCTTTAGCTTGTGGGATGTAGACACCGCCCTCTTAAAAAGGACCAAAACGCCATTTTTAACTTGACTTTTTTCGTGAAAAAACGCTATAATGATTGTATCAGGTTGGCAGACATTCTCAGCGTTACCACTTGGTAGCGTGTCTGCCTCCCACTGAGAAGGGGATAACCGCCTGATACCTGATAATCCATGCGAAACACGAACCATAAACTTTTTGATGATAAAACTTTGTGTCACTTGCACGATGACCTGAATATCTGTGGCGTTGTCAAGAACCATTTTCTGGCACTCGCTATGCGATATTACCGCAGGTATGGTAAGGGACTTTCGTATTCCAAAATGTCGAAGCACCTGACGAAACTCAAGAGGCTTGAGAAGTATAAGCACTGGAATATCCCATACTCATGGGCATTACAGAATGTCCTCAAGCGTCTGGCACAAAGTTTCAAAGAAATGAAAACGTTAGGCAGAGGCCACCCTCAATTCAAGTCCTGCAAGAAACACAAAGGCATGACGTTTCGGGGTGAACAGGTTAAGATTGAAAAAGTTTTGGACGCGCAGAAAAACGAAAGAAACCACCCGACGTATAAAATCCGATTGAACGGACGTTGGTATCGTTTTGCATTACACCGTGAGATAAAAGGCGAAATCAGCCAAGTTCAAGTGACAAGGGACGCACTCGGAGACATGTATATCACCTTCACAGAAGATTACTCGGAAGTGATACTCGAACCCAAGACGGGTAAAGCCGAAGGGTTCGATATGGGTATCAAAGACTTCCTGACTGGCAGTGACGGCAAACGATATACCTCTCCGATGTTCTATAAACAGAACGCCAAGACATTGGCAGAAGCACAAAAGTCGTATTCCCGAAAGGTGAAAGGGTCTCAGAATCAAGAGCGAGAACGCAAAACTGTTGCGCGTATTCATAAGAAGACTGCGAATCAAAGAGCAGACCACCATTGGAAACTCGCAATAGAGTTGTGTCGGCAGTTTGATATCCTGTTCTTTGAAGTGTTTTTGCTTGGGTGTTTCGCTTCGCGGTATGAAAAAACTTTGGGGTCAACAGGTTTCTGACCTCGCCTTCGGTGAGTTTATGCAGAAACTCAAACACCAAAGCAAAAAACGTATCCGTTCTGTGCTGAAGGTTGATAAATGGTCGCCGACCACAAAAGCCTGTTCTGTTTGTGGACATAAAAATGATACTCTCACGTTAGCAGATAGAGAATGGCAGTGTCGAAGTTGTCATACACACTTGGACCGAGACCAGAACGCTGCTATCAATATACTTAAGGAGGGGGTAGCCTCCTTTGGGTTAGGTGTCGTAAGACCTATCGTTTTGTTCAACAAAATCGTAGGCTGCTCCGTTGAATCGCACAGTCCGATTCTGAATTCCACAAGCCTTTCGCGTTAGATTGCGGAAGCCCCATGCTTTAGCTTGGGGGTCTATCACCAAAGGAGAAAGACCATGGCAGAAGACAGATGCGTACATACAGATTGTGAGGGATTTTACCGCCGAGATTTTCTCAAAGCCGGTGCCCTCGGTTTGTTCGGTCTCAGCCTCACAGACCTGTTCCGACTCAAAGCGCACGGTGCAACCACATTTCAGGGGAAGGAAACCGCTACTTCCGTTATTCTCGTCTGGTTGGGGGGCGGCCCAAGCCACCTTGATATGTGGGATCTCAAGCCGAATGCCCCTGAAGAAATTCGTGGGCTTTTCAAACCGATATCGACAAACGTTACCGGTATTCAAATTAGCGAGCATCTTCCCAGGCTCGCTCAACAAACCGATAAACTCTGCATTATCCGCTCGATGACCTCTCCAGAGGCGGCGCATGAGCGTGGAACACACTATATGATGACAGGTTATCAACCCTTACCGGGTTTTGCTGTCCCAGGATATGGTGCCGTTGTCTCCAAGCTCAAAGAACAGCGAAGTGCATTACCTCCCTATATTGCTGTGCCTGCGCCAGTCGCTTATGGTGGTGGCGGATTTTTAGGCGCGTCGCTCGCACCTTTCTCACCCGGAGGAAACCCGGCAAGCAGGAACTTCAAGGTGCGAGATTTAGAACCTCCCAAAGAGGTTTCCGTTGAACGCGTTGAACGCCGCCGTTCATTACGCCAAGCCGTTGATGCCGCTTTTAAAAAATATGAGGCAGGCAATCCGGCGGCTAAAGCAGTCGATAGTTTCTATACCTCCGCTTACGACCTGATGAGTTCCACCGATGCACGTGCTGCGTTTGATCTCGCCAATGAGACAGGCAAAACGCGCGATGCGTATCAACGGAATACCTTCGGACAAAGTTGCCTCCTTGCCAGAAGGCTCGTTGAGGCAGGGGTTAACTTCGTCACTGTCAGTAACGGTGGATGGGACAACCACAACAACATCTTCTCATCGTTGCCGGGTAAACTCAACGCTTTCGATCGGACGATGGCTACCTTAATCGGAGACTTAAGTGATCGAGGATTGTTGGAAACGACCCTCGTTTTGGCTATGGGTGAATTTGGAAGAACCCCGGTCATTAACCGCAACGGCGGACGCGACCACCATTCCCGTGTTTTCTCGATGATGTTGGTTGGCGGTGGAGTCCGAGGCGGGCAAGTCATTGGTGCCTCAGATCCACTTGGCATGGAACCCGCGGAGACCCCTGTACGTCCAGAAGACTTGTCAGCAACGCTCTATCGATGCCTCGGTATTGATTATAATCAGCATCTGGAATCGCCTGATGGCGTTCGCATTGTCCTCTCACGCGGCGGCAAACCCATTCGCGGCGTTCTCGCGTAATTAGCGGTCAGCCATCAGCAGTCAGCAGTCAGTTTTCAGCAAAGATCGTTTTTTGATATCCGAGAGGGTTTCTCCGTTCGATTTTGGAGAATCTAAACTATCCAAACGCCACTGACGGGTGATAAGCCGATTGCCGATTGCTGATAGCCAACAGCCATTCACGAGGTCTAAGCATGGGTGGAAGACTTCGTAGTGTAGGAACGCTATTCGTAACGTCCTACATCATCTTCGCGATGCCTCTCTGTCTCGCAGCATCTCTATCCCCGATCTGGTCACTTGAATTTAGTCCCGATGGTAAGACGCTTGCTGTCGGGAAATATCAGTGGGTTGAAATCTGGGATCTGGAAACGCAGCGCGTCATCTACACGTATGAACCACATGCCGGTGAGGTGCGGAGTCTCGCGTTTTCTGCAAATGGCAAAACGCTCTATACGAGCAGTGGACTCGCTTCTCGGAGCGGCGAAGTCCGAGTTTGGAATGTCTCCTCTGAAGAACTCATTAAAAGTTTTGAAATTCACGGCGATACCATTGAATCTATCTCGCTCAGCCCACGTAACACGACATTGGTCACTGCGAGCATGGATGAGTATAGTGCTGTTATCGACTTAACACGACTTGAGGATACCGACTTTTCGATAGACACACAGGTATCCAAATGGCTCACCCAACACGTTGGCAGGGTCCTCTGTACTTTGTATCATCCAGAGGGTACTTACTTTGTCACCGGTAGCGAAGATAAAACCATAAAGGTATGGAATCCGAGCAATTATACCGTCTTGGTGAATTTAGATGCCAACGATGATGCCGTCTATAGTCTCGCGTATTCAGTCGAAGAAGGTGTGATTGTTTCTGGTTCTGCCGATAATACTGTTCGAACGTGGCGTGTTACGCCGACGGGAAATGGCGATGAAGTTGCCGTGAGGCGAAGTTCGCTGGAGATGACAGGGACACTCGTTCGTGAATACAACGGGCATCAAGGTGCCGTCTATAGTGTTGATGCCGGGCTTGTATCACTGAGGTCCGCAAATAATCGGATGGCAATGATTGCGTCCGGTAGTGCAGATACTTCGGTAGTTATCTGGAGTCTCCGATCCGGCAACCGTTATGAGACTTTCAATGAGTCAACGGGTGCTGTTTACACCGTCCAGTTCAGTCCAAATGGCAAATTTGTCGCCGCAGGTGGCAGAGATGGTAAAGTACGACTCTATAATCTCCGTAAGCGCGCCTTAACCCACGAATTCTTTAAGGAATAGCCATCAATTCTCGGCAAATTGACTATCAGCCTACTTCGCAGTGAGAACATAAAAAGAACCTTTCTGACACGCTTGCGTCTTTGCTGACTGCCGACAGCCGACTGCTGATGGCTACTCTTGGGAGGTTCACAATGCGAACCAATACGAGGTTGTTTTTGGCTAAGCGATATAGCCTCGCAAACATAACCCAGATCCTTTTCACTGTGTTTTTCCTTTCAATCGGCATACCTACGTTTGCGCAAGGTGTTCCACGGCTCAATTCGCTGTTTCCAGCAGGGGGGCAGCTCGGAACGACTATCGAAATCGCAATCCAAGGTTCCGATTTAGAAGGAGCACACACCCTTATTATTGACGGTGAACCCGGCATCACCGCCCAACTTCATCCTGGTGGCGGCGCCGTTGATGACACGTATAAGCCCGTCTTTGAGGCGAATTGTGGGCAATGTCATGAACTCCGATCTCCAAATAACCGATCAATGACGCCAGCACAGTGGGAAACCACTGTCCGACGGATGGTTACAGAGAAAGGCGCAGAGATCAATGCAGAAGCACAGTCCCAAATTATCGCTTATCTGACATCGGCGGCGAGAGCCAGTGGTGGGTTAACTGCTCAGTTGTCAATCACATCGGATGCCCCTATCGGGATGCGCGAAATTCGGGTCGTCGGTAAACACGGCACCTCCACTGCATGGCCCTTTGAGGTGAGTCAGACAGCCGATGTCCTTGAAACAGAATCGAATAACACCCCAGAAACCGCTACCATTATTGGATTGCCAAGTCTCATCAATGGGCTAATTAATCCCAGTGGAGATGAAGATTATTACGTTTTTGAAGGAGCCAAGGGACAGCGCTGTGTGTTCAGTGTCAACGCGTATCGCCTCAATAACATTAGCCAGCAATTCTTCAATCCCACACTCTCTCTTTTCGGTGCCAAGGGAGTTGAATTGGCACGGAGTAACGGATTCTACAGTTTAGATCCACTTCTTGATATTACACTTCCTGCCGACGCTTTTTATGTATTACGCATCCGAGATTTGTTGCATCGCGGCAATCCGGATTCCGTTTATCGCTTGACAGGCGGTGTTCTCCCGTACAATACCTATCTTTTCCCCGCTGGTGGCACGCTCCCTAATGGAGAGCACTTGTCGAAAGAGGAAGCTGAACGCTTCTACGGACCTCCCACGCCTCCTGAAGCCAATATCGTTCAGTGTGTTATTGGAGGCGAGAATCTTCCCCAAACCGAATGGCAAGTTGAATTGACCGCAGATGAACAGCTAGGACTCAAGCAGATTCGCACACCCTACGGCACTTTTCCGTTCATCGTCAACGCGCACTCGGAAGCCGTCGAAGAAAGGATGGCAGTTCAAGCCGCACAAGAAACGAAATCCAAAGCGCGCAGCCTGAAACAAAACCGAACCGCGAGGAAAATTAGAGAGACTGAATCCGAAATCCTTTTTGAAACGAAATGCACAGCGTGCCATGAACTCCGTTCACCGAGCAATCGCGCACTCTCTGCCGAGGAATGGGAACGCACCATTACACGTATGTCGAATAAAGAGAACGCCGACATCACGCCGACCGAACGAGACCGTATCATCGTTTTCGTTGCCCAAGAAGCACAACGTTTAGCGGGACTCGTCGCACGCCAACTTGAACACGCACAGCATCTCACGACCCCGGGCGCACTCAGCGGGCGCATCTCAGAACCCGGTGAAGTAGACTACTACCGACTTACCATTTCAGAAGGAACAAGCCTCGGTCCCTGGTGGGTGATTTTTCCGTTTGACAACAGTGACGAGACGGGGTTTGATACCGTCTATCCCCCTGAGACTGAGATAGATTTCAATAAGGAATACATCGGCAAAGAGGGGCGAAAAATCGGGTGGTATAAGACCGATAGTGGAGGCGAAAATGTCTTCTCAAATGTCCCGGAGGACGATGTTACAGGCTATGCCTTAACCTATCTCGAATCTGACCGAGACCAGAACTATCTCTTATCCCTCGGTTCTGACGATACGATCAAGATATGGGTGAACGACCAGCTTGTTTTTAGCAAATACGTCCACCGACCGCTCCGCCGTGCCGATGATGTTATCCAACTGCCGGTCTCTAAGGGCAGAAACAAGATTCTGGTAAAAATTACCAATGGGTACGGACCGTGGGGATTTTTCGCAGATATAGGCGGTTATTCGTTGACTGTCTCCGCAGAGCGTCTCAATTCGCCGCTGAGTCCCTCACTCACCCTACTCAATGCCCGCGGCGAGGTATTGGCAAATAATGCTGGGGTTAGCGGAAGACGTAATGCGATCATTGATTACAGTTTCGATGAACCCGGTGTGTATGCTGTTCGCATTGAGGACATCGCTGGCAATGGAGGACCAGGGTACGTTTACCATTTGGATGCACGCCCGACAACCCCAGATTTCGCTATCTCCGTAACACCCGATAACCCGAATATCGGGCGCGGTGGGACTGTCCTATTGGAAGTGACCCTGCAACGCCGCGTCGGGTTTACAGAGCCGATACAGCTCTCCGTTGAAAACTTACCTCCCGACATGACTGCCAGTGAAAGTGCAATTCTCTCCGGTACGGGTGTGACACAAGGATACATAACCCTCACTGCCACTCCCGATGCCGAGTTGACGCATCGGGTCGTTCAGGTTGTTGGTGCTGTCACTACCGCCACTGGCAATGAATACCGTCGCACCGCGACACCCGTTGAAGTCTATCGCATTCAAAACAACGACCAGACTGTCCAACGGAAAAACGTTGTGGTCAGCGTTACGGAGACCGCCTCTATTGTATTATCAACGGGGTTGGAGGAGATTGTGGTAACTCCTGATGCCCCGATTGATATCACTGTCAAAGTTGAGCGGCAAAGCGGCAATCGACAGAACCTGAACCTAACTGCTGTCGGTCTACCCTTTGGTGTGCGGCTCCGACGGCGAACGACTGTCCTCCGAAAAAATCAAAACGAGGCTACCTTGACGCTTATGCCGAATATTATTACTGCTGGCACTACCATCAATCAGCTACGCCGTAACCCCTTCGTCGGTACACGCCAGACGCTTCCGTATACTGTTGTCATCAATGCCTCGATCGGTCAACGGATTGTGGCGAGCAGCCCTGCCATCAAACTCTATCTTGGAAACTCCAGAAATCCAGGTCAAGATGCGATACTGGGCGGAAATTAGGCTTTAAGGTGCCGCGGCAAACTAACGAAAAAATCGTAATTTCTATTTGACAAACCTCGTTTTCTGTGATATTCTATATATCCTTGCAAAATAAATTTGACATTTATCGTTTTTTGTAGTATACTTAACTTCTGTTGCAAAATAAATTTGACATCTTTGGGGTTTTGTGGTATACTTAATCTCACGTCGATTGAAATTCCGAAAAATTCGCGTTTTTGGCAAGTCTTCGCAAAATAAATTTGACATTTTCGGATTTTTGTGGTATACTTAAAAACGTCTTGTGTGCCAGTTACTCAATTAGGAGTGTCGGTTGAAAAACCGAAAGTGAGGTGCAACTCCTCCCTGGTAGATTTTAGAAGATAAATTTGACATTTGTATCGTGATTGTGGTATACTTAAGAACGTGCCACATGGGGGTGTAGCTCAGCTGGGAGAGCAACTGCTTTGCACGCAGTAGGTCAGCGGTTCAACTCCGCTCATCTCCATCGCCTATAAGCGTAATACGCTATAAATAGGCATTGTTCTTTGACAATTGTATATAGAGGGTAAATCGGTAGAAAAAATTATGATGTTATCAAGCTACTAAGAGCTTACGGTGGATGCCTTGGTGCCAGGAGTCGAAGAAGGGCGTGACAGGCTGCGATAAGCTTCGGGGAGCCGCTTAATAGGCTTTGATCCGGAGATTCCCGAATCGGGCAACCGAGCAGGTTAATCCCTGCTACTCGTGTTTACACGAGGGACAACCAGGAGAAGTGAAACATCTCAGTACCCTGAGGAATAGAAAGAAAACCTCGATTCCCCTAGTAGCGGCGAGCGAAAAGGGAACAGCCCAAACCCGGTATATGTTCAAGCCTGTGTGCGTTGTATATCGGGGGTTGCGGGGTTCGTTAGGTGTGGATACAGCCGCGCCGGAAAGGAACGTGCTTCTAGTCTAATGTCTCTGGAAAGAGCAACCGGAGCGGGTAAAAGTCCCGTGGACGAAAGAAGTGGCGCCTTTCAACGAGTACCCCAAGTACTACGGGATAGACAAACCTGTAGGAATCCAGGAGGACCACCTCCTAAGGCTAAATACTCCCTGGCGACCGATAGTGAACGAAGTACTGTGAAGGAAGTGGTGAAAAGTTCCCCCATTAGGGAAGTGAAAAGCCCCTGAAACCGTATAGCTTACAAGCTGTGGTAGTGCTAAGTCACGCAAGTGACATGCATGACCGCGTGCCTTTTGCATAATGAGCCGGCGACTTACTCTGTGTAGCAAGATTAAGCATCTTTGATGTGGAGTCGTAGCGAAAGCGAGTCTGAATAGGGCGTATAGTTGCATGGAGTAGACCCGAAACCAGGTGATCTATCCATAGGCAAGGTGAAGCATATGTAAAAGTATGTGGAGGCCTGAACCCACCAATGCTGAAAAATTGGGGGATGACCCGTGGATCGGAGTGAAAGGCTAATCAAACCTGGTGATAGCTGGTTCTCCCCGAAATAGCTTTAGGGCTAGCCTTATGTGTTCGGCAGTGGCGGTAGAGCTCTAATTGGACTCGCGGCCCCACCAGGTTAGCAACTCCAGTTAAACTGCAAATGCCATTGTCCTAAGCATAGGAGTCAGTCAGTAGGGGATAAGCTCTATTGACGAAAGGGAAACAGCCCAGACCACCAGCTAAGGTCCCTAAATACACGTTAAGTGGTAAAGGATGTTTTGTTGCTGAGACAGCCAGGATGTTGGCGTAGAAGTGGCAATCATTTAAAGAGTGTGTAATAACTCACTGGTTGAGCGACTTTGCACCGAAAATTTCCGGGGCTAAACGTGTTACCGAAGCTGTGGATATCCCGTAAGGGGTATGGTAGGGGAGCGTTCTATAGTAGGACTGAAGGAGAATCGTAAGGCGCTCTGGACGAATTAGAAGTGATTATGCCGGCATGAGTAACGATAAAACAAGTTAAAAGCTTGTTCGCCGAAAGCCTAAGGGTTCCTGAGCAAGGTAAATCCTCTCAGGGTTAGTCGGACCCTAAGCCGAGGCCGAAAGGCGTAGGCGATGGGAAGCAGGCGTAATATTCCTGCACCACCATGATACGGATGAAACTAGGGGAGACGCAGACAATAAGGACTACCAGCTGATGGATATGCTGGGTTAAGCCCGAAGGAGCGCACCAGGCAAATCCGGTGCAATATGCTCCTCAGGGTGAACAGGATTCCGTAAGGATGCAAACTGTCCCCACGGTCTGCCAAGAAAAGAACCTCGAGTTGACAACTCATGGTGACCGTACCGTAAACCGACACAGGTAGGCGAGGAGAGAATCCTAAGGCGCTCGAGAGAACTCTCGCTAAGGAACTCGGCAAAATTACCCCGTAACTTCGGGAGAAGGGGTGCTTTGAGTAAGTGCCGCGTTCTACGTGATACCGAAAAAAGCCGCAGTGAAATGGCCCATGCGACTGTTTACTAAAAACACAGGTCTCTGCTAAATCGCAAGATGATGTATAGGGACTGACGCCTGCCCGGTGCCAAAAAGTTAAGGTGAGGAGTGAAGGGCAACTGGAAGCTCCGAACTGAAGCTCTGGTAAACGGCGGCCGTAACTATAACGGTCCTAAGGTAGCGAAATTCCTTGTCGGGTAAGTTCCGACCTGCACGAATGGCGTAACGACATGGGCACTGTCTCAGCGAGAGACTCGGTGAAATTGTAATACCGGTGAAGATGCCGGTTACCCATACCAAGACGGAAAGACCCCGTGAACCTTTACTATAGTTTGATATTGGGTTTTAATGTTGCATGTGTAGGATAGGTGGGAGACTGTGATACTGGGGCGCCAGCTTCAGTGGAGTCGCCCTTGAAATACCACTCTTGTTGCATTTGAATTCTAACTCCGGCACGTGAATCCGTGCCGAGGACAGTGTCAGATGGGTAGTTTGACTGGGACGGTCGCCTCCTAAAATGTAACGGAGGCACCCTAAGGTTCCCTCAGTGCGATTGGAAACCGCGCGTAGAGTGTAAAGGCAGAAGGGAGCTTAACTGCGAGACGGACGCGTCGAGCAGATGCGAAAGCAGGGCTTAGTGATCTTACGGTGCTGTGTGGAAAGGCCGTAACTCATTGGATAAAAGGTACTCCGGGGATAACAGGCTAGTCGCCCCCAAGAGCTCATATCAACGGGGCGGTTCGGCACCTCGATGTCGGCTCGTCACATCCTGGGGCAGAAGCATGTCCCAAGGGTTCGGCTGTCCGCCGATTAAAGTGGCACGCGAGCTGGGTTTAGAACGTCGTAAGACAGTTCGGTCCCTATCTGGTATGGGCGTAGGATATTTGAGAGAAGCTGCCCCTAGTATGAGAAGACCGGGGTGGATGCACCTCTGGTGCACCAGTTGTCACGCCAGTGGCACCGCTGGGTAGCTATGTGCAGAGTGGAGAAACGCTGAATGCATATAAGCGTGAAGCCCACCTCAAGATAAGATATCCCACAACGTTAAGTTGGTAAGGCTCCTTCGAGATAAGAAGGTTGATAGGCCAGATGTGTACACCGTGCGAACGGTTCAGCTAACTGGTACTAATAAGCCGAGGGCTTGATAACTTCTTTTCTTCTACCGACCCCTCACACATATACAATTGTCAAATATTCTTGTAACGGCTCAGCAACATCAGCAGACTCTGGCTTTAAACAGCCTCTAAAGCAGCCACGAGCACGCTAACCCTGAGCCATACAAAGAACTTTCCGGTGGCTATAGCGAAGGGGACCCACCCGTACCCATCCCGAACACGGTAGTTAAGCCCTTCAGCGCTGATGATACTTCGGGGGCGACCCCGCGGGAAAGTAGGTCGCTGCCGGGAATCTTCTCGAAAGGCAGGTTATGAACCTGCCTTCAGTTATTCTACAAACATGCCGTCCTGACAAGGCTAAACATTTTACAATCGCCTTTCTATCCCGTCCCAATCGCCGATGGCTGACAACCATACCCGAACCATTTCCCTTGCATACACGTCCAAAAGCGTATATAATGTATATCAGGGTCAAATAAAAGTAGTGAGCTTCTTTGCTCCTACTGAACGAATACATTGCCTATCATGAGTTTGAAAACTCAGGAGGTAAACCGATGAAATTCGATCTATGTTTTGCTCTCTTTTGCGCGGCAGTCGTTGTTTTCGCATCCGCGTATACAGAGATAGCACACGCACAATCCCTTGAAGACGGATTGGGAGGACATTGGACTTTTGATAAGGGCGATACCGATGCCAAGGTAGCCAAAGATGCCCTCGGTGAAAACGATGGAGAGATTAAGGGTGCCCCGAAAATTGTAGAAGGCATTGTCGGAGACGCACTCAGTTTCAACGGTAAAGAGGATTATGTTGTCATGGGAGCCGCCACCACAGGGCAGGATCTTACATACGCAATGTGGATTAAACCCGCAGCCCTACCCGAGGGTCCTAAAGTTATTATCTGGGACGATGATCCACAGGGCGGTGGTGATTCGTGGCTGGAACTTTTAGCGGATGGCACGATACAAACCCAAAGAGGTGGCGATGGGTTCGGTGTTTTCAAAACTCAGACCGCTGTCAAAGCGGACGAATGGACACACGTCACGTTTGTTGCTGCTGGTGAGGACGATAAAAAGTTCCTCTACCTCAACGGTGAACTCGATGCCGAGGCGGACGGAAAAATAAACAGTCGCGACACGCGCAGCCATGTTGTCGTTGCTGTCGGGCACGACCGTAACGCTTTTATCAAACCCCTCTATTTTGACGGTCTGATTGACGATGTTGCTGTCTACCATCGCGTCTTAGATGACAAAGAGGTCATGGAGAATTATCAAATCGCCTTTGATGTTGAACCCGCAGGGAAGCTTGCTCTCACGTGGGGTGCCATCAAAGCACATTGAGTTTTTTGAATCGGCGGCTGAGTAGATTGTATTTCATCTTGGCCGCTTTCCGATACAGCGGGGTTTAATGAGATGTCGAAATTGTACACTGAAATTCCTCAAAAACTACAACAATTTATCAGGGACCAAAAAATTTTCTTTGTCGCAACCGCGACAGCCGACAGCAGAATCAATCTGTCCCCCAAAGGCATGGATTCGTTGCATGTTCTGGGTCCAAACCGCGTTGCTTGGTTAAATGTAACCGGAAGCGGAAATGAAACCGCCGCACACGTTCAGGAAAACCCGCGAATGACGCTTATGTTCACCGCTTTTGAGGATAACCCCCTGATCCTCCGACTCTACGGCACTGCAAAGGCTATCCACAAAGATGATACCGAATGGCAACTACTTTTCCCGTTGTTCACACCGCTGCCGGGGGCAAGGCAGATCTTTGACCTCAACGTTGACCTCGTGCAAACCTCTTGTGGGATGGCTGTCCCGCTTTATGATTATGTAGGTGAAAGGGATCAGCTAAACGCGTGGGCAACGAAGAAGGGTGAGGAAGGCGTAGAGGCGTATTGGAAAGAAACCAATCATACCAGCCTTGATGGAAAACCAACCCGTTTCACTTAGCAACTTGTGCAAATCTCTCCTCTGTATTATCCTTTTATTTATAGTAAAACTCAAAAATATATGCACACTCTAAAAAACGCAAAACGCCTCTCCCTCGCTGGCGAGGTTTGTAACCTCGCCAGTCCCTGAGTGTATAGGTAATTAGGGGCTTTACTATAAAAGTTCGGATCGCCACTGATGTCGTTTATTTTCATCGGAAACCGGCTTGCAACATTCTCTTAGGATTACCAAATTAATTCATCGAAAGCAAAAGAAACCACAATAGATACCAAAAACGCTTCAATTTTAGCAGAAACCGGCTTGCAACAACGACAGCAAGCCGAGCGAAACCCAATAGTTAAAAAGATGAAATTATCGTTTATCATCATCACGCTTTTTATAACATGCCTGTCCCTCACACACGCTCTTCCACCGGATCCCGAACTTCAAGGCGCGATCCAAACTGCTCAACAGTTCACCAATCTCAAACCGAAGTACACCGCAAGCGAAATAACAGAATGTGTAACCGATAGTTTCGTGACCCTCGCCAAGAATTGGCGAAACTTGCCCTCTGTGCATCGGCAGAAGTTGAAAGGACTTTTCCTTCGACCCGGACTTCCCGGCAGCTTCTTCGGTGAGGTAGAGCTACCAGAGAGGTTCAACACACCGCATTTTAAATTCCATTACACGCGCGTCGGACCGCACGCACCACCGCTTGAGGATTTCCATCCGCGCAATGGTGTTCCCGATTATATTGATCTCTGTGCCGATGCAATGGAACGGGCATATCACGTCCAAATCGACCTGATGGGATTCAAAATCCCCTACATCGACTTTTGGGCGGCACAGAACGGCGGCAATCATAAATATGATGTCTACCTCTTTACCTTTCCCGCACTCGGTATCACGACGGCGGACTGGTTCGAAGGACGCGTTTTATCCACCGCGCTGACCGTCGCACCCTATTTCATGATTAACTCCCGTATCTACGATTACGTCGGAAAAGCGGAGGGGATCCGCTATCTTGAGACAACCTGCACGCATGAATTCCTGCACGGTGTCCAGTTCGGATATAACGCCTATATGCCGACATGGTTCATGGAAGCATCCGCAACTTGGATCGAAGTCATGACTTACGATGGTGGGCTTATTGACGATGGCGATACGCTCCCGGATCCCGATGAACCCAACGAGACTAATGCCTATAACTATTATATTCATCAGCTCCGCCGCTGGTTTCTCATCCCCGATATATCCCTTGAGAGTCGCATCGGCGACCATGAGTACGGCTCCGTTATCTGGACATTGTATATGGCAGAACGGTTCGGGTACGACATCGTCCGCCAATTTTACAGAAACACCACCGATGGCAGTTATCGCGAGATGGGCAATTTTTACGACGTTTTTACGGATAACGGCACCACGCTTGCAGAGGCATTCAAGACCTTCACAGTATGGAACTATTTCACGCATACCCGCGCCAATACGGCAACTGGAATTTCGGGATATAGAAACGCACTTCGCTTTCCACCCGTCGCTATTCATCCCAACGATGTCCACACGAGTTACCCAGTTCGCGCTGATTTCGACTCGGAATCAATGCCTGAGCATTTCTCGGCACGCTATATCGTCTTCCGTCCGGCAGGTCCAGGGGGCATATATAATGTGCCAGAATTCGCAGTCAAAATTGATGGCGCGGATCTCGCCCCGATAAGCCTCCAACACCTCGCACCTGATGATCAGGAGAACATCCAGAATGAACTGAATCGGCAGAGAGGAACCGGTTTGCGTGGATGGGCTGCCAAATTCATCGTCAAGAAACGGAATGGGACCACCGAGGTTAAAGAAGCATTCACCTATCACCGTTCCCAGGAAGCACAGGTAACATTCAAAGATTTCGGAGGAGAGATTCAGGAGATTACGCTCATCCTGATTAATATGCACCCCGATGTTGAACGCGTCGTAATTCCGGGTGGAAGCTTCGGTGGTTCTGTCAGTTACGTGGCTGGTGCTCCGCCGACAGGAACACTTTCAAACGCACAGGTCGTTCAAGGCTCTAATGGACTTCGTGTGACATGGAATGTTGACAATCCGTCAGGGATTCGAGAAGTCGCAATCCTGCGAAAACGCTATATGTTACGGAATGAAACGGATGTCCTGTTGCCTTTCCAGAAGCCCGATGAAGTCCTCGCCGCTGCCGACCGCGATGGAAACGGTATTCCCGAAGACGATATAGCTATCGTTGGACGCGTTGATGTCACACAAACTCGGTTTGAAGACCCTACTGTCTTTGAGGGTATTAATATCAACAGCGAATTTTTTGATCCGAACAACCTCCACTATTACTATGCTGTTGTGCCTGTTGATGCAATGGGACTTATGGGTACACCGAGCATCGTTCCAAACAGTATTACACCGAGTGTAAATACCGTGAGCGGAGCACCTGCCTTCTTTATTCGGACGCAGCCGCACGGCACAGGCGAATGGAATGTTGAAGTACAAAGCACGTATCCACTACAGGCTTCACCCCATCTGACGGTGGAGGGTCCGCATAGAAATGAATACACTGTCTTTTTGACACAAGAAACCGAGACGAAATGGTTTGGAACACTCCGTACGAACGGATTTCCACCGACAGGTATCTATCTCTATAAAATACGCGGACAAACCGCTGCTGGCATAACAGGCACCCGAATCTGGCAGGGGAGCACCTTCAATTATGTCGCAAACAGCGCGAACCGGAATGTCATCGTCGCACCTAACCCTCTTTATGCGGGGCAAGGCAAACACCTTACCTTCTATCCGCAGGGCTTAACCGTTGAAATTTACGATGCTTTGGGGAACTTAATTAAGGTACTGGAGGGTGCCTCCGAGTGGGATTGCACGAACGCACGCGGCGAAATGGTCTGCACCGGATTATACTTCTTCCGGGCGACCGATGGAAATGGATTCCAAAGTACCGGTAAATTCTGTGTGGTGAAATGATGAAAAGTTGTCAGTTTTCAGTTGTCAGTTGTCAGTTAAAGAGGAGTCTGATACGTATCGGGAGCCTCTTACTGAAAACCAAGAACCGAACACCGAAAATCATTATATTCCTCTTGCTGTTTCTCGTAAGTTGTGGAGATGAGGGACTGGTTGACCCACACGGCGAAACAACGCTTCCACCACCTGAGACAAACGGATTCCGCGCGATCGATCTTCCAACGGCTCCAGGTTCCGCGTGGACTTATGTCAACGTTGACACCAATCAGGAATTCACGCTCCGAGTCGAAGGCACACGCGATATCAGTGGCACAACGCATCGACAACTGACCATCAGTGAACTTACCACCGCGGAACCCGACCAATTCAGTCTTGAGGCTGTTGACCACTTGGTAGCAAACGCATATTATTTGCGAATAGAAACCGAATTTTTTGACGGATTCTCGTTCCCAATTTTTGCCACCTACTTTTCTAAAACCTATCAAGCGTTGATAGAATCCGCGTTTGACATGTACCTTCCGAATCCTAATAATCCCGGCTTTCTCCGTATATCTCATCAGAAGCATTTTCCGCCGCGCCGTCTATTGGATTTTCCATTGGAAGTGGGAAAAGAGTGGGTGGTTTTTGAGAAGACCGCTGGAATACCGGTCACGGTTACACGCTATGTAGTGAGCGACAATGAACGGGTTACCGTCCCCGCCGGTAGCTACACTACCTATGTCGTTCACGAAGAAGTCGTTTACGGAGATAGTCCAGAGCCGTCGGTTTTCTTAATTAGTCCACCCGCAATTTATTGGATCGCGCCGTCCGTTGGGGTTGTCCAGTATCGTTACAGCCGTTACCGTGCCATCGATGAACCCTCGTCACGAACCTTCGCTTTGAAGCGTGTGCATCTGCCAGCACCGAATTTTTAATTATGGGCTCTTGGGCATCGTTCCAAATGTAAAGCAAAGACAAATTATGCCATTTAAGGCATAATTTCATTCCACGATGGTGTTTGGCGAATCCCGACTTGACTGAGGAAATGTACGTTTTTTAAAACTTTTTATCCGATTCTGATTCTGATGAGTAACTATCAGTGTATTAGCAATCAGCAATCAGTAGGCGTTGTCAACGCTGTCCATTCTCGCAAGAACGGATCGCGTTATCGACGGTATACTGACAGCCGACAGTTTCCGACAGCCGACAGCCATTTAGCACATCGGAACATCCCAATCACCATCATCGGTGGTGGGATACACGGTGTATCTATTGCAATTCGGCTGCTCCGCCATATGCCAGCAGTAGCGAAAAGCCTCGCGATTGTCGATCGGTATCCGCAACCCCTCACCCAATGGCGGTCTAAAACAGAACGCCAAGGCATGACATTTCTCCGATCACCCGCTGTTCATCACATTACTCCCGATGCACTGGGTATCGTAGAGTATGCCGAACGCCACAACCGAACGAATGAGTTGGCACCACCCTATTCGCAACCCTCTACGCAACTCTTTCGGGATTTCTGCAACGGGGCTCTTGCTGAACTCGGAGCACATCGGGTTTATTATCAGTTTGATGTCGCGAAATTGCGGTGGGACAAAGGGGCAGGTAGATTTCCATTCCGCCTAATCTCGACAAATAATGAAGGGTTTCGGAGTCGTTGTGTCATTCTTGCCATTGGGGCTGACGACTGTGCTTACGTCCCTCCTGAGTTTGTCCAATGGCACCACCGATATCCCGATCAGATTTTACACGCCTCCCAATTTTCGGTGGATTGTGAGGGTAAGCGAGACGATAAGGGCAAAATAGTTATCGTTGGTGGTGGATTGACAGCGGGGACGCTTGCAAAAAGCCTTAGCGAACGCGGACATAGTGTAGCACTGGTTGCTCGGAAGCAGTTGAAGACTGAGCAGTTCGATTTTCCGCCGGTATGGTTAGGTCCCAAAGCACTCGCCGAATTTGCCAGCGAGACCGATTTTCAGCGGCGTTACGAGACAATTCAACACAACAGAGGGGAAGGGAGCATCACGCCCGATATTATGGATGCCCTGTTGAATACCCCGAACATTGACATCTATCCTGAGACCCGTGTCCATAACATCGCCACGGCGGAAGAATGTCTACCTGTCCGAAGATTACGGGTTGAAACGACGCGTGGTGTCATGACCGATGTGTCTCGCGTCATCCTCGCAACGGGGTATAGATTCAATCTTCGTCGTTACGGATTTTTAACGGAATTACTCACACGACACCAAATCCCGTTTGTCTGCGGGCTCCCACGACTTGATACCGATTTACAACTCCATCCAATCGAGAATCTATTCGGATCTGGCACCATCGCGCAACTTCAAATCGGTCCGGCTTCAGGCAACATCGCTGGCGCAAATCTCGCCTATGAACGCTTTCGTGAAAAACTGCTTGCGCAGCTGTAGAAGCGATGTTCATTCCTTATTCAAACGCTCAGATCCGCCGCAGCCAATTTTTTCCAGCGTGGGAGAAACGCTTCTGTTAAAAAGCTGTCAAGTTCCCAGATATTCTGTTGCGGCTTCCTTTCAAAGAAGGTCCCCATCGCCAATACCAGAATATCTTTGAAACCATACGGCGTTTCGATCTGTGAGAGATCTTTGAATGTCTGAATAAGTGCAGTGTGAATTTGGAGAAAGTTCAGTGCCGCGAAACTAAACGCATTCAGTTTCAAGCAACTGGCTTCGCCTATCTTCACAGTTTCCCAAGCCCATTCCGGTTGATAAAAGGAGTGAAGCTGCTCCTTACAGAGTTGCACCGCGGTACTGAGAACTTGCGCGAGCTCTTTGTGTTTCGTCGCATCGTTTGGAATATCGAGTTTCTCGCAAATTTCCTTATGTAATTGATGTTGTATCGGTTCAGAGTCAACCCAATTTTGGAAAACTTCGGAGGCATGTGCAAAGCAGGTACGCAGATCCGCGAGTGTCAAATCCAGTTTGCTTGGAAACGCTTTGAGTAAAGAAGAACTCGGCAGCAGATGTTCCTGTTCAGGGTGTAGTTCTAAGAACTTATATTCTACTACATCCGCCAGCATTTCCGCGAGAATAGGTGTGAAGGCGATAATTGCACGTTCGTATAATTCAGCATCGATGAATTGCTGTAGTTTGGTTGGATCAAGTTCTATTGTCCCTGACGCAGTTTTGACGAATGTATCGACGAACGAAGTCTGTTCTCCCAGAACGGAAGCCGTTTCTGTTAAGGATAGTGGACGTTTGAATGAAGTCAATTCCGTATAAGGTTCCTCGAAATCGAGTAGGCTTTCTTGCCATTGGTGCCCCCAGGTATCGTGAATTAGATATTTGTCAAGTTCCGCTAAAGGAAGAACGCCAATCATCCGCGTCAGTGTTGACGTGACCAATTCCAAAGGCAATTCAGTGTCAGCGGAAATCTTCTGACGGAGGGTTACGTCTAAGTATTCTGCGTCAAAGGTTCCGAACACGGGGAAATGTGCAAACGGTTCAACCTCCCAAATTTTTCGGAGAAATTTTTCATAATAGGCTTTTGGACGTGGGGAGGTGTGGTTTTCCTTACGCTTTTCATCTGTAGAAATACTGGGTTCCAGTGCTTTTTCCCGTAGTTCAGTCGGAAGACAAAAATAGAGCGCGGAGGACGTTTTCACCAACTTTACTTCGCCTGCTTCAAAAGGCGCATCGGGATATAAGATTTGAAAGAGTTGTAAAATATTCGCGTCGAGTTGCGGGTTATCAGACACTAAATTGAATCGAGTCTCTAAACTCTGCATAATTTGATGCCGATAGCGGAGCGGACGTGTCCGTATGGAAAGTTGCCGAGTGAGCCTATCCACTGTTTCCGAATCCAGATGGAATGCGTGTTGAAGTTTTGTTTTGAGTTTCTCTCGTTCGTCCGAAACTGCTGGAGCGTCCGGGGCGAAAAGTGTGAAGATTTTAGAACCAGCGGTGTCTAAATTTTCAATCTCTGGATGATGCACGAGAGCCGGATAGTGATCAACGGACAGCCAGACAGCTTCAACAAAAGCGGTGTCTAAAAGAGCCTCGTCACACTGTATCGGTGCGTGTCGCGAGCGTGCACGCGTATCCGCCATCAATTCATTATGATGTGTGTAGAACGTTTTAAGCGTTTCGGTTGACTCGATTTCCTGTTCCTTTTTTGCTTTGTTAATTTGCTGCGCAAGCGTTTCAAATTTCTTCAAACGTTCTAAAACAGATTCCCAACGATTGGGGATGTTCTCATAGTGCCATGTGGGCGGGGTCATAGTTTTATCCTTTTCTTTATTTTTTTACGATGTGTCTGTTATCCCTCATCCTTTATTTGGGGTGTATCATAATTATAAGAAGGTGTTAATTCACGTATCTTCGCATCAACTTGCTTGGCAAAAGTGAGGCTTTCGTCGAGTTCAGTACGGAGACGTGTGAGTTCTGTCTCATCGCTTTCAGGGTTGAGCGTTAGTACCCGGGCGTAGAGATGTGAAAGTTGGACAATCGTCTGCTGAACGTCTGCGATCTGTTGTTCTCGGTGTTGTTCGAGTACACTTTTGACGGTTGCCAATTGCGTATCTCTTGATTTTTCATGCATTTTAAGCGTGTCTTTCAAGCATTGTACCGCTTGTGTGAAGAGTTCAGAAACTTTATTGGTAATGTCAGCCCTAACGCTCATAGGGAGCGTGCCCATCCATCCATCACCGCCTGCCTCCTCCTGAAAGGATTTGTGCAAGTCGCGAAGTTCTTCAAGCATCGTTTCTGTTCGGGCATCTCCATCAGATTCAAGTTGTTCATGTAAGATGTTGAGTTCTTCGTCCTGCTTTTGGTGGACTTCCTGAAGGATCTCGCTGTGAACCTGTTTGGCTATATCTTCTGTACCGGTTGCCCACTTGCTAATCAGAGTCCCGATAGGCACCAAGATGCTGAGAATTGCGCTACCGAATAGATAAAGAATCTTCGGTTCTAAATTGAATATCCAAGATGCAAAAGCGATGGAACTTCCCACGGCGAAGGGGAAGAGAACATAAGAGTTACCAAGAAGATGGAGTAGGAATTTCCTCCGAAACAATTTCCGATCAATCAATTTCTTCACCATATTATAGTAAAGCCCGAAGATACGTGAACACTTTAGAAAACACAAACATCCCTTCTTCGCTGGCGAGGTTTGCAACCTCGCCCTTCTGTCGGTGTATAGATAATTATGGGCTTTACCATAGTTTTCAGAAGGAAACCGCTTTCTTACCAACAGTTGGATTCCAACAACTCAACTTAATATCGAATGTAGAAAGCACGGGGTGTTGGTCAAAACCGTTCCTAATACGGCTTTCCGAGGAGTTCGAATGTAACGCTTTGTGCTGCTGCACCTCGCATCTGGGTGGAGGTCTGATTGCTTGCGATGGCGCGGATGCGGTGGTTTGCGATACCAGAATTTCTCAGAGATTGTGATGCTGCCTCAGCACGCTGTAAGGCGAGAATCCGATTCGCCGCTGGATCGCCTTCCTGACGCGTGTGCCCTACCACTCTGAGATAATACTGTGGGAACGATTTCAGGTTTGCAGCGAGTTCTTTCAGCGCGCGTTCACTATTTGGAAGAATACGAGCATTCCCCCGTCCGAATTGGATCGGCTCTACTTTCATCGCCGCAACGGGCATAAGCGTGTTCCAGTTTGTATCAGAAAGCGGGTTCAGTGCTGCTGCTTCTTGAACCTGTTCCATAGGTGGCGAGCCAACGAAAATGCCGTCTAATCCGTCGGGACCGCCCGAGTTCAACATACCGGGGTGGAATTTATCGTGGTGAAGTGAGCGCAAAATACCCTCAAAGAATAACTGCTCGTAATTTCCTGACACCGGATCAGCGGAGATTGAGTCCGTCTGCACCAGCACCTGCGTAATTTTAGCGATCATTGTTTCGAGTCTCTCGGCACCTTTTGCCTCCACTGAAGAAATCACTCCGAAATGCGCGTAATTCTCAACCGTATTCCGCCATTCAATGCCCTTGATTAATTTATTCGTCTCATTTCGGTTAAGCGAATCACCATACTGCTTTGCATCCGCTTGGATCAAGGACGCTAACCCATCGGGCTGGTTATTGTAATCATAGTTTGCTCGAAGATACGCTTGGACAACGTGCGTGACGAGTTCACGTTGTGAATCCAAAAATTCGCGCTGAACCACTAACACATCAACGATATAACCCTTCAGTTTTGAGCTGTCTAACAGCAGATGCACACCCTCAATAGCGAGTGCTTTCGTTACGTAAGGTTCCCAGATGACATAAGCGTAGGGCTCATCCGGATCAGCGGTCTTGAGTTTCTTATAGGCATCTCCAGCACCGTTTGTCTCCACTGCCCACGAAGAGGGTAGGCTCGGCAGACTCATTTTGTTAATCATAATTCGGGCGAGTGTTTCACTCGGCGAATCCGGGGTCAGCACGATACGCGCCCGCGGATTGCTCAAACTCGGTATTTGAGGCACACCTCGCTTATAGGCAACAATCGCATCTGCCCCTTTAGATTCATCAATCACAAGGACAATTGAACCGGGGAATTCGCCGATGACGCTACCTGACTTGAGGTAGGCATCAATAGTGAAAACCGCCATCTGTACCTTACCGCTTTTCAGAGCGCGTGCTCTCCCTATATAATCGGCTTTATCGTCAACGAACGTCAGTTTAATCCCTTGCCGGTCCAACAGGTTCTGAACAGCTGGAGAGCGGAGTATCGCATACCCCGGAAACGAGTCATGCGCCACTTTGATAGTATGCGCATACCGTTGTGTGCTCGTCTCTTTGACGAGATCGCCTCGCAGCCACGGTTCAACAACAAACTTGTAAACTAACCCGGTTACCCCGATGATAACCAACCAGCTTGCGGTCGCGATGATTAGGCGTTTTTTCTTCCCAGCGTCCATAGTTTCTATTTCCTATTTCTGAAAATCAAGAAGCCGGTAACGGAAAGCACAACCAGAAGGATGACGAACCATATAGCACCTTGATTTTCATCATCATGTCGCTGTGGTGTCGGAGCCTTTCTCGGTGTTGTCGTTTGCGCCTGTGTCGCCTCTATAGATTTTACAGCGATTGCCGTATTCCTCGGCAGCGTTGTCAGCCGCTGAATTAAATCAGAGGCAATTTCCGATGAAAGCGGGGCAATGTATTCAAATACATCTTCGCCGCTAACGTCTGTACCTGTATCGCCGGTTTCCGCAAGAATCTGCGACACTGCCGCCACCAACTCGCCTGGGTTATCTGCCTTGCGGTAACTATCCACGACATTTGCCAACATGTGATCGGTTTTCATATCAACACCGATTACATCAATGCGAATCTGGCGATTGAGGATTTCAGGCGTGTAGTACTTAACTTTGTCGGCATCCGAAGCCTCACCATCTGTAACAACTAACAGCCGATAGTTACCGTAGTTGTACTGTTTTTCCCGTTGTTCAAGGAGGCGATTTGCCCCAATTCGGATATATTTCCCCAATGGCGTGTTGCCGCTGGGTTGTGGTAAATGAATAGCTGCTATCAGTTTTTGAGTGTCCTTCAGTCCTAACGGATAAACCCATTCGTTCTGGATGTTAGTACCGCTAAACACCAGCAATCCGATATGGGTGTCGTTAGGAACTTTCGCCAGCACTTCTTGTAGTGCCCCCTTCGCTGCTTCCATCTTCGATTTCGTCTGGTCTCCACTAAACTTATCCCGCATTGAGCCAGAGGCATCGAGAATCACAACAATGTTATCTTTATGAATGTCATCGTCGGTACTGCCGAGTTGGACACTAAAAATGAGTAGACTCAATAGGAGAATAAGTCGCACACCGGAGTTGGCGGTTATAATGCCTTTCATCAAAGTTTTTCGGACCGGAAACCTCGCCTTAAGAGGCGAGGCGGAAAGTCCCTCTCCGTTTTTTACTAAACTTTTTTTAGAAAATTCCGTTAGGGTGGGTAGCACCTGACGAAAAGAACCTATCTATGTCATGCAAACTGTCAATCTTCGGAAACCTTCAGCAAGAAGTTTTCGCTCAAAGAACTTCTCTCTTTCTGATGGCTGACTGCTATTCCCGCTAAAAATCAAAATCAGAAGCTGCGACAGCTTCCGCTGAAACTTTAATCAGCGCGAATTCAACGCGCCTGTTTTCTGCTGCTTCAGTCGGACTGGTCGGCTTTGCAATAACGGGCTCCTTAATTCCGACACCTACTGGCACAATCTGGTCCGGGTCGATGCGTGCGTTTTTGCGACGGGCATAGGCGATGATCGCCTGTTTAACCGTTTGTCCCCGCTGCTCAGAGAGTTTGAGAGCAGCCCGCATCACTTGGTAAGGACTCTCAATGTTGCTACCATCGTCAAACTTCCTCTGCTGAATCAGCCGAATCAGGTTTGCGGTGTTTTCCAAGCTAAAAGCCTTACCGTCCATGAAATATTTGTAGTTACCTCGCGTGCCCGTCCGCCTCAAAATACCTGTTTGGAGCCCCGTTTTAACTAATACGCTCAGGGTTCGAGAGGGGTCGCTGTGCCCCTTTATTGCAATGGCGGCGTTACCGTATTTTGAAGCCAACTCAACAACTCTACCGAATTCTTCTCGGTATTCGGTATCGCTAAAGGTATCTTGATTTGCCTTAAATTGAATTGTAAACGAGATAAGCGTCTTTTCGTCGAGCACTGCGTCTTCATTAAACGATTCAATTTCAGCGCGCACTGTCTCTTTTTTGAAACGGGTCTGTTTCAGTTGCGCAGGGGCTGTCACGGTCGTCGTCAGCAGGTTCTTAAAGGTTGACGAATTAAAATCTAAATCGGAGGGGAGCAGCGCATATCTCTGCCTGGCAAACCCCCAGTTCACCGCCATGTCCAGGCCTGCTTTATTGAAGCCTTCAAAGCCTGTAATGGTGTTACGCGGATCTTTGAAGAAGGCGATATTTCCCGGTTGCCCAACGAACGTGCAATCCGCGATTAAGCCATGGGCATCCTCTTCAAGCGTGGGTAATACTTCTTTACCGTAGATGTTTTGCATCATCGTCAGGAGCTGCGTGTATTTTTGGGAGCCGCTCTTTTCGTAGGCTTTTTTAAGAGCCACAACCTCTTCGGCACCCTTCAGATAACCCGCGAAGAAGCGTTCAACGAACGGTTTGTAAGCGTCGTAGAAATCCTTGCGGCAGGCGTAAACATCAGCGATAGAACGTGAAAGCGTCGCGGTACTAATGACAACCCGAGCACCTTTGACGGTACCTTCAGCTCCAGTGCCAGTATTCTCGGGACCGCCTGTCAATCCAATCATATCGGGGGTTATCACAAAGCAACCTGCGATAGTGGGGTCCTTTCGGAAGCGTTCTGCGGGTCCTTTCGCACCTGTTAATTCGTCGACCCAAACAATTTCCACCTGGGACTTTGAAAGACGGGCAGTCTTCAACATATCATAGAGCATCCCTACGTGCGGGCCACCCTTTTGGATAGCAATCTTTTTGCCCCTAAGGTCAGAAATTTTCCGGATGTTAGAACGTCCAACGAAGTGGTCACCTGCTGACCAGGTGAGTTGTCCGAAAACGACCGGTTTTGTACGGGCATCCTTTCCCACGGCTTCGCTTGCTTGCGCTATCATCCTAAACGTACCACGCAGGAAGGGTGATTTGCCCGCAAGATAGTCGCGGACCTGCTGCTGAAAGTTATCTCCCGGCACCAATTTGAGATTCATTCCGAGTTCCGCCATAATCGTGCCAGGGCGAGTCGTCAGCCCACCGTTGGCATGGAAAAGGGCAGCTTCCCCACCCCATGTGATATATGGAACTACTAACGGGGTTATTGCTGTTACCTCTCGAACAGTAACAGGACCGACTGCATCTGAAAACCGCTCTTGCGCGTTTGCCTGCGGCGCAAGAAAGATGAACAGACTCATGAGACAAAACAACATGCATTTTTGGCGTAATTTGCAAGCCAAAAACTTGCTATAGAAAATTAAAAATCGCTGGCAAATCGACCTAGAATTCCTTTTCATGATTTTCCTCTCGTTTCGTTCGTTTTCAATTATCAGTTAAAGACAATAACCGATAAACTTGTCAAATTTACCTTGTGAGGGCATATGCAACGACGTTCATCCCCTGTTCAAATGCCCAATCCCGCTGTTCCGCACCACCAGGCTCACACGGTCTACCTTCCCACGCGCAATTGAGGTCACTCGGACAGAAGTAGACAATCACGCGGTCGTCGTCCATAATTGCCTCGTCATAGTCGGAGATGTCAGGGATGCGTTTATCACCGCCGAGGTATTCATCGTGCTGAAAGAGCGTCCGATAAATCGGATGACTCATCTCCAGCCGTTCAAAATTCTTTTCCGGATAGACCTGCCGCATCATCTCATAGATATGCGGACGCAAACCGCCGCGATAACCGTTAAGGCGTGCATCACAGTCTTCGACGTGAAGAAAGCCACCACGTTCAAAATAATCTCTCAACTTTCGGATCTGTTCAGGAGAAAGCCGAATCCCGGTATGTCCTGTCATATAGAGGAATGGATAGGCGAATAATCCTTCGTCATCAATGTCAACATATTGCGGATGCTCACGTACCTCAACATCAATTGTCGTATATTTAGCAAGTTCCTGAGTGAACTTCAGATCCGATTGCCAGTAATAGTGATTGACAATGTTCGTCCACCAATCGCCACCGGGATACTTGAGTCGCACAAACGTGAATTTCTCACCCGTTGGATTCATCTCAGGATAGTGGTGTTCAATTACCCCATATCGTCCGTAGTGAAAATCCCCTGCTGCGTCATAAGGGAGATATTCTCGGAACCTCCATTGGGCATGTGCAGGCAGAATCAGCTTACCCGCGGCGAGCGCAGAGGCAGCAAGTCCAACGGAGCCTTTAAAAAAGGAGCGTCGCGACAGTCTTTTTGCCGGTTTCGATTCCACGCTGGATATAAGTTCCCGGTATTCGTTACCAGCATCCGATTTCTTTCGAGGTTCGGGGTGTCTATTGTTGCTTGACATGACCTTTCCTCCTGTCCCGATTTCTATTGTAGCCAACCTGTCTTTTCTTCTGCTATCCACTAACAACGGTTTATTGTGCTGACATTATTTTACATTATTATAACCTAAAAGCGCGAAAAAATCAAGATCGCGTCCGAAATTGCGCGTCCCCGTTGCCTCGGCATCGAACGTATCCGCCGGTTACCGCGGGTGATCTTTGTGTTCTTTTCTACTCGTGCCTTTTTCCCTTCCGGTTTATCACGCGACTTATCAGACGCAGCCTCTTTCTGTTTGGCGCTCACAACTTCATCTCGGACAACTAACATTGATGAAGTGCCGCCGTCAAGATTAAGCGCATCCGTCGCGCCCCATTCCAGAAACAGTTCCGCGAGCCGTGGCAGCATTACACCGCGTCGGACCCCTGCTTCTGTTGCTGTTATCGTCACGAAAAGGAGGGTGCCATCCGCCTTTTTACCGACTGCTGTCCGTGGATGCCAAAAACTGTGAAAAGCACGATCAAAGCCCTCTTGTTCGTAAGATTTCGTTGAAGATGCGACTCCATCCTGCAGTAGTAACGGACCACCGCCGACAATATGTGTGAAACTTGCCCACAAATCGCTGTCGCCGACGCGCTCAGGGATGATTGTCTCACGAATCTGAACCGCATCGCCTTCTGCGGTGTGGGTTAAAAGATCCTCGCGTCTTTTACCACTTGCTGACAAAATATAACCATCTGTCGGGATGCGCGAACTCCCTTGTCCGTTGTGGATGCCGACGACCTCACCATTTCTCACAACGGCTTCTACCCCATCGGGCATTGTCAAGGTCACGACGTGAAAATGCGGGCGGTAAATTACGAATTCGTTTCTGCCACGGTTCCGATTCATACCGTCAATTGGCAACGTCCCCCCACTCGGTAGAACGAGTTCCTGCCGCAGTGCTATCCGGTCAATGGACGCTTCGATTTTTCCATCAACCGTTCGGAGTCCGATCACCGCTCTGCCCTGTTCCGGTTCGCTTATCCATTCACCATCAATCTTCAACGCACCGACCGACTCGCCACGGAACGTACCCACCATCTCAAAGAAGCCACCATTTATCGCAGCGAGTGCCTTGTGCCGCCGCGCAAGCGACACCAATGTTTCAGTCCCAATCCCTGCACTCAGCGCACGATATGGACGGATGTCCACAGCATCTGGAGACACCTCAAGAATGTTCGTCAATACGCCGTTATCTTGTATCTGCCGGTGCACAACTCCCCGAGCAACCGATTTTGTCACATCCGTCCGCTCACGATCCGCAAAGGAACGAAAATAATCGGTTATTTTGCTGAACTGAACCGTCTGTCCCAACTGAATACCGATGCCGAGGATCAGCAGAAAGCCAATTATTGTCCATGTGCGTGGGTAGCGTCTGATGAAACGGAAGCACCGCCGTCCTAAATAGGTAATGTCAAACACTTTTTTAACTATTGGGTTTCTGAGCTGCCCTCCGCTACGCTTACGGGCAGGTTTTTGATTAATTCGAGAAAGTTTCAAAAACCATAGCACGTAACGAAGTGGAGTGCGGATTTAAGGAACGCACGCAAAAGTCTAAACGCACGAGGTTTAACCGCAAGGTAAATTAAAAATCCGTTCCTCCCATTCATCGCATGTTGCGTGGGTACGCCGCACCGAAGCACCGATATAATTCGTCGGATCTTGGAGTGCTTCACGCTGCGATTCCGTCAACTTGTCGAGGAATGGACGAAACGTTTCATCTTCCCACAATAACGCCGTCAAACTCTTTCCGGTCTGATGCACCTGTCCTATCAACTTCCGGGTGTGATCATACGCATCGGGAAACCCGTAATACGCCATCAGCAGATAAATGGGTTCTGCGATCGTATCCTCTGCACTCAGAGCGAGGTTGCGCCGCATATTGTCCGCTTTGACATCCATCTCCTCCAATGCACGCCGAAGCCGATAGATCGCGTAATCGAACGCCGTGAACAGTTCCGTCAAGAAGCGGCTTGATGCCGAATTCGTCAAATCGCGTTGATGTTCTAAAATGCTATCCATAAAGACGGTCTGCATACGCGGCACGAACGCCTTCCACAAACTTTTGATGTTCTCGTACGTTTCTGGATTCACTTTGTGCGGCATCGTCGATGAGCCTACCAACTGCGGATTATACTTTCTGCCGACCTCAGCGATTTCAGTCCTATAGAGGTGCCGCATATCGTCTGCGAAGTTCGCAAGCACTGTATATGCCGCCGTAATCTGATACGCCAGATCCGAAATGAACTCTGGTTCCACACACTGCGTTGACGTGTGTGTATCGGACGGTTTCAAGCCGAGTAGTGCGAGAAAATCCGCCTCGATCTGCTCTGGATGTTCATGAATCAGCGTGAGTCCATTGAACGCGCCGACTGCCCCTGAAAATTGCCCACGGAGGTTTTGTCCCGCTTTGTGAATCTCTTCAATTCGGGTACCGAGGCGACTCACGTAAAGTGCCAACGCATAGCCGAACGTTGTCGGCTCCGCGTGTTGTCCGTGTGTCCTGCCGATTTGCACCGTCCCTGCATGCTCGCGCGCCAGTGCAATCAATTGCTGTTCCAGGACAACCAGATCAGGAATAATGACGTTTTCTGTGAGTGCTTTAAACCGCAATGCAGTAGCGGTATCTAAAACGTCCGCGGAGGTCGCAAACAGGTGGACATAAGGGCGCGCTTCCGGGCTAATCTTCCGCCGAATCACATTGACGAGTGAGCGGATATTGTGCCGAATGCGAGACTGCTCCTCATAAACCTCTTCCGCCGTTACCAGATCCACTGCCTCTTCTACTTCATCAGCGATCGCGGAAGTGCAGACCCCGTAGTTTGCCAAAGTGCGTACCAACGCCGCCTCCACCTTCGCCTGATATGTGACATATCCTGCCTCAGAGACATAGGGTAGCAACCGTTTCATAAAATCGGGATCACCACCGTAGTACCTAAAATCCAGTGGACTGACGGCTTCATAAAGTTCCATAAAATGTCTTCTCCGTTAGAGCGGAGCAAACTCCACTCTTTCATCTTTGTTTTCTTACCAATTATACACGCGATTGAGGCGAATGTAAAGCGTTTGTTTTCCTGTAGGCAGGGCTATTTAGTTTTCCATTTTTTGCGACATTTTTGGATAACCAAACCCGGTAGGAGCGGTTTGATAAGGTTTCAATAAATATTTCGGTAATTCTACCCCAAAAATCATTGTAGGGGGTTTTTGCTTGGGGTGTTTTTGCTTGGGTATTTCTGCATATTGATAGGTGTTTTTGCTGTAGGAGCGAGTTGTACTCGCGACGTTCATCGACCGCTGACTGCTGATTGCCAACGGTAGGAGGGATCTCCAAATCCCGACTTATCCCATACAATCGGCAGGTGGCAAGGTTCTAACCTCGCTTACCATAATCCCCTTCCTTTGCTGGCGAGGTTTCTAACCTCGCTACCCACAACCCTCCTTTCTTCGCTGGCGAGGTTTCCCAACCTCGCCTCGTCCCTAACGCAACCCAAGATAAACGCAGTAAGGGGAAAAACACAACCGGTTGCTTCCCTATACTTACGAGAATCAAAATGTGAAAAATAATTTCACAATTTAGCACTTTATGCATCACATATCACGCTTTAGATTCTCCTCCTTGTTTTCAGGATTCCTGTTCATCGCTCAAAATCTTATGCAAAGTTGTCGATAACGCGATCAACGTCTTCACTCGATCATCGAAGTAAGCTTCTGATGACATAGCCAAATCCTGTGCCTTCTGAACCGCTTCCGCTAAACCCGCAATCACGGACTCTGTTGTTGCCGAGTATTCCAACATACGTGCTTGCGCATAAGCAGCTTTCGCTTCACGCCACAACGCTCCATACTTCTGATTCGGCCAACGGCTGTGTGTTGGACGGAGATAAGAGAACGCACGCTTCCAAATCTTAAAAATAGGAAGAAGATGCTCCCCGGGTTCCCCGACTTCTATCGGAACGCCATCTATCTTCTTTTCACGCAGTTCAATATGCTGGCGCAGAAACGCGAACTCCGAAAAGTAGTTCACCATTTCGATCAGTGCTTCCTCTGTATCCAGCCGTCGCGCATGACAAATCACGATAAACTCACGATGTGTGTCCGTGATCGGTAACACCGCACAGCGAGGGAACAATTCAGAATAAATCCTGCTTTGGCACTCCTCCAGATAATCCGCGATACACGATGGAACCGTCATATTCCAACCATGCTTATCGCCTTTATATTTCGTCCCGTCATTCGCTATATAAATTTGTCTTACTTTAATCTCACCCGATTCATACTTTGCCACCCAATCCCGACGAAAAGCTTCGGTCACTGCTTCAGCACGCGGTCTATGCAGTGCCGCCAGTTCCTTGAAAAAGTCGCAACCCGCGGGAAGCTGCTTCGCCTGTTCTGCAAGGTCTGTATTCTGTACTACCAAATTCCCATTCATCTGAAGTCCTCCTTCTGCATTGTTTATCGTAAAACCTGAAAGTCCGTAAACACCTCAAAAAACAGTAGTCCCGTCCCTTTCGCTGACGGGGTTGTAACCCCAACCATCCTTCGTAATGGAATACGAATTAAATAATTACTAAAATTAAGTTAACATATATGCAAATTCTACCACAAAACTATTTTTCTATGCAAGCATTTTAACCGCAAAAATCCGTTTTCACGGAGAACGCCTCTTTTCGATACTGGGAAGCCAGTGGTCCCGTGCTACGAGAAAAACCTCCGTGAAGCCTCCGTGAATTGCCACTTTTCTGATGGTATAAATCTTCTCACAAAACCACATTATCTCGTAAACGTCCCAATCTACTGCCATTTGCTGACGAAGGGGACCCACAACCTTTGGAGGCGAAACGCATTGTAAACAAACGAAATAGGTAAACTTAACACTACGAAAGACGTTAGATATACAGGAAACCCAAAATCCGTGAAATCTGTGAAATCTGCGAGAATCCGCGATTCAGACAATAGTTACTACACATCACCGGCATTGGAACAGTTCAAAAAACATTTGACAACCCCTTATGGAATATGGTATCATAATTAATAGGGATACGTTTTAGCCGAGTCTGAGAAAAGACTCTGCATCTACAACGACATCACACATCGTTCAAACGAGGCATAGACAGAAAAATGCTTACTACACCGACATCGCAAGATAAGGAATCTGTGCGCTGCAACACCCCAAATCACGACTGCCTTGGGGCTGTCACGGGTTCGCGCGCCATATCCATTATTATTATTGCTATTCGTCGTGCTGTGGTGGGCTAATCACGAGCAGATAAGAAGTTTCTATTACAACGCCCATCACTGAAGCAGACGATTTCAGTGAGGGTGTTTTTTATTTAAGATGCCCTGCATGGACGTAGGTCCAATCAACTAAAATTCGCGCAATCCGCGATTCAGACAATTAACATTGCACATCACTGACTTAAATTCTTAATCTTCATTAAGGAAAACGGCTTACGCCGAGGAGATGCCACATGACAAACCGCTCTAATCGAACGCTTGGCGACCGTATGGAAAAAATGTTTGGAGAGGTATCATCCCAATTCACATTTGCTGAAAGAGAAAAACAGATTTTAGAGTTCTGGCGTGAAAACGACATCTTTCAGAAGAGTATGGAGATGTCCAAAGACGCGCCGTCGTTTGTTTTTCTGGAAGGACCACCGTTTGCGAATGCACCGCCCGGTGTGCACCACGTCCTCGCACGTATCATGAAAGATGCTGTCTGCCGTTACAAGACGATGACGGGGCATTACGTCCACCGTAAAGCAGGCTGGGACACGCACGGACTTCCCGTTGAATATCAGGTCGAAAAGCAACTCAATATTACAAACAAAGCCGAACTGGAGGCTTACGGCGTTCAGAACTTCATCGAAAAGTGTAAGGAGAACGTCTTCCAATACGAGCAGGATTGGCGGCAGATGACCGAACGCATCGGATTCTGGGTCAATCTCGATGAAGCCTATATCACGTTGTCGAACGATTACATTGAAAGCGTCTGGTGGGTACTCCGACAAGCGTGGGAGAAAGAACTCCTGTATCATGGACATAAGGTGCAACCGTATTGCTATCGGTGCGGCACAACCTTAGCGAGCCACGAAGTCGCGCTCGCTTACCAAGAGGTCGCCGATCCATCTATCTTTGTTCGCTTCCCGCTGAAAAATCGGGAGAATACCTACCTCCTCGTCTGGACGACAACCCCGTGGACGTTGCCTTCTAACGTCGCCGTCGCTGTCGGTGAAAATTACGATTACGTCGCCGTTGAAGAAGGTAACGGACAACACCTCATCCTCGCAAAAGAGTGTATACCCAGTTTATTCGGAGAGGAAACCCCGCAAATCGTCGAAAACTATAAGGGCAGTGACCTCCAAGGGTGGGAATACGAACCCTTGTTTGATGGCGGACAGCATCCGGAAAGATCCCACTACATCGTCACGGGTGATTTCGTGACGACGACAGAGGGGAGTGGCTTGGTTCACGTTGCTCCCGCTTTCGGACAGGATGACTACGAGATCGGACAGAAATACGGTCTGCCGCTCGTGCAATTAGTCGGTCCCGACGGTAGATTTGTCCCAGAAGTTAAAGACGCTTGGGCGGGTGAGTCCGTCAAAGACGCTGATCCAAAAATCATCGAAAACTTGGACGGACGTGGACTGTTATTCAAGGCTGCCGAGTATACGCACCAATATCCGTTCTGTTGGCGGTGTGATACCCCGTTGCTCTACTATGCCCGCGAATCGTGGTTTATCCGGACGACCGCCATCCGAGATCAGATGCATCAGCACAATCAGCAAATCAACTGGTACCCGGAGCATATCAAAGACGGACGTTTCGGCAATTGGTTAGAAAACAATATCGACTGGGGATTGAGCCGTGAACGCTATTGGGGCACCCCCTTGCCGGTCTGGGTGTGTGACGACTGCGGACATCAGCACTGTGTCGGCAGTATCGCCGAATTGCAGGAACTCGGGACCGATGTGCCAGATGATATTGAACTACACCGTCCTTATGTAGACGATGTTGTCCTCGCGTGCAAGAAATGCAGCGGCACGATGCATCGCGTGCAAGATGTCATTGATTGCTGGTTTGACTCCGGCTGTGCGCACACGGCGCAGTGGCACTATCCCTTTGAGAACAAGGAGATGCTGGAGCAGGCGTATCCCGCGGATTTCATCTCCGAAGCCATAGATCAAACCCGTGGGTGGTTCTATAGTCTCTTAGCAACCGGCACACTCCTTTATGACAAACCCGCCTACAAAAACTGCCTCTGTCTTGAACTAATTATGGGACCCGACGGCCAAAAGATGAGTAAAAGTCGAGGCAACACGGTGGATCCGTGGACAATTCTAAACGAACAAGGTGCCGATGCGATGCGCTGGTATATGTTCACCGCAACCACACCGTGGACACCACGCGCTTTCAAACCAGAGGGCATTGATGAAGCGTTGAAGAAGTTCATGGGAACCCTCCAGAACGTCTATAGTTTCTTCGTCATGTACGCCAACCTTGAGCAGGTCGATGTCCTGCAAGATACACCGCCTGTCTCGGAACGCGCCACAGTAGACAGGTGGATCTTGTCTCGCCTCCACACCCTCATCGATAAGGTGCGCGACGAGATGGAAAATTATCATCTCACGAATGCCCCGCGCGCCATTGAGACGTTTGTGGACGATCTCAGCAACTGGTATGTCCGCCGCTCCCGCGATCGCTTCTGGGGCGCGAAAGCCGGACCTGACAAGCATGCCGCATACGCCACGCTTTATGAGGTCCTCGTAACCGTTGCGAAACTCGCTGCACCCTTCGTTCCATTTTTGGCGGATGAACTCTATCGTAACTTGGTGTGTTCGCTGAATACTGAGGCACCCCTCAGTGTTCATCTTGCGAAGTATCCCGTTGCGGATGCCGCACTCAAAGATGCCCAGTTAGAAGCAGATATGGATTTCACACGCGGAGCGATTAGCATGGGACATGCCGCCCGCAATCGTTCCGGCATTAAGACGCGCCAACCATTGGCAGAAATCACCCTCGGTGGGCTCTCCGATGCAGAGAAAGCGACCGTAAATCGTTTGGCCGACCTCATCCACGATGAACTCAATGTCAAAGCGATCGTCTTCACAGAGGAATTGAACGCTTTCGCACAGGTGACACTCAAACCCAACTTCAAGGTATTGGGACCCAAGTATGGCAAGGGCGTGCAAGCCATCGCCAAAGCACTCGCTTCCGTAGACGCAGTCGCGTTGAAAGCGGAGTTGGAAGCCGCGGGAAGTTTGCAAGTTGAAGCATCGGGAGAGACATACACCCTTGAGCAGTCCGAAGTTGATGTGCAGACCCAGAATCGAGAGGGTTTCTTTGTAGAGGTAGACGCGAAGAAATTCGTCGCATTGTCAACGGAATTGACACACGAGTTGACGCTGGAGGGCTTGGCGCGCGAGTTTGTCAATAAAATCCAGAATATGCGGAAGGAAGCGGATTTTAATATCTCCGATCGGATTAAACTCAGTCTCAGTACCACTTCTCCGCTTGTGGGTGAGGCGTTTAAGACCCATCGAGACTATATCCTCCGCGAGACACTTACGACTACAGTCGTAGACGCTCCGGGTGAAAATGCCTTTACCCTCGCGCAAAAACTGAACGGCGAACCCGCAACCTTGAGCGTTGAGCAGGTTTAGCCCATCCTTTCTCCGCTGGCGAGGTTTCCTAACCTCGCCATTGTACATATAAAAGATGTCGTGTTTATTGTTTTGCCGATGTGGTGTCAAACCACACCGGTTCTTTTATTCATCAAATTTTCGTGCGGTTTTGGATAACCAGACTCGGTAGGTGCGGTTTGCAACCGCACCGAGTATCGAAAAGGGGCGTTCAACCTCCGGACAATCCGATAAATTTTTAAATCTAAATGTCCTAATTGAATGGATTAAAAAACTTGCTTTAAAACCGAATTTTTGCTATAGTACGATTTAAAATAAATATCTTTAAAACCTGTCTCATAAACTGATTTCTGTGGCGGGGTCTCCGTGCCTCAGCCCCTTATAAATTCCAGTTATAGTAATGAAAGGAGATTCCGTTCATGCAAGATTTTTCCTATGTTGCCGCGCAAACGGTACCGGAAGCCGTTGCCCTGCTTGACGAAAAAGGAGAAAAAGCCCGCATCTTGGCGGGTGGAACTGATCTCATTGTTCAAGTCCGGGAAGCACGCCGAGACGTTGACTTGATGATTGATGTCAAATCCATTCCAGAGGTGAACGTCTTAGATTACGATGATAACGCTGGCTTAACGCTCGGTGCTGCAGTCGAATGTTATAAAATTTACGCCGTTGATGCCATCTGTGATGCCTATCCCGGTTTAATCGATGCAACCAAAATTATTGGTGGCACCGCGATCCAAGGACGTGCTGGCGTTGGCGGTAATTTGTGTAACGCCTCACCCGCTGCGGATTGCATACCGCCGCTGATTGTGCTTAATGCCACATGTGTCATTGCCGGTCCAAACGGCGAGCGTGAACTACCTGTTGAAGATTTCTGTACGGCTCCGGGGCAAACCGCTCTGGAAAAAGGCGAGATGCTCGTCTCTCTGAAGATACCAGCACCTGCAAGCAATTCCAGTTCTTTCTATCTCCGGTTTATCCCGCGCAATGAGATGGATATCGCTGTCGTTGGTGCCGGAGCGTCTGTGACACTTGATGATGCGAAACAGACAATTGTCTCTGCTCGCATTGCACTCGCTGCTGTCGCACCCACGCCGCTCTTTGCTGAAGAAGCGAGCGCGCTACTCGCAGGTCGCGAGGTTTCTGATGCCGCAATTGATGATGCCGCACAAGCTGCGCAAGCCATCGCACGCCCGATTAGCGATATGCGTGGTACTGCCGAGCAGCGGACACACCTCGTCGGTGTGCTGACTCGGCGCGCACTCAACGGCGCAATCCAGAGAGTCCGAGACGCAGCATAAATTTTTGTCCATTTTTTTAATTTATTACTTCTGGACTGCGCTCCATTTCATTCCGCACAGGTTTCTGGTAATCATCATGTGTGGGACTGCGACAGCAGCCCTACTTAAGAAATTAAAGAATTAAGGCTCACAAGTTTTCAAGGCATCGTGAATTCATCGGAAGCCCGCATTCTCACTGCGAAGCAAACGGACGCAGCGGCCCAGAAGCCCATAATTAAAAAAACGAAAGGAACCATACTATGGCGAGAAAATCGCACGTTCAAACCACTATCAATGGCGAAACAGTAGAATTTCTCTGCGAATCCCGGCAAAGCCTACTCGAAGTTCTCAGAGATGAACTCCACCTTACAGGTGCTAAAGAGGGATGCAACAACGGAAATTGTGGAGCTTGCAGTGTCATCCTCGACGGCAGGCTCGTCAATTCATGTCTCGTCCTTGGTGTAGAGACTGAAGACAAATCTGTCGAAACCATAGAAGGTCTCGCGGAACCCGACAAGCTGCATCCTATCCAAGACGCGTTCTTAGAGAACGCCGCACTCCAGTGCGGTATTTGCACACCCGGCTTTATTATGAGTGCCAAGGCATTGCTGGATAGCAACCCGAATCCAACCGAACATGAAATTCGGTACTGGTTAGCGGGTAACCTGTGTCGCTGTACTGGCTATGATAAAATTGTCAAAGCGGTGATAGATGCCGCTAAGGAAACCTCTGCTTAACTTCATACAAACACAGTCTCATGAATCGGAGGTATACGTAATGACTGAAAAGAAAGAATATAAAGTCATCGGCACCCGTCCTATCCGCCATGATGGGGTCGACAAAGTCACCGGTCGCGCACTTTACGGGGCAGATTTTCAAATGACAGGGCTCCTGCACGGTAGAGTCCTGCGCAGCCCGCACGCTCATGCGCGAATTATATCGATTGACACCAGCCGTGCCGAAGCCTATCCGGGCGTTAAAGGCGTTGTTACCGCTCAAGACTTGCCTGAAGCTGAGGACAAAATCGCGGATCTCGGCGAAGGTGCGGTCAGTCTCAAGTATCTCTGCGATAACATCTTGGCAAGCGATAAGGCTTTGTACAAAGGGCACGCTGTTGCCGCTGTTGCCGCAACAAGCCCACATATCGCTGAGGAGGCTTGTGCACTCATTGATGTCGAATACGAAGTGCTGCCACCTGTCTTAGAGGTACGCCAAGCAATGGAGTCGGATGCACCACTCCTACACGAAACCCTAAAAACTACCTCAATGGGTGAAACCGCTGACGAATCGAGCAACGTCGCAAGCCATATCCAACACAAACTCGGTGATCCTGAAAAAGGGTTCGCCGAAGCGGATGTCGTTATTGAACGCGAATTCGTCACAGGCACTGTCCATCAAGGCTATATTGAACCCCACAACGCCACGGCACATTACAACCAAGATGGTCAGTTGACCATTTGGTGTAGCACACAGGGCGCGTTTACTGTTCGTGAACAGGTCGCCGAAATTCTCCAATACCCCATTTCCAAAATTAAAGTTGTTCCAATGGAAATTGGCGGCGGTTTTGGTGGCAAGATTAGCGTTTACATTAAACCCGTTGCCGCGTTGTTGGCAAGGAAAACAGGTAAGCCTGTCAAGGTTCTGATGAGTCGTACGGATGTGTTTGAAGGTACAGGACCGACACCTGCCTCCTACGTCCGTGTCAAGATGGGCGCAACCGAAGAGGGTAAGATAACTGCCGCTGAGGCGTATCTTGCTTTTGAAGCAGGTGCCTACCCAGGTTCTCCTGTTGGACCTGGCGCAATGTGTATCTTTGCACCCTACAGCATTGAAAACGTTGTCATTGATGGCTACGATGTCGTTGTCAATAAACCGAAAACCGCGCCCTACCGCGCCCCCGGAGCACCAAACGCTGCTTTCGGTTCAGAGACAGTTCTTGACGAGATCGCGGAGAAACTGGACATCGATCCACTTGAAATCCGGTTGCTCAACGGCGCGAAAGAGGGCGACCGACGCGCAGACGGACCCATTCACCCCCGCATCGGCTGTATTGAAACGCTCGAAGCGGCGAAATCCCATCCGCACTATACAGCACCGAATGGGAAGAAACATCACGGTCGCGGGATCGCTTCCGGGTACTGGTTCAATATCGGCTTGGAGTCCAGCGTGACGATTAATGTCAACGCCGATGGCACAATTAACCTCGTTGAAGGTTCCACAGACATCGGTGGCTCGCGCGCTTCAATCGCTATGCAGGCGGCAGAAGTCCTCGGCATTCCCGCCGAATCGGTCAATCCAAGTGTTGTTGATACCAATTCTGTCGGTTACACTGCTGTGACGGGCGGTAGCCGCACAACTTACGCAACTGGCTACGCCGCTTATGAAGCCGCACAAGAGGTCAAGCGGCAGATGATTGAACGTGCCGCAAAGCTCTGGGAAGTTGACGAAGACAACGTGCAGTTTGCAGATGGTGAATTCTCAAGTATCAACGGCAAAGAAGAGCAGATTAGTTTCCGCGACCTATGTGCCCACCTCGGTCAAACCGGTGGTCCGATTGTAGGCAGCGGGACAGTGAATCCTGGTGGTGCCGGTGGGGCGTTTGCAACACACGTCGTGGATGTGGTAGTGGACGAGGAGACCGGCAAGGTCGAGATCCTCCGCTATACCGCAGTCCAGGATGCAGGAAGAGCCATCCATCCCAGTTATGTTGAGGGCCAAATACAGGGGGGTGTTGTTCAAGGTATCGGTTGGGCGTTGAATGAGGAATACATCTACAATGACGAAGGCACCATGACAAACGCCAGTTTCCTCGATTACCGGATGCCGACCTGTTTGGATTTACCTATGATTGATGCTGTCATCGTTGAAGTCCCGAATCCGGGGCATCCGTATGGTGTGCGTGGGGTCGGTGAAGTGCCGATTGTGCCACCGCTTGCTGCCATCGCCAATGCCATCTACGATGCAATCGGCGTTCGGATGACAGAACTCCCGATGTCGCCTGACAGGCTGCTGAAAGCCATGGGCAAAATCTAATTCGTTACGAATTCCTTAGGGCGAGGTCTTGTACCTCGCCCTCTTTTATCAGCAATTATTGAATCTGAAAAAAATGCCAACCGTAGTTATTCCACCCCTCATGCGTAATCTCACAGGCGGCGAAGCGAACATTACTCTCCCCGGTGCAACTCTCCGTGCAGTGATTGATAATTTAGAGAGTCGCTACCCGGGTATCAAAGAACGGTTATGTGAAGAAGACCGTCTTAAACCCGGCATCGCCGTATACATCAACGGCCTTCTCACCCGGGGATCCATCCTCGAACGCGTTGATACGGATGCCGAGATTCATTTCCTTCCTGCCATCGGCGGTGGTGTTGCAGAACCATCACACTAAAACCCTACACCGTTTTGAAACGTTGTGGCAGGACAAGTGTGTTTTCTTGATATACAACTGCAGAACGTCGTCGCACATCCCCACAAATAGTAGGTGCTATCTCCTAACCGCACCGAGCCTGACAAGGAAATCGAAAATTATTGACGCTAATGCTTTCGGCGATTGATTTAAGCGTGTCAGGCACTTCGCAAACGATAAAGCAATACCAACCGCGTGCCGTCTTTTTCAACGTGACTTCTTTCGGGTCTCCACTGATCGGACGGTGTTGGCGGATCTTGACTTCACCTAACTTCGGCACTTTCAGACGGTTATACCGAGAACCTGTTTCACGGATCGGGGTCTCGCGCTTGCGTCTAAATGTGCCTGTAGATTTATCCTTAACCTTATACTTTCGCAGACTCCACGTCAACGAGCGAACAGAACGCTTATAGCGAGGATACCCTTTTTTGTCCGATCCCTCTTTGCAACGGCGTTGAAAATGCTCGTGTGCAGCGTTGACACGTTTGATTGTTTGCACCTGCATATCCTGTGAGTGATCGGAATAGTGCGAGGTATCGGTACGCAGCTTCGCCAGATGGTTTATCTGGTCATACATCGACACAGATTTACGACCATACTCCCACATCTGCGAACGCATCTGGAGCATATAGTTCTGCAACTGCTTCTGGTGGCGCAACTCCGCAAAAAGCCAACGTTCCTCTGTTTTTGTAGGTTTTGCGCGGAACTTAAATGTCATTTTCATGATTGCCATTTGTAGACTGCACAGACTTGATCAGCGACCGTGCTCGACTTCTTGAGCACAGCCACCAGAACGGATATCTCTTCTTTCCCAGACTGCTCCCTGTAGAGTCGGTGCTTGAGTTACGTCGGCAGGTGCTCCATGTCGCAGAGCGGCACGAGCTCCTTGAACCAGACACCCATCCCGATGCTGGTATTCGCAGAAAAGGCGTTTTTATCTGTGAACAGGATGGATCCGAGACCTTCAGACGTTTTTACATTGACATCCAGAAACTCCGACTTTTCCACGCGCTTCCCCATCACGAACATATCGTGCGTGTTCTGGAGATCCTATTCGGCGATTCCGTTTTCATCCATCCCCGGCATATATGTCACGCTATCTTCCCAGGAGAACATCAGTATACCACCCCTCCGCATCAGGACTTCCATCCGGTGCGCGGTGCGCGGGATACATGGACGGTGTGGACACCCCTGGGAGACTGTGATGCCGAGTTGGGGGGCTTGGCGATTGCCCGTGGATCAAACCGTCGTGGGTTCTTAAAGGACAACGATGTCCGTTCATGGAGGTTGATCGAAGACAGGACGGAATGGGTCTGGAACCCCCTCGAGCGCGGAGATGTCGTCATGTTTCACAGTTTAGCGATTCACCGAGGTCGTGACAACATGACCGAGAATCGCATACGACTCGCAACGAGTGCTCGCTACCAGTCTGTCAGTGAACCCGTTGACGAAGACGCTCTCAGCGTTCATTTGGGCTGTGCGAAATGGGAAGAGGTCTATTCGGAGTGGGAAACGGACGAGCCGCTGAAGTATTACTGGAACGCAATCGACATGGAGGTTCAGCCGGCTTACCATCGCCGCAGGCCAAAACCCGCTGACGAATAGATCCACAATATGAACAAATACGAATTAGAGCTCCAGCAGGGGTTTTTGCTTGGGTGTTTCTTCAACATGTCTATTGCTGTATTTTTTTACACAGAAATGGTGCTTGAATATCTACAACTTTTTAGTAGCAACTTGGGACACTATCGTTAAGAACCTTAGGTGTAAAAATGCAAAAAGAAAATCAGGAATTGTCTAAAGTTGAAGCTCCGCAACCCATCCCCGACGGGTTGGTGGTCCTCACCTTTGATGACGGTAACAAGTCAGATTATACTTATGTCGGACCGCTGTTGAAGCGTTACGGTTTTGGAGCGACGTTTTTCATCACTGAAGGTCTAAATTTCCTCAACAGCAAGGCGCACTATGTCACATGGGAGGAGATCCTTCAATTGCACGAGGAGGGTTTTGAGATAGGTAACCACACTCGTCATCATAAGAACGTCAATACACAATTGAAAAAAGAGTTGATCGCAGACTTGATACACATTGATAAACGATGTGAGGAATATGGTATTCCTATCCCTGAGACGTTTGGCTATCCTGGGGATAGTCATGGGCGAGAGTCAGTGGAAGTGTTGATGGAAAAGGGGTGTCGTTTCGCACGGCGTGGCATTGGACCGGAGTTTCCTTATGATTTAGAAGGCGGGCGTGGTCCGGCTTACGCGCCGGATGTCCATCATCCCTTACTCATCCCGTCAACGGGCGTACCCGGTCCAAACTGGGGGTTCGAGGATTTGGTCTGGGCGGTTGAACAGGCAAAAGATGGGAAAATCGCCGTCCTGACGTTTCACGGTGTGCCTGCCCTTGAACACCCATGGGTCGACGTTTCACCCGAGCTGTTTAAGACATACATGGATTATCTTCGGGACAGCGGTTGTACCGTTGTTGCGTTGCGTGATCTAACGAAATACGTTGCTACATCAGAATCAGTTGGGCAAAGAATAACACATTTTCCATAAAAAGCCTCAGTAGGGTGATAGGGGTTGTGATGTTTCGCAGTCCACAGTTTGGAAACGCCGGTCGCGTATTGTTCGCATCTACTTGTGTTATGAAGACTCGCGAAACGCGCGAAATCGCGTAAAAATTAGGCAAAAATGCCGAATATCTCTAAAAGAGACTTTTTTATCGAAAAAAGTGATAAAATTGGTATAAAAATGGGTTTTTGGGGCAAAATTATGCTTTTTTTTTACAATTTTATTTGACAAACCTTTTTTTGCAGTGTATAATTAACATTACCTTTTGACAAGAAAGGTGAATTTGTTCTTTGAAAGTTAAATAGTGAACGTGACGTGCCTATTAATAGCTTGTGAGTGCACTCCAAATTCGTTTGGAGATGTACTTCAATTAAGTGGAAGTGTACTTCAAATTCGTTTGAAGATGTACTTCAAAACTTTTGTGGAGAGTATGATACCGGCTCAGGACGAACGCTGGCGGCGTGGATTAGGCATGCAAGCCGAACGAGAAATCGGGCTTCGGCCCGATGGAAAGTGGCGAAAGGGTGAGTAACGCGTGGGTAATTTACCTCTGAGATGGGGATAACAGTCTGAAAGGACTGCTAATACCAAATACGACTCGGTTGACTTCGGTCGGCCGAATGAAAGGTGGCTTCGGCTGCCGCTCGGAGATGAGCCCGCGTCCTATTAGCTTGTTGGTGAGGTAACGGCTCACCAAGGCAACGATGGGTAGCTGGTCTGAGAGGATGGTCAGCCACATTGGGACTGAGACACTGCCCAAACTCCTACGGGAGGCTGCAGTCGAGAATATTTCGCAATGGGGGAAACCCTGACGATGCGACGCCGCGTGGGGGATGAAGGCCTTCGGGTTGTAAACCTCTGTGTTACGGGATGAATTGAGCGTTGCTGATAACGCAACGTTTTTGACGTTACCGTAGTAGAAAGCCCCAGCTAACTACGTGCCAGCAGCTGCGGTAATACGTAGGGGGCAAGCGTTGTCCGGAATCACTGGGCGTAAAGCGCGCGCAGGCGGTGGAGTAAGTCAGACGTGAAAGGGTTCGGCTCAACCGAGCCATTGCGTTTGAGACTACCTCACTTGAGTCTAGAAGAGGAAAGTGGAATGTATGGTGTAGCGGTGGAATGCTTAGATATCATATAGAACACCCGTGGCGAAGGCGGCTTTCTGGTCTAAGACTGACGCTCATGCGCGAAAGTTTGGGGAGCAACCGGGATTAGATACCCCGCTAGTCCTTACTGTAAACGATGGGTACTAAGTGTAGGGGGTGTTGATTCCCTCTGTGCTGTAGCTAACGCATTAAGTACCCCGCCTGGGGAGTACGGCCGCAAGGTTAAAACTCAAGGTAATTGACGGGGGGCCGCACAAGCGGTGGAGCATGTCGCTTAATTCGAAGCAACGCGAAGAACCTTATCCAGGGCTTGACATCGCAGTGACCGCTATAGAAATATAGTTTTCCTTCGGGACACTATGACAGGTGCTGCATGGCTGTCGTCAGCTCGTGTCGTGAGATGTTGGGTTAAGTCCCGCAACGAGCGCAACCCCTGTTTTTAGTTGCCATCAGGTAATGCTGAGCACTCTAAAGAGACCGCTGGTGACGAGCCAGAGGAAGGTGGGGATGACGTCAAGTCCGCATGGCCCTTATGCCCTGGGCTGCACACGTGCTACAATGGTCGGTACAGAGGGATGCCAAACCGTGAGGTGGAGCAAATCCCAGAAAGCCGACCCCAGTTCGGATTGCAGTCTGCAACTCGACTGCATGAAGTTGGAATCGCTAGTAATCGCGAATCAGCAGGTCGCGGTGAATACGTTCCCGGCCCTTGTACACACCGCCCGTCACGCCATGGGAGTTGGTAGCATTCAAAGCGGGTGACCCAACCTTCGGGAGGGAGCTCTCTAAAATGAAACTGATGACCGGGGCGAAGTCGTAACAAGGTAGCCGTAGGGGAACCTGCGGCTGGATCACCTCCTTTCTAAGGAGCATTAACATAAGGACTCTTACACAGTACTTATGTTCATTACGCTCTTTACCTTACAAGACACGCACTAAAACTATTTAACTTTCAAGAACATTTTCTACAGGATACAGCAAGCCTTTTGCTATATTAACCAACCCAATTTTCCTTTTATATCCAATCTAAATTTCCTTAGGGCTCTACTTACAAAAAAGGATTTTAAGTTTAATAGCACTTACGCACGATGCTCTTTTGTATCACAAACTTTTAGTTTGTGTCCCTGCTCGTGTGAGTCTTTTAGCGGATCGCAATCCAATAGATCGGGCTACGGTCAAAACTGCGTAAGTCCTGTTTAATTTCTCCGTCCCCCAATTTTCCTTGTCAGGGTCCGAACCATTGACATAACCAAGGGAGAGATGAAATGAGAACCGCGGTATTTGTCGTAACGCTCCTCTTTTTAACCGGACTTGGCATTGCAAACGCGAAGATTCTTTTTGTTGATGACTTTGAACAGGATAAAATTGGTGAAGAACCATTGAGATGGGAACACCTAAACTTTAACTCGGGCAACTCAAAAATCCTTATTGAAAAAGACCCTGCCGATCCCAAAAACAAAGCCGCCAAAACCACAGGTATCGGGCTTTACATCCCGAAAGCGGATGGAAGAGAAGGATGGCGGGATTATATTTGGGATTTCGACTGGTTGTGGGAAAATGACAGTTTTGTAGGCACGATTTACAGGGCGGAGGGCGGGCTTAAAGGGGCTGAGGCGCATTTTCACGGCACGCGTCGCGTTGGCGGATCGAATATTCAGATTTATACGCGCAAGGCTGGTGCTTGGGCACTACTTGGAACCGGGCAGTTTCCCAATGAGAACAACGTATGGTATACCCATCGACTGGTTATGAAAGGCGGGCAACACCAGATGTATCTGAGGAAACGGGAGGAAGAATTAGCACCCGCGGATTGGCATCTCAATGAGAAGCCTATTGTAGAAGTTGATAATGACACTTTCAAGACAGGTCCTGTTGGCATGATGGGGATTACCAGCGGTGTCAGTTTTTTTGATAATATGGTTGTTGTCGAAAGTATTGCCGATATTGATAAGGTTCGTCCTGTTTCACCACGTCTTAAGTTAGCAGCGACGTGGGGAGTAATCAAAACCAGATTTTAACAAATTAATTTGACAAATCTTCTTTTAGCGTGTATACTTAATAGTGCTTGTTGACAAACGAAAGCGAAACTATTTTTTCGCGAACATCTCTCCTTTTTTAAGGCATTCCTTGTGGGCTTATAGCTCAGACGGTTAGAGCGCGCGCCTGATAAGCGCGAGGTCCCTGGTTCGATTCCAGGTAGGCCCACTTTTTTCTTTCTCTCCCCATCTCACTTTTACCATCACTCTGTAATCCTATTTTACCCATCCGCGCACTTATACCGCTCATCCACCAATTATAGTAAAGCCCGAAAATATGTAGACAGTTGTTCAGTGAACGAGGGAAGCACCCTATCAAAACCCCCCCACCGCCGCTGGCGAGGATTGTATCCTCGCCTACTGTCAATGTCCAAGTCATTGTGGATTTTACTATAGTGAACGAGGGAAGCACCCTATCAAAACCCCCCCACCGCCGCTGGCGAGGATTGTATCCTCGCCTACTGTCAATGTCCAAGTCATTGTGGATTTTACTATAATGATTATCTGGTTATCTATAGCAGAGGTATTTTTAGGCGTGGCGTACACGTCATTGCTGAGAGAAATGGAACATCGAAATCCACAGTTTCATGCACAAGGGACAGACGTTCTGTAGTGCGTAGGTTGGGTTGAACGGGACTCTCCTAAAAACCGCACACAGAGAATGACTTGCAGGGTTCATCGTTATGTGAACTTGTAAATGTGCGTCTCACGGAGGCACAGGAGACCAACGGTTTCCTATGCTACAAGTGTAAACATATTTTTGGATTTTACTATAATGAAGAAAAAGCAGTAGATTGGATTATAATACATTGATGCTGCGGATTAAATACCGCTGCATCAGCACTCTAAGGCTTGCTGGCAAGGTTTGAAACTTCTGTAGGAGGGATCTCCGAATCCCGACTCCCTCTTCTGTGGAAGGGATTTCCCAATCCCGACATCCAGCACAAAACGGATAGAAAACCGGAAACTGAATGGCTCTGGGTAAAGGCGTTTTGCATTTGCTGAAAAAGGGCAAAACTGGTAAACTGGCAGAGGGGCAAATTTTATGATGACAACACTCATTCGCCGAGAGCTACTTGATAATCTGATGACATTCCGATTTGCCGCAGCTGTTTTCATTATGTTGCTGCTTGTGGTCGCGAATACCGCTGTCCTTATTAAGGATTATGAGCGGCGTTTGGCAGGCCACAATGCCGCTGTCAAAATGCATCAGCGGCAACTCCAAGAGAAGAAAACATATTCCGCGGGAATGGAGAAATTGCGCGTCGATCGTCCCCCGAATCCATTGAGCATCCTCAATGCCGGGTTCGATAAACGACTCGGAAACGAGGTTTTAGTGACACATGGATTTGTTCCGACCCTCTGGGATGCAGGCAGGCACGGCTCGGACAATCCGTTCATGGATATGTTCGCCTCAATGGATATTGTCTTTATCCTTGAGGTTATCCTTAGCTTGCTGGCATTGATTTTCGCCTACGACGCACTGGCGGGAGAATACGAGCACGGAACGCTACGTTTAGTCCTAACACATTCCATTGGGCGTGGATATATCCTGTTTGCGAAATACATCGGTGCAATGCTCTGCCTGTTGGTGCCACTGCTGATGAGCTTAATTCTCTCAGTGATTCTACTGGCGATGTCTACCGCTATCTCCCTGAATACCGATGATTTCCTACGGATCGGCGGAATTATTTTCGCATCTATCGCGTATCTTTCTGTATTCTACCTCATTGGACTGCTGATTTCAGCGGCGACACGTAGAACCGGCACAGCGTTGATGCTCTCCATGTTCGTCTGGGGGTTTTTGGTGCTGGTGTATCCGAATGTGATTCTGGCTGTGATCCCACGCCATGATGAACTGCAGGCGCGTACGACATCCAATTTCAATCGAATCAAACAGATGTGGGAGGAATTCGACAGAGAACGGAAGCACTTCCTTGCCACCGACGCTTTCCCAGGAGAAGATTGGGGACTTGAACTTAGGGGATGGGGGTCCCGCCACGCTTACTTTTGGGACAACCCCCGCGCGCTACTATACACCTATGAAAGTGTTATGGAGTTTAATGGGTTTGGTGAGAAAGATGAACCCAAAATGCCCCACGCGCAGATGCATTTCCGTTTCCTCGGACCCCAGGTGATCGGTACAGCTGACCGAACATGGCTCATTCGCAAGCCAGCACTCGAAGATATCTATATTCACCCTGCAAATGTGGAAAGACTCTGGTTGAAACTTTCGCCAGTCGGGATCTATGATGCAACAACACAAGCTTGGGCAGGCACGGATTTGCGCGGGGTCAGAGATTTTTTCGACACCGCAAGACAATATAGACAGCAGGTGATTGATTATTTATACGATAAAAAGGCGTTTGGGTCTCGACAATGGTTCTCTTCGGACAAGGAGGCGGCGGATTGGAGTGGGCTGCCACAGTTTTCTTTTCAAAGGGTCGATGTGAACACAAATGCCAAGCGATCATTGCCGGATGTATGTCTACTGCTCATGATGAATGTCGTTCTGTTCATTGTAATATTTCTAATTTTCATCAAAACCGAAGTGTAGGATGGCTGTCAGCGGTCAGCCGTCAGCAATCAGTCAAAGATGTCTTTGGGATGGAACATGTCCCAATATACCACAAACGAGTAACCGAAAACCGAGAACTGACAACCGATAACTCTAAAAAAATGATTTGGCATATAGCGAAACGCGAACTCTACGATAACCTGAATAGCCTCCGGTTTGCGCTTGCAACTTTGTTATTGTTGGGCTTGATGTTAACCAACGCGATTATACATCTCCGGGAACACCCGAAGCGGGTTCAGAAATATCTTGATGCTGTTGCTGGATATCAAAGTCGTTTAATATCTCATGCCGAGAACGGTTTATATGAACTCGCGCAACAGGGTCCTGGATATCTTTACAAAAAACCATCGCCGCTCCGTTTTTGTGCAGACGGGGGCGAAACATTTTTGTCAAATCAGGCAGAAGGCGGATACCATCGATGGAGCACCGACAGATTAAAAAGTTTCTGGATATTGGCATATCCATCGGTCACCCCCAATCTGGACAAGGTCCACCCAGATGTCACCAAAGTGGATTGGGGCTTTATCATGGGGTACGTCTTAAGTCTCGTCGCGCTTCTATTTACCTTCGATTCCATTTCCGGTGAGCGTGAGCGTGGCACCTTACGACTGACCTTGGCGAATTCAATTCCACGGCACACTGTACTCATTGGCAAATTTTGGGGGGCATTAATAAGTGTTAGCATCCCGTTTATGCTTGCTGTGTTGGTGAATCTGTTGGTGATCTCTACGTCAAGTGAGGTTCATCTTGGGACAGACACGTGGGGACGTTTAGGTATCATCTTCGGTATCGCGTTCCTGTACACATGTCTGTTTCTGGCATTAGGCTTGTTGGTGTCTACTCGTGTGCAGCGGAGTGCTGTCAGTCTTGTGATACTTCTATTGGTTTGGGTTACCCTTGTGGTCTTTATGCCGAGCACCCTTGCATCTATTGCAGGCGGCTCTTCGTCACCCAGGCCCACCTTCGGATTTTCGGAACGCTCTTGGCAACTTCACAATGAACTTGGGGAAGAATACGGGAGGCATCGGTATGGACCACGTGAGAATTCAAGGGAAAGCATGCAATTGTCAGGCGAGTACGTTATCAAAGACGCGGAACAGCAAGAACGCTTGCACGAAGAACGCTTAAACCAGCGGGTTTCTCAGGTGAACCGAGCGCGTGCCATCACCCGGCTTTCACCTGTCACGATTTTCCAGCATCTCCTTGAAGCCTTTGCTGGCACAGGCTTTGAACGACATCTACAATTCTTGGCGAACGTGAAATCTTACACGCAGCAATTCCGGGTGTTCATCAATGATGCCGATAGAGCCGATCCGGAAAGCCTACATATCTTTGGTGTTCGTAAGGGTATGTCGCAGAAGCCTGTCAGTCCAGAAGCAGTGCCAAAGTTTGAAGACACGCTCAGCCTCAGCAAAGATTTCAATGCAGCAGCAGTCGATCTGCTGTTACTAACGCTATTCGTCATAGTCCTTCTATCCGGAGCATATCTGGCATTTGTTCGCGTTGAGGTGTAATAGATGCTAATAACACTCATCCGTCGAGAGCTCCTCGACAATCTCATGACATTCCGGTTCGCTGCAGCAGTCTTCATCACCCTCTTGCTTGTGGTCGCCAATACCGTTGTGCTCCTCAAGGACTATGAACAACGACTAACCGCTTACAACACGGCTACCGAGGAAAGTCATCAGAGATTACGCGAGGAAAAAGCCTATTCCTATTACTATGAAAAATTAGTTGTCCATCGTCCTCCTAATCCGTTGAGTATTTTCAATCTGGGATTGGATAAACAGGTAGGTAACGCAATTTATGTATACCACGCGTTTGTGCCAACAATTTGGGATGCAGTGAAGCACGGGGCGGATAATCCGTTTCTCAACCTCTTCACTTCGATTGATATCGCGCTTGTTTTTCAGGGGGTCCTGAGTCTCCTCGCGCTGATTTTCGCTTACGATGCCCTCGCTGGCGAACATGAACGTGGGACCTTACGCCTCGTGCTGACGCACCCAATCCGGCGCGGATACATCCTATTTGCCAAGTACATTAGCGCAATGCTCTGCCTGCTTGTGCCGTTGCTGATAAGCCTTCTCCTGTCCATCATCTTGCTGACGATGTCCACTATCATTTCCTTGAACACGGATGAATTTCTTCGCATCGGCGGGATTGTCCTGACATCACTGCTTTATGTGTCGCTGTTCTACCTCATCGGCTTATGCATCTCCGCGATGACGCATCGAACCAGTACCGCGCTCATGCTTTCCATGTTTGCTTGGGGATTCTTGGTGCTTGTGTATCCAAATCTGATTCTTACCGCAGTTGACATCGTCCCGCAACCGGAAACGCAAACCTCTGTTTATAATCAAATCAAACAGATGTGGGAAGAATTGGATAGAGAAAATAAGCAGTTTCTCCGCAATGATGCCGTCTTAGGTCCTCTATCGCGTAACGGCGAAGGTTGGGGATTTTACGTGGAAGGCGGTGAATATACCTTTGATGAGAGTGAAGACAACCCCTCAATATTGCTCTATTTCTACCAAACCGGATTCTATGCTGGAAAAATTGGAGCAGAATCTGAGCCACAGGTGCCACACTTACAGAATTATTACCGCTTCTACAATAGAGAAACTGTCAATACCGTCCAACAAACGTGGCTTGTCCGTAAACCGGCATTAGAGGCTATCTACATCCAACCCGCGAATCTCGGTCGAAGGCTGTTAAAGTTTTCACCCGTCGGGTTGTATGATGCGGCAACAGAAGCTTGGGCAGGCACCGACTTGAACGGTATTCAAGACTTTTTCAACGCGGTCCGACGTTACCGACGCACAGTCCTTGACTATTTCGATGATGAAAAGATATTTGAATCGCGACAATGGTTTGCTGCCGACAAAGGCACAGCTGACTGGGATGCACTCCCACGCTTCTCCTTTCAGAGAAGTGGTATAGACATCAATGCAAAGAGGGCGTTACCCGATCTGTTCCTACTTCTCATGATTAATGTCGTTCTGTTCGTAATAATATTTCTGATTTTCATCAGGAGTGAAGTATAGAGTGGCTGTCAGCAGTCAGGTCGCTGCGCTTTCAGCGATCAGTTAAGAAACATATATGGCGGTTGCTCGTGTGCTTACTCCCGTAAACTGCTGATTACCGACTGCCCTTATGAATATGGCACAACCGTTCTTTGCTGAAGGCTGATTACTGACGGTTTCCGACAGCCCTTCTGCCGATAAACGTGTCCAATGAAGGTAAGCCCAACCAACGGGCGGGCTGGATCTACGGAGGAAATCGTTTTTTTCTCAGATTTCCTGAACGACCCGCAAGGAAAATTAAAAATGTGGCATATTGCGAAACGTGAAATCTACGATAACCTCAATAGCCTTCGATTTGCCCTAACAACCGTGTTGTTGCTGGCACTGATGGTAACCAATGCCGTTAGGCATCTCCGAGAGCATCCAAAACGGGTACAGAGGTATCAGACCGCTGTCACCGAATCTTTGAATCACTTAACGGATCGCGCCGACAACAGCCTCTATAAACTGGCACAATACGGACCGGGAAATTTCTACAAAAAACCGTCTCCTCTTCACTTCTGTGCAAACGGAGGTGAACCCCTTTTACCAGATACGGTTGAAGTGGAAGAACCATTTGTGTTCGCGACGGATTCAGAAGATAACGTGCTACTCAAAGGAATCTGGAGCCTGTCCTATCCAGATGCCAACCTCCAGAATAAGGACGTTGGACCGGACGTTTCACAAGTGGATTGGGCATTCATCATCGGTTACATCTTGAGTTTGCTGGCACTCTTGTTTACCTTTGATGCCTTCTCCGGTGAACGCGAGCGCGGCACACTCCGATTAATGTTAGCAAATTCAATTCCCCGACACACTGTCCTTATCGGTAAGTTCTTAGGGGCATTGCTCAGTATTAGCATCCCATTTATACTTGCTGTGTTGGTGAACCTTCTATTGATTTCTACTGCAAATACTGTTCACCTGACGACAGAGGCATGGGGACGCTTAGGTATCATTTTCTTTCTTGCCCTTTTATACACGAGTCTATTTCTGGCGTTAGGACTATTGGTCTCCACGCGTGTACAACGGAGCACGGTGAGTCTGATGATACTTCTTTTGACGTGGGTAACCTTTGTCGTTTTTATGCCCAGCACCCTCGCTTCAATTGCAAGCAGTTTCTCGCCTGCCGTATCCTTCGATGAATTTTGGAAGCAGCGTAACCCAACTCAAGAGGATTTATGGGATAAATACCGCGAGTGGCTCTGGTCGAGTGAAGTGGACGACAGCACGTTAAGGGGGAAAAGCGAGTTTTACACCGAAAACGCTGAAAGAGAGGAAGGCTGGCACGAAGAACAATTAAAGTACCGGGCTTCTCAGGTGCGCCGCGCGCACGCTATCACCAGCATCTCACCCGCCACACTTCTCCAGCACCTGATTGAAGCGTTTGCTGGAACGGGGTTTGAGCGGCATTTGCAATTTGTGGAGAATACGCAACGTTACGCCCGACAATTCCGTGAATTCATCGTTGACATTGATAGAGCCGATCCGGAGAGTCTCCATATCTTTGGTGTTCGTGAGGGTATGTCGCAGAAGCCTGTCAGTCCAGAGGCAGTTCCGAAATTTGAAGACACGCTAAGCCTCAGTAAAGACTTCAATACCAGAGCAATAGAGATGCTGCTGTTGGCGTTGTTCGTTGTGGTGCTTCTGTCCGGAGTGTATCTCGCGTTTGTGCGCGTTGAGGTGTAAGACAAAATGCTTAAAACACTTATTCGCAGAGAACTCCTTGACAATCTAAGGACCTTCCGTTTCGCAGCGGTACTGCTCATCACGCTGTTGCTCGTTGTTGCAAACGCGGTGGTGCTTATTCAAGATTATGAACAACGTTTGGAGAGTTACAATAATGCTGTCAAAATGCATTATGCCCGTGAATACCGCGAATTCGTTATTGATACGGATAGGGCAGATCCAGAGAGTCTCCATGTCGTTGGGATTCGTGAAGGTATGTCGCAGAAAAGCGTCAGCCCGGAGGCGATCCCCAAATTTAAAGATACGCTCAGCCTCAACCGTGATTTCAACACCGCGGCGACGGATTTACTGTTGTTGGTGCTGTTTCTGGCAGTCCTTGTATCAGGCATGTATCTCGCGTTCGTGCGTCTTGAGATTTGAATGGGTGATAGGGAAACTAAATGATGCTGCTTAGAAATCTGAATCGCTTGCTTTTTCAAAATTTTTCGTGTATACTTTAGAATAAGTAAACTTGAAACTTACCAATGAGGTAACAGCAATGAACGACTACACAGGCATTATTACCGTTGAACCGGGCAAACGCAGCGGGCAACCGTGCATTCGGGGCATGCGGATCACCGTTTACGATATCTTTGAATATCTTGCATCCGGTATGACAGTGGCGGAAATTCTTGATGATTTTCCCTATTTAACTGAAACGGATATTCGCGCCTGTTTTGCGTATGCCGCCGACTGGAAAAAATCACAGATGGTTGTTTACACGAATGAAACTCCTATTCGATCAGAACCTATCGCCGAATCTTGTGAGTCTGCTGGCGGATCTGTTTCCTAATTCCACAAACCGGCTAAAGACTCTTCTTTCATGCTTCTGTTCTTCCATTTTTCCATCTTTTTATCAAACCGCATTTAAAGGCAACGGTTCACCACCGAGAGTTCGTAATTGATACCGATAGAGCAGATCCGATTTCAACCCATCACCTGCCAAATTGGCTCCGCGCCCTCAACACCGACGAGTTTCTGATCTAAACCGCCGTGGAAGTAAGTGAGTCGATTCGGGTCAATCCCGAGTTGATGAAGGATTGTTGCATGCAGATGCTTGACATGAAACGGATCCGTGACCGCCGCGCTACCGAGTTCATCGGTCTCACCAACGCTCATACCGCCTTTGATCCCGCCGCCCGCTATCCACATTGTGAAGCCGTAGGAGTTGTGGTCACGCCCTGTGCCTTTGGCGTACTCTGCTGTCGGCTGACGACCAAATTCACCGCCCCAGACAACGAGTGTTTCATCGAGTAGCCCGCGTTGTTTGAGATCTTTAAGCAACCCGGCAATCGGTTTATCAGTCGCCTTGGCATGCTTGTTGTGGTTTTTCTCAATGCCGTCGTGTGCGTCCCAATTGTCGTCATTATGTGCGCCGCCAGAGTAGAGCTGAATGAACCTAACACCCCGTTCAACCAACCGTCTCGCCAAAAGGCATTTCGTGCCAAACTCCTCCGTCTCCTTTTCATTGACCCCATAAAGTGCTTTAATGTGCTCCGGCTCGCTATCCAAATCTACTGCTTCCGGCGCCGTAGACTGCATCTTGTAGGCTAACTCATAACTCGAAATTCGAGCTGAGAGATCGGTGTTGTCGGTGCGTTTGGAGAGATGGGTCGCATTGAATTGGCGCAGATAATCGAGTAGCCTGCGCTGTTCGCTTCGGTTCATGTCGTTCGTATGCTCCAAATCGAGAATCGGTGCACCTTCCGAACGGAAAACCGTACCTTGATAAACGGCGGGCATATACCCGCTACTCCAGTTCTTCGCGCCGCTGATGGGACCACCTGTCCGGTCAAGCATCACAACGTATCCCGGAAGATTTTCGTTCTCACTGCCGAGTCCATAATTCACCCAAGATCCGAGCGACGGATGACCACTCAACACGCGACCTGCGTTCATCATCAGCATCGCGGAACCGTGCAACGGTGAGTCTGCAGTCATTGACTTAATAAAGGCGATGTCATCAACGCAGGTTGCGAGGTGTGGGAAAAGCCCTGAGACCCACTGTCCTGATTCGCCGTACTGGTTAAAATCCCACTTAGGACCAACGATACGTCCCTCTGATCTCTCACCACCGCGTCCTTTCGTTTTGACTTGAACGGTCTTGTCGTTGAGTTTGTACAAAATCGGTTTGTAGTCGAAAGTATCAACATGGCTTGGACCGCCATACATGAACAGGAAAATCACGCGCTTCGCCTTCGGTGTGAAGTGCGACGGTTTAGGCGTGAGAGGATTAAGATACGGTGTCACGCCATCTGCAGCGACGGCTTGTGAATCGAGAAACCCGTCTGTGGATAGAAGTCCTGTCAACGCAAGCGATGCGAAACCGCCAGCAATGTTGCCGATAAATTCTCTGCGTGTCTGACCACAAAAGGCACCTTTTGAATTTGTATCTCTCTTGGTCTTAGATTGACTGTTCATCGCCTCATCTCCAATGTTAGCGTCCCTGCTTCGCAGCAGCGAAAACAGGTCGTCTTAATCCAAAAAGATAAATTCATTTAAATTCAATGCCAATAACGCAAATCGGTCGAGTGCTACTTCTGAATTCACGCCCTCGTGCTGCTGAAGTTCTTGCATGAAGGTCAACGCTTGTTGAATCTCTGTTGGCTCCGGTTCACGACACAATACAAGCCGCAGCCCAAATCGCACACGATCTTCGACCGACACACCACCTTCCCACCGCATCCTGTTGGCGAAAGCGAGTGCTTGATCGTTGATAAATTTCCCGTTGAGCATAGTCAGCGATTGTGTCGGCACCGTTGTCGAAAAACGGACCGGACATGTCGAATCGGTGTTCGCTTGGTCGAATTGGTTCAGAATAGGGACGAGCAACGAACGCTTGACCTTCACATAAACACTGCGACGGTTTGCCTCATCCGGCGGTGATTGTCCCCAAACACTCCTTGGTCTTGAGGACGTTGCCAACACCTCTTTCGGTAGTTCAGGAAAAACACTCGGCCCTCCCATTTTGAGGTTCAGTTTCCCAGTGATCCAGAGTACTGTATCCCGAATCTCTTCTGCAGTCAAGCGACGCATGTCGAATCGCCAAAAGAGATCATTGTTCGCGTCCTGTTCAACGCATCTCGGATTGCTCTGTGCCGACATCCGATATGCATTCGAGGTCATTATCAACTTGTGCATTGCCTTTAACCGCCAGCCAGACGCAATGAATTCAGACGCGAGCCAGTCGAGAAGCTCTGGATGTGTCGGGCGTGTACCGAGCTGTCCGAAATCGTTGGTTGATCGGACAATCCCACGTCCGAAGTGGTGTTGCCAGATGCGATTGACCATCACCCGGGCTGTCAGTGGGTTCTCAGCACTCGCCACCCATTTCGCGAAGATACGCCGTTTTCCAGATAATTTTGCCTCCTTTGGAATAGGCGGCACGTCTACAACAGGAAGGTTCAACACCGCAGGAAATGCCGGTTTAACCTCACGTCCGACGAGGTGCGGATTGCCACGTCGTAAGATGTGCGTCGGTGTCTGCTTGCTCTCTGAAACCGCTAAAACCTGATGATCGTAAGGCACACGCTGTCGCCGCCGCTGATCCCGCTGTTTTTTTAACTCCTTCTGTTCATCGACTAACGCCTTCAGCGATTCGTTCGTTTCAATAAGTGCTGCGTGTGTTTTGAGCAACTCGCCAAAATTGACTGTAGTGTTTGTTGAGAGTGGCTGTTTCTCAAAACTCGCTCCAGACCACCAAACCTCCAGATGCGGGTTATCTAAATCTTTATTGAAATACTCAAGACGAATCGGCACATCACCACGCATGAGTGCAATTTCCACGTCTCGCTCACCGATCAATTCAGCGACCTTATAACTATTGAGAATCAGTCTACAGGTGCCGTGCAGATTAATATGTAACGTATAAGTCGCATCTTCTGGTACCCGTAACGTTCCTTCAAAAACCAAGCCGATGTCTTTCTTTCTGCTGGCAGGTGCAAGTGAGAATAGGTTGCTAAACAATCTACCTTCGGCAGTAGGTTCAAGGAGATCAAAATCATCAGGAAACTGCTCAAAGGTGCCGCGATAGAAGCGATATGTCAGATCACGCATCGGGGACACTGGAGCATCAGGCACTATCTCCTCTGAAATATTTTTAGCAAGTTCGATTTTGATGATTTCTTGTATCTCAAAGAGTTTATTCTGTGCTTCTTGTTCGGCGAGTCGCTTTTCAGCGAGTTGCTTATCACGTACTGCCTGCTGTTCAGGGGTACCGATGTCGGCAAGCGGTCCGCGGTTGTTAGGCGTGATGTCATGGAAAAACGCGAGCAGACTATAATAATCCCGAGTCGAAATCGGATCGATTTTATGGTCGTGGCATCGGGCGCAACCGATTGTCATACCGAGCATCACCTGCCCTGTTGTCGAAACAATATCATCAAGATAGTCGTACCGCGCGAGTTTCCGATCGGCAGGTCCATCGTCCCAAACACCGAGTCGGTGATACCCGGTCGCAATGAGGGTCTCTGTAGTTACAGCATCCAGTTCATCCCCCGCCAGTTGCTCCTTGATGAATTGATCATACGGCTTGTCTTTATTGAAAGCGTTAATGACGTAATCGCGGTATCGCCAGACATAGGGCTTGTCTGAATCGCTTTCATAGCCGTTTGTCTCGGCATAACGGACAAGGTCGAGCCAGTGCCGTCCCCACTTCTCACCATACCGTGGAGACTTCAGGAGTTTATCGATTAATTTTTCATAAGCGTCGGGTGCTGTATCGTTCAAGAACGCCTCCACCGCTTCAGGTGAAGGTGGTAATCCTGTGAGGTCGTAGTATACCCGACGAATCAGTGTCAGTTTGCTGGCGGGTACGGCTGGCATTAAACCGTGTGCCTCCAGTTTTGCGAGAATAAACGCGTCGATCGGGTTACTGACCCAATCCGATGCGTTTACCGACGGCACTTGCAGTCGTTTTAGCGGACGATATGCCCAATAATCTGATCCTGTTTTAGAAATCGGTTGCACGTCGGTATCTTGAACGGGATAGGGGAGTCCTATGTTAATCCATTTCGCTAAAATCTCAAGAGCAGCAGCATCTAACCTACCGTCCGGTGGCATTTGTGCAGTCTCTTGACCGTACCCGACCATCTGCAGCAAGAAACTGTCAGCGGGGTTTTCTAACGACACCGCAACTCCATAATCCCCACCTTTGAGGATCTTTTCCCGACTCGTCAATTGGAGTCCACCCTCCACTTCAGCCCCCTCGCCGTGGCATTGGAAACAGTTTTGTTCGAGGACGGGTTTCACTTGAGAATTGAAGAATTCAACCTTTTCTGCATCACTCAGATTATTCGCGTAACCGATATTGAGAAAAGTCAGCGCGCACAGAAAGGCTATGGCAAGAAAACGGGAACGATGAGGATGTTGCATAGTCGCCTCCGTTCAAAAGTGACACTTCGGAACGCTTTAAGCGGGTGAAAGACCTTTTGAACCACGATACATTGCCATCAATTCTAAAGAAATCGATTGTCTATTTGACGTGAATTCGACTTAAGGGTTTAGTGGGATGTTGGGTTTCACTTGCGTTCAACCAACCTACGTCTCCATTACCCTACGACGATGCTTCTGACTCTCCTGTTTCCGCTGGTACGACAGAAATCCGCGCCAGAAAAGCGTTGGTGCTTCCCTTCTTACAGAACCAATTACCCGTCGCGCCTAACTTAAACCGTTGTCCGCGTTCAAACTGGTGAAGGATTTGTCCTGTGTCGCCGGGCGAAATATCCCATACGGAAGCCAGTGCTTCGTCTGGAAACCCTTCTGTCGGTAGTTCAGCATCGCCAGCAAACAGGTCAAACGAACCCGTCGCCTCACCCGCACCTACCTGTATATTAAGGATCAGGGTTCCGCCTTGCTCAAAAGATGTGGTATCAATCTCGACAGTTGTATAATCCTGATAACCGTCTCCGGGTCCACGAAAAACGTTCAAAACCTCCATCACCTCTTGCGGCGAACTGAGGTCTAATTCTGACACCGATTTCTCTTTGTTCTCGTTGGCGGGGTTTGTAACCTCGCCTTTCGCAACGTCCGCTAACAGTGTTAAATATCTTTGTGCCGGATTGCGGCCCGGGAGTTGGTTTTCTGGTTGGTGCATTATAATCTCACCTTCAGGATTCAGCACCTGAATATCCACCGCACCGACGTAATGATCTTTGAGTGTTTTGGCGAAAACACTGACGCTGTCCTCGTCTGGATCGTCTACCAATTCTGCCAAATCGCGAAAGAGCACCCAAGTATTCACAAAATTCTCGTTGAGGGTTTTGATGATTTCTGATTTCGAGAGCGGACCCGCTCTCAAGTTCTTACCGTTCGCTCAGCAAGATTCATCGTCTAAGGGACCCCAGGAGAGGACTGCATGGAGCGGACGCTGCGTCGCCTCCGCTTTTTCGACTGCTTCCTCGAGCGGCAGCCAGTTAATTTCAGCGGATTTGTAGAACTTCAATTCCAATCTTCTGCGTGCCCCTTCGGATGTGATAGCACTTTCCCACGCAATGCCGTCCCGGGCTTCTGTCGAGGTGGCATGGAGTTTCATACGTGGTACGAAGACCATATCAGCATACCCAAAGTCATTGATGTCTACATTGCTATTGCGTGGCGGAAGTGTGAGGGAAAAGTCACAAATAACACCGGTCTTCAAGTTGATTAGCAACTGTCCGGCATATTGCGATGGAATAAATCGGGCTCTTTGCACATGATCCTCATCGGCATCGGGTTCCGATCCCGGTTTAGGGCGGATCGCCAAAGTAAACTCCGCATGAATTCGGAACGTGATGTCGGCATAATCCGGTGAAAGTGCGCGTAAGCAGGCGAAAGCCCCCTTCTGCCCGTGACGTAACTCGCCTGTAGCGCCCGGGTGAAACTGCGAAAGAAACGGGATAACGCTATCCAGATCCAGTTCCCAAACATCTCCAACTGCTACAGTTGACGCGGGGAGAAAAGCGTTGAAAGCCTGTCCGTTATATTCTCTAATAGGTTCGTTTGGCGATAGATCAAAGAGTTGAATGTTTTCTGGTTCTTTGTGTAGATTGTGAGTCGCATCGGAGATTGGATCCCAATGCGCATGGACTTGTAAAGGTGCTGAATTCTTCAGGACATTGTTCATATCTATCACTGGTTTTCCTCCATTGCATAACTTGCTTATAAACGTTCTCGGATGCACTTTTTACCGATGTTCAGATCTTTTGTGGGAGGGGTTTGTAACCCCGACTCTTTATGTAAGTCCTAATCTACAATTACTTGGACATTGTGGATGGGCGGAGGAACACCCAAGCAAAACACCCCGCCAGCGATGGAACGGATTGTTTCGTAAAGGGTCAATATATTTTTGGACTTTACTGTAAATTGTTAAGTCGCGCCTATGGCAACGGTTCGCCTTCGTTGGCAGTCAGTTCTGCGTAAAGTTCCTGTAGTCGGGTGGTCACGGGACGTATCCCCTCGTCTCCAATTTTCCTGCCATCAACCTCTAAGACCGGGCTCAACTCACCCACGGTGCCGGTCGTGAAGACTTCGTCTGCGGTGTAGACCTCAGTCAACGAAACGTTCCGTTCCGTCAGCGGGATACCCGCCTCGCGAGCGATCCGAATAACCGTGCCTCGTGTAATCCCCGGTAGGCAGCTATCGGCGTGTGGTGTCAGTACCTCCCCACGCTTTATGAGAAAGATGTTCGTCGCGTTCGTTTCTGAAACGTAACCGAAGATGTCGAGCATAATCGCATCGTCCACACCAGCGACATTCGCCTCAATCTTGGCGAGGATGTTGTTGATCAGGTTGTTGTGGTGGATCTTAGAATCAACACATTGTGGCGGATTCCGTCGAATCGCTGAGGTGATTAAACGGATACCGCTGCTGGCATAGATGGGTGGCTTCCACTCCGCGATCGCAATTAAGGTGGTGCCATACTGATTGACGCGTGCGTCCATACTGGAGGTAACCTTTTTCCCGCGACTGAGCGTTAGACGAATGTGAACACCGTCTCGCATGCCGTTAGCGTGGAGCGTCTCAAAAATCGCTTTTTTCACCTCATCGCGCATCGGAATACTTGCGAATGCCATGGCGTGCGCTGAATCTATGAGTCGATCCAGGTGTGCATCCAGGGCAAAAATTTTTCCGTTATAGACGCGCAAGCCTTCCCATACGCCATCTCCACCTTGGACGAGGCTGTCGAACACGGAGATCTTCGCGTCTTCGCGGGGCAGCAATTCGCCGTTGACGTGGATTAATATGTTTTCATTTCTTGAATCAGGTAATTTAGGTTCCATATCTCCTCCATTTTAATAGTTATCAGTTATCGGTTTGCCTCGCATTGTCCCGCAAGCCTCTATAGGCTTGCGCAGAGTTGTCAATCAGAGGACTCTGATAACAAGTCACTTGGCTTGGGTTTTCAGGAGGGGTAAGTTTTTACAGAACACCTCTTAACTGATAACTGACTGCTGACAGCCGATAGCCACTCCTACCATGTATCTCGAACGCTCACACCTTCCTCCGCCAGATAGGTTTTGATGTTTTCAATCGTAAATTCGCCGTAGTGTGTGATAGAAGCGACAATAGCGGCATCGGCGTTGCTTTCAACAAAAACGTCCCGTAGGTGTTGTGGGTTCCCTGCACCACCAGAGGCGATGACCGGCACCGGCACCAGATCAGCGATAGCACCCGTCAATTCGAGTTCATACCCGGCTTTCGTGCCATCTGCATCGATGCTATTGACGACGATTTCGCCCGCGCCCAAGTCAACTCCACGCGATGACCATTCCAGTGCATCCCAACCGACTGGTGTTCTCCCACCGTCTATGAAAATTTCATAGCCACTTGGGATCTGTTCGCTTTTCGGGACCCGCTTCACTTGCATGCTCAGCACGACGCACTGACTACCGAACGCCCGCGCGCCCTCCGCAATGAGTTCAGGATTCCGCACGGCACCGGAGTCTATGCTTACTTTTTCTGCACCTGCAAGTAGCACACGGCGCATATCCTCAAGTGTACGCAACCCACCGCCGACAGAAAACGGGATAAAGATTTCAGCGGCGACAGCGGAAACGACATCAATCATTATATCGCGTCGTTCGTTGCTCGCTGTGATGTCGTAAAAGACGAGTTCATCGGCACCGCCTTCATAATAGAATCGTGCCATCTCAACCGGGTCACCCACATCGACATTGCCCTTGAAAGCGATGCCTTTGGTAACCTTCCCCGCTCGTACATCTAAACATGGAATTATCCGTTTCGTTAACATTTTTTAATTATATATCCTGGACGGCGTTTCGTTGTCAACGCCGATTTAAAATTGTTAAAAATCCTGCTTTAGACTTGAAATGGTTTTTTAACAATTGGAGGACTGCCCTTTGACCATCAACTCGCCTCCGTTATAAATGTTAAGGCACGAGTTGATGGTCAAGACGGAAGGGCAGCTCAGATTCAATAGTTTAAAAAAGTCGCTGTTTGAATATATTCAGAATATCGTCAAATTCCGAGACCTTCAAAAGTTTATACATTCCCGCGAGTATCAGCAGACTCAATCCGATGGGTGCAAACACCCCGATAATGCGTGGAATAATACCTTCCGTACCGAGCCAATCCTTCTCAATGACCCCATTTGTCAGCCAGCAGACGAATCCCATCACCGCTGAAGCGATTAAAATCTTGAGCGTCAACGTGATAAGTGATTGAAGTCCCAATCGTCCAACCTTCCGGCGGAGCAGTAACAGTAAAGCGGCACAATTTAGTGTTACAGTCAAAACCGTTGAGAATACCACAGCGCGCGGGTCCAAAAAAAATCCGCGATAGATAAACAGGTAGTTGAGGCAAATATTGAGCACAACGGCACAAATGCCAACGATAACGGGCGCGCGAATATCTTTGTAGGCATAGAACCCATCTGTAACAATCTTGACGGTTGAAAACCCGCATAAACCGAAGGCATAGACGAATAAGATCCCTGCTGTTTCGATTGTGTCTTCTTCGAGAGTTACACCCCATTCGTAAAGCAAACGGCAGATCGGTTCTGACAGCACCATGAGCCCAATTCCAGCCGGAATTGTCAAGGCAAACATTAAGCGAAGGGCATAAGAAAGCGCGTTGCGGAAATTCTCTGTGTCCCCTGCTGTTACAAGCCTCGCGAGTTGCGGCAGTGCCACCGTTGAAATCGCAACGCCGAATATCCCGATAGGGAGATGCATGATGCGATACGCCCTACTGATCCAAGTCAACCATCCAGAATCTGAGGTAATAAAGAATGTGTTCGTAAGTAGATTCACCTGCACAGCCGCGACCCCTAATACAGCGGGTCCGATGAGATGAACAACTTGGAGTACTCTCGGATCTCGCAGACTCAGCAGCGGACGATACTGAAAGCCGACCCGGTACATAGACGGCACCTGAATTAGGAATTGGACAATACCGCCGACAATTACACCAATAGCCATGCCTGTTACTGGGTGAATTTCTACCAGTGGACACAAATAGTAGCCGCCTATTCCGATAGCGAGAGAGCTCACGTTAAAGAAGGTGGACGCGCAGGCGGGGATACCAAACCGGCCCTTGCTATTCAATAATCCCATAGCAATTGCCGCAAATGACACAAAGAGTAGATACGGGAACATCAATTGCGTGAGATAAATTGCCAGTTCAATCTTGCTATCAAATCCAAAATGTTCGATGGTATCTAAATTTCTGTCAAAGTTGTCTCGTGCCAACACATCGACAACATCGGGGGCGAAAATGATACCGAGTGCTGTGATACCGATTAAAACGAGGAATGTTAGATTAAAGATGCGGTTCGTAAGATTCCACGCCGCTTCTTCGCCATCTTCAGCTTCTGTCGAGAGGAATGTGGTAATAAATGCCTTGCTCAAGATGCCTTCGCCGAACAAATCGCGTAGAAAGTTCGGGATACGGAAGGCAAGGTAGAAGGTGTCCGCGCTGACTTTTGAAGGGAAGTAATAACCTATTGCCGTTTCGCGGGCAAGACCCAATACCCGAGAGACCATCACAGCAATGCTGACAACTCCGGCTGCACGGGTGACCTTTTGATTATCTTGCTCTGTGGATTTCGTTTCGTTTTCCATTTCGGTGAAATTTACTGTTGTAAAATTTCGGACAGGTTTCCGTTCAAATTTGACTCTCAACGCGGCTACAACCCTTTTCAAACAGTGGCGCGTTGAGAGTCAAAACTCTTCCTTGACATCGCTTGCAATTCGGTGTAAATTTTAGAGCAGTGCCAGCATAAATTTAATACACGTTCTCGCTACGAACATAAGGAGACTTAAAGATGCAGGAAAAGCGATATTTTACGCTTGAAGAAGCAAATCAATGCATCCCCGAATTAGTTGATGAAATTTCACTGTTAAGAGCAATAAGAGCCCAACTCGCAGGGCTCCACGCAGAAATTACGCCACTCCTGGAGGTGGTTTCCTCCAACGGTGGCAGTAAGCGGACACCCGCATTGCTCAACGCAACTGAACGTTTTCAGGAAATTCTGGATCGGATTGAGGCACGCGGGTGTCATCTGAAAGGGCTTGACCCAGGATTAGTCGATTTCCCACACCTCCGCAACGGCAAAGAGGTCTACCTCTGTTGGCGAATGGGTGAAAAGAAGATCCGCTACTGGCATGAAATTGAGGACGGATTTGAGGGACGGCAGTCGTTGTAGTCAGCGCAATTACGCCTTAAAAAAATGGTTCGTCGGACCGTGTCCGTGTCCGATATCCAAAGCGTGCTGGATGGCACCCGTGATATACGCCTTTGCCGTATTGATAGCATCGCTCAAATCTTTACCGTGTGCGAGTTGTGTCGCGATTGCCGCCGAGTAGGTGCAACCTGTGCCGTGCGTGTTTTCTGTCTCGACCCGTCCCGCCTCAAAAAAAGTCCATTGACCATCGCAGTAAAGCACATCGGTTGCCTTGTTTCCAATGAGATGTCCACCTTTGACGAGGACAGCGTGACAACCGAGTTCCGCGATCGCTTTTGCGGCATTTTTTGCATCGTCTGTGTTTCGGATGTCCTGTTGCGCGAGGAGTTCTGCCTCGTAAACGTTGGGCGTGATCACTGTCGCAAGCGGAATCAACGCTGTTTTGAGGCTATCAATTGCCGCCTCTTTTAACAGTGGAAATTTGCTTTTGGAGATCATCACTGGATCTACAACAATGGCTGGGGGTGTGTATTCCCTCAATTTCCCCGCAACCGCCTCGACAATCGCTGGCGAGGAGAGCATCCCCGTTTTAACGCTGGCAACCTCAAAATCTGTGAAAACAGCGTCTAACTGCGCTGCAATCAGTGAAATAGGCAAGTCAAAAGCGTCTGTGACAGCGACCGTGTTCTGTGCTGTAACGGAGGTAATCGCTGACATAGCGAAGCCACCATTAGCCGAGATCGCCTTGATGTCCGCCTGTATGCCGGCACCCCCGCCTGAATCTGAGCCTGCAATCGTTAAAATCTGTTTCATTTTTTAAACTATTAGCTCCTGGACGCTGCGCCATTACATTTCGCAGCGGTTTCTGGTTAAATCCAACGGGGTTACAGCGAAATCACGTTCTCTTTCCAGGAACCATCGTGAAACGTTTTTTTACGATTGACCTTCGCGCTCCCCTCCATTCCATTACGGGCAGGTTTTAGATGAATTCAGTTACGTTCATCAAAAACCATCGTGGAATGAAATTAGGTTTCCTTAAATGGCATAATTTTGCTTCGCAGCGAGAATGCTTTACATTTGGAACGATGCGCGAGGGCCAAAGAATTTAAAAAACGTTTTGCTTGTATGCCTGCACCTTTGGGTGACATAACACCTGACATGACAGCCACCCCGAAGGCTCCCGCGGTTAAACATTCCGGTACGCGTGCGGGTGTGATGCCTCCCAATGCGAAGACTGGCAGTTTCACGCCTTCGACCACCTCAGCGAGGCTCGCTGTGCCGACAGCGGGACCGTATCCGGGTTTGCTTGCTGTCCGGTAGATAGGACTGTAGGTCACGAAATCAGCACCTTCTGCTTCCCGTTTTTTTGCCGCATCAAAATAGTGCACTGAGCACCCAATATAGAAATTATCGCCTGTTTCTGCCTTTACGGAATCTACGGGTTCTGCATTCGCTGGAAGATGAACCCCCGCAGCACCGACATCACTGGCAACACACGTATGTGTATTGATAAAAAGATTTGCTTCGTAATTGTGACACAACGCTGCAATCGGTTGTGCCAATTTAATCAACTCAGTGTCGCTTAAATCTTTCTCACGTAATTGGAAAGCGGTGACTCCGGCATCCAGCAACTCCGAAACAACATCGACTAATGGAGTGGGCGCACATTGGTGTCTATCAGTAATGGCGTACAACCTAAAATCAACTCTTTTAATTTTCCTTGCGGTTCGGTAAGGCGGGTTTAGATACTGACGTGCCTTTCCGTAGATCCGCCCTCCATTTCATTACAGGCTACGGTTTTGACTGATGCTCTAAAGGAAACCCATCTTTTAATTTACCTGTATCAGTTAGGAAGTTGCGAAGTTGGAAAATTCTAACTTCCTAACTTTCGCACACTTCTAAACTTCTTTTCGGAGACGTGCCGCGAATGTTCCGTCAACCCCGTGTTCATGTGGAAATGTCTGGACAAAGCCTTGTGATGTTATTGCACTCGGCGGAACATCGGGCAGGAAACGTCGTGCGTTTTCTATCGTATACATCGGAAAGTCTGCCAAAAATCGCTGGATGACTTCCTCGTTTTCCATCGGTTCTACGCTACACGTACTGTAGACGAGAATACCCCCCGGTTTGATATGTGCTGCTGCGTTCTTCAGTAGATTATATTGTAGCTCGCTGAGGGCGCGAACCTGTTCGAGTGTTTTGTTCCATCGGATGTCAGGATGCCGCCGAAGCGTTCCGAATCCTGAACAAGGGGCATCGATAAGCACGGCATCCGCTGTTTTGATAAACTCGAGGTCGGTTTTCGTCGCGTTCATTACGCGGGTCTCAACGTTGTGCGCATCGACGCGCCGGCAGTTTTTTTGCAACAATGCTATTTTTTCTGCTGAGGCATCCACGGCGATAATTTTTCCGGTATTCCTCATGAGGTGTGCCAAATGCGTCGTCTTGCCACCCGGCGCGGCACACAGGTCTACTATGAATTCCGCGTCCTCCGGTGAGAGTAAATGTGCCACTAACATGGCACTCTCGTCTTGGACATAGATGTCATTTCTGTTAAGGATATCCTTCAATTGCATCGCAGTGGAATTTTGCTCAGCAGCGTCGAAAGTGGTAATTGTGCGGTTTTCGAGTACTATCCCATCGGGTGCAATTTTGGAATGGGATGCGGGTAAGCCTTTCATTTCCAAAGATTGGCAAACTTCTTCGCGTTGTGTCAGGAGGGTGTTTACACGGAACGCAAGCGGTGCGATTTGGTTGCTCGCGCGGCAAAACGCCAGCGTCCACGAAACGCCGCGTGTTTGAAGCCATTGCTTTACTAACCACGTTGGGTAGGACAGCGAAAACGCAATATGTTCAGTCGGGTTTGCATCGAGTGGTGGATAGGCGACTGTTACGCCTTCACGTTGGATAGAGCGGAGCACTGCATTGATAAACCCCGCGGTCTTTCGTCCACGTGAGGATTTGCGTGGATCGGAAGTAGCAAGCTGAACGGTTTCAAAAATCGCTGCGTGGGCAGGTATCCCATCGAGGTGTAGCAGTTGGAACGCGCCAAGCCGTAGGATATTACGATGCCTCGCGTCTAACTGAAATTTGGGATTGATAAACTGATTGAGCACCCAGTCGAGTTGCTTCTGCCACCGAATAACGCCGTAGACGAGCCCATTTACCAATCGGCGTTCGCGCCCGTCAATTGCGTACCGTCCAAAAGCACTGTCGACAACGGATGATATTGACGCGCTGCTGTGCGAGAGGGTCAACAGACATTCTAAGGCGACTATGCGCGCGTTCATATCTCGCGATAACGCGAGGTTTCGGATTCACTGTTCCGATGCCTCGCGAGCCTCCTTTGTTTTGACAGCAATTCGTCTAATAGTAAAGTCAAAATTACGCTGCTTCCGCAGTGAGGACATTCAATTTGCGGGTGAGTCGGGACTTTTGACGGTTCGCTGTCCCTTTTTTGATAACACCTTTACCAGCAGCTCTATCTAAGAGGCTTCCCATGGTTCGGCACAATTCCTGTGCTGTTTCGATGTCCCCTTCCGCAAGGGCTGTTTCTGTCTGTTTCATCACTGTCCGAAGCATTGATTTACGGTGTCGATTGCGTGTCCGCTTTGTTTTGTCAGCACGTGCATGTTTCTTTGCAGATTGTCGATGCAAAACGAATACTCCCTTATTGGTTGTCAGTTTTAATAGTTATCGGCTTTCGGCGGTCAGTAAAGAGGTTCTCTGATAAATCAGGGTCCTCTTGCTGACCCCTGACAGCCAATATAAATGTGTGTACTTAATGATACCACAAAATATCGGGTTTGTCCATATTTTTTTTCTGAAATCCTAAGCCATTTAGCCGCTGCAATAGTAGCCGCTCAATAGTGATCTCTCTTCTGTAGGCCCGAGTTCCTGATCGCGACTCTCAGTCTCCAAAAGCGGAATCGTTCTGGAATGGACGCGTTTCTATTTGATTTCTCTCCACAAAGGCGGTAAAATATATATCAAAGGAGAATGCTTTGATGAAATTACCGTCCCTTCTACTGATTTTCACGATTGGCATCGGATTTTGCACCGCTCTGGCGGCACCCCAAGATACCATTGACACACCTCCCTGGCAACCTACAGGACAATACATACATCCCGATATTCGAGAGAGCTCCGGCATCGTCGCAAGTCGACAGTTTGAAGGTGTCTATTGGACCCTCAACGACTCTGGGAACCCCGCAGCACTGTACGCCACAAAACTCAATGGCGAATTAATCCAAGAGGTCGCAGTACGCGGTTCCGGGAACTTCGATTGGGAGGCACTCGGTATTGACAACAAAAATCAACTCTGGATCGGTGAAATTGGTAATAACAGCAGGTTGCGATTCGATCTGAAGATCGTTGTCGTTGCAGAGCCAGATCCGTTCACTGAGACGGAAACGGAGGTCATCGCAAGTTATCCGTATCGATACCCCAATGAAAATGTAGATGCCGAAGGACTTTTTGTTGTGGAAGATATCCCCTATATCGTCTCTAAAGAGCGAGAACGCGCCGTGCTTTACCGTTTCCCTTCACTGCAAGCGGATACAAAACAGGTATTAGAGAGCGTTGGTGAATTCACCGGAGCAAAGTTTGCGACAGGTGCCGGGGTGTCAGAGGACGGAACTTGCCTTGCCCTCTGTACTTACGACGCACTCTGGGTATATCACGGCACAGCGGGTGATTTAGCACAGATGATTCAGAGCACACCATGGCACTTACCTCACAGTTTCTATGGGGAAGCAGTCTGTTTTGATGGCTATGATCTCGTCTTAACCAATGAGGCACGAGACATCTTCTACCTCCCACAATTTTGGTATGAGAAGGAGTGGACATTACCACCCCAGGACACCCACTCGGCTATTGACCTATTGCCTGAGACAACAACACACGGCATAGCGGTTCAAACAGGAAGCTACCGAGCGGAGGGCATTGATATTGGTGGAAGTTATGTCACTTTCACGCCGGAAACTGTAGGGAAGACAGGATACCTGACCGTTCCGATTGAAGTGCCTTACAGAGATGTTTATGAAATTCGTGCTATTTTAACGCGTGGACGGGAGTATGCGCGCGTCCAATTGTCTGTAGACGACACAATGGTCGGAGCCCCTTACGATTGCTATTCTTCTGAGCCGATAGCTGGGACGCTGGTTTCATTTGGGACTGCCCCTTTGAATGCCGGTGAAAATCAGCTTGTGTTCAGTATTGTCGGAAAAGCCTCCGAAGCCACAGACTATAAAGTTGGTATGGATTCCTATCAAGTATTAAACGCTTCTCCTTATGTGGAACGCTACGCGGTTTTAGGTCCGTTTCCCAAAACAGATGTTGCTACGGTTGATGAATTGCTGCGGTCTGGCAGTCGATTGGACTTGGAGAAAACTTACATAGGTGTTGATGGCAAAGTCGTCCACTGGCAGGAAGCAACTTCAAGGGAGGACGGTTATCTCGATTTACGCAAAGACCTCAGTCCTACCCCAATGACTGTCGGGTACACGTTGGTATACGTCCACGCGCCGAAGACGACCGATTCTGTAATGTTGATTGGAAGCGATGACGAAATCGCTATTTGGTTAAACGGAACTGAAATTCACCGGAAGCGTATCGACGCTGGAGCAACGGCGGATGCAGATGCGATTTCGTGTCAACTGAAAGCAGGATGGAACACGGTTCTGTGCCAAAAAGTCGATCTTGGCTGGTCGTGGGGACTCTATTTGCGATTCACGGACGCAGATGGAATTCTCAAATATGCCACCCAACTAACAGACTAAAAAGCGACATTTCATTAGGGTTTAACTCCACTATTCCTTTCTGATATAGTTTTCAACCTCCCTTGAGTCTACCAACCCCTTTCTTTAAATTTCCTATCTATAGAAGAGGGTGTTGCGTAACTGTGGTGAATTATCAAAATATGTGGGCATTCACCAATAGCAGCATCGTTCTTGAAGGTTCCAAAGTCCCCCTGATAAGGGGGATTTAGGGGGTTTCTTGCAACCCGAAATCATCAGAAATCATTATTAAGGTGATACCCTCCTGTAGAAAACTAAACCATCCCACCTGTACCCATTTTCATTAATTCAACGTTAAGCGTTGTAGATACATATATCACTAACTTCAAAAATAGCAATGGGGTATATCCGATGCAATTCAATTTTCTTCGATGGAGTAGACAACGCCTGCTGCAAATCGTACAAAAAGTCGGTATCGTCGGAATGATGTTGGCAGCCGTATCCGTTTCTGCGGGAACTTCCAGCATAAGCCAACGGGATATTTTTGTCGGAGCAAGTGCACGCGCCGTCGGCATGGGCAGTGCTTTCACCGCAGGTCCCTCCGCAAACAACGGTTTTCTATGGAATCCGTCTTCATTAGGATTTATGGAAGGTGTGGAAGTCAATATGGGTGGGATGCCGTTTCCGGGAAATTTCCCAAGCCGCGATCAGGCGTTTTCAGTCGCCGCGAATCCGCAGACGTTCGGTGTGACGAACAGAAATTTAGGAAATGTCTCCTTCGCGACGTGGCTTGATGGGTGGAAAAATAACACAACGGAGTCTACACAGATTGTCCTTTTAGGATACGGACTTGCGCTCAGTCAGCGTGCCTCGGCGGGTGCGAACCTACGCTACTATCAGAACAACACACCCATCAGAACCAATTTTCTCTGGAGTGTGGACTTAGGGATGCAGTTCGCCTATCCATTACAAAAATGGGGTGATTCGGTAACCGTGGGCATGAACTTCTCCGAATTGAGCAGCGGTATTCGTGAGAACGGCGTACTTCTTGAGAGTGCACCCTTAGCGGCACGCTTCGGGACAACTTATGAGTTAGGCGGGGACACACTCTTTTCCGCAGACCTCGCTGTCCGAGGTAAGAACGACGTAAATTGGGGTGAGCGGCTCCGATTGCACTTCGGTGCGGAACATTGGTTCATTGATGGGCATATCGGGCTGCGCTTCGGTTATACTGCTTTGACCGCTTCTGAAAGGTTCTGGAGTGGTGAATTGGCACGGGGACTTAGTTTCCGAAATTCCGCTGGACAACTCGATTATGCCTATGTCAGTGGCAGTGAATTGGAGCAAGGCGTGCATTGGATCTCCGCGACGTTACGCTGGGACGGAGGCGACATAGCACCCGTATCGGTGGCAACCCGTACCGAGGCATCTGATGTCGATGAAACCGCCACGATCTTAATGCCGACAACACTCGAAATAGACCCTGAAACCATTGATGGAGAGTTGGATCTCTCCGAACCCGCAATTTCACCGAATGGCGATGGTGTTTCGGATAGCACCACATTTCGCTTGCGTCTTGGAGAAAATGGCACCCTACCCCTACGGTGGCTGTTGGACATCCGGGATGAGTATATCGAAAGCGTGTGGGAGAAATCTGGGACAGGTGTGCCAGCAGAAGGTATCGTCTGGGATGGCTTCGCAGATACCGGCAACTTGGTCCCTGATGGAAATTACGAGGTTCAGTTCCACATTCTCGACACACAAGACACACGATACCTCATAGATACCGAGACAGTGACAGTAGACCTCATTCCAACGACATTGGAGCTTTTCGCGAAAACACCGACAACTGTCGGTGTGAAGGCGTGGGACATCAATCCGCTTGCACATTGGAAACTTGAACTTTTCAACGCAGGGAACGCGCTTGTCGAGCAGGCGGAGGGAAATGGTTCACCTCCTGCCGAAGTCGTTTTGAGCAAGATTCAAGCGGATCCGAACGCTGTGTACACTGGCAAGTTACACGTTCAGGACATTGCTGGCAATCGGAGCACGGAACAAACGCAGCTACAGTTTGGGGTGAACAATCATCCAAGAAGAGCGTCTATGTCCAAGATGACACTTATGGTGGGTTCATTCGTAGAACTTTACTACGCTGAAGCTATGGAAGAAAGATTACGGTTGCAGAATCCAAATCAGAAGGTTGCTCTCCGTGTTGCTACTGTTGACGGAAAAACTATGCACCGCGTAACAATCGGTGAGTTCAGCACACGGGCAGAATCAGCAGAGTTGAAGCAACACATTCAAGAGACACTCGGAATCGAACCCGTGTTGATCACACTCCAATAACAATCCAGATCTGGTAGGTGTTTTTGTTAATGGCTGTCGGAAACCGTCAGCGATCATTTTCCCTCAGTGGAGTCCTTCGTCCCCGCTGGCGAGGTTTCTAACCTCGCCCTTTCCCCAACAGCGGTAGGTGCGGTTTCCTAACCGCACCGGATCACTTCATATCCCGTCCTCTGCTCCTTAGTGGTTCACTCGCTAAGAATTTGTGATATAATTCTCCTATCTATTGAATTGAAATGGAAAGGAGAATTTAGATGGGCAAACGTATACATCACCTTCGGGAAGTCAGTGAAGCAGAAGTCTCACAACTAAGGATCCTGTCTAACTCACAGACAGACTCGTATCGGAGTGTGCAGCGCGCCAAGTTGATAGTCAGCATGATTGATGATGACACACTGACAGCCTCTAAAGCCGCAAAGCAAGTTGGTTTCAAATCAGAGGTTTCCGGTGCGTATTGGGTCAATCGGTTCAACGAAGAAGGTGTCAAAGGTCTTTCGGATAAACCGCGAAGTGGCAAACCGCAGACGCATTCAATGCGAGTGCGGAGTCAACTCATTGATTTAGCGATGCGCAAACCTCGTCGGCTAGGTTATCCCTTCGAGGTGTGGACGCTGAAACGACTGCAAAGTGCCTTCAAGGAAAGAGAAGGGGTTCATCTCTCGGATTCGACGATATGGGAGTGGTTGAAAAACGAGGGGTTGCGTTGGAAGCGTCAACAGAGCTGGTTTGGTGATGCCGAAAAACACGACGAGGCGTTTGTAGAAAAAAGGGGGCGATAATTGAGGCGTATACCAAGCGACCCCCTCAGACGCGTGTCATTTGTATTGACGAGATGGGTCCGATAGCCGTGAAAACGTATCGGGGTGAGGTCTGGCAACCGGGTTTGAATCGTGCGACTTTTGAGCCGGACTACGGACGTAGAGGGAAAGTGTGGGTGCATGGCGCATTTGAACCGGCAACAGGTCAAGCGGAGATCGTGCTATCGCCTCGCAGAGACACAGCGAGTCATATTCAACTCATTGAGAAAGTGATAGATAAGTTTGCCTGCGAGAGGTGGTTACTCATTGAAGACAATCTTTCGACACATCACAGTCGTGATGTGAAGACAGCTTTATTAGCGTGGCCGGAGGTGCGGGTGCAGTTTATTCCGAAATATGCGTGTTGGTTGAACTTAATAGAACCTTGGTGGAAACAGTTGAGGTCTTTGGCATTGAAAGGTAGGCGATTTGAGACGCTGGATGAGTTGACCGATGCGCTCAACGGTGCCGTTTGTTGGTGGAATGCGCATAAATACCCTTACCGGTGGAAGAAAGAGCCGCAACAGCAACCCAGCTACAAGTTAGGTGCTTATGGGACTAGCATCGAAAAAAATATAACTCAACAACTTAGCGAGTGAACCACTTAGTCCTGTAGGGACGATATGTTTATAGAAAAGCGTTTCCCGCTCCTCTTTGGTTTTCCATAGAGGTAGTATGCTTACAGGGTCTTTTCTATGATCAATTTTCTTTGACTGGAATCGTATAACCGAATGCCTCCGATATCCTTGCTACAAAAGTCTTATCGTGTGGATCGACTGCCCGGTACCAGGCAATTAGGTAATCTGCAAGTTTGTCCGAAGAATTCGGTAATTTACGGATAGCGTTCCATCCATTAGGAATCTTCTCGAAGATGGGTAGTAGCTGATATACTACCAACTTTTGATTATTTCTCTGCTCTCTTTCATCAATAGGACTTTCACGTAACTCATTTTCGCGTAACGATAGCCAACTATGAAGGAATATGCCTTCGGGTAGCTGTGCTTCTTGATTATTAAGCAAGTTTTTCCAATAGTCCCTTAATGCCACTGCGTAATCAGTGCGCTTTGGGAATGCTGGATGAGTAAGCCATCGTTGGGCCATACGCCGAATGGTAAATACAGATGCGAGTTCACAAAGTGATTCATGAAACCAATTATTTGGATTTTCTTTAAGGTTTTCATATCCCAACAGAACATGGCAAAATTCGTGAGCAAACTGGTACGCAAATTTGCACCAAAAATCATCTCGAGCAGAGATCCAGATGGTATATGGTTCCTCTGGTGATGAACGATATAAAACCTTAGGATGATCGACTTGTGAAGGAACCACCTGAATTTTTTCATGAAAAGGAACCCAGAGCAATCGGTTAATGTGAAAAGCGGTGTCTTGTAATAATGCAGCAATCTCGTTAGGTTGAATATTGCCCCAATCAGCCTGTGATACATGAAGTTGTATCTTAAGCATCTGCTTGTTTCCAGTCCGATGCACCTTAGTCTGCCTTTTTTTAGTTCGTTTTTTTGTGAGATGTCTAGCAGTGTCGCGTTTTTTAGCCACTACATTTCCTCCTATCGAAACATACCACGTTACTAATGGATGCTTGTTAGGGGTTACTTCCCTTTAGGAGCAGTCTTAGAAATTCATCCTCATTGAAGTGACATTCTTTGTACTTCTTGCCGCTTCGACACGAACACGATCTGTTCAGATAATGTTTTATAGGTTCAACGTCGTTGAAGTGACATCTTTTGTACTTCTTGCCACTACCACAAGGACATAAGTCGTTTCTACCGAGATTGGACTTCGCGTAATTGATCATTTCAGCAAAGTACTCTTTGATCCCTTCGGCACCATGCGAGTACTCTTCCCAATGGTCATTGCTACTTATATCAGTTCCAAATTTTTCCACGTAAGAAAGACGGTAAAGAAATGGAATCACGCGTTCGTGAAAGAAGGGTTCAATTCTAAAGGTTCGGTTATCGGGGGATTTAATACCTAGGCAACAACTATTATCCTCCGGATTGATGTGCAAATCAATAATCTCACTATTACAATTTTCAGCGATTTCTTGATACCTTTTGCCGACTTCATACACTTTCGGCCATCCGTTCATATCTAAGTCGCCTAAGCAAATCTCAACTTCGTAAACGTCGCGAATCAAGAAATCCATTTCATCAGCAAGATTACCAATTATTACTTCCTGTGATTTGTCATCGTACGCAGCACAGAAATCGAGTTCACCTACGATTTTTTGGGATTTTTCGTCGTATTGTAGGTTAGGAAAATGCACTTTTAACCATTGGATTTCATCATTGTTGATCTTCATAGCAAAATCACCTTGCGTATAACTTCGGAGCACTTACTATTACCGGAGCAGATTTCTTATTCCCGTTATCGTCTTTAAGTTCTCCGAAATTCTCACCAAACAACTTTCTCCACTTTCTGACGCTGGTATTGTGATCTTTGGCATCAAAAGCTTCGTTTATCTTAGAGTTGTAAAGATCGAACATTTCCCGGAAATGACGATATTTGTCTTGGTCCCAATGTCTGGTGAAACTTTCTGTGGATAGGACTGGATTGCAAATTTCGGGCATTGAGATATTAGCCTGCAAAAAATTGTTTATCCGGTTTGAAATCGTTTTTAAAGACGTTGGAATGTCCTTAAAATCTTCGCCCCATTCGTCACTGGAATAAACGCTGTTCCCAATGAGCGTGGTCAGGAGGATTGATTTCACGGAAAAGTTTCCTTTATGGTCACGAAGAAATTTTAACAACCGCGTATCCCGCTTTAGGTTTCCATTGGTGATTCTCGTTTTCTCGTTGAACCAATCTCTATAACCGGTGCCGTCGGTGAGTTCAAATTTATTTTCCTTGTTATTGCATATAAAATACTCTTCCTCTTGCGTAAGCCAATTCTGTTGTGTAATACATGGCACAAGATCTAGGTGAAAGTCGCCGGCATAATCGATATAGACACATCTGGTTCTTCTATGTACCTTATCCTTATAATTGTCGTTTCCTTTCAAACAATCATAGACATCATTGATGTAGTCCTTCGGTTCTTTCTCCTCATCGTACGCCATGTACAAGAGTAGATCTGCGTCATATTCACGGGTGCCGACCGGTTTGATGATTGTTTTCAAACCGTAAGATCCTTGTCGTTCCGTTTTTTCGTATAAATCTAAATTTCCGCTCAGGAACGTATCCACAGCTGAGGAACTACTATCCAATCTTTGAAGTCTCGTTGGATTGAGGTTAACCTCTTCGGAAAGGAAATCTTGGAAATACGTTATATGCTTCATTGGTCTATTTCTCCTTGTCTATCAGACTGAATAAAAAAATTAAAAATTCACATAAAATCTGTCGCTATCCGATTTTTGGATGTTAACGGGGCTAATTTTCATTTGTGCAATTTGTGAAAAGGCTTAAATGATTCAGCAGGATTACCCAAAAAAACCTCGCGAAGTTTAGGCAACTCATGGCGCGCTTGAAAAGCCCCCATACCTTTCAAGGAGTCAATTTCCTCTATTCCATCCAAACTAAATTTTCCTTCGGACACGTCTTCGTCAACTCTGATAACATTATCATGTCCTGCAAGAAGTTGTGCTGTTCCGAAAGACGCACTGGATTGGGCATGCATGAATACGTCAAAAAGCTTGAATGCCCAGTATGGTTTACCGAGTGGAGTTCTTCTTCCTTTGTTAACATTAAGTGGCTCGGTCGTGCAACCTAAACTCAAGACCTTCAGAGAATTCCTCGGCCAGTCAAGCACTGTAATTGCCTCAACAACAGCCATCCCTACGGGATTATTTGCCCATATGCCTCCATCTATCAAAGGGATTCCAACGGACGACTGATGAGTGGGAAAGTAAGTTGGAGCAGCTGCCGTTGCCAAAGCTACATCAACTACCCTTTCCTTATAGTCCATTTCTAATCGTGGATGATGAGCTGTTTTGTAGATGTAAACTTTGCCATTTTCGAGATTTAACGACGGAATGACAAGTCGTTTTTTGCTATCACCTAATTTCTTATCACCAAAACAGGTTTCTAATGCCTTTTGAAGCGGGGCACTACTGTACTTGGTAGTACCCGGCCACCTGAACCAACGGTTTCCGTTGGTTCCACCAAAGATGACGGGACCAAATTCTTCGTAAAATGTCAATATTTCCTTAGCGGATAATCCCAATCCGAGCCCCAAAGCGATAATTCCACCTGTAGAGGTGCCGACGATCAGATCGAAATAATCTGCTATATTGCCTTCGATTGAATTATCAACAGTAGCGAGAAAAGATGCTGGGCATACACCCTTAATCCCTCCCCCGTCGATTGTTAGGATACGTTTCATTGTGCCCTCCTTAATTCCGAAAAAATTACTTTCTGTTTTTACTTGAAAGTTGTTTTCTGATACAATGTTTTCATAGGTATTAGTTAATTTTGAGCACCCTTCTGAATCTATCCTGACTATCATCATATTCATATACGAAAATCTCAGGATCTGATTTTGGCAGAAGAACCCGACCACACTCAACTGCAATTGGTGCTGGAACTGCTGGGATAATAGAGATTTGGCAAGAGTCTCCATGCGTAGATTGAATCTCGTTCAGCAATTTCCTGTATTCGCGACTGAACCCTTCTAACTGTTTACGGGATTTCAAAAAATATATAGAAGGTTCTTCAATAGTTATCTCATAAATGCTAAAACCTTCCGATTCCAACCTTTCATACCGATCACTATCAATTTTGTCACTTAGAGACAATACGACTGCAACGTTTCTGCTGTTCTTATTGGTGTGATGAGAATTCACGACATAGCACGTTTCTGTGTCTTGTTCCTCCTCCGACCAAGACCAAGTTTGGTTTGTGTCATCAATATTTCTGTGTGACTGGTATAAATCTGCTGGAACAGTATCACCTATGCACTTTCCCAAGAACATTAATAGAGGCATGGGACCAATGGCGAATACGGAAAGGTGTTTAATCTTTTTTTCATCTATTCCTTCCTCAAAGGACCACTTAACTTTTCGCTGAATCTCACTCGCAAAAGCCTGCCAGTACTCTGCATCGTTGTGACCATTAAAATTGTTCTTGGCGATACTAATTCCTTTTTCATCAGTCGGATATTTGGGAAACATTGCATTACGATATGCCTCGGGGTTAATCGGAACAATTCTATCACCTATATTCACGGAGAATAATAGGACGGTAGATTTGTGAATATCCTCTGGATATCTGGTTTGAATTTCAATTCTAACCTCATGCTTCCATTTCCACTCGCTCAACAACTCTGGTGGATATTTGTCGGGTTTATCATCAATTTCCTTATGGCATTGTTGGCACAGCAGCATGAGATTAGAGAATTCAATTTGTAGATTCGCAGACTCTTCATTGCCTCTTGGACCGTCTTGACTCACGGGAATGATATGAGCTACCTCCCCAAAATTTCCATCGGTTAACGTCAGGTCATTACGCCAAACAAGTTTGTTACAGCCACTAAATTCACAACGCCCTGCTGATTTCCCAAACAATTTCAACTTAGTATGTAGGGGAACATTTTTACGGGTAATCTTGGGTTTTACATTTCTTCTAATAGTCATGGGTTCGATCTCCTTATTTCCTATTATGATAGAGTTAGATTCTAACTATTCGTTGGATGATGCTAATGCTTGTGATTTGAATGATACGTAGACCTAACAGGCTTACCTCTAAGGTCTCCGACGAGTTATAGCATCAGGTGTTGTTTCCCTTATACGCCGTTTTACAGCTTCAACTTGATCCATGTGGCATTTTTTATACTTTTTGTCGCTTCCACAAGGACATAAATCGTTTCTGTTAGGTTGGTGCTTTGCTAAATTTAACATTTCAACTTCATATTCTGCCCGCCCTTTTTCGCCATGGGAATATTCGCCCCAAAGGTCATTACGGCTAGCGTCAATCCCAAATTTCTCTGTGTAAGAGAGTTGATAAAAAAATGGAATTACTAATTCAGGAAGGAAATCTTTGATGTGAAAATTCCTGTTACCCCCGTATTTGAGACTTAAGCAACACGTACTGTCATCTGGGTTAATGTGTAAATCTATGACTTCAACGTTGCACTTTTTTGCAATTTGATGATACCGTCCACCGACCTCATAAACCTTTGGCCATCCGTTTTCATCTAAATTGGCCAAGTGGATTTCAATCTCGAAAACGTCATAAATAAATCGCGCCATTTCTCTGGCATGGTCACCAATTCTCAACTCTCCTGACTCCCTATTATACGCTGTACGGATGTCAAGTTCCCCTACGATTTTTGAGGAACTTGACTCGTATTGTAAACCCGGGAGATGTGACTCTAACCATTCGATTTCGTTAGCGGTTAGTTTCATGGCTGAAATTACCGTGCATAGGATTTACTGGGCACTACTGTTGCTGACAGAGTAGAGGCAGGACGACTTATTCTGTCGGGAACGCCTCGTAGTCCCTCATTGATAGCTTGCTCACCCAAGCAAGGTTTTAGTGATTTTCCAACACTCTGAATATCACTCATGCCTAAAGCTTGGGTCAGATCATACTGTGCCTGCTTAAGCCATTCCATGAAACACGTTTTTCGAATCGGATACTCTTGCCATTTGTCGGCGAAGTTTTCAAGTGGATTCACCGGATTACGTATAAGTGCCACATCATTGTTAGAATACTCAATATGACACGGCATTTCTGTGACAATCTTCAACAAAGCTTTTTGAAGATCTGCCTCATTGTCGTAGGCGTGGGCAGCGAGTGTTGTGATGATGATAGAGATCGGTTTTGCATTTTTGTCATAGACTGATTGGTTCTTGTCAAACCAGATATCGCGGTGCCGCTTCAATATCTGAATTGACCGCTGAAGTGGGGTCTTCACTTTATATTCCGGAACATCATCAACCTGTCTTTGGATTAGGGACTTTTGAATGGCGTCGAACCTTGTTTGCATGCGACTTTGAAACCATTCTGTGAAGTGCATACGCTTATTTAGACCACAATTTCGCAAAGTTAAGATAAGGTTTGTCGTTGAAATTCCATAGGAGTCAAATACCCTAACGCCGAATGCGGGCGTTTCTGATGATACACCTGTGTGATAAAATGTCCGATGCGATCTCTCGCCTCGGTGATGCTTTGATAGTCATTGATGTGAACTTCTTCCTCTTTGAGCGTGCGAATGAGTCTTTCCGCATATCCGTTCTCCCAAGGCCGTCCGCGCTGTGCGACGGAAATCTCAACGCCATGTTCTTGGAGCGTTGTGATGTAGGCACTTGAAAGATACTGCACGCCTTGATCGGAATGATGAATCTCAGGGACGCTGTGGCGTAATGCTTCTTTGAGCGGTTTGAGCGTCAGAGATTGGTTCAAGTGCTGACTGATCTGCCAAGCTTTGATGATTCGGGTGAAAACATCCATGAGCAGGCAGACATAGATGAAACGTCCATTGAGACGAACATAGGTAATATCAGACACCCAGACCTGATCCTGACGAGAGACCTCAAGGGTTTCGAGCAGGTTGCTCCAAGGTTTTTCACCCTGAAGCGATTTTGTTGTTTGACACGCACGCTTGACAGTGACCAAAAGATTCCTATTTTTCATCAATCGTGCGACGCGTCGGGTCCCAACGGTGTGTCCCATACGCAGTAGCAACTGCGTGATACGCCTATACCCGTATCTCGGATACCGTCCCGCAAGCGTCTCTATTTCCGATCGTAGCAGATCTTCGGACGGATCCTCTTGGGGGTGATAATAGAAACTGCTGCGGTTGAAACCGAGTGTTTCACAAATCTCTCGCACGGAATACTCCTTGTGCAATGCCGAAATGAGGCTTCGCTTTTCGGATAAGGTCATTTCAACCAATCCAAAGCTTTTTTTTGGATGTCTAATGCCACGGTTAATCTCCCAACAAGCTGCTCAAGATGGGCGATACGCTTCTCGGAAACCTCACTCGACTGCTTATCAGTAGAGTCAAACAGCGTCGACGCATTTTCAAGCAACTGTCGCTTCCACTGTGAGAGTTGATTTTCGTTGAGATTATGTCGTCGACACACTTCTGCTTGGGAAGTCGCACCGCTGAGGACTTCAAGAACAACTTCAGCTTTAAACTCAGGCGTGAATTTTCTTCGTTTCGCCATCGGATAACTCCTTTCTAATGAGATTGTATTGTAGCACAATCTTCCTTTAGGGAGTGGTCTAAAAAACCGTAGGCAGTACACTGCATACCCTTTTGGATTACTATGGGGCCAATCAAGGTCGATCTTACAGTAGTTAGGTAGCGTATTATCCGTAATTGCAATTACTAAATCTGACCAGTTAGAGGGTGAGTAACCTCTTGATTTAAGGGATAGTTTGAATGGTTCAGCGTCTGGGATCGCAGGCAATATATCCGCGTGGAACTGAGCACCATCTGCGTAATTCAGTGTCCAGCAGCGTCTGCTCTCTTCCGGTCGGGAATTCATGTTGTTAGCATGGGCATAAGACTTGATTTCATGACCAACTAAATACTTTAGTCTTTCTTGGCTGACTTCAGTTTTTTGAAGGCTCAACTCGCTGACAAGGTCTATGTCATACTCCTCAGCACCAGAAATGGGTTTTGTAACCGTGCCAATCAGAAAAGAACCTTGTGGATAAATATCAGGACTATAGCAAGTAACTATAGATTCATCCCGTTCGAGCCATGCACCAATGGATTCGTAGCGTTTTACGGCTTGTTCATAGTGATGTTCGGGGATGTCCAATGCTTCAGATATAGCCTCAAGTAGTGAGGTGAAATTATACATGGGAGAATTCTCCTTCATTTTTAGGTTGGTTCGCGAGAGTGCGAACTCGATTATCATGAGTGGATTGGTTTCTACTTTGCCAGTTCATTGCAAATCCTCCTATTTGATATTGTAGGAAAGATATATGTGTATATAATACCATCAATTAATTCACATGTCAAGGAAAATTTAAATTTTTACTACTTTTTCTCTGAAATACATATATTTTTAAATTTTTCACATATATATTAATTTTTAATGTATAGATGAAAATTATATTATTAATAATAGTCGATAATAAAACAGATGTGAAGAAATTAGGTAAATTCCGTAAAAATCGAACGTGTTTTTTGTCTTTACTTAAAAGTTTGTTTTCTGATATACTATATTTGCATGTGTATTATCATTGGGGAGGAACAACTGTCATGAAATTAGGAGAGCGTCTTCGTCTCATTCGTAAAGAGAAAAAGTTGATCCTGAAGGATTTGGGTGAACTCGCGGATTTGTCTGTGCCTTATCTTTCGAGTATGGAGCGCGGTGTTGTTAATCCTTCTGTAGAAACCCTACAAAAGGTTGCCAAAGCTTATAATATGACAGTCCAAGACCTTTTTAGTGGTGTGGAAGAATTAGGAGAATTGATACATACTACGCATCCTACAGGATTTGAATCCTTTCTAAGGGACTTCGAGTCTAGTTATGGAATTATTAGTGATGACTGGAAGGAATTGCTGCTGAAAATCAACTTTCGCGGCAGGCAGCCGTCCTCTCAAACGGAATGGCTTGAATTATATCTTTCTCTCAGACGAATTCTTTCACCTAAGGAGGAGAAGGTGAACAATCCGAAAAAGCATATTATCAAATTGGTTCAGGATACTGTCAGAGAATATAGTTCAACCCAGGTTCCTAATTTTGGCGAAATATGCACTGGCTTGGAATTAGATGTACAAGAAGCCTCGTTACCAGACGGGATAGACGGAATGCATAGAGGAAGGACAATTTTTATTAATTCCCGGATTAAGAATGAAGAGCGTAAGCGATTTACCCAATTTCATGAAGTCACGCATTATTTGATTGAGAAGGATGGAGATCTAATCTCTAATCTTCACGATACTACTTGGAGCCAGGATGATGGATACGAAAGGCAGTTGGAACAACTTTGTAATATTGGTGCGGCTGAGTTTTTGATGCCTAGAAAGGTATTTGCGGGACTCTATAAAGAAAGGGAGTTTAATGTCGAACTGATACCATATGCTGCGCGTTACTTTGGGAGTTCGACAATAGCGACAACTATACAACTTGCTCAAGTTGCACCAAATTCGTGCATTACTGCTGTTTGCGAATTAATACATAGCGATCCAGAATCGTCGCAAACTCGTTTTTCTAGCGCAAAGGATAGCTCCACCAAGCAAAAATTGCATATAGCCTATTCTGCCTCGTCCCCCTCAACTGAATATTTGTTAGCAAAATGCACAGAAATTCCTGAAGACCACTTAATCAACCAAGCATTTTCGCAAACTCAACTAGTTGGAGGGGACAGTTACGTCCCTTTTCGGAGTGGCAAGAAAATGCCTTGTTACTGTGAAGCATTGGCAGATGGCGATAGGATTTATGTATTATTCCATTTGACACCTTCGCCAAATCCTAATCAAGGGACACTTTTTTGAGATTTTCCGATTGATGATATTAACTTTAAAGCACTTGAGTCGTTACGCGTGGAGACAGAGTTTTAATTGCTCTGTATGTGTGAAATCATAGATTGTTTTTACTTGATTAATCAAGATACCAACTCGGGAAAGGAATACCCTTCAGTTTAAGCTTCGCTAATTCCGCGTCAAGATTGCACTTGCACTTCTTCTCACCTTGGATGCTTGGTTCTGCACAGAGCATTTCACGCAGCGTCTGCATGGATGCAAGAATACCTACATCTTTGATACCAAGCACCTCCGTCAGAATATCTGTATCCAATTCGTGTCGGATAGGGTCGTGATCACATTCATTGACTGGCAGCATCCGCTTATACTTTAACCGTTCAAAGAGGGCTTCAGCGTTTGCTAGCTGCTGATTGGAGAGTCGGCGAACATCCAGCGTTGGCAGTGTTTTTAATGTCTGCTGACGCAGCGTTCCACGCCCCATATCCTGTTTACTGCTATGTAACCAGTGGCAGAAAAAGCCAAATGTTGAATTGCACCAGAGGGTCCACGCAATTTCATGCCGCAGGTCATTGAGTAAAACATTTATCATTGAACGTACGCCAATGGAGGGTTCCTCAGTGAAGGAAGAAAGCATGGAGTTTGAAGTGAATCTCATATTGATGTGGTAATGGGTCTTACTGTTGCAGTCTAAAGCGCGATTAACGATCGCGTTCTCATTTGAACGGGGGATCGCTGTTGCATTTGGTTCAGCCATCATTGACCGCTGCAAGGGTGCCTCAACTTTCCATAGCGCAGGGTAGCCATCACTGTTCCGTTCATATCCCTTTACTATGATAAATGGACCGTTCTTTTTTCTGTACAAATCTGCTGAGCCAACTTGTGCTATGTGTTGCACTTGACAAATATCAAGAGGGATAGGTTCTCTTTCCATAGGCAGATGCAGTGCTCCGGCCTTGAGCTTGTGTGCACTCTGTAGCAATGCCATTGATCGTGCCCGTGTTGCAACCCACGCAACACCATCTTTGATGGGACAGTCTAGTATCTGGCCACTCTTCGTGTTGCCAACGCTGATAATATTTCCTCCATTAGGGGCATCTTCGAGTTTTCGCGTGCCACTGCTCCGAGATATCCGATTTGCGATTTCCATTGCTTCAAGTGGTTTCTTGGGCCTCTGATTTAAGCAGACAAACGTGCCGCGTCCAGTATTTTCTCCTACGCCCTTTGTCGCAACGACGATGCATTCCGCCTTTTTTGTGTCTGCAGAGAATGCACAATCTGCAGCCTCTGCTTGTGCCATAGTTATCACAATAACATCGTGATATTCAGTTGCCCACATATCTCTAATTTTCTGTGTGATAGGTGATCTTAATACTGTCAACAGTAGAATGAAACCCATCGTCCCCCCATGCTTAAGTTTCTTGTCCGAGAGGTCAACAAAATTCGGAGCAAAGTCAGCAATTCCATCGGATACTCTTCTATCTTTAAGTTTCAGTGCTGCCTGCATCATTTTCTGCTCTTCCTCAGAGCGGTCGCTACCTTGGAATGTAGATTTCGGTACATCAGTGTTGCTATCTGATCCCCCTCTGGTAAACGGGGGATTTTGTATAACAATATCAAACTCAAAGTGTTGAAAAACTTGTTGGAATTTAACTACTGTGTTCTCTTTGCCGCCGATCTGTTCAGCATCCGTATCAAATAGTTTCACGTCGTCAAGCAATTCGAGGGAACCTATCGCATAACTACCGTCCTGCATAAGTCCATAAGGTGCAGTCAGAATGCGGGTATCCGCTAGTTTGATATCCGCATACGTGCTGGCGAGAGCAGCTGCTGTCAAGTGTGTGGCATTCGGCATGACATCTGCACCGCCAATATTTTCCTTAAGCATCTTCTGGTGGATGTCCCTTCCGTTTCCACCTTGCTGTTCATATAGGGATAAAATGCGTTGGTATACGCCGTTGAGGAGTGCCCCAGTTCCACAAGCAAAATCCGCTACTTTCGGGAGTTTACCCTTAGGCAATTCAGGCATTACAAGGGTTGACAACAACGTCGCGCTTTCTGGCAGCGTATAGTTTGCCTTAACATATTTTCTATCGGTGATTAACTTTTGAAACACTATGCCCGCAAGTTCGTGGATTTGCGCGATACCGGTGTCAACGAGGTCTTTAGCTGCCTTGCACAGCAACTTTAAGATATGTTTAACCAGTTTGTCGTCTGTCGCAAGTGCCTTAACGAGTTCACGGGCATCCTCAAAGATAGGGCGGTAGTTGACTTTAAGAATAGTGTTCCAGTCTTCTATAACATCGGAATAGTCAATCGTAGAAAGGAGTTGACGGAGTGAACGGACAGATGTCATTTCTGCCTTGCCCGCGAGCGAACTCTGGAAAACGAAGGCATCGGTGATAATCAGTGCCGCCATGCGGAGGGTTTGTGTATTGAGTTTTTCTTTTTCGTCATTTTCATCTTTAGAGAAAACCTCTTGGTGTAGGATTGACTCGATTTTCGTCCCGATGGCACGGTGATCAGTAATAGCGTTTTCAAGTAGATGGGCTGCCCTGTTGATATTAAGTTCCATGTCCTCCGCTGCTTGTTCCAACTGTGAGTTGGGTATTGCACCGACGTGTAACGCATTGGCAATGTCTCCCACTGTGCCAGTTGTCCACCCGTTTTCTGGGAAGTGTCCGACGGTATCCCCGAGAGTACTGACGAGTTTGTACTGTAAGTCATCCGCCTCATGGAGTTGTGGAGTAATGTCCCGTCCTGACATTCTCTTAAAACGATCAGGATATAGGATTGCCATGACATTGTTGAGGGTTTTCGCTGAGATATAGTATTCTGCTTCAAGTTCATAGACGAGTCTTGTTTCGGCTTGTTTGATAAGGTTTTTAGCATTGGTGGTAGTAGCGAATTTGGCTTCTATACCAATGGCTTCTCTACCGCGTTCAATCACGAGGGCATCAAGTTCGCTGTTGCCTTTGATGAAGGCATGAACAGCCGTTTCGACTTCCCATCCGTGGCGCATGTTTCGTAGGATATTAACCAAGTGATTTGTAATTGTCGTTTCGTGTTGATTCGGCATAATGTTCCCTTAGAATTGCTTTCAATGATGTGTGAATCTAGTGAAGTTACGGGAAAGCACCTGCCAGGTGTGGTGGCGATGCATTTCTATAGAAATGCCATCCGTACGGGGCTGAAAAATTAACCTTGCAACTGGGCGATGTTACAAATCCTGCCAGTTGGAAAAGGACATTTGTAATGCTACCAAATTTTCACAAGGGTAGCAACGATTTGCAAAACCTGAACAACGGTTTCATCTGGCATATCCCCTGCGTGCCGCGCGCGTCTTTCCCACCAATCAAGGCTTTTGATATGATCTGCTTGGATGACTCCGTCAAGTTCAATAATTCTGGTAAGGTCCTTGCTACGGATTTCTACTCCTGGTGGGATCGGAACATCAAGATCTGCGCGGTAGGGTTTCCGGCTGGTCGTGATTGGACACATAATTGCCAACCACAGTCTGCGATTATAGATTTCTTCAGAGAGTACAAGAGCCGGACGCTCTTTTGCTTGCTCATGTCCAGCGTGGGGCTCAAAGTCAATCCACACAATATCACCGTGTCGTGGAACATACATAGTGGCGTTTACCAAACCTCCCTGCCCACTGGCGGTCCGGTGTCTGTCTCTTCTGAAAGGCCGGGTTTTCGGACTTCAACTTTAGGTTCCGGTACCTTGGCTAAAAGTTCTTCTATTGTATAATTCGGACGCGGTATAGGTCTACGCCTTTCTTGGTTACAAGGTGTTATCTCAACCTTCTTACCACGCAATTTAGATTCTGGAGTTTTGGCAGAGAATTTCTCGGGCGTACAGTCTGTTTTTTTCACAAGGTGGCTCCTTAACGATCGAAATGAACAAAACACTTGAGTAATTATAATTTGAATGTTGTATATTCGTCTGCTTCAACACCCATCAACTCCCGGTAGGTTTCAAGTGGAATGAATGGCGTTTCGCCTTCTTGTCGATCCGCATCAAAGTAGTCGAAACAGACTTCCCATAAAACGAGGGCGTATTTACTGGTGAACTGGTTTTGCAGCCGTAGGTTCAACTTGGCGTAGACGCGCGGGTTGTGAAGTCTCAGCCGCAATGTGTGTGGGAACTGATAGAAGCAGATACCATCGTGAATACGAACCTCTGCTAAGAGATGCGCTACACCCCACTCTTGCTTTTTGTCTTTGCCGAGAATGTTCCATTTCACTTTGAAATCAGCAATAGATTCTAATATCTCTTTTAGGTAGTCATCGTTCTTGCTATCGAAACCAAGCTTCGCTGTCAATTCAACCATACTCACGCGATGGATTTCTTTATCTGGAAGTTCCTTGTAGGCGTTGGCGAGCAGGACGTTCCATGCCCGGCGTTGTAGGAGCGACATCTTGCTCTGGACATGAATCGCCGGACTTGCTTTGATAACATCACTAATTTCTGTTAAATTCATGAGATATACCCCCTTTTAGTATAGTCTGTCATAAAGGAAAAGACTTGTCAAGACTAAATTATACCTTTAACCCCATAAACCTATGCCTTTAACCCCAAAAAACTGTACTTTCTTTCAGCTATAGTCAGGAATCTACAAGCGTTACTGCCTTTTCCCCATAAACCTATGCCTTTAAGTCCGGAAACGTAGGCGTGGCGTGGGTTAGTGGCACCTTTAAAACATTTAAAAGTATATATTAAAATAGTTAGGACTTACGCAATAATGTTTGACATAGACTCCGCAAAACACTAATATGGTGTTTGAGGAGGTAAATAAAGATGGTTAGCCCCACACGTCTGGATTACTGTCAGTATCTACTCAGCACGCCTATTCACTATACGTTGACTCATTTCGCAGACCCCTGTGAGAGATTTAGTCATGATCAGATAAACCGTTATCTCGCAGGTGACCGTCTCAGACCGCGCACCATCTGGGAACATGTCAAATCTGATGTCGTGCAAACCGTCGATGGATATATCATTTTTGATGACACCGTCTTAGACAAACGGTATGCCAAAGAGATAGCACTTGCGCAGAAACAATATAGTGGCAACGCGGGTGGCATCATAAATGGTATAGGCATTGTCACGTGCGTCTACGTCAATCCAGTGTTAGACCGGTATTGGCTAATTGATTACCGTATCTACGATAAACAAGGCGATGGTAAATCAAAGTTGGATCCTGTTCGAGAGATGCTCTCAGTCTTGGTAAACTCGCGTAAAGTTGCTTTCTCGACGGTGTTGATGGACTCGTGGTATGCCAGCAAATCGCTGCTGCTCTACATTGAAAGTCTTGATAAGACGTATTATGTTCCGTTGAAATCCAATCGTCTTGTTGACGATTCTAAGGGCAGCAAGCCCTATCAACGCATTGATACTTTACACTGGACAGATGCTGAACAGCAATCGGGTAAACGCGTCAAACTCCATAAGTTTCCGAAGCATCAGAAGGTGAAAGTCTTCCGGGTAGCGTCTTCTCGACGCACGGATTATATTGCCACCAACGACTTGAGTCAATCCGATGTGTCCGTCGTCCGACAGGTGTGCGATGTCCGCTGGAAGATTGAACAACTTCACCGTGAATCGAAACAGTTGACAGGACTTGAAAAATGCCAATGTCGTCTCCCCCGTATTGTTCGCAATCACATCGCATCTACGTTTCTCGTTTGGGTTCATCTGATGCGTCAGGCTTATGAAAAAGGTCAAACGCTTTATCAGGTCAAACATGGAATGCTCTCTGAATATCTCTGTCAACAACTTAAATCACCTATGCTAAAAATTGGGAATGCGTAAGTCCTAAAAATGCACTTTTTTTCAGAAAAATCGGTGAAATTCGTCATTTTAACGCAAAAAAGTTGCATTTTTAATTTGACATTTGCTTGGAAATGTGGTACCATAGATATAATGGAAGGCTATATAATGGAAAGCGGAGGGCAACCCGCAATGTATAGAAGCCATCAACGATTAACCTTGAAAGCCTCGTCCAAGCGGCGCAACGCGTTAGACGGGCCACCTGCCCCACATACAAAAGCAAACGCGGGCAGATTTATCAGGCAACCGCGAAGGTCTATTTTAATTATACTGCATACCGACGCGGTTGTCAAGAGGACGAAGATGACGAATTTGGTTTTGATGACTTGACACTTCTCTCTCAGAAAGTAAGGAGAAACTATCGATGATACGAGTATTGGTGATAAAGGTCATAGCTTGCGCATGTCTAGCTTCTGCGTTCCCTGTACTAAGCGCAGCTGAAGTTAGCGTAGATGACGCAATCGGGATATGGCTCTTTGACGAAGGTAAAGGAAATGTAGCTAAAGATTCCTCACCCAATGGCAATGACGGCGAGCTCATAGCCGGACCCAAATGGGTTGAAGGTAAGTTCGGCGGTGCTCTGGAATTTGATGGCAGCGGGACCTCGGTCGAGACGGAAAGTGCTGACAAACTGAAAGAGTTTGAACTCGGCGATAAGACCGACTTTACGGCTACCGCTTGGTTTAAAACGGATACGGGCACGGGGTTCGTAATGAGTAAAACAAGGCTGGCTGGAGACTGGACTGGGTTTGAAGTCAAGTTCAGTGGCGGAGGACAAATCAGGACCTGACTGCAGACTGAACCTGTCACAGTTTGTGACAACAGAGGCGCGGGTCTTGACGACGGGAAGTGGCATCATCTTGCGGTGGTTTTTAGCAGAACAAAGGGTGAGCGATATATCTACGTCGATGGAGAACAGCAGGGAAACCCTATTGACCATCGCGCGGTCAAAGGTAGCATTGATCACGAGAACGGCTTTGCAATCGGAGTCAGCATGGGGGATCACAGAGGCGGTTCATTTTTCAACGGTGTCATTGACCAGGTCGCCCTTTTCAAAGGTGAGCTGGATAAAGACGATATCGAGACGGTCATGAATAATATGGAGGAATTTCTCCCAGTTTCTCCATTGGGGCACCTCACTACCACATGGGGTAAGGTTAAGCAGGCTTCCCAATAGACACTCCCTTTCATACAACTTATGGCGCAAACGGCAGATTAGATGCTCCGCGAAGCGCATAAGCCGAGTTTTTGGAAGTGAGAAAGCGGAGGTTTCACCGCTTTCTCACTTCGCGTTATTGGCGGATTGATGATTTTTTCGTCTTTTGAAAAGTGTCAACCTAATTTTCGCGGGAAATGAACCATCCCCATATTTGTATATTTGCATATTCCTCTGACTTTTCCCCACTCACATATTCCATCTCCCATAAAAGCGCAATTTCGTGTGGTGCTGGGTATAATCAAGGCTTCAGTATTATACATAAAACGCATTCCCTTCCACCCGGTTTAACTTCACATTCTCCCTCTTCGCCTCTGAGCTTTAGTGTTTTGATGTAATCCCGCGCTGCATTTCCTTTTCTGGTTGGCATCCTTTTCCCTGATCCATTCTTCTGATAGCCCACGAAAGGCATGGATAGGACACTGCAATGAGATATATCTGGCGTTTCATCCTGATAATAACGGGTTTCTTGATACTGGCTCTGAGCGCGCCAAACGAAATCACTTATCCTGCTAGCGAAACTGGCATGGCCTATAAGATGAAGTATATCCAGAGCGCGCTTGGCGAGAATATGTCCATCCAGGTTAAATTCTTCCGATCCGAGTTCACTTTATCTGCGGGTGGCTTTCTCATGTCGTTAGCCGCTTTATTTGTCGGCATGATTCTGATAACCCCCTCGGCCCGGAAATGCCTTAAGTCGCTTATCCGCCAGCCTCGGCGGCTGACTCTTCTGCTTCTCGCTTTGGGATATCAACTCTTCACGTTGAAGCCAAGTGAGAAAGGCTGGCCAATTGTGTTATACCTCACGCTTGGAACAGCGGGGATAACGATGATATTCGTCGGTGCCTCATCCCTGGTGGACACTTTAATCTTTCAGCTGAGAAGTCTAGGACAAAAGATTGAGCGATGGTTCTATGGGATGCCAGCTGGGACGCTGCTCGCGTCACTTTTCGCCCTGGTCTTCACCGCAACAAATCTGGGTTCTTATTTCCTTTTCGAGCACATACCCCACGTCGCAGACAGCGTTGACCAAGTCTTCCATGCCAAGATATTTCTTCTCGGCAGACTCACGGTTCCATCGCCTGAACCCAGAGAACTCTTCGACTTCACACTCATGATTAACAATGGCAGGTGGTACTCCCAGTATCCGCCGGGACAGACCCTCTTACTGAGTCTCGGTCACATTCTTCACGCCCCCTGGATTATTAACCCTTTGCTTGGATCCCTCTGCATCGTTCTGCTCTATTTCATCGGGAAAGAAATATACTCTGAAAGAATAGGAAGGCTGGCCGCACTCCTGGGTGCTTTGTCACCGTTCTTGGTCTTCATGTCGTCTGAGTATATGAACCATACACCCACACTCTTCTTCTTCGAGCTTTTCCTGCTCGGATTTGTGCGTATGGTAAAGAGACTCAGGACAAGGGACGCTTTACTGGCTGGGGTTGCTCTGGGATATGTGGTCAACATGCGCCCACTGACGGCTGTTGCTATTGGCATTCCGTTTCTTATCTATGCCATATCCAAACTTGTTATGCTGTTTATGACATCGAGGAAGGAATCCTTTCGCTTTACAGGGCTCTGCTTCACGGCACTGGCAATGTTCGGAGTGATGTTCGGAGGACTCCTCACGTTCAACTATCTCACGAACGGCGATCCGCTGACCTTCGGGTACCACGTCCTGCATGGCACGGATCATGATCCCGGCTTTGGTCATAGTGCCTGGGGTGAACCTCATACACCCCGGCGGGGTCTCATCCAGACCCTCAACAACCTGAATGCCTTGAACAAGTTTCTCTTTGAGCTTCCGATTCCATCTCTGATCTTCGTTTTCCTTGCATTCGTCTCTTTAAAAGCAAATACCTGGGATTGGCTTCTCATAGGTTATGCCTCGTCGCTGATACTTGCCTACTTTACCTACTGGCATCAGGACTGGTGTTTGGGTCCCCGGGTTCTGTTTTCATCAACTGCTGCCTTCGTTCTGCTCACCGCACGTGGAATAGCCGCCGTGCCAGATATTGTCCACAACCTCTTCGGTATCGTCGATAAGAGCAGAGTGAAAGGTTACATTGCCATTCTCCTCATAGCCTGCTTTTGCCTGGGGTTCGCATCGAACATACCGAGTCTGTTGAGAGTCTACTCGGACGGCTACTGGGGCGCAAACGCGCAGATTCTGAAAGCCGTCAAAAAGATGCAGATAGACAACGCCATCGTGTTCGTCAGATCAGAGAGGCCTATGGGGTATAGAAGTGTATTTCCACAGAACCATCCGCTTTTGAAATCCGATGTTATCTATGCAAGGTTTCTCGACGAGAGAAAGAATGCCGAGCTGATGAGGCAGTTTACCGACAGAAAGTTCTACATAGCAGACGGACCTTCTATTACGGAGTATCCGGTCAAGGCACCCACACGCTAAAGCGTGGGGAAACCTATGCTTCGTAGCAGTCAGCCTTCCGAGGAAGGACTTACATCTGCTCCACAGAGGGAGAAAATTTCATGGACAATAACAGGAGTTCGACCCTACTATTTTTTGACGATTGGTACCTGCATCGCCGGGAAAACCTCGTCCGTCATGTCGGACGTCCTCAATTAGTAACTGAGGGGATATTTATAGACCCTCATCTCGATGCTTCCTGGGGCTATCCAACTGTCTTTGTAGACGCCAATACCGGTCGCTGGCGGTGTCTGTATCAGGGTCAACTCGAGACTCAATACACAAGGCGAGGCCGTCGGATGCAGCACGTCGCGGTAGCCGTCGAAAGCGATGACGGCGTCAGATGGGAGATTGAAGACCTATCGGATAAAATACAAATCCCAGATCGTGCTTGTTCTCACCAGGTCCTTCCTCTTGAAGGGTTCGGCGAATGGGGCCCGTGTTTCTTTGATGCCCATACGGATAACGCCGCTGAGCGGATTAAGGCTTTTGTCAGTTCTAGTAACCTCAAAAAAGGCTCCCAAAGACACTCTCCTTTGTACGTTTCACCCGATGGTTTATCCTGGAAACTCATCGAAGATGCTCGGTGGCACCCATTTGGAATAGACCCGGCGGTATCGGGTTTCTGGAACCCTATCCGGGGTAGCTACGTTATTGCAGCAAGGCCGAAAGGGGGAGATCGCCGGATCTCGGTTTATGAAACCAAGGATTGGCGTACCTTCTCCCACCCCGAGGTGGCTCTCCGGACCGATGCCCAGGATACGCCAGCCTCTGAGGTCTATGGTATGCCCGTTTTCCCCTATGAGGGCATATTTGTCGGATTCCTGTGGATATACCAAGTGTCCCCTATTGTTGACAGCCCGGGTAAGTACATACATGGAAAGGTGCGGTGCCAACTCGCTTACAGTTATAATGGGTTGCACTTCCAGCGAGCCCTCAGAGAGCCGTTTTTACCCAACGCCGAGCCAGGTGAATTCGGGTATGGGTGTATCTACCCATCGAGTATGGTCATGACTGAAGACAAAAAGATCAGGATCTATTCCAGTGCCTCAAAGGGAGAACATGCCCAGATCCACGCACGTCCGGATCTAGGGGAGGGAGCAATATTAACCCACGAGTTAAGGCTCGATGGATTTTCCTATTTTGAACCCCAAGGGGGTCCAGGATCTTTTACGACGCGGCTGTTCTTCTTCCACGGTGAAAAACTCACCCTCAACGTCCAGGCCCCTCAGGGGGAGGTCCGGGTTCAGATAACAGATCCAGATGGCAAACCTCACCCAGGGTATACCTTTGAAGATTGCATACCCTTTACGGGTGATGATCTTTTTTGGGAACCAAAGTGGAAGAATCACCCATCCGTCTCAGAATTTATGGAGAAGGTGGTGCGGCTCGAGGTAAAACTCTTCAACGGCAGGATCTACAGCATCCGCGGTAATTTTATCCCCATTCGGAGCGGAGATTACCGGGGATTCAAAGATCAGGGCATACCCCCAAATCCAATGTATGAGCATTGAAATGAGGTATCATCATGAGAAGTCAAGTACCCAAGTCTAAAGACTTGGGCTTGCGAAAGAGCGTTTAACTCCAGCAAGCCAAAGGAGGCTTTCAAATCATGGAAAATAATGAGAAAGAAATTCTATATAATGGCATTCGTCTGCCCGAAGAGTGGCCCCCACGAAATTTGTCTGACACATCCCTTTCACCTCTCTCAGTACCCTACTTAGAAAATCCCCCGACAGTTATTTACATAGATAAGGGAAGACAACTGTTTGTAGATGACTTTCTCATTGAAAATACCAATCTAAGAAGGGATTTTCACAAACCACGCTTATATGAAGATAATCCGGTTTTAAAGCCTGAAACGCAACTGGAGATCAATAATGGGAAATATCCGGTTGCCTCTCCGTTTAATGACGGGGTTTTTTATGATGCCGAAGAACAGTTATTTAAAATGTGGTATCATGCTGGATGGTTCGATGGTGTGGGTTATGCAATAAGTGAAGATGGCTTACATTGGGATAGACCCATGTTAGATGTAGTGCCAGCGACGAACAGGGTACTTCCGGTAAGGCAAGGATATCGGCGAGATGGAGCCGCAGTCTGGTTAGACCCCGAAACAGACGACCCGAATCAAAGGTTTAAAATGTTTGTATATTTCCGTTCTCCTGATGGGGAAGGCGGGGAAGTTTATACCTCATTTGATGGTATCCACTGGGGGAAGCCAGTCAGAACGGGTCCTTGTGGGGATAATACGACTTTCTTCTATAATGCCTTCAGGAAAAAGTGGGTTTATAGTATTAGGACCTCGAATCGTACGCTTGGACGCACCCGAAGTTATCGCGAACACGAGGATTTTATCAAAGGCGCTTCATGGAAGAAGGAAGATGTGGTATTCTGGGCGAGAGCTGATGAACTCGACCCAGCTGACCCTGACCTCGGATACTCACCGCAGCTCTATGACGTTAACGCAGTTGCCTATGAGAGCTTGCTTCTGGGCTTGTTTGCAATTTTTAAAGGTCCACCCAATGAGCTCTGTGCCATAGGGGGATTCCCTAAGACTAATGAACTGGTGTTAGGGTATAGCCGCGATGGTTTCCACTGGCATAGACCTGTTCGCAGTCCTTTTATAGCCGCATCGCGAAAGGAAGGCAGATGGAATAGGGGTTATATTCATGCGGCGGGTGGTGGATGTTTGGTAGTCAATGATAAGATTTACTTTTATTTTGGCGCCTGGTCGGGAGAGTCACCTACACTCGGTAGACATATGTATGCAGGAGGTACGACTGGACTCGCAATACTTCGCCGAGACGGTTTTGCTTCCATGAATGCCGGTTTATCTACTGAATCTTTAACAACTAAACCCGTGATATTTAATAAGGGCAAGCATCTTTTTGTGAATACGAATACAAAAAAGGGTATGCTCCAAGTTGAAATTTTAGACGATCAAGGCAATGAGATTCAGCCATATTCGCATATAAACTGCGTTCCCATAAGCAAGGATACTACCTGTCAATTAGTAAGGTGGAAAAAAGGAGAAGATTTATCTTCTCTGGCGGGTAAGTCGGTGAAATTTAGGTTTTATTTAACAAACGGAGAGTTATATTCTTTCTGGGTCAGTCCCGATTTAACAGGCGCCAGCGATGGCTATGTAGCGGCTGGAGGTCCAGGATTTAGCACTGCCCTTGATGCCACAATTCCTTCAGTTGATTTGGACTGAGATTTTCTATCATTTCCATGCGATAGAGTCAATCACAGTCTTCATTATTTGTCAATGACTAACTGTCGAACTTCTATCAAAGGAGTAGCGAATGGACACATCATCTATACATTGGAGTCAAACCGACACCGTCGCCCCAGCAAGCCGCGTGCAGGACCTGCTGCGGCCGGAAGTGCTTCAGGCATTTGACCGCACATTCTTCGAGCGCGAAGGATATTGGGTGTGGGAGGGGATACTGACCGATGCCGGCCGCAAGCGGTGGACGGAGAGCTTGCAGAAGCTACAGCAGATGAACGATGAGATCGCCATGGACACCGACTGGGCTGCCATCGACTTCGCGGGCCGGGGGCTACAGCCGCCGTTGCCGGAGCAAATCACCCCGGAGTTTTTGGCAACGTGTTGCGGGGGCTCAGAGCAGATGCGCTTCATGCCACGAGGACTGAATCAATACATGCGCGACCCCGGGCTGTTCGGCCCAGGTCCTGCGTTGGTGACACGCGGGTACGAGTCGCAGGGAGTCATGCCGGAACATTTCTCGATTGGATACGACGACTTCATCAGGGATGTCGCCACCGCCCACCCTCAAATGATGGCGCTATTCAGCAAACTTTTCGGTGATCGCTTCATACTCGACCACTGCAACATGCTCAACCGGACCCCGGGCTCAATAGGGCGGCGGTGGCATGCTCACCAGTATCGGCAGGGGCAGTACGAGGTCGAAGATCCTATCGGTACCGGAGACGCCCTGACCCCCGAGTTTCTGCAACGGCAGTGTATTCGGACGCTCTGCTACCCAGAAGGTGCAACCCTCGAGGAGGGTGGGGAACTTGGGGTCATCCCGGGCGCTCATCTCTACCGCATTCCGTACAAATGGAACACCGAGCGACCCGATGATGACACCGCCATGAAAGCGGGCTGGCTGAAGGGAAAGATCCACGCCTTCACCGGCAAGCCGTTGGAAATGGTACGCTTCTCGCTACCGCCCGGGAGCATGGTCTCGTTTCCCCATCACATGCCACATCATGTCGGCCATCGCAAGCCAGGAACCCCGACCCGATGGGGCTTGCTGATAGCGTATCGGACACCAGACCCCGACGCAAGCCCGGCCAAATGGACAAATGGCATACCTGCCCATTGGGTGGAACGGGCCGCGGCGGAAGGAAGGCTCTCCTCTGCGGCACGCCGAGTGCTTGAGGCGGACAATCCCCTCGACTGATTGGACATTTCAAATGGACAAAATCCGGCTTCAGCCAAAGCGTTATGACTGACTTTGGTAGCAAAGCGCCACCCCCTACCAAGACGACCGACGGTTGGGAAATCAGGAAAGAGAATAGGGAGTTTTACTGCACCCTGACAGATGAACAAGTCAAAACGGTTCGATACTTACTTAAACCCCACGAGCAAATCTGTTGGCATATCATCGCGGGCAGTTCTCATTGGGCTAGTCTGTGCCGCCGGGGAATGTATGATTGCGCCTTACAATGATTACGTGATTCGCAATGTCTTTCTCGCTGGCGGTCATTTTCCTGTCGGTCCATTTTTTGTCCTGACCATCCTCGTGCTGATTGGCAACCGCATCTTGAGCGCAGTTTCTCCCAAACTCGCACTGTCGGCGGGTGAATTGGTGACGATCTGGTGTATCATGGCAGCCGCCTCCGGCATTCCTTCGACAGGCATGATGAGATATGCGTTTCGCCCGCTTGTCGCCTACCAGTATTTTGCAACACCCGAAAATGATTGGGAAGCACTTTTCCATCAATATATTCCCCACTGGCGCGTTGTTCGTGATGAGAATGCTATCAAATCCTTTTATGAAGGCATCTTTTTGGGGGAATCCATCCCCTGGGGGGCATGGCTGATACCTCTATTCGCTTGGACACTTTACGTGTTTGTCCTCTACTTCGTTGTGATATGCCTCTCGGTGCTGCTGCGCAGACAATGGGTCGAGATTGAGCGGTGTAGCTTTCCGCTGGTTGTGTTGCCTGTGGAGATGGCAAACAACCCGCCGGGAGCGAGAAATTCACTCTTCAGGAACAGAGCATTATGGGTCGGATTTGCCGTTCCCCTATGCATTCACACGTTGAACGGCCTTCATGCGTTCTTCCCTGGCGTGCCGGAATTTCCCGTCCGATTCAATCCCCATCCCTACTTAATTGAAAATCCTTGGAGTGCACTGAGACCTTTGCAACTCAACTTGTATTGTTCGATAGTGGGGTTCAGCTATTTACTGCCGCTTGAGGTGTCGTTTAGCCTGTGGTTTTTCTTTCTATTCTTCAAACTCCAATGTCTTATCGGCTCGATGCTCGGTTTCCAAATCACCAAAGGTCCAGGCGTGCAGTGGAACGCGTATTCGTTCAGCGCTTCTCAGGAAATCGGTGCGTGCCTCACCTTTGTCATCTGCACCCTTTTCATAGCACGGCATCACATCAGAAGTATGCTTGTCAGTGCCTTTCGCAAAAGCGATGACTCAAACGAGGCGATGCCCTCTGGTTTGACAATTACCGGTCTCGTCGGCGGGATATTGCTGCTGGCGTTTGCAAATCATCTGATGGGAATGTCGTTGGGATTCGCACTGCTTTTTGTGCTGGTGCTTCTAGGAATTTACATTGTCTTGACATGGCAAGTCATCCACGGAGGAATTCCTTTTGTCAATCCTTCGTATTCAGCGCATTACGTTCTCTTTACCACGCTGGGGTCGGCGAGAATCAATCCTTCAACCCTGACATCGCTGTTTATGCATCCGGTCTCTCTCACGCGCGACTTGAGGGAGATTATGATGCCGTATGTGGCAAACGGTCTCAAGGCGGCCGATGACGTCAAGGTCAGACGGAGGGGGCTGTTAATAGGTATGGGCGCGGCGATGGTTATCGGAACCCTTGTCTCATATTATTCCGTCCTCAAGGTCAGCTATGCACATCGTGCGCCGTACACAGGGGGGGCGGGCGACATGCGGTGGCTGACTTCTCTGCTCGTTAGCGCCGAGACCGGGACGGACTGGACGAACACAGGTTTTATGGTCGGAGGCAGCCTTTTCATGGGGCTGTTGATGTGGCTGAGAAGGGTTTTCGTGTGGTGGCCGCTTCATCCAATCGGGTATACAATGCTTAGTTCTTGGGCCTCATTAAAGCTGTGGCCCTCAATCTTTCTAGGCTGGATGATGAAGTATATTCTCGTCAGGTACGGGGGATTGAGAATGTATCGAGGGGCGAGGCCGATATTCCTTGGGCTTGTGCTTGGCGAGATGACCTGCGCTGGAATCTGGGCACTTGTTGGAATGGCAACGGGCGTCAGCACGGGTTATCGAATCTTGCTTAGTTAAAATGACTAAAATGCCCGGCGAAGGCGACATTGACACTCAGCACAATCGGGGTCAGGTGTGCGGTAAAAAGATCATGATGACACCCATGACAACCAAACAGACCAAACCAACCGTCCACACAGATGAAATCTTTGAGATGCAGGATCTCTTTGAATCGGAGCGCATCCCGAACATCGGGGTGGCGACCGACGGTGCCGCCCTGGCCTTTGCGAGGACAGGACGCCTGCTCCGCCGCAGTGAGGACGGCGGTCAGACCTGGAGTCCGATTCAGGAGGTTGGACAGGATGCCGGGGGCAGTGCTGTCATCGACGAAAATAGTGGAGATGTGATGGTCGTTCACGCCAGGGCCGGCCACCTGTGGCGCAGCCACGACCCTGGCAAGACATGGGAGAGAGAGACGATCTCCCCCAAGCCAAATGCGGTGGGACACGGGACGCCGGACGCGGTTCCCGCGCAAACAGCCTGTTCAGAGTCAGGTGTCACGTTGCTTTATACCGAATAGAATGCCGCAGCGTTTTCATAAAAGAGCCTATTTTTCTCCGCGTCCGACGCATCCTCAACAGCCCATGAGAGTGCCGCTACCCATTCCTGATATGTTGCCGCCAAGGTACACACGGGCCAATCACTCCCAAACATCAGCCGTTCATAGCCGAAAGCCTCTACCAGATGACGGATATATGGCTTCAGTTCCTCACAGGTCCAGTTCTCACTCGCAGTCGTCACAATCCCCGATACCTTGCAGTGGACGTTTTCAAAGGAGGCGAGTTCGTTTATGTATGTTGCCCACGGCTCGAATTGTCCGCCTTTTATGTCCGGTCCCCCGCAGTGGTTAAGGGCATGCCGAACGTCCGGTGTCGCCTTGATGAGTTCGATTGCCGCCGGAAGCTGCGCATAATTCGCACAGAGCTCAAAAGAGAGATCAAACTTCGTCAGCAATTTCACGCCATTAATCAGTTCAGGCGTAGCGTAGAACTGCGGATCGGGATGATGCCACGCCATTCGACGCACCCCGACGACAAGCCCGAATCCCGTAAGCTGCTCAAGAATAGCCTCGGCATTCGGCTTTTCAAGAGGTGCCGCCGCCGCTATTGCACCTATCATCCCATCTGTCTCGGATATTTGTGTTAGCCACTCGACCTCCTTGACGACATCCGCTTCAGCGGGATCCCCTTCAACGTGTACCGATCTGACGACGTTAAGGTCCCCAATCGCCTCACGATAGTCTTCCGCTGTGTATCGCTTTCCCAATAGGTCGAACCCTTCTAACCAAGGGTATTCCAAATTAGAGGTGTCCCAAAGGTGTTGGTGGGTATCAATTATTCTAAGCATCTATCGCTCCTCACCTGAAAATGATTTGAATTTCGTCAGAATATCCTGTATAATTTCTTAACCTAACAGATATTTAACAGCAGCAATAAAACACAATGTGGAGGTGTCTATCATGTTTTTGGGTTTCTTTGATCCGCTCTATTTCGTGTTCCTCGCACCGGGACTTGCACTGTCCCTCTACGCGACGTTTCGCACAAAATCGACATTCTCAAAATATTCAAAAGTCGGATCGCGTAGCGGGCTGACAGGCGCGCAAGCCGCCGATCTGATGCTAAAAAGACACGGTGTTAGCGACGTACGGATCGAACGTTCAAGTGGATGGTTAAGTGACCACTATGATCCGGGTCAGAAGGCACTTAGGTTGTCCGACAATGTCTATTCAAGTCAATCGCTTTCCGCAATAGGGGTCGCTTGCCACGAAGCCGGACATGCGATGCAGGATGCACACGGCTATGCAATGCTAAACCTGCGTACTGCCCTCGTCCCTGCGACGAACTTTAGTTCGATGTTCTCTTATATCCTGATAATGGTAGGGTTCTTTATTCAACCCTTCCTACTGTTCGGTGTTGGACTCTTTGCGGTAGGTGTCGTCTTTTCGTTGATAACGCTTCCCGTTGAATGGGATGCAAGCAAACGTGCCAAAGTCGCAATGGCGGAAGCGGGGATGCTCTCGCAAGAAGAGAATCAGCATGCCAGTAAGGTGCTCAACGCCGCATTTTTGACGTATCTCGCGGCGGCAGTGACAAGCCTCCTTACACTGCTCTACTACCTATTCCGATTGGGATTGTTGGGTGGCGGTGACGAGTAATTAGATGGCTGGCAATTTTTTAATTTATGGGCCTTTGAACTGCTCCCCATTTCATTACGGGCAGGTTTTCAGTACGATCCACACGGGTCAGGTTCGCTGAACCCCTTTCGTACTTAACCAGAAACCACCGCGTAACGTAGTGGAGCGGTGCCCAGGGCCCCATAATTAAAAAAATCGGCTTCAATTCTTGCTATCAATGTCTACACCGGGCCACTGGTCGTCTTGTTCGGTAATATCAACGACGATCCCATCCGGGTCTTCCACTTTGAATGCTACTGAAGGCGGTTCGTCCGAATTCGGGTTGTAAGGTTTGTTACCGTCTAATCCTTCCCAGGTGATTTCAAAACCGAGGTCTTCACATCGCTGTGCCGCTTCCCCCAAGTTCGGGACGCGAACGCCGATGTGGAGGTAGTCTAACATCCCGCCGACATGTTTCGGACGTTCGGGACCCCCGTGCTGAAACACACGGAAGTTGTGATAGCCGTCCGTGAGATCGTAGCATCCATTCATCGTTGAGAAAACCCGCAATCCGAGCGCATCGCGCCAGAAGCGGATGCTCTTCTCCAGGTCAGTCGTGCGGACACCAATGTGTACAAGTGTTGTTGACATAGGAAATCTCCTTGTAAAAATATCATATCAGAAAGTTACAAACCCAGTACAAACTTGACCAAAAACCTGCCTGAAACGTAGTGGAAGGCAGACCAGAAACTTAATAATTAAAAAATTAGATCCAGACAGTCGGTTCTCGGTTTTCTGCGCGATGCTCATAGAGCAATTTGACATCATCCGGTAACTTATCAAACGTTTCGCTGGGAATCGTGGCGGTATTCGCACCAAAAAGTTCTAAATTCAACCACCACGGCGCGTATCTGATGACAACCGCAGTCCGTTTACCGGCACTCGGGTTTTCTGCGTTGGAGTGCCAAATCCGGCTGTCCATGATGAGTACACTGCCCGCACTTCCAATGGCTTGCATTTCCCCGTCAATTGGAGCCCGGTCACCAATGCCGTCTGCTTTGCCTCTGGGGTTCCGAAGGTCCACATGCGTCTTCGGAACAATCCAGGTCCCTCCGTTTTCTGTTGTGAACTCGGAAAGCATCCAGAGGGTAGTGATACCGATGACAGCACTCGGAAACGGCTGTGGAATGTGCCACTTCTGGTTCAGATCGTATGGAAAATCGGAGTGGTATGCACGCATCAATTCGTAATGTGGAGGACGGATCTTATACTCAGTCTGTGAAATACGTACTTGTGGCCCGAGTAACTGTTGGATAGTGGTGAGGAGCCGCTCGTTCGCGAGGTGCGCGGCGAATTTTGGCATGAAACTGATGACGTTACGTCCCCATACACCGTGCTCTTTTCTGAATTCATTATAGTCGGCTTCAGAGGTTTCGACCTCTTCGCGAACCTCATCAACCACATCGGCGGGTACAACGTTCTCTAAGACGCACCAGCCCTCTTCTCGTAGTTGCGTAACGTGAGGTTCAATTGTTTCTAATAGATTGTCTGACATTGACGCCTCCTGAAATCTTAGGAATTGAAACCTGTTTCTCGCTCGCGGTTGTAACGGACTGCTGCCTTGATGAGCGGTGCGAGCCGCATCACCTTACCAAGGGAACCGATGATGCCGATCTCGCGTGTCGTTATCGCTCCCATAACGTTGAGTTTGCCTGTCCAAAATTTGTAGGCGACGTCACCCGTCATAGTAAGTTCAACATCTGGGGGAGTGTCGTCACAGGTGCCGCGGGCAACGGTATATTCGCCATTTGCTGCCGTTAAGGTCATCTGGCAATCGGGCGCGCTGTAGTTAAATTGAACGCTCAGCGTCAGCGACTTCAGTGCCTCTTTCGCTTCCGGTAGCGTAGCGATTTCTTCAAACAGTTCACTGATGTAACTATAGAGCTGATCGGGTGTTTCAAATATAACCATAGTTTGCGGTATAGCATACTGTACAACAAATTGGAAGTCAAATAAAAAATGAAAATGAATCCATCTAAACTATTTCGTGAAGAAATCTCCAAGGAGATATCTTTTGATGCGCAATCTTACGAAAATGCTCGAAATTACTTTGCTTCTCGGACTATTGCCTACGAGTCTCCGATGGGATGTATGGGCATAGTCGCGGCAGATCAGGAGAGTATTTCGCATGTTTTCTTTACCGATGATTTTCCATTCCGTGAACCATCACCTATCCACATGCAATATCCTGTACTGACTTATGCTCAGGAACTGCTCGACCGATATTTCGCTGGTGAGCCGCTTGAGGTCTCTGCAGTTCCGATCCGAGTAGACTGGGGGACAGACTTTCAGAACAGGGTGTGGGAGACTATTCGTCAGATTCCTTATGGAGAGGTGCGTAGCTACAAGTGGATCGCAGAACAGGTAGGAAGACCAAAGGCAGTTCGGGCTGTCGGCAGCGCGGTTGGGGCAAATGCCGCAGTTATTCTCAATCCGTGTCATCGTGTCATTAGAAGCAATGGCGCGTTGGGAGGCTACGGTGGCGGTCTGGAACGGAAACTTCAGTTGTTAGCACTTGAAGGTTATCCTATCAAACAATTAAAATAAGTGCCTTTCTTTTGCAAGTGCTTCCAGCACAAAAACCTCCGAGGAGTTTTTTTATGACATCTCAGAAAAATTTAGGTAAAGCCACCCAAGCCATCCATGCGGGCGAGGCACGGGCATCCTCCACTGAGAAAACTGGGGTCCCTTTGTTACCGCCTATCTATCAGAACAGTACTTTCCGTTTCGCTACGGCTGCTGAGTGCGCTGAAGCGTTCCGAGATGAGGAGAGCGGTTATGTCTATACGCGCTGGGGGAATCCGACGCAAGAGGTATTAGAGCAGAAACTCGCTGTCCTTGAAGCCGGCGAAGCCGCGCTCGCTACTGCGTCGGGGATGGGAGCGGTCAGCACGGCATTACTGACTGCCTTAGCAGATGGTGGACATGTCGTCGCAATGGAGAACCTCTATTCCGCTACATTCCAAATCCTCAATGAAGAGTTTCCACGGTTCGGGATTGAGACTACGTTTGTTGACGCTACAGATACCACACAAATTGAGCGCGCTATCCGAGCGGATACCAAAGTCCTTTATCTTGAAAGCCCAACAAATCCGCTCCTAAAACTGGTTGACTTGGGGGCAGCTGCTGAGATTGCAAAAGCACACGGCTTAACCTCGATCATCGATAACACCTTCGCCACTCCGTGCGGTCAGCAACCGATTACCTTTGGCATTGATGTCGTCGTTCACAGCATGACGAAGTACATGAGTGGTTCTGGCGCAGTTATCGCGGGTGCGATTATTGGGCAAAAGGAATTCGTTGTACGTGCCAAGGAAGGGGCACTCCGCAACTTTGGTGCAGTTATCAGTCCGTTCAACGCATGGTTAACGCTTCACGGTCTCACCACCCTACCGCTGCGGTTTGCACGACACAGTGAAAACGCTACACGTGTCGCAGCGTTTCTTGAGGCGCATCCGGCAGTGGCATGGGGCCGCCACCCCAGTTTGCCGAGTCACCCGCAACATGAACTCGCTAAACGCCAGATGGATGCGTTTGGTGGTATGATAACGTTGGAGTTGAAAGGTGGATGCACTGCGGGTGAACACCTCGTCGATCATCTCCAACTCTGTTCGCTGGCAGTCAGTTTGGGAGACGTGCGCACCCTCATCTGCCATCCTGCATCAACAACGCATTCACATGTTCCCGCAGGAATCCAGCGGCGGACCGGAATTACGGATGGCTTAGTCAGGATTTCCATCGGGCTGGAAGATGCCGAAGATATTATCGCCGACCTCGGACAGGCGTTAGAGTCCTACACTCCTTAAATTTTGGATGTAATTCTCATTGATATTATTTGACGGATGGGTTGCCTCTTTGTGGGGTTCCGGAAATTCTGTGATCAACTTCTGATACGCGTCTACCGCTAAATCCGTGTCGCCACCGTCCTCATGGATTTTGCCAACCGAATATTGTGCTGCCCGCCGGGTGTCGTAATCGTAACTATTGTTATCCGCAACCTTCTGATACGCGTCAATGGCACTTGCCATATCGTTATTGGCATAGGCGATTTGCCCGATATAAATCTGTGAGTTGGCGGCGTTTTCATTGCGCGGATACAGGTCAATGGCTTCTTCAAGTCGAGCGATGGCTTCGTCGTATTTGCCGAGCCGTTCATACGCCCATCCCATATAAAAGTACGCATCCTTCCCAACCTTGGTGTCTGGATAGAGGTCTATAACTTTCTGGTAGTCGTCAATCGCCTCCTGATATTTTCCCTCCGCGAAATACGATTGCGGGATACCGAAACTCGCAATCGGTGCAAGGTCCGGGTCTCCGGAATCAACGACGTTTGCGAATTCCACTCGTGCGTTTTCATAGTCCTGCTTCCTAAGGTAAATTTCGCCGGTGACGTATAGAATCTGGTAAAGCAGGGGGTTGTCACTGAATGGTTCTCTGAGTGCATCAAACTGGGCAAGTGCGAGATTCAATTCACCCTTGCCATAGTAACACATGGCTGTATTGAACTGCGCCTGATCTGACAGTTCACTACCGGGGTATACCGCAATTAATTGATTGTAAAGTGCAAGAGCACGGTCATAGTAAGCATCCACGGATTCAAGGGTGCCGGTCCTTTTTAACTGCTCCGCGATCTGATAGGAGGCGAAAGCGATGGCGTACATCGAATCATCTGTCCACTCACTATCTGGATAATTGTTAATAAGTCGGCGGAAGAGTGCGAAAGCCTCTTCATCGGTGCGTGGAATTCGTGAAGCGAGTTGATAGATAGCGTCGTCTCCCCACAAACTGTCGGGGTATTTGTCGAAGACTTCGCGGTATGCGGCTCTGACTTTGCGTAAACGGTTTTTGTCTGGTTCGTCAAGTGTTATGGGTGGATTATCGAGTCTCTGTGCTGCTGTCCAGGCTTTGTCGGCGTTGTCGTAATAGTTTTCGTAACTCTTGTCGTTACTGGTAAAGCGCCCGAGCCAGAACCCAGCAACGAGCGCGAGCACAACGCAAATTTCTGCGATTATGAATTTCTTCATCTTTTTTCTCCTTGGCAAGTATTGGTTCAGACTATACTAACAAGGTCTCCGAAATATGTCAAGTGTAGTTTATGGTAGCGTCCAAATGAATATACCTTTTGCTGTAGCAAATTTTATGCCGAGCTGAACCATACCGACCGCTGCAATTTTTAGCCGAATACCGAGAAAGTACTGCACGAAATGGGGCATACTTTATGTTCAGTTGCACGGAATCGGGCAAATTGACAAAGCCTTTAATTTGCTTGACAACATGAGGGCGGTTTGATAAAATGTATAAAATATAACACTCGCTTTTCTTTCTTAAGAAGAGCGTAAAAGAGATTTTAGTAAAATTGTTAGCAATTATAACTAACTTTAATCAAGGTCCTTCGCTAACGATCCCTATGGCGGGGATTACATTGAAAGGAGAGGATTTCTGTGCGTAAATTTTTGTTTCGCGTTTCCGCATTAGTTTTAGCAATTGCGTTGGTAGCCCCATTACTCGCCGAAGGTGAGGGAAGTGTTCTGGACAGAGTAAAAAATAGAGGGCGATTGATATGTGGGGTACATGGAGGTTTACCCGGCTTCAGCTTCCTAAGTGAAGATGGAAATTGGAGCGGTTTTGATGTGGATTATGGTAGGGCAATCGCTGCCGCTGTTCTCGGTAACCCTGACAAGGTTGAATTCGTTCCCTTGAAAGCCCCCGAACGTTTTCCTGCCTTACAGACGGGGGAAATAGATGTCTTAATTCGAAACACAACATGGACACTGACTCGCGACACCCAAGTCGGTGCCGACTTTGCACCCCCAACCTTTTACGATGGACAGGGATTTATGCTTCGCAAGGATCTCGGCATCACATCTATAGAGGAATTGGCAGGCGCGAGTATCGGTGTAACGGCGGGTAGCACCACCGAGTTAAATTTGACGGATACAATGCGAGCTTTAGGTGTCGAATTTAATCCCGTTGTCGTTGAAGAAACGGATACACTCTTCAACAGTTACGAACAAGGGCGTTGTGACGTTGTGACCTCTGATAAATCCCAGTTGGTAGCACGCCGCCAAGTCCTCAAGGATCCAGAGGCACATATTATCCTTGACGCGACGATCTCGAAGGAGCCGTTGGGTCCTGTCACGGTACATGGTGATAACAAATGGAACGATGTCGTGAGTTGGGTGGTTTACGCGACGTTCTTCGCCGAAGAACACGGAATTACGAAAGCCAATGTCGGTGCTTTTGAAACTGGCAATCCTGAGATTAAACGTTTCTTAGGGAAGACCGGCGATACAGGGAAACAACTGAGTCTGTCGAAAGATTGGGCACATCAAGTGGTAGGTGCTGTCGGCAACTACGGTGAAATCTTTGAGCGCAATCTCACGCCGCTTGGCTTGCCACGCGGGGTCAATAAGCCGTGGACGCAAGGCGGACTACTCTACGCGATGCCCTTCCGTTAGAGATTTTAATTTTTCCTTTTAAGGGGTGGTTGGATGTTTGTGGCGGTGGCTAACGTTATAATTGGCATCGTCCGCCTGCGTGCCTATAATGTAGAACAGATAATCCAAAGCACATAGCCCGTAATGAAATGGAGGGGTTTTTGCTGGGGTATTTCTTCAGATTTAAGCAAGGAACGTCATACCCCGAACCCACTTTGTGTAACCGCAAGGTAAAATTAAAAAGCAATCTATGAGCATTCCCTTCTGGCGAGACATCCGCGTCCTACGCGTGCTCCTCCAAGTCCTTTTTCTCATTGGTATTTTCCTGTTGGCAGGGGTTCTCTATACAAATATGATCAGGGGGTTGAGCAACCTCGGATTAACGCTTAACCTCGATTTTCTGGGGAATGAAGCCGGGTTTGATATCTCCGAAGGGATTGAATACGACCCCTCAGAAACGTATCTCAAAGCGTTCTGCGTCGGGGTCGTGAATACCCTTAAGGTGAGTTTAATCGGCATTGTATGTGCGACGATTTTGGGGCTTGTTGTCGGTATCGCTCGCCTCTCAAGTAACTGGCTAATCCGAACCATAGCCGCTATTTATGTTGAATGTTTTCGTAACATTCCACTCTTGCTCCAGATACTGTTTTGGTACACTGCCGTAATCCTCCAGTTTCCAAGGGTCCGAGAGAGTCTCTCGTTGTTCGGAAGCGTGTTCATCAATCAGCGAGGTGTCTACCTTCCTTCACCTGAACCTACTGCTGGTTTGAAGGTGTGGGGCGGATTTCTTCTTGCTGGCTTTGTTTTGGCGGTGATCCTTTATGTCCTGCGTGCGAAACAACTCCAGCAGCTGGAACGTCCCGGTTTTCGCGCGAAGTGGGCACTGCCGGCTTTCCTAATCATTGCGATTTTCGGATGGGTTCTGACACCGGAAAAACCGTTCACACTCGATTTTCCGGTCTTAGGGGGTTTCAACTTCGTTGGAGGATTGAGTTTATCACCTGAGTTCTCTGCGCTTTTAATCGGACTTTCTGTTTACACTGGAGCATTCATCGCTGAAATCGTGAGAAGTGGAATACAGGCTGTCGCGAAGGGGCAACGGGAAGCCGCGAAAGCCGTCGGTTTAAGCGAAGCGCAAACCTTACAGTTAGTCGTTCTACCGCAAGCGATTCCGATCATCGTGCCGCCGCTCACCAGCCAGTATTTGAACATCGCTAAAAACTCCAGTTTGGCGATCGCAATCGGTTTCCCTGATGTGTTTAGTATTGGCAACACAATGATGCTGCAAACCGGACAGTCCATCCCTGTGTTCGCGATGATTATGGTGAGTTACCTGATTATGAGTTTAACGACATCGGCTGGTATGAATTGGTACAATCGCTGGATTACCCGTAACCGTTAAAAAAACCCTTGACTTCGGCGCATCGCTCCGCTACATTTCACGATGGTTTCTGGTCAATTTCAAGGAAACTAAACCCCGTAGGGGTGAAATCTCTGTAGGGGAACCAGAAGCCAATAAATTAAAAAATGCCCAGGAGTCCATAGTTTGAAAATTTTGTCATGGTGTAAAGAGAACCTGTTTAGCACGTGGTACAATACCCTGTTGACAATCGTCGCGCTCGGTTTCGTGTACTTTCTTTTGAAGGGAATTTTAACATGGGCGTTCACGGATGCAAATTGGGGCGTTATCCCTGCGAACCTGCAACTTTTTTCAGTCGGGGCTTATCCGAGAGCCGAGATATGGCGGGTGTGGGTTGTCCTTTATACCGTGTGTGCCCTGTTGGGTTTAAGTGGCGGAGTTTGGGGAGGGCTCCCATTCCGATTTGCTCTCGGTATCGGTAGTATTGGATTTGTATGTGTGCTCCTGCCCCTGTTTGAATGGGCAACACGTGGGTGGATATTCGGCAGCGTGGCGTTACTCGGTGCCTTTCTTGCTCTTGGTGTCAACATCCGAGGCTTGGTTTCAAAAGTACGTCCTTGGATATTGGGTGCATGGCTATTCTCTTTCCCGTGGACGTTGATAATGCTACGCGGCTTCGGCGAAAATTCTGTTCTTACTACGAATTGGGGAGGACTCCTCCTAACACTGATTCTGGCGGCTGTCGGTATCGTCTTCTGTTTTCCACTCGGCGTACTTTTAGCATTGGGGCGACGGAGCACTTTTCCGGCTGTCAAGTGGGTTTCGACCGCCTATATTGAGTTAATTCGCGGTGTGCCATTGATAACAATCCTATTCATGGCACAGATCATGATTCCTATTTTTATGCCGAATGTCCGCCTCGACAAAGTCTTGCGTGCCATGCTGGGGATAACGCTTTTCTCTGCCGCTTATATGGCGGAGAACGTCCGGGGCGGACTTCAAGCGGTTCCAAAAGGGCAATATGAAGCTGCGCACGCCCTGGGACTCAATTATCCACTAACGACGCTATTTATTATCTTGCCACAGGCACTACGCTCCGTCATACCGGCGATTGTTGGGCAGTTCATAGCACTCTTCAAGGATACATCTCTCGTTACAATTGTTGGATTGTTGGATCTTTTGGGCATAGCGAAAACAGTCATAGCGAACCCGAATTGGTTGGGACTGCAAGCCGAGGTATACCTATTTGTTGCGGTGATCTATTTTGTGTTCAGTTACTCGATGTCCTATGTCAGTCAGAGAATTGAAACAGCACTCGGTGTTGGAAAAACTTAGGAATAGTTGTCAGAAGAATAGTTGTCGGTTCGGATTTTTTCAAAAAAGCCTTTCAGGAGTCAGTTGTCGGACGAAGACGAAAGGATTATCGAAGTCCTCTTTTAACTGAAAACTGATAACTATTTACCAGCCTACTTCATTTAACCGCAAGTTTTTAATTAATGGTCTCTTGGACTGCGCTCCACTTCGTTACGCGCAGGTATCTGGCGAAGACCGTAGCCCGTAATGAAATGGAGGGCGGTTCTACGGAAAGGCACGTCGCAGATGAAGACTCACCTGACCGAACCGCAAGGAAAAATTAAAAAGCCGATTATTGTCTGTGAAGATGTACATAAATGGTTTGACGATTTCCATGTCCTCAGAGGGATTACGACCTCATTCCAAAAGGGCGAAAAGGCAGTAATATGTGGCCCCTCTGGATCGGGCAAATCCACGTTCATTCGGACACTGAACCGTTTGGAAGAGCATCAGCGTGGCAAAATTGTCGTTGATGGCGTTGAGCTCAGTGATGATCTCCGCAATATCAATCTTATCCGTCAGGAAGTCGGTATGGTGTTCCAGCAGTTCAACCTGTTTCCTCATCTGACGAACCTACAGAATATCACCTTAGGTCCCATCAGGGTCAGAAAGATGACAAAAAGTGAAGCAGAAGAGGTCGCTTTATCGCTTTTAGAACGGGTCGATATTGCAGATCAGGCGTACAAGTACCCCGCAGAAATTTCGGGTGGGCAACAACAGCGGGTCGCAATCGCAAGGGCATTGGCGATGGAACCAAAGATTATGCTTTTCGATGAACCGACAAGTGCACTCGATCCGGAGATGATCACGGAAGTTTTAGATGTGATGCGTGAACTCGCACGTTCCGGGATGACCATGCTTGTTGTTACACATGAAATGGGGTTTGCACGTGAAGTCGCCGATCGGATCCTCTTCTTTGATGAGGGTGCGATTGTCGAGGATGCGGCACCCGCAGATTTCTTTGATAACCCACAGCACGAACGCACGAAGCTTTTCATCTCGCAAACGCTGCAACATTAGAATTCAAGTTAGGGGTCAAAGTTGCTATACAATTTGTCGTACACACTTTCGAGCAAACAGGACACGATGTGAATATTCGCGTCATTTCTGCTCGTAAAGCCACCCGAGCCGAAATCAAACAATATGAGGAATTTAACTGATGAAAGCAGAATATGATTTTTCAAAAGGTGAACGCGGTAAGTTCTACAATGCAGAAGCTGTTTTCCAAACTCCTATCTATCTGGAAAAAGATGTTGATGACTTTATACGTCATCTTGCCGATGCCAAAGGAAAGGACGTTGGCGAACTTGTCAACGAATTGCTCCGCCGCAATATGCAGTTGATTCAGAGTATCCAATAAACAAACGGAGTGTCGCCTCATGCGGTTGAACGATAAAATTGCCATTGTCACAGGAGCTGGACGCGGTATCGGTAGAGCGATAGCCCTTCGCTTCGCTGAGGAAGGGGCTAAAATCGTCGTTGATGACGTGAACGATGCCTTGGGAACAGCAACCGTCTCTGCTATCATTGATGCGGGCGGTGAGGCACTGTTCGTCAATGCCGATGTCTCTGATACTGCTCAGGCAGAAAGTCTGATTGCGAGGACTGTTGATACCTACGGTACGGTCGACATTTTGGTGAACAATGCTATCTGTTCCACTGCCGATGTGCTGAACAACAACTGGGAGGCGAACTTGGCGGTCGCGCTCCAAGGCACCAGCCACTGTTCTAACGCCGTTATCCCTGTGATGCAAGAGGCTGGAGGCGGTAGCATTGTCAATATCGCTTCTGTCAATGGACTCATCGGGTTACAGGCGATCCACGCGTATTCTGCTGCGAAAGGTGGTGTTATCGCCTTGACCCGATCTATGGCAGTTGCACACGGTAAAGACAACATCCGTATCAACTGTATCTGTCCTGGGACGATTCAAACCGAAGTCTGGGAGCCGATGATTGAACGTAACCCACAGATCCTGGATGAGATCACGCCGTGGTATCCGTTAGGACGGATTGGGCAACCTATTGACATCGCGAATACCGCGCTCTTCCTTGCCTCTGATGAAGCGAGTTTTGCAACGGGGGCAGTCTTCGTCATTGATGGTGGGTTGACCGCGGGCAATCACCAATTTCCGATCTGACAGTTGGTAGAAGGGAACACCTAATTCAGACGCAGGACAATTGACACACGGAGGAACACAATGGTAACACAGGAACAGATCAATTTTTTTCAAGAAAACGGCTATCTCAAGTTCGGGAGAGTCTTAGATAGCGATGGCGTTGAAGCCATGCGCGCGGGCTTAGATGCGGTCATTGAGTTGGAACTTAACGAGGGCGACGATTCCTCGCCAGAGTTCAAGTACGGACACGACCGACGCGAGAACCGACTCAATCGGGGAAGCGGTCACCCGCGCGCGATTCATCAATACGTGAACATGTGGAAACGGGATTCCCATTATGAGGCAGCCATTCATCATCCGCTCATCGCTGGGACGGTACGTGCGCTGCTCGATACTCCCGAAGTACGACTCTGGCACGATCAGGTTATTTCCAAACCACCGGATGATAACGGACATTTCGCATTCCATCACGACTTCTTCTTTTGGCCCCTCAGTCCACCGAACATTGTGAGTTGCTGGCTCGCTTTGGACGATGCAACGGTGGATAGCGGGTGCATGCACGTTATGCCGAAGAGCCACAAAGACGAACGCTTTTCCGTCGCCGCGAGGGCTACGGCAAATGCAGCAGCGGCGAAGGCGCGCGAAGAAGGGCGAGAACTACCTCCCGACCAGTGGGCAGAAAGACGGGAATTGAGCATCGATCACGGCATTCCGGTGGAATTGAAAGCAGGCGAATGTATGTTTCATCATTGCCTTAACTTCCACGGCACGCCACCGAATGTCACGGAACGTCAACGCCGTGCGTTCGTGATGATTTTCATGGCGCAAGACGTCTGCTATAACAACGCCCAATCGTCGAACCACGTCCTCGTTCCAACAATCGAGGTAGAGGATGGTGAACCGCTCGTCGGTGACGCGTTCCCAGTAGGGTAACTGTGCATGGAATCGGGGTGTTTTTGCTTGGGGTGTTTTTGATAGGGTATTTCTGCGTATTGCTTGGGGTGTTTTTGCTTGGGGTTTTTGCTTGGGTGTTTCCCTGCGTATTGATAGGGTGTTTCCCCAATTTCCTCAATTTTCCCCTCCTACAGCAGAGGTGCCGAGGTAAGGATAACGACATGAAAGATTCAACATTTATTACAAGAGTCGTCCTAAAAAACTATAAAAGCATCGCTGCATGCGATGTACGGTTGGGGCCCTTGACGTTCCTCGTAGGGCGTAACGGTTCGGGTAAGAGCAATTTTCTGGATGCGCTGCGGTTCGTTGCGGATGCGTTGAATTCGTCACTCGACCACGCATTGCGAGATCGCGGAGGTATTAAGGAGGTCCGTCGTCGCTCTCGGGGGCATCCGAACCATTTCAGTATCCGTCTTGAGTTTATTTCGCCTGAAGGTTTTACTGGGCATTATGCCTTTCAAATCAGGACGCGTTCACCTGGGGGCTACAAGGTTCAGACTGAAGAGTGTAGCATTCAAAACAAACTGGGCCTCATGTCCGAAGAACGTTTCCGGGTTAATAATGGCGAGGTAATAGATACAAGTGTGGCGGTAGCACCCGCTGCCACAACCGATCGCCTCTATTTGGTCAACGCGTCTGGTCTGCCCGAATTTCGACCTGTCTATGAAGCCTTTTCTCGGATGGGATTTTATAACTTCAATCTGGACAAAATCCGGGATCTCCAAGATCCTGATCCTGGGGACGTTCTCATGGGAGATGGCAGTAACCTCACCAGTATCTTCGCCCAACTTCCACCCGCTGTGAAAATAGACATTGAGGAGTATTTAGCATTAGTCGTTCCTGATATTCGTGAGGTGGATGTCAAAGCGTTTGGCCACAAGCAGACATTAGCGTTCAGACAGAAGGTCACGTCGGACAAATACCCCTGGCAGTTTTTCGCAAATAATATGTCTGATGGCACACTCCGTGCATTAGGGATTCTCGTAGCACTATTCCAAGGAGATGGCGATGCACAAAAACGCGTGCCTCTCGTCGGAATTGAAGAACCGGAACTTGCACTTCATCCAGCAGCAGCGGGTGTACTGCTTGACGGGCTTAGAGATGCTGCCCACAAAACGCAGGTTATCGTTACCAGCCACAGTCCAGATCTTCTTGATGACAAGCACCTTGATGTAAACTCAATGCTGGCAGTTGAAGCAGATGAAGGAAACACGGCGATCGCCCCCGTGGACGAAGTGGGAAGGTCTGTATTGCGTGATCGGTTGTTTACAGTGGGTGAACTTCTACGTCTTGATCAATTGCAACCAGATCCAAATCAAACATCTTTAGTTAACCGTGCGAAAGTTAAGCAGCTTGAGCTTTTTGATTCCAACAAGAGAGATGCTGACCAAAAAGAGAAAAAAGGAACGTGTGAATGACGGTCAAAATTGGATGTATTGTTGAAGGGCACGGCGAGGTAGAAGCCGTACCAATTTTGATTCGACGCTTGGCAGCGCTCCATTATCCTGAATTGACAACTGTCATTCCAACCCCTATCCGTATTTCCAGAAATAGGGTCTTTAAGGCAGGTGAACTTGAGCGTGCAGTCGGATTAGCAGTTCGGAATATCGGGAAACAAGGTGCTATATTTATCATCCTTGACAGTGATGATGACTGCCCCGCACAGCTGGGGCCCGAGCTGCTGCATCGGGCATCACAAGTTTTTCGTAATGTGCCTATTGCCGTTGTTCTTGCCAAACAAGAATTTGAAGCGTGGTTTCTTGCAGCAGCAGAATCGCTTCGTGGAAAAAGAGGTTTAAAAGAAAACCTCCGTTCTCCGAACAATCCGGAGGCAGTACGTGGTGCAAAGGAATGGTTGAACCAACAAATGGAAAATAACAGAACATATCGTGCTAAACGAGACCAACCCGCACTCACAGCACTTTTTGACATAGAACAAGCGCGTCGCACAGATTCATTTGACAAGTGCTACCGCGACATCCTTCATCTCCTTGACGAATTACGAAAAGCAAGTGCCCCAAATAGTGTATAAGTGGAAAAAAGAATATAATCTATCGCGTCCATTTATTGAGGATTTAATATGGAAAACAAGCCAAATGTCATCTTTATTTTAACCGACGACCAAGGACCGTGGGCAGCGGGCTGTTGCGGTAACGATGAAGTCCGGACACCCTATCTTGACCAGTTAGCCTCGGAGGGAACCCGCTTCCCCAATTTCTTCTGTACAAGTCCCGTTTGTTCGCCTGCGCGCGCGAGTCTCATGACCGGTCGTATCCCTTCAGCACACGGCGTACACGACTGGATTCGCGACGGAAATATGCCACCAGACCCCGCCCGATACCTCGATGGATTGACCTGCTATACCGATGTTTTAGTTGACAATAACTATACTGTCGGACTGAGCGGCAAATGGCACCTTGGCGATAGTTTAACACCACAACACGGGTTCAGCCACTGGTTCACTTTACTTACGGGTGGGAGTCAGTACAACGATGCGGATATGATCCGAGATGAACAGGTTGAAATGCAACCCGGCTATCTTACCGATGTAATCACTGATGATGCGTTGGACTTTATCTCAGCGAATCAGGAGGGACCCTTTTACCTCAGCGTCAACTATAATGCCCCGCATACACCGTTTACGGGACACCCTCAAGACATCGTTGATTCCTATGACGATTGCCCCTTCAAAACGTGTCCACAGGAGGCGTTACACCCATGGGCTGTGCAAGGTGCAGCTGTACACATGGGCAATCGTGAGTCGTTGAAAGGCTATTTCGCAGCGATTACCGCGCTTGATTGGAACGTCGGTCGAATTTTAGAGAGGCTTGCACAGTTAGGGATCCGTGAAAATACGCTCGTTGTCTTCAGTAGTGACAACGGCTACTCGTGTGGACATCACGGGTTTTGGCATAAAGGGAACGGAACATTCCCGCTGAATATGTATGAAAACTCCGTCAAAGTCCCCTTCATTGTCAGCCAACCCGGCAGTATTCCAGAAGGTCGCGTCAGCGAAGCGATGGTGAGCCAATACGACTTCATGCCGACACTCCTCGATTATCTTGGATTACCCGATCCGAATGATGATATGTCACCCGGCAGAAGTTTTGGGCCCGCGCTTTCCGGTGAGACGAACGATGCGAAAGATGAGATCGTTATCTTCGATGAATACGGTCCCGTCCGCATGATCCGAACACAGGAGTGGAAGTATGTCCATAGGTATCCATACGGTCCACATGAGCTGTACGACTTGGTAAACGACCCGGATGAACGGAAAAATCTGATAGACGACAAGTCTCAGAACGCCCGCGTAACTGACATGCGCCAACAGATGGGAGCGTGGTTTCAACGATACGTCTTACCAGAATTAGATGGCGCGAGGTGTTCCGTCACCGGTGGCGGCCAAGCGGCAAAAATTGAGGAAGGGCAATGTGGTGAAGGTGCCTTCCATCCCAGATACGCCCCACCTCGACAGGATGTGTAGAATGGCGAAAGCCTTTGCCCCCGGCAACATTTCGTGTGTTTTCAAGGTTATTTCACACGCCGATGCAACCCGTATGCACTCGCTCGGCATGGGTTTCACCGTTAAAGAGGGTGTAAAAGTCATCGTTTCTGAACACCATGAGACAAAAGTGCTGTTTAACGGGCAAAGCATCGATTTTCCTACGGTACAGGCTGTTGCTGATCGGCTAATCCGAAGCATAGGTGCTGCAGGCATGAAGGTGGACATAACGTCCCCATTGCCCCTCGGTTGCGGCTTCGGGCTTAGTGGTGCCGCTTCGCTTGCAACAGCATACGCACTCAATGAACTGCTCCATTTGCACAAAGATGCGGAGACGCTCGCCATGGTAGCGCACGTCGCAGAGGTTGAAAATCGCACTGGATTGGGTGATGTCTGTTCGCAATACCACGGGGGTTGCCTCGTCAAGTTGAGGGAAGGCGCACCATTGGTTGCCGATAGGTTACCGATAACAGAACAACCTATCTATTACCGTTACTTCGGGCCGATTCAGACCAGCGAGGTACTCGGAAACAGAGAACAGACAATTCGCATCAATCGTGCCGCCGATGCTGCGTTAAGTGTTTTGCGAACGCTTACCAGTACCAAGCCCAATACCGAACTCTTTAACGCCTGTTTTGAAGTATCAAAGCGGTTTTCAGTGGAGAGCGGCTTGCTCAGTGATGCCCGTGTGATAGAGACAATCGAACAGATTGAGGCGGAGGGTGGTGTCGCTTCAATGATTATGTTAGGGAACGGCGTTTTTAGCACGCATCCATTTGAGGATGCAGTGGAAACAAAGCTTGTTCATAATCCAGCGCGTCTCGTATAGCCAAATAGCGGTCGGCAGTCGGCAGTCAGCAAGAGGGTGTTTTTGCTTGGGGTGTTTTTGATAGGGGTTTTTGATAGGGGTTTTTGCTTGGGTGTTTCTGCGGATTTCTGCGGATTTCTGCGTATTGCTTGGGGTGTTTTTGCTTGGGGTTTTTGATAGGGTGTTTCCCTGCGTATTGATAGGGGTCTTTGATAGGGTGTTTCTGCGTATTTCTGCGTATTTCTGCGTATTTCCCTTGTTAAATGAAAACCTCTTAACCGAAGATTTCCAGAGCTATAGTCATAAAACCGAAAGCCGATAGCCAATACATCATCATGGTAATCAAACAAATCATAAAAATCCCAGTTCTGACTTTTTTTATAGTATCTGTTGCTGTGGGTGCCGTAGAAGTTGAGAATGTGACATTCGGATTCGGCGATGGTTACAAAATAGGTACATGGGCACCCTTAACGATAACTGTACGGAATCAAGATGAACGCACTGTGTTTAGTGGAGAGTTGGTTGTGGAGGTGCGGAACTTTTCTTCGGACACCCCCATCGAACGTTACGCTACCTCACTGCACCTTATCGGGCCCGAGCGACAACGGAAAAACTTCTATGTTTACTGCCCGAAAAATGCTACGCAGCTTGTCATTCGACTTGTACCGAGCACACCGTCAGAGACGGCAGGATTACGCGGGACAGCGTCCGGTCTGGTGAAAGATATATTGCTCCCAACACCACTTGCACGCAAAGACTACTTCGTGCTGGTATTGGCTCCGAGCGGCGACAAGTTGAAACGATTTGTTGATAAGAAACAGTTAGCGGTGCATGTCAAGTACCTTCCGAATTCGATGTGGCTACCGCGCGACTGGATAGGCTATAATGCCGTTGATGTACTCGTTGTTCGTGAGGTTCGCTTAACCGAACGGCGTATCCTTAAAGCACAACAGACGGCGATGCTTGATTGGATACAGCGTGGCGGTACGCTGATTGTCTCCGGCGGCAGTAGTTTTAACTATCTGCAAGGCAGTTTTATCGAGCCCTTTCTCCCGGTTGAATTAAAGGGTGTGAGGAAGGCGAATACGCTCCCAGTTGCTTTGCTGGAACAACTTAACAGAATGGCAGTCAGCAGTCAGCAGTCAGCAGTCAGCACAGACTTGCCCACGCCTACTGATACACAGCTTTTGAAGCGCGTGGGAGAGTCTGAGCAAGAGGGCGTAACTTCACCAGAAAACCTCTTAACTGAAGGTTTCCGACAGCCGATGGCTGAAAGCCGTTTTGAGTGTATCCAATTTGTTCCAAAAGCAGGATGTGAGGTGTTGATTGGCACGGCGGAGCAGATTTATGTCGCAAAACGGAACTTTGGAGATGGACGGATTCTCTGCCTCGCGTTTGATTACAATGCACCCCCCTTTGGCGTAAGCGAAAAAAATATGGAGAGGTCGGAGCAACAGGTAGCTGAAACGTTCTGGAACAGATTACTGAGTAGGCACGGTAAATCTCCGCGGCACCTCGCGGACCGGTATGCACTTGCACTCCAACATGAGGTGGAAATTCATAAGCACTTTCTCTCGAAGATGCCTACCCGGGTGCCGCTCATTAAACTGTTGGCTATAGTTTTGCCAATATATCTGCTTGGTTTTGGGGGTTTCTTGTTCTATTTCGGGAAGTCAAGGCAAAAATCACGCACCTATTGGATAGGCGGATGTCTCTTCGTTCTGCTTTCGGTGAGTACAATTGCAGCGGCGCGAAAAGTCTGGTTTCCGAACGCCGTCACAGCAGACAGATTGTCAATTGTATCGGTTTATCCTGAACGGCAGCGCGCACACTTATTAAGTTATGTTTCCCTTAGAGCCGCATCGCGTGCCGAAACGTCCATTGACTTCACAAAAGGGAGTTTCATTCGTCATCAGGAGGTTGAGGAGTCGAAGGGTGAACGCCTTCAAAAAATTGGGACATTGGTTCAAGATTCGCGTGTTCAACTACGAGGTTTATCGGTGGAACCGTGGCAGCCTACAACGTATGTGGAAGAAAAATTTTTGGCGTTGGATACCCAGCAACTTCCGCATACTCTTGAAAAAACGTGGCGCGTTGCAGGAAAAGAGATGACTTACTTAGGAAATGTCGCGCTAAGAGTGGAATCGGGGTTGGAAACCCCTCCTACATCCGAACCTTCAATGGCACGTCTCCGACTGCAAGTAACACCGAAAATGCCGCCTGATGAGAAATTAAGCGGTGCCCGAAAGACGTTTGCGCAAATACTACAGCGAGATTACGTGTTGCGGTATTTGGCGACAGAGGCGAACCTGAATCCGCCACCCTACTTCATGGGGTGGGTTTCTCAGGGGTTTACTGGTGTGGTAGCAGATGGGAGTATTGACACAAACGATGAAACTTTAGTAATTTTTCGTCCTGGTGCTGGACGTTGAAGGAAAGTTGTGGTGAAGGCTACGAAGGGAATGGCTATTAGTTTTCAGCAGAATATGCCGGGCCCCTACCCGTTATAGGGGAGGGGCAATTGTATTTGTCTGTGTGATGGACGGGTCCCCAATTGCGTTGGTCCGTACCGGATACCATCGTGGAATGATTTTCTAACTATGGGAATCTGGTCACTGCTCCATTACATTTCGCAGTGGTTTTTGGTTAATGCCAACATACTCCAGGAGTTCAAAGGATTCTGGCTTCATCAGAAACCGTTGTGAAACGAAGTGGAACAACGCCCAGGAGCCCATAAATTAAAAAATGCCCAGGAGGCCATAGTTTAAAAAAATGGATGTGCTATCGCTCGGCATTTATGTCGTTGATGTGCTGGGGCGACCCATAGATCAGTTTCCCGAAAAGGGAAAATTAGCCCTCTTTGATGAACTCGAAATCCATACTGGAGGCTGTGCTAACAACACGGCTATTGCACTCACGCGCTTAGGTATCTCTGCTGGCGCGATGGGTAAGGTTGGCACTGATGCTTTTGGCGACCTGATTCTGCAAACGCTCATAGATAACGGTGTTGACACGGCGGGCATGCAACAGGAGGCGAGTGCCAGCACTTCCTTTACATTCGTCGCCGTCGCCTCCGATGGCGAACGAACTTTCTACCATTACATCGGTGCGAACGGTGAACTCTGTGAGACCGACCTTGATTGGGAAGTCATAAAAAGTGCCAAAATTTTGCACATCGCTGGTGCGCTTGTCATGCCGCGTTTTGATGGCGCACCGATGGCGAACGTCCTCCGAGAAGCGAAAGCTTTGGGGATAACCACCTCACTCGACACAGCGTATGATGCTACTGGAAAGTGGTTGGAGACACTCGAACCGTGCTTGCCTTATGTAGACATGTTTATGCCAAGTATCGTCGAAGCACAACACCTCACGGGTCTATCTGAGCACCGAGAAATCACCCAATTTTTGCGAAATAACTACGGTATCCATACAATTGTTATTAAAATGGGTGAAAACGGCAGTTACGCCTCCACACCAGAGGCTGAACACTTAGCACCAGCATATTCTGTGAATGCCGTTGACGCAACCGGAGCAGGGGACGCTTACGTCGCCGGTTTTCTCGCGGGAACCCTCATGGATTGGGACCTAAAAGCAACAGCCGAATTGGCATCTGCGACGGGGGCAGCCTGTGTCACTGCCATTGGTACAACTGCCGGCATCCAAAATCTCGAAGAGACTCTGAAGATCTGTCAGAGATAAATTCCACCGAGAGAGGAAACAACACTGTTAGGTTAACCCAAGTTGCTACTAACAAGTTTTGAAGGTTCAAGGAGGCTTTTTACGCACTTTCCTCACCCCAGAGGGGTGATATGTCTATAGAAAGGACGTATTTTAGCAACTGCACTCCAGCGGAGTGCTATGTCTATAATAGGTGGCAACTTGCGTTAGGTTAAGTGAAATTGGGGAAAATTAACCAGTGCTGGCAGCCTGCAACAACGGCGCAGGCGGATCTGGCAGAGGCAGGTGAACGAAAACCCACCTGAACGTACCGCAAGGAACATTAAATTGATCGTTCAAACAGAAAATCTATCCAAATGGTATGGCGAAGTGATGGGGGTAAACGATGTAACCCTCACAATTCATCCCGGAATAACTGGCTTGCTGGGTCCGAACGGCGCGGGAAAAACGAGTTTAATGAAGCTCATGACAGGGCAACTCAAACCCAACCAAGGCGAGGTCAAAGTGCTGAACCAGCCGGTATGGGATAATCCGGAACTCACCAAGCGAGTCGGCTATTGCCCAGATATAGAGTTGGCGTATCAATTCATGACTGGCTTTGAGTTTATCACTTTTTTCGCTACGTTGAGCGGATACGATAAATTAGAAGTTGAATCTCGGAGTCTACGCGTTCTTGAAACAGTGGATATGCTACCAGCAAAGGATCGTCCTATCGCCTCCTATAGCAAAGGAATGCGGCAGCGTATCAAACTTGCGCAAGCGTTAGTACATGAACCCGAACTTCTCTTCCTTGACGAACCTCTCACCGGCTTAGATCCGAATGGAAGACGGCATGTTCTTACCCTTCTGAAGGAACTTGCTGCTCAGGAAATTAGCATCATCGTTTCAAGTCATATCCTTTACGAGATTGAGGCGTTGACAGAGACGATACTGCTCATCCATCAAGGGCGTATTCTCGCAGAAGGCACCATCTCCGATATCCGCGAACTAATTGATGAACACCCACATAAAGTCTACTTGAGCACGGATGAACCCCGCCGTTTGGCACAGGTCTGTCTCCCCTTTGAGGATATCCTGAGTGTTACCTTTGTTGATAGCGATCAGGCTGTAAGCGAATCGCAAGAAGAAGAAGCAGGCGATATTATCATAGAAACCGCCAAACCTGACACCTTCTACGCGCGGCTCCCTGAACTGCTCATCGAAAACGAATTGAGTGTCTCTCAACTCTATTCGCCTGATGATAATCTTTCCTCTGTGTTTAAATATCTTGTCGGGTAACTTGTCTGGGAGATGGGGGGTTGGGTTGCCCCAATTTCACGAACTGCCCAATATCGGGTCCGCTGTCTGCTAACGCTGCGAAACTCCCATCACAGATGGCGTTCCGAATCCCGCGCATTAAACTGACATAAAAATGCAAGTTGTGCAATGTGTGCAATTGTGAACCGAGAATCTCATTTTCAATGTGCAGGTGTCGGAGATACGCACGTGTAAAGTTCTGACAGGTATAACAGGTACACGCTGTATCCAGTTGACTGAAATCGTTCTTATATTTCGTGTTGCGGATGCGAATAATGCCTGCCGTCGTAAACAGAGAACCGTTACGCGCGTTTCGGGTCGGCATCACACAATCGAACATGTCGATCCCGAAACGCACCCCATAGACTAAGTCTTCAGGTGTACCGACTCCCATTAGGTAACGCGGTTTATCTTCTGGTAGGAGCGGCGCGGTGTACGCCAGTGTCTCATACATCAAATCCTTTTCCTCACCCACGCTTAAGCCCCCGATTGCATATCCCGGAAAACCGATTGATACAGTTCCATCAATACTTGCCTGACGTAGATCGCGTTCCATGCCACCTTGCACAATCCCAAAGAGCAGCTGATCCGGATTCCGATGCGCCTTTCGACACCGCTCTGCCCACCGCAAAGTCATCTCCATCGAGTCCTTGAGATATGCGTAATCGTTCGGTAACGCAGGGCACTCGTCGAACGCCATAATGATGTCCGCGCCGAGAGCGTTTTGAATCTCGATCGAACGTTCCGGGCTGATAAAGTGTTCAGTCCCGTCTATCGTAGAACGAAACGCCACACCTGCCTCTGTAATCTTGCGCAGCGGACCGAGGCTAAAGACCTGAAATCCGCCGCTATCCGTAAGAATGGGGCTATGCCATCCCATAAACGAATGCAGTCCACCCGCTTCTTGGACAATCTCATGTCCGGGACGTAGGTAGAGGTGATAAGTATTCGCAAGAATGATTTCCGCCTGAATTTGCTCCGATAGCATTTGAGGTGTACACGCTTTCACCGTACCGCGTGTCCCGACGGGCATAAATATCGGTGTGTTCACAACACCGTGCGCCGTTTGGATCTTTCCAACTCGGGCTGAAGTTGCTTTGTCTTGGTGAACAAGTGTATAGGGGGATTCTGTCATGTTGGGAGGTGTTTCAGAGGATAAATTAGCCGTCAGCCAGTCAACCCATGGCTGAAAGCCGACGGCTAATAACTAATGGATAATCTTTACCTTAACAATAGGACTATCCTGTTCAAACGGTTTATTGTTAATCATCACATCGCCTCGGAATTTAAACTCATACGTCTCCGGCGTTAAAGAGCTGAGTGCCTTTAGTGGAACTTTGGCTTCAGTCTCATTCGCCGGGATGGTAACCGCTTCCGTAGTGAAGCCTTCTGGGACATCAATCGGTGTCAGTGGGACTTCACCTGTAAAGCCTCCCTGCCGGACTATCGTTAACGTTAATATCGCTTCCTTTGTTTGCGGATCTTCGTTTTTTGCTGTTTCGGTATCTGCTATTGGGTTTGCCGCAATTGCCACGATCCCGACTTCAGACCCTGCCGTTGCGTCGCTTTTTGCGGATGCAGGGAAGACAATGCTAAAGCGCAAAGGCTCAACCGTTACAATAAAGGGTGCCTCGGCGATAGTCAAAGGGATAGCAGGGGTCGATTGTTTCACCGACTCGCCATTGACAGTCGCCGTTCCGGTAACTGAAATATAACTTGTACCGGGTGTCGGCAGAACGGAAAATTCCTCTCTCCGTTCAAAAGTCCCAGCTTTAACCAAAACCATCGCTTCTGTTTCGCCTTCTGCAATAGTGACAGGTTTTGCGGAAACAGGATCAGGAAGTGCCGAAACGCGATTTGGAAGTCCTGATACCGATAATTCGATCGGACCGACGAAGTCATCGCGGCGGTTCGCTGTTATGTGGAGGTCAACCGTCTTGTTGTGCACAGCACTTAAACCGATCTCTGCGAGCGTCAGTGTGAATTCCGGTGCTTCCATCACGGTAAGCAGGATCGGAGAAGGAGTGGCAACGCGCTCTATCTGGCGACCACCAACCGAGCAAACCCCAACGATAGAGAGTGGCATGAGTCCGAGGGGTGCATCCCATGGAGTCGTTATCGTGAGCAGTGCCCGGTTTTGGGCTGCTCCAACAATAGTCGGACTCACATCAAATGTTTTCGGAAGCGCAGGGCAGTGCAGACGGATAGGACCCTTGAATTCGTCGAGACGAGTAACATCAACCTGCAATGTAACACTGCTGCCTCTACTGACGCGCGGATTATCCATAGAGGACGGAAGTTTCCGAATGTCAAGGGCAACTACAACTATACTGAGTTGGCAGTCCGGTTCCAACGGACGGATGTTTAATCGGTACGGGTAGGTTTCACCGCCTTGGTTGTTCAGATCTCGAATGGCGACAGAGTACTTTCCAGCTTCTTCAAAATTCCAGTCAATACGGGCATCGGCACCGCTGACAGCATCGTCGTTTACCATTAAGACCTGCTCTTTGTCGTCACTCCACGCCATGTCTTCCGCTGTGCCCATTGGTTTTCCTGGACCGTAGAGCGTGAGAAGGGCATCAAGTTTTGATGATAGTTTAAGTGTCTCTACCTCGAAAACAAGGAGCTGCGGTTCTTCAATCTCAAACGAAAACCAGTCAACATCACCGGATTTATCGATTTTCCCATTGAGCGTTATCGGTGTGGTTACAGCGTTCGCATTTCCAGTCGTGTTATTCGGTTCAATCTCCACCAGTTCCGCCCAATTTCCGATAGCGAAGGGATGTGGATTGGTAGCCAACCCAGAGGGAGTCTGGACCCGTAGAGATTGATCACCTGTCGGCGTTTCGGCACCTATTGAAACCTGTATAGACGCTACTGTCTCAAGGTTCGCGCCGGTGACAGTAATCGTATTCTCGGTGCCGCGTCGTCCACCAAGCGGAAAAATTGTCTCCAGATACGGTAGTTCGCCGATGCTCAATCGATAACCATAGCCATCTCCGCCTTTGTAACGAATATCCCGAATGTGAAGCGTGTGCTTCCCAGTTTCAGGTACTGTGTAATCCAGAACGGAATCTAAGCCATCACCAAGTCCGCTGCTGGCGACCTCAGTCCCGTTAGCATCTCGGAGAACGAGGTAGGAATCCAGTAACGAGCCTATTCGCTGTGCTGCCACTTCACAGATAAGCCGGGCATCCTTTTTCAGTTGAAAGGTGAAACTATCTTCGTCATCGATTGAAGCGATTGTGCCGTTCACGGTAACCGGTAGCGCAAGCCAGTCGGTTTCCATTGTAGACGAGTTTTCCAACCCCGATTCCTCTGTCTCCTCCTCGATTATTTCTCGCAGGTTTCCAACCACGAAGCTACCTGCGTTGGAAACACCATAAGGGGTGACGACGCGTATCTGTTGGACACCTAACGGTGCATCGGAGGCAATCGTCAGAGATGCAACCAACTGCGCGTCGGTGGCTATACTTCCAGAAACGCCAACACCGTTGAAAACGACGGCGGCTTGCCCCGTTTTTTCCTTAATTTCCGCGGTGATACCGCTCCCACTGAACCACACCGCTGTTGCTGTACCGAGATTGGTTCCTGTGAGTGTAACTTCTACGCTTCGTCCCTGTTGACCGCCTTGTGGGAAGGCAATCGTCAAGGCGGGTTGCACCTGCGCGTATGCAAAACCAGTCGTTAGGAGAAAGATCGCTATGACGAGAAAGGACTGTTTTGTTAAAAAATGAGGGAGCGGCGAATTAATCCGTCTCCTCTGCTGAAATAACATGTTAGGCATTGCGATCACCTTATTTTTGGGTAGTGAAAAACCTGCTCATAAGCAAACATTATCAATTCGATCCAGTAGGTCGAACTTCCTTTGCTTTTACTGAGCAGGCTTAACTAAAATCGGTGTTGATTACGCTATATCAGCGACACCGCTGCGAAACCGTTTAGAATATCCCGGCAATCGGTTCGCCTTTCACCAATTCGCGTGGCTGATCTAAATGGTTATAGACGATAGTATGCGGATCAATACCGAGTGTATGGTAGACCGTGGCGAGGATGTCGCGCGGATGCACCGGGTTCTCAAGCGGCGTTGAGCCTGTTGCATCGGACTTCCCATAGACCTGCCCACCTTTAACACCAGCACCTGCAATCAGACCTGTGTAACAATAGGGCCAGTGATCGCGTCCATCAGGCGCGTTGCTGTTACCGGAGGTACTAATACCCATCCGCGGCGAGCGTCCGAATTCACCGACCGTTAAGACGAGTGTGTCTTCCAACATACCGCGTTGATGCAAGTCTTCGAGCAGTGAGGAGACGGCACTGTCTAACTTCGGGCAGTGAAGGTTTTTCAACGGACCAAAGTTGGTCGCGTGCGTATCCCATGCCGTTGTGGTCGGATCACCGTTAGCAACAGAGGGCCAGTTCACCTGTACGAAACGGGTGCCTGCTTCCACCAAACGGCGAGCGAGGAGTGCGCTCTGTCCAAACGTGTGTCTACCGTAACGATCCCGGACCTCGTCCGGTTCTTGAGACAAATCGAAAGCATTGCGTGCCCGTTGCGACAAGATGAGATTATACGCTTTCTCATAATGCTCGTTCAAGGCGTAGGAGTCTGCTACCTTATCAATTTCGGGCATTCCTGCGTTAATCGTCTCAAGGAGCGTTTTCCGCCGTTTCAGACGCATCGGCGGCACCTCTGGACGTAAACTCAAATCGTCGAGATTAATTTCTTCGTTCGGATCTTGGAAGAGGAAATACGGATCATACGCTCTGCCAAGAAAACCAGCGTTTCCACCCTTACCGATGATATTACTCTCCTGCATCGGGCGCGGGAGTTGCACTGCCGCGAGCATCGGTTCGTCTGGTGGACGGTAGTTTGCGATATGCGATGCGGCATTCGGATGATCGGCTGGGGACGGCGGATCGAGCTGTCCCGAAGGCGCGACCTTGTCTGGGGTTTCACCAGTTACCATTTGATACATCGCAGCGGTATGGTTGAACAGTCCCGCCGGTGTGTAACTTACCGAACGGATAAGGCAAGCTTTATCCATCTGTTGTGCCAAACGCGGCATCGTCTCAGACAACTGGATCCCCGGCACGTTGGTCGGAATCGGACTAAATTCACCGCGGATGTTTGAAGGTGCTTCCGGTTTCGGATCCCAGATGTCAAGGTGGCTCGGACCGCCCTGCAAGAAAAGAAGGATGACCGAATTGGCTTTCCCCCATCCGTTGAGCGGTTTCGCGGGGTCAACTGTCGTGTTCGCGTTGGCTTGGAGTGACAAGACTTGTGGCAAACTAATGCCGAGCATCGCCGCACCACCGACACGTAGAAATTCACGACGTGAGAACCCGTCACATAAACGTCCGGGTAGTTGTGGTAACGATAACATCTATTGTTTCCTCCATCTTTTAAATTGTTAACACTTGGGCACCGCTCCATTACATTACGCGGTGGTTTCTGGTTAAGTATAAAAGGGTTTCAGTGAACCCGCTCTGTGCACCGCGGGCGAGGTTTAAAACCTCGCCCACAGAATCGTATAAATTCATAGAAACCTTGAGATTTCGCCAAGAACCCGCTCGTAATGAAATGGAGAGCGGCCCAGAGGCCCATAGTTAAAAAATTAGCGATTGAATAAGAAGGCGGGACTGTTAATGAGTGCCCACAACAAGTCTTGCGCACCCTCTTCCTTAGATTCAGCACTCGCAAGATGGTCAATCGCTACTGCGTATTCGTTCTTCTCCGGTAACCGAGAAAGCGTTGCGAGATATAGTTCCTCAACGAGAACCCGGTCATCATGATTCGTTTTGATGAGTTGTGCAATACGTCCTTCTGGATCGATGAGTGCCTCTGCAACCGTCGGTCCATTAATAAGATTCATTGCGTGTGCGAGGCTGACCTCGGTGGTACGTTCACATTCACACGAACTTTCGCGCTCAGGTCTGCCAAACAACTTCAAGAATCCGTCATCTTTGACTTTGCTGTCTGGCAATTGCACTGCTCGGAATTTTTTCGGCATCTCTTCAAACCGCGGGCGGCTTCCTGTCGCGATGCCGATGGCATCTAACAACTGTTCTGCCGTCAAGCGTCTGGCAGCTGCATGCGAAAAATTAATCGTATCAGCCTTGTTCCACTTGTTTGTTTTGATGCTCTGTTGATAGGTTCGAGAACGGGTGATTGTCTTCATGATATGTTTCATGTCAAATCCGCTCTCCACGAAATCCTTTGTCAACGCATCAAGCAATTCCGGGTTAATGGGTGGATTACTGGTGCGGATGTCATCTACAGGTTCGATAATCCCACGTCCCATGAAGTAACTCCAGAGGCGGTTCACACCTGCCCGAGCAAACATCGGATTCTCTTCAGAGGTGAGCCACTCTGCGAGCATTTCGCGTTTGTCGTCGGTGTCCGCTGCAACTTCTCCGAACGGTACTGAGGGTTCAACCACGGCTAACGTCCGGGGGTGTTTCACAGGCTCAGTGGTATAATTGGCATAGACGACCTCATCGCCGGGGAGTTGTCCCGGCTTGACCCTGACATCCGCGAAGAACGCACCGAGTTCATAATACTGATTTTGCGTCCATTTTTCAAACGGATGGTCATGACATTTATTGCACGAGAACCGGACACCTAAGAAGAGTTGTGTCGTATTTTCCACGGCAGCCGTGTATTCACGGGAGACACGGAAATAGTTCGCCGCCGGATTCGTGTAGGTGCTACCGGTTGCGGTAATCAGATCTCGCACAAACTCGTCATACGGACGATTCTGGGCGATGGCTTGATAGATCCACTGCTGGAAAAGCCAGATCCCGCGTTCACCGAGGAATTTACGGTTGGACTGTAAAAGATCGCCCCATTTATGTGTCCAGTGATCGACGAACTCCGATGTCTCGGCGAGGGCATCAATGAGGTTCTCCCGTTTGGTTTTAGAGGCTGTGGTATCGGTCAAGAAACTCCGCACCTGTTTCGGAGTCGGGGGAATACCTGTTAAATCGAAATAGATACGCCGTACAAACTCTTCATCCGTGCAGAGATCTGAAGGTAGGATTTTCATCCGCTTCAGTTTATTGTGAACGTGCGTGTCAATGTAGTTGTATTCGTGGGTGTCAACCCACTTGTAACCACTCCTGTTGCCCATAACGATGATGCCGTTCGTGCTATAGGCACCTTCATATCGAGTAAGAATAGCAGTTTCGCCGCGGCGTTCTGCGGTTACCACACCTTCGTCTGTGATCTTTGCCACCTCATTGAGGCTACTTGTGAACTTTGCTTCACGGGTGACATCCCGCGTTGTGCCGTCGGGATAGTGTGCGATCACTATAAGTTGTTGCTTCATACCCGCCATTGCGAGCTCAGCAGTATTTGGTATGACTTCCAACCTTTCGACGCGTTTTGTGGTTTCAACATCAGGAATAGCCCCTTCCGCTATCCATTGACGGATAATCTCATAATCCCGATCCCCTGGGACAACTACCTGTCCGCCTTTGTGCGGTACCTCCGATGTTGTTTTTAGCAACATCAGGCTTTGTTCGGGAAATGCCCGGTTAAACCGCCGTGCGGATATGTCCTCAATTAAGAGTTCATAGTCGAAATCGGGGTCGTAGCCACGGAGCGAGAGTTTGAACCCATTTTTGCCTTTTGCTGCCCCGTGACATGTGCCATTATTACACCCAGCGTGGGTCAAAAGGGGCATGACATCTCGCACGAAACTGATAGGGGGCGTATCCATGCTTTTAACGGTCACGGACAATTCAGTGCTGACACCTTTGACAGTCACCGTAATTTTTGTTCTGCCCACCGCCATCGGGAAGATATAACCATCTTCATACACCTTCACCCCTGCGGTGGTGGGTGTCAATGTCGCCCATGGTGTTACATCTACCCATGTGCCACTTTTCGTCTTTCCTGACACAAGCACCCGTCTACCGTCACGCGCATGCTCCAATGTCAGTGACTCGGGATAAACTTTCAACGCTTGCACCGTTGGAACTTCTACACTCGCAGGCTGTTCCATCTCGCTCGACGCTGTCAGTTGGAACGCGAGACAGATAGAGAATGCAACAAGGAATGTTGTTACAAAGTTAGACCTGGGTTTCATCAAAAAACTCGGCGTGGGACCCCCGGCTGTGATCGACGAAGGAAACGCCGTCCTCCTTAAATCTGATTTTTTACGATTGAGTTTTTGCTCTGTTTTTCTCCGTGTTGATCATCAACTCGTGCCTTTATAAAATGTGGAAGACGAGTTGACGGTCAAGAAAACGGATTCCTGCCTAATTGGTAGCGAAGTATTTCTGCGTATTTCCCTAAGAAAACCTCACTGGTGGTTAAATTATGCGATTTTAGACGGTTGACCTGTAAGTCACGTCAAGATAGCATAATTGGATAATGGACCCTTAATCGTCGTTAATTTGCCTCAATCTATCATCTGTCTTCGTTCTATGTTTCAAACTAAAATTTCTTATTATTGCTATTCTTGCAGTAGATTTACGATTTTTTATCGCCTTAGGTTCGCTGACGAACATCTCGCGCTATTTCTGATTTTTCAGTCGTCCCCACACGATTGGCAGCTTACCGCCAGCGGAAACCTCCGCGAATTCCGATTCACTTGCTAACCAGTTGATAACGTTTTCTGTGAGTTTCTCTATTTGATCAATATCCTCGTTGTTCTTATGATAATTTGGGAGCCGCCAGTTCATATTGAATACTTTACCGTCCCCAGCTTCCCAATAACCGAACGCTGCAATCCTGTCCGTGTAATTGGTGCCCCGCTCCCAAGCATGCGCAAGCGTCGTAAAATTCTTCCAAATTTTGTCGTAATAGTCACCACTTTTCGGATATCCAGTTGAATTGACCTGAATCCAATCCTCGACTTTCGGTGTCTTCCCATCAACGTTCTTGAGTCCATCTATCAACCCGAGTGCCAGTGTCTCTTTGAGGACGATAATACCGACATTGCTTCCATCGTTTTCAACGGGTCCAAATGCCCGTGCTTGCGCATCTTCTAATCCCATCGATGTTGCATAACGAATCGCCCAACCTGTTAAGAGGACCGCGCCGCCGCTTTCAGCGTAGTCTAAAAACGCATCAATTTCTGCCTTGGACAGTGCCCCCGGATCAGTATCACCTTCATGCCACCAGATAACACCGAACTCCTTGAATGTGTCGCTCTTCAAATCCGCTTTCGCGAGTTGCTTCGTTTTGAACGTCTTTTCAGCAAACTCCAATGCGGGTGAAGTGAAGTCACCTTTATCACCGAGGTAAATAAACCCAACTTCCACTGCAGTATTACCAATACTTATACCAAAATAGAGAAGAAATGTCAAACAAAATACGATTTGGCAAAATGTGTAAGCCGAATCTTGCCATTTAAAAGTCCGTTTCATGATTGCTCCTTGTATGTTTACACAAAGTGGCGCGCAAATGCTTACACCTACTGATAGCATCCTCCAAAAATGGCGTTGATGCTCGTATCAGGCTTTTCTTTCCTCTGGTTCTCCATAATAGTATCATGCAATAATGTTTTTGTCAAGGTCTTTGGCGTAGAATTCGCGGATATTGTCCCTATAAAGACAAGTCTGAGTCGTTATAGCACTCACGAAGTCGTTCGTTGCCCATTTTCACGAAACTCGGTTCAATCTCAAATCCGATAAAATCCCGCTGATGCCGCTTACACACCACAGGACAAGTACCGACTCCAGCAAAGGGATCCAAAACCAAATCCCCCGGTGATGAACTCGCTAACACAATCCGCTCAATGAGTCTCTCCGGTTTCTGGATGGTATTAAGTGTCTTTCTACTCACTAACTCCTTGGATTTATAGGTTAATTGCTTTATATCGCCCCAGACATCGCCGGGATTCTTTCCTTTCGGATTATATTTTGTTTTCCCGAACTTACCGTTTGTTACCGATGGCACATTTTCACACCGACTCCGATGCTCTAGCTCGACAAGTTGCGCGACTCTGATCGCATCAAGGTTGTAGCACCGCGGCTTTTTGCCCTTGATGAAATAACAGATAATATCGTAGTTATTGGTGTAACTGATTCGTCCCTGTGCAAGCCGACTTGGCTGATACCATACGATCTTTGAACGAAGATTTAAGTATTCTCGATAGTCTATGAAGTCAATACAATCCGATTTACCAAACAGATAGAGCGCGCCTCCGTCCTTCAATTTCGACGCGAAATCTTTGATAAGCGCGAGATTGAATTCCTGAATTGAGGGTATTTTATCCCACGGCTCCTCTGTTATGCCATACGGTCCATCACACACAATCAGGTCCACTGAAGCGTCTTTTACCTCTTTCAGTAGGGTGAAGGTATCGCCGCAATAGATCGTGTTGCGCTCAAGCATAATTTCGTTATCTCAGTTCCACCGGCAGGTTTAATCTTTGTTAGCGTGGTGTATTGCTTTTCCAGCGACTATCCCCAACCCTGTAAGAAACACTACAAGTGTCAAAATTGCGACCCATTCCATCACAATTCCTCACATCGGTCCCACGCGCCGGGGTCCTCTGTCCATGGCAGACATGGATGCATCAAAACTCTGTTTTAAAAGTTCAAATTTGATGTCCTGTTTCGCATCGACATGCCAGAGATTCTCAAACTCGTCCGGGTCATTGATGAGGTCGTAGAGTTCACCCTCTTCGTGTCCGTGATAAACTACTAATTTGTAACGTTCATTTCGGTACATTGTTGCGAAAGTGTGATCCGGCAGATCCACAGCGTCGTAGTACTCACATCGGACGAAATCACGGTGATGGTTCGGATCCGCTTCACCTCGGAGAATAGGCAGGAGTGATGTGCCGTGCATCTCCTCGGGGACTGTTAAGCCTGCCAATTCCAAGAGTGTCGGTGCTTTGTCAACGAGTTCAACAAGTGCGTCACTCTTAAGTCCGTTCGCAAACTGTCCTTGCCATGAGAAAATCAGTGGCACCCGGACCAAGCCTTCGTAAAACCTACAACCCTTTTGGATGAGCCCGTGGTCGCCGAGTGTTTCTCCATGGTCACTCGTGAAAATGATGACAGTGTTTTCCCGTTGTCCTGTTTCGTCAAGCGTTTCAAGGATCCTACCCAACTGCTCGTCAATCAGTTGGATCATCGCGTAATAGGCAGCTATGAGTGTTTTAGCATCTCTCGCCCCGACTGCCTCTGTTTCTTGACGCGGTGTCTGCGGTAAAATTGGACTCCGAATATCCAGTTCATCAGGTGTACGTACTTTGGATTGAAAATCAACCGCTTGGAGCCGGGTCTGCTGTTCCAGATCGCTGTTTCGGAAAAGCGGCTCTGGCATTTCCGCCGGATTGTATTGGTCTCGGTGTGTCTGTGGTGGATTGAACGGCGGATGCGGGTCGTAAATATTGACACTCGCAAGCCAAGGGCAATCCCGGTCTTCGCGAATAAACTCAATCGTCTTTTCCGCACACCATGTCGTCTGATGCAACTCCGCTGGCACACCTTCCGGATTCTGGTTCAACTCGCCTAAAACGTATCCCTTCGTGCCGACCCAATCAGCATAGTCGTGTCCCTGTTCCCAGTCATCGCGTGGCGCATGGCTGTATTGCCAATAACGGTAACCGTCGTTTACACGTGGCTCCACCCGGCCGTAAGCACTCGCAAGATGAAGTTTGCCAATCAGTCCGCAATCATAACCGATGTCCGCAAGGGTGCGCGTTACAAGCGGATACGCATCTGGAAAAAAGTCGTTTCCGTTACGAATCGCGTGTGTTGCGCTTGGGTACATACCTGTGAGAAAGCTGGCTCGGCTCGGCGTGCAGATAGGGCTTTGACAATAGGCGTATGTAAACGAGACCCCTTCCGCCACTAAATTATCAATGTTCGGTGTTGACACGGACGGGTTACCTAATGCGCCAATTGTGTCGTAACGCTGCTGATCCGTGCAAACCCAGAGGATATTTGGAGTCTTAGCAGCCATATCAACCTTTACATGTCTACCGATTAGAGAAAAAAACTTTTAATAAGGGCAGCAAGGGCAATGACAGTTGGGGTGATCCACGCCGCATGCTTCCACAAGCGGACGGCAAACTCACGCTGCCCGCGCTGAAACGTGACAAGTTCCAACACTCTATCGAGTTTCGTTTCCATACGATCCATGCGCGTTTCAAGGCGGTCCTGGCGTTTCTCTAGTGATGCGAATCGGCTATCTATTGCCTCAAACCGGGTATCTATTGCCTCAAACCGCTGAGCTATCATCTTATCCTGTGCCTCAAACCGCTGAGACATAATCCTATCTTGTGTCTCAAACCGCTGCGCTATCATCTTATCCTGTGCCGCAAACCGCTGAGACATAATCTCTTGAAGCTCTTGGACTGTCATGAGAAATCCCCAATATCCTTCGCGCCCTATTTAACCTTCGCACTAAACCCGGTCCCTTTCACGATGTTCGCGAGATCGTCCGCGGTGGCGGTGTTCTTTCGGACTTTAATGACGGCTTGGTCGGGGAGAGAAACCTCAACGCTGATAACGCTTTGGTGTTGTGTAAGTGCATCCTGCACCTTGGCGACACACGCCCCTCACGTCATGCCTGTCACTACCAGCGCGACATCCTCGCTTCCCGCGGGTTCGATCGGGACGGACATAAAGGCATTCAGTAGCTTACCGGTGGCGGTATCAAATATCCGAATCTTTCCGTCAAAGCCGCCTGTGGCGAGCTCTGTGCCGTTGGGATGGAACGAGACCGCGAAAACACCAACTGCATCGCCTTGCATGCTTGCTAAACGCTTCCCGTTTTCCACGTTGTAGATACGGGCTTCACCGCCTCCGCTGCCAATAGCAAACCGACTGCCGTCTGCTGAAAACGCAACCCCTTCAATTGAACCCGACTGTGCTTCATACGCCTGGATGAGGTTGAAATCTGTGTTACCTACATCTCTCCGTATTTCGCGAAAGATTTTGTAGAGCCGCGGGATCCGATCTTCGCCAGCACTCAAAACCTGATCTTTGGTCGGGTGCCGTGCGATGGTGTTGATTTCCCCATAACCCTTGTTACTGGAGTTGATGTCGTCAACAAAAGAGCCTGTATCTACCTCAACCAATTTGAGGGCAGTGTCGCGCCCACAACTCACGAAATGCGTGCCATCGGTGGAGAAAATCGTACCAAAAACCCAGTCACTGTGATTGTCGAATTTAATCAATTCTTTCTCGTCTTCAACCGATAGGACGCGTACCGTCTTATCTGAGCATCCGAAAGCGACGCGACTTGCGTCTGGTGAGAAAGAGAGCCCGTACACAGTATCATAACTCGAACGCATCGCTTTGATGAGTGTGTTCGTTGCCGTATCCCATAGCTGCACTTCGCCAAATTGCGCAGGAGATCCGCCTGCCATACCTAAGATCTTTCCATCTGACGTATACATCAGCGATTCTATGCGATGTGCTTTGCCTGCCAATCTTGCTTTGAGTTCAAAATTCGTTGTGGCATACAACAAAATTTCGCGAAATCCGGACACCGCAAGTGTGCTACCATCAGGCGAGTATGCCAGAGCAGTAACCACGGGAGGCACTACGTAGGTCGGATAGTTGCCTTCATCCATATCGTCGACTTCGGCGGGTGTGTCGTCATGCGCACCTTCAAGAATCCAACGCCGAAACAGTTCGACCTCTTCAGCGGAGAGCGGTTCTTGGTTCTGGGGCATTGCCGGTTCATCGCCGGAGATGAGTTCAATCATGAGACTTTCATCCGGTTGCCCGGGGACAATTGCATCGCCTGCCATTCCACCCCGTTTGAGATCTGCGTAGGTTGTCACAATCAGATCACCGTTCGGATCGCCGGGGTGATGGCATCCTTGACAACTCCGTTTGAGGATCGGAACAATCTCGGAATAGTAACTGACTGTTGAATCTGTAGCGTGCTGGTCTGCTGTTACATACGGGCTCAACGCTACAAAACAGAGCAGATACACCCCTAAATGAATCATAAACCTTGATCGTGGTACTTTCATGTTTTTTGAAAAATCCTCCCTCTCATTACACCACTTTGGTAAGCTGCACCAAAAATGTCGCAGTTGACATACTTTACTTAATAATTATATCATAATTTTATAACGAAATTCAAGAAAAAATTTTGTGCCGAACATTTCGCATTGACATCTGTCACACAATACGATATACTTCTTTTGCCTAATACAACTAAAGTTTGGACAATTTGTGTCGGTTAGCCATTGCGTTTTTCAGTATCTTCGTATTTTTCTACGAGTTTGGTGTTTCGACGTAACGTGGAAAAAACCTATTTACATTCGACTCGCGTTAGTATAAACATAGCACTCCGCTGGAGTGCGTTTGCATCTGTATCCTTTTTCTATAGACATATCACCCCTACGGGGTGGGGCTTCCCATATTCAGTGGGTCTCGCCAATACAGATGTTGCTTCTCTTTGCTCCAGCGGAGCAATATGTCTATAGTCCAGAAGTGTCGCAAGTCCCGCACTCCAGCGGAGTGCTATGTCTGAAAAATTGTCCAAAGCTTAGTAATACAAGGCAACACACTCTTAATAAAATTTAACTATTGAATGGATTAAGGAGATTTTTCTTAATGAAAACAGGCTTAAGACGCTCCCAACAGATTTCCTATATTGGTATTGGAGGTCTCGTTTTAGCGTTACTCATCATCGGCTTCACTGGAAGCATACAACTCGCAGATGCAGCAGATACATACGAAATTGACACAGCGCATTCAATGATACTTTTTCGTGCAAAACATAATGGGATTAGCTACAATTACGGCAGATTTAATGAGTTCACCGGTAAGATCACAATGGACGCCGATGTGTCCAAGAGCACAGTGGCGTTTGAGGTCAAGACAGCGAGCGTTGATACTGCTAACAAGAAACGCGACCAACATCTCAGAAGTTCCGACTTCTTCAGTGCAAAGCAATTTCCCGTCATTACCTTCAAAAGCACGAAGGTGAGTATGAAGGAAGCGGAAGAAGACATATTGGAAGTCACAGGCGACTTTGAGTTGCTCGGTGTTAAGAAATCTATCACCGTGGATGTCAAGATTACTGGGAGAGGTAAAGGAAGAGGCGGAGAGTCCCTGATCGGATTTGAGAGCGTCTTTACGGTTAAGAGGAGCGACTTCGGCATGACTTATGGCGCCGGAACTGTCAGCGATGATATTCGCCTTACTGTTAGTATTGAAGCAAAGGGAGAATAAAAATATCCACCCCGATTTCCTGTGGGTGCGCTCTGCGAGACCGTTACCTCCAAAAGATGCACAAATGGACCCTCAGCGATGTTAACACTCAAGCAACTTTTCCTCGGTTTATTTTTGCCGGCTGTTGTTAGCGGTGGGGTTCTTATATTCGCGAGATCTCTCTCTTCCAAACAGGACCCAATTAACACTGCGAAGAGGGAAAATGGATCTTCAGATTGGCTCATCGCTGTTGCACTCAGTGTTGGCTACATCGTTGGTTATCTTGGTTTGGAAGGTTTACCGTCGTTTCCGCCGCGTTTGGGAGCGCATTGGCTCTGCTATCTCGCTATTATCGGACTAATCGTTGGGGGGTTTTGGAATTTTTCGGTTTGGGGACGTTTGATAGCACGGGTGGCACTTGCTGTGATTATACCGCGCCTTCTCCTAACTCCAACGTTTAAACATACGTGGGGACAGTTTGAAGGGATTATCTGGTGGGTGTGCCTCGCCGCTATGATTTTTATTTTTTGGAACCTCGTGCAACAGAGTTTTACGACCCTGATATCTGGTGCTTCTGTTCCGTTTGTCTATTTCGGGCTTTCCGGGGGGACTGCCCTCATCCTTGCGCTCTCCGGGGCTTTGCGGTTGGCACAACACGGTGGCATTCTCGTAGCACTTTTCGCTGTGAGTTGGGTGATCGCACTCGTTTCACAGCGACGTTCCGACAGCAATCAGCACATCTTTCCACCCAGCGCATCACCCGTCGTGACGCTCCTACTTGCCGGCATCTGGATGAACGGCTATTTTTTTGAAGAAGTCCCGATGGCGAGTGCTATTCTGTTATTAATTTCACTGCTCTTTGTACATGTCGGGCGGATAGAGGTAATTCAGAGACTCGGTACGCGGCGTTCTGCCCTTGTCCAGATAGCAGCGGTTGCGTTACCAGTTGTTATCGCAATCGGTGTTGCTATCGCGCGCTCTGGTCTTTTTGGTGATAGCAGCGGCTATTAATTAATGTGAACAAAAGGCTGGAGGAGTCTGTCTAAATACCTAATGTGAGTTTGACTTAATAGGTTTCCTGCAGCGGCACGAACGACTTATGAAGTCTGCACCGTTTTGGACAGTTGCGTGTAGCGTCTGCCCCATTTTGTGCAAGTCTTTCTGAACATTTCGCTGAGAATCCCATTAGTGCCGTATTGTTCAGACTGGCACGAAATTTGCTGCAATTGGTATGAATTTATAGTGAATTCTATAAATAAGTAGACACTTCAGTAAGTTGTAGACCCCAAACGCGTCCACCACCGCTGGCGAGGTGTTTTTGATAGGGGTTTTTGATAGGGTATTTCTGCGGATTTCCCCTAGTAACCTCGCCTCTTTAGAGCGTCCAAGTAATTGTAGGTTTTACTATAATCTAAGAATTTAGAGGAAGCCTATAGGACAAGATCCATGTGTTTCTGCGGATCTGCGTATGTCCAGTTTAGGTTAGTAAGTCGGAGGACGCGCAGAAAAAGGACCCATTTTGCATGCGACAAAAAATTCAAGTCATCTCCTCGGCTTGCACAAAAGAACAAACGACTGGAGGTAAAAATGAGTTTGATACGTAGTCTGACCCGTTTTGGCGTGTTTTATAAGTCAAAACTTGCTAATAAAAGTCTTGTCATGGCACTTCTATTTGGCATCTTGTTCCTTTTTAACGGTTGTGTCAAGATGGAGGCGACCCGGAAAGCGGATTGGGAGACACATTTCACTGATCTGCACTTCGTCAATCATAAACAGGGCTGGATTGTTGGGCAGCAAGGGGTAATCATCCATACAACAGATCGCGGAGAGACGTGGAAGCAACAAGAAGTTGATACAACAAGCCCAGGATTTCGTCTTCCTGATGCCTCCTTGGACTTCAAGGCGGTCTATTTTACCAACGAGAACTACGGATGGGCAGTCGGCGATGAAGGGTTAGTTGCAGCTACCGACGATGGGGGTAAACACTGGACACTGCAAAAAAGCGGCACTTCCGCAATGCTCCTTGATGTCTTTTTTGCCAATTCAAAAGAAGGCTGGATTGTTGGGGAAGGTTCGGATGTCCTCTATACCGAGAACGGCGGAAAAGAGTGGAAACGTTACGAATACGTCAGCGACTTTATGCTCAACGGGGTCTGGTTCGTTAACGATTCAACAGGGTGGGTTGTCGGCACTCACGATAGAATTCTTCATACCAAAACCGGGGGCGAATCGTGGCGAGAGCAGAGCAATCGATTTGCGGGTGAGCGCGACAGGATGATCAACGACAATAAACAGGTCTTCTTCGTCAGCGATAATGAAGGTTGGATTGTCGGCAGTGACGGCTCTATCTTTCATACGAACACAGCCGGTGTAAACTGGGAACGCCAAGATAGCCGCATCCCACTGATTAATGGACACGTCCGAGATACCATCAATAGTATCCATTTCACTGATGAAAACTACGGGGTCGCTGTAGCAGATGTCGGATTTATTACCCGGACCGAAGACGGTGGCGACAACTGGCAATTGATGGAGAGCGGGACCGAAAACAATTTGACGGGGATCCATTTCACCACACCTAACGAGGCGTGGGCGGTCGGATGGTACGGCACTATTTTGCACACGACGGATGCAGGTGCGACATGGGAGATGACCAGTGGAACGACTGCGAATGACCTGCAGAACGTCCAGTTTGCCGATGCCAATCGGGCCGTCGCTGTCGGTAAGCGTGGCACCATGGCGGTGAGCAATGATGGCGGACAAACTTGGAACGAAATTGAAACTGATATCTGGGACGGCATCTGGAATATCTATTTCGCAACTGACAAGCACGGCTGGGCAGTCGGTGATCGCGGTCTTATTGTCCATACCAATGATGGCGGTGCGAGTTGGGAACATCAGCGCGGTCCTTCCGCATTTGCACTCCGTTCTGTCCACTTTGTGAGTCCTAAAGTCGGCTGGATCGTCGGAGATATCGGTAGTATCCTACACACAATTGACGGCGGGCAAACTTGGCTGCCGCAAACCGCAACGGGCGATTTTCTTTCTTTGATGCTAAAGGGTGTATTTTTTCTTGACGAAAAGAAGGGATGGGCTATCGGATGGCCCGGTGTTTGCCTCACGACAGAAGACGGGGGTTTGACATGGAACCAGCAGACTACCGGCACCTTCAATGAACTCTATGCCGTTTACTTCGCAGATGAAAACACAGGGTGGATTATCGGACAGTTTGGAGAGATTTTACATACCAAAAACGGTGGAAATAGATGGAACTTTCAACGCAGCGGCACGCAAGAAAATCTCAATAAGCTTTATTTTGCTGACGCACAGCACGGATTGATCGTCGGTGATAACGGGGTGATGCTCACGACCGTCAACGGTGGCGCAAAATGGGAAATTCAAGAAAGCGGCACCGACAACGACCTGTACGGACTGGCTCTCTCGCCTGATGGTGTCGTCGCTGTCGGTAAAGGCGGGATTGCGATGCGTTATTCCGTTGAAGAAGCGGAATTGCCAGCGAAATTACCGCCTGTCGCTGAAGAAGTAGAGATTGTTACGGCTGAAGAGGAAACTCCTGTTGAGCCTGTTGCCTACCAGTGGGACATTATCCGTCAGGCAACTTGGCGAACGAACTTCACCGATACGTATTTCGTAGATGCACAAAACGGATGGGCGGTCGGTTCAGGGGGCGCAATTGCACATACCACAGACGGTGGCAAGACGTGGCTCCCCCAACACAGTGGTGTCAGTGAGGATCTGCGCCAAGTCGAATTTTCTGACGAAAAACATGGGCGAATCCTCGGATCTGGTATCTTACTTCAGACCGAAAATGGTGGTGAAACATGGCAGCCAATTCTTCAAGCAACCAAGCAGAACCTGCCACGTGTTAACACAATGCACTTCCTAAATGCCGAAGAGGGATGGCTTGGTGCAAGGATTGGACAGACCTTGCATACGACCGATGGCGGCAAGACATGGAAAATCCAAAAGACCGGAACGACAACGGCAAACATCACCGATCTCCACTTTGTCAATAGTCAAGAGGGATGGGCAGTCACACCTCAACGTCGGGATGGTGGGTTTATTCTCCAGACCGTTGACGGTGGCGATTATTGGAAAATTCAGGCGAAAACGAATCAACCCGGTATTGCTGTCCATTTCGCTGACGAAAATCGCGGTTGGGTAATTCTCGGCAACGGCAACTCTTTGTTGACTGAGGACGGTGGTGAAACATGGAAATTGCAGACCACGACACGGAGCACACCCGGCTTGCGACGCATCACCTTCCATTCGCATACCAACGCTTGGGGACTCGGTGGTGGTGGTGCTTATGTCACCGAGGATCAGGGGTTGACTTGGAAGGCGGTTCCTGTTGATACAGGAGGTGGTGCAGGCGATAACATGTTCGCCATGGAAGAATTCAATCCACTGTTACCCGAAGAATCCGAAGAACCCGAAGAAGTGGAAGAAAAGGTTTCGGAGGGACCGACGCTAACTTACGACGAGACACCGGAGGAAATTCAAAATCGGTTGCGAGCGCAGTGGCAACGTCCAGGACGTTTCGCTCCTGAGGGTGAACTCCCGCCTAACGCCGAGCGGGCGACCCCTCCGACAGCGCAGAGGCAGCAACAACCACCTCCACCACCAGAACCTGAAGGACGCCGCAGACGCGGGGCACGCCGAATCGCCAACGTATACTTCTTGGATGCAGAGCACGCATGGGCTGTTGGAAGTGGCGGCAGTATCTACCACACCGCAGACGGGGGCGAGACATGGGAACGTCAGCTCGGTGAACAGCAGCGCAATGACTTCCGAGAGGTCCTCTTCTATGATGACAAAAACGGTTGGATCGCAGGAGACGGCGGTGTGCTATTGGAAACCCAAGATGGTGGACAGACATGGGAGACACTCCGAAGCCGGACGCGTCAACGTCTCATCGGGGTACACTTTGCCAGTCTTGAACCCGAAAAATGGGGGTGGGCAATGCAACGCGACGGAACTGTCCTCTATACGACAGATGGCGTGACTTGGACAGCCGGAGATACACCTGAGCAACCGCCTTTCATGGAAGGCGATCCACCCGGTACATTCTCGCTGAACGATGTTGAATTCGGTAAGTTTTCTGAAGGCTGGGCAGTGGGTAGACTCGGATATATCATCCATAACAAAGATGGCGGTCCCACATGGACACCGCAACGCACCACTGCAAACGACACACTTATGGATGTGGATATGAAATTCGCACCCCTCGGTTGGGCAGTTGGACAAGGCGGGGTAACCCAACGCACCATCAATGGGGGTGAGTATTGGCGGATGCACGAAACCAAGTCGAATTACGATCTCTATGCCGTCTCTTTTATTGCCAAGCGGACAGGATGGGCGGCTGGCGAAGCGGGTATCGTCCTGAAGACGACTGATGGTGGTTTTACGTGGCAACCTACGTTGACTGGGGTTACCAAGAACCTACACGGCATCATCGCACTCTCCGAACAGGAGATCTACGCCGTCGGTGAAGAAGGAACGATCGTTCGTTCAACCGATGGCGGTGAAACGTGGGAACAGGAGCACACCGATATCGACAACAATCTCTATGTCATCACCCGTTCCAAGGACGGTAAGGCGTTGTGGGTTGTCGGACAATGGGGGGTCGTCCTGCGTCGAAAATTAGAGACACCCGTGCGGATGTCAATGCGTTAATAGGGTGTTTCTGTGGATTTCTGCGGATTTCTTCGGATTTCTTCAGATCTACGGAGAGGATCGTTATTCATTCAATTCACTTGACCGAACCGCACGGTAAATTAAAAAAATGAAATCAAAATCCAGTAAAGCATTACTTATCTCTGTCCTATTGCATCTCGGTGTTGGGGTGCTCGGATTTTTCTTCTGGTTTAGCACCAATCCGCAGCGAAATGCTGATGCTATCAATGCCCTATTTGTCATCGAAGAAAAGCCGAAGGTCAGACGCGTGACACCTCCGAAACGCACGCAAGTCAGGCACAGAAGAACGCGTGATGTCAGCCAACCGCGACTGAAAATCCTCACGAGCAATCAACCTGCCAGCACCCGGGGGGTCGTCTCCGCCGCGGAACCCGCACCTTTCCAACCCTTTGACACCAAAGACGTAGGCGAACCTGTAGGACCCACCGCAACCAATGTCGAGTTTGACAATGCCCCGCGTGTGCAAAGGGTTATCGAACGTCCTTTCAAAAAAGAAAAAAAAGCCAAAACACGTTTCAAAAGTCGATTAGTGCGGTTCATTGAGGCACAGGAGGGACCGCAGCGCATCGTCTACTGCGTCGATCTGTCTACGAGTATGCAAAACCTCCCACCCCGTAAACTCAAAAGAATTATAGATCTCATGCGGAATTCGCTTACCTTCCTTGAGCCACACGATAGCTTCAACGTCGTAGCGTTTAGCACGGAACTCATCGTCTACCAAGAAGGCTTCATCCCTGTAACAGAGCAAACAGTTGCCGCATCGTCAAACTATCTCGCCGACATCCACTCCCAAATTCACACAAAAGGGACCGATCACGATATGCTATCGGCGTTGACCGAAATCGCCAAAACCGCACCTACCATCGTCGTTCTCTTTAGCGACGGCATTCCTACCACGATTGCGGGACCGGATCTTACGCGCATTGGTGAACACGCCGCAGGCAACGGACACATCTTCGCGATGGGGATTGGAATGGCACCTAATTTTCCGGGTGCTGTGATGTTGAAACGACTCGCTACCGTCAGTCAAGGAGATTTGTGGCTCGTTGATAGAGGTAGGGGTAGATAAGGTTTTTTAACTATTCGGTGACCGAGCCGTTTTCGTCTCCGGGGAAGTCCCTGCCGAGGAACTGAAATCTGCCCTCGTTGCAGGAAAGCCGTTGCCGAAAATGTGGTTTCACGTGATTTAACGAACCTTTTTTTTAACGTTCCATAATTTCCCGCTTGACATCTATCCAAAAATTTGCTAAAATCAACATGAATCAAGACAACACAAGGAGGCGTGACAAATGAAATTGACGATCATCGTAACTGTCTTGCTCTGTTGCCTGTTCCCGATAGCAACGCCGGCAGAATTGCCCCTTGATGCGCTTGCGATCTATATGTCTTTTGATGACATTCAAGGCAACAAAGTGATAGATGGCTCAGAAAACGGAAACGATGGCACGATTATGAAGGCATCCCTTGCGAAAGACAAGGGAAAATACGGCAACGCAATGGAATTCGAAGGCGGAGATAACCATGTGCTGATTAAGAGCTCCAAATCGCTCTCGATTGCCGATGAGGTCACAATTTCCGCTTGGGTCAACTGGAACGATGCCCCTGGCAACGGTTGGTTGACCGTGATAGCGAACGGAATGCAAGGTGGACCCTGGGAAAACTACGGACTCTTTGTCAACCGTGGGAGTCGCTACTTCTACTTTACGCTCTCTGTCGGTGGCGAAGGTCAACATAAAGTGATGAATTCTGGGGGCGGTACGACTGAACCTGGAGAGTGGATGCACTGTGTCTGCACCTATGACGGCAAAGATGCCAAAATCTATATTGATGGCGATCTGAAAAATGCCGCACCTCATGGAGGCAAATTGGTCGCCGGAGAGCAGGATTTGAGGCTCGGCCACCGAGGGGGCAGCGGCCACTGGTATAACGGTTTGCTTGACGAGATCGCAGTATTTTCGGTCGCTTTAGATGAGGATCAGGTTAAAGAAGCGAGTAGCAATATCGAGGAGGCACTTGATGTTCAGGCGCGTGGAAAACTCGCAACTACTTGGGGTAAAATGAAGGCGGACCCATAGGCTAACATCTCAGATGTGCCTTGTCTTTCTTCTATGGAGGCGCAACCGATGAAATTACCTATAAGCGCAATTGTCTTGCTCTGTTGCCTGTTACCCACAGCAACACGAGCAGAGTTGCCGATTGATGAACTCGCTCTTTACATGTCCTTTGATGACATCCAAGGTAACAAAGTTATGGATGGTTCGGAGCATGGGAATCACGGAACAATTATGAAAGCATCCGTCGCGAAAGACAAAGGTAAATACGGCAACGCGATGGAATTCAAAGGCGGGGACAATCACGTCCTGATGAAGAACTCTAAGTCTCTTTCAATATCGGATGAGGTCACAATTTCCGCTTGGGTGAACTGGAACGATGCGCCTGGAAACGGTTGGTTAACCGTGATGGCAAACGGAACACAAGGTGGACCCTGGGAAAACTACGGTCTCTTTGTCAACCGTGGCGGTCGCTACTTCTTTTTTACGCTCTCTATAGGTGACGTTGCGGTGATGAATTCTGGCAACGGCTCGACCGAACCTGGAAAATGGACGCACTGTGTCTGTACCTATGACGGCAAAGATGCCAAAATCTATGTGGATGGTGATCTGGCAAACACGGCACCTCATGGAGGCAAATTGGTTGCCAGAGATCAGGATTTGAGGCTCGGCCATCGGTCCGGAAGTGGCCACTGGTACAACGGTTTGCTCGATGAGATTGCAGTGTTTTTGGTCGCTTTAGATGAAGATCAGGTTAAAGAAGCAAGTAGCAACATTGAGGAGGCACTTGATGTTCAGGCGCGTGGAAAACTCGCAACCGTCTGGGGCAAAGTAAAGGCGGGACAGTAGCCCGGCATCTCAAGGGTTGTTTGTGTTTCTTGTATGACCATAGTAAGAACAGTTTCTAACCCAAAAAAAGGGCGGGATGGATTCCAACAGAGACCTTCGATACGGTTTCTGCTCCATTTCGCCCTTGTTTTTATCTACCTTGCCTGCTCCGAAGAGGAAGCATCCGAGCCACCCGAAGGCATGGTGCTGATTCCCGCAGGTGCCTTTCAAATGGGAAGCACGACAGGGGATGTCGATGAGGTGCCCGTGCACACGGTGGAACTTGATGCGTTTTACATGGATCCGCATGAAATAACCAACGCTGAATATCAGGCGTTCGTCGCCGCAACGGATCACCCTACCCCACGAGGGATCGGCTATACCGCCGTCTACGAACTTCTCAAACACGATTACGAACCGTGGGACGACCCCGGTTTCAATCACCCAAATCAACCCGTCACAACCGTGACATGGTTTGATGCGACTGCCTACTGCGAATGGGCAGGCAAACGGTTACCAACGGAGGCGGAATGGGAGAAAGCCGCACGCGGTGGCTTGGAAGGCGCACGCTATCCATGGGGTGACACTGAACCGAATAACACAAGTGCCAACTTTGCTGACAGCCAAACGGAATTTGAATGGCGGAGTTCCGATGTAAACGACGGATTCCTTTTTACCGCCCCTGTTGGAACGTTTCCGCCCAACGGTTACGGTTTGTATGATATGGCGGGGAATGTCTGGGAATGGTGTTCAGATTGGTACAGTCCAACCTACTACAGCGACGTGCAAGGTGCGGAGAGTCCACCCCAGAATCCGAAGGGACCCGACACCGGTGAACGCCGCGTTTTACGTGGCGGAACATGGTACCGTGCTGTGCACACAATTCGCAATGCCGAACGTATCAGCGATTACCCGGACAGTAGCCTGAACGTTGTCGGTTTTCGATGCGCCATGGATGCCCCGTAAGAGGACATGGTGTGCACGTTGGTGTTCCTCGTTCAGGGGTAGGCGATTGGAGGTCTGTTGTCAGAACTGTGATTTTTGTGATTCAGTGATTTACAGGATGGGAGATGCCTATCGAGTGAAAATTGTCCTTTGTAGAATTACCGAAATATAGTAAAGCCCGAAAATATGTAGACAGTCGTTCAGCAAACAAACCCACCACCGCTGGCGAGGGTGTTTTTGATAGGGGTGTTTTTGCTTGGGTATTTCTGCGGATTTCAACAAGGTTTTTCATGCACTTTCCCACCCCATAGGGGTGATATGTCTATAGAAAACGGTGTATTAAAGCGACTGCACCCCGTAGGGGTGCTATGTCTATAAATAGGTGGCAACTTGCGTTATAATAACGTGAGCTTGATAAAAAGTCTTGTAGGTGTTTTTGCTTGGGGTTTTTGATAAGGTGTTTCTGCGGATTTCCCCCAGGTTGAACGGGAATCAAGTAAAACGTGGATAGAAAAGACACCGATCAAGTTCAGTAGGAAACCTGAAGCCACTAAAGAACGAGTGAAACCCAACACTTTTTACTTCCAACACGATGCGTCTGTTGGGTTTCGCTATATCTCTCTCTATCAACGATTCGCAGAAAGGCGTAATTTCCTGTATAAACGCAAGGGGCTTTACCGCTCAACCCAACCTACGGAAACCATATTCAGATTTTTAATTATCAAACTCACATTATAATATGTAAAATCATAGCAAATTTCGACGCATCTGTCAAATTGTACCGCAAACTTTCGTTTGCGCCCTGAAACCGTCAATGTCCCTAACCCCGTCTCTTCCTAACAAAAACCGTCGATAAACAGAAACCCCAAAAATCCGCGTAATCCGCACAATCCGCGCCAATCCGCGATTTGCGGCGTACTCGCCCAAATGCGACGTGCATTCAGACAATTCCCCAATCATAAAAATCACTAAATCACAATAATCACAGTTCAGACTTCTTCCACTGCCCACTGCTCGCTGACTGCTCTTTGTAGGAGCGACCTCCCGGTCGCGATTCCCCTGTTCGTAGTAGTGCGATTTATCGCACGTTCTCCAATTACTTATCGCAATGTTTTCAACTGTCCCCATGTGGATATCTCCTTACCAGCAGCACCGACATGCCCTTTCAGGCGGATGCCACGGGTCAAGGTCTGATGATTCCCGTCAAGAGAGACCTCCTCTATCTGGTAGTAGTAGACGACGTTGGGTTGAGCAGTTGTATCCGTGTAGGTATAGAACTGCTTCTCGCTGGTCGTGCCTGCGCCAGGGACCATGGTTGCGTTGATGACCTTGAACTGTCCGTCTCGTTGCTGACTCCGCTTGATAAAGAATCCAGCGTTGTTCAACTCCGATTGCGTAGACCAAGTAATCACCACTGCGCCAGTCGCCTTATCACGGGCAGGACGGAAGTGCGAAAGCTCGACGGGCAACGCACCACCAGCACGGAATCCGGGTGTGCCGACATCAATCGGTAAGCCGTAGTAACTGCGTGCGCTCAGATGCATCTGTTGTGCGAAACTCGTATCAGAGGCGAGCACCCAAGAATCCATCAGCGTGCCGTCTTTCGGTTCCGCGGGACCCACAGAAACGGGAACGTGTCTACGGATAATCGAGCTACGTGCACCATCTTCGTCTATCGGTAGTGCCCACATCGCAGTGCCATCCTCAGAAACCAGGTTGCCAACCACATCCATTGCCGCGGCGCGAGCGGCTGCCTGTCCAATAAATACAGCCGTAACCGGCGGTGCAAGCGTTATTTTGAACGCCGTCCCGCTCATCAACGAATAACGGCGTTTGGAAATACCCAACAGAATCAGTTCATACAGTTGATCCGTCCAGAGATTGACGACCTGACCGTCTGCCAGCCAGCCGTCAAGGTTATTACGTCCCTGTGCGGTGACAACGAGAACGGTTGACGGGGTATCGTGCTGTCCACTCGGATCAATCTTTGTGCCTTCCGGGATCGTGAATACCGCCTTCGCACCGATACTCACATCGACATCAGCAGCGTCGTTCTCGACTGTCAGCGTCCAACCACCCAGGTTCACCTGCTCTGTCCGGGAACCGTTGGAAATCTCAATCCACTGTGGCAATCTGCCACCCCCAGCGAACATAATCTCGCTGATGTAGATTTGACCTTCCTCCGGTATCATCACGGAAGCATCTGCGGCTGTCGCATCGGCATCAGCAGTCGCCTTTTCCGCAGCTGCGGAGTCTATGCCGGAGCCAGCCTTATCTTTGACAGGAATGTCGTGTCCAGCTGTGCTGTTCGCATCAGTGATCTTTACATCATCGTCGTGTGGCAGGGATAGCGTAACCCCTGTTCCGGGTGGCATCGTGGTTGTCGCTACCGCAAGTCTGAGTTGCTCACGCCCGTTCGGCTTGTTCGCTACACCGAACGGCTTATACACATTCACGAATGGGGAAGCACCATCATGGAACTCCTTGAGACTGATCTTCACCGTATCCACTCTGCGATGCGGCGTAATCGTCACACGGTACTGATGATACATATTATCCGTGCCAGTGGGCATAGGAACGTTCATAGCATCCGCACCTGGTGCCACACCGGCCAAACCATCATCGGCCTCTCCACTGTGCACGTACATTCCCTCAGACGGATGCGGCAGAATCGTCGAATCCGCATCTCCCTGTGCATTCGCTCGTCGTGCGAAGGGGACACCTACGACCAAGTTGCTGGCTGTTCCACCTTCAACGTTAATCTTATCAAGTGTCAGACCGCCGTCAGGTTTCTCGGTGAGCACAATCCGCACGTCAAAGGCACCCGTAACTTTCTCCTCTTGGAAAGCACTGACGACCGCTTGGCTACTCGGGCGCAACCGCTGGATGGAAACCACGTTCGGGCGATCAGTATTTACCGGTATGGGACCCATTAAATTAAACGACAGGGAACCCTCTTTACTCGTCTGCTCTTCATTAGGAGTAAGACGTTTGACACCCGCTTTTATGTACAGATGAACTTTTCTGTCATCTGCATCAGTGCTGGCGGCAGCAATAGTAAACGCGAAGGTTTTCCTATCCGTTTGAACTCCACCAACGGCAGCATTGATGTCCTTTATGCTAATTTCTGATGTCGATCCAGCACCCGCTTGCCCGGTGCCATCAGTTGTTGCTGGAACAGCAAGAGCAGTTCGAACACCGTTCTTATCTTCAACGTGAACAATGATAAACGCCCTCTCAGCAGTTGTAAGTGCTACTTCCTCAGCAAATGTAAGCGTAACGACGATATCTGTGCCGTATTGCTTGTTAATAACGCTAAATGTGGCATCGAAGTCATCAGCCGCCATCGCGGAAGGCACCACGAAAGCAAGAACAAATATTGTGATTAAACGCATTAACGAAAATGCCATTTTCTTTGACAACATTCGTTTAATCCCCCCGTGACCCTCTTCTGTAGGAGCGACCTCCTGGTCGCGATCTTCTGTTCGTAGTAGTGCGATTCATCGCACGTTCCCAAATCACAGTTCAGACAATTACTGACAACCGATAACTAACAACTACTAAAAAACAAAACGGGGTAATGTCGCTAAGGACACTACCCCGTCTTGTGGTTAAGGTTAGTTCAAACAAATTTTATCCCTGAAATAACCTTGTTGTTCCTACTACTTATTGCGATGTCTTCAATTCTCCCCACGTCAGCGTGGCTTTACCGGCGACACTCACATGCCCTTTCAGGCGCATGCCGCGGGTCAGCGTCTGACGATTACCATCGAGAGATACATCTTCAATCTGGTAGTAGTATACGACGTTGGGTTGAGCAGTTGTATCCGTGTAGGTATAGAACTGCTTTTCACTCGTTGTGCCTGCACCAGCGATCATTGCCGCGTTGATGACTTTGAACTCGCCGTCTTTTTGCTGACTCCGCTTGATGAAGAATCCAGCGTTGTTCAGCTCAGATTGCGTAGACCAGGTAATCACCACTGCGCCAGTCGCCTTATCACGGGCAGGACGGAAATGTGAAAGTTCAACAGGCAACGCACCACCAGGACGGAATCCGGGTGTGCCGACATCGCTTTGTGCGCCGTAGTAACTCGCGGCACGGATGTGCGTCGGTTGCGCGAAACTCGTATCGGATGCGAGTGCCCAATTCATCATCATCGTGCCATCTTCGGGTTCCGCAGCACCGACAGAGACTTGGACGTGTCCACGAATAATCGAGCTACGTCCGTCCTCACTCATCGGCAATGCCCATGCGGCAGCACCATCAGCACCGAGGTTACCCACGATATCCGTCGCTTCTGCGCGTTCCTTCGCGGCTTTGGCATCAGCGGCGGCCTTGGCGGCTGCAGCTGCGCGCGCGGCTGCGATTTCGGCTGCCGTTGTTGGCGCGGCTGCTTTCTTCGCTGGAGCTTCAATCGGCACCGGGGGGGCGAGCGTTATTTTGAACGCCATACCGCTCAACAACGAATAGCGAGGTTTCAGAACACCTGCTATGATCAGGTCAATCTCGGTCGTAGACCCTGGTTGATTCAGGACCATAACCTGACTCCTTGCCTTCGCGCCCGTAAGGTTGTTACGTCCTCTTTCGGTCACGAGGAGCAGCGTTGACGGGGTATCGTCCTGTCCACTCATATCGATCTTCGTGCCTTTCGGGATCTCGAAAGTTACTGAACCGACACTCACATCGGTATCGGCTGCAGCGTTATCGACCGTCAGCGTCCAACCGCTCAGGTCGACCTCTTCTGACCGCGAACCGTTGGAGATCTCAATCCACTGTGGGAGCGTCCCACCGCCAGCGAACATAATTTCGCTGATGTAGATTTTACCGACCATCGGCATCGAGACAGAAGTATCTGCTGCTTTTGCGGCTGTTGCGGCTGCGGCAGCAGCTTTCGCTTTTGCTGCTGCTACTATAGCTGCGGCTTCAGAAGGACTAATGACACGTGTGGAACCCGGTGAAGCATCGTATTTACCTTCAAGACCTAACTTGAAGTTGACGCTTGGCGATGTCGACTGCATCCAACTACCTGCTACCGTACCGTTTGCGGGCATCATCGCGCCTGCTGCTGCACCTACTGTTGTATCTGCCACCATCCCACGATACATAGAAGCAAGCTGCTGTATCGGTGCGATTGCAGCGACATCTGCGGTACCTGCGTCAACCCCAGATCTTCCACTCTGACCTTTACCGGCGATTGACCAGTAAATATCCGCTGTGGTCCCTGTTGTTGCGGGTGCGATAACGGTTCCAGCAAATGTTTTCGTACCGACCCGGTCAACGAGCACACCCGCTGTGCCATCATCCTTCACGTATGTCGCACGAGGGGTCTCGTTCGCTTGATAGAACCACAACGCCCATTTATTTTCACCAATCTCAATAGCGGCTGTGGTCGCATTGGCAATCTCAATCCATTGGCTGTTTGTGGCATCAGCGGTTTGGCTGGCATCGGTGCCCCACATCACTTCACTGATATAGGCGGCTCCCGCTGCTGTGCCATCGTATGCCACGAGGTCAATCGTGCCATTATTGGCGAGGAACGTCTCTAAGTTCGGCAGACTCCCCGATGCCCTGACATTGTATAACAATTGGGCAGGCGTCTGCTTATGGGGGACATTCTCTACTTTCGTCTTATCCGCCGCATCTACCTCGTCCGAGAAATCTATGCCGGAACCAGCCTTATCCTTCGTAAGGATGTAGTGCCCAGCCGTGTCCGCGTAAGTGATCATTGCAGCTTCGCCGTGCGGCAGGTAAAACATAAACCCTGCACCGAGTGCAGCAAGGTCTGTCGCTACGGCGAGTCTGAGTTGCTCACGCCCGTTCGGCTTGTTCGCTACATTAAAAGGCTTATACACATTCGGAAACGGTACAGCATTATCATGGAATTCCTTGATACTGATTTTCACCATATCCACTCTGCGATGTGGCGTAATCGTCACACGATACTGATGATACATACTATCAGGACCCGTAGTCAGCGGGACAAATGTGTGATCGGTAAGACTTGGTGAACTCACCTCACCTAGCGCACCAACTAAAGCGTCGTCACCATCGTGAGCATACATACCCTCAATTGGATGGGGTCTATACGTGCTTGCCAACTGATCAGCGGTAGGCTCATCAGCGAGCGTATCTCCGAGCCGCGAGAAGGGCACACCTACGACCAAGTTGCTGGCTGTTCCACCGTCAACCTCAATGTGAGCAAGTTTAAATTCATGCGGCAACTCGGTGAACACGATCTTAACGTCAAAGGCACCCGTAACTTTTTCCTCTTGGAAAGCAGAGACGACTGTTTGGCTACCCGGACGCAACCGTTGGATAGAAACCACGTTCGGACGATCAGTATTTACCGGTATGGGACCGATCAAATCAATACTCGCTGAAGCCTTTTTGCTCGTCTTCGCTTCCTCAGGGACAAAACGGGCAACACCTGCTGGTATGAACAGATGAATTTTTCTGTCATCCATATCAGTGCTTTCGGCATCAATAGTAAACACGAACTGTTTTCTATCCGTTTGATCGCCGGTAACAGCAAGGTTGATGTCCTTCGCGCTAATTTCTGATGTTGATGTAGCACTAGCATCTGGCGGGTTGTCACCAACTGCTGTAATTGTTGTGGGGACAGTGATAGCAGTTCGAACACCGTTCTTATCTTCAATATGAACGGTAATTATCCTTGTCTCTGCCTCCTGTATATTTGCAAGCGGTACTTCCTCTTTAAAAGTAATCGTAACCTCGATATCTGTGGCATAGGTTGTATTAACAACGCTAAATTCGGCATCGAAGTCGTCAGCCGCTATCGCAGAAGGCACCACGAAAGCAAGAGCGAGAATTGTTATTAGACTCATTAACGAAAATGCCATTTTCTTTGACAACATTCGTTCAATCTCCTTGTTCTTATGGAATAAAATTTTAAACTTAAACCTAAAACCTCACGGAAGGGAAAAAATGGAAAAGTAATCTTTTTCATGTCTTGCCTCCGCTTATGTACAAAATAAGAACGGATCCAGGGATTGTAAACCCATTCCTCATTTGAACCTAACCTTTTGCACATAATGTAACTTACACATTATGTGCTGTTTTCAAGGGTTGCTAATCGATGCGGCTCTAAGAGTGACTCTTAATGTGTGAAAACATCGCGTTTCAACTCATAATGTGCCAAAATATCGCGTTTCAACCCTTTACACAGTTAATTCTACCCTATTAAACGCTATTTGTCAAATTAAAATTACAAAAAAACGCACTTTTTTGCGAAAAAACGCATAATTCGTCAAAAAAAGTGCGAAATTCGCAAAAAAAGTGTAAAATGGAGTATTGGTTGTCGTCAGAACTGTGATTTTTCTGATTTACTGAGTGGAAGAAGTCAGAACTGTGATTTCTGTGATTTCTGGGATGTGCCGTGATTGGGAAATTTTCAGAACTGTGATTTGTGGGATTTCTGGGATGTGCCGTGATGTAGAAAACGGTGTATCTAAGCAACCCCACCCCGTAGGGGTGCTATGTCTATAGAAAACGGTGTATCCAACCAAACGCACCCCGTAGGGGTGCTATGTCTATAAATAAGTGGCAACCTGCGTTACATTAATATATATTAAAGGAACCGAAGGTGGGGTATTATCTACAGCAGTTTCGTAGCGGAAACCCTCATCACAGAAATCACATCATCAGAAAAATCACAGTTCAGACAGCGGTTTTGCGGATAAGGCGGGTTAGAGGGGGGAGGTGCTGATAACGCCTGTCTTCTGTAGGAGCGACCTCCTGGTCGCGATCCACCTGTTTGTAGTAGTGCGATTCATCGCACGTTCTTATGCACCCCTGTCCCCCTGATAAGGGGGATTGAGAGGGTTGGGGGGTTACTGACCCCTACTAACAAAAGCAGATAACGGGAGAGTTCCCTATACTCCCCCGCTACCCTTTTAGTTTAATCAAATGGAGGAGATTAGTGTCGTCCTCAGGACAGGTTAAGTTTAGCCTCATTCCAGGAGGTTAACCTTAATTATCCAATTTCTACGGAAAAATGTCAAGGGGCAAGTCTTGTGCCTTCAGGGCTATTTAGTTTTAGGTGCTTTATCCAATTGAGCCGAAAAGTCGCGAGCGGGAGCTCGTTTCCCCAGGTCTTGTGCCTGCGCACCCAAGAACCATTGTAGGGGGTTTTTGCTTGGGGATTTCCCCAGGTCTTGTGCCTGCCCGTTCCCTTGTGCCTGCCCTATATACAGTATATATAAGGAGCACACCATATATACCTACATATAAGGAGCATACCATGTCAAACGAAATCTATCTCTCCGTCGCCCAAGCCGCCGATCTACTGGGCATCTCGCAAGAAACCCTCTACAAAGAAATTCAATCTGGGAACCTTACCGCGACAGAGAACCCGGACCAAAAACGGAAGCATAAAGTCATCGCCGTCAGCGAACTCTCGCGCCTCTACGGTAAGATATGCATCCCTGACGGGTATCTCGAATACTCCGGGGATAAGTCAGTTGATTTTGTGAGGGTTGCGCTCCGACAAGAGAATGAGAGGCTCCGTAAGGCGTTGGAAGAGACCCAGAATCGCGAGCGGAATCTCAATGAGCAGCTCAAGACCGCACTTCAAAACCACAAAACGCTTATCGAGACCCACGCAGATCTCACCAAAACCATCGATAATTTAACCACTGTGCTGGATAAAATGACCTAAATTCTTTCTTGTTTGTAAAACACCTGCTATTTTACAGAGAATCCCTCCGGAATTACAATTTTTTGAAATACCTCCCGGCCCTCCCTCGTCTCGGTAGGCGCGGTTTGTAACTGGAAGCCTCACACTTCCGATTCTCGCCGCTCCTGGCCGAATTTAACCTTTTGTGCAAAAGGTTAGGTTCAAATGAGGAATGGGTTACAATCCCTGGATCCGTTCTTATTTGTACATAGACGGAGGCAAGACATGAAAAAGATTACTTTTCCATTTTTTCCCTTCCGTGAGGTTTTAGGTTTAAGTTTAAAATTTTATTCCATAAGAACAAGGAGATTAAACGAATGTTGTCAAAGAAAATGGCATTTTCGTTAACAAGTCTAATAACAATTTTTGCGCTTGCCTTCGTGGTGCCTTCCGCAATGGCAGTGGATTTTGAGGTCACGATTGAGGGGCAGCGAGTGGTGACTTATCCAACAGGTCAAGAAGCCACAGCGCTTGATCCTATTCTACTGACAGTTACGTCCGAAGAGGCTCTTCCTGACCCTCTTATGGTAGGGGAGGATACCGATGAAAATGGTCTTACTGATCACGCAAATGATATCCTCGGAAACATAACTGTCACCACTCGTGATGAAAGGGGTTTCGAAAAAGTTTTCATTACTGTTGAATCAGGTGATGATGCTCATAGTAGTATTGCTACAGGTGTTACAGTAGTAGACGACCCTGTAGATACTTTTGCTGATAGATCAGTGAAACTGCGTCAGTTACGTGTTACCATCACACCGGGTGCAGCTCCCACAACCCTCGAGCGGGTCACGATAACAATACCTGCCTTTGAGACGCCTGATGTTCGTGTCGATGATCTTCACGATTGGAGCCTCGGGGCGTCACACACGATCCTCGTTAGAGATGTAGCGGATGTTGAGCTTGATGAGGATGACGCACAAGTGGTATCAATCCAGCGGTTGCGTCCGGGGAGCCAAACGGCAGTTGCGGCCTTCCAAGATCAGGAAATTAGTCCCGATCCTTTTGATATTCGGGTCGTGCTCACCGAGTCGCGTTTTAACCGGATAGATTATATTGAGAAGACCCCGGATGAGCTTGCGGAGGAACTCATTGAGGTTGACGGCGGGGAAGTCAGTGACTTGAGAAGAGGTGTCCCTTTTGAAATTCGCAGAGTAACTGCTGCTACAGAATCTACGACTTTCAAACCGCATCCGAATGAGGGGAGGTACGAGAATACTGGTATAGATGATGCACTCCCAGGACTGGAACCTATGGAGACTGTCCCGGAGCCCACGGGTCTTGATAATATGTATCATGAGTACCGTGTGACGGTTACGCCCCAGAGACGGCAAGGTCCTTACACCTTGACGCTCAGCGTGAAGGGATTCGGGAGTTATGCCCCGTTTCTCATAGGTGAAAAACCCAACGGTCGTGAGCAACTCAGGGTTCCCGTAAGGATGGATCCGAGAGACCGCACGGCTGGCATTCGGATAATTGTGGGGCACGATATCGTCGTTCCTAAAAATGGCTACTTGATCATCGCGACGGACTGGTGGCAGTCTCAAATCGTAATACCGCGGGGTAGGATAGACAAATCACCGAGGGCGATTGACCGGCAACCCGCTCAAATGATTTACAACCTTATCGACCACGGCGGTCTCCCGAACCTCGCAACCCAATTCTACAACGGTGTTGTGATTGATGTAGAGAGTTCAAACGACTTGGTTATCTCTGAGGTGATGTGGGGTGAAGATGCAAGTTTGACTGAACCTGCACGCAGCCAATGGATCGAGTTGTATAACCCTGGTGATGAATTTAAGACGCCAGAGGATGATGCGGCTACGTATGACATTGATGAACGCCTCACGCTCGTTATCTATAGAGCGAACGAGTTCAGTGATATTCCGGCAAAGGTGGCAGTAGCGGCAACGGCGACTGCGCCCGCTACTATGGCATTGCCAGATAGAGTTACCGATCGGATCGGAACGCTCGATGCGACTGGGAAATACTGGTCACCCGCAACCAAAGGTCAAAGCGGTCGGAGCGGTCTTCCTATCGAGAGATTTGGAGAACTCGTAGACGTCGAAGTCATACCGACTATTGGGACAGGAGATGTTACGCCCATCGTTTCGATGTATCGGGTGATGGAACCAGATACCTCAACAGATGCGGCAATCGGTGCGATGAAACCTGTCGACGGTCAAATGGCCGCGAGTTGGATGTCCTCTCAGCAGCCAAGGTCTGCGAACTTTCGTCCGCATGCGATTGGTCTCCGACACGGCACACCGGGTGCGACAACGGATGCTACCGATACACCGGCAGATACCGAAGCTGAAGCAAAAGCTAAAGCGGATAAGGAAAAAGCCGATGCGGATAAGATCGCCGGCACTGGGACGATTCCGAAAGCGGGTCAAATCTACATCAGCGAAGTTATGTTCGCTGGCGGTGGCACACTGCCGCAGTGGATTGAGATCGCCAACGGTTCTCGGGCAGAAGAAGTCAACCTGAGCGGTTGGACGATTACGGTGGATAACGCCGCTGCGGATGCCGATGTGAGTATCGGTGCTTCAGCGACGTTCACGATCCCCAAAGGCACGACGATCGATATGAGTGGTCAGGACGATACACCCTCAACGATACTCGTTGTCACTGAAAAGGGACGTAACAGCTTTAGTGGTCCGAAAGCAGCGAGTCAGGTCATTGTCCTGGATGAACCGGGCTCAATGACTGAAATCGACCTGATTCTGGCAGGTGTTACGAAGGGCAAATACACATTGCTCAGCGGCATGGCGTTCCAGATAACGCTCGCACCGCCGGAACCAGAGGTGGATGAAACGGCAGCTGAGAAGACAGCGCGGTTAACCGCTGAGAAGGCTGAAACGGTAGCTGCGAAGACAACACGGCAAGCCGCTGAAGCGAGAGCCGCAGCGGAACGTAAAAGGGCAACGGATACGGTCGGTAACCTCGGTGCTGACGGTGCTGCTGCATGGGTATTGCCGATGAGCGAGGAAGGCGGTCGTAGTTCGATTATCCGCAGACACGTTCAGGTCGCTCGAGGTCCCTCAGCACCCGAAGACGGCACGATGATGGACAATTGGGTGCTTGCATCCGATACGAGTTTCGCACAAGTCACGCATATTCGTGCGCAGAGCTTCTACGGTGCGGCGAACGATGTCGGCACCCCCGGATTCCGTCCTGGTGGTGCATTGCCTGTAGAACTTTCACACTTCCGTCCTGCGCGTGATAAGGCGACTGGCGCAGTGATGATTACATGGTCGACCCAATCAGAGTTGAACAACGCTGGATTCTTTATCAAGCGGAGTAATCAACCTGACAGCGAGTTCAAAATCATCAACGCGGCAATGATTCCTGGCGCAGGCACAATCAGTGAGAAGCAGTTCTATACATTTACGGATACAACTGCGCAACCCAACGTCGTATACTACTACCAGATTGAAGATGTATCTCTTGACGGAAACCGTCAACAATTGACCCGTGGCATCCGCCTGAAAGGGCATGTGAGTGTCGCTGGGAAAGCCACGCTGACGTGGGGAGAATTGAAGACGTCTCATGAGTAGTAGCAACAACAAGGTTATTTCAGGGATAAAATTTGTTTGAACTAACCTTAACCACAAGACAGGGTAGTGTGCTACGGTGCATTGCCCTGTTTTGTTTACAGACAACTCTATAAAAACGTTCATTGTTCGCGAAATATCGTAGTGCAACCTTTGTGAACACTAAAAAAAATTAATTCGGTGATGTGGGGTGTAAATCGTCTGAAGTCGGATTCATTGTGATTTAGAGATATACCCAATCACAAAAATCACTGAATCATAAGAATCATAGTTCTGACAATTGCCCACAACCGCCCCTATTTCAAAATCACCAATAGCACACTATAGATTAAATCGGCAATTTGGCGCGGTTAGGACACCTCAACATAACGGGCTACATCCGCTCCGTTCGGACAGGAAATGCTGAGCTCCCACCCCACAGCAGGGGACTGTAGAACAAGATCAAGGTAAACGCATCTTTTTTCAATATAAAGGCTGTCGGCAGTCAGGGCGTTCGCTGACGCTCACTTTCAGCAATCGGAAACCTTCAGTTAGCGTTCTGATGGAAACCGATGGAAACCGACATCCAAAATTCTGACGGCTGACGGCTGATAGCCGACGGCTATAAATTGAGGTATATTTTTTCATGAACACTTTAACCACACGACAAATTGTCCTTGGACTGCTGATGACGCTCGTGCTGGCGTTCAGCGTGCCGGGTATTGTAGACGCACAGAGCGTGTCGGTCAGCGGTGATGGGTCTACTACGAGTACAAGTAGTGGAACTACAGTTATAACGGATTACCGAACTACGCCCGCCGTGGAGCGCTCTTTCACTATTACAGTAAGTAAAGCGGAAAATGGTGAAGTTATTACTATCAGAGGTAGTTCTGATGTTACTATCAACGAGATAAAGAAAGAAGATAAGTTAACTAACGAGACGGGAAGTGTTACTGGCGAGGGATCAGGGGTGGTTACCATTACTGTTAATGCACCTAATGTTGGTGCTGACCGAGATCTCAATGGTGATAATGATAAAAACGATATAGTCACCTCTTTCTTGGAGAGTAATTTAGATGAGGATCTCAATAATGATGGTGACAAAGTTGATACATTCGGCTCAATCTCGGAGAGTGATTTAAATGCGGATCTCAATGGTGATGGTGACCAAACTGATACACTCAGTTCGGTAAAGGAATATCTAGAAGACCCAAACTGGGAGTCGGGATCTGTCACGATCACGGTGGATTACACTGTCACTGAATTCGGGAGATATACGGTGACGGTGACAGCTAATGAAATTGATACCGATATATCGGGTTCTCCGATCACGGCTTACGTTGTCCGAAGCGACACCCTTGCGAGGGGTACCAGCATTGCTACGGGGTCAACCACAACTCCTGTGTTAAGAACAAGTAGTGTTAGTTTCACGATAGCTCCAGCTACTCAGTGGACCCGAGTGGATTTGAAGGTCACCGGTGGGAAACTCTATTTGGACAGTGGTCGGTATTTGAGTAGTAACAAACTCTTTGACGTTACGCAAAGGAAAGAGTTCACCAGCCTTTCCATGTTTACAGGCGCGGGTGGTTCTCTCACCGTGAACCTTATACAAGATAGCGGGAAGGTTGCTAAAATTACTGCGACAATTCCGGGTTCCAACGCACGAGGAAAAACGTATACCGTTACCTCTTTCGCCAGTGCCATTACAGTAGAGCAGGTATCCGGCAATCATCAGTTCGGATACACGAACCAAGGGGCAAACTACGGCTCTTGGGAAAAGCTGCAAAATGCGCTTGTTGTTCGCGTAGTAGATGGACACCAAACTAACAACAACGTTGAGGGACAATGGGTTACGTTTACTACGACTGGCACATCACGTTTGCGAGCTACCTCCCGCGCCAACCTCTGGCCTGGTGCCGATGGTACTATAACTGCTGCAGATGATAACCAGAGCCCCTTAACAGTGAAGACGGATGGCAGCGGCAGGGCGCAGGTTTACTTGCTACCAGGGACTACCCCTGCTACTTATACAGTAACCTACGCCGTGGTGTCTCAAGAGTCTCCTACGGCGTTGGGGACGGCTCTTACCGGAGCTGCTGCAAGTAGTCAGAGTCGAGGTGCCATTAATGAACAGTTCACGGCGACTGCAATTCTGGATCCTGGTGATACTCGCGAGCATGTAATTAATAGAAGTGAGTCTACGCCAACACCTGAAATACGTCGTGCCCAAGGCGACACAGAGATGATAGTCGATGTTGAAAACAGTGGTGGAACTGATGCGCAGAATGTTCAAGTCGATTTTTCAGTCTCCGGTGGACGGCTCACGCTGACGCCGGGCTCGAACTATCAGACCTCGCTCTCCACGGTCACCGATAGTGGGGGCGATGCCAGGGTTTGGGTCCAAGCAACTGGTAATTCTGTTGCCATAGTTACGGCTCGGATCGCTGGGAACAATGAAGATGCTGGAAGATATGTTGTTACCTTTCTCCGCACTGGTGCTTACATCGAGTATGTGTCGGGTGATGACCAGGACGGTGCTATCGGTGGAAGACTGGAAAATCCCCTTGTCGTTAAAGTGTTAGATGGCAGAGGCGGTAGTGCTATGCCGAACCAGATCGTTAGGTTTAATGTGACTGCCGATGATACCAATGACCATAATAGTAACCGACGACAGTTTATTCCGGTCCCTGACACATACGTGTTTGTGACAGCAGCTAATACGGATATATTCGACGAGATTGGGGCTGACATGCCAGACGCTACGAGTGTCCCACGTTTAGCTAACGCACTCCGACCCATTCGTGGGAGTAATGGCACTGGCCAGAACATCTTTATCCAAACCGATTCCAATGGCGAGGCTAAAGTTTACCTCCGATTAGGGAGTGCGGATGATACGGGTACCTCCGACACAGTGGAAACGGTGGATGCCGCGAGATTTAATGCCTTCAAAGTCCACCGGGTCACGGCTACAACGCCAGATGGGGCTCCCAATGTGGGGGTCCGTTTTAGAGCCGATGCCGTGGATGATGCAAGACAAGCGAAGTTAGAGATTGTCTCAGGGGATAGGCAGAGTGCCGAAAAAGGCGATCCTCTTGCGGATCCCTTGGTTGTTCGGGTGCGAACTGTGCGGGGATTTCTGATCCAAGGCATACTCCTGGAGTTCACTGCCCTCGATGGTACCCTTCTCACGGATCCTGACCACGATACCGTCCTTGTTTCTGAGAGCGGAGGTGGTAACCAAATACGGGTCAGAACAGGTCCTGACGGTGAAGCCCGGGTTGACTACAATGTGGGTCAACTGAGAATTGCGAGGGATGTCACAGTAGAGGTTGTAGAGGAACAAGGTACCCTTCAATACGACTTCGCGATTGATGAGGTAAGATTTGGTGTCAACGGTGGGCAAGGCACTGGCACAGGTGGAGGCACACGTCAACCGCCACCGCCACGAACGCCAACGAATACGATCACGATTACGCTGTCGAGTAGGACGGGCGAGCCGGGTGACGAGATAGATGTTGAGGTTGATTCATCTCCGAGGGGTGTATTGGTCACTATAGACAGTGGCGAGCTCGATGACGACGATTTCTCGCGTCTCTCTAGAGGAACGCCTTTCACCAGTACCCTCTTACTTCCGGACGAAGAGGGGGAGTATACCTTCTCTGCCGAGCGTTCAGGTTTTGATTCAGACACAGCGACGGTTACGGTGGAATCCGAAACACAAGGCAGGATTTTGATTACGCGGAGCGGTAGCCCAACAGCAAACAATATCCAAACGTTTAGCATTACCGTCCGAGGGACAGATGACGCTTTCATATCGGGTCCTTTGACGGTGAGGGTGACGGGTCCTGGAATCAATAGCAATGTACGAACCGCTAATGGCGCCGGTGCTGTAGATATTCCGCTACCGACCGCGTCAGGATTTCACACGTTCACTGCGAGGGCTGAGGGATATCTCTCAGGGACGATTCAAGTGAGAGGAACCGGGACGGCACAGCAGGAAGCCACCGATGATGAAGAGGTAGAGGAGGAGGAAACGCCGACCGTCAGTGTGCCGGATAGTATCAGCATTGTCGGTCCATCCCAACGCAGTGGCACGGTGAACGCGGAACTCGAGGCGGCACTGATCGTCCAAGTCCTTGATGATGACGGTGATGCCGTTGAAGATGCGATAGTCTATTTCCGTGTTGTCTCTGGACGGGGCAGGCTTTCGCAGCGTGGGAACGGACGAGCAATCGGAGTCGTGACCGATGATGACGGTTATGCACGCGCCGCTCTCACCCCCACGGGTGATGGCACTATCACAGTCCGGGCAGAGGCTAGGGGTGTTACTCGAACCGTCGAGTTCACCATCAATACCGGTTCCGCACCTCCTACCACCAGAACTCCCGGCACAGGCGTTACGCCCAGCACGACAGTAAGTCCGGTTGTGCATGTCGGTGCTGCCAAGCGTCCGCCGATGTTATGGGTAGACGGTGGCGCGATTTACGCACTTGTGGGTGCAAGCCCCGAAAGATTCGCACCGAGTGTTGATAACGCACTGAACATCGCAGTGAGTGGTGGTAAAGTCTACTGGACGGAGAAAACGGGTGAGAGTGGTGGCACGATCAACAGTGCGAACCTCAACGGGACAGGCGTTACCGAGCTGGCTTCGATCTTTGCTACCCCGATAGGGATCGCTGTTGACGCGGCGGGAAGTAAACTCTACTGGACGAACTCCGCTGGCAGAATCCAGAGTGCGAATCTCAACGGTTCCGGTATCCAAAACGTGCTGCAAAACTTGGACAATCCGATGGATCTCGCCTTAGCGGGTGGCAATGTGTATTGGACACAAGGCAACGGCAGCGTCCGGTTTGTGAACCTCAGAGGTCAAAAAGTTGTTCGCAATATCTCCACAGGTTTGGATACCCCTGGAAGCCTCGTGATCGGTGGCGGGAAAGTCTACTGGACGGAGAAAACGGGTGAGAGTGGTGGCACGATCAACAGTGCGAACCTCAACAACACAGGTGCGACCCAGCTTGCCTCGATCCTTGCCGTTCCGATGGGCATTGCCGTTGACACTGCCCGGAGCAAACTCTACTGGACGAACTCGCGTGGTAGAGTTCAGAGTGCGAACCTTGACGGCAGCAAGATCCAGAACGTCGTTAGCGGTTTAGGGAGTCCGGGTGACATGGTGCTGAGCAACAGCATCGCAGCACCTGCGGCGACAACGACGACGACAACGACGAGGACCACGACAACCGCCTCCAAATATGATGTCAACGGAGACGGCTCCGTCGATAACGCGGACGCAAGTTTAGTCGCAGCCGCCATGAACACAAGCAACACCAGATACGATGTGAACGGGGACGGCACGGTCAACTTCCTTGACCTGCTCCTCGTCTTTGACAATCGTGATCCGGGTGCAGCGGGTGCGCCGACGATCGTTGGCATGAAGTTGAGTGCCGCTCAGATAGATCGCATTGAAGAACAGATCGATCTGTTGATCGCAACAGGTGATCGGTCACCGGCAGCGATGCGGACGCTGATTTATCTGCAGCAACTCCTCGTGATGGCACGTCCAGAGAAAACGCAGTTGCTCGCCAACTATCCGAATCCGTTCAACCCAGAAACCTGGATTCCTTATGAGTTGGCGACGGATACGCATGTGGAGATCACGATTTACAACCCGCAAGGTGTTGTGATCCGGAGGTTGCAGCTGGGTCAGCAGTCGGCTGGCTACTACACGGATCGTGAGCGTGCGGCGTATTGGGATGGTCGGAATGCGCTTGGCGAACAGGTGGCGAGCGGTCTCTATTTCTACCAGTTTGAAACCGACGAAATGTCGTCAATGCGGAAAATGGTTATTTTGAAGTAGGGAAAGACAGAAAGGCGTGGTTTTCAGACCGCGCCTTTTTCTATCCTAACTCAAGTTGCTACTAACAGATTTTTCACATCCCAGTAAGGGTTTTTTAGTACCTTTCCTTACCCCAGAGGGGTGATATGTCTATAGAAATAGCATATTTAAGCGACCGCACTCCAGCGGAGTGCTATGTCTACAATAGGTGGCAACTTGGGTTATCCTATGTAAGAGAGACCTATCTTGTGCCTACCCGCACATTACTTTAAGGAGAATATCATGTCGGAAGAAACAGCTGTATATCAAGGCGGATCAAAGAACCAGAAGCAGAATTGTTAGGCAGATCGCCAAATCAGTAAGTTTATCAGAGAGGCTTATACGTATATGGAAATAGGTATTCTTATAGGGTTGTTTCTTACGAACATTATTTTGATTTTCTTGGACAGCCGTCAGCGAAGCGCGTTTCGTCAAACCAAGAAGCACCTCCAAGATAAATTGCTCAAAAAGATTGAAGATGTCGAGCTTCTACAGCACCGTCATCATCAGACCGAGACACGCCTCCAAGATAAATTGCTCAAAAAGATTGAAGAGATCGAACACCTGTTGAAGCAATACCGCACATCAACATTATTCGATTACCAGGCCCCTTGGTGGCGAGACTACTCGTGGTTATATCGACATGTGCGGGGCTGGCAGTGCGAAGAATGTCAACTCTCGTTGAACTTGGATAGGCAGTATCTGCACACGCACCACATCTCCGGGACACAGCATAACGATCCGAATGATTTGAGGGCATTGTGTATCGCATGCCATTCAGAACAGCTGGGTACAAATCATGAAAGACTCCAGTCACTCGAAGACTATCACGAATTTATGGAGAAATATGGCGAGCAATGGCAATTAAGAAGGATCATAGCATAATTGAGACCGAATGAAATTCTGAATCTTCATTTAGGGTGAATTAAAAAAATACGTTGACACTTTTTCACACGACGTGCGATGAATCGCACGACTACAAACGCTTCCTCGTTAAGGGTAGGTGTAAACGTAATTGTAAGTTTCACCATAGTTTGTGGCATTCTGAAGTCCGCATCACACAACGACGAACTCTAGCGACTTCACACAGACACCGCCCCGCTGGGGCTACTGACGGAACACTTTGATGGATTTACGCCCCGACCAGCATTTTGTCTATGCGTGGTGCTACACAGACGATACCGCCTGTAAACTCGGATATAGTACCACTCGCACCTTTTATTCCCGCATCAAAGCCGCAAAAACGGTGACGCATCAGCCGGTCGAACTCCTCGGGGTCGAGGTCTTCAGCACCGAAGCCGCAGCCCGGGCAGCGTATCAGCAACGGCTGGAAACTTTTCAGCAGCTCGCGGATCGACGGGCATGGGTGCACCTCACCGATGCGGTATGGAAATGGTTGAACACGGAGTGTCTCCCAAACCCACCTACCCTTGAGGACTTCAAAGCTGCGTTTCTCAAGGACCCAGTGCGTCGGGAGAAGGAACGCACCTATCAACGCAGAACCTCACGGAAACGGGCTGCCGCGAAACGCCGGCAGAAACGCACAGGACGCACCGAGCAACAACGCGCTTACGAACGCGAATATCAGCGGAAACGTCGAGAAACCGATCCTGCGTATCGGGAAAAACAAAAGCAGCGTCAGAAGGCGTGGCGAGCGAAGCACCCCGATTACGATAAAAAACGGTATGCGAATGACCCGGAGTATGCAGAAAAACACAAAGCCGTACGCCGCAAAAAGTATGCGGAAGACCCGGCATACCGTGAACAACAGAAAACACGTTGGAACGAATGGAAACAGGAGAACCCGAACTACAGGCAACGTCGCGCTGCCTATATGCGAGAATGGCGAAAGAAAAACCCCGACTACGACAAAAACCGGTATCGAGCGAAGGTGGCAGCGGAAGAAGAATAGCCGTTCAAGGCTGCCAATAATCCATTCCAACCTCCGATTCCCGACTTCTTCTGTAGGATTCTCACTGCGAAGCACTCCCGGTCGCGATTCTTACTGACTCCTTCTGTAGGATTCTCACTGCGAAGCACTCCCGGTCGCGATTCTTACTGACTCCTTCTGTAGGATTCTCACTGCGAAGCACTCCCGGTCGCGATTCTTACTGACAACCGATTCCTAATAATCCTGCAAATCTCTAAATCTTGTAAATCCTCCTTCAGACAGTTACCAATCACAAAAATCCCTAAATCACAGAAATCACAGTTCAGACAATTATCACCCAAAGGGTATATAATCCTGAAAATCCTGATTCTGACAATTACCCTTTCTCTTTATGCTAATTTTCTGCTTGACATCTATCCGAAAATCCCCTAAAATTCAAAAAAGGTGTGCAGCCTGAAACGAAGTGGAAGGGTTTTTGCTTGGGCGTTTCCCCTTGCTTGGGGTTTTTGCTTGGGGTTTTTGCTTGGGGTTTTTGCTTGGGTGTTTCTGTGGATTTCTGCGGATTTCTGTGGATTTCTTCAACTCCGCATCAGATACCGTGAAATCCCAAATCCGCGTTGTTTAACCGCAAGGAAAATTAAAAAAATGCCACAAAGTGATACAAATCAACCGAATGTCATCGTCTTTTTCACCGACCAGCAACGGTGGGACACCTCCGGCTTGCACGGCAATCCACTCGACTTAATGCCCAACTTCGACCGGATGGCACAGCGTGGAACACATGTCCACCGCTCTTTTACATGTCAACCCGTCTGCGGGCCCGCCCGCTCCTGTCTACAAACGGGATTATACGCAACTCGCACTGGATGCTTCCGAAACGGTATCCCACTATCCCCCAACCTCAAGACCCTCGCGCACCACTTCGGTGAGGCAGGCTACGCCACCGGATACATCGGGAAATGGCACCTCTATAGCGGCGGTACCGGTCCGGGACCTGTGCCAGCTGAGCATCGCGGCGGGTATGACGACTGGTTAGCGTCCAACACCCTTGAATTTACTTCCGATGCGTATCAAACAACACTCTACAATAACGACAATCAACCCGTTGACCTCCCCGGCTATCGTGTGGATGCGCTCACGGATGCAGTGATACGTTACGTTGATCGGCGTAAGAGCGAACCTTTTTATCTCTTTACGTCTTACATTGAACCGCATCACCAGAATCATCTGGACGATTATCCGCCGCCGGATGGGTATCGCGAACGATACGCTGGGAAATGGATACCCCCGGACCTCGCCGCGCTCGGTGGTTCGACACATCAACACTTGGGGGGTTACTACGGTATGGTGAAAAGGCTGGACGAAGCACTCGGCAGACTGCTGGATGCGCTCAAGAGCCTCCACCTGCTTGATAACACTGTCATCCTCTTCACCTCTGACCACGGGTGTCATTTCAAAACCCGCAACGGTGAATACAAACGCTCATGCCACGAGAGTTCCATCCGTGTCCCGACGGCGTTCCACGGACCCGGATTCATCGGGGGTGGACAGATCCAAGAACTTGTGAGCCTTGTGGACCTCCCGCCGACGCTCCTTGATGCCGCTGGTTTGGAAGTACCGGGTGAGATGCAGGGCAAATCCATTCTGCCACTCCTACGTGGAGAAACGGATGACTGGCAAGAGGAGGTTTTCGTTCAAATCAGTGAGGCGCAAGTCGGACGTGCCGTCCGAACCCAACGCTGGAAATACGGCGTGGATGCCCCGCATAAAAATGGGGGTGCAGATGCCGGGTCCGACCGGTATGTCGAGCAGTATCTTTATGACCTCCAAGCCGATCCCTACGAGTTACGGAACCTTATTGGATTGCAATCCCACGAAGTTGTCACAACGGTGATGCAGGAGCGACTCATTCGTCGGATGCTTGAGGCAGGTGAAGAGGCACCCACAATCGAACCTGCACCCACACAAAGAAGTGGACAACGCCGTGTCTCCGAAACAGAAGCAAGAAGTTGAAGAAAGTCTGAACTGTGATTCTTGTGATTTAGTGATTGATATGATTATGGGTTCTTGATTTCGGAGAGTTGGTTCTCGTTTACAAGCGGGTTTTGTTAAACGAAACCTCGTGTATTGGTTATAAGTTGTAAATGAGGAGATATTCAGTCTACCCAAGAACTCTTAACTTATAACTTCCTTCAAGAGAAGTTGCCAATCACAGAAATCATATAATCACAGAAATCACAGTTCAGACGGAAGGGTTAACATGGTAGATAAACCCAAGTTACTACTAACAAATTTTGAACGTTCCAATAAGGTTCTTCAAGCACTCTTGCCACCCCATAGGGGTGCTATGTCTATAGAAAACGGTGTATGGCAGAAACCGCACCCCATAGGGGTGCTATGTCTATAGAATTTAAGAATCTTGTACAGTGATGATCGGAAACCTGCGCGAAACGAAGTGGAGCGCAGCCCAGGAGCCCATAGTTAAAAAAATGAAAATTACAGATGTCAAAACCCTTGTCATGGGGACCAGTTGGCGCAACCTAACGTTCGTGAAAGTTGAAACCGACGAAGGCTTAACCGGTGTCAGTGAAGTGCGGATGAACAACCGAACTGACGCACTCGTTGCCTATATCGATGGCGCGAAACGACGGCATGTCATCGGAAGCGATCCGTTCAACACCGAGGACCTCTACCAACGTCTGTTCCGCGACGATTATGGTCGCGCCGGTGAAATCGTTGCAACCGGTATCAGCGTTATTGAAATTGCATGCTGGGATATTGTCGGTAAAGCACTGAACCAACCCGTCTACCGCTTACTCGGCGGAGCCTGCCGCGATAAAATCAAAGCGTATGCCAACGGGTGGTATCGTGTTGAACGCGCACCAGAGGAGTTTCATGCCGCCGCCAAAAGAGTGCTGGCAAAAGGCTACCGAGCCCTCAAGTTCGACCCCTTCGGTGCAGGCTATTATGAACTCTCTTATGAAGAGAAGTTGAAATCCGTTGAACTCGTCGAAGCCGTACGGGATGCCGTCGGACCTGATGTCGAAATTCTTGTTGAGATGCACGGTCGGTTTAGCCCGTATATGGCAATCGAAATTTCTGCAGAATTGGAGAAATTCCAACCGAGTTGGGTTGAAGAACCTGTGCCGCCCGACAACATCGCTGCACTCGCAAAAGCCGCTGAGAAGATTAACCTCCCCGTTGCCACAGGGGAACGGCTCCACAACAAGTATGAATACCGTGAATTGATTAACTTACAAGCCGCAGACATCCTGCAGCCCGACATTACCCAGACAGGCGGATTCTTAGAAACCAAGAAGATCGCGGCGATGGGCGATATGTGCTATATGACGGTAGCGCCCCACAACGTCGGTGGACCTGTCTCTACAGCGTCGGCTCTACACTTTGCCGCAGGTACCACGAATTTCAAGATTCAGGAGCATTTCAACGATTTCTCTGAAGCGTGGGTTAAGGAGGCTGCCACCGGGTGCCCCGAAGTCATTGACGGCTATTTTAGTCTGCCCAATGGACCGGGACTCGGTATGGAGTTGAATGAAGATCTCATCGCTGAACATCCTTATCGCGAAGGTTCATTCAACCTCTGGGAAGACGACTGGCACAAACGCGAATATTAGGTCGCAAACCGATCATTGAACACCTGGGTTTGACACCCTTCGGCAATGCAAAGGCGAGAACCGCGGCTGGCATCGTAGACCGCATCATTTATTCAACAGTTGAATTCACAGTATTAGAACGGAAGGGAACGCTCCCAGTAACCGACCTGCCAGCCGGGGCACCCGTCCTTGTTGGACACATGGTCTTAGAACAATTGGACCTCTGCCTGGATATCAGAAAAGGGCTCATCTATAATCCAGACCACGGTGACAACTGGATTGAAGATGCGTGGTAAAAATATTATGAGTTTTCACTATAAAGACGGGTACCTCTACTGCGAAAAATTGAGAGTTAAAGACATTCAAGAACAGGTGCCCTACAGTCCATTTTACCTCTACAGCCTCGCGCAATTGGAGGCGAACTACACCGCATATCAGAAAGCACTTGAGGGGATCGATTCAATCATCGGCTATGCGATTAAAGCAAACAACAATCTTGCCCTACTCAAACGTCTCAACATGCTTGGCAGCGGTGCCGTCCTTGTCAGTGGAAACGAATTGCAGATGTCACTCGCGGCAGGTTTCGATCTGAAGCGGACAATCCTAAACGGCAACGGAAAAACGCTTGAGGAACTCAGACTCGCCATTGAACACGGAGTGCTGATTAACATCGACAGCGAATTCGATTTAGCGCACATTCAGCAGACGGTGAAAGACCTCAACGAACCTGCCAATGTCCTAATCCGCATCAATCCCGATGTGGACCCACAGGTGCATCCGTATGTTTCTACGGGCATGAAAAATTCCAAATTCGGTATCCGTAATGAGCGGCTTGATTGGTTTTTAAACGAAATTCGCGAAGATCGCTTGTTAAATTTAGTCGGTGTCCACTGCCATTTAGGGTCAACGATTAAGAAGGTGCGAATCTTCCGAGACGCTACTGAAATTATGATCGCTTTCATACGTGGGATTCAAGCGAAGGGCTTCTCGCCGCGTTATCTCAATATCGGCGGTGGTTTGGGAATCGATTATGAACGCACCGGTGAGGAGATTCCGACACCGTCCGACCTCATCAATTCCATCCGTGATCTGCTACCTAAGGAGATTACGCTCATTATTGAACCGGGTCGTTCTCTCGTTGGCAACACCTCTGTCTTTGTCAACCGTGTCACGGGTGTGAAGACCAACGGGAACAAGCATTTCATCGTCACCGATGGGAGTATGTCAGAACTTCTCCGACCGAGCCTCTACGATGCCTATCAGCATATCCAGTTTATCGAACCGATTGAGGGTACGGTTGAAACCTACGACATCGTCGGTCCCGTCTGTGAATCCGCAGATTTTCTGGGCAAGGCGCGTACACTCCCTACACCTCATGAAGGTGCCGGACTTGTCGTTTGCGATGCAGGTGCTTATTGTCACGCCATGAGTTCCAACTACAATCTAAAGATGCGTCCCCCGGAGTATCTTGTTGATGGCGATAACTTTACCTGTATCCGCCGAGTTGAGACACTCGACGATTATATGCGCCTTTTCGATGTATAAGGCACCCCCGGCCCGGTAGGTGCGGTTTTCTGCTTGTGGGAGGGGTGTTTTTGCTTGGGTGTTTCTCCCGGCTTACCGAATTATTTATTGAAACGCTACAATCGCGCCTCTAAGAACGCAATCCCAGTTTCCAAATCAATCTCATGTTCACCCTGAAAGTGATCCAGCACTAATGGGTCGCGTTGCCCTGATGCTGTGTAGATATTCTCCAGTTGCCCGAACGCCGCCAAAGCGTCTGATTCGATAAAACACATATCGTCCGAACCGATCTGCACCATACACGCTCGCGGGGCAATGAGTCCGGCTACGTCAGCGATGTCCCCTGCTTTCCGAAGCCCGAACATAAACTGCGAACCGCACGTATTCCCACGTCCCCTATCATTTAACGCATCCGTCAATGTACTGAGATAACAGACAATGACTGCCGCCTTCACCCGCTGGTCCAGGGCGGAAATATAGGTCGTCATCGTGCCACCGAATGAACATCCCATGCATCCTAAACGACGCGCATCAACTTCGGGGAGCGACTGGAGATAGTCCAAACACCGTTGTCCGTCCGAGATATTCAGCTGCATCAGTTGATAGCCGAAATACCCGTATGCGAGATAAGCAACATTGCATCCATCGCGACCGGGGCGGCGCACCCACGCATCTCTATCCTTTCGTTCACCGAAGCACCGCCAGTCGGGTGCTAATGTAACAAAACCACGCCTCGCCAATTCCACGGCGTACTGTTTCTGATAGTCCTCCACAATCCCGACTGCCCCGTCTTTACCGACTCCGTGTCCGTGTGCACATAATACTGCAGGGGCTGGATTCTTCGCGCTTGCACTTTCCGGGATTAAAACATACGCTGGAATTGAAGAAAATGGATCTGGGTTAAAAATTATCTTTTTCCGTGTATAGCCGTACTTTTTTATCTCCTCCAAGGTTTCAACTTCCAATGGCAATGCTTCCGGCACAGGGCCCAGGTCCTTGACGAGGTTGCGCCGGAATCTTCTTCGCCATTCTTGCCACTCCGTTTTTGTCGTCCCGTTGAAATGGAGGGGTGGGGTTGCGTTCAGAAGTTGTTCAACGCCTTGCTCTGCTGTCAAAAAACGCCGCGCTACCATAATCGTGTCTCCTCCTGCTAATGATGTAATACCGTTTCTGATTGGAAATTTTTCAAGTAGAATTATTTTTTGCTTTACTATGTATACCGCGAATTCAAGAAAAAATCAACTGTTATTTCTTTCTCAGAAGTTATCAGTTTTCAGCAGAATAGCCATCAGCTGTCAGCCGTCGGTTCTCCGTCAGAAAGAGTCGGGAATCGGAATTCCCTCCTACAGCGAAGGACCTGCCAGTAGGAAATCGAAATTAAGGGAGAGCTGAATGCCTCTGACTCTTTTCTCAATTTCCCTTGACTTCTACAGAATTCCATGCTATAGTAATTTCATGGACGACACATTGCTCAGCGTACAAAACCTCAAAACCTATTTTCGCACCCCGGAAGGACTTGCCCGTGCCGTTGACGGCATCTCTTTTGACATCAAACCGAACGAAATTTTTGCGCTCGTCGGGGAGTCCGGTTGTGGTAAAAGCGTCACCGCGCTCTCTATAATTCAACTCGTCGCGCAACCCGCCGGGTTCATCGCCGACGGTGCTATCTATTACAAAGGGCAAGACATCACACGCTTGTCTGAAGTTGAGAAACGGAGAGTCCAAGGCAACGACATTGCCATGATATTCCAAGAACCGATGACCAGTCTCAACCCTGTTTTCACCATCGGCAACCAGATCTCAGAGGCAATCCAGGAACATCAAAACCTTCGGGGTACCGCCGCAAGGAATGCAGCAATTGAGATGCTCGACCGCGTCGGTATTCCGGAACCTGCTGCCCGTTACGACGAATATCCATATCAAATGTCCGGGGGTATGAAACAGCGCGTCATGATTGCTATGGCACTCTCCTGTCGTCCAGGGCTCCTCATCGCCGATGAACCCACAACCGCGCTTGATGTCACTATACAGGCACAGATCCTCGAACTTATCCAACGCCTCCAGCAAGAATTGCAGATGGCAGTCCTCCTGATTACGCATGATTTGGGGGTCGTCGCCAACATCGCCGACCAAGTTGCTGTTATGTATGCCGGAAAGATTGCTGAGATGGGAACATGGAAACAACTCTACGAAACGCCACAGCACCCTTACACGGTAAAACTCCTCGAATCGACACCCGCGCGGGATAAACGCGGAACGGAGTTGCACACAATTACCGGTAGAGTCCCGAAAGCGACCGAGTATAATGACGGTTGTCGATTCGCCGATCGGTGTCCTAAAGTCATGGACGGATGCGATAACATTGTCCCTACGTTACATGCCGTTAACGGTAGCGAACACAAGGTCGCTTGTCATCTCTACAACCCCGAACCGCCATTTTCGGTGCAGCTTGCAAACCGAAAACTTGCTATACAAAAGTCGGTGCAGCTTGCAAACCGAAAACTTGCTATACAAAAGTCGGTGCAGCTTGCAAACCGAAAACTTGCTATACAAAAGTCGGTGCAGCTTGCAAACCGAAAACTTGCTATACAAAAGCGTGCTACAGGAGTTCCGGCTACAAAACTTGAGCTTGAAACAGAGATTAACGAAAAAAATGAAGAACCTTCGACACGGTTTCCAACGGCATCGCATCCTCAACTGCAGGTGAAGGACCTGTGTGTTCACTACCCTATTCAGAAGGGTATCTTCAAACGGACGGTCGGTTATGTTTACGCTGTTGATGATGTTACGCTTGATATCCCACGCGGCAAAACGCTCGCACTCGTCGGAGAATCTGGATCCGGCAAGACCTCCTTTGGCAAAGCTATTCTCCAATTAAGCGTGCCTGTCGAAGGCGATATTGTTTATGATGGCGTTAACATCGCTACGACCACCCGTCAACGGATGCATCCCTATCGGAAAAGAATGCAAATTATCTTCCAAGATCCCTACGCCTCCCTTAACCCCCGAATGACTGTGGGAGCTATTATTCAGGAGGGGATGCAGGCACACGGTATGGGTGCATCCAATGAGGAACGGCAGGCGCGGGTCGCAGAATTGATGCGTCGTGTCGGTTTATCTCCTGATATGGTAACACGCTATCCACATGAATTTTCCGGTGGTCAAAGACAGCGCATCGGCATCGCACGGTGCCTCGCCGTCGATCCAGAGTTCATCGTCTGTGACGAGGCTACCAGCGCGTTAGATGTGTCCGTGCAAGCGCAAATACTCAATCTGTTGAAATCGCTACAGGTTGATTTTAATCTCACCTACCTCTTCATCACACATAACCTTTCCGTTGTCGAGTACTTCGCCGATGAAGTGGCGGTAATGTACCTCGGTAGAATCGTTGAGCGTGGGACAACAGAGGAGATTTTCGATTCACCCAAGCATCCTTATACCCGGGCACTCCTCTCCGCGGTACCGAAGATGGATGAACAGACCGGCGTTGAAAAAATTCGATTGGAGGGCGATGTACCATCCCCTATCAATCGTCCATCCGGATGCCACTTTCATCCACGCTGTCCGGAAGTAATGCCGGTATGTAAAGACGAATATCCGGGTACAACCAATTTTACACAGACGCATTCATGCCGTTGCTATCTGTATCAGGCATAATCGTAAGTATATTAGTTTTCCGTAGGTTGGGTTGAACGGAGCGTCTCAAATGTTATCGCCGCAAAGATGACCGGCGTTGTTGCATATACCTTTGATTGCGAAAATACCGAGTGAAACCCAACGCATTCCATGTAAGTGGTTGTGGGGATGTGTGGGTATAAATCGAGTTGGGTTTCACTTCTTTTTTGAGGGGATACGATGGAATAGCGCGTTCAAAGACATTTGGACGTTCAAAGTCGTATTTCACAGTTGCGTTCAACCCAACCTACGAGACTGAACTAATAGATTGTGCTACAAAGATGACAACTTGCGTTAGATAACCGAACGAAGCACTACCATCGCTTCAACGAACCGCAAGGTAAATCAAAAATATGCCGAAGATTAAAATACTCTCCGCAGATGTTGCCAATAAAATCGCCGCGGGCGAAGTTGTCGAACGTCCTGCATCAGTCGTCAAGGAACTCGTTGAAAACGCTATAGATGCAGGAGGCACCTCTATCCGCGTCGAAATTCGGGCAGGCGGGAAACGCCTCATCCGCGTGTCTGATAACGGTGCCGGTATGGAACGCGAGGACGCACTCCTCGCCTTGGAACGCCACGCGACGAGCAAAGTGAACGGTATTGAGGACCTTGAGTGTATTCAAACCTTTGGGTTCCGCGGCGAAGCTTTAGCAAGTATCGCCTCCGTTTCACAATGTGAGCTCCTCACCCGCACCGCTGACGCCCTTGAGGGAACAAAGGTGGACGTTGAGGGCGGCGTTTTCCGTTCTGTGAAAGAAAGCGGATGTTCCCCCGGCACCCACATGTCGATTAACAACCTCTTTTACAATGTCCCCGCACGTCTGAAATTCCTCAAAACCGATACGACCGAAATGAACCATATCACGAATCAGGTGACATGGGCTGCACTCGCGCATCCGAAAATCCATTTTTCGCTGGCGCACAACGGCAGAGCGGTACTTGATGTCCGTTCCTGTGATTCATATCTCGAACGAGCACGCCTCCTCTACGGCAGAGAGTTCGCCGAAAACCTCATCGAATTTACAGAGGAGCTGCCTGACCTGAAGATGTACGGTTTGCTCGGTAAACCCGAATTTACGAAGCCGAATCGAGAATATCAACTCTTTTTCCTCAACCAGCGACCCATACGCAGCCGTATCATCGGCGCAGCATTGACAGAAGCACTCGACGCAATGGTTGCCAAAGACAGGCAACCTGTTGCGCTACTTTTCCTAACACTGGAACCCGAAACGGTCGATGTTAATGTGCATCCCGCCAAATTCGAGGTGCGCTTTCGCAACGAGCGGACGATTTATAGTGGGGTCGTCCGGATGCTTCGGGACGCTGTCCATAGAGCAAAATATATCCCCAAAATTGAGACCCCCATTGAACCGACGCAATCCAAGGGAGAGACTGAAGGTTCCCGTGATACCCCGCTATCACAACGGGTTTCCACACCGGGGTCCCCACCCGTTGCTGGGAGGGGGCAACGGACAACGCCTATTGCACAAGTGCATCGCAGGCAAACGTCTCCTGTCACGCCACAAGAGACAGAGAGCAGCGATCAGGAAACTATCAACACTTCGGAAGCGCAAACGCCGTCTATCCCTACTGAAATCGTTGTACAGCCACCACAGCAGCGGATTCCTGATGATGCAAATCTCAGTCTGCTCGACTTTGAGAACGTCCAGCTCAAGACGAACCTCTTTAAAACCTACATTGTCGTCGAGTCGGGAGATAAAATCTTCTTCATCGACCAGCACGTCGCTGCTGAACGCGTCCTTTATGAACGTTTCGTCAACCAGGTGGAAACCGATGGAATTCCTGTGCAGGGGTTGCTACTGCCGGTAACTTTAGAAGTTACACCACAGCAGCTTGGAGTCCTCAAAATTCACGGCGATATCTTCAAGAAACTCGGCTTCGATCTGGACGAATTCGGTGGGAATACCATCCTAATTCGTGCGATTCCGTCGCCTTTACCAACCCGCGTCGCCGCGCAGACCGTCACCGATCTGCTTGACAAACTTCCCGAAGCACCACATACCGACGTACAAATCCCGGAGGCACTCGACAACGCCCTGATAACGCTCGCCTGCAAATCGGCTGTCAAAGCGGGGGACACATTGGATACGAAAGAGATGATCAACCTCATTAAGGAACTCTCCGAGGCGAAACTCCCGTTCAATTGTCCACACTCACGTCCTATCATCGTCGAGATGGGGCGCGATGAATTGGAACGTCGATTCCACCGGTAAATTATGGTAACCCAAGTTACTATGGTGAATCCTAAAAACAAATAGACACTTTCCCCTCCTGGTAGACAAGGTTTCCTAACCTCGCCAGTGGTAGTGCTAAAGCGTTTCCACCCGCTTCACCCGCAGATGGAAACTATTTAGTCCTCGATGGGGACGACGACCACGCCGTTTTAGATTTTGGAACTTTCGGTAGACCTTTACCCAACGGTACGGAAGAGTTCACCGTCGAAGCATGGATATATCCCACCACACCGCCCGACAACAAGGACACGTTATTAACGATACTCCATCAACAGGTGCGTATAATCATCGTGAACGATGAATTTCAACCGCTACTAAATAATCTGGTTAATGCGCTAAATATCGAGCACCCGAAGGGGGACCTAATCTTGCTAATGAGTGCCTATCTTGACGGAGAGCCCGGTCGGAGATTACCTTTCCCGATCCCGCTTGAGCTGAACCAGTGGCACCACATCGCTTATCAGTCAAATGGGCCTCACACAACAATGATCGTCAATGATTTCGTAGCGATATGGCCACACGGCTTTCCTCTCGGACACAGGGCTTGGCTTCCACTGGACTTCGTGCTTGGAGGGTTTGGAAAAATAATTGAGGTGCCTGTTGGTCCGAAAGAGATATGGTTTTGGGATTCCTTTACTGGATATATTGATGAGGTTCGCATCTCAACGGAGGCTCGTTACGATGTCGACTCTCGAAATCGGAACACGGGCTATCTTGGTGTGAATTGTGGCAGTCAATGCACGCTTGTGCGACTGCGGTGTCCGCATAGACAGCAGTGAAAAAAAATGGGCGGATTTTCACATCCACCCAGTCAAAAAAAAAGAAAAGCCTAAAGAACCCACACAACCATCTGTCCCTCGCCGCGATTGCACCATGCGTAATACGGAATTGCCGTAACATCTGTGCGCTTCATAAGTGGTTTTGAATGTAGATAGAGGTTATTTCCCCAATCGGTGGCATCAAGCACCGTCCCCGCACCGCGGATAAGGGTAACACCCCCCAAGAGTTCACTGTCAAATGCTATTTCTAAGGGTGCACCATCTACCAGCGACAACGTGTGGAAAACGCCATCGGGATTGTCCACGTCCTCAAAGCAGTAGACCAGAGGACCGCGGCGCAGCGCAAACCGTCCGAGGTTTTCTTTAACAAGTGGATGTGCGTAAACCCGCTCAATCGGCATAGCGAGTGTCAGGTTAACTGTATCCTTTGCTTGCCACTGTCGCTCAATTGAGAGGTACCCGTTCGCGTTCGTTTCTGGCGTGTGAACCGATCCATTGACACACACTTCAAACGCGTCACACCAAGCAGGGATTCGTAAGTTCAATCCGAATGTTACAGGCGTTTCCGGTTCCACCGTTATCTTGACATCGCCCGACCATGGATAATCCGTTTCCTGAGTTACTTTCACCGAAACGTCTCCGGTAACAGTCGCGTCGGCGGTGCCACCGATATATAGGTTCACCCATACACCTTCGTCCGATTCGGCATAGGCGTACTGTCCGACGGATGCGAGAAGTCGTGCGATATTCGGTGGGCAACACGCGCAGCCAAACCACTCATGCCGATGCCGACCGCCGTGGCTTGCCAGTGGATTCTGATAGAAGAAGCCCGTGCCATCAAGTGAGATTCCTGAGAGCGCACCGTTGTAAAGTGCCGTCTCCAATACATCAACAAAGCGCGACTCACCGCGCAATAGGAACATTCGGTGTGCCCAAAATATCAGTCCGATAGACGCACACGTCTCGGCGTAGGCGGAGACGTTCGGTAACTCATAATCGTTTGTGAAACCTTCGTTGTGTCCAGAAGGACCCACACCACCGGTGACATATAAACGTTTCTCTGTTACGTTCCGCCAAAGCACTTCCAGGGCATTTATAATTGCGGTATCGCCTGTCTCATAAGCGATGTCGGCAGCGGCACTGTAAAGATACATCGCTCGCACCGCGTGTCCAACGCATTCTCTTTGTGCCTGTATCGGGAGATGCGCTTGTGCGTAATGCCCCTCAAATTTTCCATCACGCGTGAAGTGATGTCGATACGCGTCGAGCCCACCGGGAATGTCCGGATTCTCTAATTCCTTCTCAAAGACCGAGGGTGAATGTCCACGTCGGGTGACAAAGTATTCCGCGAGTGCCGAGTAGCGTGCTTCACCTGTAACGTCCGCCAACTTCACGAGCGCGAGTTCAATGCCTTCATGTCCGGGCAGTCCGTCTTGCTTGCCGGGACCAAAGATGTTATCGATTAGGTCTGCGAATCGGCATGCAACGTCAAGCAGGGTACCCTTTCCAGTAGCTTGATAATGCGCAACGGCTGCTTCGAACAGGTGTCCGGCGCAATAGAGTTCGTGCATGATGCCGAGGTTTTGCCACCGCTGCGTTGGCTCGACCAGCGTGAAATAGGAATTCAGGTAACCATCAGGCTGTTGGCTCGCCGCGATCTTTGCGATGACCTCATCCAACTCCGCTTCCCATTCCGGGTTCGGATGCGTCCGAAGCGTATACGATGCTGCCTCCACCCATTTGTGGACATCGGAATCGTTGAAGAAAATACCTTCAAATTCTCCGGACATCAAGCCAGCGGCTTTCGCGAAGTTATCTATTCTACCGGTGGTTCGGCACTGGACCAGTTCATGCGGGATCGTTACCTCGGAATTCGTCTGCTGCCGAGGTGCCCAAAACCGATCGCTAATTGTAACAGCCGTAAACGGAAGAGCTCTCAAAATTTTATCCTCATTCTATAAATCGGGTGAGTGTAGAACTAACGGCTTCTCACGCTAATCCCTTGGAACGCTTCTGTAGGTAAGTATCTCCCCAACACGTTCTGAACGTCTATTTCCGAGAGTTGTTGTGGTGTGATTAAAACACATTTGTTCCGCGAACTCCTGCTCCAAGTTGTCTCAAAATCTTCATATTTCAATCGGCGTTTGGTAAGACTGATCGGATTCTGAAGTGATATTTCGCCTAACTGGTCGTTGTAATCGGACAAGGATAAGATCTCTGGGCTTCGTCCTTGGAATTGGATCATCACGATAGGAGGCCACCCTTTCGCAATAAATGCCTTCAGGACATCGAGCGAACCGTTGGAGATAATGGCAACGTGCTGCACTCTACCACGAGTCGTGACATAAAAATCGTCGAGGCCACCTCTGCTCCCAACGCGCGGGGGTTTTTTGAAGGCGTTTCTGACGTACGGCAGTTTCTGTAACTGGACGGTAGCACTATCAGGGAGGCTGGCTTGGCTCTGCCCGGATTGCGGCCTCGTGTTCCTCTCAGCGGCGGCAAGTGCCGTTTCAGGAACATGATATTGTCCTTGCGGAGGGGGACCGCAGTTTATTGCCAGAAACACGAAAATGAGCGATGCCACACAAGCACCCACCGTTGAATATGACGAACCCGTAAGTAGTGATTGACGAAATTTCCTTAAATAAGACAGATGGTGTTTCACGGTTCATTCCTCCTTACATATAGAAACGGTTTGCGTGAGATATGGTTTACGTGTCATTTTTAATCGATCTGAACCGCGACTTCCCGTTTTTCCTTCCACGATTCCACAATAGCTTCAGTAATACGTAACGCTTGCAAACCATCTCTCCCCGTTGGGGCAGGCGACCGATCGGCGAGTAAGTCATCGACGAGGGCAGCCACCCGTAAGGCGAATGTTCCATCAAACGCAAGTTGTTCGTCTCTAAAAATAGAGGGACGGTATTCTTCGACGACCTGATTGTCCCGTCTCATCAAGGTTGCACGTGTGAGGACATTATCAACGACGATTTCGCCAGCGGAACCGCAGATTTCAAGTCGCTCGATCGGATGGATGAAATCGCTATCCCAACTCGCCATCAACGTAGCGACTGCTTCTGTTTCATAACGGAAAGAGATAGCCATGCTGGTATAACAGGCATCTTCGCCCTCACGCGCTTCATGTTGCCGCGGCTTCGCCATTTGCACACAAACAGCGACAATTTCACCGCCAAACCATCGAAGCAGGTCAATCGCGTGGGTTTCCAGTTCATAGAGCAGGTAATAGTCGCCTTTCCACGTTGAAGCCGGTCCACCTTGAGATAGTTTCATATCTAAGTAGTAAGTCTGCCCAATAGCACCCGCATCAAACCACTTGCGGGCTTGGACATACCCAGGGGCGAACCGACGATTGTAATCTATAGCAAGGTGGACACCTTTTTCGTCTGCCTTCACAACCATCTGTTCTGCTTCATCAATATAAAGTGACAACGGTTTTTCAGAGATAACATGTTTCCCGGCTTCCAGACATTCCATCACGGGTTCAAAGTGCAGGTAATCCGCGGTTACAACGTCTACGAGGTCGCACTCTTCATTCGCAAGCATCTCTTTGATGGAAGGGTACCACTTCGCGATGCCGAGTTCTTCAGCACGTGTCTTCGCTTTAGCAGTATCTATATCGCATACTGCCACCAATTCCGCACCCGGATGCTGAAGATACCCCAGTTGATGACGATGACCGATGCCACCGCACCCAACTGCTGCTACTTTCAGTTTCCCTGCCATGATTGTGTTCTCCTTTACGCGCTAGGGCGCGCCGTGAGCACACTGTGCTCCTACCAAAGTTCTGATGAAGACTGACAACCTTCTGCTCAAAATTTTTTCTTCTGTTTATTATATTGGCTTACAAATTTCGACCTAAACATATAATATACAATGCAAAAAAAAATAACAAGGGAAAATTTTTCAACAGTTCCCTTAGACCAAAACGGGGACATTTATACGAAGTGGGTGTTCTGCGACAGCAACCACGCTCCATCGCTGTGGGGTTTTAACTCCATCGGTGTATCGTTAATGGTTGGCTCAATATAGTTTTAGCGTGCGTTCGGCACGGGACCTTGGAATAGAGTATAATTTCTTAAAACTGAATGACCCTGTAGGTGGCAACTTGCGTTATTGCTAAAGTAGTGATTTTTATGTTATACTACCTTTTACCATGTTTTCAAGGAGGGGCACCGCGATGAACTGTCCGCGCTGCAAACGGGAAGACGTTGTTAAAAATGGGAAAGCCAGGGAACGCCAACGCTATAAATGTAAATCTTGTGGATTTCAGTTTACACGACTTACCTCCCGTGGAAGACCGCCATGGCAAAGAGCCTTAGCGGTGTTCCTATACTGTCGTGGGATTTCTATAAGCACAATCGCGCGGATGTTTTCAGTATCACCGAGTACCGTCTTCAAATGGATTCGGAAATTTGGCACACCGCTCGGACCTACCCCTGAATCTGCTGCAAAGGGTGTGGTTCTTCTTGACGACGCTGAAATATCACAGTATCTGAAAACACAGAGCGAAAGCTGCGAATCTGGAAAAATTTTTGTCGTCATACCGGAAGACGTGTCGTCTGAAAATGTAGTCGTCGGAATAAAACGAGATGGACGCAGAGAAAATCGTCGACACTAACGAGACTCAAAACACGGGGACCTGTGAACACGAAGAATTTGCTAATCTCCCTTTCTTAGGAATGTGGGCAGATCCGGCGGATATGCAGGACAGTGTAGCGTGGGTACGGAAACAGAGAGAAAAATGGATAGAACGGCTCACGAACAGAATTTGCCTCTCTATACCAAGAAGACGCGCCACTTTCACATGATTCCAGGATTAACAGTTGTTCGACCATATTAAACCCTCAAGGCAGGAAGACTTTTCGCTATGCAAAACATATATTTAAGATGGTGGGGATGCGGCGCATTTGACGTACGCTTTGGAGACATCAATATCGCTTTCGATCCATATCTGTTTGGTCAGAACTTAGCGGATGCCCAACCCATATACGACTATATCTTCATATCCCACGAACACTTCGACCACTGCCACCCCGTGACCTTGCAAAAATTGTGTTGCGGTGAGCGTTTTAAAAAGTTATTTATCAACGTTGGTTGTATGACCCCCGCACAACCCATCGCCGAGAAATACGGAGATGCCGCCTTTGCGCGCGATCTACCGATTACCAAGCATGTCCCCGCCGATAAGGTCCAGGTTCTCTATCCAAAACATCTCAACGAAAAACAGGGATTATCGCGCACCTTTCAAGGTTCAGACACGCTCGATCTTGGCGATATTCATGTCGAGACGATTGAAAGCGGCGAGAACCAAACGCCAAATCTCCCGACAAACGGTTATCTGATAACACACACGGCAAAAAATGTCTCTGTTCTACACACGGGCGACTTGCACGAACCCTACCCGGCGTTAGCAAACCTCCGCGGGAAGGTTGATTTCCTGATCCACATGAAACTCGGTCTCGGTGAGGGGCTTGCGTCCCGGCTTATAGAACTTGTAGAATTAATCCAACCGCGCTTCGTGATACCGACGCATTACCGAACCGACCGGAAATCCGATCCGATACCAACGGGGCATTGGCCCCCAAATGTCACCGATGAAATGGCGTTTATTGAATCAATCCGTGAAATAGTAGGTGACAGAACGTCCCTCCTCCCTTTCACCGCAGGCATAGAATATGAGGTAAAAATGCCAGAGAAACGGGTTATCTGGAAATGGGAGTGGTTCAACACATGGGACGTTCCACCTTGGAGGGAATAGAATTCCCGCAGGTGGTTTTCTGAGAGCAAGGAGCCATTCTGATGAAACCGACCATTTCTCTTACAAATACCGGGGGATGTCAACAGTGATGGCGTGACTTCCGATCTTCAACCCCAGCGGGGTGATATGTCTATAGGGGAACAATGCCCGGGAGCCCATAGTTAAAAAATCGCAAAAGTTTGGAGAGTATATATCGTGTCAACAACACCGCGCGTCCGTGTCGCTTTCTATGGATGTGGGAACTTCGCGAACCGAACCCGCATCCCGAACCTATTACAGACAAATTCGGTGGATATTGTCGCTGCGTGCGATAGCAACTTACGGACGGCACAAGAAACAGCCGAACACTTCAAAATTCCGAGCGTCTACCAAGACGCACACGAAATGCTTGACACCGAAGCGATTGACGTGCTATACTCTATCGTACCGGCGTACGTACGAACCAATGTTGAATCGACTGCTGCAGAAAAGGGTATCCACATCTTCAGTGAGAAGCCACAGGCACTCACGATGCAGGTTGCCCACCGAATCAATAACGCCATTCAACAAGCAGGGGTTATCAGCACCGTTGGGTTTCGTGAACGGTATCGTCCGATCTTTCAAAAAGCTCGCCGATATTTGACGGACAAACATATCGTGCATGTCCGGTTTCAGAGTTTCGGGGGCTTACCGCCCTCAACAGACGGTGGACCCAAAACATGGTGGGAAGAGATGGACAAATCTGGGGGGAGTGCCCTCGATTGGGGGGTTCACGCAACCGATTATACACGATTCATGACGGGATTGAACGTTGCCAAATCCCAAGCGTTTTATTGTGAACGCCCAGCTTACGCGAATGCTCTGTCTACCAGTTTCAATTACTGCTTTGAGAACGGTGCTACGATGACACTCAACTTTGTCGCAGCCGGTCCGGGTCCGAAAACTGAACCGCGATTTACTATCTTCTATGAAGGCGGATGCCTCGAAATTCACGGATACGATAGGATTATAGTGAATGGCGAGGTCCTTTACCAAGCCGACGAATTCGATCCGTGGTTGGAACAGGACAAAACCTTTATCCGCGCCCTTCAATCTGGGGATGCAAGTCTTTTGCAAAGTGATTATTACGATGGGCTCTTCTCTTTAGCCCCTATTTTAGCAGGTTGGGAGTCTTCCCGCCGCGGCGGAGAGTGTATTGATGTCGCGGTGTTCATGGATGATGCATAATTTAAATGGCTGTCAGCCGAAAACTAATACATAAAGGAAAAAATATGGATGCAAAATTGAAAAAAATTCAGATTACGCCAATGAAATTCGATAAACAGGGCGAAATACAAAAAGAAGAGTTCGCTACGCTCACCATTGAAGTACCGATGGATAGCACAGGACAACGTGCCGCAATTATAGAGTTGTGTGAACTCCTCGATCAAGAATGGGTTGTTGTGGAGGTTGAGGGCAAAACGGTCGTGGCTGTCAACACCGCTTAAGGTGTGAGTAAAGGGGATAGAGTCTTCGAGGTACAAATTCCCATTTCCGTTGAACTTCACCGAAAACCATCGTGGAGTGTTTTTCTAACTATGGAAATCTGGTCACTGCTCCATTATATTCCTTGCCCCTTCCCAGTAACGGGTGGGGACCCCGGTTTTTGGTTAGTGCCAACACATCCCAGGGGTTCAAAGGTTTTTGACTTCACCAGAAACCGTTGTGAAACGAAGTGGAACAACGCCCAGGAGCCCATAGTTAAAAAAATGATTAAAAAATGGCTTTTTACACCCGGTCCCACGCCGATTCCGCCTGAAGCGTTGTTGGCGATGGCACAACCGATTGATTACCACCGCAGCGATGCCACTGCAACGCTCATTAAAGACGTTCTTGAAAAACTCAAACACGTTTTCCAAACCGAGAATGATGTCCTCTTTCTAACATCATCTGGAACCGGTGCTATGGAAGGCGCAGTCGCCAATCTTTTATCTCGTGGCGACAAAGTCATTGTCATCCGAAGCGGTAAATTCGGGGAGCGGTGGAGCGACATCTGCACCGCTTACAGCATTGAAGTGATCCCGATTGACGTGACATGGGGGGATTCTGTTGAACCACAGACAGTTGAGGCACTCTTGACGGAACACCCCGATGTGAAAGCCGTCTTTGCAACGCTCTGTGAGACATCGACGGGGGCTTTGCACGATATTGAGACGTTGGCAGGTCTAACGCGAGTTCGTCCGACACTCTTGCTTGTTGATGCTGTCAGCGCGCTCGCTGCCGATGATTTACAGATGGATAATTGGGGGGTGGACGTTGTTGTTTCCTGCTCCCAAAAAGGCTTAATGACACCGCCCGGTCTGGCGTTCGCTGCGCTCAATGAACGCGCATGGAACGCTGTTGCGTGTTCTGACCTCCCAAAATACTATCTCGACTTCCGAAAAGCACATCAAAGCGGCTTAGAGGGTTCTGTACCCTACACACCGGCGGTAACGCTGCTGACGGCACTTCAATGTGCCTTGAATCGCATCTGTACAGAAGGTATCCGCAATACCATCGCCCGTCACAGTCGCTTGGCAGTCGCGACCCGGAGTGCGGTTAAAGCACTGGGTCTCTCCCTCTTTGCAGCGTCTCCAGCGAATACTTTGACCGCTATCCACCTGCCAGCGGAAATTGATGGACAGGCGTTTATCAGTCTGATGCGCGACACATACGGTATCACCTATGCCGGCGGTCAGAGTCAGTTAAGCGGAAAAATCGTCCGGATCGCACATCTCGGCTGGATGAATGAAAACGATGCTATCGTCGCCATTTCTGCCTTGGAGCGAGGTCTCTGCTCCATCGGATATGACGTTCCACTGGGTGCTGGCGTTACCGCTGCACAGGAAGTTTTTTAGGAGTCGTCAGCGGTCAGTCGTCGGTTTTAACTATCAACTCGCCTCTGTTATAAATATTAAAGCACGAGTTGATGCTTAAAGAAAAGGAACCTTGTGGCAGGTGAAAGCGATAGCAACAGGCACAACGGTCTACCGAAGGTCTCCGATAGCCATTCCTACCGACTGTCATTGACCCAGAGGCAGTTGAACTTCACCAAAAACCGCTGCGTAATGGAATGGAGCAGCGACCAGATTTAATAGTTTAAAAAATGGCTGAAACCACACTTTTTGACGCTTCTTACGAACACCGAAAAAAGCCGCTATTGACCCTAACACTGGAACGTTTGCGTCCCATCTATAGCAAGTCCGAATTGAACGCTTTACGTATTGACAGTATGAGTCGGGAGGGGTTAGCACAACGCTCTGGACGCGGATTCGTCAATCGGGATATTCTTGAAACCGTGCTTGGCAATTTACTGGAATGTGTCGCACCAGGATCCCATAATGCGCCGCAGCTGCATAACCAAAGGCGTGAACTCTCGGAAGCGATTGAAGAGGTAGCAGACCAGTTGTATGCGATGGTAGCGCAATCGTTTTTGGCTGTTACAGATGAAACACGTCTCGGTGCTGCGCTTGAAACCGCTTTTTCGCTCCTCTGGGAACTACCACGGCTCAAAAGTCGAGCCCTCTGGAATCGCTTCGCCTCTCTTAAAGATCCGGCTGTCTGGGATGCCTACCTTCTCCACACCGGTATCTCTCGCGAAAAACTCGCCGCGCTTGATTTCCGTTCCCAAATTGACACCGCAATTCAGGAGCGAACCTTTGAACCGTACCAAGACTTCCTTGGTAGTTTGAATCTCGCCTCTGTTTTGGATTATCAACTCCAATTGGTAGGGAGTACGTATCCCGGTTGGCGTGTACTCTTTTACCACGATGTCGCACACGCTTTAACACGAAGCGATGACCTTGAGGAAAGTCCAAACATTCACAGAATCCCAGTTCCATTATTGCCGCGCGCCATCTCGGAACTCGGTGGACGCTACTATCAAGCCGATTTACATCCAGAAACGCAGATAGGCGATGCCAATTTCTTGGAACACCCGCATCGCGGTGTAACCACCGGACAGACGGGCATCATCGGTTCCGGGTGCGTTATTTATCCAAGCACGCTCGGTGGATTGAGTGTCAAGGTAAAACAACGGCATCCCGTCATCGGCGATTTTGTTGAAATCGGCACGGACACCAGCCTGCTCGGACCTGTTCAGGTTTCTGACCATTCTACTGTCGGCACGAACACTGAAATTTATGGATTTGTTGAAATTGAACAACGGTGTCGCATCGGTTCGTCAGTCGTCATCGGGACGATCCGCGGCGCGTCAGAGCATCCCGGAAAAATCTATATCGGAGATGAGGTGCGCATCGGAGATGGCACTATCATTGAAAATACATCGGAAATGGACCTGATTATACCCAACCGCTCGCAGATCCCGGCGCGAAGCCATATCGCAAATGATGGGTTTGGATTCCCTCGATATGTTATGTAAGGAGTTAATATTTTACGTATAATGAGAGAGATACAACGTGTGCTCATCAGCGTCTACGACAAAACTAACCTCTTAGAAATAGCCAGTGTCCTCGCACAACGTGGTGTCGAAATCCTCTCTACCGGTGGCACTGCCCGACACCTTCGAGACGCTGGAATTGACATCCTTGATGTTTCCGACTACACCGGTTTTCCTGAAATGCTGGAGGGTAGAGTCAAAACGCTACATCCGAAAATTCATGGCGGGCTCCTTGCCGAACGGGATAATCCGGAACACAACGCCCAAGCAGAGGCACACGGCATTACCTCTATTGATATGGTGATATGCAATTTGTATCCGTTTGAGGCGACCGTCGCCAAACCCGACGTGACACTCCCCGAAGCAATTGAGAACATTGACATCGGCGGTCCAACGATGATCCGCGCCGGAGCGAAGAATTATCGTCACGTCGCTGTCCTCACGGAGTCAAGCCAATACCCCCAAATTATCGCAGATCTGGATGCAAACGACGGCTGCCTTTCGGAAGAGAGGCGGTTTGAACTGGCAAAGGCAGCCTTTGCCCATACCGCGCAATATGACACCGCAATCGCCGCTTACCTCATCGACGGTAATTCCCCCCTGATAAGGGGGGGTAGGGGGGTTGATAAAGCAGAGGACTCCGAAACAGATGGATTCTCAGATAACCTGACGCTCCGTTTCAAGAAGGAGCGCACGCTCCGCTATGGCGAAAACCCGCATCAACGCGCCGCTTTCTACAAAACTGAAACCAGCCCAGGCGCATGCGCCGCATGGGCAAACCAACTCAGTGGACAGCCGCTCTCCTTTAATAACCTCCTCGATTTAGAAGCCGCCTTAGAGATCGTCAAAGACTTCGAGACCCCTGCGTGTGCCATCATCAAACACAATAACCCGTGTGGACTGGCGACGGCGGGCAACCTGCAAGATGCCTTCGCGAACGCATTGGAGTGCGATCGGACTTCTGCCTTCGGTTCGATTGTCGGGTTAAATCGGAAAGTGACAATCCAAACCGCAAACATCATTCGCGAAGCCGCAAATGCGGGTGTGAAAATTGACGCAATTATCGCACCGAGTTATACCGAAAAGGCACTCCGTGCTTTGTCTCGTGTCAAACGCCGACCGATTCTTGAAGCTGGATCGCTCTCGGCAACAGAACCTGTCTTGCAGATTCGCAATATTACCGGTGGCGTGCTGGTCCAAGATCCGGATGTCCACGACTTAAATGCGAATGATTTAGAAGTGGCAACCTCCCGCTCACCAACGGAAGCAGAAATAAAATCCCTCCTTTTCGCGTGGAAAGCATGCAAACATGTCAAATCGAACTGTATCCTGCTTGCCAACGGCACACAAAGCGTTGGTATCGGCGCAGGTCAGATGAGCCGAGTGGATGCGGCTATTATCGCTATCCGAAAGGCGGGTGATAAGGCGAAGGGAGCAGTGTTAGCCTCAGATGCCTACTTCCCATTTCCCGACGGTGTCGAGATTGCTGGTGAGGCGGGCATCAGTGCCATTATTCAACCTGGTGGTTCCGTCAATGATGCCCCTGTGATTGAGACAGCGGACGCTTACGGCATGGCAATGGTGCTGACGAGTATACGACATTTTCGGCATTAGTAAAACTGAGGCGATTAGAACTAATGCTTATATGCGTGATGGAATGGACATCCGATAGGTTTTATGGTATTCTATGCTAAGAAAAATACGACAACTCATCACGGACTTAAAAAAAACTGGTTTCATCGACAATACAACTACGAGACTAACCTAATAGGAGGAACAGATGAAAACGTATGCATTTGAGGTTGTTTTAGAAAAGGACAAGTGGCCCGATGAGCCAGATGAGAAAGCCGTTTGGCGGGCGTACATCCCCACACTGGAGCATAAAGGTGCAGCAAGTTGGGGGTATACTCAAAAGGAGGCTTTAAAAAATCTGCAAGACGCGGTCGACCTCCTTTTTGAATATCTGTTGGAGCAGGGAGAAGAAATTAATTTTGAGTCGCTATTGGCAGATCAAGAAAAAAGCCTATCTGAATTCCATCCGCGAATTCAGGTCAGCGATGTACCTTTAGTTACCGTAACAGTCTAATATGGCTATTGATTACAGTCGGTTGCGCTCGCTCACAGCGCGAAGGTTAATACGCGCTTTGAAACAGGACGGTTTTCATGAACTGAAAAAAAGAGCAAATCGCTTTTTTGTGCACCCAGATGGGCGGACAACAACCCTTCATCTTCACAAAACGGGGCAAACCTTTGCTCCTGGCACGCTCAAAGCTATCATTGAACGGCAGGTAAGGTGGACCGAGGCGGACCTTAAACGCCTTGGACTGCTTTAACCCATGAAAACCAAACTGTTCAGCACGCAACAACGGCGCATGCGGAACTGATAGAAAACCTTTTTGGTAGAACGTTTTTATCGCGCGCAAGCAAAATTAAAAAAAATGGCTACGACATTAACACTCCCACACACAATAATTACAGGTGCAGGCGCATCCGAGAACGTCGGTGAACAGGCGAAACGACTCGGCGCAACGACCGCACTCATCGTGACCGATCCGGGTATCGCTGAAATCGGATACGCCGACAAGATCGCCAAAAATTTGAATGATGCCGGGATAGCGTCCTCATGCTTCTCTGATGTCACACCCGACCCAACTCTACAGAACGTGCGAGACGGCTTAAAACAGCATGCTGACGAAGCCTGCGATGTAATCGTGAGCATCGGCGGCGGAAGTGCCATCGACTGCGGAAAAGGCATCGCCATGAAACTGACGAACGACAGTGAATTCGCCGATTACATGGGTGTGGACAAGATCCCGAATCCGGGTGCACCCTTGATCGCGATACCAACGACAGGTGGGACAGGCAGTGAAGTCTCCAAAGTTACTGTCATCACCGACGATCTTCGATCTGTGAAGATGATGCTCAGTAGCCCATGCCTGTTGGCACACGTTGCACTGGTGGATCCGCTGCTATCCCTGACAACCCCACCCCACCTGACTGCAGCAGTCGGTGTTGATGCGTTGACGCACGCAATAGAGGCATATATCTCCAAACGCGCCCAACCGATAACCGATGCCCTCGCCTTGAAAGCCATCGAGATGATTTCCGGTTCGCTTCGGCAGGCGTGGGCAGACGGTGAAAACATCCCTGCCCGTACAGATATGATGATCGGTGCGTCTATCGCAGGCATGGCGTTCAGCAATTCATCTGTGGCTTTAGTTCACGGGATGTCTCGTCCAATCGGTGCGTTTTTCCACATCCATCATGGGCTATCGAATTCGGTGTTGTTGCGTGATGTGATGGAATTTAGCGTCGTCGGTGCACCTGCTCGTTTTGCCGATATTGCGTCCGCTATGGGCGAACCGATCGACGGGTTGTCCCCGATGGAGCAAGCGGACGCAGCGATTGATGCCGTGGAACGCCTTGTCACCGATATTCAGATGCCACGACTCGGTGAAATCGGTATTGACAGAGAGAAATTCGAGGATGTTATTGAACAGATGGCGAGGGACGCGATTGCGAGTGGAAGTCCTGCTAACAATCCGCGGCAAGCGACAGTTGAAGAGATTGTTGCACTGTACCGTCAGTGTTTTTAGAGAGTATTTTGTGGAAGGGGTTGTAACCTCGAGTTTGTGGAAGGGGAAACACCCAAGCAAAAAAACGGATTCCTTTATCCTGTAAATCCTGATTCAGGCAATTGACAGCTTGCTTCGCAGTGAGAACCAAAGCGCGCAGCTTGGAACAGAGTGGAAAGCGAATTTAAGAAAGAGACGTTAAATGCCAAACCCATGTGCTTTAACCGCAAGGAAAATTAAAAGAACGTTTCTGTTGTGCCTATTGCTTGTGGGATGTGACACATCTATTGTGTCGATCCCCGATAGCAGGACGCCAATCTATTACGGCACAATTGATAACGTTGACAGTGTTTACGATGGCGACACGATTCGGGATGTATCTATCCAGATATATCCATTTCGTTCTCGGCTATCTAATATGGGTAAGGAACGATTGACACTATGGCCCGGCATTGAACGTCGTGTCGACGGGATTTATAGCATCACGGACATCAGGATCGCCGGAATAGACACACCTGAAAGACACCCGACACGCGCCGGACGCACCGAAGCCTCACTTCAACGGGAAAAAGAGCGTGCTGCAGCCGCAACGGACTTTCTCAAACAACTTCTACTTGAAAATAGTGAAGATGATGGTACCCTCGGATTTGTAATTCAGAATCCGCAGCCCGATAAATATGCAGGTCGCATCGTCGCCGATGTCATTTGTGTCAAAGAGGACGTGTCTATTAATGCGGCTGAGGCGTTACTGAAAGCCGGACACGCTGTCGTCTATACCGGTGGCACGAAAACGCACGATTGGGGTGCCGAATAGGTAAAGTATATGAAAAAGAAAAACTTAATCAACCCCAAACCCAGTCACGATTTAACTGAGAACCCGATTTTGACAGCGGAAAAATCGGCGCGAAAACTTAATAGTTTAAAATACAAAATTGTTGTCCCCGGTGATTCACCACCGCAAATCCAAGGCTCGCCGCATCTGGAACGTCTGAAACCCTATGGCGATGTCGTTCTTTATACTGACCGACCCGAAACTGACGCAGAGAAAATCCGCCGTGCTGAAGATGCAGATATCCTCATCAATTCACGCGGAATCGTCAAATGGCCCGCGGAAATCCTACACCAGCTCCCCGAGCTCAAGTTGATTTCGCTCTGCTCCATCGGCACCGATATGATTGGACTTGAGGAAGCGAAAAAGCGCGGAATTACCGTTTGCAATCAACCCGGACGTACCGCTCCAGTTGTAGCGGAACACGGGTTTGGACTGATGTTCGCGCTCGCTAAACGGGCGGCATTCCTGACAACGTCTATGAAGGCGGGTGGATGGCCCCGTATGGACAATATTTACCTTCAAGGAAAAACTTTGGGAATTATAGGCACTGGGCATATCGGGGCAGAGATGGCACGCCTTGGACGAGCCATCGGGATGAATGTTATCGCGTGGACGTATCACCCTTCAGCAGCGCGCGCAGCGGAATTGGGGGTTCAGTTTGTTTCTCTGGATGAACTGCTCCGAACTGCTGATGTTGTAAGTCTGCACGTCAGGCTGACAGAGGAGAGTCACCATCTCATTGGGGAACGTGAACTCGGTTTAATGAAGCAGGACGCGCTCCTAATCAATGTCGCACGTGGTGGGATGATTGATACAGATGCGTTGGTTGCTGCTTTGAACGGCGGACACCTCGGTGGTGCTGCTATTGATGTCTATGATCAGGAACCGCCCCCGGCGAACCACCCTCTTTTGGAATGCGAGCAGGTAATTTTGACCCCACATTGTGCGGATATGACACCTGAAGGCGTTGAGCTTCTTAATGAGGGCGCCGTGGACAATATCATCGCTTTTTTGGAAGGCACACCACAGAACGTAGTTGTTTGATTTTTTTTAACGGTTAGGGCTGGACAGGGTGTCCTGCTCCACCTCGATCTAAAATTACCCAAGTTGCTACTAACAAATCTTGGACGTTTCAACAAGGTTTTTCATGCACTTTCCCACCCCATAGGGGTGATATGTCTATAGAAAACGGTGTATTAAAGCGACTGCACCCCGTAGGGGTGCTATGTCTATAAATAGGTGGCAACTTGCGTTAAAATTGGTAAAAAACCGACTTTAAGGTATTAAGGGCTTTTTGACGAATGCCCAGAAAGAATCAGAACTCACCGGAAACCGATGCGTAATGAAATGGAGCATCGACCAGATTTAATAATTAAAAATATTGGGGTTGATACGGGTGGCACCTTCACCGACATTGTGATGCGTATTGATGGCGACCTGTTCACACACAAAGTCCTGTCTACGCCGCAGAATCCTGCCCTCGCTGTCCTACAAGGTGTGAGTGAAATCTTGCGTATGCACGACACCGATACCGAACGCTTGGACATTGTCCACGGATCGACGGTAGCAACGAACGCACTTCTTGAGCGTAGAGGTGCCCGTATCGCCCTCGTCACCACGAAAGATTTTGAGGACATTTTAGAGATAGGCAGACAGGCACGTCCGAACCTCTATGATTTCTTCGTAGAGCGTCCCGCTCCGCTTGTCCCTGCGGATAGACGCTTCGGTATATCAGAACGGACACTGCACACAGGTGAAATCCAAACTGAGATTGAACCAAGCGATTTAGAGGCACTCGCGTCCGAACTCGCTACATTGGAACTTGATGCCATCGCGGTCTGTTTCCTCTTCGCCTACGTCAACCCACAGAACGAACAGATTGTTGCCGAGCACCTCGCCCGGCTTGATATACCCATCTCATGTTCACACGAAGTCTTACCGGAATATCGAGAGTATGCGCGTTTCAGCACTACTGTCGCAAACGCGTATATCCGCCCTACTTTGGAACGGCATCTCTCTACGCTGACCGATTCTGAGCAGTTTCCAGCGTCTTTCCGTTTGATGCTCTCCAACGGAGGTTGTATCTCTGCAAGGAACTTTGAGTCTGCGGGTATCCGCACTGTCCTTTCCGGTCCTGCTGGTGGTGTTATGGGTGCGTATCAAGTCGCCAAGACCGCTGGCTACGACCAAATCATCACATTTGATATGGGTGGCACTTCAACGGATGTGAGCCTCTGCAATAGTGGTATCTCCCTCACGACCGAGAGCACAATTAGTGGACTCCCGATCAAAGTTCCGTTGATTGATATTCATACCGTCGGTGCCGGGGGTGGTTCTATTGCGACTGTGGATGCAGGTGGCGCACTCCGCGTCGGACCCGAAAGTGCAGGGGCAGATCCAGGTCCCATCTGCTACGGAAACAATGGAGAAGATGTCACGGTAACCGACGCGAACCTTTACTTGGGACGTATCGCAGCGACCCAGTTTTTAGGGGGGGCGATGTCCCTTGACGCCGATAAGACCCGCACACACATTGAAGAATTTGCGAAGCGTCTTGGCGTTCCACCGTTGCAAGCAGCAGATGGCATTCTTAAGGTTGCCAACGCGGCGATGGAACGCGCCATCAAGGTCATCTCTGTGGAGCGCGGATTTGATACACGCGATTTCACGCTCGTCTCCTTCGGTGGGGCTGGCGGTTTGCATGCCGCATTTATGGCAGAGAATCTCGGCATCAAAACAGTGCTGATCCCACCAAACGGCGGTTTGCTCTCTGCTTACGGGATGCTCTTCGCAGATGTCGTTAAAGATTATTCGCAGACCGTCTTGTGGCAATTTGAAAAGAGCAATGAAGATAACGCAAGTCTTGTTGAAGCGTTGAACGCCGGTTTTGACACACTCTTGACCCGTGCGGAGAATGAGATGAAAAGTGAGGGGTTCGTCCCGCATCAGCTTAAAATTGACCGTTCGCTTGATATGCGGTATGAGGGACAGTCTTATGAGTTGAATATTCCGTGTTTTACCGAGGAACATGCTCCTTCAACCGAGATAAAGGCTCTTGCTGAAAGATTTCACGCTGCGCATGGACTGCGGTTTGGTTATGCCCGGACCGATGCCCCAGTGGAGGTGGTGAACCTTCGACTTACAGCCACTGGAAAGACCGACAAACCTCCCATCCAATCAGTCCCATACACCGATACTGATGCCTCTGAAGCGTTTACTGTCCAAAACCGTGTTATCTTTGAAGGTGAAGCACACCCAACCGATTTCTACCGCCGTGAGGCGTTGCGTCCCGGCAATCGAATCGCAGGTCCCGCGATTGTGACAGAATTTAGCGCGACGGCTGTAATACCCCCAAATTTCTCCGCCGTTGTTGATGCCTACCAGAATCTTATTTTGAAAAAAAAATAGGGATGGGCAAATTCCTTTGACACGGCGCATTCCGTTTGATATACTTTCAACACGAAATGGAGGGGTTTTTGCTTGGGCGTTTCTTTGACTCTACGGGAAGGCACTCTATCTATCAAACCGCCCTAACCGAACCGCAAGGGAAAATTAAAAAGCCTGCAACAACGGCGCAGGTGGGTCTACGGGAAGGCACTTTATCTATCAAACCGCCCTAACCGAACCGCAAGGAAAAATTAAAATATGAAAATTACGGATGTAAAAACAATTCTGACGGCACCCAACGGGACTCGGCTTGTTGTTGTTAAAATTGAAACGAGTGAACCCGGCTTATACGGAATCGGTTGTGCCACATTTACACAGCGTCCACTCGCTGTAGCAACCGCAGTCGATGAATATCTCAAGCCCTTTCTCATTGGGAAAGATCCGACGAACATAGAGGACATTTTCCAGACCAGTTTCGTCAGTTCCTATTGGCGGAATGGACCGGTCCTAAACAATGCCCTCAGCGGTGTAGACATCGCCTTGTGGGACATCATGGGCAAGCGTGCCAACATGCCTGTCTACCAACTGCTCGGCGGTAAATGCCGAGACGCTGCGACGCTTTATGCGCACGCAGGCGGTGGCACTTTCGAGGAGGTAGAGGAGAGTATCCGCCGTTATATGGAGCAAGGCTATCGCTATGTCCGCGCACAGGTAGCAATACCGGGGTATTCGACTTACGGTGCAGGCGGTGGAAAGCGGAGTTCGCCTGCTTTTGAACCCACTCCTTATGTCAATACCATCATCAAACTCTTCGATCATTTGCGGACGCATCTCGGCGACGAGGTGGAACTTCTCCACGACGTGCATGAGCGCATTCCGCCCATCCAAGCGATTAATCTCGCGAAAGGACTGGAACCGTATAACCTCTTCTTCCTTGAAGACCCGTTTGCACCCGAAGATGTCGACTATTTCCAACGAATGCGTCAACAGACGAGTATCCCGATTGCGATGGGTGAATTGTTCAACAACCCGAATGAGTACGTCCACCTTATCAAGGATCGGCTTATCGACTTTATCCGAGTGCATATCTCGCAAATCGGTGGTATCAGTCCTGCGCGTAAACTCGCCGCGTTCTGTGAATTCTTCGGTGTACGCACTGCATGGCACGGTCCTGGCGATGTTTCTCCAGTTGGGCATGCCGCCAATGTGGCACTGGATCTCGCGTGCTATAACTTCGGTATTCAGGAGCAGCATGTCTTCGGTGAAAATACCAAAGAGGTCTTCCCCGGTTGTCCCGAAATTCGAGATGGCTGTTTTTGGGTAAATGAGGCACCGGGACTCGGTATTGATTTAGATGAGGAACTCGCGGCACGATTCCCATTTCCGGAGGATCCACTCAACGGCAGCTGGGCACCAGTGCGGCGAATGGACGGCACGGTTATCCGACCTTAGTGTCGAACCCCAGCCGTTTTACTTCTGTCTGTAGGGAGATCCCTGTCTTTTCACGCACCTGTTCTTGGATGTAAGCGATCAAATCCAATACATCAGCCGCTGTTGCGTTGTCGATATTGAGGATAAAATTCCCGTGTACTGTGGATACCTCTGCGCCACCGATACGATGACCTTTCAAACCGCTGATGTCGATCAGTCGTCCCGCGGAATCACCGGGTGGATTTTTGAACATACATCCCGCATTCTCTTCAGCGAAGGGTTGCGTTTCAACTTTCTGTTTGTAGAATGCTTGCATCTGTGCCGTGATTGTGTCAGCGTTCCCGGGTTCGAGTCTCAGCGTCGCGCCTGTAACACAGAAATAGGCATCCAAACCGCTGTGTCGGTATTCAAAGTCTGCCTCGGCGTGGGTTAAGTTGACGAGTTCACCGGTGTCGTTCATGACCGTGACATCTGTGACGACATCTCCGAAACTACTCCCCCATGCGCCAGCGTTCATAATCAGTGCCCCGCCGACGGAACCGGGGATGCCGAGCGCAAATTCCACACCACTCAGACCGCGTCGCGACATCGTTTTTGAGAGTCGCGGCAGTGAGAGACCTGCGCCGACCGAAACGACGTTCCCATCAACCTCCAGTTTTGCTAACTCCCCGACTAATCTGATGCCGATGCCGTTGAAGCCGGTATCGCTCACCAACAGATTTGAGCCACGACCAATAATTGCGACCGGAACATTCCACTCCCGATGAAAACGTGCCACTGCTGCCAATTCGGTTGTCGTGCTGACTTCAATGTAAGCAGTGGCTTCACCACCGATGCCGAAGTAGGTATGCTTTGCGAGAGGTTCCGCAAACCGGAGTGTTTTTGCTTGGGCGTTTCCCGAATCCTTTACGATGCCCAGTAGCGCATCTTTCCAATCCATTCTGCCCTCCCTTTTTCTCTATTATTGAGGTATTCAGTTAGCGGTGTTGTTCACCTGCATTTCAACATTAAATTCCTTTTTCCGTATCCGTAGGTCAAAGTATAGAAGCGTAATGCCGATGATCCAAATTGGAAAAGCGAGCGTTGCAACGACTGAAGCTGTCCATCGGTAACAGACGAACCCGGAGTCCACACAGGTATAGGGTCTATCACAGAAAATATAGTAAAACTGATCCTGATCCTTGATATATCAAAGGCCAAGCTCCATGCAAGAAAAGCCGCTAACACGTGCCAAAACCGATGTAAGGTTTGCTTCAATGCGTCGCGGCTTGTAATATGCCCAGATAAATAAATTGTAGCTGTCGCGATGATTATTCCACCCATGCTTACAAGTGCAAAAGGCATACCAACAAAGTCTGTTAGGATGTCTTTTAGACGAAAATCAGGAAGAAAACGCGTTAACAAATATTCCACTAAGCTTCCGCAAAAATTCAGGGAAATAATGCCAAGGAATAGCAAAAAATGTTTCCGATAGAGATTGAACGTTATACCCAGAATACCACCAAACCCCATCAGTTGGCGGGCGGACGTATCGCTGTTGTGCATCTATATATCCCCTCATTGGGCGGGCAGTGTCTAATGGACGCTGGGTTACGGCACGCGGAGCGTGCCTACTACTTTAATGAAGGTAATCCGTTAACAATATCCACCGTTTCTAAACTCACCGTAGTAACCTGTCCAATCAAAGGGAGGATATATTCTGGATCTTTCTCACGATTCGGGTTGTTGACGATGCCGCTCCGTTTGTCTATCTTCACGCGATACTGATCCACTACCCACTCCAACTCAGAACGATTGCCTAACCGATACTCAAACACCCTCGCCGGGATCCTCTCTAACGTGAGGAAGTCGTTGTATTTCAAACGCGTTTTATCTTTGGAGGATTTCATCCGCTCCACAGACAAATCCACTTGCATCCCCGGGGTCTCATCTGTGGAGTGTAGCGTGTCTTTTCACAGACGAGGATGAGGTCTATTTGTCGACAGTAGTGTTGGAGTAAATTTTGGAAGGCAATTCGGACTGCGCCTTCATGTTCTGCGCCGACCTTCGCGTATTCCTCAAGTTCGATGTAGTAGTTTTTGATGGGTTTATGTGTCGGTTTGATGCTGCGTGTTGGCACGACATTTTCTCCGTGTATTTTTGTCAATTGAATTTGGAACAATGCCAATTATACATGGATGTGAAGGGCAATTGCAAGAGAAATTGTAGAGGCTATAAACATGCCACCCCGCTCGGGAAAACCGGCGGGGTTAGATGAAGTTTTAAAAAATATTGGAGAATAATTCTCAACCGGGAAGTATCTGTGATCCTGAAAATCCCGGTTCAGACAATTACCATCCCACATTACCGAATTAAATTCTGAATCTTCATGAAACCTCGCCTACCAATATTAAGTTGCTATAAACATGTCCTCTCATTGGCAGGAAAAATTAAAAAAAACGAACTTTTTCTCAACGGGTCTGACTAAAGATGCAAAACTAAATTGTGGACACCTTTGAAAAAAGATTGGAGGTATTCACACAATCAAAATTCCAATAGGAGAAAAGAAAATGAAGCAGAAATTTTTTGCAGTTGGTGCAATCGCAGTTATCGCAATCGTGGGTTTGTTTGTTTTTGAACATGCAACGTCGGCGCAACGACCGGATCGGAACGCACAAGGTCAACGTGGAAACCGTCAGGGCGGTCAACGAGGCGGCGGTGGAATGGCGGGAATGATGAACTATGTGTCTCTTGTTGATAACTCTTGGATTGATTTGTCGTTTGGTGTGAAAGTGGACGATGAAACGCTTGTAAAGGCGCGCCCCATCTATCAGGCGAGTCGGGACGAAGTCACGATGAAAATGGAAGAGTTACGTCAACCCGGTATGCGTGAAACTGCAACAAAGGAGATCCAGGCAATTCTCCAGAAGGTCAACACGAGTCTCAAAGAGATTTTGACTGAAGAGGAGATGGCAAAGTTATCAGAACTAACGAAGAAGCGGATTACAGAAATGCAGCAACGTATGAACCGTTGGCGTGGCGGCGGGGATCGTCGCGGTGGTGGTGGTGGCGGTAGTCAGTAGTCGTCGCACAGCAGCAAATGCAAGTCTCATTCGTTATTACCACTCCAGGTCGGGCTTTTTGCCCGACCTTTCCTTTTTATAGTAAAGCCCGAAAATATGTAGACAGTTGTTCAGCGAATCACCCCCACCGCCGCTGGCGAGGTTTTTAACGATCTTCCGTCAAATCCCTATGCCTTGTATCGCTACCACCTTATTATTTTGCAGGCTGGGGTACCCAGGACAAGAATGCCTGATAAAACCGATCTGATTCGGAATAATAGCCTGCGGGTGGAGCGATAATAAGACGTTCAAACCTCTGGTGAGAACGCAGTCGCTATGAAACCGAAGCCCCACGCTTTAGCGTGTGGGTGGTATCACTAGTTAGAAACGCGTTCTTCAACCCAATCGAGTATCATCTCACGGTTTTCGGTATCGCCGTGTTGCTGGAACCAATTAGCGAGTTGTCTACCTGTTTCAATAAGGAGCGAATCCATCTCTTCAGATTTGCCAGGTTTTTTGACAGAAGTCAGCGCAAGTTGATATTTTTCGACCGCCACAGTCGGCTGTTTTCGATACATTAGAGAAATAGCAAGGAGGCATCGGACCTTGACGAGGGTATCCTCTCTCATTTTATTGCCACGTCTGCGGATCAACTGAGATTCTAACGACAGTAGATTCCTAAAAGCGGGCATGTTAATCGGATCTTTCCGCAGGACGGTTTCAAAACCAGCGAACGCTTTCGCATGTTCACCTTTCACAAGATGGAGGTAACCGATAGTGTTGTAAATCTCAATGTCGCGCTCAGATTCGGGAATCGCCTCAAATTCAGCGAGCGCGGCGGTGTGCTGCCGTTGCCGCATGAGAGCGTTACCACGTCGGATTTTCAGGTTAATCTGCTCCTCCTTTGCCTGTAGATTTTCTGGTGCTTGTGCCAAAACACGCGATATTTCCAGAGCGGCACGCTCATAGTCTTCAGCACCTTGGTAGGCGTTCGCCAGACTCAACCGTAAATTCAGATCGGTAGGCACGAGCCGAAGTGCCTCTTCAAGCAGTTGGATCGCAGTCGCGTAATCTCCTGCATCGCTGAGGCTCTCGCGCATAATGATGATAGGCCGCGATGAGGTTGTGTGAGGCATGTTCGGCGTTAGGGGTGGCGTTGTAGACGTGCTGAAATACCGACAATGCATCGGCATAATCGCCTTTTTTCAGATATAATTCCCCAAGTAAATTACGAATATGCATTTCGTGCGGATGGAGTTTCTGCAATTCGAGATACGCCTCCACAGCTTCGTCTAATTCACCTGCTTCACTATGTGCATTCGCCTTTCGAGTAAATGCATCGCTCAGGTTAGTTCGGGCAATTTGGAGCGTTGGCATCAACCGTAAAGCGTTGCGATACGCATCAATCGCCTCGTCCCATTTCTCACGGTTTCGTAGCGATACACCGTAATTGTTATAGCATTGTGCGAAGTTTTGCTGTGTCAGTGCGTCAACGGGATTAAGGTCGATCGCTTTCTGATAATAGCTGATCGCCTTTTCAAATTGTCCGGCTTGGGCGTATCCGTTGCCCATGAGTTGAAAGGTAGGCGCGTCGAGAGGCACCATCTGCAGTACCTTTTCAAAAGTGGTAGTGGCGGTCTCGAAGTCTTTTGATGCCAGTGCTTTGAATCCTTTGGCTCGGAGGAGTTGATGTAGGTTTCGCCGTGCGGCTTTGTGATACGGTGCAATGTGAAGTGCCTTTTCAAACGCCTGTATCGCTTTCTCAGCATCTTTTTTCTCATAATAGAAGATGCCGAGCGTGTTGTAATCCGCTGGCGACGGTTTCTGGGTGATCCGTTTCTCAAGAAGAGCGATCGCCTCATGCGTTTCGTCTGTTTCATGGTAGGCTTGGATCAGTTTCTCTATTGCGGGTTGAAAATTGGCATCTAACTGTCTGCAGGTTTGAAAACTGTCGATTGCGGATGCTGTATCGCCTTTGTCAAAGTAGACGGTTCCGAGCAGGTAATGTGAACGGAGATGTTTTTTAATGTCTGCATAGGGTTTCTGTTCAATCTCCGCTTTCAGCATATCTATAGCGATGTCGTGTTGCGGCGTATCGAGAGGTGTCCTATAAAGTCTCCGCAACGTGGTTATATCGCGAGCGGTCGGCTGTTGTGCTATTGCTGTCGGGTAGCTGATGTCGCCTGGGTGTGGACTGTGTCCCCATAACCCGATTGCGTGTCCGAACTCATGAAGACACACCGTACGCATCTCTTCCTGCGAGAGTTCCCCGATAGTCGCATCCCCTTCTAACATGAGGATCACCTCGACTGTAAATTGGCTCTTGGCTCTCGGCTGTCCACTGTCGGCGTTTGGTTGGAAGGTTGCCAGATTGGAAGATTCGGGGGCACCCAACCTTCCATTCTTCCTTTCTTCCATCCGAGAGTCTTCCACTCTCTGCTGATGGCTGACGGCTGACGGCTGATCGCTATTCTGCTGATCGCTATTCTGGAGGCGCGTGAGTTCCGCGCTGCCGAGTCTGGTGTCCTGAAAGTCAGTGAGGAGACCGGTGTAGCCCCAACTGACGCGAATGTCTGCGTTCTGAGGTATCTCTGTTTCTTCAAAACGGATGTTGCCGTCACTGGCAGTGTGCCATGTTTGCAGAGCATATCGAATTTCAGGTAAGTACGGACTCTCTCTTAGGACAGGGGAGATGTACACCCGAATCGGCATTTCTGTAAAACGGGTGATCCTTCCCTGAGAGAAGAGTGTGATGTAGTCAAAATAGTCCGTATTCGCCGATGAGGAAGCTTCCTGCGCTGTTGCATTATTGAGAAGGATAAAGGCAAATACTATGAAGGTAACAACGAAAAATGTCTGTAAAACTCTGGTTTGCATAAAAAACTTTTCCTTTTCCGCGATGAATTAACTCCGACTTGCCAGTTTATTTGAGAAGATGCTGATTAATCCGCCTAACATCAAATATCCGAAAATGACTTCCAGTGTAACAAGAAAGCGCGCAGCGGCGTTGTCCGCGACGACATCACCGAAACCGAGCGTCGTGAAAGTAACAATGCTGAAATAGAAGCAGTTCCAGAAAGTTAACGGCTCGCCGCTATAGGCACCCGTCGATTGATGAAAGCGGGGAGTCCAATTTTGCACCCAGGTTGGCATCCACGTCGGGAGCGGCATGTACGCAAGTGCGAACAGAAACGCAAAGAAAAGAGACCAGAACGCCCAGAGTGCCAGACTCCGACCGTAGTCGGAGCTCCATCGCCATAACTTTGCCAATATGGGGTTTGCCTGGTTGAACGCACGTATGAACTGCTGATCACCGACATATCGTTTGAAGAAAGGGTTCGCGACCTCGTCTATATGTCGGCTATCTAAATAGAATTCGGTGGGACGATGCTGTTTTCTGCCAAGCTTGGCTTTCACTGCGTGAAAGAGTGTGTCAGGGATATAGTGAACGTCGCGAAAGGCAGCGACAGAGATGAACTGCGCGGCGGTAAAATTGGCGGTGCCGAGAAAAGTGGCGTTATTGAACGCTGTCGTTTCAGGAAACCATGCCCCTGTGCAGTCAAGGACGCCTTGGAACAGCACACGACGAAAATTGACTTCATTTAGGAAGGTAACCTCATGAAAGACGGCGTTTTCACTGAATTGAACCCTATGGAAATCGGCGACGTTGTTAAATCTCGCCCGCCAGAAACTCGTACTCTTGTGGAAAATTGCGCTGTGAAAATCGGCACGCCTTTGGAAGATGGCTTCACGGAACGCGCAGGGACCGTGTAAAATGGCTTCATCGAAATCGAGGTCTCCCTCAAAGAGGGTACGCCGAAAGTCCACCTCTTCTTGGAAGACGACCGTCCGAAAGTTGACGATGTTTTTAAACGTACATCCAATGCAAGAGAGTTTCTTATTAAGGAGTATCCGGTCATTTTCGTCCCGTTCCAATTCAATAAAAAAGAGGTCAACGATGCCTTCAATCGTGCAATTCGTGAAGGTAACGGATACGGCATCGCTTTGTAATGCCTCAAGAAAGGTTTGTGCTTTGATTGTTTCTCCGTGCTTCTCGTACATCTGTTTCTTTAACCTTGATTTTGTGTTTTATATAATCGAACGGAAGGTTTGTGCTGTGTTAAAAACCTGTCAGAAGGTCGGCGAGCGGATTCTGGAGAATCGATTTCATTTTCGGTTGGACAATAGCACGGCTTATCCCGTCTTTGAGATGATAAACTTCCACATCTTCAGGCATTAACCAACATAACTTTGGGACACGCGCCTCCATTTTAGCAGCAGCTTCTGGATTCTTCTTTGACCGTCGTCCGGCGGTTAGGAGGTTTTTAAGAACCGCCAAAAGATACGGACTATGGGTCGTCATAACGATCTGGCTATCAATGTGATTTCGCATCAAGGCGATGATGTGCATGAGGTGTTTCTGGGTTGTTGGATGGAGGTGTGCTTCGGGTTCTTCGATCACACGAAAAATCATTTCGTTGTAAAGCATACTCATGAAGACATCTTGTAGGATTCGAATGAGATTTTGCTGCCCTGTCGATGCGTTTTCTAAAAAAGTTGTGTTCTCACCGGTTGGGTGCGAAAAAAGTCGGGATTGAGAAATTTTGTCTATTGTTTCATATTCACCGTTTAAGATGAGGGAAATCTTCTTAAGCAAGAATTCCATTATCCGTTTATCGACTTCTCCTGATTCTTCCTCAATTCTTTCGTCAAAGAGGCTCCGAAAGTTCTGTGTGCTAAAAGTATCGAGGAATTCTTCATTTTTTTCCAAAAAGCGTGCGATGAGATGAAGATTGGCACGTGAACGGGTTGCAGTGCGCGTATGAAGATCGCTTTTTATGCCACCATAGAAGATTCTTTTAAGGGCATCTGGGTAGTTAGCAGCGATATTCCTATCTGCAGGAATAAAGAGACTGTCGCGATGTTTACCGGCTAATTTCTCGGTGATGTCACTCATTCCGATCGCCATATTCAAAATGTAATGGAACTGATCGGTGTTTTTATTTTTCTGAGACTCATCCTCTGAAGCCACATCTGTTTCTTCACGTGAGTCGGATTCCGTCGTAACGCTGTGAGACTGTTTTATGTCAACACTTTTCAGTTTCTCCAGTAAGTTGTAACAGAGGTCTTCAACTTCGTCCATAACAGCGGGTAATTCGATATGGAGCGTTTCCTCATCAGTTAACGTCAGCCTGATGGCACTTTCTGCTGTATAGTGGTAAGTGATTTCAAACGGTTTTGTAGTTTCCACCTCTTCCACGGTTGATTTTTGTTCGTTAGTGTTTTTGCTTGGGGTTTTTGCTTGGGGTTTTTGATTGGGTGTTTCCTCTGCGGATTTCCCCAGTTTTGGAAATCCTGTGGCATCACCAAAAAACTCACGGAATTTACGAGCAATTTGTGTCCGAAACACTATTGGCAGTTCTTGTCCGGGTGTTTTCAGGTGTTCTGGTGGGTAGGAATTAATTTGTCTGATGTATTGCCGAAAGTCGCGGATTAACTCTTGAAAAAGGTAGAGCAACTTCGCGAGAACACTTTTCCCGCTGGCGGTTTCACCGATGAAAATCACCAAGGTTTTATCCATATCGATTTCTGCTTCGCGGATATTTATAAAATTTTTGACAACCAGTTTAGGCATGGAGCCTCCAGGAAGGGGTAGAGTGTCGCTTGCAAACCGATTGCATCGTCGGTTTCCAAGCGGAATAACAGGCAATCTTGTGGTTAGCCAGGGATCTGTGTCCATCCCTTGCTTGTCCGGATTGCATCAATGGCGATTTGATAACGCCAACCATCTTGAAAGGTTAGATAGGGTTCGTGTGGACGGTTCTCAATATCCGCGAGAAACTCTCGAACAAGCGCGACCCATTTATTTTGGATATCGTCACCGATCCGTGGTAGCGCATCGGTGAGTCGTTTCGGCACGGGCAATTCTTCAGCCGTGTCGTCAATATTTTTAGGCGTTGTTTGCGAGTCCATATTGTACAGCATAATCGGAGATAAAATATGTCTGCCTTGTCCGACAAGCGTCCCGTTACTGCCGTAGAAATACCAACCACCGATACGCATATGCGTTGGCACACCCGGATGCGTCCGCATGGTCACCAAGATTTTTCGTGAAGATTTCGTCTGCTTGATAGGATCCGTCTCCATCCAAAAAAGTGCCGAGAAATCGTTCTCTGCATCGCATACCTGCCACTCAAATTGAGATGCCTCTTCGACCGTAAGTTCTTTACGAACCCACACTCGAAAGTCACGAATTTCCGGCACAACCGGGGCTTCTCTGATAACTGCCCTCGCTTCACCTATAGCGGAGACAACTTTCATGCCTGTCATCCGTTCCAGCATACCGAGTCGGTGCGTGAGACTGTTGTTCAGGACACCGCCACCGTGCGCTAATGAATTCATCCAATTCCACGGTTTTATCATCTCGGAGGAGGTCCCGTTTGTAATCCGACGGTTATATCCGATGTCAACTTCTTTTAACTCACCAATGACTTTTTGCTGCGTCAGCAGTTGACGCATGTAAGCAACACTCGGATCATATAGATGTGTCGCAGCGAAGCCGTGCTTCAGTCCTGTGTCTTTGATGAGGTTGTAGATGTGTCCTGCTTCTTCCGAGGTGAGTGCTAACGGTTTTTCGCTAATGATATGGCACCCGAGGTCCACTGCCAATTCAATAACCTCGGTTCGTAAAATAGCGGGAGTTGTGAGCGCGACGATATCTGGTTTGTGTTTCAACAGACTTTTGCGCCAATCGGTTGAAGCCTCAGCTACGCCTAATCGAGAGGCGACCTTTTGCACGACCTCTGGTTTGCGACCACAGATAGCCACGACTTCAACACCGTAGTGTTGAAATGCTTTTGTGTGTCCTTCAGCTGACCAGCCGGCACCAACAACAACTGCTTTTAATTTTTTCATCAATCCCCAGGTCTCAATCGACGCGCTGCTTAAAAAGCGATGTCTCTTGGGGAAATCCGCAGAAATCCGCAGAAACACCCTATCAATACGCAGAAATACCCAAGCAAAAACACCCCAAGCAAAACACATCACCAGCAGGGCACCTACCATTCCTCAACGAATAGGCGCGCTTGGAAAGCGCGCCTAACGATAAATGTTTCAGGTTATGCCAAAATCTCGCTGACAATGCGCGCTTTTTCCTCAACGCCTGTTAATCGATGATCAAGCCCTTGGAACTTAAAGGTTAACCGCTCGTGGTCAATGCCGAGTAGGTGGAGAATCGTAGCATTTATGTCCCGAGCAGAGACAGGGTCTTTAACGATATTGTAGCTAAAGTCATCGGTTTCGCCATGAACGACACCACCTTTTATGCCACCCCCAGCCAGCCAACGTGTAAAGCATTTCGGATGATGGTCACGCCCATAGTTATCCGGACTGAGTTTGCCTTGGCAATAAACGGTTCGTCCGAATTCACCGCCCCAAGCGACTAAGGTTTCGTCCAGCATACCGCGTTGTTTCAAATCTTTGACAAGTCCAGCCGAGGGCTGATCGATATCGCGAGCCTGATTGCGGATGTTCTTGGGCAGTTCCCCGTGTTGATCCCAACCACGATGGAAAACTTGAACGAGACGGACATCGCGCTCCATCATCCGACGTGCGAGAATACAGCAATTGGCGAATGTGCCAGGGGTTTTGACCTCGGGGCCATACATTTCTAAAACATGTTCAGGTTCCTGAGACAAATCCGTCAGTTCAGGGACACTCGTCTGCATACGGAATGCCATTTCGTATTGTGATATACGGGCATGCGTTTCGGGATCGCCTACTTCCTCGTAGAGTTCCTTGTTAAGTTCAACGAGGGTATCTAACATCTGTTTCCTTGTCTTTTCATTCATACCTTGTGGGTTTGAAAGGAATAACACCGGATCGCCTTGGCTCCGAAGTAGCACGCCTTGATGTTCCGATGGGAGGAAACCGGAGCCCCAGAGTCGATTATAGAGTGCCTGCGCGCCCTTCGGACCGCTCCATGTGGCGTTCATCACAATGAAAGCAGGTAGGTTTCTGTTTTCACTACCGAGTCCGTAACTCAACCATGCACCAAGACTCGGTTTGCCGGGGCTTTCATCACCAGTACAGAAGAAGGTGATAGCAGGGTCGTGGTTAATCGCCTCAGTGTGTACCGTCTTAATAATCGCAAGGTCTTTCGCCATCGATCCAGTGTGCGGTAGCAGCTCGCTAATCCATGCACCGTCACCACCGTTATCGTGCTTCTTGAATTCGAATATGGAGGGTGCAATCGGGAACTTATCCTGTCCTGATGTCATTGTTGTGAGGCGTTGACCCATCCGGACGGATTCTGGGAGATCCGTATCGAACCATTTCCCCATATTCGGTTTGTGGTCGTAGAGATCCAGTTGGGACGGTGCGCCGGACATGAATAGATAAATGGCACGTTTTGCTTTCGGGGCAAAGTGCGGTAGTTCTGGTAGACCACCAAATCTCGGTTTCGCTTGACTTTCGAGCGCGTTGACAACAGCATTCGGCAGTAGTGAGGCGAGTGCCGCACCGCCAAGACCTGATGCGCATTTACCAAAGAATTGACGGCGTGTCTCAAGTTTCAGATATTCTTTAACCGGGTCCATTGTGTAACTAACTCCTTGCGCGGCTATAAACCGCACTTCTGAGTGTAGCAAGGTTTTTAATTATTAGAACCTGGGCATCGCTCCATTCCATTACGCCGTGGTTTCTGGCTAAGTCAACCACCACGCGGGTATGAAAGGGGATTGGAATTCACCAAGAACCCTCGTGAAACGAAGCCCAGAGGCCAATAAATTAAAAACCCTACTACCCTTTGTTCAGGACTTCGTCCAGATTGAGAATCAGGTTTGCAATCATCGTCCATGCAGCGACTTCGACTGCATCTAAAGTCTCATCAGGTGTCGATTCACCGACAGCGATTAACGCTTTGGCTGCTTCCGGGTCCGCCTCTAACTCCTGATAGTGGGCTTGGAACGTCTTCAACAACAGTGCTTCCTCCTTCGGCTTTGGAAGGCGAGCGGTTGCCATCTCAAAAATATAGGCGATACGTGCTTCCGGTGTTTCGCCTCCGTCCTTAATGGTGTGCTCCGCTAAAGCACGAGCCGCTTCAAAGAACTGTGGATCGTTCATCAGCATTAATGCCTGCATCGGTGTGTTGGTACGTTCACGGCGGATTGTGCAAGCTTCACGTGATGGAGCGTCCAAAATGTTCATCTGCGGCGGGGGTGCGGTGCGCTTCCAGAATGTATAGAGACTCCGGCGGTATATCTTATCAGCACCGGTATCTTTAACGAACGTGTCGGTATTAGAGCCGGTAAACCCGACGGCTTTCCAGAGTCCATCCGGTTGCGGTGGTTTGACACTTGGACCGCCAATTTTAGTATGCAGCAAGCCGCTGAGGGCGAGCGCGTTATCTCGCACGATTTCGGCATCAAGTCGATACCTGGGACCGCGGGAGAGAAGTGCGTTATCTGCATCGCGTTCCAATTTTTTAAGAGTGACCTGTGCGCTCTGACGATATGTTGCTGAGGTAAGCATCAATTTGAGCACGGCTTGAACATCCCATCCCGATGCAACAAATTCGGTCGCAAGCCAATCAAGAAGTTCTGGATGCACCGGTGGGGTGCCTTGTGTCCCGAAATCTTCTGACGTTTTCACAATCCCCGTCCCGAAGACGTTTTGCCAGAATCGATTAATCGTGACACGGGCAGTAAGTGGATGTTCCGGTAAAAGCAGCCACTTCGCAAAGCCGAGGCGATTCGATGCTGCCTCTTCTGGTATGGGAGGTAGCACTGCCGGAGTTTGAGGATAAACCTGTTCCTCGCGATGTTCGTATTCACCGCGTGCTAAGACGTAGGCACCTCTTGGTTCCTCTCGCTCTTGCATGACAAGTGTAGTCGTGAGTGATGCGTCCAGTGTGTTCCACTTTCCTTGGACCTCCGATAAGTCTGCAAAAAGCGTTCGCAAATCCGCGAAGGCGCGCTTGGTATTTTCATTGACTGTCTTATCTAACGTGATGTTCTTCCGATAGTAATCTCGAATCTGTGCCGTCTGTGCGGTTTCGCGTTCACCACGAGGCATCCCCGCGATATCAACAATATTTGCTGGCACCATCGGTGGTGCACTTTCGATATGGAAGTAGAAACCAGAGGGACCCGAGTAATTGACGACTTTCAGGAGCAGCGTATTGTTACCGGGCTTGAGATCGACCTGCATCTGCTCTTGGTCGACAGCGGCATCTCGCTGAACGTTTTTGGCGAGGAGTTCCGTGCCATTCATCCAAACCTTCAGCGCATCGTTGCTTCCGATGTACAGGAAGGCTTTCTGTTGGGTAACAGAGGCGATGTTTCGGAAAAGATAAGTGGCACTGTTTTCGCCAACGATGTCGTTATGCACCTGTTCGTCAACCCAATGTGTCTGCTTCTCCCATTTAATGGTTTTACCGTTCACCTCAAATGTATCGCCTATGTTAACATCTTTCGTTTCAGGTTCGTAGACCTTGTAGAAAGCGAGGTTACCGTGCGCAGCAGTGAAGGGACCGGCGGCGTGCCAGTCGCCTGAAGTGATTTTGGAACCGATGGGATAAATCGTTGTGACATCTGTAAGGGCGAGTCGGAATCGTCCAAGCTGCTTCTGTCGCAGGTCATATTCGTGCTTGAGGCGAATTTTCAATCTGCCGCCTTCCATCCCAAACGGGGCGGCGACAAGAAAGATGGCTTGCCGGTTTTCGCCCCTTCTGTCGAGTGCCCATCCGGTTTCCGGCTTGGCGTCAATCGCATTTGCAACGACACCGTCGAGATTGTTTTCCCCAAGTGCTTGCTCGTGGTCTGCCCATGCATGCACGACTTGAATACGTGTCCATGGATCGTCGGTATCGGTGCTTTCGGTCTCATTTGCTGCACTCTCTTCGCTCGTTGATGCACTGTCGCTGTCGGTTTGCGTTTCAGCGTCAGCCTCAGCGACAGGTGTATTTTCCGCCTGTGCTTCAGGGTCAGCATCAACGGTGCTTCCGGTCTCCGCTTGCGTTTCAGCATTAGCCTCGGTATCGGTGCTTTCCGTTTCAGATGGTGCCTCACTATTTTCTGCGGGTGGAGCCATGAAGAGCGCAAAATCGGTCAAGACGACATTGCTGTTATCACTTCTGCCGACTCCTCCTTTTGGTAACGATTCGTGTGTGAGACCTTCTAAACGGACGGCACTCCATTTGCCGGGTGGCACTTCCGCGATGACCTCGTAGATTTCCTGCTCAGGGTTGGTGCCGCTGGCTAAGATAGAGTTGTCCTCTAAGACTTCAAGTGTCGCACTGCCTTTTGAATAGAGCGAGGTCGGTTTAAGCGTCGTCCAGTGCGGTATCCTATTTTCCCAAGCGACTTGCGTCGCATCTATTTCGGGGATAGGAGATTTCGTCTGAGCGTCCAGTTCGGCAATCTGTTCATCAAACGCGGCGAGTTCAGCTTCCTGCTCCGGGGTCGGCAACTTTACAACAGGGGGAGAATCCTTGCGATTGCCGTCCATAGCTTTTTCAGTGATATTGTTGAAATAGGCGTAGAGTTGATAGAATTCCTTCTGCGTGATCGGATCGTATTTATGATCGTGGCACTGCGCGCATCCGACAGTTAATCCCATCCAGACAGTAGAGGTCGTGTCGGCTCTGTCGATCGCATACTGGACGTAGTATTCCTCATCGATTGAACCGCCTTCACTTGTTGTGACATGGCATCGGTTAAAACCTGTGGCGATCTTTTGTTCAACGGTCGGTTCCGGCAAGAGATCCCCCGCTAACTGCTCAGTCGTGAACTGGTCAAACGGCATATTTTTATTGAATGCCTTGATAACCCAGTCGCGATAGGGCCACATTTCACGGTAGTTATCTAAGTGAAGCCCGTGGGTGTCGCCGTACCGTGCGACATCTAACCAGAAGCGTGCGAGATGTTCGCCGTATTCCGGCTTTGCCATGAAGGCATCAATAACTTTCTCGTAAGCGTCGGGTGAATCGTCTGTAAGGAATTGGTGAATTTCTTCACGCGTCGGTGGTAAACCAGTGAGGTCAAAACTTAAACGTCGGATGAGAGTCCGCTTATCCGCTTCGCTTGCGGGTTGTAAGTCTTCTTTCTCAAGGCGTGAAAGTATGAACGTATCAATGGGGTTTCGTACCCAATCTCCGTTCTTGATATCTGGTGGCGTTGGACGGACTGGTGTGGTGAACGCCCAGTGCTCTTCCCATTTCGCGCCTTCGCGGATCCACTGCGTAATCGCTTCAATTTCTTCCGGTGTCAGCGTCTTGTTGAAATCCGCTGGCGGCATGCGATAATTGTCATCGTTGGAGATAACGCGAAGATGGAGCTCGCTCTCTTCCGGTTTACCGGGAACGATTACCGGGTATCCGCTCGGTTCAGAGAACGCTCCTGCTTTCGTATCAATCCGTAGGTTCGCTTGCCGACTCTTCGCATCTGGTCCGTGGCAAGCATAGCAGTTATTTGAAAGAATCGGGCGGATGTCAAGGTTGTAATTTATGTTGACTTGTGCCGTTTCGTGATGTTCTGCGGATGCCGAGGGTGGTACTAACATGGCGAGGCAGAAACACACTAACATAGCCATTAGTGGAATCGTAGTGTTAGCGATCTTCACAGGAATTCTCTCCCTTTTCAGCGTTGTAGGCGGCAGCGTGCCGATTTTCTATATTAAAAAACGCAAGCTGCAACTTGCTATAGTAAAATTAGCAATTGTGACGCTTAGTTAACCAAAAGGTTTAGCAATATTGCTATATTTTACGATAGGGTTGCGTTTTTGTCAAATATTTCCCGCTTGATTGTCAGAATTTTGCTTATACTGGATCATACAGGGAAGGCCTACTGTGTCGCAACCTTCTCAAAGATAATAACATGCTGCCACGGTAGATCCTCAAGTGTCTCTACCCAAGAAAGCGGGTGTGGTGTCGCTTCCTTAATCACCTGCAATTCACTCATCTTGTGCAGACGTTTGATTGGAACATGTGGGTCTTCGGCGCGGTATTCGACAACAGCAACCCTGCCGTCTGTTTTGAGCGCACGACAGATATTCTGCATCATCTCATACGGATGTGAAAACTCGTGATAAACATCCACCATAATCGCTAAGTCTACGGATTCCGGCGGCAATTTCGGGTCACTGATTGTGCCCAACACTCCTTTGACATTCGTGATACCTGCCTCCGCCATCTTTTCATCAAGTAGGTCAAGCATCTCCTGCTGAATGTCAACACCGTAGATGGTTCCTGTTTCACCGATTTTCGGAGAGATGCGCCGAGCAATATAACCCGTGCCGACACCGATATCCGCTACGACATCTCCCTCTTTGAGTTTCAGTAACTCAACAAGGAGATTCGGCATCTCTTCGTGATCACGTTCCGAACGTTCCAACCATTCTGCCCCTTGATGCCCCATCACATGAGAGATTTCGCGTCCCATGTAGAATTTGCCGATACCGTCTCGGCTTCGGGTACCCCGTTTGTAGATGGTACTCGCTGGTCGCGTAGGTGCGGTTTCTGGTTGCGATTCACCACTTGGCATTGTCGCTGTGTGGTGCAGCAGGAACAATGCCCCTATAACGCTTAGGAGGGGTTTAGGGGTTTTCGGAAACCTACCGCGTGCTGCTATGACTTTCCAACAATTTTCGAGCATCGAGTTACCACCTTCCGAGGTAAAGTGCCCGATTTTCCATCGGCATCGGCACTCGGACACCCTGCTGCCGTTGTGAGTCAACGATTGCGAAAACCATCTCGGTGCTTCGGTGTGCGAGGTGAATGTTGCCTTGCGTCTCGGTATCGGTCTCAATCGCATCAACGATGTCCTCAATGCAGCCAACGGTGCCACTCTTCCGTTCATAGGGTGGGAATTGCGCTTCTAAAATCTCGTTAAACTGTCCTTGCCGTTTGCGGAGGTGAAAACCGAGTCCATTATTGAGGGCACGAACCGTGCCGTCGCTACAATTCACCTCAAATTCATAAGCCGTGCCGGGAATACTGATGCCATTAATACCGTTCTGAAAACGGATGAATCCCATTACGATACCGGGATCAGTTTCGGTGCGATTGTCTTCAAAATCGGCATCCTCAACAGCGACGTTACCTTGGACGTATTCTATTGGAGAATCACTTGCTAAAAAAAGAAGCATATCCGCTGCGTGTGTATATCCCCAGAGGGCAGAACCCCCGCTATAAGCGATGATAGAACGTCTTTCGCCAAGCTCACCACTTTCGAGAATCTCGCGCATCTTGATATATCCCGGCGTGAAACGACGCTGCGTGCCGAGGTTGAACTTGACGTTGTATTTTTCGCACACCTCTACCATAGCATCTGCCTCTTCCATAGAAGCACAAAGCGGTTTATCGCAATAGATGCCCTTCACACCGTTTTCCGCGGCGAATTGCGTGATGTCGGCATGATTACCAGGACGTGTAGCGATGCTGACAATATCCGGTTTCTCCTCAGCAATCATCTCTTGATAGTCTAAGGAGTACTTCGGGATATTCCATTTATTGCAGACGTATTGTGCCTTCTCTTCCACGACATCTGCAGCGGCGACAATGTCTGTCCGCTCGAAAGCAGTATACCCCGCGGCGTGTGAATAGGGTAACGCGCCGTGTGGTGTCGCACGGACCTCTTCATCAATTGTGCCACCCATTCTACCACAACCAACAATGCAAACACGGTATTGATTCGCTCCCATTGGATTTCCCTCCCTTTTCGAGGTTTCCGCTCGCAAACCGAAAGCTTGCTATACAGAAAGTCTTATACCACGTTAAACGGTTAACTCTACAACATCTTGTTTGATTATTTCTTTCGTATGTCCATAAGACGCGGCTTGCACCAGTTCCTGAACTTCGGGTGTTAGCCGATTGATGATTGTCTCTGGCAGACTCGGTCTACCCTCGTATTGCGGACGATAGCGGAGAATCAGGAAGCGCCTGTCGCGATCCTTCGGTTTCCACCGCAAAATGCCGTGTGTCAACAGTTCAGAGATGACGACAAAATCGCCTGCCTTGGGGGTAATATTCGTAAAAACGTCATCTGGTTCGGGGTCAATACCGTCGGGCCCTGCGGTAAGAAGATCTTCAGGTCTCTCGAATTTGCTCTTATGCGAACCGGGGATGACAATAAGCCCGCCGTCGCCGGGCTGCACATCTGTCAAATAGAAGAACGCCACGAAATCGTTGCAGTAGATTTGGCTATTCTGAACCTCGTAGCGGGTGAGCCAGTGCCGTCCCTCACGTGCGCAGTGCAAACCTGATGGATTTGTCCCCATCGGTTGCCTGTCCGGGTTGTGCTGTTCGAGTGTGAGCGTCCCTGTGACAAATCTCGGTTGGTCGAAGGTGAACTCCTTGATAAGGGGCCAGATATCGGGGTGCACTGTCATTGATTCAAGACACCGGTCGAAAGCGAATCCGTGTTCATATCTGCCGCCTTTGCCGGGTTCTAATTCACGAGGGCGCGTTGTAAATCCTTCCGGACGCTCGTCAAGAGGCGTATGAATATATCGATCCACAGCCTCTTGTGCTTCCTTCAGGGCATCTCCTTTAACGGCACTCTTGATGTGTAAATAGCCTGTAACGTCAAACAGATAACGTTGTTCTGGTGTCATTTTTCGCTCCTTTTAGGTTATCTGGACATGTTCACTTTTGACAATATCCTTGATGTGCGTGTAAGATGCAGGTTGCGCAAGTTCAAGGGTTTCAGGGGAGAGTCGCTCCATCACTTCAGGTAAAAACGGATCCCTGGGTCCCCTGTCGTCTTGGAAAAACTGTGTAACGAAAAGCCATTGGAGTAGCCGCCACCACCATAACTGATACCGGGCGGGAGTTCATCCTGCGGTGTTTGAACGCATCGCTCGACCGCATCTTGAGCGTTTTGCAACTCTTTATCGCTAAGGACGTTTTTGAGGTGGATATACCCCGTTAAATCAAAAAGGTATCGCTGTTTGGGTGTCATATGCCCCTCTCCATCTGTAATTGACATATATTAATAAAGTCCACCGATCGTTCGTACGTGAATTATACACACAATTCCAGTTTTCGTCAAAGGTCTTTTTATGAGAGGGTGTATAAAGTTTTTGACATTCAGCATCTCCTTTCCGTTGTGGGATGTTGTGGAAGGGTTTCTAACCCCGAATCTTCCATAGTCTCAATATACACTTGCAAGTTGTCCCTTTCTATAGTAAAATGTCTGAAAACGAAACAGGGGTTGCGTATGAAACTCGGATTTGTGAGTGCAATTTTGCCGGAGCAGACGTTGACACAGGTCGTCCAATTCGCTGCTGACACCGGCTACGATTGCGTTGAATTGATGTGCTGGCCCAAAGGAAAAGCGGAACGCCGTTATGCTGGTGTTACGCACGTTGATGTAGCGGAACTTTCCGAAACGGAGGCGGATGGAATCCTACAATGCGTCTCGGATGCAGGGATAACGATCAGCGGGTTAGGCTACTATCCCAACCCACTGACATCTGACGAGGCAGAAGCGGCTATCTATAGCGAACACCTCAAAAAACTGGTTCTGGCAGCGGAACGTCTGTCGGTGGACATCGTGAATACATTTATCGGTAGAGATCAAACGCGCACGATAGATGAGAATTGGCACCGATTTAAACAGGTATGGGAACCTTTAATCCAATTCGCTGCCGACCACGGTATCCGCATCGGGATTGAGAATTGCCCGATGTTTTTCACCGAAGACGAATGGCCCGCCGGACAAAACCTCGCCTATTGTCCCGCGGTTTGGGAACGGATGTTTGAGGAGATTCCTTCCCCGAATTTCGGACTCAACTTCGATCCCTCCCATTTTATATGGCTCCAGATGGACTACCTGAAACCGCTCGTGACCTTTGCTGATCGAATCTTCCACGTGCATGCAAAGGATGCTCGGTTGGACAGAGCAAAGCTTGACGAGGTGGGTATCCTCGCGACACCTTTGTCGTATCATACGCCGAAACTGCCAGGGTTAGGTGATGTCGATTGGGGCAACTTCTTCTCCGTCTTGAGCGATACCGGCTACGAAGGTGCAGTCTGCGTGGAGGTAGAGGATCGGGCTTATGAGGAAACGTTGGAGACGCGGCAACGTGCTTTGAACCAAAGCCATATCTTCCTGAGACAGTTCATGGGGTAAGGGTGTCGCTACCGAGGTTTCCAATCTCATCCACTTTTGTGAGAACGCATTTTTGGATTTTCTATTTTGATGATGCACAATTACGATTGGTTGGACACAGAATGTGCAACACTGGAGCAAGCTGGCTTACGACGCCACCTTCGTACCGTCATGGGTGCCCCAACAGGGACAATTAATCTTGATGGGCGAGATGTTGTGTTGCTCGGTTCAAACAACTATTTGGGGTTAAGCACGCATCCGAAGGTTATCGCTGCCGCTGTTGAGGCGACGCGAACTTTCGGCACAGGGGCAAGTGGTTCACGCCTCATTTCAGGGAATAGCGAACTCTACACGACTTTGGAAACCAATCTTGCGAAGTTAAAAGGGACTGAGGCCGTGCTCGTCTTCAGTTCCGGCTATGCTGCCAATACAAGTATTATCCCTATCCTTGCAGATGAAGGCGATCTTGTCTTGAGCGATGCGCTTAACCACGCCAGCATCATAGACGGATGCCGTCTCAGTCGTGCCACCAAGAAAGTCTATCGGCACTGCGATATGGAACACCTCAGACTTTTGTTATCGGAGTCTACTGCGTTTCGGCGACGACTCATCGTGACAGATGGCGTTTTCAGCATGGATGGCGATATTGCTCCCTTACCCGATATTTGCAACCTCGCTGCAGAACACGATGTAATGGTGCTGGTAGATGATGCACACGGGTTTGGCGTGTTAGGGAAGGACGGGAACGGCACCGTTGCGCATTTCGGATTGCAAGGAAAAGGCATTATCCAGATGGGTACGCTCAGCAAGGCGGTTGGGGCACTCGGGGGGTATATCGCGGGGAGTCATGCCTTAATTGAGTTGCTCGTCAACCGTGCGCGCAGCTTCATCTTCACGACAGGACTTCCACCAGCGACGTTGGCTGCTGCAAACGCGGCACTTAATGTCATGCGATCTGCTCCCGAATTACGGCAACGTCTGTTCTCCCATGCAAAACGCCTCAAAACAGCGTTGATTGATTTGGGGTATGTCCTGTTACCGAGTGAAACACAAATCCTACCAGTTGTATTACGGAGTCCACAACGGGCGACAAGCGTAGCAGAAGCACTGCTTGCTGAGGGGGTATTCGCACCAGCGATCCGTCCTCCGGCTGTGCCGCCGGAAACGAGCCGTCTAAGACTTACCGTCATGGCAACGCACACGGAAGCAGAGATCCAGCAGGCAATTGCTGGATTTACATCGGTTTTCCCCAAATTTCATTAAAACAACAGTTTCAAGTCGTGCCGAGCAATCTCAAAATCTCTTCTAATCCGCGTCCTCCGTGATAATCCACGATTCAGACAATTGACACTCTACACACCCACTTATAGTAAAATCCAAAAATATCTCTCACTGCGAGGCAACTTTACGAAACAACATCCTCTCCCATCGCTGGCGAGGTTTTCTAACCTCGCCTACCTATTGACTTTACCCCTTGAAATTTTTGTCCCATCATGCTAAACTGTGGCAAATCTTAAGAAAAACGGTGGATCACAAATGAGCACAAAAGCACATATCATCGACTTTGAGAAGCAAAATCCTATTGACCGGGGAACCGGTGTGAAAACCGTTCCGTTAGCCGGTAAATGGATTGATTCCACGTCACTCACCAACGGCGTGACAATGTTTGACCCCGGCGCAGCAATCGCACGCCACTACCACAACTGCGATGAATCCGTTACAATTCTCGAAGGCGAAGCCTCCTGTGAGGTTGATGGTGAAGTCTTCGCCATGAAAGCTTTTGACACGACATTCGTTCCGGCGGGCATCCCACATCGGTTTTGGAATGAAAGCGATGCACCCATGAAAATCCTATGGACCTACGCTTCTGTCAGCGTGACCCGCACCTTTACAGAGACAGGCGAAACCGTGGAACACTTGTCACCGGGCGATCAGGCGGTTGTCAAATAACAACGACTGAGGAGACCTAAAATGTCCGTTCAAACCTATATTAAGGACAATCAAGCCGCGCTTTGTGCGTTGCTTCAGGAACTCGTCAGGATTCCTACTGTCAACCCACCCGGCGAAAATTATGCCGAAATTGTTGGGCTACTGGACGCGAAGTGTCAGGCACTGGGAATGCGGACACAGATTGCCGAGGTCCCTACAGAGCGTGCTGAACGGGTTATCCCGAATGCCGAAAGCCATCCGCGGTTGAACCTCATCGCCCGTTGGGATGTCGGGGCAGAGAAGACGGTACACTTCAACGCACACTACGATGTCGTCCCCGTTGCAGGGGACTGGCGTTTCGATGATCCATTCAGTGGCGAGATTGATGGCGAGTCGCTCTACGGACGTGGGTCCGACGATATGAAGGATGCCATCGCCGCACTCCTATTTGCAATTCAGGCTGTCCAGGAGACCGGGGCCAAACCGCAGTTCAACATCGAATGTTCTTTCACCTGTGATGAAGAGACCGGCGGAGAGTTAGGCGCAGGGTATATTGTCGAGGAAGGGTTGGTTCATGCGGATTACGTCGTCAATTGCGAAGGCGGTTCGGAGATGAATATCGGCAACGGGCATAACGGTGTACTCTGGTTAGAAATTGAGGTCCACGGCAAAGCAGCACACGGGGCACAGCCAGATAAAGGGATAAATGCCTTTGAGAAAGCGGCTGAACTCGTAACAGCACTCCAACGCATTAAACGGAATTTGAAATCACCGGAGCGCGCATTTAAACTCAACGATGGCAGCGACCGTTATCCAACGTTAAATATCGGTGGAACATTTCGTGGAACCGATGGCGACAAAGTTAACACCGTTCCAGCACGTGTCACGTTCTCGGTTGATCGGCGGATTACGCCAAACGAGGAACTCGAATTTGCCGAACTCGAATTGCGGGAAGCGATTTCCGGAGCCTGCCAATACTATCCCGATTTGAATGCAGAAGCGCGAGCCATCTTGCGAATCGAACCCTGTTTGACGGATACCGCATCGCCAATAGCACAAGCGTTCGCTGACGCAGTGCGCATTGTCCGTTTCAATCAGCCGAGATTTAAAGGCACTACGGGATTTACAGACTTGCACTATTTCGTCAATACAGGCTTGCCGGGAATTGGCTACGGACCGCGAGGCGAAGGTGGGCACGCCATCAATGAGCGCGTGCATATTCCCGATCTGGTTAGAACCTCCGCTATCTATGCAACCTTCATGACACGCGCGGAACTATAACCTCGGAGTGAATACAATGCAAAACCAAAACCGGCATCTCCTGGGTTAGTATCTTAGAATGGTATTCGCGTCTTGGATATGTTATTATTTTTGTATCGGTTTCATGGATATATCTATTTTGGAGGGAGCTGCTCGTTATGATTGTCAATCGACTTATTGCAAAGAACTGGCGGAATTTTCAAGAGATTAATGTTCCGCTTAGGGAACGGCAGTTTATCGTTGGCCCAAATGCATCAGGTAAATCCAATCTGCTGGACATCTTTCGCTTTCTCCGCGATATCGCCAAAGCCGAAGGTGGCGGACTTCAAAAAGCGATCAATGACCGAGGCGGTGTTTCCAAAATCCGGTGCCTGTCCGCGAGGCAAGACCCAGAGGTTGCCATCGAAATTCACATCGCGGACACGCCAGATGCACCTGCCACGTGGCGATATAGCGTAGGGTTTCGTCAAGCAGATCATGGGCATTGCCAAACTCATCTCACACATGAACGCGTCTGGAGAGAGGGTGAACTCCTTCTTGATAGACCCGATGAAGTCGACAACGAAGATCCAGATCGCCTTACCCAGACCGCACTTGAACAGAATGCTGCCAACGCGAAGTTTCGAGAGATTGGACGATTTCTTCGTAATGTTACCTACCTCCATCTGGTCCCGCAACTCATCCGTTTTAGGGATGCAATTCAGGGAAGGATTATTGAAAATGATCCGTTTGGTCAGGGATTTCTTGAAAGAATTGCGAATGTGCACCCAAGCACCCGTCGTTCCCGCCTCAAGAAAATTGAACATACCCTCAAAATGGCAGTTCCACAGTTTGAAAAATTAGAATTTATTCGTGACAACAGAGGTCGACCCCATTTACAGGCACATTATTCCCACTGGTGTTCAAATGAAGAAGGGCAGCGCGAAGACCAATTTTCGGATGGAGTGCTTCGACTTATTGGACTCCTATGGTCTCTTCTTGAAAGCGACTCAATAGTATTATTAGAAGAACCAGAACTCTCTTTAAACATAGGCATTGTTTCTCAACTTGCGCCTTCTATTTCTCGCCTGCGAAAAAGTCGAGGATCTCAGGTGTTAGTTAGCACGCACAGTGATGCACTTCTTAAGGAACCGGGCATTGATAGTAGGGAAGTTCTATTACTCATGCCTGCCAAAGAAGGAACAGCAGTTATGCCTTCCTCTGATTTTCATGAAGTTGCTACACTTCTTGAGAATGGATTTACAATCGGTGAAGTTGTGATTCCACGAACTCGACCAGAAAATGCTGAACAGTTGAGCTTATTAGAATGATATTAAACAGTGTAATCCTTGCAGTTGAGGATGAACTCGGCGAGGCAATTTCGACTAAAATTCTAAATAGTTTTGGTATTGAAATCAGAATCGTACTCAGAGAAGGTGGAAATGCTTACCTTCGACAAAAAGCACCCGAACTCAACATATCTGCCAGCGGGATGGATATTTTTCTGTTGACCGATTTAGATTCGCCCGAAGATTGTCCTCCGGGGCTTATTCGCTCATGGATTAAAGGCACTCTCAATCCAAAGTTTTTCTTTCGAGTGGCAGTTATGGAGGTTGAATCATGGCTTATGGCAGATCGGGCGGGATTCGCAAACTTTTTATCAATACCCATCCATCGTATTCCGTCTCCTACAGACGATATCCTTAAGCCTAAAGAATACCTTGTTTCGCTGGCACGGAGAAGTAAAAAAAGAAGATTACGGGACGAACTGGTTCCCGAACCCGGAGCAAAAATCCCAGTAGGTTATGGATATAACACCCGTTTGATGGAATTTGTCCGAGACTACTGGGACTTGGAACGCGCTGCAGTTACCTCTCCAAGTCTAAAACGAACATTGGACCGACTTGATCAGGAAAAGAATTCGGGTGCTAAGCAGTGAACAAAAAATTCCAACGTCACATTGAAAACTTTACCTGTGTACATTGTGGTGCCTCCGTCAAGGGGAACGGCTACACCAATCACTGTCCAGAGTGCCTCTGGAGCCGGCATGTTGACGTGAATCCTGGCGACCGCTCCGCATCCTGTCGCAGTTTGATGGAACCGATAGGCTTTACTATAAAACACGGCGATTATATCCTTACCCATCGCTGCACGACGTGTGGTGTAGAAAAAAAGAATAAAACATCAAGAAATGACAACTTTGAGGCGATCCTTAGCCTACAGGGAGAGTTAAATGTCTAAACAAAGAATCCTTGCAATCGCGTCTATCTGTATTGCTGCTATCGCTGCTATCGTTCTGGCAATAATACTCTATTCAACCTCAGGCAAACTCAAGCAGACGCAAGCGGAACTGGCTGCCACCAATGTCACCTTGCAGAGAACTGAGACCGCCAAAACCGATTTAGAAAAGAAGTTAACTGAAACCCAGACCACGCTGGAGGAAACGCTTTCAGAACTCAGCCAAACGCAGGAGATATTGCAGGATGCCAGCGAAGCCGCTCGAAAAATTGCTGCCGAACGGAACGCGCTTCAACAGGACAAAGATGCACTTGAACGCGAAAAAGAGAATCTCCGCGCAAAACTGACCGAGATTGAATCGGAGTTACAACGGATTCGGGTACAATCACAGCGTTCAATTGCTGCTATCCAAGACAAATTTAAGGATACAGTCGGTGCGGTGTTAGATGACGCAGGACGGTTAAAACTTGATGTCAAAGGGAAAATTCTGTTTGAAACAGGCAGTGCGATCCTGAGTACAGAGGGGAAGGCACTTCTTGATGCGATTGCTAAGGAAGTCCTACTAAATACGAATTATGCAGATTATGCAGTGCGGGTTGAGGGACATACTGACAACGCACCTATTGGCGGTTCCCAACTCCGAAACTGGAACCTCTCAACCGAACGTGCAATCGCTGCCGTGAAATACCTGCAGACGCATGCTAAAGTCGATGCCCAACGTTTGGCGGCGACAGGATACGCTTTCTACCAACCGATAGATACTGCCGACACACCTGAAGCGAAAGCCAAAAATCGGAGAATCGAAATTATACTCGTGCCACCTCAAGATTTCTTATCCGAATTGATGACATCTCTCCAAAAAGTGATGGAATCTATTGAGACGAAGGAGTCTGAGTAGTGCTTTGTCAAGTTTCACCTTATAGTGATCCTGTTTGTAGGGGCAATTCATTGCCCGTTTCTCTCACTGCGAGGCGGTGCGATAAATCGCACTACTACGAACCTACCCTAAAATTCAAGTTGGATAGAGCAGTAGTTTCGACATCCTCTTTTGAGTGGGACTTACCGGTTTCCAAAACTTACTATTTAGAACCCCCTGAAACCGCGCGCTTTGCTTCAATAGCAAGTTCTGTCGCACGTTTAACCAACCGTCTGGTCTCATCAATCTGTTCCAGCAGTTGCGCATTCGTCCACGAGACTGCAGCAAGATACCGTAGTTCGTCGGGATTGTTTAGAGTCTCAGCCCCCAGTGCAATCTGCAGTCCGCTTGAGGTGGTATAGCGCATGCCGGCGTTTACATCGGCTCCATCAAATTCCAAACTCATTGTGATGTCGCCTCGTGCAAAAGCGGGTTGGAATTCCTTGCTCAAACCCATGAAGAAACCTAATGGGTGTTCTTCAAACGCAAACCGTTGTGCACCAACACCGATATGACCGGAGAATTGGTGGATCCGCGGCAGATTGAACGTTTTACTGGCTGCCAGAAACGGCGACGGACTCTGGCTGTCTACTGAGTCTGTGGTGAGAATCCCATCACCGAGATATTCAACACCAATTGCGATACTTGGAATTGCACTAACTTCTTGCTCTTTTAAGAGTTGCACCTTCAAACCCACAGCCTGCTCAGTGGAAAGTTCACCCCCATACTTGTTCCACCCATACTCGTTCCACACATGCCCCAACCCTACTTCAACCCTATCGAATAATCCGAAGTTAAGGTAGAAACAGCTTGTAGCCGCGAGATGGCCTACGATGACATCATACGAGATTTGTGTCTCATCTATTCGGGCAGCAACATAGGTACCTACCGCGAATACGCCGTGTTCCAGCACGGCACCGGTTGGAATATTCACCAATCCACTCCCTGTAAATATTTGACCTTTAGCGGAGCCCGATGCCGTTGGGGATGCAAAAACGAGCAGAAAAAATAAAAACAGGTGTTTTCCCATAGATGTCACCCCATGTACCGAATACCGGAAGGCGTACCGATGATGATTTTGTCGGCGCGATTGACAAAGATCCCATTCTCCACGACACCAGGAATATTGTTCAGTTGCAACTCAGTCTCTTTCGGGGCGGGAATCCCATCAAAGCGGCAATCAAGGATATAATTGCCGTTGTCAGTAATCAGCGGGTGTTGATTCCCGTCCTGAGCAGGTGCAAGGCGCAATGTTGATTTTCCACAAATCCGATCGACCTCTGTTTGTGTTGCCTCCCATCCGAACCGAACAATTTCCACAGGAAGCGGAAAGATCGTGCCGAGGATGCGTGATACCTTGCTTTCATCGACAATAATCAATATCTCTTTGGATGCATTGGCGATGATTTTTTCTCTAACAAGTGCTGCACCGCCACCTTTGATCAGGTTGAGGTGTGCGTCAACTTCGTCGGCACCGTCGATCGTCAGATCGATACTCGGATGCGTCGCGAGCGTCGCGAGGGGTATCTGTTGTGCTGTCGCAATTTTTTCGGTGCCGGCAGAGGTGGGGATGCCGACGATGTCAAGTCCTTCCTGCACCATCGCACCAAATTTCAAGAGCGCATAGTAAACTGTAGAACCTGTCCCTAATCCGATAACCATACCCGACCGGACGCTCTCTGTCGCTTTTTCCGCGGCAATTTTTTTCTGATTTTCTGTGTTCATGATGCATATAAGTTTACCAGAAAATCCTCTTGAAATCAAGCGGTAATCCAGTCTTCGGTAGGAGGGATCTCCGAATCCCGACTCTTACTGACGGCTGACAGCCGATTGCTGATGGCTGACTCCGATTTGACTTATTTCGCGGATTCTGGTAAAATAACCGTTATGAGGAATAAGATTCGCCATGGTCAACTGGTAGTTGGGCAATTAGTCGCCGAACCCGGAACCCGAATAGAAGGACATATCAAGGTCGGCAGTATGCCCGACGGAACGGCTGTCCGACTGCCTGTTGTGCTAATCAATGGGAGGTACCCCGGCAAAACACTCTACATCCAAGCGATTAGCGACGGAGATGAACTCAACGGAATCGCCGTTATTCACAAAGTACTCTGCACGATCGCACCAGAGCAATTGTATGGGAAGATTATTGCTGTACCGCTCGTCAACTTCCACGCGTTTCACACGAAACAGGCACTGAACCCCGTAGACAACCGCAAAATGAACCGCTGTTTTCCGGGTAGGCGCGACGGTACGTCAAGCGAACGGATCGCCTATCATCTTTTTCGGCGCGCTATCCAGCAAGCCGATTACTGTCTCGACCTGCACCAAGGTGGCGTACATCCGATGATCGACGAGGTCCGCGTACGCGTTGACGAAAAACACGCACTTCATGGGGCATGCCTTGAACTCGCACGCGTCTTCGGCATAGGACATATTCTCAATCAGAAGGGACCGGAAGGACAACTTGCTCAAGCAGCACCAGAGGTCGGCATTCCAACGATTGACCCTGAATTAGGTGGCACCCACGGATGGGATGCAGAGAGCATCGAAAAGGGTCTGCGCGGCGTGCTCAATGTACTACAATATTATAAATTCATTGCCGGAACACCCCAAATTCCTGACCGCCAGATCGTTGTCAAACAATTTGTACCCGTCCTCAGCAATGAAGGCGGATTCGTCTATTACAAAGCGGAATTGTATGAACAACTTGCGATGTATCAACCTGTAGCAGACATCTGCGATGTGTTTGGCAATGTGCGGGAGTCCATCCGTGCGCCAGTCGATGGTGTTTTCTGGGCAAAACCCATCTATCCAATGGTCGCGAGCGGTGGTATCGTCGGCAAAATCGGCACACCGATCGAATATCTCTAAAGATTACTGCATCTTTATGAGGAGGGAATGGCTTGCATAAGCAGAATCGCGAAGCTTTTATCGAAAAAATGGGACGTGGAGGGGTCGCTATCTTCGCCAGTACACCCCCCGCAATATGGAACCACGACACCGAGTATAATTATCGTCCGGATCCGAATTTTTATTACCTTACGGGGTTTGAAGAACCGGAGTCGATCTGCGTCATCGCGCCCGATCATCCGAAACATCAGTATATTCTGTTCGTTCGTCCGAAAGATAAACAGGCGGAAATCTGGAACGGTAAGCGCGTCGGCGTTAAGGACGCTCGTAAACGCTACGGTGCGGATAAAGCCTATCCGATAGAGAAATTTAGTGAGAAAATCGGGAGATACCTACAGGGTGCTGAGCGGCTTTATTATACCCTCGGTTCCAATCAGGATGTTGACAGCGAAATTCTCGCGCGCTTCACGCGGTCCGTCAGATCACGAATCCGATCCGGGAAGGGGTTTGATACGCTTGTCGATCCGAGCCCTATTCTCAGTGAATTGCGGTTAATCAAAAATGAGACCGAACTGCAGCGCACCCGACTGGCGACGGAGATTACCGTAGCCGGTCACGTCGCCGCGATGAAGGCGGTTCGCCCAGGGCTATATGAATACGAACTGGAGGCTCTTGTTGAATCCACGTTCCGTATGAATGGTGCGAATGATATAGCCTTTCCCACTATCGTTGCGAGTGGTGGAAACGCGACCACGCTCCACTACACAACAAATGACTGCCGGATTGAAGACGAAACGCTCGTGCTCATTGACGCAGGCGCGGAATACGGTCGGTACTCTGGTGATGTGACCCGTACTTTCCCCGCAAACGGCACCTTCACCGAAGCGCAAAGAGAAATTTATCAGATTGTTCTTGCAGCGCACTATGCCATTATTGATTCTATCCGTCCAGGGGTTTCTATTGACGAACCGCACCAAAAATCGATTGAGTTGTTGACGGAAGGGATGCTCAGTCTTGGTCTTCTCAAGGGGAAAGCACGGAAATTAATAAAGAAAGAGGCATACCGGCAGTTTTACATGTACCGAATCGGACACATGCTCGGATTAGATGTCCACGATGTCAATTGTGTCCACGAACCCAGCGGTGATTTCAAAACCTTCCAACCCGGAATGGTGATGACAATTGAACCCGGACTCTACGTCGCTGCGGATACAAAAGATGTCCCACCGGCGTATCTCGGCATCGGTGTCCGCATAGAGGACGATATCCTCGTCACTGAGACCGGTTGTGAAGTCCTGACAGACGATGTCCCGAAAGAGATTGATGAAGTCGAAGCACTTGTACAAAAAACAAAGTGGTAGACACACTCCAGAGGCATTCAGTTCTCCTGTAGGAGGGAACTCCGATTCCCGACATATCCCAGTAGGAGCGATTTGCAACCGCTCCGGGCATTGAAAAGGGGTATTCAAACGCCAGACAATCCAATAAATTTTTTTAAACTGAATGGCTCTGGGCACGCTCCGTATAGCCTTTCATATCTAAGACCTTTATAGTAAAATCTGAATTCTTAGTTAAAACACAAGGCTTTTCAAACGACAAAAATGAACTCTGTAGCACAGCAGACAGATACAATTCATATTAGTGACCTTCAACCCGGGGCATTGTTGATTGACACACATCAAGAAACAGAACGGGTAATCCATAAGGTTGAGTCACACGATACGTTTGTCCAACTCTTTTTTGAGAATGACGATGCACCGTTTACCTATTCTATTCAAGAACTGCAGTCCCGTTTTGAACTTGGGTCCAATACTTTTCGAGCCGATGCCAATCTGGTAAGACTTGTTGCTGAGGCACATAGACTTCAACACGCCTATCTGTTTAACCCGATCTTTGCCACAGAAACATCACTGATCGATCCGCTGCCACATCAATTCATCGCGGTCTATGAACATCTATTGAAACATTTTCCTTTACGGTTTCTATTAGCTGACGATGCCGGTGCCGGAAAAACAATTATGACAGGGCTCTATATCCAAGAATCGTTACTCCGTCGGCAAGTGGAACGAGTCCTGATCGTGCCACCAGCCGGGCTTATTGGCAACTGGGAACGCGAATTACGCGTCTGTTTTCGACTCCAATTCCGCATTTTGTCGAGTGCTGATGCAGCAGATACCAATCCCTTTGCTGATCCAGAAAATCGCTTGGCTATTATCAGCCTTGATACGTTACGGCAAGAGCGGATGCAGAACTATCTCTTTGAAGCGCAACCCTATGATCTGATCGTTTTTGACGAGGCACATAAACTCTCCGCACGATACGAGTCCGATGGAACAGTAGACAAATCGAAACGGTACGAGCTTGCCGAGCAGATCGCCGCGCAACAAAAGAATCTGTTACTACTCACGGCAACGCCGCACATGGGGAAAGATGATGCCTACTATTTTCTGTGGCGACTGCTTCTGCCGGAGCACCTCGCTGCGCAAAAGGCGTTTGAACGGTTGGCTGACGAGGAAAAATCAAAACACCTGCTCCGACGTATGAAGGAGGAGATGGTCACCTTTGATGAGAAACCTATCTACCCGCCGCGGCGGAGCCAGACCATTGCCTATCCACTCAAACAAGGAGAGGTGAGCGAACAATCACTATACGACGCTGTCACGGCATATTGTGAGAAATATTTTGATTTGGCTGGTCAATACAATCGGAGCGCGGCAAAAATGGCGATGATGGTATTACAAAGAAGACTTGCCAGTTCAACGTTCGCACTGCTGCAGAGTCTCATCAGACGTGCAGAAAAACTCCAAACGACCTTTCAGAACCTCCAAAGCGGAAGCTTGTCAACGGCGCAGCTTGAAAAGGCGCAGCAGAAACTTTCGGACATTGACATCAGAGACGAAAAAACAGGGGATGAGGAAGAAATTATTGATGGAAAAGAAGAGGCAGAACAAATTGATGAAGAGCTGGAGCGTGCAACCGCCGCCCGTTCAATCACTGAACTTGAAACTGAAATTTCCCACGTTCAAAGCCTTGCAGAACTTGCAAGCAAGGTTTATAACCTGAAAGCCGAAAGCAAGTTTGAGAATCTATGGGAAGCATTAACGGAGTATCCAGACACAAAAGTACTGATTTTCACCGAGCATCGCGACACGATGTTTTTTATCATTGAACGTTTAGAGGCGTTGGGTTTTACTGGAAAAATTGCCCAGATCCACGGCGGTATGAGATATGGTGCACGCGAAGAACAGGTCGAATTCTTTCGCGACCCGAACGGGGCGCAATACCTTGTTGCAACCGATGCAGCCGGGGAAGGTATCAATCTCCAATTCTGTTGGCTTATGGTCAACTACGACATTCCGTGGAATCCTGCTCGGCTTGAACAACGGATGGGACGAATTCACCGATACAAACAAACACGCACAGTAGTTATGCTAAATCTCGTTGCCGAAGACACGCGTGAAGGACGTGTGTTGAAAGTGCTGCTGGAGAAAATGCAAAGGATGCGTGATGAATTGAATGACGATAAGGTGTTTGATGTTATCGGACAACAGTTCAGTCAAATCTCTTTGAAGGAACTTATCACGAAAGCCATCACGGAGAATCAAATTGATGCTTCAATTCAGACCATCAATACACAATTCACGCTCGAAAATATACAAAAGCAGCTTGAGGGGCAGCAGAAATCGGTCGTCAGTAGCGAGGTCAAACGATTACTCGGCAACGTTCAGGAGCAGAGAGAATCCGCTGAAACGCTTCGCATGCTACCCGCTTATGTCCGAAGTTTCTTTGAAGATGCAGCACCACTGCTCGGCTATCGGATTAACGGTGATATTGAGGCAATTTTTAAGTTATCCCGTTGTCCTGCCTCTGTGCAAAATTCAATTGATGGGTATCCACCACGTCTCCGAGATCAGTTAACGTTCTCACGCGAACTTGCCCTGCCAGCTGGATCCGAAAAACCAGAAGCGGTTTTTCTGCACCCGGGCGAACCAATTTTTGACGCGATCCGCAACCGCTTTTTGGAAAAATTCAACGCCGAAGGCGAGCGCGGTGCAGTCTATTTCGATCCGCAAGCGGATCAACCGTATATCTTCTATTTGGCAAGAGTCCCTGTCGTGCGAAAAACCGATAATGCTTCTCACCTTCTTGAGGAGATGCTTGTCGGAATTAAACGCTTTTCGGATGGACACTATGAAGAAACACCTGCACATCTTTTGTTGACTCTAACACCACGAACAGTACAACAGAGCATACCAACGGCTCTGTCCGCTGAATGGATTAACCTCGCTGAAGAAACACAATCTGTTAAAAATTTCATCTGTGAAAACTTCGGAAACCCGAAACTTTTCCACATCCGCGAGGAACTTCAGTCCGAAGTCGAAAACAGGAGAAGACACATCCAAATTTCATCTAATTTGCGAAAGTCGGAACTTCTTGAACAACGACGTAACCTCAAAGATGCTGTTGCCAAAAGGGTACCTGCGGCACAGACGAAACTGAACAACTGTGAACACGAACTCGAAGCACTCCCAACCAAACGCAAGGAAGCAGAAGCGAGTCTCATTGAGGAAATCGGAAACACCCAATTAGGTCCTGTAACTGTCTATGTTAGTGCTTTTGTTACCCTACCTCTATATGAGGAAATTCCGACAAAGATACTACGAGATGCCGAGGCAATCGCGATTAAGACTGCTATAGAATATGAAAGTAGGCATGGTGCTGAGGTCAGAGATGTCTCTAATCCAAATCTCAAAAAGGGGTTTGATCTGGAATCCAGACACCCAACCGGTGAGGTGCGTTACATTGAAGTCAAAGGGCGGACAGGGGTTACAAGCGTTGAGTTGACCGCAAATGAATGGCGACAAGCCGCGAATCACCGAGACCGCTACTGGCTCTATGTCGTCTATCATTGTGATACTGCTGAACCGCAGCTATACCGATGCCGAGATCCCTTTGGCCCCCTGATCGCAAAAGCCACAGGCAGCATACGGATCAATGCCGGGGACATCATGAAAAACTCAGACACAGAGGCATTCAATTCAAACGTCAATCCAGCCATAAGGGGGTAGATTAAATGTTTCTCAAATCAATCCATTTGAACAATGTCAAATGTTTTTCTGACATTGCTTTATCATTTGAAAACGAGAATGGCGACATCCGCAAGCGGACCCTCTTACTGGCTGAAAACGGCATGGGGAAGAGTACGCTTCTGAAAGCTATCGCCTTGGTAACTGGGGGTAGTGACGCGATAGCCGATCTGTTGGAGGAACCTTCCGACTGGATCCGGTACAAAACGCAGAGGTGTGAAATCTCAGCCGTTTTGGTTACAACGGAAGGAAAAGAACGCGAGATTCGCCTACGGATCGCGCCCAAAGATACCCGCGCCGATGTCATTGTGAAGAACAAACACAGTCTCGCGTGGTTTGATGACGCGCTAAACCAGAAAAAGAGAGACTATTTTGTTCTCGGTTTCGGCGCGTCCCGACATCTCAATACAGTCAAGGGTCGGAGAACAAACACATCAGTGTTTACAAACAAAAGAGCCCAGAGCGTTGCTACCCTGTTTGATCCCGACGCAGCCACTACGCCGCTTGATTCATGGGCAATGGACCTTGACTACCTTGAAAACCGCACTGGGTTAGAAACCGTCCGAAAAGTACTCAGTAACTTGCTACCGGGTATAAAGTTTCACGGCATTGATAAACAGAGAGGCCACTTGTTGTTTGATACTCCAGATGGCATTGTGCCGTTACACTGTCTCAGTGATGGCTATCTTGCGATGGCGGCTTGGATAGGGGACCTCTTATTCCGAGTTTTAGAGAACTTTGGTGACTTAGACGGACAAACTCTTACTGCAAAGGGGCTACTTCTCATTGATGAAGTCGACCTGCATCTCCATCCAAAGCGGCAACGCGAGCTATTCGCGTTCCTTGATGAATGGCTGCCGAATTTTCAATTCGTTGCAACAACGCACTCGCCCATGGCCGCCCAACAGGCAAATGAAGGAGAACTTCACTGTTTGATGCGCGAAAGGGGGAAAATTCACCTCTATCCATTTTCCGGTGCCCCCAACATGCTCCTCTTACACCAACTGCTAATGTCACCCGCGTTTGGGTTAGATACCGATGCGTCGAAAGAGGTTGAGGATATGAAGAATCGATACCGCCACCTCCGCGACAAAGCGGATCTGTCGTCTAAGGAGCAAGAGGAGCTGAACCATCTGAAAGCGGCCCTAGCGGAACTCCCGACTGGCGGCAGGTCAAATATGAAACTAGCCGAGGAACACACGGAGCTTTTGCGGAAAATAGAGAAAGAGTTGCAGGAGGGCAAGTTGTGATACGCCTAAAAAGGATTCGTTCGGAAAATGTCATCCATCACAACTTTTACGGCAAAAGAAAACAGGCATTTGAAAAGGAATTATTGCTTAACCAGCGGCGTATCAGGCGCGGTAATATTGAAAAACACAATTTCAAAAGTGCTCGCTGGAAACCAGCGAAAGAACAACTTTTCGCTGAGACAGGTGGCAAATGTGCCTATTGTGAAGCACCAACTTCAGTGGTTGCCTTCGGGGATGTCGAGCATTATCGCCCCAAAAGCCTCTATTGGTGGCTCGCCTATTGCTATGACAATTATCTTGCTTCGTGTCAGCTGTGTAATCAAAGATTCAAGAAAGATGTTTTCCCTATTCAAAATAGGAAGATGCCAGCCCCTGTAATTCGACGCAATACAACAAATGACTTTATAGAGGCTAAAGCAGGGCAGATTGCCCCTGACCCGCTGGATGCAGATCAGGTTGATGCCTTCATTCGGTTACATCAACAAGAACGTCCACTCCTGCTCAACCCTTATTTTGACGAGCCCGCTGAATACTTTGCATGGCACGCCGATGATGTGCTGAGAGAAGTAGAAATCACTGCTAACCGCGAAAGTCCCCGACTTGAAATTGTTGTTAACCCTGAGAATCCTGACCTTGAACCTATCGCGGCGGCATCTATCCAGTACTACGGCTTGAATCGCAAGGAACTCAAAGCCCTAAGATACGATTTTTACCGTTCGTATAGTGTCTTTAGGATTACACTTGAAAATGACCGATCTCCTCCAGAAATTCGGAACGAGATCAGAAACACTATAGAGAGAATGAAGTCACCAGGGGCACCATTTGCGGGTATGATTCGCTACTTCGACGCACCCTTTTCTGTCTCTGAACGTTAAAGTGTATGAGACGAAATTTACAAAGGTTTTCAGTTTTCATCTATTTGTAAGAAAAATAACGTTTTTGTCAACAGATCTTGAGAATTTAGATCACAAAGGAAAACAAATTGCCACGTAGACTCATCGAGGAAGCCTTTCCACTGAAAAAGGTCTCTGAAGACTCAAAACACGAAAAGAATGTACGCCACGGACATATCTCCACGCTTCACATCTGGCCCGCACGCCGTCCACTCGCCGCGTGCCGTGCCGTGACAATAGCGACTTTGCTCCCAGATCCTGCAGATGCCTCCGAAAAAATGAAAGTGGAATACACACGCCTTTCTAGGTCGCCATTACCTGAAAAACAGCGGGAATATTTGTGTAACGACCTGATTGCTTCCTTAACGCGGTGGGGCGACGAAAATGGACAGGGTGATTGGGACGCGAAAGACCAGAAGGGACGATGGGTGAATAAACTCCGAATCGCCAGAGAACTTATTCTGATGGCTTATGATGGACATCCACCAAAAGTACTGGATATGTTCGCAGGTGGGGGCTCGATTCCACTTGAAGCGATGCGCCTCGGTTGTGAAGTCACCGCAAGTGATTACAACCCTGTTGCGTGGTTCCTTCTCAAATGCACGCTTGAATATCCGCAGCGTCTCGCTGGAAAAACCACGCCACTCCCCGATCTCAATCTTGGTGAACGTCCTGATTTGCAAAAAGGCGATCTTGCTGATCATGTCCGTTTGTGGGGGCAGTGGGTCTTGGAAAATGCTCAAAAAGAACTTGCGCCCTACTATCCCGTGATTGACAGCAAGCCGACGGTCGCCTATCTCTGGGCACGAACCATTCCGTGTCAAGATCCAAAGTGTGGTGGAATAGTTCCATTGCTCAAAACACTGTGGGTCTCCAAGAAAGCGGAGAAAACCCTTAAGGACACGCCTGAAAACCGGGACCGCCCTGACTTCCTCTGGTTGAAAGAAACAAAGAATCAGACTAAAGTGGTCATCAATGGAAAACGTGCGATCAAGCTCTGCCCTGATTCCAAGACGAGGCGGGTTCGTTTTGAAATTTTCACTCCCGACAACGAAGACGATGTGGGCAAACCCACGATGTCACGAGCGACAGCAACTTGTCCATTTCCTGACTGTAGTTCACAGCAGCCTGATCATTACATCAAGCGATGTGGGCATGAAGGCAAACTCAAGGCACAGATGACAACAGTCGTTTATCAAGAGGAATACGGCAAGGAGTACCGCCCACCTACGCAGGAAGAGATTGATAAAGCCGAAATACCAGCAGTGGTGTTGGAAGCAATGGCTGATCAGATTCCACACGGAATTCCTGATGAACCGATGCCCGGGCCTAAAACACTCGGATTTGTGGTTCCGCTCTACGGATTCAAGAAATGGTCAGATCTGTTCACAGACAGGCAGTTGTTGGCGTTGATGACATTTGTGAAGTGGACCCAAGCAGCGCGATGTGAAATAAAGCGTAGCGTATATCCTTCGGAATGGATCAAGGCAATTGAGATGTATTTGGCCATTAACATTAATCGGCTAGCAGACTATGCTAGTACAATTTGTATCTGGGAGACTCATGCTAGTGAGGTAAAACATACCTTTGCAAGGTTTGCGCTTCCAATGACTTGGGATTTCGCAGAAGGGAACCCCTTATCGGACAAGACTAGATATTACAAAGGGGCAATTGAGTATGTTGGGCGTTTTCTCACGAAAACCTTGTCTGGATTGCGACCCAGGCAACTCGGTCTTGAGTTGCTCAATTTACCAGCACAAGTGCTGAGTAGCAGACCGATGAACACAATTATTACAGATCCACCCTATTATGACGCTATTCCTTACGCAGATCTTTCCGATTTTTTTTACGTGTGGTTTCGTCGCTCAATTGGAGATCAATTCCCTGATGTTTTTGCCGAGGTACTCACACCAAAATCTGATGAGCTTGTCCAACATTCAGATCATTTTGACGGGGATAATAAAGCGGCGAAGGAGTTTTACGAATCTGGCATGGCTGCCACTTTCCAGTCTGCCCACAACTCACTGATAGACAATGGACGAATCGTGATTGTCTTCGCCCACAAATCGCCGGAGGCATGGGAAACCCTTGTTAGGGCGATGATTGAATCGGGTTTGGTGGTTACGACATCTTGGCCTATTGATACGGAATTAAAGAATAGTACCAGTTCGCAAGGGAAGGCAGCTCTCGCTACTTCGCTATGGCTCGTCTGCCGAAAGCGTCCTGCAAACGCAAAAAATGGGCGTTACAGTGAAGTCAAACGCTACATGCAGAAACGGATTACCGAACGCCTCCGCTATTTTTGGGACGCAGGGATTCGCGGGCCTGACTTCGTTTGGTCAGCAATCGGCCCCGCATTAGAGAGTTACTCCAGTTACAAGGGAGTCAGGCGGAATACAGGTGAACCTTTCACAGTGACAGAATTTCTCACTGATGTCCGGCGTATTGTAACCGATTTTGCCTTGGGTCAGATTCTGCACGGTGCAAGTACCGAGGCATTAGACGAATGGACCCGCTATTATCTGATGCACAAGGACTACTTCGGTACAGAAAACGCGCCCGTAGGTGAGTGTATTCTATTAGCGCAAGGATACGGCGTATCGCTTGACGATTTGCGGGCAGTACAGACTGGCATTTTGAAGAAGGTTAGCTCCGGCAGTGCACTCAAGCTCCTTGGACACACCGAACGCACTTCGGATCGGATTGGTTATGCCCACACCTCTGGAAGAATTCCGATGATAGACATGATTCACAGAGTCATGAAACTCTGGGATGCGAACGAAAGTGCCTACACCAACGCCTACTTCCACGAGCACGGACTAAAAGAAAACCCGCTTTTCAAGGCAGTCGTTCAGGCACTCATCGAAACAAGTCCCCAGGGTTCCAGTGAAAGATCGCTCTTGGAGACGCTCATCGGTTATGAACCCGGCGAACCGGTCAGTGGCGTTTTGTTGCCAGGGCAGTCCAACTCAGAAGATGAAAGACAACTCACATTTGAGGAACGTCTATCAGAATAGGCTTGACGCGATGCGTGCTTGATCGCAGGGACCAGGTCTCCTCGTCCGGTATTGAGTCACCCAGCAGTTTCGGAAAACAAAACAATCCGCGAAATCTGCGTCCTCCGTGTCATTCCTGATAATCCGCGTTGTGATTCTCATAAAAATCATAGTTGATTTTCGATTGACTTAGACGCGCAAATTGTGTTACACTGCACTTTGTGGGAGGGATTTGTAACCTCGAAGTTTTGTATCGCAGCCGTGATTATCGCCCTAATTGCTCTATTCAGTGGATAACCGTGAATTGTCCCAAATGATAATCCTATGAGAAACCATCGACTCTATTTAAAACGCATCTTTGAGGCAATGGATGATATCCGAGCATTCATTGAAGGAATGGACTGTGAGGCGTTTGCCGCAGACGATAAAACCGCTTCCGCTGCGGTCCTGAAGAACCAGCTCCCCTCGCTCCAACCGATTATTAAGCAAATTCTTAAAAACATGGAAAAGGAGCAGCATGATGGGTGCTAACGCGTGGCACGACCACTGTATCTTAAGAGACGATGTCCGACAAGGCAAGCTTGAACCCGCGGAATTCGCAGCAGATCTCTACGCCGTGCGAACGGGAGATGCCCGTAAGGTCTATCGGATCCCCACTCTCTTTTTCGACCGCACCTACCCTACCCATAATCTCAAAACGTTGGCGCGAGACGTTCTCCGACGGTTAGCCGGACAGGGCGGCAACCCTGTCATGACGCTTCAAGTCGCTTACGGTGGCGGAAAAACCCACTCGCTCATCACGCTCTTGCATTTAGCAGAACACGGTCCTGAATTGCAAACGCATCCCACCGTGCAAGAATTTATGGCGTTCAGTGGTTTAGGGACGTTACCTCGGACACGCGTTGCTATCCTTCCGTTCGACGAATTTGATGTGAAAAAAGGGTTTTCGGTTGTAAGTCCGAACGGCAAACGAAAGCGGGTTCAAACGCCCTGGGGTGCCCTGGCATATCAACTCGCCGGCGATAAAGGACTCGCTATCGTTGCCGAGCATGAAGCCGATTATATTAACCCACAGGAACAGCCGCTTCGCGACTTGCTCAAAATCCCACAGGCGGAAGGGATGTCCACCCTCATCTTACTCGATGAAGCCCTCATGTATACGCGTGCCGCTGTCAATGATGATCCAAAGCGATTCGGAATTCTCCAAGATTTCTTCCAGGCACTTACACAGGCAGTTGAAAAGGTCAGTAATGCTTCAATCGTAGCAAGTCTCATTACCTCCGATATTATCGCCGACGATCCAACCGGCGTTCGCGTCTTAAATATGTTGGAAGGGGTATTCCGTCGTTTAGAAGAAACCTTTGAACCTGTCTCACGAGAAGATATTTCAGAATTGCTCCGACGGCGACTGTTTGAATCTGTAGATCCTGAGAAAAAATGCCGTGCTATTGTGGACAGCATTATCGCAGCGAGACAGAGACTCTCGATGCGCGGAGCACACACAGATCAGGATGCCTATGAAGGCCTCGTCAAATCCTATCCGTTTCACCCAGACCTCATTGAAGTCTTCTATCAAAAGTGGACGCAGCTGGATAAATTTCAGGGGACGCGTGGCATGTTTCGGACATTCGCATTGATGCTGAGAGAAGCTGTCGAAAAAGACACGTCAGCGTTTATCGGACCCAATGCACTCCTCACCACCGATACCGGACTGTCGGATGTTCTTCAAGAACTTGTTAGGGCGTGTGATGAAGGCACGCAGTGGACACCCATTCTCACCGGAGAACTCGAAAGAGCCCGCACCATTCAAAAAGATCTACCGTTGCTTACATCCCGCGAAATTGAAACCGCAGTCCTTTCCACCTTTTTGCATTCACAACCGTCTGGACATAAGGCAGAATTGGCAGATCTTCATCTCCTACTTGCACACGCAGACATTGATGCGATGTCGGTCGAAAAAGGACTTTCTGAGTGGCGAGATGCCTCTTGGTTTCTCAAAGAAAACGAGAATAGTTGGGCACTGGGGACGGCCTCCAATCTCACAAGAATGCACATCCGTGCAATGGCGAGAATCACCGAAGACCAAATTAACGAGAGTCTCGTGACACGAATAAAAGATGCCGCCCTCGGACGGAAAACAGATGAGGTTAAGGTCCACACGTTACCCCAGTCCCCTGCAGATGTTCCTGATACCCCCGAACTCCGCTTTGTGATTGCTGGTCCCGAATACGCAACGGTTCCCGGTGAGGATGTCTCGCCCGAACTCAAAGAATTTTTTCAAAGGACCTACCGGAACAATGTCATCCTTCTTGTCCCCGAAAACGCACTATTGGCAGGATTGCGACAACGCATCCACAGAATCCTTGGATGGCAGAGCATTATTGAGAGTAAAGACGAGATGAGCCTCTTGAGTGAACAGCAGCCAGCACTCCTACAGGAACGTAAGCGAATAGATGAAACTGGTATTTTAGAGTCTGTCACATCGGCTTATAGCGTACTAATTGCAATTGATGAGGATGGCGACATTGAAACGAGCTTGTTATCATCAGGTACAGAGTCGCCTTTTGAACGGATCAAAACCGCTCTGATCGCTGAAGATAGATTGCTAACAACCTCGCTCGATCCAGACCTGCTCACCCCCGATAGTTTCTTTGATATATGGGGAGAGAACGAAACCGCCAAACCCATTCAAGGGCTCTATCAGATGTTTGCGAGCCTTCCCCGTCTCCCCCGATTGTTAAACCGGCAGGTGTTCATTGACACACTTCGACGCGGTGTTACAGAAGGTCAGATTGTGTTACGCACTGTGCGTCCAGACGGCTCTCAGCAGACTCACTGGCGCGAAGCACCCGCTACTGACGAGGATCTCTGGAAAAAGGAGTTAGAAACCGTTCCAATTGAACACGCGGAACTCCACAATCTCAGTGCTGATTTATTAGCTCCGGGTCAATTGCCAGAGCTGTGGCAAGGCGATAATGTCCCGACAACAATAGGTGCAATTCGGGAATTCTTCAAGGGAGACGATGTTCCCAAACTCGCCTCTGATAACACTCTTTTCGACGCAATTCAATCTGCTGTTCAAAACGGCTTACTCATGGCGCGCCGCCAAGGTAAAGCCTATCTTAAAGAGAACATTCCTGACGCGGAGATAACCGACGATCTGGAATTGCTCGCGCCGCTACAATCTATCAGTGGCTCCGAACTCAGCCACAACAACCTGCCTGACGCATGGGAGAACGAAACGTCATCCGTCGGGAAGATAATGCACGCGTTAACTATACTCAAGGGCTCTCCAATTCCGTGGTCATTGGTTGTTGATGCTGTCAACGAGGGACGCGATAAAAGGCTCTTTGAATTTATTGAGGGTAGTCCGCCGTGGCCCTGTGCTGTTGAAGAAGCCGATAAGGTCGGTTTAAAAGTATCCGAGGCACTTGTGAAAATAGCACCGAACGATCTCATCGGGAAAGATGCAAAAGCCGCGTGGGAATCTGGAAACCCTACACTTGGATTGATTAAAGAGACACTTGAATCCAATATAGGGGTTACTATATCTGATCATGTATTTCTCGAAGCCGCCAAAGGCGCAATTGAAAGTGGCTTAATCGTTTCGGACGGATCGTTAACCGACGACTTTTATCATGTTAAGGTCCGACAGGCAGCGTGGGTGGGCCATACTGAATCACCCCTTACGGAGATCGAAATTCAGGATTTGGCTGCAACAGTCGGTGACCTGATTGAAATCGCACCTGAACTCGACTTTCAGTTTCGCGTCACAATTACCGCCGAAGGGGAACCCCCATCCAGTGAGGTATTGGAAAAGATAAACGAGGCACTTCGCAAGGTCACGGATAAACTGAAGTTTGATTAGGAAGATGTATTAATCCTATAGATATTCGATTCGCGATTTCCTGTAAATTTCGTATTTTTTGAATAAAAGCAGCGTAGATTGGGTTAAAGTTAATATAGGAGGAAACAGATGGCGAAGCAAAAAAAATTAAAAGGCATGAACAAGTATCAGAAAAAAGCACATCGCCGGCGTGAGGATCGGTTGCGAGGCAATGAGGTCGAATACTACCTCTCTCTCGCGTATTCTTCCAATCCGGATGATCGCGTCGAGGCAATGGACAATCTCTGTCCCTGTCATGTTCGGAAAAGCATTGACAAAGTGTGGGTGGCACTCTACAAAGGCTTGGTCGATCCCGATCTGCGCGTCCGCAAAGCCGCGTGGCACACACTCGAGGATGGCGGAAATCCGAACGATCCGAGACTGCAGCCGCTCCTTGAAAGAATCGCCAAAGAGGAGACCGATCAGAAACTCCGCCAAAATGCTCTTGACCTCATCGCCGCCACCCGAAACGTTGAGGAGCAGAAGGAAATGCTGTTGGGGCAGAAAGCACATACCTTTTCTGGACGATGCGATTGGTGTGGCGCGTCAAACGTGCCGGTTAGTTATGATTACGAGACCGAATTTGAAGCAAACGGCACCAAACGTTTCGCCTTAGTCTGTGAGGCGTGTGAAGCCGCATAGCGGTTCGAGACTTGTTGGTATGGCGACCCAAAATCAATTGTTTGAAGGGCACACCGATTTCATCGCGACCCGCGGCGTTAAAGAATATCGAGAGACGATTCCTGTGTGGATAAATGCCCAGGATGTCGTGTTGGAAATCGGCTGCGAGTGGGGAACAACGACGAACCTGATTGCACCCCATTGTAAAAAAGTTATTGGTACTGACATCAGTCTCAAATGTATTGAACGTGCAAGGGAACGGCACCCTGAACTCCATTTTGAAGTACTTGACGGTTTTGATGTTAGAGCAGCACTCGAACTCGGCGAACCGTTCAGCAAAATTTACATTGATATGTCCGGAATGTCAGGCTACAACTCTCTGCTTGACACAATTGCGCTGCTGACTTCCTACGCCACGGTCCTACGTCCGGAGGCAATCATCATTAAAAGTAGCGCGTTAAAACGTTTTGCCGGACACTGCAATCCGTGGCGTTCCCCAGTGAATCAGTAAAAAAAATCAGTACCCGGTTTTCTTTTTTGCCCTTGAGAAGAAAAAATGAAGAAAAATCGATTCCGATGCAACAAAACAGACAACATCCGAATTGATACGCGCGTTTTCCACTTTTAAAAAAAGTGAAGGGAAATCGATTTTGACGCAACAAAACAGACAACATCCGAATTGATAAACGCGTTTGCCGCTTTTTAAGGGATAGTAGTCGGGTGTTTGTGGCGGTGGCCCAAATTAGAATACGAGCGTCTATGATGCAGAGGCTGCGTGTGAGAAGTCTTTGTATTTTTAGCCGCGAGAACGTAAGCCCGTAACATTGTCCCGCAAACCTATAGAGGCTTGCGCTAGGAGGGCTGGCTCTACGTCGAGGAATGTCAAGTACGAAACCCACTCTCACCGAACCGCAAGGTAAATTAGAAATATGATTCCTGATGATGTATACGTACACCAAACAGTGGAGGGCGATGCCGAGGCGTTCAACGAACTCGTCAATCGGCATCATTCAAAGATTTATGGGCTTGCCTACCGAATGCTCGGCAATCCTGAAGATGCCGCCGACGCGACGCAGGAAACGTTTTTAGAGGCATACAAGTCAATTAAGGCGTTTCGATTTCAGTCGCAGTTTGGGACATGGCTATATAGTATCGGCATCAATACGTGCCAGCAGTATATCCGTAAATCGCAATCGCATGACCGCAAACTTGCCGCTTATACCAGAGAAACGGAAATGGATGGCGCGGTTTCTGAAACGGACTCACCCGAACGGGTGGTGGTGAATACCGAGCAGAGTGAAATGGTCCAAGGTGCTATCAATCGGCTACCACAAAAACAGCGCGAGGTCGTCACACTATACTATATGCAGCACCTCAAGTACCGGGAGATCGCTGAGATCTTGAAGTGTTCGGAAGGCACCGTGGCTTCACGGTTGAATCAGGCACTGAAAAATCTCAAACGGAAGCTGAGCAAATATTATCTCTTGGAAGGAGGGTCTTAATGAATTTGAATTGCGAACAGACTCTTAACAATTTGCCACACCTTGTCGTGAAGGGGGATGCGCGGACAACAGAACCGATTTCTGAAGGAATTTCGCGACGCACCCTTTTGGAGCATCTGCGGACCTGTCCAGAGTGCCAAAGAGAGTACGAAGCGTTGTGGCACACCGCGGATGTACTGGAGAATACAGAGGCACCAATTCCACCGCCGGAATTAGCCCGGAACATTCAACAGCGCGTCCGGCAACTCCATCGACAACAGCAGCTCGCATTCTTCGCGAGTCCCTTGGCGTGGTGTCTTGACCAATTAAAGTTGGATCTCTCTCCGAAGTTCGTCAACGCCATCGTCCTACTCTTCTTCCTGGTCGCTTCCGGTTTTGTCATGAAACTCACATTCTTTACAAATTCGCCGGAACCGGAGTTCGGTTTGACCGCAATGGAAAAAACACGGCTTCGACACGTCAGGATCTCACCGTCTCCATGGGCACTGATTAAAAACACTGAAACGAAAGTAGAGAACCCGGGCACACCGCAGCAGTCTGTAATCGCTGCTCAACAGGTGCATGATTACTTCTTCAGTCCAACACAGGATTCGTCGAAAATGTGGCGCACCGATACCATAGGTTATGAGGAACAGACAGGTGAAGCCAGCGTTGTTAATTATGCCCGAGATATTACGAGCGAGAAGCTGACTGTGTTTTGGAATCACATTAAAACAGAATTGTAGCCTTTTGATTGAACTGAGACCCAATCAAAAATTTCAATTTAACAATTCACCCTATATATGAAAGTTAAACTTTTGATTGAACTAAAGCCCAATCAAAAAGTATTCACGAAGAAAAAAAAGGAGTATATTCTTGAATCGCATTCACAGAATTCTTACCGCAATTACCATCATATTGGTGGTTTCCGTTATTAGCAGCTGTTCAAAGATGAATAAACCATCTATTAGTGAAGATAGCGAAGAATCAGGCACTGAACTCTCGCTAAGCGAAAGTTACAATCAGATCCGAAACGGGGTCCGATTGATCATGGCTTACGACGCGCAAAGCAATTCCTTCAGAGGGACAGTGGAAAACACCACTGGCGAAACCTTGAAGCAAGTCGTAGTTGAAGTTCACTTGTCAAACGGAAAAGAGCTCGGGCCATCAATCCCAACCGACCTCGCCCCCGGTGAAAAAAAAGAAGTTGAACTGAAGGCAATCAGCACGAACTTTACCGCCTGGACTGCCCATCCTGAAGTGGGTGTAAGTGAAGGCCGTAGTGGTGAACACGAACGAGACGGGGACAGTGAACACGACTAATACCACATGATTTTGAATTGTAAGGGCGGACCTCTGTATTCGCAGCGGTGAAACCCACAGTGAACACGACCGGGAAGGTGACAGTGAATTGTAAGGGTGGATCTCTGTATCCGTCCGCTTTTTTGTAAAGACGGCTTTGCATATCCGTTCCTTTGAAGACCTTGATCAGGCGTTTCTTCTCTTGGATTTTAACGTTCCAAGGTTACAGGACAACTTAATAGTTCTGACGTTTCTGGTGCAAGTTTTGACTTGCAAACTACGCTAAAATTTATAGGACTTACGCAGTTGGTTCATAAGTCCCCCTGATAAGGGGGATTTTGGGGGTTAACTATCAAAAAACCTCGCGCCGCATACTAAATTTGCGTAAGTCCTGATTTATTTAAAAAAGATTGACACACGATCGCGTTTTGTGTAGAATAACCCAAATGGAAAAATCTTATGAAAAATCACTTCTGGAAGTTTCTGGCTTAAAAACAGTCTTTCCAACAGACGATGGTATCGTAAATGCCGTGAACGATGTCAGTTTTGAAATTGGTCGCGGGCAGACCGTCGGCGTTGTCGGCGAAAGTGGCTGCGGGAAAAGCATCACCGGACTATCGCTGCTTCAACTCGTGCCCTCACCGGGACGCATTGAAGCCGGCGAGATCCAATTTTATCGCAACCGTGAAGATGACCCCTTAGACATTGCACAGGTGTCGCCGAAGAGCGAATTGATGCGCCAAATCCGTGGCAACGAAATTGCCATCATTTTCCAGGAACCCATGACCTCCCTTAATCCAGTCTATACTGTCGGAAACCAAATTGCCGAAGCAGTCGTCTTACACGAGCAGGTTAATAAGAAGACAGCGCGCGAACGCGCAATCGAAATGATCGCGCGCGTCGGTATACCTGCGCCTACACAACGCGTTGATGAATACCCGCACCAACTTTCCGGGGGCATGCGTCAACGTGTTATGATTGCAATGGCACTCTGTTGTTCACCGACACTGCTCATTGCAGATGAACCCACAACTGCACTTGATGTGACGATTCAAGCGCAGGTGCTCGGTCTCATGCAGGAACTCCAAGCGGAAATGGGGATGGCAATTATGCTCATCACCCACGACCTCGGTGTCATTGCCGATCTCGCTGATGAAGTCGTTGTCATGTACGCCGGGCGCGTCGTCGAAAAAGGCACCGTTGATGACATCTTCTACAATCCTTTGCATCCGTACACGCAAGGATTGCTAAAGTCTATACCTGTCCTCGGAAGAACGCCGCAGAGAACCTTGCCCTCCATACCCGGAACAGTGCCACACCCCTTGACGCTGCCGTCGGGGTGCTCGTTTCAACCCCGGTGTTCAGAACGGATGCCAGAATGTGAACGGATGCCAGAACTCGCGGTAATCAATGGAAAAACGGAAAACAGTGGACACGCTGTCCGATGCTGGCTTCACACAGATTTTTAATTTATTGCTCCTGGGCTGCGCTCCATTCGATGAGTTTTGACTGGGTTTGGGAATTTTGACGTTTCTTTTCTTTTGGAAACATTAAACCAAAACGGTAGCCTGCAACAACGGCGCAGGCGGGTCTACGGGGAGGCAGATGAATGCCCAAACCCAACTGACCGAACCGCAAGGAAAAATTAAAAACCTGCAACAACGACGCAGGCGGGTCTACGGGGAGGCAGATGAATGCCCAAACCCAACTGACCGAACCGCAAGGAAAAATTAAAAACCTGCAACAGCGGCGCAGGTGGGTCTACGGGGAGGCAGATGAATGCCCAAACCCAACTGACCGAACCGCAAGGAAAAATTAAAAACCTGCAACAGCGGCGCAGGCGAATATACGTCGATTAACATTATTCGCTAATTCACCTAACCGAACCGCAAGGTATAATTAAAAAAATGAAATTGCTTGAGGTGAACGATCTCAGAAAGTATTTTCCTATACAGAAAGGCATCTTGCAACGCACTGTCGGGTATGTCAAGGCGGTCGATGGTATCAGTTTTGATGTCCAACGCGGTGAAACGCTCGGTCTCGTCGGTGAAAGTGGCTGCGGGAAAACCACAGCAGGACGATGCCTACTCCGATTAATTCCACCTACAAGCGGGAGTTTCATTTTTGGAGAGGAAGAGGTAGATTTAGCGAAATTGAACCACCGAGAGATGCGTCCCTATCGTAGACGTATCCAGATGATCTTCCAAGATCCGCATGCCTCGCTCAATCCACGGATGACGGTGGGAGATATCGTCGGTGAGCCGATGCGCGTCAATCAGACCGAAAAAGGAACAGCACTTCAAGACCGGATTGTTGAACTGTTGGAATCTGTAGGCTTAAGATCACAGGATATGCGCCGATACCCACACGCCTTCAGTGGCGGTCAACGCCAACGCATCGGTATTGCGCGGGCGTTAGCTCTTCAACCTGAACTCATCGTCGCAGATGAACCGGTCTCGGCATTGGATGTTTCCGTCCAAGCACAAATTCTCAATCTGCTGGCGGAGCTCCGTGAAAAGTTCCATCTCTCTTATATCTTTATCGCACACGATTTAAGTGTTGTTGAGCACATCAGCGACCGCGTCGCAGTCATGTATCTCGGCAAAATCGTGGAGATTAGCGATGCCGAAACCCTCTATCAATCGCCGAAGCACCCTTATACGGAAGCGTTGATATCCGCCGTGCCACTTCCAGATCCGAGTGCGCAGCGCAAACGCGAACATATCCGTCTTGAAGGGGATGTCCCCGACCCATCTCAACCGCCTACTGGATGCTATTTTCACCCGCGGTGCCGTTACGCAACCGATATATGCAAACAGGAAACGCCAGAACTCCGTCAGATAGCACCCGGTGTTCAGGTGGCATGTCATCACAGTGATACGTTGGAGTTACAGGGAGTGGAGTGATGTCAAAACAAAAGATGTCTGCAGACCAACTCTCCGCATGCAGAAAGCGACTGAAGCAACACTGGAAAAGCCGGATAGTGGACGAAAGTTTGCTCCATCGGGCATGGCACGTCGCGCATGAGGTCGCTGCACTACTCTATGAACAGTTCGATGCCACCCAAGTCGCTGTCTTCGGTTCACTCACAGAACCAATGTGGTTCACGAAAGGGTCGGATATTGATATCGCTGTGTCAGGACTCTCCCATGATCTCTATGATAAGGCATACAAAAAAGTTATGAACTTTGATTCGGAATTCAAAATAGACCTAATTAATTTTGATACATCACAAGGGCTTTTCCGAGAGCGGATAAAACATCAAGCGATTCCTATCGAAAAAAACATGCATGCCCCCACTGGCATGACAGATGTGTGGTGGACGCTCTACAAACATCTTCAGGGACAGGTTTTCCCCGTTGACGACGGAGAAGTTTATGAAATGAATCGAAAAAGACTGACACAACGCATCAACGATGAACTCACAAAAATAAATGAAATGCTTGAAAGAGTCACGAGAGGTTTGGAAAAACTTGAGGTGGTTCCTATTGATGTTAGAGAATTCATCGAAAATACAATCGTTACAGATCTCGCCGATGTCTATAGAGGCATAGAGAGCATCTTTCTCCGGATTGCCCGTGAGGTGGATATGCACGTGCCGACTGGGAGTAGATGGCATAAAAATCTACTCGCACAAATGGTGGAACAGCGACCGGAACGACCACCCGTGATTTCCGAAAATACCTCTCTCCAATTGGAAAAACTTTTGGAGTTCCGCCACAAAGTCACTAATATCTATGGTAGACAATTGGTTTATGAAAAAACAGAAGAGCATGCAAAGTCGATTGACGAACTATTTGCAACCGTCTCTCAAGAGTTTAATGCCTTCACGGATTCTCTCGCGAAGCGTGAGGAGGATGTCTGAAATGCGAAGATTTCCAATAGAAATCCCTCAGACTGTAGCTAAAGTACTAATTATCTTGCTAATTTTCGTTGCTGGATGTTCAGAAAACCCATTGGAAGATACCTCCGATTTTCCGCGTGGAATTGAGGCAAAAGAGGCACCGATGTGGGCAAAACTCGTCGCAGACGGCAAACTCCCGTCTCTCGCCGAACGACTTCCACAAAACCCACTCGTCGCCAAGACGAATTTCGATGGATACGAACGCCCCGGTCCCTACGGCGGGACGTGGCACCGATTTCATACACATCCAGATCTGGGCACCTGGAAAATGACAGCGGGTTATGCACCACTCATCCGATGGAAATTTGATGCTTCTGGTCTGGAACCCGGTCTTGCTGAAACATGGGAGTTCAATGAGGACGGAAGTATGTTGACGTTGTATCTCCGCAAGGGGGTCAAATGGTCGGACGGACATCCCTATACCTCTGCCTCATTCGCTTTCTATTATGACTTGTGCCTTGATGAACGGCACAAGTACAGCCCACCGGTTTGGTGTAAGGTAAACGGTATTCCGATGGAAGTCGAAACGCCCGATGATTACACAATTGTAATGAAATTCGCAGGTCCCAACTGGCTCGTGCCGCTCTGGTTAGCGACCGGCTTTTGGTGGTGCAATCAGTATAATATTCCGAAGCACTACATGATGCAATTCCACCCAGACGGCAACGCCAAATATACCGATTTCATTCAATTCGAGAAGGAAAACATCCCACATCAGACCCCAGAGCGTCCGACGTTGTGGCCCTGGCGGGTGACAAAATATGAAAAGGGCGGCTTCCGTGTTGGGCTGGAGCGCAATCCCTATTACTATGTCGTTGATGAACTCGGACGGCAGCTCCCTTACATTGACAGAGTCAAGACGAGTTTGGTGCCTGAGCCGCAGGTTCGCGTCCTCAAGATCCTCGCGGGGGAGATCGACTGCCAATACCGCGGGATGGAGCTCCGAGATCTCGCACTCTATTTGAAGGGACAGGAGAAAGGGGGCTATAAAGTACGTCGCTGGAAAAGCACGGCTGGCGCACAACCCGCTATCTTGATTAACTGGACCGCCCCCGACCCTGCGCTAAGACAACTCATTCGGGATCAACGTTTCCGCAAGGCGCTTGCATACGGCGTTGATCGCGAGAAGTGTAACGAAATCGCATGGCGCGGCTTGTTGGAACCCCAGGCGGCAACCGTCAGCCAAGAGGGATGGCACTTCGCTGATGAAGACGGGCAAACCCTCTTTGAGGAATGGAAACGCGCCGATGCAGACTTTGATATTGCCACAGGAAACCGACTTCTCGATGAAATGGGACTCACAGCACGCGATAAGGATGGCTATAGACTGCGTCCAGATGGCAAACGGATTGAGATACTCATGGATGTACCGAGTTCTAATCTCAACAGTCAAGAGAATGACATCGGGCTGATTATTCAAGAAGGATGGGAGCAGCTCGGCTTGGAAACCCTGCTCTATACGCCTCCCGGTGCCGAATTAAGTTTGCGGCGCACGCTCGGTAAATTCACAATCAGTATGCACGGTGAGGCGGAAATGGATCTCTTCACGTATCCTGATTGGGTGTTTCCGACACTCCCCAAGTACTGGCACCCGAAAGTAGGAAAATGGTATGAAACGGGGGGTGAAAAGGGTGAACCCGCCACCGGACCCTTAAAACGGTTGCTTGACTTATACGACGAAATTAAGCGAGAACCCGATAAAAAACAACGACATCAATATGTCCGGGATGCCGTCAGGATTCACATCGACGAAGGACCATTTCATCTCGGTTCCGCAGCGCGTTCGCCATCCCTTCTCGTCGTAGCGAACCATTTTCACAACGTCCCAAACGACGGCATTTTGGGTCCATGGGCGATTGTCACCCCCGCGACCAGTTATCCCGAACAGTGCTGGCTATCTAAGGAATAGCGATCAGCCGTCGGTTTCCATCAGCAGTCAGAGACTGCTTGCAGTCCGAAGACCCATTCCCTCTTCGCTGGTGAGGTTTGTAACCCCGTCAATTTTCTGGTGTATAAGGACCGTAGGTTGGGTTGAACGGAACAGAGAAGGACAATTTCAATAACCTAAATACACTTCAAAACCATATACCGTCATGTCTACTCAAGGAACGAGTGAAACCCAACTTAATACTGACAGCCAATAGCCAATAAAAAGGAGATACACCCATAATTACCTATATCATTCGTCGATGTTTGATCGCAATTCCGACACTCATGGCGATTTCCATTATCTCTTTTATCATCATCCAACTCCCGCAAGGCGATTACCTTGATCGGGAAATTCAGCGCTTAGAAGAGGAGTTCGGCGATAGCAGCTCACTGGCGCATGTTGAGGAATTGCGGGCACGCTACGGCTTGAACGAACCCTTGTGGAAACGCTACTTTATTTGGATAAGTGGCTTTGTGCGTGGCAACTTCGGCGAGTCGTTTGAGTATAAACGAGAGGTCGACGAACTGATATGGGATAGAATAGCCTTCACTCTGATTATTTCTGTCGGATCGCTCATTTTCACCTATGTTGTCGCTATCCCTCTCGGTGTCTATTCCGCAACGCATCAATACCAATGGTCGGATCATTTTCTCACCTTCCTCAGTTTCGTTGGGATGTCAATACCGGCGTTTCTCTTAGCATTATCGTTGATGGTTTTTGCATTTGACATCTTCGGCGTTCCGTTGTTTGGGCTGTTCTCCGCTTACTATGAAGGCGCGCCGTGGACCTGGGGCAAACTCAACGACCTTTTCAAGCACCTCTGGATCCCTGTCATTGTTGTCGGGATTAACGGGACTGCAAGTTTGATGCGAATTATGCGCGGCAACCTACTTGACGTTCTGGGACAGCCTTTCGTCCAAACGGCGAGAGCAAAAGGACTTAAAGAGATCGTTGTGGTGAGTAAACATGCCGTGCGGATTGCAATCAATCCGCTTATCAGCATTTTGGGGATGAGTCTACCCGGCATTCTCTCCGGTTCCGCGATCGTCTCAATCGTCTTGGGGTTACCGACAGTCGGACCGATTCTCTTACGCAGTTTGTTGAACGAAGACATCTATCTTGCAGGGACGTTAATTATGATGCTGAGCCTCCTTCTGGTTATCGGCAACCTGTTCGCAGACATAGCCCTCGCTTGGGTAGATCCGAGGATTCGTTATGAATGAGATACAAAGCATCCATGATCAGGCAATTGAAGCTATGGAAGAAGTTAAGGATGCGGGCGAAATAGGACAACTCAGTTATCGCCAGCTGATATGGCGACGGTTTCGCAAAAATCGGATGGGGGTTATTGCGGGTGCCCTCTTGCTGGTCTTTTACATTCTCGCCATCGGTGCCGATTTCTTCGCGCCCTATCACTACAACGAAATCAATATGCGACTGCGGCACGTGCCGCCCCAACGTCTTCATTTCTCGGTCGAAGATGGGTTCTACGTTCACGGGTTAAAATCCGTCCGCAACCCAGACACTCTTGAGTTAGAATTCACTAAAGACTTGGCGAAACGTCATCCCGTTGAATTCTTTTTCAAGGATGCAGACGGCAGACGGCACCTCTTCAGTTCCGCTGGTCCCATGTTCCTGTTAGGCACCGATCGGATGGGACGCGACCTGCTATCGCGAATCATGTACGGGGCGCGCGTCTCAATGACACTCGGCTTAGTCGGTGTTTTTCTTAGCATCATTCTCGGTTCTATCCTCGGCACTGTATCTGGATATTGGGGCGGATGGGTAGACAACCTCATCCAACGCGTTATTGAAATCCTTTCGGCGTTCCCGGACATCCCGCTGTGGATGGCACTCGGTGCCGCGCTACCGCCCGGTTGGTCGAGCATCCAAATCTACTTCGGTATCACCATTATTTTGTCGATTATACGTTGGGGCGGATTGGCACGGCAGGTGCGTGGAAAGGTCTTGTCATATCGGGAGAGTGATTTCGTTATGGCGGCACGTGCTGCTGGTGCAGGGCATTGGCACATCATCACAAGACATTTGCTACCCGGGTGTTATAGTCATATCATCGTTATTGCCACACTCGCTATTCCCGGCATGATTCTGGGGGAGACCGCACTCAGTTTTCTCGGTTTGGGCATCCGTCCGCCGATGACGAGTTGGGGTGTCCTATTGGAGGAGGCACAGCGTGTCACCGTCCTGCTCCATTATCCGTGGCTCATTTTCCCGGCAGTCCCGGTCCTCGTCGTTGTAATTGCCTTTAACTTCTTAGGAGATGCCCTCCGCGATGCTGCAGATCCGTACTCAGACTAAAAGTCGATCGTGGGAGGGCTTTGTAAGCCCGATTTACAATATGCGTGTGCCGTCTCGGTCCCCGGGCCCGGTAGGTGCGGTTTTATGAAGTTTAAGAATTTAATTCGGTAATCCCAATTTTCCTCAGTCATGGTAGGTGCGGTTTCCTTGGGGAAATCCGCAGAAACACCCTATCAAAAACCCCAAGCAAAGTGTTTTTGCTTGGGCGTTTCGCAAAAACACCGCACCGGGCATCTCTACAACATTACCGAATTATTTTTTATCCACATCCAACCGCACCGGACTCCTCACGAGCGTATTGCATTCCATCCCCCTCGCTGAAGAGGTACAACCAGAAGCCCTGCCTGTTACTGGGGAGGGGTGCCGACTGATAACCGATAACTGACTGCTAACCCCTGATGACTATTTCAGCCCCGTAGGGGCGACATCTGTGTAGAAGTAGGTATAATATAACAACCAGGTTTCCCCGTAGGGGGTTTTTGCTTGGGTGTTTCTTCAGCATTTGTATAGGAACTTTTTCGCTAAATTGACACCTATGGAGAAGAATATGCCAACAGATACAGACCTCGGATTCTTCGCAACAGATGTTTCGTTCACCGACAAATCAGCAATCGTGACAGGTTCCAGCCGCGGTATTGGACGCGCAATTGCGATTGAATTGGCACGCCAAGGTGCTGACGTGCTTATCAACTACAACCAAAATCGGGATGCCGCCGAATCCGTCCAGCAAGAAGTGGAAACACTCGGCAGAAAAGCGGTTATTATCCAAGCCGACATCAGCGACCTCGATGCACACCAAAAACTACTCGATACCGCACACGACGCTTTCGGGAAAGTGGATATCCTCATCAACAACGCCGGCATCACCCGTATCGCTGACATTCTTGAAGAAACACCGGAACAGTTCGACCTGATTGTCAACACCAACCTCAAAGCAACCCACTTCCTTACACAACGCGTCGCAAATTACATGGTAGCAAACGAGATTCGTGGGTGTATTATCTATACCCTCTCGATTTCTGATATAATGGCATCCGACAACCGAACCGCCTACTGTATCTCAAAAGCGGGGTTAGAGATGAGCATGCGCGCCTTTGCGGGACGCTTGGCAGCGCACGGCATTAAAGTGAACGGGATCGCTGCGGGTGTGATCGATACAGACCTATCGCGCGTCCGTATACCGGATTATGAGGAAGCAGCGGAGAAAGGCTATATCTTCATGGTCCGCGCGGGTGCTCCTGAAGATGTCGCACACGCCACTATTTCTGCGATGAAACTTTACGATACTGGAGTCGTCCTCCCCGCCGCCGGCGGTGTGATGACCCCCCTGTTAAATCTCAGATCCATGGCAGCCCTCAATATGAACAAAAAGAAGTAATCATGGCTTTACACCCCGACTTTCCCGAATCTCCACACGCAATTATTGATCCCAAGGTCCGCTGGCTTCCAGATCAGTCCCTGCTGTTCGATTTGGAATATGGGATGCTACTCCCACCACTTGTGCAAAAGATTCGAGAGCAGGTCAAAACGTGGCGTGATGACAACTACAGTGGTGCTTCCGAAACAAGCAAAGCACTTCTCAATTGGTGGTTCAATACCCCTCACCTGCGAGAACAGGCCGACGGGACAATGACAGAATTTCAGTACTACTTCGCCCAGCGCGAAGCACTCGAAACCATCATCTACTTGTACGATGTTGTCAAGGTGAAAGACCAAGTTGATCTGTTCCGCTTTGATAGTTCCGGTGCCGTTTCGACAGGATTATTTGACGAAAACTGGCGACGGTTTGTGATAAAAATGGCGACAGGCACGGGCAAAACAAAGGTGATGAGTCTCGTAATCGCGTGGAGTTTCTTTCATAAGTTATATGAACAGGACTCGGAACTCTCGCGTAACTTCCTCGTCATTGCCCCTAATATCATTGTACTTGACCGGCTCTACCACGATTTCCAAGGTTTACGTATTTTCTATGAAGATCCGGTACTGCCTGATAACGGCTTTGAAGGAAATAATTGGCGTGACGATTTTCAACTCACCCTGCATGTACAGGACGAGGTGCGTGCCACTCATGCCACTGGCAACATTTTTCTCACAAACATCCACCGCGTCTATTCCAGCGATCAATCCCCGCCGGCACCCGATGATGAAAACAGTATGGACTACTTCTTAGGCAAAAAACCGACAGGGGCAACAACAGATTCTAAGGTAGACCTCGGTGACATCGTCCGCAACATCGATGAACTGATGGTCCTCAACGATGAAGCACACCATGTTCACGATCCCAAGTTGGCATGGTTCAAGTCCATTGAGGATATTCGCAACCGCCTCTTGCAGAAAGGCAGCGAATTGGCGTTGCAAGTAGATGTAAGTGCTACCCCCAAACATAGCAACGGTGCAATTTTTGTGCAGACGGTCGCCGATTATCCGCTTGTAGAGGCGATTTCGCAAAACATCGTCAAACACCCTGTTCTTCCTGATGCTGAAAGCCGAGCAAAACTTGTTGAACGCCAAAGCGTCAAGTACACCGAGAAATATGCAGACTACCTTGAACTCGGTATTGTTGAATGGCGCAAAGTTTATGCAGAACACGAAAAACTCGGTAAGAAAGCGATCCTGTTTGTGATGACCGATAATACGCGGAACTGCGATGAGGTGGCGATTTACCTCGAAAACCGCTACCCGGAGCTCAAAGATGCCGTTCTCGTCATTCACACCAAGCAAAACGGCGAAATCTCCGAGGCGACGTCTGGGAGAAACAGAGAGGAACTTGAGAAACTCCGTAAGCAAGCAAATGAAATTGATTCGTTGGAAAGCCCATACAAGGCAATCGTCTCCGTGTTGATGCTTAAAGAGGGATGGGATGTCAAGAACGTTACCACTATTGTTGGACTCCGCGCCTATTCCGCTAAACCCAATATCTTACCGGAGCAAACTCTTGGACGTGGGCTACGTCTGATGTACGCCGGAACCGAGAAGGAATCCGTAAGCGTCATCGGCACCGATGTCTTCATGGAATTTGTTGAGTCAATTAAATCGGAAGGGGTCGAATTGGAACGCCAAGCCATGGGTGAAGGCACTAAACCTAAAGCACCTCTCGTAGTTGAGGTAGACAAGGCAAATGTCAACAAGGATCTTGACGCGCTTGATATTGACATTCCGATATTAACGCGCCGCGTCTATCGGGAATACACGAACCTCGCGGACTTGGAAGTTGCGCGGGCCAATTTTACACCAGTGGCGTATCAAGCGTTTGACGAGACATCGGAACGCGAAATTGTTTTCAAGGACATGACAACTGGCGAAGTTACACACACTACGGTGTTAGATGGTAGTGGAGCCGCGGATTACCGCAGCACCCTCGGCTATTTCGCAGAGACTATCCGTAAAGACCTCCGACTCGTCAGCGGTTACGATGTCCTGTACGGAAAGGTTAAAGACTTTGTGCAGGATCAACTCTTTGGTGAGACCGTGCCGCTGAACGACCCGAATACCTTATACAGTTTGTCAGAATTGCCTGCCACAAAGACTGTCATTGAAACCTTCAAACGCGCTATCAACGACCTCACAGTCCGGGATAAAGGGGAAGCTGAGTTGAACGAGACTATCAGAGCGCAAGATACACGACCTTTTATGGTCAAAGAGCAGGAGTCCCTGATTCCCCAAAAATCTGTATTCAATAGAATCACCGGCGATAGTCATTTTGAATTGGAATTCGCCGTATTTTTGGAAAACTGCCCTGATGTCCTCTCTTACGTCAAAAACTACCCCGGAGTACATTTCAAACTCGACTACATAAACGCCGATAGCGACCTCTCTAACTACTATCCAGATTTCCTCGTCAAGTTGACGGATGGACGTATAATTGTTGTTGAAACGAAGGGCAGAGAAGATTTGGACGTGCCGCTCAAGATGCGCCGATTGTCACAATGGTGTGAGGATGTCAACAGAACCGCAACAGATGTTGATTATAACTTCGTCTATGTTGACCAAGAGAGTTTTGACGTATACAGACCGGAAACCTTCCAGCAACTCCTTGATAGCTTCACGGAGTATAGAATTTGATGTCATAACGTGAATTCGATAAAAGTGCTTTGTAGCACAAATTGTTAGTTTGTGGCATCGGGCTTTTCCCTCCGCCGCTGGTAAGGTTTCCCAATCTCGCCCCTATTCAATTGACAAATATGGTGAGTTTTAAAAATAATAGGACTTACGCATTTCCTCTTAAAGTCCCCTGATAAGGGGGATTTAGGGGGTTAAATACAAGAAAATGACGACTTTTCAGCAAAATAGGTTTCCCTTCATCTGTTCAACTTGCGTAAGTACTGAATAAGTAGACATCGTATAGATATTTTTTTACCGGTTTCTCCCATCCTATCAGAGAACTGACTGTCTCAGATGACAAAATCGTCACGTACGCCCCAAAAGATAAGCACCTCCGGCTCTCAAAATACTCATACTCTAAGTTAATCCTATTTTCACATTCGTTTTTTCACGGAGAAGGCGAATATTGCCTCTTGGCAACCCACGGCCCGTCTACGTCCGTGAAAACCTCCGTGAAGCCTCCATGAAAGTCAGGATTTTTTTCGGAATATTTACAGTCAGATATACGATTATCTGTTCAGTGCCGAGAAAGTTTTATGGCTGATATAGATCGGTATGAAATTTTCATAGCAACTTTCATAGCACGCTTTGACGAAAACCGTCTAAAACCCAATACAGGTCAGGGTTTATCCCTTTTACGACACCTATTGATTTCTCAGCTTTGCTATGAAAACTGTGAAAATATCCTCGGCTTTGCGAATGTGTAGACATTTCAGGAAATACTGGATCCGTCCTTTTTCGCTGGCAAAGTTAGAAACCGAATGCCTCTACGGAAATCCGAAAACCGCTTGACATACCATACCAATTTGTGCTAAACTTTAAAAACATTCTCACAAGTTTTCTCATCTTTGAGAGGGGTGGCACTATGACAGTTTACGCATTTTGGAACAATAAAGGAGGGGTTGGTAAGAGTTTTTTAAGCTTTGTTGCAGCAACAGAGTATGCCCGTACTTACCCAGATACCGATGTCTATGTTATAGACCTTTGCCCTCAGGCAAATATCTCTGAGATGTTACTTCTGAATTCCGATATCTTAGTTGATCCCGACGACGAAATCTCTGACGATGGGATGTCCGACAACGAAAGTTATGAGGTAATACACAAAAGTTATGAGGTAATACACAAATTGATAGGGCAGACCCCTCGTGCTACGGTCGCAGGTTACCTTGAAGCACGGCTGAATTCTCCGTTCCGTACCATTGAGGATGTATCTCATTACGTATGTCGCCCTCGGGACTTCAACGCAAAAATTCCCGTAAATTTACTTCTGGTGTGCGGCGATAATCTGCTTGAAATTCTGTCAGAAGCGATTCGCCAGATGTCTCAGTTGGCACTTCCAGCAGATGCATGGAAACAGGTACTCAACTGGATTAAGGATCTAACCTTTGCGTTGCGTAAGCGGAGCGGGAACAGAGATGCACTTTTCATCCTCGACTGTAATCCGAGTTTCGCTATCTACACCCAATTGGCTCTTGTCGCTGCAGAAAACGTTATTGTGCCCTTTACGCCTGATGATAGTTCGCGTTGGGCTGTGGAGAATGTCGTAGCACTACTTTATGGCCACGGTACGGGGGACCCGAAGATAGAAACTTATGCGAAAATCAACTTTGCCAACAGAGCAAAGGGCGAGGGTTTGGATATCCCGAAACTCCACACCTTCATCAGTAATCGCGTAACTCTCTATCGCAGCAAAGCAAGCAAAGCATTTGAGGCGGTTAATGCATCTATTAAAGAAACACTAGAGGCTCTCCACAAGAAACGTCGCCAGATCTATGCAAACCCAAAAGAGTTACCAAGTGAGAGACTCATAGAGATACCTGACTATCACAGTGCTTGTGTCGTTATGACGGTTAAAGGAATACCCTTAGATAGTCTTCACCCTGGACCGAATGTAGTTCACGGTAGACTCCAACTCAATTCCGGTCCAACTCAATTCCGAACCGTTAGAACGGTATCGAAGTGCCCTTACTGAATTTGTAAATTGTCTTTAAAGGTTCCTTGTGCTATCACCAGCAGCATTGAAATATAGGACTACAGTAGACCGCATAGAGACGCTTCACCGGACCGCAACGGACAAGCGATTGCATCCCATGTCCCATGATGAGATACAGGTTTACTACCGCGCAGCACTTACCGGTTACGTCGCAGCGTGGAACGCATACATAAAAAACATCGTGTACGACTTCTACGATGTGATACCGAATTCATCCCCTATTTACGCAGTCGCCCGACAAGCGGTGGAAAGATCAACGGAGAGATTCAATACGCCAAACTGGGAAAATACACAGAAATTTCTTGAACAATGCACAGGACATGATCCTATCAATGACTGGATCTGGAGTCGACGTGAAATGAATGGCTTTCAGGTTCGTGTGAGATTGAATGAAATTTTACGTGTCTGCCATAGTCTGGCACACGGTTCTGATATGCCTGCTTACAATTGGACACAATCGCCGAGTGGCAGAGTCCGCCTAACCAGCAAAGCCATTCAAGACACTGAGGCTTTCTTCAAAAACCTTGTCAATATTACGGACAGTGGTATGAAAGAGCATATTAATCTGACTTACGGGCTCACCGCTTCTTGGTAATCAAGCTGTGTTCTACTGATACATTAGTAAATTATGAAAAATCTCATAATAGCAAACTACAAACTTTTAATCGTATTAATCGTCTTAGTGGTCTTATTAAGTCTCGTGTACATGGCAGTGGATCTTCCCTTCACTGATTTAGAGAACATCCTTTTGCAAATTATTTTCTTAGCAATAGGATGTAGTGTTTCATTCTTTGTCGGGCAAAAGTCAGTTGAAAAGGCGGCGAAAGAAGTTATTAAACCACACGCTCGGTCTGCGTTTCGGCGCCTGATCTTCCTCTATCTGACCCTCCGGCGGGCGGCAGCCGCAATAGAATCAGCACAGCATTCAGAATCTCAAGAAAACTACCAAGTGATACTTGCCCGGCTTGAAGAAATTGTCACTGCACAACTGATGACAGCAGATGATGCCCTAAGCGATTGGGATGATATTGTTCCGGAAGATGTGAAAGAGTTAAAACAGAAACTCCAATCTGAAGATATAATGGAGGATGGACAATGACTGAACCAATTCGTGGAAAAATCGCACGAGTACTTAACGAACGAGAAATTGCGATAAATGTCGGAACTACACATGGCGTGACTGTTGGTATGTACTTTGATGTGATGGATGCCCATGATGAAGATGTAAGAGATCCTGATACGAACGAAGTATTGGGCTCTATTGAGCGTCCGAAAGTCAGAGTCAAGGTTACTTACATTCAAGAAAGACTGTCTGTAGCATCTACATACAGATCAGAAAGCGTCAATATTGGAGGTTCTGGATATGATATCCTTGGACCGTTCTCTAGATCTCTTATGCCACCCAATTGGGTAACGAAGTATGAGACGTTAAAAAAGAAAGAGAAAATTAGCGATGAGCTCAATGAGGAAGATAGCCTTGCAAAAACTGGCGATCCCGTTGTTCAAGTCATTGAGACACAAGAGGCGGAACAGGAAGATGCCAATAGAAAATAAAAGGAACAAGGATCGTTATGCCACGACTCACTGAACAGGAACAACAAGAAATCATCCGCTTTATTGAGGCAGACAAACCGCTGCCCGACAAATACCGCTTCCTGCTGTTTGAAGACAAACGCGAGGTAGAACTCGTCTGGAACGGCAAGACCAACGAGGTCTGCAACATCGTCCTCCCCTTTCAGACAATTGAGCACGTAGACGAACCCCGCTCCGAAAAACTTTCCGATGACAATCTGCAACTCGATTTGTTTGACACACGTGGCCGCCAACGCAAAGGTTGGACGAACAAGTTAATCTGGGGCGACAACAAACTGGTTTTGTCATCACTCAAGAACGGACCGCTGCGCGAGGAGATTGAAGCACAAGGCGGGCTCAAATTCATCTATATCGATCCGCCTTTTGACGTGGGCGCGGATTTTTCTATGGATATCGAAATTGGTGGTGAGACGCTCACCAAAAATCCAAACATCCTTGAAGAAATCGCCTATCGCGATACTTGGGGTAAGGGTACGGATTCGTTCCTTACAATGATTCACGAAAGGTTGATTCTGATGCGAGATTTACTGACAGAGGATGGCAGTATCTATGTGCATTGTGATTGGCGGGTGAATTCATCACTTCGGTTTGTATTGAATGAAGTCTTTCATGATTCAAACTTCGTCAATGAAATTATCTGGAGACGTAAGCAAGCGCAGGCATGGTCTTCTGACCAGTTTGGTATAACGAATGATACTTTATTATTATATGGGAAATCGAGCGACCGTGTTTTCAACCCAACTTATTCAAAGGATGACGATAACACAGAAAAATACATTAAAGAACGATTCAAATTTGATGATGGAGACGGTCGGAAATATATGAAGTCTCCTTTAGTGAACCCTTTAGTGCGTCCCAATCTGCAATACGAGTTTCATGGTGTAAAGCCTCCCAAGACTGGTTGGTTGTATAAAAAAGAGCGCATGGAGGAAATGTATCAGAACAACGAGTTAGTAATGCCGGATAGTCCAAACGCTCGAATATACCGAAAAATTTATCTTGATACCTATCCGGGGCAGATGGTTCAGAATGTGTGGGTTGATATCCCTATAGTTAATCCAATGGCCGATGAACGAGTCGATTATCCCACCCAAAAGCCGGAAGCCCTACTCGAACGCATCATTAGGGCCTCCTCCAATGAAGGCGACCTCATCGCCGACTTCTTCTGCGGTTCTGGCACCACTGCCGCCGTTGCTGAAAAACTGGGGCGCAAGTGGATCGCTACAGACCTTGGCAAATTCGCCATCCACACCACGCGCAAACGAATGATCGGAGTCCAGCGTCAACTAAAATCAGATAGCACAGACTACCGTGCCTTTGAGATTATTAATCTCGGTAAATATGAACGTCAACACTACATCGGTGTTAATCCAAATCTCCGCGAGGAGGAACAGCAGAAACAATTGATAGAAAGGGAAAAGGCGTTCATTGACCTCATCCTATGTGCTTATGCTGCTGAAAAGACTGAGGGGTTTACCAGTTTTCAGGGGAAGAAAGCCGGTAGACTGATAGCAATCGGTCCCGTCAATTTACCGGTAACACGCCTACTCATAGAGGAGATCATTCTTGAATGCCGCAAACATCAAGTTACTCGGGTAGATATTCTCGGCTTTGAGTTTGAGATGGGTCTATTTCCTAACGTGTTAGATGAGGCGAAAAGCAGGGACATCAACATCGCACCGAAATACATCCCCGCTGAAGTATTTGACAAGCGTGCAGTGGAGCAGGGGCAGGTGGTATTTCACGATGTAGCGTTCATTGAAGTCAAACCTCACATCAAGGCAGGTGGGAAAGGTAAGCCCGCGACAGTAGCGTTAGAATTAACCGATTTTTCCGTCTTTTACTCACAAGATTCCATCTCCAACGCTGAGCAGACACTCAAGAACAGGAGCAGTCGCATCGTGTTGGAAAAAGGGCAAGTCGTAAAGGTGAGCAAAGATGCAGATGGGATTGTCAGTCGAGACATATTGACTAAAGAATGGACAGACTGGATCGACTATTGATCAGTTGATTTTGACTTTGAGAGCAAACACGAGATTATCCGCATGCAAGATTCAAAAATGGGTGAGTGGGAAGAACAGTGGACAGGCGACTACGTCTTTGAAAATGAGTGGCAAAGTTTCCGCACTAAGAAAGACCGCTCATTGGAATTAACCAGCGTCGCCCACGAATGCACACCCGGCCGCCGCAAACTTGCTGTCAAGGTCGTTGACATCTTTGGCAATGACACAATGACGATTGTAGAGGTATCGGTGTGAAATTGCCCCTAAACATAGAAAATATTTTTTCAGGAGATAATCGTGTCAGAAAATATTAGAATATCCATGTTTGAAGTTGTAGGCAACCCTTTCTGCGTTGCTTCTGATGACGGTCAGAAGGTTTATGACTATCTTGACACCGCTCTTAAAGCGGATCGAGAGGTAGCACTTTCATTTCGCAACGTCACAGCACTGACGGGTGCTTTCCTGAACGCTGCGGTAGGTCAGTTATATGGCACATTCAATGAAGAAAAAATCCATTCTCTGTTGAAAGTTGAAGATGCTGAACAAGACGATCTGGTACTATTGAATAGTGTTATCAATAAAGCCAAGTTGTACTTCAAAGATCCGAAAAGATATAACCAAGCGATTCGGGAAGCCATAGAGGATGGATAACAATGATGCATAAAGCATGACCAGTCGATTCTCATCTTGGTTATTATAACGCAGGTTGCCATCTTTGTAGCATAATCTTTTAGATTGTGCCTGCGTGTGTCGCAAATTAAATGAAGTTTAAAAAAATATTTCGGTAATCATAGAAGACCGATTCCCAATCAAGAAACGTCTGTAATCCTGTAAATCACAGAATCACAGAAATCACAGTTCAGACAATGGACCCTCCACATTACCGAATTAAAAAATTAATCTTCATACAGTTTACGCTACAAAACCCCGCGGATACCCAACGGCTTTCAATAAACCGAAGACCGGCTACCATTCCTCAACTTTGAAGAGCTGTTCTATTTTCACGTAAACAGTGGAAATTCGAGTTGTTGTGGTTCTGTCTGTGTAGGCTTCGGTTGCCGGATCTGTTCTGTTTCAGTTTTAGGCACGGTGTATGTTTCCGGTTTTTGCATCGGTTTCGGATAGGAGCCTGTATCTTTTCTATATCCATACCTATATCCATCGCGATGTCTGAAGCGTCTTAATTGGCTGAGGTTACCTGATTCACGTTTGTCTTTTGTATCTTTATAAAAATTATTTACACGGCATTCTTGCGGTTTCCCTGGAGGGGTCTTCTCAAAGCAGTTAATTACACCTTCTACGCGCCCGCTCTTCTTTGTTAGATAGACATGGTCGCCTCTGTGAAAACCGTTAATGTGAGATGCTTTGAAAATTTTCTGACGGAACCCTGGAAATTTTCCGCCTTTGGTACACCCAAAGCGATATTTGAGGTTATTCCGGCTTCCGTAGCCAAGGGCATGTATCACAAATACAGGGACTTTCGCACAGGCTTCTTGTGGTGTGTTTTCAACGGCGGCTGCATCATAATAATGTGTCTTCGGCAGCCCAGCACTGTTACGGTTGTAGGCTGTCCGTCCTCCAGAACCACAAAATACAGGGAGTTGTGTCGCCTGTAGGGTCTCTACAAGTTTCCACCGAATCGTATTCACTGCCGCCGCGTCTGATAACGAGAATCCGCGCTTTGATTTTGATAATACCGTCTTTTTTATTTTCTTTGCAATCTCTGGATGCCGCTTTTCTAATTCTTTACCCCAAAGTCCACCCTTTTTCTGGTTACACGTGTGACATGCCATCGTGAGGTTGTCGAGCCTGTCTGAACCGCCAAGGGCTTGTGGATAAATGTGTTCTATCTCTAAACGCTGCCCACCTTTGCCACAATAAGCACATTTTCGCTTCGTTAATTCCAATAAATACTCTCTCTTTTCACGTCTATATAAGGGCCCCCGTTGATATTCAATACCGTGAATATCGGGGTTCTCTAACAGTTGCATATCAAACTTGACTTCCTCAATAGCTAGACGTTTTATCGAATAGAGATTTGTCAATCTGCGTGTCCATGTTTCTAAGTTGAATACACGAGACATAAGACTCGGTGCAATCCAGCCGTTATCAGCACGTTTTTTGTGTCCAATACGCTCACGTTTCCAACGATACTTCGTGGGTGGCGTATTCTTCAACTTTGCTTTCAGGGCACTTCGTAAGAACCCTAACGTTTTCGACATCAGGGCATCGCGTTCCGCTTTTTTATCACGCATCATGATATGGTGAATCAGCTCGTCTCTTGTAAGACGTGCGACCTCTGCGTTCGTCATCTCAGGCATGAATTCTTTACGGGTACGGGATTTGATACGAGTATAACGATACCGCTTGTCTTTCAATTGCGCAGACGACACTCTCACAAACTTGTTCTTCGTTTTTGACGAGTCTTTCGATAGATCGGACTCGTCTTCAGCACGTCTGTACCTCCATCCTTCAGTTTCCGTGAGAACAGGCACTTTACGTCCACGATTCGCCCAGCGCGCTGGCCGGTGTCGTAAATTTCGGGTTCTCCGCCCACGACGAAAGCCCGCTCTCTCTTTCAAAGCCTTCTTTATCTGGATCCCCCGATGATGAAGTTCTGCCTTCATGACAATGTTGTTCTCATTGTCTAAAATCGCAATCCCTGATGTTCGGGAACCTGGGTCCCAATTTAGAGAATAAACACCCGTTACGATCTCGTCCTCTGGTATCACGCGCTTGAGGATAATTGCAAACGGATATTTGCACCATACTGCCGCCTCCCCATCACGAAGCAAACGACGGGCAACTGCGGGATGGCAGGGTTCCAAGACTTTCTTTTCAGAATCTATAACCGCAACTTTAAACATAAATGTTCTCTCAATAAGGTATAATTCTTCTACTAAAAGCAGAAGATATTGACCTTTAGAGGTAAAGTGAGCCTCGTCAATGTTATCCGTGCTTTATTCAGGGTTGACAGCGTATTGTAAAGCCATTTACATTGCACCCGACAGAGCTTTAGGCTGGCGTCATGCACCCAAAGGTGTCTATATCACCGGTAACGTAGTTGAAAACTTAGACTAGATACCACTTGAGCATGGAGTTGCAAATTTGCCGTCAATCTCCCGGTGAATTCACACTATCGGAGGTCGACAGCAAAATTCTTAAGAGGATTGCCGGTGACACCTACATTCTTGCATAGCGTTGCAACGCAAACATGCCCAAGCGATAACTGCATCTCGATGTGATAGTCGCGCCCGACATCAGAGTTGCAACGCAAACATGCCCAAGCGATAACTCACAACGATGTAGATCGCTTTCTTCGGCTGATAGGGTTCCAACGCAAACATGCCCAAGCGATAACTGACGATATGATTAGACAAACTGGCAATGTAATCACGTTCCAACGCAAACATGCCCAAGCGATAACTCTTTCTCTGGATCGTATTGGGAATCGAGGTACGTAGGTTGCAGTTCAAACAGGCCCATAGGTGTCAATTTTAGAAAATATATCCGTCTTTTATGGGACTTGCGTGCTATATCTTGTCTGAATCACGGATGACACGGATTTCGCAGATTTCGCAGATTTTGGAGTTCTCTGTCCGTGCGAGGTCTTTAGTAAGTGTTGGGTTTCACTGAGTATGTCTGTGATGGCAAGTATATGAACGGTGGCTTAGTTTTCTATGAGTTGAAAGCATTTGTGGTTATCCGTTCAACCCAACCTACGATACTAAATTGACACCTATGGTTGCAACGCAAACATGCCCAAGCGATAACGAGCGTAGGGGGCAAGGCTGGTTCTATAATGGACACTACACATCACCGTATTTGTGAAAGCAGTTGAGACCTCCCAAATCCAAGCTACCCCCAAACGCCGATGTCCTGTAATATCGACTTTTTGATTTTGCAGACCATCGTATACGCCGGATCGAAGACGTTCCCCATATCGTATTCTACCGCTTGCCCTAAAAGGATGTGTGCGGCACGTTTTTCTAAACCGAGTTCACCCAACCACCGAAGAAGTTCCGTCGTGGCGTGTTGCACCGCTTGATCCAACGGACGTGCATTTCCCGCTGCTAAAATATAATCGCTGTTTTCCGCACGGGGCCAGTTGATGCTTTTTCCTTTAAGCACTTCAACCGTAAACTGCACATCGAAAGAGATTTCGATCCCAGTCCCGACGATTTCGCCATCACCCTGCACGGCGTGTCCATCACCGAGATGAAAGAGCCCACCGGGGACGAAAACCGGGAAGTAGACGGTAACACCCTCCTTGAAACCGCGATAATCCATGTTTCCGCCGTGTGTAGAGGAAGTCGCCGTTGAAATCGCTTGTCCTCGCGGCGGTGCCACCCCGAAACATCCCACCATCGGTTCAAGCGGCAGCGTGAGTTTACCCAACTGCGTCACTGAGGTCATCAATGTCGCCGTCCATTTTTCCACATCGACATGCCACTCTGCGAGACCACGACCACCTTCCGGCATCTCGGACGCTACATAGTCGGGATCGAGGACATTGGGAGCAACGGTCATAGCCGTCCGTCCGATCGAGCGATTCGGAACTATCCGATCGAAATGAACTGCTAACGTATCCCCGGGTTCTGCCGATTCAATATAAAAAGGACCTGTTTGTGGGTTGCCTCTTTCAGTTACCTGTGTATCGTTGGCATCGTAGCCCGCGTTATCCACGGTTGTTGTGAAAACGGTGTCGCCGCTTTCAATATGGAGCACCGGTTCGTGCGCGCCAATTGCTGTATAATAGACCGTCGGTTCAAAGTGATGTGTCGCCATTTTTTAATTTTTCCTTGCGGTTCGTTCAGGTGGATTGGATAAATAACGTTACCCGCCGTATATCCGCCTGCGCCGTTGTTGCAGGCTACAATTTTGCTTTATTTTTTCCAAGATAAAAGAAACGTCAAAATTCCGAAGCATCGTTGAGACTTAAACAGAAACCTGCCCGTAATGGAATGGAGGGGTTTTTGCTTGGGTGTTTCTTTGCCCAGGAGCAATAAATTAAAAAGCAATGTGAATAATATATCACGTTCGAGAGGCATCGTCAAGATAAGAACATTAACCCATACGACGATTGGATATTGAGCGGTTTTCATAGTCGGGTTCCCTAAAATCCGCGAAATCTGTGTAATCCGTATAATCCGCGATTCAGACAATTAACACCCGACACGAGCCACTTAATCCTTAAATTTCATGTAATCATGCCGACTTTGCTGACTGCTGATGGAAACCGACAGCCAATTACTGATAACTGATAATCGGATACCTCTACAGGTCTCCCGAAAAATGATTTGACATCCCTAAACCCTTGTGTTAAACTCTTTAAAAATTCAAAGTCGAAGAAGGAGCATCATGAAACAAACCTTTAAAAATGTAATAAAAAACCGAACAAGTAGGACAGTCTTAACTATTTTTTTATTTCTTATTTTCGTTGTAAACGCCAATGCCGCACACAACTGGACAGAACAAATTGCCGCCTTCAAACCGATGGTGGTGAATGTCGAAACCTCCTCTGAGATAGTCTTTGAGACAGAGGCAAAAGGCACGAGTTTCGCTACTGGTTTTGTTGTAGACGCAGAACGTGGAATTATCGCCACAAACCGACATGTCACCGGTAGCAGTCCCGCCTATGTCAAAATCAACTTTCACGATGGTAGTTTTACGGAAGCGCGTATCCTTTACTACGATCCAACCCACGACTTCGGGTTTTATCAGATTGATCCCACTGAGGTTGATTTTGAACTCCAAGCCGTTGAACTCGGTGAATGGAGCGAACTTGCCCTCGGTGATGAGCTTCTACTCATCGGCAACAACGAGAAAGAGGAGTATTCAATCAAATTCGGGACGATCGCGAACCTCAACGTCAACAAAGGCGACCGTCACTCCAGTTATATCCACACCACATTCGACCGGACGGGTGGCTCAAGCGGGAGTCCTGTGTGGAATACCAAAGGTGAGGTCATCGCTATTCACGCACGCGGCACGGATACTTCCAGTTTTGAACTGCCGATTGATTACCTCTACGATGCCCTTGAATTGATTCGCAACAAAACGTCAATCCAGCGCGGCGAGATCGGTGTTGATTTAGAACTTATCTCTATTGGAGAAGCCATCAAACACTTCAATTTCCCAACTGCTTTACGAAAAGAGATAGGTCCCTCCAAAGCTGGAACGCCCAAGGTTATTCAGATTGAATCCATTGTCCCGCGGACAACAGGCGAGACCATCCTCCGCGCATCCGATATTATCTATCGTATTGATAATGAGCTTATCAGGGATGACCTCTATACCTTTGATGCTATCCTGAACCGGAATGTCGGAGAGAGCGTCAACTTGGAAATCTACCGGAACGGCGAGAACCTGAAACTTGATGTGCCTGTGGAGGCCTTAGAGGCGAAGAAGGTGCGGCGATTCGTCAGATTCGGCGGGGCTGTCTTTCACGATATTACGCCGCAGCTCCGACGGATACTCTTCTTAGAAGCCGATGGTGTCTATTTACCGCACGCCGCTGCGGGCAGTAGCTTCTCACGTGTCGGTTTACAGGAGCGGAACGGGAACTCTAAGGTAGTGATTCTTGATATAAACGGAAAACAGATTCGCAACCTCGATGATTTCATTGAGGCGTGCAAAACCATTATTGATGGACAGCACACCTACGTTGTCGTCCGAGATTTCAATCTGTTCGATAGTTCGCCGACCCCGAAAAGTTTGACGGTCAACCTCAAATTTGGTCCATTGCAGCAGTTTGAATGGAATCAAGAGGCATTGGATTGGGAAGAGGTGGTTGCTGATGGCTATTCTACTGAAAATTGATAGCCACTCCAATGAAATCAGATGCGGAATGCTTCTCGAAAATTCGGGCATAATTGGCGTGAATCCCTTTCCACGTAATACCTATTCCACCTGTTAGTGCCCCATTTGAGATACCGAGACGGATAGGGAGTATCGGGAAAGGATGCCATTCCGCGCCGGTGTATAATTCTGGAGTCCTGCCTTCGGTAGAAAGGGCGAAATCAACTGAAAATTCGCAGGGCGTGCTTTGCAACCAGTGATCCGCGTAACGATAGGAGATACCGAGTGTCAACCATTGGATGCCATAACCTTCCAGATTCTGCGCGAGGCACCCGAACTTGAGATTCGGACGTGGTTTGAAAAGCAAACCGAGATCATACGACATCTCGTAGCCGAAGAATTGATAGACATCGGATGGGTGTCTTCGTTTAAACTTGAGACTTAATCCCGCGGCGGCATACGGACCGAGTTGACGCGCAATGCCATAATAATTGAAATCGGGAACACCGCTGTCGACACCGATAGCGATTTTGTTTCCCCAAAATAGACTGTAATCGCGGTAACTATAAGCGATACCCTTCGGGTCGAATCGGTAATCGCTTCGGTCGTGAAGCTTGTTGACTGCAAAGAGTTTCACACCCTGCCACTGAATGAGTCCCGCTGGGTTCCAAAAGCCTGCACTGGCATCGTCGGCGACAGCAGTAAAGGCATTGCCCATCCCTAATGCACGCGCACCGACATAGAGCGGTCGCGCCGATTCAAAGGGTCTTTTATCAGGGGATGTCTCCGCACATACTGGGACTATCAACCAGAGAAGACATAGAGTAGCGTAGGTCGTTTTCATTCTGGGTAATTTAGCATGAAATACGCAATATCGCAAGGGAATGGTATCGGTTTTGATCCCAACTCGGCTCCAATACAAAGCTTAAAAGCACGAGTTGCGGGTCAAAATTTGCCTTGCAGTAAGAGTTAACAGAGAAACAATCTTAAAACCGTACATGTCCCCAACTCGGTCGCGATTCACCGAAAACCATCGTGGAACGTAGTGGAACGATGCCCAGGAGCCTAATAGTTAAAGAAAAATGAACACGCCACCCGGCACGCTTTACCTCGTTAGCACACCAATCGGAAATTTAGAAGATATTACCTTGCGCGCACTACGTATCCTCAAAGAGGTGGACCTCGTCGCCGCTGAGGATACCCGTCAAACACGTCGACTGCTAACGCATTACAATATTCGAACACCGCTCACAAGTTACTTTGAGGCTAACCAGCAGGTGAAAGGAGACAAACTGATCGAACGTCTGAAGGCAGGTGAGACAATCGCGCTCGTTTCAGATGCTGGCACGCCGATCATTTCTGATCCGGGGTATCCGCTCTTACGCGGATGCATCGAGGCAGAAATTCCAATCATTCCTATTCCTGGGGCATCGGCGGTCGTCACAGCGGCATCCATCTCCGGGCTACCCCTACATAACTTTACTTTTGAAGGTTTCCTCTCTCCAAAATCTGGGAAAAGAAAACGTCAGTTGCGTGTACTCGCTGATGAAGAAAGAACGTTAATTCTCTTTGAATCCCCGCATCGGCTCCGACGTTTCCTTGAAGATGTCCTTGAAGTGATGGGTGAACGGGACATTGTCATCGCACGCGAGTTGACAAAACGGTTTGAAGAGGTATTTCGTGGGAATGTTAGTAAAGCGCTGGAGAAATTCCGAAATACCGAGCCGCGAGGGGAATTTACCATTGTTATTTCCGGCGTAAGGAGAAAAGATGACAACTGATACAATCGCACAAATCGCAGTTATCGGTGCAGGACTGATGGGACACGGCATCGCGCAGGAGTTTGCAAGCGCGGGATACCGCGTCCATTTGCACGATGTCACCAACGAGCAACTCGAAATCGCTCTCACCCAAATTGAGCAAAATCTAAATGTACTCGCTGCAAATGCCATTATTCAAGAGGACGGTATTTTCCAAACCCTACAGCGAATTCAGACCTCTACAGAACTCGAAGCAGTCGCAGAAGATGCAGACTTTGTAGTGGAAGCCATTACTGAGAATTTGGCACTAAAACAGCAGATATTCGGTAAATTAGACACAATATGTCCACCGCACACAGTTTTGGCGAGCAATACGACGGCATTAATGCCGAGCCAAATCGGTGTAGACGCGAAACGCAAGGATCAGATACTCAATACCCACTATTTTAATCCACCTTATCTGATTCCGCTCGTCGAACTAATTCGTAGTCCTGATACATCTGATGAAACGGTTGAAGTGACGTTTGAACTCCTAACAACGATCGGTAAAACACCTGCAATTATTGAAAAAGAAGCACTCGGTTTCGTTGGACCGCGACTGCAAGCCGCTTTGATTCGGGAAGCGTTCGCTATTGTGGAGCAAGGTATCGCCAGCGCAGAGACCGTGGATCTCGTTGTACGCAACAGTTTTGGACGAAGACTCAGCGTCGCCGGTCCCTTTGAGGTCTTTGAACTCGCAGGGTGGGACCTCGTCCTTGCCGCTTTTGAAGAACTCTATAAGGATCTCAACAGTTCATCTGACATCAATCCGCTCCTCCGACAGATGGTTGAATCCGGTAAACTCGGCGTAAAATCTAAGAAAGGCTTCTACAGTTGGACGGATAAGGAGATACAGCAGCTTCGGGAACGAATGAATCATGCTTTGATACAGCAAGCAAAAGATGCGTAAGGTAGCAGACAAACTCCACTCGATTTCTGTCCACAAAAAGCGTCGCGTTATATTACTGCTTGTGGTGCTGATTGGGTTAGTCCTTGGTGGAGTCTATCATAGACAAGTTTGGGAATATTTCCTCGAGCTCATCGCAGCTTTTCAGAGTATCGAGACAGCGCGAGCGTACATCGCGAGTTATGGCGCACTCGCGCCTGTTGTATCGGCGATACTCATGGTCTTTCAGAGCGTGATTGCGCCTTTGCCAGCGTTTTTGATTACCTTTGCAAACGGCACACTCTTTGGGTTTTGGTGGGGTTCACTTTTGTCATGGAGTAGTTCGATGGTTGGCGCGGCGTTCTGCTTCTATATTGCCCGCTATCTCGGTATTCAACGTGTTACGCAACTCATCAGTCAACCGGCAGTTGAAAAGGCAAATGATTTCGTTGAAAAATATGGCATTTACGCTATTCTTATTGCTCGCTTAATTCCGTTCATCTCTTTTGATGTTATCAGCTATTTTGCAGGAGCAACCCGGATGCGGTTTCTCGGATTTTGGGTTGCCACTGGGATCGGTCAAATGCCAGCCACCTTGGTTTATTCTTACCTCGGTGAGAGTGCATCGCCACACATCAAATGGATTCTTTTCGTTTTTGGTATCGTCATCGCGATCTCAATTGTAAGATGGCTCCTGAAAACCCGAACTTTTAGGGAAGATTAAGTGGGAGGGCTTGGAAACCCCTCCCACAAAGATTTGAGGTGGAGTCATCGGAGTTGGAAACCCCTCCCACAAAGATTTGAGGTTAAACCCTCTCCTACAACCATTACCAAAGGAGATTCAAAATGGTTCGCATAGGTGTAGTCGGAGTCGGTGGCATGGGAAACGCCCATTGCAACTCGCTCCCTAATGTTGAAAATTGTGAATTTGTAGGTGTAGCAGATCTCCGCTTGGACGCAGCAGAGGCTGTCGCCCAACAGCATCAGATTCGCGCGTTCCAAGACTATCACAAATTATTTGATGTTGTGGACGCTATTGTTGTCGCAACACCGCCTATCGCACATACACAGGTAGTCGTTGATGCCGCTGAAGCAGGAGTGCATGCTTTCTGCGAAAAACCGCTCTCATTGACGCTTGCCGAGGCAGATACGATGATTGAGGCATCGGATAAGGCGGGGACGCACCTGATGGTAGGGCAGGTGTTACGCTTTTATCCTGTCCACGAACTCGGTAGACAGATGGTCGATGCTGGCGATATTGGCGACATTACCTATATCGAAACCGATTACACGGGTCCCTATAATGCCCCGCGCAATCGTCCCGAAAGTTGGTACGGCACTGTCGGTGGACTTCTGGAAAACGGCATCCACAAATCCGATCTGATTAATTGGTTCGGTGGCACTGCACTCACTGTTGCTGCCGAGGTGGGCAGCTTCTCTGGGCATGACGATTGGGAAGATTACACCGTCTCGCTCATCCGTTACGATTCCGGAGCGGTGGGGATTTTACGATGGGGCGGCTTCCTCGGCGCACGAGGCACCAACGAAACCATTATTGACGGCTCCGAAGGCTCGCTCCGCTTAGATATGGCAGCCGATCTCGCCTATCACAAAAAGCGAGGCGACGAGTGGAGAGAAATCGTTCCTGACCGAGATGGACCGCACGGGGTCGTCGGTGAATTAACCCATTTTGTCAACTGTGTCCGAGATAACAAAACGCCTATGATTGACGGTAGGGGTGGAAAACACGCCGTAGAGGTCGTTTTGGCGACCTATCAATCTGCGAAAGAGAAAACCAAGGTTGCTCTGCCGATGCAGTAAGAGTGTTGGGCTATTGGCTTTCAGTATTCTGCCATCCACGGTTTCTGTTTTTCAATAATGGAACCATCGGTTATCAGTTGCCAGTGGGGTCGTGAGGCTTAGCGGGCATCAGGGACTTCTTTAACCGATAACTGACCGCTGATAACTGACTACTATATTAAAAATGCTCTTCCTTATTCTCAATATTGTCCTGCTCTCCGGATTCGGGCTCTTTCTCAAACATGCCAAAGATAATCAACAACGCTTAAACCCAATCGGTTTTGTCAATTACCTCAGTGCTTTTTTCATCAGCGTCTGGGTCCTGTCACAGGAACAGGATTTTGAGTTCTCAAAGTTAACCTTCGTGTTAGGTATATCAAACGGTGTGACGTACGCTGCCGGGTTTGAGTTGTTTACGCTTGGGATCCGACTCAGTGGGATTGTCGTCACCGCCGCGCTCGTCAGACTATCCATCGTGATACCGATTTTGGTGTCGATGCTGTTCTGGAAAGAGATTCCCAATCTGTGGCAAACTGTAGGGCTTCTCTTAACTTTCGTGGCGATTCCACTCCTCAGCCAGCGGGAAAAAGAACCGACTTATAAATTTACACCTGACAGACCGGAAGTGAATCAAGGTTTGGGATTCGCCGTCGTTATCACTATTCTGGTTATCACCGGCATTTCGCGACTCACCATGAAAGCCTTCAACGAGATGTGTCCTGTTGATGAGAAATCGCTCTATATGAGTCTGCTTTTCGGTGTCGCCACACTTATTTATTTCGGGATATGCCTCTATCAGAGAACATGGCCGAATTGGTGGGAGGTCTTCTACGGTACGTTGATAGGTATCTGTAATGTCGCTGGAAGTTGGGCACTCCTCATCGCACTGGACAAGGTGAGCGCGTTGATTGCCTTTCCGATGTCAAGTTCCGGGGGCGTGCTGTTTACGATGTTCGTTGGCATGGTATTCCTCCGTGAGCGGTTGGGGCGAATTCCTCTCATCGGCGCGGTACTCGCAATGATCGCACTGATTTTCGTCAATTTGAAGCTCTGACTCACGGTCTTGAGGATCTCACAATCCAGAATCCGCTTCTACCTCGAATTAAGGCTGTAGAGCAAAGACAAATTTGACTTTGGACGCAAAATGTGGTATCATTTATCAAAAATAGGGATTCTGAAGAAGAATGCGAGAGAGCGTAGAGCTTGTCATCCGAGGTGTCCATCTGATAGCGGCGATAGTCTGGTTCGGGGGTGTTATCTTTTCTACCTTCGTCGCGATACCGATTCTACAGCGCAACTTACCGCCGCAAAACCTGTTAGCAATTCACAATCGTTTTCGGGTCTTAATACGGTTGATGATTCATGTTCTACTGACGACGGGCGCGATGGTATTTTTTATTGTTGCATGGAATAATGGCTTTTTTGCAGGGGATAGTGATGGTAATTTCAGATCCTATATGTTAGCTTTTGTCGCGAAGCTTGCGGCGTTTGGCGTAATGACACTCTTTTGGGGGGTGTACAGCTCGGTCTATCGGCGGCACCTCGAAATCACCCCGCCTGATGCAGATGCGCAGTCTCATCATAATCCCTATATCAACGTCTGGAAAAGTCTGATGTTGGTAGCAGGCTTAATTGTTTTCGCACTCACATTGCTATTGTAGTTTCGACGGAGCCTTTAATTATTAAGTAGTGTGTTGATATACATCGAAAACCCGTTTTTGACATCGGAAAAAACGGAGCAAAAACCAGTCGTTAAAAAAATGCAAAATACAAAAGTTCAGGCAGTTTCATGGAATATTACCCGATTGTGTAATCTAAAGTGTACACACTGCTATCTTCCAGCCGGATTTGTTGATACAAACGAGTTGGCAAATGGAGACTTCCACCTATCCGATATTCAAGGCTCACATGAATACTCCAGGGATGCGGAATTAAGCCAGGCACAATGTTTTCGCGTTATTGATGAAATCGCCGAAATCAATCCGCACATCCTCCTTATTCTCACTGGTGGTGAACCTCTATTACGCCCGGATATCTTGGAGATATCGAAATATGCCTCCGATACCGGGTTTCTTGTTGTAATGGGTACAAACGGTGTTTTGTTGAACGATAGCGTCGTTGAAAAGATGCAGCAGCACGGTGTCACCGGTGCAGGCATTAGTCTTGACTCTATCCAACCTACGAACCACGATCGGTTTCGAGGGATGGAGGGTGCGTGGAAAGCGACGATGAACGGTGTAGAGGCACTCAAACGCGCACAACTCGATTTCCTCGTTCAGACCTCCGTAACGCAGTGGAATTACGATGAAATTCCAGAAATTGTGGAGTTCGCGTATCAACTCGGTGCGAAGGTGCTAAATCTCTACTTCCTTGTCCGAACCGGAAGGGGTAAGACGGTGATGGACATTACACCAGCGCAATATGAGAAGATGCTTGAGACACTTTTCAAGTTGCAGGCAGCTTATGCTGGAAAAATGCTCATCGCCGCGAAATGCGCACCGCACTACAAACGCGTCATCTATGAACAACAGTCTGACTCTGCGTTTCTTCAGGGATACCCCAGTGGTACCTGCCCATGTGGAATTTACTACTGCCGTATCACACCTGAAGGCGAACTGACCCCTTGTCCCTATCTACCTGTTAGCGTCGGTAACCTCAAGGATGAGAGTTTTGTCAAACTCTGGAATGCGTCAGAAACCTTCCAAAACTTACGGAATCGAGATTTGCTTGAAGGGAAGTGCGGCGCGTGTGAATTCAGAGAGGTGTGCGGCGGCTGTAGGGCACGTGCCTATGCAACGACCGGCAACTATCTCGCCGAAGACGCGTCGTGTGAATATCAGCCCGGACAAAGAAGCGAGGTTTCAAACCTCGCCAGCGTCACACCGCCTGTTCAAATAGAGAAAAAGATTGCTTTCGCAACGGAAATCGATTACGATTTACAGTGGATGCCGGCAGCAGAAGAGAGATTGAAGCGGGTACCCTCGTTTGCACGTGGGATGGTAGTCAAAAGCGTTGAAAGATACGCACGCGAACACGGTCATCGCGAGGTTACCCCTGAACTGATGCAAGCTGTCAAGAAACGATTTGATAAAACCGGTATTCCATCCTTCAGACCGAAACGCTAATGTAAGATAGTAGGCACACTCCGTTGTGCCGTCGCAACAACCATAGAGGAAACTTATATGCTCACAACGGAACAGATAACATTTTTTCAGGAACATGGATACCTGATTCTTGAAAACTTCATTGATTCGGAGATAGTTGATGGATGGCGGACACAGGTATGGGAGCATTTTAATTCCAGCTTGGAAACGCCGGAGACGTGGCCCAACGACTATGAGATTCAGGGATTCAGCTTCTCGCCGTTATTTGGACACCTACCTGTGATGCAGGAGATTACCGAGCAACTCGGTGGTGGACAATTTTTTACAGGCGGTGGCGGCTCACCAATTATCAAGTGGCCCAATCCTGAAGAAAAGTGGGCAATGCCCACGGACGGACACATCGATGCGTATGGTGCTGTCGCTGGCTGGAGTCCCTTTATGCTGGGTGCAACAACCTATCTCTATGATGCTGAACCCAAGGGTGGTGCGTTCATCTTTTGGCCCCGAAGTCACCAGTCAACGCACAAGTACTTCCTCCAATATCCGGAGCAGATAGACGGCAGTTTCTACGATATTGAGGGTTGGGATTGGCACGTACTTGCGGATTTATCCCCAGAGGGACCTCATGAGTTTATCGGTGCTGCGGGTGATGTTGTGCTGTGGCACGCGTTTCTCTGCCACACCGGGTCAGCAAATGTGAAAGATGTTCCTCGTTTTGGTCTCTTCGCACGGTATGCACATGAAAAACGGGAGGAGATTAAATACGAAATTCCAGAAGACCTCTGGAAATATTGGGCAATTTAAGGAGTGGTTGTCAGTTATCAGCCATCAGCCCTTTACTGGTAGAGGAAATTTGTATGCTTACAGCAGAACAGATAGCATTTTTTCAGGAACATGGGTACTTAATCCTTAAAGGTTTAATCGATCCTGAAGTAATTGATAGATGGCGGACACAGGTATGGAAGCATTTTAATTCCAGTTTGGAAACACCGGACACATGGCCCAACGATTACGTGGTGCAGAATTTCAGTTTCTCGCCATTGTTTGGACAACTGCCTGTGATGCAGGAGATTACCGAGCAGCTCGGTGGCGGGCAATTTACAGGTGGTGGTGGTTCACCGCTCGTCAAATGGCCCAACCCTGAAGAAGAGTGGACAATGCCCGGTAGTGGACACATCGATGCTTACGGTCCCGGTGGCTGGAGCCCTTTTATGCTGGGGGCAACAACCTACCTCTATGATGTCGAACCCGGCGGCGGTGCGTTCATCTTTTGGCCCCGAAGTCACCAGTCAACGCACAAGTACTTCCTTCAATATCCGGAGCAAATTGATGGCAGTTTCTACGATATTGAGGATTGGGGATGGCATGTGCTTTCGGATTTATCACCAGAGGGACCTTGTGAGTTTATCGGTGCCACGGGTGATGTTGTGTTGTGGCACGCGTTTTTGTGCCATACCGGTTCAGCGAATGTCAAAGATGTTCCCCGTTTTGGAATCTTCGCACGCTACTCCCATAAAAAACGGGAGGAGATTAAATACGAAATTCCAGAAGACCTCTGGAAATATTGGGTTATTTGAGCAATGGCTGTCAGCCATTAGTTATCAGTTCTTGATCAGAGGGCGTAAGCCCAAGCAACGCGCCGGGCTGGATATACGGGAAGGAACGTTCTCGTAAAATCCATCCTCACCGAACCGCAAGGTAAGTTAGAAGAATGTAAGCCCAAGCAACGCGCCGGGCTGGATGTCCGGGAAGGGGCGTTCTCGTAAAACCCGTCCTCACCGAACCGCAAGGTAAAATAAAAAAATGTAAGCCCAAGCAACGCGCCGGGCTGGATGTCCGGGAAGGAACGTTCTCGTAAAACCCGTCCTCACCGAACCGCAAGGTAAATTTAAAATAGGAGTGAAAAATGAACGAACAAACAAATTCACACGAGCGGCTTACGAATGTAGAAGAACGCTTGACACGTCTGGAAAGTCTGCTCGTCAGTATCAACGAAAAGTTGGAGCAGCGTTCCGATGTCGGTGAAGTTGATACCGAGAAGGCTGAAGAGTTCAGGCAGTGGGTGACGAATTACGTCTCGATGCGACTGCAGCAACTCGTGCCAGAGACCTGCGACCACCCTGATGAAGTCTCACTTCAGGACGGTCCTTTCCTTGATAACACCACAGTGCCTTGTACGGAGGAAGTCGAGCATCGGGTTAAGCGGATACCAATTCCGTTTGTCCGTGAGATGGTTGTCCAGCGTGTCGCTGAAAATGCACGACAAGCCGGTATTGAACGTGTGGATATTGAGTTTTTCGAGAAAGCGGCGACATTTTGACAATGCGAAGCCACGGAGGAGTTTCCTCTGCCCAATTTTGATTGGAAGGACTTCTTAAAGGCACCACTGTAGAGAGAACAATCTTAACCGTACATGTTCCCAACCCTGTTGCGATTCACCGAAAACCATCGTGGAACGAAATTATGCCTTAAATGGCATAATTTGTCTTTGCTTTACATTTGGAACGATGCCCAGGAGACCATAATTAAAAAAATGGAATGGGTTTTCAACACCTTCTCAGAATATCTTGAGAATGACTTTAAAAAACGCATCGGGAAACTGGATCCCACTGTTGCGGACCTTTGGCAAGCCTTTCAGGTGCTTTTTCCTGCTACGTCGGCACAGTTACTCGTGCAAGAACCTGTCGGCAATACAGTACGGTTTAAACCGCTCGCCTTCTATCACGCAGACGAAATGGGTCCGTTGATTGAAGCCCCGTTGGAGTATCTCAGGAAAAATTTCGGGGGCGGCAAATTCAAAATCAACTTCTATCACGGTATGCAGTTCATCGCGACCATTAATTTCAAACCAGAGGGCCCTGAAATCTGGCGCGAGCTACCTGAGTTGGAAGGAAACCCCGTTTCCGATCAATAACGCTAACGAAGTTCCGCTACTGAAGCACAATTTATCTTTCTATTACATTCTGCAACTACGGTTAGAAATCGGTAAACCTGATTAACAACTGATGTTATGTCCACCACGGCGTACATCACGAGGACAATAGACGAAATTGTGCTACTCAAACACAATTTCTCTTTGCTATACATTTCATGAGCCAGCAACAGGAATTTGGGGCATGCCCCTCGTGTGGAAATGCGAACCTCCGTCGGTTGGATGATAATTCATGGTTCTGTTTGGATTGTGACTGGGATAACTTAAATGTCATTTCCAAAGGGAACGACGAATTGCTCTCCTCTCTCCTTCACGGAGACATCCATTCGCGGCGGCTCGCCGCGCAGGCGTTGATTAATATCGGCGACGCTGACCGACATCTTGCCTCTTCAACGGATACAAATGCACTACTGGAAGCACTGGACGACGAAGATGCCGATGTACGCTACTTCGTCGCGGTTGCCCTCGGTAAACTGGAAGTGAGCCTCAGTCTCAGCAAACTTAAACAACTCGCCCGAGACGATGCCTCCGCACTCGTGCGGGAAGGGGCTAAGACCGCTGTTGAGTTGATAGAATCGCGCCAGTTGTCTTAAAGGCTATCGGTTATCGGCCATCAGCCCTTGGCGAGAGCGCGAAAACCCAACCAACGGGCCGGGTTGGATATACGGAAAGGATCGTTCTTGAGACAACCCGCCTAACTGAACCGCAAGGGAAATTAAAAAAAGTGGAGATGCCAAAAGGAGTTATCGGCTGTCAACTATTAGCCATGAGCCTTTGGCGAGAGCGCGGAAACCCAACCAACGGGCCGGGTTGGATATACGGAAAGGATCGTTCTTGAGACAACTTGCCTAACCGAACCGCAAGGGAAATTAAAAAAAGTGGAGATGCCAAAAGAAGTTATCGGCTGTCAACTATTAGCCATGAGCCTTTGGCGAGAGCGCGAAAACCCAACCAACGGGCCGGGTTGGATATACGGAAAGGATCGTTCTTGAGACAACCCGCCTGACCGAACCGCAAGGAAAATTAAAAAGATGGAAAAAATTCGACTTGGTTATATTGGCTGTGGGTTCATGGCACAGAAGGTCCACATCCCAAATTTTACGAGCATCCCGGACTGTGAACTCATCGGGCTCGCAGAGGTACGTACTGCGCTCGGGAAAAAAGTCCAAAGCCGTTTCAGTATTCCCCAACTTTACCGGGACCACGGTGAACTTGCACAAAACGCCGATATTGAAGCAGTTGCGGTATCTGCTGACTTCGCATTGCAAGGTGAAATCGCGAAGGATCTCCTTTTAGCAGGTAAGCACGTCTTCATGGAGAAACCCATGGCTGTCTCCGTTGAACAAGCCGAGGCTATTGTGGCGGCATCACAAAAGTCTGGCAAAAAGTTGATGGTCGGCTACATGAAACGCTATGATGCCGGAAACGAGATCGTCAAAGCAAAAGTCACTCAATTCCGAGAAACGGGTGAACTCGGACGCTTGACGTATGCCCGAAATCACGGATTCGGTGGGGATTGGGTGTGTAATCTCGATACTCACATGGATGGGACAACAGAAACAAAACCGAGCGCGCCTGTCAAAACCCCAGAGTGGATACCCGAACAGTGGCGCGGCTCTTATTTGGGATACCTACAACAGTATACGCACAATATCAATCTGATGCGTTGGTTTCTTGATGCTGGCGACAAAGTGAGCATCAGAGTCGTTGATTTGGACGCGAACGGATATTCTGGTGTTGTTATCTTCGATATGGATGGCATCCGTGTAACGTTAGAAACTGGACATGTCTCTCATTACCGCTGGGATGAGCATAGTCAAATCTACTTTGAGAACGGATGGGTTCATACGTGGGCACCGCCGTTGCTCTTGAAAAACACGCCTGCAGAGGTCGAAGTCTACCGCGCCGGAGAAGAACAAGAAATCACCCGTCCGATTCCGAGACCGAGTTGGACCTGGGCATATCACAGAGAGGCGGAGTATTTTGTAGCGAACGTTCGCAACGATGAACCCTTCCGCTCTTCAGCCGAAGATACACTCACAGATGTCAGACTTTTTGAGGACATCTACCGGATCTTCATCGAACAGCAAAAATAGTTATGGATTATCAGTTATCGGTTACTAAAGTTTGGGCAATTTGGATGATATTCTTGCGGACTTATCAAGGTGTGATGCCTGCTCTAACTCAAAAACCTATTTAATATCCTGCGTTTTTATTTTTTTACAGACATCTGGCAGAAAAAGGTGTTTCGATGGCAGCAAAGGGCAGCCCCAGCGGGGCGGCATGTGTATAGAAATGCTGTCTGCCCCAAGAATAAAGCCCCAGCGGGGCGGCATGTGTATCTAAAAATCTTAGATCAATGTCCAAAGTATTTCCGTTGAATCGGACCCATCACACGAGAACCCTTAAAAAATTGTCCAAAGTTTAGTATCAATTAAAGAGGTCTCGGTTAAACAACAGCGTTTTTCACTTGGATAGAAGCCACCTCTTAACTGAAAACTAGTAACTGGAAACCCTCATTTGCGCAGTAAAATTTCCGTTTCATTAATGTTCACCGCGAGTTCATAGTTCGCCTGCAAGTATGCCGCGATCAGCGGATGCCGTTCCTCGACGGGGATATCGTCAACAGCGTCGAACCAACCTCCCGTTTTAAAGATCACTAAACGTGTTTTGTCCTTTTCGAGGGCTGAGATAACCTCCTGCTGCATTGCCGGTGTCGATGCGTATGAGGCTTGATGGAATCGGGTAACGCTCAGTCGGTCTGCGAAGAAGTAGTAGGCACCCTGACTCGTAAAATCGAAAATCTTTTCGTTCTGTGCTGTATTTTCCTGAATATAAGCGACTACCTTTTGAACCTGTTCAACTTGATCGTCCGGGATGTCCACCTTTCCTGCGCGTGCTAATTCCTGCGTTACAACGCCTTGTTTGAACGGATTCTGACGCAACCTTTGCCATTTCTCACGAAAACCTACCAACGGCTGATGGGCTTCCCCAACATACCAACAGAATATTGCTGTCGGAATCAGCACCCACGCTGCCTTCAATGCGGACTGCCAATGTCCGCCGCCTCTTAAAAACGATAGACCCGCACGGAACATTCTGAAAATGCCTCTCTCTAACGGAAATAGACAGAGCAGCCATAAAAAGGTTGCACCGTAAATCAGATGTCCGCCATCTGAACGTCCCAATGCAGTTCGGAAGAATGCGATGCCACCGAGCAATAGAAGTAGAAATTTCATCGCGTTCGGTTCCGACGCAGTACCACATAAGCACCGATATGTCAGGTAAGCTGCGACAATCAGAAAAATACAAACGGGCAGATACCATCGAAATCCTTCGTTGAAGACGAAAGCGTGCCAACCCTCTGTTGACAATAGGGCAAGTGTTTCGGATAGAGATGGAAAAGCGAGTCCCCATGTTATGAGTTGATAGCGACACTGGATATAGGAATTCCAAATTACATCATCCAAGGCACCGTGCAATAGAAAATAGATACCTACCGAGAGAAAGCCTAACAACACTCCGCTGCCATAACTGATTAAGGGTAGCAGATATTCTTTTTTATTTTTTTCCCGCTGGCTTCGCCTGCTTCCACTCTCTGTTCCAAAGCCGCCTTGGAACACATATATAACCAGGAACAATCCGATGGCACCCAGCGTATAGAGCCCGATTTCAGTGCTATACCAGAACGCTAAACTCGTGAAGAGTCCAGCGAGGAGCAACTTCCATACAAATGTAGGGACCTTGTTCGTGCGAGTCCTTTGGAAGTGCGTAAGGGAATTCGCTACGAAGGCGAAACTAATTAAGCCGAGGCTATGCCTCGGAGATACCCAAAATTCCGTTCCAGAGGCAATAAGCACACAGATAAAGGCAGTAAAGAATCTACCACGGAATACTTGCAAACCGAGCAGGTAGAGCGCGATATAGCCAAGCGGATCTAATACATCTTCCATTGAACGCACACCGAACAGGGTCGGTTCAAAGAGTTGACTACCAAACCATGCCAAGTAAGCGTTTTGAAAAAGTCCGTGCTGGATATAGATGTCACGAAACGGCACCCCGCCGTGCAGCATTTCATTGAGAGGGACGAGCCGCTCGCCTTCGTGGAATAAATCTATTTTACCGTGGATGTCTCCAGAGTAGGTAAGGAGATAGATGAAAATCGGGAGGATAATGTATTCAAGTCCACCGCGCCAAACCTTTGTGGTTCTATAGCTTCCAGAAGCGGAGGCACTGTCCTTTTCGCTGGAAAGGTTTGCCGCGTTTTCGCTGGCGAGGTTTGGAACCTCGCCCGTGCTAGAAGTCCATAGCCCTGGGAAGTACCGCTTATACAGCAACACCAATTTGAACAAAATGGATAAACTAATCGGTAGGAGTAAGCCTGTTAGCATGCCCTGACCGATGTGGTAGACCTGTAACCAACAGAGCCACAACGGGATGGATGCCAATACGTTTGCTTTCAGGACACGCTGTATCGGTTGGGCGGTTCGTTCAGCGCACCAGCGCGAATAGATACACCACGCGAGCCAGTACAGATATATTGCCGCTGGGATGCCAAGCAGTGCCAACAGATAGTAAAAGTATTCCTGTTGTTTCGGATACGCATTAACACTGAGCCAGCCGACGACACCGGAATTCGAGCGGTATTCAAAAACAAGATTTCTGCTGAGGGTTACCCCGATGGCGATTGCGAGGGAAGCGGCGGAAAACGTAAGAAGTCCAACGTAGGACCTGAAGGCATGGGCTTTGACAACGCGCATGTCCGGCATAAATTGCTGGCATTTGTAGAGCAAGTTTTGGTTTGCAAGCTGCACCAAAAGAACTCGCAAGCGTTGCATGGTTCTCGCCTCAAGGAAGGTCGTGATGGAAAATCGCTTCTACCGTGTTAGGTTTCCCCAAGCGGGCCGTCAACCTCAATAAAATCTTTCGCTGTTGCATCCCAGGCGAAAGCCTTCACCGCGCGTATTTCGGTGTCGTAAACTGAGATAACCAAATATATGGCTTCCGGATAAGCGGGTTCACCCCATACGGTTGCATCTGCCTTGTCTTTTTCGGAGAAGTACGCCTTGTGGTTTGGGTGTGAGTGGTAGAACGCCTTAATCTGCCGTTGCTGTGTATCAGCCTCTTTGTGAACGGCGATTAAATCGTCAGGGTGTATGACGTACGCTGTGCGGGCATCGCGCGGATATGTGTCAGGATCTTCCTGATGCAATTCGTTCTGTATGTTCCGGCATTTCCGGACAAATTCTTGTGCCTCAGCTCCCAAAATGACACCACAGCATTCATTGGGAAACTCCGATTTCGCGTGGTCACAAATCGCGCTGAGGATTTCTGGTTTCAAAGTTAACATTTTTTAACGATTATGTCTGAACGGGGTGTCTGCTGTCCACCCCGTTCTAAAATTGTTAAGAAACTTACCTTGGGTTATGAAAGGTCCTTTACTGATTTTATATCTGCAAGGGCATCGGACGCAGCAGCTCAGAAGCAGATAGTTAAAAAAGTCCGCCAGCGATCGCGGGAATAATTGAGATTTCAGCATCATCACCGACAGCGGTTGTTTTTCCATCGAGGAAGCGGATATCTTCATCGTTGAGGTAGATATTTACAAACCGACGGATGTTTCCGCCTTCATCACAGAGACGCTCTTTCATCCCTGGATAGTTTACTTCAAGGTTATCAATAATGCCTTCAATATTGGCACCTTTTGCTTCAACCTCTGCCAAGTTTTGGGTCAAGCGTCTCAGCGGGGTTGGAATACGGACTGTTACAGACATGAAATATATTTTCTCCTTTCTGAGTGGCATTCTCAGCAGTCAGAAACCTTCAGCCAGCGAAGGAGGAGGACTTCCGTTTTCAGCTGGAGTCTCTTGTTGACGGCTGATAGCCTTTAAATTGAGTAATGCAATCCACACTCTTTGGTGTTTTCTTCTGTAGACGGCGCGTTCTGCCAACGCCACCGTCCCGCACGCTTCGGTTCTCCCGGCTTTATTGGTGTTGTGCAGATGATGCACCCCAGTGATTCATAATACTGACCCTGGGTATCCGCTTCAAGCAATGGATTCACAGGAATTTCGTTCTCACGGACAAACTGCCACACCTCGTCAGTTGTCCACTGAATAAGTGGACTGACCTTAAGCACCGGATGTGTCGTTGAGGATATGATTTCCGATCTTCGGAGTTGTTGTCTCGCATCCGACTGATCTCGCCGTAAACCCGTTATCCAGACATCCAATGTTTCCAAGAGCCGTTGCATCGGACGAACTTTTCGGATGTGACAACAGTATTCCTGCTTCGCTTTACTGTCAAAAAACAGATATTCGCCATGCTCTGTCACTATCTGATGTACTTCTTGCGGATCAGGCTGAATCTGTTCAATCTGGATACCGTAACGCGCTTCCACTTCTTCAAGGAAGGTGTACGTTTCGGGGAAGAGTCGAAGCGTATCAAGCGTACAGACCCGGAACGGCAATTGGTTTTCAGCAGCCAAGTGAATCAACACCATACCCGAAAGTTGTCCGCTTGTGACAATGGCGGCGCGCTCGTTGAATCGCTTAAACAGAGAGAAAAGAATTTCTTGGGGATCCTCCGTCAAGGCAATTTCTTGACAGAGAGCGTGATCTACTGAATAGTTCAATTCTTCGTCAATTGGCTTCTCGATGATTGCCAATCCTTTTTGGCGCAGCTTGCAAGCCAAAACTTGCTCTACGAAAGAAGTGTAGGGAATCGAGGCACACAGCTGGGTTTCCCTACAGTTGGGACAGTTTAAGGGAGTGCCTCCATGATGTCCGATTCGATTTCAAAGTAACGACTCAAACTGAAATAACGTTCCCCTGTGTCGGGGAGAATAGTAACGACAGTTTTATCCGGTCCTTGGTCTTTGGCAATCTGTAAGGCAGCGTACACATTCGCGCCCGACGACATACCGACTAACAAACCCTCGCTCGTTGCAATTAATTTCATCGTTTGATAAGCTGCTTCCTCGGAGACCGTGATGACTTCATCAATGACATCTACATTGAGCACTTCGGGGATCATTCCCGCACCAAGACCATCGATTCGCGTCGGATTCGGAGGACCACCGGAAAGCACGGCTGAAACCCGCGGTTCCACTGCGACAACTTTCACATGCGGGCATTCTGTCTTCAACACTTCCCCAACGCCTGTCAATGTACCACCTGTTCCAACCCCCGTAACGAAAAAATCGATGTCGCTACCGATTGATTTGAGAATTTCGACTGCAGTCGTACGCCGGTGGATCTCTGGGTTCGCCGGGTTCGTGAACTGGTTCGGCATATAGTGCCGCGAGTGCCGTCTGACAATCTCTTCTGCCTCCCAAATGGCACTTGCCATACCACTGTGTTCTGGCGTTAGCACAATTTTCGCACCGAAGGCGGAGAGGAGTTCGTATTTCTCACGACTGACGTTTTCTGGCATCGTCAAAGTGACAGGATAGCCTTTCGCTATACCGACGATAGAGAGTCCTAAACCCGTGTTGCCAGCTGTAGGTTCAACGATAGTATCGCCTTTTCTAAGGAGGCCGCGTTCTTCGGCATCAACTACCATCGCATAACTAATCCGGTCCTTGATACTGCCACCGGGGTTGTAGGCTTCCAATTTCGCGAAAATAGTCGCATCATCCTTACCGGACAAGGCATTCAGACGGATCGTTGGTGTATTCCCGATGAGGTCAGTCAGATTTTTAGCGATTCTCATTTTTCAGGCACATAACAATACACGATACCGCTGCCACATCCCTATTTTAAGCGTAATTACCTTAAAAAATTCCACTTTAAAGTATAACATATACACAGCAAAAAGTCAAATTTTTCACAGACGGAACAGGACAATCTGTTTTCGGATATGCGCTATAACGGGGCGTTATTTTTGTCCTTTCTTACTTCTGATTTTCACGCCATTTCGCAAAGTCTGCCTCGATCTCCTCCGACCATTTCCGATCTATTTCGCCTGGCGTGTACACACCTTCGCGTAGCCGTTGATGCCCGAACCGATCTCGGAGCGCCACCTCTTCGCCTTGCTCAACGACCTGTTGCACGAAGTGCGGTGGAATAAAAATGACCCCGCCACGCCGCCCTAAAACCACATCTCCCGGTAAAACTGTCGCTTCCGCGATACGAATAGGGATATTGATACCGGTAAGTGTGACGTTCGCAATGCCTGTTGGATCTACACCCCGCACGAACGTCGCGAAATCAGGCAATTCGTAGATGCCATCCAGGTCCCGGATGCCACCCTCAATTACCACGCCTGTCCCTGTTTTCGCATAGATGGAATTGCCGAGATTATCACCAGCGAAGGTGCCGTCTTTAACTTTGCCAAAGAGGTCAACGACGATGACATCATCGCGGACGAGCGTATCGATCACCCATGAGTTTTGACCGCCGACACGTCCCTCTTTTTCACCTTGTGCAGAGATAGCATCGTTGAAGTCAGGACGGATCGGCACAAATGCACATGTCACTGCTCTACCGACAAGAATCCGATCGGGATGAAGATTCATCCAATCGCCAGCGAATTGAAACTTATAGTTGTTACCATTCAGGACACCCCACGCCTGCTCGATACTAATAGCCTTCATCCGTTGAAGAATATCATCGGGGACGCGCGGTCGTCCATCAGGAAACCGGTCGCCTTCCCATAAATGTGTCATCGCGAGGATGCTTTCTTTGTGGATAAGTTGCATATCACGTTCCTTCTCTGAAACAACCTCGCGATACCGAGATTGTCGTAGGGGCGAGGTCACCTCGCCCTACAGACCAGCCCTACAGACCAGCGTTTTCCCACACCTGATCCAGTGATTCCGCAGTAGCTTTCGCCGCGTCTGCGGGTTCCATGCCGTTCACCTTTTGGCTAAACGGTTCCGGGGTCACGGGTCCCTCATAGCCGATGTCCGTCAGGATTTGCATCAGTTCAGTAAGCGGGATTACCCCGGTTTCGGCGGGAAGACACCTGATATTGTCGATCTGGTCATCTGGGTCAATGCCGGCAGGCGCATCGTTAATGTGGACGTAAACGACATCCGATACAGAGAGTTTGCGAACGTCGTCAGTCGTCGAACGGCAGGTGTACCAGTGCCATGTATCGAACAGCAGTCCTACGTTTCCTGTACCGACAGCGGCGGCAAGCCCTAACATCGCATCCATCGAATAGGCGAAGAGGTACTTGGAACCTGTGCGACTCGTTGCCGGTCCAATGAACTCAAGCCCGATGGAGTGTCCATGTTCTTTGAGAATCTCGGCGATAGGACGCAGCCGTTTGACAGAGAAATCCCAATTTTCCTGATACGTCATGTCGTTGGAAGCAGGTCCCACAACAGTGGTTGACCGATAGCAACCGAGTTCTGCGGCGAGTGCTGCGCGTTCGGGCAGCTGCGCTAAACCGGCGTAGTAGTCAGCATCGGGACCACGCCAATTCACACCGAACCCCCATCCGCCCATAGCAACGCCTGCTTCTGACCAGAGGTCTTTGACGTATTGGGCAGAGTGTTCCTGTGCGAGTTGGTTGGCTTCGTCAATGTTCAGGTCGAGACCTTCAAAACCGGCATTTTTTGCTAACGTTAAGCCTTCTGTCATATTTGCCCGGATGCCGATTGCACCGGTACTCAGATTTTTAAACATATTTTAATTTTTCCTTGCGGATAAGTCATGGCATCCGCGAGTTTAACGGCTTGTGTGTTCGAGTCGCCCGCGCCGTTGTTGCGGGCTTGCGGTTCGATTGTAGGGAAAAACTGGACAGATGCTCAAACCCATTTTTGATTTACCTTGCGGATAAGTAACACTGTCTGGCTATTGGCGTTTTCCGTGTTCGAGTCGTCTGCACCATTGTTGCAGGCGAGGTAACCTCGCCCCTACGATTCTGATGCTGTGCCGTACATATCCTTATTTCAGTCCCAACCTCAGCAGAAACCCGCTCGTAATGAAATGGAGAGCGGCCCAGGTGGCCATAGATTATAGTGAAACCCGAAAATAAGTGAATACTTGTAGGGGCCGGTCTTGTGCCTGCCCAAAACACTCGCTAACCTGGTCCTCCGTGTCCAAATAATTGTGGGCTTTACTATAAAAGCCTGCGCGTAAGCGTAGCGGAGCGCAGTTCAGAGGACCATAGTTAAAAAAACGATTTTTCGCCCCTTAAAACTTTCGCAGCAACAGCCCACGGATAATCGGTGTCTTCCGCGTTTGCGTCGCGATACGTGGGGATCCAGACCCAGCGTTCTTCGCCGGATGTGTTAGGATGGCTGGAATGAAGCGTCAAATCGTGGAAAAAGACGGCACCGCCTGCTTCAATCTCCGCTGTGAAGGCAAGACTTTCGTCAATTGCACCCGGACGGAGTCGGTTCCCGAACCCGTGTCCGTCACTGGCATCGCCATCGTGAACAATGGCAGATTTATGGGAACCCGGAAAGAGTTTGAGACACCCGTTTTTAACGGTCGCATCGTCAAGGGCGACCCAGATCGAGAGTTTGTGTGCCCCGTACCAATAGGACCAATCTTGGTGCCAGGGGCTAGCGAAGGTCGTCGTCTCGCTCTTAAAAACGACCTTATCGCTCAGGAACTCAATATCCGGCGCGAGGATACCTTCTAAAATATCGAGTATCCGTGCATCACCGACTGCGACTTGGAAGACCGGACTCCGTGCAGCTAAACCGACGTAAACACCGTGTCCAGCGACTGCACCTGTTTCTGCCTTAACAGCTTCCAGAATGTCAATACACTCTAATTTGAGCCGTTGGACTTCACTTCGCGAGAATAAATTTGGTGCGATAGCAAAACCGTCTCTTGAGAAATCGTCGCGGAGCGTTGTGAGGTCGAGGGTCATTTTTTAAACCTCTCCAGCGTCTTCAATCTGAACTTCACGTCCCGTCTCAGCACTTGTGAGTAGACCTTCCATCATCTGCTGAACAATCAATCCGTGGCGGAGGGGTGCCTTGCACTTTACGTCGTCTAAGATAGATTCAATGAAGTGATCGGCGATCGCATCCCACGCTTCGTTGTATTTACCCGGTGGCAGATTGACGCTTATATCCTCAGACGTGCCGGATTCGTCCGTACGGTAGAGCTGCAAAGGACTCATCGTCGCACCGGCTTCTGTGCCGAAGAGTTCTATCTGGAATTCATCGGGTTGATGCGATGCCCAGAAGCTTTCCACCTGTAAGCCGAGTCCGTTTTCAAACGTAATAAACCCGCCTGCGTAGTCGTCTGACTCGTACTGTTCGTAGGTTTCTTTTGGGGGTCGGCTACGATTCCAGTACCCACGACCCCGCGGTCCAAATTTCGCACCGGCGGCACCGAGCACTGCGATCGGTTTCGGCAGTCCGAGAATCCACCACGCTGCGTCAAGGACGTGGACACCCATATCACGGAAGGCACCGCCTCCCTGCTTAATAAAACCGAGATTCCATGCAGGGATACCGTTGCGGCGGACACTCCGGGCACGGGCGTAGTAAAGTTCACCAAAATAATTATCGCGTGCGAGGTTGCCGAGGTATTGGCAGCTATCTCCGAAACGCGTGGAAAGCGACATCATATTGACAACGCCTGCTGCTTCTGCTTCCGTAACGAGTTTTTGCGCGGCTTCCTCGGAATCGGCGAGTGGTTTCGTTACCATGACGTGTTTGCCGTTCCGTACTGCTTCCAATGCTATCGGCACGTGCCACTGATTCGGTGTGCCAACAAATACCGCGTCGATATCGGCGGCTTTACACATCTCTTTGTAATCTGTGTAGAATTTAACCTCGCTCGGTAGATCCTTGGCGAAGGCTTTCATCCGGTCTTCAAGCAAGTCACAAAGCGCGACAACATTGCCTCGCGGGTTTCTGGCGAGCGCCGCTCCATTGGGTCTACCTATACCCATACCGACGACGGCGATTCGGACAGGGTTTTTTGCTGCTGCCATTTTTTTAATTTTCCTTGCGGTTGGTTCAGAGAGGTTGTGTGAAAAACAGTCCTTTCGGTATATCCGCCTTCCACTTCGTTTCAGGCTACGCGTTTTTTAATTTTCCTTAATACGGACGACCCCGTGAATTCAAAGGCGAACTCACTTCGTTTTTGACAGACTTAATTGTCCTGAGATACGCCCAGATCGCCTTCAGATCTTCATCGTTCATTTGGGCGTAATGCTTCGTCGGCATCGGCGGAAAGATCTTCCGATTGCCTGCCACGCCTTGATGGAGTCCAGTACGCATCGCTTGGATGAACATTGTCTCTGTCCATTCACCCAATCCTGTTTCATTGTCCGGGGTCAAATTTGAAGCGAAGCTCGTTCCAAACGGACCGGAGAATGCTGTCATTTGCGTTGATGTAAGAATGAAGATGCCTTGTTGCATCATGCTGAAATTGTAGCGTGGATAAGACGCGTTCGCTGGATGCCCCGCGAGGTACATGTCCATGTTATATTCAGCACCAGCGCGTGGTGTATGGCAATGCCCGCACGCACCCACCGTGTCCACGAGGTATTTCCCGCGTTGCACCATATCGCTTTGGCTTTGAACAGAGTTGATGCTCAGCGCAATAATGCTACCTACAACGAGCAACGTCGCGCAAAAGATTAAGAAATTTCGGTACATTCAGGAACTCTCCTTTGGATTCAAACCTGAACCTAATTTAGCAAATTCCGCAAATAGATGCAATAAAAATAAAAATGGCGCGGTTGAAAACCGCGCCTGTACCTTAAGGTAAAATTAAAAAGTAGTCCGTAATGAAATGGAGGGGTTTTTGCTTGGGTGTTTCTTCAGATATACGGGAAGGCACGTCATAGATCCCAACCCACTTGACCGAACCGCAAGGTAAAATTAAAAATTAGAAACTATAAGATAACTTCGCGTAGTAAAGTCCACCATTGAAACCGAAAGGTGCAGACCTTCTGGAGTATGTGAAAACGCCAGGCGAGTCCGCAATGACGTGTCCTGTGCTATCCTCTAATTTTCCACTACGCGACTGACCAATTTCATTAAGGTCGGGCAGCTGATCAAACAGATTATTCACACCAATAGTCAACGAAAGCCCTTCATTGAGTTGATAGTTACTCTGGACATCAGTAAGCCATTTTCCATCATAAGTTTGCCGTGCCGGATCGGCACCACTTCCTTCTTGAACGGTGTAACTCCCGAAGTAGCGCAAGGCACCCCCTATAGTGAGATCGCCGATGATGTAATCCGCGCTCAGGTTAAGCCGGGTGTTCGGCTGCCACTCCTCAATCATGGAGCGATCCTGCGAAGGGAAGAGGATCTCCTCAAGCCCGATAAGGATTTCTGGTGCATCCACATCACCGATAACTTCGGTATCTGCCCATGTGAACGCAACCTTCAAATTGAGAAGGGATTCGTTGGTGAACGCATGTAGATAACCCGCGGCAACATCAACGCCTTGTGTACGAGTCTGTGCCACGTTTGTGAACGCCTGTGCACTGCTCGCCCCTGCAGCAACTAAGGTAGGGATGTTATCGGCACTGAAATTGCCACTGAGGACGATACGATCATCAATTTGGATGAGAAAACCGTCTACAGTGAGCCACATCTTCTCAAATGGTTTCAACACGAAACCACCCGAGACGTTGAATGCCGTCTCCTCTTTGAGTTCAGGTATACCGAGTGCACGTGCGGCATCGCTGTCGTTACGGAACGTGCCGAGTTCGCGGGGTAACACTTCAGTAGTATCTCCGTCACCATCAAGATCCGTCGCATCTACCAAGAATTGCGTGCTAATGTTATTGAAGTAGAGTTGTTGCAGTGAAGGCGCACGGAAACCGGTGCTGCCCGCCGCACGGACCGCAACCTGTTTCGTCAAATCGTAACGAGCCGTCGCTTTTCCTGTGACGGTGGCACCGAAGTCGCTATACTGCTCACCGCGCACCGCTGCACCAACGAGTAAACCTGTTCCCGGTTGTCCACTGAGATAGGATTCAAAATCAGCATAACCTGCTATATTTGTCCTACTTTCGTCCACTTCGTTGTCTGGCCGGAAACCGGGGAATACTTGGATACCGCCAGTGGCACCCGGTGCCCCAAGTCCGGCGTTAATCCATGAGAGGGGTTCGCCAGCGTGGATACCGTAACCTTCCCGACGGAACTCGATACCGCCTGCGAGGTTCACCAGCGAGGACTGATAGTCAAGAGGATAGGTGACATCCAAGTTAAACGCCGTTTGCGAAAGCTCAAATCCGCCAGCATCCGCGGAAGTCGGACTGCTCGCACCGTAAGAGGCGTTCAGAGAGTTGGAAATGAAAAAGTCGAATGTATTCAAGCCGTAATTAATGCTGGCATCGACATTCAAATCGGTCACCTCATGCGTCCATGCCATACCTAAGGCGAGAGAGGTGTCACCAATATCAGTGTTGATTTCTGGTAGGAATCCATCCGGATAGATTTCGGTGACAGTCCGCGATGCTTGGTTGGCTCTGCGATAAAAACCGGCACTGTTGTTTTGGCGTGAAGAGTGTCCGCCAAAGGAGTAGAGTTCTAAACCCGCAGCGAGCGGGAGTCCGAAATTATAAAATCCAATTTTTTGTGACGAATCGGAATCTCCAACGCGGAAGTTCTGACGTTCAAAGGTGTATTCGCGCGGATCGAACCATACCGGTTTCCTGGTTACAGTCCCATCATCATTTTCGATTTCAAGCATCTTATCCGGGGGACTCCCTTGGTCGACATCTATCCAGTCATACTGGCGTTCGCCTGTGAGACCTGCACGGTTGGTCCGTTCTCTATCACGCCATTCAGCAGTGAGATTGAGGAAACCGGATTCACCGACTTTCATACCGTAGTTGGCGTTCCCGTTCCGTGTGTCGCCATCGCCTTCATAGGTTTGTCCCCAATAAAGGTCAGCATTGCCTATATTAACATCGTCTTTCAGCACAATATTGATGACACCCGCGATAGCATCCGAACCGTACTGTGCCGCCGCACCGTCGCGGAGTACTTCAATACGCTCTATCGCCGCGGACGGAATCGCGTTAAAGTCTGTGCCAGCGGTGCCTCGTCCCACCGACGTGTTTACGTGCAACAAGGCACTTTTGTGCCGACGTTTGCCGTTGACAAGCACAAGTGTCTGATCGGGTCCCAAGCCACGCAGTGTTGCGGGACGTAGGGCATCTGTGCCATCGCTAATGCTTGAACTTGAAAAATTGAAGGAGGGGACTAACATCTGAAGGACGCGACCCGTTTCAGATTGACCGGTAAGGCTGAGTTGCTCTCTGTTAACGACTTCTATTGGAACAGGGGCTTGTAAAGCTCTCCTGCCTATACTGCGTGTCCCGACTACCACGACGGATTCAATGGTTTGAATGGGAGCAAGACTGACTATTGCTTCGGCTTGTCCCGCAGTGGTATTAATGCGTTTGCTCGAAAATCCGATTGCTGTTACAATCAGCGACTGCGCGCCTGTCACATCGCTGAACAGAGCAGCTCCGGATGCGTCGGTTTTTTGTTCTTGGTTTCCGATTTGTACTTTCGCTTCTGATATAGCATTTCCATTCTGATCTTGAACGACTACCTTGAGTGTATCTGCACTGACAGCCATCGGTATCACTGATGCGATGCCGAATAAAATGGCGACAATGTATAAGAAATACCGTTTATTTGAAATTGCCATTTAGTTTTTCCTTTGCTTGTGGTTTGGAAGGGTGGAAGATTGGAAGCGTAGGCATCCCTATCCTTCCATCCTTCAATATCTGCTTTGTGCCCAAGTCCTGACAGTTTAATTATGTATTGTTTTTTCGTAAAATGCAAATTAAAGTTGCGAAAATGTGGAATATCAGTTTTTTTAACCACAAACTCTGCTTTTATGCTAAAATGAATATGAATTCTAACAATTTTTGACCCTAATAGACAGAATTTCTGTACAGAGTATGATTGTTTCCAGTTCCCTTGATACGTATCGAAAACCCGTTTTTGACAACGGAAAAAACGGAGCGAAAACTTAATCGTTAAAAGAATGCACGGCTTGATGATGAACTATCCATTGACGCTTGCGCAGATTTTGGAACATGCGCACCGTATACACGGCAGTAAGCGAGTTACCACACTCCTACCCGATCAGACGTTCCATGGTTACAACTACTACTGAGTTGTATGAGCGCGTGAAGCGGTTGGCGAACGCTATCACGCAATTGGGTGTTATACAGCCGAGTGACAGAGTTGGGACGTACGCTTCCAATACTTATCAGCATCTGGAACTCTACTATGCGATTCCGTGCATCGGTGCTGTGCTTCATCCGCTCAATGTTCGTCTCACTGCCGTTCAATTGGCGCAGATCGTGCACGAGGCAAAGGACAAGGTTATTTTTGTAGATGGCGCATTTGCCGAGCAGTTTGAGGAACTACGAGAGAAAATTGAATGTAAGCAAGTTGTCCACTTTAATCCGAGTTCCACGCATTCTGGTGTTGCTTATGAGCAGCTGCTCTCTGAAATCGAGCCAGTCTATTCATGGAATATCCGTGACGAAAACTTGGCAATGGGGCTTTGTTACACCAGTGGGACGCAAGGGGAGCCTCGCGGTGTGCTCTACACCCATCGCTCCATGTTTCTTCACACGCTTGCTGTGAATCAAGCCGATGTCTTCGGATTAACAGAGGCAGATGTCGTGATGCCGCTTGTCCCGATGTTCCATGCGATGGCGTGGGGACTGCCTTATGCATCTATGTTCGCTGGTGCAGATATAGTGCTTCCCGGTGCTAAGCCCGCGTGCCTCGCAGACCTCATTGCTGAGACAGGTGTCACCGTCGCTGCAGGAATTCCAACGGTCTGGGCAAAGGTTTATCCTGAATTATGCAGAAGGAAGCGGGATGTCTCCACGTTGCGACGATTGATAGTTGGGGGTGAGGCGATGCCACCTACACTCATTGAAGCCTACGAAAAGAATCTCGGTGTTGAGATTTGCCACGCTTGGGGAATGACCGAGATGTCGCCAACGGGTACGTTCTCGAAACTGCGTGGGGCACATCAAAATTTGTCAGATACTGAAAAATGGCGGATTAAAGCGAAGCAAGGAAGGCCAATACCGGGTGTTGAACTCCGCCTCGCAGCTGAAACATCTAACGGTTTCACGAAACTCCCTTGGAATGGCGAGGCAGTCGGGGAACTGCAAGTGCGGAGTCCATGGACAGCAAGCCGTTACTACAACACTGAGCCTACTACAGAACATTTCACTGCCGACGGATGGTTACGCACGGGGGATGTTGCCACTATTGACGTAGACGGTTACATGCAGATTGTGGACCGCGCGAAAGCACTCATCCGAAGTGGCGGAGAGTCTATTTCAAGTGTTGCCTTAGAAACTTCACTCCTAAAGCACCCGTCCGTTCTTGAGGCGGCAGTTATCGGTGTGCCTCATGAACAGTGGGGTGAACGTCCACTCGCTGTCGTTGCACTTTCACAGCGGATAGATACGGACATCTCAGATGACCTTGAGCAACACCTCTCTGTTGAGTTCCCAAAGTTTTGGATTCCTGACCGGTTTGTCGTTGTTGATGAAATCCCGAAAACAAGCGTCGGAAAATCTGATAAGCGAGCCCTTTTGGCGCAGCTTGCAATGCCGGGGTCCCCGCCCGTTACTGGGAAGGGGTAAACTTGCTTGAGAAGAGACAAGTGTCCGCGCCTACGTGTAAAAATTAGGGGTTACGCATTATGCATCGCCAAAAAGTTTAATCATAACCAATGTGCTGAAACTTATCGAAAGCCCGATTTTGACAGGCTTCCCTTTATGGAAAGGGAAAATCGGAGCGAAAATCCAATCGTTAGAACGGAGAATTCTCATGAAAATGAAAGCCGCTATCTACACAGGCATTGAAGAGATTGAAATTCGTGAGGTCGAACGGAACGAACCACCTCCGGGCTTTGTACTCGTTGACACAAGACAGACCGGTATTTGTGGAAGTGACCTGCACAGTTATTTTGGGCATTGGGGACAATCGCATGAACATGCCGCAGGGCATGAGACATGTGGCATAGTCGTGGCACTCGGCGATGGTGTAACGGAATTTGACATTGGCGACAGGGTCGCCGTGGAATGTTTTGCACACTGCGGCACCTGCAAGTATTGCGAAACCGGCCAGTACAATCTCTGCTTCAATAGAGCCGGGATCTCTCCGAGTATGCACGGCGGATTCGCTGAATACACGTCGACGCACCATTCCGGGTTGTTTAAAATACCGAAACAGATGACGTTTGAGCAGGGAGCACTCGTTGAACCGCTCGCTGTTTCACATCGTGCTATAGCGCGGACAGGTGCCAATTCCAGAGACACAGTCGCAATTATCGGCGGCGGTACTATCGGACAATTCTGCTTGGCGGATGCAGTTGCCGCCGGTCTGAAAGAGACGTTGATTACTGTCAAGTATGAACAACAGGCAGAACTGGCAAAAGCACTCGGCGCGGATCACGTCGTGAACATCAGCGACACCGACGCGCGAGAATACGTCAAGGATGTCACAAACGGTATCGGTTTTGATGCAGTGGTTGAAACAGTAGGAGGGGCAGAGAATTTCGACACTGCCATGACTATCGTTAGAAAACAAGGGGCTGTTGTCCTCGTTGCAGGATACTACAAACCGCTTGAGGTGAATCTCTCTACTATCGTCTGGTCGGAGGCAACCATTACGGGTTCTAACTGCTACGGTTATAGTGGGATGGAGACCGACTTTGAGGCGGCAATTGAGTTGATTGACTCCGGCAAGGTCGATGCTACAAAATTGGTGACACACTACTATCCGCTTGAAGAGATTGCTGAAGCGTTCCGGGTGTCTGCCGATAAGACCTCCGGCGCAGTTAAAGTGCATGTCTCTCAGGAATAGTATCGCGTTGATTTGCTGGTGGGTTTAGAATTCCACCAGCAAAAGCGAAGGCACCCCTGGTAGGAGAGGTTTCCAACCTCACCGGTTCACAGTATATCAGTAATTGTGAAATTTACTATAAAAGGATTTTATACAAAATGCAGAATGGAAATCACGCATTGAACACCGAAGAAAGGGAACAGTTTTGGCGACAGGGCTACCTCGGTCCTTACAAGCTCTGTAGTTCTCAAGAGATGCTCAACACGCATTCGGAAATCGAGAAAGTACTTGAGACTGCGCCGCCGGATCACAACCAATTGGAGCATAACCGCCATCTTGATTCTGTATTAATTCATAATCTCGCCACGCATCCGGCTATCATCAAACGGATGGCATCTCTCTACGGGCCCGATCTTCTGCTCTGGCGAACGAACTTTTTCATCAAGGAACCCGGCGCGAGAGAGATTCCGTGGCATCAAGACTTCAACTACTGGCCCCTTGAACCACCTATTATTATTTCTGCCTGGATTGCTGTCGATTCCGCAACATTAGAAAATAGTTGTCTCCAAATCGTTCCCGGTTCACACCGTAAAGTCGTCCCGCACGTGAAAGCAACCTCGGATATGGCGTTCAATCAGATGGGTGACCTCGGGTTCATTGATACCACCACTATTGCCAACCTTGAGATGCAACCGGGCGAATTTATCCTCTTTAATGAGCGCACCTTGCATCACTCGGAGGCAAATCGCTCTGATAAACGGCGTATCGGTTTAGCTGTTCGGGTCATCCTGCCGATTGTTAAAGTTTTCGATTGGGATGCGCCCGAGCACAAACTCATTGTCGTTCACGGTGAAGATCCCGTGCAATTTAATCACAGGGATTAAACAACGCGCTTTATGCTTATTCATCTATGGAATCAAGTGTTGTATTATTGATTAAAAAGGAGAAACGTTAAAATGAATCGTCAAATTACCCTCGCTTCCCGACCCGTAGGGTACCCAAAGGAGTCGGACTTTAACTTGGTTGAGGTACCGATTCCAACACCTGAAGATGGAGAGGTGTTGGTACAGACTCTCTACCTCTCGGTTGATCCATATATGCGGGGACGGATTAATGCAGCGAAATCTTACGCCGCCAACGTGGAAATTGATGAGGTTATGATCGGTAGTGTGATCGCTCAGGTTGTCGCATCGAAGCATCCCAATTTTGAGGTGGGTGATATCGTCAACGCGGGTATCGGATGGCAGGAATACGGTGTTGCTACCGGCGATGGCTTAAGGAAGATTGATCCGACAATCGCACCTATCTCAACGGGTGGAGGGATTCTCGGTATGCCCGGTCTAACAGCCTACTTCGGCTTGCTTGAAGTTGGGAAGCTTCAAGAACGGGAGACCGTGTTTGTCTCTGGTGCCGCTGGCGCAGTCGGTTCCGTCGTCGGACAGATCGCAAAAATTAAGGGATGTCGGGTTGTCGGTTCCGCCGGAACCGATGAAAAAGTCGATTATATCGTCGATGAACTCGGATTTGATGAGGCTTTTAATTATAAAGAGGTTACCGATTATCACGAAGAACTCCAAAGACTTCTTCCTGATGGCATTGATGTCTATTTTGATAACGTCGGTGGAGTTATCACGGATGCCGTTTTCCCCAATTTAAGAATCAAAGGACGCGTCGTCATCTGTGGGCAGATTTCACAGTATAACTTAGAGAAACCGGAGACAGGACCCCGTTTCCTCTGGAATATGATCACCAAACGCGCGAGAATCGAAGGTTTCCTCGTCTCTGAGTTCGCTGATCGGCACGCAAAAGCACTCGTTGAGATGGCAGAGTGGTTACGACAGGGCAAGTTGAAATACCATGAGACGATTGAAGAAGGTGGAATCGAAAGCGCACCCGCGGCGTTCATTAGCATGCTCAAAGGCGGCAATATTGGAAAGCAACTCGTTAAAATCGCTGATTTTTAATTTATGGGCTCCTGGGCACCGCTCCATTCCATTACGCGGTGGTTTTCGGTGAATTAAAAAACCTGATTTAGATTGGAAATGGTTTCTTAACGATTGGAAATCTGCCCGTAATGGAATGGAGGGTAGCTCAGAAATAATCAATTAAAAATTAATATCCTTTTTCCTTATCAATCACACTCAGAAGCGGTTTCCCAACGAGGAGCCGTTCCAGATTATCACAGAAAAGCTCAACACTCCGGTCCAAACGGATCGGTGAGCCACCCGCAACGTGTGGTGTAATAATTACGTTCGGCAGATCCCATAACGGGCTGTCGGCAGGCAATGGCTCTTCAGGCGTGACATCCAACCCCGCACCGCCGATACTTCCTGAAGTGAGCGCACGGAGCAGTGCCGGTCCGTCCACAATCTTACCGCGCGTGACGTTAATAAGCAGCGCATGCGATTTCATCTGTTCAAACGCCGCATCATCGAACATACCCTGCGTCTCTGGGGTCAATGGTGCACAGATGGCAACGATGTCTGATGCCGCCAGGAGTTCATGGAATCGATCCATCTTCCAGACTTTATGAACAAACGAGGGTGCCTCAACGGTCTCTGGATCCACAGCGATGACGCGCATATCGAACCCTTGTGCGCGGCGCGCAACGTCAATCCCCGTGCCACCGAGTCCGACAATCCCTAACGTCTGTTCGCTTAACTCCCACGTCGCCAGACGGATCGACATCCGATTATCCCACGTCCGCTCGCGGACCGAACGTCCGACACCTCGGAGGAGACCGAGGAGTAAAGCCCATGTCTGATCTGCCAGATGTGGACCAACAAACCCTTTCGCGCTCGTTAGGATAACATCGCTTTCAACAAACTCCGGAAACAGCAAGCCATCAACACCAGCCGAAAGCACTTGTACCCATTTCAGTTGTTTCGCATTTTCAAAAAGTGAGCGATTGAACCCACCGAGCACAATGTCGGTATCCACAATTTCGCGCAGTGCCGCTTCTGAATTCTGTGGGGGCACAAGCGAAAGGTCGTTAGAAACCGATTCGATCTGCTGCTGTTGTTCGGGCGTAATATCGGTGTTAATCAAAATTTTCATTTGACATCTCTCCTGTATCGTGGTATTCTATATACAATACAAAACAACGAGATTCCTACTAAAAACACATTTCTCAAAAAAGGAGAATCCTGTCGTGATTGCTTCATCTTTTATACATACGCGTAAAAGATACGTACATTCCGTTTCTATTCCTATCTTCGCCATGAGTCTCTTTCTCACTGCGATCTTCATTGCCAGTTGCGGCGACGAAGGCGACATCACTGAAGACACCGCCGGTATGACGGATGTCCTCCAACCCACTACAACGCCTCCTACTGCTCAGACACCGGTACCTCCAGGAGAACCGGGGGGTGTTGAGCAACCAGTCATCGAAGAGCCTGTTGTTCCAGATCTACCGAAAACTTCCTTCAAGGATGACATTCAGCCTATACTCGCTGAACGCTGTGCCATTGCAGGGTGCCACGCCGCACCCGGTGCCGCGGGGCTTGACCTCAGCAAATACGATACCTTCAAGAAGGGTGGCGCGAACGGTCCCGCATTCGTCGCTGGCAATGGTAACGGAAGTCTTGTCGTCAAACGCATTGATGGCGGTGGCATGCCCCTCATTCCCCCACCTTTAAACGCTGACCAGGTCCAACTTTTCATTGATTGGATTGATGAAGGTGCCGGGAATAATTAATATTACAGTAGCATAGCATTTCTACTCCCTTCTGTCAAGTCGAAAAATGGATATAGGACTTACGCAATTTTCTTATGAGGATCTACGTGCCACACGCCGCCGACGAGGTTTCTTGGGGAAACACCCCAGCAAAAACACCTCGCCAGCAAAGGACACTGCGTAAGTCCTGTGGATATTAGGGTCATTTCAGAGGCATTCAGTTCCCCTGAAACGCTCTTGTGGGAGGGGTTTGTAACCCCGATTTTCCCGTAGATGGGGCACGAGGGTTCCCCAAAAATCCGAAATCCGTGTCATCCGCGATAATCCACGATCAGATCTCGCTGTTGCCGGAAACGTCCTCTATATCGGCACAGAACACCGTGGGCTCCTACGTTTATCGCTGCACAGCCTTTAATTTCAGGACTTACGCACAACGCGAATATTGAAGGATGGAAGGATGGGGACTTCCTCACGCTTCCAATCTTCCAGTCTTCTGATCCCGGAAGTAAACGAACGGATTTTGCGTAAGTCCTATTGATGTTTTTTAGAACTGAATGCGGATTACCCTACCACCGAAGTTAATGTTCCCAATTTATTTTTATTGACAGAAATATGCATTTTTGCTATATTTTAGACAACGATTTCGCCAGAAATCGTCCTATTTGTGGAAGTCTGTCTTTGCAAGACGGAAATGAATGTGGCACAGACGACTTAACTTGCGGAAAATCAACCAATAAAGGAGTAAAATAATGACAAGAACCCACCTTATGGTGTTCATCGCGCTTTTTTCAATCATGCTGATTAGCCACGCGAGCGCACAGATAATTTTCTATGCTGATTTTGAAGTAAGCGGCTCTAAAGCAATCCCGGATGTCAGCGTTAATGACCCAGGAAATTGGGAATCAGAAAACGCTGGAACCATTTGGGCGACATCAGATGAGTTCCCTGATGGCAGTGGTGCCTTGCATCAAACTGCCGAAGGATGCGGCATCTCTGGTAATACACCTTTACCCGGTGTCGACAACTTCTCCGACGGTATCATCCAAGCAGTTTTTTCATGGCAAGATGATGACGGCGTTGGTTTCCAACTCCGGCGTGTCGGCGACGACAGCGGCTATCTCGTCGCGTTCGGCTATAACGAAACACCCCAAATTATCATCGGAAGCCTCGCTGATGGATGCTGTCCTTCCGGAGAATGTCTCGACCAATGCACCTGCGAAAACGGCGGAAATGAACTCGTCGGGGTTGACCATGGCTTAGGGGGAGACCTCTCTCAAGACAACAGTGTCGCATATTTTGCACGCGTTGAAGTCACTGGAAGCCTCATCCAGGTCTGGTATATGGAACTTGACGATGCACCCGGTCTCTTTGTGGCATCTGATGAACTCGGTGACCCCGTCGCTGAATACGACGGCGCAGATGATTTGGGACCCGGCACCGTCGGTGTCTGGCACGAAAGTTGGGGCAATGGAAGAGTCGGTAGCGTTCTCGTCACCGGTCCAGGCGGCACCACTGATGTCGACCCACACGCCAAACTCTCCACGACGTGGGGCGACGTTAAAAGCAGCTATTAGTCTCCTTCCTTGATATAGACTGATACCGTAAAATCAACCTGCGTTGCAGGGCGAGGTTACCGTACCTCAGTCTCCCTGCACCGCACTACTCATCTTTGTCGGGTGAGGTCAATGCCTCACCCAACACCACTTTAGTTTTACGATGAGGCATCTTTGGTGATACAGGTACCTAAGCAATACCCTATAGCCTCGTCACTATGCTGTTGCTTGCGAATAAACGGCAACACAACCCTTTATGAAAGCGGAGGAGACATTCATGAAGACACGTTTTTTTCTCTTGATCCTTGTTTTGGGTCTACTTGTTTCATTTCACGCCAGCGGGCAAGTTGTGTTTTATGCCGATTTTGAGCCGGGCTCCAAGGAGGCAAAACCGGATGCGGGTGTGAACGATGTCAAAAAATATAAACCGGAAAACGCCGGCACCATCTGGGGTGAGGCGGATTTCAACGGTGGCAAAATCGGTGGTAAAGGAGCGATGGCGCAAACCGCTGAGGGATGCGGCATCTCCGGTAACACAGCACTCCCTGGCGTGAAAAACTTTACCGACGGTATCATCCAAGTCGTCTTCTCGTTTGGTGATGATGATAGTTTCGGTGTGCAGTTCCGCAGAAAAGGGGACGATAAAGGGTATCTCGTCGTCTTCGGCTATAATGAGACTGCGTCCGTCCTTATCATGAGTCTGGAAGACGGGTGCTGCCCCTCTGGACAATGCCTCGATCAGTGTGGTTGTGAGAATGGCGGTAAAGAAATAGACAGTGTCCCACACGGCTTAGGCGGTGGACTCGACCAGACGAATGCTGTCGCTTATTTCGGACGCGTTGAGGTCCAAGGCAACAACGTTAAAGTCTGGTACATGAAACTTGAAGAAGTCAAAGATCTGTTCGCACCTTCCGAGGACCTCGGGGACCCAATACTTGAATCTGACAAAGCCACTACCAAAGGGGCGGGCTCTGTTGGTGTTTGGCACGAAAGTTGGGGAATGGGCAGAATCGACAGTATTCTCGTTACAAATGCCAACGGTTTTGATATCGATGTCAAAAACAAACTCACAACTTTATGGGGCGAGATTAAAGTCGCGTATTAGTATATAATAGGGCGAGGGAGAAGGTTTTATCCAATCCCTCGCCCTTTTCAATTCTTACGAATTTCATGCGGAGTCTCTGCGCATCACCAGAGCCGTTCAGTTCTTCTGTAGGAGCGATCTCCCGATCGCGACGCTTATCCACCGCCGCTGGCGAGGTTTCCTAACCTCGCCGATAAGGAGTCTATCCATGAAAGTCACGAACGTTGAACGTGTAATTGTAGATGTCCCCTTCACCCCGCGCCAACAACAGATTACGACGCAAAGTGTATCAACCGTTTACAACTGGTCGCTCCTTGAATTGTGCAAGGTCACAACCGATACTGGGCATGTCGGTTGGGGTGAAACCGTCGTTCATTATACCTATTCCCGGGTCAGCGATGCCAGCGTCGAACGTGTGCTTGGACGAAGTCCTGCCGAACTCATGAATGATGATTCACTTGGTGCAGGTTTACAGATGGCACTCTTCGATGTCGTCGGCAAAATTTTAGAGGTCCCGGTCTACCAACTCCTCGGCATGCAGTGTCGCGAGGCCGTTCCAATTTCGTGGTGGTGTATCGATGCCTCTCCTGAGAACTGGGCTGCGGAAGCCGCAGATGCCGTGGAAAACGGTTATACCAGTTTCAAAAACAAGCCGCGTCCGTGGTGGGATATCACCGCACAGGTAGAGACGGTCGCGGAAGTCGTACCATCGGACTTCAAACTCGATCTCGATCCAAACAGTTCTTGGCGCGACGCAGAAACGGCTATCCCGATCCTGCAGAAACTCGCTACACACCCAAACGTGGCGATGTTTGAGACCCCCATTCCGCAGAGCGATGTTGACGGAAACAAGCAGATTCGCCAAGATGTCGGTTGTCAGGTCGCTATGCATTTCGGATCACCACCCTATACCACCTGTGTGCGGGAGGACGTATGCACTGGGTTTGTCATCGGTGGTGGCAAGGCGCAGGTGATGCGTGAGGGACAACTCAGCGCAGCAGCGGATATGCCGTTTTGGCTTCAAATCGTTGGAAACGGCTTGACAACAACTTGGGCAGGACATCTCGGAAGTGTCCTAACACATGCGACATGGCCCGCAATCACCTGTATTAATCTCTACAGCGACCATCTGCTCACACAACCGATACAAGTCACAGATGGATGCCACAAGATCCCTGATGCCCCTGGATTAGGCGTTGAAGTCGATGAAGATGCAGTTGAACGCTTCCGCGTGCCTGATAATAAGTTAGATGCTGACGGCTACACAATTCATCCTGTCCCGCGCATCATCAAAACCGCTGTTTATCCTGATGGGAGTTGCATCCACATGTCTGGTGATGGTTTGAGTTATTTTAATGCCGGCAACGGTGAGGCACAGGTGGAAGGTGCGCGTCTGGAGCTAACCTTCGACGACGGCACTGCTGAATGGGCAGACCTCTTCGAGAAAGCACGCGAGACCCCTGTGCATGGAAAGTCGTAAATCTTTAGCCGTTCAAAAAAAGTAGGTGCGATTCTCTTTAAAACGGTAGGCGAGGTTTATAACCTCGCCGAGGTCACCGCCCGTTACAAAAAAGGAGTTTGTAAACCCAACTTTTCTCGAATATCCTTGCCGCATTCTCACAATTCACTTGCGTGTACGCTGCGTGTCTGCTACAATCAAGGGGACATCCTACGGATTTGACAGAGGCGGATTAACATTGACTTCTCTCCCCCAACAGCGTGCCTTGACATGGCGCGTCCTATGCATCTTCGCCATTAGCGCACCGATCAACTGCTATTTTCTCATCCAGATGGAACTCGTGCGCTATACCTTTCCGACCTGGGTAGTCCCGCTGTCCAATGTCATTTTCATCCTCACCGCAGTGATGCTGATTAACGGTGTCATCCGCCTTCTAAACAGCAATGTTGCCCTTGGACAAGGCGAATTGCTGTTTTTGTATGTGACACTTAGTTTCGCCACGAGCTTGGCTGGATGCGATGTCTTTCAGGCGATCCTCTCTGTCCTTGGACATAGTTTCTGGTTTGCAACCGAAGAGAACGAGTGGCGCACCCTATTTTGGCACCACCTCCCGGAATGGCTCACTGTTTCAGATAGAGACGCGCTCCGCGGCTATTACCTTGGGGAATCGAGCCTATATCGTCCCCTTCACTTACGGGTTTGGGTGCCGGTGGTGGGGGCATGGTTATTGCTGTTTTCGGTGATAGCGTTCATCTTTCTCTGCCTCAACACGATCCTCCGTCGTCAATGGGCACAGCGAGAGCGTCTCACCTTCCCGATTATTCAACTCCCGCTTGCAATGACGAATCCCACGTCCGGTTTCTTCCGAAACAAGCGGATGTGGATCGGCTTCGCGATCGCCGCTGGTATTAGTCTTTTCAATGGATTGAGCCATCTCTATCCTGTAATTCCGCATATTCCGGTGACACGCCGTTTTTTCTCGTTTCACGAACCACCTTTGAGCCTCTACGGCACCATCATCACCGCCTTTTACCCGTTTGCCATCGGCATTATGTTCCTTATGCCGTTAGATGTCCTCTTTTCGACAACCCTCTTCTATTTTCTCTATCGAAACGAAGTCGCTTTAGCGAAGGCGGTTGGGTGGAGTAGCATCCCGCGTTTTCCTTATCTTAACGAACAGACCATCGGTGCTTTCGTGGGACTCTGTTTTTTCTTCGGTTGGACAGGCAAACGGCATTTCACAGCCGTTTTGAGAAGCGCGCTACCGTCGCGCGGACGAGAGCCGCCAATCCAGCAGCACGACGAACCGATGTCCTATCGGGTGGCTGTCTGGGGCTTTGTGATCGGTACCCTGCTGTTTGCGTTTCTCCTCTATAAAGCAGGTATGGCGGTCTGGCTTGCGCTCACCTTCGCTGTCCTGTTTCTCATAACGCCGTTGGTGACAACACGCATCCGCGCCGAGTCCGGCATTTTTGTCCACGCCTACCACTGGCAGGCACCCCGATACATCTTAAACACTATCTTAGGAACGCACCATCTCGGCGCACGGAACTTAACGGCACTCTCCGTCTGCTTTTTCAACCGAGATTACCGTCCACAGCAGATGCCGCATCAGTTGGAGGCTTTTAAAATCGCCGAACTCGCCAATATTAACCAACGCCGGATGCTCTTGACAGTTATCATCGCCACTATTTTCGGTGTGATTGTCGCTTTCTGGGTGCAACTGCATTTCTATTACAAATTCGGTGCAGATTCCGGCTACTTTGGACCGTGGGCACTCGGTTACGGGAGAGAATACTTCGGACGGTTGACGAACTGGATTACCTATCCGCTCAGCACGGACTGGCTTGGCGTGATATTCATGGGTATCGGATTTTCTGTGATGATGGTGCTTACATATCTTCGTGTCAAGTTTTTTTGGCTCCCGCTGCATCCTCTCGGTTATGTGATGGCGAGCAACCAAGAGATGTCCGACCTCTGGATTCCGTTGCTGATTGCCTTGACATTAAAATGGCTTATCCTCCGGCACGGCGGTATCCAAAGTTATCGGCGCGCCATCCCCTTCTTTTTGGGGTTAGTCCTCGGCGATTACCTCATGGGGAGCACGTGGAGCCTCCTAAACATTCTTCTGAACACCACGATGTATCAGTTCTACCCATAACCTAAGTTACTACTAATAAATTTTGGTGTTTTTGCTTGGGTGTTTCCCTGCGGATTTCGGCAAGGTTTTCAGGCACTTTCCCCACCCCGTAGGGGTGCTATGTCTGTAGAGAACGGTGTATTCAAGCGACTGCACCCCGCAGGGGTGCTATGTCTATAAATAGGTGGCAATTTGCGTTATCCATAGATTATCAGAGATCGAAAATAACCTGAGCAAACCAACTGTTATCATTCCTTTGCACAACCTGTAGTTGATGATACGTGACGCTCTTAATTTCAGTATAAACCTCGTGTTTATCGAAATTTGCCGGTTCACCGTAAACCGTCGCTAATACCTCCGTTTCGCTGCACCGCTGGATGTCGGCGCGTTTAAAGAAGGTTTCTTTTGTCTCGTGCTGAAAGATGAGTTCATCGAGCCACGCCACAAATAGGTCTTCCACAGACTCAGCAGTAAGGTGGATCTCGACCAAGTCTGTTTCATCGACAGTATCCACGACCGCTATCGTTTCGAAGAGTCCCTGTGCCGCGTTTTTCAGAAGCTCGGACAAACTTTTCCCCCTAACCAGCAGTCCCATATCAGCCGTATGTTCAAGGTATTCATAAGGTTTCATGCAATTCTCCATCGTCACGGTTTTTTTCCTCATCTCCGTAACATCATACCCCGAAAATCCGAACCTGTCAATTCTCAAATCTTCCTGTAGGAGCGACTTTTCCCAGAACCCACGCCCTATCTAAACACTGATTCCTGTAGGAGGGGGGAAATTGAGGAAACGCCCTATCAATACGCAGAAATACCCAAGCAAAAACACTCCGATTCCTGACTGACTTCTGTGACATTTTTCCCTTGACTTTACATCCATTGTAGGCTATGCTATAATGTGGACTCTCTCGTAAAAAAAAGGCGTTTACCCTATAAAAAATAAATTTGACTTTGGACGCAAAATATAGTATACTATGTATAAAATAATCTACATATCATAACATATTATGGTATAGGTTCCATCTCGGCGCACTCCGAAAGTATCTGCCGTGGTAATGTGCTATGACCGGGACAACGAATTTGAGGTTATCCGATGAAACGCAGATTGGAAATGGAATTAGACTTTGTAACAGATCTATCACCCTTGGAGTTTGCCTCGAAGATTACGCCGCTTATGCGAGAGGCTATTGAGGCGATGAAACAGGCACTCGGGTCGGAATTGAAGTTCGATATTTTCCTCGTACTGGATGGACACGAGGTTCGCCTTCTGATGGAGCCAGTGTGACGCACAGTAACATTGTATTTCACGTTTTATGGATAGAGGGACGAAGTAAAATGTTACACTTTCCACCAAATTATTTTTTCTCAGCGAGAAATCGGAAAACAAAAGCCTATAAACCCTTACAGTCACTGGGTTCTACCCGATAATCTCTGCACACCTAATGTTACACCAGTGTAACATTTTTAAGACTCGCTGGTTGCTGAGGACTGACCGCTGATAGCCAATTATGAACAAACTCTACTTCGGTGACAACCTCGAAATCCTCCGCGAAATGCACAACGAACGCGTCCACCTCATCTGCCCTAATCCTCAAAATAAAGCGCGAATATGCTTATGAATAACCAATATGAATATGCTGAAAAGTCTCTCACACCGAAAATAGCGCAACATCTCATCCAGGAACTATTTGCAGGACAGACTGTTCAAAAACAGGAAATGATGCGTATTGTAGATGAAACGCATCGTGAACGGGGTGGGTTGCTATCACGTGCTCAATTTAACAACCCTGTCACGCTTGCACTGTACAACATGAAGCGAGAGGGGCAAGCAAGCAATTCTGGTCAAGGTAATGATTGGTTGATCTCTTCAAGTACTCAGGACGACGACAGCGTGGATGCCGAACCTAACAATTTAGAACCCGAAAAGATCATCGGTTCTGGCAAACAATCAGTCTATCTTTATTATTACCCGGTGTATCGACGTTTAGCTGAATTGCAGAGTAAGGAGGTATGGGCATGCAAGATCGGCAAGGCTAGAAACGATCCTCTCATCAGAATTAGTTCGCAAACGCGCACAGCACTCCCAGAATACCCCAAAGTCGGCCTCATTATTAAAACAGACGAATTCGCGTTGATGGAGACAACAATACAGAATATTCTAAAACTTCGAGGCAAGCACATGCAGAATGCACCTGGAACAGAGTGGTTCCTTACTTCTCCCAGCGAAGTTGAAACGGTGTCCGAAAACAATTTTGGGAATTTCGAGTGAACAAACTCTGTATTTCACATATAAAGGTAGGTCTCGGTGTCTGCCGGACATCACAAATAGCCATGAAGGAGAACAATGATGTACATCGTGACGGATGACTTGGAAATCATAAACTTCTATCAGTACCAAAATTTGAGTGTAGAAGGGGAGGACCCTGGCAAAGGTCAACTCGTCTTAACAGCTCAGGATGGATCCAAACGCGTCATTGCTGAATTTGCTGAATTTGAGAAAGCATACAATCTCTTTGCGGACATCCGTGATGCCCTCGCTGCAGGGGAGACATACTATAGTCTAGAGGCAAGTCAATGAATAGACTCTATTTCGGGGACAACCTCGAAATCCTACGCGAAATGGACGACGAACGCGTCCACCTCATCTGTACCGACCCACCCTTCAATAGCGGACGCGACTACAACGCCTTCATCGGGGGCTCCCTTAACAAAGGCGACATCGTTCTCGATCCCTTCTGCGGCTGCGGCACGACGATTGATGCGGCACAAACCCTCAACCGACAATGGATGGGGATAGACATAACAATCCTCGCCTTGGATCCCATGCGTCAACGGTTGGCAGACCGACACGGATTACAGCCGTCTGTTGACTACCAGATTGAAGGCTATCCGACGAACATGCAGGAGGTCCGCAGACTGCTGATTGCTATTCTTCTGTAGGAGCGAGTGTTTTTGCTTGGGTGTTTCCCCATGCTCACGACTCCTTTCTCACTTGTGGAATTTCATAGCAACCTTCCAAGAATCCCCCTACAAAAATCGCCAAAAACCCAGTCGTAGCGCGGATTTACAACCCTTTTAATAATCTATCACTTTTCGGGTTTTGCTATGAAAACTGTGAAAATATTAGTAAAATCTGAAGATATATAGGCACCTCGCGAAAAAAGACCCTGCCCCAAACTCACTACTGAAGTTTCCGATACCCAACACCCTTTCCTCCTACAACTAAAAACTGACAACTGATAACTGTTAACTCATAAACCGAATACCTCCATCCAAAACACAAATCCGTTGACAGAAAAGGATTTTTAGGGTATAATTATCAAATGCCTTGGTTTCGGAATAGCACCTGCTATGCCGTTTACATTACAAAACTGAACCCACGCGCACCGCAGACAGTATTGAACAGCAGATTTTGATTTGCAAGCTGCGCTAAAAAAATGAGGGATGACAATGTCAGCAGCAAATTTGAAACAACGGATACATAACGGAGAACTCATCTATGGCGCCAACGTCTCTATGGCAGCATCTGCCGACGCGCTCGTCGCCAAAATCGAAGAGGACGGCTACGATTTCGTCGCCGTGGATAGCCAACATTCTCCATACAACGAGGACCGGCTCGTCGCCTTCTGTAATATGGCGAATGAACTGGGGATTCTGGTCAACTTTCGGATTAAGCATACCCGAAACGCATATCTCATCGGCAACTACCTTGATTTAGGTCCCTCTGGCATTGAGGTGCCACAGGTCGAATTAGACGAAACCGTAAACGAAGCAGTCGCTGCTTTCTACTACCCGCAACAGGGGATCCGGAGTTGGGGCGGTGTCGCCCGAGTGAATTCCGAAGGCAAAGAACGGCTTGAGTACGCCGATTGGTGGAACTCCAATGGTATCCTTTGGATGCAAATCGAGTCCATAGAAGCCGTCACACATGCGCGATATCTCGCCAAGCCGGGTGTTGACTGTCTCTCCTTTGGTCCTGCTGATCTGACATTCAGCATTGAGGGCCACCCGAATCATGCACTCCAAACCGTGGATGCCTGTGTGGAATACGTCGCAAGAGCTTTGGAGGGAACCACAACCGCTGTCTGCTTTAGGAACGGCAACCCCAGCACCCGTCAAAAGTATGCCGACATGGGCGTTACCGTCTTTTTAGAATAGTCCGAGCTAACTGCTATTAAAAAAATTGTTAGGTTACCTGCTCAATTGAAGAGGTGGTGGTCGGGCATTGTGGCAGTAGTCCAAATTATAATTGTGACAATTCAGAGCGGTGTCAAGGTTAACAAAGTCTTCTTAAAACCGCACAGATCCCCAATTGTGCCGGAATTAACCGAAAACCCGCTCGTAATGAAATTATGCCTTAAATGGCATAATTTTGCTTCGCAGTGAGAATGCTTTACATTTGGAGGGCGGCCCCGAGGCCCATAGTTAAAAGAGTTGAATTATGGATTGGTAAGCACAGCAATAGCGGAAGATCGGGAGCGACTACTTGAGGGTGTCCGACTGTTAGCAGGAATCGCGCACAAACACGGTATACCCATAACATGGGCAATCGATACCAAATCTGCTCCAGTCGTCGCGAAATTGCTCACAACATTCCGCACAGAGAGCGATGACGCTCCTTTGTTGATCCTCGACATCAGACAGATATGGGAAACAAATTGGGAGGCGGAAAGAAACGCAAATCCAGGTGCCAGCACAGAAGCCATGGCATCGCACCTCGTCAAGATGCGAGAGAAGTTGCCGGAATACATAACCAAGGAGCGGGAAAGACTCACGCGCGCAATGCCTTGGGCGGAACTCAACATCGCAGGGGCAGTTTTCAAAAATGATGCTTTCCTACGGGCACTTGAACAGACTGGGTTCCGGGGACTTTGGGGTTACCACTGGAATCCGCAGGATGTTAATGATACAGACCCGAACGTTCCCGAAATTGAAGCCGACCGCGGCGGTTTTGGATGTTTTTATCCGCTTGAGGCTTCAGCGTCTCTTGATGCTATTGTCGCACGAGGGACCCCTGATACAGATCTTGCAGAATCATTTGAGAAGATTGTTGGTGTCCCCTACCATACCGCTGGTCACCTCACCGAAGACACACATAATCTCCGCGCAGCACTCTTAAACGGAACAGCGCAACAGCATTATGATGTCTATGTAGAAAGCACAGCGTGGAATCAGTGGCTGGGTTATGTGGAACATATCGACCCGCTTACCGTTGTGCACCTCGGGCAAGAGGGGTTGGAACGACTGGATGCATACTTCGCACACGTTGTTAGTATTGAAAACACAAAACCGCTGCTCCTTTCTCAAATGGTTGACGATTACATAAAACATTGCCAGAAAACCGAACCGACAGCTGTTGTAGGGGCAAGTACGGAGATTCAAGGGGAAACTACGAAGCCGAAGTCTACGTTAAAAATGTATTATTACGACGCGGCATGCGAATTCACTTTTGTTGAAGGTGTTATGGATCCCGTTGAAATCAAAAACTATACCGGGGTCCCCGCCCGTTACTGGGGAGGGGGCGAACGGGTGTTACAATCCGAGGCGAATAAGCCTGTCTTAACGGGCTTTTTACCAACGCGACACCGAATGCAACTACACATCGCTATTGTGGTAGAGTCAACGAGGGCGATGCCTTACGGGATAGTAGTCTGGGGTGACCACGAAGGTTTACAATTAACCGAGTCCAACGTCGATGATGTCAGATGGATAGGGGAACATTCGCTTTTTATTCGCCTCACATTACAATCCGGAAAGAACGAATTTAGCGTTAAGTTGACAATCTAATCATTTAACGATCACCTCCGCTGGCGGGGTTTTTAACCCCGCCAATCTTTTGGTGTATAAGTGATTGTGGATTGGCAATAAACGGGGACAGACTGAAAATTTTTGAAACCCCTTAATCTACTCTAGGGCGTTCAAATTCATTGAAAACTCGATTTTTTATCACCACCTCGATGCCAAACATAATAGAGAAAGGCATGAGTTGCGGGTCAAACGGAAAAATTGACGTGGAAACCCAATTGTAAAAAAATTGAAAAGGAAGAAAGCAATGGAAAAAGTATTAGGGCTCAAATGCCGCGAATGTGGTGAGAAGTATCCCAAAGAACCTCTTCACGTTTGCGAATTCTGTTTCGGGCCCCTGGAAGTAGACTATAACTATAAAGAGATACAAAAATCTATTTCAAGGCATTCAATAGAAAACGGGCCAGAAAGTATGTGGCGTTATGCAGATCTCCTGCCGGTCGATGGTGAGCCCACAGATGGCACCAACACTGGATTTACACCTCTCATTCGAGCTAAAAATCTCGGAGACGCGATCGGAGTCAAGCAACTCTATATCAAAGATGACACTGTCTGCCATCCGACGTTTTCTTTCAAAGATCGGGTGGTAGCAGTCGCCTTGAGCAAAGCAAAAGAATTCGATTTTGACACCGTTTCTTGTGCCTCCACCGGCAACCTCGCCAATGCTGTCGCCGCACAGGCTGCCATCGCGAAACTGAATTGCTTCATTTTCATCCCCGCAGATCTCGAAGTTGGCAAGGTCGTCGCATCCCTCGTTTATGGGCCTACAGTCGTCGGTATCACCGGCAATTATGACGATGTCAACCGACTCTGCAGTGAAATTGGCGGGGTCTATCCGTGGGCATTTGTTAACATCAACATCCGTCCTTTCTACGCTGAAGGCTCGAAAACCCTCTGCTTCGAACTGATCGAACAACTCGGTTGGAAGGCACCCGCACATATCGTCGCACCCGCCGCCGGTGGTTCTCTCATCACAAAGATTGGCAAAGCTTTAAAAGAATTTCACATTTTGGGATTAATAGATAAACCGAACACTAAAATCCATGTCGCCCAAGCGGAAGGCTGCGGTCCCATCGTCAATACATACAAAGAGAATGGCGATTTTGTAAAGCCTGTTAGACCCAACACAATCGCTAAATCCCTCGCTATTGGAAATCCTGCAGATGGCATCTATGCTGTTGATACAGTCCGGAACTCCGGCGGTGTCGGCGAGCACGCCACCGATATTGAGATCGTGGACGCCATCAAACTCCTCGCTTCCACTGAAGGTATTTTCACCGAAACCGCTGGTGGGGTCACACTCGCCGCCGCGAAAAAATTGATAGAGAGCGGACACATCGGACCCAATGAGCCAACGGTTCTTGCCATCACAGGCAACGGACTCAAGACCGTTGAAGCACTTGAGAACAAAACGGATACATCACATATCATTGCCCCGCAACTCAACGCTTTCCGGAAACTGATGAACGAAATTGAATAAATTAACCCAAGTTGTTACATAACGGGTTATAGATGTTTGAATAAGTCTTCAGACCCTTTCATCACCCCGTAGGGGTGCTATGTCTATAGAGAAACGGTTTTTCAATCCTCCGCACCCCGTAGGGGTGCTATGTTGATAAAAAGGTGGAAACTTGCGTTAAATTACTACGCATCGACGGGTGGTTGACCTTTCCCTTCAAACATCTTTCGGCTTTAGTCAGGACAGGGTAACCTCGCCCTATATGGGGGGATTAAAAGCATGAAGCTACAAGAAATCCACGAAGTTGAGCAAGGAATACGTCCGCCAGAAAGTGTCAAGATGACGTTAGAGGAGTTTCTCGAGCATGATATAGAGGGATATGAATATGTTAAGGGAGAATTAGTACCAATGGCACCACCGTCGAGAGAACACGGTGAAATTAGTATCAATGTTATTAGATACCTGGATGCGCATGTGTATCAGAATAAAGTGGGTCGTTTGTACACTGCGGAGACCACGTTTCAGGTTGCGGAACGTATAATGAAACCTGATGTCGCATTTGTTTCGACTGCACAGTTGACGGGCGACAGAACAAAGGGGTTTCCTATACCACCCGATCTGGCAGTTGAAGTTGTTTCTCCCTCGGATGTCCAATCTCGTATTGCCGAGAAGGCACTTGCATATTTGAACGCGGGAACCCGCCTCGTCTGGGTGCTTGAACCTGTTTCCCAAACCGTGACGGTATATCGTTCTGAGACGAATATTGAGACGCTCACGCGTGATGATACACTCACTGGTGAGAATGTCATACCGGGTTTTACCTGCCCAGTCGCGCACCTATTTGAGTAGTTCGATCTATTTATCGTCTTAAAAACTTAGCCAGAGACGGCAGCCTATAGCCGAAGGCGAAAGGCGGATTTTTGGAAATTGCCGTCCAATGCCAATGTGTCCCGACAGCTCCCGTTAGGGCTAAATTAAAAAATGGAAACGCTACAGGGTATACTTGAACGCATCGTCTATGAACACCCTGACACCGGCTATACAGTCGGAAGACTTTCCGCGCGCGACCATGCCGAACTCATCACTGTTGTCGGCAATTTGGCATCTATTAACCCGGGTGAGAGCCTTCTCCTACAGGGACAGTGGGTAGATAACGCCAAATACGGCAGACAGTTCCAAATCGAGAAGTATGAAACCATCCTCCCCGCAAATGTAGTCGGATTAAGAAAATATCTCGGCTCAGGTCTCATCAAAGGCATCGGGCCCAAGATGGCGACACTCATCGTCCGTAAGTTCGGGATGGACACGATGGATGTCATTGAAAACGAGCCTGAAAAATTAGCACGCGTCCCCGGTATTGGGCGGAAGCGGGTACAAATCATCAAAGAAGCGTGGGAAGCGCAACGCGAAATAAAAAACGTCATGCTCTTCCTGCAATCGCACGATGTAAGCACGGCGCACGCCGCAAAAATTTACAAAACCTATGGAAACGACGCAATCCCGATCGTCACAGAAGACCCGTATCGTCTCGCAGATGACATTTACGGTATCGGCTTTGTAACGGCAGACACAATCGCACAGAAGCTTGGTATTGATAAGGATGCCCCGCAGCGGGTACAAGCCGGTATCAAATATGTTCTCAGCCAGAAGGCAGATGATGGACACGTCTTCCAACGCCGTGCGGAACTTATTGAGGCGTGCCAAACCATACTTGAGCAGGAAACGGAAGCGGTTGAACAAGGTATCTCCGTCCTCGTCGAAGAAAAGGAAATTATTAACCCCAGTTTTACAGACTTAGCGAGTTCCGACGAACAGACAAGTGTGAGTGAGGCACAGGATGCATACGAGATTAGCAATCAGCAACCAGCAGCCAGTAAGGAAAAAGGAATTTCCGATGCACATCAGGAACCTCCTTTAACTGACAACCGACAACCGATAACTAATAACCATTCCGCCATCTATCTCGCACCCTTTTACTACGCCGAACTCGGAGTCGCAAACCAGTTTTTGAGGCTCTTGGCGTCCGATCAAGGGAAACCAAGCACCGTTCCGCTGTTACCTAACAGTACGCCGTCCCTCACCCAATTGGAGCGCGAGATGGGTATCCGTTTCGCGCTCCAACAACGCGAGGCGATCCATACCGCCATGACGACACGCGCACTGATCCTTACTGGCGGACCCGGCACCGGTAAAACGACGACTGTTGTCGGCATGATTCGTCTGTTTGGAGCAGAAGGCAGACGCATCACCCTGACAGCACCCACCGGACGAGCGGTAAAACGTCTCAGTGAGACAACAGGCAGCGAAGCCAAAACCATTCATCGGCTCCTTGAATTCTCGCCACAAATCAACGGATTTAAGCGGAATCGACAGAACCCTTTAGACACAGATGTCGTCATTGTTGATGAAACATCTATGGTGGACCTCGTCCTGATGAACCGTTTGATGCAGGCAATCCGTCCGACGACGACTGTCATCCTCATCGGAGACACCGATCAGCTTCCCTCTGTCGGCGCAGGCAATGTCCTCAGAGAACTCATTGATTCCCAAAGGATATCCGTCATTCAACTCACCGAGATATTCCGCCAAGCGCAGGAGAGTATGATCGTCACCAATGCCCATCGCATTAATAAGGGCGATTTTCCAGAACTCACTGGCGACACAGATCGGAACTTTTTCTTCATGGAGGAGGAAGACCCCGAAGCAATTACCGAATTAATATGTTCCATCATTGCTGATCGGTTACCACGGCACTACGATTACCATCCAGTAGACGATATCCAACTCCTATGCCCGATGCGACGCGGGACACTCGGCACTGAAAACCTCAACAAACGCCTCCAGGAGGTGTTGAACCCGGAATATGCTGCTCCAGTATCCCATCCCTTAGAAAAATCGAGGTTCTCGGAAGCACGCCATCATGATGATCGTGATCGCGTGACTTCCGAAGGCGTTCGGACTTACAAACGGATGTCAGAGCCCGCTGATCGATCTCAGACCGCAGGTGGGTTCCGCATCGGTGATAAGGTGATGCAAGTCCGCAACAACTACGACTATGACGTGTTCAACGGCGATATCGGAAGAGTCGTTGCAATTGAGCACATTGACAAAAAGGTGTACATCCAGTTCCCGGATAAACAGGTCGCTTACGATACAGCAGACCTTGGGGAGCTTGTTTTGGCTTACGCTACGACTATCCATAAAGCACAAGGCAGCGAATATCCCGCCGTTGTTATTCCCTTACACACACAACACTATCTCATGTTACAACGGAATCTGCTTTACACCGGCATCACCCGTGCGAAGGAGCGCGTCGTGATAGTCGGGACCAAACGCGCACTCGGAATTTGTATCCGTAACAATCAAGTTATGCAACGCAACAGCTACCTCGCCGAACGCCTTCAAGAGAGTGGAAATTAACGCATCCTTGCTAAGGCGATCACTTTAGCGATACTGTCATGAAAGGAATTACTAAAGTTTGAACAATTTGTATGTTATCATGGGGTACTCTCAAGAAGATGCCCAGTTCTTGTTGAGGATCTGGTTAATGTTCTGTAGTTTCGTTTTTTCAAGAGAATTCTTAGAAAAGGAACATTTCGGTATCAGTATACAGCAGCCCCAGCGGGGCGAAATGTGTGTAGAACTTGCGTGCCACCGCACTTGAAGCCCCAGCGGGGCGAAATGTGTTAGTTTAGAGAGACTATTCTATGCAATTTAAACACCTATTTTTTACGATAACGTTTTTATTAAATCTTTTACTCACCAGTTTCGCACAGGAACCAACGCTTCTTGACCATGGCGGTGGTGTGCGAACGGTAGTATTTTCCCCTGTGAATAGCCAACTTATTGCGAGTGCTGGTGAAAGCAACGTTATCAAGTTATGGAATCTGCAGAACGATACCGTGCAGACACTCAGAGGACACACAGGTATCGTCAATTCGATAGCATTTTCCCCGAATGGACGGTTACTTGCGAGCGTAAGCGACGACAGAACCATCAAACTCTGGAACGTCCACAATCAACAAAATATTACGACGTTACAAGACGGGACACCCTATCGCTCCATTGCCTTTTCTCCGAATGGGCAACTGCTCGCCACAGGCGGCTGGATACATGTAAAGTTATGGGACGTGCGTCGCCGAGCGGAGATAGCGACACTTCAGCACGACGAGTCGGTTCAGACGGTAGCCTTCTCACATAACGGTCAACTCCTTGCTGCTGGAGATGCCTCCAGAGACGGTCCCGGTACAGTGAAGGTGTGGGATGTTCAGAATCGGCAAGTTATCGCTACACTAAAAGACGATCTGGTGGTTGTCCGGGCTGTCACATTTTCGTCAGATGACCGATACTTAGCGAGCTCCCATTACAATGGGGAAGTCAAGGTGTGGGATGTATTGACTTGGGAACTTCTGCACACAATTCCACAGGCGGGGGACTATGATATTGCGTTTTCTCCCGATGGGAAAATGATCGCTGGCACAGGTAACGGGTACGTAAATCTCTGGTGGGTTGAAGACGGAACAAAAGTTGCCCAGTTGCCAGGACCTACTGATTGGATGCATCCTGTTGATTTTTCGCACGATGGAACCTTTCTTGCTGTTGGTGCTGAAGATGGATTTGTTCGTCTCTATAATATTGAAGATATTGAGGAAGATATCGAGAGTCGTTCGCAAGCATTACAGCAACCAGAAATGGTACGTCTTATCTACTTTTTGCCGAGTGACCGCCCTGCCCGGCCAGACAGAGTAACAGCACTCCGTCAGTTGGTTAGAGACACCCAACAGTTTCACGCCGACGAGATGGAACGCCACGGATTCGGCAGAAAAACCTTTCGTGTTGAAACCGATGAAGCGGGTGAGGTTCTGGTGCATCATATTGTTAGCGAGTTCAACGAGCAATATTATCATAAACAACCTTCTCGCGAAGTCTGGAATGAAATCGTCTGGGATAAAATCCGTGAACAATTTTACGCACCACAGCACGTCTATCTTGTTGCAATAGATGTCAATCACCAACTTATTGAATGGTGTGGGGGAGGTGACCCCGTTTGGATAGATGGTGGACTAGAGATAATCATGCCTGCGTCGGGGCACTGTTTTAACATTGGTCTCGTTGCTCATGAGCTCGGACACAGTTTTGGATTGGCGCATGATTTTCGTGACGATGCCCACGTTATGTCCTACGGAGCTATCCGGAACGAATTATCGTCTTGTGCTGCTGAATGGTTGAATGCCAGTCGCTTCCTCAACGCGAGCCAGAGCGTTTCCAATACTCCTATTCAAATCAACAATAACACAACGGTTAAGATGCTTCCACCGATCGAAACTCCACCGAATGCGATGCGTCTGCGTTTTGAAGTGAAGGATCCAGATGGACTGCATCAAGCACAGTTATATATCCCAACAACTGCTAAAGACCCTGTAGAAGGATCGGGTTTTAAATTACATAGTTGTAGGTCTTTAAGTCGCGAAGCCAAGACACTGGAGTTTATTACAACCGAGTTACCGAAGGAAAATGCATTCGCGCGCCTCCGAGTTATGGATGTACGAGGAAACTTCAGATGGTGGGAACACTATTTTCCGATTCAAGCGACTGACATCTTACGAAAGTCTGCCAACCGTGTTGGAGCGATTGATGCGGCAGGCAGTGTCCCAGAGACGTTGCAGAAAATCTCAGGGAATAAACAACGCGGTTTCCTAAACAAGCGTCTCGCGAACCCATTCGTAGTTTCAGTCCGAGATGCTGACAACGAACCTGTTGCAGGAGTTCAGGTCATGTTTCGGGTGACTGTAGGCGGCGGGAGCCTTTCTGTCACAAAGCCTTGGACTGATTCTAACGGACGTGCTGAGACTTTTCTAACTCTTGGGCGTTCGCTGATAAATAGTGTTGAGGCAAATGTTTCTGGTGTGTCTGACCGAGTAACTTTTAGCACCTATTCGGAGCCACAAGTGCTAGTCGCTCGGTCTCAGCGTCCTCCCATGTATTGGATAGACACAAATGTAGGTACGCTCCACCGCCTTGTCGGTGCAAAAGTGGAAACCCTTGTGCCGGGCGTACAGAATGCCACCAGTCTCGCTGTTGATATGATGAGTGAAAAACTATACTGGACCGAGAAGTCAAGTGATAGAACTGGCAAAATCCGCCGCGCAAACCTTGATGGCACGAACGTGCAACTCGTCAAGAACTTAACAAGCGTCTCTCACAGTATTGCTATTGACACTACCAATGACAAACTCTATTTAACAAACGCTTGGGGTAAAATCCAACGGATCAATTTCGATGGATCAAACTTTGAACCCAATCTTATCACAGGTTTGGATGTGCCAAAGCATTTTGCCTTGGATGTGGTAGAAGGTAAACTTTACTGGACGGAAACAGCAGGGCGAATCCAGCGAGCAAATCTTAACGGCTCAAACACCGAAACACTCGCAACTGACTTAGGAACACTCGGCGGTATCGCTATCGCTGATGGTAAACTCTACTGGACAGAGCAGACTGGTGAGAGTATAGGTAGGATCCAATGTGCTAACCTTGATGGCACAAATATTCAAACGCTCACCTCATTACAGAGCGTACCTCTTGGAATTGCCGTTGACGCTACGGGACGTAAGTTGTACTGGACAAACTCGCGTGGAAAAATCCAGCGTGCTGACCTCAATGGATCAAGCGTCCAAAATCTTGTTGCTGATTTAAATTCTCCTACTGGCATTACCTTGGGCATCGCACGAGATGACGTCGCCGTTACTGAAACATCTCTGGAGAAGATTACCGGTCCGTGGCTCTGGATGATTGCCCCAACCGAAGCCGGCCAAGGTGGCGCAAAATCCAACAATGTTGATTCGCTTGCCGCTGCTAGTGGTGGAAGTGTGACGGAAGCGGACGTTGCAGCAAACGGTGCCAGAGAAGGTGACGCAGTTGGCAATTATGTGTGGACCTTTGGGGAGATTGCTGAAACCGGTGGTAATAATGTCAATGACCTCCTGAATAAAATCGGCTTGGGCAGAGGCGATGTGGATGACCATTCGTCTTACGCACTCATCACACTTGAGTCCGCGATCGCTCAGTCAGGTGTGACAATGCGAACCGGTAGTGATGACGCTATCAAGATATGGCTCAACGGTAAAGTCGTCCATAACAACTCTATTGACCGCGGGGCGGAGGATTATCAGGACAGGTTCAAAGTTGATTTGAAACAGGGTGATAACCTCTTACTGGTGAAAGTATCTGAACGAAGGGGTTGGTGGAGCATGTTCGTCGGTATCGATGCCGATGTCAACGCCGTCTATAAACGTCCACCAGCACCGGTAGTGTCTTCAGATGTCAATGGCGACGGTATCGTGAATATCTTGGATCTGGTATCGGTATCGGTAAACTTTGGGAAGACTGGGCAGAGTCCGGCTGATGTCAATGGCGATGGGATCGTCAATATTATAGACCTCGTCAAAGTTGCCGGTGAGATGGGTGCTGGTGCCGCCGCTCCTTCAGCACATCCGCAGACGCTGGAGATCCTTACTGCCGCAGACGTACAACACTGGCTCACCCAAGCACAGCATTTGGGACTTACGGATGCGACCTCTCAGCGCGGTATTCTGAGGCTTCAGCTGCTGCTGGCGGCACTCATCCCAAAAGAAACCTCTCTCTTACCGAACTACCCGAATCCGTTTAACCCTGAGACGTGGATACCCTATCACTTGGCGAAACCGGCAGAGGTGACTTTATACATCTATGGGGTAGACGGTTCGTTGATTTGGAGACTCACATTGGGGCATCAGCCCGCGGGAATGTATCATAGCAAAAGCCGCGCGGTATATTGGGATGGGAAAAATGAAGCCGGTGAGGCTGTTGCAAGTGGTATATATTTTTATACTTTTTCCGCGGGCGACTTCACGTCGACGCGTAAGATGTTAATTCTGAAGTAAAAACGGGCTGTAGCGTAAACTGTTAATTTGCGCAAAGTAGACACAAACTAACAGTTTATGCTACGAGACCCTTTTGTCAAATTCACCTCAATTACAAGGAGCAACGATATGAAGCGATTAATGCTATTTTTTATCGGTTTCCTATTACTCTTCACACAACCCCTCGTGCATGCCGAGGTTACATTGCCGCGTGTCATCGGTAGTAACATGGTGTTACAACGCGATATGCAAGTCCCCATCTGGGGCTGGGCATCCGCAGACGAGAAAATCACGATAACCCTCAGTACCGAAGACGAAGGTGCCGAACTGCTTTTCTCGACTACTGGAGTTGCTGACTCGGAAGGCAACTGGCGAATCAAACTCCCCGCGCAGCAAGCCGATGGTCCCTATACGCTTCGTGTCACTGGAAATAATGCACTTGAACTCACGAACGTCCTCTTCGGGGAGGTTTGGGTCTGCTCCGGACAATCAAATATGGAATGGTCGGTCCGTGCCTCGAAAGACAGCGATACAGAAATCGCTGCAGCAGACTATCCAACAATCCGACTGTTTGACATTCCGCACATACCATCGGGACTGCTTCAGCAAGACGTAGAAGCCGACTGGTCCGAAACCACCCCAAAAACAATCGAGAATTTCTCTGCTGTTGCCTACTATTTCGGGAGAAAACTCTACAAAAATCTCAATGTACCGATTGGATTAATAAGTACCAATTGGGGCGGCACCCGTATTGAACCGTGGACACCGCCTATCGGTTTCGCAACCGTCCCTGCCCTTGAATCCATATCTAAAGAGATTCAAGAAGCCGACGCGAACTATCGCGAGCAACTTCCGCAAAAAATGAAAGAGATTGAAGCGTGGATAGCGGAAACGCGGGAGACGTTAGAAACCGACGCTCGCCTTACACAGATACCTGAAAATAGACACCCTTTGAGGCATCACGCTAGACCAACCGGGCTCTACAACGGCATGGTACATCCGATCGTCCCTTATGCTGTCCGTGGAGCAATCTGGTACCAAGGCGAGTCGAATCTTCAGGACGGAATGCTCTACCATGAAAAGATGAAGGCACTTATCAGTGGATGGCGCGAGGTTTGGGGACAGGGAGATTTTCCCTTCTATTTCGTGCAACTTGCCCCGTTTAACTACGGTTGGGGAGCCAGCCCATTTTTTCTACCGGCAATTTGGGAAGCACAAGCTGCGACGTTATCCGTGCCACATACCGGTATGGCTGTAACAACAGATGTCGGTAACCTCAAGGACATCCATCCTCGAAATAAGCAGGAGGTTGGCAGACGGCTTGCCTTGTTGGCACTTGCGAAAACGTACGGCAGAGAGGATGTAACCTACTCCGGTCCGCTTTACAAGTCGATGTCGATAGAAGGGAACACAGTCCGACTGAATTTTGACTTTGTCGGTAGTGGCTTGATGGCACGAGACGGACAACCGCTGACATGGTTTGAAATCGCAGGCGAGGACAAGCAATTCGTTGAGGCGGAAGCAACAGTTAATGGCGATACAATCGTCGTCTCCAGCGATGCCGTTGCGAATCCGGTCGCAGTTCGATTTGGTTGGCATCAAAGTGCGGAACCGAATCTCGTGAACAAGGAAGGGTTACCTGCATCACCGTTTCGTACACATCCGTGGTAAGGAAGAGCAATCAGCCTTCAGCGTAATAGACATCGGCAAAGAGCAGTTTGCGGCGGAAATGAAGTAAGTAACTGCCGCACGCCCTACTGAAAACTATTCCGCACAAGTTCCAAAGCCCATGTGAATTAACCAAAAACCTGCCCGAAACGAAGTGGAGGGCAGAGCGGAGGCCCATAGGTAAAAATATGAAAATCACCGCGATCAAAACCTTTATGGCACAATTTGGCAATCGACCCCGCGGCCTCATCAAAGTCGAAACAGACGAAGGGCTTTACGGATGGGGCGAAGCCTATTCCACAGGTCCCGACCTCTCTGTTGAACCAATTGCTGACTACATCTTTGAAATGATTCAAGGGGACGATCCGAGGCGAATTGAATATATAATGATGAAACTGCATCAGCAGTTCCGTTTCCCGGCGGGCGGTGCCGGACTTGCTGTCATTTCCGCTGTCGATCATGCCCTCTGGGATATCAGTGGAAAAGCAGCGGGCTTACCGGTGTACATGCTCCTCGGTGGGCACGCTCGGGACCGCATCCGTGTCTACCGTGGCATCGGCGGCAGGGATGGCATTGAAGCTGCGGATCAGGCGCACAAACTTCACGAAGATTGGGGATTCACCGCTTTCAAAACGAGTCCCTACCAGCTCGATCCCGATGTAAGTCGCTGGGGACGCGTCTGCGATGCAGCCGCTACCTATTTTGAGCAAATTCGGGATAGCACACCCTCGGAATGGGAGTTCGCCTTCGATCCGCACGCCAAAATCTTCGAGCCGATTCGTGCACTCCAACTCGCAAATGCCCTCGCTCCCTACGATCCGTATTTCTACGAGGAACCGCTCCGACCCGAGCACATGCCAGCGTGGGCACGTCTACGCGCCCAAATGCAAGTGCCACTCGCAACGGGGGAATCCCTCTATACACGCTTTGAGTTTCTGGATGTTATTGCGGCACAAGGTGCTGACATCATTCAACCGGACATTTGTGTCTGTGGCGGACTGCTGGAGATGCGGAAGATCGCTGCAATCGCCGAAGCGCACTACGTCAGTATCGCACCCCATAACCCGATGGGACCCCTCGCGACGGCTGTTAATGTCCACTTCGCCGCCGCAACCGCGAATTTCAAAATCCTTGAGTATCTCCTACCCACCGAGACAGAATGGAACGCGTGGGTAGACGAACCTTATCTACCAAAAGACGGTTATCTGGAATTGCGAGACCGTCCGGGTTTAGGTGTAGAGGTGAACGAATCCGCAATCACCGACAATGAATACATCCATTGGCAGCGCACCTGTCCCATCCGACCCGATGGCTCAACAGGATATATTTAATTGGCTTTCAGTTGTTGACTTTCAGTAGGACATAGGTTGGGTTGAGCGTCTGTGAAACCTATAGGTGTCAATTTGAGAAAGGACTTCATCGTAGGTTGGGTTGAACGGGTATTATTGACACCCTAATAAGTCAGAGAAAATGATTTTTCATCCATACCCATTCCATCGCGGAGATACGGAGTGAAACCCAACACTCAAAACACGTCCATTTGCTCCGTAGGAGCGGCATGTCTATAGTTACCACGATAGGTGTGAGGCTATGTTTCTCCGTTTGTAGTAGGGCGATTCATCGCCCGTTGCGAGGCACAAACGCGCAATGAATTGCGCTACTACAAACAAAATTATGTCTCATCCTCATTTATGGTGAATTATAGAAATAACTCTCACTGCGAGGCAATTTCAAGAGGAGCGAAAACTCAACACCCCGCTGGCGAGGTTTCCTAACCTCGCCTTACACTGTCTACGTAATTGTATATTTCACCATAGTTGATTTTCAGTTGTCAGAGGGAGGGAATTTGAATAAACAGAAACTCTCTTCTACTGATTGCTGACTGCTATATACGCCTGCAAGTGCTTTAACGCGCTTCCATCGTTCATCACCAATTGTGCGCGGACGAGCGCATCTTTAGGTTCTGGACAAATCCCTAACAGGTAATCTACCATCGCTGTATTTAGGAGAATCCTGTCGTAGATATGCCCTTTTTCACCGGATAGTGCCGCCACGCCAACTTCCGCAAATGCCGCTGCACTTACAACCTCTGGACGTGGGCTTCTCATATAGTCAAATCCATAAATCTCCGGATCTATATCCAACGCGAAATCTTCACGGGCACCCTTTACACGACGGAAGCCTTGAGAATAGTTGATTGCCATCCTATCGCTCGTAGAAGGCTTCCCGAGTCGGAGCGCGTAATGGCTTGTTCCTTCCTCTCCTTTCACAGCAACCGCGGCATTAAACCCGCGCTCCCATGCCAATTGCAGAAGCGGTTTCTCATAACCGATATGATAATAACCAAGCACCATGTAGTTTGCCTCTCGTGCTGAAAAAAACTGTTGTGCTTTTTCAGTCGCTGCCCAAGGCGGGCGTTTCTTGATATGCACCCGCAGTTCGCGCAGGTCATAGGCAGCCGGACAATACTCGCGCTGGCTGATATACCCGAAACCCACCGATTCGTCTGTAATCAGTGAAGCCGTCTGTGCAAGCGATAGTTGCGTGTTCGCGCCGAGTGCCTTCAGGATAGTTTCCTCTGTTACACCATTTTTCGGGGGCATTGCATCTACACTGTGGAGGAGTGATGTTTCACCGAGAGCAGCACGTACTGCAGCAACGAATAGGGTCGGACGGAAATAGCGTGTTGCGCCGTCGTAGGGTTGCCCAAAATGCGTTAACGTTGCAACATTGATCGGTTGGACCTCTTCCGGTCCGAAAAACGCGTCAAGATAACCTCGCACCTCCTGATAAGTTTCACGATTCATTCTTTGTCCAATAAGCGCAGCACCTTTGAAAGCAAGTTTCACATCGTCGCTAAGGATGGCTTTACACATCTCACGAGTTTCGGTATAGCCTAAATGTTTTGCCCGTAGAATCTTTTCTAACGTGTTCACGACAATTGCTTCTGTCGGATTCGCCGGTACGTAGCCACGCTCAGGGTTCATGAGGTATTGAATTTCCGGTGGCAGCTGTTCTGTCAGTGCTGAATTGTATTTACGGAACGCTGCTTGCTCTGCGGGACTCCACTGTGTCGCTTTTGGGAAATAGGCGCGGAGCGTCATCGCCGCAAAGAACGCACCCATCTGCGCGTCTGAAGCTGCCTCCGATTTCGGGAGTTCGCCCCGTAGGGATTTCAGGAGCGTTTGAAGGAGTGGCTCCGGTTGAGGGAAATCTGAAGGGTTTATGCCTAATGGGCGTGTCTGATGCGGTCCCGTGCAGACTCGCGCTTGTGCCTCAAGCAGATCGTCGTTCGGGCCTGGGTATACCGGTGTATATGCGTGAGAATCAAAATCCGCCATTTTACAATATCTCCGAAGTCCAGTTGTTGACCGAAGTCTCCGTGTCTCGGTCTAATGTCCTATGTTATAAACCAGAGCAATTCCCTCTTATTATACTGCATTTTGGCGTTTAAAACAAATTTTGCGGATGCGTCAAAAAACTTGACGAGGCTTGGAAGAGAAGATATAATGTAATGTATGCAGACTTAATGGACTGATTTTGTATCGTCCAATGCTTGCACCGCCGAGGTATACTCGGGGAAACGCAAACTGGAGGGCATTGGGCAATTGAATTTTTCAATTGATGGAGCCTTCAAGTTATCGTAGGGTAGCGTAATATTTTTTTCGATTTGCTGTATTTCTTGGCACATTACTATGCTATTGACAATATCAACTACATATTCTCCTGCGACAGACCTCGGTTATCTGTTGCATAAACATCCAGCGCGAATTCAATCCTTTACGCTTACCTTTGGTCAGGCGCATGTCTTTTATCCGGAAGCACGTCCCGAAAAATGCACAGTAGCACTGCTTCTCGACGTTGATTCGGTTGGGCTTATCCGCCGTCCTCACGGGCAATTTGCAGAAAATTTCGCACTGGCACAATACGTCAGTGATCGCCCTTACGTCGCTTCATCGTTTTTGAGTGTAGCAATATCGAGAGTGTTTAGCAGCGCGTTGTCCGGTAAATGCAAAGAGCGCCCAGAACTCGTGAAGACTGAGATTCCTCTAAGCGCGAGGTTATCCATTCTGCCGTGTCGCGGCGGAGAGAAATTGTTGCGACGGCTTTTCGAGCCGCTCGGTTATGCAGTCAGAGCAGAACGACACGCGCTAAACACACGATTCCCGGATTGGGGCGAAAGTCGTTATTTCACGGTAACACTCGAAAAGACCTCTTCCTTGAGTGAACTCCTCACGCACCTTTACGTTTTGATTCCTGTGCTTGACGATGAGAAGCACTACTGGGTTGGCGACGCAGAGATCGAAAAACTGTTAAAGCATGGTAATAACTGGCTCGCCACTCATCCAGAACAAGAATCTATCGTCCGTCGTTACTTGAAACACCAACAGAAACTCACTCATGAGGCACTCGCCCAATTGCGCGAAGAGGATGTTCAAGAGACCGACGAGATAATTCAAGCACAAGAAGAACAGGTTGAAGAACGTATCGGTCTGAACGAAACCCGTTTGGCTACGGTCACTGAAGTCCTTAAAGAGTGTGGCGCGAAACGCGTTCTTGATTTGGGGTGTGGTGAGGGAAAACTTCTCCGTAAGTTGTTGGCTGAAAAACAGTTTGAAGAGATCGTCGGAATGGACGTTTCACACCGCATACTAAAAATCGCGCAAGAACGGCTTCATTACGACCGGTTGCCCGAGAAGCAGAAAGAACGGCTTCGCTTGTTCCAAGGGTCTCTGGGCTACCGAGATGAACGTCTGGCTGGATACGATGCAGCTGCGGTTATAGAGGTGATCGAACACTTAGATTTGCCGCGACTTGCGGCTTTTGAGCGGGTGATCTTTGAGTTTGCTTGTCCCCGGACTGTTGTGTTAACAACACCGAACATAGAATACAACGTCCAATTTGAGAACCTGCAGGCTGGAAACTTTCGGCACAAAGACCACCGTTTCGAGTGGACACGGAATGAGTTTCAGTCTTGGGCAGTAGGTATTTCTAAACGCTTCGGTTACGCCGTTGTATTTCACCCAATTGGACCAGAAGTTGAAGGCGTTGGTCCACCGACGCAAATGGCGGTCTTTACCCGAGAAGATTGTCAAGAGGTGATGATGTGAAAACGTGCGAAGATGGGCAAAAGAAAACCGATCAAATTCCCAAAACCAGTCGCGACTTAACCAGAAACCTGACCGAAACGAAGTGGAGGGAAGAGCAGAAGCCCATAATTAAAAAAGTGAAAATTCCTGAACCTTCACTTGTACTCCTCATTGGACCCTCAGGTTCCGGCAAATCTACCTTTGCTCGTAAGCATTTCAAGCCGACTGAGATTCTTTCGTCGGATTTCTGCCGAGGACTTGTTTCGGACGATGAAACCGACCAGACTGCAACAAACGATGCATTTGAAGTGCTGCGTTTCATCACCTCAAAACGGCTCGCTGCTGGGAAATTAACAGTCATTGATGCAACAAACGTCCAGCCAGAAGCGCGAAAACCTTTACTGGCACTCGCACGCGAATACCACTACTTAACAGTTGCCGTTGTGTTTAACATGTCTACAAAAATTTGTCAGGAAAGAAACGAGGCACGTCCCGACCGTAATTTAAAACCGCATGTCATTCGCCAGCAGAGCCAGCAACTTCGTCGATCACTGCGTAATCTCAAACGCGAGGGTTTTCAGCGCTTCGTCTATGTAATGTCCACGCCCGAAACTGTTGAAGCCATCCGTGTGGAACGACAGCCATTGTGGACGAACCGCACGGACGAGCAGGGACCGTTTGACATCATTGGTGATGTTCACGGCTGTTTTGATGAACTTGTTGAATTGCTCAAAGAACTCCGTTATGAAATCTCAACGCAACCAAACGGTGAAACTGTTGTTGAACCACCACAAAACAGGAAAGCAATTTTCGTCGGGGATTTTGTTGACCGGGGTCCAAAGGTTGCCGAAGTGTTACGCTTGATTATGCGGATGCAAAAGACTGGCGCGGCTATCTGTGTGCCCGGGAATCATGACGTAAAACTCGTTCGTGCCCTACGCGGCAAAAATGTAAAGCCGACGCATGGACTGGCGGAATCGCTCTCTCAATTGGAGAAAACATCAACCCAATTTAAGACGCAAGTCGCAGAATTCCTGGATGGTTTGGTGAGCCACTACGTACTTGACAACGGAAAGCTGGTCGTCGCACATGCTGGAATGAAGGCAGAATTACAAGGCAGAGCATCGGGGCGCGTCCGAGAATTCGCACTCTATGGCGAAACGACTGGAGAAATCGATGAGTTTGGTTTGCCGATTCGGAGCAATTGGGCTGACGAGTATCGTGGTGATGCGATGGTCGTCTATGGACACACGCCAGTTGTTGAACCGCAATGGGTAAACCGAACAATCAACATTGATACCGGATGTGTTTTTGGCGGTAAACTGACTGCGTTGCGATACCCTGAAAAAGAACTCGTGTCTGTCCGCGCACATCAGACCTATTATGAACCGACTAAGCCTCTTCTTGATGAAGTAGACAAACTACCTTCTGTCAAAACGCAGCCGTCCGGTGATATCCTAAACGTCAATGATGTGTTAGGAAAGCGCGTTATCAGCACCCGGTTACATCACAACGTAACAATCCGTGAAGAGAATGCAATAACCGCGCTTGAGGTGATGAGTCGTTTTGCTATAGACCCAAAATGGCTTATATACCTTCCACCGACAATGTCCCCAACCGAGACGACAAACAGACTTGGTTTGCTTGAACATCCAACGGAGGCGTTCACTTATTATCGCAGACAGGGCGTATCCAACGTCATCTGGGAAGAAAAACACATGGGATCACGCGCTGTCGTTGTTGTTTGCCGAGATCCAGAAACCGCAAAAAAGCGGTTCGGTGTTACGGACAACACCCTTGGTGTCTGTTACACACGGACTGGCAGACGTTTCTTTGGCGATACTGCTATTGAAACCGAGCTGTTGAGACAGGTGAAAACTGCAGTAGACAGAGTCGGTTATTGGGAGACTCTCAATACAGATTGGATATGTTTTGACTGTGAGCTAATGCCTTGGTCGGTTAAGGCTCAGCAGTTGTTACAGCAACAATATGCACCCGTGGGGGCATCGGCTCGTGTCGCTTTGCGAGAAGCGGTTGCATCCTTGGAAACCGCTGCTGAACGAGGTATTGAAGTAAATTCTATATTGAATGACTATCGTCAACGCACAGAAGCAGTGGACGAATACATCAACGCTTATCAGCAATACTGCTGGCAGGTCCAATCTATCGCGGACCTGAAACTGGCTCCGTTTCACCTACTCGCTACGGAAGGTACCGTGTACTTCAACAAAGACCATCTGTGGCACATGGAAATGCTTACGAAACTTTGTCAAAGTTCTCAGGACAACCTGTTGCTCGCAACTTCCTACGGGGTAGTTGATTTGACCGATGACACAAACCAAGCTGAAGCAATCTGTCGATGGGAAGAACTCACTGAGCAAGGCGGTGAAGGCATAGTCATCAAGCCTCTGGATTTTATCGTTCAAGGCAAGCGAGGATTGATCCAGCCCGCTATAAAGTGTCGGGGTCGCGAATACCTGCGGATAATCTATGGACCTGAATATACATTGCCTCAAAACTTAGAACGCCTGCGTTCCCGTGGACTCTCTCACAAACGTTCCCTTGCACTTCGAGAGTTTGCATTGGGTGTTGAGGCACTTGAGCGTTTTGTACGTCGTGAACCGTTGTCTCGTGTTCACGAATGCACTTTTGGAATTCTGGCACTCGAAAGTGAGGCGGTTGATCCAAGGCTCTGAACGTTCCCTTCCCGCTGATGAGGTGTTTTTGCTGGGGTGTTTCCCTTAGAGACCTCGCCCTCTGATGGCTACACATAATCCAATTAACCGAAAACCGGGGTCCCCACCCGTTACTGGGGAGGGGGTTTTTGCTTGGGGGTTTCTTTGATGGAACGAAGTGGAACGATTTAACCATCAACTCGACTCCGTTATAAATGTTAAAGCACGAGTTGATGGTTAACAGATTTAATAGTTAAAAAACCTTCGCATCCAAATTTTTTGATGAAAATCTCCGTAAACTGCAACAAATCCTACGAAATAGCGTTTTTTATACAACCAAGATCAAGCGATTAGGATGATAGATTGGAACCGCACATACGAGAAATGAAAATTCAACACTTAAGATATTGCCTCCTGATTTTCTATCTTAGCTTAGCGGTAGGTGTAGGCTGTACGACACAAGAAACCCCTAACCCCGTAGCTCCTGAAGATAACACCGAGGTTGTTCTTAAAGACCATCGACTCACTGAGAATGAAACGTGGGATCCCGAAAAGACGTATATTGTACATGGTACATTGGAGATTCCAAAAGATATAATCCTCAACGTCCCACCCGGCACGACTGTTAAATTTGGACAAGATGCCCTTCTCACAGTGAGAGGCATTCTAAAGATCGGAACACCTTTACATCAAGACCAAGTGACTCGACTCGTGCATCTCACATCGGACAATGTCGGACCCACACCCGGCGATTGGAATGGTATCCTCTTCGATCACACGCACGATTTAGAGAGTTTTGTCAGAGGGGCGGTTATAGAGCATGCCACAGTCGCTCTCGACATTAAAACGACATCGCCAACTGTTGCAGAATCTACCCTTCGTCAAAATAAAACTGCTATCGCTTTAGACGGGAGCGACGCTCGCATTCAACACAACGACATTCTTGACAATCATATCGGGATCAACACTATTGGACGCCAGACACGTCCAAAAATTGAGAGAAACAATATCACCAAAAACGAGACCGGTATCTTCTGTGAAAATGTCCAGTCTATTATTCAAAACAACAATCTCAACGCGAATATCTTCGCACTCCGTTTGAATGTAAAATTTGACTTGGTGGTAACCAACAATTGGTGGGGAAATTCAGATACTACTGAGATAGCGAATGTAATTGTAGATGCCGCTGATCCCGTCCTGAATACCAAACAGATAGGCACAGTCTATTATGAACCGTTCGCGAATACTCGGATCGCCGATGCAGGCTTTCCATATCCAGCACTTCTCACCGATCTATAGCGGGAGTATTTCTAAAAAATGAAAAACGAGCCGATCCCCAGTCACAGTCGCGACTTAACCAGAAACCTGCAAGTTAACCATCCACTCGACTCCGATACAAGACAGCAAAGCACGAGTGGATGGTTAAAACGGACGCAGCAGCCCAGAAGCGATCAATTAAAAATTCTGAATGTCTCACAAAATCACTATGTCCGCGGCGGTTCTGATCGGTACTTTTTTACCCTCGCCGAGTTGTTGCAAAAACACGGACATGGAGTCATTCCGTTTACAGCGGCAGACCCTAATAATGAACCGTCTGAATGGGAACACTATTTCCCACGCAGTGCCGACTTCGAGCATCCCGGAGCAGGAGACTTATTGCGCTTTTTATATTCACACGATGCTGTTAAATCAATCCAACGGTTATTGAAAGACACAGACATCGACCTCGCGCATTTCCATATCTACTACGGTAAACTCACTGCTTCAATCTTGGAAGTACTGAAAAAAGATGGAATTCCGCTCATCCAGACATTACACGAGTACAAGTTGACCTGCCCGGTTTATAGCCATCTCTCAAACGATGAGATTTGTGAGGCGTGTGAAGGTAAACACTTTTGGCGCGCGCTCCCGAAACGGTGCAACAGAGGTTCACTCGCACGTACCGCGTTGAGCGTTACGGAGTCTTATATATCACGCATGCTCGGGGCTGTTAAGAAATTCGACCATTTCATTTCTGTCTCTCATTTCCTTCGGAAAAAGATGATCTCGCACGGCATCCCGGAAGATAAAATCTCAACCGTTCATAACTTTGTTGATGTTTCTGACATCACACCGAGTTTCGACATGGGAGATTATGTCCTCTATTTTGGACGAGTGCATCAGAGCAAAGGGATTTTGACGTTGATGGAGGCAGCAGCACCGCTCAAACAAGTCCCGCTCTATATCGTCGGTGATGGTGAAGCGATGCCCGAAGTTCAACGGATAATCGAAGAAAACGAATGTGATCATATTCGCCTCCTCGGCTTTAAACAGGGTGATGAACTCCGAGAACTGATTCTGAATAGCATCTGTACGGTCTTGCCGTCGGAGTGGTATGAAAACTGTCCGATGTCGATTTTAGAATCCTATGCTTACGGTAAACCGGTCATCGGTGCGGATATAGGTGGGATTCCAGAACTCATCGTAGACGGCGTTGATGGATTTCTCGTTCCGTCAGGCGGACAAGAGGCACTTCGAGAGCGTCTCCTATGGATTTCTGAACATAGGAACGAGGCTATAGAGATGGGGCGCATTGGTCGCCAGAAGATGGAAACAGAGTTTAATGCCGACATTCATTATGAAAGGATTATGAATGTCTATCAACAATTTTTGTAGTATTGAGATCCAAGAATCTCGGTTGTGTGCCGCAATTTTGAAGGAAAAGAAATGCGAATTTTAATACTGCTGTCTATTTTCTGCTTTCTATCCCCTGCGTCGGGTGACATTCAATTTGAAGATGTGTCACAGCAGGCGGGGATTACACGCATTGGTGAAAGTTGGGGCAATGCCTGGGGCGATTTTGATGCGGATGGTTATCTGGATTTATGGGCTACCAATCATAAGCACAAACCGAGTCTCTATCGCAACAATGGCGATGGGACTTTCACGGACATCATCGACGAAGTTTGGGACGCAAACCCATTTGCAGATACACACGGCGTGGCGTGGGCAGATTTTGATAACGATGGCGACCAAGATTTGATTGTATTATCGGGGAGTGGCGGTGGAACCAACCCTACAAACGCTAAACATGATAATCATTTCTATGTCAATGAAAATGGGATGCTCATTGAGCGCGCCACTGAATTCGGAATTGATTTTCCATTGTTGCGTGGTAGAGCTCCGCTTTGGTTAGATTGGAACCGGGACGGCTTACTCGACCTTATTCTCACTGGAAGAGTCCGACCCAGTAGGACCGGAGAATTGATAACATCGACTTTATTTCAACAAACTGGACACGGCTTTGAAAATGTAAATAGTATCTCAGGATTCCATGTTGAAAAAGACGCATCGTTAGCGCAACTTACCAATTTGACTGGAGATAGGACCCTGGAGGTAGTTGTCAGCGGGGGCCCTTATCCAAATGCGATGTATGATATGTCGTCAACTCCATTTAAGTCATTAGTAGGGACGCTTGATTTTCCGAAAATTTATAATGTCCAAGATACAGTGTTTGCTGATTTCAACGGTGATCTCTTGCCTGATGTGTTCTGCGCGCGAGGGATATATCGTTCCTATATTGACACAGAAGCACCAGGACAAATAAAAGTACAGATGCAAACAAATCTCGGAGAAAAAGGGCTAAACTTTAAAACGGAGGGCAGGGTCCGTTTTGAAATCCATTCAACGTGGGCGACACGGCTCCATCATCTATCTATTGGTGCTGATGGACATACCTTGGAGGTGTTTGGTGGAGAACATATTCCATCCGATCCTGTCCGAAATGTCGCCTCTTTCAAATTTGAACTTTCCCCAGATGATCCAAGGGTTAAAGGTTTGAAGCCACGACCTGCTGTCGAGAATTACGGGATTTATGTAGGGTATGACGAAAGGCAGAAAATGTGGATTTTGTTATACCACACAAGGCCTCGAATTGAGACGAATTGGACTGGATTGGAGGCTCTTATTGAATCGGCGCATCTGATGGCTGAAGTAAATCCTATTAATTTTACAGGATTTGATCTACGCGCGGATCCACAATCGGTACTTTTAATCAATAAAGGGAACCGGTTTATACGGTCAGAGACTTTTTTAGCAGGGCGCTCCGTCGTCGCAGGTGATTTTGATAGCGATATGGACCTTGACCTCTATGTTGTCCGTTCAACCAGTGCTGGTAATCTTCCTAATCATCTCTATGAAAATTTGGGAGATGGTACTTTTGTTCAATTACCAGGGGCAGGTGGTGCAGAGGGAAGCACACAAGGTAGAGGACAAAGCGCTACGATGGCTGACTATGATCGGGATGGGTACCTTGATTTTTTTCTTACCAACGGCAGAGGACCTTATCCCTTTAACGAAGGTCCCGATCAGCTTTTCCGTAACATCGTCAGTGGTAATAACTGGCTTCAGATTGATTTAGAAGGAACCGTTTCTAATCGGGACGGTATTGGCGCAAGACTTTTCGTAACTACGCCTGACGGAAAAACCCAGTTGCGGGAAAATGGAGGCGGTATTCATTGGTCTCAACAAGACCAGAAACGTATCCACTTTGGACTTGCACAGAACCAAACGGTCAGTGAACTGGTCATCCAGTGGCCCAGCGGTACTATTCAAAAATTGAAGGATGTACCCGTGAACCAAGTATTACGGGTTATTGAGTCTGATGAACAAGCGACTCTCTCGGTTTCCGATGTCAATCAGGATGGGCAGGTGAATATACTTGATTTTGTTTTTATCATCAAGCATTTCGGGGAGAGTCCACCTACAAATCCTCGGACGGATGTCAACAAAGATGGTGAAGTAAATATCTTAGATCTCGTTCAGACTGTCAAAGCTGCTGAGGGAAACCGGGGAATAGTAGCGGCACCGTATCGTCAGCACTTAACTGGTGGAAACACCAAGGATATATCAAGTCCAATCCACCTTTCAGATACTGACATTGCGTTACTCCATTCCTTTTACAAAAAGATTGAAGAAATAGCAGCAAGCTCCGCACATAAAGAATTAGTCAGACGTTTCTTAGAGGCACTGTTGATATCTGTTGAAGAACCCTTGGACACAAAACTCCATGCCAACTACCCAAATCCGTTTAATCCAGAAACCTGGATTCCATACCAACTCGCGAAAGATAGCGACATCACGATACGCATTTATGATGCATCAGGACGTGTTGTGCGGACACTCTTCACTGGACATCAAATTGCTGGACACTACCTGAGCCGCAATGAAGCAGCATATTGGGATGGCAAAAACGAGTTAGGAGAACAGGTGGCGAGCGGAGTCTATATCTACGAGCTAGCCACTCCGACTTTCAAACAGACAAGACGGCTCGTAATACTAAAATAATTAACATAGGACTTACGCATTTCCTCTTAAAGTCCCCCTGATAAGGGGGATTTAGGGGGTTAAATACAACGAAGTACTCTCACTGCAAGGCATTTTCAGCAAAATATGCCGATTCTCTGTTCAATTTGCGTAAGTCCTATAACAGTTGAAAAAACAATTCTATACCGGTTCCAAACCCCGTTGGAATTCACCAAACACCATCGTGGAACGTAGTGGAACGATGCCCAGGAGCCAATAGTTTAAAAAATGAAAAGTAAGGCATTAATCACAGGCGGTGCGGGCTTTATGGGCGCGCACGTAGTTGATGAACTTCTTCGTCATGGGAACACAGACGTTGTTGTCCTTGATGACTTGAGCGGCGGCTTCCGTGAGAATCTGAACTCTACCGTAACGTTTGTTGAAGGAAGCATCCTTGATGTTTCGCTAATAAATCAACTCTGTGAGCAGTATCAATTCGACTATATCTATCACCTTGCCGCGTATGCAGCGGAGGGGCTCAGTCACTTCATCAAACGGTTTAACTATCAGAACAACCTCATCGGGAGTGTAAACCTCATCAATGCGGCGGTAAACTATAATGTCAAACGGTTTGTATTCACCTCTTCCATCGCTGTTTACGGTGCGAACCAGCTCCCGATGCATGAAGCACTTATCCCGATGCCCGAAGATTCCTACGGTATCGCCAAATACGCCGTTGAACAGGAACTTGTCGCCGCAAAACGACTCTTCGATTTGGATTATACCATTTTCCGTCCCCACAACGTCTATGGTGAACTCCAGAATATCGGGGACAAGTATCGAAACGTCATTGGTATTTTCATGAATAATATTATGCAGGCGGAACCGTTAGTTATCTTTGGGGATGGCGAGCAGACACGCGCCTTCACACATATTGCCGATGTCGCTCCGCATATCGCCCGCTCTGTGGACGTACCCGAGGCATCAGGAGAGATTTTTAACGTCGGTTCGGATAAACATGTATCTGTCAACGAATTGGCAGACTTGGTGATGACGGCGATGGGAAAGGAAGTCCGTGTTATCAACATGCGTGCGAGGGAAGAGGTTAAACATGCCTATTGCACACACGAAAAATTCCACGGGGTCTTCGGCACGACATCACAGGTCGCGCTTCCGGAAGGTTTAGAGAGAATGGCGGCGTGGGCGAAGTCCGTTGGACCACGAGCTTCCGCGCTGTTTACTGACATCGAAATTCGCAAAAATCTGCCCGAAAGCTGGAAATAAGTTTTAAACTATTGAATCTGGTCACCGTTTTTTAATTTATTGGCTCCTGGGCGTTGTTCCACTACGTTTCACAACGGTTTTTGGTTAGGATAGGCACAAGACCCACTGCTACGCCCCCTTTCAACATTAAGAGGGCGTTTAACTTTACCGAAAACCGGGGTTCCCACCCGTTACTGGGAAGGGATACTGGGGAGCGGGTTTTTGCTTGGGGTGTTTTTGCTTGGGGTTTTTGATAGGGTGTTTCCCTGCGTATTGATAGGGGTTTTTGCTTGGGTGTTTCTGTGGATTTCTGTGGATTTCTGTGGATTTCTGCGTATTTCTGCGTATTGATAGGGTATTTCTTCGGATTTTTTCGATGGAACGAAGTGGAACGATGAGCAAAAACTTAATAGGTAAAAAAACGTTTTGGGTGATGATGATTACCCTTGTTGGAATGGGGTTGAGTCTTCTCGTCCGGGTCCTATTGATTCCAAAACGCTTCGGATTCAGCGATACAGCGGACGCACTCACTACCGCATTGACGGTCGTGCTGTTAGTAGATACGATTGTCCGAGAGGGTGCTAAATTCAGTCTTGTTCCAGTCTTCGTCACACGCCAGAAGGAGATGACTCGCACGGAATACCAACGTTTCATGAATGGGCTCCTAATTTTGTTGCTTAGTGTTGGCTTCGGGATTTTCATTCTGATTGAACTTTTCGCACCGTGGATAGCAGGCGGGTTGTTATGGAAATCGACTGTTGATGTACAGAGGGCTACGACACTGTTGCGATTTTGTGCCCCGCTCCTTATCTTCGGATGTGGTAGCACGGTCCTGGGTGCTTTCCTAAACAGCCAGCAGCGCTTTAAAACGGTTGCACTCCGAAACGCTCTACCCGCTGGCACCGCGGCGTTTATATTTCTGCTCTTATGGAATACACAGAGCCTCGAAAACTGGGTGGCGATGGCATACGCGGGGGGCTTTATCGCGTACTTTGGATGGTTGTGCATCGGGGTATATCGGACGGGGCACCGGTATGAACTTACAGGCGTTTCTGTGGACACGCTGCGTTCTTTGAAAAACACGGTTACCCTACCAACTCTCGGCTTCGGAATACGGCAAATCGTAAACCGCTTACTGGTTGAGGTGTACCTTGTCTCACAACTTGGAAGTGGCGCTATTACGCTCTATAAATCTGCCTTCCAAATCTTTTCAGCACTACAGACACTCATCGGGATCAGTATCGCAACAACCGGCTTGCCCGATATGGCGATCCACGACGCGGCAAACGATAAAATAGAATTAGGGCGTACACTCAACCGAAACGCACGCACGGCTATAATCATCGGATTCCCGGTAACCCTGGTCCTGTTGATATTTCACGGAAGAATCAGTTGGCTCTTGTATGGGAAAGGGACAATCGATCAAACGTCAGTTGAGTTGATAGGACAACTCCTCTTTTGGCTCAGCACGGGAATGATATTCTCCTGTCTGATACCTGTGTTGAATGCTGGACTCTACGCCCAAAAGGCGTACCGCGCTGTTTTCGCAAATATGGTCACGATGGCAGCCCTTAATTTTCTACTGGCGTACGGATTAATCGAAACATGGTGGCTTCTATCTGTCGCGTTGTCTGTATCAATCACCGCGCTTCTGGCTGTTGGGAACCTGACGTATCTCCTCCGAAGAACACAGGTGTCTTGGTTTTAGTTTTTTAATTATGGGCCTTTGATCGGCTTTCCATTTCATTCCAAGCCGGTTTTTAGTGAAGTCAGAAACCTTTGAACCCTTGAAGCGGGTTGGAATTAACCAAAAACCACTGCGGAATGAAATTAGGTTTCCTTAAATGGCATAATTTTGCTTCGCATTGTCCCGCAAGCCTCTATAGGCTTGCGCAGAATGCTTTACATTTGGAGCAGTTTAACCATCAACTCGACTCCGTTATAAATGTTAAAGTACGAGTTGATGGTTAACAGAGTTAATAGTTTAAAAAATGCACAGATTCAATCGTTTAAAAAGTGTCGCGGACTATCGCTATCTCATTGTAGGGGGCACGACAAAGGCGGCAACAACGTCCCTGTTCACCTACTTAGCGGATCATCCTGCTATTTGTGCTGCCACCTACAAAGAGACTCGGTTTTTTCTCAGCAGCAACTATCCGCTCCCATCGAAATACCGATATAAAGGTGATGTCGAAGAATACAACCTTTTGTTTTCTGATGCTGATGAAACGCAGTTTCGGATGGAATCGACGCCTGACTATCTGTATTGTGAGGAAGCCTGTGAGCGGATTGCCACATTGCTACCCTATGCAAAGTTAGTCTTCAGTCTCCGTGAACCGATTTCAAGGTTAATCTCTTGGTATCGATTTGCAAAGCAAATTGGCAAATTACCACAAACTTTGAGTTTCGACGCGTATGTTGAATCGCTTTTTGCCGCTATGAATCGCCATGAAGAGACAGAAGAACAGCACTTGCAAACACTCCAGCAGGGGTGTTATACTATCTATCTGGAGCATTATTTTAACCGATTCAGTCCAGAGCGTATCCATACCCTCTTTTATGAGGAACTCGCGACACAACCGGCGGATACTATGGCAAAATTGTGTGACTTCGCTGGCATTGATGCCGGTTTTTATGGCGATTACGGGTTTAAAGTAACGAATCGTACCCAACAGATGCGAAATTCTGAGTTACATCGGAAGTATAGAGACTTTCGATTTCGATTGCGACAATGGACACATAACAAGCCGATTATTCATATCCCATTGCGGGCAATCAAACGAACAATTGAGCCGCTCTATCTCCGATTGAACGCGCAGACGGATGAGAAGACTCAGATGTCAGAAGAGACGAGGCACCGTTTAATCGATTATTACACGCCGGATGTTCAGGCTCTCGGCGAATTGATTGGGAAACCGATACCATGGAAAACTTGGGGAAAATCCAGTTGATGATTGTTGGCGCACAGAAGGCGGGAACCTCTTCGCTCCTCCGCTACTTGGCGCAGCATCCCGATATCCACACGCATGCACAACCAGAGATGACGTTCTTCCTGCAGGCGCGTGAATACACGCGGGGATATGAATGGGCGTTTGTGAAGTACTTTACTGGAGAGAATACCCACAGCGATATTAAGGATAAACACCTTATCGCGAAGAATGCGATGGTGATGCATACACCGGAAGTCATGCAACGGATTTATGAACACAATCCTGAGATACACCTCGTTGTTCTTCTGCGTGAGCCTGTGGCACGGGCGTATTCTGCCTATTGGTGGGCTCGGCGGATAGGTTGGGAGAACATCAAAACTTATGAAGAGGCACTTGCTGCCGAGGAAGCACGTCTGAGCGAAGACTGGTTTAAATGGCGACAATGTGCCTATCAGTACAACGGCATCTATTATCCACATGTCAAAAATTTGATAACCCAATTTGGTGTGAGTCACGTGCATTGCGTCTTAACTGAGGATTTAAAGGATAACGCTGAAGCTGTCTGTCAGCAACTCTTTGATCGTATAGGTGTCAGCACCGATTTCAGTCCGACAATAGGTGAACGGCATAACCAAGCCACGCTGCCGCGTTCCGAAAAATTCAACTTTCTCTTTACACAATTTCTGGCATCTCACAATCCGCTGAGAAAAGTCATTCGGAAATTGCTGCCGGATGCCACCGCTTATAAGTTGAGAAAAGCCGTTCTGGATTGGAACGACAAGCCCAAGGAGAATATGGATTTGAAGAAACGCCCAAGCAAAAACACCCCGCCTCCGCTCAATCCGCAGACGCGTGAGCACCAGATGGCGTATTTTAAGCCATTTAACGAACAATTGGCTGAATTATTAGGCAGAGATCTCTCTTCATGGAATAGCGGTTTTTAAACGATTGGCGATTGCGTGTCGTTCCACGATGGATCTTGACAAAGTTCGGTGAAATTTATCAGAAACCTGCCTGAAACGAAGTGGAAGGCAGCGCGAAGGCCGATCATTAAAAATATGGTTTACTTTTTGACAGGATACGTTGCTTTTGAAGAGTTTATACTGAAGTTTTTACCGGTTAGCGATGCTGTCTACTCCTATTTAAGATTCTTCGGCGAAATAATCATCTATACCGCTTTTGGAAGACTCGTTATCCATAAACTCCACAGAGGCATTCCCTTTGTCAAAACAGCGATCGACTTGCCAGTTATTGGTTTTTACAGCGTTGTCCTACTTTCAATGCTTATAAACAGGTCACCCTTGATAGGCAGCCTATACAACATCCGACCATTTGCTCGATATATTGTCCTTTTCTATCTCATCGCGAACTCTGCTCTATCGGAGCGGCGAATTACAACCCTTTTACGCATAATTCTTGTTGTTGGGGTATTCCAACTTGTCGCCGGTATCGTTCAGTGGGTAGGCGGACCCGCCGCGTTCGATTTCTTCCTGCCTCGCGAATCAACACTCACCATCGGTGGGTTTACCAAAGAGTACAGATTGCTCGAACTCGGTAGAGAGATTGGCAGCGTCTATGGTACTTTGGGAGATACCGTGATTTACGGTGTCTTTATGATTCTTGTCCTTGTTATCTACCTTTCCCGTATTAGGCGACTGGAGTATCTGAATCTGCTCGGTGCAGCGATACTGTTTTTCTTTATAGCACGTTCATATTCACGCGCCGCAACCTTCTCCGCCCTTCTCGCGGGGGGTGCATGGTTCTTCTTCCACCACGGGTGGAAAAAAACCCTTCGCTTAGCATTAGCAACTGTCCTCATCTTCGGACTTCTATTGATAGTGGTGAACCCGTTCAACCTTGAATACATAAACCCGCGTAAAGCAAGGGTTGGGCTCGTCGGCAACGTAACAGGCGTATTTTCCGGGTCCTATGTCCGTGTCGCGCAGAAGCAGCGGCTGGGGGCGTTGATCGGAAATGTTCCAACAGTCCTTGTTAACAAACCAATCTTAGGTTATGGTGCCGACCAGAACAGCACGATTGAAAGACTTAATATGAGCAAACGCTCATTCCTCCTCAAAGTCCTCAGTAAGAGCGGCTTCAAGGATGTGTATTGGGTAGCAATCCTCTGTTTCTACGGCATATTGGGACTGGGCTTCTTCGCTCTGATATTTTACCAACTCTTTCGCGCTGCGCTGCGGCTTTACAGAAGGTCTATCAGTTCATCATCTGCTATAGAGAGGAGTACCCCTATCTCAGGCGTGACACAACGTATCGCAATTATCATGCTCTGCCTCGTCGCCGTTACTGTATTTCTACTTTTCTTTAGTCGAACCCTTGAATTTCGAGGCTATGGATTCTACTTCTGGCTCTGTGCCGGTCTCATGTTTGCGAGTGATAGATCGCTTCCAACCTATAGACCTCTGAGGATAACATTATGAATAGCAGTCAGCAGTCAGCAGTCAGCACAGACTCGGCCACGCCTACTGATACAAAGCTTTTGAAGCGCGTGGGAGAGTCTGAGCAAGAGGGGGTAGGTTCACCAGAAAACCTCTTTGCTGATGGCTTCCGGCAGCCGATAGTTTCCGATAGCCAATTTGTGCAAGGCGTAAATACACATTTTCAGTTTGTGAGTGCTTATCGCACTTTTAGAGAGTTTTGTCGAAAGTATTGTCTCGGATTGCTGGGGGTGATAATACTGCTTCTGGCAATCGGTTGTCGAACTCAAAAATCGCTTCCTGATACACTGTATTTTGAAATTGACACGCGTAATGGACAACCGCTCCGTCAGGCACTCTACGGCTTCAATTCAAACATGATGAGCGGCGATTACGGTTATCTTGATGACGATTTTGTCGCCTTGACTAAGGCTCTCGCACCAAAGACCTTACGATTTCCCGGCGGGACAGTTGGGAACTTCTATCATTGGGAACCTGGCGGCTTTTTTGAGAACGAAATGGCATCAACCCTCAATACGAAACTTAATAAACGAAATAAGGGAAATTACGTTAAACTTCAAAGAAGGCGAAAGGGTAAAATCGTTTTCGACGACTTTATGCAACTATGCAACACGCTGAATATAACGCCTGTTATTGTGGTAAACTTATGGACAGGCAGTCCAGAGGAGAGCGCGGCGTGGGTCCGCTATGCTAAGGACAAAGGATATCAGGTTACGCATTGGGAACTCGGTAACGAATACTATCTGCCACATTACCTCAACAAATACCCAACCGCTGCAGCTTACATAGCGGAAGCCAAGAAACATGCTGCAGCGATGAAGGCCGTCAACCCAGATATAAAGGTATCCGTCTGTGCTACTCCGATCGCCTTCCACAAAGAGGGCTGGTTGGTAAAAATACAGCAACGGAAATGGGATAAGGACCTCGCAGCCGATACCAGTTTTTACGATGCTTATACCGTTCATGTCTATGCCTACAAAGCTGTCCGGAAAAAAAAGATGGAGGAGATGCGAGGCTACCTCATGGGATGGATTCACTTCGATGTCGCAGAGGCAATTGACTACTATGAAAAATTGTTTCCAAATAAGGAGATGTGGATAACCGAGTGGAACATCGCCAACCCCGCAAACCGAGTCGCGAATACACAACTCCATGCAATGTACGTAGGTGATTTTTTTCTGAAAATATTAGCGATCCGGAACGTCACGCAAGCGAATTTTCACGTCATCGCCGGTCCCGGCAAAGGATTTCCAGTGTTTTCACCTATAACACCTGCGACACCCGGAACGTTCTGGAAATATGGGGGTGAACCAGAATCCGATTTCGGTGGTACTATTCAGCGTGCTGTCTATCCTGCTTTTCAACTCATCGGTGAAGCATTCACCGAGACAGACACACAGTTCACCCTTTCAATTCAGAACCAGCCCCTTCTGGCAGGAGCCATGGAATACGGAGAAAAACAGATGCCTGGTATTCAGGCGCAAGCCATCGGCGGGAAGGCTGCAGAACATCTGACTATCCTCGTCAGCAATCGCACAGGTGAGCAATACGAACCGCAACTCCTAATTGACGGTAAACGGTACAAGGGCAGTATCAACTACCGTTATGTTGCTGATGAAAGGCTCAATGCAACGAACGGTGGGAACGCCGAAATGGAGGGATCTGGCAAAATTGAAGTCCGTATCCAAAAATGGCGTGGGAAGTCAACGAAACTCGTCATCCCTAAAAATAGTTTTGGCATTCTCAAGATAAAGAGATAGTCGCGGATAGTAGGGGTTTGCTTGGGGTTTTTGCTTGGGGTTTTTGATAGGGTGTTTCTGCGGATTTCTCCGGGTCTTGTGCCTACCCTCTTAAAAACCGTACATCTTCCCAGTCGCGTCGAAATTCACCTCACACCATAGTGGAACGATGCCCAAGTTTTAATAGTTAAAAGAATGATATTTGTTGTAGGTAATAGTCGCAGTGGAACAACGATGATGGGTCGGATTTTGGGAAAACACCCAAGTGTTTATACCTTTGGTGAGCTTCACTTCTTTGGTCAGTTGTGTGCACCCCCGTTTTCATCGGAATCGCGTAAGGAGGAGATAGAAAAACTCGCGTCACAGTTACATTGTATTCAGCGAGAGGGGTATCGCACGCATGGCAACCCACGCCGTTTCTTAAGCGAGGCACAGGCGTTTCTTGAAAGTCTAACCACTTACCCTGAAACGCAAGCCACACTCTTTGAAGCTTTTCTCCATCATATTGCTGCTGAAAACGGTGGAACCATCCCTTGTGACCAAACACCGCGTAATGTCTTTTATATTGCGGATATCCTTCAACTTTATCCGAAAGCACGGGTTGTTAACATGATCCGCGACCCACGCGATGTGCTATTGTCCCAAAAAAGGAAGTGGAAACGCCGATTTCTCGGTGGGAGCGATATGCCGATAAAAGAAACGTTCCGCGATTGGGTGAACTATCACCCGATAACCATCAGTTACATCTGGCGAACCGCTGTCACCGCTGCTGAGCAGTTTCTACAACACGAACGAGTTACCTCCATCTATTTTGAGGAACTCCTCGCGCACCCTGAAGCAACTGTCAAACGTCTCTGTGATTTTGTCGGTATCACCTACACGCATGCAATGCTCCAAGTTCCACAAGTTGGCTCTTCTGTTGAGGATGACCAGCCGCAGCAACTCGGCATAAATCCACACCGAGCGCACAGTTGGCACAGTGAAACAACTGAGGGAGAACTCAGTTCCGCTGAGATTTACCTTAACCAAACTATAACTGCAACGCTCATGAAAATACATAACTATAGCCCTGTGTCGGTCCGTCCGAATATCGCAAATTTGGCATTACACCTATTGACGTTCCCTGTGAAATTAGCCGGGGCATTCCTTTTTAATATTGATCGGATGAAGAGCATCCATCAAACACTAAAAAGACGTCTTTTTAATTATTAACTCTGGTCACCGTTCCACTACGTTTCACGGTGGGATCTGGTTAATTCCAACGCGATTGCGGAGATGTACGGTTTTTATAGTAAAGCCCGAAAATATGTTGACATTTCAATGAGCAACAATCCCGCATACTTCCTCGCTGGCGAGGTTTCCTTGGGGAAATCTGCAGAAATACCGGATTTAGTCTGGGAATAGACGAAATCCGTTCCTTGTATTACATTGCAAAGACCCCTATCAAAAACACCTCGCCAATGTATAGATAATTGTGGGCTTTACTATAAAAGGGTAGGAAAACCCAAGACCTGAGAAACACCCAAGCAAAACCCCTACTACCGCTCATAATTCAGAGGCGGTTAGACTTAACCGAAAACCATCGTGGAACGTAGTGGAACGATGCTCATATTCAATAAATAAAAAATGATTGCACAAATAGATCCGCTCTACATCAAAACACGCCCGACGAAAGTCCTAACACGCCTCATGAGTTATGCCCTCTTCGAGGGGCGTCCTGTAACCACAAAGGGTCGCTGGATAAATCCGCTCGTCTTTTCTCTTTTGAAGAGGTTCGCTGCGAACAATAACAGATATGAATCTGTTGAAAAACCGATCTTCATCTTGGGGACCGGACGCAGTGGCACTACGATACTCGGTATTGTGCTGTCTATGCACAGGGAAATCGGTTACCTTAACGAACCGAAGGCTATGTGGCACCTCATCCATCCGCATGAAGACATTATCGGTAACTACAGCCAAGCCGATGCAAAATATCGTCTCACCGCCGAAGATGCGACAAACGAAATGCGTCAACGCGCTTCCCAGATGTTCGGTGCTTATTTGACGGCAACCCGCTCAAAGCGCCTTGTCGATAAGTATCCGGAACTCATCTTCAGGGTAGATTTCGTTCGTGCACTGTTTCCTGATGCTCGTTTCATCTTTCTCGTCCGCAATGGGTGGGATACGTGCCATTCAATTGCGACATGGTCGAAGCGACTCGGTGCCCAGATCAATAGCGAGAAGCACGATTGGTGGGGTGTAGATGACCGAAAGTGGAGGCTCTTAGTTGAACAGCTCGTTAAAACAGATCCTATTTTCTCTCAGACCGTTGATGAGGTTAAACATATCGATCGACATCTCGATAGAGCAGCCGTGGAGTGGATAATCACTATGCGGGAGGGGCTTCATTTAATGCGAACCTCACCTGACTATGTTCATCTCGTCCGTTTTGAGGATCTGACATCACATCCGGACGAAACGCTCTCGGCTTTATGTGCCTTCTGTGAACTTCCAAAGGACACAACATTCCAAGAGTATGCTCGACAGACCTTGCATCCAGTCCCTACTAAAGAATCTTTTGATGTGCATCCAAAAATCGCTCCTCTTTTCCATGATACCATGAGAGAAATGGGGTATAATACTTAGATAGACTTTTAGAGATCGGACTCATTCGCGTAATGCACAAAAACCCAGTTAGACAAACACAAAGACATTCCTTAGCAACACATCCTTTTACCCGGCGGGACTTTCTCTCAACCAGTTTGAAAGCAGGCGCAACTGCCTTCACGACTGGACTATTACCGAAATGGAATGCTGATGCGCAAGGGCAGTACAACGTGTTATTCATCGTTGTGGATGACTTGCGACCTTTGCTTGGATGTTATGGGCATCCAGAGATACACACTCCTAACATTGATAGGCTCGCCGGACGAGGAACAGTTTTCAACCGGGCATATTGTCAGTATCCGCTCTGTAGTCCGTCCCGGGCTTCGATACTAACAGGGTTACGGACAGAAACAACAGGTGTGCTGAATAATTCACAGGATTTTCGAAAAAAATTGCCTGATGCGATTACACTTCCTCAGCATTTCAAAGCACAAGGGTATCATACCCAATCCGTGGGTAGAATCGCACACCTCCCGCGACTTCAGGATGATGGAAATTCATGGAGTGTTGCATCATGGAGACCGATATGGGTGCCTTTCGATATAGAAGCTACCCCGTCTTGGCAAGCACTTGATGTTGAGGATGATGATCTCAGAGATGGTAAAACTGCAAGACGAGCAGTTCGGGTACTCAAACAAATTAAGGACCAACAATTTTTCCTTGCTGTCGGATTTTACAAACCGCATTTGCCCTTTAAGGCACCGCGGAAATATTTTGAGTTATACGATACCCAAACTTTTGACTTGCCTGCTTCGTCTATACCACCTAAAGATGCACCTGCTAAAGCACTCACTAATTGGAATGAGATTAGAGCTTATCAAGATCTCCCTTCCGGAAACTCATCGCTCTCTGATGCTAAGACTTTAGAGTTAATTCGCGCGTACGCCGCAGCCACGAGTTATACGGATGCACAAATTGGTCGTGTATTAACACAGTTGGATGTTCTCGGTCTCGCTGAGAATACTGTGATCGTTTTTTGTGGTGACCATGGGCATCATCTTGGTGAACACGGAATATGGGGAAAGCAAACCCTTTTTGAGGTTTCTCTCAGATCTCCTTTGATTGTCAGCATCCCGCAGCAACAACGTTCAGAGACTGAAGCTTTGGCTGAACTCGTTGACGTTTATCCGACGTTATGTGACGCTTGTCAACTTTCAACACCACCACAGTTAGAAGGCATAAGTCTGATGCCGGTCATTGAGCAACCGACTCGCCCGTGGAAAACTGCCGTTTTTAGCCAATTCGGTGGGGGTGCGCATGGTGGTATCTCTATCCGGACGGAACGGTATAGATATACTGAATGGGGACAAAACAGTAGTCATGGTGTGGAACTCTACGATTATGAAGCTGATCCAGATGAGACCTTTAATATCGCGAGTCTACCAGAAAACGCAGAACTCCTTGCCCATCTCAGCGAACGACTTCACGCGGGATGGCAAGCGGCTTTGCCGGACACGCATCAGCGGATTCCTGTTCCGCAAACATTACCTTGGGATATAAATAATGATGGGATTGTTGACATCCGAGATCTCGTCCTAATTTCAAGCAGTTTTGGTGTGGAAACGCCAGGACATCCAAAAGTTGATGTAAACAAGGATGGTAAAGTTAACATTCTTGACTTGATTCTGGTTGCTGCGCATTTCGGTGAATCCAGCACTCCTGCTGCTCCGTCGACACACGTTAGCATGGAACATTTTGACTTAGTGGAACAATGGCTTACTGAAGCACGTCTCGCGAATGATGGTTCTCTTGCCTTTCAGCAAGGCATTCTTGCTTTAGAACGTCTAATGAATACGACGATCCCCATGGAAACGGTGCTTCTGGCGAACTATCCGAATCCTTTTAATCCGGAGACGTGGATACCTTACGATTTGGCTGAAGATGCGGAGGTCAAGATCCACATCTATAACGTGAAAGGTGAATCTATCCGCCAGTTATCGTTGGGTTTTCAAAGTGCTGGTGCCTATCGGAATCGGTCTCGTGCAGCGTATTGGGATGGTCGAAATGCCATAGGTGAATCTGTAGCAAGTGGGGTCTACTTTTATACGCTCCGTGCAGGACAAACTAAAGCCACACGCCAGATGGTAGTTTTCAAATAAGACAGGTTGTCAGTTTTTTAATTGTGGTCTCCTTGGCTGTGCTTCATTACATTTCGCACAGGTTTTCGGTGGATCGCATGTTCCTTTTTAGAGCGGAACTAGAGTTTCACTCTAAACCATCGTGAAACGAAGTGGAACGATGCCCAAGAGTCCATAGTTAAAAAAGGATTCTTATTCTGCTTAACAGCCACCAGAGCCGCCACAAATTAACCATAAACCTGCCTGAAACGAAGTGGAGGGGTTTTTGCTTGGGTGTTTCTTTGCCCAGGAGTCCATAGTTAAAAAAATGATTTTACGTAGACTGCTAATTATCTGTATTTCAGTGTTAGTTTTAGTTTCCGCAACGGTAGAGGCTGCCTCGCTCATCAATGTTCCGCTCAATCCGGACTTGTCTGACTTTAATCGTGAAACCTATCGCTTTATTCATCGTTTACTTAACAAGCGGATTTTGCCCGGCATACGGCGCGGTTCGTTACCACTCACCCGTAAACAGGTCGTGTCTTATCTGTTAGAGGTGGATCAGAAACAGAAAGACGACGAAATCGCATTGAGTACTATTGACCAAGAGCGACTAAGCACCCTATTGACCTTTTACCGTGAAGTTCGTGAGAATCCGAAACAGGTTATAGAAAACGATGTAGGAGGGGTTTCTAACCCCGATACCAGAAAACAAAGCCCTGCCGGCAGACGATTGCACCTGATGACGATGACGGGCAAAGACTATCGTTTCTCCTTCGACTTGAGAGCTTCACAACGTGTTATCGCTCACCTTGTCGATAATCTGTCGGAGGAACAGCCTACTGAAGGAAACATGCATGTTACCACCTTCTATCCACATCTCTATGGACAGGTGGGGGAAACGTTCGCCTTTACGACCGATATAGCACATAGGTTCGTCTACGGTGAATTTTTTAATGATTTCTTTCCTGACGAGACGAAAATTAGGCAATTGGGGGGTGGACTCAAAAACCGAACTGCCATTAACGCCTATCTGAAGTTTGACTTGCCGTGGTTTGAGCTGCAGCTTGGACAGGATACACTTCAGTGGGGACCTGGCTATCATGACAGCCTTTTAGTCTCCAAAAACCCGATCGCCATGGACATGATTAAGCTCCAAGCCTCCTATGAACCCACTACCTTCACAGCGTTCACCGGTATACTGGAGGATATGTCAGCCGAGGTCAATCATAAGTATATTTCAGGACATAGGGTTGAGGGGTATTTCTGGGATAGGTTCGGCTTTGGTCTTTCTGAAGTCGTCGTCTACGGCAACCGTTTTGAACCCGGGTATCTGAACCCAGTCAATATCTACCTGATTAGCGAGCAACCGATTTCACGAGCAGATGGACGCGTCCCTGGCAGTGGGGACAACGTCCTTATGAGTGTTGATATGCGGCTTCGCCTTGTGGACGATTTTGAAATTTATGGCGAACTGATGGTTGACGATGGAAACCCCGCAGCGAATTTTAAGCATTGGGATACGAAGTTTGGTATCCTCGGCGGTATATATCTAACAGACCCTTTTGGCATCGCAGATACCGACTTCCACGCCGAATACGCCTTTATAAACCAATACGCGTATACGCACGTAAATCCTGTAAATGTCTACAAACACTTTACCACACCTATTGGACATCAGATCGGTTCTGATGCTGACAATCTATGGATAGAACTGCGTCGCCGGTGGACAGATAGGCTTGAAACGACTTTCGGTTACGAATTAGAACGCCATGGGTCCGGTGATATTGACAAGCAACATCCCGCTGATGCTCCAAAAGACGATGTTTGGATGCCGTTATCTGGCATCACAGAAAGTGAGCATCGTCTCTCAGTTGGGGCTAACTGGGTCGTTATTGGACATTATTCGCTCTATGCAGAGTGGGCACGCCTGTGGAGGAGAAACTTGGGAAATCGTAGAGAGGTCCGCGAAAATGCGAATGAAATTGAAGCCAAATTCCTCTACCGGTTTCCCTAATAAAAAAATGAAGATTTGTACCGTTCCAATCATCAAAAGATACAAAGCATTGCCTGTGGACTCCCGATCGTAAAAACAAATTGGACTTTCGCGCCTAAAACGGGTATAATATATATGTAAAACCCAATCTAAAACAGAGACGAACTGTGCGGTCGGCCAGAGCGTTCTCGAAAAGAAATTTTTCTGTCGTGTCCGTCCGGTGCGATGCTTGGACTACAATTGTTAGCCAAAGTGCATAGCTTGAAACGAAGTGAAAAGCGGATATACGGAATAGAACATGAATTCACAGACTCACCTCTCTGAACCGCAAGGAAAACTAGAAAAATGAGGATTAGGGTGTTGGGAATACGCGGGCTCCCCGCTACCTACAGTGGACTCGAGACTATCATGAGTGAACTCGCCCCCCGCTGGGTAGAAGCCGGTCATGAAGTTATCGTCTACTGCCGGAAGGCACTTTTCAAGGAGAGACCTGCGCAATGGAACGGCATCAAGCTCGTTTATTTGCCAAGCATAGAGCATAAGATGTTCAGTACCCTGAGCCACAGTTTTCTCGCAACGCTACACGCTTCGGTTGCCGCATCTGATGTCATTTTGACATGGAACGCCGGCAATGGTCCGTTCGGATGGTTCTTCCGTATCGCAGGCAAAACCGCTGTTATCAACGTTGATGGAATGGAATGGCTCCGCCCAAAATGGAAAGGGCTTGGTGCACTTTACTTCAAGTGGGCGGCAAAGATGGCGACAGCGGCGTTTCCAATTGTTATTACCGATGCTTCTGAAATGAAGCGTCTCTATCTTAAGGAATTAGGGGCAGAAACTACATATATCGCTTATGGTGCGAATATTGAGCCCTCGGAACATCCAGAGGTTCTCGAGACCTATGGGCTTGAACCCCGGAATTATTATCTTATTGCCAGTCGGCTCGTTCCAGATAACAATGCCGACCTCATTTTAGAGGCGTTCGTTGCTTCAAAGAGCCAAAAGCAACTCGCTATAGCCGGGGGGGCTGATTACAAAGGCAACAAACTCGAAAACGAATTTCTATCAAAATTAAAAAGCACTGCTAACGAGAACGTCAAGTTTCTCGGACATATTGACGATTCTGAACATATTAAAGAACTTCACCATCACTGCTTTGCCTATGTCCATGGACACCAGTTCGGCGGCATTAATCCTTCTATTCTAAAGGCGTTAGGGTTTTCCAACTGCATTCTTGCACTGAATACGCCCTTCAACGATGAAGTGCTGGAAGGTGGGCATTATGGGGTGCTCTTTGATAAAAACGTCGCATCGCTCACGGAAAAAATTCAGATGTTGGAACAACATCCCGAACAGGTTGAAGATTTCCGGCAGCGCGCACCAGAACAGATCCGGAAGCGATTCAATTGGGAAAACATAGCACAGCAATATCTTGATGTTTTTAAAAAGCTCCAGCAGAACTAACTTTTATCGGTTGTAAGTGCCCTGAAAATTTTTTCGTCAGAGTAGTGCTATGCAAGTTAGTATAACCTCGCAAACCTACGCTTAACATTTGGATTGCGATAGAGGAATTAACCATGCCATTCCTATCAAGAAGCATAGACCAGATAGGAAAAGATGCAGGCAGAACTGGCTTGCAAGCTTCGCCAAAAATATCAAAGACAGGGACTCTTGTGGAACGACTCTCCTCTTTCTACGCAACGCGTGGCAAACATTTGTTCGATGCTATCGCCGCATTTCTCCTTATCATTATCTTTGCCCCTCTAATGGTGCTGATTGCCAGTCTAATTAAGCTCACCTCACGCGGTGCTGTCTTTTTCTCACACAAGCGGGTTGGGTTAAACAACGAACTATTTGTTATCCACAAATTTCGGAGTCTCCATGTGGATACACCGTCCTATTCCGAGAAACCTGGTGCAATTGACGACAAACGTATTACACCAGTCGGCAAATGGCTCCGTAAGACGAGTTTAGATGAGTTGCCCCAACTTTTCAATGTGCTAAAAGGTGAAATGAGTCTGGTGGGTCCGCGTCCAGAAATGCCTTTTCTTGCTAAGCATTATGAGCCGTCGGAAAATCAACGCCACCTCGTTCGTCCGGGAATGACAGGTCTCTGGCAGCTGAGTCCGCATCGACAAGGGGCAATCCGGGATGGCATTCCTGTTGATTTGGAGTACATTGAGAAGCTATCTTTCTGGAACGATTTTAAAATACTCCTTCGAACCTTCAAAGTCTTTTGGGATAACAACACCTATTAACGCAATCGTAAGCACAGCTCGCTCCTATGCAATGAATTTTTAACTATGGAACTCTGTTAACCATCAACTCGTGCTTTAACATTTATAACGGAGTCGAGTTGATGGTTAAACTGCTCCAAATGTAAAGCATTCTGCGCAAGCCTATAGAGGCTTGCGGGACACTGCGAAGCGAAATTATGTCATTTAAGGCATGATTTCGTTTCGCAGCGGTTTTCGGTAAATTCCAGCAGGGTGCAGTGAAGGGATGTCCCTTTTCCAGAAACCATCGTGAAACGAAGTGGAACGATGCCCAGGTGTTAATAGTTAAAAAAATGAAATGGGACGGTGCCCAGAGGCAATAAATTAAAAAATGAAAATAACGTTCAGAGACCTCGGTAGAATTCTGCGATGTAGTTTTCAACTGAAATGTCCACAGTGTGGTGAAGGCGCACTGTTTCGAACGTATCTCAGGATGTTTACCCACTGCGTAGTATGTGATTTGAAGTTTGAACGAGAATCCGGTTACTTTATCGGCGCGATGTACCTCAATTACGGCGCGACAGTCCTCATCACTTTTCCAAGCTATTTCCTATTTGAGAAGTTTACTTCTATTCCTTTCTACGTTAATTTTAGTGTGTGGGCACTGTTTTCCGCTATCTTCCCCGTTTTCTTCTACCGTTATTCAAAGAGTTTGTGGCTGAACTTTGATTACATCTTTTCGTCTTAGTACTGCTGGGTGGAAATTCTTAAAATCCCCGAACTTCTACTCGGGTCGTTCAAATTCATTGAAGACTCGATTTTGACAGGGGTCCCCATAGCGATCAGCGTATGGGGCTGAAAAACCGGAGCGAAAACGCAATCGTTAAAAAATCATCTCGTGAAAATCTGACCGCGAGCGTAGGAAGCTGCATCGGACGCGAGGAACGTGAGTACCCGTGCAACCCCGGCTGGATCACCAAGTGAATTGCGGGCATTAGCAACCGCCGCATCTGGATCTTGTCCATCCCGCTTTGCCGATTCTGCGATCTGTCCCAGTTTGAGTGGGGTCGCAAGTCCGCCAGGGCAGATAGTATGCATACGGATGTTCATTGACGCAACCTGATTTTCTACCGTCATTACAAGCCCATTGACACCACCCTTGCTGGAAGCGTAAGCAACCGAGGAACTTCCACCGCGAACCCCCGCACCGGAAGCGATACACAGGATAACACCGCCACCTCTTTTCATTATTGGGACAGCATGTTTGAGAGCGAAAAAAGTGCCTTTGAGATTCACGTCGATAACTGAATCAAAAGTTGCGGCTTCAAAATCATCGATGCGAACACTCGGTCCACGCAGAACACCTGCGGAAGTTACCAAGATGTCAATCCCACCGTATTCCGTATCAGCGATTCCCATCAAATCCGCTATTTCAGTTTCGACGGTGACATCGGTACGTTGAAACTTGGCAATCCCACCTGCCTCAACAATTGTACTGAGTGTTTTTTGAGCGTCTTCTTCATTGATGTCGCCGAAGACGACTTTCGCCCCTGCTTTAGCATATTCAATTGCGGTTGCTGCACCAATACCTGTGGATGCGCCAGTGATCACAGCCACCTTATCGTTAAGTCGAATATCCATATTTTGTCTCCTTGAAAATGACAGGAATAATCTCCATATCATTGGATTCAGTAGTAAAGATTATAGGCGGAATGTGTTGATAGGGCAAGTTTTTTGTCTTGACACAAGGGGAGGCGCAAGTAAGGTTTACGATGTTGGATGGGAATCACTAAGTGGATAGCTAACTTTTAAACTGGAAGCGGTAAGGAATACGGAGACGCTGACTGACAACCATTTTGCCCCGTTTCGCTGGCACGAATCGGGACGCTTTGAGTGCCGTAATTGCTGCTTCTTCACACCCTAACCCACTAACCTCGATCACCTTGATAACTTTGATGTTTCTCGCTATGCCATCTGTACCGATTGTCGCTTCAAGCACAACGAGTCCCTCCTTGTGGGAAAGGCGAGCAGATTCAGGGTATATCGGATCGATTTTGCGGAAGAACCGGGCATCTTGTGTTGGTTCATCCTGCAGTGCCGGAACTGATGGAAGTTCGGAGACTTCAGCACTCGCAATAACAGTTGGTGTCAATGTCCACTCTGGACGTGGTATCCGTTTAGGTGTCAGACGTATCCGTTGTGAGCCACGATCCGGTGACCGGAGAGGTAAGCTGCGCTGAAGTATTTTCCCACCGTCTATTCCAATGTCTGTCGGAGTTGTCTGATAAACAGTCGAAACCGGAAGCGTATCAACGACGAGTTGCGTCTGGCTTTGTGGTGTGTGGACGACGTTTGAAATCGTCCGAATACGCTGTGGCTGTGAGCGAATGAAATCTGGCTGTGTTAATGCTGGCACTTTGGGTTTCCGACGTGGCTCGAGCATAGGTTTTGTCTCCGAGAGCGAGACAAATTCAGCGACAATCGCATCGCCATGTTTATCTACTGTCCCGACGATAGATAGAGCTGCGACCGCAACGCCTATCAAGTGAACGCAGATAGATAAAGATACAGACTTGTTCAGAAATTGGATAGACTTGTTCATAATTTAAACACTTGTTTACTGACTTCGTATCGGTGAGTTACGTTCAGTACAGTGGTGGTGTATACTTTACAACTTCGTTTCTGCAAACGGAGCGAGTGTTTACACTAAATGTAGCAAAATCCGTGCCAATCTTCTGAGTTAATAAATAACTTGACAAACTTCTAAAAGTAGAGTATAATATGATTGGACTGGTCGCTTCAATATAGTTTATGCTAATCCAATAATGGACAGAATGCGCAATAAATTGCGCTACTACGAACCTCACCGTGAAAAAGACAGGTAATGCTGAATTTCATGTAAATCTGTCCGTCTAAATTTCTATGCAGTCAGGGCAGTGTCTGCTGCAGGAGACTGTGTAAGACTTTCCGTATGAAAGCAACAGTTGTTGATCGCAAGAAAGCTTCTTCGGAAGCCTCCTGCTTTAGCAGGGGGTCTGTCACAATAGGCGATTGAATTCATCGTGATAGGCAATGTCAGAATTAAACGAGGAGGGATAATATCCATGGAAGTGAAAATTGAATACTGCACCGCTTGAAACTACCAACCACGGGCAGCCAGTTTGGCAGATGCCTTGAAACAGAAATATGGTACGGCGGTTAAAACAGTCGATCTGATCTCCGGTAGTGGTGGGGCTTTTGAAGTCTCCTTGAACGGAACACTGCTCTATTCGAAGTTAGAAACCGGACAGTTTCCGACGACAGAGCAGATAACAACCGCAATGGACGCGGCGGCATAACCAGCGTCTCTGGAAGGGCGGAGGTGGTTATAGTGCGCAAGCCTATAGAGGCTTGCGGGACAATGCCTCCGTCTTTTTTTCTTACTCTACCGCAACAATTGCGATCTTCCATCGGTCTGCTTGCTGAATGAGCACATCGGCATCCATCACAAAAGTTCGCCGGGCTTCCACTGCTAACGCACTCGCTTTAACTTGATGCAGCACCTCAAGCGTCTGCATTCCCACCGTTGGCACATCAATACGAAAATCGTGGTTCTCGGCGGCTGCTTTCGCAACAACGATTCCCTGCCTTCCCAAGTTTCCTCCCCTCTGAATAGTCGCATCTGTCCCTTCAATGGCTTCCATAGCAAGGACAATCTGATTCTTAACGACAACCGTTTGCCCGATATCCATATTTGCTATCTGCCGGGCGATACTGATACCGAGTTCAATATCTGTCCATTGGCTCGCTGTGGGTTGTCGAGTTGTTAAAACGCTGGGTTGTGGAAGAAGGTGTTGGAGATACTGATCTTGGGTGAGGATGGTAAGTCCGGCGGATTCAAGGTGGTTAAGTGCTGCGTTGACGATTACGGAAGGTTTTTCGCGTCGGTTCTGTACGAGGATTTTAATGGTGGTCGTATCAATTTGAAAGGGTCGAAGGAGGATGTTTTTTTCGACTTTCCCGATGATCACAGTCTCTTTCACGCCTGAATTGAGAAGCGTTCGGGTGATCTTTTGAATCTGACCCACCCCATAAGTATGAAGTTCGCATGCGATTCCGGCGAAGCGTTGCGCGTCGGACTTGGTAATTTGGATGATAACGGGTTGTCGCTCATGGGCAACAGCGGCACGTGCTAATAGCACCGGCAGCTCACCTGCGCCTGCAATAATACCCAATTTTTCCACACTTTCGCTCCCCGTATAGTTTCAATTTTTTAACTATTGGCACTTGGGCATCGTTCCATTACATTCCACGATGGTTTCTGGTGAAGTCAGGAACCTTTGAACTCTTGGAGCGGGTTGGAATTGACCAAAAACCACTGCGAAACGAAATTATGCCTTAAATGGCATAATTTTGCTTCGCATTGTCCCGCAGGTTTCCTATAGAGGCTTGCGCAGAATGCTTTACATTTGGAGCAGTTTAACCATCAACTCGACTCCGTTATAAATGTTAAAGCACGAGTTGATGGTTAACAGAGTCCCGTAGTTAGAAAATCTTTACACGGCTTTTGGTTAGAATAGTGTTCTCAAAGAGGTTATGAATAATGAGCCGTTGCCTAAGAATTTTGCAGGCTAACCACTCGGAGCGCGGTTCGGTTGACTAAACCCTATGCCACGTTTGGAGGTTTCTATAAATTTAAGTAAATATTCAACTTCCGGCGTTGGTTCGAGTGTTTCTCTGACTCTGGCGACGGCATGCTTAAGTGGTAGCCCCGAGCGGAACAAGGTGCGGAACGCCTTCTTTAACGCCGCGAGTGTTTCAGGTGTGAGCTGTGACAAAGGGTTAATCCGTGATGTTCGGATACCGATACGGTTGAGGTCCCGAACACGCGCCGGTTGTCCGGCGGAGAGGGCAAAGGGTGGGATATCCTGCACGATCTTTGAGAAACCGCCTGCCATTGCCATCTTGCCTACGCGCACATATTGGTGCAGTGCCGCATGCGCCCCCAGTCGAACGTCATCTTCAATCACGACATGCCCCGCAAGCGAGACAAAGTTTGCCATGATTATCCTATTGCCGACGATGGTGTCGTGTGCAAGGTTAACCCAATTCATCAGCAAATTATTGTCCCCAACGATAGTTGCTTCCTCTTCAAAAGATGACCTGGAGATGGAGACGTATTCGCGTAGTATATTGCGATTCCCGATTTTCACGTAACTCCGCCAACCCCCGTACTTTAGGTCTTTGGATTCGTTACCGATGGTAGCACCGAAGAAGATTTTGCATTCTTCGCCGATAGTTGTCCATTTTTCAACCTGAACATGGGGGCCGATCACCGTGCCGCGCCCTATATGGACATCTTCACCGACAAGACTGTAGGGGCCAATCTTAACCCCTTCTTCCAACGTTGCTTTTGGAGAGATAATAGCCGTAGGGTGAATGTTGGTTTCTAGCACAGATGTCCCTCCCTAATCTTGTTTTTAAATGATCAGCCCTCGCGCACCGTTCCACTACGTTTCACGATGGTTACTGATTTGATTGAAGCCGCCTCTGTTGCAAAAACCCTGTTTGAATACATCGGAAACCACCGTGTAATGAAATGGAGCGGTGCCCAGGTGTTAATCATTTAAAGAATGTTAAAAGGACCACGGTTCAGACAGAAGCCAATACAATTGACAGTTCCGCCTCTGTAGCGAGTTCGTCTCCTACATAAACGCGTCCTTCGATGCGTGCAATTCTGCTCCGTAGTTGGGCGACCTCTATTTCCAGTCGAAGCTGGTCCCCCGGAATGACAGCGCGTCGGAATGTTGCCTTATTGATCGAGCGAAAATAGCCAAGTTCACCTTCCTTACCGATGTCTCGAAGCACAAGCCATGCAGCGAGTTGTGCGAGTGCTTCAATCTGTAACACCCCAGGCATCACAGGGCGCGTCGGGAAATGCCCCTCAAAAATTGGTTCGTTATAAGTCACGTTCTTGATGCCTACGGCGCGCTTTTTACTTTCGTATTCAATAACTCTATCGACCATGCACATCGGATGTCGGTGCGGCAACACTTCATAAATATCCATTACCTCAATCGGTTCTTGAACAGGTGCCTGTTGAAGGTGGCCCGCCTCAGCGAGGGCTTGCACAAATTCCGCATGGAACATATGTCCAGTCCGCATCGCGAGAACATGTGCCTTCGGCATGTGTCCGGCTAAATAGAGATCGCCAATCAAATCAAGGATTTTATGTCGGACAAACTCGTCTTCAAACCGCAGTGGTGTACTGGATTCACCTGCGGCATTGATAACAACGACATTATCGTAGGTTGCCCCTTTCCCAATACCGAGTGCCTGTAGTGCTTCAATTTCATTTTCAAAACAGAAACTCCGTGCTGGCGCGATGTCGGAAGCGTATGATTCTGGGGTTATTTTGAATGTCGCTGTTTGTGGTTTCGTCTGTGGATGCGCGTAAACGAATGTCACCTCTAACGCGTCGGCAGGTAGCAACACGAGCTGCTTATCCGCTACAGAAAGCGCGAACGGCTCCGTGACCTCAATAAACTTCCGTGGGACATCTTGTGAGACAAGTCCTACTGCTTCGATATTCTCGACATATGGTGCCGCGCTCCCATCAAGCCCAGGAGGTTCCGATGCGTCAAGCTCCACTGTCGCGTTGTCAACGCCGAGACCGCCGAGTGCTGAGAGGATGTGTTCGACGCTGCTAACCGTTGTATCACCGTTGCGTAGACTGGTACATCGTGGCAGAATATCTGCCCAGTTCTCCTGACATACCTTCACTTCTGGGGCACCAGCGATATCCACCCGTCGGAAGAGGATGCCAGAGTCTGCCGGGGCTGGTTTCAAGGTTAATGTCACGGGTTCCCCTAACATTAACCCTTTTCCTGTCATTGTTATTTCGTTTTGAATTGTTTGCTGTGAATCAGCTTTTGCCATTCGCTTTTGTCACCTTCTGTTTTTTTTACGATTGACTCTGGTCACTGCTCCATAAGTAAAACAAAGATAAATTATGCCATTTAAGGCATAATTTCATTCCGCAGTGGTTTTTGGTGAAGTTATGCCCAGTGCGGTTCGGAAATCCACCTACCGGGGCTTCGGGACCGAAAACCATCCTGAAACGAAGTGGAACGATGCCCAGATTCAATCATTTAAAATCCGCATTTTTCGTATCGTTCTATTGTGTTCTGAAAGCGTCTTTGAAAAGTGGTGCTTTCCCTCGCCTATCGCCACGAAGTAGAGATAGTCTGTTTTTTCGGGCCGCAGTGCAGCTATAATTGAATCAATACCTGGATTCGCAATGGGACCAGGGGGTAAACCCTTGTGTTTATACGTATTGTAAGGCGAATCAACCTGTAGATCGGCTTTCGTCAAGGGTCTTTCTGGGTTCCCTAAGGCGTAAAGTACCGTTGGATCTGCCTGAAGCTTCCACTTTCGTGTAAGCCGGTTATGGAAGACACTTGAAATACGGGGGCGTTCCAGTCCAGATTGTGCTTCTTTTTCGATGACAGAAGCGAGCGTTACGATTTCGTGACGGGTACGCCCTAAATTTTGCGCCTCCTCGTCAAATTTTTCCGTCCATTGCTGTTTAAATTCATCAAGCATCATCTCAACAACTTTTTCAGTTGTTGTGCCTTTTGCGAATTTGTACGTATTCGGAAAAAGGTAGCCCTCTACAGTTTTGTCTGCAAGCCCGTACCGCTTCAACAAACGCGAGGATTCGGAGGCTTTCCGAAATGCCTCGGCTGTGCCAAAGCCGCTCATTTCCCAAAGTTCAGCAATAGCAGATGTCGTTAAACCCTCTGGCACTGTCCAGCTAACCAGCGTAACCTGCCCCTTTTCAAATTCATTGAGTAGATCCCACAACGCCATGTTCCGCCGTAACATATAAGTTTCAGCTTGTAGGTGTCTACCAGTCCCTCTATATCGGACAACTATACGAAAGGCGTATTCGCTGCGTATTAGTTTTTGTTCAACCAATCGCTTTGCTATTGCCCGCGAACTACTCCCTACTGGTACGTCGAAATTAACAACCTCTTCTGACGATGTGGGTGGTAGCGTCAGGGATACCCCAATCAACAAAACAATGAGGCAGAGAGCACCAAGACAGCAGAGCGTCAGTATGCCTATCTTAATTTTCGTGTTTTCGAGAGAGAAGTATCTTGACGACTTGGTGATTGGACAGATTTACCTTCTACTCCCTGTTCTGTTTGTGCAGACCCCATGTATTTTCATAATTCTTTAAATGATAGGCCCTCTGACTGTGCTCCATTACATTCCGCACAGGTTTTCGCTAAGAACGCACGAGTACTTTTTATCCTACATTTCTTAGAAAAGACCATCGTGGAACGAAATAGAACGATGAGCATTTGACCCTAGTTAGAAAATTGTTGGAGGGTCACCCGTAACACCTTGGCATATCCTAATGGAAAGATCAGGAATGCTCTGTGGGTGCTGCAGGATTGATCTCCCGATTGCTATTCAAATAGTCTTTGAGAATAATTACCGCTGCTACCTCGTCAATAAGTTCTTTCTGTGCTTTTGTGTCTTTGTTAAGATCGCGCAAAATCTCTTCTGCTTCAGCGGTTGTAAAACGTTCATCCTGAAATTCGATCGGAATGTCAATTACATGCTCCAAGCGTTGGGCAAACTTCTGGATCTTCTTCGCTTGCGTGCCAATAGAGCCGTCAAGAGAGATAGGCAAACCGATAACGACACGTTCCACCTTGTGGATGGAAATGAGATCCGAGATAGCAATTAAATCAACCTGCCGATTTTTTCGGGTTAGTGTACACAGTGGATGTGCCGCAATACCGAGAGCGTCGCTGAGCGCAACACCAATGCGTGTATCACCAACATCTAATCCGAGTAAAATTGCCATTTTTAAACGATTGCTCCTGGGCAAAGAAACACCCAAGCAAAAACCCCTCCATTTCATTGCGGGCAGGTTTCTGATAAAGTCCGTAACCCTTTCAAACCTAAAGCAGGTTCTCTACGTGCCCAGACCCAATAATTAAAAAATTAGAAGCGGCCCGAACGCAAAATAGAGATTACCAATCCGAATCCAAAAAAAGTTGCAGTTAGATAGCCCATAATGCCGAGAAAAAACTTCCATTCCCAGATTTCAGCGACTTGTAGGATGATCGACGAGCCTACAATCAATGAGGCAATGATGAGGCTAAAAGCGATCCGATTGACGACTCGATCGAATACCTTAATCACTGCTTCAAGGCTCAGATGCTCAAGCTCAAATTTAAGAGAACCTCGTTGTAATTTTTGCAGAATACGATGCAGTTGAAGAGGCGTGTCTCGGACCAATTCCGTGAAATCTTCTATAGAATCTGCTACCTGCCGCTCCCACTGTTTACTTCCAAAATTTTGGACGAGAAATTGTGCAATATACGGTTGGCTGAATTTCAGGATATCGAAATCAGGATGCAGTTTCATCACAACCGATTCAACCGTCGCAACAGTCTTGCCGAGCATTAAAAAGGCTGGCGGCACATGAATTTGATGACGCAATGATGCGTTAAAGACTTCGTGAATTACCTCGCCGAGACGGAGTCTACTCGGCGGCATATTGAAATGACGCTCTAAAAAATCGTTCATTTCTAACTTTAACGCTGCGATGTCTGTTCCGTCCCCCAAAATACCCATTCGGATGTAGCTTCTAACGACCGCATCTACGTCTTTAGTTAACACGGCACTCAGCCAACTACAGATATGACGCAACATATCGTTGCTTATCCTACCCACCATGCCGAAGTCTACCAGTCCGATCCGTCCATCCTCTAAAACGAAAATGTTCCCCGGATGCGGATCCGCGTGGAAAAAGCCATCGCTCAGCACCTGTGTGTAGAATATTTCCACGAGCGTTTCAGCGAGTTCCGTCCGATCAAACCCCATCTCATCTAATTGGGCGATTGCGTTGATTGGTACACCATCGATCCGTTCCAAAGTCAAAACACGACGATTCGTGAATTCCCAATAGACTCTGGGAATTTTCACCTTCGGTGACGTTGCGAACCTCTGGTGGAACGCATCTGTATTTGCGGCTTCGATTGTAAAATCGATCTCTTTCCGAATTGAGCGTGAGAACTCGCGGACGAGCTCAGTCGGTTTGAAGAGATGCATCTCTGGGTCTCGATTCTCAAGCCGTTCTGCTAACTCCATCAATAGGTTGAGATCCGTCTGAATAATCGTTGCCACGCGTGGACGTTGGACTTTAACGACTACCGGCTCACCTGTTTCTAACGTTGCTGCGTGCACCTGTGCGATTGAAGCCGCCGCGAATGGCTGCCGTTCGTAGGTTAAGAAGACCTTCTCAAGCGGCAATTCGAATTCCTGTTCGATGGTGGTGCGGACCTCTGAGAAGTCGAAAGACTGTGCGTGTCGTTGCAATTTCTGGAACTCGGTGCTCCACGCTAGTGCTTCTTCTTGTCCGACGAGTTCAGAGAGAATGTCCACTCGGGTGCTGAGAACTTGTCCTAATTTTACGAACGTTGGTCCCAACTCTTCAAACGCAAGTCGCAAACGCTCTGGAACAGATAGGAGTGTCCCTGAAGTATTTTCATCTGAATCCTTTCTCACATTTCGGAAATCCCACCATCTCGATTTCTGGGAATGGGTATCTTCTCTCGCCTTCCGCGTGAACACACTTTTGAGTCTGAAACGACTTGTCCGTCCTCGCTCGAAAATTTGAGAGATGATATGTCCGAAGCCGTGTCTCGCAAGAATGCTAAAGATCTCAGGCAGACGTTTTGCACTTTTGAGTTTACGATTCAGGTTCAGAATGCGCATGAAGTTTCATCTCTTTATAAGTTTGACGATACCACTCTTAAAATTTTACACGAAAAATTTTGTGGAGTCAAGAAAAATCTCATAAGCACAAACATAGTGTACGGAAACTTGATAAATTGCCATAGTGCTGGTATAATTTGCTAAGGAAAAGAGCAGCGAGATCGCAAGCCGTGTTGAGAACTGGAATCGATCCTCTTTTTGCATTTAGCGGAAGGAAAATCGCTCACACGCTATTGTATACAGAACAGGAAATTAAATGTCTAAACATCAACTTTATTATGGCGATAACCTTGAAATTCTTCGGACGTATGTTCCTGATGAAAGCGTCAACCTGATTTATATTGATCCACCGTTTAACACGGGAAAACTCCAACAGCGTACAGAGATCCAGGTCGAACTGGATGCCGATGGTGATCGGATTGGCTTCCAAGGTAAAACATATCGAACCCTCACAGGTAAAACCACGCATTACACCGATAAGTTTGAGAGTTCGGATGCTTATTTACAGTTTTTGCGACCTCGTTTTGAAGAAGCGTATCGCGTGATGCACCCGCACGGTAGTTTCTTCCTCCATATTGATTACCGTGAGGTGCATTATTGTAAAGTAATGCTTGATGAGATTTTCGGACGCGAATCTTTTATCAACGAGATTATTTGGGCTTACGATTACGGAGGGAGGCCCAAGTCGAGGTGGCCCGCCAAACACGATAATATCTTGTGGTATGCCAAAACGACTGAGCACTACACCTTCAATTTCGATGAAATGGATAGGATTCCGTATATGGCACCCGGGTTAGTAGGAAAAGCAAAGGCGGCACGTGGCAAAACACCGACCGATGTCTGGTGGCATACCATTGTTGCCACTAATGGGGGTGAAAAGACCGGCTATCCGACACAAAAGCCGCTCGGAATCCTTAACCGTATCGTCAAGGTGCATTCATCATCAGGTGATACGCTTTTAGATTTTTTTGCTGGCAGTGGCACATTCGGTGAAGCTGCAGCACTACACGACTGCTCCTCGATTTTAATCGATAATAATATTCCCGCAATCAAACAGATTATGAATAGATTGGCTCTTTATGGGATCGAACTCGTCAATGTTGATTATGAGACATTGCGCGGGCATCAGGTAAAGTAGGAGTATTTCGTTTTCTCATTCCGTGCCAAAAAAGTCAGAAATTGCTCCTTTGGCTATCTTTTTCGGTACCGGTGTTTCTAATTAAGAGTGAGTACCACATTGTAGCGATAAACCTGGAGGAGAGCTGAATCTCCTCGAAGATAGAAGCTTCGACTTGATTTACATTGAGAAACTGGATATAATAGGTGTATGGAGGCGGGGATGATGAAAAGACTTAAGGAGATTTCAGAACAGATTCGAGAAAATATAAACCAATTTCTGGAAGCGGTTGACGGTGCCGAATCGCTGCTTGATAAAGCTATCGTTGACATGAAAGCGCGATTTGATGAGGCAAAAGATCTGGTAGCCACAGCGATCGCAGAAGAACAGAGACTCAAACGCGCCTATCAGGAGGCTGTTGACACAGCGAACATGTGGGATGAAAAGGCTGACGCTGCTTTGCAAAATCGGGACACAGCACGTGCAAGCGAAGCACAACAGCGCAAGCGATACCATCTAAATGTCGCAGATGGCTATAAACGCCAAATTGCTGCTCAGACAGCAGTCGTAACGTCCCTCAAAACAGCACTTCAGGAATTTTATCGGCAATTCCAAAGCGCAGCGGGGCACGCTGAAACCCTATCCCACCGTCAGAAGCAAGCGGAGACGCGCGCGGAACTCTATAAATTAATCGCGGCAGCGGAAAAAGCGATCTCCACTACTTTGGTACAGTCTAAACAAAAATTAAAAACGGCGGAAGAAAAAGCAGAAATTTGGGAAAACCGAAATCGCCGCGATGCCGCTGATGTGAAAAAAAACGCAGATAATTCCAACCTCGACCAGACGCTTGCAGAACTTAAAAGTGATGTCTTAGGCAGTCATCGCAAATAATCTTTTAACTATGGGTATCGCTGTGATTGCTCCTATCGGAGCGGTTATCGGTTTTCGGTTAGGTCTGGGCGTTTTCGCAGAACAGCACGGTTTCTTAAAAATGATTAAAACCTTAAGTTTGACGAAATATTTCGGTAAATTGTGTGCTGTAGATGCATTGACACTTGAGGTGGAGGCAGGTGAGATATTTGGATTCCTTGGGCCTAATGGGGCAGGAAAGACGACGACAATCAACATGCTGACAGGCTTACTCCGTCCGACATCTGGCACTGCAACGCTTGGCGGTTATGACATTCAGAAGCAGAGTTTACAGGCGAAAGCGATTCTCGGACTGATGCCCGATACGCCTCAACTTTATGAAGCATTGAGCGGTAGACAGTTTGTCCGTATGATAGCGGATTTATATGAAGTACCACCGGGGCAAGCCGAAAATGAGATGGGCGTGCTACTTGAACAACTTGAACTTACCGATGCTGTTGACGATCAGATTAAAGGGTATTCTTACGGCATGCAGAAGAAGATTCTGCTGATCTCGGTTCTCGTGCATCATCCGCGGATTCTTTTCCTTGATGAACCGACTAGTGGTCTGGATCCGAGGAGTGCACGCACTGTCAGGGAAATCCTGCGCGAACGTTGTGAGCAGGGTTCTACTGTATTTATGACAACACACATCCTTGAAATTGCTGAACGTATTTGCGATCGAGTCGGTATTATCAGTAGGAGTCAACTTATTGCTGTGGGAACTCTTGCGGAATTACAGCAGAAAAAGCAGGAATGCCACGGACGACCCGTTGATGTCAGTCAGGACCAGACGGAGACACTTGAGGATATTTTTCTCGATCTGACGACAGATTTTTAAATTTTCCTTGCGGTTCGGTGAAGTGAGTTGAATGAACCACGATCCGCTCCGTGGATCCGCACTCCACTTCGTTACGTGCTACTGACACCTATCAAGAACCTGCTCGTAATGAAATTAGGTTTCCTTAAATGGCATAATTTTGCTTCGCAGTGAGAATGCTTTACATTTGGAGAGCAGTCCAGGAGCCCATAGTTTAAAACATGTTAAAAGATGTGATAATTCTGCTAAGAGCGGATTTGCAAGGGTGGTTGAATGGTCTTAGGCGCGGTGGGGAAGCGTGGCGAAAAGCCGCTTTAAAGGGTATAGGTTACCTCGTGTTCATCGTTGCACTATCAGTGTTAGGTAACTCCCTTTTCACGCATTTACGGCTCACTGAGGCAGAGCCGACGCTTCTGCTGGGTGTAATTAATGGGTTCATGGTCTTCGGGATTATCGTTGTTGCCAAGGAGTTGATGGAGAGTTCGCTGAAGAGTCTATATGAGGCACCGGACACCGCGTTGTTACACGCTGCACCGATTCAACCGGTTGCAATTTTCGGATATAAGTTCATTCATCTCACTATCACGCGCTTTCTGAGTATCTTCTGTTTTTTGGGACCCCCATGGGTAGCGTTCGGTCTGATATTTGGATTGCCGTGGCATTTTTACGCGGTGCTGTTTCCAGTGTGCTTGTGTCTTCTGGTAATGATCGCGAGTTATGTTACCATCAGCGTGATGTTGATTGCGCGTTTCTTTTCATCTGGGTGGCTCCTCGCAACACTCAAGGTACTCGGCACTGCAATCGGCGTAACGGTGGGTTTTCTGTTATCGTTGACACTGTTTTTCGAGTTTGAGCCGATCCACATAAAGCAATTTTTGCTCAATTGGGCTTCCGAGAGAACGACGGATACGACTGCTTCGTGGTATCCACACGAGTGGATTGGGGAACTTCTGCTAAGTTGGGTGACTGAATCCACAATTGGTGTCCGGTTGAGATGGGCACTCGGAGGTATCGGAGGAAGTCTCACCGCTGCCGGAGTGGCAACGCTCGTCGCGCGACTGATTTATCAGCGCGGTTGGGAAAATATCCGACAATTGAAAGCCAAGCGTAAACCCGTGCGGAATACCATTGTCCCGCAAGCCTCTATAGGCTTGTGCCAGTCTAAGGCATCGCATCTGGAACGCATACGGCGGACCCTCGGGCGTGGCAAAATACGCTCTATGATGCTAAAGGACTTTCTCATTTTCGTCCGGCACAGTGGACGGCTAATTGCTATTGTGATGCTCACACTTTTTTTGGTAGTTCACATCGCTATCTTACTCGTGCATGAAGGTAGTGCGGATACGAACGCTGGGTTGGTTCTTACTGTGCAGATAGTTCTTTATAGCATGCTTATTACCTTCGGTATCAGTTGTAACGGTCTTCGAGATGAAGCGAAGACATGGTGGATGCTGAAAGCCTCCCCTGTTACGCCGAAGTTAGTGTTCAAGAGTAAATTCCTGACTGCGCTTCTCTGTGCGCTGATGTATGCTGAATTCTGGTCCCTGTTCGCTGTTTGTCTGCTCCGAATTCCGAGAGATGCTTGGATACCTGTGATGCTAACGCCTGTCTTAACACTCCCGACAGCGTGTGCAATGAATACGGCGATTGGGACATTGCCGTGGATGGCAGAATTGACACATCAACCGAAACCGATCTTGCGAGTTTTAACGTTCACAGTGACGCTTATCGTTGATGTGGCACTTGTCCTCGCGCCGGTGATAACATGGTATACGGAAAGTCTCATTTCGTTTATTGGATTGGTAATCCTTCTTGCGGGTGTATTTGCTGTGTCCTATAGATGGGGAGTAGGGAATCTCCGCAGGTTGTTGGTTGCGCAACAGTAAGGTTGATAATTAGTACTAAGTTTTGCGGGCGAGGTTTCCAAGCGCGCAGGAAAGAAGGTTTTTTAACTATCAAATCTGGGCACCGTTCCATGGCATTTCATCGAAGAAATCCCCTCCCCAGTAACGGGCGGGGACCCCGGTTTCTGATGAAGTCAAACCCCTTCTCGCAACTGTGACGGCACGGTAGGAGCAGTTTCCTAACTGCTCCGAACCCTTGAGAAAAGGAAAAATGTTGATAGAATATGAAGGCATAACACCAAACGTGCATCCCTCTGTTTTCGTCGCTCCAGGGGCGATGATTATTGGCGATGTAACGATTGGGGAAGAATCAAGCATCTGGTTTAACAGCGTGCTCCGCGGGGATTTAGAACCGATCCGAATCGGATGTCGCACCAATGTTCAGGACGGTGCAGTGATACACATGGACAAAGAGATTCCGTGTCTCATCGGTGATGACGTTACGATCGGGCACGGTGCAATCCTCCATAGTTGCACTATTGGAGACGGGGCACTAATCGGCATGGGGGCAATTCTCCTAACGGGTTCGGTGATCGGCGAAAATGCTGTTGTCGCAGCTGGGACGCTTGTCCGCGAAGGACAGGAAATCCCACCGGGTGCCGTTGCAATGGGAGTCCCAGCAAAAGTGCGGCGTGAGGCTACCGAGGCGGAACTTGAACGTGTCCGACGCGGCAAAGACGATTACGTCTTACGTGGCAAGCTGATGCAAAATTTTTAAACGATTCAATATGAACTGCTGCGTCCGTTGTCCTTGCAGATTTTGAATCTTTAAGAAACCTTTCATAACCTAAAATAGGTTCTTTACTAATTTTAGATCGTTGCCGACAACGGAGGCAACGCCCAGGAGCAATCGTTAGAAAAATGGCAAAACGAACATGTTTAATGATTGGTGGAAGTGGTATGGCTGGTGGCTGGATCAACAATTTCACGAATAATTTCGACGATCGAATTGAAATTGTCGGTTTAGCAGACGTGAATACAGGGGTCCTCGCAGCGCAAGGCGAAGCGTTGGGACTCAGCACATCACAACTTTTTACAGATTTTAACGAGGCGTGTGCAACGGTCAAGGCAGACTTCTGTGGCATTGCTGTCCCACCGCAATTCCATAGTCCTGCCGCGATTGCCGCTATGGAAAATGGGATGCCTGTTATCTGTGAAAAACCGATTGCAGACACCTTAGACGCAGCAAAGGCGATGGTACGTACCGCCCAAAAAACGGGATTGCCGTGTGCTATTATCCAAAATTATCGCTATGCCGATAATAAACAGGAATTGATTCGCATCCGCGATGAAGGTAGATTGGGACGGCTTCAACACATTGTCGGAAGATACGCATGCGATTACCGTCGTTATCTCTCATGGGGCAAAGCGTGGCGACACGATATGGATTTCGGGCTCCTTTTTGAAGGTTCCGTTCATCACCTTGACATGCTTCGGTTCCTCTCAGGTGGCGATTGTGAAACCTTGATCGGGTTTGGATGGAATCCCGAATGGTCGAGTTTCCAGCATTACTCCAGTGGTTTCTATGTGATGCGGATGGATAACGGGATCCATACCTCTTATGAAGGCAACAGTTCATCGGCGGGTATTGTCAACTGTTGGAACCATGAACATTACCGTGCTGAGTTTGAGGAAGGTGCTGTGGAAATCGCAGGCGGCAACCAGATGACTATCCACCGCGTCGGTGGGGAAGCCGAAGTCTACGAGGCACCGGCAATTCCCTATCAAGCGCATCAGCATCTCTTTGATGAATTCCTGAATTGGCTCGATGGTGGCGAACCTTCTGATACGCGAATTGAGGACAATATCAAAAGCTTCGTGCTTGTCATCGCCGCGATGGAGACAACCCTTGATGGACAACCCAAACAGATCGCCGATTACCTGAGCGACTTAGAGATTTAAGGGTTATGTATTCGCAAGGGCTTAGGTACTGACTGTGTTCAATCCAAACCCTGAAATACCACGTGTCCTTGAAGATATTCCTGAATCTGAGCAACGCGCCCTGCTTGAAAAGGCAGCAACGTGGATTGGACGGCGCGGTTTAACCGCGCCCGCAATTCTCTTTTTAGAGATCGGTAAGCCACTTAACTTTTTGGGGAGTCAACTCTTAATCGCGTTTAGTCCCTTTATTCAGGCGATTTTCAAGGGCGACGAGTACCATAAATTCGCACTTATTCTGGAAAAAGATGCGAATGTTGAACTATTGATTGAATTGATTGAGGCACACTCATGACTCCGTCACCAATAAAATGGTGGGTGGTTCTCCATCAGTTAAAGCGCGTAAGCCCAAGCATCGCGCCGGGCTGGGTATACGGAGAAGATCGTTCTCGTAAAACTAACCTTATCGAACCGCAAGGAAACTTAGAAATAGGAATTGGATAGAGCGCGTAAGCCCAAGCATCGCGCCGGGCTGGATATACGGGGAGGATCGTTCCCTCAAAACTGGCCTTATCGAACCGCAAGGAAAATTAAAAATATGGCAGTTGAATTAAGAATGCTTCAGATGGATCAGACAATGACCAAGGGGAAAATCGGAAAATGGCTGGTTAAGGAGGGCGATACCGTCACACAAGGACAACCTTTGTTAGAGATTGAAACCGATAAGGTCGTCCATGAACAGGAATCCCCCACTGATGGTGTTATCGCGCAATTGTTTGCTGAGGAGGGTGCCAATGTTCCTGTCAATGCTCTGTTAGCGATTATCGGGGCACCCGGAGAGGAAGTGGCACGCGTTGAAGTGGACACGGGGACAGTTGAAGTGGACACCACGCCGGAACCACAAGCGTCAGTGCAACCTGCACAACCGAAGGCAACGCCACCGACTGTGACCGTTGCACCAAAAGCCTCGCCAGCGGCACGCCAACTTGCCGAAAAACTCGCTATTGACTTGACCGAGGTCAAAGCCTCTGGACCTGGGGGACGTATCCTTGAAAGCGATGTCCAGCGATATATTGATTTGAGGGGACCGGCTCCAATTGAAGAAACGACACGACTTAGGGCATCACCGCTTGCCCGGCGATTGGCGAAGGAGCACGGAGTTGACCTGATTTCAATTGTCGGTTCAGGACCCGATGGCAGAATTGTCCGTGACGATGTGTTACAAGCGAGCGCAGCCGCCGCTGAAGCCCCCGTTATAGAGACACCTGTTCTCCAACAAGCGACAGAAGTTATTCCTATGGGTGGCATCCGTGAAATTATCGCAGAGCGGATGACCATGAGCCTTCAAACTAACGCCAGCGTCACACTCCACACAGAGGTTGACGCAACGGCTTTCGTCGAACTACGTCGGATGCTCAACGATAAACTGCAGGCGAGAGAGGTGAGTCTCACCTACACCGACCTGCTCGTTAAAGTCGTAGCAAACGCTTTGCGGGAATACCCTCGACTCAACGCAACACTCACGGATGAAGGGATTCATCTATTGCCGGAAATTAACATCGGTGTAGCCGTCGCACTGGACGATGGACTGGTGGTGCCAGTAATACGGAATGCGGACAAGGAGAGGTTATCGGAGATCTCTGATCAGGTAAGAGGTTTCGCAGAGCGGGCACGTAGTAATCAATTGACACCCGGTGAACTTCAAGGTGGCACCTTTACCATTACAAATCTCGGGAACTTCGGAATTGATGCTTTCACGCCTATTATCAATCCACCGGAGAGTGCTATTCTTGGGGTGGGACGGATTCTGAAAAAGCCGGTTGTTCACGACGATGAGATTGTTGTCCGTAGCATGCTGACCCTGAGTTTGACGTTTGACCATCGTGTGATAGACGGTGCGCCTGCAGCGCAGTTTCTACAAACGGTCTCCAGCTATATTCAAGATCCATATCTGTTGTTAGTGTAGGGCTACCAATATTCTGTCTGTAGAGATTCAATTTCATCAAAGTGTGCGTCTCGTGTGACAAGAATCAAATCGTGTTGCATGGCAAGTGCCGCAATTCAAATATCATCAAAACCTTTGGGCTGGAAACCCCACACTTTAGTGTGGGGAGGAAAGCCCCCTCCTATAATTAAAGTTCAGACGCGTAAGCACCCTAAAATCAGATTCTTGCGCACTTTGAGTGAGGCGTTGGTTTCCTTCCAAAGAATACAGAGAAATACCGGTTTTCCCAAACCCGCTAATACGGGTCAGCCCATGCTTGACATGCTTGACGAGTGTATTCTTTACCAATCTGTTCCAAGTCGTGCCACCATAGCGGGGGCGTTTACCGCCTTTTTGAGGATTTTGCCGGTGCAGTTCTCGCCTGATAATAGGGATAGGGGAGATACAGAAAACATCTCTATTATCAACCCTATCTTTGCCGCCTATTCTATGATATACCAAGCACCAACTATCTACACAATGCGCTTCAAACGTCTCCGCAAGTTTTTTAGAAGACTTCTTCAAACCCAACCTATCACGAATCTCTTTCGTCTCCCACCCTTGGAGTGTCAATAACTCCCACCGCTTCTGAATTTCAGTGTAGAACCATGCTTTGCCAACTTCGAGCGGACTAAAAGACGTATTCCACTTTTTCGCATGCTTTATCGTCCTCGCTTTTATGTTCTCAACACAAACATGACGGATAGGGAACAACCCTGATAACCAGTCTAATATCCGAAGTTTCCACTCCCAACGGGCGCGCGTGCCTGCGGGGATACGTGCTTGATTTGCCAGACGATTCATGCGGTTTTTGCGATTCGGACATTTCCGAGAACGCCTCCCTCTGCGCAACTCACGACGCTTTTCAACTTTCTTACCCACCTGGGTGTGTGCGTCTGCCTGCACATTCAAATACGTATGTGACTTGCTTTTCACGGTAAAGCCTTCTTTCTTGCTACCGGGGTCTACCCCTACAGCGATCTCTTGTGTTTTTCTCTCAGAAGGCTCTTTGTTGAGACGGATACAATAAATACCATTATCCCAGTAGGGGGTTGCCTCGTCTCGCTTTATCAACTTGCGCGCACGGGCGGAATGCATGGGCATGAGTATTTGACCGTCTTTTGCTTTTACAGGAACAAACATAAGTTTCTAATTCTCTTACAAAAGTAAGGTGTGTATTGCCCCTTCCAGATCACATATCCAAGGGGAATCAGACGAGGGGAGTATCCAAAACATTGTACTGGCTGCCACGCCGAGATATGCGATATATTACTGTAGACAACGGTTTAACTTATGGAGAGGTGCTTGGCAGGCACTTCGCAGAAGCCTCACGCTTTAGCGTGAGGTAGTTGACTGTCTGGAATAAGATTTCCTTTCTGCCGTAATTGATCTTTGATGATTCCAAACCACTGTGACGTTTCTAAGTCGCAAGAAAAGAGTGGGAATCTCTGCGTCTGCAGCCAAGAACATTTTATCGGTATTTTCCACTTTTTCTTGAATTACTTTGTCCGCGGCAAACATCCCGATAATGATATTCGTGTCTAAAAGGTACTTACCATTCTGATTCATCAACCCGTCCGCAGTCCTCCTCAATTGCTTGTTTTATTTCCTCAAGGTCTTCGGGGGGGAACAGCCCGACAAATTTAAGCAGCTCCTTACCGGAGGTGCCTCTTATCGGTTCGCCTAAAAAAGAGAGAACAGAATTTAAAATCTGTTTCTGTTGCACAGGCGTAAGTTTGTCTAACCGCTCCACAATCTCTTGGATAGTCGTTGATTTTTCCATCGTTTTACCTCCTTTTTGCCTAAATCCAAAAGAATAATAGCCATTACTATTATACAATAGGAAAATGGTGATTTTCAACGTTAAAACTACCGAATTCCAGTTTTCTCAAACATCAAATCCAAATACGATTTTTCATTGTTGAAAAGTTGACTGGTGGAACCGTCTTCTGTTTTTTCATGCCAGTTTAATCGGAAGATATTATATGCCAACATATTCTCTTCGACCCACTCAACGGATTGTCTGTTTCCTAATTTGGAACTATCGCGTAGCAGCAAAAACGAATTGAGATGGAATGTCCGACCCTGTTCAGCCTCTAACCGTTTTTCAAGAATAATAAGTGTTTTATCCTCAGATTTTCGAGCGAGTTTAACCTTTGGATGATTTTGGTAGTCAAGTGTCTCGTCGTCGATAATACCACGCTGCCCTTTCGGATCGATGAAGAGGATGTGGGTTACCGTTTGTTCTGTATCTACTATCCACAACACAAAATCGGGATAGTAACTGCCCGAATCATTTTCCAAATAGATACCAATCTTCTGCACATTCCGCATCAGATAGAACTCATATCGTTTATTCCTGCCGTAGGATCGCTTAATATAATTTGTCAAGTCTTCAACGAATTTTCTTTCACCTGCATTTAGTCTATCTGGTGAGACTTTGACTTCGTTTGGTTCGTTCTCTCTGATATCCTTCGGGTCTAATAGGAGTGGGTTGTAAATATGCCGATGATGTAGTTCTAAAAATAATTGCAATTCTCTCTGGATCTGTACTTCCGGGTTTTTACGTCGCCCCTTTGATATATCTCTTTCCTTTTCTGCTTCCTCAATTTTTGCAAGAAATTCTTCATATTCATCACGATCTTTAAATTCCTTTGTTACTGTGTATTCATAGATGAAGTCATCCTGGTTCAAAGGTTCATAAATATAGTTAGCACGATTGATATGGGCGTTGATGCGATTTCGTAGTTTACCAGTGACATCAATTACAACTTGGCGATTGAGCCTATCTGTCCACGCGATTTTATTTTTGCCCGCTTTCCGGTAACGAATTCCCCCAACAAGTGCCAGAAAATCTGAAATAGCGGGTTCGCTGTTGCCCTCATGATAAAGTTGCAGATGATTTTTCTCCGCCTCGCGGCGGATGATAGTAGCAAGTCTTGCCCGGTTCAGATAACAAGAATATTCTTTGTTATATTTCTGCAGATATTCGTAGATATTCGGTGCCTCCTTCTCTTTGTCTGTTCGGTAATCCAACATAATTTCTTGCCAATTGTTGATAACTCCATGTTTTTCAGTGTTATCTTCAAAATAGGTATAATTAATTGATTTGTCACGGCTGAACACCACACACTTGATTGAGTTATCGCTGCTACCGATTTGCTTAAAAATGGGCAATTTGCTCTTATATTCCTCGAAGTGAATGGTTGTACCATTATCCACTTTAAAAAAAGTTGAATTTACATTAATTTTAAAGGTGTGATAAAGCCGAATGCCGCCCATGTGGACTTCCTTAAGAAAATGTTCAAGGTAGCTTCGCTGTAAGCTGAAAACGGTCAGCGTTTCCAATCGTCGAATCTCACTTTCTCTATCTCTTTTACGTGGAAGTGGGTAGGGGTAGTCTGGATCTTGCTCAATATACCGACGTTTTCCATCGCCACCTTTTCCACCTAACCGAACGCCGCGTCCGAAGATCTGTATGATCAAGTTGCCTTTAGAACTTCCCAAGTTAATCAAATCAATTACGGAGAGACGATAAGAATTCCATCCTTCCGCAAACTTACGACTTCCAATAAGTATGTTTATCGGGCTGGTTTCGTTGTCGAGGTTTTCAAAATGGAGGTTTGGATCGGCGATTGATTCAACGCGTGTTTCAATGCAGTCGTTTTCAATGCTGTTGTAAAAACTCGCAGCGTCCCCAATGTTGATCATTCCCCACTTTTCGCCATCTCCATAAGAGAGAAGCAATTCACTATTGTTGTCTGGATTGCGTGCAACGACTAAGCGCCCAATAATATCACTACCAAAAATGGATCTGAATTTTTGGCGTTCCGCCTCGCTCAGTGCCGCAAGGTAATTGAGAACTTTCTGGATGTCAGAGACTTCATCGTTATCGTTTTTGCCTTCGTCCTTCGGATTTTCGACTGTATGTCCCATAAATGCCATCAAGGGACGATGCACAGTTAGATCAATGTCTTGCGATTCGTCGTCACGAACTCTTTTGAATGTTTGTAACTTTTTCTCCATCACCCAGAAACACTCGTCTAAGTTGTCTTTAATTTCTTGGTCGGATTCAGTAGCCACTGCATCTGCAGCAATCGGTTTGAAATAATGGTCTTTACCGTACCCATCGCTATAGAAGCGAGCATAATCGTACCGGTAGATGATTGCGCTATCATATTCGTCCGCCAGTTCTTTAGCGATGTTGTGGAAGGTGGCTGAATATTCAAATAGGAAGGAATTTCCCACGTTGAGACGGTTCCGAAGTTCTCTGAATTTGCCAGATTGCTGGCTTGTTAAGCCGATGTGTGCTTCGTCTACTAAAATGAGTCGGCGAATCTCTCCTGCATCCGGTAAACGGAAATAGTCGTCCTCCTTCTGCAAAAGCCCCTGCGTAGTGTCAATTGTAAGTTCAATCCGATTGCTATAGGTTTTGTTGAGTTCACGGACGTATGGCTCTAACTCGCGCTCATGCTGCTTAATCAGGTTTGCCAAGGGGGTCGTTAAGAAGATTTGAAGACGAGCATTGTCTTTTTTACAAAAATGGTGTAGGTATTGGAGGATATTAAGATGCATGATGTGGGTTTTCCCACTGCCTGTCGCCATCCAATACGCCAGCATCCGTTTGTCTTCTTGTTCACTGCTTGTGTCAAATCCTTCTGACTGTTGTCGATCGGCAAAAAAACATTCGGTGAAAAGTAGAGCCAACACCTGATAGTAACGGAGTTTAAAAGCCTGCCTTGTCAGATAATTGTAATCTTCTAAGAAATCCTGAATTCGCTCTAACGATTCAACAGGCAGTTGCAACGCTTGTTCAGGGTCATACAACTGAATTATTTCCTTTATCCCGTCATTTCGGATGTCAATCCCATTTTCGGTTAGGATTTTTGTTTCGTAGTCTTGATAAAGTGCCATTAGTTTCTCTAAACATCTGTGGAAGTAATATGCATTTGTGTTCCTATTATTTTTTTGCTACGCTTCAAGAGTGTCCCACACCGCTCCTGTGTCAAAATCCGATGTTGAGATGAGATGAATCTGTCGCAGCTCCGAATTCTCAAGCAATGCTTGCTGATGCACATCACAGTTAACATCTAGCTGTGTGACACCCGCTAACTGTTCATCTGCGAGAATTTCCAATAACTGAGGCGTATCGTCCTCCTCGGTTACATTGCGGAATACAACCAGTCGCGTACCACTTTGAACAACTCGGTATACCTGATCATTTAAATCAAACCGCAAACGACGCTGAACCGGGAGCCCTTTGAGATAGCAATAAGTTTCCAAGACATCTACGTAGTCTTCTCTGCTATCCTTACCATACGTAATCCGATTAGAGAAGGGGTCGCGCATATCCATCATCAGCCGAGTCTGCTGTTCCTCGGGCCGATAGAGATATTTGACGGGGAGTTCTGTTTTCGTATTATAATTTGGAGGTGATGTCGTGAGGTTGTTGAGGACATCCTCATACTGTTCCAACTGTTGATATTTAACAATGCCGACGGTGCCATCAATTTTCTTTTTTGCGTCCGGTTTGCCATCTCTCCAATTTGCGGAGAACATGACGCGCCGGATCCGCTCCTTCAAGGTGCTATCAAAGTAGTCTCCGATCTCAACAAGGATAAATTTGCGGTTGCCGTTATCGATTTTGTTGAGGTTAAGGATGGCATGCCCCGTTGTGCCACTACCGGCAAAGAAGTCAAGCGTAATTCCTTTACCATCATTTGTAACTGCCCAAACGAACTTTTCATATAAGTCAATAGGATGAGAGTATGGGAAATTTAACCCTAATGCGTCCAATTGCATTTTGCCTCTTTCGCCTGAGGGCAAGACTGAGGATAACTCGCCGACCAGATAGTTTTTCAAATAAATTTTGAGTCGAGGTTGTTTGGTTTCATCGGTACCGAAAATAATGCGGCCTTCATCCAAAAATTTCTGCATGTTTTCTGGAGTTCTACTCCATCCAGTCGCTGGAACTGGACAAGATTTACGAGTGATTGGATGAATCAATGGTTCGTGGAATTTAGGGTTGGTCAGCAATGCCGGGGCTCCTATACTGACATCTGAAAAAACCTGTCCCGCATCGTCAATTTTTGAATAAGCCCGTTCTCCACCACTCAACTCAGGTTTGTTCGTAATCCAATTTCTAAATTCTTTGCGGCACTCCTCTGTGACACTGCTATACTGTTTTATTAATGAGGCAGCCTTTCTAAGAATCGCTTCACGGTTGGTTGGTATAGCTTTGAGTTTTACGGTTCCTTTAGAATAGCACACAACATATTCATGTTGTGTGGCTATCGTATTTGTTCCGAAAACAGGGTTTCTTTTGTCCCAAACAATAGTCCCCTGATTTTTCATCTGCATGGTGCTGAATACTTGAAATAGGTTTTCATATTCGTTCTCGTCAATATGGCAAAGGATGCAGCTATCTGGTGCCATTAACTGTTCGGCGAGGGACAACCGGTTTTCCATCATCGTTAGCCAACTGGAATGCTGATAATTGTTTTTATAGAGGAAGCCGCTTGTGTTGGTGTTGTAAGGCGGATCAATGTGGACACACCTTATGGAGTTTCGGTATTTTTCCATAAGTAGGTCCAACGCCTGAGAGTTTTCACTGTTGAGTAACACGCCATCAATTTGCGATTCTAAATCTTTGAATAGGGCAAGAATCTCATCAACAAAACCTTCCTCAAAATGCTGTGTGTCCAATGGTAGTGTTGGATATAATCCTTCAAGCAACGGCAGTTGCTCTGTAATATCGATACCGAAGGTTTCACGCCAGTCGGCAAGTTGTGCCTCGTTTTCCAGAATCTGTGAGATGAGTGCTTCCCGTTGGACTGTGTCATCTTTTGTTGCCTCTGAAATCTTACCTACAGAGATGAGATAGTCGGTAGAAACAACCTTTTTCTTCATCAAGAATAGCTGCTTCTGAAATGTCTCCACAGCAACAAGCAGTGCAATTACTTCGTCTGTAACGCTGCGGAATGCTGTTGCTATAGCGAATGCCGGGTTTTCAGAACTGAGATTCAAAAGCGTATCCAAATCGCTGAGGATGATGTTCTGGATATAGCGGCGTTGCTCGGTTTTCAGAAATTTATCCAAATCTTTATGGATAAAGTAGTCTGAATCCATGCCCACGAAGAAGGTGTTCAGGTTTTTGTCAAGGGTGTGGAACCGTTGCACTATAAGGCGTTTTTCTAATACTGCTTGCCGTTCTGTATTGTTTTTGCCGAGTCCTTTGAAATCGGGATGGCTTACCAATTTCCCCGCGTAACTTGACAAGTCCAAGTGCAACGCGTTGATACCTTGCAATCTGCCGTTCTGCACCTTGTCGTAAGTGTTCGCAAGGTCCTTAAAGATGGGTTTGCCCTGTTCCTCCCCTTTCTTAGGACGTTCGTGGAGATAGATGTCTACATCATCCGTTTCACTGAATATCTGAGTGCACATCTCACGGTATATCTCAACTTTTGGCGTTGAGGTTTCTGCCAAGTGAAGGATAACGCGCCATGTCTGTTCGGTATCGTCGGGTTTGGGAGGATCAATCCTACCAAAGCGATAATGTTTGAAATCGTCACGGTTATTGTTTTGTGCAATACTGGAACTTGCTTCTCCCTCTAACCGATACTCAATCCGTTTGTCTTCAACTTCAAAAGCAACACTGTTGAACCCTGTCGCCGTTTTAACGTAGTAGCTATCGCGACATTTCCAGTGGAAAAGTGTATCTGTCCCGTTGTAGTCTGCCTCATCGGGGTAGTCCACCTTATAGAGTGCAGTACTCCTGTCATTATAGCCGAAGTCACCATCTCGGTAGTATCCTTCAAAAAAACTATGAACATGATTATAGACGCGGAAAGCGAGTTTGGATTTGAGTTCGTCCGGGTCCGTTTCCAATGGAGCGATAAGTTCTTCCTTATCTTCGGTCTGGAGAAAATCTATCAGTTGTTGAGAGTTCTCGGCGATGTTTTCAAGCCAATCTCTTTGTCTACGCCCGCCTTCCTCAGCGACGAATTCCCTAACCTTGGTGAGTTGGCTATCGTAGAGTGTCTTAGTGACTTCTACGAGTGCTTCATCTACTATAGTTGTTAACTTTTCGTCAATGAATTGATTAACCTCATCGCGCTTAATTTTGAGGATACGGAAGATACCGAAGTCGAGGTCGTTATGTGCGAAGTGAAACATATCGCGAAGTTTCTCGCGGAGGGTGTTGAGTGCTTCGGTTGTTGAGTTTGATTCGGGCATTAGTATATTGTCCTTTTACTATTCGGATTCATCGACCTGCTCACATCCTTCTTCAATCGTTTGCTTCATTATTTCTAAGTCTTCCTTTGAAATTGTGCCTACAAATTGAAGTAGATTTTTGCCTGGGTATTGCTTTGGCGGTTTCCCCAACAACTCCCGCGTGAAATCCAAGACCTGCCTCTATTGCTCAAGTGAAAGAATTTTGAGTAGTTTTATAATTTCTTGGATAGTTGCTGAATTTTTCATAGTGTTGTCTCCTTTTGGTTCAAGCACCATAGTGGTTTACACCGACCAAGACTGCTGTAGACAGTTTACCATCAATTGTATCAAAAATCAATTTTTTTCTATGTTAACACCGGTTTAGTTTTCAGTTTTATCATTCCAAAGGCGTGAAGGCGTGTATCAATCTTCAGTCCACTATGGCATCACGTCTCTCCTTCCATTCGTGAAAGGTGAAGATACATCTATATGTATTCAGCAAGTTGCAGCCCTTCCTGCGCTGCCCACCTTTCTAAGAGGTCTTTCTCTTTAGGTGTCGCCAGCCGATTGCGCTTGCCACGAACCTGACGGATAAGTTTTTGGCGAGGTGATAACTCAATCGTCAAAATCTTGCGTCGTCCGTTTTCATAAATCAGTAGAAAAGTCGGACTGAAAACAGTGAGGTCTGCGAACCGTATCTCTCATTCACGAAGGCGTAGTCTAATCTGATGTTACCGCGCTGATAGCCGAATCCAGCGGTGAGTCCATCACTGAAACGCCATCCCAGTCGCATCGCAAATTCACCATGCCGATACTCACATCCGATACGCGGGACACCGTTGGCTACCTCAAAGGCCGCTAACAGAGCATCGGGTTTTCTGTCTGATGTATCTGAACCAAAGTTAATTTTTACAGCAGAACCGATACGCCATTCACGTAGCAGCAACTCGGTGTAGGTGCTCTTGGAAGCCGTCTCTGCAAGTCGGCGATAGGACAGGTTTGAGAACAGGTTCGGGAATACTATACCAATTCTAACGATCTCCGTCATAAGATCGTACTGGATGCCGAGATCGGTGCCCCATCCTGCTCCACGACCTAACGGCACTTGTTCCAGATTCACCGAAGTGCTAAAATATTTGGCATTAATACCGATGTACAATCTCTTCCATATACGGGTTGCGGAAGACAACATCACAATCCGCTCTTGAGAGATTCCTTCTGTATCACTTGAATTTAAGATTGCTGCGCCGACGGTTTGTCCGCTCCGAATTGGATGTGCCACTCCGACGAAACTGTAACCTAACACACCGTGCAGATCAAGGTAACTGATGCCGATCTCGGGCGTAGGTAATCGTGCCAGACCTGCCGGATTCCATATCAGTGCGCTGGTGTCCTGCGTCGCCGCCGAGTACGCGCTACCCATCCCTGCGGGTCCCGCCATGAGTTCGATATTCTCGAACGCCGCGTTGACCGATCCATTCAGCAGCAAAATTAGCATTAGCAGAAGGTATGCGGAGAGTTTTATAATGGAATAAAAGAAATGATTCGTGTTTTTCGTCCGTCTACCTCCTTAGGGTCTGAGTTGTGTGGCGAAGCAAAGACTATTTTATCAAAAAGGGTCTCTCTTTGTCAATCAACGGCATTTATGAATTAGGGGCATTCAGTTTTTCTGTAGGAGGGGAAAACGTCCAAGCAAAAACACACATCCCTGTAGGAGCGACCTCCCGGTCGCGATTTCCTACAAAAATGCGTAGAAAACCGAGAACTAAATAGCCCAGTTTATGAATCGACAAGGTTTTGAAGATAATTAAAGTGTAGAACAACTAACGTTACAGTTTCTCTATACACGGTCATCTTGAGGATTGGAAAGTTTTTTGACAAAGGCATGTGATTTTTAATGTTCCGTTCAAACCAGTCTATGTGCTGGTTATGTAAACCTACCGTTTCGGTTTGACATAACCCCACTATGAATGGTATACTATAAGGATTAGAGCGGGTGCTTGATGTTTCAGCCATTCGCAATTGCCCCTTTTTGTGCGCTGAAGCGAGAGTTGCCCCTTTTTGTGCGAAATCTCACGCTTGAGGCAGGAAATGAGATGGCATAGAAATTGCTTAAATTGCTTATCTGTTACTGTGGACTGACAGCGATTTTAAGGAGGAACCGTAATGTTTTTGTTTAAAAATGTGCGGATAGGTCTCGCGAGTTTTATAGCAGTCTTTTTGCTAATAGCACTACCCAGTTTCGCTGAGATTGACCCCGAGAATATTATGGGAATGTGGCTCTTTGACGAGGGGAAGGGCAATGTTGCTACTGATTCGTCGAAACAGGGAAATGATGGTGAAATCCACGGCGCGAAATGGGTAGACGGGAAATTTGGAAAAGCACTTGAATTTGATGGTGCTGGCAATTGGGTTGAGGTCCCACATTCAGACACTGTCGGGTTTAAGGCGGGTGTCTCGTTCACGATCACCTGTTATTTCAAAGGCAGCAGGGTCGCTGGCGCGCTTGTTGGCAAGAACTACGAGGATACATCGCAGGCGCTCCCCTGGTACCTGCTCTGGAACGGAGGTGGCGATAACAAGGTGACCCTCTACCTGCGCGACAGTGCGTCGGCAAGTTTCCGAGCAGGCGGCACTACCGAAATTGGAGACGACAAATGGCACTTTGTCGTCGGCAGAGCCGACGCAAGTACTGGTAAGGCTTCGATATGGATAGATGGCGAGATGGAAGCCGAGGTTGATTTCAATGAAAAAGACGGATACGGTACCGGTGAAGGTGTGTTTCACATCGCACGGCACTATGATCGGTATACTGATGGTATTATTGATGATGTCGCTCTCTTCAACGTCGCTTTGGAAGAAGAGGATATAAAGGCTCTCATGAACGATGGTGTTGAAACTGCCGCGGCGGTTGAACCTGTGAACAAGTTAACAACGACGTGGGGCAGAATCAAACGACAGATAAACAGATAGGGAAAAATCATGAAACAGATACAGGCTTTTTCGGTGCAGCTTGTAAACCGAAAACTTACTATACAGACATTTGCTTTAGTGCTATTGCTGTTTGCAGGATTGAATTGCGGGACAGAGAATCCCGTTAAGGAAACGGTAGACCCCTCCGCAGTTGAGGCACTGACAGGCTCGCTGCGTGGAGAGGTGCAATCTATTGACGGTGTATTGATTCAGGTGCGTTTACTAAGAGATGGGCAACTCTTAGCGCAAACTGAGGCGCGGGCGACCTACGAACTTGCATCAATCGAAGTTGGAAACTACACACTCCAAATATCGGCAAAAGGATATGAGACTAAGGAGGTAAATGTCACAGTCACCGCTGGACAAGTTGTCTCGCTGGATAAGGTGGCACTTGTGGCGTTGGCGACCCCTGTCTCGCATCTGCGCGGTGTTTTAACGGATAAAGCGACAGGTGAACCTCTCGGTGAAGTCAACCTCCAACTTACTGATAAAGCCGGGAAAGTTTACGAGGCGTTGACAACAGGGGTGGGTGTTTTCAGCTTTGAAAACCTCCCTGTAGAACAAGCCTTCACCTTAGCAATCGCACATGCAGGTTACGAAGAAACCGAGGTCGCTGTGCATCCGATACCCGCGGCAGAGACATTGGAGTTACAGGTTCAAATCACTCGGCTCCCTGAACAGGACAAGTTGGATCCGGGTCAAGGCTTGAGTCTCGAAAGTCAGGCACCCGCCTTTGAATTACCGGATGGCGATGGCAAGTTGCACGCACTCGCTGATTATGTCGGCAACAAGAATGTAGTGCTTATATTTTACCGCGGCGGCTGGTGACCGTTCTGCAGAGCGCAACTCGGAGAGTTGCAAAAAAACTATGCTAAAATTCGGGCGGCAGGCGCGGCGCTCATCGCTATCAGTTCCGATGATGAAGGCGATACCAAAAAGACGGTTCAAGGCAGTGGACTTGAATTCCCTGTACTCGCTGATAAGGACAGAGAGGTAATCAAGGCTTACAATGTCTTGAATCCCGGTAACGACAGAATAGCCCGTCCTGCAACCTACGTTCTTCGCAAAGATGGGACAATCGTTTGGAAATCCCTTGATGGGGTAGCCGTACGTGTTCCGACGGCACAAATTCTCACGGAATTGGGTAAACTCTGATGAAACCTCACGATACAGTTATAGCAGACATTATCGCCGACAGCCAAGAGGCAGCGCGGCATCAAAATGCGCTTGACCGTCGACAATTCTTAACCCGGCTTGCTGCCGGTGTAGGTGGAATCGGTGGTGCACTGAGCACACTCCCGGCGTTCGCGCAGTTGAGTAGTGGGCAGTTACAGCCTGATACCACGACAGGAACACCCCTTACATCTGTCGTTGAGGCTGTCAGTGAGAACGTCTGGGATGGCGATCGGCTCGATGAAGATGCTGTCAGTGAACTGATTGATCAGGCGATGATGAAGTTCACTGGACGTGCTTCCGCTAAAGAGGCGTGGCGAGATATTGTCCTACCCGACGACATCGTCGGTATAAAAATCAATCCACTCGGCGGACCCGAACTCAGCACACATCCTATCATTGTTGATAAGATCGTTGAGGGATTATACGGTGCCGGTGTCCTCAAAAAACAAATTATTATCTGGGACCGGTTTGAAAGCCACCTCTTGAACGCTGGGTATCCCATCAAGCAAGATGAAGGCGAAGTGCAAACTTTTGCCTCTGACACAGGGGGTATCGGGTATGATGACGAGGTGTTTTACGAAAGCGGAAAAGACAGTGTTAACCGCCGAGAAAACGAAAGTACTCGCTCTCGGTATTCCCGAATCGTCACACAGCATGTTGATGTGTTGATTAATGTTCCTGTTTTGAAACACCATGAAATGGCGGGGGTCAGCGGGTGTTTAAAGAATCTCGCGTTTGGCAGTGTTGATAACACACGCCGGTTTCATGCGAAGCCGCTCTATTGCAACCCGGCTATCGCTGAGATTCTGGAGCATAAGGTCTTGAAAGATAAACTTGCCCTCAATATCGTTGATGGGTTGGTGGCATCGTTTGACCGAGGACCGACATACCACGCCGAAAGCACATGGAAATACGGCAGTCTCTTTGTCAGTACAGATCCGGTTATTCTTGATGTCCTTGTCCTTCAGACTATCAACCAGAAGCGCGAGGAGATGGAGTTGGATTCTGTGTCTAAGTTAGCGAACCATATCAACACGGCGAGTGTGCTCGGTTTAGGCACAAATACGCTCGATCAAGCCGACCTTCAGAAAGTTGAGGTTTAACGATGAAACACATTTTTATAGCAGTCAGCCATCAGCAGTCAGCGATCAGCAAGAGGGTATCATTTCACCAGAAAATCTCTTTCCTGAAGGTTTCCGAGAACCGACAGCCGACAGCCATTTTCATTCTCTTCTGCATCGCGATCGCCCTTTTTCAGATGACAGGATGTACCGTAACTTTCACGCAGAGTGATACGCTCCAGTTCAGTTTATCCGAACCGGTAGAGGAAACGATGTCGATCGTTGCCGAGTTTGAAGCAGGCGAGGCTGACAGTGTTGCCGGTGATGTGACACAGAAAGCAGGGAGTGTCTGTGCAGGTGGGGCGTGTATTATCTATTAACAGTCTGTCGTCTGCGTTGAGGAAGTCGCAAAGAGAAAGCGGGCTTATTAGCCCGCTTGTGGTAAGATTCGGTTTGAATGATAACGCTACTAATCCGATTTGATTTTGCCCCATGTTGTCGTTAGATTCCCAGCCGGGTCAACGGGAAGCACACCTTCTTCGAGGAAGATCGTCCACATGAGGACCGGGTCTCCGATAACCTCATCAATACCGAGTAACTCCACTGTTCCTTTCGGATACGGTTCATTGGATTTGTAGATGTGGTACTCGGTTGGGGCGTGTGGGGCATCTAACATGAGGATTTCGCCGGTATCCGTATACCCCTTTGTAAACCAGCCTTTCGGATCCTGTCCGCGGTCCTCCGGTGATGTATGTCGGCTATCCCATGCTTGGTAGACATAAGCCGGTCGGTCGATGTCAAACGTAAGTCGGTAGTCCTGTCCGCCGGGACAGTCCGCTGACGTGGAAACTTGCGTTAAGCCAAGAAATTCTTTCGGAATATTCGTAATCGTATAGTCTCTATCGTGGAAAAATTTTCCACCTTCTTCCAACTCGGTGGCTTGATAGGCACCACCCTTGTTATCCTTTATTTCTGTGACTTCTACATTCTCAGCGGCGAAGGCGGTTAACGCAACTGCAATACACAGTGCGGCGATACAAACATAAGCCAGTTTCATTTTCAGTACTCCTTTTCATTTTGTTTGCAGTCTCGTAGAGACTTGAAAAAAAATAACATTTGTGTAATACTTAAATTGTATAACAATTTTTTTTAATTTGCAAATCTTCTAACTATCAAAATCTGAGCGTCGTTTTTTTAACTATTAACTCTGGTCATTGTTCCACTTCGTTTCACGAAGGTTTCTGGTGAATTGAGAAACCTTTGAGCACCTAAAGCAGGTTGAAGTTCACTGAAAACCACTGCGAAACGAAATTATGCCTTAAATGGCATAATTTGTCTTTGCTTTACATTTAGAGCAGTTTAACTATCAACTCGACTCCGTTATAGATGTTAAAGCACGAGTGTTTTTGCTTGGGGTTTTTGCTTGGGTGTTTCTGCGGATTTCTTCGATGGTTAACAGATTCCCATAGTTAGAAAATCGTTTCACGAGGGTTTCTGGTTAATTCCAACTGCCTTAAAGACGAGAGAGTACCAACCCTACGTGAACTCGACCAAAAACTTGTCCGAAACGAAGTGAAGGGGTGTTTTTGATAGGGGTGTTTTTGCTTGGGGTTTTTGATAGGGGTTTTTGATAGGGCATTTCTGCGGATTTCCCTGCGTATTGATAGGGGTTTTTGATAGGGTATTTCTGTGGATTTCCCTGCGTATTGCTTGGGTGTTTCTTTGCTCAGAGGCCCATGGTTAGAAAAATGGAAGAAGGAAGTCCTATGGTTGAACACATCGTCCTACTGAAGTTAAAATCGGATGTTACCGCGACACAGTTGGAAACTTTGTCTGATGTGCTCTTGGGAATGGCTGATGAAATTCCCGGTATTGAATCCATAACTGCTGGTACGAACAACAGTCCTGAAGGCAAAAGTCAGGGGTACACGTATGGTTTTATAGTGCGTTTTACAGACGAAGCGGCACGCGACGCATATCTGCCACATCCTTTTCACCGCCAAGTCGCGGGCGAACACATCCGTCCGCTTGTTGAGGATGTCCTTGTTTTCGATTATTCCGCACCTACCAACAACCAAAGCGTGTAGCTTGGAACATTGTCCTGCAAGCCTCTATAGGCTTGCACCAGGAAAGCGGATATACGGAAAAGAACTAATTAACCAGAACTCACCGAACCGAACCGCAAGGAAAATTAAAAAAATGAGTTGGAACATAGTCGTCGTTGTTTCAGATACGCTGCGAACCGCATATCTCAGTCCTTATGGCAACGATTGGATTCGAACACCGAATTTAGCACGGTTTGCCGAACAGAGTGTCAGGTTTACGAACGCCCACCCGGAATGCTTACCAACAATCCCCACGCGCCGGACTTTACATACCGGCAGACGCGCCTATCCATTCAGCACTTATACCCCTGTACCATGGGACAACGTCTATACCCCCGGTTGGCAACCGATGTCTTCCGATGAACCCGCAATTGCTGAATCGCTTGTGCGAAATGGGTATCATACCGGTTTCTTCGCCGATGTGCCGCACTATTTTGTGCCGGGCATGAATTTCACGCGCGGGTTCCGGCAGTGGGAATTCGTCAGGGGTCAAGCCGAAGATAGGTACCGGGGTGGTGCGCACGCCGATCCTACGCTGATTTCCCGTTATCGAGGAAATCCCGAACGTATCCGTGCCCATATTGTGAACGTTCAACCTGAACGTCCAGAGGAGATGTGGCCCGCCGCGCGGTTGTTCCGTTCCGCCATCGAATTCGTTGAACACAATCATCAGAATACTCCGTTTTACCTCTATGTTGATGGATTCACACCGCACGAAACATGGGAAGCACCTATCCATTACTATGATATCTATGGTAAGCGAGAAGACCGCGAGCCTATCTGTCTCAACCTCCCCTACGGTTCACTCAACGATGAGGAACTTGAGGAACGGTTGCCGAGCGTTAAAGCCAACTACGCAGGTTTGGTAACGCTCGTAGATACTTGGTTTGGAAGGTTGGTGGATACGATTGATCGGCTTGGACTGCGTGAGAACACGCTCATCATGTTCCTCAGCGACCACGGCACCAACTTCGCAGAGAATCCAGACAAAGCCACTGGTAAACCGGCGAACTTTATGTACCCCGGCACGATGGACATCCCTTTAATGGTTAGCCATCCGTCAGGCGTTAACGCCGGCACGACGTGTGATGAATTCGTCTATACGCTTGATGTACCTGCCACCGTTATGGCAGCAAGCCAAGTTGAACCTGCTGGCGAGATTCAAGGGCAGAGTTTGCTTCCGATCGTTGAAGGGAAAAACGATTTTACGTCGCGTGAATATCTGACCTGTCGCTATGTCAATTCTGTTTGGTATAAAGATGCGAAGAGTTGGTATTTTTCCAGCGTCGACTTCCAACAAGATACACGCCTGTTTGATCTTGAGGCGGATGTCGCTTGTCAGCATAACATCGCTGATAAGGGTGCAGACCGGATTGCCCTCGCACAGGAGCGGATTTTGGCGGATGCCGGTGGACGCCTGCCTCACTACAAACGCCAAGGTAGAACGGATGCCCTCGGCAGACCGCAGTTCGCGGAGGCATAGTCTGTGCCCTGCTGCAGCACCGGTGGGAGGGGTTTGTAACCCCGAACTTTTCCGTAGTCTGTGCCCTGCTGCAGCACCGGTGGGAGGGGTTTGTAACCCCGAACTTTTCGATAAAGCGATTGCAACCTTAAACGCCTTGATTGATGAAGTGGATCCCGACGAACAATACCCTCTCTATGACCTCCTTGATACATTGGGTGTAGAGCACCTGCGTTAGGTTATGAGAGGTTGCTAACTTTACCAGAAACCATTGCGTAATGAAATTAGGTTTCCTTAAATGGCATAATTTGTCTTTGCTTTACATTTGGAGCAATGCTCAGAGGCAATCGTTTAAAAAATGCAAATCCGCTTCTCCGAACTCAGCCATCACCTATACGTTCATCACGGACATGTCAATACGGGTATCCTTCGTGATGGAGATCGTGCACTCCTCATTGATCCGAGTGGGACTACCCTCCACGCCACACTCGCGGAACTTGGGATCGCCAACGTCGAGCAGATTCTATTTACGCATCATCACCGTGATAGCACAGCAGGTTTCCCGATACCGGGGTCCCCACCCGTTACTGGAAAGGGGAAGCATGCTCGCGTCGGGGTTCCGGCGAAAGAGGCAGCGTGGTTTAGCGAGGTTGAAACCTTTTGGGACGATCCACAATACCGATGGCACCTCTATAATTATCATCCCCACAATCTCATGCTTGCCAATGCTATCTCCGTGACGGATACATATACTGAGGGTGAACAGATTGAATGGGGTCCGGCATCGCTGACGGTTCTTGAAACACCAGGGCATACCGATGGAAGTGTCACCTATCTTATTGATGTTGATGGGGGACGTTTCGCCTTCTCCGGCGATCTCATTTATGACAAGGGTAAGTTATGGGATCTTTATAGTTTACAAAAAGGGCAACAGACGAGTGACTATCACGGGTTTCTCGGTGCACGCGATGAGCTAACAGAGAGTCTTGGGAAGGTCCGCCGTGCATCACCAGCGGCACTCATTCCGACCCACGGTGTTGTCATGAGAGATCCTGATAGGGCAATAGATGCGCTTCTGAACCAGTTAGCGCACTGTTACGATAAATACGTCGCGATCTCTGCTCTCCGACACTACTTTCCGAAACTCTTTGCTGAATTTGAGGGACGTGCTGGACACATGCCTATCCGAGAGGGCAAGCCACCACCTAAATTTTTGCGCCATTTCGGCACAACGTGGTTGATTATCTCCGAAAACGGTGAGGCGTTCGTGATGGATTGCGGTTCACCGAATGTTATCAAACAGATCCAGCAGTTACAAGCAAGCGGCGAAATTTCGGAAGTTACCCAATTTTGGGTAACGCACTACCATGACGATCATGTTGATGCTATCCCTGAATTTCAAGCGACCTTCTCTTGTGAAACGATAACGGATTCAGTTGTCGCACGAGTCATCACAAATCCGATCGGTTTCCGGCTTCCCTGTATTTCGCCTTCGGTTACGCGAGTGGATCGCATTACCCGTGATGGAGATTCTTGGCAGTGGAATGAGTTCACGATGACAGCATACCATTTTCCGGGACAAACCTATTATCACGGTGGACTGCTTGTTAAGGGGCGCGGTGTTCGGATGTTCTTCGCAGGTGATTCCTTCACGATGGCAGGAATTGACGACTATTGTTCAGGGAATCGGAATTTGCTCGGTAAAAATGCCGGTTACGAAAAATGTCTAAGGCGTATTCAGCAGCTCAATCCGACGCATATCTTTAACTGCCATGTCGATCCAGCCTTTGATTTTACTGATGCCGAGATTCAGTGTATGCTGGACACACTTGCCGAACGTGAAAAATGCTATACCGCGCTCTTTCCTTGGGACCACGCGAACTACGGCATGGACGAACATTGGGTCCGTTGTTATCCTTATGAACAGGAAGTCGCTCTTGGAGAAACGGCACAGTTACGCGTGGAGATAACGAATCATTCATCTGAGCCACGCACAGCAATTGCCCAACCGATCCTTCCGAGCGAGTGGAGTATCGAGCTTCCCTCAGTAGAAACAACGATTCCAGCGCGATCAGATGGTCACATCGATTTTTCTGTCCCGACTCCACTGCGTTGTGAGTGGGAGGGATTTGTAACCCCGACCGTAAGAATTGTCGTTCCAGTAGATATTACCTATGATACGCGTCCACTCGGTCAATTTCGAGAGGCAATCTTCGTTCTGACAGGAGGTTAGAAACCCGTGCTAAACTTATCGCATCCCACCATCGACATCGCTATTACCTGTAGCGACTTTGCAGCGTCGTTGGACTTCTATCATAACAAGTTAGGGCTTGAAATCGTGTTAGAGTTAGAGATTCCAGATGACCTCGCGCGCGGTGTAGGGCTTGCCCCGACCGGTTTTCGCCAGGTCCGCCTTAAAGCTGGCAACACGCTCATCAAACTGATGGATATTGAATCGCCACCGCCGACACCAGCAGACGGATTCTCGGCAGGTGTCCGTTGGCTTACCTTTTTTGTAGAGGATATTCAGGGAACCGTCGAAGGCTTAAAACAGAATGGTGTTGAATTTCTGTCCGAACCGATAAGCGCACCAGACGCAGTAGGCGTTGCGTGTGCGAAGGACCCGGATGGCATTCTGGTTGAACTGGTCCAAATTTGACCATACGCGGTCGAATTTCGCATTTACATTATATAAGAGGTTTTTAATTTATTGAATATGGGCGTTATTCCTCTACAGAGATATTGAAGAAATCCGCAGGGAAATCCGCAGAAATGCCCTATCAAAAACCCCAAGCAAAAACCCCCTACGGGGTTCAGTCCCCGTTGAAATTGACCGGGAACCATTGCGTAATGAAATTAGGTTTCCTTAAATGGCATAATTTGTCTTTGCTTTACATTTGGAGCAATGCCCAGGAGCAATCATTTAAAAAATGAAAACATTGACTGATTCGCAAATCCTCGATTTTAATGAGAACGGTTATCTGTTAATCGAAGATGCCCTTGCTCCAGACGATCTAAATCCGCTTATCGTGGAATTTGAAGAAATTGTTGATACGGGAGCATCAGAACTCTACGCAGAAGGTGAGCTTGATTCCGAATTCAAAACGGAAGGATTTAATACCCGCTTGGCAAAAATTACGGCGCAGTCTCCTGTCTTGTTTCAGAAGTTGTTCAGTGGTGCACACACAGGACCGGCACTCTTTGACCTGCTCATCAATCCGAAGCTGCTTGACCTCGCTGAGTCGCTCGTCGGGCCGGAAATTATGTGCCATCCCGCCTACCGGGTTCGTCCCAAGCTCCCTGAGCACGACCGGACCCTCGTTCCATGGCATCAAGACGCTGGCTATATGGAGCCTAAATGTGATTCTGTCTTGCAACTCACGATCTGGATTCCGCTGATAGATGCTACCGTTGAAAACGGATGTTTGGAGGTCATCCCGCATGTCCATCGGGATGGCGTTTTCCGGCATCAGAGTGTTCCGGGACGTTTCTATCTTGAGATACCACCAGATGAATTGCCTGAAGTCGAACCCGTAGTAGTTCCTGTCAAGTTTGGCAGCATTCTTCTACTTACCAATCTGACCCCGCACCGTTCCATTCCGAATGTCAGTCATCAAGTCCGATGGAGTGTTGATTCTCGCTATCAGGACACCGCAAAACCGACCGGCTATCAACCGGAAGCAGGCTTTCTCGCGCGGAGCCGGATGCACCCTGAAGATGTTGTTACCACGCCTGAGAAATTTAAACGTGTTCGCGATGAACATCAACCCGGTCCTGGTCCAAATCGGTGGGCAAAGAAGGTCCGTTAACTATGGCGGCTTCCGCTCGGTTTTTCTCTGTTTTGATCATCAACTCGTGCCTTTATAAAATGTGGAAGACGAGTTGATGGTCAAGAAAAACCGGTTTCTGCCTAAATCGGAACAGGACTGGAAACAATTCAGTTTTTCTGAAGGAGACGAATGATGCGTAATTTACAGGGGTTGTCCCTATTTTTTATCGTGCTAATTCTATTCATGAGTGGAGCTACACCTCCAACCGAAGAACAGAAACCGCGAGAGGTTGAACTCCGAGGCAAAATCGTCTGCTTAGCGGAGGAGATGCACACCCACTATGGTGTAGAACTCTTTAAAACCCACGATCATCTATACGGTGTCAAAACTGAAGATGGCAAATACTACACCCTCCTACGGACATCGCTGGCGGAGGCATTCTTTGTTGACGAGCAATTGCATGAGAAAGATCTGATTATCAACAGTCGCGTCTTTCCCAAAACGCAACTACTGGAGGTAATCCGATTTTACGCTATCAAAGATGGGGTTGTACATGAACTCTACTACTACTGCGACACGTGCTACATCCGAGCGGTTGCCCCGGGGAATTGCGACTGCTGTCAGGCACCGGTTGTGTTAATAGAGAAACCTCTAAATGTCGATTCTACAATACCGTCACCGTAGGAACATTTTTAAATAATTGATCCCTGGGGCCTCGTTCCACTACGTTTCACGAGGGTTTTCGGTGAAGTTAAGCCACTCCATTGACGGAAGCACGACTCGACTTAACCAAGAACCGTTGCGAAATGTAATGGAGCAACGACCAGATTTAATAGGTAAAAAAATGGAAAAACGACCTAAAATCGCCGCGATTGCGACGATTTATCACAAATACTCGCACACACAGCACATCGTCGATCGATTCTTGGAAGGCTATGGGTGGAACAGCCGACATCATCACCCGCCGATGGATCTCGTTTCCCTTTTCGTCGAACAGATCAAGGACAACGACCTCAGTCGCGAACGTCTGGAACGTTTCCCTACGGTGAAGGGATATCCTACAATCGCGGAGGCACTCACCCTCGGAGGTGAGGAACTCGCAGTCGACGGTGTCTTAATCATCGGTGAACACGGCGAATATCCAACCAACGAAAAAGGACAACGTTTCTATCCGCGCTATGAACACTTCATGCAGATCGCTGAGGTTTATGAAAAGAATGGACGCGGTGTGCCGACCTTTAACGACAAACACCTCTCATGGAACTGGGAGTGGGCGCGCGAGATGTACGACATTTCCCAGTCTATGGGCTTCGCGTTTATGGCAGGCTCGTCCCTGCCTGTTACGTGGCGCACACCTTCCATTGACATGCCGCTCGGTGTACCCGTTTCAGAGGCAGTATGTGTCGGCTACGGTGGTGTAGATAGTTATGATTTCCACGCGCTGGAAACCTTGCAGTGTATGGTAGAGCGGCGCGAAGACGGTGAGAGTGGGGTCAAATGGCTGCAAGCGTATCGCGGCGACGCGTTTTGGGAGGCACATCACACCGAACTCTGGTCGCGAGAACTCTTTGAAGCTGCCCTCTGTCGGAGTCATACCCTTACACCATCACGTTCTGGGTTTAACAATCCTTTTCCGAATCTTGATGAGTTGAAGGAGATCGTGAAAGACCCAATAGCGTATCAATACGAACACAACGACGGACTCAAGTCTACCATGATTCTGATGAACGGATTAGTCCAGGATTTCAACTTTGCCGCTTATATCGGGTCGGACAACGAGATTCTTTCAACACAGATGTATCTCCCGATGCCACCCGCACGGACAACGTTGGCAAACTTCTTTTCGCCGCTGGTTAACAATATCGAAAAGATGTTCTTGACAGGTGAGGCAACCTATCCCGTTGAACGTACGTTATTGACGACGGGACTTGTTGCGGCAGGCGTTGACAGTCTCTTTGCTGATAGCACACGGCAGGAGACCCCTCATTTAGGCATTGCATATCAACCCACTGAAGCGTCAACTTTCTGGAGGACCTGAGGTTATGAGAACAAAAAGGATTGCCGTTATCGCTACTATCTACCGTTATCTATCGCACGCGCAGCACTTCGCTGACCGGTTTCTTGTCGGCTATCCGACTGAGGGGAGATGGCATCATCCGGATATGAAAGTCGTCTCGTTGTTCGTTGACCAGAAGCCGGAAGGTGACCAGAGTTTGGATCGTGCCAGAGAGTTCGGTTTTTCTGTCTACCCCACTATTGCCGAGGCACTCCGTTGTGGTGGTGATGAGATTGCTGTTGACGCGGTGCTACTCATCGGGGAACATGGTGATTACCCGCACAATGAAATGAACCAGGTCCTGTATCCGCGGTACGAATTTTTCAAAGAATGTGTCAAAGTCTTTGAGGCAGATGGACGTGCCGTGCCTATCTATAACGACAAGCACCTCTCTTATAGTTTTGAGAAAGCGAAGGAGATGGTGGAGGATGGACATCGGCTCGGTTTTGGCGTGCTTGCAGGGTCATCGTTACCCGTCACGTGGCGGTTGCCGGATGTGGAATTGCCGTTAGAGTGTGAGATAGAGGAGGCACTCATGGTAGGCGTTGGAGGCTCGGATCCGATGGATTATCACGCCTTGGAGGCGATGCAATGCATGATAGAACGCCGAAAGGGTGGGGAAACCGGGGTCGCCGCTGTGCAACTCATTGACGGTGATGCTGTCTGGGAAGCCGGTGAGAAAGGCAACTGGTCACACGCACTCTTGGAAGCGGCACTCTCTCGAAGCGATACGCCCTGCGGTTTAACCGATGAGGACGGCAGAACGCAAGATCTGCTCGGTACGGGTGAACTTCAGCGGCTTGTCGAAAATCCGTCCGCCTATTTCATTGAATATAACGACGGATTGAAAGCGACACTTCTGATGCTCAATGGGGCAGTGCGGGATTACTGCTTCGCCGCGCAGCTAAAGGATGAACCGGTACCAGTGTCAACCCAGTTTTTCTTAACGCCGACCCCGAACGTTACTTATTCAGCATGTCTTATCGCTAAGATTGAGGAGCTTTTTGAAACGGGTGTCGCACCGTATCCAGCAGAACGAACGTTATTGGTGAGTGGTGCCTTGGAGAGTTGTCTAACCTCGCGGATTCAAGGGCATGTTAGGTTGGAAACTCCGCATCTTAATGTTGAATACCATGCCCCTGCGGAATCACAGTATGCACGGCGGTGAAATGTAAGGGCGGGGACCTGGACCCGCCCATTTATTTCGCCTTTCCCAATCCGCGCTTTTACGCCTTCGGGTAAGTGCCGTAAATGCCAATCTTGTGTATCTTGCGAGATAGTATTTTGCGGAACAACACATATCGCGAATCCAATCGCTAAAATTAGAACCAATGTTTTTTGCATGAGAAAGTTTTCCTTTTTCGGTAGGGATTGTTTGTAATTTAATCGTAACATGAGTTAGCGACAAAAAAGGATATGATTATTGGCTATCGGCTTTCAGTTGTCAGCCATCAGTGGTAGTAAATCGGGCTTACAAAGACCTCCTACAATATGAGGTACACAGTCTAATCCACATTATCAGATGTAAGATCCCACAACAACACGATGCCATCCCAACTTGCACTCGCCAGCGTTTTTCCATTCGGACTGAATGCTATTGCAATAACAGCATTCCGATGTGCATCCAGGGTCCGAAGATGTGTGCCAGTTTCCACATCCCACAGACGAATAGTTCTGTCCAAACCCGAACTTGCCAGTATCTTTCCATCCGGACTGAAAGCGATACTATAGACATTTCCCTGATGCGCTTCTATCGTCCGAATCAGTTCACCAGACCCTGGATTCCAGAAACGCACGGTCTGGTCCGTACTGCAACTCGCCAGTATCTTTCCATCCGGACTAAATGCTACGCCATTTACAGAATCACTATGTTTGTCCAAAGTAAAAAGAGGGGTACCCGTCTGCACATCCCATACACGCAAAATTTCATCATCACTCGCGCTTGCTAACAGTGAACTGTCCGGGCTGAATGCTATGCGATAGACATGTTCCCCGGGATCTAACGCCATGAGTAGACTTTTACGTAGCTTTTGTGCTGCTTCCTTATCACCTTTTAGCATTCGATCACGCAGCTTTTGTATCTCTTCCGGACTAGGCAATTTTTGATGTTTTGACATCATACGTATAGGTTTTCGTGTTTGCCTATCCCACAAATAGATGGTGTTTTGACGACTTGCACTCGCCAGTGTTTTGCCATCCGGGCTGAATGCAACGGTTGTGATATCTGCATCTGCATTATGCCCCATCAACGGCGGCAGTTTTATGCCTGTTTTTATATCCCACAATTTCACGGTCTTGTCCCAACCGCTACTTGCCAGTGTCTTTCCATCTGGACTGAATGCGACGTTTGCTCTAAGGTAGATATCGCTTTCCAGCGGCGGAAGCGGTGCCCCTGTCTGCGCATTCCAGAAATAAACGGTATTATCCCAAGTGCCACCTGCCAGCGTTTTGCCGTCCGGACTGAATGCAAGGCTATGTACATCCATCATCGTATGCTCTACTATCTTTTGAAGTTCTTTACCGGTTTCCACATCCCACAACCGCACGGTGTCGTCCATGCTACCGCTCATCAGCATCTTCCCATCCGGGCTAAATAGAACGCGCTCGCTACCCCATTCATGCCCAGACACCACCCGCAGATGTGCCCCTGTCTGCACATCCCATAGACGGATGGTCTTGTCGGCACTTGTACTCGCCAATGTCTTCCCATCTGGACTGAACGCGATACCTTCAACAATAGCACTATGCTCAGTCAACGTCTGAAGAGTCTCACCGGTCTGCACATTCCACAAACGCACGCTTCGATCCTGATTTGCACTCGCGAGTGTCTCCCCATCCGGACTGAATACTACGGTATAAACATCGCCCTGATGCCCTGTTAGCGTCCGAACAGAATTTCCCGTTTGCGCATCCCACAGACGAACGGTTTTGTCCGAACCCGAACTTGCCAGTGTTTCTCCATCCGGACTAAACGCTACGCTTGTGACACCACCTTCATGTGCTGCCAGCACCCGAAGATTTGTGCCGGTTTCCACATCCCACAGACGAATGGTCTCGTCTACACTGCCACTTGCCAGCATCTTCCCGTCCGGACTGAATGCTACACTTGTGGTAAATTCTTCATGTCCTTGCATCGTCCGAAGTTCAGCACCCGTCTGTGCATTCCATAAACGGACGGTGCGGTCTTCACTTGTGCTTGCCAATATCTTCCCATCTGGGCTAAACGCTACGCTCAATACCCAATGCGTATGCCCTGTCAACAGATTAAGTATTTTGCCTGTCTCTACGTCATACATCCAAATACCGATGCTACCCGCGACCGCTAAACGTTTTCCATCAGCGGAACTCGCTATCTTTCCTGTTAACGAACCTTTGCCGTGCCGTGCTTTCACGCCTTTGGGTAAATACCGTAAATACAAATCCTGTGGGTCTTGTGCTATGGTATTTTGAGGAATAACACATATCGCCAGTCCAATCACTAAAATGAAAGTCAGTGTATTTTTCATGAGAGGGTTATCCTTTTGCGGGAATATATCTGTTATCAAATCGGCAATAGATGGAATATGCCGTCTTGAACTTCTCTGAATCCTTAAGTCGAACTTACTTTATTAAAGACACAATTTTTAGGCAAAACGTTACATGGCGTGAAAAAAAGGATTTTATCGGATGATGATTTACAATTTATGGGTCTGGTGATGCCAAGTCGTTTTTCACAGGGTTTCTGATAAAGGTGTATAAGTATATACGTGCATACAGGTGTGTAATCTGTGTCAATCCGAGATTCAGACAAAAACGGTGCACTTAGCTGACAGTTGATCGCTACTTCCGTATCAACATCTTCCGTATCGCCGTGAATTCCCCGGCTCCGAGTGTATAGAAATAGACTCCACTCGCGACAGGCTCACCGAATTCGTTTTTGCCGTCCCAATGTGCTGCACGGCTACGGTTCTGGTATACACCCGCGGATTGATGTCCTAATGCTAAGGTGCGGACCAAAGTGCCGTTCACAGAATAGATAGTCAATGTAACATCAGCAGGTTTAGAGAGTTGATAGGGTATCCACGTTTCAGGATTGAACGGGTTGGGGTAATTGGGCAGAAGTCCTGTCTTTTTTGGGGTCAACACCTCCATAAGATACTTTAGGACGATCACCCCTCTTTGGAAGGTTGGGTCGCGCACGTCAGTGCGTTGTATTTGAGTCAGCCAAAGTTGGATGTCTTCAGGGCGTAGGGGCGGGTGACTGGGGGCTGCTCCTATACCAGCAAAAATAGGAGGCGCGGCTGCTTCCGTACCCATTAAAGCTGCAGCCAAGACAATATCACGAATATTAACAGTACCATCGCCGTTAACATCCGCAGGATCAGGGCCCGTTCGCCCCAAACGCGACGCAATACGGACGAGGTCCAGGATATTTACGACTCCGTTACCATCAACATCTGCAGGTAGAGGACGCGATCCGGGAAGTATAGCAGGTTCCTCTCCAGTAACGAGTGTCGCGAATTCTGATAAAGCATTGGGGTTTTGCAGTAGAGTCTGAAAGTCCGCATCGCGGAGCATCGCTCTGAGACCGGCGTTTTCTTTAATGAATGTTATCGTTTTATCCTGTAAACCGAACTGCGCCAAGAGGTCTGGATTCTCAGCAACAGCATCTATCGTGAGCGGGGTCAAAAGGACCTGTATCTCCGGTTCTTGAAGTCGCGATAAGACGGTTGGAAGTACTTCCTGAATCTCCGGATCTTGGAGGATGGCACTATATTTTTCAAACAGGTATGTAGCGAGAGAAATATCGAAAGTCACAATAGGCAGGGCAGTGCTAAAATCGCCCGCCTCAAGATAGATCTCAAAAAACATTCCCCAATTCCATAGATTATCACTTACCTTAACGAGCAGGAGGTTATCTCCGACTTTCAGGTTGACGCGGAACAGGTCTTGAATGCCAGTTGTGCGTCTATCCACCTTGTTTACGTGAACCACTTTGCCATTGAGCCAAACCTTGACGGAGTCGTCGCTGCCAACTCCCATCGCGACGTTTTTTCGTTCTCGCGGCGAGATGATGTTAATCAAAGCGTACGCAGAGTGATAATTTAAACCCCGATCATTGCTCAATCCTATCCTGTTGATAACATTGTTGACATTGTCTGAATGGCAGATCCAACCCCGGAATAAGCAATCAACCTCTGGGAAAATCCGACCACGGGTCCATTGCAACTGCCCGACGGTATCCCCTTCGTTTACGCCATATTCAGCGACAAGATTTTCAGTGATCATCCCCTTGCTTGCGGCAGCCAACTGGTCGCTATCTATATCTGCACCGCTGGCAATCATCCACAACCAAGGCCCTTCTATATAAGCCTCCACAGGAGGGCAAAGGACACCTATGAATAAAACAAAAAGACCCACCAGGACGCAGCTTGTGGGTTTACTATACAGATTCATGAACGTTGCTCCCTCAAAGGGGCTTCCTTATGAAAAAACAGTGGAATGAAGCAGGTTAAAAGTATTACACAAAATCTAATATTTTGCTATAATGCGTGTAGTATACTACATCCAATCATCATACACAAGGAATAACGACGCATGAAATTTAAACGCGAAGAAATTTTAACGCAACTGCGCAGCAACATTGATGCAGGCAAACCCATCATTGGGGCAGGTGCTGGCACAGGTATCTCTGCGAAATGTGAGGCAGCCGGTGGCATTGACCTGATTATTATCTATAATTCCGGCAGATTTAGGATGGCGGGTAGGGGTTCACTCGCCGGTATGATGCCATACGGCGACGCGAACCAGATTGTCGTTGAGATGGCAAGCGAGGTGCTACCAGTCGTTCCAGACACACCTGTCCTTGCAGGGGTCTGTGGTACGGATCCGTTCCGTTTGATGGATGTCTTCTTGAGTCAGATAGATGCGATCGGGTTTTCCGGTGTGCAAAACTTCCCAACGGTGGGACTGATTGACGGCACATTCCGTCAACTGCTTGAAGAGACCGATATGGGATACGGACCCGAGGTGGAGATGATTCGGACGGCGCATCAGATGGGGATGCTTACCACACCTTACGCTTTCAACGAAACTGAGGCAGAGCAGATGGCGGATGCGGGTGCGGATATTCTCGTCGCACACATGGGATTGACAACAAAGGGTTCTATCGGTGCGCAAACTGCTCTCACGCTTGCGGATGCCGCCAAACGGGTGCAAGCCATTCATGATGCGGCGAAAGGGGTTAACTCGGAGATTCTCGTTATCTGTCACGGGGGTCCGATCGCTGAGCCAGAGGACGCAACGTCTGTTCTGGAAAATACCGAAGGGGTAGTGGGGTTCTATGGTGCGTCAAGCGCGGAGCGTCTCCCGACGGAACGCGCGATTACAGCACAGATTGAGGAATTCAAGAAGATTCGGTTGTAGGAGGCGAGACACAGGGGTTTACCAAACAAGGTTCATTAGTAGAGACATCGGGCTTACAAGGTTTCCCTCCCACAACGGGATTTGATCTCACCTATCATAATTATTGATATAGGTTGGCGAGGTTAGGAAACCTCGCCAGCGGGATGGGACGTAGGTGCTTACAACGGCACAACCCCAGCGTATTTAACACTTGTCAAATAGGCGATATCGCGCTCCCATGTCGTCAAATCGTCTGGATTGAATTGATTCAGATGGGTGTGTCCGCAGGCACGCGCTAACACCTGTATGAGGGAAACAGACGCACCAAAAAACCGGTTCAATTGTTCCGCTGCGACTTCCACCTTGAGTCGAGAACGCAGATGATCCTTCTGTGTTGCAATGCCAACGGGGCAATTGTTGGTATGGCATGCGCGCATCCCGATACAACCGATCGCTTGCATCGCTGAATTCGCAATCGCAACCCCATCTGCACCGAGTGCCAACGCTTTGGCAAAATCAGCGGCTGTTCGCAAACCACCCGTAATAATAAGCGTAACATCGCTGTTGCCCGTTTCGTTGAGGTATTTCCGGGCGCGTGCTAAGGCTGGCATCGTTGGGACTGAGATGTTGTCTCGGAATAGAAGCGGTGCGGCACCGGTGCCACCGCCTCTACCGTCCAAGATAATATAGTCCACACCGACGTGGAGTGCGGCTTCGATGTCCTTCTCGATGTGCTGCGCGGAGAGCTTAAATCCGATCGGAATACCGTCGGTCTCCTTCCGCACCAATTCAGCAAACTTCGCAAAGTCGTCCAGTGTTTCCCAATCGGGAAACCGCGCAGGTGAGATCGCAGGTTCCCCCGGACGCAACCCACGTACCGCCGCTATCTCCTCTGTTACCTTGTTGCCGGGGAGATGTCCGCCTGTCCCCGTCTTTGCTCCTTGGCCACCCTTGAAATGAAATGCCTGCGCGTGTTCCAATTTATCGTAAGAGAATCCGAACCGCGCGGAAGCGAGTTCATAAAAGTAACGGCTGTTTGATTGAGCCTCTGCCAATAGCATACCGCCTTCGCCGGAGCAGATGCCTGTGCCTGCCATCTCCGCACCCTTCGCTAATGCGGTTTTCGCCTCAGCCGACAGCGCACCGAAACTCATATCGGAGACAAAGATCGGTATATCCAGTTTAAGCGGTTTCTTCGCCCGCGGACCGATAACCAGTTCCGTTCCGACCGGTTCATCATCGAGGTGTGGTGTTTTGTGGAGCTGCGCCACCACGAACTGAAGATTGTCCCAATTCGGTAAATTCTCCCGCAGCACTCCCATCGCCTCGGTTTGACCGTGGTGTCCGACCTTGCTCAGTCCGTGGCGTGCCAATTCCTGAATTTGGACGACATAGGGTTCTTCCGAGGTGCCGTGGATGTCTTGATACGTTCCCTGATATTCGTCCCGGTGGTAAGGTTGCGGGTTCTGACCTTCCCACTCCCGGATTTCGTCTTCGTCAACGTAGACAGCATCGTTCTCTATCCATGCATTAAATTTGGCGAGACGTTCCGTGTTCTGATATTCGCTGACACCGGTATCGTAGCGATAATCCCAGTAGTGAACGCCACATATCAGGTTTTCGCCGTCGATGTAACCATCTGAGAGCAAAGCCCCGCGATGATGGCATCTCCCATAAAGCACAGAAACTTCGTTGTCATACCGGATAACGACGAGATCTACATTTGCAACGAGGGCATAAGCCGGCTCGCGATCGTTGAGTTTGCTGAAGTCAGCAATTTTTGTTTTCATCATTTTCGCTACTCCAGATAGGTTTCGTTGATATAGCGCGTGATTATCTCTATCTCTTCCTCTTCAAGATAGAGCCCGGTGTCTATCATTCGGATTATGATCTCGGTTGTCTCCTCTTTGGAGCGCGGTGGATAGTCTTCAACGTCCGTGAACGGATGACATTGCGAACATTTGTCCTCAAAGAGTGCTTTCGCTTCTACTTCATCGTAGGTGTTTGTCGTTGTGACAATCTCACCTTCTGCTTCCATTTCTATAGCGAAAGTCACGACTTGGGCAGCGATTTTCGCTTCATCCGCGCGCATCTGTTCCTGCCGTTGTTGTCGCACTGAAGTCTGAATATCAGGTGTAATTGCGATGAGATATGCTGAGACGCTCCACTCTTCTTCCTCGTGAATAGGTTCGCTAATCATAGGCTTTATCGCCATCCGATTGACGAGACGGACCCAATCTGTGGGGGTGCGTGGTTTTGCGAGAATGGTGCGTAGATCGTGGCAGACGACGCACTTGTGCTGTAAGACCTGCTGTCCGTCCCGCAATTTTCGCTTTGATGCCAACTGGTCGAGCGGTGCCTCTATAGGCAATCCGGCGTTTTCAAGCAACCTGCGTGTTCGCGCGATACCCTCCTCACTAAATGCCCCTGTCTGTGTTCGCAACGCCGCTTCACGGAATGTGAACGGCACCGACAGTCCAATCAACAGATAGGTGCAAATCAGCAGGGTGGTACCAATATACGGCATCACTTCCTCAAAATGTCGGAAAAACCGAAGGATGGCAATCTTGACGAGGATCAACACGCCGATGGTGATACCGAGCATCAGATGAGCGACGGTTCGAGGCGGCAATTCGACTTGGTAATTCCACAAACGTGGTACCATGTACCACATCATAAAAACATAGAGTATCGCATACGCATAGCCGATGAGTCGATGAAGCAGCATCAAGGAACGTGGAGCGGAACTTGTATGCGTCTCCTTGTCAAATGGATAACCCCAGAGTTTAAACATCAAGAAAACGGAGGCGTTCGCGAGTCCTAAAAAAATTAGACCCAGGATTGCACTCATTGAAGTAGACATGTCGGATATTCCTTCCTACGCCTCCAAGGTCGGACGATTTAATCGAGAATGATAGGGAGGCTCCATGACAGCGCGCTGACGTTCATTTGCCCACTCCGGTATTTCATAGGCGGGAACATACGCCATGTTGCCTGCGGTATAACGGGTTAAGATGGAGCGACGTGGATGTTCAGCCGTCCATGGGAGTGTTCCGTGCGTCACTGCTTCCGTGAAAATTATCACATCGCCAGCGTCACAGACGAGCTGCCGGATGTGTTCTTGGTGTTGCTGATAGAGCCGCATCTCTTGTGGGCACGTGTAGTTGCTCTTATGACTCCCCGGTATAACGATTAACCCACCCGCTCCCGGTGGCACGTCCGTTAACTGAAACGTAACGACGCTCAAGCCGTTGTGCATACGTCCATCACGGAAAATGTAATACTGGTTCGGGTCGAAGCTGGGACCGGAGGATCCGTGGAAGATGAAACCTTCCGCGCCTTTGTCCATTGAAAGCAGAAACATGTGATGATCCATACGGAAGCCCTTGCCGAGTATCTCATTAAGATAGGGAACGAGTGTCGGATGTGCGAGCATGTGTCGGAACGGATTACACCACGGTTCTTCCCATCCAAGCATACCGCCTTGTTCGCCTCTGCCTTGTTCGCCTTTTAGTTCTGGGGATCCGCCATCAAGCGTCTGGTCGCGTGGACGGATGCGCGCTTGGTCACTATGTTTGTCAAGAGCTTCGTTGGCGAGGGCTACCTCTTCGGGTGTTAGTACGTTCTTGATAATAAGGTAACCGTTCAGATCGAATAGATATTTTTCATCAACGTTCATGTTCGATGTCCTCCACCTCGCTTTGCCGAGCGAGGTTTCGTGCGGTTACAAACCGCAGTTACCACCATTACACCGCGTAAGCGACAGAGCCATCTTCACGCAAAAGTGTCGTTCCTGTATTCATTGGTTGATAAGGATTCTTCTCGATTAAACTATCGTCAAGTTCGATGCCCAAACCTGGAGCTTCGGGGATTGGGATGTATCCACCTTCCCGCTGATACGCTACTTTATAAACAGCGTAGTTTGGGGATTCATCGCCTTTGCTGTATTCCTGTGTAATGAAGTTCGGGATGCTCGCATCTAAGTGAAGCGATGCGGCGGTAATGAGCGGTCCGAGAAAGTTATGTGTGACAACCGCGCTGTGATACGCTTCAGCCAGTGCCGCGATTTTCTTGCAGTGCGTTATACCGCCGGCAAGACCGAGGTCTGGACGGACGTATTGCGGTCCACCTGCCTCCAGGAGTTCACGGAATTCCCAGATGCTTACATTACGTTCGCCGATAGCGAGCGGGGTTGTCATCCGTTTTGCTAATTCCGCTTGCGTTGTAATAGTATCTATTTGGATCGGGTCTTCAATGAAATAGAGATTAAAAGGGGCAAGTGCGGATTCTAAGACAATGCCATTCATCGGTGTCAGTTTCCGATGTACTTCAACGATCAGATCGAGATCCGGTCCACCGCCTTCACGCGCAGCAGCGACGATGTCACGAGCGGTCTTGACGAGCCGATCGACTGCCATATCTTGGAAGTTGCCGACCACCGGGTCAAACTTGAGTGCTGTGAAACCTTCTTCGACAGCCTCTTTCGCTGCGTCATACATCGTTTCTGGCGTGCTACCGCCACCGAGGAGATGCAATCGAATCTTATCACGACAGTTTCCGCCTAACAGTTCCCAGATCGGAACACCGAAATGTTTACCCTTGATGTCCCACAAAGCGATGTCCACCGCGCTGATAGCACCGCTCAGCGCGGTCCCACGAAACGGACCCATGCGGTAGAGATATTGCCAGTGATGCTCAATCCGCAACGGGTTCTGTCCAATAAGATGTTTCTTAAACGTGTTGATGATGCTATCAACGGCTTCTGGATACCCCCAGCACGCTGTCTGTCCCACGCCGCTGATGCCCGTATCTGTATGAATCCGAATCACATAGCCGTTCCTGATAAAAAACGACTCAATTTTATCAATCTTCATATATGCCTCCTATCAGAAGTGACTTAACTTAGTCCGTTGAATTGTATCACAAGCACACGAATTTAACAATAGAGAAGTGAAAAACGTCAGGGCTATTTAGTTTTCCATTTTTTAGAACATTTTCGGGGTCCCGGACCCGGTAGGAGCGGTTTGTAACCGCTCCGGGCATTGAAAAAGAGGTGTTCAAACGCCAAACAATCCGATAATTTCTTAAAACTAAATGGCTCTGGAAAAACGTAGGGACATTTATGGTAGATTTTAGAATTAATTGGACATTAGCACTGGCGAGGTTAGGAAACCTCGCCAGCGGGTGTGAAGAAGGACGAGGCACGGGGACCTCGTCCAACATGTTTGTTGCAACAGAAACCGTTAGGGGTTAAAGAAGGTATCCGCTTGAATCTATCGCGTCTTGATCGCTCCCCAACTGAGAGTGAGCAGACCGGTCAGGTCAACTGCTAAACCGTCTTCCATTGCCTCTTCAATCTCGTTTGCGGTTAGTGCTGCGTCGTAAATTCGGATGTCGTCAATGGCCCCCTCGTAATCGATGCCGCCGGGCCAGCCACTCGTAAACCCGATCTGCCATGTGTTCCCTTTAATGTCTGCACCACCGTTGTATCCCATGTGATGGACGCCTTCGACCCCATCGACGTAGATATGCCCTCCAAGCCCTTTCAACTCCCACGTCACGGCAACGTGATGCCATTTGCTGTCTGCTACATCTGTGTCGCCTCTGATCCAGTCACAACTATGACCGACCCATTCGACCGCTCCAGTCTTTCCGCCCTCTGAAGTCGCCGCGTCACCCACGTAAAACAACTTTTCATGAAGGTCGAGTTGCCGATCGCCGTCGTTCTTGGTCAGGAAACTAACGCCGGTCGTGCTGGTTTTTATCCAAGCCGTAATCGAGAAATCTGCAGCACCTGTTTCGGTGATCCAAGCGTCGATAGCCACGTAGTCGTCGCCATCGAACTCCAGTGCACTGCCTGAAACACCCGGTACCCATTGTGGATCGCCGCCGCCGAATTCACCATCGTGTCCTTTGCCGGAGCTGTCCTTGATGGTCTTGCCTTGACCTTCATTAAGTTGCCAGTGCGCTACCAATCCTCCTGTCGCATCAATGGACTGTCCAAAAAGGATACACACTGTTGCCAAGAAAATGGCGAAATGGCGTATATGTTTGAAAGTAATAGATTTGGTAAATTTCATCCGTATGCCCTCCAGAGTTATTTCTGTCCAGACGCGTAACCGTTCATTCTGTGTGTATGATTATAGTCTGATGTGGAAAAAGAGTCAACTGTGTGAATATGTGGGTTAGGGTCATTTAGTTTATATATTTACTTTATGTGAATAAACATTTTATTATGTGCATGAACACTTTTTATCAGGTGTAGCGTGAAAAGTCCCTCGATATCTCATAAAAACACTAACATCTGTGAACCAAAACTAAAGGCGGAGCCGAAAACTAAATGACCCTGGCTTCCAAATCAAACGGTTGACACAAATTTGTGGGCGTGTTAATATAATAGCAAGTTTCGGAGACCTGCAAACTGCACGCTTCAACGAGGAGGCACATTATGGGAATGTATCGAACTGGGATCGTTGGTGGAAGGCGGGGTGTACACCATGCCCGACGTTATGAAGGCATCGAAAATATGAAGGTAATTGCCATCTGCGAGATTGATGAGGAACGGTTAAAAGCAGCGGTAGAAGAACTCAGCGTCCCGGGGTACACAGATTACGTCGAGATGTTGGAAAAGGAGAAACCCGATATTGTCCATGCCGTCACAGAGCCGACAGTGCCACGGCATATCTGGGTAGAGCCTGCTGCCGAAGCGGGTGTTAAAGCATTGGTGATAGAGAAACCGCTCGCACTCAGACCCAGCGAAGCAGAGGCACTCGTCGCAGCGCACGAGAAAACAGGGTTGAAGATTATCGTCAATCACCAACGGCGGTATCTGCCGTTTGCTGAAAAATTATTAGAGTTTTTTGCCGACGACAGTCTTGGTGACATACACTTCATCCGTGCCTGCACCGAAGGCGACATTACTGATATGGATACCCACTTGATGGATGTCGTGCTTTTCGCGCTCAAAGACATTCCGATTACGCACGTGTGGGGTGCCGTTGAAGGTGCTGAAATCTATGACGTTCCACATCGGCAGTGCCCCGAAGATTTGATGGCGATTTATACGTTTGAAAACGGTGCCCGCGTCTTTTTTGAGTCCGCACGGACAGCATTCGGAACAATTGATTTTCCCGGCAGTAATCCGCGGTGCAACCTCGATTTTTGGGGGACAAAAGGCAGGATGTGGTGGCGAGAAAACGGTTCATGGGGCTATCAGTTTGACGGTATGGCACAGCACTTTGTTGAGAAGACCCACTTCGGTGAAGATGACAAATTCGGACAGCGAGCATTCACAGAAGCCATCGCGGCGTGGCTGGATGACGAAAATCAACCGCATCGGAACAGATTGGAGTCTGCGATGCTTGGGTTTGATTTGATTATGGCGGCGTATCGCTCCGCGCTCATCGGCGAACGGATTGCGTGGCCCCCTAAACTCTCCGATGAAGAGTGGGTGGAACTGAAAAATAGGATCGTTGGTTCCTAAAACAAAATGATAGCGTACGGAACTACAGAACCTCACCATCTTTATCTAATTCATGTAAGCCCAACCAACGGGCGGGCTGGATATACGCAAGAGGTTTCTCTTTACATAATCTGCCTAAACGAACCGCAAGGAACATTATTTTTGTCTAATTGGTGTAAGCCCAACCAACGGGCGGGCTGGATATACGCAAGAGGTTTCTCTTTACATAATCTGCCTAAACGAACCGCAAGGAACATTAAAAAAATATGCTCAATCAAACTCAGGTTGACACATTTCGTGAAAAAGGGTTTCTCCTCGGAAACCGTGTTTTAAGTGATGAACAGGTTGACGAGTTGCGTGAGGAATTGGCACGCGTTATTGATGACTACGAAAAAGACGAAGTTCCGCAACCGGTGCGCATTGCCAATCTCGGCGGTAAGGAAGAGAGTCCGGTCTGGCAAATCGTTAATATTTGGGAGGCGAGTCCTGCTTACCACCGACTGATTCATAACCCGATCATCGTAGAAGAGATTGGGCAACTCATGTCGGCGACAGAGTTGCGCGTCTGGCACGACCAAATCCAATACAAACCGCCGAAAGTCGGTGGTGTCAATCGTTGGCATCAGGATTCGCCGTTGTGGGGCATTCTCACCCCGAAAACGAGTCAAGTGAGTGCGTGGGTTGCGTTAGACGATGTTGATGAGAGCAACGGATGTATGCGCATGGCCCGAGGCTCCTATCACTGGGGGAGCCAGATGCCATTCTTGCGCGAGGTCGGAGACATCGATTCGATGCCAAGTCAATTTGAAGGTGACGAATTGGAGGTGGAACTTTGTCCTGTGCCGAAAGGGCATGTCCATTACCATCACGCTTTGACGTGGCACGGATCGCACGACAACACCAGTGGCGGTCCTCGGCGTGCGATTGCGGTGCATTATATGACAAGTGAAACCCTTTACGATGCCAGCGGAAACCATGTTATGAAACCCTTTGTCACCGTCAACGATGGTGATAAATTAGCAGGCGACCATTTTCCACTTGTGATGGATGACGGGGTGCCTACGAGTCCTAATGCCTAAACCTTTTTTATCTAAATAGCAGTCGGCTGTCGGTTTCCGTCGGCTATCAGTCAAGAGGTTTTTTAGTGAAGTAACACCGTCTTGCTGATTGCTGACCGCTGATAGCCAATAAAAAGGAACATTAAAAAAATGAAAGTTGTTGATGCAGTTGCGAAAGTCCTTAAAGCAGAGGGGGTAGAGTACCTATTCGCCTATCCTGTTAACCCGATCATCGAAGCGGCGGCGAAGTTAGACATCCGTCCGATTATCGTTAGACAGGAACGTATAGGACTTCACATGGCAGACGCGATGAGCCGAATAACCTCTGGGGAGAAGATTGGTGTGTTCTGTATGCAGAGCGGACCCGGTTCCGAAAACGCCTTCGGGGGTGTCGCCCAAGCCTATGGCGATTCGGCACCGATTGTGGTGCTGCCGGGTGGTTATTCTCGAGGCATGACGCAAATCCAACCGAATTTCAATTCTGCCCTGAACTATCGGCATGTAACAAAGTCGTGTGAGCAGGTCACGATGCCTGAAGCTGTCCCGGAAGCGATGCGGCGTGCATTTACCCAAGTCCGGAACGGCAGACCGCGGCCCGCGCTCGTAGAATTCCCGTCGGATATATTTAGTGAGGAAATTTCCGACTCCTTTGATCCGACACCGGTGCCCACCGTGCGTTACGGACCTGACAGCGCGTCAATTGAAGCCACCGCAGAGGCATTGCTTGATGCCGAATGTCCTGTCCTCTACGCAGGGCAAGGCGTGCATTATGCGCAAGCCTGGGATTCTTTGAAAGAGTTGGCGGAGCTGCTCGGTGCACCTGTGACAACGAGTTTAGGTGGCAAAAGCGCATTCCCAGAAGATCATCCGTTAGCCCTCGGTTCCGGCGGACGCGCGATTCCGAAAGCGGTGCATCACTTCCTCCAAAAAACCGATCTGATTTTGGGTATCGGGTGCAGTTTCACTCGAACCGGCTTCGGTGTCAGGATTCCCGAAGGAAAACGAGTTATTCACGCGACATTAGATCCAGCGGACATCAACAAAGATGTTCCCGTTGAAACTGCTCTCGTTGGCGATGCGGGTTTAATTTTAGATGGATTGGTAGAAGCCGTTCGCGATCGTTCTAATGGTGCATCCGAAGAGCGCACGGCTGCCGTCACCGGGGAAATTAGTGCGGTTAAAGCGGAATGGCTCGACCAGTGGAAGGCTAAACTCACTTCGGATGAGGTGCCGATGACGCCGTATCGCGTTATCTCGGATCTGCTGCACACTGTCGATGTCAAAAACACGATTATTACGCACGATGCAGGGAGTCCGCGCGACCAAATGTCGCCCTTCTGGCAGTCTGTCGCACCGCTCACTTATATCGGTTGGGGCAAGACGACGCAGCTCGGTTACGGTCTCGGACTCGTCATGGGTGCGAAACTCGCCAGACCGGATGCACTCTGTGTTAACGTCTGGGGTGATGCCGCTATCGGCTTCACTGGAATGGATTTTGAGACTGCTGTGCGGGAAAGGATACCGATTTTGTCGGTGCTTTTCAACAATTTCTCTATGGCGATTGAGATTCCGATTATGCCCGTGTCTACCGAAAAATTCCGTAGTACAGACATCTCTGGTCACTACGCAGACATGGCGAAGGCGTTCGGTGGCTACGGCGAGCGTGTCGAAACACCTGATCAAATTATCCCGGCTATTCAGCGCGGCATCCAAAAAACACAGGAAGGCACTCCTGCGCTTCTTGAGTTTATTACAGCGAAGGAAATTCAAATTTCTTCCTTCTAAATGGCAATCGGTCTTCGGTTATCAGTTGTTGGTTAAGGGATCATTTGTGGCAGACACGACTTATGCAACTGCCACACGAGCAACCGACAACTGACAACCATCAAAAAAGGAGTTCCCTATTATGAAACCGATTATCATAGTTTTTTGCCTCATTGCCTTATGTTTTAGTGTTGATGCGTGGGCATTAAACGATGACAAGGCGCTCATGTTGTACTTCACTTTCGATGAAGACGACGGTGGCAAAGTTGTAGATGTAACTGGAAATAACATTGAAGGCACCTTTGAAGGTGCGGTCTGGTCGAAAGATGGTAAGATTGGCGGTGCTGTGCATCTTGAAGATTCCGGGCAGTTTGTAGAGGTTGACACGGTCCCCGAACTCGACATTACCGATGAGATCACGATTCAGGCATGGTTTTTCCCTGAGGAATCCCAAGGTGACTCTAACCTGATGGGGCGTAGAAGTTCGGCAAACGTCGGTGGGTATTGTCTCCAGTGGAGCGCGCAGTTTACGGGTTCCCCACAAATTGAGACCTGGATTAACATCGGCGGGTGGAAAGGTTCTCGAAATAAACAGACTATTAAACCCGACTTGGAAAAATGGCACCACGTCTCTTCTACCTACGATGGCGATATGATTCGCCAATATATTGATGGCAAGTTGGATGTCGAATTCGCACCACCGAAAGGTAAAATTAACAGCATTGAGGTGGTCTTCCGTATCGGTAAGGCACAAACGGGGTTACCCGGCATGATTGGCTTGGTCGATGAGGTTGCCATTTACGACCGCGCCCTCACCGTTGACGAGATTAACCAAGATATGGAAAACGGCGTTTACTTTGCTGTGTCGCCCAATGACAAGCTTGCCTCAACGTGGGGTAAGTTGAAAATGTTTTTTTAACTATTAAGTTTTTGCGCATCGCTCCAAATGTAAAGCATTCTGCGCAAGCCTATAGAGGCTTGCGGGACAATGCGAAGCAAAATTATGCCATTTAAGGAAACCTAATTTCGTTCCGCGATGGTTTCTGATTAAGTATGAAAGGGTCTCGGGGAACCTGCCCGAAACGAAGTGGAGGGGTTTTTGCTTGGGGTTTTTGATAGGGCGTTTCTGCGGATTTCTGCGGATTTTTTTAGCCCAGGAAACCATAGTTAGAAAGCCAAATTTTGTTGTAAGGGCGGGTTCTTTACCCGCCCTTCTGTTCATCAGCGACACCCTTGATGTTTCTGCCCGCGGCAAACTGGCAACGGTATGGGGTCAGTTGAAGAAATAGTTTTTAATTTATTGAATCTGAGCATCGTTCCACTTCGTTTCACGATGGTTTTTGGGGAAGTAGAAAACCTGCTTTAGGTTTGAAAAGGTTACTGACTTTACCGGAAACCACTGCGGGATGTAATGGAGCCGTGCTCAGATTCCAATAGTTAGAAAAATTGCATCTGTCTATTGCCTATTGCAACTGAGATGGGCGGGATTCATTCTCGCCCATTTTTCGTTGCAAATAGGCAGAAATAGACGTATAATTGATTTAAAGTCATCGCTGGCGAGGAAGAGACAATGCATAAAGCCAAAAATGCACCAAAGTGCCCGAACATCCAAATTGCAGTGGAGAATTTCGGACCGATAGAGAAGGCAGAGATAGATCTCCGTCCGTTGACTGTATTTGTCGGCGAGAGCAACACCGGCAAGACCTATCTTGCCGCGCTAATCTATGCACTACAGCGTACCTTTGAAGGGTTCGCGCGAATTCCTTCACCACATAGCAGTATTTTGCTTTTAAAACAATCAAGATTCCGCTTTCAGACAGAACTAGACGATGAGACTCTGGAGACACTAAAAAAACTAAACACTCACGAACAGTCATTCAAATTTTCAGATTTCCCACAGTGGTTACGTGCACATAAATTGCGTGCCCTTAACAATCCAGAACTTTTTAGGGGCCGGCTCAAAAGGTGTTTCAACTTGGATTCTGTTTCAGAGTTGATTCGCTTTACTGGGAACAAAGGTAACGAACTGAAGGTTTCGCTAAAAGTTAGCGAGGAAAATCAACCGCTTTGGAACTTTGAAATGGAAGGCTCTGGGTCAGGCATCACTGTAGGTGGAAAGATCAACAAGAACATGATTTTTCGCAACAAGAATGAAACACCATCACAAGAAATACTTGATCTTGACGATCTTGCAGCACTTTTACATATCAAGGGAAGTGAGATATCAGACTTCTATTACCTTCCTGCTCCTCGGAGCGGCATCATGGAAACCCGTGGGGTAATTATCAGTTCTCTCGTAGAGAATGCTACCCGTATCGGATTGGAACGATTTCATGAAGATGCTACACTTTCCGGGGTGACAGCGGATTTTCTAAAACAAATCATAAATTACGACGAACGTCGCGTGCCTTCAGATGAGATGAGTGGAGTTGCCAAATTTCTGGAGGACAAAGTTCTGTGTGGAGAGATAGAGGTTAGGCGAACCGCTGCTGGATCTCTGGAATTTCGCTATCGTCCACAAAAATCGGAGCAGACACTGCCTATGAGTCGATCTTCGTCAATGGTATCTGAACTCGCGCCGCTCGTGCTATTTTTACGCGGAGTCGTTCAACCCGGGGATACCCTCATTATTGAAGAACCCGAAGCTCATCTACACCCCGCTGCCCAGACTAAGGTTGCTCTGACCCTTGCCCGCTTGGTGCGAGCCGGTGTGCGCGTGATTATAACAACGCATAGCGACTGGCTCCTCGAGCAAATTAGCAACTTGGTTCGCGAAGGCGAAGTGATGAAATTGGGAAAAAGTAAGACAGAACCGGTGACTTGGTTGACGAAGGAAGAAATCGGTGCCTGGTGGTTTCGCACGGGCAAACCGGTGACGGAAATACCGTTTGATTACATTGAAGGCATAGAGCCGAAAGACTACTACAACGTTGCTGAGGAACTCCATAATAACGCTGTTGAGTTCCAACAACATCTCCTGAATGAGGAAGAATTCGGTGATGATGAGTGAAGTTCTCAGCGAAATCCGAGAACGGGTTGGTGAAAAAAACTTATTAACTCGTGTAGTGGTCGTGGGTGTCGTGTGGACATGACTGATGTTCCACGCGAGCGGGTTGTGGTAAATGTGGACATGGCGTTCCCTGCAAATAGGGTTACAGGCAAACGATGCGACCGGATTCTAATTTACGGAGATACTACCAAAAGCAAGTTAATTGTAGTTTTAATTGAACTAAAGAGCGGGACCTTTAAAGCGACAGATGTGTTTGAACAACTACAAGGGAGCGTAGGGTTGCTCTCTGGCTTAATACAGCAGGTTCTCGAAACTACCTGTGTTCCTGTTCTTTTCCATGGTAAGGGGATTTCCAAACTCCAACTTAGAGACCTCAATAGGACCCCGGTACGTTTTCGGAATCAAAAATTTCCTGTTCGGCTAAAAAGATGTGGCGCGCCAAAGAATCTAGCGAGTGTGCTGTCTCGATCTGATAACCTCTGAACATGGCTGTCCGAATTTTTGTTACGGGAGTTCAGACACAACGCCCTTAAGCGCGCCCTCTTGCTCCGCAAGTACTTTGAGTTCCGGGTTGAGACGGACTGCTTGCGTAAGCGAGTTTACCGATTTTTGCGATGCACCCTCCAATGCGTATGCGCACGCAAGGTTGTAATGGAGCAGGGCAGCCTGCGGAAAGGTTTGAAGGGCGCGCAGGCACGATGCACGCGCATCGGCGGGTAGATTCTGTTGGAGATAGGCGGTTGATAGATTGACATAGCCTTCCGCGATATCGGGTGCCATCTCAATCACTTTTTTAAAGTTCTCAACAGCGGGAGCATATTGCTCGTCATATAGATAGGCTTGCCCAAGGTTATTGTAAGCCGACGGTTCTTTGATGAAGAATAGTGTGCGCCCTTTATTTTTTATTGCCTTCTGATACGCTTCAATTGCTTCCTTGGCTTCGCCGTTGCGCATCAGAAAAGTTGCTTTCCGGTAGTGATCGTTGAATTGGGTTTGGTGGTGCCAGACCCAGAGAAACAGTACCGTTACTGCAAGGCAAAACGTCATACAGACAATTCTAAAAGCTTTGTTGGTAGGTGTCTGTTCGGAGTCCTGCTCCTCTGTAGGCGAATGCTCTGGAACTTGATTTTCATTGGAAGTCATAAATTTTTCCATTTTTTAGATAATTGGCCTCTTGGGTTGCTCTCCAAATGTAAAGCATTCTCACTGCGAAGCAAAATTATGCCATTTAAGGCATAATTTCATTACAAGCAGGTTTCTGGTGAAGTCAGAAACCTTGGGCACCCCAGAAGTGATTGGAATTAACCGAAAACCACCGCGTAATGTAATGGAGCGGTGCCTATATTCAATAGTTAAAAAAGTTAAAAATATGAAAACATACGGATTTGGTATTATTGGGTGCGGAATGATCTCCGATTTCCATTCCGCCGCGATTTCTGAATTAGAACACGGGCAATTGGTCGCAGTCAGTTCACGTAATGCTGAGAACGCCAAACGACTTACCGATCGATACAACGTTGAAAGCTACGCCGATTATGCCGAGATGCTCAAACGGGACGATCTGGATATCGTTTGCGTCTGTACGCCAAGCGGTGCGCATTTGGAACCCGCCGTCGCTGCAGCGGAAGCCGGTAAACACGTCATCGTTGAAAAACCCTTGGAAATCACGCTACCGCGGTGTGATCAGATTATTCAAGGGTGTGATGCATCCGATGTCCGGCTCTGCGCTATCTTCAATTCCCGCTTCACGGAAAGTACGCAACTCGTAAAATCCACAATTGAGAGTGGACGGTTCGGCAAGTTAACCTTGGGTGATGCCTACATCAAGTGGTACCGTTCCCAAGAGTATTACGACAGCGGCGGCTGGCGAGGAACGTGGGACCTTGATGGTGGTGGCGCGCTCATGAACCAGTCTATCCACGCTATCGACCTACTCCAGTATTTTATGGGACCCGTTAAATCCGTCCAAGCGTTTACTGATACCTTAGCACACGAACGGATAGAGGTCGAAGATGCCGCTGTTGCCGCACTCCGATTTGAAAACGGGGCACTCGGTGTCATCGAAGGCACAACTGCCGCTTTTCCCGGCATGCTTAAGAAAACTGAAATCTCCGGCACAAACGGAACTGTCGTCTTAGCGGAAGAGGACATTGTAACTTGGGAATTCGACCCAGAACTGCCTGAAGATGCGGAGATCCGAGAGAAATTCGCCCAGAGGACAGACACAGGCGGTGGCGCATCCGACCCAAGAGCTATTAACCATGCCAATCACCGGCGGCAAATGGAAAACCTCATTAATGGTCTTGAGAGCGATGCCTCACATCTCGTTGATGGGCGCGAGGGACGCAAAGCCGTTGAGATTATCCTCGCTATCTACCAGTCCAGTCGTGAGGGATGTCCCGTTGAATTGCCGTTGTAACGGCAGAGCGGAGTCCGCCTACTGTTCTATCCATTTTGAATTTTAGGGTAAGTTCGTAGTAGTGCGGTTTATCGCACTGCTTCGCAGTGAGAACAGGTCAACAACGGGCAATGAATTGCCCTACTACAAACCGAGGAAACATCCTCCAATTTGAAACTGGATAAAGTACTACTACTATTCATATCACCCAAACCATACGTTTGTAGCACAATCTGTTAGATTGTGATTTTACGTGGCAGCCGCTATTATATTGTGGGTAATAGCCCCAGCAGGAGCGGGGAAATCCGCAGAAATCCGCAGAAATACCCAAGCAAAAACACCCCTATCAATACGCAGAAATACCCAAGCAAAAACACCCCAAGCAAAAACCCTCCGATTCCCGACTTCCACTTCCGAACCTACCGCTCGGTATGTTTGCGTCTGTCCTAATTGTTACGACTTCGCTAACGCTTTCAAAACGTGTTGATGGAGTTTTCCGTTGGTTGCGATGATACCGCGATTCTTATGCATCCGCTTTCCTGTCAGAAAGTTGAGAGGAATGCCGTTCGCGTCTGTTACCGTGCCTCCTGCTTCTTCAACTACGATAAGTCCTGCAGCGTGGTCCCAGATGCATTCGCGGTAATCTGGGTAAGCCGGATTCGGAAGACGGATATAGAGCGACGCTTCGCCACGGGAAACGATGCCGTACTTCGCTTGGCTGTCCATGCGGATGGGCGATTCTGTAATTCCGAGGGCATTCGCAATGCTACTGTGTGCATCACTGTCCCCGTGCGTGGATTCGAAGCTCTCTGCGAAGCGATGTACCGCTTCCGATACGTGTACTTGCTCTATGAAGTCCCCTGCTTTAGTGTAGAGCCGCGTGCCTTCGCCGCGGATGGCGACAAAGAGGCATCCATGTTCTGCGTTTCCATCGTTCAACCGGTACGGCAAGTTTGGGCACCCTAAAACGCCGAGTTGAACAGTGCCATTGACGATATAAGCCAAGGCGATTGCGTACTGATCGCGACGAAGAAAGCCTTTCGTGCCGTCAATTGGGTCAAGTGTCCAGAAGTTCGGTCCAACCTCACCACTTCCCCGATCAATCCATTCACAGACAGTTTCTGCTGAGTGCAGTGTGTCTTTGCAAAATCGGTTCACATAACCTGTGACGCGTTCTAAGAGCGAGGCGTTCTCTTTCAGTGCCTGCGCGCTTTCCTCAGCAACAATAACGTCGTCGGGAAAAGCATCGCCAATTGCCTTGCATATCAGTGCCTGTGATCCGAAGTCGGCGACAGTTACGGGACTCCGGTCTGTCTTTTGGATTGCATCTGTTGGCACCATCTCAGCTTGCACCTGTTCGCAGAGTTGCATGGCTTTTATCACAGCGTCAATGGCAGTTTGTACTTTGGCTATCGGCTCGAACCCCCAACTCGTGCTTTGCTGTCTTGTATCGGAGTCGAGTTGGGGATTCGGGCTTTCAGCCGTCAGCAAAGAGGGTTTTTGATTTGTCATCGGTTTCCTGTTTGGTTTGAAAGTTTCCAAAAACTGGTAGAGAGCCCGCTGACAGCCGAAGGTTCTCACTGCGAAGCAGGCTGACCGCTATTTCAGCGTCTGTTGAATTGGTTCATTGCTGTAAGAATATCATCTTTGACGAAGGTTTCAATGGCATCAACGGCACGGTCGATGGTATGTGCTATCTCAATTTCTTCGTCTTCTGTAAAACCCGTAAGAACATAATCGGTTAAGTCGCCGATGGATTCGCCGATGCCGATGCGTAAGCGCGGAAAAGCAGTAGTGCCCAAATGATGGATGATAGACTTCATTCCCTTCTGACCTCCATCACTCCCCTTCTGCCGCATCCGAAGCACACCGATGTCTAAGTGAATATCATCGTAGACGATGCACAGTTCCGGGGATGAAATCTCGAACTGCCTAACAAGTGCGGCGACAGCGGTGCCACTGTTGTTCATATATGTCATCGGCTTCGCGAGGATAATAGGGACGTCGTGCCATGTCGTCTGCATAACGAGTGATTTGCAAATTGATGTATGGGTCAAATGGCTATCGGAAACCATCGGCTTTCGGCTATCAGTGCCAAGAGGTTTTCGTTTAATGACACCCTCTTGCTGACTGCTGACTGCTGATGGCTGACGGCTATTTTCGTAGAGTGCGTCAATCACGCGAAAACCGACGTTATGTTTGGTCTGCTCGTAGCGTATCCCTGGATTGCCGAGTCCAACAATGAGTTTCACTTTTTAATTATACCTTGCGGATAAGTAACGGAGTTTGTAACTTGACACTTTTCGTGTTTGAGTTGAAGAAACACCCAAGCAATACGCAGAAATACCCAAGCAAAAACACCCTGCGCCGTTGTTGCAGGCTTGGTTTTTGATGTATCCTGTATTCCTTTTTAAAGATAGACAAGCGTTTCACCAGAAACCTGCCCGTAATGAAATGGAGGGCAGTCCAAGAGTCCATAAATTAAAGTCCTATTGAAGCAGATGTAGAGGTTGTGAAAGGTTGAGGTGTCCCGCGAGCGTTTTCACTTCCTCGCCATCAATTAAAATCTGAACCTGTTCAATTTCATCAGGAAATGCGTCGAATACGGTTTTGAGAATTGCCGTAACGGTCAAAAGTTCTGCTGTTGTTCCGCCGATATGTCCATTGGTGAGATGGCTTGAAAAGTCCAAGTATGCGGTTTGTTGACTATCGATGTAGGCTTCGTTCAGGACTGTTCCACGCGGAATCGTGTTTCTAAAGTTGGGTGGTGTTTCCTGAATGAGTGCTGTGACTATTTGACTCAAACGTTTGGTAAGTTCGACATGGAGTCGTCGTTCGGTTTTAACCGGGACAAGTGTTGGTGCAGTGGTGTCGAGAAGAAATAGATTAACCTCTTGTGGTGGGGGTGGTATGTCTGACGGGTTAGCGGCGATGGGCAATGGTGGGGGTGCTGTCGGAACCGCCGATTGCTTTGACCGTTCAATCAAATATAACGTCACACTGAGGCCAACTGCAACGAGAACTAAGGTTATTCCCCATATCACTAAAAGTCTTGAAAACCCGGCACTACTGTTATGTTTCACGGTTTCGTTCCTGTCTTCTATACCGAGGTCCCTATGCCTCGGTTTAAGCCGCGACGAGTTGCGCAGCGAGTTCTAAAGCATCTCCCACGAGTTGTCCAATGAGACACCCTTGTGCTCTTGAGATCCGTTCTCTTTGGATATTGGAAATGTTTACTGTTGCTTGATTGTCTGACATAGGTTTTCCTTGTATACGAGGACAGGTCTGCCCTAAACCGATTGGTGTGTGACTATTCTAATGCTGTTGGCGGGACAGGCGGGTTAATAGAAGAAATGTGTCGTTGAAAAGCGCGGACAATTGCTTGGGCAACGCCTATAATATATTCAGAATTAGAGAGTTTCTCTAAGTCCTCCACGTTGGAGAGATAGCCGAGTTCCAGAACGAGTGCCGGCATATAGGCTTCAGATAACGCTACAAGTGGTAGTTCGGTAATCTTAACTGGTGTTTCCGTTAGGAAATTCAATTCCGTTTGCAGCGCGTGTGCGAAGTCTTGGCTCTGCTTTAGGAAATTGGCTTGAGCAAGGATTTTTAACCGTTGTCCTGTAAGTGCTGCCTGGACGTTACTTGGAAATCGAAGTTGTCCTTTAGGGTTGTTGAGGTAAATCTTAATCCCTTTTTCATGTGGTGAAAAAGATGCGTTGCAGTGTAGGCTGAGAAAGAGTTGTCCTTGATTCCGTTTTGCAACCTGAATGCGTTCAAAGTGTGTCTTTTTCGTATCTGCCTGGCGTGTAAGGTAGACCTGTATTCCCTGCTCTTTGCTGATTGAGGAAAGTTGTTTTGCGATCGCAAGTACAATGTCTTTCTCAAGGAGGCCTGTACTACTTTCACATCCGCGGTCGTCTGCACCACCGTGTCCTGGGTCGATGATGATTGCCCAATTCACAAAACCACCTGTCACGGCTGGTGTCCATGTTCCCTTGGGTCTCAGCTGGACCCTTTTCAAACTGGGATTGTAGATGGCTTCGAGGTTATAGAAATCTGGTAGAATTTGCGTGAAAAAAGCGATAGGCAACATCGGTTGTTGCGCGATGATTATCGGGGGAGTCAGAAGGGTGCGTGTCAGCCCACTGGGATCGATACCGACGATCGGGTGCCCGATTTGTAAGCGGATTTGCTTGTCTTTGGTTTTCAGGGTAAGTCGTTTTCGCGGATGATTGTATTGATCCGTCATTTCGGGATCGAAGACCTGTCTCACGGTGTCAACAGAGAGGTAAATCTGCTCCCCTTGGAGTTGGGCAGGCACCTCGGCGATGGTTTCTCCATTGACATCAATGAAGCGAACGGAGTTTTCTTGAGCGGGACTGTTGAGTGTAATAATCCACGCGAGGATGCTTAAAAAAAGCGCGCTAACCGTTTTTCTAATGTTCCTTGCGGTTCGGTTAGATAGACTTAGGGCTTTCACGTTCCTTTCCGTATATCCGCTTTCCACTTCGTTCCAAGCTGCGCGCTTTGTTTAGAAAGAGTCGCGATCGGGAGATCGCTCCTATAGATTAAGTGCGCTTTGGATTTTTATTTGTTGGTGTAGACGACGTTATTCGTCGTCGTCATCATCGCGTCTACGGGAAATAACTTCTGGTTCCGTAGGTTCGTCAGTGGCTTCTTCCTCTTCTCCTTCGCCATCTTCAGCCTCTGTTACTTCATCAAGTAGGATGCGTGGTTGGCTCACCGTCGCAATAATTCGTTCTAAGTCATCTAAGATGTCAATTTCTTCGTCCAAGGTTAAGTCGCTGACATGGACGGAGTCACCGATTTCCAATTGACTGACGTCAATGGTGATATCGTTCGGCATTTGCCTCGGTAGGCAGTTAAGGGACACTTGGCGGAGAGGGAATTCAAGGACACCACCCTCTTGAATACCGAGTGGGTTGCCTACGAGAACCACCGGCACGGCTGATGTCACAGGCTCATCCAAAGAGATTCTGATAAAATCCGCATGGAGTAGGGTCTGCTTATTTACCGGATGGCGCTGAATTTCTTTGATAATGACAGTTTCAGTATTGCCTGCACTGACTTCCATATTGATGATAACGTTTTCACCGTACGTTCGTAGGAATTGTTTGAAAGTCCGTGCGTCGAGTTGGATCGCCAAGGTGTCTTGTGCGCGACCGTACAGCACGGCAGGGACCCCGCCCTCTTTCCGAAGGTCCCGCGCGCCCTGTTTCCCGAAGGTATCGCGTTGTTGAGCCTCTAATTTTGCTTGTTGCATTTTAAAATTCTAACCTTTTTTCTTTGTAGATTCAGTAGCCGTGTCAAAAAGGAGACAGGGCGGGTAGGATTCGAACCTACGCATGCAGGTGCCAAAGACCTGAGCCTTACCGCTTGGCTACCGCCCTTTAATCGTCAATTTTTTAATTGATTGCTCCTGGGCAAAGAAACACCCAAGCAAAAACCCCTCCACTTCGTTTCAGGCAGGTTTTCGGGCATTCAAAACTGGGTTTGGGGATCCGTTTACCCCATAATCGTTAATATACGGACACACCGACGGGACTGGTTACCGTGGTTGTACAAAAACTGACTCTGTTTTTGAAGTGTGATTCACTCCGACGTGCTGCATCACCATTATGCATTACAGCGAACACTGTAGCACCGCTCCCTGACATCAGCGCGCCACAAGCCCCAGTCTGCATAGATAACTCTGTTTTTAGCGCGGCAATTTCGGGATATTGGGAAAAAACTGGGACCTCAAGTAGGTTGTATAGGTTTTTCCCGATGCCTGTGACATCACCTTTCTCCAAACAAGCCTTTATAATTATACCTCTTTTTTCTCGTGTTGTCAAGGAAAAATTCAATTTCCTAAATACAGTCGCTGTCGAAATTTCGATACCAGGATTTAAAAGGAGGAGCGGTACATCTGAGAGTGCGGGAAGGCGTGTTAACTGATCACCGATGCCGAGTCCGAATGCAGCACCGCCGTGCAGGCAGAACGGGACATCTGCCCCCAACTGTGCTCCAAACTGCCTTAGGGTTTCCTGTGTGAAATTTAGCCCGAAAAGTTCGTTCACGCCGTGGAGAACGGCAGCGGCGTTTGCACTCCCGCCTGCGAGTCCAGCCGCAACCGGAATCCGCTTATGGATGTCAATTGCGATCCCACCAATCCCACCTACCGCATGACTGAGAAGCTGCGCCGCGCGATGTGCCAAATTACGTGAATCGCACGGAACCCCTGGGTGCTCACAGCGAACTGTTATGCCCTTTGTCTCCTGTTTGTAGATGGTGACATCATCGTGCAATCCAATTGAATGGAAGATCGTTTCGAGGTTGTGGTAGCCGTCCTCGCGTTTGCCTACGACATCCAGATAGAGGTTAATTTTCGCGTGGGCGCGGACCCTTATCTTTTTCACGATTTTTGCCCACTATTCCCGTAATTCTGACAAGGGGATGATTTCGACATCCTCGCCCAGAAAGGGTTCAGGGTCAAACTTGCTATCTTTAATCTCGACGTTCAGTTCAACTTTGGCAATTTTCACGGCGACCCGTGTTTGTTCAAGCGGACGTTCGATTTCGACCTTGTGGGGGCGGAGGATACCACTCACCTCACGATAGTCAGTGAAAGTGGCGCGTTGTTCAAGCGTACCGTTCTCATTGTGGATATGCCATTCTGTAACTCGCGGTTCATCTTCGCGGATAAAGAGCGTGATGGTTTCCACATGTCCAGTTTGGATACCCGGACGCTTAAGGACAAATTTTGCCCCGGAGCTTTCAACGGATATGAAGTCATCGGTGCGTCCATGGAGAAACGGATTGGCGAAGATTGCACTCAACACATCTGACACGCGCAAATCCACACCAAAAATTTCTCGCAAAGCCCCGTCCGATAGTGGTCCAAGGTAGGCTTTCTGTTCATTCACAAGACGGAGTAGGAATTGGTTCTTGTCCTGATTGGCAATTACGATGCCACGTGGTGCGTTCATCGCTCCCAGTGCTTGGATGTGGAGCAATTCCCCGCCGTTCTCCGATTTTTTATACCACAACGATTCTCGGAGTTCCTCGCGTTGTTCGCCCTCCTCAATTGTTACCATCATCCGGGTGATCTTTAAGGATCCGGTCAGATCGTATCTCGCTTGCAGTGTGTTGAGGATAGCATTCAATTCCGTACGGGTCGCGGGTGACAATTCAATCGTGCTCGTGCCACTGAGGCATCCCACGACTGCGAGCAGGAAACAGAATACATAGATTTTTGCCCATGCAGCGCGGTCGAACTTTTCGAGGTATCGCATCTTAAAGGGTTTCAGACATCGATTTTTCAACGATGTTAACGGCTTCCTCAACATGACCGGCATTGATATTGAGCGGTGGTAAGAACCGGAGGATATAATCGTTGGTGCAGATGGTGACCAGCCCGTTCTCAATGCATTTCGCAGCGAGCGGTTTGGCATCGACTTCCATGACTAAGCCGCGGAGCAAGCCTTTCCCACGTACCTCTTTGATTGGATACTTGTCCTTTAGTTCCATCAGTCCACCTGTGAGATAATTCCCCATTTTAACGGCGTTCACGGCGAGGTTTTCTTCCAGAATGGTTCTGACGGTTGTGGATGCCGCCGCGGTGACTAACGGATTACCTCCGAATGTCGCCGCGTGGGTGCCTGGCACAAAACTCTCTGCTATGTGTCGTTTCGCCAGCATCGCACCGATTGGCGCACCACTACCGAGAGCCTTCGCCATCGTAATCACATCTGGCACAACGCCGTAGCTTTGATACCCGAAAAAGGTGCCTAATCTCCCCATCGCGGTCTGGACTTCGTCGAAGATGAGTAGCAGGTTATGTTTGTCACACAGTTCTCGTAACCCTTGGAGATACCCATCACTGGGGATATTAACGCCACCTTCGGACTGAATCGGCTCGACTAATATGGCGCACGTCTTTGAATTGATAGCGACTTCGGTTGCTTCGAGATCATCAAACGGCACGTATGTGAAGCCTTCGAGCATCGGCTCAAACCCGACGTGATATTTCGTTTGTGCCGTAGCGGTGATAGTCGCCATCGTCCGTCCATGGAACGAATTCTCCATCGTGATGATTTCGTAGGTGTCTGTTCTATCATTGTCCTTGGCGTATTTCCGCGCCAACTTAATCGCCGCTTCATTTGCTTCAGCACCGCTATTGCAGAAGAAGCACTGATCCATATCGGAGTTGTCGATAAGCAGTTTCGCGAGTTCTGCCTGCGGTTGGATATAGTAAAGATTGGATGTGTGCAGCAGCTTGCCTGCCTGTTCACGGATAGCGGCGACAACCTTCGGGTGGCAGTGCCCTAAGCCGTTGACAGCGAGTCCACCGAGGAAGTCGAGGTATTTCTTGCCATCGGCATCCCAGAGGTAGGGACCCTCGCCCTTGACGAATGCGAGACTTCTGTCACCGTAAGTATTGATGATATATTCCGTCGCCATCTCTTTGATTTCAGCTGTTGTCATTTTCCTAACTATGGCCTCCTGTTCTGCTCTCCATTACATTACGAGCAGGTTTCTGGTTAAGTCGTGATTCTTCTGGGGTTTGTGCGTTTCTGGACCTTTAAAACAGGACTTACGCAAATTGCGCGAAAAGCAATATATTTCCCCAAAAGAGTCGTTGTTTCAGTGATTTAACCCCCTCAATCTCCCTTATCAGGGAACTTTAAGAGGAGGTGCGTAAGTCCTATAAAATCACCAATTCGTGTAGGCACCGTCATCGCGTTGATAACCGTAGGGTGGTCCATACCCTTGCGTTGAGACATCGGTAAGGGCATCTTCGTTAAATTCGATGCCGAGTCCAGGTGCTTCAGGCGGTAGGAGATACCCTGATTCAAACGGTACTTGCACCGGGAACACGTCGGTTAGCGTGGACATCGGGGCACGTGGGAGTTCCTGCACACCGACGAGTGGCGATGACAAACAGAGATGCAGACACGCTGCAGCGGATACAGGTCCCAAGGGGTTGTGTGGTGCCATATAGATATAATGCGTTTCGCACCATCCGGCGATTTTACGTGCCTCCGTTAACCCACCAGCGATGCAAAGGTCAACGCGGCAGTAATCGATGAGGTCTTCCTCGATGACTTCTCGGAACGTCCATTTGCTGTCAAATTGTTCGCCAACGGCAATCGGCACCGAGGTCTGCTGCCGAATCCGTCTGAGACTGGCAGGGTTTTCAGCCCGAAGCGGATCCTCGATGAAAAACGGATTGTAGGGTGCAACCTTGTTGCAGAAATCGAGGCTATCCGCCGGATCGAGGCGGGTGTGCACGTCAACGAGTATTTCAATATCGTCACCTAATGCCTGACGGACGGCTTGTACTTGTTTAAGCCCGTTCTGGATGGCGCGTTTGGGTTCAAACGTCCCTGTATCTGTGCCGTCAGCCAAGCCCCATCGGACGAATTTCCAACCCGCTGCGTGAGTTTGTTTGCAATTCTCAACAAGTGCATCAATCGTGCCGCCGCCGTTGTGAGGATAGCAGACGACCTTGTCTCTGGTGCGTCCTCCTAAAAGTTCATAGACGGGAACGTTCAGTGCCTTTCCTTTGATGTCCCAGAGTGCGATGTCTACAGCACTCACTGCCGCGGATTGGACGACACCTCCGGGGAAAAAGCCGCCGCGGAACATCACTTGCCATAGGTGTTCAATTCGGAACGGATCTGCGCCGATGAGAAACGGTTCAAATGAGCGAACGACTTCGGCTAAGGCGAGTGCGCGACGGCGAAGTCCGCCCTCACCGACACCGTAGATACCCGCATCGGTTTCGACCTTCACAAAAAAATAGCCGTCCGCTGAAGCAAACGATTTAACTTTGGTAATTTTCATTTTTTTGACGATTAAGTTTTCGCTCCTTTTCGGCGTAGCTTGCAAGTCAAAACTTGCTGTTAAAGGTTCCGTTGTCGAAAACGGGTTTTCGCCAATTTTCAACAACATATTTTTAATGATTAGGTTTTCGCTCCGTTTTTTCTCCCCCTTCCCAGTAACGGGCGGGGACCCCTATCAACAACGGGTTTTCGGCGAGTTTCAACAATATTGGTTATCATCAAATTAATGGCACGCAACGAGTTGCTACACAGCATCCAATGTTGGCGTGTTGTCCTGACAGTGAACGGGCCGGAAGAGCGTCTGACGTTTGAACGGCATCTCTTCAACGTGTTTCGGATGCGGTTCCCACTTATGCCATTTATTTCCAACTGTATTGTAGCAGTGGAAAATTGCAACTCGATCGATCTCTTCATCTGTCCACTTTGCACCGGTATGTGTGATTGCCTCTGTGAAGATAAGCACGGACCCGGCAGGACAGGTATAATCCTCCCAGAGTGGGGAATCACGGTTCTCTGTTGACTGCGGTGCAGGAAACGCCCCTTTATGACTACCCGTGAGGAACATCGTTCCACCACCACCTGTCTGAACGGGATTGAGCTCCCAGACGACGCGCGTCAATCCACTGTGTGCACTATCGTGATGTAAATGATAGGTGTGCGAGTTGCCGGGAAAGTTGAGCATCCCACGTCCGCCGTGTGGCTGGAAGTTGTCATGTCCATTCGGACGAATAGTTAGGAATGTGCCTTCCAATCGGAATCCGTAGCAGTTCTCGTTGGCATAGCCCGAAGTAAGGAATTCGTTCATGAATCCGAGCACAACCGGATGATCGGTTAGCGACTCAAGGGGACCGCCGATGGGAGAGCGGTGGTGTTCAGGGATTAACTCCGGTTCCTGTTTGAGCTGATAACAGAACTCGCGCATCTCTTTAACCTCGGTTTCGCTGAGAAGGCTTGGAATCAGGAGCCATCCACGGGTGTCAAAAAGATAGCGTTGCTCTTCCGTAAGTGGGATCGGTGATAGATTGTCAGCATTCGTCGTAGGATTCGGCATAGTTTTGTCCTTAGAGGAATGGTTATCAGTTGTCAGTTAAAGAAGGTTCTTGACGTATCAGGGATCTCTTTTAACTGATAACTGATAACTAACAGCTATTTGTATAAGCGTTCGTCTTCTAATGATAGCCAGGTGCCGTAATCGCGAGGCATATCCCTTATTTCACCCAAGCCGGCTTCAGCACGCCACCGCAGCAACGGATGCTCTCGGTTTTTCTGGGGCAACTCCACACGTGTGCCGTAGACAGCGGACTCAAAGATTGCCATTAGAATTTCAATGACATGGCGACCCTCTTCGCCGTTAGATTCGTGTTCACGGTCCTCGTCTAATGCGTTTACATACTCTTCAACGAAGCAGTAATCGTCGGCATTTGCGCCTTTATCTGCGTCAAAATGCTCTGGATAGATAGACGCGAGTGCTTCCCACTGGTCGTGTGTGCCATCAGGGACGAAATGTGGTGTAGGTAGCCACCACGAACCTTTCAATTCCGACCAGAAGAGCCTGCCTTCAGTGCCGTAGAGTTCCATGACGTACGCATCGGTATCCACCTTCGGGAATCGATGCTGAATGAGAGTACCGGTGACGTTTCCGTCGAATTGGAGCGTCGCTGTGGTATATTCACCTGCGACTGTGCCCATGCCAGCCGGGGAGGGGAGCACATCGTCGTGTCCGATGGCGCGTCCGCCTGTCGTCGCTTGTGTCATGACGCTCCGGCAGTGCCCACCGAAACGCAGCATGTTGTTAATGACATGCGTTCCGATGTTCATTAACCCATAACCGGCGTAGTAGCCTTTTCCACTGGCGTAGATGTAACGCAGGTCGCCTATTTTTCCTTCGTTTAGGGCTTTGGCGACTGCCTGCATCGACGGACTCGTACGTCGTTGATGATGTACGGCGACGCGAGCGTTTTTCTCTTTCGCCTTTGCCAGCACCTCATCCGCTTGAGTGAGGTTAATACAGAGCGGTTTCTCTACCTCAATGTTCACGCTGTGTTCAAGGACGCGCATGCAAAGCGGATAGTGTGCCTCTGTTGCTGTGGGAATTGCGACAATGTCGGGAGATGTCTGTTGGATCATCTCGTCTAAATCGGTGAAATGTGCGGAGACGTTCACGATATCGCCGAGGGTCTCTAACCGCTCTTGGACGAGGTCGCAAAGTGCTACGATCTCGGTGCGCGGATGTGCGTGATATGCTTTTGCTGCCGAGGTGCCGCGACTCCGGCACCCCAATATAGCGACGCGGTAAGTTTTCATTTTTCTAACTATGGGCTCCTGGACTGCGCTCCATTCCATTACGCGCAGGTTTTTGATTAATTCGTGACGCTTCTGCGGATTTGTACGTTTCTGTACTTTAAAGTCTCGGACTCGTTCTGATATTAATGTGGTAATGTTAACCTATTTGGGATTTGCTGTCAAGTTTTTTATCAGATGAACCAGAGGTATTCGGTTTTCAGCGGTCAGCCGCCGGCTTTGCCATATAGTAAAGTCTGCAATGACAAGGGACCTAAAATTGCCTATTCTACTGTGGCATTCCACTGCTTGGCACGTTTCATGAATACCGACGGATCCAGCAACCATTCGCCATAACCGATGTTCTTGTTATTTGTCAGATAGTCAAGTTTTTCATCAATGCAGGCGGCGAGATCGGCATCTTCGAGGGCGAGCGTAAATCCGCCATACTCTATCTGCTCATCAAAGGCAGTGACGACAAGCTCACCGTGTGAGACGTGCGCGGCATCCTGACTACCAATCTCACCCCGCGCAATCGCATCAATACGACCCGCGACGAGTGCCTCAAGCAACTCCGACTCCCCCAAGACATCACCGAGATAGATTATCTGTGGCAGGGTTTCCGTAGGTGGATAGAGATGCTGCCTACCCACGAGGTTCGGAGAGGCACCGGCGGCTGTAATCGTGTAAGCCGCTGTGCCATCGGCAACTACAGTCTTATCACGAGTCTCAACCCGGGTGCCCGATAGAAGGACCCCGTCAGCATCAACGAACCCGGTAAGTTGAAGTAAACGCGCCTCGCCCGTCGTGCTGGGAAGGGCACCAACGCGAACTTCACTGTTAAGGGCTGCATGCGTGGAGAGACGTTCCGCGTCTTCAGCACGAACCAAAAGCGTTTGCCGAAACCGGATATGTCCGGATGTAAAGGTGACGACGGGCATCCCTGTTGCATCTTGCCTCCGGGATTCCAGAATAGTAATGCCGCCTCCGATAATATCATACGTGGGTTCAGCGGACTTTAGCCAGATACTATCCCATTCGGCGATAGCCGTTCGAGAGAACGTCAAACCCGCCCCTTCCATCGCTTCAAGTGCAGTCAATAGATCCGCTTCGTAACCGAGATGTGTATTGAACGCAGCCGAGACAGGATCTTTGTTAGCACTGTAACTAATGGGTGCGAAATGGGCATAAAAGCCGACCTTCAACACGCGGGTTCCGTCCGTACAAGTACCCGTGGCTGTTCCCTTTTGTTGCGTAACGATCTGTCGCGCCTTCTCGCAACCTGAAAGCATCGCTGTTGTGAATATGAGTAAGATAAAAAGTCGAAAACGCATTGAAATCCTCCTACTTTGACTTGAGTTTGACATACGCGAATTTCAGAGTATTCAGAGTAAATATGAAAAATTGATATGACAGGAAGAGGCTATGAACCTACGTTTTGACTGGACTCTTCGAGTCTTTGCAAAAGGTCTTTCAAAAGTTTACTCTGAAATTTTATGTGTGAGAGCTTGTTTAAAAATGTTACACTGGTGTTACATTGGATGTATAATGGCTATCGGTAGAGAACGCAATAACTGTAAGGGTTCATAGGCTCCCTGTTTCTAATTTCCCGCTGTGAAAAAAATAATTTGGTGGAAAGTGTAACATTTTTATTCTACGTGAACATGAATCGTTTGAACAGTTTCGCAAATCTGACGATACTTTCACAGTTTTCATAGCAAAGCCAAGAAATCAATAGGTGTCGTGAATGGCGATAACCCCTGACTCCTATTGGGTTTTAGGCGGTTTTCATCAAAGGGGGCTATGAAAGTTGCTATGAAAATGTCAGACCGGTCAATATGCGTCATAAAACTTCCTCGGTGCTGGACGGAAAATGTTCCGAAGGTCTCCTGACTTTCACGGAGGCTTCACGGAGGTTTTTGCGGACGTAGACGTGACGTGGGTTGCCAAGACGCAATATGCGGTCTCTCCGTGAAAAAACGAATGTGAAAATTAAATTAACGCATCGTATCAGTGTTTTTAGGACAGGGAACTGTGAATGCCAAAAACTTTACACACCCTGTTTTTGGGTTTAGGGTTGGGGTATTGGTTAGGATTTGTCGGGATTCATTTTCAGGTTGGTTTTCGGTTTCCATTCGCGGATAAGTTCAGTTTCTAATAACACCGTTTCTTCCGCGTCCTCTGTGAATTCTACCGAAAATTGGACAATTGACCTGAACATTCGGAGTTGTGAATGGAGTCCGTCATTCTGTGCGTTTGAGTGGTGCTGCAACAACCGTCTTCGCACACAGGTTGTGGATTCCCCAACATAGAGACAGTCGTTCCGCCCCTCGGTGCCGGTTTTCCGCCACAGGACATATACACCACTCCGTCCAGTCGGCAGTTGCAGGATCTCCTCGCGCGTGAAGGGACGGAGGTTACGTTTGAGTTGATACTGTAAGACGTAGGGGGTAACACTGTCAGACATAGGATACTTTCCACTGTCAGAATCAGGATTTACAGGATTGACGGATTTTCAGGATTATTACTTTTAAATATCAGCTGTCATCTGTTCTGGTGCCCGCATTGACTGTGAGATATACTGCCACTGAATCGCGAGGTTATTATAGTGTGCCGCGTTTTCTGCCTCGCCGCGGCGTTCATAGTAGGTATACAATATCCCTGCCAAACGCTTTGCGGATTCGTAATCGCGCATCGCACGCGCAATGGTGGTACATCCCGAAATGCCGCCGCTCCTTTCTTCACCAGATAGATGCCACACCATTCGCAGGCACCCCTCCCATGCTGTCATCTCTTCGCTGTTTGCATATGCCTCATATTCCTCACTCTGCAACAGTCGGACTCTACCCCGTGCGGCGATGAGGACCTTGTCGTGCATAGCGGCGACATCTACATCTTGTGCTGTTGCTAATACCTGAGCGTCTCCGAAATTACCTTCCATGTAACCGTGTTGCTTCAGCCATGTCAAGCAGAACTGACTCTCTGGATCTAATTCACCGGTCTCTTTTTCATGGTAGGCGGTGATCTCGTTGTTGATGTGCATGAGTGCCTCGCGTATCGGCACAATCTCACCGCTGATTCGTGTTACCTTACTATAGCGAGAATAGACCTCCATCCCCGGTCCGATGGCGGCTTGTGCTAAATCAACAGGTCTGATATTGGTGATGCGTGTGAGTCTGTCAAGCGCGGGTGGCATTTCTTTTTTCAGTTCTTGTAGGAACTCATTACGGGTTATGGCAGGCACATCCTCAGAACGCGGGCGGCAGACTAAAAGAATAGAAGATGCAAGTGCATTGGATCCAATTCCTCGATGTCTATTCACTAATTCAGTTCGCATGGGCCAGGTACCTACTATCTGAAAACCGGCGTTCACGACTGCCGTTAGCATCGTCTCCCAACCGGTAGAGGTTTTCTTTCCATCCTGTTCCTTTTGCTGTTTATAGGCATAGAAAATAGAGGTAGGGAACCTGTCAGAACAGTGTTGTCGAATCCGCAGTAGTGTCTTGCCAAGTAATTCCTCAAAATGTTGTGCGGGATCTTCAAACCGGGGACTGGCGGTTATTTCCTCATCCTTCGGAGTCATCATACTCCCAAATAGTTCTGGGTGGGTGTCTCGTAACAAAGGTCTCAACCAAACATAGAAGAAGTCGGAGAGATCCGCGTAGCCGATGTTATCGTAGTAGGGTGGATCAGTGACAATGACAGGTGCATCCATAGCATGAATAGTGGTGGCGGCATCTGCCTGATATGCTGTACCATCGTTTACTTCAGTGGGAAAACGCTCAACGACCTTGGCAACCCATTCGCCTTGGGATGTCCAGTTCCTTGTCGAACTAGAAAAAAGATTCGCTTCGGCAAAATCCCACACCATTGGAAGAGCAGGCAAGGAAAAAGCGTGGCAAATTTTGTGCCAAGTACTTGACCATGTCGCGGATGTACAACCGCTGTCAGCAATTCTGCCAATAACAAAGGTGAGATAGGTGGAAACAGCGGAAGCGTAGACGCTATCGCCTCCATCGAGCATTATAGCGTGATGAACATCTTTCAGCAAATCACTGAATGTAGTTAGAGTTGTGAGCTGCCTTTCTGTATACAGTTGATGCCAGTGGGAGAATCCATAATTTTGCAGACTGATTCCCAAAGCTTTTACCGGTATTTTTCCTCTAGGCCTCCATTTAGGTTCGGCAAGTAGGGAGGCCTCAACGTGTTCATCAGTAGGGGAGATATACAAACGTCTTTGGTGGCCCTCAGCGATTATCGCTGTCATCATTTTTCCCATCTTTCCCACTTTGGCCTGTTCGCGCACATAAGACAATTTGACCGAACTCCCACAAGCAAAACAATAGGCACCGCTGCGCCCTACGGTACCTCGCTTTGGGACCCCGTCTATATGTTTTTGCACTGTCCAGGAGATGGTGTTCGTTTCCCTGTCAACGACTGGTTTTGTCCAGTATTTGTTTCTTTCTTTAGTGGACAGTTGGAAGGTTTTCATCAGCGGCATCTGTAGTCCACAGGCCGGGTTGGAACATGGCACTGTGCGTGCCCAGAGCCACGCGATTACGGTGGCAGAAGTGCCGTCTGGTAGCTTTACTTTTGGGTAGAGGTGCCCAATTCGCTTATGTGCTTCCTCGCGCATCCATGCGCCATAGTAGCGGATGTCATTTGCTAAACCAGCAGTCCCTTTCCACGGCACGCGCGTTCGCCTTCGACCCGTGCCAGGGAACATACCCAACGGATCGGCATCGGGATTGACGGGGTTCTGATTGTGGAACTTCGGGGGCAGTTCAATCATCGCTTTGGTGAGTAGGACGGGCAGCGGATTCAGATCGGAGGCGCGGGCGCGCAATCCTAAGCGTTGTGCCTCAAGTGGAATGGAACCGCCCCCGCAAAACGGGTCGTAGACAGCGGGGCAGTGGTCGCGGAGGTATTGTAGAACCGCCTCTGGATCGTTCTGGAATCTCGTGCGAAAGGTAGTGATATCTTCCCCGTTGTTGCGGGCGACGGAGAACGCAATTTCATAACGTGCCTCCGCTAAGAGATTTTCATCGTTGCTGTCTTTCCAGATCACGAGTCGTTTGATGAGGTTGTGGAGACGGTTGTGTTCGGCGTTCTGTTCGGGTTCGGTTGGGAATTCGTCTTTGCATTCGGAGGGATCGTCCACCATGCTGGCGAAAATGACAGCGCGACATGCGGCCAAAGGACGGCGTGCCCAGTACAAGTGAAGTGTGGACGGATGGCCATGCCTGATGGACTTTTCGCGTGTTGATTCACGGTTAATGGCTTGGAGGGGTATGTTGACCTCAATGAGTTTTTTTCGGTAATTGGACATAATATCGATTAGTCAATCAGTTTTTGTGCGAAGGCTTGGATGCTACGTGCGTGAATTGACTGGATATAAAGATCCTTAAGTCGTTCCAGATCGTCTATATTTTCAAGTGCAGGCCTTAAGGCATCCACAAGTTCTGTCGAGAACTTCGTTTTAAGAACCACCGAGATGTGGCTGATAGTCGTTTCTTTGGTAATTCTCTCGTGTAGATGTTGGTAAGCCTTAGATTCTTGCATGTGTCCCTCGGGTATGCGTCAGTCAATCAGTTTTTGTGTGAAGGTTTCGATATTCGGCACCCGAGGTGCTGCGAGAAGGAGTTCCTTCAGCCGTTCCAAATCATCAATGTTTTGGAGCATAGGCGTTAAGGCACGCACCGCCTCCGTGTGAAACTGCTGTTCAAGCAGCGCGATGATGTGCTCGATAGTATTCTCTCTCAGCATGAGTTGGTAACCTTTAGATTCTCGCATGAGTTCCTCCGGTATGCGTCTTTTGAAAAGTTCGGGGTCATATACGATACTCCCAAAAATATAGAGGGCGTAAAGTAAATTTGCTTGTGTTTCTTGATCTACAGACGTTGCGCGCGTCGCATCAATACACGTTTGTACCCAACGATCTGAGTCTATGCCTGTAGGCGGTTTCATGAGCGGTGTGAAGGGTAGTATGCCTGGGGTCTGCGTCTCTAAAACCGCTTGTCCCTCTATCTCAATGAGCCGGATGACTTTATAGTGGAGCGTGTATGTGTAACCGTTCCACTGATATTCATATCGTCCGGTGTCATTTCTTCCAGCATCTGGATGGAAATAGATGACGTTGGAGTAGACGGGCAACTGGTGTTCACCGATGAGGTGTCCGTGATAGGCTGCGTTTCGTGCCCACATCGGGCTGCGCGTGCTACTGCGGAGCTGGAATTCAACGTGCAAGATCGCTTCACCACCGGCGACGCGGATCCGTTTTGTGGTATCGGTGCGTTGTGCGATAATGCGCTGTTGTTCTGTATCCAGGTTTTCAAGGACTTCCACATCCGCCACGCCGAGTACGAATCGTGAGAGGTCGGTGGCATGATCCGTGAAGAGGTCCTTGGTCATGTTGTCGTAGTTTTGTGCCATGGGTATAGTGTAACCCAAAAAGTGAAGAAATGTCAAGCAGATTTGAAGTGGCACAAACTAACAGTTTATGCTACAAAAACTACAGATTTTTTAGTCGCTCTTGAATTCGGCGTTGAGGTGTTTGCTGTTTTGCTTGACAGCACGGGTGGTGTTTTCGGAAAAGCCGTCTGATTTGTTGGCAGTAATGGTAATTTCAATTTTCACATTTCCGCCATCTGCTTGTAGGGTGCGGGCAATCTCGTCTTGGATCATGTCAATCTCATCACCGAAAGGCAGTTCTAACTGCAAGGCTTTGGTAACAACGACGTGCGTAGGTCCCTTTGTTGGCGGGGGTTCGACCACAACGCCGGTTGGGTCGTCTCCCGTTTGCTTTTCTGTGTCTGGTGCTGATTCGGGAGCGTCCGATTTCTTCTGTTTTTCTTTTTCCTCCTTGAGGAGTTTTGCCATCTCAGGATTTATGAGGACAGCCGCGCTACCTTCAACCACTCGAAGCCCGCCGATCTGTTCTTCAAAACGGAAGTTGCGATAGTCGTCCCCCTCATAAGCACTGGCGTATCCGAAAGAGCCTGCCTGTACACCGTCTCTAAGGCACGTCGCCAAGACGTTTCGGTCCCTCAGTCGTGGCATGTAGACGTTTTGTGCCATGAGTTCCGAGAGCGTATCTAAGCCAATGTGCTCTTGATAGGTGTCGCTGCTCCAGATGTATTGCTGCAATTTTCCGGCAAAGATTTCAGGATCTATTTTTGTAACAATTGCGTCATCGTCAATGAATTTATCACGGAGCCGCCGTATAATTCTGCCATCTTCGGGTTTTGTGTCAGCGATAGAGAAGTCGTAGGCACTGTTTTGGGGATCTGATTGCGAAGGCGTGAGTGCCCATCGGTATGCCTTGAAGAGTGCAGTCGTTACGGCATCTTCAGCGGATTCAAGGTTTTCCGTCGTCTGATCTAACCTCGCGCCTTCGAGGTTGGTGAGCGCGCCGTGTAGGACATTTCCGTTCATGATGGAATCCCAAGAGAGGTAGTTTTTGACGAGATTTTTGAGGTCACGGATATCGTCTCGCCGTGCTGCGATGAAGAGGAGGGTGTTCCTGAAGGTGCGGGGTCTTTCATCGTCTGTGCTATATGTAAGCATTTTAAGCGCGGTTTCGCGTGCGATATCACTCTCTTTTTCACGGCTTGGCAGAGAGGACTGTGGATGAAGAATGATGTACTGAATAGTTTGGGAATCCTGAATGGGATCTGGAGTCGTGGGACAGACCTTCACGTTTGAGGTGCTTTGAACTGTTCTTTCCAAGCGTGAAACGATTTCAGCGTAGATATCTTCCTCGGTATATTCGGCTGCGCGGTCTGTAGCGACTTTATTGAGGTTTTCTTGGGTATGGAAGTAGTATCTATCGTCAAGGTTATAGAGGAAGTAGAGGTTACCGGTCATTCTACTGAGTGCGTCATTATACACAGAAACACCCTGTCCGGGTTCAACGACACCGAGGTGGATTTGCTGTTGAGATATACCTTTGACCGCACGTCCTGTTGCACTACCGAGGAATATCGTGCGAGCGATACGCCGCGCCGCGCTGCCCACCTCAATGAAGCTTTGAGAGTTTCGATCAATCTGGTCAGTGCGGGAACCGTGGCTGTCTACCTCTTGGACGACGGGGGCCCAATTTCCACCGGATCTTGCAAGCAGTCTGGTAAATTCATCAGCGAGTGCGGGATCGTCAAGTGTGAGGTTCGCTGGCGTTATCAGCAGAGAGGGATCCTGTTCTTGAAACAGACGGGAAATGCAGGTCGCCATTATTCGGAGAACACTGCGGGTCCGCTGAAATCCGGGGATAACCGACCAATCCTCAAAGAGCCGATCAAATATCTCTGGGTGGATCGGATAGCAATCTTTCATCCGTTTCAGGTAGTCTTGATTGCTAATGTTACTCGGATATTCGCTTCGGGAGTTCTGATACATCTTTCGGAACGCTTCACAGGTCAGGTCGCGTTCCGTTTCGTCAATTATGGGACCGAACAATCGCCTGCGGACAACTTCATAAGCGTTATCCACTTCTAAGGGAATAGAAACGGCATCAACCCTTTCGAGGATAGATTCGAGGGTATCAAGGGCAGTCATTCCACCTTCACCACCTGCTTCGACCTGTGCTTCGGGAAGTGTTGCAACGAGTGTAACGTTCTGAGATCTGTTTACGGATTCTGTGAGGGTTTGAAAGAAGGTGTAGATACTCTCCTGTGTGACACCTTGGACATTACGGACATAAGCGACGAGTTCATCTATTAAGATGACAGAAGGGCCGACGTGTTCAAAGAGTGCGTCCAATTGCTTTCCGCCGGGGGCGATGCCTTCACGTGCGGCATCCCGTATGATGTTATAGGCATCTTGTCCGCCGAGTTGATTCGCCATCATCCCCCAGAGTGTGTTGAGCGGGTCGCCTTGTTTTGTTTCATCTGCATCAGTCGTAGAGAGGTAGGTGCCGACCAGAACAGCGACGTTGGCATTAAGGGGAGTGTTGGGGTCCCACGCCGCGTCTTGCAGGATGTCCGCTATTTCTTCTCGGAGCCGCTGGTATTCACCCTCTGCTGGCAGTTCTTTTAGCGCGTGAATTCCGGTAACAAGATGATAGAGGGCAATGAGACTGTGGGTTTTCCCGCCCCCGAAACCTGTCTTGAGTTGGATGACTGGATCGCTATCTTTGCCGCCAAGTCTTTTGAGGGTATTCACCAACAATTGGCGAAGCCCAGGGGTGATGTATGTCTGGTTAAAAAAGATGTCGGTTTCGCCGTATTCTGGTGTTTTCGCGTTTCCTTCAAAAACTTCTTGAAGGTCGGCGGCGAATTCCGATTTTCGGAAGGAGCCTTCAATGACATCGGTATTGGGGCGTATGACATCACGCCATGACTTGAGGTCAGCTGCCTTTCTACGCGGTAGTTTTGGTTTCGTGTCTACAGTTGGTGCCGCGCGGGTGAGTAATTTGTCGCGGATGACTTCAACTGCTCGCTTCTGTTCAGGCGCGTTGATTTGCCCAAGTATATCGCCAATTTCATGAAGCCGCGAAAGCGCGTAACTGGGATCGATGTCTCCTGTTTCCGGATGGGAAACGTTATTTCGGGCTTCGGTGATGAGACCTACAGCACTCCGAATATCGCGATCTGGATCGAAGCAGTGTTTAAAAACATCGTGCCAATACTCTCTGAAAAGGTATGGAAAATTGCCAATATCTATATCTGCTTCGTTTTGAAAGCGGTCTTCCGGTGCTAAGCCTTGCACGGTTTTCAGGTTTCTGAGAATAAACGGACGCATGGCATCGCGGTAGATATTGAGTGCTTGGTAGAGTGCATCTTGGGTTGGACGTTTGGGCGAATTCACGTGTTTAAAGCTCCATTTATTCCGCGGTTATCTAAAAATCCAATTTTCTCTTTTTACAATACCAGATATCCTAACACATTCAATATTAGAAACTTTACATACATCAGGAATTCTTGGGTGTTGTAGATTTCCGGTCGATTTTTCTTCTGTTACTACAACGCTGTTTCGGAATTTCATTGCTAAAGCTACCACCCACGGATCTGCTCCCGATGTGCCTTTTTTAATATTTAGCATCCCTGGATACGTTGATAACATGTTACGAACGGCTCTTTGATCTGAATCATCAATTTTCAATTCAAGATACGGTTTCAAACCTTTTTCACGACACCACTTATCTAATACTTCATCTTGCATAGCTTCCGCAAAAACAAACTCAGACATCTTGAGCCGATCATCTCTTATTAGTTTCTCTAATTCCTGCCACAAGGCCGGAAAATTTTCCATTGGATATAGGAAGCGATAAGCATCAATTAGCGAGCTTGTATCCAGACTATAAACTATCTGATTTTGATTAAATAAATTCATGCAAAGATGGTACTCTCAATTTTAGAGAGATATTTTGTATCACAATTAGAAAAGGCGGAGGCTAACTCAGAGATTGTGATTTTATCCTCATAATAAGCCGTAAAAGCGGTCCTCGCGAAATACTCACCAGAGACATTAAGAAGCCGATTGTGGTAAAGTGGTGCTCCACCTGGTTGTTGTGGCGTGTCTTTATACTTCTTCTTCTGATTATTTCTATAAGTTTGGTATTTTCGTTGTGAGATTTTTTTGAGTATCAATAGCCGCCGCAGAATAACTTCAGGACTCACATGAAAGTGCTTGGAGATTTTAGATAAATTTTCTTCAGGGGTCTGCAGCTTTACAATTTCTAGTAATTCATCTTCGGGAACTAAGACTTCACCGGCTACATGATTGCAAAATGCTTCAATTGGATTCAGATCCGAGTGATCTATTTCTCTAAATCCTGTATTCTGAATGACACTTTCTCCAAGTGCAATATGAACCAATTCGTGGATGAGGGTAAAGATGCGACCGTAAGGGCTGTCCTTTGAATTTATTACAATTACCGGAAATGGTCTTTGTGCAATGCAAAACCCGCGTACTGTTCCTAGATTAACGGACAGGTGTGTGTTCGTCTGGCAGACAAGAATACCTTTCGCTTCAACAATCCGTTTCCAAAATTTCAAAGCGGCGTGTGGGGTATTCGCTTCCTGTAGTTGCTCTCTGTTAACCTCAAGAAATTCTATTATTTTTTTCGCTGCTCGCTTCCGACTTGCGCGTCTGTCGAAATTCAGGTCAACCTCAGGCGGCGATTCCTCCAACAATTCGTATAATTCGATGAGCGTCTCTCGCCTTTTAAATGCTTCAACGATGTTGGCATTTAATCTATAGATCTGTTCCTCATCAGTTGCAGCTCGTTTAGGTAAGACACGATAGTCTGCCGGTCGCTGAAAACTAGTGGGGGGTACTGGCAAATAGAAAATAGAAATGTGGATTCTATAGAGTTTCGCAATCTTCTTTAATTGGGAGATAGTGGGTTGCTCTATCCCGTTTTCCCACGCCTCAAGACGTGCCGGGTCTACCTTTAATTTTTTTGCCGCGTAGTCGATCTCTAAGTCGATGTATTCTTCACGCGCCCACTTGAGAACTTCCGGCGTAATGAGTGCTTTTACAGATTTAGCCATGGTTTGTATCCCCACGAACCGGTTGGTCAGTTCGTCGTAAAATCATCAATTAGAACGTTTTCAGATTGCGCTGTGTTAAACCCCAAGGGATCGCAAGCAAATAAAATGTGATAGTGGCGAAATTACTTAACATATCCTACTCAAAAGTGAATTAAAGTATACCACAAAAGAGGTAAATTGTCAAAAGGTGGTTTTTGACAATTTGGCACTAAAGCGAGGCTGGGGCGAGACCGGCAAGGCAAACGCCGGATCGAACCAATCTGCGTTGCCGTTATCACCTCGGTGTGTGAGCTGTTGCGGGACACCACCGTCCAAAGCGACTTTGAAGAGTTGGCCGACTTCACGAACCCGCTTGTCGTAAATGAGTTCATTCCCGTGGTGCTGGGTTAAGTTTATCTGATCAGATCCATCCGGGTTCATGATATAAATTTCAGAATTGCCATCACGCCTTGATGTAAATACGATTTTGGCAGTTCCCGGGGCTTTTGCAAGAGCGGAAACCGAGAGAGGAGCAAAGATGAGGAAGGTGCTAAGCACATAACATAAGAGTTTCATGATGCTTTCCTCCATAGCGTTTTCTGTAGGGAGCAAGGTGTTTTGCTTGGGGTTTTTGATAGGTGTTTCCCTGCGGATTTCCCCCAAGAAACGCGCTTAGGGGCCGATTTCCTCAATGCGAATCTGTTGGTTGGGTTTGACATTCTTGCGTGTGCTGAGGGCACCGCTGGGCCACGTTACCTCAATTGTTTCAATGATAGTATCGTCGTTTATACCGAAAATGGCGGCGAGTTCGCTCTGTGAGCAGTAACTGGAACCGCTCTTGACTGTGTGGGTCTGCGTCACCGACGCGGAGGTTATACGGATCTGTGCGCCGATACCGTCTCGGTTGCTTGTTTGTCCGACGAGTTGGATCTTAATCCAGGCGTTGCGGTTTCCGCCATCGTTTCGGAAGAGGTGTGCGGGTCCGTTGGAGGTCGTAACGAGCAGATCCCAGTCGCCGTCATTGTCGATATCGCCATAGGCACCACCTCTCCCAACCATCGGCTTTGCCAAGTCCGCGCCAACTTTATGAAGCACATCGGTGAATTTGCCTTGGGAATCGTTGTGAAATAGGTGTGGGGGTTGAGCATAGGTAACGTGGGTCTGGATGGCGTTGATGTCGTTTTCGACATGTCCGTTGGCGGTGAAGATGTCGAGGTTGCCGTCGAGATCGAAGTCGAAAAAGAAACATGCGAAGGTGAGCGTCAGTAAGGTCGCGTTTCCGATGTGTGCGACAGGTGCATCGTCGATGAAAAAGTCGCCTTCGTTGTGGTATAGGTTGAGCATCTCGTTGGAGAAGTTGCCGATGACGAGGCTCTCCTTGCCGATGCGATCGTAGTCTGCGGCATCAATACCCATTGCGCCGGTTGCGATGCCGCTTTCGTTATACGCGATCCCCGCGAGCATTCCGGTCTCGATAAATGTGCCGTCGCCGTTGTTTTGGTAGAGTTTATTGGGTTGTGTGTCGTTCGCCTCGAAGATGTCCGGTAAGCCATCGGCATTGTAATCGAAGATGCAAACACCGAGTGATTTGCTCGTGTTGTCCTCAATCCGTGCGATCCGGGAGACATCGGCAAATGTGCCGTCGCCGCGATTTCTGAAGAGTTTGCTGGACTGCCCTGTATAGGATTCAGGGGTGCAGTAGGATTTATTGATGCCGTCGAGGGTGCAGAATAGGTCGTTCTCTCTGCTCCATTCGACATAGTTCGCGACGTAGAGATCGAGGTGTCCGTCCCTGTTGTAATCGAACCATGCGCAGCTTGTGCCGAAGCCGGGGTTGTGAATACCGGCGGTTTCCGTGATGTCAACAAAAGTGCCATCACCTTTGTTTTGGAAGAGTCGGTCGGTTTCGAGGGTGCTAATATAGATATCCGAATCACCATCGTTATCGTAATCGGCGACAGCGACACCCATACCGTAAAGCGGTGTGGTGAGACCTGCGGTTTCCGTGACATCGGTGAAGGTGCCGTCCCGGTCGTTGCGGTAGAGTGCCATTGTTTGCCGTTTCTGGGTCAGCTCGCCTTCCCAATCCTTTCCGTTGACGAGTAGGATATCCTGCCAACCGTCCGTGTCATAGTCGATGAAGGCGCATCCTGAGCCCATGGTTTCAGGCAGGTATTTCTTACCGAAGGCACCCGTGTTATGGACGAAGTCGATGCCTGCTTCGTGTGTGATGTCGGTGAATTGTGGCAAGGGTTGTGCAACGGCATTGAGGGAGATGAGCAGACAGCAGCAGAATATTATATTGGCTATCAGCAGTCGGAAACCTTCGGCTTTCAGCGTGCGGTAGTTACGTATCTTGCTGAAGTCTGAAGCCTGAAGCCCGATGGATATTTCTACTGATGGCTGATTGCCGATGGCTGATTGCCGTTTTATACGGAGATCCACCGATCCTCCTTCCATGAGGTTTGGATGGCAGTTTGCACGTCAGCGACTGCGGCGGCTTCTCGGAAACCCGGATTTCCCTGTTTTCCTGTGTGGATGGCTTGCAAAAACTGATATGCTTCGATTGTCTTCAGGTCGTCGTAGCCTAATCCGACACCGGGACCGGGATTAAAATAACTGTGAAACGGGTGGCTCGGACCGCTTAATACGCGGGTGTATCCATCAGGGAAACCGTCCTCAGCGGGTAGGTACACTTCAAGTTCGTTCATCTGCTCGAAGTTCCAACGCAAAGCACCCTCTGTCCCATGCACCTCAAGCGCCATTTCGCATTTGGGTCCGGTGATAACTCTACACGCTTCCAGTGTGCCTCTGGCACCGTTTCCAAACCGGACCAGTGCTCCGACGTAGTCTTCGTTCGTGACGGCATCCATTTCGCCATCTGCACCGAGGGTGAAGTGTGTGCCGGTCCCTGCTGTTACTATAGGACGTTCTGGGATAAATGTTTCCTGTTGTGAAACGACGCTATCAATACCACCGACGATAAAATGCGCCATATCGATGACGTGAGAGATCAGATCCCCTAACGTTCCCAATCCAGCGATCTCTTTCTGAAATCGCCATGAAAGGACTGCGCGTGGATGACTCGCGTAACCCGCAAAAAATCTACCACGATAGTGGGTTAGTTTACCGAGTTTTCCGTCTGAGATCAGTTGGTGTGCGTATTGAACGACGGGTGCCCATCTATAGTTATAACCGACACAAGTCAAGACCCCCGCACGCTGTGCGGCGGCATAGATCGCCTTCGTTTCCGCTGGATTCCGTCCGACAGGTTTTTCACAGAAGACATGTTTCCTCGCAGATGTCGCTGCCTTGACGATCTCAAGGTGCATGCTATTTGGTGCGGCGATGTTGACTACTTCTACGTCTTCATCATCTATGACGTGTCGGTAGTCGGTCGTTGTGCGTTCAAATCTGAATCGTGTTTTCGCCTCGGTTGTGCGATCGACAACGTCGTCTGCGCAGATGATGAGTCTGGGATGGAGAGGACTGTCGTGGAACCGGTCGCTGATCTGGTGATATGCGCGGGCGTGCGTCATACCCATCCATCCCATGCCGATAATGCCGATGCCAACCGTCTGTTTGGTCTCCATTTTTCGTGTACCTTCGTTATTTCTTCTTCAGATGTCCCCACATAGTTGCGAGTTTAGTTTGCGGCTCGACAGGACGTGCTTTTCCCGGACCGCCATTGCCAATGTTCGCGCCTGTGATTTCGACATCGTCGAATCGTGCTTGTCCATCTGCGATAACGAGCCCGGCTTGTCCGCCTTTTAAGGGCTCATCGTCAATAACGGTAAATATCTCGTCGTCGACTTGAAATTCAAGCGTGCCGTCTTCGTGGATGGTGGCAGTTAGTTCATACCACGTATCGATTTCGGCATCAAATGGATGGATAACGGGAAACCAGTTATCTCGAAGTGCTTTGACAATTCGGACGGTTCCGAAAACGTAGTCAATAAAAAAGAGATAACGGGTATCCTCCTCACCTCTGTCGTGGAGTGTCAACCCGATACTTGGGGGTTCGTTCTTGTCTTGCACTAATTTTGCGCGACAGGAAAGGGAGTAGTTCTTCCATGTGAGTTCACCTGTGATCCAGAGACTCATGAAACCGGGTAAGAAGATTTCTCCGACTGCTTCGCCATCACTAACCCACCACTTTTCAACCTGTCGGTCAATGTTAAAGATTTTCCATTCGCGGGTGTCTTTGTCTTCAAAGTCGTCGCGCCACGTTCCCGCAAAGGTGGGTTGCCACGCCCGTATTGAAAAGCAGACAATTATGATGATTGCAAATATTGGTATTAATTTTTTCATTTTATGCCTCCGTGATTATGCACTGTCCATCTGGATTCGCATAGGGGCAGGAACAACAGTGTTCAAGGTTCTTCTCATAAACCCCGCGCTGCAATGCCAAGATTTTTTCCTGCCACTGTTTCTGAACTTCCTGCAATTGTGCCGTGCTGAAGTACATCTGTTCCCACCGGCCGTGCCCAGTAAAGAAGAGATTAATTGTCACAGTCGATTGGTTTGGATAACGCCGATGCACGAGTAGACTGTAAAGTTCCATTTCTGGATGGGATGTATCTAAATTTTGAGCTTCGTCGGTTTTATAATTGATTACCTGCCAGTTTCCTGTTTCATCTTTAAAGAGTCTATCGAACCTGCCGTCAACGATATGTCCGTTGATGTCTGCGTGAATGTGTTGATTGGTGTGAATCGTGGGTGCAGAGAATGCCGTTTCACCGAGTTCGGAGTTGATAAAATTGTTAACGTGTGTACGAAGTGTTGCTGTTGATTCAGTCGTTACTTCCGGATAATTTTCAAGTGCTTGATCAATCGTGGTGTCAAGATTTTCTATGTCTGATCGCTGTCGTATTTGTGCGAACGTGTAGCGGAGAGCGGCATCCATCTCGTTTTCATCCAAATCCGATTCTTCTTGTCCATTTACCGGAATTCGCAGCACATTTTCCAATTGATACCGTAGTGGACACCGTGCATAATTCGCGAGTTCAGAGACAGAAAAGGCTGCGGAAGTACCGGTTAGTTCCAGTTTTCGTAGAGACTCAGGAAAATCAATAGGTGTTGTTTCGTCGGAAACCTCATCTGCGGATGTAGTCTCTGCTAGTGCCTGATGGATCGGGATTTGGAGTTCGAAGGATTCAGAACTTGTGATGTTTCCTGTGAACACTTCCAATGCGACGGACAGGTTCAGTAAACTGTCCTCTTCATCAATGTCGAGGTGTTTGTAGAGCCAGTCAAGCATGTTCATTGCTGGGAGTGTGCCTGATAAGATGAGCCGATCACAAGCACGTGTTGTCCCGACATAAAACAGTCGTTTCTTTTCGGCGATTTCTTTTTCATTTGCCCGATTTTTCATGTGTGTAACAATCTCTGGTGCGGTTTTTCTGTAGTCTTTATCGGAATTAAGGGGGCTGAAGCCGATACCGAGTGCTTCATCGATGAAAGGTTCCATGTCCGTTTGCCCTTTCCGGTCAAGCCTTGGGAGGATGACGATTGGGAATTGCTTCCCTTTGGCGGCATGGATCGTCATAATTTGGACCGCGCCGCTACCTGCCTCAACTGGTGCCTCTCCCTCTTGGGGTTCCTCCGTAATTAATGTATCCAGAAATTCAACAAAGTCTGGAAGGGTTTGCTTGTTTTCATCTCCGTCAAAATTTCTGGCGAGTTCCAAGAGTTTTTGGTAGTTTGCCCAGCGTTGTTGTCCGTATTTCCCCGCTCGCAACGTTCCAATCATTCCTGTTTCATTAACGAGGGTTAGGATGAGTTGGTTTACAGGCATTCGGTGTGCAAGTTGGCTATGCCTTTTTAAAGTGGTTATGGCGCGGTTAAGGTTATGAGACCGGTCTTGATAGTTCTGCGCTTGATCCCAGAAATTTTCTCTTTCCTGGAGTGAAATTTCGTAGAGTTCAGCGTCGGAGATACCGAAAGCGGGACCGCGGAGAACTGCGGCGAGAGATGCTTGATTTTTTGTGGGTGCCTCGAGGAAGTGGAGGTAGTTCCAGATGTCGTAGATTTCCTGTCGTTGATAGAAACCGACACCCCCAGTGGTGAGGTAAGGTATACCTGCTTCAAGTAGAGCGTGCTCTATATCAGGGAGATGCCTTCTACTCCGGATGAGGATAGCAATGTCGCCGTACTGAATTGGACGTTCCGCTTCCACGCCCTTGCTCTCTTCACTGGCACCCCGCACCCACACCGTTTCTTCGTTTGCTTTCATGTTTATGATGTGGTGTGCGATAAGCGAGTATTCACTTGCTGCTTCCTCGCCCTGTTTTCCAAGCAGAATTTCAACTGCGCCGTTTGCATTGACGGGTCGAGCTTGCGTAAGAGCTTCATACTGCACTTCAAATTCAGTTTCTTTTCCGTCCCCCATCAAGCGATTGAAAAAGTAATTGACGAACCCGACAGTATCACGCAAGGATCGGAAATTCTCTGTGAGACGGATATCTCTTCCTCTGTCGTCGACGATTTTTTCCTTTGTCTTTTCAAATACGCGGACATCTGCGCCTCGGAACGCGTAAATACTCTGTTTCGGATCACCGACGATAAAAAGATTTGCTTCTTTGAGTTCGTTTGTGAGAAGCATCACCAATTCGTACTGTAGTTCATTTGTATCTTGGTATTCGTCTACCATATAGTACTTGTGCCGGGACACTAATTTCTGTCGGATTTCTTCGTTGTTGCGCAGCAAATCTCGGGTTTTCAGTTGCAGGTCAGCAAAGTCGAGTTCACCTTGAGAGAGTTTGGCAATTCTGTACGCATTCGAGATTCGGGTGTATAGTGTGAGTAGGTCTCGAATTGTGCTCAGCAGGAAATCATCATCGGTTTCATTTTCATCTGTCCCATTTTCGTTGTCTTCAATAAGGGGTACGGCTTTAATCTTTCTCGCAGTTGATACGAGAAAATTGATCTCAGCCTCAATGCCTGTTATTGTAACACGGTTCCCCAGAAAGTCTCTTTTTGCAATGGCACTACGTCCAGTTGTAATTAGGAACGCAATATCTCTAAGTAGGTTCAACGCTCCAGACGGGTCTGGGTTTTGTCCATATAGTGTTTCTAACTGTTGGGTCGAGTCTCTAACTGCCTCTGCATTTTTACCTTTAGCAACCTGCAAAACAGCATTTAAACATCGGATGAATTCGGCAACGTCCATTGTTGACATCAATGTGTCATGGACCCGCTGTTCCAAGCCTTTGCGTATCTCTGTATCGTTTGGATTACTATAAATTTTCTGCATTAGGTGTTCGAGGACATCACGTTGATTTATCATAGTGGAGAAGAAATCCACCAGTTTTTTCTGTCCGCCATAGCGTCGTAGGAGCCGAGTGAGTCTCGCACGGTGTAGATCGTTAGGGTTTATGGCAATGTCCTTGAGGGTTTCCCGAATGATTTGCTGTAATGAGAGTTTCTGATCAATGCCTTGTAGAATGCTGAAGTTGGCTGGTACACCCGCTTGGAAGGGGAATTCTCGCAGGATACGTGAGCAGAATGCATGGATAGTTGAGATGTGTGCCGTGCTCATCTTTTCGCGAAAGCCTTGTAGCGAATTGTCCTGTTCTGAGCCATCACGCTCTTCTTGAGGCGACAGTTCTTCGATAACGCGCTCCTTCATCTCGGCGGCGGCTTTCTCTGTGAAGGTGATGGCGACAATCTCTTGCGGGTTGGCGTTACCTGCACGCAAAATTTTGAGGTAACGCTCGACCAATACCGTGGTTTTTCCGGATCCGGCACCAGCGGTTACGCAGATGTGTCTGTCTATGTCAAGGGCTTGTTGTTGACTCGGTGTTAGTCGCATTTTTTTCTGGCTATCAGTTATCGGCTTTCAGCCCTCAGAAAAAGGCTTCGGTTCACCGAAAACCTCTTTACCGACCGCTGATTGCTATTCTCCTAATCCGGTAGTGGGATAATTGCCTCTGATGATATTGCAAGTTGAACAGTGTCTCCGGGTTTTTTTGTTTCTACACCGGGATTGTAGTGGACGGCTTTAAGGGGAATATCTGCGGATATCAATTGATATTCCTCTACCCTGCCCAAATAGTTGACCGCAGTAACTTTCGCAGTTATCCTGTTTTCGACGGGATTTCCGCCATTCTGGACGTTGTCAATAATGAGTGCCTCTGGTCGAATTGAACACCGCACGGATGTCCCTTGTGTTAGTTCGTGATAAACGGTTGTGGAGTGGAGTGTTCCGGCGGGTGTTTCTATAGTAGCACTACCGTTTGAGGCGTGCTCGACCTTGCCTGAAATAAAATTGGTTTCCCCGACGAAGTTTGCAACAAAAGCGTTCTTTGGAAACTTATATACTTCGCGCGGTGTGCCAACTTGGATAACGACCCCGTCCTGCATAATTGCCATCCGATCCGCCATAGAGAGGGCATCCACCTGATCGTGTGTGACGTAGAACATTGTAATATTGGTGCGGTCATGGATCTGCTTTATTTCGTCGCGCATTTGCTGTCGGAGTGCGGCATCAAGGTTACTAATCGGTTCGTCAAGGAGTAGGACACTCGGTTCAATGACGAGGGCACGGGCGAGGGCGATTCGCTGCTGTTGTCCGCCAGAGAGTGTGTTGACAGCGCGATCACGAAAATCTTCCATCTGCACCATTTCGAGTGCGCGCGTGATTTTTTCGTTTCGTTCCGTTTTTTCGAGTTTCCGAAGCGTGAGTCCGTATTCGATGTTTTCGGCAACGGACATGTGGGGCCATAGGGCATAGTTCTGGAATACCATCCCTGTGTTGCGTTGATGTGGCGGTACGTCGTTGATGACGGTATCATCGAATCGTAGTTCGCCAGTGTCGGGCTTGTAGAATCCGGCGACGATTCGGAGAAAGGTTGATTTGCCGCATCCGGAGGGACCGAGGAGGAAGAAGAATTCGCCTTTCTCAATTTTCAAGCTCACGTCGTTGACGGCGAGCGTCGTATCGAAGGCTTTTGTGACATGGGTAAGTTGAACTGCAACTGCCATTTTTTAATTTTCCTTGCGGATAAGTAACGTGTGTTTGGCATTTGATGTGCCTTTGTGCCGAGTCGCTTTCCACTTCGTTTCAAGCTTGGTTTCTTTGGCTAAGAAGAGATATCCAAGCAAAACCGCTGCCACATCAGTAACAAGAGGTGTTAGGATTCCCATTACTTTCTTTAGTTGACGACTACTCTTCTGTTTGTGTGATGTCTTTTACGCACCGAAATCCAATAGTGCTTCCGGATGAGAGGTGATACCATCGGTCTGCGACACGGAGATCTTCAGGACTCCCGCCCCATCCACCGCCCCGTAGGATGCGAAAGTTTTCACTATCAGGAGCAATTTCCCTGCCGAAGCGCGGGTTACTTTGTGGACTGATGCTATAGAATTCACTGTTGTATTCGTCAAAGCACCACTCCCACACATTGCCTGCCATATCGTAGAGATTATAGCCGTTAGGTGGGAAGCTGCCAACCGGTGCTGTCCACTTCCATCTATCCGCTCCGCCTGTATTACCGAAATTGGCATCTGCATAAGTTATTATATCACCATTCGGGTATCGTTTGCCAGTGAGACCTCCGCGTGCGGCGTATTCCCACTCTGCTTCGGTAGGCAGCCGTTTATTTGCCCACGCTGCGTACGCAGCCGCATCGCGCCAGTTCACCCGAACGACAGGGACATCGGGGGCATTGAATCTTGGATTATGCGACAGCGGTGGCTGAGGATAACCTGTGCTTTGGACGAACTTCTGATAGTGGGCATTCGTTACCTCGTATGTGTCCATGTAGAATGCATCGAGGGTGGCGGTATGCACGGGTCGTTCATCGCTATCCCCGGTGGCGGAGCCCATCTGAAACGTGCCTGCCGGAATTAACACCATTGTTGCACCATCGACTTCAGAGACAATTTCTGTGGTTGGTTCAATGGGTGAACCCTCCTCGTTTTGCGTGCAGGCGCACACACCAACACTGACAATGCTGATAAGAAGGATTCCTACAATTCTCATAAATCTTTTGCGATTTGTGTGGCAGTTTCGACGATCCAAGCCTGTTCTCTCTCATAGACTGTCCGCAGATCCAACCAAAAAAGACCGTCCTTGATTCTGCCGATGACGGGAATTGTAGCGTTTCGGAATTGTGCAGCGAGCATTTCAGCGGAAGACTCCGAGGGTTCAAGGACAAGTGCGATACTCGGTAACGTCTCAACGGGGAGGGCACCACTCCCGATTTGCCCGTAGGTTTCCGAGACCTGAATACCGACCTTTTCTCCGAAGAGGGGTTCTAACTGCGTCTTGAGTGCTATTGCAACGGCATGGAGTGCCTCTATCGGTCGGGTGTAGCGGTTGAGCATCGGAAACCGTTCAGTGATGGTGGCATCCTCTGTGAGATAGAGTTGCAATGTGGCTGACAAACCGGCAATAATAAGTTTATCGACTCGGAGTGCCCGCATCATCGGGTTTTTACGCATCTTCTCGATCCATTCCGCTTTACCCACGATAATTCCTGCTTGGGGTCCGCCGAGCAGCTTATCGCCGCTAAAGGTAACAATGTCAACACCGCTGGCGATTCGCTCTCCGACGAGCGGTTCATGCGGAAGTCCGTATGTTGTCATGTCGATGAGCGCACCACTCCCAAGATCTTCCATCGTTGGAATGCCGTGCTGTGCACCGAGTTCCGTCAGTTCTCCCATCGAAGGCGTTGAGGTGAAACCGAGAATTTTGTAATTGCTCGGATGCACCTTAAGCAATAACCCTGTGTTCTCATTAATAGCCTCGGCGTAATCGCGGAGATGGGTTCGGTTGGTGGTGCCTACTTCGCGGAGGACTGCGCCGCTTGCTGCCATTACGTCAGGAACTCGGAACGCCCCACCGATTTCGATCAGTTCTCCTCGTGAGACGATAACCTCTTTACCGCGTGCGATCGTTTGAAGCGCGATCAGAACCGCCGCTGCATTATTATTAACGACCGTGGATGCCTCACAGCCGGTCAACTGCTGTAAGAGGGGTTCGGTAATCCTATCCCGATGTCCTCGCCTACCTGTTGTAATGTCGTATTCGAGGTTGACATAGTTTTGTGCGGCTTGCTGGATTGCTTCACAGGTAGAATTGCTTAACAGCGATCTGCCTAAGTTGGTGTGTGTAATCGTACCTGTCGCATTGACGACGGGACGCATGCGGGCACCTATCTTTGCCTCAATTTTCTGGCGCGTTCGTTCGGCGTATTCCGTGTGTTCTGGCAGTTGTGTACTGCCACTCAGAATGTCGTTTCGGATGTCGGCGACGACGGCGCGCAATGCCTCCGTCACAAGAGAACGGGCGTAGGTGGCTTGCAAGTCAAGCATTTCCTGTGTGTTCAGGAGTTTTTCGATGGCGGGCAAGTGCCGTAGGAGGTTTTTTGTATCGACGGTTGTCAAGATAGTTTCCAAGAAGTAAGTTTTTTTAAGGATTAAGATGCTTTCCACATTGGACGGACTCACGATCTGATATGTTCGTATTATAGCCGTGATGTTCTTCTAATAGGACTTACGCAATTTTCTTATCAGCACCTACATGCGCACGCCGCTGGCGAGGTTTCAAACCTCGCCAGCAAAGGAAGCTGCGTAAGTCCCGTCTAATCAAGGACAGTCTATTTTTAGGATAGCATATTGTAGGCGGATTGTCAAGTTCTACACTGACATCGGTGCATATTCATCCAGCAAGTTTCTTAGAGAGTTTGCTTTGTCTAAAATCTCATGGCTTTCAAAGCTGCGGATCTCGAACAGGCGTGGCAACTGTTGGTAGAGTGCCGGTAGTTCTAAAATCTCTACAATCTGTTCTTGGATCCACTTGTCGTAGGTGATAGGGTAGGTGCGTCGAGCGATAAAGAGGGCTTGTAGAAACTCACGGAACGCATCGTAAAAGCGGTTGAAGCACTGAAAATGGAGTCGGCGTTCAATGTAGAGTGGGATATGGTCGAGATTGTTGAGACAATACTTCTGTACCATTGATAGGCGATCGCGGCGCAGCGTTTCATCGTAGTAGGGCAACCACTTTGCCTTGAGTTCGTCGAGATAATTGCCTCTCTGGTAGAGTGGAACGCTATAGACTAAATAATTGCCAATCACGAGTTCAAACTCATCCGGTCCACCGACCCAATAGTGTTCCGTCGGCACGAAGTGTCCATCGCTGAATTCGAGATCGACGTGTGCATATTTCCCGACAGCGGCGAGCTTTTGAAAAATAGGGGCAGTTGTATAAAATTCGTCCCAAATTTTCTGAATTTCCTCCTGTGCTGTAGACATGGCTTCAGGTCTGCCGAGGACGAGGATATCCAGACAACTGTCTCGGCTTGCTTTGCGGCGGGCACATGAACAGATTAAGCAGACCGCTTCAATTTCTGGGATTGCGGTGAAGAACTCGACAATCGCTTCAGCGGTACTCCGGTGTTCGGGGGTTGGATAGAGATTCATAACCGTTGGTATGTTCATGAATTCGTTGACGTTCACGGTTGACATCTGCATCTGCCCGGCGAGGAATACCCGTGATTGCGTCGACGGATTCGTCTGCCTTAAAGCGTAGGTAGAGTTTTTGGGATTTCGCGGCAAGCGAGGGGTTCTTGAGGGCGCGGTAGCAACGCATCATATTGTAATGTGCGTCCAGATCTTCTGGGTCGACGGTAAGCGTCTTTTGGAATTCAGCCAGAGCGGTTTCGTAGTTGCGTTTCAGAAAGTGTATACGTCCAAGTTTATTTCGGACACGGGTATCGCGTGGGAATTGCGAGACAGCGTGCTCCAGATGCTCAATCGCTGTGTCGTAATTGCCGTAGACCTCTTGAATGAGTGCGTAAAAGTAATGGACCTTCGCGCGGTGTGGATTTTCAGGTGGCAATGTCTTTTGGATTTCAAACGCCTTTTCAAGCATCGATTCTGCGCCTTGCATGTCTCCTTCTTGGATTCTGGCTCTTGCCACGTTTACCCATCCATCGAGGTATGCTGGCTCTATCTCGGTTACTTTGAGAAATGCGGTCTCTGCGGCTTTCAGATCGCCCTGTAGGAGTAGCCCGATGCCGTAGTCGTTCCACCGTTCGCGCGTATTTTTAGACTTTGGTTGTGAGTCCACCGGGTCCACTACTTCGGCTGACGGCACAGGGACTGTGCCTGCTACCTTTAAGGTTGTTTTGGTAGATGCCATTACGATAGTGGGTAGGTTTGGGATCGCTTTGATTTTTCCTGCGACATCTGAGGTATCCCCGGTCCAGACCCACTTGCCATCATCGTAGCCTTTATCTACCTGAAAATCTGTGTCTTCTGGGTCGCGCACGCCGGCGTAAGCCCACTGTGTATGCCACCAATTGAATTTGCGATAGTTGAGTTTCGCCTCCACTGTGAGAAAATTTCCACAATCCGTTGGGATTTCGAGTCGGTAGCGTGCGGTATCGGCGGCACCCGGCGGAATTGTGTTTGAGTAGAGGACGGTTCGAGTTGCCCAGGCATTTCGTTTATTAATCAGATTTCCGTGTGCATCCAGCATATAGGCGCGATAAAAGTGTGCGCTTGGATCGACGGGTCCGTTACCATTGGGTGCGGCGATTCTGCCGTTCCAGAAGACAATTTTTCCGTTTTCATCAGTGGCTTTCACTTCCAGCCAGATGTCGAATGCGTCAATCGTGCCAGCTGGAAAGCGGTGACCGACCCCCCGTGTGCGGACTACGACATCGACCCGTGTGTCCTCACCTCGGACAACTTCAGTACCGTCGCGTGGGATCGGTGTGCCGTCTGCAAACAAATCTAACGTTACGACTTCATCCTGCAAAAATTCTGTTATGATTTTGAGTTGCTCTGGATGTTGATTCACAAAAGGCAGGGCTGTGTTCGCGGCTGGGAATCGGTGGTTGTGGACCTTGCCGTTGATATTCCCGGCGTCTGTGGAGTCAACGAGTGGCATGTGACAATCGACACACTTCTTCGCCGTTTCGGGATAGTAGAAGGACAACGCGCCTTGATGTGAGACACCGCTTTTCTGCCACTGATCGTAGTCGTCAAAACCTCGTATCCATCGAAAATTGTTGACCGGTTCGTCGAGATGCACTTTATGACAGGTTGAACAGAATTCGGCGGTGTTTTCACGGTGGAACGGTTTGAGAAAACTTTTTTTGTGAGGCTCCGGATCAAGCCGAATGAGATAGTTGTGCAAATTGCGGATAACAGGATTATCGCTGGCAGCGATGTCGTGAAGGGGAGGGTATTTAATCACGTATCCGCTGTTGCCCATCGTGTCTTTGACCTTTTCAATAGAGTGGCAAGCAGTACATGCAAGTCCGGCTTGGGCGGCGGGTGTGTGCAGGTTTTCACGAATGGGTCTGTCCATCACACCGTTGAGTAGGATTGCTGGATCGTGGCATCCCCCGCACCATTTGGAAGGTTGAATGCCGTTGACATCCTGCATATAGATAATTGACTTACGATACCACTGGTTATTGAAAGAAGAGAAATGGTGGGCGGATTCGTTCCACTGCTGATAGATGTCTGAATGGCATCCCTTGGTAGCGCAGGTTTCCGAGGTGAGAAAGAAATCGGTTGGAATCAGCGCACCCGTCTCTGTTTCGACGGATGCGGGGAAGAAATGACCGGTTGTACCACCGCCCTCCTCATACATACTCGTAGGGGGTAGTGCGGGGTTCTCGACGAGATATGTTTCATTCGGTAAATAGTGTTGTGTGAGTTTCGCGCCTACCGGGAAAAGGACGACAACAGTTAGCACGCCGATGCTTATTTTTCTCAACGATGGCGTGAGGAGTTCCTTGTCTCTTAATAGGTGAACACAGAGGAGAATACTCCCCGCGCTTACACTGACGATGTGTGTGATGAGTAGCCATCGATACGGAGTTGTCGCGCCGACAATCATCAGATAGCCACCACTGATGACACCAACGGCTATTCCGATAATTCCTATTCGTCCGAGCGTTGAGATTCGCTTGAATTGTCGGTAGATGTAGATACTGAATGGAATTATCAGAACAATACCAAGTCCAACGTGAAGGAGGACGTTGGAGATGTAAAAGAGCGTCGGTTCGCCGAAGCTAAACAGGTACGCGCTGTTTATGAGTAGAATGAGGAAAGTAATCAAGGAAAGTTTACGCATCTTTTTTTATGGTGTGCCGCTGTGGTTGTGCGATTGAATAGATCATTGGTTCCTGATGCGGTCTGTAGGTCGTGAGAGTAGTTCTCCGTATTGTTTAAGGAATTCTTCTTTGGACAATATCTGACGGTTTACCAGAACCATGGCACCATACAGAAAAGTAAAAAACGAATCGGCTTTATATTTAAAAGGAACATCGGTTTTCTCCTAATCTCTTTAAGCAGGCTTATTGAGACGTTCCACTGGGGGTAACCCGCATCGGTAGGGGTTCTGTCAGTTCATAAATCCATCCGCCGGGGAGTAGTGGATTTTCCGCCACACCTGTCACCTTCAAATAGGAAGTATATCTCGTAATTTTTCCAGTGTGAGCGACATCGTTGAACAGCCGCTTTACCTCTTGCCACGTCTCATCACGCCATGCGATGAGCTCGGGCGACTTTCCAGCCACTCCATCCGTACTTCTCAGTTCCGTATAGAGTTCTACGGCTTTGGTTAGGTTCGTGCGAATTTCCTCCTCAAGCACGGGGATTTTCTCTTCAATTTCAATGAGCGTTAATCCATAGTAACGTTCTTCTTTAGACTCGGAGACGTTTTCCGTTTCGGTGCTATCGGACGGAGTGCTTTCTTCAGTCGTCACTTCCGCTTCGGAAAGTTGTGTATCTTGCGGTGTGAGACCTTCAGAATCAATAGACACGCGGGAATCCACGGATGTAGAGGTGTCTTCTGTTTCATTGGCATCTTCTTTTGTTTGTTCCTTTTGTTTATCTACGGACTGAACTGTAGCGCGCCGTTCTGGCACGACAATTTTATAAATTTTTATCGGTTCCTGAGGTGGCTGGTTTGTTCTATAAAGCAGAATACCGACGAACACCGCTACACAGAGCAATATGCCACCCCAGAATAACTTTGAGTTAAACATGGTGCAAAGCTCCCTTTATGGTGGATTGGTGTGTCGTATCTACTCTTAACGTCAGGTTGAGTCAGAAGATACCGATTATAGAACCTTTCAGTTTTCGGTTGTACTGTGCCGTACAGAATTTTATCCTGCGGTATAACCACCATCAATCGGTAAAGCGATGCCTGTAACGAAAGCAGACTCGTCGGAGGCGAGGTATAGTGCGCCGTAGGCGATCTCTTCGGGTTGAGCGAGCCGCCGCATCGGGTGCTTGTCCGCGAGTGTCCGATATTCCTCTGGCGTTTTGATGACACCGGCAACTAACGGCGTTTCAACGAAGCCGGGGCAGATGCAATTAACCCGAATGTTATCCTCCGCGTAATCAAGTGCCATCCCGCGTGTGAGGTTCGTCACACCGCCTTTGGAAGCGACATACGCTGCCCGAACGCCCGCACCGACGATTCCGTAGATGGAGGATAGGTTGATGATGGAACCACCACCGTTTTTCTGCATTGCGGGAATCGCTGCTTTGGCGCAAAGATAGACCCCAGTGAGGTTAACATTTAGACAGCGGTGCCAGTCGTCCTCTGGCAGATCGGCAACAGGGAGCCGCATTGCAATTCCAGCACTGCTGATCAGGATATCAAGTTTTCCATAGTTGTTAAGGGTCTCCTGCACCATACGCTCAGCGTTGTCTAAAATTGTCACATCGGTTTGGACATAGATCGCTTCGTTGCCTGCGTCTCGGATAGTGGTGACGGTCTGGTTGGCGCGATCTTCATCGATGTCGGCGACGACTACCTCCGCACCGTGTTCGGCGAAAAGGATCGCTGTGGCTTTTCCGATACCGGATGCGGCACCTGTAACGATGGCTACCTTGTCTTTGAGTCGCATTTTAATTTATGGTCCTCTGGACTGCCCTCCACTATGTTAAGGGCAGGTTCTTGATGGACTCAGCAGTAAGCGCAACCAACGGGCGCGCTGGATATACGCCGAGGATCGTTATTCATTCAACCCACCTCACCGATCCGCAAGGGAAAATTAAAGACCTTTTTCCGTCCATTCCGCGGGGTTCACGTCAGGTTCACCGATTTGGTTTCTGAGTACGCCGATGTTTTCAACCTCAAGTTCAATGACATCCCCAGGTTGAATCCAGCGGTCGAGTTCCCACCCGCACCCTTTTCCGACGGTGCCGGAGCCTAAAAACTCGCCGGGATGGAGCGTCTCTGATTGTGATACGAACGAAATCATTTCTTCAAACGAGTAATACATATCCGAAGTATTGCCATCTGCCCAGACTTCGCCGTTGACTCTGGCGATCATTCGGAGGTTGTACGGGTCGCGGATTTCATCTGGTGTAACGAGGCAGGGTCCCATAATGTTGCTATTGTCGAAATCCTTCCCTTTAGCGGGACCGAGTGCCATGGTCATGTGCCGAAATTGAATATCCCGCGCACTGATGTCGTTGTAAATGGTATAACCAGCGATGTACTCGGAGGCTTCTGCTACGGAGATATTTTTTCCAGTTTTGCCGATATAGATGCCCCACTCCAGTTCAAAATCGAGTTTTTGGGTGTAGTTGGGCCAAGTGACAACGGCTTCGTGTCCGGTAATGGAGGATGGACTCGTGCTGCCGCGGTAATAGTTGGGCAGTTTGAACCATTCAGGCGAGATCTCTTTGCCGGTAATCCGCGCGGCGGCATCCATGTGGGTTTTGAATACGCCGAAATCGCGTAGGCTTGCAGGACGTGGAAACGGCGCGAGCAGTTGCACATCAGCCACAGGGAAAACAACATCGGACAGGTCTGTGCGTTCAATGTACCTTTGCGCGTCGGCTATGCAATTCTGTTCAAAGAATTGGCACATATCTGGGGCAACTGCGGTGAGGTCAACAATCTGATCGCCGTCAATCCGAGTGCCGAGCCTTGGTGTAGTAGGTGTTGATTTGGTTTGAAAGGTAACGAGTTTCATAAGCGTTCTGTATTACGACAATTACAACTCCTTGTTCAAATAGTTGTATAGTGTTGATTATACGATAGATACATTTAGAAATCAAGATTTTTTTTGAAAGTTTAGATAAGATTTTTCTTGCGTCTACGACGGAGATGCGGCATAATGAGTTGTATACGTTTTACACATTTGCGGGTGTTCCTGTTGATATCGCTGACCCTGTGATAGACCTGCCGAAATAAAAGAGGGAATGAGTATGGTTACCCGGCAAGACATTCAAGCTACATGTGATGACATCGTACGCGAATTCGCGCCACTACAAATTATTCTTTTCGGTTCTTATGCGTACGGCACACCCTCGGAATACTCTGATGTTGATTTGTTGATAGTGATGCCGGGTCCGAAATCAGAGACGCGCAGGCAGGAAATAGAGATTCAAGAACGTATTCCGCGCCGCTTCCGCATGGACTTGCTCGTGCGTTCGTCTGAGGAGATAGCGTATCGCCTCTCTTATAACGACTGGTTTCTCCGCGAGGTCACTGAAAAGGGTGAAGTCCTCTATGAATCTGCCAATTTTCTCTTGAAACCGCCGAAAAAGGAACAGTGTGCCATGAATCCGTTGGCATTGGAATGGGTAGAGAACGCCGAAGAGGATTATCTTGGGATGCGGCAGCTTCAGCAAGGGCAGCATCCGCTATATAATATTGTATGCTTCCATGCCCAGCAATGTGTCGAGAAGTATCTAAAGGCATGGCTTCAAGAGCGGAACATTCCCTTTCCGAGAACACATGATTTAAAAGAATTGCTGGAACTGGTTCTTCCTGCGATGCCTATTTGGCGGGTTTGGCAGCCCGATTTTACATTGCTTTCCAAATACGCGGTGGCGACTCGCTATCCCGGTGCCTCTGCTACAGCCGACGATGCAGAACACACGGCGCGCATCTGTACTGAGGTGCGTCAAGCCGTGCGCGAGCATTTAAAACTACCGCTTGATGGAACAGCTGACTAAGGAAGTTTCGGCTTTGTTAGCAGATGCACAAGTGGTGGTTCGCCTGTCAACGTTTCTAAAAACTCGACAAGATCTCTTTTTTCCTGTTCACTGAGATGGAGGGGTTCCACTGGGCCTGCGCTTCTGCCGACAAATTCGTTTGTGGTGCCGCCTACGTCATTGAATTCAATCACAGAAGCGAGTGTTGGAAATTCGCCGGTGTGGAAATAGGGTGGCGTTAGTGCGACGTTACGGAGGGTTGGCGTTTTGAATTCGCCTTGATGTTCCAGTCTCGGCTCCAGGAGACTCAGCATGCGTGTGGCATCCGCCCTTGAATCGCTATAGATGCTGGTACTGTTAAACGGATCGGCTAAGAGTTTCGCGATTCCTTGGAAACGTCCGGTATCTTCTGGCAGCGCGCCTTGTGGTATCCCAAGGTTATGGAAATCGTTGTCTCTAAAGTGTGGTGTTCCATGGCAGAGGACACAGACACCTTTTCCGATGAATATCTTTAAGCCGCGCTTTGCTTCAGGTGTAATCGCCTCTTCATCGCCTGCTACATACTGATCGAAAGGTGCGTTCCGACTAATCAAAAGGCGTTCGTAGGCTTCAATTGCCTTACCGATGTTTGCAAAGACAGTGTTCGCAGCAACCTGATCAGCTTCGGACATGTTATCGAACACCGCATCGCCGGGTTTACCATTAGGCGGGAAACGTGTGGCATCTTCGAGTTCAGGAAGGGTGCCGAAGACGGCTTCATATTCTGCTTCATAATGCCCTTTGATGAGGTGTGCGTACTGGAGTCGTGTGCCGGCTTGTTCTTCGCCACCTTCGAGTGCGAATAGTGCTTGTGCCCAGAGGGTCTCCGCGCGTCCGTCCCAAAATTGCCATTTGTTATAGGCAGCATTGAGAACGGTTGGTGCATTTCTTGTGCCGCGTCTGGTCCCTAATGAAGTGGCTTCAACATCGGCAAAGCCATGGAATGGTGAATGGCATGTTGCACAGGAAATTGTGCCTTCCTTTGAGAATCGTGTGTCAAAGAAAAACATCTGCCCTAACTGTGCCGCATCTGGATTATCAGCGACGCGATTTGTGAGACTTGGTGGTGGTTTGTCAGGTAGAGGCGATAAACTTTCAATCACTGCCCATTCGCTCTCGGTAAAGAGATTGGGAGTCTCCGTGAGGTGTTCTGGCTCAGATTCGGGTTGCATCTCTTCAATGCTTTCTTCACCGCACCCAAAGAGAAGTAGGGCGACGTTGCCTATAATCCAGATGATTAGACGCATGATTGACGTTTCCAACGGGCGGGATGAACCGATGTCGTAGCAGACAGCACACACTATATCGTCAAGGACAGGAACAGTTCCTCAAGTGACATTTCAGTCGTGTGCATTTCAAGCAGTTGCCATCCACGTTTGACGATGGTTGCTGCTACTTCTGAACGGATGTCGGTCGCCAGTGTATAGTGAAGGTGGAACGTCGCCGTGTCATCCGTATCAGTATCGATCTGATCGACTTGAATCACGTTTGGTATGTCGTGGAGTTCGGTTGATATATCGTCTGCTGGTGCTCCTGCTACCTCAAGTGCAAGAATGGAGGAGGCAACTTGCAAATTCTCTGTATTACGGGTAGATCCATCGCTCTGTCTGGGGGCGGCACGTCCATCTTTCAACAGAACATCCCCTGTAATTTTACCACGACTGATGATAATCAACCGTTCGCATGTGAGACTGGCTTCGGGTAAGATGTGGGTGCTGAACAGGATAGTCCGTTCCTTGCCGAGTGCTTTGATTAGTTCTCGAATTTCGACAATCTGCCGTGGATCCAATCCGGAGGTGGGTTCATCGAGAATTAAAACGTCAGGCTCGTGAATGAGTGCTTGTGCTAAGCCGACGCGTTGTCGAAAACCGCGCGATAGTTGTCCGATAATCTGATGCCGGCGTTCGGTGAGACCGCATGCCTCAATGGCATTATCCAGTTGCCCTTTGATGCTATTACGCGGCACACTGCGGATCTTTGCCATGTACATCAAGTACTTCGTCACCGTCATTTCCGGATAGAGCGGAACGTTTTCGGGGAGGTAACCGATGCGTTTCCGAACCTCTCGCGATTCTTTGAAAACATCATATCCGGCGACGGTAACGCGTCCGCTACTCGCCGGCATAAAACAGGTGAGGATTCGCATTGTCGTTGTTTTTCCTGCTCCATTAGGACCGAGGAAGCCGACAATTTGTCCCTTGTCTACTTGGAAGGAGATGCCCTTGAGTGCTTGGAAGGGACCGTAGTTTTTGGTGATATTTTGAACTTCAATCATTTTTTAATTATTGGGCTTCTGGTCTGCCTTCCAAATGTAAAGCATTCTCACTGCGAAGCAAAATTATGCCGTTTAAGGAAACCTAATTTCATTTCAGGCAGGTTTTCGGTAATCCTAACGCCTCCATCACCGCTCTCTGTCAAGAATTAATCAGAAACCATCGCGAAACGTAGTGGAGCAGTGCCCAGATTTAATCGTTAAAAAATCGTTCGTTAAGCGGGGCGCGGTTCACACCTCATCAATAGAAGTTTGTAAGTTCCGAGGAATATTGAAGTTTAGATCTCGGTCTCTGCCCAATAGATAAGGATTGTTATCCGGATTGACTGCTGCTGATTCAGCGAGGACATCCGGTAAGTTGACCGGCACGGACTTCACGTCAACTCTATCGGGATATACCAGGACCTGTCGCCACATCATCGGATAACAGATAATGCCAGAGGAGACGATACACAGCATACCTTGCTCTCTGAAGACGCGATTGAGATGCAGGTGTCCACAGAAAAATGCCAAAATTTGTCTTTCAAAGGGGGCGGTAATTTCGAGAACCTCTGCGGAGTTGGCAACTCTTGAACCAATCCCCTGGAATTCGACACTTGGAAACGGGAGTTGATGTGAGAAAATGAAAACCTCTTGGTTGTAATCACGCGCCCTTTTCAATTCTCGCTCTGTCCACGCCAGTTGGTTAGTGCTGATATACCCGTGTGTGAGGTCTTCGGGCACCTCCTGCGAATCGAGGAGGAGAAACCGGATATTTTCGTGCACAAAACTGACAGAGCCCATGCCGTTGGTACTGAAGCGTGCCAAATAATCGTCTTTAGAACCGGTTTCCGGATGCAAATCGTGGTTGCCGGGGATGTAATAGCAAGGAGCATTCATACGCTGCCCGAGTTGTTGCGCACCGTCAAGTGTGGCTTCGTATTCTTCTGCGAACATGTCAAAACTGTTACCACCGCACACGATATCCCCGCCATGAATTACAAAGGCAGGCTCAAACGCGTTCAGTTGTTCAACTAATTTTTCATAGAGTGCAAGACTATTTTTTTGCTGTTGAAGTCCGCTTGCGAAGTTCTTCGGCGCGTTTAAATACAGATGTGTGTCCGTAATAAAAGCAAATTTAAAAAGTATCATGACATATCTCGTCTTTCGGGAAGGCTCCTAATCTGATTAGCAAAGATGTTTTTAACAGATGGGGTTCCCAACCTCTCCAATGATGCACCTACCGAGACTATTATAATCAGGAATGCACATGTTTGGATAGAATTGCGACATAAGTCGGTGTATCGGCTGCGTCAATGTAGCGTTCGACCCGCCACGCTGTTCCGTCAAGGATGTCTTCGATCTCCGCTTTTGAAACAAACAGATAATCGAACCATGGTGTAGCGTATTGTTTGTATCGGATCCGTAGTTTCAACTGACCGCTCATCCGTCCTCTATCTCTATTGAATTGATGATAGGCGAGATGACCTGGATCTGTCGTTTCGTAAGGGTCCATTGTTTCAGCGATAATTTTTGCGGTATCTGTTGTCATAGCAGCGAAGCGTCTCAATAGCCATTTTGCTCTTTTATAACTTCCAGCGAGTCCGAAATTGTGTCCTATCATGAGAATCGTGTCAAAGGTGCCAATTTTGGAATTCAACTGCGTGACAGGCGCGACAAGAGCATTTTTGAGCCCACGGCTTTGGCAGGTCTGGATGGCTAATGGTGAGATGTCCGTTCCTAAAACATCATGTCCCTGTCCTTGGAGATAGAGGCAGTGCCGCCCTGCACCACAACCGATATCCAAGACCCGTCCTATAGCGTGCGCTATTGCGAGTTTTTGATGTTCAGCCCAGTCCTCATATTCAGCGAAATAGTTGAAAGGTCCCAGGCGGCTTACATCAATGAATCCGTCTTCTCTCTCCACAATTTCGACGTTTTTTTGACCGTTATGATAATCTGAAAGGAGGTGCCCATAGGCATCTTGGATGTCGGTTAGCATTTTACTGTTCCTTGACGTAACCGGTTGTACCGTTCGGGTTGACCCATTCGGTCTCCCAATGCGTTTCAATGCCTTCGCGCCACGTTTGAGCGGCTCCTGTCAATTCAGTGGTGAGTTCCGGGTGTTCATCTTTCAGGTTCTTCGTTTCACCCATGTCGGTGTCGAGGTTTGCGAGATGCACATCGTCTTCTGGAGGCGCGCCCTCTACCAATTGACCGTTGAGTACCAATTTCCAATTACCACGACGCACAGCAGTCTGCTTACCCATCTCCCAATAGATTTCGCGATGTGGTGTGGGTTCGCCGTTTGTCACCATAGGGAGTCCATCGAGTCCATCGAGTTCGTAGGCAGAGGGATCTCCACCTGCCGCTGCGAGAAAAGTCGGGAACACATCCATTGCTGCGCCGACTTCATTGATTACCTGTCCTGCGGGAATTTGTTGGGGCCAATTCATGATTCCGGGTGAACGGATGCCGCCTTCATAGAGACTAAATTTATGTCCTTTCAGTTTACCGGCAGTGCCGCCGTAATACGGGTCCTGTGTGCCATCTAACCAATTTCGGGTTTCACGCGAGGGACCATTGTCGCTTTGGAAATAGGAGAAGGTGTTTTCTGCAAGTCCGAGTCTCTCAAGTTCGGCAAAAATTTCGCCGACGCTATCGTCAACGGCACTGAGCATTGCCGCCATAATCTGTCTGTCCCACGGCAGGTTCGGGAATCGGTCCACGTACTTCTGAGGCGCGTGCATCGGATAGTGCGGTGCGTTGTAAGGCACGTAGAGAAAAAAAGGTTTACCGAGTTCAACAGACTTTCGGATATATCTGATGGCGTATTCGGTGATAAGTTCGGTGAAGTATTCACCGTTGCGGTAGATTTCTTCGCCGTTTTCCCAGAGGTCATGTGTTTGATCGATGCCAGGTTGTCCTAAGCCCCAATAGAAGATGTGCGAGAAGAAATCGATGCACCCTGCCATGAATCCGAACCAATCGTCAAACCCGTGGTGTTCCGGACGTGAACCCTCTGCGAGCCCCAGATGCCATTTTCCAGACATCGCCGTGTAATAGCCTCGTTCCTTCAGTGCTGTTGCGAGCGACGGAATAGAAGGCGGTAACCCTGTAGCAGTGCGATGCCCTGATAAAATGGAACGGACCCCAGCATGGCACGGGTATCGTCCTGTCAGTAATGCTGCGCGCGAAGGGGAACAGACGGGTGAATTTGAGTACCAGTCCGTGAAGCGTGCTCCCTCTGCTGCCATTCTGTCGAGATGTGGCGTTTTGAAATCAGTCGCGCCCATGCAGGACAGATCACCGTATCCTTGATCGTCGGTTAGGAAGATAATAAAATTAGGTTGCATTTTTCCTTTCTTTTAATTAGTCGCCAAGCGTAGCGGAAATGGCTTTGTGCATGCACCATTCCTGTTTGCTTTTGCTAATTTTAAGAAAACTTCTCTTTGTAGGGTTACTTTTTCCAGAAGCTTCGGTCGAGACTCCGATATTGTATAGCTTCAGAGACATGGAGTGCCTCTATATGCGGGTTTTCGTCTAAGTCAGCGATGGTGCGTGCGACTTTCAAAATCCGGTCGTAGGCACGTGCACTCAACCCTAATTGGTTAATCGCGACTCGGAGAAGCTCTTGTGCTTGGGAATCAATTTTGCAATATTCTCGTATCTGCTTAGATTCCATGTTTGCGTTGGCGTGTATTGCTGTGTCTGCAAAGCGTTGGTGTTGGATTTGACGTGCCTTTTCAACGCGTTCTTGGACGTGTGCCGAAGGTTCACCGGTTGTTTCATTAGCAAGTTCTGCATATTTCACCGCTGGCACTTCAACTTGGATGTCGATTCTGTCTAAGAGCGGTCCAGAGATACGGGAGACGTAGTTTTGAATCTGATTGGGTGAGCATTTGCAATCTCTGGTAGGGTCGCTAAAAAACCCACAAGGGCAAGGGTTCATGGCAGCGACGAGCATGAAGTTCGCCGGATAAGTGAGAGATGCGGATGCGCGAGAGATGGTCACTTGCAGGTCTTCAAGGGGTTGCCGCATGACTTCAAGAACGTTTCGCCGGAATTCGGGGAGTTCATCCAAAAAGAGCACACCGTTATGTGCGAGGCTCACCTCACCGGGACGCGGTACTTTTCCACCGCCAATTAAACCTGCGTCTGAAATCGTATGGTGTGGTGAACGATATGGGCGGGTCACAATCAAAGGTGTGTCGCTCGGCAAAATGCCGATAATACTTTGGATTTTCGTTGTTTCTAAGGATTCATCCATGGATAGTTTCGGCAGAATCGACGGAATTCGCTTCGCTATCATGGTCTTTCCGGAACCGGGCGGTCCGATCATGATGAGGTTATGCCCACCAGCAGCGGCGACTTCAATGGCGCGTTTAACATGTTCCTGCCCTTTCACGTCGAGCAGGTCAAGATGTGCTTCGGAATGCTCGTTGTGCCCATCAGTGGGCGAATGCGCGTGTGGCATTCGCCAAGATGTATGCGATTCTGGCTCGATCTCTTTATCCGAGTTAAGAAATGCAGCAGCCTCTGTTAAGTTTGTGACCGGATAAACATTCACACCTTCTACGATTGCTGCTTCTTTTGCGTTTTCAACAGGCAAGATGATATTTTGGATGCCGTTCTCTTTTGCAGCAATGGCGATAGGGAGTCCACCTTGTATGCCGCGAATGCTGCCATCAAGTGCGAGTTCACCTAAAATTATTGCGTTTTCAAGCCTCGCGAGATTCACTTGATTGGTAGCTGCCATAACACCGATTGCGATGGGGAGGTCAAACGCCGATCCTGCTTTTCGGATATCCGCGGGTGCTAAGTTCGCCGTGATTCGGGTTGGCGGAAAGTAGAAACCGGAGTTTTTAATGGCTGCAGTAACCCGATCCCGACTCTCTTTGATGGCGTTGTCGGGTAAGCCGACAGTACTGAAGGACGGCATTCCACCGGCAACGTCTACTTCAACTTTCACGATATAAGCATCAATTCCCAGCATTGCACTGCTTAGGACTGTTGCGAGCATAGGCATGTTCCTTCCAATTTGCGATAATTTAAAAATATATTGCGATATTGTGTTTTGTGAGCGTGTGTTTTACAGCGGCGAGATTCAACCTCGTTCAGTAAAATCTAACACTATTGTATCACAGTGGAAGATAACAGGTCAACGCTTTTCCTTTAACTTGAATCTCCGGTAAGTTTGTGCAATGTTTGTAGTTGCTTCTGATTGGCTATTACCAACAAGGCATCACCGGCTGCAATTTTCTTATCCCCCGGTGGGTTATAGAGGAACGTCCCGTCGTTATCATGAATTGCGATGACAACTAACCCAGCCTGTTCTGGGATACTGGCGGCTTTGAGTGAGATTCCATCGAGAGCAGCGCCTTCTTGAATAATGGATTCCGTGAATCGAGCCCCGTCTTGATTTTGGGTGATATTTTCCAAAAATCCTACGAGTTGAGGCTGCAGTATTCCAGATGCGAGGCGGAGTCCACCAATGTGATCGGGAAGGACGACCTCATCTGCTCCGGCAGTGATGAGTTTTCCGGGGGAATTATCTTCAACGGCTTTAGAGGCTATCCTTAAACGTGGGTTGATTTTTCTTGCGGAGATCACGACAAACAGATTATCTTGGTCACGGCTAAGGCATGTGACGAGCCCTTTGGCGCGCTCGATCCCCGCTCGCGTGAGTAATTCGTCATCGGTTGCGTCACCATGGAGGTATAGAAAATTTCGTGTGTCAGAAAGGTGGGTGAGCCGTTCTTCCTCGAATTCAATACCGACGAAATCTACTTCTGCCTTTAGCATCTCATCAAGCACATGTACGCCGGTATCACCGAGTCCACAGACAATATAATGGTTTGATAATTTATCGACAGTTCGAATCATTTTTTGTTGTCGGAAAAAACTTTGTAGCTGCCCTTCAATCAGAAATGCAGTAGCGATCGTAACACTATAGGTGAATACACCGATCCCGCCAATGAGGAGTAGTATTGTGAATACACGCCCGCTATCGCTCATTTCGAGGTCCTCATGACCGGCGGTTGTTAAGGTAATGACAGTCATATAGATTGCATCAAGGAGATGCCATCCGCGTTGCGGATTGTCTCTTTCAAGCGCCAGGTACCCAATGGTTCCAGTCAAGAGCAAACCGACGATCATAGCGAAAGCGATGATAATCTTGCGTTGATAATTCATTCTCCTCTTTTCGAGTTGATTCTAATTCCGCTTTTTAGCGATGCGTTTAACAGTGGGATTTGGGTCATGCCGTGCGATGTCGAAGAGCGTGCGGTGCTCAATTTTTCCGTCGCGCCTTTTGTTCGGCGCGGTTTTTCGCATAACCCCGATAATTTGTAAACCAGACGGTTCCGCCGCGTGGACGGAACCCGTTTTCAATGATCCCTCTCGCACTGCTTAATGTTGTGCCATGATAGAATTCCATAAATGATTCTCCTTGAGAGTTTAACGGAGTTAACCCAATTTATGGCAGACAATTCATAAAAATAGACAGTGTTGAGGCTTGTATGGTAGATCGCTTGTCTCAGTGGTTGCTGAGCCTGCGATTAAGAGGGATTTTCAGTGTTTTCAGTGGAGACCTCTTCCTCGGTTTCTTCAGTTTGTCCTTCTTGCTGTGCGACTTTTTCCTGTCTATTGATGGCACGGACGTAACCCATTCTGAGTTCATAGAGGGTGTTTGCCAAGAAGTTGGTTTCTGGTGCAGTGAGATTTCCCTTCGTCTTTTCTTCGAGCATCTCAATAGTATCAATAATATGTTTCACGAGCGGGAGGTTTATAACTACCTCGTCCGTTTCGGGGTTAGGGATCCCCTCTAAGTAGAGCCGTCCTGTTTCTACAAGGTTGGCAAGATAACTCATAAAATCGACAGGAGGAAGTTGTTGAGTTTCCTCCTGAGCCGTAGTTTCTTCCATACATTGCTCCTGATTCCGATTCGCCCAATATAGGCAGTAGATATTTGTAGAGAAATTTCCCTATTCGTCATCAAAAATGATGATTTGTGCGAGTAAGCTTCCTGCTTGGTTATTATTGTTTGGGCTTTCGTTCATTGCGAGAAAAATAACACCGTCAGCGGGGGCAGGATTGTCGTAGCGTGAGCCAACAGCGAAGACGACATTTCCGATCTTAGCGATGAGGGCACCGATGTTTGTGCCGGGAAGCAGATAATCGCTGGAACCCGGTGTCTTGGGAACACCATCCCCACCGCACCATCCGATCCGATTTTGCAAATCCGGTGACCATGCGCCTTCCGCATCAATAATGAGTCGTTGCCCTTTTTCCACGCGCACGTAACTTTCCTGCCAAACGGGACTTGGGCGAGCCGTGCGGATAACTGTTAATGCCATGCATGCCTCCATTTAAATTAGAATCTATGATTAAAATCCAGAATTGCTGGGCGAAGTTCGGGAACCTCGCCCAGCGGTGAATTACAGGTTACGGTTAGTTTTGCACCAACCCTTAGATTGTGATTGCTATTCCTTGTCTCGAATGGTGATGTTTGTAATTACGTCATCGACTACGATGCTGTCAACCACATCCATCCCGTTGATGACGTTTCCGAAAATGGTGTAATCACTGTCGAGGATCGCATCACCTCGGCAGATAAAGAATTCGGATGCATACGAAACGCTTGCGCCATCCTCTTTCGCCATGGCGACGACACCTCGCGACATCTCTTGCGAACCGTTCTCAATGGGGAGTGTATCTCCAGCGGCAAGCTTTGAACCCGCTTGGATGAGGAGTTCTTCAGCGCGATTAAACTTCTCACCCTTGTAATACATCACCTGCGCGTTTTTGATGAAATTCTTAGAAGTTTCTGGAGCTTCGGCTGCAAGGAATTCAAATTCAATAGTACCCTTTGCCGTTTCAATGACCGCAACCACCGTTGCTGGATCGATCTGAGGTTTTGCTGGGGTTGTTGCGGTGCCTGTGCCGGCGCGACGTGCTCGCGGTACAGGTGCCGGTTTATCCTCTTGTGCGCAACTCAGCACGAAGGTCGCGAAGAATGTCGCTAAAACGAAGAGTGCTGCGGCTGCGAACTGCCGATGTTGCTTATTCTGCTGTTGCCTTAACATATTTTGACTTCGCCTCCAATCGGATCTTTGTCATGACATCGCCCATCGATAACTGATCGACGATATCCATCCCTTGAATTACACCACCGAAAGTAGTGTAGTCTCCGTCAAGATGGGGTTGGGGTTTCAAGCAGATGTAGAATTGGCTCCCGGATGAGTTCGGTGCGGAAGTCCGAGCCATCGCGACTGTACCTCTAACATGTGGGCGTTGGTTCGGATTTGTGTACTCGTCGGTAATAGTCCAACCGGGACCACCTGTTCCATCGCCTTCTGGACACCCGCCCTGAATAATATTCAAACCGGGTGCATCAACTTTCCGATGGAATGTTAAGCCATCGTAAAACTTCTGGTTAATTAACTTGATGAAGTTATCCACTGCCACGGGTGCAGCATCCTGATAAAACTCAAGCACAAAAATGCCTTTGTCGGTTGTGACGACCGCGACCTGTTCTTCAGGAGTTAGGTTCTGGCTGAAGGGAAGCGCGCAGCCGATTAGGGTTAGTAGTAAAAGAAGAAACGTTGGACTTTTATAAAGCACATTTTGGCTTGTAAGCTCCACCAAAAGATAGCGTGTTGTTTTCATTAACCCTCCTTTGCTGTCCTGATTAATCGATTTTGAGACGTGCCCAGACGGTTGTCAGTTTGTCCTGTGCGTCAACATGCAGCGTGACAGGCTCTTCCATATCCTTGAGCAACTCTGCCTTGGTTAAGGCGTAGTTGTACATTTTGATTTCATCCATGGCTCCGGTGAGAAAGCGTCCACTTCCACCACGGGCACCGATGAAAAGCGGATCATTGTTCGGTTTCAGTTCACCCTTACACGGCATCTCCGTTTCAAGTTCGCCATCAATGTAAAGTAGGATGTCTTCACCATCCCACGTTCCAGCGAGAAAATGCCATTCTCCATCTTGGATGCTGGGACCGATATTATCGTCGTTACACGGTTCGGGTAAGTCAAAAAATTGAAGGATAGTTCCACCGTTATAAAGCGCGGCGAGGTTATATAGACCGGAAACCCAAGCTGCACCTTTCTCAACGCCGCTCTGGAGTGCTTCTCCGCCTTCGAGGGTCGCCCAGAATTCGATGGTAATACCATCGACTATATCAAGGCTTGCATGGTCGGGAATTTGCCCGAAAGTTTTTCCATCAAACTCCAGTGCTTTTTCAAATACGCCTTCAATGAGTTTGGGTGAACCTTTGAAGGTTGCGTCGTTACCAAATTCCGAACTGTCCTTTGCGACCTTTCCATCTAATGCATCAAAGGAGAGATGTAGCACCAGTTCTTGTGCCTCACAGACCGCTGAAACGCTTATCAAAATGAGAGAGAGTAACCAGAAAATAGCACGCTGTTTCAAGCTTCGATCTCCTAAAGTAGAATTATAAGCGACATCTTTACAGATGTCAACAAAAATTGAAAATTTCTAAACGGTTAACACAATTTTAAGATAGCAACAGTCAAAAAAAAAGTCAAGGGTTTTCAGACATCGCTTAAGGTGTTTAGTTTTCGGTTGTCGGTAACGAGAAATTTTTTACTCCAATGCTCCAAAAAGGGAATATCGATATCTTTACGCGAAATGTATTAGAATAAGGCTGCTATATTAACAGCCGAATTCACGGAGCTTTCACGGAGGGCTTTTTATCGTAGGTATTTCAGGAGTTTCCTGAACTTGAATCTGTTTTTTCTCCGTGAATACGAATATGAGTTATATTTATTTCAACGAATAGATGTTTTTAAATCTGAAACCTTCCTAACCGAATACAGGGTCATTCAGTTTTAAGAAATTATCGGATTTCACGTCTTTTTTTGACGGTCCGGTGCGGTTAGGAAACCACACCTACCGGGCCTGGGGCAAAACTAGACCGAAGAATGGAAAACTAAATGACCCTAAACCGAATAGGCGTTTTCTTGAAACAATTTTTTACTTGTGCTAATATGCATAGCAAGTACTACCTCAAAAAACGGAGGGATGTCCAATGAAATGGGCAAAGTATATATGGCTTGTGATGATAGCGATGCTGATAAGCACGCTTGCTGTCTTTGCGGTCCATGACGAAAATAAGGGACCTGAAAAGTTAGGGCGTTACGAGTTTAAGGAGCAGGACATCAAAGCGGCAACGGATGAATGTGACGCTGGAGGCAAGCCGGGACCTGAATTTGTGCCGACGGTCCGGGACAAAGAACCCAACTTGGCATTACTCAAAGATGCGAAAGGGGAAGCTTCCACGCAGCTGGAGGGATGGTGTCCTCGTAGACACTGTATCGAATATCTCAATGACGGTTTTTACAACAACTGCCGGAGCTGGATCATCGGTGCGATACCCGGTTGGGCACAGATCGATATAGGTGATGTTGCCAATGTGAATCGCATCTACTTCGCCAGCGATCATTCGCAGGGATTTCTCGACCGGACAACTGCTGACTTTGATATCCTTGTCGCGACCTCAAAGGCGGATCCAAACTCCGATGCGAACACATGGACAAAGGTTTACACTCACAAGGGCGATCCAATTAGTGAAACCACTGAGTTCACCTTCAAAGATGTAGAGGCACGGTGGTTGCGCCTTCATATTCGCACCAATGGCGGTGCTCGCGTCGATGAAATCGAAATTTACGGTGGCAGAGACCCGATGGCTGTTGAACCGAACGGGAAGCTTACCACGACATGGGCAGAGGTTAAGACAGAGTGACACCGTTGGCTGTAGGCACGATTTTATAGAACAGGATAAATCGTGCCTACGGAAAATAAGAATGATCCTATAAGGTGGAGACAGAGCTGGTGAACACGCACAGTACGATAATATCGTCGTTGTCACGCCTGACTTCGACCCTACACCTGTTGAACCCCAACGGAAGTTGGCATTAACGTGGGGGAAGCTCAAAATACAATGAGACCTCAAAAACCGTTAGCAATAGGCATCATCGGTGCTGGCAGTATGGGAAGACATCATCACAGAGCGGTAACCGATTACGGTGCGCGTGTCGTTGCAGTCCATGATGTGCGGCTTGAAGCAGCGCGCGAACTCGCAGCACATTCTGAAGAAGCGCTTGCCACTACTGCATTGGATGCTTTTTTCGGCGTAGATATGGACGGAGTGGTTATCACGACACCACCCCCTGTCCGTCTTGAACCAATCCAGATGGCGTGCGATCGTGAGATTCCTGTGATGGTTGAAAAACCACCTGCCTTGAACATGGCTGAAGGTAGAAAGTGCCTTGCATGCATTGAGAAAGCGGATGTCATCGCTGCTGTCGGGTTCCAACTGCGCTATCATCCGCTCTATGAACGGCTGAAAGCGTTAATCGCTTCGGAACCGGTCCACCTCGTCCGGACGGTGTGCACTGTTGATTATTACCTGAGTTTCCGGATGTCGCCTTGGTTTCTGCAATATGAGATAAGCGGTGGTCCCTTGCCAGAGCAGGCGGTGCATGTGTTGGATTGCGCACGGTTCGTTATGGGAAACCCGAAACCTGTGCAGGCACATGCGTTTGCTATCAAGAACATGGCGTTGGACCGAACCGAATTCGATGCCGAAAATGCCATCCAGATGACCTATCAATTGGACAACGGTGTCTTCGGAACACACATGAATCACTGCGGTACCGAGGGATTTAGTTTTGAGGTTGAAGTCGTCGGACCACATTTGCGATTACAGGCGAATATGACGGATAACGCTATTCGTGGATACCTTAACGGTGAAATCGTCAATAAACCGGCGGTTTCAGAAAATAGTCTGGGTTTAGACAAATCCGGAGCATGGTTGCGCGCTATTGAAACAGGGGACAGGACGCTGATTCGCTCGCCGTTCGCTGATGCAATTGAGACACTTGCCCTGATTGATGCTGCGGTCCAGAGCCGCAACACCGGCAGATTTATCAACGTGGAGGAACTGTCATGATAGATTGGATTTATTTTCGGAATAGCTGAAACTCGTGTAAAAAAGTGCAAGAGTTTCTTGACGAACACAAATTACAACCAGAGAGTCGGACTGATGCGCGAAAAGAGAAAATGGATGCAACAGCGGTATGGGATTTAATGGGCAGTGCGGAGCGAATTGTTGTTGCGAAAGGGAGGCGCGTGGAAACCTTCGTACCAACCGAAGACATGCAGGAATCAATCTTAAAAGCGGTGATAGGACGAAGCGGCAGCCTACGTGCACCGACAATACAAAGCGGGAATGTCTTCCTTGTTGGTTTCAACGAGACACTCTATAAAACAAATTTTTAACGATTCGTAAGGCGTTAAATCAAGCGATGGGTTCCATAAGGGTTTTCGCTAAAGGGTCGCCTGCGCCTTTGTTGCAGGCTGCCATCACTTTCTGACTTAGAAACCGTACATCTCCTCGGTCTCGTCGGAATTAACCGAAAACCGTTGTGAAACGTAGTGGAACAACGCCCAGGAGCCAATAAATTAAAAATGTCTATTGAAAAGATTCTGATTACCGGTGCGAATGGGTATCTGGCACAATTTATCATTGATCGGTTGCGTGGCAAGTATGAACTTACGCTAACTGACATTGTTGAACTGGATCGGGCGATTACAGGCACGACTTTTATCAAAGCAGATGTGACGGATGCCTCCGAAATCGAAGCAGCGTGTGTGAATCAAGATGCTGTCGTCCATCTTGTTGCTTTGGTACGGGGGCGGTCTAATAAACCAGCCCCGCTGTTTGCGGATGTCATGGTGAAAGGTACATGGAACGTCGCAGAAGCCTGTGTAAAGCAAGGCATTGTGTTAACATCTCAAGTATTTCGGCGTGCTCCCCTGCCCCAAGTGCAAAGTTACCTTACGAGGTGGACGATGACTTCCAGTTCGGTCCGGGAGCTTTACTACGCACTGGCAAAGTACCTCGGCGAGCAGATCGGAGTGGCGTATCATCAGGCGCATGGGTTGGATGTAATCCATGATAGATGGAGATGGACAGAATCCCGGTCCACGGCTCCTGAAGTTGTGACAGATCCTTGGTTTGTTTACGTGGATCCGAGGGATGTTGCGCAGTGTGTTCAGAGACGGTGAAGTATGGTGCGTGAAACCAGAAGAGGATTTAGGGTATTAAATTGGCCAAGATCCCTGGTGGTGCATAAGAAATTGAAACTGTCGAACATCGTTGTGGACGCTGAACTCGCCAAGGACTTTAAAACAATTGTCAGTTTTCAGGGAAATAAAGGCAAACCCGCCTATAGTTGGTACAAATATAAGGAAGCTTTTTCAGCGGGACGTTGAATATTTTCTGGGTAGTTATGTTGGGCGTCCTGCCCCGCTAATGTCCGTGAAAATACCTTGCAAGTTCCCAAGGAGCTGATGGTATAGAATTATTGCCTGTAGGTCAGGAGATTATCCGTACCCGTTTTTTGTCAGAAAGGAACGACATCGAATGACATCGCTCCAACTTGAACGCTGGATAACGTCTCTGCCTTGGAAGGAATTTCCGGGAGTTCCGTTTAGCACCATCCGGATTACAGAGAACGCTTATCCACCAGAAACGATAGAAGCGATTGAACGGTACAGGGGTGCCCTTCAACAGGAAAATGAGAAAATTCAAGCAATCTTGAGACTTGCCCTTCTGTGCAAGGGCGTTACCTTACGAGAGATCCGGCAAACGACGCCCGGAGCGAAATTCTCGCTTTTGATGCTGCGTATAATCAAAGAAATCGGATATCCGCGATGTTCAGATGCCTGTAACGCTTTTCCCTGGCAGACTATGGAGGATATTCGGTTATTTGAAGGATCATGTCTTGATCCATGTCCGTCCGGGGGTTATAGATGGAGTTGAGCGGACAGAATCCCGGGAAAAGGTCCTGACGGCTCCTGGGGAAGTTGTGACGGAGATCCTTGGTTTCGCGTTTACAAGTTTTTCATGGAATCCGAGGGATGTTGCGCAGTTTTGAAGTGTGGTGCGGGGAAAAAGGGAAATAGTAGTCCGCGCCATCGAAACCGAGGACGGTGAGTCGTCAGTATGGTGCGTATAACGACCTGTCGCGGGTCGTGCGGATTCCCGTTTCGCGTGGAAACAGGCAGAAGAGGAACCAGCGGGTACGAATTTTTCGAGGAGGGTATTTCTGTTGACACGCGGAGACGGTTCGGAGCACAATTGGCCAGATATCCCGGACGGTGACACGTAAAGATCCTGTTTTGATAATCATCTCATTTCTCACCTGTTAATGATCCCGTGTCCCTCAGAACGGCTTTTGCCAATCAGAACCTTTCGCCAGATAGTTAATTGGAATTTGGTTCGACTTCAGGTTGGAAAACCGCTCTGTGAGTCCGCTTTGCCAATGAATTTCAAGGGTCTCGACTACCGGATTCTTTCCCAATCCAAAGTGGACGCGGAGATCGCTTTGTGAAAGGTAACTCGCACCGCTCCGTACCTCTTTGGTAAGAGACAAATTACCCGCTTTCACAACTATTTTTGTACCGATCCCGGACGTGTTGCTTTGGGTCCCGACGGGTTGAATTGTCAGCCAGTGATTGCTATTACCGCCCTCATTTCGGAGAAGTGTTGCGTGTTGATTGGAGTTGTTGAGAAAAATATCGACATCTCCGTCATTATCGTAGTCCCCGAATGCGGCAGCGCGGCTGACTTTTTTGGGGAGTTGTGCCAATCCGATGTCAGTAGACGTATCAGTAAAATGGTATGTGCCGTCTTGCCTACGTACGTTGCGGAAAACCAAATCTCTCTGTGGATAGGTACTCTCCGAAAAGAGCGAAATGTTTTCTTGGAGATGTCCGTTCGCAACGAAGAGGTCAAGGAGACCATCGTTGTTGTAATCTATAAATTCGACTGCCCATTTAAAGTAGGGAAGAGTCACTGCTCCAATTCCTGAGACAAAAGAGACATCGGTAAAAAATGCAGCATTTTCATTTTGATAGAGAAGTGCAGGCAGTCCAGAGGCGTTGCTGACGACGAGGTCGAGGTAACCATCGTTATTATAATCACCGAATGCGTTTCCCATACCGCTTCCCGGGAAACCGTTTTCATCATATCCTGTCCCGGTAAGATCAGCAGTTTCGGTGAAGGTGCCATCGCCGTTATTATGGTAAAAGAGGTCTGCTTCCATATCGTTAGCGATGTGCAGGTCTGGATAGCCATCGTTATCGTAGTCTCCGACTGCGACGGCGAGACCGAGGGCACGATGTGAAATCCCCGCAGTTTTGGTGACATCTGTGAAGGTTCCGTCTCCATTGTTGCGATAGAGGATATCAGGCTCGCTTACAAAGTGGCTGCCAGCAATCTGATCTGTCGGGCTGCAATATGTTCTGATACCCCGAGTTTCCCACCATTCGTTCTCCGCAACGGAAAATTTCATGTAATTGACGACGTATAAGTCAACATACCCGTCTAAGTCGTAATCCAGAAAGGCAGAACTTGTGCTCCAGCGTTCATCACCGACTCTCGCTTTTTGTGTCACATCTGTAAAAGTGCCATCACCGTTGTTGTAATAGAGGCGGTTGCGTCCGTAGTTGGTTACGTAAATTTCGGGATAACCGTCATTATTGACATCGGCGGCTGCGCATCCGACTCCATAGCCGGTATCTCCAACCCCTGCACTGTCTGTAATATCAGTAAAAGTGCCGTTGCCGTTGTTTCGGTAGAGTTTGTTTCGCGGAAGTGGGGGATGTATTTGTGAGGTTTTTTCGCTGGCTGGTGACGGGATATGGGTAGCATTCACTACATAAAGATCCAAAGCCCCATCAACATCGAAATCGAAAAAAAGTGCGCCAGAACCGAGCGTTTCGATGAGAAATTTCTCACCGGTTCTGCCATCAACATGTCGAAACGTGATTCCTGCAGCAGTGGTCGTCTCGACGAATTGAACCTCTGCGGAAGTGGATATGCTCAGAAGGAAAGAGAGGATAATATAGCAGAAGCATCTCATTGTTCGTTAGCGTATTTTTCCTGTTTTTCACGCGCTTGTTGCGCCTCACTTTTCAATCCGAGGAGGGTGCAAATTTGGGAGAGCGTGTCCCAATAGTTCGCTTCAGTCGGGACAAGACGAACAGCGGTTCGGGCATGGGAGAGTGCTTGGTCCAAATCTATCCCCGATTCTATATAGCAGACAGCGACATTATTATGCGCAATCGCGAGTGTGGTGTCGATGGTGAGTGCTTGTTGGTAAGCCGCGATAGCGAGTTTAGCTTTTCCCAGTTTATGGTAAGCATGTCCCAAGTTGTAATGTGCTGTGGCTAAAGCAGGGGCAAGAGAAATGGCGCGTTTGTAGTTCTCAATCGCGTCCTCAGAACGACGGCGTGCGAGGTAAACAATACCGAGATTGTTGTAACCTCTTGCGTCATCGGGATGGCTTTTCACCCATATCTCGGCTTGCTCAAGAAGCGGATCTGTTTGACGGAGGACTTTGAAGAATGCCATTGCCGAGGCGGCTTTCTCCTTTTCGCCACGTTTAATATAAATTTGAGCGAGTTGGTAGTGTGCTTCTGTGTTGTCCACCTGAATTTCAATTGCCTTCTCAACCGCGGTGATTGCGTCATCCAAGCGTCCCTGCTTTGCATAGACCTTACCTAACCCGAAAATAGCACTCGGATTTCCGTTCGGATTGAGACGTGTGGCTTGCTTATAGGCGCGAGCAGCCTGTCCGAAATCGCCCTGCTTCAAATAGACCTCGCCGAGTCCCGTATAGGCATCTCCCCATTCGACATCAATAGCAATCGCGCGTTTAAACGCCTCAAGGGCACGCGGGAAATCGCCTTGCTTGAGGTGAACCAGCCCTATATTATAGTGTGGTTCAGCCGTCATGGGAGACAACGCAAGTGCCTTCTGGTAGGCATCAAGTGCGGCATCGTATTGCTTCAGTTCGGAATATGCGACACCGAGTCTGTTGTAGATGATAGGGGAGTTTGGATTAAGCGCGATGGCTTTTCTGTATTCGGAGATAGCTTGCTCGAATTCTCCGAGATTATGGTAGGCAGCGGCACTCTTATAATACTTTTCAGCAGGTGAAGTATCGGATAAAGCGATGTTTATGAAAGCACTACAGAGGATGAATATGGTGAGATATTTTAGCATACGCTTCCCTCTAATGTAAGGGCGGCGTTTCCCCGCCCTTATTAAGCGTATTTCTAATCGCGATCCGCTTTAATGCTGCCCCACGTCGTCGCGAGTTTCTCCGCGGGTTCCACGGGCAGAAAATCGCCACTCATAATTTCGTCGATCTCTGCCTCGGTGATGATCCGGTTGAAGAGAAATACCTCGTCAATGATGCCTGTGAAAAATTCTTCGCCAGGGTGACGCGCACCAACCATAACGGAGCCATCAATTTCATCAACAACTGGCGGTTTAGCTCCACCGCCGGCTTCTTTCCCATCATTATAGATGACCACTTTTGATTTCGTATCATGTGTGACTACCAAGTGCACCCAGTCATCGGGTTGAACGTCATCGGTGACGGCTTTTTGTGCCCAACCACCACCAGATGTAGACCAGAAATAGGTTTTACTGTCGCTATTTCTAAAAATTGATGCCCATTTCAAGGAGCCTGCTGTCACCATGTAATTCCACTCCCGAATTTGGGCATCGTCACGTTTAACCCAGAAAGCGATGGAGAACTGTTCTCTTAACTGTAAGGTGTCGTTTATAGGCACCATTACATGTTCTCCCTTGGTCCCATCAAACTCCAATGCTTTACCGAACTGTCCATCTACCCATGTGGGATTTTGGACAAATTCACCATCATGACCATGGACAGAACCATCTGCAACCTTCCCTCCCTTTCCTTCATCAAAGGAGAGGTATAAAACGAGGGATTTGTCATCTAACCCTGCCTGTAAAGGTGTCGTCAAGGTGAACAGTACGCATGCTACGACGAGTCCACCTATAAATTTTTCAAATTTGTGCACAGTGAATTCCTCCTTCCAATCATACGAAATACGGTAAGATTTGCCCAAACGGCAAATTGGATATTAAGAGAGAAATCTGATTTAAACTTGGACGACCGAGTGATTATTCGACTGGTGTTAGGTGAGATAAAAAGTTAGCAGGCACCACACTTCTTACAAACAGTCGTATCGCATTCACTGGTCGTAAAACCTTTTTTGTGCTTGTGGAACTCAAGTTGTAGGAATTGCGGTTTAACGTTAAGGTCAAGATGGTCCCACGGATTGCTCTCATGCAGGGGGCGTTGACGGGTTGCATAAAAATGTGGGACTAATTCATGCTTGCGGAAGGCTTGGTTCCATGGTACCCCGTGTGCAAGCTCAAGGATGACTTTCCCAAGTCGCCGGTCGCCACGTGCGAAGACGGCTTCTTGGTGTGCGAGTCTTGCACTGGCAGAGCCAACTTTTATGCTACCAAGCTGGTTAATTTCGCGCTTCAGAAAATCAAGTTTTCGGGAGATGGTTTTCGGGGGTTCCATCGCTACCCATTGAAAAGGCGTATGTGGTTTTGGGACCATGGGTGAAATCGTAAAGTTGATACGGGCGATTTTTCCTGTTCGCTTCGCATGGGGGAGAAGTATGGTTCGCATCTCCTTTGCCATATCAACAATGGCTTCTACATCCGCTGGTGTTTCATGTGGGACCCCGATGAGGAAGTATAGACGAAGGTTGAGAATGTCGCGTTTCAATGCTTCCTCAAAAACATAATAGAGGCGTTCACGTGGAATAGCTTTATTGACAACTTTTTGGAGTTTTTCGGTCGCAACTTCTGGGGCAATTGTGATAGTCCCTTGTTCGCTGTCTGCGAGTGCGTCAAGCAGCGGGGTGCGAACAGTTTCAGCGCGGAGTGAGGCACAAGAGATGCGAAATCCACGTTCGACGAGACCTGTAGCAATCTCGTCGATTTGGGGATGGTCAGAGATAGAGGCACCGACAAGTCCGATTCTGTCTGTAATGCCGCGTGCGCGTTCCGCAAGTGCGAGTGTATTCTCTACAGAACGATGTCTCGGCCATCGGCGTGCATAGTCTGCGACACAGAACCGGCACTGCCTACCACACCCGCGCACGATTTCAATGAGATGAGCGTTTGCGAATTCGGTATTGGGTGTGTGGATGTGCGTACAAGTTTCGACATCGTCAAGTTTTGGGACGGCTCCTGCATGGATCCGAGGCGATATGCCAGGCTTTGGAGAGACAGTATCAATGGTGCCATCATCGCGATAAGTTACGTCGTAGAAATGTGGCACGTAAAGCCCTGGAACAGTCGCGAGCGTTTCAAGCAATTCACTCTTCGGTGCGCCGGATCTTTTCCATTCGTTGAAATGTGCCATGAGTTGATGGATGACAAGTTCGGCTTCTCCGACGACAAAAACATCAACAAAGTCAGCAATAGGTTCTGGATTGTAAGATATATTAATCCCACCTGCAATAACAAGTGGGTCCCATTCCGTACGTGCCTCAGCAAGCGGTGGGATGTTCGCCAACTCTAACGTTCGAGGAATGTTCACATAATCTGATTCGAAGGAGACTGAAAATCCGATGATGTCAAATTGGTTCAAGGCAGTCTGCGTCTCAAACGAGAAAAGAGCCTTTTTCTGGGAGGCAAGTTTCCGAAGATAGTCAGGCTCAGGAATAAAAACACGTTCGCAGGCGGTGTCCGCTCGACTGTTGAGGATTGCGTACATAACTTGAACGCCAAGACTTGACATACCGAGCGCATACGTGCTCGGATAGACGAGCGCGAATTTGTTAGGTTTTCTGAAATTATTATGTGCGCCGTGTTCCTCACTGCGCAAATGTTGGTAATGCTGATGTAGGTTCACTGTTTGCCTCAGGTTTTGTAGGAGGGGTTTTTAACCCCGATTCCTTTACTTGGAATGTGCCCGTAAGCAAAGGTCCGCGCTAAAAAGTGTATTTGCAGGCGAAAAATGAAAAAGCGATGCACGCCGCACTATGTTATCGAAACACGGTGCGGCGTTAGTTCTTAAGGAATCTCAATCAGGAAATCGGGAACTACACTCAAACAATCAGAAGCGATAGGAGTCGGTATAGAGGTAGTTCCTATTTATCGTTTCCACGTCTTTTTTGAACGCGCAGAAAAGCGGGAATTTCCCAATCTGTTTCACGCTGCTGCGAGCCTTGGTCTCTCCCTCGGGCAGGTTTCTGCGGGTTGCTTTGGGGTACATTCTCCTCCTCTGTAGATGGTTCGGCGTTTGCCCTTTGCCCACGACCCGGAATCCTGGATCTGTCGGATGGCGTTCTGGCGACACTCTGTCTCACCCTGCTTGGACTTGGTACACGCTGTTCGGGAAGTGCCGGTGTTTGCCTTTGATAGGTATCTGCGTCATCATATCGTGCGGCTGTATTTCTGTCATCGATTTCGTGGACTTCCTCTTCAACAGTATCAAATCCTGTTGCAATGACGGTTACAAGGACTTCATCTTCAAGTTCCAATTCACCTTTGTAAACAAGTCCAAAAATAATTTGTGCCTCGGGGGCGGTATCCTGAATGACACCCATAGCGTCATCGAGTTCGTGCATCATGAAATCGGGCGGTGCGGTAATGTTCACAATCATACCGACGGCTCCGGCAATATTAGTTTGCTCAAGGAGGGGTGAGCTGATCGCTTGTTCTGCGGCGATTTGAGCGCGGTTGTCTCCTGTAGCATGCCCCATGCCCATCAATGCACTTCCTGCATTTCGCATGATGGATTCAACATCAGCAAAGTCAACGTTGATTTCACCGGATTCAGTGACGATGTCGGATATGCTTTTAACACCATGTAAGAGAATCTGATCTCCCATACGAAATGCTTCCCGGATAGGAAGTTTCCTGTCCATGGTGTCGATGAGACGCTGGTTTGGTACAACAATTACGGAATCAGCAGCTGCTCGGAGTTCCTCAAGTCCTGCTTCGGCGGCGGCTGCGCGACGTTGTCCCTCAAAGTTGAAAGGACGTGTCACGACCCCGATGGTAAGTGCGCCACGCTCTTTTGCTTGTGTAGCGATGAGTGGTGCCGCGCCGGTGCCAGTTCCACCCCCCATACCTGCGGTGATGAAGACCATATTTGCGTTTTCTACGATAGTTTGAAGATGTTCTCTGTCTTCTTCAGCAGCTTTTCTGCCAATATCGGGGTTTGCACCGGAGCCTAAGCCCTCGGTGGTGTTGACACCAATCTGGATTTGGGTAGCACCGCGGCAGGTCACCAGTGCTTGTTGGTCAGTATTGACGGCATAAAATTCTATGCCGGTAAGTCCTGCTTCAATCATACGTTTGACAGCGTTTCCACCTGCTCCACCGATCCCAATAACTTTAATTTTCGCACGTAGACTTTCGAATTCTTCCTGTTCAAATTCTATCATCTTAGATTTCAGTTACTATAACTAAAGACACAGCAACCTAATTCCTCCTATCATTATAGCCTCAATCTCCAGACCGAGGTTCTTTAATAACTTTCATGGATTCGCTTTTTCACATTAAATTATACGCTATTAGCAAAGTTAAGTCAAGCGTTGCGGCAAGTTTGGCATAAGTGGGGTTCGTCCTATTAAATAATGAGGAGGACGCTTAATATCCAAACCATTCTTTGATGCGTTGCAGGAGTGATCCAAAGGCGTTCCCTCCATGGCGTGCGTTGTGTTCGCGTTCTAACTGCCGCAAAGTCTCACCGTAAAGAGCGAGTCCGATTCCTGTCGAGTACATTGGATGGTTCACTCGGTCGGTTAAGCCTTGTAAGCCACGCGGATATCCGATCTGGACGCGCAACTGGAGTATAGCTTCAGCGAGTTCTTGCAAACCGTCCATGAGTGCAGTACCCCCCGTGAGCACGAGTCCACCTGGAAGCGGAATATCACCTAATTCGTCACCGATTGCATCTAAGATTTCAGCCATACGGTACTCAATAATTTGGGCAAGTTCAATCCGGTCGATGAAACGCGGTGGCGTTGAATCACTCGCGACTGGAATAGATCTAACTTCATCGGGATCAACTAATTCTGTCCAAGCGCAGCCGCGATGAAGTTTAAGTTCCTCCGCTTCTGGAAGGGTGACTTTTAAGTATTGCGCAATGTCATTGGTAACGTGTTGTCCTCCAACAGGAATTACGGCTGTATGTTCGATAGAATCCTCTTTGTAAACAATAATTTCAGTTGTTCCATCACCGATGTCAACAAGTGCGATGCCGACTTCACGCTCATCCTTTGAGAGGGTAGCTTGTGTTGCTGCGAGCGGTGCAGCGACAAGCGTTTCAACTATAGGCACGCCTGCCTTTTCGATACTATTGAGCAAATTCTGGATAGCCGTTGTGCCACCTGTAATAATGTAGGCGTAAGCTTCAAGACGCGCTCCAGACATACCGATGGGTTCCCTAATACGACTCTGGGCATCAACGACGAAATTCTGTTGGATTACATGCAGTATTTCCCTATCTGCGGGAATGGAGATTGCCTTCGCCGCTATCATCGCTCGGTCAACATCGTCCTGCGAAATCTCAGTATTTGCCACAGAAACAACCCCATGTGACGTTTGCCCAATAACATGTTCACCGGAAATGCCGACACAGACGGAGTCTATTTTCACCCCTGCCATCAATTCAGCACTGGAGATGGCTTTACGGATAGCCTCAGCTGTTTGGTTGATGTCAACGACAACTCCCCTGCGGAGTCCTTCGGAAGGCGCGTGCCCAACACCGATAATTCCTAATTTTTGGGTGCCCCCGTGTAGCGTGTTCCCAACAACTACCGAAATTTTGCTCGAACCGATATCAAGTCCTGCGATAATATTTTGTTTTGGCATTTAAATGTTTTCACCTCCTTCTTCTTTAAGTATCAAGGGCAGTAAACAGGTGCGGAGCCAATATTCTATAGGGCCCTATAGGTCCTACAGGGATAGTGCTACTTGCTTTCAGTATAACCCCCCAAGTAGAGTGTGTCTTGGTACCGGACATCAAGATATGGCTTTCTTACACTCGGGATCTCACCCATAAGTTCAAGGATCCGAGTTTTATGCTGTTTTAGAAGCAGGGTCGTATGATGAAGCCCAGATTCGATCGCGTCTCCAGCAAGCCATACTGGTACAGGCAGCGCATCAATCTGTAGCTTAATTTTTTGGAAATCACTTGCGTCGATAATCCGTATTTGTGCCGCAAGTGCTGGTTCCTGGAGCAGGGCAGTCTTTAAAACCTCTAATCCCAATTTAACCTCGCTTCTCTGAACGGCAGTACCAATTCTCGGTAGTTCATTACTCACTACCGGGAATATCGCCATTCCTTCAAGCCCTTCAAATCTCCATTGACCTGTTTCTCCAACCTCTATATTTTTTAACACATGTCCTTCGCTATCTACGAGAAAAAACGAAATATCACCATCGAGTGGCGCACTTACAGCGGATGATTTATTACCTAACGTTTGTACTCTGGGCATGTGCGCTTGAGAAGTTTGCGAAGCATTACCGAACCGCAGGAGAGCAAAAGGTTCACGTTCGGTGACTTCAATGGTGAGTATCCGCTTCATCACATGTTTAACGACGTGTACTTCTTTAATGTAACTCAAGCTCTCCTTCAGATAGTCAGCTGTTTGCTCTTCGGAATCTGTGACGATATTTTCTAACTTCTCGCCTAATACATCATAGATTTGTACATCAGTATAGTGTATATTCCCTGAAAGTTCAAGTGAAACGTATCCAGCACTAAAAAAACCGAGCCCTATTTTTCCTGCAAACGATAAAGTAACCATGACCGCGATGACGAGGATTATACGCCGCCACATGTATATTTTGGCGTTGGGGTGTTTACCAAGTCGTCGCGCAGGCATTGAAGTCTGCCACGTATATCCATTACGCTTTTTACCAATTTTTAAGTGATTGAATCTGGTCATCGTTCCACTTCGTTTCACGATGGTGTTCGTCGAATTCCGACGCGATCGAGGACATGTACGATTTTTATGTGCTTATATCCGCTACCCATCATTATTGGGAGAGGTTGGACTTCATCGCGGAAATCGCCGTGAAATGTAATGGAACGGTGCCCGGCGTTAATCGTTTAAAAGTCTATTTAAGAACTCGTGTCCTACTTTGCTGATGTCCCCTGCTCCCAGTGTAATGACGATATCTTCTGGTTGTGTTATTTTCATCAGAACGTCCGTAACTTCATCTGTGTCTGGTACATAGAAGACATGACGATGCCCGTGTGATTGTATCGCTTCTGCCAGTTTTTCAGCCGTGACGTTTTCAATAGGTGCCTCACCTGCACTATAGATTGAGGTAACAATGAGGACATCTGCCTGATAAAAAGAGCGAGAGAACTCATCTGCTAAATCTCTGACACGCTGATATCGATGTGGCTGAAAAACGGCGACGATACGACGCTTATAACCGTCGCGCGCACCACTCAATGCGGCTTTCAACTTCGCTGGATTATGTGCGTAATCGTCAACGACAATGATGTTCTTAGCTTCACCGAGTACTTCAAAGCGGCGATGTACTCCCTGAAATGACTCAAGACTCTCCCGGATTTGATTGAACGGAATATCAAGTTCAAGTCCAACAGCTATCGCTGCCAAAGAGTTAGAAATATTATGGCGGCCCGGCATTTTAAGGTGAATTTCGCCATATAGGTGTCCATTTTTGCGAACTCGGTAACGAGATGTCGGACCTTCTACAGTAATGCCTTCAGCAGTCAGATCCGCTCGCGTTTCAAGTCCATAAGTAATATAACGCTTTTTAACCCGCGGGATAAATCTCTGAATATTCTCAGCATCTAAGCAGAGGACTGCGGTACCGTAGAACGGGACTTTATTGATGAATTTGAGGAAGGTTTCACCAATCTCGTCAACGCTACTGTAATAATCCAGATGGTCGGCATCAACTGACGTAACAACAGCAACAGTCGGATAAAACATCTCAATAGAGCCATACGCCTCGTCTGCTTCGACTACCATAACATCACCTTCGCCACTTCGAGCGTGACTACCATTCATGAGTTTCCCACCTACAACGACCGTCGGATCAAGACTGGCAACGACTGTCGCAGTCATAGCGGTTGTAGTTGTTTTTCCATGTGTCCCGCTGATAGCAACGCTATAGCGCATGCGAGTAATTTCATTTAACATCTCCGCGCCTCTGACGATTGGAATTTTCTGTGTTTCTGCAGCGAGAAGTTCTGGGTTATCAGGTGGAATAGCAGGAGACATAACGACGACATCGGCACCCTGTATGTGTGATGCTGCATGCTCATAATGGATAGTTGCTCCCCGTCCACGCAAGTGTTCCGTAGTGTATGACTTTCGGATATCTGAGCCTGTTACGTGGAATCCGAGGTCCAGCAGAATCTCAGTGATGCCACTTAAGCCAGCACCTCCTATGCCGATGATATGGATATGTCGTGTTTTTCCAAACATTTTTTTAACGATTCGCAAGGCGTTAAGTCAAGCGATTAGGTCCATAACGGTTTTCATTGGGAAGTCGCCTGCGCCGTTGTTGCAGGCTGACCTCATTTTTTATTCGCGCTGGAATTCACCGAAGACCACCGTGAAACGAAGTCGAACGGTGACCAGAGTTAATAGTTTAAAAAGATTGACTTGGCAATATCATCGCTGGCATATGGTTTACCGAGTGCGCGACTTGCGATTACCATGCGTTCGTGTGTATTTCCGTCCAGGGCCATGTTAGTTAGGTTTTTAACCAATACCTCTACTGTGAAAGTGCCTTGTTCAAGTACAACAGCCGCACCCTCTTCTGCAACAGTGTGAGCGTTTAATACTTGGTTGTTTCCGGTTTGCGAGGGTAAGGGTATGAAAATTGCCGGGATACCACAAGCAGTGACTTCGGCAATAGTCATTCCCCCTGCTCTGCACACCATAACATCTGCGATGCTATAGATTTCTTCAACAGTATCAAAGAAAGGTTTGACACAGTATAGGAATCCTTCATGCGAAGCGAGTGTTTGATCATAAGCGTTTTGAACCTTTTCTACTTCCATCGCACCAGTTTGATGGACTATCTGGATCTGATCGGCATATTCAGTTAAGTGTGGCAGCGCAGCTACAATCGCTTCATTGATAGCGTGAGCACCCTGGCTCCCACCCATCACAAAAATAGTTTTCCGCTCTGGATGCAACCCGAATCTTCTGTAGGTTTCCTCGCGCCTCGGGAATGCAGCGATTGCAGGACGAATAGGGTTTCCTGTTATCTCTATACGCGTGGTTCGTCGGAACGAATTGTTCTCGCGAACCGATTCCATGGCAAGGTAGGCGACATCCGCCCATCGTGCTAATATACTGTTCGTTAAGCCAACAGAAGCATTCTGTTCTTGGATAGCAATCGGAATTTTGCCCAGAAGACCAGCTAACAGCACCGGACCTGAAACATATCCCCCCGTTCCTATAACGACATCTGGTTTCAACTCCTTCATATATCGCAATGACTGAATAAGTCCACGAAATGCCTTCCAAATGGTTGGTAACCATTGTAAAGTGAGGCGACGCGGAAACCCAGCAACTGAAATAGGCAAGAAACGGAATCCATGTTGTGGAACAAGCGTTGATTCCAACTTGTCTGAACCACCAATGAACGCAACGTCTACAGTGGCATCCAAACGTTGCAGTGCCTGGGCGATACCAATGGCGGGATAGATATGCCCGCCTGTCCCGCCGCCCGCGATAACGATTTTTTTGTGTGTCGCACGCTGTTGCAGTGCCAATAAGCTGCGGTCGTGGGTTTCTGATAAATTTCTATCGCAACACTTAGAAGTAATCATGATTTGAGTCTATTAAAGGACCTCATCCGGAGTCCCTCGCCTTACAAAATCAAGCAATTTGGTATCAGTCTACGTTCTTACTGCTGCTACGTGATACGTTCAAAAGGATCCCGACGCTCACCAGGCTCAGAACAATTGATGAGCCGCCGTAACTGATAAACGGCAAAGTAATCCCTTTTGTCGGCAACAAGCCTGTCACAACACCAATGTTGATGAATGCCTGTAGACCGATGAGTGTCGTGATTCCGGTGGCGAGCAAAGAAGCGAATAGGTCACTTGCATGTCGGGCAATGTGGAGTCCTCGCCATACAAAAAGCATGAAAATAAACGTCACAGTCACAGCACCAATAAACCCGAATTCCTCACCTAACACCGCGAAAATAAAATCTGTGTGTGGATAGGGAAGACGTGATATTTTCTGAAGGCTGCTATCGATTCCTAAACCGAGGAGTCCACCACTTTCGAGTGCATCCAGCGAACGTGTTAGCTGATAGTTTGTCGCATCTGGAGATTTCAACATTGCCAAATAATCCATAAGCCGTTTTAGTTTATATGAATCCCGAATTATCAGTAAACTGAGAAGGCCGCCCCCGACACCTGCAAGTGTTAGCACATGCCAGAGACGCATACCACCAATAAATAGCACCATGCAGACGGTTACTACGAGTAAGAACGCCGAACCGAAATCCGGTTGGATGTACACAAGACCAAAAGCGACACCTACAATCAGGATATTCGGAAGTACACCGTTGAAAAAACTCTTAACGCGCTCTGGGTTGCGGCTTATGAAATTTGCCACATGCATAACCAACGCTATTTTTGCAAATTCCACAGGCTGAAAATGGACGGGTAGATTCCCGATCTGGATCCAGCGTCTAAATCTACCGCCGTCGGCACCTTGTACGCTTGCCCCTAAACCTGGGACGAAAACCAATAATAACCCTATAAAGGCGAGTATCAAAAAGAGGTTTGCGAACTTCGCATAAAGCCTATAGGGTAGGTAAGAAGTAAAGAGCATACCGACTAAACCAATCACACATGCGATGATGTGTATCTGCAGATACCGGTAACTATAGCCATCATAGTGTCTTGAAGAGAGAAGATGGCTTGCGCTGTATACCATCAGAATGCCTATCGCAATAAGGCAGAGCGTAAGAGCGATCAACCCTCTATCCATTCGTCTCAATCTTTGCGGAGAAGGTGCTTCTACTACTTGTTTCTGCTGTTCCTCTACAACGGAATAGGCGCGCGTGTTTGTCCATTTAAACCCAGATTTTGATTTGGATTTACGATCCCTATTGCTACGGGCAGAGTTTTGGTAATTGCGTACCATCGTTGTGCTCTTAATCCTTTTCTGTGTTGTCTCGATCCTAAAAATCCATGTTTATGAATAGTTCTAATGAAGGGGTTGGAGCGCGTCAACTGCTTCTTTAAAATCGGTACCTCTTGCTTTGTAATCGGGGTACATATCAAAACTCGCATTTGCCGGGGACAACAGGACGACATCGCCCGGTGACGTGTGTTTATGTGCCATCTGCACGGCTTTTGCCATTGTTTCAGCTTTCATTATTTTCGTGGTATTGGCGAGAGTCTTTTCAATCTGTTGGGTGTACTCTCCGAGCATTACTGCCCCTTTAACCTTAGTTTGAACAATTTCACGCAAAGGCGTGTAATCATTACCCTTGTCATACCCTCCCATTATCAGTAGAACCTGGGAATCGGCTAACGATTCAAGAGCTGCTTTGACGGCTGCCACGTTTGTCGCTTTTGAGTCGTTTATGAATCGGACCCCTTCTAAGGTCCGCACCAACTCAAAAGCGTGGGATAAAGCGGGGTGCGACCGATCGAAGCATTGAAGTGCTTTTCGGATCTCTGCCCGTGTTACACCAAAAATCTGTCCTACAGCAATAGCGGCGAGGACGTTCTGTACATTGTGCGCCCCTGGAAGTGGAATGTCTATGATGTCACATATCTTCTCGCGTGTCTCATTCTGCTGCGCGAAAAGCCCCGAACCCTCTCTAAATGTTCCTGAGAACGACAAATCTTCAGGAGCACCTTTGTCTGTAAAGTAGACCGCTTCCGCCGATGTTGATGCTGCGAAATCTTTGACAGATGCATCTGAATCATTGAGAACTATCCAGTCTGCAGTCGTTTGGTTGTTAGAGATTTTCTGTTTTGCTTCGCAATAGGCGGACATTGTTCCATGTCTGTCCAAGTGGTCGCGAGACAAATTAAGCACAACGCTAACCTTCGGATGAAAGGTCACGGTGCTTTCCAACTGAAAACTACTTGCCTCAACAACGACTATATCTCGACTTGTAAGATTTTGAACCTCCGCTGCCAATGGAACACCGATGTTGCCAGCAACGCGAACGTTTGGAAATCTACCACCGGCTTTTAGTATGGCAGCTGTGAGCAGCGTCGTTGTTGATTTACCTTTCGTGCCAGTGATGGCGACAATAGTTGCTGGACATACGCTCGCGGCAACCTCCAATTCTGCGAGGATTGGGAGGTTTCTCGACCGCGCCTCGCACAGGATCGGAATATCAAGCGGTACACCCGGGGAGGCCACTATCAGGTCTGCATCTGTAATGCATTCCAAAGGATGCCCGCTAAAATATGTTCGATACGGATTACAGATGTCTGAAAATCTACTGTTAGCGATCTGCGCTTTGCTTGGCTCTGAGGACTCATTGAGCGCAGCAATTTCTGCTGATAGTGTTTCACGAGAACGCGTATCTGTAAGCGTAACAACGGCGCCGTGTGAATATAGTAATTTCGCCGCGGCGATCCCGCTCCGATTCAAGCCAAAAACTGTAACCCGTTTTCCTTGTAATTGCACTTTTTTAATTATTAAATCTGTTAACCATCGAAGAAATCCGCAGAAACACCCAAGCAAAAACCCCAAGCAAAAACACTCGTGCTTTAACATTTATAGCGGAGTCGAGTTGATGGTTAAACCGCTCCACTTCGTTCCGCGGTGGTTTTCGGTTAATTCTAACTGCCTCTGGAATCTGAACGTTATTTAACAAAGTCTGTTAGGAGGATCAAAAACCTGCCCGAAATGAAATTAGGTTTCCTTAAATGGCATAATTTGTCTTTGCTTTACATTTGGAGGGCAGTCCAGGATCCCCATAATTAAAAAAATAGTTACCGAAGTTTCAATGTGCTTAAGGCGATTAAGACCAAAATAAGCCCCACAATCCAAAATCGGATGACAACTTTGGATTCCTTCCACCCTGAGAGCAGGAAGTGATAATGGATAGGAGACATTTTGAACACACGTTTGCCAAATGTACGGAATGACCAGACTTGGATGATGACCGATAATGTTTCAGCGACGAAAATGGCACCGACTATCACGAGTAGGAATTCCTGCTTTATAAGCACTGCTACCGTTCCAAGTGTGGCACCGAGTGCCAGCGATCCAGTATCTCCCATAAAGACTTGCGCCGGATGCCCATTATACCATAGAAATCCCAAGCCTGCCCCGACCAATGCTGCACAGAAAACTGCTGTAACTTCTCCTCCTACTGGTAGGTGAAAGATGTCCAGGTACGCTGCAATCTCGCTGTGGCTCGTCATGTACCCGACTATACCTAAGGTCCCTGCAACAAACAGGGTGCATCCAATTGCTAATCCGTCCATTCCATCCGTAAGATTGACTGCATTAGAGGCCGCAACTATGACCAGAGTTGCAAAAGGGATAAACAGAATACCTAAATTTGGCTGAACCTCTTTGAAAAAAGGAAGGATCAGCGATGTCCGTGTTGTTAAATCTCCAGTGTGCGTGGGACCCCACTGGTAAAGATAACCAGCAATCGCTAATGCTCCTACTGTTTGAAGTCCAATCTTATGCCAACCGCGGAGTCCTAAGGATTGTTGCTTTACCAATTTGCTGTAATCATCTAAGAATCCGAGTCCACCGAACCAGAGTGTTGTTAGGATCATCAAGTAGATATAGGGTTGATCCAAACGCGACCAGAACACTACGGATATCAGGACGGAAACGATAATAAGCACGCCTCCCATTGTTGGAGTCCCTGCTTTACTTTGGTAATCTTTTGGTCCCTCTTCGCGTATGTGTTCGCCGATTCGGAGTTGTTTGAGCCGATTTATCATGAACGGTCCCAAGACAAGCGCGATAATCAGTGATGTTGCCGTTGCATAAATTGCTCGGATACTGATGTAACGAAAAATGTTGAATGGCGAAAAGACATCAACGAGGTTCTCATATAGGAGATGGTAAAACATTTTTCTTAAAAGGCGACCGGTGATAATTTCACGCGGTGCCTCCTAACTTATTGCCCTTCTTCAATTTGGCAAGACTCGCACCTGCTTGGCTTAGGAGGTTCGTCGTATATGTATAAGTTAACGCATTTTTCTCTGCATGTGCCGTAAATGCTAAGTCGATGAGATCGGATACAAGATGCGGAAACTCAATGCCTTGATGCGTCCACAAGTAGTAACTATATGATCCGGGAATGGTGTTGATTTCATTCACGTAAACGTTCTCGTTTGCATCTACGAGAAAATCGATACGTGCTACACCGGCGCAATCTAAAACCTGAAAGGTATATATCGCAAGATTTTGTATATATAACGTCAATTCTTCTGAAATGGGTGCAGGAATTTTCCTGTCCGCACCTGCCATTCCTGAAGATTCTCCATTTTGATGGATGTATTTATCATCAAAACTGAGAAAGTTTGCCTGGGTCACAGGTTGTTCGCAGACAGAGGCAGTTGGATCGTCCGTACCCATTACAGCACAGTTGATTTCGAGAGGATTCTCAACCGCTTTTTCGACGAGAATTCTACGCGAATAATGTCCCGCAACTTCCGCAGCACCGCAAAGTTCATCTTGGTTTTTAACATGGCTGACCCCGATACTTGAGCCGCTCATTGCGGGCTTGACAAACAGTGGGTAAGAAAGCGATGCTTCCACCTTTTTGATGAGTTCGTCACGGCGCGTTTCCCAATCATGATGAGTCCAACATAAATACGGAAGTATTGGAAGTTCATTTTCGCTGAGAATTGCCTTCATCATGATTTTATCCATACCGACAGCGGCACCGACGACTCGCGCACCAACGTAGGGCAGATTCATAAGCTCAAGTAACCCTTGAAGCGTTCCATCTTCGCCGTGCATGCCGTGTATTGATGGAAAGACGATATCTACTGGAAGAACAGCTCTTTTCTGACCGAGCCACTGTTTAGAGGTAACAACAAATTGCGGGTTCGGATGAAATTCAACGCTGACTTTGTCGAAGTCGGCTGGGTGTGGCAGATTTCCATCAGTAAAGGTAGACAAATCGCGAAGGGCATCGCCGGTTAACCACTCGCCATTTTTTGTGACATAAATCGGGATAACGTGATGGTTTTCTTGTAAAGCGATGCAAACTTGGTGTGCAGTTACGATTGAGACTTCGTGTTCAGGTGTGCATCCGCCAAATATAAGGGCTACATTGTATTTTGACATTTTTTTAATGGCTTTCAGCAGTTGGCTATCGGCTATCAGTTAAGAGGTTTTCGTTTAATAGAAGCCTTTTGTGACTGATGGCTGACGGCTGATGGCTGACGGCTATTCCTCGTAGTTGTCCGGGAGGTCGTTTTCAAAAAGGACAACATCACCGGCTTGCACTTGTGTTGCTAAATGTTGTTTGACTTCTTCGAGGTTGAGTGTGACAATGATTTGCTGGCTCGGATAGTGGACGGCTTTCAAGCCGTCTAAAATCGGGGTAGTCCGCTTGGGTCCCACTAAAATAACCAAATCACAGACATCGGCTGCGTGTTCTCCGAGACGCTTATTTTCTTCGTATTCCCTTTCGCCGAGTTCTACCATCCCAGGTGTCACTAACACCTTTTTACCACCTTGGATCTCGGTGAGGACTTCAAGAGCCGCTTTCGCGCCGACTGGGTTCGCGTTGAAGCTATCGTCAATGATGGTTACGTTGCCTTCACTGGAGGTCAATTGCAAGCGGTGTGGAACAGGTTCAACGTTAGCGATTGCTACCCGAATTTCCTCAAGCGTCATCCCACATTCTGTTGCAACTGCCGTTGCAGCGAGAATGTTGGATACGTTATGCCTGCCCAAAAGTTGTGCCCGAATTTCTGCCGTCCCGACAGATGTGTGTATTGTGAAAGCAAGACCTTCGTCGGTGTGTTGAATGTTCGTGGCAGTTAACTCGGCACGCTCAGCAGCCGAGGCTATAGGAAATGGTTCCGTCGCGTACCGGCGCACTGGGTTGCCATCATGCTCCCGTTTATCGGCAAGTCCAGCGCAAATTTCATTGTCGCAATTGAAGACTGCAAGCCCGCCCGGTGGGAGTGATTCGATCAACTCATATTTCGTTTTGGCAATATTCTCTATGTTTTTGAATCGTTCTAAGTGCTGTGGTCCAACAGTTGTGAGAATGCCGATTTGGGGGGATGCTAAGTTACACAATTCTCGGATGTCGCCACGTTTGTAAGCCCCCATTTCAACGATGAATATCTCATGTTCGGCGGTAAGTTCCCCGCGGATGACCTTGCAGATACCCATTGGTGTATTGTAACTGTCGGGTGTCATCAATGTGTTAAATTTTTGGGACAAAATCTGATATAGAATATATTTAGTACTCGTCTTGCCGTAACTTCCTGTGATCCCGACAACTTTGGGCTGGAACGTTTTGATTCGCTTTCTTGCTGAAAGGAGATACGTCCCATTTATGGTACGCTCCAAAGGGTAGATAAGAAAATTAGCAATCGTTAAATTAATGACGGTTACTTCGCTAAAGAGGAAAATTGAAATTCGCCATCGAGGAAACGCCCAAGCAAAAACACTTGTCTTTGCTATAAGCACGAGTGTTGTCGCAATGCCAATGAGCAAGCAAATCGAGAGCCCAAACACCCGTTTCGCGCGTGCCGTGTAAACGAGTGGTTTTTTTGCTTCAACCTTTTTCCGTTGCGTGCTCATATAGATTTGAAACCCTCCCCAAACCAAGCACAGCACAGGAAACAGCCACGTATCGTTATATTGTGGGTAGAACGCGGTCAGGATGAGAATTCCACCAATAGCGAGAATCTCTTTAGTTTCAAAACAATTCCTCAGATGCTGACGCATCCACTTCAGGTACCGACCCGTCTTATAGCCATCGAGTTGGAGTATATGGAGCCCCCGCGTAGTCCTGACGACTGCCCTTACTAAACAGGTTAGCGTCGCGAAGTAGAAAAATACAGTACTCATCGTTTCCAATTTCTAATTTTCCTTAACTTAAAAATTCAAGAAGTTTGCGACAATTCGGCAAAACTGTGGAAACCTGTCAAGGTACGAAAAATGTCCCGCTTCCTTTAGAACAACTAATCCTGCGTCAGGTATTTCCTTCTCCATGATTTGTCCGAAAGACACGGGTGTATCCTTGTCGTTTTCACCCCAGATTAACAGTGTTGATGCGGTTATCCGAGGCAAGAGCGAGCGCAGGTCCTGATTCACGACTTTGACAAGCGTGGCACGCATATCTCCGGCATTCTGGTAGTCTTTGGAGCCGGCACGTGCGGACATCGCGTCTGCAATGAGAACACCATATTTCCCGCATCGACGGAGCAATTTACCGATTTTTGCCAAACCTACGCGAAGATGGTATTTTGCGGTTCGACGCGGTTTGATTCCCGCGCTGTCAACCAAGATAAGTTTATCGATTTTTTCAGGGTATTCCGCTGAGACGATAATCGAAATTCTACCGCCAAAGGAGTGCCCGATGAAGTGAGCCTTCGGAATGCAAAACTTCTCCAGAAACGCTATAACGAACTGCGCATAGTCGGAGGTATTCCACGCTGTAGGTGGAATCTGACTCTTACCGAACCCCGGCAAATCCAGTGCGTAGACTTTGTGGGATTGTGTGAGCCACTCAAAAACCGGTTGAAAACTCGCCGCTTCTCCACCCCAGCCATGCAGGAGGAGAACAATGTCACCCTCTCCGGCAACCTGATATGAGGTCTTCAGACCGTTAATCTCCGTACTCTGCATGTTTTTTAAAGGCTATCGGAAACCATCGGTTCTCCATCAGTTAAGAGGTTTTCGTTTAACGTTCGTTTAACGGAAGTCTTTTTGCTGATTGCTGATTGCCATTTCCAAAAAATCTGAGGCGATAACCCTATCGTCAAAGGGAAATCTTTTGCCATTAATTTCCTGATAATCCTCATGTCCTTTACCCGCGATTACAACAACATCACCGGATTTTGCCGTCGCGATTGCGTGATGAATAGCGTCGCGTCTCTCTGAAATACACACATACTCGGTATCATGTGGTAAATTTGACGCAATTTGCGCGATGATTTCATCAGGGGCTTCGGTGCGCGGATTGTCGGAAGTAATCACGCTATAATCCGCAATTTGGGCAGAAATATTTCCCATCTTAGGACGCTTTCCCTTATCCCTATCGCCACCGCATCCGAAAACACAAATCAAATTACATTCAGCAACACGCTTGGCGGCAGTCAACACATTTTCTAAACCATCGGGTGTATGTGCATAGTCAACGATGACAGCGAAATCCTGTCCTCGATCAACAAGCTCAAATCGACCGGGAACTATAGTAGCGGCGAGACCTTCCTGAATTGCTGAGAGCGGACAATCGTAACGAAGCCCAACAGCAATGGCGGCAAGGGCATTGTAAAGGTTGTATTCTCCGAGTAATCGTAACTTAGCGGGGATTCGTCCATCTGGCGTAACCGCTGTAAACACCAATCGATTATGAGAAAAATTAATATCCTCGGCATATAGATCCGCTTTTTCACCAAGTCCGTACATCGTAGGAGGGGTTTGTAACCCCGAAACCTTGCAGGCGTGGGCAATGCGCTCCGCTACCGGTGAGTCGCTGTTCAAGATCGCAACGCCTTCCTTGTCGAGTTGCTCGAACAACATCAGTTTCGCCTTTAAATATGCTTCCATCGTTTGATGGTAATCAAGGTGGTCCTGGGTGAAGTTGGTAAAAACAGCCGTATCGAAGGTAAGCCCTGCCAGTCGCTGCAGTGCTAACCCTTGGGAGGAGGTTTCCATCGTAACGTATTCTACGTTGTCCTCAGTAAACTGCTTGAAAAGAGCATGGAGTGCGAACGCATCGGGGGTTGTGAGGGAAGCAGAGAGTGTTTCCTCTTCGCCTTGGGCGTTTGTGTACTGGTGTCCGACTGTTCCAATGAGTGCTGTTTTCCGCCCGCTTGCCTTGAATATGGCATGTATAAGGTGTGCTGTTGAGGTTTTACCGTTGGTGCCTGTAATACCGATGAGTTTAAGACGTTTTGCAGGGTTTCCGTGCCAATTGGCGGCAAGTAAGGACATCGCTCGGCGTCCGCAGGGAACTCGCACATAGGTAATCGGCTTTTCTTGGGTCTCTATAGTTGTTATCGGTTTTTCACCAATGACAACTGCTGCTCCTTTTTGAAGTGCATCTGGAATGAAGTTGTGACTATCCACGCTGATGCCTTGATAACAGACAAAAACATTACCGAATTCGACTTTCCGATTGTCACTGGCAACACCCGTAATATCAATATCCAGCGATCCAGAACTTGTGGTAATGTTAAGCCCACGGAGCAGTTGACGAAGCTTCACAGCCCCTCTCCTTTCAGCGTCGGGGATTGTTTTGTCACAACAGGTGAAAAGTCGGAGGACTTTTGAAGTTCAGGTCCGAAGAACTCGGTTTGCTTCAAGTATTGCATTGTTTGGGCAGCGACTTGCTGAAAAAGAGGTCCGGCGATTTGTCCACTGAAACGTGCCCCTCTCGGTTCATCAAGCATGACGATTATTGATACCATAGGATTCTCTGCTGGTAGGAACCCCATGAAGGACATGATCTCTTTTCCTGCGTAGCCTCTACCATGTTTTTCAGCTTTTTGGGCTGTTCCTGTTTTTCCTGCCACGCGATATCCTTCAACACGTGCCCGCCGGCCACTACCATCTTCAACCACACCGACAAGTATCTCTGTCATCTGTTTCGCTACTATCGGGCGGATTACCTGTCGAACTTCAATGGGGTATTTCTTTTCAATCACCTTTCCACTACTGTCCCGAATTTCTCGGGTAATATGTGGACGGAGGAGTTTTCCACCGTTCGCAATGACGTTTAACGCGCTCACCATCTGAAGAGGGGTCACCATAATCCCTTGTCCAAACGGGACGGAGCCAAGGGAATGAGTGTCCCAGTGCTTTACGGCATGAAGACTTCCGCTGTGTTCATAAGGCAGGTCTACACCGGTCGCTTTCCCAAAGCCGTACTTTTCAATGTAAGTATTAAAGTTCTCATATCCCAATTCCTTCACAACTTTAATCATACCGATATTACTGGATTTGTGGAGGACTTGTTCTAAGGTAAGCCATCCTTTTCCCGCGACGTCGCGGATGATTCTACCGTTTGAGAGTCGGTACCGTCCATTCTCGCAAAAGACCGTTGACTCAGGGCTCATAATACCCTCGTTCAGGACAGCGGAGGATGCAACGATTTTAAAAATCGAACCGGGTTCATACGCAAACCAAACACCGAGATTCCTTTTTGCTTGCTCGCTCCCGAGCGTGTAATGATTCAAATCGTACGAGGGGTAGCTTGCAAGTGCCAATATCTCTGCCGTTTTTGATGCCAAGACGATGACTGTACCCCGTGGTGCGTTCCATTTTCGACACGCTGCTGCTAATTCCTGCTCGGCGACGTACTGAATATATTCGTCAAGCGTCAAGACGACACTATACCCATAATCGTCAGTGGAGTCACCGTTGGTTAACAAGTTTATGGGTTCATTGCGGGCGGCTTCTGCCCGCCGCGCCGCTTGTCGCTGCCTCGCGCTCAAAAGATAATTGTTGTACTGATACTCAATTCCCTCACCCATATTCTGATCGTTTATATGTCCAATGACTTGGGCGGCGAGTTTCCCTTTCGGATAGGCACGTTGCTGTTCGACTTCGTGCTTTATACCACGGATGTCTTTCTCAATTGCTCGAATCTCGTCAAGCCGTTCGTAACCCATATCCTTTTTGAGCCACACAAACCGTTTATCCTTGCGGCGAAGTTGGGTAAGCAATTCAGAGTCGGGAACACCTAAAACCGGGGCAAGCCTGCGAGCAGTTTCACTCGGATCGGTCTTCATATACGTTGGATCAGCATAGACGGAGAGGCTGTGACGACTCAGAGCTAAAACATTCCCATGTCTGTCAAGAATTTTGCCTCGTTTTATCGTTGCTGTGCGCGGGGAGCTCCAAGGGTGTCCAGTTGGTCCTTGGCGTGCCATATCACTGGAGATCTGTACTTTGAACAGTTTGCCAACCAATAATAGGAAACCCACCTGCAGAATAATGAGCACGAAAACCAATCGGCGAATAGATAAATATGAATTGTTTTTCATGTTTTCCCTATCCAATTAATGTAAATTTGAGCACCTTCCAACAGAGCAAAAAGGGCACCTTAACCCTAAAAGACTAAACTATTTATCCCAGACTATCTGTGAGGCTTCGGTGGGTTCAACCATTCCGAGCTCAGTCGCGATTTGCCGAATCCTTTGAACACCCGTTAAGGTTGATTCTTTCAATTCAAGTCGATGAATTTCGTCCTGAATTTGACGCTTCTGCCTCTCGAAAGTAGGCTGTCGTTGCAAAGCAACCTTCTTGGCGTAAGATGAGAACCAGATGCTGCCAGAGAAGGTACAGAAAGATAGCACCAGAACAATATACGCTAACGGAAATCTCTTTTTCGGTTTTGGGTCTTCTGTATTCGTAATGCGTGTCGAATGACTATTATGTAATGTTTGCATTTATTCAACTACCTAAACGGAGTTGGAAGATGGACTCTATGCTTCAATCCTACGTCCTTTTACAACTATTCCGCACATATTCATTGGGTGACAAAGGCTCTCTTTTTTAAAGGTTGAATACTGTATTTTTAAACGTTGAATGCTGTATTTAAGATACATTATAATTGTAAAATTCATCTACTTTCGCAAAGACGAATGGACTTAACCAAAAACCACCGTGAAACGTAGTGGAACGGTGACCAGATTTAATAGTTAGAAAATCATTTTTTCGTTCATAGGGCGGGAAATAGAGGCACCTTACGCTACAATTTGCGAGCGACGCGCAATTTAGCACTCCGCGCTCGCGGGTTATGTTGAACTTCAACGGTGTCTGGTAATATAGGACGCTTCGTGAGAATTTCCAGAGATGCGGTGTGTTCGCAAATACAGATGGGCGTTTTCGGTGGACAGACGCACGCCCGTGCGCATGTCTGGAAACGGTGCTTGACTATTCTGTCTTCAAGTGAATGAAACGTGATTACACACAGACAACCGCCGGGTTTCAAAAGCTGTATCGCAACGTCCAAACCCATCGCAAGATTTTCCAATTCGGCGTTGATATGAATGCGGAGTGCCTGAAATACACGAGTCGCAGGATGGATTTTGGATACGCCCTTGGGGACGGCTCGCTTGACAATCTCTGCGAGTTGCGTTGTTGTCGCTATCGGTGTTTCTCGTCTCGTCTGGATAATCCGATAGGCAATCCGTTTCGCGAATCGTTCTTCGCCATACCGTTTGAAAATATCAACAAGGACATCCATTGGACTGTCGTTGACGACCTGCATGGCTGTGAGAGTCGCTTCCCGCTCTCTATTTAACACCTGCCGCGCATTCATGCGCATATCTAACGGACCGGGACGGTTAAAACTGAAACCTCGGTGTGGTGCGTCCAGTTGCAAGGACGACACCCCTAAGTCAAGCAGGATCCCGTCTACAGCATGAACCGAGTGTCTTGCTAATAAGACATCCATTTCAGCAAAATTACCGTTAATGAGAGAACAACGCTCCCCGAAGACGTGTAATCTACCTTTTGCGATAGTGAGTGCCTCAACATCTAAATCAATTCCGATCACACGCCCGTTCGGTGCGGAAGTCTCTAAAATAGCAGCACTATGCCCTCCGAGTCCCGCAGTGCCATCTATGTAAACACCCTCCGGTTTTGGTCTGAGAAAGTCAATTACTTTATCACATAAAACTGATATGTGGTGTGTATTCATAGTTTTCACAAGTGACCTATCATTATAAGTAGCAAGAAACGTGCCAATTTATTTTACACTTTGGTTGTTCAAGCATCTATCCGATTTTGATAGATAGCCGTCACGAGTTCCATCGTCTTGACTGCGTCCGCGAAACAGGTTAACGGTTGCTGATTCTGCTGGATACAGTCAACAAAATGTCTGCTCTCCCCGTAAAATCCATAAGCCCTATGTGAAGCATCAGATTCTGCGGCTTCTTCAGGGGTGATTTCAGTTGTGCCTTTGGGTGTATGAAGGATGGCGCGTCCACCAGCGTCGGGGTTGATATAGGCGGAAATCTCGCGCGCATGCATCTCAAATGTATGGATACGTCCTCCAACTGACCAGTTGGTACAAAGATAACCTGAGGCACCACTGGTGAATTTAACGAGCGCGTTGAAACTGTTTTCACGCTCGGAGTAGAAACTATTGATGTCGCTCGCGACTGCTTTCACCTCACCACCGCCAAGCCATCGGAGTGCGTCCACGGCGTGAATCGCATCACATGTTAGAACGTCTATCACACCGTCGTAGTAGCGTGCGTCCGGTGTGTTTTTGTGGAAGGTTGACATGCATTGAATGATCGGACCTTGCTTTTCGACTATCGTTTTGACCTTTTGCAAGAGTGGAATAAAGCGACGATTGAAACCTACCATTGACTTACAGTCGTTTTTCTCTGCGGCGCGTGCCATTTCCTTGGTTTGATGAAGTGTAACACCGGGGGGTTTCTCAATAAAAACGTGGTGCTGCTGTGAGAGACAGTGGATGACGAGCGGGAATAGGTGTTGCGGCGGCATGAGGATATACACCGCATCGGGACTCGTCTTCTCAAGCATCTGTTTATAGTCAGATAAACGTTTCTTCAATCTCAAAGCGTTCCGCTGTTGCCTGAAGTTTTGATGGGACCATATCACACAATCCAACAAGATTTACATCTTCACACTCTCTGAGCGACGGATAATGGACACCGTTTGCCATCCCGCCCGCGCCGATTAGCGCAATATTGATTTTTTTCATCTGGAGTCCTCCTAACGAATCTTTCCTTGCATATTATAGGAGAGAATGTTAAAATGCAACTAACTTCTGAATATTGACGCTACTTACTAACCAACGCAGACATCGACAACACAATGAACGCTGATCCTATCAAACTTGAGCTTTATAAAAATATGCTGACCTCGGTTGCTGAGGAGATGGGTGTAACGCTGCAGCGTACAGCGTTCTCACCGAACATCAAGGAACGGCTTGATTTTTCATGTGCCGTGTTTGATAACATGGGTAAGATGGTTGCACAAGCCGCGCATATTCCTGTGCATCTCGGTTCCATGCCACTTTCGGTTCTTGCGGCTATTGCCCATACAGAAATGTTGCCCGGCGATATGATTGCCCTTAATGATCCATATCGCGGTGGCACTCACCTACCAGATATTACGCTCGTCGCCCCTGTCTTCTCAAATGAGGATATTGTTGAAGAAGAATCAAAAAAAGTGCGTAGCCTGAAACGAAGTGGAAGGCGGATATACGGAAAGGACTTTTCTTCACACAACCCGACTGAACGAACCGCAAGGAAAATTAAAAAACCTGTTTTCTTTGTCGCAAATCGCGCACACCACGCGGACGTGGGTGGGATGACGCCCGGTTCAATGCCGATTGCAACGAGTGTAATTCAGGAAGGCATCCGAATTCCACCCGTTAAACTCATCCGAGGTGGAGAATTGGACACCGACCTCTGGGAATTGATTCTCGCGAATGTCCGCACGCCTGAGGAGCGCCGTGGCGATATGGAAGCGCAGATCGCTGCGAATCGTGTCGGTGAACGGCGACTACAGGAGATGATGGGCAAGTATGGTGCGACAGAGATTACGGCGTACATGCAAGAACTCTGCGCGTATGCAAGTCGAATGGTCAGGGCACGCCTTCGGGAAATTCCGGATGGACGTTACACATACACTGATGTCCTTGATAATGACGGCATCACTGATGAGCCTATTGAGATACGGGTCGCGATTGAGATCGAAGATGATACCGCATTAGTTGACTTCACTGGCACGGCTAAGCAGGTCCAAGGTTCAGTTAACGCGATTTACGCGATTACGCTCTCTGCTGTTTTTTATGCTTTTCGATGTATCGCTGGTGCAGACGTTCCTGCCAATGCTGGGTGTTTGGAACCGATCCGAGTTGTTGCGCCAGGGGGAACTGTTGTGAACGCAAAGTTTCCGGCAGCGGTTGCAGGGGGAAATGTCGAAACATCGCAGCGTATTGTTGATGTTCTGCTTGGGGCATTGGCGCAAGCGTGTCCTGATCAGATTCCCGCTGCGAGTTCCGGCACCATGAATAACCTCACAATAGGGGGTTATGATGTTTCGCGCGGGAAGGATTTTACCTATTACGAGACTATTGCAGGTGGGATGGGCGGGCGCCCAAACCGGGACGGAATTGATGCCATCCATACGCATATGACCAATACGATGAACACGCCTATAGAGGCAATTGAGACGAACTATCCGATGCAGGTAGCGGCGTATGCGATTCGACATGGGACAGGCGGGGCAGGGAAATTCCGAGGAGGTGCAGGTGTCATTCGGGCACTACGCCTTCTTGCGAACGCGGAGGTCACCATCCTCTCAGAACGCCGGACGCGGGGTCCTTACGGCTTACAAGGCGGTGAACCGGGAAAACCGGGGCGTAACTTGCTGATCCGTGATGGCGTGGCGCAGCCCCTCACTGGCAAAGCAACCTTTTCTGCGCGCGAGGGTGATGTTATCCACATAGAAACACCCGGTGGTGGTGGATATGGGAACAAGGGAACAGCGAACTCCTGAACTGGTGTTTTTATAATATTCATTCCAGAAATGTTGGGAAATCGGTGTTCGTCTCCAATGTCATATTCCCAAACAAAAATGAAGACTTGAGTTGAGAATAAGCCGGATTCTGTATGTGACGGTCATTCATCTGGGATGGATGTTACCATCCACCTCAAGCGGTTACCTGGGGACGAGGTGGGCACACCTGCGTATGTCCCCCATTTACCTTGCTCCAGATGGGGTTTACCGAGCTCCATAAGTCACCTTATGGACTGGTGCGCTTTTACCGCACCGTTTCACCTGTACAACGCTCTTTTAACCATCTGCCAATTTCTTCGCCTTCGTCCGTTGTCCGAAGGCGATCTTCTTTAAAATCAACAGTCCCACTATCTGCGGAATATATCACTTGATTTTAACACAACCCATTTTTTGACAACGTCAAAAAATGAACAAGAAGGCCCATAATTAAAAAAACGTTGTAGTCTACTCTCTGTTGCACTTTCCATAGCGTCGCCGCTCCTGGGTGTTACCCAGCATCTTGCCCTGTGGAGTCCGGACTTTCCTCATCCCAATAGTAAGATTACGATCAGGACGCGACCATCTACTCAACTCAAGTGCTTCTATTATACCCCATTCAACAACTTGATAGCAACGAAATCGAGAAATATTCAGAAGTATTCAGTTGTCAGAGAAGAGATTGTCGGATATCCGTTTTTGATTGCTGGCAACTGCAGTGCAGTTGGGAAATTGCGGCAAAGGAAAGGGATAAAAAAAGGCGCGCTTTGGAAGCGCGCCTACAAAAACGTTATAGCAAAAGATTAGGAACATCCACTCGTTGAACCACAATTCGTGCAGCGATAGCAGACACCACTTCTCACCATAAGGGAACCACATTCAAGGCACGGCGGGGCATCTGCATGTTGAAGCGAAATTTGCTTCTCATGCGCCAACCATGAATCTGTTTCACCGTTACTACCATGCCCGTAGGGATGGAGTTCCTCGGGAGGCACCATCTCTGCATCCGTGTCCAGGCTGTCGGTTCCTGCTGTCGGTTCCTGAGCGAGGAACTGTGTGCCGAGCCACCGGAAAACGTAATCTATAATCGACTTCGCCATCGGAATGTCACGGTTAGATGTAAAGCCTGACGGTTCAAATCGGACATGGCTGAACTTATTAACGAGCGACTCTAACGGCACACCGTACTGCAACGCAATAGAGGTGAGGACCGCGACAGAGTCCATCAGTCCAGAGACAGCTGTTCCTTCTTTGCTCATGCGAAGGAAAACTTCTCCAGGACTACCATCTTCATAAAACCCAACATGGATGTAGCCTTCATGACCCCCAACGCTAAATTTGTGCGTGAGAGAGGAACGCGTGTCTGAGAGACGCTTCCTGATGGGACGTTCGGTGGAAGTCTCGGCAATAGCCTCATCGGTTTTACTCTCCGTATCCTGTTGGCTTCGGGTTGAAAGTGGTTGGCTACCTTTGCTACCATCACGATAAACGGCGAGACATTTGACACCGCGTCGCCACGCTTCCACGTATAACGTTTTGATGTCATCTACGGTTGCGTCGTGCGGGACGTTGACGGTCTTGGAGATAGCACCAGAGATGAAGGGTTGCACAGCCACCATTATTTTCAAGGGTCCCATGTGATTTATATAACGAGTTCCATGCTTACCACACTGGACGGCGCAATCGAAAACGGTGTAGTGCGTCGGTGAGAGATGTGGCGCGCCCTCAACCGTGCCGGTACCACAGATGACTTCTTCAGCAATACTAATTTCATCTTCGCTAAATCCAATTGCAGAGAGGAGGTTAAAACTGGGATCTGCTGCTTCTTCTTCGGTTATACCTAACCGCTCAAGACACTCTTCTCCGAGAAAGCCCGGGGCAAAGGCAAGATTTAGGTCGAACGCACTCGGTAACATCTCCGCAACGCGGGCGATATCTTCCGGTGTGAAGCCTTTCCGCTTCAATGTATCCGCATTGATGTGCGGTGTCCCTTCAAAAGTACCTGTTCCGATGAGATACTTAATAATAGCCTCAGTTTGCTGGAGCGTATAATCTAAGTTGTGCAAGGCATCGCGAACGCTCTGGTTGACAATTTTCATGTACCCGCCGCCTGCCAACTTCTTGAATTTGACGAGAGCGAACTCCGGTTCAATCCCAGTCGTATCACAATCCATCAGGAAAGAGATAGTTCCCGTCGGAGCGATAACACTAATTTGGGAATTCCGATAACCCCAACGTTCTCCCTTTTCAAGACAGACATCCCAATCCGCTTTTGCAGCATCCAAAAGGTCGGGTGGGCATGCTATCGAGTCGATACTGTAGGCGGCATCGCGGTGCATCCGCATAACGTCTAACATAGAGTCGCTATTCTTCACATACCCAGCAAAAGGACCAATACTCCCCGCAATTTCGGCACTTGTTTGATACCCCTTACCACTCAGGATAGCAGTAATGGCACCTGCATAAGCACACGCTTGGTCACTGTCGTAAGGAATCCCTAAACGCATCAAGAGTGCGCCCAAGTTAGCGTAACCGAGTCCGAGGGGACGATATTCATGTGAACGTTGTGCGATATTTTCAGTCGGGTATGAGGAGAGATCTACGATGATCTCCATCGCAGTGGCGAACACACGAACGGTCGCGCGGAAACCCTCAATGTCAAAGGTATTATCATCTCTCAAGAATTTGGCAAGGTTAATGCTGGCGAGGTTACAGGCAGAATCGTCTAAGAAGAGGTATTCACTACAGGGATTACTTGCGTTAATCCTACCTGTGTTTTTGCATGTATGCCAATTCTGAATCGTACTGTCAAACTGGACACCCGGATCTGCGCATGCCCACGCGGCATAGGCAATCTTTTCCATCAGTGTTCTGGCATCATATTCGTCGGCAACTTCACCACTCGTCCGGTACGTCGTTTTCCATGAATCTCCCTGTAAGTAGGCATTCATGAAATCATCTGGAATCCGGACGGAATTGTTGCTGTTCTGTCCGCTGACAGTGCTGTATGCCTCACCATTGAAATCGGCTGGATATCCTGCGGCGATGAGTGCCTTCGCCTTATTTTCTTCTCTTAGTTTCCAGTCAATATAGTCAGCGATCTCCGGGTGATCCATGTTGAGGATGACCATTTTGGCTGCGCGTCTTGTGGTGCCACCAGATTTGATACTGCCTGCCCATCGGTCGAAGCCTTCAAGGAATGAAAGGACCCCCGAACTCTCACCACCGCCGGAGAGGAGTTCACCCTTCGCGCGAACTTTGCTGAAGTTGGAGCCTGTGCCGCTGCCGTATTTAAAGAGACGCACTTCAGATCTCTGGAGCTCCAACATAGAGTCCAGAGAATCGTCAACGCTTTGAATGAAACATGCGGAATTTTGCGGGTGTTCATACGCATTGGTAGTGACCTTGACTTCCTGTGCGTCTCGGTCCCAATAGTAGTTGCCGCCGCCCCCTTCGATATTATATTCATGCCACAAGCCGCAGTTAAACCAAACAGGCGAGTTGAAAGCACCCCGTTGTGTAACGAGGATATGCGTCAATTCCATCTCAAACGTCTCTGCGTCTTCAGGGGTAGCAAAATACCCCCCGAGTTCTTCGCCTGCGCGACGGAGCGTACGCGCCACACGGGTAACCAATTGGCGAGCACTGTCTTCTGATTCTGCCCCGGGGACTCCAGCTTTTCGGAAATATTTCGATGATGCAATATCTGTCGCGAGCTGGGTCCAGTTTTCCGGTACTTCAACCTGCTCTTGTTTAAAGATGACATCACCCTTTTCATTGTAGATGACCGCGTCGCGACGTTCCCACTTCAACAGATCGTAGGGATGAACGCCGGACTTGGTAAAGTAGGGTGTGAAAGTAATCCCCGTTCGATTGCCTTCGTTCGACTGTTTTGGAGAGGTTGTCTCTTCGTCAACCCCTTTCGAATTATCAACCGTCATGCTCATACCTCTTTGGTTATCGGTGCACTGCGAAAAGTGCTCCTGCGAAAACCGTCTTATGATAATGCATGCTTTGAAGCACGCTTATAAATATTCCGTAGTTATTATTCATTTCTTTTTAAAACAATTCTATGATAACGTTTCTTGCCAGCACGGAGTAGCAGTGCCTCATCCTCAAGCAGGTCGGTACCAACGACCATATCTATCGCACGATACTGTTTTTCGTTGATGTAGGCACCACCCTGCTGAACGAGCCGCCGCGCTTCGCTACGTGAATTTGCCAACCCGACTTCATGGAACAATTCCATGATTGGAATCCCGCTGTCAAGTCGTTCTGGTGTGATAACTGAAGTCGGCATCGCGGCTGCATCAAGGTTCCCACCACCAAACGCAGCGCGTGAGGCTGCTTGTGCTTTGTCCGCCTCTGCCTTTCCGTGGGCAAGTTTTGTGGCTTCATACGCGAGGACTTCTTTTGCCTCCCGAATTGCTTCATCTTCCAAATTACCGAGGTGTCGAATCTCATCCATTGGGAGGAAGGTAAAATACGCTAAGAACCGGGAGACATCGCGGTCGTCCACGTTAATCCAATATTGATAGAATTCATACGGTGAGGTCCGTTCGGCATCAAGCCAAACTGCACCGCCTGCGGTTTTTCCCATCTTCGCGCCGCTCGCTGTAGTGAGTAGCGGAAAAGTGACTGCGTGAACACGTTCGCTTTTGACTCGACGGACGAGATCGACACCAGCAAGAATATTGCCCCACTGGTCGTCCCCACCGAGTTGGAGACGGCACGCGTACTTCTGAAAAAGATATAAATAATCGTATGCTTGGAGCAGTTGATAGTTAAATTCAAGGAATGAAAGTCCAAGTTCACGTTCAAGACGTTGTCGATAACCTTCTGCCCGAATCATCTCATTAACTCGAAAGTGTTTACCGATGTTGCGTAGAAATTCGATGTAATTTACAGACAGTAGCCAGTCAGCGTTGTTAAGAAACCTTCCCGCTTTTGATGCAGTCTGGGATTCCTTGTTATTTGCTATTCCGTTATCAAGATTTAAGTAACGTTGCAACTGTGCAAGGATGTCTTTGCCGTTCGTTGAAATTTGTTCCTGCGACAACATTGGACGCATTTCAGTCTTGTCTGTTGGGTCGCCAATCATTGTCGTGCCGCCCCCAATGATTGCAATCGGTTTGTGCCCGGCGCGTTGCAGGTGTGCCATCGCCATTATGGGGACAAGACTTCCGACATGCAGACTCGGTGCTGTTGGATCAAAGCCGACGTAGTAGGTGACCTGTTCTTCACCTAACAAGCGCGTGACCTGTTCGGCATTCGTAGTCTGTTTGATAAAACCCCGTTCATTCAGGGCTTCAAAGACGTTGTCCATTGTTTATCCTGCTTCGATTTAAGTGTTTTTATTATAAGCATTCGGTTGGTGCGTTTCGTATTGCGATATTGGAAACCTACAAACTCCACCCTACAACAGACCGTTTGTAGACCTAATACGCAAGAGGCACAATCGGAAATTTGATCGGAAATGTATGCTTACAATCTAACTCATGCAGAAATTGGGGAAAGGATTTCTTACCGAAATATCCTTAGCCAATATTATATAGAATTTTTGTAGCTCTGACAAGTAATTTTCTCTGAGACTTTTGACGTTTTTCAAACTTTTGGGATTAACCCGAGGCGACCTCGACGCGTCTGTAGATGTCCTGCAAACCGAGTTCACAGCCTATGGAGAGAAGCGATAGGACATCCGCAAGTCCCTGGAATTCGGTCTGCAGCCACTCGGACCCTTGACGACAATAATGTTCAACGTGAACCTTGTCTTGGGAGATGAGAAGGTAATCTTTTAAGGAAGCAATTTGCTGATAATGCTCAAATTTCTCGCCTCTATCGTAAACTTCGGTTGAGGGGGAAAGCACTTCCACGATGAGAGTTGGATTCAGAAGGGTGTCAAAAGTATTGTCTTCAGCGCGCGGTTCACCACAAACAACGACAACATCGGGGTAAAAATAGGAGTCTATTTGGGTAACCTTCACCCGCATATCGCTTGCAGCGACTTGACACTCTCCTCCGATTAATTGGTTGTAGAGTTGATTCGCCACATTCATTGTGAGGAAATTATGCGCGAAGCTTGCACCCGACATTGCGACTATCTGTCCGTTCAGATATTCGTGTTTCGTCGTCGCCTTGCGCTCAAAAGCGAGATATTCTTCAGGTGTTAGGTAGGTTCGGGCTGCAGCGGATGCCATGCATGCCTCCATAAATCTTGCTTCAGAGGGGTGCCGGTTCCGAGAGAGAAACCGGCAGTGCGAGTTACGAAAAAAATGCGTCTATTCTTCTTCGTCTTCCGCATAAGAGTGTCCGCTGAAAATTGCACGGACCTGCTTTGCTGTCTTCGGACCTGAGAGCAGTTTCCCAATCCGATCGCCCTCTTCTTCAAGCAATGCCTTGACGTTCGTCAGGACCGCCTCCAGTTTATCCGCCGGAAACTTACATGCGCCGTTCTCATCCATGTGGATAATTTCACCCGGTGCGACATCCATCCCTGCTATTGCAACTGGGACGTTGACAGCATGAACCGCCATCGCACCGTGCCCAGGCGTGATACCGCTTAACAGATACTGAAACTCCATTGGCCGAATTTCGTCAATATCGCGCGACGGACCATTCGAGATCGCCCCCAGACAGCCGATTGATTTCATTGCCGCCGTCATGTTACCACCCGCTAAACCGACCTTATTCGCGAACTCGGGTGGGAATTTCTGCTGAAATGCGAAAATCGTCGGTTGCTTAGAGGTGCCCAACGCATCAATGACATCCATAAAAGAGAGTTCCGAGTAGTTCGGATCCGGTATACCGTAGACGCACGTCACGGCGTAACCGGCAACGGCTCCAAGCTCAGGGTACATACAACGGAGGGTTGTATCCGTATACCAATTCTCCGTCCATGGATTATAGAGTCCAAGGCAAAGGGGGTTCCCCGGATACGTAGCCACCACGTTTGTGATTGAAGGCGTATCATATTTGCGCAGTTCTGCCAACATTTCCTGCTCTGTTAATGCCATAATGAATATTCCTTTTTATTACCTGTCAGTCATCAAGTTGCTTGCTGTGTTGGCTGTCAGTCATCGGCAAAGGATGTGCTGTGGTAGGTGAAAACACTTGTAGTGTTACTGTAGGTGAGGTTTGAAACCCCAATACTGACCACTGATTGCTGATAGCCGATAGCCGACATTAGACAGGCATTGTTCTACCGGCGTGCGCCCGTCCGATGCGTGCAGCTTCTTCGCCGCCACCGGTGATCCGTACACCAGCGTCGATGCTTGCCTCAATTGTATCAGGTGAAGTGCTTTCCAAGAACGCAATACCGGCAGCTTTGCAGGCTGCAGAGACGCGATTCCGGGCATCTTCCAATTCTTGTGGACGTGGGTTCGGTGGATTTTTGTAGCCAAATGACATGCTCATGTCACCGGGACCCCATTCCGCAAAGGCTATTCCGGAGACCTGCGCCGTGATCTCGACGTTCGCTAAAGCTCGCTTGTTTTCAAATTTGAGGCCCAATAGGAGTTCACCATTCGGGTTCAAGGGCCATGGATCAGCGACATCCAAGTATTTGTCAACGGAAATGCCCCAGATAGGTGCAGCGGAACCTTGCCCCGCGGAGCCGCGCCTTCCAACATCCAATTGTGTGCCGACTCCGATGGTCTGGAATGGGTAACGGCACGCTTCAACAAACGCCTTGACTGCTTCTGGGGATTCAGCGTGACAGAGCAACAAACCGTGCACACCGCGTGCGAGGAGTTGCCGCATTTGCCAACCGTTGGCGCGAATTACATCTGCACTGATGCCATCTACTGGCAATTCAACAATAACAGCCGGGGTTTGGTGTCCGCTGTTGGTGGGACCGCCGTCAGCGAGCCCGCGCATGAAACTATCCAATCCAGCGAGATCGAAACTCCCGTGCTCCATGCCGACATTGATATAGTCTGCCCATGTTTTTGCCATTGCGCGACCTGCGTCATAATTCAGATCCGCGCCTGTGTGACTGCCGGTATAGAAGACAGGCAGGTCGTCTACTAATAATTCAATCGCTTTGTTAACGCGTTTCGGCATTAGGGATTCTCCTTAATTAAGGTAACGTGAAAAATGAAAAATAGTTTCGATCACTTCCTACTTATTTTGGTGCAATAACTTTAAGAGATTGTATCAAAAACGCGACAATCTGTCAACAGAATTTTTTGAAAAATTGCGCACGATGGCAGCCAAAAATTCTGAAAATCCTTGACAAATCTACGAGTTTCGGGTAATCTGAACGGCGAATCCTATATTAAATTTTTTCTAAGGAGTTGCCAATATTGTGAGAGCACTTGTCGTTAAATCATTGCCAGATAAAAAGCGCGAAAAAATTGTTGTCACCGATTGGGAAGAGCCAGCACCACCTACTGGAAACGAGGTGTTGTGTCAAGCTGTCTTCACAGGGCTTACCAACGGCACAGAACGGAATCAACTGATCGGTGGGAACTATTCAGCCTCCGATAGCCGACTACCAACCACCGATGGATACCAGAACGTAGGCAGAGTCATTGAAACGGGACCGGACGTAACGCAACTTCAAGTTGGCGACCTCATCTATGCCAGTGTGAATCATGTCGAACGGTTTACCATTCCAGAAGATGGACTCCTGCTAAAATTGCCGGAGGACATTGACCCAGGCGAAGCCGCCCTCTTCGGCATCTCCGGGGTCGCAATGCATTGCTGTCGACGCGTCGATCCACGCATCGGGGAAAAAGTGCTTATTGTTGGACAGGGTTGCATCGGTATGTTTGCGGCGCAGATCGTCAATGCCATGGGAGCCCGCGTTACAGTATGCGACATTGAGGAATCTCGGCTGGAACAGATCCGCCAACTCGGTGTAGCAGAGGAGGTTTTCAATACAAGTGGTGATGGTTGGGATGCTCAAATTCAAGAGGGTTCCTTTGATGCTGTCATGGATTTCGCTGGTGTTTCAGACATGGTAACACCGATGATCCACGCCTGCAAAGTTCGAGGACGATTGCTTTTAGTTGCCGGACGCTTCGATGTCAATTACACCTTTAACGTCGGGCAACATAAGGAGATTAGTATCCTTCAGTGTAGCCACTTCACTTGTGACGATCTGGAAAATCTCTGTCGATTGCTCCGCCAGGGTTCTGTCAAAATTGCACCGCTAATCCGACATCGAGTGAGTGTTGACGAAGCACCACAAATCTATAGATGGCTCCGCGATGAACCGATGCAGTTGTTGGGGACCGTGTTTCAGTGGGAATAAGCTCGAATTTTATTCCCTACACTGACCAGAAACGTGCCATCCTTAAGGGTTTGGTGCGGTTGCATGAAGTTTAAGTATTTAATCGGGTAATTTCCGAACGTGCTATAAATAGCACGACTACAAGCAGCCTCGTTTGTAGTAGGGCAATTCATGGTCTCCCGTCAATTACCGAATTATTTTTTAATCTTCATCAAACCGCACCTACCACATTCAGTTAGTCCTGCCTAAATCCCTTCCAGAAATATTAAATTAAAAAAAGTGCAACTTTTTTGCAACTCGTTTGTAGTAATGTTAACCTTGAAACGTGTGAAATTACAATAAGGAAAAAAAGTGCAACTTTTTTCAAACTTGTTTGTAGTAACGACAACCTCACAATGCGCGGAGTTGAAACATGACAGAAGATAAATTCCTTGAGCTTGTCCATAAACACGAGGCTCAGATTTATCAGCACACCCTCTATCTACTCGGAAATCGGGAAGATGCAGAGGATATAACACAGGAGACGTTTATCAAAGCGTGGCAACACCGTACCGAATTGCGTCTGAAGACCGTGCGTTCATGGTTGCTAAAATGTGCGCAGAATCTCTGTTTCAATCTGCTAAAACGGAACAAATTTCAGGTGCACTTAACAGAAGGAGACGATACAGATCCCGAAACAGAACTCGAAACTTTAATGCACGCACATTCCGGTCGATCAAACCCAACACCAGATGAAATTGTGATCGAAGAAGAACTCAAAGCGTCCGTACAGTGTGCCATTAAGAAATTGCCGCCAGAGATGCGGTCGGTGATAGTTATGCGGGAATTGAACGGCATGAGTTTCAAGGAGATTGCAGAAGTATTAGAGCAACCCGAAGGGACTGTGAAATCAACCGCATTCCGTGCCCGTAAAAGGTTGCGGGAGTTTCTGCGTCCTTACTGGAGAAATGACAAATGAACAACTTTCCTCTTCACCAGGATTTATCTTGCATGGAAGCTCAGGACAACTTAGAGGCATACCTCGCCGATGAGTTGGATACAGACCTTCATGCGACAATAGCGGCGCATGTTGCGTCCTGTTCAACGTGTCAAGATGAAGTTCGCTTTTCACAAGCGATTGGTGAAGCATTACACGAACTTCCGAGACCTGAGTCGCCACCAGAAATCTTCAACGCGGTTGAGGCTTATGTTCGCGCGCATCCCAATAAGGGACCGAAATGGCTACATCGGATATTCCAACTGTTCACGTTCTCGGATGATTTAACTGCGTCACTCGCTCGCGCAGGGGCGTTAGCGTGTCTCATCGGAGTCGTCCTGTTTGGTACTTATCAGTATCACCAGCATAAGAAAGTTACACAAGCCTCACGCGACCTCTATTATGCGCTCGGTAAGTTGAATTACGCAGTAGAGCGAACCGGCACCGTCGTTAACGAAAAACTTCCTGATGTGCGGATTAATGAGGTTTCAAGTCGTCCCTTTGTTCAGATTGAAACAGCTTCCCGCCACGCATCGAAACAGACGAAAAATATTTCATCAGCGATTCACCGGAGTCTGGATAGCCTTAACCGGTTACCGCAGAACGCTCTGGATACAAAAAGCGATCAACGTTCATATTAAGGAGAAGAAACCCATGAGAAGATTCACCCTTACAATCCTTTTAACAGGTATAGCCTTTTTAGCAGTTTGCTGTTTCTTCACCAATGGGCACGCCCAGAACAGCGATGTAGGAGAGACAGTTCGGGGGAAAATAGAAATGAATCTGTCGGATGCCCCTGTCCCCAAAGTTGAAATTAACTTGGACGAGAGTCTCTTGAATCTCTTTATCAACTTTGGCATCGCAAGTAATCCGAAACTTACCGGAGATAAATCAATAGATTTGTCGGAATATGCGGCGTATGCCGAAATGCTAAAAGGTGCCTCTATCCGGGCTTACGATAGAGAGATGAAAGACTTCGACCAGATCGTGGACCACTATCGTGGCATTCTTGAAAACGAGAGATGGGAACGTCTCGTCAGAATCAGGGACAAATTCGATCTCAGCCTGCTCTACTCGGAAAAACCGGGTATAGTGAACGGTATCTTCCTTATGTTCACCGATGATGGAAATTCAGGCTTTGTGAACATCTATGGCGAGATTGACTTTCAAAAACTCGGTACTCTATTCGGAAGGTTTCTCGAATCTAATTCAGAGGAGAATATCTCCAAAAAGGTTCGCGGTTGGGTAAAGGGTCCCGCGCCCCAGTGGCTGAAAGTAAAGTTTAGTTCGGAAAAACCCAATGATATCTCCACATCAGCAACTGAAACAAATGACCCTTCAAAGTAAGGAGTATAACATGAAACTGCAAAAGCACTTTATACGACTGTTCACGCTGCTGTTTTTAGTCTTATCGTTAGCACTGACGCATCCAGCAGTCGCGCAGCAGGACAAACAGGACAAAACTGATAGAAAAGGACTCATCCTCTTTGACTTCCCGGAGCCTCTTGAAGCAAAAGTCGAGGTTAACTTAACAGCGAAACTTATTGATTTGGTTACCAAATCGATGAGCGATCAACCAGAAGTCGTTGAACTGATTCAGATGTTGGACGGCATCTATGTCCGCACCTACGATAGAGCGACTATTGATGAGAAGAAATTAGTTAACTATTTCAAGGAAAAGCTCAAAAAGGATGAGTGGGAGGTCCTCGTCAAAATCCAGGAAAATAGTGAAACGGTGGAGATCAATCTACTGTTTGACGAAGAAAAGGTTTACGGGATTTTCGCTATCATCATCCCGAAAAGGTCCGGAGAAGCCACCTTTGTCAACATCGTCGGGGAAATCGCGCCAGAACGCATTGAGGAATTGCTCGGAAATCTAAGCAATTTCGGGGCAGTAGACATCGATTTTGGCGACAAATTGAAGGGGCAATGGAAAAGAGAGAACACACGAGAGAGAGCGACGGTCATGATTCTCGGTAGTACATTTTTCACAAATCCGGGAATCAATGTATTCAATACAAGAATGGACGATGTCCTCGCGCCCAAACGTCAAAGCGAAATGGAACAACTGTTGAAGCAATTGAAAGCGTTTAATCCCACCAAGATAGCCGTTTATGTAGACGAAAGGGATGATGAGGAGATTAACGCAAGCTATCAAGGCTACTTGGAGGGCACTTATGAACTCACACGGAGCCTGCATGACCAATTCGGCTTTCGGTTAGCCAAACAGATGGGACATCCGAAGCTTTACTGTATTGCTGATTGGCCAAAACACCGGCCGATATATCATGAAATTGATCAGAGTTTATTAGACTACGCCACGTTTGCGGAGACGCATAATCAGGAGCACCTCTTATGGAGCATTTCCTCAAGCGGGGTGAAAGTTCGGGCGGACGTAGATGGCACGGTCTGGGTTGAACGTGAAGGATATGAACCACTGATTGACATGTATATACGGATTAACAATCCTGAACAGATGTACGCCGACCATCAACCATATCTGCGCACCGCACGCATTGGACTCAAAGACCAATACCCAGGTGCCAATTGGGTTGCACATTGGTGGTATGCGCACAATCTCAAGAACTTTGTGAACCTGACGCGAATCACTGAGTCTACTGATGATCGCATTCTGCTAATTATCGGTGCTGGACACGTCTATCTGATTCAGCAGTTTTTGGAGGACTCAGGAGATTACATTGTTGAGAGTCCGCTACAATACTTGAATGCAAACGAGGCGAAAACGCCTTAATCTGTTGTTCCATTTTTTGAGGCAGGGTTAACCCACTACAGATAGGAGAAAGTTTTATGAAAGTCTCAGTGAGATGCAAGTTCTATTTATCAATATTGTTCGCCGCTGTATTACTTACAGTCGGCACAGCCGAAGGCGATAATCAGACAGACCCACCTACAGGAGATACTACGCAAATGACGAAAAAACCGACGATTATCATCCTTGGCAGTTCGCACTTAGCAAATCCCGGAGCGGATGTATACAACACAAAAATGGATGATGTCCTCGCGCCCAAACGCCAACGCGAAATCGAAGAGTTGGTAACGCAACTTAAAGTGTTTCGTCCCACTAAGATAGCCATTGAGCGAGATCCCTCGCGAGACGCTGAGATTAACGCAAACTATCAAGGCTACCTGAAAGGAACCTATGAACTCAAGCGAGGCGAAAGTAATCAGATTGGCTTTCGGTTAGCAAAACAGATGGGACATCCAAAGGTGTACTGCGTTGATTATTGGCCGAAGCAAGACCCGTTTTTTCCAGATGATTTTGATAGGGATTTGATGGACCGCTATAAGTTCGCAGAGACTCATAATCAGGAGCATTTCCTACGTCCTCCGCCTATCGAAGGAAAGATCACTCGGGACAAAGATGGCACAACTTGGATTGAACCTGAGAAATATGTATCAATCATTGACATGTACATACGTGATAACGATCCCGAAAGCAGCCTCGCTGACCACCAGGCATATCTACGCAGCGCGCGTATTGGGTTAGGCGACCAATATCCGGGTGCCAATTGGGTCGCACATAGTTGGTACGCTCGGAACCTTAAAATCTGTATCAACCTGACACGCATCACCGAATCTGCCGATGACCGGATTCTGCTAATTATCGGTGCCGGGCATGTCTTCCTCGTCCAACAGTTTCTTGAAGATTCAGGAGATTACATCGTTGAAAGCCCATTGGACTATTTAAGTTCGGAAGAAACACAATGAGGTAGAAGACTAAAACGCCTTCTCTATGCTCAATCACGATTATTATTATCCTAACGTGAGTTCGATAATAAAATGCAAGTGTGGTTTCCGTAGGTTGGGTAGAGCGGTGGAACTCCAGAACCATCTTATTTATTCGGAGAATGCCGCTTTTCAATAACCCCTTCGCATAGATAGATATAGCGAAACCCAACAACCCAAACGTTATCGGTGTAAGAATGTGTTGGGTTTCACTCGTATTTTAGTGGTTTCAGGTTTATTGATGAACTTGAAGACTATCTTCTGTGTGCGATTTTTAGTAGGTTCTCGTTCAACCCAACCTACATAATGAACCCATTTCTTGCTTATATCGAATTCACGTTATCGTAACAAACTGCTCAAAGCGTTGCTCACTTAGCAGGTATTGGGAATGACTCACGTCTACGCGAAAATCTCAATTTTACATGAGGTCAACAGAAAACCATGTGGGACAAAGTAACATTAACCCGACCTTCATTTCGGGATCTACTCTGGTTGTTCGCACAGGTGTTGAAAGCATCGCCTTTTATCGCCGCTGTGTGGATAATCCTTGTACTCATCAATGCTGGTGCTGGTGCAGCCCAGTTGCTCGTGCTCCGAGAAACCGTTAACACCCTCGTCGATGCAGACCTCATAAGCAGTGCTGTTCCATGGTTGGCTGCGCTCTGCCTTCTCTTTTTCGTGGAACAAGCGATCTTAACACTCCTCCCTCTTTTGCGCGAACAACTCCGCATTAGAGCCGGTTTCGCTTTGCAGCGTGATGCCTTGCAAAAGACAGGCAAACTGCCACTGGAAGCATTTGATGAAGAGGAATCGCACAACCTCATCAATCGCGTCGTTACCGGAGGAGATTCGAGCGTTGTCCAATTGATGCAAAATGGCTTAAACTTTATTGAATACATCCCTCCCCTACTCACCAGTGCCGTTGTTTTAGGACTGATTTCAATTTGGATTCCCCTGATCATCATCGGCGGCGCAATATTAGTGCGAGTTTTTGAAATTCGGATGGGTGCCCGAGTGCGCCACTTTGAGGTGGAAAATACACGCAACAAACGACTTGCCGATTACTACGTCCAACTGCTAACAGAACGACGCAGTGCCGCCGAAATCCGTTTATGGTCCATCGGCGAAACCCTTCTCCAACGCTGGCGGACGATCCTTGCCCAATATCTTCGGGAACGCCTGCATATCTCATTTCAAAATGCCTACCAAGGTATTTTCCAAGTGTTTATTTTCGTAGCCATCATCGCTGGGGCACTGCTCGTTACCTCGCTTTCACAGGGAAGGGTCGAAGCCGGACTCGCCGCTTTGGTGTTAGAGGCACTCCGGAATATCACTGCAGGTATGAACTCCATGCAGTATTTCGTCATCGGTTTTGTCCAACACGCCGGCTACGGAGAAGACCTTCGCCGTCTGTTAGGAAAGAAACAGGATGAAGACGCTTCCGAAACACGGACACCTTATCCGCACCCGATACGTGAGGGTATCCGTTTGCATGATGTCGCGTATCGTTACCCGGGTTCAGACACAGACGCACTCTCCGATGTTAACGTTCACATTCATCCGGGCGAAATTCTCGCTGTCGTCGGTGAAAACGGCGCAGGGAAAACGACTTTAGCGCACATCTTAGCAGGCTTGCGTTCCCCGACAGCAGGACACGTCACAATAGACGGTATTGATACTGCCACAATCTCATCCGAAGACCTCCGGCGTGCTTGCACCGTCGTGTTTCAGCATCCCGCACGCTATCCGACGACCCTACGCGAGAACCTGGCTTTGGACAGTACTGATCCCTCCGATGCACATGTTGCAGAGATCTTAACCCAAGTCGGATTGCCATCAGAAAGGTTCCCGCTAAATACGTTTTTAGGTCCCGAATTCGGGGGTGTAGATTTCTCCGGTGGTGAATGGCAACGCGTTGCTATTGCTCGTAGTCTGATAAAAGAAGCGGGCGAATTTGTCATTTTTGACGAACCCACGGCAGCTCTGGATCCTCTCGCTGAGTTGGAAATTTTTCAGCAGTTTGTCGAATTGGTAGACGGTAAGACTGCCCTGCTCATCGCTCATCGACTCGGACCCACACGGCTTGCCGATCGCGTGGTTGTTTTGGACAGTGGATGCATTGTAGAAATCGGGAATCCCACTGAACTCCTACAGCAAAATGGAAAATACGCTGAAATGTTCGCAGCACAAAGTGAGTGGTACCAATGAGAAACACAAACACATTACCGAGACGCGCAGTTCTTCGCTTAATTTGGCAATTTATACGGATCGCACCATTCCCCCTTTCTGTTACCCTTCTGCTTCGTTTAATAAACGCGGGAAATCGCGGTTTTTCGCCGGTTATCATCGCCGGATTTACAAACGCGTTAATAAATGCTGAAGGACTCCTTTTATGGATGGGGCTTTATCTCGTGCTAATGACCTTGGAGATATTAACAGATGTTTTCAACGGTGTAACACAGACGTGGTTCTCCGATAAGGCTGTGCTCCATTTCCAGCAAGACCTTCTGCGTCAAGCTGGACAAACACCGCTGCTCCATTTTTTGGATGCTGACTTTCACGATAACCTTAGCCGAGCAACGCAAGGTTTCAGTGATCGCGTTGTCAGTTGGTTTCGGAGTATTCTGGACAATATCCATAGCGTCGCGAGCGTGTGTGGACTGTTGGGCGCAGTCTTTATTATAAGTAGTGATATATGGTGTATGATCGCTCTGTTCGTCAGTTCTTCCATCATTCTCTTCACAAGGAAACCTATTGCAAGGCTTGAACTTGAGCGTGACCGGGCGGCGGCACGTCCCAACCGAACACAGGCAGCGTGGGCAACTCGACTCTACGAACGTGTCAACAGTCCAGAGGTCCGCCTCTTTACACTGCAACGCTGGTTACTTTCAAAATGGGAAGACGCGTATCATCAGCTCGCTACGGTGGAAATAGGATCACTCAAAAGGAGAACCGCTTGGAACGCACTCGCCAACCTCAGTTCTGTCTTCGGATATTGTGTGATTGTTTTCGTCGCAGCCCGAACCGCGCATAACAGTGATCCTGAAAAAATAGCAGGTATCTTCACAGGTTTAATTGCTGCCGCCGCTGGATTACAAGGATTTCTCTCATATATGGCACACTCTATGGGGAATCTCGCCGAACAGAGCGGTGTCTTACGCGACCTCGCGACGCTGTTCACAACACAATCCACCCAAGAGAACAGTACTGCTAATGCGACAGAGGCGCATCAGGACGGTCCCTCACCCGCCTCAGAAGCGGATGAGATGACAGTTTCAATGAACGATCTCTCATTCCAATATCCGAGCGCGACGACGCAGACCCTCAAGGAAATTACCGCAAAAATCGAACCTGGCGAAATCGTTGCCCTCGTCGGGAAAAATGGTGCTGGAAAGACAACACTCGCAAATATATTACTCGGTTTATACGCCCCAGATAGTGGAACACTCACGTTTTCACAGAGCGACACGACTTCTGAAAAACCCACAGCAAGCGCTGTCTTTCAAGATTTCACGAAGTTCCTACTGCCCGTCAGAGACAACGTTGGCTTTGCTGACCTGAATCGCATGCAAGACGACAACCGTATGCAGCACACACTCGACAGAGCAGGTTCCACTTTCGCACAAGAACTTGATACCTGGCTCGGACACGAATTCGGCGGACGCGATGTGTCCGGTGGAGAATGGCTGCGCCTCGCCGTTGCGCGTGGACTTTTCCGGCAGAGTCAATTCGTCGTGTTTGATGAACCGACTGCCGCTATCGACCCGGTCGCCGAAGTTGAAATGATCCGGGAGCTACTCACCAAAGACGAATCGCGTACCACCCTTGTTATCTCGCATCGACTTGGGGTCGCCCGCCTCTGTGACAGAATTCTCGTTTTAGATGACGGACAACTCGTTGAAGACGGCACACACGAAGAATTACTGACGATGGATGGATTATACGCCGAAATGTGGAACGCCCAAGCGTCATGGTACGCTTAAACACAGAAATTCAATAGCATTTTACCAATCCGAGCAATCCCCAAAACCGCATCCACAACCCCTACCACAAACCTCTCCGCTTCAACAGAAAAAAGTACAACTTTCTTCTGCCCGTTTGTAGTACTAACCACACACCCCCGATAAGGGGTTAGGGGTTGAGTACTGTTTAAGGGTTCCCATAGGTATCAATTTAGGATTCCCCGTAGGTTGGGTTGAACGCATCTGTGAGGTCTGGTGCAAGGGGCTCAAATATAGGTCAAATCCAAGGTAGCCTCATAGACACCCAAGAGTCGAGTGAAACCCAACTTCATATAAACATAGGGTGCGTCTTGAAGTGTTGGGTTTCGCTGTGGCGTTAGTATGTTTACGCGTCTTGGAAAATCCGATTTTTTTGTAGCATGGGCACTTTGTTCTTATACTTCGCTCAACCCAACCTACGATGCTGCGATGCAGTTTTTTCTAAAATTGACGGCTATGGGTCCTGTTTAAGGGTGCCCAAGTGATTCTAAAATCTACCATAGTTTGTGCCTCTGAGAACGCAAACTCTCACTGCGAGGCAGGTTTATGCTAAGAAAAGGCTCCCGATCCGAGACCCTTTTCAATGAAAAACCGGGCTTGATATCTAAAGTTTTGAAAATAGCAACTCGGGTTATATTAAGTTGGAAAAAGGTGCAACTATTTTGGAACTCGTTTGTAGTAACGATAACCTCACTTTTTAACAGCAAGTTTTGGCTTGCAAGCTGCGCCAAAAGAGCGAAGATGCAATATGACAGAAGATCAATTTCTTGAGTTTGTCCATCAACACGAAGCTTAGGTTTATCAGTACATCTTCTATCTACTCGGAAATCGGGAAGATGCGAAGGATATAACCCAATCAACCACACGACAGAAAATAGGAGAAAGTGTTATGCAACGCTTATTCAAATGCCAGTTCTATTTGATAATGTTATTCGCCGCTGTGCTATTTATGATAGGCGCAGCCATAAGTGATGATCACACAGATGTATCTACACAGGAGATTCAGCAAATGCCCCAAAAACCGACGGTCATGATCCTCGGCAGTACGCACTTGGCGAATGATGGATTGGATGTTTATAATACGAAAATGGATGATGTCCGCGCTCCGAAACGCCAACGCGAGATCGAACAGTTGGTTGAACAACTCAAGGAATTTAAACCTACCAAGATAGCTCTTGAACGGGATGAAAAAACGCATGGTGCTGGAACGCAAACAGAGTATCAAGGCTACCTGAAAGGAACCTATGAACTCAAGCGAAACGAACATGACCAGATTGGCTTCCGATTGGCAAAGCAGATGGGACATCCGAAGCTCTACTGCGTTGATTACCGAATTGATTACCGAAAAGATGACCCCATCATTCCTTTTGATGACTTTGATTTGACTTTGATAGACTACATTGGGTTCGCAAAAACACACAATCAGGAACACCTTCTGCCTCCGCCACCTACTGAAGGGAAACTGACTCAAGGTGAAAAGGGCGTAACTTGGATTGAACCTGAGAAATACGTACCAATCATTGACATGTACATACGAGGGAACGACTCCGAAGGCATACGCATGGATCATCAACAATATATACGGTGGATCGCGCGTGTCGGGCTCGGCGACCAATACCCGGGGGCGAATTGGGTTGCCCATAGTTGGTATGCCCGAAATCTCAAGATTTTTGTGAACCTGACGCGGATCACCGAATCTGCCGATGACAGGATTCTGTTGATTATCGGTGCTGGGCATGTTTTCCTCGTTCAGCAGTTTCTTGAGGATTCGGGAGATTATATCGTTGAAAGTCCGCTAAAATACTTGAATGCGGACACTGCAGAGAAATCTACATCCGAGGAGACCGATTGAGGGTATCATTTGTGGAACCCGCTCCTTTGCTGGTATGGGGTGTTGCTGGATAAGCCATGCAACCCCACACCAGCGATAGTTGGATAAAATTACTTGTCGAAAAAACAGGCTTCTCGTTTCATAGACGATGGCATCCCAGCGAATACGCGCATGGTATTCGCAAAGACCCTCTTCACGAAAGGCGCAAGCCTCCCTAAACTAAAAAACGTGAGTTCGGCGTAAGACCTCTATTGATTTAAAAAATTAGTGCAACCTTTTCGCGCTTAAATTGTATCTATAATAGTTGAGAAGAAAGAACACTTTTTTACGTCAGACTTAAGTCTCTGATATTGAACCTACATCCTTGAATACACAACAGCTAAAAAATCTAATCGGGAATCGGGAAACACAGATTTCACTATAATTTGGAGGATAAAATGCGCATAGTCGAGGCGGTATCCGTCGGAATATCTGCGATTCATAGCAACAAAATGCGTTCGTTGTTAACGATGCTCGGCATTATCATCGGCGTCGCTTCAGTATTAGCGATGATAGCGATTGGTGATGGTGCCAAGGAGATTGTCCGGCAAGATGTACAGAAGTTAGGTGGGGCAAATCAGTTCTTTGTGCTCCGGTCTCGGCACAAGCGCGTAAACAACCGGCTGGTCCGTATTCGACACAATGAATACCTGAAATATGGTGATGTGTTAGCAATTGAGGCAGAATGTCCATCCGTTAGTGCAGCCACACCGCAAATGTGGAACTGGGGAGGCGTGCTCATCCAAGCTTCAGGCGGCACGGAAACCCGTGCAGGTTGGAACGGTGTAGATGCTAACTATACAACCATAATGGACTGGAACGTTAAAGAGGGACGTTTTATTACAGATGAAGACGTTAGAAACGCATCAAGAGTTTGTGTGCTTGGAGACGAGGTCGCAACCGCCTTGTTCGGTGATAAATCCCCATTGGGACAAGAAATTAAAATCGCACGAGACAGCGACTATCACAACCGGTTTGGCGTAAAAAAAGACGGAAGGCGATACACGGAGCGCTTCACGGTTGTTGGAACATTTGTGCCGAGAGGGACAAATCTCCGGTTCGGTGTCAGTTTTGACAGCCTTGCCTTTATCCCTATATCAACCAGCCAAAAACGCTTCATTGGCACCGATGAAATTCAGAATATCACGGTCCATGCACATAACGTCAAGGATGTTCCTAAGGCGGTTGAAGAGGTAAAATCTATTCTCCGAAAACGGCATAGAAATCAAGACGACTTCATCTACATCTTTGAGATGCATAAAGGTATGGCGCAGTTAGATAAAATCAGCAGAATCATAAAAATCACCTTAGGTAGCATCGCCGGTTTCTCGTTGTTCGTCGGCGGGATCGGGATTATGAACATGATGTTAGTTGCTGTTACCGAACGCACTCGCGAAATTGGACTGCGGAAGGCACTCGGTGCCAAACGATTGGATATTCTACTACAATTTCTAATAGAGTCAGTGATCATGTGTGGTGTAGGCGGCACAATCGGCGTTGGGTTGGGCATTCTCGCTGGTGAAGGGATGGCGATGCTCGCCGTCAAAATCGTCAAAATTGTTCCCGAATGGCCCGCTGTTATCTCCATGCAGTGGGTATTGATCTCGGTATCGGTCTCGGCGATAATCGGCATCTCCTTTGGCTTGTATCCTGCGCTAAAGGCATCATCGCTTTCCCCTATTGAAGCCCTTCGCAAAGATTAGAATTTGGGACAAGAAAAATATTTAAACCCCCATCAGCGGTCAGCGGTCAGTAAAGAGACTTTTGTTAAACGATACCCTCTTAACCGACTGCTGACTGCTACTCCTTAGAAAATTGCGTAGGTCCTATCTAATTGAGAACCCTCTATACCCAAACAGCACCTATGACAGAATAGAATGAAGCTTAAAGAGGACCGCGCAAAACGGCGTAAGATTGTTTGGATTGAATAAAGAACGGAACCCGGTTAAAATACTGCGTAGTTGGAAAATGAGGAATATTGTTGACTTTCCTTTCAAAAGCGACTTTTTCGCTTCTTTTGCAGAATTATGCACCCTTTTTTTCTTAGTTCGCGTCACTATAGTGAAGTCAATTGATAGGGTGCCTCTTCGCAATTTGTAACCCTCCTATCTACGAAACATGGAAGTTGTATAAGTTCCTTTGATAAAATGACACTTCTGGAGATGTCTGGTGAGAAACGACGATATTGTATTGATTCAACGCATCCTTGCGGGTGACGCAATTGCCTTTGAGAGCCTGGTTAGAAAGTACCAGAAACGGGTTCACACGCTCGCATGGCGGAAAATTGGGGATTTTCATATCGCCGAGGATATTACGCAGGAAACCTTCCTGCAAGTCTATCAGAAATTGGAAACTCTGGAGGATCCGACGCGGTTTCCAAGGTGGCTTTATGTGATTGCGGATCGCCTCTGTATCGCTTGGCTCCGAAAAAACCAGCGACAAACTGAACTGCTGGAAGACACTGACATCTCAGAAATAGAGACAGAGGCGTATTCCCGATATATCGCGACGGAACACGCGAAAACTTTTGCTGAAGCGCGACGCGACTTGGTAGAAGAGTTGCTTGCGAAGTTGAAGGAAGGCAACCGAAGGTGCGTACAGTTGTGCGGAAAGAACCCATTTTGCATGCGACACAGCGGATTTCGTCAATCTCAAATCCGAAAACCTTTAAGGTCTGTTTAGAGATAGAGGAGCAACAGATTCGGATTTCGGCGGAAACCCCCGAGCCAAATGAAGAGTATGAAACATTAGCAGTGGAATCCAGCACGGGGAGTATCCGTATCGGTTTTGATGCGCGGCTGCTGATCGAGACACTCGCGCACATCGGAACGGAGTCTCTGGCACTGGAGTTCTCGGGGGCGTTGGATCCTGTGATTGTTAGACCGATTGGTGAGGAAGGACATATCTGCCTCATCATGCCGATGCTCTTGAAATCGTGATAGCACCTTCTTTTGAAAAGTTTTTGACAGCTTGTAAGTTATAGCGAAACCCGAAAATATGTAGACACCTTGGTGAGCAAAGGTCCCTCTCCTTCGCTGGCGGGGTTTCTAACCCCGCCTATCCACAATGTCAAAGTAGGGGCACCTCCACTCTATTGGCATCAAGATTGGTACTATTGGAATGATCCAATTAGCTGTGCGCCTTGGCCTCAACATATCTTTATGAAGTATTATCTTACTGATACAACACCAGAAACCGGCTGTTTAAAGGTTATTCCCGGTACACATCGCAAGCGCATTGATTTACACGATCAACTTCTGTATGCAAGCAAACTTGGTAATGTTTTACAGCCAGGATCGGAATCAAAGGAAAAATATTCTGTGATGTTCAGTGACCATCCGGATCAGGTGGATGTTTGCGTCAAAGCAGGTTCATTAGTGATACGAGACACACGCCTTCTGCATTCAGTACGAAAAAACTATACGGACAGACGACGCACAATGCTTCTCGTATGGACCGCCCGTCCAAAAACCATCCCAGACTATTGGAACGATGAAATTTCTGAACCCGTTTTGAATCGAGATGAAAACAAGGACTATCCCAGTTCACAGATCCCCAATGAATTTTTAAAAAGGTAACGAAAACCTGTAAGAAGAAATGATGTTACGAACGCTAATACGTCAAGAACTCCTGATTCATCTGATGAGTGCGCGTTTTTTTGCTGCGGTCGTCATTACACTCCTGCTTGTTGTTGCCAATACGTTTGTCTTGATCGGCGCGTATGAAGAACGTCTCGCCGACTATAGCCAGAAGGAAGCTGTGAATCGTGAGAATGTCGCGTCGACCTCCACCTATTCGGTCTTAAGGTTAAAGGTTCAGCGTCCTCCCAACCCCCTGAGTCTCTTTAGTGCTGGCTTAGAAACGCGTTTTGGTAGTGAGATTGACATAGCCTTTGACAGCGTGCCAGCCCTCTCAAACCCCATAGTTGATGTCAGACCAGAGGAAGAGCAGTGGGCATTTGGCAGCGTACCGTCCCTCTCAAGCCCCGGAGCACCCCTCGGTATAAATAACCCATATCTGCATCTCTTTTCACAGATAGATCTTGTCTTTATCTTTCAAGTTGTGTTGAGTCTACTGTCCCTGCTTTTCGCTTATGATGCCATTGCCGGAGATTGGGAAACCGGCACCTTGCGTTTGGTGCTTTCACACCCTGTCGGACGCGGAAGTGTCCTGCTTGCCAAATATATTGCGGCGATGGTTTGCCTGCTACTCCCCGTGTTGATGAGCCTACTGCTCACACTGATTCAGTGTTCCCTGGCGCGTTCGCTGCAATTCAGCACAGATGATTTTCTACGAATTGGCGGCATTGTTTTAACGACAATCGTCTACCTGTCGGTTTTCTACCTGATCGGTCTTCTCGTTTCCGCTATAACCCGTCGTGCTGCCACATCCCTGATGCTCTGCATGTTCATATACGTAGTTCTGGTACTCGTCTATCCAAACTGGAGCCGATTTGCCCTGAACCCAATGGGCAACATGCGTGCAGAAAAAATATCCACTGACAGGCGGATAGCGCAGATTCGGGAAGAAGCAAATCGAGAACGGAATCGGTTCTTGGCGAGTAGTCCGCTTAAGGGAGAACCCCCGATATTTTCAGATACCGAAGGGATTTCAACGCTCTTTAGTGGAGCGGGATATTTCTTCCTCGGGGACTTCCCTCGGGTTAACCTTGAATTGAAAAACGCAGCAGCCCCCTTGGCACTACACTTCCGCCGTTATTATGCATTCGCCGCGCCCCTGCAAATCCGGAGTGCCGAAAAAGTCGGCTTCGTCGGTCAGCAACTGGTGGCGCAGACATCCCTCCGGCAAGCACAGTCGGATGAACGTCTCATGAAGCTCAGTCCTGCGAGTCTCTACACGTTTGCTACCGCTGCGTGGGCAGGCACCGATTTAGACAGCATGGTGGATTATGTCCAAACCGCGCGGGCATACCGACGTACCCTCATTGACACCTTTCATGAAAGAGATACCTTCGGGAGTCTACAGTGGTTTGCCCCGAATCAAGGGAATATAGACTGGTCGATCCTACCTCGCTTTCACTTTGAGCGGTCAGAAGTCGGCATCAACGCGCAGCGCGCCCTGCCTGAACTGTTTTTGCTGTTATGCACCAATATCGTCCTATTCATGACGACATTTTTGATTTTTCTTAAAGTTGAAGTGTAGAATAGTTGTCGGGCTTCAGCTATCGGTTTTCAGTCAGCCTGGAGGTTAGGTTCAACCGGTGGGGGCCAAGGCGTGTAAGCCCAACCAGCGGGCGGGCTGGATATACGAGGGAAATCGTTCCTTCTACAGCTGTTCTGACCGAACCGCAAGGAAGATTAAAGAAATGATTTGGCATATTGTCACACGTGAACTTTTAGACCATCTCACGAGTCTACGCTTTGGCTTAACCACGTTCATCCTTGTAGCATTAATGGTAACCAACGCCGTTGTGCATCTTCAGACACATCCGGAACGGGTTCGGAAGTATTCTGAAAAGGTTAACGCGTCTCAGACCGAGTTGAAGTCCAGAACGCAGTTGTATGCGCTGTTGCAAAAGGGACTGCCTTCGACCAAATTAGGAGCGATTTCGTGAATAAATGGGAAACTTTAAGAGAACGCCGTCAATCCGCAGAAACCTTGCAGGAAGAAGTTGCAGGGGTAGACACTTCAGAATTAGAGATCCAGCGGGAGTTCGTCAACAAAGATATGGAGATTCGGGAGCGGCTTAGCCGCCAGCATCTCGCTGCACAAAGTGCTCAAGTGCTGCACGCAAGACGGATAACCCGGTGTTCACCCGCTGCGATTGTTCAATACGCGCTTGAATCCATGGCAGGCACAGGCTTTAATCGCCATTTGCAATTCTTAGAGTCCGCCAATCTTCATATCCGACAGTTCCGAAACTTCATTACTGAAATGGATCGGAGCGATCCGGAGAGTCTTCACATCATAGGGATCCGGGAAGGCATGTCGAAAACGCCCGTCCCACCAGAGGCTATCCCGATATTTGAGGATAAGTTATCTTTTCAGGATACGCTCGACCCCGCAATGGTAGATATATTATTGCTCATTTTACTGCTCGGTGTATCTCTTACAAGTGCATTCCTCGTTTTCCTGCGTTCAGAGATATAAGCCACCGTGAGAGGCACAACGAAAAATCAAGTGATTTTACCTCCCTCGCTCGAGAACAGGGTGCTTTAGCAGTAGGCGTTGTGACACGTCCATTCAACTTTGAAGGTCGGCGTCGCGCTGAACAAGCGAAACGTGGGCTGCAGGAACTTCAAGAAAATGTTGATTCTGTCGTTGTTGTGCAAAATCAACGATTGCTCGATTCGATAGAGGCGAAACAGAAACTACCGATGACAATACGTGAGGCGTTCCATCTAAGCGATGAAATGCTGCTCCGCGGCGTTGAAAGCAGCATCTCAGAATTCCATTCCAGTACCCTGCGAAATTAACATCGGTAGTGCAGCTTTGATGCTGCAAGTTAGATGTTAGTTTGAATATATAATTAGCGTGGAGGTTAACCCTTTAAAAACGCTTTGATGGGGATTAAGAATTTTATTCTTAATCCCCATCAAATTGTGAAGCCAATTCCTAAAGATGTTCTGAATCGGAGGAAGTTAATTGATGAAAACGCCGAAGTTTACAACGGCAAAGGCTCGCGTAGCGCACGGGTGTATCACAAACAAACAGGTAAAACAGAAAAATTATTCAATAGTCTTATTCATTACACTATTGTTTACATTAATCACAAACTTACAAACCTGGGCTCAAGAAAACACACAGACCGTTCTGAAAGAACTTCCCGCTCTCAAAACAGATCAGGCACCCACCATTGATGGGGTCCTCAACGATGCTTGTTGGAAAGACGCGCCACAAGCCATCGGTTTCACCGATGAACGCACTGAAAAGCCAGCAAAGAACCAATCGGTCGGTCAGGTCGTTTACACGGACACAGCCATCTACGTCGGACTTCACCTCTACGATGATATGCCTGACAAAATTGTGGCGCGTCAGACCAAAGACCAGACGCGAATCCGCGGAGAAGACTGGGTTTCCTTCAGTCTTGACCCGTTTCACACACATCAGTTTTCTGACAGAAATTTCTTTATCGTAAATCCTCTCGGCACAAAATACGCTCACCTTGCCACGGGACGTGCTGAGAGAAGCGAATGGATTGGGCTCTGGAAAACAGCAGCGCAGATTGTGGAAGATGGATGGGTCGTGGAGATGGAAATCCCGTGGCAGATGCTCGATTATCCCGACACAACTAAACCTGTTCGGATGGGTATCAACATTGACAGATTGCAACAACGCACCGGTGAACGTTCTTGGTGGTGTGATCTTGGTGTTCAGGAATTTCGGGAAAACGATGGACACTGGATTGATGTGCTGCCCCCGCCTCGTCAGCGCGAACTCAAGGTGTTACCCTATCTGATTGGCGGTATCAGTGAAACGGAAACCGAAGAGAGAGAATATACTGCTCGCGCAGGCGCGGACATCCGTTATGAGGTTACCCCGCAACTGCGACTCATTGGCACAGCAAACCCTGACTTTGACAATATTGAACAGGCTGTGGAGGGCATCGATTTCTCTTACGGTGAACGCTACGTGCCCGATCGCCGTCCGTTCTTTTCGGAAGGCGGCAACGTCTATCGCCTTGGTCGCCTGTTCCATTCGCGGCGGATAATGGATATGGACGGAGGGCTTAAACTCTTCGGGAAAATCGGGAAAAACACCTCAGTAGGCACCCTCGGCACCTATCACCGGAACAACCAGAACGTTATTCTTCAAGCCACGCAATCGTTAACAGCAACATCCAATATCAGCGCGGCGTTCCTTTCGCATCATCACCGGGACACCGGAGCGAACAATGTAGGTTATCTTTCTGGAGATGTACGCCACGGTAAATTTACAGTGGGTTCTAACCTCACTCAAACTTGGGCAGACGCATCGGATGGGAGGAATGGGTTCATCAGCCTAGGCTACAACGGATCGCTCTTCCAACCCTACCTGTCCGCGTTTTTTGTGGATCCGGATTTCGTCAATAGACTCGGTTACCGTCCGTTCACCGGATACCGTGGTGTAGGTTTGGGTAGCTTCATACAAAACGAATGGCGTGAAGGACTCTTCCGCAGAGCATCCGCTTCTATCCAAAGCCAGATCTCTAATACTTACGAAGGCGAGGTCTTCCGGCGTGACTTCTATGTATCTTCACTTATCCTAATGCATAGTGACTATGCACTCGCCGCTGGATGGAGGGGCGGGCAATTTGAAGAATTCAGCGATAGCGTTTTCAGCATTGGATTCCGTGCACGCGCTTCTGATAGGTTCAACAATGTTGGTATAACCTACAATTGGGGTGAACAGGCAGGGGAGACGATTCATCGCATCAGCGGAAATCTAAATCTCCGCGCCTACGACTTCACGGTAGGACTCGCCTCACGCGTCCAATGGCATTTTGAGAGGCGCTACCAACAGATTCTAACGCTCACATACGACTTCAGTCCCGCCTTAAGCCTCGGTAGTCGACTAATCTGGCAAGCAGAAGGTGTTAATATCTATTTCGCATTACGCCGTTCTGGCTATGTTGGCACCGATTTTTTCATCATCCTCGGCGATCCCAACGCCTCGGAATTCAAACAACGTCTGATTGCTAAGGTGATCCGTGCATTTTAGACTCCTTAGTATTTCCACTGCATAATCTTCCAGAAGAGCATTTTGTGAATGCTCCAGAATTGTCCCCACAAAATAACTTCTAAAAAATTCAGGTTTTTCCATTTTTTTCAACAAGATGCACGTTTTTTGATCAAACTTTCGTCTTTAATAATAGAACGTGCGAACCGCATCGGACTGCTTAATTTTACAAAACTCGACATTTGATTTAACCTTTTGACGAATGCAAGCACTCCCCAATTTGTCCATTAGGAGGAAGTTTCATGGAAAGAGAAGACGATGTTCAACTAATTCGCAAAATTCTATCAGGCGACGACGCTGCGTTTGGTATCTTGGTCGAAAAGTACCAAAAAAGCGTTCATGCCCTTGCATGGCGGAAAATCCAAGATTTTCACTATGCGGAAGAGATTATGCAAGACACCTTCCTTAGGGCATACAAAAAACTTCCGACACTCAAGAATCCCAATCAATTTGCTGGGTGGCTCTATGTCATCGCAAATCGGCTTTGCATTGATTGGATGCGAAGCCAAAAGTCTGTGATGCAATCCTTGGAGGACACACCTATTGAAGAAATCGAGGAATCCTCTTATACACATCATATATCGGAACAGCGGATGACAGAGAGAACCGAGCGTTACCATGAACTTGTGAAAAAACTTTTGGAGAAACTGCCGGAGAATGAACGCGCAGTTGTAACACTCTTCTATCTTGACGAAATGTCAACGAAAGAGATCAGCAAATTCGTGGGAGTGTCGGTGAATACAATTACGAGTCGACTCCACCGAGCGCGAAAGCGTCTGCAAACAGATCATGGACCCTTGGTTCAAGAATTCTTTGGTCATTCACAATTATCAGATAATCTGAAGGAGAACATCATGAGACAATTAGAAGAAATTCGCAGCAAGTTCAATTCATTCATGGAACAAGTGAAAGCTGACCCCGCATCAAGAGAGGATATTCTTAAGGAAGCACACAACGAGATTGAAGATGCGCTTAAGGATGGAATCACACCTGGGTTGGTCCATCTTGCTGCCGATGATATATACCCCTATATGGGCAAACTCGGAATGGAAAAACGGATCTCTCTACTCCGTAAGTATATGGATGACGCGCTGGAGGATACGGAGCGTTTCTGGGCGCATGACGGGTTAGTCAGTAGTCTCGCTTTTCTTGATAGAAATCGAGAAGCTATTGAGGAACACGCTCGGCTTTACCGTTGGACGTGGGCAAGCACTTGCCGGATAAATATGTGTTGGAGACCATGCTTCCAATCTGAGCGTAGCCGGATGTTGGGCGGCGGAAGATCGTCTTGATGACTGGATTCAACTTTATAATGAAGTCTCTGAACGCTTAGAGAACCCCGGCGTGAGTTACTACAGCCGTTGCGATTTCCTGCAAACCGGAGCAGATGTCTTACGATGCAACGACAGGTTCGATGAGGCACTCCTTGGAATAGAAAAGTTGGAACGTGCTAACAACGAACCCGATTCAGAGCATTATTTTCGATTCTGGTTGATTGCCAAAGAAAATCGACTTCTCATGTACGGTAAACAGGAAGATTGGGGGCGTTTCGATCAAATTTTTTCGGAAATGAGTGCCTATATGGAAGGAGAGTTGAAGAAACGGGATGCAGGTCAACCCGTAAATCTCAACGACCTTATGTGGTTAGCACACGATATCGGTTGTTGTCTGTTGTGGTCGAAGAAGTATAACGAGGCGAGACATTTCCTACAAGTCGCCATTGATTTGGAAGATAACAACGATTATGGGCACTTCCAACTCGCTGTGAGCATTTGGGCTTCTGAGAAGGATCGTGAGAAGACTTTACATCATTTAAAGATCGCTCAGGACTGCTATGTGGTAAATCCCTATAATCAGGATACGTACTACCCGACTTTCCTTGAGACCCCTGAATTTTCGGATGTAAAAGATGATAAAGAGTTTCTGAAGGTTCTGGGACAGACGTAGGACAGCAATAATTCAGGTGATTATAGTAAAACCTGAGAGTCTGTAGGCAATTGTTCAGTGAACGAGGGAAACATCTAAGCAAAACACCCTTATCTCCGCTGGCGACGGTTGTATCCTCGCCTATCCCCAATATTCAAGGAGTTGTATATGAAGTTTCGTGATGCTATCACCGCGGGCGTAAAGCCCCTCGCGCAAAATAGACTCCGTGCCGGATTGTCCATTCTCGGCATCTTCATCGGGATTGCGGGTGTGCTGTGCATGATCGCTATCGGCGATGGCGGGAAACTTATCATCGCTCAAAACCTTGAAATGATGGGTGGTGCCAATCAAATCGCATTCTGGACACGGACTTCTATTTGGAAGGGCCGACGGCTCGTCCGACGCACTACAGAACGATATACCCTTAAGGACGCTTCTGCAGTTGAGGCAGAATGCCCCGATGTGCTGTATGTCTTGCCTAAAGTAGAAGACTTCAACACCTTTGTTAGCAGCCGAAACGGGAATCAAGCGAAAGCGCGTTTAGAAGGTATCACAACGGACTACGCTCCCGGCATGGGTTGGGCAGTTCACGCCGGCAGATTCCTCTCCGACAACGATATCGAAGATGCAAAGCAGGTCTGTGTTCTGGGTGCTAACACCGCCAGTGAACTTTTCGGAGAGGTGTCGCCCATCGGACAAGAGGTGAAGCTTCGGTATCATTGGCGGCAATCGCAGATCAGGTTACGGGTTATCGGGGTGATGGCAACAAAAGGCATGAGCCTCAGCGACACGTATTCTTTGGATGATGCTATTTCTGTGCCATTGACAACCTATCAACAACGGGTGAAAGGTTTTCGTTACGTTGACTACTTGCTCGTCTTTTTTAACAAAGGCGCGGCAGAGGTCAACAGTATTATTGATTCCGTTAAGAACACTCTGCGTAAAAGACACCGAGGGAAAGATGAATTTATCGGCGTTTGGAGAGCGAAACTGACGGCTCACCGACTTTACCACATTCAAAAAGTAATAAAAATCACCTTGGGCAGTCATTGCGGGTTTCTCACTATTCGTCAGTGGTGTCGGTATCATGAATATCTGTCTCGTTTCTGTCGGTGAAAAAACGCGTGAGATAGGTTTACGAAAATCGGTGGGGGCGAAACGGATTGACATCTTCTATCAGTTCTTGACGGAATCAATCTGTCTCTGTTTCTGTGGTGGGGTGCTCGGCATCGCCGGTGGTTGGGGTGCGGCGCACGGGATGGCATGGCTTGCGGTGCGGATTGTGCCAATTGTGGAAACGTGGCCCGTCGTCCTCTCCTGCGGGCGGCGCGATTTTCACCTGTCGACGCACTCCACACCGAGAATTAACATTGGCAAGCCGATTCTGGAGGGTTCGGGAGATTATATCGTCGAAAGTCCGTTGAAGTGAGTGTGCTACATATTTTGATAATTACCATAATTAGCAAACAACTAAAGACCGCGGTGTCAACATTTACGCGGCGCACAGGAGAGGAATTGCACATGCAAACTCAAAAATCTCAAGAAGCTCAAAGATTACTTGACTCCGTAAAAGAATTCTTCAATGGATCCAAGGAGCTTGATCTCCGCAGAGGCGAAGTTGAAAAGGGTTTATCGGAGACGGAGCAGGCGTTTGTCAAGAAACTTCCAATCGACAGTTATCTGTTGGACATCGGTTGTGCGACAGGACGATTGTGCTTTGCACTTGCACAACAGGGGTATACCATTACCGGTATTGATGTTGCAGCGAAACAGATTGAACAAGCACAACAAATTGCTGAAAAAGAGCGGATTAATGTGACGTTTCTGCATTGCGAACCCCCAACACTACCGTTTCCCGATGCGTCCTTCGCAGCGGCATTTTTGATAAAAACCTACTGTTATGTGCCGCATCGTGCCGCCCGCATTGCGTTTTTAGAAGAGGTCGCGCGGGTCCTTAGTCCCGACGGGTTACTCTTTATGACCCAGCACATCCTTGACCCTTTCCTTGACAGTTACGAACCAATTTACGATGACAACTATCACCAATCCGCTGCAGATTATGAAACGTTGGAAGAAGGCGACAATTTTACGTCAGGGATGCCGAGTTACGTCCACTGGTTTTTTGCGCCAGATCTCAAAGCGGAGTTGGACGAATCCCGTTCCAACTTGTTGATTCGTCTGTGAAGCGGGAAATGCTATCGTGTGTTTTGCGGAAGCGCGACACAGATTACGTGTCAGGCTAAAGACGGAGAATGCTAATTGACAATGAAACCACATAGAAATTATGCAATAGGGTTGCTTATCGCACTACTGTTTATGTCAACCACAAACCTACAAACTTGGGCAGCAGAAAACACACAAACCGTTCAGAAAGAACTCCCGGCAGTCAAAACCGAGCAGCCACCCACCATTGATGGTATTCTCGATGATGCCTGTTGGCGAAACGCACCACAAGCTACCGGCTTCACCGATGAACGCACCGAAAAATCGGCAAAGAATCAATCTGTCAAGTCTCACAATCGTTAACGGCGACATCCCAGTATCAGCAGTGCGTTTCTTTCGCACCATCGCCGTGACAGCGAAGCGAACAACTTAGTTCATCATCTCAGAGAACATCTTAAACTATTGAAGTCGGTCGGTGGCAACTATGTGCGGTCTACGATGAGTTGGGTTGATGAAGGCGATGTGCCACCTTCAAAAAAGTCGGTGACCTATATGACTTAATCAGTGGAACGATGAATTTTGGAACCGTTTTCGGAACTTCATCTGCTCCGACTGAAGATCAGTGGGCAGTCTTGATTCAATTGAGATAAGTGTAAATAAAATCGCTGGACGGAGCGTCAAACTCCCACCCTATTAAAAGCAGAGGGATATGAAAATCCATTTGTAGATAGTCGAGGTAGCCTTGCTACTACCGAGATAACCATCATCTCTCTAATCTTTTCTATCTGCGTTCTGCAAACTTCTAACTCAGAAAGTATTCCATTTTTTTTGCATTCCCCGCATCCGCGTGTTATAATATATAATGTTGTTTGATAAGAGGCTACCGTCTGATAAACGTGTTCCATTTTTTTGAAGGTGCAGCGATGTTAATATTTAAGGAACGGCTGAAACATCTGAAAAATGATAATATAGGGATGTTCGACCTCGCTTCGATCGGGATAACGCTTGCGCTCGCGATTTGTATCGGCTATTTCGGTGGCAAGTGGCTCGGTGGAAAATTAGGCAACGCAGCCGTTGGATCCTACATCGGTTTCGGAATAGGAGTTGCCGCTGGATTCATGGAGATGTTTCGCTCGATAGCACGCTGGAACCGCCAACTCGAACGTCTGGAAAAACAGCGTCGTGCCGCCTCAGAAAACGCGCAGGATACTGAAGAAGGATAAAATCTGAAAGCAATCGAGATCCGAAAATTTCGGTGATCGTGATTCGTCGAAATTTGACGAAGGAGCAGTTACTTAGATGGGTCCCGTTTTGGAAATTGGCGACCGATTTATCCGTCATGTCTATGTCTTGACAATCTGTCTCACCGTAGTCATTTCGGCAGTGTTGTTAGGATTCAAACGCCCCGCGCTCCCAAGTTTTCTGATCGGCAGTGCTATCAGTTTGAGTCTATTCTGGTCCATCGAATTTGTGGTTCGGCGGCTTGTTCGGCCCGGAAAAACGAAGTCCACAAAGTACTTATTGGGTTTCATCGCAATTGGTAAATACACGGTGCTCGGTGGACTCCTGTATCTCCTGTTTAAAATGGAGTGGATGAATATCTACGCGTTCGCTGGTGGGATTGCTTTAGTGCAAGGTGCTATCATTATCAAAGCGATCGGTTTGATGGTGACTATCCTTTCAAATAAGGACCCGAATCAGTCTTGAGGCGATTTTCTAACTATGGGAATATAGGTGCTGCTCCAAATGTAAAGCATTCTCACTGCGAAGCAAAATTATGCCATTTAAGGTATAATTTCATTTCGCAGCGGTCTTCATCGAATTCCAACCAGAAATCCTGGGTGCTCAAAGGTTTCTGACTTCACCCAGACACCATCGTGAAACGAAGTGGAACGATGATCAGATTTAATAGTTTAAAATACAACAAAACATGAAAAAAATACCATTTATCTGCTTGGTTGTCGGATTCAGTTTGGCAGCGGTGGCCGGGAGTTTCGCAGCAGAGGATGCCTCCTCAACGGAAACCCACTCCGATGACCATGGGCACCGCACGTGGCTCTACTCAATTTCACGGCTACTACCCGATGACATCATTCCAGAACCCAGTCGGTGGCATCAACCCGACCTGATTCCAAACACATATTTTGCGGTTCTCGTCTTAGTGCTGTTTTTCATCTTCGTAACTCGGAAGTTGAAGCGGCTTCCGGAAGGAAAAGGACAAACCCTTTTAGAGTTGTTTGTCGGCGGCATAATTGATTTCTTCGGTGGAATTTTAGGCGACCACGGCAGAAAGTATGTCCCATTCGTTGGCTCCTACTTCATCTTTATCCTTTCCCTGAACTATCTCGGCCTCATCCCAGGTTTTCAAGCGCCAACAGCAGATTTGAATACAACGCTCGCGCTCGGCATAACTGCTGTGTTAGGGGTTCAAATTATCGCTATCAAAGAGAATGGGATAGTCGGTTATCTCAAGCATCTCATCGGTGACCCGCCGTTATTGGGCGTTTTGATGTTTCCACTTGAGATAATTGCACAGTTATCTCGCGCGGGTTCTCTCGCTGTCCGTCTTTTCGGCAACATTTTTGGTGAAGAATCAGTGATTGTTGAGCTCACGAAACTGGGGCTCCTCGTCCTAATTGCTGGGGCTGTTCCAATCCTTCCGGTTCAAGTGCCGATGCTGTTCTTTGGATTGTTCGGTGGTTTTCTGCAAGCGTTCGTTTTCACCATCTTAACATCTATCTATATCGTGCTTTTCATAGAACACGATGAAGAAGCGCATGAAGCGCATCATTAATTCTGTGGGACAAGTAAAAGCTTGCCCCTATCCGTCCAAGGAGGACATTTTATGATTTATTTAGCAGTGTTGGCGCTTGGTGTAACTTTAGGGTTACCGATCGCTGTTATTTTTGCCTCAACAGCGCAAGGCAGGGCAACAAGTACTGCTCTTGAAGGAATTGCACGTCAACCTGAGTCATCTGCGAGAATTCAAACCGCGATGATTATCGGTTTGGCACTCATCGAGTCGCTCGTTATCTATTCGCTGTTGATGTTCTTTGTCTTGCAGAGCAAACTCCCCGAAGGCGAAATGCTGAGAGAGATGATTGATGCAGACGCGAAACGAGTTGCGACAGATGTCAGAGACGGAAATTAATATATCCCTTGACTGAAGACGGACAGCGAGGCTTGCACGCCCAGACAGAGATGATGGGTTGGTGACAATGGCAGGTTGATATCGAGGCGTTACGTCTTCAATTTGAACAACAGAGTACAATAAACTTATGCGAAACATCAAACATAGGCTTTCGCTTCGCAAGAGACGCTTGCAAGCGGCACGCTACGGGACCCTATATGGATGCTGCTTCATTTTGATGAGCATGTGCCTCAGCAGCGCGTTCGCCGCTGAAGCTCCTGCCGGTGAAGGTGGACTTTTGGCACTGCTCGGTATTGATCCGAAGACGATTATCATTCAAGTCATCGGTTTCCTTGTTGTGCTCGCGGTACTTTGGAAGTTTGTCTTCGGTAAGGTGGGTGGCCTCTTAGAGGAACGGCGCACCGAAATCACCACGCAGTCGGAGCAATTGAGGGCTGACCGCGAAGAATTGGACCGGCTCACCGCAGAGACGCGCCAACGTTTAGCCGATATTGAGACCGAAGCACAAGCCAAAATTCAAGCGGCGATTGAACAGGGGAATACTGAACGTCAGCAAATTCTCGTACAGGCACGGCAAGAGGCGGACGATGAAGTCGCAAGAGCCAGAGCAGAGATTCAGCGTGAAAAAGACGAGGCTATCTCAGAACTGCGAGGCGTTGTCGCTGAACTCGCCATTGATGCCGCCAGCAAAATCATAAGTGCGGAACTCAACGCAGAGAGGCATCAGCATATCATTGATGCATCTATTAGCAGGTTACCAATTTCTTAACTATTAACACCTGAGTGCCATTCCATTCCATTCCATGGCGGTTTTCGGTGAATGCCAACCCGCTCCAGGTGCGCAAAGGTTTCTGACTTCACCAAACCCCCTCGTGAAACGAAGTGGAACGAGGCCCAGAGGCATATAATTAGAAATATGAGAGACATTCGGGTTGCAAAACCTTATGCACGCGCCCTATACGATGCAGCGGTGGAACAGAACGCCTTGGCACCTATTGTCGCAGATGTAGATAGGCTGCGAGAGTTGGTTGAACAGTCTGAGGAATTCACGCAATTAATCCACAGCCCTATTCTGTCTCCACAATTTAAGAGCGAGACGTTTCAGCAGCTTTTTACCGATACGATGCAACCTCTGACCGTTAATTTTTTCAAACTCCTCGCGTTGAAGCAGCGTGAACGTTATCTCGTCGCGATCATGGATGTCTTTTCGGCAATGGTTGACGAGGCTGCTGGTAGGCTCGTCGCAAAAGTGACGACGGCTGTACCTATAACAGCCGAACAAGAGGAACGACTCGCCGAGCAATTAAGCACGTACTCAGGGAAACAGGTGCGGCTGGAGACCATAACTGACCCACAAATTCAGGGTGGATTCATCGTGCAGTTAGACGACACCGTTTTTGATGCAAGCGTTACAACACAGCTTCAACGCTTGAAGCAACAGCTTGCAAGCGGATAACGTACTGCGCGATTGTAAATGCATCTGCCTATTTTCTATAGGGTCGGGGCGATGTAGGGTGAAACTCCCAAGGTTTTCCATCTTAAAGAAACGAGCGCGACTCCACAGAGGACTGAAAATATGGCAAGAGAAGTCCGACCGGACGAAATATCAAATATCCTTAAACAACAACTGCAACAGTTTGAACAGAACGTGGATGTCTATGACTCCGGCACGGTGCTGGAGGTAGGCGATGGCATCGCGCGGGTGCATGGGCTTGCCAACGCTATGGCAAGTGAAATGATCGAATTTCCTAACGATGTCTACGGCATCGCTTTCAACCTCGAAGAAGACAATGTTGGTTGCGTTCTGTTCGGAGAAGACCAACTCATACACGAAGGCGATACCGCCAAACGCACTGGAAGACTGCCGGAAGTACCCGTGGGTGAGGCACTTCTCGGACGGATTGTCGATGCACTCGGTCAACCTATTGATGGCTTGGGCGACATTGAAACTGAACATCGACTTCCGGTCGAACAGAAAGGTCTCGGCATTGTTCAACGTCAACCGGTTAGCGAGCCCCTTTACACAGGCTTAAAAGCTATTGACAGCTTAACACCGATCGGGAGAGGTCAGCGTGAACTGATTATTGGTGACCGTCGAACCGGCAAGACCGCCATTGCCTTGGATACTATCTTGAGTCAGAAAGATACAGATGTCTACTGTATCTATGTCGCTATTGGTCAAAAAGGTTCCACTTTGGCGCAAGTTGCAGCTACGCTTCGTGAGCATAACGCGATGGAGTATACGACTATCGTCTCATCACCTGCGAGTGCGCCGTCACCACTTCAGTACCTCGCACCCTATTCCGGTACTGCAATGGGTGAATACTTCAGGGACAACGGCAAACACGCCCTCATTATCTATGATGACCTAACGAAACACGCGTGGGCGTACCGTCAGATGTCACTGCTTTCACGAAGGCCTCCCGGTAGGGAAGCCTATCCGGGTGATGTCTTCTACCTGCACTCACGTCTGTTAGAACGCGCCGCAAAATTGAGCGATGAATTGGGCGGAGGTTCTCTCACTGCCTTGCCGATTATTGAGATCTTTGAAGGCGATTTGACGACCTATATTCCTACGAACGTTATCTCCATCACCGATGGACAGATATACCTCACGACGGACCTGTTTAACCAAGGTGTGAGACCTGCGATCGATGTCGGGTTATCCGTTTCCCGTGTAGGTGGTGATGCCCAAGTGAAAGCGATGGATACACGAGAGGTCGCAGGGACCCTTAAACTCGATCTCGCGAGTTTTCGGGAAGTTGCTGCCTTTGCGCAATTTGGATCGGATTTGGACGCATCAACGCAATCCTTGCTTCTACGCGGCACACGGCTCGTTGAATTGCTGAAACAACCCGAATATCAACCGATGCCTGTCGAACGCGAAGTCGCCTCTATCTTCTGCGGCACCAACGGCTATCTGGATGATGTCGAGGAAACAGAAGTGGCTCGGTTTGAATCCGAATTTCTGCAATATCTTGACAGGAATCACACAGAACTCCTCACAGAAATCGCAGAAACAGGTTTGCTGGGTGATGAACTCCTTGAGACCTTACACGCTGCCGTGAAGACGTTCAAGGAAAATTTTTAACTGTTTTTTGATGATACCTTGCGGTTCAGTCAGGTGGGTGGCATAAATAGCGTTCATTTCCGTATATCCGCTCTCCACTTCGTTACGAGTTGCGCGCTAAAAAAACGTCAAAACGCCCAAACCCAGTTGAGACTTCACCAGAAACCCGCTCGTGATGAAATTAGGTTTCCTTAAATGGCATAATTTGTCTTAGCTTTACATTTGGAGAGCGGCCCAGGGGCCCATAGTTAAAAAAATGGCAACTTTACGAGAAATTCGCAGGCGTATCGCTAGCATTCAAAACATCGAGCAAGTCACTGATGCAATGCGCGTCGTGGCTGCTGCGCGGCTCCGCCGTGCCCAAGAAAATATTAATGCGACTCGTCCTTACGCTGATAAACTCAACACCATCTTAGGACACTTAATCTCGCAGATGGATACTGAAAATGAAGCACTGACACACCCGCTGCTTGAAACGCGTGAGATAAAGCATGCCTGCATCATTTCTGTCTCCTCAGACCGAGGGTTGTGTGGTAGTTTCAACAGTAACGTTATTCGGACAACCACACAACGTATCCAACATTATCAAGAGAGTGGTGTCGATGTAACGCTCATCTGTATCGGTAGACGATCGCAAGAGCATTTTGCACGGCGCGGTTACGACATCACCGATGCATACATCAATATTTTCCGTCAGCTCGAGTTCCAAACGGCTGTTGATGTTGTTCACGAGTTTGAACACCTTTATACAGATAAAAAGATTGATAAAGTCGAGGTTATCTACAACAACTTCAAGTCTGCTATTCTCCAGACCGTGCTTGTTGAGCAGCTTCTCCCATTAGAGCCTGAAATACCGGAAGGTGATGAACTTTTTCTGGATTATATCTATGAACCGGGGCAGGTGGAACTCTTTGAAATGCTACTCGGCAAACATCTGAACATGCAAATGTGGAAAGTACTGCTGGATTCCAACGCGGCGGAGCAAGCAGCCCGAATGGCAGCGATGGAGAATGCCACGCAGAAGGCAAAAGAACTTATTGATGAGCTCATTCTTCAACGCAATAGAGCACGTCAAACGCAGATCACGACGGAAATTTCTGAGATCGTAAGTGGTGCGGCTGCACTGGAAGGTTAAAAGTAGTAGGCAGGCTCCGTTCTGCCGTGAGGAGGTTCCAGATGCCAATCAATGTCAACAAACAGATTGAAGAGGCGATGGAACGCGGCGAATTCGCGAATTTGCCCGGCAAAGGCAAACCCCTCAAGTTGGATACGAATCCCTTCCTCACCCCACAAGCACGAATGGCGAACCGACTCCTGAAAGAGAACGGGTTTGCGCCGCGGTGGGTTGAATTAGAGAAAGAGATTAAACAGGGAAAAGCGCAACTTGAAAGAGTCCTCATAAACCTAAAGGGTCGTCGAGAGCGGTTAGCAGCTATCGTCCAGCAGTATCCGCATCGGCGTGAAGTCATCAGTCGGACTTTTGAACGAGAACGTGCTCGCGTTATTGCGCAATATAGTGAAAAACTCGAAAACCTGAATCAGAAAATTCAACGCGTGAATCTCCTCATGCCAACTCGAAATCGACAATACGCGTTAATCAATCGGGCACAGACACTCGCCCGCTTCCAAAAGGCGTGTCCGAGTCTCTGACTGTTCATAGAAGTGTGCAGTATTATCTGTGATAGAGAACTACGACTTGGAACTGCCCGTGCGAAACAGAAATGCCAGAAAATTTGGGTGTAGCGAAAAGTTAACGACTCTGAATTAAAAAGGAACATCTCATGAACCAAGGAAAAATCTTAGAAGTTGTCGGTGCGCGAGTTGACATAGATTTTTCGGAAGGCGAATTGCCGGATATCCTAAACGCTGTTAAAGTCCAACGTTATGATGGAAGCGAACTGGTACTCGAAGTTCAACAGCATTTAGGGGAACATCGGGTGCGCGCAGTGGCAATGATACAACGGACGGCTTAGTCCGTGGCACACTCGCAACTGATACCGGGGGGCCCATCACTGTCCCTGTCGGCGATGCAGTCCTCGGACGCGTCTTCGACGTGACAGGTCAACCTATCGATGAAAGAGGCGATGTCGGTGAATCCGAACGATATTCTATTCACAGACCACCACCACCACAGGCTGAACTCACCACAACTACCGAAATGTTAGAAACCGGCATCAAAGTTATTGACCTGATTCAACCCGTCGTCCGCGGTGGAAAGGTTGGATTCTTCGGTGGTGCTGGTGTCGGTAAGACAGTGCTTGTTGCTGAACTGATTTACAACATCGCAACACAACACGGGGGTTATTCCGTCTTCTGTGGTGTCGGTGAACGGACGCGCGAAGGGAATCAGTTCTGGCTTGAAATGGATGAATACGGCGTGATTGACAAAACAGCGATGGTATTCGGGCAGATGAATGAACCCCCGGGAGCGCGCCTCCGCGTCGGACTTGCTGGCTTATCTATGGCAGAATATTTTCGCGATCAGCAGGGTCAAGACGTTCTCATCTTTATCGACAACGTCTTCCGCTTCACACTCGCAGGCGGCGAGGTGTCAGCACTCCTTGGACGAATGCCTTCCGCTGTCGGCTACCAACCGACACTCGCAACCGAAATGGGTGAACTACAAGAGCGAATTACTTCCACACAACGCGGATCGATCACCTCATTCCAAGCCGTCTATGTCCCCGCTGATGACTATACCGATCCTGCCGTTGTCTCTGTATTCTCACACCTTGACGCTGTGACACGATTGGAACGGAACATCGTTCAGAAGGGAAGATTCCCCGCCGTTGATCCATTGACCTCAAGTTCGCGTATCTTATCAGCAGACATTATCGGTGAGGAGCATTATCAGACAGCCTTTAATGTTAAGCAAGTACTACAGGAATACCAGAGTCTGCAGGATATTATCGCTATCCTCGGTGTAGACGAACTGACGGATGAACAGAAACTGGTCGTCAACAGGGCACGGAAAATTGAGATGTTCTTGACGCAACCCATGTTTGTTGCAGAGCGTTTTACGGGAACACCGGGCAAGTATGTCAAGATTGAGGAGACCGTCCAAGGCTGTCAAGCCATCCTAAATGGCGATTGCGACGAACTGCCCGAGCAGTCACTGCGCTATATCGGGGCTATTGACGAGGCGTTTGAACAGGCAAAAAGTGCAAACTTGGAAGAAGCAGCGGATTAGGTAAATAGCGGTCGGCTATCGGAAAGAGACGCAATCTTATGCTAAATAGAAGTTTTCATCTGGAAATTCGGACACCGGAACAGTTGGTTTATGAAGGGGATGTGGCGAGCGTTAGCGCACCGGGAGTTGCAGGCAACTTTCAGATTCTCGCCGGACACATTCCGTTTCTTACCGCCTTAGAGGTCGGTGAGATCCGCATCCGTGAATCGGAGACACCGCAGTTAATGGCAACGAACGGCGGTGTCTTTGAGGTGCTCCGCACTGGTGTCACCGTCTTAGTTGAGACGGCGGAGTGGGCATCGGAGATCGATGTAGAACGTGCTGAAAAGGCACTCGACCGTGCCCAAGAACAACTCACGACAAACGCACCCGATCTAAATCGCCCGCGCGCTGAAGCGGCACTCGCACGAGCACAGAACCGAACCAAAGTCGCAAGTAATTTGTAACCTTTCCTTCCCCATTCTCCGGTAGGCGCGCTTTGTAAGCGCGCCCTTTTTTCTTCAGCTTTCTCAATACATTCCCAACGGATCTGGATCTATAGATTTATCTGGTGTATCAGGTGGTATCCACGGTTGGCGAAAGATTTCTTCCCAGTAATCCTCAATTGGCGTTGGCACCCAATCATCCCGTATATCTACAGCCTTTTTATCCTGATTTTTGCTTTGTCACAGTTTGTTCTATACTCACGCTTACAACTTGTCCCTTCTTAAGAGTTTTCAACACGACACTCACTTGAGGAATCAGCGGTGTGAGATGCGCGTAGCGATTGCTCTCAGCATCCAACAACACAGTGCCCATTTGAATTTTCTCCAAGTTTTGCTGATACAAAAACCCTTTATTCATTGTGATAAAGGCATCAAACTCAGCCGAAGCTTTTCGCAAAAGTTCCCCATTTTTTATACCCCTTCACCCCTGATATCCAACTGTGACAACTTCGATTGGGGCGGCAAAAAGTTGTCTCGGTCTGTGAGGTAGGTGCTCATCAAGCAACACGCGCATCAGTGGACTCCAGAGTCATCTGCAAGTAAGCCACAACTTGCTCACGTGAGACTGTCGGGAAATCGTCAAGGAATATATCAAGCGAGTCGCCTGCGACAAGGTGTTGAATCAGGCTTTCAACTGGCACGCGAGTGCCAGTAAAAACTAAGGTGCCGTGCATCACGCGTGGATCTTGGGAGACAATTTCTTCTCTCTTCATCATCCATTTCTCTTCCTTATATGTTGTCGGTTGTTTCTACCTATAGCCAATCTCACTGTATATCTATAAGGTAACATGTTTTTGGGAAAATATTAAGATGGACGTAGAGACTTTCGCTGATGCCTTCCTAATCTGTTTTAAACGCTTGAAGTGTGAGTGCCTTGCCTTGTTAGAGTTGCAACCATTGACGCACTGCGTCTTCAACCTCTGATAACTGATCAGGCTGGAGATTCCCCAATTTTCTCAAGAACTTCGCTTCTGAGATTGTGACCAAACTTTGTGCGTCGAAAACACCGGTATCCAGAAATCTCGTTCTTATAGGGATTTCAAATCTTGAACCACGCGCGCTCGTTGTATGTGTCACGACAGTGACAAGTGCGCGATCTTGGGCAAGAGCGGGTATGCTGATGACGAGGCTGGGTCTGACTTTAGCTACCATTCCAAGATCAACTAACCAGACTTCACCTCGATTTTGTCTCTGCATCCTCCGCCTCCATTTTGTCATGTTCAACAAACAGTGCGTCAGCAATTTCCGTAAGTGCCTCATCTGTCAAAGGCGGAATATCCAGCTGAGTTACCTGTTTTATGATTTCAGAGGCGAGCGCGTGTTTTTCTATCTCAGGAAGTTGGTTGAATGCTTCCAATATGTTTTGTGGGGTTGCGTGCATCCGGGACCTCGTGTAGCAAGAGTATAAAGTTTGTGTAAATTATACACGATGCCTTGACGAAATTCAAGGTTTTCTTTAGGGGTGTAAGGCTATTTAGTTTTCAATTTTTTCGCCTGTTTAACCTGTTTCCCTCACATGGTCAGTGTTACCTCATCCTGTTTCATAATCTCCTTAATATGACCATATCCGACAGATTCCACCAATTCTAATGTCTCTGGGGACAATCTATCCAGAATAGGCTCCGGAAAGTTATGCTTACCAGAGTATTGTGGGGCATATCGCAGGACGAGAAACCGGCGATCTCGATCCTTCGGCTTCCAGCGGAGTACACCGTGCGTTAGCAACTCCGAAATAATCACAATATCGCCCGCCTTTGGTGTAATACTGACGAATACGGGATCCTCAAGTGGATCAATACCATCTTCTTCGTTAAGCGTCAGTAGTTGCTCTGGTCGCTTAAACTCGCTCTTATGTGAGCCCGGAATTACGATGAGTCCGCCGTCGCCCGGATAGACATCCGTAAAATAGGGAAAACAGACAAAGTTATCGCAATAGATATGTCCGTTATCGACCTCGTAACGCGTGCTATACCATCCGTAATCGTCGCGAGCGCAGTGCAGTCCGCCCGGATTCACTTTCGCCCGCTCTCCCGCTTCCCACAAATCGTGCTTATCATGCTTCAACGAACCCCTGGCAAACCGTGGCTGATTGTCCGTTAACTCTTTGATAATCGGCCATATTGCTTTGTGCACCGTTAAGCATTCAAGCGATTTATCGAAGGCGAACCCGTGCTGATGAAGCCCTTGTATCTCAAAACCCGGAGGCAACTCATCAGGAGGGGTTGTGATATATTGATCAACCGCTTCAGAAGCCTCCGCTAACGCATCGCCGGTAATAACATTTTCCAAATGAAGATATCCGGTTACATCAAACAGATAGCGTTGTTTCGGTGTCATTTTTCTAATTTTCCTTTTTTTAATTTTCCTTGCGGTTCGTTTAGGGGGTTTGGTGGTTTTCACGTTCCTTTCCGTAGACCCGCTTTCCACTTCGTTCCAAGCTACGCGCTATTTTAACTGAAAGGAGCGCGAACCGATTTCTAATTTTCCTTGCGGTTCGTTTAGATGGTTTGGTGATTTTCACGTTTCCTTTCCGTAGACCCGCTTTCCACTTCGTTCCAAGCTACGCGCTATTTTAAGTGAAAGGAGCGCGAACCGATTTCTAATTTTCCTTGCGGTTCGTTTAGATGGTTTGGTGATTTTCACGTTTCCTTTCCGTAGACCCGCTTTCCACTTCGTTCCAAGCTACGCGCTATTTTAAGTGAAAGGAGCGCGAACCGATTTCTAATTTTCCTTGCGGTTCGTTTAGATGGTTTGGTGATTTTCACGTTTCCTTTCCGTAGACCCGCTTTCCACTTCGTTCCAAGCTACGCGCTATTTTAAGTGAAAGGAGCGCGAACCGAGCGCGCTCCTACAAGTGACCGCTGACGGCTATTTATAATGCCATATCGAACTTCGTGCCGGTTACATTGCCTTTTACGTAAGCTTCACGGAAGAGCGTCTGGCGTTTGGGAGGCATTTCGTCAAGCAACGCTTGTGGAGGCTTTGAGAGACTCCATCGCTTATCCACAGAGTTGTAAGCGTTGAAAACCGCGACTCGGTCGGTGTCAGGGTTTTGCCACGGCTGCCCGCTATGCGTAATTGCCTCCGTAAAGATGATGACAGATCCAGCTGGGCAGGAATAGGTATCCCAAAACTTCCAGCCTTGTGTGTGGGCACCCTCTGGGGCAGTATAAGCCGCCTTGTGGCTCCCTGTAATGAACATTGTTCCGCCGTCACCTTTCTCCACGGGATTGAGTTCCCAGACGACGCGCGTCAAACCACTATAAGCCTGACCCGGAAGACACGAATACTGGTGACAATCTCCGGGCATCCGCAACATACCATTGCCGTTATGGGCATGGAACGTGAAAGGCGTTTCGTCCGTTGTAGAGCGCAACGCCGGAAAACTCATCTCCATGCGGAACCCGTAACAGGTATCTGAAGCAAGATAGGACGACGCGAGAAATTCGTTTCCGAATGCCACGATGACCGGATGATCTGTCAGTTTTTCCAAAGGACCCCCGTAAGTCGAGCGGTGATGTTGCGGAATCGTTTCAGGTTCGCGCTTTAAGCGGTAACAGAAATCACGCATCTCCTTGATCTCCGATTCCGTTAACACGCCCGGCACCAAGAGCCATCCATTTTTGTCAAACAGATATTTCTGTTCCTGCGTTAAAGGAACAACCGCTTTACCATCAGCGTTTGTTTGCGTAAGATCGGCAGGTACTGTCGCCAACGGACTGCCTAAGTCTTTGTTAAATTTACCTAATTGTTCCATCATAAATTCCTTCCTCTCTGACTATATTTAGCAACGGAGCATCGCTATGCCAATGGGAAACTAATGAATACGTGCCCCCGTGAAATAGTCCGGGTTTGCTCCCATTTTTTCTAAAAGTGGCGCGGTGGCTGTGTCAAGATTCTCAATCACATCAGCGGACGGCGTGTATTCGACAACGTGCAGGTTTGCCGTCAGTTCATTTACATTTCGGGTGCCGACGAGCATGCACGTGATGCCGGGTCGTGCCATCGCCCAAGCAATAGCAAGCCGACTCATCGGAATCTGTTCAGCTTCCGCGATTTCCCGGATAGCCTCCAGGGTCTCAAACATCTCTTGCTCGGCACCTTCTTCGCTGTGCGAAGCCTCTGCTCGGTCATCTCGAAAATGGCGAAATCGAGAATGCACCGGGGGTATTTCCTCTGCACTTTTGTACTGTCCCGTCAAAATTCCCTGTAACAGTGGCATATACCCTAAGATACCGACGTTATGCTCTCGGCACAGCGGAAGTAATTCAGGCTCTATTGCCCGTGACAATAGGTTATAGCAGAGTTGATTTACGGCAATAGAGGCACCTGTGTTCAGAGCCGCTGTGAGTTGTTCCACCCCGAAGTTGCTTACGCCGATGGCACGGATAAGCCCGTCCTCCTGTAGGCGCGTTAACTCAGCCATGCTTTCTTCGATAGCAATCTCGTCGTCGGGCCAGTGAATCATGTAGATGTCGACGTAATCTGTTTGCAATCGTTGGAGACTCGCTTCGCAGTGTTCACGTATCGTAGCGGGGTCGGGTCTGCTTATCTTCGTGCCGATGACAGCCTCGTGCCTTCTACCCTTCAGTGCGACGGCGAGTGCCTCTTCGCTTCGTCCGTTGTTATACCCCTCTGCCGTATCGAAAAAATTGATGCCAGCATCCAATGCCGCGTTGGCAACAGTGGTAACATCTGATTGCGCCTGTGGTCCCCAATAATCGCCACCACCGTATGACCAGCATCCAATGCCCATTGATGAGATTTCAATTCCAGATTTTCCGCAGGTTCGCATCTCCATTTTTCAGCCTCCATGGTGTGTGAGCGGGTCGAAAAGACCTCGCATTGTTAAAAATCCTTTCATCATCCAGAGACGGTTGGACTTAACCAAAAACCATCACGAAACGTAGTGGAGTGATGCCCAGGAGCACATAATTAAGAAAAGAGTTCCGTAATCAACTGTGCATTCTGACCGATCTGATCGCCGAATTGTTGATACATACCGAGCAAAAGTGGATCAATCGGTTTGGTGTTTTCTAACGCGAATTTCACCTCTTCCCGAATTTGTTCTGGGCTTCCGATGGTCCTGCCTGCTGCGAGCACTTTGAAAATGAGGCACGGTTTATCTGTCCGTTGGATCGCTTTACACATTTCATCGCGATCCTCCCGCGCATAGACTTCGCCCAGAGCCGCGTAGCCGAATTTCTCTCTGAACTTATCGGCACCACCGTGAAGGTTATAAAGTCCAGTCATATAGTAGTCTATATCCCAATCCTCATCTTCAGCGATATGCAGGAGTTTCGGATCATGAACGGACAGGCCAACGAGAGCCCCGGTATCACGAACCCGTTTGAGGATGTCCTGTAGGTGATCGAGCCTGTTTTCGCGTAAACACCTGTGACCAACACCACCACCGTGTGGTGCCATACCGAACGGGTCGTGCTTTGCTGCTTCAAAGACAGCGTCCGGTTCGTCATACCAAAGTCCGCCTGGACTGAGGCAGAACCAGTTCAATGTACCACCTTCATCTCGGTACCGCTGCAAGTCAGAGAGCGAGCGTTCCGTTAGGCTATTCTGCCAGCCATTAAGCCCAGCCTCCTCTGCCCGCTTGAGCGTTGCCACGACGCGTTCGGGTGTATGATATTCCTGCTGATGCTGTGAAAGAAGTTTGTTAAAGTGGGAATAGCCGTAAATCGGGTTATCCCCAATCACCAATTTACTGATCTGATGATTACAAAAAGAGACTTTTGGTAAGGTTGCCACTGGTTTATCCTCCAAGCAAGAAACACGCTACAAAAATGTGCCTAACCGAACAGAAATCCTTCCGAAACAGATGTGTCAATTTCACGCACAAGATGCATCGTCAATTCCAATGCTGCGGTGTAGTCATCAATGTTAATTATTGAAACATGGCTATGGATATAACGCGACGGCACGCCGAGCACAACCGATGGCACGCCTCTGCCGGATTGATGGATTGCGCCACCATCCGTTCCACCGGATTGACGCACCCCAAGTTGATACGGTATTTCGTGTCGCTTTGCTGTCTCAATCACAAAATCTGCCAACTTCGGATTGACAATCATTGAAGAATCGATTATCCGAATTTGTACACCGCCGCCGAGTTTCCCTTGTATCGCGCCGACGCTTAATCCGGGGGTATCATCAGCAGGGGGTCCCTCAAGTACTATTGCGAGATCGGGTTCCACACTTGCCGCCATCGTCTTCGCGCCTCGCAAACCGATTTCTTCCTGAACACTCCCCGCACCGATAACGGTGTTCGGGTGTTCTTCAAGTTTCAAAAGTGCCTCAATTACAACCGAGACACCGACACGATTATCGAACGCTTTGGCAGAGAACAATTTGCTATTTTTCAACGGCATAAAAGGTCCGTAGGGTGCAATTGGACATCCCGGTAATACACCAAACTCCTCCATTGCTTGTTCTTCATTCTCCGCACCTATGTCAATAAAGAGGTCTTTCATATCTAAGACTTTATCGCGCGATCCTGAGAGCAAATGAGGGGGTGTAGAGCCGACGACTCCCGGCACTTTACCCAACTTCGTTGTGATTGTAACCCGTTGTGCTAAAAGTGTATGTGCCCACCATCCACCGAGAGGCAGAAACTTGACGAACCCGTTATCCGTGACGCTTTGCACAACAAAACCGATCTCGTCTAAGTGTGAATCCAGCAGAATTCGGGGCTGTTCAGCATTTCCAGGGCGCGTGCAGAAGATACTCCCTAATCTGTCCGTGCCGATTGGACCAACACCGGAAACAGCATCACGAAAAATCTCGCGTACTTCTGTTTCGTAACCGGGAATTCCATCTGCTTGAGTCAATGATTTGAGCAGTTCAATTGAAGTTTCAGCCATCGTTGCATTCCTTTGATAATTGTGCTGTAATTTGTGAGCATTATAGCACGTCTCCGATTTTGTGCCAACTTTTAAGTGGTAGCATCCCAGAGCCATTCAGTTTCCGTGTAGGAGGGAACTCCGATTCCCAACTTCTTCTTCTGTAGGAGCGATCTCCGAATCGCGACTCCTTCTAATATAAGTTGCCAACTTCAAGTAAAAGCCCAACGGCGAAAGGTGTATAGAAAACGCTTTTAATTTGACACCAACCTGTTTAGTATGCTATATTAATCTTAATTGCCGCGGAGGCAAGCACACAAATTACTGTCAGCAAAATCTGCGTTGATGTCCTCAGATGAACAGTTATGCATCAAAATTCACCAGAAGTTGATAGTCAAGGACAGGAGCCAATGGCAAAAACAAGCATACAAGATCCCAACTACGACTGGGCACAAAAACATATCGCTGACTTTGAAAGATATCTCGCGGAACAATGCCAGCCTTACTTTGAGGAAGTCGCTGCTGAAGACTCTTCTAAGTTTATGGCACCGATGTGGTGGAGTGTCGGATATGTTATCCTACGCGGCATGGCAGATAATCAATCCATTTCCGCTGACGACACTGATACGCTCATTGATAAATCTATGCTACTCTTGGAACTTTTAACCCATAGTCAACACCCTGTCTTTCATGAAATACGAAAAAGGTTCGTACTCCCGATGGCACAAGCGTTGAATATTGACAAGGACAATGACGCTATCAACCAACATATCCTTAAGAGCATAGCATTCATTGCCTTCAGCCTCCAAGATGGAGAAACCTTGACAGTTCCAGACTTAACCGGGCCTGACGGAATCATACTAAAAAGAGAAGGAGCTGCTAATGCATCGGCTGCCTCTACAGCACAAAACAAACAAATGCCGAGAGCCGCACCCTAGATAGATTGTTAGATGATTGTCTTGCTTGTTGATAAAACCCGGTGAGAACATCCACAGCTCCGAAAAATATTTTGAAACAAAAGTTTTTGCTTTTCCTTAATTCGTTATCAGCGGCCAAACTCAAAAGAGGGTCTACAAGTATCCACGTTGAAAAAAGTCCATTATATACTGGTGCCATTGAATTGGATTTTGAACCTCCAAATACCTATGCCGTAAGAGCGTACAGCGGCAATTGGATTCATTCATAAATGAGCAATGCCAATGACAAAAACTATTGATAAAGTCCAAAAAACTACCGCCATTCCTAATGAAGAACGGCTCTGTCAATCTCTCTTGTTCATACTACTACTCTTCATCACCCTCTGTGCAACCGCTGCAGATTATACAGACGACGCAATCCGAACCCTACTGCCTTTCGATGCAATCCCCGCTATCACTGATCCGCAGTTCGTATCAACCAACGACGCAAAATTAGACGCGGATGCCCCCGTCATTGGCGTAACCTTCAACGACGAAAGCCATGCCTATTCACTTTACCTGCTGAACGGACACGAAATCGTCAACGACGTTGTCGGTGGACTGAAAATCGCCACGACGTGGTGACCGCTCTGCAAAACGGCTATCGTGTATAGTCGGGAACTTGATGGGAAGACCTATACGTTTGGCGTTAGCGGTAAATTGTGGCGGGACGCGCTGTTGATGTATGACCATCAGACGCGTTCCCTCTGGTCGCATATCACTGGAGAAGCGATACGGGGACCGCTCATAGGTAAGCAGTTGAAGCCACTCGCTTCCATGCCACAAATCGCCTGGAAAACATGGCAGTGGAACTACCCGAGAACACGTGTGCTGTCCGTGTTTACCAGAGGTGGGATGCGAGAGAACCGAAGTCAGGATGTCTACGCAGATTATCACGCCAGCCAGCGCGCAGGCGTGAGCGGGATGGAATACACCGATGATCGGTTACCCAATAAATCCCTCGTCATTGGCGTTCAAGTACTGACAAAGGATGGTAACACCGAGTTTCGGGCGTATCCGTTGACACATTTTATGGAAACTGCTGTTATCAACGATACGCTCGGCGAGGTGCCGCTGCTGATCTTTCACGATAAAACGTCCTTCGCAACGGCAGTCTTCAAGCGGAATGTGGCGGAGGACGCGCGAACCTTTACTCACCAAAATAGATACTTTGTAGAGGACAACACCGGGACGCGTTGGAATCTCGTTACTGGTGAGGCGACATCGGGGAAGGATAAAGGGACGCGTTTAGAGCGACTGCCCGCTGTCAACATCTATTGGTTCGCATGGGCACGCTACCACCCTGAAACCTCTATCTACCGGTAACTATAGTAGAGTTTACAATTGGCGATGCAACCTCAATCGGCGCGCTTACAAAGCGCGCCTACCGGTAGATGTCTATATATTTTATATTCCACCATAATCTGGCAACCACAAAGACTCTAATTGTCTAATTCGACGGTTTCGCCTGTCATATTGCGGTGCATCGTCGGGCGAATGACTAACTCCGGGATGTTGCTCCGCTGCGGTAGCGTCGCGATCAGGAGAATCGCCGCTGAAGTCTCGTCGACACCTACCATCGTGGCGCGTGCAGCAGCGTCCGGTGGAATCGGACGTTTGTCCAGAATCGGCGTTGCCACCTCACCGGGGACAACGACGCTTGATCGGATGCCTGTGTTCCGTAAATCGGCGTTGAGGAATTCGGTGAAATTGATAACCGCTGCCTTCGCCGCGCCGTAAGCAAAACCGCTGAACGGGCCCGGAGTGACCGCCGCGAGTGACGATATATTAATAATCGTCCCCGATTTCGCTTCCAGCATTGCCGGCACAACCGCTTTTGTACAGAAAAATGTACCGATTAGATTGGAATCAATAACCGAACGCATCTCCTCGGGGGGCGTGTTGAGAAGTCGCCGATGCTGTGAACTGTGTCCAGCGTTGTTTACAAGCACATCAATCCGTCCGAACTTGTCAAGCACATCGGCAGCCATCTGTTCTATGGCATCGTAGTCAGCCACATCGAGCGCGTAGCTTACCGCTTTCCCGCCTGCTGCTTCAATTTCAGTTGTAACGGACACTAATTTCGATTCCGTTCTACCGATAATGACAATTGTCGCACCCTCTTGTGACATTGCGAGAGCAGCACCACGTCCGATACCGCTGCCACCACCCGTAATAATACAGACATTTTCTTTTAAACGCATTTTTCGCCTCCATTGGGTAAAACGGGTCTCACTGCCGCTTTCACCTCTTTTGATAATGATTCTAACTCATACTGTGCATCCGAGATTTTATCGCGATATTCGTCAAGCGGGTATCCACCCTTTCCAGTCTCATTGAAATAAGCACTCAGTTGGTAGCGTTGGAAGATGTTCATACGCGGGTAATCCTCTGTCCACGGACTCGCATCGTGGAGCAGGTTCGTTGAGAAGATCGCCACATCACCTGCCTCCATTGGGAGTGTAATTGAGGTGGGTGGATCGTGCTTCACGGGTAGATTCTCCGGGGTCTGAAACAGAGATTTATGACTGCCGGGGACGAGACAAAAACCGGTTCCGGGTGGGACATCCACGAGCGCAACCCACGTCGCAATGTGGCTGCAATAGATATGTCCAGCGGCGGCTTGGTAATCGTTGTGTGGATTGCGAAACCCCGGTGGGAATTTGAACCCGCTGTCGTCACGATGAAAGTGTTGCGGGGCATCGTGCTTTGTCATCATCGTGAAATTGCAATGAAACAGACGCGGCGCATTCATTGTCAACCCCGCCACAACTCTCATAATGTCAGGATTCATCGTAAGGTCTTCAAAGAGACGATGCCCATACTGGATATGTCCGATGTGTGTCTTGCAAGGTTCCTGTCGCCCGCGGTCAAGCGGCGGTGGGATGTCGGCTTCATCAATTGTCAACCACTGTTGAAACACCTTTAGCATCTCTTCAATTTCGTCTTTTGGGATAACGTTCCGTAAAACGAGAAATCCGTGTAAATCGAAATACCACTTTTCCTCTTCCGTCAAAGTGGAATGGATGGTATGCATTAATTCTGCTCCACAGTTTTTATGAGTGTTGCGAATACAGATTAGCAGAATTCGGCAAAATTTTCAAGATTTCAGTTGATTTCGCATTTCACAGAGCCATTGAATTTCCGGTCTTCTATAAATTTTATATCTCTTTGAGGAAAGCCAGAGTGGTTTGTGATTTCAAAAGACTTGACAAAAATTTGAAAACGCCTATAATAGACATCATAATATGGTTGAGTTCCAAGGAGGTCCTCCCAGTGTCTTTAAAACAACGCATCCAGAATAAAGAAGTGATTAACATTGCATCTGGTGTCCCGTTCGGTTGCACCCGTGACGAGATGGAAGCGGTTCTCGGTCAAGGGAACTGCGATTTGGTCAGCACTGATCATCAGCACGGAGCCGCAAATGAAGACAAGCTTGTTGAATATTGCGCTATGGCGAGTGAATTCGATGTAGGCGTGCAGCTCCGCATCAAACACACGCGCCACGCGTATCTCATAGGTAATCTATTAGATCTCGGTCCCCTCGCGATTGTTGTGCCGCAAGTCGAGAAAGTCGAAACAGTGGACGAGGCAATTGACGCGTTCTACTATCCTCAGATGGGAAAACGGAGTTGGGGTCCCAGCAGTGGTTACGGTATCAAAGGCGGCATGGACCGCCTAGCGTACGCCGAGTGGTGGAACAATACCGGCATTCTCATCTTACAGATCGAATCTGTTGATGCCGTGATTAACGTCCAAAAATTCGCAAAACCCGGCGTGGATATGGTAACCTTCGGTGAGAATGACCTGAATTTTAGTATAGAATCATATCCGAGCTCCCCGTTTCAGAACCTTCAAGAGTGCATTGCGCATGTGCAAACGCAGTTGGCGGATACACACGTCAAAGTAGGTGCGGGGAATACGCCGTCAGGTTTACTGTAGGAGTCATTTCCTAATCGTTGTTAATCCCTTACATCGGAAAGTGGCAGATTTCGTATACTGAGGCACACAAACAGGGGCTTGCTGTCAAGGGAATGCTATCAAGGAGTGTCATAATGTCAAAACGGATTAAGATCGGGATTATTGGATGCGGTATGGTAGCCGGTTCACATGTCAATGGGTATCTTGCACATCCGCAGCACGCCGAAATCGTTGCTGTTTGCGATACGGTGGAAGCGAATGCAAAGCGGCGACATGCGGAAGTCCTTTCTGGTGCAGCGTCGAGCGCGGAAGCCGCAAAAACTGACGCAGAAAAGGCAGATACCGCGGAAGCACGCGAGCAATTGAAGGCAAACGCTGCATTCTGGTCAGAATATAGCGACAACGGAGTCAAAATCTTTAGCGACTACAACGAAATGTTGAGGGAATGTGATTTAGACGCGGTCAGCCTTGCCCTACCGCCGTTTGTCCATGAGCCTGCCACAGTCGCAGCAGCGAAGGCTGGAAAGCACGTCTTCTGCGAAAAACCGATGGCACGCACGGCAACAGAGGCGAGAAATATGCGTGATGCCTGTGACGCAGCTGGCGTTAAGCTCGCATACCAGAGCGGCGGCACATGCCTTGATCCGACAAGTTACGCTATTCGGGACTATATCACCTCTGGGAAACTCGGGGATGTTTATTACGGCAGATTGACCAGTTACCGTGCCCGCGGCAGACCTAATGTAGATATGTTCGGTTACGGCAGATGGTTCCTCCATTCCGTTTACAGCGGTGGCGGCACGATATATGACACAGGTGTCTACCTCATCAATCGTTCTATCTATCTCCTCGGTTCACCACAGCCCGCCACAATTAGTGGCATTGCTTATCGTGGGATGCTTCCTGAATATACAGGCGACGAGATTAACGATGTTGAGGAGCACGCCTCCGTGTTTGTCCGATTTACAAACGGGATGTCGTTTACATACGAGAACGGTTGGTCGAGCAATATGGCAGGGCAACCACAAGGTATTTTTATTTTCGGCTCTAAAGGTTCGTTTAGCAACGATAAGCTCTTCCTTGAAAAAGGGGAGTGGGATACTGATGATCAGGGCAATCGCAGACGCTATCAAGACAATCTTGCCGAAACGCCGTTGGAGTTGCCAGATATGTCCTTCCCGGATAAGTTCCGTGATTTCCTTGATGCCTGTAACAGCGATGCCCAACCTGTCAGCAATGGGGATGTCGGTCTGAAGGTTACAGAGATTATGAGCGGGGCACTCTTGTCTGCGAAACTCGGTCGCGAAGTTAGCGTAGAAGAACTGTATGAATTAGAAGGACTCCGCGCAGAACCGATACCGGGTTGGCACATTCCATAACGGAGCATGCAACGAATTTAATGTTGACAAATTACCCTTCAATCGGGTATTCTTTAAAAGGTGTCGTTGGGTGTGCGGAAGCATATACACGTCGAACGTATTACTTCGCTTGAAGGAACATGAAACGGAGGATTAGATTTGAAGAGTTTTGAGTTTTTTGAACCTACCACCCTCGCGGAGGCATCTCGGCTATTCGCTCAGGAGCACGCGCAGCTCCTTGCAGGCGGGACAGACCTCGTTATCGGTATGAAGGCACTCACCGAAACGCCGCAGTCCGTGATTAGTTTGCAGAAAATCCCGGAATTGGCGGGTGTCACTGCAGAAGCCGATGGCAGTATTAGCGTCGGTGCGATGACGAAGGTACGCGAGGTCGAGTTATCGGCAGATATTCAGAATCACCACACTGCACTGGCAGAAGGTGCGGCAGAAATCGGCTCTATCCAGATTCGCAACCTTGCAACTATCGGTGGAAATATTGCGCACGCTTCTCCTGCGGCAGATACAGTTGCTGGTTTGCTTGTCGCTGATGCACAGGTTGACATCGCGAGTGCGGATGGCGAGCGGAGCGTATCAATTGACGATCTTTTCACAGGACCGGGTCAGACCGTCTTAACACCCGGTGAGATTATCACACGTTTTCGTTTACCGAGCCCGATGTCTGGTTCTCACTACAGCAAGCATAAAATCCGCGAAGTGATGGATCTCGCGTTCATCGGTGTTGCCGCCGCTGTCAATCTGGACAATGGGACAATCACGGATGTCCGAATCGGACTCGCAGCTGTTGCGCCTACGCCGATTCGTGCGCCGGAAGCAGAGAATCTTCTAAGGGGAAATGAACTTACAGCGGAACTTTTGGAACAAGCCGGTGAAGCCGCGGCGGCAGCCGCCAGCCCAATATCCGATTTACGTTGCTCCGCAGAACATCGCAGAGAAATGGTCGATGTACTTACGAGACGAACCTTACAAGAGGCGGTCGCGAGGGCATAAGTCCAATTATTTATTTACAAGGAGATGCGCTGAGACACGGAACATCCCACCTCACGTTCTACTACGGAATCATGGTGTATGTATAATAAAGGAGAAAAAATATGGCAAAACACCCTGTCAGTCTAAAGGTTAACGGGGACGAATACGATTTACTCATTGAACCGCGCAAAACTCTGTTGGCTGTGCTTCGCGATACGGTCGGTTTGACGGGAACCAAAGAGGGGTGTAGTACAGGCGACTGCGGTGCTTGCACCGTTATCGTTGATGGTGAAGCCGTTACGTCCTGCATGGTGCTCGGTGTCACCGCCTCCGAAAAGGAGATTACCACCATTGAAGGTTTAGCCAGCGACGGTGAGCTTCATCCTGTTCAACAGGCGTTTATCAACACAGGCGGCTATCAGTGTGGTTTCTGTACCCCCGGTTTCATCATGGCATCGAAGGTGCTCTTAGACGAGAATCCGGATAGGACCGAAGAAGAGTTCAGGCATGCACTCGGCGGGAATATCTGCCGTTGCACCGGATACACAAAGATTCTTGAAGCAGTTCTGAAAGCAGCGGAAGAAGTCCGAACAACTGCATAAAGGACGGTTTTTAACACAGCGAACCTCGATCCAAAATCGAGACGAAAACTTAATTTAATAGGAGAAAACATGGCAAAGACTCATCGTGGAAAAGGCATAAGGCACCTTTACGTAGATCCAAACGGGCAGGTCCACAACGGCGAATATAACAACGGCCGGGGAACCTGTCCGGTTTGCGAACGTACGGGTGTGAAGGTGCTTTATGATCGGGAAGTCGGCGAGGATACTGTTAAAGTCTGTAAAAAATGCAATACTGCCATCGGACGTGGTAAACTCCACCAACTCGTTGCAAGTGCATAGCAAGAAATTTGTATCGGTGGGTACACTTTGGAAACGAGTGTGCCGAAGCACCGAAAAATCATGAGGAAAGGAGAATTAGATGTCAGATTATACTGTTGTCGGACAAACAGTCGCACGCGTTGATGCTGTTGAAAAGGTAACCGGTGCCGCCCAATACGGCGCAGATGTTCATCCACCCGGTATGCTCTACGGCAAGATCGTCCGCAGTAAACACGCTCACGCCAACATACTCAGCATCGACATCAGCGAAGCCGAAAAACTTCCCGGTGTCAGAGCGATCATTACGCAAGACGACGTACTAAGCGGCAGAAGAGTTTTCGCGACTGACAAAGTGCTTTACTTGGGCGAACCGCTTGCTGCCGTTGCGGCAACCGATCCCGATGTTGCCGAGGAAGCCGCTGAACTCATTAAGATTGAATACGAAGTGCTGCCGGTTGTGCAAGATGTCATGGAAGCGATTAAGGCATCCGCACCACGCTTGCACGGTGATACTACAAAGGATGGTCCCAATCGACGGGAAGTCAGCGCACAGATCCGGAAACTCTCTCGTGATAAAGAGAACGATCACAGCGACGAAATCAGCAAACTTGAGGTAGCATTAGAGGAATACCCTGATGAAGTTTACTATAACATCTCTGCCGAAAGCCACTCTGAAGCGGGTGATGTTGAGAAAGGATTCGCTGAATCTGATGTTGTTGTTGAAGATACTTATGTGATTCCACGAGTTCACCAGACTTATATGGAACCGCACGTCTCTGTCGCCAGTGCCGACTCATCCGGCAAAATCACTGTCTGGGCATCCACGCAAGGTCCGTTCGCTATCCGTTCCGGTATCGCCGGGACGCTTGGTATTCCGTTGACGCAAATTAATGTCATCGGCACAACGATGGGTGGTGGTTTTGGTGGACGTTTTGGTGTCATCATTACACACATTCCAGCCGTGCTACTTTCGCAGAAAACGGGGCGTCCAGTCCGTGTTCAGATGACACGTGAGGAGGAATTCATTGATGGTAGACCGGCACCCGGATGTGTTATTAAAATCAAGACAGGTGCTACGAACGACGGACACATTCTCGCACGGGAAGCACTCGCTTTTTGGGATTCCGGTTCCGTCTCCGGGGCATCGATCGGCAGCACGATTCGAGTCCGCGGGGTCTACAAAATTCCGAATCTCAAGGTAGACGCTTATGGCGTTCACACCAACAAATCTGGTACTGCGGCTTACAGAGCACCCGGTGCCCCGCAAGCCATTTTCGCAGGTGAATCCCAACTCGACGAAATTGCTGAACGCATCGGTATGGATCCTGTTAAGTTCCGTCTAATGAACATGCGCGAGGAAGGCGATCCTGTCCCCGCAGGTGCAAACGAACCCAAAGTGGGTTACAAAGAGACTTTGGAAGCGGTCGCTGATGCCGCTGGATGGTGGGATCGGGAAGCTGGCGAGAACCAAGGATGGGGCGTTGCTGTTGGTGATTGGACAAACGGCTGTGGACCCGGTGGTGTTTATGTGTCTGTTCATGAAGACGGGAGTGCCCGTATCTTCCACGGGTCTATGGACATTACTGGAACAGATACCGCAATTTCGCAGATTATCGCCGAAATCCTGACAGTGCCGTATGAAAGCGTCACGATTCGACGCGGTGATACAGATTCCGCTCCATATTCTACCGGCTCAGGTGGAAGTGTCGTCACCTTCACAATGGGCAACACTGCAAAATTGGCGGCTGAAGATGCTCACCGACGGATTCTCGAACTCGCCTCAGAGCGACTCAATATGAATGTAGACAACCTTAAACTCAAAGATGGGGCTGTCCATGTTCTCTCCGCAGAGCCACCGAAATCCATTTCGTTAGGTGAACTTGCGGCGTATAGTTTGTCGACAACCGGGGGTCCTATTGTCGGGAAAGGTTCCTTCGCACGGCAGGCAAGCACACCGGCACTCGCGGCGCAGATTGCGAAAGTCGAAGTAGACCCGGACACCGGCAGAACCCGAGTTCTCAAACTTGTCGCTTCTCAAGATGTCGGCTACGCCATTAACCCGATGGCTGTTGAAGGACAAATCGAAGGTGGCACAGTGCAAGGTTATGCCTGGGCAATGATGGAAGAGATGCAGTACGGCGAAAACGGTAATATTAATCCAGGATTTGTCGATTACCGCGTCCCAACCTCAGCAGATCTCCCAACGGTCGAGTCTGTCATTGTTGAAGTGCCTGCACCCAACGGTCCCTATGGTGCCAAAGGTGTTGGTGAACCACCTATCACGCCAACATTGGCAACGATGGCAAACGCTGTCAAAGATGCCATCGGTGTGCGGATTACCGAATTGCCAATCAAACCAGAGAAGGTTGTCCAAGCATTGAAGAGCAATGGACATTAGAATAGCTGTCAGCCGTCGGAGTGCTCGGAAGTCACGTAATCGGTGCGGTTTCAAACCGCACCGACCAACGTGATGGCGTGCTTCCCTTGAGGTTACGGAACCTCACTAACAACCTACCCCTACTTAACCGAAAATCTGCCTGAAACGAAGTGGAAGGCAGCCCAGGAGCCATAAATTAAAAAATGTTTGGCGAAATTAGAAATGGACAGGGTGAACGCCTTGATTACGCCTTTCATGAAGGCGAAGGCGACAGAATTGCGGTGATTGGACACGGAGTGACTGGCAACAAGGACAGACCTGCACTCATCGCTTTGGCAGAGGGACTCGCTGCCGCTGGCATTTCTGTGCTGCGCTTCTCCTTCTCCGGCAACGGTGGATCGGATGGGGCATTTACAGATTCCACTATCACAAAAGAGATAGCAGACCTCGGGAACGTCATTGATGCGCTTGATGGATATAACGTCTGTTATGTCGGGCATAGTATGGGTGGTGCAGTTGGTGTCCTGCGTGCCTCTGCCGATGAACGTATCCAACTACTGGTTTCACTTGCGGGAATGGTCCACACGAAAGCGTTTGCACAACGTGAATTCGGCGATGTCACACCCGATGAGGGCTTTATGTGGGATGAACCTGACTGTCCACTCTCACGAGCCTATATGGATGAGATGGCGGCAATAGACAGTGTCGCAAAAAGCGCAAGTAAATTTGCCGTTCCGTGGCTTTTGGTTCACGGCACAGAGGACGATATCGTTCCCATTGAGGATAGCCACGACATCCTACAGTACGCAAACGAAGAGACAGAACTTCTCGAACTGCCGGGCGTGGACCACGTCTTTTCTGGTGACTCCACCGCAATTATGGTTGAAAAAGTCGTCACGTGGATTCGTCAAAATCTATAAGGTGGAAGCGAGTATGGCATATATTGATAAAATCAAGGAAGAAGTTGGCTGGCTAAAGGTTATATTCGCTATTTCGATTGCCACAGATATTTCTTTGATCGCCTGGCTCATTCAGAATTTCGGGAAAGTGAATCTGTTTCTTTACATAGCAGGTCCGCTCGCTGCAGTCCGAATGATGTTGGCAATTGACCGAATTGATAGTACCGCACGTCAAAAAATGAATGAATTAGAGGAACTATGATGGATTGGAGAGAGTTAGTTATCATAGGTCTGATTGTGGCGTTTTTCATTACCTTCGGAAGAATCGTACGAAGAGCCACCAAGAGCGGGAATAAAAATTAAACCGGGAACAGAAAGCTCTCAATGTCCTGCGCAACGGCATGGGTCGTTATGCTGCTACAAACCTTGGAGGAATTAAATTATGTCAACACCGCGTCTTTCAGTTTCAACGTGGAGTCTGCATCGACAACTCGGAAAACCGGGATTCACCGGACCCACGCATGACATGCAAATTCCAGTTGAAACCCACAACAAGGGACCTATTTCACTTCTGGAGTTACCTGCACGTGTCGCCGAATTCGGCATTCGCACTTTGGAGATTTGTCATTTCCATCTGCCCTCTGTCGAGAAAACCTACCTCGCTGAACTCCGCGCCGCACTTGCCGCTGCGGACGTTGAACTTTTTTCTCTACTGATTGACGATGGCGACATTACCCATCCGTCTGACGCAACCCGCGACATCGCGTGGATTGAAAAGTGGATCGACATCGCTGGCGAACTCGGTGCGAAATGTGCACGCGTCATTGGTGGTAAAGCCGATCCGTCCGCAGAAACCGTTGCACAGAGCCGTGATGTCCTCGCGGAACTCACCGAACGGGCTGACACTGCGGGCATCCGCGTGATGAGCGAAAACTGGTTCTCTATCTTTTCTACGCCTGAAAACGTCAATACCATTTTAGGTGAGTTAGACGGTAAGGTAGGGCTATGTCTCGACTTCGGTAACTGGCGTGGTGATACAAAGTATGAAAATCTTGCTGCGATCGCTTCGTGGGCAGAGTCGTGTCATACCAAAGCACATTTCGCAGCACCGCGTGAAATGGACAAGAAAGATTACGTGCAATGCCTTGATCTCACCCAAGAAGCAGGTTTCGCTGGACCCCATACCCTCATCTACGATGGACCCGGTGATGACGAATGGGAAGGCTTGGCTATTGAACGCGAAGTCGTGAATCCATACCTCAATTAGGACTGGAGGAATCTAACGATGGCTTCTAATGCTATTGCCACGATTACCCGAATGGTGGAGACACTACCTGAAGCGTTGCAGAATCAGATCATGGAGCATCTACGCGAGTATATTGCGGAGTTAGAAGATGAACTTCGTTGGGAGGTTTCCTTCAACAGGACGCAAGAGCAACTCATCGCGACTGCTCGTCGTGCCAAAAAGGAAATCGCCGAAGGAAAAGCCGAACCAATGGATTTGGATCGGTTATGAAATCGGCAACATTGCCTTCATTTTGGGCAGCTTATCGAACACTTGATGAGACGCTTAGAAATCAAGCCAGAAAGGCGTATCGATTGTGGATTTCTAATCCGTTTCATGGTTCTTTGCGTTTCAAGTGTATCAATAATGAGGAAGGTATTTGGTCCGTGAGAATCACTCGGGGTTATCGTGCGGTCGGCATCTTAGAAGAAGATACAGTCACATGGTTTTGGATAGGGCATCACGACGATTACGAACGTTTTTTTTAGGAGATAGCTGTATTCAGCTTATAGATAAAAAATGTTTTCACTCTCACAAACACAACACAGTTTAACTATTGCTTGGGACGGACAACAGGTCTTGGGCTACCATTTTTCCGAAGATGGCAATCGTCCGTTTTGCCATCCTTTGAACCTGCCCGGTGCGCCGCCGCTCACGATGAACGAACCCGGTGATCACGTACACCACCAAGGTCTATGGGTCGCGTGGAAAAAGGTTAACGAAGTCAATTTCTGGGAACAACCGACACCCGGTAGTGACCCAACCGGTTTCGGCAAAATCGTCCATCAGCGGGTTGTTTCGCAAAGTGCAGATGCCAACAGCGCAAGTTTAACGACCGAGAACGCATGGATAGACTGGCAAGGCACGACGCATCTAACGGAGCAGCGGGAGATGACCCTCCATTCCCCCACAGCGGATGCGATGCAGATTTCCGTGTCGTTGATATTGCATCCGAACGAGCGTGAGGTCGTTTTGGATCTGCGGCGCGGTGAACCCGGTGCAGATGGCAGATTCTACAGCGGGATGGCGATCCGATTCGACAATATCATCACACCGGGGAACCTATTGGATGCCGATGGACGCACCGAACCGATGGACATCTTCGGCAAGCAGAGCCGTTGGTGTTGCTTCACTTCGCAACACCCCACTGACAATGAAACCTACGGGATCGCTATCATTGATCACCCCGATAATCCTCGTTATCCAACAACGTGGTGGGTGCGCAACCGGGAGAACTACTGTTTAATCCATCCCTCGCTCGTTTACTACGAACCGCTGCATCTCGCATCCGATGAAACTTTGAATCTGCAGTATCGCGTGGTCCTCTATCGCGGCGAACCCAATGCAGCGTTATTTGAGTAGATTATCTGATTTCCTTGGGCGGTGCTTTGTAAAAACGCAAAAGAACAGACCATAACCATGGAAAAAGCAGATTACAAATCCGATTCTACAGATGGGATTAAAACTGTTCCTGACTCAAGGCGGGACTTTCTTGCCAGGTTGGGCAAAGGGGCAAGGTTACCTCGGAAATGTTATTCACAGGGTGCCTGTCTCGGTAGTCGCCTAAACAGAAATGCGTGAAAATTGGTTCTCCATCTTTTCTGGTTCGCGAGACCTAAGCCCGTAATGTAATGGAGGGCGACTCTAAAAAAAAATCTTCAATGCCCAAACCACATTACTTAACCGCAAGGAAAATTAAAAATATGAAACTTGGTGTCATGTCCGATAGTCACGACAATATCCCAAACGTCAAACGCGCTGTCGCACTCTTCAATGAAATCGGCGTAGATCTCGTTGTCCATGCAGGCGATTTCATCGCGCCGTTTGCTATTGACCCGTTAGCCGATCTAAACTGCCGCGTTGTCGGTGTTTTTGGAAACAATGACGGCGAACGCATTGTCGTTGCACAACGGTTTGAGGCAATCGGTGAGGTACATCCCAACCTCGCAAGTGTGTCGCTTGGCGATAGAAACATTGCCGTGATGCACTACCCCGAACTCGCCATCCCGATCGCCAAAAGTGGCGATTACGACATCGTCGTCTACGGACACACCCACCAGATAGACATCCAGAAGGGGAAATCGCTCCTGCTCAATCCCGGTGAAACCGGCGGTTGGACGACTGGGAAGGCAACGGTTGCCGTTGTCGATCTCGAGACGCTTGAGGCAACAATTCATGAATTGTAGGGACAGTGCGGAAAAGATGAGATACAGAGATCTGTTTACACTACCGAATGGAGAAGCACTGGAAAACTTACACCCACCAGAACCTAAGCAACAATGCCTTATCTGGTCTGAGAATCATGAACACGCCGTTGCTTCCATAGACGACGAGATACATCCGCAGGCGAAATGTGTCTGGCTGGGATTTGAAGATCCCGATGTTATCTATGCCTACGAAAAGCACTGGAAAACAGGCGACTGGGAACTCGTTGAACGAAAAAAGGGAAATATCCCGTTAGTAAACAACAATCCTTTCAAGCCCGACAGTGAAAGCGTCTTTCCTGTTAACAAAACACCCACGGATGCTTAAAATCCGTAGGCATATTGATTTGCACTTGTAGGAGGGAACTCCGATTCCTGACTCTGCTTGTAGGAGGGAACTCCGATTCCCGACCTCTGACTGAAAACCGATGGCTAACAGCCAATTTACTCAACGTACCCCAAATCCCGCAACCTGCTTTCCAAAATCTCCGTCTCCTCAGCCGTGGATTCTTGTGCCAACAGGTGCTGATAATTGGAATTCATTAATATCTCATCATAAGCGTCCCTGAAACGATCTGGATCCTCACAGGCGAGATCTTCGCCGTTCAGCACATGCCGATACACAAATTCACCTGTCTGCTCATCTTCACGATAGAGATATTCACCATCCGTCAGCGACCAAAGTCGCACGCCTTCCGAATACTTACCGATTTCCACGTTGTCGACCGTCGTCCGAGATGTCACGCGCTGGTGCGGCATCTCTAAGTTGTCCCGGCTGAGGAACCCAACGCCGTAGAGACTATCCAACTCCGACAATACTAAACGGTTTTCGTCAATTTCCGATGGAGACAGTAGGTCTCGTCCGTATCCGTGATAGTCCACATCGATACCGGCAAGGTTCGTAATCGTTGGGAACAGGTCGATCGCTGAAATCGGTGGATTTGGGCTTTCAAATGAGAGGGCGAGGTTCGTCACACCGGGGATATGCGCCAACAGTGGCACGTGTAGCACGTTCTGATTGAGCGTGCCGCCGTGATCGGTAATCTCATCGCAGATGCCTTCGCCGTGATCTCCAAAGATGAAGACTGCCCAGTCCGAGAGTTGAAGTTGCTTCAGAATTTCAACCAGTTTAAACTCAAGTATGTGGGTTACGGCGGCAAAGTAAAATCGCAATGCCTCATCTGTTCTACCACGATCCACAAGCGATTTAAGGCTTGGGGCACCCGGGATCCCGCTCATGCCATAACCGCCGTGTGTATACCAGAAGTGCAAAAAACAGAACTGTGGTACATCCGAAGGTTGCTTGAGTTGTTGGACGAGGTCTTCAAGCGCACCGAGATGTTGTGCTTCCGCGTTTGGGTCGACCGACGTGATAAACGGCTCAAAATCAAGAAAACGAAACACGTCCGGACGTTCGGAGCGTCCCGTGATATGATAGCCTGTATCATTGAATATCTGAAACAGGTTCGGGATACCTTCAAACATCTTGAGGTAGGTTTGCCCGTAGACCCCGTGTTCAAACGGGTAAAGCCCCGTAAAATAGGAGGTATGAGAAGGACGGGTCGCGGGTGCCGACACGAAAAACTTTTCGGCGAGCGAGAAATCCTGCGTCAGCAGATCGAACTTCGGTGTGTTGAAAAGGGGATTCGTCCGACTGAGGGCGTCGAACCGCCAGCAATCGATCGAGATAAGTAGAAATTTATTGACAGCGTTGGTTTCCATGCTTTAGTCCATTAATCGCGCATTATATTGCCGCTCGGTATGCTGATATCTACCGAACAGGTCGGGTTGAAAAGGAGTAGGTGTGTAGATGTAGACAGCGTCGCTATACGGATCATAGAGGATTACCTCTTCACGTGTGTCGCCGCAGACATCCGCAGGAAAGCAGTGGTACCATCCCATTTTGCCGCCAGTGGGGGGCGGCAGTTCAGGGAACGTCACCACCTTGTCTCCTGCACTATCGAAAAGTGCAGCTGGGCTATAAATCAATTCACAAGCTTCGTCCCCGTGCCAGCGGATAACTTCCAAGCCTGTATTGTTCGGTGTTTCATCGACGTTAAATCGACTGTTAATCTGCCCGTTGCTGTCTACTACCATCAGGTCCGTGTGATGCCCGTTATAGCGGATAACCAAGGCGTTTTCAGACGCGTCTGGTAGTAATCTGCCACACCGAATCTCTTGTCCGTGCGGCACAACGTCAAAGCCGAGCGAGAGGATTGGATTACCCTCGGCATCAACCACCTGTCCACCGCCGGAGAGGATAGCCCGGTTCCTGCCGTTCCATTCGGAAACTAAAACCGAGTCCATGTTGTCGCCAAAAAAGTGATTCCAGAGGACCGTGCCGTCGGAAGCGAGTCCGAAATTGCCACCGTTGACTTCGTCGAGTCCGTCGCCATTAAAGTCGCCGACGGCTGGGATATATGCGGAGTGCTTTGGATAGCGAAACCACTCGTCGGTATACTGCCAGAGCAGTTCCAATTTATGGTTAAAAGCGAGCAGATTCACACCTACCTTCACGACAAAATCTTGGGGTTGTGCATTTCCGCAGAGGTTGGCAATCATCAATCGTTGATGGACGTAGTTGGAGATATGGAGTTCACCTTCAGCGGACGCATTACACTGGCGCAGCGCATCCGGCGCGAGGGTCCGTTTGACAGCACCCGTCGCACCGTCTAAAATCATTAGGCGAATTGCAGACAGATCCCATTTACTCACTTCTGGAGCATTCGCGTCTACCCAGAAGCAGATGACCTCTGCCTGTCCATCGGCATCTATATCGTGAATAGCGACGGGGCCGGGTCGGTCGGGTGAGAGGGTCGTTAAAGTGGTATCCTTCGCATCCGCATCTCTGATTTCGAGATGTTTGTCACCGAGGGACCAGAGGGGTTCACCTTCCAACGTGAACGCACCGAGGAAACACGGATGAATACCGCCGAGCGATTTGTACACGAGAAAGTCGACTGTTCCGTCGCCGGTCAGATCGCCGATTCGGATGTCGCCACCCCACTCGTTTCCCGATGTTTCATTCAGGAATACGTCTGGAATTGCGATTCGTTTATAAAGATGTGCTGATTGTGGTGTGTCCATCTTTTCTGATTCGCGAGACCTAAGCCCGTAATGTAATGGAGGGCGACTCTATAGAGAAAACCTTCAATGTCCCAGTTTACGCCACTTAACCGCAAGGAAAATTAAGAGAATGCCTTGAAAATCCCGACGTAGAGGGCAAGCACCTTCTCTGGGTCAGAACCTGTATAAGCACATTCATTGGATATATAGCCTGAGAAACCGATACGATCGAGCCATTGGAACATCTGTCGGTAAAGATCGAACGTCTCTGGCTCTTCCACCCGGTGCGTATGTACAGCAGTAATGTGTGTAGCTACACGCGAGAAGAGGGGATCAATGCTCCCAGCATCGCAACCGATGAATTGCGAATTGAAGACAAAACCGACATTCGGGAGATTCACGCCTTCGATGACTTCCATCGCCGAATCCGGATCTGTGAATGAGCCGTGCATCTCAATAGAAACGGTAATATCTTTTTCAGCGGCATAGCTGCCCAGAGCCTTCAGTCCATCAGTGACGTAACCGACAATAGCATCGCGGTTCTCCTCGGTGTATCGGTCACCGAGCACTCGGACATGGTCACAGCCCATAAATTCCGCCATGTCAATCACACGCGTAACGCGTCGGACGGTTTCTTCACGGTCAGCGGCGTTTTCGGAGTGAAAATTTTGGCAACTCGTGAGTGAGGAGATAACAACGTCACTCGCATCGACCTGTGCCTTGAGTCCGTCCCAAGCCTCTCTCGGCGTATCCCATTCAAATCCGTGTTTCTGCTTGTAATCCATTAACAATTCGACACCATGATAACCGGTAGCGGCAGCGGTGTCAAGTATACGTCCGAGTTCCCACTCTTGGCAGGTTTGATAAGTATTCAATGACCATCTCATATTTTTAACTATGGCCTCCTGGGCATCGTTCCACTTCGTTTCACGATGGTTTTCGGTTCAGTCTGTCCCAACTGGGGAGATGAACGGCTTCAAGAATTTGATGAAGTATATCTTCCTACTCTTGTATTGGAATGGGAAACCAGAGTCCCCCAGTTTTCGTCGTTAACGCCCTATGCGTGGTATGATTAATGCCGATGACATCCACGGTAATGTTGTTCTGAAAGCACTGTGCTAACACTTCTGGTAGCGTGTAAGACCCTTTGCTCGCTTCATCGGTGACAAGAATGAACCGGCGGTTCACCCCTTCGCGAAAGTTGACGCGGCGGATCGTTTTTATGATGGCATTGTGTGCCCGCTCATCGCCAGCAGCAGCGACAACATGTGAAGTTAACAGTCGTTTGTATTTCTCGCTATCCCGCGTCTGCGGATGGATAATCGTATCGCCTTCGAGATACCTGAAAATAACGATGCCGAGTGTGAAATCAACCCCTTTTTCCTCAAACACCGTTACCATCCGATTGAGTTGTCTGCCGACTGCACGGATATTATCTATCATGCTCCCACTAATGTCAAGCAGAAAAACGAGGTCAACAGCGGTTTCGGTTTTGCTATCGGCGACGCTCTCCGCGATACCTTCTAATGCCTCCCCCATCCGGGCATCTCTGTCGATTGGGGGTGCAGGGCTGTTATTACCTGTCGCTGTGTTCATCGCAGCCTCTCCTTGGATGGTTTTGGGCTTGGGCGCGATTGTGGGAGCCTGCGCATTTGCAGTCGCAATCGTTTTCCACGCAAGGGTTTCTGTGGTCTGCTCGCGCAGAGATGTCTCAGCCATCGGTAACCGAGCATCTGTCCTCAGCACGGGAATAGATGCACGGGACGCAGTCGGCGGAGCTGAATGCATCAGTTTTGCAATGTTTGGGTTAACAGCGGGCGAGGTTTTAGAACGCGCAGGTGTTGACCGCTGCGTAGCCGGCATAGAACGTTTGCGAGTACTACTCACATGAAAACGTTGGAGAGATGTCACTGAGATGGCTTCCGAAGTAAGCGGTTCCGAAGGTTGCATCGGTCGATACCACTGGATATAACCCAAACCTATAATGCCTGTCGCAATGGTATGTAGAACCAATGAAACCAGAAACGCACGCCGAGTTTTCCTACGCCTGTGGTGTCTGAAGTGCTGGAGTTTATCTGAATAGGTGTCGAGTAGCAGCATTTTTTTAATGTATTGCTTCTGGGCTGCCTTCCATTTCATTTCAGGCAGGTTTTTTGTTAATTCGCGACTGGTTTTGAGGATTTGATCGGTTTTTCTTCTGTGACAAGAGAAGCTCCTGTAATGAGGCGGACAGGTACGAGATCAGTTAGTTTCCGCTACAAAATTGAGATCGTGCCCTGATTCCCGTCAACCCGAAGCATCTGTCCATCAGCAATACGACGGGTTGCGTTCGGGATGTTCGCGACTGCAGGCACACCATATTCTCTGGCAACGACTGCACCGTGGGACAAGATCCCACCACGCTCCATTACCAGTCCCGCCGCATGCAGGAAAAGCGGTGTCCATGCTGGATCTGTTGACGGACATACCAGAATGTAATTCCTGTCAGATGGGCACACATCTGCCGGTGTCAAAAGCACGCGTGCCTGCCCCGTCGCAACACCTGCCGAGACGCCCACGCCTGTATACGTATCCACCGCTTCGATTGGCGTTGAGACTCCAATCTGGTCCAACGAATCACTAAAAATGACATCCGGGATCTCAATCTGAAGCGTCAATTCACGCCTCACCTTACGTGTGGTGATGACATCGCTGAGAACCTCACCGTTTATGAGTCGTCTTAGTTCATCAGGTATGAGATAGAAGATGCCGTCATTGAGTTGATAACGACGATCCAGTTCAAACAGCGCACGGCGAATCTGTTCATAGCCGAGCATTAAGTAAAATTTCGCTGTTTCCCTGAAAGGCATATAAGTTCTTGTGAAGTCCAGTTCACTCTCGATCTGCTTTCTTAAACCCGTTTTATTTTCGAGCCGTGTGGCGAGTTCCTTTTCTGCGGACTCCCGTTGCTCTATCTGTTGTTTCGCACCATCATTCTTGGAAAGAGCGGTTCCAGCGTTCTCTTGCTGGAAAGATGCAAGGATCTGTTCAAGATAGGTGGTATCTTCGCGCCAACGGGGCTGTGCTAATTCAAACTCGTCAACGGCGCGATGCCCGTAATCTTTTAGGAAATCGGTAAGGGTCAAGTCTCCTGTTGCCACTTCCCACAATTTCGACGCAAGCCGCGGGTGGGCTTGCGGGACAATAGTTTCAACGGTGAGATTGCCAGAAATCCCACTAATAAGCCTGTTCGCGAAGGTTTTTACTTCTATTTCATTCAAGCACTTCTGAAGAGCCGCCTCCAATCGTTGAAGTGAAAATCCCGCGAGGAGTGTAGCGGTAAGGGCTTTCGATGCGAAGTCGTCCAGTGTTTTGGCTCGCCATTCTTCAAATTTCGTCACTAATTCCGCATCCGTTAGGTCTGAATATGAAATGTTTCGTTCTGCTTCTACTTCCTCCTGAAACGCTGGGAAGACCTCTTCGGTTAACGATCGGGCGAAGTCGGAGCGGCACTGACGTAGACGCACCTCTGCTCTGCTCATACGAATGATGTGGAGCGGCAGTTTCAACCAAAATGCGGCGTTGCTCCGCGTAATATCGGTTTGTGCTTGGGCATACATCGCTTCTTGTGGATTTTGCTTCAAGGCATTAAAATCGTGCGCAAAGGGGAAACCCTCAAAGTGGAGTTCTGCCTCGCGGTTCAAATTAACGTAAATTCGTCCACAAATCAGGTCGAGAATTCCCTCATTGTGGACCCGTTCACTCGGATAGAATCCCAAGCCTCGATACGCTTTACCTAACCCACCGGCACCCGACATAAATTCCTTCATAATTTTCCACGTCATCGGGAGTGGAGCCGGTAGTACCTCGGCGAGGTTGTGATGACACCAGACGGTACCATCGACCTCAGCACGCGCCTCCAATATCTGAATCTCCTCCTGACGGACTTTCTCAACGGTTTCTTTATCAACTTCAGAGGTCGGATATGCCCGCTCAGGAGATGCGATAGCGTTGGAAGGTGTGGTGATGTAGCGGGACTGCAACAAAACAAACTGTCCACCTGCGAGTGCCCACTCAATATCCATCGGTTGTCCATAGTAGGTTTCAACCTGCATGCCGAGTTGTGTAAGCTCCTTCAGTTGTGCGTCCGTTAGACTTGGGATGTCTTGCTTCGCAGAGGATACCTTACTTACGCCAGCAGCGGTTACCATTTCGCACTTCGTAGCGATGTTTCTTTCCAAAATCTCGCCTGTTTCCCGCGACACGTGAAAACTATCAGGCGTGATGGCACCAGATACAACCGACTCACCCAATCCCCAATTCGATTCAATGATAGAGGCGTTTTCATTAAAGGGAGCAACAGTAAAAAGCACACCGGAGACATCTGCGTCGCACATTTCTTGAATGACGACTGCCATTGCCAACCCTTCATCAGCGATTTTCTGTGTCTGCCGATAGGCGATGGCTCGTTCCGACCAGAGTGATGCCCAGCACGCTTTAAGGGCGTCTAAAAGTCCATCGGATGTTACATTCAGAAACGTGTCCTGTTGCCCGGCAAAACTTGCTTCTGCCAGATCCTCCGCTGTGGCACTGGAACGCACTGCGACCGTGGCTGTCTGCAATTTTTCTCGCGCCGTATGGATTTCCGCGACGAGTTCTGACGATAGCCCGATGTCTTTAACGCTGCTCTCATTCTGTTCCGATAGACCTTGAACAGACAATCGATAAGCGTCTGTGGTGACACAAAAACCTTTCGGCACTGGAAACCCTGACCTCGTCAGTTTTCCGAGGTTCAACCCTTTTCCGCCGACGCAGGGCAAATCAGCATCATCAATTTCTGAGAAGTGTTTGATAAATTGCATGAACTTAAATCGGTCTGTGAAGGGTAGAAGCAAGTGAAGATAGTATATCAGAATCTATCTACCAAATGCAAATGAGTTTGGGCTTGCTTTTTATGGTCTTTTGTGTATATTTTCTTTCTCGGTGTTTTGAAAGCAGGTTCACTGAACAGAATTCCTTTTGACAAATCTCCGCAACTTGAGTAAACTAACAAAATGTTTCAGAACGCGACCGAAATTCTCACTTTAATCGCTTCTGCTGCTGTGCAGTGGCTCTTTTATCGGAAACGTTTGCCGAAGGATTTCGCACCTGAACGGATCCTCGTTATCAAACTTGATCATCTTGGGGATGTCCTGTTAGCGACACCGGTGTTTTCCAATCTCCGTCGGACGTATCCAAACGCTGAACTGCACGCGCTCGCCGGGGCGTGGAGTCGCGTTGTTTTAGAGAAGCATCCTGATGTCAGTAAAGTCATGGAATACAACTCACCGGCTTTCTGTCGCACAGGGCGACCGACATCACTCAGAGAAACGTTTAAGCTCTATCGCCAATTACGCCGCCAAAAATACGATCTGATAGTGGAGCTTCGCAGCGATTGGCGGACTGTCTGGTTTGCGTTCTTACGGCTTACACCGAATCGACTCAGTCGTGCAGCCCTACAAGTTGCGAACAAAATGGGTTTTGCACAATTCAGTGGAACCCACGAAACGACGCGTAACCTCGATGTCTTAAAACAAGCAGGCATCCCAACGCCGGTACAAACCGCTATCTTCTCAGTAACAACAGAAGATAAAAAATGGGCATCTGATCTCCTTGCCACATATCAGATTGAGAAGCAACATCCGTTGATTGCTATCCATCCCGGTTCTCCGATTGCACTAAAACGGTGGATGCCTGAGCGGTATGCAAAATTAGCGGATTGGCTGATTGCCCAAAAACGTGCACAAATTCTATTTGTCGGTGTGAAAGATGAAATGCCGATAATCACCGAAGTTCAAGCACTCATGCGGGGAAAATCAATCAATATTGCTGGCAAAACGACGCTGACACAATTGGCATCAATCTTGCGCATGTGTAATGTGTTTATCGGCAACGATAGCGGTCCAATGCACCTCGCTGCAGCGGTTGGTACCCAGACGATTGGACTGTATGGACCCGGAGATCCGACCCGTTTCGGTCCAGCGGGTGAAAAGTGTCAGACAATTCAGCAGAAGTCTGACTGTCCATGCTTGGGAACGACCTGTCGATTCGGAAAAACAGGGTGTATGTCCGAAATTCAGGTTGCTGATGTGATACAGACCCTTGAAGCAACTGCGTATTTGACATAAATTGAAGGATTTGATTCTAAGCAACAAACGCGCATCAACAGTGATAGGGTCGTTTAGTTTTAAGCATTTCATATGGGATTACAAAAGAACGAACAAAAACTTAGTTAAACCTGTCTAAGGGACCGCATCATAGTGACGAATTAACTTGACATATTTTTGTAAAGAAGTTATAATGTCTTAAACAGCATCCATGGAAAATGTGTCTTAGCCATTAAGCGGCTAATTCTTGCCTTATGCACATTTGGAAAACTGGAAAGCACGATTTTTGGATGCAATAGGCTTGCAACCCTCGCTTGCAAGCGATGTGATGAATCTAAAGGAGGAATTTAGAAAAATGCAATCGAGATTAACGTGGTTCGTGCTTGCCCTTTTCGCAGCAAGCATCATGAGCATCGGTATCGTAGGATGTGGTGGCGACACCGAAGAAGAATCCGCTGAAAAGCCGACAGAAAGCTCCTCAAGTACCTCTGATGAGCCAGTAGTTGCTGCGAGACCGCCTATCGACTTCGCAGCAGAAAAAGCCGAAATCCAAGCGGTCTATAGTGCCTTCTACGAAGCCTTTAACGACAACGATCTCAAAGCCATTGGGGGGACCTTTCGGACGAGTGACGGCAAGGTTGCCTTCGGAACAATCTTTGCCGGAAATGAACCTGTGCCAGTCGCCTTCGGTTGGACGAATGTTAAAGTCGCTATCGAAGGTCTGTGGATTGGCATCGGCACGAAGGGTTCTAAATGGGGACGGGACGATGTTTTGAAAGATTTTTGGATTGGCTATAAAGGGAGCAAATTGGAAGCCGCCGCAATCGGTTACAACTGCTACAAAGGCTCGTTTCCTGGGGAAACGCACCTCTATTTGATAAAAGAAGAAAAGGATGGGTGGAAAATTCACGAGCTTGATAGCAGCACCGAAAACAACCTTGGGATCTTTGGCTTTCACAAAGGTAAACCGCGAGTTGAGAAATTCATCAAGGTTACCAGAGAGACGGACAAAGCCCCCTAATGTTCCCTACGTCTTGTTAAAAACTGCCCCTTTTTGTGCAGTTTAAAAAGGTAAATGCCCCTTTTCGTGCAGCTTAACCCGCTTGATGCAGGGATTCATCGTCAATTCAGCGTTTTTTGCATTGGCACGGAAATTGCATATCCCTGCATCAACAACTTTTATTTTTTGTAGGATACGCAAATATCCCTTGGAGGTAATAACGAATGAGTGCAAAAAGAACCTCAGGTGCCTTAATGACTTCATTGGTACTCCACGCGGTCATCGCGTTCATTGCTGGCATTTATCTTGTCACGCAAACTGAACAGTTCAAAGATCTCGTGGGTGCTGACGTGCTCAAACCTCAGGAGCCACCGAAGCCTAAGGTACGGAAACCCGTTGTAAAGCCTGTTATTAAGCCGACGGTTCCAACGCAGAACACCGTCATCGTTGAGCCGGTTCAAGTGCAACCCCGTGTAACGACTGCGTTTGTTGCCAAGTCGAGTTTCCAACCGCAGACGGTACTCGAATTTTCAAACCAAACCGTCAGAGTGGACGCACCGATTAATCCGAATGTACCGAGAGTGGTTACGCTGAACGCACCCGTGCCGACAGTTGTAACACACGCGGATCTACCTGTTTCGGATGCTCCCGGTGCCTTGGCGTTCTCCGCACCCGTAGCAACTGCACCCTCCGCCGGACCGGCTAACATTGGTCGTGGTGTTGCAGGCAGCGTCGTGCAGGTGAAAGTCGCTTTTGAACGTCCACCCGGACTCGCAATGGTTGAAAACGTCGGTGCCGCACGCGATGCCCTCGGCGATGTCGTTGAAAACATCACCCTCGGTAACGTTGAAGTACCACCCCTGCCCAGAGGCGAACCCGGTGGACGCGTTATCGGTAAAGGTAGAGACATCCGCGGTGTATTCCGTTTCACACGGATCCGTCACAGTCTCTCTGACTGGTGGGCTGACGCTTCGTCCCTCAATGCATTGACGAAGTGGCTCAACGAGCGGACTAAAATCAAAACCGACATGAACGTTGAAGGTGGTGCATTGAAACTTACCGATGCCAACCTCTTCAAAACACCGTTTGTCTTTATGACAGGACACGATCCGTCACTCGTCCGTTCTCGGAACCTCCTGGGACGGCAGTATGGTGGTGGTAAAATGGATAGCCGTCTCACTGAGACTGAAGCCGCTGGTATGCGTCGTTATTTCGTTGAAAAAGGCGGATTCCTCGTCTTTGACGACTGCGGTGTGAACGCTCCGGCTCAAGCGATGATTCGTCTCTTCTTGGCGCAGATGCGCTACGTCATGCCTGAGTATCAGATTGAACGGATTGCTAACGATCACTCAATTTACGATAACTTCTATGAAATGGGGGGTCCCCCTGTCGGATACGACATCTTCTGGTGGGGCACACGTCCACCGAAACGGAACTACCTTGAAGGTATCTCCGTCGGTGAAAAGTTATCGGTTATCGTTGTCCGTCGTGACTACATGTGCGCAATGGAGTCTGTCAGTCTCCCGACGCGTAGTGTTCACTATTCACCCGGTGTGTATCGTTTCATGACGAACGTTGTGGTGTATGCCTTGACACACGGTCAGATTTCTGATTATTCTGGTTATGTGCCTGAAGATACGTTAGCCAAGAAGGAACTTCCGACGAGCGCACCTGAAGCTGCGAAGGTCGGCGGTTTCGAGTAGAATTTTTGTATCTAAGCGCGGTTTTTAACCTCGCACTTTGTTTGGGCTATTGAGTTATCCTCCAAGGGTAGCTGAATAGCCCTATATATTGCAATCAAACTCTCTTTCCAGTGATCTAAACACAACCCCTAATTTTCCCCAACAGCAATTACCTCCTATCGGACCCCATAAGTTTTTTAGAAGGATCTAATCAACTCACAACGATCTCAACCGATACGCTTTGCTGTGACCAACAACCCATCTCAATTTGGATGCGGATTTAATGAATCGTTAGTGGAATGTAATCTATACATCCAGCGCTGAAAATCCACGGCACAATTCCTAAAAAAATCCAGACTTTCGCACACTTTGTCCCGATGCCTCGTGTGGAAAGTTGGGCTGGATTGGAACGCATTTATTTATGTGTCAATCTTTCTCGCGCTGGGGCTGCTCATATCTTCCCGCGTGAGCAACTCGTCAACAAGTCTTACGATACTCTTACTGATTTGGACGGTTTGGGTGGTCCTGCTGCCCTCTACGCTCGGAGCGACTACCAGTGGTCTACAGCCGACGATGACCAGTGACGAATGAAGGATCAGAGTGGGGTCAGTGGAACGTCTACACGCGGCATAAAGACTGTGAGAAAATTAACTTGATAAAGCACTCTTTTTGATTGTATACTGTCTCACAATAGACTGCAAAGACAAAGGATTGGATAACGCAAGTTGTTAGTCAATTCTTTGTTAGGAGACATAATGTATTTGAGGCGCGCATAAGCCAACCGCCGGTAACCTCCTAATCGCGTTCGTTACTAACACACGCTATATGAAATTCAGTACCGCTTATGAAATTCAGACAGCTCACTAAAATGATTGAAGATGATGGATGGTATCACGACCGAACGAAAGGCAGTCATAGACAGTTTAAGCATCCTACAAAACCCGGAGTCGTCACAATTGCAGGAAAACCAAACGAAGATGTCGACAAAGGAACACTCAATAGCATCCTGAAGCAAGCCGATCTCAAAAATTGAGGAGGAAAACCTAATGGAATATGTCGTTATTTTTGAAAAATTTGAAAACAATTACGGTGCGTATGTCCCCGATCTTCCAGGATGTGCTGTTGTAGGTGCGACACTCGATGAAGTGCGGAGACTGATCGCCGAAGCTATCGATTTTCATATCGAAGGGCTGCAAGAAGCAGGTTATAATGTGCCACAGCCGTCATTGACATTACCTGTTCAAACCCCGCCAGGGCAGTCGTCCGAATTAATCGCGACGCGGATCTAGCTCGGATACAAACTTTGGAAGGCGAGACCTACACACTATCGGCGATGTCTGGAAAGATCGTTTTACTTGATGTTGGAGCGTCGTGGTGCGGTCCCTGTAACATGGCGATCCCGGAGGTCAAAACCATCTATAAGCACTTTAGCAAAACCGAGGATGTCGTCGTCTGGGGCATCAATGATGGGGAAACCCCTCAGAAAGTTCGGGAGTTTTTAGACGAATATCAGCCACCCTGGCCCGTTCTACTTGACCCACATCGGCAGGTGAGAAAGGCTTATCAGATTGAAAGGATCCCCTTTTTTATCTTGATTGACAAAAAGGGGAATTGGCAATACAGTTTTGAAAGTTCAAATCTCATAAGCGGTCAGCCCTTAATCTGGCTGATTGAAGCACTCCTGTCAGATGCGTGATAATATGATGTTACTGATACTTATTCGACGAGAACTCCTGGACAATCTAATGACGTTCCGATTTGCGGCAGCTGTCGTGATTATGCTGTTGCTCGTTGTTGCGAATACCGTTGTGCTCATCAAGGACTATGAACTGCGGTTGGCGGACTATAACACCGCTGTCAAAACCCATCGGCAGGAACTCCTGGAGATCAAAACCTATTCGGCAGGAAATATAACCTTTGACCGCCCGCCGAACCCGTTGAGCATTTTCAACACGGGTTTAGATAAGCGATTGGGAAACGAAATTGAGGTTTCTCACATTTATATACCGACAATTTGGGATGCCAAAAAGCACGAAGCGGATAATCCATATTTCAACATCCTCACTTCAATCGACATTGTCCTTATTTTTCAGGGGGTCCTCAGCCTGTTGGCACTCACTTTCGCCTACGATGCCATCGCCGGAGAATACGAACGTGGCACCCTACGCTTGGTGCTCACCCATCCAGTCGGGCGTGGGTACGTCCTGTTTGCCAAGTATACCGGTGCGATGGTATGCTTGTTTGTGCCATTGCTGATGAGCCTGCTCCTTATGCTGATTTTGCTGACGACATCCACTACGATTTCCCTGAACACCGATGATTTCCTGCGTATCGGTGGGATTGTTCTGACATCACTCGTTTATCTGTCGCTGTTCTACCTTATCGGCATGCTCATTTCTGCAATGACACGTCGAACCAGCACTGCGCTCATTCTGTCGCTATTCGTCTGGGGGTTTTTAGTGCTCGTCTACCCAAATCTGATTCTCACGGCAGTTGCAACTGACCCGCAAGCGGAAAAAGAAACCGCCGCTTACAATCGGATTAAACGGATGTGGGAAGAACTTGAGAGAAAGCAGAACCAATTTCTCGTTAATGACCCTGTCCCAGGGGAAGATTGGGGGTTTGACTTTGATGGGGCAAGTTACATTTTTTGGTCGTTTGAAGACAAACCATCAAGATTACTGTATTGGTACCACGCTGGGTCCCATCTTGAAACGATTGACGAGAAATTTGAACCACAGGTGCCACATGCTCAGAATTATTACCACTTCTTGGGAACACTGACCGTCAATACCGTAGAACGAACGTGGCGCCTCCGAAAGCCGGGACTCGATGCTATCTACGTCCAACCCGTAAATAGAGAGCGAATGTTATTAAAGTTTTCGCCCGCGGGTCTGTATGATGCAGCAACCGAAGCTTGGGCTGGCACTGACTTCAATGGCATCCAAGATTTTTTCACAGCGGCGCAACGCTACCGACAAGCAGTCGTCAATTATTATTATGATGAAAAAATATTTGCGTCCCGGCAATGGTTTGCTGCCGATCAGGGTGCCGTTGATTGGAACACACTCCCGCAGTTCTCTTTTCAGAGAAGCGATATAGGCGTAAATGCAAAACGGGCATTGCCGGATTTATTCTTCCTGCTCACGATGAATGTCCTTCTCTTTATAGCGATATTTCTCGTTTTTATCAAAAGTGAAGTGTAGAGTGGTTGTCAGCGATCAGCAGTCAGCAATCAGTTAATTCTTATGGCAGTTGCGTGTCCCTTGAATGTCGTAGAATTCTCATACTGAAAACTGAAAGGGTGCGCAGCACCCGTACTGACAACTGATGACTGTAAAACTGACAACTGAAAGGATTACGCAGTAATCCGTACTGATAACTGACAACCAATAACTGACAACTGAACTCATGTTCGCGAATTAATTCCATGAATAGCATCTCCCTCCATATGAAGATTCTACTGCTTCAAAAGTAAGCAGTGAGAAATTATATCAACTTTGTCTCGTCGTAACTTCGCGTTAATTTTTACTCCTCAACCCTTTTCTTGTGTGTTAAACTGTACGGGACACCAAAATGGCATCTTCATATACCAATCAACGTTCACGATAGGAATCGTAGTTTTGGTGATTCCCAACTTCAGTCCATTTTTAGCCGCCTATTTGCGACCTACATCCACAGTGTATGAAGTCCATGAGAATATACGAAGATTGTCAATGGACATTCGGCAACAGAGCCGGGAGGCGGTGGAGGAGTTCATACACGAACACGGCGGCGATCTAACAGCGTTGAGCGATGCGGAAAAACAAACTATAGACAAAATTCGTGCGAAAGCGGAGCGAAAACAGATGGACCTAAGTGTGGGAAAAGCAGCAGAAATCCGACAAGATTTCATCAATAAGGTTGAAGCACAAGCCGATATGAACCTGTCCATATCCCTAATTTCGCCCTCAGCAGCATTTGTTTATTTAGCGACTGATGTAGCGAATACCGGAATTCTCAGCGAATGGAATTTCCGTCGCTCTGTTATTCGATACCGTCGCCAATATGCCGAACACGTCAACAACTATATTGAAGAAACAGGGACTATGAAATTCTACAACGTATTTTGAAAGCAGATCCGCCAGATTTTGTTCCACCGAGATTTTTTGTTTCAGACTTGATATTACACGCAACGTGGAAACGACTTCGCGCGCGGCTGTAGCGATAGCGCGCTCCTCAAAGATTGAAGGGCGGCTCCGAACCGTTCTCGCTGAAAATCTGAATCGGCATCCAGTGCGGAAGGTTACCGTAGGGATCCGTTAGCTGACGATACTCATTCTCATCTCGTTTTGCATCCAGTGCCCGTAGGGATGGTTTTGCGCGATGCGATGCGTTTGGCGCAAGCGGTTAACCCAGAGGAAACACTGGACGAACAAATTCTTCAGGAGGCATCCAAATCGCAACCGGTCCCAGAAGAGTTACAACCAAAACTTGGAGAAGTCGGACAGGACTCAGGTTTAAAGCAGGACCAGAAAAATGTTGAAATCTGCACCCAAAATTTGGTTGCGATTGGCAAAGCAATCCAAGCCTACCAGAAGGAACACAACGATTTTCCAGAGTGGCTGTCGGAACTCCATCCGAAATACTTGCCAGATGCGAATAGCTTACTTTGTCCAGCAGATGAAGACGGTGGCAAGACTTATTTTCTTATCAATAGGGATCCAAAAATGTCCATGAGTTACGACTACCAATTTCACCCTCAGTATCGAGCAACAAAAACTGAGGAACGCCTCATGTATGGGGATGTTTTACCGCTTGTCCGTTGCCGACATCATAAGAATCGAGCGTTTGAATGTCTAAACTTGAATTTCGCTTTTAAGGTATTTTGGTCATCTGGTGTGTACACACCGGATCAGTTGTATGAAACCGTTGAGGGAGCCATTGAAGCATTGGAAAAAGGGCTTCAGCGACAAGCAGATAATGAACGGTTCTTTCATGTCTATCGTACACTCGCGCATCTCTATATTGAAGTCGGACGCGAAAAAGATGCCGAGCACCTCATTAATCGTTTCAAATCGGTTATAAAACCTGATGACCTTCAGGCACATTTTATTCTCAGCAGGATGCTTGAAATGGCGAATCAGCATGAAGAAGTGCTTAAAGTTTTTGAGAATCTTGAGGAGTGGTATCCGGAGAACTACCGCGTTCTTGAAGAACTTGCGAGGATTCATGAGGAACTGGGTAATTCCGATCTCGCCGCGGAATATCGGAGAAAGGCGGATCCAATGTCGGAGCTTGTAGGAAAAGTTGTGCATGGCTTTTCTGCGACAGACCTTGATGGTAAACCGATTTCGCTTCAGGACTATCGTGGGAAAGTTGTCTTGCTTGACTTTTGGGGAGTGTGGTGTGGTTTCTGCATTGACGAAATGCCGAATCTCAAAAAAGTCTACGCTACCTATAAGGATCAGGGATTTGACATCATCGGTGTTAGTCTTGATGATGAGGAATCGGAACTGCGGGACTACATTAAGGAGAACGACATCCGGTGGCGGCAGATTTACAGCGGTGAAAGGTGGGAGGACGATCCACTCGCACAGCAGTATGAAATTATGGGTGTTCCGGAACAGTGGCTTATTGACAGAGGTGGCAAATTAATCACGCATAAAGCCAGAGGGTTGAAGTTGGAACAACTCGTAGTGGAAGCACTCAAGGACAAATCTGCAGATCAATCAATAATAGATTAAACGAAAAAGCGCAGTTTCATATAATTCCTATTAACGTGGGTTTGATATAAAGATTAGAGAAATCCGACACGATATATCACACCCATCCCAGGCTTGTGAGGGACAGATTCCCGCACTCCAGAGGAGTGCTATGTCTATAGAAATCCAATGCCCAAATTCTTGCACTCCAGAGGAGTGCTATGTCTGGTAGATTTCATCGTAGGTTGGGTTGAACGGATAATGCCGAACGCTCGCAGTCTAAAAACTGCTGGCACTTTTCCCACACATCTTCTTCATAGAGATAATGAGTGAAACCCAACGCTTTTCTAAATCGTCCCAACAATAGGAGGCAAAATAAGATAGTGGTAGACTTTAGCAACACTCTTAGTAGGACAGCAAGTGTGCAGATAGAAGCACATTGGGATCCAATCGAGAATACAGCGAATAACTTACATCGGTCAACAGAAGAAAAGTTTAATCGAGCCAAGGCACAGTGGCGAGAGCCGGTGGATATGACGTGGGAACAGTGGTTGGAGGTGTTCAATCCCGGACCTGCACATCCGCTGAAGAATTACAGCACGGCAGATTTTCAAATCTTTCTTCCACCGTCAACCGTCAATGTCGGGGGTGTCTGGGACTTGGACCCAGAGGGAATTCTCCCTTTTCTACGCCAGTTTCACCCAAGTGCAACAATGAAAATCCCACGTTATGGCTCCATTCCATCCGATCAGAAAGATGCAAAGGCGTGCTTACGGGCACTTTCGTCTGAATATGCTGACATCGTTTTCCGAATTCATCCGCGCTTTACACTGGACGCGTCCATTGATGCCTACTTTATGCCAGCGCAATTTGCCGGACATCTGGTAATCAATCGCGACAACGGAACGGTTTGTCAATGGACGCTATCGCTTCCGAGACGCAATAGTAATGTAGATATCGGTGCTTTTAGAACTCACGATTTGGGGTTCGTTCCTCGCATGGAGCTCTACAGTTTATCGGAGACGCAGCCAGAATCGATTGCTTGGGAGGTAGCTATCACTGAGGAAGAAGTCGATAAGAAGTTTCAGAAAGCACTCTACAAGTTCGCTGAAATTGAATGGACCCCTATTGAAGATGCGGTCGAACTCGCAAAAGCATTGAATCGCCCGATTCATGCGGTACTTTTATTCGGTGTACTCGACGATGAATCCTGCTGAGGGACAGGCAAAAGTTTGAGAGCGGGTCCGCTCTCCTCACCGAAAATTATCAATTTGCTCAACACGCACTTTGTGAACGTCTGGGTTCTGCTGAGAGAGTTGCCCGAACTGCAGGCGGGTACCAAAGGGGCAGCAGCTGGTGCCTTGGCAACGAAACTTTGGCAGCATTACTCCGATTCTGTGGACATCCTAACACTGACCCCCGAATTGGAAGTGATTGAACATCTGCCCAGCAAAAGTTTATTGCATCTCGATTATCTACCTCGTAGTGAGCGAATACCCCGATATTTAGAATTGCTAAAGTCATCCGCGGGTGTGGAAGTTGCGGCACAAAAGCTGAGGAAACTTGAAGAGCAGTCCCCCGAAAAGCACAGTCTACCCCGCAGATTTGCCAATATCTATGAAGAATTTGGAAACCCTGTGCCTGATTTTTCTGCGACAGATCTTGATGGAAAACCGATTTCGCTCCAGCAATATCATGGGAAAGTCGTCCTACTCGATTTTTGGGCGGTCTGGAGTGGTTTCTGCATCGGAGATATACTGAAGGTCAAGAAGATTTACGATACCTATAAAGATCAGGGATTTGACATTATCGGGGTTAGCCTCGACACCGATGAAATGAAGCTGCGAAATTACCTTAAGAAAAATAACATCCCTTGGCGACAGATTTTCAGTGGGCAAGAACGGCAGAGTCCACTTGCACAACAGTATGACGTTCGCTCTATTCCAGCACGGTGGCTTATCGATAGAGATGGCAAGCTGATCGCTCAGGAAGCCCATCACAAGTTGATCGCCCGTAAAGGCAGGACGGCAGATTTAGAGCAGCTTGTGGCAGCGGCAATCGAAAACTGGTAGCCTTCCGTAGGTTGGGTTGAACGAATCTGTGAGGTCTGATGCGGAGTCTCGTAAGTGCGTCAAGTCCAATACAGCCGCCTATACACTCATCTGACAACTGACAACTGATAACCGATAACCAATCAAAAGAGTGGATTTAGCATTCCGAGTTATGCTATCATAAAGAGCACAAATACTCTAACTGAGGTAATAAATAAATTGAAACTCGGTGTATCCACTTATTCTTATTGGCATTTCAAACCTGAACGGGTGCCGATTGAGCACGTTATCGAGGAAGCCGCACAGCTCGAACTCGATGGCGTTGAAATCTTACATCAACAGATGGCATCGGAAGCCAATCCGTATCTCCAGAAACTGAAAAGGCTCGCTTTCATACATGGACTTGATCTGTACGCGCTCTCCATCCATCAGGGCTTCGTTTCGCCAGACGAAGCAACACGTCAAAAAAATATCAATCACACCATCCACTGCATCCGATTAGCACACGAACTCGGCATCCCCGCAATTCGCCTCAACTCAGGACGATGGGGCACTGTTCCTTCTTTTAATGAATTAATGAAAACCGAAGGGCAAGAACCGACACTCCCCGGACACACAGAAAACGAGGCGTTTGAGTGGGTAATCGCAGCTATCGAAAAGTGTCTTCCAGACGCTGAAAAACATGGGGTTGTTCTTGGACTTGAAAACCATTGGGGACTAACATGCACGCCCGAAGGTGTCAATCGCATCGTCTCCGCTATTGATTCAGAATGGTTGAAAGTGACAATGGATTGTGGCAATTTCCTTTCAGATCCATATCAAAAACTGGAACAGATTGCAGATGAAGCAGTGCTTGTCCATGCCAAAACCTATTACGGTGGTGGCGAATGGTATACATTAGATTTGGATTATGCTAAAATAGGTAATATTCTAAAAGATGTTGGATTTCGGGGATACGTATCCATTGAATTTGAAGGGAAAGCCGAGGCACATGTCGGTGTCCCACAGAGTGTGGCGATGCTCCGCGATGCCATCCCTCAATAGCATGACACAATTTGGAGAAACTTCTAATGCTCAGAAAAATCGCAGTATCAATTTTGGCTTTCGCGTTGCTCGGAATAGTAGGAGGGAATATGACAATGGCAGACACTGGAGAAATGGCGGGAGCAACGAACGCTTCGGAGGCTTGGCGCGCCTTACAACGCCTACAGACAACTGCTACCGTCTTACACACCGTCGCTCATCCTGACGACGAAAACGGCGCGTTGTTGACGTGGCTCAGCCGTGCACGCGGTGTCAGAACGGGATTATACTCAACCACGCGTGGTGAGGGTGGTGCTAACCTTATCGGACCCGAATTATTTGACGCGCTGGGTATCGTACGAACCGAGGAGCATCTCGCTGCTGTGCGCTACTATAGTATCGACCTCTTTTTCAGCAGTGCTGTCGATTTCGGTTATTCCAAGCGACTCGACGAAACTCTGGAAAAATGGGACTATCAGATGCTTTTGGAGGATATGGTCCGCCTGATTCGTCAATATCGTCCCGATGTCGTCATCGCTCGATTTCAGGGTAATCGTCAAGACGGACACGGACACCATCAAGCATCCGGAGTCGTAACTTTAGAGGCATTCCGTGCCGCAGGCGATGTGAATCGGTTCCCAGAACACCTCGCAGCAGGACTACAGCCGTGGCAACCGAAGAAACTCTATATCGCGCGTTCCAGATGGCGACGCAGTAACACCGAGACTCCCGATACACCCGTGCTAAAAATTGATACAGGTGAATACAATGCCTTGTTAGGACTCTCTTATGCTCAAATTGCACGCCAGGGGCTTAGTTTCCAACGTTCACAAGGTGCTGGTCAGACGCGCGCATCCAAGGGTTCCGCTGTTGCAGAGTTGCGATTAGTGGATACGACCCTTACCGAGCAGCGAAAACCCGAAGAGAGTCTCTTTGACGGGATTGACACGACAATTGCGGGGATGGCGAAGTTGGCAAATACATCTGCCTTAGACGCAGCGTTCATTCAACTTCAAGAAAGTGTCGATGCCGCAATACGCGATTATGATGCCCGCCACCCTTGGAGAGTCGTTCCGCATCTTGCAAGCGGGCTAAAAACGGCTCGCAGCTTAATCGAAAACGTCCAGCGTATAGACCTTGATGACAACACTCGATCGCATCTTCTTTTCCTGCTTCGGAATAAAGAGCAGGAATTTATGACTGCCGCAAACGCTGCCCTCGGTTTGTCTTTAGAAGTGCTGGTTCAACCCACAGCGGAAACCCGTTCATCTGAAACCTTTGCCGTCGCAATTCCCGGGCAGAAGTTTTCAATTGGGATGCGAATGGTGAATCCCACTCCGATTGCAGCTGAACTCGTTAATGCCTCACTCCACACCCCCGAAGGCTGGAACGTGCATCCTATCCAGAAGGACTCGGATCAGGAAGGAATAATACCTATACAGACGAACGAACCAATCTCTATCGTGTTTGAGGTGCAGGTGGCACAGAACGCGGATTACACGCAGCCTTATTGGACTCGCGCGTCTGAGTACCACGATGCTGTCTATACACTGAAGCGTCCAGAATTTCGCTTCCTACCTTTCACATTACCTGAGGTCAATGGTGTTGTAACCTATCGTGTAGATGGGGTGGACTTTACGCTGACGCAGCCAGCACAAACAGTTTCAATTAATAGACCGTGGGGAGAAAGACGACGTTTGCTAACGGTTGCCCCTGCTATCAGTCTATCTGTTTCACCGCGTATTGGCGTTATTCCAATCTCTGAATCCAATGTCGCAAATGGGGAAGCGACATTTACTGCAACAGTGGAGATGCTAAATAATGTAAAGGGTGAGGCAGAGGGGACCCTTTCGCTTAAGTTACCGGACGGATGGTATTCGTCACCTGAAAGCGCGCCTTTTGATTTTACGCACGAGGGTGCGAGCAAAACGTTTGCTTTTCAGGTAGCTGCCAAGAATGTCGAAGCCGACAAGGAGTACACAATTCAGGCAGTCGCTACATACGATGGCGAAGAATATACTACTGGCTATCAGACGATTGATCATCCAGATCTTGAACCGCGCCACCTATATCACCCTGCCGTCATGACGCTTCGCAGTATTCCACTCAAAGTCCCATCGAATTTGAGCGTCGGGTATATCATGGGGGTAGGCGACAGGGTACCCGAGGCTCTGCAACAGATCGGTATCAACGTGGAGATGCTTGATAGGGAGGAACTCCGCACCGGTGATCTGAATCGATTTGGGACAATCCTCGTTGGCATCCGAGCGTATGCCGTTCGGCGGGATCTCGTCTCCTATAACAGCAGACTCCTCGATTACGTGCATAAGGGTGGCAACCTCATCATTCAATATCAGACCCCGGAATTTGATACGGCTCCTTTTGGTCCCTATCCTTATACGATGGGCAGACGACCAGAAGAAGTCTCCGAAGAGGATGCACAGGTAACTCTTTTGATGCCAGACAACCCCATCTTCCAGCATCCCAATCAAATTACAGAGGCTGATTTCGATGGATGGGTTGAGGAGCGCGGTTCTAAATTCCTTACTGAATGGGACGCAAACTATCAGGCACTCCTCACATGCAATGACCGCGGGCAGGAGCCGCAACACGGCGGATTCCTCTATGCGACGTACGGACAAGGTTCCTATACATACTCCGCTTACGCCTTTTATAGACAACTTCCGGCGGGTGTAGCGGGCGCGTACCGCCTTTTCGTCAACATGCTAACCCTTGGTCAGTAATCTCTGACGCTAAGCATTTTCCCAGGGTGCTACATCGCCAACAGGCGGTGGTGCTGGGAAACGGCTCATAACATCGATAGGTCTCCCTGCATCAGACGATTCGATGATCCGCTCACACACCTCTAATGCATGCCGTGCTTGCGCACCGTTACAGCGCGGGTTCCGGTCAGATCTGATTGCGTCCGCGAAATCCGCGACTCCTTTGCCCCAATCTAATCCGGTAAAGGCTTTCGGCGGAGAGGGTTCATCTTGCCACCGGTCCTGCGGAGTGAACTTTTGGATACCACGTCCATCGTCGTGTGCTTGAAGCGAGAACCCACCTGCCGTGCCGTGGATTTCGTAGGGTGGAATCCCAGAAGAGACAGTAAAACTGTGATAAATGAGTCCATGTGCTCCATTGTCGAATTCGAGTACAGCAAACCCGTGATCCTTCTCATGAACCTCAAATTCAGTCCCTTTCCGTGGACCCTGATGCAGCATCCGTTTTGGGACAGCAACTCGTGCAAAGCCATGCACCGTTTTGACCGGGGCGATCATCGTTGTCATCGCCGTTAGTGGGTAAGGTGCGACATCTCGGAAGGGACCGGCATGCATGATGAAAGCGTCTGCGTTCGGGTGCCAGTGTTCCAACGGACCGCCGAAGTTGCCGATCGCGGAAATCACATCACCGATCTCACCCTCACGAATCCGTTGCCAAACGTTCTGTTGAACGTAGCCGAGAATTGCCGATGGCGCGCATGCCAGTTTTAACCCCATTGCTTCCGCCGTCTCTACCAGTTCGTTTGCCTCGTCGGTTCGGATAGAAATCGGTTTTTCAGAGTAGACATGTTTTCCTGCTTTGAGTGCTGCTAATGAAACCGGATAATGGGAGATGTGAATGGTCAAATTCACAATCGCTTCTACGTTCGGATCGTTCAGAACTTCGTCAAGCGATTTGTAGACGTGTCCCCCGTTTCGTTCTGCCAATGCTGAGGCGCGTTCCTCATCTTGGTCATGGTAGCCAACCAGTTCAATACAATGAGGGTAAGCTTGGCAACGCGGCTGGTAGCCACCCGCGGCTATCATACCACATCCAACAATCACCGTACGGAGTGGAGTCGTATTAGACATTCAATCTGCTCCTTCTTATGTATTATAGCGACTCTAATTTTTTCATAATGTAGGACTTAACTTCTTCATCTCCTGCTTTCTCTGCCAAATCTAATGCTGTCTGATAATCTCGCTTGGCATCATCAGCAAGACCTAATTCTCCTTTGGCATTACCGCGGTTGGTATAGGGCTTCGCATCGTTTGGGTTTAGCCGGATAGCCTCATCAAAGTCAGGGATAGCGGCTTCAGGATGCCCTAATTTAGCTTTGGTAATACCCCGATTGTTATAGGCATTCACATTGTTTGGGTTTAGCCGGATAGCCTCATCATAATCTGAAAGAGCCTCAAAGTATTGTCCAATCTCGTCTTTCACAATACCTCGATTGTTGTAAGCCTCTGCATCGTTTGGGTTTAGCCGGATAGCCTCATAATAGTCAGGGATAGCGGCTTCAGGATGCCCTAATTTAGCTTTTGTAGTGCCCCGATTGTAGTAGGCATCCGCATCATCAGGATTTAGGCGAATAAACGTATCATAATCTGAAAGAGCTTCAAAGTATTGTCCGATCTTGTCTTTCGCATTACCTCGCTTAAAATAGGCAGCAGCAAGGTTAGGGTTTAGGGTAATCGTTTTATCATACACCGAAATGGCGGATTCATAATCTCCTTGATTATACAAGGCATTACCCTTATCAAGGTAGTTTTGGGCAGATTTGACATTGCTATTTGCGTTGTTAATGTTTTCCATTAAACTTTCTCTTTTGTGGCAGGCGAGTAGGATTTTAGGTATTCTGTCAACTCTTTTTCCCCATCAGGCAACTTTGACGACAAGGTTGGGGTGGGAGCGGGTTCGCGCTGTCTCACCTGTGTGAGGTTAGTGGAAGCAGGTTCGCTCTCATTATCCTGTGAAGTCTGGACAGGAGTTGCTTCGCTCTGGCTCACTTGTGCGGGATTTGTAGGAGTTGTTTCGCTTTGACCGACTTGGATAGAAGTAGTCTTGTTTTCACTGTTTTGTTTTATCCTATCGTAAACAGACAACAATAAAGGTCCAAAAATCCCCGCCAGAATTACATATTGCCAGTTAGATATCCCTTTTGTTCTTTCGTCAATTCTTGCGACCGTTGTTTTCAATTCTCCTACAGTTGTGTTCAGGGTCCCCACAGTTGTGTCCAGATTTTCGATCGTTTTAGTCAAGTCTTCCACCGTTTTAGTCAAATTTTCCACGTTTTCGTTCAGTTTCGCCACATCTATCTCTTTCGTAACCGTTATAATGTGTGAATCTGACGATTCTTGCCCAAAGGCAGCAGCAACGAAGATAACACAAAGGATCCCGAGTAGGATAGCCCGCCCATTTAGCATTGTAAATCTCCATGACTTCAATTTTACTACATGAAAGTAACGTATATATCGCATTTTGGTTAATAGATTAAAATATTTTAGCATATTGTTCAAGAAAAAAGTAAAAAAATCAGCGGCATACAGTTATCGGTAAGCGAGGTATAAAACCTTGTCAGTAAGATAAAACGGGATAATCCTACAGTGAAGAGACCTCGAATAGAAGATCAAAACTACGGGAAAATTAAACGCCTTATTACAAACCTAATTTTCTCTTGACGCAAAAGGTGGATACGGTGTAATATATACGGTGTGGCTTGCATACCAATATAACAAAATCTTGAGGTGATAAACGTGTTAAGATATAGTCAACTCGCGTCTATCGCTTTTCTTTTCTGCTTGGTTCTGTCCGGATGTGCTGGGTTGGGTGATGTTACGCGGACTGAGGCTTACAATCGATTCGCAATCAGGGCAGCGCAAGCGCAGCTCTGGAATGAAGCCGTCTTCCGGTGGAAGCAGGTTATCAGTATCGATCCAGAGGACTCTAAAGCACATAATAACCTCGGCGTTGCTTACGAGGCACTCGGAAACATGGAGGAGGCTATTGCCTCTTACCAGCGCGCGGCGGAATTAGAACCAAATAATAAATACTACAGACTCAACTATCGGCGGTGCCGTATACACCTTCGGCGAAGTGGAGGGGACGATGAAGATGCACCGCAGTTAGAAGATCCACCACTTATGGAGTAGCGGTCAGCAGTCGGTTTCCGTCAGCAAAGAGTTTCTTGCTGATGGCTGAAAGGGTTGCGTAGCAACCCGTGCTGATGGCTGATGACTAATATGCAGATAGTGAAAAGAATGGGAATCCTACTGATAGCCTTAACGCTTTGCGGATGTGGCAGTGCTGTAACGCGCGTCTCTATTCCGGTGAAGGTTCAATCTGAAATCGACATCACTCGCTATTCCAACTTCGCCGTTTTACCGTTTGTAAGTGAAAAACAGATAGAACGAAACGAAAAATTACCCCCAGAGATCGGCGAAGAGATCGCTTCAATACTTCGGAGGGGTTTAGCACGCCAAAAGCATTTCGAGGTCGTCAGCACGCAGGAAACGGCGAGACTGCTCATTGGGGAAACCATCGGAGAAGATTGGCTTACTGATACAAAACACTTGAGTCAGCTCGGTGAGTACTTTGAAGTAAAAGCAGTTATCATCGGAAGTTTTCGATTTTATTCCGATAGCCGCCCAAGACGTTATTATGGGGAACGTTACTCCGTACGACGGCAACGCTACGTCTTGGATTATCAGGACTACATGCAGAAAACCTATCTGCTCTCACTCCGTGTAATGATCGTTGATGTTGAAACCGGACAGGTCGTCTGGGATGAGCCTTATCGGAGGAGCACTGCTGAGGCGCATACCATCGGATCGTTCATTTTTTCACAGGTTGGACCGCAAGCGAATACTATCAGGGAACTGGGTAGACGTGCCGTGTCAGAATTTACACGCCAAATCTCTCCACATTATGAGAACGAAGATAGATATTTAGTAAATTAGCAATCAGCGGTCAGGAAGAGACTGGAATGGAAAAGTGGAAGGATAGAAGAGTAGGTCCCACTCTTCCATCATTCCATTCAAGCACCGCCAGCCGACGGCTGATGGCTGAAAGCCATTAAAAGGTGAATAGTGTGAAGGAAGGTAAAAACAGAACCTTATTTGCAAAAGGTACGTGTAGAAACCGCGCCCGCGATGTGATAGGGCAGTGGTTGGGTAGACATGTCCTGTTGATGCTTGTCATCCTGACCTTGTTAGCACCTTGTATTGCGTGGTCGCAAAGTTTTGGGAAAAACAAGATTACCGGACAACGCTTCGATTGGCACATTCACCGGACAGAGCATTTTGATATCCACTACTATCCAAGTGAAGCGAAACTCGTGCCTATTATGGCTGCTATTGCTGAGGAAGCTTACGAGAAGCACAGCGAAGATTTTGAGCATGAACTGCAAGACAGGACACCGCTCATCCTTTACAAATCCCACAAGGATTTTCAGGAAACCAACATAATTCTCCAAGAACTTCACGAAGGCATTGGAGGTTTCGCGGAACTCTTTAAGCACCGTATCGTTATACCGTTTACCGGGTCCCTGGAAGCGTTTCGAGAGGTAATTTTTCACGAACTCATTCATATTTTCCAATACGATATTATCTATCAGAAACCGCATGCCCGCATTTATAGCGGTGAGTTCTTGTATTCCCCGCCAATCTGGTTTATAGAGGGAATGGCGGACTATTTTGCAGAAGACAATGATGCGATTGGAGAAATGGTAGTCCGAGATGCCAGCATAACTAACAATGTTGTGCCCCTACCGCAACTTCACAATTTCAACCGACTCAGCTCACCCTTCGTTGGGTATAAGTTAGGGCAATTAGCGGTGGCGTATCTCACAGAAACTTATGGACGAGAGAAAATCGCTGAGATTTTGCAGGGGTTACGACAAAGCCGCACAAAGGACATTGACCGTGTTTTCAAAGAAGTGCTTGGGGTAGAACTCAAAGAATTTGATAAGGCATGGCGACAGACAGTCCGAAGACGCTACTGGCCCCTCATTGAGGACAGGGAATTGCCGGATCTGGTTGCAAAGAACCTTACCGAGGAATCTCGATACTCGCATAACATTAAACCTGTCTGGTCTCCAAGCGGCGATATTATCGCTTACGTCACAGGAAATGAGGGGTTTCTGGAAATCGTCCTCATGTCCGCAAAAACGGGTGAACGCATCGAGCGGGTCACCAAGCGGTTTTTCCGTGAGAAATACGAGGAGATCCGGACCGATTTCGGTGGATTTGGTAGAAGCCTGACGTGGGCACCCGATGGTGACAGGATAGCATTCATCGCTAAACATCACGATGCGAATTATCTCCTTGAAGTCAATATTTTGACTGCGGAACTAACGCAGTACTTCGAGTTGGATTTTGATAACGTCACTTCACCGGACTACGATGGCAGCGGTGAACGGATAGTCTTTTCTGCGCTAAGAGAAGGGCAGACAGATCTCTATGTAATCGAATTGCTGACGGGTGAAGTGGACAGGTTCACCTTCGATCCATTTAACGATACGCATCCATCATGGCATCCCATAACTGGCGAAATCCTCTACACCTCCGAGCGAGGAGCCAAAAATAGACTGGTACTGATAAACCTCAACCAAGGCACGGAACGCTTGCTGACCGATGGCACCTATAACGCTATCAGTCCAAGCTGGACACCAGATGGAAAATCAATCCTCTTCTGTTCGGATCGGCAGGGCATCTACGATATACACAAGCTTGAAATCGTGGAGAAGGACAGCCATCAGCGGAGTAGCGATCAGCCATCAGCCATCAGCAGTCAGCAGAATAGCAGTCAGCAGTCAGCAATCAGCCATCGGCAAGAGGGTGTCACTTCACCAGAAAACCTCTTAACCGATAGCCAACACGCCGACAGCCGCGCCAACGAAAAAGTCGTCTCGACTGGAAGTGGTAGCACGGAACCTGTGGGTTCTCGATCTGTAGAGGTTGAGTTGACGCGCCTTACCAATATGATGACAGGTTGTTTCAATCCGAGCTTGGCTCCGGACGGCAAACACCTGCTGTTTAGTGCCTACCAGAATGGAAAATACGATGTCTGTATCATGGAGACTGCCAAAACGATTGAGGAAAAAATTGAGGTTTCAAGCGTGGCAGAACCCTTTGTAATTTTAACGGAGGAAGAACAAGAAAATTATAGGGTCGCCAAGCGAAAATACAGCACAAAATCCTCTTTTGCTTTAGATGCTATCTTCCCGGATTTTAGTTTCGGCGCGGATGGTATCCTGAGAAGTACGGTGCAAATCGTCGGCAGTGACATGTTAGGTAACCATCGTATCGGGGTTAGCGTGATGAACCAATCCAGCTACCTTACACCGGATTTTATCGCACAATACGGTTTTTTGACACACCGAACTGATATTGGGGCAATGATTTACAACTATCATGAATACCATATTTTGGGTGGTATACAGAGAAGGCGGGGCATTCTACAACGGATTACCGGGCTTGGCGCGTATGTCAATTACCCATTTGACAGATACCATCGACTTGACTTTGAGTTCTCAATGTACTCGAAGCCGTTTTCCTTTAACTTCCAAACGCGCCAGCCTTTGGATCCATACGACGATAGAGGCTTGCTCACGATGGGTTCCATTGCGTTTGTTGGGGATACAACGATGTGGCGGGAGTGGGCACCTTATACAGGTTCGCGGTACCGCGTTGAACTTGAGCAATCCTTCCCGGCACTTGGTAGTGAATTGTCGCTAACAAATGTTATTTTTGATGCGCGACGCTATTTTGGTTTTGGCAGACGCTCTACCCTCGCAGCACGATTATTGCTCGGCGGTAGTTTCGGTGGTGATAGATCCTATTTTTATCTCGGTGGGATTGATACACTACGCGGCTATAATTATGAAGAGTTGGTCGGGACACGCATCGGACTTCTCAACTTCGAGCTCCGTATTCCCTTCATAGATGTGCTTCACTTCGGGTGGCCCATCCAGTGGACGATCGGTGGGATACGCGGAATTGCCTTCGCAGATTTAGGAGGTGCCTGGTCGGATTGGCAATATGGACCGAAGAATCCTTTCAGGATATTTGTTCGCGATAAAAACCGTATTCGCCTTGACGATGTCAAGGCTGCAATCGGTGCTGGACTTCGTTTGCGACTCGGTGTGTTTTCTGTGGACTTCGCCGCAGCGTGGCATACGGATCTGACGAGCGTGGAACCCGGTATGAAATACCATCTCGGACTCGGACAAGCTTTCTAAGTTATTAAAACCTGGGCATCGTTCCACTGCGTTTCACGATGGTGTCTGGTGAATTCTGATGTGACTGGGGAGATGTACGGTTTCTAAGAGGGTGGGAGAACCCAAAACCTGCCCTACAACAAAGTAGGCACAAGACCTACCTCTACAACCGCTTATAATTCAGAGGCGGTTAGACTTAACCGAAAACCACCGCGAAACGAAATTATGCCTTAAATGGCATAATTTGTCTTTGCTTTACATTTGGAGCGGTTTAACCATCAACTCGACTCCGTTATAAATGTTAAAGCACGAGTGTTTTTGCTTGGGGTGTTTTTGCTTGGGTATTTCTGCGTATTGCTTGGGTGTTTCTGCGGATTTCTTCGATGGTTAACAGATTTAATCGTTTAAAAAGGATAGTTAAAAATATGGATTCACGAACCAAACGCTTTGTTATCACTGTTGTCATACTTGCGGTTGTTGGAGGGCTGGGTGCAATCTGGGTTAACCTTTATCCCGACTTCCTATGGTTTAAGGTAGTGGACTATTTCAGCGTTTACACTAAAATTCTCACAACAAAAATACTCGTCGGTGCAATTGTTGGCGTTTGTTATTTGGCGATCCTTCTAACGAACCTTGCCCTAATCTATCGATTCACACCCGCGCATCTCAGTCCGGCTTTTATGGGGGGGGCGGATTTCATGGGTGGTGACGCAAACAACCCCGGTGATACGCGAAAACTAATTTACGGTGGACTCACACTTCTTGCGGTTCTTTTTAGTGTCATGATGGGTTACGCAGCCAGCGATCGGTGGGAGGTCTATCTACGCTACGTCAATGCTGAGAACCTCGCTTTCCGTGCCGCTGCCCCCATTATTGTAGAAGAAAGCCTCAATTCTGCCGAAATTCCTGTCTCGCAACTGGAACTCCAAGCGAAAAACATAAGAGTCGGGGATCAGATAAGCGTCCGAGTAAATGGGGCAGATCAGGACGCGCGGGTTGAAGCTATTTTGGATAACGCCATCCGTTTGAATACGCCTGTTCAGATAGAACTGGGACAGAAAGCGTTCTTCACGTCTCCTGCACGCGATCCTATCTTTGATAAGGATGTCGCCTACTACGTTTTCAGGATGCCAGCGGAGCGTTATGTTTGTGGGACGCTTTTCGGTATCTTTATGTTAGTGACGATATTTGCAATCGTCATCTACTTTTTTCACGGGCTAATCACGGGAGATACCAACCAGTTTCGGTTCCGTCCACCTTTCAACGTGAAAGCACATTTGTTCACTCTTGTAGGTTTGACACTCCTATTCCGAGCATGGAACTACCGCTTTGCTATGTTTGATCTGCTCTACACAACAAACGATGTTGTCCGTGGTGGTGGTGGATACGCCGCGATGAAGGCACGACTCCCTATTTTGTATTTCTTGATTGGACTTACAATTCTGTGTGCCATCATTTTCATCATTAGTATTTTCTTGAGACGCAACACCCTCGCTTTTGGCGGACTTGCCGTATTCCTGATTGCTGGATTCCTCGGACAAGTCTATCCTATCGCTATACAAAGATGGCAAGTTGAACCCAGAAAACAGGTTTTAGAAGCAGATTATATCAACTACAACATCAAAGCAACGCTCCAAGCATACGGCTTGGCTGAGAACACTGTGACGGAAGAAGAATATCCGCTGATAGAACAACTCAGTTATGATGACATAAGAAGTCCCGAAAACGCTTCTGTTTTCAATAGCATTCGTCTCTGGGATTGGCGTCCCTTGCGTAGAACTTTCCGACAACTTCAGGAATTGCGGACACAATATGATTTCAGCGATGTTGATATTGATCGCTATGTCGTTGATGATGAGATTCGACAGGTAATGCTCTCTGGACGGGAACTCAATATCAACGAACTCCCTGTCGAAATCAGAAGCGACTGGTATAAGCAGACTTATACCTACACGCACGGCTACGGCGCAGTTGTTAGTCCCGTTAACGAAATTGATAACGGCAAACCTAACATGTACATTCAAGGATTGCCCCCGATTGACTATGACGAGCAGTGGCAACATCGGTTCAGCGAAACACCGGGACCCCGTATCTATTATGGTGAGCGCACAGATCGCTACGTTATCGTACATCCAGAACGGAGCCAAGGACTTGAGTTTGACTATCCGCAGGAAGGGCAACAATACGCCGAGTATGCATATCAAGGAAAGGGCGGCGTGCAACTGAACTCTTTCTGGCGCAAAATGGTATATATGCTTAAGTTCGATAACGAAATTAACTTCGTGCTCCCTGGTGAAATTTCACCGGCAAGCCGTATTCTCTATGAACGAAACATCAAAAGACGGATCCAAAAAATCGCACCCTTCTTACGGTACGATGGGGACCCTTACATCATTCTCTATAATGGCAGATTGGTTTGGATGATTGATGCCTATACCATCACACACCGATATCCTTATTCCGTTTCAATGCAGGAGTTCGTCAGCGAGAGAAGACGACAGATTGCAAATGCACAGCGAGATGGTGAACCGTGGGGAAACTACATCCGAAATTCTGTTAAAGTCATCGTTGATGCTTACGATGGCACTGTCGATTTTTACGTTATGGAGCGGGAACAGGATCCAATCGCGGAATGTTATCGAAGAATCTTCCCAAATCTTTTCAAGTCGTTTGAGGAGATGCCGGATGAACTCAAGGCGCATATCCGATACCCGACATCCATGTTCCTTATCCAAGCTCGCGTCTATCAGGATTATCACATGAAAGACCCAGTGACCTTTTACGCAGGGGAAGATAAATGGGAGATCGGCAAGGAACTTTATGACAATACGGATGCCCAAACACGGCAAACCGCTCCTCCGCAGCCAAGGAGTCCTTTCGCACCGCAGCAGGTCCCCCAAAGTTCCGGTGCAAATGGACAACCCGTTGAACCCTATTATGTCATCATCAGACTACCGGGGCAGGAGCAATCGGAATTTATGTTGATGTTGCCGTTCACACCGCTCAACAAACCGAATCTTACTGCATGGCTCGCTGCCCGATGCGACTTGCCACAATATGGGCAGCTCCTTGTTTACCGATTCCCAAAAGGGAAACAGGTCGCAGGACCGATGCAGGTGGAGAACTTTATTAGCCAAGAACCGGAGATTTCACAGCAGATTAGCCTCTGGAATACGCAAGGGTCCCGCGTCTTACGCGGAAATCTGTTGATTCTGCCCATGAACAACTCGCTACTCTATGTTGAGCCTATCTATATACAATCCGAAGATGAAAAAACCGCCATTCCCGAATTACGGCGGGTCGTTATCGGATATGGGAACGAAGTCGTATGGGGTGAAAGTCTTGAGGAAGCACTCGTCAATATGTTCGGACAGGGAACAGGGGTCCAGACCACCACTGCGACAATGACAACTGACGACATCGGCGCGGCTGATATCGGGGATATTCAGACCTCGTTGCAAGGGCGCATTGAACAAGCAAACCGTTATTTCAATCTGGGACAGGAGGCACTACGTACGGGTGATTGGACAGAATATGGACGGTATCAGCGACTTTTAGAGGAAACTTTACGTCAACTTGAAGGAAATATACGGGAATAGCCGTCAGCAATCAGCGGTCAGCAGTCAGCAAGAGGGTATAATTTCACCAGAAACCTCTTTACTGATGGCTGATAGCCGTCAGCCGATGGCCATTCCCTGACTGCTACTAAAAAAGGAGGTGAAACAGATGGCTCTTGATTGGAAACCACGGCACCGGGACATGATTATTGGGGATATCCCATGGTTAGCCAGAATTGGTGATAAAGCCAGTGCAAAACTGCAGGGTATCCTCGGTGAATATATCTACCCGTGACCGCAGGATAAGCTGTTCCTGGAGGAACACGAGATAAGTGCTGAGGCGTTCACTGAGATGGTGAAAAATAACCCCTCAGACGAGGAAATGATTACCGCTATGAAGAAATTGGATAGTTAGCTTAATAGCGGTCAGCCGTCAGCGATCAGCAAGAAAACCTCTTTGCTGACGGCTGACCGCCATTAACACGGAGATCTATTTTTTGGATTTAACAAAGTACCGGAACCAGATTAACGAGATTGACGACCAAATTTTAGTACTGCTACAGAAACGGGCTGAGATTTCCAAGCAGGTCGGTGCGGTGAAAGCAGAAACAGGCGTTGCAGAAGTCTATGTTCCGCACCGGCAGAAGCAGATTATTGAACGTTTGAAGGAACGAAATTACGGCAAGTTCCCTGAAGCCGCACTTGAGGCGATCTGGACCGAGATTTTATCTGCGTCCCGCTCCTTGCAGGATCCGGAGCGGGTAGCCTTCCTCGGGCCGGTTGGCAGTTTCGGGCACTTGGCGGCTCTATCTCATTTCGGTACGTCAACTGAGTTTATCCCTGTCCGCCCACAGATTGACATTTTTACTGAGGTTGAATCTGGTAGAGCGGACTACGGTGTGGTGGCTATTGAAAATTCAGCACAAGGTGCTGTTCGTGATGTTTTGGAACGTTTCCAACGTACGCCGTTGTGGATTTGTGCAGAGACATTCCAACCGATAAAACAGCACCTTTTATCAAAGTCACCGCTCGCGGAAATTCGGTGTGTTTACTCGCATCCGCAACCTTTCGCGCAATGTAAGACATGGTTAAGGCGACATCTCAGTGGTGCTGAGCAGATCGAGGTCATCAGTACGTCTGAAGCGGCGGAACGCGCCGCACAAGAGTCATCAGCAGCTGCCATTGCAAGTGAACTCGCAAGCGAAATTTATCAGGTTCCAATCGTCGCAAACGCCATTATGGATGACCCTGATAACACAACCCGCTTCTTTGTGATCGGAAAGCGCGTCCCAGAGCCAAGCGGGCACGATCGGACTTCGCTGTTTTTCGCAATTCCGGACAAGGTTGGGGCACTACACCAAGCCTTGGGTATTTTAGAGCAAGCGCAATTGAATCTGAGTTATTTAGAATCTTTGCCGTCGCGAGCCAAACCGTGGGAATATATCTTCTTTACTGAGATGGAGGGTCATATTGCCGATGAACGCGTCATCGTGGCACTTGAGCAGCTTGAAGAATTGTGTCGGCACGTCAACGTTCTCGGATCCTATCCGCGCGGGTCTTTTTAACGATGGGCCTCTGAGCTAAGAAACACCCAAGCAATACGCAGGGAAATCCGCAGAAATGCCCTATCAAAAACCCCTATCAAAAACACCCCTCCACTGCGTTTCGGGCAGGTTTCTGATTTATTCAGAGGTCTTCCTTTAAAAACCCCGTAGGGGTGAGATGTCTGTAGAGGAACGAGGACCAGAGTTAATAGTTAAAAAAACGATGCCCAGATTTAATAGTCTAAAAAAGCAAATTCATGCGCGCGCAAACGAACTTGGCTTTGAACTCGTCGGAATTATACCCGCAGCCCACAGCGACACAATTGAACGGTACCGACAGTGGATAGAAAACGGGTATGCTGGGGAGATGAACTATCTCGAAAAACATCTTCTCCTCAAGACAGATGTCCGCCAACTTCTGGCAGAGGCGAAATCGGTTATTAGCCTCGCGATGAACTATTATACACTCGACCCGCCGAATCCACTCGCGGAAGATCCCGGACGAGGACAGATTTCTCGCTATGCGTGGGGCGATGATTATCACGAACTTATTCGTGAACGACTTTTAGAACTTGTCACTTTTATCAAACAGACCGCCGAAAGCGAATTGCGAACCCGCGTATGTGTTGATACCGCGCCTATTATTGAAAGGGAGTACGCACAGAGAGCAGGCATCGGGTGGATCGGTAAAAATACAAACTTGATTCATTGGCGTTCCGGTTCTTGGTATTTTCTCGCGGAGGTACTCGTCAGTGTCGCATTGGAATCTGACACGCCGGAGCTGCGCGGAAGTTGTGGCACTTGCACCCGCTGTATTGAAGCATGTCCGACAGACGCAATTATTGAACCGAATCTCCTGGATTCCCGGCTCTGTATCTCTTATCTGACAATCGAGCTAAAGGAGAGCATACCAAAGGCACTTCGCCCCAAGATCGGAAACTTAATTTTCGGCTGCGACATCTGCCAAGAGGTCTGTCCGTGGAACAGTAAAGCGGTGCCGACAACCGAACCGGCGTTCCAGCCACGCGACGGAAACTTCGTCCCGAAGTTACTCTCCCTTGTCGGTATGACGCAGCAGGAATTTAGCCGACGATTCAAGGGGAGTCCAGTCAAACGTGCTAAACGTCGCGGATTCTTGCGGAATGTCCTCGTTGCCATCGGTAATTGGGGGACGCAGCGTGCTGTCCCGGCACTCAAAGACGCATTAGCCGATGATGAATCTTTAGTTCGGGGTCATGCCGCTTGGGCATTGGGGAAAATTGGAGGCGAAACCGCCAAACGAGTATTGCAAACGCGACTCACCGTTGAAACTCATCAAGATGTTATCACTGAAATTCAGGACGCGCTCTTAGAGACAGAGCAATTATCAGGGAGAGACGAAAAAAATGCGTGAAACAACAACTGGACACCAATTTTCAGCACCCGGTGCTGGCACAAATGGACTCGCATGGCACGGAACATCACTCTGGAGTGTTGAAGGGGTTGGACCTATCCACAAAATCAATCCTGAAACCGGCGATGTTGAACTAACGCTTACGCCTTCCTACCCCGGCAGTTCTGGTATAGAATCGGACGGCGAGCATCTCTGGTATAACAGTATATGGCAGCAAACTTTCTACAAACTCACGATTCCGGAATTGGAAGTCGTTACAACATTTTCATCGCCTGGGGAAGGACCACACGGGTTGGCATGGGATGGCGAGCATCTCTGGAGTGTTGACATGAACACGGGGCGGTTCATCAAACAGTGCCCTGAGACTGGCGAAATCCTTGCTGAACTTCAGACACCAGGCGGTCGTGCACATGGACTCGCATGGGACGGCGAGGCACTTTGGAACGCCGACACGAATGACCATGTCATTTACCGAATCCATCCGGAATCTGGTGAGATTCTAAATTCCGTTTCATGTCCAAGTGAACCGCATGGACTAACTTGGGATGGCACGGCGTTGTGGTACGGTGACGATTCCGCCAAGACCATCTGTAAACTTAGCATATCAGACTAACGTTGACCGGCAGTCCTGTTCAATAAATGAACAGCACGTCGCAAATTCTGTTGACCACAGGTTGAAATCTGTCAATTTCGTGCGAATTTACGGGTGGCATACAATTTGCTAACTGTATGCAAGACATCTCCAGTGGGATGCCTCTGCAAACGCGTCAAACAGGAGACCTTTGCGAACGTACCTGTAATAATGGCACTTACATCATGCCATCCGTAAGTGGGCTTTGGAATCCCTTGGCATAGGGGATCCTTATACAAACTGATGTTTATGAGATAGGTTCTAATTTTTCAGATTAAAACTCAGATTTTTATGATTTTTCTGAAATTATGCACCCTTTTCGTCTACAAATTGTGTCACTAATTAAGTGAAGAAAGGCTCATTACGACAGAATTCAAGGAAAAACGTTACCAATCAAAACAGTTTACCTTAACTCACACCTGTTTTTGTCAGTTCAGTACATCAGGTAATATTCAATAGCGAGGAGAAGAGAATTGAGAAAATTACAGATAACCATACTCATCTTATTTTTCAGTATCGGGTCGGTCATGCAAAGCAGTGCCGACCGAGTGCAACTCAACACGAGTGCTGCTGTCCTCCAGGACAATCTCGGTGAGAGTGTTGGTATCAGTGGTGATTATGCAGTGGTAGGTGTTCCAAATGATGATACCGACTTCGGCAGAGACACGGGCTCGCTTCAGGTCTTTCTGCGCACCGAAACCGGGTGGGTTCAACATCAAAAACTGTTCGCCAGCGATGCCGAGGCGGGAGACCGATTCGGAACGGCACTCGCGATGAGTGGCGATTACGTCGTCGCTGGTGCACCGAGGAACGATGGAGCTGGAAGGAACTCAGGTGCCGCTTATGTTTTTAGGCGACAGGGTACTGAATGGGTAGAGCAAGCCAAGCTCGTCGCATCTGACGAAACGCGTAGCGACTATTTCGGTATCTCGGTAGCGATGGATGGAGATACCGCCCTCGTTGGTGCACACCGTACGAACGAACCTTTGGCAGATTGCGGTACCGTCTACGTTTTTGAGAGGAACGGAGAGATTTGGAATCAGACAGCCAAACTCTCTGCTCCAGATCCCGACAGTTTCGCATACTTCGGCTTTTCCGTCGGGCTTGATGCAGATACCGCCATTGTGGGTGCGACTCGGGACGATGAAGCTGGACATGATGCCGGTGCTGCTTATATTTTCGTCCGAAACCAATTCGGATGGGCACCTCAGGCGAAACTTATCGGAAACAATACCGAAGCGGAAGATAACTTTGGATACGCAGTCGATGTTGATGGGGATTTTGCCATTGCGACCTCACCTAAAAACAGAGGGAGTGGTTCTGCTTACATCTATAGGCGCGAAGGGATCGAGTGGAAGCAAAAAAGAAACCGCATTCGTATTCGTATGATTCCGATTGACCCTGATGGCGCGTCCTCTTTTGGTGTTTCTGTTGACATCCGTGGAGCAACCGCTGTCATTGGTGCAACGGGGGGCAATGTTGGTGAAGCGGTCGTCGGTGCCGCTTATGTCTTTACGCAAAATGAGCCTCCATTTTGGAACCAACACACAAAGTTGGTCGCAGGCGATAGAGAAGGCGGTGACCAGCTCGGATTCGCTGTCGCGATCGGTGAAAACGAAGTGATCGCCGGGGCACCAAAGCATAACGCGGGGGGATTATCCTCGGGTGCCGCTTATATCTTTGAACAACGGGAAGATGGCTCCTGGGTAGAGAGTGGCAAGTTGAGTGATGGCGAAACCGCTTCAGAGGATCAGTTCGGCGTATCTGTTGCTATAAGCGGCAACTTCGCTATCTCCGGCGCACAACAAGATGATGACATCGCACCTAACGCGGGTGCTGCCTACATCTTTGAGCGTAGTGGGCTCCTCTGGCTGCAGCGCACGAAACTCACCGCTGACGACGCAAAGGCTGGGGATCTGTTTGGGAATGCCATTGCAATGGATGACGAAACGGTCCTTGTTGGTGCCCCCGGCGTTGATGATGCAGGACCAGAATCCGGCGCAGCTTATGTTTTCGTACAGGTCGGCGACGAATGGATTCAACAGGCGAGATTCATCGGAGACGACATCGGAATCTTTGATCGGTTCGGATCAGCCGTTGCAGTACATGAAAATACTGCTATCATCGGTGCACACGGGAAAGACGAAATCGGCACGGATTCCGGTGCTGCTTATGTCTTTGTCCGAAACGGTGCTTCTTGGACACAACAGGCGAAACTGACGCACCAAGGGGCTGTACCGGGGGACCTGTTCGGCTTTGCTGTTTCTGTCTATGGCGATAACGCCGTTGTCGGTGCCCATCAGAGCGACGCGGCAGGACCTGATTCAGGCGCGGCCTATTTCTTTACACGCAATGGAGGCAGATGGACACAAGACATTCTGCTTGTTCCAAATGATATTAGCATCGGTGACGCATTCGGTTACGCTGTCAATCTAACCAAGGGTGCCGCTATCATTGGTGCACCTAAAGAAGATCGACATCTTGATAACGTAGGAGCCGCTTATGTTTTTGTGGAGACCCGAAACGCTTGGGTACAACAGGCGAAGTTAGGGGCAAGCGATGCCGACACCGGAGATGAATTCGGTTCAGCAGTCGCAATCTATGAAGATACTGTGATCGTCGGGGCGTGGAAAGATAATCACGCCTTAGTTGACCCCCATGAAAATCCGGCACTGCAACTCGACAAAGGTTCAGCTTACTCCTTTCTGCGTGACGGGCTATCTTGGGTAGAGAAAAGGCGGATCGAGGCCGCCTACACGAGACAGGCGGACCTATTCGGGGCATCTGTTGCAATCAAAGGCGCGTTTGCTATCGTCGGTGCCTCAGGTAGCGACAATGCCGGGGATAACTCAGGATCCGCGTTTATCTTTAACCCAATTGATCTCGGGTTCCGCTCTGCGGATATCCCTTTCTCTGTGGATCCGGCATCGCATGCACTCTCGACGCTCGGATATATTAAACAGACGACGATTCTCCAGAATTATCCGAATCCCTTTAACCCAGAAACATGGTTCCCTTACGATCTGGCAGAGAAGGCAGAAGTCATCTTGAAAATTTACGATGTCCGTGGGGCACTTGTACGTCAATTGAATATTGGGCAACAGGAACCGGGCAGTTATCGGAGCCAAGAAAAAGCCGCGTACTGGGATGGAAAAGACCAATATGGAACGAAGGTCGCAAGCGGTATGTATTTCTACACGTTTTCTGCTGGCGATTTCCAACGCACCCGTCGAATGGTAATTCTGAAATAGCATTTCCTTTTTTAAACAATTGGCCTTCGCGCTGCCCTCCATTACATTTCGGGCAGGTTCTTGACTTATTTCAACGTGGACTGAACTATGGGAGGAGTTTCTAACTCCGATTGCTTTCAAATAAATCAGAAACCATCGTGAAACGAAGCGGAACGATGCGCGATGGGCCATAGCTTAAAATGTGGAGACAAGCACTATATGAGCCAACATACTGGCTATGACGATTTACAAACCCATATCCGTCAACTGAAAACACCTGCAATTGAGACATGGGAAAATCAGTATAGCCACCGAGATTACACAATCGAGATTACCAACTTAGAGTTTACTGCCGTATGTCCTAAAACAGGACTACCGGATTTCGCAACCCTCTGTATCACTTACGTGCCAGACCTGCATTGTGTCGAACTGAAATCGTTGAAGGAATACTTCCTTTTCTACCGAGATGTCGGTATCTTTCATGAACACGTCGTGAATAAGGTGTTAGAGGACTTTGTTGCAGCCTGTCAACCGCGGAAGGCAGAAGTCGTCGGAGATTTTAACATCCGCGGCGGCATCAAAACGGTCGTGCGTGCAAGCTATCAAAAGCCTTTTTAAGTAATTGAATCTGCGCGTCGTTCCAAATGTAAAGCAAAGACAAATTATGCCATTTAAGTCATAATTTCATTTCACGATGGGTTCCGTCTGAGTAGAGACCCTACGTTAGGTGATGAAAGGTTGCTAACTTTACTGGAAACCATTGCGTAATGTAATGGAGCAATGCTCGGAGGCAATCGTTTAAAAAATCGGAACGGAACGACCTATCCTCGCAGATTCGTAAAGCGCATCGAAGATTTTCGCAACGTTCAACACCTCTTCAGCAGGAACAGGAGACGACAATCCGTCTCGAATAGCCGTGTGGAACGATTCAAATTCACTCGGTAACCCTGTAAGAAGTTTCGGCGTGTAGTTCACCATCTCATCTTTTTTGTCGAGGTAAATCTGAAGCGGTTCATAAGTCGCACCGGCTAAGTCCCCCATGAAAAACGTCCCGCCGATGTTTTCAATATGTGATGCCCAGGCCGTTTCCAAGGTCACCGTCAGATCCCCCTCAAAGCGGATAGTCCCCATCGCGAAGTCTTCCACCTCAAATTCTTCAGGATTCCATTTGCCCCACGGATTGATGACATTCTCTCTATGTCCAAACTTCGTTGCCGTCATCCCGAAAGCCTCGATAGGTTTCGGAGAACCGATCATCCAGAGCAGCACATCAAGGATATGCACGCCGATGTCAATCAACGGTCCGCCACCTGCAATGGCTTTACTGATAAAAGATGGTGAGGCAGGTACCCCACGCCGCCGCATCGACATTGCACGGGCATAGTAGATGTCTCCAAAGAAACCTTCATCATAGAGTTTGCGTAGGGTGCGCGCCTCAGCACGGAACCGAGATTGTAACCCGATCTGTAGAACTTTACCACTCGCTTTCTGCGCATCCACCATCGCTTGCCCGTCAATAGCATTGCCAGCGATCGGCTTTTCAGAGATGACGTGTTTTCCGGCGTTCAACGCTGCAATCGTTGGACCGGCATGGAAGTTATTCGGCGTGCAAACGCTCACCGCATCCAATTCATCCATGGCAGCTAATTCCTCATAATCACTGAAAACGTGTGGAATGCCGTGTTGTTTGGCGAACGCTTTCGCGCGGGCCTCGTCGATGTCACACGCGGCGACAATCGAAACACCCTTGACACCTTTATGGCCCGGTAGGTGTTTACCGCCAGCAATACCACCACACCCAACAATACCTACCTTAATGTCCTTCATTTTTTCCCTTTCTCTCTTATTAAATCGCGACGATCTGTGGGGCTTGTTCCAAGTTCAGATTATGCGTCGCTGCCCATTCTGAACCAGCCCAGTGTACGCCGTTCGGATCGCGCCTGCCTTGTGTGTCTATGGATGCCCCGAGAAACTGTCTGCCGAGATCATCCAGGTTTTCCACCAGTGTTTCAGCCGGTTGCAGACTGTCATTGTAATAGCGCAAATAATAATCCGGCTTAATCCAGCGGTAATGGTACCCGTAGATGACGACCTTAGAGATATTCTCTGTGAAGTTCAGCCCCGCCGCATGATAGATACGGCTTTCAAACAGGAACGCGTCTCCTGCACGGAGGAGCGGTTCGTCGTACGCAAGCGGATCGACTTGACCTTCGGGAATACTCAACGGTTTACTCAGTTTATGGCTCTTTCGGATAAACCATGTCGCACCTGAGTCCGGTACGCTGAAATCCGTTAAGCAGTAGCCTACCTTCAAGCCGACGCGCGGACACCCTGCGTACCCAACGTCCAAATGCACACCGACATCTCGATGCCAATTGCGGTTGTCAGGTTTTTCAGGTGCCTGTGGGTGTTTGTGGATAAGTGCTGTGTTCGTAATATGGATATTTGTACCGAGCAGTTGAAGAATCAACGGCACTGCCTTTGACTGCGTCGCGAGGTCAGCGAATGCAGGTTCTTGCACCAACCCGTCCCGCCGATGTGCGTAATAGTTGTGGTACTCAAACGATTCCATGAGCCGTTCGCCTGCCTCGGTCAGACGTTGAATCATCTCATTGTCAATTGCTGAGCGCACAATGAGGTAACCGTTCTCCTCAAATTCTTGGTGTTGTGTCTCCGTCAACTGAACAAATTTCATCAGTTTTCTCCTTTATCTTCTGACTTTCGTAGATGGGCTTGCAAACTGCGCCCTGATAGAGAGTTGATAGACACGTGAAAATATGCTATCATAAATGCAAAACGGTGTCTACTAATAAACAGGGTTGTTCAGAGATATAAGGAAAACCAAAAAGCGAAGCCCAAGCATCGCGCTGGTTCTCACTGCGAAGCATCTACGGAAAGGAACATCAAAGTCATGGGGAAACACCCAAGCAAAAACACCCAGTTCACTGAACCGCAAGGAAAATGAAAAAAATGAAAACGAAGTTTCTCTGCCTTTCTTTACTAATTTTCCTATCGGTGGCGTATCTTGCACCGGCAGAGCAGGGCAAACCGGACGAGGCAACGCTCGCCTACGAGGTAGGTCTGCAAGCACTTGATCGGAAAGAGGATCACAGTGCTTTTGCAGCGTTTCAACGGGCAGTAGAACTGGATCCGACCCTCGCCGAGGCGCACTATCAACTCGGGGTGCTTTACGGCAAACAATCGCAATGGAAACCAGCGATTGATGCGCTCCAGACTGCGATTAACCTCACACCCGATTTTGCTGATGCACACGTTCGCCTCGGCGAAGCTTATCTTATCGGCATGGCAAGCGCTAAAGATGCGATTGAACCGTTGCGACGCGCGCTGCAATTGCGACCCGATCTCTCACGCGCGCGAAGGCTTTTAGGTGATGCCTATCTCCGTCAGAACCGAATCGAAGATGCGGTTCATCACCTTGAACAAGCGATGCAGGATAGTGAAGCACGTTACCTTCTCGGTCTTGCTTACTTTCAAAAAGAAAACTTCACACAAGCAATACTGCATTTTGAAGCAGTTATTAAACGCCAAAATCGACACGCGAAAGCGCATTTCAATCTTGGGAATTGTTATCTCCGCACGGGGAAAGTCGCTGAAGGACGCACTGCACTCCGCACATTTGAGAAACTCACGCGCGAAGAGGAACAATTGGCATCACTGCAGCGTTTGGTCCACAACCATCCGCAACGCCTTCAGCCTCGTTATGAGCTTGCAGAACTACGTGTAAAAAGAACGGAATGGGAACTTGCTACGGCAGAGCTTAAAGCATGTCTCACCATCGCGCCGCACGATGAGAAAGCATCTGAACTGCTCGGTTACATCTACCTGCAAATAGAGGCTTATCCAGAGGCACTTGAAGTCTATGGGGGTCTCGTTGAAGCACACCCAGAGAGCGCAATATACCGGAATAGTCTCGGCATTGTCTATATGATGCTAAAAAAACCTCGGCAGGCGATCGCGCAGTTTGAAACGGCGACACGCCTTGGCACAATGAATCCACAACTTTACCGAAACTTGGCGAATGCCTATCGGCAAATCGGCGAGCGGGCGAAAGCAGAACAGGCGTACCAACGTTACCGCTCACTGACGAAATGAAATTCCGTTTTTCTCATCAGGCTTAGTGTTTTGGATGCGGTTGTTTTGGACGAATCTACTGTAAAAAATGGCTATGAGAAGATCGGAAACCTGTGCGAAACGAAATTATGCCTTAACTGGCATAATTTGTCTTTGCTTTACATTTGGAGCACAGTCCAGGCGGCTATAATTAAAAATATGAACAAATCACAATCTCGACTTTCAGGTGTTACCAATATCTCATCCTCATGGCTGAGGAAAAAGAGTTTACAGCGGCAAAAGCATGCCGATGTCTGCGTTATCGGTTCCGGTGCAGGGGGCGCGGTCGTCGCAAAGGAACTCGCTGAAGCCGGGCTATCGGTAATTATTTTAGAGGCAGGGGAAAATCACGATCCAAGTACCTTCAGCAGTTACGAACCGGAAATGCTCCGTCGCCTTTTCTGGGATAGCGGTTTACGGTGCACACGGGACAATGCGATCGTCATTTCGCAGGGAAAAGGCGTTGGCGGTTCAACGGTGCACAACCTCTGTTATGCGGTCCGTCCACCCCAAGCACTGTTATACAAGTGGCGGGTTCCAGAGATTTGGCCCCACTTCAATCAGGTGGAGCAGACGCTCGGCGTTACGCAGATGCGAGAAACAGACGTAAATCTATTAAATGCTGTTATCCGCCGTGGGTGCGAGGCGATGCGGTGGCGCGGTGGATTGCAAAGGCACAATCGTGGTGCATGCCCGACATGTGGAGCTCAGTGTCTTTTTGGATGTCCTGTTTCCAAAGTAGCGCAAGGCACTTCGAGAGGAACAGGAAAACAAAGCATGGCGGTTACGTATATCCCTTTGGCACTTGCCGCAGGTGCGAAACTTTACAGCGACTGTATGGCTGAGGAAATTCACGTGAAAAAAGGGCGAGTCGTTGGTGTTTCCGCACGGGTGCCATCGGGCACACTGCGTGTTCAAAGCGATATAGTGGTACTCGCCGCTGGGGCAATCAACTCACCACAACTTTGGTTAAAAAGCCGACTTCCCAATACAAACCAGCGGGTCGGGAAAAATCTTCATCTGCATCCCGCTGCTTTCGTCGGCGGTGTCTTTAACGAAACTATCAACGGGCATCTCGGCATCCCGCAAAGTTACTATATTGATCACTTTCTGGATTTGAGACGCACGCCGGACAGCGGTTATCTGCTCATGCCGGCTTTCGGTTCACAGATGGTAGTTGCGGCGAGTTTGCCAGGGTTCGGTGAAGATCATCGAGAATTGATGGAACGCTATCACCACATCGCCGCGCTCCTCATTCTTTTGCATGACAGAACAACTGGACGCGTATCGGTAAATTATAAAGGCTCTCCGAACATTGCATACCGACTACGCCGTTCGGATAGAAAGGTATTGGTGGAAGGGATAATCAACGCCGCTCGACTCCTTTTCGCCGCAGGAGCAACAGAAATTCTGATGCCTTACACACAGCACCTTCCTATCAAAACAGAGGCTGACCTTGATATTATCCGCCAACGTGGCATCGTGCCAAACGACATCATGTTGGCTTCCAGTCATCCACAGGGCACACTTCAGATGGGCGAAAATCCGAACAGCAGCGTCGTTAATCTTTCAGGGGAATCCCACGCCGTGAAAGGTTTATTTGTTGCCGATGCAAGTCTTTTCCCAACTTCTGTCGGTATACCACCGACATTGACGATCGCCGCGCTCGCTACGCATGTTGCCCATCGGATAACAGAGAGCGGTATCGTGTAGGAGTGACAAGTTGCTTCCCACAATCCCCGGACTTCAGCGCAAAAGCGGGTTAACAAGATGATTGAATCAATCCCACACCTTTCACTCGGAAGCTTCCCAACACCGGTGGAACGTCTCTCAAACCTTGAACGCGCCCTCGGCTTCAAGTCGCTCTGGATAAAACGAGACGATCTCAGTGGTCCGTTAGGCGGCGGCAACAAGGTACGTAAATTAGAGTACATGTTTGCGGCGGCGCAAGCATTCCCCGATGGAGACGAGAAAAAAACGCTTTTTACAATCGGTCCAACAGGCTCTAATCACGTCCGAGCGACAGCCGTTTATGGGAAAGCATCGGGGTTTCGCGTGGAATGCTTGCTCTTTAAACAACCTCCGACTGAGTATTCTGAAGCAAACTATCGCGAAATTTATGAAAATGCCTACCGAGTCTACGAAGTGAAACGTATGCATACGATGTTCGCTCGTTACGCCTATGAACAGACTAAGACGGTTCTTGGGATTGGAGAGGAACGCTACTTCATTCCAGCGGGTGGTTCTTCACCACTCGGTTCTGTCGGTTATGTGAAAGCGGTTTCAGAACTGAAGTCCCAGATTGAGGCGGACATCTTGCCAGAACCGCGATTTATCTTTGTTCCCGTAGGAACCTGCGGAACGATAGCAGGCTTGATCGTTGGCGTGCGACTCGCCGGGTTGCGAACCCAAATTGTGGGTGTACGCGTCGCTGACTCGGTGGTGGCAAATTCGTGGGCAATCTCCCGTATGGTACGCCATATCCTACGTCTCATCGGCGCAGTAGACGCTCACGACATCAACCCACGCCGTATTGAACTCTGGCACGGCGATTTTGGAAAAGGGTATGCCATTCCAACGGAAGCCGGCACGCGTGCAGTCGCAATGATGGCTGAACATGAAGGTATTACGCTCGAAAATACATACACCGGCAAAACGTTGGCAGGGATGGCTCACTACATAAAAGATCACGGATGTGAAGGCGAACACGTCCTGTTCTGGAACACGTATGGCACAACGTTAGTTCCGACGCTGGCGAGGTTTCCAACCTCGCCCACACAAAAAACTTGATAAACTCAACAAAGTGGCGTATAATTCAATCCTAAATGCAAAAGGAAAATGTATGGAAACAGAGAAGAGTAAACCCAATTTCGTTCAAGCTGGCATGTCCATAATCGACTGCGACCTCCACAATCGGCTTCCCTCACATCGGGTGCTCTACCCGTACCTACCCGATTACTGGTGCGATTATTGCGAGGAATCCGGCTTTCCCGGACCGGACGCGGACGACTATCCAGACGGTGTCCCGACTTCAACCCGACCGGAAATCACGTACTCCTCAGAAGACCGTCCCGCATCGGATTTAGCACTCCTACGTGAACACGCCCTCGATTACTGGGAAGTCGAATACGGTGTCCTCACCTGTGGCTATCGGGTCCAGAGCGTACACAACGAAGACTTAGCAGCGGCACTCGCTTCGGCGGTCAACGATTGGCAGATTGAACACTGGCTGGATCCTGAACCCCGCTTACGCGGTTCGCTGATTGTGCCGAGCCAAAACCCGGAACTCGCGGCAAGGGAAATTGAACGTTTAGGTGGGCATCCGGGGTTTGTACAGGTAATGCTACCTGCCCGATCACAAGCACCTTACGGCAATAGACGCTATCATCCGATCTACGCTGCAGCTGTGCGTCACCAACTCGTAATCGGTATCCATTACGGTGGTGCTCCTGGACTACCACCGACTTCTGTTGGATGGCCCTCGACTTATTTAGAAGGGTATGTTGGTATGTCGCAGGTATTTCAGGCGCAGGTGCTGAGTCTCGTGTCAGAAGGAGTCTTTGAACTGTTTCCCGACTTACGTGTTGCGCTCATAGAGACCGGTGTCACCTGGATGCCATCCCTCATGTGGCGGTTCGATAAGGAATGGCGCGGCTTACGAAGTCTGACCCCCTGGGTTAAGCAGCTGCCGTCAGCATATATCCGCCAACATATCCGTATGACGCTCCAGCCGATTGATGCGCCGCCAACCGCAGCAGAACTCCTTCAGATTGTCGGTCAACTCGATTCAGAAGACATGTTGATGTTCTCAAGCGACTATCCCCACTGGCACTTTGACTCTCCCGCCGAAGCCTTTCCTGCGCAACTGCCCCAATCGTTAGCACGCAAAATCTTGTCCGAAAATGCGAGGGAATTCTATCGCTTTTGAGTGTGTGCTTAGTGCTGTCCACTAAAATGCATTTCCGATACAGCCCTCACCCCAGTGTATTCCTCACAATTGTATTCCTCACAATTGGCGATTTAGCGAGTTTCTCCAACCCAATTCCCGCAGCATACCTTTCTCATTCATTTTTTTTTCAGATTATGCACGTTTTCTATCCCAAAGACGTATCTTTAATTATAAAGTGCTAACACAATGTGTAAGTGTCTTGGTATTGGAAGACGCGGTCTATTCAATCTATTCATTAATCATGGAGTATCCTGATGGAAAGAGAAGACGATATTCAACTCATCCGTAGAATCTTATCAGGCGACGATACGGCATTTGAAACCTTAGTTCAAAAATACCAAGGGAGTATTCATGCACTTGCGTGGCGGAAGATTGGTGATTTTCACATTGCTGAAGAGATTACCCAAGACACTTTCCTCCAAGTATACAAGAACCTCTCACAGTTAAGGAATCCAAATCAACTCTTAGGATGGATGTATGTCATTGCCAATCGACTCTGCCTTAAATGGCTCGAAAAGAATAAGTCTGTCATGCAATCACTGGAGGACACACCTGTGGAAGAAATCGAGAGAGCCTCTTATACACATCACGTAGCGGAACAGCGAGAAACAGAGCGCACTGAGCGGCACCATGAACTCGTCAAAAAACTGCTCGCAAAACTCCCAGAGAGCGAACGCACCGTCGTGACGCTCTATTATCTCGGTAAGATGACGACCAAAGAAATTAGTAAATTCTTAGGCGTGTCTGTGAACACAATTACAAGCCGGCTCCAGCGGGCGCGAAAGCGTTTACAAGAACAGCAGGAAGTGTTAATTCAGGAAGTTCTCGGCGGCGTACAAATACCGGCAAGTGTAAGCGAGAACATTATGCGACAAGTCCCTAACATAAAACCCACACCCTCTCCGGCTTCTAAACCCTTCCTCCCATGGATGGCTTTGGGGACGGCTGCAGTTCTGATTGCCTTGCTGCTCGGCGCAAGCGACCGATACCTCACCCGTTTCCAGAAGCCGTATAGTTTTGAAGCACAATCTGAACCGACGATTGAAATTGTCGACGCGCCTGTCATCCTTGATATAACAGCGAAACCCGCTGTGCGAAATCAGGTCGGACGGGATACCAGTCTCGGTAAAGCCAACCGTGTCGGCACGCAAAGGTCTGATGTAACCTCAACATCTCCTACAGCAGAGAATTTCACCAAGTTCTCTACCGCACAGTGGTCGCAGGGAAACGGACCGCCAGGGGGTCCTGTAAACAATATTTTTGCTACATCTGACGGAACCGCCTATGCTGTCATACAAACAGGGGTATACAAATTAACAGCAGATGCAACCGCATGGGCAAACGTCAACGCGAGTGTCCCGATTGGCGAGGGGTTCATGCCAATGGCAGCGTATGAAGGAATGCTTTATATTGTTGCTGCCGATGAGATGTTTGCTTCAGAGAACAGGGGTGAGACGTGGAATACACTGGGTCCCCGACCCAAGGGAGATGCCGTTGAATTCGTCATTACAGATGCCGAACAAGCGTCCAGTTCACAAGTGCCTTTTACGATGTATCTCGCACTTAGAGATGAAGGGATCTTCCGATCCACAGATGGTGGGACGCACTGGAGTCCTCTGAACGACGGGTTGACGGTTTCCGAAAAAATCTCCGCAATGACTGCTATTGGAAAAACAGTGTTTGCGGGTACGGAGAACGGTCTCTACCGTCTCGATTCAGATATTTGGAAAAAATTGCCACTGGATACATCAGGAGCCGTCTGTTCCTTGGCGGTATCTGGGAATGATCTTTATGCTGGGATAGGGCATGAGCTGTTGGTGAAATTAACGCGAATGGAGTTACAGCAGATAGATCAAGGAGATTTACATTTTTCCAAGAAGATATTCCATTCAACTGACGTGGGAGCGTCGTGGATTGAAATAAGGCTTGGACGTAAACATCTTCGCAAAGTTTCAACCGCAGGTATAACGGTTTTAGCAACAGGTAAAACACTCTTGGCATTGGGTTACGCGCAATCTCGTTCAACAGATGGCGGACAAACATGGACAGAACTTGAAAATGACCAGAATTTTTTGGGCAGGAGTCGCCTTCCAGCTGTGATGGTCAACGAGAGAACGTATTACAAAGCGAATGTATGGGGCATTCATCGCACGACGGATGGTGGTGAGTCATGGCATATATTTATGAATGGGGTGATGGGAACTATCGTAATCGATCTCGTCGCGTTTAACAATAGGTTATACGCACATACTGGCTATGAAGTTTATCAATCAACGGATGGGGGTGTGTCTTGGAAAAAACTTTGGAATCATGGGCAGGAAGCTGTACTCAACATCCCTACTACAAGGTTGAGTTTTGAGTCAAAACTGATACCCGTTGGCAACATTCTTTATTCTCTTTCAAGTGTAGGGGACAATTTGAGTATTTTCCGTTTATCTACTGATGGCGATATGCTAATTCCAGTTCAAGGTGTTCCTGTTTTCGATCGTAGAAAACGCGCCCGTGAAAAATATTATAAGTCAAAAGATCGAGAGGATCTTTGGGCAGGTCGTCTAAAAACTGAGACTGCTGCTGCGAGTCGTGATGTATTTTATGTAGAGTGCTTGGGAGAACTCTTCAAATGGAAACTTGGTGATTCGGAATGGATAAGCACTGGATTAGTAGATGATAGTCATCTACCTTATGACAATTTCAGAAAGGGATTCAAATTAGCAGTTTTAGGGGAAACTGTCTATGTAGGGAAGCGAGATGGTAAGTTGTTTCAGTCGCTTGATGAAGGGAATAGTTGGAGAGATGTCACACCAAGTCTACCGCTCCGCTTCACTCGATTCAACGATATAGTCTTTGTAGGCTCAACCTGTTATGTTGCAACAGATAATGGAGTCACGGTTTCCCAAACTGGGGAACAGTGGCTTGTGCTCACCGATAGCAGAGGAGAGCGTCCCATCATAAATAGGTTTGCTGTAGATGATGACAAGGTTTATGGTATCGGCGATGCTGGAGGCTATCGTTTGGATACGGATATGCAATGGGAACAGATTTCTTCAGAAGTACCAAATGAAATCAGTGCTTTCGCCATTGCTAATGATAAGTTCTATAGTGCTACCGATCAGGTCTATAGTGCTAAAGAGAACGGACTGTTTTACATCTTGCTTGAAGAGAATGAAGAAAAATAAATGACATCTGGTGGGTAAAAATGGTGCCAAGACTGGCATCCCGCTTGCAGTCAAACAAGAGTATCCATCAAGCACGCAGTAACGGATATGAAATCATTTTTTTGGGCGAAGGTATTGCTTTTTGCTGCCGATTTTGATCGCCCAGAGATTATTTTTGCTCAAAAAACAGGAGAGGTCAGATCAATGTCAAGCTTGTTCAATTCTAAAAGAACCCTCGTTATGGGGGTCGTTGTTTTCAGCCTCTTGCTTCTGCAAATAGAGGCTTTTGCGGGGGAGGCGTGGGAACCCATCACGCGGCTCCCCACTGAGAGAAGGGGGTTCGCCACAGCTGTCGTGGATAATAAGGTGTATCTCATCGGGGGCAGCCTGATTGAAGACGTGAAGCGAGGGATAAGAGATCCAGGGCCCTTTGGAATTTCAACCGTTGAGGAGTATGATCCGCAAACCAATAGGTGGAGGCCCCGCGCAGACATGCCAACGCCACGCGAGTATCCTAAAGTTGCAGTCGTTGATGGGATCATCTATGTCTTCGGGGGGTCGAGTGGGAAAGATAACAAAATTGGGAATATGAAATTCCCGGTTCGCGTAGAGGCATACAATCCGAAGAATAATAGATGGATCCGGAAAAAAGATATGCCGGTTTCTCGTATCAACTTTGGATTGGGTGTGGTTGCTGGAAGAGTCTATCTCATCGGCGGTGCGACAGGCTTCGGTGGGGGACATAAACAACGGATGGACCGAGTTGATGTCTATAATCCATCGACGGATCTGTGGGGGACAGCTCCGAACATGCCGACCCGGCGGGGTCCAGGAGGTGTGGCTGTCGTCAACAATCGTCTTTATGTTATGGGGGGGGCTGGATGGCCCCCTGCGGGTGCTGGGCCTCATCTGAAGGTCATTGAGGAATATGACCCGATAAGTCGTCAATGGCGGCAGAAGCCGGATATGTTAGACCTCATATCGAGGTTCTCGACAGTTGTTGTAAGAGATGAGATTTATCTCATTGGAGGTTTTCGTCCTCTCATCCGCCCGCGTGAGTATTTAGGGAGAGTGGATGTGTATCATCCGCGAACAGAGGCGTGGGACACTATTCTAGAACTGCCGAGTCCCCTGAGCCCTGTTGATGCAGCGGTGGTCAACGGCAAGATTTATGTTTTCGGGGGTTATGGAGAAGGTATAATATTTGTTCGAGACGTTCTCGTATATGATACGGGCTTTCGTGCGGTTGAGGCAACAGGTAAAATGCTGACACACTGGGGAAAACTCAAAGTAGAACACCAAAACCAACCTTGAAGCTCACAGGTTTTTCTTTTCTCACGAAAAAGGAGATACAAAATGGGACACCGACACATCCTTACATGCCTCTTTTTGATCGCACTAATTCCGCTAAGTGCTAAAGCGTTGCCACTGCTGTTGACATCTATCCGGACAAAGCGGTAGATCAGAAAAGTTTCTTTGACGAGGTCGTTGGTGCCCTTGCTATTGATCCCGTCGGAAAATTGGCAACGACTTGGGGAGATATTAAACGCGAATAGAACACGCCACAGTTTCTATGGGTGTGTTTTCTAACCCTACCCTTAAACACCTCTGCATTAACTCCTTTTTTCTTGACATCTGAACAGAATTTTATATAATGGGGAAGTTAAGATCAATCATGCCGAAGACTATCAGAAATGCCGCCACTCCCTACTTTTCATGACAACTTTGAATACTTCAAATTCATTGGAACGCTCCTCTTAGTCCTATTTTGCATCCAATCGACAAGCATCGCGCAAGACAATACTTCTACAAATCCGCGACCGGTGCTGACAGCGGCGAAACTAACTGGCACACCGCCCCAAATTGACGGCAAACTTGACGAAGACACGTGGAAACAGGCACCCGTTGCAACCGGTTTCGTGCAGCTCCTACCAGACGAGGGAAAACCAGCGACTGAGCGTTCCGAGGTCCGTGTTCTATACGGTGACGACGCACTCTATGTCGGGTTCCGTGCTTATGATACAGATTCAAGTGCAATCGAAGGGCAACTGACACGCCGCGACAGGGAGTCCTTCTCCGATTGGGTGCATGTCGCAATCGACTCATACAGCGACAAACGCACCGCGTTCCAGTTCGGTGTGAATCCGAGAGGTGTCAAGCAAGATACATACCGCTATGACGACACCCGACGAGATCCGGATTGGGATGCCGTCTGGGACGTTGCAACCAGTCTTGATCAACACGGTTGGACGGCGGAGTTCCGCATCCCCTATACCCAACTCCGTTTTCCTCATGCTGAAGAGATGATCTGGGGTATCCAGTTCACACGTGATATCGCGCGTAAGAAAGAACTCGTTTATTGGGCACCGCTCTCCAGCCAAGAAAGCGGCACCGTCTCCAAGTACGGAACGCTTCACGGGTTAAAAGGCATTAAGTCACAATGGCGGCTTGAGGTTGCTCCCTATTCGCTGGGACGACTTCAACGAGCAATCGGCGATCCTGATGACCCATTCTTCAAGGAGAACGATCCGTTTGCAACGCTCGGCATGGATCTCAAGTATGGGCTGACCGGCAATTTTACCGAGAGGAGATGACTATGACGACTCACGGGACACTTGAAGCAAAAGTCGATCAACTGTTTGCAGAATGGAACCAATCAGATTCCCCAGGTGCCGCCTTAGCAGTTGTCAAAGACGGTGAAATTATCTATGAACAGGGATACGGGACCGCGAATCTGGAATATGACATCCCAATCACGACGAGGACTATTTTCGATATCGCTTCAGTGTCTAAGCAATTTGCGGGGTTCGCTATCGCCACGTTATCATACGAAGGGAAGCTTTCGTTGGATGACGATATCCGGATGTACCTGCCCGATGTCCCGGATTTCGGAAACACAATCACAATTCGACATCTCTTGCATCACACCAGTGGACTGCGGGATTGGGTGCAATCCCTTGTTATCGCGGGTGACGTAATGGAGGATGTAATTTCCTTTAAACATATCTTGAAGATGGTCCGGCATCAGAAAGCACTCAATTTTGAGCCTGGAGCGGAGTTTTTATACAGCAATACGGGATACAATCTACTGGCAGAAATCGTCGAGACAGTAACAGGAGATTCATTCAGGGAGTGGACGGACGCTAACATCTTCAAGCCCCTTGCCATGACGAATACCCATTTTCACGATGACCATCAAATGATTCTGAAGAACCGAGCATATTCATATCAAGTTGATGAAAACGAGCGGTTTAAACACGCCGTTAACAATACAACCGCCCTCGGTTCAAGTTCTCTCTATTCAACGGTGGAAGATCTGGCGAAGTGGATTCTGAATTTTGACGACGCACGTATCGGTGGGCAGACAGTAATTGAACAGATGCACCAGCGTGGCGTGCTTAATGACGGAGAGCAAATTGACTACGCCTTCGGGTTGAACATCGGTGAATACAGGGCACTAAGAACGGTCGGACACAGCGGATCATGGCGGGGATTTCGGAGTCATTTGATGCGTTTTCCGGATCAGAAATTTGGCGTAGTCATTCTGTGCAATCTCGACACCTTTAATCCACTCAGTTTAGCAGAAAAGGTCGCGGACCTCTATCTTGCTGATGTCCTTGCTACTATGGAAGCATCCGAACCAGAGAAAGCAACGGAACCTGATGAGGGTATTGAATCTGAACCTCTGCCGCCAGAACAGTTGACAGAATTCGAGGGAGATTATTATACTGAAGAACTTGATACAACCTACACCATCGGTGTGTGCGGGGATGGACTTGTGGCGCAACACAGACGGCACGATGACATAGTGCTAACCTACGCCGACGGTCATTTCCTTGGGGACGCGTGGTTTTTTCCAGAGATTCACTTTATCCGAGACGATACCGGACGCATTACAGGGTTTAGGTTGACAGGAAACAGGGTTAGAAATCTACATTTTGAGAAAAAAGCGCATTAATCTTCTTACAGGCCCTAGGTTGTGTTTACATTTTGTGAGTGGTTACGAGTATTGCTGCGAAATAGATGAATCCGAGATACCAAACACTTAATTTATCGTAGCGCGTCGCGACCCGACGATACTGTTTCAACCATCGAAAGAAACGCTCTATCAAGTTCCGGCGTTTATACAACGTTTCGTCATACGCACGGGGCTCCGTCCGCCCTTCGCGAGGCGGTATGACCGCAATCGCATCCTGTGACGTGATCTCGGCTATAAACGCATCCGAGTCGTAAGCTTTATCGCCTATGACATACTCATAACAATAGCCTTCAATCAGCGCAGGGGCTTGTGTAATATCATTGCGGTGTCCCGCTATGAAAATAAAACGCAACGGGATACAGGCATCGCTGAGAGACAGATTCAGTTTCGTCGTAAATCCACCTCGAGTTCGTCCGAGTGCCTGTGCCTCTTGTCCTCCTTTTTTTTCGGGGCACCCGCTGCCGAGGCATGTGCCCGCAGGATCGTGGAATCAATGAGGATACCTGAGATGTCGCCAGCATCATGAAAATGTTCATGGAGTGCCTGAAAAACACCCGCATCGCACCATCGACTGAATCGACGGTAGATCGCATTCCAATTGCCATAGACTTTCGGTAAAGCGCGCCACGTCGCGCCTTCTTTAGCGATCCAAAGCACACCAGAGAGAAAGTGCCTGCACTTTTCTGGGTTTCCAACATAGACGTTTCGGCAGTCTCTGAGGAACGGTAAGATGCTATTCCAGGCAGCATCACTTAGCTGCTTTGGCAGGTCTTGAGAGTCAACTGTGTTTTGAGTTTCCATAAAGAGAGAATACTAAAATCTCTATGAAATGTCAATACCTTTTCAAATGTAAACACTACCTAGGGGGTCATTCAATCGCAAAACAGCGAAAAAGCCGAAAACCAAATAGCCCTACCGAAACAGAAATTGGGTTTGACAACTCTCAGACAATCTGTTATACTTGCTTAAAATATTGCGAATTCAACCTGAAGGTACACTCACCTATATTACGCCGAGCAGATAAGACACTTACCAGCAGTAGTACACACGGATTAAAGATGAAAGGACGCGGGCAATCATTAGGGGAGATTGAAGCCGATTGAACCTGCCAAATCTATTGGATGCAGGTGACTTTTGATTTTCCGTTTAAACCAACCTATGCCCTGTTTCAATTTAGGAGACATTTAAAATGAATCAGAAGTTTGAGAAAAGTCAAAAACTGGGAAAGTGGCTCAGATGGATGGAGACGATTCACGACGAGATTCTAATACTTGTTCAAGACGCAAACATGTTCTGGGAAGTCCAAGGCATCATCCGTGGAAATCCACGGATCCAAAAGCCTAATGCTTTCTATGGTTATCTTGCAAGGACTTATCTTTCTCATGCATTAGTAGGACTCCGTCGGCAAATTAAATTGCAGAAGGATAGCATATCTTTTGTCGGATTGCTTGATGAGATTGCTAAAAACCCTGAAGAGTTATCCCGCAACTACTTCGATTCCCGCTGTTCTTGTTCTGATGGGCCCGACTTGTGTCAAGTGGTAGGCAAGACAGGTCTTGAGGAAGTAGGGATCGCTGACTCTTCCCAATTGAAGGCAAGGATAAAGATGAATGACTTCGCTCCGTACGCAGATGCGAGTGGCGCGCATGTTTGTCCAGAGATGGTAGAAGATGATCGGGCACGGCTTGAATCCGCAGTAAAAACACATGAAGAGTTTGCTGATAAGCGGATTGCCCATTCGGACAAACACGCGCCGACAATTATACCCACCTTTGAGGAGTTAGATGCCTGCATTAAATTGCTGGATCGGACGTATGTGAAGTACCATTTTCTGTTTCATGCTGAATCAATGGATACCTTGATGCCGACCTATCAATACGAGTGGAAGAGCATTTTCTGTGAGCCTTGGTTAAAGGTTGGCTTTGGGAGTGCCAAAGGACTTATTCACGTCAGTGAAGATTTTGAGGATGAACTCCCAGATTTCAGAAAGTATACAGAATGAAATATTTGCTTGATACACATACGCTGCTTTAGTTTCTTCAGGGTGACAAAAAACTCAGTGACAAAGCACGACGGTTAATCGACGATCCACGCAACCCAAAGTCCCTCAGCATCGTCAGCCTTTGGGAAATAGCCATTAAGCTGAGTTTAGGGAAACTCGTTTTAGATAAATCGTTTGAGAGATTGTTTCCAGAGCAACTCCATTTCAATCGTATTGAAGTATTGGATATTACAGTTGATAGCCTGATAAGAGGGATTTAGGGGGTTTTTCCTTGTAGAAATGCTAAAACTAAATAGCCCTGTTTTCTAACGCCTTTTTTTCTTGACATTTGGGTAAAATTTGATATAATTGGAATATCAAACGCAATCGAGATTGAGTTGTTAATCGTATTGAAGACTGAATTAGCCATTTCGCTTTGAGGCAAGTTTTGGTTTGTCCGGCGCACTTTAGCGATTCTTCGCTCGTATCATCTCTGCTCGCAAAGCGACACGTAAAAAAGTTAGACAATACGAGGAATTTAACCTATGAAAGCAGAATATGACTTTTCAAAAGCGGAACGTGGTAAGTTCTACCAGCCAAAAGCTGTTTTTAATCTTCCCATCTATTTAGAGAAGGACATTGATGAATTCATGCGTAAACTCGCTGATGAGAAAGGTAAAGATGTTGAGGAAATGGTCAATGAATGGCTTCGCAGCGGTATGCAATTGATTCAAAGCGTTCAATGAATGCCCCAACTGATTCCTTTACTTTGAGGCAAACCTTGGGTTGTGGAAGCGTTTTTAGTAAACCCACGCCGAAACCCAATTTTTTGAAAGGAATGACTTGTTAAGCAATGACACTTAAGGAACACATTGACGAGATAGGCACGGGTTTAGAAACAGGTCAATATGGAAATGAAGCAGCAGTTTCGCAAGGTATCGTGCTGAGGCTGCTTGATGCCTTGACCTGGCCAAGGTTCAATACTCAGGTTATCATCCCTGAATACTCGGTAGGCGGGCGGAGAGTAGATTTTGCTTTATGTCATCCTTCATCAAAGCCGATCATCTTCATTGAAGTCAAACAAGTTGGAAACATTGACGGAGCGGAGCAACAACTGTTTGAATACGCCTTTCATGAAGGCGTACCAATCGCTATTCTCACTGATGGCCGGGAATGGCGATTTTTTCACCCAACCGCACAAGGAGATTATCGAGAACGTAAGGTATGTGAACTGAACTTGAGCGAAGGTAATAGTGAAGAAAATACTAAACGCCTTAAGAGATACTTGAACTATGAATCAATACGCACAGGTGAAGCTGTTGAAGCAATCAAGGAGGATTATGAGAAGGTCGTTCAGCAAAGACAGGTTGCGACACGGTTACCAGAGGCGTGGAACAAATTGGTAAAGGAAGCAGATGAGTTTTTACTACATGCCGTAGCGGAGAAAACCGAAAGTTTGTGCGGGTATAGACCTACAGATAAACAAGTATTAAGTTTTTTGAAAAGCCTAAAAAGAGAAACTGAGTTGAACAGGAAAGTATCTCCATCTCCTTTAGTTCAACAAGATCCGGCAAGAGGCGTTAGTACGAGAGGACAGACAACTTGGAAGCGTTCTCGACAACGGAGAGCAAAAACACCGTCACCACGTTTTATCGTTACCATGCCCGATGGTGAAGCAATAGAACGTCCTACCAAGCTAGATACTTTCGTTGAGGTCCTTCTGAAACTGATAGAAATGCTAGGAGAGGAACAGGTGATCGGTGCGGATGAAGAAGGTTCATGCGTATCAACCGCTCCACTCCGCCCCGGGGTTCAGGGCCGCCGGTACGGCAACTATTTCATATCAACAAACCACGGTACAGAGGCGAAAAAAAGACTGCTTGATGGAATTGCCTCAAATCTTGGTGTTCGACTGAAAATAGAAATAACTGATAAATAAATCGTGAGATTGGCAGAAATGTTATCCGTGTGTATTTACTAAATTTATCCTATCTGCGAGGATATAACGATGAAGAAGACAAAAATACCCGAACAACGGCAAAGACCATCAGTGATCGACTGTGATGTGCATAACACCCTCGCTTCCGAGATGGTGTTGTACCCCTATCTCTCCGAACGGTGGCGGAAACATCACGGTATGGTCGGTACAACCGATCGCGTCGGTGCATACATCCCACGCGCCCACCCCTTCGGTGCCAGATACGACGCGTGGACACCCTCCGGACACCGTCCCGGATCCGATCTTGATTTCCTACGTGAGCAGCTACTGGACGCATTCAACATCGAATACGGCATCCTTAACTGCTTGACCCCGGTCTGTGAGATGCCCAATCTCGCGTTCGCCGCGGCATGGGCAAGTGCCGTGAACGACTGGCAGATCGAAGAGTGGCTTGAAAAAGAACCGAGACTCCGCGCCTCAATCATCGTCGCGTGCGACGACGCAGAGTTCACCACTGCGGAAATTGATCGGTTAGCAGACCATCCCGGATTTGTGCAAATATTGCTGCTCGCTCGTACGATGGAACCTTTAGGAAGGCGTAAGTACTGGAAGATGTATGAAGCGGCAGTCCAGCATGACCTCCCTATTGGCATCCACTTCACCGGTGTCGGCGCGGGACCGATTACCGCTGTCGGTAGACCCTCACACTACATCGAAGACCACGCAGGAATGACACAGGCGTTTCAGACACAGGTAACCAGTCTCGTTTGCGAAGGGGTCTTTGAACAATTCCCGACACTCAAGGTAATTCTAATTGAGGGCGGTTTCGCTTGGCTACCCCCGTTGATGTGGCGACTTGACCGGGCATGGAAAAAGCTACACGCTGAGGTACCTGAGCTGAAACGGTTGCCTTCTGAGTACATCCGGGAACACTTCTGGATTACAACGCAGCCGATTGAAGAACCCCCTAAACAGGAATACTTTGATCAACTCCTCGTACATCTAAACTTAGATGATAAGCTGATGTTCGCAACCGATTATCCGCACTGGGACTTCGATTCTCCCGAACAGGCACTTCCGAAGAACCTCGTACCGACTCTCAAACGTAAAATCATGGCAGAAAACGCTCGCGCCCTCTATCGGTTTTAAAACGCAGAAGGTTATCAGATTGTAACGACGTGTGGGACTTCCTCAAACTGCAGATTATGCGCTGCTGCCCACTGCACCGCTGCACCCCCGCCGCCACCGAGGAACTGCGTGCCAAGGTCATCAAGGTTCTTCACCACCTTCTCTTCAGGTTGCAGTTTGTCGTTGTAATACAGCAGATAATTCTCCGGCTTGAGCCATGCGTAGTGGTATCCGTAGATAACGACTTTAGCGATATTCTCCGTAAAGTTGGCACCGGCGGTATGATAGATACGGTTTTCAAAGAAAAACGCATCGCCTGCACGCAAGACAGGTTCATCATAAGGTTCAATCGGATCAATTTTGCCTTCAGGGATACCCAACGGTTCACCTGATACATGGCTTTTTGGAACAAACAGCGTCCCACCGGAGTTCTGCACAGTGAAATCCGTCAAGCAGTACCCTACCTTCAAACCGACGCGTGGACAATTCTTGTGTCCGAGGTCTAAGAACAAGCCAGCATCTCGATGCCACCCACGGCTTTCTGGCTCCTCAGGGGGTTGCGGATGTTTGTAGATGAGCGCGGTATTCGTGATATGGATATTTGTGCCAAGCAGTTGGATGACCAAGGGAATCGCTTTTGTCTGTGATGTTAACTCCGCGAAGACAGGCTCCTGCACTAAACCGTCTCGTTTGTGCGCATAGTAGCCGTTATACTCAAACGATGCCATAAGCTGGTCTCCTGCCTCAGTCAAACGATCTATCATGTCGCTGTCAAGTACCGACCGCACGATGAAGTATCCGTTCTCCTCAAATTCCTCACGTTGTGCATCTGTCAACTGGACGAATTCCATGCGTATGCTCCTTTGTCACCTTAAAAAATCGGGGTGAATAGGAATGTCTGAATATGGTAACATAAATTGAAACTGCTGTCTACTGATACCCTTCTACTGTAGGAGGGATCTCCGAATCCCGGCGCTTTCTAATAACTGATAACTAACCACTGACTGCTGATTGCTGACAGCTACACTTTCAAGGACAAACAAAAAACATGATTCACGTTTCACATCTCACGAAAAAATACGGAGCGACCCCGGCAGTGGACGACATCAGCTTCGACATTCAACAGGGTGAAATCGTCGGCTATCTCGGTCCCAATGGAGCAGGAAAAAGTACAACCCTTAAAATGCTCGTTGGTTTGTTGCAACCGACATCTGGCGAAATCTCAGTAGCGGGATACAATGCCGCAACCGAGCTGCTTGAACTCAAGCAGCACATCGGATACGTTCCAGAAGAAGCGCAACTCTACGAACACCTCACTTTGGTGGAACACCTACAATTAATGGGCAGACTCTATCACGTAGAAGAAGGGTTAATCACGCAGAAAATAAAAGATCTGACGAGACTGTTCGATATGGAAGCACAGGCAAACCAAAGGATAAGCGGCTTCTCACAAGGTATGCGCCAAAAGGGTCTCATTATGTCTGCCCTGCTGCACAACCCCGATGTCCTCTAAACGCGTCTCCAAAAGATGACGAGTGAAACCCAACGTATTCTCATAACCCTAGCGTCTAAGTCGTTGGGTTTCGCTATCTCTATCTACACAAAATAGATCATCGAAAATCGGGCTTCCCCCTACAAACTGGCGCGTTCTGAGTCTTTATCGCTCTACCCAACCTACGGCCACCTGTGCATTTTTATTACCGAACTCACGTTACATAGATGCGTTCGCCGGTACTGGGTACCGCGAATTGATACACGATGGGAATGCAGATGAGTTGTTGCTTCCTGAACTCGTTTCTCAAGAGGTAGCGAACTTCCGGTACGGTTCAGCACGTAAGGCTTTAGAAGTAGAACCGCCGTTTGGGAAATACGTTTTCATAGAGAAAAACGCGAATAGGTATGCAGAGCTAAAGAAACTCAAAGAAAAGTTTTTGCTCAAGGACGGGTTTTCAGATGATATGATTGAGTGCGTAAATAGGGACGCGAACGAACATCTGAAAGATTTATGTGGAAAGAACTGTCACTCCCATCGGGCTTTGGTGTTTTTTGATCCTTATGGAATGCAAGTAGGGTGGGCAACTATTGAGTCTATCGCTCAAACCCAAGCTATTGACTTGTGGATTTTATTCCCACTTGGTACTGTAAACCGATTGCTGAAAAGGAATGGAGAAATTCGACCTTCTCTACGAGAGAGACTTGACCTGTTTTTTGGTGAACCTGACTGGTACGACGTGTTCTATCAATTAGCTGAGCAAATCTCATTCTTTGATGAAGAACAATGGCAAAAAACGGGAAATATTTTTACGGCGATTGAGCGATATTTCGTTGAGCGGCTACAAGGAATATTTAAAGGCGTGGCTACTAATCCGCTTCCTTTGCGTAATTCAAAAAATGTTCCGTTGTATCTCCTATGCTTCGCTGCAGGAAACCAAAGAGGTGCCCCGGTAGCAGTCAAGATTGCCCAAGAAATCTTAGAAGGGATGCGAAACCCGTCACAACTGACGCTCTTAGGTTAAGAGGTGAACCAATGGCAACCCAATCCTCAAAAATCGAGTGGACAGAATCTACGTGGAATCCTGTGCGCGGTTGCACCCGTGTATCAGAGGGCTGTCGATTCTGTTACGCAGAGCGGATAGCGGCACGATTTTCGGGCAAAGGTATGGCTTATGAAGGCTTGGCTGAGAATACTAAAGCAGGACCGCGGTGGACACAACAAGTACTCCCTGTTCCGGAACTGCTTAATGAACCGCTAAAGTGGAAAAAGTCTCGTCGAATCTTCGTCAACTCCATGAGCGATCTGTTCCATGAAAAGATCGAATTGGCTTATATTCAAAAGGTCTTTTCTGTGATGGAAAGGGCGCATTGGCACGAATTCCAGGTCTTGACGAAACGGGCGGAGCGACTACTGAAATGCAGTCCGAAGTTGCCATGGCCATCAAATGTCTGGATGGGAGTCAGCGTTGAAGACCATCGCGTGACGCATCGAATTGATGCGCTCAGACAAACCGGCGCGCAGATCAAATTTCTCTCACTGGAACCGCTACTTGGTGCCCTCCCAAATTTGGCGTTGGAGGGAATAGACTGGGTCATTGTGGGAGGCGAGTCCGGTCCCGGCGCACGCGAAATGCAGAAGAAGTGGGTTATCGACATCCGAGACCAATGTGCGGATGCCAAAGTGCCATTTTTCTTTAAACAGTGGGGAGGTAAACGCAAATCAAAAACTGGGCGGGAGTTGGACGGGCAGACTTACGACGAGATGCCGGTCTGAATCTCTCGTCAAATCCGGCATCTTGAAACTTTAACCTCAAACTCTTGGTAAATCGTCTGCGAGCAAAGCCTCAGAAACAGATTTCTTCGCCGCCTCGCGTTCCGGGCGTTCAATATGAAAATGACGGAACCATTCTTTAAAATCTTCATCAAGAAAATTGCCGTCATATTCTTCCTTGAACTGATCGTGGCACTCTTCCATATAGACACGTAGATAGCCATTGGCGCGTTCAAGTGCTTTCCAATCAAAGATATTTGAGGGCATCTCAACAGTCCCACCCTCGAGCATATTACTTCGCATCTTCAGGTAGTAAGAATACCGAGTGCTCATCATAAGATTAATGAGTTTGTCTAAGATTTTTGAAGGAATCTGTACCACTTTACCTTTCGATAAGCTATGCCGAATGCCGATTTCCTTTTCCAAGTCTCGATTAAGCATAAATCCAACGATAACATCAAAGATTTTATCTAACATTTTTGTGAGTCCTTTATCGTGTAGCAAATTATAAATATAACACCCACTCGGGTTTGGTTTGTGCTAATTCGTATGTAGCGGAAAAAATTCTAACATTAATGTGCAAACGCGTCAAGGGAAAAAATTAAATCCGTCCAGCAATCTGAAATCGGAGTATTCCGCTGTAGTAACAATATCCAAATCACGACCCATCATTTAGGACCACTTGAAAACCTAAAACCGAATAGCCATGGAATTTAGATTGCATTACAATCCAAATTCTGTTATAGTTATACTATGCTTATATTCTATCTGGCAATTGCGGTGGCGACGGTCCCACTCGGAGCGGGAATCGCTTTTGTTTCGCGGGGGCAGCAAAAACATTTCGGGCTCATTTTTGGATTGACGGCGGGCGCAGTACTCGGCATCGTTTTGATTATGATGATGCATCTTTACGCCGAGGTAGGTTACACCACAATTCTTGTGGTGTGGTGTGGGTTTCTTCTAATTTCAGCGGTAGAGCGTTTCACAACACATCAAAACGGGGACACTGAGAAGCACACGAACAATAAAAACAAAAGATGGGGCATCAACTTAACTGTTCTCGGACTATCGCTTCACTCGTTGGCAGATGGGCTGAATTTGGTTATCGCCGCGAAAGAGGAGATGCTCGGTGGAGCACTTGCGTTCGGCATATTGATCCATCGCCTACCAGTTGGGACGCTTATCACCGTTGCGCTCCTCCGGAATCAAACTTTTGGTAAGGCACTGATTCGGCTGACACCGCTGATACTTGGACCGGTTATTGGAGCAGCACTGGGGGAGCAGCTACTCCGCGGGGCTTTCAGTGAATTGACAGACTACCTCACAGCATTCGCTGTCGGTACGCTTTTGCACGTCGTGATGGATGGGTTTCGTGGTAACTATACCGTCGAGAAAACAGGCTTGAGTCATTTTGCCAAAGTGCTTTTTGTCATCGGATTCGTCTTGACCTTTTGCGTTATCTATTTCTTTCAGGGATATGAGGGTGAACATCTTCATTAAATGGCTATCGGCGGGAATAGCGGCCAGCGGTCAGCAGTCAGCTGTCCGGAAAACAGCGGTCAGCAGCCAGCAAAATAACCATCAGCAGTCAGCAGTCGGCTTTCAGTGGGTGCCCCTTTGGTTTTCTGAAACTCTCAAACTAAACAGGGAACTGACGGTCTTTAGAAAAGCCTCTTTGCTGATGGCTATCTTCTGCCTTGTAGTGTTCGTCCTGCCAGCGAGGAGTAATCAAATTCCGATTGCGGTATCCGGTAAACCGAGAGCAACACTTCAGGTTGGCGCAAACGTCTCGGAACAGGAGCAGTTCGCAGCCGCCGAAATCCAATCCTTTATCCAACAATTCACAGGTGCCAAACTCGACATCCGTACCAATCGTCAACAAACGGAAACACAAACGGTGATTGTGCTTGGCACCCCAAGGTCGAATCCAACGATTGCAGGATTACAGGCGAACGTAGAACTGAGATTGGCAAAAGAACTTGGAGACGAAGGCTATCGTATCAAAACAGTAGAGGTCGGCACAGAGATCGTCATTATTGTGACGGCGCACACCGAGAGGGGCGTGGTTTATGGCGCGTATGCCTTCATTGAAAACTGTATTACGGCGTTGACGGGTCTGAAACCCGTACATCCAGAGTTACCAGTTGCCAAAGCACAAGCGCTGCTCGTGCCGTTCATGAACGAAACCTCATCACCTTTTTATCCCGTGCGTGCTGTGTTGGAGATAGAAGATCCCGACTGGCTCTCACGACACCGTATCAACATGAGTGGCGGCGAAGGCGTTTGGACAGGCACGGGTATTGAAGATGGGTTCGGAACGGCGTTTAAATATGTCGACACGCCTGCGTTTGAAGCCCTGCAGGATGAGCCGGTGAGACAGCGGCGAGAACGCGTCGCAACGCTACAAAATCGGTTTAATGCGCTCGAACGGCGCGGCATTGATGCTTATCTTTTCATGTACGTGACTGGCGAACCGACAGAGGCATTGATTCAACAGCGTCCCGATGTCCTTGGACCGGCGGTGCTTTACGGGGCATCTCGGAATGAAGTATCTTATCGACCCTTCTGTTGGTCTAAACCCGCGTTTCATACGCTCGCAAAGGATTTGACACAAACGATCGTCCGTACCTACCCTGCACTTGCCGGTTTTCATCTACGCTCTTGGGGGCATGAGACGCGCGCCTGCGATTGTCCTGACTGTGGTGATAGGACGGAACAGGGACAAGCAAAACTTTGGCAAGTCTACTTTACAATTATCAACGCCGCGCGGGAGGTGCGTCCGGACTTCAAATTTTATATCTCTGGGTATGACAGCAGTTGGCTCAAGGATGCAGCAGGCGTTTATGCCCAGCAGCTGCCGAAAGGAACTATTTTCTCGCGAAAATGGGGCGCAGATGGCGAACCCGTCGTGAGTGCAGGCGTGCCTATCCCACAAGTCAGAGCACTCGGAGAAATCGGGCATCGCTTTATAGTCCTTTCGCATGAAGTAGAGGAGGTCATGCCGTTCTGGATGATCGAGAGCGATCTGTTCGTGCAAGGTGTTCGGCAACTTGCCAATAACCCTGAAGTCGTCGGTCTCGGTGGCTTTACTGTCCAAGGCGCAACACAAGGGTTGGGATACCTCGATCGGCTTGTCAGTGCAAGCCTCAATTGGGATATCAACCTTGACCATTATCAACTCCTTCAAAACGAGTTGATAGCCCGATACGGTGCCGAAGCCGCACCACATATTCTAAACGCCTTGCGGGTAAACGGATGGAACATGGCAAGTTATTTCACAGATTACGCTGGATCCTTGACCGTAGGCGGTACATACGGCAGCGGATCCGCAGGACTCGCAACGCGATTCTGGACCTTGATTGGACCGCGGGCTGTTGAAGATACGTTGGCTATCCCGGAACTGGACATCGCGAAACTCGCCGTGAACCGGTTCACCGCACTTTTGGCACCACAACAGCAGGCTGCCAACGAGATACGGGTAGCAAGTGAGATCGCAGAGCCATTTGATCTGGAAGCAACCGAAGATTTACGCGATGCCATTTACTTGATGGAACTGTGGGTACTGCTCTTTGAAAGTCGAGCCAAATTGGTAGAGGCGATAGCACTCGGCTACGAGCCAGGTACGGAAGAGGCAATCCGTGCGAAGTTAACGAGCGCGATAGAATTTTCAAAGTCCATACAACCACATATCAAAGGGATTGAGGAATTTATCCCACTCTTCGGATATTCGCATCGGACGATTGAAGCGGAGTTGTTGAGTGCCTTAAACGCAGAAGTCGCTTGGTTAACGAGTTTCGATTATAAAATGCTCCAGAAACACGACGAGGGCTTCTCACCAGAGGAAACTCCTTTCCGAATCTGGGATGTTCACAACTACCCGAATCCTCTGAAACAAGAAACAACATTTACCTATCATTTATCGTTGGATGCAGATGAAGTCTCTATTACAATTTACGCCACATCCGGACGGGTAGTCAACGTCTTGAAAGGGGCTTCGGGAAACGAAGGCTACAACGAGTTTATGTGGGATGCACGAGACGCTGACGGTATACTGCTTGCCAATGGTGTCTATTTTTTCAGAATACGCGCTGTCGCTGGAGACCAGACAGCACAGACATTCGGACGCTTGGCAGTGTTACGGTGAAACGAAAAGGAGGGTAAAGATGCTTCGTATATGTACATGTCTGACGCTCTTACTTTCAGTGATGAGTTGTAAATCGCAAACTTTGCAGGAACATCTTTTAGAACCGCCACCACCGCTCATCAATTTCGCACTGAGCCGAAATGGGGCAATCACGGATGCGTCACAATCCGTTCCAAACCATCGCGCCGAAGAGATAATCGATGGTGATACCAACTCCGAGACGTGGGATGAAGGCAGTGGATGGGGGAGCAGTTTAGAACATCTCCGCACCTCGGATTTGAACAAGCGCCCTTATGTATCCGTGACGCTCGCTAAACCGGTCGATATTCGTAAAATTGTTATGTGGACGATCGACTCCGAAAAATATCCAGCACCGCAATTCGGGTTGAAGGACTATCGGATTGAGTATTGGCACGGCACCGGTTGGGGGCTTATTCCATCTGGGGATACGAAAGATAAACAGTATACAGCGCGAGATAACACCAAAGGTAGACGGGTTCATGAAGTCCGCCAACGCCTAATAGCGAGCAAAGTCCGGCTCGTTCCAGTTTCTTCAAATGATACAGTGCGCAATTACCAGCACATGGCAGGGAGGCGACCTGTGTATGAAGTGGACGGCATTGCGCGAGTTATGGAATTGGAGGTTTGGGGGTATACCGCCCCGGAAGTCCATACACTCAAGCAGATTGCACAAGGAATCCCGCCGGAATCAGTGGCACATCCTGTAACAACAGAGACACAGAATGGTAAACATCAGACCGAACCGACGATCAAAGAGATTATTCAGAGCGTCTTAAACCGATATGAACTCGGATACGACATGGCAGACCTAACGAAGGTTATGTCCTGTTTTTCGGAAGCGTATCTCTCCAACGGACGCACATATCAAGACGTTCAGACAAAGGCAGCGCATTTCTTTGAAGTCTATCATCAGATTGACATGACGCTGACTGACATTGACATCCATCCGAACATAGTTGACGATACAGCGATTGTAAAGGGTGGCTACACGTTGCAATATGCCCCGAAGGCGAATGGTCAGGTTGAACAGACATCTGGCAAATTGACATTGGTTTTCGCGAATGAAGCCGAAACATGGCGTATTATCCGGGCAGATTTTTAATTGATGGCCTCTGGGCACCGCTCCAAAAAGAATCGAAGTGACACCTTCCGGCGTATCTTTGTGAGCCACTATTGTTCAACAGCATCGTGGTTAGGTTGGAAGGGACAGCGAAATTACCGTGGTGTTATCACCGTCGCGGGCGAAGATCCCTACACTGATGAAGGGTATGTCACACCGAACGTCTGGGCGCGATGGGAGTAGTATGAACAACTCGTAGCAGAAACGCATCTGACCGAACCGCGAGGAGGAAAGGATTCGTGCATTCTTTGTAGAGAGTCTGTAGTCCGTAATGAAATGGAGGACGGATATACGGGAACGCACTGCGTAATCTAAACGCACCTGACCGAACCGCAAGGAGAATTAAAAAAATGAAACTGACAGAACATCAGGTGAATTTCTTCAATACTTTCGGCTATCTCGCAATACCGGGCATGTTTTCGCCAAGCGAGATGGAATGGATTACCGAAGAATTTGAGATATCGATTCAAGAATTTGGGGGCGGCAAGGATCATGATGGAACACGCCGCACAATGTTCGGCGGTCCGATTGAGCATCGCTCTCGACTCTGTACTTTACTCGATGATGAACGAGTTAAGGGACTCATCGGTGGTGTGCTCGGTGAAGACTTCAACTACGCTGGGGGCGACGGGAACTATTACAGCGGCGATACGGGTTGGCATCCTGATGGAGGCTGGGGACGACTCTTCGCTTGTAAGGTGGCGTTTTATCTCGACCCGTTAACAAGAGACACCGGATGCTTGCGCATCATTCCGGGCAGTCAGAACCCTGCACACTTTGTCAGAGCTGGAAAAATTGATCCGAATCAATCAGAGGCATTATACGGTATCCCGCCTCGGGACTTTCCAACCAGCGTCGCATTGGAAAGCAAACCCGGTGATATCGCTATTTTTAATCACGATACTTATCACGCAGCGTTTGGCGGTGGGACCCGGCGGCGGATGTTTACCATGAATTGCACACAGCATTGCACGACCGAGCCGGATTTAGAGACATTGCATCAGTACTTGAGCGTCCATTCAGCAGGAGGATATAAAATTGAGACGGGCGCAGGTATGTATTTTCCACCGATGGTTGACACCGCCGACGTAAAACGGCAAATTCATCTCCAGCAGTGTAGCGACATTCATGACGAATTGTTTCCGCAATATGCTCGGCGTTCTTAGGTTTTAGCATTTCCATTGCAATCCCTGCGCTTTTGTGGTATTCTATAGTATAGGTTCATGCTGCAAGTAGGCGCAATCTCCAAAAAGGAAAGAGAACTTGACTGTGATGAACCCAGTTGGCATTAACCAGAGACCATCGTGAAATGAAATTATGCCTTAAATGGCATAATTTGCCCTTGCTTTACATTTGGAACGATGCCCAGGTGCCAATAGTTAAAAAAATGAAAAGCGTATTTAGGGTTCCATCTTCATTGAGTGAGCGTTTAGGGCGCATTGGCAAAAATGTTATTTCCGCAGCATTCATCTGTGGGATAAGCACATTTTGTGCTGCTGCACCGCCAAAGGTGCGTACCCACTTGCCCTCAAGTTCCATCGCGATGAGCGATGATGCCCTTGCCACCTTCTTTAATCCATCCGGACTTGCCGCAGGACACGATCTAAACCTATACTACCTCCGAACATATCAAAGCGATTGGGCAGGCGATGACGCTTTCTTCCTTGCTGTGCCTGGCGCAGGTTTCGGTATAGAATTCGGCACCGCCGATGCTGATACTGACTTCACGCGCTATACGTTTTCGGGTGGATATCATCTCGGAAACGCACTTTACTGGGGGACAAGTTACAGTTGGATGAATTCGGACGATGAGGGATATGACAGATTCCGTTCACTCTCCATGGGCTTAATGTATCGACGACGTTATTTCTCAATTGGCGCAACGGCACGCGATCTCAATCGCCCTAAATTGCTTGGAGAAAAACTCGGACGCACCTATGATTTAGGGTTAGCACTCCGTCCGGGGACGTGGCGCACAACACTCTCAATTGATATGCAGAAAACTCAAGGGATCGAGGGGGTAGAACTCCGTTATGCTCTGGAGGTCCGCCCTATTCGCGAATTCATGCTCCGCGGCACCGTAAATAACGATCTGAGTTTTGATGTCCGTTTCGGTGTGAATATCGGAAATTGGGGATTTGGAACGGGCAACGCCTTTGACAATAATCGAGAAGCATGGTCGGGGGTCGGCTATTTTCATTTTTCCAACGCACCGAAAACCAAACCGCTGCCCCGCCGTAGGACGTTCCTTGACCTACCGATGCGCTCCGTCAAACAGGTCCTACCTATCGCAAAATGGGATGACGATGTCGCTGGGATTCTTGTCCGTATTGACGGGAGCGGTTACGGTATCGCACAGCTTCAAGAGATGTCAGATGCCATTTTGGATTTTAGGGAATCGGGACGTGTTGTTTTCTGCTACCTCTCTAATTGTTCCACTGGCGATTATATTGTCGCGTCTGCATGCGAGGGTATCCTGATCCATCCGTCTGCTGAGGTCCGGTTAATTGGCATACGCACAGAGCATTCCTTCTACAAGGGAGCGTTAGATATGCTCGGCATTCGGGCGGATCTTGAGCATCTTGGTAAGTACAAATCCGCATCCGAGGCATTCACTCGGCACGAGATGTCCGAAGCACACCGCGAGATCCAAAACATTATTTTGGATGACTTGTATGAACAACTCGTAGAGGCAATCGCAGACGGGCGTGGGTGGACGCGCGAAAGCGTCAAAAAACGTATTGACGAGGGACCTTACACAGCACGTCAAGCCTTTGCCGTTGAACTGGTCGACAGACTCGTCTATGAAGATGAATTGCATGATGTTGTGACCGAACTCACTAATGTCAGAACCGATTTGGTGCCACTTCGTGAATACGTGAGAAGTGGACTGTACACACAAAATTGGCAGGTGCCAGAGCCGAAGATTGCAATCATTAAGGCTGAAGGATTGATGTTGACGGGCGATAGTTTCGTCGATCCGTTTATGGGCACTCAGGTGATGGGAGCGGACACAATCACACGTATTGTTAAGGAGGTAAAAGACGACGATTCTATAAAAGCAGTTGTGTTGCGAATTGACAGCGGTGGTGGGCTCGTTGTTGCCGCTGACACTATATGGCGTGAATTAGTGCGACTCAAAGAGGCTAAACCGATCGTGGTGTCAATGGGTGATGTGGCGGCATCAGGAGGCTATTACATCGCGGCTCCCGCAGATGCAATCGTTGCTGAACCCGGAACGATTACGGGTTCTATCGGCGTTGTTGGCGGTAAGTATAGTTTCAAGGGGCTTTATGAGAAACTCGGCATCCATAAAGAGATTCTTAAACGGGGTGAGCACGCTGATTTTTACACCGATTACGGGGACTATCCGCTTACTGAAAAAGCAATTGTACAGAAACAGATTAAAGAGATTTATGACGATTTCATTGAAAAAGTTGCTCTCGGGCGAACCGAGCTAACAGTCGAGGATGTAGATAGACTTGGACGCGGGCGCATCTGGTCAGGCAGACAGGCAAAGGAAAATGGGCTCGTAGATGAGTTAGGCGGTTTAAGTCTCGCAATCGCAATCGCGCGAGAACACGCAGGATTGGGAGAAAAGTCAGTTGGGATAGTCGAATTTCCGAAAAAAACATGGATGTCACAACTACTCGACAACCTCGGACTTCCATTAGTCTCGTTGGTTCGTAGTAGATTTGAGAACAGCGATATGGAGGACACGGGTGTGGGAACTGAGTCTCGGCTGCAGTTTATTACACAGTACAGTGGCTTGAGCACCACCGCGAGACTCTTAAACACAGTCAGAAAACATCGGTTCTTTCTTCTCATGCCTTATCATATAAGTGTAGGGAACTAACAACACAGTGAAATCAGAATTAAAATCGCAGAAATTGATGCTTCGGAGTTACGTTAAAAATGCTGTTCGCCAAGAACTACACGACACTACGTCGCAAAATGGTTCGGAACCAGATTGAAGCGCGTGGTATCCACAATCCGCAAGTGCTTGCTGTTATGCGAAAAGTGGAGCGGCACCTGTTTGTAAAACCGCAGTACCTCAATGTGGCGTATCAGGATGGAGCGTTACCAATTGATTGTGACCAAACGATCTCGCAACCGTATATCGTCGCATTGATGACGGACTTGCTGGAGCTCACCTCAACTTCAAAAGTCCTTGAGATCGGAACGGGTTGTGGCTATCAAACAGCGGTCCTGGCAGAATTGGCGAGAGATGTGTATTCTGTTGAGATTATACCCGGACTTGTCAAAAGTGCGAAGGCGCGATTAGAGGCACTCAGCTATCGAAACATTCATCTCAAGAAAGGAGATGGGTATTACGGTTGGCGAGAACACGCGCCTTATGATGCCGTGCTTGTCGCGGCAGCACCTACAGACGTGCCGGAGCGGCTCATTCAGCAACTCAAGCCAGGCGGTCGGATGGTGATTCCTGTCGGGGGTTCTGAACAAAATCTCCTTTTAATTCGAAAAGGACTTCAAGCCGATGAGAATTCGATACAGTCTCTCGAAACCACTGAGATTATCCCTGTCCGTTTTGTACCAATGACAAGTGGACTGAATTAAATCCGTTATCAAGATGCTGGTGCACTTACAAAAACAAGGAAACAAAGATTGAAACGTATATTCCGTCTAATTCTACTCATCGTGTTGCTTTTTCCTGCTGTCGCCGCTGCTACATTTAATAACATTGGTGTTGGCGCGAGGCCGTTAGGTTTAGGTGGAGCGTTCGTCGCGCTCGCCGATGATAGCAACGCCGCAGATTACAACGCCGCAGGATTAGGTTACATTGGTGAAATCCATCTCGGTGCTACGCACGCCCAACGCTTTAGTGGGCTCATTACCTATAATGCCCTCAGTGGCATTGTTCCACTCGGAAGAATAGGGTCAATTGGGGCGGGTTTCGGGGACTTGGCAGAAGACTCCGAAGTTTACCATGAACAGACGTTGCGCCTCTCTTACGGAAATGCCCTTTTTAAACAATTCGCAATCGGTGCAAATCTGAAACTCTTCCGTACCTCTTTTGACGAGGCAAACGAATTCGTCGCAGAGAATCCATATTTCGTCAAAACATCCAGTTCAGCCGTTTCTTTTGATCTCGGCATGATTGCAAAACCTTTCCAGAGTCTGAGTCTTGGCGCATCGGTAGAGAACCTGCTCCCCGCAGATATGAGCATATCTGACACGCAAACAGATTCCGTGCCGTTAAACATTCGTGCTGGTTTGGCATACAGGCTTGCGTCTATCGCGGAGATGAGCGCGCAAGGTGCGGCAGTCAGCAACTTGTTGAAAGGCAGTCTTGGGAGCTTGGAGATTGCGTCTCGCAATGGCGAAATTTATATACGCACAGGAATGGAAATCTGGTTGAATAAATCCATTGCTGTTCGCGGCGGTTATGGCGTGAAAAATGGAGGAAGTTCGGCAACGACCCTGAGTTTCGGTGGTAGTGCTAAACTTCCATTCAGTGCAAACACCTACCTCCAACTCGACTATGGGTTTCAACTGCTAAGTGGGGATTTTCGAGACAATATAACACAGCGGTTCTCCCTCAATCTGCTGCTCTAAAGAAAGGTTTTTAATTTATCGAATCTGGACGTTGTTCCGCTTCGTTCCGCACAGGTTCTTACCAAGACTGAACAGTTCCTTTACCGAGCTGCACCTTCACCAGACACCATCGTGGAACGATGAGCGTTTGGCCATAGTTAGAAAGAAGTAAAAAAAATGAAAAACACATCCATCGCTTTGATACTTATCGGTAGTCTGCTCTTGGTTTCCGCTAACAGTTATGGAGCGGTTACTTCTGTCGGAGAGATTAACGTCGTAGGCGAAACAGAGGGCATTGTTCCTGCTACTTCGACTGTGCCGCTCATCGTGACGCTTGTAATTGACCGGTCATTGGCAGAGCCGGGCGAAGAAATTAAAACTATTGAGATCATGATGCCGTTCGGATTTCTAACCCAATCATCCTATTTCAAAGGCATCTCGCGTGACGGAAACCAGATTGTAGCAAGGGCGGTAGTCTCTGGCGGAAGTGTTTTGCGCGTTGAACTCGCAGACGCTATCGTTGATTTTCAGAATTCGCTCTATGAAATTGTCTTTGAGTGTCAGACACCCAATACGCTTATCTTGGAGGCAGTTTTCAGAGTACGGCTACGTAATCTGCAAGACGGTCCAATCGGTGAATTTATCCGACCGGGGCAGGCAGACGGAAAACTCAACAACGACAATTTTACCTTACAGGTAATTCCGAATGTACCACCTGACCCTGTTATAGGTTTTACCGCTGAACCCGATGGAACCGGAGAAAACGATGTGACGCTACGTTGGCAGAAATCATCAGACCCGGATGTCAGCGGCTATCTCATCTACAGGGACAAGGAAGATCCTATTAAGGTCGAAAACCGTTCTTCAACGACGTATCGCGATGTAAATGTTCTCCCAGGAAACCATGTCTATCAGATCACCGCTTACAAGACGCTTTTCTTGCAATCGGAACGTTCGCCAATACAAACGGTGGACGTATCACCGGACACGGCTCCACCAGAGCCCCCGATAATGCTCAGTGTTATTAACTCAAGTGATGGCGTTGAAGTTTTGTGGAAACCGAGCGTCAGTCGTGACGTGATAGCATATCAGGTCTTATTTGGATCGGGGGCCAGTGAACCTGAGCCTCTCTCCAACGGTGAGATCCGTGAGATAAAAACGGAATATAGATTTATTGATGGTCGTTCTTTGGATACAGGCAGTTTTACTTACGCTGTCATCGCCATTGACGAGGCAAATAACGAATCCATCCCTGTAGAAAAAAGGCTTCGTATTTTTGACAAACCCTATCCGAACCCTTTTACACCGCTTTCTCCAGACGAGGATTTCAATCGGGTTGTCTTCCCCGCGCGCGCACTTGAAGAAATATCGGGTGAATTCACGGTGCTCATCTTTGACATTGACGGAATGCTCGTCAGGACTTTGACCGCACTACCGGGTGAAACGGAGCTGATTTGGGATGGACACGACGAATCCGGTGAAATTGTGGAAAGCGGCGTTTACGTCTATCAACTTCAAGTGGGAGAGAGTTTTAAGACAGGGACTTTAATTGTTGCGAAGTAGGGGATGTACATAACATTAAAACGCATCCTCGCAACAGTATGGCGTTTTAATTTTTTCTCGGTAGGGTTCCTATTGCTTTCAACGTCCCAGTCCCTTGGGTGCTTGGGAAAATGTATTGACTTAATTTCCAATTCAAGGTTATAGTATAATTTTATTAGCAAGTCGCTGGGCTTGCTAAACTGCACTACGCTTTATAACGGCAAGTTTTTGGAGATCTGCAAGCTGCACCCAAAAGAATCTGCTGTTAGCACACATTTTTATGAATAAAGGAGATGCAATAACAATGAACAGGCTTGAGTCACGCCTACTAAGAGGAGTAATACTACTCGCGGTCCTCGGCATTTTGGGAGCCGTTCTACCGGCGTTAGGAAATTGGAGCATTTTACAAGAACGCGATCCAGAAGTTCGGGATTACATGTCAATCGCTTTTACAAGCAAGAGTACCGGTTGGGTAGTCGGTGCCGCATCCTTTGAAGACTTTGAAAATCCAGGTTTCATCGGATATACCATGGATGGTGGTAAAACGTGGCAAAAATCGGAAATCAAAATTTCTGCCGATTTGGCAGAAGTGTACTTCCTTGATGATAAACATGGTTGGGCTGTCGGCGCGGACGGTACAATAGTCGGGACGGGTAATGGTAGAGACTGGGAAATGCAAACCAGTAAGGTTGGCAACGGACTTAAAGGCATTTATTTTGCTAATAAAGACGTAGGGTACGCAGTAGGAGAAAGTGACACCATTCTCTCTACGAAAAACGGTGGACGTTCATGGAAGGTGCTCCAAGGCGGACAACTCGGTGCTATTGGCGATGACGATGCAAATATGTACAATGCAATTCAGTTTCTTGACGAAGAGACTGGATGGATTGCCGGAGTCCGCGTTAGCCCCAGTACACAAGGTCAGCATGCCTTGATCCAGAAAACGATGGATGGTGGACAGACTTGGGTCACACAAGGGACCAACAAAGAGGATATCCTTGAAGACATCTTTTTCCTTGATGCATCCATGGGATGGGCGGTCGGTGAAAATGGTGTAATCCTTCACACCACTGACGGCGGCGAAACGTGGAAAGAGCAAGTTAGTGGCACAGAAGAAACACTACGAAGTGTCGGGTTTGCAGATGAGAAAAACGGATGGGCTGCCGGTGGAGACTTTGGCGTCGGTGCCATCCTACGCACCAGCGATGGCGGCAAAACTTGGGAACTTGAAGATTCCAGAGAAAAATTAGTTAAAGTTTTTGTGCTTGATGGACAGAATGTATGGTTAGCAAGTTCTACTGGTGCTATAATGCAGGCAGAATAAATAGCCATCAGCAGTCGGCTTTCAGCCTGCTTCGCAGTGAGAACCAGAGCTCCTTGTGGCAGGTGAAAACGTTCGCAATACCCACAACGATCTACTGGCAACCTTAACCATCAACTCGGGTTTCCTTAACACTTTTATCAATGTGCGAGTTGATGGTTAAAGCCGATAGCCAATACGCGGAGGTATAATTTTGGAAGTATCCACATTCGCGACGCGGATGAGTCGATTAGGCACAGAATCCGCATTTGAAGTCTTAGCCAAAGCCAAACAACTGGAAGCGCAAGGCAAAGACATCATCCACTTAGAGATAGGGCAGCCGGATTTTCCAACGCCGATTAATATTATTGAGGCAGCGTACAAAGCGATGAAAGACGGGCATACCGGTTACTGTCCATCTGCTGGTGTACCGGAGTTTCGCGAGGTTATTGCGCAACATATAACCGAGACGCGGGGCGTTACCATACACCCTGACGAAGTCACGGTAACACCGGGAGCGAAACCTATTATTTTCTTCACTATTTTGGCTTTAATCGATGATGGTGATGAGGTAATTTATCCCGAACCCGGTTTCCCCGTCTACGAATCTGTTATCGACTTCATCGGCGGAAATGCCGTACCGCTACTCCTTCGCGAGGAGGTAGACTTCCGATTCCGGCTTGACGATCTTGAGGCTGCAATCTCTGACCGGACGAAACTACTGATTCTCAACTCACCTCAGAACCCTACAGGGGGCACGCTAACCGCTGAAGACCTTGAGGCAATCGCGGAGCTCGCACAGAAACACAATTTTTATGTGTTGACAGACGAAGTCTATTCACGCATTCTCTATGAAGGTAAACACCACAGCGTCCTCAGTCTGCCCGGCATGAAGGAACGAACAATTCTGATCGAAGGGCATTCTAAAACTTATGCAATGACAGGATGGCGGTTGGGTTACGGTATTGCCCCCCAAGCAATCGCTGATAAAATCACACAATTAACTATTAACTCCAACTCCTGTACTGCCACCTTCACACAGCTCGCAGGGATAGAGGCACTGACAGGACAGCAAACCTCTGTTACCCAGATGGTTTCAGAATTTCAGAAACGACGCGACGCAATTGTAGATGGACTGAATGCAATTGAAGGAGTCAGCTGCATCAAACCGCTCGGTGCCTTCTATGTGTTTCCCAATGTTACACAGCTGCCGCTTTCGTGTGAAGCACTCGCTGATTATCTCATGGAGGAAGCAGATATTGCCCTATTGCCTGGTACCTCTTTCGGCAAATATGGTGATGGTTACCTTCGTCTTTCGTATGCCAATTCGTTAGATAATATCCAAGAGGCATTAGACAGAATGGCAACTGCAATCTCGAAGTTGTAGCACTTTGTATCAGCTATCAGCCTTCAGCAATCGGCTATCAGCAAAGAGGTTCTCTTTCTCAGACTCTCCCACGCGCTTCAAAAGCTTTGTATCAGTAGGCGTGGGCGAGTCTGTGCTGACCGCTGACTGCTATTCCTGACAGGAATCTCTTGTATGCCTCCTACTTTTAACCGAAAAGCTACCGCGCGGATCCCAGCAAGCACAACGAATCTGGGACCCGGATTCGACGTGTTAGGGCTCGCTCTTCAGCTCTATAGTACGGTTACGTTAGAACCTTCTGAAACCGACACTGAAGTTATTGTGAGCGGCGTAGATGCCGATAAAATACCAAGTACGCCGGCGCATGTCGCGTTTCAAGCGGTAGAACTTGTTTTCCACCGAAGCGAAGCGAAACGCCCGAAAGGCTTCAGATTGCAGATAGAAAATGGGATACCTGCAATTCGTGGTCTGGGTGGCAGTGGAACAGCCATTCTTGGTGGGTTGCTCACTGCAAACGCGCTCTGCGATACTCCATTTTCTGACGCAGAACTCCTCAACTTTGCGACAGAACTGGAAGGGCATCCGGATAACGTCGCCGCCTCATTGTATGGTGGACTCGTCGTTTCAGCACAGGAGGATGCTCAGGTTCATACCGTTCGATTAGAATGTCCGTCCCTCCTTTCGATTGTATTGGCAATTCCCGATTTCCCACTGTCAACAGAACAAGCACGAGGGGTATTACCAACATCAGTGGGTTTTGCAGATGCAATCTACAATACAAGCCGGAGCACACTGCTAATCGCCAGCATTGCCACGGGGCAATTTGAAATGTTGCGTGTTGCGATGAAGGATAGGCTGCATCAACCTTACCGGACTTCGCTGATTCCAGGATTTGATGATGTGGCAGAAGCCGCTACCACCGCTGGGGCACTTAGCGTCGCATTGAGTGGAGCAGGACCAACTGTCGCAGCCTATTGTCTGGAGCACACAGAACAGGTTGCTGAGAAGATGCAAGCTGCCTTCAAAAAGCATCAGATCGCTTCTGATATTAAAATTTTGAAGCCGGATGCTCGCGGGGCAATCGTTAGAAAGGTGAATTTTGACGCGACTGAGGAGATGTACGATTTTTAAGACTTTTTATCCGCTCATAATTCAGAGTCGGTTAGACTTAGCCGAAAACCGGGGTCCCCGCCCGTTACTGGGGAAGGGGTTTTTGATAGGGTATTTCTTCGGATTTCTTCGGATTTCTTCGATGAAACATAGTGGAACGATGTCCAGGTTTTAATAGTTAAAAACATGTCAAATTTTCATGCGGAAAACATTGCATCAATACTGAATAAGTTCGATTCCAATATGGATCAGGGGCTGAGTGCCGAAGCCTTTCAGAGGGCGAAAGCACGGCACGGTAAGAACGAGATGTCCCCAGAGGAAGACGCGTTTCCTTTTAAAGCGTTTCTGAGATCGTTGCTCACGTGGCGTGTGATTGTTTTGGTAGTCGCGACAGTCATCCTTGGTGCTTCCTTAGCCAACGGTACAAGCAACGTTACGCTCTATGCAGTAAGCGTTGTCGGAGCAGTTCTGGTTATTCATGCCGTGTCCGCATACATGATGGAACACCGCATTCGCAGCCGTGATACCAGCCATAATAGACTCATGGTGCATAGTATCAAGGTTATTCGACAAGGGAAATTAGATGAGTGCGCGCCAGAGGACATCGTGCCTGGGGACCTACTCCCTTTCAGCGCAGGCGACTATGTGCCTGCTGATGCCAGGATCATTGAATCAGAAGGTCTTATGATTGACGAGTCTGTGCTCTTTGGCACCGAGGAACCTGTGCAAAAGGTAGGGATAGATATTCAAGATAGTACTTTACCGCCTCAAAAACAGAGAAACATGGCGTTCGGCGGGACATATATTGTAGCGGGGCATGGACTTGCAATCGTTGTGCAGACCGGGAGGCAATTGGAAATATGGAAACAACGTCCGGATGCACGTCCAACCCTCGTCGCGAATACCCTCGCTGAAAGTGAGACAAGAGGTTTATATACGACTATAAAAGTTGTAGGTTTGGTTGTGGGAGGTGTGGTTGTTGCAATCGCGTGGTGGTTTGAATATCAGAATCATGCTACCGATTGGCAATCTCTAATCCATTTAGGGATGCTATTTGCTGTCGCATCTGCCCCGCAAGATGTGATTCAACTGCTCCGTTTATTCTTTTCTAAACACGCCCAAAGATTGTTGGAAAAAGGGGTTGTGCTACGAAATTCACGGAGTCTTGAAAAGCTGAGTCGCATTACCACTTTTTTTGCTAATGAAGACGGACTCTCCACCACACGCTCACTAACAATTTCAAGTCTTTTCGTCGATGAACAACTGGTTGATGGCAAAACATGGAGTGCGTGGTTAAATTCTCTCAAAGAGTTGACCCCTGCAGAGCGTCAAAAAGCTATTGAAACAATGTCCCCTGGCGGAAAAATCCCACAGGGTGCCCCGCATTTAGTGTTCACAGCGGGACTTGGTGCCTCTGATGGGCAGGATACAGACAGTGCCGACCTCTTTAACACACGGACAACTTCAGAAGCCATGTCTTCCGAGATGGGACTGTCCCCACAGATCGCCCTCCAAGAGGATGTGAAAAAACTCGGCTACCAACTGAAAAGTGTGAAGACTCGACTTCCGTTGGTGAACACGTATCCCTTCACGCGTAACTACCGCTATCAAATGCAAGTATTCGAGTCAGCACCAGAAGATTATCTGAATATCATCTTTGGAGATGCCCGAACAGTGCTTGACACCTGCGGTTATGTACTCATTAATGGCGAAGCTACACCCTTATCAGACGACAGATACGAAATGTATCATGAAATCATAGACTATCTGATGAGCACTAAAGCACAGGTCTATGGCGTAGCCTTTCATTCCTCTGATGTTATTCTGAAACCGCAGGAAATGGAGTACAATCCCATCTTTTTAGGGTTTATCAGTTTTTCTGCCAGCAATGATGAACGAACCAAGGCGATCCTGAAGTCCAGCCTTGATACTGGACTTAAAATTATCCTCATTACTGAAAGCGAGGAGCAAGAAACAGTCGATCTTGCGAAGGATCTTGGGCTTATCCACAACCGGAAAGCGGTGGTATCAAGGGAGGAACTTGAAAGTGTCTCGCGTGAACAACTCGATAGTGAAACAGCAAAGTGGATTGCTTATTCGCAACCAACGTGGCATCAGCGTCGAAATATCGTCCTTAGTTTAAAACGTCAAGGACATGCAATAGGATTTCTGGGTCAAAGTAGGGAAGACCTCCGAGCAATGACCGTTGCGGATATTACACTTGCGAATAGAGTCGATGCATCACATGTTGTGCAAGCCGCAGCCGATGGACTCATTAACAACGGAGGTTTTCAAGCTGTAAGAGATGTGCTGCTTCATGCTCGCGAGGCGTACCATAACGCCGCCGGTTTTCTACGGTGGAACTTCTCTTGTACACTCTCCCTACTCCTCACGTTGACTTTCGGGACGGTACTACACTATCTCTATAAGATGCCTATGCCATTGACGTTAACACAGATAATTTGGACCCAATTTCTTCTGACCCTATTACCCTCATTAGTTATAGGCACGGAACGGATATTTGCTGATGAGAAGCATCACCGTCCAACGCTGTTTTCGGGATCGCGCTTCCTTTCAAAAACGACAAGCGTAGACATCGTTTGCCGTGCTGTGACTATTAGTCTGATGACAATCATTCCTTTCTTCTTTATCCTGTGGCGTTCGCCTGCGTTGTCTGACGCATTCGGTGTTTCAACGTTAATGAGAGATGTCCTTTCCATTGGAGATATGGGGGATCCAAATACTCTGGATATTGCGATCGCGCGAACGGCAGCGTGTACCACGCTTATTTTCACACAGATGGCTACATGCTGGCAAGCTTTACGTTATCCATGGGAACCACTGGTTCAGAGGGTGCTCGCGAACTTCTCTCTCATCATTATTTCACTTGTCATTATAGCACTCCATTTAACGACGCTCTATGTCGAACCTGTGACGCAATTTTTAGGAATGGCGCGCCTCGAATGGGAATGGCAATGGGTGCTCCTGTTTAGCCTAACATTACTTCTATTGCCGCTGAATTTGGCAATAGGTTCGCGATCGGACGATAATTAACCTGCTATACCCAAAACCCGTAAGTGGGAATACCCGCGATAATTCCTAAGATTGTCCAGAGACTCCCGACTGTAAACTCCCCCAAGATTAGCCCTAAGAAGAAAGGTGCTATCTTGCGATGCCGAATGACACCGCCGTACTGAAGAATAAGCCACTTGATTAACCAACTCATGAAAAGGCAACTCCACGTAACATTCATACCCCAACTCGTAGAGATAGCGAACCCTGCGGGATGAAATGGCCACCAAACGAACCGCATCCGAAAGAACATCAGCACTGTTGTCAGCAGGAACCCAATGCCCATAAATCCACTTTCAGGGATAAGCGTCTCTTCTGGACCTTGCAACCATCCCGCAAGGCGACGATACGGCTCTATCCCAAAAGCACTCAAGGAGGGCCAGTACGCACGTATTTCCATGCCTAATCGATAACCCCGGTCGATTAATGCCCAAAATCCTGCTAATGATCCTAAAATAGTCGCCAGCGTTAAGGCGAAAATGATACGATTCATCGTCATGTTGGTCCGTTCCATGATTTTGAAGCCTTCGAGCTGGTGTGGCATCGGGTGACTTCGATGTGCACGATTGATGAACCAAAACATCGAAAACATAACGAGGTTGTCTCTCCCCAACTGTCTTGTTCCGACAGTGCGCCTCAAAATTTCATCAGGACCTGAGTAGTGCAAGTCATGCACAGGTGTGCCTAATTCGGCGCGCATCCGGGTTATAGCGATGGAGATCATGTAATAAATAACGAAAAATGCAAACATCACCCAAAGTTCAGCGCCCCCATAGTAGCAAAAAAGCACAAGGAATGCCATCACCCCGATGAGTCCAAGCGTCGCGCCACGATAGGACATCGGTTCTTGCGTGCTGCCCCCCGAAGCCGTGTTTACGGTATTTTCCTGTTGGGTGTTCAGGCCGAGAGCTGTTTTTGCCACGTGCAAAAGGTGTCTGCGACTTGCCCAAATAGCTAAAGCGCACAAAGCAAGGTAACCGCCTGATGCCTGCTCATTCATGTAGGGAAAACGGGGTAGACTACGCAGTCCAAGGGCAGCACCGAGAACCCGCATAAACCGCCAATACCAGAAGAAAAACCAGCATGAAAACGAAAGGTCAAGCGGAATAAAGAAACCGAGCCCGATTGCAAACGGGTAGAGTGAAAACGGGATTCTCCCCATAGCGTTCCACGGGCTCTCCGTAAAGATTTGGAAACTTCGCACACGTGTCCGTAGTTCAGGTAAAATCGGATACAGAAAGTTAACACCGTTCCACAGAGCAAGCGCACCAGCAATCCCAAAACCGAGCCACATCAATTTATTCTGAAAGAGGCGATTCTGTGGCGTTTCTGTCAATTGGAGTGGGAGTTGAATGATGGGGTAACTTAATTTCTCATGTTCGATCCATTGTTTACGAACAATTATATTGATGCAAAGCATGCCGAAAATCAACACAGTAATAAAGGCAGTCCACCAGAGTACAGGGGTTGCCCAACCGAGCAATGTTTCAACTGTGTAGAGGGGTAGCTCACCCTCATAATAGCCGAGTAAAAGGGACGGGTCGCTAACGGTGAGCCACTTTGGTAGGAACGGAACAAACAGCTGTTGCCACTCATTTTCTGGAGTAGCAAAGCGAGAGGCATGCCCTAACATTGGCACCAAGATCTCGAGCATATCGTGACCCGTAATTCCCGAAGCGATGGAAAGCATTAGGTAAACAATGACTAACTCGCTTTGTGCCAGTGCTAAGTTCGGGACAAAACGACGCAACAGGTAGTTTACACCGATAACCATGAACAGACTGAAAATCACATTGAAAAAGAGGGATATTGTTACAGGGTGACCTGAATACCGAATAACCTCCATCTCAATAACCCAGTAGCAGTTAATCGGTATTAGAATAACAGCAATAAGAATAGATTTGAGCGTGACACCGTGGGCAGGGATTTGTGATGATGTTGGCAAAGAGGAAGTTTCAACTTCCATTTTTCTAACTATGGGCCTCCGTTCTGCCCTCCACTGCGTTTCGGGCAGGTTTCTGGTCATGTCGCGGTCGCTTTGAAAATTTGTACGAGGTTTAACGAGAAAATTTAGCACTGGTTTGCTTTGTCGCTGAAGTTTTAGAATCATCATAGCGACCGCCACAAACGCCCGACCGCCATCTGTGAATATCTCCAGATAAATTTATCACAAATTTTACAACATGTCAATTTAAAATCTCTTGTACTTCTTAATCTGCCGATTGATTTGAAGTCGCTGAGCACCAAGTTGCTTCGGCATAAAATAGACTTTTCTTAATAACTTTTCCGTGTTATGATTACTGCAATATGAGCTTGCAGATTGTGCCTAAATTGCATCTGTAACAACTCAGGATACACATGTCAGTAACCCAACCTTAAAAGGTTGGGCTTGTGCGAAGCGTAGCCAAACGTCCACTCCACAGGACTAAACTACTGACTACAGGTCGCCTAAACCCGTGGCGATATTAATAACGGGTTTACTGTAGATCTCGTTTGCAGGCGCGAGAAAAAATAATGCCTGCACTTTTCAAAACCAAAAGGAGGCGGTTTTTCCTCCCACTCCTAAAGGGTTGGGTTTCCAAACCGCAAAACTTGATGAAGCCATTCCACTATATTAAAAATCGAGTTGAAAGATTTTTTTACAATGCTTATCAGCGGCGCTTGGAATCCGAAGCCAATGCGTGGAACATCCCACGCCATATCGGTGTAATTTTAGATGGAAATCGTCGCTATGCTAAAGCCAGTGGACTTGACGATATCATTGAAGGGCACCATGAGGGCGCGGACAAGCTCGAAGAGGTACTCCATTGGTGCGACGAACTCGGCGTTGAAATTTTTTCAATCTGGATTTTCTCGCTTGATAATTTCAAACGTGCAGCACATGAAGTTGAAGGAATTCTTGGGCTTATTGAGGGAAAAATGCGGGAACTTGTCACAATTAAGGGACTCCATAGGAACCGGATCAAAGTGCGTGCGATGGGGCAGATAGAACTGTTACCACCCAGTCTGCAAGAAGCGATTCGGGAGGCGGAAGAAGCGACGCAACATTACGACAAGTTTATCTTAAATGTCGCTGTTGCTTATGGTGGGCGAGAAGAAATTATTGAAGCATTTCGGGGGCACCTGAAAGCCGAAAGTGAAAGCGGTAAACCTGCCCATCAAATTGCAGACGAACTCACAGTGGACAAGATTACACCCTACCTTTACACTTCAAACCTCCCCGATCCTGAGTTAATCATTCGCACCAGCGGTGAGGTCCGGTTATCAGGGTTTTTGCTCTGGCAGAGCGTTTACTCAGAATTCTATTTCTGCGATACGTACTGGCCCTCATTTCGGAAGATCGACTTTCTCCGTGCTTTGCGTGCTTATAGCCAACGAAAACGACGATTTGGACAATAAAAGATAGACAGTAAAAATTCGACATAGCACTGCTAATCACTAACGGTTAAAATTTATTCCATCTGTGTATTCCAATTCCGTTGACAGATAGGTGAGAAGGAGCAAGCACATGAGATTTGGGGTTTGTACAGGTTTAGAGAATGTCAATCGACTCGCAGAAGTTGGATATGACTACATTGAATTAGGCGTGCGTCCGGGGTTGATGCCTGAAGCGGATGAGGCTGAATTCCAGAAAATTCGTGAACAGGTAGCGGAAGCACCGTTAAAGGCGGAGTCGTACTCCGGATTCATCCCCGGTGACCTGCGTGTGGTAGGCGATACAGTGGATTTCCCACGCCTGTCACGCTATGTAGAGACCGCGTGTCGCAGAGGTAGTGAAATTGGCGGTGAAGTTATCGTCTACGGCAGCAGCGGTTCCCGGAGTATAGAAGAAGGCTATTCGCGCGAACGTGCATTGGCACAAATTGCTGAATTCCTCGATATGGCGGCAGATCATGCCGAAGCGCACAACATGACGATTGTCATCGAACCAATTTGCTGGCGAGAGGGCAATATCCTTCGGACCGTCGCAGATGGACTCGCTATGGCAAAACGCGTGAATCGTCCGGGTATCAAGGCGTTGGCAGATCTCTATCACATCTATCAGGAAGAAGAACCGATGCAAAACATCATCGACGCTGCTGAGTGGCTCGCGCATGTCCACATAGCGGAACCGATCAAGCGTTCCTATCCCGGAAACGACGATTTCGATTTCACAGATTTCTTCACGGCACTACAAAAAGCGGGCTATGACGGTCGAGTCTCGTGTGAGTGCAAATTTGACAATTTTGATGAGGATGTTGAGGTAGCTTTGGAAACCATGAAAGCTTATATCTAACAGATTTTTGATATAGCGTCAACCGCTTCCACGCTTTTAGGAGGTGGAACTTATTCTTACACGCGAACAAGGTAGAGTCATCCGGGCGCGGACAGGATCTTATGATGTCCAACACGATGATATTATCCTGCGATGCATACTTCGTGGCACACTCAAACGGAGACACCGCTCTGAAACCGGACGCAGACTGTATGCCGACCCAGTTGCTGTCGGTGATTGGGTCATCTTCACGCAACTTGATATGGAAGAGGGAGTGATAGAGGATATTCTGCCTCGCCGGACAAAGTTCTCGCGGCAATACGCTGGAAAACACGAGGATATTGAACAGGTTATCGTTGCTAATGCACATCAGGTCGTAGCCGTTGTCGCTACGCTTATGCCGTCCCTTAATTTTCGGACGTTGGATAGGTTTCTTATCTTGGCGGAGGCAGGGGACATGGAAGCGGTGGTATGTCTTAACAAGATGGACTTAGTGGATGAAACCCAACGAACAGAGCTCACAGCAATCTTTGATGTTTATGAGAAGTTGGGTTACCGGGTCCTCTATACCAGCATCAATGTGCCTGGGAGCCTGGACGCACTCCGAAATGCGCTGAGGGATAAATTTAGTGTTATTGTTGGCGCGTCTGGTGTCGGAAAATCCAGCCTGCTAAACGCACTCCAACCCAGCTTGGACTTGCGAATCGGTGAAGTCGGTATCAGAACTCAGAAGGGACGACATACAACAACACTTGTCGAGCTCTTTCCCTTAGACATCGGCGGCGAAGTCGCGGACACGCCCGGTATACGGGAAGTTGGGTTGTGGGGTGTGGATACGGAGAATTTAGAACACTATTTCCCGGAAATGGAACCTTACCTCGGCACATGCAAATACAATGATTGTGCCCATGTCACAGAACCTGATTGTGCTATTCAGGATGCCGTTGAAGCAGGGGAAATACATTCAGAACGGTATCGAAGCTACGTCGTGTTACGGACAGAAGGGACAGAGAAGTAGTCAGTAAAGAGGGCATTAGTTAAAAATCACGCAGCTTGGAACGAAGTGGAAAGCGGATCTACGGAAAGGAACGTCAAAGTTCCAAACTTACCTGACCGAACCGCAAGGAAAATTAGAAAATGGGAAATGTTCACGCGCATAAGCCAACCGTTCTGGAACACCAATATCGATCCAGTCCGCGTCCGTTCGTAACGCATAGAGATTGGAAACATATGGAAAAACATCTCGTTCCATAGAGAAGTTTTCTCGGTCACTTGGAAACGCATCAGCAATGCTTTGATCGAAAATATATATCGCACCGTTGACATATCCAGCGCGATAGATAGGTTGTTTCTCACAAAATGCCTGAATTTTTCCCTCACCGTCCGATATAATTTCGCCGTACGGACGGATGTCCGGGACATGCACACTTAACAGCACACCTGCCATTCTGTGGTCAAATCGAATTAACATTTCCCGCAGTGAAAAGTTCGCGAGCAAGATATCGCCATTTAGGACAAAAAAGGGTGATGTATCGATCTGCTGCATCGCGTTCTGAATCGCGCCGCCAGTGCCGAGTCTCTTTTCCTCTTTGGCATAACGGATGCACATCCCGGCGTAAGCGTCTCCTACGCGTTCATAAAGCACATCGTGAAGGTGTCCCGACGCGAGGACGACCGCGGTGACACCTACATCTCTCAACAATTGGATTTGCCATTCTAATACTGTTTTCCCAGCGATCTCCAGCAGAATCTTCGGAAGCGTTTTCGCTGCCTCACCGAGTCGCGTGGCAAGACCGCCGCACAGAATAATCGCTTGCATCGTTACAACCCCTACTTTCTCGCTGGCGAGGTTTCCTGGGGGAAATCCGCAGAAATACCCCTCGCCTACTGTCGCAGCACCCCACACCACGGACATAGATCCATGCTATTCCGACCTATGTCCTGCGAAGCCGCGTGGGTTTTCAAAAGCATCTATCCACATATCACACCATTCTTGGTGTTCGGACAGGACAGTTTCGGGATTTTTATGGCTTTGCACAATGAAGTCAGGATGTGCCGTTCGTCCTGTGTGATGCCCTGTGGTCTGATAGCGTAAATCCAGCGACCAACGACACCGATCGGACGTGTTTGGCTCCGAACGATGTGGTGTAAAACGGCTTAATAAGATGAGGTCGCCGCGGTAACATTCCAGCATGAGGGGTTCAACATCCGGCATTAACTCCGGTTTGATCATGGTCCCGCCCTCTTTCTGGTGGCTTAGATAACCTTTATCTTCGGTAATACCGGGTAATGCCTGGAGGCATCCCATCTCTATTGTGCTATCGCCTAACGGAAGCCAACATGTGACGATGATGGATCCCTCTGCCTCCGGCATCATGACACCAGCATCCTGATGCCACGGCACACCACCTGCCCAACTTGCATTCCCATCTATAACGGGCGGTTTTGCACGTAAGTGCTGAATCGGATTGCAAGTAATTTCGGGACCAACAATTCCTTCAATCACATCTAAAAGGTTGTCGTTTTTCAGGAATTCGAAGATGGCTTTGCCGCGGTAGTGCATGATATCCAAACCGCTCACCATCTCACCGGACTGTGCCAGCAACTTGCCGAACCGCTTATTGAAGGGTTCGTCTTCATGCAAGTCTTCGATTTTATCTTCCTGCTTTAAGGCAAGGGCGCGTTCCGAAATCCAATCTGAAATCTCATCAATCACTGGCTGTAGGTCTTCATCAGTCAAGGCATTTTTGACTATCAGTACGCCTTGTGTCCAGAAGGTTTCGCACTGCTCTGGCGTGAGTCTCATAAGGAAATCTCTCCCTCTTAACGGATGCGGTTCTGCGTCTGAAAGTTATAAAGAAAACGTAAGCCCAAACAACGTGCCGGGCTGGCTCTACGTCGAGGTTTTTAAACTATGGCCTCCCGGGTACCTCTCCTGGTACGAGCCTATAGAGACTTGTCGGACAATGTTACGCGGTGGTTTCTGATTAAGTCCAAAACACCTTTCGTAGCTATAATTGACCGAAAACCCGCTCGTAATGGAATGGAGAGCGGTCCAGGTGCCCATAAATTAAAAAACTTCACCGAACCGCAAGGAATAATTAAAAATATAAAAAGTTTTGTAAATATGATAGCATAATGGGAAAAATTCAACAAGGAGCATTACGGCATGAAAGGTAAACGGATTGTGATGCCAGCGAAACGTTCAGCAACGCTGGAGGATTTCGAGCTTGATGAAACACTCACGCCGAACCAAATTCTGTTAAAAACGCACTATAGTTTGATTAGTCCCGGCACCGAAGGCGCAGGGTATACTGGACTCGAAAGCGGGACACGATTCCCACACGGCTCTGGCTATACGGCGATCGGTGAAGTTCTCAGGGTCGGTGAAAACGTGACCAAATGTGTCGCGGGAGATCTCGCTTTCTGCTATAGTCCACACGCTTCTATCGCCAAAACTGAGGCAGTCCTTTTAGCGTTTAAACCACCTTTAGAAATAGATGAGAAACTGGTCCCGTTCGTCCGAATGGCAACCGTCGCGATGACATCTCTACGGGTATCTTCTGCCGAATTTGGGGATACCGTCGCCATTATCGGCTTAGGGTTGGTCGGCAATTCTGCATCGCAACTTTTCAGTTTGGCTGGGATGAAAGTCATCAGCATCGAGCGAGTACCGCGTCGGCTTGAAATCGCCCAGCAGTGCGGCATCCAGCACCTTATTAATCCGGACGAAGAAGATGTGCTGGAACGTGTTATAGCGTTAACAAACGGCGAAAAAGCGGCAGTCACTGTCGAAGCAATTGGAAACCCGCGACTCGTCGAAACGGCGTACCAATTGACCGGCACCAAGGGAGAGGTTATCTTACTGGGTTCACCGCGAGGCGAGTACATCACCAACGCAACGGAGATTCTGAACTATAGCCACAGTATTGGCTTAGGCGCGATTACGCTCAGAAGTGCGCATGAGTGGGTCTACCCGACGATGCACACTGGTGAGTCGAAACATTCACTTGAGCGTAATTCTCGCTTAGTCTACTCGCTCATCTGTGAGGGCAAGTTCAAGGTGGAAGAATTGCTGACGCATGTAATTGACCCGGAAGCAGCACAATCTGCCTACGATGGATTGACGGATCGCAAGGACGAATACTTGGGCGTGATCATGGACTGGACGTAGTATTTTGACAGGACTCACGTCAAATTACCTTTAGGCGGGCTTCATCCTTATGCGTGTTAGATAGCATGTCTACGAAGGTCCCTGTGGGGAATTGGATAACATAAGCCCTGTCCGTTTAACAGAAATCAGTCTTGCCATCGATTCTGGAATTCTGTCACCATTGCTTCAGGGGCACCGTGCTGCGCTAAGAAGTCCAAAAACGCTTGGTAGAGCCGACGCGCCTCTGACGTATCTGACTCAAACCGATTCTGTATCTGATCCGGATCAGAGGGTAAATGGAATAATTGCTTCGGTGCGCCTTGGTTCTCTAAAAGCAGGGACCAGGTGCCATCAGTGATGTTTCCATGCGGGCTTCCACCGTCAGGACTCCAGCCGCCGACCCATGCCCCGTGCGTAACGGCATACTCGCGCCCTGTGTCGGTATCTCCCATGATAACCGGGAGAATACTGTTTCCTTCCACCTGTCCACCGCGCTCTGCACCAAATACATCAATAACAGTAGGTGGAATATCGATAATACTGGCGAGTGCATCTGTGTGACGTGGTGTCGCCTCTGGGTGATAAACCAGTAGTGGGATATGGACAATTTCTTCATACATGCTAAAATTCTTCGCAAGCAGTCCGTGTTCACCCAATAGGAAGCCGTGGTCTGCCATGAAAATCACCATCGTGTTTTCCATTAGACCCATATAGTCGATTTTCCGTAAGAATTGTCCGATCCAATTGTCAACCAGTGATGCTTCTGCGCGGTAGAGGGCGTTGAGGCGTTCCGTCTCGCGTGCGTTCATCGGATTGGGACCGTAAGGTGGATAGATCGGTTCCGGTCCGTCGTAATCGCTTGAATCGAAACGTTTTAGATACCATTCAGGGGCATCCCACGGTTCGTGTGGGTCGAAGGTGTCCACCATTAAATAGAAGTTTTCGTGTTGATGATTTCGCTCCAACCAGTCGCAAGCCGTCTGCACAGTCTGGGCAACGAAAGTATCTGCCTCTGTCTGCCGAAACGCAATGTTTCTCAGGTGGTTGCCGAGCCCAGGGGGCAACTTGTTCGGATGTGTTCGTGTATACTCGCGATGCCGCAATACGTCCTGCGATTCATAATCATAGGGATGCGTCTCCAAGCAATCGCCTTCCTGTCCTCGGATCCATTTCCATCCGGTGAACCCGCGATTGTAAAAGAAACCGTTGTTGATGTGGTGTGGCGTGTCGGCAATCATCATACTAACGATGCCAGCGTTCGTTAAATCAGTCGCGATGACAGGTACATCTCGCTTCAAGGGTTCCCATCCCCGCCGACAGATGCCGACCTGACCTGTCACCAAATCCCCTCGGATTGGGACAGTCGGATAACTGCACACATACGCTTTGTCAAAAACGACACATTTTTCCGCGAAGGCATTCAAGGATGGTGTGTACCCTTTTCCGCCATAGATAGCGAGGTTATCGCGTCGAAATGTGTCTGAAATAATATGGATAATGTTCATGTCAATTAATTTCTCCATTGGTAAGACGATATGAGGGAACTGAGGCAACGGACCTGCTCAGCGATATAATTCATGTTTATTTTCTCAGGACTTACGGAGTTAGAGCGGACAGCGCGATTATTTTTAACCCCCTAAATCCCCCTTATCAGGGGGACGGACGAAACCAACTGCGTAAGTCCTATTTATTATACACCGTCTTCAGTTTCGGATGTAGGCTTTTCACGATTAGCCATTTGCACGACAGCTGGCAGTAATCCGTAGATACCCCAAAAAGGGATCCCAATGGCATCACCATTCAGCAGATTGTTCACTGTGAAATGCACCATCAATGAAATTTCTGCTGCCATCAATCCAATGACGATAGCACGGTAAAAACCATCCTCTAACGTTTTGAGTGCGAGAAAACCGTAGCGTAGAAATGCAAGGTTCAGCCATATCCATATACCTAATCCAACAATTCCCAATTCCGCCATAACTTGGAGGTATTCGCTGTGTGCACCGAGTTGGTACTGTGCCGTATAACTGCCAACGAGTGCTACATCTTCCTCGTACAACATCGCAAACGCACCATAACCCTTACCCAAGATAGGACTTTCAGAGAACATCGCGACCGCTTGTCCCCAGCGTAGAAGGCGCGCTCGGTTTGAAGCGTAACTGAGGTCCACCGCGGATGTAATACGTTCAACGAGAATGTTGTAGATACCGGGCAAATTCAGACAGATCAGTAAGATAAGGCATGTGGCACCGATAAACAGAATCTTTTTATGCGTAACGCCTTTCCCCAGTTGCAGCAGCATGAAACTGATCGCAACGATGACCGATAGCCAGACCCCACGCGAAAAGCACATTAGGAGACCCACACCGAAGCAAATGAACCATGCTGTCCAGAGCACGCGGTCATACCCACTATTGTCAAAGAGGAGACGACTCAGGCAGATAAGGAAAAAGAGCGCAGTAAATGCCCCGTAAACGGAATAATTCGTGAACGGCGCGCTCCGATACGCACTCGTCCACTGCCATGCATCTATGTGATAAATGAGAACAATAACTGTCCAAATGACAGCAACCGCAGCGGATGGAAAACTGGCAATAAAAAGCCGTTTCAGTGCAGTCCTGTTTTGGATAACAGCGTGCACTACCACGCTAAAGAGCATGTAAACTGTCGCCCGGAGTGCTCCTTTAAGTGTGCCAAAAAGATCTGGTGTATTGATTGCAGAAAGGAATGTAGCAAAAATATAAAAGCAGAGTGGGGTGAAAAAAGGGAAGGTGTTTTCCTGTTTATTCTTCCGGAGTGCCCGATCAAGTATTTTTTGTCCACAGTAAACCGCAACGAGCATGCCTAATAATGGCTCTGTCGGTGTTTGAATCTCAAAGCGACCTGGGAGAATGTAGCGAAATGAAAACGGCAGAGCGATTAACAGTAGATAGACCGCAAGTTCCATGCCGAAAAGGACGAAAGCACCGGTGGCAGCCAGTAAGCTGAGAAGCGGGAGGGGCGTATCCGAGTAACCACCGATAATACAGCCGAATACGAGACAGACAACAAATGGGAGAATACGCTTACTATGCTTTAAGGACATCCGTGAAGGGTTAACAGTTTTCAGGGAAAAAAGGTTTCTTAACTAACCACTAAAATCGCATTTTGACACCTAACCCGATTGCAGTGCCATCTAAAATCAGATCGAGTGGTACAGTGCCTGTTGTTTCTACTGTTTTAAGTATCCGTTTCACCTCAAAGTTGAGTGAAAAATTATGATCCCACTGCAGCAGTTCTGCCCCGATGAGGACATACCCGGTTGGACCTGAGGTGCTATTATCAAAGCTGATACCCTGTTGTTCAATGAGATCGATTGCGCTACCACTAAAGCTTGTTCCCAAATAACCGATACCACCCCCCAAGTAAATTGGAAGGTATTCGGCGAGAAGCACCGGGCGATAAATAAACTGATACGAAATCGGGATGAGGGTGGTAGAGAGGTTCGCTGAGGTAGGCGGTGGAATGTCAAGTTCCATTTGCCAATAGCCGAACTCCAAACGTGAATCTAACTCGGGGCTATGTTCAAATACAACCGAAAACGTTGGTAACAACGCGCCCGGAATCTGTGATACTCCGACGCTCTGGAGAATATCAGCCAGGCTACCCAACTCCGGCTTGTATGAGAATAGGGACAACTGAAACGACGGGAACTGCAGGTGTTCTGCTAAAAATTCTCGGATGGGGGACGGTCGCAGGGATTGCACACCGGTGGTATCTGCAAGTGTTAGGCAGGGAATCAACAACAGAAGCAAGCAACAGGCAAATACCAAACGCATAAGTGGTAAAGTCCTTATCCAATGCGCATATAGGGCAGTAACATGACAACAGTAGGCGGGTACGAAAACCCGCCTATATGTTGATACAAAAGTACTTGGGCTGCATTCATTAGGTCAGAGGAACTCAAACGGCTTCCACCCAATGAATAGTTTGGAATTAATGTGGGTGGCTATGGCCATGTGCAGGAACCAAAATAACTTCGACCCGACGATTCATAGCTCTGCCTGCGGCAGTGGTCTGTGGGGCAACAGGATCGGTGTGTGCTTTACCAACAGCCTCAATTCTGCCGGCATCAATTCCTTTTGATTGCAGGTACTTCGAGGCAGAGTTCGCGCGTGCCTGTGAGAGGTCCCAATTGCTTCTATAACTTCCGCGCAGTACTGGCATGCCATCAGCGTGTCCAACAACTTTGATCTTTGCATCTGAAGCTTCCATGAGTTGTTCAACGGTACCATCAAGCATCTGCTTTGCGTCGCTGGATAAACCGGTTTTACCACTGCTGAAATTGACGGTAACCAGCAGGGTCGGTGCTGCGGCAACTTCTTCTGCCACCATGGCTAACCCTTCTTCTATGGCCATGACTTTAGACTCAAGCTGCTTTATCGCTGCGTCTTGGGTTTTCTCGGCATCTTCATGAGCCATGAGTTGTTTTTGCAGTTTGGCATCTTCGCCTTTGGTAAAGTCCATTGCTTTTTGCCCTTGCATATCAATAGACTTCGTTAGGTCGGCGCGGAGTTGCGCAGCCTGCTCTTTGGCATTTTGTGTGGCAGCAGCAATGGTATCGGCATCCCCTTGCTGGGACGCGGCAATCGCCTCATCCTTCGCTCTGGAGATCCCTTCCGTTAAATCTTTGCCCTGCTGATCGACCTTGCTATCCAGCATTGTAATCTTGTTTGACATGTCTGCTTCAGCTTGCTCCATCTTTGAGACATGTTCATTCTTCCACATTTCAAACTCTTCCTGATCCAACTTGCCGCAACTACTCACAACAAGTGCAATACCCAGAAGAGCGATAATTGTGAAAGCGGTTCTACTTATCATGGATTCCTGCTCCTTTTACTACAGATAATGGCAGATAACTGATTATGTCTGTAGAGGTAGTTCCTGTTTCAACGTCCAGTGCCTCCGCCAGCATCGTAGTGCTGATTGTATGAGGTTTTACACGGACTCCGCAGGCGTTTTACATCTCGACCAAGCCGACCGCGATGGTTATTGGGACGGACGAGGCGAGTGGCAGAGGGTATCTACCGATATAAATTTACGCCGCGTCCAAATATTTATCCGAATGTTTTAAATGGTTTCACACTAACACCGTCCACCGTCTCACGGGTGGGGACAGCACCTACACAAGCGTGCGGGGTGAGACTGCTGTCCAAGTGCTGATACAAAACGAACTTGCAATATGGGAGACCTGCAAGCAGTTTATTCTCACAGGTGCTTTTGATATAAATTATACAACTTTTTCCTAAAAAAAGTCAAGAGTTTTTTTCACAAATGCTAAAGCAACTGAAATAAGGTTTTAAAACATTCTTGATTTTTGATACGAGATACGTTAAAATTCAGTACCTACATGTGTTGGAAACCTACGTCAATAGGTATACTCAGTAAACTGGGTCTATCTACTATAGGCTGAGGAAGGGTGCTGATAGAATGGGACAGATAAGTATTATCTTAATTGCTGGACTACTCTTTCTTTTTTCCTTTGAGCCCCCGCAAGCAAGCATGAACATCAGTGATGTGCAGATAGTCTTCTGGACAATTGTCTTGACAGGGTTCCCTATTCTTATCACATGTTTCGTGACGTCCTATGTGGCGAGAGCCTTTCCCGCGCACGAAGAGGAGAACCTGCCAACACTCTATCGCCTGCGCCGCTTCATGATTGTTTTTGAGTGCCTCAGTTTAGCGGCGTACCTCTGCAATCTGTATCTGTTGAATCTGCCGATGCTGATTGACAAACACTTCGCATTCTTTCCGATGGCAAATTTACGCCAGACCCTCGCGTTGCTTCCCCTACTGATCGGACTCATCTGTATCCGACTTGCGTTTTATCGGGTGAATAGGCTTCAACAAGGGCACTACAGAGAGATTCTGAGTCTGCAATTCAAGTTTTTGCTTTTCCCGTTGTTGCCGATGTTCTTTTACTTGGTGATAATGGACGCTATTCACTGGCTCCCATATTCGGCAAAAGTATTCATCATGGAGCATCCATACATTCTCATTGGGCTGATTCTACCGATAATTGTTTCCGTGTATATCTTTGCCCCATTATTGATGCAGTTTCTATGGAAAACAGAACGACTCGCGACGGATTCGGTGCTGAAGGAGAAATTAGACCGTTTGACGAAGCAGAGCGGTATAAAATACCGGGAGATTATGGTGTGGAAAACCGGTTCGCTGTTAATAGCCAACGCAGCTGTCGCGGGGACCTTTCCGTGGAATCGCCGCATTTTTCTCACAGACGCGCTTCTCGAATACTTCACGGATGAAGAAATTGAAACTGTCGTTGCTCATGAACTTGGACATATCCGCTATAGGCACATTCCGACATATATGCTTTTTTCACTCTTCTATCTCTTGAATTATCCCTTTTTCTATATCCTTGTTGAAGAACCGCTGGTAGCATACCTTGGAGAATCACAACCTCTTTTGTCAGTGGTATCGACATTATGTTCGCTGACCTTTCTAATCATTTATTTCATATTTATTTTCCGGTATTTATCAAGGCGTTGTGAACATCAAGCCGACCTATATGCGGTTAGACTTACAGAGAAACCGGAAGCATTCAAAGGAGCCTTGGCGAAACTCGCAGTCTTGAATTCAGTACCGAGGTCGATTCAGCGTTTCTTTGAAATGTTCAACACACACCCGTCCATCCATCGACGAATTGAATTCATCAACCAGTGGATGGAGCAAAATTCCGCAGTTCAACGTTACAAAAATTATCTGACCGAAGTCAAAGTTTTAATCGCCTTACTACCGATATTTGGCATTCTCGTTGTGCTGCTGCTCCGTTAGGATGGGCAACAGATGCCTCAAGTGGCTATCGGCAGTCGGCTATCGGTTGTCAGTCACAAGAGGTGTTAGGACTATCAAGGGAAATCCGCAGAAATCCGCAGGGAAATCCGCAAAAACACCCTCTTTTAGGCGCAAGCCTCTATGGGCTTGCGGGACAATGCTGACCGCCGATGGCTATTCTTCGGAACGCTGGGGTTCCGTCTCCTCTTCAATCGCAAATTGTAACCTCTCTGCTATTCGGTACAAGGGCAATTCATACTTTTCCTGAAGACGACGTTTTTCATCAGCGATGTGGAAAGCGACCAGCAACGGAACCCTTTGTTCGTCAAAGCCTTTTCTGAGATAGGATTCGACTAAACTTTTGACGTATTCAACCAGTTCGTTGATGGCTTCTGGCGTTAACTCTTCTGTCGGTTTTATGGTATAAGGTGTGCCGAGTATAACGAAGCGAATCGGCATAAAATCCTGTTCTTGTTGCATTATGTCGTTATTGACCCCTTTCGTATGTCTTGGTGAACCATATAGGATTGTGAGATGACTACTCTATAACGCTTATGAGTGTCTACACACCTGCCGCTCCGCTGGGGCTTGGGGTTCACGCATACTCTTAAGAATCGCACAGATCCCCAGTCGTGTTGAAATTAATCAGAAACCATCGTGAAACGAAGTGGAACGATGCCCAGGTGCCCATAGTTAGAAAAGTGCTTGACGCATTGTCTCAGTACACGGTGTAACACCCGTCCATTTCTCAAAAGCGATAGCCCCCTGATGGACTAACATCCCGATGCCGCCAAGGGTTTGACATCCGCGCTCGGTAGCGGCTTGCATCAAAGGTGTTACCGGGGGAGTATACACAATGTCATAAACAATAGTATTCGGTTGAAGCCAGGCGGCAGCAATGAGCAAGGGTTGTGTTACATCCATGCTCGTCGTCGCGGTGTTGACAAGGAGTTTGCTCTCGCGAACAGCCAGAGGCAATCGTTCATCCGTGAGCCCCATTCCTTGCATGGAAATACCTGTCTTCCGGTCCATCTCTTTTGCTAAAGAGACGGCTTTTTCCACTGTACGATTGGCGATTGTAATCGATGTTACGCCTCTCAGTGCTAACGCAACGACGACAGCCCTCGCAGCTCCGCCTGCTCCTAAAACGACGACATTCTCGCCTACCGGCACAGACATGTTTCCGTTCTCTTCTAAGGCTTTTAAGACACCAGGGGCATCTGTATTATCGCCATATATGTTCCCTTCAACAAACGTCAGCGTGTTTACAGCACCAATGAGTTCCGCTTCCCGAGAGATTGATGTCAGATACGGGATGACTGCCTGTTTGTGTGGAAGCGTCACATTAATACCGACGACATTAATCGCTTTAAACCCAGCAATCGCATCTGCCAAATCATCGGGACGGACATGAAACGGGACATATACATAATCCAGACCTGCTTTGGCAAAAGCAGCATTGTGCATTTGTGGTGAACGGCTGTGTTCAACGGGGTCACCAATAACGCCGACAATGCGGGTGTGTCCGGTCAGTTTTTTTAATTTTCCTTGCGGTTCGATGAGGTGAGTCTGGAGTTTCATGTCCCTTTCCGTAGAATCGCCTTCCACTTCGTTTCAGGCTACGTGCTCGTTTTCCATACGCGAAGGAAGCGGTTATTCTTCAAGTAAGCCTTCAACTGTCCGCTTCGCCGTTTCCATTTTCGGATAGCGAATTTCTCGATAGCCACGGACTTCCTCCACACATTCTAACGCTTGGAGATGCTTTTCGTACGTCTCAGCGTCAGTCGGTGAGAAGGTGTCAATCACGCGAGTAATATACCACTCTCGGAACGCTTTTTCCTTGGCGTGCCACTCTGGAAACCAACGTCTTAGAAACTTCATCCGTTTCATCAGATGCAGTTGCCAATTTCGTGTGTCAATGTCCTCTTCAAAGTCAAGCCCCATCACGGTAAAGTGGGGACGATTGAGATGGACATATTTAATCCTATCACCGTTTGCTGCGTCAACCTTATACAATTCCTGATCCCGCTGCAATTTTTCTTCGCTCGTTAGCAGATGTGCGACGTAAATCTCGTCTTTGATTAGCATCACCTTGTGGAGATAGCGAATCGCAGCTTTTGTCGCGCGATACTGGTACACTTCTGAGTCGTGTGCATAGACGTGTTTAATCTTTTCAACGTATACCCGAGCGTAGTTGATATCCTCGAACTGAACCAAATCATAGATATAGAGTGCAAGTGTTCGGTGGATGCTGTCTGAATCAAGATTAAGCGTCTCTATGGTACTTTCAACAAGTGTTACGTATTCTCGCGCTAAACGTTTCCCATTGCGTTTTTTTGCCAAGATTTGTTGTTTTGCGGAGAACATTTCGGTGTAAGTTGCCAGGGGCTTTTCTGAACGTGTATCCGCAAGAGATTTGGTGTCTTCTAATGCAAGGCGACGTCCGACAGTAAACGCTTTCATATTGGTATCCAAATCGGCGTGCGGCACCATCTGCTTAAGTGCCAATTGGAGAGGTTCCAATTCGAGAGGTATCAATTGCCGTTGAAAAGCAGTACCAAGAAGCATCATGTTCGCGTACAACTTGTTGCCGAACAATTGCTCAGAGACTGCAAATAGATCAACCCCAAAATACGTGTCGGCGTTAGTATATGTCTGAAGTTCTTCTTCAAGGGTCTCAGGATCGAAATTGTCTTTGCCGATGAGAGTGGTTATCGTTTCAGTTTTCGCTGTATTCACCACAGCAGTGGTTCGATTCGATGATGCGATGCGGAAGTGTGATTGTGCAGTAATCCCGCGGACCGCCTCTAAAATATCAAGTCCTAATAGGAGATCCGCTTTACCATAAGGAATCATTGGGGAAGCATGAACGTCCGGTTGCGTATACGCGATATGTGTATAGACACCACCATTGCGAATTGCCAATCCTTTCCTATCGCAAAACGTCACGTTGTAGCCCTGAAGATAGCCTGCAACGACGAGGACTTTCGAGATCGTCCCAATCCCCATGCCACCAACACCTGCGGCGTACATGTTCCAACACCGCTCGAACGTCGGTAGGGGTGGCGGTGGTAAGGGTTCATCACTCAGGAGTGCACGATTGCCGAATTCTGTTATTTGCTTTTGAGGAGGACGTTTGCGTGTAACGATAACCTCTTCAAACGCAGGACATGCGTATTTAATCCGGGCGCAGGCACCATCGGAGACGCAATTTGACTGATCGATGGCGATTTTCTCGCCATAATCGGTATCAACTATTTTTAGACCGGGACATCCCGTTGCAGTGGTGCATTCTCGACAAAACTCACATACCTCAGGGGTTATATTGATATGCTTTTCGTATTTAAGAAAGCCATCTTTAGCGACTGTTTGCTGTTGTTCACGTCGGATCCGACGATGATAGGTAATCGCACACTCTTTATCGGCGATGATAATTTTGATGCCGGGTTTGAGAATCGTTTTCTCCAGATATTTTTTGTAGTTCACCCTGTCTTCCGGGTTGGTGCGCACGATTTCTATTTCGGAATTACCGGCGAGTCCTTGTGCCACTTGCTCAATATCTTGTGCGAACGTCGGATTCCCGAGAAGGTCAAGTTCGTTAGCAGGAGTCGGTTGATGTCCGGTCATCGCTGTTGTTTGGTTGTCTAAAATAATGTAGGCGATGTCTTGGTTGTTTTTGATTGAATCCGAAATCGCTGCCATCCCGCCGTGGAAAAAGGTTGAATCCCCCATGAAAACGACCTGCTTGTTTTTGATAAACGGGTCGATACCAGCCCCTGCACCGCCACCTAACGCCATCGCAGAAAGATTGTGCATTAGACGTGGAAATGGTTCATATTTGAGCATTGAATAGCAACCGATATCTCCATGAAAGACGAGATCGACTGGTCCTAAATCATGATGCTTCTTCATATAGTCCGCATCCATGAATTGATTCGTAATTTCAAGGAAGACGCTCGAAGAATCACGATGAGGACAGCCCGGACAAAAGGTTGGGGTCCGTTGCGGAATGTCGATTTGCTGTTCGGATACCTGTTTTTGGAGTGTTTCTTCACGTGAGAAATGTTCCAAATCGATTTTTGGATTGTGGTGGGCTGCTGCGCTTACAGCAGATGTGTCTCCTGTGCCGAGGAGATGTTTGAGAAGTGGGATGAGTTTTTGAATAAGGATGGAGGCATCTAAGCCAGAAGTTACCGGGATTCCTGCCATGCCGTCTGGAAATTGTTTTCCCCACACATTTACGTATCGATCAATGTCTCCATTCTGATACCCATGGGTGATGAATGCTTTTATTTCGTTCTCTAAAAGGGGACGTTTTTCCTCAACGACGTAGATTTCGTCAACCTGTGCAGCAAATTCTCTGATGATGTCCTTGTCGATAGGGTGCGTCATACCAAGTTTGAGAATCGGGATCTCACCGTCCAGTTGCAATTCCCCGAGTGCGTGGAGAAGGCAGCTATAAGCTAAACCAGCACTGACAAATCCAAGACGGTGCTTCTTCCGACTTGAAGTTTCTCCCATGAACTGGATTGTGTTGAGTCCAAGGTTCCGTGCTGTCTCAAGTGCGGTGGGGATCCGTTCTCTCAATGCCTCCACTTCGATCTGGGCAGTATGTGGAGGTAAAACAACCCGTTTATCGGCATCGATGAGTTGGGTATCCAAGTTGATTTGCTTTAAGTCGCTAATTTCGGGATAAATATTAGGATAGAGTTCAACATCGCCACCTCCGCTTGCCTGATTTTCGGTAGTTAAGTAGCAGACATAGAGGTTCGATGCTGCGGAGATCTGGAAGGCACAGTGAATCCAGTCCTTAAGTTCCTGAAATGTCCCAGGTTCAATAAGTGGTGTTTGGACATGCCGTGCCAAAAATCGGGAATCAGCAGGCACCTGCGTGCTGTGCGACCATGTGTCGTCACCAACAACCACGACGGCACCACCGGTTGTTCCTGCAAGGTTACTAATCGCCAGTGCATCAGAGGCGACATGAAAGCCGACGCTTTTCATAAATGTAATCGCGCGGACATCAGCCATCTGCGAACCGTTGAGTCGCGCGATACTCAATGCCTCGTTGTTGGCTATCTGCGCGACGATGCCGTTGGTTTTCAATAACTCGGCATTGCGTTCGAGAATGTCAAATACTTCGGCGATTGGGGAGCCGGGATAACCTGTGAGAAGGCTAACACCGCTCTCTAAGGCACCCTTAACTAATAACTCGCATCCAGTATAGACATGTGTTCCGTTGGCTTGTGTAAACCTTTCGTCCATTTCTTTGCCCATCCTTTTTTAATGTTCCTTGCGGTTCGGTCAGGCAGGATGTGTCAAGAACCTTCCACCCCGTATATCCAGCGCGCCCGTTGGTTGCGCTTACCGTTGAAACCCATCAAGAACCATCGTGAAACGAAGTGGAACGATGCGCGGGGGCCAATCATTTAAAAGTCGGACAGCAGTTCTCGTGCATGTGCAAGTCCTATTTCGGTTTCTTCACCACCGTGCATTCGGGCGATTTCACTAACTTGTTCTTCTGCAGTCAACGGTTTCGCCGTAATCAGTGTACGCTCACCAATCACCTTCTTTTCAACCCGAAAATGTCTATCTGCAAAACGGGCAATCTGCGGCAAGTGTGTAATGCAAATAACCTGTGAAAATACTGAGAGTTCCTTTAACTTTTTGCCAACTACGTCTGCAACCTTGCCTCCAATACCGCTGTCGATTTCGTCAAAGAGCAGTGTAGGAATCTCATCAACTTGAATAAGCACTGTCTTTAACGCGAGCATAATGCGCGAGATTTCACCACCTGATGCGATTCTGGTGATCGGACGCGCTTCGGATCCTACATTCGGCGCAATTAAGAACTCTACAGCGTCCATCCCGTCAGCGCGGAATGCATAGCGTTTCCCGTCTATCTGAAACGGACCCCGGTCATCCGGTATATGTCGAACGGATGCATGAAATTCCGCTTTGTCCATACCGAGTGTCCGCAACTCCTTCTCGATCCGTTCTGAAAGATGCTTAGCAACATGCTGCCGTTTCGCGGAGAGCGCAGTGCATAGGTGCTGTGCTTCTTGAATCGTTTTATGGATCTCCGTCTGCAGCAAATCCTGTTTCTCTGTGCCGAGTTGTAACGTCTCTAATTTTTCCTCTGCATCGGCGTGATAAACCAATATCTCTGGAATAGAGTTCCCGTAACGCCGTTTGAGTTTTGCTATCAATGCTAACCGATCGGTCACTTCGTCCAACCGCATTGCGTTCGATTCGACCGTTTCCGCATAGTGGCGGACCTGTGAAGCGATGTCCTCCAATTCGTAAAGCGATGATTCCAATCGATCTCCCAATTCCGAGAGGCTATCATCGATTTCGGACAATTTTATCAGTTCCTTCGCGGCATCTCTCAAGCGTTCAAGAGGACTGCCGTAACTTCCCATTCCAGAGCCGTCATTATCCAGTTGTCGATACACATGATTCGCGGACTTACGCAACGTCTCTGCGTTCTTAAGGATACGCGCTTCATCCGCCAATGTTTCGTCCTCGCCTTCCTCCAGATGTGCCGAAGTCAGTTCTTTAATTTCAAATTCGAGGAGTTCCTTCTCCCGTTCTGATGCTTTCAAGGTCTCCGCGAGGGATGCTGTTTCTTGTTGCAGGGCTCGTAATTGCGCGTATATCTTGCCAATGTGTTGTTGTGCCTCACTGTTGCCGCCGAAATCGTCTAAGAGCTTAAGATGCGTTTGTGTTCTAAATAACGATTGATGTTCGTGTTGACCGTGGATATCTACAAGTAATGTCCCGAGTGCTTGCAGTTGCTTCAAATTCACCAAGCGCCCGTTAACTTGGCAGCGACTCCTACCGTTCGACGTGATTCTTCTGGAGAGAATCACCGCGTCCGACGGATCCAATACATCGCTAAAAGAATTTTTCAACATCGAATCGGCAGTTTCGTCCGAGTTTGTGTGCCAGATCGGATGCTCATCGTCAGGTGCAACGCTCGCCTCCACCTCTGCAAAATCGGCATCTTCACGGACAATATCAGCGGAGGTTCTCTCGCCCAATACCAATCCGATTGACCTGAGGATAACTGACTTGCCAGCACCTGTTTCACCAGTGAAGATATTCAGACCTGGTGCCAGTTCCAAATCAAGTTCATCTATGAGGGCAATGTTGTGGATAGAAAGTGTGTCTATCATTTTTTAAACTATTAAATCTGATCATCGTTCCACTTCGTTCCACGATGGTTTTCGGTTAATGTCGACCGCCTCTGGGTTATGAAAGGTTTCTTAATGATTCAAGATATGCATTCTCACTGCGAAGCAACCGGACGCAGCAGCCCAGGAGCAATCGTTTAAAAAAGCCATTCTTGATTTGAGTGCGTTATGTCCGTTTGATTCGCTCACCCAACATCAGTTTTTCACGCAAGGCTCTGTAGTAACTATGGTGCTGCGAGCGAATGAGTTGAATTGTTCGTTCCGCTTTTTTCACTCTTATGACGGCACCTGCAGTGAGGCTGTGTGTCTCACGTTGACCATCCACAAAAACATCTACACTCTGATAGGCAGCCCGCATTTTGACGGTTATTTCCGCATTGCCATCGGCGATGAATGGACGCACTGTCAAGCTATGTGGTGCGATGGGTGTCAGTAGAATCGCCTCCAACTGCGGTGCAACGATAGTGCCCGCACAGGAGAGCGAATATCCGGTCGACCCGCTCGGCGTTGCGATGATCAGTCCATCGGCGTTATACGGTATAAAGAGTTCGCCATCGACATAAGCGTCTAATTCGATAAGACGTGTATAGTGCCGTATCACAACATCGTTGAGTGCGAAAGCCCGAAACGGCTTTTTTAATGTTCCTTGCGGTTCGGTCAGGTTGGTTTGGCGAGAACGATTTTCCGCGTCTGTCCAGCCCTGCCCGTTGGTTGGGCTTATATCCTCTGGCCTTTGTGAATCTGGGTCTGCTTGGGCTTGGCTGTTTACAATAACCTCCAACATCATCCGATGTTCTATCCGGTAAGCACCCGTCAAAAGCGCGTTCAGTGTCGGGTAAAGTTCATCAAGTGACGCGTCCGTCAAAAATCCAAGCGTTCCGATGTTGATCGCTAAGATCGGCACATTTTCAATCTTCGGTGTATGCGCTGCGCTCAGGAGCGTTCCATCTCCACCAAGGACGAGAAGTACATCTGATTGCTCGACTACCTCTGTTTTGGAGATGCCGGTTTGAGGTTGCCCTAATGCGACTGCTTGCTCCTCTGACAAAAGTGGAACGATATCCTGTTCTTCCAACCATACAGACACGCCTTCGACGACACCCGCCGCGTTTGCTTTGGTAGTATTGACAAATAAACCGACCTTTTTTATTTTTTTCATGCTTTTAATGGTTATCAATTGTCAGTTGTCGACTTGCCTCGCAGTGAGAGTTAAGAGCGATTTGTGACAGATAAGAATTTCGCAATCACCACATGCCCTACCGAAAACCAATCACCGAAGACCGACAACCATTAGATTTAATTCTCCAAGCGCGTGAATAGATAAATCACACCACAACCGGCAAGAAAAGCCGCCATAGTGATAAGCAGGTTCATATCAAGTTGTGGTAAGATATGAGCCGTATCTATCCGTTCCCCATCTATCATTGCAAACTCGCGAAAGGGCCATAACCCGTAAAGTGAACCCACCATCAGTCCAATGAGAAAGGTGATCGTCAGGTTGCGGTAGCGTTCCAGCAGATAGTTGAGTAACCGTGTAAATGCTAAAAGTCCGAACAAGCACCCAACTGCTGTAAAACTAATGATTAGTAAATTCCGCAGCATTGACGGCTCGAAAATACCTTTCAGCAATGCTGGAATACCCTCTAACACTGTATTTATTGCCGTCAAGAGAGGGAAGTAGACACCGAGTGCGAGCATTAGAAACGAACCGCTAATGCCCGGCAGAATCATCGCTGAAATTGCCAATGCGCCGCTCCCGAAAAAGAGCACGAGTTCCCAGTACGTTGGCAGCCCAGTCCCGCGTTCGGAAACTTCGCTACCCATCGTTGTCTCTATCCCGGATTTATACGCAACCCGATCTAACTGTTTTTCACCCGTACCGACAGACAAACTTAATATCAGTGCAACAGCAATCAATAGCACTAACACTTCTTTCCAACCGAACGCCTTTAGCATGCGCATCGGTATCAGGATAGACATCAGAATTAGCCCGCTAAAGAAGCCGTAAGTCGCATCATGGTGATAGTTCAGTAGATAGACAATCAGTTTTGACGTGAGTAGAACGGCGGCTATCGCACCACTTCCTAACAGTGCCAGAAAGCTGAAATCAATTCGACGCAGTTCTGCCTGTGCTTCTACCAGAGCGTTTTTTCTGAATGTCGCACCTTCTAACAGTTTTTTTACCGTTGAAAGTCCGATGCGCCGTAATGCACCGATGAGCCGTTCATAGATACCTAAAACGAGAGCGAGGGTGCCGCCACTCATGCCAGGGATGATGTTGGCGATGCCTATCAGAAAACCATTAATAAAGAGCCGGAGTGAATTCATTTTTTAATTTATTGACCCCTGGACGTTGTTCCCTGTGCAAGCCTATAGAGGCTTGCAGGACAATGTTCCACAACGGTTCTCGGTTAATTCCAACCCCTTTCAACATTGAGAGGGTGTTCAACTTTTGAAGTCAACCCCCTGTATCCCCTGCAAGCAGGGAAAGACTGTTCTTCACAAACTGCGAAGCAATAGCTTTGTAAAGAGCCATATCTCTCGAAGCGGTTTAATATGGCTGATCTCGTCGCCATACCGTGTCTGAATCGGCAGACTTTCAATTCGGAACCCGAGTCGTCCGGCTTTTATCAGCAGTTCAGATTCCGTTTCATAACGCTCTGTCTCCAAACGAACCTGTCGTAGAACCTCAGCACGGATAAGCCGATACCCCGATTGAAAATCGGACACCTGTTGCCCACACAGCTTTGAACCGACATAAGAAATTAAGCAGTTATTAACCCGTCTATGGAGCGGCATTGATGTCCGCAAATCCTGTGTTTCTCTTGCCCCAATGAGTATATCGGGATGTGTGTTGTCAAAGTGTTCCAAAAAACGTGGTATATCCGCAGGCTGATGTTGTCCATCGCTATCCATCGTGAGAACCAGCTCGTACCCGCGCTCGAGGGCGTAAGCAAATCCTTTGCGTAAGGCGTTCCCTTTCCCACAATTCGTGGCGTTTGTCAAGCAGACTGCACTACAGGCAACTGCGATCTCTGCTGTTTCATCTGATGAACCGTCGTTAATGACAACAATCTCATTGATAAACTCAGAGGTCTCCTGAATTATCTGTCCAATTGTTTTAGATTCATTGTAAGCCGGTAACAGCAGACATGTTTTCATATTTCCGAATATTATACGCTAAAAACGATTTTCTGTCAAACGGTTATATGTATCAATTATAGTAAAGCCCGAAAATATGTAGACAGTTTTCAGTGGACAGCTCCGCCACCGCCGCTGGCGAGGTTTGTAACCTCGCCCTTCTGTCGGTGTATAGGTAATTGTGGGTTTTACTATAAGAACAATTGTCCGAATCTAACGACCCTATTTTCTCATAGAACTATTCTGTTTTCAGTATATCACAAAATACCGGGTCAGGCAAGTGTGAGTGTGGTTGGGGAATTGAATCAGTACAAGGGTAAAATCCAACACAGTTGTATCTATGAGACAGCCCAATTTTCACTTGCAATCTACAGTGAATTTATGTATAATACTTCACATAAATTGATGAATTAGGGAGAGGAGCCAAGGGTGCGAAACATCAAACCGACACACAGACCGGTAATAAATTTCTACGCCGAACTCAAACAATACGAAAGTCTCGACGCAACAAACGAAACCGAGATCCGACTCGCCTTCGCAACGCTTTTCCAACACTACGCTCGGCAAAACAACCTAACGCTTATCTGTGAAAAATCGCTCCGGACACCGAAAAACACTACTATTTATGTCGACGGTATGCTCATTGATAACGACTTCGGCTTGCCTCGCGGCTACTGGGAAGCGAAGGACCTCCACGATAATCTCGCTATAGCAGTTAGGCAGAAATTCAACGCAGGCTATCCACAGGATAACATCCTCTTTACAACCCAAAAACGTGCCATCCTCTATCAGGATGGACAAGAGGTCATGGCTGTAGGTATTGCTGACCGAGACGCGTTTATCCGAGTGCTTCATGCCTTCTTCAGTTACGAACAAGTGGATATCGCCGATTGGGAACGCGCCGTCGTTGAATTCAAGGACAAAGTGCCAGCACTCGGCAAACGCGCAGCGGCGTTGATCCAAAAAGAAGAGGACACCAACGCCCGGTTTCAGGAGACATTTACCGACTTCCACCGTCACTGTCAGGAGGCGATTAACCCCAACCTCGCTAAGGCTGCCGTGGAGGAGATGCTCATCCAACACCTTTTGACAGAGGAAATCTTCTCCACTGTCTTTGACAATCGCGATTTTACACGCCGAAATATCATCGCACGCGAAATTGAAAATGTGATTGACGCGCTTACAGAGCACGCCTATAACCGCGCCGAATTCCTCCGGGAACTGGCTCCCTTCTACAGTGCGATTCAACGCGCCGCTGCAACCTTTATTGACTTCTCTCAGAAACAACACTTTCTCAATACCGTGTATGAGCAATTTTTTCAAGGTTTCTCCGTCAAGGTAGCAGATACACACGGCATCGTCTATACACCGCAGCCGATTGTTAATTTCATGGTGAAAAGCGTTTCTCATCTCCTTAAAACTGTGTTTGGACGTTCACTCTCCGATAGCGGGGTACATCTCATCGATCCGTTTGTCGGCACTGGCAACTTTATCGTGCGACTCATACAAGAAATAGATAAAACCGCGCTCAAGGCGAAATATAGTGATGAACTTCACTGCAACGAAGTGTTGTTGATGCCCTATTACATTGCGAGTATGAACATTGAACACGAATTTTACGTTGCCACAAATCAGTATCAGCCTTTTGACAACCTCTGTCTCGTGGATACCTTCGATTTGACAGCGGAGCGCCAGTTATCCATGTTTGCACCTGAGAACACGCGTCGGGTTGAAAAACAGAAACAGACGGAGATGTTTGTGGTGATTGGAAATCCACCCTACAACGCGCGGCAGATGGATGAGAACGATGCCAATAAGAATCGGAAGTATCCTGAACTGGATAAACAGATTCAGGAGACGTATGCTCAAGCCTCTAAAGCAACGAATAAAACATCACTCTATGATCCTTACGTCAAGGCGATTCTCTGGGCATTGGATCGGATTGAAGGGGAGGGAATTGTCGCATTTGTAACGAATCATAACTTTATTACCGGTCAAGCGTTCGATGGCATGCGGAAACACCTCGCCGATGCGTGTGATGCGATCTATCTGCTGGATTTGGGTGGCAATGTCCGTAAAGGCCACGCTGGGGATTCTAATGTCTTTGATATTCAGGTCGGTGTGAGCATTAACCTATTTGTAAAGACCAATCAGGACAGGGGCGAGGTTGGAAACCTCGCCAGCGAAGTGGCAGAGCCTGCGCGTATTTTTTACAACGGTGAGACGGTAGAGATGAACAAAGAAGCAACGTTTGACTTTTTGGATGCGTGTGAACACATCGGGAATGTCAATTGGGACTCTATTCAACCCGATGCGCGACATACATGGCTCACCGAGGGGTTGCGTGAGGATTTCGAGACCTTTGTGCCGATGGGGAGTAAACAAGCAAAGGCAAAAAAGGGTGAGGTTTCAGGCGTAATCTTCCACCAATTCAGCAGTGGGGTCCAGACCAATCGGGACGCATGGGTGATTAACTTTAACCATGAGGCTCTTGCTGAAAATATCCAGCGGACAATCAAGTTCTACAATTCGCAAGTGTTCAACTGGGAACGTAGAGGGAATCCAGATGAAAATGTAGACGATTTTGTGAGTTATGATAACAAACAAATTAGTTGGAGTTCGGGCTTAAAGTCACAACTGGAAGGTGGACATATTGCGGAATTCGCACCATCAAAAATCAGACAACATCTCTACAGACCATTTACGAAAACAAATCTGTTTTTTGATAGAATCCTTAATCAGCGAGTCTTTGTCTTTCCACGTATCTTTCCGACACCTGATACAGAGGAGGAAAATCGGGTAATATGTGTCAATCGGTCACGGGAAAAACCTTTTACCTGTCTCATGGCTGACTGTATTGCTGAACATGTTATGACTGGAGGCTTTGGTTCAGCCGGGCAATACTTTCCGTTCTACATCTACAATGAAGATGGCACAAACAGACAGGAAAACATTACGGATTGGGCATTGACACAATTCCGTGAACATTACAGAGACGAGCAGATCACCAAGTGGAATATCTTCCATTATACCTACGCGATCTTGCATCATCCTGCGTATCGCGAGCGGTATCAGGTGAATCTCAAGCGGGATTTACCGCATATCCCGTTCGCGCCCGAATTTTGGAAATTTGTCGAGGCGGGAAGGCGGTTGGCGGATATCCATGTCCATTATGAAGATCAGCCACAATATAAACTCGATTTGATTGAAACTGAGGGGATGTCACTGGATTGGCGTGTAGCGCAGATGCGGTTTTCCAAAGACAAAACACAGATAAAATACAACGATTTTCTGACATTGGGCGGAATTCCTGCAGAGGTGTTTCAGTATCGGTTAGGACATCGATCGGCGTTGGAGTGGGTCGTTGATCAGTATCGTGTGAAAACGGATAAGCGGAGCGGTATTGTGAACGATCCGAATCGTACAGATGATGAGGAGTATATCGTAGATCTCATTCGGAAGGTTATCAGCGTAAGTTTGGAGACAGTGGATATTGTTGAAGGGTTGTCGGCGTTGGATATTGGTGGGGAGGCGTAGTATTTTCCCCACGGCTGTTTTTTGACAGTTGGTTTTTTGTGTGGTATAATAGTTAGGCGCATAATCTGACGTGAACAGCCAAGGAGCAGGCATCCTCTGTAAATACCTAATGTATATCACTGGACGAAATGTACTAAACAAATTTGCCCAGCAGCATCCGAATGACAGATCCGCACTTAACCGTTGGTATAACCTGATGCGTCAAGAAACCTTCAATTCATTTGCTGATTTGCGCGAAATTTTTCCGCATGCGGATCAAGTAAAAGTGCGTAAAGGCAGATTCAATCAGATGCCTCATGATGAAATATGGACAGTGTTTAACATTGGTGGTAACAACGTCCGCCTTATCGCTTCTATACAATATGCTGTAAATGAACAGAGAGTCACAATTAATAAGATTCTAACACATGCAGAATACAATAAAGGGAGATGGAAGGAGTAAACGATGTTGACAGATATACAAACTTTGCCTAAAGTGGCGTTAGCCCCTAGGTCCTTGGAAGCACCGAGTATGTCCCAATTGTTGGACAACTCTAAAGTGTTACAGACGCAAAACTCACAATCTGTTGTACTCCAGCCCTACTCGGAAAGCGATTATCATTGGCTTGTGGGGGTGTTAGATGCGTTAATCGAGTTTATGCGTCGTGACAAGAATCACAGCGCACCTGAATTGACCGAAAACGATTATGATTGGGCGCATGCATTGCTTGTAGAATTAGTCGATGCAGTAGGTGAAAGTGAGACGCATCCTTTGCGTCCCGTAATGGAATTTGTTTGTCGGCTCATTGATAACTATGAGGATAAATACGTTCCAGAACTAACAGAACTGTTTCCAGAGTTAGCAAAGGAGGCATCTATGGAAACAGCGGGTGAAAGCAGGCAGCCTGCCGCAAGCATTCCTAAACAGAGCGAAAGTGAACTCGCTACCCATGCCTTCTTCTCGATTGGTTATCTCCTCTATCAAGGGAACAAGACGGAAAAAGCACTTTCTGCTTACGACGGGGCAATTGCATTGAAATCTGATTCCTGGGAAGTCTTTTATAATCGGGGAATCGCGCTGTACGATTTTAAACAATATGCTAAGGCAATGACCGACTTTAACAGAGTAATAGAATTGAACCACAGCGTTGCTAGTGCCTATCACAATCGAGGAATTCTGAAATCTGAATTGAAGGACTATGAAGGAGCAATTGCCGATTTTAATGAAGCAATCATATTAAAACCTGATCATGTTGAAGCCTACAACCACCTAGGCATAGCAAAGTCTAAACTTAATCTACATGAATCTGCCCTCGCTGATTTTGATAAGGTGATTGAACTGCATCCAAATCATGCTAACGCCTACTACAATAGAGGAGTGGAAAATAATAAACTCGGTAACTACCAAGCCGCGATTGACGACTTTAACATGGTAATTAATTTAAATCCAAATGACGCTGGAGCCCACTATAACAAGGGATATACAAATTATCAACTGGGCAACCATCAAGTTGCGATTGTCGACTTTAATAAAACAATTGAATTGGATCCAAATAATTTTGCAGCATACTACTACAGAGGTACTGCAAAACAACTACTCAATAACTCTCAAGATGCAATTGACGATTTTGATAAAGCCATTGAGTTGAAACCGGATATTGCCGAATCTTATTACTGTAGGGGAGTCGCAAAGAATCAGTTTGGTAATTCTCAAGCCGCGGTCGCTGATTTTGATAAAGCAATTAAATTAGGACTTAACTCTGCAGAAGTTTATTTCAATCGTGCGGGCTCTAGAGGAAACTTTGGACAGCACGATGATGCTTTAGCAGACTACGCTGAAGCCATTCGTATAAAGCCTGATTATGCAGAAGCATACTACAATAGGGGAAATTTAAGACAAGAACATGGACAACACGATGGGGCCATCACTGATTATACCGAAGCCATTCGTATAAAGCCTGATTTCGCGGAAGCATACCACAATCGAGGTAGTTTAAAACGGGAACTGGGACAGTATGACGATGCTATCGCTGACTATACTGAAGCCATTCGCATAAAGCCTGATTTCGCAATAGCTTACTACAATCGAGGTATCCAGAAAGCCCTATGTGGAGAACTTGATACTGCTATTGCCGACTATACTGAGGCTATGCGCATAAAGCCTGATTATGCAGAAGCATACTGCAATAGCGGAGTGGCGAAAGCCAAGTTGGATCGTATTGATGAAGCAGAATCGGATTTTCAGGTTGCTTTGGAACTGGCAGCGCAGCAAGAAAACTATAACCTCAAAGCCTTTATTGAGGAATGGCTTCAAGAACTGAATAACTAAGTGGATTTCCCAACCCTAATGTGTAAATCCGTGAGTCAGAACCGAACACATTTCGCCCCGCTGGGGCTGAAGAGGAAGAGCGCAAGCATGTTTTTATACAGATGCTACTCTTGCAGGGACCGGAGCATAATTGGGTTTGGAGGTGAAACAAATGCATATTGATATACATGAACAGACTGAAGACCGCTTGGCTCAGTTAGTCAAACGCGCCATTGCAGGAGAAAAGATTATTTTAGATAGCAATGGGAAATCTGTTGCCAAACTGGTATCCTTAAAGCAGGACAACAAGAAACCACGCCGCGGTGGACAGTGGAAAGGAAAAGTGAAGATAGCCGAGGATTTTGATGAACTCCCTGAATCTTTTATGGCACCCTATTGTCAGGAAAACGAATGAATCTGCTATGGTGGCTTGCTAACTCACCCAGTACGTAGGTTGGGTTGAACGGGAACCTCCTAAAAATCGCACATAGAAAATGATTTTCGGGGGGCATCAAGAAACCTAAAATTACCGAAATACGAGTGAAACCCAACACATTCTCACGCCTACAGTGCCTGGATTGTTGGGTTTCGTTATATCTATCTACACCAATGGAACATCGAAACGCGATATCCTCTGTATAAACGAGATGGACCTTTGTCTTTCATTGCTCAACCTGGGGGAAAAAGAAATACGCAGAAATACCCTATCAATACGCAGGGAAATCCACAGAAATACCCTATCAAAAACCCCTATCAAAAACCCCAAGCAAAAACACCCCTATCAAAAACCCCTACGTCTACTTGAATTTTTATTATCGAACTCACGTTAACAATAAATCCCTATCTTTTTCCAAATGTGATATATTAAAGAAAACTCTCATTTCACTAAGGTAAAATCGCTTATGAACTTTCCGACGCTGTCAGAGTCAAAACGTGTAGAGATGCTCCAACCTCCGACAGGGCAGGTGCGTATGGTACTTGACACTGACACCTATAACGAAATTGACGACCAGTTTGCAGTTGTCCACGCACTCCTTTCACCTGGGAACCTCAACGTTGAGGCACTTTATGCCGCCCCCTTCCACAATAATCGCTCAGAGAGTGCTGAAGACGGCATGGAGAAAAGTTACGATGAAATTCTAAGGTTATTGGACTTCCTCAATGTCCCCGCCGACGGTTTCGCCTATCGCGGCTCCAGAGCATTTCTTTCTGATAGAGAGACCCCTGTACCGAGCGATGCCGCTACCGATATGATTGAACGCGCGATGACAGCAACTCCTGAAGACCCGCTTTACGTGGTTGCTGTCGGAGCGATAACGAACGTCGCTTCTGCTATCCTCATGGAGCCTGAAATTATCAAGCGTATCGTCGTCATCTGGCTTGGGGGGAATCCGTTGTACTGGCCCCACACCCGAGAGTTCAACCTTATGCAAGATCTGCGGAGCGCGCAAGTGGTTTTGGATTGCGGTGTGCCATTCGTTTGGTTACCAGCACGTGGGGTCGTCTCACATCTACACACGACGGTTGCTGAGATGGAACGCTATGTGCAGGGTAGAGGCAAGGTCGGAGATTACCTCGTAAAAATCTTTAAAGACTACTCAAGCGACCACTTCGCTTGGTCGAAGGTGATATGGGATGTATCTGCAACAGCATACCTTGTCAACCCGGCGTGGGTACCGACAGAGATTGTCCACAGTCCTATCTTAACGGAAGCAGTGACATGGAGTTTTGATAACAGTCGCCACCTTATGCGCGTCGCGACGAGTGTTGATCGGGATGCGATTTTCCGGGATCTGTTTGAAAAATTACAACAACATACTCTCTAATCGGTAGGCTTTTTGAAATCACATACGTGAAAGAGATTTTCAGGAACGCTTCGGTGCGGTTAGAAAACCGCACCTACCTTGGTTGGGGTGTCCTCAGGGAAGCGCAATGTTCCACTCGTCTTGGCAAATAACTTCAAGTTGATCGTGCGGTTTGAAGTAATCGGTTGGATGGTGGTTTTCACCCATGTCGCCGAATAATCTCCGGCGGCGAGGGGTCATCCGGGCGAGAACGTCCGCGGGAAGCTTGTCGTAATCATAAGGACGGGACCACATCTGCCCATAACGGAAGGTCACGCTTTTGCGGATGCGTTCGGTTCGATTCGGACCGACACCGTGCCACATCGCCCACGGAAAGATGACCGCGTCACCAGCTTCCGCAAGGACCTGAATCGCGCCTTCGGGATACGTGCCTTTTGTAAATCCGTTCTCAGGAAAAGAGACCTTGTGACTGCCCGGTACACACATAAAGTTCCCTTGATTAGGTTCGGTCAGATCCGTTAAGAAAAATTGGATTTTGAATTGCAGCGGCAAACTATCTGGATGCGGATGAATACGTTGAAGTGAGGGACCAGCATCCGTATGAAACGCCATCAGAGCCTCTGCATCCGGGTGTCGGACATAGATTTGCGTTCCCATGATTTGGAGATACGGACCCATCATTGAAAGGATAGTTCCGAAGATGCGTGGATGATCGGTGAGTGGATCAAGGGCATCTGTTTGTTCAATGGCGCGGATAATCGTATAGGCTCCCTTTCCAAACCGTGTGCCTTGTAGACTCGGTGTCTCTTGGACATACGTTTCAATCACCGAATCCACAGACATCAAAAGTGTCTCAATCTCAGCTGGGGATAGTACGTTTTTGATGAGCAGAAACCCCTCTGTTTGCCACTCTTTTTGTTGGACCTCTGTCAAGTATGGAGATACCATGTTGTTGCTCCTTTTATGGGGAATACGAGTCAATTGTTGCGAATTGATAAATTTAAAAAGATTATAGACAATTTGCAAGGCTGTGTCAACCCCGTTTTGCCAAGAAAGCTCAACGTTTTCGCTGAATTTACGTCTAATCTATTAACCCAAGTTGCTGCTAATAAATTTTGGACGTTCCAATAGGGTTCTTCAGGCACTCCCCACCCCGTAGGGGTGCTATGTCTATAGGAAACGGCGTATTCCAGCAACCGCACCCCGTAGGGGTGCCATGTCTATAAATAGGTGACAACTTACGTTAGACATAGCGAATTCTAAGGGGAACACAAGAACTTATGGCGAACACCTATACTCAACTCTATGTACATATCGTGTTTTCTGTAAAAGGTAGACACGCACTTATTCCCGAATGTCACAAAGCAGAACTTCATAAATATATCACTGGCATCATCACTAATAAGAAACAGAAATTGATTCAAATCAATTCGATGCCAGATCACATCCATATCTTGGTTAGTATGACTCCGGATACTGCCCTGTCTGGTTTGGTGAAAGATATTAAAGTAAATTCGACGCGCTTTATCAATCAGAAACGCTGGACTGCGGGGCAATTTGCGTGGCAAGAGGGGTTTGGTGCGTTCAGTTATTCCTATTCTCAGATACCTGAGGTCGCTGCATATATTGAAAATCAGGAGACACATCATTCACGACGGTCATTTCGTGAGGAATATCTTGCGTTCTTGGAGCGTTTTGGGGTTGTGTATGATGTAAAGTACGTTTTTGATTCAGTTGCAGATCTCCCACCTGAAGAATGATTTATGGGCACAGCGTGGGTAAGCCACCTTTTTATTCACATAGCACCCCTACGGGGTGCGGGCCCCTGAGAAACGGTTTTTCTATAGACATAGCACCCCTACGGGGTGGAGAAAGTACCTAAAGAACCTTATTGAAGTGCCCAAAAATAGAAAAAATATGAACAATTTTACAAAAATCCTTACCACTATCCGTCGTCCCTTTCAACAAGAACTCCGAAAGGGGTGCCGCGACGATGTTGTCGTCAATGGATTGGGGAACTATGTCCAGTTGTGGGTAAAGAATGGAGAGACCTTCACATTGGAGGCAGCTGAAAAAGAGGTACTCAACGATTTGTCAAACCTTTTTGAAAATTATGCCGACGCATCGTCCACCGAACGCCAACGCATACTTGGGGATGCGACAAAACGAATTGACACGGCACTCGGGCACGGACAACGAAACGTCTCGGATAGAGTCGGGACAGGTGTCGAACCGTCGCAAACACGCCAGCAGCCAAAGTCGCAACGTACAAATTCCAAAAAGAGTGCCCAAACGGATATGTTGTCTCTCTTTGCGGAAGTAGAAAGTAGCCCGAAAAGCGCGCCTCCAGCGCAGGAACAGGCAGTGGAACGTCCAGCTTCTACGGTGCCAACGGAGCATTTATCCCTTCTCCAAGACACAGACACTTCGTCACAGCGAAATAGCCATCAGTCATCGGTTTCCATCGGAAACCATCAGCAAGAAGTAGCCGTCAGCAGGCCCGCTGACCGCCGACTGCTGACGGCTGACCGCCAATCAGAATCTGTCCCAATCTCAGATACCCCTGTTTCAACAGACATCGATTTGCTTGACTTTCTATCCCAACCGCTTCAGTATCTCAAAGGGATTGGTCCGCGTCGCGCCGAAATGCTTTCGACAGAACTCAATATCCAAACGGTTGGCGAATTACTGGCATATTACCCGCGCGATTACATTGACCGCTCCAAAATGGTAGAGATTTATAGGGTGGGTAGAACAGAAGATGACGAACCGGAAACAATACAAGGCAAGGTCGTCAATCATACCTCGTCTCCGACAGCGAAAGGGAAACGCATCGGTAAGATCTCAATTTACGACGGGACTGGTATCGCATTGCTCGTTAATTTCGGCAGGCGTATCGGCATTATGAAAGCACTACTCCCCGTTGACACCGAGGTTGTCGTCAGCGGTAAATTCTCTCGCCGCTACAATGAAATCCAAGCCACGGACTATGAATTTGAACTGTTTGAAGAAGAAAACTTAATCCACACAAATCGAATCGTTCCGAAATATCCGCTCACGGCGAAACTCACGGCGAAGATGCTGCGTGCTTGGATGCGGACCGCATTAGATGAACATGGACAGCAGATACCTGAGATCTTGCCACTCACACTTCGCCAACGGCAACGCTTGGTTGACAGACAATCCGCCATTAACGAGATCCATTTTCCGACATCGGAGGCACATCGGGAGGCGGCGCAAAAACGGCTCGCTTTTGAGGAGTTTTTTCTGCTCAGTGTCGGGATGGAGATGAAAAAGGAACGTCGTATCTCGGAGGACGGTATCGCGTTTCGAGTTGGAATGGAAGGGAAACCTGAAACGTCTCCGTCCCTGTTACAGGATTTTCTTGCTTCGCTTCCTTATGAACTCACAGGGGCGCAAAAACGAGTTTTCGCTGAAATCCAAAACGATATGCAGCAGAAAACCGTCATGAATAGACTCATTCAAGGGGATGTCGGTTCGGGAAAGACGGTTGTTGCAGCGATGGCGTTGCTCTGTGCTATCGAAAACGGGTATCAAGGCGCGCTGATGGTTCCTACTGAAATCCTCGCCGAACAACACTATTATAATCTCTCAGAGATGCTCAAGGATTTGCGCAGGGATGCTGAACAAGCCGGTAACGAGAACATAAACGTTGTGCTTCTTAAAAGTGACCTGCCAAAACCAGAACGCGAAGAGGCACTGGCGGCAATCGCCGATGGCACCGCAGACCTCATCGTTGGAACACAGGCGTTGATACAGGAAGGGGTCGATTTTCACAGACTCGGGCTCGTTATCATCGACGAACAGCATCGGTTCGGTGTGATGCAACGCGCAACGCTCCGTAACAAGGCACAATCAGCAAATGGAACGCAAAAGCAAGATGCCGCAACCCCTCCAACACCGGACGTACTCGTCATGACCGCGACCCCGATTCCAAGAACACTGGCATTGACGCTCTATGGGGATCTGAACGTCTCTGTTATCGATGAGATGCCCCCCGGTAGACAGACGATTAAGACCTATTGGATAAAAGAGAAAGAACGAGAGAAATTATACAGCACTGTTCGGAAGGAAATTCAACGCGGCAGACAGGCATACATCGTCTACCCACTCGTTGAGGAGTCCGAAAAACTGGAAGAACTCAAAGCCGCCACAGAAATGGCATCGCATCTTCAAAGTGAGATATTCCCCGATCTGCGTCTCGGGCTTCTGCATGGGCAAATGAAATCCATTGAGAAACAGGAAGTGATGACGAACTTCAAGGATCGACACATAGATATCCTTGTCTCAACAACGGTGATTGAGGTAGGCATTGATGTTCCAAACGCGACGTTGATGATCATTGAGAATGCAGAACGGTTTGGGTTGTCGCAATTACATCAATTGCGTGGACGTGTCGGACGTGGTGAGCATCAATCGACGTGTTACCTTGTCGGTTCACCCAGGGGTGACGACTCTTTTCAGCGCATTCAAGCGATGATTCGGACAAACAACGGCTTTCGGATTGCAGAAACGGACTTGAACATCCGCGGTCCGGGGGAGTTCTTCGGTACACGCCAATCGGGCATCCCAAATTTCAAGATTGCGAATATCATCCACGATGCTACACTTTTGGAAGCGGCGAAAAAAGAGGCGGAGTTGCTAATCAAAGCCGATCCAGTACTGAACGCACCTGCGCATCAATTGCTGAAGCGGATGTTACAGAAACACTGGCGAGACAATTTGGAGATTGCATCCGTAGGTTAGTTATATAGGACTTACGCATGATGCTCATTTGTAGCATAGGAAACTGTTAGCCTGTGTCAAAAGAGGGTGTGCGTTTTTTGGGCATCCCCCTATAGAAGAACGTGCTACGGCAAAAATTGCGTAAGTCCTGTTATAGTTAAAGGAGAAATCAATGCCACACGACATAACAGATATGACTCACGCACAGTTCAGTACTTGGCTTATGCCGATTGTAGAGTGTTCGCTTTTTGAATCCCGCGAACGACTGATGACACTGCTTGCCGAGAACGCTGATCGAAATGCATTGGAAGCCGAGTTCCGTGAGTTTTATGAAGGCTATTGTGGTCTGGCATTTGAGTTAGAGGAACATGAGGAATCACTGCTTTCAATACTGCTGGCGTACGACACATTTGCATCGCTGCAGCAACGGGTTGCTGTCGTAGAAGCGGCGCGAAAGACATCTTCTTTAGGACGGCAGGCGCGACGGATGAGCGACAAGCCTTTACTTACCGATCCCCAACCAGAAATAAAGGTGTCAGCGTTACCCGATGATGCATTCCGTGCACTGATGGAGACACTTGCGAATTGGGAACTTTTTGCAGCGCGTGAGCGAATTGTGAAACTACAGAAGGCAGTGCCATCGGTTGAAGGGACAGAGCCGTTGAAATTGGCATTCTTTGAATTTTTTGTGTGCTACCTGAAGTTAGAGCAGTTTCTTGAAGATTACGACTATGATCCAGATGAGGGATTAGAATTGCGTCCGGAGGTGGCTGAGAGGTTAGAACAGAGTGTTGCAGCGTATGAATCGGGGGAAGTCAAACCGACTCCAATAGAAGAAGTCGCGAAAAAACTGGGACTAAAGTGGTAATGTACCGTTTGGAAATTATGCCAAAAGCGGAAGCAGGCTTTGCGCGTTTAGATGCCACGATTGAACAGCGAATTCTTGATAAGCTGAGATCACTCTGCGAAAATTGCGACACACATCGCCACGAGGCTCTCCGAGGAGCACATAGAGGAAAGTTCTGCTTACCGAGTTATCTATACCTTCAATCGACAAACACGAGTGATTGTTGTTCACGAAATTGGACATCGGAGCAGCGTCTATTAGCATAGACGTGAAATATACACTTTATCCAGAACAATGACAGAACAAATGCAGCCATCTACGTAAACGTAGTTATCAGACGGTATAACTGTGGGACAGTCACCGAGAAATCGCCGGAGATGTGGTAGCCTTCACCTCCGTCTTTCACTGTACGGATGAGAATTGTTTTCTTGGGGCGATGGTAGTAGTGAGCATCGGTAGGTGCGCCCTCGTCTTGAAAATCGGGAAAATCGATTAAGTCAAAGTTTGCAGTCGTGAAGTGTCGAATCTCCTCACCGCGCTGGGTTGCGATGTTGCGAGCCATTGAAAGGCTTTTGAGGTAGACTTCAGGTCCCATAACAGCGGAGCCTAAATTCAGAAAAACGCCGCCTTCTAACTGAGAGACACTGTGCGCAAAACGGAGAAAATCCTCACCTGTTGTCCATCCCATCGCGGCGTAATCGGCAGCAGGATGTTGGTCGATGATATCGTATCCGATACCTTTGTGAACAGTAAACGGTACGTCTAACCGATACGCTGCGGCAAACATGCTCACATCGCGATGTGGAAAGGGGATGTCCATTTCGCTTTCTTGGATTAATCTTCCTACGGCTTCTCCAAAACCGATCTTGTCTCGGTAACCCCGAATAATCGCTTCGTTCAGGTAGCGTCCGGTTTCCTCCCAATTGCCAAACTTCCCGTCCCAAATGTAGTCCTCTACATCTTCGAGCGTTGCCCCGATGTGGGCAAGTTCAAAATCGTGGATAGCACACGCGCCATTCGTAGCGACATGCGTGATGATGCCGCGTTCCATCAAGTCGATGATGAAACGGGAATTGCCGCGCCGCATGACGTGCGCGCCCATCATCCAGATCACCTGTTTCCCACCATGATGTGCCTCAACAATACGATCTGCAACGGCAGAGAGGTGCGGGTTTTCATAGCGCGGTGTCTCCACGTCTAACGGGTAGACATCCGCTACCGCCATCTTGTGCTGACGTTCAGGAAGCGGAAGAATTGTGAGTAGGTCTCGATTCAATTTGTCCATTTTTTTAACTATGTGCTTCTGATCATCGTTCCAAATGTAAAGCATTCTCGCTGCGAAGCAAAATTATGCCATTTAAGGAAACCTAATTTCGTTCCACGATGGTTTTTGGTGAATTCCGATGCGACTGAAGATATGTACGATTCTTAAGAGGGTAGGAGAACCTAAGACTGATCCCTACTACCCATTGTAATCCAGAGACGGTTAGACTTAGCCGAAAACCACCGTGGAACGATGCCCAGATTTAATAGTTTATAGTAAAGCCCGAAAATATGTGCACATAGAGGATTTAGGGACCTCCCGCCTCGCTGGCGAGGTTTCCTTGGGGAAATCCGCAGAAATACCCTATCAATACGCAGAAATACCCAAGCAAAAACACCCCTATCAAAAACACCTCGCCAACTCTAATGTGTATAGGTAATTATAGGCTTTACTATAATAACCCAAGTTGCTACTAAAAAGTTTAGGGCATTTCAAGAAGAGGTTTAGACAATTTCCCCACCCCGTAGGGGTGCTATGTCTGTAGAAAACTGCTACTCGGCAAACTTAGCAGAGACAATTTTCGAGATACCCGCCTGTTCCATCGTCACGCCATACATGGCATCAGCGATTTCCATCGTGCGACGGTTGTGCGTGATAATGACGAACTGCGTGTTCTCGGCGTAGGCACGGATAAGATTGGTGAAGCGGAGGACATTTGCTTCGTCGAGTGTGGCATCAACTTCATCGAGCACACAGAAAGGACTCGGCTTGATTTTGAAGACAGCGAACAGGAGTCCAATCGCCACCAACGAACGTTCTCCACCGGAAAGTTGCGTGATACTCTGTGGACGTTTGCCGGGGGGACGAGCGATAATATCAATGCCCGAATCAAGCACGTCGGACGTATCCGCCAATAGCAATTCGGTTTCGCCGCCACCGAAGAGTTGTGTGAAAACCTCTTGGAAGTTCGTCTGCACCTGTTCAAACGTCTTAAGAAACACGTCTTTCGATGTCTGGTTAATTTTCTCTATCGCCTGATAAGTGGCTTGCATTGACTGTTCGACATCAGTGCGCTGGGCAGTCAGGAAGTCGTGGCGTTTCTTATGTTCCTCGTAAGCCTCAATCGCTTTGAGATTCACTGCGCCCATTCCAGAAAGTTCTGCCTTCAACTTTTCAATGCCATCCAACAGGTCAATCTCGTCCATAGTTTGTTCGTTATCCATTAACGGCGGCAACGCATCGATCGAGACTTGGTATTTATCGTGAATGCGGGTTGAAACCGATTTTATGCGCATCTCAAGTTGTGTTGTGGCGACTTCGAGTTTATGGCGCGCGCGGTTCTGTTTCTCAAAGTATCTACGGGTTGCGCGCATCTCCTTTTGGAGGACCTCTACTTCCTGAAGGAGCGTCTCACGTTCTTCAGTCAGTTCATCAACGCGTGATTCAGCTTCGGCGCGGTCCCCCTCTAAACGGAGGAACTCGCGTTGCGCTGCGGCTACCTGCTCCACGAGGTCACTTTTTCTCTGTTCATCTGTGTCAATAATTGCTTGTTGTTCAGCGATATCCTTTGCTGTTCGCTGTTGTGTCTCCTTGAGCGTTTGGAGTTCGGACGCGAAACCCTCCAGTTTCTGGCGCTGTCCTGCCAAGAAGACTTCCATATCCTGACAACTGCTCACGACCTCAGCATGTTTCCGGTTTTCGCTCTCAATCTGCTCGGACATCCGTTCGATCCATCGCTGGGTACGGGTACTCTTTTGCGTCAACGTCTGAATTTCAGTTTCAAGTGCCTGTTGTTCTTCGCGCGATGCCGCTACTGCGCTATCCAATTCACGGTTTTCGACCTCAACTTTAGTGAGTTGTTGTTCGAGCCGGGTAACTTGAAGGTTTGCCTGCTCTAAGTCTTTCGTCAACGACGCTTTTTCAACCCGCTTATCCTGCCACTGTACGGTGAGCGTCTGCCGCGTTTTTTGTAAGTTCGCTATTGCTGCAGCGTACGCCTTGCGCTTCTGATTCTTCTGATTGGAGCTCTGTGTCAGCTTCCCGATCTCGTCCTCAAGCGTCTCAAGTTCACGCGAACGACTGAGGAGTCCGCTTTTTTTCTGGTCTGTTTGACCGCCAGTGATCGCACCAGATGTATTAATGACTTCACCGTCTAATGTGACGAAGCGTGCACTTGGACGAAACCGACGGGCCAGTGCGATTGCCGAATCCAAATCTTCAATAACGAGCGTGTTGCCCAAGAGATGTCGCATTGCAATCTCGTATTTGAGGTCGTAATCGATGAGTTCCTCAGCGATTCCGATAACACCGGGCTGGTCCAGCAGTTCCTCATCATCAAATCTACGTCCACGTAAAATATCCAGTGGGAGGAACGTTACCCTACCTGCGCGATGCTGTTTGAGAAAAGCGATTCCCTTTTGGGCATCCTCAGCGGTTTCAGTAATGACATTCTGGATAGCACTACCGAGAGCCACCTCTATTGCAACCTCATACTCGGTATCCGTTGTGAGGAGTTCGGCAACAACGCCGCACACGCCCTGAAACTGATCGGAATAGTGGGTTTTCGCCCGCATTATTGCCCGAACACCCGTATAGTATCCTTCATAAGCGGATTGCAATTCCTGTAGTGATTTAAGCCGTGAGACGTTGGTGCCCAAGGTATTCTGTAGACCTTGGATTTCGGATTCAAGCTTACGGAGTGTGTCTTGATTCTCGTCGAGGTCTGTCTCTACCTCGTTTTTCTCGGCTTCGATTTGAACGAGTGCTGCTTTTAGTTGTGTTTCGGCATATTGGGCTTCATCGCGAGTATCAGTGGCGGTGCTGAGTTCAGCCGCTAATGCCGTCTTATTTTCTTTGAGACGGTTGAGATTCCCTTCGGTATTTGTCAACGTATGCTCGATCGCTAAGTGTTCGCGTTCGCGTTCTGTCAACTCCGTTGTGATCTCTTGCAAGGCAGTTTGTGTTTCCTGCACAGACTCTTTGGCTCTGCTGATCCGTCCAGCGAGTTCTGTTAAAAGTTGCTGACGCGCTGCCAATCGGCTCTCTTCTATCTTGCAGGATGCTTCAAGTTTTTGATACTCTTGGTTCCGTTCTCGATGCTGCGTGAGTAGGGCTGTTTGCTGTGCTTTTAGGGATTCAAGCGTTTGGAGTGCCCGCTCCCGTTGCCGTTGAATGTTGAGTTGACGTTCCTTGTGAAGGACTATCTGACGTTCAATTTGCTCAATTTGTGATTCAATCTCGCGAAGTGCGATCTGTCCTTCACGTATAACTTCATCCAACTCAGATCGACGGTTTGTGGAGTTCTCGATGCGTTCTTCAGAAGCTTTAAGGGTTTCAGAAGCACCCGCGACAGTGGTTAAAACCTCATCCAAGTCGGCTTGGGCTTGGTCATAATCTATCCGGAGTTTATCATATTCCTTGTGCGCGAGTTCTAACTCAAGCTGCTTCAACTGCGCTTGTTGTGTATTATAGTGCCGTGCCTGTTCTGCCTGTTCCTTGAGCGACTCGGTTTCGCGCTGTAACTCCTGAATCACGTCGTTGATACGGGCGAGGTTTTGTTCGGTCTGTTCAAGTTTACGGAGTGCTGTTTTCTTACGATGTTTATACTTGGTAATGCCGGCGACCTCATCGAAGAGGAACCGACGTTCTTCGGGGCGGACATTCAAGATCAAATCAATCTTGCTCTGCTCCATAACGGAGTAAGCATCTACGCCGATACCTGTGTCCATAAAGAGTTCGCTGATGTCTCGGAGACGACACGGGTTCTGATTAATCAGATAGCGGCTTTCACCATTGCGGGCAAGGTGACGAGACACCTCAACTTCTGGAGATGCGAAGGCAAGTTTAGGAGCATCTTGTGTCGGGGTATCAGGATTTCCATTTGAAAAGCGCAGTGCGACCTCTGTTTTCTGTGCGGGTGCAAAATTAGCACCACCGTTGAAAAGTAGGTCGCGCATAGAACTACACCGAAGCGAGCGGGCACTCTGTTCCCCAAGCACCCACCGAATCGCATCGGAGACGTTGCTTTTCCCGCAGCCATTGGGTCCGACAATAGTCGTGATGCCGGGTTCAAGTATAAGCTCAATTTCTTCGGCGAAACTCTTAAATCCACGAATTTTGATGCTATTTAAGTGCAAAGGTTCAACCCTCCCACTACAAGTTTAGATGATTATCGAAGTGATAAGCAGTTTTAAGGTGCAACTTTTAAACGTTCGCCTTGCAATGCGAATGCGCGTCTGCAACCTTATGATAGCGTGAACGTTCATATAATACGTAAAATAAACGGGAAAAGTTTCACGATTCTTAAGTGTCCAAAGTTCTTGCCAGTGTCAAAACATCGACCTCGGCAGGATCGGCAGTCCATAGGACGTTAACGACTTCACGAATCGTAGCACCGGTCGTGAAAACGTCGTCAATGACCAAAAGCTGCTTTCCACGAATAACATCTGGGTTTCGGACTTCAAAAGCACCGACGATGTTCTGTTGGCGGGCTTCTCTGTCCAAACTGCTTTGTGCGATTGTGTGTCGCTTCCGAACCAGAGTATTCGTGAGAATTGGTACACCTTCCGCTTTTGCTATTCCATTGGCGAGTAGCGTCGCCTGATTAAAACCGCGTTCCTGCATCCGTTTCTTATGAATCGGAATTGGGAGAACAAAGTCGTATTCCGCAATGCTACAGTCCAGGGGTATATGTGCATTTACCAGTTGAGTCAGGTGTCGCGCAAACACCTTTTTCTTTTCAAATTTAAAGAAATGTATTGCTTGTTGGAGTGTGGTTTGATAAAATGCTACGGATCTCAGTTTTCCATAGCGCGGTGGGGTGATAGCACACGCATCGCAGAGTCCATTGATGCTCGGCGTACCACATATATCGCACCAAGGCGGTTCGAGGAATTGGATATCCTGCCAGCAGTTATTACAGATATAGGGTATAGACGTAGCCCCAAGAAATTCCTTGCAAACCCGACATTCTGCGGGATAGAGGAAGGTTATTGCGGTTTCGGACATATCCCGCAATACAATGGGTAGGCGTAAGCCGATTGACTTTGATCCCATGAAACGCTACCTTGGAAAGATTCTATTTATCTGAATCACGGATTATCGCGGATTTCGCAGATTCCACGGATTTTAGATATTCTGTTTCTTTTGCGTCTTTCGTAAAGATGCGATGTGTTTTACCGATGTTGATGCCTTAAAATGTTACACCAGTGTAACATTGCAGGGGCAGCGGTCAGTATCTCTAACCTCAGGTGCCGTCTGGATTCCGGGACATTTTCAGGACTGATGTTCTGCCGCGAAAAAAATAATTTGGCGGAGGTGTAACATTTTCTTTGTTTTTGTTGCATCTGAATACTAATTCAAGTTTACATTATATATGATAACATATTCAATTTAGAAATGCAAATTTATTTTTGACGATTGTGGGCATTTTTATACGGGTGCTGTCCATCTGGAAGCAATATGAGAGGGAAAACGGAACCCGATGCACCTAACTGAAAACCGAGTATCTCTGATTCAGGTATTATATTTTATGCTTTTGACAAAAAAGAATAAACGATGTATTGTAGTGCATACGCTTATTTAGACCACAATTTCGCAAAGTTAAGATAAGGTTTGTCGTTGAAATTCCATAGGTGTCAAATACCCTAACGCCGAATGTGGGCGTTTCAGATTATAGACGTGTGTGATAAAATGCCCGATGCGATCTCTGGCCTCGGTGATGTTTTGATAGTCATTGATGTGAACTTCTTCCTCTTTGAGGGTGCGTATGAGTCTTTCAGCATATTCGTTCTCCCAAGGCCGTCCGCGCTGTGCGACGGAAATCTCGATGCGATGTTCTTGGAGTGTTGCGATATAAGCCTTTGAAAGATACTGCACGCCTTGATCGGAATGATGAATCTCAGGGACGCTGTGGCAGAATGCCTCTTCGAGCGGTTTGAGCGTCAGAGATTGGAAACCCAAGTGCTGACTGATCTGCCAAGCTTTGATCATTCGGGTGAAAACATCCATGAGTAGGCAGACATAGATGAAACGTCCATTGAGACGAACATAGGTAATATCGCCCACCCAGACCTGATCCTGACGAGAGACCTCAACGTTTTCGAGGCGGTTGCTCCAAGGCTTTTCACCCTGAAGCGATTTTGTTGTTTGACACGCACGCTTGACAGTGACCAAGAGATTACTATTTTTCATCAATCGAGCGACGCGTCGCGTCCCAACGGTGTATCCCATACGCAGTAGCAACTGCGTGATACGCCTATACCCGTATCTCGGATACCGTCCGGCAAGTTTCTCTATTTCCGATCGTAGCAGATCTTCGGACGGATCCTCTTGGGGGTGATAATAGAAACTGCTGCGGTTGAAACCCAGCGTTTCACAAATCTCTCGCACGGAATACTCCGTGTGCAATGCCGAAATGAGGCTTCGCTTTTCGGATAAGGTCATTTCAACCAATCCAAGGCTTTTTTTTGGATGTCTAACGCCACCGTTAATCTCCCAACAAGCTGCTCAAGGTGAGCGATACGCTTCTCGGAAACCTCACTCGACTGCTTATCAGTAGAGTCAAACAGCGTAGACGCATTTTCAACGAGCTGTTGCTTCCACTGTGAGAGTTGATTTTCGTTGAGATTAGGTTCTCCGCCGACACACTTCTGCTTGGGAAGTCGCACCGCTGAGGACTTCGAGAACAAGTTCAGCTTTAAACTCAGGGGTGATTTTTCTTCGTTTCGCCATCGGATAACTCCTTTCTAATGAGATTGTATTGTAGCACAATCTTCCTTTAGGGTGTGGTCTAAAAAACCGATGGCAGTACAGTTCTTATCCCGATGGCCCCGTAGGCTTGACGGGAGGAGTCTCCAAAAATCCGCGAAATCCGTGTCATCCGCGATAATCCGCGATTCAGACGAATCAGCCACCGCTCTTATCCTGAAAATCCTTTAATCCTGTAAATCCTGATTCAGACAACTCTTACTGTGAGGCAAACCAACGAACCACAACCTAACAAGTTTATGCTACAAAACACCCCTTTATCTATATCCCGGTGCCGACAACGGACACCCCTTAAAAAATCCGTGAAATCCGCGACAATCCGCGATTCAGATAATTGAGATCCGGTCTGAAAAACACTGATACAATAAGTTAAATGTAATTTCACAATTGTTTTTTCACGGAGAACAGGCATGTTGTGTTCTGGGGAGCCACGGCCCGCCTATGCCGGTAAAAATCTCCGTGAAACCTCCGTGAAAACCGGAATATTCCTGCGTTTTTTCGGAGTACCGTTTTGCACAAAAATGCCGATAACTGAAAACTGAGCACTTCTTCAAAGGAGAACGAGAAATATGATAGAAAAACCGATAGTGTTTTACAACCAAGGACAACAATTGAACGGAATACTGCATTCACCAATAGGTTACGAGGCACCCTGTCCGGCAGTTGCCTTTTTTCACGGATTCACTGGAACGAAAGTTGAGCCGCACAGAATATTCGTTAAGACTGCACGGGAACTCGCTTCTATTGGGTTCTATGTGCTTCGCTTCGATTTTCGGGGTTGCGGGGACAGTGCGGGCGATTTCTCAGAGATGACGATCGGTGGTGAGATTTCCGATGCCATCAAGTCAATTGACGTTCTCACCGCTATGCAAGGGGTGGACCCTGAACGCATCGGTATTTTGGGATTGAGCATGGGTGGCTGTGTTGCGGCGTGTGTCTCTGGGCAAGATACACGTGTGAAATCGACGGTGATGTGGGCACCGCTCTCGGACGATCCACCGGATCGGAAACAGGAAATTTTGGAGAGAGCCAAAAACACACCGACACCAGAGGAAATCGCACTCGCAAACCCAAACATTGTTGGGAAAGCGTTCTATGAAGAACTCCCTAACCTATCTCCTTCTGTCTCAATTCAGCAGTCTACAGGCGCGCTCCTCGTAATCCACGGCAGCGGCGATGATGTCGTGCCGGTCTCTCACGGCAGACGCTACTACGAATTGATGCGCGGGCGCGACACTTTGACGGAGCTTGAAATCGTTGATAAAGCTGATCATACTTTCAATACTGTCGCATCGGAGCAGGCGGTAATCGCCAAATCGGTCGCATGGTTTCAACGGACATTGACATAACAGTGTTGACGTGCGAAATCGGTTACATAAAAAAATAATTTGTCAAAAGCCACAAATGTGTGGTAAAATGATTTATTCTTAATAGCTCCGAAATCTGATAACACAACCTTCCGTGACAAAGACATAAATAGTTAAGATTTAACCATGCGTGAGGCATATCCGCGAGAAATACGACGCTACCGGGCTCCAAACGGCAGCGAACCTTTCACTGAATGGGTTGAATCCATGCAAGATCAACGGACACAAGACAGAATTCTTGCACGAATTGAATCCATTGAAAGCGGAGGCAATTTTGGCGATTGTGAACCTATTCGCGGTAGCGGTGGTGTCTTTGAACTGCGTTTCCACTTCGGTCCAGGCTATCGTATCTATTTTGGTGAGGTAGATAACACGATTGTTCTTCTACTTTGTGGGGGTGCCAAATCGTCACAGGCACAGGATATTGCCCGTGCAAAAAACTATTGGCGAGAATATAAGGAGACACAACGATGAGAAATTCGGGAACATGGCGAGAATACATGGTTCAACGCCTCGCTTCCGATCCGGAACGGATAAAGGGCTATCTCCAAGCGATTATGGAAGAATACCAAACTTTTGGAGACCTGCGAGTAGTCCTGCTGGCACTCCGAACCGTTGCCGAGGCGGAGGGGGGTATATCAGTACTTGCCCAGAGAATTAACGCTGAGCCGAAGGTGCTCTCGGAAGAACTATCAAGCGACAAGGCTTTAACGATTGACACGCTTAGAACCATTCTTAACGCATTTGGATGCAGACTTTCAATTGAGCCTCTGGAGGCGGAAAATCTCCACCATCCTACACTTATTCTCCAAACCCAAGACTGATACGGATTGCCTCTAACGCAACCGCTGCGTCCTCTAAGCATGGCGGTTGATCGGCAGCATCTCGGATCTCAGAAAGCCACAACTCCTGAAGCGTCGGCTGCGGTGAATCCGGTATAGAAAGCGGTGTCACGCCGGAGGGTGTTGTGCAGTGCCACTCGCCACCTGCGTCGCTTATCGTGCCTTCGGTGAGGACGTATCGCTCGTGTTCTTCGGGGGCGTTAATGGCGATGCCACCTGCCCATGTCCACTGTCCGATACCGCCGCGTTTGAATTCAACAATGAGTGTGTTGATAAACCGGTCGTATTGTCCGTTTTCCCTTAATCCTTCATAGACAGCATTCCTTTTAACAGACGACGCACCACCGAAGAAATCCACAATCGGATAGATATGGTAGATGAAAAAGTGCGCGGGTGTTCCTGACACCGATAGATTGAAGAGGATTTCAGGACGCGCACCGCGACCGGGTGTGAGGCGTACGAAAGAAGTGAGCAACAGATCGCCGAGTTCGCCTATCTTTTGCTTGAGTGCTTTGTGGGTGTTGGAGACTGCCTCTGGATGCGACACCCGAAGGACACGATGCCGTGCTTTGGCAAGTTGCAATGATGCCTCCCCTTCACTGACATCGCTGGCGAGAGGGTATTCTACGAAGACATGTTTATCCGCTTGCAACGCCGCGAGCGTCATCTCACCGTGACTGTCGTTGTGGGTGCAGATGACGACGCCATCTATATCTTCGCGTTCAACCAGACGCTTCCATTCAGGCATAAAGACTGCCTCATGTTCTTTGGCGAGTTGGGTTCCTGTCTGTTCATTTCTGGAGGCAATCGCCACGACTTCGGTGGCTTCCATTGAGGCAAATCGTGTGAGGTGGTGCCGTGCCATCCCACCTGAACCGATAATTCCGATTTTAATTTTAGTCATATTTTCTTTTATTTGGTGTGAGATTTGAAACCTCGTTGGTTTTAATTGAAAAGGCGCGCTTGCCAAACGCGCCTACAAGTTATTACCGTTCCTAAACGTGCCTATGCCCAGCCTTGGCTTTCGCCACCGACACGCGCAGCACTAATCTTCTCATAATAGCCACTCTTCCGATAGGCTGTCAGCGGATGTGGATCGCGTCCCATCTCCAAGCGGACCTGTTCTAATAGGGGGTTTACATCCGTTTCATAGGCGCGTTGGAGGATGGATTCTGCTTCAACCAAATCGGCGGCATCTTGTGCAGCTGCGAGTGCTTCTCGGTCAACGAGCAGTGCCTTCGTGTATGCCTTCTGCAGATTGCACACGGATTGGATGCTCGCTTCCACCTTCGGTTTCAGATTATGGCTCTGATCGATCATGTAAGCGATGTCGGTTTCCGTATCAGGGTCGAGTTCTGCGGCGACCAGTTCGGTATAAATCAGGAAGAGTTCCTGTGGATTGATAGAACCGACTGTCAGATCGTCGTCTGCGTATTTCCGGCAGTTGAAATGGAACCCGCCGAGTTTTCCCTCATCAATCAGATAGGCGACGATGAATTCAATGTTCGTGCTTTGTGGGTGATGTCCTAAGTCAATGAGGACTTGCGCTTTCTCACCGAGTTTCGTTGCCATCAAATAGGCGGTTCCCCAATCCGGGAGGTCGGTATGATAGAATGCGGGTTCAAAGAACTTATACTCGATAAGCATACGGGTGGCATCTGGAAGTGCATCGTAGACCTCGGCTAATGCCTCCGCCATCCACTGTTTGCGTTTCCTGAAGTTTGACTGTCCCGGAAAGTTAGTCCCGTCTGCGAACCACAAACTGAGCAGATCGGAGCCTGTTTTCTCCATGATGTCAACACACTCAAGCATGTGATCTACTGCAAGTCGGCGAATATCGGCATCCGGATTGCAGACGCTTCCGAGTTTATACGCCTGATCCTGGAAGACGTTCGGATTGATTGCGCCTATACCGATACCGACATCCGCGGCGTACTGTTTCAATGCCCCCCAATCGTCCGTTTTGTCCCACGGAATGTGGAGCGCAACGGTGGGAGCGATACCGGTGAAACGATGAACAGTGGCTGCGTCTTCCAGACGTTCGGCGGCATTTCGCGCTGCACCGGGTTGTTCAAAGACCCCGAACCGAGTACCGGAATTACCGTAACCCCATGACGGCGTTTCGATGTGCTGTTCCTTGAGATGGGCTTTGACAGCCTCTACCTGAATCCCCTGTTTCTCCAACGTCTCAGCGAGGAGATCATATGCGAGATTGCTCATTCTGCTTTTTCCTTTCTTGAAGAATAGTTGTCAGTTATCAGTTATCGGTTTTCAGTTAAGAGCATTTCTTGTAACAATCAATTTAACCCCAATTGATAACTATATTGTCAATTCCTGAAAAATTTGTACAAGTTTTTCCTGCGTCGCGTTCGGATCTTCAATGATGATGCGTGCACCGCCGATAACGTCCATGAATCCCAATTCACGCGGATATCGAGGGACAACGTGCAGGTGAAAATGCGGGATGCTCGCACCGGAGGCATCCCCCATGTTATAACCAACGTTGTAGCCGCGTGGCTGATAAGCGCATGTCAATGCCTCAAAACAGAGACATTGGAGTTCGTGAAGGTCTTGAACCTCTTCCTGATCCAGCTCCCGTACGTCAAGCACATGCCGATTCGGAAAAATTAAGAGGTGTCCCGGACTGTAAGGATAAAGATTAAGCGAGATGGTAAAGCGTTCGGTTCGATGTACCTCAAGTCGTTGGACTTTATCATTTTTCTCGACAATAGCACACAGGATACACGGTACATCTGGACGATTTTTTCCTTTGGCATAAGGCATTTTATTCGGTACGAAGAGGTTGTGTCGCATAAAGAGGTTCCCTATTTCTTCTACAGCACGCCGTGTTATATAATTTTGGGTTTTCTAAGCGGCAAAAAAGATTAAATTTCGACACATATATGATATACTATTTCGGCAAAGCTTGCAAGCACATATTTGGCACTCACGATTTCTTTTCTGACCGTAATCTTCCCATCAAGGACTTTGTAGATTAACGTGAATTTCGACTTAAGCGCGTAGGTTGGGTTGAACGGAAATGGACTAAAAAACCGCCCCCAGAAAATGATTTTCAAAATTCATCGAGAGACCTGAAATCACCAAAATACGAGTGAAACCCAACGCATTTTCATACCTCCAGTGCTTGAGTGTTGGGTTTCGCTATATCTAATTATACGAATAGGTCATCGAAAAGTAGAATTCTCTGTATAAACAAGGTAGATCTTGGCCTTCTACCGCTCAACCCAACCTACGTCCACACTCGCAATTTTATTATCGAACTCACGTGAGATTACACACTTTCCACGCCAATAGAAGTAAAAAGGGGTTTACGACTCACAGATTGCGGGCATTCCATAGGAGAATTTGATGGAAAATAAAAATCCCTTAGACTCTGAGCAAATCAACACAAGCGAAGATGATGTGACGGCTTGGGCATTACCCGAAGGCGCGATTGCGCGATTGGGACACGGTCTTTTGCAGGTGCTGGCATTTTCCGCAGACGGACACTACCTCGCCATCGGAACAAGGGTCGGACTCTGGTTGTATGAAGTGGTAACAATGTCGCCTGTCGCATTATGGGGAACGGAGCGCGGTGCATGGAGAGCCACTTTTTCGCCAAGTGGAAAGTGGATAGCCACCAGCGATTGGGATGAGAATATAAAAGTGTGGGATACACATCGCTGGACGTGCCTCACAGAGATAACAATGGAGAATTACCCCTCGACATTGGCATTTTCGCCGACACTCAATGGCTCGCTACAAGCCACAGCGAAACTGCTACTATCAACATCTGGCACCCGGAAACGGGCGAGATGCTCACAAAATTCACCGGTGAAGCCGAAAAAGGTGGTCGTTTCATGCCTATTGCCTTCTCGCCTGACACTCACCTGATTGCGTCTACAGGTCGTGAGGGTGTAGATAGCAACGGCGAGTCGGTGTTAGTGTGGAGTGTGAAACAACGGGAGTAAATTGCCCGCTTCATAGGATACACCAGTTCGATTTATAGCCTCTGCTTTTCTCCGTGCGGTCGTTTCCTTGCCTCCGGTGGCAGAAAAGACGGCACGGTCCGCGTCTGGGACATGGTTAATTGTCAACAGACAAAAGCATATACAGGTTACGGTGCCGCTTGCATGGTCCCCTCCTATTCACCAGAGGGCATCCTCCGTGCCACAGCGATCTCTTATGACGGAATGTTCAAAGACAACGCTATTATCACGGTGTGGAACTTGGAAGATGGGGAAAAACTGTGACTTTTTTTCAATTTGGGTGTATACTATTATCTCAACCCCACAAAACCGACGCAAAACGGTTGAGAGACTGTTTTGCCGTGCCTGATGAGGACAAACGAAATGCCTACGCGGCATCCACTTCTGGAAGTTTCGGAAGTTGATACAAATATCGAAGCATACCTGAAGCAGATCGGCGAAATCACGTATCGGTTTCCGGAGCACGATTCAAGATGTCAATCATTCCGAGCGGTGGTGGATAACCAACGTTGGTTCGTCAAACACGGTGACACATCACAAACCATCACATGGCTCAAGCAAGCCGTTCGTTTCCACACGGCTGTCCAGCATGAGGCACTCCCTCGATTGCACAACGCCTTCGTTACATCCGATGGGTTCGCACTGGTCTACAATTGGATAGATGGCGAGGGTTTACGTCCTGAAAGGGAACTGGATCCCAATGAAATACACCCGCGTGACAGGTTCTGTGCGTTGCCAGCAGCTGAGATAATTGATGCACTCAACGTCATCTATGATGTCCATATCCTTATTGAAAAACGAGGGTTTATCGCTGAAGACTTTTACGACGGCTGCATCATTTATGACTTTGAGAAGAGGCGGATACACCTGTTCGATTTCGACTTCTACCATCCGGGACCGTTCATAAATGATCAGGGGCAGTTATACGGCTCAAGTCGATTCATGGCACCGGAGGAATTCCAAAAAGGCGCGCACATTGACGAAAGGACGAACGTTTTTATGTTAGGACGGACAGCGTTCGTGTTGCTTGCCAACAACAGCGACTCACGAGATGACTGGAAAGGGAACGATGCCATGTGGCACGTCGCGAGAAAAGCAACAAATCCAGACAAACAGCTGAGGCATCAATCTGTCCAAGAGTTCGTTTCGGCGTGGCATACCGCAATTGCTGATTTTTAATTTATTGGCCTCTGGGCCGCTCTCCATTCCATTACGAGCGGGTTTTCGATTAACTCCAACTGCCCATATTGTCCCGTAAGCCTCTATAGGCTTGCGCAGAAAGGTGTTTGGACTTAATCAGAAACCATCGCGTTTCGTAGTGGATCGGTGCCCAGGTGCCCATAGTTAAGAAAATCAAATGGAATGATGCCCAGGAGGCCCATAGTTAAAAAATGCGAAAAATTACTGACAACGAAATCCAATTCTTCAACGATAACGGCTATCTCATCCTGAAAGGTGTAATCCAATCGGATGAACTTGCCGTTATACAACGCGAAAGTCAACGGCTGATTGATGAGATTTTGGCGGGTGGACCGGCAGATCCATGGTGTAACCGTGGACCAGAAGGGATTCCTTACTACCTGACCTATCTGCACTCTCATCCGAACGAGTTCTCTCTGCGACTGTTAGGGCATCCATCCGTCGGCGATCTGCTCCATCGGATAGTCGGACCCGATTTCATTCCATGTTATGAATCTCTTGTCTTCAAATTGCCGAAACACGGTTCCTCCGTTCGGTGGCATAGAGACGGCAACGCAATCCGTGAGAATCATCCGATTTTCAACATCGATATATACATAGACGACTCCACCGTCGATAACGGATGTGTCTGGGTAATCCCGAAGAGCCACCTCTGGGGGATCGAAGAGGCGCAGGAGGTTATTGACAGGGGTGAAGTCAATTTTGAACGCGAAGACGCAGTGCCAGCAGAAGTTGAACCGGGTGACATTCTGCTCCACCATACCAAGGTCTTGCACGGCAGTAAAATCAACACGAGCGGTACGCTTCGTCGGGTCATTTACTTCGATCAGCGGACACCGCGATGGAACGAACGGTATAAATGGTGGCAAACGGAGTTCTTGACACAACGCTGCAAACTCTATCAACGCGCCCTTCACGAACGCCGAACGAATCCTTATCCGTTGGATACCGAGCAGTTTGATTACAAGGTGCCATCAGATATGCCGACCTGGGATCCGGAGGAGAATTTCGATCTGCGGATTCAGCACCGTGCATATGCGTATCAAGAGTAGCACAAAGCTCCTATAGATGCGGCTCAAAGCCGTGCCTACGACTAACTTGCACGCTACGCTGACAAGAGATGAAAACGTTGCAGACTTCGTGAATTGTGATAACGACCAGATCAGTTGGAGTTCAGACTTAGTTAAAATCTCAATCGGTAGAAGAGACGTGAAGGTTGCGAGAAACCGCCTGCCGACAACGGAAGACAGGCGAGCAGAAAGGCACATGGTTAAAAAAATGAACGTTCTACTTGTAGGTGGTTCGGGACACGTTGGAACGATGACGCTCCCTTACATGAAGAGCCATCACAATTTTCGAGTCCTTGACCTCAATCCGCCCAAAGACACATCTATTGATTACATCCAAGGATCCGTTACCGATCCCGTTATCGTTCAGGAAGCGTTGAGAGGGATGGACACGTTAGTCTATATGGTGATGCTGCAACCGACGAGCGACCGGTCCTCTGTCGCAGATTTTAGCGACATTGTTGCAAACTACGAGGTGAACGCGAAAGGACTGCATATCGTCTTACATGCCGCGAAGGAAGCGGGCATCCGACACGCCGTCTACACAAGCACTTTCACCGTACATGAGCGGACACGAAACAATTTCCCGTATGAAGATGTAATGCCGCGCGATAATCCGGGTGTCTATGGGTTAACCAAAGGCTTCGGCGAGCAGGTCTGTGAATACTTTACGCGGGAACACGGCATGTCGCTTATTGCTCTGCGGATCACGGGTCCCTCTACACGCCAACAGTGGCTTGAACGTTACGCCCAACCGAAAGATTCGTCAGTGCACATCTGGTGGACGGATGAAGAAGATCTGGCGAGCGCGTATCTCGCCGCTATTTCGGTTGAACACGAGGGTTTTGATGCTTTCTTTATTGCGGGAGATCACGAACAGAAGGAAATTAATCTCTCAAAAGCGAAACGACTGCTCGGTTGGGAACCGCTGACGCACACACGTGTGTGAATGATGTGGATGACTCCGTAATTTGACAAAAACCTTGTTGCATGATACAATATAACACGGACAAACCGAAAGTCTACGTTGAAACAACAGTCGTTAGTTAATTGGTCGCTCGGCCTAGCTACGATGTAATGGTCGCCGCTCGACAACAAGCAACGCAACAACTGTGGACAGAATATGCTGATAACTTTGAATTTATGATTTCAGATATAGTCCTCAACGAGGTCAGCCGAGGTGATGTAGTAGCAGCTCAGCATCGGCTTGAGATGTTAGCAGATCTACCAGTATTAGATGTCTCATCGGAGTCTATAATGCTTGAGGAAAATCTGATAGATGCTGGTGCCGTGCCACAACACTCGCGCCCAGACGCACAGCATATCGCCATTGCCACGGTGAATAGTATTGAATATCTAATCTCTTGGAACTACAGGCATATTGTGAATGAAACCAAGCGGAATCTGATAAACGAGGTTTGTCACGCCGCAGGATTTCAACCCACAAGCCTTTGCACACTCATTGAGCTGATTGAGGAGATTCAAATGAAAGAGGAACATGATACACGCATGGATCCAGTACTGGAAGAGTGCTATCGGATGAAAGAAGAATTTGCCTCCCAATTTAAATCTTCGCAAGAACTCTACGATTATTTGAAGGCGGAACAGCAAAAATTTAAAGCACTCGGTTGGAAATATCTGTCTCCACCACCGCCCCGAACCGAATCTGGTAAAAAAGACTAAACTGTTCACACGAAGGAAAATTGCCTATGACGCACCCTGAACTCACCTTAACGGAACGTCGCCCGTTTCAAACCCAACGCCGAGATACATGGTGGTTGCAACCCTTAGCCGTATTTGTCGGGTTGGGACTCTTCATCGTTTATACCACCTTTCGGGTTTTTGAAGGCAATCATTTCATTCACGGACCCTACTTGTCGCCTTTCTATTCACCGTTGCTTTTTGGTACTGAAAAGGCGGTGCATAGCCTCGATCACAGTTGGTTTGGCATGATGCCGTCTTGGATACCGGGTTTCATTACGCCGGCTGTTCTCATTTTGTGGGCACCGCTCGGATTTCGCTTTACATGCTACTATTACCGTGGGGCGTATTACAAAGCGTTTTGGGCAGATCCACCCTCCTGCACGGTATCAGAACCGCGTAATAACTACCGAGGTGAACACTCTTTCCCCTTACTTGTTCAGAATATTCACAGATATTTCCTCTACGTTGCCTTCATCATTTGGATTATTCTCGCTATTGATGTATGGAAAGCACTATGGTTTGACGATGGTAACGGCGGGACAACCTTCGGCATCGGCGTAGGCACCATCATCTTGGCAGGCAATATTGTGCTTTTAGGCGGTTATACCTTCGGATGCCACTCTTTACGCCACTTGGTCGGTGGGGTTGTCGACCTGCTCTCCAAAGCACCAGTCCGTCGGGGAGCCTATAACTGTGTCAGTTGCTTGAACCGTCGGCATATGCTTTGGGCATGGATGAGTCTCTGTTGGGTCGGTGTTTCTGATCTCTATGTCCGTATCGCTGCCACAACAGGTTTTAAAGACTGGATTACTTTTTAAAAAACATCTATTGTAGAGAAGAAAGAGGAAACATTAGCGTGTCATCTTACGAAACTCATGAATATGATGTATTGATAATCGGAGCCGGTGGTGCTGGACTTCGGGCAGCTATTGAAGCCGCCACAGGTGACCTAAAAGTAGGGCTCGTGTGCAAATCTTTGCTCGGCAAGGCGCACACTGTTATGGCGGAAGGTGGAGTCGCCGCTGCTTTGGCGAACGTTGATGAAAGAGATAGTTGGCGTGTGCATTTCGCTGATACCATGCGCGGTGGACAGTACCTCTCTAACGCACGAATGGCGGAACTTCACGCCCAAGAAGCACCAGACAGAGTGCGTGAGCTTGAAGCGTGGGGGGCTCTATTTGACCGAACACAAGATGGAGGCATCCTTCAGCGGAACTTTGGTGGACACCAATACCCGCGCCTCGCACACGTCGGCGATCGAACTGGATTGGAAATGATCCGCGCGCTACAGGACCACGGTATTCATCAAGGTATTGAGGTGCACATGGAGAATACCGTCGTTTCACTCCTCAAAACGGGTGAGAGAGTCTCAGGGGCATTCGGTTACGAACGTGAGAAAGGACGATTCAAGGTCTTTTCCGCCAAAACTGTCGTTTTAGCAACAGGCGGTGTCGGAAAGGCATATAAGATCACAAGCAATAGTTGGGAATATACCGGCGATGGCCATTCCCTCGCATACCACGCCGGGGCGGAACTCATAGATATGGAATTCGTCCAATTCCATCCCACTGGCATGGTGTGGCCCCCCAGTGTCCGAGGTATCTTGGTCACGGAGGGGGTACGTGGCGAAGGTGGTATCCTCCAAAACAGTGAGGGTAAACGCTTCATGTTCGATGATATCCCGGAACTCTATGTGAACCAGACGGCGGATAACCCTGAAGAAGGCTGGCGATATACACAAGGCGACCGAGATGCCCGCCGTCCACCTGAGCTTCTCACGCGCGATCATGTTGCACGGTGCATCGTCCGAGAGGTCCAAGAGGGGCGGGGAAGTCCACACGGTGGTGTATTCTTGGATATAGCGTGGATTAAGGAAAAAATTTCGAGTGCTCCAGAGCATATCCGTAGGAAGTTACCGAGTATGTACCATCAATTCAAGGAGCTCGCCGACATTGACATCACACAAGAACCTATGGAGGTAGGTCCCACAACCCACTACATCATGGGCGGCATTCGGGTCGATGCTGATTCACAGATGACAGCAGTTCCAGGGCTTTTCGCCGCGGGTGAATGTGCAGCGGGATTACACGGTGCCAACAGACTCGGTGGTAATTCATTGTCGGATCTGCTCGTTTTCGGTAAACGCGCCGGAGAATACGCCGCACAGTTTGCGGAGGAGAACGAGGCAGCCCCACTTGATGAAGCAGAAATTGATGCAATCGCTGCACACACACTAAAACCCTTTGAGAACCCGGCAGACGATGGCAATGCAGACAATACGGGACCCTACGGCATTCAAGCACAACTCCAAGAAAAGATGCAGGAACTGGTAGGTATTGCCCGAAGCCAGGAAAGTCTCAGGCAAGCCTTGGAAGAGATCCAAAACCTGCGCGAGCAGGCAGAGAGCGTTCATGCTGTCGGCAATCGGGAATATAACGCTGGATGGCATACCGCACTTGATCTCGACTGCTTGATCACGATCTCCGAAGCGATTGCACTCGCAGCACTTGAACGCAAGGCGAGCATCGGTGCACATTCACGGGACGATTATCCTGAGAAAGAGGAACCCGGTGCAGGCAAATATAACACCATCGTTAAGAAGGCATCCGATGGCACAATGGAGATTCGCCGGCAATCGGTTGAGGAACCCCGAGCCGATCTGCAGGAGATCATAGACGAAATCGGATAGCATTTTAATTGTTCGCAAGGCGTTAAATCAGGTGTTTTGTTTATCAAAGGGTTCTGCTCATATCCGCCTGCGCCGTTGTTGCAGGCTGCCGTTTTGAGTAAAATTAAAAGCCGTAGCCCGTAATGTAATGGAGGGGTTTTTGCTTGGGTGTTTCTTCAGATCTACGGAAGATAACGTGAAATCCCAAACCCGCCTCAACGAACCGCAAGGAAAATTAAAAAAACCGCAAGGAAAAATTCAATCCTTGTGAATCCACCAAACCTGTAGCCCGTAACGTAGTGGAGGGCGGATCTACGGAGAGGCACTTCATTCATCAAACTGACTTGATCGAACCGCAAGGAACATTAAAAAGATGGCGAAAACAACATTTAGAATCTGGCGTGGTAATGCGGATGGAGCGGAATTTGTCGATTATGACACCGAGGTTTCTGAAGGTATGGTAGTTTTAGATGCCGTCCATCGTATCCAAGCCGAGCAAGCAAACGACATGGCTGTTCGATGGAATTGTAAAGCGGGAAAATGCGGATCCTGCTCCGCTGAAGTCAACGGACAACCAAAATTGATGTGCATGACGCGTCTCAACGACTTACCCCTTGATGAACCTGTCACGGTCGAACCGATGCGTGCATTCCCGCTCATCAAAGACCTCGTTACAGACGTATCATGGAACTTCAGAGTTAAAGAGAGAATGAAGCCTTTCACGCCACGACCTCCTGATGCCGAAGATGGCACATGGCGGATGGAACAGGAAGACATCGATCACATCCAGGAGTTTCGGAAATGCATTGAGTGCTTCCTCTGCCAGGATGTCTGCCATGTCCTTCGGGAACACGATCTTCATGACGAATTCATCGGACCGAGATTCTTCGTTTACGCCGCTTCCTTGGAAATGCATCCGATTGACACTGAAAACCGGTTGGAAGAATTGAAGGATTCGGATGGTATCGGGTATTGTAACATTACCAAATGTTGTACGAAGGTCTGCCCGGAACATATCACGATTACGGACAACGCCATTATCCCGCTCAAAGAACGCGTCGTTGACCAATTCTACGATCCGGTTAAAAAATTGTTCCGCGTTTTTAGTGGCTGAAAGACTCACTGCCACGTCTAAACCGCAGTGAATGCGAATCACCGTTCTCAAATTGGCGTAACAAGCACGAAAATTTCTTTTGATATATATAATTCGGAGATGTTAGAATCATGGGAACCAGCAAAAATGATATTTTAAGAGTTGGTGTGATTGGACCCGGCGGTGCAGGACGAGGGAACACACTCGGTTTCGCAACCCGTCCCGACGCTGAAGTCGTCGCCGCTGTGGACACCCACGAAGCGAGTTTGGACGCTTTAGAAAACGCGCTCCAAGAACGCGTTGACGGCTATAAAGCGAATAGTTTCAACCGCTACCTCGGTGAATACGAGTTCGTGGAGATGCTCAATCACGAAGATTTGGATATAGTCGGTGTATTCTCGCCCCACTCCCTTCACGATATTCACACGAAATACGCCCTCCGCGCCGGATGCCACGTTATCGTCGAAAAACCGATGGCAAATATCGTTGGCGATGCAATCACGGTAACCAAAATCGCAATGGGCAGCGGATTACACCTCGTCGGTGGGTATCAACGACATTACGAGGATACCTACATGGCAACCAGGCGCGCAATCGCTGAAGGACGCATCGGAAACCTCCAGAAATTTGAGGTTTACATGGCGCAGCGGTGGGGGGCGGGTGGATGGCGAGGGGATCCACGCTTCTCCGGCGGTGGGCAACCCAACGACTCAGGAAGCCACCTCCAAGATATATTCTTATGGATGACGGGTGCCTTGCCCGCTGAGGTCTACGGAACGACTGACATGAAATTTGAGGACGACGATGGAAACCTCGTTCCAAAGTTCGTTGAAATTAATTCCTACTCAGATGTAACGCTGGATAACGGTGCCGAAGGCACAATCACTATCCTCGGGAACACGCGCGTTGGGTTTGAAGAATGGGTAATTCTGGAAGGTGATGAAGGAACGATCGAAATCAAAAATGGCATTCGTTACACTCCCCAAGGTGGCGAGCCAGAATCCCTTGCTTATCCGCGTCCGGAAGGGTATCCCCGCAACAAGGTCGACCAACTCGTCGGTTTAGTAAAAGGTGAGTACCAGACAAACTACACCTCTGGCATCAATGGGGTACGTACCAGTTGGTTGACAAATTCAATTCTCGAAGCAGGTAAGGGACCCGACGCGAAAAATAGGGTGAATTGCGATAACCTCATCCAGAAAGATGGATACACTCGGCAAGAGGTTTTAGAATTGATTGATGAATGCGCATCCAAATCATGTTATTAAAGCACGGATGCCTATTCACGTAGGTGACTTCAGACCGAGTCAATATAAAAAAGGAGAAAGACCGTGAAATTTTCGGCACAACTCGCAACCAAGATTTATGATGGCTGGCAAAAACTCGCTGTTAAAAGTATGAAGTATTGTCCGCTCGTCGCTATTATTTTGGTAGTATTGGTCCAAATTAGTTGCGTACCCGGTAGCGCGCTGCGCCCTGCGGAAAAACTCGTTGAGCAGAAAGATTACCCAGGTGCGGTAGAGGCTTATCAAAGTATTGTGGATGCCCAACCCGGCACACCCGAAGCACTTCAGGCACAACTCGCTATAGGCAAACTTTTCATCGATCGGATGAACCAACCTGCAGAAGGGATTAAAGCCTATGAAGCAGTCATTGCCGCTGCAGCGGAAAGCGACGAAGCTGCTGAAGCACATTATGAACTCGGCATGCACTACTATCGACAAAAGGATTTTAAAGCCGCTCAAACCCAATTTGACGCAGTCATCAACAACTTTCCGCAGCTCGAATTGAGCCACAACTCGCAACTGATGCTGGCGAAAAGTTATGAAGAGGCAAAGGACTTTGAGCAGGCAGTAGAGGTTTTCGATAACTTCGCAAACCGGAACCCTCGTAGTGAACGCGCCGCACTGGCTATTGCCAATAAAGGGCGAATCCAACGGCAGCACCTCAAAAACGAAGAGGAAGCGAAACGCACTTATCAATCACTCGTTAAGAGATATGGTAAGGTCGAAGGTGCTGAAAAAGAAATTGAGAAAGCGAAACAGGAACTGACAGACCTCAAGGCAAGCATTCCAAAACCTGATGACCCACTGGCAACACAGCTTGACAGAGCCTATGCACAGCGGGAAGCGAGGCGTGAACTGGATCGACCTCGCGGGGGTGTTGAGAGAAGCCGCGCAATGGGAAATATTAATTTACAAGTCGCGGACTCCGGATTCGGGGTTGGTGCGTCAGAGGTCATGCGGAATTTCGGCGGTCAAGGTGGTATCGTAGGTGATGCACAGGGCAGCTACTTCGATGCTGAACTTATGATTGCCAACTTCTTCTATGGTGATGAAAGTTACCGTGACGCAGGTGCCTTATACTACGATGCAATTGCCCGCGCCGAAGCAATACAGGTGAAAATCGACCCGTATACCTACCTCAAACTCTCAATTTGCTACCGAAAAATCGGGATGCATCAACGGGCGAAAGAGGTTCTCAAAAAGGCAGCGCGCCGAGATGGTGGGGTCATTCAAGCCGTCATCGACACCGGACGGAATCACTACACTTCCGATTCGTATGAGAAAGCGATAGAAACCTACAATTCTGTTCTTGGAATGGCTCAACGCAAAGATTCCGAGATTTACTGGTTACTCTCGCTCGCCCACAAAAGTTAGGTGAACCCGAGAAGGAGCGAGAGGTTCTTGAGCGATCTGTCGCGGCGAACACGCAGAATGTGGATGCGCTACAAAGCCTTGCCGAAGTCCTCCACTATCGGTTGAAGGATCGGAAAACCGCCATAATCTTTCAGGATCTCGTTGATCAGAAAGGCGATTCATACATCGGGTCTAAAACCCTCGGTGACCTCACCTATAAGTACGGGAATTATGTGCAATCCCGTGCGAAATATAGAGCCGCCGCACGGACAGCGAAACGGTTGCTCAACAAATCGGAAAGCGAAGTCGAAAAGAAAAAACTTCGCAATCAGGTCGTTTATGCGACTATCTTCGCTGCACGTGCTACCTATCACCTGAAGAAACTGGAAGACGCGCAGAAGATGATAGATGAATTGGCAGCAGAGTATCCCGAACACGCCTTAATCCCTTACGGTAGGGGTGAGTTAGCACTTTTAGACGGCGATGCGGAAACTGCTGTTGCTGAATTCAAAGCGTCGATTGAGAAGAACCCGCTTTCTGACATTTCACTGATAGCACTTGGAGAGTACTATGTCTCACAAGGGTTTAATGACGACGCTATAGCCCTGTGGGAAGGCTATTTGGCGAAAAATCAATATAATCAGAAAGTCCGTCGCAGCCTTAATAAGTTGAAAGGTGAAGACGCGGAATAAGTGTTGTAAACCGCGCGGTTGAAAAACCGCGCGATACATCATGATTTCGGAATAATCAGTCTTTTTAGAAAAAAACTTGACCTTTTATTGCCAATTGTGTATAATTAACAGTTAAGGTTCTTAACTTCCTAAGCGCAAGCATGCTTTAAGGGTGCAATTCGCAGCTTTCCCCTGATGAAACAGTGTAAACCCCGAAAAAAGCGTATTTTGAGGAAAAACGAGTCACTGGTTGTAAGGCAATGTGTGCAACGCCAGTTTTGATATGGAAAACCAAGTGGCACCTTTAGGTCGAAACCACCTTCTAAGACGTATCTCGAAGCAACTATACAAGAAACACTCCCACGGGCAACGTTGCACCTACTCTATCGCTATCCCTGTATACCCTGCATTTTGCTTTGTTGCATATCTCAACGGCAATTTCTCATGCGTTTGGTTGGAGTGTCATGCCAGATTAACCGACTTTGTGGTAAAACCCTGTTTTTGTGCCCCGGTTCTGTTACGCGATTTATTAAACGACAGAGTAGAGAAACCCGGTAGATGTGGTTTTCAATCGCGAACCGAAAGTGATAGAAACTAACTTCAGTAAATTATTCTATAGAATTTGCCCCGATTCCATTTTAACCTCTTCTTTGTATCCTCTTTTAGCGACTGCTTTCAAATTGGGAACCCATTTTTAAGAGAACGCGTATTTGAGTGGAGGCAAAGAATTCGCTGGGTGGTTAGATGAACGCCATGGTGGAACGATTACCTTGGAACCGGGCACAATGAGGAGTATTAGAAACTATGGAGAGCTTGGACATTGGCAAGCTCCAAGAAATGGAGTTCTCGGAACTCAAAGACTTCGCCCTGACTCTCGGAGTGACCGAATACAACGGGTCTCGGAAAGAGGAATTGATTAACGAAATTATAGAGGCTAAATCTGAGGGTGATGCCCAATTTTACGGGGGTGGAGTCTTGGAAATCCTTGATGACCGAGACCAGCACTACGGTTTTCTCCGCTCATCGCGCTCCAATTATTTGCAGAGTAACGAGGATATTTATGTGTCCTCATCGCAAATTCGGCGTTTCGATTTACAAACCGGACACGTCGTTGAAGGGGTAATTCGACCCCCCAAGAAGACGGAAAACAAAGCAGAGCGCTACTTCGCAATGCTACAAATTGAGAAGGTTAACGGAGAAACACCTGAAGCCGTCAAACAGAAAATCCTTTTCAATAACCTCACCCCTATCCACCCGTACGAAAAATTGAAACTCGAACATAGTCAGTCAGAGTACGGGACTCGCATCGTGGATCTAATAGCACCGATCGGGAAGGGACAACGCGGTTTGATTGTCGCTCCACCTTACAGTGGTAAGACCACGCTGTTGAAGAATATTGCCGCCGGCATTGAAGCTAACCATCCAGAGGTCATTCTCATCTTTTTACTCATTGATGAACGTCCCGAGGAAGTTACAGATGTCGCTCGTTCTGTCAAAGGAGAAGTCATTAGTTCTACTTTTGATGAACATCCAGAACGGCACATCCAGGTCGCAGAGATGGCGATTGGAAAGGCGAAACGGTGGGCGGAGTACGGAAAAGATGTCGTCGTTCTCTTAGATAGCATGACCCGACTGGCACGTGCGCACAATGTCATGACACCCCACAGTGGAAAAACGTTGTCCGGTGGCTTAGATGCCATGGCATTTGTGAAGCCGCGTCAATTCTGCGGCGCAGCTCGGAAATTTGAAGAGGGCGGAAGTCTAACGGTTATTGCATCCGTACTCGTCGATACGGAAAGCCGACAAGATGAATACATCTATGAAGAATTCAAAGGCACTGCCAACATGGAAATCCACATGGAGCGTTCTTTGTTAGATCTCCGCATCTATCCACCGATTAACATCGAAAAGTCGAAAACACGCCGTGAGGAACTCTTATTGGCACCAGATGTTCTTAACAAAGTCTGGGTGCTGCGGAAATTCACGAGCCAGATGGACGACGCGGAATCGCTGGAAATGCTCATTGAACAATTCGGCAAAACGGGTACAAACGCAGAATTCCTCGAACGGATGGTAGACAATGCGACTTACAGTAATGCGTCAGTAAGAACCAACGCTCGTCTGAAGCGATGAGCGTGAATTCCTACACGTCTACTCTTCCGCGTCTCAAAAGCGCGGCTCGGCTATAGGAATGTTGGAGCATTTCCTATAGCCATCAAAATCTGGAGAATAAGAGATTTATCTGTGGAAAAGCGATAAAAAGCAGATAAATCTGGGCGAAGTGTTGATGTGAGTAAAATTGTAAACCCTGGCTTTGCTAAAGAACCACACAACCCGCGCCACCCGCGACGTTGAAGCGGTATAGAAACATCCGATAATTCGCAGCATAGAAGTTAACAGGCGTTAGCATTTAGGTACTAACTTTGTAGGTTCCACCAATCTATTGGTGATTGCAAACCGAGATTTCTATAAAACAAATCAGTAGAAATACTCAGGTTCAAAGGAACAGAACTTGATGAAAACCGAAATACATCCGGAAATGGTAGAATGTGTTATTACATGCGTTTGCGGTGCAACCCATAAAACGCTCGCTATTCAACCAGCGATGCGGGTAGATATTTGTGGAAAATGCCACCCATTCTACACTGGACAACAAGCTCGATTTATCGACACTGCCGGACGCGTTGAAAGTTTCCGCCGACGTTATGGACTCACCGAAGACGATAATTAGAAATATTGTTTCGCGGGTAAGTTTATTGGTCGGTGTTCCAAGAAGAGAGACCATGCCTTAACAATAGTAGGCACGGGAAATGCCTGATGCTTACGGAACAGTAATCAAGCAGGACAGAAACCTACCCTACGTCCGAAAGTATAGGCGGGTCTTTCTTAGCTTTTAACAGTTAACCGCAAGTTTTGACTTGCAAGCGGTGACAAAACATGTTTGAGAAACTCAAGGATATTGAAAACAAATACGCTGAAGTCGAAAGGTCACTCGGAGACCCAGCGCAAATTTCAAATCAACAACGATTAATGGAGTTATCTAAAACTCACGCCGAGCTCTCGCCAATTGTGTCCACTTATCAGGAGTACCAGCAGTTAGAATCAGCACTTGAAGAGACGCTTCTCCTCATAGAATCGGAAACGGATGCGGAAATGCTCGGATTAGTGCAAGAAGAGTGCGATGCTCTCGCTGCGAAAAAAGAAAAACTGACTGAGGAGCTTAAGGTTCTCCTCGTTCCAAAAGATCCGAACGATGCAAAGAACGTCATCATCGAAATTCGGGCAGGGACGGGTGGTGAAGAAGCCAGTCTTTTCGCAGCCGAATTGTTTCGAATGTACACCCGCTATGCTGAACGTCGGAACTGGAGACTGGAACTACTCAGTTCAAATGCAACTGGCTTAAAAGGATTTAAAGAGGTTGTCTTCTCAATTGAAGGGCAGAACGCATACAGTCAACTGAAATTTGAGGGCGGTATACATCGTGTGCAGCGAATTCCGGCAACCGAGGCAAGTGGACGCATTCATACATCTGCCGCCACGGTAGCCGTTCTCCCTGAAGCAGAAGCACTCGATTTGGCGATTGATGAGGCAACCGAATTACGTATTGATACCTACCGATCTTCAGGTCCCGGCGGACAAAGTGTTAACACAACCGACTCCGCTATTCGTATTACTTACCTGCCAACGGGTCTGGTTGTGACATGCCAAGACGAAAAATCTCAACATAAAAATCGTTCCAAGGCGATGAAGATTCTCCGTGCCCGCCTCCAAGAACAAAAACAATCTGAACTTAACAATGAAAGAGCCGAAACCCGCAGATCTATGGTTGGCAGTGGCGACAGAAGCCAGAAAATTCGCACCTATAACTTCCCACAATCTCGTGTAACTGACCACCGGATCCAATTCAGTTCCTATCAACTTGACACCGTTTTAGATGGTGCCCTACAAATGTTTATTGAACGGCTAACAACTGCCGATCAAGCGGAGAGGTTGAAAGAGGCTTAAAGCCTTCCAGTTAAGGAACACGGAACTATGCCGGATAAAATGTGGCGCGTAATGGATCTACTCGATTGGACAGTGGGGTACTTTCAACAGCACGGCATCCCGAATCCGAGATTAGATGCTGAGGTATTGCTTGGACACCTGCTCGAAAAAAGCCGCCTGCAGCTCTATCTCCACTTTGAAATGCCTGTCTTTCAAGAACACCTCACACCGTTCCGAGAACTGATAAAAAAGAGAATCGCGCACACACCTGTTAGTTACCTAACGAATCGCAAGGAGTTTATGTCCTTGGATTTCTATGTGGATGAACGAGTCCTCATTCCGCGCCCAGAGACAGAACAACTCGTTGAAACTATTCTCGCAACAAAAACCGGAGATTTCCAGCGTTTACTGGAACTCGGTACAGGGAGTGGTGTGATTGTTACGAGTCTTGCGGTGCAACAACCGGAATGGGAGATCGTTGCAACAGACATCTCTGAACCTGCCCTCGCTGTTGCTCGGAAGAACGCTGAAACACACGCGTGCGCAGCGCAAATTGAGTTTTTGTCTGGAGATCTGTTTGAGCCGATAGAAGCAATAAACACGAATGGGGACACACGATTTGATTGGATTGTTTGCAATCCACCCTATATCAAAAATACAGAGCGTGATACTTTGAGTCCGGATGTCCGCGACTATGAACCGGAGATTGCTCTCTTTGCTGGAGATGACGGTCTTTCCGTTATTCGTCGATTAATTGCTGAGGCACCTAAATACCTCGCACCCACTGGAAAACTTATCCTTGAAATCGGGGCAACACAAGCCGACACCGTTCGAGCTCTTCTTGACGCTGAATCTGCGTACGCCACGTATGAACTGCTCAAGGACTATGCAGAGAAGGAACGGGTTGTTCTGGCAGGGGTCTCATAGAGACGCATTTTAGTTTTTATACTGCAGTCATGATCGTCCGATCGTGACTTTCCAATGTAAATTAAAAACTGAATTTTGGCTGACTGTCCGCGCTTTTATGACGCTACTGGCGCGTTTTTTGGGTGCGACTCAGGCAATTATCCATAAATTTTGAAAAAATTTGTTTTTTTCTTGGCATATTTTGTGAAAATATTATATAATAAATTAACCTTTCTCTCATGGGTCTTTTAGGGAACGTTGGTAGCGCGTTAATTCTCCACGGCGTGCCACTCTTTTCGTTTTTGAAACGTAATAGGATTTGTTGACGTTACATTGCATAGCCTGCTGAAAAGAATCCTTATAGGCGAAGGAGCAGATTTGAATGGCGCGCCAAATATCTAATGATTTATCTGCTGTCGAAGATACCTATCTCGCGACGCAAGCGAAAGCAGGCAATGAAGCCGCATTTAGGCAATTGTTCGACAAGCATTATAAGTGGGTTTATAACAAAGCCTACCGGATGCTTGGAAATTATCAAGATGCTGAGGAGGTTGCCTCCGATGTGTTCGTTAAAGTTTGGCAGAAGCTGGGCAAATGGGACACAGAGCAGGGTAGTTTTCAAGCATGGTTAAATACGGTAGCTCGAAATACTATTATCGATGCAATACGGAAGCGGGACAGGATTCGGGAACACCCTCTCAGTGGTTCGCCTGATGAGGATGAACAACCGCTGAGTAAATACGAAGACCCGCGCCCGGGTCCCGAGCAAGAATTAGAAGCCGCAGAAGCGCAACAGATTTTGGAGAGTGCCCTTGAACAGGTAACGAAACCAAATCATCGGATTGCGTGGATGTTGCGGCACTTAGAAGGCTATAGTATTGCAGAGATTGCCCGCATCCTCAACCGCAAGGATGGCACTGTGAAAATCTGGATTTTTCGGTGCACCGAGGAATTGCGGAAGATTCTGATTGCCAAAGGCATTCAGTGGATATATTAATTTGGAGGATTAACTTATGCGCTTCTGGAAGAAATGGCGGAGGGCCGGCATCTCGGCAGACGACTTGAGAAAGGCGGAGATGTTGGAAGCTTATACGTGCTGGCTGAAAAATGCGAAGTTATCACGTAAGCAGAAACGTCTTCTAAAGGAAATTCACAACTTTCCGGAACTTCAGTCATTGAAACAATTAATAGACTTCTCACACTACCGATTTGAAGAGAGAGAGAACATTGTGCCGCCGCCTGGTGCCGAGCAGCGCGCTCGCGAACGTGTGATGGCGGAAATTCGGGGCGAAGCAGTAGAAACCGATACTATGGATGTAGACGGACAGGAACTGCAACCCGGTTATAGCCCACAGGGTATGGGCAGTGAAACTACCGAAATCATGCAGGTCGATGCGTCTTTACCCGATGCCGATGCACTACAGAAGTGGGATACTGAACAACAAACACCTGAATCCCCAGAGATGTTGAAGCGTTACAACGCAATCCGGACGCTTTCTCGTTTACACGTCCGATTTGAGCAGAAGGATGACGATGTCTACGTCACGGATTTGGGTAGTTCTGATACGACTTATCTTGATAACGCACGTGTTGAAGCATCGACCCTCATTCAAGACGGTTCTACGCTAAAATGTGGAAAAGTTAGTTTCAAAGTCGTCGATATTGAACGGTCATAATTATACACGGAGAAGGATTGCGTTGTGCATTGAGGGGTAAACCCTTAATGCACCACCGTTCCTTATGAAGGCTGTGCACCTTGGGCATACCAATTCATTGGCATTATCACATTTTCAACAAGCAACGCTCAGTTATGGACAGGCGTGCTATGTTGAAGCTATCCAACACTATCTCGCTGGCTTGAAATTGGGCGCGGCACAGCATCACTATATCTATGCCGACCTCGCGAAAGCCTATGAGATGGTTGGAGAGTGGGATACAGCATTGGCGTGTTTAGACATTGCCCTTCGATTATGTCCTGATTCGCCAACAGCTCTTAGGCGCAAAGCGCGCATTCTTGATGAGAAAGCGTGTTACAATACTCTTATCTCTTTCGATGACTTTCAGGAACCACCTCCCGTCCAATTCCTTGAACAGTTACACGTGAGACCTACGAAGTTCCCTAAACAGGTTGTCCATTCGGAATTTTTCGATCTCACTTGTCATCCTGAAATGAATTCCCAGACAGTCTGGAACATCTGTCGACTGATTTATCGAACTTACTCGGAATTGGGTGAAATGTTAGGGGACTATCCCGCTTCACCGGTTTCTATATCGATTGCAAATACAAACGGGCGGGCTGTCTCTCAACGTTCGATGCCGAGATGGGCGAGTGGATGCTACGATGGTGGCATCCGTCTGGCATACTGCGCAGCGGGTGAGCCAGTGCTAAGCATTTTATATGCCCTGCTACGGCATGAATGGGTACATCTGTTGATTCATCATTTAGCACGCGGACATTGTCCTGTATGGCTTGACGAAGGAATCGCACAAAGCATTGCCCGCCCTATGTTCCAGTCCGAACGCCTTGACTTGCAGCAGGCGGTTCAGATGGAATGTTTACTCCCTTTTGCTGTCCTGAACAAACCGTTTAAACAACTCCCCGCAAAATATCGGAAATTGGCGTATATCCAATCCACTGCAGTAGCAGAATTTCTCATCCAGCAATTCGGTTTCCCCAAAATTCGCAAGTTGCTTCACCAATTAGGCAACGGCACTCCGATAGAGATTGCAATTGAACAGGTATTTGGGTGCAGTTTGACGGAAATTCCTTTTCTTCAAGAGAGCGAACAGATGCCCAACCCAGTTTTTTAATTATACCTTGCGGTTCGGTCAGGACAGTTGAGAGTTGACGTTCCCCTCTGTATATCTGAAGAAACACCCAAGCAAAAACCCCTCCGTTACGTTATGGGCTAAGGTTTTGGTTTAATGTTTCCAAAAAAAAGAAACGTTGAGACTTAACCAGAAACCTGCGCGTAACGAAGTGGAGCGCAGCCCAGAGTCCCAGAAATTAAAAATCAAAAATGACGAAACTCGATATTGGTATTCTCATTCTTGTTGGATTGGCTGGTGTAAGTTGCTACCGTGCGGGTTTCACCCGAAGTGTATGGGGTATATTCGTAATCGGCATCGGATTCTTTACTGCTTGTCAATTTTGGGGTCAACTTGCGATAGTTGTCCAAAAATTGGTAGCAAATCCCAGTTGGGCGAAATGGCTGAGCATTGTTGCTATTGTGCTGGTCGTCTCTATTCTTGTTGACTCGCTTTTTGAGCGTATTCAGCGGATTCTTGAAAGAGGGGTTTTGGGCTGGGTAAACCATCTACTTGGACTTGGCTTTGGTATTGCTTCTGGTGGGCTTGTTATAGCCTTCGCGCTCATCCTTCTCAACGCACATGGCGGCGATGGCTTCAAAAACGAGATTGCAAATTCTCGATTTGCTCCATACCTCACAGATATCGGAAATCGCGTTTGGGCAGTTAGCAAGGAGCATGTGCAAAAGCAACTTAATACCGAATGAAAACCTTTCTCTCCGTTTTAGGGCAATATAGGCGTGTAGGTTGTGCCTTACACCTCGTTTTCTTATGTGCACTTCCGTTACCAGCTGCAGCTGTTGAGTCCACTTTTGCAGATTCACTCTTTCAAGAAGGTGATTATCTCAACGCCGCTCACGAGTATAAGCGACTCCTCTTTTTACACCCCAATACCTCTCGAATTGATTTCATAGCGTTTCGTGTTGCTGCATCCTACCAGAATGCAGGCAAATTGGAGAACGCGATCCGCGCCTACCAACTTCTGATTGATACCTATCCGAAAAGTATTCTTGTCGAGCGAGCGAAAAACAATATTGCGCAGTGTCATGTTCTGTCGGGCGATAGCGAGAAGGGACTTGCATCACTCAAACGGTTTCTTTCGGAACATAAGGAGAGTAGCTTAGCACCACGCGTGCACTTTACAATTGGAATGCTCCATGTGGATAAGGGAGAATGGGCACAAGCAAGCAGCGCGTGGAACGTGGTCTATTTAACCTACCCGGAGAGTCCTTTTGCTAAAGTGAGCGATAGATTGGCGCGGACGATAAAAAACGCTAACGCGCTTCCGCACCGTTCTCCGACGGTCGCCGGTGTGCTTTCAGCGTTAGTTCCCGGGAGTGGACAGATTTATAGTGGGAGGACGGCTGACGGACTTTACACCTTTGTTGGTATGGTGGTGTTGGGTAGTGCGAGCCTCTATTATGCTGACCAAGAGCGTTACGAAGTTGCGATACCTATTGGGATGGTTAGTATGTTTTTCTATGGAAATGGTATCTATCAGAGTATTCAATCGGCGCGAGTTTTCAATGTCCAACGCGAGGCACAATTTCGTAATCGACTCCAACAGGAAATTCAAAGTTCGGGGCTATTCGGGGCAATATCGCCCCTAAAAGACAAGATGGAATTAGTAGTGTGGAAGCATAGGTTTTAGTATGGCAACTGCAAGTTTTTTAATTTCTCTCATAGTCTTTGCGGCTAGCGGGACTACTGAGGAGACAATCCAGCAATATCGTTACGCAGAGCAACTTTTTGAATCGGGCGATTATCAAGCGGCAAGACTGGCATACAAACGTCTCCTTTTCTATCAACCTGACACAGAATTCCGGGATGTAGCGGATTACCGGGTTGCACAGAGTTATTACTATCAAAACCAACCTGAACGTGCTGAACATCTATTTCGTGAATTTTCAGTCGTTCATCCCAATTCACCTTTTCGGTTTCGGAGTCAGTTGATGATTGGGCAGCTCCATTTTGATGCCGGTGTGTATTCACTGGCGCGAACGACGCTCTTTGAACTTCTGCACTCAAGTAAGGATACAGAAGTAGTGGCAGCAGCGCACTATCTGCGCGGTTGGTGCTACGTTTATACAGACGATTGGAACAGGGCTATTGCGGAATTGCGGCGAGTAGATACTTTCCAAACTGATACACCTCACGGAAAAAATGCGCGTCGGTTGGCGGACATGCTTCTTGAAAAAACACCACTCCCACACAAATCGCCGCAAATAGCAGGATGGCTCTCCACAGTCGTTCCCGGGAGCGGGCAGCTCTATGTAGGAAGAGTCAAAGAAGGTGTCCTTGCAGCAGTCTTGGGTGGGACGTTCATTTATCTTGTAGCAGATGCGATTCGTGAACGCCGTTATGTTGACTGTGCTGGTATCTCCTTGATTGGGTGGCAATTTTATTGGGGCAATCGCGTCGATGCCCAACGATTTGCATCCGAATATAACTTGCATCGTGAGCGCGAATTGATTGAGACATTGAAAAATCAAGCGGGCGGAGTTTCGCCGTGGCAGTAGATACGATTCCTGTTCTGTAGGAGCGAGCTGTGCTCGCGATTCTTTAGTTTACTTCTGTAGGAGCGAGCTGTGCTCGCGATTCTTTAGTTCACCAGATGACTTCTGTAGGAGCGAGCTGTGCTCGCGATTCTTTAGTTCACCACGCGGCTTGCTTAAGAAATTCCAGTGCCATTAAAGTATGACCCTCTGCATTTGGGTGGACACCGTCTTGAGTTGTCCAGAGTGCGCCGGGGCGGGCGGCGACCGCGTTGTCAAAGGCGGTACTGGTTGGAATCAACCGTGCGTCGAACTCTTCCGCGAGTCTATGGATGCTTGCGTTGTAAGCATCTACGTCTAATGGGCGCGGCGTATCAACATCTTCTTCGATATAGAAAATTTCAAAGAGGAAAAGTGCCGCGTCTAATTCAGTCTTCGCACGTGTGAGAATCCGTCGATAACAATTCTCCCAAATCGGTAGATAGTCCGCTGTTGAAACGCCTTCCGCGTGCTGTCGGCTCGCATTGTTAATGCCGATCTTCACCGAGAGCCACTTCGGTTTTGCGTCAATGACATCGATGTCCCACCGATTTTCCAAACCCTCAACGATATCCCCACCAATGCCTTTATTGACATAGGTAATATGACGTTCCGGGTATTTTGCGGTGATGAGTTCGGTTATTTTGCGGACATAACCGTGTCCCAATGGGGCGTGCGCATCTCGTCGCCCACAATCTGTAATGCTATCCCCGATAAAAAGTACTTTATCTCCAGATTCAAACAATAAATTATTCACAAAGGTCTCCTAAATATGATATACTAAATTAGTTATCGGCTATCGGCTTGCTTCGCAGTGAGAATTATCAGTTAAGTTTCCTTGAAGTATTACTGACGACTGACTGCTGACCGCTGATGGCTATTAAGATTGCTGATTACTGACTACTATTCTATGGAAATTATATTGAGTAAAAATTATATTGAGTAACTTTAATCTATCACATTTTGAGTTATATGCCAACATGAAAGACATCGGTGTTCTACACGTCATCACGGATACGATGCTACAATCTCGATTTACGCACGCCGAATTAGCGCAACTGGCAATCGAGGGCGGCGCAGATACGGTGCAATTCCGGCAGAAACACGGAACGACGCGCGAATTAATCGCAACGGCACAGTCCATGCAAGCGGTATGCGCAAAACACAATGTGCCACTGATTGTAAACGATAGAGCCGATATCGCGCTGGCTGTCGGGGCGACAGGCGCGCACTTTGGACAAGACGATATGCCTGTTTCTATCGGAAGGCAGATTCTATCCGCAGAAGCGATCCTTGGCGCATCTGCTCGAACCGAAGAGAAAATACTCGCGGCGATTTCAGAAGGTGCTGACTATATTGGATTTGGACCGATCTATGGAACCTCTTCAAAGCCGGACGCGGAAACGGCTAAGGGATTAGAGAGGCTCCGCCGGATGTGCGACATCGCGGCGTGTCCGGTTATCGCGATTGGCGGTATTGGTATTCAGACTGCAGGTGAAGTTATTCAAGCGGGAGCGCACGGCATCGCGGTCATCTCTGCTGTTTGCGCCCACCCTGAGCCACAGGTCGCAACACAGGCATTGCTGAACGAAATTCAGGAGGCGAAGTAGTTATAATATGGATGACAGAGCCGTAGTCGAACGCCTCTCTAAACTGTTCAGAGAAATTGATGAGACTTATAATCCTGACCTTGATAAGATCGACGAGGTGTTCGTTCAGAAATTGTGGCATGAGCAACGCTTTTTCGATACCAATATGGAGTCGATTGATAGGCGGGCAATTCGCGTGCTAAAGCCTGGGGTCTGGAATCATAACGAAGGTCCCGACTTTATGCACGCCGAGGTTGAAATTGATGGAAAACTACACGTCGGCGATGTCGAGATTCATGTCCAATCTTCGGAGTGGTATGCCCACAAACATCACCTCAATTCCAGATATAACCGCGTTATTTTACATGCGGTGTTCTTTAACGACGACTTCAATCTGCGAACGCGGCTCCAGAACAATAGGCGCGTTCCGACCCTGGAACTACTGAAATGGGTTGCCGTAGATACCGGTGATCTCCATGATGATACGCAAGACGCAGCAACAGCGGATGGGCTTTGTCGAGTAACGGGAAAGCAGCTGAACATAGAGGTACTGAAAGGTGTTTTTGAATCCTTAGGACGGGAACGGTTTTTGGAAAAGACGGAGTCGATGCGTTTGTTAAGAACGCGTCTTGATTTCGAGCAACTTCTCTACGAAAGTATCATGGAAGCGTTGGGATACCAACGCAACAGCAAAGCGTTGAGAGAATTAGCACAGCATGTCCCGTTCACTGATCTTGACCAGAAATCTGAACTGGAGATTCAAGCGATCCTTTTTGGAGTCGCCGGACTCTTACCCTCACAAAAGGAGAAACCACTGCCGCCGGAAGTAACAGATGATCCGAGCGTTGTAGCGTTAGAGGAATTGTGGCGTGGGTCAGAATATGCTGAACTTCCCCCACGTATGACGGAAGCACGCTGGAGTTTCACTGGGAGACCTCTGAACCATCCTACCCGACGTATTGCCGCGATAAGCCAGTTAATCCATCGCTCCCACGGAAGTCTGATGATGTATTTTCTGCCGACATGTGAAAAGGCGGCATCGGCAGACACACCAAAGTTGTTACGAACTATTGAAAGAGAACTTCGCTCGCTACTGATGATTAAACCCGTAGGCTACTGGGAAAAGCACTCTAACTTCGGGACAGGCGGCGCTCGGAATGCAGTATTGGTTGGAAAGGATCGGGCTATAGACATCATCGTCAATAAAATTCTGCCGGTCGCCTATATTTGGGCAATCGAAGCGGATAGTCAGAAGTTGCAGGAGGGAATCCTAAAACTTTACAGTGTCGTTTCCAAGTCAATAGGGAACCAGATTGTCCGTAAAATTGATGAACAAATTTTCACAGAGGCGCAGCAGATGCGTCTTCTGAAGCCGACAGCTAAAATTGAACAGGGAATCATCCGTCTCCATAAAAATTATTGTGCTGACTGGCTCTGTGACCTATGCCCTATTTTAGAGCATGGCGCGGTTTCCTTGGAGGAAAGTTAGTATGGGTTCGCACGTTACACCCTTAACGGATGAATCCTATTGGACGACGCTTTGGGACGGTCAACGGCATAAGATTCGTCACCTACGGTGGGTTTATGTAGCGAACCGTCAGCTCGCTAAGTTGTTCGACCGAGCACTTTCAAGTTTTAAGCAACCGACGCTAATTGAGTTGGGATGCGCCGATTCTTTGTGGCTCCCTTACCTCGCTCAGAATTATGAAAGTGACTGCTATGGTGTTGATTTTTCGGAGTTAGGATGTCAACTTGCACGACGGAACCTTGCGCTTGCAGGTGTGGAGGGAACAATTCTCTGTGAAGATCTGTTCGCGTTTACGAAAAAATCTCACTCTACGTTTGACTTCGTTTACTCAATGGGATTGATTGAACATTTTAGTACACCGCAAGCAGTCTTAGAAGATATGTACAGCCTACTCAGACCGGGTGGAACAATGCTCACGGTAACGCCGAACCTGCGTGGTATGTATACACCGATAGCCCGCGTCGCGAGTCCGAAACTTCTTGCGACACACAAGGTAATTCCGCCAGCTGACCTCGCTTCGGCATTGCGAGACGCTGGATTTCAGGTCACGGAATTTGGATATACAGGCGGTCCCTTGAAATTGAGCGTTGTTGATTACTCGCCGTGGCGGGCAGTCATCGGTAGATGGGGGCATGAAGTACTTTGTAAGTGTGTCAATCTGACAGATATTATTCTTGGCAATCTATTAGTAGGGTTTCGTGTACCGAACCAGCAGTTGACATCGCCTTATGTCTACGCACTTTGCACAAAACCAAAGTGAGAGTGACGCAAGCGCAATTCTTTATTTTTCATATTACCGAAACGGTGATAGGACTGTCAACATTCTGAATTTAGTCAATGTTACAAGTTCGTTTGGTTCATTGTCTGTGGAGTGGCCAAAACGCTCGCTTCCACAATCTAACCTAAATAGGAGGATGTCTCATGAAAACATTGTGTCTTTTGACGATCACGTTGCTTTGTGTCTCTGTGGCTATGGCAGAGGAGACCTTCTTTTCTGCATTGGAGAGCAAAGCGGAAGTTGAAAAAGAGGGCGGCACCGTTGATGGCGGAAGCTTCAAGCCCGGTAAATTTGGCAACGGTTTCGTTAGCGAAGCGGTTGGCGATGTTATCCATTTCCCTGTGGATGATCGGTTCGTCAACCTCGACGAAGGTACCGTTGAGTTGTGGGTAACGATGGGTATGGATACCAGCTCCATCACGGGTGAACTTTTCACGTTCATGACTTACAAACGTGGCACCGACGCAGTATTTCTGCAGTTTAACACTGGCGGGATCGCACAGATGCGGATTAAAAGCGCGGGTTCATGGCATAACGCCAACAGTGCTGCACTCAAGTGGCAAGAGGGAGAGCACCACCACATGGCAGGAACATGGGGACCTAACGGCTTGAAACTCTACTTAGATGGCAAACTTGAGGGGGAAGCTCCCTTCAAAAAGGGACCTACCGTCTTCTCTGAAACCTTCGAGATTAACAACGCCTCTCCGCCCGATCCCAAATTCCCGACGAATAGTGTCGTTGATGGGTTGCGACTCTCCGATCATCAGAAGGAACTCGATGAGTTTGTAATGGATGATCCGGCGTCTGTCGAGCCGATCGAAAAACTCACAACGACGTGGGCACGGATTAAGCGCGTCAGGTAACAATTTTTAATGATTCCTTGCGGTTAAATGGCGGGCGTTGAGTATTGATGTGCCTTTTTTAGGAGTCGCCCTCCATTTCATTACGGGCTTGGTTTTTGATTTTTTAATTAAGATGGACGCAATTCCCTTTTTAATGATACTTTGCGGTTAAATGGTGCGCGTTGAGTCCCGAACCGCAAGAGACCTAGCTTCGGGCGTTTCATAGCATCAAAACCTTACACAAGGGGGCTTATAAGCATGTACAAAATGGAGAGTCCGCTTTTCACGGCGGGGACAGAGGGATACCATACGTTCCGGATTCCCGCGCTTGTCCGGTCGAATGAGGAAACGCTATTGGCGTTCTGTGAGGGTAGGCGTACAGGTGGCGGGGATTCAGGGAACATCGATATTGTCCTGAAACGGAGTTTCGACAACGGCGAGAGTTGGCAACCGATGCAAATCGCTGTTTCCACGGGAACCGATACGGATGGCAACCCCGCACCAGTGGTTGATCGGGACACGGGGACAATCTGGCTACTTTTCTGCAAGAATCTCGCTGACGGTGCCGAAGGAAAGATTGTTGCCGGAGAAGCACCGCGCACCGTTTGGGTGACCTCCAGTAACGACGATGGGGAAACCTGGTCGGAACCGAGAGAGGTCACAGCCACGACGAAAGGCGAGGAGTGGACGTGGTATGCAACCGGTCCCTGCCACGGGATTCAATTGGCAAATGGCAGATTCGTCATTCCGTGTGACCATGTGCTTGGAAACAACCGGGACTACGCCCAATATGGCTACTCACACCTGATTATCAGCGACGATCATGGTGAAACGTGGCGGATAGCTGGCAAAGCGCAACCGGGGACCAATGAATCGGTTGTCGTTGAAACGGTGGGCGGTGGACTCTATTTTAACTGTCGGAACTACGTCGCGCCGAAGCGGCGTGCCTATGCAAGAAGCAGTGACAGCGGCGATACATTCACAGAATTCGGTTATGAAGAGGACCTTATTGAACCCATCTGTCAGGCGAGTATGGTGCGCTATACGGATGCGAATCAACATGACAAGAACCGCGTCTTGTTCTCTAATCCCGCCAGCACGAGTCGTGAACGGATGACGATTCGCATCAGTTACGATGAGTGTCAAAGTTGGAGTAGCGGCAAAGTCTTGCACGCGGGTCCCGCGGCGTATTCTGATCTCTGTATCGCCTCGGACATGCGTATATGCTGTCTCTATGAGCGTGGTGAGAACGGTGCTTACGAGACGTTGTCGTTCGCAAAGTTCGATCTGGCGTGGCTGACAGATGGAGAGGATACGTTGGCGTGATGCTCTTTTTCTGTTGTAGTGCGGGGTCTTGTGCCCCGCCAAACGCTCCGCTTTACAAGGTTCTCACTATCCGTAAACTTGATTTGAAAGCAACAGCATTTCATGCTAAAATATGTAACGATAAAGCCGAGAGTTTATATTGAGCCAACGGTTATTAGCCACTTAGTAGCACGTCCAAGTGATGATGCAATCTTGGCTTCCTGGCAAAGAGCAAGTCGGAGGCTATGGGAGAATTATGCAGATAGGTTTGAGTTCGTTATTTCACGCGTAGTTCGCGCCGAAATACGACAGGGTGATGCAACCGCAGCACAGCAGCGACTTGCAGTGGTATCCGCGCTAACCGTATTAGAAAGTTTACCTGAGGTGGATACGCTTGTGCAAAAACTGCTTAATTCTGGTGCAGTGCCGCGGAATTCTCCGCTTGATGCATAGCATATCGCTATTGCAACGGTACATGGTATTGAATATTTGGTATCATGGAACCATAAACATATTGTAAATGAAAACAAGCGTGAGCATATTAATCGAGTCTGCCAAGCGGCAGGATTTCAACCCATAACCCTCTGCACACCGATAGAACTGATGGAGGACATTCAGATGAAAGAAAAAGAAACCTCAGAAAAGCAGGTAGAATTTGACCCTGAAACGTACACAAATCCTATCCTCGAAGAATGTTATCGAATTAAAGCAGAGATTAGTGCTCAATTCAAAACCCTGGAGGAATTCTTTGCGTATGTGAAAGCCGGAGAGGAAGAGGATAAACGGAACGGCATAAAATATGTCTCGTACTTTGATCCGTCCAAACACACACCGCCAGAAAAATCTGAAGACGACTAACCACGAGCGGGAACTCTGGTTCCCGCTGTTTTTGTGACGAATTATTGTAATGTGCCAGAAGCTTCCGAAAATAGGTTAGGATATTCTATTGAAAAATAAAAACAAATTGTCCTATAAGCGATCGCTTCGTTCTGTACAATATCTGACTGCTGTGACAGTCCTACTGCTTTGTCTAACCACTGCAGCGCCTGCCCAGACTGGCGAACAGATCGCCGAAAAAGCATTAGCCGCTACTGTGTACTTAGAGATGCAGGGTAGCAATGGAAGGACACTCGGATTTGGCAGCGGATTCTTTGTGAGAGAAAATCTGATTGCCACCAACTATCATGTCATTGAAGGAGCTACACGAGGCACAGCAAAGTTAGTTGGTAAGTACACGACATACGCGATTGAAGGCATCACAGCAACTGATGAAACAAACGACCTTGCACTTCTAAAGGTCAACGCCTATGGAGTTAAACCCCTTCCGCTCGGTGATAGTGACAATGTTAGAATCGGCGCGACAGTGTACGTCGCAGGCAATCCGAAAGGATTAGAAGGCACATTCTCAGATGGCATCATCAGTAGTCGTCGCGACAGATACACAAAAGAACGCCTCCAGATGACTGCACCTATCTCTCCAGGAAGCAGTGGGGGTCCCGTGCTAAACAGAATAGGAGAAGTTATCGGGGTATCAGTAGCGAGTTACCATAATCTGGCTTCCCAAAATCTAAATTTCGCCATTCCATCAAACTGCCTCAAAGCACTACTCACCCACTCTGTCACAAACAACCCTTTGTGGCAAGGCAGTCAATCAATATCTGCTGAAACCTACTTCAAGTGGGGAAATACGAAGTATAATATTGGGCTATATCAGGAAGCTATCTTGGATTATGACAAGGCTATCAATTTAAAGCCTGGCTATGCTGAAACATACAACAATCGAGGATTTGCAAAGAATAACTTAGGACAACATTTTCCTGCTATCTTTGACTTTGACATAGCTATCCAACTCAAACCTGATTTTGCTGATGCATATAACAATCGGGGAAATGCAAAGGCAAATTTGAATCAACACTTCGCTGCTATCTCTGACTATGATACTGTCATTCGTCTCAGACCGGACTACGCCGGAGGTTACTACAACCGCGGAATTGAGAAGTACTATCTAGGACAGTATAAAGAAGCTATAACAGATTACGATACGGCTATCCATCTAAAACCGGATTTAGTAGAAACCTATGTCAATAGGGGAATTGCGAAGGATAGACTAAGGCAACACTTTGCTGCTATCTCTGACTATGACGTGGCCATCCGATTAAAACCGAATTATCCAGATGCCTACCATGCTCGAGGAAATGCAAAGATAAAGTTGGAGCAATACGATGCGGCCGTAACAGACTATAACCAAGCTATCCACCTAAAATCAGATTATGCCGAGGCCTACAATGGTAGGGGAATTGCAAAGGCTTTAGCTGACTTTGACATAGTACTCCAACTCAACCCCAATTTAGCCGAGCCTTACTATAATAGGGGACTTGCCCAGGCTTCGCAGGAGCACATTGGGGAGGCGAAGAAAGATTTCCAGACAGCATTAAGGCTAGCGGAAGAAGGCGGCGATGAGAGGTTAAGATTACTAATTGAAAGGGCACTTCGTATATTAGGATAACGCAAGTTGCCACCTATTTATAGACATAGCACCCCTACGGGGTGCAGTCGCTTTAATACACCGTTTTCTATAGACATATCACCCCTATGGGGTGGGAAAGTGCATGAAAAACCTTGTTGAAACGTCCAAGATTTGTTAGTAGCAACTTGGGTTAGGATAGCAAATTGGAGGCGTGAGAAAACTAAATGTTCCCGATAGGCGCAAAGGTACGAGGACTCATCCTTATGAGTAAGGATATGAGAATCCTACCGCAAATATTCCTCTCCCCGATGCTCTGCAATCCATGTCTTCAGCGGAACATCTGCATCTGTGGGTTGCCACCAGCCCTTGAAATCCACGACTAGGAAAAGAAAAACGACTTGATGAGTGCCAAAATCGCTATAACAGTAGAGACAATAATACCGCCGATTTTCCACCGTTCATTGGTATCCGTCTTACGCTCACTGATGTTGGGGACAACGCTGTCAATTTTGGATTCCACCCGTTGTGAATCTGTTGTTAACTTGGACTCCATCCCTTGCAAATCTGCTGTTAGTTTGGACTCCACGCGGTCCAAACCTCCATCAATTTTGGATTCTAACCGTTGCAAATCTCCAGCTAACTTTATATCTGCAGTTTCCGACCGGCGACGATCGTCAGCTTGTTGTAATTTCACATCGGTTATATCTCTCTGTAGACCGCCTACATTCTTTCGTAGGTCTTTTACGTCCTCTGCAAGTTCAGATAACTTTTGTAGAATCAATTCATCTCTATCCATTTTGGTGTTCTCCCATTTTTACCATCACGAATCTCGTTTAAACATTTCTTCTAATTATCCGATATTCAACACCAAAATTCAAGAAAAAACGCCAAACGAGAAACAAACATGGTGAGATGTACAAAGTTTCTACCGCAAGTATTCCTCCCCACGATGCTCCGCAATCCATGTCTTTAAAGGCACATCCGCATCTGTGGGTTGCCACCATCCCTTAATGTCTACGCCATCACCCAGCAACTGCCGTCGAATCGGGTCGCATTTCTCAAGGATTTCAGGCGGCATGAGGTTGTAATCCAAACCACGCAACCAGCGGTAGCTATAGCCCATAAACAGAACCTTCCGAGTTTCATCAGAGAAATTCCAACCCCGTGAGTGCCACATCCGTCGATCGAAAAGGACTGCCGTGCCGCGTTTGACGAGCAGATCTATCGCACCTTCCGGATCGCCATCAGGATCGTTGTCGCTGTTTGGCGGGCGGGTGTCGAGTTTATGGCTACACGGAACAATACGCATTGCCCCGTTGTCACGGGCGGTAACATCGCTCAACCAGTAGCTGACCTTCAATGAAAGTCGCGGGTGTGGACGTTCCATCTCCGGCACAGGTCTGCCCCCATCTTGATGCCAATGTGCGCCTTTACGAACCTGCGGCTTATCGGGAGGTTCGGGAGGATACATGATGAGGTGCGAGATGTAAAGTTGGATGTTCCAGCCGAGGATGTCCCAGAGTAGCGGAAATACCTTCTTGTTATCAAGCAGTTCCAGCAAGACATCGTCTTCAATAACGGTGCGGAACTTTGATAACAATTCGTGAGGTGCCAAGCCCGTTTTGACGCGCTCCTCAGCATCAAGTCGATCTGCGACCTCCTCTAATGCATCTACCATCTCGGGACTTATAGCATCCTCAACAATAAGGTAACCGGTATCGTTGAATGCTTTGAGTTGTTCGTCTGTGGCGCAGTATTCAAGCCAATTTGTATCCATTGTCATTTCCTCCAGATGCTAACGGTGGACTTGCGTTTTTATCCGTCCCCATGTCGTTGTAAGTTTTCCAGTGACCTCAACAGCGAACGGAATACCTTCCATATCCGCCTGAATCTGCTCTTCCGTGATTGCGATGTTGAGAATTCGGAGTTCATCAAGCGTGCCATCGAGCCAGATGTTCTCATTCGCCTTCTTGCCGATCCAGACGGAGGCTTCGTTCTCGTTGATGTCTCCCTTTCGAGCGACTTCTCCGTCCAGTTCACCGTCCAGATATATGCGAATCTCTGAGCCATCGTAGACCATAGCGAGGTGATGCCATGTGTCCACCTTCATAGGTGTCGCGCCTTGTACGACAGCGGCGGCACCGGGTGCGGTATAGACAAATCCGCGAATTTTTCCGCCGGGTGTATCAAAGCCCCATCCGCTTTCAGGAACAGACCCCTTTCTTGCAATCGGTGGATGTCCGCCCGGAAACGAAGCCGGTTTGAACCATGCCTCAATTGTTAACGCATCGCCTCCAGGAAAGAGACTCTCGTGGTGTGGTACTTCAATAAGACTACTCGCGCCATCGAAAACCAACGCACCACCGAGCTTCCCATCCTTTGTCCATTCAGCATCGGTGATTTCCCCATGATTCTCAAACTCGGAGAGGTCTGTCGCTTCATCGGCTACCTCTTCATCGAAAAGGTATAGCAACACAGTGTTTTCTTCGAGTGCCGCGAAACAATCCACTGCAAGATAGAACAAGAGTCCAACAACTGTTAGAATTCGAACCATTTGGAATGCCTCCTTTAGTGATCAAGGGTGGTTGGGAAATAGTAGCGGCGCGATCATTAATTGCCTTACTAAAAACCGAGTGTCACCCGTAAATCAAATCGCGATGATACACCACCCTCATTTAGTCTTCTACCCTTTCAATAATCTGTCCTGTTTCCCGATCCCTGAAGATACGTTTCATTCTACCATCAGGCATCCGTTCACTCTTGAGAGGGACATATCGCTCATCAGCGTCCGACTGACTTGTGGGAGGGGTTTGTAACCCCGATGCGGTTTCGGTTGTGCCTCGCCAATCCTGAATTTCAACGGTTTCCCACTGTTTCGATTTCGCGGATTTATAGCAGGCATCGATAATAGCGTTCACGACATAACCGTCATAGAAGGTTTCCAGCGGTTCACGTCCCTCGTCAATTGCGTTGAACATATCAAGGAACATGTCCCGATAACCCAGTTCCGCGACCTCATCGCCAACGGGGAAGAGCCAACCGGTGTCGCTCTCTGCTTTTTCAGCAACATAGCCACCCTGCCCGACAGCCGTGAACATCTCATAACCTGTGCGGAGCCAGTGGTTGAGCCAGATAGTTCCTTCACTACCGGAAACCTCATCACGTAAATCCATGCCACCTCGGAATGCCCATCCGACCTCAAATTGCCCCATTGCCCCGCTCTCAAATCGGATGAGTGCGATGCCGTGGTCCTCCGCATCAATGGGATGCACAAGCGTGTCTGCCCAGCACATCACCTCAAGCGGTTTATTGTTTTTCCCAACGAAATTTCGGATGATCTCAATGCAGTGGCATCCCATATCGACGATGGCACCGCCGCCTGCTTGTTCCAGATCCCAGAACCAGTCACTATGGGGACCCGGATGTGTCTCGCGGGAGCGCACCCATAAAATCTTACCGAGTGCGCCGTTTTGGACGGACTCTAACGCTTTCAGGGTTTTTGGAGGGTAGACCAAGTCTTCAAGGTAACCCCCAAACACACCTGCGTTTTCAACGATGTTCAACATCGCTTTTGCCTCTTCAGCGGTACGTCCAAGCGGTTTCGTACAGAGAATGCCTTTGCCGGCTTCCGCAGCGAGTTCGACCGCCTTCAGGTGCAAGTTGTTGGGTAATCCGATGACAACAGTATCCGTTTCAGGATGGTTGATGGCTTCTGCTAAATCGGTTGTTGCGTGAGGGATGTTCCACTCTTCAGCGAACGCCGTTGCGCGTTCCTCGCGCCGAGAGTAGGCGATGTGAACGCGGTCTGCGCCGCGTTGATTGTGGAGCGTCATCGTGTAGAACATTCCGATGAGTCCGGTACCGAGCATCGTGACTTTATGACTTTTCATTTTTTTAATTATACCTTGCGGAGAAACGACGATCGTTATGTCAATTACGTGCATTTCTCAAATCCGCCTGCGCCGTTGTTGCAGGCTACAATTTGGGTTTAATGTTCTATTCCTAACCAGAAATCTGCGCGTGCTGGCGAGGTTTGCAACCTCGCCAGCAAAGGATAGGCGGTGGCAGCCGATAGCCATTAACTATTTTGCTTTATATCCTGCGATGACACCCCAATCGTTAATTGTCCAACAGTTGTTCTGATCCGTTGCATGAACCCCCTTGAGGTTCGCGCTTCCGGGTATGTTCGATATCGTCCAGGTTTTACCGCCATCGGTGGTGTGCAAAACGGAATTAAAACCGCCGACTGCCCAACCGACCATCGCATCAACGAAGGTAATATCGTGGAGATCGTCATAGGATTCGGTTTTTTGCTGATTCCAGGTTGCACCGCCATCGGTGGTATGCAGGATTAAGCCCTCCTGCCCGGAAATCCAGCCAGTGTTTTCATCGAGGAAATAGATACCGAACAAGTTGTTATCAAAGCCAGGATCACGTTTTTCCCACGTTTCGCCACCATCTGCGGTATGCAGGAGCGTCCCGAATGAACCGATAATCCAACCCGTTGTGGGGGAAACAAACCAGATTCCTTCAAGATTGTTTCGTGTCTCACCAACGCGTGCGCGCTCCGAGCTGCCTACCCAAGTTTCACCGCCATCGGTTGTTTTGAGAATCGTATTCTCCGATCCGGCGATGAAACCAGTGGTTTCACTAATCATCTGGATACCCATCAAATTGGCACGCATTCCGCGTGGGTTGCCACCGCGTCCAGGGGTATCGCTCGTTGCCATTTTCCGTGCCCAGGTCTTGCCACCGTCTTCGGTTTTTAGGATAGTGGCTCTACCACCGATAATATACCCAACGTTTTCATCTACAAAGTCGATATTGTAGAGAGGCGCGGGACCACCGCGACCAAAGCCTGGTGGGGGACCACCACCACCACCGGGAGGTCCGCCCGGTCTTTGTCCGGCACCGGGGGGACGCATATCAACTTCCATTTTCCCCCAAGTTGTGCCACCGTCCGTCGTCACCAATATTAAACCGTTATCTCCAACGACCAAACCGTTCTGGTTATTCGTGAAATAAACATCGTGTAACATACCGTCAATGCCGTCCCCGCGGAGGATATCATCTTCCCGCAGGACGGTCCATTCCGCATCGGAGACTGTCGCGAAAGAAAAAAGGATCGCGACTCCGAACAATGCGATAATCGTTTTGATCATGGTAATTCTCCTTTTTATAGATAGACGGCACGACGGGACGTGCCTACTCCCTTTAAATCGACTGAAATGCATCATAAATCTGCCGTGCTCTGTTTTCAACACTCCTTAAGTAGTTTTGACCTATTTGTTCGGTGTAAAGTTCGGTTAACTCGCCACTTGCCTCACCGAAGGCTTTGGCGAAGTTCCGACACTCCTCCTTATCGCCACCAGAGGCGTAGGCTTTGGTTTTCGCATCTGTGCCGGATTTTCGGACTTCAACACACTTATCACGAAACTTGAGATAACTCCCATCCCCGACAAATCTGACATCCTCAAGCGTTGTGAAATCCAAACTCGGAAGCGCATCTGAAAGGATAACGCGTGCTTGTTCCACATCTATTTTCCCGTCGCGGAGGGCAATAGCGATACCGAGAAAAAACAGGTCGTTTTTATCACGTTTTGCCTCGCCTTCGCGTTTCGCTGCACGGAGTTTTTCAGGATTCGGCTCAGACTCGTTGTAATAGGTGATGTCCTCTCTCACGTCACATGTCGCGCTAATTTGACTCTCCGCAAAGACAACGGCGAGATAGTCAGAGAGGGATATATTTGCCTGTTTACAATGTGCAGCAAGTGCGGTAACCAGAACCATGGATTCACCTGCCGATTTTTCACGCATCGCGATAGCAGTGCGACCACCTTGGCTCTGGATGAGTTCCTCAGGACCGGTAATCATACCGCCGCTCTCTTCACCGGCGAAAATCAGTCGCGGTTGCACACCGAGTGAGATCGTCTCGCCGTAGACATCTTGAACAACAACCGGTGCGTCTGGCGCGTCAGCCAACTGCCGTTCAATCTTTTTCAGGATCGCGGCAATTTCCTTGAAACCGACAGGCACGTTAATGACCTTAACATCATTCGCAGCACCCCACTGATCCCAGGCGAGCGCGGAGGGTGTCGTCTTAATCATGAACCGTGGATGATCTTCCCAAAGACCGGAAGTTTTGAGTTGCTTGGCGTAGAAGTCCATCAACATGAGAAACGCTTGATTCGGCGTGTAAATCGTCAAGAGTCGGTCATCACCGAGGTCGAGGAAGTCAACGCCGAGGGACTCCAATATTTCTGATCGTGATGTATCCTCTATCTCACAGACGATAAGCCGATCGCCATCTGGGTCGGTCGCTTCAATAATGGTCCCGATAGGCTGCGATTTGAGTTTCGTTGCGTAGTCTGTGGATTTGACGACATCAAGGATACTAAAGTCGCAGCCGAGATCGTAAAATTCAGTTTCACCCGTTTTCGGATTCCGATCGAGTTTTCCGATGTTGTGATAGAGCGGGTCTGCCTCAACGTGGAGCCAGCGAACGGAGTTAGCGATTCCCAATCGCTCAAAAATGGCACGCATCGGACGATACATACACCCACCGACGCAATCGACGACGATAGATGGTTTCATCGCTCGGATGAGTTTGAGATTCGCATCTGTGGCAACGCCGTCTTTGAGATAGCCGACATAGAGTTGTACACCGTCATGGAGTTCGTCCAGTCGTTCAAAATCGATGTGATCGTCGGTGGCCGCACTGAACTGAATTGAATAGCCTTCCGTTTCAGCGGTTTTGAGGATCTCTTCAATTTTGTTGACGAATCGCATGGATTCCTCGGGCAGATATTGACTTCCCTGATTGTTGAGGTCTTTGGTAGCATTCTTTGTGCTGACGGAGTGGCTTGACGTGACATGTTCGCCACCGTCCAGATCAAGCATGAAAATCAAGAAGGATGCCATCCAGATGGGCAGCGTACCAAACGATTTCGGCATGTATGTGCGAATCCCTTGTGCAGCTTGGATGCGGGCGATGTATTCGACATATTTCTGTGAGTTGTAGCGTACCTCACAGCCCACGATTTTCTCAATCTGCTTTCCCTCCGCACTCTCGTTTGCAACAAGGCTTTTACCAAGCGTTGCGAGGGCAATTCCGATCTGGTTAATCGGGAAACGGGTGTCCCAAGGATACAAAATATTCTGCGGACCTCGGATACCGGCGGTCGAGACTTGTGCTTCCTTCGCGTAGTTACGAAACCACTCCCAGAGGTTCAAACGCTCAATCAGTTCCTTATCAAGTTGGAACGTGAAAGCATTTGGTTCATCTTGAGGAAAAAGGGCGGGTTTGATAGAATCCGGCGTGTTCTGCTCAACCACCGCGAAGAGCTGCTGTTCGGTAAGGTCTCTCTTATGGCGATAGCCTTTGTCAACTGTGATAATCATCAACGCCCTCCTAACGGAGATAGAAATTTGATAGACATGTTATCACATTTCCACATTTTTTTCAAATCTGAATTTCGGATTTTCCCAGATTCTGTCCAGTAGAAAATGGAGCCTGAGATGCTATAGAACGGGATTGAGTTCACGTCAATCCTGACTGCCAAAAGCATTTACTTCTTTGTGGAATTGGTGTATACTTAGTAATGTAATAATGGGTTTTATGTTCTTGTTTACCTTGGAGGAGATCTTGATGAGAAATCCATACCTATTGCTCTTTCTCGTGTTAAGCGTCGCAGTGTTATACGTAAGTGCTTGCCCTGTGTTGGCAGAAGCACCTACATCAGCGAAAATAGCGTTCTCATCGTGGCGTGATGGGAACCTGGACATTTATCTGATGAATCCCAATGGCAGTGAGGAGGTGCGACTCACCCATCATCTCGCAAGGGATGCCAGTCCGAAATGGTCTCCGACTGGGGAACGGATTCTTTTTGAATCCGACCGAGATGGTGCTCCAGGAGACTGGGACCTGTATCTGATGGATCCGGATGGATCCAATGTGCGACGGGTGTTCGAGAAAGAAGCGATCAGAACTTCTCCAACATGGTCCCCAGATGGTAAACAAATTGCTTACGCGCGTTGGGAGCAGGGCAAGTTCTTTATCTACATCGCGCCAATAGATGGTAAAAAGGAGGAACGCGTCGCGCTCGGCTACTGGCCGATCTGGTCCCCTGATAGCACTGAGATGGTCTTTCTCACCGGAGTTTTGAACCGACCCAGACGCGTTACCGTGTTCAACTTGAAGACTAAAAACCAGAAGTTCCTCCCTTTTCCCGACGTGCCAATGTGGGTTCGGCATTATTCGTGGTCTCCAGAGGGCGATAGGCTGGCGTTTGCTTGGTATAATCGTGTTGAGGTTCGACACGAGGACTTTAAACTGGAGACGATCTATATTGTCAATCGCGATGGCACAGGACTTCAACAGATTATTGAAGAAGGGAAGCGAGCCGTAGAGCCGGTGTGGTCTCCACGAGGAGACACGCTGATTTATAGTCAACTGGATCGGGGCGATATGCAGCAAATCTTCAAAGTCACGTTGGATGGCGGTGAACCAGTGCAACTCACCAATCCCAACTTCCGAAATTTTCCAGGAGATTGGTTTGATCCTGCGTTCGCATTGCCAGTCGCACCACAACCCCAACTGGCAACAACGATATGGGGACAGATAAAGCAGCAGTAGCCTTTTTTGATTAACTGAACTGGTGCGCTTCTAAAACGTTCCTGTAGGAAAATTGATGGACGTAAGTGCTACCGCTCCCGTTCCGAGACAAGCAGGTCGAACGAATTGCTCTGCCATCCGCCTTCCATAACGATGTTGTCCCTCGTTTCGCGCAAGCGATTGACCATGCGCGCTTTCATACGACGGAGTACGTGTTTGTAACCGAGATGGTTCGCCAAGTTATGGAGTTCGTGTGGATCGCTCTTCATGTCGTAGAGTTCGTCCTCGCTGTACGGGTTGTAGACATACTTCCACGAATCCGTCCGCACCATCCTGACAGAAGCGAGTGTTGGCTCGTACCCATGAAATTCAGCGAACACGTCATCTGGCCAATCCTCTACGGTTTCCGCTCGTAACAAAGGCATAATCGATCTGCCATCGAGATTATCAGGGGCTGCTACTCCACCGAGTTCCAAAAACGTCGGCATGAGATCCACAAGGTTCACAAATTCATCACACGTCGTTCCTTGCGATGTCGCGCCGGGCCACCGGATGACGAGCGGAATGTGGTGTGTCTCTTCGTACATGTGGAACCCCTTGTTGAAAAGTCGATGGCTGCCGAGCATATCGCCGTGGTCGGTTGAGAAAATGACAACGGTATTCTCCGTTAAACCGTTCACCTCAAGACAGTCGAGAACTCGCCGTACCTGATCGTCAATGAAGGTGCAGAATCCCCAGTAAGCCGCGATGACTTTCTGCCAATCTGGCCACGTTAGGTGGCTGGCGTTCCACCGGAGCATCTCCTTCTGCTGAATGAGGGGTTTGTTGATGAATTGCTCATCGAAATTGCCCCACCGTTCAATGGTGTCCGGATCGTACATCGTGTCGTAAGGTGCTGGCACGGCATACGGGAAATGCGGTCCAAAGAAATTCGCGGCAATCATAAACGGTTGTTCAGAATCTGAGTAACCGTTGATTAACTCAATCGTTTTGTCTGCAGTCCACGCTTCCATTGTCCGTTCGGCGGGGAGCGGGAGTCTTCCATAGAAGGGTGCCTCACCGCCCCACTCATACGGTTGAACGGCATCCCTATCAATTCGGAAGTCAATCCCGTCGTCGCGGAGCCATTGATGCCACTCGCGGTAGGGATGCCACTTGTCATAACCCCAAAACTCCGTGTCGCCTTCCTTTGCGAGATGCCACTTACCGACGCAACTTACCCGATAACCTGCTTCGCCAAGGAGTGTTGGATACGCTGGTTTGTCGAGAATCTGGTTCGCAAACACGCCGTTGAAATTCCCCATATTTGACAACTGTCCGTGATTATGAGGATAGAGTCCGGTGAGTAGAGACCCACGCGCCGGTGAACAGAGCGCGATGGGAGTGTAGGCGTTCGTAAACCGCATACCTGTTGCAGCGATTTCATCGACAGCAGGTGTTCTGCAAATCGGTGCTCCGTTGCAACCGAGTGAATCGAAACGTTGCTGATCGGTGAGAAGAAAGAGAATATTGGGTTGTCGTGCCATTTTTTAATTATTCCTTGCGGAGCAGTGAAGTGCATTCCGTCTATTGCGTGTATTTCTTAAATCTGAAGAAACACCCCACGGAATGCCACACGCGCATTCCGTGTTGATTCGCAAAAACCCTGCTCCGTTGTTGCAGGCTACACTTTCGTTTAATGTTTCCAAGATAAAGAAACGTCAAAATGCCCAAACATGGTTGAAATTTAACCAGAAACCTGCTCGTAATGAAATTAGGTTTCCTTAAATGGCATAATTTTGCTTCGCAGTGAGAATGCTTTACATTTGGAGAGCAGTCCAGGGCCCCATAGTTAAAAAGGTTCGGAGACGATAGCGATATTCTTCGGTCCCTTGAAGTCGAGCTCAATTCGCTCAAACCGGATTGAATGTTGCCGATAGAAATCTTCAATTGCCGTCAACAACTCGTACTGACCACGACGCTGTTCATCCCAGAAGTTGCAACAGGGAATTATCACAGCAGGTCGAACAAGGGCTGCCTCTCCCAATTGACGCAACGCACCATCGGGATGGAGTCCGACCAACAGGTCATAATAATCTGCTATCTCAGGATCAAACTGCTCAGGACGGTGATCAATGCCTTTGAGCACTGTGCGGCGCGGATCAATGAGTTCGCATGCAAAGTTTTTCTTCTTGGTGAGAAGGCGAGTTAATATTCCCTTCCCGCCAGCGACATCGGCAATACAGTGGATTGTATTGCCGTATCGCGCCGCAATGAAGTCGGCGACAACTTCAAATCGCTGCGGATCGCCGTGTACTCGATGCTGTTCTCTACTCATTTCAAGTTTTCCGGATTCAGTGCCTCCAATACTGGATTAACAAATCGTCCGTCCTTTCGAATAAGATTTCCGTCGAAATACATTTCTCCACCGCCGTGCTCTGGTGTCTGTATCATTACCATATCCCAATGGACAGCCGACCGAACTCCGTTATCCGCTTCCTCGTAAGCCTGACCGGGCGTGAAGTGGAAAGACCCGGCGATCTTTTCGTCGAACAGGATATCAAGCATCGGGTTCGTGATGTAAGGGTTGAACGCGATGGAAAACTCACCGATATAACGCGCGCCTTCGTCTGTATCAAGAATATCGTTCAGTCTTTCACTGTTGTTCGCCGCTGCCTCGACAATTTTGCCATCTTCAAAGCGGAGTCGAATGTCAGTAAACGTCGTTCCCTGATAGATTGTGGGGGTGTTGAAATGGATAGTGCCATTGACTGAATTTCGTACAGGTGCGGTGAAACATTCACCATCGGGGATATTCTTCTCGCCAGCACAGGGAATAACAGGAATATCCGTGATACTAAACCGGAGATCGGTATCTTCACCGACGATGTGGACTTCATCCGTTTCCTCCATCAGAGACTTGAGGGGTCCCATCGCGCGTTCCATTCGGCTGTAGTCAAGCGTGCAAACGTCAAAATAATAATCCTCGAACGCCTCTGTACTCATCTGTGCTTGTTGCGCCATTGCTGGGAGGGGCCATCGTAGGACAACCCATTTTGTGCGTGGCACCCGGATATCGTTGAGTGGTCGCAGCCAATACTTTTGATAGCGTTGCATTGCCTCTGATGGGACATCAGACATTTCTGTGATATTATGGCTACCACGAATACCGATATACGCCTGTACCTTTTTTATACGATATATTTCGTATTCACCAATCAATTTTATTCCAACATCGTCTCCGCCGAGAACAATTTCACGTTGGATACGGTTCTGTTTGAGTTCCACGAGTGGAATTCCACCCGCGTTCCGAACCGCTCGGATGAGGGCAATGACCATTTCTTGGGGAATGTCGATACCTTCGATGAGCACAAATTCGCCGGGTTGGATTTTCGTGGAATGGGTTGTGAGAACGTTTGCGAGTTTATCAAGTCGTGGATCGTGCATATCTACCTCAAAAGTGGTTTTTTAAACTATTGCCTCCTGGGCGTTGCTCCATTACATTCCGCAACGGTTTATGGTTAATTTCAACAGGGATCCGGAGCGGTGACGTTTTTTCAAAGCTTTAACCCCTAAATCCCCTATGCCCTTATCAAGGGACTTTCCAAGAGGAAGTGCGTAAATCCTATTCATGTAATAATTCAGGCGTGAGTTTCCTAAGAGGTTTCAACCTTCAATATCGTCCGTATGATTTAAGGCGTTTTCTTTCAGAATCCCCATTACTTTCCTCGCGAGGGATGCCCACCACATCCTATCCTCCTGGATGCGTAGCAGATGTGTGGCACCCGGTGCATCGTTCGCACCTAAACCCGATTCGATAACATCTGTCTGTGGATCGCGTTCAAGCCATTTGGCGATTCTGTTTTCCAAACGTTCAGCAGAACGGATAGCAAAGATATTTACAATCTCCGCCGATTGCAGATCCAAGAGAAAATCGACGTTCCAGTGCAAGGTTTTTCCCTGTCTCGGCAATAGATTTCCACTTCCCAAACCGCATTTGGCGAATTGGTCTATCATTTTTTCCCGGATGGTGTGTGGTGGCTTATCACCACTCCGCGTTGCGTGTCGGATAAGTCGTCGCGCCAATGAAGTCGCTCCCTTTTCCGAAAGCGCAGAGCCGATATAGACATAGTACCCAATAGGCAACGAAATGCGTTTACCTTTCTTGAACCTACCGAATTTTAATGTAGTATTTTCTTTAAGGTGAATCCGTAAGATATATGTTCCAACCTGTGAATCATCGCTGATGATTAGGATGCTCGGATTTTTCATCGACCCAACCTATAGGTTATATTTCTGTCAGCTCTGGGACATGTTCGTCTTCATATTTTTCAATCAACACACCGATGACTTCCATCAGTGAAGCCAAGGGATGATCTTCATCCTCGCCTACGACATCGATTAAATTGTCCAGTATCTCCGTTAGCCGTTGATATTCGCTTTGTGCATGAGGAACGAATACAACCTCCGTTAGCATCGGCCATACATTTTGAGCTGTTTGTACTTCCCTTACCATGGTTCACTCCTTCCATTTGCTTTTATTATATTCGTCGTGTGTTAGCACCGCACGAATATAGACTTTTTGGCGATTGTAGTGTATTGCCGCAATAAGACGCACCTTGTTGCCACCAATGTTGAAAATTGTTAGTTTTCCGACTCGATCAGCATGAGGAAACACTGTCCGCAGTTCAGCAAATGATCGGAAGCTGCCTCGTTTCATTAATCGATACCAACGTTCAAGCGATACTTGGGTATTCCGATGTTTCTGGGCAAACTCATTTAGGCGTTTTCGCGTAATAATATGCATAAGGTAAAACGGGGAATCCTTAAGCCGTGGCAGATAGCCATTTTTCAATATCAGACGCATCGATCTTGAGAGTAGTCTATCACAATTCGGAATAGAAGGCAAGTTTTGGCTTGTGAGCGTCACAGAAAGCACGCGCATATTGTATGTTGAAACAAAAATGAAAATCTATTAGAATAGAATGCGGGCAGGAAAGAAAGTCTGTGAATAGCAGTCAGCCATCAGCAAGAGCGCGTAAGCCCAACTATCGGGCGGGCTGGATAAACGGAAGGGAGTATGATTCCCACGCTCACCTCAACGAACCGCAAGGAAAATTAAAAAAATGAAAATAGGTCGGTTATCTGTTGGATATATTACGGTCTTTGTGATGCTGGTACTACATCTTCTGCCGGTCTGGGGTTTCAAGTATTTCCCAACCCAGGATGGGGCAAGTCATATTTACAACTCCTATGTCGTGAAGGAGTACCATAAGCACGAAAACTACCGTCTGCGCGAAGTCTACGAACTGAACGCTACTATTTTCCCGAACTGGACATCCCACGCGCTCTTGGTAGTACTACTGTACATCTTTCCCCCGCTCGTTTGTGAAAAGATAGTGCTTACGCTCTGTATCGGTCTCCTACCGCTCTCCCTCTTCTATTTCCTCAACAGCATCGCAAAGAGAAACGTGGTCTTTGGACTGCTTGGGTTTCTCTTCGCCTACAACTATCTGCTTCACATGGGGTTCTACAATTTTGTCCTTAGCATGGCCCTGTTTTTCTTCACGATGGGCTACTGGTGGAGAGTCAAGGATAAACTCCGATTGATAAACATCGTGGTCATATATGTATTGCTGTTGGTGACCTATCTCACCCACTACCACTCCTATGCGTTGCTTATCATGTCCCTGATGTTCTTTGCTGTTTTTTCATCGGTTTACGATGCACTGCGCGGAGTATGGGGCTATAAGGAAACATCAAAATCGCTCATGCACCGACTTAAGGACGGTATGGTGATGCTTAAACCTACACTGACTTTCCTCGGTGCGCTTGTACCTGCTTACTTCATCCTGTTCTCTTATTACTTCTACCTTTCCGATGCTCACGGGACAGACAGCAACCATAAAGGCTTGGAATGGCTAAACGACTACTTCTTCGGCATGAAATCCTTAGTCTCTTTTCGGGATGACCATGTGCTCATTGGACGGGTGTTGCTGGTGTTTTTTGCCATTGCCTTCGTCGTCACAGTGATCAACAGAATCCGACAATGCTATCAATTCCGAGAATCAGAGGAATGGAAAGAGACTGGCGAACGGCTTTGGATGCGCATTGTGACGCAAATGGATGGGTTTCTGATCATGGCAATCTTTATCACTGCGATGTTTTTCATAGTCCCGTGGTCTGGCTACAGCGGAGGTTGGATAAACGACCGGTTTCATCTGTACATATTCCTCGTGTTGCTTCCGTTCTTCGCCGTCAACCTGCATCGGTACGTAAACTATGGAGTGGCGGGAGTCATCATCGTCCTGTCCTTATGGCATCTCGGTTACAATATCCATACGTATGCCCTCCTCAATCGGGACATTACCAACGCGCTCACATCGGATGGCATGTACGAGAAGGATACGATCCTCACGAGTGAACCGGGGGAATGGGGCGGTTTTTCAGATTCGCTCGGTTTTGAACCTAAATACGTTGAACCCTTTGGGCATATTGAATGTCTGTTAGCAGTGAAAATGGGGATCGGCTACCTCGACAACTACGAGGCGAATACGGATCATTTTCCGCTGCGTTACAAGCAAAAAGAACTTCCTGCCGATTTCGCCATCATCTGGCGGACAGAATATAGCGATGTCGCCGGTTTGGAGGAAGAATATGATCTCATCCATTCCAACGACTATAACCGGCTCTATCGCCGAAAGCGCGCAGCACCCGATCCGCAAATGTGGGGTGGCGGAACTGTTGTCGCTTTTGACATGCAACCCGACGACGGACAGACGGCACTAGGACACATCGCTGTGTATGCGGATACAGCCTACACCGATGGGAAATACGGCTGGTTGACGAAATCAGAGCGGGAAGACTTTAAAATCGGATCCGAAACTCCACAACCGTACAGGGACAGCATTTGGGGGAAGGAAGATGGGGTTTTCCGAGTCGCACTTCCCAACGGGGTATACGAAGTGACATGCTATTTCAGTGCGAGCGAATCTGAACCGTTAGAGATAAACCTTATCGCGAATGGTGAGAAGCAGATTCAGCGATTGCGGATCCCTGTCGGAAATGAGACGATTGAAAGGCGTTACAGTATCACGATCACCGATGAACTTTTGACTCAGGTGATATATACCCGTGGAAAAGGTAAACACAAAAGATGGGGTTGGAGTGGCTTTACCATTCAATCAACCGATGGTGAGCTGCGCCAAAATTGAACGAGTAACGAATTTATCTGTTTTCCCGCCAAGACCCCATGCTTTAGCTTGGCAGACGTAAGACCTTCTACGGAAGGCGGACTGCCTTGAAGCACAGGTTTCCCTAACCTTTAGGTTGTGGGTGCCTTGACTACCTCTCCAATACATCCAGACAAGATTTTAATCGACGGTCATGATTCACATATTGTTTTAGCCACTCCGCGACTGTTTTGCCATCCGCGAGTTTAGCTTGCAAATCTGCGCCATGTTCTACGAGATACTGCATCGTTTCTACATGTCCATGACCGGCTGCGCAGTATAGGGGAAAGTGTCCGTGATCTGCTGTTGCATTGACATCTGCACCACTGCTGACTAACTGTTCTACAATTTCCAAGTCACCGTTTCGAGTCGCGTGGTGTAAAGCTGTATCGCCACGGGCGTAGTGCTCCTGCACTAACTTTGAGTTGTCACGTAGCATTGCGTTGACTCGCTGCACATTGGCTAAGAAAACAGCATATATAAACTGGCGCGCGACTTCGCTCGATGGTTTGGTATGCGCATCCAAGCCCCCATACGCAATGAGCAATGATACGACTTCCTTATTGTCTGGCACTTCCCCAGCATAGTGTATCGCATAGCCATCATGAGCTGCCAAATCAGCACCACAGTCTATTAGATATTTAACAACATCATAATGACGTCTTAATCCGGCATGAAATATAGGACGCCATTCGTGTCTGTCGTCCTGGTTGACCGACCGAGGTTCCTGTTCAACGATTTTCTTGACTAAATCGAGGTTACCGTTTGCTGCCGCGTCATGAATTGAACCGAGTTTCATGTCTATTCTCCATATGTTAGGTTACAAGTCGTGTGCTGCGACCTGATGTTTAGGGAAGCGAAAAACCATCCGCTGGTTGACCAGAAACGTCCGATTCGCCCAACCTTCGTAGAGTGGTTCCCATGTTTCAATCGGCAACTGAGGGAAGTTTTCGGTAATCGCCGCGTGGTAGTTCTTCTCAGTCAGTTTGAGCATATTTCTCCATCATCAGTACCAACGCAATACGTTAGGTGGACGAGTAAATCGCGCCGGCGCGATTTTTCGACCTATTGGACCATGCAGGCATATCGTCCTGTGAAAAATAGACCGGAATTAGTTCACAGTGTTAGACGCTACAATTTTCGTCCTATGTCATGCGAAGAAAAAAGCCAATAAAGATCAAGTTGCATAGAAAATTCAAGCACTATTTGTGAGGGCGCTCAACACAGATCCGAGTTGCTTCGTAAGGTATGGAGATTCCCGCCCCACTTTACTTACCGACTCCATCAATGGGAAAGCAGCAGACTCGTGCCAGTCTCCGTTCCTGTCGTTCACCTGTCTCCCTATCATGATCCCCGGACCTCGAGTGAAACTCTTAAGTCGGTCAATACCTTCCTCAATGATGTCCTTGGGAAGGGGTTTTCCTCTTCGTCGGGACCACTCCACGAGGTAATGGAGGCCTCGCAGAATGTCATATTCAAAAAAGCGGGGAAAAACCGGCTTCAGCCATTCGGGATTTATAACACTCCCACCTTCCTTTGAACAAACCAACCGATGCTCAATGAGGTATCGCGCTCCATTATCGAGGAATCTCTTCTCCGCATCCGTGTAGTCTCGATCTGTGAAGAACAACACGGCCTCCAGGGGTGGCAGACTTGATACGATCGAACTCTTACCTGACTTCAGATAGGCATCCGGCTCACAGTTTAGCCCTCCATCTGAAAACTGGTGCTTTAGGAACCACCTTCTGATCCACGGCAGGTCTGCCTCTGTATCGCATCCACAGGCCGAAAGGATCATATAGAACACGCCCAGTTCACAGTGACAGCAGTCCATTTTTTCCTTATCTGCTTCAGTCTGCGGAGCATCATGTTCGGTAATAACGAACTCCTGCCAGGCTCCATGCTTGAGCTGCCCCAACGCGCTGTCGACAGCTGACCGGGGAATCCGCGCGACCTCCCCCATTTCGTACAGAATAGCCAGCTGCCACCACGGTCCGTCCCATTTCCTTCGGCTCCTGCGGTCCGGCACCGAGAATGCGCCTTCAGACGATATCACCTCAACTGCTGACTCGATTGCGTTGTCCATGTTGACTCCTTTATCAAAAAAGTCAGCGGCACAACACTGTTTGTCGTCCCTGATCCCATGTCACTTAAGGGAAACAAACCAGAAAGTAATGCACCGTTACGTGTCTTTTGCCTCTAAATATTCCCAAAAACCTTACGCGTATGATACCTGATTTTTACGCAAAAATCAAGTCTTTTTCCCACGGGCTAAAGTCCGCCTTCTACCTCTCCAGCTTAAGAGATTGGAGTTTTGCAGACACAGCTAAAGCTGACTTTGATAACGTTTCGCCGGTGTGTGAACCCGTAAAGAGGGTTGCCGGAGGCCTAACATCAATGCGCCAAAACCGGGGACAAGGTGTTAGACGCTGCGGTTCTTTGCCCTATGCCAGCGGTTTTCCCCAAGTAATCCTTACTTCTAATTGGAAACTGAGGAAACCTTTATCATCAGCAAAGTCAGATAAAATATGCGATAGTTCAGTGTCAAATGCCCTGACATTTTCCTCTCTCATGTGTTCCTTGGACATACTTTCTCTCGAATGAAAGGACTGAACATAGTCTGTAAGCGGTTGCGAGAAACTAACTGGCGTTGTGCGTTTATCTCCAATCAGGTGTAGGTGTCTTCTATCCATGAGTTCTTGGATTAATTCAATCTGTTCATGGTGTCTATTAGTGGAATATTTGTGAATCAGTGAAAGTTCCGCGTCGTGCCAAGGTGATCCAATCGGACGGTCCCCATCGATGATTACGAGGTGCCCATCTGTCGTCAGCATTTCTTTGAATCTTGGAAAGACCACACTCCATTCCATCCAGTGGATACTGGCTCCAGCCGTTACCATGTCGTAAGGCGGATACAGATGCACCTCCTCGACACGTCCATTGATCCACCGGAGGTTTGGATGATTGCCGTTGATGAGCGACTTCCCCACTCGGATCATCTCCTGTGAGAAGTCAACCGCATCAACGCCGTCTATATGATCGACGAGTAACCGTGCTATTTTTCCGGGACCACATCCAACATCCAGAATTTTCCCTCGCGATTCCGCCAGCAAATTGAGAAGTATCTGATATGTTTCCTCTGGATAGGGAGGTCGAAGTTCGTATGCTTCTGCCAAACTATGGTTCTTGAATCGGGACGCGTAATCGTCCCAGTATTGTCTCGGTCTCGTAGTTTTCACGTTTTACTCCCAATCCTATCGGGTTGAAAATCGAATGCCAGTGCCTCTCCGATAGGGACGTAACCGATTCTGGAGTAGATGCTGTTAGAAGTTGGATTTGATAAATCGGTATATAGGCTACAAAATGAATAGCGATCCGTGAGCATCTTTTGTGTTAACGACCAAACGCACGAAGTCGCATATCCCTTATTGCGATGTTCTGGCGGCGTGTACACGGTATTGATCGTTGTGCCATTTCTCGTCGGACGCGCTTCTTTAGCGATGCAAACCGGCTCACTGTTGTCCCAAATGTACAGTTCCTGCCCATTGATGGATCGTTCAGCATGGTTTTTAGCACTGTCAAGATCGACAGGTTCTCTTATCTCCTCCGAAAAATTGGCGATCCATTTCGCCATAAGGAGCTGATCATCTATACGCGCCAAACGTAGTTTTCCGGGTGAAAGGGATATCTCCGCGACCTTTCTTGCTTCAAATACGCGCATTCGCATGGCGATTCTGGCTGATACGCCGAACGTCCCCTCGACCCAGCAATCAGAAAAGGCTTGGGCTTCTACTGCTGGTCCAACAACCCCAGGTGTTCGTGTGTTAGCTCCGCGTAAGTGGTTCACAAGGTGAGCTATAGCAACCAGGACCTCTGTGTCAATTCTGCTTAAAATGATTCTCTTAGGCGGGGTCATTATTGCGACACCTACTACTTTTTCGTGTTCCAGAATGCTCAGCAAGAGAGGCGACTTGGATCCATAATAGTGGGGACTCTCAGAGAGCTTATAAACGAGACCGATCGGTAAATTATTTTCGCTCTCATGCCGTTCCAAGTAAGCACCTGAAAGTGAAATAAGTTCGCTGGCATGGCTGTGAGATCGTATTTCAATCATCGTTTTCCCATTTCCTTTTTGGACTTAAGCAATTGACTCAAATGGCACGAATCGGGTCTGAAAGAAAGGGTTTTTGAAAGATCTCTCTGGATCCTCCTTCCGGTCCTGGAGGTGCCTCTGCAAAAGGTTCAAAACCCATCTTCTTGTAGAATTGACGCGCTGGCTGACCTTCCGGATTATCCTCGCCGAATGTTGTAACAAATAATTCAGCAGGTGGTTTGATTAAATCAAATACATGCGCTAAGAGAACCGTGCCGATACCCATGCGACGCCGTTGCTCGTCCACGGATAGCCAGACAATATGGTATTCAGACGGTCTGAAGGACAGAAACAAGCCTCCCATCAAAGGTGCCCCAGCTGATCGATCTTGTTCTCGAACGCAGTAGGCACTCTCCCGATCTATGTTTTTGCGTAGTGCGTTCTGAAAAGCAGGCTGATCAACCATCGGTCCGAAGAGAAACTCGACCTGCGATGCTAAATCAAGCCAACCCGGAATATCGGCGCGTGTAGCGATCTGGACCTTCATTGGGGCTTTTCCTTATTTTGAGGGTTTTGCATAAATAATGATACATGATCGCGGTCTCCTAAAGTCAGTTGGACTGCACTACCGAGTGCTGGTTCGTTAGGCTCCGTCTCGCGATCACAATTCCAGCCATATCGCCTTCCAGTTCTCGATGGATTTGGAAGCCAGCACTAAGGAACATGTTAAGACGACCGTGGAAGTTTGAGTAGCTGTCGGTGGCTCGACGGTCTGGGTACGCCTCCACAGTCCGTAGGGCCCGTTTGGCGAGCAGATCGCACGCTGCCTTGAGCAGAAGGCTTGATAGTCCTGTACCCCGGAAGCGTTTGGTTACAACGAAGCACACAATGGACCCAACGGATTCGTCGTCCGGACTCGCGAGAACGTCCATGGTCGCCAAGTGAGCAAGGGAACGCTTTTCGGCTGCGTGGCACCATCCAATCGGACGATTGTCGAGATAAGCAAGGATGCCTGTCGTTTCACTGCGTTGGATGAGTTCAGCCTTCCACTCACGGTTCGCTGCCGCAGTTCTCGAAGACCAATCCTCGCCATTGACACCGCCCCAATGGAAATAACAGCAATAGCACGAAGCGCCTTCGGGGTTGTCGGCGAACGCGCCTCGATCGAAGTAGTCAAAGAAGTCGTTGGCCCGATCTGGTGTAAGCTCGCGGAGTTCAAGGTTCGCTAAGTCTATCTCATTTGGCATCTCTTTTAATCCTTTCCAAAGTCGAATCGTTCCTTGTCCACATCTTAATCTAACACAGCAGCTCGGGAAGGTCGCTTATCGAGTCTGCCCGTCCTAAAGGAGATGGGCAAGACCATTTCACATCTCGATCTTGATACCACGCTGCCTGAATCGCTCTCATACCGACAGATGCCGCACCCTGCAGCTCATCGTAACCACCATCCCCAACAAAGTACGCTTCAGAAGGTTGAACACACATGCGTGCACAAGCCAACTCGAATATTGCCCTATCGGGCTTCATTACGCGGACACTGCAAGAAAACACGACCGGGTCCACGAGATCTTGGAGCGGACAGAATCGCCAAGCGAGGACCTCTTCTGGTAAGGCATTACTGATAATTCCAACTTTCAGCCCACGCGCCCGGACTGCGCGCAACATTTCAAATATCTCAGGCTCGACATAACTCAAGACTTTTGATTTCCATGCCTCGTGCTCTTGGGCAGCCATGATAATATCATTTTTCGTGAGCGGTGATTTGACCGCTGTGCACAAATGGGTGAATCTCGCCAGACAATCAGGAAATCTTCCTCGCATTGCGGTGTCCTCGTTTTCCGCCCACCAAAGCGAAGATAGATCTTTGGTCGTGCCTAGTCGTTCGTGAAACGGAGCCCTTGTTTGGAAATCTTTTCGCGTTTTCTCGGTTATGAGCGTCTCGAATAAATCAAAAAAGACTACTTTCAAATTACTGCTCCTTCAGATTGTTAAAGGGGTGCGAAGTCCCGACAAAGCACATTAGCCGAGAGCGTTCACCACAGCGTTGCCGACCTGTACGGTTGTGGCTTGACCACCAAGGTCCTGTGGGAGAGTTTTGCCTCCCTCGACCACCTTTAGTACAGCTGCATCTATCGTTTCCGCCGCTTCTACTTCACCGATAAAGCGCAACATCATCGAACCAGAGGTAATTGCCGCCAGCGGATTAGCGATGCCCATCCCCATGATGTCGGGGGCACTCCCGTGAACCGGTTCGAACATCGACGGGAATCGGCGTTGCGGGTCGATATTGCCGCTCGGAGCCAGCCCCATGCTTCCGGTGATAATTGCGCCGATGTCCGTGAGAATATCCCCAAACAGGTTGCTAGCGACCACCACATCAAAGTCCTCTGGTCTCCGCACGAAATCCATACATGCTGCGTCCACAAGCAACGATTCCGTCTGTATGTCGGGATACTTTGCAGCCACTCGCTCGAAGGCTGTATCCCATACAATCATGCCGTAGCCTTGCGCGTTCGACTTGGTGACCGAAGTGACTTTGCGTTTCTTATCTCGTGCCCGGGCTTGCTCGAAAGCATAAGTGATAATGCGCTCACAGCCGTGGCGAGTAAATACGCCAACCTGCACACCGACCTCTTCGGGAAACCCTTGGTACTGGAACCCACCTACGTTGGCATACTCCCCTTCTGTGTTCTCTCGTATCACCACTAAATCAATATCCCAAGCCTCTTTATCCTTGAGCGGTGTGTTAATGCCGGGATAGAGAATACTTGGTCGCTCACAGACGTACTGATCGAATCTACGTCGGATAGGCAGCAAAAGCCCATTGAGCGTAAGATGGTCTTGGATGTCAGGGTGTCCGACTGCGCCAAGGTAAATCTGGTCGAACGCCGCCAGGGTATCAAGGGCATCTGCTGGCATCATGTGCCCATGCTTGAAATAGTAGTCTGAACCCCAGGGAAACTCCACAAAGTCCCATTTGATGTCATACCTGTCGGCGATAGCATTGAGGACCTTGAGACCTTCCTCCATCACCTCAATCCCAATTCCGTCTCCTCGAATTACCGCAATCTTGTATTTAGCCATATTTTTCCTTTTAAGATTCCTAACCTATGCTTAAACAATATCTTAACCGAATTCCCTCCATTATTCAACCCATAAAACTCCGACCTTAGAGCCATTCAGTTTTCGGTTTTCTGATTGTTTTGTGCAGAGTATCGCAACCTGGAGGGCGCTCCTACAGCGAAGTCCGCAGTGTCGCGATCAGGAAATCGCTTCTACAGGAGAACTGAGTGACTCTGTTACTTTAGGAGTTGCACAAAATGAAAGTTTATGCTATGCTCTAATGCAAAGAAGGAAATCAGAACTATCTTTGACGCTTAAGCAAAGGAGAAATCGATGCCGAACACTCAAGAAATCAGTTGGAAAGCCGTTAGTAAAACTGGTGCTGTTGCTGCGGGTGGTGCAGGTGCCGTTGCGGCAGGAATCGAGATTCTGGAAGCGGGCGGAAATGCAGCAGACGCAGCGGCGGGAACGATTCTTGCACTCAATGTCACAGACCACGGTGCTTGTTCTATTGGGGGTGAAGTGCCACTCCTTATCTTTGACTCGGAAAAACAGGAAGTAAAATCCCTCTCCGGACAGGGACGTGCACCACTTTCGCAAACCGCTATCGACTGGTATATGGAAAACGGGATCCCGAATGGTGATATTAAGATGGCACCCGTCCCGTCGGTTGTGGACCTCTGCACGACCACACTCAAGTTGTATGGCACGAAGACGTTTGAGGAAATTGTATCACCGACATTGGCACTGCTTGATGCTGGTGAAGCAGACTGGCACCCTGAATTAGCGTCCACCCTGCGTCGCATGGTCGAAGAGGAACAGAAAACATCCGGGAGCCGCGAGCAGAAAGTACAGGCGGCAAGTGATCGGTTTTACGGACGGAACGGTGTTAATAGTGATATTGCCGATGCATTAGAAGGTTTTTACATCGACAAGGGCGGATTTCTCCGTAAGGCAGACCTCGCTGCCCATGTTACGCTTGTTGAAGACCCTGTAGCAGTGGCGTACCGAGGGTATACGGTATACAAGTGCGGTCCGTGGACGCAAGGTCCTTACCTTTGTCAAGCATTGCGTTTACTGGAAGGCTTCGATCTCAAAGCAATGGGTAACTGCTCGGCAGACTACGTGCATGTGGTTACGGAAGCACTTAAATTGGCGATGGCTGACCGCGATGCCTACTACGGCGACCCAAAATTTGTAGATGTCCCAATGGCCGCGTTGCTTTCGGATGCCTATACCGAGATTCGTCGGCCGCTCATCGATATGCAAAAAGCATCACACGAAGCGAGACCCGGCGATGTGGATAACATGGAACCGCTAAAGGCAGATGGTGTATTTCGACCCGGAGTGGGTGGAACGACAACCTGTGCCGTCGCCGACCGGTGGGGGAATGTCGTTGCTGCGACACCGAGTGCTAACGTCTATCACGCGGGAGGTATGGTCGGTCCTACCGGTGTCAGTTACGGCAACCGTTTGCGCAGTCTCAATACAACCCCCGGACATCCGAACTGTATCCAGCCCGGAAAGCGTCCGAGAATCACGTTGACCCCTACACTGGTTCTTAAGGACGGTGCCCCGATTTTAGCGATCAGTGTTGCCGGTGGTGATCTGCAAGATCAAGCGACGATGAATTTGCTGCTCGATTTCATTGAGTTCGATATGCTACCAGAAGCCGCTGTCACAGCACCACGCTTTGCCACTGCGCATCATGAAGATTCGTTTGATCCGAATCCGAACCGTATAGAGACGTTCGGGCAAGCGGGTTCGTTGACTATCAACGACAGTGTGCGCGAAAACGTCAGGGAAGAACTTGGCAGTCGCGGGCATCAACTTAGAACGCAGGGAGGTGCCATTGCTGCACCTGTCATGATCCATATTGACGAAGATAACGGGACGTTCTATGCTGCTGGAGACCCAGCTGCGGGGAGGCATGCGGGGGGAGTGGCGGAAAAATGATAGTGTTCTGTAAAAGAGAAACATAACGAGCACCGGGTTCGCCGCCTCAATTTTCTGTTTGCTGCCATGCCCCAAACCGGTGTTGCAACGCTCTGAAAAATCTTCGGAAGGATCTATCACTTTGCTCCAAATGTTGGAGATCCATTGCGTTGACGAGATCCGCTGTCCGTTCAATACCACCTAAAAGCGGAACTATACCTGCGTCCCGGATCGCTTGTAGGAGAAGACGCTTGTAACGACCGCGGTCGCATTTCCGCTTAGGAACCGAGCAGCCCTTGCCAAACACCTTCTTGAACGCCTCTGAATCGAGAAGCAACCATCGTTCGATATGCGGTTGCGGAATCATGCTGATAACGCGATCCACCAAATTGGAGGTCACCTGATTGATCTCTTTTTCCCGCTGCAAAAATCCCTTGCAATTACTATCCGTTCCTACGATGATGAGGTCTGGTAAATCCTCGTCGTTGTGTTGCAAATCCTGTTGATATTGTCTCAATTCCGTGATGACCTTTCCATGTCCACCACGGACGCTGAAGGCTTTGATATTAATTTTGATGTTGGACGTATTAGCAACCCGCTGAACCAATGCCGTGAGAAAATCCTCATGGGCAACATCTTCAACGAACAGACTGATATTATGCATCAAAGTCCCCCCTCAAGATACGTTCGGAAGGGGATAATGCATCTTTATCGTCCAACGCTACCTCAATCTCCGATTTTTTCCATAGGGGTCCCAGATGCATCATCCTAAAGGGCTCAATTTCTGTGTTCCCATTAACCTTGCGACAAACATATAACGATTCGGGAGGAATGAGGTCGGATAAAAGCGATGAATGCGTTGTCACAATGAATTGGGTATCTTCAAGAAGCATACGAGTCTCCAAAAACCGAGCAATGCGCTGAATCCTACGAGGATGAATGCCATTCTCCGGTTCCTCAAATCCTATCAACGCTGGCGGTTCTTCGGCACCAACGAGTGCCAAAAGCCCTAAAATCCGGAATGTGCCTTCCGATAAGACCCGTGCAGAAACACGTTTTTCGCCTTCACGCAGATCCAATTCCACCTCGCCAAACTTATTGACACCGACCTCGATGCCCGTTACGGAGGGAATCATCGTACGGAGAGATTCCTCGATAGATTCAAACTGTCGCGCATTGAAACCTCGCAAAGTATTAAGAAAGGCTGCGAGGTCTTCCCCCATCAATCCGATATGGTGAACTTCCTTAACAGTACCTGGGAGTCGCATGCGTTCACGCGGCTCAAAATAGAAGGTAAACCAACGCGCCAATTCCTGCCGCATCGCAACCAAATGAGGGTGGTGAGGGGGATAGTGCGCCATTGAAAGGATGCTATAATTGAGACCTCGCTCATAGTGGGCTGGACGCGCTTGTCCCTCCATCCGCAAATGCAGCCGGTTGTCAATCTGTTCCAAGAACGGCTTGCGTTTTTGATTCAACTCACCTGTGGCATTAAGTGCAGCGAGATATTCGTCCGCGACACGTAAAGTGCCAAACTTCGGGAGCATCTCAATCTCAATCCGATACCGAAGATTTTGCGAACGCACGGTAGGTGGTGATCGCCTGGAAACAGATTCACCTTCATCCAATGGCACCCGTCTCATCTTCTGAATGTGGTGATTGATATTCTCAACGATCTTCGGAGAAAGCTGAACATCTACCTCTATACTAAACGATACTGTTTCCTGTTCCAGGAGGTTCTTGATGCCCTCTTCTCCAAAAGTGAACGACTCCAGTGCGTGTCCTCGGTAAGGGGGGTCAAACGCTTCTTTCAGGGTCCGACTGGTGGCCACGCGCGATAGGAGGTGCAAGGCATCAAGGAAATTGCTTTTTCCTGAAGCGTTGGGACCAACGAGTACAGCAAGGTGCTCAAAGTTTACCTCAAGATCCACGAGTGATTTATACCCTTGAATTTTGATTCGCTTCAGCATAGTAGCGTGCCTCCGTTCAATATCCGAGACCTCTCAGATATTCTCGATTTACGACTGCGGCTTCAGCCGGTGGACGTGGCGGATACGGACGATCAAGTTCGACAGAGACCCATCCATCATAACCGACTGATTCGAGTCCTTCAAGTGCGGCTTTGACATCAAGTCCTAAGTTTCCAGCACCCAGTTCAGCGAAACGCGCCTGCTCGCCAAAGCGTTGTGTTCTGTAATCCCAAGTATCAGGGTCATCGGCGTGGCAGTCTTTGAGATGGACATGCCCAATCCGATTGCGCAAATTTTCGCTCTCAAAAACCTGCATCGGGTCGCTCCCAGCGGCGAGCATGTGTCCTGTGTCAAAGAGCAGCCAGAGACTCGGTGCTGCTGCCAAAAGGCGTTCCGCATCATCAACCGTCTCGAGCAGTGTGCCGAGATGGGCGTGGTGGAAGCCTTTGATGTTGTGCGCGTCGCAGAACGCGAGGACATCATCCAGCGTTCGGGCGGCATTCTCGAAATCGGCATCGCTTGGATCGGGTCCACCCCATTCCGAACGTCTCAACGACGGTACTTCGGCGGCATTGTTGCCGAGGGCAATATTAAACTTAACCCTGTCAAGTCCTGCCCCGCCGGCATTGACGATATGGAGTCCGAGACTACGTGCAAGCGTCGCCATCTCAACGAGTCCGTCTGCCCCCTCAAAAGGAACACTTTCAACCCCTTCCCAACCGGCATCGGCGACTTCTCGTAACACTTTTTCTGGATTTTCTTCCTGTTCTCCACCAAATTGGATCAGATGACAAGCGAATCTTAATTTGCTCATGAATATATTCCTTTCAAGATTTTCTACTATTGAGTGATGTTAAGGACAGCTGCTGGTCAGGGTTCTGATATAACCACATTTCCATGTTCTTCTTAATAGCAGTCCATTCGCTGTCCAACATTGAATACCAAGCAGTATCCCTGTTTCGACCTTTTATTTTCTTGACTCTCAGACTGAACGCTTACTTGAATGCATACTGCCACCGGTGATATTGACCAAAATCGGTTGCGGTGGTTAATAGATCAGGAGCGATAGTGTGTTTAAAACTGTCTGGGATAAACAGTCCTGTGTTTAAGCGGTCCTCATGAAAAATGGAATTTCGAGCCGCACGTATCACATGGTGCTGTTCCTTTAGGGATAGCCGAGGTTCAATAAACCCCTCAATCCACAATCCACGATAGGTTAAAGTATTGACAGGTATGAGATGGACAGTCTCCGGCACATTGGTGGCGGACTTGCAAGCCAAAGGATTCCAAAGGAGGAGGCTACGCACTTGAGCGTCCGTCGTAAAGCCCGCCTTGGAAAATGCACGCTGACTTGCATGATTATCAATGCGGATGGATGCCTTAGCCCAACGTGCTCCCAGATTAGAACCCTGGGTTAGTGCTTTTTCAATGAGAGAAGCCCCAATCCCTTTTCCTCGACTCGTAGAACGAAGAATAATAAGATCTATTTCCCATCGAGGTGTTGGGTTAGACACCAGAAATGCGGAAAGGAAACCTGCGATTTCGCCAGCATCCACTGCAACAAAGACTTGATGCTCAAGCGACGAGACGTGATCGGTGAACACGTCAAAGAGAAGCGATTCTCCCCATGTTTCTTGTAGGATTAGGTGAATCGCTTGGGCATCATTTGGACGCGCCAATCTAATATCCAACATATTCCTTTCTTCGCTTCACATTTCCATCAGGGGACCAAGATGCTTATCTCTTAACCTTTTTGAGCATGCCCCAAGTCGTGGCAGCTTTGTCCAACGGCGATACGCTCAAGACCTGCTCCATATCTTGCTGAATCTCATCTGCAGTCAGGACACGGTTATAGATAACGAATTCATCAAGCCTGCCCCCATAGGGCCACGGACCATCCAAGCGATTGCCGAACCAATGATCGTTTGGAGAAACCGGAATTTCGCCTTGCACTTTATAGGTATTATCAAGTTTGCCGTTGATATAAAGCCGAAGCTCCTTATCAAACTCGTAAACTGCGGCGACGTGCGACCACTTATCGTTCGGAATTTCGTTCTTTGTGCTGTTCCATGTTCGTCCGCCAGCACCGGGGCATCCCATCCACACTGACGGTCTACCTTGATGGATACTCAGATAATACGTATGAGGTCCCGCCTGCCCGCGTACATTGCGATAATCACCGACACTCTCTGGATATACCCATACCTCCATCGTCAAGTTCTTGGTAATCGCCAGACTGTCAGACGCTTCGGCGGCGACGACCCCCTTCTGAATCTGTTCGTTAAAAAACACCCCCGAATTGATTTTTCCGTTTTTCTCCCATTTGGCATCGCCTTCGAGCGTGCCATGATTCCCTTTGCCGCTCAAGTCTTCGACATCTTTTCCCTTTCCCTTATCGAACGAGAAATAAAGGACCATTGCGTCGTCCTCAATCGCTTCGATTACGAGGGGAAATATGAAGATGAATGCCAGGCTCAGAATATAGAAAACTATCCATCTCATTTCATACCTCCAGTCAAGGTGTCGACTCAAACACCTAAAAAATGTCTCAGTCGTGTTGTTGTGTGAGTTACAACAATATTAAAGAGCATAACTCCGTGAATTAAGAGCGCATTACGCTATTTGATGTACGATGCTAAATTATTGCTAATACGCTCTACGGATGGTGAAACTATGGACAGGGCATCAACTATCAAAAGCGATCTACTTCCAGTCGTCGTCTGGCGGGTAAATGTTGGAACTTCCGCCGCCTGCGCCTTTAAATTTGCTTTCAGCAAACCAGTCTTTGACGGTATCCCGCCACTTAATGAAGTGTGGTGCTTTCAGGTGCTCTTGGAACGCCGCTTCGTCCACATAGACCTCATAGAGCCAGATCCGATTCGGATCGGCACCGTCCTGAATCACATCAAATCTCAGGCAACCGGGTTCATTCTCAACGGAGCCTTTCGCGTCGTCCAGCATCGATTCGATGAATGCATCTCTGTGACCTTCTTTAATTTGAATGGGGGCGATGATAACAAACATACTTTTTTCCTCCTATGCGTAATTTACAAATCAGAATTTATTTCTCGTATCGGCATGCTGATGCCGAATTCACATTAACCTATCACAATTTGGGCGGGATGTCAATCAAGTTCAAAGTGAAAACATTATGCTGAGGCAACTGTCAGTGCTTTCAGTTTTTCTGCCTCTAACTCGACACCCAATCCCGGTCCTTCAGGTGGATACAGATGGCTGGCTTCCGCTCGGATGCGTTCCTTCGCTGGCGATGCCGTATAAAGCACCGGTCCCATCGGATCACAAGGCAGGGTAAGGTTGGGCATTGAAACACCGACGTGGATTTGCGAGGCTGTCCCAAGCGTCGATTCCTGATCCGTGCCAATCAGGCATCTGAGTCCAGCTGCCTCTGCCAACGCAAACAGACGACGGATATGGGTGGGACCTCCTGCTACACACGCTACATTGAAGACAGTGCAAGCACCGCGTTCGGCTGCCTCATATCCATATTCTAAACTACTGATGTGCAGACTCACGGGCAAATCCATGCGTTTGGTAAACTCCGCACACACGCGTAGGTTCCGTGAGGGTTGCTCAAAATGGTAGGGGGTGTGATGCCGAAGGACATCAGCGTAGCGCAAGGCGGTCTCCCAGTCGTTGAAGCGACCAGAGAAATCGATTTGTTTGAGTCGGATCTGCTCGCTAAATCTCGATTTCATCTCGGTTAGGAACCGGTCATCCAACGCGCTGTCGCCTGACACGTAGTAGCGGAAGAGATGATGTCCGAGGTCTACCAACCGTTGCAGATAACCCACAGTCTTCTCAAAGTCCTCCGTTACCTGCCATCCGAAAATTGGATAACAGCAATAGACGCTATCTCGCATCTTGCCTCCAAGCATTTGGTAAGCGGGTACACCTTGGACCTTGCCGTTCAGGTCATAAAGCGCGAGGTCGATGGCGGAAGCGAGGTGTAGATTGCTAACTGTGCTACCGAAATCGTGTGCGCGTAGGAACTCGTTGATTTCTGTAATACGGGTGGCATCACGTCCGACCAGTAACTCGTTATAGGGTTTGGCGATTGCCCCTAAATCGTCAGCTCTGCTGTCCGAGGCTTCCCCCAACCCGACGGGACCATCGTCTACATGGACTTTGACGATAACATGACCTGATACGTGACCGTAATAACGTGGTGTCTCAATCTGGAAGGTCTCAATTTTTGTGATTTTCATTTTGTATTCCGTAGGTCAAGAACGGCTTCGTAATGTTTGGTGATCCGACCGTCATACTTTGTCTCAATAAGATTGACAATCCCCTCAAACAGAAGACGCTTATTTTTATCTGGCAACGCGATGTGCCCTGAGTAAGTACCCAAAAGTTTGATGTACTGCTCAGATGAATACGTTTGCGTCCATGGGTAGACGCGTCGAATTGGGGACTGAAAGGCTTCCACGCCGGGAAAATTTGTGGCGTGCGTAGGGCGATTCGTGGTCAGCGGAAGGTAGTATTTATCGTAGAGACTCTGGCTTTCCGCAAAAAATCCTTCCTCCTTCCTGACATGCTGGTTGGAGAAAACGGCAAGGAAACCCTTTGATTTAAGCACATCGGATGCCTTCAGGTATCTCACTTTTGGATCCACCCAATGAAAGGCGGTGGCAGAAATAACCAAATCAAATTTTCCGTCTGATTCCCACTCCTCAAATGCCTGTTCCACAAACGAAACATTTGGAAATCCTTCCAACCTTTCTCTTGCAACGGCGATCAAATCCGCACCGATGTCCAGACAAACCAATTCGTATCCGCGTTCCGCAAAAGCTTGGGTTGCTTTTCCGGTGCCGCATCCGACTTCGAGAATTCTACTGTGATCGCTGAGTCCAGAGATGTCCATAACATCTCGGATTAGATTCTCAGGGTATCCGGGTCGGATATCTTCATAGAGCGTTGCAGCAGTATTGAACGTGGTTTTGAGCTTAGTGCTTGACATAGGATTTTCCTTCTGTGATGGTTCCTTGCCAATTCTACCACGCCCGTCACAAAAAGACAATCCCTTAGTTTATCTTCCTTCACGCTAAGGATGCTGTCTTTAGGTAGTCGGATGTGGGCGTACGTTTTTTGAATTTCCTTCAATTGAACCGAGCGAAATCTGGAAGATTGGGTTCAAAAAGGTAAGCCAACTTCGCAAACACAGCGCGATCCCCGGGGACGCTATCGGCAACCACAAAGAAAAAGTGGCTTTCCGGGGTAAACTCATAGTCGAAGATCGAATTGAAGCTGTAGGTAATCTCATCTTGCATCCGTTCATCTACACGTTCCACGAAAATTCGCCAACCAATTTTTTGGGTAAATTGGTAATTGCTGCGAAGCCGTAAAATAAGGGTATTTCGGTGTGCGCGCCAAAAGAAATTATCGAGATCCAGATCGATAGTGAGTTTGCCGGAGAGGTTGACCCCGCCGGAGAAACTGGTGAATCGATTGAATTCATCTCGACGGGTGCCGAAACGATTTATCACCGACAATTGTCCCCACGGTGCCTGATAATCAATTTCTGATCTGATAAACTGGGTATCAAAAAGTTGACCGACTTCGCGAAGCCGCCCGAACCCGCCCGAAGTGAAAAAGTTAAACCGCCCGATGTCAATGTAGAAACGGGACTCGCTCAGCCGTTCCCGTAGCAACCTTTGGGCATTGGTTTGGTAAAAATGACGTGTGTCAATCCAGAAAGATTCCACGAAATGCGCCTCTGGAAACTCATACCTGTACCTGAGACGGGCGCGCGCACGGCGAAACGCCTCATCTTCGAGCCCCATCTCATTTGGACGAAAGCCGTCCTGGATCTCCTCAAGTTGAACCTCGCCAAGCCAACCTTCGTGAATCCATTCCGTGGCAGTGTGGTACGCCCAGTGCATTTCGCCATCAACCCAATCAACTGCATACTGCGACGCGGCAGTCCAGTCTCGATGCAATCCAAATCGTCCATTGAGCGATAGGAGTGCGACATCTCGATCGGCTTGGTGTTTGTGGATTCCCATCGCGCCGATGACAGTCCGCTCACCGATATCGTGATTAATCCGACCGGCTAAGAGATTCACCTGTTTTTTCTGATCCGCATCGTACCGATCAATCATTTTGCCGTAAGTATTGATGACCGCGAAATTAGAACCGCCGATTCTGCCTGTCGTTTTCGCACCCAAATCAATTTCTTGGACGCGCCGGGTATAGAATAGATTAAGCGGCAACTCAAATAACTCAGCACCCTCCCTGAAAAACGGACGGCGTTCTGGAAGGAACAACTCCCGGTCGCTTAATATGTTAATTTGCGTTGGATCGCTCTCCAACTGTGAAAAATCAGGATTCAGCGTCACATTTGAGGTGAGGTGCGTTGAAATCGGAAGAATCAAGTCTATCCCGCCATCAAGGTCGTTGGGACGATCCACGAGCGCACGATAGCTGCCATAGGGAAGAATCCCGAGTTTCTGCTCTGTTTTCACCTTTTCTAAATTCAGTCCAGTCAAATCGCCATACTCTGACACGCGTGAGAAAAAAGCCGTCTGTGCCCATGAATGGGATTGACCATTTATCGGACGCACCCGCCAAAAGTTGATGCCCCAGGTGGTATTACGCCGATTAAAACGAACCTCACGGAACGGAATCGCAAATTCTGCTGTCCAATTATCCGAGTGTTTTTTTACTTTCGCTTCCCATTTCGCATCCCAACTCATGTCAAAAACACTTTCATTGCCGACTCTCTCATCCGCCTGTGTGCCGAGTGTATTGACTGCAAAAATGTAGCAGTTGCGCCGGTCGTGATAGGTATCGAGCATCACTTCAATACAGTCGTTCTGCCAGACGAAGGAATCCCGACGCGTTTTGGTTTCCCGGAGGCTTTTCATATCTGGCTCCTCACAGCGCACGCCGATATAGAGTATGTTTTCATCATACAGCACCCGAACTTCGGTGTCTAATTCAGCGGGATGTGTGATTCCCTCCTTTGCTCGGAAGAAATTAGTCGCAATGTCGGCGTATTGCCAGATTGGGTCTGTTAGATCTCCATCAATAACGGGCGGGTTCTCCACCCATACCGCGCGAAGGGTGCGTCTTGTACTTTGTGTATTTGCGAAAAGCGGTGTAGTCACCAAGAGCAAAATCGGCACCCAAATGAGTGCGCGTGACCATTTCATTGTTTATCTTTCTCCATCGCTATGTCCTGCAACCTAATCTTTTGTTGCTGATAGTTTACGCATTGCAGCGAGATACAACGCTTTGCTTTGATTCCCGAACGGTCCTGGATTGGTCGGGTTTTCTGGAAAGTGTGAGAACAGACTCGCTTCACTGACTTCCTCAAGGTCGAGTGGGCTACCTAACGCCTCTATTTCTCCCAAATAAGCAATTCCCCAGTATTCGAGATTGAACATAAAACAGTGAATGTAACATAGCACTTCAAGATTTTTCAGCGTTGCACCCGTCTCTTCCAGAAGTTCTCGGTGTGCAGTTTCTTCAGCCGTTTCCCCGGGTTCGGCGCGCCCACCCGGCAGCGTCCAAATGTCGTTATCACGCCATTTGCAGAATAGTATCTGGTTATGTTGATGTGTGAGACAATTAACAAACTCAATTTTCCCTACGTCTGCCGGCGGTTTTCCGAAATAGAGTAACATGTAGCCATCTTGTTCCTCAATCTTTTGAACCATCTTTTTCCTCTCTAAACACGAAAATCTACTATAGGTAACCTAAGTTGCACCTTTAGAAAAAAATTGCGTTTTTTGTAAATAATACTTATTTTTTCAGTTTCCTGCGTGAAGCATTACGGCATAGAAAGTATAACCCACACGCGGGAAAATTCATCAGAAAATTCGGCTATCAACTCCGGGAATTCGTGACAAAAAGCGCACAGAACGGCTCGAATCTCGCATTTGACAGAGCAAGACCGCTTTAGTTGCGTGCGCTAGTGTATAGTTTGCCACCTCAAAATCGTGGACACGATAAACCTCAAAGCCTGAGATAATCATAGCGGATGTCTCTGGAAGGTGTCTGAGGGCATTCTCGTAAGTCTTTTTTCGAGCGGCAGACAAAAACAAAGGTTATCCGAAAACATGTAATGCCTAATTCCAGAGTCGGACAGTCGGGCAGATTCGGGTGTCTCTGATTTAGAAGTTCGCTAAACTTTAAAGGCGAGGTGGACATCTTGATGGACACAGATAGCGTTCTCGGTTACCTCACCGCTCTGCTCAAGAACCGTGAACCCATGACGCTCGAGTTCTAAACGCAGGTTCTCAGGGGTTGGGTAACGGCGTTGATGGATGTACCAAGCGTCGTTGACACAAATCGTCCCTTCATAGTCTTCGGGTCCGACACTGGGTCTGAAAGGATCTGGCTGAAATCGACTATAGCATATTTCCGCATCACTATCCCACAGCGCGTCTTGGTCAAAGCGGGTGTAAACTTTCCCTGTTGCGTTACCGACGATTTGTGTTTCGGAGTCCTCTCGATCCGGTTCAAAAACACAGCAGCTCATCAAAAAGTAGCCATTCTTAGCGAGTCGAGACTTGATTCCTGAAAACATGGCAACCCGATCTGGATCGGTAACCATGCTTTGTGAGCAAAAACTGTCAACAATGAGTTGGTATGACTTGCCTTCACATGGAAGTTGACAAACATCTAACACCTCATATTGGATGTCTAAACAACACTCGGCGGCGATCGCTTTAGCTTTGTCAATGGCATCCGGAATAACATCAATGCCATGGACGCGGTAGCCTAATTGCGCTAAAAAACATGCCACTGGACCTGTCCCGCATCCGAGTTCAAGAACGTGGACATCTGGTTTGATATTTAAGCGTGGTAAGGTCTCTACTAAGAAAGATTTGGAAGAGAACTCACTGAAGTCATTGGAGTTCTCGTAAAGTTCACCTCTTGACATGAGTCCCTTTGCCTTCAGCTCGGCGTAATCCGCCAGATGTTCGTGGTAAAAGTATTTTTGTTTCATCATCTGTCCAAGTTTGTAAGTTTGGGATTAATGTAAACAATAGTGTAATGAGAAACACTATTGAATAAATTTTCTGTTTTGTCTGTCTATTTGTGGTGCGTTCGTGCGCAACATAATTTTCGTCGATTTTATTATAGTAAAGCCCACAATTACTTGAACATTGACAGTAGGCGAGGATACAATCCTCGCCAGCGGCGGTGGGGGTGGTTCGCTGAACAACTGTCTACATATTTTCGGGCTTTAGTATAATTAGTTTCCTCTGAATGTGCGAGAGAGCAGAATCGAGGCAAAGGGAATGATCGGAGATGAACCTTTCCACGTTCTCCAGATTTTGAACATCTGATGATGGACTGTCGATAATCAGATGTGAGCCGGGCAAGATTTTTGTGGCTCCATTTTCCTCTAAAAAATCAACCAACGGAACGTCAACATAAATACCCGAAACTGGAAGCACACAAGACAGTTCAGGAAATAGATGGTTGCCGTCGCGGTGAGGAAACTTTTCTACTTGGCTTCCGTAAGGAGCTGTAGCGACCTGCTCTACGCCAACTTACCACGTAGGAGTGGCTTGTCTTTCATCACCTCGCCATCGCGATTCCGCGTGCCCGATGACATGTAATGGAGGACCATCGCCCGACGGTCTCGGGATGAGCGGTTCGGGTCAGTTTGGTGGAGGGTCATGCAGTGGTGAACCATCCCGCATCCGGCTTTAACTGGCACTGGCACAGCACGATCTTCATCAGCATCCACCTCCAACAACGCCGGCAATTTACCTTTCTCTGACTCAGCACGTCCGTGCGATGCCAATCCTTCTAAATAACTGCCGGGGATAACGTTCATACAACCGTTCTCCTCGTCGGCGTCATCGAGTGCTATCCAGATGCTCACAAGATTGGGCGGGTCGCATTGCCAATAGGCGTTGTCCTGATGCCAATACACTTCACCGCCGTGATAAGCGGGTTTGTAGAGAGCCTGATCATGGAATAACTGGATATCGGTTCCGATTAAACTCTCGGCGATGTCTAACAGGGGGTCGTGGTAGAGTAACTTCCGAAATTCCTTATCCAAACGCCACATCTCCATAATCTGTAACATTTCTTCAGCACGATCAGCGTCTTCATCGCTTTCCGAGTCACCGACGACTGCCAGGTTACGCAATCCCTCACCGATTGTGTCGCGTTTCTCCGCAAACAGTGCGTCGTAATGTTCGCGTAACACGGTCAGGTGTTCGTCGTCAATGAGCCGTTCTTCTATGTTGAGATAGCCTTCGCGTCTGAATTGTTCGACCTCTTGAGGTGTAAGTTTCATAGTTTAATTGTTCCTTGCGGGTAGGTATCGGTATTTGTGCTTTGACAATTTCCGTGTTTGAGTCGTCTGCGCCGTTGTTGCAGGCTTGTTTTCTGGTACAAGTTGCTAAACCCAGTTCAGACTTAACCAGATACCCGCAAGGACAACGGACGCAGCGGTCCAAAAGCAATAAATTAAAAATCGGATTCTTCAAGAATCTTTTGATATGTCTGCGATGCCACGTTATACGCCTCGCGGGCGGCATCTCGCTCCTCTTCTCGGATGCGATCAACCTTTTCGTTCCAGCAGACTTCGACAGCCTCCAAACACCATTGCGCGCTTCTGCGACTTGCTCGGATCGGCTTTCCATCTACAATAACGAAGACCGGATTCGTATGAGACGACGGGAAAATCCGTAACGCAACCCAACTCGATCTCTCAATAGATGCCTCAAATTGAACAGGGACGACGTCACCGTTAGCCACAATTTCTTGCCGCGCAACTGCCTGACCATTGACGATGAGTTCAAGAGGCACTTTCCGTTCTTCTGCAATACGAGCACGTTCAATATCCCAATACGGTTGCTGATCCAAAGGACGATTCTGTATCGCAGGGTTAGGTTCTTCATCAAGCCGTGCAGCGACGCGAGCGGTAAGGGTTACCGTGCTGGGTGCTTCCAGATCCAACTGGCTAATTTGTCCGGTCGGTGACTTTTCTCCAACCGGCACGCCACCGACGGTGAAGTCCAGCAAGTGACTTTTACCGTCTCCGACATAGGAACGCCCGTCTCGCAATCCTGCGACCCATGCATCGAAGTCGAGGGAACCGGCAGGCATTTTTACATATATTCGACCTAATCCCACCCGTTCGCCGTAAATGCAAGGGAAATCCGTCTCGCCACTGATTCGGGTGCGGAAACCACAGTTCAAGGTATGATACCAGATACTCAGTTCCCAAATGGCAGGTGTATCTACCGTGGATATGAAATCAACAGCGTCGTGAACGACATCCACGATATACTCATTAGCACCGATGCCATCAAAAGGGGGCATGTTGTAATTGGGGAGTTCGTCTCCATCCACTTTCAAACCCCAGCCGCTGTGACTGAAGCCTGTCACGGCTCCCTGTTCTTTCGCCCACTGAAGGACAGGGAGGTCCCAACTCGGCCATTCCTCAATGCGTTCAACACCTTTATAGTCGTCTTCAGTCAAAGCAAGCAACGAGAGATGTCCTGCGTGTGAGGAAGGAAAGCCCGATACCTCTACGTCATAACGCATCACGTAGTCATCGGTCGAGAGTTCGTGGATTTTGCCCTCGAAAAACTCCTTCTGATAATACCAGCAGGGTCCCCACGAGAGTACACAACCGACGTTGAGGTCCTCCCCGAGAATGTGTCGCATCATATCTTCCGGCGTGACACCCTCGGTGGGGCTTTCGTAGTGCGCACAACCCGCCGCGTGGACGTGATGATCCCCGGAACGCCAGCCTTCTGCTGCGATATGGATCCATCTTTCCAGACGGAATGTCTCTTGATGCGTTTCGATATTCGGGACGGTAATGGTTTGGGTCTTTACTCGGTATTCCGGTCCCCGTGTGTGCTCGACAGTATATTTGCCGGGTGGTAGAAGAACCGATTCGCCGTTGTGTCGATAGATTTGGTTATGAAAGAAAAAATCGGGTGCCAATCGTCGCCCGCGTGATGGATACACACGGTTCAATTCGTCACGAATGATAAAAGCGGCGGTTGTCGGCTTTCCGTCGAAATCTAATACTTCTAAAGTTACCTTTACCGCTGGCACACAGTGGAATAGGATAGGGACTTCACTGCGGAAGCCGATATCCTGTGTTCCCTGACCGACATTGAAACCAAGCATCGCTTCCCGTTTCCCCGCATCGCGGCTATAGAGTTGGACAATACGATACTCCAATTCCAATCCCGAAAGGCTCGCCTTCAAGGGTGGGTTGGAATAGACCTCAATATCGAGAAACCGGTGCGGAATATCGCTTTTGGGCACCGTCATCTGCGGGTCAGGGCTTCCACTGGAACGTTTATAAAGCGGGGCAGCATTCTCACTCTCAGCAACTAAAGGTGCTGTCACGCCAGCCTCGTTGTGTACCTTTACTAAAAAGGTACGCCAACCCTGCTGCATCAGTTCCTTGTCTACTGGACCTTCCTTAACCTTCACACGGCTCTCAGGGTTGATATTGACACCGGTCAAACAGTATGCGTCAAGAGTTTTTTGAATGTCAACAATCGCCTGTTTATGGTCATCGGCAACCAAGGCTTCCTTGATTGCGGAAAGATCGTCTTCAGATAGGGGTGAACCGAGATAGTCCAACGCCTCAATGAGTCGTTGGGTCGCTGAGGCGAACGGTTGAAACTCCACTTCAGTGACGAGGCTCAATTCATCGGTGAACCCCACCGAAGTGAAAGTGAGAAGCAATATCCAACTGATAAGTGTCAAGTAGAACAGTCTACAGGTTCCTTTTTTTCCAAGAGTGTTGTATCCATTTGTCGTCCATCGCATGTGGCATTCCTCCTAATCATTGATTGGTTTTTATCACTAATGCCGTAGTCTATCATAATGTAGAGTGAATGTCAAGTTCACAGTTGTCTGAATCAAGTCACATGATAGTCCACACCATATTGCACCAAACCTAATCGTTGGGCTACACGTTGAGAAGCCACATTGTCCCACGAAGTACTATAGAGAGGAATGCAGTTCAAGGCACGGACAGCAAGTGCCCAAGCAGCGACAACCGACGTTGCATGCCCACGCCGACGATAACCCGTTAGCGTATCAACGCCTGCTTCATGGGCTCGTGATGAGAGGCGGACACTTCGGCAAATTGACACCGCCTGTGAATCTTCTATAATTGCTAAATAGGGCTGCGAACTATTTAGTTCTGACACCATTTCGGCGAAGTCTCCCTTTAAGAGTCCTGCATTCTCACATGATAGTCGGACAACATTTATTGGTGGTGTAATATGTTCAGGAAAGCGATAAGCGGGTCCGATCCAGACTCGTTCAATGGGTGCATAACTTTGAAGAATATCCTTGAATTGCCTATGGCTCTTTGGAATTTTCTCGGAGTTCACAAGCGTCGGTTCAGCATCAGCGACTTCCTTCAGTTGCGCAATCACGTTGTCCGGAAGGTCATGCCGGAACCTACATATTGAACCTTTAGTGGTGTATCCAAAGAAAAAACGAGGTGCTGATTCTGCAGCACCGGTAGGTTCGTTGATACGTTGAAGGCATCCGTTTTCATCCAGCGTGAATAGCACTTCAACTTGTATTTTCATCAGCTCTTTGTTAGATGCATCATGTTCCCTCATTGATCTGCTTACTCTCCAGTATAATGCTTCTCTTAAACCGTTTTTCTATGCCCGCTAACATTGTTGAAGTTTACTAAGGCTTTTACGTACGCGGTTGTGGATTTGCGTAAGCGTTCAATCCGTTCCTTGGGAATAGGTCCGCTATCCTCCTCAATACACAGATCGGATATGACGCGGATGCCGACGTATTTGATGTTATTAATCGCACAGACATCCACAATCGCCGATGATTCCCAATTCACTGCGACGGCTCCACTCTCTACAGCAATTTTGTCCCTAACTTCACGATTGTATATGTCCATATCTCCGCAAATTACGGCGGCTTTTGTAAGCGTAACATTGGGATCCGTTGATAGCGTGTCTGCGAATTTGCTTATTGAAGATGAAGAAACCTGAAACAAGCGTTCCCGCCATGTCTCTTGCTCACGCTGAATCTCTGATCGATTTGGCACGTCGTGTTCAGAGACACCAGTAATCACAACAATGTCTCCGATATTCAAGATATCGACCAATCCACCGGCAAATCCGAACTCAAAAAAGGTGTCTACCTGATACTTTTCTATTATCAGTTGACACATTGATGCCGCACGCACTTTGCCCATACCCGACTGCATGATAACCCATTTTCCGTCTCCATCAAGCCATTCAAATTGCAACCTGCTATTCCAGTCAACCGAATCACCTACCTCCTGACCCAGGACGTTCAGAAGCATACGAGTTTCGTCGGCGTAAGCCGTCATGATACATAGTTTTGCACTCACAGATTTTGCTCCATAATTAAATGAGGGATGCTTGTAATTGAAACTGCGTCAGGATATTGGAGGATCATCTCGATTCCAGAGTTTACCAACAAGATCGCGATTTTAACTGATTAATTGCTCATTTTTTGAAATTCACAGTAACTCTCATACCGAAACTTCGAGATGTCCCCTTTTTTCAGAGCATCTTCCACTCTGCAACCTTCCTCGTAAATATGCGTGCAATGATTTTTCATACAACGCTCTCGTAGTGAGTTCATCTCTGGAAAATAGCGGTCCATCAAGCGAGGCTCGATGTCCCAGAAGTGCAACTCGCGAAGCCCCGGTGTGTCGGCGATAAAACCACCGAAATCCAAGTTGTAAAGTTGGGTTGCAACGGTCGTGTGTCTTCCGCCCCGTCTCGGATTCACTTCGTTCGTTTTCAATTTCAAATTGGGTTGAATGGCGTTCAGAAGTGACGATTTTCCGACCCCGGATAATCCAGTGAGTGCTGAAATCTTTCCTCTCATCCACGCTTTCAAATCCTCGATTCCCTCGCCAGTCGTTGCACTCGTAAGGGTTGTCCGATAACCGATTTTCTGATAAACTGCGGCTATCGGATCCACTTCCGATCGGTTTTTGAGCATGTCAATTTTATTGAAACAGATAAGTGGTTCAATTCCTGATGCCTCGGCGATAACAAGGAACCTGTCCAGCATTCGCTGCCAGATTGGTGGTTCTTTTACAGAAGAAACGATGATGAGCCCATCAAGATTCGGAATCAGAATAACGCCTTTGGATTGTGTTCCCCCTCGTTTAAATTGGCTCTTGCGCCGCAGAACGGCTCCAATCGTACCATGCGTTTCATCAATCACCTGAATTTTGACGCGGTCCCCAACATAGACCTGCTGATTTGTGCTAAATGCATCTCGTTTTCCGCGTAGCGAACATTGATATCGATTCGCATCGCACTGCACGATGTAAACACCGTTGCTCGCACGCATCACGATACCCTCGGGAAGTCCGATCAATTTTTCGTTATCGAAAAGATAGCCTGTCCGTTTGAGGAGTTCCTCGTCCGGTATAATTCGTGCGGCTTTGATGGCACTAAGATGCCTGACCCGGTCTTTGACAAGCATCTTCTCTGATTTGAGGAGCAAAGCGACAACGACTGGTTTGTCTTCGTCATCACCAAGCGCGTTCTCCGCGTCCCGAATCGCTGGATTCATACCGAGATAAACCTTGCTATAGGTGACACGCTCTCGCCAATCAAAAGCCGAGTAATCGCCTGCAATAATCTTTTCCGCTTCGATTAAAGTTGTGCCTGCGTAAACAGACATTGCCATAGGTTTCAATTACCTTTGTTTTGTCTACCCCAAATCACCGCGAATTTTCGCGAATGATTCAAAGGAACGTTCGTTAAGACTCTGATAAAACGTGATAATCTTTCACTTACATACAATTTTGGATGCACTTTAGGGAGCATCGCGTGAACGATTCAAGGTTCTTTCGCTGCAACTAACCTGACATTGTAAAGCGTCACATGTAGTTTGCTATGCCCTGATTTCATAGAAAGTGTAAAAAGCTTCAATAGAGCATTCCGGACGCAAAATCTGATTTAAAAAATAATCTAATAAAAGTTTAACCCAGAGGTTTTAAAGGGAATCACTTTAAATTAAAGAGCTACAAAACAATAGGATTCACGCAGTGTGCTGATTTTTCTTGACGTGTTTTACGAAATTGGTTATTCTTTTGATGAGCGAAGAATTGATCGAATGCGATAGAAGGATCCATCGAATCACTGTTTAACATTTAACGAAAAACCTTGGAATTTTGTAGCCGAGGTAACTAACAAATTTTTTGTTGAATGATCTGAGTTCTATGAGTTTCATTTCAATTGATTGAGGATAAGGAGAATACCGATGAAAACATATCGTGCCGCTGTTATCGGTTGTAGCCGGATGGGTGCATTTATTGATAACGAAGTCCCCGATTACGAAGCGATTAAGTTACCTTATTCCCATGCTGCGGGCTATTTTGCCGAAGAACGAACTGATCTGGTCGCATGTGCGGATCTGCGTCCAGAAGTGATGGAACATTTTGGAAACCGATATAATGTTCCAAAAGCGAATCAATACACCGATTATCGTGACATGCTTGAAAAAGAACAGCCTGATATTGTCAGTGTTGCCACACAACCCGAGCATCGCGCAGAAATTGTTATTTACGCAGCAGCGCACGGCGTGAAAGCCATCTATGCAGAAAAGGCGATGGCGGCTTCTATGGACGAAGCAGCAGCCATGGTATCTGCGGTAGAACAAAACAAGGTCGCCTTTAACCTTGGCACAAATCGCCGGTGGCATACAGGTTTTGACAAGATGAAAGAGATCATTGACAGTGGTGAAATTGGTAACCTACGCACCTTGATTATCTATTCAAACAGTACGCTTTTCAACTCAGCCAGTCATAACTTCGATCTAATTTTACGTTTGAATAGCGATGCGTCTGCGAGTTGGATCACAGGTTATCTTCCACAAGGCGATTCGGTTTTTGATGGGAATGTGCTGCAAGCTGATCCGGCTGGGGCGGGAACAATCCAGTTTGAAAATGGTGTGATGGCACACGCACTGCTAACGCCACGTAGTAGTGAATGGGAAGCAATTTGTGATGGCGGAACCGTTACATGCTGGAACAACGGTTGGCAGTGGCATCTCCGTAAACAGCAAGATGTACCCGGGTGGAGGACATGTCAGGTACCTGAAACCTTTCCTGCATTTGAACGCGCCAGTAGCACAGCAAACTTGGTTAAAGACCTTGTTCACGCATTAGATACAGGGCAACCGACCCGAGGCGGAGTCCGGTGCGCGTATGCCAGCACTGAACTGATTTTTGGCATAATTGAATCGCATCTACACAACGGCGCACGTATTGAACTGCCGTTGAAAGACTCAAGAATCCGTTTACAAAGAAACCCGTCTGCAAGACAACCACGGGTCGAGTAATCATAGCAAGCCTGGAAGTGTACTCCTTATAACGGATTGAAGATTCAGACAATTTTGGGTGTCAATCAAGAACTTCAAGGGACGCTTGCCGAATATCGTCCAATTCTTCAGCACTGAAGACACCCGCTCGGTAGAGATTCCGGTACTCTTCGGAGACGCTCTGACCGAATATCATCAGATCGTCCGTGTTAATCGTCACGGGTACGCCGTTGTCATATAAGGCGCGAATCGGATGGGAGGCAAGATCGGACACACCACCCAACATCACGTTGCTCGTTGGACATACGTTCAATTGTATCTGATTTTCAGACAACCATTGCATCACTTCAACCGATTCTGCAGCACCGATGCCGTGCTGTACCTCGTCTAAATTCAAGACTTCGACGGTTCGTCGGACCTCTTCCGCCCCACCGAACTCCCCGACATGTGCTTTGCGCTTCATCCCCGCAGCGCGTGCCTTGACATATAAGGACTGGACGGCTTCAGGATCACATGCCTCTTGATGGCTATACAGATCAATCGACTGGAATATGTTTAATTCTGTTGCTTCGTGCGCCAATTTCATCCATTTTGGGTCGTCAGCACACTCCCGCGCAAAACCGAGTTCAGGACGCAAATCAATCTGTTCACGATACCGCTCAACTAACATTTCAATAAATGAACGAAGTTCGGCCAATCCATCTGGATAGAACTTAACTAACCGGATGTCGAAACTCATTTCAAGGATAACAACACCATCTTGGACTGCATCATTCATCGCTGACACCGCAATGAACTCAAAACCTTGGCGGTGGTTTAAGTGAGGGTCTAAAGCAGCATCTATGTATTCCATCATCCCGCCAAGTCCTTTCATTTTGAGAGGTGGTTTGGTTAGCGGATGTCCGAGCCAACGCTCTGCATTCTCTCGACGTGTACTTAAAAAAGAATGGGAGTGAACGTCGATTTTAGGGGCTGCTCTTATAGCGGTCAAGTTATCTGTGGAGAGTGCTTCAACGAAATCAGTAGACATAATATCAAATTCAGAAGTATAAGGAGTGGCGTAGGTTGGGTTGAACGAAACTAAGAAGGACGATGTTGCCACCGCAAAGGGGTCTCAACTCCAATATCCCGTCATATAGACTCAAGGAGGGAGTGAAACCCAACTTCATACCGTCATATCTTGGCAACACGATATGAAAAGCGTTGGGTTTCACTCAGTATCTATCTGATATGACGTGTATAGGTAGAAGCTTATTTTTCTGTAAACTGTAAGATTCTTGTGGGACAGGACCTATATCTCTTTCTTCGCGACAACGGCAAAACTGACGTTGTAAGCCATTTCATGTGTCCAACTCCCCGGCGCAGCGTCAATATCTGGCTGGGTCCAAGAACGTTCCTCAACCCGCTCAATCCGAAAACCGTTGTCCAAGAGTCCGTTAAATATATCGCCAAGGTAGTGTCGAAAGTCGAATGCGCCGTCTGAATACCTGAAAACGCGCTCAGAATACGGCTCGGTAACACGATAGGATTCACCATCCCATTCCCAAAAATGATTGGCAGGATTGCCAAAATCCACGCGATACTGACCTCCCGGACGGATGATTCTTGATACACCGCTATACACTTCATGGACAGATGGAACCCAGTTCATGGAAGGTCCTTGATAGACGAGGTCAAATGATGCGTCTTCAATTGCGGACAAATCGCGGATATTGAGGCGATGCGTTTCCATCTGATAGCCGTAATGCTTCGCGGCAGTAATGTCCCCGTCAAGCTGACCTTGCGTAAAATCAATGACAGTTACACGGGCGTCAAGCAGACCGAACACCGCTGACTGTTGTCCGCCACCTGCGGCGAGACACAACACGTCCTTGTGTGCAACATCCTTGAGCAGATATACGGGGTAAATTTGGTAGAGATGGTACGGAACTGAGTCAAGCCGATCCTCAGTATACTTTAGAATCTCATCTCTATCAAGGTCGAGCCATGGGACGGTAAAGCCGTTCTTCCTTAATACCTCGGCTTCCCAATGCGCTCGATTAGCAATAGTGATTTCGTCATTCATTGGGTTTCATAATAAGGTCTCCAGAGATACTTCAACTGGATTCATCCATCGATAAATATGACCTTGCTCCATTTATAGACAAATCGGCTCTTTCATAAGGCAAATGAGTTTTAACATAGTCATCTTCTTTCGGCATCCAATCCTGTTCCCAAATGGTGCGTGCCTCTTCTCCATCTCGCGCAATGCCACGGGCAAGACGGATTGCTCTGGGGCACTTCACCCATATTTTCAAATCGTATAGATCCGTTAACTCACACCTCATCGTATAGACACCCTCAACAAGCACCACGTCAGACGTAGAAATTGTATGCCACTCTGTAAGGACATCTGCCTCCCAATCGTATCGCTGGTAATAGACTAACCGTCCCTCTCTGACGGGAATGAGCACCTGATCGCGTAGACGCTCCCAATCAAAGTCGCAGCCAATCATCCCTGCTTGCTGGTTTTCACGTTGATCAGAAGGGTGGTAAAAATCATCATGCTTAACGACAGTCACGACCCAACCCAAAGTACTTAGCTGTTGTTCCAACAGTCGCGCCAAAGTACTTTTTCCAGCACCGCCAAGTCCATCAATAGCCACAAGCAGACAGGCTCTTTGACGTTGGAGCATCTTCAAACAATTTACGATGTTCGCGGGCGACTTGAAATCCACGTCTCCGGTTCCCTTCTGTTTGAGATCCAGACAAATCTGCGAGGTCTGCAAAGTAATTATGTAGACCGCAGGACTATCCACAGTCAAAAGAACGTATCCTCTTTGATTCCCCAGATGGCAGGAGAGGTGATTTCTACACTGTTCTCCGATGGATCGCGAAAGTAGATGGACCTACCACCGTCCCAACAAATCTCTTTTTCAATCTCTATCCCTTGCGCCACAAGATGTTCCTTCCATTGGTCGATTTCATGGTCTCGTACAGCAAAGGCTATGTGCCCCTCCCCTCTCATCCCGTGTTCGGGCGCATCAAGGGGACCGTCTCCAGAATCAATCGTCGCTTCTGCATCGAAAAGTAGCACCAATCGATCGCCGCACCGGAGGAAAACATGACGCTCCGCCATTTTTGAATTCAGAGAAAGCCCCAAGATTTTTGTATAAAAGTGTTCAGCAGCAGCCAGATCTGTTACATATAGAGCAACTTCAAGAATCTCTGAAACTTTTAAGTTTGGAGTCATAGGAACGTTCCTACTCAGGATTACATTATCAACGACAATGTATCCAGACGTAAGCTTGCAATTCGACTCAATCCACAAGGGCAACTTAAGCCATTACACTCTCTATCCATGCCTCGTCAATTTCGAGACCGAAGCCGGGAGCATCCGATGGAGCAACATAGCCGTCTTTGATGACGGAAGTGCCGGGCAACTTGACCATCTCTTCAAGAGGCACACCGGGTGCAGAAACGCCTTCAGAGCGTTCACCCCACGTGATCGCAGGCATAGCAAACGCGAGGTGTTGACCATAGGGGTAGTTCATGCCGCCGTGCGTGATCACGGAGATGCCGTTTGCCTCTGCAATATGACAGATTTTGGCTGCAGCGGTAATGCCGCCACACCACAAAATATCTGGCTGGAAGATGTCGACCAACCGTCGTCCCGCCGCCTCCGCAAAGACGGTTGGCAGATACCAGTGTTCTCCCGTGGCGAGGGTTTGCCAAGGGAGGCGTTGACGCACCGTCTCATACCCAACAAAATCATCGGCACGGATATAGTCCTCCATCCACTTCAACCCGTAAGGCTTCATGGTTTCGCAGACGCGCACCGTATGCTCTATGTCAAAACCGGTCCAAGCGTCCAACATTAAGTCAACCTCATCGCCGATCGCCTCCCGTGTCGTTGCTACCAATTCTTCAAGTTTCTGCAAGCCTTCTTTTCCTTGCTCAGGACCCCACGGTGTGAAGAGTTTTGTGGCTTTGAATCCGAGTTCCATATACCACTCCTGATCGAAGCCGGAGGCGTAGCAGAAAATCTTTTCTTTTTGCGGTCCGCCGAGTAGTTCGTAAACCGGTCGCCCCAAAATTTTGCCTTTGAGGTCCCACAAAGCACAATCAACCGCACTGATGGCGTAACTCGTCAAGCCGGTCGCGCCAAAGGCGGCTGACAATCGCACCATCATATCCCATATTTTCTCAGTCGCCATGCAATTTTCGCCAACGAGAAAGGGCGCAAAGTGGTCTGAGATGATTCGGGTTACGGGACCGCCGTAAAGCGAGATGCCGAAGCCCCATGTTCCATCTTCTGCTGTTATAATGCATGCCGGACGCTTCCATTCTGAATAGGAAACGTGTCCCTCTTTTCGATTGAATGACGGATAACGCGTAATGGGTCGATTCAATTGATATGTTCTGGATCGACTCGGTGTACGTGGCGTTGTTGTCGGTTTTGGGTTTAGCTCGATTTCTACGACGCGGATTTCTTTAATTTTCATAGAATCTCCTTTCTATACTGGATGAAGTTGCAGATACAGCAACTCTACTGATTATGGTGGCTTGACGAACCCAAACGGCCATAACCCTGAAATGTTCAAGTTTAATATACACCATCTTCAGAGAAACGGCAACGGAGAAATTCGTGAGACAACAGATTTTGCTTGTATAATGATCTCCAAATAGGTTGAGAAAGGGTCAAATCTGTGAGGTGTATACGGATCGGACATCTTTGGACTGTCCTATCGAATTCCTGACCTGTTGGTAGGTACGCCCAATTTCAAAAACGAGAAGTCCGAACTGGAGTTTTTCTTCAATCGCAAGATCGTCTGTCTGATAGTGTTTCAAAACCATATCGATGATCTTCTTGGCTACCACACCATCGGGGGGCAAATCTGAATACATCTCTATAGCAAATTCGGATAGATCTGCGGCAGGGTCGTGCATCACTGTATCAGCAAAATCGATAATAGCGAGTTGTTCAAGACTCCCCTGTACAAAAAACAGGTGGTTTATTTGGAGATCGCTGTGGATCACAGCCCATTTCTGATCTAAGGATTCTTGTAGACTTGCTAGCTTTTCATTCCATCGACTCGTATTGACTTCTGCTGTGTGTTTCTCAATAAACGCGATCTGTTGCCTGGCCTCGCTAAGTGTCGCTGTAAAAGGATCATCTGCGCGTGGAATGTAGTCTAAGACCTCGTCCGGGAATTTGTGGCCATGCAGAAAGGAGAGGAAGGCTCCAAGAGATCTGCCAAAGGATTCTAACGCTCCAGGGGTAAATCCCTCAAGTGCTTCTATCGGTAGTGAAGCACCATCAATCCTTGAGAACATTGCGTAGAATCCTTGGTCGTGCACCATAATCGGTTTCGCTACAACGAAAGGCAACGACAATGCGTGCAGGTATGCTGTGAGTTTAGCCTCTTTTAGAAGTCCTGTTCGGTAGGCGTTGCGGGGAATTTTGAGAATGCTATCGTCACGGTAGTAGAAGGTAAGACTATCACCGCCCCGGTGGTGGTGAGATACAGGTTTCAGATCCTCAAGGGAGATATCAGTAGCGAATCTTTTAAGAAAATCGTATACGTTTTCGGCTTTAATCTCGGTTGTTTGATCCATTACAATCCCTTTACATCAAGCGAATCGAAAAAATCATCCACATCTGTCAATTAGAGTTCAGCTGGCTTGATGTCGCCAAAGATTCGCTCCAACACCGTTCGGACTTCCTGATGCTTTTCGTCCGTGTGTGAGACAGCGGGTGTTCGGAGTCGATGGTTCGGGTAAAGTCCGTGAAGATGGAGTGCCGATTTAATGCTCGGTAGCCACTCCAGTTTCGTTGCAGTCTTGAGCCAAGGTTCCTCATAACGAAACACGATCTCCTGTGCATCATCGTTTCGTCCTGTGGTCAGAGCCTTATAGAATTCCAACGCAATGTCCGGTCGGAAGGGAGCGATCGTGCAGAGATACGCCGTTGAACCGATCGGGTAGCCGAACATGAAATTACGCATCTGTCCACCACTGACCACTGCAAAGTTTTCATCCGCAGTCGCGCGAATGATGTCATAGTAGGCATAGAACGGATGACCGTCGTTCTTGATGCCGACCACTTCCGTGCGTTTTGCTAACTCGGCAACGATGTCCACAGGGTAAGGGTCTTGCCATGCTCCCCAAACTAACAAAGGAATCGGTGCGGCATCCTGAATGCTATCGAAATAGCCAACAATGACCTCGCGCTTTACTCCTAATCCCGGATGAATCTGGACCTTGACCGCATCTACACCTGTGCTATCGCAGTGTTTCAAAAATTGTCGGCACTGCCCGGGGTGCCACCAGCCCGTTGAGGCGATGAACAGTGAACGACCTGATATTTCTTCTGCCAGTTCCGCAGTCAACTGCCAAATTTCTTCGTCTGTTAGGCTACAAAATTCGCTACTGCCATACGTGAGGAGAATCACCGGAACGTTCTGCTCGCACAACCAGTTAACGTATTTCCGCATTGCGCTAATATCTAGCGAATCATCATCACCAAAGCAGGTATTCACCGGCACGACGGGACCTCTCAACTGTTCCACCACACGAATTGATCGCTCCATAAAGGCTTCCTCTCATTTATCAAAAGTTTCCGAGACTAAAACCCAATGCTTTAGCTTTGGGATACAGTCTCGCCCTCGTGCATTAGACCGAGGCGTTATTCGTAAAAAAACCTTGATTTCGATGAGTGAATATGTTATACTATTTCTATCACGTTGGGCAGACATAATGAGCGTAACCGCAAGGTTACGTGTCTGCCTACCCACTCATTAGGGGTTAAAAGATGTGATACGTGAACTCTAATGCGAAACACGAAACATAAACTCTTCCACGATACATATTGACAATGCTGAATATCTGTGGCGTTGTGCGAAATCATTTCAATGCACTTGAGCGAAGGTATTACCGTAGATATGGTAAAAATCTTTCGTATGGTAAAATGTCTAAGCACTTGACGAGCTCAAGAAACTTCCGCAATACAAGCATTGGAATATTCCGTATGCGTGGAGTCTTCAAAACGTTCTCAAACGCTAGTTTCAGAGAAATCAGAACGTTGGGTTCCTCAAAGACACCGAATTCCGTAATCTCGATATTGTGTCCTGATACCATGCGCCAAACGAGTTCACCAAGGATCGTTCCGTCTTCTTCCAACAAACGAACTGTCGCGATAGCCTTGCAGGTAATCATTGGAAACTTGCGATAGACTTGTGTCGTTCTTTTGATATTCTGTTCTTTGAAGACCTGAACCTTCGGGGCATGAAAAAACTGTGGGGAAAACAGGTCTCCGACCTTGCCTTTGGCGAGGCACCAATCTAAAAAACGCATACGCGCTGTGCTGAAGATTGACAATACGACAAAGTGCTGTTGTGTTTGTGATTACCATATAAAAACCTCTTGCCGTAGCAAAAACCGCTGTGTTATATAGGACGTGAGATACTACTGTTTAACGACCTACCACTTCGGACCGCCGTCTAAAACCTTGAAAATCGGCACAATCGATGGCTTGATAGAAGTCATCCGCCTCGCCCGTCGACAGCAAATCAAGTCTCGTCGTTGGCACAAGACCTTGGCAGACATCAATAAGTAGCCTACCCAATCCAAGCCGCCGGAATTCGCGGCTGACCAAGAGCTCGCACAAGTAGGTCGTAATCTGCGTGTCCGTGATTGCCCTTAGAAAACCCGCCAATTTCCCATCAATATCCACAGCAACAAGAGTGGGCCATGAATTTTCCCAAGCGACCAACGTCTCCTTGGGCCTCAATTCAGGAGTTGTCCACCCTTCGGCATCCGAAAGGGCACGCATAACGTCAAAATAACTCGGCGACCAAGCTCGAATCGAAAAAGACGCAGGAATATCAAAACGAGCCAAGACCGTGTCGAGATCGGGCCTGCTACCCGGCGCATCGTGTTCCAAGTGACAGCAGGCTTCATAACGCTTCCCCGACGGATCGTCGATATGATTGAACGGATTTGGCATCTCGACTCCTTTGGCATTTTTGAGACACCGCTCTGCTCTATGCAGAAGTTGCGCTGTAGGTATTCACTGGTGTTCAAGCTTGCGATAGGCTTTCAACAACGCCTCTTGAACGTTTAAAAATTCAAGGTATCCCGGCGGTAGTGGATATTTTGCAACGTCAAACGGCTCAAATGGATTGTCAATTTTCTGCCTTGCAAAGGCATAAAGTGCTTTCTGTTCCCATGTCGCCTCAGCTACCTGTCCAAACGGGGTGCCACAATCGTTTCGCCACAACTGAGGTTCAACCGCATCAACCATTGCCTGAATTGGTGAAACTCGCTTTCCAAACTTTGCGTTCAGAAAGCCAGCCAACCTCTCGGCTTGCGCGCGTGGCTGACGCATAATATCTTCGTAGCCGAGGAAAAGTCGGTGTTGTGCATCTTCTGTGTGTTGTAGGATTAGCGTTATTATATGCTGCCAACGCAGCAAATTCGTCGCGACAAAGGAGATATGGGCTTTCATATTGGATGGCATAATAAATTTCTGCCACGATACTGCTGCGTCAAAAGGATTGCGAACTGTGATTATGTAAATCGCATTGCCCCATATCTGTTTCCAAAACGGCAAAAAATGGCTGAGTGCTGGATCTTTCCAGAACCAGGGACCTCCTTTATGCATTTCAGCCATCAGTTCAACGGCTTTCTTTTTCGACGCAGGGTCAGCGGCTTTTTTCGCAATTCGCTGTTGGAAGTCGCTATCCCACCAAGTCGCTCCAGCATCAAAATCCCCTAATTCAGCAAGCAGGTCCCATAAGGGTAAAAACTCCCAATAACCCCTGGGAGCATGTACATCGGCTTTATGCAACTTTTCGGGGGGACCCGCATAGGCACCCCACCTGTGCACCATCTCAGCAACGACAGATGTCCCACTACGTTCAACACCGAGCACAATAATGGGGAGACTTTTGGAGTTGATCATTCAAATGTTCCCAAGTCTTTAGCCAATGATACCGCTCTTTCTCGCTGGCGGGGTTTGGAACCCTGCCTATTTACATGAGTTGTGCGATTTTTCTTGCGCGAAACCATTTTTTACTGTATGATAAGGGTTTATGAAGATACTGTTTATCTTTTGGAATTGTGCTTGTTGAAAGTATAGCATCTTTCACTGTTTTTCTCTATCAAAAACTGTGTCTCTACTTTCCGCTACTGAAGGGGTGGAATGCAGCACAATGAACGGTACATAAGGAGATAAGAGGTGGAATACAGAGTAAGCATTATTATAATTTTAGCCGTTGCCGTGAGTCTTTGGTCTACAGGCGCGTTCGCAGTGGATCTGACGGAAGGACTCGTCGGCTATTGGCCCCTTGATGGTAATGGTAACGACGAATCCGGCAACGGAAATGATGCCAAATTGGAAAAAGGCGCGAAATGGTCCGACAACGGTTGGGTGAACGGTGCCGTTGAATTCGACGGTGGTGGCGGACACGTCGTTGTTGATAATACGTTTGAATTGACAACGACCGCAATCACAGTGATCGCCCGAATCAACGGCTGGAAAACGATAGATTGGTCGGGAATTGTCGTCGGTCGAAGTGATCCAGCATCGTGGTGGATGGGTATCGCCGCGAACAACACCCTGACGTATGTATGGAACAACAACTCCGCACTGACGTGGAACTGGCAAGGCGCGCCAGAGATCCCAGAAAATAAATGGGCACTCGTGGCTATAGCGATTGAACCTGATAAAGCAACGAGTTACATTTATCACAGAGCGACTGATAAACTTGATGCTGAGGTAAACGACATTCCCCATATCGAACAGACGGTCGTCAACTTAAAGTTCGGATGGGATGAATGCTGTGGTGCCAGATACTTCAAAGGGTTGATCGATGAAGTGATGATCTACGATAGGACACTGAGTGCCGACGACATCAAAAGGCTTGCAACTGTCGGACTACCTGTCGAAAGTAAAGGGAAACTGGCGATCACCTGGGCAGCACTCAAGAAAGATTAAGCGTAATGTTGGAAACCGAACTGCCCTGTGTGGTTCAACACCTCTAAAATTTCCAATGGTTTTCGGTCAATTAATATACCATTCCTAACCTAAAGCAGGTTTCTTAACAGTCGGAAATCTGCAAGGACAACGGACGCAGCAGCTCAGAAGCACATAGTTTAAAAATTGGAAAAAGTACCTTTCAGGCAATATGCCGCACTCCTTTCACAGTACCTGAAACCGCAGTGGATGCGTGTGACACTGCTCGCTGTATTCATGTTTGGTGGAATCGGTCTCAGGCTACTCAACCCACAGATTCTGCGCTACTTCATTGACACAGCAAAAGCCGGAGGCGAAACGCGAAACCTGTTCATCGCTGGCGGTGCGTTTTTCACAATCGGATTCCTTGGACAGGTGCTAATGTTAGTCAACACCTATTTAGGGCAGGACATTGGTTGGCGGGCAACAAACTGGATGCGCGGTGACCTGGCGCACCACTGTCTACAACTCGACATGTCTTTCCACCATGAACACACGCCCGGCGAGATGGTCGAGCGCGTTGACGGCGATACTGCCGCACTCTCAAACTTTTTTTCTGAGTTCATAGTTCAGGTAGCAGGTAGTTTGTTGCTGCTCGGCGGTGTCCTGATTGTGATTACCCTCGAAGACTGGCGTATCGGTATTGTGTTGACTGGTTTCGTGGCAATTTCCATCCTCGTTTACAATCTTACCCGGAACATTGCCGTTCCGCTCTACACGGCTGAGCGAGAAGGCTATTCCAGACTGTTCGGGTTTCTCGAAGAACGGTTAACAGGTATTGAAGACCTCCGCACAAACGGCGGCATCGGCTATACCATGGATCGGTTCTACGATGTTAATCGGGATGTATATGGTCGGGCTGTAAAAGCACATGTGATGGGAGAAGTACTCCAAACAATAAGCGGTGTGCTTTTCGCATTGGGGGTTGCACTGACGATGGGGATGGGTATTTACCTGTTTCAGATAGAGGCGTTTACGATCGGGACCGTCTACCTCGTCATTCATTACACGATGATGCTTCGAGGTCCGTTGATCATGATTAGCCGTCAGATTAACGAACTCCAGCGGGCAACCGCGGGGTTCAAACGGATTGAAGAACTCTATCGCATCACCTCAAGCATTGCGGATGGAACAGAAGCACTTCCGGCATCAGGCGCGCTCGGCATTGAATTTGACAGGGTCACATTCGGATACACCGAAGATGAATCTGTGCTGAAGGATGTTTCGTTCCAACTGACCCCAGGGAAATCGCTTGGGTTGTTAGGACGGTCAGGTAGCGGTAAGACAACGATCACCCGTCTCCTATTTCGGTTATACGAGATTAACAGCGGACAGATTCGCGTCGGTGGTAAGCCAATTGAGAGGATTCGGTTGGACGATTTACGGAACCGGATCGGTATGGTTACACAGGATGTACAACTCTTCAATGCAACGGTGCGTGAGAATTTAACGCTCTTTGATACCGAAATCACCGACAATCGGATTCTGTCTATTATTGAAGATCTGGGGTTATCTGGGTGGTATCAATCCCTACCGAATGGGCTTGATACATTGCTTGAAGGTACAGGGCTTTCTGCAGGTGAAAGGCAGCTGCTGGCATTTGCGAGGGTTTTCCTCAAAGATCCAAGAGTTGTTATCCTCGATGAGCCGTCTTCAAGACTTGACCCGGCGACGGAACAACGGATTGACAGCGCCGTGCAACGATTACTGAAAGGACGCACCAGTATCATCATTGCGCATCGACTTGGAACAGTTCAACAGGTAGACGAAATTATGGTCCTTGCCGACGGTGAGATTCGGGAGCATGGTGAGCGAAATCGGCTTGTTCAAGACCCTGATTCGGTCTTCTCACAATTGCTGAAAACAGGACTGGAGGAAACGGCGCAATGACAACAGGACAAGCCTCAATTCGCCTTATCCGTTACCGTCCATTCCTCTTTCTCGGCACTATTCTCTTCCGAGGATTAGACGACCTAATGCCGTTCTTCGACGGACTTATTAGGAAGGCATTTTTTGATGCACTTGAGTCCTCCACTGACGGATCGGGTGCAGGACTCAATCCTTGGACATTCGTTGCCCTCTTTGTGGTCGCCCACCTTGCTGATCGAGGCGTACTCATATCGTCAGCAGTCGTGTGGGCGCGCTGGCGTTACGCCATTTCAACGCTCCTCCGAAAGAACTTGATGACAGCCATCATGAACATGTCAGCACCACATAGCGTGTCAACTGCCTCTGGCGAAGTGACAAACCGGCTCCGAGACGATGTTCAAGCGATTTTGAGTTATCTGGAGCAGTACATTCACTTATGGGGCAATCTCATCTTCGCGATCTTGGCAGTCACCTGGATGGCTCAGATTGACGTGGCAGTGACAGTGATCGCGGTTATCCCGTCTATCCTGATTATCACGGTTGTCAATGTGTTAAGGCGATTCATCCAGAGGTATCGTACAGCGCAGCGTATCACCACGGAACAGTCGACTAACTTTATCAACGAACTGTTCCAATCCATCTTAGCAGTGAAGGTCGCACGAACGGAACTGAGTGTGGTTGCCCATTTTCAGAAGCTGAACGATGCGCGTCGCAAGGCGACTGTGGTGGATAACTTGTTCAATCAAGTGCTACAGTCCATCAGTTTCAATATCAATACCCTCGCCACTGGCGTGATTCTGATTTTGATTGCCGAACAGATGAAGGCAGGAGTATTCTCAGTTGGAGACTTTGCGCTCTTCACAACGTATGTCGGTGAAGTTGCCAGAAGTGGATCGCTCATCGGCAGTATAATGGCACAACACAAGCGAGCAGAGGTTTCGTATTCCCGCATGGAACAGACTGTTGATGAGATGCCGGGGGAAGACTTAGTGGAACACACACCGGTATATCTGCGAGAGGTTCAACCGCCGCTCATTATCCCACAACGGACAGAAACAGATCGGTTGGAAGAACTTACTGTTACAGGACTTACTTATCTCTACGATGGGGATGCAGCTGGAATCGCTGATGTTGATTTGAGAATTCCGTCGGGATCGTTCACCGTTGTTACGGGACAGATCGGTTCAGGCAAAACGACGCTGATCCAAACGCTCTTGGGAGTCCTACCGAAACAGGCAGGCGAGATTCGCTGGGATGGCAGAATCGTCGAGGATCCGAAATCGTTCTTCGTGCCGCCGCGTTGCGCGTATACACCGCAAACACCGAAACTCTTCAGCGAAAAACTGAGTGCTAACATTCTCATGGGCTTGCCATGGGATTGGGATACCCTAAATCGGGCGATTCGACTCGGTGTCATGGAGCAGGATCTACCGACGCTTGAAGATGGTCTCGAAACCGTCGTTGGACCGCGTGGAGTCAAATTGTCGGGTGGGCAAATGCAACGCACTGCGGCGGCGCGGATGTTTGTCCGAGACTCGGATTTGCTCGTTTTTGACGATCTTTCGTCCGGGCTTGATGTTGAGACAGAACAGACCCTATGGGAGCGCCTTTTTGAGACGACGCGGGCGACCTGCCTCGTCGTTTCCCACCGGAGACCCGCGCTCCGTCGGGCAGACCAGATTGTTGTGCTAAAAGACGGCCGCGTTGAAGCTGTCGGAACGTTGGATAAACTGCTCGCCTCTTCCAAAGAGATGCAGCGGTTGTGGGCAAGCGATTGAAGTTACGTCGAATTTGACTTAAAAAAAGCGGCTTTTCATGAGGCACTCCTTATATTTTTTATACGCCAGAATAGCAGTCAGCCATCAGTAACCCGTCGACGACGGTAACTGATGGAAACCGATAGCCGAAAGCCGATAATCAATTCACTTAAGGTAGGTTTGAAAGCGTAGAAGGAAGGAGTAATATGCGAAAACTTAAAGTCGGTATTATTGACCTCGTTACCAATAGTTCCAAGCGAAACTTGTGGCAATGGGCAGTAAATGCTAATTTTGCAAGCATTATGCCTCAAGCTGTTGCAGCATGGTGCGAAGAAGATGGATATGCTGTCACATACGTGTGTTATACGGGTGTTGAAGCTTTAGAGGAAGAATTACCTGATGATGTTGACATTGTTTTCATAAGTGCCTTTTCGTTGGCCGCCCAATTGGCGTACGCACTGAGCAACCTCTTCCGATCTAAAGGGGCTGTCACCGTGCTGGGGGGGCCTCATGCGCGTTGCTATCCGCAGGATGCCCAGAAGTATTTCGATTACGTTCTGGGTTTCATTGACCGAACAATCATCCGAGATCTCTTGCAAGACGGATCCGCGCATCGTCCGATTGGCGTTCATCTTTCAGCCCAAGGACAACCCTTAACGCTGCCCGGTGTGCGTGAGCGTTGGAAGTTCATACAATTAACCCTCCGCAAAGCACCATGGCTGAAGAGTGTTCCGATGCTCGGGAGTATGGGGTGTCCGTATACTTGTAGCTTTTGCATTGATTCAGTCGTTCCTTACCAGCCTCTGGAGTTCGAGGAGATCAAGGCAGACCTACGTTTCCTCATAGGGAAATTTAAGAGACCGCTTGTCGCTTGGCATGATCCAAACTTCGGTATCCGATTTGATGACTACATGTCTGCGATTGAAGAGGCTGCTCCCCCAGGAAGCATCAACTTCATCGCCGAAAGTAGTCTGTCTGTTCTCTCGGAACCGCACATGAAGCGGCTCAAGCGAAATGGATTTAAGGGGATATTGCCTGGCATCGAGTCCTGGTCAGATTTCGGTAATAAATCGAAAACAGGGAAGGACCACGGATTCAATAAGGTCCGACAGGTTTCCGATCAGGTTAATATGATGCTGAGATACGTTCCCTACGTCCAAACAAACTTTGTGTTCGGACTTGATATTGATGAGGGCCCAGAACCCTTTGACCTCACAAAGTTATTCGTAGAGATGACCCCCGGGGCCTATCCCATCTATTCATTACTCACGGCGTATGGACAAGCGGCCCCTCTCAACCTTGAATACCAGCGCGACGGACGCGTCCTCCCTTTTCCATTCCATTTCCTGAACAACGTTCATGCGATGAATGTGAAACCGAAAAATTACAGATGGGATGAGTTCTATGATGGTGTCATTGATATGATCGACCACACCTTTTCATCGAGAGCGATTTTTAGACGGTATAAGGCGGTTGATAGTTTCATTCCGCGATGGCTGAACGTCATTCGTGCCATGGCGGGACATGAACGAACCCGGTTGTACTATAACGTGCGCCGGCAACTTGATGCCGACAAACAATTTCTTGCCTTCTTTGATGGCGAAACAGGAGAACTCCCACAATTCTATATGGATTGGATGCGTAGGGATTTGGGCGCGTTATGGGAATGGCTCCCGGAGGGGGCATTGTATCATGACCCGAACGCCTATCTCAAGGTCGAGAATCAATCGCTCACACGGTTGGACAACTCGTCTCTTCATTAGTTTGTGGTTGTTAACCATCTGGTATTGGGGTTTGATCCGCCCAAACACACGCTACCAGAAGAATCTACCGACGAATCGAGGAAAATGACGTGAATTCAAACACCGTTCACACACTTGACACCAGCACAGAACTGTTCATTGATGATACGTTGGTCGCTTCTAAACATAACGTAACGCGCACACTGCATCAATGCGTAAAGCATGACGTTTCTGTACTTAAACCTGACCCCAACAATCCGTGGGAACACGGAGGTCCTGATCAATCCAGACGCGTTCACCTCTACGGCACCACAATGTACGATGCCGCGTACGGAAAATATCGCATGTGGTATATGTGCCGCATGGGACCCCACTGGCGGTTTAAAGCGAACGAGATTCCGGGGCTTTACGTCCCACGTCCGGACCGAAATCCATCGACATTCAAGGGACAGACACACGATGCGTACGGACGGAAATTCGTCGAAAACGACCGGGGTGATCTTACCTGTTACGCAGAAAGTGACGATGGATTGACGTGGACGAAACCGAACCTTGGTATCTTTGAATGCAACGGAAATCCAGACAACAACATCGTGTGGGATATACACGGCGCGTGTGTATTCCGTGATGACGAGGAGTCGGATCCCCAGAAACGGTATAAGATGATCGGTTTTTGCAGACGGTATCGCAACATCTTTCTGCTCACGTCACCCGATGGTATCCGATGGGACGATTCAGACTACTTGGAACCGGTTGCAGATCGGGACAACGAAGGTGCGTTCAATGTAATTTACGATAATAAAACTGACCTGTTTCGAGCTTACGCGCTGATACGCGGAAATGACAAAGACGCACGACGTATGATTGCATATACCGAAAGCCCCCGTTTAGAGGGACCGTGGAAACCTCTCGAACCGATGTTCGGTGCAACTGCTGAGGACGATGAAATCGGTGTACAGAGGTATGGCGCGGATCGTGCTGAGATTCACAACATGTCAGGCTTCCTTTATCATAACATTTACATCGGTCTTGCTGGGGTGTTGTATGTGACGGGACCGGGTGCAGCGGAACATGAGATTCCTATTGACGGACCGATTGACGCGCAACTCGTTAGTAGTCGAGACGGGTTTAATTGGGACTATCCGGATTCGATTCGGACACCAATCATTCCACGCGGCGACAGCGGCACATTCGATACCGGTATGATTATGGGAACAGCTATAGAACCGATTATCACCGAGGATGAAATTCACTGGTACTATACTGGAACCGTCCACACCCACGGTGCCCAGATGAAGGACAGGCACAAGGAAATTGGGCTTGCGAAGTGGCGATTAGATGGTTTTGTCTCTCTTGATGCTGATGCGGACGGTGGTGTCACTGAAACCGTTCCGTTGCAGATTCCGGACGGCGGGCTTGAAATTAACGCAGATGCAAGCGGTGGTCGGATTGGTGTTGAAGTGCTGACAGCCGATGGACAGGTTCAACCCGGATTTTCGATTGACGATTGTGTTCCGTTGACTGAGGATAGCATACGGCACTCGGTGCAGTGGAAGTCGGCAACGTTAGCGAGTGTAGAGCAACCCTTACGGCTCCGGTTTGTCCTGAATCACGCGAAACTTTACGCTTTCCGAGTAGGGGCAAGCTCCTGATCGCGGCATTTGTGCCAAAATGTTATCTTCTGTCATCACTGTCCGACATTCGGGTCTAATTCCTTAGCCTTTTGAAAATCCGCCTTCGCCGTTTCCTTTTGTCCTAATGCTTCTTTCGCAAGCCCACGCTCGTAGAAGTATTCTGCATCCTCTGGATCAAGTCGGATAGCGGCATCAAAGTCCTCTATCGCGCCTTCAGCGTTACCAAGGGCAGTTTTGGCAACACCCCGATTACCATAGGCGGCGGCATCTTCTGGGTTGAGTTGTATTGCATGCGTGCAATCTCGAACTGCTGCTATGTATAACGCCTCTGCACCCGCTATATTTCCCTGATCCGTCTTAGTTTTACCAAGGTGGAACTGTGCATAACCCCGATTGATATATGGATCCGGAATCTCGGATGCTATGTAAAGTACCCTCCGAGACCGTATATTTTCCTTTCGGGTATCCGACAGCAGAAACTGCCTCACCACTCTGAACGGTATCGCTGTTACCAAGTGGAAGCGGCGCACCCGCCCCCGTAACTTTTAGGATGGCAAGGTCATTTTTCATATCGAACGCAGTGGCACCCTCAACAGTCCAGCGTTTCTCGTGGTCAACCGATTGTACGAGAACGGGTTCGAGGTGTGCAACAACGTGAATGTTCGTTGCGACCTTGTTACGTGCCACGAAAAAACCGTTGCCTACTCCTCTAATTCTCGACATACTCACGACGCGAACGATAGAATTACGCACACCTTCAGGTTCTAAAGGTTCAGCAGGCACTAAGCTTTTTTCTTGAATCTCTTGGGGAGCCCGCGCGCAGGAGCACAAAATTATTAAAGCCAATAAGCCTAATAAAAATTTTCTGTCAGTTTTCATAAATGGATACCTTTTCATCTTTAGTTGTAAACTGATTCGCTTTTCTTGAAAAAATGTGAATTTTCCGAAAAATCCAAGGTTAAACGCTTAGAGGGAATTCTATAGAAATCGTAAAAGGCTTGACATTTACCCACAAAATGTGCTACAACACTTAACATATATAGATTCCAAATAGGATTATCAAATGTTTTACCTGTCGCTTACCACAGGCTTTGGTCTCGGAATAGACCAAACCCCTCTTAAATTACATGAGAATTGCCTTCGCGGATTCGTAGGCTTAGGTGTTATGCTAATCACTATTTCCATGTATCGCGCAGGGGTGGGCTTCTAAGTAGCAGGTAAAACGGGTTCTAAGTTACACAATATAACGCCCATCACTGAACATCATGAAAGCGAGGTTTCGGTGAGGGTGTTTTCTTTTTTAAACAACAGCAAAGTATTACGTTTGCAGGCAAGAAAACCTTATTTTTAATTGAACGCCAAGCGTGCACTCAGACCCCATGGTAGGATGTGGTGTCTTGTCGAACCCGCGCTGCGCCGATGTTGCAGTGCTACATGCCTTGGCCAATCCTTTAAAAAATCCCGTTTGACTTAACCGAAAACCATCGTGAAACGTAGTGGAACGATGCGCGAAGGCCAATCCTTTAAAATCCTTAAAAGAGGAGAAAAGATGCATTACAGGATCGTTCTTTTGTTGTTCGTAATGATTGTTGCAGCAAACTTAAATGTCGAAGCCAGCAAAGAAATTAGGCCAGTGTTCACCCAAGATACAATCGAAATTGACGGGCATCTCAACGAGGAAGATTGGGCGCGGGCACAAGTCATCGATGACTTTACCCAACAATCACCCGATGAGGGGCAACCAAGTAGCGAACGCACAGAGGTTCGTATGTTGTATAGCACCGAGAAGCTTTACATCGGGTTTGAATGTTACGACTCCGAACCTAAAAAGGTTGTTGCGAACGAAATGCGGCGCGACGGGCAGCTTTGGCAGAATGACAACGTTTACGTGATGCTTGACACTTATGGTGATAAAAGACAGTGCGTCTTTTTTCGCATGAATGCGCTCGGGGCACAGTCAGACACCGCAGTCACAGACGGCGGCGAAAATCTTAACGGGAGTTGGGACTGTATCTGGGAAGCTGCTGGACGGCGACACGATAAAGGGTGGACAGTTGAGATCGCGATCCCCTTCAATCAGCTGCGGTTCAAAAAAGACGATTCGATGGTGTGGGGTGTGAATTTTGGACGCAATATCGCGCGAAAGAATGAAACGACACAATGGATACAGGTCCCTCGAAGTGAAAGTTGGCCCGGCACCTATCACCCGACGTATCAAGGCAAACTGATTGGGCTACAGGGTGTTGCATCACCATCATATTTTGATGTCAAGCCGTATCTGATCGGCGGTTTGGCGAGGCATCTCAGCGATGGAGATTGGCAGCGAACCACCGAACAGGACCTCGGGCTCGATATGAAATACGGTGTGACATCGAACCTGACATTGGATATGACGTTAAATACGGATTTTGCACAGGTAGAGGCAGACCAGGAGGAGGTTAACCTCACACGATTCAGCCTCTTTTTCCCGGAGCGGCGCGAATTTTTCCTCGAGGGCAGCGGGCTGTTCGCCTTTGGCGCAGGTATTGGAGACTTCGGTCCACCGCCGCTGGCCGTTTTTTACAGTCGCCGCATCGGCATTGAAGACGGTAAACAGGTTCGACTTCTTGGAGGCGGTAAGCTGACAGGAAAGGTCGGAGCTTACAGTGTGGGTGCGCTCAACATGACAACCGCTGCCTCACCAGAATCGCCCATGACAAACTTTTCTGTGCTAAGAATGCAGCGCGATATTCTCAGTGATTCAAGCGTCGGTTTTATTCTCACCAATCGGCAGAGCGACCTCGGCGAGTATCATCGCAACGGCGGAATAGACCTGTTTTTTAGACCCCATGATCAGTGGCGGATGCGCGCAATGACCGTGGGGAGTTGGTCTCCAGACCCGGACGAGCGCGATTTCGCATGGTATCTCTCAAACGACTGGCGCAACGATTATTTTCATATCAATGCGTCTTATCTTGACATCGGTCCCCAATTTACGAGTAAAATGGGGTTCATGCATCGACGAGACATCCGCTCGTTGATGTTGAATGCCGATTACGAAGTCCAAGTTAGGCGGTATGGTGTCCGAGATGTTGGAGCGATTTTCAATGGCAGTTACCTATTAGACCACGATAACAGACTTATCGGTTGGGACGTGGGAGTTGGTGGAGATATGCTCTCGGAGTCCGACGATGGATTCAATCTCGATTTCCGTCGGTTTTTCGACCGTGTTGAGGAATCTTTCAGCATCGGTGGTGTTGAGATTCCCGTTGGCGATTACGAGATGAATCAAGTTTCCCTAATGGCTTTCACTGAGACCAGTCGTCCGTTCGCTGTATTCGGTGGTGTGGATTATGGGGATTACTTTCACGGCAACCACGTGAGTTTTAACATTGATAGTCAGTGGCGGATGACCTACCAACTCGCGATCGAAACACGATACCAGCGCAATTGGATTCACTTGCCCGAAAGCGATCTGTTCACGACAAACATTGTCGGCACACGTATCAGTTATGCGTTGAATACCCGTTTCTTTACCAAATTGTACGCACAATGGAACGATAGTGCAGAACGGGCAAGCGCGAATTTCTTGCTCAATTACATCTATCGTCCGGGAAGCGATTTTTATTTCGTGTTCGATCAGGCATGGAATGCAGCGGACGGTTTGCGGGAGCACGAATGGACAGTATTGAGCAAGTTTACCTATCTGTTCAGTTTATAGTGTTCGTAGGCGTGATCTTTACGCTAAATCAAACTTCGTCTTGATATTTCTTATTCAAACCTGCTATAATTATCAGGGGCAATGCGACACGCAATTTCAGAATTCAACGCTAAGAGAAGAGGGAAAAAATGAGACACACAACACAAATTGAACTCGAAAATCAATATGACTTGGTAGCAGTAAAACTAGGCGTTATGAATCCAGAAGATGTGCGGCGGCTCACCGTCACAGATGCCCTTGTTGATACCGGTGCGACGGGACTCTGCCTGCCAACTCCCCTCATTGAACAACTCGGTCTCACACCCATTAAAATGGCGCGGGCCCGTACCGCCACTGGCATTGTTGATAGGATGCTTTACTCGGCAGTCCAATTTACAATATTGGAACGAACAAGTCTAATACAGATCACCGATTTGCCCGAGGGATCGCCTGTCCTCGTCGGGCACATCGTATTGGAACATCTCGATCTCTGTGTTGATATAAAAAAGGGGCTCATCTATAACCCCGCACATGATGGCGAATGGATTACGGAGATCCTCTGATAACTGGTAAGGAAGGTTTTAAATATGATAGAGTTGGATAACTTCGCGGGGCACAACGTTCACTTGGAAACTGAGCGGTTGAAGCTTCGACCCTTTAAAGATGCAGATTTCGATATTGCCGTCCCTTTTTACAACGACCCCGATTTCCTACAGGCGATGGAGGAATCGCCGCCTGATGAACCCATAACAAGAGACTATCTCAAAAGCGCAGGCAAGGCGATGGCAAAAGACGGTTTTTTCTTCGCAATCGTAGAAAAAGCAAGCGGACGCACCATCGGCGAGGTATGTTTGCAGTGGATGAATTTGGAGCGGGCAAAGGTTGAAGGTGAGAAGGTAATGCGCCTGCCCATCGGAATTTGGGACAAAACCCTGTGGGGTAAAGGCTACGGAAAAGAGGTCGTGCGATGCTTGATGGCGCACGCATTTGAGAAATTGGGAATTGACCGATTCTGTCCAGTGGATGTCCGGGCAGACAACGCCCGTTCAAAAGCGTTGTGGCAGTCACTTGGGTTTGTCGTTTCAAGGGAAGTGGATGACGGGAAGACATTGGACTTTGAGATCACACGCGCGGAATATGAGAAACTTGTTCAACGGAATTTCAAATCAGTGGAGGCACGCCATCACGATGATCGTGATCGCGTGACCTCCGAAGAGGAGTCTTGATGTTCAGCACACAACTTGCCAAGCGGGCAGCGGAGAATAATCCGATCCGTGTTGGTATCATCGGTGCGGGAAAATTTGGTGCCGGACTGGTGGCGCAAATCTCGCAGATGCAAGGCATGGTGGCGAGCGCAATCGCCGACATCGACTTGGAGCACGCTAAAGGCGCGTATAAAGCCAGCAGTGTCCCGTCCGACGCGATTCAACAGGTAGGAAACGTTGACGCGATGAACGATGCGATCCGCAGCGATAAACGGGCAATCACTGAAGATGGACTGCATATTATTCAGTCGGATCTAATTGAAGTCGTTGTGGAAGCCACCGGTATTCCAGAGGTCGGCGCGCAAATGGCGTACCAGACCCTGATGCACAAGAAACACCTCGTGATGGTTAACGTGGAAACCGATGTTACTGTAGGTCCGTTTCTGAGACGCTTGGCAGACAACGCAGGGGTCGTCTATACACTTGTTGATGGGGATCAGCCCGGTGTGACGATGAACATCGTTGAATGGTCGAAAACGCTCGGTTTTGAAATCGTCGCTGCCGGACGCGGCACCGTATTCTATGACGATGACCGTGTCGGGATACCAGATACCGTCCCGCAGCGATTCGGGTTTAGTCAGGAACATATTGAGCGTCGCACGATTAACTTCAAGATGTTTAATTCGTTTCGGGATGGGTCGAAAGCACAGATTGAGATGACCTCGTTGGCGAATATGGCAGGGCTACCACCGGATGTGCGCGGTATGCACGAACCGTCAGTGAATATTGAAGACATTGCCAAGGTTTTCAGCCTTCAAGAGGAGGGTGGTATTCTAAACCGACATGGTGTCGTTGAACTCGCAAACAGTATTGGCACTGATGGCAAGACACTGCTGGACAACCCGCTTCGGATGGGTGTATTCGTTGTTATTCGGACCGATCATCCGTTCACGCAGGAGGATCTTGCTGGCTACAATCTGTATCCGGGTGGGAATGGAAAGAACTATCTCCTTTATCGTCCCTATCACCTTGTGGCTGTTGAAGCCCCAATTTCAATTGCGAAAGCCGCCCTCTATGGACAACCAACAGGGACACCGCTGCCAACACCTGTTGCCGATGTGATCACGGTTGCCAAACGCAATTTGAAAGCGGGAGAAGTCCTTGATGGAAGTGGTGGGTATACCGTTAATGGACTAATTGAAAAGACAGAAATTGCACGCACTGAGAATCTGCTTCCCCTCGGTTTGGTGGACGACGTTAAACTCAAACGCGATGTCCTCCAAGGGGAAGCGGTCTCTTATGATATGGTGGAGCTAAACGAGGACTCTTTCGTCCTCAAACTCCGCCGCCTCCAAGACGCAACCGCCTGAAAAGCCGTTCATCGAGAATTCCGATAGGCTATGCCCACGGATCCAGCACAACCTTACCACATTCGCCTGTCGCTTGCAATTCCCACGCTTTCTGTACTTCATGCATCGGGAAAGTGTGTGTGATAAACGTATCTATCTGTTCGGATGAATCTTGGATCACCTTCATCAATCTTGGATAGACACCGAGGTTGTAGTGCCAATTCCCGCGTAGAACCAGACCTTTCCGAATCATATCGCGGCTTGCGGCAAGCGGGAATTCCCCACCTTCTCCAATGAACGTAACCTGTCCTTTTCTTCGGGCGGCATCGACCATCAACCGATGTGCCGCAGACGCGCCTGAGCAGTCTGCTGCTTTGTCAACACCGATTCCGTCCGTAAAATCGCGAATCTGATCAAGGATATCCTCATCATTCGGGTTCAAGACGATGTCTGCACCTAACTTTTTCGCGAGTTCGGCGCGATACGGGTGGCTTTCTACGCCGATGACGCGCGCGCCACGGTACCGTGCATTGATAATCCCTCCAAGTCCAACGGGACCCAATCCAGTAACCATGACTGTATCTAACGAATTGACTTGCATCTGCTCCATCGCGCCAAACGTCGGTCCCAATCCACAGCACGCCATCCCAGCGTGTGTGTAGCTCACACCCTCTGGAATCGGAGACAACAAATCTTCCATTTTGTGCATATACTGTGCATAAGTCGCTGAAGCTGGATCCGTACCGAGGATTTCCCCAATGTTACGTCCCGATGTACAGTGAATGTGTTCACCAATGGCACACATAGGGCACTGACCACAAGAATTCTGGGGCTGCACCACCACGCGGTCTCCTACCTTAACACGACCGGGTTGTGCGACTTCAACGACTTCACCAGCGGCTTCGTGTCCAAAGTGTTCGCCAGTGCCTCCAGATATGAATCCTTTATATTCTGTGCACATGGGGACAGCGTGAATTTTGACAACGACGACATCTCCTGCTGCTCGAGGGTCTGGTTTGTCTACCACGCCCCCTTTACCCTCACCAAACATTGCTGCAACCTGCATAAAAATATAGTAACCGAGACTCTCCACAGCCCGATATAGACTGACAAAGTTTGTTGTGGAGAGAAAAGGTCGTCCTCCTCCTAAAAAGTGTTGATTGGGGTAGGATAGCACAGCAGGTGCAATCCGTCAAGACATATTTTCGAGGCTCGGCGGTTTCTGAGGCAATTGAGAATTTGACAATTGATTCATAATCGTGATAAAATTATTGGGATTTAACCCGCGCAAACATGGTATATTGATGAAGGAGGAAGGATGGCATCTGAACAAACAGATTTAACACCAGCGCAAAAAACGTTTTATCAAGAGAACGGGTATCTCGTTCTTGAAAGTGTCTTCTCGCAAGAAGAGTGTCAACGTTTTGTTACGCACATGGAAGATCTTCACACAGGGCACAAGCAGCTTGAAGGGTTCTTTCAGCAGGATAAATACGGGGCTCGAACCTTTAATCAGCATCTCTACGATTCCTTCGTATTGGATTTGCTTATTAATCCTCGCTTACATAAGCCGCTCGCCGACTGTTTTGGTGGGGAACCGGAAGGCATCCAAACGATGCATTTTTATGAAGGATCGGAGCATTCGCTGCATCAAGACCAGTATTATCTACCGGATTGCATATCTGCATGGATTGCGATGGTTCGTGTTGATGAAGACAATGGACCATTGATAGTCCAGCCCGGTTCAAATCGAGGTAGGTTGATTACGAAAAGTGATGTGCCTATGACATTGCTCCCCGGAGAGACATACGAGTTGCAACAGCACAACCGCTATTTTCCAGCGGTCAAACAGGTCTTTCGCGAAAATGGGACCGATGCAGTTCAGGTCATGGTGAACGCTGGAGATGTAATTCTATTTGACGGGAAGCTAATCCACGGTGGCGCGCAGATTTTGAAGCCGGGAACACGTAGACACGCGTTGGCGTGCCATTATATCCCTTACGCCTCCGAAAACTGGGAACGCGATTGGCCCAGGTTCTCATTCGATGGCAGTCGGCGGATTCACTATCAATAAGGCACGATTGCGTTGGGGAGCACTTCCTTGACTACCAAGGATTTATCTAACTCCAGTTGCCACTTTTTCTGAAGTTATCATGTTTCCTTGACCAATTGGGCATTAATATTGAAAAAAATATAATGATGCATATAATGGCTTTATATGGTTTTTAACTTAAATGACGCTTTTGATTGAGTAACAATATAACCCAAGTTGCTACCTTTATCCAAAGAGCTGCTTAATACTTGTTGCGATGAGAAACAAAAGGACTTTCAACTCAAAACCCGTAGCGGACACCGCATGAATCGACTTCGGTAGAAGTTGTTCAACGAGACTGTTTGTCACCTCAACTCGCTTACGGGTCGCTTGTTGAAGGTAAACTTCCCACGGTGGATATTGACGTTTTGAGTTCTTCTTACGCACGGGTTTCAGGGCAATCCCTGCTTCTTGTAAAGCATCTTCAATACCATAGGCGCAATAGGCTTTATCCGCATACACTGTTGAACCCGGCGGCAGATCGAAGCGATAAGACCGCAAGCCCCGGACATCGCTGCATCGACCCGGTGTGAAGAAAACTTCAACGATATGCCCTGTTTCTGTGACCATCAGATGGACTTTGATACCATAGAAATAGCGATGTTTGCTTGCGATTTTCCCACGCCACGCTTCACCTTGATACAGACGCGAGCGTGAAATCCGGATGTTGTCACAGACCGCCACGGGAAAGGTATCAATCACATAAATGTTGTTAGGATTTTTCGTTTTCGCACCTGCTGCGAGGCATTCAAAAAGCGTTTGAAAGCGTTCAGGTATCCGATGCAGCCGCCGATTGAATCGTGAATGTCCCAACATATTTGGGATGTATCCGAGCGTTTTCAAAACGCAGCAGGCGGTTTGCTGATTGCCTCCGAAATATCTCGCAGCGACGAGTGCTGCGGTCATGACTTCAGCATCCGACATTTTTGCTTGTGGATGGTCTTGATGTCCGATTGAGATTAAAAGGTCGTCACAAATCGTATAAAGTGCTACAATAGTTAGGTCCATGGGGTACTCCTTTTGTTTTATGGAATAAAAACACTATAAAGGATATCCCATGGATTTACAACTTTTTTATAGGTGGCAACTTGGGTTAACAATATAGATTAAAGTTTAAAATAAGGAGAAAAGATAATGCGATGCCAATTGACTTTTTGGATCTGTGTAATTCTAATAGGTGCTTATTGCTTTTCGGTATCTGCGCAGGAAGCGGCACAACCCGCGAAACCTGCGACACCAGAAGCCCCCGCAAAGAAGAAAAAAGAGTTTGAAGATTTTTCTAAAGTTACTGAGGACAGCAAAAGCTATGACGGCTTCTTCAAATTATATGAGAAAAAAGAGAACCTCTATTGCGAAATTCAGCCGTCCCAATTAGACAAACCGTTTCTCTGCATGATAAGCCTTTCACGTGGTGTGGGGAGAGGATTTCTTGTTTCAGGAATGACAATGGAGGAGTGGTTACTCGTCTGGCGACGCGTTGGCGACAATGTCCATCTCATCCGGAAAAATGTGCGTTTCCGTGCGAAAGAAGGAACACCGATTGCAGAAGCAGTTGACTTGGGTCATAACGACTCTGTGCTATTCTCTCTCAAGATTGAAAGTATCCATCCACAACGGAAGAGCCTCTTAGTAAATATCTCTCCTATTTTCATATCCGACCTACTGCCTTTGGCACGCCGTATTGCTCCTGATGCACGTTTCGACAAAACACGTAGTACGTGGGGAGCAGTCAAGGCGTTCCCGAAGAATGTCGAGTTAAAAGTTAACGCCGTGTACACATCCACAAGCTACATAGAAACTGTCCCGGACAGTCGCGGTATCCAGGTGACCTTGCATTATAGCCTTGCTGAACTCCCGTCAAACACCTATCGCCCGCGACTGGCTGACGACCGGATGGGACATTTTATGACGGCGGTCAAAGACTATTCATCCAAGACCAGCGATGAACCCTTTGTCCGGTATGTCAACCGCTGGCATTTGGAGAAAGCGGACAAAGAGGCGAAATTTTCATCACCGAAAGAACCGATTATCTTCTACATCGAGAAAACAGTGCCGCACCGCTTTCGTCCTTACGTCCGACAGGGGATTCTGGAATGGAACAAGGCGTTTGAAAAAATAGGCTTTGCCGATGCGATTGAAGCTCGGATTCAGCAAGACCATGAGGACTGGGACCCCGAAGATGCCCGGTATAACACGATCCGCTGGATTGTTGGTGCAGGGTTCGCGATTGGTCCTTCTCGCGTGAACCCGCTGACAGGACAGATCTTGGACGCTGATATCCTTATCGGTGAAAGTTGGATCAGAAGTTGGCAGCGAGACTATACAACGTACTTTGATGAGTTAGAGCATGAGCGCGATCATCCGATGAGTCACACTTCGCGATTCCAATGTCAGGTGGCATCTGGACTTGCGCGGCAGATGGGATTCATGGCGAGCGTCCTGCAGGCACGGGGTCTGGTTGACGAAGACGGTGAACTACCTGAAGAGTATATCGCGGAAGCCCTCAAAACACTGACGATGCATGAGGTCGGCCACACATTGGGAATACGCCACAATTTTAAATCGAGTGCGATATATTCTCTTGACGATCTGAACAACAAAAAGGGCGAAGCAACCATCGGTTCGGTCATGGATTACTGGGGAGTGAATATTGCACCTGAAGCTCAAGAACAGGGACACTACTATACACCGACAATTGGACCTTGGGACTACTGGGTGATTGAATACGCCTATAAACCCATTGATGCTAGCAAACCCGAAGGTGAATTGAAGGGATTAGGCGAAATCGCGTCCCGTGTTGCAGTGCCAGAACTAACGTATGGCACAGATGAGGATGTCTACGGGTATCGCTATCGTGACCTGGACCCGCTGGTAAATCTTTGGGATCTGGGTGCTGACCCGCTTGCGTTTGCCAAGCAACGGCGTGAAGTCGTCGTAGGACTCTGGGACAAAATTGCAGATAAAGTTACAAAAGAGGGGATGGGCTATCAACGCGTCAGACGGGCATTCGGAAGATTGCTTTATGAACATGCCAATACAATGTACTTGGCGTGCAGATATATCGGAGGACAGTCCCATCATCGAGACCACCGAGGTGATGAAAACGGTCGTTTACCGTTCGCGCCGGTTCCAGCGGCGAAACAACGCGAGGCACTTCAATTCCTCAAGGAACACGCGCTTTCGGACAAAGCCTTCGATTTTCCTGCTGATCTACTCAATAGTCTGGCAGTTACGCGTTGGAGTGATTGGGGGTCAGACAGCTGGAACGCTATTCGTTTCGATTATCCGGTGCATGATGTTATTCTACGCAATCAAACCTTTATCCTTGAACGATTGCTTTATCCAACGGTGCTGTCGCGCGTTCAGGACACAGAACTCAAGTTTGCTAAGGGTGAGGATGCGTTCACACTGCCGGAACTCTTTTCAGGCATTACGGATGCGGTCTGGATGGAACTCGGAAGGGATGCGGGTGCGAAGCAGTGGTCGAATTCGGATGCCTTCATCTCCAGTTTCCGCCGCGGTTTGCAACGTGCACACCTGAAGCACCTCATCAAACTGGTCCTGGAAGCCGACAGTGGTACCCCTGAGGATGCGAGATCGCTCGCCCGCCTCCACCTCGGACAAATCAACAGTAAGATACAGCGTGTGCTTCAAAATGCCAGAGGAAATCTTGACGATTACAGTTTTGCGCACCTTGAAGAATCGCAAGTTCGGGTTGAGAAAGCATTGGATGCCAATTTCCGGGTCGAGAAACGTTGAAGGATCCTATATTTTTGGTTTGGGCTTCCATAAAACCCACATATCTGCTGGCGGGGTTTGTAACCCCGCCAATCTTCTGTTTGTAGGAGGGGTTTGTAACCCCGAATTATTGAGAGTGGCTCATAAATTGTTGCAATTGTGAGCGCAGCAGTCAATGTTTCGGTTCGTAATAATCGCACGATTGGATTCTCTTTGTACCACGATCTGTTAGATTGTGATTTTGCGTGACATGCTCTTCTATATTGAGGCTAACAGTCTGCAAACTAACAGTTTGCGGTACAAGAACACCACGAATAATCAACTCCTTTGACTTAATTGAGAACGACTCATAAATAGAATGAATTCAAGGCATCGAAGATGAGCCTTTAAGTTTGTAGTAGGGAAACCCTTCATCGCCCGTCGTAAAGCAAAACGCGTCATGAATTACACTACGACAAACAAAAAATTAGGAGGAACAGATGGAAATTCTCCAATATACACCCGATATGCAAGCACCTTTAACCCAATTTTACAACTGTCTGACCGCCAACGTGCCGCATTGCTACCCAGTAAATGAAGAAGAATTTTCTGTTGCAATACGCGGGGTTACCACCGGTAAAGCAGATAAAAAAGAGGGTGGGCTCGACTCCGAAACAGCCTTCGTAGCAATAGTGAATGGTACTGTCCAAGCATTTATTCACGTCGGTATCGGTCAGATCGGAGATAATAGGGAAGAAGACATAGGCGTTATTCGGTTTTTGGGTTACGAACGCGGTACGCGGCGCGTTGGACAAGCCGTGCTTGAGAAGGCGGAAGACTATCTAAAAACGCATAATGTTTCCCGAATCTTCGCTTTTTCACAAGACTGCCGATACCGTTTCTATCATTTTGAACACGCCTATCTATCGGATGCGCTCGATCAAGTTCAAGGGCTCCTCGGATTTAACGGATACCACCGTTCTGATGGCGAGGTCTTTTTGGATTGGGAAGACTATTCCCTTACACCAGTCCCTTCACGTCTACCGGTGACGCTTTCTATTGACTGGAAGGACGGACGGGGACAACTCCCGAATTGCACTGTGCTCGCTCACCAAAACGGTGAACAGGTTGGCATCTGTGAATCCCGCTGTGGTGGTGAGTTCTCGAGCCACACCGATGCGCAAGACTGGCTTCATACGACTTGGCTCGGCATTGAAGACGATTTTCAGGGACAAGGTTTGGGACGCTACCTGCTCCAATACGCACTTCAAGAGATGAAGAAAATCGGATACCGGCATGCGGCGATTAGTACTGCCTGGGATAACCACAGAGCGTTCCTTTTTTACAGCAACTGCGGTTATCGGACCGTGGATTGGACATACGGATATGAAAAAGTCCTATCTGAACCACCAACGCACAATTAGCACGTCCTTAACCGCAACATCTGATTTCCTGTTTTCTGGAAGTGATACGGAACGCATTCAACCGAGCAAGCAACTTCGTTTTTTTCAAGTTCGTCGATAACGGGTGATAAGAAAGGGGAAGGGTTGCTGTTGACATCAACGATGGGGAAAATTCTCACTTCACTCCCTATACGCAGCAGTTCACGGACGGCATCGAGATGGAACGCCAAATCTTTGTTCGCAGAGTAGAAGAAAAGCAGATGTGCAGAGAGCACGAGGTCGAAGTGACCGTCAGGGAAGGGCAAATTGGGGAGTGATGCGTCTATGTATCGTCCTTGTTGTTTGCCTGTCTCGAAATCTCCGCAGAACGCCTCCATTGCCTGCATCCTGATTTCAGCCAATTCATCAACAGACGAGATGTGTGTCCAGACGAATTTATCCCGGTTTTGATGGGCTTGTGCGATGACATCGTCGTAGGTTTCCTGAATTCGCTGGTGCAATTCCACTTCTGCATACCGGTAAATCGGATCGACCGAGACTATTGGTGTCCCACGCTGGTGCATCCAGAAATTGAACGACGCGGGACCGTCGCCTACACCGACAATATCCCGCGCCAAGTTGTCCTCAGAGAGGTTAAACATATCAAGATATTCGTCAAACGACCTACCCCACGGCACGATGTCTTGGTAACGGAACTCCATGTTAATTATACCTGCCGGAATCCCTTATGCCTTTTGGTTAACCATGCTGGAGAGGATACCGAGGATTTTGTCGCACCGTTCAATCGCGTACAGTGACATGTCAATGTAAAGCTTCTGTCCTTCCAATTTGAGGAAGAGCCACTCCGTGCCAGTGGTAGTCGCTCCATAAATACAAGGGATATTATTGTCTTTCTGCTGATTAAAGTATTGCGCTCCGAGCATCTCAGCGACGCATTGCCCGATGCCAAGCGTTGGGTCAGCGTTCTTTGCTTCAACAAGAACAATGACTGGTGCCTCTAAATAAAATTGTTCTTGCGACAAGCTTATCAAAAAATCGCAAGTTCCTGTTAATCCCTTTTCTGCATCAACACTGAAGTCGATCCCCGAAAAAAGACTAATGCGCCGACTGAATTGCTCACGGAGTTCAACGAGAACGTTGGTCACAATAAGTTCCGAGCGCGCCTTCTCCGTCCTGATAGCGACTGCCAACTGCACTTTTTTCGCCAATTCTGCAATAAGTGCCTTGCTCGGTGGCACCGGTTCTATGTCGAAAAAGATGTTTGCGGATTCGATTGTCTCTAACTGAAATTTTTCCTGCACCGTTTCTAAGGTGAAATTGCTATAAGCCATTATGATAGAATCCCGCTTTGTGGTATTCCATAGACACGAGAGCTCTCATTCTGCCAGTCAAATACGGCTAATCCGCGGCATCCGCACCAACTTCCTGTAGAATTGCCGCTGCCCGTTGTGCTAATTCGGTTGTGGCATCACGCTTGAGTGCTCGGTTCAAGTGCAAGATGGCGCGTTCATCTCCGTCTCTTGCCAACTCCAACGCTTCCTCAAACCCTTTGTTCCCGTAACTGAAATCCTTTGATAGGACAGTCAAGTCACGGTCCTTCCAATAATACTTCAACGCATCAGACTCCCAATTGCGGTAGACGTGTTCCCACTGAAGGGAGTTGAAGACGTTCAGGTGAGGTTCAAGCATGTGCTCAGCAATCGGGTCATCGGCAGCTTGATAGCGGTTGTCAAGCGACACACGCAGCCGATCCTCGGTCAAATTCGGTAGTGCCTTATGAATGGTCAAAGCAGGAAAGATGAGCGTATCGCCAACCTCATAGTTTGTGGAATGCCATTCACCGGACAACTCGTCCTCATTAACGCACAGACTTCCTGCACCGAGCGAAAAGTGGTGCTCCATGACCTTATTGACTTTATGCGAACCGGGTAGAACTGCCAAACCACCCAACTCAATCGGGCAATCCCCGACAGGTGCCCAACAGGTATAGGTCTGGAAATTCCCTTGGAAGTGAACGAAGTCTTGGTGTATCGGTGTGGTGTGCGCTGTGTACTTAGGGAACCAGAGACGCGCAATCTTCTGTGGATGCGGTAGTACCTCTCTACCGACGATCTTCTCCACCATATCGACGACTTCGTGCCAATGCCCGGAACGGTGAAACGCTTCTAACTTATACACTGCATGGTATACGTCCGTGTATTCGGGATCCCCCTCGGTACACTGGGTGGATATATCGGCGATGCCGTCCATCGGGTCGGTCCCCGCGACGAGCCAACCGCCTTCCTGCATCGTCGTTAGCATTTCTCGCCGCAACGCCCAGAGTTTGTCGGGATCTTGCAGCCTCTTGAAGAAGACATACCCCTCTTCCGAGATCCGGTGACGCAATTCTTCCGGATCATTCATCGCATCGTTGGATACGCGAAGTTCTCTTAATAATTCCGCCATCTGACTTTCTCCTTCGGTTTACCCATGTCTGAAATCATTTTTTAGATTGTGTCCCTAACAAAGTGCCTCATCAGTATATTTGCCTGTTGCTATAGTATAACACATACGTAACGAAAAATCAATTTTCTTAGATTCAGCAAATCGTCCCTATAGTCTATTTTGCTCAAGCCAATCGACGGCAAAGTCAACCACGGCAGGTTGTGGCATAAGTTGGCAATTCGCGATGCCAACCTTACCGTGTCGAACCACTTTTCCCGCATCAGATCGCAAAAAATCTTCACCGATCCGATCAAAATCCGAAGCGTCTACATCGATATCTTCAAAGGTACTCCATACCCTTGAACCCGCCTGTGAGATCGGAGCACCCTCTCGGACGACGCGTTTGGTTGGAAAGTCTGCTCGGTATTCTGCGAGATGTATGGACGTATTGTTTGAGTGCCCAACACCCAGGAGCAGGACGGAACCTTGCAAGTCGTAGATTCTGGCAAGCGGTGAGTCTTCGCCAAAGCCAAATGCCAAGGCGTGGTTATCTGTGATATATGCTGCCTGAGGACCGCTTGCACAAAATGAACGCTGTGGATGCGTGCTGCGGAAAACGCCTTTTTGCTTTCGGAACGTTTCGACAATTTTACCCATTGAACGGGTAGGGGTCAAATCGGGATCGTAGGCAGGCATCGCCTCCCGTATTGTTTGCCACCACGACTCCGGCACGGGCGGATTCTCCCACTGACTCGGTTCGCTGAGGTCGGTTGAGTGGGTCGGCATCACAAGCGTTCCCGTTTCACCTAAGACCTCCTGAAGCGCGATAATAACGGCGACAGCACCGCCGCAGACCCATCCCATCGCGCTCAAGGACGAGTGGACGAGTAAGACCATCTCCTTTTCGATACCGAGTGCCTCAAAATCAGCCTGCAGCGACTCGACCGTGACAGGTGTTTCCGTTTTGTGAACCACTCCACCTTCAGGCATTATCAATCACCCTCTATTTCGTCCCTATCGCAAGGATATGCGCACTCATACCGAGTATCGAAGGCTCTGCTTCGATCTTGCGAATCAGGTCCAAAACCACAAGACGCAACGCGGGATCTGTCCAATAATTCTCAAAGGATTCAAAAAGCCATGCTGGTCCTTCAACAGCAAGCGTTGCTTGATGTTGAAAACCGACTTCGATGACTTCAGAACTGAACACTTCGGGATGGTGAAGATACGCATCCGTAAAGTACTTATGGTCTTCGGTCAGGTTGCGATGGTAACCTGTTTCAAGGTCGTTTTGAACGATGTCTCTATGAACAGGATCCCTGAATCGGCCCTCAAAAAAACTGTCGAGCATAGACGCAAAGCGTGAGATACCGGCGGCAACCATGACTCCACCGTTTCGTAATACACGATATGCCTCACTGAGTGCAAGCAACCGTTCATTCTTATCAACGAGATGATAAAGCGGTCCCAATAACAGAACAACATCCGCGGACATTGACGAAAAACGGAGTGCCCGTGCATCGCCAAGTAATATGCTGGCAATCGGGTGTTCCGGCTGTTGATTTGCGGCTTCTTTCGCCTGTTCAATATGTAAATCCACAGGATCCACGAGGTGGACCTCATAACCTGCTTTTGCTAACCAACAGGCATAGGGACCCGAACCACCACCGATGTCCAAAACCACTGCTGGTGGCGCGGGCAAATAGCGCGTGAGAATCTCTTGCGTCCGCGCAAATTCTATCTGTCCTCTGACATCGTTTGTAAGTCTCTTCGACTCTTGCGTCTGCCTGTAGAACGAGAGAATCTTATCTGAAAGTTGATACAATTCCTTATTCCTTAGCGAAACCGTGTCGCGTTGTGTGTACATTTACTAACAAAATCGGCCCGTGTGATTCAATCAGATTTCGATTTTCTCAGTTCCATTGCTGCATCGCTGATATCCTCCACGCTTTTTTTAGCCCATAATTTTTTCTGCTACTTGGTGTAATCAAACGGAAAACGCAGAATCAATGCGATGAACTTTTCAGTTTGGACATCGCCTAAAGCTTCCGTAAGAGCCTTTAAGCCTTCTATCTTGAGTTGTTCATCTGCTATCATGGAATATACTCCTAATAAAATCGAGAGGATTTATAACCTTAACCTCTTTAAAACTAACTGTCTTCCTGAGAATTGTATCATCTGTAGTGACAAAGTAATCACATTTTGCAGCAACAGAGCAAGCCAAATGGAGAGCATCTTTATTTCGCAAACCGATTTCTCTCAAAATGTTTGCTTTTGTAAGAATTTCAAGGTTGGCATCTACATCAATGGAAGCGCGTGCTTTCCAAAGATGGCATGACCAGCCTTCATCCAGAATACATCAATATCAATAAATCCCGTTTCATCAGGCTCTTCAATATTTAGCAACATAGACAGCACCTTTTGACGGGTGATACCACGTAAGTTGGACCTCGGAGAATCCTGCCCCCTGAAGAATGCGGGCTTGTGTCTCCGGCGATAATGTGATATCGTAATTCCACTCGGCGCGGTCACCCCCTGGTAACTTTGCTATCCACTTGTTGTACCAATAGAGTATACTGGTCTCCTCTTCAACCGTGGTAGCCTGATCGCCTTCTATGTAAATACCACTTGTTCTCAAAGCCTTTCTCACTTTTTTGTAGATGGCGACCTTCCGTTCTGGAAGGAAATGATGCATGGTTAGCGTAGAAATAGCGTAGTCATACGCATGATCCCCAAACGCAAGTTCCAACAGAGAGCCTTGCTGTAATTTTAACTGTTCGGTTTTGTTAGCGAATTTCGCACTGAGCTGCTTAAGCATATTCGGTGCCCGATCGATTGCTGTAACTTTGGCGTTGGGTGCCCTTGCAAAAACGAACTCAAGTTGAATTCCCGTGCCACAACCGAGGTCCAGAATCTCTATCGGTTCGTCTGTCTGTGGTATTTGGAGAGCAACAGCGTGATAGAACGGATCATTGGGTTTCGCACCAAATTTCTGGTCCCAAATATCAGCAGTCGAATTGAAGAATTCTGGGAGTTCTTCAATACCATCGGTTGTCCATTCGGGAACATCATCACCCGACGGTCCCGGAGCGATTCGGAGCCGCATCCTTCGCCTCATGAATTCATCATTTATGGCTTGCATTCGAGCTGTGTGTTGCTTCATATTGATTTATTCCCGTCAGGATTTTGGCTTGCGCCCTCCGAAAATGGCATGTCCAGCCTTCATCCAGAATACATCGACATCAGTGAATCCAGCCTGTTCAAGCCATTTGAGTTGATCAAACACGGACGACGGTTTGTCAATCGAATCCGGTTCCGGTCCAGACTCTCCGTAATGATTCCAACCCAGTTGACGAAACTGGTCATAACCCCTCAGATCCCCATCGAGATCGAGCGAGCGTTGACGCACCGCTTCGTCCCATACATTCGCTGCGAGTTTCCTTCCAAACCGGTCCATCGGTTCAGTCAGATCCGCGATAATAAAACTTCCGCCCGGTGCGAGGATGGATGCCACATCTTTGAACAATGCCTGTTTTTCAGTGCCGTCCAAGTGATGGATTGCAAGAGAGGATACGACAGCGTGAACAGGGAAAGGGAACTCACGCCAATCGCTTGCAGCCAAATCAAATTGCCTTGCCTTAAAACGCTCTCCATAAGTAGCAAGTGCCTTTTCTACGTGCGCAATCATTTTCGGAGAGCCGTCTAAGCCGTAGACGTGACATTCAGGGAATGTATCTAACAAAGCACGCGTGAGGAGTCCTTCCCCACAGCAGAGATCCAGTATATACACGGATTCCGATGGCGGAGGAATTACCTCGCAAATGCAATTAATTTGGATCTCCCGGTCAGGAACGAAGTATTTTCCGTAGTCAATGAAATCTTGGGAATTGTCCTCTTCCCATTGAGGTGTGATAGCAGAATCTTGCATAACATTTACCTTGCTATGTCGCTCTACTTTTCTGCCTTGTGCGGAAGCACAAAGCGGGCAGGCACCGAGACCGTTCTTATTTTCGACATGTATTATACCAAGCTTTTGCAATTATGGTGAATTATCAAAAGTTTCCGAGACTAAAACCCAATGCTTTAGCTTTGGGATACAGTCTCGCCCTCGTGCATTAGACCGAGGCGTTATTCGTAAAAAAACCTTGATTTCGATGAGTGAATATGTTATACTATTTCTATCACGTTGGGCAGACATAATGAGCGTAACCGCAAGGTTACGTGTCTGCCTACCCACTCATTAGGGGTTAAAAGATGTGATACGTGAACTCTAATGCGAAACACGAAACATAAACTCTTCCACGATACAGGCTTGAAACGTCTTGACAATGACCTGAATATCTGTGGCGTTGTGCGAAATCATTTCAATGCACTTGAGCGAAGGTATTACCGTAGATATGGTAAAAATCTTTCGTATGGTAAAATGTCTAAGCACTTGACGAAGCTCAAGAAACTTCCGCAATACAAGCATTGGAATATTCCGTATGCGTGGAGTCTTCAAAACGTTCTCAAACGCTTGGCACAGAGTTTCAGAGAAATCAGAACGTTGGGTCGGGGTCGTCCTCGTTTCAAGTCGTGTAAGAAACATAAAGGCGTGACGTTCCGCGGTGAACAGGTGAAGATTGAGAAAGTGCTTGATAGCCAGAAGAATGAGAGAAATCACGCTACATATAAAATCCGCCTGAATGGGCATTGGTATCGTTTCGCGCTGCACCGTAAGATACAAGGTGCTATTCATCAAGTTCACGTGACAAGGGACGCACTTGGAGACATTTATATCACTCTCACTGAAGACTATAGCGAAGTCATTATTGAACCCAAGACTGGTAAAGCGGAAGGGTTCGACTTTGGAATCAAAAACTTCCTGACTGGCAGTGATGGTGAAAGGTGGACGTCTCCTATGTTTTACAAACACACCGCTAAGCAACTCGCTAAAGCACAGCGAGAACATTCTCGTCCGGTCAAAGGTTCTAAGAATCGTGAACGCTCCCGAAAGCATGTCGCACGTATCCACAAAAAGACTACGAACCAGAGAGCGGATCACCATTGGAAACTTGCGATAGACTTGTGTCGTTCTTTTGATATTCTGTTCTTTGAAGACCTGAACCTTCGGGGCATGAAAAAACTGTGGGGAAAACAGGTCTCCGACCTTGCCTTTGGCGAGTTCATACTCAAACTTAAGCACCAATCTAAAAAACGCATACGCGCTGTGCTGAAGATTGACAAGTGGTCTCCTACGACAAAGTGCTGTTGTGTTTGTGATTACCATAATAAAAACCTAACACTCGCAGATCGGCACTGGACGTGTCCAAGTTGTAAAACGCAACTTGACCGAGACCAGAACGCTGCGATAAACATTCTTAAGGAAGGGGTAGCTTCCTTTGGGTTAGCAGTTGTAAGACCTATTGTTGTGTCTAACACAATCGTAGGCTGCTGTGTTGAAGCGAACAGTCCGCTTCTCAACTCCACAAGTGCTTTCGCTTAATCTTTGCGGAAGCCCAAGTCTTTAGGCTTGGGTCTATCACATCTGGAATTCAAGCCTACGATGCCAGATCGTCAAGCATCTGGCGGATGTTGTGTTCACCACTATCAATAAACAGAGGTGCTAAGGGACCCCTACCATGCAAAGTTTGAAGTAGGGTATCAATCTGTATCATACGCTGTTGCGGTGTGCGGCACCTGAGCCATTTTTTAACGAATTCACGTGCCGGTTTTGGATTGCCCGTTCTCAACGAGCGGACACTTTTACGCCACGCCTGCCACCTAAAGGTGTGTCTGCAGTTCGGGCATTCGAGTTTCTCGTCCTTCTTTTTTAAGTTCTTCCGGTAATCACGCCACCTGCGTTTGTAGTCGCAGACTGTACATTGGATATTGCCGTGTACATGGATCGCGACTTCTTGGCATTTAGGACATTGCAACGCAGGACCGGGTTGCCGATCTCTGGCAGTTTGATCCTTTGGAAGGGCATCCGGTCTACGGACGAGGTCAAGGCAGTGAGGACACGGCAAGCGGACGCGGGTTCTCACTGATTGATTGTAGGCTTCTTGGGACCAGGTCTTCCCGCAGGTGCATTGCAATCCATCCGTTTTCTGCTGTAGGACGGCGCGACAGTCAAAGCATCGTGGTGTGTTTCGGAGTGCCTGACGGCAGTCGCGCCAGAGCAGCCGCTTAGCACAGTGTGGGCAGTGAAACCAGTGTTCGTGCGTGCCACCTTCGCCGGAACTAAAGAGTGGATCAATCCGACGGACCACCTTTGTGCGGCACCTTGGACAAGGCACACGTCCCTCTCGGTAAACGTCGGCGACTGTAGCGATGTCAATACAACGAGCGTAGAGTTCCCAACCGATGTCGTGTAGCAATGTATCTTCATAAATACCGAGCCGAGCATACCGATAAAGCCGACGGATTTTGATGGGTTTTACACGAGGTGCCCAGTCCATAGTGGTTTCCTTTGTTCCCTTTTTCTAACGCATTTTTCCTTGAGTGTACTTCATTGCCTCCTGAATATCAGCAGCTTCCAATTCTGGATAAAGTTCAATAACATCCTCAATTGACCGACCATTGGCTAACAATTTAAGGATTACACTTACCGTGATTCGGGTCCCTCGAACCACAGGTTGCCCAAGGCAAATTTTGGGATTAATCTGAATACGATCTAATTTTTCCATTTCTATATCCGCTAAACCGATATTTGAACAACCTCTCCTGTTTCAATACTACGGCTAATTGCTTCCAAAACGCGCATGTTCTGGTAGGAGTCCTCAAGACTGGAATGCGGCTGTGTCCCTGCCTGCAGCGACTCTGCCCAATGTTGCATCTCCTCAAGATAACCGGGTCTGCCGATACTATGGAACGCGGTGTTGAGGTCCCATTCTTCGGTCGGTGTATCCGTATATCCACCACCCGTACCGAGCCATGTCGGAACACGATAACGACGCAGCTTGCGCGTCTCAAACACCTGAATCGCCTGCTGGTTCGTGCCTTTGACGAAAACCATCGCTTCCAAGATAGGACCGGTGCCGAGTGTCATCGTGCCGATACCGCCGTTTTCGTAACGCAGGTTTATGGACATTGACACGGTGCTGGATTCGGTATCAATCGCTCCCATGGCGAAAACTTCGCTAACCTGACCCATGAAGAAGCGCATACAATCGGTCGGATGAATTGCCTGATCGAGCATAAAGGGCCATGCAAACGGCGATCCAGCTTCCTGCAGACGTGGACCCGGAGCGAGGTATCGGGTATGATATTGGCAGGCTTCACCGAACTCTGCTTCGTCCATCAACTGTCTGGCAATCTGATGCGCAGGGGCATGTCGCCACATCGTGCCTACCATCCCCGTTTTGCCGCTCTCAACTGATGCATCGACGAGCATCTTCGCACCTTCGGCAGTGGTCGCAGGCGGCTTTTCGGTGTAGATGTGATAACCGCGCTGGAGACACTCGATACCGATGTCACGGTGCAGTTTGTCCTCCGGTCTACCGACAACAGCGACTGCGTAGAGGTCTTCATTTTTGAACATCTCATTGTAATCGGTGTAGTGACGGAGTGCGCCGAACCTTCGAGCGTTCGATGCCGCCTTCTCCTCCACAAGGTCACAGGTAGCGACAAATTCAAACTCCGGCACCATCGGTATGCACTGTTGCAATTGCGATGACATGCCACCACAGCCAATAAAAGCAATTCGGATTTTGTCCATAACATGTTCTCCAATTCTTCTATATGGGCGAACTCTGGCTCGCGACGTTAGGTGCGGACTCCTATTCAAAAAGTTGTGCGACCCGACAGGAAAACCCCGGCACGACATCCTCACCAGTAAGTGTGTCGGCACCCGTAAACACCTTAATGTCTGTTTTAGAACGATACACTGTTACTGTTTTCATGACAGATTCAACAACCCATACCATTTGGGTTCCTCCATCCAGATAGGCCTGTACCTTTTCAGTGACGCGCCACTGAACATCCGTTGGCGAGACGACTTCGACAGCAAAATCAGGTGGAATTGGGGAACCCTTACTTTCGTCTTTGGGCAAGCGCGAGGTAGAAATAAACGCGACATCCGGTTTCATCCCGCGTTCCCCTACTTTAAATCCCGCTTCTACGTACACATCACCTAACTGATTTTCGCTTACATGTGTAAATAAATAGTGCGTGATTCTCGTACTAATCTTAGCGTGTCCCAATGATGGAGACGACATCGGCACTAATTCTCCTTTAACGTATTCATATCCCTCTATATCGCATGCAAGAAATTCCTCCACTGTCATGGTGGTGTGTTCGGGCGGGTGCATTTCTTGCGCGACTTCCGAAACTTCTTGTAAATCCATTTTTCGTTCCTCCGTAATGTATTTGCGAGCTAAAGTCTTCAGGGTGTCTTTACACACTATATTATCCCCAATACATCTGCCAACTCATTAAAATCATTAGCGACGAGGTCCGACGGGTGCGCATTTACGCCGTGAACTCTGCCAGGTCCGTACTCCAGAGGGCGGGGCACCAACGCTGTTTGAAAACCGACGGCTTGCGAGGCTCGGAGATCGCCAGGGTGTGCGGCTACCATCATAACTTCATTCGGAGACAAACCGAGCAGCGCAGCGGCAGTTTGGTAAACTTCGGGATCCGGCTTGTAATGCCCTGTTAATTCGGCAGACAGGATACAATCCCATGGTAGACCCCCAAATTTTGCCATATTGGTTAGCAATGCAACGTTGCCGTTGGAGAGTGTAGCGACGATATATCGCTTGCGGAGTCGTTTCAAGCCACTGACTGCATCGGGCCACGGTTTGAGCCGATGCCAGACCCGATTCAGATGGTCTTTATTAGCTTCGCTCAAGCCGACAATTTTAAATTCGTCAAGGAGGCTGTCCAAAATGAGTCGATGCAGGGTGTCAATGTTCTGCCACGGCAATTCGCCGCGCCGAACCCTGTCCATCGTGGGACCGTAGCCGGCGCGCCATTTCAAAGCGAATTGCGCCCAATCAATGTCAATACCGTGGATGTTCCCGAATTCTTCGCCTTCAGCAACAATTGAACTGTACCAATCTACAACCGTGCCGAAAACATCAAAGGTGAGTGCTTTGACTTGGGAACGTGCGTTTTGCATGGTGTTACGTTCCTTTCTGTCGTCTGAGACTTGCCAAGAGGAGAGGGTCTGTTTCTTTTCCGTCTAAAATCACATCATATACCAATTCATCGCAATTGTCTATTAAATTGTTTCACATAAACGGGTTGTGTGCGACTTCCCAATAGAAACCGTCAGGGTCCTTGAAATAGCCTGAATAGCCACCCCAAAACGCTTCCTGTCCGGGTTTAACAAGTTCAGCCCTAGCAGCGACCGCCTCTGCTAAAGTCAAATCTACCTCTTCTGGAGAGGCAACGTTATGTGCGAGTGTGAACCCTTGAAAGCCTGTACCTTCAGGTGAGATTGTAATATCTTCAGCGAGTTCGTTTCTCGGATAGAGGGCAAGCATCGTTCCCGACATCTCAAAAAATGCAATGCTATCCGATTCATCCTTACGGGGTAATCCTAACCCCTTTTGGTAAAAATCAATGGCGCGCTGTAGGTCTGCAACACCGAGTGTGATGATAGTAATATGTGGTTTCATGCAGATTTCCTCGGGGAATCCCCTAATGTGCAGGTATAATTGTTGACACTTGGGTGAGTGTTCCTGAAAAAAAAGCACTCTGACGTGAAGTCGGACGCCAGAGTGCCAAGGGGGTTTATGTGTTTAAGCCTAAGAACCTATATATCATAAGCTGGTCCTGTAGGGTGCCAAAAATTTCCGGAGTTGTCGAATCGCAGCGTTCTTGCGTGAGGCAACAGTGCCAATCGGACATTGAACGATCTCGGCAACTTCCTGATAAGATAATCCTTGAACTTCTGTCAACTGAAACACTAATTGATGTTCTTGCGACAGTTTGTTGATTGCCGCCTGAATTGCCTCGTAGGTCTCCTTGGCGATAAGCAACGCCTCTGGAGAGTAGTTGGTGTCTGCGATAGCAACCGCAATGGGGTGAGAGTTTTCATCTTCATCGCTATAAGGTGCATCCAAAGATTCGATCTGCGGTGTTCTCTGATCCTTCGCCAACTGTTTCAAACATACGTTCTTGGCGATGTGGTAAAGGAACGTTCTAAATTTCGCAATAGGGCGATACGTTGGCACACAGCGCCACACCCGTAGGAACGTCTCTTGACAGAGGTCTTCCGCAAGAGTCCGGTTTTTGACAAATCGATAGATAAAATTTAATGTGTTTGTATAGTGACGCTCGGTTAAAATTCGGAATGCATCTCTGTTTCCGTCCTGCACAGAGAGCATCAACTGTTCGTCAGTGTGTAACATGCTTGTCTCCTCAAAAGAGGAGCGACTCAAGCGAAGGCGTGCAACCCTCCTTCCATTCCGTAATGGAGGATGCCTGCTTGTTCACTCCTCGGTCTGTGCCTTCTCCATAATCGAGTCCTGGTCCAACAACGAAACACGTTGGCAATTTTAGATGCCCGTGTCTTCAGGAAGATCCAATCTCCCAAAGGACAGTCGCGTTCATCTCCAGCGTGAGGCGTTGCCTCTGTTAAACATAAAACGTACTGACGCATTATGAAACTCCTTTCTAAGTTTATTCGTCAGATAGGGACAGCGTTCGATGCCCCTTTTTCGGTCAATTAAAAAAGATTGTCTATAGTTTAACCCGTATATTCTGAAACAATTCATTTAAAATTCAAAAAAATATTTTTACGCCTTTAACCCCAATTTTCCGAGGCATGCGAGCGTGTCTGCCTTACACCCCGATTGGCTGGAATGGTTCCACAGACAACGAGGGTTGTCCTGTAGTGATCAGTTCGGCGATAAGTTGTCCTGTGATTGGCGCGAGAAGAATACCATTTTTGAAATGCCCCGATGCCAAAACGACGTTGTCATACCCGGGCAGATACCCCAGAAGCGGTCCCTTTTTGGCGTAAGGACGTAAACCGACCCATGTTTGCACAAAAGTACTCTGCGCGAGTTGCGGCGCGATGGCAATTCCTGCGTCAATCAACTGCTTGGCACCGTCTACGGTTGCCGTCTTGTCATACCCGACGAATTCGACCGTTGCCCCAAGTAAGATTTTGCCATCGGCTCTCGGTACAATGTAGATACCGAGTCCATCAATAGTTCGCTCGAAAAGTGGTGGCATCGCTTCAACGAGGACTATCTGTCCTTTCGCAGGTTCAACGTGAATGGGAACGTCAAGTTGAGCAGTAAGCGTCCCTGTCCAGCATCCTGCGGCAATCACGAATGTGTCGGCGTAATAGGTTTCGCCGTTCACAACGACACCGACAACATGTTCCGCACCGTCTTCACTCACTCGGATGAAATCGGTGACAGGGTTGCCTACTTGGAATTCCGCGCCGAGTTTTGCCGCCGCTTTGGCGAGTGCGGTTACCATCTTCGGATTACGGACTTGCGCATCTTCAGGAAACAGAACGGCACCCGCGATAGATTTTGAGAGCGCAGGCTCCAACTGCCATGCTTGTTCCGCAGTTAAGACTTCCGTTGAGAAACCGCGTTTCACGCGCCGGTCTGCGAGACCGATTAACCCTGCCGCCTCAGCTGGATTGAAGAATACCGACAGTGTCCCGGATTGGATCAACTCAATATCTATCTGGGTCTCTGCTCGAAGTTCTTCCGCTAACGTCGGGTAGAGGGCAAGGCTCGCTCGGCACAAGGTTGGATACGGCTCATGTGTTGAGGCGTGTGAGGTTAAAATTCCCGCACCTGCCCATGAGGCTTCTGTACCAACGGCGGATGCTTTGTCGATCACTAACGATTTCACGTTTCGTTTGGCGAGATCGTAAGCGATGTTACATCCGATAATTCCTCCGCCGATAATAATGACATCTGCGTGATTTCGGCTCAAACTGTCCTCCACTTTACCAAAGAATCCAAACAACACTATAAAGATAGTTTAGCACATTATCGGTCGTTTGTCAATTTTGCCTGCCCGATGTCTCAGAGCCATTCAGTTTATCCTCAGGTTCGTAGTAGGGCAATTTATTGCCCGTCAACAAACATTTAGAACGTGCGATAAATCGCACTACTACAAACATACTCACTGGTAGTGGGCAAATCAGTTCTACTACTTATACGCATTTTCGGATGCACTTATTCTTCTAATGTGGACAGATTCTCGTGATTTTTCCCTTCTCTGCCGATACCAGGGGCCGACAACTGACCGATGGCTGCTGATCGCTGACTGCTAAAAACTAATTGAGGCTTGAAATTTCAGCAGATTCCGTGTATAATTACTACGACTGTCGTAAAGCGAACTATCCCAAATCCGGTGATGCAGAAAAAAATCTTCTTGTAGGAGCGAGTTTCACTCGCGATTCTTCTACTCATACGAAAGGCTTTTTATTAAATGATCCTTGGAAAAGTTACCGGGACAATCGTCGCAACGCAGAAGGATGAAAAATTGATCGGCAGCAAACTGATGGTTGTCCAAGATGTGGATCTCAACGGAGAGGTCGATCGGAAATATACGGTCGCTGTAGATGCTGTGGGTGCCGGTATCGGCGAAATTGTCCTCGTTGCCACCGGCAGTTCCGCTCGGCAGACCCAAGGGACAAGCAACAAACCGGTCGACGCCGTGATCATGGCGATTGTTGATACCGTGGAAGTTGCTGGAAAAGTCCGGTATCAGAAGTAGAAACGATGAAGATCGCGATCGAACGAAAACGCGTCCGCACTGAAACACTCCACCGTCGCGAAGCACTCTCCTCGGAAGAGCGGACACGGCTCAGCCAGCGTATCGTTGATTCCACAGCGCGCTGGATACAGCGTGAGGGTTTCGACACCGTAATGCTCTACCTGAATATGAGAAGCGAAGTTGAAACCACCGATTTACTTGAGGGGTTACTGAATTCAGGCAAGCAGGTCTGCGCGCCTGTTGTAGATACAGGACAGTTGGAACTCACCCCACGACAAATTCAGAATCTGAAAACCGAGTTAGTGCGCCATCCCTATGGCATGTTGGAACCCAACGAGACATGCCCAATCTTTCCAACCGAGCACCTTCAGCTCATTGTCGTTCCCGGTATCGCTTTTGATCGTAATGGGTATCGCCTCGGATACGGCAAGGGTTTCTACGACCGATTTCTCATGAAGTGTCCACACGCTATTGCGATCGGATTGGCGTATCGGGTACAACTTGTAGAAAATACGTTCCCACAGGCGTGGGATGTACCAGTTCAACACATTTTCACAGAGACCAGTAGGATAGAGGTAGTTACTTAGCATCAACGAAAGGTCTCAATTTCTCCAGCGTCTTTGCACCGATACCTTTGACGTTCTGGAGAGCATCCACGCTGGTAAACTCGCCGTGCTGCTCACGATGGTCGACGATCCTTTGTGCCATTTGTATGCCGATGTTCGGGAGAGTCTGGAGTTCTTCCGCAGAAGCGGTGTTGATGTTGAGAAGTTCGGGGGTGCTTGGTGTCAACGTCTCTGTTGCTTGGCTGTGTGGACGTTCTTCGTTCGGGACAGCAATTAAATCCGGTTTTCCAAGGAACACCGCAGGTGCGAACCGCCGCACACTCCAAAAACCAGTCCCGACTAAAATCAGTATCACCAGAAAAATGACCGCTTTCCAATAATGGCGTTCAACGGCATCCGATGTGGGAGGGGTTTCTAACCCCGAATCTTTATTCATCCCCATTTTCCTCAAGAGATAACACCTGATTTGCGGGGATACTTTCGAGCAGCTGTTTTGCCCCGTTCTGCCACTGCACCTCGACGCTATCCACCTGTTTGTAATTTCCAATTCCGAAATGGAGTGTGAGGTCTTGCTGTGAAAGGTAGCCGTCTCCGCTCCGTACCTCACGCGTCTGTATAAGTTTTCCCGTCGTTATCTTGACGCGCACCCCAATCGCATCCGTGGAACCGTTTGTCGCCGTCAATCGGATCTGTAACCAGTTTTTTCCGTTACCGCCATCGTTGCGTAAAAGGCGTGGCGCGGTGTTGGAATTGGTTACCACGATATCGATGTCTCCATCTAAATCGTAATCTGCAAAGGTAGCACCGCGGCTCACGTCCTCCAACTTCATACCCGGACCGAGGGTTTCAGAAACTTCAGCAAAGGTGTTGTTAGCGCTGTTTCGGAAGAGCAGATTACGTTGTCCATACGTGCCTTCCTGTCCGAGTTCAGCGAGATTCTCATGCAGATGCCCGTTGGCAACGAAAAGGTCTTGGTATCCATCGTTGTCATAGTCAATAAAGGCAGTTGCCCAACCGAGATAGGGATAGGTAAGCTGCGCCGTCTTTGTTGTGGCTGTTGTGTCTGTGAAGAAGCCGTCTGCGTCGTTATGGTAAAGCGTGTTCGTCTGTTGGGCATAGTTGGTGACGGTGAGGTCCAGCCAGCCGTCGTTATTCCAATCGCCGAAGGCTGTCCCCATGCCGTTTTCAGCGACACCATCTTCGCTGAGTGCGACCCCGACCATGAAACCAACCTCTTCAAAAGTGCCGTCCCCATTATTGTGATAAAAGAGGTTTTCTGTGGAATCGTTAGCAACGTAGAGGTCAGGGGTGCCATCGTTATTATAGTCTCCCCAAACAACGCCTAAACCTTTGCCGGTGGTGTTGTAAATACCCACCGTTTTTGTAACGTCGGTGAACGTGCCATCACCGTTGTTGCGATAGAGCGTATCGGATTGGGCGGTGAAGTTATCGGGTTCGCAGTATGCCCGGATCCCCTTTTCCTTGAATCCGCACCACGGATTTTCGTCGATGTCAAAAACGATATAGTTGACAACGTAGAGGTCGAGATTGCCGTCTCGGTCGTAGTCAGCAAAGGCGCAGCTCGTGCTCCAACGAGGCTCCGTTACACCCGCGGCTTCCGCCACCTCCGTAAACGTGCCGTCCCCGTTATTACGATAGAGTCGATTGACCCCGTAGTTTGTGACGTAAAGATCCAGTTTGCCGTCGTTATTGTAATCACCCACGGCGCATCCGTGTCCGTAGCCGGTATCCCCGACGCCGGCTTTTTCGGTGACATCCGTGAACGTGCCATCGCCATTGTTTTGATAGAGGCAATTGGTTGGAATCTCTTGCGAGACGTAACCGGGGAGGGGCGCGCCGTTAACGAAATATAGATCGGGGTCGCCGTCCGCGTCGTAGTCAAAGAAAGCGGCACCGGAACCGAGCGTCTCCATAAAATACTTCTGTCCGCTCCGTCCATCAACGTGTTTCCAGTGGATGCCGGCTTCCTGCGTCACATCGACGAATTGAATGTTGGTGTTTGCACTAATAGCGGGTATAAGGATATCTTGTGCGACAATTGCGATTAGGAACAGGATTAAGATACCTATAATGCTACTTCGTCTTTTCATCTGCCTCCTTCATCTTTGCCAATGTTTGTCGAAAGGTATCGTTTTCGGGCTCCATTTCGATGGCGGCATGTATCGCTTTCAACGCTTCTTGATGCGCGCCTGCCTGAAAGTAGGCTAAAGCAAGGGTCTGTAGGTATTGCGGGACAGGGGCTAAACGGACAGCCTTTTCAGCCAAAGCAATGGTTTCTTGGATTTGAACCTCTTTTTTAGCCGGTGGTGCTGAAGCAGAGGCACCTTGACGGACATTCTCAAGATAGAGCCTTGCCAATCCGTTTAGGGCGTAATGCGCCTCTGCGTCTAACTTTAAAGCCGTTTGATACGCGGCGAGTGCTTGCTCAAATTCGCCGCGACGGTGATGGATGACCGCTATACCGACCTGAGCATGCACTAATGAGGCATCATAGACGAGGGCAGCCTTGTATTCAGCCAGTGCTTCATCGAACCGGTCTTGCAGATAATAGACTGCCCCCAATCCAGCGTGCAAGGCGGCTTGCTCTGGCTCAATCGCAATCGCACTGAGATAGGCTTTTTCTGCTTCGTCAAACCTGCGCTCGCGAAAATAGAGTGTGCCGAGTTTATAGTGTGCCGCGGCATATTGTGGCTGAAGTCTGACGGCTGTCTGATACGCCTCAAGTGCCTTACCGAATTTTCCATGCTTTTCATAAGTGAGTCCGAGTTGGTACTGTTTGCGAGGATTGCTCGGTTCGAGGAGAATCGCACGCTCGCGGGTATCAATCTCTTGGGCGATTGCGTTTAAACGACGGTAGGTTTCCATCGCGCGCTTGCCTTCCGCCGCCTGCTTTAACCGGAACAGTACCTGCGCGAGGTTATAGTACGCTCCGATATGGTCGGGTTGTTGTGCGATGACGTTGCGGTATAAGTCAACGGCACGCTGGAATTCCCGTTGCTTTGATGCGATTAAACCCAGGCTATAGGAAGCCGCCGTAAAATTAGGATCCAGGCGAATTGCCTTCTCTAACAGTGGACGTGCTTTGTCAAGCTCTCCCTGTTTTTGGTAAATGGCACCTAAGTTCCCGTTTGCCATAGAAAGCTCAGGATTCAAGGCTAACGCCGATTCGTAATACTGAATTGCCTGCTCCTGCTCTTTGACCGCTTCATAGCAGGAAGCGAGATTCGTCATCGCTTCCGCGAGTTTCGGTGAAAGGTTGAGACTCCGGTGATACGCTTCTATGGCTTCTGCGAACCGGGAGGCTTTCTGGTAAGCGGTTGCGAGACCAATCTGTATTTGGAGGGAGTCTGGGTGGTTTTGGCTGAGTTTTCGATAGATGTCAATTGCTTCGTCATTACGCCCGGTTCTTGTGTAGAGCAAGGCAAGATTTGCTTCGGCTTGTAGCAGTCCCGGAGCGATATCCAGTGCCTGTTTGAGGGCAACTTCCGCTTCAGCGAATTTGCTGAGTTGAATGTAAACGGTTCCGAGTCCGGCGTATGCTTGGGCAGATGCGGGATCGCGTTGAAGGGCGTGCTGAAAATACTGAAGTGCCTGCGTGTATTGTCTTTGCTGTGCGGCTTGCATACCGCGCACGTAAAGCTCTTGGGGTGTTTGTGCGGCAGCATTCCACGCAAGACTGACGAAAACGATTAGGAGAAAGACAACGAACGATACTCCCTTTTGCGACATAACGGTATATCCTCCGCTGCTAATTTTAGTCTGAAATGGCACTTGAAATCAAGTGTTATCTTGCTCGAGTAGAGTGGTATGTAATAGAATTGATACGCAGACTATAAACTCCACTATTCTCAATCCTCAACCTCTTCTACATCCCAAGTTAATAACTGATCCTCGATTTTCTGCCATACTTCAGGGGACACACGTCCGGCCGCTTCTTTGCATTCAACGATGAATTGCACTGCACGAAGATACTGAAGAAAGGACTCCATTTCTTCGCGTGGAATAGCAAGCATATCGTCCGTTATATCCAAAACAGAAAGCCATGTATCATGAATAGAATCCTCTGGCGGTTTAACAGATGGTCTCTTTCTTGTTTCTCTGATGAACTCCTGTTGTGTTCTGAATCGATGAACTATTCGCTGTAAATCTACTCCTTTGAAAATTTCTGCCTGTTCCATACGCTCGACGAGTGCTATTCGTATGTCCAATTCCATCTCGAACCGATTTCCAAATTCAGAGGAGACGAAAAAGTAAAAATAAGAGTTTGTATATCCGCAAAGATTGAGGTAAAAATCAAGGTCAAGGTAAAGGTTAAGGTAACGGGTGAAATTCGCGTAATGGCTGAGATAGGAATCAAAATCTTGATAGGGCTTGGGGTATCTACTGCGGGTAGGGCCAAGATAAAGGTCAAGATTAAGGTCAAGGTAAAGGTCGAAATCAAAGTTAAGCCCTCGGTAGAGGTCGGGGTTGAGGTTGAGACCTCGATGGAAATCAGAATCAAGACTGAAGTTAAGTCCTTGGTAGAGATTAGAATTAAGGCTGAACTGAAAATCAAGTTCGTCAAGTTCGTCAAACTCATCAAGTTCGTCAAGTTCGTCAAACTTAAGGTTAAAACCAAGGTTCTGGTTAACATCGTGTTTGACTGTTTCATAAGTTTTATTCAACAACCACAGAGAAAAGTATTGACGAATCGCAAAAATTTGCCTAGCGGCCCTGTCATATAGATTTCCTGAAGGATTTGTAATTCTCCTTGCCCATTGGAATAATGGTTTCAGTTTATCAGTGTTGATTGACTTAACGGCCTCGGCTGTCATCCTCTCAAGTAAACTGTCTGCCTTATGCAACAGTCCAGCGGTCAGTAAAAATACCTCCCGCCACCGTTCATCATGGAAATGTTGAGTCACCAACCCCTTAATTGATCGCTTATCTCTTACGATATAATTGGCTGTTAAATACTCCTGAAAGGTCAAATGAGAAAAAGAATAAACACCATTTACTCTCTCGACGAAAAGCCCTTGGTCAACAAGGATTGTGTCTAGAATCTTGCGAGCATTAAACGTTGATGGTGTGTTAGCATTCCCTTTACCGAATTCTCGAATCTGATCTATGAGTTCGCTCTTAGTAAAAAAAAGTTGGTCATTGTTGAAATTTTCCGCTGCAATTTCAGAAAGCATTCGCTTTTCATCAGCAATATCCAAATATTGATCAACCGATCCGTCTCGACTAACTCGTTTTTCAGCTGCCCATTCTTCAAGAAAAATATTGAGTGCCTTCTCATAAAGATCTGCCCGATTTCTTGGAAAATTTTGTGAATTATCATAAACCATACACAGAAGCGTAAGCAATAACGGGTTCCTTGCCAATTCTTTGGTTGCTTGATGCTCTGGTCCATTCAAAGTTTTCCAACATTGCTCAGCAGTTTTCATTTCCTCATCAAGTTGCAGCCGATACCGATCAGACGCTGATGAAAACCAATTGTTTATATATTTCTCAATCTGCGAATCATCAAAATTCGCCATTTCCACTTCAGTAAAACGATTAAACCCCCCTGTATACGCTGCTATCCGGCACGAAGCGATAAATCGGTTTTGACTATACAGGTCAACGAAATCACCAATTTTACGAATGACGTTGTTAACATTAGCAGTTGGTACTTCGTCAAGTCCATCAAGGAGTATTAAGAGTTTACCTGATTTCAATGCAGCCTCAGTCATCTCTTCCGGACGAGGATAACCACATATTTTAAACTCCTCGGTAACCAGTGTCTTAATATCAATCGAATCCTCGGTGAACCTCTTCAATTCAAGAAATACAGGGATAAATTCGTGTGCAAAACTCCTATTTCCTTCTTTCAAGACTTCAAGCCCAACCTTGCGAAGAAAGGTTGATTTTCCAACACCAGGTCCACCGAGCAACATCAGAAATTGCTTATCGTTAGCAATTTGTGTTCCATCTTGTCGTTTATCGCGAAGCTGTCCAACGCTATCTCCATGTCTTGTTCGAAATTCTCTTTCAACAGTTTCAACTGACCTATATTTTGAAGGTCTATCCTCGTCTAGGAATTGAACCGCTACATAGACGTCATCAAGCGGCATTGGTTTTCGCATTCCGACACAGAAAACTTTGAGGTGACTGTGACGATCTCTATAGTTTTTACTGTACCGGTGACAGGCGTTTGCGATTTTCGGTGCTAACTTGTCATATCCCTTCCCAATTAAATTAAGGGACTGTTTATAGATTTCTGTCACTACTCCTGACAACATCGTTTCGTCCATCATTTACCTCCATGTTTTGAATGTATCAATATCAAATTCGTATCCATCTCAGGTAGGATTTCAGTCTTTACTGTATGAATTCTTCAGATTGCCACATCGGGATAGTTATTGCCAGCTCACTTCGCAAGGCTTCAATCTCTTGGGAAAGAAAAGAGAGCAGGCGTTGCATCATCCGAATTGCATCGTCTGTTGGTCGTGCCTCAATAACCTGTTCAAGTTCTATCTGCAATTGATAGGCTTCATTGAATCGCGTCCGCTTTTGAGTTCGGTCACGACGGTGTTGCTGCAGCCATGAACGATTAAGACGGAGCGTGGAAATATGGTATTCACCGCAAGATGTAAGCGGCTGAAGTAAACCGTCGTCGGTTTCGATGAAATGAATACCGGCATCTTGTTCACGACATGGATCTGCAAACCGATACCCACGGCGAAGTTGTTCGCGTGTCGGCCATTTGTTATGTTTTATCATATTACATGGGATGCAGACCCAATATAGGTTGGTATAGTCATTGACAGGTCCGCCTCTGCTTTGTGGTTTGAAATGGTCAATGCAAAAGGCTTGGGTGCCGCCTTTTATTGCTTCGTGAACACCGCAATAAGCGCAACGGAAATCGAAATCTCTGCGTAGATAAGGTTCAGCGTTCCGATATCCCATCCTGCCTCGCATCACAGGTGGTGATTCTCGTCGGCGGATACGAGGGGATGTTCTGTGATTCACATCAATTCCCTTAATTCACGCAGTTTGGTAACTACCTCCTCAAATCTTTGTTTCCAATCTGCATCTCGTAAGGTCGCTCGCTTCTGCATCGATTGTATGAGTGGTTGCGCCGCTTCTGCGTCGTTAAGCTGCCGGTCCAACTGGGTCAACTCAATTTCCTCTTGAGGTGTTAAACCGTTGGAGAACTTCTTATCTAATAATTTATGATACGCCTCAAGTAGATCTGTAGGAAGTTCGTAGTCAAAGGCGTTTTCACCTTCGTCCGGGTGCCATTTGCGATACTCATCCATCGGGACAATTGCGGCTACAGGCTTCCCATTGTGTTCAAGGACAAGACTCTCATATCCCTCCCAACTTGCCCGCAGTAAATTTTCAATTTGAAGTGGAAGTTGGTCCAATGAAATTGTTTTACGCATAGGTCCGTCTCCTTTTCAAGTATCATTTTCAGTCATTATTATACCATATTCTTTAGAGTATTTGCTATATCTTTTACAATGGTGTGAGTAGCGGATGATAGTTAAACAACTCAATCAATATACTTATCTTCGTTGAACTTCGTCCACGATTCAAATATAGGAAAGGGGCGAGGAAAATCGTCGTTGTCGATATTCAACTTGAACTGTATCTTCTCGCTATCAAAGAGATCCCGGATCGAAATGGAAACTCCTGAAGTTCCAATACAGTGGTCGCACGGTGTTGGGAGTATTTGTGCCGAGCGCGGTGCCTGAAAATGAATTCTGTATTCCGAGCCATTCTTTTCAATATGGTAATCGTCCGAAAAAATCTCCCACTCGCTGAGGGCAGTATTGCCTTCGGCGTATTGTGCCCAAAGACGAACACCATTAAAGAAATCAACAATTACGCCTTTTCTTTTGTTCGCGTCTTTGGAAGGGTCAAATTGCCGAAATGAACGATCCTTTAGTTCTGCTTTTACCAATTGTTCCTCATCGCTATCCACTGGTTGCAATGGGTTCGCACATGAAAAGAGAATTAGGCAGATGAACGCGAGCGTGGAAGACACGAGGCATATTTTTTTGTTTGTTTTGAAGACATTACATGGACGCATGTGTATTTCCTCCATTGTATTTTTTATTATCCAAATTTTAGCGTTAAACGAACCGGATTTTCAAAAGAAAGCGGACGGTATACCTGAAAAAATTGGATTGTGCTTGATCTGTAACCTCTTCTCTGCTAAAATGGGCGGTGAATTTATGATTGGGGAGAGTGTTGTTATGCAGGAAATTGTGGTAGATTCAGCGAAGTTACACGATTTCGCTCGGACACTTTGTGAAAAGGCGGGATTGCGTTCGGAAGACGGAGAGACGATCGCGAAGCATCAGGTGCTAACCGATTTGCGAGGTGTGCATTCACACGGCACACGCGCTTTACCGGGTTACCTCAACCTCGTTCTTGACGGAAAGATGAACCCACAACCCGAACTCCGCCTCGCGACAGAGGGACCGAGTTTCGCTGTTGTTGACGGGGATAACGGGATGGGACATCTGGCAAGCACGTTCGCAATGGAGACGGCAATAGAGAAGGCAAAGACAACGGGGATCGCTGCCGCAGGGGTTCGCAACGCCGGTCATTTCGGTGCGGCGGCATGCTACGCAATGATGGCGGCATCGAGCCAGATGATCGGGTTTTCGACGACGAACACAGGCGGTGCCTCTATCGTAGCCCCAGGCGGTGCGGAAGCAGTTGTTGCAAACAATGCGATGAGTTATGCCTTGCCTACCGGCGATGGGCATCCGATTGTATTGGACATGGCGTGTGGCGTTTCCGCATGGGGGAAAATTGGCACATTACGGATGTATGGCAAACCGATTCCCGAAGGGTGGCTTATAGATGAGACGGGTCAACCTACCAACGATCCAGAGAAGGGACGTTTCCTCGCACCGGCAGCGGGACCACGGGGTTACGGATTGGCACTCATTATGGGCATCCTCGCCGGTCCTTTGAGCGGTGGCTTAATGGCTTGTAATAAAGCAGGCGATCCCTCTGAACACTTCTTCTTCGCGATGAATATTGCGAGTTTCACGGACTACGACGGTTATAGCGAGGAAATCCAGCGGGGTATAGACAAAATTCACGCCTCGAAAACGGCAGAAGGCGTGGAGCAAGCCTATCTCCCCGGCGAAATTGAGTGGAATCACTACGATAATTACCTTGAAAACGGCATTCCGATCCACGTAGACCATTTACGGGGTCTCGCTGGCATCGCTGAAAAGTTAGATATCCCCATCTGTTGGGAGTGGTAGGAGAGAGGCAAAAACGAGTCGAAGCCTCAATCCGTAATCAAAAATAGAGGAGGGAAGGGGTAAAATATGGCAGAAACGAAAGAACGTGTAGCGGGCGGCACGCTCCCCGATTGGGAGGTCGAAGATTTACCTGCACCGCCCCCTTATCAATTTGGAAAAGCGTTTCGGAGTATCTTAGGTCCCGGCATTATCGCCTTGGGCGGTTCAATCGGCAGTGGAGAGTGGTTGCTCGGTCCCGCGATTACCGCACAATACGGGGGTAGATTGCTCTGGATTGCGACATTCGCCATCCTGCTTCAGGTGGTTCTCAATACAGAAGCGATCCGCTATACACTTTACACCGGCGAGCCGATGATGAGCGGTTACATGCGGTGCAAGCCGGGCGCGCCTTTCTGGATGACTTTCTATTCGGGTATAAACTTTTTCGGAATTTGGCCCGGTTGGGCAATGACGGCTGCGACAGCACTCGCTGCTGCGTGGCTCGGCTATATGCCGCAGGATGCAGATGGCGGGACGGTGCGCGTGTTCGCATATCTCATCTTTTTCTCCTGTCTGGGAATTGTGCTGTTCGGCGGGAAGATTTATAACTCGCTTGAGAAGGTGCAACTCTTTATGGTCGTTTGGATTATCAGCTACCTCATCGTCATTGATCTGTTTATGGTGTCGCCAAAAGTGTGGTGGAGTGTTATCAAAGGTTTCTTTAGTTTCGGAGCACTCCCTACCCCTGGAGCAGATGGGCAGGTGAATTGGTTGCTTGTCGGTGCATTCGCGGCGTATGCAGGCAGCGGCGGCTTAGGCAATGTTGGCATGACCCATTACGTTCGCGATAAAGGGTGGGGTATGAGCAGTCTCGTCGGCGCAATCCCATCAATGGTCGGTGGACAGCACGTGACACTCTCGCACTGGGGTAAAGTGTTTCGCATCACACCAGAGAACCTCAAACGGTTCAAGGAGTGGTGGAAATATGTCAGGTTTGAACAGTATTACATCTGGATGATCGGATGTTTCATCGGTATTGCGTTGCCCGCAATGCTAACCTTGGAGTATGTGCCTCAGGGACAGGAGATGGAACAGTGGTCGGCAGCGGCAATCCAAGCGGAGGGACTTGAGGCAAGAGGCGGTAGAAGTATGTGGTATCTCACGCTACTCTGCGGTTTCTGGGTGCTGTTTTCGACACAACTCGGTGGAGTGGACGGTGTGCCGCGCGGTTTTACTGATATTATTTGGACCGGCGTGAAGCGTGCTCGAAACTTGGGTGAACACAGCGCAAAATGGATTTACTATCCGATACTCGGTGTTTATATTGTCTGGGGCATCATCGCGATGTATCTCGCGAAACCGTTCTTTATGATCTTGGTATCAGCAACGATTGGCGGGTATCTGCTTGTGTTTTCGGCGTTACATACACTCTACGTGAACCGGAAATTCTTACCGCCAGAGATACAAACACCGTTGTGGAAGCAGATTGGACTGGTATTGTGCGCAGGCTATTATTCGATCTTCGGATCTATTACCGTCTATCAAAAGGTGCTTGTGCCTTACATTTTCCCGATTTTTGGATAGAACGTTCACAGATGGGTAGGAGAATCCAAGACCTACCCCATACATGTCAATTTAGCGGGATATATTCTTGTGGGAGGGTTTTGTAAACCCGATTAAGTTCATTGTCGTGCTCTATCCACTTTCAAAGTGGGGGTAACCCCGTTTGTAGTAGGGCATTCATTGCCCGTTGTTGACCGTTCTCACTGCGAAGCAGTGCGATAAATCGCACGACTACGAACATACCTTCAATTTGAAACTGGATGGAACAGTAGGTTGGGTTGAACGGATAATGCCAGAACCCTATCAACTCATAGAAAACTGATGCCCCTCCATACACTCGGTATCACAGATATACCGAGTGAAACCCAACACTCACTGAAGGCTTCGCGCACAGAGAACTCCAAAATCTGCGAAATCCGTGTAATCCGTGATTCAGACGAGATATAGCACGCAAGTCCCATAAAAGACGAATATATTTTCTAAAATTGACGGCTATGGGTAGGCACAAGACCCACCCCTACATGGTCGGTTGACGCGTCCTGTTTTAAATTATACCTCAACAATTGCTTCTACAAGGCTCTCGACGGATGCCTTCTTTGCAACCACATCAACCCGCACATCACGCGCCAATGCCGTTTTCTGTGTTGTGGGACCGATCACGGCGACTTTGACATTAGCGAGTAATGCTGTAGGGGTGTGTGTGGGAAACATCTCCAAGAAATTCGTGACCGTTGAGGAACTGGTGAACGTGACGAAGTCGATGCTACCGTTCAGGAGGTCTGCTTCAATCGCCTCTCGGTCTTCGCTCGCCACTTTGACGGTCCCGTAGAGAGGTACATCATCGACTTGTGCCCCCTTCTCACGCAAACCGTTGGGCAGATCAGCAGTAGCAATCTTCGCACGTGGCAGGAGAATTTTCTTTCCGTTCACATCTGTCATTTCAGAGGCAATCGCACTTCCGCGGGAGTGAGAAGGAACAAAATCGGGATGGATACCGATGCGGTTTAAAGCCTCCACAGTTTTCGCGCCAACTGCACAGATACTGCTTCCACCGAACGCGCGGGCATCCTTTCCGTTTTCTTGTAGACGTTCATAGAAAATTTCTACGGCGTTGACACTCGTGAAGATAACCCAGTCGTATGCGTTGGGAGAGGGTATGTCCACACCCTCAATAGGGTGGATCTTTATCGTGGGGAATTGGATGACCTCTGCGCCGTTTGCTTCCAACAGATCTGCGAAATCGCTTGCCTGTGCACGGGCGCGTGTGACAAGGATTCGCTTCCCGAAGAGAGGTTTGGTGTCAAACCATCGGAGTTGCTGGCGTAGCCTGTTCACCTCTCCGACAACGATAACCGCCGGACTTTTGAGCTGAGCCGCTTCTACTTTTTGCACAATATCGGTAAGCGTACCTTGCACGACGTGCTGTTGCGGTGTCGTTCCGACGCGAACTAAACTGACGGGGGTTTGCGGATTTCTACCGTGCGCTATCAGCCGTTCCACAATCTGATGAAGGTGCGCAACCCCCATGTAGACAACCAGTGTATCAACTGCGGTGGCGAGTTGTGCCCAATTGATGTTTGAACCTGAACGCAGTGCCGCGGAATGCCCCGTAACAAAAGCGACCGATGAGGCGTAGTCGCGATGTGTAACCGGAATGCCTGCATAAGCAGATGCGGCAATCGCAGACGTGATACCCGGAACGACTTCAAAGGGAATTCCTGCTTCTGTAAGAGCAACCGCTTCTTCTCCACCGCGTCCAAAAATATACGGATCGCCGCCTTTCAGGCGGACAACGATTTTACCGGCTTTAGCGTGTTCAATCAGCAAATGATTGAGTTCATCTTGGCGTGTCGCTCGGATTCTTGGGTCGGGTGCCTTGATCTTTTCGGTGTGTGCAGGGCAATATTCCAGCAGGGCATCGTTTAGCAACAGGTCATAAATGACGACATCAGCGCGCTGAAGGCACTCTACACCTTTGAGCGTGATGAGTTTCCTATCACCGGGACCAGCACCTACAATGTAAACAATACCTGTGTGCGGTTTCTGAGAAGACGCGTTCATCAGTGGCTCTCCTCTACCATCAATAGTTCTGTCGCCCCGCTATTTCGGAGTTTTTCGGCAACAACGCCGCCCAAATGTTGTGCCGCATCTGGTGCTCCGGTGGTGCGCTCAATAATGCGTTGGATACCGTCTGGATGACAAACCGCACCGATGAGCGAGAGTTCACCATCGACATGTTTCGCAAGTGCCCCAATCGGCACTTGGCATCCACCGCCGAGGCTTTCCAATACAGCCCTTTCCGCTGTGATTTCTGCCATTGCTGAGGCATCATTCAGAGGCAGAAGCAGTTTTTCGACCCTATCGTCTCCTTCCCGCACTTCAATCGCGAGTGCGCCTTGCCCGACTGCTGGGATCATCTGTTCTGTGTCAAAGAATTGTGTGATGATTTCTGGTTTGAGGAGACGTTTGATACCTGCTGCAGCGAGAATAATTCCGTCGAGATCGGTTTCGCGGAGTTTGCGCAACCGCGTATCAATGTTGCCTCGAACATCAACGACTCGCAGATCTGGACGCATATAGAGGAGTTGCGCTTTTCGGCGTGGACTTGTAGTGCCAATCTTCGCGCCTTCCGGCAAACTTTCTAAAGGCACTCCTGTGTCTGTTATAAGCACATCGCGCGGGTCTTCTCGCCTCGGGATAGCGGCAATACAAAGTCCTTCTGGCAATTCTGTCGGGAGATCTTTCAAACTGTGGACAGCGAGGTCGATGTCGCCGGTTAAGAGGGCGTTTTCTATCTCTTTGGTGAAAACACCTTTGCCGAGTCCAACTAACGAGCGGTTTTGGATTGTATCACCGGTGGTTTTGATGGTCTTGAGGGAGACTTCCAAGGTAGGGAAATGGTGTTCCAACTGATTTTTGATGAATTGTGCCTGCCAAAGTGCGAGTTGGCTGCCACGTGTGCCGATTACAAGCGAGCTGTGCATTTTTAAATTATTAAATCTGTTAACCATCGAAGAAATCCGCAGAAACACCCAAGCAAAAACCCCAAGCAAAAACACTCGTGCTTTAACATTTATAACGGAGTCGAGTTGATGGTTAAACCGTTCCAAATGTAAAGCAAAGACAAATTATGCCATTTAAGGAAACCTAATTTCGTTTCACGGTGATTTTCGGTTGATTCCAATCGTCTCTTGATGATGAAGCACAGATAAAAACTTTACGATCCATAAACACTTAGCGTTAACTATAAACCTGCCGAAACGAAGTAGAGGCAGCCCAGGAGCAATTATTAGAAATCTGTGTTCTCATCGTTAACATCCAAAGCGAACAATTCCTGTAGGGCTTGGACATATTGCCCATGATCGGCATCGCCGTCGTTGACAGCGCAGCGGAGATTTTGCATTGGATGATGGAGCAGTTTTTTGACAATTGCCTGCGTCATAGAGGCGATAACTTCCTCCTGCTGGTCGGAGAGTGTTGCCTTGTAGAAACACGCTTGCAATTCGGTGTCGGCTATCTGTCGAAACTGCTGATGCAGTGCTTTGATCGTAGGATTGACCTGAAAGATTTGCAATTGGTCGTAGAACCGCTTGGCTTCTTCAGAGACGATCTGCTCTGCACGGGTTGCTTCATGCTGACGGTCTTTGAGATTTGAGGCGACAACGGCTTCGAGATCATCGATATTGTAGAGGAATGCGTGGTCGAGTTTGCTCACATCCGGCTCGATATCGCGTGGGACGGCGATGTCGATGAGGAACATATATCGGTGCTTCCGTTTCCGCATGATGTCGGCGAGAGGCTGTCGCTTGATGAGATAATCGGGGGCATTGGTAGAACTAATGACAATATCGGCATCAATGAGGAAACTGAGATCGCTGTCGTAGGCGAGGGGTGTTCCATTAAACTTCTCTGCGACGTTGACTGCCCGCTTGTATGTCCGATTTGCAACGATTACGTTGGAGACCCCATTTGCAACGAGATGCTTCGCTGTGAGTTCGCTCATCTCTCCTGCCCCGATAATCGCAACAGTTTTACCTTCGAGTGTGTTGAAAATCTTTTTGGCGAGTTCGACGGCGGCGTAACTAATGGAGACAGCACCGGTAGTGATTGTCGTCTCGGATCGGATGCGTTTACCAACGCTGAAGGCTTTGGTGAAAAGACGATTGAGAATAATCCCCGTGCTACCTGCCGAACGTGAGGTGTCGTAAGCATCTTTGACTTGCCCCAATATTTGGGACTCACCGACGACCATAGAATCGAGACTCGATGTCACTCTGAAGAGGTGCCGGATTGTCTCCAAGTTATGGTGGAGATACGTCCATTTCTTCAGCGATTCCGTATCAATCTGATGGCATCGGGAGAGGAATTCAGCCAACACCTTGGTAGCTGCCTCGGCAGTCCGCACTGAATTCAGGACTGCATAGACTTCTACCCGATTACAGGTAGAGAGAATCACTGCCTCTTGGACCTGATCAGATTCATGCAAGTACTGATGGGATTCAATGAGTTGTTCTTCGGAAAACGCCAATCTTTCCCTGAATTCAATAGGGGCGACATGATGGCTGGTTCCGATAGAGACGATGTGGTTCATTCCTTTCACCGAAAGAGTCTAAAAGGTGAAGTATCCTTCATACGTTTACTAAATTATATCACATATCAGCGGTTGTGTCAAATTTAGAACTCGCGATTTTCCCCTCGCTCAAACTTTTGACAACATATTTACTTGACAGTCTTCTAAAATTAGCGGTACGTGTGCATGCTGTCTAAAAAGAGATCCACGCCAACATAGGTGCAGAGAACCGCAACGAAACCGATGATTGCGGCATACGCCGCTCTGCGTCCGTGCCAGCCCCAAAGCTGACGGATACCGATTTGCACGACATAGATAAACCACGTCATCAGGGTAGAGATTACCTTCGCATCGAGCCATCTCCACGGCACGTCTCGGATATATTGGGTCCAGAGACTCCCGACGATAACCCCCATTGTGAGCAGAATCACACCCAAAATTGTGCAACGATACCCAAGTTCATCGGATATACCGAGGGAAGGGAGGAGGTTGTCGAGGAGCGTGTCCGTCTTTTTGCGGATTTTCCGTTCTGCTATGAGATACATCAACCCAAACCCAAATGCAGCGATGAACGCGGCGTATGCGAGAAAAATGAGTGTCGTGTGTGCCAGAAGCCAATAGTTTTGCAACGGTTCAGGAAGCGCGGCTGTGTGCGTGGCGAAACTATATGAGATGAGTATCGCAATAAACGCAACCGGCATCACAAAACTGCCGAGTGTGCGGAGATGCGTCAGACGCACGATGACGAGATAAATCAGCGTGATTGCCCACGCAAAGAAGGCGGTGGAGTCGGTCCAGTGCGTCATCGGAAAATGCCCTTGCTGTAGCCACCAGAGTGCGATAAAGACGGTCAGAAAAGCGAAACCGATGATAGTACACCAAAAAGCGAGCCGCTCGATGGCTGGACGAATTACGGAGGCTTCGGTCCGATTCCCAATCGCCAGCGAGAGTGTCTGGAAAATGCCTGCCGCTAAGTATATTAAAAGGGTAACGAGAAATAGAAAATTTATCATGCTCCGTGCGTCTTGAGGTGGTAATGGACGTGTACTCACAACGGATAGATATGACTATCCTTTGGCTATATTATTCGTTTTCATTTTGGCTGTTGGCGAGTTGCGCCTGGAGACGTTCTAACTCGGCTTCTATTGCTTGTCGACGTTCCGATTCTGCTGCCGCCAGTTCTTCTGCCGCCTGTCGACGTTCCGATTCTTTTGCTGCCAGTTCTTCTGCCGCCACCCGTAGGTGATGTTCCTTCACCCGTAGATGATGTTCCTCAATAGAAGTGGTAATCGGGGTGCCATCAGGGAGGTAAGGGCGTAACAGCCGGACGTGGCTATGAAGCTGATCCTCCCATCGAAAATAGAGATTTAACGCCTCGCTGAATAGTCCTCTTTGTGCGTCCGGCGCGAGTTCTACGATGCCTCCCACGTCACTCCGTCTCCACCCGCGGAATTCCGCAGGTTTTTCCATTTCGGGTTGATGGATGAAGTACTCTTGAACACCCATTTCCAGCAGATACAGTTGGACTTTCTCATGCCGATCTTGATTCGCCGTCGCATCGGAAAGAAATTCAAAAACAGCCGCAGGAACAGCACCTTCTGCCCAGGTATAAAAACTGCGACGCAGTGGATATTTATCAGCACCTAAAACGACATAAACGTCGGGTGAGACGCATTTTCTCATGTCGCCTTCACGGTAGTAGATGAAGTTGTCAACACCGATGTAAATGTGCGCGTTAATCGCAAAGTATCGCGAGAGTTGTTCAGAAAAGGTGGTGATTTGTTCCGCGTGAAAATCTGTTGCGGCCATCGGCTCATCGTCCTCACAAGGGTATCCTTCAATGTAAACGGTCGGTTTTCCACTCGCTTTTGGAAAGACAGGCATGTATTTTCTTTGCTTCAATTCAAAATCATTTAGCGTATTCATTATGTTCTCCCTTCCTCAACCGTTTTGAAGATCTTTAAAAAAAGGCAGACTGTTTTTATTTTGATGCAATTTTAACAACACGTGTGCTCTTTGTCAAGTAGTTTGGAGGTAAAGGCGTTGGCGCGTTCCAGTTTGCCGTGCCGGACCCAGTTGAAAAGGCATTCGGCGGAACATTCAGGGTTTGTGAGACCAAGACAACATGTCTGCAGTTGTGCGTTCTTCATTTCAATCTTGTTGATGAGCGTCTCAAAGAAGTCGGCACGCTTTTTAGGGGTCGGAAAAGCCTTGAGAATCTCAGAGCGGCGCGTTCCGAGGAATTCAATAAACGCCCCGTAGCCGTTGTTTTCAAACTGGTTCGTGAGTTTTTTATGTAGGCGTTTTGCCTTGTCAATACCTGCACTGCTTCGCGCCGATACACTAATTATCAGATTGTCATCTATTATGAGATCCGGAGTGAAGTGGGTGCCAGCGTCCGGCGCATCAAGATATTCCCGAATGAATGTCCCCTCGCTTCTACAGTTGCCAATTCCCCCCTGATAAGGGGGGTTGGTGCTCAAAAGTCTATCTACAGCAGAAAATTGGTCTGCAATAACAAGAAACACGTCTTCAAGGTGATGCGGTTTCATTTCGTCGGGTGCCGGACAAACAACAGAGGCACCACATTGGTTGAGTAGGGAGAGGCGACGTTCAATTTCCGGTGTTTCTTGTGTACATAAAACAACACACCTACGATTTTCCAACAGAAGATAGACGGGGTACGGCAGTCCTTGATTCTCGATTGGTACGGGTTCTCCATCTTCGTATCCGAGTGTATATAGCGAGGTGGCGTATAGGACCTCCTCAAAATGTTCACGGATACGGCGACTCGTCGCCGGACTTCTACCACTCGTAGAGATGCTCAGCATGAAGTCACCATCGGTTACGACGGAGGCGGCGGCGAAAGTGCACTGCGGGATGACATCAACAACGTTGACTAAACGGATTTTGTGCTTTTCGTATGCTTCCGTGAAGACAGCAGAATTAATATCTGTAAAATCGGTCGCAGCGCAGACGAGAAAATAACCGTGTGTATCATCAGCCTCCAACTGCCGCTTGTGCCAGCGAATTGTGCCGATGTTTGCGAGGAATGTCAACAATTCCGTTGCATCGGGACTGATTACGGTGACATCGCCACCGCTGAGGAGCATGGCAACAACTTTCCGCTCCGCAACAGTACCACCGCCAACAACGAGGCATTTTTTGTCCTGAAGGTTTATATGTGCAGGATAGAACATTTTATGAGTTTTCAGTTATCGGTTTTTTCTCATTTCCGCTGGCGAGGTTTCCTGGGGAAATCCACAGAAATCCACAGAAATCCACAGAAACACCCAAGCAAAAACACCCCTATCAAAAACCCCAAGCAAAACATCTCGCCAGTTCACCAGTTATTATCCCTTGGGGTATCATTCGCTTTCATTTTGGCGGTTGGCGAGTTGTGTTCGGAGGCGTTCTAACTCGGCTTCTATTGCCTGTCGTCGTTCTGACTCTTCTCTGGCGAGTCTTTCTGCTGCGAGTCGTCGCTCGGATTCTCCTACTGCCCGTTCTTCTGCTGCGAGTCGTCGCTCGGATTCTCCTACTGCCCGTTCTTCTGCTGCCACTCGTAGGTGATGTTCCTCCATAAAAGTTGTAATCGGGGTGCCATCAGGGAGGTAGGAGCGTAACAATCTGACGTGGGTATCCAGTTGATCCTCCCATCGAAAACAGAGATTTAACGCCTCGCTGAACAGACTCCCTTGTGCATCCGGCGCGAGTTCAACAATGTCCCCCACATCACTACGCCGCCACCCCCGAAACTCCGCAGGTTTCTCCATTTCAGGCTGATGGATGAAATACTCTTGAGCCCCCATATCTATCAGATAGCGTTGGACTTTTTCATGCCGATCTTCATTCGCTGTCGCATCGGAAAGGAATTCAAAGATAGTTGTAGGAATCGCACCTTCTGCCCAGGTATAAAAACTGCGCCGCAGCGGATATTTATCAGCCCCCAAGGCGACGTAAACATCGGGAGCGAGGCATTGTGTGATGTCTCCTTCACGGTAGTAGATAAAACTGTCAATGCCAACGTGGATGTGTGCATTGATTTGGAAATATCGCGAGAGTTGTTCGTAAAAGACAGCGAGCTGTTCACCGTGAAATTCTGTTGCGGGCATAGGTTCATCGTCCTCGCAAGGGTAGCCTTCGATGTAAATGGTCGGTTTTCCACTCGCTTTTGGAAAGACAGGCATGTATTTTCTTTGCTTCAATTCAAAATCGTTTCGCGTATTCATGATTTTCTTCCTTTGCGTATCAAGGCAGGAATGTCCCTCAGTTGCGTGAGAAGGTTAAAGCCGTTCTTAATCTTCATCCGAATCGGTGTGTTTATAGCAAAGTCTCAAGGTTTCTCTTTTCAGGGCGTTGTAGTGCTATAGACATATCGCTCCTCTGGAGCGGCAAATTGAGCGTCCATCGGCGTTATGGGTATATCGTTCCTCATGAAATTTCAATAAATAATTCGGTAATTCTATGAGTACAGTTTTCAGCCAAGGATAACACCCAATCCTGCAAATCCTTTAATCCTGTCCCCCTGATAAGGGGCGGGGAATGCCATACGGCATTCATACCGTTGATTCTTGAGGGGGTTATCCTGATTCAGACAATTAACACCTAAATTACCCAATTAAATTCTGAAACTCCATAAAGATTTTGCTACAACGCACAGCGATATATTAACTAACAACTATTCCTTACGACTCACGTGAAACGACGTAATCTGCGAGGGTTTCCAGTGCGATGCGATCGGATGTCTCAGGTAAGACTGCCAATGCGGTTTTGGCGCGGTCGGCGTAGTCTTGAGCGACCTTTAGGCAGTGTTCCTCAACACTGTATCGTTGGAATAGAGATTTAACAAAAGCGATCGCTTCGGCTCCATCTGTATCAGAGTGCAGCACCTTCTCAAGCATCTGTTTTTCATCGTCATGACAGGCATATCTTGCATAAATGATAGGGAAGGTGAGTTTTCCTTCGCGGAGGTCGCCGAACGCGTCTTTCCCCAATTTATCGGAATCTTCCGTGAAATCGAGCAGGTCATCCACGATTTGGAAAGCGGTTCCAATCTGTTGCCCGTAGGTTGTGAGTGCCTCAACCTGCTCTATCTCTGCTGGGTTTCCGAGATGTGCACCGAGGGTACAGGACGCAGCGATCAGTTTACCGGTTTTGAAACTGATAATTTTGAGGTATTCGGCTTCGGAGATATCGAAATCGCCACTTTTGTATGCGTGTATGACTTCACCTTCACACATTGCCTGTGTGGTATCGGCAAGGATTGCCATCGCCGGATCATCCGCACGACGGGACACAAGCATCGAAAGCACACGGGCATGCAGGTAATCTCCGACGAGGACTGCCACTTTATTGCCCCATTTCGTCTGTAACGTCTCACGTCCACGGCGGATCGCGGCTTCGTCGAGCACATCGTCGTGCACGAGCGATGCGACATGGATGAGTTCAACAACGGCGGCAAGGGTGTGCGCATCGCTTCCTTCGTATCCGCAGACTTTGGCAGAAAGCACAACGAGAATCGGGCGGAGACGTTTACCACCACCTTCCACAACGTGTTGGACCGCCATATCAACGAACGTGTATTCGCTGGCGGTCTGTTCGGTGAGTTTCGCCTCAACAGCATTGAGGTCGTCGGCGATCAACTGAACAATTTGATCAAAGTTGGACATAATGTAGGGGCAGTCCTTGTAACTGCCTTTTCCCTTAATGGTGGTCAGTTATCAGTTATCAGTCCTCGGTTAAAGAGGCACGCTGTAACAATTCAGCACTTCTTAGCGTTCCATCCATTTTGAATTTTAGGGTTAGTTTGTAGTAGTGCGATTTATCGCACTGCTTCGCAGTGAGAAAACGGGCAATGAATGGTTTCCCTACTACGAACGTGGTTACCCCGATTTGAAACTGGTTGAAGCACGAGGGTCCTCCAAGTTTGGGGAGCGTATTACAAAAACACCTCTTAACTGATAACTGACGACTGAAATCTGAAAACTCCTAAACGAGATTCGCCAATGCCTGTGTTGCGGCTTGAACGGTGTTGTTGATGTCCTCTTCGGAGTGAACTAAGGAGACAAATCCCGCCTCAAATTGGGAGGGTGCGACATAGACCCCGCGTTCCAGAAGTCCCCAGAAGTATTGTTGAAAGCGTTCAGTATCCGCTGTGCGCGCGCCATCAGCATCGGTGACAGTTTCTGGCGTGAAATAGAGCATCAGCATCGAACCGACCCGACTATGCCATGCGTCAATACCGTATCTTTGGGTCGCCTCAGCGAGACCATCTGCAAGGGCAGCAGCCCGACTCTCGAGCTGTTCATAAACCCCCGGTTCAGCGAGACGTTTCAGCGTCGCTATACCTGCGGTAACGGCTAACGGATTGCCCGACAGCGTTCCCGCCTGATAGACATCGCCTTCTGGCGCAACACACCGCATGATGTCCCGTTTTCCGCCGTACGCTCCAACAGGCAACCCGCCACCGATAATCTTTCCTAAACAGGTCATGTCAGGTGTAACGTTATAGTGGGATTGCGCACCCCCATAAGCCACTCGGAAGCCGGTGATAACTTCGTCGAAGATAAGCACAATACCGTGCTCTTCAGTGATTTCACGGAGTTGATCGAGGTACCCTTCACGAGGTGGGATGATGCCCATATTGCCCATAATCGGTTCGAGAATAAGACAGGCAATTTCGTCTGGGTTCGCTTCTATCGCTTCACGGACAGCATCGGGATTGTTGAAGGGGACTGTGAGTGTATTACGTGCGAAGTCTTCAGGGACGCCGCCGCTATCGGAAAGCCCGAACGTTGCGACACCCGACCCTGCTTTCGCTAACAGATAGTCCACGTGACCGTGATAGCATCCGTCGATTTTGAGGATTTTATCGCGACCGGTATACCCACGTGCGACGCGGATTGCGCTCATGGTTGCTTCGGTCCCAGAATTGACGAGTCGCACCTGTTCAATCGAAGGTACGGCGTTAACAATGGTTTCAGCGAGTTTAGTCTCTAATGGTGTTGGTGCGCCGAAACTGGTGCCGTTCGCCGCCACCGAATTGATAGCCTCTATAACGCTCGGATACGCGTGCCCCAAAACCAAAGGACCCCAAGAGGCGACATAATCAATATATTCGTTGTCATCAATGTCATAGATTTTTGAGCCGTCGCCACGTGCTATGAAACGGGGATGACCTTCGACTTTACTGAAGTTTCGGACAGGACTGTTGACCCCGCCGGGAATGAATTGTTGTGATTTTTGCCATGCGGCTAAGGATTTACTGCTCTCCAAAGCGTTCCCTCCAAAATCTTTTATGGCTATCGGAAACCATCGGCAGTCAGTAGTCAGTAGTGTTCCTTGTGGCGGTAATCACTAACATTCCTACCATCTGTCCTATGCCAGATAACTGATTGCTGATAGCCGATTGCTAATGCGCTGACCGCTGATTGCTAATTCGCTGACTGCTGACTGCTGATCGCTGACAGCCAGTTTATAGCCACTCGACAACGGACTTTGCAAAGTAGGTTAAAATTATATCCGCTCCTGCGCGCTTGATACTGTTGAGTACCTCCAAAGCGACCCGTTCTTCGTCGATCCAACCGTTTTGTGCGGCTGCTTTAACCATAGCGTATTCACCGCTGACGTTGTAAGCCGCAACAGGCACCTGAAATTCTGTTTTGACCCGATGGATAACATCGAGATAGGAGAGGGCAGGTTTCACCATGAGAATGTCCGCGCCTTCTTGTATATCCAATGCGACTTCGCGCAGCGCCTCTTCTGCATTTGCTGGGTCCATCTGATAAGCACGCCGATCCCCAAATTGGGGGGTCGATTCCGCCGCTTCCCGAAACGGCCCATAGAAGGCAGACGCATATTTGGCGGAATACGCCATAATCGGGACGTTCTCATAACCGTTTTCATCTAACGCGTCACGAATTGCGCCGACGCGACCATCCATCATATCTGACGGTGCGATGACATCGGCACCGGCGCGGGCATGCGATAGGCTCTCCTTAACGAGTAATTCCAGTGTCGGATCGTTTTGCACTTCGCCGGCTTCAACGATGCCGCAGTGTCCGTGATCGGTGTATTCGCAGAGACACACATCAGTCATGACAAGCAGATCTGGCACAGCATCTTTGATGGCTCGGACGGCTTGTTGAATGATCCCATTGTCGGCGTATGCCTCGGAACCGAGCGGGTCTTTTGCCTCCGGGATTCCGAACAAAATTGTTCCGGGGATTCCGAGGGAAGCGAGTTCTTTCGCGGCGGTGACGAGGGTGTCAACCGAGTATTGGTAGCACCCGGGCATGGCAGAAATTTCGGCCGCGGTGTTATGTCCGTGAACGACAAACATCGGGTAGATAAGATCGTTAACAGAGAGCGTTGTCTCGCGAATCAGTCGCCGCAAGTTCTCATTCGCGCGAAGTCGCCTCGGACGATAGACAGGGAAGGTGCTCATTCGTTCTCCGAGCTCGAGGATTTGATTTCGTATCGGACTAATTCAAGCGTTTGGTCTTCAGGTGTTGCCATGCCAAGTTCTTCATTCTCCGCAGACCCCTCGTGTTGGTGTTCAAATTTGACGATACCGACGTTAGGAGCTAACCAGACAGTTGTTAGGGTCACGTTTTGCTGCTCTTGCGGTCCCGGCTGTTGTGGGACTTCCACGGACATAACTGTCTCTGTTGATGCGTCTGTTCGATACTCAATTACCAAGCAGTCTTCAAAAGTGCCAGCTTCCGTCTCCACGGTTTCTGTGCCGGTAACGTTACCTGACTCTACGAGGGTGGTATAAGTTTTAACAGTCTGCGTTGAGCCGCCCGGTATCTCCATAGGCATGCCTTTGATATCAATTGTCATGGTTAGGACGATGTTTATTTCTATGGCTGTCCACTCTTCACCAAAGGTGGCGGGTGTCGGCAGGAAATAGAAGTAGTCTTGGGAATCTACCTCAATATCGTAATTTAGGTCAAATGTGATGTTTAATTCCGCAGGCATCTGTTCCTGTAGTGCCTGGCGCATCAGCACGATGGCTTCTTCCATCTGTTCCATTGTGGCTGCCTTGAGTGCGTTTTCAATTTCAGTGCCAACAAAAAACGCCACCCAGTCGGCACCAACTTGGTAGAAATACGGACGAACGTAATGCTCGAAGTCTGCCCAGTTCTCCAAAGCAGGGTCGTAACTGAAGGCGCGATAGAATTCGCCATCAATCTCTTCTGGCTCTATTGCATAGCGCGTTAACTCGTCACCGTGCTGGTCTTCGTAAATCCAATAACTATCGACGGCATCCGGGAAGTAGTAATTCGCCCATTCATTTCCCATCAACGTCGCGCTGAAACCGAAGAGAAGCAAAGTGGCGAGAATGAACCGAAAGGTTTTCAAAATGGGAGGTTCCTCCAAGGTTTGTGATTTTTGACCAGGATTATTGTGATTTATGTGATTTACCATGATAGAATGATGGGACCTCCGATAATCATGGTAAATCTGATAATCATTAAAATCATAGTTCAGACTTAATTATTTAAAGTATACAAAATTTCTCAGCAAACGGCAAGTCAAATCCTCTAACAGTGGTGTCAGCGTTCCTCGTATTCAAAGGGGAAAGTGACAGGCGCGCCGTTGTTTGCCCAGGAACGTGCCATCGCGACATCGATCTCCCGATCCTTGCGCCCGTTATAAGCACCGTATTCAGGTTCTGTGTCATTACGAACTGCGTTTACAAGACTCATCAGTTCTGATGCCACAGTAATTTCGCCGTCGCTGAGTGGATAATTTTTCAGCGGATTTTCCCACACTACTTCGGGATCGGTATCCGCCACGAGGGCGGCTAAGGTTTCGTAGCCGTCAACGCTATTGGTTCTGCGTGAGATGTTAATCGCGCGCTGTCCATCAGCAGAATCGTTTAAAATAACGGCATCGTCTCGGAAGCACATCCCGCGTTCTGCGTAGAACTTCGAGCCGTTAAAACCTCGCAGTGGCGAGCCGTAGGAGAGGCTACTGAAATTGAAGATGCCGACGGCACCATCTGCGAATTCGATGACTGCATGTTGCCAATCCTCAGTGTCACGCGTGGGTTGCCCTTGCCGCCAGATGTGATCTTGAACATCATATCCCTTTCGGAAGCCATAAACTTGCACGGGTTCATTGTCAAAACCGACGTAGCTACGGATGAGCCCGATGCCGTGATAGCCGTGTCCTCGAAAGTCATTATAGGCGGCGTTGACTTTCCCGAAAACCCCCGCGAGAATCATCTCCCGTTTTATCCGCTCCGAAGGGACGCGGTAGTAATTTTCATTGACTTCCAATTTTGCGCCGTTCGCCTGTGCAGACGCGATCATCTTGTCTGCCCATCCGAGATCGGTGTCAATCGGCGTTTCGGTGCAATAACTAACCCCACGCTCGGAACAGAGAAGCCCCGGAATGTGATTGTTGCTGGGTGTAATCACAATTGCACAAATGTCAGGTTTCACTGTTGCCAACATCTGTTCAGTATTTGTGTAGGCGGGGACACTGTATTTCTCACCCTGTTCAGCGACGCTCTCTTCGCGTGGATCGCAAACGGCGACGAGTTCAAGGTCATCCGTCAATTTCGAGATAAGGGGAATGTAGGTTCCGGCACCGCGTCTGCCAGTACCGATATGCGCGATTTTGAGTTTATCCATGGCTTTCCTCCTCCCAGGGGTGTGAGTCGGTAACAGAGGCATTCAATTCTTCCATAATTTCGATTTTCTGCTTGAGGGGTCTTCGCTGTAGGAGCGAGCTCCAGCTCGCGATGCTTTCGCGAAAACGCCCAAAAATCCGACAATTGAATGGCTCTGGAGTCGGTAATCGCCTGTGTTATTCCACCCAGAAGACATGACTCCGTTCAAAGAGATCGTCCTCTAAGTGGATTTCAACGAACCACTCGCCTGTAATGTCTGGCAAGTCAATGTAAAACCACGTAATTTTATCGCCGGTTGTTGATGTGAGGGTTTGCTTCTCTGTCCAGAATGGCGGGTCGTCCAAATCGTCTTCTGGTGAGAACCATGAGACTTTAACGGTGTGGTGTTCTGTGATGTTAGCCCATAAGATCCATAAAAATACCTGGTCGTTGACCCCAGCGGAGAAGGTGGTCGTGATGCCGTCGGGTCTATCCTCGAAGACGCTGATTGCCAAGACGGAATCTACAATCATCGGTTCGTCGCGTCCTACATCGGTGAGACCGCTTCCGCCGGAAGAGGTCTCACTACAACCGCTCAGCGCAATCGTCAGCGACAGTAGAACTATCCCGAATGTGGAATATGGCGTTGCGAGCAACGTCTTGATATAGGTGCAGGCTTGACGCACGGATTCTCCTCCTATCTTGGGGTGGGGAAGCCCAGTTAGTAAATTTGGTATAAATGCCGAACTCCAGTATATCAGTCCTCGGTTTTTTTGTCAAAGGAAAATTGGGGAAAGGTAGGGCTATTCAGTTCCCTCCTACAGAAGAACTAATACCATTTCTAAGAGATTATATTGCATGGATGCCTCATATCAAAGTGTAACAAGACCGCACATGTAGGGGCAGGTCTTGTGCCTGCCCACATTACTACAACTCGGTTCTTTCGTTAAAATCCTATTGAAAATTTTCAATCAGAAATGGTATAAATAGCCTTGATCCTGCCAAAGTCTGTGTTGACATACATCCTTTTTGGTGATAGACTGAGACAACAATAGAGGAGTGCCTTATGAGATTTGATACAATTATTGCAGACGGAAACATCGTTGACGGAACAGGTAAACGGGAACCGTTTATCGCGGATATCGGCATTCAGGACGACCGGATTGCCGCCATCGGTGACCTCTCGGAAGCAGAGACACCTCGTCGAATTTCTGCGGAGCGACAGGTTGTCTGCCCCGGTTTTGTTGATGTACACGTGCATTCTGAAATCGCCCTGCTCGGAGGTCGCGATCAGTTCGCTGCTATCAGCCAAGGTGTGACGACACATTTAGCCGCGCCAGATGGCTTCGGGTGGGCACCTTTATCACCAGAGCAGGCACAAGAAATGTGGCACTACACGCAGTTCGCTTATGGCGATGCGGAAGTCCCGCTCGATTGGCAAACACCAGACGCATATCTCGGTATGTTCGACGGACGGATCCCGGCGAACCTCTATCCGCAGGTGCCGCACTGCGCTGTTCGCCTCGGTGCGATGGGGTGGGAGCCGCGCCCAGCAACCGCTGATGAGTTGAAAGTGATGGGACGCACAACGCGTGAATGGTTAGAGGCGGGTGCGTGCTGTCTCTGCTTAGGATTGGACTATCAACCCTCCGCAAATGCCGATTTGCACGAATTGGTGCATCTCTCAAAAATTGCGGCAGCTTACGATGCCATCTATGCCGCACACATCCGCTACCGCATCCTCGGCAGAAAACAGGCGTGGGAGGAGACGATCGAGATTGCACAACGTGCCGAAATTCCTGTGCATATCTCGCATGAGCGCGTTGATGATGAAGCCGCGGACGTGCTTGAACGGGTAGAGAAAGAGCAGATAGATTTGACGTTTGAGTCCTACCTCTATCCTGCTGGCATGACGCATCTCGCTATGATGCTCCCGATGGAATATCAGACCGGCGCGCCTACTGACATGTTAGCACATCTGGAAAACCCCGAAGTCCGAGAAAAATCGATCACATACCTGCGCGGAGAATTACGCGGCGGTAACCAGATTGTGGGTTACAACCGATCGGGTAGATTTATCGGAATGACGCTCGCCGAAGCCGCTGAAAGTGAAGGTAAGTCTTATGAAGAATTCGCCTTCGAGTTCATTCAAGAAGAAGCCACGATTGAAACCTTTGTGATGCCGTGGGCAACGCCTCCCGAAGAAAATGAACGCATTTTGAATCGCACTGCGAGCCATCCGCGTATGATGATTGCCAGCGATGGTGTCTACAATATCCCACATCCACATCCACGGAGTTATGGATGTTTCGTGCAATATCTCGGCAAATTCGTGCGCGAACGCCAGTTGGTCTCATTGAAAGAAGCCATCTATAAAATGAGTGGTTTTCCGGCAGAACGTTTTCGACTCTCCGATCGCGGGCGAATTGATCAAGGACTTGCCGCGGATATTGTTGTCTTCGATCCGGAGATTGTCGCAGACAGGTCTACGTGGTCCGATCCAGTGCAATCTCCTGTCGGTGTAAACTGGGTGTTCGTCAATGGCGTTTCAGTTGTTGAAGACGGTAACGTGACGGGGCAGCTACCCGGTAGGGTTCTGCGTCAACAGCGATAGACAGTTTTCTAATTTTCCTTGCGGTGGGATGACGTGGATTCGGTGGTTAACACCCTTACTATAGAGCCGCCCTCCACTAAAGTGTCGGGCTTGTGTTTTGGAGCGAAGCAGACAGGTTCCCTACGCCCAGTCGCGACTTAACCGAAAACCTGTCTGAAACGAAGTGGAAGCGTTTTTGCTGGGGCGTTTCTTTGCCCAGGAGACCATAAATTGAAAAATGACTTGACAATTATCGGCGGCGGAAGCGCGGGACTCGTGCTTGCCGTGGCGGGAGCAAAATTGGGTAAAAAGACCGCGCTTGTGGAGAAGCACCGCATCGGTGGCGACTGCCTTTGGACGGGATGCGTGCCTTCCAAAGCACTCCTGAAGGTAGCGAAAGTTACAAATTACATCAGGAACGCTGAGAAATACGGCATTACAACCACGAATGCAACGTCTGACTGGCAGCGTGTGATGACGTATGTGAGGAGCACCCAACACGCGATAGAGGAGGAACACGACAATCCTGAGCGGTTCCGTGAGATGGGGGTTGATGTCATCTTCGGAAACGGACATTTTGAATCCTCTGATAGCTTTGTTGTAGAAGATACTGAGAACAATCAGACCCGCACCCTCAAGAGTAAAAAGTTTGTGATTAGCACGGGTTCCCGTCCTGTTGCTCCACCTATACCCGGCTTAGAATCTTCCGACTACCTTGATAGTGAGAACGTCTGGGATCTTGAAGAGTTCCCCCGTCGTCTACTCGTTGTTGGTGCTGGCCCAATCGGTATTGAGTTGGGGCAGGCGTTTCATCGCCTCGGTGCGGATGTGACGATAGCACAACGGAGTGGACACATTCTGACGAAAGAGGATGCCGATGTCTCTGAACAGATGCTGCGTTACCTCCGCGAGGAGGGGATCACTATCCGACTCAGGACGAATATCGCGCAAGTTAAGAAGCATCAAGAGGGTATCAGTGTCATATTTTCGGGGTTACAAACCCCTCCCACCAGTAGTGGCGGCAACGAGATGGTGGAACAAACATTTGATAAGATTTTGATTGCCGCGGGGCGCGCACCGAACGTCGAAGGCTTAGCACTTGACAAAATCGGAGTACAGGTGGGCAGGCGTGGGATTGAAGTGAACAGTAGACTTCAGACAAGCGTGAAAAATATCTATGCCGCAGGCGATGTGATCGGACATTACTTGTTCACACACGTTGCGGCGTTTCAAGCACAACTGCTCCTCCGAAATATCTTCTTCCCGCTCTCCAAAACGATTAACTACGCCGTTGTGCCGTGGACAACCTTTTGTGACCCAGAAGTTGCGCGTTGCGGTCTGACGGAAGCAGAGGCGCGCGAGAAGTATGGGGACGTTGATGTATTCACGCTGGATCAGGCGGATGTTGACAGAGCCGTCGCTGAAGGTGAGACACACGGTTTTAGCAAAGTCATCGCGAGTCGGTGGACTGGGAAAATATTAGGGGTTCATCTCGTTGGTGCAAACGCGGGGGAGGTCATCCACGAGTATATCCTGGCGATGCAAGAGGGGATTCCGTTGCGGAAATTGAGTGGGATGATCCATGTGTACCCGACGTTTTCAAGCAGTGTCTGGCGCGTGGCAGGCAAATGGTTTTCGGAAAGTACACTGATTCAGACGTTGCGGAAGTTGATTCCGTCAGGTTGACCGAATTTATAGGTGATCCTGTTTGTAGTAGGGAAACCATTCATTGCCCGTTGTTGATGTGCGAGAAATCGCACGCCTACGAACCTACCGTAGAATTCAAAACGGATAGAACGCTACTTTTTCAGTTTCCCCCATGTGGTTGTGAGCAACTGCGGTTGTGGCGAGACAGGTAATGCAAATGCCGGATCGAACCAATCAGAGGGTACATTCCAGATTCCGGCATCTGTTAATTGTTCAGGCTGGCCGCCGTCTAACACGATTTTGAAGGTTTGTATGTGTTCTGAGCGTCGTCTATAGAGAAGAGCATCCCCGCGTGGCGACCAGACCGGTGCCGCAGCCCCCAGTCCAGGGGCATTCACAACTTTCTGGAGTCCCGTCCCATCCCGATTCAGTGTATAGATCGTTCCTTTATCATTTGGTCCCTTTGGGTGCCACATAAACGCGAGTTTATCTCCGTCCGGTGACCAGGCAGGTTCTCTTGCCGTGCTGATGTCATCGGGTGGAAAAAACACTTTCCGTTTTCGCGTGCGTACGTTGAGGATGTATATGTTCAGGCGGTCGGGTGCGACTCTGACGACATAGGTGATTTCTGTGCCGTCTGGAGACCAAGCCGGTGTGCCTCCAATTGCTACACGTTCCTCATTTTTCCCATCACTTGTGGCGATGTAGAGGTACCCCACACCCCCATCAAAGCGTTTATAAGCGATCTGTTTCCCATCGGGCGACCAAGCAGGGTGCCGTCTCTCCTCCGATTTTTCAAACATCGGTTGGACATTTTTCCCATCCGCATCCATCAGGTAGATATCTAAACTTCCCGGAGATCGATCGCGATTAGATGCAAAAAGTATCTGTTCTCCCGTCGGCGCCCATGCACCGCCGACATCAGCGGCGCGGTGGTTTGTGATATTCATCTGCTCGCTGCCATCGGGATTCATCAGATAGAGTTCATGATTTCCATCGCGATAGGTCCCAAATACGATTTTCGCTGTGTCGGGTGCTTTTGCAGAAACCGAACAAACGCTTGCGCATAATATGACGACACTTAGGACGCATAAAACAAACAGAGGCTTCCCTTGCATTATAGACTCCTTTGAAAGACCGACTTCAGTTCTCTTTCTTTACTTCTCCCCACGTCGTTGTTAGCAATTGGGGCTGCGGTGAAACAGGCAACGCAAACGCTGGGTCAAACCAATCTCCTGTAAAATGCCAAAACATTGGATCCGTAAGCTGCACTGGCTCCCCTCCGTCCAATCCAACTTTGAAGATTTGCATCTTCGCCCCTTTGATATACTGTGTATAAAGAAGTGTGTCTCCGTGCGGAGACCAAACCGGCGAGCTCTCTCTGCCGATTCCTTCGGCGATAACCTGTTGAAGCCCTGTACCATCGCGGTTTATGATATAAATTGTCTCTGTATCAGCGAACTGTTCTAAAGGCACCTTGTGGAGCCAGGTGAACGCAATTTTGTCACCAGATGGTGCCCACGCTGGAGATGTCATCCACGAAGGTTTTGCTGGTTTAGGGAAGAACACTTTCTGTTTATATGTGCTAAGGTTGAGGAGACTAATTTGCTTGCGTTTGACTGCTCCGGTGATAAACGCTATCTCTGTTCCATCTGGAGACCACGCCGGACTGCTACCAATCGCTACACGCTCCTCTTTTTTTCCGTCTATTGAAGCAATGTAGATGAACGATTTGCCCTGCTCACGTCGCGTATAAGCAATCTGTCTTCCGTCCGGGGACCATGTTGGGTGTCTTCTATCCCCTAATTTGCCAAATACCCGTTTCACATTTTTCCCATCTGCATCCATAAGGTACAGGTCACGGGTTTCAGGGGCTCCATCTCGGTTTGAGGCAAAAAGAATTTGCTCGCCAGTTGGGGACCACACCGGTGAAACATCAAATGCCTTGTTACGGGTGAGTCTTACCTTCTCAGTTCCATCTGGGTTCATCAGGTAGATTTCCGAATTTCCGTCATCGATTAACGGAAATACAATTTGGGGGGTTTGTGGAGCCTGTGCCAAGATGCTGCAAACGCTTGAACAGAAAAATATGAGGCTAAAAGCAGAAAGAAACCGTGCGAATTTCATTAAAGATACCTCAACCTACATCTATACTCGCATCTTTATTATCGAACTCAGGTTATTATAACGCAAGTTGCCACCTTTGTAGCATAATCTGTTAGATTGTGTCTGTTACGCACGCCTATAAAGGCTTGCGGGATAACTAACAGAGCACACAGAATCAGGATTCCAAAAGTCAAATAGGTTTTCATGGTTTGCCTCCATTTATAGTAAAACCTACAATTCGTTGGTCAATAACAGTGGCGAGGTGTTTTTGCTTAAAGTCTTTGCAATGTAATACAAGGAATGGATTTAGTCTATCCCCAGACGACATCCGGTATTTCTGCGGATTTCCCTTAAGAAACCTCGTCAGTGGGGGATGGTTCGTAAGAGTCGGGAATCGGAGTGTTTTTGCTGGGGTGTTTCCCCCCTCCTACAGAAGAACTGAATGATCTATCCTGTTGCAGAACGCATTTCAATACCCAGAACTTCTCTCTGCGACGCTATCCGCCTCAAGCGGGATATGAAACATCCCGCGTTGTTGCGTAGCAATGTAAAGTCTTTCTTTACTGACGACAAGAGCGAGAATGTTATTGGGAGCATGTGACGAAATCTGCTTCCATTGACCATCGGCATCTAAGCGATAAACCCCTGCTTCACCGATACCATAGACTTTGGAGCCATCTGTAGTAAATCTGTCTACAATAGGACGCACGCCGGCACTATCGGTCAGAACACTCCAGTGTTCCCCAGTATGTGAAACCAAGGTTCCGTTGTCTGTTGCGACATAGATCGTTGATCCGATAAAGGTTACCGCCTTGAAACGGGTGAAGCGAAGCGGCAGACTGGATGTAATGTCTTTCCAACTGTTCCCTTCATCAAGCGACTGAAACAGATGCCCGTCCCGTTGACCGACGTAGACAGTTTCATCAGAAACCGCTATTTTGAATCCGCTTCTGTGCTTGCTATCGAACACTTGATTTGTGTCTACCAATCCAGTGTTTGTCCACTCTGGATCCCCCAGTTTCCATTTGAAAAGCCCTCTCTGGTATTCCACATAGAACGCATCACAGCTGGCGGTAGCCGTCTCAGTTTGCAGACGAGATATAGCATGCGGGTTAAATGCTCTCCGGTCAAAAATGGGTACACCTTGAATTGGAATGAGCGTATCGCCATCTGTAGATAAACGGAAAATTTGGAAGTCTTCTGCTTCAGATGAAAGAAGATAAAGCATGTTGCCGACAACCACGAACTTTGATTCAGAAGCGATTTTGATTCTGGGGTTGAGAACGGAAACCTCCTGTCCATCAACGGGAACTTTTTTCCAAGACACCCCGGCATCGGATGATTGATAGACTTCATAGCCGGTATGTGCGTATAACCTGTCGTTGAATGCAACCAGATCGATTATAAGTGTTCCTGTCATCCCGTTCATAAATGGATGCCATGAATCACCACCATCCGTTGTGCGATGAAGCCCAAATCGGTTAGTTTTGTAAAACGTCCTCTCGTTCACCATTACAGCGGGGAGGCTACTGTCCATCAACCAACTCGCATCCCATCCAAGTTTGGTCCAAGTTTTACCACCATCTACTGAACGAGATTGATACTCCCCTAATGCCAAGAGCGTTTCACCTGCAGCTAAAACTGTTATACCCGATGGTAAATCCCCATGACTGTATTCACTTCCATCCATTATTTCAGTCCACGAGGCTCCCAAGTCAGCTGAATGGAAAATCTTGACTGGATGTGACCTGTACGACCTGTTATTCCGTATGTTCCGTGTCTCCCGATATATCTCTTTTGGCGTTAATTTCACCAATAGATCGGAACCTGTTCCGACATAAAGGTTATTCCCAGACACTGTCAAGGAACAGACAGCTCGTGATGTATCCACTGGCAACTTATTCCAGATACCAGAGTCGAGACGGTAGAGTCCACTCTCTGTACCCGTAAACACTGTGTTCTCAACAGCGGCAATTGCGGAGATTTTTTCGCTTGTTAATCCATCGCGAAGAGACTGCCATTGCGTTCCGCCGTCTGTTGAGCGGAAAATCCCTTCATCTCTCAGGGCAAGGTACATTATAATACGTGGTTGTGTTTCATCCGTAATGATGATTCCAATAGCCTCTCCTTTAGGTCGTGGACCGAGTGTATTCCATGTCTCGCCTCTATCCACCGAAGTGAATATCTCGTCAGCGGAAGCAATATAAAGGTTATCCCCGTGGGCTGCCATCGGCATTAGAGATGGGTCAATAGGAACACTCCTGTTGATGTGTATCCATGCGGTTGCGTCTGCTGTCAACCTGTACATTCCTGATGATGCCACAGCATAGACGGTTCCTTCAGGCGTAGCGAAGATATTGCGGATGTAACCGGCTGGTGGTCCATCTGTCTGTGTCCACTGTGAAGTAGGAAACTTGGAAGAACCCACCTGGGCATTAGATGTTGAGATCTTCTCGGAAGCCTGCAAACCGACGGAGTTGCTCCTGCTGGAGGACACACTTCGTCCAGCCCGATTTAGCAGATCGGGTTTTGACTGACTGTCAAGGACGATCGGGGCATCAATAATTTCAATTGTGGGTTCGGATGCCGCCTCGAAACTATAAGGTTTCTGAAAACGGGTGAGGTATCGATCGCTTGCACCCAGCAGCAACAGCACCAAAACCGCAGTTGTTCCCAAAGCCATCCATGGGATCAGCGGTTTCGTAGCCGGCGGGGATGTGGGTTTCAAGTCAGCGACTTGCCGCATGATGTTCTGGCTTAGGCCTGTCGATATTTGGACGCCACTGAAAACTTCTTGAATGAGGAGTTCCTGATCTTCTTGTAAACGTTCTCGCGCTCGCCGGAGCCGACTCTTAATCGTATTCACCGACACCCCCAAGAAGTTGCCTATCTCTTTTGCCGTCATCTCACCGAGATAATAGAGCGTCATCACTGTGCGTTCGCTTTCTGGGAGTCTTTCGAGAAGTTTTTCGACGATTTCATACCGCCGTTCGGTCGCTTCCGATTCGCGCGCCTCAGAGACATAACGTTCATAAGTTAACTGATTGATTTCCCTCACTGGCGTACCCTCCAGAGACTGCATCGCCGATTTGTTTCGTTGAAGCCAGTTAATGCAAAGCCGATTTGCGATGACATACAACCACCCAGCAAATTGATGCGGATTTTTGAGGGTCGAGAGTTTTTTGTATGCTTGGAGGAAGGTGTCCTGCGTAATCTCTTCAGCATAGTGAAAATCGCTAATCTTTCGCCAAGCGAGCGCGTGAACACTCTTCTGATATTTTTGCACTAACGCGTTGAAGGCATCATCGTTGCCGGATAAAATGTCGTAAATCAACTGCGCATCTTCTTTTCTTTCCACGAGACTCCCTCCCAATGAACAGATTTAGGTGTTTCCGTTTGGACTGTCGAGAATGCATATCTACGTCTAACATATCACTTTTCTCCCGCCCAGTTCCCAATCCTCACTGGCAAAGGATTCTATTTGCATAAGCAAGAGAATGAGAACAACGACACCCATAACGAAAGCTTTCTTTAGGGATTTCATTGCTTAAGGCGTCCCCATGTTGTTGTGAGTTTCTCGTGGGGTTCGACTGCGAGTGGGATGCCGGTCCTCGCTCCACCTTCACCTACCAGATGATGTGCATGACCCGATGCGTCTGAGAATTTCTGTGTTCCACTGGGTTCATCAAAATGCCACAGGGCGACCGTCTTTGCGTCATCCTTGAATTTTTTGCGCGGCGTGAAACCTTTTTTGCCGACATTGTAACGAGCGACCCTCGAGATACGGACCTCATCAATATATCCCGCAAAAGGTCCCCAAAAGTGATCGATGTGAAACTCAACTTTCCTTCCAAATCCTCCGAGTGTAAAATCCTTTGGACGCTTAAATCCTGTGAGATCGTGTGCGAGCGTTGTTCTTTGCGGTAAGATGCCTACGAAATCGTTAACGATGGTTGCTGTCTCTTTCCCTTTCGCCTGGTAAGCGATGTGATGCCATTGGTTCGGGGAAAGTACTACCGGATGGTACGGTGTACTAGCGAGCCTGCCTATAACCGTAATATGCGCTTGAGTTGCTAAGACTAAATCCCCCTTCTTGATGTCCCTCCGTCCCTCGACAGCGACCGCGACATTCATCCGCACCTGTTGGCTGAGAATCATTGCGTGTGTATCCATGTCAGGCAGCGGTGTCGTTGGATATACCCACGCTTCAACGGTGAACTCGTCTGTGCCTTTCGGGAAGAGGACACCGAAGGTTTTAAAGTCCAAAACCGCATAATCGTCCACCCCATCGAGGACTAAATAGTTTCCACCTGCGGGTGAAGCGGGTGGAAATGCTTTGGCACTCAGCGGAATTAAAGCGAGCAAAAAGAGGCATATCAGGATTTGTCGATGTGTCATTTTTTATCTCCTTTTTCGTCTAAAACGAAAACTTGTGGGTTTCGTCGTAAAGAATGGTGTGCGTCCTCATATCTTGTAAAATCAAGGCGATGTTGTTAAAGACACAATTTTAAGGTAAAAAGGGTGCATAATGGCAAAAAAAATGAAAAAACCGCTTGAAATTGTGGAAGGTTTTTTAGGGACGGGAACAAGTTGGAATATTGCTTGGGTGTTCCCCCTCCTACAGAAAAACTGAATGCTCTAAGAAAACAGATTACGGTGTGAATGAGGCGGGAACAAAAAAGGAGCCGGAAACCACATTCCTAATTGGTGCCAAGAGTTTCAGGGATTTCAACTGAACTAACACATGCAACAGTGGCTTACAAGTTACACCTTCTAAGAATTATGGCTCCGGCTTACCCAAGGAGGCTCATATAAACATAAGCAATTTCCGTGCCAATGAAAAAGGGGTTGTTTTGGGCAATTTTTGCGGGATATTGCCTATTTTTTGAACATTTTGTGATAAAAAAATGGACATTGGAAGGTAGCAATCAGCCGTCAGCCGTCGGCAGTCAGTAGTTAACCGCTTCTACTGATATTGGAGATATGATATAGGGGCTGGGATCAGCCCTTTACAACACCGATGGGACGCAGGCGTGCGACGCGGCGGGAAAGTCCCGCTTTGTCAACGACACGGACGACCTCGTCAACATCTTTGTAAGCCTCAGGGACCTCTTCTTGGAGGGTGCGTCTGCCTTCTGCTCGGACGTAGATACCTTGCGCCTCCAAATCTTTCTGGATAGAGCGTCCTTTCGTCAAGGCGATCGCCTTCCGGCGTGAGAGCATTCTACCCGCACCGTGACAGGTCGTGCCCCATGTCTCTGCCATCGCACCCGGATTACCGACAAGCACGTAAGAGGCGGTTCCCATGTCGCCAGGAATTAGGACGGGTTGCCCGACTTTCTGGTATTTATCGGGGATTTCGGGATGCCCCGCTGGAAACGCACGGGTCGCGCCTTTGCGATGGATAAAGAGTTCACGTTCTTTACCATCAACGGTGTGTTTCTCAAACTTTCCGATGTTATGTGCCACATCGTAGACGAGTTCTAAACCGAGTTCGTCTTCTGTCGTTTCAAAAAACTGCATGAAGGTCTGGCGGACGAGGTGCATGATACACTGTCGATTGTTCCACGCATAGTTTGCACTACACGCCATCGCGGTGATGTAATCCTGTCCTTCTGGTGAATTGATCGGCGCGGAGGCGAGTTGACGGTCGGGCAGTTTTATGCCGTATCTTTCGGCAACTTTGACCCAACTTTTAACGTGTTCGTCGCAGATCTGGTAACCGAAGCCGCGCGAACCGGTGTGAATCATCACGCAGATGTTGCCCTCGCTCAACCCCATCGCATCGGCGGCTTCTCGGTAAAAAACGCGGTCAACGGTTTGCACTTCAAGGAAATGGTTGCCCGAACCGAGGGTGCCGAGTTGGTTTTTGCCGCGTTCTAAGGCACGCTGGCTTGCCGCGTCAGCGTTTGCGCGTTCGAGGAAACCGGTCGCTTCTGTAAAGTCGAGATCTCTTGTGTGACCATATTCTCGCTCAATTGCCCACAGCGCGCCTTTCTCCAACATCTGCCGCTCCTCTTGGAGGGTGAGCCGAATTTTGCCGCTGGAGCCGACACCACACGGGACGTTCTCGAACAATTTACCGACAAGTGCTTTCCGCTTGCCATCAAGTTGCGAGACATCCAGGTTCGTTCGGATGAGGCGGACACCGCAGTTGATGTCATACCCGATGCCACCGGGAGAGACAACGCCATCCGCCTGTGGATCGGTAGCCGCAACACCCCCGATGACGAAGCCGTAGCCCCAATGCAGATCGGGCATAGCGAGGGAGTGCTTAACGATACCCGGAAGATGCGCGACGTTTGCCACCTGCTGCAACGCCTCGTCGCTTTTGGCGTGTTCGAGGAGTTTCTCGTTGGCATAGACAATCCCGTCTACGCGCATGCCTTTCATGTAACTCTTCGGGATACGCCAACGGTATTCGTCAAGTTTTTGGAGGATTACATTTTGTGCCATGATAGTAATTTCCGATGTGTTTCTTTATTCTTCCATTCCTCTCACGCCTTTTGTGATACCATACTTGCGAGGATCCCCAGGATTGTATCGCATTGTGAGATTTGATAGGCAGCCATGTCAATGTAGAGTTTCTTTCCCTCCAATTTGAGGAAGAGCCAATCTATTCCAGATGTGATGGTCCCATAAATGCAAGCGATGTCATTCCCTTCTTCCGCGTTAAAATGTTGTGAGGCTACCATTTCCGCAACACACTGCCCGAGTCCTGCTGTTAGATCGTCCTTTTTTGCCTCAACGAGGATTAGGACGGGGGCTTCCAAATAAAATTGCTCCGGCGATAAACTTACCAAAAAATCGCAAACGCCGGTGAGCCCCTCTTCGGCATTTACGTTAAAGTCAATCCCTGAAAAAAAACTGATGCGTCGCTCAAAGTGTTCCCGGAGCTCAACCAAAACAGCGGCAACAATCAGTTCTGATTTTGCTTTCTCAGTACCGATAGCAAACGCTAACGGGACATTTCGCTCCAACACCGTGGTGAGAAGTGTGCTTGGGGCTACCGGTTCTATATCCGTAAAGATGCCAGCAGCTTCGACCGTTTTGAGGTGAAATGTTTTGCACGCATCCTCTAAGGTAAAATTGCTATACGCCATGTGAGAGAATCTCCTTGTAACAATTTTGCCGATGTGGGAGGTGTTGCAACCGCGATGCACATCTCGCCTATAACGGAATGTTTACATTATATTTTTATTTTACAGCATTTTTCTGGGAAATGCAACACTTTTGTTACAGAGGCTGTCAGTGGTCACCCATCAGCAATCAGCGTAGCTCCGTGACCGGTAGGTACGGTTTCTAACCGCACCGGTATTCGTCAGAATTGGGATGAGAGAATTTACAAGATTATGGAGTTGTGAAATTGACCCGCGTCTTTTGTGTGCTGACAACTGACAGCCGACTGCTGATAACTAATTCGTCTGAATCGCGGATTACGCGGATTGCGCGTTTCAAACCAATTTCGCTCCTAACAAAGAATGGATCATCAGAAATTCTATAGTGCTAAGAGCTCGGGCAATTCTACCCATTTGCGGGTTTGCCACGATTCCATGCCCTTTTCTGCCAATTGCACACCCTTCGCACCCGCGAGCAGCGTCCACGGGAAGGGTTCATCGGCAACGACATGTCGGAGGAAGAGTTCCCACTGCGCTCGAAATGCGTTCTCATAGTCTTCCTGCTCTGGCACCTTGAGCCATCCATCAAAGAATTTGATCGGTTGTTCGATGTCCGGATTCCAGACGGGACGCGGCGTGCCAGAGAGCGGTTGAATCCAACAATCCCGCAAACCAACAACGGCAGACCCATTCAAACCGTCTACGTGTATCGTCAACAGATCGTCGCGACGAACCCTGACTGCCCAAGACGAGTTAAAGTGTGCAATAATACCGTTTTCCAATTCAAACGTCGCATAGGCGGCATCTTCCGCCGTACACTTATACGGTTTATCTTCCTCATCCCACCGTTGCGGTAGATGCGTGGCAGCAATGCAGGAAACACTTTTAACCGCGCCGAAAAGGTTGTCGATGACGTATCGCCAGTGGCTAAACATATCGAGAATAATGCCGCCACCGTCTTCGACACGGTAGTTCCACGAAGGACGTTGGGTCGGGATCGCATCGCCTTGGAAAACCCAGTAGCCAAATTCGCCACGGACAGCAATAATTTTTCCGAAAAAGTCGGCATCTATCAAGCGTTTCAGTTTCTGAATACCGGGTAGCCAGAGTTTATCCTGAACGACCCCATTTTTAAGTCCCGCTTTTGCTGCTTGTTCATAGAGACGATACGCATCGGCGGTTGTAGTGGCAGTCGGTTTTTCACAATAGATGTGTTTTCCGGCTGATATGGCGGCTTCGACTGCGTCAACTCGGCGGGACGTGACCTGAGCATCGAAATAGACACTATAAGTGCCATCGGCGAGAGCAGCGTCGAGATCCGTGCTCCACTTCTCGACCCCGGTGGTTTCGGAAAGCTTTTCTAATTTTGCTGGATTTCTGCCGACGAGAAACGGGTCAGGCATAATCACTTCGCCATCACCGATCGGGATGCCACCCTTTTCTGCGATTGCCAAGATGGAACGGATGAGGTGTTGGTTTGTTCCCATCCTCCCGGTGACACCGTTCATGATGATGCCGACGCGGTGTGTTTTTGGGGTATGATTCGTCATGAATAATCCTTATACGTACACGGGGTATATTTCCATAGGAGTGGTGGTGCGTCAACACCGGCTTTTGGAAGTGTGCCGGCGAGTTCCTGTTTCCAATGTACCACATCGCCTGCGGGTCCATAACAGTAGCCCATGTGCATCGGTGTGTCACCAGTGTTCGTTAGTTGATGGAAAATCCAAGAAGGGATAAATACGGTCTGCCCCGCGGAAATGGTTTGACGTTCCTCACCGAGGCACATTTCGCCTTCGCCTTCAACGATGAAGTAGATCTCTTCCTGTTCGTGGTTGTGCCACGGCACTTGCCCACCGTTTGGCTCTAAGACGACGAACCCTATATAGAATTCACCTATCTGGATCGGGGAGACACCGCCGACGAGATTTTTGGTTAACCTACGCGCAGGATAGCTACGCCCTTCCATTGCATTTACATCTGCGATTAACATTATGTGTTGTCCTTGTAACGGCACAACGGCGTGTGCCTACTACTTTGCATTATTCAAAAAGTTCTGCCACTTGACAAGAAAATCCTTTGATGATGTCTTCACCGGTGAGGGTGTCATTCCGTGTGAGCAATGTGATGTCTACCTCTGAACGGTAGACTGTTACTGTTTTGGATCGGGGTTTAAGTACCCATACCAGTCGTGTGCCCGCCTCAAGGTAAGCGAATGCCTTTTCCTCAATCTGGCGCGATACATCTGTTGGAGAAATGACTTCAACGGCGAGATCTGGCGCGATAGGAGATGCTTTGCTGAGGTCATCAGGTATCCGTGCGTTTGAAAGAAACGCAATATCTGGCATTAGTACACGTTCGCCCACTCGGAAGCCTGTGTCCGGCATATAGACACTCCCCAACTGATTTTCGCGAACGTACAAACCTAACGGTAAAAACAAGTTCGTAGTAATATTACCGTGTTCCAATGAGGTTGGTGGCACTGGTATTAATTCTCCCTTAACGTATTCATATCCCTCTAAATCGCTTTCAAGGAATTCCTCCAATGTCATTGTAGAGGTTTCAGGGGAGAGTCCTTCTTGTGAGAATTGGCGACCTTCTTGTGCATTCATTATTCTTACCCCTTTGCAATGTGCTTGTCAGGCATCCTTTCCTACACTGCTCTGATAGTTTACCCTAATATTCTTATAGCATCCGACCGCTTCTCTACCACCTCAAAGGCTGTAGTTGTGCACGCGAGGTAGGCGCGCTTATATAAAAATTAAAAATAAGTTGGATAATTTCATAGAGACGACCGGTGCGGTTACATGAAGTTTAATAAAATATTTCGGTAATTTCCTAACGATGTCCGGTGCGGGAAATCCGCAGAAATACCCAAGCAAAAACCCCTATCAAAAACCCCGCACCTACCAAGGGGTGAGGACACCTACTAAGACTTCGCCGGTTCGGTGCATTGGGGTGCTGCGCCTTCTGGGAGGGGTGGTGCGTCAACACCGGCTTTTGGGAGTGTGCCAGCGAGTTCTTGTTTCCAATGCGCCACATCGCCCGCGGGTCCATAACAGTAAACCATCTTCATGGGTGTGTCGCTGGTGTTCGTCAATTGGTGGAAGACCCACGAGGGAATGAAAACGGTCTGACCGGTAGAGAGGGTTTGACGTTCCTCACCGAGGCACATTTCGCCTTCGCCTTCAACGATGAAGTAGATCTCTTCCTGTTCGTGGTTGTGCCACGGCACTTGCCCACCGTTTGGCTCTAAGACGACGAACCCCATACAGAATTCACCTATCTGGATCGGGGATGCACCGCCGACGAGATTTTTGGTCCGTCTACGGGCAGGATAGGTCCTACCTTCAATTTCATTTAGATCTGAGATTAGCATATATGTTGTCCTTTCTAAAGAAACACGTCTTTTTTATGGGAGCACTACTCAAAAAATTCTGCCACTTGACAAGAAAATCCTTCAACGACATTCTCACCGGTGAGGGTATCATTCCGGGTGAGCAGTGTGATGTCTACCTCTGAACGATAGACTGTTACCGTCTTGGATAGAGGTTTAAGAACCCATACAAGTTGTGTGCCCGCCTCAAGGTAGGCAAACACTTTTTCCTCAACCCGGTGCCACGCATCTGTTTGAGAAACCACCTCAACAGCGAGGTCTGGGGGGACAGGAGAGGCTTTACTACGATCGTCGGGTACATGTTCGTTTGAAAGAAGCGCAATATCTGGCATCAGCACACGTTCACCAACCCGGAAACCTGTGTCTGGCATATAAACACGTCCTAATTGATTTTCACGCACGTACGAGTTTAAGAGCGAAATTAGGTTCATACTAATGTCGCCATGCTCTATTGACGTAGGTGGCACTCGGAATAATTCTCCTTTAACATATTCATACCCTTCTAAATCGCTTTCAAGGAATTCCTCCAACGTCATTGTAGCAATTTCAGGAGGGAGATTTTCTTGAGAAAATTGCTGAACATCTTGAGAATCCATGATTTATCCTCCTATGATGCCTCATCAAGCATATTTTTCTACGCTCTTTGAGATTTTACCACATGCTCGTATGGAATCCAATTGCTATCTCACCATCTTGAAGGCTGGGTCTATTTATTATAGGACTTACGCATTCTCTCTTAAAGTCCCCCTGATAAGGGGCGGGGAATGCCATACGGGGAATGCCATACGGAGAACCTTCATACCGTTGATTCGCATTCATACCCGGGGAAGCCCACATGGGAACCTCATACCGTTGATTCTGATTCTTTAGGGGGTTAAATACAACGAAATATGCCCTTTTCTGTTCAATTTGCGTAAGTCCTGTATTATATAGGCGTGCGCGGCAACAAAGCGCGCACGCCTATATAACAACGATACACTTTATCCTTCACTAAGCCTCGTCTTCAATGACAGCCTGTGCTGCCGCAAGACGCGCAATCGGCACGCGGAACGGGGAACACGATACGTAATTGAACGCTAATCCGTGACAAAACTTCACAGAATTCGGTTCGCCGCCGTGCTCACCACAGATACCGACTTTCAGGTCGGGACGTGTCGCCCGCCCTTTTTCGGAACCGATTTGCAATAGGCTACCCACGCCATCTTGGTCGAGGACCTGGAACGGATCGTATTCGAGCACACCGTTTCTGACGTAGTCATCAAGGAATTTCGCTGCGTCGTCACGACTCATCCCGAATGTTGTCTGGGTGAGATCGTTGGTGCCGTAGGAGAAGAATTCGGCTTCGGCGGCAATTTTATCAGCAGTGAGTGCGGCACGAGGCAATTCGATCATCGTGCCGATAAGATATTCAATGCGGGTACCCAACTCACTAAAGACGGCTTCAGCGGTGTCCACGACGACTTTGCGCTGCAAGGATAATTCGTTGATGTGTCCAACGAGTGGGATCATGATCTCTGGCAACACAGTAATGCCGCGTTTCGAGACATCAATAGCGGCTTCAAAGATTGCGCGGGCTTGCATTTCGGTTATCTCTGGATAGACGATACCGAGTCTACATCCACGGTGCCCAAGCATCGGATTAAATTCGTGCAATTCTTCGACGCGCTCACGGAGTTTTTGCGGCTCAACGTTAATTCGCTCTGCAAGCTCAAGGATTTCGGTTTCACTTTTCGGTAAGAACTCGTGAAGCGGTGGATCGAGCGTTCGGATCGTAACCGGATAGCCAGCCATCGCTTCAAAGATTCCGATGAAGTCTGAACGCTGGTACGGTAGGAGTTTTGCTAATGCTTGTTGGCGTTCTTCTGTCTCATCGGCGAGAATCATCTCACGGATGGCATCAATCCCCGCACCAAAGAACATGTGCTCGGTGCGACAGAGTCCGATACCTTCTGCGCCAAATTGTCGGGCATTTTTCGCATCTTCGGGTGTATCTGCATTCGTGCGAACACCTAAGGACCGAACCTCATCTGCCCATTCCATGAGCGTCCCGAATTGGCCACTCAATTCGGGTTGGATGAGTGCCACCTGTCCACTCAGAACATCGCCTGTGGATCCGTTGAGCGTGATGAAATCACCCTCGGCGTAGCGTTTCCCCTCTGCGTAAAATTCCAATGCATCTTCGTTGATAAACAGTGCCGAACAACCAGCGACACAGCATTTCCCCATGCCGCGTGCGACAACGGCAGCGTGACTTGTCATACCACCGCGGGCGGTGAGTATACCCTCAGCAGCATCCATACCGCCAATATCTTCGGGTGATGTTTCAGTACGGACGAGAAGCACTTTCTCTCCGGCGGCCGCGAGTTCTTCGGCGCGAATCGCAGTGAAAACGACTTTACCGACAGCAGCACCCGGGGAGGCGGGTAAGCCTTGGGCGATAACTTCAACGTCTGCATTCGGATCAACACTCGGATGCAACAGCTGGTCAAGGTCGTTCGCGGGGACACGTGTCAAGGCGGTATGCTTATCAATCAAGCCTTCCTCGACCATTTCAACGGCGATACGGACAGCGGCTTGACCCGTACGTTTGCCGTTACGGGTTTGAAGCATGTAGAGTTTGGAATTTTGAATCGTGAATTCCACGTCCTGCATATCGGTATAGTGCTTCTCAAGTCTCAAACCGATATCGACCAATTCATTATACGCATCGGGCAAGATGTTTCTCAATTCGGCGACTGGAAGGGGGGTGCGGATGCCAGCGACTACGTCTTCACCTTGCGCGTTAATGAGGAATTCGCCGTAAAATTGGTTTGCGCCGGTCGACGGATTACGAGTGAAAGCAACCCCTGATCCAGAGGTTCCGCCCATATTTCCAAATACCATTACTTGGACGTTAACAGCCGTGCGTCCGAGTTCTTCAGAAATGTCGTTGAGACGGCGGTAGGTAATCGCGCGCTGATTTCCAGAGGATTCAAAAACGGCATCCCGTGCCATGTCCAATTGCGTGCGGGGTTCATCAGGAAAATTGCTTCCTGTGTGCTGTTTGACGGCGTTCTTGAATTCATGGACGAGTGCCGCTAAATCGTCGGCTTCTAATTCGGTATCTAATGTAACACCTTTCGCCTTTTTCTTTTCTTCAAGTAGATGTTCAAACTCATCGTGATCGACATTAAGTACAACGTTTCCGAACATCTGGACGAAACGCCGGTATGAGTCGTAAGCAAAACGTTCGTTTTCTGATCTGGCGATAAGTCCTTTAACGGCATCATCATTTAAGCCGAGGTTGAGAATCGTGTCCATCATACCGGGCATTGAGACGGCGGCACCAGAACGGACAGAGAGCAAGAGTGGATTTTCGGTATCACCGAACTTTGCGCCGAGCGTGGCTTCTAATTTCGCAAGATTCTCATCAATCTGTGCCTTAAGTCCGGCGGGGTACTGTTTGTCATTTTCGTAGTATAATTTGCAAACCTCAGTGGAGATGGTGAAACCCGGTGGGACAGGTACGCCGAGATTACTCATCTCTGCGAGATTCGCCCCTTTTCCGCCAAGCAACATTCGCATTGTGGCGTTACCTTCGCTTTCACCGCCTCCAAAGAAGTAAACATACTTTGGTTGTGGCATCAAAAGCCTCCTGTTATTGGCTATCGGCCATCAGCAGTCAGCAGTCAGTAGGCTTTTGTGACAGTTGCAATATTTGTTAATACCACAAACATCTCTTTACCGATAGCCGATAGCCGACAGTCGATAGCTATTTAGATTGAATAAATTGTTCGACTTGCTTCGTCAAATTCGGGTTTAAAAGGATCAGTCGAAAGGTAAAGGATCTGGTACGGCTCATAAAGTTGAATGTAGCTCCAATTGACACCGCAGAGGACTTTTCCCTCGTTAACTTTCTTAATAAACTTGCCTCGGAATTTCGCTCGGGTCCGTTCAGGTGGAAAGTGCTCAGCATGGCGAATCTGCTCATCCGTGACAATTCGCTCAATCTCCGATCGCTTTTCAAGGGTGTAGTAGAGGCTTTCCGTCTGACGCACATTGTGGTATTTTAAATCTAAGTGTTTGACCTGCGGGGCATCCCATTCAAGTTCACGCTTTGTGAGGTAGGTCTGTAGCCACTTCCACTTAATGACCCAATCTAATTCTCTGTCCAACTGCATCGGATCGCTTTCCAAGCATGTAAGGACGTACTCCCAGCGTGCCATCACTTGGTTCGTGGTTGAATCGGATTCGGCTTGTTCAAGGTATCGCTTCGCGCATTCTAAATATTGCCACTGTAGTTCGACAGCGGTGAGCCGCTTCCCGTTTTGGAGTTCAATCGGGTGTGTACATGTAATATCGTCAGAAATATCACGGATAGCTTTGACCGGGTTGCGGAGCGCGAACCGCTGCTCAATAAAATTATCTTCAATCATGCGGAGAATAATACCGGTTGTACCCACCTTCAAAAAAGTCGAAAATTCGGACATATTGGAATCTCCGACGATAACATGTAGGCGCCTGTACTTCTCGCGATCGGCGTGGGGTTCATCGCGCGTGTTGATAATCCCGCGTGCCGTTGTTGTGCCGATGGAAATTTCCTCTCGGATGTGTTCGGCACGTTGCGAAATTGCGTAGTAACCACGATGACTCGGTTTGATTTTTCCTGCACCTGCGAAAACCTGTCGGGTTACGAAAAACGGTATCAACTGCGACGCCAACTGACGGAAATCGACATGTCGTTCCATCAAATAGTTTTCGTGGCATCCGTATGTATTTCCGGGGGTATCCAAGTTATTTTTAAAGATAGAAATCTTTCCATAGAACCCGTCGTTGCGCATACGCCGTTCCGCAGTGCTGGCAAGCCGCATAATAATGCGTTCACCCGCTTTATCGTGAGCGACGAGTTCAGTGACATCATCGCATTCAGGGGTCGCGTATTCCGGGTGGCATCCGATGTCTTGGTAAAACCTGGCACCGTTTTCAAGGAAGACATCGGGATACATTCTCCCAGCAACAATTTCACGGAAGAGATACATCACGACGTTCTGAACAGTGAGTGTCTTTCTACGTGGGGCATCTGGGGTCCAGATGATTCCGAATTCAGTTTCTAATCCGTAAATTCTACGTTTCATCTTTTTAACTATCTGCCTCTAAGTTGCTCTCCATTACATTTCGAGCAGGTTTCTGGTTAAGTCGCGACTCGGTTTAGGGATTTGTCCGTTTTTAATTTTTGGCATTTCCGATTCCCGCCTTCCTCTGTTAAAAAGAGAACGTAGCCCGTAATGAAATGGAGGGCGGGTCTACGGAGAGGTAGGGAAGGTTCCCTAACCCCCCTCAACGAATCGCAAGGAACAATTAAAGAAGCGTTGCCACTTCGTCGGTAGAGAGTCGGCGAAATTTTCGTCGTTCGGTGGTTTGTTCAAGACATGCCACTTCTATCGTTTCTGCGGTGATTTCATAGTTATCTTCAGTATCTGCTTCAACGGTTCGAAAGGTTTCTGTTACCAACTGGAGTGCTGCTGACATCTCTAAACCATCTGTATAATGCTGCTCTAAAATTTCTGTGATCGTCGCGGCACGCCCGCCAATAACGGCGTATTTCTCCTCTTCTGAATAGATGCCATCAAATGCAATATGGTAAATCTGATTCCTCTGTGTGTCTGAATTCATTGAGGCATCGGTGGTTGCTACCTCACAGACAAGGAGTTCAATCTCCAAGGGTTTAGCGTCCCATGCTTGTGCGACTGCTCCCATGTGTTGCGAATAGAGATTCGTCAACCATTTTGCGGTGACATCTTCACGGTAGTAGCGAAAGCCTTTAATTTCGGATTCGCGAATGCCAGCAACACGTAATGCTTCATATTCAGCGATTCTACCTGCGGCTGCGAGAGCAATCCTGTCATAAATTTCGGAAATCTTAAAGGTCGTTTTGCGTGGATTCTCGGCAACCATCAGGAGTCCATCCCGGAATTCTAAGACGACAACCTCTTTCGCTTGTGTGATGCCGCGACGGACGAAATCCTCTTTATCCTGACGGATTTGTTCCGGTGAAACATAATAAGGTGTGGACATGTTTTTTAAGCTATTAAACTCCTGGGCTACCTTCCACTTCGTTTCAGGCAGGTTTCTGATTAATTCGCAAGTGGGTCTGGGTATCGGTTGGCTATTCTATATACGATCAATTTACAATTAACTTTGATACTTATACGTCCCACGGTTGGATTGGACACTATAAGCGCGATATGAGGTCCCGATATAGTTCTTCAACGGTAGGCTCAGGAATCTCGGCGACTCCTTCTTCAGTAATAGTATAAAGTGTTGGGAAGATTTTCCGGATGAGATCAGGACCGCCTGTTGCGATATCCTCATCGGCAGCGTCCCAGAGCGCTTCTGCGACAATCTCTAACGCGTCTTGACGAGTCATCTCTGGAGTGTACCGTTTTTTTAGGGTTGTACGGGCATCCTTACCACCGGAACCGATTGCGTAATAGTCGTCTTCCTCATAACGGCCACCAACAGCATCGTATTTGAAAATTCTACCGCGTTGCCGTTTCAAGTCGTAACCGGCAAAGAGTGGCAAGACAATTAAGCCCTGCATGGCAAGCCCCAAGTTAGAGCGGACCAGGTGTGAGAGGAAATTCGCTTGCCCTTCAAGACTGAGACTCATTCCTTCTGTTTTTTCATAGAATTCGACCTCAACTTGGAAGAGTTTTGCCATCTCAATACAGGGACCAGCGGCACCCGCAACAGCGATTGCCGAGTGCCGATCGACTGGATAGACTTTCTGAATTCGACGCTCGCCGACCTGATACCCTTCTGTTGCCTGCCGGTCGCCAGCCATAACGACACCCGCATTATAAGCAACCGCTAAAACCGTTGTGCCTTCGTAAGAACGCAATGACGACTCGGGTGTGTGGACACTTGAGACGGCATCAGACGAATTGTGCGTCGCCAATAATTCGGGGTAGCGACGCTTGAGGATTTGGAAGAAGTCAGAAGTGCCATAATCATCGAGGTCAAGCACTCCTACTGCCCTCCTCGTTGGATATAGTTTTCGACAAATTCTTGTGAATCTTCTTCCAAGATTTCATCGATTTCGTCAAGGAGCGAGTCTAAGTCTTCGACGAACTCCTCGTCCATTTCACTCGATTCGACATTCAGTTCAATCTCTTCGGTTTCATCGACAGGATGATTGACCTGTTCCTGTTGTTTTTCAGTCGACATGGTTTTCTCCTTTTATAGTTATCGGCTATCGGATGGAAGGGTGGGGATCCACGCTTCCGTCCTTCCCTTCTTCCATTCCAGTCTCTTTCTAACGCCTTCTGGTGAAAATAACGCAATTGTTTCCGACCCTGTTGAAATTCACCAAGAACCTGCTCATAATTTTGCTTCGCAGTGTCCCGCAAGCCTCTATAGGCTTGCGCAGAATGCTTTACATTTGGAGAGCAGACCAGAGGCCCATAATTTAAAAACCTCGGAGTTCTCTAATGAGTTCTTCTGCTGTACAGTTGTTCAGCAACTCGCCAACGATCTTTTGTGTGCCGAAGTGGGGCCGATCCATCATAATTTTATCAAAGCTTCTTCGATCTTTACCAATAAAAATCATTGAGTTCCAACTGGCACTATAGATGTGCTTTGGAAACTTCCGTAAACAGGTGCCGCGAAAATATGCACGGGTATCCACAGGCGGATAGTGCATCGCATGCACAATTTCTTCATGGCTGAGCAATCGTTTCACATGTCCGTTTTTCAGCAGTCTAATATAAAGTCCTTTATCCGGACGGATATCATGATACTGTAAGTCAAGCATCTGCACATGTGCGTCAGTCCATTGGTATCCGTGTCGTTTGCGATAAGCCTCTATCAATTTCTTTTTAATGACCCAGTCGAGGTGTTGGCTGAGCCGCATCGGATCGATTTCTAAGTTATCAAGCACATATTGCCATTTTTCGAGGACATCTTCAACGATAGGTGTCCGCTCTTCGGCTGTGAGATGTTGTTGCGCGAGTTTGAGGTACGCGCGCTGTACTTGTATCGGGGTCCACTGCTCTCCGTCTGCGAGTTCTATCTGATTTTTGCACGAAAGGTCTCGGGAAATACTTTTTAGTGCCGCAACAGCATCCTTTAAACTGAATTGTTTGCCAACAACACCTTTCTCAATCAACTGAAGCACTATGGAAGTAATGCCAACTTTGAGATAGATGCTGAATTCAGACATGTTAGAGTCGCCGACAATGACGTGCAAACGTCGATAGATTTTGTCATCAGCATGCGGTTCATCGCGCGTGTTAATCAAAGGGCGATTCACCATAGTGCTGAGGCCTACCTCCTTCTCAAAAAAATCGGCGCGTTGGGAAATCTGATAATCTGTTTCGTTACTTCCATTTTCTGCACCGACTTTGCCGCTACCTGTGATAATGATACGGGTAACGAGGAAGGGGGTCAACCCATCAACAATTGCATCAAACGGCACTTTGCGGGACATAAGATAGTTTTCATGGGAACCGTAACTGTGCCCTTTGTAATCGGTATTATTTTTATAGATGATAATCTCTTGGTTGTCAAGCAAAAGGCGTTCAGCTGTTACCCTGCTGACTTCCAATATTAATTCTCCCGCCTTTTCGTAGAGAAGCAGGTCGCGTGCATTGGCACATTCCGGCGTGCAATACTCCGGGTGAGCATGGTCTACGTAATAACGTCCCCCGTTTATCAGTATATCATTGACGACGCTATTTGTGTCTGCCTCGCTGATAGGTGTTTCCGCCTCTGCGAGAAACCCACGAGCGTCCATCAAAGGACTTTCCTGTTCGTAATCCCATGTGACGGAAGAAGTTGCACTCGGAATATCACCCCTTGAAGTTTTATAGGCGTTCACTACCAAGGTGGAAGCGGCAACCGGATCTTGCTCGCGCGCATTTTTGACTGAGATACCATACTCAGTCTCTGTTCCCATTATTATTGGTATTTCCATTTTTTTATAAACTGTCAGCCATCAAAGGAATGTGCCACCCCGGGTCACTCGGACATTCTGTGTTTTCTCCTGTGTCGGTTCATTAATCAAGGCACGGATATTGACAATCTTTTCACCTTTCCTGCCCGAAATTTTTGCCCAATCGTCAGGATTTGTGGTATTCGGAAGATCCTCGTTTTCGTGGTATTCTTCCCGGATAGCTGCTGTGAGATCTTCCAGACACATCCCTTTGTCGGTTCCATCGGAGCCAATAAAACGTTTGATCGCCGTTTTCTTCGCACGTGAAACGATATTTTCGATCATTGCCCCACTGACAAAATCTTTAAAGAAGAGGGTTTCCCGCTCGCCGCGGGCGTAAGTCACCTCAATGAACCGATTTTCATCCGTCGTTGCATACATTTCATTTGCAGCTTCTTCAATGAAGTACTTCGCGATAGCCTGAGTATTTCCCTCAAATTTCTGACAAACGTTTTCAGAGAACGGAAGACCCGGAGTCAGATATATGCCGAAGATGTCCTTGGCACCCTCTAAATTGGGTCGGTCGATTCTGATTTTCACATCAAGCCTACCGGGTCTTAAAACAGCAGGGTCAAGGAGATCTTGCCGGTTGCTTGCGCCAATGACAATGACATCTCGAAGGTTCTCAACGCCATCGATTTCGGAGAGGAACTGCGGCACAAGCGTTGATTCCATATCCGATGAGATTCCCATGCCTCTCGAGCGGAAGAGAGAGTCCATTTCATCGAAGAAGATGATAACAGGAAATCCTTCTCTCGATTTATCGCGCGCTTTTTGGAAGACTTCCCGGATTTTACGTTCAGTTTCACCAACATACTTATTTAGGAGTTCAGGTCCCTTGATGTTGATGAAATAACCCCGAACCTCAGCTCTGCCGGTCTCTTTTCGGACACGTTCAGCGATGCTGCTCGCGACAGCTCGGGCTATGAGTGTCTTACCACAACCCGGCGGTCCATAGAGAAGGACTCCCTTGGGCGGCGAGAGATTGAATTCCTTGTACTCGTTTGGATAGAGATATGGCAACTCAATCGCATCGCGAATCGCTTCTATCTGTGTATCAAGTCCACCGATGTCTGCGTAACCAATGTCCGGCACCTCTTCAAGTAGCAGATCTTCGATTTCCCGTTTCGGAAGTTTTTCCATGAGCATACTCGTCGTATGGTTGAGAAGGACGTGATCCCCAACTTTCAGCGTTTCCTCTTTGAGGGATTCGGCTATTCTGACAACCCGTTCTTCATCGGTACGGAGACTCACGATGGCACGTTCGTCCGCAATGCGATCTTTGATTTTGACGATGTCCCCATGCTTTTCGGCAGTTTTAATATCAACGACGTTCATCCCGCTATTAACAATAACCTCTTGTCCAACCGCAAGGTCTTTATCCCTGAGTGTCGGATCGAGATTGACACGCCATTTCCTGCCGCTGATGTCGATATCGACGGTGCCGTCTTCGTTTGAAGCGAGGAAGACTCCGTAATTATTGGGTGGTGCGCTAAGTTGGGCGACCTTTTCCTTGAGGATCTCCAGTTTCTCTTTCGCCTCTTGAAGCGTGCTCGTGAGTTTCTTATTGCGCCGATGTGCCGTCATCAACTCACGTTGCATTTCATAGAGTCGAGTTTCAAGGTCCTTGACATATACAGCACGTTGCTGTTGCCGCATGCTTTCAAGCTCGCCTTCGAGCATGTCAATGGTCCCTTGAAGTGTGCGAATTTGCTGTTGATACCAAACAGCATCGCAAGTCTCTTGTTCCTCAAAGGAATCCGTGGATTTTCCTCTTTTAATAGCCATACGTGAAGTTCTCACTTTCCAAAACGATTTTTCCAACCTCACCTGCAATGAGAATCAGGGACGCGGATAATCGGATTCGGTCGAGTTCCAGATTCAAACCCAACACTTTTATTAGAGTATAGCATTTTGAAAAAATTGTGTCAAGAAAAAGTCTACCTTTTTCAGGACCATTTAGTTTTCGTTTTTTCTTTTGGTGTTTTTCACAGATTAGGACTTACGCATTTCCTCTTAAAGTCCCCCTGATAAGGGGCGGGGAATGCCATAAGGCATTCATACCGTTGATTCTTTAGGGGGTTAAATATAACGAAATACTCTCACTGGGAGGCATTTTCAGCAAAATATACCGTTTCTCTGTTCAATTTGCGTAAGTCCTGATATTTTTATCTGCATCATATTCAGAGGATCCTGTATAGAAAGGCACAAGTGCCCCGCTATACAAGCAATGTATCATAAATGGATGCAAAGCGGAAAACCCGCAAACATTTTTCGTATTATTTCGCGACTTCAACTGTGTCGTGGATATCACTTTCGTCTTCAGGAATTGCACCAGCACCAGCATCTGGAGACACACTGAGTGTTTCCCGTATCTTCGCCTCGATTTCCGTGGTAATGTCTGGGTTCTCTTCCAGATATTTCTTGGCATTGTTTCTACCCTGGCCAATACGTTCGCCGTTGTAGGCAAACCAAGAACCGCTTTTCTGGATAAACTCATGCTCAACAGCAATATCCAAGAGATTTCCTTCTTTAGAGATGCCTTTCCCGAAAGTAACGTCGTATTCTGCCTCTTTGAAAGGAGGTGCCACTTTATTTTTCACCACTTTGACGCGTACGCCGCTACCAAGAATTTCATTGCCATCTTTGATCTGGCTGCCGCGGCGGAGTTCTAACCGGACGGAAGCATGGAACTTGAGAGCGAGTCCGCCGGGTGTTGTATCTGGATTCCCGAACATGATCCCGATTTTTTGCCGGATCTGGTTTGTAAAGATAACACAGGTTTGGGATTTGTTCGTGACACCCGACAACTTCCGTAGTGCTTTCGACATTAAACGCGGCAACAAACCGACGTGTGCATCACCCATTTCACCCTCAATTTCGGCTTGGGGGGTCAAAGCGGCTACTGAGTCAATGACTACCAAGTCAATCGCGCCGCTGCGGATGAGCGTTTCGACGATTTCTAACGCTTGTTCGCCCGCGTCGGGTTGCGCTATTAACAAATTTTCCATGTTGACCCCGATATTTCGGGCGTAGGTGGTATCAAGGGCGTGCTCAACGTCAATGAATACAGCCGTACCTCCTAACTTTTGTGCTTCGGCGACAACATGGAGTGCCAAGGTGGTTTTTCCAGTGCCTTCATGTCCAAAGATTTCGATGATTCTACCGCGCGGGAGACCGCCTACACCGAGAGCAAGGTCGAGCGCGAGAGAACCGGTAGGAATCGCTTCGACGGGCACAATTTCGTTGTCCGCCAAGCGCATGATAGCCCCTTTACCGAATTCACGCTCTACTTGTGAAATCGCTTGGTCAATGGCTTTCTGTTTCTGTTCATCTTTCATGTTTTAACGTTCTCCTTACTATTGCACCTGCTATCAAAAATAGGTGCTTCGGGCATTGCATTACGCCGAAAAATGACATAAGCTTAAAGGCGTATAGACTGCCCCATTTGGGTGAAGTTGGCTCTGCATGAGTACGATTTCGTTTACATGCATTGATCCACCATCAATTGTATCATATTTACGTAGAATATTCTTTAAAGGTTCAAGATTCATTGCGGTTCTCAGCCGCGCGAGCGTAAGGTGTGGATGAAACCGATTATCTGTTGAGAAACCGAGAGGTGCCAATTCAAGGTTCACGGCTTTTGCGAGGCGTGACACGGTCGGCGCGCCCTGCTTTACACCCATCCAGATGACACGCGGACGAGCGAGATTGGGAAACGCACCGACACCGCCAAAGGCAATAGAAAATGGCGGATGCGTATCTGTCACACGTTGAAGGGCTTCGCTCACGTCATTAATCGCTTCAGGACAGACATCGCCGAGGAACTTCAATGTCAGATGGAAATTTCCGGGCTTTGTCCACGAAGCCTTGTGAATCTGGGGCTGAAGGTGTGTTTGCACTGGCTTCAGCAATACCTGTATCGGTTCTGGGATCTCAACTGCTACGAAACAACGAATGACCGCGCCTTTGGCTGTGTCCATTACGCACCTGCTTTTGGATCGTAACGGGTTGAATAAACCAGCGCAAATAAGGGTTTGCGATTGTTAACGAGAAATTCCAGACCAGATCCGACTGTGAGTACTAACGGCACATACATCATGCAATAGATGGGACCTCGGCTTTGCACAATCAGTGCCGCGTTCAGGTTGTCTTGAAAGGCAAGTAAAGTTAACCCGACAATAATGACAATCAGTTGTGAGGTCATCTTGTATTTTCCCCACTGGTTTGCAGAGACAACCTGCCCGTACTTTGCAATGAAAACAATTCGCAAGAGTGTAACGAGAACTTCGCGACCGATAATAACAAAAACCATCCATACCGGAATGAGCCCACTGTCAACGTGCGTAAATAAAACGAAACAGATTAGAGCGGCACCGATGAGTAGCTTGTCAGCGATCGGGTCCATGAATGTGCCGAAGCCAGTCACACCTTGCTTTCGGGCAATTTTACCATCAAAATGATCGGTCAGTGCTGCGACACCAAAAATAATGAGCGCAGCCCCCATCATATCCGCCTGAAAACAGTATATGAACGGGGGGATCAGGAAAAGCCGTAAAAGGGTTAGGAGATTTGCCAACCGCAAAAGGGTACCGAAATTCATAATGTGTTCTCGAAAGCATAGAAATTATCTCGTAATTAGAGATGCATTCCTAATTTTCGGAGAGATCTATTACCTCGGCATCTTTGGGCACCACAAACTTGAAAAGATCCGGTGCGAGTTCCTTATCTCGTTCAATCTGTGTAAGCGTAACAATCACACTTTGACGCGTACCGTCTTCAAACTCGGTTGTGTAGCCAAATTGCACAGGAAGCCACTCACCGGATTTCACCCAGATTTGAAGTGTTTCCTTTGCGTTCGTGCTCACCATGTGAATTTTAGGGGTCAACTCAATTTGATGTACACCTTTTGGATTCGCAAATTCGTCAGGAATAAGAGCCATATCGTAGTTTTTCTCGACATCTTCAAGGGAGGCACCAATACCCGGCAACAGTTCCCGACGTTCTGGATTCGTCCACTTCATCTTATTGACTTGATTGAGTATGGGTGTATATGTCCAGCCGTATTCGCCGTCTAAAACAGTGAGTTGGACGACCTTTGACGCATCTTTCCTGTCGACATACTCCTTACGGAGCATATTCGGTTTTCCGAATATAAACCGTCCACGAGCGACACTTTTTTTATTCGCGAACAGCGTCGTCTCCTCAAAGTTTGCACTGAAATTATTAGATTTCTCGTACGCCGTTTTGAAATTCTGAAAAATTTCATCAACAGTTTGTGGATGTGCCTTGTTAGCAAATAGCACTGAGAGGAACATCACTATTAACAGTAAATTTTGAAGTCGCGCGAACTTTCCCGATATAGTGATCCAAGGGGTTCGTCGGATCATTATTCTCTCCTATTTTGCCAAATTACCGTTTGGAAAACTGATTGCTACTTCAATATTATAGCATAATTTATTTGCGGCTGTCAACATTATTTATGTTGAAAATAGGCTATTTGGTTGTGAGTTATCAGAATCAGGATTTTCAGGCTTCTTCGATCTTTTCAGGATAATTATGGTAGATTTTACAATTACCCATACAGTAGAAAGGAGCAAGATTCCTTGTGGAAACACCCTGGCAAAAACACCTCGCCAACGGTGAGAAGGGGATAGGATGGTAGTCAGCTATCAGTAGAATGTGCTCTGTACTGAACACTAACAGTTGGTGATTTCCGATGATCCATTGATGTAGTGCCAATTATACACCACTCTCAATTCGCTAAGCGCGTCCAATCCGTCAGGATAACCTCGATATCATCAGAGTCGTCCAAAGCGCACGTGACAAGACGCTCTAAGACTTCGGCGACGAGTGGTTCTCGGAATATCGCCTGAAACCAATTGCCAAACGATTTAATCGCATCCGGGGATTCAGCGCACACCCAGAAAGCAACCCGACAGAAGTCGAGTCCTTCGTCTACCCATTTCTCAGAGATCCAGACATCTTGTGGGAAACCGTGAAAGATTGGCAAGAGATCCGCTATTAAGACGGGTAGTTCTTCATTGAGATAGGAAATCTCTGGAAGTATGTCAAAATGGACAGCGTATTTATGGGCATGAGAGGAGCGTTCGCGTTCTTCGTTTTGTGTTTGCATAAGTGGTTTCGTAGACTTTAAATGGACAAAATGATTTTCTGTATGGTATATTATAACACATGACGTATTGATATGCGCTCAAGACTTGAAGACTTGCGGAAGCGTCTATCATAAAGGGGACGTAATACCATTTCTGGTTAATATATCTCCTAATTGTAGCATAGGAAACCGTTAGCCTGTGCCGTATCGCGCCACATTGCATAAAACCGGTAATGAAACATGAATTTTTAGAAATGGTATAATATATCTATGGCAGACACTGAACAAATAACATATCTTAAAAATGAACTGGAGAAACGGATTCTGATCCTCGATGGTGCGATGGGATCCCTATTGCAGACCTATCGACTCACGGAAGCGGATTTTCGAGGTGAACAGTTTGCCGATCATCCGTGTGAACTCAAAGGCTACAACGATCTGCTCTCCATAACACAACCACATATTGTAAAAGAAATACACGCAAATTACTGCAGTGCTGGCGCGGATATCATCGAAACGAATACCTTTACCAGTACGTCTGTGTCGATGGCAGACTACCAACTCCAAGACATCGCATATCAGGTAAACTATGCGGCTGCGCGCATCGCACGCGAGGTGGCGGATAAATGGACATCACCCGACAAACCGCGCTTCGTCGCGGGGAGTATGGGACCTACCAACCGCAGCTGCTCGATTTCGCCGAATGTGAACGACCCAGGCTATCGGAACATTACCTTTGCCCAACTCGTTTCTGCCTACACGACGCAAGCGGAAGGGTTAATTGACGGTGGTGCGGATCTCCTTCTCGTCGAAACCGTCATGGACACCCTTAACTGTAAGGCGGCACTCTTTGCCATACAAACCCTCGCTGAAGCACGAGGTATTGACATTCCCCTTATCGTCTCCTCTGACAGGAGTGGCGGGGGCGGCAGAAACCTCTCCGGACAAACAGTCGAAGCCTTCTGGAACTCGGTTCGGCATGCGAATCTGCTTGCTGCCGGATTGAACTGTGGCTTCGGGGCACAACAGATTCGTCCGTATCTCGCCGAAATGGCTAAAATAACGGATATACCCGTTATCTGTTATCCGAACGCTGGACTCCCCAATGAACTCGGTCAATATACCCAGACACCAGCCGAAATGGGAGAGTGGATGCACGAGTTCGCGCAAAACGGATTCGTCAATATCGTCGGCGGATGTTGTGGGAGTCAACCTGAACACATCGAAATGATTGCCAAAGTCGCTGCTGAATACCTACCGCGGCAACCAGTACCACAAAAACGTGCCTGCCGTCTAAGTGGCTTAGAGGCGTTTAACATCACGCCGGATTCTCTCTTTGTTAACGTTGGCGAACGGACAAACGTAACAGGATCCCGCCGATTCGCAACGCTCATTAAAAACGAGGATTATGAGACCGCTTTAGAGGTTGCCAGAGATCAAGTCGAAAACGGTGCACAACTTATTGACATTAATATGGACGCAGGCATGTTAGATGCCAAAACCGCGATCGTCAAGTTTCTCAATCTCATCGCGGCGGAACCCGACATTAGTCGCGTGCCCATTATGCTGGATTCCAGTCGATGGGAGGTTATAGAAGCAGGCTTGGCGTGCGTTCAGGGAAAAGGAGTCGTTAACTCAATCAGTTTGAAAGAGGGCAAGGAAGATTTCTTAGCGAAAGCACGGTTGATTCGACAGTACGGTGCCGCAGTTATCGTCATGGCGTTTGACGAAGAGGGGCAGGCGGATACCTACCAACGGAAAGTGGAGATCTGTCGTCGGGCGTATCAACTCTTGACGAAACAGGTCGGGTTCCCACCGGAGGACATCATTTTCGATCCGAATATCTTCGCTGTCGCGACCGGTATTGAGGAACACAACGAATACGCGAAGGCGTTTATTAAGGCGTGTACGCAGATTAAAGCCATGTGTCCGCATGCCTTAGTGAGCGGGGGTGTTAGCAATATCTCCTTTGCTTTCCGCGGCAACGATAGGGTGCGCGAGGCGATGCACGCCGCGTTTCTCTACCACGCCATCAATGCTGGTATGGACATGGGCATTGTCAACGCTGGACAACTCGCGGTTTATGACGATCTGCCGAAACCGCTCTTAGAAGCCGTGGAGGATGTCCTGTTCAATCGCCGAGAAGATGCAACCGACCGACTCGTTAATCTCGCGGATACGCTGAAAGGTCCGGGGAAAAAGAAGCGTGTAAATAGGGAGTGGCGGAAACTACCGGTTGAAGAGCGTCTACGGCACGCACTTGTCGAAGGGATTCTCGAATACATTGAAGCCGATACAGAGGAAGCACGGCTCAATTACGAACGTCCTATACACGTAATCGAGGGACCTCTGATGGACGGTATGAACCGCGTGGGTGAACTCTTCGGAGATGGTAAGATGTTCCTGCCGCAAGTCGTCAAAAGCGCGCGGGTCATGAAAAAGGCGGTTGCGCACCTCACCCCCTATATTGAAAAGGAGCAGGCGGAAGGTGCCCTCCAATCCAGGGGCAGGATTGTGATGGCAACGGTGAAGGGTGATGTTCACGACATCGGTAAGAATATCGTGGGTGTTGTGCTTGGGTGCAACAATTACGAAGTCATTGATCTCGGTGTGATGGTGCCTGCCGAAGACATTCTGGAAACCGCACGGAAAGAGAACGCCGATATTATCGGATTGAGTGGACTCATCACACCATCGTTGGATGAGATGGTGCACGTCGCTGAGGAGATGGAACGTGAAGGCTTCCGCACCCCACTTCTCATCGGTGGTGCGACGACTTCAAAGGTGCATACCGCCGTTCAAATTGAACCCGCTTATAGTGGTTCAACAATTCACGTCAGGGATGCCTCTCGAAGTGTTGGCGTTGTCAGCGATCTGATGAGTGATGAAAGACAACAGACCTTTACCGAGCAGACCCGTGAGGAATACGCTGAGATCCGCGAACGTCGAGCGAAGAATCGGCAACGGGCGAACCTATTATCATTTGCTGTCGCACAGGAGCGGAGATCCACACTGGATTGGCGAAATTACCAACCCTCCATGCCGGACATGATAGGCACCAGAGTCTTTGAAGACTATCCGTTAGCGGAACTCGTTGACTATATCGACTGGAGTCCTTTCTTCACGACTTGGGGACTCCGCGGTAAATATCCGAATATACTGGGGAACCCAGAAGTCGGCGAGGAAGCGCGTAAACTCCTTAAGGATGCTGAAACGCTCCTTCGTATTATCGTTGAAGAGAAAAAATTTCAGGCACGCGCTGTCGTCGGGCTTTTCCCTGCCAACGGTGTTGGTGAAGATACTGAAATTTACGCCGACGAAACGCGGGCAGAAGTGATCGCCACCTTGCACCACCTACGTCAACAGACGGAACAACCGTTTACCAGACCGAACCTCAGCCTCGGTGATTTCATCGCTCCGAAAACAACAGGGGTCCCGGATTATATCGGGGCATTTGCTGTGACAACGGGTATCGGTGTCTCCGAATTCTGTGCTGAGTTTGAGCAGAAACAGGACGATTACAACAGCATTATGGCAAAGGCGTTAGCAGACCGACTGGCGGAAGCTTTCGCGGAGCGGATGCATCAGCACGTCCGCGCGGCACTTTGGGGTTATACTGTTGATGAGACGTTGGATACTGAAGCCCTGATTGCCGAAAAATATCGCGGGATTCGTCCAGCACCGGGATACCCCGCATGTCCCGATCATAACCAGAAACGGGTGTTGTTTGAACTCCTGAGTGTTACAGAGAACACGGGTATCTCTCTCACCGAGAGTCTGGCGATGTCCCCAGCGGCATCTGTGAGTGGATGGTATTATTCACATCCAGAGGCACGGTATTTCAGCATCAGTAGAATCGGGGAGGACCAGGTCTCGGATTACGCGGAACGTACCGGTATGGACATCGAAACGGCGAGGCGTTGGCTGAAGCCCTTGCTTACATAAAGCCGCCGCAATCCCAAACGGAATGGGCGCGCTGACACCGGTGATTACAACCTTCACTGCATCCTTCCCTCCAATTTCAAAATGGATGACTGGATTGCCTATTGTAATTTGCGCCTTTCTCTAAATTAGATTTATTATGTAAAGTAATTATATAATAAGTTTCGCCAAGTGGCAAATTAAATTTTCTACATTTTTGGATTTTGCTTGATCTTCAAGAAAAGTTTCATTATAATTGAGGTAAGGAGCTGAAAAGAACTTTTTGAAAAAATAGCCTGATACCTAAAGGAAAAGACATGCAAACATCTCACAAATATCTGGATCCGGTCGCACTTTCTCGAATTGGGGGCATGGAGCTTGTCGCAAGACTCGTCGTTGAGGGGTTCGTCACTGGGTTGCACAAAAGTCCGTACCAAGGGTTCAGCGTAGAATTCGCGGAGCACCGACAGTATATGCCCGGCGATGAAATTCGCTATATCGACTGGAAAGTCTACGGGAAATCCGATCGGTATTACGTCAAAAAGTTTGAAGAGGAGACGAACCTGCGCGCTTATGTCCTCCTCGATACGAGTGCGTCGATGGGCTATAAACACGCAGAGGAGGGATTGACGAAGTTTGAATATGGCTGTTATCTCGCGGCGACGCTTACCTACCTCATGCTGAAGCAGCGCGATTCTGTCGGTTTAGCACTCTTCGACACGGATATTACACAATACATTCCACCGAGGGGAGCCGCAACGCATCTGCGAGCGATTATGTCCGCTTTGGAGAGTGCTACCCCCGGTCAGGAGACCGAGTTGAGCAGTCTCTTCCACGAACTCGCCAAACGGATTGTGAGACGCGGTTTAGTTATTGTCATCTCTGATCTACTTGACGAACCCTCGGAGGTCATCTCTGCCCTGAAGCACCTCCGTCATCAGAAACATGAAGTCATCGTTTTCCACCTGCTCGATCCTGCCGAACTTACCTTCCCGTATACCGGTTCTGTCGTCTTTCGGGACATGGAAACCGGACAGACGCTTTCAACGCAGGCGGACACACTGAAAGCGGATTATCTTAAAAACTTGAACCAGTTCATCCAGAGCTACCGTCGCGGGTGTGGTGCGAGCCAGATCGATTACGTTCAAATGGACACCGCCACGCCGTTTGACTATGCGCTGTCTGAATACTTGTCCCGCCGAAAATAGACCTCGCGCCCATAACGCTTATGCATCAGTCTTGCCCTGCATTGGCGATAGCGTCTCTACTGAGATACAGAGATATGTTTGATGACAACAAGCGTTAAATCATCATACTGTTCTGCCTCTTCAACAAATCTATTAACGTCTTCAACGATGTGTTGGATCACTTCCTCAGCGGTGCATTCGTTTGGCATTTGGGAAGCCAATTCTATTAAACGTTCAGTACCGTACATCTCTTCGTCAGCGTTGAGGGCTTCAATTAGACCGTCAGAATGGAAGATAACAGATTTGAGAAACAAAGTCAAGAAGAATCAAACGCATTGACCCCTTAAACGAACTATGATAGAATGGAAAACATCAACAACGCAGGCAGGCGAACATAGGGCAATCAAGCGTGAGAAAGGAGCAAACGATGAAAACATATCGGATCGGAATTTTAGGATGTAGAGGACGCGGAACATCAGCAGCACGGGCATATTATGCGCATCCACGGACGGAGATTGTCGGACTCTGTGATCTGGTTGAAGAACGTCTCGACACTCTGGGCGAGGAAGTCAATGTCACCGCGCGGTTCACCGATTTAGATGAGATGATTCGGCAAATCCAACCCGACATTGTGGCGATTCCCACCGGCACGGAATTTCACTACGATCTGTGCATGCGCGTGCTGGAACATGGTGTCAACATTGAGGTGGAAAAGCCGATGTGTGTGGATCTCGTACAAGCGGATGCCGTTATCGCTAAAGCGAAGGAAAAAGGCGTGCAGGTCGCGGTACACCACCAAGGCAGAGTCGGTGCGCCTATGCAGTCGATCTCACATGCCTTTGATGCCGGAAAGATCGGTGAGTTGCGCTACATGTACGGCAGTGGAAAAGGCTACTACGGCGGCTACGGCTTGATGAACATCGGCACACACATGCTCAACAACATGCTCCACTTCGGGAAGAGATGTCAAAGTATTGTAGCACACCTGACGACGGGCGGGAAACCGATTATGCCTACAGATGTCGTCCCATCGCCGAGCGGTATGGGGACAATCGCAGGGGAATATATCTCGGCAACGTTGCAGTATGAAGGTCACGTCACTGGAACTCTACTCCAACATAGGTTTGACAAAATGGATACCAACGGGTATACTATGGAGCTTTACGGCACTGAAGGAAGGCTCTTCTGGGGACTCGGTGGCGCATGGTGGCTACCGACACCACACTATGTCCCTGACGGCACACACGACCAGTGGGAAGCGTTGGAACTTATCTATCCTGAACACTACGATCCCGAAAGTAGTGCCGCAGAAGCGGATTACTGGTTTGTGGAGGACTATGTCAATGCTTTAGATGAAGGGAGAGCACATACGTGCAGCGGCACGGAGGGACGACATATCATTGAAATGATGATGGGCATCTTTGAGTCGGCGGCGGACGGCACACGCGTTGACCTCCCGCAACCCGACCGGCGGCATCCGTTGTTACGGTGGCGTGAGGAAGCCGGGTTGGATTCACCTGCAGAGATGCCGAGAGCGTATTGGGACTGGCTAACATTGGAATCCGAACGGATTAGTTAGTCTGTAGTTAACCTTTAACGGTAGGTGCGGTTTCCTTGGGGAAACACCCAAGCAAAAACACCGCACCGAATTCAACCAAGTAGTTTCGGGACGTGCTGACTTGCTATAAATAGCACTACTACAAGCACATCTGTTCGTAGTAGGGAGCCCCTTCATCGCCGGTCGCCGATCCAGATTACTCACTCTATTTTCTCAACCTCATTCAACCGCATCGGATCCAAATTATAAGGGATACACCTACATTATCTCCGCGATGATTGTGTTTGTCTGCAATCCCGACTCACCAGTACACCGGATCGGTTCACCCGTCTTGAGGTGATTGATAAAGTCTTCTACAAGCCCCGTGTGCGTGTGCGGAAACGGGGTTTGGTCCATTGCAATCTGCTCATCCGATTTTTCCAACGTCAGATTCCCGCTATTCAGCGGCGAACACCTTAAAACCCCTTCTGTGCCGTAGACCTCAACATCGTCGATTGAGACACCGACGTTCCAATTGATGTTCGCAACGGCATGCGCGCCACTCTCGAAGCGGAGCGTAAACGCAGTGGAATCATCGACCTCAATATCCAGATGCACGGTCTCCGCGTAGCCTTGGACAGATTCAACCTCTCCCATCAGATACTGAAGGAGCGAGATACGGTGGCTACCGAGATCCATCAGGACACCGCCACCACTGATTTTGGGATCCACCCGCCAACTATGCAGATCGTGCCGATTCGGATCATAGAAACCGGTGTGATTGACCCGCGCCAGTACCACATCACCGATAGCACCCTCATCCATCAACGCCTTCATCTTCACGATATTTGGATAGAAATTGCGGTAATAGGCGAGCATCAAGGTAACACCCGCGTCGTGGCAGGCATCCACCATCCGCTGACACTCTTCAACCGTCATCGCCATCGGTTTTTCGCAGAGGATGTGCTTACCGGCTTCTGCCACACGGAGCGTATGTTCGCAGTGAAGATATGGGTGCGTTGCGATGTAGATCGCATTGAGTTCGTCATCTGCCAGAAGTGCGTCTATATCGGTATAGAATCGTTTCGCACCGTGTCTCTCGGCGAAGGATTCCGCTTTGGCGCGGTCCCGCCGCATCACAGCGATGAGTTCCGAATCACCGACGCTGTAAAGGGGCGGTCCGCCCTTATATTCAGCGACATCGCCACAACCGAGTATTCCCCATCTCAGTGTTGCCATGAAATCTGTTCCTCATCGTTAGTGAAAGGTAGCCGCTGAAAGCGGCCTGTAAACACCCGCTACGATACCTCAAAAGCAGTGCAGGTTAGCGCGAGTCGTTGCCGTTCGTAGTTACGATTATGCCTAAAGTTTGCCAAAATGCCTCAAGGCTCGGTGTCTGTAGTGCCTCACGGCGTAACTGTCTGAGACGTTGCACGTCGTTAACGTACTCAAGCGTTGATGCCACCGCTTGCAAGTTGCGTGCATTGAAACGAACCTCCAGATTTTCAAGAATACCCTCAATAAGACTCTCTCGTGTTCCGCGTTCAATGCCTTGTTCAATGCCTTGTTCAATGCCTTGTTCAATGCCTTTCTGCAGGAAATGTTGGATAACTGATGATTCTTGCATGATCGTCTCCATTATCGTTTCACGAATGGTTGGATAATCAAATACTAATCCGCCCAAAATCGCTAAATCTGCCAAATAATCCGCCTTTGCTATGTCATCCTGTGGTACAGAGTCGGCGGCTTCAACGCATTGCCGGATCCACTCCTCCGGTTCCATAAAGTGAATTGTTAAAGTCTAACACACATTGACTGTGAGTGTCAAACAATTTTGGCTGTGTATCGCGGAATTATCATGAAAGGGAAAAACCGAATGGGACTGTTCGTTTTCAGAAGTGTTTTGAACGTCTGGCTCGGACCCTAAAGTTGCGTTCGCCCTTGTAACCGAGTATCTGCAGGACTTCGTCCCACAATTCCTTTTCAGCCCAGCGGTGGATATTGCGTTCGGTTGTGTTGAGTTTCGTCGCGATTTCTTTTGCGTCGCGGGTATGTGTCGCAAAAAGACCTGCTGCAACGGTGATGCGGATGTCTGTTTCGACTTTACTACGTTTGGGCATAGATTATTTCCAATCTTGAAAGTGTAGAATGTATCCTGAGACCGTTAATATTAAAGGTGAGTTCAATATCAGGAATAGGCATGTGTCAAAAGGAGAACCCCTTGATTTTTGCTGTCCGCTATAAAAGGATTTTTTATGAAAGTTTTCCTTAAAAATGTTACACTGGTGTAACATTTAGTGTACAGTGAATATCGGCGGAAAACCCAGTGAATATCAGGGGCCATAGGCTTTTCTTTTTTGGTTTTCCGCGGTGAAAAAAATAATTTAGCGGAAAGTGTAACATTTTGGATGTTGTGAATCTCACAAAGGTAAAATTTTATCCTTATTCCCAGTATAGTATAATTATATCATGTTTTCGCGCGGGTGTCAATTTCTTTTACGATGTTCACGGACTTTCATCCCAATCCTTCAGGTTTGGGATGAAAGTCCGCCCTCGTGAATAAGACCGAGGCGTTGTTTAAAAAATAAGCGTGACTTTGCTATTAAAATGTGTTATAATTAATGTATCACGTTGGCAGACATTCATAGCATAATCGCAAGGTTATGTGTCTGCCTACCCACTCTGAAGGGGTTAAAAAGCGCGATACGTGAACTCCAGTGAAAACAGAGAGATATGAGTTATATCACCAGTCACATACGATCGTTATCGGCAATCTGTTAGCCGATATGCACCAAGTGCATGTCCACCTCCTAACGTTGCAGCGAAGGTATTTCCGTATCTACGGTAAATATGCGTCTTTTGAACGGATATGCAAACATATCACGAAGTTAAAACAACGGACAAAACCGCATTGGAAACAACTTCCAAGTCAAGCGATCCAAGACGTTGCGAAGCGTATTGATTTAGGATACCAGCGTTTCTTTGATAATATCGAAGATCGTCAGTCTGGTAAAACGACACGACGAGTGGGTAAACCGCATATCAAACCGCAGCATAAATACACCTCTATAACATTGAAACAAGCGGGCTATAAGATTGAAGGCAATCGTATCTATATCGGCTGTCTAAAAAAGTCGTTCACCTTTTGGAAACACCGTGACTTTACTGGCACGGTCAAGAGAGTCACAATCAAACGTGATAATGTCGGTGCTTATTATTTAACAATCGTCTGTGAGGATTCTGAACCTACTGAAGCCCTCCGACTGACAGGTAATGTAGCAGGGGCGGACTTCGGTATGAAGACGTTTTTGACCCTTTCAGACGGTATCAAGATAGAATCCCCCGAGTTCTATAAGCAAAGCCTGAATGAAATCCGTTCAGCAAATAAAGCACTCTCACGAAAGCAATATCTCTCTAATGGTTGGTATCGTGCGAAACGCCACCTCGCACGTGTCTATAAGAAGATCGGCAATAGAAGGCGAGACTGGTTCTTCAAGTTGGCCCTGCGTCTTCTGCGAAAGTATGATACGCTTGCGATTGAAACCCTGAACCTTGATGGCATGAAACGCCTGTGGGGTCGGAAAGTCTCTGATCTCGCCTTCGGTGAGTTTGCTCTCATACTTCAGTGGATATGTGCGAAATACGGTAAAACATTGGCAAAAGCAGGACAGTGGCAACCGACGACAAAAGCCTGTAACGTCTGTGAGCATAAGAATGAGACGCTCACACTTGCGGACAGAGACTGGACATGTCCGAAATGCAGCACCTCTCACGATAGAGATATAAATGCTGCGAAAAACATTTTGCGGGTAGGGGTAGCGGTCTAACGAGACCATAAAACCGATCTGATTCGGAATAAATCCCCGCAGGTGGAGCGACAATAAGACGTTTGACCCTTTGGGAAAAACGCAGTTGCTATGAAACCGAAGCCCAACCCTTTAGGTTTGGGTGCTATCACAATCAGAAACTCGGTTTCGAGACAGATCTCCTCATCCCGGAAGAAGATCCATTTTTTGGGATCGTGAGTCGTGATGATGTCCGGATTCTGCTCAAACATATCACCGAGGATGTCCATCCAGTTCCAAACCACACCCGACACGAGTGGGCGAGATGGGACGCTTTCATACTGGTTTCTGATCCTGACGCGTTGTTTGCTGAGTTCCAGTCCCGTGGCTTAGAGTTCCACGAAACCCTCGCAGACACCGACGACGGTCTCCGTGCTTTTGAACTCAAGGACCATGATGGGTATGTTTTGTGTTTTGGGAAACCGCTTTGAACGGAGAATCGTCTGAATCAGGATTTACGAGATTTTAAGATTGCCAGGATAAGCGCGGCACGCTGCATTGAAATCCTACGCCACACCTCGCCTTGTAAAAATGTAAAGGATACAAAATTAGAATTCATCTGTTATTTCTTTTTAAGCTAAATCTAATAAGCGGCGGCAACATTGTTAAGAAGCTCCGGCACGGTGAGACGGTACATCAATAACAATTTCGTTTTGAAGCGCGCGTACGGCGTAGGCGAGTACCGCCCGAATGCTTTTCTCACTTAGATCCGGGTAATCTGCAATGATCTCCTGATTTGACATACCGCTTGCTAATAATCCCAATATATGTTCAACACTCAGACGAGTGCCTTCAACAACTGGCTTTCCACCAAGGATTTCTGGATCCGCAATAATTCTAACCACAATTTTTACCTCTCTATTGGAAAATACGTTAACCTTATCTAACCTTCCGAGACTAAAACCCAATCCTTTAGGTTTGGGATACAGTCTGTCCCTTGTGAATGAGACCGTGGGTCTCTGTTGAAAAAAGACTTTCGGAAAGCACCCCACACAGTGACTGTGTCGGGTGACTTTCCGTGACTTTTAGCCAAAAATGTGGTATAATTAAGAGTATCACAGTGGCAGACAGTTCAAGCGTAATCGCAAGGTTACGTGTCTGCCTACCCACTTGAACGGGGTAAAACTCTGTGATCTGTGAGATACCCTGCGAAACACAAAACACAAACTTTTCAAGGATAAGACGTTGCGTCACCTGCACGACGAGTGCAATATCTCTGGCGTTGTCAAGAATCACTTCCTTGCGCTGTCTATGCGATATTACCGCCGCTATGGGAAAGGCGTGTCGTATTCCAAAATGTCGAAGCATTTGACGAAACTGAAGCGTCTTGAAAAATACCAGCATTGGAATATTCCCTACTCATGGGCGTTGCAAAATGTTCTCAAGCGTCTGGAAACCCAGAGTTTCAAAGAAATAAAAACGCTCGGTAGAGGTCACCCGAAATTCAAGTCCTGTCAGAAACACAAAGGGATGACGTTTCGCGGTGAACAGGTCAAAATAGAAAAAGTGCTGGACGCGCAAAAACACGAGAGGAACCACCCGACGTATAAAATCCGACTCAACGGTCGTTGGTATCGGTTTGCTCTGCACCGTGAAATCAAAGGCATCATCATTGAAGTTCATGTAACGAGGGACGCACTCGGAGATATGTATATCACCCTGACAGAAGACTATACCGAAATTAAAATTGAACCCAAGACGGGTCAAGCTGAAGGGTTTGATTTTGGTATTAAAGACTTCTTGATCGGCAGTGATGGTCATAGATATATGTCTCCGATGTTCTACAAACAGAATGCTGAAAAGTTGGCGACAGCACAAAAGGCGTATTCTCGCAAGGTCAAAGGTTCTCAGAATCTCGAACGCGAACGCAAGAACGTTGCACGTATCCATAAGAAGGCTGCGAATCAGAGAGCAGACCACCATTGGAAACTTGCGATAGAACTTTGTCGTCAGTTTGACATCCTGTTCTTTGAAGATTTGAACCTTCGCGGCATGAAAGCACTCTTTGGCAAACAGGTATCTGACCTTGGTTTTGGTGAGTTCTATCAGAAACTCAAACACCAGAGTCACAAGCGTATCCGCTCTGTGCTGAAAATCAATCGGTGGTCTCCCACCACAAAGTGCTGTTGTGTGTGTGGAGATAAAAATGAAAATCTCACGCTATCAGATCGTCACTGGACGTGTCCAAGTTGTCATACACACCTGGACCGCGACGAGAACGCTGCTATGAACATTCTTAAGGAAGGGATAGCTTCCTTTGGGTTAGGAGTTGTAAGACCTATTGTTTTGTTTAACAAGATCGTAGGCACCTCCGTTGAATCTAACCATCCGATTCTGAATTCCACAAATGCTTCTGCTTAATGATTGCAGAAGCCCAAGTCTTTAGACTTGGGTCTATCACAAGCCACTGTGCGGCACTTTCTGGGTAAGGTATCGCATCAATAAATTCTTGGGCGAAAGGTTGTGTCGATGCAAGTAACGCACGCTTTGGGAGACCGTGTGTTAAGACGGGTGGTCCAAAAGGCATGAACGTTGACAATATATTCTGTGGCGTTTGCATTCCAGTTGACATTGTTTGTTACCTTTGTTCCATCAATTCAAGCCAACGGAAAAGTCCTGATCTGGAGGTTGGATGTCTTTGGGCAAATTCAGTGAGTTTTTGTTCTGCAATAATTTGCATCAATAAGTTGTCTCAAATTGGAAAATGACGACCCAGCTGAACTTGAACGTTCCGATAGGAATGTTATCGTGTACGACCCTAAGATTCCACTTTCTGTCCTGTTAGGTACGGTGAAATTATACACTGACTCGCAACGGATTGCAAGAGAAAAGGAGTGTCAAGGAACCAATCCTAAAAGATAAGAGCATTTAGTTTCAAAAATACCGATACTATAAGTTAAATATAATTTCACATTCGTTTTTTCACGGAGAAGGGGTATGTTGAATCCTGGGAACCCACGGCCCACCTACGACGATAAAAACCTCCGTGAAGCCTCCGTGAAAATCAGAGTATTCCTACCTTACGAATTCTAACAAACGCCGATACAAACGTAACAACAATTAGAGTAGATTTTAGAATGACTTCGGCACGGTAAAGAAGCGAGGTGTTTTTGATAGGGGGACTTCGCTTGGGATTTTGATTGGGTATTTCTGCGGATTTCCGATAGGTGTCAATTTTATAAAAAACTGCATCGTAGGTTGGGTTGAACGGGGACTACCAAACCGATGCCGATTCACTGAAAAATCGCCTCGTTTCCATACTCGCGTCCCGACTGACTGCCGACTGCTGATTGCTGACGGCTTATAACACATCTCCGCTTGAAAACTTACCCAAAGCACAGTATAATAGACGCAAACTTGTGCTGACGGACTATTCCACAGCACATCAGCAGGAGCGGGAATGGCTAACGGAAACGGGAAACCCAACAAGGTTAAACAACTTGTCAAACCGCATATTCTACTGATTGGGCTGGTACTCGTCGCTTTTAATAGCTACTGGTGCCTGATGGGGACAGAAGTGTGGCACTCTACGCAGTTGACGATCGCCTCACTGTTCTTCAATGCGGTTTTCACCCTCTTCGTCTTCGTACTTGCCAATCTATTGCTACAGCGATTCCTGCCGCGTCTGGCGATGTCACAAGCCGACTTGCAAACCATCTATGTGATGGTCGTGATGGTATCAACCATCAGCGGGCATACCATGATGGGGTACCTTATCCCCGTCCTCACGCATACATTTCAGTTCGCAACCCCCGAAAATGAGTGGCTATCGCTCTTTGGAAACAATATCCCCAGTTGGATCGCAATCAAAAGCCCACGTATCTTAGACGGGTTCTACAACGGCGATTCTACCCTCTACATCTCTGCTACGCTAAACGCATGGATCCCGCCGGTGCTTGCTTGGTCGAGTTTCGTTATCGCGCTCTGGCTGACGTTATTAGCGGTAACGATCTTTCTCCGAAAACAGTGGACGGAAAATGAACGGTTGAACTATCCGATCGTCCAACTCCCGTTGGCATTGACGAGTAACCCAAAACGCTTTTTTACTTCGCCGTGGATGTGGCTCGGTTTTGCACTTGCGGGGAGTGCAGAATTGCTAAATGGGCTAAGTTTCCTGTTTCCAGAAATCCCCTCCCTACCTATCAGAAACAGAACGCTTGGACAATTCAGTTCAAAGCCGTGGAGTGCGATGGGACCCATTCGTATCTCCTTCTATCCATTTAGCATCGGGTTGATGTTCTTCACGCCGCTGGATCTCTCGTTTTCGTGCTGGTTTTTCTGGTTACTGACCCGTGTTCAGATGATAGTGACAGATATGCTCGGCGCACGCGATATCTATAGGTTTGAACAGCAGACGGGTGCTTGGATTGCGTTTGGATGCATCCCGTTATGGATGGGACGACGGCACTATGGACGTATTATCCGTAAAGTTTTCGGAATCGCACAACGCCGCGGCGAACCACCACCTGACGATTCTGGAGAACCGATGCGCTATCGGACTGCAGCGGGCCTGTTCGCCGTAGGGTTGATGTGCCTTTTCTTCTTCTGTTTTCAAATGGGGATGACCTTCTGGGCAATCGGACTCTTTTTTTTCTTCTACTTTCCAATGATTATCGGCATCACCCGTGTTCGCGCCGAAATTGGACCGCCACTTCATCAACTCATCCTTGTCGATCCAGGAAGGACGATGGTCCTGGCGTTAGGCACACGCCGACTCGGTGCCGCCAATCTGACAGGCTTGACGTTCCTCTATCCCTTTGTTCGCTGTTTCCGGGCGCATCCGACGCCGAGTGAATTGGAGGCGTTCCGTCTGGCAGAACGGAGCCAAATCGGGTATCGACAACTGCTCATCGGGATGATCTTGGCGATTGTGTTCGGTATCCTGATAACGTTCTGGGCGTACCTGCACGTCCTCTACGATATGGGAGCAGGCAGCAAAGCACGCGGCTGGATTATCTATATGGGGTGGGAAACATTTAACCGCTTGCAAACATGGCTTGTCAGTCCGCGAGAGACGGGCGGACCGGAACTCGGCGTTATCGGCAGCAGCTTCCTGTTTACGATATTCCTGATGATTATGAAGATCCGGTTTCTCTGGTGGCCGTTACACCCTGGCGGTTATGTGTTAGTCAGTGGCACCGGGATGGGAAGATTATGGTTTACAATCTTCCTGAGTTGGTTAGCGAAGGCAATCGTGTTAAAGATTGGCGGTGTGAAACTTTACCGACAAGCCGTGCCGTTCTTTTTGGGGCTAATCTTAGGGGACTACACGCTCGGGTGTGTCTGGAGCCTCATCGGACTGGTGCTGGAAATACCGACCTATATTGTGTGGCATTGAGGCACATCTCCGCTTGCAAACTTACCCAAAACACAGTATAATAGACGGAAACTTGTGCTGAGGTGCTACTCAATTGAGCGACGTTCCCAAAACACATCCCCGATACCTTTCATTGACATTACGAGATACCATCGTTGCAGGCGTAGAACAAGGGATTACCTCTGTCCACGGCTTGATCGCGCACGGACGTGGCGAGGCTTTCGATTACCTCATCGGGGAAGCGACACAACCGTTCGCAACGGAGGCGATCCACGCTGCCGCGGCGATGCTCCACCTTGCCGAACACCCTGTCATCTCCGTCAACGGGAATGTGGCAGCGTTGGCACCTGAAAGACTCATCGAACTGGGAAAAGTCCTGAACGCACCTTTAGAAGTGAACATCTTTCATACAGAAACAGGACGGGAACAAAAAATCCGAGAGTATCTACTGAAGCACGGCGCGCCGGACGTGCTGATGCCTACAACCGAGGCACAACTCTCCTATATCGACTCCAATCGGAAGTTCGTGCATCCAGAGGGCATTTTTAAAGCGGATGTCGTCTTCGTGCCACTTGAGGACGGCGACCGATGCGAAGCACTTCGGAAGATGGGCAAAGCGGTCGTGACCGTCGATCTGAACCCGATGTCGCGCACCGCGAAACAAGCAAGTATCACAATCGTGGATAACGTCGTGCGAGCATTACCTCTGTTATGCGAAGAGATTCGGAACCTCAACGATCCCACAGCACAGGACACTCTGAAAAGATATAGCAACGAAGCGGTGTTACAGGAAGCGTTACGGCACATCAGCGGGAGCGGGAATGACTAACGGAAATGGAAAAATCAACCTCGTCAAACCGCACATTCTGCTGATTGGGTTGGTGCTCGTTGCTTTTAATAGTTACTGGTGCCTGATGGGGACAGAGGTGTGGCACTCTACGCAGTTGACGATCGCTTCTCTGTTCTTCAATGCGGTTTTTACCCTCCTCATCTTCGTGCTTGTCAATCTACTGTTCCAACGGTTCCTGCCTCGTCTGGCAATGTCGGAAGCGGATTTGCAAACCATCTACGTGATGGTGGTGATGCTGACGACTATCAGCGGACATACGATGATGGGCTATCTGATCCCCGTCCTCGCACACGCCTTTCAGTTCGCAACACCAGAGAACGAATGGATTCCACTTTTTGGGCATCACGTCCCGACGTGGATCGCCATCAAAAGTCCACGCATCTTGGACGGGTTCTACGAGGGAGATTCCACACTCTACACCTCTGGCACTTTAGACGCATGGGTACCACCGGTGCTTGCTTGGTCGAGTTTCGTCATCGCGCTTTGGCTAACGTTATTGGCAGTGACGGTCTTTCTTCGGAAACAGTGGACCGAAAATGAACGCCTGAACTATCCGATCGTCCAACTCCCGTTGGCACTGACGAGCAACCCGAAACGATTCTTTACTTCCCCGTGGATGTGGCTCGGCTTCGCACTCGCAGGGAGTGCGGAATTGCTGAACGGCTTAAACTATCTGTTTCCCGATATACCTGCCCTACCGATTAAAGGCAAAACGATCGGGCAATTCAGCTCAAAGCCGTGGAGTGCGATGGGACCGATTCACATCTCCTTCTACCCGTTTAGTATCGGTTTGATGTTCTTTACGCCGTTAGACCTCTCATTTTCCTGTTGGTTTTTCTGGCTTTTCAGTCGCATTCAATTGATTGTAACGGACGCGTTCGGGGCACGGAATATCTACCATCTCGAACAACAGACGGGTGCTTGGATAGCGTTCGGATGTATCCCACTGTGGATAGGACGGCGACACTACGGACGCATTCTTCGGAAGGTCTTCGGTATTGCACAACGCCGTGGTGAGCCACCACCTGACGATTCTCGTGAACCGATGCGCTATCGGACTGCGGCGGGGCTGTTCACCGTCGGGATACTGTTTCTCTTCTTCTTCTGTAATCAGATGGGTATGACCTTCTGGGCAATTGGGCTCTTTTTTCTCTTCTACTTCCCACTGGTTATCGGCATCACGCGTATCCGTGCTGAAATTGGACCACCGTTGCATCAACTCATCTTTGTTGATCCGGGAAGGACGATGGTCCTGGCGTTAGGCACACGCCGACTCGGGGCAGCCAACCTGACGGGCTTGACGTTCCTCTATCCGTTTGTTCGCTGTTTCCGGGCACATCCGACACCGAGTGAATTGGAGGCGTTCCGCTTGGCAGAACGGAGCCAAATCGGGTATCGGCAACTGCTTATCGGGATGATCTTGGCGATTGTGTTCGGTATCCTGATAACGTTCTGGGCGTACCTGCACGTCCTCTACGATATGGGAGCAGGCAGCAAAGCACGTGGCTGGATTGTCTATATGGGGTGGGAAACGTTCAACCGCCTGCAGACGTGGCTTGTCAGTCCACGGGAGACGAGTGTGCCGGAACTCGGTGTTATCAGCGGTAGTTTCCTGTTTACGATATTCCTGATGATTATGAAGATCCGATTCCTGTGGTGGCCCCTGCATCCGGGCGGCTATGTCCTCGTGAGTGGCACGGGAATGGGCGGTTTGTGGTTTCCGATCTTCCTCAGCTGGTTGGCGAAAGCGACTGTGTTGAAGATTGGCGGCGTGAAACTTTACCGACAGGCGGTGCCGTTCTTTTTAGGATTAATCTTGGGAGATTATACACTTGGGTGCGTGTGGAGCTTGATCGGATTGGTACTGGAGATGCCGACCTACATTGTGTGGCATTGAGGTAAAACCTGCTTGACACTCAGCACAAATTTATGCTAAAATTCAGAAAACGAAGGAGGGAGTAAAAAATGGAACATACAACCCGAATTGAACTCGAAAATCTAAAAGATCTGTATTTGGCAGAAGCAGGCGTTATCAGCTCCGAGGATGGGCGGCGACTCACCATCAATGATGCCCTCGTTGATACCGGGGCAACGGAACTCTGTTTACCCAAATCATTCATTGAGCAACTCGGACTCGCTCCGCTCCGAAAAATCCGGGCGCAGACCGCGAATGGCACCATAGAACGCACCGTTTACTCAGAGGTGAAATATACCGTCTTAGAACGAAGCCACTCTATTCAGGTAACAGACCTCCCTGAGGACGCTCCCGTCCTTGTTGGACACATGATCTTGGAAGCCCTTGATCTCTGTGTTGACATGAAAAAGGGATTGATTCATAATCCAGCACACGGTGGGGCATGGATGATAAAAATCCTCTAACGGCGTGCAAATACTGCGAGAAACTTTATTTAACCAATACCGCCTATGAAGACTACCCATAATATTCTTTTCCAAGATGCACGAGATTTGAAAGAAATTCCTTCAGAAAGCGTTGATCTGGTCGTTACCTCTCCGCCGTACCCTATGATTAGCATGTGGGATGAAATGTTTAGTCATCAGAATCCAGAAATTCAGGATGCGTTAGCACGCGGTGATGGTAAACGGGCTTATGCGCTGATGCACGAGATTCTCGATTCTGTATGGAGTGAAGTATTCAGAGTTTTAAAGGATGGTAGATTTGCTTGCATCAATATCGGTGATGCGACAAGGAAGGTCCGAGATGATTTTTGTTTGTATCCAAACCACGCGAGAATCTTGAATCACCTCTTAAGTATTGGGTTTTCAGCGCTACCCGATATCCTCTGGCGAAAACAGGCGAATACTCCGAATAAATTTATGGGGTCAGGCATGCTGCCTGCGGGTGCTTATGTGACGCTGGAACATGAATACATTCTGATAGTCAGGAAAGGCTCCAAAAGGGAATTTAGAACAGAGGACGAAAAAGAGAACAGACGCGAAAGTGCTCTGTTTTGGGAAGAGAGGAATATCTGGTATTCGGATGTTTGGACGAATATCAAGGGAACAGATCAGAGACTCCCGAAGGCGATGTCGCGATTGAGAAGTGCAGCATTTCCATTTGATTTGGCTTATCGACTGATTAATATGTATTCTGTGAAAGGTGATGTGATACTTGATCCGTTTTTGGGTACAGGAACCACGACCGCAGCTGCGATGACATCAGGGCGCAACAGTATCGGGGTTGAAATTGACGAGAGTTTTCAACATGTTATATGTCCGGTTACACACCATATTGTCGATTTTTCAAACGATTATTTGTCCAACAGGTTGCTGAGACACGCTGAGTTTGTCAAGAACCGGATCCAAAACTCGGGAGCGTTAAAATATACAAATAAGTCTTACGGCTGTCCGGTGGTAACGAGCCAAGAGCAGTTTATTTTGTTGAATGCCTTAAAATCGGTTCAAGCATGCGGAGATAATATCTTTGAGGTCATGTATTCAACGGAACCGCAAACTTGGGATGTGGAGCAACCCTCGGAATCCGTGGTCAGGAATAAAATGAAGGCTCACGCAAAACCTTTTCAACTCAGTATGTTGAAGGCACAGTGACTTCATATTGTACAAAGGGCTATGTATGCAAATTAAATTAAAAAATGCTGAGATTCAGGAGTATGTGAACGCTCCTGCGTCTGACTTTCCCAAGTACACGACCCAATTAATGAATATCGCAAATCAAAATTCTCAGGCTACGCGACCGAGGCACGTTGGACAATTAAGCGAACTGATTCAGGAATTTCCGGGACAAACTTTTGAAGAATGGGTTACATGGTATCAAGAACAATATCCCGATGCAATTGATGAGGCGACAGATCGAATAATCTCAATGATAGAAAACTTCAACAAAGCTATCGGCAAAATTGACCGAACCTTGGTTAAATCATGGGTAGAGGATCTTATTCTGGTCAAAACGTTCGCGGGACTTAAGTTTCAGGAGGCAATCCTGAAAAAGTTGGCGGAAATAAGAGGCTGTGACTACCGTTTGGCAGAACCTCATGAAGAATCCCAAGGTATAGATGGGTTTGTAGGCGAAGAAGCGTATTCTATCAAGCCCAGCACCTATGATTCAATGCCAACTTTAGCGGAATCTATAGAAGTGAAGATGATTGTTTACGAAAAAAAGGCGGATGGTGTAGTGTTTGAAATGCCGGAAGAGTAGGGGCACATCCATCTGTGGATCTTGTCGATACAAGAGTCTGTAGATTAGGTTGGACAGAATGAAAAAGACAGCTCTAAAGGAGATGCAAGAATGGCTCACGTTTGGAGAAAAAAATATAAAAGCCGCAATAGAATCCTGGATAAATTCTACACGAAACAGGAAGTAGTCAAAAGGTGTTTAGATGAAGTGAATAAATTACCTTACCTATATGATTGCGTGATAGAACCGTCTGCGGGGGATGCTGCTTTTTGTGATAGACCCCACCCTAAAGGGCGAGGCTTCCGCGATTTCTGCGGAAGCTTTCATGCGATCAACGACCGCTGCTTTCTCTGAAAGACTTATGCAGCCTACTGCAACAGACGCTACCCCGACTGCGACACAAAAGTGTCCTTACGAAAAGTTTGTAATGCGTCATGTCTCGCAACAATCGTGTTGGGCCTTGAGTCCGCTATCCACGAAAAACGCATGTCGAGCTGCGATTTATTGATAGATGACCGTTTTCAGAGCTTTACACTATAGGAACGCTATCAAGAGCTTCGCAACTACAGCCTCTATAGCAACCTTACACTCTGAAATTATTATAGCAGATTCAACAACTTGTGTCAAGAAAAAACAGCGTCTACATCTCCAAGCTAAAGCATGGAGTTTTGACGCTGAAAAGGTTGATAAAAATATCGAACATGACACCAAAATAGGAATTGATATTGATCCGCGACATGATGAGATTATCAAAGATGACTGGTTCAATTACAATATTAGTGAAATGTATGAGCGCGTATTGGTTATAGGGAATCCGCCGTTTGGTCAATATCAGAAGCTATCTTCAAAATTTATATCCCATGCCCTCTCATTTCGTAATGTCCAAACAATTGCTTTTATTTTGCCAGATGTTTATAGGAAACATACACGGCAAAAAATATTGCCATATCATTGGAGAATAGTCTCCATTACTGAATTAGGAAGGAATTGTTTTACATTAGAAGGGAGGGAATATCATGTGCCTGCAAGTTTCTTCATTTTTGATAAATCAGAAGGAAAAGATTTAAGAGTTAATCCTAATGCCTACACAGAAACGAATGATTTTAGATTCTCCAATAAAGATGATTTTGACATATTTGTATTTGGTGCTTCTCCAAGAAGAATTACAAAAACTCCGACACCAAACAATCGAGGATACTTCCTTAAGTCAAAAATTCCAGTAGAAGAGTTAATGTCTAAAATCAAAGCAGTTGATTGGAATGGATATTCTTGTGCAAATGGCGGTGTATATTGGCTAACAAAATTTGAATTTTTGGAACAATATATAAAATGCCATGAACCCAATAGAACTAACAGTCTCCGATGATGGGGCGACGACATTTGTTTTAACACATGCAGAAATGATGTTAGAAATGGATAAGCTTAAAGCCTCTCCCGCACATGGAACTCGAAAAGCTTTAGAAGATAATAAAACTATAGAATATATGATGACTGTAAAAAGGGGTTCCGCGGATTGGGATAGATGGATTAGCAACTATCGCAAAGAGGATGATATTTTTCAATTGTGAAACAGAATGAAAGAAAAAGATCGAAGTATTATGAACATTTTGACCGCGTTTTTCTATTCTCACTGCGAAGCAATGTCGCCCCGCTGGGGCTGCGGAAAGAGTCCCTGTCTCTACAAATCTCCTTTCTCCTGTCCCTTATACTGCAGTTGATACAACCGATAATAGATACCGCCCTGTTGCAATAACTCGTTGTGTGTGCCGGTCTCCCGGATCTCGCCGCGATGCATCACGATAATCTTGTCCGCATTTCGGATCGTCGAAAGTCGGTGCGCAATGACAACGGAAGTCCGATTTTCCATCAAACGACTCAAAGCATCCTCAATCAGGAGTTCGGTCTCGGTGTCAACGCTTGAGGTCGCTTCGTCAAGGATGAGGATACTCGGATCGGAGGCTAACGCACGCGCAAAGGCGACCAACTGCTTCTGTCCAACAGATAACCCACCACCATCCTCTTTAATCTCTGTGCTGTAAATGTCAGGCATCTTCTGAACGAATCGGTCTAAATGGACATCTTGCGCTGCGCGCTTCACGTGCTCCGACGAGACTGACGGATTGCCTAAACTAATGTTCCGTTCAATTGAATCGGAAAAGAGGAAGATGTTTTGTTGCACGATGCTGATCGCTTCCCGCAGCGCCTCGACGTTCATCTCTTGAATATCCACACCGTCAATCAAGATTTGTCCCTTATTAATCTCATAGAATCGGCAAAGCAGATTGATGATAGAAGTTTTCCCTGACCCAGTATGCCCCACGAGTGCAACCTTTTCACCCGGTTTCACCTTGAATGAGACATCCCGCAGAACATAGTCATCGTCGTTGTAGGCGAACCAGACGTTTCGGAATTCAATCTCGCCTTTCAGATGATCCACGCCGGTTTTAGGAGTGGTAGAAACGATAGTCGGTTGCGTATCAAGCAGTTGGAAAATACGCTCGGAAGATGCCATCGCGTTTTGGAAGATGGTATATTTTTCGCTGAGTTCGCGGATGGGCCAGAAGAGACGTTCGGCGTAACGGATGAATGCTAACAACACGCCGAAACTCAGCGCGTCTTGCACAACCTGGCCACCACCGTGCCAGATAATCACGGCTATTGCAAGAGAAGCCGTCACTTCAATCAGCGGGTGAAAAATTGAGAAATAGAAGATGCTTCGGAGGTTAGCAGTGAGGTATCTCCGGTTGCGCTCGTTAAAGCGGAGATGGCTCCGCCGCTCTTGTGCGAAAAGCTTCATCGTCGTCATACCGACGATGTTCTCTTGCAAAAAAGCATTGATTCGCGCAAGCTGCTTACGTTGTTCCCGAAACGCACGGCGCGAATAAATCTGGTAGACAAGCGTCGCACCGAAGATGATTGGAGTCACGGTGAACGTCACGAGTGCGAGCCTCCAGTTATAAAGTAGCATTGCCACCATGATCCCCAAAATCTGGAGCAGGTTCGCGAAGACAGTAATCACACCAGAGGCAAAGAGTTCGTTGAGGACCTGAACATCTCCCATAACGCGGGTCATCAGTCTGCCAACCGGATTTTTATCAAAAAATTGAACGTCCAAGCGTTGCAAATGTGAAAAGAGCGTTTGTCGCAGATCGTGCATCACATGTTGCCCAATCATTTGCATACGATACTCTTCAAAGTAGCTAAATGCGAACTCACCAATCAATGCCAATACGTAAAAAATCGCGATCGTAATTAATCCGTCTAATATGCCGGGAGTAATGTGTTCGTCAATACCACGCTGCAGTAGGTACGGTCCGACTAAGCGTGAGAGTGTATTCCCCACCATGAGAAATCCAATGATGAGCAGCTGGAGTTTGTAAGGTTTGAGATACGAAAGAAGTCGTCTCATCAATACCCTGTCATAGACTTTCCCGAGGTCTTGCTCCTCATCGCTATATTCGTATAGTTCGCCGCCCATGCCGAACATAGGTGGATTCCTCCTTTTTAAAATTCTTCACGTTAAAATTCTTCACGCCTAAACTAAGGTAGGTGCGGTTTGCAACCGCACTGGACTTATAGTGGCTCAGCAATTATAAGTTGTATTAGACTGCCTTAAAGTTCCTCAAGTTCCTCTTGCAAGAGTTGTGTTTCGTAGATGCCGGCGTAAATCCCGTTGTGTTCAAGCAGTTGTTCGTGTGTGCCTGTTTCAACAATGCTACCGTCATTGAGAACGATAATGTGGTCGGCGTTTTTGACGGTAGAGATCCGATGCGAAATGAGGATAGTCGTGCGATCCTTCATAATTTCGTCGAGTCGGGTGAGAATGGTATCCTCGGTCTGGGTATCCACGTTCGCGAAGGCATCGTCGAGGATAAGAATTTTGGGTTTGATGATAATTGCGCGTGCGAGTGCGCTCCGTTGCCGCTGGCCACCTGAGATCGTTATGCCACGTTCACCGAGGAAGGTTTCCAGTCCGTTAGGGAATTCCTCAATCTGTGCGAGGATATCTGCGGTATGTGCTGCATCTTTCACTTCTTCATCATCTGCCGTTTCAAGACCGTAGGTAATGTTATTCCGCAGATAGTCTGAGAAAAGAAACGGTTCTTGCTCCACGAATCCGATATTGGAGCGGAGGACGTTTAGCGGTATGTCCTGAAGGTCTACCCCGTCGATAAAGATAGTGCCACGTTCTGCTTGACGAATACGCGGAATGAGGTTGACGAGCGTGGATTTCCCGGACCCCGTCCCGCCGACGATAGCGAGGGTCATGCCACGCTCAATTTTGAGGTTGACGTTTTTGAGCACAGGCGTTCCGTCCGGGTAATCAAAATTCAGGTTTCTAAACTCAATCTCGCCATCAATGTTTCTAATCCCCCATTTCACCTGTTCGTCGTCGAAGATTTCTGGCTTTTCATTAAGGATTGCTTGAATCCGATCCATAGACGCTGCACCACGTTCAAAGGTGTTGACGATGAAACCGAGGGTGATCATCGGACGGACGAGCATCGCGAGATAGGCACTGAACGCCACAAAATCACCGAGTGTAATCTTCTGTTCAATGACATGGAGCCCTCCCATCCAAAGCAGAACAACACCGCCAATACCCGGTAGAAAGCGGAAAAGCGGAAAGAAGAAAGTCATCAATCGGATTTGTCGGTGGTTGCGATTGACAAACTCTTGGTTCAACTCCTGGAAGTGCTCAATTTCATCCGCCTCAAGTGTGTACGCTTTTACAACGCGGACACCAGACAAATTCTCCTGTACCTTGGTATTCAGCGTTGAGAATGCCTCTTGGATACCCTCGTAGTGGGCGTGTAACCGCTTTCCGAGGGAGCGAATTAAGACGGCAAGGATTGGATAGGGCAGTAAGGCAACAACCGTTAGGGTTGCATCAATGTGCAGCATGATGGCAAGCGCGAACCCGAAGAACACTATAGCATCCGCTGTATACATCACAGCACTGCTCAGTACCATTCTGATGGCGTTTAAGTCGCTGGTTGCGCGTGTCATCAGATCGCCGGTGCGGACGTTATCGTAATAGGCGGCGGAGAGTTTTTGGAGATGGAGAAAGAAGTCAGCGCGAAGGTGAAATTCCATCTGCCGAGCGACCCCTTGGATGGTGCGTCGTTGGATGAAGCGCAGGATACCTGCAAAGAGCGCGACCCCAAAAATGAGTAGCGAGAAAAAGAGGATCCGTCCCGGAGATACCGTAAAGTCTGGGTCTCTGAAAGCGCGTTCTAATTCATCAAAAACCGATTGGAGAATCTTTGGACTGATTAGAAGTATCCCATTCGTCACAACCACAAGGCAGAAGCTGAATATGATGGCGTATCGATACCGAATGACATACTTCTTGAGACCTAATAAACTGCGAATGGTGGAACTCCTTTGTGGCGAGTGAGTCTTGCCACGTGGTGTTATGTTAAGAGGGCTTTTATATTTTGACGTAAATCTTGGCTATCAGTATTAATCAAGTTTTCGGTAATACTAAGAATCCTCTTCCTGTAGGAGCGAGCTGCGCTCGCGACTGATTACGGAAGCCTTTTCCTGTAGGAGCGAGTTGTGCTCGCGACGCCTCAGGAACACGTAAAAGTGCCTCCAAGGATGTGCATAAGTGAACCATTATCTGCTTATAGTGTAGTAAAATCCACCTATGCAACCGTTATGGCGCACCCAGAACTATCATCAAGGAGTGAATATGAAACAAAATCGAAAACCTGCCCCCTTTCATGTCGTGCAGGGTGACACCGAAGGAACTACATGGTCACTACCTGATGGGGCAGTGGCTCGGCTGGGGAAAGGGGAACACAAAACTCCTGGAGGCGACGTGAAACTTTCTCTCGATGGCACGTATTTCGCGACTGCAACCAGCATTGGGCTCTGGTGGTATGATGTGTCCTCTATGTCTCCTATCGCATTGTGGGAAACAGAACGAGGCGGGATTAACGCTATTGATTTCTCACCCGATGGCAAGAACATTTCTATTGCTAATTGGGACGGTATCCTTAAAGTGATGGACGTTCAGAGCGGTGAGACTATCACTCAGATAGACAAGGAAGATAGATACGTACATATTGGCTTCTCACCCGACAGCAGCAAGTGGGTTGTCGCCGATATGAGCGGTATCATTCAAGTTCTAGATACTAAAACCGGTCAGTGCATTGCGCAGATGGATCGAAGGGCACACGAATTTCAATCAAATGACGTTTCCCAACTTGAATTTTCACCTAACGGACAATACATCGCAGGGGCAGTAGAAAACGAACATTATCGTGAGGGTAAGGTTATGAATCCTGACACAGGAGGAAGGCAAACTTACATCTGGAGTACAGAGACGGGCGTGCCATTAATCAAATTCGCGGGCAGAAATTTCGCTTTTTCCGCAGATAGTCGACTGCTGGCGTGCGCCACACCTGACGAAACAGCGAATGATGCCAATAGCGTTCCTCACTTTATTTCAGTATATGATGTGACGAAGGGCGAGCGCATCGCTTACTTCACTGGACACAGTAGTTGGGTACACACCGTCACTTTTTCACCATGCGGTCAGTTTCTCGCGTCATGTGACACAGATAAAATCCTATGCGTGTGGGATTTGTCAAAGCGAACGCTGAAAGAGACTTACACGGACTGCGGCACTCCATTTTACACTCAGGATGGCGTGCTACTTACCGTCAGGTCTCATCCTGGAAGTATCGAAGTAAAAAATGTAGAACGCGGTGGAAAACTACAGACAATTGAGCGTCAATTCGGGAGTATTGGTCATAAATGGTTTTCAAAATGCCCGCAGTTGGCTATCGCTCACACACTTTCCGAAAAACGGATGAAAGGAGAGCCACAAACATTCTCAACACTTCGTGAACCAACAACTTTCCCGGATCCGGTGCTGTTTCTACCGGATGGACAAACACTTGCGAGCAGAAGTGATGCCAGAGGTGTTGTGTTATGGGATGTTAAACGTAAGCAGGCACAGGAAACATTACTGAAGGATACGCGTATCACCTCTTTTACTGTTTTGCCGTGTGGAAACATTCTCGCTGCCTATATCCAAGACAACGTTCGTGTATGGGATGCTGAGAACCCTGAGAAACCCATTGCTGAATTCACCGAACAGGCACGATTAGTCTGGCATATAGCATTCGCACCAACAGACGATCGACTTGCGGTTGGAAGTAGAGAAGGCACAATCTATCTATACGATTTTAAACGTAATGAGAAGTTGAAACCTCTCATAGGACACACAGATTTCATCTGGTCAGTGTCCTTCTCACCAGATGGCAAACGACTGGCAAGTGGTTCAAGCGACAAAACCGCTCGTCTGTGGGATGTGGCATCTGGCGAAGAGATCGCAACGTTCCCCTTGGATGAACCTCGTACACTTATGGAGATAGCATTTTCGCCGTGTGGCAGCGTGATTGCTGGTGGAATGTTCGGAGAGCTCCGGTTGTGGTGTGCCGAAACCCTGACAACGCTTTTTGCGATACCGCAGCCACAGACACAAAAGCCTTACGCTCTGGCATTTTCACCGTGTGGACGTTATCTCGCATCGGGCACATGGTGGAAGATAGGCATGGAGAAAATGGCAATTAGATTATGGGAAGTAGCAAACGGTGAAAATATCGCTACCTTCTGGGGCCATCCGACAGACATTCAGTCGCTTGCTTTTTCACCGGACGGTGAACTTCTGGCAAGTGGCGGTTTTGATCGTACTGTCCTCCTTTGGGATGTGAAGCCTTTTTTAGGGTATTAAGGCTCATGTATCATGAATTCAAGGTAAGGGACTCGAAACGTAGGTTGGGTTGAACGAAATAAGAAGAATGATGCCGACAGCAGAACACACCTCAAACGTCATACCTCGTCCTATGCCACCACGGCAGCAGTGAAACCCAACTTCATACCACGGGATTCTCGGAACCGTCATAGTGAAGCGTTGGGTTTCACTTGGTATCTCTACGATAAAGACTATATGGTTCACACATCGGTTGTCTCTACCTGTTAGTCTTTCGATCTTGTCCGTTCAACCCAACCTACGATGCTATGATGCAACTTTTTCTTAAATTGATACCTATGGTGCGTTTACAAACTGCATCTACTGGGTCTCGCTAACTACTGACCGTCGATTGCTAAGTACTGAGTGCCTCTGGGAAAAAATATATTGACAGTATTGTTTTCTGCAATGTATGATATGCAAAACGGACTCTATCATAGGAGGAAAACAAATTTGGCGGCAGATATTGGACTCATCGGATTAGCAGTGATGGGTGAAAACCTCGCACTGAATATGGAGAGCAAAGGGTTTGAGGTAGCAGTCTTCAACCGTACCGTTTCACGGGTAGACGCTTTCATGACAGGTGTTGCAAATGGAAAAAACATCACTGGGGCGCATTCCGTTCCAGAACTCATTGGAAAACTAAACAGCCCCCGCAAAATTATCTTGATGGTGAAAGCGGGCGAACCCGTCGATGCGTTTATAGGGCAATTGGTCCCGCATCTTTCAAAGGGCGACCTCATTATTGACGGCGGAAACTCCAATTTCAACGACACTGTCCGTCGACATGCGGAGTTGGCTGAGCAGGACATTCTGTTTATCGGGACAGGTATCTCCGGTGGCGAAGAGGGCGCGCTCAAAGGACCGGCGATGATGCCGGGAGGTTCAGCCGAGGCTTATTCCCTCGTGGAGCCGATCTTTACGAAGATTGCGGCGCAGGTGGAAGGCACACCGTGCTGCTCCTACATCGGACCGGATGGCGCGGGGCATTATGTCAAAATGGTGCATAACGGCATCGAATACGGCGATATGCAGCTGATATGTGAAGCCTACTCTCTGATGAAAGGCATCTTGGGAATGGACGCCGACGAGATGCACGAGGTCTTCAGCGAATGGAATCGTGGTGAACTGAATTCTTACCTCATCGAAATTACGGCTGACATCTTCACACAACTCGATAAGAGTGGCACGCCTTTCGTTGATGTCGTACTGGACCAAGCAGGGCAGAAAGGCACCGGCAAATGGACGAGTATCTCGGCACTGGATCTCGGTATCTCTGCGCCGACGATCGCGGAGGCGGTTTTTGCGCGGTGCATCTCTGCCGTTAAAAGCGAACGTGTTGCAGCAGAACAGGTTATCCAAGGACCCGCTGGCACCTATCAAGGCGACCGGGCCGAGGCACTAAAAGCGATTCATGATGCGCTTTACGCCGCGAAAATCTGCTCTTACGCCCAAGGCTTTGCCTTAATGCGAGAGGCAAGCGAAGAGTTCGGATGGGATTTGGATCTCGGCATGATTAGTTTAGGCTGGCGCGGCGGATGTATCATTCGGGCGAAATTCCTGCATCGGATCGCAGAGGCGTTTGAGCGCAATCCTGCGCTACCGAACCTAATGCTTGATTCCTACTTCCGGGATGTGCTTGAAACCGCCCAACCGAATTGGCGAAGTGTTATCGGCACAGCCACGCAACTCGGTGTTCCTATCCCGGCATTCAGTTCCGCTTTAGCCTATTTCGATAGTTACCGCAGTGGCAGACTTTCCGCGAATCTGATTCAGGCGATGCGCGACTATTTCGGTGCACACACCTACCATAAACTTGATGCAGATGGAAACACAGTTCTCGGAAAAGATGGGGAACCGACGGTGTTCCATACGGAATGGATGCTGGAAGGTCGCCCGGAAGTCATTGTTGATTAGATTTTAAAATATTGGGTTTCTGACCTGCGTTCCAAGTGTAAAGCAAAGACAAATTATGCCATTTAAGGAAACCTAATTTCATTACGCGCAGGTTTTCGGTTATTCTGTAGGGCTTTTTAAAATCGGACCCGTAGCCCGTAATGAAATGGAGGGGTTTTTGCTTGGGTATTTCTTCAGATTTAAGAATGGCACGTCAAAATCTTGACGCACGTCGTTCTTCCGCAAGGTAAAATTAAAAAATGGATCACGGATCACAACAGGTATTACACGATTTTGAACCGCAACACGAGTTTTTCGTTGGAATTGATTCGGACGGTTGTGTTTTCAATAGCATGGAGGTCAAACACAACGACTGTTTCAGTGTGAACCTCGTCAAACATTTCGGCTTAGCATCTATTTCACGACAGGTACATCAGGCATGGGATTTCGTCAACCTCTACTCAAAAACGCGAGGCACAAACCGGTTTAAGGCGATCCTGTTGGTGTGCGATTTCTTACGCGAAATGCCACTCGTGCAAAAGATGGGAGTTGCGGTGCCAGAACTGGCTCACCTGCGAGAATGGTCGGAAACGGAGACGAAACTCGGTAATCCCGCGCTACAATCCGCAATCGACAATGCAACTGGAGAACGACTTGACGAATTGAGCCAAGTGATGGAGTGGAGTCTCGGTGTGAACGAAAGTGTCGCAGAGATTGTCTACAACCTCCCGCCGTTTCCTGGGGTGCGTGAGACACTGCAACGGCTTCAGGGCAAATCGGATGTCATCGTTGTCTCCGCTACGCCGGATGAGGCACTCATACGGGAATGGGCTGAACACGAAATAGACACCTACGTCGCGCTGATTGCCGGACAGGAGATGGGGACAAAGACGGAACATCTCACGATAACGGCGAAAGACAGGTACCCCGAAAACCACGTCTTAATGCTCGGTGATTCACCCGGCGACCTGAAAGCGGCAAGAGATGTGGGGGCACTGTTCTTCCCCGTCAATCCCGGTTCCGAGGACACATCGTGGCAGCTGTTCCTTGACGAGGCGATGGGTAAATTCTTCGATGGACAATACGCAGGTGCTTATGAAGACGCGTTGATTGACAAATTTCAGGAATTGTTGCCAGAAACACCACCGTGGGGGTGAAGGTTTCTTAATTATTTACACACCCCGTAGCCCATAACGAAGTGGAGGGCGGATCTACGGGAAAGGACGTGAACTCTCCAACTTACTTGATCGAACCGCAAGGAAAAATTAAAATATGAAAATTCTACTTCAAGGACGTGTTGAAGGTGAGCTACTCCAGAGATTGGAAAGCATCGTCGGCGACGAGCATACCTTTGTAACCCCAGGTTCACGCGAGGAGCTTATCGAAGAAGGCAAAAATGCTGAAGTCTTCTACGGCTACTGTAGCGAGGACCTTTTCCCGCACCTACCGAATATCAAATGGATTCAATCTTCCAGCGCAGGCATGGACCGACACATGTATCCTGCCATCCGTGAGAGCGATGTTATTTTGACGAACGCTGCGGGCTTATACGCGACGCACGTCGCGGACCAAGCGTTTGCACTGTTGCTCGGTTTGGCACGCGGTATCCATGAATCCATTCGGAATCAGGACAAACACCAATGGGGCGGTAACAGGAAAATGCCGATGATCGAAATTGATGGGTTCAAGATCGGTATCGTCGGCATGGGTGGTATCGGGATGCAGATGGCAAAGCGCGCAAAAGGCTTTGATATGTACGTTATGGCTGTCGATGCCTACCGCACCGATAAACCCGATAACGTTGATGAACTCATGCCGATGGATCAGCTTTCAAATATGATGAGTCAAGTGGATGTTGTGATGATTGCGTGTCCGTTGACCGAGGAGACACGTGGACTCATCAATAAGGACAACCTATCCGTGATGCAACCGACAGCGTTCTTTATCAACGTCGCCCGTGGTCCGATTGTCAATGAGCCGGATCTGATTGAGATTCTACGCGCTGGTACAATTGCGGCGGTAGGTTTGGATGTCACCGAGATCGAACCGCTCCCTGCAGACAGTCCGTTGTGGGATTTTGACAATATTATTATTTCGCCACATTCGGCGGGAGGTTCACAGCGCCGTATGCACCGTATTACTTCATTCTTCTTGGATAACTTGGAACGGTATCTGAAGGGCGAAGAACTGAAGAATGTTGTGAACAAACAACTCGGTTTCTAACAAGGATATCTAATTTCTCCAATGCCTCGATCTCGCGATCGGGGCATTATTTTTTAGCCATGATTGAATACGAAGGTTATATCGGAGTCATTGATTTTGACCCGGAAATAGACCTGTTTCACGGAACAGTGATTAATACGCAGGACGTGATCACATTTACGGGGCATCTGTAACTGAACTTTGGGAGGAGATGCAAAAGTCGCTTGAGGTCTACTTTGAAGTTTGTGAGGAACAAGGAAAAGTGCCAGATAAACCTTTCTCAGACATATTTTCCTCTTGATTCTTCTCTCCAAATGTCGTATTATTTTAAGAACGGGTTGTGAGGACGTTTATCGATTTTTCCAATACATAAAGCAACGGAGAAGAATCAATGGATATGTTAGCTGAAAGATTAGACGCTAAATTACGCGAATGGGAACCGAATATTGCGGTGACAGCCCGGGAACGAATTTCGGAAATCATTGATCTCGCAGACCAAGATGCGTTGGATATAATGCGATCGCGTGCTGTAGAATAGGAAGTTTTGGATCTACTTGATGAACCCATATCCCGGTGAAATTTGGTTAGCGGACCTTGGTTTAGCTGCGAAAGCACGACTTATTCTCGTGGTATCTCGTTACGACCCAGATCCATCACGAGCTATGATGCTGAAACACAAACCATGCAGAAGGAACACAGATGAGAAGGTTCAGTACGCAGGGCCCCGTGAACCCCGACCAACATTATGTTGTCCCCCGCACTGCGGAGCTCGCCGAGTTCATCAAGCGCGTTAAAGAGGGGCGCTATATCGTCATCTTCGCACCCCGGCAAACAGGCAAGACGACTTTTTTCTACGCCGCCATGGACATCCTTACCGCCGAGGAGCCGACTTACGTCCCTACCCACTTAGATTTTGAGGCATATAAAAACCTCACCCCTTCCGATTTTTACAGCAATCTCACCGAAGACATTCGCGAGGAAATCGAGAATCTTTACCAAAAACGTGGAGAAGTGCCCCCCGAGGCGTTAAGGCATTTTTTAGAGAACACAACCCTGACCGACAATGTGTCAATGCTCAGAGGTTTCAGGGCATTGGCGCGGGTGTTGGAAAATCAGCGGGTTATCGTCTTTATTGATGAGTTTGATGGCATTCCCCCGGGGGTCGTGAGTGATTTTCTGTATGCACTCCGCCGCATCTACATATCCAGGACCTCCCCCCGATGTCCCTACAGCCTCGGCATTGTTGGTGTCAAGAGCATCGCGCAACTCAACTACGATCAGTCTGTCTCTCCGTTCAACATCCACGACGATTTTGCTTTGCCCAATTTTACGCTTACCCAGGTGCAAGAACTCCTTGGTCAATACACTGTCGAGGTTGGGCAAACCTTCGCTCAGGAAGTCATTGAATCTATCCACAAACAGACGGGGGGACAACCCTTCCTCGTCAATCGATTCGCACAGATTCTCACCGAGGAGATGGACATTCCGAAAACCGAAACGATTACGATGCCACACTTTTCAGAGGCACACATACAACTTTTGGACGAACGGAACACCAACTTGACGCATCTCACAACCAATATCTGTCGAAACCCTCGTTTTGAAAATCTCCTAATGCGTATCATGTTTGGTGATGAAGGTATCCCTTTCAACCTACGCAATGAACTTATCAATGAACTCGCAACATATGGGGTAATCGCAAAAGATTCTGACAGGAAGTGTAAGATTGTCAACCCAATTTATCTGTACTGTATCCTACAGACGTTCAAGCCGATAGTCAACGGATTGGAGCGCGACTACTTCCCCAAGGACACGGATGGATTTCAGTACCTCACATCCACTGGGCAAATTCAGATGGAACGGCTCATGGATAACTTCTGTGAGTTTATTGCCCGCGCTGGATTTAGGATCCTACAAGTCCCCGAAACACCGCAAGAATTCATCGGACAGCACCTGCTCTTTGCCTACCTTAGTCAGTTTGTCACCAGCGTGAACGGGGCAATGTACATGGAAGTCCCAACCGGGCGGGGCAGGATGGATCTGCTCCTCCTTCACAACCAGCGAAAATACATCGTTGAAACAAAGATTTGGCGAAGCGAGCGGCTCTATACTGAAGGGAAACAGCAACTCGCCGCATATCTGTCAGCAGAAGGCGTAGCGGAGGGCTACTATATCGTGTTCGATCATCGCGAGGTGCCAGAACCGCGCACAGAGATGGAGACGATAGATGGATTAACAATTCGGAGCTACGTTATTCCTGTGGTGCAAGAACGTCCTTCAAGGAGCAGTTTTAGGTAGGTGCCCCTCCCTGGCAGATCTCTAACTTTTTGCCTTAAATTTGGGAGTCGAGTTACCAAAACCAACAAGTGAATTTTCGTCATTCTCCCCAGAAAAATGCCGATAATAATTGCCAATAGCAATTTTACCAAGAGGGGAATTAACCAATGAAAATCTTCGCCTTAGTGATAATAGGCATTGTGTTTATTCCCGTTGTCGTCTATGCGCCAGTGGTTGTGCCCGAAGGTAAAGAGACTGTCCTTGAAGACATGGTGCTGATTCCCGGAGGCGAATTTGAGATGGGAAGCAGCAACACACCTTCCGAACAACCAGTCCATATCGTCCACGTAGACGCGTTCTATATGGATCAGCATGAGGTCACCAATGCTGAATACAAGGCGTTCGTCCTTGCTAATCCTAAGTGGCAAAAAGAGCATATTGGTGCGAGGTTCCATGAAGGGACTTATTTAGAGGATTGGATTGGTAATGACTTTCCGAACGGTAAAGGAGGCCATCCCGTTACATGGGTAAGTTGGCAGGCAGCAATGGCTTACGCAACGTGGGCAGGCAAACGGCTGCCGACAGAGACAGAGTGGGAACGCGCAGCGCGCGGTGGATTGGCAAATCAAAGTTACCCATGGGGCGATTCAATTGATGCAAGTAAGGCAAACTACAACGGAAATGTCGGAGATACCACTGCCATCGGTACCTATCCTGCTAACGATTACGGTCTCTACGATATGGCGGGCAACGTTTCGGAGTGGTGCCTTGATGCCTACCAGAGCGATTTTTATAGCTATTCCCCGTATCGGAATCCAATCGCAGGCGCAACCCGTATTCGAGACATGATAAGTGATTTCAGAGACGTTGAAACCTCGCGCGTATTACGTGGTGGCTCTCTGTTCACTGAGCGTCAAAGCGTGGCAGTTTCGACTCGCGCTGAATCTCCGCCGCGGTATGCAGACTTCGATCTCGGTTTCCGTTGTGTAAAGGACATTAAACCTTAAATCCTCGATTGAATCGGAAAAAGATGGCGAAGTTTGGAAACCTCACCACGTAAAACGGAAAAGAGGACTGTCCACATCAAACGGTAGTTTGCCTCTGCCCATCATCAGGTTCAATCCGCACAGCACAGAACTTCAATTCCGGTTGCTTAGAGACAGTATCAAACGCAGGATTTGTCACATAATTGGCATTGGTCTCGGCGTGGAAGAGGTCGCCCCAATGGAACGGCGTGAAGAGTAAACCTTGCCGAATCGTCTCTGTGACACGCGCACGTGCATAGCACCGTCCTCGTCGTCCGACGAGATACACCCATTCACCGTCTTGAACATCGTTCTCTACCGCATCATCAGGATGGATTTCCACGAAAGGTTCCGGGTCTTTGCGGACAAGCTGCGGCACCTTGCCCGTCCGGGTACGGGTATGCCACTGGCTCTCAATCCGTCCTGTCGTTAAACCGAGCGGGAATTCTTCATCTGTATCTTCATCAGGTGGTTTATAGACGGGCGTATGGAATTGTGCCTTCTCGGACTCAGTGAAAAACTTCTTGCGCGTGTACCGACGGGGTGTCCCAGGGTGCCGCGGGTAAGGACAGGGCCAGCGAAGTGAGGTCTTCGCGAGCCGTTCATTCGTCATTCCCATCTGATCACACGGTGTCCCTGCTGCCAGAAGCCGATATTCATCCCATACCTCTTCAGGTGTATGGAAATCAAAATTCCGCTTGAATCCCATCGCTCTCGCAACCTGCGTGAATATCCACCAATCCGGCATCGCTTCACCGGGGGGTGTGAGGAACTGATCACTTCGGACGACAAGCCGTTCGCTGTTCGTCATTGTGCCTTGCTTTTCACCCCACTGCGCGGCAGGAAGTATCACATCCGCGTATTCCGACGTTAAACTTCCGCGGAATATCGGTAAATTCCTTATTGCCGACAAAGAGTTTTGTGAATTCCCTGCCGACGTGCGAAGCATCAAAGAGCTCATTGGGTGTTAATCCCGCAACGGGGCACCCGATCACACCACGAATGTTGTCGAAGCCTGTTTGGAGTGAACCTAAACCGACCTCTTCGAGTCGATTCCAGATATGTTGGACATTCTCAATTGCGAAACCTCGAAGTTGAATCTGCTGACGCGTCGTGAGATCGACGAACCCTGGTCCGTGTGATTCACTGATTTCAGCAATGGCGCGGAACTGCTCTGAATTGCTAAAACCACTTGACATACGGAGACGCATCATAAATGCACCGGGGGTTTGCTTTCGGAAGAAAACACCTACCCACTTAAGCCGATCACGTTCGTTCGGAGGAATAGATTCCCAACCGTCCCGAATATAGTTTGGAATGTCATTGATGACCTCAAGCCCGTTTTTCTCTTGCTTTAAGGCTTCCGCAGCGTTTATCTTGGACTTTGATTTTTTGGAGGTCTCCTTTGCGCTTTTCAAACTCGGTGCTGAACGCACACCTCGGCTTGCGGGAATAGTTTTCTTTTTTGATTGGTTCACCTTTGGATCTCCTTCAGAAACAGGTGGTTTTCAAACTGGCGCATCTTTCGATACATAGACACAAAAAAAGGCATCCATCAGCGAGCATAGGGCTCAGCCGAATGGACACCTGTGTCCAGACCCAAATTGCGCCATCAAGGCACAATTTGTCTTGCTTTACATTCCACCTTTGGTTAGGTTTTATCGTTATTCATCACAGTAGTGCGGAACATATCAATTGTATTCTGAGAAAATAGAGATTTCCGATGTGCACATCTCGTTCACCTTAGCAAAAACCTTGCCAAAAGTATAAATTGCTGATTTCTTTAGGGTTCATAAGGCTTCTACAAAACAGAAACCCCACGAAAAGTCCGTGGGGTGTGAATTTTTGCTTATTTTTTTAGCAGAATGCCAGCGTTTTTTCCTGTTTTTTGGGCAACACAGGTTTCTATTCTGAATGGGTTCATTTCATAATATAAGTCTGTTCCAATACTTAAGGCTATGCAGCACGCTGCACGGCGTAAATACAAACTTGAAAGGTTTGTCCATCCAATGCGACAGGGTAGGTGATCTTTTGATAGACGAAGCCGGTGTCAATGAGTAGTTTGAAAAAACCGGTCGCGTTGCTACGATTCGGTTCGGAAAAGAGGGCAACACCGTTGTGGGTGAGATGCTCCTGAAGTAAAGTCGCAATCGGTGTCCAATGGGGCTCTTCGTAAATGACATCGGCGGCGAGGATATATGGAAATTTGCGATTGAAGCAGGGAGTGTTCCAATCCATCTGGACGAAATCCGCACGTTGGCTCACACCGTTTTGCTCCGCGTTGTGGTGTGCGAAGCGGAGTGCCTCTTGTTCTGCGTCCGTGAAAACCACGCGCCCACCCATCTGACAGGCGACAATTCCTGTCAGTCCGAATCCACATCCGATTTCTAAGATGTGCGCATCTTTTAGGCGCGCGCCCATTTTCTCTATATGTCGGGCGAGACCGATCGAAGACTCCCAGAGATAAGTCCAGTATGGGAGATAAAGCTTACCCTCACTGTCCTCTCGGCTGAGTTGTTCAAGAAACCAATCGGGTTCTTCTACGATTGTGAGTTGGACCCGACCGGTTTTCAATTTGATGATGGTACTCGTTAGCGGATAGTCTCGCAATTGGATTTTCACACGCTGAAATTACGGTTCGAGGAGGTATTTGAGGGAAATTTGTTCTTGTGGTTTATGCTTTGTTCTGTTTCTCATTCGTGTAACCAGTTGATTCTCCGAAGTCCTAATCAGGAAATGTGACGCGTTCGTAGATTTCCTGCAAAGGCAATTCGCATTGGATGGAAGTGAGTGGCAGACTTTCCTCAAGTTCTTGGAATTCGGTGAAAATCCAATGTTTTTCTTGGCGGCGATAGTGCTCCACACAAACCTCGTCTTGGGCGACGAGGAGGTATTCCTGCAATGATGGGAGTTGTCGATAGTGCGCGAATTTTTCGCCTCGGTCATAAGTTTTGGTTGAGGGTGAGAGAACTTCTACCACAAGGATGGGGTTAAGGAGTGTATCGAAGACATCATCTTCAAAGCGGGGTTCTTCACAAACGACAACGACATCTGGATAGAAGTAGGATGTTGTAGTAGGCGTGCTCACGCGCATCTCGTTCGCGTAGGTTTCGCATCTGCTTCCTCTTAACAGGTTGCGGAACTCACCAGATATATTACCTGTAATGAGATTATCCGCTCGGCTCGCGCCAGACATCGCTATCAACTCACCGTTTAAGTATTCATGCCTGATTATTTCTGAGTCTGGAGGTGCTTTGCGCTCAAAAGCGATGTATTCCTCGGGTGTGAGACGTGTTTGTGCTGCAGAAGCTGCCATGATTCCCTCCGGTAAGTTGCTGATTATTCGTATTATAGCGTAACTCCAAGAGGATGTCAAGGAGGTGAGTGTCGCGATCGGGAGTTCGCTCCTATAGCGATAGGACCTTGAACGAAAGCCTCTTTCCAGTAACGAGTGCTGACACGCGTGTGGAGCTTAAGAGATACTGCCACTAAAAAGTTTGGCGATTTCGTCCGTCTCAAAAACAGGTAGCGGTTGTTGTGTGCCGGTGGTATCTTCCAACCATAATCCGTGATCGGGTGGCAAAAACTTTCCGATAATGTCGGCGTTGATACCAGCCGTGCCGAGTGCTCGGCGGATTGTTTCGCCTTTTTCGGGCTCCGATGCGATTAACATGGCACCAGATGAAATGATACCGAGCGGATTGAGCCCAAACATATCACACAACGTCCGTGTTATGTCTCCATACAATACGGGTGAGCCTAAAAGTTTATCCGAATAGACGGTCACCCCTAACTCGGCGGCGGTTGCCAACTCATAGACGGCAGTTGTGACACCGCCTTCTGTGACATCGTGCATAGCATGGACACCACCTGTAGCGGTTGCAATTTGCGCGTCCTGTAGTACAGAAATTCCGGGATGCGTGAGATAGTTCTTCGCCTGCTCCAAGAATTGGGCATCGCACTTTTCACGCAATTGCTCTTCACACTCGCGCGCGATGATTGCTGTTGCTTCAATACCGAGTCCTTTTGTGAGAATTAGGACATCCCCTACACGGGCATCCGCTGAAGTGAACAGGGCATTTTTATGGGTGACCCCCATCATCTGTCCTATGACGACGGGTTGTGTCACAGCAGGTGTAACTTCGGTATGTCCACCACAGAGCGTGATGTCGAACGCCGTACATGCCTGTGTGATTTGTGCCATGATGTCGCGAACCATTGCAGAGGTCGTTGCGTCTTCGGGTAGCAATAGGGTAACGAGCAACCATTTCGGCACAGCCCCCATCGCGGCGATGTCATTGCTATTGACGCATACCACGTACCACCCAATATCTTCAGTCGCAAAGGTAATCGGGTCGCTGGTTGCAACGAGGTAGTTGTCCCCTAACTTGATGACTGCGGCATCTTCACCGAGTTGTGGACCGACAATCACGCTTGTATTTCTATCGCGTGTGGGTAGAAGTTCTTTTAAAAAATCGTGTTTTAGTTTCCCGATAGGCAGGTTCATGTGTTTCGCTCTCAGATAAAAATTTTGTAGGTGCGCAAACCGAATGAGGGTCCAATAATTGCCCAGATGCTACCGATGACATAATCGCCTAAGATTAGCCCTAAAAAGAGCGGTGCGACCTGACGATGCAACCGTAACCCGCCGTGCCGTAAAATCATCAACTTTAGGAACCACGCCACGAAGAAGGCGAACCAGAAGTAATCCATCGCAAAGCTGATCGCGAGTGCGTAGCCCGCCGGATGAAAGGGCCACCATAAGAAATGCATTCGCATATACATCATCACGAACGTCAGGAGCGCGCCGATACCCATGAAACCGATGCCGGTCACATTCGGTTCGGTTGGATTATGTAACCACCGCTGGAGCCGACTGAACGATTCTCTGCCGACCCATCCCTTGAAACCGCCTGCTTTCGCAACCGCACCGTTCCGGAAGGTGATGTCAAGATTTGCCCAAAATGTTACCAGAATGCCGACGATAATCGCGATCAGCATCGCCACCCATAAACGTCGGTTACCCATTCCCGTTGATTCTGCGAGTTTAAACGCCTCAATCTGATTCGGCATGGGGTGGTTGCGGTAACCGCGATTGAACCAGTAGAAAAGCGACATGATGGTGAGACTGCTTGTGTCAAACTGGCGAGTGCCGCCGACTGTCGCCAACATGTCGTGCGGATTGACGTAGTAAATCTCATGAGGTGTACCGAGTTCCGCTCGGACACGGGTGATTGCAAAGGAGAGCAGGAAATAGACACCAAAGAAAATACCCGCAACCCATAAGGACATCCCTGCTATAGAGGAAAATATGCCGAGCGCGACAAGCGATCCGAGTATCCCCAGGAAAGCGGCACGGTACGGCATCGGTTCGTCCGAATCATCGAGGTGCGATTTGAATCCAAGCACCTTTTTCAGGACCTCAGTCAAGTGACGCCGCGTGACCCAGATGGCAAGTAGGAAGAGTGCAATCCACGCGCCATACGCCTGTTCGTTAAGGGCGGGAAAATAGCGCGTGCCGAGTGCCGCCCCGATGACGAATTCCGCTAAGCGAACGACAAAGAAAAACCAGCACGAAAACGAGAGATCCAGCGGGAGAAAAAACGCCAATCCCACTGCGAAAGGATAAACGGAGATACGGGTGCCACGTATAACGTTCCAGGGACGGTCGGTGAAGATGTTTTGGAAGACAGCTGTCCGTTTAATGTAGGGGATTTCTGGAAACTGTGGGAAGAGGTAGTGAACCCCGTTAATCACACCGATGAAGACGGCGATGCTGAATCCAATCCACATCATCCGATTTTTGAGGAGACTGATGCCACCATCTTCCGAGAGCCGCAGCGGGAGTTGGATAATCGGATACGCCAACTTTTCCTGCTCTGCCCACCGTTTCCGGACGAGCGTGTTGATGCAGAGCATCATAAACATCATAATGAGGAAAAAGAGCCCCCAGAACAGCAACGGCTTTGTCCAAACTGTATAGTTATGGCTTGTATAGAAGGTGGCTTCTCCCTCGTAAAACCCCTGTAAACTTTGCGCGTCAGAGATAGTGAGCCACGCCGGTAGATACCGAAAAAAGAGCGTCTGCCACTCGTTCTCTTCAGTCGCAAATCGGAACGGGTGGGCGATACTGCCGAACATATTTTGCATCGTGTCGTGTCCCGCGAACGTGCAGGAGATCGCGACCATAATATAGATCGCGAGCAGTTCCCCCTGCTGTAGCATCTGTCGCGGGGCGATACGTTTCAACACGCAGTTGGCAACAACACAGACGAACATGATGAAAACAGGTTGGATAAATAACGGGAGACACGAACCGTCGAGGGAATAATACTTCACCTCGACAAGCGTCATCCAATAGACATTGACTGGGATGAGTAGAACACCTAAGAGAAGCGAGCGTCCTGTAATGCGTGATGATGGGATTGAAGTTTCACGATCTTTCATAGTTTTAACTATGGGCTCCTGGGCATCGTTTTTTAACTATTAACTCTGGGCATCGTTCCACTTTGTTTCACGAGGGTGTCTGGTGAAGTCAGAAACCTTTGAGCACCTGGAGCGGGTTGGAATTGACCGAAAACCACTGCGAAACGAAATTATGCCTTAAATGGCATAATTTTGCTTCGCTTTACATTTGGAGCAGTTTAACCATCAACTCGACTCCGTTATAAATGTTAAAGCACGAGTTGATGGTTAACAGATTCCCATAGTTTAAAAAAAGCGGTAGGCTTTAACGATTTCTGAGATGACACTGGCTCTGTTCTTCCAATTCATGCGAGCAGGAGGGATCAGGTAAATACCGTCGATTGCGGATTCATCTTGATTACGGATTTCCTGAACCAATTCTAAGCTCAGTCGCATACCGAGTTCATGTCCGGCGGTGTCTCCAAGGTCACGGAATTTGTCAACAATAAACTGCGGGATGTAAAGCCCCAAATTGTCGCGTAGATAGGATGCGCTTCGGAAACTTGTAAGTGGTAGGATACCGTAGAGAATCTTTATATCGAGATGTTCCGTTGCCTGCTGAGCACGTACGATATCCTCATAGGTCCAGACCGGTTGTGTGTAAGCAAACTTCGCGCCCTGTGCCACTTTATTTCTGAGATGTTTGACGTGCGGCTGCAAATTCTCTGCAATCGTGAAGCCGCCGCCGTAATAGAAGCCGCAGGGTTCACCGATCGACGAGCCATCAGCGAGTTCCCCTTGATTGAGTCGGTTGATGAGTTCCATCAATTGAACCGCACCACGAACGTCCGGCACGAGACTGGCGGTCTCATAAGGTCCAGCTTTCGGATGGTCGCCGGATAAGGCGACAATGCCTCGGATCCCCAATGCCTCCGCCTCCAGCAAATGTGATTGCATACTGATGAGATTACGGGATCGGGTTGTCCAATGGATAAGCGTCGGAATCTGGGTCGCCTGCTGGAGCTGATATGCTGTGGCGATAGCCCCGATGTTCACTGCGGCACCAGAATTGTCGGTTACATCAAATAGGTCTGCACCGATTGCAGCGAGGTTTTTTGCTTCTTTCAACATTGCTCGCAATTGCGGAAAAGTATTGGCGCGCATCTCTACACTTACAATGCGCTCACGCGTTTCAAATACTTGCTGGACAGGATTATCGGTTGGTGTTTTGGACGTTGACGTAATCTTTGGAAGAACGAAGATACGTTGCTCCCGTTGGACAGGTTCACGTTCTGCGATGGCCTGCCGAATTTTTGCCGTATATGTGGGTGTTGTGCCGCAACAGCCGCCAATCATGTTCGCGCCGAGTTCGACTAACTTTCCAACGTAGTCGCTAAATACCTCAGCCTCGACTGTGTAGGAGACAGCAATTTCACCCTGTTCTACTCTCGGATTACCAGCATTCGGTTGCACCACAATAGGGGCTTTGATGACAGGAGCAAGCAACTCCATCGCCTCAACGAGATCATGTGGTCCTCTGCAATTGATGCCGACTGCATGCGCGCCGAGTTGTTCTAACGCTTGGGCAAAGACGCGCACATCTAATCCAGAGCCTACAGTTCCGCCTGATACGCCACTGATTTCAACGACGACAGGTATACCGTAGGTGAGTGCTTGCTTTGTAGAGATTTCTGCCTGTTTGGGAGAGACAAAGGTTTCGAGTACAAGAAGGTCAACCCCTTCATCGACGAGTGCGTCCATCTGCTCTTTGAAAAGCCGTCGGATTGTCTTGGTGGACGGAATAGGGGTATCTAAGGTTTGGAACGGGATTTGACCGACGGAGCCAGCAACATAGCATGTTTCCTGTGCCGCCGCTCGTGCCAGGGACACGCCTGTTCTGTTAATTTCTTCAACCTGTTCAGCCAAGCCGTGGACCGCCAATGCTTCTCTGTTTGCTTGGTAGGTATTCGTTTGAATAACATCGGCACCCGCGTCGATGTAGGCGCGATGAATCGCTGCAACTTTCTCGGCATGCTCTGTAGAAATATTGCAGGCATCGACACACTGTAAATATGAGGGAATCCGTTTGCGGAGTTCGGTTCCGATAGCACCGTCGCACACCAAGATCTGATGTGCGAGAGCTTCCATGAAGTTGTCTTTTCTTGAATGAGTTGCCATTTTTCTAACTATTAAATCTGGTCTGCCCTCCACTTCGTTTCGGGTAGGTTTCTGGTTAAGTCCTAGCGGTTCTGGGTTATGAAAGGTTTTTAAATTATTAAATCTGAGTGAACCCAACCCAGTGTGAACTGCACCAAAAACCATCGTGAAACGAAATTAGGTTTCCTTAAATGGCATAATTTTGCTTCGCAGTGTCCCGCAGGTTTCCTATAGGAAACCTGCGCAGAATGCTTTACATTTGGAACGATGCCCAGATGCTAATAGTTAAAAAAGCGAAGTAGAGGGGTTTTTGCTTGGGTGTTTCTTTGCTCAGAGGCCCATAGTTAGAAAACCGATGTTGATGAGATAGGTTCTACTTAATTATTTCTCCCGCACTTTCAGTTGGGATATAATAATAACCGAAGATGATGCACATCTCATCTTCAGACGTGAGTCCGAAAATGAGGGGTTCATTCGTGTCGTAGTTGTTATGGGTACACTGGAACTTGATTGTATCGTCTGCATCTAAGCGGAGGATTGGATTAAAGAGGTCAATGGGTGCGTCGTCATAAGCAATACTCCGGTGCAGCAAATCGCTTGTGGATCCCTGAAAAATTTCAAACAATTCTCCGTGCCGATGCATGTGGGATGTCAGCAAAAAGACGTTCAACGCTGTTCCCGAATCGTGCCCTCGGCGATCCAACTCATCTTCAACGTACCACGTCATTTTGGCGACGCGCGTTGCTCCGGGCGGGACGTTAATAGATCTGTTAGAAACGAAAATTTCAACAGCCTCGTACTGAACTTCCTCCTCCGGAATCGTATAGATATTGACGTAAGTTTCACCGATTAACGTTTCGTCACCAAGCAGATTGATGTAGTGGGAATTCAGGTCGTAAATGGTATCACCGGGGAGTCGTAACCCTACACCCTCCGGGAACTGGAAGAGGGTATCATCGGTTTGTGTTCCGACGACGAAAAGTCTGTCACCCCCGAAAACACCGAATACCGGATCTGGGTCATCTGTGTCAAGTTCGCGGAAAGTCTCTTCAGGATTAACGGCAATATCAGGTACAATCCCGTTATTCAAAAGCCCTTTTGACAAACCTGCTTCGGTAAATCGATATAGGATGAAGTGATGGCTACCAGCAGGATAGAAAATCTCTACTCTGTTAATAAAGATGTCTCCCTCTACTGGATTGTTATTTTCATCGAGGATTGGGGTGGCATAATAAACTTCGCGTTCAGTGCCGGGTTCGATTTTGAACGGCGGCAAATGGAGTTGATAGCCTTCACCGATGGGTGGTCGGGGAGGCGGTTCAAACTTTTCATCGGGGTCGCGTAAGACACCGAGGTCCCCGATACCTGCTATTTTGCCGGTCCGTGGCGCGCCTGCGGCGATCCATATCCGAATGGCATCTATTTTGCCGTTGTGGAGTACACCACCACCGAACGGCATCCGCGCGCCCTGTTCCGCTGCTGTCGGTCCCATCAGTTTCGTCAAAAGGAAACTATTCTCCGGGTTTCCCGGATCAACAAGCTTCATCCCTGCTGCTGCCGCCGCAGGGTTCTGTGGCTCACGTCCGACCAAATTTTCGTAAGAGAGTCCATAGGTGAGATTCAAATTGCGAGCATTTGCGGGAGTAGCATGGCAGACGCTGTTCGCACAACTTTTATCAAAGATGTACTCCTGAATGTCGTGATACGCTGTGTTTTCATCCGGGGCAGTTTGTCCAAAACTGTTGCTCACGCGAACGAGGTCTAAGACATTGACGATCCCGTCGCGATTGACATCAGGATCCCGTTCCGCATTGCGATCCCTGGGTTGACCGAAGGAAGCAGCGACAAGCACCAAGTCTTGGATGTTCACTACACCATCTTTATTAACGTCTTCCAATAGGGTAGGGAGATTGCTGTGTCCAAACACTAAGAAGGACACGCCGCCTACCAGTAAGGCAATGAGTATGGAATAAACCATTCTTTTTAACATAATTAAAATTTAACCTCCAGACATTAGATGTTAACGCAGTTCATTCTGCGTCGCATTTTTAAAAAGTTCGGTTTCTGAAATAAAACGATATTTTAAGAGTGTCCATGCGGCAAAAAATCCATCCGACCAGAATCGGAGTTTCTTGCCCTCCTTTTTCGTGCGCGGGAAATAGGAGACCGGGACCTCATAGATGCGATAACCCGCACGCAAAATCTTTGCTGTGACCTCCGGGCAGAATTCAAATCCCTCACACGTTAAATCTAAACGTGCTATCAGTTCTGTTGAGAAGGCTTTGTAGCCTGTCGATTCATCGGTAATTCGGCATCCGTAAAGGAGGTTTGTGTAGGTAGCGAGAATGCGATTCGCTATGAAGTTATGAAGACTGGCGTTCCCGCGTCCACGGAGAAACCTGGACCCGTAGACAACTTGAACGTTCTCCTTTTCAAGCGGTTTCACAAGTTCAGTGAGATCCGCTGGATCCAATTCCATGTCTGCATCTTGAATAACGACCACCTCTCCCTTCACATGTGGAAGTCCGCTCCGAATTGCGAAACCCTTGCCTCTGTTCTCTTGGCAATGCACGACAGTCAATTCATAAGTCGCACGCAACTCCTCAAGCACCTTGTGGGTTCCATCGGTGGAGCCGTCGTTGACAACAATGATCTGTTTCTCAATTGGTAGGGCACGTAGTGCCTCCAGCACCTGTCCGATTGTCTGCTCTTCGTTAAAGGCAGGAATGATTACAGATACCAATTTTTAAATTTTCCTTGCGGTTCGGTGAGATGGGTGTTTTTGCTTGGGTGTTTCCTCAAGAGGTTTCAAGTGCCTCTCCATATACCCGCAGTCAACGTTGTTGCCTGCTGCGTTTTTTGTCCGAAAATTGTAGCACGCAACAAAGGCGCGTGCGGAACCGACAAGAAAACCTTTTTACGAGATGCCTCGACCGTGTGCAAACTAAATTAGAGAAGTGACTTCACTAGGCCGCCGTCTACCTGAATTGTAGTCCCGGTGATGTAACTTGCGCGTTCCGATGCGAGAAATACGACTAAAGTCGCAAATTCATCGGGGTCGCCGATTCTACCGAGCGGGATATCCGCAGTCATATTTGCGAGTGCCTCATCAAACGTGATGCCACCCTCTCCTGCGCGGACGGTCGCGAGCTGCTGGATGCGATCAGTAAAAATAATACCGGGGCAGACGTTGTTGACGAGGATTTTGTCTGGTGCTAACTCCGTCGCGAGGGTCTTCGCGAATCCAATCACGCCTGTCCGTGCCATATTGGATAGCATAAGTCCATCGACAGGCTGTTTGACAGAGACAGAAGTAAGGTTGATGATCCGTCCGCCGCCGCGTGCCCGCATCGTTGGGACAACAGCGCGGCAGAGGTTTATCGTGCTCATCAGGTTCAATTGGACAGCGTCTTGATAGTCCTGTGCTGCCAAGTCATCAAACCGTCCGGCTCTGGGTCCACCGGCGTTGCTAACCAAAATATCGATACCACCGAAGTGTCCAATTGCTGTCCTAATGAGATTTTCAACCTGTTCCGGTTGACTGACATTGGTCGGTACCGCTAAAACTTCAGTGCCGGTCTGGTTGCGAATGTCGTCTGCTGTTGCTTCCAGAATCTCTCTATCTCTTGCGCAGATCGTGACCTTCGCTCCCTCGTGTGCTAAACCGAGGGCAATAGCGCGCCCAAGCCCTTTGCTTGAGGCACCTACAACTGCAATTTTATCCGTGAGTCCGAGATTCATTTTTTTAACTATGGGCTCCTGGGCATCGGTGTCTGGTGAATCGCGAGGCAACTGAGGATATGTGCGGTCTTAATGTTTTTCTCTCTGCTTCGCCTTTGACTCATTTCCATAATTTTACGAGTCACCGCCCACAACGCCCTACGTCCTTTCAAAAAACGGGATTGACTTTACGAGGTTAAGTATAACACTCTGACAATGCAATGTCAAGCGCAATTTCTGTCGTCCCGAAAACGGTAGGTGCGGTTTCATGAAGATTAAGGATTTAATCGGGGAATGTTGTGAGCCTGTAGGTTGGGTTGAACGGAGACAGAAAACGGACGTTCCCTGTATTGGTCTTTTGCCGGATAATTTGGTGTGAAACCCAACTTATAGTAAAGCTGACAATTACGTAGACCCCTACCCTTTAACAAACAGCCGTTCGTAGTCGTGCGATTCATCGCACGTCGTGCCAAAAAGTGCCAAATATTTTCAGACTTCACTATATGTACCGAAAGCGTTCCCAGACTCTACTTCTTTATCAACATCTTCCGCGTTGCTGTAAAATCTCCTGCCGACAGTGTATAGAAATAAATGCCACTCGCCACGTGTTCTTCCTGTTCATTCCGGCCATCCCAATACGCCGCACGGCTTTTGTTATGATACACTCCCGCAGACTGGTGTCCCAACGCCAACGTTCGCACCAATGTCCCATCCACAGCATAGATGTACAACGTCACTTTCGCAGGTTTCACTAACTGATAGGGTATCCACGTCTCTGGGTTAAACGGGTTCGGATAGTTTGCTAAGAGACGGGTTTCTGTTGGAATTGCTAAGGTTGCGAGGAGTTGTTCAAGGACGACAACACCTCTTTTCAGAACTTCAGCATGAAAGTGTGAAGAATCAGCATGGAGATCATAGTTTTTGGCTTGGCGAATCCACTTCTGTAAGTCTGTAGTTGTGAGTGCGTGTATTTCTTGAGTGTGTAGCGTGGGTGCTGCCGGTACGTCACGTAACAAGCTTGCAACCAACAGGAGATCGATAACATTGACAATCCCGTCTCTGTTAACATCCGGATTTCGCTTAACCGTGCCTTTAATAGTTTTGCCGAAATTTGAAGCAACCAATACAAGGTCGGTTATATTGACTGTTCCATCTCTGTTGACATCCGCGTTGTTTCCGGTAAGTAGGGAGCTCTCTGCTTTGAGCGTGTAGTTCTGCCGTCTAATATTTCCGTATACATCAATCACTTGGAGTGCTATGTTGTTAACTTGGCGGGTCGTTAAGATTGAGGTGCTGAATTCAAGAGTACTGCTTTGCGTGTTTAAATTCTTACAGCTGTGCAACTTAATGCCGGGTGCTGGGTCCGCCGCGGTTGCTGGGACCAGCAACTGGGCTTGATGGATGCCATCTGCATCCGTTACTTCAAATTGGAGCGTGAAGTTTCTCGCATTTGGCAGGTAAGCCGACGGTGTAAGCATCTGAATCGTTGTCGACTCATCAAAGGCGGTTTGGTCGGTGTTAAAAAAACGATTTGCGTCCAACCATCTGGCGGCACACTTAGACAGTCGGTCTGGTGATGTGCCGTAGGACATGATGTATGCGGCATCGCGAAAGTCGTGCTCTAAGCCAAAAGCGTGCCCGAGTTCATGCGCCGCCACAACGACACCATACGTACCCTCGAAACACGTGCCGGAGGCAGGAATAACGGCGCGTCCACCTTGCGTCCTTACCAAAAGACCATTTTCATACCAACTGCCACCACCGACACCGCATTTATCTTCTGCTCCAATGAACTCACTACTGACCTCTGCAACGATAAGATAGATGTGCTTCCCCGTGTCAAACAGAGAGGCAACTTCCGTGTAGACCTTGTCCGCTGTATCTGTGTGGTAATATTGGTCTCTGAACTGCCCCTCAACGCGGTAAGCGCGCATACTTCCATTTTCATGGGTTTCATACGTGAAAGTTTTCCTACCGAATCCGTTAATTTCCATCTGATCTGCATAAAAGCGTTGTACATCCCTGATGAGCGTTTCCAGTTTTTGCCAGATACCCGCTTGTGCGATGCGGTCTCGGGGAGTGAAATAGACAATTCGGACCATATCTTGATTCAGGGTGCTATAGGGTGTTACGTCCCAAATTCGAACCGTTCCGTCAGCACCACTGCTGATGAGCGCGCTTCCATCCGGAGAGAAGGCGGTAGTTCTGACCCAGTCTGTATGTCCCGTGAGGGTAACAATATTCTCGCCGATACCAACTGCCCAAAGGTGTACAGATTTGTAACTGGTTGCGGCAAGTGTACTGCTATCAGGCGAAAAACTAATATCAGAGATTGTGCTATTCGAGGTTAGCGTGCCATGCGGTATCCAATTCGGTACTGTCCATAACTTGACCTTCCCTTCGTATCCGGCACCCGCAAGGATTTGATCATCTGGCGAAAACTGAACAGTATACACGGAATTGGAATCCGCATGGAGTTGCGTAACAGCCTGTTGGCTTTGAATGTCCCAGACGTTGACCTGTCCACTGTTATCTCCCGTGGCGAGCAGTTTGCCATCGGTGGAAAAGGCAACTGCCCAGACCCAGTCATGGTGCTTGAAGGTAACTATTTGGTTGCGAGTGTAGACATCCCAGAGTTTCGCATGTCTACCGCCAGTTGCTATCATTTTGCCATCTGGAGAGAAGATAACCGCTTTGACTTGTGAACGGGTACGGTCGGTAATATGCTCACGGGTTGCGATATGATGTTTGTGATTAACATTCCACAATTTGAGGACGTAGTCGTCGCCACCGCTGGCGAGAAACTTGCCGTCTGGGGAGAAGGCGACTGAATTAACGGTATCAGCGTGGCGACCCAACGTTGCCACGGTCCCGTTCCGCAGGTGCCACAACTTAATTTCGCCATTATCCCCCGCACTGGCAGCGAGGGAAGGATTCACGGGAGAATATGCAACCGTTTGGACGCTACTGCCATGCCTAAATAAGGTGTGTTCTTCTTGGGCAGTGGCGGTGGATGGAAGCGTTAGTAAAGCGGTTATTGTGAGAAACAGATGCTTGAATTGCATATTTCTAACGATTGGCTTCTGGGCACCGCTCCATTACATTACGCGGTGGTTTTCGTTAAAGTTGAACTCCCGCTTGATGTTGAAAGGGGTTAGAATTCACTGAGAACCGTTGTGGAATGAAATTAGGTTTCCTTAAATGGCATAATTTTGCTTCGCATTGTCCCGCAAGCCTCTATAGGCTTGCGCAGAATGCTTTACATTTGGAGCAACGTCCAGGCGCCAATAAATTAAAGAGCGATAACATGCTGCACTTACAAGACGAGATCACAGGGTTTGTGCCATAGGAACATCCCATTTTTCGGCACACTCGCGAAGTTGCTGATAGATGGTATCGGGTATATCAATGCCATTTGCGAGGCGGTGTGCTCGGGTATTCGCTTCAAAATCACCGGAGACTAACACTTCATCGAAACCGGCAGCAGGCGGTGTCGCCTTGATCGCGTCTAAAAACGCTCGCACCCCTTTTTGATATTCTGCAAGCGGTGTAAACGCATTGACATCAATCACCTGCATATAAAGACCGCCCATCTGTCCAGCCTCAACATTAAATGCGCCTCCCAATCCACCGAGCAGTGCAACAAAGAGAGAAAGCGCGTAGCCTTTGTGCCTTCCAAAAGCGAGAAGGTGCCCACCATCACGGTATTCAGCAGTTTTGACAGTAGGGCTTCCGTGTTTGTCAACGACACATCCCTCCGGCAAATCTCGATTTTCGCTGTCAGCGACGTAAGTTTTACCGTTTGCGATCATGCTCGTTGCGAAGTCGATCAAGAACGGCGTGTCATCACCGGTGGGAACGCCGATAGCGATCGGGTTCGTGCCAAGCGCACCGACCGCACCACCAAACGGGAGAATACCTCCGCCCCCTTTTGAACCGCCACCAACGGTGATGATTCCGATATATCCCGATTCAGCGGCTTCTTGTGCGTATTCCCCGACTCTGCCGATATGCCCCGTCCGAGCGAGCGTCGCGAAGCAGGTGCGCGCGGTTTTCGCTTTTTCAATCGCACGTCGGACGGCATAGCGGGCGGTGTAGTGTCCAAAACCGTTGCCACCATCAATATGGAGCGTATTGTCGGTTTCCCGTAGCACATCCGGCTCGGCATCGGGACGGATACCGCCGCCTTCAATTCCCGCAAGGTAGGAGGGAATCCGAAGCACGCCATGCGAATCGTGTCCCGCGAGGTTCGCTTTTACCAAAATCTCGGCAACGTTGTCCGCGATGTGCTGCGGTGTGCCTGCCGCTACAAATAGGTTGTTTGTAAATGCCTGAAGGTGTGCGGCTTCAAATAGGTGCCTTTTCACGATATGTTCCCTCCTATCCTATTCTCGTAAACGCGGTTACGAAAGCAGACCGTAGTGTGCCTTGTCATCTTCTTCAACAGTGTCCTCGCCGATAGAAATGTCCAATTTATCTGCACACTCTTGAAGTTGATCGTAGATGGTATCCGGTATCTCAATTCCGTCCACCAACCGCTGTGTGCGGAATCGGTGTTCAAAATCACCGGGGACGAGTACTTCGTCGAAGCCGGATGCTGGCGGTGTAGATTTAATGCCGTCTAAGAAGGCGCGCACGCCTTTTTGGTAGTCCTCGACCGGTGTAAAAGCACTGACATCAATGGCTTGCATAAAAATGCCGCCCATCCTGCCGCTTTCTGTGTCATAAGTTCCTGCCAATCCGCCGAGGAGGCAGGTAAACATAGCGAGTGCGTAGCCTTTATGTTTCCCAAACGCGAGGAGCGAACCACCATCGTAGAAATCGGCGGGTTTGACGCTCGGCATCCCGTTTTTATCAAGGATGCACCCCTCCGGTAAATCGATGCCTTTGCTCCGCGCGACCTGTATCTTTCCTTCAGCAACCATACTCGTTGCGTAGTCAACGATAAAAGGACTATCGTCGCCGGTTGGCACGCCTAAGGCGATTGGGTTTGTGCTGAAAGTGCCTTGCGAACCGCCATAAGGTACTGTTGGTCCGCCGCCTTTGCCGCCTGAGCCAACGCTAATCAGTCCGATACATCCGGCTTTCGCTGCCGCTTCTGCATATTCGCCGAGGCGTCCGATATGTCCAGTGTTGCTGATACTGATAGAGCAGGAGACAGCGGTTTTTGCCTTCTCAATGGCTTTACTCATTGACCAGCGCGAGACGTAGTGTCCGAAGCCGCGTTGTCCATCAACGCGTAACGTATTAGGGGTCTCAGCGAGAACTTCGGGTTCCGCAGTGGGGTCCAGGTGTCCGGCATCGAACCCGCGTAAATAGGCAGGGACACGTAGAACACCATGAGAATCGTGACCCGCGAGGTTGGCATTGACCAAAATTTCGGCGACATCCTCTGCAATGTGCCGCGACGCACCGGCAGCGACAAAGATATTGCGTGCAATTGCGTGAAGGTGAGGTGCGTGAAGTAGATGCGTTTTCTCCATGTATTACATCCTTTGATGTGCATTCAGTTAGTCGTGTAATCTATTCCAAAACCGTGCACCCTATTTTACGCAATCTGCTTTTTTTGTCAATAGCAAAAAGGTAGAGCGGCAAGGTCATTCAGTTTTCGGTTACTTGTCGGAATCAGGGTTTTCAGGATTATAGTCGGAGCGTAGATTGGGTTGAACCTTAACCCCGAAAAGCTATCCTTCCAAAAAGACATGTGTTTGCCTCGGATACCCGCCTTCCTACCAGAAATCAATAGTGAAACCCAACTGCCGTATCAACGGGCGCAGGGGTATTAACGTGTTGGATTTCGCTGGGATTTGGGTGTATTCAAGCGTCTGAGAAGTGTAGCGTTTTCGGTAGGGTAGGGGTCCGATTTTCTGTGTTTCGCTCAACCTGCGGATTTCTTAAGCAAAAACACCTCGCCTCGCAATGTCTAATAAGTTTCCGTTCAACCCAACCTACGAACTGTTTTAGTAGGGGGAGTCGTCATAAGTGCGGTTGGATGAAGTTTCAATAAATATTTCGGTAATTCTATGAAAGATAATCTTCAAACAAGAAGCGTCCATAATCCTGTAAAGATCGAAGAAGCCCATGAATCCCGGTTCAGACAATTACCATCCCACATTACCGAATCAAATTCTGAATCTTCATGTAACCGCACCGGACCTCATTAGGAAATTACCGAATCAAATTCTGAATCTTCATGTAACCGCACCTACCTCGGTTAGGTGGAGACAGGAAACCTATCCTCTATACAGGGTGCGCATTTGTTGGATGACTTTCGGCAATTTAGCAATGACCTCATCGATCTCAGCTTCGGTCGTATTTCTACCGAGAGAAAAACGCACAGTCCCTTGTGCCAAACGCGGTGGTAAGCCGAGCGCGGCGAGGACGTGCGACGGTTCCATAGAGCCGGAGGTACACGCAGAACCCGTCGAGACACAAATCCCTTCCATGTCCAAACGTAAGATGAGGCTTTCACCCTCCACCGCTTCAAACGAGACGTTGAGAGTACCGGGTGCACAGTGATCGGGATGTCCATTATAGTGCAGGCGATCAATGTGTGCATCCAAGCCTATGCGGAGTCTTTGGGTTAAAGCGTCGAGATGCTGCGCGTAGGTGTTCTGCTCCTGTTTCGCAAGGTCGGCGGCAGTACCTAAGCCGACAATGGCAGGGACGTTTTCAGATCCGGCGCGTCGGTTGCGTTCATGCGAACCACCGTGGACGAGGTTTGCCAGTCGAGTGCCGCGGCGGATGTAGAGGATACCAATGCCTTTGGGTGCGTAAATCTTGTGTCCGGAAAACGCGAGAAGGTTCACACCGAGTTCTTGAACGTTCATATCCAATTTGCCGACCGATTGCACGGCATCGGTGTGGAGAGGGACCTCGTGTTCCTGTGCGATCTCGCATATCTCTTCAAGGGGTTGGACAGTGCCGTTCTCGTTGTTGACGTGCATGATGGAGATCAGGACTGTCGTATCGCGGACTGCCTCACAAAGTTGTTCAAGACTCATCCGTCCGTATCTATCTACAGGGAGATAGGTTACCTCGAAACCGCGTTGCTCCAAATATTGGCAGGTATACAGGACAGCGTGATGCTCCACAGAGGAAGTGATGATATGGTTGCCCTTGCCCCGACTCTTTTGTAGTTCGGTCAACCCTTTAATGGCGTGGTTATCTGCTTCAGTGCCGCTTCCGGTGAAAATAATCTCACTCGGACTTTTGGCACCGATAAGATCAGCGACCTGCTCACGGGCGGTGTCGATCGCGGTGCGTGCCTCGCGTCCGTATGCGTGAATGCTGGAACCGTTACCGAATGCCTCGGTGAGATACGGCATCATCGCGTCCCGGACTTCGGGACGGAGCGGCGTTGTGGCGTTGTAGTCTAAATAGATTCGTTCCATGTTTTTAGTCCATCTTGCTATCTGGAGTGCTCATTCGTATGTTCGGTGATTCCAAAAAGTTATCCGATTCGGATAAATCTTAATATCTGGTACAGAATCGCGTCCGCGGATTCGTCCGTTCTCACCTAAGAAGGAGAGATTGAGTGTATGGGTGCCTGCGGGCAGTGGCATCCGCACCATAAAAATCTGGTTCGGAAGCGTTTGCCAAGAACGCGTATCCGCCTGTTCCGTCACAACACCAGCAAGGTTTACAAGCAGCCCTAAGGCTTCATTTTCCTTGTTTGCCTTTCGGTAGAGCAAGTATTTCCCTACAGCACGGAGTAACGTTCGGAGGAGGATAATAGGACGTTGTGAATTGAATGTCTCAATCGCGATGTTTTCCACATCTTCTACAAGTACACCATTCGTTTTTACCTCCCCGACAGCAACCTCGATCCCTGAGAGGAGGGGGCGATAGGAGTCAATTGTCGGAATCGCAACGCGTAGAAGATATTCCAATTCGATATCCTCATAGACCATTCCCTGACGTCCTATAAGCGTCGGCACAAACTTTTCATCGTCCACATCGTCTTTTTTGAGGATCGGAAACATCAAAGTCTCCTCACCTTTAGGGGGTACATAGCCGCTTTCATAAAAAAGAATCAGTTCGCCGGTGTTTGCAGGGCGCGGGGAAAACTCGCCGTACTGTTCCTCATAACGCTCCATCTCGTCAACGAAACCGAGTTTGCGTGCCAGCCGGACCAGCGAATGACCGATGTCCTCCGGCATCTCTACACCGGTTTTCTCCGAGGCGTTTTGGTAGTATTCCGCAGCCTGCTTGTAAGAGATGTAAGCGTCATTCCATTCACCCGTGGCTTCAAAGAGGACAGCAGAGAGGTGCGCGAGAAACGCTGCTCCGAAGAAATCGTACTTTTCGTCTTCACCCTTGAAGTAGTTGATGAGTGCCGTTGCACGGCGGCATTCTACCAGTGCACCGTCTAACTGATTCAGGTAGACATAGTTGATCGTCCGGTAGTAGTGACTCAAAAGCCGTTCGTAACGAGTACCCGGATATGGACGCATCTGATCAGAAGTGACGAGCGAAATAGCCTCTTTTGAAACACTTTTGGTATAACGGTCCTCAGCGATATCCCCTGCTTGATCGAAAGCAGCGTTGCTTTCTTGGAAGTGGTTGGCATAGTGGGCAACCAATCCTAATTCAAACAGAAACGGAATGTCAGACTTTTTCGGTGCATTTTTCTGAAGATTCGTATAGGCTTTTTCTGGTTGTCCTGCCTCCAATGCGATTTGGAGGTCTTGCATCTTATAGCCGCTACATCCTATTAGCAGACAAGTAATGAACAGAAAGGGGAGTATTTTAATCATCGGTTTCTTGGGTATGAGACGATAGTTGTGGGCAGATATGGAGGCCTGCCCACGCAAATTCAACCGGACGGCACGCGAAGACCTCGTTTACATTTTAAACTTGTCACGTCCGACAAACTTTTTGATTTTCTTGTTACCGATCCAAATCTTCTCGTTTGTCTCGATGTCCGTCAACGTCAGATCTGTCTGATAGAAGATGACTTGGTCTCCCCCTTCACGGTCTTCGATGGTGTTGATTTCGCCTGTCATCATGTAATCAGCACCGAGTTCGCGTCCCATCCGTTTAACGGTTTCGATTGCGGCGAATTCGCCTTGGTCGGCACGCTCTTCGCGAATTTCGCTGCGCTCACTTGAGCTTGAGACAGTCCTCACTTTTCCAGAATTGATGAAAGCACGCTCGATATCAGTTATAAATGTAGCGACAGGGATATGTTCCATGCTCTTGTTGCGGATACCGCCAACGATCACAATCGGTTTCGCACCGGTGTTCATACCGTGATCATTGATCCAAGGGTGTGTTAAGCAGTCCTGAATAATGTCATCGGCGACCATGCGGGAGTCGGTATCGTTCCAGCGTCCAGACAGATCGATTGTGGTATCGGCATCAACGCGGGTGACCTGTTTAGAGGAGCTGCAACTGCTGAAAATTGTGATACCAACGAGAAGGGTGCAGATTGTAAGGCTATATCTGAAAGGCTTGACTGTCAAAATTTTGTACATACGGTGTGCTCCTTTTTTTAATAGGTGTCAGTTGTCGGTTGTCAGTTGGTTATCGGTTAAAGAGGAAACTCTTGTAGCCGATAACCGATAACTGAAAGCCTGCGCAGCAGGCGAACCGACAACCATTTAAAAATCTAAGTCGGCTTCTTGAACAATTTTGTCGACGAAAGTATCAAGTGCCATTGCACCGATGTCGCCTTCATCTCGACTGCGGACGCTGACCGTGCGGCTTTCCTGTTCACGTCCACCGATGATTAACATGTACGGCACACGTTGCAAGCGGGCTTGACGGATCTTCGCTCCAATCTTATCATCGCTATTGTCTAATGTGACACGACATCCTTTTTGCAACAGCAGTTGTTCGACCTCTCTGCCGTAATCAACGAAGCGTTGACTGATCGTCATCACAACGCACTGGACAGGGGAAAGCCATGTCGGAAATGCCCCGGCGTAATGCTCAATCAGCATCGCGATAAAGCGTTCAAAACTCCCGCAAATTGCACGATGAATAACCACAGGACGCTTTTCAGATCCATCTGGTGCGACATAGATGAGTTCAAATCGTTCAGGCAGCTGGAAATCGAGTTGCACGGTGGCACACTGAACATCTCGGTTGAGTGAATCCCGAACTTGAAAATCGAGTTTAGGACCGTAGAACGCGGCTTCCCCAGGATCGACGCTGTACTCGACCTGGTTGTTTTTCAATACATCCTCAAGTATGATTTCGGCGCGGTTCCAGACTTCCACATCCCCCATGAACTTCTCAGGGTTGCGTGTACTCAAATCGCATCGGAACGGCAAATCAAACGTGCCATAGATGCGTTGGAAGAGTCCAAGGATACGCTCATATTCGTCGGCGATCTGGTCCTCCGTGACAAAGTTATGCGCGTCATCTTGGCACATCTGGCGCACACGCGACAAGCCGCTCAACGTTCCAGTTGCTTCGTTGCGATGCAACACCCCTTGGTCATGTAGGCGGTACGGGAGATCCCGGTAACTGTGGCGTACGCTTTTATAGATTAACATATGCGCTGGACAGTTCATCGGCTTGAGCGCGCTGATTGACCCACCATCCTCACTTTCAACGAGGAACATATCATCTTTAAAATGTTCCCAATGACCGGAGGTCTTCCAGAGACTGCTATCGTAGATGAGCGGTGTCCGCACTTCTTGATAGCCTTCACTGAGATAGAGTTTCCGCACCTTTTCCGAGAGGAGGTTATAGATGAGTGTGCCTTTGGGAAGCCAAAACGCACTGCCGGGGGATTCGGGATGCATCTGAAAAAGTTCCAATTCGCGTCCGAGTTTACGATGGTCGCGTTTGGCGGCTTCTTCGCGTTGTGTCAAAAATGCCTGAAGGTCGGCTTTGGTCTCCCATGCGGTGCCATAGATTCGTTGCAACTGCTCACGGTTGCTATCACCGCGCCAATAGGCTCCTGAAACACGGAGCAGTTTGAAATGTCGGCATTCGCCTGTTCTTTCAACATGTGGACCCTTGCAGAGGTCCGTGAAATCACCGTTATGGTAGATAGAAACGCCTTCGTCAGCAACACCCTCATCGCTCGCGCTGACTTCCCGATCGGAGATTCCATCGATTAATTCGAGTTTGAATTTCTGGTCGCGTTCGCCGAACCATGTGCGAGCATCGTCATAGGACCAGGTCTCTTGCTGGAAAGGCACATTGGTTTTGATCATCACCTTCATGTGCTTTTCGATTTCGGGGAAATCGTCCGGTGTAATGGGGCGTGGCACCTCCATATCGTAGTAGAACTCGTTCTCAATCGGCGGTCCGATCGCGAGTTTAACGGTACGTTCGCCATCTGGGAATAGTTGTTGTACGGCATACGCCATGATGTGCGCGGTCGAATGGCGTAGGCGTTGTAAGTAATCTTCAGATTGATTGGGTTCACGCATTGTGGTTCACTCTCATTTATCCATTCGTGTAGGTTTCAAAATTGTTCTTAATAGACTTAACGTCTTTTTTCGTACGCTGTTTACGAAATAATTTTACACGATTTAGAGCGGAAATGCCAATAAAAAATGTGTGGGGAGTGTTTGGTTTTTGGAGGGTATCGTCCAATAATGGGTTTCACCTTAGAAAAACCCCTAAATCTCCTTATCAGGGAGACTTGCGACATATCCACCTGACAGGGGGACCTAAGGGGTTAGAGACCGATAAACTGTGAATCTCTATAGCGTGGTTTCCCAATCATTGAGTTGGAGTAAAAATTTTGGAAGGATGGGCGGTACAGGACTTGAACCTGTGACCTCTTGCATGTCAAGCAAACGCTCTAGCCACCTGAGCTAACCGCCCATCTAAAGAAAAAGAATGGAGGTGGCGGTCGGAATCGAACCGACGAATAAGAGTTTTGCAGACTCTGGCCTTACCACTTGGCTACGCCACCATAGAAGATGGAGCGGGAGACGAGATTTGAACTCGCGACCTCCACCTTGGCAAGGTGGAGCTCTACCACTGAGCTACTCCCGCATAATTTTGACAATTCGCGCAGAAGAGATTGCGCTTTTCAAAAGCATATATAGTTTAATATATTTGCCTTTGAATGTCAAGTTAATTTTCGATTAAAATAGCAAAAATTTGAATTTTTGTCAAAAAATTTTGTAGGGCTATTCAGTTCTTCTGTTGAGTTTCGCACTGTTCAACCTGTTTAGAGTTGCTCTTCGATCCAATCATCACCGTGTGCGGGATTGTAGATCAACCCCCTTTTCATGTCAACACAGAGATCAAGTTCTTCCAAGACCATGTGCCCAATGAGTATCGGTGAACCTTCAGGCAGATTGGTTACTCGGATGGTGCTGCTTCGTTCCAAGAGGATATATTCAACCTCGGAATAGAGGGTGCGCTCCACGATGCCAGTGGCAGTTCGCGCAGTCCTTTTGCTGACAGGTGTGAGACCGAGGTGCTCAATGAGCGATGTCGGCAAACAAAGACGAGTTGCGCCGGTATCAACAAGCGCGGCCTCAACGGTGAGTCGCCGCACATCTTCCGGTTTCCTCACACCTAATCTTACGGCATGCAAGTCTTCCAGATTTGCGAGTTTGATTTCAGTTGTATGCCGCACTGTTTTTGTTCTCCTTCCTATAAACCGCTATGTACGATAGTCGGCGTTGATTCGGATATAGTCGTAAGAATAATCGCAGGTCCACATCGTTATCTCTGTGTCACCCGCACGGAGGTCAATTATGATACGCACCGGATCTTGTGCAAACAGAGCGGTGGCTTTGTCTTCATCATAACCAGCGTCCATTCCGTTTTTGACGAGTCGATAATCGGCGAGCCAGACATCCACCTGATATGGGTCAAATTCCGCACCCGATTTACCGATCGCCATCATAATCCGTCCCCAATTGGCATCGTTGGCGAAAACAGCGGTTTTAACGAGCGGTGATTCCGCAACGGCACGCGCCGCTTTTTCAGCATCGTCCCGATTTTTGGCGTGCTTGACTATCACCTCAACGAGTTTTGTCGCACCTTCACCGTCGCGGGCGAGCATCTTCACCAATTCGGTGCAGACGAACTGGAGCCCTTCACAGAACGCTTCGTAATCTTCCCCGTCTGCTGTAATAATCTCGGCGTTGTCGGCATGTCCGGTAGCGAGAATCAGCACCGTGTCATTTGTACTGCGGTCGGTGTCAACGGTTAAGAGATTATAGGTGTCATCTGCGACACGGTTTAGGGCGGCTTGGAGCGTTTCGGCGTTGATTCGTGCATCTGTTGTCAGATAGGAGAGCATCGTCGCCATATTGGGTGCTATCATCCCAGAGCCTTTCGCAATCCCACCAATTCTTACGGGTGTATTGCCAATTTCGATCTCTACGGCGACAGATTTCGGGTGTGTATCCGTTGTCATAATCGCTTCAGCGGCATCAGCACCACCTTCGCTGCTAAGCGCACTTGCGGTGGCTTGAATCCCATTTTCGATTTTGTCCATCGGCAATTGCTGTCCGATAACACCCGTAGAGGAGACGAGAACGAGGTTTGCCTTTATACCGAGCTGTTCGGCTGTTGCGGCAGCCATCCGTCGTGCATTTGCCATACCGACTTCGCCTGTGCAAGCGTTGGCGTTCCCGCTATTAACAATAACGGCTTGCGCCTGTCCGTCGCTGAGGTGATCGCGGCATACCAAGACAGGCGCGGCAGTAACGCTGTTTTTTGTGAAGACGCCAGCAGCAGTCGCTGGGGCATCGGTAACAATGAGTGTTACATCCTTCGCGTTCGCCGCTTTAATGCCCGCATGAACACCTGCTGCGCGGATACCCGGGACCGCGGTAATTCCGCCATCTATCTGTTTCATGAAGCACTCCTTGAGGAATGATGTAGGGGAAACATTATACTATATGTTGGAGAGATTGTCAAGGCGGAAATAGGGCAGAAAAGGAAAGGCGAGGTTTTGAAACCTCGCCTGTGAATAAAAGTGAGAGTGCGTCGGAATTCGGAGATCCCTCCTATAGGAGAGTTGAACGGCGCGGCGTTATCGAAAATTCGTTTCACAAATAAAATGGAAATATGATATAATTATTCGCAAACACCGAAAAAAGCGAGGGGAAAAGATGCACACCATTTTGGAGCGCTACCAAAAAACTTTTGCGAAAGATCGAGAAATGTCAAACGCTGCGAATCATCTGTTTCCAGATGGCGTAACCCACGACGGACGTTATATGTCTCCCTTTCCTGTTTATATCACTCGTGCCGATGGGTCAAAGAAATGGGGGCTTGAAGATAAGCAATTTATCGATTATTGGGCGGGACACGGTGCGCTACTTCTCGGACATAATCCGCCAGAGGTAGTAGAAGCGGTGACAGCACAGATGCATCGAGGAACGCACTACGGCGCGTGCCACCCGTTAGAGATGGAATGGGGTTCACTCGTGACGCAGTTAATTCCGTCAGCAGAACGCGTCAGATTCGTCAGTTCCGGGACAGAGGCGACGCTGATGGCGATCCGTCTGGCACGCACCTATACAGGTAAAAATAAGGTGCTGAAATTTGCCGGGCATTTTCACGGTTGGCATGACAGCGTCATCTTAGGCGCATACCCGCCTTTTGATATGAGTGTTCCCGGTATTCCACAAGAGGTGCGGAATACAACGCTGTTATGTCCACCGAACGATATTGATGCCGTTGAAACGTTGTTAAAAACGGACAAAGACATCGCCTGTATCATCCTCGAACCAACAGGGGCATCCTTCGGTATTGTCCCTACAGACGGCACTTTTTTGAAGCAACTCCGTGAGTTGACAGAGGCGCACGATGTCCTACTAATTTTCGACGAGGTTATCACGGGGTTTCGGGTTGCACCCGGCGGCGCGCAAGCGCATTACAATGTCACACCCGATATGACGACGCTCGCAAAAATTTTGGCGGGCGGACTTCCCGGTGGTGCGCTTGTTGGCAAGACGGAGGTTCTTGAACTGATTTCCATGAAATCGGAACGCGATGGCTTGAAAATGCCGCATCCCGGCACCTTTAATGCAAATCCACTCTCTGCCTCCGCGGGCATTGCAATGCTGAACTTAGTCAAGACAGGCGAACCGCATAAACGGGCGAATCACACCGCAGCGCGCCTTCGCACCGAGTTGAATAGCGTCATTGATGACTATGAACTGGACTGGGTGGTTTACGGCGAATTTTCGGGAATGAAACTGCTCGTCGGACACGGTGAAAAGGGGATGCGGACTTCAGATTTCGATCCGTATACGTGGGATTACCGGAAGCTGAAAGGGAGTAGCGACGCGGACATGCTGATGCGTCTCCGGTGCGGTCTACTGCTCAACGGGATTGATCTCGCCAGTAATGGTGGAATGACGACCGCGGCGCACACGGAGAAAGACGTTACAGAGACAGTCTCAGCGTTTGCGCAGACGCTTGAGTGGCTGAAGGTGGAAAGTGAAAAAAGTCGTTGACAAACCGCCAAAAAAAAGTATCATATTGTTTGGTAGTTTTGAGACCCCTCTTATCCACGTCATATCTTGACACGGGTTCACCTTTCGTGACAAGGATGATGTAGCAATTCACGAAGGAATACGAAAAATGAAGGAAAATACAGAAATGACGATTCAAGAGTTATATGAGTTGCTGTCTAGGCGTTTGGATGAGATGGACGCGCGGCACGCACAGCGGTTAAATGAGATGGACGCGCGGCACACGCAGCGGTTGGATCACATTGATGAACGGCTCTGGGGCGTTGAGACAGGCATCGCTGAATTGCGAGGACGTAAAGCGGGATTCTCCGTTCTGAAAGATTGGATTGTAGCGATCTGTGCAGTTGCTGCACTAATTGCCTCAATTATCGCCTTAACCCATTAAATTTTTTCCCTACTAATCCTAAAGCTTGGACAGTTGGTGGCATGTTCACCCCCAAAATTATCCAAACTTTAGTCTTTACAAAACACACCGCTAAAACGGAGAAGGAGAGTAGATGAAAACAATTACGTATCGCGACGCGCTCAAGGAAGCGTTGGTAGAGGAGATGGAACGCGATGATGCTGTCTTTCTGATGGGTGAGGATATCGCTGAATACGGCGGTGCCTACAAAGTGACGGACGGGCTGTTCCAAGAATTCGGGAAAGACCGAATCCGAAACACGCCGATCTCAGAAGCCGCTATCATCGGGACTGCCCTCGGCGCGGCAGTTACAGGGATGCGTCCGGTCGCAGAGTTAATGTACATCGACTTCACAGCGGTAGGCATGGACCAGATCGTAAACCAAGTTGCCAAGATCCGTTATATGGTGGGTGGGCAGCTGGATGTGCCGCTCGTAATTCGGACGCAGGGAGGTGCGGGGCGATCCTCCGCGGCGCAGCATGCACAGAGTCTTGAAGCGTGGTTTGTGCATATTCCAGGGCTACTCGTCGTGATGCCCTCTACACCCTACGATGCAAAAGGATTACTGAAAACCGCTATCCGAGACGACAACCCCATCATGTTTATTGAGCACAAACTCCTCTACACAGAGGAGGGAGAGATTCCTGACGAAGAATATACGATTCCGTTGGGTGTAGCGGATGTCAAACGTGAGGGTGAAGACATTACGATTCTTGCAACGTCACGGATGGTCTTGCAAACGCTCATCGCTGCAGACACACTTGCTGATGAAGGTATCTCTGCTGAAGTCATCGATCCGAGAACATTAATGCCGCTTGACAAAGACAGCATCCTCGACTCCGTCAAGAAAACAAATCGCTTGCTCATTGCACACGAGGCAGTCGGTAGGGCGGGGTTCGGTGCAGAGATTGCCGCGCTTGTCGTACGGGAGGCGTTTGACTATCTCGATGCACCAATTGAACGGGTCGCGGCGATGCCGGTACCTGTCCCCTTCGCACCGGTAATGGAAAGTTTTGTTATCCCAGATGCAGAACAGATCGTTGAGGCAGCACGGAAACTTGTGCGTTATGAAATTTAAATAATGACGGATCGCACCCAGTAGGACTTCATCGTAGGTTGGGTTGAACGGATACCATCAAAACCCTAAAAAGTCAAAGAAATTAACTGTTCGTCCATACCACTCCATTGCAGAGATAACGAGTGAAACCCAACGCTTTCCCTCTAAGGGTTTTGCTTTGTGGACTTCGCACTACGAGTTGGATTTCACTCCATCTTGTATATAATCTTGTATATAAGAGTATATTGGATTTGACGCGTATTTAGAACACCAGCATCGGACTTATCAGTCCCGTTCAACCCAACCTACAGTAAACTAATACCTACGGAATTTGTGTGAGATTTAGGTGTCCTCTGTCTTCTCCAACTTCTGGTACATCCGCGCCAGACCGAAAGCGATCGGTGCCCACAACACCGCCACCACCATAGCCGTAATGGCGTATGCAGCACCCGCAATCGTTCCTACACCCAACCTCACCAGTTCAATCACACCTGCACTTCCACCCTTCGAGAAGCGGTATCCAAAAGCATCGATAACCTGCTTCGCTCGGTAGCGTGAATCGTAAGAGAGCGGCATATAGAACAATTCTTTCCCCGCCCGAAAAAGCGAGTAATCTAAGGCTTTAAAAGTCACATACGCCGCCGTTCCAGTCCGAAGTGACGGAGATACCATCAACACAAGACTGCTGACGAAGTGAACTATCGGAATACTGAGATGAATATAACGGAGCGCGATAAATCTAAGTGCGAGTGGCACAGCCACCAGTTGCAAAATACCCGCCGCCAATCCAAGGTTTCCATAGACCGAGCCGAAAAATGCAGTCCGCATATCCGTATCGGGTCTTTCCAGTTCCGCCAACATATTGAACCGAAGATCCAATACAGTGGACACTATCTGCGTGCTGATGATCAACACCGCGATAAAAATCAGGTATCTGGAACGAAAAAGCGTTTTTACGCCGATGTGTCCAAGCTTCCCGCCAGTTTCTTCTGCACTGGGTTTGGGTTCACCGCCAAACTTGTAAGCAAGGATGCCGAGAATTGCTGTCGGTACGAGGGATGCCGCCGTGAACAGCAATAACGCTTCGGTACCTAACACGGTTGCCCATCTGCTCACGAGCGTGCCACCAAGGAACGAACCGACAGATGCAACGGCGCAGAAAGGACCATTAATTCGTTTTGCCTGTTCGGTCGTTAGCACGCTGTTGACAAACGACCAGAACTGTTCGATGACTATCACGATATACGCTTCACGAAATACATAGATGATCGCCGAGGCGAAATTCATACCGCGGGAAAGCGCAGCGTAGCATCCGAGGATTAAAATGGCAGAAAAAAGCGAAGTTATTGCCAAAGCACGTGTCGCGCCCTGCCACGAAAGCAAGCGACCGTAGCAGTACAGCATCACGATCATACTCGGTGGGACCGCCACCATACCGCGCGTGAGATTCTCCGCACCATACGCCTCAATGAACAGGGAGGAGGACACAGAACGGATAAATTCATAACCAAATAGCACAAAACAGGCAGCACTACTAATTGAAATTGCGGCGAAAATAAGTCGTCGTGGAAACATAGGTAGAGTTCAACCTTCTTGGACTGTTCCGACTGGGCGAGGTTTCTTAAGTAAAAACACCTCGCCAACAGGTGAGTGGAAGCGGTTTCAACGGTGTGTCGGGATTTTATCTTCGGTTGGACGGGGATTGTGCACCCAATGCCCACTCGGATCGATGCCTCTGGCGACAATCGCGCGTTGGTTCCAGTCGTTAGAGGCGCGGACCTCAGACGGCACGAACCGCATCGTCAACCCACAACGCCGTCGGTCTGAGGTGTTCGGTTCGGAACCGTGCAATAGCAGGTCCGAATGCAGCGACATCTGCCCGGCCTTCATCTCAAATGGGAATGGTGCGTCTCCGTATCGTGTAGCATTATGCACTGTCTGACCCAGCACATTCTTTTCCTCAGCGGTGCTCGGTTCAAATACGATTTGTCCGTGTAGATGTGACTTTGGAATGACGGTCATTGCACCGTTTTCGACAGCGGCATCGTCAATTGCGAGCCATACGGTGACAGTCTTACTCGGCGAGAGGGGCCAATAGGAAGCATCCTGATGCCAACTCACCTGCTTTATATCACCCGGCATCTTGCAGAAGTAGTGCGTTCCCCAACAGATGAGCGTTTCACCCAGTAGATCTTGCACGTAATCCAAAATTCTGTCTTCAGTAATCAGATCGTGGAGTCCTGTACAAGTGGTGTGCCATCCGTTGATGGAGTAACTATTCATCCCCGCTGCTAATGCCTTTTCCATGAGCTGATCGAAATAGGTGCGATGTGCTGCGATCTCCGCTTCAGAAAAGACATCTAATGGTGAGATAAAACCTTTCTCATTGAAGTGCTCAATTTGGGCATGCGTTAGGGTTGATGAATTCTCGTTTTCAACGGGAAAAAATTGAAGGGTTCGATTGAGTTCCGGCATTGCATCCGTAATTGGCATTGGAGCGTCCTCTTTTCTCCACATAGATTAGAAGTTTGTATTGTGTGCTATGTCAAATTGAAGTCAAAGAAAGTAATACTTCGACCGTTTCGCTTCTGACATACGATCCGGGCGCGTTCGATACCAGCGGATCTGCTACTGAATCCGAACATCTGTTTTCAGCTGTCCCCAGCGGGTGGCAAGTTTGCCATTCGCCACTGACATTGTTCCAGCCATCGGGAAGTCCATTATCGAAATTTTCCTGCCATACCCCTGCCGAAGCCATAGAAGTTAATAGGGTGACCATGAATATGAATAGCGCATCGGTTCCTCCAGTCTATCAATCATAATCCTGACTCAGACAACTAAACGCAACCACCAATAATTATATTTATATTAACTGATAAGTCAAGTTAAACCTGTCAAGGCACCCAAACCTAAAGGATTGGGCTTGTGCTTCATAGCAGTCTGCCTTCCGAGGAAGGGCTTACGTCTGCTCCACAGAGGGATCCAAGGCAGCCCTCAAGATGTTTATCGCAGCGTTGACATCCCGATCGTGGTGTGAACCACACTCAGGACACGTCCATTGCCTATCATTTAGAGAAAGTTTATCGTTGTGATGCCCACAATCCGAACACGGTTTCGTGGTAGGAGTCCACTGCCCGACTTGAAGGAACTCACGATTATGTTTGAAACATTTGAACTTCAATATCTCCACAAACTGATAAAAGGCGAGGTCAGAGACTTTCCGTCCCCAAAGGCGTTTCATTGCCTCAAGGTTGAGTGTCTCAGTGACGAGGGTATCAAACCGCCGACACAGGTCAGTCGCCAGTTTGTAGTGCCAGTCCTTGCGTTGATTGGAAATCTTGGTGTAAAGCCGTGCCAATTCTCTTACCGCACGCCACCAGTTACCAGAACCTTTTTGCTTACGGCTTACAGATTTGCTGAGTTTGCGGAGTTGGGTCAAGGACGCTTTCAAGGGTTGCGGGTGTTGGATTTTCTCACCGGTGTTCAGCGTCAGATAGGTCTCCATGCCGAAGTCCACCCCTACGCTTTTACCTGTAGCGGGCAGAACTTCTTTGGAGGTGTTATCTGTCACGACATACAGCCAATACTCACCGGCAGCATCGCGTCCGATTTGGATATACCGGACGTTTCCCTTCCAATCGAGATGGTGGTGATACAAGATATTCCTGCGGACAAAGACCAACTTCTGTTTCACTGTATCCCATTCTTTGAAAGAAAGGCGAAGCGTGCCTCTCGGAATCGGAGAAGTTTCTCCCTCCGGGGGTTTCACCCAAACCTTGTAGCCTGTTTGGAACTTCGCAGAACGGAGTTTGCCGCGGCGTTTGAACTGCGGAGGACCCACACGTCTGCCACGTCTACCGTTTTCAATCCAATCAAAGAATCGTTCGTAGCCGATATGGATACGGATAATCACTGCGTCAAGCGTATCTCGCGGTATCCATGTCCAGTGTGGCTTGGTGCGTTCGAGCAACTTCGTCAGATGCGGTTGCAGACGATACCTACCGGCGTATTTACCATAGATGCGGTAATATCGCCGTTCCAATGCCAAGAAGTGGTTGTGGACATCTTCAAGGTCATCGAACATATTCCCCAAGCGCATATTCTGCCGGTGATTGCGGATCTTTTTTTTATACGTTCTGCGAGCCTGTTTTCGTTTTTTCATGGGTTTTCACGGATCACGTCCTTAACCCCTACAGAGTGGGTAGGCAGACACGCAACCTTGCGATTGCGCTCTGTATGTCTGCCAACGTGATACATCTATTAAACCACAATTTACTTAGAATGTCAAGTGTTTTTTCAAAAAAAAACGCCTTGGCCTAACATATAAGGGCGGTTTTTCCTCCCAAGTCTAAAGACTTGGGTTTCCAAACCGAAACGTAGATGAAAAATGGAGTCATTCAATTCTCCTGTAGGAGGGATCTCCGAATTCCAACTTCTTCCTGTAGGAGGGATCTTCCGATCGCGACCCTGACAACTGAAAACCAAAGGTCCCTTGCACGAAAATTCCATTTGACATTTAGGGTGAATAAGTGTATATTAATCGAATAATGTGTTAACATAATGCGTTGTCCATCTCCTTTCGACAAAAGAAAAATAGACATGCCTGCAGCGACCTACCTATTGGAAAAACAATAAAAAATGGACGAAAAACGAGCGAGTGGACGCTACTATACGCGTGGGAATCCGTTTCAGTTAGAACCGTTCCAGACGTGGGTTAAAGCGTCCAATTTAGAACAACAGGTAGTTTTAGAACCGTTTGCGGGTGCGAAGGACATTCCACGTTTGATTGACGCAGCGCATCTGCAGTACCGAGATTGGGCATTTTTCGACATTGCACCAGGGACAAAAGGAATTGTGCAACGCGACACATTCGCTAACTTTCCCAAAGGGTTCAATGTCTGCATTACCAATCCACCGTGGTTGGCACGCAACTCGGCAACTCGGCGCGGCTTACCTTTCCCAGAAGCAACGCGTTACGATGACCTCTACAAATACGCGCTTGAGCAATGCCTGATGCATTGTGAGTGGGTCGCGGCAATTATCCCAGAGGCGTTCATTCGGAGCGGACTGTTCCTGAAAAGGTTACACGATTTCATCTCTTTAGTCCCACAAAAGCAAGATAAGACAAATTACCCCCCTGATAAGGGGGGCAGGGGGGTTTCGGTTATGTTTGAGGACACAGAACACCCTGTCGGTCTCGCTCTATTTACGCCGGATGCAACATCGGGCGTTAGGATCTGGCGCAACAATCAATTTCTTGGCACCATGAGTGAACTACGCGAACACCTACCGCAACCTTCTTCCAATCGTAGTATTGTGTTCAACGACCCACAGGGAAATCTCGGACTCATCGCTATAGACAATACCGTTTCCGCCTCTATCCGTTTCTGTCCACCAGAGGAACTAAAAGACTATCCTATCCGCGTTCATTGCCGTTCAATTACAAAGATTGGTGTGCCGTGGCGTGTGGATATAGATATGCTCAACACTCGCCTGACAACAATCCGTGAGAAAACCCACGATGTTTTTTTGACAGCATTCAAGGGCTTACGTCGCGATGGACACTACCGACGACGGTTAGATTGGGCTTTGACACGGGCAATTGTGAACGCACAGCATCTACAACTTGCAATGAACATGGAGTAGAGCAATGAATATCCAAAACTTAGTCTGTCTACTTGTATTGATAGCACTCATCACGTTTGCGGGGTGCATACCCGGCGATGGCAAACACACCGTCGAGAAACCCGCAGGATTTTTCTGGGGAATTTGGCACGGGTGGATTGCGCCGATCTCGCTCGTCTGGGGATTGTTATTTAACCCGGATATCCGCCTCTATGAACCCAACAACAGTGGATGGGCTTATGATTTCGGATTTTATATTGCTATTATCAGTGGTTTCGGCGGTATCTCCTTCTCGCGAAGTAGGCGGAATAAGACTGTAGTGCAGACGAGTAGTAATTCTGAATAACAACCGCTATAATTTAAGAACGCTATAGCCAAGGAGAAAACGGCATGAAAACTTTTGAGACGCGAGGCCCCGTGTCTCCTGATCGCAACTATGTCGTCCGGCGTACCGCGGAGCTCAAGGATTTCATTCAACGCGTCAAACAGGGACGATACATCGTCATTTTCGCGCCGCGACAAACAGGCAAAACCACCTTTTTTCGCTGGGCACTGGATGCCCTCGCAGATGAAGGCATAGCTTACTTCCCTATTCAATTGGATTTTGAGGAATATAAAAACCTCACTCCTGCCGCTTTTTACGGTGAACTCTGCGAAGATATTCGTGAGGAAATTGAAAAGGTTTTCCAAAAACGTGGACAGTTGCCTTCGGAAGCACTCAGCCAATTCTTGGAAAATGCCCAGATAACCGATCATCTTTCAATGCGACGGTTCCTTACAAAACTCGCAAACGCGCTAAAACATCAGCGGATTGTTGTTATCATTGACGAATTTGATGGTATCCCGAAGTCTGTCGTCAGTGATTTTCTGTATTCGCTCCGCCGTATCTATCTCTCCGGAGCAGAAGGCAGATGTCCTTTCAGTTTAGGAATTGTCGGTGTCAAGAGTATAACGCAGCTCAACTATGATCGTTCTATCTCACCCTTTAATATCCAAGACGAATTTGCCTTGCCGAACTTTACGTGTGAACAGGTTCAAGAACTCCTCACACAATATACGGACACAGTAGGGCAGCCCTTCGCCCCCGAAGTCATCAAAGCACTCCACAAACAGACAGCTGGTCAGCCCTTCCTTGTGAACCGATTCGCGCAGATCCTGACGGAGGAATTGAACATCCCAAAAACCGAGTGCATCGGCATAACACATTTTTCAGAAGCACACACACGGCTGCTGCGCGAACAGAACGTTAACATTCAACATCTCATTACCAATATCCGAAAGGATCCACGCTTTGAAACCCTTCTGATGGGAATTGTTTCCCGCGATAGAGGTGTGGATTTTAATCTGGATAACGAATTTATTTCGGATCTCGCTACTTATGGTATCCTCGCGGAAGGTACCGACGGAATGTGTGAGGTTGTCAACCCGATTTATCAGTATCGCATCATGAAAGCGTTCCAACCCTTGATAAACGGACTGGAGTGTGAATACTTCCCTGAGGACGCGGAAACCGATTTCTTAGATTATCTCACACCCGACGGGCAGATTCGCCTGCAACCGCTCCTTGATAACTTTCAGGATTTTATCGCCCGGGCGGGATATCGGATTCTACAGGTCCCGGAGACTCCAAAAGAGTTCGTTGGGCAATACCTCCTTTTTGCCTATCTTGAGCAGTTTGTGCGATTGGTGCAGGGACGAATGTACCTTGAAGTGCAAACAGGACGTGGTAGAATGGATCTGCTTATTCTGCACAATTCGCGAAAGTATATCGTCGAAACCAAAATTTGGGAGGGTGTCCGTCCCTATACAGCAGGCAAGCAGCAACTCGCAGCTTATGTGAAGTTGGAGGGTGCAACCGAGGGGTACTATATCGTGTTCGATCATCGTAAGAATCCAGTGCCCCGGACAAAGACAGAGATTGTCGAAGGCTTCATCATCCGGAGCTACGTCATCCCTGTCATGCAAGCGCCTCCCTCACAGGTAACATAGCGAAATTTTCAGTTGAACCGTAGAGATATCAATGTCCCGCGCTACCAACAAAGGAAAACACCTGAATGTCCAGAATAACACGAGAAGATATTCAACGCATCGGCGATGAGGCAACACTAACGCACTTTCTGCAAGAAAAATTGAACTTGTCCATCTCGGAAGGGGCGACACTTGAGCAGATTGCCCTTCCTTATAGTCTTGAAGTCTTTGATATTGAACAGGAAATAGACGAGTTGGTATACGATCTGTACGAATTGACAGAAGCGGAGATTGAGTTAATAGAGGAGGAATCTAACCAATGAAAGTCTTAGTCATCGGTGGCACAGGCAATATCAGTCGTGGGATTGTCGCCGCGTTGCAAAACCGAAACCACGAAGTCGTCCTGTTCAATCGTGGACAACACGCCGATCCACCGCCTCCAGATGTCCGTGTGATTCACGGCGACCGAAAAAATCGCGAGGATTTTGAAGCAAAAGTCAGCGCGGAGGAATGGGATGCCGTGATTGATATGATTAGCTTCAACGCCGAGGATGCCGCCTCCGCACTTCGCGCATGTCAGGGACGTGTCGGACATTTCGTTCACTGTTCGACGGTGATGACCTACGGACCGCCGTTCAGTGGGGTTAATCTCACGGAGACAGCACCGTTGCAAGGCACATCCGGCTATGGGCTTGGCAAAATCGAAGCGGATGACCTCCTCTTAGAGGCTCACGCACGCGATGGGTTCCCTGTAACCATTTTCAAACCATCCTATACACATGGACCCGGCATGAACCTACATCGGCAAGTAGGAGGGGATGGCAGTTGGATCGATCGGTTGCGAAAGGGGAAACCGATCCTCTCTGCAGGCGATGGACTGAACTATTTTCAATTCCTGTCATCTCGCGACGCTGGAATTGCGTTTACAGAAGTACTCGGTAGATCCTATTGCTTCGGTGAAATATACAATATCGTCCATCCACAAGCGCGAACATGGGACGAGTGGCACCGTGCAGCGGCGGAAGCACTCGGCGTTGACATAGAGATCGTACATGTATCCCAAGAGACACTCATCGCGATGGCACCTGAACGGTTCAGTGGGTTGCGGGGCAACTTCGGGCACACTCAAATCTTCAGCCACGAGAAACTGGCGGCAGTATTACCTGAATTTAGTCCACAAGTTCCGGTTACAGAGAGTGTGGCAGAAAACATCGCGTGGATGGACAAACACAATCTGGTTCCAGATAGCGACGCGGACGATCTGGAGGATCAGATTATCGAGACAGTTCGCAATCTACCGCGTATCCGGTAGTACAGAGGTGAAACATGGTACAAATTAAATCAGCGTTAGATTCAGAAAGGCTTGATCTTGTCGAACAGGACCTCCGCGAAGTCGGTTTCCATATCATTGAGAATGTGATTACCGACAAAGAGGCAGACGAAGCGCGCGAGGCAGTCTGGAAAATGGTGGAGGAGGATGTCACTAACGGACACGATCACAGTTATGGAGATGGTAAAATCCGTCGTGTCTGGGCAATCGTCGGGAAATCACCTATCTTCCGCTATTTCGTCCAGCACCCGACCGTGGTGGCGGTGTGGAAACGGATGCTCGGTGAAGATGTGATCGCCTCCACGTTTACGGCAAACATCGTTGGACCTGGCGCACCGTCAGGCGGTTGGCATATCGACTACCCGTATTGGGCGATGCAATCTCCATTCCCGTCCGGTTCGTTGACAGGCCAGACGGTCTGGATGTTAGACGATTTCACGGAAAAGAATGGGGCAACGGCGTGTATTCCAGAGTCACACAAAACGCTTCGGCGTCCCGAATTGGGAGAAGCGGAAGGGCTTGAGATGGGCATCGCTGTCGCACCGAAAGGCTCTATCATGTTCACCAATGGTGCGATCTGGCATCAATCTCGGGCAAACCTAACGGACACACCGCGCGTCGGGTTGCTCGGTATGTATAATAGGTCAGTCATCTATCCACAAGAAGATATGCCTCGTCAGTTGACCGATGCCGAATTGGCGGGTGAAAGCGATGTGCTAAAACAGTTGTTGGGCAGAAATATACCGTTCCGCGACCCCAACCACGGACAAAATTGGCATCGCACAGACGCAGGGTTTCGCCAAGCATAGGAACAAGCGTTCAGTTCCCTGTAGGAGGGATCTCCGAATCCTGGGGAAACACCCAAGCAAAAACACCCTTCTTCTGTGGCGGGATTTCCTGATCGCGACCCCAGTTTCCTAAAATCGGAAACCAAAGACCGAAAACTGAATCGCTCTAACAATATAGATAGGTTTTACTGAACACTTTGCTGTAATGCATTATAGTTTCAAATTCAAGGAGGGCGTTTATGCCAGTTGTATCTCATGATATTTTGAGAAAGTTTGTATATGACATCTATCGCGGTGCTGGAGGGACAGAGGAGGACGCACGCATCGTCAGTGACCACGTTGTCGATTCTAACCTCGTCGGACACGATTCACACGGTGTCATCAACGCACCAAACTACGCCGGCGGCATGGCAGGCGGTCCCGCCGCAGATAAGATGGAGATTGTCAGGGAAAGCGGTGCAGCCACCGTCATCAACGCCAATGGTGCACTCGGTATGGTTGCCGCACGTAAGGCGATGGAGATGGCTGTTGAGAAAGCAGAGAGTTGCACCATCGGTGCGGTCGGCTTGCATCGGTGTGGACACGCAGGACGGATGGGTGAATATCCGCCGATTGCGGCACGTGCTGGCATGATCGGGATTGTCCTGCTCAATGGTGGGGGGCGATTTATGCATCCGCACGGCGGGACCTCTCGAAGACTGCCCCCGAATCCGATTGCGATCTCGGTGCCGCGTCAGGGTGGTGAACCGCTTCTCCTCGATATGACACTCAGCGTCGTCGCAGGCGGGAAACTGCTCGTCCAGACTGCGCGCGGTGAACCTATACCGGAGGGATGGATGATAGATACCGAAGGTAAACCGCTCACAGACCCGAATGCGTTTCGTGAACGCCCACAGGACACAGCCGTTATGCCGCTCGGTGGTTTCCAGTTCGGACACAAAGGGTTTGGGCTCGGTGTGATGATAGATGCCATTGCTGGTGGGCTTTCTTGGGCGGGATGTAGCCGTGAACAGCCGACCCGCGGCGCAAGTGGCATTGTGATGTTCGCGATTAAAATTGAGGATTTCATCGATTTAGCGGATTATGAACAGGAGATTGCGTATCTTGTAGAGTGGGTGAAGTCATCCGCTCGGTTGCCCGGTGTTGACGAAATCTATGTACCCGGAGAATTCGAGGAACGGAGCCGCGAGAAACGCCTGCGCGAGGGAATACCGATTGAGGAGCCAACTTGGAATCGCCTTGTTGAAGCCGCAGAACGTTTCGATGTTGCGGTTCCCATATAGCAGTAGGCACACACCGTGTGCCGTAAACATGCAACAGGAGAAAAAAATGAGAATCTACGGTTTGTTTGTTTTGCTTATCGGCATTACGGGGTGTGCTGCACTGAATCAGCCCATTGGTGAGATGACAGCGTCACGCCTCACCTGTGAGTCTAACCCGGAGTTTGTAGATGGTAATCTGGAGACAGAGAGCACATTCGCAGTGAGGGGGTTTGTCCGAAAAGCGTATCAACTTCACGAGGGTCAGGGGCGGGGGCTCGCCTATGCACAACGGCGTTATGTAACGCAGATTGAAGGGCAACGCCGCACGGAAGCAATTATCAAACTGGACGCACCCACCTATATTTCCTATGTGGAAGTCTATCCGGCATCGCGACTGATTCCGAATTTCGCGATGATGACAACAACCGATGATCCACCACGCTTTGATGTCGCCTTTGAACGAGTGTCCGACAAGCAGCATCAGGACATAGAGGGCCTGAATCCAGTGCGTTATCGCATCGGGCGGGAAGTGCTTTATCTACGAATGGGTGCAGACGGAATAGAGGACAGACAGAATTCCACCCGAACTGCGAACTCAGGCGTTGAGATTCCACTGAAAGGAGCTTCCATTCGCGAAGTCAAATTTTACATCCATCAGACACCGTAACGGAAAAGGAGGAAAAAAATGAATAGATGGGCGTTTAGCATTTTATTATTTCTGCCGTTCAGCATCGCTGGCTGTGTAGGACTTCAAGGGAAATCGGGAGCGGAAATTCTGCCATCGCGTTTATCTTGGCTTCAGGACACACCTATTGAGGAAATCGCATCTTCACGGCTGACCTGCGACACCCATCCCGAAATAGTGGATGGTAACTTGGAAACAGTCGCGACTTTTGAAGTGCATGGGGATGTGGAAAAGAGGCATGAGATTGTGGGAGGCGGGGGGCACTCCTTTGGCAGGAGCCAGTATGTAACGGCACTTGATGGAACAATCCGATGCGAGATTTTGATTAAGCTGGAAAAACCCATATACGTGAGTACTGTTGAAATTTATCCTGCGTCGCGCATCCCCAATTTGGCACTGAGCACAGCCTTGGATGAATCGGAACGTCACTTCGGTCAATCGGGTACAGGTTTCAAGCCTGTGCATGACAAACAGTATGAAGATGTAGAAGGCACAAAACCGGTTATTAAATTCCAAGTGGAAAGGGAAGTGCTGTACCTGCGCGTGACAGCAGATGCAATAGAGGACCGACAGAATGCCACGGAGGTTTATGACGAAGTAATTGACATTCCTTTGAAAGGTGCTTCCATCCGCGAGATCAAACTCTACGGGCGGCAGCCGTTATAAGAAGAACTTCCCATCTGATGAAAAGGTGCGGAAAAATGAAAATGCGAGGGTTCGGCGTTCTATTGTTTCTGTTGTTCGGTGTTATAGGGTGTGCGCTGCTGCAAGAGACACCATCCGTCGAAATACCGGCTTCGCGCCTTTCCTGTGCACAAAATCCTGAGATGGTGGATGGCGACCTGTCAACTGTAGGCACCTTTGCGCCAAAAGGGTCCATCAAAAAAGAGTTTGTGGTAAACCTAAGATACGCGCCTCGGCGGTACCAGCGTCGAGTGATAGGTAGCCTAAAAACGGAAACGTTGATCAAACTGGACGCGCCAACCTATATTAAGTATATTGAAGTCTACCCCGCATCAACCATCCCCAATTTCGCTTTGGATGCCACTGCTGAAGAGAAATCACCGAAGTGGAAGCTTTCGTTTACGGCTGTGGAAGATAAACGCGCCCAAAGAGTGGAAGGCACACTACCAGTCAGATTTCAGATTGAGAGAGAAATACTCTATTTGCGATTGACAGCTAACGCATTGGAAGATTCAGACAATGTATCCCACGGCAACGAGGTAGGCGAACTGCTGATTCCGCTCAAAGGTGCTTCGATTCGGGAAGTTAAATTCTTCGAGCGACAGTCCCTTTAAACGGTAGTAAAAATCCGCTTGACTTTTGTTTTAGGATTTTGTAAAATAAAAATAATTCAACAAGATTTATTCACAACAATTTCTGCTGATGCTGGTTGAAATTTCATCAGTCGAGAAAGCAGTTGTGTATAACTCCCGAAATTTGACATTTTTTAGCAATTGTGTTAAGGTTTAGACAGAACACACAAGGTGAAACCTGTAGGTTTCCCGTTTAAAAAGCCGGAGGATTAGAATCCGATTGCAAAAACAAGAATCGAAGGGTGTCCCCATACAGAGCAACACTGAAGTGCAAGCCCTTTTCGGGCAAAGTGATGCCTTCTTGAAAATTATTGAAGATGGATTTGATGTTCGCGTTGTTTTGAAAAGTGACAGTGTTGCTGTCATTGGTGAAGATATTACAGAAGTTAACCGGGTGACAACGGTTCTCGAATCCCTACTTCACCGCATCCGGAAAGGAGAACGCATTCAGGCAACCGATGTCAACTATGTAATTCGAGTGTCGGGTGCTGGTGAACGAGATACTTTAGGTGAAACTGGAGCCGAGTCTATTCCAGTATTCTCGAAACGGGGTGTGATTCGTCCCAAAACCGCTGGGCAGAAAAGGTATGTTGAGGCAATTAAGCACAACGACTTGGTATTTGGCATCGGACCGGCGGGAACAGGAAAGACGTATCTCGCTATGGCGATGGCGGTTTCCGCACTCAAAAGCGGACAGGTGAGTCGTATTATCTTGACACGCCCGGCTGTTGAAGCCGGTGAACATCTCGGTTTCTTACCCGGCGACATCGCAGACAAGGTCCATCCATACCTGCGTCCATTATACGATGCACTCTATGATATGATGCCCGTGGAGGCACTCGACAAATATATTGAGCGAAATGTTATTGAAGTCGCGCCTATCGCTTTCATGCGAGGCAGGACACTCAATAACTCGTTTGTCGTCCTTGATGAAGCACAAAACGCCACTATTGAGCAGATGAAGATGTTTTTGACCCGACTCGGTTTCGATTCAAAAGCTGTCGTTACGGGCGATATTACGCAGACGGATCTTCCGAACCATAAGGTCTCAGGACTCGCAGACGCACAAGAAGTGCTTTCGGGCATCAAGGGAATCCAATTCGTCTATTTTTCTAAGGTTGATGTCGTACGGCATGAACTCGTTCAACGCATTGTTGAGGCTTATGAGCAGGCATCACCCCACAATACGGGACGGAACGGCGTAAATCCATCGGGTGTCTCCAGTGGAGAAGGATAACCGTTTTGATTCGGGTTACCAATACGAGTCGCAGGACCACTTTTGACGTAGAAGTGGTTTACAGCGCGGTGCGTGCAACGTTAAAGGCGCATGACGCAGAATCGTGTGAAGTCAGCGTCCTCTTGACAGATGATAGTGACATTAGACAACTCAACCGCGACTATCGTGGCATTGATGCACCGACAGATGTGTTAGCGTTTTCGATGCGCGAAGGTGAGGATGGTAATGTAAACCCAGGTTTGCTCGGAGATCTCGTTGTATCCCTTGAAACCGCAGCGCGACAAGTATCGACAAGGGACGGACTCAGTGGAGCTTGCGGTAACCTTGAAACCGAGACCGCATTGCTCACAGTACACGGCATGCTACACCTGCTGGGTTACGACCATCAAACGCGAGAAGAAGCCGGGATTATGTTTGAAAAGCAGGAAAGTATCTTCCGTCTACTGCGGGAACCGTAGTGCGTTGTCTGTTATCTTCTGGATACCGCGAAATTGGTCCGTTAATAGGAGTGTGATTTTACGTTTGGACGACCTAGACTTAGTCATCAAACTCGTTAGCTTAGGCATACTTTTAATTCTCAATGCGCTGTTTTCAGCTGCCGAAGCGTTACTTGCTCGGTTAACGCGGGATGATATTCTCAAGTTTGCCGAAGAAGGTGGCAAACGCTACGAACTACTGACATCCCTATTGCGCAACCCACGCCGCTACTCGTTGACCATTATCACTGCCAAAACTATTCTGATAGTGGTGAGCGTTATGGTGTTTATGACGTTTTGGAAATACCCCGTGGTAAATGCGGCACTCGCAGTCGCCTGTTTCGTCGTCTTTACTGAGTTGTTTCCAAAAAATTATGTGCAGGGTAGCACGGGTGAAGCAACGATTCGAGCACTCAGTGTGCTCCGTGCGGTCTATTGGGGTGGGTTTTTAGTTTTAATCCCATTGAATTTCCTCGCCAACCTTATCGTCCGCGTCTTCGGAGGTAAGGTTACCTCCGCACAAGACAGCCTCGTATCCCCAGAGGTTTTGGAGACGCTCGACAACGTCGCCGACAGCCAAGACATCTTAGAACCAGATGACCGAGAAATGATCTCTCGGATTTTAGACTTATCAGACAAAGTCGTTCGCGAAATCATGGTCGCGCGGACCGATATGGTCTGTCTTGAAGTCACCACCCCCGGTGACGAGGTTTTACAGACAACCATCGCCTGCCGACATACCCGTATTCCGATCTACGAGGAAACCATCGACCGGATCGTCGGAATTTTGCACGTTAAAGATATGTTGGATTGCTGGGAGAAAGGCAAACCGATCAATCTGAGGGAGCTGATCGTTGATCGAAGTCCTTTTTTCACACCGGAGAGCAAGAATATTTCAGAACTCTTCCGTGAACTTCGGGCACATAAACAGCACATCGCAATCGTTGTGGATGAATACGGCGGCACTGCTGGGATTGTGACCTTAGAAAACATCATCGAAGAAATCGTCGGCGAAATCCACGATGAAGACGAAATGGACGAACAGGATGACTACGTCCAGATGGATGCCAACACCTATTCGATTGATGCGAGGCTAAATCTTATTGAGTTGAATGAGAAACTCGGTACAGAGCTCGAAGCGGAAAACATTGATACGATCGGCGGATTCATCGTGGACCGTCTCGGGCGCGTGCCGGAACAGGGCATTCAATTGACCTACCGTGGTATCCGTTTTACCGTATTCGAGGCAGATGAACGGCGCATCCATAGAATTCATCTTCGGATGCCGGATATCAATACCAGTGATGCGTCTTAAAAAGTAGGAACTGCAGACAAAAATCCGTCAGGCATCCTTTAGAAGGAGTCTCGTCGCAGAGGGGATGGAATCTGCGTTAATGTCGCAGTTTTGAAATAAATTTGACAACGCTCAGTGGAAGAGGTATAATTAAACATAAGAACGGGGCGTAGCGCAGCCCGGCTAGCGCGCCTGCTTCGGGAGCAGGAGGTCGGAGGTTCAAATCCTCTCGCCCCGATTTTACCCCTTCAACGAAAACGCGTCCACCGCAGCTAAAACCATGGCAGCTCAAAAGACCCAAGCGATTGTCATTCGCACCTTTCCGTTTCAAGAATTCCATAAAATCATTACCTTCTACACGCCCGACTTCGGAAAAGTTAAAGCAGTCGCCTACGGCGTAAAAAGCCCGAAAAGTCGCCTCGGTGGGAGCTTAGAACTTCTCAATCACGGGACACTCCTCTTTCAACATCGCGAAAATAGGGAACTGCAGAGCATCACCGATTTCAATCTGATTGATGGATTTGACGGGATTCGCTCCGATTTCACACGTATCACCTACGGTTGCTATTTCGCCGAAGTGGTGGGTAGCATCGCAGCAGAGGGCATCGCCAGCCCTGAAATTTTCAATCTCCTCTATACCACCTACCAATTTTTAGTTTATGCCGATGATGTGCCTTTGCTCGCAAGAGGATTTGAAATTAAGTTTCTGGACTGTGCAGGCTATGGACCGGAACTCTCGCGGTGTGTACATTGCGGTTCAGCTGTAACAGAGACGTTTCCCGCTGAAAAGGAGGCGGCAATAGACAGGTTTGGCATCGCGTTCAGTGTTCGCTACGGTGGCGTGCTCTGTGGTAGATGTGGAAACCGAGACGGTGCTGCCTTTACAATCGCACCCGGTAGTTGTGAGTTGCTAAAAATGCTCCGGAAATCTGAATGGGAGCGGTTCAACCGAATCCGCGCCTCCACCCGCAATCATAAGGAACTTAAACGTCTGCTCGGTAACTTCATTGAACATCATACCGAACGGAACTTAAAAAGCCTCAAATTCATTGAGAATGTTTTGTAGGCACTCAAGCAATTTATAGTTTAGGTCTCTCGCCCAAGATTCATATACCGAGTCTGGAAACATTCAGAACATATAAGGAGTCATGAAATTGAAAAAATATAACGTCTTGAAATCTTTTAGTCGCAAATTTCGGAAACTTGCAAGCTGCACCAAAGTAGCATTTTTCCTACTCGTTGCTGTATATATGGCGGTAGCCGTTAACTTTGATGTCTCTGCGGCGATCACCGGAAAGGTTTCTGGGGTAATCACCGCTGAAGCGACAAATGCACCGCTTGCGAATGTCACGGTAACACTCGTTGGAACGAGCAGCACCGCAACAACAAACAGTGCTGGTTACTATGTTATGACCAACATCCCACCCGGAAGTTATGATGTGAAGGTCGCGCTCACGGGTTATGCTGCAGAGACTGTAGCAGGGACGAAAGTGCTCGCCGGTCTTACGACAACATTGGACTTTACACTCAAGAGTGCCGCGGTGCAACTTGAAGGTATAACAGTAACAGCTGTCAAGCCTCTGATTAAGAAGGATGTCACGCAAACCACGAGAATCATTGAATCAGAGGATATTGAGGCTATGCCCCGCGATACCGTGAATGGAATATTGCAAACCCTACCTGGCGTTGCCGTGCTAAACTCAACCGGTACAGCCCATATTCGGGGGGGTAGGTCGATGGAGGTTCGGTATCTCATTGATGGTATCCCGATTAATGATCCGATCGGCAGAAGTTTAGGTTTGAGTATCGGCACGAATTCCCTTGAACAGATCGAAGTCATCACAGGCGGGTTCAATGCCGAACACGGTGATGCGCAATCCGGCATCGTCAACCTCATCACGAAGGTCGGAACAAATAAATTCTCTGGTAGAATCCGGTACCGAGTCGGTCAGTGGGGGACCCACCACGGCGATCCGTTATACGGTCCATGGCTCGATCCAGACAACGGATTTCGACCCATTGCGGTTGAACCTTTCAGAGGTATCTTCTTCGGTCAGCCCTACGACTACCAAAAACCGTACCGAGGACAGGATGTCACGGTTGCAGAGTTAGCGGAACGCGAAGGTGACGCACAAGTAGCCTTTACGCAGATTTACCCCGGTGTGTATGCGGACAGGACAAAAAACCCGCTCCAGCCTGTGATAGATCCGGAAATTGGTGAACCGCAAGTTAACCCCAATACGGGTGAAACGATTATGACACGCCAGCCTTATAGGGATGCCGATGGCACTGTTATCGACTATGAGAAGAAGCAGGTTACTTTGTTGGACGGCTACGTCGTGGATCTGCAACAGTATAGCGGATTGTTCAACGACACGAAAAAGTACGATCTGTCTCCGAGCCATATCGGTGAATTCGCGCTCAGCGGACCGATATGGGGAAATCGGTTGACGTTCTCCGCCTCCAGCCAGCTCCAACGAAATCACAGTTTTTTCCCGAATAGTCACGGGACGGGATATATCTTCCAAGGAAAGCTGAAGTTTGAAGTAACACCGAGTATCAAACTCACTGCAAGTGGGCTTTTCAATAAGTCGGAAGGGTACTCCTATGGGGGTGCTCTACGCTTTTGGCCGAGTGCGGTTCCAGTCTCGAACTCGGATGGACGGAGTCTATCCGTGCGACTCTCACATAATATCAACTCTGGTACTTTCTATACGTTGACACTTGGTCAATTCCGGCGATCGGCTGAAAGTAAGCAACCCGGTAAGTCGTGGGATCCGTTGGAGAAAACATTCAATGAAAACGCTTGGGATCCGAAAAAATCCTTTGAGCAGAATGAAGAAGAAGGCAGAATCAGAAATCCGCCCCAACAGGCATATAACGATACAACCTATTTCGTTGCAGGTGACAGCAATTCTTGGGGCTCTCTCAATGCCACGACCTCAATATTGAGAGCGGATTTTGCCAGCCAAGTTACGGCGAACCATCAGATCCAGACAGGCGTTGAATTCTTGGGATACGACCTCTATAATCTCCAGACGACTAACTATGGGAGTTCCAATCTCTATATGGAGTATTATGATGTCCAGCCTCAATCCATAAGTGCGTACGTGCAAGACAAAATGGAGTATGAAGGCATGATCGTCAACGCCGGCTTACGATATGACCTGTATAGTCCATCTGGTAGCTCACCCTCCGACCCGTTTGATCCACTCGAATTGAACGACGATGGTACAATCAAACTGGATAAAAGCACCTATAAAGTTGGGCTTCCCATCATTAAAAATCCGGTTGAGGCTTCTACCAAGCGCATGATCGCGCCACGCCTCGGCATTGCCTTCCCGGTTACTGATCGGTCGAAGTTGCACTTCACGTACGGGCATTACTATCAGATTCCACGCGGTGATGATCTCTACGAAAATCTCAGTTTTGACATGCGAGGCGCAATCCGAAGAAGAGGGAATCCTGACTTGGATCCGGAGAGGACGATCGCCTATGAGGTCGGTATCGTCCGGCAATTCACCGATGACTTAACGATTGACATCACTGGGTTCACCAAGGATATTGACAAGCTTGTTAATAGTGCTCATGTTGACATTACCAACGATTACAGTTACTTCTTGAATGGTGAATTCAACGGTATGATCCACGGCATCTATGGGCGGGTTCAAGGTTTTGAACTCACAATTCGCAAGTGGCGCACGGGACAGAGTCCGGTCTCTGGAATGCTCAGTTACACCTATTCCGTCGCGAAGGGAAAAGGCTCCAGCCGAAATCTGGGTTACATCACCTATTACCGGCAGCAGCCGGATGTAACCGAAAGCCATCCGTTGGCATGGGATCAACGTCACATTTTCTCTGGACTGTTGGACATCCAATTGCCCTTTGATTCTGCTGTCAATTTTATTGGTAGGTATGGGAGCGGTTTGCCTTACACACCTAACCCGAGATCACCCACCAAACCCGATATCAACTCGAAGCGTTACCCGCCAACCTATAATGTTGACGCGCTTATCAGCAAACGGAGTCGGATTGGTGGATTGACCTACACCTTCTTCGCGGACATTCGGAACATCTTCAACACGAAAAACCTGGACGATCTCTTGGATTCAGTGACGTATGATCGATACGGTATTCCGCTCGACAGCCAGAAGCATTCCCATCCGCTGTCATGGAGTTCACCGCGGTTGATTATGATGGGCGTGAGTTTGGATTTTTAGGAGAAAAAGTCTGACACTCAATAGAAGTATCAGCAGAGAGTTCAATATTCCGGTCTCCTATGTTCGGTAGGTGCGGTTTCTAACCACCCGTACGCGTCAATTTAGTGCGTAGGTTGGGTTGAAACGTAGGTGAAACCCAACTTTGGACGAAAGAGGTTAAATACACAGAAACCTCCAAAAAATCCGCGTAATCCGCGTAATCTGTGTAATCCGCGATTCAGACGAGGGCACCATACACAAGCGGCAGAATTACGTGCTCGCTTGGCGTGCTTTGCTGAAGATTGGGAAAATCCTGAGATGGATATCTATGACAACTATGATAAGGAAAAAGCCAAGTTACACACGCAGTGAGGTAAAGTCAGATGAATCTTCAAAAATCAATTCCGCTTTCATCCATCTACAACCGAGAAGAAGAATTCTCAATCGATCTCGCTGGTAATCTCGACGCACTTCGGATCGGTAAGTTTGAAGATGTGGAGACAGAAGCCGCAGTTGGCACGCGGAGGGCAGATATTGTCGCTGTCGGTGAAGATGGTACCCTCGTCATCGAAAACCAGTTCGGCAAAGCAGATTGGGATCATTGGGGTAGACTTGAAGCCTATGCCCGCTTAAAGGAGGCAACAGTAGCGGTCTTGGTGGCAGAAAGTTTTGAGGAACTGATGATCGTCACATGTAGACTGCGCGACGAAGACAGTGACGTTGACTGGTATCTCATTCAAGCACAAGCTAATTCACACAACGAACTGTCTTTTCATCATGTCGTTGGTCCGGCAATAGATATCCAAACCGAGAAGAAAACTGAAGCTGGATATAGCGAATTCTGGGCACCTATCCGAGAAGGAAACGGCTTATTTGCCGGAAAACCTGTCCTTATCCGAAACGATGGCTATATCTCAAAGGCTGTCCGTGGTATGGATGTATACCTCCATCTTACTAACCACCAATGCTATATTCGATTATGGATTCAAGGGGAAGACAAATTGGAACGCCGGGACAAAGTTAAGGAATTATTTCGAGAATCAAATTACGAATACAAAGATAAAGATACGGCCATGTACGCGACATTGATATTTCCTGTTCTTGACAAAGGTAGAAAAGATCAGGGTGCTTGGCCTGAAATGCGCAAGACATTAGTCAGTATGGGTACTGACATCTATAATAGGATTGATGAATCTGCCCTATAGTAACCCAAGTTACTATCTGAAGAAACCTATACGCTTGAGCGTGGTTTTTCAGGCATTTTACGCACTCCAGCGGAGTGCTATGTCTATAGAAAATAGCGCATTTAAATCTCGCACTCCAGCGGAGTGCTATGTGTATGAAAAGGTGACTTGGATTATAGTACAGAATTTATGCGTTATACCATTGCAGAAGCCGGTATCGACGATGTTGAAGCCATCGTGGATGTAACACTCCAGAGTTTTGAGGACGCATTCAGCAAACCATTCTACATGGAACGCGAGGCGGCAGTCCATAGATGGAAAGCCTATATCCGCAAGGAACACCATCCACAAAAAGCTAAGGACCCATGGGTTGTATACATCGCAATCACTGATGGAGAGGTAGTAGGGTTCGTTGCTGGACATTTGACAGGGCGGTTTGATTTAGAGGGTGAACTTCAATCTATCTATATTCTTCCAGAGCACCAACGACGGGGACTCGGAACGCAATTAGTCATCGCGCTTGTAGATTGGTTCAAAAAGTGGGACGCAAAAGATATCTGTGTAGATCACAAAGGCGGCAGCGAGGGTTTTTATATCAAACTGGGAGCGAAGTTCGACGATCACGGATGGTTGGTGTGGGACAATTTTCTTAATGTTCTTGCGTTTGAAAAAGCACAGTGATGTGTGCGAAATCACATCTGTTAAAGAGGTGATGTATGCCGTTTGTTGTTGAACTATATTTTGATACTTTGACTGAAGAGTGCATTCGCGGTGCATGGAAAACCCTTGATGAAGCAGGGATTAGTGATTCTATGCCCAAAGGTGGTTACCGTCCGCATATATCGCTTGGGGTTTGCGACCATCTTGAAACAAATTCACTTGCACAGGAACTTTCAATCTTTGCAGCGAGTGTTGCGCCGTTTCGATTATCATTCCCCAATATAGGTGTCTTTTCTACATCAGAAGGCGTTGTTTACTTGGGTGCAACGGTCACTGCGCAATTGCTTAATGTACACATGGCATTTCATGAAATCTTCAAGAAATACGCGAAGGAACAACGGGAATATTACACTGTTGGACAGTGGGTACCGCACTGCACACTTGCTTTCGGTCTGTCAGAGCATCAGATTGCTGAAGCAGTAACCGTTTGTCGGCAAATGGATTTACCAGTTTCCACGGAAGTCAAAGAGATCGGGATGGTGGAGGTTTCCCCTACAGGTTGTCAGACACTATGCTTGTGCAATCTCAAATCATAGTTCGGAGCAAGGGGAATGTAGGAAAATGACTGATAGAACCCAACATAATGACGAATTGCGCCCCGAGTATGACGAAACACTGCTAAAAAATGGCGTTCGGGGGAAATACGCGAAACAATAAGATAATCGATAAAGGAAAAATTTACCATGAGAATATATGAATTCACACTCATTTTAACAGCCGACCCGAATGAAGAGGAAGCAGATCGGCTCTATAGTATTTTTGATGATGGAACTATTACCACTGTTGAAGATATCCCTCAGATTCACTTTCACCGTGAGGCCTTTTCGTTAGAGTCCGCGGTTGGCTCCGCACTCCTGGATATTCAAAAAGCAGGCTTTGATGCTGCCCATGTGCATATTAAACCGAAAGTTGTGCTTGGCACAGTAGGCAATATAGATTTACGGGAGCGCGGTATTGACGAAGCCCAGGCGGCAGAAATGCGGGCACGTCTCGCCTCTTTTGCCGAAGATTGGGAAAGCCCCGAGATGGATGTCTATGACAACTATGATGAGGAAAAAGCCAAGTTACAAACGCGGTGATGTAATCTTAGCACTCTTTCCAGATTCTGATTTGCTTTCAGCTAAACCGCGTCCAGGGCTGGTTGTTCAAGCTGACAATCTACAAACAGATTTGCCGCAAGTGATCTTAGCGATGATTACCAGCAACATGTTTCGGACTAATCACCCGAGTCGTGTCCCTGTTTTACTTGCCACCCCAGAAGGACAACAATCGGGGTTAATTATGGATTCGGTAGTGATGACTGATAACCTCGCCACAGTCGCAGAATCTGCAATTGACCGAGTCATTGGTTCGATTCCAATGGGAAACATTGACGCATCTTTGCGACATACCTTGAATCTAAACCGTTGATGAATATTGGCGGAGCTCGCTTCAAAAGCGAATCTACATTCGTAAAAATCGTTCTACTTTGCATTCTGATTGCCTCAGCGGTTTTGGTGCTGCGGAACCTTGGGCACAGTGGCATTACGTATTGGGATGAAGGGTTTCACGCCGTCGTTGCACGGAATTTGACGAAACATCCGCTCAAATTCACGCTCTACGACCAACCGTGGCTCCCTTATGACTATAAAGGGTGGGGAGAGAACCACATTTGGCTACACAAACCGCCTGTCGCCATGTGGACAATCTGGCTCTCACACCTTATTTTCGGTATCAATACGTTCGCGCTTCGGTTGCCATCGGCAATAAGTTTAGTTGTGACCACGTGGTTGACTTTTCGAATCGCTTCGGATCTCTTTGACAAACGGGCAGGACTCATTGCAGCGTTTCTCCAGGCATTTAACCCGTTTCTCTTTGAGTCCGTTCACGGTTATCGCTATTCGGACCACATCGACATCGCTTTGTTGCTCTGGGTACAGGTTTCGTGTTGGTTCCTGCTTCGAGCGGTTCGGACCGGAAAACGGAGAAATTACATCTTATCCGGCGTTGCGATGGGTGTTGCGTATTTGTCGAAAAGTTACCTCGCGCTCATCACCTTTGGCGTTGCGTCGGTCGTTTGGGGGGTCGCCTGGTATACTGGACAGGGCAATCCGAGATCCAAAGATCACAGCCCAAGCATCGCGCCGGGCGGATATACGGAAAGGAACGGGAAAACCTCAAGCCCTTCTGACCGAACCGCAAGGAAAATTAAAAAAAGTGACATCGGTTTACAACTCTTGGCGGCAATTGCGACGGTGGCACCTTGGACAATCTATTGCCTGATCTACTATCGCAAAGAATTCCTATGGGAACACAAACGCGTGCTCGATCATCTCAACACCGATATCGAAAGCTGGGGAGCGAGTTGGGATCGACCGCTGTTTGATTACATGCCACTGTTTTATCCGGTGTTCTATGTCGCCCTCATTGCGGCGGTGTTCTGTCTAATAGTGGTCATGTTCAAACGTTGGCAGTTAGCGGAACTCTTTGTGTTAGCGTGGGGTATCGGTGTGATTGTCCCGCACACGCTCGCGCAGACGAAAACACCATCGGCAACAATGATTGCTGTGCCACCGCTATTGATTTGTTTCGCAGCGGTCATCAGCCGAGCATGGCAACGACGCGACTGGATTTACACCGCTATTTGGATGGCGGGGATGCTTGTGATTATTATCATCTCCGGTGGACGTACCTTGGTCCAGAGCCGAGACCAATTCGATGGACTCAAAAGGATTGCTCCGTTTATCCAGACGAATTTCTGGATTGTTGAGCAGCTTATCGGGTTCGGAATATTGCTCGCGATTTTCGCCGGTGTGTATATGCTGGTTCGTCACCGCAATGTGCAAAGGTGGATATGGCTTGGGCTCCGAACGGTTGCACTGATAATTGCGTTGTTCTATGCAGGACGCTATGTGCATACCGCTTACAGGGTCACCGAACGGAACAGCAAGGTCCCCCTGTATGAAGCGAGTGGGCACCGTCTCCAACGTGAAATGCCAGAGAATGCCTGCTTCTTTCTTGACGATGAGCGTGTCGGCGCGCACTTTGATTTGATGTATTACGCCGACCGGTCAACATATCAGATTTACAATGAGCACATGAAGGAGCCTCGCGATTTCAAGAGCCAAGCCAAGATAGCACGTAAAGCGGGTGCGATTCCCTATCTTTTCTCTGTCAAAGAAACGACTTATAATTATCCGTTGTTCATTGAAGGCAAGGTGGACATCGGAAATGGAAAAATGCAACAGTATCGGGTTTTTGAAATTACGGAGACCCGATGATTGGATGAATTGCAAGTTGTGAATTATAGTTTAATATCTATATGAGAATTATATCACGCAGTGCTTTAAGAGAATTTTGGGCAAAATATCCCGAGACTGAAGGATCTCTTCAAGCGTGGTATGCTAATGTGAAACGTGCCAATTGGAAAACACCATCTGATGTTAAAGCAATTTATCGAAATGCCAGTTTCATTCAGAACAACCGCGTTGTGTTTAATATTATAGGCAATTCCTACCGTTTGATAGTGGCAATTAATTATCAATATGGCATTGTTTACGTCCGATTTGTTGGGACACACCAAGCCTATAATAGGATTAACGCCGCTACAATCTGAGGTGATTACAATGGAAATTAAACCAATTAAGACCGAAGCGGACTATGAAGCTGCGCTGAAGGAGATAGAACAGCTTTGGGGATCAAGTTATGGCTCACCAGCGGGGGATAAACTTGATGTGCTCGTCACGTTGGTGGAAATTTATGAAGAGGAGCATTATCCCATTCCGCCGCCAGATCCTATTGAGGCAATTCTGCACTACATGGAAAATCAAGGGTTATCCGAACGCGATCTTGAACCTTATCTCGGTTCGCGTCCGTGCGTGTCAGAAGTCTTGACTCGTCAACGCAGTTTATCTCTGGACATGATTCGGAAATTGCACATGGAGCTTGGAATACCAGCGGATATTTTGGTGCAACCTTATGCATTACGAGCAGCTTTATGAACATCTTTGATTTTTACTGGAATCATTTTTTCACTACATTTCCAGCAAGAACGATTTGTTATCGCAACATTCAGTAAATATATGAGGTGAAACGCAAACTATGAAATTATTGCGATTTATATGCTTATCTACAATTCTTGTACTCGTCGTGGTATCGGTGAGGGCAGACGTGGATTGGAAAGCACTCGATGTCGGTAACCTATCGTCTGCCATCTATAATACAGCAGTCGTTGGGTTTCCGAGTAACCCCACCGCGAATCCGTCAGGATGGTGGCCCGCAGGCACAAACGATTCCTATATCTATGAAGGCGACATCTGGATCGGTGCGAAGAAAGGTGGGGAAATTGGCGTTTCTGAATCGGATGGCAGGCAAAGTGAAATTTGGCCCACTGACGACGTGCCAGAAGTTATCTCAAACAAACCCGGTGTAACGACAAAAGAAACGCCGACGAACCAAGCGATCATGTTCAAATGCTCTGACACAAACCCTGAAGCAAATAAAGATTTGATTCTCGGTTTAGAACTGGAAGTCAACGGATTCCAATGGAGTTACGCACCGCTCTATGACTTCTTTATTCTGGAGTATAACGTCAAAAATGTTGGCAGCGACATGCTTGAAGACGTATTTATGGCGTTCCGTTACGATGTGGATATCTCCAGTAACGAGACAGGAACAGCAAGCTACTCCGCAGATGACTTCGTTGCCCTGGATCAGACCCCAGATGCTCTCAATCCCGTCGATCACTCCAACCGTTACCTTTCTTACGGATTCTCCAACGCGTCCGCACCTGGATATATCGGCTTACGGGTATTGGATGCGTATAGTGGGGATAATGCAGAGGATCCAGCGGCAAAAATCCCTTTTGCAGCACACAAACGGATTACCATCTCCACGGACCCAACCACTGATGCGGAGATGTACGCACTTATCAGTACACCCGGTGTTGAACCACTTCCTGCAAACTACGACGATCAACGCTTTATCCAATCTTACGGACCTGTTACGTCACTCGCTCCCGGTGAGTCATTCAATATCATTATCGCTGTAGCAATCGGTGAGGGGCTTGCGGGTTTGCAAGCCTCTTCGGACTGGGCACAGAAGTTATATGACGATGGCTACGTCGCACCGGCACCGCCGCCTTCCCCATTAGTAGCCGCTTATCCTGCCGATAAACAGGTGACACTCGTCTGGGAAAGCGAGGGACGCTGGGTTGATGCTGGAGCCAGCAAGAGCATCGAAGAATATATTGATGTGACCGATCCAGAGAAAATCTTTGAAGGATACCGGGTTTATAGGCGCGATGTCTCTTATAATGAGTCCACTGGCAATCCGGTCGAAGATTGGACGATGCTAATGGAGTTCGATAAGCCGAGTGCAACCGGCAATTTCTTTACGGTCTCGCACGTCGGTAAGCAGTCGGATGCCACGATCGAGAGCATGGGCGATGAACTTTTCTTCGCCGATTTCTTCAAAAGTGCCATCTATGTCATCAAGTTCAACTCCAGCACGAGTTTTGAAGTCGTTAACACGACGTTATGGGAAGTTATGGCATATAACCCTGCCTTTCCAGCAAACGGCGGCGGATACGTTGTCATCAAAGATCCAAATACAGGTGAACCGTACCCCGACGGGACATATCGTTCCGGTGCTCAAATCTACTTTGGTGGACTCTATGTGCAAATTACCGATGGTCCCTCAGGACCACCTGTCGCTGGGGACATCTTCCAAGTCGTCTCGACCCCCTCACAGGCACTCGGTGAGGACGCAGGCATCAAGAATTTTTACACCGACGCAGGATTAACCAATGGACTTGAGTACACTTATGCGGTGACCTCGTATGATACAGGCAACCCGAAAACCGGGTTAATCGCGATGGAGAGTAGCCAAATTGAGACGATGGTCCATGTTGTTCCGCGCGCCCAACCTGCCGGATACCGAGGACCTACCGCTGAAATAGAACAGCAGGGACAGGGGAGTATTACCGTCGAACCGATGGTGCTCGCACCGAACCAGGTAACGGGGCATCAATACAAGATGGTCTGGTCTGGTGCAAAACAGATAGGTCCCGCAGCATATATCACCGGTCCCGGATATCAACCACCCGCTTATGAGATCGTCGATATGACGACCGACGAGACTGTCGTTGAGCTACAATCCTTTGACTGGTTCGACCCCGACCACGGCGAGGCTGTTGAAGTGCTCTCCCCGATGTTCGACGGTATCGTTTTGAAGATAATAGGGGTTAACGTGTTCTACGGCAGTCCAATGGAAAATCCGATTAACGACGTTAAACTGACAGCAGGCACAGTAACAGGATGGGAAGTGAACATCCAATCCCCCGGTTTCGGTGAGAACACCTGGCCCAATATCTATTGGGCAACGTACTATCGTCCGCATACGTATTCCATCACATTTGTCGACGATTCGCACGTCAAGGTGGTAGATGAAGATATGGATGAAGAAATTCAATTCAACGACCAGCGCGCCGCTGGATACGCGATCCTGACAGCCACCGGCTGGCGTGATACATATAATCCAGCGGAAACACCAGGTTTCTTCCGGATTTACATCCGAGGTGGCTACGTCTTTATAAAGGATCCGAACGGCGAAATCTCCGCTGGAGATGTCTTCACTGTTGAAATGGGGGGTGTTAGCGCGCCACAAGACGGTGATCAATTCATCCTGAATACAAAAGGGGAGACGCTCTCGCCGGAAGATATTGAAGCCGATCTTGGACGGATTCGTGTCGTGCCAAACCCCTATTTTGTCACAAATAGAGCGGTGACTTCCGAAGGAACGGACAAAATTTTCTTCACACACCTCCCACCACGGTGTACGATACGGATTTACACATTAGCGGGTGAATTGGTACGAACACTTGAGCACGAGAACACTGCCCTTTATAATCCGGATGAACGTTTGGCACAGGGCGACAAGGGTGGAACAGCATCATTTGAACTTCTCAATCGCTACAATCAAGCACTCGCAAGTGGCGTTTATATCTTTCATGTTGAAGCCAGAGACGAAAGTGACGAAGTCGTCGGTAACAAAATCGGTAGATTTGCTATTATCCGATAACACGTTCCTTTTTATTAATCAACTGAGGATTTCCGTTCTACAGAGCACCCAGCCCGTAATGAAATGGAGGGGTGTTTTTGATAGGGTATTTCTGCGTATTGCTTGGATATTTCTTCAGATATACGACGGAGAACGTGAAAACCATAACTCGCTTGACCGAACCGCAAGGAAAATTAAAAAAATGCGACATATAATTTGTACGCTATTATTCATACTTCTTTTATTGTGGGGTGTTCCCGGTCATGCCACAACCAATGTCGGCACGGCAGGTGCCCAGTTTCTGAAAATCGGTCCCGGTGCACGGGTAGACAGCCTTGGTGGTGCGTTTGGCGCGCTTGCCAATGATGTAACCAGTATCTACTGGAATCCAGCAGGAATAAGCCAACTCGAGAAAACCAGTTTTTCAGACACGCATACCGTCTGGCTTGCCGATGTCCGTTATAACTATCTGGCATTCGCAACGCCGATAAAAAATATCGGCACCTTGGGCGCGAGTGTCACATTCCTCAATGTCCCTGATACGGAGATCACCACGCTGGCAAAGCCGGATGGTACGGATCTCTGGTATTCTGCATGGGATACTGCTGTCTCGCTGGCGTATGCCCGGCAGCTTTACGAACAGGAATCCGGCGTTAAACTGTCTTTCGGTATTAATGCTAAATACATCCACCAGCAGATCCATCGGGAAAGTGCCAAAGGGGTTGCTATTGATGTTGGTACCTTATACCATACGGGTTGGCGAAGTTTACGGATCGGAATGTGTTTCTCAAACTTTGGACCGGAAATGCGCTTTGGCGGACCTGATTTGGCAAGCGGTGCTGAGGTTGCAGGTGACCCAAGGATAGGAGACTACCGTCCGTTTCCAGACACAACGAATCCGGCACGTAAAGCGGCATTAGAGACGATTGAATTCCCGCTACCTTCCAATTTCCGGCTCGGACTCGCCTACGATATCATTGATTCTGGTAGTAATCTCCTCACCCTTGCACTCGATGCCAACCACCCCAACGACAACAGCGAGCGTTTGAACATTGGTATGGAGTATTGGTACAGAAAAATGGCGGCGATTCGTGGGGGTTACAAATTCCGATTGGGTGAAGACCGCCTCGACGATGAAGAGGGGCTTACACTCGGTTTGGGTATCCACCTGAACCTTGGCAAGAGAGTCCTTTCCCTCGATTATGCCTATGCGGACTTCGGACACCTACAACAGGTACACCGGGTGAGTTTGGGGTTACAGTTTTAGAACGCGATAAGACAGAGAACTGAATAGCCCTAAATTTGCTTCAAAACCCGTTGCTAATACAGAGTCGTTGTGCTATAATAGATATGGATCAATTCATTAACACCCTTTGAGTAAGGAGTGGATAGAAATGGCAAACGAACGCTTAACACTCGAAGAGATGGAACAGAAATACCCAGATGAATGGCTCTTTATTATCGACTGTGAAATCAGCAAAAATACGGAGTTGCTATCCGGGGTAGTTGCCGTCCATAGCGAATCTGAGGATGATATTCATGAGGCCTCAATGCACTACAAAGGTGGTGCAGCCATACATTATACAGGTAGACTTCTTCCAGAGGGGATAGGAGGATTCCTATTGTAATGGGGTACGTCTCCTTTAACCCCGTCTCATTCTCAACCGGAACTATTGAACTTCACCCACACTAATTCTGTCTTGAAGGAACATCACTTTCAAAAGCAAATTTCGGAAACTTGCAAACCACACGAAAAATATGACTAACAAACCGAACATCGTTTATCTCCTCGCCGATCAGATCCGCGCCTGCTCGTTGCCCGTATACGGCGATACGCAGATCGAAACACCGCACATTGATCGGCTCGCGCAGGAAGGCACCGTTTTTTCAAACGCAATCGCTACCGCACCCGTCTGCACCCCCTATCGTTCCATGCTACTCACCGGACGGCACCCACAGACAACCGGACATCTCATTAATTTCGTCAGAACTCGGCATGATGAAATCGGGCTCGGTGATGTTTTCAGCAGAAACGGTTACCGGACGGCATGGGTTGGAAAGTGGCACCTCCACACGGGTTCATTCCCGGAAATCGGTGGACGCGACTACGTCCCCGAAGGACGCGATCGCCTTGGATTCCAACATTGGCGCGGCTATAACTTCCACACCGACTATTTCAACGGGACGGTGAACCTCAACGATTGGCGGAACGAAAAATGGGAAGGTTACGAAACCGATGCCCTGAACCGATACGCCTTCCAGTTCATGGACGACGTGAACGATGATACACCGTTCTGTCTGTTTATCTCTCCGCATCAAGCACACTCCACACCTTACGAGTTTGCGCCACAGGAATATTACGATCGGCTCCCCGATGAACTCCAATTGCCAGAGAATGTGCCTGACGCAATTAAAGCGGAGTCGTTAGAAATCTACCGACATTATCTTGCTATGACGTTAACGGTGGACGATATGCTCGGCGAACTGATGATGTATCTCGAAAAAACGGGACGCGTCGAAAACACGCTGCTCGTTTTCGGATCCGACCACGGAACGCAGGGCGGCGGACAAGGTATCAATTTCTGGGCGAAGCGGGAACCTTACGAAGAATCCATCAAAGTGCCACTGATTATGCGTCTGCCCGGCGTTTTCGATGGGAATCGCACCTGTGACACGCTCACCTCCCCCGTAGATCTGTTTCCATCGCTTTGTGGGTTATGTGGCATCCATCCACCTCGGACAGTCGAAGGCTACGATCTGTCCGCGTCTTGGCGCGGCGATACTGATGCCCTCGAACAGGATGCCGTTTTGACAATGAACTTTGGATCGACCTACGATTACCTTATTGATGGTAACGAGTGGCGCGGTGTCCGCACAAAAACGCACAGTTACGCACGTTGGCTCGATGGCAAACGGGTGCTGTACGACGTAGAGACAGATCCGCTGCAGATGAACAATCTGGTTGACACACCCGCAGCGAAGTCGTTAGCGGACGAAATGGAGAACACCCTCACAAACTTGATGGATGCTCGAAACGACAAACTCCAGCCCGCGACAGGTTACACGGATTGGTACGACCTGCAGCGCCGTATCGTCCGCAACGCCCACGGTCCCCTCGGCGATCCGGAAGATGAACCTGATTGGTCACTACTAAAAAGATAGCACCTTCACAACACCCAGCGACAGACGAGGTTTTCAGTTCGTAGTAGGGCAATTCATTGCCCGTCCGCTACTGGCGCGGTTTCCAACCTTGCTTGACCCTACAATCGATAGGTGTGGTTTCCTAACCCTACCGAAACCGACAAAACACCTCATCCTTTTTAGCCCCGTAGGGTTTATTTGCTTGGGTGTTTCTCAATTTCTTCGAATTTTCCCAAAACCGAAAATTGTATGGCTCTGACAACCTGCGTGAAAACATTGGCAATTTTGATATAATGTGCTATACTTCTTTGTATGACTTAAACCTCAGTAAGAAGTACATCTGACCATCTATACCGATGAATCTGCCGTAGTAAAGTTTGTTAGTGGACAGCATTAATGGATATAAAATATACCGATCAACAAATAGCAGAACTAATTGATGAGCGTAAAGTTTTGCCAGATAACTGGCGTATCCAACTGGATAAGAACAATAGTTTGTATATTATTGGGGAACATGGTAACCGCTTTCGCATCATAACCAATCTCAATACAAAATATCCAGCAGATTTCTCAGTAATTTTGGCGGTTATAAACCCTAAAACTGGGGCAGAATTCCGGATCCGTCGCTATAATGGTATGCATAAGCGGCCTCACAACAACAAAATTGAAAAACAAAAAATTTACGGTTACCACATTCACTCTGCTACAGAGCGATATCAGGAGAGAGGTTATGATGAGGAAACTTACGCAGAGAAAACAGACCGCTATAATGACCTTAAAGGTGCTCTACATTGTCTTATACAGGATACAAATTTTGAATTACCAGCACAGTTAGAGTTAAAACTTTTCTAGGAGGTGAGATCAATGTCAGTCAAAACAATAGAAAAAGACTTTGTTGATAAAGTTTCCGCTGAGATACAACTTTTAGCGGATGGCAGGGATCGTTTTCTCGTCTCAACTCCGTTCCATTTCAATGATGGGGATCAGTTAGTTATTGTCCTGAAAAAGATGGGAGATAGATGGGTCCTCTCAGACGAGGCACATACCTATATGCACCTTTCATACTATATGGACGAACAAAGACTTCATAGTGGGAATCGCCAAAAGTTAATTCTAAAAGCTTTATCCATGTTTCAAGTTAAGGACTATGATGGCGAATTAATTGTTGATGTATCCGATGGGTGTTATGGGGAGGCTCTTTATGACTTTGTCCAAGCCCTACTGAAAATAATTGACGTTATATACTTGTCAAGAGAAACGGTTAGGTCAACATTTATTGACGATTTTCGTGCCTTTTTGTATCAAAAGGTAGAATCAAACCGTATGACATTCAACTGGCAACATCCGATGAATGATCCTGATGGGATTTACAAAGTAGACTGTAGAATAAACGGGAAGGTCCCACCCCTATTTGTGTTTGCACTAAATAGTGATACTAAAACCCAAGCAGCGGCACTCACATTACACCAATTCAAGGCGTGGGGTATTGATTATCAACCTCTGGGTATCTTTGAAAAAAAGAATACGACTACTCGCGATGTACTTTTACGTTTCAATGATGTTTGCGAAACACATTTCACCGATATAATCCAAAGTAGCGAAGAAATCGGACAATATTTGCAAAATTATATGTCAGATGAAGCATAACAATTATCGTCATAATAGGGACTTGCAAACTCTACTTCGGCGATACGGAGATCCTATGACCCAACCCGACATCATCCAAACTATCCTCAAAGACAGCAATTACCACCTGGATCTCTTCACAGACCCTGAAGTTCAATCTTTGCGCCAAAAAATTTTTATCAAGACGGTGAGAAGCAAAGAGACACCACACATTAAATGCATAATTCGCAATAATGAGATCCAGTTAAAACCTGAGGAGCTGATCCGCCAACTTTACGCGGCACGGCTCCTGAATCGGTATCATTATTCTCCAGATCGTGTGAGATTTGAGCACCTCGTAAATTTTGGTAGAGAAAGGAAACGCGCTGACATCGTTATCCTTGACAAGGATAGACCGGATGCCCCTTATATCATCATTGAGATAAAGAAACCCAAACTCCAAGATGGTAAGGAGCAACTCCGTTCCTACTGCAATGCGACTGGCGCGCCTATTGCCGTATGGACAAACGGTCAACAGATTTCACACTACCACCGGAGAGATCCAAACTACTTTGAAGACATTACCGATATCCCTAACGCCGAGCAGACTTTGGCAGATATCCTTAAAGAACACTTTACCCTTAAAGATCTCATTCTTAAGGACAAACTCACTACGGAGCACAAATCCTTAAAAGAGGTCATCTTGGAATTGGAGGATGAAGTGCTTGCCAACGCGGGGGTGGATGTTTTTGAAGAGGTTTTTAAGCTCATCTTTACCAAGCTTTATGATGAATCGCTGAGTTACAAAGACAAAGGCGTTATTGACTATTTTGTCCGTCAACAGCAGAGCGGTGTTCCACAACAAGAAAATGGAATAGCCTATGACATGGATTATGAAGTTATTAAGCTGGCAGCAGAGTCAATTTCGGACGATGGATTTCGGGCCATGGAGTTTAGAAACACAGGTCAAACTGACAGTGAACTCAAAACCAAAATTCAGAGGCTTTTTGACGAGGCAAAGAACCGATGGAAAGGTGTTTTTCCCGAATATTCAACGTTTGAACTTTCTGATAGCCACCTATCCGTTTGCGTGTCCAGTTTGCAGGATATTAAGTTGTTCAACTCCAACTTACAAGTCGTGGACGAAGCGTTTGAGTATCTTGTGAGTAAATCCGCCAAAGGCGAGAAGGGACAATACTTCACCCCGCGGCACGTCATTGATATGTGCGTGAAAATGCTCAACCCGCAGCCCGGCGAGTATATGATCGACACTGCCTCCGGTAGTTGCGGGTTTCCGGTACACACAATTTTCAAGCTTACTGGGACACTTTTCACCAACTCGGAAATTCTGGATACCGACAAAGAGCACGTTCTCAAGGTGTTTGGCATTGACTTTGATGAAAAGACAGTCAGGGTTGCCAGAACCCTCAATCTGATTGCAGGAGACGGTGAAACAAATGTTTTGCACCTCAACACATTGGATTATGACCGCTGGAGTGACAGTACAGAGGAGAACAGCAGGTGGGTACGTACCTATGGAGACGGTTTCGATCGGCTTAAAGCATTAAGAACCCAATCAGGGAGAGACAAACTTTTTAACTTTGACATCCTGATGGCAAATCCGCCTTTTGCTGGGGACATCAAGGAGACCCGCATCCTCCACCAATATACTCTCGGCTTTAAAGGGAACGGCAAGGCACAGAGCAAAGTTGGCAGGGATATTCTATTTATTGAGCGTAACCTGGATTTCCTCAAACCCGGTGGGAGAATGGCAATCGTCCTCCCACAAGGCAGATTCAACAATGCATCTGATAAATACATCCGTGATTTTATCGCGGAACATGCCCGTATTTTGGCTGTAGTCGGACTGGATACTAATACCTTCAAACCTCACACTGGCACCAATACGAGTGTTCTATTTGTGCAAAAGTGGAACGATGATTCTTCCAAAGGTCCCCTTTGTCCTGAAGTCGAGGACTACCCTATCTTTTTCGCTGTCTCCGAGAAAGGTGGAAAGGATAATTCCGGCGATTACGTTTTTCTCGAAAATGGCGTTGGGCAATACAAGTTAGGTAGTGTTTACATTTTTTTAGAGGTGATAAGTATAGCTGCGAAATAAACAAATCCGAGGTATCGACATGCGTATTTATCATAGCGCGTGGCAACCCGGCGATACTGTTTCAACCGCTGAAAAAAACGCTCAATGACGTTGCGAAGTTTATACACCTCTGCGTCATAAGGGCGATCTTCAAGACGGCTCTTCCGAGGGCGGATAACGGTTTCCGCCGCCCCTTGGGCAGTTATCTCCGCCCGAAACGCATCCGAGTCGTAGGCAGCATCAGCAATAACATATTCACACGAGTAGCCGGCAATCAACGCCGAGGCTTGTGTAATGTCATGCCGCTGCCCCGCCGTCAAGGTAAAACGCAACGGGAGAAAGTCCACACTCACAGCAGCATTGAGTTTTGTCGTAAAGCCACCCCGACTCCGACCAAGGGCCTCACTTTCTTGACCTCCGTTTTTTTTTCGGGGCACCCGCTGCACACGAGTGGGCACGCACGATCGTCGAGTCAATCAGCAGCGCAGAGATTTCACCCGCAGCATGGAAGTGTTCATGGAGTTTTTCAAAGACACCCGCATCGCACCATCTCCCGAAACGTCTATAGATGCTATTCCAATACCCATAAACTTTCGGCAGGGCCCGCCAAGTCGCACCTTCCTTTGTTATCCAGATGACTGCTGAGAGAAAACGTCTACAGTCTTCAGGATTACCGACATAGACGTTTGACAACGTTTTCAGAAACGGGTGGATGCTCTGCCAAGCACCATCTGAAATCATCACAGGCAGGTCTTGAGTTTCAGTTATGTTTGCAGCTTTCATGGAAAACAGTCTACCAAAACCTAACCAAAATGTCAATAACTCACACAATGTAAACACTACCTAGACAAAAACGGACATTTGATTGTTGAACACGACCTGCATAATCACAACGGGGAACTACCCGATGGGATTGCGGAGTCTTTTATTGAATGGGCAAAAAACGAAAATTTGGGTTTTTGGTGCGGAGAATAAAAATTTGCGGTTCAAAATCAGAAAACTATCTCATCTATCCTTGCATCCTGACTTTCGTTGGGATAGTGAATACCTAAGTCGCGAACCTTATAAAAATAAAAATTTCAAGTACGTTCCTATAGGAAATACGCTTACTTCGAGTCAATACGGCGTTTCAATTAAAATGAATGAAGACGAGATAGGAACAAAAATTTACAGAATGAACGAAATTAGCAATATGCTGTGTGACCGAAATATATCAAAGTATGCCGAATTAAATGATAATCAAATATCCTCATTCAAACTCAAAGATAAGGATGTTCTGTTTAATCGGACAAACTCAAAAGAGTTTGTAGGTAGAACCGGTATATTTAGAAAATTCTCAGATGAAGATATTGTTTTTGCATCCTACCTTGTCCGCATAAATCCTGATCCAGAAATCGTTACCCCTGAATATTTGACAGCGTTTTTGAATACCAAATACGGTATAATTGACATCAAGAGGCGAGCAAGGCATTCAATTAACCAATCGAATGTCAACTTAGAAGAAGTAAAAAGAATAGAAATACCGCTTTTATGCAATCAGCTTCAAAAAGAAATAACATCATCGTTTGATAAAGCTTTTCATCTAATCCAATCGTCAGAGAAGGTATATCACCAAGCACAAACCTTACTCCTTATCGAACTCGGTCTCACCGGCTGGCAACCAAAACAACAGTTAACCTTCGTCAAAAACTTTTCGGACACACAGCGCGCCGAACGCATTGACGCTAATTACTTTCAACCAAGATATGATGATATTGTGAATGCCATTAGAGAATATCCGGGGGGCTGGAATACACTGGAAAATCTGGCGCGTTTGAAGGATAGTAATTTCAATCCTGATGCTGAAACAGAATACAAGTACATTGAACTTGCCAATATCGGGCGGAATGGAGAAATAAACGGTTGTATGGAAGATCAAAGTCAGAACTTACCGACCAGGGCACGGTGTAAGGTCGCGGTCGGAGATGTTATTGTTTCATCTGTTGAAGGTTCATTAGAAAGCATCGCCTTGGTAACCGAAGAATATGATAACGCTCTATGTTCAACTGGATTTCATGTTATTCGATCTGACGTGTTTAATTCCGAGACTTTACTTGTGTTTTTGAAAAGCAGCGCGGGTCAGTTACAGCTCAAGAAAGGATGTAACGGGACGATTCTCACTGCGATCAATAGAGATGAATTTAGTAAAATTGTCGCCCCAATAATTAAAGCGGATAAGCAGACTAAAATCCAACAAAAAGTTATTGAATCCTTCAACCTGCGCAAGCACTCCAAAGATCTTCTGGAACATGCAAAACGCGCAGTCGAAATCGCAATTGAACAGGACGAAAGGGCTGCTATTGATTGGTTGGAATCTGCTTCACAACTACCTTGAAATTTTTAAACGCTTTATAGGTTGAGTAGAGCGACGCGAAACCCCATAACTGTTAACTTAAGAAAATGAAGCGTTTGTAGTCGCGCAATTCATTGCGCCTCTTACATTAGCCCCAGCGGGGTGGAATGTGTATAGCAACGTAATTATATGTCCTCTTTAGTTCCGCCAAATATTATACACGTATTTGGCGTTGATTCGCGGGGTGACAGGTGTATCCGTGAAAATTCTGCGCAATCAATATTTTTGAACTTGCACCTTGTGCAAACTGATATGTAACACTGGTAATAATAAAATACAGATAATCTTTATAACACACCTATTCGACTTCCCATTTTTCACCAGTTTTAACAATACCTTCGCCAAAAGTGATTGAATAAATAGGGCGATTGTCCTAAAGTTATAACAACCAAACATATGTACTGCCATCGGAAATTCGGGCCACCCTCTAAACCAAGATTGTGATAGAATACAATCTTACTGAAAGGAGAATCCGATGGCGAAACGAAAACGAAGAAACTTCACCCCTGAGTTTAAAACCGAGGTTGTTCTTGAGGCACTCCGCGGTGAAAGTTCCCAAGCAGAACTCTGCCGGCGCCATAACCTCAGCGAAGACCAGCTCTCAAAGTGGAAGCAGCAGTTTCTTGAAAATGCGGCATCTGTGTTTGCCTCCACGGATCAGCAGTCTAGCGAGGCGGCCGAGCGTATTGCTCACCTTGAACAGCTCGTTGGGCGGTTGACCGTGGCACTCGACATTCAAAAAAAAGCCTTGACTTGGTTGAGTTGATCCCGTCTGAAGAGTGCCAAATAGTTGAGGCATTGCGGACGGATTACTCGGTGCGACAGATTTGCGAGACGCTGGGTTTCACTCGGAGCAATCTCTATTATCAACCGAAAAAGGCCCCTTGTGAAGCCGTCCTGCGAGATGAAATAGAGAAGTTAGCTGCACAGTATCCGACCTACGGGTATAGGCGTATCACGCAGTTGCTGGTGAATGAGGGATACCCCGTTGGGCATCGCCGCGTTGCCCGATTGATGAAATCCGAAAACCTCTGCGTTGCTGTTAAGCGTGCTTGTCAAACGACTCACTCCATTGACGGTGTGCGTCCGTGGGGGAATCGACTGAAGACGCTTGACATCTGTAGACGCGATCAAGTCTGGGTAGGCGATATAACCTACGTCCGACTCAAGGGACACTTCGTCTATGTCGCTGTGCTCATGGATGTCTTCACTCGCATGATAAGAGGATGGAAACTCAGTCAACATTTGAACACATCTCTAACGTTGAAACCGCTACAACAGGCATTGTGCCAAAACGTCCCAGAGATCCACCATAGCGATCAAGGCGTTCAATATCTTTCAAGTGCTTACATTTCAACGCTGAGGCATCATAACATTGAGATTTCCTTAGCACCGAGAGGGTGTCCTTGGGAGAACGGGTATGCTGAAAGACTCATCCGCACGCTCAAGGAGGAAGAAGTTCATCTCAACGACTACAAGGATGTAACCGAGGCGAGAGATCGCATCGGTCATTTTATCACACAGGTGTATCATCAAAAACGCCCGCATTCGGCGTTAGGATATTTGACACCTATGGAATTTCAAAGACAAAACTTGTCTTAACTTTGCTAAATTGTGGTCTGAATAAACGTTGGCACTTCAATAACTTGGAAAGGACAATCACCCATGCCTGAAATTATAGCACTGTTTACTGTTTTTATTCCACATTTATCCGCAACGACTCACCGGCAGTTCTGCCAAGTTGTATTCGCACTGCTTGCGATGACAGGGCGGGTAACAATGTTAAATATTTCTCGTTGGACTTCACAAGGCGGTAGCTACCGCACCATCCAACGCTTTTTCAATACTGTTATTCCTTGGGCTACGATTTGCGCGATGTTTTTTCGCAGGCATCTGTTTGATCGTGAAAGTGCCTATATCCTCGCAGGAGACGAAACAATCGTGGCAAAATCGGGAGACCGCACCTATGGTTTATCGCGTTTTTTCTCCTCATTGTATGGCAGATGCGTTCCGGGTTTAGCGTTCTTTGCGGTGTCTTTGGTCAGTGTCAAGCAACGTTGTTCCTATCCAATGTTAATGGAGCCAATCGTCAGGCAGCCCGCATCGTTAGAGCCGCGTTGTGAAGTCGCCGAACGTCAAAAGCCGTCCGTGAAACGCAAGCGAGGTCGCCCGAAGGGGAGTCGGAATCACAATAAAACGGAGGTCGTCTTCAGCGAGACATTGAAACACCTGCAAACGATGCTCAAGAAGGTGTTAGCAGAGATCGGTGATTTGATACCTTTGCGTTATTTCGTCTGTGATGGATACTTTGAACACAATGCTGCGCTACAGATGACCCAACAATGTCGACTCCATCTGATTTCAAAACTCCGCAGAGATGCTGCGCTTTATTTTTCACCGACGACACCTTACACCGGATGTGGATGCCCGCGCATCTATGGAGAACGGTTGAACCCCGAAGATATTGACAGCAAATACCGAGTCTCTACACAGACACAAGCAAACATCACCACTGAAGTCTATCAAATGCGGTGCGGACACAAACACTTCGCAGAACCCCTGAATGTCGTTTGTATCCTCAAAACGCATCTACAGACGCAACACAAATCACACGTCTTATTGTTCAGTTCTGATTTGGATGTGGATGCTGAAACAATCATCGACTACTATTCGCTCCGTTTTCAAATTGAGTTCAACTTCCGAGATGCCAAACAGTATTGGGGCTTAGACGATTTTATGAATGTCAAAGAAATACCTGTCAACAATGCCGCGAATCTCTCAATGTTTATGGTCAATGTCGCTGCGAAACTGACAGCCGCGTTTCGATCAGAACAGACCGGATTTCGGGTTTTAGATCTCAAAGCACGCTACCGTGGGTTGAAGTATTTACACGAGACATTAAAAATACTTCCCCAAAAACCTGAAGGCATTGTTATTGAAAAAATCGCTGAACATCTCGGGACCATCGGGGCTATTCATTACACACCACCTCAACTTACCCCTGAATAATTGGCGAAGGTATTGTTTTAATAGAAGAGCTTTTAAATGATTTTGGAGGCAAATCTTGTTTGTATTCTATCATAGATAAGTTAACATCATAAAGATCGTCATTTGGAAGCGTATTTAATCCTGAAATGTTTAATAGTTTATGTGAATCGGTATCTTGTGTAGCGTCTAGTCCAACAACCAATTTAAAGAAAAATGGAGTAAACGATATAATATTCTCACATGCACCTATCCGCGTATTATCCCAAAATTGTTTCATATTCATTCCTATAGATGCCGTTTGATTACCTTTTAAAGTTACATTAGGCAGATTGACACGAGCGACCTGGTCTGCATGATAAACTAAATCTTTAGATGTATGAAAAGCCATGTATATCCTTGCAACATGATGCATATACACCCGACCAATCCCATCTATATCAACATAAATTGCATTTCTATCCTTAACAATTTCGTAAAGAATTTGATGAACGGGATACCTTTTGAATTCATAGTTTTGAGCTAAAAACATATAAAGTATTTGCTTGATCACATCTCTGGGATTGATACGGATAGTGACTGTTCTACCATCTAAACCTTGTTTTATATGAGATATAAGTTGTTTGACCATATCGTTAAATCCACTAACATATCCACCACTGACTTTATTATTACAATTTTTACAAACAGTTTTAAACCCTAATTTTTGTTGGACATTATCGGTACCATCGTAGTTTATCATTAGAGTGTCTTTACTTTTTAAGTAATCAGTATGTGTTTGTATAATTTTTCGAGTTGATTTTGGCGGTATATGCTCAAAATCCAAAACTTTATACTCATTGCATACGTTGCAATTATATTTTTTCCGCGCTTTGCATTTTTCATTTTTGGCGTAAATGCAAAAGATGTATAAGCTTTATTTCTTTTTCTGTTTCTTCTTCTTTTTTGGTTACTTCGTTTTGACATGATTATACCTCGTTACGGTTTTAGTTCATTACCATAAATACAAGTTCCGATTTTCATCAGATACTCCATCCTTTTAGAAATTGGTGATTTTGATTTAATATCAGTTTTGTTTAATTTCTAATTGTAACATGTTAAATTGCCCTGTGGCAAATTAAAATGGGATGTAGAAAGGCGTTGTAATTTACCATTTTTCTCGTAACTTACGCGATCACGCTAAGGACTTTCTGATGATAACCGATTCAAAAAATGCTGATTCGATACGTTAATTCAATTTTCACATTCGTTTTTTCACGGAGAGACAGCATATTGCATCTCAGCAACCCACGGTCCGCCTACGCCCGTAAAATCCTCCGTGAAGCCTCCGTGAAAGTTAACGTTTCTGCGGAACATTTATCGGAAGATATACGATAATCCGTCCAGCACCGAGAAAGTTTTGTTACGGATGTAGACCGGTGAGACATTTTCATAGCAGCTTTCATAGCATCCCTTGATGAAACTGTCTAAAACCCAATACGGGTGTGGGTTTATCGCTTTTCCGACACCTATTGATTTTTGGATTTGCTATGAAAACTGTGAAAGTATCGTCAGATGTGCGAATCTGTAGACATTTCAGGAACCACTATATTCCTCCGTTCAAACCTCGCCAGTTAACCGCTCTGAAGTCCGATGGTTATTTTCAGAGTAACATTTTTCTCTGAGATGTCATAAAAGCATGGTTTCCCTTGATTCTTGGCTGTTTTTCCCTACCTATTTTTCTCATTTTACTCTGAATACTCTGAAATCCGAGCACTTTTCCATAGTTCACTGCCCAAAAAAATCCGCGAAATCCGTGTCATCCGCGTCAATCCGCGATTCAGACAAACACCAACCAACTGCATAATCCTAAAAATCCTGATGCTGACAACTGAAAATCCGTTGAATTAAAAATATCTATTGTGATACAATAACTATTTGAATTAATCAATCCGAATGGAGCGTGCAAACAAAAAATAGATATGACTCTTCAAGAAATAATTTTAGCGTTAGAGAAATTTTGGGCAGATCACGGGTGCATCATCCAGCAACCCTGCGATATAGAAGTCGGCGCAGGCACATTTAACCCTGCAACATTTTTGCGATGCCTCGGTCCGGAGCCGTGGCGAGTCGCGTACGTAGAGCCTGTGCGGCGTCCGACCGATGGCAGATACGCAGAAAACCCTTTCCGTGTCGGGGCATATTACCAATATCAGGTGATACTGAAACCTGCCCCTGAGAATGTGCTTCCCCTCTATCTTGAAAGCCTCTATAGTCTCGGTATCTCTCCCCGCAAAAACGACATCCGATTTGTAGAAGACGACTGGGAATCACCGACACTCGGTGCCTCTGGACTCGGCTGGGAGGTCTGGTGGAACGGCGCAGAAGTCACACAATTTACCTACTTCCAACAGATGGGAAGCATAGACCTTGATCCCATTTGTGCTGAGATTACTTATGGGCTTGAACGCATCGCGCTCTACTTGCAAGATGTCGATGACTTTTTTGAGATTCGCTGGAACGAACATCTCAATTACGGTGATGTCCACCGGCAGAGCGAAGTGGAGTACTCGACTTACAACTTCGAGCGTGCGAATGTAGACATGCTTTTTGAGTTGTTTAGCACTTATGAGAAGGAGACCCATGCATGCTTAGATGCCGGGTTAGTGCTACCTGCCACCGATCATGTCTTAAAATGCTCGCATACCTTCAACATGTTGGACGCACGCGGTGTCATCAGCGTCACGGAGCGGGTGAGTTACATTGAACGCGTCCGGCGGCTTGCACAACGGATAGCACGCGCGTATGTCAAACAGCGTGAAGAGATGGAACACCCGCTTCTCGGAAAATGGGCTGCGGTAGGAGGGATTTGTAATCCCGACTCTTCTGAAATGCAAGAAGATGAGACCATTATACAAGAAACCGCTGACCTCCTATTTGAAATCGGCACAGAAGAGATACCAGCAAGTTATGTCCCGCCTGTCCTTGAACAGTTACGCGAGATTGCGACCGAATCCCTTACGAACCACAGAGTACCGTTTGGCGAAGTTGAAACACTCGGCACACCGCGTCGTATCACACTCAGTATCAAAGACGTAAAGACGCTTCAGGAAAGCCAAGAGACAGAAGTCGTGGGACCACCAAAACGTATCGCCTACGATGAGAACGGCGAACCGACAAAGGCGGCAATCGGTTTCGCAAAGACACAGGGGGTTGAACTCACCGCACTCCGCATCGTTGAAACCGAACGAGGGGAGTACGTCGCTGCTTCCAAACTCGAAACGGGAGTCCCGATACGAGAGATCTTAGGAACACTGTTAACTGAATGGATCGAAGCACTCCGTTTTCCGAAAACCATGCGCTGGGAAACGGAATCCGAGGAACCGCGGGCGTTCGCGCGCTTTGCGCGTCCTATCCGCTGGCTCGTGGCGTTACTGGGAGATTCGGTTGTCGATTGCACTTACGGTGCGGCACACGCAGGACGGTTAACCTACGGGCATCGCTCCTTGCATCCTGAACCGATAACTTTAACTTCTGCTGAATTAAATACTTATGTTGAAAAACTGCGCGCTGTTGGTGTCATCGTCTGCCCGAAAGAGCGCAGGAACACAATCGAAAAACAGGTGAGAGACGTTTTAGAGGTCGAGGGATGCCTTCCAAAACTGGATGAAAAATTGCTGGATACAGTGAACTATCTCGTGGAAAACCCACAACCGATCGTCGGCAATTTTAGTGAATCGCATTTGGAAATACCGTCTGAAGTGCTGATTACCGCGATGAAGACACATCAACGCTATTTTCCGATGTGGAAAGCGGAAGCACGCCATCACGATGATAGTGATCGCGTGACCTCCGAAAGTGAGTCCGTACTCGCCGCGAAGTTTATTACAATTTCCAACGGGACAGACGGCAATATTGACGGCGTTCGGCACGGGAATGAGCGCGTCCTCCGCGCAAGACTCAACGATGCCGAGTTCTTCTACAGCGAAGACCAGAAAACCAGCCTCACCGATAAAGTCGAACGTTTAGGTAAGGTTGTCTTCCACGCGAAACTCGGTTCACTCTTGGATAAAGCAGAACGGCTTAAAGCGTTAGTTCAGTTCATCAGTGCGGAATTGCGAGTGTCGGAAGCAACCACCCGTCATGCAGAACGCGCAGCGTGGCTCTGTAAAGCAGATCTGACGACGCATATGGTTATCGAATTCCCGTCATTGCAGGGAATTACGGGGAGATATTACGCACAAAACAGTGGAGAAGCGGCACCTGTTGCGACTGCGATTGCTGAGCATTACCAACCGCTCGGTGCCAATACACCGCTACCCGAAACCGAAGTCGGTGGGCTTGTTGCCATTGCCGATAAACTCGACACTATTGTCGGATACTTCGGTATAGAAGAACGCCCCACAGGTTCGCAAGACCCGTACTCGTTAAGACGGCATGCCCTCGGCACAATCCGAATCCTCCAAGACTGGAAGCTGCCGATCTCGTTAGATGCTGTTGTCGAAAAAGCGATCTCCCTCTATACTGTCGAATTAGCCGATGATACACGAGCGAGTGTCCTTAACTTCATCAAAGAACGCCTACGCGTTATCTTGCTGCAGACACATCAATATGCTCCAGATCTTGCCGATGCTGTCTTGGCGGTTGGTGCCGTTGACATCATCGATATTCTCAAACGCGCCAGCACACTTGCCGAATTTCGCTTGACACCAAATTTTGAGGAAGTGTATAATGCACTCAATCGGGTCCTGAGAATTTTACCGCCGGATGCACCAGAAACTGTAGACGCTACGCTCCTATGCGACGATGCTGAAAAGCAGTTGTCCGCCTGTATCACTGAGGCGGAGCTGGGTTTCCAGCAGAGCATTCAGGAACGCGACTACGCTAAATTGCTGACGCAACTTGCCGCTTTACAACCCGCAATAGACACATTCTTTGATGATGTTTTGGTTATGGCGGAGGAACCAGCACTGCGCACGAATCGATTGGGATTATTGAACCGAATCGGACAGAATATCTATGCGGTCGCGGACCTGACGAAACTCGTAATCGCTGGGAATTAAAAAAGTTAAGGTTTTTAATTTATTGCTCCTGGGCCGCTCTCCATTCCATTACGAGCGGGTTTCCGATTAGTTTTTACTGGGTTTGGGGATTTTGACTTTCTTTTATTTTTGAAGCATTAAACCAAAACGGTAGCCTGCAACATCGGCGCAGGCGGATATACGCCGAGGATCCTTCTTCATTCAACACGCTTGACCGAACCGCAAGGAAAAATTAAAAAATGAAGCAACACCTCTTATGTAATATATTGAAAATTTGTATCCATCTCTCACTCATTGTCGCTACTGTCTTCGTGATAGGGTGTGGTGAGAAAGAGAACAGGGATATTATTGAAGCGCGAGCCGCTATTGTTCGCGGAGATTATGCTGCCGCACAAGTGGCGGTTCAGAAAACAGACGCTGGGAATCAGGAGGCGCGACATCTGAAGGCTTTCTTACAAAACCGGACGCGCACCGAGACAGAAAGTTGGCACCAAGCGATTGCACAATCAAACGCTTACCTTGAAACGCTGGCGGTAGACATCCTCGCTATCTCGTTGCAGGAAGATCCGGATTCTGACGAACTTGATCGGCAAGAAAGACTTGTCCGCTCGCAGAACTCCATCTCTGGACTCTTCGCTGTGTCGCTTGCTGAAGCAGTCGAAAAGCGCGCAGAATTGCTCTCTGAACTCGTAGCGCATGCGGATGCTGCTGTCGTTATAGGGCTCTTGGCCGCGAAAAAGTGCTATCAACCTAACGCGCTCGCAGTGGTCTCGAAACTCACAACAAAACTCGGAAATGGAGAGGCAGTTGTTGAACTCTTACGGCAGGCGGTGCACCATAAAGATACAGCCATACAAAAAGAGGCAGTCCGTTATCTCGGTGCGATACGAAACCCTGAACTCATCCCAATTTTTGAAGAAGTTCTCGCCGAAACGAAGAATGCCCCTGAGGTCGCCTATAGAGCAATTATCGCACTTGAACAATCAATAGGTTCGGTTGCTGAAAGTGCAGCCATTGTGTCGGGACTCCAACTCGCGCTCAGAAACAACAGCGCGCAGGTACGGATGCACGCTGCTAAACTCCTCGGGAGCATCCAAGCGGAAATGGCTGTTCCCGATCTCGTCCGGCTTCTCGCAGATCTGAACGGTTACGTCAAAGATACTGCCATAGATGCGCTTAATCGTATAGGGGAACCTGCCGTTGCTCCGCTACTTGAGGTGTTGGACACTGGTGCGCGAAACCTCATTCCCGATGAGGACACCGGCTTTGCGACAGAATACCAGTACATCGCAAGTGCTTATATTGATAGTTTGTGGATGAAAAAATATAGGATCGGAACCTTATCAGCCGCAATCCAAGCACTCGGGTTGCTCAAATCGGGAAATGGGGTAGAGACGCTTATAGACGAGTTGGCAAACGAGGAGTTGCAAGATGAAGCGTTGGCGGCACTTGTTGAGATGCGCGGCGTTGCTGTGCTACCGATGATTGACGCGCTCAAAAACGGTACAGATAAAATTCGGGTGAAGGTCGCAGATGCGCTTGGACAAATCGGGGACCGGCGCGCAATCGCTCCACTCATTGAAGCATTAGACAGCGATCCATACAAAGAGGTAAAGGCGCTCGCGGCGGTCGGGCTTGGTAATATGCAGGCACGCGGCGAGAATAATAGGGCAGTCATCGCGCTCACGGACGCGCTCTCCTATGACGATACTACCGCGACAAATGCGGCAGAGGCACTCGGAAAAATCGGTGTATCCACAGAAGATGCCGTTCAAGAGTTGATTATCATCGCGATGGAAAAACAGATGCGCGAGACCTTACGCATTGCGGCTCTTACGGCACTCTGGCGACTCAAACCTGAAGCAGCAACACAACCGATGCTACTTCTGATGTTCAGTGACGAGACCAGTCCTGTCATACGTGCGAATGCTGTCAAGGCGTTGAGTCGAATCAAAGCCCCTGAAACTGTCCCTGTATTACTCTGGGTTCTTTCCACACAATTTGACGAAATTTCAGATTTTCAACGCCACATGAAGCGGACGTACAAAACGCTGGATACGCTCCGAACACAGGTTGACTCCTTTCAGATTCAATGGACTGCTGACTATCCGCGCGCAAACTATCGGACATGGGGTGAACTCAAACCGATTCCGAGTCTTGTTCGGAGTGAAGTCGCTCGAGCACTGGGTATCATCAAGGAGGACACTGTCGTAGAGCCTCTGGCAAACGCACTTCGGGACGATGGGCGCGCAACCGTGCGACAAAGTGCAGCGTGGGCATTCGGTGAAGTCAAGGGTGATGACGCAATCCCGCCGCTGGTTACTGCGTTGAAAAAGGATAAACAGGGTGCCGTCCGACAGGAAGCAGCAATCGCGCTCGGGAAAATAAAAGGGCAGAAGGTTGTCGCACCGCTGATAGATGTGCTGAAAAACGATAAGTATGAAACGACACGCTTCCAAGCAGCAAAGGCACTCCTGGAGATTCAAGCAGGGGATAAAGGGCTTGTTGATATTATCAAGAAGGGCTTAGGGAGTTTTGATGATGGATACGAGGTCCAATCCGTGCAGGATCAGGCCATCGCCGCATTAATCAAAGATGGAAACATCCCAACAGCCGAATTTGCTCTTGATGCCCTTAAATCTGCGGATGATGAATGGGTACGATGGGCACTTGTTCATGTGATCGGAGCGACTGGGAAAAAAGTTGCCGTTGATGCAATGTTCGAAGAACTGAAACACCCGAGTTATGTCGTCCGCAGACGCGCAGCGGAGTCACTCGGTGGTTTCAAAGAGCGTCGGGTTGTTGAACCGTTGATCGTTGTTCTCGAAAACATGGATGAGATGAAGTCCATTCGCGCGGCGGCGGCAGTCTCGCTTGGTGCGCTTAAAGATGAACGTGCCTCCGCACCGCTGCTAACTGCGCTCTCCGATGAAAATGCCGAAGTCCGATTGCAAGCCGCTGCCGCCTTGGGGAACCTCAAGGATGTAAAAGCGATTCCGCAACTGAGTGAGATTGTTGAAAATCCCTTAGAGTCGGATACTGTCCGCGATGCTGCCGTAGCAGCACTCGGCAATATTGGTAATAAAGCAGCTGAAGCCGTGCTGATTCGCGCTTTAGATGTTCGAGTCGGAAATATCTCAGAGAACGCTATTGTTGCTTTGGGCAAACTTGAAAGCGAAACAGCGATTCCCGAGTTAATCGCTATCTTGGAAGACAAGCAAATAGCATTGGATGCGAGTACGGATGCGTTGGCTAAGGTTTCTTCCCGAACAAAAGCCGCAACAGCACTTGGTGAGATTGGAGGCACACGCGCCGCTGAAGCGATTGCGAAACGACTCGTTGACGATACCGAATATATCGTCGCACTTGAGGATGCCGTAAACAGAAAAGCCATCGGCGCAGATGATCTGAAGCGGAACTGGAGTTGGGAAGTCTTCGTTAACGCCGCTAAAAAACTCGACTTACCGGCGTTCGTTGCACCAAAAATGGCAGCACGTGCGGAGGATGAATGGGAAAATCACCAAGTCAGAAATGCTGCAATGGTTGCTTTAGGCAGGTGCGATACAGATGACATCACTTTGGACATCTCACAACTCAAACAACGATTAGCGGACCCGGATGTGGACACCCGAAAAGCGACAGCACTTAGCATTGGGCTAGCCGGAATTAGCGAACTCATACCAGAACTCGTTCAGATGATGGAAGGTGAAAACGAAATTGAGAAGGATGTCCGCCGAGCGGCAACACAGGGACTTGGTGAATTGGCTGATGAAACAACGACCGACGCGCTTATCGCGGTGATGAACAACGATGAAAACCACGTCGAGATTCGTCGCGATGCCTCACTCGCATTGGGCGAAATCGGGACGGACAAGGCGGTAACGGCGTTGGTGGAAAAACTAACAGCACTCCATGAAGCCCAAATTACGAGAGGGTTGCGTATTGATATTGTCAAGGCACTTGGCGAAGCCAAAAATGGGAACGCAATGTCAGTGCTTGAATTGGTTCTCCAGGATCAGGACGCAGAGATTCACTTCCAAGCAGCGGCGGCACTCTTTGAAATTACAGGCGAAGGCTACGGCTATAATCGATTATAGGACAAAAGTAAAGGAGATTTTTATGGCTTTCTTTGAACTACGACAGTACAGAACAAAACCCGGTCAACGTGAGAATTGGGTGAAATACATGGAGGAAACGATCCTCCCGTTCCAGATTTCTAAAGGGATGGTTGTGATTGGCAGTTTTATCGGTGAAGAAGAGGACGATCTTTACGTCTGGATTCGCCGTTTTGAGAGCGAAGCACAGCGAGAGCAACTCTACGCAGCGGTTTATGAAGATGACCGGTGGGTAAATGAAATCTCACCACGCGTCGGCGAACTGATTGACAGAGAACAAATCGTTGTCACACGACTTGAACCCACTTCACGCTCTGCACACCAATAGTAGCATAAACTGTTAGTTTGTGCATCCTTTAAAAGTCCATAACGGAGGTGTCTTAATGAGCCCCGAAGAAAAATATCTGTTCGACCTGTGGGGGTATGTGAATATCGAGAACGTCTTAGCAACAGACGAACTCGCGGAGCTCAATACCCTCATTGATGCACAAGATTACCCAGATCCGGTAGATGATGAGATCTATTCACAGAGGTTCGGGGGATTCTTGAATTGGGAAAACGGCGCATTCCGCAAACTCCTCAACCATCCGCACATCATGCCGTTTTTAGCAGAGACCGTCGGTCCCAAATTTCGCCTGGATCATGTTTACGGCATCTTGATGATAGAAGGCAACCCGGGTGGGACGCTTCACGGAGGCGGCACACCTTATGACCCAGCGCAGTACTACGTCTTCCGAAACGATCGGATGTACAACGGCTTAACCGTTGTGTCGTGGGCTTTAACGGATATGCTTCCAGAACACGGAGGCTTCTGTTGTATCCCCGGTAGCCATAAGAGCAACTATCCCTGTCCCGCGGAGTTCCGACCGGTAAACGACAACAAGGTTTGTATGGCACCGGTGCATCAGAAAGCGGGGGATGTCGTCATCTTCACAGAGGCGATGACGCACGGAACCCTCCCGTGGACTGCCTCGCACGAACGACGCTCAATTCTGTTCAAGTATTCACCCGGACATGCCTCGTGGGGACAAGGCAGGCACGACGATGAGCTTCGCAATCTGATGTCAGACGATGACCAGAAGTTGATGCTGGAGCCGCCTTACGTCGCAAATCGGAAACCAGTGGTTTAGGGGTGCTGCCCTGTGGAGGTTTTAAACCCCGAATGACCTGCTACCAGTCTGCGACGCTGCCATCGGTATCGTAATAAAATTCGCCGCCGAGCTCTTCTGGATAGGTATCAAGTATCTGCTCCGCTTCCTTTTTATCAATTTCAAAACCGAGTCCCGGCTTTGTTGGCAACGCAATGTGGCCATCTGTGACTTGCCACTCCTCAGTCAATAACCCTGCCCCCAGACCGTCATCGATCTGTTCCTGAATTAGGAAATTCGGGACAACGGCATCAACATGAAGGGAGGCGGAAAAGGCAACGGGTCCAATCGCACAATGCGGGGCGATGTGCATATAGTAGACCTCCGCCATGTTCGCAATCTTTTTCAGTTCAGTAATGCCACCAGTGTGCGAGGTATCGGGCTGTAGGTAAGCGACCGCCTGTTTTTCAAACACCTCTCGGAAGCCCCAGCGGGTAAGCAAGCGTTCCCCAGTCGCGATTGGAAACGGCACATGGTCGGACACCTGTTTGAGTGCGTCAACATTTTCTTGTGGGATAGGTTCCTCAACAAACATTGGACGCATCCCTTTAAGTTCGTGACAGATCTCAATTGCAAGGGCAGGGGTCATCTTACCGTGAAAATCGAAGGCGAGTTCGACATCGGGTCCCACCCATTCACGCATAAGGTAGGCACGCTCCACAAATTCATCAATCATCGCAGGAGGTTCATGCCCACGCCATTTGCCGCCAGGACCGCTCTTAAACGCTTTGTAGCCACCTTTTTCTTGTAAAAATTCAAGGCGTTCTTTGGCAGATGCTTTTCCTTCATCTGTCAAACTTCCGATGCCCCAGTGTGCATAAACGCGGATGCGATCGCGCACAGCACCACCCAATAATTCGTAGGCAGGCACACCGTAGGACTTCCCAGCGATGTCCCACAACGCCTGATCAATACCGGACAAAGCAGACATGAGAATATTTCCACCTCGAAAAAAGGCGGAGCGGTAGACATGTTGCCAGTGGTGTTCAATACGGAGCGGGTCTTTGCCAATGAAATAATCGGCAAGTTCTTCGACAGCCGCCCAGGTACTCTTGGGTTTACCTTCAAGCGTAGTTTCTCCCCATCCGACGATACCGGTATCCGTTGTAATTTTCACGAGACGCATCCGGCGACGTGGGTAGAATTGTTCAATCGTAGCAATTTTCATTTTTTTAACTATGGCCTCCTGGGTTAAAGAAACGCCCAAGCAAAAACCCCTCCATTTCATTTCGGGCAGGTTTCTGGTTAATTCAAGACTGGGTTGATACTGTTTGCGGTAAAACTGAACCGCAAGGAAAATTAAAAATTAGTTACAAAGAACAGTAGCCCGTAATGAAATGGAGGGCGAATATACGGGGTGGCACTTCAAACCCCAAACCTGCCTGACCGAACCGCAAGGAAAATTAGAAATACGAACCGCAAGGAAAATTAGAAATATGACTTCACAACCCAATGTTCTTTTTATGATTGCTGACGACCATCGGTGGGATGCCATCAGTGGCATGGGAGACCCAACAGTAAAGACACCGACGTTGGATTCGCTCATGGCGCGGGGAACTACCTTCCACCAAACACATATCATGGGATCCCTCGTCGGGGCAGTCTGTGTGCCAAGTCGAGCTGCTGTCCTTACCAGCGCAAATCTTTTCCGTAGCGGTGGAAACCAGATTAACCGAGATTTGGCAGTTTGGCCACAGGTAATGCGCGAGGCGGGGTATCACACATTTTTTAGTGGCAAATGGCACAACGATCGACAAACGTTTACCGATAGTTTCGATGACGGTGCTAAGATCTTCTTTGGTGGAATGAGCGATCAATATAAAGTACCAGTTTTCGATTTCGATGCAACAGGAAAATACCCAAGTGATGCCAAGTACATTGGAGAAAAGTTTTCTACAGAACTGTTTACAGACGCCGCTGTGCAATTTATAGAAAACTATGGCGAAACGGATCCATTTTTCCTTTACCTCTCATTTACTTCACCTCACGATCCGAGAACAGCACCGGGAGAATACGCGACGATGTATCCGCCAGAGGATATACCCGTCCCCGAAAACTTCGTCCCGGAACATCCATTCGACAACGGCGAAATGCGTATCCGAGACGAAGTATTGGCACCCTTCCCACGCACCCCTGAAATCGTTCAACAACACATCGCCGACTATTACGGGATGATTACGCACATGGATACCGAAATGGGGCGCGCGCTAAACGCATTGGAAGCCACCGGGCATCTCGAAAATACAATTATCATCTATACAGCGGATCACGGGCTTGCTGTCGGACAGCACGGACTGTTGGGAAAACAGAATCTCTATAACCACAGCATCCGCGTGCCTTCCATATTCGCCGGACCGGGGATCCCCATAGGAGAAACAGTTGATGCGTTAACCTATCTGTATGATGTGTTTCCCACTGTCTGCGATCTCACCGATGTCGCCTGCCCGGATACGACTGAAGGGTGCAGTTTAGTGCCATTGATGAATGGGCGTGTAGATCGGGTGCGCGCGACAGTCTTCGCAGCGTATAGAGATATTCACCGTACCATCAGTGATGGACGGTGGAAATTGATTCGTTACTATGTCTCCGAGGAGACGGGTGCCGGCACGGATTGCGTCCAACTTTTCGATTTAGAGCAGGATCCTTGGGAGACGACAAACCTTGTTGCCAATGATATGAAAAGTCCTGAGCATGCCGACCGTATCCGCTCACTCGCTGCGGATATGAAAATGTGGCAAACCGAGACGAACGATTTCATGAAAGATATACCGGTATTGCTGTAGCGGGAATATAGGGACGGGTCACCGTGCCCGTCCCTTTTTTTCTTAGTTGGGTATTCCATTTCCGATAACAACCAATCGTGCCGCCTGCTCCGCTGTGTCAGCGATCAACCGCGATGCCTCTGTAACGGCATTTTCAAGAGACATCGGCTCTTGTACAATGCCTAACATTGCATCAATACCGGCATCATAAACGGCTTCAGCCCCTTCAGCGATACCGCCAGCAATCGCAATAACTGGGATGCCGTGTGCTTTTGCGACCTTCGCAACACCGACAGGTGTTTTCCCAAACACCGTCTGAAAGTCCAGTTGCCCCTCACCGGTGAAAACGACGGCAGCACCTTTTACCCGTTCCTTGAGATTAACGGCATCAATCATAATATCAACACCGAGCCGCAATTCGGCATTGAGGAACGCCATCAATCCTGCTCCTAATCCACCAGCTGCACCTGCGCCGGGAATATCATTAAAGGATTTTCCGAGGGTATGCGTCAAAATCTTGTCAAAATGTGCGAGATGCCCATCTAACGTTTCGATCATTTCAAGGGTTGCCCCCTTCTGCGGTCCATAGACGTGTGATGCCCCGTCTGGTCCGGTCAAAGGGTTGTTAACATCACAGGCAACAACGGTTTCGGTTTCGGCAATAGCAGGATGTAAGCCGGTTGCATCTATTGACGTTAATTGTCCAAGATTCCCACCACCACGTTGAATCTGTTTTCCGTTCGTATCCAGCAATCGGACACCGAGTGCCTCCGCCATTCCAGCACCGCCATCGTTTGTCGCACTCCCACCGATACCGATAATCAAGCGTCGGCACCCCGTTTCCAGAGCGGCGTGAATAAGTTGTCCAGTCCCATAGGTGGTGGTCCGAAGTGGATTCCGTTCGTGCGGTTCGACGAGTGTGAGACCGGAGGCGGATGCCATCTCAATAACGGCGGTCTCTCCGTCGGAGAGGATACCGAATTGTGCATCGACCTCGTTTTCGAGTGGGGCAAGCACACGGCGCGTTTGGAGGTGTCCACCGGTAGCATCAACAAGCGATTGCACTGTTCCCTCGCCACCGTCTGCCATCGGTATTTTCTCAATGACAGCATCGGGAAACACGCGGCGGAGTCCCTGCTCAATCGCCCTTGCAGCTTCGAGAGCACTGACACTCCCTTTAAATGAGTCGGGTGCAACTACAATTTTCATAGTTGATAATTTACCATAAGTCCCGCGAATTGTCAAGTTCAGACAGCGCTATGGCAGAGCGATTCTATTCTCCTGTAGGAGGGATCTCCGAATCCCGACTTTTTCTAACTTGATCTTTTTATGAGACACGGCTATAATAAAATTACTAAAAGGAGGAGCACATGGACTGGCAATTGGAAGCAACTGTCTCTGATGAGCAGGTCGAATTTTACAAAGAAAACGGATATCTTATATTTGGACGCATCTTCACAAAAGCGGAGTTGGATACACTTCGAGATTATGTGGACGAGATGATTGAGAATTTGCCAGAGGGCAGACGTCCTGAACAGATGGATGTCCCACATTTTGAGCACCCATTTTTGTTTAAGTACCTAACGCATCCGCGGGTATTGAAGGTGATAGAACGGTTTATCGGACCGGATATTGCGCTCTGGTCGAGCCACTTTATTAGTAAACGCGAACACGATGGCATGGCAGTCCCGTGGCATCAAGACGGTGTATACTGGGGCAAGTCTCTTGAGCCGATGCATGTTATCACGATGTGGCTAGCGGTAGATGAATCGAAAGTTGAAAACGGTTGTATGCGTGTCATTGCTGGAAGTCATAACCAGCGAGACCGCCGCTATGAAGAGGTAGATCGGAAAAATAACCTTTTCGGCAGTGAAGTCATTGACGCTGACTTGGACGCCTCAAAGGTTGTCAACTTGGAACTGGAGGTCGGCGATTGCCATTTTCACGATGCGTGGACGATCCATAACTCCAGTCCGAACGTCTCACAGAAACGACGGTGTGGTTACACAATGCGCTACATGCCGGCAAATGTCCGCTACCCGGGTGCAGAATGGAGGCGCGCACATCATATCTATCTGCTGCAAGGTGAAGACAGGACAGATGGTTTTAACACCTACGCGCCTGTACCGGAATTCTAAAGATTGCAGGGTCCCTTAAGCACACAGAAAAACGAAAAGGAGGAGTTATGCGTCCCTATTTCGATGTCCATTGTCACATCGGTATGACGGTATCACGCGCGCCGACTATAGGTCAGAGCGTCGGACGATGTCTCGCCCGGATGGCTTCCGCAGGTGTTATCGGTGCGATTCCCTGCCCAACGGGTGGTAGTCCGCAGGCACGTGGTGTATTGGACACGCGCGCACAACACGAGACGATTGCCAACGCATGTAAGCTCTATCCAGAACGCTTTCCGATTGGACTTGGGATCGCGGAAGTCCGACACGAACAAGCGGGTGCTGACGAATTAGACAGAGCCATGCAGGAAGATGGTTTGGTTGGATTTATGTGTCATCCTGGATTGTCTGGACATTCACTCGGTGGTGAGCTATACGCGTTCCTTGAAGTCGTAGCGATGCACAACGGATTATGTCTGCTACATCAGGCAGGTTCCACCCAAAATATTGCTGCTTACGCGCAGCGATTTCCGTCGATAACGTTTATTATCGGGCATGTTTCAATGAATAAAGCCGGACATCTCGATGCAATTGCGCAGTGTGGAAAATGCGAGAATATCTGGTTCGATGTAGCACAGAAGCCGGAAGGGGCAGATACGGGTTGGGACCTTGTACACCTCGTCAATAATCTCGGGAGCGACAGGATTATGTTCGGGAGCGACCTGCCGTATTACAATTTTCGTCTGGTGCAGGCGCAGATTGAATCCGCAGGACTTGATGATGAAACAAAGGAACGGATTGCCTACCGGAACTCGGCGCGGTTGGTTCAGCAATTCCGGGTAGACTGGATACCGACGTTGACCCCAATAACGCCCCCACAAGTTTACTCTGAGGCTGAGATGTGGGATGCGAATGGGGCAAGGCTGCGCTAACCAGTAGAAGCGATCTCCCAATCGCGACGCAATGGTTACTTGACAATTTCGACTGCACGAATCCGACGGTGGAGCACGAAAAGGCAAAGGACTATCAGGGCAATCTGGACGAGGAGTGCCCACGCCCAATGCACGGCGTACTCGTGTGAACCCGCAAATAGGGCTGTGCCGAGAATGTCGTAGTGTGCCCAAATGGAAACTAAAGCCATTTTACTGGTGCGGGTAATCGATTTGAGTACCTCGTAGATAACAGGCGAACCGAACCACACGGCGCAGAAACCGATGATGGCATAGCGAGGATTTGAGGTGAGAGATGAGAACAATAACATCAATAGACTGGAAGAGAACGTGATAAGCACCGAGTAGGCAACGATCGAAAGAGGGATCCAATAGTTCTCTTTCAGAAAAGGGGTATCGGTCAGCAGCGCATGTTCAAGAAATAGCAACAGTCCCGGAACCAATGTGAGACAACCGATCAAGATACCGATGACAGCAAATTTCCCGATCAGGTAGTCTATCCATGAAAGAGGTTTGGAGAGATAGAGTGAGAGCGCGTTGTTCTTTAGGTCAGTGGCGATTAATCCAGATCCCCCGAAAATAGCAATCAGCGCGATGAGAAATGAGGAAGGGGGACCTGTGCCGGGGTTTCGGAATAGAAATTTCTGAAAGAATTCGTTGTCAATATCAAACGGAAACTCCACTCCCGCCACCTGGTTAAGGATGTAAATAAGGATTGCGTGAACCAAGATGTAGATTGCGGGGGGAATAGCAACAATCAATCGGACAATTTTGCGTTGTGTCAGCAGTTTTAACTCTGCTTTTGTGATAATCCACCACCGTGTATGAGGGCGGGGGTTCAGTGTGCCTTCCCAATGTCGGTAGTCTTGTGTGTGAATGGGCATATTTCTTAATTCAGTCTCGCTATTTGTATGATTCTGAAGAACAACAGTGATAAGGCTACGCGTTTAAAATATTAAGCCAAAACGCTAGTCCGTAATGAAATGGAGGACGGCTTTAGAGCGAGGAAAATCAAGTTCCCAACCCACGTCATTTAACCGCAAGGCATAATTAAAAAGCTGTCTTAATGCTTATAGATGGCGGTTCTCTCTAAGGTATCCGAGAAGGGCCCCTGTTTTTCAGTCTGAATTTCAACGGTGATGACACCTAAAGGCGTGTCGCGTTCCGGATCTTCGTCGATGAAGGCACGCGGGATTTCCGCAGTCATGAGCCGATCCAGTCTATTAAGTTCTTGCGACCAACGGAGGTCGATGAGCCGTCCATCGTAGACTTTCTTATGTTGCTTCCCGTTACGCATGGAATAAACCTTGACATTGGTGGTGAAATCCGCTTCAGAAACAGTGCTCACGCCGATACTTGGACTGAGGATGCTCTGATTCCATATCAACGGTATGCCGTTTCTATCAACCAGATAAATCCGTAGATCAATCCTATCAACGCGTGAGTCCGAGTGGATCTGGATGCCCTCAAAATTCTGAATTACCCCGCTCCCACACGAAAGCGTAACAAGAACGCAGATGCCGACGAGCACGACTCTCCGACTCTTTAATATAAGCTTGCGGGGCAAATTAAAACGAAACACATCAATCCTCCTCTATTGGGTTTTTAAGGGCAGCTTGCAGGCTTCCCATAGAAGTCCGTTTCAATTCATTATAGCGTTTTAAGAGGCGGATGTCAATCTAAAATCCCGTCTTGCATCTTTTCTCAAAAGTGATATAATGATACTCATGATACCCACTTCTGGGACCGAGTGCGTGGATACTTTAAAAAGAGAGAAACGTACAAACTCTCAAAGACATCTAAGCTTAATCGGAAACCTGCCCGTAACGAAGTGGAGGGGTTTTTGCTTGGGTGTTGCTTTAGTCCAGGGTCCATAGTTAAAAAAACAAATTTCGGAGGAACCCCATGAAAGCCGCAGTATTATATGAAACTGACACACACTTAAAGATTGAGGAGTTCGACTTACCGCGTCCAAGCGCGAATCAGGTACGAGTGCGATTGGTCGCCAGTGGCGTTTGCCACTCCGATTGGCACGTCGTTAAGGGCGATTGGCCCTTCGTCAGGTTACCTGTCATCCTTGGACATGAAGGGGCTGGAATCATTGAAGAGATCGGAAGCGATGTGACGCAAGTCCAGGTCGGTGACCATGTTATCCTTTCATGGAAACGGAACTGTGGATACTGCGAAATGTGCCAGAAAGGGTATCCGAATTTGTGTGCGCTTCCTTCCGACGGTTCAGGCAGACCAGCTATAAAATCAAGTGGACGTGAGATCGACCAGATGTCGGGATTAGGAACATTCGGCACTGAGACGCTCGTTCCACAAGACGCGGTTGTTCCCATTGATAAGGACATGCCGTTCGCACAAGCCGCGCTGATTGGGTGTGGCGTGATGACAGGGGTCGGTGCGGCTATCAATACAGCAGAAGTTTCACCCGGCAGTTCAGTCGCTGTCTTTGGATGCGGTGGGGTTGGACTCAATTGCATACAAGGTGCCGCGCTTTCTGGTGGTGAGCCTATTATTGCCGTTGATGTACTGGACAACAAACTTGAACTCGGCAAACAGTTTGGTGCGACGCACATGGTTAACGCCTCCGAGGTAGACCCCGTAGAACGAATTAAGGAGATTACCGATGGACGTGGTGTCCACTATGCATTTGAGGCAATCGGGTTGATCGGTGAAACCTTCCGACAAGCGATCCTCTGCACGCGGAGTAGAGGTGTGACGGTGTTTGTCGGGCATGCCCCGGAGAATACCTCCGTCGAATTCGATGCACGGATGCTGATGCCAGAGAAGATGGTTATCGGTTCGATGTACGGCACTGCGCGTCCGCATGTAGATTTCCCGCGTTTGGTTTCGCTCTATAAAGCCGGGCAACTTAAGCTGGACGAACTCGTCACGCGCACCTATCCCTTGGAAGGGATAAATGAGGCATTTGAGGCTTTGGCAAGAGGCGAAGTCGCACGGAGCGTCCTTGATTTAACTTAATAAAATGGGGTGGAGGCCGGAAAACTATTCGAGGATACGTTCCATACGCTCGCGAATCCACGCTTTGTGTTCAGGATGTGTGTGAATATAGAAGGTACCGTTCTGGATGGCGTTATAGACCTGCTCTGCCACTTCCGAAGGCGACATGCCCGCCTCCATCTCGGCGCGGGTGTTCCGTGAACCGCCGATAGTTAGTTCATGCGGTTGCGTCTTCTCCGTCGGGTTTCGCCATGCGTCCGGGCGGTTTCGGGCGGAGTCCAGAATCCCCGTGCGAACCCAGCCGGGACACAGCACATGCACCTGAATATTAGCCCCTTTCTGTGCCAATTCATCGGCGAGGGTTTCGGAAAGCACGACGACACCGTGTTTGCTCACCTTATAGATGCCTTCGCCACTGCCTCCTACCAAGCCCAAGATGGAAGCAGTGTTCACAATATGACACTCGTCCCCTTGTGCGAGCATGCGCGGAACAAACGCGCGGATGCCGTGAATCACACCCCACAGGTTAACGCCCAACACCCATTCCCAGTCGGCGAGGGGGTGCTCCCAGACAGGTCGGCTACAAACAACGCCGGCGTTGTTACAGAGGATATGCACCGCGCCAAAAGCATCTAACGTCTGCTGGGCAAGGTTTTCGACCTCTGTTGCGTTTGAGACATCCGTTCTGACGGTGAGAACCGTTGCCCCTTTGGCACTTAAGTCCGCTTCAAGTCCAACTAACGGCTCATCTTCAACGTCAGCGAGAACGACTTTCATACCTTCCGCTGCAAACCGTTCTGCCAATCCTCGTCCGATACCGCTCGCTGCACCAGTGATAACAGCAACATTTTGCATGACGTTCAAATCTCCGCCTGGCGTTGCTGATGATACTCCTCTAACGCCCGATTTGCATTCACAATCGTCTCTAACTTTTCGCCGAGCGCGTCGATGTGTTCACCGGGGAAAGCGAAGTAGAAGTCATCGTCGGAGAGTGATGTATAGACGCGGTTGCCGATACACCCCAAGCTGCTTACACTTCGTCCGCCTTGTATCACAGCAGGAATGACTGCACACGTTGGTCGTCCCATGACACCCCCTTCTGTTGAAAAGTCGGTGCCGACTCCAGCAGCGGTTGCGGCTTCTGCCAAGAGCATCATCTGTCTTGGCGTGCCAGAGATGATGACGACATCGGGAGTGCCTATCGCACCTGCTAAAGGCGCGTAGACTGCACTTTGGAAAGGGGTTTCCTGTCTTGGGATACCCGGAACTTCTTCCATAGCGATGTAGCCGAGTTCGCCCATCAATCCGAGTGTATTTTCAAGTTCCTCGGCTTGCGCGGGTGGAAGTTCAACGTTATGGGTGTAGCACCCTATCGGGCAGTTGTAATGGTCGGAGGCTTCGGTGTAGAAGGTTTTGCCTTCCGCTGCACGTCGCCAATAGGTGCAACCGGAAGCTTCAACCTTTTCCACACCGGAAACACCATCCGGTTGTGTGTCATGAAACGTTACAGCAACAGGGGCGGTTTCCAAATTGAGCAATTGTTGAATCCGTTCTGACATATTTTCTCCTTTATAGCCAAAGTCGGTTTTTGGCAGGGGAGGGGCGGGAGAAGTTCCCAGAGTTAAAAAGTTGCTAAAAACCTATCTGAAACCCAATTGGACTGTCCGACCAATCGGAGCAAAACCCGATAGTTAAAAGGATTGAATTGGGGCAAACTGCCCATCCGTAGGTTCCGCTCAGCAGAACCATGCTTCGGTGAGTCGTGGCGCGGGTAGATGTGCTTCTCTTTTCTGTATTGGTGGAGAATGCCCTTGCCTGTCGGCAGCAAGGGTCCATATCCGATAAAAGGTCTTCAACGCGTCAACACCGGCTCGCGCATCGGTTTCGACGAGGGCATTGACCGTTTTATGGAGTTCATCCATTCGTGCATCGGGGTGCGCCCACGTGTAACTGAAGGAGGCTTCGTCAAGTGTGAGTGAAAGTTGTTTCGTTTCGGGACGATTGAGTAGATATGAACCCGGTGGAATTAGCAATCGAACGGCATATTGCACCGGATCCACGTGATAGATGAGGCGATACTTATCAACAAACTGGAGGATTTCGAGATAGTCATCTAAGGTCGTCCACGGCGTAAACGGCACCCATGTCGGACGTAACGCGATTCCAGCTCCGTGAACGATGTCAATTGCTTCCTCTACATCGGCACGCGTGTGATGCTTCTCCAAAATCGTCAGCACCTGTTTATTCAGTGTTTCGACGGCAGAGATGACGAACCGACATCCGAGTTGCGCGAATTCTGGAAAATGTGCTCTATTTTTCAGAATGTGCTCAATCTTGGTTGTAAGGTCAAAAGTGAGTGTCGGGAAGGTTTCGTGCATTGCGCGAAGGATACGGAGTCCATGCGTCGGACCGTTGAGAAAATCTGGGTCGCCAAAGGTGATATGTGTCGCACCTTCCACGACCTGTTCCTGTATTTCGGCGAGTACGGTGTCGCGTTGCACAGCGAAAAACTTGCCGTTATAGACCGGAGGAATAGGGCAGTGCATGCAGAGATGCTTGCACCCGTGTGTTGTCTCGGTATAACCGACGGTTCGCACCTCATCCTTGTCCTCAAATTGGGCATAGGTTTCCAGCGGTGGTAGTGCCGCAATGTGAAAATCGGATTCCTCTGCTTCAGACTGTCCTTCCTCTGCAAGGGATTCCACCAGCGTGACGAGTTGCGTTGACGCTGTGCCACTGATGCAATAATCAACACCGTGTGAAAGCAGATAGTCGGCGTTGAGCGTTGCGTAAAGACCATACATGCATATTTTGTAAGGTGTCCCTTGCTTAAGTTGACGGATGCGTTCAAGGAGATGAACCCCCAGCCGCAAAGCGGTGTGCATCGGGACGGATATACCGATGAAGCGTGCGCGCTCAACCTTTTCAACATCCAACGGTTCGACAGCAATATCAATTGCATCGGAAGCGAATCCCGCCGTTTCAAGAGCGCGAAGTGGACGGGTAAGTCCGATCGGTCGGTGCCCGAGTTCATAGCACGAGATTAAGAGGACAGCACCGGGATCATGTATCGCTGAGGCGATCTGCGTTTCCGTTTTCATACTAAATAGGATAGCACGTCATCAGAGAATTGGCAACACAATCTTTGGTTGATTTTGAAGTCAAGGTGCTTACAAGCACACCTACTTCGCAAGTCTCTGAAGAATGTTATGCGTGATGCGTTCAACGATAGCATCGCCACCCGCCAAGCCGTGCGACCAATCGGTTGTGGCGGCGGTAAAGACAGTCCCACCTTTTGTGTAGATACCCATCGTTGCGGCACCGGTTCTCCCTCTTTCCCAACGTTCATACCATGCACAGTCATCAGGATGCCAACGGACAGGAGCCGTTGCGAGGATCGTGAAACCTTCAGGCGTACCGTCGCGATAGGTCGGGACCGGCAGACCGTCTTCAAGGGTCCACTCGCATCCGTCGCATTCGTAACCGACAATGGTATTTTCGCCACCAAAGGTATCATCTCGCGAGAGATTTGTTCCTTCAAACACCCAGTGCTCCGGATGATGGGCGGTATATTCCCCAGGACCGTCCATAAACTGTCCATGGCTCAAATGATAACCCCCTTGCAGAAAGCCTACACCGGTCAACTGGTTCTCGGGACGGTCTACCAGATAGTGGCTCCACAGCGTACTGAGGGTACTGTGGTCATCGGTCTTATAAACCGGATCCTGGTTATAGGTTTGCTTCCAGCAGACGAGAGCCCTACCGTCATCTTCAGAGCGGACCTGCCAACAAACCGAATTCCCACTGAAGAAGGCGGCGTTTCCGCCGTTGGCAATAAATGCCTCAAGATTATCGCGCATCGGAGCGGACCAGTATTCATCATGTCCGACGCTCAAGACGAGTTTGTAATGCTCCAACATTTCAGGGTGGAATTCCAAATCGGAGTTCGCAGCGTAATCAAGCGTGTACCCGTTCTGTTCCGCCCAGACGATAAAGGGCAGTTCCCAGTTACTGCAGATACCACGGGTGGGTCGATCGAACGAGACACGGTTTCCCTGTATCTTACTTGCCCCGTGATACCCGTAAAGACTGAAGCCACCCCAGTTGTTATAGGCGTTATAAGTGTTAGTAGAGAGTTGGAGTAGGATAGGCGTATTCGCCCCCGGTTTCGCAGGACGGACAATAAAGAAGAGCGTGCTTTCAGCCGTGCGGTGATTTCTATAGACCTGGGCACCACCGCCATCGGTCGCACGGAGTGTGCCTTCATAATACCCGCTTTGCCACGTTTCAGGCACTTCGAGCGTAAAGGTGGGAGACCATCCACATCCCTGCGATGATGCATCTGCGGGAATGGGTTGCGCTTCACCCGGAAGTTCGGTCTGACTCCAGACGACCTCGCGCGTTGCACCGATGCGAGTAATCTCAAGCGAGTAGTTTTCTGCACTCGTTGAGAGGTGGAACGCGATTTCTTCACCGGGAGCATAGCTGAGTTGGTGGGTGTATCCGTCAATATACAGCGGTCTGATTTGGTTCTCGGTTTGCGTTAAATTTGCCATTATACGTCCTCCTTTGATGTGTAGCGTAGCATTTTCTGGACGAAATGTCAACTTCTCAAGGCTATTTCTGAGAGCAAGGAATCGGGATTCGGAGATCCCTCCTACAGGAATCGTCAGGGGTCAGCAGTCGGCAAGAATCGCGAGCATGGGGGAAATCCGCAGGGAAACACCCTATCAAAAACCCCAGGCAATACGCAGAAATCCGCAGAAATCCACAGAAACACCCTATCAAAAACCCCTATCAAAAACCCCAAGCAAAAACACCCCAAGCAAACACACTCGCTCCTCCAATAGGATAGCAGTTAGGGGTCGGAATTCGGAGATCTCTTCTGCCTAATAATTCTGTTCTTTTGACTTTCTTTGTCAGATGTGCTATTATCTTTATAACCTTTTGCTTTTTGTTAACGTGAGCTCGATAATAAAAATTCAAGTGTGACCGTAGGTTGGGTTGAGCGGTGAATCAAAAAAATCTCCAGTCTATCAGCAAAATACTGATTTTCAAGAACACGTTCATCGAAATAGACATAGCGAAATCCAACAAGCCAACCCTACCCGTCTGAGAATGTGTCGGGTTTCCAACTACATGCTTAGGTCGAGTTTACGTTTGTTACCTTAATTTTCAAAATTGTTCAAACTTTGGAATTGAGTAAAAAATGAATATCAATCAGAAACAGGCAACTCCGCTATCACCTGAACAGATGGATCAGTGGGAAAACGACGGATATTTGCTACTGAAAAACGTTGTTCCAGAATCTGCCATCAACGGTGTACGGGACAGTTTTGCCGGCATCGTGGATGGTATAATTCGTGAGTTGAAAGCGGACGGAATTATCGAAGATGAAGGGACAGACCTCCCTTTTGAAACGCGGTTTGCGCATATCGCTGGCGAGCATGCCAACCGATTTGGTCGTTCTTGGCGTAACCAAGTTGCGACACCTGAGGTTTTTGATTTGCACCACGCGCCTCTCCTCGTGGACGCAATCGGTCAACTCACAGGCACAGATGTCATCGGACATCCCGTTTTCAATGCCCGCCCCAAACTCCCCGGTCAGCAATTGACAGTCGTCCCATGGCATCAAGACAGCGGTTATTTCGGCACGGTAAGTGAGACTTCGCTCATCCCGACTGCATGGATACCGTTGGTGCCGGTAGATGAGGCCAACGGTTGTTTGCAAGTGGTTGCAGGTTCACATCGATTAGGCGTGGTCGATCATCGGACGGAAGAACGGGAGGGGAAGTTTCTTGAGGTAATGGATGAGCTTATCGAGAATTCTCGTGTCGTGACATGCCCAATGGAATTAGGGGATGCTTTGGTATTCCACAATTTGACGTTCCACCGATCGCTACCGCATACCACGAGCGAGGTCGTCCGTTGGGCGATTGACATCCGGTATCTCCGGGACGGCGACCATCCGGGCACTATTTATTGGAAAGATCCGGATTTCAAGTGGGTCATCTGTAGTAAAACGCAACCTGTGACACCCGTTACACAATGGCTTGAAATGTGGTAGTGGACAGAAGTATATGAAACGTGTACCTTTTCAAACTTTACAAGGCGAATTTTATCGTGCGCTTGCAGCAATTGGATTTAGCGACGAGCGAGGGATGCTATGTGCACGGCTATTTGCCGAAAATCAACGCGATGGTGTATATTCGCATGGACTCAATCGTTTCTCTGGATTCGTTGCTGGACTGGAGAACAAACAGATCGATTTCCGGGCGCAGCCAGAGAAAATTGAAGGTTTCGGTGCGTTAGAACGCTGGGATGGCAAGATGGGGGTAGGGCTTGTCAACGCGCATTTCTGTATGCAACGGGCAATGGAACTTGCGGAAGTACACGGCATCGGGTGCGTTGGACTTTCAAACACGAACCACTGGATGCGTGGCGGTGCCTACGCTCTACAAGCCGCGGAAGCCGGATACATCGGGATATGTTGGACGAATACAACTCGACTTATGCCACCGTGGGGTTCTGCGGAAAAAAAGATCGGGAACAATCCGATGGCGATTGGCATTCCGAGAGAAGACGGACACATTCTCCTGGATATGGCGATGAGCCAATACTCAAACGGGAAATTGGAAGTGCTGCAGCTGCAAGGGAAGCAATTGCCGTTACCGGGTGGGTACGACACCAACGGAGAACTAACGGTTGAACCGGGGGAGATTCTTGATTCTGCAAGGGCACTTCCCATCGGCTATTGGAAAGGGTCGGGCTTGGCACTGGTGCTCGACACAATGGCATCCGTTATTTCCGGTGGACAAGCTACACACGAAATCGGAAAGCAGGGCTCGGAATACGCCGTTTCTCAGGTGTATATTGCTATTAACGCTACCGGAATGATGGGACAAGCGGCGTTGGACGAAACGGTCGCAGCGATTGTTGACGACTTCCGGACGGCTGTCCCTTTAGACGAAAATGAGCGCGTGAGGTATCCGGGGGAAGGTATGCTGCGGACACGGCAGGAAAGTCTTGAAAAAGGGGTCCTTGTGGATGAGGTACAGTGGCAGGCGTTAGTAGAGATGACCGTCACTTAAAGTTAGTCCCAGGTGCGTAGCTTGGAACGAAGTGGAAAGCGGATATACGTAAAGGAACATTCAAACACAAACCTACCTGACCGAACCGCAAGGAAAATTAAAAAAATATTTTTGGCTTGCACTCTTTTTGTATCGGCGTATAATACATCTTAATACGAAATCTGCAAACTATACCCTAAGCAACCACGCATAAACTGAATTTGGGAGATAACTCATGACATTACGGGCGGGGATTGTCGGTTGTGGCGGAATTAGCCGGAGCCACGCGGGCGCGCACGCGAACTTGGAAGGGATTGATCTCGTCGCGATGTGCGACATCAATCGCGATGCGCTCAACAACCGTGCCGACGAATACGGTGTCTCAAACCGATATACCGATTACGAAGAGATGTTCGCACGCGAGAAACTCGATATCGTGAGTGTGTGTACACACGCACCGTTACACGCTCCGATAGCAATTGCTGCCGCAAAAGCAGGCATCCACGTTTTATGTGAGAAGCCGTTATCTGTTGATTTGGAAACAGCGGATCAAATGTTCACAGCGTGTCGTGAGGCAGGTGTGCACTTGGCGGTCAGTCATCAGTTCCGATTTACACCACTCTTTCGGCACGCGAAATCTCTGGTCGATGCGGGTAAAATCGGTGAACTCCGTTCAATTCGAGAAGTCGGCAAAGGACGTGAAGCGGGATTCGAGTTGATGGAAATGGGTGTACACTATTTTGACGAGATGGATTTCTTCTTAGACGGCATCTCTTGGATTCAGGCACATATCACATATCAGGGGCACGATGTGACAGAGAGCGACATTATGCACAGCAGTGAGTTGTGCAAAACCGACCGGCGCGACAATGGCATCGTCGCGGGAGATACGATGCTCGTGCATATCGGCGGTGGGAACAGTGCCTACGGCATTATGGAACTTTACTGTCGCGAACCCAGACACGGTTGGATGATGGGACCGCATCTGCTCGGTTCAGAGGGGCAATTGATGGTAAAACCGCACCCAGACACCGGTATAGATGAAATGTGGTACTGTCCCTTTGATGTCTCTTTTGCGGCACATACACCCGCATGGGAACAGATAGAACTTGACGCATCAGCGTTTCTAATCTCTGGTAAAGCGTGGCAGTCGCGCCACACTATCTGGAGTGCGAAAAATATACGAGATGCAATTCTTAACGAAAACCAACCAGAGCTCGGTGGACGCAACGCGCTTACATCCCTTGAGTGTGTCAGTGCAACCTACGTCTCCCATTTCAGTGGGCAAAAGGTGCAACTGCCGTTAGAGGAGCGGAGTCATCCGCTTGTGAAACGTCTTAACAGAGGAGCAAATAACTGAATGAAACTTGCATTCTTTAATGATTACCAACTCGGTGTAATAACAGAAGATGGGATCGTTGACATCAGCGGTGCACTCAGTAGCGTTTCGTATCGGACACCGCAAGAACTGATACGAACGGTGATTGAGGACTTTGATAATCTGCGTCCGACAATAGAGGGCGCGGTTGAAAACGGCACTGCCATCGCTTTGGACAGCGTCAGCTTTAAAGCACCGGTCCCGCGTCCCGGACAACTCGTCTGCCTTGCAGGCAATTACATTGAACCGGATAGTCCGTCGCGAGAGGATTTCAATGCCTTTCTGAAGTCGCCGACCGGTATCATTGCCACGAAGGGGAGGGTGGAACTTCCAGAAGCGGACGTGACCGTGTTTCACTTTGAACCGGAATTAGCGATTGTGATTGGTAAAACGGCGAAGCATCTATCCGAAGATAACGCCTTAGACTGTGTCTTTGGTTACACGCAATTTATTGATGTTTCTGCGCGGGGATTGCCTGGCGGTTTCTTCTTAGGAAAAAGTTGGCACACGTTTGCACCGATGGGTCCAGCGATCGTTACTGCTGACGAAGTGGGTGACGGGAACGCACTCGGCGTGCAACTCTGGATTAACGACGGTCTCCAGCACGATTTCTCTACAAATTCCATGGCACGCTTTATCCCCGAATTGCTCGCAGAGGTGACCAATGTGGTAACGCTTGAACCGGGCGATGTTGTATCGACGGGGACGCACCATGAGGCACTCACCGCTATTGGAGACGGAGACACGGTAAAATTATCAGTAGAAAGTTTCGGTCCAGAGTTAAGCGTTAGCGTGAGCGACCCATTAAAGCGGACGACTTGGCGCGGTTAGGATATTTGTAGCTCAGGTTTTTGTTCGCGATCTGTGCAAAAAAGTGTTGACAACTGTTTCAATTTATGTGTATAATAGTTCAAGGCGTAATTTAGAGACTTCCCTCTAATCCACGAAATTCTTCTTTTAATAGCAAGTTTTGGCTTGCGAACTGTGCCACTTTTAACAGTAAGATTTGGAACGGTCCGGAATGAGAACCTTTCTGACCATAAGGAGACTGAATTAATGAAAAAACCCAGAAACATAGCCGTGCTCGCTGTCCTCACGATTGTCTGCGCGTGGATGGCAGGATGTGCTGGCTGTAATCCAGAACCGTTACCCAGCGGAATGGGTCCTACAGAGGGACCTGAAACCGGCGGGACGACTGTCCAGATTACTGGCGAAAAATTTGATATGAAAAACGGCGTAACCGTGACGTTCGGTGGGAAAAATGCGCAAAGTGTAACTGTCCCAAGTGAAATGCAAATCACGGCAGTGACTCCCGGCGGCATGGCGGGAGAATCTGTGTCCGTCGTCGTTACGAATAAAGGAAAACCTGAAGTACCGGTCACGCTTTCACAGAAATTTACTTACACCGACGCGACCCCGCCGACAGTGACAATGAATGAACCTGTAGATGGCACAGTCATCTCTGAGTACGAGGATTCGCTGAATGTAATGAATAGTCTATCGGTTTCGTTCAGTGAACCGATTGACAGCAATAGCGTCTCTGTGGATGTGGCAGTCACGAAAACGGAAGATTCAATGAGTGAACCGATGAACGGAATGCTGTCAGGTACAGTGAGCGGAAGCGGCGATTCGGTGACGTTTACATCCGATATGCCGATGCGCGCAGGACGTATGTACACCGTGACTGTCTCCGGTGCCACCGATATGGCAGGCAATGCCCTCGCAAGTTCACACAGTTTCAGTTTCAGCATCACCAATCCTGAGGTACTTTACAAGTACCATGTGCGGGAAGAGGATATTCAGGAAGAAAATGGCGAAGCGGCACTCAAGCGAATCGCCGCGCGTCCTGAGATTTTCGATGATGCAGAGATGTGGAAGCGATTAGTTGCCGCGAATCAGGACGATTATATCTTTGATCGGAGCAAACTGAGTGTGGGACAACTGTTATTGATTCCACGTGGCCGTGCTTGGGGCGATAAATAGGCAAGAATTCATAACGAAGATCGAAAAGCCGTGTACCCGCTACACGGCTTTTTTGTTTATCAACAGAGGAAATCATGTTTGGTCCGCAAAGAAATTTTGAGAATCGTATCGTCGAATACCGAAGCAATGTAGTGGGTATCAAGCATCTTCACCGATTAAATCCACCGCTTACGAACCTATCGCGACCGCAGCCGAATCAACCGATTGGCATTTACGTGACAACGTCTGGTGGTGTCGCCTACGATTCGGTTCGCTGTTGGGTGGATGCAGATGATGAGGAATCTACGTTTGAACTCGTGTCGAGTGGTTCGGTATGGGACGCACTTGAATGGCGATATGTGCACCACTGGCAGGGACAGATCCCACCACAACCGAACGGCACGACAGTGCGTTACCGGATCGGCGGGCGCGTTACCGGTTCAAATAGATGGATTTTTGCGGATAACCAAGCGCGGGTGTTATCCGAATCAACCGAATTCGCCATCTCTATTGACGACTACGACGTGCCGAAGTGGGTCCGCGATGCCGTTATCTATCACATCTTCCTGGATCGATTCTATCCAGGGGACGGTGTGCCGTGGAAGAAACCGACAAACCTCTCTGGGTTTTTCGGTGGAACGCTCCGCGGGGCAATTCAAAAGCTTGACTACATTCAATCACTTGGATGCAATGCAGTGTGGCTCTCCCCTCTCTTTGCAAGCCCGTCTCACCACGGCTACGATGGGACAGATTATTACACCGTTGAACCTCGATTCGGCACAAACGCGGAACTGATAGAGCTCATCGAAAAGGCGCATCAGCGTGGTATGCGGATTATTCTCGATTTTGTTGCCAACCACTGGTCCAACCAGCATCCAACGTTTCAAGCGGCGCAACATGACCCAGACAGCGAGTATCGAGCGTGGTACACATGGCAGCGCTGGCCCGATGAATACACAAGTTTCTTCGGTGTAAAGGGGATGCCACAGCTGAACTTAAAACACAAACCGACGAGCGATTATTTGTTAAGGTGTGTACAGCATTGGCTGCGTAAAGGTGTTGATGGCTACCGACTTGACTATGCTCCGGGTCCGCCACGGACCTTCTGGGCAGATTTCCGCCAAGCATGTAAAGCCGTGAACCCTGACGCTCTTCTGTTTGGGGAGGTCGTAAGTCATTCGGAAGTGATCGCGTCCTATATTCCACATTTTGATGGATGCCTTGATTTTCTACTTGCAGATGCGCTCCGGCGAACCTTTGTCCTTGAAACTTCGACACCGCTGGAATTTGAAGCGTTTTTAGCAGCGCATGAAATGTACTTCCCAAAGGATTTCTCGCTTCCAGCATTTCTGGATAACCACGATATGACCCGAATTCTCTATTTGGCGGGAGAGGATAAGGCGAAAGTCAGGTTGGCGGCGTTGGTGCTGTTCACACTCTCCGCACCACCTGTGATTTACAACGGAACTGAGGTGGGAGTTTCACAAAGAAACCCACTTGGGCGTTTCGAGGAGGCGCGATTACCGATGCCGTGGGGGGATGAAGCAGACGAAAGCTTGTTGGACTATTTCCGACGTTTGGGAGCGTTACGGAAGCAGTTTTCGGTGCTTGCTTCTGGTAGACGAAAAGTTGTTCATCTGAACCTTCAAAAGAGGACTTATGCATATCTGCGCACTTCAAAAACGGATTCTATCCTAATCGCATTGAATACGAGTCGACGTTCTCAAACAATCGATGTTCCGATTTCGTCGTTTCAAACTTCTGTGGGAGACCTACTCAATGGAAACCGGGTGACAGTATCAGGGGATTCCGTAAGCGTTTCACTTCCAGCACAAAGTGGAGCGTTTATCGCCTGAGATGTAGAGTAAAAAAGAAGAAGGGAACCGACAACCATGGAATGTTGTTCTCGATTCCCTTCTTATAGGTGTTATGAGATGTGACTATTGAACATCCCCGCCATTGGCATCGGCACCGTTCGTGCCACCGTTAGCATCAGCACCATTGTCATCGGCACCATTGCCAGTATCAGCATCACCGGCATCAGCATCACCGGTTCCGGCATCGCCAGTATCACCGGCATCAGTGTCGGGCATATCTGGCATATCTGGTGTTTCACCAGTATCGGCATCGGGCATATCTGGCATATCTGGTTCTTTATCCATGGATAGTGATACGAAGACGCTGTCATTATCGGCTTTGGCGTGGCAGCCGTGGCAACCCATGCTCTTCTCTAAGCTGCCGCCACCGACCATCATGTACTCGTCCGATTCAGATGCCCGGGCATACTTAACATACATCCAACCATTGTGGTCGGCGTACATCGGATCGTCGGTTTTCGTCATCAGTGCTTTCTTCTGGACAAAGGTGTTGGCATCATCCATAATTGTCTTGACGATCATGGTCCCGGCGGGATAAGCTGTGCCTTCCATGTTCGCCATGGCACCGATATCATTGATATAGGCGGTGCGAGTTCCTTCGCCGTGTGCGGCACCGGTTCCCCCAGGGTTCATGGCAGCAGCAGCTTCTGCTACGGTCATCGTCGGTGCTGGAAGTTCAACGCTCGCCCAAGACATGTACATTGTCGAGTCCATCATATCCGTCATCATTTTCATCATATCGTCAGCAGCCATCATGCCATCGGTAGCCATCATGTCATCGGCGACAGGTGCCAACATTTTCTGTCCTCTTTCACAGGATACGAAGGCGACAGAAGCGATTAGATCGCAATCAAGGCTATCTGAACTTTTAACATTATTAAAACTCCTTATTCTGTTAGAGTGAAGATCGAAGAAGAGTTGTAGGCTTTTAAGCGACAAAACCCATCCACTTCATTGTGGTACTCTTCGAGATCACATGCTACATAACTTCACTTTAAATGATACAATATTTCCGCTTTAATTTTCAAGAGAAATACAACGTAGAGGATCGCTGTTCGGAGATTGACCCTACCGTAATGTAAGTTTTATATAAAGATTTGGTCCTTGTGGATTGGAGAACAAAAAGGAATCAATAACTACAAAATGCGGTTACTAATTCCTTTTTAGAGATGTTATGAAATGGAACTATTAGGCATCGCCATTCATGTCTTCTTCCATCATGTCTTCTTCCATCATGTCTTCTTCCATCATGTCGTCGTCCATCATGCCGTCGTCCATCATGTCTTCTTCCATCATGTCTTCTTCCATCATGTCGTCGTCCATCATGCCGTCGTCCATCATGTCGTCGTCCATCATGCCGTCGTCCATCATGTCGTCGTCCATCATGCCGTCGTCCATCATGTCGTCGTCCATCATGCCATCATCTGTCATCATGCCGTCGTCCATCATTTCCGAGCCGCTGCCGTCCATCATGTCATCCGTAACCGGTGTCATGATCTGCTGAGCTCTCTCGCAAGATACAAAGGCAAAACAACAAACCAAAATGGCGATTAAAATCATCTGAAACTTTAGCATTGTTAGTGCTCCTTATTTTTTATTCCAAAGTAGGAAGTTAAGAAGAGCCACATATCTCTTGGTAAGGTTTTAAAGCGATAAAGCCTGTTTACTTTAGCGCGGGACTCTCCAAATCCATTAGTATAACCTAAGTTACTATCTAAGCGAAACAACTTAATCAATCATATTAAATCGCTTCATATCAGCCTTACAGATTAACATAATTGATTTTAAATGCGCTAACACGTTTCAATTATACATTACCCGACTTAGAAGTCAAGTTAAATCTATAGTAAAGGATGCCAAATTCGCTTGAAAAAATACAACTTACCTAAGTTTCGCTCTACATCAAAATCACCAGAAGTTGTAAGCACAGATTTCCTTAGGACTTTAAGGTAAAAGCATCCACTGATTTTCAAGCAAATTACCTTTGAACATCTGTAATTCTTTAGGTGGCGATTTGGGTTACCATATAATTTTAGGAAATAATAGCATATCTTCATTTAATTTTCAGCAAAAAATGCAGAAGCGCGCTATATGGAAATTGCCTCTATGGGTTGGTTTTTAGAATTTCTGAGCGAATTCTCAGAATATAGGGGTGTTTAGGGGCTTGGGCAAAAGCAGTTCCAATTTCACGGCGTGCATCGGGAATGCGGTTGAGACGGTAATAGACGAAAGCAAGTGTGGCACGATGTATCGGTTGATTGTCGCTTTTAACGGCGATCTCGGCAAGGGTAAGTGCCTCGGTAAGTGCTCTGTTTTCCGTGGCAAGTAGGGATGCTAATGCCTCTTTCGGAAATGGAACATCTGGCGCGAGTTGAATGGCTCGACGGAAATCGGTTTCTGCCATGCTGGATTCATTCTGTTTTTGGTAAATCTTTCCACGCCACAAATACCCTGGTGCCCATGTCGGTTCGTGTTGTATCCCCATTGTAAGCGCGTTTGCGGAAGCTTGTAAGTCTCCCGCTCTCTCGTGCAAGTTTGCGAGTTGAACGTAGGTATCCATAAAATCCGGTTCATGTTGGATAAGCGCGAGATAATGTGAAACCGCTGCCGTTTGGTTTCCGAGTTTGGCTTCTATCATACCGAGATGCAGAAGTGCCTGACGTGAATTATGCTCTATTGTGAGCACCCGTTGATACGATTGCTTTGCGTCTGCTAATTTTCCGAGTTGCATCTGAACATAGGCGCAGTCTTTCAACACAGGAATAAAAGTTTCATCTGCTTCAAATGCCTTTTGTAAGGGTGTTAAAGCATTCTGTGGCTGTCCTTTTTCAATGAACCAATGTGCTTGACGGCGGTAGCGTTCCGCCAGCGTGCGGCGATAACGCGCTTCGGCAACTTCGGCTTCTCCCTTGTTCCCTATATTACGGAGAACATCTGCGAGTGATTTGTGGAAAATAGGTTCGTCTGGGGCATGTCGGATGCACGTTCATAGAAGCGTTGGGCGATGGCGAGTTGACCACGCCTTGCCCTAACCTCACCGCGTCCGAAAGCGGCACTTGCGAGCGTCCCGTCTTGGGTGAGTGCTTCCCGGAATACGGCATCTGCTTCGTCGATGCGGTCGAGTTTGAGAAGAACGTGTCCAAGGTTATTGTAGGCAGCGATCGTCTCTGGATGTAGTTGCACGGCGACGATATAGTATCTGCGTGCCTGCTCTAAGTTTCCACGCTCGGTTTCAATCTGTCCCAAAGCGACATACCACGCCACTGGGGCATCTTCGCCTGCACCTTTGACGGCTTTTTGGAACCACGTGTCTGCTTCGTCAAGTTGTTTATTGCGATGATATACAGCAGCGAGTTTGGCTTGCACCGTAACCTGTAGGCGATATCTTGTAATATTGCCTTGGGGTTGTGTTGTGAGGAGTTGCAAGGCACGTTGGAAAGCAGTAATAGCGGTGGGATAGTCCTTCAGTTTTGCGGCGGCATCTCCCTCACCGATGTAGACAATCGGGAATTCGGGTGCCTTTTTGGCGAGGGCTTGATATAAACGGAGTGCCTCGTGCCACTCCTCCGCTTGAAACGCATGCTGTGCATCTTTCAACTGCTTCTGGAACGCTTTCGGATAGTCCGTTATATCGTCTCCAGATGCCAACGCAGCGAGTATAAACAGAAGCGGGACGATGACAAAATATCCCCATCCCACCCTGTTCTGTCTACCTGTAGCACGTCTTCGGAGCTGATTATACCGCATCCGTTTACTTCACCTCGCTCTCCTCTTGTGCAAGTTCATCATCTAAAATATGCCAAGTTTCCTCTGCTTTCCGTTTGGTTAACCATGCTTCAAACTGTTCGTTTGCCAATTCCTGCCGAATCCGCTCTGTGATCTCCTCATTGACTTTTTTATACGTTTTTGGGTACGCCGAATTATTCCGGATGCGTTCGACGATCTGGTATCCATTTGAAACGCGGAGCGGCGTGCTCCGTTCAGAAACTTGTAATTCAGTTACAATAGCCCCCAAGAGTGTGTCTACTTCAAGCGTTGGGACCTCGAACCTGAGTTCTAACTGTGTTTCATAAGTGTCACGTACTGCCTGAAATGTTTCACCTTGCTGTAAACGTTCATTGAGTTTTTGCACCAGTGCCTCGGCAGTTTGCTTTTCTGCGGCGGATCCATTCTTTGGCATGATAATGAGTAATGATTTGAAGGTGACTGTGGGTGGCACAATAAACTCGGTGCTGTTTGCATCGTAATACGACTTGGCTAACCTCGCGACCTTTTCGCTGTTGATGGCGTTGAAAAATATGCGGCGGAAGAATTCATCGTAAATTAACTGGTCGTAGACCCGTGCTTCTATTGCCTCTTTTTCCAATTGGGATTGCTGCAAAACGCTTTGGAACGCTGTCTCCGAAGTATATTTGGCAGAAATTTCTGTTATCTTTGCGGCTACCTGTGAATCACGCTCGGTTACGACAATACCGAGTCGTTCAGCTTCTTGTAAGCCGAATTTGCGGTTGATAATGGTATTGAGTGCCGCGCGTTTCTCGGCGACGGTCGGTGGCATACCGGTGCGTGTCCCCAAGAAGACTGTAGCGATACGAAATTCATCTTCGAGTTCGCTGCGTGTGATAGCATCTTCGTTAACGACCGCGATGATAGAATCAATAAGCGTTTGGGCGGACGCGTTACCACCGATACAGAATAGGATCAGAAAGGTAATGTAGCGAATCATATTACTGCGGATTCCTCGGCGTTAGCCACTCCTCTTCAATGTGCAAACCGAGTCCGGGACCGTCATTTGGAGAGATGTAGCTATCCGTTGGGAGAGACTCACCTTCAAATAGTTTCGTTTCCTCTAACGGGACACCGGGTGCGGTGCCGAGGTAGTATTCTACCCAAGGCGTGTTCGGCATAGCAGCGGAAAGATGGAGTCCGGATTGCCGGAGTCCGCCGCCATGGAAAATTACAGTGAGTCCGGCGGCATCTGCGAGGTGGCAAATTTTGACGCATTCGGTTATCCCACCTACCCAGAAGGTATCGGGTTGCAGAATATCCAAGCACCGTTTTTCGATAATCTGTTGAAATGGGAAACGGGTGTAGTGGTGTTCGCCACTTGCTAAACTTACCCAATCGACAGCCTCTCTAACTTTTACTAAGCCGTCAATATCTTCTGGAATGAGAAACTCCTCAATCCACTTGAGGCGATACGGACGGAGACGGTGTGCTAAGCGGATGGTGTAATCGACATCGAAAGCCATGTAGCAATCGAGCATAATTTCAACGTCGTCACCGACCGTCTCTCTGGTTTTCGCCACCAGTTTCTCGTTTTCTTTCAAGCCCCATTCGCCGTCAACAGGACCATAGGGACACGCCAATTTCACCGCTTTGAATCCGAGTTCCAACTGCCAATCGGTATCGTTGCCTGTGGCGTAAGCAAACATCTTTTCACGCAACGGTCCGCCAAGCAGTTCATAGACGGGTTGGTTCTTAATTTTCCCGTTCAGATCCCACAGGGCGATGTCGACGCCGCTCATCGCGCAACTGGTTAAGCCTTGTGAACCGTAAGGTTTGGACATACGAAACATCATATCCCAAATCTTCTCAACGGCGAAGCAATTTTCACCGATCAGCATCGGTGCGAAGTGTTCATCAATAATCGCGGCGACGGGTGTGCCGAAAGAAGTTTCCCCTATGCCCCAAGTGCCGTCTTCAGCGGTAACTTTGACGTAGACCTGATCCCACGTCTTCGGCATCCAACTGGAACGGTGGCGTTTATATTGTGGATAGCGCGACATCGGGTTCGCAACTTCAGCATGGGCACTCCACGGCTCACGGCGGGGTTCCGTGCGTTTGATGTCGCGTTGTGGCACATTGATTCGGACTGTCTGTATGTCTTTGATTTTCATCGTCTCGCTCCGTTCAAGGTTTGTCGCATGATACCACAATTCGGTGTTTAATTCAAGGAGTTTTGGGAACAATCTCGTTCATTTCACTTTCAGTGTTTTGTTTGACATCTGCTCGCCGAATATGTTATTATTACCCTTAATTGACAGACATTATGGAGAAGAAAAATGGCGCAAGAACTGAATCTCGGCTTTATTCCGTCAGTTCTATCAAGCCACAACCGATTTTGGCACCGCCTCCCGGTTGGATTGGGGGTGTCCTCATCTGCGTGTTGGCATGGGAGTGCGGCGGTGTCCCCGGTGGGTGGAAATGCGGTTGGACCGTTTCCATGTTCATGTCCATCTGCGTGTTCATGTGTTGCGCGTGCGGGTTGGTTAGGAAGGTGTCACCCGTTTCGTGAACCATAATCAGTTTGCCGAGGATGTCGGTGTTTGGATCTCCACCGAGAGACCAGAACGGTGTCTTAAATTCCAGAATACCCGTGCCATCCTCGCTGACCGAGATGTTGCCGACTTCGCCTACGCCAATAGGAAGTGTATTGAGTGTCGCTTGGACGACAGGTATACCCGGTGTACCGATTGGAACCTCCATCGGATGCCAATGTGGTCCTATGTCGATGCAACTGCTACCGGTATGGAGGTGCATAGCGTGTAGACCCGGTGTCGCGTTCTGGATCTCAATTATGACGTGAATCCCTTCGTTTACTTCGGTGAAAGTGGCAGTGCCAGTTAGACCGCTTCCGTCCATTTCAGAGATAGTGGCGACTGCTACTTTGTCAACAGGTTCCACAGTGATCATCTGTGTTGGAATCTTTTCACAACCCACTATAAGACATATCGCCATAATAAGGGTTATTAACACTACGTAGGCGTAGGACCTGATATTCATGAAATATCCTTGTTTAGAACTGTTTAATTGCGGCTTTTGACATGAAAAGTACTATATCACACCTCAATGTCAAGGGCAATGAAAACCCATTATTCAATCGGACATTTAATTCTCTCGTAGGACGGATATCCGAATCCCGATACCTCGCGCCCCTCCGAAACAGACAACTAATAACCAAACGCCCCTAATTAGTGCTTGACATTCTGCCTTATATTGATACAATAGAGGCATACTATCCAGAACATGGAGGGAATGAGATGGGATATAAATTAGATCCGAATGCAATGTATCGGATGCCGACACATTTTGGACCGAGGACGGGACCGAGATACGGACCCGATGGCAGAAAATTCGAGTGTAAAGATAACCCGAAATCAACGTCAGTTTCAGTGAGTTTCCTGACAAACAGCGAGCAACTTGAGGCTTTTCTACCGCCAGGCTTCTCGCTTAACGGCGAACCCGTTGTATCCGTGTCCGGAGGCTATATGAAGGAAATTGAATGGCTCGCAGGGCGCGGCTACAATACTCTTGGCGTTAGTTTCCCAGTGGTTTTCAACGGTGAAGTGGACCAGGCGACGGGTTCTCTGTTGACGGTGCTGTGGGAAAACCTGACGGATCCGATTTTGACAGGACGCGAGGAATTAGGCTTCTCTAAAATCTATTGCAAACTTCCAGACCCGATAACTTTTAACGGCGAAACACACTGCACCGCCAGTTGGCTCGGTTTTAAGTTCATGGACATGCGCGTGAACGCGACAGAACAAGTCCCGATACAAACCGCGTCCGCCCCGCCGCAGACGAGTGGTGAACAACCGCTCACCGGTACATTACATTATAAATACATGCCGAGAACGGGTGTATGGGGCACCGCTGATATTGCCTACGCTGTGCTGACGCCAGCGAGAACACCAAATCGGGTCGTGCAGGAGCAGTGGCGCGGCGAGGGAACAGTGGAATTCCACAAAGCGCGTTGGGAAGACCTACCGACGCAGTACAACATTGTCAACGCCTTCCACGAATTGGAAGTCAAGGAGTGGCGTGGTGCATCTATCGTCAAAGCTGTCGGTGGAAAAGACCTGAGCGATCAACGCATCTTGCGTTAATTTTTAGTCCATTACTGAGCCGCCTGCGACGGTGATGGAAACCCCTGTTAGGTAGGCGGCTTCGTCTGAAGCGAGGAAAGCAGCCATCTTGGCAACATCTGTTCCCTCGGCGAGGCGTCCGAAAGGAACACCTGCCTTGGATTGGCGTGCGTATTCCGAAAGTTGTTCATCAGCAGAGAGGTTATCGGGCATTAGCACAGATGCAAGATGCCCGACACGCTCTGTGTCCACAAGTCCAGGACAAATAGCGTTGACATTAACTTGATAAGGTGCGAGTTCGTGGGCAAGTGATTGCGTGAAACCGATCACGGCGAATTTTGAGGCACTATATGCGGCAAAGCGCGCCGATCCTCGTTTTCCAGTAACAGATGAAATATTAATGATTTTGCCTCCCGTTCTCTGCGCGATGAGATGACGTGCCACTGCTTGAGAACAGAGGAACACGCCTTTCACGTTAACCCGTTGCACCCTATCCCAATCTTCTTCAGCCAGATCGACAACCGGCACACGATCCTTGCCCGCTATTGTTCCGGCGTTGTTGACGAGGATGTCGATTTTGCCGAAATGTGCGACGGTTTCATCTACCATCTCGCGAACTTGTCCTGCATCTGAAACGTCCGCAACGACGCTGATGGCGCGTTGTCCCATCGCCTCAATTTCACGAACAACATCGGGTAGACCTTGCCAATCCGGTTGATCTGCGGCGTAAGGATGCTCGGTAATGTCGTTGACGGCGACATCGGCACCTTCTTTCGCCAAGCGGGTCGCAATGGCACGTCCGATGCCGTTTTTGCCGCCTGCCCCTGTTACTAAGGCGACTTTTCCATTTAAGTTGTACATTGGGATATAACTCCTTTAACTAACCTGTGTCGTTTAATGTGGCTTTGCGGTGCCTTAAGGCGACCAGAGTACGTACGTCGGGATATTAAACAGTGTGCCGAGCAGTGCCCAAAGCCCTACGAACACATAATCACCCATTACTAATCCTAAAAAGAACGGGATCGCGCGTTGATGTGCCCGTAAACCAAAAACCGTGAGGATGACGAACTTCACCAACCAGCCGAGGAAAACCGAGAACCAGAAATCCGCAAGTCCGCCCCACGTCGCGGCTGTCATCACATATCCAATCGGATGGAAGGGCCACCAGATAAATTTGTGCCGTAGGAAGTAGAGAATCCACGTCATCACTGCCCCAATCCCCATAGATTGCGTCCCACCCCAATCGGGACCGGTAGGGTTGTTAATCCACCGTTGTAAGCGTCTCCCGAAGACCTCGTTGCCGATACCGACGACATACCCGTGCACCGCCAGTGCGCCTGTGTCATAGAGCAGATAGAGAAACGCCCAAAACGATGCAAGCGTCCCTATAATGATCGCGAACATCATCACCCAGACGAGTCTTCTGCTGTTAATACCGGCACGTTCGGCGAGTTTGAATCCCTCTAATTGGTTCGGCATCGGATGGGAAACGTTAAGCCGATTCAGCCAGTAGTAGAATGAGATAATTGTGAGGTTACTGGTGCCGACAAACCGCGGACCGAAGGTCACTGCCATGAGCCGTGCTGGATCCAGTGCGAGGATCTCGTGTGATGGCGGACCGAATTCGGCGCGCACCCGTGTTACACCGAGTGCCATCAAGGTGAAAATAACGATGAAGCCGAGTACACCGCCCAAGTTCATCCCCGCCTGTACCGAAAATAGGGTGAGTCCGATGCATCCGAAAATTAATCCGAGGACAGCAGCCCGGTACGGCATCGGTTCATTTGAATCGTCAAACGCTCGCTTGTTTGTGAAGCAATTCACCACGACATCTCGGAGATGATGCCGAGTTCCCCACAACGCAAGAACGCCGACGGCAAGCCATGCACCGCCCGATCGTTCCGCAAAATAGAGTTCACCTTCGCCTAACATCCCGACGCGGATAATCCGTTCCGCTTTGCCAAACAGATAGAAAAACCACGCCGACATCGAAATATCCAACGGCACGAAGAAAGTCAAGCCTATGATAAAAGGATAGGCAGATAGCGACACCCATCCGACAGCGTTCCACGGTTTGTCCGTGAAAAGATGCGTGATTGAGTAGTAGTTGAGTTGGATAGAAGGGACCTGGGGAAATAGATAACTTAATCCTGCGAGAAGTTCAATAAATGCGGCGACCGAAAAGCCTATCCACATCGTGCCGTTTTTGTAGAAACTTTTTCGTCCCTGCGCCATCTGAAGGGGTAACTGGATTATCGGATAGGCTAACTTTTCACGCTCTGTCCACTGGACGCGGATAATGGTGTTGAGACATATTAGCGTGAACCAGAGCAGTGCGACGAATCCTGTCCACACCAAAATCGGCACTGCCCAGCCGCGCAGATGCTTTGCGAGGTAAAAGGTCGAATCGCCTTCAAAGTAGTCATCTAAGGCACTGTTCTCAGGAACGAACCATGTCGGAATGTAACGCCAGAACAGGTCCGCCCACTCGTTTTCTGGAGTCGCGAACCGGAATGGATGGGCGAGTGTACCGATTAGGAACGTCATCATGGAATGGCCGCCGATTGTCGATACCATGACCACCATAATATAGATAACAAGGAGTTCCTGTGCGGTCAGTGCGTTGCGGGGGGCAAGTCTTTTCCAAACGAGGTTGAAACCGATGACGGCAAAAAGGGTAAAAATTGCATTGAAGAAGAGTGAAACGAAGTTGAGAAGGAACTGCGGCTGGATCATCTCCGCCGCGTAGGCGAGCCAGTAGGCGTTCCCGATAACGAGGAGTGTACCAATCAGGAGTGCGCGGAGCGTAATTCCAGATGTAAAAGAGGCGTGAGGTTTTGGCATTTTTAGATAGCGGTCGGCTTTCAGCGTTCAGCAGTCGGTGGAGATAGTTATCGGTGCTTCGTCGGGTCGATGGCGACTTCATAGATGTAATCATTTCCGTTCTTGAGTAGCACCCATTCGGTGTTGTCTTTAGATGCGGCAGCGGATAGGTCCTTGCCATTTGCACCGAGTGTCCATTGAACGAGGCTATCTCGGACCATTCCATTGTCGAAATCAAACATGAATTCGACGCTATCATCTTCCCACCACCTGGCATTGTCCGGATTGACATCTTGGAGTTTATCGTCGGTAATTTCAACAGCGAAATAGATGCGAGTTGAGTCTTGTGCACTCCACGCGACACTCCCCTGCCCCGTAAAATCACTGGCTTTAGGGACACCGTCACCGACATCTTTCAGTTCATCAAAGGCAACGGTTTCGGCGCGTTGCCATTCGCCGAGATTGCCGTCTACTTTGAGGTTCGTGATTTGTTTAGCGACGTACTGTTTATCACGTTTTGCAACCGCTGTGAGGTGTGTTACGAAGAATACCAGCGTGACAGCTGTTATCAGTCTGACTGCGACCTTAAAAGACTTCATAAACTTTTTCATTCGAGAATTCCTTCGTTTTTCAACGTCTGAATCAGTTGATCCTGTGTGCTATTCCTCTTCATCAATTTGCACGCGCCACACAATAACTGAAGGTTATCAGGAGGATCGGCACCTCCTTTGGATTTCGCTACAATATGGTCAACTGTCATACTATGAAATGGGAATAACGTTTGACAGCCATTGCATCTGCCTTCCTGAAGTCCAAATAGCGTATGCTTGCAGGTTCGACCCTGCTGGTAAAGTTTAGGATTACCTTTTCGGTGGATAACCTTCTTGATAATCCCGTGCTGTTCAAGACGTAGTTTGACCAGTTTGAAAGATTTAGGGCTTAAATCAATACCGATCCAGCGACGTTGTAGTCGTTCTGCGGCAATACATGTGGTAGCACACCCGCAGAAAGGGTCGAGCACCATGTCACCCGGATCACTACTTGCACGAATAATTCGCTCTAACAAAGCGATCGGTTTCTGTGTGGGATACCCAATACGCTCTTTATTTCGTGCGGTTAAGTTGGGAATATCTACCCAGATGTTGTTTAGCGTTTTGCCTTTCTGTTCGTCAAGATATCGTTTGTATCGAGGAACGTTTCCGGGTCGCGTTTGCACAACACGTCCGGCTTCAATCTCCTTTAACATCCGCGATTCCGCCCATCGCCATGTTCTGATGATTCCCATCACCTCATAGGTGAGGTGAGAATCGGGGTCTTGGGTCTGAGCGGTTATAGAGGTATGCGATACGAGTCGTCCGGTGCCGGGTTCAACATAATAATATTGACGTTTGGTTTTCTCGTCGAGATCCTCCATGTCATAGGGGATCGTGACGGCATCAGGATTCCAGACGAAATCGTTGCTTTTTGAATACCGGAGGATGAGATCGGAATCTCGCGCCAGCCCTTTTTTGAGATTCCCTTTGCTGGTTACAGCTCTTTGCCAAACGATCTCATTCCTAAAATTATCTCTCCCGAAAATGCCATCCATCATCATTTTGAGATAGTGACTTGCGTTGTCATCGCAATGGAGATAGATGGTTCCTGTCGGTTTCAGGATTCGATACATCTCCAGCATCCTGATACCCATCATAATCAGATAGGCTTTCATGGACTTCCCGTGAGTGAATTCAGCGGTACTGATGGCGTGATAAAGGTCGGGTGCTTTCTCTGCCAGTTCACCGTGCCACGTGCTATCTAAATCGTTTGGTGTCCAGGAATCTTTGAATGCTGCGCCTGCTGCCTCGCTCTCTGTCGGTGCTTCAAAGGTTCGATTGGAGTTGAAAGGTGGGTCCAGATAGATCAAATCAATGGTATCAGCGTCAAGACCGCGAAGCACATACAGATTGTCACCTTCAAAGATGGTTCGGTTTTCGACATTCATTTTACTGCCTTAATGTGTGTAGGCACGCTTGGAGGCGTGCCTACGAAGAGCGTAGCGTCTTATCGACGTGCTTTGAGAGTTCCCCACGTCACGGCAAGTTTGCCGTTGGGATCCACTGCGAGTCCCGTGTCAGACTTGAAGTTCTGATTGACTTCGGCTTCTTCAAGAACTCTGTCGTAGACGCTGAATTCGTCGATGATACCGGTAAACACACCGAATTCACCATCGGCTCTACCATCTAAACCGATAAACATGAAATTGTCCCACTCATCCTCAGGGAATTGGGCGAGATTCAGGACTCCCTCGTTTGTCTCTTTGCCATCAACGAAGTATTGGACGACACTATCCTCTGGGATGCCTATGACAGCAATGTGGTGCCACTTGTTGTCGTCAATATTGTTTCCCACATCTTCGACGTTGCCTACCCAACCAGTGTCAAGATTAAGGACACCATTGCGAACCCACAAGGTTTTGGGACCCTTTTGCAGCATAATTAAATCTCCTTTGATTTGTTTGTATATGGGAAACATGCAAGCGAGGCACTAAATAGGGAATGCCTTTTATCCCTGAAAAATCTTCCTAAGAATTAAGAATGCTCCGCCAACCACAATGATGAACAGAGCAACAGAAAATAGGAAGGCGAAAATTGCTTGCAAAATTTGGAAGAGAATCAGGATACATGCAATAAAAATGACGATCCCGAAAATGACGAGTAAAATTGTTCCCATACGTTAATGTGATATGTGGATATGGATCCACGTGTTGCAGCTTTCTTGTAGACACGCTTAAATGAAGATTGAAAAATAAATTGGGTAATTGACGGGCGATGAGGGATCTCCCTACTACACACGAGGCTGTTCGTAGTAGGGCTGTCTATAGCACGTTCGGAAGTTACCCAATTAAATCCTAAACTTCATAAAAGTGCGCCCAGTTGCTGCCCTTCATAATTAACCCCGTGTCTTTGAGGAGGGGTTGTTTTAGTAGCGCGCTTTGAGTGCGCCCCAAACGGTTGGAAGTTTACCAGTTGCTTGAACAGCAAGTACCTCATCCGGTGTGCACTCGTCAGCCGTCTCGCAAATAGCCCAATTGTCAAATGAGACAATGGTCAATGCGGGGGCACCTCTACTTGAACCACCGTTGAGTCCAACTTGTCCGCTCTCAGGTCTGACATTCCCGAAATCGAGTTTACTGTCAAGAAGCCAGTCTTTGGGTTCATCTTTGCCATCTTCCCAGATTTTACCGGTAAACCCCTTATCAGATATTTCGGCTTTCATCCAGTACCATTTACCGAGTTCTATCTCACCAAAGGGAGGTTTGGTATCGTTCTGTTTCCAAGCGAGATGGTCATTGAGGAATTCCATGTTGGTGAGGAAATGATGGATCAGAAAAGCGTAACCGGAGGCATCTCCCGGATCAAGACGAAATCCGATTCCACACCGTGCAAGGTCGTGATCTCCCCAATCATCGACGCGAATCATTACCAATCCGGTATGCGGTTCTGGAAAACCGCCGTCGAGAACAAGATAGGTGTGATCGCCGGGGGTTTCATGGGTTTGACTGATAACGCCACCTTTTTCTACCCAATCGCCCTCATGGTTTTTGAATTCATAATCTCCACTAATTTTTCCATCTTCAAAATCGTCGAGGTATAAAACCTCGTCGAAGCCAGTGGAAGTCCATGCAAAAATAGCAGTGCACACCAGTATGGAGAGGAGAGATTTGTGGGTTGATAGACTCTTAACAATGTACATTGGAACAACCTCCTTCAAATTTTTAATTTTACCTTGCGGAGGAACGACGGGATTTGTGCTTTGACGGTTTTCGTGTTCGAGTTGAAGAAACGCCCAAGCAAAAACCCCTCCATTTCATTACGGGCTACGGGTTTTTTACGATACTAACTAATTCTTTGTTGAATTAATTTGATGTTGGGTGAAGAAGTCGCCTCCGTGCACAGTTTGATGTCCCTATGGGGTTGCGCGACGTTTGCCACCATCCATATAAAGCGCACTCCCAAACATATAGGAGCAGGCTTCAGAGGCTAAGAACGTTACGACATTCGCGACCTCTTCCGGTTCCGCAATACGACCCGCAGGGAGTTCTTGCCCGAGTTCCTGCAACAACGCTTCGACATCGCGTCCTTCACGCTCGGCTCTCACACTTTGCTGCGTGCGTGCTCGACCAGTATTTGTCAATCCCGGACAAACAGTATTTACCAAAATGCCGTCACCTGCAACAGCATCGGAGAGTGCGCGTGTGATGTTAAGAATCGTGATGTTGGCAGCCCCTGTTGGTATGTTGCCACGAGTGGGACTTGTACCGGCTGAACCTGCGATGTTGACGATTCGTCCCCACTGATTTTCCTTCATGTACGGAATAACCAATTGAGACATCCGAAGGTAACTGTAGGTTTTCAATAAAAGTGCTTCATCAATCAGTTTCGGCGACAGTTCCAAAATATCTGCATTTCGAGCGGCACCGACATTGTTGACGAGGATATCGACACCGCCGAAACGATCCACTGTCTCCTGCACCACCTTCTCACAATTCGCTTGTATATTTAAGTCGGCTGTAATAGCGTGTGCTTTGGTGCCAGTCTGTTCAAGTTCCGTGAGCACTCGATTTAAAACGTCTTGTGTTCGGGCAGCAATGCAGACGTGAACGCCTTCTTGTGCAAGGGCAAGTGCACACTGCCTACCAATACCTCGGCTACCGCCGGTAACGATTGCGCGTTTTCCGCTCAGTCCTAAATCCACGTATCGTGTGTCCTTTACGCTGTTTCTGGTTTCTTAATGGGGTGCGGGAATCTACTGTGGTGCTTTCAACCTTCCCCATGTGATGGTAAGTTTGTCACGTGATTCGACGGCGAGGCTTGAACCACCTTTATCAAAGACCTCCACATCGTCGATGAGCGTTTCTGACTTCCACTCGCGGATGCCGAAACCGCCTTTTGGATACGGGACTTTACCGTATTCAGCAATCTGTTTGCCATCGAGTGAGACTGTTAGTTTTTTGTCCACCACAGTGACCGACAGTTCATGCCACTCGTCGAGTTCAATATTAATGTCCGCCTTAGCGACGATCGGCCAACCGCCACCCCGTTCAAAGACATTGAGGATGTTCTCTCGTGGATCCCCACAACACAACCGTTTTCTTGCCGGTTCGACGAGCATATATTCGGTTGCCAACTGCGCCCGCACAATCAAACCGATTGCGGCAAATTCCGCTGTTTCACCAACAATGTTGAATTTTGCCCGCATTGTGTAGTCTGTTAGATCTTCGAACCCTTCAAGGAAGAGGACATCGGCGTTGGTTTGATCGTTCCTTGTGTCAAAAATGAGGACGGTGTTGTTCGGATTGCCCGGATCTTTCTCAATTTTTATCGCTGGCACGTCGGGCCATGTAATCTCGGCATTTCCCTCGAAATCATCAAAAAACAGTGTTTCCGCCATTGCGTTTCCAAACAGCAGAAGAATGACCCAAAAACTAACAACACACAGTTTTCGAATTCTCATTTTGAGATTCTCCTTCAGGATATAACTAAGGAGGAGATGCCCACCTCAGTTTGGCCGACATCTCATTTTCAACGTACTATGTATAGCGCACGTTTCGAGGCGTATCTATTGGGAGGATTTGAGGGACCCCCAGGTTGTCGCTATTTTTCCAGCGGCATCAACAGCTAACGCGCCTTCAATGCCTTCACCGAGTTTTGCGACATCATCATCAGAGAGCACCGTGTCGAAGACAACAACTTCGTCAATGATACCGTTCCACTGGCAGCGTTTGCCACAGCCCGGGTCCGCACCGATATAGGCCTCTTCGGGAGATGCCCACGGTGGTCCTTTTGCATCTTCGGAGTTCTGTAGTTTGCCGTTAACGTAGACATGGAGTTGGGATCCATCCCATGTGCCGACGAGGTGCACCCATTCTTTGGAGGGGAGTTCATCACCGAGGACTTCAAGTTTTCCACCGCCGTTGGCAACTCGGATGTGGAATGCTGCCTGCGTGCTATTTTGTCCGTTTTCATGTGCCCCTGTTCCGAGTAAAAACTGCGACCAGGTTGAACATCCAAGCCCTTTCCATATCACACATTTGCCGGTCGGGTCCTCTGCTGCATAGACCCAAGAATGGATTGAAAAACCTTTAGAATCTTTGAAATCCAAGGCGGCTAACGTTTTATCTTCACCCTTAGTGCCGAGTTTGACCCAAGTGTCTGCACCGTTAAATTCTAACCCGCCGCCGAATTTGCCTTTCGCCCATTTCAGGTCGCCAACAAATTCACCGTCGGTGTCGTTACCGGAAAGATCTTTTACAACTTTACCTTTACCTTCTTCAAAGGTCCACATCCCCGCAATGTCTCCTTCATCAAACGCCGCGTAGCTTACGCTTATCATCGCGAAGCTGAGGGTTATGACAACAATTGCAGTGAATGTGTAATTCAGATAGCGTTTTGCCAAAAGCATATTTATTTTCCTTTTGAGAACGCGATTCGGTGATCGCTTCTCCCTTACTTTTTCAGACTACCCCATGTGACAGCCAACTTCTGTTTTGTGTCTACGGCGAGAGTCGTCTCGAAACCGTCATTCATAACCGCTTGTACGTCATCTTCGTCGAGGAAAGTGTTGAAGATGATGAACTCGTCTAACTGCCCTTCCCATTGTCGGCTTTGGTTCCAGTCGCCAATTCGGGCAGGATCGAGTACACCCGGGTTTCCACCCCAATCGTTTTCGATATCGAGTTCACCGTTGACGAAAAAGCGGATTTTCTTTTCCTTCGCGCTGTAGGCGGTTGCGATGTGGACCCATTTATCCATCTGATCGCCTGCTAACATATAGTTCGCAAAAGTGTCGTTCCCGCCAGGGTTACTGTGAATGGAGAACTCGACTTTATTATTCGGGTGCATCTGGTAATGGATGTCCCCGGCTTTCCAACCGTTGACGTTGAAGAAAACACGCCATGCTCCCTCTCGTCCAGTGGATTTGACCCAATGTGCGAAGGTAATTTCTTCAAATTCGCCGATCCGTTTCGGGATTTCGACCCAGTCGCTTGCACCGTCGAGTTCGATCGCGTCACCGAATTTCCCACCGACAAAGTTTCCACCTTTGACCTCGCCATCAAATCCGTTCCCGGACATATCTTCGGCATCGCCCTCAAACAGCCATGCTGCCGCGATCATATCTTCGGTGATTTCTGCGGAGCTGAGCGGACTGCTACCCAATATGAGCAGGACGCTGAGGGTAACTGTGATAATTCTTGGATTTAACAAAAAAACCTCCTATGTGTTGCCAGAAGAACCGATATACCTAAGACATTCCCGATTCTTCTGAGGCATTTCTTACTCTGTGTATACTTTAATTATAGCATGAAAAATGTGGAAATACAACCTCTTTTTAAGACTGAAAATCTTAGCGGAAGGATTAAACGAATCTGTCCTTGTGTGGACTGGCTTCCCATTGCGCATGCCACGCTTGCCATGACGTAGGACACTGCCTGCTTTCACGCTCGCGAGCTGGGCAGGCAATCGCTTCGTGCCAAAGTCCGTTTAGCGAGGTGCCGGTGCGACTGAACCGAAAATCTGTCGACCAGCGGATGATGTCGCTGTGATTAACTAACGATCGATGGAAGACCAGATTGTTAAAGACAAGTAAGTCACCTTTCTTCATCTCTAAGGTATCGATGTCGGTATCAGATGAGGTGGGAGGAAGAAGAGGGACGGCAAACGTCTCGCCGGGCACGCGGTGATAGGTTTGTAAGCCTGACTTGTGGCTTCCCGGTAGGAATTGTAAGGGACCGTTCTCCAGTTTGACATCTACTAACGGCATCCATACGGTAAGGTGGGTATCCGTTTCGGTGTTCGGCATATACGCGCTGTCTTGATGCCAAGGGAGCGTCGTCAGTTTTTCGTTTGGAAGTTTCGGACGCACCCAAAAGTCGCCGTTGAATTGAATATCACTTCCGATAAGGGATTCCAAGATGTCTAACACCTTCGGATGGATTATCAGATTAAAGAGTGCTTCGCTGAAGACAAGCGTATGCCAGCCAAAGACCTCGTTTTCTCTGCCACACGCTTTTAAAACTGCATGCCAACGGCGTTCAAAAGACAGCTCTTCATAGGTATCCGAGATGACCCCTTCTTTATAGAGTTCAGTGGCACGCGTATCGACGACTTCAGAGACAACAGCAATTAGCGAGGCAAGGTCTGGTTCAGACAGTGCTGATTGGACAACAAGGTAGCCCTGTTCCGTAAATTTTTCAGAATTCGTTTCCATCGTTTTTAATAAAGTGTTTTTAGTGCTCCCCAGGTAGTTGTTAGTTTTCGTCCCGGTTTCACAGGAAGTGGGTCCATGGAGTCCTCAACAGAGATGGCTTCATCCCAGAATGCTACCTCGTCGACAGCACCACCAAAATGGTTCTGACCGTTACGACTGCCGATAGTAAATGGTAGTCCTTCGGTGATATGGACGGCATTGGCACCGGGCATTTCGCCTTCTAATTTTCCGTCAACGTAAGCCTTCACGGACTTGCCGTCGTATGAACCGAAGATGTGATACCATTTTCCAATTTCAAGGGCGACATTGCCGACACAACAGACGAGATTGTTTCCGGGACCGGTGGAAACTTCAAAGGAGAGTGTCCCGTCAGGTTCAATGAAGAAGCCGTAACTCCAGTTGAGGTGAATACCCTTCTCAGCAACCGCGACCCATGAACCGAGTTTTAGCGGCTGAATCCATGCCGCCATAGACAATGCTTCAAGTTCAGAAATTGCTGGCGCGTCGGGGATATCGACGTAGTCAGTGCTGCCGTTGAACTCTAACGCTTCACCGAACTTTCCGGCTACTACCTTCGGATTCCCGTGTATATTGCCGTCGTGACCGTTTCCAGTTAGGTCATCCACGCCGTCTGCTTTGTCAAATGACCAGTAGGCTACCAATTCGGCATTTGCTGTGAGATGGACGATGCCAAACAGGAGAAAGGTTAGACACACAATTTTTGCAAGCGACACGGTTATACCTCCGTTTAAGCGAGTGTATGGCGAGGTCAGGGACCTCGCCATAGAATAGGACATTTGAATATGCGTTTACAAGCTGCGTCGCGGCGGAGTGCGAAGAAAAATAAAGGGTCCTCTATAGTTTGGCTCTCAGTTTATCCATTAGCCCATCTGGTGGATCGAAGGGGAGTTCAATCACTTCGTTTGTTATCCCGCTATAGTAAATTCCCAGTAGCAGGTTGAACTCGGCGAGCGATTGCTCAAGATGCGTGGGATGTACCTTGCTCTCGTCGTCCAGCCAATCAAAGACTGCCTCAGTAAGATTGCCTTGTGCGACGACATCCTGTTCTCCGTAGCTAAGTGGACCGCCCTCATAGCCGTTCTCCGGTGTTGAGCGTTCCCAACTACTAAATCGCCAATGCACGAAGCCTTTCGTTCCAATCACAAAGACGCGTTTATGGAAAAAGACGACGGGATCGTCAGAGGCAGTCGGTGCGATGGCTGTCCCGAACGCAACAGAGATATGAAGCCCGTTCTCGTACTGAACGCGCGCACTCGCATATTGCGGAGAGGGTTGCGCTGAATCCAAGTGTTCGGCACCAGAGATTTGTCCGAGGACTCGCACCGGACGCGAGTTGTCAATATAGGAGGAAACGAGTTGCAATACATGCGGGCCCTGATCAACGGGTGTGCTCCGTGCGCTCGCATCAATGAATTTGATCTCCCCGATGCGACCTTTTGCAACATCCTGCTTCAATTCCAGATTCTGTGGGTGGAAGTTGAGTTGCGTGTTGACGACGAATTTCGTTTCCGTTTCCTTGGAAAGTCCTGATATTTGTTTCCAGTCCTCGCTTTCAACAGCGATCGGTTTCTCGACAATCGCCGCTGGCACACCGGCATCCGATGCTTGTTTCATCAACGGATAGCGAATACGCTCATTGCTACCCCGCAGCACGGGTGCTGTGACGATGTGGAGAACATCGGGTTTCTCTTTTTCAAGCATCTCGTCCAAGTCGGTGTAGCGTGAAGAGATACCGAAGTCGTCTCCGAATTTGTTAAGTAATTCTGTGTTCATATCACAGATTGCGGCGAGTTTGCCATTTTTAACGAAGCGATAGGCATCTGCATGCGCGCGTGCGCGACCCCCGCAGCCTAACATCGCTGTTTTATACATAGAAAGGTCTCCTTTAAATCAATAATATTTCTAACACCAAGCTAAAATAGATGGATGCTAATCGGAGAAAGTATAAGTTGACTTTTTATAGTTTTTCTCGGAGTACATCAATCAATCCATCGGGCGGTTCAAACGGGAGTTCAATAATCTGGTTCGTTACCCCGCTGTAGTAGATGCCGAGGAGGAGATTGAATTCCGCGAGAGATTGCTTGAGATGCGTCGGATGCACATTGTTCTCATCATCAAGCCAATCGAAAACAGCCTCTGTAAGATTCCCCTGTGCCACGACATCCTGCTCTCCATAGTCAAGCGGACCACTCTCGTAACCACCGTCTGGTGTTGAGCGTTCCCAACTGCTAAACCGCCAGTGCACGAAACCTTTCGTACCGACGACAAAGACGCGTTTGTGGGTGTGATTACCCGCATCCGGATCTTTAGGCACTCGCTGCCCTACACCTGTCCCGAAGGCAAGAGAGACGTGAAGACCATTTTCATATAAAGCCTGAGCAGCAGCATGCATAGGGGAAGGCTGAGTGGAGTCTAAATCCTGAGCCCCAGAAACCTGTCCGAGCACCCGCGCAGGACGTGAGTTGTCGATGTAGGAAGAGACGAGTTGCAACACGTGGGGTGCTTGGTCGACGGGAGTGCTCCGGGCACTGGCATCAATAAACTTGATTTCACCTATTCTACCCTCTGAGACATCCCGTTTCAATTCCAAGTTTTGGGGGTGGAAGTTGAGTTGTGTGTTAACGACGAACTTGGTCTTTGTCTCTTCTGCTAATCCTGCAAGCTGCTTCCAGTCCTCGCTCTCAACGGCAATCGGTTTTTCGACGATCGCCGCAGGCACACCGGCATCCGATGCTTGTTTCATCAGTGAGTACCGAATCCGTTCATTGGTGCCGCGTAACACCGGTGCCGTAACGATATGGAGGACATCGGGTTTTTCTTGTTCAAGCATCTCGTCTAAGTCAGTGTATCGTGAAGAGATACCGAAGTCGTCTCCGAAACTGGTGAGCAGTTCTTCGTTCATATCACAGATTGCGGCGAGTTTGCCATTTTTGATGAAGCGATAGGCATCTGCATGTGCACGGGCACGTCCACCGCATCCTAACATCGCAGTTTTATACATGGAAAATTCTCCTCTAAACGTTCCGTATGAATTCGGATTGGGTTTACAATTCTTTCCTGAGTGAGTCCATTAATCCGTCAGGCGGTTCAAACGGTAGATCAATAATCTCGTTTGTTATCCCGCTATAGTAAATCCCTAAAAGTAGGTTGAACTCCGCGAGAGATTGCTTGAGATGCGTCGGATGGACGTTGTTCTCATCGTCAAGCCAGTCAAAGACAGCCTCAGTGAGGTTTCCTTGTGCAGCAGTATCCTGTTCTCCATAGTTGAGAGGTCCCCCTTCGTAGCCGCTTTCCGGTGTTGTCCGCTCCCAACTACTGAATCGCCAATGCACAAAACCTTTCGTGCCGACGACAAAAACACGTTTATGTGCAACAGTACTCTCACTGTCCGATGCCAACGTCCCCATGCCAGTGCCAAACGCAACAGAAACGTGGAGGCCGTTCTCGTACAAAACATGCCCGGCAGCATGCATCGGAGACGGTTGTGCTGAATCTAACTGTTCGGCGCCAGAGATTTGTCCAAGCACACGGGTCGGACGCGAGTTATCGATGTAGGATGACACCAACTGTAGCACATGTGGTGCTTGGTCGACCGGCGTGCTGCGTGCGCTGGCATCAATAAACTTAATCTCACCAATACGACCTGCCGCTACATCCGCTTTTAATTCAAGATTCTGTGGATGGAAGTTAAGTTGTGTATTGACGACAAATTTCGTTTGTGTCTCTTCCGCCAAACCTGCGATCTGCTTCCAGTCCTCGCTTTCAACAGCAATTGGCTTTTCAACGATCGCCGCAGGCACACCGTGGTCGGATGTCTGTTTCATCAACGGGTACCGGATGCGCTCACTGGTGCCGCGTAACACCGGTGCCGTAACAATGTGGAGGACATCGGGTTTCTCTTTTTCAAGCATCTCATCAAGATCGGTGTAGCGTGAAGAGATACCGAAATCGTCTCCAAAACTGTTGAGTAGTTCTTCGTTCATATCACAGATCGCAGCGAGTTTACCACCTTTGACAAAACGGTAAGCACTTGCATGTGCACGGGCACGACCCCCGCAGCCTAACACCGCTGTTTTATACATGAGGTTGTCTCCTCTAATATTAACAATAGCACGCCAACGGCGCACCAGAACGTAGGGCGGAACGAAAGTACGGAGATCTCACCCCACAACACAGATTCATTTCAAATTACAACTTCTCTCGGAGCATGTCCATCAGCCCATCGGGCGGTTCAAACGGGAGCTCGATAATCTCATTTGTTATCCCGCTGTAGTACATCCCTAAGATGAGGTTAAACTCAACGAGCGATTGCTTGAGATGCGTCGGATGCACAGTGTTCTCATCGTCTAACCAATCAAAAACTGCTTCGGTGAAGTTAGCCTGTGCGACGACATCTTGCTCTCCATAGTTAAGCGGACCGCTCTCATAGCCACCCTCCAAGGTTGTGCGTTCCCAACTGTTGAACCGCCAATGCACGAAGCCCTTCGTTCCAGCAACAAAAACACGTTTGTGTCCGTAGATACCCGGGTCATCGGATGCCTTTTGTGCCATCTCTGTTCCAAATGCGAGAGAAACATGGAGACCGTTCTCATACAAAGCATGCCCGACAGCATGCGTCGGAGACGGATGCCCCCCAGGAGCAAAATTTAAATTCTCGCTTCCAGAGATTTGCCCAAGAATCCGCACCGGACGCAAGTTGTCGATGTAGGAGGACACCAACTGTAGCACATGTCCTCCCTGCTCGGCGGTTCTGCTGCGCGCACTGGCATCAATGAACCTAATCTCGCCGATCCGTCCTTCCACGACATCTTTTTTTAACTCCAGATTTTTCGGATGGAAGTCGAGTTGTGTATTGACGACGAATTTCGTTTTCGTCTCTTCCGCTAACCCCGCAATCTGTTTCCAATCTTCGCTTTCAATGGCAACCGGTTTCTCAACAATTGCCGCTGGCACACCGTGGTCGGATGCCTGTTTCATCAACGGGTAACGGATACGTTTGTTGCTACTCGGAACCACAGGGCTTGTGACGATGTGAAGAACATCAGGTTTCTCTTTTTCAAGCATCTCATCCAAGTCGGTGTAGCGTGAAGAGATACCGAAGTCATCCCCGAATGTGTTGAGTCGTTCTTCGTTCATATCGCAGATTGCGGCGAGTTTCCCGCGTTTGACGAAGCGATACGCATCTGCGTGCCCACGGGCGCGACCCCCGCACCCTAACATCGCTGTTTTATACATCGGAATGTCTCCTATTGGAGGTATCATCTATCATCAGTTTTGCCATTAGATTATCAGAGAGATATGTTTTTGTCAAACCTTATTAAATTCTTGAACCTCGTCAGGAAAAACAATTTGACCTCTGCCCTAAAATATGCTAACATATTGCTATGAAACACTGTTGATGTACTAAACTAATTTTGAGAAGATATATCTATTCTATTGTTCAACCTGCTGCCGCCATCAAAGGGAAATTCCAATGAAAAAAGTGTTATCAGACTACATAAAAACAAAGGAAGACTTCGATCGATTCTGCAACCTATTCCTGAAAAAAGAGGTGTCTCCCTTCGTTAAAGTGTACGACGCGCCAGGTCGCGATGGCGGAATTGATGCAGACTACACCGGAGTTTATAAGAAAAGGGACGGCACCTGGATCTTCCAATACAAATTTTTTGACCCAACAATAGATAAGGGACGTGCCCGTAGCCAACTCATTTCCCAAATGAAAGGTGGCAAACGTAAAAAGGGTGAACTCGACAAAGCCGATGCCTTGCAGTGTGATCACTACGTTCTCATGACCAGTACCTTACTTACTGCTGGTAACAAGCGTAAAATTGAGGACCTTAAAAACGAGAAAGAATATACGTTTTCGTTAATCTGTTGGGATGCAGAAGACCTCATCGCGATGACTGATGAGTTTCCTTACCTCTTAAATTCATTCCGAGATCCCTATCTACCCGTATTTCTTCCTTGGCAGGACATGTTCCGAGATCAAACTACGGGTAAACATCAATTGTTAAGATACGACTATGAAACCTTCGGACGCGAGGATGAGATACGTCAATTTCAAACCTTTGTTCGAGACCCAGACAAAAGACTACTCATGGTATACGGTAGCGGTGGCATAGGAAAAACCAAGCTCGCTATTGAGTTTGCAAAAACAGTTGAACAAGAGCACACAGATTATGAGCCTCTCTTTGTTCAGATGGCTGGAGACAGTTTTGAAAGTGCTCTTGCAGATATTCCTCCCAATCGGAACTACGTCTTTTTTATAGACGATGCACATGACTTGATTGACCACCTTGGGGGCATCAACATAATTCTGAACAGTTCTGGATACAGCGAATCCAAAGCAGTGATCATAACGCGGAAGCCGTTTAAAGCGTCTTTGGAGGGTTGCTTCCTAACCGCCTTACCGGATGATGCGGTTGATGAACTTGAAATCCGAAAACTTTCTCTGGAGGAAACGAAGGAATTCATCCGCACGTACACGCGTATACCCGACGGTTCGCTTTTAACAGGGTTAGCACAGATTGGACGAGATACGCCGCTGATTGCTGCTATGGTGATAGATTCTCTCAATAAAGGACTCGATTTGAGGGATTTAACAACAAAGGATAAATTGGTTGAACTTACGTTTGAATCCTATCTAAATGATATCTTCAGCAAACATCTGCCAAGATCCGACAAGCGGCACCGAAAATTGCTGGACTGGCTTAGCGGGATTGCATCCATTGACACAGAAGACAACCGAATACGCGATAAATTGGCTGAAATCTTAAAAGTGGAGCCTTATGAGATAGAGCAATACCGCGATGATCTGAGAGCATACGGCTTGCTTCTTCAGTTTGGGCGAAAACAGCGTGTCTTTCCCGATGTGCTCAGTGATTATATTTTACGGAAAGCGTGCTTTCTCTCCGATGGGAGACCGTCTTCTTTCCACAAAAGTCTGTTGGATGATTTTTTGCCTCTTCTCCCCATCAAAGTAATCATCAATCTTGCTCGCGTGGAAAACATCACTGGTGAAAAAAATCTTCTTGATGAACATGTTGATTCTCTGAAAACCCGAGTAGAGGAAGGTGATAATGTTGTTCGCGAGCATATCTTGGAGCAGATGGAAGGCATCAGTTATTTTCGTCCAGATGATGCAACTGAAATTTTCAATATTATCTTCGATAACCCTAAAGAAGATTATGTGAGGCACTATAGGGGATGGACATCCATACGAACCCATCAAGATTTGATAAAGAAGGTTGCCAAAGAAGTACAGAAAACAGTCAATACGCTCTCTGGATTTACGAAGACCCTAAAAATAGTCCGCAAACTCCTGCTGATGGGTGATTTGGAGCTTCCAAATCACGATTCGCCGCAAGAGTTGTTGAAAAGGATGGCAGGTTTCCAAACGAGCAAACCCAGCGTGTTTCAAACGAGGGTGATTGAATCGTTTGAGGTATGGGAAAAGGAAGATGAACCTGAACTAAGTTTGGCTCTACTCAACGCTCTTGACTCACTTCTCGTGTTGGATTTCAGTGAAACTTTCAGTGAAGGCAGTTCTTTGAAGTTTGATTGGCACCATTTAAATTATACACCTGAATTGAGTCAACTCAGAGCGAAGGCGATTAACCTAATTGAGCATTGCCTGAGAACATCTCAACATAGTACCGTCAAAGCAGAAGCGATAGGCTCTATTAGTCGAGCGATAAATCCTTTGGAAAGCTCATTTCGGCAGGGAATTGCAGAAGAGGAACAAGCTCTCTTACAAGAGGATCAGACGCGACTCTTCAACATATTAGCTGATCAAATGTTAAAAGAATCCGATTTTACTGTTCTTAATGCAATAGATCGGTGTCTTCATGGATATACAGAAAACACATATTTAGGCGGTTTTCCGAAAGAGAAGGCAGCGGAATTACTTGCTAAATTTCACGAACATGAAAATTATGAAAGGTACCACTTCTATCGTCAATTTACTGGGAAATTCCGAGACTGGGAAGCGAGTGAGAGTACTGAACAAACTCAGGCGTTCTTGGAAAGTTATATCAAGAAATACACATCTACACAACTCTCATGTCTAATGCAAGAATGTATAGAAGTTGCTGAACAAGGGAAAGAGTACCGAAGTACCAGAGATGGGATCTGGTCAGAAAAAGGGTGGAATCCTGGAAGTGCGACATCGCTGCTTCACTCTATCGGTAAAATTGACCCTTCCTACGGGGTTGATTTACTGTATTGCATTGTTGCTTGGCAAACAGATGAATCGCATTGTGCTTCAGGTTTACTCAATGGCATTCGCTGTTCTGACAAGGATAAAGCCCTTGAAGCAACCCGCCGTCTTCTAAATCAGGATACCATCTTTGCCAAACACATCGTCGCAAGAAGTTATTCTTGGAGAAGCAAAACTGACCAAGATTTTGGCAAAGAAGATCTGTCCATTTTGGATCAATTGTCTAAAACGCCAGATTCGCAATTGCCTCTGTATATAGCCGAAAGTCTTCCGAATTTCTATGTTGTGGATGCGAATACTGTCCTTGAAATTTTGGTAAGACTGTCAAGTGATGAATCACCTATGGTTACGAGGCAAATCATCCACGCTCTCACCGGTAAAGAACTTAAATTCTCACCACAAAACCACTTGGAAAAATACAAGAAAGTGATGCGTAATTGTGTTCGTTTAGAACGCATTGATCATGATGCTGAACGAATTCTACACACTATCTTCAGGCATGAACCGATCTGGGTTATCAAATTTTTTGAGGAGCGAATTGCTTACAAAGAGAATGAATCTAACCGCTACAATTCAATTTCGGATCGACCATCTGAGTTGTTTAAGTTTGACGCGGTCCCCCATCGGCCATACTATCTATTTGAGGGTGTGGATTGGAATAATCAAAACGTGCTTGGAGCCTTGAAACGTGTGAGGGATTGGGTTCTTCATACCTCAAACCTCTTGAGATTTGAGGCACCCAACTTGCTTACATCTATGCTCAGTGAAACGCGTAGCAGTAAAGTCAAAATTAATCCGGCAATGAGGAAACTCCTTGGGGAATGGATAGACTCAAAAGATTTAGAACTGATGAGAGAGGCTGCTTATCTGATGAGGGGATTCGACCCAGACACCGTCTTTTATTCCCTTGCGGAATTGCTTGTCATAAAAAGCAAGGGCGACAAACAAGTGCAAGGTGGAATCATCGCTGCACTTTCCTCGGGGGTTTACTCGAGAAGCTTCGGTGAGCCTGCACCGCATCTTGTGAAACGTATCAAAGACCTCGAAGCGTTACGGGATAGAACACAATCGCTGATTTTTAAACAATTCGCCGAAGATCTCATAGAAATGACAGAACAAGATATTGAAATACAAGCACAAGAAGATGAAGAGTTTCTTGAAGGGGAAGAATGGTAAATTTAACGCACGAAGCCAGTCTCCTTCAAAAAATTGAGGATCTAGCTACAAACCGAAAAATCCAAATCACCGTAGGGTTAACTGCTCAAGATGCCGAAACTAAAATTCAAAAGTTGATTCCAACAACCCATCAACGACTCAACGCGGCAAGGTTTTATCTGGATTTGATGGGGAGTGTGGACTATACCCCCTATATTATGAGCAGATTCTCTCTATCCACAGAGCAAAAACCGTTAATTGACTTTTCGGATAACGACCTCCATGTTCAAATTAACCTGTTAAACCCTGACACTTTTCCGTTGGTTGTTTTTATCGTTCTGCACGGTTTCTTTTCCAATATCGTTAGCTCCGACGATTGTGTGGCAAAAGTCATCAACATCGTTTACGGTCTACTTAAAAATGATCGTAACGGTTCCAAAATACGTCAAGAGTTAGAAAACAAAATACCAAATGGTCTTCTGACCCGGCATTTACGCAATTTTCATCTGGTGAGCCGGAGTGGAAATTCGGACCAAATAGGTTTTTCTTTTAGTATCGCGAAGCAAATCAGGAATCAATTGACACATGATCACATAAACGATTTGGTAGATTTTCCAACTATTTTTGATCTCTCAGGGCCCTTGGAGGGTTCAACCTTCAAGCTACATTTCAATCCTGAATTTTTCCCCGCCAATATCTCTCGTGGAAACACTGAACTAATTACCTTTTGCAACAGCGTATTTAAAGAAACAGTAGGTTTCGTAGATGAGTGCTATAGGCTAATTCTCGGCAAACTCCAGCATAGTGGTGTTCTCCCGGTTTTATGATTCTCCGATTTCCGTAATCGCTGTTAAGAGGCGATGTAAACTTTTTCACCACTCTGTGCACTGTCGTAGAATGCGTCCAAGATTTGCATAAAGGTATATGCATCGGGTGCTGCGACATCTGGTGCGACCTCGCCTGCTATCGCCATAGCGAAGTGGTTGAGTTCATAGTAGAAGACGTGGACCTCTTCAGGGAGTTCACCGTGGTCGATTTCGAGTGGTTCCTCAACGGTTTCTCGGACGAATTCGCCATCTTTAAATCGTGCTATGCCACCGTTCGTGATTGCGCCGATGGTGCCGTAAAGTTCAACGACGCTGGCGGAGTCGGAGTGGCTCATCCGGGAACAATCGATCTGGATGGTTTTTCCGCCTTCACATCCGAGTATGCCGGTGAAATAGTCCTCTGCCGGTCCCTCCGGTCCATCGTACTGGGGGTAAAGTACGTGCTTAGCGGCAAACGCCCACTCCGGTTTCGGACACCCCATCCACCACCAAGTAAGGTTGAGTTCGTGCGAATAGTGTTGCCCTAACGAACCGCCCTTCTGCCCGTAGACGTGTAGCCATCGACTGTTGATATCGAGTTGTGGAATGAAGTTGTATTTCCCGAAGACGCGAGCGTGATACAGATCTCCGATCGCCCCGTTTAGGACAGCGCGCCGAATCTTTCGGTTGTTCGGAAAGTGGCGCATAAAGTAGCAGAATTGCAGTGTTTTCCCGGCTTGTTGTGCGGCTGCTTCCATCTCTAAGATTTCGGGTGCGCGGATTGCGTGCGGTTTTTGCACTAAGACGTGCTTACCAGCACTGAACGTATCCAGAACTTGTTGTAGTCTGCCATCTGGGGAAGTCGCGAGATAGACGGCTTCAACGTCAGGGTTGTCAAGGAGTTCCCGATAGTCGGCATAGCGGTGTGGTACTGCATTGTCATCACCCGCCTGTTCTCGACGGACTGGGTCGCGTTCTGCGATTGCAATAACGTTCAGTCGCGAGGTGGCATTAGCGGCGTTGATCGCTTGACAGCCTGCCCATCCACAGCCAACGACTCCAAGTTGAATGAATTGGTTCGTCATAAGGTGTTGCCTCCGATACTTCTCTGGAAACGTACGAGAGAGACATCGTGCCTAAAAGAGTTGTGATAACTCTAAAATACTATCAAGCACCCATGTCGGTTTCGCAACGGGGTTTTCCAAATGATTGGGTTTAAATTTCCCAGTCCTAACGAGGATACTTCGCATCTGCATTCTTTCCGCCCCAACTATGTCGGTGGTAATATCATCACCTACCACAATTACGTCCTTTGGAGCGAGTTGAAGATTATTGAGCACAGTTTTGAAGAACGTCTCACTCGGCTTTCCCATGATTGTCGCTGTTTTGCCCGCAGCAGCCTCCAGCAGCGTCACGAACGCGCCGCAATCCAAGAGTATCCCTTCAGGAGAGAACCAATAGAGCGATTTCTGGAGCGCGATCAATTCCGCTCCATCCATCAACAGGCGGAAAGCGTGATTTAAAGCGTGAAAGTCAAAGCCTTCACCGTAGTCCCCAACAATGACAAAGTCGGGGGCATCGTCGTCTGTAGGTATCTCCTTGAAAAATGCTTTGACGGCATCATCGACCATAAAATGGCAACTTACCTCAGGCTGTGAGCGTAAGTAGAGGAGACACGCGTAAGTCGCATTAAAAATTTCATCTTCGTAGATGTCAAATCCCAATTCTTGCATCTGCGCGTGAAGCATCTTTGGGGTTTTGGCAGTCGTGTTTGTCAGAAATCGGAGTTGATATTTCTCCTGACGCAAGTAGTTGACGACTTCGATTGCTCTGGGGCAAGGTTTGCCCTTAAAATAGAGCGTCCCATCCAAGTCAATCAAAAAAGCCTTCGGAGGCGTTGCGTTCAGCTGCTGCGTTGTATCTGTCATGTGTTACGGTTCGATAACTTTATAGTGTTCCACTTGCCCGCCGCTGATTGTTTGGATTGTGAGGCTTTTAACAGGATGACGGTTTTCATCGTAATGCGAAATGGTTGTCGCACCTTTGTAACCGCTGACTGCAGCGAATGCGTCGCGGACCGCATCCCGGTCAAGTGAACCCGCTTTTTCTATTGCGCGTGCCAAGAGTCGCATCGCATCGTAACCCGACGCGGCGACACCATCCGGTGGACTCTCAAACAGTGCCGTGTAACCTTTCACAAATTCTTGAACATCCGCATCCTGTGTTGCCACAGAGAAATTGGTCGGGTAATAACTACTATCCAACGCAGTATTATCGTCTAAGATGCTGAGAAATCGTTCTCTGTCATCCCACGCACTACCACCGATAAAGGTCGCTGTGATGCCGAATTGACGTGCTTCACTAATTAAGAGTGGGACCTCTGGCTGATGGCCGGGACAGAAGATAACGTCTGGTGTCGCGTCATGAATTTCTGAGAGTAGCGTGGTAAAGGAGGTATCGCCTGCAGAATAGGCACCACTGTGAACGATTTGACCACCGATTTCCTGAAAAGCTGCTTCAAACGCTTCGACGAGATCGATGGAATAGACATCGCCCTCTTCGTAAATTGTCGCTGCCGTTTTGGCATCAAGCTCGTCAGGATTCATCGCGAAACTTGCCATCACTTTCCCTTGAAAAGGGTTTGGCACCGTGATTAGGAAGATATAATCTCCGATTTCTGGTACATTTGATCCGCTTGCACCAGGAAGCATGAGCCGCTGTGTCTGCTGCGCAATCGGACCGACCTCAACAGACATAGTAGAACGAACGGGACCTAAGAGCGCAAAGACGTTCTCCATATCAATTAGTTCTTTCGCGGCATTCACACTTGCTTCCGGTGTTGGAAGTGTGCCCGCCACGGGTTGATTATCTCGAGTGATAAACACTACCTGCCTGCCAAGCACCCCTCCATTTTCATTAATTTGGACACGAGCGGTCTCAGCACCTTGACTAAAGGTAGTGTAACTGTGTGACGGCTGAATTACGCCGATTTTTAATGTCGCTTCGGTTGGAGCGGTGGTCGCGTCGGGCTGAACTACTTGGTTGATACGGTCGCACCCTAATAGGTAAATACTTAGAATAGCAGATAGAATAACCGAAGTTAAAATGAAAATTCTCGCGCGCATAATGTAGTGTTCTCCTTTTGGCAAAAAATAGAAAATGTTTGAAAAATATTTAGATTTGTGGTAACCTCTTATCCAACAAAAACAATAACAGACTCCACCGATTTTGTCAAGTTTAGAAACATATCCTTTTAAGAGCGTAAACAAAAGCGCGTAGCCTGCAACAACGGCGCAGGCGACTCGAACGCGAAAACCGTCAAAGTCCAAATTGCCGTTACTGCTCCGCAAGGAAAAATTAAAAAATGGAACTCGGTTTTTTCACAATGCCTTTGCATCCACCCGGCAGTGACACCACCAAGACGCTTGATCATGATATTGAACAGATGGTGATACTGGACGAGTTGGGTTATAAAGAAGCTTATGTTGGTGAGCATTTCACGTTTACGTGGGAGAATATTCCGTCTCCTGATCTTTTTATTGCTAAAGCGGCTACGATGACAGAGAACATCATTTTCGGTACGGGAATTACCTGTATGCCGATACACAATCCCGCCGTTATCGCGCATCGTATCGCGCAACTGGATCATCAAACGCATGGGCGGCTTCACTGGGGGGTTGGTTCAAGTTCCACGCCGAGTGACGCGGAGATGTTTATGGCATCTGGGGATAGGCGGCAGTCGACCCGCGAAGGAATTGAAGCCGTACTCAAGATTTGGACAGACCCGGAGCCCGGACATTACAAGACCGATTTCTGGGAATTTAAGATCCCCGAGGACCGTCCAAACATTGTCAGCATTCACATGAAGCCTTATCAGAAGCCGCATCCGCCAATCGCAATGGCGGGATCGTCCGCTAAATCCGACACACTCGTTCTTGCTGGCGAACGGGGTTGGATTCCGATGAGTATTAACCTTGCACATATCCCGATCATCAAGACGCACTGGGATGCAGTCGAGGAGGGAGCAGAAAAGTCTGGATTATCGCCATCTCGTTCGACGTGGCGTATTGCCCGCGAGGTCTACGTTGCGGACACCACCGAACAGGCGCGAAAAGAAGCACTTGAAGGCACGCTTGGACGTGATTTTGAGGACTACTGGTTTAATCTGATGGGCAGCGGTAATTTCAAGCCGAGTCCGGATATTGCCGACTCGGATATGAGTACCGAGCACCTGTTGGACACACTGTGGGTTGTTGGCAGCCCTGATCATGTTGCCAACCGGTTGCGTGAGATCTATGAGGAAGTCGGTGGCTTTGGCATGCTACTTGCCATGGGGCACGAGTGGGAGCCGAAGGAACAGTGGTTGAACTCAATGACACTCCTCAAGAATGAGGTGATGCCGCAACTGGCGGATTTGACATAGTAGCAGGCACGCTCCGCGTGCCGTTGCCCTTTTCTACTTGTAGCGGACGAAACCGGGAGACTTCTTATGACTACCCTCATGGCAGGTGCCGCGGAGACTGTGATTACCTCCATAAAGGACAGACCCAATGTTTACGCTGAGTTGTATGCGCGTGCATTGGTGCTCGCCGATGGTGAAAAGCAACTCGCTATTGTGACAGCCGACTATGGGCAGTTTTCAATTCAGTACAATAAAGTGCTGCTTGAAGCAATCCAGGATGCCACCGGCATACCGCCAGAGCATGTCGTCATTAACTGTAGCCATACGCATAACGCTCCGGGGGTTGACGGACGATGGATGAGTGAAGCATCTGAAGCGTGGTTGGCGACGTGTCTTGCTGAATTGGTGAAAGATGCAGTTGGTAAACTTGAACCTGCGACTTTGCGCGTCGGACGTGCACCCGTTCAAGTTGGTTACAACCGTCGCATAATGAATGATGAGGGCTATATTACCATGGCACCCAATCCTGAAGGTTCTGTTGTGCCGTGGGTTGACGTGTTAGGGGCTTACGATGCAAATGGGGACATCATCGCAGTGCTGTTCTCACATGCGGCGCACCCGGTGATTGTCCACTGGTCGAGCGAGGAGATAGGTGCTGATTTCCCCGGCTATGCCGTTGAACATCTGCGCAATTTCTTGGAGTTGAAGCCGGAAAGCATCTTACTCTTTGCGCAAGGCTGCGCCGCAGACATCAACGGGTATCCGTTGCGAGGTGGTTTCAGTGCTTGCGATGTCGCTGGATTCACACTCGCGTTTGCGACACATCAAGCGTTGAAAACTTCGAAAGAGGTTCCTGCTGCACCCCTTAAAGCGTATTCGGAACTTGTCAATTTGCCGTTCCGAGATCCGCCATCAGTTACCGAATGCGAGCAGTTAATCAAAGAATTTCCTGACGATGAACGCTATGTCGCCTTATTAGAAGTTGCTAAGAGCGGCGAAAAGCGTGCCTTGCCTTTTCCAATAAGCGCATTTGCGGTCGGCGATGCGCTCTGTTTCTTGTCTGTATCTCATGAACTTTTCTCGGAGTACCAACTCTTTGTTGATGAAACGTCGCCGTTCGCGCATACATTCGTCTTTGGCTATACGAACGGCAGTGAGGTCTATATTGCGACCAGAGCAGCTTACGAGTTGGGGCTGAAGGCAGGTTATGAGGCAGGACCCCGGAACCATGCCCTCAGTGGTCCCTATCGGTTAGCACTGTTGCCCGCAGTCGAAGAACAGATTCATGAGGAGATAACGAATCTGCTCGGAAAACTAAAAGAATTATAGCGAGAAGTAGCTTGCAAGCCGAGCTCAAGTGGTGAATCATTCAAAGTGCGCGTCTACTTGGGCTCTTGGCGGAATTAAGAGGCATCTTCAATTAAAAGTAGGTTTCTAACTTTGCGAGCGCGTTTGAGACCCCTTCAATAATTGGTTGTGGGGTTTCCGCTTTCAATCCTAAATAGATAAGCATGATCTCCTCAGTGTAGCCGACACGGTCTATCTCTTTACAGATGGCGGGAAAATCCATCTCTGGTGCCCAGAACGGTTCACTTCCTGTCCTTGAATCCACACCACAGTTAAAATAGACACTGAACAACCGCTCTGACAAGGTGCGCAAAGCGACAACTGGGTCATCTCCACCGCGATGAAAATGGAACGGACTGTAGTACAAGCCGAAGTTTTCGGAGGGGATTGCATTGAAAATTTGTTGCGTGCGTTCCAAATTGTAAGCCAGACTCCCTTCGTGCGCATAGAGGGCAAGGGTCAAATTGCGAGCCTGTGCTTCTACAGTGACCGTTTTGAGATGATCAATGATCGTTTCAACCTCGCGAGCGGTGGCTTCTTCATTTCCGCCGCTCGCTATGCTGACTATTGGGATAGAAAGCCTTTGGGCAGTGTCGAGAATTTCGATTAACGCTTCAAGTCCGTCTGGCGCGTCAACCGCCACCGTACTCAACATAGATTTAAAATGGAGTCCGGTTTCCTCTCGGAGTGCAGCGATAGTTTCGGCTTCTGCATCCGAAAAATGGGTTTGGGCGAGTTCAATAGCAGACACGCCATTTTGGGATAACCCACCTACAAATTCCGTCAACTGGAAAGGAGAGAATGGGAGGGTGCTTGCACAATAGGTCTTCATGAGTCTACTCCAACTGGAATCTAATTATTTTAAGGGTGGTACATAATTGCTCATCGTGGCATCAGGTCAATAAACTATGGACTATTGGAAACCTTCAGGCTGTGGTATGTAAAATGTACATAACTGCTACAGGGTTCTCTTGCTGATCGCTGACTGCTGATGGCTGACCGCTATTTACCCATCGCCTTTAATGCGCTTAGACAGCGTTCGACAGCCTCAAACGGCGGGAAGGCATCACTTTCATATTCAACAATATACCATTTCGTGCCGCCAGTGGTTTCACAGACCCGGAAAATCTCATGCCACGGCACGCTGTCCTCGCCGATAACGGGGCGGAAACCGGCGTGTCCATCTGCTTCACCCTCTGATTGGGTGTAAGGTTTGAGGTGCACTGTGCCGGCGCGGCCTGGGTATCTCTCCAGAATGCCGACGAGATCTGCACCTCCATAGAGCGCGTTGCCCATATCCAGTTGCATCACAACACCCTCGTTCGTGTTGCCGAAGAAGGTGTCCCACGGTAGTTCGCCATCAAGCGGCGTAAACTCGACGTGGTGGTTGTGATAGCCTGTCACCATACCGTGTGCGGCGAGTTTATCGGCAACTCCGTTGAAAAAGTCCGCTAATTTCAACCAGTCCGCCCGCGATTGACGAAGTTCCCCTGGAATACCCGGAACGATGACATAAGGATTTTCCAAGACCTTGTTGAATTCAATTGTTTCATCAAGGGTGTCTTCTTGGACGAGATTGAAGGGTGTGTGCCAACCGCAGCAGACTAAGCCGAACTCGTCGAGCAAGCCTTTCAACTCTTGTGCGGAATGTTGCGGTGGACCCGCGAATTCAACGCCTTCATATCCCATTTTGGCGACCGCTTTTATTGTGCCGCGGACATCTTCTGCCAACTCATTTCGGACGGAGAACAGTTCTAAACCGATCGGTACTCTTGCCATAATTTTCCTTTCTTTTATAGTGGAATTTATATGTAGTAAAGCCTACAATTATTGATAGACGCTGTAATACTAACGGGCGATAAATCGCCCTACTACAAACGTTTCTGTCGGTCTTTCTATCGTGTGGTGTAATTGGGCGCGAGCGGACATGTCCGGGAAAGTGCGAGCAGTGCCACTCGTGCCAAGCCATGAATCAGGTACGCTGCTCCCATTTGCGATTCATACCAGTCAATCCCGGATGCTCCGTAAGGGAGTGTCTCTGGGAAATAGATGTCCAGCACCATTTCTGATAGTTCAATCCCGCCTTCCAACCACACCGATTCACCGGTGATGTCGTAGAGATCGGCAAACAACTCAAGGGTAAGACCGGCATCTGATGCCGGAATCTTAAATCCTTCGGTCTGAACGCGATCGACCGGAAATTTCTCATCGAGATAGGTATCGCCAATCGCGCGTGCCAACTCCATCAACTTCTCATTCTGGGTCAACCGCCACCCGCCGAGGCATAGCACTCCAGTGCTGCACGCAGTCCCGGCACCGTAGACACTCCCCCAAGCCGACATACGTTCAGCAACTCGATTCGTTTCACACTCACATAAACTGATGAATTCACGAGTTTCAAGGTTGTGCGGTGCCGCAAGAAATCCGTCAATGTAAACCAGTGCGTATTGTCGCATCTGGTCTGCCAATTCCGGTAGGAGCGATTCTAACAACGCGCCGGATTCAAGTAGACTAATCCCTAACGAGAACGTCTGTGTGGGGGCGTTCATCTCAAAAAACCGTTCTGCTTCCTTCGGTGAGCGGCTTTCAATACGCAAAAGTCCACGCGCATCCCGTTTCTCCCACCAATAATCGGTATAATTCTGGATCTGTTGATGAATTTCAGAACGTTGATCTTGCGTATACGCGAACGCCAAATCGAAGATGTAAAAACCTGAATGACGTGGAAAATCGCATGCACGGGCACCGCGATCGAGATGTGCCTTTGTGTCAATGTTCGCATGGCGGATGTATTCAAGTCCGTCTCCTGCGGTCCAATGATAATCCAACCCGTCGGCGAAACTTTGGATGCAGTCGGGGTTAAATGTATTCAGCTTTTGCCAGAGCCATAGCGGAACTTGGCGCAGATGGTCGTGGATCGCGGCACCTCCTGCTGGGTTTCGTGAACATCCGACCCGTTCCTCAATGAGCTGCCAAAAGGAGTGTTCGCCCCAAGGGAATAACCCCGTTGCCGTATTCGTGCAATTCTGGGCAAAATGCTCCAAGTATCGATCTACGGCTTCAATGTATTCCGGTTTCGATTGGCTCTTGGCGAGTGCATTCATCGTAGCAAGCAATGGCTCATCGTGAATCAGATTGGAACCGAGATGCGCTCTGTCGCCATCCCGCTGTCCCGGAATCTTGGTCGGTTTCTCCATTAGCATATCGCCAGTTTGTGGATGCAAAATTGAGGGAAACAGACCTTTGTACGGTTCGCTACTTTTGATGAGTTGGTCGATAGCATTGCATATTTTCGTTATAATTGCTTCTGGGTTCATGGCAAATGAGATCTCCGCCTCTGCTGAATGAAAAATATGATGTCATAATACATTAAGAAAATCCAAAGGAATTTCTTAGTGAGTCCCTTAATATTGAATACCCTCCCACATCCGTTTCCGATAGTATTCTACTGTTGCTTTGTTCTGAAGTAAATGGTCGCGACTGCGGGTGCGAGCCATTCCTTTAAGTATTCGTGCTGTCCTACACATTGTAACCTGCTTATCTCCAAAAGGCGCGGAGCCCTTGTAAAATGTAGAAAGTGAGTTTTTTGTTGCATGAGTGGGTCGCCATAAGAGACCCTCTGCAAAGATCGGAGCTGCCGCTTTAACGAGGATGGCATGTATTTTCTGATTTGCGATCGCGCGTGCTTGCTCAGTTTCCGCTGCCATCCGCATTTCAACTGCCTTGAGTAGGGCATCAAGGGTACTAACTCGAATCTCGCAATAGTCAAAGCACCCTGCTGCGGGTCTATCCGCTTGATGAAGTATCTCTCGAATATGTGGAGGCAGGTCCGCGGGTAGGTATTGTAGAGAAACAGGCGTGAATTTATACTGAGCGGCCACTGCTTCCTTAGATACCAACAACGATAGCAGCAGCCAACTGGCGATGGTAAGTTTTTGTATCATGGTTTTCCTTTTACATGGGTTACGGTTACAACTCGGTGCGCGGGAGTATGGCGTGAATCTCGTCTTCCTTGCCGAACTATGTGATATAATCATATCATACTTTACCGAAAAATGTAATTTTTTTCAAAAGGTGAGTTGGGCAGTTAAAACAGTGGAGGTATTGAAGGGTTCTATCAAAAATTGCTGATTGCCAGATTGATTTCGTTTAAAGGCTTTGAGAGGCTGAAGCTACGGCAGATATAAACTCCATTTTTTTCTTGCCACCTGCTCCCTTGTCTTGTATAATCATCATGTTTTTCTATGCTTCAGACTGAACCTACGACGAACCATCATTTAACAGGAGAGACTTATGCACGTTGGACTTATGGCAGGGACGATTCGGCGGGAAACGCTCGGCGAGACGCTGGACGCTATTGTGGAACACGATGTCCACCATTTACAATATCATGTGCCTGCAGGACTGTCGCTTGCGGAGGTTCGCAAGGAGATGGACGACCGACAGATCACAATCTCGGCACTTGGAGGTACCTACAACATGATTGATCCCGACGTTGAGAAACGACACGCCGGACTGCGGATGTTGCGTTCTGTTGCAGAGCAGTGTGCTCCGATGGGGACATCGGTGATTACGATCTGTACCGGCTCGCGGGACCCGGATAGTATGTGGCGCGCGCATCCTGATAATAATACACCAGAGGCATGGCGCGATCTCGTTGAATCCATGGGGCAGGCACTGGAGGTCGCCGAGGAATACGAGGTGACGCTCGCACTTGAACCTGAAGTAGCGAACGTAGTCGATTCTGCACAGAAGGCGCGTCGTCTAATTGATGAGATGCAATCGCCCTATCTGAAGGTTTGTATGGACGGAGCAAATATCTTCCACAAAGGTGAACTGCCGAAAATGCGCGAAATTCTTGATGAGGCGTTCGCACTGCTTGGGGACGATATTGCATTGGCACACGCGAAGGACTTGGATCGCGACGGACAGGCGGGACATCTTGCTGCTGGGACGGGGTTGCTGGACTACGATCAGTATCTTGGTCTGCTAAAGGAAAGTGGCTATGACGGTGGAGTCGTGCTGCACGGGTTGTCGGAAGAACAGGTGCCTTATTGTACGGGGTTTTTGCGGGAGAAAATCGCTGCACTATAGGGGCTATCAGCCATCAGTAGGCGTTGTCGACGCGGAAATGCCCTCAAAAAGGGACAACCGTCGTCGACGGAAACTGACGGGAACCGACTACCGAGAGTGGAGCGATAGCGGAACGCCCTCAGACTCTCCCACGCGCTTCAAAAGCTTTGTATCAGTAGGCGTGGGCGAGTCTGCGCCGACTGCCATTATTAGATTTCTCCAGACATCCGTTCTGCCAACCGAGCGAGTGCCGGTGACGTGTCCAATTTCTCGAGTTCCGCCTCAATCAGGGTAAAGTGTTGCGTCTCAGCAAGTGCCTCTCTGATGGCTGCGTCAAACTCACCTTCGGTTCGGACGTAGAAGCCGCGTCCTGTGCCGAACAGTGTCGGTATGGCGCTATAGTTCCAACACCCTATGTCGTTAAAAGGACCATCAAGAAGGTGTCGCTCCGTGCCGTACCCGTGATTATTTAAAACAAGAACAATCGGATTGAGTCCGTAGCGAGCAACTGTTGAGAGTTCAGTACCTGTCATTTGGAAGGCACCATCTCCGACGATAACAAGACACCGCGTGTGGGGCATACTCAGCTGCGCACCAACGGATGCTGGCACTGCAAACCCCATTGAGGTGTAGTAGGCAGGACTGATAAAGTTGGTGTGCTGATGGATCCGCAACTCTGCCGCCCCGAAAAGACTGTCGCCGACGTCGGCGATAACCGTCAGTTCATCGTTTATGAATTCATTCAGGTGTTGGAACAATCGGCAGGTTGTTAAAGGTTTGTTAGGCTCGACCCTAAACGATTCCGAATCTGGGAGTGCCCATCTCAAATTTGGTTTCCGTCTTCTTCGGAGTTTTGGTGAATTGATACCGTCAATAAAATCGTCAAGCATTACCTCTTCGTAATTATGGTAACGGACTGTAATTTTTTCCGAAGTGGCGTAGATAGAGCGTGCGCGGTCGAGATTTGCGGTGTAAATCCCAAGGTTCACATCCGTCATGAACGCACCGAGGATAATCACACAATCCGAGTCTTCAACGAACTGTCGGACTTCCTTTCTCCCCATCGCACCTTCATAAATACCCAAGTAGAGCGGATGTGATTCCGGCATCACCGACTTTCCGAGGAGCGTTGCCACTACTGGAATACGTTTTTCTTCTACGAGTCTAAGGAGTTTGTTTTGATAGCCGAATCTATGGAGTTCTACACCCGCGAGAATGACAGGTCTTTTACTGTGATTAATGAAATCAAGGGCATCTTCAACGGCGGCATCCAATGTTTCCGGTTCGCTGAGATGTCCACCCGTTGACGGACGTTGGTAAAGCGTGCCGCGGACATCCACCATATCACGTGGGAGTTCAATGTATCCTGGACGTTTGTAGCGATAGACGGCATCAAGCACCCTGTCGATTTCATTGAAGGCAGTAAAGGGTTCATCGAGAAGGGCAGTTGCGACGGTGATCTCGTCATAAATTCGTTGCTGTGTGTGGAAATCCCTGACTTTATGGTGAAGGAGTGCATCTTTTCCATGTTCTCTGATGCCCGGTGCACCACTAATAACAACAACGGGTGATTTCTCGGCGTAGGCACCCGCGACAGCGTTCACCATCGATAACCCACCGACGCAATAGGTGACACAAGCGGCACCCATGCCTTTTATCCGGGCGTATGCATCGGTTGCATAGCCTGCTGCGTCTTCACGGGTCATACCGATATGCTGAATTGAACTCTGCTCGATGAGGTTATAGAACCGCAGCACATAATCGCCGGGAACGCCGAAGATGTGTTCAATGTCGTAGCTCTCTAATTTTCTGAGTAGATATTCGCCGATCGTTGGGGGTCTGTTGTACATGGGGTTACCTCGCTGTGTGTTTGTCTACTAAAAATTCTGGGTAGTAACAAGGGCAGCATAGGGAACTTGTCGGATATCTATGTTGAATTTCGGAGGTCTTGGCTTACCATTGGAATTTTTACCTTGATGGTACAAACTGCAACATTGACTCAACGTTTCGTTGTTCAGACAGATAAAGTAAATCTGCGATAAAACAAACCCCGTCTTACGTACCCTTTGATTTCCCTTTTTTTCCATCTGCTCTTTGCTATATTGGCTTATTTTCCCTTTTAGTTTGTCATGCTATTTTTTGAAAGTTCTGTCTTCGTCATGATAAAATTATGCTTTCTCACTGAATAGATCCCATACAGGTTCTTCTTCTGTTTTCTGAATTAAGTATTTCTCCGACTCAAGTCGGTCAAGTGCGAATTCATAATACGCTGGCACAATCTCAAAGCCTATATAATGCCGCCCCTTCATTTTGCTGACGATAGCAACCTGTCCAGAACCTAAAAATGGATCCAAAACGACATCCCCTTTTTGGCTGGAATAATCGAGGATTTTATCAATGAGTTCAGCCGGCAATTTCGTTGGCGTTTTGACTGCACCTTGCCAATATTCTCTCTTAATTTCCCAGACATCCTCTTTATCTTTGTAGTGCGCCGATCCACCGTTTTCAGTCTTTGCATTCTTATCAAATCGGCGATAGGGATAAAACTTTCGTTTCTTATCGTTTTTGCACAGGAAAAGACAATGGTAGTGGGAGGTTACGTACTTACGCTTGGTAACAACCCCAAACTGGTATTTCCAAATTAGGTGATTGACTGTAGTAAGTTGACACTGGTCGATTGCTATCAGAAGGTCTTTTAGATAGTTCCATCCGGAAAAGATGTACATACTACCAGAGTCCTTTAGGACTCTCGTTACCCCTGAAAGCCAGTCAAGTGTAAAAGCAAGATAGTCGCTTCCTTCGATTTCGTTGTAACCTTGAAGGACTCGGTTCCCTTTTCGATTGTAATTGTGACGAGTCGCTTTGAAGTCAATGGCAAACGGCGGATCTGTTACGACGAGGTCGACACATTCCGCTGGCATTTCAGACATCAACTCAATGCAGTCGCCCTGTTTGATAGTATCAATATACTCAGAATCTTTCATTTCCTTCTCTTTTTTCTCCAAAGTTCGGTGTTCATGTCACGAGATATTGCACAGTATAATTCAAGTGTGCCACAGAGGAATCTCACCGAATCCGAATCTACGTTGCCGTTAAGATTTCAAGGAATGCTGTCATATACCCGATAGCATAGGCACGACCCCGGTGTCCCCAGTCTGTGTCATCAACCACGTGTGGAACATGGTCAGTAATCATGAAGCCTGTAAAGCCAACCTCTTTCAGCGTGCGCATCACCTCAAACATATCACAATTGCCGTTGTTAACAAAGGATTCGGCAAATTTTGGGACATGTCCTTGGACATCTCGGAAATGGACGTAGAAAATCTTGTCGCGTTCTCCGAAGTAACGGATCGCGTCCGGGACACCGGGTCCCATTTCGGACCATGAACCGACACAGAAATCGAGCCCATGTATTGGACTATCGGCAATTTCCATCCCGCGTTTGAAGCCCTCAAAGTTACGGAACAGGCGCGGCACACCCGCGAGGGATTCCACAGGCGGATCATCTGGGTGGAGCGCGAGTTTAACGCCAGCCTCTTCTGCGACAGGCAGGATGGCGTTCATGTAGTACTCATAATTTTCCCATATTTCGTCTTCGGTGTAAACACGATCGTGCGATAATGGAGCGTCCTTGACCTGTTCCATGTCAAAACTGGTAACAGCAGCACCGCCTCTCCCCGGTGTGGTTCGGGAGGTTCGCCAGACCTCGTTGGGCATCCAGTGGTACCCGAAAATTTCAACGCCAGCCTTCCCAAGGTTGCGGATCGTCGTTGCCATGTTTTCAATTTGGGCATCTCGTCCGGGCAAACCGAGCATCGCTTTGTCGTAAAATGAGACAGGCACATTCTCAAGTGCCGCTAACCGTAACCCAGCGTTTTCTACCTCTGTCCGGAGTTGAAGGATGTCCATAAATTCCCAGCGTTCTGTGCCGGGGAGTTGTGGTGTGTTCAGCAGCACATCTTCGACCCCAAGTTGCTTGATGAATTTCAACCGTTCTTCACTGAGTTCGCTGAACTGACCTAAGCCGAGACGCATTTTCCGTGCCATGATTCTCTCCTTCGCGGGTTCAAAATTGTTTGTCGCTATCCAGTAGAATGGTGACGGGACCGTCGTTGATGAGTTGGACATCCATCATTGCTTGAAAGGTACCGCCTTGCGTCGGGACGTTTTGCTTTTCTAAAGCAGTGATGAACTGTTCATAAAGCGCGTTCGCGACTTCGGGACGGGCGGCGTTAATAAAACTGGGTCGTCGTCCTTTACGGCAATCCCCGTAGAGGGTGAATTGCGAGACAACAAGTGCAGCCCCTCCCGTTTCAAGAAGCGAACAATTCATTTTACCCTCTGCGTCCTCGAAGATACGCAGGTTGGCGACTTTGTTGGCGATGTATTCTAACGCTGTTGTCGTATCGTCATGAGCAACGCCGAGGAAAATGAGCACTCCTGCTCCGATTTCTGAAACGAGTTCGCCGTCTACCTTAACACTCGCTGATTTGACGCGTTGAACAACTGCTCGCATCCGTAGTTCCTCCGATTTTCTCTCCTAAAAGAGTAAATTCTCGCCCTCAAGCCCTTGTGTATCCTCACCGCCGAATGTTAAGTTAAACTGGAATCCGGGCTGGCTGTTGAATCCGAGTTGGAATGCGAGCGTGTTCGATATTTCATAGCGGAATCCGATCCCGATGAGGTTTGTCACGTGGATGCCGGCATACGGGAGTTCGCGCGAGAAGTCGGCTATCAACCACATGTTGTCTGAGACAGCGATCTCACCGCCTACTTGCCAATTGAGTGTAAAAAAGTCAGTCGTTTTGAGTGCCTTTGATGTCAGGAAGACTCCGACACCGGCGTGGAGTTTAAAGAGGCTGCCGAATCTCTGTGTGCCGACGAGATAGGTATTGATTCCGAGAAACGGAAACCCATCAGCAGGGCTGTGGTCGAGAAATTCCTTGTCCGAGTTGAGCCGATCATCGGCGGTGAATCCGAACTGGGCGTCACCACCGACAGAGATACTGGGGAAATTATCATTCCGATCCGGTTTGATGTTATACTTGAGTCCAATACTGCCGTCAAATAACGGTTGGTCATAGACACGGCGATTGATGTTTGGATCGTCAGCGGTCTCGGTGGCGGTATTGTAGAAATCGTGGACGACTTTTCGCACGCCGCCTGTCGAAAATGTGCCACCGAGCACGAGGTCGAGTTCGTCGCTTAAACCGTAAGCGAATTTGACAGGGACAAGGAAGGTCTCAATCTGAAACGTTACGCGATGGGATTCCTCAAACCCACCGATGTCGACCTTCTGGCTGAGGTCGGGTAGCAGGTCCACTTTAGAGTATTGAAATAGTCCGAACGTGGTACTTGAACCTCCCTTACCCACCGGCTCCGCAGTTTGAATAGTGCTGAGATGCGAAATGGGAGGTAATTGCGCCCATAGGGGTGTTGCTATGCCCATGAGAAGAAGTAAAGTCGAAATAGTGCGAATGAAGGCTTGCGTGTTGTGCGCTCTCTTTTTCGGGACGTAGCTGGTAAGCCCGAAATTTGCTTTAGAAAAGTTAGCGTGCATGGATTTATCCTTTGGTATTATATTGTTATTCAGGCAGTTACTTTGCCTCCACGAGCGCGCTTTCGTCGCGTCGTCCGTCAGGTCCAGGTGTGTTGTCAAAAGCGGTTATGTAGTAACGCTTAAACTCGAGTGACTGTCCGACGAGAATCGGGTCTTCACCGGGGATAGTGAAGGTGCGATCCTTGGGACCGACTGCTGGACGAGGGAGGAGTTTTCCAGCCGCGTCTCTGGTATAGAGTTGGTACCCAGCGAGATCCGGTTCGGTGTTGGGTATCCATGAGATAACCGCATCGTATTTTGTATTAAAAAGGGAACGCGGTAGGTAACGGACCCGAACGTTTTTTGGAGGCGCGGGCGGTACATTTGGCACTGCTGCAGTGATCGTCGTGATTGCCTCTGCGCCGAATTCATCAACGCCAGCGACGCGGTAGACTTTTCGGGTGCCATCGACTTGGAAATTGTGGTCGAAATAATAGAGTCGATCTCGCTTCGGCTCGGCAATTAACTCGAAACGTAGCGGTTTGTCATCTTCGGTGTCGAGTGCGGCGTAGACGCGGAAGATAGAAAAATCGTAAGGAAATTCATAGCCGTCCCAAAAGAGTTTGATGGTGAGGTCGGTCGGATCGCCGAGTGTTACGTTCGGGGCAGGTGGTGGCACGCTTGGAGTCGCCAAAGCAGTTTTCCAGATGCGGCGTGGGTCTTCACCTTCAGCAGGCGGATTTGCTGGGTCCGGCGTTTCAACACCGTTGACATCAACATAAGTGATGCGGTATTCGTAGGCGAGAAGTCGCCCAGACGCATCGCGTCGATCGTTTTCAAGATTCTGGGTGTCAATGAATTCGTTTGCGGGGGCATCGACAGATCCGACTTGCTGAAATTCCGTGTCTGCGCCACCTGTAGAACGTCTGTAAACATAGTATGCTTTGATACCGTCCTGTCCGGTGTCGTTCCACGTGACCCGCACCTGTTGATCGCCTGCATAAAGCGTGAGACCGTCAGGAGCGCCGGATGTCCGCAGGTTCTCGGGGTCGAGTGGGTTCGCAAAGTCTTCGTTACTCGTGCAAGCATTAAAGAAAACGAACGCAAGCAACATAGGAAGGCTTAGCACAACAATAATCTTACTGGTGGATAGCCTGCCGAATGGACGCATAACTTTTCCTCCTTTTTAATTTATGGGCTCCTGGGCTGCGCTCCACTACGTTCCGCGCAGGTTTTGGGTTATCCCATACGGATTTTTTAATGCGGCGTTTTTAAGGTGAGATTGTTTTTAAACGAAAACCTCTTAACTGAAAGTTGATAACTACTAAAAAAAGTGCAGAAGGCTTAGACTCGCGCACCGAGTCTGGAAGTCGTAGTGCGGATGCAACTGAAACGAAGTCCTTGGAAGTAGCAGACTCGTGTTTTCGGAGAAGCGATTTGTGAAACCGCTAAGGCGTGTTAGTGGGATCTCAATATCAGTTTGCCAGTTTTCCGCTGAAGATGCTGAATCCTCTACAAGTTCCGGCGTATCAAGCTGACTATAGATTGAGAAAAGCACAGCAAGTCCCACAAATCCAAGACCCACACGGGACATAATAGTGCTGGCATTCCGCCTGACAAGGAAAGCGTCTTTGTGTGTTTGGATGTCTGTTTGAATTGCAGCGTTGAGATAGGTATCGTAATGGTTCTGAGCAGAGGCTTTGAAGAAGCTGCTCCCGAACTGGAGACTCATGCCTGAAGCAAAAAGCGCAATTGGTAGAACGCGCGAGCGGCGCGCAGCATCGGCGTGCTGACTCGTTAAGATGAAAATGAGGACACAACTGAACGCAAATGCCATGTATCTCTGAGTGGTGCTATAACGTTTCATGTCAAATTTGTTCCTTTGTTGAGAAATGCATTTCTATAAAGTTTATCCTATTTTTTCTCGGAAGTCAATGATTTTTGTCATGATATGGAAATCGCGGTTTGAGGGGTGCTCTTACCGGAATGGTAAGGTCTACAGATTCGCAAATCTGACGATACTTTCACAGTTTTCATAGCAAAACCGAGAAATCTCTTTTTCCAGTTTACGTCAAAATGAAACTGAAGAATTCTATTGACATTTGGCAAAATGCATAGTAAAATTAAAGAAAACCTTTTGAAATCGGGATTGTCTTAATCACAAATAGAGGTCTACGAACTATCAAGCACGTATGCACGGTTTCCAAGCGCACAACGGGGGAGAATTAAATAAAATTGAAAATCGTTAACAATCGAAAAAGCATCATTGTGAGGTTAGGAATCGGTTGTGTCGTATATTTACTCCTCGGGTTTGGGATATTGCTTTACGCACAAGACAAAACGAAAGTGGAGTTTATTGCTACAAAACCGGAGATAAGCCAGGTCAAAAAGGCAGAAATGGACTCGGCTAAAACACAAGCAATGATAAAGATGAAGGAGCAAACCGCAGCACAAGCCAATAGGTTCCGTGGACACCAAAATCGAGACGGAATTGACTTCGGGGAAAATGCAGCGTTCTACAAAGTGATTATTGACAACAATCTCTTTCGCCCGCTTGGGTGGACCCCTCCAAATAACGAACCCGCCTATAGTTTAATCGGTACTGCCGTTGGTGCCGGCGGTGCCGTGTCGCAGGCGACGCTGCTCGAGAAAAGATCTAATCGGTATCACTTTGTGACGATAGGGACGAAACTCGGCGATATGACAGTAAAGGACATTCAAGCCAAACAGATAATCTTAGACAAAGCCGGAAAACCAATCACACTGAAGACAGGGGAACTACAGTTTCTGACTACCAGTCGAGGACGCGATGGCGGCGGAGGTGGACAGGGCAGCGAAGGTCAGTCCGAAAAAGAGGGAAATAATTCGGCGAAAAACCAAGCCGGTGCTAAAATGGACGCTGAAAAGCGTAGACAGATGGAAATGCAAAAGCAGGCTGCAGCGTTCGGGATAAAACCCGGGGAACTGGCAGAAAAACTTAAGGATGCATCCCCGGAGGAACGTCAAGAAATAATGCGGGAAATTCGCAGGCGAGCGGGCAACAGAAGGGAACGAGGAAATCGCGGCAGACGGGATTGAAAAGAAGCATAGGATATTCGATTCGTTCAGGAATTACGTAGATTTGGAGGCGCGGTTTACGACCGCGCCTCTTGGTTTTGCTAACTACGCTGCGTCTTGGGCGTTCTCTGGCATGTTTTCAAGTCGGGAGAGCCAGTAGCCAATGTCAAACGAGTCATCGCCGATGAGGAAGCGCCATTGCTTGATACGGTTGACGATTTCAAGCCTCACATCGTTCCCATACCATTTGTGATTTCTGCCTAAAGCACCGTGGATCCCCGGTGTGTCAATATCATCTGTGTTCCAGAGTTGACACTGACGTACCGTCGGGTTGAGGCGGAGCTTGAACATGTAGCGCGTGCGGTCTGTGAGATTCGGTTGCGCGCAGTGCCACATCCCGTGATGCACGACGAAAAGCGTACCTGCGTTGCAGACGACGGGCAACTGTCCGAGGAAGTTTTGATAACGCGCGATGTCCGTTTCACAGACACGGCGATAATGGCTTCCCGGTAAAATCATTGTCCCTCCCATTTCACGCGGCGTATCGTGCGAGAAATAGAAGAATTGGATGTCAAAATGCATCCGTAGGTCAATGATCGCGTCGGCATGCCAAATTTGCCCTATATTGTTTTGAGGGCGGACGATATGAACAGCGTGATGGTCGTAGAGCGGATTTTCACCGACCAGACTGTGGATGATGCCCTGTACTTCCGGAAGTCGGAAGACTTTGCCAACAGCAGATTCATCGTCCCAGACCTCGTCTAAAACCGTGCCGCCGCGTCCACGCACAATAATACCCTCCTCCATTTCGGCGTGTGCGGCTTCGTTCAATTCGCGGGGAATTAGTTCGTCGAAGCGAAGGTAACCGTCCGCAACGAAGTTCGCCATCTGTTCCGTATTGAGCAAATACTTTTTGTCAATCATTAGATTTTCTCCAATTTCTCCAGGATATATTCAAACCTGAGATATGAAGTATGATATTCCATGCCGGGGTAGGCAGGGAATTGTTGTGGGAACTGAATCACCCGCCAGCCGTCTTGCATCGCTTCCACAACCGAGTTATAGGGGGGTGCCTCGCTGTCCCCTGTGGTGTGGCGTTTTTGACCCGTACCGTCGTACATTGCCCAAGCAACAACGCCACTGTTCAAGTCAGGCGTGTGCAAATGCAGCACGAGGAGTTGTTGTCTTAATTCAGACATATTTTCTAATTGTTCCTTGCGGAGTAATAGAGTGGGTTTCATGTTTAGCGTGCCTTCCACTTGAATCGCCTGCGCCGTTGTTGCAGGCTTGCGGTTGTGTCCTACGCGAGAACCTGCGCGTAAGCGTAGCGGAGTGCAGGGCGAAAACTTAATAAATAAAAAACCTTATCTCTTGGAATCTACCGAGCCGCTTGTGCTTTAATCTGGCTCCACGTCGTCACCAGTTTCCCGCCGGGCTGTACGTCTAATGCTACTGATATTCCATCTTCCATGAGTTCGTTGATTTCCTTCTCACTGAGGTCTCTTTCGTAGAGGACCACCTCGTCAATAACACCTGTCATCCAATAGTTGCCGATGTTGCAACCACCAATAAAGAAAAGATTATCACTCGTGTCCGGTTTCGTCCCTGGCGACACTTGCGCGTCTACTTGCCCGTTGAGATAGAGCTTGAAGTCAGAGCCATCATACGTGCCTGCGACGTGATGCCAATCACCATCTGTGACAGCGGTTTTCGCATCAAACGATTTCCAGCCGGCGTTTGTTGTGAAGGAGTAATGGATGACCCCGGTGTTGATATTGCCGAAGAGTCCATAGTTCCTACCAGTGGGGTTACGGGTTTCCTTGGAAGCAATAATCTGCCACGCGCCGGAAATCTTCGGGATATTTATCCATGCAGCGAGTGTAAAGTCCTCCAAATCAAGAGTGTCATCATCATCGACCGTTACCATATCTGACCCGCCGAACTCCATAGCACCCCCAAATTTCCCTTTGACCCATTTCGGTTTTCCTTGCGAAATTTCGCCATCCAATCCGTTATCAGAAGCATCTGTGACAGCTTGTCCTTTGCCCTCATCCAGTAACCATGCACCGACGAGTCCATCTGTGTCCAGTGCCATAGTGTGTAGTGCCATGAAATATATTAGCACCAAGAGACTCAGCGTCAAAAGTGTTAGTACTCTGTACATCAGAAATTCTCCTTGTTGAACGGTTCCAGTCGAGAGTATTCCATTTAGACGACTGTCTCAGGGAGTATCGTCGCATCTTTCGGCACAATCACAATACCATCCCGGATGTAGTAATCTTCACCATCAAGATTATCAACTCTGTCTCGGTTGACGAGTACAGAATTATCACCGATACGCGCATTTTTGTCAATGATTGCATTCTGAATGAGGCAATTTTGCCCAATGCCGATATTCGGGATGCCTGCCTGTGCGTTTTCCATCCGTATTTCATCGGACTCGTAATAGTCTGCTCCCATCAGGACAGACTGGTAAATCCGACTGCGACTGGAGATGATACTCCGGATCCCGACAATTGTTCTATCGATTTCAGAATCATCGATGATAGAGCCTTCAGCGAGGATTGAGGATCGAACGCTACTGCTGTTGACTTTGGTGCTCGGTAGATGCCGCCGGTTGGTGTAGATCGGTGCCTGCTCATCGTAGAAATTGAACGCCGGTGCAGTGTCGGTGAGCGCAATATTCGCCGAATAGAAGGAACGAATGGTCCCTATATCCTCCCAATAGCCGTCGAAAAAGTAGGCAGAAACCGGACGCGTTTGAATGCTTTTCGGGATAATATCCTTGCCGAAGTCGATGTTTGAGTCATCTCGAAGTACCTCTTGCAAGACCTCTCTGTTGAAGATGTAGATTCCCATTGAGGCGATGTATTCTCTACCGTGAGGTTCAATACCTCGAGATGTAAAGACTTCGGGTTCAACGCGGAGCCGATGCAGTTCCTCTTCGGTTTGGGGCTTCTCGACGAAATTAACGATACGTCCGTTCGCGTCCGCCTGAAGAATACCAAGCCCGCTCGTGTCCTCTTTTTTCACCGGAATCACAGACACAGTGATGGCGGCGTTAGATTCGGTATGAACTTTGAGCATCTTGCGATAATCCATCCGATAGAGATGATCACCAGCGAGAATCAGGACATATTCGTCTGCGAAACGTGGGTTAAGAATGTAAGGTTCATTGTGTTTGACCGCGTCCGCTGTTCCCTGATACCACTCTTCGCCCATCAGCGTTTGTTGTGCGGCGAGAATTTGGACGAACCCGCGGCGGTATGTATCAAAGCGGTATGTCTGCGCGATATGTCGATTCAGGGAGACAGAGTTAAACTGCGTCAGGACATAGATGCGTTCCAATCCTGAATGGAAGCAATTGCTAATCGGTATGTCCACCAGTCGAAATTTGCCTGCGATCGGGACACTCGGTTTCGCCCGGTCGCGTGTCAGCGGAAATAGGCGTGCGCCGCGGCCGCCTCCAAGGATAACTGCAATAACGTTCCCGTTACTCATAAACGTTCTCCTTTATCCGTGCTTGTGGGTTTAGTCAACGTAGGTTGGGTTGAGTTGCAAATGTCCAAAAGTTCGTTTGTTTATACGGAGAATCCCGATGTTCGAGACCCTCTTCGTGTGGATATATCTAACGAAACCCAACAAGCCAACCCGTGTAGCGGTAAAAATGTGTTGGGTTTCACTCATACTTCTTGGATTTCAGTCTCTATAAAATCTTGAAAGTGCTTTTCTATGTGTGATGTTTCGTCAACTACCGTTCAACCCAACCTACGCGTTGACCGCTGACAGCCGAAGGCTGACAGCCCTTATAAAACGTCGAAACTATAAACTTCCCTTGGTAGATAGGACACCTGTAATACGTTCATCAAGACGTGTGGCAGCATGCAAAGCTTTCGCGACTGCCTTAAAGATGGCTTCAATGATGTGGTGTTGGTTTGTGCCGTAAGGGACGTTGATATGCAAAGTTGTCCCGCTATGGTTCACAAACCCATGAAAAAATTCTTCAGTGAGTTCAATATCAAAATCGCCGACTTTTCCGTGACTCAGTGGTGTCTCGAAGTAGAGGTAAGGCCGTCCGCAAACATCCAAATCTACTTTGGCGAGGGATTCGTACATTGGGACGGTGAAACTGCCGAAACGTTGCATTCCCGTTTTGTCCAGCACCGCTTTTTGGAGGGCTTGCCCTAAGCAGATACCGACGTCTTCGGTCGTATGGTGTGCATCCACGTGTAGATCGCCTTCCGCTTGGATTTCCAGATCGAAGAAGCCGTGTTTGGCAAAGAGTTCCAACATGTGATCCAGAAATCCAACGCCGGTGTTAATATCGGATGCTCCAGTTCCGTTAAGGTCAAGCCGGAGACGGATACGGGTTTCTGCTGTTTCGCGGGTAATTTCTGCTGTTCTGTCCATATTGGTCTTTTTACTCAAAAGTTCCTTTAGGTCTAAAACCCCGAATCTCTATATCGGGGATGTGAGACCTGCTTTAGCAGTATCTAAAGTTGAGTCTTCTCAAAACCCGATAGGTGTTCGGTTGCGCTGTGAGAACAACTTGTTTACTGCTGTTAATTTCACTGAGTGTTAGGTATCCTCTTTGGTGTCCTGTGACGCGTAGGATTCCTTTTTTCACATGCTTGACTAATGTATTCTTTGGAACACCCAGACACCGCGTTCCCCCATATCGCGGACGCTTCCCGCCTTTTTGTGGATTCTGCCTGTGGAGTTCTCGTCTGCGTATCGGTATGGGTGAAATGCAGAAGATTTCAGGAGTCTCGACAAGACTACTACCGCCAAGTGTGTAATATGATAGACACCAACTATCGACACAATGTGCTTCAAAGGTGTTGGCAAGTTTCTGCGATGACTTCTTCAGGCCAAGTCTGTCTCGGATTTCTTTGGTTTCCCACCCCTGAAGCGTCAGCAATTCCCATCGCTTCTGGATTTCACCATAGAACCATTGCTTTCCAACTTCAAGTGGACTAAATGACTGATTCCACTTCCTTGCACGTTCTATGGTTCTGGCTTTGATGTCCTCAACTATGCCCATGTGATAAGCCCGAGTTCATGCGGAGATTGCAAATCTTCATGGCAAGGTAAGACGCGGACGGTATAACCGTGTAATCCCGTCTGTTTCAAGGTGAGTGTGCCTTCAAAGAGATAGGTGCCGCCTCCGAGATCGGCTTGATACTCCATTGGATTGACACTTCCATTGTGAATTTCGCCCGCTTCGTCTAACACGCCGTGGTAAATTTGGACGACGAGTTCGTGTGGAAACAGCACGTCGGTGTGGACAACCGCCTGCACCGTTGTAGATTCACCGACACCCAACTCAGGATTTTGAATCACAGAAGCCGTCGCATCGGTGTGTCTCTCCTCAATCCGTAGATCGCCCCAATGATCTTGTATATGTGTTTTCCAGCGAGTTAAGGCGATGCTGCGCTTTCCACCTGCTTCATTGAGATGCTGCCAGCGGCGATGCGCCGGAAAGTACAACTGCTCAGCGTACTCTGCTACCATGCGCTTTGTATTGAAGATAGGAGCCAAGTTCTGCATCGCAGTCTTCATCCGGGCAACCCATTCGTACGGCACATCGTCAACAGGGTTACGCTGGTAGAAGAGGGGCACAATCTCTTTTTCAAGAAGCTCATAAATAGCGTTGGCGTCTGCTTTGTCGGTAGACTTTGAGTCCCCAGGAGTAGCACCGGCATCGATTGTCCAGCCACCCCCCAAATGATTTGCCTCTGCCCACCATCCATCCGCAATACTGAGATTAAGGACTCCGTTCGCTGCTGCTTTCATACCGCTTGTGCCGCTCGCTTCGTTAGGACGTAACGGGTTGTTGAGCCAAACGTCAACCCCTTCAACGAGATAGCGTCCGACACAGATGTCGTAGTTCTCAATGAAAACGATTTTATGATAAAATCGTGGTTCTGATGCGATACGGGAGATGCGCTGAATGAGCAATTTCCCCTCATAGTCATGTGGATGTGCCTTGCCCGCAAAAATGAGTTGAACAGGACGTTCTGGATGGTTGAGAATCTTGTCGAGACGGTCGACATCTTGGAAGAGTAAGGTCGCACGCTTATAGGTTGCAAACCGGCGTGCGAACCCAATAGTTAATGCCGCTGAATTGAGAATTTTAGTTGCGACACTCTCGCTTTCCGGAGAGCGCTTGCTATGCGAAAAAGTTGGGGCACTGCCGAGAGCATGTTTCTGCTCTTGTCGCTGGCGCGCGAACGTAATAAGACGTTCGCGGCGTCGTTCGTGTGTTCTCCACAACTCAGGATCCGGAATCTGCGAGATCTGTGTCCAGACTGCTTGGTTTGTAAGTTCAACGATCCAGCGAGGACCCAGATACCTGTCAAAGAGGCTCTGCATATCACCGGAGACCCAAGATCGGGTGTGGATCCCATTTGTTATCGCACCAATAGGGACTTCATGCACGGGTGTTCCGTGCCAGAGATCCTTCCACATCTCACGGGAGACATGACCGTGTAATTGGCTCACGCCGTTGCACAACGCGGAGAGTCGGAGCGCGAGAAGCGCGGGACTGAATTCACTGTGTGTGTTGGTGGAATTTGTTCTGCCAAGACCGAGGAAAGTATCAGCAGAAACGCCGAGTTCCCTACAGTAACCACTAAAGTAGTGATTAACCAACTCAGGCGGGAACCAGTCAATACCGGCAGGGACCGGTGTGTGCGTTGTGAAGATGTTTCCTGATTTCGTAGCTTCGCAGGCTTCTTCAAAACGGATTCCTGTCTCCAGCATGAGTTGTCGGATACGTTCAATTGTGAGGAACGCAGCGTGACCTTCATTCATGTGGCAGACAGTCGGTTGTATACCAAGTGCAGTCAAGGCACGGTATCCACCAATACCTAACAGGATTTCCTGTTTGATGCGAAGGCGTTCGTCACCGCCGTACAGGTAATCTGTTATGTTCCGCAATTCCTCACTCTGATTTTCGGGGATATTCGTGTCAAGGAGATATAAAGGAACGCGTCCGACTTGTGCACACCAAACTTTAGCAAATGCTTTACCCTCTGGATACGTGACTTCCACGAAAAGTGGGGTTCCATCGGCGCACTTTGCTGGCTGAATGGGCATATTATAGAAGTCATTTGTTGGGTAATCAGCCATCTGCCAGCCATCTGCCGTGAGCGTCTGACGGAAATACCCGTGCTGATAGAGCAGTCCGACTGCGACAAAAGGCAACCCTAAGTAACTTGTAGACTTCAAATGGTCGCCCGCTAAGACCCCTAAACCGCCGGAGTAGAGCGGCATACACTCTGTCAATCCGTATTCCATTGAAAAATAGGCGATTTTTAGGGTGTTGAGCGTCCCGTCGTTATGATTCGTTTCAAACCATGACGCAGTCTTATGGTATTCTTTAAACTTTTTATGGATAACTTCAAGGCGGGCGAGGAATACGCTGTCTTTTGCAGCGGCATCTAACTGTTCTTGGGAGATTTGACCGAGCATCGCAACCGGATTGTGATATGTCTTTTCCCACAATTCGGTATCAAGGTGTCGAAATAAACCAAGGGCCTCACGATCCCAGGTCCACCACAGATTTAAGGCAAGTTCACGCAGAGGCTCAAGATTCGGCGGTAACGTCGGCACCACTGTTAACTGGCGAAGTGGCTTCATTTAATTCCGTACTCCTTCCGAAATCTATACGACTTCTGCGTCTAATTGTTGTGTTTTTAAAGTGATGTAGGTGCCCTGTTTCCGTTTCTCGAAATCTAATTTTCCTTCGCGGGCAAGCCAACCGACACCCATTAAGATTGTACGTTCGTTTTCGCCAATTTCGCGTGTTAATTTTGTAATAGTGGTCTCATTGTTATTTTCAAGATAGTGCCATATAGCACCGGCTACACTCCCAATATTGTCTAACATTTCTACCTCCATAAAGGATATGAAACTTCAGAGATCTGTTGAACACACTTTAGCCAAAGCCTTGTGTAACTTGCTCCGGAATCTCTTAAGGAAACGTAGGGTTGTCGCACAAGTCTTCATATATATTATAGTTGCTTTTGGCGAGGTTGTCAAGGACAAAGACTTGAGAACAGAGGCATTCACTTGTCAGCAGTCGGCGGTCAGTAGGAGGAGTTGCAAACCTCTCTGCTGAAAGTCATAATCGGGGTTACTTGAGGAAACACCCAAGCAAAAACACCCCTCCCACAAGGGGCAGCCGATCCGAAAGTCGGGGTTACTTGAGGAAACACCCAAGCAAAAACACCCCCCCACAAGGGACCCACGACAACTTGGATCACTTGATGCCAAAAACTTTACACGCCCCTCAATACACGGAATTTGACACCTGCTCTGGTGTTATGCTATAATCTTCCGTGAAGAGGACGCTTTTATAATTTTTTCATTCTTTTCGGGCTTTGCTTGCAAGCCTGCATACAAAACGTTAAGCGAGGTAAAAGATTTGAGTATTGTTGTTCATGTGACACACGAAGCCATCCAAAAAATGGGTGGCATTGGTGCAGTTTTAGAAGGGTTGCTGACAACCCACAGCTACAACGCAGCGATTGAGCGCACTTTTCTCGTCGGACCCCTCTTTTCTGGTGCCGACTTGGGAGAATTGGACACCGTGCTATATCGCGCGAGCGAAGGGATAACAGATACACCCCATGCAAAAGCTCTCAGCGAGATTGAGCAGATCTATCATGTAGAAATCGTTTACGGACAGCGGAAGTTTGTGGATAAAAATAAGAACGTTACGACCCTCACGGACGTAATTTTGGTGAACGTATCAAGTAGCAACGAGGTTCAGACGAGTGAGTTTAAGTGGCATCTCTACGAGCATTTTGACATCGAATCAAGTCGGTACGAGAGTGAATGGGAATATGAAGAGTATGTCCGGCTTGCCGAACCCGCGTATGATGCCTTACAGGTTCTTATCGGTGAAAAGGCGAATACCCCGGTGTTCGTTATCTCGCACGAGTTTATGGGAATGCCGTTTGCGTTCAAAACACTGATTGAACGCAAGAACAACGAAGACGCTGCGAACATGCGGACTATCTTTTATGCCCATGAAGTGGCAACGATACGTCCGATTGTTGAGGGACATCCCGGACATGATATACGCTTTTACAACGTATTGGAGCAGGCAAAAGCACAGGAACAATCGATCCAGGATGTATTCGACGATCCGTTTTGGTATTTCAAACACGCGTTGATCGACAAAGCGTATCTCTGTGATACAATCTTCGCTGTTGGGGATCTCGTTGTGGATGAGCTGCGATTCTTGGCAAAGCCGTTTGAGGAATTCCCAATTAACCTCGTTTACAACGGCATCCCGGCGTTTGAGGTGAGCCTACAAGAAAAATTAACGTCGAAGGCACTGCTCCAAAAATACGCAAAGACACTTCTCGATTATCGTCCCGATTACGTCTTTACACATGTAACGCGGCTCGTCAAAAGTAAGGGATTGTGGCGCGATTTACAGGTGCTAATGCACTTGGATGACCTACTCGCCTCTAATGATAAAGCAGCCGTGTTGTTTATCCTCTCCACAGAAATTGTGACAGGACGCCCCAACGAAAGCATCCATGAGATGGAGGAAACGTATGGCTGGCCCGTGTACCACAAAATCGGTTATCCCGACCTTGTTGGTGCGGAAATTGAACTGAACAACGGCGTTTCTGCCTTCAATCTACAGTCTAAGGCGATTAAGGTAGTTTTCGTCAATCAGTTCGGGTGGAGTCAAGCGGCTTGCGGGAAACGGATGCCGATAGAAATGGAATTTATGGACATCCGCAAGGGAAGTGATGCGGAATTTGGGCAGTCCATTTACGAACCGTTCGGGATTGCGCAGGTAGAGCCTCTGAGTTTCGGGGCGATCTGTGTAGTCAGCAATGTATGTGGGTGTTGCGGTTTCATTCAACGTGCTACTGATAATCGTGATGTTCCAAATATCGTTATTGCGGACTATACGCAACTGAATATTCCTCCGAAGTCGTTAGAAGATGTAATTCATATCGGGTTGGCGGAACGGAATGCGATTGAATTGGAGAATAGCAGAGACATCGCGGCGAAACTCTTGGGACGCTTGCCTCGCAAACCTCGTGACGTAGAAGATATGCTTCGAGAAGGTTACGATATTGCTTCCCGCATGAGTTGGGAAGTCGTCGTTAAGGATTATTTTCTGCCTGGATTGGAAAAGGCACTTTAAGGAGGAAAAGTCAATGTCAAATCAAACCCCTATGGATGCCCCGGTGACAATGACACCTGAACAAAAATTTTTCTTCGATCTCCGCGGCTGGATTCTGTTACCCTCGGTATTATCAGAATCGGAAATTGAAGAGATGAAAGCAGAGGTTTATGACGGTGCGAGACAGAGTTATCAAGGTGCACTCCAGACGCTACTCGACCATCCGGCAGTCGTGGGGATCCTGAACGAGATTCTGTCCGAGGATCCTTTTGTGTTAGACGACTGCTACGGGTTTCGATGTGAAGGGTCATTCACGACTGTGAGACACCCCGGCTGGAGCATATCGGAACGTGGTGATAACGGTCTACCACACGTCGTACGTCCGCCGCAACAGGCAAACGCGATGCGGTATCAGGTTGCTGGTGGGAAGATCTTCGCAGGATTGACGCGTGTCGTGTGGGAACTTGAGGAGGTCAAGTCAGGACAAGGTGGTACCTCTTTTCTCAGTGGTTCACACAAGGCGCACTTCAATTACGGAGGTCCCGACCGGTATCGTCCAAATATTGGTGAATCGCCGTGGGAAGCGAATATGCGCGAGGTGATGGACGACTACAATTGTCCACCCGGTTCCGTCGTTATCTTTACTGAAAGTCTCGTCCATGCGGCTAATGATTGGACGAATCCATCGAACCCTCGGTGCGCGGTCTTCAATTGTTACAACTCGATCTGGGCACAGTGGCATCGGCTCAATCTGAGCCATGAAGTCATTGAAACCATGCCACTGAGGCGGCAGTCATTGTTCCGAGGCACGTGGGCGATCGGCGGTGGTCCTAGCGGAAACCGTGCGTATTCGTTGGATAATAATACCACGTAGTAATAAACGTATGCAGGATTCCCATCCTGCATACACCTTGCACACCAAGTACACTATAGATCATCAGTTTTATCGACATCCAACATAATATATCTTCCTACATATCTTATCAACGAACATAACTCCCTCAGTAATCCCACTAAAACACAAAAACTATTGTTTTTCACCTTTTTCACTGAAGTCCACAGTTTCCTGTCTTGGGTCTATAATTTATATCATCGGTAATGGGTGCACGCACGTTACCACGCCCTTTACTGACCAAGTATAGGAGGCATCGGAAGTATACGAGATTCTTGGAATAGTGGATTGAGAAACGATGTTGAAATTAATTTGACAAACCTGGATATGCATGGTATAATTAAGATATATATTTATATGGGAGGTATACAAATAAATGAGTAGTGTGAAAGAGACGTTGACGAAATGGTTAGAAGATAATCCTGAAGGTTGGAAAAATACTGATGTTTTCATCTACAAGGAAACAGGGGTGTCAACCGGTTCTGTGAATAGATACGTGCCGGAAATTATCGCTAAACGGGATGGCATAATGCCGTCTAAGGTCCAGGAACTGCGGCAAACAGAGGGTAATATCTCTGCCCGAAGGCCTAAAGCGGATACAGATCAGATTCGTCAGATTATAGCCGATAATCCGAATGCTCCGGTTCGCGACTTAGCATTCCTTGCCGATTGCTCTCATGGGGCAATTGAACGGGTACTCAAAGAAATTAAACCGGAAAGTATGGAAAAACCGGAGGACAATACAGAGGCAATCCGCGAGATCAAAGCTCAGATGAAGGAGCTCCACGCTCGCCTAAACCAACTGTCAAAGGATTAAGTGCTTTTAAAACCACGTGATCTACCTCAGGGTGGTTTTATCTTGTTGAGAGGCGGTGTGCATGCACCGCCATCTCTCTTTGAAATTTTTGTAAGGATAGTCAAACTTCATGAGTAAAATTTACTGTTATGTTGATGAATCTGGGCAGCATACGCAAGGTGATTTCTTTAGTGTTGCTGTTGTAATTGTGAATGCTACTGAACTGCGTGATGAGGTTGAACGAAGGTTACTGGATATAGAAATAGAAACTGGGAAGGGAATCACGAAATGGACGCATACAAGTTATGTAAAAAAAGAGAATTATCTTCGAGCTATAACAACTATAGCAAAATTGGAGAGTGCGCTCTTCTATTCAATCCATATTAATACTCGAGATTATGTAAGCGCGACTGTTGATACAATAGCGCGAGTGGCTCAACAGCTCACGACAAATACAGAGAAATACAAGTTAACGGTCATAGTTGATGGATTGAGTAAGAAAGAAAAGCAACAGATTGCCAAGCAATTGAGAAAAAAAGGTGTGGTATACAGAAAGGTCCGTGGGGCAAGAGATGGAAGTAGTGCATGGATAAGGTTAGCCGATGCAATAGCCGGATTTAGTCGAGATGTTTACGAGAACAAGCCTTATACGCAGAACCTCTATTCTGACATGCAGCAACGCGGATTTCTTATTCAACTGTGAAAATAAAAATGCTAGAGTGTCTGGCTCTAGCAATCCAACGTAGACATACCGCAGCGGCAGAGGTCACGGTTGGCTGTCCCTAGTTTCCCTAGTGGGAAAACACCGTCCATACGGCACGTGTTCGGGCAAAGTACTCATTATGACATATATTGTAACATAAAAAGAACACTTTGTCAAGTTTTTTGTGCAAATTTTTATTGAATTAATTATCCTATCTTCCATGTTGAGACGCAAATAATTTGATCAATCGGAGTCCATGCGTGTTGTTTCGGCCGCTAATACCTGTGCGCTTCGGGCAGGGACATACAGTTGAATGGATTGTGTGTGACCCTCCATAACTACGTCTTGCCACGGATAATGTCTGCCCTCTACGGCACCGTAGCCACCGTAAGCGGTATCATCGGTATTGAGAATAAGGCGATAATCCTTTTTTTGAGGCACAGGGATGCGCCAGTCTGGGACCGATGCAGTCGGATGGAAGTTGAAGGCGAAGATGAGTCCGCCCCGTTCATAGACGATCTGTTTCGCGTCCTCGTGAAAAAATAAAAGATAGATGTTTTCATCAGAAAGCAGATGGTGCATTGCGTCAAGGTGTTGCATCGCGCGATCAAAAGCGTTGAGATGTTTGTAGCGGAGCGTGTCATCATCAACGAGGTGCCACTGTCTGCGCGCATACCAATAGGAGTTATTATTCCCTGCGCGCGGGAAGTCGATCCACTCAGGGTGTCCAAATTCATTCCCCATGAAGTTGAGATACCCCTCGCCACCTAAACTGAAGGTCAGCAATCGGATGAGTTTGTGGAGCGCAATGCCACGAGCGATGTAATGGCTTGTTGTGAAAACGCTCATGTTTATGTAAATTTCGGCATCCATGAGTTGCATAGCAAGCGTCTTATCGCCAACGATGGCTTGGTCGTGACTCTCGACATAAGCGATATGTTTCTCGCCGGTCCGACGGTTGCGCAACATGCCGTAAATCTCGCCGATATGCCAGTTTTCATCCTGTTTCTCTTTTAATAACCGAATCCAATAATCCGGGATACCCATTGTGAGCCGGTAATCGAAGCCGAGTCCGCCTGCCTCGATGGGGCGCGCGATGCCGGGCATTCCGCTCATATCTTCAGCAATTGAAATCGCGGTGGGGTTGATAGTGTGAACGATCTCATTTGCTAACATTAGGTAGGCAATAGCGTCGAGTTCGACTTCTGCCCCGAAATAATCCGCGTAGCCCTCAAATTCCCGCCCTAACCCGTGGTCGCTGTAGAGCATGCTTGTGATGCCGTCAAATCTGAAACCATCAAACCGGTAGGTCTCCAGCCAGTAGCGAATGTTGCTAAGGAGAAAGCGTTGCACTTCGTATTTGCTGTAATCAAAACAGCGTGAATCCCATGCGATATGCTCACCTTTCTCACCAGTGTGGAAATAGTGGTATGCCGTGCCGTCAAGGCGATTCAATCCTTCATTCAGATTTTTGACAGCATGGCTATGCACCAGATCCATGATAACCAGTAAGCCCATATCGTGTGCGGTATCAATAAGGGCTTTGAGTTCCTCCGGTGTTCCGAAACGGCTTGAGACAGCAAAGAAATTGCTTACATGATACCCGAAACTCGCATAATAGGGATGTTCCATTACCGCCATCAGTTGCACGGCGTTATAGCCTAAATCTGCAATTCGGGGTAGCACGTTTTGCGTGAACTCATCGAACGTTCCGACCTTTTCCGCTTCCTGTGCCATGCCGACGTGTGCCTCGTAGATCCGCAAGCCCTCGGTGCGGGTATCAAAACGAGGTGCGTGATGTTTCCACTGATATGGGGACGATGATGCCCAATACTGTCCGGTGAAATCGGCATCCCCCTCCTGAACAACACGCTGGATATAGGCTGGAAGTCGGTCAAGTCCACCGAGTTCTGATACAACATGCACCTTGACTCGGCTTCCGTGTGTGAGTCGATCGGCGTAGTCTCTATCGGATAAGAAGAGATGCCATACACCATGATCATCAACGGACATCGGATGTGTGCCGCGATCCCAGCCGTTAAAGTCGCCGATAAGGGCAAGCGCGTATGCCCCCGGTGCCCATTCGCGATACCAGACCCCGGTCTCACCATCATTTTCCCCGCGATTGAAACCGAAATATTGATGTCCTTGGCTTATCTCGCCTAAGATGCCACCGGTTTTCTCAATCTCTGCTTTGAAACGTCGGTAGTGTGCGAACCGCTCACGCAGCTGCGCCGCATACGGTTTTAGTAAAGGGTCTGTCTTGATGAGAGTTGTGCCATCAACCGTTTTTGACGTGAAATGTTGCTTCTCCATGATGTATCAGTTTAGCACAAGACGGCTTGCAATGCAAATCGGGTGTATGCTACTATGGGAACATGCGAACACCTTTCCATCGACCAACGATATGCTTCATGTTTATAGTGCTAATGATATCTTACACTTCAGACGTTACTGCGGTTGAGGACCTGTTTGAAATTCGGGTGTTTGACGGTCAAGTAGAAGTGATGCAACCCTATAGGCTGATTTCTGGGAAACGCTACCGGCTTCAGGCAGTCTCGCTGGATAAAGAGGTGCTTACGGCACAGTGGTTTCTCGCAGGGAATTTGGGTAGGATTACAACAGGTAATCGACCAATGCTAACGGCTGTTTTTGTGGGGGAAGGAGATCTTATTTGCCGTGTGAACGCGGTGGAACAGCGCGTAAGGTTAAGCGTCGTTCCAGCAACGGGCACCATCGGAAGTCGTGGTGGAACACTCAAAAGTCCAGCGGGCGTGGAAATCACACTGCCCGAAAGTGCGCTCGCGATCGAACGACAAATTGGGATAGAAATCGTGGCATCACCGGGGTTACCGCCAACAGCCCGGCAGTTTATTCGTGTCGTTCGGATCTCACCCGCGCGGCTTGTCTTGAAACGACCGACGCAGCTTACATTTCTCTTTGGAGGTGATGAGTTTTCAGATGCAAAGCCACAACTCTATTTTTGGGAGGCGTTTGGGAAACAGTGGATACCCTTGCGAGGTCGCGTGAACACTATTCAAGGGAGCGTGACCGCTTCTATTAACCACTTCGGTATTTATACGTTGATGGTGCTTACTCCTGCAAATTTGGAACGCACCGATCGATTGCAGATCCAGAACGTCAAACTTTCGCCGCGTGTATTTTTCGCACCGGACAGGCATCGACTGACAATGGTGTATCAACTCAATGCCCCGGATGCGATGCAAGCGTTTGTAACGATGGATATTTTCGATCTTCGGGGCAGACGGGTTCGACGGCTTCTTGAGGACGCGCCTCACTACATCGGTCCTAACGTTGCACAGTGGGACGGGTTGACAGATGATGGCGTGCTTGTCCGCAACGGACGTTATTTTCTTGTAATTCGTGCCAGGATGGGTTCACAGCGCACAGCATACCGAAAGTTAGTCGTGGTCTTTAAATGAGGGAGTTTCTTCTTCTTTCTCGGCTATTACACCACGCGACATCAATGTGATCGTCGCCACATCACATACAAAGATGTAATCAGCACTCCCTTGCATTTTTGGTTGTATACAGAAAAAGAGAACTCCATTTGGTAAAGGTTCTGAATACCTCATTAGACCATACGAAGTTCTCTTTTGGTTTCCACAGTGTTTTATTTTATACCGGATTTATCTTAATTTATGACGTGCCAAATGCCGGACGTGCATTCGACACTCTAACATTTCTGTTTGAAACGCTGCGTCCGTTTTCTGAGATTGCATCAATTGTCTGACTCTTCCCATCGTGCATATCTCTGAAGCGTTCGGATGTCAATATCTAACGATTCAGCTGCCTCACGAAGCGAGGCGTATTGCTCTACACGCTTTCGGGCAACTGCGCTGAGAATCTGATGCTGGTTCATATCTCTTATGTTGAGAAACTCGCCTTTTCCGCTCATCCCGGATATACTTGAAACTTGCAAACCACTCCAAGATGCTGAGGACTGTGTCGAGAGTTCGTGCATCATTGTGTGTTGTGTCTCCGGGTGGAGCGTTTCCCATATTGCGTTTTGTGTTTCCGGAGGAAGTGTCTGCCATATAGAAGTAAGAGTTTTGATGAATTCTGGATAGATATCCGGAAAATCTTTGGGTTCAAGTCTGTCCGTTGTTGCGAGTACGACAGCCGCTTGAATGGTGCTCCTCAACTGACGGATGTTCCCGGGCCACGCAGCCTGTTCAAGCCGAGTGAGTGCCTCCGGAGTAATCCCAGTAATATTTTTCCTGTATTCGGCACTGAACTCATGAATAAAAGCTGCGACTAAAGGCGCGATGTCCTCTGGACGCCCGCGTAGCGGGGGGAGGTGAAACATCATCCCCTTGAGACGATAGTAAAGATCCTCCCTAAACTCCTTTTCCGCAACGGCTTTTTCAATGTCTCGGTTCGTTGCGGCGATGATGTGGACATCCACCGTTAATACCTCATTTCCACCGAGACGCGTAAATGTAGCTGTGTCCAGGACGCGGAGCAGCATCTTCTGTGCGTCCAAAGACATTTCTGGAACTTCATCGAGAAAGAGGATACCCCCATTTGCCATTTCAAACGCGCCTCGCCGCTGTCGGATTGCGCTCGTGAACGCTCCTGCTTCGTGTCCGAAGAGTTCGCTTTGCAAGAGTTCAGCGGAGAATCGTCCACAGTTGATGGCGATGAAAGGTTTATCGTGCCGCGGACTGGTTTCGTGAATGTATCTTGCGATGCCTTCCTTACCGACACCGGTTTCGCCAGTAATGAAGAATGGAATGTTTGATTTTACTACCTCCTGAGTTGTTTTGTAAATCGTCTGCATCGGTTCCGATGGCAGTTGTATGAATGTTGACTGCCGGTTCATAATGTGCTCCTTAAGTATATTTTAAATTAGGACGAAGAATATATTTAAGTTCGGGCAATTTTAGCCCCTAAAAGCGAATCGCAGCACAGTGCGTCATTACCATGTGCGATCCTTATGTGGCTCATAGGAAAAATAACTGCGACGGTCCAAAACCGGTTTTCCATAGCACATTGTGGTTTTTTTTAATTAACGCCAGATTCAATTTTTAGTTGACCTAATATCCGTGCCTCTGTAGGAAATACGAACACCAAGTGTTTTGGACGCGCATATATTGTCTGTATTAAAAGAAAACTTGTGCCATTAATTTATTATGTGCTGCATGCTCAACACGCTTCCGGTGTCCAGCATTTTTTGTCGAAACTTGTATGCTATTTTCCAAGTTCACTTTAGTCGTCGGGTTTCTTCCATTGTGCGTATCGCTGTAACGTTCGGATGTCAATATCTAACGATTTGGCTGCCTCACGGAGCGAGGCGTATTCCTTAATGCGCCTCTCGGCAACTGCGTGTAGGATTTGATTCTGGTTCATATCTCTTATATTGAGAAGTTCCCCTTCTTCAACCATTTTTGGAATATGCAAGTTACGCCAAGATTCTGGTGTCTGATTTGAGAATTCATGCACAATTGTATATTGTGTCTCTAAAGGGAGTGTTTCCCATATTGCCTGCCGCGTCTCCAACGGGAGTACTTGCCATATAGAGATGAGTGCTTGGGCGAGTTCTGGATAGAGGTCCGAAAAGTCTTTAGGTTCAAGTCTGTCCGTTGTTGCGAGTGCGACAGCCGCTTGAATGGTGCTCCTCAACTGACGGATGTTCCCGGGCCACGCAGCCTGCTCAAGACGAGTGAGTGCTTCTGGGGTAATCCCAGTAATACTCTTTCCGTATTCCGCACTGAATTCACGAATAAAGGTTGCGGCTAAAGGCGCGATGTCCTCTGGACGCTCGCGTAGCGGTGGGAGGTGAAACATCATTCCCTTGAGGCGGTAGTAGAGATCCTCTCTGAACTCCTTTTCCGCAACGGCTTTTTCAATGTCTCGGTTCGTTGCGGCGATGATATGGACATCCACCGTCAATACTTCATTTCCGCCGAGGCGTGTGAATGTGGCTGTGTCCAAGACGCGGAGTAACATCTTCTGTGCGTCCAAAGACATTTCTGGAACTTCATCGAGAAAGAGGATACCCCCATTTGCCATTTCAAACGCGCCTCGCCGCTGTCGGATTGCGCTCGTGAACGCTCCTGCTTCGTGTCCGAAGAGTTCGCTTTGCAAGAGTTCAGCGGAGAATCGTCCACAATTGATGGCGATGAAAGGTTTATCGTGCCGCGGACTGGTTTCGTGAATGTATCTTGCGATGCCTTCCTTACCGACACCGGTTTCGCCAGTAATGAAGAATGGAATGTTTGATTGGACGACTTGCTGAATTGTTTTATAAATCGTCTGCATCGGTGCCGATGGCAATTGGATAAATACTGGTTGTTGTTGCATAGTAGTTCCCTTAAGCCCGAAGCGGTTCTTCTTATGCATTAAGTTGAGCAAATTTCGTGCCAATTCTTTTGATAAAATGCGGTATGCTATGCTAAGATTCCAAGCATATTATTCATCAGGATACCTCTACGAACACAGGTGTACCGTAGGTTTGTCAAAGGAAACGGAACCGTCTACTTTTTCCTTAAGAAACTACGGAGTCGAGTGAATATGAGCCATTTAAGAGCCTTCTTTCATTGTCGGGGCGCAGAAATTGAGAGATTCGGCGCAGAAATTGTTTAGTTTTCGATTTTCTTCAAAAGATGCCATGCTATAGAGTAAGGAACACGAAATTTCCTCCTATCAAAACCCTAATTGCCACTTAATCAGATTAACGCGGATTGAGTTATTAGAAAGCATATCAAGATAATCCTATTTTTCAATATAATCTATTAACTTTCTTTGTCTCAGTATGAGTTAATAGCAATAAAATAGAAAATGAATCAAGATAAAGGCAATTTCATCCAACCGAGCGCAGCAGCTTTTGCAGGATATGACACATTTTATGCATTACAAAATACTATTTTTGTGTATTAATGATAAAAAGTAGCATGCAAACAGATCTCGTTTCTTCAATTAAAGTAGTATTTTATAAATAATAAAGGAACGTTTACACGCCATTTGGTAAATCTGGTGGCTTCTTACAGCAGGATGGATAATACGTATGGCAGATCAGCGGATGTCTCAGAACGAATTCGCAGTGTACATCGCTCAGAGAATCAGGACCGGTTATTCGCAATCTGGTGCCCCACAATTGATTGCACTGAGCGGACCTGATTGTGCAGGGAAGTCAACCCTCGCTGTTGATGTGCGAGTGCAGTTGAATCGTCTTGGTTTGGATATAACTTTGCTCTCAATAGATGCGTTTCTAATTCCGCGCTCTCTAAGGACATCGAATACGTCTGAACCTATTGCGTACTTTGAGAATGCTTTTGATTACGCTGCGCTTGTACGGACTCTTGAAACCGCCAAGAGCGGGTCATCTTCAGTTTCTTCGACCTCACGGGACATTGTTCTCATTGAAGGGGTCTTCCTACTACGAAGTGAACTTTGTCATTGGTGGGATCTTACGGTCTGGATAGAGGTAGACACTTCTGTGATTATGGCTCGAGCACTTAAGCGTGATAAAGAGTACTTTGGTGATGAAGGTACTGTGCGGCATGTTTACCAGAATCGGTGCCTTCCAGCACAGGATTACCATATACGTCGGGATTTACCGAAGCAAAACGCTGACATCACTGCCACATTCGAGAAGAAGTTGTGGACTGTACACGCATCATTTGGGAAAGGGAATTGAGACAATCAGAAATAGACACGAAATGAAGAAAAGAAAAGATTGGGATAGCTACCAAGTTCAGATTGCAATTGAGTAGAATCGCCGTTCTTAGGTCGCTTTCCGACGCTGATGAAACCGCCGACAGAGAGATGGATATCCTCTGCGACGTTATATGCGATCTGTGGAGCGATCCAGGTTGATGGGTCAGATAGGTTGAACAATATTTGACCGCTGAAACTAACCAGCGGTGTTAGTTGATGGGTGAATCCGGGCGCGAGATAGTGGACACCCAGCAAGTAAACACCCCCACGGGTGTACGCCGGTTTATCTAAATTGGTAAGGAAATCTTCAGGTTTTTTCGTACCTGCTCCGTTGAAATGATATTCGATGAATGTGTAAGTCTCTCCACCGAAACTATAGTCGAAACCGACAGAGGTACGTAGATAGTTATTCAAGGCATCGGAGTCGTCATTGAACGGTTCGGTAAATACATAGGCGGTTTCCAACCAAAATCCCGCACCACCTATACCGCGTGCTATATCAAAACCGACAAGCAGATCTCTTTGAAATTCCAATAATAGAATTGAGAAGTCTGTTTCTACGGCATTCAATTGTGTTCGGAGGAAGACAGCGCTTTTATGAAAATTAAATTTGTTACCGAAAATGTATCCAGTATCTACTTCTCCCATGACCCCTATTGGAATACGAACCCGAATTGTATCTACACCAACACGGTCTTCAGTATCAAGTTGGTCGTAGGTGTAAGGAGCGATGATGTCGGTTGGGTTTATGATCCGTGCACTACCCCACGCTATTGCGTCTCGACCGATGGAGAAATCCGCGAAATCTGTGCTGAACTGAACAGAAGCGCGATCGAGGTTATGATAGATACCGACACTGCCGACTGGCTCATCCTTTCTGGGGTAGATCGGCGAGTCAAGATCAGCAACTCGGTAACGGGACGAAGTGCTACCAATGGCAATCGGAGACTGGGAAAAGAGTAAAGGGTCTTGAACCCGCGGCGTAAAGTCGTAGGCGAAGGCAAATGAAAGTGAGTCTACCGGTGCGTAAGAGAGGTTGAGACGCAGTCGGTTGACCACGACCCCCGTCATCGGTGCGTCTGGAAACGGTGAATTGAAAGTCGTGAAGAAGTTTTTGTAGTAACCACCAGTTTTGAGTTCAGCGTTGACGATTCCTACAAATGATGTTGTCATCAAACAGGTGATGAGTGCCAGAATTTTTCTCATTTGAATAGTATCAGTCAGCAGAGGAGGAGTCATCAGTTATCAGCTAAAGAGGTGTCTGGTTTATCGAAACCTCTTGTGCCTGACGACTGACAACTATTTTATCTCATCACTGTCTATTTGCCCATCGCGAAGCGTAATCAGACGCTGCGCACTCTCCATCACCATCGGATCGTGGGTTGAGAAGATGAACGTCATACCGGTTTCGGCGTTAAGGCGACGCATCATCTCAAGCAGATCCGCACCCGTTTTCGAGTCGAGGTTTGCGGTCGGTTCGTCAGCGAGGATGATCGTAGGTTCGGAGACCATAGCACGCGCGATAGCAACGCGCTGCTGCTGCCCACCTGAAAGCTGCGTTGGTGTCCGGTCGGCAACCCCTTCTAACCCGACGGCTTCGAGCATTGTTATAACCCGCTCGTGCCGCTCTGATTTCGGTACGCCCGCCAAGAGCATGATGTACTCAACATTTTCTTCGACCGACAGCACAGGAATCAAGTTGTAAGCCTGAAAAACGAACCCGATGTTATCCCGTCGAAAGTCAGAGAGTTCATTACCGCTCATCTCTGATAGCACTTTGCCAGCAAGCCACACTTTTCCTTCTGTAGGATTATCCAACCCAGAGATGATGTTGAGAAAGGTTGTTTTGCCCGAACCAGAGGGACCCACCAGTGCCGTGAATTCTCCCGATTGGATGGTTAAATCGATCCCGTTAAGAGCGTTGACGGGAATTCCATCTGCTGCATAAACTTTTGTCACACCTTCTGTGACGATAACATCTGTTTTTTGTGTCTGTTCCATTTTTTTAATGATTGAATCTGAGCTGCCCTTCCGTTTTGATCATCAACTCGTGCCTTAACATTTATAACGGAGGCGAGTTGATGGTCAAAGGGCAGATTTCCAGTCGTTAACAAACCTCTTATAACCTAAAGTGGGTTTTTTAACAATTTTAGATCGGGGTTGACAATGGAAACCTCGACCAGACATAATCGTTTAAAAGCTCCGTCGCATTGCATCTACGGGAGCCATTTTCGCCACGTGCCGAGCAGGATATAACCCAGCAATGATAGTAAAAATAAAAACCGATATAGGATAAATGATGAACTGTTGAACCTCCAGGACCGGGTAGATGAACTCCTGTATTGTCACACCCACCATTTCAATGCCGGTATAGTCAATACCGACATGCGCGAATACTGCCGTCAAGGCGAAGCCAAGTATCGCACCCAGCCCGATACTCACGATTGCCAAGGCACCTGCCTCAAATAAAATGACACGCGCCATCCCGAACGGACGGGTTCCAACGGCACGTAACACGCCAAACTCAAACATTCGCTCATACAACGACATAAAAAGAGTGTTGATAATACCAAAGACCACCACCCCAAATAAGATGACTGCCATGATGTATTTGCTATACTTTGTCATTTCCAATATTGCTGTCAATTGCGACATAAGTTCTGTCCAGCTTAAGGCTTCATTACCATGTCGGGAATACGCCTCCCAAAACGGTAGCACCGGGTCCTGAGCATAGGCGACGGAAGTAAATTTAATCGCTATTTCATGGACCCCGTTCCCGATAGCAAGCATCTCTTGCGCTTTTTCGATTTGAACGAACGCCATTCCGCTGTTCATCTCTTCACCGACAAAGCGATAAATACCGGAAACTCGGAACATCTCTTGCGAGAGATCACCACTTTCTGCTTGTGCTACTGTCACGACTACTCGGTCCCCAAGCCCAATTTCTAAGGTTTCAGCGAGTTTCGCACCGACGACGATATCGCGGCTATTTTCTCCTTCAAAATAGGCACCTTCCGTTATCGCATCATCAATTAGGGACAAGAATTTCTCTGTCGGCGGATGAACCCCGATGAGGTTGATCGCACTGACATTTGCGGGAGACGTAATCATTCCGAAAGCGAGTACTCTTTGTGTTGAATGTTGGACGGTGGTTTCCTCAGCAAGATTCGCTGTTACCTCGTCGAGTGCTTGGATCGTCAATGAGACCTCTTGTTCGTCTCGAAAACCTTGCCGATGAATCTGGGCATCGCCGAGAAAAGAAGCGGTAGCTGTCCGAATCATGTTCTCACTCATCCCGATCATAAAGGCATCAACAAAAATCAAGGCAGCCAGACCGATACCGATCGCTACTGAGGCGATAAAGGTACGCCGTTTATTCCGAAAGATATTTCTCCATGCAAGCTTTACTAAAATCAACCACATTTTTCTAATTTTCCTTGCGGTTCGGTTAGGTAGGTTGAAGGTTGAGAGTGCTTTCCCGTAGATCCGCTTTCCACTTCGTTCCAAGCTGCGCGCTCTTTTAAAAAAAGGATTGTGATATACCTAATGCTTCTTTGCTGATTGCTGAAAGCCATACTAATGTGTCCGCATCGCATTCGCGGGCATGATTCGGGCGGCTTTTATCGCAGGAAACAGACTGACGATCGTCGCTGACAGCAGAACAGTGATAGCCGGAATAATCAGACATCGGGCGTTAACTTCAGCGTACAACGTCTTGAATTTCATACCGCCGTAGGTAATTGCCTCGGGATACGTGATGCCGTATATGGATAGCAGATAATTGGCTAAAACCCCAAGGAGCGCGCCAACCGCGATGCTGCCAATAGCGATGATAGTCACTTCATAGATGACCAGCCAGAAAATTTGCGTCGGCTTCGTCCCGACTGCCTTCAGCATGCCGTATTCACGCGTCCGTTCCAGAACCGACATCAGCACCGTATTAAGCACACCGATAGCCACAATAAGCATAATCACCCAGCGACTAATGGCATCTCCTTGTTGATCGGTTTTCATGGCGCGGTAGAAGGATTTGGCAACCACTTGCCACGGTGCGACCTCCAGCGTGGAATTATTCAAGCGCGCTTCGATTGCGTCTGTAATTTTACCTACTTCATTGATGTGTGAAACAATCACAACAATTTCGTGGATACGTCCCTCAAGCGCAAACAATTCCTGAGCGTCTTCGATGTGTAGATAACACGCCACTCGGTCTGTCACGTCGTCCCCACTCTCTGCGATTCCAACGATCTTATATACGTCATTTGCGATTGAACCGTCGGCACCCTGCGAAAAAATCACAATTTCACTATCAATCCTCGCAGAAAGAATCTTCGCCAAACCTTTTCCAATGACTGCTTCATGCGAAGCGGTTTCCGCTAATACATTGCCTTCAATCACTTTGTTATCAAATCGAGTCGCTTGGATTTCTCGTGCCACATCGACACCAATGATTTGGACAGCCGTACTCTTTTCACCAACCGAACCGAGTCCGGCTGCGTACATTCGCGGTGTCCACGCTTCAACGCCTGTGGTGCTCTGGATTGTCTCACCGAGGGGTGTATATTCGTTAATCGTATTGTAAAGTGATGGCTTGTCGAGGTATCCGTCGCGATGCACCTGAATGTGCCCGATGCGGTTTCGCGTGAACATCGAGATAATGCCCCCATACGCCCCATCGGACAAGCCGATGGTTAGCGATAAGAGCGTGAAACCGACAATCATTGCGAGAGCGGTGAGGATTGTCCGCCGCTTTTGGCGGAAGGTGTTACGAAACGCGATTTTGAGTATCATAGAGTAGTAGGCACACTCCGTGTGCCGTAACCCGCATGCCGTCACCTATCTCCTTTTCTGAAGGTTTCGGCGCGTGAAAATTTTATCGTCGATGTCTGCGTCGAATGTGGCATTTAACCATCGGACAACTGTTTTGTGTCCTTCCTTGTTTTGTGGAATCATTTCCATCACAGAAGGTGCGATTTTGTCGCCAAAGGTTTTGATCTCTTTGAAATTCATAACCCGCATCAGATTCCCTTTTTCGTCATAGAAGTGCTGCCATACTGGTAGATAATCGCTAGATTGCACGGCTGCAACAATCTTTCCCCAAACGATCGGGGAATCTTCTTTCGGCGTAAGTTGGACGTAGAGATGGTCGGGAGATGCGTCTTCAGGTGTAACGAACTGGTAGGTATAATCGTCGAGCATTGACGACTCCTTGACTAAGTCGTCATTCGTGAAGTCGGAACCCATCCATGATCCCATCATCATTGATGGCGGAATCTTCATAACCTTGTTGGTTTTTGGCAGATAGTTCCACATCTCATTTCCGATGCGCAGCGTCGCGACACCTTGTTCCTTCTTCGGTGCCGTAATCCGTATAAAAGTTTTCTTCATCCCTTGTGTCCAAACGTTCATCGCCAAGGTTCGTTCCCAATGTGGGGTGAGGATGTGCATTTCCATTTCGGCATGACTGGTTTCGCTACGATAGAGTTGGTCTATCTTTTTGACGATGGTTTCGACATCTGGAGTGGGTTCTTGGGCTGGTGCGAGCACACAAAAGAGAAGCGTTGAGAGAAGAAAGGAGTGTATCATCAAGCTTCGTGCTGCTACCTGTATCCTATTTTTAGATTTTGCCATTTTCTTGGTTATCCTTTCCACTTTTGGGGAATCTGTAGGTTTCATCTCATGTTTCTATTATAAAACAAATTGTCCTTAAAGCGCAACTCTTTTCAGATTTGCCGTAGGAGGGATCTCCGAATCTTGGGGAAACCCCCAAGCAAAAACACCCCTCTTCTGTAGGATTCTCACTGCGAAGCACTCCCGGTCGCGATTTTCCTTCAAAACCAACAGAAACCTAAAACTGAATGACCTTGGAGATTTCTAATATTCGGTTGGCATTTTTTCACTTTGCATGTTATCATTACCCTCAAGTAAATCGCATTGTGGAGGAAAAAAGTAATGCTAAGACTGAACCAAATGCTTGGTAATCCCTCTTACAACCACAGTTTTGCTTATGGAAACAAGGATGATGAGGCCGAGGTATATAATAACCACGGCATTGCTTACATTAAAAAAGATAAACTTGAACAGGCAATCGTATCCTTTAGCAAGGCAATAGAATTGGACCCTAATTACGCTAACGCCTATTGTAATCGTGGTGCTGTTTACTACTACAAAGGCGAGTATGAAAAAGCGATTATAGACTATAACGAGGCGATCGAATTGAATCCACGTCATGTTATTACCTACAACAATCGAGGAGTCGCTTACGACAATAAGGGTGAGCAGGAAAAAGCTATTGGAGATTTTACAAGAGCAATAGAACTCAAATCTGATTATGCTGATGCCTACAACAACCGCGGTAACGCCTATGGTAGTAAGGGTGAATATGACAGAGCAATTATAGACTATACGGACGCAATAGAACTCAAAGTTAACTATACTGAAGCTTATAACAACCGCGGTAACGCCTATGGTAATAAGGGTGAATATGACAGAGCAATTATAGACTATACGGACGCAATAGAACTCAATACCAAATTTGTCGATGCCTATCACAATCGCGGGACAGCTTACTACAATAAAAACGATTTTGACCGCGCTATCAAAGACTATAGCATGGCGATAAATCTCGAACCTAATTTCGCCGATGCCTATTACAATCGTGGGACGGCTTACGAGAGAAAAGGCAACTGTGATCTCGCCATAGAAGACTCTACTAAAGCAATAAAACTGAAGCCAGATTTCGCCAATGCCTATCACAATCGCGGGATAGCTTACGGTAAAAAAGGTAATTATAACCTTGCTATCAAAGACTATACCAAAGCAATAGAACTAAATCCAAATCGTGATATAACCTATTACAATCGCGGCAATGCTTATGGCGATATTGGCGATTATGACTGTGCCATTGAAGACTATACCAAAGCAATAGAACTAAATTCAGATTTCGCCAACGCCTATATCAATCGCGGCAATGCTTATAGTAATATTGGCGATTATGACTGTGCCATTGAAGATCATACCACAGCAATAGAATTAGATCATAATCCTGCAGATGCTTACAACAACCGCGGAGTAGTTTACGGCAAAAAAGATGATGCCAACCATGCCATTGAAGACTATACTAAAGCAATAGAACTAAATCCAAATCGTGATATAACCTATTACAATCGCGGGGTAGTATGGCTACACTTGCAAGATTGGGAAAAAGCCAGAGCAGACCTGACCGCTGCTAAGAAAAAGGGCATGGATATCATTGCAGCATTCCGTGACGGTTACAAAAATGTTGAGGTTTATGAGAAGCGATACCGTGTTAAGTTGCCGGAAGACATTGCACTCCTGCTGACACAGCGTCGGCGGACCCGTTACCCGAAGACGCAAAAAGTATTGGATGCCGATGGAAATCCGCTTGAATCACCGAATGTGGTGAATTTACGCTCGCAACTTCGCAATGCTGGTACACCGTTAGGCAAGTACGTCAAAACAAAACCCGCTTTCGGTATCAACACAACACCGACTGAAGTGTTTGTCGTAGATAAAACGACGCGGGATAAACTCATTGCAGCGCACCTTTCATCTGCTGATATTTTAAAGCCGTTTTTGCACGGACAGGATATAAGACGTTGGCATGTTGACACACCACATCAATGGTTAGTTTTTACTTACCGCGGTATAGCGATAAACGATTATCCAGCAATCCTGAAGCACTTGGAAAAATATCGAGAATCCCTGAGCAAAAAAAAAGGCAAACAGAAATGGTATGAGCTGCCAGCATCTATCAACAACGTAGAGCGTTTTGCGCGACCGAAACTCGTCTGTCCAGACACCTATAACTATCAGACTTTTGCAGTTGATACTGCCGGTTATTATTACGGAAATACGTCCTATCTTATCCCAACCGAGGAAACGTGGCTCTGCGGTCTCCTCAATTCTCGCACTGTGGAGTGGTTTTATTCGCAGGTGTCGAACCAATTGACGATTGATTATCTTCGGGCGCGTAGTGGGTATATCCAACAGATTCCGATTCCGGACCTCACGTCGACGCAGAAGGCACTCATCGCCAAACTCGTTGATTACCTAATCTATCTTCAGCAGCAGCCAACGATAAATAGCAGGGATTTGGCGCACGCCCGCGATCGTGTAATGCTCGGATATTTTGAACGAATTATTGATGGCTTAGTTTATGAGGCTTACCTGCCCGAAGATCTGCATAAAGGGGACAAACACTTCTTCCAACCGTTGTTGGAGGAACAATTGCCTTCGTGCGAGGAAATTCAGGGTGATAAAATGACCGCATTACGAGACATCTTTGAGTTGCTATATGAAAGAACGCATCTCGTCCGGCGAAACCTTTATTATCTGGATAGTGTAAAAGTAGTTCGTATCATTGAGGGTAAAATTTGAAAATAACTAACATTGAAATCAAAAACTTCAGAGCCTTTCCGAAAACCTACCAAATCAAGTTGCATAATGCGGGAAAAAATTTACTGGTTTACGGTGAAAACGGGAGCGGGAAATCGTCGTTGTATCTTGCACTAAAGTATTTCTTTGAATCTGGTGTAAACGAAGATAAAGAGGAAGGTAAAAATACTGAGTTTGAAAACCATCAGAATATCTTTACCGAGGATCCTGGACATATCAAACTTCGTTTCCGTTCAGATCAACCCCAAAAGCAAGAAATCTACAAGTGGTCAAAGGACGTTAAAGAAACGAATAACAATCTGATTATTGAAATATCAAAGGCAAGTGGATTTCTTGACTATAAAGACCTTCTGGGGGTGCACTATCTCCAACCCGAAGGCGAATCCGTGAATGTGTTCGATTTGTTGGTTGAAACCCTTTTAGCAAATACGGTTAACCCGGTGACAGATCGGACCCTTGCTGAGGCGTGGGATGACATTCAAGAACCCTATCCGCGCAGGAGTGCGAAACACCAAATTGCCTCCCTTGAACAACGGGTAGAAGTTTTTAACGATGAGTTAGTAAATAGATTAGCGGATCTGCGTCCGAAAGTACGCGAGATTCTTCGCAGATTTGGATACAAAGTTGACCTTAACCTTAACTTAGACCCTAAAGGGGTTAGATACAATCGAGAGAACAAATCTCTTGAGAACCAGCAGATTTTATTAAACGTCAAATTCTTTGACAAAGATATATCTGAACGTTACCTTTTATTGAATGAAGCAAAGTTGTCAGCAATTGCGATTGCTATCTATTTTTCATCAATCCTGTGCTTGCCAGAACCAAAAGGAGGTATGAAGATTCTCGCGTTGGATGACGTGTTAATCGGCTTGGACATGCCAAACCGCTTGCCAGTACTCGATATTCTAAACGACTACTTCGCAGACTATCAGATCTTTTTGACGACTTACGATAAGGCGTGGTATGAGATCGTCAAACAGCGAACAGATCAAAAGGATTGGAAATACACTGAATTTTATTCCAAGGCAACCGATGAACACGAAATCCCAGTTTATGTGGAAGATAAAGCATACCTTGACAAGGCGAAAGAATATTTTGATGTCAATGACTACAAAGCCTGTGCAATTTATGTTCGCACCGCTTTTGAAGCGACAATCAAGCAATATTGTGAGAAAAAAGATCTCTGTATTAAGTACCGCGAAAATCCAAAAGAATTGAGAAGTGAAGACTTCTGGGTGCCCATAAAAATGGAAAGAGACGAAGCGGGTCTTCTGCTTTTGGATCTAAGGGTTGTCGACGAAATTGAACTGTATCGAAGCATCATCCTAAATCCGCTCAGTCACGCTGCAATTGCGAACATCTATAGAAAAGAACTGGAGGATGTTATTAACGCGGTGGAGGAACTCGAAACTGCGTTGGCAAATGTTTAAGCTATTGAGAAGATTCGGATTATGGAGAAAAAATGACGAAAGAACTTAATGAAAAATGTGCCGAAACTTACTATAATCGCGGGTTGGCTCACAGCAAAAAGGGCGAACTTGATAAGGCTATTGCAGATTATACGAAAGCGATAGAACTGAAACCCGATTATGCCGATGCCTATTACAACCGCGGTGGGGCGTGGTTACGCCTGGGAGAACGAGAAAAAGCGAAATCAGATATGGCAACTGCTAGAGAGATGGGGAGCGATGCCATCATCGCCTTAGACAAGATACTACAAGACTACGATCGCGCATGGAAGACCCTCGGTAATGTATGAAATATTTGACAATTGAAGATATTCTAATCATTGCTGAGACCCATGTGGATGACCATCAGATTTTGCATAAAGATCGATTGGACTATTTAGTCGAAGCAGTTAGCGCAAAATTTGGCGATACAGAACTGTATCCAACTCTATTCCAAAAAGCCTCTGTATATGCCCATCACATTATTACAGGACACATATTTTTCGATGGGAATAAACGTATCGGTCTAACGTGCGCGCTCCGTTTTTTAGAATTGAACGGTTATTCCCGTCTTTCCAACATTGATGATTCGATTATCGAACTCGGTTTTAAGATTGCGGACGGAACCATAACTGATATTGAGGTCATCGCGGCGCGTATACAGTCATGGATTTTGTAACAAACGTATGTTGATATACCGGTGAGTTTAAACCCAAATCCATCCTTCGTAACAGGTCTATAATCCTGCAAATCCTTGAATCCTGTAAATCTTGATTCAGACAATTAACACCTACATTTCCCGATTAAATTCTTAATCTTCATTTTCAGAGTAACTTTTTAGAAACCTCCTATCACATCCGTCGAAAACCCAGTCATAATCTATGTTTACAACTTTTTTTACACCCACCCTCTTTCAGATTTTACTCTGAATACTCTGAAACTCACAACATTTTCTTTTCCTTATGTCTGAGTCGTGTCTCCGTAATCGCGACCTTACTGATCACTAACTACTGATTGCTGATGTCTGACAACTGAGTGGCTCTGCCCAAAAAGTGACTTGACAAAACCTGTCTAAAATGATAAATTGACTTCAAACAAGGGAACCCGAAAACGACACCCTTAGTTCTTAAAGATTAAAGAAAGGATGGCAACATGGCATCACAAAATGAACTGCAGTCAATGCTAAACGCACCGATTGCCTTAGCACCAAATACCTATCTACATTTTTATAACGGTGGAAAGCTCCGCGCCGAGTTTATGGGCGAACCCGATCCAACAGATGACTATTATTCTGAAGAATGGATCTTTTCCACAAACCGAGCAATCACGCCCGGCAGGGACAATCCGCCTGATAAAGGACTCAGTCGCGTCCAACTCCCAAGCGGTGAGATCGTCCTGCTGAAAGCACTGCTGGACGCATTTCCAGAAGAGACACTCGGTAGCGCACACGTCGACAAATACGGAACAGAATTAGGCGTGCTTCTCAAAATTTTTGATGTCGGCGAAGGCGCGCATATCCCTATCCATTGGCATCCAAATCCCGATTTCTCGCAAAAACACCTCAATTCTCCCTTCGGCAAGAACGAGGCATGGATCCTCATCGGTACACGTCCGGGCGCGAAGGCATGGATAGGCTGGAAGGAAGCGATAGACAAAGCGGAGTTCCGCCGCCTGATGGAAGCACAAGATGTGCCAACGCTACGAAGTCTTATGCACGTTGTTGAACCGAAGGTCGGGGAAGTCTATTTTTTACGCACTCCGATTGTCCATTCATTGGGTACCGGACTCTGCGTTCTCGAACCACAGGAACCTACCGACTGGAATATCCTCGCTGAATGGGAAGGCTTTCCGTTTGAAAGAGACGATGGGCACCTCGGACTCGGATGGGATCTCGCTGTAGATGCCGCTGAGTTTGATAAATTGGAGCTGGACTATCTTAACAACTACATCCGACGCACGCCAGAACTCGTCCGGGCAGAAGGGGATAACCGAGAAGATCGGATCGTGCCAGAGGAAGCATCGAAATTCTTTGGATGCTCGCGTCTAACAGTGAATTCGACACTGAGTATGCCAGCAGACAAAGGGTTTTATGCGCTCGTGACTCTGGGTGGCGAAGGCGTGCTGCGTGGTGACTTTGAAGATGTCCCGCTCAAACGCGGCAAATCCGTTTTTATCCCACGATACTTATCCAGTTACGTCATTATTAGCACTGGCGATACACCAATGGAGATCATCTGTTGCTATCCGCCAAACCTTTAGAAGTAGTAGGCATACTCTGCATGCTGTAACAAGGGTAGTAACTACGCTCCGTGTACCGTCCCGTAACAAAAACAAGCACACTATGTGACACAACGGTAGCATGCAATGTTAGATTTTAAACCCCCGAAACCGAATACGGCTCTGATTCAGGTTGCGAAAGGACTTGTACCGCTTATCAACCGCTTGTGTTTGAAGGGTCTAACGCTGGATGTTGATGCGGAATCGATTGACCGTCTAAAAACAACGGATGGACATCCTACGGTATTAGCCCCAAATCATGCGGCACGTGCGGATCCTGCGGTCATGTTCTTTTTGTCCAAACAGCTCTCTCAGCAGTACTACTACATGACTGCACGCGAGACCTATGGCACAGGAAAATTCGGTGGCTTACGCGGTTTTCTGATGCAACGATTCGGGGCGTATTCCATCGTGCGTGGCACCGCCGACCGGAATGCATTCCGTACAACGCGGGAGCTCCTGTCTGAAGGCAACTCGTCCCTTGTTATCTTCGCCGAAGGGGAAATCTCACGGCAGAATGATACCGTCATGCGCTTTGAAAGGGGCATTGTTCAACTCTGCTTCTGGGCTCTCGACGATATGGTAAAGGCGAAGGTCGACAAACCGCTTTATATGGTTCCGATCGGGATCAAATACCATTATCCACGGGACATGTGGGACGACATTGATGCCGCCCTCACGGAATTAGAGCAGAACATTCTCCCACCTGCGGATCGAGAGCCGATTGAACGCTACGAACGATTGCGGCGTATCGGTGTCGCCATCTTCAAAACGCTTGCGGCTGAATATCAATATAAAGTGGATGAGACCGTGCCGCTCGATATGCACATCCAAAAGCTGAAAGAGCAGATCTTGTCCCATGCTGAAAAAATCATGGGCATTCACTCTGACGCCGATGTGCTCACGAGGGTGCGTGCGTTGAAAAATTTAGTCGATGCCGAGGTCTATAAAGACATTGAGCAGATGACGGAGTACGAACGAAAAATACATGAAGAACTGCTCCAGAAATTCCAACGATTCTATCCCGACCTGGAGCGGTTAATCAATTTTATAGCGATTTCAGATGGATATGTCGCAGAAGAACGCTCACCAGAGCGGTTTCTTGAAGTGATTGTTCGTCTGGAGAGAGAAGTCTTTGGTACGTCAAAAATGCGGGGACCGCGGGTCGCATCCGTCCGTGTTGGTGAACCCAAAAATCTCCGAGAATACTACGATACCTACAAGGCAGAAAAAAGAGAAACGGTGGAGCAGATAACCCTTGAACTCGAAACAGCGGTTCAGACCTTAGTCACGGGTGTATCATAGTTACGCTTTACCTGAGCAACGCGGTAAGTGACCGTAGAGGCACGTTCTCTATTGAGCGAAGTCAAGAACACAAAAGAGTGTTGGTAATACGCGTCTTAAAATTAGCCTAAGATGATAGTCTGCAACAACGGCGCAGACGGTAGGTACCAGAAGAACGGCACCTGCAAAATCATATTATTTAACGCTTTGCGAATTATTAAAAAAGGAGAAAAACATGGCAAAAAAATTGTCGATTGGAAGTTGGGCTTACGCGTTTGGCCCCTATGAAGACAATCCTGTTCCATTTGACGATGTCGTCAAGCGTCTCAGCGAGCTTGAATTTGATGGTGTTGAAATCGGGGCGTTTAAACCGCATATTGACATTAACGATTATCCGATGAAAAGCGACCGAGATGCCGTCAAGGGGTTAATCTCCTATTACGGTTTGGAAGTCTCTGGATTAGCCGCTGACTTCTGGTCCCACCCCGGTCCTGCTACGGATGAGGTGCAAGAGGACGATAAATATTATAAACTGTTCAAAGAGAGTCTCCAACTCGCCCTTGATCTCGGATCGCCTGCGATACGTGTGGATACCGTTACCGATGCCGAAGAAGATATTCCGGGTGTGAGTCGGGAGCAAGCGTGGGATCGAATTGTCGCTGTCTGGAAACGCTGTGCGCAAGTCGCCGAGGACCACGGTGTGCTGATGCTCTGGGAATTTGAACCCGGATACATGTTTAACAAGCCGAGTGATATTATTAATATGCCAAAAGCCGTAGATCACCCGAATTTCAAGGTGATGTTTGATACATGCCACGCCCACATGTGTGCTGTCGTCGGTTCTCGGCAGGTTGGTGAGCAGGAAACACTCGGTGCGAATGGTGTAATTGACCTCGCACGGCAACTCAAGGGGCAAATCGGACACTTCCACCTCATTGATTCCGACAATACACTCCACGACGATCATACCAGTACACACGCACCTTTCGGAGATGGTGTTCTGGACTTCGACGCGATTATTCCAGTCATCATGGACGAGACTGGATACGACGGTGATTGGTTCTCTATCGATCTCTGTTTCTGGCCCAACGCGTGGGATGTCACGGAAGACGCAAAGAAATTCCTGACCCCATATTTGGAAAGGTATTAAGGCTTTTCATTTATGGGCACCTGGCGTGCGTTCCATTACATTACGCGCAGGTTCTTGGTGAAGTTGTAACGTCTTGTCGTATAATCTGCGTAGGGGCGAGGTCCCCTCGCCCTATATGCAGGTTTAACGAAACCATAGACCGTAAGCGTAGCGGAGGGCGGATCTACGGAAAGGATCGTTAGTCGTGCAACTCACCTGACCGAACCGTAAGGTATAATTAAAAAATGCTCAATCTGCGTTCATTAGATCCCCTAATTGACTTGGCGTTTGAAGAAGATATCGGTATCGGTGATATAACAACAGAAGCAACAGTGCCACCCGTACAGGAGGGTATAGGAACCCTGCTTGCTAAGAGTGACGGTATTGTCGCAGGACTGCCGGTCGCCGAACGAGTCTTCGCGAAATTAGATGAAACATTATCGTTTCGCGCGCTTCTCACTGATGGGGACGCAGTGAAGGCGGGTACGCCGATTGCCGAAGTACAAGGGAGTGCCAAAACCATTCTGATCGGTGAACGGACTGCTCTGAATTTCCTGCAACGGCTTTCCGGTATAGCGACACTCACAGCGCAATTTGTTGCGGCAGTTGCCGACTATGATACCAAAATAGTAGATACTCGGAAAACCGCGGCGGGATGGCGGGCGGTTCAGAAATATGCCGTGCATGTCGGTGGCGCGCAAAATCATCGCTTTGGGCTTTACGACGGTGTATTGATTAAGGATAACCACATTGTCGCCGCTGGGGGTATTGGTAACGCTGTGCGGCGTGCACGACAGGTTGTTCCACATACTGCCAAGATTGAGGTTGAAGTTGAAACCCTCGATCAAGTTGACGAAGCACTGAAAGCAGGGGCGGACATCTTACTCCTTGATAACATGTCTCCCAACATTATGAAAAGTATTGTGCATGAAGTGGGAGATCTCGCAGTGACAGAAGCGTCCGGTGGGATTACACTTGACAAGGTGAAAACCGTGGCAGCAACCGGTGTAGATCTCATCTCTGTCGGGGCATTGACACACTCAGCGATGCCGATGGATATTAGTCTGACGCTGACGCTTCTCGCTGAATAGGGAATTTTCTAACCATGGGACTCTGGGCACCATTCCACATTTTGTAAAGGCACGAGTTGATGATCAAAACGGAAAGATCGGCGCGAAAACTCAATCAGAAAAAGAAGGAGAATTATGGAAACCACCACTTATGAGAAAATTGAACCTACAACAACGAAACTGGGTTGGATTGGTACCGGCGTAATGGGACGGTGGATGTGTCAACATCTGATGGACCTGGGATATGGGATGGCGGTCTATAATCGAACGAAATCAAAGGCTGACCCGTTACTGGAAGCAGGTGCGGCATGGACAGATTCGCCGAGCGAAGTTGCAACCACCTCCGATATTATCTTCACGATAGTTGGGTTTCCACCCGATGTCCGCGAAGTCTACCTCGGGGACAGCGGTATCTTAAAGGGAGCGAAACCTGGAAGCATCATCGTTGACATGACGACGACAGAACCCTCTCTCTCGCAAGAAATCTATGCTGCGGCGCAGACACAAGATGTCTCATCAATCGACGCACCTGTTTCAGGTGGTGATGTTGGTGCGCGAGAGGCACGCCTTTCCATCATGGTAGGAGGCGACGAGGCTGCTGTCCAAGCCGTTATGCCCCTCTTCTCGGCGATGGGGAAAAACATCGTCCATCAAGGTGGCGCGGGTGCTGGGCAACACACCAAAATGTGCAATCAGATCACGATTTCGGGTACAATGATCGGGGTCTGCGAAGGGTTAATCTACGGCTACAGAGCTGGATTGGATTTGGAGACGATGCTGTCATCGATTAGTGGTGGTGCAGCTGCGTGCTGGTCTCTGGACAATTTAGCACCACGGCTCCTCCAGCGTAACTTCGATCCCGGCTTCTTTGTGGAGCATTTTATCAAAGATATGAGCATCGCTTTAGACGAGGCACGCAAGATGCACCTAAGTCTGCCCGGACTCGCGTTGGTGCATCAGCTTTACACGGCAGTGCAAGCACAGGGCCATGGTAGATTAGGCACCCAAGCCTTGATGCTGGCATTGGAGCAGATGTCTGGTGTGGAAGTCAATTAAAGGTTAGTTCGTTGTGATAATGCCCTCGCTGGTGTGGTCTGAAACCGCACCAGCGAATCGCAGGTATAGTGGAGCAACTGACAATCCTCTTATGCTGAAGCAGGGTCCAAGCGCATGGGCATTATCAGGGAGATATAGTCATCGTCGCCTACCGGTTTAATAAGAACAGCGTTCAACTCTCCTGAAAATTCCAGTGATAGCGACTCCGTTTTAATGTGAGACAATGCCTCTATCAATAACCGAGCGTCGAAACCAATCCGCACACTTCCAGTGCTGGACTCTACAGGTAGCGTCTCGTGTGCTTCTCCCAATTCCGGGGTCTTTGCAGAGACTTGGACTTGTTCTAAATCGATCTCTAAACAGATCGAATAGTTTTTCGGATTCGACAGCAGGGCGACCCGTCGCGTCGCACTTAAGATTCCTTCTTTTGAAACAACTGTTCTGCCTTCGGTCGATTCGGGAATGATTTTCTCGTATTTCGGATAATCACCCTCCACAAGTCGCGTCGTTAAGGTAGCGTTGCCATCGGTAAAGAGGATTTGGTTTTCAAAAACTGAAACGCTTACCTCACCAGCATCGGCGAAGGTTCTCGCAATCTCGCGAACGGCTTTCAACGGAACGATGAATCCATTGACTTCTCCCAGCGAGGTGAGCGGCTCGCAGCGTGCCAAAGCAAGACGTTTTCCATCCGTAGCAACTACCTCAGTCCCGTGCTCAAGAAAATTGAAATAGAGCCCATTTAGAAAGTAACGAACTTCTTCTGTAGATGCGGCAAACTCTGTTTTTTGAAGGACATCGCGCAATGTCTCTCCGCCAATTTTCAATGCTTCCCCTTGAACTGAGGGGAGTTGTGGGAATTCTTCATCGGGCAGTCCGATGATTTTGTAGACACCATCCCCACAGGTAATCTCAACGCGGTCGTTTGCTGTCGTTGCTAAGTGTATCGGTTTATCCGCAGGTAACTCCTTGACAATATCCCCTAATTTCTTAGCGGAAACAGTGATTGCCCCCTCCTCTGTGATTGTACCTTCAACCGTCATTCTAATGCCGACTTCCAGATCCGTTGCCATGCACTCAATGGTGCCCCCGGTGGCATTGATGAGAACATTTGAGAGAATTGGTAAGGTAGTGCGTCCACTTGCGACCCCTTGCAGTACTTGTAAGGAGTCCAAGAGATCGTTCCTTTCAAAAGTTAATTCCATTCTAAGATCCCCTTCCTAAGTTGTGGCATGAAAAACACATGTAAAAATCAATAGTTTTCTTTAGTTATACTGTAGATGTCGTCCCCGTTTAAAATTTGGGGATAATCCGAGCCCTAATTTTTTGTTTATATTAAATAGAATTGTGATGGCATCAATAGTGAAACAGGGACATATCATTGTGAGAAAGCGAACCTGTCTCACGAATATTACAAAGGGCATTCTCGGAATTTGGTTTGGAAGAAAAACCTTGACAAACTCCTATATTCAGTATAACATATTTAGCGAATATTACAAAGGAAAATTTTGATTAAACACGGGCTCGCACTTTGCGTTTTTCGATAGAGCCGATGCACTCTACAATGCCCTGTCTACTCTACAACTCAAGTTCTCCTAACCAAGATATATATTAGAGCGATTTAGTTTCCGGGTGTCACGGTCGAGAGATCGAGGCGAGAAGAAAATGAAATCGCTACCGTTCTTCTCCTGAGAATATGCATACTACAGACCCGCATGCCTCGCAGACAATCGCGAAACGGGCAGTGCTGATTGGTACTGTCTTGATTATCGCTAATAGTTACTGGATAGCCTATGTCGAAATGATTTGGCATACCGCGCATCTGACAACAGTCGCGATGTCGGTCAATGTCATGTTCGGTATTATAGCGATGACATTTCTGAACATAATCGTGCGGCGTATCTTTCCACGTGTCGCCCTACAGCCGCGGGATCTACTTGTAGTTTTTAGTATGCTCGCTGTGGGCAGTGCTTTTTCAGGACATGATTGTATCCCACGTTTAATGGGACTCATCCCGTACGCATTTCGCTTCGCTACACCCGAAAATGATTGGGAGGCACTGCTCTTTCATTACCTTCCCGAATGGCTTGTGGTGAAAGACCCGAAAGCAGTCAACGATTTCTATGAGGGCGAGGTCAACTTTTTTACAGAAGGTTATGTTCAGCATTGGATCGTGCCGATTCTCTCTTGGTCGGTGGTTATTTTCCTGTTAATGCTAATCTTTTTATGTTTGACCTCCATCATTCGCAAGCAGTGGATAGAAAATGAGAAACTCGCGTATCCGATTATTCAGATTCCGCTTGAGATTACCACCAACCGGCGTATCTTCACAAATCGCTTGCTCTGGCTCGGTTTCGGAATAGCCATGGGCATCAATCTACTTAATGGGTTGCAGTTCTTCTATCCTGTTCTCCCACAGTTTCCTGTTCGGAAATACGACCTTAACATCTACTTCACGCAGAAACCGTGGATTGCAATGGGCAGCACGCCTCTCAGGTTTCATCCATACATAATTGGCTTCTCGTTTATTTTACCTTTGGATTTAGCGTTTTCATGTACCTTCTTCTACTTGCTGAAGAAAGTACAGTTGCTATTTGGAAGTGCCGTGGGCATTTCAGCATTGCCGGGCTATCCGTTTTTGGGCGAACAAGGTGCCGGAGCATTGCTCGCTCTGCTTGCGATTGCCTGTTGGCATGGGCGAAAACATTTTGCGTTTGTGTTGTCACAGGTAATCCGACCCGATCGCACTACCTCACGAACAGAGGCAATCTCGCATCGCAGTGCCGTCGTTATATTAGGTATATGTCTGCTTTTATTAGCAGTTTTCTGTGTTCGTAGTGGAATGACGCTATGGGCGTTTGCGATTTTTATCGGTGTCTATCTAATGATTGTGCTCGGTTTAACCCGAATGCGTGCGGAATTAGGTCCGCCGATCCATGCTATTGGTTATCTAACACCACAATATATGATAATTTCACTGCTTGGTACGCGACGTTTGCGGGCGGGCAACTTAACAATGCTCTCGTTGATGAATTGGTTGAGCGGGGCAAGTTATGCTTCTTTCCGTACGCATCCAATGCCAGATCAACTTGAGGCGTTTAAACTTGCTGAGCGGACCGGCATCCGAAATCGAACGATGTTTACAGTGTTAGTCATCGCGAGTCTTGTCGGTATCTTATCAAGTCTGATTCTCTATCCGTATGCGATTTACAGTGAGGGAGTAGCTGCAGGTTCGGAGCAGATTCATGCGGGTGGCGCGGATACATATAATTTTCTTTCTTCGTGGTTAGTGAGTCCGAAGCCGACGGATTGGCTCGCGACCTCGGTGCTCGGATTAGCCTTCGTTGCGAATTTGGGTATCATCTTTTTGCGTTCACGTTTTGTATGGTGTCCGTTGCATCCAGCGGGGTATGTTATCGGTGTTGCTCCCGGGACAACGGATGTCATCTGGTTTCCGCTGTTTCTGGCGATGGTAGCAAAGTGGGTTATCTTGCGGCACGGTGGTATCAACGCATATCGAAAAGCGATACCGTTCTTCATCGGGTTGGTGTTGGGTGAAGCGTTGATGGGATGTTTTTGGCCCCTGTTAAGCCTTGTGTTGAGGTCAGCAGTGTATAGTTGGATATAATTTTGCCTTGCCTGAATTAGTCCGATTTTTAATATCAATTTTCCTTGACATTCGGCAAATTCTATGTTATTATTTTAATATACAATCCTATTCTTTGAGGCACATCGGGAGACACCTCCTCTCGTTGACTGCCCGCTATTTTTCAACAATATGATCGAAGTCAAAGAACTCACAAAATCTTACGGTACGACGGTTGCTGTCGACCAAGTTTCGTTTGACGCACATGCTGGCGAGGTGTTAGGCTTCCTTGGTCCGAACGGTGCAGGAAAGACTACCACGATGCGTATTCTCACCTGCTATCTTTCTGCTGATGCAGGGAGCGCCACCGTTGCGGGGTATGATGTATTTGAAGAATCCTTTGAAGTTAGGAAACAAATTGGCTATCTACCTGAAAGTGCTCCACTTTATGCCGACATGGGAGTCATTGAATACCTCAACTTTATGACGCAGGTGCGGAACCTCCCAAAAAACCAACGGAAAGAGCGGATTCGAGCGGTTATCGACATCTGTGGGCTTGAGGACGTTATCCAAAAAGACATCGGTGAACTCTCAAAAGGCTATCGTCAGCGTGTCGGTTTGGCACAAAGCCTCATCCATGATCCGCCTATCCTGATTTTAGACGAACCTACCTCCGGGTTAGATCCGAGCCAAATCATCGAGATCCGTAACCTAATCAAAAACATCGGGCAGGAGAAACTGGTACTCTTCAGCACGCATATTTTGCCTGAGGTCTCTGCTACCTGCAGCCGAATCCTAATTATCAACAACGGGAAGATTGTCGCAAACGGAACGCCGGAGGAACTTGCGAGTCAGGAGAAGGGCGAAGAAATTGTCCACATCGCCATCCGAGGTTCACAAGATGCAATTGAGGCACAATTCAACGAATTAGATTTTGTCTCGCAGTGGAATCGTGTTGACACGGACAACGGTATCGTGGGCTATCAGATACACGCTGCTCAAGGTAGTGATGCTGCGGAAGCACTTTTTCACGTCGTTGTGAAAAACGGGTGGAGCCTCACAGAACTCCGTCAAGAATCCGTGGACTTAGAGGATGTCTTCCTTAATTTGACAGACAGAGAACAAGTATAATAGTAGTGAGGCTTTTTGAATGTAAAAAGGGAAACCGCTTGTGGGTTCTCAAAAAGGCTTTGAATTACCCCGGTTTCCATACTCGTTGACAGTTGTAGGATCCCTTTGAAACCGAGTCCGGTTTTCGTACCCGCTAACAATTCAATACTGACCTAGACCAAGACCGATGGTATGCCCAACGGGCAAATCGTCGTGGAGTCCCATAGTTATAAAGATCATGACGAACATTACAACTATCCTCAAAAAGGAATTTAGAAGTTATTTCAATTCGCCCATCGCGTATATTTTCATCACATTCTTCCTCGGTATCTCCGCATGGCTCTTCTTCCGCGGTTTTTTTCTGGTTAACCAAGCTGAAATGCGCGGTTTTTTTGGGTTGATGCCGTGGATTTTCCTGTTTTTTATTCCCGCTGTTACGATGAAGCTCTGGGCTGAAGAAAAAAAACTCGGCACAGTAGAAATCCTGATGACGCTACCTATTCGGGATTATGAAGTCGTCATCGGGAAATTCTTAGCAAGCTTTGCCCTTCTTACTGTAACAGTGCTACTCTCACTCGTTCTTCCGCTTTCAGTCATGTACCTGGGGAATCCGGATGGTGGGACACTCATCGGAGGATACATTGGACTCCTGTTGATGGGCGGGGCATATTTATCAGTCGGACTTTTCGCTTCGACGCTGACCGAAAATCAGATTATTGCCTTTATTTTTGGGATCACTGCCTGTTTTGTGCTGCTTATCATCGGTGAGGATATTGTGCTTTTCAATGCACCGAATTGGTTGTTCCCGATTTTCAGTTATCTGGGTCTTGGGGCACATTATAGTAGTATTCTTCGAGGTGTCCTTGATTCCCGCGATATTATCTATTATTTGTCGCTAATCGGTTTTTTTCTCTATCTAAGCACATTGTCGGTTGAAAGCCGCAAATGGCGTTAAGTAAAGGAGTAAGCGGTTTTGGTTAATAAACGAATCAAATACGGTGGCAACACCCTCGCTTTTGTAGCAATCATCTTCGGCATCCTTGCGCTGATTAATTTTTTGTCGACGCGTCGCTTCATTCGCGCGGATCTCACCGAGGACAAGCGTTATACTATCTCAAAAGCAACTAAAAATGTGCTGGACGCGTTGGATGATATTGTGACGATCACCGCTTACTTTTCCACGAATCCCGCAGAAGTCGCGCAAATCCGTCGTGGTGTCAGGGACGTACTCGATGAGTACAACGCATTCTCCAAGAAACTCCAGATTGATTTTGTGAATCCTGCTGATTTTGACGATGGACAGAAACAGGAACTCCGTTTCAAGGGTATCCCGGAAGTCCAAATCAATGTCGTGAAAAAGGATAAAGCGGAAATTGCGAACGTCTATATGGGTATCTCTATCGGCTACAGCGGCAAAGAAGAGATCCTGCCAGTTGTGCGATCAACCGCTAATTTGGAGTACGAGCTTACTTCTACTATTCTCAAGGTTACCACCAAAGAGGCTAAGACGGTAGGATTTCTGACGGGGCACGGCGAATTCGATATCGATGATCAAAACTATCAGCAGTTTCGCCAACTTTTGGATAAAAACGCGCAGGGGCAATATAATCTCACCTCCGTCAGTCTGCAAGACGGAAAAGCCATTGACAACAGCGTCGCGACACTGGTTATCGCTGGCGCAAAGCAACCCTTGACGGAACGCGATAAGTACGAACTTGATCAGTTTATCATGCGTGGCGGTAGGGCGATATTTTTAGTCGATCCCATTCAACTACAACCCGGTACATTGCAAGGTGCCCCGTTGAGCACCGGTCTGAACGACCTGTTAGAACACTACGGTGCAAAACTCGGAAACAATCTCTTGCTTGATACCCGATTCCACGACACCGCTCGGTTCCAACAAGGATTCATGACCGTTATTCAACCGTATCCCTATTTTGTTAAAATTGTAAAACCGAATTTCTCGACGGAACACAGCATCACCAACCAGTTGGAGGTGTTGACATTACCGTGGACGAGTTCTTTAGAGGTGGTGGCAAAGGAAGGGACCACTGCAACGTCATTGGCAAAGACGAGTGAAGCAGGGCGGAGCATACAAGGCTATTACAACCTGATGCCGAACGCTCCAATTCCGCCCAATGCTGAGTCACAAGTTTATACGGTTGCTGTTGCCTTGGAAGGCAAATTCAAAAGTTTCTATGCCGGTAAAGAGATTCCGCCAGTCCCAACCCCTGTAGGTGCTGACGCTACGGAGGAAAGCGAAACTCCTGCTCCGGCACAAGACACAGAGGCACGAACAGCTAAAACTGAGAGTGAACAGACACAAATTGTTGTGGTAGGCACAGCGCAATTTCTCACACAACTCCGTCCCGACGGAGTCAACTTTTTCTTAAACACCGTCGACTGGCTAACCCTTGGTGATGCCCTTATTGGTATTCGGTCGCACACTATCACAGATCGACCGCTTCGTGAAGTTTCTGAAATTGAGAAAAACTTTGTTAAGTACCTATGTATTGTAGGTATTCCGCTGTTAGTTGTTATCTTCGGACTCCTTCGATACTTCCTAAAAAGGCGAGCAAAAAGGTTCGTGGAAACCTACGGATCTATATAACTCTCGTTTTACAATTTACTTGTAGATGCCCTTTGATGAAACAGAATTTGCGTTTGTCTTATTGAGGAAATCAACATTGATACTTCTTAGCAGCAATCCAGCTAACTTAATCAGAAACCATTTTTTTAACTATGGGAATCTGGGCACTGCTCCACTACGTTTCGCAGTGGTTCTTGATTAGTTCCAACCCGCGCCAGGGATTCAAAGGTTTCTGACTTCACCGAAGACCGTTGCGGAATGAAATTAGGTTTCCTTAAATGGCATAATTTATCTTTGCTTTACATTTGGAGCAACGCCCAGGAGTAATAAATTAAAAAATGAAAACGAAACAACTCCTGATTTTAGGTGCTATTTTCGTCGTTTTGGCAATCATTATCGTGCTTTTCGAGAACCCTTTTGGGCAGAGCGAATATCAAAAGAAGGTTGAGACAGCAATGCCCCTGTTTCCAAACTTCAATGAGGAGCAGATTGTGAAAATAGAAATCACCGCCACCGGTGAAACCACAACGCTTTCAAAACAGAATGGCAATTGGGTGGTAGCTTCCATGGACAATTATCCTGCGGATGGTGAAGGCGTAGCAGAATTGCTGTCCAAGGTGGCCGAATTTAAGAATACACAACGCGTCTCCAATAACCCAGAAAAACAATCGGAATTTGAAGTGGATAGCACCGGTGTTGAAGCGAAATTGATGGATGCAAACGATAAAGTGTTGGCGCATCTGTTTGTAGGGAAAACAACCCCTGGCTTTCTAAGCAGTTACGTCCGTCCTGCTAATTCCAACGATGTTTATGTCGCACAAGGGTATCTCCAATCTGTCTTTAACAAGGGCACACGTACTTGGAAAGATCGGACTATCTTCAACTTTAACAAAGGGATTGTCACACAGCTTAACATCATTTCACCGGAGGAGACGGTCGAACTGCGTCTCGATACAGACGGGACATGGCAGATGCTCAAGCCTGTAGGCGCTGCCGCCAAAACAACAGAGGTTGATGCCCTTCTTACAACTTTCAGCGAGTTGGACACAGACGATTTTGCTGAAGCGATGGATGAACTTGCCGAATACGGCTTAGACATGCCGCAATCCACCATTTCTGCTATGCTAAACGATGGCACAACGGCAACGCTGCACGTTGGGAAAGAGGAGGAGGGTAAACTTTACGTCAAACGCGACGACAAGGATACTGTCTTCAGACTCTTCAAGTCGAATGTAGATGGCTTAATAAAGAAATCCGATACCCTCAAGGCTGAGGAACCACACGCAGGAGTTGAAACCGAATAGACAAACCCATTAACGCATGCAATGTAGTGGTACGGCAGCCGTACCGAAGGAAATTAACCGTGAAGAGATTAAAATTTTTATGTTTAGGGTTGAGTACATTAATCGCCATAACACTCACCGGATGCGAACCACAAATCATAGGACCTTTGCTACAGTCGCAGGAGAGTGGGAAAATCCACGTGACAGGAAGCGGTTCAGTCGTCGGTGAACCGGATATCGCAACGCTGATTTTAGGTGTATCCGTTGAGAAAGAGACAGTCGCGGAAGCACGCGAGGAAGCCGCAGCCGCGATGACAGGCGTGATAACGTCTCTGAAAGCCAATGACATCGCTGAAAACGATATTCGAACGGAAAGATTTAGCATCTATCCACAGTACGACTACACGGATAATGGACGGGTACTTCGTGGATATAGTGTGAACAACACCGTTAGTGCAAAGGTACGAGAATTAGAGAATCTCAGTGAAGTAATTGATGATGCCGCCGAAGCGGGTGGTGACATCGTTGTTGTAAATTCCATCCAATTCATGATTGAGGACCCCACACCATTACAAGCGCAAGCACGCGCATTAGCAGTAAAAAATGCTGAGGCAAAGGCACAAACCTTAGCAGATGCAAGCGGTGTTACCCTCGGAAAACCTGTCACGATCACTGAAACATCTCACACTGCGGGACCCCCAATTGCCTATGCTGAGGAAGCAGCCTTCGCGAGTGATGATAGTGCGCGTAGCAAAACCCCTATTGAAGCAGGTGAACTCACTGTCACCGTGAATATTACCGTGGTTTATGAGATTGAGTGAAATTTTTCAACAACGACAATCTCCTGAAATTCCAGCGGTCCACCTGAAATAGCAAGGTTATATGCCACTGGAGTTTTACGATTTTCTTCACCATAAAACATCTCTGCGCGAACACCTGCCTCTCCCCGCGAGTCCCCCAAGGATACAAGCTTGAGTTGATCTTTTATCCGCCAGAAAACAGGCATCTTCTCAGAAAAAATGCTGTCGTAGTCGTACCGTTCCTCAACGGATCGGTTTTCGAGAATCTTCTGTACAGTTTCACCATCCTCTTTTTCTCGGTCAACATCACGAATCGGCACATCTCCAATTTCACGGAGGACGATCTGGCGGATAACTTCAGGGACCTCATCAAACGATATTGCTTCGCAGTGAGAATAGAAAAATCCGTCAACACTTACAACAAAACATGCTATGATACAGAAGATGAGCAACCGTATCAGGCATTGGCACTTTTTCAAAATGAGCACCCTCCTTTAATTATTTCTGAATACTCTCCCAAAGTTGTATCGCTGTTGAAGCGCAAAAATCCATCTATAGATTAGGAGACAACTGTGTAGTTCCTGGAGGAGTTGAAATCAAAAACTAATTGCAGAGTAACTATGAATAATAGCGATTTAGCGGCAGATTTTAGGAAACCATCCGATTGTAGTTACAATACTACGACCCACGGTAATTCTATGTAGCAGTTGTCATTAATCATCTACCAATAGATTAGTCTGAAAAACAAGAAATTTTCCATTAAAATGATGTTGGAGGACAAAAATTTCCATTCGTGAAAATAACTCTTCACATTCCATTTTCTCAAAGGCGATTTTCATCTTATTGCGTTGCTGGTTCTGCTCAGTGTCACTATGACATGGAACAGCGAAGTTCAATGTATTGTCACTAATTTGAGGGTACTGATTCGGATTCAAAATATTTGCGCCAGCTTTAACCTCGGTCATAATACGAAAGCGCATCTTTACTGAAGCATCGTCTACGTTTCTAACTCTACTGAAGGTTTGCTGTTCACTGAACAGATCCAGCAATTTCTGTTTCATTGATACCGACAGAGTTTCACCAAGTTCGTTTAGCCGTTCTTCTAATGCTTGACCAAAAGATTCTGAAATCAAGGTCGAAACAGGTACCGTCTCAAAATATTTCCCGTGAGTCAAGCAGGCTTTCACGTTTGGCTGTTTTCTACCACGAATCAGATAAAAAACTTGGCGAATAGGTAAGGAAAGTATGTTATTACCTGCTTCTTCCATCTGTGTTCGGATAGCATTTCTCCCGCCTTCGGTTAACTTTTTAATATCTTTTTCGCCTGTCGGAATTGTTGAGTTAAATGAAGCGACCGAATAGGTTTTGCTTTCCTTGAGTTCAATCAATTCCCCACCAGTAAATTGTTCGCCGTCGTTATTGAGTTTAATAGCTAAATCGGGAAATATGCCCTTGTTGATACAAGAAAGCATTTGTTTATCGAATGGAAAACGCTCGAGTTTGTTTTCTGAGAGAAATTCCTGTTTTTTCTTGCACAAGTCAGCGGAAAAGTGATAAATAGAGTAAGTCATTTATTGATTTGACTCAAGAAAAGCCATCTGTTTAGCAGTAGGTTCATCAGAGGACGCTAATTTTCTGCTTTGTCCGTGTTCTCCCCAGATTGCTTCTAAGTCTGGGGTGCATGCGTAATCCTTGAAAAAACGCGAGACATCGTCTGAGTCTCTCTGTTCAACGAATCTGTTTTGGATAAGCGTAACATTGTGGGAGTCGAGTTCAATCCCTACTGATTTCCGCCCCAATTGTTCCGCCACGACCAGCGTTGTCCCTGAACCTGCAAACGGATCGAGGACGACATCACCGGGGTTTGTGGAGGAGAGAATAATCCGAAGGAGAAGTTGAATAGGTGCCTGCTGCTTGTGCAAGCGATTTCCTTCTGCATCTCGTAACGCTTCATCACCCGCAAAATAACCAGAGGTCAACTCCCGAATGTCATCCCACACATCAGTAACAAACATACCGTTTTCTCGCGTGTGCTTGTAACCTGCGGGCAGTGGTGGGTCGATGCGTAGACGATGGAAAACACGCGGCGTTTTGCCTTTCGTCGCAAACGCAATGATCTGGTAGTGCTTACCGAAACGTTTCGTCCCTGGCACCGCCGAGGTTTTCTTTTTCCAGATAATCAGGTTTTGAAAGGTCCATCCGGTATCGCGTAAACATTGCAGCACGAATTCTGTGTTTTTCTCGCGTTGCATGAAATAAAGGGCACCACCATCCGAAGTCAATGCATACACCTTTGCACAAATCTCGCGCATCCACTCCCAATATTCCTCTGGGGGTAGGTTATCATCCCAGGCATTGTAAGCCTTATCCTGATTGAAGGGAGGATCGAGAAAGGAGAGATCTATTCTCGGCGCGAAGTCGCTTCGATCCAAGGCAGCTGTGCAACTCTCATGAAGCACAGTGCAGTTTTTTCCGAATGAATTGCCCATAGTGTTTACAGGTTTTCGCAATTAGGGTGAGTCCGGATTAGTTTCCTCTGAAGGCTTTCCCCACGGTTCGTTCTCGAAATCACGGACCGCAGCACCGAGTTCGCCCCAAAGATATTCATCCCATAAATCATGGGAAAGCATTTCCAATTGTCGGTGTTGGATGTAGTCGCGGAACTGATCGCTTTTCGGATCATCTGATTCAGGGGTTTGTGCTTGTTCTGTCATAATTACTGTGTTCCTTACAACGGCTGAAATTCACCGCGCCTGTCAGTCTTAAATCCTAATGAGTTTTCCAACGAGACGGCCGGTATGATTGTCGTTCTCAACAATAACTTTGCCGTTCACAAGGGTGTAGTCGTAACCCTGCGCTCGCTGTGTCCAACGTCCCGCACCAACAGGTAAGTCATACACAAATTCAGGGATTTCCATACGAAGGTTTTCTGCGTCAATCACATTGACATCGGCGTAATACCCTGGCTTTAATAACCCACGCTCAGGGATTCCGAAGGCTTCTGCACCATCAGAAGTCAACCGGCGAATAGTCTCTTCCAAACTGAACACTTGTCGTTCAGCGTGCCAAAATGTCAGGGCATGTGTTGAGAGAGAGGCATCGCAGATGGCGTTTACATGCGCGCCAGCATCACCGAGACCAAGGAGCGTGTCTCGGTAGCGCACGACTTCCTCAACGTGCGCGAGATTATGATTATTCGTTGCGAAGGCAAATAACTGCCGCCCCGCAGTTTCGTGGAATAGCCGAACGATTGTCTCTATCGGGCGTTCGTTGTTTTCATCGGCAATATTGCGTAGCAAGTTCTCCTGTTTACGGACATATTCACACTCCGCTGGTCCGAAACGGTATAGCATTTTACCGAGGCGTTCATCACTTTCGTCAGGTATATCTAACAGTCGTGCCTGTGTCTTTTCATCTTGGATCGCTGTTAACCGTTCAGGGTAAGGGAGACTGTATAATTCACGCCACGCACTCGCGTCGCGAATCGGCATCCAATTGCAAAGTCCAACCATTACCGTGTTGACACGGGAAGACACCATCGGACGCGCCTGTGCCCCGGCGGCTCGTTCTTCATCAAGCCATCCCAAATATAGGGTCTGGATCGTCGGTACAGCTTCATGGGTGAACGCGCTGAAGATCACAGGACACCCACTCTGCCGGTTCACCTCAGCAATGCGGTAGATCTCCTTTCGCGTTTCTGGATACTCGGTTGTCGGATAGTTCTCATATTCCCCGAAACCGGGTGCCCATTGGAAAATCCCTTTGTTGTGTCTTCCAACGGCTTGCGCGAGCGCGACGAGTTCATCAAGATGTGCGAATGTACCGGGTATCGGGATGCCTTCAGAGGTTTTGTGGGTGAGTGTTCGAGAAGTGGAAAATCCCAGTGCTCCTGCCTCCATCGCTTCATCGACGGAGGTTTGCATAGCCTTCATTTCATCGGGGGTTGGATATCTGTCTCTTTTTAGGCTCTCTTCACCCATTGTGTGGTAGCGTGTTGCCGCATGCCCGATCATACCGCAGACATTCACGCCCTTCGGACACGCATCCAATGCGTCGTAGTACTCCCCGAAGGTTTCCCAATTCCAACGCAGACTTGACATGATGCTTTCCGCAGGAATCCCTTCAACACTTTCAAGGACCTTCGCTAAAACCATGTGGTCGGCTTGCTTGACAGGTGCGAAACTCACACCGCAACTCCCAAGGATCAGTGTAGTGATGCCGTGCCAACATGTTGGTGTGCCAAGCGGATCCCACATGAACTGGGCATCCATGTGTGTATGTGTATCTATGAAGCCCGGTGTGACGAGTCTGTCCGTTGCATCAATTGTCTGGTACGCCGCATTGGGAATGTCGCCAACGTTTGTGATACGTTCACCACTAATAGCGATGTCGGCTTTGAAACCAGGCTTACCCGTTCCATCAATGATTGTTCCGTTGCGGATGACAAGATCGTACACTATTTTTTCCTTTACAGAGTATCACATTGCTGAATTTAACGCATCTCGGAACACTTGCAGTCTGGATTAGACCGTATACTGCTTTAGCGTGTCGTCGTCTAAATTCTGTAAGACATCTTTCGTGTCAGGTTTTTGTCCCTTGTCGAGTTCCTGTTCAGAGAATCCCTGTTCTGCAAGCACCTCTTCAACAACATAGATAGGGGCTTCGCAGCGAAGTGCGAGCGCGATTGCATCACTGGGACGACAATCTACGTCAATGGTGTTACCTTTCACTTCCAATGTCACGTGTGCATAGAAAGTCCGTTCTTCAAAAGCGTGTACACACACGGCTGTAACTTTAGCCTCAAGGGTTTCAATCATAGTCTTGAGCAAGTCGTGTGTCATTGGACGCGGGAGTTGCATTTTCTCTAAATGCATTTGGATAGCCGCTGCCTCCGATTCGCCGATCCATATCAACAGTATCCGATTTGAATCGTCCTCTTTCTCCTTCAGGACTACTATCGGTGCTCCCGTGCCACGATCGATCGAGAGGAAGTTGACTTTAACCTCAACTCTCGTTTGTTTCTCTTTTTCCATCTGTGCATCCTTTCATCTCACTGGTGTTTGAGGACAGTCCGTAGATTGTCTCCACCAGTGTTTGTTTAAACTGAGGATGGGCACGGCAGGAACCACGCCCTATATTCGCAAACATGTCAACTAATCAGCATCCGTCGATTCTGCTGAATCCGATTGGGCATTGACAACCGCACTCGAAGCATAATCGCGAATAGTCTGTGCAATCCTTTCGGTATCTAAACCGCTGAAGCCGACGATTTCCTTCAGCAATGGCACTGCTGCACCAGCATTCACAATGGAACTGAGAATCCGGTTCATGCCATTGCTGCCATTACCATTGCCACCGCCGCCGAGGTCAAGCACACGGATGCTTTCAATCCGTTCCGCTGGTTTCATCAGTTCAGTGGTTACTTCAGGTAGGGATTCCAGAAGTGCTAATATCGCATCACTAACGAGAACTTTGGAATCCGCCTGATTCTTCGCGGCAATCGATGCCTCTTCGCCATTGGCTTTTGCCTTTTGTTGTTGTTCAAGTTTATGCGCCTCAATCTCGCGTTCCTGTTCCGCTCTGTTTGTAGCGATTGACTTGCGTTGCTCTTCCTGTGCAAACTCAAGACGTTTCGCAACTTCTAAGGCTTGTGTCTCCGTCTCCTCTTCGCGCTGTTTGATTTCCAGGTCGGCTTTGAGTCGGTTCTCTTCACGCCTCACTTGGTTTTCTTGCTCGATCCGGGCGGTTTCAGTTTGTCTATCTTCAACCTCTTGTTTGATAGTTTGAATGGCAACGACATCAAAACGGTTGTTTTCGTCAAGTGCCTCAAGAGGTGTTTGGTCGAGATTGGTGACAGCAACACTTTCTAACGTGATAGCACCCACACGCTAAAGCGTGGGGCTTCGGTTTCATAGCAACTGCGGTTTTCTCCAAGAGTCCACCGTCTGACTGTCGCTCCGCCAGCAGGCAATTATTCCGTATCAGAACGGTTTTATGGTCTCCTTAGACCGCTACCCCTGCCTGCAAAATGTTTATCGCAGCGTTTATATCTCTATCGTGAGACGTGCTGCAGGAAGGACATGTCCAATATCTATCTGAAAGTGTAATAGATTCATTCTTGTGTTTGCAAGCGTGGCATGCTTTCGTTGTGGGTTGCCACCGCCCCGCTTTCGCAAACACTTTATCATATTTGGCACATGTCCACTGAAGTATTAGTGAGAATTCACCAAAGGCTATATCAGAGACTTTACGTCCCCAAAGTTTTTTCATACCTTCAAGATTGAGCGTCTCTATGGCAATTTTATCGTATCTGCGAACAAGGCGGAGTGCTAACTTGAAAAACCAGTCCCGTCTACGATTTGCTATATCCTTATGGACGCTGGAAAGGTGGCGTTTGGCACGAAACCAGCCATGAGAAAGATACTGCTTACGAGAGAGTGCCTTGTTTGCTGAACGGATTGCGTTGAGACTTTGCTTATAGAACTCTGGGGACTCTATCTTTATGTCGTCTGAGAGTGTCAGAAATGTTTTACTTCCAAAATCTACCCCTGCCTCATTACCGGTCAATGGGAGTTTTTTCGAAGGTTTGTAATCCTCACAGACGAGATACAAATAATAGCCACCTACATTGTCACGCTTGATCGTTACTTTCTTTATCGTGCCTGTCCACTTACGGTGTTTCCAAAAGGTGAAGGACTTGTCTATACAATTGATCCTTAAACGGTTGCCTTCTATTTGAAAACCTGATTGTGTGAAAGTGATTGACTTATACTTGTGATTCGGCTTGATTTTCGGTTTGCCCACTTTGCGTTTCGTTTTACCTAACTTTCTGTCTTCTATGTTGTCAAAGAACCGCTGGTAACCTAAATCAATGCGGATCGCAACGTCTTGAATCATTTGGCTTGGCAGCTGATTCCAATGGGGTTTTGTTCTGCGTTTCAACTGCGTTATATGTTTCAAGATACGAGAAAGTGAAGCATACTTACCATAAATCCGATAATAGCGTCTCTGCAACAATAAGAGGTGGACATGCACACGATGCAAGTCGTCTATCAAATTGCCAAGCATGATTAGATTCGACTGGTGGTAAAACTCGTATTTTTCTGTTTTCATGGGAAACCATCAGGTATCAGGCTTTACCCCCTATCCAGTGGGAAGCAGACACGTCACCAAGAGGCGACACTTGATATGTCTGCCAACCTGATACTCTAGTTATACTACATTTTTTGCTAAATGTCAAGTATTTTTTGGACTATAAAACCCAACGTCCGTCTACATCCCGCAAGCTAAAGCATGGGGATTTGACGGGAGAGTGTTAACGCAATTCCATTTCGCTTTTTTTTACATCAAAGATTCGTTTTGTTCGATCATAATTTATAAGAATGACAGTATCTCCTTTGACAGGGGTGACTCCATCTGGTTCGGCACAACAACTGACGGTTAATTCGGGTCCGTCCGGAACTCGAACGCGAGCAGTACCAAAGGTAGTTGTGATCTGTCCACTAATAACTCGTCCACTTAAACCGAGTAGTTGGACATCACTGATGGCTTTTTCGCTCTCTGGAAACAGTTTTGAAAGCGCGATGGAGATATACCGAGTTCCCAAGAAGCAACAGAAAAACGCAATGATACACGATATCCAAACCCAGTGTGGGTTCTCCGGGATATTGAGAAGCGCGTTCGCAATGAGCCCAGAAATTCCCCATGTTACCAATAGCGACATCAGCACAACCATCAAGGGGACCCTGCCGACGTTCAGAAACCCAAACACATCTCCGAAGGAGGAACCCTGAGTGCCTGTATGTGCGTCCATATTAGCATCTACATCTGCATCCGCATCAATATCGATATCGGTATCCATGTCGATATCAGCATCCATATCAACATCTGTGTCCACATCGCCGAAGTCCATCGCCCCTATGGCAAGTCGGAAGAGTGCCAGTAGGAACACAATCGCCAAGGGTGCTGTAAACCAAGCATTATACGAAACTATGAGATAATTCAGGAATTCTATCATGGCATCCCTTTTTATTTCCTGAGTTGCTTGGTGATGCACGTGTAGACATATCGTGCTGAACGGAAGTTGATATTATCGATCCAGTGAACATTACGTACGACACTAATTTCAAGTTTTGCTTGGCGGAGCAGCCGGTGCTTGAAATGCCGAATTAGTTTGACATCACAGATGTCCGTGAATAATAGATTACATCGAACATTTGCGTAAGAGACAGTGAGACCGCCTATATATCGCTCATCTAAGACCAGCACCCGACGCGACGTGATAAAAACAAAATCTGGACGCAGCAAACTGGAACGACCCAGGACGCACAAGCGGACGTGTTCATCCTCACATATATGCGCTTGCACAATCTTTTGAATACGAGGTGGCATGTTCGCGAATTCAGCCATGTTATTTTACAAGCAATGTGTTGCTGGTAAACACGGGATAACGCTGTAGAAATGGAGGTGGCGGGAATCGAACCCGCGTCCGAAGGCATTTCAATAGAGGCTACTACATGCTTATCACAGGTTTTAAGATTCGCCTATCAGACTCCCCTGTGCAGGATTCAGAATAGGCTATCTCAAAAAGTGTTTCGCGGCACGCCCCTTGAGAATGAGCGAGCGGCTAGCCCGTATTGCGGCGCTTTAGCTCCCCTGACGGGCAACAGGTCGGCAAAGCGTAGCTACATTAAGCAGCTAATGCTAATTCTTCATCAGCATTTATAAATGTTCCGCCTATTTAACGAGGCCTGCGGAGACCTCGGCATGCAACCTATATCTCATTTACCTTCGTCGAAACCTGTACACCCCCGAATTGTAATTTTACGGATGGCAACCGCATCAGTACCATTTGCGACTGGCGGTTTTTCAGAACGTTGTTAATTGTATGCCCGCATCTCACTTGCAGTCGCTTCACGCTCAATTTTGTCGCGTTTATCGTAAAGTTGCTTACCCATAGCAACGGCTAACTCCAGTTTTACCTTGCCGTTGCTAAAATACGCACGCGTCGGAACGATAGTCATCCCCTTTGAACGGATTGAGCGTTCAAGTTTGATGATTTCTCGCCGATGCAATAAAAGTTTCCGTTTCCGCTTCGGCTCGTGATTTGCTATATTCCCATGTTCATAAGGACCGATGTGGGCATCGATCAGGAACACTTCTCCATCTGTTATCTGTGCGTAACTATCTGTCAGGTTAAACCGTCCGGCGCGAATTGCCTTCACTTCTGTGCCTTGCAGGACGACCCCGGCTTCATAGCGATCGCGTAGGTGATAGTCATACCGCGCTTTTCGATTCACAGTAATCACTGGAGTTGTGGAATTTTTGGCACTTTTCATCGTGGTGTTAAGTATAACATAGAATTGACTTATGTGCAAGAAAAACTTCAGGAATTATAGTACTGTTTGATTTCCAGTACTCTGTGTGATCTGGTCGAAATATATTGATTGAGAGGCCGCTCTTACAGCGAAAATATTTTCATCGCAGAAGCTGGAAAGTCTTTGAAGCACTGAGTTGAACGATATGATTGGCTAATTTCCTTAAAGATGTTACACTAATGTGAAATTGAGGGCAAACTAATTTGTTTTTCTTGACAAGGATACAACTATCTCATAGACATAGGCAGAAAACGGTAGGCACTCCAATAAGGTTGACCAAAAATAGTGCCCTCGTCAAAAATATGAAGTTTTTTCGCGAAATCGGATTTTAGTGGAAAACGGCACACAGATCTGATAAACTATACTATAATACCACGTTGTTGGGAAAACCAAGGCATTGTGCCTCGGTATACCCGCAGAACTCAGGAAAGGAGTCTCTTGATGCCAGAACTTTACGACACCCGTGCACCGAATCCGCCCTCACGTGCGATATTGATAGGGATAAAACTCCGAGATAACTTGATGCACGAAACCGAGGAATCGCTACAAGAACTCCATCAACTCGCGGAGACTGCTGGCATTGAAGTCGTCTATGAGTCCATTCAATCGCGTAATATGCCGAAGCCAACCTATTTCATTGGCGAAGGAAAAGTTGAAGAACTCAAACCGCTCGTTGAAGAACTTGACGCAGACGCGATTATCTTTGACGAAGAACTATCACCAGCGCAGAATCGGAATCTTGAGAGGGCACTTGAAGTCGCTACAATTGACCGGACGGGACTTATTCTTCAGGTTTTTGCCCAACGGGCACTCACCAGAGAAGCGCGCCTACAAGTAGCATTGGCGCAACTCGAATATGCACTTCCACGCCTCACTCGGATGTGGACACACCTTTCACGACTTGCGACGGGTGGAGGCGGCGGCAGACACCTCCGGGGTCCCGGTGAAACCCAACTTGAAATGGACAGACGCTGGGTCCGTAGGAACATCGGACATGTCAGAAAAGCACTTGAATCCGTTGAAAAGCAGCGTCAGACTCAGCGGCGAAATCGGTCTGAGAAAATCAAAGTGTCTCTCGTCGGATACACCAATGCAGGGAAATCAACGCTATTCAACGTCCTGACGGGCGAAACCGTTTTGGCTGAAGATAAATTGTTCGCAACTTTAGATTCTACCACGCGGAAGGTGGATTTGCCGCAAAAGCAACAAATTCTGTTGAGCGATACCGTCGGATTTATCAAGAAGTTGCCACACCAGTTGGTTGCCGCATTCAAGGCTACGCTCGAAGAAGTCTTAGAAGCAGATCTTTTGCTTCATGTTATTGATGTGAGCCATCCAGAAGCAGAGGCACAGATAGCCGCTGTGAATGTAGTCCTTGAAGAATTGAATGCTACCGACCTTCCGATGTTCATGGTTTTCAATAAAATTGATAGGCTCAAAAATGATGAGGAATTACATATCTTACAGTGCCAATATCCGGATGCTTTGCCTATCTCAGCGCAACGCGGCGACGGCATTCCAGCGTTAATAGATGCTTTGGCGCATCGTTTTGCTGAACGTGGCACGGATCTCTCTCTCTGTATTCCGTATACAGAGGGGAAGGTGCTCGGCTTACTGCATAAGCACGGCATAGTGCTTGATACTGAATACGCAGCGGAAGCCGTTCACGTCAAGGCACGCTTGCCGAACCGCTATCTCAAATCGGTCTCTCAATTTTTGGTTTCTTCCTAAAAAAGGCATTGACAATGCGATGGCTCGACCAGACTGACATCGGTCACGACTTACAAATCTGTCCGGATTGTGACAGAGAGTACGAAGTGCTTGACCAGTTTTTGGGGAATCCATCGGGCGATCGCTCGGACGACAATTTGATTGATACCGTGTTCAACGACGCTTATTATGTCGCTATTCGGTGTCCACAATGTCTCGAAACTCGACACCTCTGCATACAATCTCTAACAGCCACGCAATTTCACATCGAAAAGGAGAGGAAATGAAGATAGGCGTTACCCAAATTATCCTTGGGGGTATGTCCCTGAACGATACGCTTTCGCTCTGTCAAGATGCCGGTTACGATGCCGTTGAACTCACTTTCGGTGAAGGGCAAGACACCGACATCAATATGAGCGATACGGAGTTACGCGGCATTGCCGCTAAGTGTGAAAACGCAGGTATTGAAATCAGCAGTATCACGGCGGGCTACGCTGACCGCGGGAATTTGCTCAGCTTGGATGCAACGCAACGCGAAAAAGGTGAAGTCTCTCTTGCTCGCGGTTTGGAAGTCGCGGATGCACTCGGTGTCGGTGGCATTTTACTGCATCCCGGACAGCTCACTGCTGAGGGAACTTACCAACAGGTCTGGGATAACCTCGTTGGTGTGCTGAAAGATCTCGCGCCTTCCACGGAAGCGCACCAAGTTGCAATCGGGCTTGAGAACGTCTGGAACAAATTCCTACTCAGTCCGAAAGAGATGCGTGATATTATAGACGAAATAGACAGCGATTGGGTAGGCACCTATCTTGATACTGCGAATATGATGGCTTATGGTTACCCAGAGCATTGGATTCGTGAACTGGGGCATCGTATCAAGCGGGTGCACTTCAAGGATTTCTCCCGCGGTGCACACCAGTTTGTTAACCTCTTAGATGGTGATACCGATTGGCAAGTAGTCATGGAGGCATTTCGTGCTATCGGCTACGATGGCTATGTTATCCACGAAGTCGGCGGCGACAGAGAAGCACAAATCGACCTCGCGAAGCGGATGCGTGAAATCGTTGCGATGTAATCGGAACAGAGAAGGCGATGGCTTATGAGAAACCATCGCCTCATGCCGGAGGTCGGACTCGAACCGACATGGACCTAGGGCCCGCGGGATTTTGAGTCCCGTGCGTCTACCAATTTCACCACTCCGGCGACTCTACTATTGGCAAGATATATTATACAATATTTTCGGTGGAAAGTCAAATTTGCGCCAAGCAGCCTTAGAAATCATGGCGAACGAACAACGAAACCTTGCATCTCAAAATATGTTCCAACGCTTCTTTGTCGTTGCACAGGCTCTTCTGGGTCAAGTGCGTGAAAAGGGGACATGGCAGACTTTATGGAACTGGGGGCTTTGGCGAATTATGCCCAAACGCCGACGTATCTTCAAATTGATACGCGAACTCCAACCCCTTGATCCAAACGCCCCGGCTGAAATGCGAGCAGTCCGTGATGAAGTCTTCGCAAAAAGTTGTTTAGAACTGCAACACACCGAAGAAGCACGGATCCTCTTGGACATCCTTGGACATGCGCGACAACCGCTTGGGTGTGAACAAATCTTTTTCGCAGCAATCTATCCGGTTTTAATTAAACGCGACATGGAGGCAATCCCGATTCTGACTAAAGCCAGACATCGGCTCGATGTAGAGATTGGCTATCTCGGACACAATGAGGATTATTTTTTTTGGGTGTTCGAGATTGATGGCACAAAGCGTCTCAGCCTCGACACACCGCTCGACCCGAGGCTGGAAATGCGAGACGATAAACGCTACGTGGTCTATCCGCTCGGCAGTACTGGACTTGTCGATACCGACTATGCCGAGTACGCCGAACAGTGGCTCCTTGACTCACCTCGTTTAACAATAGCACTTCCGTTGCTTGCCGCCGCGTATGCGGAACAGTGGATCCTTAACGCACGCGTCTACTTTTCACACATTCTCAAAGATTTGAAAAAACGGAATTATCAGGTTACAGCAACGGCAATACCCGATTTTGAACGGGCGCGGTTGTCACTTTTACGCCGTCTCTCCCTGGACCGGCTAAGAAAACGTCAATTTCTGTCCGAACGCCGAAATCGGTAAGGTAGATACCCGGCTCAATCGAGAAACAGATCCCAGAAATCAACGCACGCGCATCACGCGTCTCTAAATTGTCTAAATTCACACCGTTCCCGTGGATAACAGTGCCGATGTTGTGTCCAGTGCGGTGAATAAAGAATTCACCATATCCTTTTTCGGTGATATACGCTCGGACACAGTCGTCCACTTCGTAACCGTGAATAGGTTCATCGACAGCCCATTTCTCACGGATAAGCCGCACCGCTCTATCCCGTGCTTCCTTGACAATATCGAAAATTTCAACATATCTCGCCGGAACCGTTTTATCCGCATAAGCCACCCATGTCGTATCTGCAAAAACCGCATCCGGATCTTTCTGTTTTGCCCATAAATCGATTAAGATAAAGTCCCCCGTTTTAATCTCTTGAGTGTCTGTTGAAGTAGGGGCGTAATGCGGGTCGCTGCTCTTCGCGTTCGCAGCGACGATAGGCGGATGATCCGTAACTAAATCCATCTCATCGAATTGCCCGAGAATCACTTGCTGAACATCATATTCCGTGATTGTTTTCCCATCACGCAGTTGTGAACCAATCCACGCGAAGGCATAGTCTTTCGCCTGCAGCACTAAGCGTGCGGAAGCCTGATGCCCGGTTGCCTGTGTCTCGCTCAGACGCGCTTCTATCCGCTGTGCGAGTTCCGCAGACGTGTGCACCTCAACTCCCATCGCACGAATCCACTCCAAGGTGCCGGCATCTACCCGTGAGATATAAGGGATCTCGGCGTTTGGCGAATACTCCATTGCAACGGTTTTAACGCCAGCGAGTAAGGAGCGAATTGCTTCGTTAAGTTCTTCCCAGCCAGCGTAAAGCGCGACGTTTCCTTGTACACCGACGAAGTTGGATGTCTCAATCTTATGGATCAGCCACCGCGGTTCACCGTGTGCAGGGATGAGACAGAACCATCGGCGTGTTATGTGTGCCTCTGCCAAGCCTGCTACGTTTTGTGCAATCGGGTTTATCCCACGGAAATCGTATAGGAGCCAGGCATCTAATCCTGACGCTGCTAATTCAGCTTGAATCTCTTTTATTTTCATGTCCGTCAAAGTTTCCCTTCTTTTTTTAAGTCAGATCGAATTTCTTGATAGTCCCGGAAATCTGTCTCGATTTCAATTGCTGAATCCATCTCTAAGATGTCCTCTAAATCCTCAAGACACTTTATGAGAAAGTCGTACTCTTTCATTGTGAGAACAGCAGCGGTTTTCTCTCCTTTGTCATCAACAATATATTTCGGATTGATAGTAAGCATGAAAACTCTCCTATCGCTAATCTATCGCAAGTGTGGAACGTTATAATGTCTTTTTTTAAAGATGGGCAAGATAAACTTAACGGAAAACCTCATCAAGCCTCCAAACGAGTTTAAGCGCATCTGACCAACCCGTTTTCGCAAACATATCCAATAGATTCAGTAGGTCCTTCAAACATTCTTCATCATTCCGCACTTCGTGTCGGTAGTCGGCAAGGACAATTTCGACGAATTCGACGACATCCCGCACCGCAAGCCCATCAAGATTATAACCAAACCGTTCGCTTGACCGCACGACTCCCGCTGCTAAATGCAAAACCTCTTTGGGATTGCAGCTGAGGAAACTCGTTAAAAGTTGCATGAAATAGTGTGCTGTTGGTGCGAACATAATCCCGTTTTCTGAATCCTGCGCGAAAGTAATAATTTGTTCCATCAATGGCTTGACTTCACTATAAAAGCGATAGCGCAACTCGTAGGGAATTTCCTCGACTGGTTGCTCAGACTTATCCTTTTTGTACGCAACCGTAAAGTAAAGACGCATTATCACTTCATCAATAACTTTGTAGGTGTCGTGTAGTTTTTTCACTACTTCCTCGCTCTCATTTGCCTTAATGATGCTGGACATTCCCTTAATCTGACCGGAAACTGTAGTAATTACTTCGCTTACCGTTGCAATGGCTCGTTTAACTATTTCGAGTCTGTCAGGTGCTTCAAGATGTTTCGGTACAACGTAATTTTCCATGACATGAGACACAGCACGAGCCAAGAGGTTGGCGAACCGAATTGGGTCTTTGAGAAAGGTATCTTCAATCGTTTTCAGTGCCCATGAATTTTCACGGTTGATTGCCAATCCCATCAATAGAGAGATAAACGGATCAGATGCCCCGAGTATTCTTGATGGCAAAGGTGTATGCTGAAGTAACTTCGCCATAATTTGGGCTATCTTGTCTTCATTCTCTTTTCGGTGTCCGACTACTGAGGTCAACGCAGCATAGAGAGGTTCTTGTACGATGTGATTCCGCTCATGCATTGCTCTATTGTCCATGATGTGCCAGAATCTTTCTGAATTTGTGTTATAAACGCGGAACAACTCCATCGCTGTTACCATCCGGACAGATGGCACAGGGTCACTCGCAAGCGTTTCAATTGCATCTAACATTTCCGCGTCAGATTGGTGAAACGCGAGTCTCAGTAACCCAGCCGCGGCTTCATGTCGTGGGAATGGGGAATAACCTGGAGAATTGAACTGGTTATCGTATCTGGGGTTTGGTTCGGGATTTTCATGTTTCGCTCCATCCAGAAGCACTCGTCGACAAAAAGTGAATGATTCACTTTCAAGATTATTAGCAACTCGCCCGAGGATCGCCACGCAAGCAGTCAATTTATGCCAGAGGGAATCAATTACTTCTTTATTCACTTCCGTGTCGCTCTTTAAAACAGCGTATGCTTCCTGTAACTGCGGTAAAATTAACTCGGAGACTTCCACAGTCGGTTTGCCATTTTGCCAATCCGAACTGAATTTATTGAGAGGTCCAGAAAAACGTTGTAATGCTTGATTTTCAGGCGTAGTCGTGTCAACGCCCTGTCTTTGGAAGTGCTCTTCTTCAGTATATTCTGACCAAGTGACGGGCCCAACGCTCACCAGTGGTCGATTCTCCGGGACATCGTTTTCACGTGCCATTCCCTCTCGAATTTTCTTCGCCGCATCAGTACGTAACAAATTCTGCGGAATCTGTACAAGGAGCCGATTTCTCTGCCTTTCAAGAAGGTTGCGGTGATCCTCGTCGGTTGCTTCTGTGGGATATACTAAGATGCTTTCTTCAATCTGACGAAGCTGGTCTGGCATAAACTCAACCGCAGTAGTTTCTAAAAACAGACCGAGTTCGTAAAAGGTTTCCGGATACCTTTGTATTGGTTCTGCGATGCAAAGTTCAAAAAGACGAGGTGCGAAAACCTTGGGAAACTGTGCGGCTGTCTTCAAAAGCCGTTTCCAGAAGAATGCAACCACCACTTCATCACGGAAAACATCAAGCAGTATATCAAGACACGGATCTTCCGACATCGCCAATTCCCTGATGAATTCAAACAGGGCATCTGCCATCTCAATTGGCTCATCTGGATATTCCCGTTGATCCCAGATGTAACTGCTGTCTTCCACAAAATAAACGAGTTTTCCGCGAAAATTGAATGTATCTATCAAATCTTCAGGTGTCACACCTTCTTTAAGATATCCGATGATATGCTCTTTAACAATAAAGGCGTTCAAACTTCGGATTGCCGCTTGTGTTGCAGGTAATGGTGCCGCTCGCAGAAAATCAGGGAAATGCTTTATCAACCGATAGTAGCACAGACCGTAATCTTGGCGACGAGTACTCGTCATAGGTAGAACGCTGCTACTACTACTGAAACTTGTCTTCAGATCGCTGAATTCCTGGTGCTTAAACACGGTGGAATAGGTTAAAGTAACAAACTCTGGGTCGTGATCCCAAATGTCATCAACATGATCAGTCAGCCACGACAGAAAATCTATCGGGAAATTATCTTCCTGCGGTAGTTCAAGAACCTTTTCGAGAAGTGCGCGAGATTCCTCAATATTTGTGTGGTATGTTTTGGCAACGAGTGGGACTGCCCAACAACCACCCAGTCGATTATACCAATCGCCTTCACTCGTCTCTCTCTTTTGCCATACCCATTCAAGGAACCGCCGTCCAATCTGACCACAAGTGTCTATTACATCCGAGTTTTTAGTCTTTATTGCGCGTCCCAGAATATCCGAAGTGAGTGTTGCTAAATCCCAAGCGAAATCACTGTGCAAGTCTGCTGAAATTTGGTCGAAAAAATCAATCCAGACCGCGTCACGCTCAATTTGCAGCGTCCGAAGTGCTTGAAAAAGCCGCTTTATTGCCTCGTTTGCGATGTCTTCTCCGTTTTGTAACTCCTCTAAAAGTGGTGTTAGTTGGTCAACCACACGTGCTTCATTTGCAATGACGCTTGTCGGAATCAAACGAGCGACGAGACGCAAATGGACAGATTGATAGCATGGTAAAATATACCAGAAAACTTTCCAGAAACTTGTAGAGTTATCATAGTACCAGAGGCGAGTGAAAAAGTAGGTGAGGCTTGGCCAAAGAAAGAATGGAAGCGAAGGGTCTTTGCTAACAAACTTTTCGAGGTGTTGGGGTTCATCATCGATAAGGAGGACGCTAATTGCATAGTCAAAGAGGATGTTATGAGAAAAAGCAATCCGCTGTCCAGTCGATGAGACCTTTGCCAAAATTCCATCACTCTGAAGTTTATCCCAGGCGGTTTTTCTCACTGGATTATCAAGGTCCACATCGTCATAAATGTCGTCCACCTTGACTGTCAATGAAAGTTCCTTAACCATTCGGTGCGAGATTCGACGCAAAACGCGCTCGCTGATTTCATTCTCAATTCGTTGTTGCCAAAACCGATCCAGTAACTGGACTTCAGAACGAATCTGACTTAAAGTGGCTAGATCCGCATCCAGTAAGTTCTTTAGAATCTTTTCTAATAACCAGAGGTTGAAGGGATTTGCGAGGATATTTTTAAAGTCCTGAGAACCAACATTGTAGATAGACTTTGGACATCCAATTTGGTCAAATGCTTGTAGAATTTCGTCCTCATTGAAAGGTGGGATTGTGAAATGTCGGCATAAAATTTCGTCGTTAGCATTTTGGGTTTCGATATCATCAGGATTGCCAAACGAGTCTAAGAGTTCTTGGGATTTTTTTCCATCATAAGTTCGCACTGTAACGATGATATTCCACGAGTCGTTGAGTTCATGAATTGCACGCCGAATCAGATTTAAGAAATGTTTACGGATCTGTTCATTTCGGGCGGCATCAAAGGCATCAAACAGTAAAATTGCTTTCTTATTTGAAACAGGGACGGATTTTAACTTTTCAATTATATCGCCTTTGTATAATAATTCATCCTGTAGGTCTTCGGCAGTGCCATCCCCGAGTCGATCAATTGGTAGTAGTAGATGCGGTATTTCAGCATCTTTTAGACCTTGACAAAGTTCTTTCAGCAAGTACGTCTTCCCGACTCCCGGACTCCCGATAATGACCCCGTTTCCTCGCGAGGCAAAGTCCCGCAAGTCATTGCATAATTCCTCTCGGTCTATTTTTATCTTTCCCGATGCTTCTCCCCATAAGTTATTGACCTGTTCTAGCCAATCCAGTATATCCTGTGGTTCGTCACTCTCCTGTCCTTCACCGAAATGTTGTTCAAGTATATGTTCTACTCTGCGCGTCTTTTCCAAAGGAAACCCCAAGATTTCTCTGAGCAAGTCTTGATAATCACGTATGTCATTTTTCTTATCAAAGGTGAATTTACCTTGTATTATTTCGTCAAATCCTTCCCCTTGATATCTGCTTTGTTTTTCTGTCAGAATATAGATGACGAGATGGTCGTACTCTTCGTACAGTTTATGAGTAACAAATTTTTCTAATGTATCTTTTATTTTTCGGGAAGTAGGTGTTGACGTAATCTGGTACGCCGTTCTTGTTTCTTTATCACCTAAATCTATCGCCGGAAAATTGGAACCTTCTGATACATTCAAATTTTCCAAATTTGTATGTCCGTAGATTTCTGAAAATAGCGGGATGAGTACATCTTCAGAAACGCGATTGATGTATAGTTCATCCATTTCTATCGCACCTTTAACCTGAGCCATAAACCTTGACATCAATTCATTGATTCTAGCGCGACATTTTTTCAAATTCATTGAACAAACACCTCATGTATAGCAAATTCGCGGATTTTGTCAGCTTATAAGATAGCAAGTGCCATGCAGTAAGACCTTCTAACTGCACGGCACAGCGATTACCCCTTAACAAAATAATAGCACATTTGACTGGAAGAATCAAGGTAAAATCAAGATAATATAAACATGCCGCCCTTATAGGGCTGAAGAAATGTAAGGACGCATTTCTATAAACATGCCGCCCCTACGGGGCTAAGAAGGGAAGATACGCTTTTCTATACAGATGCCGCCCTTATAGGACTGAGGAAAGGCAGGAACACGCGTCTATAAACATGCTGAAGAAACACCCAAGCAAATAAACCCTACGGGACTAAAGAGGCTTATCTTTAGATACAACGTGCGTTTTGGAAATTAGGCGAAGTTGGGAAATCTCGCTAGCAAAGGAAGGTCCCTTTGTTCGCTAAAGTGTCCATACATTTAATGTCTACAATCCTGAAAATCCTAAAATCTTGTAAATCCCGGTTCAGACAATTACAACGCGGGCAACCTCGCAACAATATCCACCGTCTCCAAACTGACGGTAATCACTTTTCCAATCAATTTGACAATGTACTGCGGGTCGTCGGGGCGGTTCGGGTCATTGACGATGCCGCTCCGTTTATCTGTCTTGACACGATATTGGTCCACTATCCACTCTAATGCAGAACGGGTGCCGAGTCGGTAATCAAAAGCCTTTGGAGGAATGTTGCTAAGTGTCAGAAAATCGTTGTAGATAAGCGAGGTCTTGTCTTTGGAGAATTTCATTTTCTCCACACGCCAATTGAGCGGAACATCGGGATTTTGAACGAACCTGAGTTTATCGTATTCGGGTTGGGATTCATAGTTGACGTGGAGATCTGCGAGTCGCGCGCCTGCCTTTGCAAATCCCCAGAAGTCTTTGGCAAACGGAATATGCGGCAGATCGCGCTTGAGGTTCGCTTCATATTTCTCGCGATAGTCGGGGTGATGTAAGAGTCCATAGTTGTAGTGGAAGATGTCCCACTTGGTGATGGTGTCGTCTTGGTAGTGGGTTCGGAACTCTGCCAACGCCCAATCGATAATGTTTTCGCGGCGGTTTGTGCCATCCTCGTTGTAGGTGTAGAAGGGAAAGCATTGAGAACCACCTTGTGGCAATTGATCGGGAAATTGGTTGACCATCAGCCCAAACATCGGCCATTCTCCACCGACCTTAAGCCATATCACCCGATTTTCCAGTTCTGTCTCTGGTGTAGGAAAAATAAATGGAAATACAAGTACCCTATCATTCATCATTCGATCAAAATAGAGATTGGACTTCGCAAAAGGGCGATAGAAGGACTGTCGGATTTTTGCATCTGTGAATGCCGCGATTTGCCCACCTCTTAGTTTTTGTTTTAAGGTTGAACTCCACTTAATTTTCGTGTCATTAGACAACACAAAATTATCAAGGTTAGCATCTCGATCGCTCCTTTGAGCCCAACGAGCAGCTTCTACGTTGTAGTTTCCAATCATCCTATTTATATTTTTAATAAGCGCGTTTCGGTTGAAATTGTAAACCCATGCATCGCGATTAGTTTTCACACCGCCGCTGTAGGTTTTGAAAATCACATCGATAGGGTCATCTTTTACCGCCTTTGCTGCCTTATTTCCGATCGGAGTAAAAGTTTCAAATTCAGCGTGGAGACCCTCGGTGAGCCATGTATGTCGCGCGTCCGGTTGAATAGATTTCCATTCAATCCCACCCGTATGCTGACGTTCAGTGAGAAAATCAAATTTTTGTTTTCTGTTCCATAGGTCATCGGTGCGATAGTAAAAAATACGAGGCGATTCTGATGGTTGCTTCTGCTTCTTCACAAACAGGTTGATGCTTACACCGACCCGAATTCCAAATACATTCGCATCAGAGACCTTCAATCCGCGCCGTGCGTTTCCACCCAAATCCAAGATATAAATCGCATCGCAATCTGCTGCAAGGTGTTTTCGCATGCCATCGAATGCCAATCCGTCAAGGAAACTGTTGTTTGTTACGAAGGCGACAACGCCTTCCTCGCCAATCCTATCCAACGCCCATCGAATCGCCTTGACATACGGATCGTAAAGCTGACGCCTGAGTGTCGCTTTGGAATCTTTTGCGTATGTATCCTTAAGCGACTTATCCATCGTCTTATGCTCCCTGTTTTTGTTGTTGTCGTTCTCATTAATCTGACCGACATTATAGGGCGGATTGCCGATAACGACGAACATTGGGGTCTCCTTCTGCTTCTCGGCGCGTGCGGTGTTGTCGGGCGTAAACAGTTGCAGTTGCTCCCGGTCCTCTGCCAACTCAAAGGTATCCACGAGACATAGACCTTCGTAGGGAACATACCGGTTTGTCGCTGTATAGAACTGATGCTCAATGTTGAGGCTGGCGATGTAGTAGGGTAGGAGCATCACCTCGTTGCACTGGAGTTCTGGCGGATCAGCAGTGTATTTGCGTTCCAGTGAGATAGGGTCGAGTGCTTGCATGATGCGGACGATGAAGTTGCCGGTGCCGACGAACGGGTCGATGATATGCACACCCGTATCCGAAAGTGAACGGTCGAACTCGGTCTGCAAGATGTGTTCAACGCTTTTCACCATGAAATCGACGATCGGTTGCGGGGTGTAGACGATGCCGTGTGTATCGGCAACCTTGATGGAGAACCCCTGAAAGAACTGCTCATAGACGGTATTGAGAAAACTCTGTTTCTGTGAGAAGTCCGTGATGGTCGCAGCGGTTTTCTCAATCGCAGCGTAGAACGGCTCCAAGGGACGCAGAAATTCCGAGCGATTCAACGTGCGCTCGGTGAGTACATCAATGACAGTTTCAATTTCACGGGCGATAATATTTCGACGCGTAAAGTCGGGATTATCGAAGACAGTGCGGAAGATCCGTTCTGTCAATAGGTGCTGGATGAGCATCTCCTCTACGGCGGCAATGGAAAGATTTGGATTAATAGAGGCTTGGCACTGCTGATGAAAACCGGTGAAGGCTTCCTGAAAGTGTGGGTTGTTCTGGCGTTCCGTTTGGATTAATGCTGCCAATTTGTCACCGAGTTCCGGTACCGTCTCTCTGAATTCTGCGACGGCGGTGTGCCATGCTGAAATGTTCTCTTCTTGGTAGGCGAAAAAGGTTTGGAGAACGTGGATGAGGTTTCTCGGTTCGCTGATGTCAAGGTCAAGTTGTAGTCGTCCGTGTTGATAGAGGAGTGCGTGGGTTGGTGATTGGATAACGATGTTTTTCGATGGGTAGCCTGCAGCGAATTTCTTGTCCGCTTCAGCGTACAGGTTGTCTTGTGTGTCTTTTGCCTCCCAGTAGCCGTGTGGTAAACCGTAGGTATCGACGACTTCACCGTCAGGTATTATTCGTCTTTTCTCTGGCGTGTAATGCGTCTTTTCACAGAGGAGGGTGAGGTCGGATTGGTGGCAGTAGTGCTGTAGCAGGTTCTGGAATGCGGCGCGGACGGTGCCTTCGTTTTCTGCGCCGTGTTGGGCGTATTTTTCGAGTTCAGCGTAATATGTTTTGATGGATTTGTGTGTTGGCTTGATATTGAAATCTGACATCTATTTTCTCCGGACGTTGTCGGTGAACGAGACAATGCCAAATTATACATGGATCAAGGTAGAATTGCAAGAAAATTTTATTGTATGGGGGGCATTATAGTGGGATATACAATCACTTGGACATTTATTGTTCATAACCTTTCCACAAGGGTAGTGCTGTATATACACCAATATTATCAACGTATAAAACGTTAGATTTCAAAAATCGTTACGTTTCTGGGGCAGCGAGCAGTGATGCCTCTTGATCTTCAGCGGAAAATGTTGACATTGAAACACTCATACCATATAATTTCCTTGAAATTAACACGGAGGCATCCAAAAACGGGAATCAATCATCCGATTACCAGCCTATGAATCCATCCGAAACACAGAAATACTCCGAAGAATACTTAGAGCAGTGCCGTCACCCTGAGATTCAGGCACTCCAGCCCAAGGTAGAAAACATCGAAGGGATATGGATACCAACCGCCGAACAACTACAGCAACTCTTGAAGCAGAAACTCCCATATCCAGACAGGTCTGTTTTCCACCAGACCGCGAACGGTTGGGAATACGAGACCTATTTTCGTGAATGGGCAGCCGATTACGGCACCTATATTGATACACACCGACAGTTTGTTGGAACCGATGCAGAGACCGTGCTTTTGCAGGTGTTAATGGCACTCCTTGGTATCGGAGACCGATGGATGGTGTGATTTGTATGGCGAAGTTTGTGACAGAGACAAAAGAGAGGACAATACAATGACATTTGAAACCTTAATGAAGACAATTAATAATTATGGAGAGGCAGGTCTTGTACATCTGGACACTCTGACTGCACTTCTGAATAATACATTTGGTGATTGGCTCGCTTCACAAGGTGTAAGCCGTATTGACATGCTGTCCCCCACATGTTTGTGGTTCACCGTGCAAGGCGAATTAAAACAGACACACTCAGTGCCAGGAATTGAATTATACGACCGGTTTTTCGTCGTTGACAGAAAGGAGGTGCACAAAAATCCGGAGGCAATAGCAGATGCACTCAAATGCTATAGTTCAGATGGCGATGGTGCTTATGTCTGGGTCGTTCCGGATGGCTACATGGCAGCGTTAACCCCGGCGGAGCAGGAATGGGAAGAACATGGCGGAGGATATTTTTCGCATGAATCTATATGTATCTCTAATACCGCTGATAGAGGGACGTGTTGTCTACTTGAAGTGCTTTATGAAGATCCGACGTTGGAAAACGTCTCCTGTGAATTCGAGGTGCCAGCGCATCGTTCAGTGCATTATCGGCTTGATAAACTCAAGCGTGAAGACGGCGAACCGCTCATTGCCAAAGATGCCCCTGTTAGTTACAAAATCACAAGCCGAGACACACGGGTTGTCGTCCAAGGTTCGCGAATCCTAACGAGCGGTGAAAACAGCACATTTGCCAGTTTTGGAACAGTGATGGCGTGGTGCCCGCAGTAGCAGCCGCCTTTAAAAGAACGGCGAGGTTAGAAGTCTCGCCAGCGAAGGGGATAAGGTAAAGCGGTTTCGGCGGAGAACCTACCACGTCAAGAGCGGATGCTCTACGTTTTCTGTTTCGGGTTCCAGAACGCGCAAATCACTGCCGTAATCGGTATCGCAAGAACTAAACCCAACGTGCCAGCGAGCAGTCGGACAATCTCGGCGGATACAACACCGATGCTCAACAACTGTGCCGGTGGTGATTTGAAAAAGTCCAGATTCGGTGCTGTGACTGTGACCACGAGCAGGAGCTCCACGCCCAGATAGGCGAAAACCAACGTATTCACCATCGTACCAAGAATGTCCGTTCCAACGTTCAAACCAGAAGCGATGAGCCGCCATGCTGGCATGTTCGGATTTGCCTTGCGAATTTCTTCCATACTTGATGCCACCTCGATCGCGCCGTCAACAGCGACACCCAATACACCCATTAGCATTCCTGCCAGGAGTATCTGCACAAAATCGAACGGTGGTGTGCGCGTTGCCTCTACAATGTCCGCTGAAATCGCGTTCTCTAACCCAGAAAAATGGAGGTGCTGCTGAGCGAACAGGACAATCAAACCCGCAACCAAGATTCCACCCATCGTTCCAAATACTGCCGAAAAGGTTTTTCGACTCGGACCGATTACGAATACCAGCGACACAAACGCCACGATGCCGGAAGTCAGCGTTACGATGAACACTGCATTCGCACCTCCCGAAATTAACGGCAGCATAAAGAAGTAGATGACTGCTGCAGACATCAGCATCGCACACGCTGTACGGATCCCTTCGATCCTGCCCACAAGGATAATTAACAGTAGCATCCCACCCACTATCCAAATTAGGAATCGGTCTCTACCGTAATCTTGAACGATGTTAACGAGACTCATCTGTTCAGGATTCCCGGCGACACGACAAAGAATAACATCCCCCGGTTCTGCGGGAATACTCAGCAATGGCATATTGTGGTTCACAATGTTTCGTAACACCAAGCGTCTGCCTTTATACATCCCGCTCAGCATTTCCACTTCAAGAATATGATGTTCGATTTTCGATGCATAGACATTGAGTCGCGATTCGGAGATCGCTCCGACAGTGTCCTCTATTGCCCGGATGCTATAGGTTTGCTCGTATTTCGTATCCGAAAGGAGCCAACGACTGTCCTTCCACGGTTTAACCGAAACCGTGAGTTCGTCTGAAAGTGGGACGTTATGACTACTGAACGCCTCACGCAAAGCTGTGGGGACAACCCGGTTGTTCAGATCACTTGCGGCACTGCTGTCAATATCAAAAAGGAGGTTTCCGCTGGATTCAAGCAATCGAACGACTTTGCCCTTCGCGTATTCCGATTTACTAATAGAGTTTCCGTCTGCATCCCTTTGCTCCAAAACCGTCGCGGAGAGTTCATGCGTGCGGTAGTACACAAGAATTGTGCCGATCAGAACGATAGCCATCGCTATAGGGACAGCGATTCGGGCTTTACTACGCGGCGGGTCAGCACGGAACAATTCCTCTAATTCTTCCGCTGAAGGTAAGTCCTCGTGAATTTCAGATTTGTCTACCTTCGTGTACTGTGTGAGGAATCCGGCAACCGATGCGGCAATTGGAACCGTGAGTACTAACCCGATAGTTCCCACGACGGCTTGGACAATCGCAACTGCTGTGGCTTCATCGTTGACGAGACGGAGAAATGGGTAGAGGATGCCGACTTCCGGGAAATCAATGCGTGGCAGCAACATTGTCATCATGTGCGCGCCGAGGTAGGCGAAGATGAGCGTATCTGCCATCGTCCCCATAATGTCTCTGCCCACATTCAATCCAGCACGAATCGCTTGTCGGGCGGTGATGTTCGGGTTCACCTGCTTGACTTCGTGGACGCTTGAGGAGATGGACATGCTTACATCCATCATCGCGCCGACGGCACCCAAAATAATGCCTGCAGACAGGATACCTGTGAAATTCCAGTGATGCGAGCCTGGTGTCCGCCACAATGCGATTCCAAGTTCCAGGAAACCAAACTCTTGCGCCAACCCAGTCAACGCCATTGCATGTTGGCTGAGGACAGATAAGATTCCAACAGCCGCTAACCCCCCAAGTGTCCCAAGTACACCGGAAATTACCTTGAAACTAAATCCTGTAATGAGGAGGAAGGTCGCGAACGTGAGTAAGGTGGCAACTAAAAGCGCAACTGCGATCGGATTATAACCGCTGATGGTCAGTGGCACCAGTAGGTAAAGCACGGTGAGCGCAGTGACAAATAGAGTCAGAATCGCGCGGACCCCTTTCATTCCTGCGACAAGTATCATCAAGATGCCTAACGCGCCCGCCAGATAAAGCAGGAACGGCGTTCGGAAGTACTCACGCATTGACACGGTCTCAATTTTCGGACGCATTGGGTCGCGGAGCGGGATATCGAGGAACAGCACCTCCCCTTTATGTAATATGCGATCTCCGAAAGCGCGTCCCGTCCAAATATTGTTCACCTGAACAGTCTCCCCACGAAACTGTCCAGAGAGAATGCGGATGGACAAAACCTGATCCGCTTCGTCGCTTGTGTCTATCTTAACAACACGTCCTATGCAGACTAACACTTGCAACGCGCCGTCGTGCGTCACTTCCGCAAACCGATAAAGTTTTACGTGCAACGCTGCGACACTCAACAGGATGAGCAATATCATGACGATTTTGATGTTTCTTTCTCGCATTTTTTTATTTTTGGCTCCTGGTCTGCTCCCCACTTCGTTTCGGGCAGGTTTCCGATCATCCTGTACTGGCTTCGCAGTGAGAATTTTAAAATCGAACCGCAGGTTTCGTGAAATGAAGAAGCTTAAAATTAGCCTCGAACCCCAAGCCTGAAACGGAGTGGAAGGCGACTCTTAAGGTAGGCACGTTAAAGTCTAAACCCGCGTCATTTAACCGCAAGGAACATTTAAAAGTTGCAAATAACATGCCAAGCCAGAAACGCCACACTTACACTACAGACAGCCAATTCGGATCTCAAAACTGCCCAGATTGGTGCAAAACCAGCGAATACATTGCCCGAAACCGTGCAGAATAACTGATAGAGGTTCTTCCGGTAGCAAGGATCACCGAATCTTGAATCAGAGATGCTTCCGAATGTTCTCCGCGACGCTGCGTGGAATTCCCTTCACGGAGAGCAATCCATCTAAACTGGCTTCTCGGATCGCTTCGATTGAACCGAAATGCTGGAGCAGTGCCTGTTTCCGCTTTGGACCGAGGTTCGGGATCTCGTCAAGCACCGATGCACTCAGCGACTTCTGGCGGAGTCGCCGGTGATACGTAACCGCAAATCTGTGCGCTTCATCCCGTAATCGCTGGATCATGTGCAAAGTTGGATTATCCTCTCGCAGCACAATCGGTTCTGATTTACCGGGAACGAAAATTTCCTCAATCCGCTTTGCAAGTGCAATTAACGGAATATCACGGAGTTGGGATGACGCAACTTTTGAATAGCAAGTTTTGCCTTGCAAGCTGCGGCAAAAGTTCATAGCCGCTTGTGCAGCACTCAGCTGCCCTTTCCCACCATCAATCAGCATCAGATCTGGCAGCGTATTAAATTTTTCATCGTCTGCGAGGGCACGGCGGAAGCGGCGGGTGATAATCTCTTGCATCATCGCGAAATCGTTCTGTCCTTTAACTAAACGGATCTTGAACCGACGGTATTCGTCTGAAGCCGGTTTTCCATCTTCCAAGACCACCATTGATCCGACCGCAAACCTGTCGCCGAGATTGGAAATGTCGTACGCCTCAATCCGTCTGAGAGGATGTTTTAACCCAAGCAATTCTTGTAGTTCAACGAGTGCTGGCTCTACACCACTACTATAAACCACGTTCTGTTCACGCTGCGTCAGAAGGATCTCGGCGTTTTTCGTTGCCAAAATTTGCAACTTCCTGAGTCTACCTGCCCTCGGGACATGCAATCCAACGCGGTTCCCCTGTTTCTCACTGAGCCAATTTTCAATTAGTTCCATCGACTCAATGGGCATCGGCAAAACAACCGTTTTTGGCACAAAAACAGCGTTTTGATAGTACTGTGAAATGAAGGCACTTAACGCAGTAGCGAGCGATTCTGGGTCGGCATCGTTGAGATAGTAATGTTCACGTTCAAGTAGTTTACCATCTCGCACCCGTAGAAGCTGCACGCACGCAACATCAGTCCGCGCAGCGATACCGATGACATCCTCATCCGCGGCAGAAACACTATCCATGTTCTGTGTTGTAATCGCCTGTTGAACGTCTTTAAGCGTATCTCGATACTTCGCAGCCGTCTCAAAGTCGAGTGCCTCCGCTGCGGCTTGCATCTGTTCCGTTAACTCTTTGACGACAGCATCTGTATTTCCACTTAAGAATTGGCACACCTTCTGAACGATTTCATTGTAGTCTGGCACATCAATCTTATCTGCACAAGGACCAGGACATCGTCCGATGTGGTAATCAAGGCAGACCCGGTACCTATTGCCCACTTCCGCGAGTGGTAGGGTACAGGTGCGGATAGGAAACAACTTCGTCAGTTGTTTGAGCGTCTGGCGGGTTGAACGAACGTGAACAAACGGACCGAAATATCGTGTCCCGTCGTTCTCGGCTTTACGCGTAATGTGGATACGGGGAAAGGGTTCATTGACGGTCACGCGTAGATACGGATAGCGTTTATCGTCTTTCAGTTTCACGTTGTAGCGGGGTTGATGCGCCTTAATCAGGTTGTTTTCTAAGATGAGTGCTTCTACCTCAGTCTCTGTGACGATGTAGTCAACCTCGGTAACATACCGCATCATTTGCGATGTCAACGCGGATGTAGATTTCTCGCGACTTCCGACAGTAAGTTTCGGCTTGCCAGCTTCGCCAAAATAGGAGCGCACCCGGGTCCGCAAACGAATTGCTTTTCCGACATAGATGACAGTACCATCGGAGGCTTTCATCAGATAAACCCCGGGCACATTCGGGAGAGACTGCCACAATTCAGGCAGTGCCTGTACGTTTTTGGCATTGTCAAGTTGTTCTGCCTTCATCTTTTATGCCCCTTTTCGATTTGCGGCATGTTCGAGTGATTACATCTACTCTGCAGAGAATCGAACCTTGGCGTAGATTGCCTGCAAGGACAACTCACACCCTATCGAAACGAGTCGAAACACATCCGACAAGGAATGAAATTCTGTTAAATCCCACGCCTGTTCCTGTCGCAAATAGTGCTCAATCCGAACTCTGTCTTGTGAAATGAGAACATATTCACACAGGGAATCAAGTTTCTGATAGGACGCGAATTTCTCGCCTCGGTCATAAGCTGCAGTTGATGGAGAAAGCACTTCTATCAAGACAGTAGGGTTGAGAAGTGTATCGAAATGCGTATCCTCAAAGTGAGGTTCGTCGCAGACAACGACAACGTCTGGATAAGTATATAATCCGGACGAACTAACCTTCACACGCATATCATTGGTGTAAATTTCACACGACCGCGTCCTCAATTGTATGTAAAGTTCACCAGCAACATGAACTGCGATGATATTATGTTTGCGGCTTGCTCCCGGCAATGCATACACTTGCCCATTACGGTATTCGCTTTTGGTGAGTGCCTTCCGTTCCCTGGCGAGATACTCTTCAGGGTTTAAGAAGGCTTGTGCCGCGGTAGTTTCCATGGTTTCCATAATTTTTCCGTTTTTCGTTTGGTGCTAAGACGAAAATCTCTCATAAACCGCCCGATAAATATCCCTGCCTTTCAAAACATACTTCATTTCGAAGTTAGTTGCGATATCCCGATCTGGACTGAGGTTTGCCTCAACAGGATGCAGGACAGGTAAACCGGCAAGACGCTCCTGAATCTCTCGGAAATATTCCTCATAATCCGTTGTAATATAAAGCCTACCGCTATCGGGATTGAGGGTGCGTGTCAGGGCAGACAGAAAGTCTTGATTCCGAAAAATCCGTCGTTTTCGCTGCCGCTTTTTGGGCCATGGATCCGGAAAGTAGATATGATATGCTTGAACAGATCCAGTAGGCACATACCGTGTCAAGAAATAGTTGGCATCTGTCCACGCAAGACGGATATTTGAGAATGTTCCTGACGTTCTATCCACACCGAAATGCCGCATGTACTTTTCAAACCGTTCCTGCGTCAATGCAACGTATTTTTGTGCCCGTTCAACGCCAATATAATTAACCCCTGGATGCCGCTTTGATGCTTCAAGCAGGAAACGCCCTTTCCCAGATCCAATCTCTATTTCTACCGGATACGAGTTCCCGAAGAACGCTTTCCAATCAATTGGCACAGGAAACTCACCTAACGGCACAGCACGCTCTGTCACGATGTCGATTATTTGGGAGTGGGCAGTTGTATTCTGGTAGTAAAAATCGTTGTAGTGGGGATTTTCACGCATGGCTTATCTAACTTACGGCTCCGACAAAAATTTGTGGAGATGCGTTTTAACCAAATTGTCCTGCGGTTGATACCCCAGTACCTCAACCGCTCCGCTTATATCAAGATAACTCTGCTGATACCCATCAGAATTTGCCGAACGTCCGTACGTGATCAGATATTTGACGGGTCCCTCGTAGTCTACAGCCAGTCCGAAGAGTTGTGCACAGTCTCGTGGGGTCAGCAGTGTACTACAGTGCCGTATCCCGCTCGGTTCGTACGTGCCGTTGAAACTCCCGATACGGATGCTAATGAACCGCATATCATGTGCGTCAACGAGATATCGCCCTGCGACCTCTGCCATGCCCTTCATCGCTCCGTACCATCCATCGGGACGAAATTGATCGCCTGTTGAGAACCGAGGCGGAGAATTCAATCGCTCATTCCATCCTGAAACATGGTTTGTGCTCGCATATACAATCTTCTGAATGCCACCTTCTCGTGCGGCTTCAAACAACGTCATTGATGCACCGATGTCGCTGACTTCACCAGACACCTTTCCGAGCGAATCTTGGCGGACATAAGCCAGATGTACCAACACATCTTGATCGCGACACAATTCTTGCATCGCCGGGTAGTCCCGAATATCTGCCTGTGCCACGCGCGAGTTTGCCCCCATGATCGGATTAATATCCATTAGCGTCAGTGTGTAGACATCCTGTTTTTCCCATGCTTGCCAAAGCGCACTGCCGACTGTGCCAGCGGCACCTGTGATGAGTACCCGTTGTTTCATTTTTAATTTTCCACCTATATTCAGAACACCCTTTACTTCAAGTTTACGGACACCCACAAGGGATGTCCCTACTATTTATCTACATATTTTTAAAATTCACCATAAATGAAAGATTTCAATCAAGACGACACTCCGTTTTCAGATTCCAGTGCCGCCATAATATCGGTGTGCACGGCTTTCGGATCCGCCACGGGTTGTACGTAGAACCGATCAATCGCCTGTCCGCCTAATCCTGAACACTTACACATCTCAACGTTCAGCCCGAGTTTTGCTAAGATACCGCTGAAGTAGTGGAGAAATCCGACTTTTTCTTCACCGACTACGACTATCTCTGAATAGTTGCGTGCTGTCTCAACGCTCACATCATCAACTTGCCAAGTTTCAGTGAGATTAACGTAATGCCTCTCAAAAATCTGTTCGAGTGTCACTTCCTCTGCAAGGAGGCTGCGAATGTCAAAATCGATGTCCCGTTTGAGGTCCTCATCAAGAGGCATCGGTTCCCCCCGATGATGCAGCGGCTGATGTACAAGCCGATAGATTTCGAGTTCAATGTTGGTATCCTGTTTCGTGTAAACGCGCGCGTCTCGAACATCTATACCGTTAGCGAAAAAGAGACCGCTCACCGTGTGTAACTTTCCAATACGACTCGGACTACAGAGGTGTAATTCAGTAAACCCGGGTCGATCAACAAATTGGATGATTCCTGTGCTTGGTGTTGCTCCTGGCTCTGTAGACGCGGCTTCGGCTTGCGATGTCATCTTTATGTGCATGGCTATCTCTTCAGGAGAGACACTGATACGGTAGGAAACCGGCATGTGGTGAAGAAATTGCTGAAACTCTTCAACAGGTGCGAAGGCCCCCCACTGCGTTTCCTCCGGTCCAACAAAGCGGGCGCGAGAAACCTCGTACAAGCTCCTCAGATTGTGTTTAACAACATGACTGAAGTTTTGTGAACCGTTCGCTTTGGAATCGCAATAAGTGAGCAGATATAGAGCGGTCAAACGCTCTAACGAGTTAACCTTCTTACAGAATTCGGAAATTGTACTTTCATCCCAATGATGATAGCGTGCTAAATCTATCATTGTCAGGTGTTCTTGAATGAGAAAGCAAATATCATCCGTCTGTTGTGAGTTGAATCCAAATTCGGGTGCGATGCGCTCTGCTTTTTCTGCCCCGGTCGTCGGGTGGTTTGGATCTGGCTTATCTATATCGTGAAGGAAGAGTGCCATATACAGTGGAGCTGCATCTGAGAGTGAGCGAAATGCCGTATTGAGATCCTCTAATTCAGAAGTTGGGGATGGTGCCGTCGGCGAACCGAAACCCGCACCATCAAACGGACTACTCAATTCCGTTCGGCGAATTTCATCGAGATGTCCAATCGCGACGAGTGTATGTTTCCCGACCGTATACGGATCAAGGCTTCGTTCGCTTCGTGTCATCATAGCCCGTTCAAAAAGTTCTCCACCTTCTCCGAGATGCGACAGGATATTGAGTCGGTGCAGGCGTGTTAAGGTCTTCTCTACATCACCCGGTATATTTATCAACTCTGCCATCCGATGCCGGAAAGAACGCCAATCAAATGCATGAACATACCGAGAGATGAATGTAGCAAGGGACGCGTCAATTTCGAAGTCGTACTGTTGGAAGTAGGTAAACAGCGTAAAGAGTTCGTTTACATCAAGTTCACCGAAGTTATTATCGATGCAATACAGCATTTCTGTCCGCGCGGCAAGCACGTCCGAGATAGGAATCCCGTTCGCCAACATCTTCCGAATCAGAAGTTCCGCTTTAAAATGCAGATATTTTGCCATCACATAAAACTCAGCCATGAATTCATAACGTCCCTCATCGGTTTCATTTGCAAATCCGAGTACTCGAGCGATCTGGGTCTGAAGGACATCGCCTTTTTCAGGGTGATAAGTAAGATCATCATGTGGTGCATCGGCGAGAACATGGAGAAGGTTCCGCACCTTAAACATGAAATCAAGGGACGGGATGAGCTGTCCCTCATCATAGCGTTCGTAGAGTTCAGGGATTGAGGTGAAATCCGGAAGTCCGCATATCCAGAGTGCGTACTGAAGTGTGCGTAGCCCGCCTCGTCCTGTTTTCACATTCGGTTGATTGAGATAGATCGTATCCTCAGAAGCTTCGAAAGAATCTGCTTTTGATTTCAGTAGATCCAGCACAAGCGAAATATCCGATTTTCCAGAGTATACCTCTTTCCGGAAGTGCCCAGTCAGCGATGCATCGCCAGTGATAAACCGCATATCGATCAACGCAGTCATATCCTGATAATTCCATTGGGCTATATCTGTCAAGGGGCGATAGATGAAACTGAACTCAAACCCCGGAATCACCGAGTGGAGACTATCGAAAAAATCATAGAACCATCGGATAAGTTCGAGGGTGCTCTCATCGTAAATATCCTCTAAGTCCACAGAGGACGTATAAATGATGTCCACGTCCGAATAATAGCAAAGTTCATTTCTGCCGTAACTGCCGACACCATAGAGGGCGACGTCCGGCATCCATTCCTCCAATTCTGTTTCTAAGTCGTTTGTGTCAACGTCTGGAGGTTGCTTCAGCACGTCGATTTGCTTCTGGTATTCATCCCGAATCTGAAAAGAGGCTACCTCATAAACCTTCTGAATAACTGCATCCCACATTTCCGTGTGAATCTTGCAAGCCGCAAATCCACTTTCCCCTTTCAAGATGCGGGCTTTCAATTGTTCCCGTTCCGCTTGAATGAAAGCGGCTAACTGTTTTTGCAAATCTTCAAAAGGCACATTCAGGTCTGGTACATAGCGATTGAGTTGTTTTTCGATCTGTCTGGTTTCCATTTTCCTCTCGCCTCCACTGTATCAGAGCAATCCAATTTTGCATAGTCCCCTTGAAATCACGAAGTGAGTAAAGGTTTTCAGTTAGACCTAATTATACGCCAAACACCGAAAAAAAACAAGCGCGTTTTTTGGTGCTACCTTTTCTCACTGGTGCGCTGCCGGATTACTTGTTTTTTTCTTGACACGCTTTTTGAATCTTGATAACATACAAGATCAGGAGGTCTAAAAATGAGTGACACCAAATATCGTGTGGCCATCATCGGCTGTGGACGGATGGGGCAAAACTACGCGGAAGCATATACCACTTATCCCGACACAGAAATCGTCGCAATTGCCGATGCCAATGTGCAACGGCGGGATGTTCTCGGTGCCCGCTTTGACGTTGCGGCTCTTTATTCAGATATAGAAATCCTATTGCGGGACATTGTGCCAGACATCGCGGTGGTCGTCACACCCACGAAATACATGAAAGATGTGGTGATTGCCTGTGCCGAAGCCGGTGTCAAAGGTATCTCCACCGAGAAACCGATTGCCGCGTGTTTACAAGATGCCGATGCAATGGTTGAGGTATGTGCTGAGCGCGGTGTTGTATTCGCGGGGGGCAACCTGCAGCGGGCGATGAATGAGGTTCAAGAGGCGGCATCTCGGCTACACAATGGCGAATTTGGGCACATCAGAGGCGCGAGTGTTCATGGGTTCGGCGGCGAAATCTCTGGTGGCGGATGCCAACACATCTCCGTACTACGTCTGTTCACCAATGCTGAGGTTGAGGAAATCATCGCGTGGGGAACCCCTCCTGAGGCGTTAGATGCAGAAACCGATGAAGGTTTAATCATCAATGGACGCTTTCTTCTTACGAATGGGCTGGAATGCAGTGTCTTTGGAACCCCAACGTCTTGCCGTGGTGTAGATGTTTGGACAGATGAATGCCTCGTCCGATGGGATTGGAACCCACCTGAAATTTTCAAAGGGTGCGACCAGCACGGCAATCGCGTCCGTATTGATCCCAACTACAGTCCCTACCCATGGAATGAATTCAGTTACCTCACAGGCTCCATTCGCTCCTTCTTAGCGGCTGTTGATGGCAACGGACATCCGTGGATTACAGGCGCAGATCTCCGACAAGCGTTGGAGGTCGCCATTGCTGCGAAACTCTCCGCAACCCGAAACAGCACACCCGTCAAACTCCCGCTTGAGGACAGAGCTTTAGCACTCTATCCACGTCCCTATCGGTGGCTCGGAGGGGATGCAACTGGTAAGCCTCAGAGTGTCACAGAAGCGACAGGAAAACAATAAATCAGATTAACTCGGAGCACTATATCAGGCTTTAAGTAAGGAGGTGCCATCGATGAACGAAGATCAAAAATACCTATTCGATTTGACCGGATACCTCATCGTCGAAAACGCTTTGACGGCAGAAGAGGTCGCCCAGTGCAACGCTGCCATCGACCATCACATTGAAGGACTGAGGGAACGCGACACCTCTCTGGCAGGTGGTTCAGCGGCACTCTCTGGCACAGCACACCGAATGGACATGGGGGGCATGCTCGCCTGGGAAAAACCGTGGTGTGAACCGTTCCGAAATTTGCTCGTCCATCCCAATATTAAACCCTGCCTTAAGGGGATTTTAGGGCAAAAATATCGACTTGATCACGGTCCAGGCTTAATCGCTATGGAAAAAGGCACAGAAGGTGGCACTTTACATGGCGGTGGGATCGAACGTCCGGATTTCTCCGAAGCCTATTTCTTCAAATACGGGCGCATATACACAGGTTTGACTGTCGTTGAATACATGCTCGCTGACGAGGGACCCGGCGATGGGGGTTTAGCTATCGTACCGGGCAGTCATAAGGCGAACCTTCCGTGTCCCAGCAGCATGAAACAGTACGAGCAATATCGAAATCAAGTGCTTGAAGTCAATGCCAAGGCTGGCGATGCTGTGATTTTCACTGAAACGCTGACCCACGGCACGCTCCCGTGGACGGGTAGCGATCAACGGCGCGCACTACTTTACAAGTTCAGCCCTGGATTCCAGTCTTATGGCGTGGGGGCACACCAGATTACGTATCCCGATTACATTGAGGATATGTCTCCCGAGCAGCGAGAAGTTATGGAGGCACCCCATATCCGACACTAAACTGTCGGAACGGTTATTCAACTCAATTTCTGCTGGTGAGGTTTCAACCTCGCTTACTTTGAAAGGCACATAAGAGCCATCTCCAGATCTCGGCATTTCATCTATTGAAGGAGAAAACCATGTCAAAACTACGAGTTGCTGTCATCGGTTGCGGTGGGAGAGGTCGCGGTCACATGAAAATCCTTTCGGAATTTGACGATACTGATCTCGTTTCCGTTTGCGATCCGGTTGAAGCGGCACGAGACAATGCCGCGGACATGTTCAACGTTCCAACCCGCTACGAGAGCATTGAGGCGTTGTTGGACAACGAAGCCTTAGACGCTATTTTTGTCGCTACACCCGCACACCTCAATGGCGAGGCAGCACTCCCCTGTTTTGAACGCGGGGTCCACACGCTTTTAGAAAAACCACCGGGTATGAGTGTCTCAGAAACGGTCGCTTTGCGGAGTGCCGCAGAACGAACAGGCGCGAAAGGGATGGTGGGCTGGAACCGCCGCTTTCACCCGATCATCGTCGAGGCGAAACGTCAAGTTACCGCCCGCGGTCCCGTGACGCAAATCGTCGGTGAATTCCACAAGAGCATCACCCGATTGGCACAACACGGCAGATTCCCAGAACACTTGATGGACAACATGTTTCTGGAGACACCTATCCACGCGCTTGATGCGATCCGCGCCATCGCCGAAGCCGATGTCCAAGAAGTCCATAGTGTCGTTCAGCGGACAATCTCAGATTACAAAGATGTCCATGCTGCGCTCATTCTGTTTGATAACGGCTGTGTCGCCCAACACATCGCCAACTACACCACAGACGCACGCCTTGAGCGTTATGAGATTCACGGTAGAGACATCTCTGCTTATCTTGAGGGGGTTTCCCACGGAACGGTTTTCTGCGATGGCACGCAACACAAACTCACCGAAGCAGGCACCGGTGGCACTGTTGAGCAAAACAGGTATTTCTTGGATTGTGTCAAATCCGATACCCCCGTTTCGTTCCCTGCTGCCAACCTTGACGAGGCTGTTAAAACCATGCAACTCGCCGAAGCAATCCTAAGTGGATTGCGTTAATCAATTTTGAAACTTTCGCTGGCGAGGTTTGCAACCTCGCCTTTCAAAAGGAACACGACGATGCCAACCCTCGACGAACGCTTTGAAGCCTATAAAACCGATGGTTTCACAATCTTTGAGAAGGTTTTTGACGAACCCCAAATGCAAAGTTGGCGAGAGAAACATCACGAACTCTCCGCAGCCAATGACCGGCAAATGTGGTTCGGAAATACGCTTGAATTGGCACCTGAACTGATGTGGTCCGCTGTCGCTCACCCGACCATTCTTGAATTTGTAGAAAAGGTGATGGGTCCTTTTGTGCAATTAGACAACCTCACGCTCGCCGCCTTTGCATCAATTGAAAAGGAAAAAGCGGAGGGCAGAGTCTCTGGATGGCACCGTGATCGCTGGGCACACGTTCCTTTTACCAATGCCTATCATCGCCCGAACGCCATCAACGCGATATCCTATTTGCAGGACTTAACAGATGCGTACGGACCCCTCCGTGTCATTGTCGGCTCGCATCGAAAACCGATTACCATAGAGGATTCGCAACGTAGCGTCCCACATCCCGACGAAACACTGGTCCACATGGAAGCTGGCGATGTCGTTATCACACATAACGGACTCATCCACTCCGGCACACCGAATACCTCTGAAAACTTACGCTATTTCTTCAGTATCTATTATAACCTGACATGGTTGAAACATACCGATCATCACACGGGTCCCCATACCCAAAAGTTGTTGGAAACTGCGAAAGCCACCAATAATCATCAACACATGCGGCTCCTCGGTATGGACGAGCAACTCCAACCCCGATGCAACTCTGGCTTCCTCTGCTCCGACGAAGAACGCTGGGAAGAGTGGGCAACCGCTGACCGAGAAGCGATAAAGGAGGTATAACGGATGGCAAATCCAAGCGTAGTGCCACCAACGCTCAACGTTGAACTGGATCACCAACTGCAACAAGAGGTCAACTTCTTTCTCAATTGGGGATACCTCATTGTCGACAACGCCGCAACACCAGAGCAGATCGAGTCGTTGCGCGAGGCACTCGATGAAAGTTACGAACGCAACAACAAAAGCCAATTCATTGGTGAACTGCTTGAAGAGGATGATCGGTTCGCATTTCTGTTAGACAACCCACCCGTCCTGAAGCGGATGGAAGCCATATTGGGGACCTGTGTCCAACTCCACAGCGCGACAGCGCGCATTACTGAACCCGGAACGCCAGATCAGCATTGGCATCGCGATGGTCCCTGGCCCGTCGCACCGAATGGAACGCCTTACGGGAGTCTCCCCGCACAGATTAACTGTGGCTATTATCTCGACGAAGTCACCGATGAAAACGGTCCCACGGTTATCCAACCCGGCAGCCACAGGGCACTTTTCCGTCCACCCCCTACTCCTGTCGAATTGCCCGATGAAAAACGGGTACTCGTCTCTCCCGGACAAGCGGTTATGTTCGACGGATGGACATGGCATCGTGGTGCTGCTAACAATTCTTCAGAATGTCGACGCGTCTGCCTGATGTGCTACCAGAACGCGTGGATGAAGTCTCGCGAACCCTTTGACGGTCCCCGGGTCACAAAACTCCGAGAAGGGGGTACACCGCAACGGCAGCTCTTACTCGGCGCGATCCCAAAATGGTAAAGTAGTAGGCACGCTCCGTCGTGTGCCTATAAAACGAAGGAATCCAGAAATGAATCTCGCTTATATTGTTATTGATACACTCCGCTACGACTACATCGGTGCGAACGGAAATAACTGGATAGAAACACCCAATATTGATCGGTTTGCCTCCAAAGCCTTGGCATACGACTATGCTTTCTGTGCGAGTTTTCCAACTATTCCCTACCGCACTGATGTTATCACTGGGCAATACGGCGCGCCCTTCCATGCCTGGAAACCGCTCCGCCACGAGCGCCAAACTTTACCGTGGACGCTCGCAGGAAACGGCTACGCGACACAACTCATTCACGATACACCACACCTTGTCAATGGCGGACATAACTTCGATTGGCCCTTCCACGCTTGGACATTCGTTCGCGGTGCGGAAGTAGACAGAGACTGGATCACCGATACTGTCGTGTGGCCCGACAACTGGACACGTCAACCCCTTTTTGATTGTGTCGATGACAAAGCCGCCGAATCAGGTATGCTTCGCAGTTACGCACGCGCAAACAGAAACCGCAAAAAACCTGAAGATTGGAACTGTGCACGACTCTTCAACACTGCTGCGCAATTCCTCAAAGACAATGCCAAACGAGACAATTTCTTCCTCTGGATAGACTGCTTCGATCCTCACGAACCTTGGGATTCTCCGCTTGAGTTCATGAAAAAATACGATACCCGTCCGGGTTACGACGGACGCGTTGATCCGCGCAGTCTTGGAGCGCGGGGTAATGCGAAGCTCTCAGATGAAGCGAAACAACACATCAAAGCGCAATACGCCGCGAAACTCACGTGGATGGACCACTGCTTCGGACAGTTCCTTGATGTGCTTGAATCTACTGGGCTTGACAAGAGCACCGCTGTTATCTTAACGGGCGACCACGGCACCAACGTTGGTGAACGTGGTAGATTTGGTAAAGGACAACCCGTCCGTCAGCAGGAAGCGCATGTCCCGCTCTTTATTGGACTCCCGGATGGAGATACAGGGAGAAGCAACGTCATCGTCCAACCGCAAGACTTCTTCCCAACAATTCTCAATATTTTAGGCGAGGCGCGTCCCGACGGCATTGAGGGATACGACATCTTAACCCCGGCGCGCAACGGAGAAGCCGGCGCAAGGCAGCTTGCCCTCTCAGGTGGAAGTATTGAGCGGTGGGAGAACAGCACAGAGAACCCGAATCTCAACCTCTTTACTGTTTTTGATCGGGAATGGAGTTTAGAGGTTGGAACGAAACCTGAAAATTCAAAACTCGTCCGACTTGGGGAATTAGACGACGTTGCGAACGAACACCCGGATGTCGTTGCCAGACTGCATGCCGCCGCTGTTGATGAAATCGAACGCCGCGGCACCGATCCGGCACTCATGGCATGGCTCCGGAGTGGTGGCGAAGACGCGTTCCCTGCTGATGCCCACTACTGGAACGGTTTCCCCGGACCCGCAGGCTACCGCCCCTACTTTGGAAAACTCTATACTGGTGAGTAATGGCGGTCAGCAGTCAGTGGTTAGTCGGGAATCGGAGTGTTTTTGATAGGGGTTTTTGATAGGGTATTTCTGTGGATTTCCCTGCGGATTTCCCCCCTCCTACAAGATGGGCAATCAGCGATCAGCGGTCAGTTGCTCTTAAAGAGCGAGATTAGATGAAGATTAAGAGTTTAATTGGGTAGTGTGCGGTGTTAATTGTCTGAACCAGGATTGACAGGCTTCTTCGGTCTTTACAGGATAATAACCGCTTCTGGATTGAAAATTATCCTTCTATGATTACCCAAATATTTTATTAAACTTCATCTAACCTCGCTTTCTTGCAGAAACCTCAGATTTTGTGGGAGGGGATTGTATCCCCGACATTCTTGCGGCAGGGCAACTCCCAATAAACTTGACATGGGCTTGGAATTCTGATAGCATATTAACAAAAAACGAGGGTACAAACTAAGGAGATTCTTAAATGAGAAAATCAAATCTTCAGCAGCAAGCAATGACGCTAATTGAGCGACTTCCGACCGAAAAACTCAGAGCCGCTATCGATTATATGAACTATCTCTACGATAAGGAAGCATGGGAAGCAACGTACGAATTGGCAAGCGATCCCGAAATTGCCAAAAGCCTAGAACAAGCTGAAGCCGATGTGAAAGCCGGTAGACTTAAAAGTTGGGCTGATGTTAAACGGGATGTTTGAAGTTCAATTCACCGGTAGGGCACAAGCGGATTACAACGATCTTGATACCAATATGGAACGCCGGGTCAATGAAGCAATTGAGCGGTTAATCCAGAATCCCTTCTTTGGACCTAATATCGTCAAACTCAAGGGCTCTCACATTGAACAGTATCGCTATCGTGTTGGAAGTTATAGGATAATCTATGAGGTAGACTCGCAAAATCAAAAATGCGTTGTCCTGAGTATCTCCACGCGAGGAAAAGCGTATAACCCATAATTCAGGACTATGCGATTATCGGAATCCATAAATTTACCTTCTCACAAAGGAGAAAACCATGCCACGCACATATAAAGCCTGTCTCATCGGATGCGGACGGATGGGCGCAACCATCGACGACGAAGTCGCAGGCAGACCCGATAGTTTTATTTGGCAACCCTTCTCGCACGCAGCAGCCGCTGTCGCCTGTGAACGAACAGACCTCGTCGCTGTCTCCGATGTCTTTGCCGAAAAAGCCGAAGCCATCCGACAACGCTACGGAGCCGAACGTGCCTATACGGACTACCAAGAGATGATCGAGAAAGAGAAACCCGACATCGTCTGTATCGCCACGCGTCCCGGTCCACACGCCGACATCACCGTCTTTGCCGCCGAAAATGGGGTCAAGGGCATCTATTGCGAAAAACCGCTCTGCTGCGCTATGGAAGAAGCAGACATCATGGTAGACATTGTCCAAAAGCACGGTGTCAAATTCAACTACGGCACGCAGCGTCGCTACATGCCAATCTATCGCAAAATCCGTGAACTCGTAGACGCTGGCGAAATCGGCGATGTCCAATGCTCCATTGCCCAATACGGTGCCAGTTCTGCTCTCTGGGGCTTAACTCACGCCGCAGATATGCTCCTCTTTCTCGCGGGTGACCCGGAGGTAGATTTCGTGCAGGGCGCGATTATATGCAAAGATTCGGATTGGGACGGCAACCGTCTCAACGTTGACCCCGGTATCGCTTCTGGTTACATCCGTTTTTCTAACGGAGTCCACGGGTATAACACCGCAGGTACCGGACCCGAATATGAGATCTGCGGCACCGGCGGCAAGATCCGCGTGCAGAACAACAGCAGAGAGATCCAATTTCGAAAAAAAGATGGGACATTTTTTGAAGAAGTGCCGTTCCCTGAGGTCTCTCGTGCCACTGGCACCGTCATGGGTATCACTGACATCGCCGAAGCGCTCGACGAAGACCGCGAAACCAAGGGACCCGTTCACCTCGCGCGTCGGAGTCAAGAGACACTTATGGGCATGATCGAATCGCATCGGCTCGGTGGCAAGCACATCTCACTCCCCATGGAAAACCGATCTCTCTATGTTACCAGAGACAACTGGTAACATGTCCCTTGCCTGTTTCATCTTGTTCGGGCGGGTCCCCGTGCCCGCCCATTCCGTCAACTTACAAACATGAACTTAGAGATCCAAATCCAGCAATTCCGAGAAACCTTTTATAACGTCAAAGCCGAAGTCCAAAAACGCATCGTCGGTCAAGATGCGATCATCGAAGGTGTGCTTTTCTGTCTACTCACCAACGGACACGCGCTCCTTGAGGGTATTCCTGGTTTAGGGAAAACACAGCTGATTTATACCCTCAGCGAGGCACTCGACCTTTCCTTCAAGCGCATCCAATTCACGCCGGACATGATGCCCTCCGACATCACAGGCACAACACTCCTCATTGAGGATGAACACGGCAGAAGGCAGTTTGAATTCCAGCAGGGACCCATTTTCTCCCAACTCATCCTCGCCGATGAGATCAACCGTGCCACACCCCGCACCCAATCCGCACTCCTTGAGGCGATGCAAGAGCGGACTGTCACCGTCGGACGCACCAGCCACAAGTTAGAAGAACCGTTTTGCGTCCTCGCCACACAAAACCCGTTGGAAATGGAAGGCACCTATCCACTCCCAGAGGCGCAACTCGACCGATTCCTATTCAAACTTCTGATCGATTTTCCCAGTGAAGATGAAATCGTCGAAATCCTACGCCGTACCACATCCGGTGCCGAGATCACTATCGACAAGGTGACGAATGCTGAGACGCTCAACCAGATGCGTCAACTGGTGCCACAAGTCATCATTGCTGAGCATGTCGAACGTCACATCATTCGACTTGTCCGCGGCACGCACCCCGATTCAGAGGACGCACCGGAGATCGTCAAACACTACGTCCATCTCGGCGCGGGTATTCGGAGTGTCCAAGCGATAGCCCTCACCGCTAAAATCAATGCTCTCCTTGACGAACGCTACAACGTCGCTTTTTCGGATCTCGATGCTGTGTTGCTCCCCGCGCTCCGTCACCGTATCCTCCTCAACTTCGAGGGACAAGGCGAAGGGATTGCCCCTGATACCATTGTCAATGAAGTCCGCAAAGTCATAACCCCAACGCCATGACTTCTCCTTCGCCAGTGAAGTTTCCCAACCTCGCCAGATAAATTAATTCCTTGACATCTCCTCGAATTTACACTATAATAACCTAAGTTGCCACGGACAAGATTTTAGGTAAGCAGATGCCATTTTTCATGAAAAGTGGTTCATTATCCGTAGAAGTTTTGTAGCGTAAACTTTCAGTTTGCGCATGTATAGGCACAATCTAAAAGATTATGCTACAAAGGTAGCAACTTGGGTTATAATATAGAATCCAAGATTATCAAAAATGGAGAAAAATGACAATACGGATTTGCTATTTTCAAAAATAGGCGAAAACGGTAATATGAAAAACTTCATAGCGGGCAAGTACCGACAGCAGCGAGAATATAGGAGTTTTACCCCGTCCTTCGTAAACTGCCATTTTGCTTGGGAAAACCGTCAAATAGATCTTTTGGTGGAACAAGCCGCGAATCTTTTGGGAGAACTCAACGCTTACGCGGAAATCGTACCAGATGTCAATTTTTCGATTCCAATGAGTATCGCAAAAGAAGCGATAGACTCTAATCTGATTGAAGGCACAAAAACCGAGATTGATGAAGTTGTTCTGCCACAAGCGGAGATTTCCCCAATCAGACAGGATGATTGGGAAGAAGTCCAAAATTATATCAAAGCGATGAATTTCGCGATAGTCAAATTGACTGAACTTCCAATTTCCGTGCGCTTGCTAAAGGATGTCCATGAAATATTGATGTCCGGCGTTCGCGGAAAATATAAGGCTCCCGGCGAAATTCGGAGAAGTCAAAACTGGATCGGGGGTTCATCGCTTGCTGATGCTTTTTTCGTCCCACCTTCTGCAGAAGAAGTCCCAGATCTCCTAAGCGATCTGGAAAAATTCTGGCACAACCAATCGCTACAACTACCGTCCCTTATCAAAATCGCCATCATACATTATCAGTTTGAAACCATCCATCCGTTTCTGGACGGAAATGGTAGGTGCGGAAGACTCTTAATTATTTTGCAGCTCATTGACGCGCAAATACTAAGCAAGCCTATCCTCTATATGTCTACATTTTTTGAGAGGCACAGAAACTCATACTATGATTCACTTTCTATGGTTCGCAAATCAAACGACTTGGAGCAATGGATTGCATTTTTCTTAAACGGAATTGTTGAAACCGCTCAGCATGGGCTCAAGACTTTTAAGGCAATCATTGCACTCGGTCAAGAATATGACACCAAAATCCTAACCCTCGGCTCCCGAGCAAAAAACGCACAACAGTTGCTTCAACGCATGTACGCAACCCCGATTGTTAACGTTAGGTCGGTTGAAAAGCAGTTAGACATTAGTTTTTCAAGCGCGAATCGGCTGCTAAAATCCTTAACAGAACTCGGCATACTCAAGGAAATTACAGGATACTCGCGCAATCGCTTTTTTGTCTTAGAGAAATACCTGGACCTCTTTAGAAGTTAGTGGGTTGCATCTAAAAATCTTGACATCCGCACGTTGCTACGCTATAATAGAATTACCAGTAAATTTCGGGAGGGAATCATGGCAACAAGAGCAGTTCAAACATATCTCACACCCGAGGAATACATCACTTTAGAACGCAAGGCACTCCCTGACGCAGAAACAGTCAGAAGCGAATACCTGAATGGTGAGATAATCGCGATGTCCGGAGCAAGTTTCGCTCATAATTTAATTACAATGAACATTTCTGCTCAACTTCATGCTCGCTTGAGAAGCAGCGGGTGCGTCGTGTTCGCTAATGAGATGCGTGTCAGTATTCCCTCAGTAAAATCCTACTTTTATCCTGATGTCGGTGTTGTCTGCGAAGAACCACGCTTTGAAGACGATGTTTTTGACACACTCCTCAACCCGATTGTCATCGTAGAAGTCCTTTCTCCCTCAACCGAGGCTTATGACAGAGGCGAAAAATTCGCACACTACCGACAACTCCAATCTTTGCAGGAATACATCCTCGTCTCTCAAGACAAGATACGCGTTGAACACTACTTCCGACAAGCAGCACAATGGGTTCTTACCGATTTCCAAAAACTTGAGCAGCACCTTCCACTCACTTCCATCCAATGCGAATTGCCCTTACAAGAGATACACGAAAACGTCCCATTCCCGGAGTAGAACTAATATCCAAAGACCGTACCTTCCCTACTGGGAGGTTTCCCAACCTCGCCTCTGTGCTTTCCGAACACTTGTTTCTACTTTTTCGCTTGCCATCACTCCCAAATTATGCTAAAATACCCATAGCATGAACCAACACGACTTAAAGCATTCCCATAAAGAACTCTATACACTTCTCGGAACACGCTTCAGTACGGATAGTGCCGTCCGGGATGCACACGCCCGCGATGCCTCCTATCACCGCGGCGCGCTCCCAGATGCCGTCGCTTTTCCGAAAACCAACGCTGAAGTTTCCGAAATTGTTAAAATCTGTGCAAAATATAATATGCCGATAGTTCCCTACGGCACCGGAACGGGTGTTGAAGGGGCTGTCGTCACGACCGAAGGCGCACTCTGCATCGCACTGAACGAAATGAACCGCATCCTCCGCGTCAGTCAAGACGACAGAGATGCTACCGTCCAAGCGGGTGTAACGCGCTTGCAATTGAATACACATCTCACAGAGATGGGTACACGGCTCCATTTTTCGGTCGATCCGGGTGCGGATGCCTCATTGGGTGGGATGGCAGCGACGCGCGCATCCGGGACAAGTGCTGTCCGATACGGCACGATGCTCGATAACGTCCTCGGCTTGACCGTCGTCCCTGCCGATGGCTCTATCGTCCGGACTGGGAGTAGAGCGCGGAAATCCGCCGCAGGCTATGATCTCACGCGTCTTTTTATCGGTTCAGAAGGCACATTAGGAATCATCACCGAAATCACGCTCAAATTGACACGGTTACCGGAAGCAGTCGCATCTGCTGTCTGCGCTTTCCCAACTGTAACCGCAGCGGTGGAAACTGTTATTGAACTGATGAGTATAGGGGTTAGCATCGCTCGTATTGAACTTTTAGATGAACGCCAAATGGATGCCGTCAACAAGTATGCGGGGTTAGCGTATGAAGTCGCACCGACACTCTTCTTTGAATTCCACGGCTCGGCACACACCGTCGCAGAGAGTTCTAAGATTGCTGGGATCATCGCAGCGGCGCATGGCAGTGGCGATTTTCGGTGGGCAACAGATGAGAACGAACGCAAACGCCTCTGGCAAGCCCGATACGATAGCTACTACGCCGCCTTGAACCGCCGTCCGGGTTCCGTCGGTTACGTCACCGATGTCTGTGTCCCGATATCCGAACTCGCCGAGTGCATCGCTAAAACAAAAGCACTTCTCGCTAAATCGAACCTTGTCCCGTCGCTCCTCGGACACGTTGGAGACGGAAATTTTCACGTCGTCTTCCCGCTTGAAGCTGATAACGACGATGAATTAGCAGAGGCACAACAACTCAGCCATCAAATTGTAGACATCGCCTTAGAGATGGGTGGCACTTGCACGGGTGAACACGGTGTCGGTATCGGCAAAAGAAAGGCATTAGAAAAGGAACACGGATCAGCGATCGATTTAATGCGTGCTATCAAAAATGCTTTGGATCCTCTAAATTTAATGAATCCGGGCAAAGTTTTCTTGTAGGCGTGATTCCTTTCGGGAGAAATTTCGTATGAAAAACCTAATTTTGATTTTGGCAGGAACCTTGTTGTGCGTCACACCCGCTTTTTCAGAACTCAGCGACTCGGATCTTCAACGCATCCGAGAAATCGTTAAAGTCGAGGTAGTCAGTTCGGAACAACGACTACGTACGGAAATTGCTGAATCTGAACAACGGCTTCGAGCCGAAATGACTGCTGCAATACGAGCCTCCGAAGAGCGGATGAAGGTGTACGTGGATGCAAAAATGTCAGAAGTTAACTCACAGTTTGCACAGGTTAACAACCGTATTGACGGAGTGGACAAGCGACTCAACTTTGCTTTTACGGTGTTAGGATGGCTGTTTGCGTTAGTTATAGCTGCGCTTGGCATCCCACAACTGATCATAGCGTTTAGACAACGCGGGCAAGAACGCCTGCAGTCCTCGGTTGAAGAACTTTACGCAGTCCATAGTGAAGTTCTGGCAGAACTCAAGCAGTTACGGGCAGAGAATGAAGCTTTCAGAGGGCGTAACAGGTCACAGCCCGAATCACCGTAGTCAGTGCGCTGGCGTATCTAAAAGGAAAACATGCAAAACAACTGGAAAATCCTCATCACCGATTACGCCTGGCCCTCCATAGAACCCGAACGACAGGTGCTCGCTGAAATTGGGGCAGAACTCATTGCTGCCGAGACTGGAGACGAAGCAGAACTCCTAACCCTCGCACCCACCATGGACGGCATCCTCACCTGCTGGAAACCCGTTCGTGCGCCTGTCATTGCTGCTGCTCAGAAATGCCAGATTATCGGACGTTGCGGTATCGGGTTGGACAACATTGATGTGGAAGTCGCTACGGAACACGGCATTGTTGTGACCAATGTTCCTGCCTATTGTATTGATGAAGTCTCCGACCACGCGATGGGGTTGCTGCTGGCGTGTGCCAGAAAAATCTCGCGTTTCGATCGGGCAATCAAGGGAGGCACATGGGATCAGAACATAGGACCATCGATGCGTAGAATCCGAGGCAAGACGCTCGGTGTTATCGGCTTCGGACGGATCGCTCGGTCAATTGTGCCGAAAGCAAAGGCGTTCGGGTTTACAATCAACGTCTGTTCCCCACGCACCGATCCCGAATTGATTCAGCAATACGGCGCACAAAAGGTTTCGTTTTCAGAACTTCTCGCAACCTCTGATTTCATCACGATCCATGCGCCGCTAACACCAGAAACACAGGGTATGTTTGGCGAGGTAGAATTTCGGGCGATGAAACCGACGGCTTATCTGATTAACACGGCGCGTGGGGGTATCGTAGACACCGCTGCACTTACCACTGCACTCCACAACGCTGAAATCGCTGGTGCAGGTTTGGACGTATTGGAAACCGAACCGCCTGAACAAAACGAGGAACTGCTCACCCTCGACAACGTCATCGTTACACCGCACGCCGCTTTTATGTCAGAGGAATCAATTCTTGACTTAGAAATTGCTGCCGCCACGTGTGTCGTAGAAGTACTAACGGGAAAGTTGCCAGAATCCGTCGTGAATCCATCGGTTCTGGAACAATCGAACCTCCGCGCAAATTTTTAAACGATGGGGATCTGTGCCGTTTTCATTAAGAGGTGTTCGTTAAACCCAAAGTGGTAGCCTGCAACACCGGCGCAGGCGGATATACGGAGATGAATGTCAGTGACCCCGCCCTAAAGGGCGAGGCTTGTCCAATACGGCAGCCAGGTTTCCTATAGATTGGACGAGAGCAATTCATTGACTACAGTAATATATCGCGGGTTCTGGTCGTGGCAGTCCGAAGTATGTTTTGGATACTCCCCGAGTCTAATTCCTCTGCGAACCTGTGATCTGGAAGGGGCAACATATACCCTGAAAAGGAGAATACAAACTTATATTCTCTACAAGGGAAGCGTCTTTGCCAAAATGCTAAAATATCAGAGTGTAAGGTGCTCACACGCCTTAACTTTAACTATAGGAACGGTGTTTCCTCCTCTGCCTAAAGACAGAGGGTTCCACACCGAATATTTTGATGAAATCTCAGATCCATCTAAACGACCCGCAAGGTATAATTAAAAAACTTCCTGATGCAACAGGGCATTTTGGACAATTCGGAGGCAGATACGTCCCCGAAACCCTCATGCCTGCCCTTTTAGAACTTGAAGAAGCATACATTAAGCTTAAAGACAATCACGACTTCCAACAAGAATTTCGGTACTACCTCCGTGAATATGTCGGCAGGCCAAACCCTCTCTATTACGCCGAACATTTGACAGAGACGCTCGGTGGAGCAAAAATATATCTCAAACGGGAAGACCTCAACCATACAGGTGCACACAAGATTAACAGCGCGATAGGTCAAATTCTCCTCGCACGATGGATGGGCAAAAAACGCATCATCGCTGAAACGGGTGCGGGACAACACGGTGTCGCAACAGCCACCGTTGCCGCAAAGTTCGATATGGAGTGCGAAGTCTATATGGGTGAGGAGGACATAGAACGGCAGGCACTCAATGTTTTCCGTATGCAACTAATGGGGACAAAAGTGGTACCGGTTAACTCTGGGTCACGTACCCTCAAAGATGCGATTAACGCCTGCTTCCGTGATTGGGTCACGAATGTCCGAACCACCTATCTGCTTCTCGGTTCAGTTGTCGGTGCGCACCCTTACCCAATGATCGTTCGGGACTTCCAAGCCGTCATCGGTGACGAAGCGAGAGCACAGATTTTGGAGCAGGAAGAGACTTTACCGGATTGTGTCGTCGCCTGTGTCGGCGGTGGGAGCAATTCACTCGGCATGTTTTATCCGTTCTATGCCGATGCATCCGTTCGGCTTATCGGTGTGGAAGCCGCGGGAGAGGGCATTCGTAGTGGACGGCACGCTGCGCCTCTCACTGCTGGCAGTGTTGGTGTCTTTCACGGTGCTAAGTGTTATCTATTGCAAGAGGATGACGGTCAGATAACCCCCGCACATTCGATCTCTGCGGGATTAGATTACCCCGGTGTCGGACCGGAACACAGTTATTATCGCGAAACCGGTAGAGCGGAATACGTCCCGATTACAGATGCAGAGGCGGTAGAAGGGTTCCGGTTGTTATCTGAGACAGAGGGCATCATTCCAGCATTGGAATCCGCACATGCTATCGCCTATCTGCGTGAACTTGCACCTAAACTCGGCAAGGACAAGATCATCGTGGTTTGTCTCTCAGGTCGCGGCGATAAAGATGTCTATACCATCGCAAATGAATTAGGTGCCGCTCTGTAGAGGAATAATTTATATTGCGTTGTTAGATATGACATCTAATCTGTTGTTTGTGGGACTAGGAAGTCTCCTATGGCAGAAACTGAGTGAGGGACCCTCTCTCACTTTCATATTATTAATTGAAAGGTAAGATTTCTGTATCTTCCGATCAAATGAGGAAAGGCGAATGCCAATTCAACAATATACTGTAAATGATTACCCTATTGGAACTGTGCTGACTTGGATACAACACAAGGAAATCGCGATACCTGAAATCCAGAGACCTTTCGTTTGGAAGGCAATCAAGGTACGTGATTTCATTGATTCACTCTACCAAGGATATCCCGTCGGGTATCTTATCACGTGGCGGGCCCCTGATGTCCGACTTAAAGATGGAACACAATCAGTAGGTAAGCGTGTTTTGATCGATGGACAACAACGCGTCATTTCTCTGCGGGCGGCATTACTGGGGCAAGAAGTAGTCAACAAAAAGTACAAACGAACGCGAATTGTCATTGCCTTTCATCCGATTAAAAAAAGTTTTGAGGTGGCAAATTCGGCTACCAGAAAAAATCGTGAGTGGATTAATGATATCTCTACTATCTTTGATCCTGACTTCAAAGTCCTTAATTTTTTGGACGAATACTGTAGTAATAATGAGGGTGTAGATAGAGACGAGGTCTATAATTGCCTTCATCGTTTACAGAACATCAGGAATAACACTCTTGGGATTATCGAGTTGGAACCGGATCTGAATGTCGAAACAGTCACGGAAATTTTTGTTCGTATCAATTCCAAAGGTGTCACACTGAATGCATCAGATTTCGTTATGTCCAAGATTGCTGCTGGTGAACAGTATGGTGGGCACCAGCTCCGCAAAGGCATTGACTACTTTTGCCGCTTAGCGGTCTCTCCCGAGGAATTTGGCAACCTATCTACAGACACTGACTTTGTTGAGACCGAGTACTTGACTAAAATGAGATGGCTCAGAAATTGGAGAAACGAGCTCTACACCCCTTCTTACACTGACTTACTTCGGGTAAGTTTTATGATAGAGTTTCAACGTGGCCGCTTAAGAGATTTAGTTGCTCTATTGTCAGGTCGTAATTTTGAAACACGTAACTTTGAGGAAGAAATTGCTGAGGATTCTTTTTGTCGCCTTAAAAATGGGCTTATTCGCTACATCAACAAAACTAACTTCAATCGTTTCGTTATGATACTGGAGTCGGCAGGATTTGTAGATAGTTCTATGATTAACTCAATGAACGCCGTCAATTTTGCTTATGCGTTATATTTGATGCTGCATGTGGAACGGACAGACCCCCAAAAGATCGAGCAGTTGGTACGGCGTTGGTTTGTGATGTCAATCCTGACCGGTAGATACACTGGAACACCAGAAACTGCTTTTGATGAGGATATTCGGAATATTACTACCCGGGGAGCAAGCAAGTATCTCGCAATAATAGAGCAGGCAAATCTTTCAGATACTTTCTGGGATGTAGCACTTCCACAACAGATGGAAACATCAAGTGGGAAAAGCCCGTATTTGAACGTCTTTCTGGCAAGCCAAGTCAAAGCAAACGACAAGGGTTTTCTTTCACGTGATATTACGGTGCGGACTCTGCTTGAAGGTCGCGCAGACATTCATCACATATTTCCACGTAACTATCTACAAGAGCATGGTTTCGCCGCTAGAGATTACAACCAGATTGTGAACTTAGTTGTAATGCAGCAGGAAATCAACATTGCTATCAGTAATCGACCTCCAGCTACCTATTTTTCGGACCTATGGGAAGGAGTTATAAACAGAAAACCTGCCTTTAGAAGCGGGATAGATGACGCTAAAGAGCTGCAAACTAATCTCGATGCACACTGTATTCCCCCAGACATGAAAACGGCGACATTTGGAAATTACGGTGAGTTTCTGGAAAAACGCAGAAAACTTATGGCTACTAAAATACGAGACTACTACAGAAACCTACAAAACTGTCCTCTGTTATAATTCATTCAAATATCAAGAAGAACAGCGTTGCCGTAGAGTGGGATTCTAATTCATTCGCATACTTCAGCCAAAAACAACTTGCTATCTAACTGTGGTATATGCTACAATTTTGCCGCGTAGTGAAAAAATAGCGAGCGAGGTGGCACCATGGCGCGCGAAACCGCAGGCTCCAGTTCAAACTTATCCCTGTCGCAAAAAGCCAGCAAGTTTATCAAGCGGCTTTCACATCGAGACGGTCCTGTCAGGAATTGGCGGTATATCCCGACCCATGTACTCTTACGAAAACTGCGCTCGGAATCTGCCGAAATGCGGGCGTACGCCGCCGAAGGGTTAGGTGGCGTTGGTGGTGTCCATGCCGTCGCGCCGCTCATTGATGCCTTAAATGACAACAACTCGACCGTTCGCCGCTTCGCTATCTCCTCTCTTGGACGTATCCGCGATGCACGCGCCATTGACGTGCTCATCCCATTTCTGCAAGACGAAGAGGCTGACATGCGATGCGCTGCCGTTGTCGCCCTTGGTGAATTAGGACTTGACGAAGAGAGAGTTTTAAACCCACCTGTCCAGATCATAGAGGCACTCCTAAGCAGCATCCGGGACACCGACAGAGCCGTCTGTTCCGCCGCTGTCGTCGCTTTAGGCAGAATCGGTAGTCTACAAGCCATTTCTGCGCTTAACGCATTGGCAGAAACCACTGAGAGCGAATGGGTCCGTCGCTACATCAGCGAGGCGTTACATCAAATTGAGGAACAGAATGCCTAACTAAATTCTTAAAACTTTTCCTTGATTTTGGTTACCCGATTTGGTATAATATATGTTAAGTTTATTAGTGTGAGAGATCGGGTTTTTGCTTACATGCGTTAATATCCTATATCAGCACATTCCGCGACCCAGACATATCGCAACATCCATATGTCTTCGAGAATTATGGACGAAAATCAAAGTTTCAAATCCGGATACGTTAGCATTATCGGCGCACCTAACGTCGGTAAATCCACCCTGCTCAATACCATTTTAGGGCAGAAACTCGCTATCGTCACCCCGAAGCCACAAACGACTCGGAATCAGATTCGCGGGATTGTCACCACCGATGCCCATCAAATTATTTTTGTCGATACGCCCGGACTGATGAACCCTAAGTACCGCTTACAGAGCGAGATGGTCAAAACCGCGTATGGGGCTTTAGGGGACGCGGATGTCGTCCTTTTTGTGATAGATGTCACGCGCCGAGATCGTGAAATCGAGGATAGAATCCTAACACGCCTCAAGCGCAGTAAACTGACAACAATTCTCGTTCTTAATAAGGTAGATCTCGTCGCAAAGCCAACCTTACTCCCTATTTTTGAGGACTACAGTCAGAAATTTGAATTCGCACACATGATACCTATCTCCGCATTAACTGCCGATGGTGTGCCACTCCTTCTTGAGCAGATTGAAACTTACCTACCGCTGGGACCTCGCTATTTTCCAGAGGACCAACTCAGCGACCTCCCTGAGCGCTTTTTTATCGCCGAAACCGTTCGTGAAAAAATTATGCTCCTGACCCAACGCGAAATCCCTTACGCCTCCGCTGTTGTTATTGAAGAGTTTGAAAAACGCCAAACAAAGAAGTCAGATGAAATTATCTATATCCGAGCCATTGTTTATGCAGAACGACAGACACAAAAGCAAATTATCATCGGTAAAGGCGGCAAGTTGATTAAACGGGTCGGCGAACTCGCACGAATTGATATTGAGAAATTTTTAGACACCCGTGTCTTTTTAGAAACCTATGTAACAGTCAAAGCCGATTGGCGCAGAGACGCACGCAAACTCAGAGAATTAGGCGGCTTTGCAGATGTTTAACTGCGTTCTTCTGAATAAAAAAACGAATCGTCTCCAACCCAGTCAAGAATTAACCCAAAACCTGCCTGAAACGAAGTGGAAGGCAGACCAGGAGCCAAATAGTTAAAAAAATGACGGAAGAATCAATACTCGTGCAGGGTGCGCGCGAGCACAATCTAAGAAATATTGATATCCAACTTCCAAAAGACAAACTCATCGTCTTCACCGGCGTTAGCGGTTCGGGCAAATCTTCGATGGCAATTGATACTGTTTACGCCGAAGGACAACGGCGATACATCGAGTCTTTATCGGCATACGCACGGCAGTTTTTAGGGCAACTCGGCAAGCCAGATGTAGACGAGATTGTCGGATTATCTCCGTCTATTGCCATTGATCAGGGGTCAACAGGGCATAACCCGCGTTCCACGGTGGCGACGGTAACCGAAGTCTACGACTACCTCCGTGTCCTCTATGCCCGCGTAGGACAATTCCGCTGTCCCGAGTGTGGACGTGAAGTCGGTTCACAAACTGCCGCGGATATCGTCCAAACTCTGATCGACTACCCGGAACGCACCAGACTTATCATTTTCGCACCGATTCTCAGAGGTTCCCGCGGCGCGCACGAAAGAGAACTCGAAGATTTACGCAAAGCGGGTTTCGCGAGGTTGCGAATTGATGGTGAGATATACGAACTTCGACCAAGCCTCACCCTTAATCCTAATCAACGTCACGACATCGATGTTGTCATTGACCGGATTGTCATTAAAGAGGGTGTTGAATCTCGCGTCGCCCAAGCCGTGGATACTGCACTCTTACGTGGAGACGGAAGCCTCCTTGTCCACGTCGTTCCCACTGAAGGCGAGGTATCTTCCTTTGTATCAGAGGAAGACGATTTACTGTTTAGCGAGGATTACACCTGTGTGCACTGCCGGATCAGTTTTGTGAAACCGGAACCTCGCCACTTCTCTTTCAACAATCCGGAGGGCATGTGCGAGAATTGTCGGGGTTTAGGTGTTGAAATGGGAATCTTGCCGAGGTTGATCGTTCCAGATGATACCCTCTCCATCATGCAAGGTGCCATAAGTTTGTGGGGACCTCTTAATACACGAGATACTCTCAAGGAAAGGCTAATCGCTGAAGCACTCGCAAAACACCTCGGATTCGATATTGAGACCCCTTGGAAGGACCTCACACCGGAACAGCAGCATGCCATTCTCTACGGCACCGGCGACGATGTTCTTACGATTAGCACTCCCGGTACAGGTAGACACAGACGGCGAAAGCGACGACGGCAATATCGTGCCCGTTTTCACGGAATCATTCCTACTGAAGAACAGAAGTATCGCTTTGAAGAGGACGATGAAACCGATGAAGACACCTTCCCAGATTATTTTGTCAAAATGCCCTGCAGGACATGTGAGGGAACCCGACTGAACCCGTGGGTGAAAGCCGTGACGATAGGCGGGACCTCCATAACGGACATCCTTGAAATGTCCATTCAGGACGCAGCCCAATTCTTCGGCGAGTTAGTACTTCCAGAGCGCGAGACGTTCATCGCATCGGAACTCTTAAAAGAGATTCGAGGACGGCTCGGATTCCTTATGGACGTAGGGTTAGGGTACTTGACGCTTGCGCGCCCTGCGCCGACGCTTTCGGGCGGTGAAGCACAGCGCATTCGTCTTGCGAGTCAGGTGGGGGTGGGGTTACGCGATATCACCTACGTTCTTGATGAACCGAGTATTGGCTTGCACGCCCGCGACCACGCCGGTTTACTCATGACCCTCTTAAACTTGCGGAATCAGGGCAATACCGTTATCGTCGTTGAGCACGATGAGGCAACGATGTTGGTAGCCGACTGGATAGTCGATTTCGGTCCTGGGGCAGGCATTAAAGGCGGGAAGATAACGGATATCGGGACACCAGCACAGTTCATGAAGGAGAGCAGGACACTCACTGCCCAATATCTCCGAGGCGATAAGGTGATCGTTCAACCGGAGTCCCGTCGTCCGACAGGGGATAGGTGGGTGCAAATCTGCAACGCACGCCAGAACAATCTCAAAGGTATCAGCCCTAAAATACCTGTGGGTACGCTCTGCTGTGTAACAGGTGTGAGTGGTTCTGGAAAGAGTTCCTTAATTCACGATATTCTCTACAGCGCACTCGCCCGCGACCTCATGAAGGCAAAGACTGTACCGGGGGATTATGATGATATTCGGGGCATCATCGAAGGAAAAAACGTTCCGGTCTCTGATGTCATTGACAAAATTATCAACATTAACATGGCACCTATCGGACGAACACCACGTTCCAACGCAGCGACCTACACCAAAGTCTTCGACAATATTCGCGCACTCTATGCGGGGTTGCCCGATGCGAAATTGCGAGGCTATAAACCCGGACGGTTTAGTTTCAACGTCGCTGGCGGCAGATGTGAAGCGTGTAATGGTAACGGTGCGAAAAAAGTCGATATGGGACTGCTCTCCGATGTCTGGGTGGAGTGTGAGGTGTGTGAGGGAAAACGCTTCAACAGTGAAACTCTCACCGTTAAATACAAGGGGAAAAACATCTCTGAAGTCCTTGAAATGGATATTGATACCGCACTTGCACATTTCGCTGATATTCCGAAGGTCGCAAGAGGGTTGAAACTGCTTCATGATGTTGGTTTGGATTACATTAAACTCGGACAACCAGCTCCCACGCTTTCAGGTGGTGAAGCACAACGTATCAAACTCTCACGAGAACTCTCCAAACGCGGCACAGGGAAAACGCTCTATATCCTTGATGAACCCACAACCGGCTTGCACTTTGACGATGTAAATAAATTGTTGACGATACTTCATCGACTCGTGGATGATGGTAACACAGTCGTTGTTGTTGAACATAATCTTGAAGTCGTCAACTCCGCAGATTACCTCATTGATTTGGGACCAGAGGGTGGCGTTGGCGGCGGAACCATCGTTGCTGTGGGGACACCTGAACAGATTGCAGACATGCCTGAATCTTACACGGGACGAGCACTCCGCGGTGATTTCGATATCTGGCGTGAAACAAGGCATCAACGCATGCGAGAACCGGAACTCACCTCCGCGTATGGACGAGGACCGGAGACGCGTCCAGAAACCATTGCTGTGCGGGGAGCTACGGAAAATAATCTCAAAAATATTGACATTGATATTCCGCACCGAAAGATGACCACATTGACCGGCGTGAGCGGTTCCGGTAAAACATCGCTCGCACTTGATACCATTTACGCCGAAGGGCAGCGCCGCTATATTGAGACCCTCAGCACTTACGCTCGTCAGTTTATAGGACAGATGGAGAAGCCCAAGGTCTCAAAAATTGAGGGACTCTCGCCCGCGATTGCTATTTCAAACACCAATGCTGGGCAGAACCCAAGATCCACTGTCGCGACGATTACGGAGATACACGACGGACTCCGCACGCTTTACGCCAGATGGGGCAAACCCTACTGTCCCGATTGCCAAGAGGAGGTCCAGCCACAAACAGCGGAGGAAATAACAGAGCAGGTTTTTGAACGACTCCACGAACAAAGGGTGGATGTCCTCGCACCTCTCACGAATTTCTTCCTTCTTCCGGAAGGTGAAGAAGGCGTATCAAGGGGTAAAATTGTTGACGTGGATGCGAGTGAATCGGTGTACGGTTTGAAAGGGCACGAGGATTATGCCGATGTATTTCGTCGATTGCAAAGAGCAGGATTTGTGCGCGTCCAAATTGATGGCGAAATTCATCGACTTGATGAGGCTCCAAAGTTGAGTAGAGGTATTCACCATGAAATCTTTATCGTTATCGACCGCATTGAACTTGTAGATGAAGAAAAAAGCCGTTTTACGGAAGCGGTGGAGTTGGCACTCCTTCAAAGTGGTGGGTTCGTACTCATTGGGAGAAGAGAACGCGGACAAACGGCGGGACGGTATTTCCTTAGTGAACACGCGATGTGTCGTTCTTGCGGCAGCAACTTTGGGCAATTGACACCACGCCACTTCTCCTTTAACAACAAAATCGGGGCGTGCGATTTCTGTGATGGACGCGGAAGGAACATGCATCCACCGTATGACGCGTGCAACCGATGCCACGGCACACGACTGAAACCCTTTCCAAGCTGCGTCAGATTTGAAAATGCAACCGTCTCTGAATTGATGGCACTGTCAATTACCGAAATTATTGAATTCTTCAACGCACGGTTAAAACAGATCGAAGCGGAGATTATTTCAGATGATGCGGAGACCGATAGGAGCGATCTTCTGATCGCAACGGGCGTGTCAACCTCAAGAGCGACACATCCAGCACTTCACATTCATACGTCACCTGAGTTTGAAGCCGAAGTCCTATGCCAAATCCGGACGCGGCTCCAGTTCTTGGAAGATATTGGGCTCGGTTATCTCGCGTTAGACCGCGGGGCACCGACGCTTTCCGGTGGCGAAATGCGCAGAATCCAACTCGCAAGCCAACTCGGTAGCGGGCTCACCGGGGTAACCTACGTTCTCGACGAACCGAGCATCGGCTTACACCCACGCGACCAAGAACGCCTCATTGCTGCACTCAAGGAACTCCGCGATATCGGGAACAGCGTCCTTGTTGTTGAACACGACCGCGATACAATATTAGCCTCCGATCATGTGATTGACTTTGGGCCTGAAGCAGGCAAGGACGGTGGTGAGATTGTCGCTATCGGCACACCGGATACCTTCACCAACGGTGCCACTCTCGTACAAGACGTGGATAAAAACCCATCTGCCAAATCCTTGACGCAAGCCTATCTTTCCAATGAAGTGGAGATTTCTGTTCCGAAAACTCGGCGCAAAGGCACGGGCAAACAGTTAGCAATATTCGGGGCGAAAACGAATAACCTCAAAGACATTGATGTCAAGATTCCACTCGGAACGCTCACCTGTGTAACCGGCGTTTCAGGGTGCGGAAAGAGCTCGCTCGTTGAAGGCACACTAAAACCCGCCCTTGAAAGTCGTAGTTCTATCAAAACCGGCGATCCCGAGGACCGTCGCTATACCCATTATCTCAGCGATGGCCACCGAGAACCGATATATAACGACTACGGGCTACCGGAGTATGAAAGCATCCGTGGGGTTAGTTATATCAAGCGTCTCATCAATGTAGACCAGAAGGCGATCGGAGAAACACCGCGTTCCAATCCAGCGACTTATACCGACCTGTTCACGAAAATCCGTGAACTCTTCGCCGAACAATACGATGCAAAGATGCGTGGTTATAGTATCGGAGCTTTCAGTTTTAACCTCGCACAGGGGCAGTGTCCTGTATGTGAGGGGCACCGTTTCAACCGCGTTGAGATGCATTTTCTCCCTGACGTATGGATGCCGTGTGAGGCGTGTGATAGCACCGGCTACAACATGGAGACACTCGAAATCCGTTACAAGGGGAAAAATATCGCTGAAGTCTTAACTATGACGGTAGATGAGGCACTCGCATTCTTCAGCGAAAGTCCACGCATCTGCCGGACGCTCCAGATGTTAACAGATGTTGGACTCGGTTATATAGAATTGGGGCAATCGGCGACGACTCTCTCCGGCGGTGAAGCGCAGCGCGTCAAACTTGCGAAAGAATTGGCACGTCGCCAAACGGGTTCAACGCTCTATATCATGGACGAGCCGACGACCGGACTCCACTTTGACGACATCCAAAAACTTCTCAAGGTGCTAAACCGACTCGTCGATGCTGGCAACACGATTATCGCTGTCGAACATAACATCGACGTTATCAAATCCGCAGATTGGATCATCGACTTGGGACCTGAAGGAAGTAAGGGTGGTGGAAACGTCGTCGCGATGGGTACTCCAGAAGAGGTCGCAAAGGTCCAGGAATCCCATACCGCACGTTTCTTACGTGAAGTCTTGTAGAACGATCTCCCGGTCGCTACAGAGTAAGAGCAGTCCTCATTGGCGGGTTTCCCAACCTCGTCAACGGGGGTACAGGTGTATCTTCATTCGTTGTTCACTGGGATGCCTATTAATTTTCATAATTCACCGTAGTTTTCTATACTTTAAGTGAATTGGTTCGTAGTCGGGAAACCATTTTTTGTCGGCTATACGCACCTTTAGAACGTGCGATGAATTGTACGACTACAAACATACTTGCTCGTAGTCCAAAAACTATTTGTTGCCCGTTAATCTGAACAATCCGATCCGTTTTTAAAACTAAATAACCTTATAAATCCCCCAATTTCCGCTTGACAAATTCTGGAATATGTGGAATTATAGTACTGTATCTATTAAAGATGTCGTATCTATAATGCAGATTCCAGATTACTATCAAATCTTAGAGGTCGGGCGGGATGCTACCGCTCGCGAAATAAAGAAAGCCTATCGGAAACTCGTAAAACGCTACCATCCCGATAAAAACCCGGAACGGACCGCTTTTGCGGAAAAGATGTTCCGCGAAGTCTGTAATGCTTATAACACGCTCCGTGACAGGAAGCAAAAATCTGACTATGATCGGACGTTACAGACTATTGAACGGCAGCAGAAGTCCCACGAAGTTTATCTCGACAGACTGAATAGGCTCAACCAGACTTACGCCAAGTTGGAATTGCTGTTGCAAGCGTTGCTCCATCACAATTATGAAACCGGCGTTTCCATGTATGAGCAGCTGCAGCACCATTCTCAAGAGATTGGGAAGGAGTTGCGCATTGATGACTTTCTCAGTTATGAAGAGAGTCGGGACTGTGAATTCCTCATTGCTGAAGCATATCAGAGGCTCGGATTTTCTAACGGTGCCCCGTCTTCCGTTCTTGATCGGTATCGCAAAATCGAGCAGGCAATGCTAATTTATGAATCCCTGTTGTCTGCTGAAACAAAGCGTCCCTGTTTCAGGCACTTTATCCGAGAAGTCAAAGACCGCCTCAAATTCATCTACCTCTACCATTTCACTGTCGACGGATACGACCAAACGCACCCAATTCCGTTGGCAAAAATCCGTGAATTGAGACTCTCGAAACGCGAGACTGCATGGATGTACAAAAAAATTGCGGAGTTCTACGTTGAAATTGATCAGTTCCCGGAAGCACGAACCGTTTTGAAAATGGCATTTGAATTGCAACCCCACCTTACCGGTGCTAAGAAAATTTGCCAAACACTAAATATGGGTTCTCTTTTGTGATAAAATTAATGTAGGAGCGATCTCCGAATCGCGACATTCTTATCAGAGGCATTCCTAATGCGAAAAGAGGTACGCTGGGAACGGATGTTCCCTGATCAATTAGAAACTGCGTTCGACGACTGTCCGGCTGTTTATTTCACCTATGGACTCTGCGAACCACATGGTCCGCAGAACACCGTAGGGCTGGATGCACTCAAGGCACATGCGATCGCTTGTCGTGCAGCGCAAACCCACGGTGGTATCGTCGCGCCTCCCGACTATTGGCATATCCACGAACACGGTATGTATGCTAACTGGGCATATCGGAATGTTGGCGAAGCACGAAGTTGGCTCACCGCTATGCCGGCGTGGCAACACTTCAAAAACGTCTGCTATCATGTCCGTGCCGCCGATGCTCTCGGATTCCACGCCGCTATCTTCCTCACAGGACACTACGGACCGAATTGGCAGGACCTCAAGACCCTCCTGACGTTAATTCAACCCCACTTTGCTATGCGACTCTACGGGCTTCCTGATTTCGAGGCGAACACACCGGGGTTTGATCGGCAGGGCAACGGCGGAGACCACGCAGGCAGAGTCGAAACCTCGCTGCTATGGGCGTTAGAGCCAGACTGTGTTGACATGTCGCGGATGCCTGCGGCGGACGCACAGGGACCTCATTTTGCGATGGGGGCAAATGCCTTTGAGTCAGACCGACGCATCGGTGAACGTATGGTAGATGATGAAGTCACATGGCTCGGAAAAAAGATGCAGGAATTACTATCGGCTTACGAACAACAGGATATTACCGAACGCCAGCCTGTAACTTTTGAGGAAGTCGAACAGATATGGACAGAAACCGTATCACCCGCTTTGAAAAGTTTTGAGACGATGAAAAATCCGAAAGAATCACCACCGGAAGGTTCACAATGGTTCCGCCAGTGCAAGCTTCCGGAACTTTCCTAAGTTTTTAATTTATTGCTCCTGGGCCGCTCTCCACTTCGTTACGAGCGGGTTTCTGGTTAATTTATACGGGGTTTGGGAATTTGGACGTTTCTTTTATCTTGGAACCACGAGACCCAAGCGCATCGTCTGTAACGAAGTGGAAGGGTATTTCTGCGTATTGCTTGGGGTGTTTTTGCTTGGGTATTTCTGCGTATTGCTTGGGTATTTCTTCGGATTTCTTCAGATCTACGGAGAGGCGCGTTAAATACCTAACTCCCCTGACCGAACCACAAGGAATAATTAAAAAATGAAAACGACGAATGCACAACTCGCTGAAAATTACCGAAAAGATGGATTCTTGACCGGCATCCGTGTTTCCGATGAAGGTGAAGCAACGCGTCATCGGCAAGCCTACAATGCATTGGAAGCGGAAGCCGGTACAGAGAAATGTGAAATCGGTCTTGTTGATTGGCATTTCGATTATCAATTTATCTGGGAAGTCGCAATACATCCGAAAATCGTGGATGTCATCGAGGCGCTTATCGGTCCCGATGTGATGCTGTTAGCCACTCATTTCTTCTGCAAGTACGGTCCCCGCGATAAGTTCGTCGCGTGGCATCAAGACGTGACGTATTGGGGGCTTGAACCACCGGATGCGATCACCGCTTGGTATGCGATAGACGACAGCGATACAGGTAACGGCTGCATGCAGGTAATCCCCGGAAGCCATCAGCCGGGCATCAAGGAACACGGGACATCCGAACAGGCAGGCAACCTGCTGAGCATCAATCAGGAGGTTCCAGTCACTGAAGCGCAGGCAGAAACCGCTGTAGATCTGGTACTAAAAGCCGGTGAGATGTCGATCCACCACGGACAGATGATCCACGGTAGCCTACCGAATCGTTCCACGCGCCGGAGGTGTGGATTGACGGTTCGCTACATAGATCCATCGGTGAGGCAGGCAGAGGAGAATTCACTGAAGCGTCCTTGGAAACCGATTCTGCTGCGAGGCGAAGACCGATACCAGAATTTCACTACCGTGCCAAATCCCTTCCCACTTCACGGGTAACCGCAAGCATTTATAGACGTTTTGCTGGCGAGGTTTGAAACCTCGCCAATAGCGGATCGAAGTAAGAAAGCGGCCAAGGACAAAAAATGAACGCTCACATCTACGACGCAATTGTTGTCGGTGCCGGCGGTATGGGCAGCGCGACCGCATATCATCTCACCAAATCTGGCGCAGACGTGCTTGTCTTAGAACAGTTTCAGCGTGGACATACGTTCGGCAGTTCGCACGGTGAGACCCGTATCATCCGATTCTTCTATGATAAGCCCTTTTACACAGAATTGATGAAAACCGCATACTCCGAATGGCGGGACCTTGAATCTGTCTCAGGGAAGCCACTTCTGTTCATCACGGGAAGTTTGTGTTTCGGCACAACGGGAAACCCGTATGGACGCGCTGTGCGACAAAGCTTAGATGCCGCGGGTGTTGAATCCGAGTGGTGGGATGCAGCAGAATTGACAGAGCGTTTTCCGCAATTTCGGGTGTCGAACGACATGGACATCCTCTGGCAAAAGGACACCGGTTTCCTTCACGCCGCTGAATGCGTCTTGACTCACTTGCAATTGGCAGAGCAGCACGGGGCAACAGTCCGAGAGCAAACTCCTGTAACCGACATTGATTGGCAAGCGGATGTTCCAGCCGTTCGGACTGAAAACGGTTCGTTTCACGGCAGGAAAGTTATCGTAACGGCAGGGGCGTGGACGGAGTTCCTCCTCTCGGAAGTAAACCTCCCACTTACCGTTACGAAGCAGCAGGTCTGTTATTACCAGCCCGCGGATACTGCACGTTTCCAAGGGGACCGGTTTCCAGTCTTCACCGAAGCAACAGCGGATGGCGAATTCCTCTATGGCGTTCCCTATTTTGGACGAAACGGATTAAAAATTGGGCGGCATGGCAGGGGAGAGACCGTTTCGCCAGAGACGTGCAAACGCACCGTCGATGCAGATTACGTTGCTCACGTAGATACGTATGTGAAAGGACGTATCCCGGAACTCGGTAAAACCGCACACGCCGAAGTCTGCCTCTATACCGAAACCCCCGATGAAGATTTTATCATTGACACGCACCCGCGCTGTCCAGATCTGTTGATTGCGGGAGGCTTTTCAGGACACGGCTTTAAATTTTGTCCCCTCGTCGGGCGCGTTCTAAGCGAATTAGCACAAACAGGGAAAACAATTTTCGACATTCACCCATTTCGTATCGACCGGGAACAGAGGATCTCAAGCGGTATCCCAAGGTTGCAATCATGACGAAACAGACGAAAATAATTGTGGGTGTGGTTTCCGCTGGCGTTGTGTTAATCTGCATGACGCTATTCTTTCTCATGCCGCGTGGTTCCGATCTCACCATCCAAGCACCCGCGCCACCGCGGGAAGTTACGCCTGCTCTGTTGCCGTCACCAATCCGTTCAGTCATTGCTGTGAGGGCAAATTTGCCCATACAGGATGTCAAAACGTTAGTGGAATCCGCCCTCAAAGATTATCTCAGCAAACCCATCCAACGGAAAGACGGCGCAATTGAGTCCGCTATCAAACTCAACCTTGACTCCCTTACGATGACGGGCGCGGCAGACGGGACCGTATCCGTAAGCGTTCCATTCCAGTTCAACGGATGGGCACGCGTCTCGAAAAAAATCTTCGGACAGGTAGTCCAGAAACGTGAAGATATTAAAGGAGCCGCGGCTGCATCGCTAACCCTTACCCCAACCCTTAACTCGGATTGGCGTATTACTGCCAAAACAACCTCCGATATTTCTATCCAGAAGGCAGAAATCGAGATTTTGGGCATTACAATCTCAGTTCGTCGAATTCTTACCGAATTGGTGCGAGAGACAGTCCTCCCCAAATTAGAGAACCTCATCGTCAAATACATCACCAACATAGACGTAAAGACTCGCGTCGCCGGTTTATGGACGAAACTTTATGAACCGATAGTCCTCAACCAAGAACCGCCAATCGCACTCACCATAGAGCCGCTGAGAATCCTGGCGCAACATCTGTCGAGTGACGGTGAAACGCTTTCGTTCAGCCTCGGCATAGAAACCTATATTCAAGCGAATATGGGAGATGTATTGACGGATTCTCCCAATAATACAATCGCCGATTTGCCAGACATCCGCTTCGTGGATGCCCTTGAATCCGGCTACCATATCATTGCCCCGATTGAGATGACCTACGCCGCGGTTGAAAACCTCGCCAAGCCCCATGTTGAAAAACCGCACAAACTAAAAGGAGTTGATACACTCGTTAGAAAGTTGACCCTCTACGGCAGTGGTACCCAGCTCGCCGCGGGGATTGAATTCAGTATGCCTTCATTAGGCGCGGAGGGACAACTCTATCTGCTCGGGACACCTGTGTATGACGCGACGACGATGTCTGTTTCTGTCACCGAATTCGACTATACGCTAACGACACAAAGCCTATTCTTGGATATCGCACAAGCCGCCGGAGAAGGCTTCTTTCCAAACCTCCGAACAACGGTCGAGGAGAAACTCGTCTTTCCGTTGGAAGATCGGCTCACCACACTCCACAAGAAGTTGGCGGATGTCATCGCAGAACGCCGGATCGGTTCATATGTCGTTTTGCGCGGCACCGTAGATACCATTACACCGGAGGCACTTTATCTCACGCAGACAGGGGTACATATCCCATTCCGCTTACAGGGCGATCTCACCTGTGAGGTGAATATTAGTTCTTCTCGGTTTCCGTAGTTTTCATTGTTGCGCTACTTTTTCCTTGACATTCGGGAACATTTCAGGCATACTTAAGGGAACTCTTGACGTTATCAGGTTTCGGTGTCAAAATCCGGTGCTTTAGCGGGCGGAGTATGTTAACTACAATTTTGTCGGGATTTTTGAGATTTAGGAGGCAAGGAGATGAATCACCACAAGGAGATTATTACCGTTGAACCGGACAAACGCAGCGGACAGCCGTGTATTCGGGGAATGCGGATCACTGTTTACGATATTTTTGGATATCTGGCATCCGGTATGACAGTCGCGGAAGTCCTTGATGATTTCCCCGAACTAACCGAGATGGACATTCGTGCCTGTTTTGCGTATGCCGCAGACAAAGAAAAATCGCAGATGGTTGACAACGAAATCGCAGATGGTTGTTTACTATAAGGGGACCGCACAATGCGAACAACTCTTAAAGCAGCAAGCGCGAGCGCGAATATCACGCCACCCCTCGGCACAAGAATACCGGGCGGTTTCCGACCGAGATACGCTGAAAATGTTGACGATGAACTTTTTGCCAAAGCAGTCGTCATTGATAACGGCACAACGCGTATCGCAATCGTTACTTGCGATCTCATCGCTATACCGGAGAAAGTAGCCGATGTAGCCAAAGCGCGTATCGCCGATAGATGCGATATCCCCGCAGCACATGTCATGGTGAACGCTACGCATACACATACCGCCGTCGCAATCGCCGATCTGCTCGGTGTTGATGAGGATCCGGGTTATACAGAATGGGTGCCTCTGAAAATTGCCGATGCGGTTGAACTCGCGGTGTGGCGACTCAAGCCAGCACGGGTAGGATTCGCCAGCGTTAATGAAGAACGCATCACCTTCAATCGCCGATGGCACATGAAAGATGGTACTGTCCGTTTTAACCCCGGTATCGAAAACCCGGATCTTGTGGAACCGACCGGTACAATTGATCCAGAGTTGGCGATGATGTTCGTTGAGGCTACCGATGATGGGACTCCGATCTCCGCGGTTGCTAACTTTTCGCTCCATTACATCGGCACGAACAACGTCAATGCACTCTCCGCAGACTATTTTGGGCACTTCGATCAGCTCATGAAGCGTTATCTGGGCGATACGTGCATCTCGCTCCTCTGGAACGCCGCATCGGGACAGATTAACAATACTGACTTCAGTGGACGGACGAAATGGACAGCGAGTGGACATCAACAGGCAGTGAAAATGGCGAACGTTCTCGCGGGGCATTTTATTGTTGAGAAGCAACTCATGGAGATGCACGAGACACTCGACCTCAGCGGAGACCTTGCCACGCTGACGTTCCAACGCAAACGGATTACCGATGAAGATCTTAAAGTTGCTGAACAGGTGCTGTCTGTGCCACAAGGAACGGACCATGCCTACGAAACGGGTCCGTTTAGTTGGGTCGTCGGGCAACCGATACCGCATGCACTGGTCGATGTCTACGCACTTGAATGCCAGCGATTGGCGCAGTTACCGGCGCAGATGACCGCTCCTATTCAGGTAATCCGTCTTGGTGAAGCGGCGATTGTAGCATTGCCCGGAGAGGTGTTCGTTGAGACGGGGATGAATATCAAATCGAAATCTGATGCGAATCCAACGTTTCTCGTCAGTTTAGCGAATGGGTATATCGGCTACATCTGCACGGACAAGGCATTGACGCAAGAGGGCGGATACGAGACATGGGCAGCGAAGTCCTCATTACCGGCTGTTGGGACAGCACCCACGATGGAGGCACTCGTCGCCTCAATGTTGGGTTAAAAAAATATAGAGGCGGGTGTAGGACCCGCCTCTGGGGAAAAAATAGAATAGAAAGTTAAACAGCGGCAGGACCTCTTTCACCTGTACGGATACGGATGGTTTCATCAATGGGCAGGACGAAGATTTTGCCATCGCCGATTTTTCCAGTCGCAGCAGCTTGTTGCACGGCTTCAACGACTTTGTCAACATTCTCTTCCGAGACAACAATTTCGATTTTTAACTTCGGGACAAATTCGATCGTGTATTCGCTACCGCGGTACAATTCGGTATGCCCACGGCTACGCCCGAAACCACGAACTTCGCTGACTGTCATGCCCCGAACACCCACACTGCTGAGTGCCTCTTTGACCTCCTCCAATTTGAAGGGACGGATGATACATACTAGCATTTTCATGCGGATTCTCCTTGCTAAAAATAGATAGGGTTATATGGCAGCGTTGCCTTTCAATCAGGGCTTGCGATCTGTGCCCTCAAGGTTTACAAATACAAGTACGGTGGGCGGATGTGGCAATCCGCCCTATAGAGTAATCTTTCAAAACCTCGTTCACGCGATCTAAATATCGTGATAGAGGAAGAATTCGTACGGATGCGGTCGCATGTTGATTGCATCGACCTCATTTTCGCGTTTGTAATCAATCCAAACATCCAAGACGTCTTGGGTGAACACGTCGCCCTTGAGGAGATATTCGTGGTCTTCCTCTAAGGCATCCAAGGAATCGCCGAGGGACACTGGCGTGGACTCGATGTCCGCGAGTTCTTCCGGCTCAAGGTCATAGAGGTCTTTGTCCAGGGGTTCACCCGGATGGATGCGGTTCTGTATGCCGTCAAGTCCTGCCATGAGCAGTGCGCTGAAGGCGAGGTAAGGATTACAGGACGGATCTGGTGGGCGGAATTCGATCCGTTTCGACTTCTCGCTCTTTGAGTAGACGGGAATACGGACACATGCGCTACGGTTCCGTTGTGAGTAGGCGATGTTCACGGGTGCTTCATACCCTGGGACCAACCGCTTGTAGGAGTTGGTTGTTGGGGCGATGATTGCACAGAGCGAGCTGGCATGCGTGAGCAAGCCACCGATGTAATAGAGTGCATCCTCACTGAGAAGCGAATATCCCTGTGGATCGTAGAAGACGTTCTTTCCATTTTTCCAGAGACTTTGGTGGACGTGCATCCCGGAGCCGTTGTCTTGGAAGAGCGGTTTCGGCATGAAAGTAGCGACGAGATTGTTTTCGCGCGCTATGTTTTTGATGATGTACTTATACAACGCAATCTTATCGCCTGTAGTGGTTAACTCACCAAAACGGATATCGATTTCGCCTTGACCCGCAGTTCCCACTTCATGATGGTGAACTTCCACATCAACACCGGCTTCGATGAGCTTGAGACAGATCTCGGAACGGAGGTCTTGAAGTGTGTCGGAAGGGGGTACCGGGAAGTAACCTTCTTTGTAGCGCGGTTTATACCCAAGGTTTGGGTTCTCTTCGCGACCTGAATTCCAACTTCCCTCAACAGAATCGACAGAATAGAAACCGGAATGCTGGTTCTGTCCGTAGCGGATGTCGTTCAAGATATAGAATTCTGCCTCAGGCCCCCAGTAGCTCGTATCCGCGATTCCAGTGGATTGGAGATACGCCTCTGCTTTCTGTGCGATATGCCGTACATCACGCGTGTAATTCTCCAACGTGATCGGGTCTTTGATGTTACACGTAATACTTAACGTCGGCACCTTGCAGACCGGGTCGATAATGGCAGTCGTTGGATCTGGGAAGAGCAACATATCGCTCTCGTTAATTGCCTGGAAACCACGGATACTCGAACCGTCAAAACCGCAACCTTCTTCAAACAGGTCTTCGGTCAACTCGCCTGCCATCATGGAAAAGTGTTGCCACATCCCCGGCAGATCCGTGAATTTCAAGTCGACTATCTTTATATCATTGTCTTTTGCAAATGCAACCACCTCACTTGGTGTCATTACATACCTCCTAATTTCAGCTAACTTGTAAGCCGAAATTTTCTATCAAAACTCAAAACTTCCTCGATCCAGGGACCGAGACTATAATCTGATAAAACGGTGTAGGGAAAACGCGGCACGAAAGCCTGGTCGTCCTAAAACCCGTTTCGATAACTCAGAAAAATATCCTAACTTCGTCAACTGAACGTGCAACTCATACCACTTGACGAGTGTCTTACTGATTGGTTAAGCAAAATTTATGCCAATCAACTGTGATTGGGCATGGGACAGCATTTGTTGACGAAAATAGGTTAATTCTCGTGTGAAATCACGAGACACAGGGGCAAAGCGAGAGAGGCAGCGTGAATGAGTTGCTGCCACGATTTTTTGTTCACGCCTAATAAAACATTCCAAGATATTGCTAAATTATTAGGCATGGCATTGCCCGTTTTTTGCGCGCAGCGTCTTAACCTAAAGATCGCTCCTACCAAGAATCGCGACCGTGGAGTCGCTCCTACGAGAATTCAACATCTTTGGCAAAACGGCTCGTCTCTGGACTGTCTTGTCCCGCATATTTGTTCGCAGGTTTGAGTTGATACGGCACCTGGGCACTTGAAGAAAGCTGCGCAAAAGTGAACGCACAAATCCGCATACCGGGGTACAACTTGACTGGCATACGACCGAGATTCCCCAACTCCAAGGTAGGAATGCCAATCCAACCCGGGTCAAAGAGCCCTGCGGTGCTATGAACAATAATGCCGAGCCTTCCCAAACTGCTTCTGCCTTCAAGCCGTGCCAGCACATCGTCTGCTAATTCAAGCGTCTCTTGCGTTGCTGCCAAGACAAACTCACCCGGTTGCATCGTGAAGGCATCCCCATCAGGGACATCAACCCTCCGCATCAGGTCATTGATATCAATCTCTGCACGCAGATCGATGTACGGGTATTTGCTATGCTCAAACACACGGAAGGTGTTGCTCAATCTGAAGTCGATAGAGCAACTACCGAGTTGTGTTTCCAAGTCGGGTTTGGGGGAGATTTTGATTTTCCCCTTTTTCATATACTTAATGATATCTTTATCCGATAAAAACATTGTTTTAACTATCTGCATCGCTATGATCTAACCGATGGTCAGGTCATCGGTCTTCGATTAGACTCACGTTTCTATTGAGACGACTTCCCAGTTCCATTACTGCTCAGGCAAAAAATCCTCTGGGGAGATACCACGATAGGCGTAGTCTAAGAGATTGACAGGATGCATTGCTTTCATGGATAATCCGTGTTTTTGGATGCCCATTTGAATCTGAAGCAAGCAACCGGGATTTCCTGTCGCGACGATGTCGGCATCGGTTTCGGCGATGTGCGTCATCTTCCGTTCCAAAATTTCCTGTGACAGTTCCGGTTGTGTGATATTGTAGATTCCCGCACTCCCGCAACACCACTCGGATTCGGTTAATTCAATCAACTCCAACCCCGGTATCGCTTGGAGGACCTTGCGAGGTTGTGCCTGCACGCTTTGCCCGTGAAGGAGATGGCAAGGTTCATCGTAAGTAACGCGTCTTTCAATTTTTCCTCTCGGCGCGACCATCTCTATCTCAGCTAAGAATTCGCTGATGTCTCGCATCTTATGGCTAAAGCCTTCTGCTTTCTCGGCGTAAACGGTATCGTGTTCTAAAAGTGCTTCGTATTCTTTGAGCGTCGCACCACAACCGGCGGAGTTGATGATGATCGCGTCTAAGTTCTCTTCCTCAAATGCATCAATGTTCTGCTTAGCAAGAGATGAAGCGACATCTCGCACGCCGTTGTGAAGATGTAATGCACCGCAACAGGTTTGCTGGCGTGGGGTGACAACCTCACAGCCATTCTGTGCTAATACCCGAATGGTTGCGACGTTCGTCTCTGTGAAGACTTGGTTCATGATGCACCCCGGTATGAATCCGACGCGATATCGGGTTTCGCCTTCCGCGGGTGTAATGTCGCGTATCGTGTATTTCAGTCGCGGTGGTGAGATCTTCGGAAGTAATGATTCCATCTGCCCGAGTTGTCCCATCAGTTTCAGGATACCCGTTTTTTGAACGAGCCATCGGATACCGAGTCGCTGGTAGAGCCACATCAACTCAAAGATCAGGTCCAGCCGTTCTTTGTTCGGTAGAATGTGTTTAAAGACAAGGTTCGTCCAGAATCGGTAAGTTGCTGAGCGGGGTGCGTTCTGTTCATAGATAGCGCGTGCCTGTTCAAGCAGTTCTCCGAAGTGAACGCCGGAAGGGCAGGCGGTTTCACATGCACGGCAGTCTAAGCACCTATAGATATATTCTGACCATTCCTCGTTGAGTGGGATGGCATCTTCATCCTTGAAGGCACTCCCCATGAGGTATAATCTACCCCTTGGTGAATCCGTTTCTAAACCTAATTCTCGATAGGTTGGACAGGTTGGCAGACAAAGTCCACAGTGTGTGCAAGCATCCCACTTCTTCCAACTAAAGGTCTCTATGCCGATAAGCGGTTGTGTTTGTTGATTGGACATGTTAAATTTATTATGAAGTCGTGACCCCCTCGTTAAGACTCCCGGAACGATACCCCTGCAGGTCGAGCGCGACATGCGTATATCCGAGTGTTTTGAAGTGCATGCTGATGTCGCGACGAACGGTTTTTGAAAGCATCCGTGAGATCTCCTCTGCTTCGAGTTCAATGCGGGCGAGGTCGCCGTGGTGTCGGACACGGAATTGGCGGATGCCTAAGTCATAGAGAAATTGCTCAGCAGCATCTACCTGTCGCAGCAGTTCACGGGTGATACGCATGCCGTAAGGAAACCGTGAGGAGAGGCAGGCAAATGCGGGTTTGTCCCATGTTGGGAGGTTCCACACCTTTGAAATCTCGCGAATCTCTGCTTTCGGCAAGTTAACATCGATCAAGGGAGCTTGGATACCCATCTTCTTCGCGGCATCCATCCCTGGGCGATGGTCCCCGACATCATCCGGGATTGCGCCGTAGATAATCGTTCCCACGTCGTATTTTTCAGCGATGGGGCGTAACTTGTCGAACAACTCGGTCTTGCAGAAAAAGCATCGGTTTGTCGGGTTGCTCGCGTAGCCTTCCAGATCCAATTCTTGCGTGTGGACGGTCTCAAAGCGGATCCCGATCTGTTTGGCGATATCTTGCGCCGCTCTCATTTCTCGGATCGGATAGGAGTCTGAAATAGCAGTAACGGCAAGAGCGTTATCACCGAGGGCGTGTTGTGCCGCCTCTGCAAGAAATGTGCTATCAACACCGCCAGAAAATGCAACGATGACTTTCTCATAAGCGTGCAAGCATGCATAGAGGTGGTCCAGCTTTGTTTGTAGGATAGGTTCAAGTTTCTGTTTTAGCATATTTCTGAATAGCAAGTTTCGGAAACCTATAGGTTACACCGAAATAGCCTCCGTCCGTGGCACAGGTTGAAGTTCTCGATGTTAAGAGGGTCGCTGGGCGTGTTGCAGTCTCAACAATTCATCGCTCAACAAACGGCGCTTTAATCCGCTAATCCGGTCAATAAAAAGTACACCATTGAGATGATCTATTTCGTGTAGCAGAACACGCGCGAATAAGCTGGCGGTTTCAATACGGATGAGTTGACCCTGGATATTAATCCCCTCAACGACAATTCGCTCTGGACGTTTCACATCAGCGGTTACATCGGGGATACTGAGGCATCCTTCCTCAGCAACAATTTCTCCCTCAGAACTCAGAATTTCGGGGTTAAACAACACCAGAGGTTCATATTCCTCATCGTCAACTTCACCTATGTCGACGATGATGAGTCTCTTCAAAACACCGACTTGGGTCGCAGCGAGTCCAATACCGTTGCCTGTAGCTTCCAGCGTCATCAGCATCTGTTCAGCGAGCTGGAGTTCTGCATCTGTGATCTCTGCAACTGGTTTGGCTCTTTTACGAAGGACTGGGTCGCCATAGTAGCGCAGTTGCAAGGGGGCTGTCTCACGCAACACTACGGTATCTTCTTCATTCACGTCCGAGACATCGGCGTTTCTGGGCTTTTTTCTACGTTTCGGCATGTCTTAGGAAGCTCTCCGTTTTTGGTGTATCCCCGACGAAAACAATATTTAATTATGATAGCACTTATTGCAGATTCTGTCAAGCAAAAAGTTTTTGTGTTCAGCGGTATTTATGGTAAAACCTAAAAATATGTAGACAGTTGTTCAGTGAACGCACCACTCACCCCGCTGGCGAGGTGTTTTTGATAGGGGTGTTTTTGCTTGGGTATTTCTGCGTATTGATAGGGTATTTCTGCGGATTTCCTCTAAGTATCCTCGCCTCCCCGCAGTGTGCAAGTAATTGTGGGTTTTACCATAGTTTTCAGCAATCAGGGGACAGCGGTCAGAAGAATAGCAGTCAGGTTAAAAAGTCGGAAAACCAATCTATAGAAAGCGGTGGAGGCAGTGGCGATTCGGTGTAAAGGAGTTGGGCTTGGATAGAGGCTTCAGATAGAAATCCACGCTTGTGAACGGATAAGGAGCCTCTATCCTACCTAAGCGTTAATTCGATGAAGTAATGTGTGGGAAACCGGCACAAGACCTGCCCCTACACTCGTTGTGCTACATTTGATGGGTCTCTATCAGTGCCGCGTTAAGGTCGTCCTTAAATTGATTTTCGTATCTCTCGTGATAGAATGAAGGGACACCGATGACGCGGTATTTGTTATTCTCTGTCAGGATTTTACTGTGGAATTCGGCACGAATTTCCTGTAGGAATTTCTCTTTCCACCGGTCAGTGTCTGCGAGATGTTCACCTTTGGGTTCAATGAAGAGTTGGTAACTTAGGGACTCTCCATTTTTCTCGCGTAAGAACAGCACAAAATCGGGTTGAAAGGGAATGCCATCGGAGAAGTTATAGATGGAAAAATGCCCTTCGTTACGAAGCAGATAGATGTCCTCGTAGACTTTGTCTGATTCCTGAATCCATCTGTCCAGCATCTGCACGAATGCCTTTTCTTCACTCGTGCCGTAGAGGGTGTCATAAGCGAACCAGTCTCTGAGTTTGACCAGATACGCCGTGTCGCTGTCATCGGCACGCGGTGTGTCTACACTAAATTTCAAGGTTTTGTCGGTGAAAACAGCGCGGATGTGATGCTCATAAAAGTGTTGCGTGCCTTGGTATTCGGTAATCTCCTTGCGAATTTCGGATTCGATTTGACTGAGCAGCCCTTCACATGCGGACAATTTTGCGGAGCGATTCTCTTCCACGTCAGTGAGATTTCCCTTGAAGGTGATTGCTAAGCCGCCCAAATAGTTTTTGGAAGTGATAAATTCTCGGACGGATGCCAAGTGCGGGAAATACTGGCTGAGCGAGGCGAACGTGAAAAACGGATTGCGCGCAATGGCAGATCTGACGATATTCTGTTCGATGTCAACTACCTGGACATCCCGACTGTTTTGGTGTCCCTGTTGCGCCGGCATCTCACTGTTTTCCATGACAGTCGTCACGCCGCCGGTTCCTGTATAGATGGTGTGTTCGTAGTTTTTCTGCCGGACGCTGAGTTTCGTTAAGTCCGCAAAAGATTGGACGTGTTGATAATCTTTCGGCACCTGTTTGTTGAGCCAGACAACGCCGTGTTTGTAGAGGTCGGTGTCCTTGAACTCGGCTTTCAATTTGAGCTCGCGAGTCTCAAGGCGTTCGTCCATCATACCTTCGTCAATCAGTGCGGTGCGGATCTCGGAGATGTAGCGTGAATCGTGGATGCTGTGGTAGTGGAGTTCTTCCAGCACGCGCAATTCACGGTCAAGGTCTTCATCAAACTTACGGCGGAACCGGTCTGTGTGGTCAGGTAGGACGAAGGGGAAATAGCGTGCGCCGCGCCCGATGAGTTGCGCCTCGGATATCGTTGTTTTTCCGATTTTGCTCTTCCCTGAGTCGCGCGCTTCATAACAACGGACGATGTCGAAGAGGTTCAATACATCCCACCCTTCGTTGAGTTTCTGCACGGCGAAGATGGCACGGATCGGATTTTTTGGGTCTTCAAGGTTGTTAAGGCGGAGCTGATACGTTTCCTTCTCATTCTCGTTGTTAACCGAGAGGCAGTGTTCCTCACGGAATGCCGATTTTAGGCGTTGGACCAATGCCTCGGTGGTGATGCCTTTTTCAGCAAAGAAACGGAATGCCTGTTGAACAACTTCGAGACTCGATTCCCGAAACTTATCAATCTGGGCGGCGGTGAGTTCATCAATCAGTTTGTGAAAGTTTGCCTTATTTTCTTGCGATTGCGCGATTGTCCGTTGTGCCTTGAATAGGATGACAGGCTTTAAATTAATGCCGTTATTCGCCGCGACCTGTTCTTTGTACTGATTGAGAATGAGTGCCTGCAAGATGCGTGACTTCTGATCTAAATCAGAATGTACAAGTACGACCTCTTTTGAGAACTGATCCCTCCGAAAATTTACCAAATCGTAGCGGTAGATAATTTTGTTCCGATACTTCTCCAGTATGGCAGGCGTTTCGTAATCAAGTGTGGCGGTGAATTCCATCAGTAGGTTATCTTCGTTCGCGTTAAAAATATTCTCAACTGTGTTTTCCCAACTCGGATCCTGCTTCGCCAGATCCAGTTCCAACTGCTGAGATCTGGTCTGGACGTTCATGTGGTGCGCTTCATCCGACAAGAGAACGATTTTCTTTTTCGCGAAGTCTTCAAGAGTTAAGCCGTTCTCCTTTTCCGTTGTCAGGTCCGAATGGAGTTTCTGGATCGTTGTGAAGCAGATATTGATGGATTTCTCGTTGATTCCCTCAAAATTTTCCGCCTCTGTAACCTCAATACGCTCCCCTTCAATATGGATGTCTTCACTGAAGAGGTATTTTGAGGAACGCGGGTTGAGAAAGTTGTCCTTCGTTTTTTCAATGATATTGGTGGAGTTGACGAAAAAGAGGAAGTTGCGATAGCCTTTCTCATAGAGGTAAAGGATCAAGCCTGCCATGATGAGCGTCTTGCCGCTGCCGGTCGCCATGTTGAATAGCAGATGTAGGGGTTTTTCCTTGCCCGGAAGATCGTTATTGAAGTAGTAAATAAAACTCGCAAACGCGTCTTCTTGGTAGGGACGGAGTTCAAATGCAGGATTCAAATTTTGCGTAATGCTATCCGGCATTTCGGGTTTGGGGATCCCAAAGTTGAACGCGATTTCGAGTTGTTCATGAAGGAATTGTTCAAGCATCGGACGGTTTCCAATTACCCTTGATCGGCATATGTTTCATGAGAGTATCTCCTCTTCATTCCGAAAGCGACGGCTATGGATACTCATTAAGTTTACCTCTTGTTGGACGCAAAAGTCAAGTGAAAACTCAACAGGGGTGTGTAAATATTTCGGCAGCATCCCTGATGAAAGCAGTTTCAAACATGACCTTTTCTTCGGCTTGCCCGACTCGAATCCCTAAATTCCTATGGACATACCACGCTGCTGGTGCGAGAAACTCTCTACCTATTAGAGAGTCTCTTTGCTCCAGCGGAGCAATATGTCTATAGAAAAAAATGGTTGGCTTCCCGCACTCCAGCGGAGTGCTATGTGTCAAAGCAAATAATGAGGCATTAGAAAATGGTAAACAGATGAGTGTCAAAAACTATACACATCCCTCAACCAGAGCAATTCAATTGTCACAAATCACTTTTGTGGGAGGGGTGTTTTTGCTTGGGTGTTTCTCCCGATTTCTGCGGATAGCCGCGCGTACCTATTCCCAATAATGTACTCAGGAAACCGAAAACTGAATGACTCTGCCCCTCAACCGAGTATCAAGTTGTTCCAATCGGGGAATTCCCCATCTTCCAGAATCTTTATTATTGATTGCCGACACAAGTCTTGGGCTTTTGGAATAAATTCTGATGTAGCAATGCGCTCTTCTCCCTTCCTAATCTTAATCTTCTCGGGCATTGCTCCATTGTGAACAGCCTTGGAACGCAGGTCATATATTGCTTTAAACTCGTCCATTAACCTCTCCCGATCGCCTTTACATTTTCCCAAGTGCCAAGAAGCACGGAGACGGAACTGAAAAGATAATTCGGAATTTCCATCTCTGTCTGATAGATAGAGGGATTCAAAGGCTATTCCTAAGTCAATCATTTTATCTTCGGAGGTCTGAGATGTTTTGGACTTTATCCATCTATCAATTGCTATCTCAAATTTTCCCCTTGCTTTTTGATCAAATATTTTCAATATCTTGTATAGACGTATTGCCTCCTCTATTTCAGATTGTCCAACTTCAACTTTACGTCCAATTGGACCTAAATACCATATTTTCCGTTCTACATCATCTGATCGGAAGACATCAACAGTAGAGAACTCCCAAAAATAATCAAATATAACCATGGTATTGCATGCCAATGATAATGCTTCGCAAAAAGTTTCTCTGAAATCCATTATCATTCCTTGATTGGATAATTTAATATCATCATCCTCAACTTGAAATGGTAGGTTGACTATCTGCCCGTCGGCAATATTTGTATCTGAAGGTTTGTGAAATAGGGCATACCTTATGCGTTCAATTATAAGTAATGTTGTGCCTTTATCACGGTGTCTACGATGTCGATTGTATAAGCTATGATTAAGTTTATATTCAATATTACGTGGTAGAGGAACAAGACGTACTCGTTTATTTATCTGTATCTCTGTTTCTATTCTGATTCCCTCAAGAGATGTAGTAGAATGATATAAACTATATCTACCTTCTGGGCAACTGTCTTGATCAAAAGATAATACTGCTTTATCTAAACCGAAAGCAAGGGACATTTTTAATAAGTATTCCAAGATATCGGAGATATCGGACAAATTATAGGTCTGTGGGATGATTCGTTTTACGAGACAAAATCCATCTTGAGTACATCCATCCACATTATATGTGGTATATCCAATCTTATTGTCCTCAATAACTTGGTTTAATTCTCTTCTAATAAATTCAAGTAAATCCGCTTTAGTTTTTTCTTTTGCGATATCTGGTTGATACAGAAGATAATAATTATTTAAGGAGTCATCACTTATTCCATAAAATTCGCATCTTTTTCGTAGTATTTCTATATATTTCTCCTTTGATATAGTACCGCTTTCAAAACGTACTCGTATAACCAAGTTATTCATTGCTTTCTGTAGCAACTGCCTTAGTTCCTGTTTTCTTTCATCAGTCATTTCTTTGCCTTTCAATACAGAACGATTTATTACTCCCGGATAGAAATATGAGAAAAATTATTTGACATTATACGCATACTAAAGTTTGGACAATTTTCAGCCATAGCACTCCGCATGAAGATTAACAAATAAATTGGGTAATCTTGGACTACAGGACGTGCGATGAATCGCACTACTACGAACAGTTCTGCTTGTCATCGTGTTATTTATAACCCGTTTAGAAATTACCCGATTAAATACTTAAACTTCATCTGGAGTGCCAGGTTGCTGTAATTTACTGCTATAGACATATTGCTCCGCTGGAGCAACCCCACAGTCTATCTGTTTTCGCAACATAGTTTCCAATAGGTTTAGCCATGCCAGAAGCGATACCGCCCCTCACACCAGTGGCGTGATATGTATATAGAGACTTACGCAATGCGCAATAAATTGCGCTACTACGAACCGGGGTTCCCACCTGTTACTGGGAAAGGGCACTGCTTTTGAGAAACACACATCTTTCCAAGGTATATCTGTTTGTAGTAAGGCGATTCATCGCCTGTCTGCGTAGGTCCTATATTTAAAAATTACTTGACTTTTGAGGAATAATATAGTATTATATTATTGCCAGGGACGAAATGGCTCCATGCCACGTGATTGTTGGGCTGCGGTTCGCACAATCCTATATCCCTGGCTTTTTTTTATTTCCTCCACCTTAAGGCTGCTGCTGTCAGAGGTTTATTTTGGGTGTAATAGACTCCATAACTGTTTTCCCGCATATCATCAATATCGTGTACAAGTCGAAAAGAATCCCATAGATATACCAAATATCGCTCCTCACCTCGCTCATAGAGTCTCTGCAATGCCCAAACAAAATAGTCAACGGCTTGCAAACTGGCATGCTCCTTTGGTGTCAAGGCAGACACATAGGTGACAGGATTGTTGCTGCTGTCCGGTTCTTGTGTCAGAGACTCGGAGGCAGTTTCAACCAGTTTTCGCAAAGTGTCAAGTCTGTTAGATTTACCTCGTTTTGAGAAAGTAATATTATACCTACTATGCTGACTCAATCTTTCTTTGAGCAAAAAACCTGTTAGATAGTCGTAAAGTTCATTCGGATGATACCGATAAGCGGGTTCTCGTTTGTTGCGTTGGCGTACGTACTCAAGAACACTCAATTTATCGGCGACGACGGCAAAAAAGTGTAACCCCTCAGTGTCCCGTAAAATCTGAAAGACATCCCTGCGGACTTCCGGCAAATCATCTTTGGCATGGAATGCGAGTGCCGTTTTGCGCGCATCTGGTTGCATAGATGGTACATTCTTGAAATAGGAATCGCTCATCAGTTGTGTTCGCAGTTCATCGAAACGAATCTTTAATGCCGCCGGGTCTGGCACATCCAATAAACCGAGTATGAAGAATCGGGAACATCCTTCTGTACCTACCAATGCCTTTCCTGTTCTGGAAAAGAGGGTGCTATCGCCGCCCTCGTCTACAAAATAGTGGCGGATTGAAGGAGGTGTCTTTGAGGTTTGTTTATTCTCCATAGAACGCCCTATTCAACACTTTATCTTCCGCACCAACCTCAAAATCCGCGTCCTCTATTTCCGATAGGTTGACATAGAGTTGGTTCTTATCCAGCAGTTCTGCCAGTAGGTGTCTCTGTTTTTCAAGGTCGCCGATGGCGATGAAATCTTCTATTGCTTCTTCTGGGACTTCAGGGTTGGCGTACCAGTTCAGGAATGCGTTTTCGGCGATGTCTCGCCAGAGTGCTACAAGTGCTTCGGAGGAGTGTGCAGATTGGATTTTGTCCATATAGGCTTGGTTGTATGGCATCAGTTCGCAATAGATGAAATCATCTTTATTGCTCTGTTCAATCACTTTCCTGACGCGTTCTCTTGTCACAGTCTCAACATAGTGCATTTGTTCACAAATGATAAATTTTCGATTTCCACCATCTTTATTTAGTTCCAACACGGCGTGAGCGGTGGTACCACTTCCGCCGAAAAAGTCTAAAATAATCGCCTCTTTGTCATCTTCTATCACCGAACGCAGACAGTCATAAACATTCCAAAGTGACTTTGGAAAATCGAATTCACAGTCAGGAACGAGTGATTTAACAAGTTGTGTTCCGTAAATATTAGCATCGTACCTTTTATTTTCCCAAACGGTGCGATACATCCCGAAATCCTTTCCTAACTCTATTTCATAACCTTTTTCTGTTTTCCGTGCTCGTAGTAAATGTATAATCTGATCTACGCTCTGTCGCGCATATCTCCATTTACGCTCAACCCCATTTCTATCAATTGGGTACACATAACTGCTTTTTTCATGATGGACTGTTTGGGCTGTAGGGTGCTTATCATCATTAAGGACCTCTCCAAACCCGACAATTTTATCATCTTCCACAATAACAGGATAAAAACAATTCTTTGCATCTTCGCGTCTCGATTCCCCACCCCAGTTTCTGAAATTATTCCAAGTAATTTCTTCAGGAGGGATCTCCCTATCACCAATTACTTTTTTACCTTGTGGAATAAGAAAAAATGCGTACTCGTGAATATATGAAAAATTTGTTCCTTGGACACCGCGTGGATTGTGAACTATAGTAATACAATGTTTTTCACGTTCCGGAAATACCTCATCTAATAAGACCCCAAGATAATTCTGCTCGTTTTCATCAATTGCAACAATCATACTGCCATCGTTTCTCAATAACTCTTTAGCGACCTCTAATCTGTTCCTCATAAAAGTTAGCCACGACGAACGCTTGAAATTATTGTTATACATAAAAGTATTCGATGGACTATCTGGATTATATGGCGGGTCGATATAAATCAATTTGACCTGTCCACGGAATTGCTGTTTGAGGGTGTGGAGCGCGATGAGGTTGTTACCTTTGATGATGAGGTTTTCGCGAATAACCCCGTTCTCGTCCCGCTTAAGTTCGCCAACCTGATTTTCAATATGCTTATCATGAATTACCCCCCCGATTTTGCTGGTGTTCGCCTTCGGTAGTGTGGCGCTTATAGTTGGTGAGGACCTTTGGATCGAACATGCGGTTGATTTCGTCTTGGGCAAGGATCTCGTTGAAGAAAATCTCTTTTCGCTTCTCCTCTTCCTTCGTCTGCCCGCCCTCCAAGACGCAATCTTTGTAGGGCCAAACGAGTGAGACTTCGCCGCGCTCACGGAGGAATTTGCCGCCGATGTTCAAGCCGATTTTGTTGCGGAATTGGGTGTAGGAGTTGGCGAGGAAGTTTTTATCGGTGATGTAGTTAATGAAGGTGTTGTGGTTGAAAATCCAATGCCCGTCTATCTCGTCAAAGAAGGTTGTCTTTATTTCTTCGTCGGTGAGTAATAGTTTGATGAGGTCGTGGTTGAGTTGCCATGCGTGGTCTCTGACGGCGGCGGATAAGTTCGCCTGCGTCGTCAAGGAAGTCGGAATGGGTTTTGAGCAGTGCGGTCAGTTTTTCGTTGAAATTTTCTTTTGGCATAGAGGATGGTAACCTTCATTTCATTTAGTGTAGCAGTGGCTTGAGGATAGAGTTTTCCTATCAATATAACTTACTTTAAGTTTACCATGTATCGAGTGGAAAGTCAAGGCGAATGTTTAGTTTTGAGGAGCGATTTAGCGACAAATGAGGGTCGTGACTGAAAGTCGATCCTACAAAGAGACGGTCAGCGATCAGCCGTCAGAAAGAGTCGGGATTCGGAGATCCCTCCGACAAGAAGGGAGAATTATATCAAGGGACTGGCATTAGATAGAGATAGAAACCTTCGTCATCAACGATTGAACCTATAAATTCGGTGAGGAGATTCAGGTTATGCTGTGAAATCAGTTCCGGGTCTAAAGCGCGGTTCATAATAATGAGAATATCCTGGGATGTCTGGTTCCGCAGGGTGTTTGCCTCCTCAATGACTTGGATGTCCGGGATGTCGACATCATGCATACGGATGTCGTCCCATTTGACAAAGGAACCGTATCGATTGCCGTGTACATAATAAATCTGATCTTTTTGGAGGTATCCGACAATGGTGCTGGCGGCGTAATCTATCTCGCCGACCATCTGCATATCTTGCATGTCGTTCACTTGGATATATTCAGCCACCTGTTTCCCGTAAGAGAAGACGTGTCGGTGCTCCAGGACAATGGCGGTTATACCTCCGATGAAATGACAGATAAAGATGAAGGTAAAAAACGGGGCAAACAACCGTTGCGGTAATTCGTTAAGAACTTTGAATCGAAGGTCTATCTCAGGGGAGTCTTTATGAATCCAACCGGTCATCAGGAGTGTAATAAACAAAAATCCGTGGTGCCGCATGCTACCGTAATACTTGATATAAAAAAAAGACAAAAGTCCAAACATCGCCACGAGATATATGAGGAGTGCTGTCGGGTGCTTGAGTAATAACAGCACACTGCAAAGCATCAGAAGACAGCAGAACGGGATTTGAATGGATTGAAAGAGGGCGTACGTTTCTAATTGGTGCTTGTTCCAAAAATTGAGTGAGAACTCGGGAATAGGGAGAAATGCACGAGAAATGAGTTGGATAACCTCGCTGAACTGTTCCGATTCATAGGCAAACTTCCATTCAACAGCAAAACCTGTATCTGGTGGAGGATTGAGCTGCAAAACCGATGTCGTGATACCGATTCCAATAAGGATGAACCCGATCCAGACGGCTCGTTTATCTTCTGTAGTCTCGCCTTCTTGGATAAAGGGGTTTAGACGACAACGGTGACAAACGTATTCGCAGCAAAGTGCGACTCCTACTGCTATCGTGAGAATTAAGGCATGGGCACTCGTATGTGCAAGAAGGAATAGCACACAACCCACCCAAACAAAGCGTTTGTAACGCTCCTTGAAAAGGATGCAGAGGACGATGATAAGCAGAAGTCCGAGCGCATAGTTTCTCGCAAGAATAGTATATTCATAGAGAACGAAGTAGCCGAAACAGAAAAGAAATTTCTGGAGAAGGTTGAAAGGCGCGTAGCGAACGAAGAGATAAATGGTAACCCCTGCAATCAGGAGGTGAAACACCAGCATAATGACAGGAGAGTGCGTAATGCGCGTGAGTGGCATGAGACACAGATGCCACAAGCCCGGATGTCCCTCATATTTAAGATGCGCGAAAAGCTCGAAGACTGAGCCACTGTCACGGGCGATCAGCCATGCCTGAATCTCGTCGCGCCACATTTCATGATGGCTGGCGGTAAACGCGCTTACCCCAAGGAAAAGAAGTGCCAACCCCAAGGCGTAGTGTTTATCCTTTTTGTGCATCGGTTATCACCACTAATTGACTATAGTTTTATTGGATCGTTAGACTTGAAATCGGCAGCCATAAGCCACCCGTATTCTTTGCGATGAACTTCTGAAACGGTTCATCGCGTCCGATAACATCTACCTTGATTTTAGCAGTTTTCATCTTCACCATCACGTCTATAGAAGAGTACGCACCGCTTACATATTCGTCTGTGACGAATATGAAATGGACCTCAGCGTCTTGTCGGAACGTAACCTCATCGGCGGCTCGGATGAGTGCGTCCAGACCGTTCTCGTCTCCGCGGAATTTCAACTGTGCCAGCACCTTCTTAATTTGAGACACGGAACGCGTTTGGGGGATTACCTCAAAGTCCAAACCGAGTAGACCGTATCCCGTTCCGGTTCGGAAGGTAACGATGCCGATAGTGAAGTCCATATTTGCGCTGTCGAAGAGATCCGTCATAGCACTGAGGTGTTCGCGCACTGCGGCAACATCGTTTTTCATACTCCCGCTGCCGTCAATAACAAAGACGATATCAACGAGGTCAGAGCCACGGTTTGCGACAATATGCCGTCCTACCTTGGTTAGTGCCAGATCGGGAAGCGTTAGTCCTCCAATGTCGGAAGTGGGTTGCGCATTCGTTCCCCCTAAAAAGCCGCGGGTAGCACCAGCTTTGCCGTTCCCTGATATACGTGAACCCACTCCACTTCCTGCACCACTGCTGCCTAATCCTGATACAGGTTTCGCCCTTAACCCCTCTCCGTAGGTACGCTCTTCTGAAAGGGAGGAAAGATCGGGTGTTTGTAATTCAACGGTGGTGTCTTGATGCGATACGGGTGCCGCTGATGTCTGAAGCGCGGGAGGTTGCACCTCGACTGTCTCCATCTGTTGCATATTTTCAGGGACTGTGGAGGGTTGTAGAGGCAGGTGGCGAAGCCTTTTCAATGGACGCACGGAACTCCGCAATCGAATTTTGATGATGTCAAACTCCGTGACGGGTTTGGGCTGCCAATCGAGTCTTTGTCGATATAAGGTCCCAAGTAGCGTCATCAGGAGAATATGAAGCCCGATGGAAATGAGAAGGGCATTTGGAATGTTTTTCTTAAAGAGGACCTTCATTTTCGATTTTACCTGCCTTGATGATGTGTTCAGGTACTGTCTGCAAGTCCAAAAATTATTATAGCACTGTCTATACAGTTATTTCAAGCAAAGAAAAAATTACCGGAATTCGTGGGGATTTTATAATATACTTGAGAAAAAAGGTTCTCTTTCGGTACAGGCATACTCCTATTTATGAGATAGGCGCTACTCAATTCTCCGTGTCCATCTCCTGAGTGCGGTTTACCCCGTGAAGTTGATAGAAAATCTATAACTGGGATGGCTCTGGTCGATTATGAGAAAAAAGTTGACGGAAATGTTAAAATTTGGTATCATATAAACGCTGATAAGGAGAGAGTTTCGGTTTATCCAGCAACCGAGTCGGTTTTTAAAAAACGCAATGTTTTGCTACGATTATCCGCGTCCTGAAATTCTACTACTAAAACACCGAAACTCGCGTTTGACCATGCTGAAATAATCCGAAAGGCACTGAAAAAACTAAGATGAAACACTACGGCTTAACGCTGAATCTCAAAAACGATCCGTCTGTTATTGAAACGTATAAAGCGTACCACCGAGAGGCATGGCCCGAAGTGATTGATGCGCTAAAATCAGTTGGCATCACGAAAATGAATATCTACCTGCTGGGATGCCGTCTGTTTATGGCAATGGAAACGATTGATACCTTTGATATAGGGCGCGATTTTCCGCGCTATCTCGAAGAGAACCCGAAATGCAAAGCTTGGGATGAGTTGATGAGAACCTTCCAAGAACCAGTAGCGGAGGCACAGCCAGACGAATGGTGGGCACATATGGAGCCTGTCTTTGAATTATAACGCGAAAATGAATATATCCTCTCCAATGCCTACGACTTTTCTGTCGGTCGGTCATTTCTGTTATGATGTCTCGCCAAATGGTTATATCCTTGGTGGATCTGCTTCGTACTCAACACTAATTGCGCGAAACCTCGGGCACTATGCTCGAGCAGTTACGGCTGTTGGCTCGAACTTTGATCGGGAGAATCCACTTTTGGAAGGTATCAAGACAGTCTATCATGAATCTTCTGAGACAACAATCTTTGATAACCAATATGACGCAAAGGGACATAGGCAGCAATTTATCCTTGGGAGTGCACAACAATTAAAGGGACGCGATATTCCTGTCGAGTGGCGTACGAGTGATATAGCCTACTTGTGTCCGATTGCAAATGAGGTTTCCGCTGAAGTCGTTCACTGTTTTAGTGATGAAACGTTAATAGGTGCTACACCGCAAGGCTGGCTCCGACAGTGGGATGCCAGCGGTAGGGTTGAGGCAAAGCGGTGGGGGACAGCGAAGGACATCTTGCCTCATATTGACGTATTAATTCTGAGTGATGAGGATCTTCGTAGTTATCCGGATGAACTCGAAAAATATATCGGATTAACCTCGATTGTTGTCCTGACACAGGGCGCGCAGGGTGCAACCCTTTTTCAAGATGGGACGCAACTTGAATCCGCTGCCTATTCCGTTACAGAGGTAGACCCGACGGGTGCTGGTGATGTTTTCGCGACCGCCTTTTTGATTAACTATTATCAAAGCCGTTCTGTCAAGGAGGCACTGAACTTCGCACATTGTGTCGCATCTTTCGCTGTAGAAGGGGTTGGCACCTCTTGCATACCGAAACTCGCACAGGTCATGTCGAGGTTACAGACGTAGTTCGCGAAAGTTAGGATGTCGTAATTTGTAGGTTAACCTGCAGAAAAGGCATCAAGATTCAGAGGTCGCTTTTACAAAAATGAATGCTTTCATGAAAAGAGAAAACTATGGCAATTACCTACGACTTCATTGTATACAGCAGTAAAACATCGACAACGGGGTGGATTCTCGGGATGAAGGCTGTTCACGGGGAGGTGCCACTGGATATCGTCATACCTGACGAGTATGGGTCATCAGATGCTGACGATCCCGAAGTCGTCGGCGTTTTAACGACTGAAGGGTTGGAACGCGGGAGCCCCGATGGATTGGAACTCTACCGGTACCTCCGGCAGTTGAATCCAAAGAAAAATAACTCATTCGGATACAATGAGGTAGTGATTCGGAATATACATGCCCGTCTCAGTGCCCTGAAGGTTGATGAAGAGATACGGGTGCAAGTTACATACAGCGAGCGGAGAGAAACTTATACTCTGTTTTCGTATCATATTAAGTTAATCGGCATTTTTGGAGGCACAGATGCCGCCGCGCCGGTTAACCAATCGGATGAAATTGCCGCGCCATTTTCACCAGAAAAGAGCCTGCCGCTTCAGGAGCAAAAAAATCTTAGTAATCCAGGACAGCCGGTTTATAAAACAACGAATACCTTAGAAAAATTAATCAGTTTTACGCAAAATCTCCAAAAAGAGTTGACGCAGACACGCAGGGAACTCGCTGACACGGCTGATAGAGTTCGGCAACTCGAAGATGAACGACAGCTGGTTGAAGACGAACGGCGGAGGTTCAGCGAAATGCAGAACCTGATTGAAGACATTCTCGACCGACTCAGCCGCTTGGAGATTTTCGATTCACGAATTCAGGACCTTGAGGAGGACCGGCACCAACTCCAATATCTTCAGCAAACCTTGCGGAAATTTCTCTCAGTGTTACACCAGCAGACCCGGATATCCCTTCAAGAATACGTTGATAAGACAGAAGACGAGTTGGACGAACGCACTTGAAAGTGCCCCCGCCATTAGGACAAAAAAAGGAGAGCACCGTTATGATAAAATTAGGGACTATGTCTCTGAATGTGAGAAATACTACTGCTGCTGCTTTCGCACAAATCGTGTACGATCTCGGTTTTGATGTTATTGAGTTACATTCAAGCGCGTTTGAATCCACCGATGCAGACTATCTACGAGACTTGAAGAAAGATCTTGCGCGGAAAGGATTACCGTTAGGTTATATCGGGGTTAGCAACAACTTTGGTCGTCCTGTTGCCGAACATCCGGAACAAGTTGCGCTAATCAAGCAGTGGATTGACGTTGCCGCTTTTATGAGTTGCCCGCTTGTCCGGGTCTTCGCCGCCTATGTTCCTGAGGACTGCGATGATGAAGAGACTTTATGGCCACCGATGATTGAAGCCTTCAAGGAGGTTGCTGAATACGGCTATGAATCAGGAATCCTCGTCGGGTTACAGAATCACAACCACAACAACGTTACACGCGATGGTGCTGCTGTTTTACGCGCTCTGAATGAAACGGGTCATCCCTATTTCACACATATCTTAGACACTGGACAATATGCAGGATCCCCCGGTGCGAGTGGACACCGAGGCTCCTCACATCCGGGCTACGACTGCTATGCAAGTATTGAGCAGACAGCACCGCACGCCGTCTATGTCCGTACGAAGTTTTATCAGATCGATAGCGGTGTGGAGGAATGGTTGGATTACCCTCGCGTTTTAGATATTTTACGAGGGGTTGACTATAACGGATGCCTTTCGGTTGTCTATGAAGGTGAATCAGATCCGGTTGACTCCATGCGAAAGGCGAGAAGTTATCTGGATTCCTTATTGTAAGCGTACTGCACTGTAGAGGGAGCGAAGACATGAAAACGCGTGCTGCTGTTATGTATGAACATAACCAACCTGTCGTTGTTGAGGAACTTGAATTAGATGATCCGAAGGAAAACGAGGTTCTCGTTCGCACCGCGGCGAGTGGTGTCTGTCATTCCGATCTATCCGTGGTGACCGGGACGATTTACTACGACGCGGCTGTCGCACTCGGACACGAGGGGGCTGGCGTGATTGAGCACGTTGGTAGGGATGTAACCGGTTTTCAGCCCGGTGATCCTGTAATTTTGTCTTTTGTGAGTTATTGTGGCAGTTGTCGGATGTGTCAGATGGAACGGGTTTGCCTCTGCCAAACATACGATGTGCCTCGCGGATTCCTATTGGATGGCACTTACCGTCTCCACAACAGCTCAGGTGATGGGATTCTCCAGATGGCACGGATCGCAACGATGTCGGAATACATGGTTGTTCCACAACAGAATCTCGTCAAAATTGACCCACATTATTCGTTAGAGAAAGCCGCACTCGTAGGATGTGGCGTGACGACAGGAGTCGGCGCGGTCCTTAACACCGCAAAGGTTGAGCCCGGCAGCACTGTAGCGGTTATCGGGACCGGCGGCGTCGGTTTGAACGCCATCCAAGGTGCCGTGCTGGCACAAGCAGAACGGATTATCGCTGTTGATATTGCGGAGAAGAAACTCAGTTTTGCGAAAAATTTCGGGGCAACGGATGTCGTTAACGCTGCTGAAGGTGATCCGGTTGAAGCTGTTCGCGAGTTAACAGATGGCTTGGGAGTAGATTACGCATTTGAGGTCATTGGGAATCCGAAAACGATTGTACAGGCATACGATATGGTCCGGCCTGCTGGGAGTGCCGTCATTGTAGGTATGGCACATCATGAATCCGAATTCAGCATTCCGGCGCAACGCTTCGTCTCAAGTGAGAAAAGGTTAATCGGTTCGTTTTACGGATCCTGCCAACCACGGGTGGATATGCCGAAACTTCTGAATCTGTATACAGAAGGCAAATTGAAACTGGATGAACTGATTACACGCCACTATCGACTTGAGCAAATTAATGAGGCTTTTGCGGATATGGAAGCGGGAGAAAACGCGCGCGGGGTTATTGTTTTCAATTAATCCTGTAGGTTGTGTTGGACATTGCGGTTGGGCGTTGTGGCGGTGACCTGTATGATAGAAATGCGGGTGAGTCAAATACGGCTCAGAGAAGAAGTCTTAAAAACCGTACAAATCTCCAATCGCGTTGGACTTCATTAGAAACCGTTGTGAAACGAAGTGGAGCAACGCCCAGGAGCCAATAAATTAAAAAATGAAATCCATACACACAGCGGTTCGAGACCAGTTTAGCCAACATGCCGACTACTACGCGCAGAGTAGCGTACATGCCAAAGGAAATACGCTAAACGTACTCCTCGACTTTGCAGATCCCAAAGGCACGGAACAGACGTTGGATATTGCGACAGGAACAGGTTTCACGGCGTTTGCCCTCGCATCCAAAGTAGCACATGTTGTAGCAACCGACCTAACTCCGGAAATGGTCGAGAAGGCGGTTGAACTTGCACAAGAACAGGCGATAAGGAATATTGCATTTTCTGTCGCTGCTGCCGAGGCGTTGCCGTTTGCTGATGCCTCGTTGGATTTGGTAACCTGTCGGCTGGCACCCCACCACTTTCAAGATGTCCGGGCATTTTTAAGCGAGGTCCATCGGGTTTTACGGACAGATGGACTCTTCTGCATGACGGATTCTGTCTCACCGGAATTAGAGAAGCTAATAGCGTGGCAAAACCGCGTAGAGACACTCCGAGATAACTCGCACGTATACGGCTATCCGCCATCACAATGGGATGCCATGATTACAGGTGCTGGATTTTCTCTTGAAAAGACAGCACACGTCCGAAATGCACAGATGTCGTTTCTCTGGTGGGTCCGTCCGGAGAAAAACCCACCGGAGATCGTGCAGGAGATCCGTGATGCGTTTGCGCAACTCTCGCCTGATGAGGCACGAGAGCACTACACTGTCCGTCCAGAAGGTGATGACTTTTATTTCTCTTGGCCCATGTACATTGTTAAAGCAAAGCGAAGATAGGACGTTACGTCATCTGAAATTGTTGTTAGATTCACTTCGACACAAAAGCACGTCACTACACTACGTGTAAATGTTCCACGCTCAAGTGGCATGCACCCGTTCCTTTTCACCTTCCATTAGTTGTAAATTCTGTCCATAATTGCTCAATCTAATTGCTCGATACTACAATTTCGCGTCGCTCTACTACAAATTTTGCGCACTCGCGATAGATAGAGTTCGCAAACGAACGCCTGTTACTATAACTTTTTAGAGAAAAGAGAAGGCATTCGCTAATCTCGATAAACCCAGTGTAAGTCTGTATTTTAAACAGATTACAATTAAAAATATATTTGGAATTTCAACGGTTTTGAGAAAAAATATAACGCTCTCTTGAAGGCAGTGGCACGAAACTTGCTTATAACTTAATGTGATCCGGTTTTGTAGTAAAATCACAAAATATATACAAATACTAAAAGTATCAATCACTTAGGAGAAGAACAGTGTTTCATAGAAACGTGTCACAAAAAAGAATTGCTGTCGGTACTGGGTTGGTTACACTTGGCAATGTCTGGAAAATGATAAAAATCATCTCAATTCCTTGCATAGTGTTCGCATTGCTCACTGGCTGCAGAACGCCTAACCCTAATACTAACGATGAAGCGAACATGGTTCTGATTCCCGCGGGCAAATTTAAGATGGGAAACAATGAAACTGTTGAATATGGTCCCTACGGTCCTCAGGAAGACGAATCCCCGGTGCATACCGTCTACGTAGACGCGTTCTATATGGACACATACGAAGTAACAAATGTGGACTATAAAAAATTCATTGATGCGAATCCGGAATGGCAAAAGGGAAATGTAGAATTCCAGAGTGGTGAACCATATCTGCCCGATTGGGAAGGGAACAACTATCCGCCCCGGAAAGACAATCATCCCGTTCGCGTGAATTGGTATGCAGCAATGGCTTATGCAAAATGGGTTGGTAAGAGACTGCCGACAGAAGCGGAATGGGAGAAGGCTGCGCGCGGTGGATTGAAAAATAAACGCTACCCGTGGGGTGATTCAATTACGACCAATCTGGCAAATTACGAGGTAAATCCCTCCACAGTATCTGTTGGATCTTATCCTCCAAATGACTATGGTTTGTACGATATGGCGGGTAACGTGGAGGAGTGGTGTCTTGATGAATATCAAGTCGATTTTTATAAAGATTCACCTAAGCGGAATCCGATTGCCGGTGCGGATAGCATTACGGATATCGTAAAAAACTATAAAGATGTAAAAAGTCCTCGTGTATTGCGTGGTGGCGGATGGATCTTTGGACCTGATCATGTGAGGGTTTCCAGGCGGACGAGACTGTCTCCGGGAGGCAGCAGCCACACCACCACGGGTTTTCGTTGTGTGGAGCCGGTAAAGCCATAATTCAGCACAATTTGGTCTTGGGTCCACTCCTAAAACTTGGAGCGAAGCATTCTGAGGTAGGGTAGAGGCAAATTTCACCTTTCAGTTTGGCACCTTCTGAAGACGCTGACGCGGCTAATTTTCTCTTGCTATCAAACTCAGAAAGTCTGCGTCAAGCGTACCATCGACAAACGTCCGATTTTTGGAGACCCGATAAATTGTTGGTGCCTACGGTTCAGAAGATTTTGGACCGTCAACGAAAGGCGCGGTCTGGGACCGATTGACAATTCGTAACCTGCGTTTAAGTCGATTGTGTAATACGATTCAAGATCGCCGACGTAAACCCCGGATCTCACAGGGAAGCCAGCCACAAAAAATGCTTCTGCTTAACATTTGCAGAGGTTTCCCCGAATTCATTCGGGGGTCTATCACAGGAAACGTTCAATATCGGAAGGGGTCGGTAGTGCCGGAATTACGCCGACCTTTTGAGTCGCCAACGCTCCTGCTGCATTCGCATATCGCATAATAGTGTCGAGTCGGTCCTTTTCAAGCGATGTAAGGTCTGCATGCTGCATGAGTTGGGTAAGCATCGCAGCGACGAATGCATCCCCTGCACCGAGTGTGTCCACGACATCAACCTCAAAGCCATCAATGTAGCCTTCAGCGATACCGTTCGTGTAATAGCACCCGCGTTCGCCTAATGTGACAACGAGCAGTTTCGCACCGAGTCCAAGAATGCGGTCGACTCCATTTGCCAATTCGATGTCGTCCGTGATAAATTCCCACTCCTCTTCCGAAATTTTGACGATATCTGCGTAAGGCATCACCTCCCAGATCCAGTGCTTGGCATCGTTGGCGTTATCCCAGAGCATCAACCGCAAATTCGGGTCGTAGGAGAGCCTCGCACCACCCGTTTTTGCAGACTGGATTGCGTGAAGTGTTGCTTCTCGACTCGGCGAGTGACTGAGACTGACGGAGCCGTAGTGGAACAGTTCTGCTGATTTGAGATAGTCAGTGTCGATTTCGTCAGGGGAGAGTTGGATGTCGGCACCCGGGTGTCGATAGAAGGTGATGTCCTTCATACCGTCAGAGCGCGTGGCGACGAAGGCTAAGGTCGTACGGGACCCTTCACCTGCGATGAGGTAGTCGGTATTGACACTGTTCTGTTGGAGCGTCTCGCGAAGGAAATCGCCAAACGCATCTGCGCCGACTTTACCGATAAACCCGGCATCCATACCGAGTTTCGCTAAGCCGACAGCAACGTTGGCAGGGGCACCCCCTGGGGCTTTGACAAATCCTGGGGCTTCGGCGAGTGTCACATCAGGTGTTGTAGAGACAAAGTCGATAAGGAGTTCACCGATACATAAAGCTTTTGGCATAGATTGTAATTCCTCGGCGAGTTTCAGCACTCAATGTAGACAATTTGGTGAGATTGAATATTTCTTAGGACTTCGTGTAACTGAGGCATCAAAGGCAGTAGCAACTCTAATCGATTTCGAGGTGCGATAAGCACGACGACTGCAATGTCAAAGCGTCTGAGGTTTTGTTGCGATTCAATGTTCTGATCGGCAGTCAGCCAAACTTCAAATTCATGTTCCGCTCTACTAAGCAATTCGCCGTTTTTCATGCCAGCCCAGCCTTTTTCTTGCACCGTGAGAGCGGTATGTTCAAAGAGTTCCCGCTTCAGTTTTTTGGGCAGGCATTCGTCAATGAGAATTCGCATAGGCGTGTGTTAGAAGCATCTCTTTCGCGAGTTCCAATGCCTTGACAGCTTGATCGCGACTGACAGACGGAAAATCCTCCAAAAATTCATCGAGTGTCTCTCCACCCTCCAAATAGTCAATGAGGTTTTTTATGGGGACGCGGGTGTTCTTGAAGACCGGTGTTCCGCTCATGACCTCGTTGTCACAAGTGATGAGTCCTTCAACTGCCTGCGTTGTCCTTTCATCAAATTTCATGGGCAATTCTCCGTTTTCATACAATCTCTGTATTTTAAGAATACCGTAAAGTTCTGTAGATGTCAAGTCTTAGGTACGCTCGGGAAGCGTGCCTAAAAAGAGAGCTAAAAACAGACAAGTAAAATTAAAATGTAGTGCGTAGATCTTGCGCCTGTTCTGTCTGCGCAGATCGATATCCCGCATCAAAAATTTCTATGACATGCCGTGCATGTTCCGCTGTGACTATCGTCGGTTTATCCTCGCGAATCCAATCCACCAACTGCATAATGTCCTCATAGACGTGCGATTCCTGAATGCTACGATGCGGTCCTACAACATGTGGGAGTTCCCCGTCCGGTGCGTCAATGGGTTTACCATTCAGCAAATTGCCTTCAATCGTGCCACCGGTGCCGTGGATTGCCAGCCGACCTCTGACGACAGAACCTGCGGCGGCACCGTAGACAAAGCCGTAGAATGCCTCACCGAAGTCAAGGAGAATAAAGGTGTTATCGTCCATATCGCAAGGGAGCATCTCGCCTCGGAATTCCCGTTCCTTGAGGCGAACACCGGAGAATGCGGTTACACGTTTCGCAGGTCCGAGGATGCCGGTCAGCGTATGCAAGCCGTAAACAGTCATGTCGTAGAGCGGTCCGCCGCCCGGCTTGCGGAAATACCATGCCGGATTAATATTAGAGAGCGGATCGTCACCCTGCCTAACAGATTCGTTTTCGTGGTATCTTCCAAAAGCGGAACCAGCGGCTGCCCAGGTCAACGTTCCGATGGCACCGTCGGCAATAAGACTGCGAATCTCTTGATGGATCGGACGGAGCATCTCCCCAGGGGAAGCCACTAATTTTACACCTTTACGCGCCGCCGATTCAATGAGATCGTCCGCTTCATCGACGGTAGTTGTCATTGTTTTGTTGAAGTGGGCGTGGAGACCGTGTTCAATGGCGAGTTTTCCCTGCTCATAATGCAAACCGATAGGCGATGCGATGCTGACTGCATCTACATGTCCGTCTGCTAAGAGTGCCTCGTAGGTTTCATACGCATACGGGACGTTGAATTTCTCAGATGCCGCTTGTGCTCTACCGGGAACAGGGTCACAAACAGCCGTTACCTGTAATCTATCTTGGACATCGTCCTGGGTGAGATGGGGAAGGATGCCGCGCACGGAGATGCTCCCGACACCGACGACACCGATCCTTACTCTATCATTGGTTGACATGATATTCCTCCAGAGGCAAAGAAGTTATATTATTGCTTTGTCCATCTAAATTTTGTGGCTTGCGGGTCGCTCCTACAAGAAGACGCACTATTGCCGCCATGATGTTTCGTGTTGCCATCCAACAGCATTTTTAAGTTTATCGCAATTAATAAACGATTGATGTCCCTTAAGCGATCTCACCTTCAGAAGAAATTCAGGTTTAAAACGCTCCACCAGTTCTTGGGAAGGTTCCAACGCTGAAGTATCATCTGCGTTGAGAAAATAGACATCGTGTGGAGGCAGTATGTCTGCCCTTTCCATAATCAGGCGGTGTGCGCTGGCGACATCTTCGCTGCCCACCCAACACCAGAGCCACGGTGTCCAAGCGGTTGTCGGTTTAGCACCTTCTGCCATCTGCTTTCTCCGTTCTTCTGGACTGATACCGGCGGGACGTGTAACATAGGTTCGGATACCATACGCGCGGGTATAACTCGCCAAGAGGTCTTCGCCGCAGCGTTTAGAGAAGCTATAGGAATCTTCAGGATAACACGGGTGTTCTTCATCAATCGGTAGGTAGTCTATCGGAATGTGGGTTTTGCTAATTCGGAAGCCGTGTCCTAATGCGCAATTACTGCCAGACATCACGACTGCTTGGACATCTGCTTCAATCGCGGCTTGCATGAGGTAGTAGGTACCGAGCATGTTCGTTTTGAAGGTTGCGTCAAAGTGGATGCCTCTTTCCTCAGCACCTTCCCGTAAATCCGGATGATCGACGGGACCCGGTTGTGCGCCGAGGTGCTGGATAGCGTCAACACCCTCAACAGCGCGCTGACAGTCTTCAAAGTTGTTCAGGTCGCCCTGAATAAAAGGCAGGTGCGAGAATTCATCGGGCGGCGTTCTGCGCGACATTAGGACGAGCGAGTGTTCCGCCGCCAATTCTCGGATTACATACGCGCCGAGTTTACCGCTCGCGCCAGTTATCAATACTTTCATCAAAAAACCCTTTCGTAAATTGAGTTGACAGGCGGGGGTGTATCCTCTATTATGTCTTAGAACTTATGTGGAAGCACAGTTGCCAACATTATAGCAGTGCTGAAAATTTTGTCAAGTGAACCGCATCCATAAAGGAGAGAATCGTAATGTATAACGCCGCAACGCATTTTAAAACCTTATACGATACCGTTCCGAGAGAGTTTGAATTTCGGGCGACCACACGGGAAGATTTGTTGGCATGGCAAGCGAATTTTCGTCCGAAGTTGCGAGAGATCCTCGGTTTGGACAACATGGAATCCGATCTGAAAGGGTACGTCCCGAAAGCAGAACAACTCGAAGTCTTAGATATGGATAATCATTTCCGAGAGAGTTGGTATTTATGGGTAGAGCCGACGGTGCCATTACCGTTTTACCTACTTCGTCCAAAAAACATTGAGGGCAAAGTGCCGCTGATCCTCGCACCGCACGGGCACAACCATCCGCATCTCTATGCTGGCATTGCACATACGGAGGCAGAGGAAGAACATATGCTGGAAGGTGAGCGCGACATCGCACGGCAGGCTGCTGTCGAGGAAGGCTACATCGCGATTGCACCGACAACACGAGCGTTCGGAGAGACCCGAACCGACGCAGATAAACAGGACAATAATACGCACTCCTGCCGACACCAATTGGTTCATAGTATACTCGTTGGACGTACCCCAATTGGTGAACGGGTGTGGGATATGTCACGACTCATTGATTGGGCGATAGAGGACTTACCGATAGATGCCGAACGCATCGCGATTACCGGTAATTCTGGTGGTGGAACCGTCTCACTTTTCGCCGCGGCATGTGAAACCCGCATTGCAGTTGCCGTGCCGAGTTGTTATTTCTGTACGTTTGAAGGGAGCATCGGCATGATCCGGCATTGCGAATGCAACTATGTGCCAGGAGTTATGCGGCTTGGGGAGATGTACGATGTCGCAGGCTTAATCGCACCACGTCCGTTTTGCGCGATTGCAGGACGAGATGACGGTATTTTTCCGATAGACCATGTTGAGCTGGCTTATGAACGCTTGAAAACTATCTACACGGTTGCCGGCGTTGCGGACAGGTGTGAACTCTTTATCGGGCAGGGTGGACACCGCTATTACAAAGCGGGCGCGTGGCCCTTTGTGCGGCGGTATTTTTAGAATTAGCGCGAACCCTTTATAATTGCCCATAACGTCTTCAAGATGATTTTGATATCCAAGGCGAGAGACCAATTTTCGATGTAATATCGGTCATAAGAGATCCGCTCTTCAAGGGAGGTATTGCCCCGCAAGCCGTTGACTTGTGCCCATCCGGTCATACCAGATTTAACGCGCTGCCGAGCAAGATAGTGCGGAATCGATTCGCTGAACGTATCGATTAATCCAGACATCTCTGGACGGGGACCGATGAGGCTCATATCGCCCTTGAGAACGTTGAAGAATTGCGGCAGTTCGTCTAAACTCCAGCGTCTCAGGAATTTTCCAAGTGGGGTTTGCCGCGGGTCATCGCTTTTTGCCCATACATGTCCAACTTTTTCCTCAGCATCGGCGCGCATGGAACGGAATTTGTAAATCTTGAACCGCTTTCCACCTCTACCGACCCGTTCCTGACGGAAAATCGCTCTGCCGGGTGAGGTCAAGCGTATAGCGATCGCGATTGTTAACATGAGCGGGCTTAGCACTATCAACGCGGATACGCTAAGGACAATGTCTATAAGACGCTTGACGATGCCGCGTCCGCCCTGCATCGGTGTCTCCCTTAATTGGAGTGCCGGTATACCATCAAAAAAGGTAATAGTGTCCCTGCTGTCTCTGATAAATTCGGAGAGTTCGGGCAGGACATTGATTTGGACTGGCACCCCTTCGCACGCGTGGAGAATCTGCAGGATAGTGTCATTCGGCACCGTCGGTGATACGATGAAAAGCGTATCAAGTCGATGTTTTCGCACCAATTCAAGTACATCTTGACTTTTCCCAAGGGACTGCAATTGGCGTTCGGCGTTCGGCGTTCGGCGTTCGGTTAAGAGGTTGTGGGAGGGGTTTGTAACCCCGATTTCCCTCTGGCTGACTGCTGATGGCTGACTGCTGATGGCTGTTTCATCGATTATCCCTACTACTTCGTAACCACTATCCGCTTTAGCATTCAGGACGTTGATGAATTGTTCGACGCGGGTGTCGTAGTTTCCGACGATTGCCAGTCGCTGGACGCCGACCCCTTGGGCGTGAATTGATTGTCGGAAACGATGAAGGACCAATCGACCCAAGAACAACCCTACGAGACTGAAACCGGTAGCTAAGAGCATAACCCAGCGCGAGTAGGCATCGTGATGATAGATGAAAAAGAGTGTGGCTAACGTGGCGATAAGCGAGATACCAGCGGCTTTGCAGAGTGTCCAGAACGCTGAAAACGTCGCATTGCTTTCTGGTCGATAGAGCTTCAAAACTTTCAACGTCATTAACCAGATAATCACCATCAGCGGGATGAGCCGAAAATAGTCGTCAAGGGGCGGGGGACCCCCTTTGTGCAGGGCGAGGGCTTCAGGTGTCCAACCCGATTCAAATCGGACCCAGTATGCTACGACAATTGCGGTGGCGACGAAACAGAGATCTAATAGAACTGTAATCGCGATGAGCAAATGATCGAGCGTTTTGTTGTTCATTACCTAATTTCGTAGAGTATCTTTGAGATATCCGTTTATTTTTATAATTCACTGTCGTTAGCGCCCTCAAAAAGAGTTCCTTGTCTGTCGTCTTTTTCGTCATTTGTAGGACGATATTTCCCCATATTCTTGCCTTGCATCCTACGTTCCTGCGCGGTTGTCTCCACATTATGCAACGCGAGCTCCTCGTGGATTTTCGGCATTTCATTGGGAGCATTCTCCAATCTGTCACACGCCATTTTTATATATGCCTCGCTTCTGTCAATACCTATATATTTATGTCCTAAAAGTTTTGCTGCAACAACAGTCGTGCCACTGCCAACGTAAGGATCTAGCACAACGCCTTGTGTCTCTGTACCCAAGATGGATATAATCACACGGGCTGGCAACCAGAGTGGAAAGGGGGCAGGATGCGGATTTTTTCTACCATCTTCAGGCACACCACGCCATATAGATGTCAACTTCGCATCACTGGATTTCAATTCTTTGCCGATTAAGTAATTCCCTATAGGTTTATACAACCAATAAACGCGCTCCTCTACTTGCCAAAATCGCCAGCCTCGTATATTTGCGGCAATGACTCTGTCCCAGATGATTTCCTGCTTCACTGTCCACTCTGTTTTACGCAACCAGTCGATAGGATGGTACATGTTGCCTCTATCCCATCGGAGTTTATGATTGTAGAAAAACGAACCCCCTGGCGCGGTTACGCGGTAAATCTCATTTAGCACATTGCCTTGGTGCTGCTGATACTCCGGTTCAGGCACAGCATCTTTGTAGACATCATAGACCACATTTTTTACGAGCCACCCTTTCTGTTTTTCTTGCTTGTTATAGGGGGGTGACGTAATGCCCACATTGACGACATCATCATCTATTTTCTTCAGAACATTGAGCGTATCGCCTTCAATGAGCTTGCCTTCGCCGAGTGTGTCCGTTGTAATTTGTTTACTTTCCAGTGAGTTGTCTTTAAGAAGATGTTGTTTAGTAATACTCATTGTGGTATCTTCCCCAAATCGTTAGACAATCACTTTTTATGGTATCCTAACACATTTAGCATAAGTTTTTCAAGTAAAAAGATTTGCTGCACATTCCCAAGAAACTTTACTGATAAATTGCGCACAATGTGCTATGCTATCATTATAGACTTCGTAGAGCAAGTTTTGAAAATCGAAAAATTATGCTGAAAACGGAGGAGATACAGAATGGCGAATCAACTGAAAGTGGGGATTGTAGGGGCACATCGCGGGAGTTCCTATGCCGCACCATTTAAAGCGATAGCGGAAACCGATATGACGGCGGTTTGTGATGTCAATGAAACGACACTCCAAAGCGTTGCAGAACGGTTTGATATTCCCCAACAGTTTACAGATTATCAAGCAATGCTGGATGCTGTCGATCTTGTCGTCCTCGCTACACCTGAAAACCTGCACGTGCCACAGGCAATCGAAGCATTAGAAGCGGGGAAACATGTTATCAGTGAGGTGACCGCTGCTGTCAAGTTGGAAGAGTGTTACGACTTAGTTCGGGCGGTTCGGAAGGCATCTGCCAAATACACGATGGCTGAAAATACGTGTTACTCCAAACCAAATGTGCTAATCCGCAGCATGGTAGAAGCGGGCATGTTCGGCGATGTCTATTTCGGAGAGGGGGAATACCTCCACAACATCAAGTCGCTCCATCATGATGAAAGTGGCAATCCGACGTGGCGTTACTACTGGCAGGTAGGCATTAATCGGTGCAACTATGCGACACATAGCCTCGGTCCGGTGCTCCAGTGGTTTGGTGGGCGCGTTGCGAGTGTCTGCTGTCTCGGTACTGGCGTTAATACCGATCCCGAGCATGCGATGGAAGATACAGTAATGATGTTGTGTAAAACAGATTCTGGTGGGTTAATCAAGATCCGAATTGACATGCTCTCAAATCGCCCTGCGAATTCGTATTTCAGTTTGCAAGGCACAAAAGGGTGTTATGAGAGTTCACGTGGGCTCGGTGCTGCACCGAAGATTTGGTTGAGTGAGTTCGGAGTAAACGAACAGTGGAGACCGCTCTCCCAATTTGAAGACCTCCTGCCTGAACGGTGGAAAAACCCACCTGCTGAGGCAGAAAATGCTGGCGACCTCGGCGAGTATTTTAAAGTACGGGATTTTGTGGATAGCGTCCTCACTGATACACCGCCGCCGCTTGATGTCTATACGGCGATGGATTTCACTGTGCCGGGCTTGGTTTCAGAGCAGTCAATCGCAAATGGTGGGACACCGATGGAAGTTCCAAATTTTCGGGAAATTGATTTTTAATTTTACCTTGCGGAGGAATCAGGTGAGTTTTGGACTTGACGCATCTTCCTTAAATCCGCCCTCCACTACGTTACGGGCTTACGTTTCTGGGTACTCGGAGGACAAAGGTTTCCTACAGTTTCCGATCGGTTCCGCACGCGCCGATGTTGCGTGCTACAATTTTTGGTGGATTGGATCCAGAAACAGCGAGGTTTACTCTTCTTCTACAGGAGCAAAGACGAGCCCACAGCTACTACAGCGGTATCCACTTTCAGGCTTTAATTCAACCATAGGGAAGAGCATGCCACAACAGATAGGGCAAGGTTCATCAATTTCCATTTCGGCTTGTTCTATTTCACCTGAACGGTTTTCAAATTCGACGATCATAAGGGTTCTCCTCTTAATCAGCAACCGTAACGCGCGTATAGATGTCCCGCAAGGATATCTCGCATCCAATTGAAATGAGTGACATCACATCTTCGGGGGCACAAAATTCGGTGCGTTCCCACTGCAGACCTTGCCGCTGATAATGCTCAACGCCGCACCTGTTCTGTGAAATAAGGATGTAGTCTTGCAACGACGTAAGTTGCTGATAGTGTTCAAATTTCTCCCCTCGGTCATAGGCTGCAGTAGAGGGCGAAAGCACCTCTACGATAACGGTCGGGTTCAGGAGTGTGTCGAAAACATCATCCTCAAAGCGAGGTTCACCACAGGCAACGACGACATCTGGATAGAAGTAGGCTGTCGGGCTCGGCTGTACGCGCATATCGCTAGAATAGACTTCACAATCTGATGCCACCAATTGGTTGTAAAGTCTATTAAATATGTTTCCTGTGATAAGATTATGTGCCCGACTCGCCCCGGACATTGCAAATATCTGCCCGCTGAGGTATTCACTTTTGTGCAGTGCCTTTCGTTCTTGGGTGATGTACCCCTCGGGAGTGAAGAGGGTTCGTGCGGGAAGAGATGCCATGCGTATTTCCTTGAATAGAAGTAATATTAACAGTATAGTACCACATTCTTAGGCAAAAGTCAATCTTTTTTTCTGAGTCCCGTTTGTCGGTCCACCTTAGCAAAAGTACGCGGATTTCACGAAAAAGACGCTAACTATAACGCTTCAGGCTTGGATCAATTTCCGCTGCCCACTGGTCGATACCACCTGCGAGATTTTTGGCATCACGAAATCCGTTTTGGTGTAAGTAGGCGATGGCATAGAGACTCCGCGTCCCATGATGGCAATAGACGACAATTTCTTGGTCTGATGGGAGATTATCGACGTGGTGTGGCAGTGTGTTAAGCGGTATTAGCTGCGCACCTTCAAGGTGCACAATGTCATATTCGCTCGGTTCGCGAACATCTAATAAAAACACGGATTCGTTTTCGTCCAGTTTCTGTTTCAGTTCACGCGGCGAAATTTCAGGAAGTGACGGCGTAGTTTGCATTACTCAGTTTTCTTCCTCCGTTTGGATGGGTGACTTTTCATAGAGAGGCGCACATTCCGGGCAAGGACACGTCTCACGTAGGACTTCAAATGGGTAGATACCGGTATCGTGTCCATCATTCCAACTGAATTGGAGGGCATAACGACCGACTAACTGGATGTCGAGGGGTTGAATATCGTCTGAAACTTCAATGAGGGTTATATCTCCGTCGCCTTGCGGGGCAAAGAGGGAATGAACGTCTCTACCTTTGTGCCGGATGATAGCACATTCAGCGCACGGACACATCTGTCGGAGATAGACATACGGATACCAACTGACATGTCCGTCCTTCCACTCTACCTGAAAGGCGTTGGGATGCTTCTTGAGGAGTTTCGGACTTTTTTCTATCATATTTCTGACAATGGACTTCTTATCATTGTTCCACTACGTTCCACAATGGTTTTGGGTCAATTTTGCGGCGTACTCGCCCATAAGCGATCTGCTTCAAGCAATTCCTTTTTGAACCCCGTAGGGGTGAAATCTCTGTAGAGGAACGATGCCCAGGATCCCATAGTTAGAAAATACCGAGTTCGTCCTTTGCGTCTTCAGTCATCAGTTCTGCTGTCCAACGCGGTGTCCAGACGACGTTAACATTGACTTCGTCAATACCGTCCATCTGCTGCGTGACGTGTTGTGTGCCGTTCACAATTTGTCCGCCAGCGGGGCATCCAGGGCTCGTTAGGGTCATTGTAATATCTACAGTCGTGTCGTTGATGTCAACACCGTAGATAAGTCCCATATCGACGATATTGATGCCAATTTCCGGGTCAATAATTTGCTTGATAGCTTCTAATACGGTTTCTTCGGATACCATCGAGATTTCCTCCTATGAGGTTCGGGTAATTAATTAGTCAAGGCTGACCAGAATATCATCGTCCTCAATTTTGACGGTGTAACAATCGACGGGTGTGACAGCGGGCATACAGAGAGGTTTTCCGGTTTTCACACAAAAACGTGCGCCGTGCCGCGGACATTCTATCTCCTCACCGTTGAACCAACCTTCCCCCAAGGGACCGCCGTCGTGTGTGCAAACGTCCTCTATGGCATAGAACTCGCCATTAATGTTGAAGAGTAGCACGGGAACGAAGTCAACTTCGACTAATTGTTTCGTGCCGGGTGGCACTTCACTCACTTTCGCAACTTTATAGAATTCTGGCATATTCGCGTTCTTCTTCCTATCCTTTGCGTGTTAGGTAGGCACAAACTAACAGTTTATGCTACAAGGTACCTTTACCGAACGAATGAGGCTTTCTAGCTGTTGAACACTCAGTGTGACTTTAGTTTCCGGTGTTGCTGTTACATTGTCCCTCATTGTGTCGCGCCTCCTTATTCATCTTCTTCGCCGGGCCAGCCTTTGACCCCGTAAGCACCGGCTTTGAGAACCTTGAGTGCCAATAACGCGCATTTGAGGCGGACGGGTCCCAAAGGGATGCCTATCATATCTAAGATGTCGTCTCGTGTGAGCTTCTTGACTTCGGTAAGGCTTTTACCTTCAATTTCCTCAGTTAACATAGAGGCAGCAGCTTGACTAATGGTACAACCGTGTCCGCAAAAACGCACCTCTGTAATAACGTCGTCTTCAACAACGAGGTCGATGCGGATCCGATCCCCACAAAGCGGATTGTCTTCTTCATGGGAAATGTGAGGATTCGGCAATGTTCCGTAGTTGCTCGGATTCTCGTAATGATCAAGTAGATCTTCCTGATATACGTTCATCCTGCTCTCCTTCTCTGGCTCCGAGTCATCAACTTTTGTGTTTTACACAACCCTTCATATAACCGGTCCACGTCTTCAATTGTATTATAAAGGTAAAAACTCGCACGGGCGGTGGCGATAACATCTAATCTCTTCATGAGCGGTTGTGCACAGTGGTGTCCCGCACGGATAGCGATACCGTGCGTATCCAATACTCCAGCCACATCGTGTGGATGGATACCCTCCAGATTAAAGGAGATAACCCCCGCTTTTTGATGCGGGGAAGATGGTCCATAGAGGGTGATACCTTCGATTTCTTGTAAGCGATTATGTGCGTATTTTAGGAGTTCTTGTTCGTGAACCTGAAGTGCTGCTAAATTTGCTTGTGTAATATAGTCGACTGCATGCCCAAGCCCGATCGCTTCGGCGATACTTGGGGTGCCCGCCTCGAATTTGGCGGGAAGTTCAGCATAACTTGATACGTCGCGTTCAACGCTCCGAATCATTGAACCGCCACCGAGGAAGGGCGGCATCTCTTCAAGGAGTTCCAATTTACCGTATAGGACACCGATACCCGTCGGACCACACATTTTATGTCCAGAGAACGCGAGGAAATCGCAATCCAGTTGCTGAACGTCAACCTGAAAATGCGGCACCGATTGTGCGGCATCAATGACTACCTTTGCCCCAACAGCATGCGCAGCCGTAATGACAGACTGGATCGGATTGATTGTCCCGAGTACGTTAGAAACGTGACCTATAGCGACAAGTTTCGTTTTTTCAGTGAGGAGGTCCTCAAGTTGTGTGAAGTCGAGTAACCCTTCGTCAGTTATCTCCATGAATCGGAGCACCGCGCCAGTACGCTGTGCCAGCAACTGCCAAGGCACAAGGTTGCTATGGTGTTCCATGACGGTGAGAACAATTTCGTCGCCTTCTTGGATGTTCGCGCTGCCCCAACTGTAAGCGACGAGGTTAATGGATTCCGTCGTGTTCCGCGTAAAGATAATCTGTCGGGTCCGCGGGGCGTTAACTAACGCTGCTACCTTCTCACGAGCGCGTTCATATTGTGCCGTTGCCTCTTCCGAGATACGATAGATACCGCGATGGATATTAGAACGATACGTATCGTAATAGGCATCCATCGCTTCAACGACTGGGCGCGGTGTTTGCGTTGACGCTGCATTATCGAGAAAAGCCAACGGTGGGGTCGTCGCGAAGATCGGAAAATCCTTGCGGATTCTTTCTACATCAAGGGGACGAAAGTGCGAGGTGTGCATTGTGTTGTCATCCTATGCAGTAGCCGCGCCTCCGGGCAGGCGCGCCCATCTGAACGCGCCCACCTTGGAGACTTGGAAGATAAAACTATCTGCTGGGGAAACCAATATTGACAACAGACGGTCCATGGTCCTCACACGCCTGATCGGTTGGGACATCGGTTTCAGTATCACTGGATCGGATAAGCCCTGCCGAAACCAGATACTGTTCCACTTCATCGCCGCTGACATCGGCGAGCATTATATCGTCAATCTGGACGCACGGCTGATAGGGCTGCCGCGTCTTCTGAACCATTTCACGATAGTTGTTTTCGTTGTTAATGATGTCTCTATCTTCATACTCCAAACCGTACTTGGCGAAGATGGCACGGACACCATTGCTCCATCCACAGACGGGCTTCATGTAAGCGATAATTTTCGGTTGACTCATTGTGAGTTGCTCCTTGCTGGCGAGGTTTGAAACCTCGCTTGATTAGTTAGACGTACTCAGGAGAGCACACCTATGGAAAGTTGTGGCGGCACCGTGAACGCTGCGCCATAAAATCTATTGTGATTCGCCTATAAGTTTGCGTGTAACGGATGTACTCAGCTCTTCACGAACTGATTCTAACGGAATACGTTCCATGACAGGGGCAAAAAACCCGTCAACAATCAATTTTTCTGCTTGTGCGTAAGGCACACCGCGACTCATTAAGTAAAAGACCTGCTCGGCGTCAATCTTCCCAGCGGTTGCGCCGTGTGTACAACGCACCTCATGTGCTTGAATTTCCAATCCGGGCAGCGTATCCGCATGCGCACGTTCGCTGAGCAGTAGGTTGTCGTTTTTCTGGTACGCATCGGTGTGGTTCGCCGACGGATAAACGTAAATGTTCCCACCCCACGCCGTCTGCGACCTATCTTTCAGGACAGTCCGATAGAGCAGATCGCTGAAGGTATGCGGTGAAATGTGTTCCTGGGCAGTGCTAATATCCAAGCGTTGCCGCGCATCAGTGAAAGCCAAGCCCAACATTTGGGCGTTACATCCGGCACCTTCCAAGACAACAGCTTGGTTTACCTTGCTCAGCCTCCCGCCGAAAGTAGCGGTTACCCAACAGAGTTGCGCGTCCCTGGCAACCATAGCGCGGTGCGAGGCGAAGTTCCAAACCTGACGATTCCAATGTTGAACCTGCACGTAAGTCACGTTCGCATTCTGTTCCGCGAAAATTTCTACCGCTCCACTATGTAAGCCACCGGCATTTGGGTCGATCGATGAATTGTCCTCCAAGATCACAACCTCGCTACCCTCTTCAGCGATGATGAGCGTATGCGATAGGTCGGCGTGTTCTGCTTCGGACATCTTGATATAAACCCGCAGCGGCACTTCAACTCGGACACCTTTAGGGATATGCAGTACGTAACCACCTTGCCAAAAAGCACCGTGAAGTGCGTCAAATTTATTATGCTGGGCAATGTTCCCGCTTTTTAACGCCGTCTCCAAAGTCACTGCCTTACTCATAAAATAAGTACGAAGCAACTCCGGTTGCTCGTGTAGCGCGGTGTGGAGATCTGCGAAGTATACGCCTTTTTTTTTCAGCGTTTCAGTAGTCGAGACGTGTTGGAGTTGCCCATCAACTTGCACGAGCACGCCTGCTGTCTCTTCGTCGTTGTCGTCTAAAGCATCGGCGGATGGTTTACCGTTCGTTGGAGTACTTGGATGATATTTTTCGAGTGCGAAGCCTCGGAGATGTCGCCGAGTGCGCCGCCAATAATCTTGGGTACGCATATCAACGGTGCGTCGCCATACATCATCTTTAGTCGTATGGGGCATCGGCAAGGATTCGTAAAATGCGTAAGCCTCCAACCGTTTCTCACGCATCCATTCTGGCTCAGTTGCTGCTATCTTTTGAAGAAATTCTTTTGAAAACTGTCCCTTTTGCAATTTTTTTTGATCCTTTATTGGCTATCAGAGGAATAGCCGTCAGCTGTCAGCCATCAGCCGTCAGTAAAGAGGTGTTCACTACACAGAATCTCCTACTGATTGCCGATTGCTGATTGCCGACAGCCATTAAAGCCGACTGCCACTTAACCGACTGAACCTTCCATCTGAAGTTGGATGAGACGGTTCATCTCGACAGCGTATTCCATCGGAAGTTCCTTGACGAGGGGTTCGATAAACCCATTGACAATCATTGTGGAAGCTTCTTCTTCGGAAAGCCCACGACTCATCAGATAGAAGAGTTGCTCTTCCCCGATTTTGCTGACACGCGCCTCGTGTTCAATGTTCGTATCGTTCTCACCGATCTCAATGACCGGATAAGTGTCTGAACGGGAGTCTTTATCAAGAATGAGCGCATCGCAGACGACGTGTGATTTACATCCCTTCGCGCCTTTCGCGACATCGACCCACCCACGATAACTGGATCTACCGCCATCTTTACTGATGCTCTTTGAGGTTATCTGCGAAGTGGTGTGCGGTGCGCAATGATAGACCTTTGCCCCTGCGTCTTGGTGCTGTCCCTTGCTTGCGAACGCAATAGAGAGAATGTCGCCGCGCGCACCGGGTTCCATCATATAGACACTCGGATACTTCATCGTCAACTTACTGCCGAGGTTGCCATCAACCCACTCCATCTGCGCGTCCTCATAGGCAAATGCTCGTTTCGTGACGAGATTATATACATTATTCGCCCAATTCTGAATAGTCGTGTAGCGGACTCGCGAACCTTTCATACAAACAATCTCGACGACCGCGCTGTGTAAGGATGCACTGCTGTATGTTGGTGCGGTGCAACCCTCAACGTAATGAACCTGTGAGCCTTCATCGGCGATGATGAGCGTGCGTTCAAATTGCCCCATGTTCTCGCTGTTGATTCGGAAATAGGCTTGCAGTGGGTATTCTACCTTTACGCCGGGCGGAACATAAACGAAACTTCCACCGCTCCAGGCAGCACTGTTGAGTGCCGCGAACTGATTATCCGCAGATGGGATAATAGTCCCGAAGTATTTCTTCACCAAGTCGGGGTACTCTTTGACAGCGGTATCGGTATCGAGGAAAACAACACCGATTTTGTCCAATTCTTCGACGATGTTATGGTAAACGACTTCTGAGTCGTACTGTGCCCCAACACCTGCGAGGAATTTCCGTTCCGCTTCCGGGATACCGAGCCGATCGAAGGTTTTCTTGATGTCATCCGGTACATCGTCCCAACTTCGCTCGCTCCGGTCAGAGGCTTTGACATAATAATAGATGTCGTCAAAATCGAGTTGTGAGAGGTCGCCTCCCCATTTAGTCATCGGCTTTTGCTTGAAAATTTTGTAAGCATCAAGCCGATACTGGCGCATCCAGTCGGGTTCCCCTTTGATGTCGGACATTTGATTGATAACCTCTTCATCCAACCCCTTCCGCGACTTGAATGTAGGTTTAATATCGTCGTGGAACCCGTATTGGTACTCTTTACTAATTCCGAGTTCTTCTATGGTGTTCGTTTCAGAATTTGCCATTTCACTTCTCCTATTACATTAGCGGGGGTGCCGAGCGCCACCACTCCGAATTACGCCTCGGTAATATCGTATTTTTCACGAATTGGGTCGTAGCCCTCTGCTTCTAACATCTGTGCGAGTTCCCATCCGCCGGATTCAACGATCCTACCGTCGAGCAGGATATGCACGAACTGCGGACGAATGTAGTCTAATAACCGTGGATAGTGCGTGATAATCAACACACCCAACTCCGGTCCAATCAGTTGACTAACACTTTCACCCACGACGCGGATAGCATCAATATCGAGTCCGGAATCCGTCTCATCAAGGATCGCAATTTGGGGTTCAAGCATTGCGAGTTGTAGGATCTCGGCACGTTTCTTTTCGCCACCGGAAAACCCGTCATTAAGGTATCGCCTTGCGAAGGAATCGTCAATACCGAGTTGTTTCATTTTTTCGCGAAGTTCACGACGAAATTCGCGCATCGGAATGAGTCGGTCGTCTCCGGAACCGTTCTCTTCTTTGGCGCGGACTGCGCTCACTGCGAGCCGTAGGAAATTAGCCAAGCTGACTCCGGGAATCGCCGTTGGATACTGAAAAGCGAGGAAAAGTCCGAGTTTCGCGCGTTCGTTGGGTTCCAACTCCAGAATATCGACCCCGTTAAAAACCACTTCGCCGGAATCAATATCGTAGAGAGGATGCCCCATCAAGCCATTCGCGAGGGTGCTTTTGCCAGACCCGTTTGGACCCATAAGCGCATGGATTTCACCCTGTTTGACAGTTAAATTTAATCCTTTGATAATTGGTTTTTCTTGCACGCTGATATGCAAGTCTTTAATCATCAAGTCTCTGCTCATCCGTTGTTTTGAACTCCTTCATAAAATTTGTAAGGGCGGTTCCAAAATTATTTTTTATTGTGTTGACCTCACGCCTACAGCGCGATTTTTTTAACGCATCTGTCGCTACCGGAAACGCTTTAACCGCCGATTCTTGACATATTTCTTTCTGGTTTAATGAAGTCTGCTGCGTTAATCTTATGCCCTGCTTCTTTTTGTGAGACTGCGTCGAGGATTAACTCCGCAATCCCCTCATCTGGCACCCCTTCGCGTAGCGGTGTAAGCAGATCTGTTTCTGTTAATGAGAAGAGACAGGTCCGAAACTTTCCATCAGCAGTGAGGCGAACCCGGTTACAGTTTTCACAAAACGGCTCACTCACAGAGGATATGACACCTACGTCGTTACCGTTATCTGCGAAGCGATAACGTTGCGCAGTATCGCTCTTCGCCTCACCGTTTAAGGCTACTTGTGTAAGTGGATAGACGGCGTTAATTTTTTCGATAATCTCTTTTCCGGGGATGTACATGTTACGTCCCCACACATCGTCGGCATCGAGCGGCATAAATTCGATGAATCGGAGTTGATAATCGTTTTGACGTGCGAAGGTGGCTAAATCAACGATCTCATCATCGGTAAAACCGCGCATTGCGACAGCGTTGACTTTAATCGGGTTGAAACCACATTCGTGCGCGGTTTTAAGCCCCTGAAGCACGCGTGAGAGCACCTTCCGGCGCGTCATCTGCTCGAATTTCTCTTCATTAAGCGTATCTAAGCTGACATTGATACGGCGGAGCCCGGCATCGTAAAGTGCTTGTGCTTGCTTAATAAGACCGATGCCGTTTGTTGTCAAACTGATGTCTTTCAGTCCTTCCAGCTGCGTCAATCGGCTTATGAGTGTAGGCACACCGGGTCGGACAAGCGGCTCACCACCGGTAATACGTACCTTGTTAGCGCCGAGCGCGACGAAAATGCGGGCGAGGTGCAGAATCTCATCGAACGTCATCAGGGCCGCGTCTGGCATGAAGGTCATGTCTTCTGGCATACAGTAGATGCAACGAAAGTTACATACATCTGTAACCGAGATCCTGAGATTTGTATGGATCCGTCCAAAGCGGTCGAGCATCTGTTGTTTCATATTAATTCAGACAGGCAAATTCAAATTTATTAATAGTATATCACATCCCTATATTTTTTGCAAGTTTTTTTATAGTAAAAACTATAAAAAAGATTTCTCGGTAAAGTGAAGGAGATTAATACGCACGCCGAGAAGGACGTTTTGTATTGACACAGTTATAATTGTGATGTATAATGTCTCTATATTTCTGAAAGTTGGGGGAAAAAGCGATGAATGAAAAAGTGTTCCACGTCGGTGGTATTGAACTTCACGTAGATCAACGCAATTTTGGAGCGGACGGCGGTCCCTCCGTACGTGTTTACGGCGAGGTGGATGGTGAAAATGTTCAGCTGCTCCGCTTCGACTGTTTTCGCAAGGACCCGCACTATCATTACGATCCTTCTGGGAAGAACGATCAGCGGTCCCTCGATAAAACGAGTGTGCCAGATTCAGTTGCTTGGACGATTGAGCAATTAGGACAAAATCTCGTGGAGATGATTCACACAGCAGGTTATACCAGTGTTGCTGAAGAGGTCGATCAAACCGCGGTGACGCAGGTGCTGCCTGAGGTGGAATCCTTGATGCGAAGCGAAGACTAATTTTGTAGATGCGCTTTAGCACGCAGAGGAGAAAGTTAACATGACGAAGTTTATTACTGTAGGTGTGTTTCTGCTCACAGTGCTCATAGGTTTGAGTGCCTTTGCAGGAACCCCACAGGAATTATCGAACTCACGTGATTACCTTTCTAAACAATTACCGTCCTGAATGTTAGCGATATTCGTCGCTGCCGCGCATACTTACGTCCATCCCATACATCCGATTTTCTGGCGGGAATACCGTGCCACCACGTATATCTCGCCGCCTCCCTCAATACAGCGATACTTCTTGGGGCAAGCCAAACTGGAACCTTTTTCGTTTTGTCATATTGGTTTGTGAATTCCATAATACAACTCGATCCGAGACTCAAAGAGATAATTGTATCCTTAAACCACGGTTCGCGATTGATATGGCCTCCAATGCCTTGCCCGGGTTGGTATTCGCTGACAAGCACCTGATTTGGGACTAAAGTATCTCATAGTAGACCTTGGCACTATTGTGCAGTAAACCATTTATGAGTCTACAATAAGAAAAAGTTTCAACATTTGATTGGGTTACTTGACTTCTAAACACCGAAAGGTTAGTTTTAAGTTTTTCCCATTTGCCGTACAATTTCAAACGGCGTGCCCCGGATAATGATCGATGATCAGGATTTTGGTATATTAAGCACATTTTATGCTGATTGTATTCCTTCATAATCTGGATGAGTACATCAGATAAACTATTAATGTCTAATATCGGACTCGAAAAAAAATAACAGAAATTAAATATAATCTGTGTCCTATCACCGTTTTCAATGTATTTGTCCAATAATCTCGTCAAGTGATCGTGACCGTAGTCGCGAATTAACGCAATTTTGTCAAAGAAAGGATCTCTATACGTGTTGGGACCATATTTGTTGATTGTTGTCGCCTTATCAAGCATAGTTCGCGAACTATCAATTCCTAAATAAGTAATGTCGCATTGTCCTGCAAAAGCTCGAAAAGCAATACCTGAAGTTAGTGGACCACAACCGAAATCAATGAATACAACTTTATTCTTTTTCCTTATCGGTGTGAGGCAATTCGTAAAAATGTGATAAGAACCAAAAAGGTGCCTCGGCATATGATGGACACAATAGATAGATACCTTGTCTTTTGGAAAATAATATTCATTGGATGGTTTATCAAATGATACTTTATCAAAATCGCTCTGTCCTTGTTTCAGGATGCGCGCTATATCTTCCCAGTAGTATATTCTGTTATTTTTAACATCTTCCGATAGTGCTGGTAGATCGTGTTCAAAGGGTTGTATGATGAGCTCTTCAAACAGATGTTTTAGGCTTTCACCGGGCTTATAATGGTTATCGTGGGAGCAATATATGTAGGACAAACTTTGAGGGTCCTTCTCTCTTTAGTTTTGAAGGTGAACTGGAAGACGATTTGAATCGGGATACGCCTTTCCCTGTTGATGCCAGAGAAAAATTGGCGGACGCAGTAGGGCAAGATTAAAGCAGAACGGTTCTAAAAACGTTCGTTTGATTCTATGAGACGCGGTCGGGAGACCGCGCTACTGTTTTATAATCACCTTCCTAAATGTTAGCGACACCCGTCGCTGCCGCTCATACCTATGTCCATCCAATTCATCCCATTTTCTGGCGGCAATACCGTGCAACCACCTATATCTCGCTTCCTCACTCAACACGACAAGGCTTCTTGGCGCAAGCCAAACCGGAATCTTCTTCTTATCGGATTTGTTTGTGAAATCCATAACACAACCCGATCCCAAACTCAAAGAGACAATCGTATCTTTAAAACAGGGTTCGCAATCAATGTGACTTGAGATTCCTTGTCCGGGCAGGTATTCATTGACAATCACCTGATCGGCGACTTCCGGCATGTACCTGTCCTCATATAATTTTTCACTCAGTCGGTTCAGCCATTCTGGTAACTCGCCAATATGCATGTCCATGTCCACTTTCCGTGCTTTGTAGTTGTACTTAAAACCGTAATGCTGAACCCGCCGCTTTAGGTCATCGAGCCATTGGTGTTTGTCAATCCGCGCTAACGACCAATCATGTTGTACCTCGTCAATATAGTTTTCTACATATCGGAGACCTCCGATTATCGCAATCGCTTCCTGATTCCTTGACCGTAATTGTTGTTTAGCAGATTGCTCCTGCGGTACGGAAGTGAAGTCAAATTTTAATTGTTGTTGCATGGATTAATTCTCCATTAAAAAATAGAGGGTAACTCAAATGGATCGTTGGAAAGCTCAGACGGATCGTTAGAAAGTATATCAAAGTATACATCAATCGGTAAACTTTTACGCCAGATTAACCGCTCATTTTGTAATCTGAACCAATGACAACTAAATTTCTCACTATTTGATTGGGTTATTTGACTTCTAAAAGTCGAAAGTTTTTCTTTGATAGTAAACCAGTTGCGATGTGAGTCCGGGGACTTGATGGGATTCTGATATATCATGCACATTTTATGTTGATTGTATTCCGTCACAATCTGAGTAAGGCAGTCAGATAAGGCACCTATGTTTAATGTGTTTAATGTGTTGCTTGCAAGAAAATAGCAAAAGTTAAATATGATTTGTGTCCGATCGCCCCTCGTGATGTAATCAGTCAAGTAGTGGTATAATCGGTTGTAGTCAGAAATGTACCAACCTTTTGGAAAGAAAGACTCATCTTCGTAAGGTCCATGTCGGTTGATTTCCTGAGCCTTATGACGCATATAATGCGAATTATCGATTCCTAAATAAGTGATGTTGCGATGTCTTGCAAAAGTTGTCCAAAACGCAATGCCTGAAGTTAAAGGTCCGCAACCAAAGTCAACAAATACAACTTTATCGTTCACGGATGGGAGGTAATTCGTGAAAATATGATAAGAACCAAAAAGGTGCATCGGCATATAATGGAGACAATAGATTAACACCTTTTCTTTTCCAGTAAGTCCTTCGAAAGGTTCATCAAAATTGGTCCGCCCTTGTTCTAGGATTGTCTCCCTATAGTATTTGAAGTCTTTGTTTCTCACATGGTCTACCCATGCTTGGGTCAGTGGATTAGGATCTTCAAATGGTTTAACTACTAATTCTTTAAACAACTCTGATAAACTTTCACCAGGCGTATAGTAGTTATCGTGATGGGAGATAATATAGGACATTGTTTTAGGATTCTCCTGTAAAATATCGCGTCCCGTATTCCGCCGTCGAGTAGCGGCTGATAGGAACAATTTTTACTATTTCTCAACAGCATCATATAGTCTCTCCACCGCTAGTGTTATGTCAACCTTGTGTTGATGGATAGAGTTTCTTGAGTTTGATACGTGCGTCGTCGGTAGTAAACTGCCACTTTACAGTAGTATCTTGTTGATTTCTTCGGCTTTGCCAAGCCTGAATCTCGTGCTTGAGGGTCTGTTGGTCCGGTATACGCCTACAAAGACATTGTCGAGATAGCACGGAAAGTTCAATCTCCGCCACATTTAGCCAACTTCCATGCTTCGGAGTATAGTGAAACTCAATCTTTTCAGCAATACGCCTGGCTTGATGTGCTGGAAACGCTTTATACAACGAAGCCGGCTTATGCGTATTGAGATTATCGCAAACCAACAGGATCTTTTCGGCATTTGGGAAATGAGCATCCACCAAATCTCGGCAGATGTGAGCAAAATCAATACTTGTGCGTCTATCAGTGACTTCAACATGCCGAAATCCCTGAAGCGGCGCAAAAATCATGAACAGATTGCTCACGCCATTGCGCTCGTATTCAGAATCATATCGGCTCGGGGAGCCTGCGATGACCGGCAGAGGTTGCCGAGTTTCTTTGATGTGTTGTTGACTCGTTTCATCAACACAAACTAAAGGATTCACAGCGTCTTTGGGGCACTGATAGAGGTCTAAGACATCTTCCATCGCAGCGACGAACGCTGCCGAGGCTTTAGGGGGAATACACCATTGTTCCTTTAACCAAGGTCTGAGTTCGTTTTTTTTAGAACCTGTCGTATCGTTTCATGAGAAATACTTGAAAAATGGTTGAGTTCTACCATTTTCTCTGCTAAGAGGCGAAGCGTCCACCTTGAGAAACCCTTTGGGGCTTCTGAACAGGCTAAAGCGATCAGATGTGCCTCTTTTTCGCCATCAAACTTTTGCCGTCTTGGAGCCTCGGAACGCTTTTGAGGAGTCAGAGCGGCTGCGAATCCTTGAAGGACAAAGACCTTACGGACTCGCTGAATCGTGGGGATTGAGACTTCAATGGCTGCTTCTATCTGTTCATCAGTGTAGGCGGGACCAAACTCGCCTGCGTCCGCTTTCAACAAGATTCTCGCACGCGTGAGTTTTCGAGCCGATTCTCTGCCCGAAGATATCAAATCAATGAGAGAATCTCGTTGACAGGGATCAAGTTCGACTATGTATCGTTTCGCTGGCATAAGAGACTCCAAGTTATAGCATTTATATTCTTGAGTCTAAGAATACCATCTTTCACATTAACTATCAAACTAATTTTGACAGACCACTAGATGCATTAATTGAAAACTTGCGTCGTCTTGCTAACGTTCAATGTGAGTTGTTTACCAGCAATTTATCTGGTGCCATAGGAATAGTATAACGGGTAACATCACCTTTTTCAAGGCAATCTTTGCTTTACACAGACACAGAGACGGGACTGGTTTCCAATTCACCACGATTCGGGCGCGAGCAGAGATCCTCCCACTTAATTCGTTAAAATGATAACATATTTGCAAAGCAGATTAAGGAAAAAACGGATGAGGAGCAGATGTGTTTAGGTGCTGCTATGCGCAAATCAGCAGCGCATCGACACTAACAAAACCGAGATGATAGGGGATTGAGACTACAGATCGGCGACTAATTCCTCGTGGTATGCAAAGAGTGCCGGGGTACCGCCCGTGTGCAAGAAAATGACGGTATCGTCGCGTCCCAGTTTGCCCTGTTGGATGTGGTCAATAAGGCATGCCATCGCTTTGGCGGTATAGACGGGGTCAAGGAAGATACCCTCCGTTTTGGCAACGAGTTTGAGGGCATCAATACATTCTGGTGTGAGATAGCCGTAAGCCTCTCCAATGTAGTCATCTGTATTTTGAATATCCGCTTCGGTAACGCGGGTGTCCAATCCTAAAAGGTCAGCGGCACTGTTTGCAGCAGCACTGAGCCGTTCAAGTTTATTCTCCCAAACAATGGGGGCAATACCGAACGGCTTCATTTTCAACCCAAGCGTTTTGGTGCCGAGGACAAGTCCTGCCTGTGTGCCACCTACGGAAGCGGTATAAATCCAATCGGCATCAATACCCAGTTGTTCTTGCTGTTGTGCAATTTCAGCGATGCACCATGTAAAAGCAACAGCGGCAAGCGCAGTGGACCGCGGTGATGCAACGACATAAGGCTTCAGACCTCGTTTCTTGAGATCTTCCGCCAGTTCGTATTTTACGATGTCTAATTCGGGTCCGAATGGAACATCGACAACTTCGACTTCGGCACCTGCTAAGTTATCTAACAGTAGATTGCCTTGAAGGATACTCTTGTGGTCCCGTGCGAGACGCAAGTAGCAGTTGAGCCCAAGTTTACCGCAAGCAGCGGCGGCTTGTCTACAGTGATTGGATTGCGATGCCGCGCCGTGTACAATCGTATCGGCACCTTGTGCAACAGCATCACCAATTGTGAAGGTGAGTTGTCTGACCTTGTTTCCGCCAAATGCCAAACCCGAGCAGTCTTCACGTTTGATGAAAATGCGCGGACCGCTGAGTGCCTCAGAGAGTCGTGGGCATTCCTCAAGCGGTGTCGGAAAGTGGCCGAGGTCGACTTGTGGTATCTGTGAAACTTTCTGAATTAAGTCCTTACCAATCTTCATCTGTCTACTCCGCTTCAATAACGACAGCCATTTGACTGACCCGTTTTCCATCCTTGGACTGTAAGCCTGGTGTGACGACCTCAATGATGGTTTCTGAGTCAAATTCACTGATGCAGGCACCTTTTACCTTGTGATGATTAGATGATACCTTCGTTTTCCCGGTTTCAATCGGAATGACTTCGGAATCAACAAGATCTAAAAACCAAGTGAGACGTTTGGGTAACGCGTTACTGTGCGTGCTTTTGGCGATCTCAACAAAAAGAAAATCGCGGACGAACTCGATGAGGAACTTCTTGAAAACGATCACCTCAATCTTCGCTGCGTGTTTCTTTTCCTGCTCGATTAACTTTTTCGTGAAGCGTTGGAGATAGGCATCACATTCGCTCTGAATTTTCTCCACATCGCGTTCGTTTTCGGCGAGAAGATCAGGGAATAATGTTGGTGAGGGTGTAGAAACACCACGTGTCTGCTTGAGTGTCTGTCTGAGTCGCATGCCGATCTCAGTGAGCGTTTCAACAAGCTGTTTGGTTTCAGGTGTAGCACGCCTTGTCTCTTTCTGCCATGCGGTTACCTCGTTCACCATGAGGTTAAGAAGAAAAATTGCGGTTTCCTCTTCACAGAGCGTCTCTGGATCCCAATCGCTGAGATTGAGCCCATAGCCTTCATTGTAATCCTTCTCTAACTTGGAGAGTTTATCCTGAAATTCGTCTTGAATGGTTTCGCTTCTTGCCTGATAGTAAGCCTTGCTACGTCTTCTGTCAGCAGGAAATCCCAATGCTTGAGCAAACTGCCCCAAAATTCCTTTCCTTTTCTGTTTTGAAGTTGCTCTACCGGTATGAGGGGAGTTATCTGTCCCTGTTGCTGTCGCCTGCGGTTTCCCTCGCTTTGCAAGCGTGCTTGCTGGCAGGGACGGAACTGTGATTTTAAACTCAAGGTTAGTGTCTACATTGACTGCCCGTGATTTAGGAACAACATGTATAGACGAGGATACTTCTGTCGGTTCCTGTTCGATTTCAGGGGCGATCGGCGGTGCCGGTTCTGCAGTATGTGCTTCGGGATCGCTCGGGATCACAGGTGCTTCTACTGGTTCAGGTTCGTGCCGAACGACTACTTTTTCAACAGGTTCTTCTACTGGTTTAGGCTCACGAGGAACGACTACTTTTTCAGCGTGTTGTGTTGTTGCAATCTCGGATTCGAGATGAGTGTATTTGTCTATGTTACTGTGGTTCCTCAAAAGGGATGTATCAGCCACAGGCACGGGGTCCTCTACTAAATCCTCTGCTGGCAATTTAACTCTGAGTTGGTCCAATTCCGCCAATATTTTTTCGATACGAGCGGAAATCGGATCCGCATTATCAATAAAAAAGGTCAGTCGGTGTGCTTCGAGGACCTCCGCTGGGAGGTGCAGCAAGACAGGTGTGGCGGTTAACTGAAACTGCCTCCAATTGGCGAGTCCGCTCATGGCTAATTTCTGATACATTACGCGCACTTGTCTTTCGTCGCTAATCAGATTCCGGAGACTCATATAGGTACGAGTGCCTTCAATACTAAATGATATCTCAATATCTCGGAAACGACCTGTTACGCTATTCCTGGACATGTTATGCTTCTCCTTGAAAATCTCTCATATAATATAATTAAGACCGAACATGAGCTTAATGGATAGTATCAGATTAAGCAATTTAACGTTTTTTGTCCATTGGCGTTACAAAATTTTTTCTGTTCGGCTGTTTTCTTAACCAAGATTCACAGAATTAGAGCCCTGATTTACGAAATTAGAGGGCTTCTGGACTACAACAATTGTTCCGAGTAAGAATAGAAAATTCACCTCTTGATGAGCATTTTCCGAGTCGCATGGAAAGTTCCAGTTTGAATTGCGTAAAAATATACGCCGCTTGCGACAGATTCACCGGTGGCGTTACGACCATCCCAATAAGCGGTGTGTGAACCTGCCTTGCGGTAGCCGAGTGCTTTAAAATAGATACGCCTCCCTTGGGCATCATAAATATGAAGGGACACGTTCATATCTGAGGCGAGTTGATACGGGATCCATGTCTCTGGGTTAAATGGGTTAGGGAAATTTTGGTTTAAACGGTTGACTAACGTAGGTTTAACGGCGTTGGGAGTCCAGTCAGATTGCGTAGGTTCTTCCACAGCAAGCGAATAGCCTTCTGGGTGCACACGAAAGATCCGAAGTTGATACAGATCCGCGACATAGAGGGCACTTCCTACTGACTTCAATTCAAACGGGAACCTGAGTCCACGAAAGCTTGAGGTGGCTGTCAACGTGCGTGTGTCAATAACCTGAACGCTATTGCTATCGAGTAGATAGAGAGAGTCGCCACTTACGGTCGCATCGATTGGGAGGGCATCATTCTCGTATGCGTCTTGCAACTTCGGGTTGTTCGGTTCAGACACATCAAGCACTGCGACACCGATGCTACTGTCCAACAGGTAAGCACGTTCATCCGAGAGCGCAACGCCTGTTGCATTTCCTTGCGTAGCGTAACTTCCGACCAGACGCGGGACTGCCGGTCCTGTAATGTCGAAAACGTGCAGTCCTCCTTCAAGAGCGGCGACATAGGCGTGTACAGGTGGGTTGGTATCGACGACAACACGATAAGCACTCCCTGGCATGTCGCGTTTGGATACAATTCTGCTTTGCTGAGGAGCCCGACTATCAACAACAATGAGGGATCCTGTGCAGAGGTAGGCGTAACCTTCGTGTAACGCGATGTCCGAAACGGGTGAAGTTGTCGGAATATGCGAGGCAATCGTATCTGTAGCGAGATTGACAACGTACATTCCCGTCTCAGCAGCGACGAAGCCATACCCATTTTGGACGCGAATTTTGGTGCCGCTTGCAGCCTCAAACTGGTTGTTAGAGGTGATGATCTTCGTAGACAACGGCAGTTTTTTTGTCACGCTGCCATGATAAGGTGTCGTAAATTCGAGGGCTTTCAATCCGCCTACACCGTTTGCGACGTAGACAGTCCGTTCGCCCGCGTCTGTCTCAACGATGTCAAGTCCATAAGCTGTGCCACCAGATGCGTACCGATGTAACCACTTCGGCGATTCTGATTCGCTTATGTCTATTGTTTGGATTCCGCCCTTTCCATCAGCGATGTATGCGAGTGTATCTCTGAGGACTATATCGGTTGCATTGCCGGATGTAGGTTGTGTGGAAATTCGCCGTGGCTGTTGTGGGTTACGCACATTGATAATATGGAGTCCTGTTTGCCGGTCCGTAAGATAAACGGTGTCGTTACGGAATTGAATACCTGTGGCAAGTCCTGGTGTATTAAGGCGGAAATCTATTTCGGGATTTTGGTTATCCGTAACATCCACTAAGATGAGGTTGCCTGAGGCGACATAGGCGTGGGTTGTCCCTCGTGTCTCTTCGATCTCATGGGCAGTGGCTAAAATTGGCACAACACTGCGCACAACAAAATCACCGAATGGACTTGGATCAAGAATAAGAAGCCCATGTCTATCATCACTGAAATAGACAGTACCGTTGTGGATGGCAACATTGATCGGCGTGCCTGCAGTGCGAAAGAAACGTCGGGGTCGAGGCACTTGCATATTGTGGACATCCCGTAAGTTGAAAACAAGCATTCCGCGCTCACGGTCAAGCGCGTATAGTTTGTCATCAGCGACTCGAACTCTGTGTACACTTGTAAACCCACCAAGTGTCTTTACAATACTCGGCTTGCTTGGGACTGCAATATCAATGACCTGTACACCTATAGCACCGTCAGCGACGTAAGCAGTATCTCCCGCAACGGCGACAGATCGCGCCCTGCCCGGCGTGGCAATCTCACCAATTCGGGCGGGTTGTGTCGGTTCTATCAACGTGAAGATTTCAAGCCCCCAATCACTCGCTGCGTAAAGATGGGAGGCATTCGGATCACCGATTACAAGGTCGGTATAATCACTGGCAAGATGAATTTGGGTCCTCGGTTCAAGCTGCGTTTCCGGTGTAAGCTTCGCGGGCGAAGCACTCCGTTGGGTGAGATTGCCGAGGGCGTAGGTTACAGCGTCAGGCATAGTGTCCGACGCACGCTGGCGTGGGACCTCTACTGCGCCACCGTTGTTGGCGGCGGGCAAATCCACGGCGACATAGCGGAATGTCTGTGGAACATCTGCCGTTACCATTAGCACAATCTTACCGTCGCGCAGGAGTCCTTCTCGGCGAGGAAACGCCCAAGCAAAAACCCCTCTGTTTTTCGTGTTAAATGGGATGGGTGTAACAACGGGACGTCCGTTGGATGGCAGATAAAGGGTTGTCGCGTAGAGGTTTCCTGAGCCACTGCCGATCACCGATAGATTCAAGGTTTCGGGTAGATTCTCAAAGACAATATAGTACGCCCCCCATTGGTCGATGGGAATATTGTTCGCCTCGTTCGGGTAGCTGCGGACGCGCGGTGTTACAGCACTCACCTTTCGGTTACGTAGGGCAGCGTAACCGAGTTGTTTATTTTGAGCCTGCGTATTGGTCCAATTCGCAAGCCCCCATTTCAGAAAGACTTCAGGAAATCTGTCACTCTTTCCGTCGCCTGCCAGGGCAGCGTCAATCGCTTGTTCACCGAGTGCGTCCGTCTCTATAATGCTGCGGATAATCTCCGGGCCTCCATACTGCTCATAGAGGTAGAGCATGAGCAAAAAGGTCCCGCCGTAATACACATCCGACGTGTTTGTATAGGCAAGCGAAATGCTGGGGTTTGCCAGATAGCCATCAACAAAAATGTTATGTACAGTGCCGTAAACTGCCCATTCAACGAAACTCGCTGTGCCTTCTTCTAACCACCGCTGGTCAGTGGTCCCACCGTTCTGGAACCAATTGATGAGATGCGCGAGTTCGTGTGCGAGACTGCTATAAAAAGTATGTCGAGCCCGTTCTCTGAACTGGAAAACGTCCATATAGAGCATTTCGCGACGGTTGCTGTTCGGTAGTGTGGGCAACTGATCGGTGGGCGAGAAATAGCCACCGTAGTCTCGTCCGGAGTTGTTCATACCGACATCGTGCATCAACAAGGTAATGCGGTTGTCTCTGTCGAGTCCGGGTTTCCATTCAGTTCCCATCCACTTTCGAACGTCCGGGTAGATGCGGTTGTCAAATTCTCTTGCTACGGCGGTAGCTTCGGCATCCGTGAACAGATCGCGCACCGAATTGTCGACATAGACATAGAGATGTTCACTCTTCGCAATACAGGTGGCTATTACCTCTGTCTCAGGAATGTGAATAAAAAATCGCTCTACGTGTCCAATTTGAACGGGTGCGGCGGGGGCAGTGGGAATTTCTTCAGGGAAGTGTTGATTGATGTGTTCTTGATGCAAGAGCGGTGTCCCACACAACCACGGCTCCTCGGACACGGAAGCACCAACGACGCAAAAAATAAGAAAGGTTGATATTATTAAAAGTCGCATTAGATGTGTAGTGTTCTATTGAGTTTGAATTTTAGTGTAGGTTTGTAGTCGTGCGATTTATCGCACTGCTTCGCAGTGAGAACGGGTGAACGACGGGCAATGAATTGCCCTACTACAAACCAAAGCAGGCACCCATAATTTGAAAGTAGATGAAGTAGTCGTTATTCCTCAGCAGACGTACTAATTCAACAAATTTCAGTAATCATTAATTTCACTATTATCTATTTTACAATAGTTGTGCTGTAAATTCAACCGATACCAGAAATCCCTTTACAGACCACAATCCCTCTGCTATACTTATATGTAAAGACACCAAAAAGGAGCAACCTCAATGTATCGTGTCGGTATCATCGGATTGGGCAGTATCGCCTCCCGTTATTCAACGCCAAATGACCCTTATCCCTATTGCCACACAGGCGGCATCCGTTTTTGTGAGACCACCGAATTGGTCGCAGTCGCGGACATGTCCCACGAACGCCAAACGGAGTTTCAACAGGTGTGGGGACCTGCTTTCCCAGATAATTCCATAAACTACTACGAAACGGATACACAGATGCTTGAAAGTGAAGATTTAGACATCGTTGCTGTCTGTGTGCGCGGACCGCATCATTTCGCGGTGATGCAAAACGTTTTGAAGGCGGACATAAAAGCCATCTTCCTTGAAAAACCAGCCGGATGTTCACTCGAAGAGGTTGACACGATGACCGCAGGGGCTGACGCAAAAGGAATTCCTATTGTCGTGGACTACACACGGCACTGGGCACCACACCTCATCCATCTCCAATCGCTCATCAAGGATGGACTCATCGGTGAGGTGCAAACCGTCATCGGTTATTGCGGCGGCGGTGTGCTCTCCTTCGCTATCCACACGACGGATATGATTTGCCAGTTTGCTGGCTATGATCCCGTTTCTGTGACTGGGTTCGTTGAGGGGGGTGGGGATGTGCCAGAGCCTTATGAACCTGAACCGGCGATTGTCGGCTCGACCATTCAATTTGAGAGTGGTGTTGTCGGTTTCCATGTCGGGAACCATGGAACACGTGGCGGATTCTCTGTTGATGTTCTCGGTAGTGAAGGCAGCGTTCAGGCAGGATTTTATAGCGACACGACCGTCCATAAAGAAGGGAAGTTAGTTGATAATGCTACCCTCGATCTTCCTGAAAACGCCGGTCCGTTCGATGTCGCATATAAACAGATTACCGATTACTTAGACGGCGGACCGTTACCCGATTGTGCCCGTGATGATTATACCGCTGTCAATGAAATTGGCTTTGCGACTATCGAAAGCGGCATAACCGGACAGACGGTCCGACTCCCGTGCCAGAACAGGAAACGGCTCATCTTCGCGAACGGCTAACGCCGAGGTTTCTATGGCATCTATATTCAAACTGGACAATTTATACCGGTTCTTTATGAGGGCATACCCCATCAAGTCTTATGGCACACCTCCTAACGCACCCCTTCACAAGGAATTAAACCGATGCCGTGTCGCGCTAATTACAACTGCTGGATTACATCTCCAGGAACAAACGCCTTACGATGATAGGATTATAGGTGGAGATTGTTCATACCGAGAAATACCAAATACAATCGAGACACAAGTTCTTGCTCTTGGGCATAGAAGTAAGGCTTTCGACTCAAGTGGCACAGAAAGTGATATAAACCTGGTATTTCCACTGGATCGATTTCGAGAATTAGAAAACGAACGTAAAGTCGGTTCACTCAACGATAGGCATTTCAGTTTCATGGGATCAATTACAAAACCGAAACTACTCATTGAAAAAACCGCACCTGAGGTTGCACAGATGCTGAAATCGGATGGTGTAGACGTTGCTTTCTTAACCCCTGTATGACCGATGTGCAATCAGTCTGTAGGATTGATACAACGTGCTGTTGAAGAAAGGGGAATATCGACTATCTCCATAACGCTTGATGAAAGCATAACGAAAAGGGTGAAACCACCACGGGCGTTATCAGTGCCGTATAGATTTGGTTATCCGCTTGGAGAGCCAAACAACCCATCACTGCAACACGCACTCATCGCTGAAGCACTCGCGCTCTTGGAGGACGAGACCCCACCTCCCATTCTTAAAAGTAGCAAACACACACCAAAGGAGAAAACACATGGATAGAGTCAAAGTTGGCGTTATCGGATGTGGCGGTATTTTCCGCGCGCTCCATGCCCCTTATTACCAAGAACCGACGCGACGCGCAGACATCGTCGCAATCGCCGATGTCAATGAGGCATCTGCAAATGAGCAAGCAGACCGGTTTGGTGCCGATGCCTACACGGACTACCGCGCGCTCCTCGACAGACAAGATATAGACGCTGTTGATGTCTGTGCCCATCCACGTCCACACCTTGAAATCACCCGTGCTGCCGCTGCTGCCGGCAAACACATCTTGATGGAGAAGCCGATGTGTTGTAACGTCGCGGAGGGTGAAGCAATGATCGCCGCCGCTGAAGATGCCGGTGTTCTCCTGATGGTCGCCTATATGATGCGGTTCAACCCGGGTTACATGAAACTGAAGTCGTTATTGGACGATGGCACGCTCGGCACACTGCAGATGGCGTATTCCAATCAGGTCGGTTGGTTCTCACCGGAACGGCATCCGTGGCTCTTTGTGAAGGCAGAATCGGGCGGTATGTTAGTGGAGCAAGCCATTCACGAACTCGATATCTGGTTGTGGTTATACGGTCCCGCCTCCACTGTCTACGGGTTCACCAGTCATGTTCCGCTCGGTGGCACCTACCCACCTGCCGAACAAGCTGTGGAAAACAATGCCGTGCTGACCGTGCATTTCAAAAACGGTGGTGTCGGTATGATGATGAAGAGTTGGGCATCTGAGATTCGGAACAGCGGTAACGGTCTTGTCACCAGCAAAGGTTCTGCGACATTGATTCAGAATGGACTCCGTTGGAAAACCCACGACATGGCAGAGGCGGAAGAGTTCACTGCGCCGGTGCCAGATGACGGCACCTACCGCAATGTGCCGGATGCACATCGCCAACAGCGGTATTGGGGCATGGCAGCGAAAGGCACGAGCATCGACCATTGGCTCCAGTGCATCGCTGGTGAAGCAGAACCGACAACCCACGGACGTATCGGCAGAGACGGTATCGAGTTGGCAGAGGCAACGTATCGTTCCTCCCAAATCGGCGCGCCGATTTCGTTGCCACTGTAGCTGTGTCTCCTTTTTTTGTAGAAACAATCCCACAATATCAGCCCATACGCTGTAGGGCGGACTTCACTATCCGCCCCTTACTACCTAAAATTTGCTTTTCAAGCCAAAGAGGAGAGGGAAGCTATGACTGCAGGAATCGTGTTGGTTTTAATGGGGCTTGCATCATCCCAAATTATTAGCAACAACATAATAGGAAGCATTGAAGTAACGCCGAGCATCGAAATCGTGGAGATACCGAGCGAGTTTTCTGCTTTCAGGCAAGTGGGCTGTAACAAATATGTCAACGTTTTCGGGATTCACATCTTCGCAAGCCTAACGACATCTGAAGATAAGCTCTCTCACGCCGCAGGAGTTTTGGCACAATACCTCGATAACGACGAAGACGGTGTTCCTGACAACACGCGGGTTCTCAGTCATCTGGTGAGCCGAAACGTCTTCATCATTATGCCCGGAACAGAGGCGGAGATGGAGGGGTTGGAAATGGATCTGGTAGCAGAGTCGGATTATCGATTTGGTCAAGACCTGTATGGCGAAGAAACCAAGCCGGATTTCCTTGTTGATGGCAAAATCAACGTCCCCGATGGCGGATACTACGACGGCGCTTTAGAGGAAATTCTGCATCCTATTACACAACATGGTTATGCCAACGCTTACCCCGAGGTGTTCGGGGAGGAACGGGGGTCCATCTTAGCGAAGTGCATGGATGCCGCCCGTGGTGGATATTTCGAGCAAGTGCCACAAGGGGGTCCCAAGAGCGGGTATCCGGCAGAAGCTTGGTATCACTATACGGATGAAACCTGTGACTATGGTTGCATGGTTACGGAGTATATCTATTGGGCTTTGACATCGATATTGGGGACACAGGACTTTCCAGGACGACACGAGGCACTTGAAGTCGAATGGGAATTGAATACCAGAGAACGGGTTAGAACTGGGGATGCTGCAGTATATGCACTTCTGACAGACCCTCAGTACAAATTTCCGACCAAAGCACCGGATGGAAACTACAAACCATCGGCGTTTCCCGTTACAGTTGTTCCTATCATCGCTATTAAAGATGAAGATTAATGGGGGTAGTAGCACCTTATGAAACAACAGATCGCAGTGTTGCAGTAGGAGATAGAGGCACGCAAATAAGAATAACCAACCTGATTGCACGCCGCAATCGGAAATCAGAAGGCGTTCATAATGAGAATTCGTTTTATGTTTCACAAAGCCGTTTCTCTTTTTTGCTTTGTGGTTTTAATTTCTATGCACTTTGTGCATGAAGGCTATTCCCAAACGCAAATCGAACAAAGCGTTTCCTTAAAAGAGCAGCAGGAAGGTAGGACCCTATTGGTTGGTGCTGCAACACTATCTGGGCTTCTCCTCTACGGACCGGGGACAGCGCGCCTCCTTGAGATTGAATCAGGGAGTCAATTCGCTGGATTGGAACTACTCATTGGTGGCGGTTCTTTTATAGGTGCCCTTCAACTCACAAAAAATCATCGACTCGGTGTTGGACGATCCAATTTAATCCTATCGGGCAGCTTCGCCGGGACCCTATATGGGTTCGGGGTGCCAGTGTTGTTTGAATCAGAGAATGACAAGGCTTACTTTGCTTCTGCGATGCTTGCTACGCCAATAGGGGGTCTGATTGCCCATAGACTTACTGCTCACAGATGGTTTAAAAAGGGTGAATCATATTTGATGACCAACGGCGGATTTGTGGGTGGATTGTACGGGCTTGCGGTTCCATATATCGCCAATATCGAAAATCTTGAAGATTGGACGCAAACCAAAATCTATGTTGTGTCCGCAATGGTTGGAGTCCCTATCGGGACATGGGCGACAACAAAGTTGATTTACAACAAACCGATTAATGAAGGGCGATCACATCTCATCTCCTTTGGCGGATTAGTTGGTAGTGCCTATGCAAATGGAATTGTTTCCCTACTGGATATAGAATCATCGCGAGCCTATGTGTTAGCCTCCATGGTCGGCTTACCAACGGTAGCATATCTTGGCTATAAATTGACGACTGCGGGTGAATACACACCCGGTAGGGCAGCTTTGATACAAATTGGCGCGTATGCGGGTGCTCTGTTTGGCAATGGGGTCGTTCTGCTGGCTGAGGCGGAAAGCCATAAACCTTATGTTGTCGCGAGTATGCTTGGATCAGCCGCTGGCATGTGGTTTGCACACCATTCTACACGAGGTTGGGGCGAGAAAACTCCTTTTACGAGAAACGATCTCATACCTAAATCAGAAGAGTTCACCGTTTCCTTGCCTTCAATCGATAAATGGTTTACGCTCGGTTTGATGGCACTCCGTAAACCAGCTTTCATGGCTAATTTTCCTGTGGAATTGGTCCGAATCTCATTCTAATCAAAACGGCAGGGTCATTTGGTTTCCAATGCGAATCCGAGTATAGAGAGGTTTCCAACCCTAATCGTTATACCGTGGGGTGAGATCTTCGTGCCTCACCCTTACAGCACGCACGTTCACATCGAAATCCCCAATAACCCCCGCGTCAACTGAAAATCCGTATTTCCTTTGCCGTGCAGTTTCGGGGTATACTGCCGCGAAGCCACCTCCACGATTAACGCTAATAGGTCGTCAACATTAGCAGATGTCAAGTCCAGGTCTGCGCCGTAATTGGCTTGTGTTGCGGCATCTGTAGATATCTGAATCAGCGGCACCATCACATGCGATTGCAGAGGGGCACCGACGATATGCGCAAGTGCCAGATCCACACCCGTCGCGCCTAAGCCTGTCAGCGTCTCCGTCTGTTGATCGGTAGGAGTCTCCATGATATGGAAGCCCGCCTTTTCAACCCGCTGTCCATACGCCAGTGTCGGCGTAATAGTTTTCGGCGTGTCTGTCAGAGAAACTACTGACGGTTTCCATTCCGCATTCGCTGGCACGACAACCGTTCCACCTGCCGCGACAACTCTGTGCGTCAATTGCGTCAACGACTCCGAGACTTCTTCAATTATTGTCCCAGTTGATGTCACGGCGATGCAAAGGTGTTCTAATCCCGCATCAACAACTGGAACAGACGGTTTATTGGAAAGTTCGTCCGAGAACCAGGCTTGCACCTTGTCAATAACAGCATCAATTCCGCCATCCAATTGCACGCTCGCCCAACCGTAGTGTTCCGGTGATATACCGAGTTTCTGGATCTCATGTCGGACGTGGTCGTTGTGGGTTTTCTCACAACCGTGTTCAAGGAGTAGACCGAGGGCAACCGTCGGATGCGTGAGGTGTCCAATCATCGTGCGGGTGTAAATCTCCTCGGAACGTCCACTGGAGACACCACATCCTTCCGTATGCGGTAGCGCAACAAAGCGTGATATGCCTTGCTTTTCCCCGATTCTCCGCTCGTTGCAACGGTGCGCGATCATTTGTGCAATCTGACCCGAACAGAGGCTGGTCGGTAAAATCAGTCCCACCTGATCTGTGCGATATCCGACTTCTGTTTGGAGCGCACGGAATTGTAATTTTGGGGGGAGTCGCGATTCGGAGATCGCTCCTACCAGGGAGGTTTCAATCGGAATCGGTTCACCAGATTTCAATTCGGATTCTATCAAAAGTGGGTCTAAATCTACGGGACCCGTCTGCTTCCAATCGCGCCACAGTGAAACCTGGGAGTGTCCCGCTTTCTCCCCAACAGAACGTTCACCCGATGCGATGTCCACCGTCAAGTCAAGCATAGACTCACCGAGTTCTTCCATCGGTATGCCGTCAAGATACGCACCGGCATTCACGTCCATATCCTTGGAAAGCATTTCATATCGTCCGGTTGTGGTGACGATCTTGATTGTCGGCACGAAGGGAAAATTGGTAATTGACCCGTTGCCTGTTACAAAGAAAATCATGTTGGAACCGGATGCCACCTGCCCGGCGATGCTTTCCAAATCGTTGCCGGGACTGTCCATGAAATAGTAACCCGGTTTTTCCATGAGTTGACTGTAATCAATGACATGATCAAGGCAGACATCGGGATGCCGTTTCATTGCCGCGCCGATCGATTTAATGGCGATGTTATAGAGTCCACGGAAGTTGTTGCCACCAGATGGATTCGCCTCTGTGGAGTGTCCGTGCCACGCGGCACGCTCCTTGAAACGTTCAATCGTCCTGAGGAACGTACGCGCTGTCGGTAGGTCACGGGCGTTCTGCAACACATAAGCCTCGGAGCCAATAAGTTCGTCGGTTTCTGCGAGGTTGGCACACCCGCCATAACGGATGACCTCTTTCGCAACGTAAGCGGCGAGTGGATTGCCCGATACACCCGAAAACGCATCGGAACCGCCACACTGCAGGGCGATTTTGAGATGTTCCAGAGATTGCGAGGCGCGCGCGACGCTGTTCACGCTGTCCAGCCATCCGTTGATAATCTTCGCACCACTGGCTAAGTCTGTGTCGAAACTCCCCTGTAGTTGATAGAAGTGGTGGATGATGTCACCCAAATCATATCCTTCGCGCAGCATATACGCCTTGAGCATTTCGTTTGTAACCGCTTCAGTACCATAGTCAACGAGCAGTATTGCACCGATGTTCGGATGGACGGTGAAACCTGCGAGCGTTCGGAGCAGCATATCAATGTTATTGGGAGTCTTGCTTTCACCCCCCTCGGTGTGCGTTACGGCAACAATACCGTCTATGTTCGGATAGGCTTCAGCACTCTCTGAACACATGTCGGCAAGTCTTCTCGCGAAGCCAGAGGTCCGTGCAGTCGTCCCCATAACGACGATGTAATTTCGCGTGCCAACGCCACGATTACCGGGACGTTGATAACCGAGGAAGGGACGTTCGTCCGCATGACGCGGCACCTGTTTCCCTGAGCGGAATTCTGCTTCATCCAACGCATAGGGTGCCATTTTATCGCTGAAGTTAGGTGTCTCCAGCAATTCAAAGGGTAGGTTTCTAATCGATAACGAATCGATCATCTTCTGATTGCACACGTAATCGCCGGGAGCGATGGAACGTGTGGCAAAACCGAAAGGTAGACCCCACGACAAGAGTGGCTCGGTTTCCGAAATCGATTGGACAGCGAACCGATGTCCTTCTAAAATAGTGTGCGATAGTTGAAGATGCTGCCCATCATAATGGATACCCGTACCACCCTCTAAGGTTTGTGTTGCGATGGCAACGTTATCGTCCGGCGAAGGCAGCCGTGCAACAGAGGTAAAATCATTTTTTAATTTACCTTGCGGTTCGGTCAAGTGGTTTGTGGTTTTCATGTTCTCCTCCGTAGATTTGAAGAAACACCCAAGCAATACGCAGAAATACGCAGAAATCCACAGAAATACCCAAGCAAAAACCCCTATCAAAAACACCCCTCCACTTCGTTACAGGCTTGAGGCTTTGGATTTTAGGAAGGATTGCGGACATTTGTGTAGAAGAGAATTAATAACGATAGATGCTAACTTCGATTGCGTCCTGTTTCACCCATGGTAGGTCGATGTCAAACCAATGTGTTTCGGATTCATAACGCTCTCGGACATGCTCCAGATAATCCGCCATTGATTCGGCACCGATACCGACGTTGTCCGCCACGACGGTTGCGGGATTCGTCAACTGCGATTCAATTGCCTGAAAACAGGGAAAGTAGTTGTTGAAATTGTTATCGAGGAGCAGAAAGTCGACAGGGTCTTGAATGCTCTTGAGGACTTCTTGTGCATCACCGATGCGTGAGTCGACGAGGTCAGCCATTCCGGCGCGCTCGAAATTCATTCGCGCTTGCGATGCACGATCAGCATCTATTTCAATCGTTATCAAGTGTCCGGTGCCGGCGGCTTTCAACACACGTAGCATCCAGAGTCCGGAATAACCGATAGCGGTTCCACATTCGACAATGAGGGACGGTTTTGCCTTTTCAACGCAGGCGGCGAGAAATTTCGCCTTTTCTTCCCCCAACATCGGGATTCTCTCTTCTTTACACTGTGCCTCAACTTCTTGTAAAACTTGATCAAACATGTAAACCTCCATCTGAAAGCGAGTGTTCCGTTCTGAAGTTGACATCTGTTATATAGATATGCTAAATTTTTGTAAGAGTGTAATGCTTTATCAAAATAATCATACACGAAAACCCGCTTTGAGGTCAATTTTTTAACTATGGTCCCTCCGCTCTGATTGTTGCTGGCGAGGTTTCCTAATCTCGCTTATGAGAACAATCAGTTCAGAAGTCTCATAGTTAGAAATAAAAAATTTGCAACCAAATCTGAAGTTTGGTGTATATTATGGATAAGCACCTCCGGAGGGACCTGATGCTTGACTTAGATAATGAATTAATGGAACGCTACCAAAAAGGGGATGAAGGCGCGTTTACGCTTCTCGTACGCCGCCATCAGCAACCGCTCATTAATTTCATTGCTCGCTTCATCAATGATAGGGATAACGCCGAGGATTTGGCGCAGGAGACGTTCATTCGCATGTTTAAAGCGGCAGACCGTTATGAACCCGGACGGGCGCATTTTAAAACGTGGATGTATCACATTGCCAAGAACCTCTGTAAAAATGAAATCCGAAATCGAGAACGGCGGGACAAATACAGAGTTGATAACGTTGTGAACAGCAGAAGTGATAGTAATAACGACACAGAAGAAATTGATTTGATTGCAAATGCACCCGCGAATCCTGTTTTCCAACCGGAAGTGGAACTTGAACGCAAGGAATTACGCAACGCTATCCAAAAAGCGATCGCAGAATTACCAGAACAGTACAGACTCCCTCTCGTCTTACGGGACCTGCAGGGACTGAGTTACGACGAAATCAGTGAGGTATTGGAACTTCGGAGCGGGACAACGAAATCTCGCATCAACCGTGCCCGACTCATGCTTAAAGATAAGTTAAAACCGTTTTTTTAACTATGGTCCTCCTCTAATTTTAATAATTATCCAGTGTTCATAGGAGTCGTTGATGAACTGTCTACAGGCTGGGGAACATTTCTCCGATCATTTTGAGGACACACTTGATTATCAGACGTTGCAGGGCTTCCTCTCCCACCTCGCGGCGTGTGAGGCGTGTCAGCAGGAATATGCCAGATTTCAGGAATCTGTTAAGGCGGTCCAGCAGTTGCCACAGATTGAACCTTCACCCTACTTTATGCCAGCGTTGGTGCAACGGATCTCCGAAGAACAGCACGAGATCGGCGGGGTTAAGGAAATAGCGACAACAGGTTGGAAGCAGTTGCTGGATGTATTTCGCCGTCCGGTATGGGCATTCAGTGGCATTCTGGCGTTAATTCTCGCCGTAACTGGCACCTATCTCTATCAAGACGGATTCCTGTTCGATCGAGACTCCGGTTCAACTGCGATAACATCTGAGTCTCAAGAAATACGAGTTGCGACCTCACCGGTAGGGACGCGGCGTGTCGTGGGAAACGGCAGTCAGCTTCTACCGGGCGGTGTTATCTCAACGCCGGTGCGCCCAATGCAGCAACATTACGTCTTAAAACAGGTGAGTTATACCAACGCGTCCACACGGGGTGGGCTTTAGAAAGTTTGCGAGTGTTCTAAAGTTAGACAGTTGATAGGTTGCTACAAACCTCACCACAAGTTTAGCGCACTTTGGAACTTTACGGACTTTAGCACACTTTCCTTCAAGGAAGTAAAGCATGTACACGCCAAAATTAAAACGCCAACTACTGATAATTGGATCGCTGAGTCTACTCTTCTCTGTTGTCATTCCCGGTTTCGCGAATGAGAGCGTCTTGCAGATGCTTGAAAAGGATTTTCAGAGAGTCGTCACTGATGCACGTCCGGCAGTTGTAAAGGTTGTCGCGACGCAGGTGATGTCAGTACCACTTCCATCGAACACAGAAAAGTTGGCATTTACGCGTCAAAATATCGGTTCTGGTATTGTTATCGACACCGCTGGACACGTTGTGACAACCACTTTCGAGATGGAAACTCCGGGCAAGATTGAGGTTATCTTTAGCGATAAAAAGGTGTCTTCGGCAAAATTGATCGGCACTGATAGACTCACTGATATTGCTGTACTTCGGATTGCAAATATGCCGCGCGAATCCGCACCACCAACGAATGCTGTCAAGCCAACAGCCCCTGGCGAATGGATCGAACTCGCGCCACCTCGTAAGTGGGGCGATTCTTCAAAAATTGATACCGGTTCTTGGGTGGTGACAATAGGGAGTACCTATGGACATAGCCCTATTGTCTCTTTCGGTGTTGTGGGAGGTTGGGACACCTTGCCTAATCAATTGTGTGGAGAATTAATTAAGATCAACGCGGCGGTTACACCCGGTAACAGTGGAGGGGCAGTTGTAAACACTTCAGGAGAGGTCGTTGGGATGATTCTGGCAGTCCTGACGGAACCCACCCGCACTCATTCGCCTGCTGATGTGCTGTTCAATAAACAGGACGATATAGACATTACACAACTGTTTGTTCAATCGCCACTACTGGGAATTCGTAATCAGGAAATCACCTTTGCTATCCCGATAGAGACAGTTCAGGCTGTTGCCAAAGAAATTATAGAACACGGAAAGGTCGCTCGTGGCTGGCTCGGTGTTGAAGTTGATGTCGGCGAGTTGGGGATCTTCGTTACGGGCGTGATTGAAAACAGTCCAGCACATAAAGGCGGACTTTTACCCAAAGATCTTATCCTCGAATTTAACGAAATCCCTGTCCACTCCTACGCCGAGTTGTTAAGATGCGTTGTCAGCAAGCGACCCGATACAGAAGTTCGGCTTAAGGTCGGTAGGAACGGTGCTGAACAACATTGTACCGTGATATTAGGTGAAAAGCGTTAACGAGTGACCCGGTTAAACTCAGTGAGGTAGGCTTCGGCGATATCGGGGTTTCCTTTGATAATCAATAGATTCTCGCTATTGCGCTCCTCCGCGTTTTTGGAGAAGTTGTACGAACCTGTAATCACGGTCTTCTCATCGATAACAATTACCTTATGATGCATAGTTCCCCTATTTCTATCCTGAACAACCGACATACCTGCTGCCTTCATCGGTTCATATTCAGAGTATCGACTAACTTGTCGTTCTTCAAACACACCCTGTACATCAATCCCTGATTCAAAGCGGTCCCGCATCGCACTGCCGAGTGCATCTTGCGTGAACGAAAACGCCATAAAATGAATCGACTTCTTGGCAGATCCAATCTCCCTTAGAAGCGACGAAGCAATGTCGTTTTCTGGTGAAAAATAAGTGAATATCTGCGTCCCGTCACTGAGTGTCACTTTCGGATGCACAACAGACGCGCCAGAAGATTTTTCAACCCGCATTTGCCGAAACAGCTCTCGGAACTCCTGCGTGAAGTTATACGCCAGCGGGACAGAATCAATGAATATTACGTTATTCTTGTTTCTATAGGCGCCGTTATAAGTGATGTTATAGGAGCCGGTCCAGACGTACTGCTCATCAATCACAATGAATTTGTGGTGCATGTAACTGTCGGAATCTCCATCGTCGGCAACAGGGATACCAGCTTCCTGCAATCGTCCAATTTCCTCCTCATCACTGTTGTCCGTTTCAGTGACGACTCGTACCTGTACCCCGCGACGGTATGCTTTGATTAAGCCATCCGCTACCGGTGCAGAGTCCAAGTGATAGAGCGCGGCATCGACCCGCGATGCGGCAGTGGTAAGTTTCTCGACGAGACGTTTCTCAAGGGAATAGTGGCTATCCCCGGCATCGGCTTCACTGAAGTAAACCTCCCACGCTACCACAGGAGGTCTGCTACCCTTGTAATGTCTAATACCGATGCCGATTACAACTGCACAAAACAGGATGAGAAGGAGGGGTAGAAATTTAGAATTTCTCTTTTTGGGTGCTGTGTTAGCTTCAGGTGCACCCGAATCACTGTGCATGTCCGCGGACCTCCGTAATGGCTTGTCAAAGTATCCCTAAAGGCGTGTTGATACGATTAAACGCCCCATTTCTGCCGTGATGTTTCCAAGGATTCGATCTTTGCCTCGTCCTGCTTCCATGCGTAATGCCCCTTCGGTTTTTCACCAACCCACCGTTCGTCGATTGACTCAGCGGCAAGTTGGTAACGGGTATCTGCTGTTATACGAATCTTATCAGACGTGTTAACGAGGGAAGCATGCATCAGAAACATGCTGAAAATAATAACATCACCCGCTGAAAACGTTGTCGTTGCCCAGCGTCCACCGAATTTCTCGACGATCTCAAGCGGTTTATCGCTGAAGTGTCCCTCAATCAGATCTCTGTCCACGTCTGACTGTCCGTAAGTCGCTCGAACCTTTTCAAATCGGTTGGAGCCGAGACAGAACACAATCGGACCCATGTCCAGCGACACATCGCCAAAGGGGGTCCAGCAGGAGTAGAGATTTTGCGTGCCTCTGCCCATAAAAACGATATCGTAATGTATCGGAGAGCCTGACCCGGGTCCTGCCGTGCGAAGCCATTTAAAATCGAACGTTCGGGCATCGCCGCCGAGGAATTGCTTGAAAAAGTTCATAATGGGTTCACCCTCAACGACTGCTTTGAATGCTGGCATCTGCGTCAATGCTTTGTTGCCCATTGAACCGGTTGACGTCGGTGCAGGGTAATCGGGATTGAAGATCCCGTCCATTAACGGTGTATCCGGTGCGAGCATCTCTTTTGCTGTGAGTTTCTCCAGAATCTGTCGACGTGCCGTGAGAATCGCGTCCTTATCGTGTAATCCGCGGATCAAGAGATACCCGTCCGCTGCTATTCGCTCTTGCAAGGCATCGGGGTTGTCAAGGAGGTCGTTACTTTCTCGCAAATCGGTACTGACTTCTACTTCCTGATGCAAAAAAGGGAGTTTCATTTTTTTAATGTTCCTTGCGGTTCGTTTAGGAAGATTGTGGTATCAGAAGTTCTTTCCGTATATCCAGCCCGCCCGTTGGTTGGACTTACGGACTCTCACTATGGACTTTTTGATGGTTTTTCTAAACTTTTGATCGGGGCAGTTCTTTCAACCACGCAAGATTGAACCGATAATGTTGACGACTACTAATCAGGTGGATTATCCCATTCTGTCCTTGGCAAACCGCGAGGTAACCGCCGAGTTCGGCACTGTTTAACCCCATCGTAAAGGGGCGTCCATCCATCGTCTCAAGCTCCCGATCTTCTCCGTCATCTGTAATCAGACGGACATGTTCCCACGTTTCACCGTCGTCATAAGACAACGCGCCAAAGAGCCCGGTAACGAGGCGTTGGTTTTTTGGCGCAGCTTGCAAGCCAAAACTTGCTATAGAAAAGTCAGAGGCATCAACGATCGGCATTGAGGGCGGTGTCTTCCGCTCTCCTGTGAAGGTGGCGAGAAAAATCGGTCCTTCTTGAAGTCGTAGCAGAACGCATCGCTGTCCACCGGAAACGGGCGGGAATGGACTCGCACTGTAATGCCACGTTCTACCACCGTCTGAGGAGAGACTCTTCGGCATCCGACCGTTGATTGTATCACCTCTGCCGTAAGCCATCAACCTTCCATCTGTGAGTTCGACCACAGCGGCGTGGATGCCAGCGATCCATCCTCCCTGTTTTTCATCGGCAAATTCCGGGATGGGTTGTCCAGCTCCCGGATCGGACCATGTGTCACCATCATCTTCGCTGAGCCATATTGCGGTGCCGCCGTTACCACCACTCACTGCATCGCAGGCGAGGAGGATAGAACCGTCCTGTCTTCGGAAAACCGAGGCAATCGGCATGTGCCGAAGGCAATGCTCTGGTGATATGAAGCGCGGTTTCGACCAAGTCGCACCGTTATCATCGGAGTAACGGAGTACCAACGCTAAAGTCCCCCACGTTGCGGCAGCCGAGAGTCCATTGAAATGGTAAATTCGTCCATTCTCGTTTCGCCAAAGGGAGGTGGCGTGATTGTTCCGATCGGGCGGACCCCAGAAGGGTTCAGCTGGGTCCCATTCCGTTTCGCCAAAGCGCAATCGGCTTGCGGCGACCGTCAATTCGCGTCCCCGCTCCGTCACGCATGAATACCACGCCGCAAACATATCACCGTTCGGACATTCTACAATCGCCGGAACGTGATTATGTGCAGAAAAAAGTGGACCGTTTGAACCTTCAGGAATTTGAACGTAGGTGAGTGGTTCTGCAAAATAGGGGGATTCTGGCGCGGGTGCACGCATATTTTCCTGTTTGACATCACGACCCCATAATGACACTTTCGGTGCTGATATTGGAGAGGTCTGCGGCATCGCACCACAGACGACACGGAATCCGATGTACCAGTGCTTATCTTCTGACACCGCCCCTATGCGGTTGGCTGAGCGCAGATAACAGAGTAACGTCGAGTGACTGCCACCCCGTGTAACGCGATACAAACCCTCTTCCCTACCCACTGGATCTACTTGCGGATCCGGTTCGTAAGTCCCGTACCAATCTTGACACCACTCCTCTACGTTCCCGTGCATATCATGGACATCCCACGCGTTGGCGGTAGTGCGTCCGACGTGCAAAGGCACGATTTCTTCTGCGCCACGACTCCGCCCTGCATCCGGATACCAACTCTCTCCAACGTTTTTATGGAATTCAGGCGGGAGTGTATCGCCAGTATGAAAATGAGTTGTTGTCCCTGCCCGGCACACGTATTCCCACTCTGCTTCGGTTGGCAGTCGGTAGGGGAGACCTTCCTTTTCGGAGAGCCATTCGCAGAATCGCGTCGCATCGTGCCAGTCTACAAACACAACCGCTTCATCATCTTCTTTTGAAAAACCGGTGTTTTGAAGACTCTTCATCTCATGGTGTGTGGGATCAAATGCCTCATACTGTGCATTCGTTACCTGAAAAATGCCGATATAGAACGGCGTGGTAAGGGTTACTTGATGTACGGGTTGTTCATCCCAATCACCGTCGCGGAGGTATGCTTTTCCGGCTGTCAATTCATCTGATAGCGCGGCGTTCTTTGAACCCATGCGAAAGGTCCCAGGTTCAATTCTAACGAACCGCATCCCTATTGAATTTGTATACATTTGACCTTCAATCGTTTTTTTTACTATGGTCACCTGTTAACCCTCAACTCGTGCTTTAACATTTATAACGGAGGCGAGTTGATGGTTAAATCGCTCCACTTCGTTCCGCGCTGGTTTTCGGTTAACGCGATTCGTTTTTGAAATGTAGATGATTTGCTGCTGGCGTTGCGTCCTAAATCATTTTCGCTGATGTTATTATATCAAATCGGACTGAATTTGTCCCTGAAAAAATATGATTGGTTATTATAACCCAAGTTGCTACGGACAAGATTTTGGCATGCAAACATCGTTTTTCATTGAGGCGTGTTCATTATCTACGGAGGTTTCGAGCGTAAACTGTAAGTTTCCCCACTCACGGGAAACCCAATCTAACAGATTATGCTATGAAGGGCGCAACTTAGGTAATTTTAATGTGAGTTCAGTAATAAATGTCCGTGTTTTTGCTTAGGTATTCCCCAAGCTTGAGCTGAAGTGCCAACGCTTATTAGGGCCAAAATTCCGTAAAGTTAAGACAAGTTTTTTCGCTCAAACTCAATAGGTGTCAAATGGTTTCCTAACGCCGAATGAGGGCGTTTGTGATGATACACCTGTGTGATAAAATGCCCGATGCGTGCGCTGGCATCGGTTATATCCTCATAATCATTGAGATGCACCTCCTCTTCTTTGAGGGTTCGGATGAGTCTTTCGGCATATCCGTTCTCCCAAGGGCGGCCTCTGTGTGCTAATGAAATCTCAATCCCATGATGGGTGAGGGTGGAGATATATGCACTTGAAAGATACTGCACGCCTTGATCGCTAGGGTGTATCTCTGGGACGCTATGGCGTAATGCCTGTTGTAGCGGTTTCAGCGTCAGAGATGTGTTCAAATGCGGGCTGATCTGCCACCCTCTTACCATGCGAGTGAAGACATCCATGAGCAGACAAACATAGACGAAGTGTCTATCGAGACGGACATACGTTATATCGCCAACCCAGACCTGATCGCGTCTGCAGATGTCAAGAGCTTCGAGTCGATTCACCCCGGGCTTTGCACCTTCAAGCGATCTCGGGGTTTGACAGGCGCGTTTGACTGAAACCGACAGGTGCGCTGATTTCATCAAGCGGGCAACGCGGCGATATCCGACGGTGTATCCCAGACGCAACAGCATCTGTGTGATACGTCTATACCCATATTTCGGATAACGCCCACATAACTTCTCTATTTCCTCTCGGAGGCCCTCTTGAGAAGGGTCGATTTTCGGCTCATAAGAGAGAAGGCTCCCGTGGAAACCCAGCGTCTCAGAAATCTGTCGAACTCAATAATCGTCCCGCAACGCCTCAACGAGGTTTCGCTTCTCAGACGCGGTTAGTTCAACCACGTCGAGGCTTTTTTTTCGATGTCTAACGCCACGGTCAACCGCCCAACGAACTGTTCAAGATGAGCAATCCGTTCCGCAGCAGCCTCAGTGGTTTTATCCCTCGATTCAAACACAGACGCTGCATTTTCAAGGAGTTGCTGCTTCCACTTTGAGAGTTGGTCTTCGCTGAGGTTATACCGCCGACACAGTTCTGCTTGGGAACTTTCACCGCTGAGTGCCTCAAGAACAACTGTCGCTTTAAACTCGGGGGTGAAGTTTCTTCGTTTTCGTTTCGCCATCGGATGCTCCTTTCAGTGAGAGTGGTATTATACCACAATCTTGGTTTAGACTGTGGCCCTAATTTCCGATGGCAGTACAACTCCGGACATACCTTCGCGCAGCGATCCAACGTCTCACACAGACACGCAGGCAGGTGTTTCTCCTCTACTACGCCCAGGACCTATCAATAAAATAGATTGCCACCCGCCTGAACCGCTCGGAAGGCACGATTAAAACGCATCTCCGCAACGCACGCCTCCAACTCCAAGAATATCTCACGCCTTACCTGAAAAATCAACACATTCCCTGGCTCGCATAGGACGATTTGGTTTTCGGTTTTCTTACCGTTTTAGGTAGGGCATCGCGACCTAGAGGTCGCTCCTACCGGGATGAGTCGGGAATCGGAGTTCCCTCCTACCGTTAGCAGTCAGTTTTCATCAGCAGTCAGCAAGAATCGCGAGCACGGGGAAATCCGCAGAAACACTCTATCAAAAACTCCAAGCAAAAACACTCGCTCCTACAGAAAGCGCGCCGGTTTCCAAATGCTTTGCAGTGAGAACAAGCGTCGTGAATCGGAGGGTTTTTACTTGGATATTTCTGCGGATTTTCCCTCCCTACGGGAAAACTGAATGCCCTATTTTTTGATGAAATTTACTTGCATTCTTAACAGATTTATAGTATAATTAATGATAGAAAGTTCCTGTTTTTTATCAAAATTTGAATTCCCCTTTCATTTTACACTTTAACGGTGACGCGCATGATTGACAAACGAGACATTCAAGCCGCTTGTGATGACATCGTACGTGAATTCGCACCGCTACAAGTTATCCTCTTCGGTTCCTATGCCTACGGGACACCGACCGAGACTTCGGATGTGGATCTGCTGGTGGTCGTGCCAACAGTCAGATCAGAACGGCACCGGCGAACTGTGGAAACCTCACAGCGTAACCCCTGTAACTTCAGCATAGATCTGCTGGTGCGTTCACCTGAGGAGATCGCATATCGCCTTTCCCATAATGACTGGTTTCTTCGCGAGATCACTGAAAAAGGCGAAGTCCTTTATGAAGCCGCTAATTTTTTTATGGAGACCCCCGAAAAGGAAAAAACGGCTATGAACCCTTTGACGCTGGAATGGATGGGAAAAGCTGAAAAAGATTATGCTGCGGTTAAGTGGCTTCAGCAGGCACCCATACCAGATTACGATATTATATGCTTCCATATCCAACAGTGCATTGAAAAATGTCTCAAGGCATGGCTTCAAGAGGCGGGTGTCCTGATTCCCAGATCGCACGATTTAAAGGGATTGTTGGCGTTAATCGTCTCAACTGTTCCTATGTGGCAGACGTGGGAGCCAGACTTTTCGGAAATTTCTAAACACGCAGTGGCGACTCGCTATCCCGGGGATTCAGCGACCGCGGACAATGCTGTGCATGCCATGCAGATCTGCGATCAGGTGAGGCACGCCATTCGTGAACAGTTAAAACTACCGCCCGATGTCACAGTAGGAGAAACACAATGAAAGCCCAAGACGTTATCGAAGAACAGTACCGCGAAGCCGTGGATATGCTTGTCAAGAAGGTTCAGAAGGATCCATACATCCTCGCCGCTATTGTTGCAGGCAGTTTCTCTTATGCCCAGGTATGGGAAAAATCGGATCTTGATGTGGAACTCATCGGCAGAGACGCGATTCGTCCGACGCAATCTTTCTTTTCGCTTGTTGAAAACGGGGTGAATATCCACGCGAATATAACCCCACGTAATGCTTTTAAGCAGACAATAGAGGGTGCGCAACAGGGTTCCTTTATGCACTCCTATTTCTCGCACAGCACGCTCCTCTTTTCGCACGATGCCTCTATCCAAGAGTGGTATGATAAAAACGCAAACCGCAACAACATCGGTGAGCGTGATAAGCAGCTCCAACTACTCAACGTCATCGCCAGCACACTGCCAAGCCTTGTCTATGCTGAAAAGCAGTTTTACGTCAACAAAGATTGCCTCACCTGTTTCCTATCAATTCTGAATGTAGTGCAAGGGTTAGCACGGTTGGAGGTGCTTTTGAACGGTGAAATCCCGGCACGGGAGGTGATTCAACCCGCCCTCCGTTACAATCCGGATTTCTTTAACCGGGTCTATACAGATTTAATCAACTGTGAAAAGACGGAAGCAGTCATTCAGGGGGCACTGGATGCAATTAACGTCTATCTTGATGCGCGGCAGTTTATCTTCCAACCGGTTCTTGATTATCTCATTGAGCAGAAAGCGCCGCGCACAAATACCGAATTGAACGCAGACCTGGGGCGTGGTTTGCCTGTCAATAGTGAAGGTGTTCCCGAATTTGATGACGAATCCTTAGATTTAGCCTGTCAGTGGCTGGCTTGGAAAGGGACTATCAGGCAAGTTGCGATGCCGATGAAACTCACAGTAAAAAGCCAGGTCCCTGTGGAAGAGCCTGCCTACTATTACGACGGCACTAAAGTTGAACAGGGACAGATGCGTCTACAAGAGGACATCCACGCCCAGATTCACCGGGCAGTAGACAATTTAATGGACACACTCAGGGAGGACATGTACATCCTCGCAGCGGTTCTCACCAGTAATCTCGCCGAAGACAACGTCTGGGAAAAAACGACACCTTACATCACACTCATCCTGAGAGATGGAACAAAATTCGAACAGAAGGAGTATCAGTTAATCGAAGATGGCATTCCATTCCGGGTTCAACTCTACACCCGCAGTGAGTATAGAAAGTTGTTGGATGGGACGCTACAAGGCAGTTCACTCCATTCAATTCTCGCGGAAAGCCGTGTCCTTTTTTCCAAAGACAGTCTCTTTTCTGTAGAGGGTCCTGCGAATTTCCGTGTGGGTGATCCTTCCTGTCTACAGGTCGGTGAACGGGATAAACACTCTCAACTCCTCAACGCCGCAGCCAACGTGGCAGCCATACTCGCAAAAGCCGAAAAATGGTTCCACCTCAAGCACGATATAAATTACACGTTTCTCTACCTGACTTATGCAGTCAGGGAATTGGCACGTATTGAAGTTCTCATGCATGGCGAAACGCCGAGACGCAAGATTATCTATCAAGCACTTGCGCACAACCCATCCTTTTTCAACGCCGTTTTCACGGATCTGATAGACAAGCAGAAAGACGAGGCAATGCTTCGTGAGGCACTTGAACAGGTCGATCAGTATTTAGAGGATAATCTGCAGATGCTATTCAAACCGCTGCTTGATTTCTTTGAGGAATCGGGCGAGGAACGCACGATAACCGACATCTATACGCATTTCGGCAGGCGGCAACTCGCCTTTGAATTGGCGTGTGAGTGGCTTGCACAGAAAGAGATTATAGAACAGTTCTCAGCACCTATCCGTTTGACAAAGGACAGCCAAACTTCCGTAGAGGAACCCGCATATTATTTTGACGCAAATAACCCCTTTCTATAGGGCAGGTTTCCATATTCTTTCAGAATTCTTTCAGAAAGGAGTATCAATCAAATGACTGAGATAGGTGTGCATGAAGCAAAGACGCATTTGTCAAGACTTCTCAAGCGCGTTGAAAATGGAGAAAGTTTTTCTATAACCAATAGAGGTAAAGTTGTAGCGGTAATGGTTCCCCCTTACCCAATTAAATACTTAATTATTACATTGTAGGAGGCATGTATGAGACAGACTGTTGCCGTTAAAGGCGCGAGAGAAAATAACCTACAAAACATTGAAGTTGAGATCCCACGGGAACAACTCGTCGTTGTCACGGGTATCAGCGGTTCCGGTAAATCTTCATTGGCGTTTGACACAGTCTATGCCGAGGGGCAACGTCGATTCTTGGAGTCGATGTCCACGTACGCCAAACGCTTTATCACACAACTCAAAAAACCCGATGTCGATTTTATTGATGGATTGTCCCCTGTCGTTTCTATTGAACAGAAAACGATCACGATGAATCCGCGCTCCACCGTCGGCACGATGACCGATTTGCAAGACTACCTCCGTATGCTCTTCGCGACGATCGGTGTCGCCCACTGCCCTTATTGTGAAGGTGAAATCCCGATCCGTTCGCATCATCAGATCTTAGAACGGATGCTCTCGATGCCGGAAGGCACCGAGGTTGAGATTCACGCCCCAGTCTTCAAAATCTATGGCGAAGATTATGACTATCTCTTCGACGACATCCGGACGAAAGGGTGTAGACACGTCAGAATTGACGGTGTTGAACACGACATCAGCGAGGAAATTGAGCTTGATCCCGATCAGGAATATGATCTCCAAGTTATCGTTGACAAATTCTATATTAAAAAAGAGATTGACAAACAGGTGCTCGCCTCCCTTGAACACGCGATGCTCATCGGCGAAGGTTTCATGCGTTTTGATGTGAAGTTCCCAGAGGATACCGAAGCTAACGCAATAGAATTATTGGAAGGCTTCGGATGCCCTAAGCACGGGGTACTCATGGCTGAACTCGGACCGCATCACTTTACCTTTAACGAACCGACTGGGGCGTGTGTAACCTGTTCTGGTCTCGGTACCTACCTACAGGTGCATCCGAGCCTGCTTGTCCCTGACAAGAGTCGTAGTATTATCGAAGGGGCGTTCGTTCACCAAGCGTTTAACTATGATCCCGATAGGTGGGATGGCAGGACGATGTACAGTCTCGCCGGACATTACGGGTTCGACCTGAACGTTCCTTTTGCAGACCTTCCAGAGAAGGTCATTGATATCCTCTATCACGGCACACACGGCGAGGAATTTCCGATCCTGCAACCAGAAGAAGCACGACCCGTTGAAAGACGCCATCTCGGTCGGAAAATCCGTTTTGATGGGATCATCACCCGGATTGACAGGCACTATCGGCGTTACCGAAAACAGGGCGAGGCACACTCTGGAATGGAGGAGTATCTCCGAAAAGTAATGGTAGAGCGCACCTGTCCTGATTGTGACGGAGCCAAACTCAAGCGGCAGCGGCTTCTCGTTACTATTGACGGTCAAACAATTCACGAGGTCGGCGAGTTGCACTTTGAAGAATTACGGGATTTCTTGTTGACTATCACGGATATTCCGGAGAAGCAGCGGGAGGCAGGCAACCGTGTTATCAAAGAACTGGTCACTCGGATTAATCTCCTGCTCGGCATCGGATTGGATTACCTGAACCTCAATCGCCGTTCTGCGACACTCTCTGGTGGTGAATCGCAGCGCATTCGTCTTTCCACACAGATCGGCTCTGGGTTGATGGGGATGCTCTATGTCCTTGACGAACCGAGTATCGGGTTACATCCAAAAGACAATGCCAAGATGATAGAGACCCTACGGAGGTTGCGGGACATCGGCAACACTGTTATTGTCGTTGAACACGATGAAAGCACAATTCGCGCCGCGGATCATATTATTGAACTCGGACCCGGACCAGGTATCCACGGTGGGCAGGTCGTCATTCAAGGTGAACTTGAGACAATTCTTGACTGCCCGGAATCTCTAACGGGTCTTTATATGAGTGGGCAGCGAGAGATCCGACTCCCCAAACAACGTCGGGACTTAAACGGGACGTTCTTGAGCATCATGGGTGCCAGCGAAAACAACCTGAGGAATATTGACGTTGATATTCCGCTCGGTGTGTTTATCTGCATCACGGGTGCCTCTGGTTCTGGTAAGAGCACTCTCGTCAACGAGATTCTCTACAAGAGGCTTCATTCTCTCTACCACGACAGCCGTACGCTCTACGGCGCACACGACGAATTGGAAGGGCACCAGCACTTGAATGACGTTGTCAGCATCGATCAGTCCCCTATCGGACGTTCGCCGCGTTCCAATCCTGCCACCTACATCGGATTTTACGATAATATTCGCAAGCTTTTCGCGAGTACCCCACTCGCGCTCGCGAGGGGCTATACTGCCTCTCGGTTCAGTTTCAACGTCAAAGGCGGACGCTGTGAAGAGTGCCACGGCGAAGGTACGATCACCACCAAACTCCACTTTATGCCGGATGTTGAAGTCGTTTGTCCAACTTGTAAGGGGGCGCGCTATAATGAGGATACGCTTGATGTTACCTATAACGGAAGGAATATCTCCGAGATTCTTGATATGTCAATTGAGGAAGGCGTTGCGTTTTTCGCCGATCAGCGGTTGATTCATCATAAATTGAATGTCCTGTACCAACTCGGTATGGGGTATCTCCAGATTGGTCATCCTGCTACGATCCTCTCCGGTGGTGAAGCACAACGGATAAAGTTGGCAAGCGAGCTTGGCAAAATCAAGCGAAGTAAGCATAATCTGTATATCTTAGATGAACCCACCACAGGACTCCACATCGCAGACGTGCAGAAACTCTTAGACAGTCTCAATCGTCTCGTCGATAGTGGACATACCGTTCTTGTGATTGAGCATCACCTTGATGTTATCAAAACCGCCGATTATGTCATTGACCTCGGTCCAGAAGGTGGACATAAGGGTGGAGAGGTATTGGCGCGAGGCACCCCCGAAGAGATTGCGAAAATCAAAGCCTCTTACACTGGGCAATTCTTGAAGGAATACCTCTGATATTTTCCCCTTGCAAAATTAACCCAAATCGTGTATACTTTATGGAATGGAGTTGGGGACGATAACGCGCCACTTGCAAGTATATGTTACAAAGTGTGCTTTCCCCTAATACTATGAGGCAAGGGGTAAACATTGACCGATAACCTATTAAGTTCCTTAAATGATGTTCAGCGCGAAGCAGTCCAACACACCGAAGGACCGCTCCTCATCTTATCGGGTGCCGGCAGTGGAAAAACGCGCGTCATCACACACCGTATTGCCTACCTACTCGAACATCACGATGTCTCTCCGTTCCGTATCCTTGCTGTAACTTTTACGAACAAAGCGGCAAAGGAGATGAAGCAGCGGTTGGATGCGCTCGTGGAAGGCAGTGTTAGCCAAGACCTCTGGGTGGCAACTTTCCACGCGACCTGTGCTCGCATACTCCGCCGAGATATTGAGAAGTTAGGCTTTTTCGGGGTTACAGACCCCTCCCACGCGGGGTCTGAAAGTGTGTCCCGATCCACAGGTTACGCCTACACCCGCGACTTTACCATCTTCGATACAGGTGAGCAAGCCACGCTTGTCAAAGATGTACTTCGGCAGCTCAATTATAATGATAAGCAGTACAACCCGCGCGCTATCCTGAGCCACATCAGTCGTGCGAAAAACGAGTCTATATCACCGGAGACATACCAGAATATCGCGGATGGCTATTTTGAGCGAATCGTTGCGGAAGTCTATGCGCTTTATCAAAAGGCCTTGCGTCTCAACAACTCCCTTGATTTCGATGACTTGCTACTTTTCACGGTGAGACTATTAAATGAAAATTCCGAGATCCGCCAATTTTATCAGAACAAATTTGAATATATCCTCGTTGATGAGTATCAGGATACGAATCGATGTCAGTATGAGTTGGTGAATTTGTTGGTAACCGACACAAAGCAGAATATCTGTGTCGTTGGAGACGATGATCAATCCATTTACGCCTTCCGTGGCGCGGACATCAGGAACATCCTTGATTTTGAGCAGGGTTATCCGAACACGCGTGTCCTCCGTTTGGAGCAGAACTATCGTTCCACCCAAAACATTTTAGATGCCGCATGGGGGGTTGTACACAACAATAGGGCGCGAAAAGCGAAAAAACTCTGGACAAAAAACGACATTGGTGAACTTGTTACCTGCTACGAGGCGATGGACGAAAACGACGAGGCGGGTTACGTGGGTACGCAAATTGAGGATTGGCATGCCGAAGGCGTAGATTACAAAGCCTTTGCTGTCTTTTACCGAACCAACGCCCAATCCCGAATCTTTGAGGAGGCATTTCACGCTGCGAACATCCCGTATCAGATTGTCGGGGGTGTCGGTTTCTATGATCGGATGGAGATTAAAGATATCCTTGCCTACCTCCGTGTGGTGTGCAATCCCAACGACTCCATGAGTGTTCGACGTATCATTAACGTGCCAAGTCGCGGCATCGGTGCTACAACGCTTGACCGGCTCATCAATTTCGCAGCGCGTGAAGGGACTTCTCTCTTTGAGGCTATCCAGCGTGTCGATGAAATCACCACGATTAACCGCGGTCTCCAGACGAAAGTGCGCCGCTTCGCCAAAATTTTTGATGATTTTGATTCAACTATGTTACCCACTGATGCACTTGACTATGTGCTGAAAGTAACCGGCTACCTTAAAAATTTAGAGGCTCAGAGGACGATTGAAGCACAGAATCGCGTTGAAAACATTGAGGAATTGATTAACGCCGTTATCGAATATGAACAGAACGTGCCCGAACCGACCCTTTCAGATTACTTGGAAAACGTGGCTCTCACTACTGATATAGATGCTATGGAGACCGACACCACCGATATGGTTACATTGATGACCTTGCACAGTGCGAAAGGTTTGGAGTTTCCGTTTGTTTTTATCGTCGGTATGGAAGAGGGGTATCTACCGCATAAACGCTCTATTGATGAGGCAACGGAAGCGGCAATAGAAGAAGAGCGTCGGCTTTGTTATGTCGGAATCACACGAGCTATGGAGCAACTTTATCTCTCGCATGCAAGTGAACGCAGAATGTTTCGAGAGACAGAGTATCGCGTTCAATCTCGTTTTATCTCTGAAATTCCGGAGCATCTCATCAAGCACGTTGATCGGTACCGATCTCCGTTCCGACAATCAGCGAGCATGTATGAGGTCGTTTCCGAGGAAGATCCGGTAGATTACTACGTCGATCAGGTTGTTCATCATCCGCAATTCGGGAGAGGTAAGATAACGAAAGTCAGTGGAGCGGGGCAGGGGGTCTATGTCACCGTTCGTTTTGGTCGTGCTGGGACGAAGCAGTTCGCTGCTTCAGTCACACCACTGCAAACAATATCTGAGTAATAAGAGGATAAAATACTAAAGAATGGCAACGATTACTACCGAAGGTGTCCACCATGTCGCAAACTTGGCTCGCCTTGAATTTAATGAAGAAGAAACGGAGCACTTTACCGAGCAACTTACCCGAATTTTGGACTATATCGGGAAATTGAATGAACTCGAGACAGATGATGTGCCACCGACATCGCACATCCATCCACATCAAATTTTTATCATGGGTTCAGAAACTGAGGCATCACATGTCGCCAAGCCGGATGTTGTCAAACCCTCATATCCACGCGAAAAGGTACTCGCGAATGCTCCTGAAACTGAAGAGGGATATTTCGGCGTTCCCAGAGTTTTTTAAATAATTGGCCTTTGCGCTGCCCTCCATTACATTACGGGCAGGTTTTTGGTCAATTCCAAGCGGATCTGTTGCCAGAACGCTGTTTGAAGATTCGGAAACCACCGTGGAACCGTAGGGGCTGGGTTACCCAGCCCCTACAGAACGGTGACCAGATTGAATAGTTAAAAATGCTTTATGAATTGACAGCACATGTCCTGCATGAAAAACTCAAAGCGCGTGAGATTACTGCTGTGGAACTCACCGAATCTGTCTATGCGCGTATCGCTGAGGTGGAGCCTCACGTCAAGGGTTACCTGACGCTAACAAAAGAGCTTGCCTTGGAACAGGCGAGTCGTGCCGATGCTGGATTTCAGAACGGAGACGATATGCCTGCCCTGGCTGGTATTCCAATTGCAATTAAAGATGTGATATGCACTCAGGGTGTCCGCACGACGTGTGCCTCTAAGATCCTTGAGACCTTCGTGCCACCCTACAACGCGACCGTCATGACGAAACTCCATGAACAAGGTATTGTTATGCTCGGTAAGACGAACATGGATGAGTTTGCCATGGGGTCCTCTACTGAAAACTCGGCATATCAGATTACACACAATCCGTGGGATTTGGACACTATCCCCGGTGGTTCCAGCGGTGGTTCTGCCGCTGTTGTATCTGCGGATACTGCTATCTGTTCGCTGGGTTCGGATACTGGCGGTTCGATCCGCCAACCTGCGGCACTCTGTGGTGTTGTCGGAATGAAGCCGACGTATGGACGTGTCTCTCGTTACGGGTTAGTTGCATTCGCCTCCTCACTCGATCAGATCGGTCCGTTTACCAAAGATGTCACCGATTCTGCCCTGCTACTCAACGCCATCTGTGGGAGTGACGCGATGGATGCCACCTCCGTTGATGTCCCCGTGCCTGATTTCACGCAGCGTCTCATTAACGACGTGAAAGGCTTGAAAATCGGTATTCCGAAAGAGTATTTCACAGCAGCGTTAGACCCAGAAATTGCCGATCGGGTGCACACTGCCATCGCTGTTCTTGAATCCGTCGGCGCGACGGTTGAGGAAATTTCTTTGCCACATACGGAATATGCCATTGCGACGTACTACATTATCGCTCCCGCTGAGGCGAGTGCAAACCTTGCGAGGTACGATGGAGTCCGTTACGGTTACCGGAACGAAAGTCCGGAGAATCTGATTGATATGTATAAAAGGACGCGGAGTGAAGGGTTCGGTGAGGAAGTGAAGCGCCGTATTATGATTGGCACCTTCGCATTGAGTGCTGGCTACCAAGACGCATATTATCGAAAGGCACAAAAAGTCCGGACACTCATCAAATCTGATTTTGATGCCGCATTTGAGAAAGTTGACGTTATTGCAACGCCTACTTCGCCTACACCGGCATTCAAAATAGGCGAACGGACCGCTGATCCGTTGCAAATGTATCTTTCCGATGTGATGACAACACCCGCGAGTCACGCTGGGTTACCCGGTATATCTGTACCGTGCGGTTTTGTAGAAAACGGGTTGCCGGTCGGATTACAACTGCTCGGTGCGCCTTTTGCAGAGGAAAAGGTCCTGCGGGTTGCTTATACCTTTGAGCAGAACACTGAGCACCATCGGCAGAAACCACAAATCGGATTTTAAACTATCTCATCTGGGCACCGTTCCACTTCGTTTCGCGGTGGTTCTCAATTAATCCCAACTGTCTCTGGGTGACGAGGGATTTCTTACCGGAAACCTTAGAGAGGTTCAGACCTCATCAAAAACCACTGCGGAATGTAATGGAGCAGTGACCCGATTGAATCGTTAAAAAATTTCATGATGAACACTTTAGTTGCTCCGTTCGGCGGACTTCTCGGTGCGATGATAGGCGGCGTGCTTTGGGCAAAGTATATCCAGTGGACAGGACGTACTGCTGGCTTCATCGCTATCGGTATCGGTGTATTGGCTGGGGTAGGAATACTCCTCACGAGCAGCCGATGCCTCGCACGTGATGCGAGAACAATGTGGCGTGTTGTCAGTGCTGCCGCTGCGTTTTTCGCGATACTCGGTATTTTTATCGGAAAATATCTGGATGTTCAGTGGAATGCGGTTGCACACATCGCGGAGCAACTCAGCCAAGAGCATAATATATCAATAGAGCAAGCCATGCCGACCGCGACAACTGTGTTTAAGGGACAGTCTGTGTGGGAACTGATGAGGGCACGGATGAGTGGCATCTACGATCTGCTTTATTGTGCTGCTGCAGCCTTTATCGCTTTTCGGATTCCAAGTATCCAAAGGCTAAGAGACTACTTTTATTAACAAAAACTTGCGCAAATTTTCTAATTATTAAGTTTTCGCTCTGCCCTCCACTTCGTTTCGGGCAGATTTTCGCGAAGATCGTGAGTGGTTTAGTAACTTGTATGGGACGAAAGGAGAAAATAGAAAATGGAACTTTTAACGGTACGTTTTGGCTCGCGAACTTCGCCCAAAACCTGTTTTCACATCTTGTTATCAGTATTCCTTATCTGCGCGCTGCTACCACTTGGTTGGAGTTCGGAAGAGACCGGAAAAACAGCTGATGATGAACTGGTGGAGAATCTCGCACTTTTCTCAGAGATCCTTGCTTATGTCAAACAAGCACATCTTGATACGCCGGATACTAAAGAGTTTATAGAGGGTGCTATCAATGGCGCGCTTCGCAAATTAGACCCATACAGTCAATACATTCCAGACTACGGTGACTTTCGCATCCAAAACCGTGGCAACTACGGTGGACTCGGGATGCTGATCGGGATTCGGGAGGATATGTTGACTGTGGTTACGCCTTTTAAGGATAGCCCGGCTGCATTGGCTGGTTTGCAAAGCGGAGATGTTATTAGCCATATTGAAGGTGAATCGACAGCTGTAATGACCCTGAACGAGGCGGTTGACCAGTTGCGTGGTGAACCGGGAACCCCAGTTTCTATTATGGTCGTGCGTCAGAACGATAACCGTCCGTCTGAGGTTACTGTCACGCGTGAAGTCATTCGGATTCCGAGCGTTGAGCAGAATCTTATTGGAGATAAGATCGGCTATATCAAAATCAATCAATTTCTTGATACGACAGCGAACGACGTAGATAACGCCTTGATGGACTTCAAAGCGCAGAATGTCCGTGGTGTCATTCTCGACCTCCGCTCGAATCCTGGAGGACTCCTCTCTTCAGCCGTTGATATCGCGAGCGATTTCCTCACACGCGATCAACTTGTTGTTTACAGTAAAGGAATTGAGATGCGTGAGGACTTCAAGGCGAAAGGGAAAAAAAGGGAGTACTTTCCCCTGATTGTACTCGTTGATGGTGGAAGCGCGAGTGCTTCTGAGATCGTCGCTGGAGCCATCAGAGACCACGGACGGGGACTTGTCATGGGCGACAAGACCTTCGGGAAAGCATCCGTTCAACGCGTGTTTCCGCTTAGCAATTCAAAATCTGCTGTGAAATTAACCGTCGCGCGTTACTTTACGCCGAACGGGGTTGACATTGACAAAGTCGGTATTATCCCTGATGTTGAGTCCGCGTGGTTTAGCCGTTCTGAACGACAGATGCATCTGAAACTCCGTGATCACGAGACAGCTCAAAGCTTTCGTGGAAGAGAATGGCGACGATGTGTTAGCACAACTCGCAGCCGCTTCTCATGCGTCTCGTGATGACCGGCACGCTGCAAAACTCCTGCGGAGTTACCAACGCTTAAGCGATGCGCTGACTGAAGAACAGATTGTCCTCAGTGATATCGGCATTAAATACGCGCTTGCCCAGATTACAGAAAATTCTCGTGATGAACTGGAGCACGATCCGCAAGTCGTCGCCGCTATGGAACAATTGAAGGTGCTTGAACTCTTCGCGAAGGAAAACTAAGGAGGAAGTACGATGGCTGATGTTAGTCTTCTTAAAAGCGGCTCGCAAGCAGTGTCGGGAGTACAAACGCCGCTACCGAACTACGTTAATAACACATGGCAAAATTCCGAGGCAACTGAACTGCTCGACGTTACAAATCCAGCGACTGGGGAGGTCCTCACCCGAGTTCCGCTCTCACCCGCCGAAGAGGTACATCAAGCGGCTACAGCCGCCGCTGATGCGCTCCACGACTGGCGGCAGACACCACCCGTCCAACGTATTCAATACCTCTTCGCCTTGAAAAACCTTTTAGAGGAGAACTTGGAGGATATCGCCAGAACGATTACGCTGGAGTGTGGTAAGACGCTTGACGAGGCGAAGGGTGAAATGCGGCGTGCCATTGAGAATGTTGAGGTCGCCTGTGGTATTCCCACACTCATGCAAGGCACGAACTTGGAGGATATTGCTACCGGAATTGACGAATTTATGATTCGTCAACCTGTGGGTGTATGTGCGGTAATCGCACCTTTCAACTTTCCGGGGATGATTACTTTCTGGTTTCTACCTTATGCCATTGCCTGTGGCAACACTTACATCGTGAAACCTTCCGAAAAAGTACCTATCACGATGCAAAAGGTGTTTCAGTTACTGGAACAGACGGGACTGCCTAAAGGTGTTGTCAACCTTGTGAATGGTGGTAGAGAGACTGTGGATGCAATCTTAACGCATCCAGACATCCGAGGCATCAGTTTCGTCGGGGCGACTGCGACTGCTAAGGAAATCTATGCGAAAGCTGCTGCGAACGGCAAGCGAGCCCAGTGTCAAGGTGGTGCGAAAAATCCACTGATTATCCTTCCTGATGCTGATCCGCAGTTTACTGTCAATGCTACAGCCGAGAGTGCATTCGGATGTGCTGGACAGCGGTGCCTTGCGGCATCTCTCGCCTTTACTGTTGGTGAGGCACGTCACTGGTTCACAGAAGCCATCGCCGACACCGCCACTGATCGGGTCGTCGGAAATGGATTGGAAGAAGGGGTCGAGATGGGACCCGTCATCACTTCCGAGAGCAGGAGCCGAATTGAGGGGCTTATTCAAACGGGTGCTGATGAAGGCGCGCAACTCCTTGTTGATGGTAGGTATCCGAGCATCCGCGGCGGTGAAAACGGCAATTTTATTCGTCCGACAGTCCTCAATGACCTTAATCCACAAGGCGATATTGTCGGAACCGAAGTCTTCGGACCGGTTTTAGGGCTCATCCATGTTGAAACGATCGACGATGCAATCGGGCTCATCAATAGCGGACGTTACGGCAACATGGCGTGTCTCTTTACGAGTAGTGGTGCATCTGCCCGTAAATTCCGTTATGAGGCAGAGATCGGTAATATCGGCATTAACATCGGTGTCGCCGCACCGATGGCATTCTTCCCGTTCAGCGGTTGGAAAGATAGCTTCTTCGGTGACCTCCACGGTCAGAGTTGGGATGCTGTAGATTTCTTCACCCAGAAGAAGGTCGTCGTTGAACGTTGGGCTTAACTTTCACATTCCTTTGCTGGCGAGGTTTCTAACCTCGCCGATTTTCTCCGATAAGGTAGGTGCGGTTTCCTTGGGAAAACACCCTATCAAAAACACCGCACCGGCAAGCCTCGTTACCCAATTACCCAATCGGTTTTTGTCTTCATCAGATCTCGCTTATCTATGTGCAAAAAAAGAGGCCGGGCGAATATGCCCGACCCAAGTTGACTGTGAATGAATCTTAACGGTGCCTACGGGACTCTCGCTGACTACGGCGGGATTCGTTGACGCGTTTCCGTGCTTCTGTGCGCCGTTTCTTCGTCAGTTCCGTCAGTTTCGTCATCTGTTCTTCCGTCAAGATCTCTTTGAGGCTCGCGTTGAATTTTGTCTTCGTTTCCTTGATGTTCTCACGTAGTTTCTTCACGGCAGCCCGCTTCTCATCGGATTTACGTGCCTCCTTAATCTGTGTCTGGAGCGTTTCACGGGTTTTCTGATAAATCGGATGTGCCTTCGCTAACGTCTCTGCGTCAAGTTTCACACCGAAAGTCAAATCTATCCAAGAGTTATTAAGAGCGGTTACGGGGTTTACCATAGCTATCCTACCCTGATCGGTGCGGGCAGTGTCGTTGCGATATTGACGTTTACTCTGAACCTGTCGATGTGCTGCAGCCGTGTTTTCAAAAACGAACATTCCGACCATTGCGATTGCTGCGATTGCGCTAAGTACAAACCATTTCCTTTTCATTTTTATGTCTCCTATTAGAATTGTGATTTTGTGAATGCCCAATTATTTTTTTTGTGAGGGGCATTTCCTTTTTGGTTTTGCTTCTTTAGTCAGATCCGTTCAGAAAAGGTTCGTTTTTTTAAATTTATGGTGAGTTTTAGGAGCGTGTAAAACATTCTAAGGGGAACCAGATCTACCTCTCCCCCGCTGGCGAGGTTTCCTTGGGGAAATCCGCTATCAAAACACCTCGCCCATCCAAGAAGATTTTATTATAACCCAAGTTGCCACCTAATAGTTAAACACAGTTTTTTTATGGAAAAGCGTCTCTTCACACCCCGTATGAAGATTAAGAATTTAAACGGGTAATTCTGGGACGTGTGATAAATGGTTTTCGGATGAAAAGCAGATCTGTTCGTAGTAGTGCGATTCATCGCACGTCGCGTAGCCACAATTACCCAATTTATTTGTTAAACTTCATTAGGGGTGTTATATCTATAGCAAATCGGACATTTAAGGCACTGCACTCCAGCGGAGTGCTATGTGAATGAAAAAGTGACTTTATGAAGTTTCAATTGGGAAAGTTGGTTTACCACGGATGCTTATAGGATGGCGTGTTAACGAAACGGTGCATCCCCAATTCCAAGTCGATTTGTGTGTAGGGTGGCAGTTTGACGTGGAGGGACTTTTCGTTGACCGAGACGGTGTAGTTGGTCTGCCCGTCGTTGACGTTTACTGAGGTGAAATTGTGTTCACCCATCGCGCCCGCTTGCACGATAACATCCCGTGGTGCTGTGGTGTTGAGGTTGACCAGTTGCAGTTCGACGGTGTCCACAGTCATCTTGGTAACCAACGCCCCGACATCGGCTGGCAATCCCGGTCGCTTCTGCTGCCCGTCGAAGTGCCGCACTCGCGTCACGAGTAAGCCTCCGTTGTAATGCGGCAGTGGACCCCCACACGTGAGTTGAACAAGTCCTTCACAGGTGATTGGATTACGTCGCTGAAAGTAAGCGTCTCCGTATGACGCAGGGTCTTCGTCATCATCAGCCATGAAGGCGAGCCGTGCCTCGACTTGAGAGAGGTTGTGGTTGAGGATTGTTTCTGGGTATTCGGGATACTCACCTCGCATGTATGCAAGCCATGCGCCGTCGTGCCCGCCGCTGTCCTTAATATGATGCCACGCGTTGATGTCGAATTTCGAGCCCGTCCTTTTAGCGATTTTCTCTGCACGGTCCTGGTCCGTGGGTAACATTGACATTGCCCATAAGTGCGCGATGTCTGACGGATGCATCGGCATGAACTCAAACCAACCCTCCACTTGCAAAGCGGTGCCGTCCTCGTTTGTAATCGGGTATTGTAACCAGGGACCCGGCACATAGTTCACCTTACCCGGATCCCCGTACTTCTGTGGAACGTAAAGCTGATCGTTCTTCTCAATCCCCCTTTCAATTAAAACATCGATCTGTGAGCGCGGAAAGTCGAGATATGCAAGGTCTCTCCAAAGTAACGTGGCGTTCTGCGCGGCGATGCCTACCGCTTGTCCGACGCTGTGCCATCCGTGGGGCCAGCTCCAGCCGTAGTATGAGCCATACCATTTGCCGTCTATGTGTTCTCCGATTTTTCCTGACAGTCCGACGTTATCTGGGACAATACCGCCGTTTTCCTCTGTGCGCGCTATCCACGCATCCATGTATTCCCGGACCCATGTCCTGTATTTCTCTTCCCCGGTCAGCAGATATGCATTCGTGGCGAGAGTCGTGGCAGCGAGGTTGACGACCGCGTCCCCTACTCCCTGACGTTCACGGATGAGCTGCCCCATACGCGTCCGTAGTGCTTCATTTTCTCTGACGGCTTCATGACTCGTGGCTCCGGGGATATCGTAAAACGGCATGTTGTAGCCGTCCCAAGGTGAGAACGGATGTCCAGCGAAAGCCCAGAATGCCGGTCCCTTGCTTCCGTTCATGGCGCATTTGATGATCTTGTGCTGCTTGTCGTAATTTGGGGCATCTGGATCTTCGTCCATGAAGAACCCCGCAAACCGTTTTGCGCGTTCAATGTTCTTCGGATTTGACGGGTCCGCCATACAGAGCATGTAAAAGAGGTAGTTCCCTTCGCCTTGGTGGAACCAGTCGTAACCCGGTTGGTATTCTTTGACCACCATCGGGTAACCGTGACCTGTCCCATATCGCGCCATATCGTTTGTGATGACATCGAATTCCGTGTGTGCATCAGCCAAGAACCGCGCGTCCCCGCCGAGCATGTAAAAGAGGGACCAGTTATGGAAACTCTCGTAGGCATCATCGAGTCCGTCAATGCTCTGGAAATCTGGATGCGTGGGCCAGAACAGAGTCCCATCTGGGCGCGTATATCTTTCCAGAATTTGCGGTCCTGCGGCATCCATTTTGTCGATGAGTTGGCGTTCCAGCACAGCCCACGTCGGCGGTGTGTTGATGGGTGTTCGCGCTTCAATCGTTGGAAACACGGTTTTTTACTCCTTGTATTTGGGTTGCAGTTGGTTGTAGTATATCATATCTTTGCGTGTTTGTGGAACATATGTTGTTGCATAATCGGAGTCATTCATTCTTCCGTAGGAGGGATCTCCGAATCCCGACTTCCTGCTTGAAGACAGCGGAAAACTGAAGGCTGAATGGCTCTAATTATGATTAGGTTTTCCTTGACATCTGGTTCCGTATCGTGATATGCTAATTCAATAAAACATCCTATTTTGTATTATGTTAACTGACAACTGATAAAAAATCACCGAACAAAGTCTGGATATATGTGTGCAGACCAATTTGCCATTCTGGAAAATTTATCTTGATACCTGTTGTTTGAATAGGCTTTTTGATCCACCAACGCAACGACGTGTTATTGAAGAAGCTGAATCTACTAATAAGATCCTTACATCTTGCCTGTGCTGAAAGTGGTGAGGTGGACATCTTCCTAACAACCGATGATAGGCTCCTCACCAGAGCACAACGCTATCACGAACGACTTCACGTCCGCGTCGAAAACCCTGAAACATGGTTACGCGAGGTAACAGAAAATGGACATCTTAAAGATGACGGATCTTGAAATTTATGAAATGGGTTTGGAAGAACTGGCGTCGCAACTCGGTCCTGCTGAGAAGATGCGGTTCCTTCAGCAATGTAAGCCGAGTGACTACGATTATACTGCCGAGCGACATAAATGCTTAGCAAATCAGCCTGGTATTGACGAGATTGTAGCGCGTATCCGGCGGAGAGAAGCAGAGCGAAAAGAGGAAGAACGTATCAAAGCTGAAAGAATCACCGCGTGGCGAAACGGTTTATTGGAACTCACTGATATTGAAATCTATGAACTCGGGCTTAAAGTCTTGGCAGATGGCCTGGGTGCTTACGGATTATTGCGGTTTATCACGCAGCATTTCAAACATCTCAACAGCGATCAACCTATTGACCAGCCGCAGCAGCCATTGCCAGACAACGATACCAGCGTAGTACCAAACCAACAAATACGAGAAACCGATCCGCAGGATTAATTGGATTTCTTAATTTCCGAGCCTCTGGAGGAAAAAAGGAAAGGAAACACTCAGAAGGTTTTGATAGGGAGACATACAATAAAACAGAACGAATTTCCTCCAGGTTGGGATGAAGAGCGTGTGCAGAGTGTCATCTCATACTACGGGCAGCAGACTGAGGATGAGGCTGTTGCTGAAGCTGAAGCTGGATTACAGGATGAATCTATAACACTGATGGAAGTTCCAACGGAATTAGTGCCTGTCATCCTTGAATTGATTTCTAAGCACTCGACGGATAATTTAACAACAGGTCAAAACAAAACGTCTAATGGATCTACAGATATTTAGTGCTGACAGAACACTTTGATGGACAGGCAACGATTTGCTCATTTATGGGATAGTTGCTAATACCAGACGAAATTTTAGAGAAAGTAGATGAACACCCAGTCTAATTCCCAAAATGAACTCAGCAGGGTTTTGGAAAAAATTCAAGAAATAGTAGAAAAATCCGCTGATGGTGACTACATTTATCGAGGTGAACCGGAAGAGTATAAAGAACATCCCTACCATGGAAAAGTTTCTTCAAGTCTGTATCGCGCGTTATTAATTGATTCTGTAATGGAAGAGGGTATAGAAGAGTACCGTAAAGTTATTGAATCTAATATTACGGACATGGAAATAGGAATTTTGGAATCGGCAAAAGAGTATTTGTATGAAAATGTCAATGGGACAATCAGTGATTTTGAAATCTTGGCGGAGCTCCAGCACTATGGCTGTAAAACCAATCTTATAGATTTCACCACTGATTATCTAATTGCCCTCTTTTTTGCTTGTGATGGATCCTATCACAGAGATGGCAGGGTTATCTTACAAAAAAGAGAATCGGAAGATTACCAATCAGAAATACCTCCAGAAACAATTAAACGGGTGGAATCCCAGAAAAGTATACTGCTCCAGTCGCCAAAAGGTTTTATCAATCCAGACGTTGTGGTGATTATTCCAAAAGAACTCAAACTTTCTGTGCTAAACTATCTCGAAAAGCATCACGATATATCTACCAAAAAGATTTACAAAGATGTCCATGGATTTATTAAATGGCTCGGCAAGTACTTTGATCCTACTCTTGAGTTTGGTAAAGGGGTAAGTTGTCAAAACAGGGCAGGTTTAGAAAATAACATGCAGGAGAAGTTGAAATGGTATGAAAAAGCTTATGAGCATTTTACTGAAGCATTAAAGCTAAAATCTGATTTTACCGAAGCTTATATTACTCGCGGAGCTGTTTTTCGCGATGTTGGCGAGTTTGAGCTTGCTCTCAAAGACTTTAATGTTGCAATAGAGATAGATCCAGAGTTTGCCAATGCGTATAATGAGCGTGGAGTATATTATGCTAAAATAGGTGATACTGAAAAAGCACTAAATGACTTCAACCTTGCTATAGATTTGGATTCAGAGGATGAAGATTTCTATAATAGTCGAGGCATAACTTACAAAGATACGGGTGAGGTAGATTTGGCGATACAAGACTATAATAAGGCAATAGAATTGAATCCTGAGTTTCCTGAGGCTTATAATAATCTTGGTGTTGTTTATGATGAGAAAGGCGAACATGAAAAGGCTGTTGATTACTATAGTAAAGCAATAGAGTTAAGATCCTATTATGCCAATGCCTATAATAATCGGGGAATGGCTTACCGTGATAAGGGTGATGTTGTTCATGCTATTTTTGACTTTAGCTTTGCCATACTATTAAAATCTGATGATGCTAGTACTTATTATTATCGCGGCGAGGCTTTGTTGCGCATAGAACGATGGAAAGAAGCCAGAGCGGATCTAAAGGAATCCAACAATAGAGGCGTGGATATCATCGCTTTGTTTCATAATGATTACAAAAGCGTTGAGGACTTTGAACGGAAAAATAAGGTTCAGTTACCGGAGGACATTGCGGCAATGTTACGGCTACAGTAAACCGCAATCTTGATACACTGATCCCGGATTCTCCATTTTTCTTTATATACTTCACATTGTTGTGGTATGTTAATTCGGTAGAATACATTAACATGGTCTTACCTATAGAAACCTCTCAACACCTACTTTAGTACATAGGAGACAAATGTGTATTTTGGCAACGATCAGTTCAGAATAATCAACGGAAATGTACTGACTACACGCGCTATAAAAAAAGACAGCATTGACCTCATCGTTACATCACCACCTTACAACGTTGATATAGAATATAACTCAAATGACGATGCCCTTTCTTATGCCGACTATCTTGCCTTTTCCAAAAAATGGTTCAAGCGTTGTTTTCAATGGCTTAAGTCTGATGGACGTTTCTGCCTTAATATCCCATTAGACAAAAATAAAGGTGGACAGCAGCACGTCGGCGCGGATTTAACCAAACTGGCAACGGCTATCGGATTTCAGTACCACTCTACTATTGTATGGAACGAAGGCAACATCTCCAGACGAACTGCTTGGGGGTCATGGATGAGGGCATCCGCCCCTTATGTCATTGCCCCTGTTGAACTGATTGTTGTTCTCTACAAAGATCAGTGGAAGAAAACAAGCGGAAGCGGTGAATCGGATATGAACCGGGAAGAATTCATGGAATGGACAAACGGTCTCTGGACTTTTCCCGGTGAGAGTAAGAAACGCATTGGACACCCCGCTCCCTTTCCTTTGGAACTTCCACGTCGCTGCATCAAACTCTTTAGTTACGTAGGTGACACTGTCCTTGATCCGTTTATGGGAAGTGGGACTACCTTGGTTGCCGCCCACTTAAACAAACGACATGGCATCGGAATTGATGTTGATGAAGGGTACTGCAAACTCGCGAAAGAGCGAGTGAGTCAGGCTGCGAATCAATTATATCTATTTGAAGGAGAGAAAAAATCACATGGCGAGGACAATTCGTGAACTTGTGTTAGAGTATTTCGTGAATCATCCTAACGAAGAACTTCAGCATGGCCCCGTAGTTGACTGGGTGTCGGAACAGTACTTTCAAGAACAGGGTAAAACTCCGAGGGACCCATGGCGAACCGTCAGGCAACTCCATCAAGAGGGAAAATTAATCAAAGTCCGGAAGGGCATTTACAAGTACGACCCGAGTTACGTACACGAGGTTGTGCTCTTTGAGTTTTCTCCGCGGGACAGAGAAGTTATTTTTGAACGTGATGGCCGTCGTTGTGTCGTTTGTGGACGTGGGGAGGCAGATGGCGTTACGCTTGCTGCTGACCATATCAAACCGAAAGATAGGGGCGGCACGAATACTATTGGAAACGGACAAACCCTCTGTTATGAACATAATTTGCGCAAGAGTAACTATTCGCAGACCGAAGCAGGTAAAAGGTATTTTATCAGGATGTACGAGACGGCGTTGAAAAATCAGGACGAAAGAATGATAGCGTTCTGTCAAGCCGTTTTTGATGTGTACGATGCACATGGTGTTAACGGGCATATTGACCGCCCTGACACGGAAAATTGACTTATTTGGTTTTGACAATTGACTCCAATTTGCGTATAAAACAGATAAATTTAATCATTCATAGTGAGTGATCAATGCTAACACAAACCATCTCTGATATTGCAAAGTGTAGGGAAACGATTGAAGAGCACAAGTTTGATGAGACTGCGACTAAACAGTACATCGTTATCCCTATCCTAAGATCTCTGGGTTGGCACGACAGCAATTTGTATACTTTAGAGGTTTATCCAGAAAAGAAAGTCGGCAGTGGAAAAGTTGACTATGCCTTGCGACACGGTGAGACTTCTTTAGTATTCATTGAGTGCAAACGTTGGGGGGCAAGGATTGAAAAATTTCAGGAGCAAATTTGCCAGTACGCCTTTCAAGCGGGGATAGAAATAGCCGTTATCACTAATGGGAAAATATGGGACTTCTACCTTCCTCATCTAACAAGTACACCTGAAAGAAGGATCATTCCGTGGGAGGATAGAATTTTCTGTTCCATCGATCTTGAGATACAGCAAGAGGCAATATCTGACTTCCAAAGATATCTTTCTAAATCTAATGTTGAGCAAGGCAAAGCAAAGACGGAAGCCCAAGAAGCGTTTCAACCCCAATTGTCCGATACTCCTTCACCACGGCGAAATTATGGGCTACCGATTCTGAGAGCCTTGGAAAGTCTTGGAGGTTCCGGTGCAACTCACCAAGTCTTGGATTTGGTTTATCAATTCATGGAAGAGGCTAACGAACTACGGGAAATAGATAAGTCACGCCGGTCAGACGGTCAGTTTTATTGGGATAATCGGACCCAAGACATGCGACGAGAATTAATCAGTAAAGGTCTAATGAAGGATGATTCTCCGCGCGGTGTTTGGGAAATTTCTGATATGGGGCGTGAGTATCTTCTTAATAATGGAGAAAATTTAAATGGTGAAGAACACTGATGAACCTATCAAAGCAGCACCAACCGCGAGATCTGATGGCGAACTTAGCGGTATGAGAAACATTCTTGAGGATGCTCTTTACGAGATGGGTTATGATGGTACATTGGTAGACATACTGATAGAAAGAAATGTCATTGATTTCAGCGTTGTTGACTACACAAGTGATATTAAATACCAACTCGAAGAGCATTATGGAGAATCTATTTTATGGGATAATAGTCTTGAAGAACTTGTTGTCTCTGAGGGGTTGGAACTTTCTCTAACAGGGGAATTGGGTAGAAGTTGGCGTGCTTCTGAGGGGGACACTTTTCAAGATCGGATCCGGCATGTTATCACCGATCCAATTGAAAAGTTAGGGATGAAAATGATTACCCGCTATGAGTTAGTGAAGGATAGTGTTCTCCCCGAAGAACTGGAACGTGTTAAACGGCATTTGGCGATTGATTACGGGGAATTCAACGCGTATCTCCCGCATGTTAATCTTGTTATTTACACTTCCGAAAATTCCCACATTATCGCTGTAATCGTCTGCGAAGTTAATTTGAAACAACAAATCTTTGATATGGCTTATTGGAAACTCAAACTTCAGGCAGACGAGGATAGTGCTTCCATCAAATACTATCTTGTCACGGCTGACATAGACGAGACCCTAAAAGCTTCAGATTTACCACAACAGATTGGTCGAGCCATTATAGAGACGGATCTTGATGGCACTTATGTGCTAACAAAGGAAAATCTTGAGGAAAGCGATAAGGTCAAACTGTTTGAACATTTCATCGAAGATTTTAAAAAAGTCATAGGAGAGAACCAATAGCATAATGAAAATTGCAAATGCCCCGTGTTCGTGGGGCGTGCTTGAGTTTGAATTGGATGGTGAATCCCCCGGTTACGCACAAGTGTTAAACGAGATGCACGAAATCGGTTATATCGGCACCGAATTAGGCGATTGGGGGTTTATGCCGACGGACGCAAAATACCTCCGTACCGAACTTGCGTCACGTAAGTTGAAAATGTTAGGGGCGTTCGTCGGGGTCGCACTCGCCGATCCAGAGACGCATGCTGCAGGTGAAGCATCGGCACTGCGTCACGCCCGTTTGTTAGCGGATACTGCTGGTGAAACACCCTTCATCGTGCTATCGGATGACAACGCCACCACGGAACTGCGTACACACTATGCTGGTCGTATCCGTCCTGAACACGGATTGACACCAGCACAGTGGGATACTTTCCTACAAGGCGCGCACCGTATCGCCCGATCTGTCCGAGACGAGACAGGACTTCGCACGGTTTTTCATCCACATTGTGCGGGATATGTAGAAACAGCAGCAGAAATTGACACGTTAATGGAACGCACCGATCCGAACCTCATCGGATTGTGTTTCGATACGGGACATTACCGATTCGGTGGCGGTGATCCGATTGAAGCGTTTGCTCGCCACACTGACCGAGTCTGGCACGTCCATTTCAAGGATTGTCATCCCGATGTCGCTGCCCGTTCTCGTAGAGACGGGTGGGATTATTTCGAGTCTGTTGGCAACGGCGTTTTCTGCGAGTTAGGTAATGGGGACGTTGATTTCCCAGCGTTCCTTGAAGAATTGCGAAAGCGGAACTACGATGGTTGGATCGTTGTGGAGCAGGATGTCTTGCCGGGGATGGGTAGTCCTTACGAGAGCGCGGAGCGGAATTTGCGGTATCTGAATTCAATCTTGTAGCAGTAAGATAGAAATTGACGTACCGCGTGGGAGTTAGGAGACCTTTGATGAACAGCCCCTCAAAAATCGGTGTTGGCGTTATCGGTACCGGACGCATCGGTAAACTGCACATTGAACACCTCGCCCAGAACGTACCAGAAGCCGAACTGATCGCCATTTGCAGTTTGGACCCGCCGGGTATTGAATCTCTCGCGAAACAGTTTAATGTCCCAAAGACAACTAACGATTATACCGCGCTTTTGGCTGACCCGCAGATTGAAGCGGTGTTAGTGGCGTCTGCTACCGATACGCACGTCGAAATTAGCCAAGCCGCCGCGCAGGCGGGGAAACATGTCTTTTGTGAGAAACCGATCTCCTTGGATTTGGAACAGATTGATGAAACCTTAGCGATTGTGGAAAGGGCAGGAGTCAAGTTTCAGGTCGGTTTCAACCGTCGGTTTGATGCGAGTTTCATGCGGGTTCGCGAAGCGGTTGCTTCTGGAGAGATTGGCGACCCGCACATCATACGGATCACAAGCCGAGACCCCTCACCACCACCGATTGAATACGTCAAGGTCTCTGGCGGGATTTTTCTTGACATGACGATTCATGATTTCGATATGGCACGCTATCTCATCGGGGACGAGGTTGTTGAGGTCTATGCAACAGGGGGTGTGCGCGTTGATCCACAAATCGGTGAGGCAGGCGACATTGACACTGCCGTTATCACTTTACGGTTCCAAAATGGGGTTATCGCAACCATTGATAACAGCAGAGAGGCTGTCTACGGTTACGACCAGCGTGTTGAGGTCTTCGGTTCAAAAGGGATGGTAACGGCGGCGAATCCGCTGACAAATACCGTTACCTTTAGCGGTAGTGAAGGGAGACACGCTGCCTCCCCTCCGTATTTCTTTGTGGAACGCTATAAGCCTGCGTTTCTTTCAGAGTTGCAAGCGTTCTTTGCGTGCATTCAGGAAGACACGCCACCGCCAGTTACAGGGAAGGATGGTAAGGCACCTGTCGTGATGGGTTTCGCAGCGTTGAAGTCGCTTCGTGAAAACCGTCCTGTCCTCTTATCGGAGATTGAGTCGTAAGAATCTGAGTCGCTTGTGCTACTCACCGGCGACTTCGCCGACTTCGATGTCAATCTCGTCTCGGTTTCTGATACGTTCCACAAGTCCGTCTCGGATGTCCACAATCCGGTCAGAGACATCAAGCATCTTCAGGTCGTGCGTTGCTGAAATAACGGTGACCCCTTGTTCTCTATTCAAGCGTTTAATGAGGTCGATAATCTCGCGTCCAGTAATTGTGTCAAGGTTTGCTGTCGGTTCGTCGGCGAGGACGATGCTCGGATCGTTCGCAAGTGCTCTGGCAATAGCGACGCGTTGACGCTGTCCGCCCGAAAGTTCGTCGGGGAGGTGGTACATCCTATCCCCCAATCCTACCATATCCAGCAACTTTTCTGCTTTTTCATTTCGTTGTCTCTCAGGTATCCCGGCGAAAATCATGGGTAGTGTTACATTTCCATGCGCGCTCCGCACATGCAGCAAATTGTAACTTTGAAAAATATAGCCCACGCGGTGACACCGGAACGCCGCAATCTGTCTTTGCGAAAGTTGGGACATATCTTGCCCGTCGATGTAAACCTGACCCTCCGTAGGACGATCGAGTGCACCGATCATGTTAAAGAGCGTGGATTTACCCGAACCCGAGGGACCCATCAATGAAATATATTCCCCGCGTTCAATCTCAATATTGATGCCATCCAATGCACGAAGAATGTTTGAACCCATGCGATATTCTTTGACAACATCTTCAGTTTTCACAACGATATCAGCCATAATTTCCTCCGTGCCTATACCTCGGTACGCATTGCCTCGGCGGGCGGAAGTTTCGCCGCACGCCACGCCGGGAACGATGAACCGATTACTGCCAAGATCATGCCAAGAATACATCCAAGCAGGATGACGACTATAACACCGAGCCGCATTGTCCCGTCTTCAGGCTGGGCAGGTAACAGGGGGAAATAGAAGAATAGGTCTAACCCGTAGTCTTTAAGCCCTAAAAGGACCGCACCGAGTGTGCCCATAAGGGCACCGATGAGTGCACCTGAGAATCCTTGAAATCCTGATTCAAGTAGGAACAACCGAACCACGAATCCGTCCAACGCCCCGAGACATTTCATCGTTCCAATCTCACGGAAACGTTCTGTGACCGCCATCAGCATTGAATTCGCAATACCGACGACACAGACAATCAGCGACATTACAATCAACCAAATATCTTTTGTGGAAATGCCTTTTTCCGTTGTCTCTTCAAATGTGTTAATTGTCGATTGTCGTCCGCTCTCCTGTAACGCGAGACCGATTTCATTATTTGTCCACACCGACACGAGAAATGCAATACCGAGTGTAATGCCCGCTGTTGTGATGACTGAGCGCCCAAAGCGAATTTTCAAACTCTGAAAACTAATGCGTAGAGATTCTACAAAAGGGAGATCGATTTGTTCTTCAATTGGTGTTCTTTGCTGCAAATGTCTATCTCCTTATCCTTGATTTGTATTTGTTTATGTATATTGTATCAAATTTACAATTTTAGGTCAAGTTTTTCGTGTATGTGGTTCAGAACTTTTCAGTTTTCTATTGATTGTTCGGAGTAAATCGCGACAAGGAGGTCCCTTCTACAAGGGTTGTCAGCCGTCAGCCATCAGCGGTCAGTAAACGTCGCGAGCATAGGTCCCTCCTACAGTGGAATAGCAATCAGGAGTCGGGATTCGGAGATCCCTCCTACAGGGATGGATACCTCTGGTCCCTGGATTATACAGGATTGACTTTTCGATTTCTCGTTGCTATACTGGGTGTGAGGCAGGTACAAATTGATGCTCCAAAAATTTTTTTCTTTCCCACTATTATTGTTATCTGTCGGCATATTGTACTGGAGTACGCCGACTTTTTCACATGATGCTTTCTATCCGCACCATCGCGAGGATTTTGAAAGCATAACCCGCCGTCGCGAGTTGCGAAGCACTGTTATCCTGAGTACCGCTGTTTTTCTTTGTGTCCTTGGGACGATAGTTTACGTCGCTTTACGAAAGAGCAAAGATGCTGATGACACAGACGAAAGCGATGCAAAAACGGCTCAGGAACGCTTGGCGGACGTTGCACACAGAGCGGCAAGTGCGGCGGAATATGTCCTCAACACGGAGGGGAATATTGCGAAAGCCGCCGAAACAGCCCTAACAACATACGCTGAGGCATCCGGTGTGACATGGCAACCGCGTTCTTATGGACGGAGTTATGCTGAATCAGTTCCGTACCAAATTCGGTGCAAAATTGGATCTGATATTGTCACGCTCAGCATCAATGCTGAAGTTATCCAATTAAGAGCAGAGCACAACTTTTCTAAATCAGGTTTCGGTTCGCAAGGAACGCCGGAAAGTGCAAGTGTTGTGCTAAGAATCGCAGGTGAGGAAAAGGAAGAAGGCGTTTAGTGTGGGTAATAACCGGTAAATTACGTACAGAGTCGGTTGATAAGCGACGCGCTGTAGCCTGCTCCGAAACCGTTATCGATATTCACAACTGTGACACCGGACGCGCAACTGTTTAGCATCCCTAATAGAGCGGCGAGCCCTCCGAAACTGGCACCGTAGCCGATACTCGTCGGCACCGCAATGACGGGGCAGTCCACCAATCCACCGACAACACTTGGGAGTGCGCCTTCCATGCCCGCGACGACGATGATAACCCGTGCGTTTAGGAGTTTCTCATGATTGCTCATGAGTCGGTGTAACCCTGCCACACCGACATCGTAAAGACGTTCCGGTTGGTTTCCCATTATCAGTGCGGTTTCGGCAGCTTCCTCGGCTACTGGTAAATCGGAGGTGCCTGCAGAAACGACGAGGATACCTGGAACGCCTCCCTCTTCCTCGGATCGCGAGACGGTGATCGTTCGTCCAAGTTCATTATAGCGTGCTGCGGGTTGAACCTCTTTCACCGCTTTGTACATGTCAGGGGTGGCACGCGTTGCGAGGAGCGGATGCCCGGCAGCGAGGATACGTTCACTAATCTGCTTGACCTGTTCTACCGTCTTTCCTTGACAGAAGATGACTTCGGGAAATCCGGTGCGAAGTTGACGATGGTGATCGATTTTTGAAAATCCCAAATCTTCAAAAGGAAGTGTGCGGAGAGATTGCAGAGCATCATCCACTGCAATCTCTCCACCTTTAATCTGTTCAAGCAGGATTCTCAGCTTTTCAATTTCCATTCATTTAATAGCGTGGCACGTCTACTGATCACTGTACTTGTAGGTACGTACCTCAGTGTCCGAGACCTTTTATTTTCCTCCGCATACCGCGGAAGAACGCTTAGGCTTCCTCGGTAGCCTTTTCATCGGTTTCTTCGGCGTTGTCCATACCCGGGATAGACCCAGCAATTTGGGTTCGGACATCCGCGGAAACTTTACGTCCTGTTTCCACAGCACTTTTTACCTGCTCGCCAGCTTGTTGGAGGTGTTCTTTTCCAGTGTCTACAATGCTGTGGACGCTTTCTTTGCTCTGTTCCATGATGGTCTGAACGCCTTGCCGCGCGCTGTCAGATGCTTGGTTCGCGATCTCAACCGTTCGGTTTTTGGCTTCAATCGAAGTGTCACGAATCTTCTGTCGGGTTTCCTTGCCGGAACTCGGGGCATAGAGCAGGCTGATAACCGCACCTGCCATGAAGCCGGTAAAAAAGGCGAAGACCACTGCGAGCCCGTTGTTCTGTTCATTATTACTCATTTTTTTATCCTTTCTGTTACATTGAGATTGTTTTGGTGCAGCTTGCATATCTCCAAATTTGGAGTTGTTTTAGCGTAGCTTGCTGGATCCAAAACACGTTGTTAAAGTTTACGAAAATCAGGGTGGAAAGTTTCAATTCTCGTGTTTATTTCTTGCTGGATTCTTTTTTATTGTGTCCTGTTACGATTTGAATATTATACTGCTTTTTTAACGTAGGAAACTGACAAGTTCGCCGTATTTGATTATTCGTTCGCCGCAGCGGATATTGGAACATCCTCTTCTGATTCGGACGGTTGTGTAGAGGCGAAACTATCCCATCCGGCTTTGATGCCTTGCCACAAACTTACGATATCAGCAAGTGAAACTGCTATCTGATTGCGGAAAAATGCCGCTTGTTCAATCGTCTGACCAGAAAAACTGCTCACTTTTTGAACCACTTCATCAAGTTCTTGAATGCTTTGGTTCAGAACAATAGTCATTTCTTGGATATTGTGCACGGTGGGTTGAATTTCGGACTCGCTAATCCCGTGTAAGGAAGCGGTCAACCCATTTAGATTTTGCAGCAGCTCCGGTAGTTCCTTGTTCACCTCTTTCACCGTCCGATCCACGTCGGTAATCAATTCTCCGATCTCTTGATTAACGATGCTTTCGGTGGAGTTCAACGTATTTCGGATGCTGTTCAACGAGTTTCGGAGGCTACCGGCAGCGGCGCACAAATATCCCGCAAGAGCGGTAAGGGCAATTAGAAGGATCCCTAAACTGAATTTCCAAAAGAGTGAAGCAATTAAACTCCAATCCATGACCTCTCCTTTGTGCGTTATAAGATACCGCTTCCGGTAAACGGTTTTTCACGCACACATCTGTCTCGCAGAAGGGGGTGTCTGCAAGCTAAGCTTTAAGTTGTTGTCCGACGATTTCGCTGGTTTTCGCAATTGCGGCGTTCACTTTGCTCGGATTCTTGCCGCCACCTTGTGCGAGTTCTGGGCGTCCCCCACCGCGACCGTCAGCCAGTTGGGTGAGTTCGGAGACGATTTTACCCGCATGCAAATCGCGGTTCTTCACCAAGTCTGATGTTACACCAACTACGAAGGCGACTTCGTTTCCTGACACGGCAGCAAGTGCAACGACACCAGATTCTAAACGGGTTTTGAGTTCATCAACAAGCCTCCGCAACCCGTTCCTATCCGCGTCTGTTACGAGTGATGCGACAACCCGCACGTTTTCGACAAGTGTCGCCCCTTCGACCAAGGTGCTGACGTTGGCGAGAGCGTGCTGGCTTTTGAGTTGTTGAAGTTGCTGTTCAAGGTCCCGTTGTTCCTGAAGCAGTCGTTCGATCCGTTCGGGCAGAGCGGTTTTGGGCGTTTTCAGCAGATTCGCCACATTGGTGAGAAGCGCGGTGTCTTCTTGAACCGTGGCTACCGCGGCAGTACCTGTCAGTGCTTCAACGCGTCGGACACCTGCAGCGATACTGCTTTCGCTCATCAGTTTCACAAAACCGAGTTCACCCGTTGCGTCAACGTGGGTGCCGCCGCAGAGTTCAACGCTATAGGTGCCAGCTTGCACAACGCGCACAATGTCGCCGTACTTATCGCCGAAGAAGGCTAAAGCCCCTTTTGATTTCGCCTCATCTAACGGCATTTCATTGATAGACAACGCGTCATTTCCTCGAATTTTTTCGTTGATAAATTCTTCAATGTCTCGCAATTGTTCTGGTGAAGCAGATTCGTAGTGTGAAAAGTCGAACCGCAATCTACCAGCTTCAACGAGCGAACCAGCTTGCGCGACGTGTGTTCCGAGTACTTCCCGCAACCCACTGTGTAAAAGATGTGTTGCTGTATGACTCACGGCGACAGCGTTTCGGCGTCCGCTATCTATTTGTGCTTGCACCGAGGTATACGGCGTGATTTCACCCTCAAGTACCTTACACTTATGAACGACTAAGTCTGCTGAGGGTTTGAGTGTATCTTCTACAGCCAACCTCGCATTTCCACTCTCAATTGTGCCGACATCGCCGACTTGTCCACCCGATTCACCGTAAAAAGGAGTTCGGTTCAGCAGGACAAACACCTCATCTCCCTGTTGCGCGCTGGCTACGGATTCCGCGTCGGCGATTAAAGCGACGATTTCTGCATCGACGTTGTTTTGCGTGTAACCGACGAATTCCGTTTCGCCATGCTCTTTAAGGACCTCTGCGTAAACAGAGATCTCTTCGTCTTTGGTGCCACCTCTGGCTTCCCATGCTGCCCGCCCACGCGAGCGTTGCTCCTCCATACTGTGTTCAAAGCCGACATCGTCAACCCTGAACCCGCGCTCACGTGCGAGCATCTGGGTCAAATCCAGGGGAAAGCCGAAGGTATCGTACAACTCAAACGCACGCTTTCCATCAATTTGTGTGCCGTTCTGATCCTTGAGCGTGTCAAATGAGCGATCGAGGAGTTCCAAACCGCGTTCGATTGTTTGATGAAACCGGTGCTCTTCACCCTGAATCGTGCGAGTGATAAACTCATGGCGCGGCAGAACATCAGGAAATACATCGCCGAGCAATTCGATGACGTTATCAACAAGCCGGTAGATGAACGCTTCGTTCATCTCTAATTTCTTGCCGTAAAGCACAGCCCGTCGCAAGATTCTGCGGATGACATAGCCTCGACCCTCGTTAGAGGGCATTACACCGTCGCCGATGGCAAAGGTCAAACACCGAATATGATCAGCAATAACTCGGTGTGGTAACCCGCGTTCATCATCGAAATACGCGGTGTCTGTCATATCAGCAATTGTTGTCAACAGCGGCGTAAACAGATCCGTCTTGTAGTTTGAGTCAACTCCTTGCAATATGGAGGTAATCCGCTCAAATCCCATGCCTGTATCTACGTGTGTTGCTGGCAAGGGTTCAAGCGTGCCGTTTTCGTTTCGGTTGTACTGAATGAACACCAGATTCCAGAATTCCCTGAAGCGATCGCTCGTATTAGGACCTGCGTCTGGGTCATTTGCGGTTTCAGGATAGGCTTCTACGCCCATGTCAACAAAGAGTTCGCTACAAGGACCGCAGGGACCTGTCTCACCCATTTCCCAAAAGTTGTCCTTATCGCAACGACGGATACGCGAGAGCGGGAGGTCTGTCTCTTGGAGCCAGAGTTTTTCTGCTTCGTCGTCTTCGAGATAGATTGTCGCCCAGATACGTTCCTTTGGAATCTTCCAGAGTTCGGTTACCAGTTCCCATGCAAAGGCAATAGCTTCCTGCTTGTAATAATCACCGAATGACCAGTTTCCGAGCATCTCAAAGAAGGTATGGTGGCTTGGTGAGTAACCAACCTCTTCGAGATCGTTGTGTTTGCCACTGACTCGCAGACATTTTTGTGTGTCAACGGCGCGCGTGTACTCCCGCTGTCCGATACCGAGAAACACATCCTTGAATTGGTTCATACCTGCGTTGGTGAACAACAGCGTCGGGTCACCTGCTGGTATCAAGGACGCACTCGGCACGATAGCATGCCCGTGTTTGCGGAAGTATTCTAAGAAACTGGCTCTAATTTCATCTGATGTCATGTTAGGCTCTCTCCTACGTTATCCTATTCCAATTATAGTCTATTCATACAGAGAAGTCAAGAGAAAACAGAAAACACATAACCGTACGTGTTTAGAGAAAAGTATCAACTGCCTCAACAACCCATGATTGCCCCAATGGGTCGATCATGGCAAGAGATTATATTTAAAAAATCTGCTCGAGTACGTGTCGGACAGTTTCTGATCTGAACCCACGTCGTGCCAAAAACCCGTGTAATCGACGTTTGGCGACATGAATCGGCAACCCTTTATACTGCTTCGCCCGTTTTTGGGCAATCTGGAGGGCGACTTTCGTTTCGTCTTCAGTTTCTACTTTCGCTACAACTTGTTCCGCTGTTTCTCGGTCGATGCCTTTGTTGATGAGTTCGTTCTTGAGCAGCGTTTTTCCACGCGGATTAGATTTTTGTCTACGAACTATCCAATTCTCTGCAAACTTCCGGTCGCGAATATGCCCCGAATGAATCAACTCCTCAATAGATGTTTCAATGGCTTTGGTTGAGAAGCCTCCTCGCTCAAGTCGCTGTTCCAGCTCATTTTTAGTATAAATTTTGGGCTTTCCTGCGGGTCGAGGAGCCTCTGACCCTTCTGCTGTGATGTTATCTTTCTCTTCACGGAGTAATCTGAGCGCGTAGTTCTTCGCACGCATCACTTCATCAGCCGCAATTAACTTTTCGATGGTCTCGGCTTCAATTTCTAAACCGATACGCAATCCAAATTTTTCAACCAAAGATGTATGAATCACAACAAATGGAGTGCCATTCAGAAAGAGTTGTTGATGTGAAGGCAATTCAGGTACTGCTTGAATACTGGTAATTTTCTGCTTCATGTTTGTTAGACACCTGCCCTGCACAGTATGTAGCGTAACAGTGAGCGCGAGGTTTAAGGAAAGTTGTTTGGCAACCCCTATTACAGAGACCTCGCGCTTTAATAGAATGTGTATTCGCTATGACAAAAGGCTATAGCGTTTATTCGCCACCGTTGCTACCTGCCCAGAGAGCACCACGTTGCAGGAGCGTTCCAAACATATCGTGCTGACACGCTGCAGCGTCATGACCGAGCGCGAGATAAAACACTTTGCCTTCGCCCCAATCCTTCGTCCATGCGACCGGCGCGGCGTTACCTTTCCATAACGCTGACGCAAGTATGTGATTCCGACGATCGTAATCGAGGATATACTGTTCATCCGTCACCACAAACTCGTCAAGTCCTTCTGTGATCTCATGTTCACTGTCGACAATGCTGACTTGATAGTCACGGTAGCGCGGATGTGTAACAAAATAACCGCCTACCATTGAGCGGTACTCTGGACACCCGCGGAACGAATCTGCTGCCGAGTGTACACCGACATATCCTTTGCCTGAAGCGACGTGGTTGAGCAAACCGTTCTTCTGCGCGTCCGAAATCTCGCCAACTGTGTAATAGAAAACGATGAGATCGTACGGATCTAAATTCGGTGAAACGAGAGCATCCAAGTCTTCCTCGACTCTGGTAATCTCAAATGCATCTCCCTGTGAGAGCACCTTCACAATTTCATCACTACAGCCTTTCCAGTCATGGATTGCTCCGCCTGCAAAGACAAGTGTGTTAATTTTTGCCATGAGTTAGCCTCCTTGCTATGTAATACTGCTATTATATCACGCGTGCAAAAATGCAATCAACTTTTTTTGGTATTTCGATTTTTGTTTATAGTGGCTGAAGGCTGCATGCTCCTAATTTGCCTGAAGACCAGTCTTGTGATATAATCATAAAGTGTGAGGAGAAGCCGCTATTTCGTTGGTCGTTGTCAGCAATTTTTACCAGAAGGTATCCACATGTCAAAAAAAATCGCCATCTTCCCCGCGAGTTTTGATCCAGTTACCAATGGGCACGTCGACCTCATTGATCGCATTTGCACGCTTGGTGTCTTTGATGAACTCGTTGTTGCCATCGGTGTTAATCCCGCTAAACCGGCGCGTTTTACACTTGAGGAACGCACCGAGATGCTTAAGACTGTCATCGAACCGTATCCACAAGCCACGATTGATGGCTATACTGGGTTGACGGTACATTACGCACAGACGCGCGGCGCGTGTGCTATCATCCGTGGGCTTCGCGAAATCTCTGATTTTGAGTGGGAATTCAAAATGGCGCGGATGAATCAACAGATCGCTCCGGACATTGATACCCTCTTTATGATGGCAAATACACAGTATGCGCATATTAGTTCAACGCTCGTGATGGAGGTTGTGCAGATGGCACAGCGGAAAGTGAGCGAGGAGAAGTTACGGGAGATGGTGCCGGCAGTTGTGGTCGAATTTATTAAGCGGAAATTTGATGTGTTGTAAATGGTTGTCAGTTAAAACCGATTGTCCAAACTCAGACTCACATTGAAACCTGGGGCGTTTACACCCGTACCGTGTGGACGATACCGTCGATCAAGCAGGTTTTCGAGTGATAGCGTCAAGTGTGTGTAATCGAAGAGTTTAATCCCGCCACGAACGTTGAGGGTCCACCACCCTGGGGTCCCGGCATCTACTGCATAGCCATTGGAATCGAATTCAACTTCGGCTGGATCGCGTGTTTTTCCGGGCATCCGTGGGTCGCGGATATCGCTTCGGTTCATTCGTCTCTGTTCTGCTGCAGCACGCACATAGAGGGTCGCCCAATACTGTGTATTCAACGGTTCCCACTGAACCCCAACGATCCCGTTCAATGGAGGCTCCCTACGAACACGTGCTTCCCAAGGCTTCTTCGGATCTGGTGCTTTGCCACCAATTTTGAGGACTTCCCCACGTATCACTGCTGCATTACCGTAGACCGACCAGACGGGGGCAATCGGGATCAACCCAGCTAATTCAACTCCCTGAAACTGTGCTTCATCAACATTGTCAAAAACGAGTACGTCAATCCCCTCGTATTCTTTGATAAGATCTTTATGGAGTTGCGGTAGTGTTTCACCTTTGTATGCCTCTTGAACGGGTTTGCGCGCAACTAAACCGCTAACCCGGCTGTGGAATAGGGTTAGAGCACCACGGAAGTAGGAGTGCTTCGCCTTGAGACCGCTCTCAACTGTCCACGAAGTTTCCGGTCTAAGATCTGGACTCGGTGCTGTGACACCCTCATTGGTGACTTCCACCGCTGTTGTATCGTTCAACGAAGGCGCACGAAATGCTGTTCCAAAGGTGCTTACGAAGTTCAGGTACTCTGTCAAACCGACCACCACTCCGGCACTTCCGGTCAAACTGTTGTCGAATACATTGAACGCATCAAAAGCCTTATCTCGGATAGAGAGGTCTGCATTGGTCTGATAAAACGTAGCGCGTCCGCCGAGTGTGAGTTCGACACGGTCGTGTACCCTAATTTCATCTTGAAGATACAGACTTGCATCCCAGAACTGAGAACCGTTAATGAAACGTCCAAGGTTTTCGTTAATATCTTCTTTGCCCGTTTTGATATCCGTTTTGACGGTACGACTCTGAATCATGTCCAAGTAGAATTCACCGCCGCCGACCAAGCGTTGTCGAGGCAGGATTGAACTGACCGCTTGCGCGCTTAAGCCGATGGTGTTAACCGTGTCATATCGCTGTCGTCGAGACGTTGCGTCCAGTTTCACCTCATTTCGTCCCTCTTTTTGGCGGTGATAAGAGGCTGTCAGACGGAACGAGTCGATACTTCCCTCTACTGGAGTTACTAAATAATTGGCATAGATGAGATCACGGTTTTGCGGCTCAAAAAAGAATTCATCAAACTCCTGTGGTGCGATTTTATCGTAGCGCGGTGTTTGCGGCTGCTTCCACATCTGGTAGGCAACGTTGATCGTGCTTGTGTCGCTGAGTTGATACGCAATCTTTGCATCGGCATCGTAGGCTTTCCAACCCAGCGGACCTTCGGTGTCAATGAGCCATCTCTTAGGGATATTATCTTTTGACAGTTTACTGATCTCATCATAGTCATAGAGCTTCACACCGCCTGGCATTTCGTTCACGATTTCAAATTTCCGGTTTTTGTAGTGAAGATCGTACCCGCTGCCAGGGTTCATATCCCCATAGAATCGCACGCCACCGCCAGCAATGAATCCAAATTGCCCCTTATTTCCTGTTACCTCCAACCGACCGAGTCGTTCCTGTGTAGCTGTCGTGTAGCGGGCAAAGAGTCGCGGGTGGACATCCCAAGTTTGCTGTGCTGGATTGAGTGGTACCGCTTTCGTAAAGAAACTAACGACACCCCCCATAGCACCGCTTCCATATAGCATGGAGCTTGAACCAAGTAACACCTCTGCTCGATCTAAAATTTCTGGTCCGATGGTTGCCGTGTACTGATTTGGCCCTGAACGAAATGTTGAATTGTTCAGACGGACCCAGTCGACTTGTATCAACGTCTGGTAACCCGTTAAGCCTCGGAGTAGCGGTGAGCCTTGTCCGACTGTCGTCTGCTGTGCGCTAACGCCGACGACATCACGAAGTAGGTTGGACCCGTGCTCTGCGTTGGTCCGTTCCAATTGTTTTAGATTAAGAACAGTAATGGCGTTAGGCGTTTTGAAAGGCTCTTTCTCTGCACGCGTTGCTGTTACCGTGACCTCCTCCACTTCTGCAACATTTTCGTCGCAGTCCTTCTCGGCGTGCGCGTGGGGAATCCAACTCAATGATAGACTTAGATTTATGATTAGAAAAAGATAAAGCGATTTTTGCATGGTAGCGTCCTCCTGTGCTTTACTTCTTGCAAAACTTCTTGCAAATTGTATGCCATTCGTAATTTCGCATAAAATAGGCGAATTTCGACCCATTTCTGTCATAATTTGTGCTATGTTGTTCATTTATTAAACACTTTTTTAATTTTCCTTGCGGTTTGGTGAAGTGGGTTTGATAAATGATGTTCCTCTCCGTAGATGCTTCGCAGTGAGAACCGGCGCGATGCTTGGGCTTGCGCTATCTTTTCAAAGAATTCGCTTGAGTTTTTGTTGCAAGTTGTGATAAGTTACACCTTAAGGTTAAACCGCAAGCGATAACAGCGTCAGAAGTACGAACGTAGTGGAAAGCAGCCCAGGAGGCCATAAATTAAAATATGTCGAAACAGAAATTAAACTTCGCATTCATCGGGTGTGGCGGCAATGCACGTGGGCACGGACGCAGTGTCTCAAGTGTCGAAGATGTAGAGATTGTTGCGCTCGCCGATCCAAGTGAAGCTTCGCTTGATGCGTTCAAAGAGACCGTCGGTTTAGACGATTCACTTCCTACTTACGTAGATCACGTTGAGATGTTAGATGCTGTCAAACCGGATGCCGTCGTTATTAGTTCACCGCATGGACTTCACTTCCAACATATTATGGACGCACTTGACGCAGGATGCCACGTCCATACCGAGAAACCGATGGTCTGCACGGTAGACCATGCCAAGCAGGTGATTGCGAAGGTAGAAGAGACCGGTTTGCACCTGATGATAGGTTACCAACGGCATTTGAGCCCTACCTATCAATACTGTCGCCAAGTGGTACAGAGTGGTGAACTCGGGCGCGTTAACTTCGTCACCGCGCATCAGTCGCAGAATTGGTATCGGAATCAGCAGGGTAAATGGCGACAAGACCCGTTTCTCGGTGGCGGTGGACAGCTGAACGACTCAGGGAGCCACCTGATTGACATTCTCCTTTGGGTGTTGGAAGCGAGTCCCGACACCGTTTTCGCGATGATAGATAACTTGGACATTGAGGTGGATGTGCTCACTGCGATGTCGATTAAGTTTGATACCGGTGCCTTGTGCAATATCAGCATTGTCGGGCATGCTTATGGCGGCGTTCGAGAAGATTTTTCTATCTGGCTTGAAGAGGGCGCGCTTTATATCCGCGCAGGTCAGCTCTACCGCCAAGAACGGGACGGGCAGTCAGAACTTGTTGATGAATCTGAAATGCCGGAGCAGGCAAACAAGGATGTCGCTTTTATTGAGATTATCCGAGGTGAACGGACAGAGAACCCGATCGGTGTTGAAAACGGTTTGCGTGTCATCCAATTGACCGAAGCTGCATGGCAATCTGCCGAACTCGGCAGACCTGTCAAGGTCGATCTGAGTTGACATGCTGCTGTTCTGTGAGGTAGGATAAAGTAGATGGAGTTCTACCTCAGTAATCCGTTAGAGGCACACATGAATCGAAGAGATGCTTTGTTTGAAAAAGCGCAGCGGAACCCAAACGGATTAAAATTTAACATGTTTGAGCGACTCATGCGTCAATGTGGATGGACGCAACGTCGTCAGCGCGGAAGTCATCGGGTTTGGTATTCACCTAACGGATACAGACTTATTGTTCAATCCAATAGATCCATAGCAAAGGGGTACCGAGTCCGGCAATTTCTCACGCAATATAATCAGGAAACAGAAAATGAAGAATAGCCACGACGACTTTGACGGATTCACCGTCAAGATGTTCCTTGATGAAGATGGTGATTATCTCGCACATTTCATTGAACTTCCAAATGTTTCGGCTTTCGCACCGACTCCCGCCGAGACGTTGGTAGAATTGAAGACAGCGTGGGAATTGATGAAAGAATGCTATCGAGAGGATAATATTTCTGTCCCAAAAGCCCCGGCGCGGGAATTAAATGAAGCATCGTTCAACGTCTCCATTGATCCACAACTTCATCACTACTTAGCAGATGAAGCTGCAAAAGCAGGGATGAGTCTGTCTGCCTTTGTCGCTCAAAAATTGGCACGGACAACAGGTTTTGACATCGGATAAAAATCAGATCACCGGAGAGTGTTAATGCTTGAGGTCCAAAACCTGTGCAAATCCTTTGACAAGAAACCCTTTCTTACAAAACTTACGTTTCAGGTGGCAGCCGGGGAGTGCCTCGTTCTACTCGGTAAGAATGGTGCAGGCAAAACGCTCCTCCTCAATATTTTGGCGACCTTAGTTGAACCCACGTCAGGGAGCGTCTCTATTGATGGCATTGATGCGTTTGCAAACCTGAAACAGGTGCGTCCAAGCATAGGGTATGTCTCCGTTGCGTTTGAAGGGTATCCTGAGTTGTCCGTTGTAAATTACCTCAATTTTTTTGCCGCTGCATACAAATTAGAGAAAAAGGGGCGTGTGGGAGCAATCAATACCGTCCTTGAATTAATGGACATCCAGCACCTACGTGAGGTCAAAATTGGTGCGCTATCAGCAGGGGAACAGCATCGACTTTTATTCGCCAAAACTTTTCTACACGAACCACAGTTATGGTTGCTTGACGAACCGCTCACACCACTCGATCCGAGTGGACAGGTCGAGATGACGGAGTTGCTCGGTGAACTCCAAGCGATGGGAAAAACTGTCGTAATGGCTACCAATCGTCTTGAGGATGTCCATCGGTTGTATAGTTCTGATTCGCACGTCGAAAACCTCGTTGGGATCTTGAACAATGGTCAATTCGCTGTCTTCAATACCTTTGGCAAGTTACGGCAGGAAGTTGCAGAAGTTGATAATACAGAAGTCCCTTCACCAAGTTGGTTAAATGAACTTTTCGCACAGCTTACAAACTAAAAATTGCGCTACAAAAGTCTGGAGGTTACAAAAACATAATGTCAGATATCGGAAAATTCTTTCAGGAAAACGGATACTATTTCGCCAAAGGTGTCTATTCGTCCGAAGAAATCAATGCGATGGAGAATGACTTTGATCGGGTCGTGGATCAACTCCTCAAAAGCGATGAAAACGTCAACGCGCGCTGGGGTGGCAGATTGATGGATGCCCTTGATGGTGGCGAATCTATTATCATCCATACCCACAATATTCAAAGTTTCTCTGCTGTCTGGATGCAGGCATTCTTGCAGAAAAAGTTTCTTGATGTTACCGAAGCCCTCATCGGACCGGATATTATGCTCCATCATTCCAAACTTTTCTGCAAACCACCGGAGCAAGGTGCCCCCTTCCCGATGCACCAAGATTGGCAGTATTTTCCGTCTGTCAAAGACAGCATGATAGCTGCTATTGTCTATGTCTCAGAGGCTACGGATGAAATGGGGTGTGTCCGCGTCTACCCGGGTTCTCACAAGCAGCTCGGACGCACAGATGGTATGATGGGAAGCGGAAAGAACGTTGAAATTACCGAGCGATATCCGATTGAAGAAGCGACCGTTTTAGAGGCGGAACCCGGCGATGTGCTTTTCTTTAGTTACTTCACCCTGCACGGTTCGATGCCAAACCGCTCAAACCAAACGCGAAAGAGCGTCCTCGTTCAGATGCATGCCGGTGATGATGAGATCGAAGCCGAAAATCGCCACACCAACGTCCAATTGGTGCTGCGTGGCTGGAACCATCTCGCAACCCGTTCCTCTGTTGGCGGGATTAGATGAGGGTCACATAATCCTTGGTTTGTAGTAGCGCAATTCATTGCGCGTCTGTGGGCTTTGACGGGTTTCCCTACTACGAAACTTAAGCACGTATCCAGGGTGCCTTAAAAAATCTACTTCATTTAGATTGTGTTCTTTACGTGGTGTGATTTCTTAGATTGCGTCTGGTATCCCGCAAACTCTCACTGCGAGGCAAGTTTGGGGTACAAAGCACAGCGAGTAATGAACCACCCGCAATTAGATAATAACTTAAGGAGAATTAAATGATTAGAGTCGCAAAGCTCAGTATGGCGCATGTCCACGCCGGTGGCTATGCTCGAAGAATCCATGAAAACCCTGAAACCGAACTTGTTGCTGTCTGGGACGAAGAGGAATACGGTGGAAGAGCAGCAGCAGAACAGTACGAAGTCCCTTTCTACACAGATCTCGATGAAGTCCTCAGCCGCGATGATGTGGATGCAGTCTCTGTTGACGCGATCACGTCCGACCATCCCCGTGTAATAATCGCCGCCGCTGAAGCCGGGAAACATATCTTCACAGAGAAGGCACTCGCTATTACCGTCGCGGGGTGCGATCCAATTATTGATGCCGTCGAGAAAGCGGGTGTAAAGTTCATGATTTCGCTGCCTTCGCGTTGCAATCCAGAAATCCTGTTTGCGAAAAAGGCGATTGATGACGGACTGATTGGTGACATAACGTTCGGGAGGGGACGGATTGCGCATTCCGCCGCATTGGATAGTTGGTTCAGTGGAACGAGCGCGTGGTTTGCAGATCCAGAACGCGCCGGTGGCGGTGCCCTTTTTGACTTGGGGTGTCACCGTGTTGATGTTATTCGGTGGTTGATGGGTGAACCGAAGAGTGCTATCGCTAAGATTAACAACTTTACCGGCAACTTCCCGATTGATGACAACAGCGTTTCCGTCGTTGAATTCGCAAACAAAGCACTCGGCGTGATTGATGTCGCTTGGACGCACCGTTCCGGTCCGAACCTGCTTGAAATCTACGGTACGGAAGGCTCGTTCGCCGCAGGACACGGCGAGATGCATTTTGAAACCCGTAAACTTTCTGATGAGGAGAAGGCGGCATACATCGCCAACGCTCCCGCGGCACCACCTGAACCGATGCAACAGTGGATTAACGCTATCCTTCGTGATGAACCGATGACCATTACTATCCAAGATGGACGGAACCTCACAGAGTTGATGCAAGCGTTCTATATATCCTCTGAACAGGGACAGTCAATTGATTTTCCTCTTTAAAAAAACGGTTTGTAGGAGCGACCTCCTGGTCGCGATAGAGGTGTATTATGCAAGACTACCAACCAATTTCACTTTCCGCTTTGTGCAATGTCGGTCCAGAAATTATCGGTGAGAACGCAACGCCGAACCTCGGAGCACAGACGTTCCACGGGCTACCTTTCGACATCGCTGAAGGCACATCCTGTTTCTTAGGCTTCGGTGAAAACGTTAACACCGAACCTATCCAAGTTCCTGTCGGTGCAAGTCCGAAGCGGGTTATTTTTGTGCATCGTCTGCTTGAGACCCGCATCCCTGAAGGCGAACCGATCGGCAGGCTGATTGCCAATTACGTTTTCCATTACACTGATGGTGAAACGGTGAGTGTGCCGATTCGCGAACGCTTCGAGATCGGAGGTGTGCCGCAAGGATGGGGGCAACAGACGTTCCTCGCTATACCCGACCGGCAGGAAAGTTTATCGCCACGCCACGAGGGACCTTGGGGATCCGCTGGCAACCGACAGACGGAAGTGAGCCAAGGGACACCGCACGACTACTATTTGTGGGTGTGGAAGAATCCGAGAGACGGCGTTGAAGTCGCGTCAATTGAAATTCAACCACAGGAACGACGTTTTATTGTTGCGGCAATCACGCTCGGTTACCTCGACGAAAGTCCGATACCGCGTCGTCCCCGCCGCGAAGTCAAAATCACGCTTCCCCAATCTGATGATGCCGACAGACCCTTTGATATGGAAGTCGATGTTGACCGTGGCTCAGCAACATATCCGTATCCGTTGCCGGAGAACGCTCCCGATGCCTTTATCAACGACGATTTCAAAGGTTGGGGTGAATCCCAAAACAACAAAAGCAGTCCTGTGTACGTTGAAGTATCTGCTACTCCCTCCGCAAGTGTTGAGGTCAAGAACCACGGCGAAACGCTCGGCACTGTCAACTGGGGAGAGGTCCAAAAAAAGGGTGTCGTTCAACCCAACGAACGGGTTAAGATAGAGGTCATTGACAGTGGCAGAAACTGGGTGCATACCACCGTGATTGACGAGGAAACGAACAGACCAGTGCCGTGTCGTGTCCATTTCCGTTCCCCGCACGGGGTGCCGTACGCGCCGCACGGGCACCATGCCCACGTCAATTCAAACATGGGGACATGGCACGTAGATGTCGGTGGTGATGTGCGACTCGGACAGATTAGTTACGCCTACATTGACGGTACGTGTCAAGGGTGGCTGCCTCGCGGAGACGTTATCGTCGATGTTGCCCGCGGCTTTGAATATACGCCTTTACGTACCACCGTTAACATAAAGCCGGGGCAGCGTGAGTTGACGCTGCGCTTAAAGCGGTGGTGCGATATGAACGCCGAACGCTATTTCAGCGGCGATACACACGTCCATTTCCTCTCTACACAGGGCGCGCATACCGAAGCACAAGGCGAAGATCTCGGCGTTGTCAATCTTCTCCTCTCGCAATGGGGGCATCTTTTCACAAATACAGAAGAGTTCATCGGGAGACCCACAACTTCTGCTGATGGACGGAGCATTGTCTATGCGACACAGGAGAATCGTCAGCATCTCCTCGGTCATCTCACACTGCTTGGCTTAAAGGAGCAGGTCGCGCCGTGGTGTTCAGATGGTCCCGGAGAAGCCGAACTCGGTGGAAATATGGAGGTCACGCTTTCGCACTGGGCGGATGCGTGCCACGCGCAGGGTGGCACTGTTGTTTTGCCACACATTCCGAATCCGAATTGTGAGCCGGCGACACTCATTGCTACCGGACGTGTTGACGCTGTTGAATACCTTACCAACGCCATGTATGGACACCTTGAGTACTACCGCTACCTCAACTGCGGCTATAAACTTCCGCTCGTTGGCGGAACGGATAAGATGAGTAGCGATGTCCCGGTAGGTGTTTATCGCACCTACGTCCACATCCCCGATAATGAGGAATTCAATTACGATAACTGGTGCAAATACATGAGTGCCGGAAACACATTCCTCAGCGGTGGTCCCATGATCCGTCTTACAGTTGATGGACAACCGATTGGTAGCACTATCAATCTACCGGGGAACGGTGGCACGGTTGAGGTAGAAGCCTCCGCAGATTCCATCTTCCCTATCCATACGTTGCAGATTATTCAGGCAGGACACGTCGTTGCTTCCACTGAGGAGAAAGATGGCAAAGCGCATCTACGCCTGAAAGCGAATCTGAAAGTGGACAAGCATTCGTGGATTGCTGCGCGGTGCGGTGGACCTAACTATGCACAAGCCGTGCCACACCACGATGGATGGGGACGCGGCATCATTGCCCACACCTCTCCGGTCTACATTGCAGTCGGCGGCGAGTGGTGGATGTTTGACCCGGAAACGGCGAACTACATGCTAACCTTGATTGAGGGTGGGTTGTCCTATATTCAACAGACAGCGCGCCATCACGAACACGGGACCGTGACGCACCACCATGGTGAGGATGACCATTTGGAGTTCCTCTCTCGTCCGTTCCAAGAGGCACGAGAGGCGATTCACCGTCGGATGCATCAATTGGGTATTCCGCATTAAAGGAGTAGGCACACGCCGTGTGCCGTTAAACACTTGAGGGAGACAAACATGCCAAAAGAATTAGTCGCGGTTGCCCCTCGGCAGCCCGTCTTGAAAGAATATGAAGATGGTCCCGTTCCCGCGGATAGCGTCCGAGTTCAGGTCGAATTCGGGGCACCCAAACGCGGCACTGAACTGACAGCGTACTACGGATACGGCGGCGGAAATTTCCCATTGAGACTTGGGAATATGTGTGTCGGAAAGATCATTGAGATCGGGGACGACGTTGACGGTTTCGCGATTGGAGAACGCGTGGCAAGCCACGGGCACCTCAAGGAGACACACACATGGCGCGCAGGGGGTGTCCTCAAGATGCCTGACCAGATGACGTGGAAACAGGCGGTCTGCTACGATCCAGCACACTTCGCAATGTCTGCTATTCGTGATGGTAAAGTCCGTGTTGGTGAGCGGGTTGCTGTCTTTGGGCTTGGTGCCATTGGGTTGATGACGGTGCAGATGGCACGGATCGCAGGGGCTGACTTTGTTGCTGCCGTAGACCCGATTGAAAGACGGCGGAAAGTCGCTGAAAAGACGGGAGCGGAACTTGTCATTGACCCAACTGCTTGCAATGTCGGCGAAGTGCTCAAAGAAGCGACCGGTGGGCTCGGCGTTGACGTGGCTGTAGAAACCAGTGCAATCTACGAAGCACTCGATGATGCCCTTCGTAGCGTCACTTTTGAAGGAACAATCGTCTACGCGGGACGAGCGAAAGCCTGTACAGGTGGACTTGACCTCGGGGCTGTCGCGCACGTCAACATTCCGAACATAATCTTTGCACGCGCCAACAGTGATCCGAACCGCGATCATCCGCGTTGGAATTTCAAGCGTATTATTGATACCTGTTGGAAGTGGCTTGCTGAAGGACGATTTGAATGTGAAGATGTTGTTGATCCAGTGGTGCCATTTGAAGATTCAGTCGAAGCCTACATAGAGATGGACAATCACCCTGAGCGGAGCGTCAAATTGGGCATCTCCTTCGGTTGAGGTTTTTTAATTATTAGGTTTTCGCTCTGCGCTCCGCTTCGCTTACACGCAGGTTTCTGGTGATGCTAAAGACGTAACCTGCAACAACGGCGCAGGCGGATATACGGAAAGGTACTTCAATATCCAAACCTACCTCACCGAACCGCAAGGTATAATTAAAAAGTGGCAATCAAAAAAATGCCGAGTACCATCACAACAGCCGCGATGAATCGGCGTTTTGTATAAGTTTCTTTTAAGGCGTATCCACCGAGCAAAACAACGAAAATGACAGAACACTGCCGAACCGCAGTCACGTAGCTGACCTTTTCTGTCATCAAAGTGTAGAGAATGAGCGAATAGGATACCAACGAGAGTCCAACAACAGCGAGTGCCCGCTTCCATTCCGTTCGTCCAATCTGGATAATTTGCTGGTGTGGAAACCGGACGAGGATGAACGTTCCATAAAGAACTTGCGCGCAAGCATTTTCCATCAAATAGTAGGTCACGGCGCGCCATAAAAGTGCCTCTGTCGAGTAGCGATGAAATTCAGACATCCCTTGCTTGTCTATCAGTGAGTATGCGATAACGCTGGCAAGGGTGGCATAAGCCCAAAGGGCATCATGGTCGCGAAGGAAACGAAAGAATGCTTTGAACTGGATGCGCGCTTCGCGTTGTTGATAGAGGAGTATGGAAGCCATCACACATAAGATACCTATCAAGCCTTGCTCGGAAATTCGTTCCTTTAGGAAAAGAAAGGCAAAGAGTGGTAGGAAAGCTGGTGCGGCGCGCGTAATAGGATAGATAAATGAAATCTCGCCAATGGTATAAGCGTGCGTCAAAGACAGCTTGTATAACAGGTGGACAAAGGCGGAGCCAGCAATATAGACCCATACCGGTTTCGGAACCACCGGTTGCTTGATACCAAAGGCGATGAACGCTATTACTAAGGTGTAAAATCCGCACCAAAAAAAGAGGATGCGTGTGTCTCTGCTGGATTTGCTGTAGAAATTCCATAAGGCGTGGCAAAATGCTGACAGCAGAATTAAGGCAATTGAAGTAAAGGTCATAGGACCCCTTGTCATTTGTAGTTAACGATCTTGTATCGTTCTTTTTTTAACCCTACAGGAGGTAATTATGTTCAAAAAATCAAAAAAATACCAGTTTTTTATTCTATGTGGGCTTGTCTTCGGTATACTTGCCCTCACAGCAACTGTTACCCTCACACAAGAATCGTGGTTTCCGTCCGAATGGGGTGCCGATGATCGGCGGGGTGCCGTAAACCGATTAACGCCAGAGAAAGTATTGGAAGCCGCGAGTTTGATTAAAACGGGTGAAGTCTATCAACTCGGCAGAGTCTATGAAAGCGGTATCCCCGTCTTCGGAACGCGGCATTATAGCCTGCGAATTCCAGCGATGTCAGGTCCGCTCGGTGAAAACAAAACGACGTGGTTTGAGGAGATCTTCAGTGGCGAGATCGGTCAGGTCGGTACGCAGTTTGATGGACTTGGCCACATCGGCATTGGCGACCTCTACTACAACGGATTGCACCAGCGCGATTTCGCGAAAGCTGAAGGACTCACGGAACTCGGTGTTGAGAACGTGGGACCCATCGTGACGCGTGGTGTCCTCATTGATGTCGCTGGTTATAAAGGCGTTGAACATCTTAGCGATAGCTATGAAATTACACGCCCTGATCTGGAGGGTGCGCTGAAAAAACAGGGCGTTCAGATTACCCCCGGTGATGTCGCTATCATTCACACCGGCTGGGGTAAATTCTGGATGACGGATAATGATCGCTACAATACCACGGAACCCGGTATCGGGTTAGAAGCAGGGCAATACCTCGTCGACCAGAAGATTGTAATGTTGTGTTGCGATAACTGGGGAATCGAGGTCGTCCCGAATCCTGATGAGACCCTCGCGTTTCCAGTGCATCAACTGTTTATTGTCAAACACGGTATCTATAACCTTGAGAACATTATCACGGAGGAGTTGGCGGCAGCGAAGGTTTACGAATTCGCCTTCAGTTTCGCACCACTGCGTCTCAAAGGCGCAACCGGTTCCCCCGGCAATCCGATCGCTATTCGATAGTTTCTTATGATGGGGCAGCAGCCGCGCTGTCCCATCATCCTTTCTTTTTTCCCATCCGCATTTGCACAAATCCGTGCAGGCATATTCCTGTTTGCCCCATTTCGTGCAGTCATCACCCACGCTCAACCCACTAAATCCGTAATATCTCCTGTTTTTTCCATTATTTTAAATTGGCATAGAAATTGCTATTTACTTGGCAAGGTTAACAAGGAGATGTTCGTTGTGGTGACCCGAGTTTTCCAGCAGACCTTTTTGAAAATGCACAGATTTGCGTTCACTTTACATTTCGCGTTTATCACAAGCATTTTGCTGGCAGGATGTACGGCACCGGCACATTTGAGGCATAGGTCACATCCCTCTACCTCAGAACTCTCGTCGGAAGAGAAAATGCAGCAAACTGTGGACGCATGGAAGGGAACGCACATTTCAAAGGCTGTTCAGAAATGGGGATCACCGAACGAAGTTAGCGATGACGGGACAGGTTGGCAAATCTACGTTTGGCAAATACCTGTATTAAGGTACTTAGGCAATCAGGAGCACAGAATGATACCTCGACCAGGGCAACGGAGACCTTCCAGACAGGACCTTGGCGGTTTGCGGCAGGGGGTGGGTAGGGCATACCTGTCCACAGGCTACGCATACGAGATTACATTTTATACGCGTCCAAGCGGCATAATTTACAAAACACTTGCAAAAAAGAATCATGATGCCGCAAGTGAACTCTATTGGAAGTAGGGGGCGAGTTTCCGTAAAAGAACGCAATAAGTCGTCTTGGACTTGAAGAACTCTTGAAAAAGGTATCATTGAGGCAGGCGAAACCTGCATTGGCGGTAAGTCTCGTATTTGGACCTACATTGAGCCAAAATGAAACGGAGGTAAAAACCAATGTCAAGTAGAACTTATTCTTTGCGCATATGTGTGGCAATCGGAGTGTGGCTACTCACAGTAGGTTGCGCATCCTTATATCAGTCATTTCCGAGACGGATAGAGGCTACACGCTTGTCCTGCTGGGCATATCCAGAGATCGTTGATGGCAATCTTGCTACAACCAATAGCTTGAAAGTAAAGAGTGGGAACAGGGATAGTATCCAATATGGCGATTGGTTGGAAGGGAAAGATAAGGCTGTGGCATGGATTCAACTTGACACGCTTACGCCTGTTGCTTACATCAAGGTGCGTCCGGTTTCACGTATTTATCGTCTCTCAGTAGATACAACGACCGCAGAGTTCGGCATAGATCATGGAAAATCATATCTCTTTGAGCCAGTGAAAAGTCATAAGATCGCTAAATCCGAGGATGGTGCAGTGATACATATTGACATTGACAGACCAGTTCGGATACTGCGAGTTTCTATCTATGCCAATCGTGATTTAGCAGGTGCTACACGAGAACCATTGACTCATGAAATGAAAGCTCCCTTCGAGGATATTGTGATTCGGGAAATTCAGGTGTATCAGTGATGAAAATACCCACAATTTCAATTGCATCGCATCGCATCACGCGACTCATTATCGGCGGCAACCCGTATAGTGGCATCTCACACCGCTCCGTGACGGCATCGGAAGCCATGGAGGATTACTATACAACGCGCCAAATTATGGTAGACCTCCGGCAAGCAGAGGAGAACGGAATTAACACCGTCCTCGCTCGTGCTGACAGGCATATCATGCGGACCCTCAACGAATACTGGAACGCAGGCGGCACAATTCAGTGGATTGCCCAAACACCAAAAGATACAGAGTACGCAAACCTCGACGAATACCTACAGATTATCGCACGCTATAAACCGATTGCTATCTACCACCACGGTGGCACAACCGATAAATTGTATGCCGAAGGACGACTCGGTTCCTTACGCGATGGGCTCAAACGTATCCGCGACCTCGGTTGTGCAGTCGGAATCGGTACGCATGATCCGCAGGTTCTCAAGTACTGCTACACTGAAGGATATGATGTTGACTTTTATGTCTGTGCGTTGTATAATCATACAAAACATAGAGAACTCTATCTGCCGAACGATCGGGATGCAGCATTCGTCGCCATAGAAGCGATACCGCTACCGGTAATTGCCATAAAGGTATTAGCCGCTGGTAGGAACGAGCCACGTGAAGCCTTTCAACTCGCGCTTGAGAATATCAAACCGACGGATGCCATGGCGGTCGGCATGTACACCCAATTTCAATCAGACCAGATCCACCAGAATGCAGTAACTGTTGCAAAATTATTGTCTGAATCAGAATTATCAGGATTCGAGGATTTACGGGATTTGAGAAAAGATCGTTAGTGCTTTGTCAATTTTGAAATTGAAGGGAATTAAGTTCGTAGTAGGGCAATTCATTGCCCTACTACAAACACACCCTTGGAAAGACACAACGCAATGAACCGAATTGTAGAACCGGAAGTCATGGATACCGCGGAAGCCGCCGAAGCCTACGATGCGATGGAGCACGGTGAGGTCGACCGAGCTTTTGTGGACCGTGTTGTCGCTCTCGGTGCGAGCACTGGACATTTTCTTGATGTCGGCACCGGTCCCGCGCAGATTCCGATCCTACTCGCACAACGTTGTCCGGATATCCATATCACCGCCATCGACTTGTCTGAAGAAATGTTAAAGATAGCGAAACGCCACGTCGCAGATGTCGGTCTCACCGATCGGATAACCCTCGAACTCGTCGATGCCAAGACCCTACCCTACCCCGATAACACCTTTGACGGACTCATCTCCAACAGCATTGTACATCACATCCACGATGCGATGACAGCACTCCAAGAGATGGGCAGAGTTGCGCGTCCCAAAGGAACTGTTCTTATCCGCGACCTCATCCGTCCTGAAACGCCCGCAGATGCACAAGCCTTTGTTGATCGCTATACTGCAGATGACACCCCTTATCAACAGAAATTGTATTACGACTCCTTCCTTGCCGCGTTCACCATTGCCGAAGTCAACGAGATGCTGACACAGATGGACATGCCGGGTGCCGCCGTCGTCCAAAGCACTGACCGGCATTGGTCTATTGAGCGTGCTGTCTAATCAATCTTCCCGCCAAGACCCCATGCTTCAGCTTGGGGATGTAGGCGGGTTTTCACTTTTCCCTTGACATAAGTCGTCAAAAACGTTAGAATAATCTTGTAGTGCAAGGTTGCGAGTTAGGCTGCTGTTTGCTACCCCCGTGTGTGACTCGTGTAAAGCTACAGCACAAGACGGAAAAGAAACAGCATGCTGTATGTCATATTTGAGTGTAATGGACACAACAGGTCAAAGTGTTGGTCCGATAAAGTTCACTCTCAGAACAAAAAGGCACTTTTTAGTGCGAGGCTCGCTTAGTGCGCCTCTGTGGAGCAGACGTAAGACCTTCCTCGGAAAGCAGACTGCGATGAAGCACAAGCCCCACCCTTTAGGGTGTGGGTGCTATGACAATAGTTACAAATCCCCAAGATTCAAATCCAAAATTTTGCACTTCCATAGGAGAAATCGCAATGCCCAAAGTTACATTAGTATTGTCACTATGCTTGCTTTTAATTCTTACCAGCCTCAGCATCGCCAACGTTGCAGAAGACGGACTCGTCGCTTATTGGCCCTTTGATGAAGGCAAGGGTAAAGAAGCCATAGATCTCACAGGCAACGGACACGACGGAGAGTTTAACGGTAAGCCGAAATGGGTTGAGGGAAAGTTCGGGACCGGGCTTGAATTTGACGGTGTGCAGGACCATGTCGTTGTCGCAGACGATCCTGCCTTCGCAATCGAGGAAAATATTACCCTCATGGCGTGGTTCAGCCCAAACGATTCACTCACCGGTCACCGCTTAATGAGTAAAAATAACTCCATCTTCGTCATCTTTGACTTCGGTAATGCAGACAGCATCGATTTTCTTGTCAAACCGAACAATACTTTCGCTCAATCCACAACGACCGATTGGAAAGTCGGTGAATGGTATCACTTCGCAGGCACCTTTGATGGAAAAACAATGAAGGTTTACATAAACGGCAAACTCGAAGGTGACGCTGCCAACAATGTACCGATTGCTCCTTCCCCTTTAGAACTCTGGATTGGTGGCGATGATCTCGGCAACGCCACCGACCACTTCCCCGGCAAAATTGATGAAGTGCGACTCTATGAGAAAACCTTAAGCGAAGCCGACATCCAAAAGGTCATGGAGACACCGCAGGATGTAGAAGCGCGTGGGAAACTCACCACAACATGGGGGAAAATAAAAGGTCTTTAAAAGGAATTTACATGGCGACCCAGCAGAAACGCCCCGTCGTTCTCATCATTCGAGACGGTTGGGGCAATAATCCGTATCCCGAATTTCAGCACGCGAACGCCGTTCATCTCGCAAAAACACCCGTAGATGACTGGCTACGACAAAACTATCCGAACGTCCAAATCCATACCTCTGGCGAAAATGTCGGTTTACCCCCTGGTGTCATTGGCAACAGTGAAGTCGGGCATCAGAACATTGGGGCAGGACGCATCGTGAATCAAGAACTCCTCCGTATCAGCACCATGATCCGCTCCGGCGAGTTTACTCAGAATAAGGTGCTTTTAGACGCAATTGCCCATGTCAAAAAGCACGGAACACATCTCCATCTCATGGGGTTAGCAAGCGACGCTGGCGTTCACAGTTCACTTGAACATTTATATGCACTACTCACACTCGCCAAGACGAACGGACTCAAGGCTAATCAGGTCTTGATTCACAATTTCAGTGATGGACGGGATTGTCAACCCGACCTCGGTATCCAGTTCTGTGAGCAGATTGAAGCGAAATTGAAAGAGATCGGCATCGGACAAATTGCCTCGGTTGTTGGTCGCTATTATGCAATGGACCGGGATGACCGGTGGGAGCGCGTTGAGGTGGCGTATCGTCTCTTGACCGAAGGTGTCGGCGACCGCGTCGCTACCGCCACAGATGCCTATCGTGACTATTACGAGAACCCCGATGACACCAACCGTAAAGGCGATGAATTCGTCCGTCCGTCTGTAGTTGTTGACAGCGACGGTGAACCGCTGCCTCGCATCGCCGACGGAGATGCCGTCGTTTTCTATAACTTCCGGGGTGATCGCCCCAGAGAACTCACCAAAGCGTTTTGTCTTGATGAATTCCCGTTTCAAGGGGAAGGGAAAGATGGTGTCACTCGACAGATGGGCTTTAAACGGAATTGCAAACCGAGCGTTAAGTTTGTTACAATGACCGAGTACGAGCAGGGAATGCCCGTTGAAGCGGCTGTCAAAAAACCACCCAAAATGCAGAATACACTCGGTACCTACGTCAGCCAAGCAGGATTAACGCAATTCCGATGCGCAGAGACCGAGAAATTTCCACACGTTACCTTCTTTTTCAACGACTACCGAGATGAACCATACAAAGGCGAAGATCGGCAGATCATCGCCTCCCCACGTGACGTGACTACCTACGACCAAAAACCAGAGATGTCAGCACCGGGCGTGACGGCGGAAATGTTGCGCCGAATCGGCTCCGATAAATATGACTTGATCGTGCTCAACTACGCCAATGGTGACATGGTTGGGCATACCGGTTCGCTTTCAGCTGCTATTAAGGCAGTTGAGGCAGTTGATACAGGGGTCGGAAAGATCGTCGATGCCGTGCTTAAGAAGGACGGCGCGCTCATCGTCACCGCAGACCACGGTAACTGTGAGCAGATGATTGATCCAGGAACCGGCGGTATCCACACCTCACATACCACGTATGACGTAGATCTTATCGTTGTTGATAACCAACGCAAGGAACAACAACTCCGTGAAGGCGGGCGGCTTGCCGACATTGCACCCACAACACTCCGCCTTCTCGGTTTGGCGCAACCCACTGAAATGACAGGTGAATCACTAATCTAATTTATTCCTATGAAACTAAGGAGGTTTTGGCATGTCCACACCGATTGACCAACAAGTTAGCAGGGATTTCAGGCTATTCGCTGGGAGCGCGAACCCGGCATTGGCGAAGGAAATCGCTGCAATTTTAGGCGTTGAACTCGGTAAAATTACAATCGGTCCGTTTCCGAACGATGAGACTCGCGTCCAGATTGAGGAAAGTATCCGAGGTACGGATATTTATGTTGTGCAGCCAACAAGTCAACCTGCCAATGAAAACCTGATGGAGTTGCTCATCACGATTGATGCGATGAAACGTGCGTCAGCCCGGCAGATTACCGCAATTATTCCGTATTTTGGGTATTCCCGCCAAGATCATAAAACAACAGGACGCGAACCAATCAGTGCCAAGCTTGTAGCCAATCTATTGACGACAGCAGGTGCGAGTCGGGTCATGGCTCTGGACCTACATGTGCCACAGATACAGGGCTTCTTCGATATCCCTATGGATCACCTGACTGCCGTGACGACTTTGGTAAATTACTTCCGCGAGAAGCAGGTCGAAAATGGCGTAATTGTTGCCCCCGACGCGGGCCGCGCTAAGTTAGCAGAGAAATACGCCGATATGCTTGGGCTTCCGTTAGCCATCATGCACAAACGACGAACCGGTATTGATGGGCAGAGCGTTAAATTCGTCGAACTTGTTGGGGATGTCAAAGGGAAAACCCCAATTATCACCGACGATGAAATACAAACGGGCGGAACTATTCGCCAACAAGCCATGGCGTTGGCAGAGGCTGGTGCAGAGCCTGCTTATGTGAGTATCGCACACCCGATATTGGTTGGTCCGGCGTTGGAACGCCTCGATCACTCGTCAATTCGTGAGGTGGTCACCACCAATACGATCCCTGTTCCTGCTGAAAAGCAGTTGGATGGGAAAGTTAAGGTGCTTTCTATCGCGCCACTCCTCTCGCAAGCCATATTGAGAGTACATCAACATCGATCAGTGAGTCAGGTTTTCCGGGATCAGCACCTTGATTTCCCCGTCTAATTTGTAGGTTACCCAACTCGCCGCTGAGAACTGACTCACGTGATGGACAGGCGGGCACATGGACAAAAAACCGATACTTTACCTCAGCCATTGCGGTTCGAGCATCGGTGGCGGTGAAAAGCAACTCGCTTATCTCGTCACAAATATCGACCGAGAGTGCTATCATCCGCTCGTCGTTTGTCCTGATGATGGTGTTTTCGCGGAGCACTTGCGGTATGCCGATATTCCAACAGTCATTCTGGATCTTCCGCCGTGGCGAAAAACGAAATCATTGGTAGCGAGGTACAGTGCCGCCAGAAAATTAGTTTCACTTGCCAAGGTGCACGACGCTCACCTCGTCCATACCTCGGATTCGTGGTTTAACCCGTATCTGTGGTCCGTTAAAAAACAGTTGAAAATCCCTGTTGTTTCACATGTCCGGAATCTCCTCACGCCGACTCAGGTGCGAAAATACAGATTCGATCGGATGGACAGTATTATCGCTATCTCGGAGCAGAGCAGTGTTCCATTGATTCAAGCAGGGATTGATGCTCAAAAGATTGATGTTGTCCACAATTGTGTTGATTTATCGGTTTTTCAACCGGCTTCTGAACCCGTCCACTCGGCGGAATATGTCGTCGGTATCGTAGGTAGAATTGAACCCTTCAAACGTCAGAAAACGTTTGTTGAGATAGCCGCTAAGGTCGCGGCACAGTACAAGGAGATTAGGTTTCTTATTATCGGCGGCGCGCTGGGGACACCGGAGCATCGCACCTACGAACGGGAAGTCCATCAGTTGGTGACCAAGCATGGGTTGCAGGAATTTGTTTACTTCACAGGCCACCGCACCGATATGCCCAAGGCGATGCAGGAACTTGATCTACTCGTAACCCTTTCAGCGGGGAGTGTTATCGCCGAGGCGATGGCGGCAGGTAAGCCCGTCATCGGCACTCCAGTTGGCAGTACCGCTGAAATGATTACTCATGGTGAAACAGGATACATTGTGCCCTTAGACCCGATAGAAGAAATCGCAGATAAGATTGTTGAACTTGCTAAAGATCCGGACCGAAGCGGACGTATGGGGCAAAGGGCAAGAAAATACGCCGAGGAAGTCTTTGGCGTTGAAATGCATGTCCAGAAGGTACAGAGCATTTATGAGAAATTGTTAAACATGGGTTGAAATTATTAAGGAATTTGATGTATAATAGAAGCATCATTTCGCTAAGAGGAGTGTAACAGAACAATGCTCACGCAAGAACAACGTGATTTTTATGGCGAAAACGGCTATATCGGCGTTGAGGCGGTATTAACAGCAGAGGAGGTCGCGGATCTCCAACGCGTCACCGGTGAATTCGTCGAAAAATCGAGAGAGGTCACCGAACATACCGACATCTTCGATCTGGAACCCGGGCATACACCTGCCAACCCGCGTGTGCGGCGTATCAAAAATCCGGGGCTACACCACATCGTTTACGATTACACCTTACGGCACCCCAAGATTTTGGATATCGTAGAGCAACTCATCGGGTCGGGGGTTCGGTATAATGGACATAAATTGAACATGAAGTATCCGGAGTTTGGAAGTCCGGTGGAATGGCATCAGGACTGGGCATTCTATCCGCACACCAACGACGATCTACTTGCAGTCGGTGTCGTGATTGATGACATGACTGTAGAGAACGGCGCATTGATGATACTTCCCGGCTCCCACAAGGGACCGACTTTGGATCATCACCAGGATGGAGCTTTTATTGGGGCAGTTACCGACCCCGATTTCACATCAGAAGGTGCTGTGCCTGTTGAGTTGAAGGCGGGTGGAATCACAATCCATCACGTTCGGGCGTTGCACGGCTCTGCCCCGAACACCTCAGACAAACCGCGCCGCTTAATGCTTGCCCAGTACTGTGCTGTAGACGCATGGCCCCTGAAGGGTATTCCAGATTGGGAGACTTTCAACGGATTCATCATCCGCGGCGAACCGACGAATCAACCTCGTATGGCAGCTGCACCCGTGCGTATGCCGGAACCTTACGCAGAACTAAAAGGTTCGATCTACGAAGTACAATCTCTACTTGACGATCCGCTTTATGCTAACAAGGGACAGTAGGTTAGAAATCGAATAATTTCTGGACAAAATAGAAAGTGCGAGGCACAGAGACCTCGCACTAACACACAGATTTGAGTCTTTTAATAAAATAGAAGGCGAGTCAATCTCGCCCTGCCGACTCAGGTTTAGTTGGCAATTTGCGCGCTAAAAGGGCCTGCATCTGTAACTGCCTTCACGAGCGCGTCGTTCTCAACCTTGTCTTTCTCAACTTTCACCACAGCTTTATTTTCTTCCATAGAAACACTGACAACCTCAGAGACACCGGTAACCTTTGTAAGTGCATCCTGCACCGCACTGGTACACGCGCCTCACGTCATACCGGTCACAGCCAGTGTCACTTCTTCGACTGTTGCTTCTACCGTTTGCGCTGGTGCTGCTTCTTCTACCGTTTGCGCTGGTGCTGCTTCTTCTGCCTCTTTCTTTGATGTGTCTGCACACGCGAACACAAACAGCAGTGCTGCAAAGCAGACAAATAGCATACTCGCGTTTAACTGACGCATAAGTTTAATCCCCTTATTTGTAGGGACGATCTCTCGATCGCGCCTCTTCGACTTTAGTTCTAATGGTTGAAACATTATCTGATTAGGCTGCAAGAGCGTTGCAACCCGTCCATATAAAAAGAAAGGGTGGGTAAACCCACCCCTCCGATTCAGCCTTATTGGGCGACTTCGGCACTAAAGCCCGCGCCTTCAACTGCAGCAGTGAGATCGGCAGTCGCAACTTTACCCTTCTCAATTTTCACCACAGCTGTGTTATTCGCGTCAGAGACGCTCACCACTTCAGAGACACCGGTGACTTTACTGAGTGCATCCTGCACCGCACTGGTACACGCGCCTCACGTCATACCTGTAACATTCAGTGTTATCTCTTCAATGGCGGCTTCCTCCATGGCTTCTGCCGTGTCTTCCTTCATGTCTTCCTTCATGTCGGATTCCATTGCGGTTTCCTCTACCGTGGATTCAGACATCTCTGCCTGTTTCCCGATCATACCACAACCTACCATGAATGCAAAGGCGACAAGACAAATTAGCGATAATCTTACAATATGCATGGGTTAACCTCCTTGAATAATTATTTATCTATAACATTCTAACGGATATTCGTTTTCTTGGCAACATATTTTTTTTGCGAATTCAAAATTACCCACCGAATATGCAAAATTTACCGACGACGATAGCCCACTTGTTCTGAAAGCGCGTATAATTGCGAATTTTTCATAAAACGGATATCCTGTCCGCGCAGTTTCGATCCATAGCGTTTTTCCAAAAATCGTATCCGCTCCTGTCGATCCGAAAGCGGCATCGATTTAGGTGCCTGCATCTTTATCAGATCGGCACGCGACAATTTCTTGGGATCTACAGAGACCTGAGGTCCTTCGTAATAACACTTCGGACACAACGAATAGCGCGGATAACGAAGTCGACCACAGCGGCATCGTGCCGTTCCGTCAGGTCCACCGAGTACCTCTTTCTGGGTTTGTTCTGTCGCCATCGGGTTACCTCCGGTGGACATCTAAAAACGTGAAGACCTTCTGAATCCGTTGCAACTGCTTTTGAAGTGAAGCAGCCCGCTCAAATTGCAGTGCCTCCGAGGCTCTATCTCGTTTTGCAACCAGACTTGTCTGCACTTTTTCGTACTCGCCGTCCAGCAGATTGACGATATCCATTATCATTTCTCCATAAAGTTCGCGCGTAATGAGTGCGGCGCAAGGCGCCTCGCAGCGTTTCAGGTGGTACTGGAAACAGGCGCGAAATCCTGGAATCGGCGTGATTTCCCCTTCACACGTGCGAACTGGGAAGATACGCTGTAAAACATTGATCGCTTCATCCGTCCATCGCCGACTTGACAACGGACCGAAATACCGCGCACCATCTGGCTGTGTTTCGGATACTCTTTCAAGGCGCGGAAAAGCCTCTCCGATATCTATCCGAATGAACCAAGATGTCCGTCCAAACTTCAGAGCGGTGTTATAGGAAGGTTGATATTCTTGGATGAGTCGCGATTCTAAGAAGAGTGCTTCCTGTTCCGAACGACAGATCTGATACCGAACATCTGTTGTCCACCGGATAAGCCGTTTGATTTTGTTTGGGCGTCTTTTGGTCTTGTGGAGATAGGAACGGACGCGCTTCCGTAGACATTTCGCCTTGCCGATATAAAGGATTTTCCCCGAAGCCCCGCGAAAAAAGTAAACGCCCGGGTCCAAAGGGGCATCGGCTACCATTTCTTGAGTTAGCATTGTTCAATTCACAGAGTAATGTTTGCTGTTACACTCTATCATATTTTCCAAAATTATTCAACAGCAAAAACGTAGGCAGAACCTTGACACATTTTTCCCTTTCTGCTAAACTCGTATACAAAGGGAGGAAGAAAAATGAAACAAATATTTTGGTTTGTTATCATTGGTAGTTTGTGTGTGGCAACAAATCCTCTTTCGGCGGAACTGCTAGACGATGCAGTCGGCATCTGGCTTTTTGACGAAGGCAAAGGCGGTGTTGCAGCGGATACATCGGGCAATGGGAACGACGGTGCAATTACTGGCGCGAAGTGGGCAGAAGGCAAATTCGGCGGCGCATTGGAATTTGAACCACCCCATGTTGTGACCGTTAAACCCTCTGATAGCATCAATTTCAAAGACCAGATGACCATCGCAACTTGGGTCTATATGAATAAAGGTGTTTCCGATACCGCTATTCGACGGAACGGTTCCTACTTACTGGAGGTTCAATCAGCAACCGAGCGCGTACCGGGCGGCTATGTCTTCGGCATCTGGTCGGGGGGTGGGTTTACCGGTGGCGTGTGGGGAAAAACCGTCATCGACCCCGAAAAATGGTATCACATCGTTGGACTCTACGATGGCAATGAAATGAAACTTTATGTAGATGGCACGCTTGAATCTGCCGTCAAACAGGGCGGTGATGTAAGTCAGGCAGGTGAGCTACTGTTTGGGACTTTTGGGGGTGAGAAGTTTATCGGCAGATTGGACGAAATAATCTTCTTTGACCGGGGTATCACGGAAGCAGAGATCGCTGAGTTGATGACAGGTGTGGAAGCTGTCCTGCCTGTCTCTCCAAACGGTTTGCTGACAACCACTTGGGGACGACTCAAGACGAGGTAGTAGAAAACCAGTTTTGCTGTGTGCTTTGTAAGTCTGTCCTTCAGGACGCTTTTGCTACTCATGGACGTTTGATTGATAGAAAGGTGAAAAAAGACGCTTTATGCACAATTGGGAACCGACTCCTGACCAAAAAGAGCAATACGAGACCGAAGGCTACTTTATCCTCCGGGATGTTATCCCAAAGGACGTGGCGGCGGAACTCCGCGGTGTTATTCGCAACGTTATCATGTTACCCGATCCGGGGAAATTCGTCGATTTCGATCCGATGGATCCGATGGACGACTCACCGCAAGGACGCATTGCTCGCTATCGCAAACTCAATAACTTCTGTGTCCAATCCCCGCTGATATGGCACAACGTGCATGCTGCTCCGGCAGTACTCAATATCGCACGCTATTTCCTCGGCGACGATATTATCATGAAGTTCAACAGTTGTTTCCTCAAACCATCGCACACTGGCAGCGCAACTCCGTGGCACCAAGACAATGGACTCTGGCGCGACGGTGAAACGGAGCCTTTCAACTTCTGGATACCCCTTGAACCCGCAACCCGGGAAAATGGATGCATGCAATTCATCCCCGGTAGCCACAAAACCGAGATCGTTGAACACGTCTTGTATCCCGATAGCATACACGGTGAACTGCCACGGGAAGCCGTTCAGGAGATGATCGAAAAGCACGGTATACATCATATTGAATTGGATCCTGGAGATGTCGTCATTTGGCACAGCAGTATGTGGCACTATAGTCCGCCGAACAAGAGCGAAAAGAGCCGTATTGCTGTCGCGGGGGTCTATACAAATCTAAAAATTGCCAAGACGAGCAAACGTTTCTGGCACAATTTCCGATGGGTGATGAAGAGGGGTGAAGTATGTAAACAATTTCCACCGGAAGCTATTCCAGTGGAAGATGATGCCACTGAAAAACCGAAGCCGTTTCCGCCTGCTGAGGACTACTAACCAATGGCATTGAAGAAGCCAAATATCGTTGTCTATCTGTCTGACGATCACGGTTGGGAATACCTCGGTTGTTATGGAAACCCACAGATCCAAACCCCACATCTCGATGGTCTCGCTGAGGAGGGAATCCGTTTTACACATGCGTTCACACCGACACCGACATGTGCCCCGTCTCGCTCCACCCTTTATCAATCTTCCCGCCAAGACCCCATGCTTTAGCTTGCGGGATGTAGGCAGGCATTATGTTTTACAATAAAAAAGGTTGACTTTAAGATATAATTATAGTATCACGTTGGCAGACATGACAAGCGTAATCGCAAGGTTACGTGTCTGCCTACCGACTTGTTAGGGGTTAAAGACGTGATACGTGAAACCTTATGCACACTTACAAATATCAGTTTGAACACCAATCTAACACGATCCGTCTTGGCAATCTGCTTGACGATATGCACCAAGTGCATGTCTATTTCCACTTGTGGCAACGTCAGCGATATAAAGACGGATTGCCGCATGCGAACTATCACGCGATGTCTGCTCACTTGACGGTGTTGAAAAAGACGACGCATCGGCATTGGAATGCTTTGCCGAGTCAAGCAATCCAATGTGAGTTGAAACGTATTGATAGAGCCTATCAACGCTTTTTAAATAAACTTGGGGGTAGACCCCATATCAAGCCGAAGCATAAGTTTAAATCTATAACCTTCCCAGGGCAGTCTGGCTGGAAGATACAAGATAATCGTATCACAATAACTTTTAGAGAATGGGATCCTGATAGCCGTAAATGGAACCCTAAGCGAACCCCTTACTCATTTTACAAACACCGCGATTGGCACGGTAATATCAATCGAATAACAATAAAGCGTGATAACTGTGGTGATTATTGGCTCTGTATTACCACAGATTTTGTGGATACCGAAATCTTACCGACAACAGGTCAGAGCGTTGGGGCAGACTTCGGTATGGACACTTACTTGACACTCAACACAGGTGAGAAGATACACCACCCGCAACCTTTGAAACACTCCTTGAACGAACTTCGGAAACTCAATAAGGCACTGAGCCGTAAGGTCAAAGGTTCTGGTAATTGGTGGCGTGCTGTCAGAGCACTCGCACGGCTCTACCGAAAAATAGCGAATCAACGTAAGGATTGGCATTGGAAACTTGCTACCTATTTCTGTCGGAAGTTTGATACCATCGCTACCGAGACGCTGAACCTTGATGGCATGAAACGTCTGTGGGGTCGTAAGGTCTCTGACCTTGCTTTTTACCAGTTTGTTGAGATATTGAAGTATAAGTGTATCAAACATGGACGTGAGTTCCGTCAAGTCGGGCAATGGACAGCGACAACGAAACCTTGCTCTGATTGTGGCTATCACAACAACAATGTTTCTCTCTCTGATAGGCAATGGATATGTCCTGAATGTGGTTCTCACCACGACAGAGACATCAACGCTGCGATAAACATTTTGAGGCTTGCTTAGAACGCCTCTGTGGAGCAGACATAAGCCCTTCCTCGGAAGGCAAACTGCTACGAAGCACAAGTCCCACGCTTTAGCGTGTGGGTGCTATGACCTCACCCAACATCACCCTGTAGAGGAATTATATGATGTGACGGCGGATCCGTATGAGTTCAACAATTTGGCTTTCAGTGCGGAAATGCGCCCAATTCTTGAAGAAATGCGCGCCGATGTCCGGCACTGGATGCACTCACAAAACGATGAAGGGAGACGTGAAACATGCAATCTAAACTGATGAACAATTGGATTGTAAACCTGAGATCGCCATTTTCGAGTAAGGCTGATTTAGCAGGTTTCTCAGTTCTATGCGCCGTTATTATTTTCTTCTGCCTTGCGTGTGGCAATGCAGAACGAACGACCCACATTGTAACAGCACCGGAGGACGCAGCTCAAAAACTCCCTATGGGCGAAGGGTTGGACCTCGGCGCACTCGCCCCCGGATTCTCGCTTCCAGATGGTGATGGGGAATTCCATAGTCTTTCAGAGTATCGCGGACAGAAACTTGTTATTGTTTTTTACCGCACCGGCACATGAGGCGACTGCCGAACGCAACTCGGTGAGTTGCAGGAAGGTTATGAAAACATTCAAGCCGAAGGTGCCGAACTGATCGCTATCAGTTCTGATCCGATAGCGACTGTTAATTCAACACAGCAGACGCTTCAAATTGCCTATCTCTTGCTCTCGGATGAAAAAACTAAGACAATAGAGGCTTATAATGTTGTTGACCCGAGTGAAATCGAGGTAGCACGTCCAGTGGTCTATATTGTTAATCAGGATGGTAACATCGCGTGGAAATACCTTGATGCCAGGAGTGGTAAACGTATCGGTCCTGAACCAATACTTGCACAGTTGAAGAAATTTTAGGAGGAGTCTTTTAATAATGATTGACGTTTGCTATTTTGCTGATGAAGTTTCTAAAACCGATTTTGAGGAAGCCATTAAACTCGGTGTTGAAGCCGGGGCAAATACCGTCGAAATCCGCGGCGGTGTTTGGGGAAAACACGTGACCGAGATTGACGATGACGATGTGAAACGTGTTCAAGATGTGCTTGGTGCTTATAATGTCCGTGTTGCGAGTGTCGGATCGCCCTTCGGTAAATGCTCTATTGACGATTCTCAGGAGTACGAACAGCATCAACGACACTTTGATCGGATGGTGACCTTGGCACACGCATTTGATACCCAAGTCATTCGAGGATTTACGTTTTGGAATCCAAATCGTCGGACGAAAGGCGCGCCGCGCCCGGATATTAACGACTATATGGAACGCATCGTCGAGAAACTCTCGCTTGTCGTTCCGGTTGCAGAGCGCGCGAACGTTACGCTGTGCTTTGAAAACGAGAGTGCCTGTCTCGCCGGAACCTGTGAAGAGACGCGTGCTGTCATCAATGCGCTCGGAAATAGTCCCGCCCTCACCTCGTGCTGGGATGTCAATAACGGTCTACACTGTGGAGAAAATCCCTTGCCGGATGGGTACACCCATATTAAGGGGTTGGTGCGGCATGTCCATGTGAAACCGAACAGTGAGAAAAACCTTGATCCGATTGGTGACACGGAATTGCACTATAAACAGGTGTTGGAAGTGCTCGTCGCTGATGGATTCACGGGCGCAGCGAGTATTGAACATTGGGGACAACCAGAAGATATGTTGAAGGGTGTGCGGCAACTGCGTGCCTTAGTTGATGCCATATAACTGCTTATGGATAAAGGAGAACACAATGCAACTGAAGCCGGATGCACCGCAATTAACTTGGCAGGGGGCTGTCTCCCTACAGAAAACCGAGGACTGGGTGATGCCGTGGCGCACACCACACCCGATGCATGTCCTATTCCCAGAGCCGTTACTTGAACGCTCAGCGATGCCCGCAGGCGTTCGCATCAGTTTTCGGAGCAATACGACGCGGATTTCAGGTAATATCGTGCCACAGAACGAAAGCGGGATGCTTGATCTCTGTTGTGATGGTGAAGTCGTAGTCTCGCTTGACCTGACTCAGAAAGACAGTTTCACTTTTGAAGGGTTGTCCGATGGGGAAAAATTGATTGAGTTGTGGCTGCCGCAATTCGGAATGTTTCAACTTCGCAGCTTAGAAGTAGATGATGGCGTAACACTGCGACCATTCGCCGACGCTCGACCCCGGTGGGTGACTTATGGGAGCTCTATCACACAGTGCCGGACAGCGGCATCGCCGACACAAACATGGCCCGCAATTGTCGCACGTGAACATGGGCTAAATTTAACCTGTCTCGGTTACGGTGGACAGTGCCATCTCGATGCAATGGTGGCACGGATGATCCGCGATCTGCCGGCTGATTATATCTCGATGTGTCTCGGCATTAACATCCAAGGAGCATCCAGTTTAGGACCGCGAGCGTTTCGTCCCGCAATTATCGGGGCAGTCCAGGTTGTCCGTGAGAAACATCCGGATATACCACTTGTGCTAATGTCCCCGATCTACTCTCCACCGAGGGAAGAAAATCCAAACGCCGTAGGGTTTCATCTCAGGGGTATGCGTGAAGAGGTGCAAGCCGCTGCCGAGGCTCTTCAATCACACGGTGATCGGCACATCCATTACGTTGACGGGTTGAGTGTGTTTGGGTCTGATTATGAACATCTGCTCCCAGATGCCCTGCATCCGGATGCGGAGGGCTACCGGGTTATGGGCAAGAATTTCATAACTGAGGTGGCTGAGAAATTTTTTGTATGAATAAAGAAGGGCGGGAACATTTTCCCGCCCAGATCTCTTTGTCGTTAAGAACGGACTGGCGTCTATTGGGCTTTCAATGTCGCCCACGTCGTCGCTAACTTACCTTTCGACGAAACGTCTAACGCAGCCTCCCAGCCTTCCTCGGCGAGGAGTTGAATGTCCTCTTCTTCTAACGCCACACCTTTTTTGGTGACGAAAACCTCATCTAATCCACCAACGAGATTTTCACTGCCCCAGCCACCGAACTTCAGAATAGCTGGACTGTCCATAGTCGCGCCGACATTCCGTTCTGTCTCCTTTTTACCGTTCACGTACAACGAGATGACCCCTTTTTTACGAACAGCGACGGTATGATGCCAACCCTTTCCGACAATATCGGTTTTACCGTCGTCAATGTGTTGTCCGCCTCCCTCGAAAATAAAGAAACCGGTGTCTCTGTCGATACTTGAACTCATCGCCCAGAATCCGGCACCGCCGTTCCGTTTGATGATGACGTAGGCATCTTTATTGTCCGAGTTCATCCAACATCCGACAGTAAAATCATCATCCTCAAAGTTGAAAAGGTCGTTATGCTCAATAACGACATATTTCGGGCTTCCATCAAATTCCAATGCTTTGCCGAACTTTCCATTTATCCATTTGGGTCCGTCAAATTCCCCATCGTTCCCGTTCTCAGTAAAATCTTTAACAGCTTGTCCTTTACCTTCATCAAAAAGCCAGATGCCAGCAAAGTCGTCGATGTTAATTTCGGCAGTGCCAAGCGAGATAATGATGAGGCTGAGGCAGATGCTACACAGTATTGTGAGCCCACGAAATTTCATGTCTATCCTCCTATCTCCACAGCGTTTCCGGTCTCTGCGGAAGCGTAAATAGCGTCGGTTATTTTCTGAACAACAAGGGCTTTTTCCAAACTCGTTGAAGGCTGTCGGTTTTCTCGGATGGCGGCAGCGAAATCAGACAACGGCGTGCTGTGTTCTGTTTCAGATATTTCATCTGCTTTTACGAGAGTTGTAGACACCACGCCGTCTTTTGTTGTGGGACGATTATAGATGACGGTTTCCGGTTTTCCGTCCTGCATATTCAGTTTCAGGGAACCTTCTGTGCCGATAATCTCCCAATCTGCGTGCGAATGCATCGTCATGAATTCACCGCGTTCCACGCTTAGCACAATATCGCCCTCACAACGGATAATTGCAGTATAGTGCGTTTCAGCATCGGAGCCAGGGGCGATATGCGATTCAAACACCTCAGGCACGGTCCACGTTTGCGCAAATACGGTTTGTGGCTTGAGTTGCCACCCTGTAATACCGAGCAGATAGTCGAGGTCATAGCATCCCCAGTTGACAAGGATGCCACCACCGTTGAGGGCTTTAATCAACCGCCAGGCGGGACGTGGTGTGTCCGGTTCTTTCCTCGCCCCTACGATGGCGCGGCAGTGGACGGTACGGAGCTCTCCCAGACCACCCATCGTGATAAGCTCCGTTGCAAGCCGAGCGGATGCCGTGAAACGCTTCCGTGAGGAACAGCATCCTGAGATTAAGTCACCCCGTGCAGCGATGAGTTGTTCAACCTCAGCGGCGTTCATCGCGATCGGTTTTTCAATCAGCACATGCTTGCCTCTTTCAAATGCGCGCAAGGCGACTGCGGTCCGGTATTGCGTAGGAAACGCGAGGACAACTGCTTCGACATCATCATCGTTGAGCATATCAACGTCGTTGCTATACATTTTGGGGGGATTGAAACGTTCAGTCGCACTTGTTCTGTTTGCTTCGATGAGGTCCGCTGCAGCAACTAACTCAATATGTGATGCCTCTGATGCGATACTGAGGTGCCTGCTTCCGATCACACCGCACCCAATTACGCCTACTTTTACGGGTGTCATACTTTTGGTAGCAAATTTCTGGCTTGCAGAAAAGCCCTTTCTCAAGATGAAGTCTAAGCGACAGGAGCAATTCCTGATCACTACCCACAGTTGGAATTAAGCCCAAACTTATTTGTTTAGTATGGCATAGACAGGAATTGATGTCAAAGAAATTGTGGGTAGGTTCACACGGGGCAGCAAAATTTACGGCGGGGAAAGATGGGCGAATCTACAGAATCCGCCCTATCAAAGGAGAGTGTGTTACTTTAGAGTGAAGATTTGATTTGCGCCCAACGGGTCGCGAGTTTGCCCAGCGGTTGTACGGGAAGACCCTCCGCTTCAAAGATTTGTTCAACTTCGTCTGCTGAAAGAGCTTTACTGTAAATCATGACTTCGTCGATGATACCTACAAAGCCGCCATCGCCTGCTTTACCAATTTCGGTTTCTGAACCACCGGTTGTCATAGGTCCGTTGTAGTTTTGTTCTTTCTCTAATTCACCATCAACATAGAGTTGCATCTTTTTCTTATTAACAATGCCCACCATGTGGTGCCATTCGCCTTTTTTGAAAGTAGCAGCACCGAACCCGCCATCGCCTTGCCATCCGGGTGTGACAATGAATTCCATTTCCTGTCCGGCATTTCTACCATCAAAACGTAACGCCCAACCGTTGATATCGCGCTGCGCTACAATCGTCCCGCAACATCCAGCGACAACACCTTTGACAGGACTATCGCTGTCAGCATTCACCCAGGCGACAACGCTCATCTCTTCTGCACCGGCGAATTCTAATGAAGCGGTGCCCGGAATATGGACGAAATTCTCGCCGCTGAATTCAAGTGCCTTTCCGACTTTGCCTGGAACGGGTTTCGGGTTCCCATCGAGTTCGCCATCGTTGTCGCCTAAAACATCCTCAACGACACCACCAGCAATAGTGCCTTCATCAAAGGGCCAGTAGCTAACTACACCATCTAATGGAAGTTGAGCGGACGTTAAAGGGGCAACTACAAAGAGGCTCGCAATGAATAGGATTGACACTGATGTTCTTAGTAACATGTAATTTCATCTCCTCGTATTTAGGTTCAGAAAAAGGCGGGTAAGGGCAAGCATCACCCGCCTATTGATTGGATTAATACTGCTGTTTAACACTCGCCCAGGTTGTGGAGAGTTTATCCTCGGGTTCAACGGGTGTCAGAAGCAACGCCGAAAGCCCTTTATCCATCATCATTTTGATCTCGCCAGCACTCAGTGCGATGTTGAAAATGGCGACTTCATCAATGACCGCATCGCCGAATCTACCGTCACAACAGGTGTCTCTCCCGATAAAAAGTTCTCCATCGTCGGCATCAATCGGATTGGTATTGATTGTCATTGTGCTTTCTACCACACCATCGATATAGATGTTCCACTCACCCGTTGCGCTGTCAAAGGTGGTGGTATAGAGATGCCAATCGGTGAGGTCACCCGGTCCGACTTCGCCGTCGCGCCAGCCGCCAGGCTTGTTCCAGCATCCACCGTTACAAATGGGCCACGAAACGTTTTTTGTTCCTTGGTTAGGGTGGATGATATACGCATTCCGTTTTTCAACCATCCAGCCGTGCTGATTCCAGTTATCTGTCATGCTTTTAACCCAGATTGAGACGGTGATAGCATCAGTCGGATTCACGTGTGCAGGAACTTCAACGTAAGCGTCTGAGCCATTGAGTTCTAACCCCGAACCAAATACTCCGCTAACCCACGTCGGGTTACCTACCACCGCTGCATCAAGTGCGCTATCTGAGGAATCTGCGGCAACGTCCCCGCTACCTTCATCGAACAGCCAGAGGCCTGTCAACGTCCTCATCTCAAGTTGCGCGAGCGCAGGGCTACCCGGTAGACAGACACTCAACATTAGGCTGAGTCCTACAAAGGTTAATCGCGTCATAAATTTCATAGAAATCTCCTAATCTATTTAGATGTTTGCGTCTGGACAAATCGTGTTTGATAGGTTTGTGAAACTTTTTCACACTACGTCTAATTATTATGCCATGAATATTGAACGGGTGTCAATCCAAATTTTCAAGGAGTAAGACCACTCGCCACATCGCCGTTTCTTCTATACAAATGTCAGCAAAACTGGAAACTGAACGTGCCCTATACTTTTCGATTGACACGAATTATTAAGTCGTGGTATTATATTAGACATAGAATGAAGCGCGTAAGTTTCAGTTCACGGTTCTTGAACAGTCCATGGGGCACTACCTAAAACGAAGGGCGCTGATTGCAAGCCCATCTCAAGATGTAAGGAGGATGGCGTTCATTCCACTCAAAAGGGTGGGTTTCGACGCTGTGAAATTTGATGAAACTGAGAAAGCAAATCTTATCTATTCTGGTAGTTATGCTACTGCTTGCCGCAGTGCCGTTCGCGCTTGCACAAAAAGCATGGGTGACGGTGAGCGAATCCAAGTGGCAAGCTACCTTTTCCGATGTCTTTTTTGTAGACGCACAGCATGGATGGATTGTCGGTAGCAATTCAACCATTTTGCATACCATCGATGGTGGTGCAACATGGAACAGGCAACCGAGTCAACCGCTACCATTTGATAATCTTGAGTTAAAGAAAGTCCGCTTTATCGACCCACAGGTTGGCTGGGTCGTCGGTGACAATGGCACAATATTGAAGACGACAGATGGCGGACAGACTTGGATGAAAAAAAATACAGGTACCCGCACCGCACTATTGGCTGTTTCTTTTCCTGATGATAAACACGGCTGGGCAAGCGGAGACGGAGGCCTCATCATCGGCACGAAAAACGGTGGCACAACCTGGACGAAACAGCAACTGGACACCAACAATACGATTGAAGGAATCGACTTTGTGAGTGCAATGGTCGGTTGGGCGGCGGGCGGCGGTGGAACCCTCCTCCATACCAAAGATGGGGGGCAGACATGGAAATTCCAGACCAGTGCCACAGTCAACACACTCGATGCTATTTCCATGTTAAATGACAAAGTAGGCTGGGCCGTTGGTGCCGGGGGTGCTATCGTTGCAACGGTTGACGGTGCCGAGTGGGTCGTTCAAGAGAGTAAAGTCCCCAATTCTAACGGTATGCCTGAGCCTGTTTGGGATGTCCATTTTGCCGATGGAAAAGTGGGCATTGCTGCCGCCGAATTCGGGGTAATTCTTCGGACAACGGATGGCGGCATGACCTGGGGACCGCTTGAACCGCGACCCGTTGCGTCTCGTCTACAAGGTGTCCACATGCTCAGCCCAACCGAAGCATGGATGGTCGGAAACGACGCAACTATCCTGCACACAACCGATGGCGGAGACACTTGGGATATCGTTTCCAGTTCAAGCCATTTACGCAGTGCTTATTTCCATGACGACAAACTCGGTTGGGCGGTCGGTTTGTCAGGGAGCGTTTTGCACACCAACGATGGCGGCGAAACGTGGCAACCTCAGCTGAGCGGTAACGTCTTTGAACTCTTCGGAGTCGGGTTTGTGGATGAGAACAGGGGTTATATCGTCGGAAGCAACGCCGCTTTAGCCGAAACACTTGATGGTGGGAAAACGTGGCATGGGGTTAGCGATCCAGGCGATGAAGGCCACGGCACTGCCCAGCGAATCCAATTTGAAGGCATAATGAGTTGGCGGAGTGCTATGGGATCCTATGGCATGAGTTTTGGTACCCCAACACACGCTTGGGCAGTCGGAGAAACCGGAAGGGTTATGCACACTAACGACGCAGGACAAACATGGTTGGGACAAGACATAGATCCCATGATGACAGGCGCAGGCTTTAACAACCTCTATGGTGTCCACTTCATAAATGAAAGGGTCGGTTGGATAGTTGGTGATGCTGGAACTATCGCAAAGACGATGGATGCCGGGCTAAGTTGGACACCTATCTTGCAAGGACCGAAATTGAATGATGTCTATGCCATCGACGAGCAGACCGCCTGGATCGCTGGCGACCAAGGTGCCATCATGGCAACCACGGATGGTGGCGCAACATGGGTCGATCAGACAGTCCCAACGGATGCTAACCTGAATACTATTCTGTTCCGAGATGCCAACGAAGGCTGGGCAGCCGGAAACAATGGAACGATTCTTTACACCTCTGATGGCGGTGTTACTTGGTTGATGCAAGAATCACCTACGATGAGCCATCTATGGGATCTCGTCCAAACGCCAAGTGGTCAGATCTGGGCAGTTGGCGATTCTACAACTATTGTCCGCTATTAGATACTGTTTACATAACGTGGTGGGCGGGTCCTATACCCGCCTACTTTCATGATTTCATTAGTAGAGACGTGTTTTCGTAAATGCCCGTCTTTAACTAATATTGGAGGACGCAACCGCAATGAATACATTACGGTTCTGCCACTTCGTATGTGTTGGAACCTTTCTATTCCTTCTAATTAATCTCTCTGTTGTAGCACAAGAACCACAGGTTTTGACATTAGAGGAAAGTATTGAGATTGCCGAACAGAGCAATCTTACCCTTCAGACTGCTGAGCAGAACCTCAAAACTGCCGAGGCACAAGTTCGCGCAACACGCGCCGGACTCTTGCCAAGAATAACAGCCAGTGGTAATTACACCTATTTTAAAGATATACAAAAATCGGTAATTCAAGCCGAGGGCGGGTTTGGGTTTCCAATGCCGGACAGAGAAATGGATGGTCCGGTGCCACCCAGCGCGGATAACGAATCCGACCTGATTGAGTTGGAATTCGGTGCCCATCACAACGTTCAAGGCACGGTCAGTTTAACACAACCTATCTTCGCCTGGGGACGCTATTATTACGGTTATCAAACCGCAACACTCAACTATCAAGCAATACAACGTGATGTTGATGCCGCTTATAATCAACTCCGCTTAGATGTGTCCGAAGCGTTCTATGGTGCGTTGGTCGCGCAAGACTTTGTAAGAGTCGCCCAACAAAGTGTTTCCTTGGTTGAAGAGCAACTCACAATCGCAGAGGCATCGCTTAATGCGGGTGCTGCAACCAATTTCGATGTACTTCGTGCCAAGGTCCAACTCGCAAATGCCGAATCGCAACTCATTCGCGCCCAGAATGGTGTCCAAACTGCCAAGGATGCCTATAAAACGGTGCTGAACATACCCCTCTCTGAAAACATATCAGTTAAAGGAACACTTGAAGTTCCAGAGAACCATAAAATACCGGCGTTAAACCTCGCAGCACTCGTCCAACAGGCACTTGAAAATCGTCCCGAAATGCATCGCACACAATTTACTGAACATGCTGCCCGTAAACAGATTGATGTCGCCAAGACGCTGAGCCGTCCAGATCTCGGCTTCTTCAGTAACTATCAAATTTCACAAAATGAAAGACTAACCGAAATGAATAGAATTTGGAGCCTCGGGGTCCAAATCAATATTCCGATTTTCGATGGATTTGCGACGCGCGCAGCCGTGCAACAAAGCGAGTCTGCTCTAAAGCAGGTCCAGTTGGGCGGGACGCAAATGAAAGTCGGAGTTGAATTTGAGGTGCGTGCTGCGTATCTCAATCTCCGTGGGGCAGAAGCGATCATTGGGGTCCAGCGCGAGGCAGTCGCCCAAGCGCTCGAGAGTGTACGTATCGCGAATCTCCAATTTCAGAACGGGATAATTACCACGGTCGCATTGACTGACACACAACTCGCACTGGCACAGGCAGAAGTTAACCGTCTTCAGGCATATCACGATTACATTGTCGGCTTAGCAAGGCTCGAAAAAGCGATAGGACAAAAACTACAATAAACAGAAAATTCTTAACGATGTCGGTTAAAAGGAGAAAAAGAATTGAAGAAAGTATTGATTGGCATTCTCATAATATTAGCAATAGCCGTGGTTATTAGCCTGCCGCGGTTTCTAAAACCGGAAAAATCCACAATCCAGCAAGCACAAGCCACAGTCCTTAAGCCGGTGGAAATTGCAAAGGCAACACGCGGAGAGATTCGTTCAGAACTCGAATTATCCGGCACTATTCAAGCGGAATCACAAGTCAGCGTCTTTCCCAAAGTAGCCGGTCGTCTCGTTATCTTAAACGTAGATGAGGGGCACAGTGTAGAGAAAGAGGCATCTCTTGCTGTTGTGGAGCATGAGGAACTCAAACTCGCGGTGCAACAGGCAGAAGCGGCGCTGGAAGCGGCGGAAACCGCTTATGCCCAGACAAAACAGCTCGCAAAAGTGCGTGTACACTCGCAGATTGCCCAGGCAAGGGCGCAGTTCCGCTCCGCAGAGATCGCACGACAACAAGTAGTCGACCTCTCTGAAATCCGAGCAGTCACACAAATAGAGCAGGCACAAGCCGCATTGGAGTCTCTTGTTGCAAATCTCCAGAAAATTAAAAGCGGTGCTCGCGATGAAGACCGGCGACAAGCGCAGGCAGGACTGAGTCAAGCCGACGCGAACCTTACGAATGCCAGAAGCAATCACGAACGCATGGTGGAGCTCTTCCAAAATGGCGCGATTAGCCAGCAATCTCTTGAAGGTGCGAAGACGCAGTTAGATATTGCCGTTGCCCAACATAGAATAGCTTCTGAACAACTTCAACTTATCAATAACGGCGCGCGTGCTGAGGATATTCAAGCCATGGAGGCACAAGTTGAGCAGGCGGAAGCCTCCTTACGACTCGCACAGACCCAAGCCGCTACGAGGACATGGGAGAAAGACATTGAACTTGCGGATTTCCAAGTCGAAACTGCACGTGCTGTACTCACCTCCGCGGAAGCCTTAAAGACTGCCAAAAGTTGGGAAGCCGAAATTACGTCCGCGAAAACCGCACGCACGCAGGCACACATTGCTCTTAAGCTCGCTCAAAAACGTCTGAACGATGCCACAATTCACGCTCCGATTTCCGGGGTCGTCTCCAGACGCTACTTGGATTTAGGGGGCATGGCACTTCCTGCATCACCGCTTTTTGAGATCGTTAATATTGATACCGTTAAAGCCACCGTTGAGGTTATTGAAGTCCAGTTGAGCCAATTGGCACTCAATCAACAGGCGTCCATAGAGATTGATGGCATAGATGCCCAGATGTCCGGTAGTGTTGCTTTTATTAGTCCAACTTTAATGCCGGCGCGTCGCACAGCTACCGTTGAAGTCCGCATTGACAACCCACACGGAACTCTTAAACCGGGGATGTTCGCGAAAGTTACCATTCCTATCGAAGTACATACAGATGCAATTCTCATCTCGCGTGCCTCACTCATTGAGGGTGCTGACGCAAAGACGCAGAACGTTTTCGTCATTGAGGATGGGGTAAGCCAGCGTCGTGTTGTGGAAATAGGCCTTTTGCGGGGTGGTGAAGCTGAAGTCCTTAGCGGACTTACCGAAGGCGAAGCAGTTGTCACTGCTGGACAACATTCTCTAAAACAGGGGGAAAGTGTTCGGATCGTTAATCCGTAGATGTTTTTATAGTGCTGCTACGCTATTGATGGAATAGAGAGGTTTTGTAGGTGTTGTTTGAAAAAAGGCTTGATAAATTAAGGGGATAGATGTAACATGGTGTCGCAACACTTATTATCCTCATGAAACTGAGGATGTTTTAGAGCAGTACCGTGTCAAGGAAAATTGGGTGAGACCCGTTTAAGCGCATTTTCCGTTCTGAGTTCGAGAAAGGGGTTGCCAACGACGTTCATACAATGAAGTCTGGTTGGGAAGGCAAATGAAAGTTGAACAACTCCACGGTCCCAGAGTGAAATCCTTTCAGGTCCTTGAGTTGGAGTATCTTTTGCAGGAGGATTCTCCTGAACTCTTCTTTTCGTTTGGCTTACAAAAGGGTGGACATGTGATTGTCACCCGTGCGCCTGCAAGACTTGACATTATGGGCGGTATCGCTGATTACTGCGGCGCGAATGTTTTTGAAATGACCCTCAACCGCACCGCAATCGCCGCGTGCCAAGCGAGGGAAGGTAGAAACCTCTGTGCCATCACGCTCCACGCGGGAAGTCAATTCAAACCCAACTTTCATCTCTCGCTTGATAGTTTCTATACGAATGGCACTCTCAAAACGTATTCACAGATTCGGGAACGTTTCAGCCAAGAAACGGGAGCCGAGTGGACGGGGTATATCCTTGGGGCTTTTTATGTCCTCCTCAAAGAGGGGAAGATCGATCAATTTCCGCACGGTGCTACGATAGTTATCAAAAGCGATATTCCGATCGGTGGTGGCGTAGCTTCCTCTGCCGCTATTGAAGTTGCTACACTGATGGCGATCAACCGACTCTATGATTTAGAATTAGGCGCGATGGAGATAGCGCGCCTCGCACAAATCGTTGAAAATAGAATCGTTGGTGCCCCTTGTGGGATTATGGATCAGGTGACTGCTGCCGCTGGCACGTCAACAAAGATTCTCTCAATTCTTTGTCAACCGGACAAAATTCTCGAATTCGTTTCATGTCCATTAAACGTGAGTTTTGTCGGTATCTATACGAAGGTCCGCAGAAGCACGACGAGCACTGCCTATATTGACACACGCGCTGGGGCCTTTATGGGATTAACTATCCTCAAAGCGGCGTTTTCATCAGAAGCGGGTCTCGATTCCGAGGGAAGCGGCATCGCTCGAAAAATATCCGAGGCGTTAGTAGATAACTACCTGTGCAACCTTTCTGTACAGGATTTTCGCGAGCAGTGTGAACACTTGTTGCCTGAGCAGATGCACGGTGCTGAGTTTCTTGACAAGTACGGCGAAACAGTTGATACCGCTACACAGGTTGACCCGGAGAAGTTATATTCTATTAGGAGTCGGGTACAACACGCAATTTACGAAAATGCACGTGTCAGACGATTTATTGCTGCTATAAAAAACGCCGATAAAGATTCTGAGCGTATCCAAGACTACCTTAGCGAAGCAGGTAATCTCATGTACGAATCCAATGCGAGTTACCGCGATCTGGCAGGACTCGGTTCCCGTGAAGTTGATGGACTTGTGAACATCGCTCGGAAGATTGGAGAACAGGGGGGTATCTACGGTGCCAAAATTACCGGTGGTGGCGGGGGCGGCACTGTTGCCTTGCTATGCCATGGGAATGTGGAAAATTCGCTGACACAAATTCTCGCGGCTTACAAACTGGCTTGGGGAATCGATGGAGAACTTATCCGAGGGAACGGTGCTGGTGCGCTTGAATTTGGTCATATCCTTTGGGAGTTGAAAGAACTTGAACCGCCTACACATTTTTAGCGATTTTTTAACGATTGAAACGGGCGCGGTAACCTTGGGGAAACGCCCAAGCAAAAACCCCCTACGACAATAAACTTTTCACAACCCAAAGAGGGATAGACTTAACCGGAAACCACCGCGAAACGAAGTAGAGCGGTGCCCAGAGTTAATAATTTAAAAAACTGTGCAAAACCTTGACGAACAAAACCGGCGCCGTGAGCCTGGTGTTACATGGCGTGCCATCCTTATTGCCATCTTCTTAATTCCCCCTAACGTCTTTTGGGTCATCGAAGTTGAGTGTGTCTGGCACTCTGGGCATCCAACGACCATCTCTCTCTTTTGGAATGTCGTTCTCAACATCTTTTTTCTGATCTTGATAAACCTTTTTCTGAAGCGTGTCGCCCCGCGATCCGCGCTAACACAGGGCGAGATGATTACCATTTACGCGATGCTTTCTATCGCCTCTGGTTTGGCTGGTCATGATACCTTAGCCCTGACAATTCCGGCACTCCCCCATGCATTCTGGTTTGCAACAATTGAGAACGATTGGACGGATATGTTCCACAATTATATTCCGCAACATCTCGTTGTTGCAGATAGGGAAATTATCCGTGGGTTTTATGAGGGCAACACCCCATTTTACAACGCTAAAATTGGCGGGGCATGGATAAAGCCGACCTTGTGGTGGACATCGTTGGTTATCGCCCTTGGTACCATCATGATCAGCATGAATGTGCTGATTCGGAAGCAGTGGACAGAACACGAAAAACTGTCATACCCTATCATCCAACTCCCGATGGCAATTACAGAGGGTGGGGGTGCTGCACAACTTTTCCGAAATCGTGTTCTATGGTACGGGTTCATTATCGCTGCACTGCTGAATGTTTGGCACGGCTTGGCGCACTTCTTTCCAGTCCTCCCGGATTTCAGTGTCCGCCATAACGCCCGTAATTGGGGGACAGTCTTCACCGAAAAACCGTGGAACGCTGTCGGGGGTATCCCTGTACCCTTCTACCCGTTTGTAATCGGCTTGGGATTCCTTTTGCCACTCGATCTCTCCTTCTCACTTTGGTTTTTCTATCTGTTTGAGAAAGCACAGCGGGTTTTCGGCAGCGCACTCGCAATCCCAGCCCCCTTTCCCTATAATAGCGAACAATCGATTGGCGGTTGGATGGCGATCTTTGTCATCGCACTCCTCGTAACCCGAAGGCACATTGCAAACGTTGTACGCACCGTCTTGGGGATGCCAGGCGGTATTGACGACTCGCAAGAGCCGATCCGCTACCGGACAGCACTCTTGCTCATTGTTGTTTCCAGTTTCTTTATTGTATGGTTCTGTCTGAAGGCGGGAATGACGCTCCCAATTATTCTCCCTTTCTTCGCGTTCTTCTTTGCCATCTCGTTAGCGATTACGCGCGTCCGAGCGGAACTCGGCCCCCCTGCACATGAGATGGCAGGTATGTGTAACGCGCAACAGTTCTTAGTCAATATTCTGGGAACACGCCGCATTGGACCTAATAACCTGACCGTTTTCCCCTACTTCTGGTTTTTCAGCGGGCGCGGCTACCGCGAACATATCATGCCCCATCAACTTGAAGCCTTCAAGATGGCGGAACGGACAAATATGAACACGAAAAAGTTGGTTTTGGCGATGATTATTGCTGTTGTTTTGGGGTCCCTCGCATCATTTTGGGCAACTCTTAGTGAACTTTATCGTCTCGGTGGTGCGATCACGGGGGCCGGCGGTGGCATTGGTCCGTCGGTCGGGCATATCGGTCAATTCGGTTGGCTTGCCGGTCTGTTCGCCTTCCCGCGCGACCCTGACATCCCTGCAATAACCTTCATGGCAGGCGGCATGGGCTTCACTTTCTTCCTTATGGTCATGCGGATGCGTTTCATTTGGTGGCCCCTCCATCCAGCGGGCTATCCTATCTCCATGACGGGCGGCGTTGGCTATTTTTGGAGTTGTCTCGTTATCAGTAGTTTTCTCAAATGGATGGCACTCCGATTCGGGGGACCGGGGACCTATCGAACGATGGTCTTTTTCTTTTTCGGGGTTATCCTTGGTGAATACTGTGTTGGGGCATTCTGGAGTGTTTTGAGTGTCATTATTCGTGAACCTATCTACGACTTCGCACCGGGTTAGTTTTTTAATTTACCTTACGGTTAAACGACGAAGGGTCGAGATTTGACGGTTATCTATTACAAGTCGCCCTCCATTTCATTACGGGATAGGTTTTCGTTACTATCGGGAATTGAAGTTCCCTCCTACGAAGTCCATATAGGCTGATCGGAAACCTGCGCGAAACGTAGTGGAGCGCAGTCCAGGATCTCATGGTTAAAAAATTGTTTTACTTTTATCTTCTAATAGCAATTCTCGTTCCAGCGACAACATGCCTCGCGGCGGACGAAGGTGCACATGCCGCCGAATTTCTCAGCCACGGTGTAGGTGCGCGTGCCTTGGGAATGGGCGGGGCATTCGTTGCCATTGCCGATGACGCAACCGCGACTTACTGGAATCCCGCTGGACTTACTAAAGTCAAGAAACATAGTTTCTCGGCGATGTATTCCGATACCTTTAGCACTGGAGACGGGAGTTGGCTCAGCAGAGGCTTAGTTACCTACAACTTCGTCAACTACGTCTATCAAATCGAGGATATCGGCAGCATCGGTCTGAGTTGGATCCGACTCGGCGTTGACGATATACCACGCACGACTTTCATTGATGTCAACAATAACGGTTTCCTCGGCGATTTTCAGGATAAAAATGGCAACGGCATCAAAGAGGACGGCGAACCCTATATCGACAAACCTGAAGTTGCCGAGTATTTCAGTAATACCGATAACGCTCTGCTCATCTCTTATGCACGTCAAGTCCACTCTATGGCAGCTGTCGGCGGCAACCTCAAACTCCTCAACCAATCCATTTTTGAGAACAGTGGAAACGGTTTTGGTATTGACATTGGTCTGATTGCGGAGCCTTACAAAGGTTTACGAATTGGTGCAATGTTATTAGATGCAACGGGCACCCAAGTCCGTTGGGATACTGCCGACACACCGACGTTCACACGCACGCGCCGACTTCGATTTGGCACAGCTTACCACTTTGCCGTTCCACGTCTCGGTAAAGGGGCTATTGGCGCGGATTTTGAAACCGACCAAGCCGATCTGGAGGTAGGCGGTGCTGGCGGTGGACTCGTTCTTCGCGTAGGCGCGGAATACTGGCTCTTCAATACCCTCGCACTCCGTGGGGGCTGGAATGGACATGGGCTCTCTGCAGGTGCCGGACTCCGCTTGCGGATAAACGCTATGTCGTTTTTCGTCAACTACGCCTTCAACACCCACACCCTTGGCGGTTCACAACGAATCTCTGTCTCCGGCGAATTTTAATCGTCCCGTACCTCACAGATACCTCGTAAATCTAATTTTCGCTGTAGTTCCCAAAAGTGCATCCATGAATGTGTATGAAGGGATGGCAAAGTCCCCTGGCGAAGCAGTATGGCATTCACGGGGTTCCGTCCGCGTGGCTCGTTGACAGAGAAGGCAAATTAATCTCGTATGGGGCGAGAGGGACAACGTTATGGCAGCTGGTTGCAGAAGCGATGAAAAATGACTGGCTGATTAACTCCCGATTGCCGAAAGCCTTTGCAGAGACCTTGCAGTTCGTGGGGACGGGTTGTCGGATTCTCCGCGGGTGTTTCCGCGACTTCGCGAATAAAAGGCGTAAGAAACGATGGATCGTCCTATCTTTGAGATAACTCGTTGTGATATTCTTCCCCAAGGTGTCTGTGAAATATCCCGTGCTGTTGCGTCGCAATATAAAGTCTGTCATTGCTGATAACGAGAGAGAGAACTTTATCAGGCACACTCGGAGAGATTTGCTCCCAGCGTCCACCCGTATCTAAGCGATAGACACCCATCTCGCCAGCACCATAAACCGTCATGGTGTCCACAGCAAACCTGTCCATGACGATACGCTCACCCATTCTATCGGTTAGCACGCGCCAGGATTCTCCGTTCTGTGAAGTCAAAACACCTTTGTCGGTGGCGACATAAACCATTGAACCCGCAAAGACGATCTCGTTGAAACCAGAAAAGCGGAGTGGAAGACTCGATGTAATATCTCTCCAGCTGTTTCCACTATCAAATGATTGGAACAGTCTACCTTCCCGCTTTCCCACGTAGACGGTTTCCGCTGAAACTGCTAACTTGAATCCTTTTCTCGAATCCTCACTCGACTGTTTACCGAGATCTATAAGTCCTATGTTTGTCCATTCCGGATCGCCAGGTTTCCATTTGAAAAGCCTTCGTTGATGCTCTATGTAAAAAGTTTCACCACTAACTGCAAACCCACCGACTTTTGCAAAGGACGCAATATAGGACAATGCCTTTCTTAACTTAGGATCTTTTTCCATATCATTAGGCAAGTAGATTTCTTCTGCCTCTGCTATAACTGTTACCAGTTCGTTGGACAGCATTTCTCCTTTGAAAGCGGGTACTTCTTGAATAGGAGCGAGTACATCACCCTCTACAGATAGACGAAAAACACGCAGATTGTATTTTTCAGGAATAATCCCATAAAGACCTCCATCTGCACTCACTATCTTTGAATTATAAGAGAAATTGATGTGAGAACGCCCCTGTTCGATTGGTTCAAATGTCTGTTCATTGGTATCAATGCGAACACTTTTCCATGATTCACCACCGTCGGTTGATTGGACAATATCACTACCCGTATGGTACATAGAGCTTATTGTTGAAAGTTACCAAACCCTGCATCCTCGTTCCCACGATACCATTCGTAAATGGATGCCATGAGGCACCAGCATCGATCGTGCGATGAATTCCAAACTCCCCGGCTCTGTAGAAAGTATTTTCATCAACCGCTACAACTGGAAAGATATTCTGTTTCACTGAATCTGTGTCTAATCCTAAGTTCGTCCATATCTGTCCCCCATCATTTGAACGGAAACTGAGGACGGCATCTAAGACCAAAAGCCTCTTACCAGAAACCAAGATTTTGACACTACGCGGTGCCCGCATGACAGAAGATTCATTTTTAGGTGTTATCTCAGCCCATGATTCTCCTAAGTCGGTTGAGTGGAAAATCTTCCATGGGGGTGTCTTGTCTTTACTTACTATTTGTATCGCATACTTTCCACCTGTTTTGGGTGGTCCTAATACAAAAGGATCGGAGCCCATTCCAACATAGAGATTGTTTCCCATTTTTGCTAAGGAGTGGACTGCATTGGATACGTCCACCGGCAATTGCTCCCATACATCCGAATTAAGGCGATAGAGACCTTCATTTGTGCCAGCAAACACTGTATTTCCAACTGTAGTTACTGCATAAATGCGTTTGCCCGACAATCCTTCGTTTAAAGGTGTCCACTGCTTGCCACCATCTATAGAGTGAAAAATACCATTGTCTCGTAAAGCCAAATACATTGAAACAAGACCTTGCGAACTGTTCTCTTGTGTTTCACCCCTAATAACGAGTCCAACGGCATGTCCTTTCGGACGGGGAGCTAAAGCGTTCCACGTCTCTCCATTATCAATTGAAGTAAACACTTGATTAGGATAGACGATATAGAGCACGCCTCTATGCTCAGTCATGGGCATTCCGAATCCTCTGATGGGTGTGTTAACATCGATCGGTGTCCACGCAGCTGCATCTGCTGTCAATCTGTAGATATTGGTTGACGTAGTGGCATAGACTGTGCCGCCAGATGTAGCAAAGATTTCAAATACAGGGCTTCCTTGTGGTCCACTTGCCTGCGTCCATTGCGAGGTAGAGGATCTGAACGAATTGTTCTGCGTATTCGGTGCCAAGACCTTCTCAGAAGTCCGCAGACCGACACCAGTATTTTCGCTCAGGGCAACATCCCTGCCAGTCTGCGTTCGCACCGCCGATTTTGAATCAATAGCAAGGGTAATCGGTGTATCAATGATTTCAATCGTGGGTTCAGATAGTGCCTCAAAACTATACGGCTTTTGAAAACGGAGGAGGTATTGATTGCTTATACCCAGCATCAAGAGGAATACTAATACTGTCGCTGTCCCAAAGGCTACCCACGGGAGCAAGGGTTTCCCAACCGGAGGCGGTATTGGCTTCATCTCAGCGACTTGCCGCATAATGTTCTGCGTCAAACCCGTGGATATATGCACACCGCCGAGAACTTCCTGAACCAAGAGTTCTTCTTCCTGTTCTAAACGCTTTCTCGCACGCTGAAGTCGACTCGTAACGGTGTGCACTGACACACCTAAAAATTTGCCTATTTCTTTGGACTTCATTCCACCGAGATAGTAGAGCGTTATCACAGTGCGCTCACTCTCTGGCAGTTTTTCCAGGAGATTTTTTACGAGGCGATAGCGACGCTCAGTCGCTTCTGCCTCTCGCTGCTCTAACACATAGTGGTTGTAAGAGGAGTGTTCGATTTCTTCCATTGGGGTGGATGCCAGCGATTGCATCTTAGATTTGGTCCGTTGAATCCAATTAATGCAGAGCCGATTCGCAATGACATACAACCATCCGGCAAACTGACTTGGCTCCTTTAGGGTCGAGAGGTTTTTATAGGCGTTTAGGAAGGTGTCTTGCGTAATCTCTTCAGCATAGTGAAAATCGCCAATCTTTCGCCACACGAGCGCGTGGATACCCTTCTGATACTTTTCAACTAAAGTACTGAATGCCGTGTCATCACCAGCCAAAATTTGGTTGATTAATTGAGCATCATTTTCTTGTTTCATGGAACGATCCTAACGAACAGAATAGTTAACCTAAGTTGCCACCTTTGTAGCATAATCTTTTAGATTGGGTTTTCCATGTGTGCGCAAACTGAAAGTGGACGCTACAAACCTCTACGGATATTGTCCCGCAAGCCTCTATAGGCTTGCGCAGACCTCTTTGATGAAAAACGGCATCTGCATACCTAAAATCTTGTCCGTGGCAACTTGGGTTATAGTTATTATATGCATATTATAATGTTAAAGACACAATTTTAGTCTAAAAACGTGCCTAACGCCAAAAAAAGAAAAAAGCACTTGAAATTATGGAAAAACTTTCTGAAGTAGAAACAAACTCCAAACGCCAAATGTCTCAATTACATTGTTTCTACTCAGGCTCCCATCGGAACTTCGTTTCCCGTTTTCCGCCGATACTTTCAAGTTCTTCACTAATTTTCATTGTCTTTTCAATGAGAAGGTGCTCATTACTGATAGTCTCAACGTTGAGTCTCAGTAAAGGCTCGGTATTGGATTCTCGGAGGTTGAACCGCCAACTGTCATACTCCAGGCTATCAGAATCAGATGGGCAACCATCTGTGAGAAACCTGACCGATAAACCGTCAATTGGTGTTTCAATGCAAGGATGGTTTCCCAAAGAGCGTACCGTCTGTCGGATCATTTCCATTGCGTCTTGGATATGCTCACAAGTTTCAAGCGAGAAGTCAGTTACGAGAACATCACCATTCAGCACAAAAAACGGAAAGGTGTGGATATGCTTCATAGCGTTGAAGATCGCACCGCCTGTGCCGAGTTTTTTATTTTCTTTGGCGTAGCGGATGTGCATACCTTCGCGGTAGACCCCAACGTGTTCACAGAGCAGATTATGCAGATGCCCCGAAGCCAAAATAGTCTCTTTGACACCTACCTCTTTTAGCAAATTCAGTTGCCAGTCTAAGACAGAACGTCCACCAATTTCCAACAGGATTTTTGGAATTTTTTTGCTGAGGTTTCCGAGTCGCGTCGCTAAACCGCCACACAAAATAACTGCTTGCATGGTTTCCTTTTATTTTCCTTTACAAGGAGGAGTGGCAGCAAAAAACCGCCACATCCGTTGGTATTGACGAAAATCCCAGAGTCTATAAGGCATATCCATTGATAGTTCCCTTTTGGAGAGACTCTCTGGAAGGTTTTCAATTAACTCATGAGAAAGTGAATCTGTGCTTCTTTGGGAAATATATCAAAACCTGAACCTATGCAGGAATGAATCCTAACTTAGACAGAATCACTTTTGCTTTCCTCAGCATACTGATTTGCATGTGTTTCTGCATCAAATGGCGGCTATGCAATTCAGGTTCTAGGAGTTTCCGTCTTTCTTTTCTCGTCTATGTTTAGGATGGCACACATACACTATCTGAGTGTATACAAGTCCCCCCTGAATTCCACTTTGTACACCAAACTACGCAAACTTCTCCTTCGTCGCAAACCACAGTGCAACCAACACTGGCACTAACCGGTGTAGTAAACATTATTTCGGTTAACAAGAAACTCCCAATTCCTACAGTTAACACCAGCGGTGCCTTGACACCAGTTTTGCCTTCCTCAGATTGCAAAAATGTATGAATCTTACGACGTAGATTTTTCTTCATTCGAGTTCACCTCCTTTCTCTTATCAGTACTTTCATTTCCAGAATGAACAACTTCCATAAGAGAACAGACCTTCTGGAAATGCTTGAAAACAGATACAATCTCAGCAGTTCTAACATTTTGAATAATATCACTGCTAAAGTGTTTTCAAGGTGATTAAATCTAAAACATTATTTCCTTTTCACTTCTGCCCATTGTGTGGTTAGCAACTGCGGGCGGGGCGATACAGACAATGCATACGCCGGATCAAACCAACTCCCGAGATGGTGCGCGAAGCCGACATGTGTCAGTTGTATCGGCTCTCCACCATTGAGTGCGATTTTGAATACTTGTAGGCGAATAGGTCGCACAGCATCAACATCATCTGCCTGAACATAAAGCAGCTCTTCTCCATTCGGAGACCACGTAGGGTTGACAGCTCGTGGACCCGCTTCATCAATAACTTGTTGGAGACCCGTGCCGTCACGGTTTACAACATAAATTGTCTCTCTCTCAAAATCCTCACGTCGAAGTTCAACTCGATTCACCCACGAAAATGCGACTTTGTCGCCACCTGGAGACCATTCAGGAGACCGGACCCACATTGGGGTTTTGGGGAAACGGAGGAATGACTGTTTTTTCGTCTGAATGTTGAGCAAACTGATACGTCTCGGTTTGTCAACGGCTCCACTGATATAGGCGATTTCCGTGCCATTGGGAGACCAGGTAGGTGTGCCACCAATAGCCACCTGCTCCTCCTTTCCTCCATTTATCGCCCCGATGTACAAGAACCACGCGCCACGCTCAAACCGAGAATAAGCAATCTGTTTCCCATCTGGAGACCAAGTTGGAGACCCTCTATCCGCTGATTTTTCAAACACCTGTTGGACGTTTTCACCATCTGGATCCATCAGATACAGGTCCCAACCCTCGCCCCGATCTCGGTCGGAAGCAAAAAGAATCTGTTCACCAGTGGGAGAAAAAACAGGTCCAACATCATCTGCCTTGTGCTTTGTGAGATTCACCTGTTGTGTGCCATCTGGATTCATAATGTAGATATCTCGATTACCGTCTCGGTTTGCCGCAAACACAATTTTGGCAGTCGCCGGTGCTTTCCCTGACACTAAACAAGTATTCGCGCTTAACAATACAAAATTTAAGAAAAACAGTAGGAAAAAATGTTGACGTTTCAAGGGAAATCCTCCGAAAGCGGAAGGGGTTCAATTCCAAACCATATCGTCTGAGTCTATACTCCCCATCGTTCAACTGATGATACAGCCCCTCCTATTAAAAATCGTGGAAACTCCAATGATTCTGCCTCCACCTCCAAATCATTTTAAGGTCGTAAAAAAATTGCAGTCTGGAATGCTGGAAATGTTGCTCAATAATATGCCAACACTTCCAGCAAACACTTTAATCATTTAGCCACTTACACAAGTACCTACTGGATCACAGAGATTAGGCGGGTGCTTGCACTGGTTATTATCCATACAAGGTTGTGCCGCCGCCTCTGGTGCTCCAACAATAACCTGTGCAAGCAGGATACTACCAGTCGCAACGCCGAGGGTCAATGGGGATTTGACTCCCACTTTGCCTTCCTCGGATTGAACAAATTCGCGGATTTTACCACGCAAATTTTTTTCTTCATCTTGTTTTTTCTCCTTTCTGCCGGTGCTTCTACTCCAGCAAGATTGGATTCCCAACTCTGATTGGGAAATCCATTTCCAAGACGAATACTATCGCTACGGGAGTGAAGCCTTTCCCTTGGAAATGCTTGAAAACAAATATAACTTTAGCAAATCTGAGATCTTGAATAACATTACTACCAAAGTGCTTTCAAGGCGATTAAATATAAAACGCTATTTCTTTTTTACTTTTCCCCATTGTGTGGTTAGCAACTGCGGTTGTGGTGAAACCGGCAAAGCAAACGCAGGATCGAACCAATCGTCGGGAACATTCCAGATACTAATATCTGTCAATTGCTCAACCTCTCTCCCGTCCAATGTAATTTTGAAGACGTGTGTCTGTCTTATCTGTTTTAAACGTCCTCTATAAACGAGCGCGTCTCCACGTGGTGACCAAACCGGTGCAGCAGCACCCACACCAGGCTCACGCACAAGTTCTTGGAGACCCGTTCCATCACGATTCAGCGTATAGATCTCCCCTTCATCTTGAGGTCGCTTTTGATGCCACATAAAGGCGAGCCTGGTTCCGTCCGGTGACCAAACAGGCTCTCTCGCTGTGCTGATGTCATCGGGTGGGAAAAAATGCTTCTGTTTTCGCGTGCGGACGTTCAGAATATATATGTTCAGGCGGTCAGGTGCTACCCTGACGACATAGGCGATTTCTGTCCCATCCGGAGACCAATCGGGTGTGCCGCCAATCGCCACGCGTTCCTCGTTTTTCCCATCACTTGTGGCGATATAGATGTACCCTACACCAGCATCAAAGCGTTTGTAAGCGATCTGTTTCCCGTCAGGTGCCCAAGTTGGATGTCTTCTATCCGTTGATTTTTCAAATACCCGTTGGGTGTTTCTACCATCCGGATCCATCAGATACAGGTCTGAGCTTCCAGGAAACCTATCCCGATTCGAGGCAAAAAGAATTTGCTCGCCAGTGGGTGAAAATACGCCACTAACATCAGCTGCGCGATGATTGGTTAGATTTGTCGGTTGGCTTCCGTCCGGATTCATTAGATAGACTTCCATATTTCCATCACGGTATGTGCTAATGATGATTTTTGCAGTTTCGGGTGCTTTTGCTAAAAGAGGGCAAACACTTGTAACTAACAGTGTGAAGTTAAAAGCGTAAGAGAGAAGCAATAGCGTTCGTTTCATGAAAAATCCCTCCTTATTTGAGAGCGTAATTCAGATCTGTTAGAAGAAGTATGCCATGGATCAATCCAAAGAGCTATGGCTTCGTCAGATTTATCTTGACGATTGGCAGTTTACTACACAAGATGCCCGCATCAAACCTAAACGACTCTATTCGTCAACAGATGGTTGACAAAGCACTAGCGTGTCGTGGCAAAATGCTATCACGCCCTAGGCTTATCTCTCAGCTTCCCTCAATTAGGGAGTTTCGCAACTGCCGTGGTGTTCTAAGCAGTTAAAAGGAAAAATATGCTTACAATCCTCATCATCGTCGCACGGTGCTCCCGCCTCAACAGGTGTTGTCCCAACGATTGCGTTTGCTAATAGAACACTACCCGTCGCTACACCAAGCGTCAGCGGTGCTTTGGCTCCCACCTTGCCTTCCTCAGATGCGAGGAACTCACGGATTTTACCGCGAAGATTATTTTTCATCTTAGATTTTCTCCTTTCTGCCGGTGCTTCTACTCCGGCGAGATTGATTTCCCAACTGAAGTTGAGAAACCCATTTCCAGGGCGAATACTATCGCTACGGGAGTGAAGCCCTCCCCCTGGACATGCTTTCTAATGGCTTTTCAAAAGGCTTATCATCTTTGTTGGTTGTTTGAACGGTGTTATCCAATCCGTGCCTTGTAATTATTGGCACGGTGTTCCACTTGCACGCAGGAGTTGATTGGCTTGGAATTGATGTCCATCAACGAAAATCGTCGGAGAGGCACGAACGCCGAGTTCCGCAGCGCGCTTGATGTTTTCTCGGAAAAGCTGTTCTGCTTCCGAACTGTCAAATAATTCCTGAATCTTCGCCACATCAATGCCGAGTTTCTCTGCACACTTTTCCCAACTCTTGTCCAATTTCTTGCCCCGACACAAAATGTAGTCGAGGTACTTCTCAGGATACTCTTGTGCTATCAGGAGTTGTCGGATGTTTTCCGCTACTTCGGGATAACCGTGAAGGCTCGTAAACGGTGTTATGTCTTGTGCGGAAGGTTCCGCCTTCTCCTGCGCAATAAATTGAAGTTTGAAGTCGATTTTATCACCAAATTCCTTCACGATCGGAATAATCTTTTCTTCCGCTTGAACGCCATAAGGACAATAACTCATGACAAAGAGTTCCAGTGTCGGTTTTCCCATACGTGCCGTGCGAGAGGTCAAGAGTTCCTCCAAGTTCATCGGCTATCGGCTATGGTCGACATCCTTGGTATGGAGTGTCACCACCTCTGCGAACCCCGGGGAATGTTTAGCGTCGTGGCATTGCAAACAGAGACCTGTATCCGCACCGCTACGGATGTTGCTCTTTTTCGGATTGCCCACGTGCTGTTTGCCAGGACCGTGACAGGTCTCACACTGCACGCCTTTGAGCGTTGAATCCTGATCGCCTATCTGAAAACCCGTTGAATAACCGAGTCCAGTGGCATGGCAGGAGACACACCCTGCATCGAAATAGCGTTCTTTTTTTAGAAGGGTTTCATAGGCGAAAGTGTGACGCGTTGCTGACCATTGGAGGTATTCTTGCTGATGACACCGCTGACACGCCGTCGCCGAGACATACCCGTTTTGTGGGTCTCGTTCCAAATGTTGGTTCGCAAACAGAGGTGTGCGGGTTCTTCGGTCTTGGGAGATCTCTTGGTAAAAGTCAGTTAGCAATTGACGCACCGATTCGGATTCCTCTACATCGCCTGTTAATGACAATGGGGTCGCGTAATGGCGTGTGAGTTCTCCATCTGAATCTATCCAAAGTGCTAAAAATCCTAACGTTTTGCCTTCAGGTTTGGAGCCAACGTAAAGCGTTCCACTCTCAGACTTCGTTATTTCAAGTTCGTCGGGCTGGATCACGACATCAATGTGCTTCGACACTTCGACATTGCCCAAAGCCACAACAACATCTGCTTGTGATACTGCTTGCTCCTGGACGACATCAGCGACAAAAGCAATTGTCCGCTGTCCAACTTGTTTGATAAGGTGAGCGTCTCTAATTCTGCATCCTTTGCCAAGTGTATCAGAAGTTGGTAGCGATTTAGATTTGTTACGTAGTCCAGCGATGTTTTCTCTTTCGTAAAGTGAAACGGCACCAATAACTTCGGTTTCCGATTCTCCTGTTTCCAACTGTCGGTGGTTTGCTCCACCGCCCCATCTATTGGACTTAAAAGTGAGCCTTGCTGTCCAAGCCGTTCCAAGCGTTCAATCCCGTCAAAGATAGAGGTGATCTTATATTTTTCCTTGAGCCCTTCAACGATCTGGTATTCCGTCTGAGTCCCATAGCGATCCAGAATCTCCCATTCCACATCATTAACCTGAATGATGTCGTTCGTCTCAAGGTCTGCGACATATTTGCGACCCCCCTGTTCAAATTTATGGTGACGGTTCAAGCGGTAGCGCGTGTGAAATGCCATAATTAACTTTGCTCCCTTCTGGTATTTAAGCGGTTGCATGGATTAAGCCGCGAACCCTTTTGAGAATCGCCTTTGCTTCTGCTTCATCCTCGATTAAATCAGCAAGAAGTGCCTCAACTTCTCTCGCAGTATGGTTTTTCAGGAGAGTCATCACGAGTCCTTCTTCAACACGCTGAGAATAGAGTACATCTCCCATCAGAGAGCGTTCATAGTGTTTGTTCATACCCAATAGAATGGACTTATATTTTAGGTGCCGTTGTTCTGAATCTGATGCTTCAATTTCGGTGGCAAAAACATTCAAAAGCCCATTTGGACTAACGAGCTGTCTTTTTCGATGGAGTTCCTCAAAGAATTGGATAATGCGGCGTGCGGTTTTGTCCCATGTAAACGACAATGCGCGTTCTCTCGCTTTTTGAGAAAGTGCCTCCCGCATCTCATCATCGTTCAACAGCAGATTAATCTTCTCTGAGAAGTCTATGGGTGATGGATAACTCACGAGTGTTCCTATATCGCTATTAAAATTATCAGCGTCCGCAACCAAGCCTGCATCTCCAACGACTGAAGGGACACCATCAAAGTCGGGAACGATAGGCGGAACGCCACACGCCATTGCCTCAAGGACTGTCAAGCCGAAGGTCTCCTCACCTGACATTGAAAGGAAACAGTAAACATCAAAAGCGTTGTAGACGAGAGGCAACTTCTCGCGCGGATGGAATCCTGCGTAGACGAGATTATCAGGGAGCTCCCTTGATTGATACCTTCCGAAGTGCGGTCCTGCGATTAAAAATAGTAGGTGTGGATTTAGCTCAGCCAGTTTTAAGTAAACGGACGCACCTTTCTCAGACTGCACCCGCGAGAGGTAACCGACCGTCGGGGTTGTCATGATTCGATCGTCTCCAACCTCCTCAGCAAGTTCTTTTTTTGCTGCTTCTCTGTCCATTGGACAGAACAACGCCGAATCTACGCCGTTGGGTAGGGTGTTGAAGAAGCTCGTGTCCCAGACGTAATCTGCGTAGAATTCACGAACATAATCCGATGGTGCGGTGAAAGCATCAAAATCTCGCATCGCCGCGTAATGCCGCAGCATAGAATTGATCGCTTTGCCACCATGCCCGCGCGGAGCATGGCATTGCACAAGCATCGGCGGCAGTTCCGTATACTGATAAAGCGGTAGAAGCCACGTTTCATGGTCGCGATGTAGCGTGAGAATGCCGAAATAGGTTTCGTTAATACTTCGACTCAGTCTGCCGAAGTCACCCACGCTTATATCAACTTCATGGACGTTATCGGCTAATTTTCGATTTTGGTTGCCAGCAAAGTGGAGGTCTGCATATTTGGTGAGGTGTTGAAATATGTAAGAGAGTGCCATGTTCGTATCCGTTGTAATTAAAACTTCTGAACTATTAAAGACACAATTTTAGTCTAAAAACGTGCATAATCTGAAAAAAAATGAAAATTTTTTCTAAAAATTACCAAAAATTGCTTGTAACTGCCGAAAAAAATAAAAAAATCAAATTTTTCTATGATTATGCACGTTTTTCCTCAGAAATTGTGTCTTTAATGGCAAGTAAGCGGATAAAGTATTTTTTATGGTGAATTATTGAGATAAGTAGACGTTTCAATAGAAGCGAAAACCCCACCCCCGCTGGCGAGGTTTGTAACCTCGCCTCTTTAGAGTGTCTAAATAATTGTAAAATTTACCATAGTTAATCCAACCGAAAAGGAGACTATGGCTGCTGGGTTTAGGAAATGTTTTTCGCAGATGAGGAAGTTGTAAAGTATAGGTTTTCAAACATGAAAAAAACACGGGATTCCTTACATTTATGAAGTAAAAAGGAGTCGGAACTATGCGGATCATCATAGACTTTGAAGATGAATTCAATACGCTTGTCACGCGAGGCCAAATTCAGATTATAGGTTTAAGAGACATAGTGAATAGCATTAAAAAATACACAGAACATACCCGATCGGAAGAGTTTAGATCGGCAATCCATCAGATTGAAGAGAAAATCGCCCCAATTTTGGAGATGTTCTTTAGTATTCCGAATCCCAAATCTTTTGAATTTACGCAATTATATTGTTTCCAACTTCGAGAAAAATTCAGATGGAAAACCGTGGAATGGGAATACGGAACAGAGAATCAAGTCACCACGCAATCAAAAGAGATGTGTAACTATGCACAAATACTCGCCGACCTATACGGCACCAAAATCAGACTCTTACACATTGCAGGTAAATCAACCAAGGGTGGATTTAAAACAGATGAAAAATCTTATAACCTACTCGGTGTTTACGCTCCCATTAACAACTTATGAAAACATAACAGCATGTTGATACGAGTAAGAATTCTGCTTTTATGAAATCTCAGAGAAATAACTTGCAATAAAGGGAAAGGAATCACTGTGGGATGTGTCTATATCTTGAAGAATCCGGCTATGCCTGACTTGATAAAAATCGGACATACAAAAAGAACGGCTCGTGAGCGTGCAAATGAACTCTACACGACAGGTGTTCCAGAACCAATGGTAAGAGGTTGGCAACTGAGTCAACACTTGACACAATCTCTCACATTGAGACCGTTACAACAAGCATTACGTCAAAGCGTTCCAGAGATTCACCATAGTGACCAGGGCGTTCAGTATCTTTCAACCGCCTATATCTCCATTCTCACCTGTCATGGGATTGAGATTTCATTAGCGCATAGGGGGCGTCCTTGGGAGAACGGAAACCATGCGGAAAGGCTTATCCGAACTCTCAAGGAGGAAGAGGTTCTCCTCAATGAATATGATGATATAATGCAGGCTAAAGCGCGCATCGGGCATTTTATCGGACACGTGTATAACCAGAAACGCCCTCACTCGGCGTTAGGGTATTTGACACCTGTTGAATTTGAGAAACAACGCTTGTCTTAACTTTACTGATTTCTGGTCTAAATTAACGGTGGCACTTCAGCTCTAACATTTTGAATAATATCACTGCTAAAGTATTTTCAAGGTGATTAAATCTGAAACATTATTTCCTTTTCACTTCTGCCCATGTTGTGGTTAGCAAATGTGGCTGCGGTGAAACCGGCAACGCATACGCCGGGTCAAACCAATCCCCACCAGCATTCGCTTGAAAAACACCTCCAATATGTGTCAACTGTGTCCGAACCCCGCTGCTTATATCCAGTTTGAAAATCTGTAGAGAACCATCAATTTTTTGTGTATAAAGGATTTCTTTGCCATTCGGTGATAACTCAGGACTCGCTGCCATCGGACCCGCCTCATCGACAAGTTGTTCGAGACCGGTACCATCGCGATTGGCGATATAGATTGTTCGTTTATCAGTCCATCCCTCTGGTAGCTTATCGCCCCGCTTGAAGTCTGGCGGCAATGGGTTGTTATTCCAAGTGAAGGTGATTTTGTCCCCCATAGCAGACCAAGAGGGCCTCATTTGGCCCCCCAATTCTTTTCTCGGTAGGATCCGTTTTTGCGAACCTGTGTGAACGTTGATGAGTGTTATTCGGCCATCTTCAAGAATCGTACAGGCTATTTCCGCACCGTCGGGCGACCACGCTGGATGCAAACCATTCGCTAAGAAATTCTCTTCTTGTTCTTCTAAGTTCGTAATGTGGATGGCGTATATATCTTTATCCCAGTTGATGTGCATGTAAGCGAACTGTTTAGCATCTGGCGACCATGTTGGATAATCCCGATAAGTGCTGCTTCTCTTGAGTTCTTTCTTGAAGAAGCGTCGGATATTGGATCCGTCAGGAGCCATCAGATATAGGTCTCGCTTACCGTCGCGATCGGAGATGAACAGAATCTGCTCACCGGTCGGAGACCAAACGGCGTGTAGATCGTTTGCGGGATGTTGTGTGAGTCTCATCTGTTCGCTACCATCAGGGTTCATGATGTATACTTCGCGATTACCATCTCGTGCGGAGGTGAACAGGATTTTAGGGGTTGTCGGTGCTTTCGCGAAAACCGGAGAGACGTTCGCGCATAGTAGCATCACACTGATTATGTAAAAGAGGCGTATACGTTTCATCTGTATTCCTCCGATAGTTCTCCAAGAGACTGAAGTGCCAACGCTTATTAGGGCCAAAATTCCGTAAAGTTAAGACAAGTTTTTTCGCTCAAACTCAATAGGTTAGGACTTACGCAGTCTGTATTTTTAGAGTCGGTGATTTCAGTTGTTGACATAAATATTCAGAGAGTAATCCATGCTTGACTTGGTAAAGGGTTTGACGGGTTTCATGTGCTTTACGCATCAGGTGAATCCACACCAAAAACGCAGCACTGATGTGATTGCGAACAATACGCGGTAGACGACATTGGCATTTTTCAAGTCCTGTCAACTGTTTGGTTTCCCGATGAAATTGTTCAATCTTCCAGCGGACGTCGCACACCTGTCGGACGACGGACACATCGGATTGACTCAAGTCGTTGGTCACAACATAATCCGTGCGTCTTGAAGACGCTACCCGGAAAACTTTCACCTTGTGATTTTTCGGAAACTTGTTGAGTTTGACGCGTTTGCCAGAGGTCTGTTCAGCGGGCGTCCACTGGAGAGTGTCAATGCGTTGGTAAGGTTTGCTACCCTGAGAATCATCAACGAGACGATTCGATTTCAATGGACAATAATACGTCTTGTCCAGACTCTCAATGTAAAGCAGTAGCGATTTGCTGGCATACCACGAATCCATCAACACTGTCGAAAAAGCAACATCGCGAGAGTCTACCAACACCGAGAGCATCTCTCGAACATGATCCAACTTCGATTTACCGGCGCCTTGTTTATCGTAGATGCGATAATCTATCAACCCATATCGGTCTAACGCAGGATTGACGTAGACACACGTCACAATGCCTATACCGTTTATCGTTTTCCCAGCGTTGCCGCTATATTGGTGTTTCGCCAAGGCTATCTCTTTGGCATACCGTTTGTCTAAGACGGTATCATCAAAGATCAGACACCCATCCGGGGTCTGCTCCAAGTGGGATTTGACATGTTCCCAGACGTGGCGGGGTCTGAGACGGTCATTTCGCCATCGGATGCTCCTTTCAGTGAGAGTGGTATTATACCATAATCTTGGTTTAGACTGTGGCCCTAATTTCCGATGGCAGTACACGTTGCGAGTAGTGTCTATTTCTATACAACGGTATCTGCAAGGTTCGTTCATTATCAGTTAGAATCTTCTGTCTCAATTATTGGTTCTTACAAGATCCTTGACGCACAGACTGCCGAACTCGAGCAAGCGGATAACTTTACCACAACGCATGAATTCAAAGCGGAGTGGGGACGGTTTACAGAGGACTCAGACGCATTATACAGGAATGACCTTGGCCTCGCATCGCGTGATGAGGCACATCTCCCTGTTGAAGAGATTATGGTGCTTGAAGCGTCGAACGAACTGGCTCGCGAACTCGCTGGAGCTCTGAAAGCGTACGTGCGATAATCTTAGATCCTCCTGCATCCTGCCGGACGTTTCAAAGCAAAACATCTATGGCAGAAAGATCATCATATCCCTGAAAAATCTGCCTGTTCAAAGACGGCATTCGTCCCTACCTCAATTCTAACCGGCGCAAGATAGGAACGGATGGCTTCCGTATCTACACGGACACCGAGTCCAGGTAATTCCTTTACCTTAACCATTCCATCGGATTCAACTTGGAACGGTTCCGCTACTAACCGCCGCGACAATTCCGATCCCGCCGCTGGGTATTCTAATAGATTGAAATCAGGGTTCGTTGCAAAGACGTGAAGTGCTGCCGCAAGACTCAGGTGGCTCTTAAACGTGTGATTAACGTACTGGATACCGTGCTGTTCCGCGAGTTGGCGTACCTGAAAAGAAGGCATAATCCCGCCAATGCGTCCCGCGTCAATCTGCACGAACTGGATGCCGCCGTGTACGATAATATCTTCTGCCATCCGGTAGGTATTCGATCCTTCACCTGCTGCAATACGAACAGGCGGATTCTGGCGAGTTAGCGCACCGTAAGCATCAATGGCATCGGGAGCGAGCGGTTCCTCCAGCCATGTTGGGGAAAATTGCGAGAATGCCTCAGCACGCTGGTAAACCGTTTCGTGATCACTCCCCCAGACAACACCGGCATCAATCATAATTTGTGCTTCTGTTCCCATGCCTTCACGCGCTGCACACACAAGTGCGATGTCGTTTGCCTCGCCGAATTTTCCCATCGGTCCCCAACCGAACTTCGCCGCACGGTATCCTTGCTCGCGTAGCCTTGTTGCAATGCGATAGGTCGCCTCGGGAGTATCGCCAAAAAGGACAGACGCATACGGCAGTTTAGGGTAGGCTGTGTCAGATGTTCCTGACATCTCGGAGAGGAGACGGTAGATGGGTTTATTTAACTTCTGCCCAATGACATCCCACAACGCGATTTCGGCACCACTATAAGCATGCTGTATCTGTTGAATATCCAGTCCGTTCCGGAGTGTCTTTTCACTCAGTCGAAGTACATCATCGGGACCATCAAGTGTTTCGCCAACGAGTGAAGTGCGAATGTTGATGATATTTCCGTGCGACATCGGACAGCAATAAACGGTGAGACTCACTAACGGCGAGGCATCACATTCACCCCATCCTTCAAGTCCTGTATCCGTTTGAATACGGACCAAGAGTGTGTCTTGGGTCCCATCCGCTGCTGCCGTGATGTTGGGCATCCGTAGATAGAACGGATCAACTGCTGTGATCTTCATTTGCTTCGGGTGTGTCCTCTTCCGATCGCGCATTATCTTCTCTGGAAACAATCGGAGAGATTGTAGCGTCTATTTGTTGAACCCGCTGAACTGATAGGGTGCGCGCCACTGAGATAAGAAACCATCCAAACAAACCGGCTCCCGCGCCGAGGCAAATCGCAAGTGCCGCACCTCTTGGTGTCGCAATCCGATCCACAGTCTCTTGACTGAGTTCGCATGAGAGGTTCTTAATATGTTTGACAGCCACTGTCCGTTTCTCGCCATCTTGGACATACTCAATAGTTGGTGCTGCGTCACCATCTATTTTAATATCGGTGCTCCCTGAGGGCGTGTTAATCTCCATCACGTTTTCCCCTGGGTCGCCTACCCAACGCGCTTTCAAACCCTTTATCCCGTCTGCATCACGGATCGGTTCAACACGTGTCCGATACAGCATGCTCCCTAAAAGAGTTATGGCGATGTCTTTGGATTTTGCTAAAGCCTTTCCCAACTTTTCTGAAATCACGACTTTCTCCAATCGTTTTGATATCCGTTGCCTACACAGGGCATGCACAAATATCTATTTGAATTAAATCCTCTAATTTACCGCATAAGCGATGATAAAATTGCTTAGATGAATTATAGCCGAAAATCTCCTAAATGTCAAGACCTCTCAGTAATTGGGCCAGAGCCATTTAGTTTTCCATTTTACCCAATCATTTTTTTATCTTCATACAGTTTGCGGTAGAAGTCCCTTTTATCGAGTTCACGTTAGTATATACCTAAATATCAATATGTTATATACATTGAAACATATCGATAGTTTCACAGTAAGCTCAAAATGTCTTGACACTCTCGATAGGCGATAAACCCACACTGTGACTGGGTTTATCAAAGGTTAAGTCAAATCCCTAATTTGGGGATTTCACAGTAAACGCAAAAAAATGAGATGCTCCCCAAGAGGCTCTCACCCTATACCACAACTGGGTTTGTCAGGGGTTAGAAGGCCCGTTTCTCAACTGCTTACTGTGAAATGTTCATAGGATACCGTTGATTGTGAAATCTACTGTAATGTCCCTATACTGCATAAAAAACTGTTGACGAATCGGACATTTTGTGCAAAAATATAAAGAGAGTTGTACCTGAGAACAGATGTCTATTAGATACACTATAAACAGAGGTTGGTTCTTTGAAGGCTATCCTTTACAGTGTTCTACGGCACCGAAAGTAAAATCCATCTTGTACATTGAACATCGTGCAAAGAGGAGTTTTCACATGCGGACGGATTCACAAATGCCTTATGAACGACAAATTCCGCTTTTTCCCTTACAGACAGTCTTGTTCCCCGGCGGATTTTTACCGCTACACATCTTTGAACCACGTTACCGAACGCTGGTTAAATTCTGCTTGGAACATCAGTCTGAGTTCGGAGTTGTGCTTATCAAAGAAGGAAAAGAGGTAGATGACGTTGCTACACCCTATGAAATTGGTACAGCTGCCCGTATCCTTCAAGTTGAAGATTTAGACGACGGCCGCATGAATATTATCACCGCTGGCGAGTACCGCTTTCAGATTCTGGAGGTGCAGGAGCACCTCTCCTATCTTACAGGTCGGGTTCGGATGTTAGATGACTTGGATACAGAAATTGAATCGGTATCGGAGGGGCTTACGACACAAACTGAAGAATTGTATAAAGCGTACGAGAAGTTATCCAGTCGATTAATTTTCGCTTGGAGTCCGCCTGATGAGCAGCCGGACGATCCAAGGGAACTTGCCTACCAAGTTGGCATACGGTTACGGATTTCCCTTGAAGAAAAACAAACCTTGTTGGAGACAATTCCCTTAGAACAGCTCCTCACGCGCGAAGTCGAAATTCTGACCGACCAGAATCGACGGATAGCGTTTCAATTGGCGGCGCAAAACAATTGAGAAGGTCGCAATCGTGTTCGACGAAGTTGGCAGGCATTCCATATTGAGGTGTTCACTCCTACAGCACAAAATCTTATCTGCAACGCGATAACATAATGGCACTAAAGGCTCCCATCCATCAATTTACTGAAACTCGGTCGATCCAGATTACACGCCGGGATTTCTTCTATGTCAGCAATATCTTATCGGCTTTCCGACTCCTCACGGTCCCTTTTATCTTCTACTTCATTTACCGTGCCCAATGGGTCGTCGCGATTGCTTGTGGCACAGTCGCCGTTATCACGGATCTGTTAGATGGATTCTTCGCTCGGCGTTTAAAGCAACATACTGAACTCGGTTATATCTTAGACCCAGTTGCGGATAAGCTCGCGCTCTCCGCTGGAATCTTTGCTCTCGCTATATTCCATTCCAGGTTTCCTGTATGGGCATTTCTGGTGATTGTTGCCCGTGATACCTTAATTGTACTTGGCAATGCGGTCTTGGCATATAAGGCGAAGATGATCACCCGTTCTAACCTTTGGGGAAAATGTACAAGTTTCTTTTTGTCAATTGTTATACTGCTTTATCTGCTCCGTCCAATAATGCCTCGCTTACCGAAGGATATTGAATTTTACGGTCTTTGTCTCGCTTTGGTATTTGTATTTGTCTCAACCGTGAGTTATGCTCGCCACATGTTCCGCGTGTTAGAAACACTGAGCCGTTAACAAGTCCCGACCCAGATTGGAAAACTGAACAACTGCATCTCAAGACTGTGAAAAGCAGTTTCAGATGCACGTTAAAAGGAAATACCCTGATGGCTTACAAAGAACTCGCAACGAGAAAACCTTTTATTGTTAACAAAAACTTAGGTAGTGCCGTCGAAGTCGAGCCTGAAGAGCTGACAAGAACCAACGCTGATGGTATACCCGTCATTGTTCCAACCCAGAAGCAAAAATACGATTTTGATCGGAATGGCTGGCTCCTGATTCCGAGTATTTTGTCGGACGCTGACATCGCAGAGATGCGTGAATTCTGTCAACGTTTGCACGAGGCACCGGAGAGCATCCCGGAACCGGAACGTTCTGCACTCGGTGGTCCACTTCAAAAACTCGCTGACCACCCGGTCGTCGTTGGGTTTCTCAATGAGTTTTTGGCATATCCACCCGCTGCAAGTGAGGATTGCTATGGCTTTCGACTCGAGGAAGCAGCAGCGTTCTTCGGGAACACCTCAACACGTCCTGAAGTCCAGTCAGGATTTCGCAAAGGAAATGGGTTATTTCGTTTACCGGGGGATTCTCATCTCTATCGGTGCGTGCCAGGACGTGGTTGGAGTGGGCTGACACGTGCTGTATGGGAACTAACCGAGGTCACTGCCCAAACAAACAGCATTCGGTTTATTACGGGGAGCCACAAAGCCGCATACCCGATACCAGAAGCCTTGCAGAATCCAGATTCGCCGTTGTGGGAGACGTATGAATGCCCGCCCGGTTCTCTCTTTCTTTTTACAGAATCTATGACGCAGACGCAGGTTCAAGTCGCTGCTACCGAGCGGGGCTCTATCTTGAATTTGTACAATACAGTGGCGAGTCGCTGGTCGAATTGGCTACCTCATCCGCAGCTCCTCGAAGCGATGCCTCCCAAACGACAGACACTTTTCCGAGAAGCCTATGCGGGCGGCAACGTCGTGAATGGAGATTTTAACCAGCGGACATCCGCCTATCCCACCGAAGTTTAACCACCTACAGTCGTAAGGAGAGAAATCTGATGGAAAAACAGATAGACAAAAATCAGCAACCGTGGCTTGGGGCATTATTGCCACCGGATACATGCGAATTTCCCACCCGAAACGCCGACGGTTTAGTTATTCCTGAGTTGACTCCGCAACAGCGCTACGCGTTCGATACTCACGGTTGGTTTCTGGTACCGGAGGTGTTTACCGGATCAGAACTCAAAGAGATGCGCGATTTCGGCTACCGCCTACACCACGACCCGGAATCTATTCCAGAGCATGAACGGAGCCCCGTCGGCGGTCCGCTGCAGAAACTCATCGATCATCCCCTTGTTGTTTCACTGCTCAACGAATTCACGGCGCATCCGGCTGTAACACGTCCAGAGTGCTACGGTTTTGCCGTTGAGAGTGCAAGTCTTTTTTATCGGACTCTCGGCATGGGACGATTTGGACCGCACAACGGCAACGGTTTACTCCGTTTTCCGGGTGATGTCCACTACTACAACGCATTTCCCGGCAAAGGTTACAGTCCACACACCCGTATTGTATGGGAATTGAACGAGGTGAAGAAAGGACAGGGGGGTACACTTTTAGTAACCGGTAGTCACAAATCGGTTTACACAGCACCGCCTGATATCCAAAACCCTGATTCCGATATTTGGACGACTTACGGCTGTCCAGGGGGCTCACTGCTCTTTTTCACAGAAGCACTCACCCACAGCGCAACGGAGTGGACAAATACCGAAAATGACAGGATTGCCGTTTTTAATCTTTATAGTCCTGTCGATAGTGGTTTCGCGAAGGTTTACGAGCCGCATCCAAAACTCCTCGCTGAAATGCCGTCGCTTCGGCGAACGCTGTTCCGTAATCGTTACGTGGTGGACACTGTTAACGGCACGTTGTAGCAATGCAAAGGAAAAACCAATGCCTGATAACAACAACTTTAATGAGCTCCTCATCCACACCTTAAAACAGATTCACGTCCGCTTGGATCGATTAGATGTGAAGCTTGACGAGAAAGCCGATAGGGCAGATGTTAAAGCCCTATCGGCGAAGCTTGACGAGAAAGCGGATAAGGCAGATGTTAAAGCTGTTGAACAACGCCTCGGCGGTGTCGAAAATCGTCTTGACAGCGTCGAAAGCCGCCTTGATCGGATTGAAAGCGGGATTGGAACGCTCAAATGGGTAATTGGCGTTGGGTTAACCGCCATGAGTGTTCTCATTGCACTTTTAAAAATATTTTGATGCATGCTTTCTGATAGAAATTACAAGGAAACAGCCATGCCCACAACACAACCTAATGTCCTCTGGATTTACGGTGAAGATCTCTCGCCAGACCTCGGCTGTTACGGCACGCCTGCGGTTGCAACACCAAATATTGATCGGCTTGCATCGGAAGGCACCCGTTATACCAATACTTTCGTCACATGTCCAGTCTGCTCGCCAAGCCGATCCGCACTGATTACAGGCACCTATCAGACACACTTTGATGCGCACAACCATCGCAGCAATCGTGATAAGCCGTTACGGGCGGATATGAGACTTATCACCGATTGCTTCCGGGAAGCAGGCTATTTTACTTGCAACAGCCCAGGACCACCCTACGATCGTCCCGGAAAAACCGATTTCAACTTTCAGCGGGAACAACCCTTTGATGGCATCGACTGGAGCGAACGCGCTGAAGGACAACCCTTTTACGCGCAAATCAACATCCCTGATACACATCGCGTCTTCAAGCCGGATCCAGAACGTCCTATTTCCACTGAAGATGTCGAATTGCCACCTTACTATCCCGACCATCCGCTTGTCCGAAAGGATTGGGCACTCTACCTTGAGAGCATTCAGATTTTAGATAGAAAGGTCGGACAGATTCTCAAACGATTGGATGATGAAGGGCTTTCGGACAACACTATCATCTTCTTTATGAGCGATCACGGACGGGCACATATCCGTTGCAAGCAGTTCCTCTATGATGGCGGCATCCATATTCCGCTCATCGTCCGATGGCACCGACACGTTGAACCTAACACCGTCGATAACAAACTCATCAGCGGTGTTGATTTCGCACCGACAACGTTATCCCTCGCTGGTATTGACATCCCTGACTATATGCAAGGGCAAGTTTTCCTCGGAACAGGGGCAACATCGCGCGACGCGATCTTCGCGGCGAGGGATCGGTGTGACGGAACTGATGACAGAATCCGGTGCATACGGACACACCGCTATAAACTCATTCGCAATTATCACCCTGAGCGTCCCTATATGCAATTCAACGGCTACAAGAAACAGCAGTATCCACTCTGGACCTTGATGCCACTGTTATCCGCAAACGGCGAATTATCCCCTGCGCAACAGCATTTCATGAAGCAGACACGTCCGCCTGAAGAGTTGTATGATCTGCAGGCAGATCCGTATGAAATTAACAACCTCGCCACCGATCCACGTTTTGATACTGTGCGAAGCGAACTCGCCGCGCAGCTCGACAATTGGATAGCAGAGACCACGGACATGGGGGACACACCTGAATCCTCAGAGGTCACCACTTATTGGGACGAGAATATGGCGGAAAGATTCAAGCAGGACATGGAAAAACGAGGGCTTTCGCACGATATAAGCGATGTGGATTATGTCGCATGGTGGGAAAACCACCTGTTAGTGTAAGGGTATACGACACGGAGGTTCCCAATGAACGATATTCTCTATGGACACGGCGACGGGTTTCTCACACAGGATGGACGACGGCTCTTTCCAATCGGGTTTTATGAACACCCTGCTGAAGATGACGCACTCAGAGATATGGCAGAAGCAGGTGTCAATCTCATTCGATGTGGTAACACAGATTCACTCGACCGCGCGCAGGCACACGGAATGATGGGATGGGTGCCGCTATCTCTTCAATCCGGTGCGACACCCGAATTTCAGGAGCATGTCCGCACCCTTGCAGAGCATCCTGCTCTTGCTGTGTGGGAAGGTCCAGATGAGGTGGTGTGGAACTTCACCGCATATAGCGGTCTCTGGCGACAAGATCAGTTGGCAGTGTTCCCGAATAAGGGCGAGTGGTGGATGCAGACCCCGCTCGCTATCCAATATTCTGAGGAACGGGCAGCAGAGATTATGCCCAATATGCGTAAGGCTGTTGAATTCATCCGCAGTATTGATCCGCAGAATCGGCAGGTTTGGATAAATGAAGCGCGCGATAGCGATCTGAAATTTGTCCGACAGTACATTGACTTCGTGGACATCACTGGATGTGACGATTATCCGATTCGGGCGGATGGCCGTCCCGCTATCCGCCTCGCTGATTCCACAGACCGGTGGAGACAGGTCGGCAAAGACAGACCTGTCTGGATGGTGCTTCAGGGGTTTACTTGGAATGACTTGGACGATGAGCACGGCGATGTTGCTGCTTTTCCAACCTTTGACGAATCACGTCTGATGGCGTATGTTTGCATTACGCATGGAGCGAGAGGCATTTTGTATTGGGGTTCCAATTATATCAAGTCCGAGGGGAAAGAGGCTTTTCGGAAATCGCTTTACGCCTTAACGAGCGAACTCGCCGCACTTCAACCCTTTCTCACAGCACCGATCGAGCGATATGTCACAGTGCAAGTGATTGATGACGGACGCACCGATGTACCTATCCCCGCTTCGATGCGCGGTGTGAGTATCACGGCTCGTAGGATCGGACGTGACTGGCTCATTGTCCTCGTCAATGAAGATGAACATGCCTACATGGGAGTTGAAGTGACTGGACTGCGTGCCCTCAACGGCACCGAGTTTGTGGAACTCTACGGAGACGAGAAAACCGCTGTGTCTGATGGGTCGTTCGTGACACGAATGCGTCCCTTTGAGGTCAAGCTCTTTGCAACACACCGAAAATGGGAGACTACACAACGGGAGGGCAGAGAATTTGCAGAATAATACAAGTGAACGTTTTGGTTTTGATGCCCCAAAAAATAAACCAATCGAAGAATCGATCCAATGGGCGGCGGAAAATGGGTTTGGATATATCGACTTCCAAGCCGATGTTCCTCCAAATGACATAGCCTCCTTTGACCCGGCGCGTGTTCGCAGGGTCCGAGATCTCTGTGAAACACACGAAATCGCCATCGGTATTCACCCTTCGTCGGCGATCAACAATGCCGAGTACGTGCCGCTCATGTCTGAGGCGGTCAATGACTATCTCTTTGCGAATTTAGAGCTTGCGCAACGGCTCGGATGTGGCTGGCTCATCGGACATGGCGGCTATCATTTTGGAGATGTCGCGCAACGTCGTGATGCGGCGATTGAGCGTATCCAGCGATTGGTCGCGCGGGCGGAACAGGCAGAGATCGTTATCTTTTTTGAGAACCACAACCGGGAACCCGAGCACGCCGAAATCCATTACATCCCTCATAATGTTGAAGAGACACACTGGTTTTTCGATGCTCTGCGTTCTCCATATCTCAAGTGGGCGTTTAATGTGGCGCATGGACATCTGGTTCCAGAGGGGTGGGAAGGTTTTTTGGATGCTTTCGGTGTAGAGAACATCGGTCAGGTCCGACTCAACGACAATACCGGTGAGTATGAAATCCATCTCATCCCCGGCGAAGGGACGATTGATTTTGCGGATCTATTTGGGCAATTAAATAGGCGCGGTTATGATGGCTGGTTTAGTCTCGGATTCGGTGGTGATGCGGATAAGGTGCGCGTCCGAGATGAATTCGCGGAGTACTTGTGAGAGCGGTCTCCTGATCGCGCCTCTGTCTTGTGCGATGGCTTAGTGGTTCCCCCGCAAGCGGTCCAGTTCGGCGCGCAGGTGTGCAGCTTCCGCCTCCGCCGCCTCTGCGCGGGCTTCTGCCTGTTGGCGTGCGATAATCTCCTGGTCTGCAAGGGCCTCTGCTGCTTCCTCCGGGGTCTGAAGCCACTGACTTGTAGCAGGATCATAAAACTGTAAGGCATCGGGTTGTAGGTGTAACGCTAAACCGAGCACCGCGGAATGAATACCCCCGTCTGTCTCCTGGGGAACCGGTTGATACCTGCCATCTACTAAAGTCCACCCCATCAGCGGGGCAGGTAAATATAAACCCTCTATATCACACAAGAAATAGTCAGTAATCCCTAAGCCCGCGTAAATCTGCATCTTCTCCCCTAAGTCCTTTTGGTAGGTGCTTTCACTCGCCAACTCCATCACGAAATCAGGCGGCTTTCCCTCCTGCCAGACGAGATACGTCCGACGCGCCTTCTGACCTATCCCAAAAGAGACCAGCACATCCGGGGACACAACTTTCCGCGGATCCCCCTGCACATAGTACATCAGCAGATCCCCAGAGACATACACCTCTGGGTTATCTTTAAAAAACGCTTCAAGCACCCGGAGGATCCGCATCAGAACACGTCTATGATCATCACTCGCTGCCATGGGTTGACCATCCGTTTCTGGATAAAGACTGCTTTCTTGGGTCAGGGCATAACCGAGGTGACCACCCTTTTCGGACATCGCCATGCCTGTTCTCCTTGTTGAATGCCTTGTTGGGGATAGGTGTTCTGCTCTTTTATCTAACCTTCCGAGACTAAAACCCAATGCTTTAGCTTTTGGATACAGTCTGTCCCTTGTGAATTAGACCAGGGGTCTCTGTTAAAAAAAGACTTGCGGAAAGCACCCCACACAGTGACTGTGTCGGGTGACTTTCCGTGACTTTCAGCTTGAAATGTAGTATAATTAAAGTATCAAGTTGGCAGACATTCATAGCGTTACCGCAAGGTTACGTGTCTGCCTACCCACTATGAAGGGGTTAAAGACTTGATACTTGATATACCCAATGCGGAACACAAATCACAAACTTTTTCATGAGAAGACGTTGCGTCACTTGCACGACGAGTTGAATATCTGTGGCGTTGTCAAGAATCACTTCCTTGCGCTGTCTATGCGATATTACCGCAGGTATGGTAAAGACCTTTCGTATTCCAAAATGTCTAAGCACTTGACGAAACTCAAGAGGCTTCCGAAATATGCGTATTGGAATATCCCCTACTCGTGGGCGTTACAAAATGTGCTGAAGCGTCTGGAAACCCAGAGTTTCAAAGAAATAAAAACGCTCGGTCGTGGACACCCGAAATTTAAGTCCTGTCAGAAACACAAAGGCATGACCTTCAGAGGTGAACAGGTCAAAATAGAGAAAGTGTTAGACGCTCAAAAACACGAGAGGAACCACCCGACGTATAAAATCCGACTCAACGGACGTTGGTATCGGTTCGCGCTGCACCGTGAAATCAAGGGCATCATCGTTGAAGTTCACGTAACGAGGGACGCACTCGGAGATATGTATATTACGCTGACAGAAGACTATACCGAAATTAAAATTGAACCCAAGACGGGTCAAGCTGAAGGGTTTGATTTTGGTATCAAAGACTTCTTGACTGGCAGTGAGGGTCATAGATATACGTCTCCGATGTTCTACAAACACAACGCTGAAACGTTGGCAACTGCACAAAAGGCGTATTCTCGTAAGGTCAAAGGTTCTCATAATCAAGAACGAGAACGTAAGAACGTTGCACGTATCCATAAGAAAACGGCGAACCAGAGAGCAGACCATCATTGGAAACTCGCGATAGACCTGTGCCGTTCTTTTGATATATTGTTCTTTGAAGTGTTTTTGCTTGGGTGTTTCGCTTTCGGGTATGAAACGCTTGTGGGGAAAACAAGTCTCCGACCTCGCCTTTGGTGAGTTTCTCCGAAAGCTTAAACACCAAAGCCATAAGCGTATCCGCTCTGTGCTGAAAATCAATCGGTGGTCGCCGACCACAAAGTGCTGTTGTGTGTGTGGACATAAAAATCAAAGCCTCACGCTATCAGATCGTCACTGGACGTGTCCAAAGTGTGAGACACACCTCGACCGCGACGAGAACGCTGCTATGAACATTCTTAAGGAAGGGGTAGCTTCCTTTGGGTTAGGAGTCATAAGACCTATTGTTTTGTTTAGCAAGATCGTAGGCACCTCTGTTGAATCGAACCATCCGATTCTGAATTCCACAAATGCTTCTGCTTAATGATTGCAGAAGCCCAAGTCTTTAGACTTGGGTCTATCACGAGTGTATGGAAACCTAAATTTGGGTTTTCCAAGACTGTTCCTAATTTTATCACAAATTCGTCCCAGATGTCAGCCAATTCTTTGTGTCTTTCCAGTCAAGAATTCTCTTATCCTGGAAATCCTTGAATCTTGAAAATCCTGATTCAGACAACCTAACGATAAAATGAATACACCGAAATCCCCCAGATAAGCCGGATCAACACCCAAGTACCACCTACAATGAATTGACCGAGGATGAGTCCCAAAAAGAGCGGTAACACGCGGTGATAAAGCCGAATTCCACCAAACCGTAAGATAAGATTTTTGATCGCCCAACTAATCAACACGGAAAACCAAAGCCAGCCGAAGGTCCACATACTACTCGCGACTGCGTAGCCGGTAGGATGAAACGGAAACATCGGAAACCGAGTGCGCATCCACCACAGCAATCCTGTAAATAGAAATCCGACACCCATAAACGTCACCGCAGGGATGTTCGTTTCTGTTGGATAGTACAGCCATGAGCGGAGCGTATGATAACCCCCGCTTCCCAACCCAGGGTTCGCACCTATCTTGTAGGAAACCACCAGATATGCCCAAAACGAAGCGAGAATCCCGAAAAAAACACCGCACATCAGTGCCACTACCATTCGTCCTGCGCGCATATTCGCTACTTCCACCAGTTTAAAACCTTCCAATGTGTGAGGCATCGGATGAGCGCGGTATCCACGATTAAACGCGAAATAGAGCGACATCATCGTTAAACTCGGTGGCGGAATCATGCGCGAACCGAGCGAATCTATGATAAATTGTCGGGGGTTTGCTACAAACATCTCATGTGTCGGCGGTCCAACCTCAGCACGAACGCGTGTGATTCCCAACGCGAGAAGATAGTAGACAGCGAAATACAACGCTATCATCCAGATTGCCATCCCTCCACGGTGTGAAAAGATGAAAAGAAAGAGAACACCACCGATTAACCCTGCCAGTGGCCATCGATAGTCCGTTGAATCTTGCATCTCAGGTGGAAGGTTCGGGTCTTTTTGACCCATCAGGTTTCTGAACATCGCGTAAAAATGCTTGCGCCCACCATAGAGTCCAAAGCAGGCGATAGCCAGATACGCGCCTACGCCTTGCGGTCCGTCGTAGGGGAAACCGGGCAAAACTTGAAGCCCCATCGCCCGCCCCAAAATGCGTTCCCCTTTCCAAAACAGGTAGAAAAACCAGAGCGAAAACGACATCTCCAACGGCATTAAAAAAGCGAGCCCTACACCGAATGAGAGGATATAAACAGGAGTCCAGCCCATTGCGTCCCACGGTTTTTCGGTGAAATAGATGCCGAGATCTGCCTTACGAACCGGTATCTCTGGAAATGTTGGAAAGAAGGCATGGATACCGTTAATTAGGTCGATACTTCCCGCAATCGCGAAGCCTGTCCACAACATCCCGTTTTTAAAGAGCCGTCCATCTGAGTGGGTCATTTCTATCGGCAGGCGGACGATCGGATAGCTGAGCCGCTCCCGTTCAATCCACTGCTTCCGGAGGAGCAGGTCGATGCAAATCATCACCCAAATCAGGACAGATAGAAAGATAGTCCACCATAAAATCGGTTTCCACCATGCTACCAGATACCTTTGTGTATAAAAGGTTGTGTCGCCATCGTAGAAATCTTGCAAGACGGATAAATCACTGAGTGTCATCCAATTCGGTAGATGCCGCCAGAAGAGTTGTTGCCATTCATTTTCGGGTGTTGCAAACCAAAAACCGTTCGGAATGACAGGCACGACGGTCTGCATCATATCATGCCCCGCGATCGCCGATGAGATAGAGAGGATAACGTAGATAGTGAGCAGTTCTCCCTGTCGGAACGCGAAACGGGGCAACAGCAATTTGAGCAAGAAATTGAGGCACGTTAACACCACCAATGTTACCACGACGTTGTAAATCAGCGACATCGTTGTTGGTAAGGTACTCCAGTAACGGAGATGGTTCGCCATGATAAAATAAGTGTTTGGCGGTATGAGTATGATGCCGATCAAAATCGCGCGGAAGGTAACACCAGGGTGTGCAGGTTGCGGTGTTTCTTGAAGGTTTGGTGAATATTGTGATGTATGCGCCATAAAAATGCTTTATAGGATCGTAAGTTATAGTAAAGCCCGAAAATATGTAGACAGTTGTTCAGTGAACGAACCCACCACCACCGCTGGCGAGGGTGTTTTTGATAGGGTGTTTCCCCTAGTATCCTCGCCTCCTCGTAATGTCCAAGTAATTGTGGATTTTACTATAAAATCGAAGAGAAAAGAGGTACTACTGGAGGATTTACGGCGGGACATGCCTGCCGGAACTGGTTACATATTATCACATTTTCAGGTGAAAATCAACCTTTCTGTCGATAAGAGGCACATCCGGTTCAGAAACGCATCTGTTTAAGTAGGATAGGGAAAAATAACAAAGATAGTGTGCAAAACAGTCCGATGTTCCATACCCACAAGTGCGTTGAATCCGCGTTGAGAATTGACAATAGGGCACACAGTGGACTCGTCGCTGCGAACATCGGGCTTACGTTAAATGGCGAAACTGGAACCAGTGGAAGAAAAGTGGTAAGTAGCACAAGCCCGTAACTTATACTCTTGGCACGAATCGGAGGATTCCAGAACGCGAAACCGATGCCGATGAGCGCGTAGAAAATACAACTCACCAGTAGCACCGCGCCGCATCTCACTACTTGTGCTATTGCCAAACCGCCTATGTAGTTTGAGAGTGCCAACAGTGGAATTGTTAGCCAAATACCCCACAGAGCCCATACCACAATTGCACTGAGTTTACCTGCCAAAATTTTCCAATTTGTCAATGGCGTTAACGCGAGAAGTGCCCCGTTCTGTCCATACCCTTGTGGACACGCTTGATAAGACCTTCGAGTCCCTTCCGTATGCCACGCCTCAATCGCATGCCGTGGCACCCAAAATTGCCCAATGAAAAGGGCGATAATAAAAAGCGTATACGTTTGTTTCCCGACATCAATAGGTTTTCCCGTCCGGCTGTCAGCGTAGAATTCAACTGTTGCTATGAACAGGAGCAACGTGAGTGCACATATCATCAGAAACTGGATACGTCGATATTTGGTAGAATTACAATAGCAATGGAGTTCTTTGAAGATGATGGCTAACATAATATCTTCTTAGGACTTACGCACTTCACTTCCGTTTCCGCGCTGGCGAGGTTTCCGAACCTCGCCTACCGATACCCTTCCGTTTCCGAACCTCGCCTATCGCTTGTCGACTGTTATTACAATCCCGCAAATCCTAAAATCCCGCAAATCCTGATTCTGATAAAGTGTTTTTTATTGACACGTTTCTACATAACTGTTATCTTCATTACAAGCGAAACACACGAGACACCATATACTACAACAAGTAAAATAACGGTTAGCAGTCCAGGCTTGAACAAAAAATTTACGACGCGTAAATAAGTATTCTTGACGAAATGCTGACAGCCGATGGCTGATAGCCAATAAAGGAGGCTTCCATGTCCAAACTCAACATCGCTTTAGTTGGTGCAGGAAGGCGAGGCAGTGCTGCGCATCTGCCTGTTATTGCGAAACTCAAAGATATTTACAATCTCGTCGCAATTTGCGATATAGACGAGGAAATAGCAACGCACTACGCGAAGCAATATGGCGCGACCCCGTATACCAATGTCCGAGATCTCGTTGCACATGAAGAACTTGATGTCGTTGATATTACTGTTCCGGGTGTCGCACATCACGCGATTGCATGCTTTATGGCAGATGCGGGCGTTCATATCCTTTGCGAAACCCCTATTGCTGTTACACTCCCCACAGCAGACCTGATGATTGAACGTGCCAAAGCGAATAATGTCAAACTTGAGATCGCTGAAAACTATTACCGTGTGCCACGTGAGCGGTTTTTGTCAAAAGTTATTGAAGCAGACGTTATCGGCGAAGTCGCTCGAATCTACCGAATTTTCCATGAAGGGGGTCATCATGGCATGAGCATGCTCCGCCTCCGTGCGGGTGGTGAGCCGAAGTCTATACTCGGTATCACACAGACAAGCCCTGTAATTCCGATTATCGACCGAATGAAGCGGCATCATACCAGTGAAAACTGGAGCCTCGGCTTCATTGAATTCGACAACAACGCGACCGCCCTCATGGTGTATTCCAACGTTATCCACGCCCGATCCTTGGGACGCGGGCAAACCGGTATTTCGCAGATCGATGGTAGCAAAGGTGCCATTGTCGGTGAGGATATCTACGTAACGCCCGCAGACGATCTACAATCTGGTGCGCTCGGCATCGCTTACCGTCCCGAACGAACCACAATTGACGTGGATGGCATTGAAGTAATTGAGAAGATCGAGTTGCAATTACCTGAACAGACCGTGACGTGGGAAAACCCACTCAAGAACTATGCCATTTCCGAGAGACAAATGGCAGTGGCAGATGAACTGCTCAGCATCGCCACGGCTGTGCTTAACGATACGGAACCTGAATACGGCGCAGTGCTCGGCAAGCAAGACCAAGAGATGAACATCGCGATGAACGAATCCGGTAATCGCAGCAGAGAAGCCATCGCTTTTCCTCTGACCGACCTAACAGCCACAGAGCGCGGCACCCACGAAAGTTATCAGCAGCAACATGGACATCCGATTGAAGACATCGAAGCAGGAATTGATACGTTCTTTCCACGCCGCTAACATCATAGCATATTGCGCGTGTGAATTCAAACGTTTTTACAGAGGCGTTCAGTTCTCCTGTAGGAGGGAACTCCGATTCCCGACATACTCCGGTTAGGAGGGGTTTCCCAGTCGCTCTGGATAGCACATATCTTCCTTCGCTCGCGAGGTATTCCAACCTCGCCTTTTCGTCATTGCTGACTGTCAATCTCGGTAGGTAGTGATGACAATGGGCAAATGTATAAGTGCCTTAGTTTCCCTGCCTCTCAACTCAAGGTGTTTCACTAAGAACCCATAGAAACGAATTCCAAACCTCAAGCAGATAATCAACCAAAAATTATTGATGTTATTATGCTTGAAAAACATCAAGAATTAAAGGAACATTGGGAACGTGTTACGCAAACTCTTAATAACACGTATGAACATCAGGTTGAGGATATAATCGGATCTATTGAGCATATACGCACCTCTGGTGAATATGATGTATACAGGGGTGAAGATAGAAATTACGAATGCGTAAGTTCATATTAGATAGGACTTACACATTTCCTCTTTCAGGTTCTCTACCGCCCTGGTAAGGGGATATAGGCGATTTCTGAAACTCGCCTGTTTTTTCACATATTCACTGACCACATCCCCAACACATTTCATCTAAAAAAATTGGTTGCGAATAGGTTGATTTTTTGCTACACTATAGATAGCAGCAAATTGCCACATCTCATCAAAGGAGGAGTGAAGATATGGGTGGAATAGGCGGAATGGAGATCTTTATAATCCTTGTGGTCGCACTCGTCATTTTTGGACCGAAGAAGTTGCCCGAGATGGGGCGTTCACTCGGGAAAGCTATCCGAGAATTTAAGAGTGCCGGTAGTGATCTTCAGGATGAATTGACAAAAACAGCAAATGAGATTGATAAAGAACCGGACCCGAACATTAAACCTCCAAAACAGTCTTAACTGTCAATTTCGTGTTCGTGGACATCGGCTGCTGTCACAGGGCGCGATTCTATCATCAAAGACCCGTTTTTTTGACCATCAACTCGTCTTCCACATTTTATTGTAAAGGCACGAGTTGATGATCAAAACGGAAAAAACAGAGCGAAAACCCGATAGTAAAAAAAATGGAATCTACCGAAGTTGCAATGACTTTCTGGGAACACTTGGAGGAACTCCGGCGCCGAATTATTATTTCTGCTATTGCAATCGCCGTTTTTACGGTCTTAAGCTTATCCTTCAGCAAGCCCATTGAAAAGGTAATTAAGTTTCCATTGGGAACTTCGATGAACACGCTAATTGCGAATGCTATTGATGCCATGGGGGGTTCTGAGGGATCGATACTCGGGTTTTTCGCACTCGCTTTGCGGTCTGGAACTTCCAGTGTCAACGCAACACTTATGAAGATAGGTCCCTTGGAAGGTATCATGGCATACCTGAAATTAGGGATAACTACCGGCATTTTGCTGGCACTACCGATAGTCATTTATCATATTTGGGCGTTTGTTTTTCCAGCCTTGAATCGCGAGGAGCAGCAATTCGCGATGCCGCTGTTTTTAATTATCGTCGTATTTTTCATCTTCGGTGCTGCGTTCGCCTACTTTATTGTCACACCGGTGGTCCTGCAATTCTCCGCACAGCTGCTTCCAGAGTTACCCAATATGTGGGACCTGGAAAAATATATTAACTTTGTAACTCGCTTAATCTTAGGATTCGGTATCGCTTTTGAGTTACCGATAGTGATGGCGTTCCTGTCCCGTATCGGTGTCATTGATGCGCGGGGCTTCCGTGAAAAGCAAAGTTACGCTTTATTAGGTATCTGTGTCATGTCAGCCCTCTTGACACCTGCCGATCCAGGTTCAATGTTGTTGATGGCAATACCACTCTTTGTTTTGTATCAACTCGGTATTTTCTTCGCGTATCTCGTCGAAAAGGAGGCAGAAATATAATGTCTAACGAGCCTTTACAGGAACAACTCGCTTTGTTATACCACTTACAAGAGCGTGACCAAGAACTGTTGTCAACCCAGCAAAAACTTCAAGATATCCCGAATCACATTAAGCAATTAGAAGCGACGGTCGTGCAGTGTGAAGAGGATTTTGCAGCAAAATCGGCGGAACTCGCGGAGGCAGAAAAGGCGCAGCGTTCCAAAAACGCTGAACTTGAAATGAATGCTGTGCAACGCGAAAAATATCGAAATGAACAACGAGTTGTCACCTCAAACGAAGCTTATACTGCCCTTGAACGTCAAATTGAATTTCTCGACAAAGAAGACGGGGAATCGGAAGATACTATCTTAGTTCTTATGGAGAAAAGCGATCAATTAAAAGAGGAATTGGCAACATTGGAAGTTGAAGTCAACCGCGAAAAGCAGAAAACCGCTACTGAAACTGCGCAACTCCAACAAGAACTCCAGGACTTAGAGACAGAGAGGGATGAAAAGTTGAAGCAGCGGAAGGCGTTTCTTCCTAAAATTAACAAAGGACTCAGAGACGAATATCACCGCTGGATGAAGGCGCAGTTTGCAAACCAGTCCCGCGCAGCACGAGCGAAAACTGGTTTCGTCGCCCTAAGCAAAAACGGTATCTGTACCAGTTGCCGCATCGCTATTCAACCCCAGACCCTCAAGGAGGCTCAAAAGTATCAGAAGCAGGTCTACTGTTCAAGTTGCCAAAGGCTTCTTTACGTCGAGCCTGCCACACCCGATGTTACATTTCCGTAGAAAGGTTATGCATTCACTGACAACTGATAACTGACTGCAACACATATCTAAACAGGAGGCACTCACAACCAATGCCCTTTTTTGTCATTGATGAGCAACCGGAAAAGCAGGTGTTTGATGGCGCAAGTATTCGGACACTTCACGGTGAAAAAGTAATGATGTCCTTCGTCAATCTCCAACCTCATAGTGTCGTTGCTGAGCACAGCCATCCACATGAACAGATGGGAATGGTACTGGAGGGGACATTTGAACTGTCCATTGACGGAGATTCTCAGATACTCAAAAAGGGTGATGCTTACCTTATTCCTTCCAACGTGAAGCACAGCGCGAGAGCGTTTGAAGAGCCCGCTGTTGCTCTTGACATTTTTAGTCCGCCACGAGAAGATTACAAGTTATGAAGACGTATCGCGCGATTCAGGAATTTCAAACAACCCGTATTGTCACTGCCGGTATTAGTCTGCGAACTGGTGGTGTCAGCCACGCACCTTACGCAGCCTTGAATCTCGCTGAGCATGTCGGTGACGATGCGACTGCAGTCGCGACCAACAAGAGAATCCTTTTTCGGCAAACCGGCTTAAAGGACCTGCGGTGTTGTCGTCAAGTTCATGGTAATTGTGTTATTGATGTAGATAACACAGCGGGAGCATCTCTTGAAAACCCTCCTGAGGCGGATGCCCTTGTCGCGGCGTGTCACGGCGTGACATTGGGAATTTTTACGGCGGATTGTGTCCCTATTTTCATTCTTGATATTGAAACGCCAGCAATCGGTATCGCGCATGCGGGGTGGCGCGGCACCTTCGCTCGAATTGCGGTGAACACGCTTGCACAAATGAAAGCCAGTTTCGGAACCGTTGCTACAAACTGCCGAATTCATTTGGGGCCCTCTATCCAGAGATGTTGCTATACCGTCAGTACAGAATTGCTCACTCAATTTGCTGAACGTTTCGGCAGCACCGTCCACAATGGAACAAACTTGAGTCTACAGGCTGCCAATGTTAACCAATTGGTTGAAGCAGGTTTACCCTCCACTTCCATCTCAATATCCCCACTTTGCACCGCTTGTCGTACAGACCTCTTTTATTCGCATCGGGCTGAGAACGGACAAACGGGTAGAATGCTCTCATTTATCCGACTCAATACCGAAAATTAAGCCTATCTCACAAATACCGATTCGTCAGATTCGGTCCCACCTCTCGGTTCTACAAACTGTTTGTGAGATGATTTATAGAGGTTGTCCAGGGCAATTTCATCTTTGGTTGTAGAAATCAATCCTTGTGACGAAAAATTTGCTTTTCTTGGAAAAATATAGTATCATTAATAATATATAAATACATATTAAAGGCACGAATAAAGAAGCAACAGTATCAGCATTGCCCGTAGTCGAAACCTTACTACAATTTGTAACGTTATTTTCCTTAGATGTTCCAGCCTGTTTAGGACGATAATTTCTTAAACTCGTTGTTAGGTAACAATTTGGCATCCGCCGGAAAGAATTGAAAATGCGCGTGCTCTTTGCAACGTTATCAATCGTTACAGGTTTGGTCGGGCTTGTTTTTATTATACAAGGTGGCAACCATCCTTCCAAGTATCGGGAGGTTTTGTCCGAAAGCGTGAGTGCCGTCCAAGTCACACAAGTTTATACGGAGGCAACGTATAAGATAGCTGTTGGTATTGGGATTGTTAGTATTGCTGTCTTAGTCGCCGTTATTGGTATACTCTTTCACGCAGGCAAGCCTTTAAATCCAGATCCGCCATCAACAGACAATCTTGAAGGTTGACATACTCTTTAATCGAACCAATTTTGGAATTGAAAAATTGAACTTGATTGTCGATAATCTTTCCAAGATCAATGAACGCATTGCCAGTGCTGCAGAACGGAGTAAACGCACGCTCGATTCAATAACGCTCGTTGCTGTTACGAAAGGGCGTTCAGTGGCGGAAATTCGGACGGTTCTCGCCGCAGGGGCATCGGACATAGGTGAAAACCGGGTACAGGAAGCGCAACAGAAGTACGCTCCGGTCAATTCATTTGTGGATGCTGCAGATACTGATGCCAGTGATAATACATGCCGATGGCATCTTATTGGACATTTGCAAAGAAATAAGGTTAAAACCGCATTGGAGATGTTTTCACTGATTCATTCAGTTGACAGTTTGCGGCTTTTAGCAGAGATAGCACACCGGTCTGAACAACGCTCACAACGAACAGATGTTTTAATTCAGGTAAATACGACTCGCGAGGCAAGTAAACACGGATTGGCAGCCGATGATTTGCTTCGGTTCATTGAAGACGCACAGGCATATCCGGCAGTCCACATCGTTGGGTTGATGACAATGGGGCAGTTAACGCCTTCACCGGACGCAAACCGTCCCGCGTTCGCTTTGCTAAGATCGCTTGCTGAAAAAATAGAAGCCCAAAAATTCCCTGGAGTTACTATGAAGTATCTTTCTATGGGGATGACAAACGACTTTGAGGTCGCCGTTCAGGAAGGCGCGAACCTCGTTAGAATCGGTAGGGCGATCTTCGAGGTTTCAGAGGAATAGCCATCAGTTGTCAGCCTGCCTCGCAGTGAGAGTTGAAGAGAGTTCTGATAGCTCGAACACCTTGCTGGCGAGGTTTTCAATCCTGTTCTTGTCTGATAACTAAAATACCAACGAAACTGTAGCCCGAAATGAAATAGAGGGGTTTTTGCTTGGGGTGTTTCTTCAGTTCTACGGAAAGGCACGTCATAAGCGAAACCTACCTGAACGAACCGCAAGGAATAATTAAAAACATGGAGTTAGGTGTAATAGGCGTTGGAAAGATGGGCGGCATTATCGTCCGAAGTATCGCTGACACGGTATTTCCTGCCGAACAGATTTGGGTTACCGACCTTGATAACACCCTCGTCGAGCAGCTCTGCGATGAAAAAGGGACTAACAGGGCAAGCGATATTACTACCTTGGTAGAAAATACTCAAGTTATTTTCTGTGCTGTCACACCTGCGGCAGTCCCACACGTCTTGCCACAGGTAGCACGCGCCTTATCAGCACCACAATGGCTCATTAGCATCGCAGCTGGTGTTACGACCACAACGCTTGAATCCTACTTTGACAACGCTCCACCCGTCGTTCGGGTAATGCCAAATATCTCAGCCTCGGTGGGTGCTGCAATCTCGGTATTAACGGCTGGCAGCGCGGCGAATCAGGAGCATCTTGAAATAGCACAACAAATTTTCAACGCTTGTGGCACCTCTTTAGTGATGGATGAACGTCATCTTGATGCTGTTACCGGGGTAAGTGGGAGTGGTCCTGCCTATGTTGCACTCTTCATCGAAGCGTTAGCGGATGCAGGTGTTCATGTCGGTTTACCTCGGACGGATGCACAGAAACTCGCCACCCATACAGTCTTAGGCGCAGCTACGATGTTAATTGAAACGCAGGAACATCCGGCTGTACTCAAGAACCGTGTTACCACACCGGGCGGGACAACCGCCGCCGGACTGCACGCTTTAGAACGAGGCGGTTTACGAGCAACTCTTACAGAAGCCATCCTCGCTGCGACGGAGCGAGCAAAGGAACTTGGCAATACGTAATAAGTTTGTGAGTTAACAGGACCCAAACAATGGATATGCTCGCTTGGTTCATCAGTGAACTGCTTGAAATTTACACAATAATGGTTTTCGCGAATGCCGTACTCTCTTGGTTTGTTGGTGGCACACAAAACTCAGTCGTTAGGCAGCTCTACTGGTGGACAAGTCGCCTCGTGGATCCAGTTTTAAGTCCGATTCGGAATGCACTCGGACCGGTGACTCGGAATTTTGGTATTGACATTTCACCTTTTGTGCTGATTCTTCTGTTACAATTTTTGGCTCATATCCTCTGGTGATAGATAGAAGGATATGCCAATCTGCTTGACACAGTGAAAACTGAGGAGACGGTTCGCACGAAAAAGCATAACCTCCTCAAGAGCCGCTTACCGTGTTGACAAGCGGTCTCAGAAATCACAATACGAAAATATGAGAAAACGAAATTCCACCGCAAAAAGCACAACGCGTAAACGGGGTAAATCCGCGAAGCCGGAAGAGAAACCTCAATTGACGGACCGCGAAAGAGAAAACGCCGTTCTGGAAATTTGGGGGAACGCTAATGTATACCCACTCGCGAACAAAAAATCTGGCACCCTGGAGCGCAACACAGTCAAGGCGAACGCTACGCGGTCCCGCCACTCCTCCCAGACGGAAACCTATGTCCTTCGCGAGATGCCCACCTCAGTCGATGCATTCACTCTTAACACACTTTGTAGAAAAGTTTGTCAGGACATCTTCCTTAAAGCAGAGTTAATGCAAGGGCATCATGTCACATACATACCCGCGTGGGAAACCTACCCCCTTTGGATTGAGGAATACGTTATTGAGGCTGCAAAGTCTAAAACGCCAATCAAGTTATCTGTCCTCCGGAAGCGATGTCGCGCACGACATAAACAGGAATTAGAAGTCCAAAAACAGAAATTTCATCAACTCGGTATCTTCGCGGATTGGGATACTTCACAGAAAACCCTCGAATCGCGACAGGAAGCAAGGCTTATTGCGCTTATTAGTCGACTCCGTGATTCTGACTATCTGCATGACTTGCCGCAGCTGAGTCCATGGTGCCCCAACTGCACTGTCCCGATAAATGAAACGAACCTCGTACAAATACCGACACACACCTTGAATGGCTACGTAAAGTTTCCTTTCAATGTCGGGTTAGAGGAATTTGGCATTAATGTTTTCTTCTGTCTCCAAATGCCGCACCTTTGGGAAATAGCAGGAATCGTTGAACTCGGAATTACTGACAATACTACCTATTGGCTCACCCAATGGCAAGACGAATACCTACTTTTTGCGGAACCGCAGCTCAAACACTTTACGAAACACCTTCCAAAAAGGCAACCTAAACCGAAACCCGTCAAAGAAATCAAAGCCTCTGAGCTTGTGCAATGCGCTGTGGCGCATCCACTATTTCCGTCAAAAGACTTAAAGATTACGCTAATTCCTGAAGCCGTGGCAACAGAGGCTGTCCGCGACAAATCAATATCTTCCTTAGAATCCGGTGTTATGCCCTTAAATCCTGCACATCATCAGTCCAGTTACGACATCGCTCAAGCGTTAAACATGAATACTATGCCTGTTTTTGATGAAACCGGAAGGTTCACCGAGGAAGCTGGGCAATTGTGTGGTTTGTATCTGTTTGATGCTGAGAAATTTATTGTTCCACAATTGGAAAAATGTGGCTATCTCCTCAAAACACAAAAAGGCGAGATGCATGAGCCCCACTGTCCACGCTGTAGAGAATTGGCTGTGTTTCGTCCCTGTTCAAAATGGGTGTTCTCTATTTCCGAAAACCATGCCACTACTCAGTTACTCAACGCCCAAGAATATTGGGATAATTACGGCGACACGAATCATAAAGATATTCGCGATGTACAAAACGCTGTCCTCAATTTCGGAGATTTGCAGGTTTCAGCACAGCGCCAATGGGGGATGCCGCTTCCAATCCTCCTTTGCGACCATTGCGATGAGCCTCTTACTGATAAAAATACTCTCAATGCAATCCGGAATTCTATACAACGAGGGTTTGAATTCTGGTTCCGATTGAGCGTTGAGGAACTTTTACCTGTCGATACACGGTGTCTAAACTGTAATTCAAGTGACTTCCGCAAGGAAGCTACGCTCATTGATAGCCATTTCGCCAATTTACTTCAAATTATTGACAATTCTGACTTCAAGAAACCGCTCGGTGGGCATACCAGTGTTATGTTTGTACCCCAAACTGACACAGCCGATTCAAAATGGACAAAATGGTTAGCCGAGATCAGTGTTATCTCCGCCTCACTTAGCAGAAGTCGTCCAATTAAAGAAAGCCAACCTTTTAAGCAACTAAAGCTTAACACAATGCCGAAAGTTGGTGGGGAAATACAAGTCGAAGACACATTTCTCAACAAATATCCAGCTGACGTGGCACGCCTGGTTGCAATAACTCCTAATGTCGGAACAGAGCAGGTTAACCGCAGGCAGCTTAACAAACTCGCAGAGGACTACCTTGTTCAATATCAGCAATTGCAGGGACTATTAGAGAGTATCAGTAATTGCCTCTACCATTTTGGGCAGGATTCTCAAAGTAGAAACAAAACAGAATCGAAAGATGTATCTCTGGAGGAACGTCCCAACGAAAGACATAGCGGCAAACGGGGGGCTGAGACGGGTATCACTAATACACAGACACTTACTCATCTGAAGGCGCAGCGGATAGAAGGCGCAAGTGCCGCTACTACTGATAAAATTATGCCGATTGATTCGTTGGCGATAATTGTTACCTCTCAACTGTTACAGGATGTACAGCGGGCTTACCAAGATGGGAATTTCCATGAAATGTGGACCCTGTTAACCGATTTCTGTGTAGATGATCTTCGTTTTTATCTCCGCGCCATGGAATCGCGTCCTGCTACAACCCTACATGTGGCGCAAACCACCTTGTCACAAATCGCGACTGCGCTCCTGCAACAGTTGGCACCCTTGACTCCTTTTTTGGCGGAACATTTCTATCATCTCATTTCTGCAGAGGGTATAACTGGTAACCGTAGCATTTTTCAGAATAATTGGCACCGACTCTCACCTATTATCGGGCAAACTTTGCATGTTTCCGATATAGAGACGAATGATGCAAAAGCGGAGTGGGAGGTGCTTAAGAATGCCGACAATGCAGGATCCTAAAAAAAATATGTGGCAGACGCTTCTACCCTTAATCGGCGTGGCGATTCCAGTGTTGATAGTAGATTGGGGGAGTAAATGGCTGGTGCAGAACCATATCGCTCAGGTTACAGAGGTAATTCCGATTATTCCCGGTTTTTTTAACCTTCGGCACGATAGGAATACAGGAGCGGCTTTTGGCGTACTTGCTGGACACAGGGTCTTACTTATTCTCATTACTATTATTGCTTTAGCCTTCATTTTCGCCTATTATCTTCGATTCAGAGAGAGCCGTTGGATGCAAGTCGCTCTCGGTTTTCTACTCGGTGGTGCTGTTGGAAACTTCATTGATCGGCTCTATTTGGGTGAGGTCGTCGATTTCCTTCAATTCGGCATAGCTGACAAAGGACTCTTTTGGCCGACCTTTAACATTGCGGATATTTCTGTCTGTGTTGGGGCGGGGATGTTAATTGTTTACCTTTTTCAAAATCGCGATCAAAACCAGGAAACTTAACTTCTACCCACTTTTTGTAGGTATTCTTGGCAAGTACACCAGTCGATGGCGTATCTGTAATTATTGGTTTCACTGTAAATATAAAGATATAAAGCAACTTTTGTCCCGGAAGGTAATCCATGTGTAAATTGGGTGTTCGATTATTCTTGCTTAATCTAATCTTTCTTTTCTTAGTAATCCCACATGCAAAAGCGCAATTTCAGACCGAATCTCCCACGACGGAGACGGAACAAACGGAACCAGTGGGATATAGCGAAAGTGCTTTGCGACGGTTTGAGATCGTTACGTTGAGTTCCATACCGTTTACCGCTATTCACAGTTACGGAATAATGCGCATAGTAAAAATGTTGAGTGAAAATAAATTCGCGCCTGAATTGTCCCCGTGGGACTATCGCATAATTGGCATCGGTGCTGTTTCATTGTCTGTGTTTATTGGGGTATGGGATTGGTTGCATACTCGTAATGTTGACCGGTCAGCACCGCGTGTGCCTGAACCAGAAACGCCTCTACCGCCTGAAGGTGAGGAACCCGTGGAGGGGACTCTTACACGGCTGTCCGAAACCAGTCCGTATATAGCGAGATATAGAAATAGATCGCTACAGGATTCAATGGATAAAGGGCTGAATAGGTGGGCAAATGAGCAGTCTGTCGGTTTCGCTCTGCCGCTCATTCAAATTCGCTTCTAACTATGGCCTCTTGAACTGCTCTCCATTACATTGCGAGCAGGTTTTTGGTGGGTCCACAACTACCATAAGATGTAGGGTATAACATCAAAACCGTTAGCACGTGATGTAGCCAAAATACAGAACCTGTAGCCTGCAACAACGGCGCAGGCGGATTTGAGAAAGGCACGCTAAAGATAGAACCCACGTCGTTTAACCGCAAGGAATAATTAAAAAGTGCGTATTGTGTTTATGGGGACCAGTGAGTTTGCCGTGCCAGCACTCAAAGGACTCATCTCCCACAAATTTGAACTCATCGGTGTCGTCACACAACCCGACCGACCGAGCGGACGCGGGAAACGGCTCAGTCCACCACCTGTCAAAGCAGTTGCTACAGAACATGATATACCGGTTTATCAACCTGAGAAGGTGAGAAAGCCGGATTTTGTGCGGACCCTTAAACGTCTCGCACCGAATGTGATTGTTGTTGCTGCCTTTGGCCAGATTCTGCCCCAGGCTGTTTTGGATATCCCTCCCTGTGGCACTATCAATTTGCATCCCTCTCTTCTTCCAAAGTACCGCGGTGCCGCTCCAATTCAGTGGGCACTAATTAATGGCGAAACCGAGACAGGTGTAACGCTTATGTTACTGGATGCAGGTGAGGATACAGGCGATATTGTCTCTGCAGACCGAGTCCCGATCCGAGATGAGGATACTGCTTTCACATTGACGGAACAGTTGGCACAACTCGGTGCCAACCAACTTGTCCGATGTTTGTCCAATATGCCGAATGGGGAACCGCCATCGGCAGTTCCACAGAACGACGCAGAAGCAACTCACGCACCGCGGCTGACGAAGGAAATCGGACAAGTTGATTGGAATCAACCGGCGACCACAATTCACAATTTAGTCAGAGGTACAGCAATCTGGCCCGGTGCTTATACTTTCTTCCGGGAGAAACTTCGGCTGAAAATTGTCCGTTGTCAACCACTTCCACAGAAACTCGCTGGACAACCGGGAACCCTTGAAATAGCCGGAAGACAAAAACTGCTCGTTGCCACGGCGGAAGGAACGCTCCAATTGTTGGAAATCCAACCCGCAACCAAAAAATCTATGGAAGCACACGATTTTATTAACGGTTATCAATTGCAAACAGGCGAGTTTTTTAATTATTAGATTTTCGCGCTGCCCTCCACTCCTACTTGAAATCTGGACGCAAGCCTGCAACAACGGCGCAGGCGACTCTTGAGCAGAACACGTCAAAGTTCAAACTCACATTGTTTAACCGCAAGGTAAAATTAAAATATGAATAGTCTGAATAATACCCTATTTGCGTCATTCAAGGTTTTCCTCTATCTCTTGATTTTCCTCGGTATAATCGGAGCGTTAGCCATTTTCGTGGTTATTCCGAGTTGGGTCAGAACTGAGGAGGTGCTTGTTCCCAACATTACCGGCGAAAGTTACTATGAAGCCGTGCGGATTCTTGGTGATGCAGGGTTGCAGCCCGCAAAAACCATTCAAGAGGCGAGTAGCGATGCTCCGAAGGGTGAAATCGTCTCACAAAATCCAGAGGCGAACTTTAGAATAAAATCATATCAACCCGTTGAAATCACAGTTAGCATAGGAGCTGAGTTAGTCCCTGTTCCCTCCGTCATTGGAAAATCGCGAGATGCCGCTTTTGAATCGCTTGCGACTGCTGGTTTTCGTCCGAATCGAGTTGCCTTCGTCCACTCCGAAGATTATCTACAGGATACTGTCATCGCACAAACACCTCCAGAAGGGGGTGGTCAACGTCGCAGCAGCCCTGTAAATCTTTTAGTGAGTCGCGGACCTAGACCACAAGTGGTACAACTTCCGAATTTCCAGAGTCAGCTTGCTGCCGATGTCGTTGCTGTACTGGAAGCAGTGGGACTAAAGGTTGAGACTGAATATAGTTCACACCCCAAAATCCCTCAAGGTGCAATTATCACTCACGAACCTGTAGGCGGCGTGATGGTGAAAACCGGAGACCGTATCCTACTCGAAATCAGTGGTGTGCAGGGTACGACTGAAAACATCAGTAGACCCTTACCCTTCAAATATACGGTTAGTGAAGAAGGAAAACTTTCACGTCGCGTCAAAATTGTTATAATTGATGACTATAGTGAACGCATTGAAGTGGATCAACGCTATGCCCCGGGTACAGTGATTGATTTGGAGCAGAAGGGGGTCCGCGTCTTTGGCAAAGCACGAGTGATCGTCTACGAAAATGGTGAAAAATTACCTGAAGTGGTTTATAGATAGGACTCAACTAAAGGAGATTACAAATTCCTATTCCTAAAATTGCGCCTTCATTGCTCGCTGCCGATTTCAGTCGTCTTGGTAAAGAAGTTAAACGGATCGTCGCGGCTGGGGCAGACCTACTTCACTTTGATGTGATGGATGGCGAGTTTGTGTCAAATTTCGCTATTAGTCCACCCTTTATCGCTGCTGTTCGCGAGATCACCGATGTCCCTTTTGATGTCCACATTATGGTGATGCACCCGCTTCGTTATATCGACGCGCTCGCAGCAGCAGGAGCAGATCTGATTACCTTTCACATCGAAAGTGCTGATAAACCGAACGAAGTAATTTCAGCGATCAAAGCACACGGGCTTAAACCGGGTTTAGCACTTTGTCCGAAGACACCTGTCTCGGCGGTTACACCTTACCTTTCAGACATTGACTTAGTCCTGCCAATGAGTGTTGAACCTGGATTCGGAGGTCAACCCTTTCAACGAAATACACTCGAAAAAATAGCAACATTACATCAAATAGTTCAGGAAATGACAGAGCCTCTTGACATCTCCGTTGATGGTGGTGTAACTACAGAAATCGCGCCCCTCACAATTCATCGAGGTGCGACGATTCTCGTCGCAGGGACCGCTATCTTCCGCAGTCAGCAACCAGAGATGATTATTCAAAAATTGCGCACCGCTGCCACCTATTTTTAATTTCGCTTGCGTTCTTCTGGTTAGAAGATGATCTTTCTGACCGTGTTCGCAGTCAGCGGTGTTGACTGCTGCAAATGTTGGCCAAAGATCGTAAGCCCAAACAACGTTTGGGCTGGATATACGGAGAGGGACGTGAAATTCCCAATCTACCTCACCGAACCGCAAGGAACATTAGAAAAATAGATGCACACTTTCTATGTTTCCCCTTCTCAGATCTCCAATAATATTGTTACGATTACGGGTTCGGAGCATCATCATCTTCGCAATGTCCTACGGACAAAACCGGGTGAGACTGTCCGAATTATTGATGGGAAAGGGAATGCGTATACCGCACAAATTCTTGAAACACACGATGCTTGGCTTTCAAGCGAAGCAAGGATCCTCAGCCATGAATTTCACGCAGTTGTTTTGCCGAGCCTCACACTCTTTCAAGGACTCCCCAAAAACGATAAGATGGAGTTAATTCTCCAAAAAACGACAGAACTCGGTGTTACACAGATTGTACCACTGCATTCAGAATACGCCTTGCAGAAACCGAGTCAAAACCGATATGAGCGTTGGCACCGTGTTCTTATCTCTGCTACGAAGCAGTCCGAACGTCTTTATTTGCCTGAATTATGCAACGCACAAGGGTTTGATGCCTCCTTGGCACAACTCCATAAGTTTTCGCTCTGCCTGCTCCTCAGTCCGCGTCGTGATCAGGAATCGCATATTCAGCATATCCAGACGGTTTTGCGAAAGGTGCCGCGTCCGGCTTCTATCGCGCTCTTTGTCGGACCAGAAGGCGGATTTTCCGATCAAGAGGTCACCAGTGCTATTGAAAGCGGATGTACACTTGTGACGCTTGGGAGGAACATCCTCCGCACGGAAACTGCCGCAATTGTAGCTGTCGCCGTCGCCGCTTATGAATACCAACTGTAAGGGTGATCTCTAAATTGCGACGCTCTGCTCTAAAAAAATCATTGACAAACTTCACTGCTTTTTGTAAAATTGCTGATTATGGATGCAAAAGAATTGACCAGAACCCTCATTGGGTATAATACAGTAAGCCCTCTCAGCAATGTTGAGGTCATGGATTTTCTCACCGAAGTGCTGGAATCCATTGATTGTGAAGTCGAACGGGTTGAATATAAAGACCCAGCAGGTGTACTGAAGGTGAATCTAATTGGTCGTAAAGGACCGATGAACGGTGAGCGCGGACTTGCGCTGCTTGGACACATAGATACTGTGCCTGCTATCGGTTGGGCGATGGATCCGTTTGAGGCACGGATCGCCGATGAGAAGATGTACGGCAGGGGCAGTTGTGATATGAAGGGCAGTGTTGCGTGTATGGTTGAGGTCGCGTCACACTATGCGGCATCGGATTTGAAGGCACCGCTCTATGTCGTCATCACGGCTGATGAAGAGGTGGGTTACCTCGGGGCAACAGCCGTTGCCGAAAAGTCGCAGATGTTCAAAAAGCACGGCTTTCCGAAGTGTGGGGTCGTCGGTGAACCGACAGAACTCCATGCGGTATATGCCCACAAAGGGACTGTCCGATTTACTGCCACAGCCCACGGGCGTGCAGCGCACAGCAGTACAGGTGAAGGTGACAACGCGAATCTAAAGTTAATTCCCTTTCTCGCAGAAATGCGGGATATTTATCACGAATTGACAACCAATACTCGGTATTTCAACGATGAATTCACACCAGCTTTTACGGATTGGAATATCACTATCAGTGATGGCGAGTGTCCAGGGAATATTACTTCGCCGTTAAGCGTGTGTTGTATCAACTACCGCCCAATGCCGGGGGATGATTCGCAAGAGTGGATAGACCGCGCGCGGGACTCGGCTGAAAAGCACGGGTTAATATTCGATTTGTATATTGATGCGCCTCCAGTACACACACCGCCCGATGCGGAGATTATCCAAGCCGCACTTGAAATAACCGGCGAGACCGTACCTCAAACCGTCGCCTATGGCACCGATGCTGCCGTCTTCGCACAGCACATGGAGACCGTCATTATCGGACCCGGCAGTATTCTACAGGCGCATACCGTGGATGAGTGGATGGCGTTGGACCAGTTCCCACAAGGAGTTTCAATCTTTAGTCAATTTGTGAAGCGGTTTTGTGTGGCTTAGGAGCGTCGAAAAAAACAGCATCCGGTTTCACCCATTCCGTTTCACCATCTGCCCAGACTTCACGCTTCCAGATAGGTACAGTCTGTTTGAGACGATCCATCGCGTATTGACACGCTTCAAATCCGTCTTTGCGATGCGGGGACGCGACTGCAACTGCTACGCTTACCTCACCGATCTCCAATTTTCCGACACGGTGAGCCATTGAGACGCGATCGATACCCCACTTGTCTGAAATTTCTTGCGCGATTTCTGCCATTTTTTTCTCTGCCATCGGTGGGTACGCTTCATATTCAAGACATTTTACGGGTCTGCCGTCAGTGTTATTCCGAACCGTCCCAAAAAACAGCACTACTGCTCCGGCATCTGGTCCTTCTACTGCTTCGCGGACTTCTTCACCTGTGATAACTTCTGTAGTTATCTTAAACATTGCAGCCTCCCGTCACAGGTGGAATTAGGGCGACCTCGTCTCCCTCTGCAAGTTCAGTATTTTCCGTAGCGTATTCCCAGTTGACGGACATTTGCATCACTTCATAGAACTCGGCAATCTCGGGCCATTCTTCCTCAAGACGTTCTAATATCGTTTTTAGGGTAGCACCGTCCGGTAGTTCCATCTCTTCTTCAGATCTATCTAACATTTCATGGCATACGGCGAAGTATTTGACTGTGACGTTCATAAAAATTCCTTTTCGACAGAGTTTTGGAGATTAACAACATATCGCTCACACTGAAAAGTGTAGCACAAAATCGGTTGTGAAGCAACCCCTTATTGTGAACTCGAATGAAAAACGCTTAGGTTTTTAACCGAAAATAAAATCAATATTCCTGCAAGAATCAAAATTGTATTGATTTTTATCGTGAGATAAGGTAGAATAGAATAAAGTGTGTAAACGCGATTTACCTATCACCTTCAACAGAGGAGAGAAGGCAGTATGAAACCGAAAGCGATTTATTATTTCATCTTCGTTTTGCTTGCCGTTGGACTGATGGCTTGCGGCGGCGACACTGATGATGAAACAGAAGCACCCGATAAGCAAACCCAGCCGACAACATCCTCCGAATCAACGCAACCCGATGTGGCTGCTGGAAGGGATGTTGACTTTGCCGCTGACGAGCAAGCGATCCGCGACCTTTATGCAGAATACGCTGTCGCCCACGGCGACAAAGATGTTGATGTGCTGGCAGAGGTTTGGCTCAGAAACGAGGGAAAGGACGTTTTCACTGCTTGGACGTTCTGGGCTGGCACCTTTGAAAAAAATGAAGGGTGGAAGGCAGTAACCAAGGCGTGGGAGGGGATCTTCCGACTGCGCGGTGGAAAGATGGTCGTTGACATCACCTACCTCACTATTGATAGCAAAGGCAGAGAAGCCGTTTTGCGTGGGGCATATAATTGGGGGAATCAGAAGGGCGACTTGATTTCCGCACTCAAGAAGGATGGCAAGGGCTGGAAAATTCGCGCCATTGATTATACTGATGGACGGTTTGGGAAACAGGTTAAATACCTCCTCGAACCCGCCCATACCTTCGGAGAAATTCCCGAAGATTAGTCATGGATAAAATTATCCTCAAAGGGATTCGATTTCATGGTCACCACGGCGTTCCGGAAGCGGAACGCCAAGTCGGTGGCCATTATGAAATTGACGCAACCCTGGGGTGTACGCTTGCCAACCCCGGCAGGACAAACGCACTTGCCGATACGGTTGATTATGCTGAAGTCGTCACGCGCATCGTCGAGATCGGCACGCAGCAGTCCTTCCAGCTCATTGAGGCACTTGCTGAGAAGATCGCCGCAGTGATTTTAGAACAATTCGCAGTAGATGAGGTCCATCTCATCGTCAGGAAGCTGCATCCTCCCATAGATCAACCAATTGACTATTTTGCCGTTGAGATTTTTCGTAATGCGTAAATTCTGTGCCATCATCTGTTTACTGTTGATAACAGCCACTGTCGCACACGCTGGTGGCGAGAAAAAAACGTTATTTCCAGATTTGGCACCAGGGCTCCATCTCTACCGTTACGACTGGGATGTCGAGACGTGTGTCCTTTACGTCGCCGAGATATCCCGCCATGAGCCGTCACTACACTTTGAGGTAGCACTCGCAAATGCGCAAGTACTCGGCAAAGAAACCGTGCGTTCTATGGCGAATCGACGCACCCGGCGTGGTGACCGGCGCGTCCTCGTCGCAGTCAATGGAGGGTTCGGAGTTCTTGGTGATATGCGCGGCTACGGCGGCGTATTAGAGAACCTGCATGTCCAAGACGGTGAACTCATCACTCAACCTACAGATACCGAGGCCTGCTTTGGTGTAACTGAATCTGGCGAATTCCTGAGCACTCCCGTTGAAATGAAAGCAAGCGTGCAAATAGGCGCGCGCACACTACCCCTCGAATGCGTTAATCAACGGCGGCTTGATGGGTGTCAGGTAACGCTCTACACACCACGACTCGGCGAATCAACCCATACCAACCGGCGCCGAGGCAGTGAGGTGATAATCGGCGGACTCCCACTCCCTTTGACCCCGAATTATGCGCACCCCTACCTTGTAAAAAGTGTCTCACGCGATGGAAATAGCACGATCCCCAGAGACGGGGCGGTTCTCTGGATTAGCACACGGTTGAAAGACCCAAGCGTTTCCGAGTTCAATACTGGCGCGAACGGCACACTCACCCTTACCCTCTCACCGCCGGAATGGAATCGAGTTCAACATGCTATTGGCGGGCGACTTCGACTCCTCACGGACGGTAAGATAAATAAGACGCTCGTGGAGATGCACCATGCCGAGAAGCGGCATACCCCCGGCAAGCGCGCATCAGTGCTGAATCTGAGCCATGAACCGCGCACTGCCCTTGGATACAATGCGGATACACTGTTTTTAATAGTTGTAGACGGACGGCAACCGAAATATAGCACTGGATTAACCCTCTATGAACTCGCCAGTATTCTCATTGAACTCGGCGCAACAGAAGCGATCAATCTTGATGGCGGTTCCTCCAGTACCTTTGTCGTTAACGATGCGGTCATTAACAAGCCATCAGGGCAGCGAGAACGGGATGTCTTAAATGCCGTCTTTATCACAGCAGATGTCCCGTAAAAACAATCTCCAGATTGAGGTTCTTCTGTAGGAGCGATCTCCAGGTCGCGATAAACAAGTTTGAGGGCTTATTTTGAAGGTTTATTCTGAAATAATTTATAGGTTTCCGATACTTCTGTCTCTACTATTTTGTCCCATTTTAGTTGCCAATTCAGCGGATGCCCCAAAACTGCTAAAGGCGACACCGCTTTCACAAACCGCAATTCAACTACAATTTGATGGACAATTACAAGCAGAGACCGCAGAAGACCTGACTAATTATCATATTACCCCAGATGTCCAATTGGAATACGCGCTGCTTGATTCACGACTGAATCGTGTCCTACTACTCACTTCACTATTAGAGGCAGAAAAAACCTATCATCTCACGCTTCCGAATTCGCAAACGGGAATAGTGATAACCCTTCCATCTGTAAATGAAATAACCTTTGGCGCAGGCGACTCCGTTACATTCTCCGGGGGCTTGCAAGATACGAGTCTGATTGTCAATAAAGATCGCAAGGCGCGAAACAACAATGCCGGTGCCGAACCGACCCTCCTGTGTAATCCGACTGGGAGTGTTTTCTTCGTCGTTTTTGACCTGTATGATGCATTTGAAGACATGGGTATCCGAGAACCGACACAAGTCTTAAAAGCGACGATAAGTCTACATGTCCAGCAGTATGCTACTGATGCTGCTCAGACCGTCATCTTCCGCCGTGTTTTGCTTCCGTGGCGAGAGGGCAGGGGTGTCTCCGAACGGGCAGAAGATAACGAACTCACCTATAACAGCGCGTTGCATCGCAATCTCCCGTGGAATAAGCCTCCCGCGCAAGCGATGTTAGCAGGCATAGACGGCGATAGTGAAAGCGATTACAACGGTTCTGAGGATGTCGCCCATCGGATTGATGGCACGTGCGAGATTCAAGGGGCAGGAACGCGTTATACATTTAAAGGCGAACTCCTCACCGACGCCGTCCGCTTTTGGGTGGCGAATCCCGATTACAACTACGGGTATCTCTTTGTCTTGCGTGATGGCAGTGTGCCTATCGTTTTTTCGTCAAAAGAGTCAGATGATGAAAACCTACGTCCGGTTTTAACGATCCGCTACCAGACACAATCGGGAGCGGAAACTGCACCGCGATAGGTTCTCCCTCGGTTAACCAAATCAGCCTAAATGATTTGATTCGCATTGTAGACGTATGGTATAATTTGCTGAACTGGCAAAAGGAACAGAATGGCGATCTTTGATACTGTTACCAAAACGCAAGCACAGACACACCCCATGGACTTCGTCAATTACTGCTTAAATTTCGAGCAAGACGATGTCACTTTTGTTGAACTGATCGTACCTGAACAACCCACAGTTGAAATGCACCAGGCAGATATGGTCATCAAAGTGGAACTCAACGGTAAAGAGGTACTGGTACATTTCGAGTTTCAAACCACCGACAGTTATGACCCTGAAATGTCACTGAGGATGGCAGGTTATATCATTCGGCTTATTGAGACCTATCGGTTGCCAGTGTATTCAAGTGTCATCTATCTTCGACCAGACGCAGGTCGGCGGGATCGTGGAGCTTACGAGCAAAATATAGCGGGCCATCAGATTTTCGTTGAGTATCAAGTGATCCGGCTGATTGAAATGGAGGGCGATCAGGTTCTTGATACAAAGCCGACGGGTTTACTCCCGTTTACACCGCTGATGAAACGACCCGCGGGTGTAGATGCTGAGCAATGGCTGCGCCGTTGTGTTCGGACAGCGGATAACGTTGAGGTCCCGAACAAGGCAGCCTATCTCGGAGCGTTGGCGATTTTGGGCAATTTAGTGTATGAATCGGAACTGATCTCAAATATTATTCAGGAGGAAACCATGCAGCAACCCAATATTATTGAATACTGGACAGAGAAAGCCACAGCAGAAGCACATCAACAAGGACTTCAACAGGGGTTAAAAGAACGCGCACTTGAAGACATCCTTGAAGTACTAGAGCTCCGATTGCAGCCCGATGCAGCGCGTACCTTCAAGCCTGTATTAGAAGCAATTGATGACTCCCAACGTCTTAAGCAGTTGCATCGCGCCGCGCTCTTAGCAGAAAGCGCGGAGGACTTCCGACAGGCTTTAGAGGCAAACGGAGAGTGAACCTTGCTTCGGCTCAGTGGGATAGGTGCGGTTTCTAACTGCATCCTGCTCATTCCCCAGCCTCAGTAACTGCGATTTTCATCCTCTGCCAGACAGTAGATCAAAGGTAAGCACTCAGAAACCGACAACAGAAAGACTTATATGAATCAACTTTTTAATTTATTGCTTCCGTGGCCATGGCGCGCCTTCAATCCTATTACTGACACTTTTGTTTACGGTATCTTTCTATCTTTTATCATCTGTTTGGTATTTCTCCTTGTGAAAACTATTCGCCGCGCCCGTTTAATTGGTAGTTTAACCAAGAAAGTAAGTGAGTACGGGAAATCTGTTAAACCGGATATTCTACATGAATTAAAAGAAGCATTTGATTGCAACAGTGAACTTGCTGAAGTCTGGCAGGGGTTTGCGGACTCACTCATTACGCGCCAACGTGGTGAAAATCAAGAAAAAATAGTATACAAGACAGATGAAGCCTCGCTTTTCTTCAGCGAAGAACGCATATTAGAGCAATATCTAAACCTCCGACTGTGGAACAGTGTACCGGCTTTGTTAGTTGGGATCGGGATTCTTGGCACCTTTGTCGGATTGGTTTGGGGATTGATTCCTTTTTCCGGAATTAACTTCGCTCAGACTATCGAGATTCAGGAAGCCATTAAGAAACTTTTACCAGGCGTGTCAACTGCGTTTGTGACCTCCGTTTGGGGAATGCTAGCTTCGATCGTGTTCAACTTTGTAGAGAAGCTAGGTATTGGCAGCGTCAGTAAAACAATTGCAACCCTACAACGCGCACTTGATAAGTTATTCACACTGACAACACAAGAGGAAATCTCGTTTAGACAGGAAGAGGAACTTGCACAACAAACCCAGGCACTTAAATCATTCTCAACAGACTTAGCAGACAAAATTAAAATTGCGATGGACAATATTATGTCCGAATCACGCGATCAGAGAGCACAGGATAGTCAAGAAATTGTTCAGGAACTGCACAAGGTACCTGATGCCATCAGTGGTGCGCTGGCGGAAAGATTAGCTCCGAATCTCAATAATCTGAATACGATTGTTAAAAACATTCAAGATATGACAGCACAGAGCAGACAAGAGGTTGTTCAAGAACTACACAAAGTTCCTGATGCTATCAGCAGTGCAATGGGAAAAAAGTTGATTCCCAATCTCAACAATCTGAATACTGTAGTCGAAGAATTGCAGAATCAATCCGAAAAATTAGATATTTTGGGTCAAAGTTTGATGGAGTCGCGCGCCCAAAGCGCGCAGAATAGCCAAGAGATTGTTCAAGAACTCCGCAATGCTCCCGATGCCATCAGTAATGCGATGGAACCCAGCTTTAATCGCTTGAACACGGCGGTTGAAAACCTCGATACTACTGTAACGCAATCGAAAAGCGATATTCAAAATGAAATGGTGCAGGGAAGAGAAGTGATGCTTCGCCAACTTCACGATGCTGGCTATGCCCTCAGCAATGTGATAACAGAAGAGTTGATTCCACGTCTCAATAATCTGATCACAATTATTAGTGATATTCAAAGTGTGGCAGAACAAGGTAGACAAGAAGTTGCTCAGGAACTTCATAAGTTGGGTTTGTCAATGACAGAAATAGAAACTCTCGCGGGAACAGTTGATAAGGTGAGCGAAAACTTCATCAACGTACCTGAGCATGTGGCACAGATCTCTGACAATGTCCAGGAACTGGTGAAATCGGCGGTCAATCAGACTGATGAGCAGTTCAACCAGAGGTTAGCTGATATGGATGCCTTTTTTCTCCGAGCTGCCCAAACGCTTCAAGATGTTCAGCAAAGTGCCGGTACGCTTTTACAGTTACAGAACGAGCAAATCGAAGCTATTAATAACCAACTTTCTAACTCACAGGCAACACTCGCAAGCGGACGGGACATGTTGCAGGAGATGAACAAAAGCATAACAAGCATCCGCCAAATTATTGAGAGAATGCAAATTGTATCAGGGCGGTTAACAGTAGGAGCAGAAAAAATTGAGAGTGCAGGACAGCAGCTGAACCGAGCAGGAGTAATGTTTAGTGAAGGGAACCAAAATTCTCTCGCGGTGATTCGTGAAACGGCACATCAGATTCAAAACGCGCTTGCCCAATCACGACCATTACTTGATAACTTCACGGAAGGGTTCCAAATGATCTCTAACAGATTGAACCGGAACTTTCAAAGTTTCCAAACAATTGATGAGGGATTGAATGGAATCTTTGCGGAAATTGAGAGAGGTTTGAATACTTATGCCGATACCACTCGCGAATCTATCAACGAGTATCTTAGGGACTTCTCTGAACAATTAACTCAGGCATCAACAGCACTTGCTAGGAATGTTGAAACTCTGAGAGAAAGTGTTGAGGGATTAACCGAGATGAATGAGAATCAGTTGACGAGTGCAGCAAAAACCCTCGCTGACAGTGTTGAAGTTCTCAAGGAAAGCGTAGGGCAACTGAACGAAATAAACAAGCATCCGGCACATACGGTAGGGAACAGATAATGCAAAGGCTACATCGAAAATCCAAAACGCTTGCCGATGAAAATCCGTTCAGTCTCTCGTTGGGTGACTTGATGGCGGGGTTACTGCTGATCTTTGTACTCCTGTTTTCTTTCGTTATGTTGCGCCTTGAAAACTTGATGGAGGACAGGCGGAACGACTTAGAGCAACTTGACGAAAGAGAGCAAATTAAGAGGCTCCTTATCAGCCGCCTCCTTAAAGAACTCGCAGACTTTGATGTTGAAGTTGACCCTGACACCGGAGTAATCCGCATCAAGGAGGGTATCCTGTTTGATTCTGATAAAGACGAACTCAAGCAGGACGGCAAGGAATTCCTGCGTCTGTTTATTCCGAAATACGTAGGGGTTTTACTCACTAACCCTGATGTAAGTGAACATATTGCGCAAGTGATTGTTGAAGGACACACGGATAACGTCGGCAGTTGGGATCACAATCTCGACCTGAGTCTACGTCGGGCAAATAGTGTCGCTGTGTATCTATTTACGGAAGAGTTTGGCACATTCCGTTATGCCGAGAATTTGAAAAAATTACTTTCCGCGAACGGACGGAGTTTTGCTCAACCGATTCTGCCTGATGGCGTTGAGCCGGAGTGGAAACATAACAGTGCACAAACTCTTAGAGTGTGGATAGAAAAATATAATGATACTGGAGAAGAGCGTGCGCAAAACCGTCGCGTTGAATTTCAATTTCGGTTAAGGGATTGGGACCTGGTCTCGCCTAAAGTAGAAAAATTATTCGAGGTAGAAACTGGGTTGTCTATTCGCTAAAAAGGAGTCAATATGGAATCCGCCAAAAAGTTACTTGGATTTGACTTTGATGCCTCCGCGTTCGCTCATCGTGCACTACAGCCAATGAAAATCAGGCAAGACATAAGGGATATTCTAAAAAAAATTGTAGATGAGTACGATGATAAAAGCGATTTACCAGATCAGGAAAGTTTTCGCCAGATTTACTTCCGTTTCATTGACAGTCCTCCCGGGAAACTCCCCACAGAATTTGATACATCATCACGGATCCGAAAACTCAGTCGAGTGTTGACCTATTCTGAATCTGAACTCCCTAGGATTATAGATACACAGCTACTCAAGAATGCTCTTCAGTTAATTGAGCACCGTTTTAGCCTCATAGCCCTGCTTAGTGTTTTCGATGCGTTGTTGCAAGCCTGGGACTCATCGAATGCACGGATGCTACAAGCGTTCATCAAAAAGCATCTGATCGATTACGACGGACCCCGGAAATCGGTTCTGAGGCTGAAAGCAAATATGGAATTGTATTGTAAGCAGAACGGTCCGACGCACCTCGCGATAAAGTTGTTGCGTTCGCAAGTAAAACTGTCGGATGTTTGGTCCTATCTTGAATTGCCAGACTGTACACATAGTTATTGTTATTTTGGTGCTGTCGCGGAAGCATTTGTGACAAATAACATACATTTCAAACAAGCAGATATGATAGAAGTGGTGAAAGATATTGTCAGCTTCTTCATAAAACATAACAGCGAAAAGACAAGTCGTGCTGTTTTGCCGAAACTCATCAGGCAACTTGGGCGTACTGCCCCTGAGAATTTGCGGCAACCTATTCAGGACTATGTGCTCCAAGAGTGGCAAGACCCCAGAATTGCTGGTGCCAATATGCGTTGGTATGGTATACCTGATGAAACGTGGCGGATTTTTATGCAATGGATTATGAAAGAGGACTTGTGCTTCTTCTACGATGTGGTCCTTAAAAGAAGTGAAAAAAGAGATTTTTGGTTGCGATATTTCGGAAAGATTTCTTCCTGCCGTGTTGTGTTAGGTGGAAATGCTGAAAGGCTGTTTGGAAACGCCTCATATTACCAAAAACAGAAAGGGAGCATGGCGAAACTAAAAGACAGTGATCGTAATCAGCACGCTTTTATTATTAAGATGGGCAACCAGACTTTTATTGAGCGTAGTACGGCCGATGTTTGTTATGTTTATAACAACGCTGACTTTCCTCTTGATTTGAGTGAATCGGAGTATTATATCCAAGAATTAGCCGATAAGTCGCGAGCTAAAGATTGCGTGATTTATAAAAAATCAGCGAATATTAATTGGCGAGTAAAACTGGATTCCTTGATAGCAGGTGAAGCTGGAATTGACTTGTTGCCAGAAAGCCAGTTAGGAAGGTGGTAACTGTGCTAAACCTATTCCGAAAAAACAAACCAGAACCCCCACAATTCAGTTGGCAGGAAACACCGACTGGTATTCAGTTTACCGCGCCATCGGGTGACCTTTCCCCAATTAAATATGCTAACACCTTGCCACCAGGTGCTTACCAAGCACAGGCACAATGGCTGCTGCTTAAGGAGTTGCTTGATAACGGTCAAGCAGAAGCGTTAGACATCGCGATTCATATTCCATTTGAAGAAGTGTGTCGTCTTGACCTCGTTGAACAGGAAGTGCTCGGCCTACCACAACCGTATCCATTTGATCTTGAAGTTCGATCGAATGGAACTTTCAATCAGCCAGAGTTTCGCTACAATTATCAATTCTTAAAACCTGATGGAAAGCCTTTGCATCCAACACGAATCGGTTGTGTGTTGCGTTTGACGCAGGAGTGGGCATACCTGTTAACGCGAGAGCAGTTCATCTTCTTGGAAGAATTGGACGCGTTCAACGCGCGAGATGCCGCAGACAAAGATTATCAGGGAAATCTGATCGACTTCGCAAAAATTAAGGGGCTTGCCAAAGACACGCGGGCGACGCTGGATAGTTACCTGAACAAAGAGGAAGTCGTTGCACCGAAAACTGTCCGCTTGCGTCTACGTGAATCCGGCGATAGTGTTGAAATAATCCCTGACGCGGCTGACATCGACAGTAAACAATTTAAAGAGGTGTTTGATAAATTTCCAGTTCCGCAAACCACCTACAATCTCCCCCAACCCGACGGTGGACGAACCCGCCTCCTCTTTCAAGAAAAGCAGAAGGAAGCTTTGCAAACCTTTAAGCACTATCGACGCGTTTCTCGTGAGCAACTCGCGGAGATTGCGGAACAACCGCAGGCATACTTTGACGCGGAAACTGTTGAACTCGACGCGACAGATGAAACGCCATCCTTTAGCGAGCGGGTCCGTGAAATCGGTATCTACCAGCCGAGGGTCTATCCGTTTGTGTCCCCTTACAAAAGTGAGTGGATTCCCGGTATTTTGGTTGAAGATGAATCAGGAACGCGGACAAAGTTGCAGATTAAAACCAATGAAGAATTTACAGAGTTGAAGCGGACGATTCATGAGGCAAAGCGGACAGGCCAAAAACAGGTTAAATGGAAAGGGCAAGAACTTCTCGTTCCTGATGTTGAAAAACATCTTCCATTCATCGAAAAACAGCTCAAGCACCGCAAGAAACCTTCGCGCCCCGAAGTAGAAAAATCAGAGACTACGGTCTTAATTATTGAGGAAAACATTGAAGAGACTGATTATGTTGGAAAAACGTCCAGTTTACAAGTTGAAGAACCATTTCGGCATCTCTTAGAACCTACACCAAATCTGAAGCAGGAAGTTAAACTCCTACCACATCAAGAGGAGGGGCTTGCATGGGCACAGCAGCTTTGGGAAAAACGGTATCTCGGCGGCTTGCTCGCAGACGACATGGGACTTGGCAAAACACTACAAGTGCTCTGTTTTCTGGAGTGGCATCATGCAGAATATCGCCTGCGAGAACCACAGCGGAAACCGTACCTCATTGTTGCCCCGATTGTCCTCTTAGAAAATTGGGCGGCGGAATATCCGAAGTTTTTTGACAAAGGTGCGTTGGATTTCATAACACTATACGGAAAGGAGTTGCAAAACTTCAAGTGTGATCCATCCGATGTAGTCAACCTTCAAGTTCCAGAGATTGAGGGCGCGGAAAAGCTCCAAGAATTACGCAAACGCCGCGGCGCGCTTGATGTCAAACGTCTCCTAAATGCTGATGTCCTGCTAACTACTTATGAGACCGTTCGCGACTTCCAATTAGATTTAGGCTTGATTCCATGGGCAACGGTTGTTATTGATGAAGCGCAGCGCATCAAGACACCGGGCACACTCGTCACAAACGCCTTGAAAGCCCTCAAGACCGATTTTCGTCTCGCGATGACGGGAACGCCTGTCGAAAACTCATTAATGGATTTGTGGTGTATTACCGATTTTGTAGCACCGGGCTATCTTGACAGCGCGAAAAATTTCAATACTGAATTTTGCCTGCCTCTCAAAAAACCTGAAACTGACATTCATGTACTTGGTGATCGGATTCGCCAACGCATAGGCGTTCACCTCAAGAGGCGACTGAAGACCGACATTCTTGAGGACCTACCGGAAAAACAGATTCACGTCGGAAATTGTCAACAACAGATGCCGCCCGCGCAGATAGAACGTTATCAAGACGTCCTTCAATCCACACAGCAGAGCGGATCAGGCGGACCGCAACCACGCAATCAGATATTGCAAGTGCTACACCAGTTACGAGACATATCAGATCATCCGTTGTTAGCCGGTTCGCAATGGGAGCGAATTGCTACTGCTGAATTAATCGAACAATCGGCGAAGCTGACAGTGACGGTGCAATTGCTCGAAGATATTCGCACTGCTAACGAAAAGGTCATTTTGTTTGCTGAACGCCGGAAGACACAGCATCTTTTAGCACACGTCATTCGCGAACACTTCGGGTTGAAGGGTGTCTATATCGTCAATGGTGATACCCCTGGAAGCACACAGCGAGCAAGTTCAATGAAAATGAGTCGCCAACAAAGCGTAGAGCGTTTCCAAAACACTCCGGGTTTCAACGCTATCATCATGTCTCCACTCGCTGCGGGTGTAGGTCTCAACATTACCGAAGCAAACCATGTTATTCACTATAGCCGTTGGTGGAATCCCGCCAAAGAAGATCAGGCAAGTGACAGGGTTTATCGTATCGGACAGAAGCGACCTGTGCATATCTATTTGCCAATGGCGACCCATCCTGAGTTCCAAACGTTTGACGTTATTCTGCACGAACTTCTTGAGCGAAAACGCCGACTTTCACAAGGGACTCTCTTCCCGACCGAGCAAGCCGAAGTAACCCCTAAAGAGATTCTTGATAAACTGCAGCCAATACCTGTTAATAATGAAAGGAGTTCACCGTTAACAATAGAAGACATTGACAAGCTTGAACCGAGATTCTTTGAGGCTTTTGTTGCTGCCCTTTTTGATAAGCAAGGATATTATGTTGTATTAACCCCCTATTCGGGGGACAAGGGCGCAGATGTCGTTGCGCGTCAGCATGGAAGCGAACCAGATGGACTGTTGATACAGGCGAAGCATCGACAAGCAGGTGCGAAATCGGGCCGTCAGGCTACGGACGAGGTTTTAGCAGCGAGAACGTTTTATGAAAAAGAATATGGAGCGATTTTCCAACCCGCAGTCATTACAAACCGTGAGTTTAACAGATCGGCGCGTCGGTACAGCCGTTCCGAGAAGGTGGAAATGTACGAACGCAGATGGTTGATGCAAAATTTGAAACAATATCCTGTGACATGGCAGGATGTCAATAAAAGTCAGTTTCATACGAATTGACGTTCATTTCACACATACTCCCGCAAATGCGCCAAAGTCCGATCCACCGCGCCGAGATTTTCCTCAATCAATTGCTTCCCGATGCTGCCTGCCGTTGTCCGCACCGCATCGTCCTTTAGCCACACCGTGGTCGCATCTGCCAATTGTTGCGCGGTATGAACCAGTTTCGCTCCACCCCGATCCACGAGGAGAGACGCTTCATACGCGTTCTGAATAGTCGGACCGAACAGGACAGGCTTCGCCATCGCAGCGGGTTCCATTACGTTGTGAACGCTTCCGCGAAAACTTCCCCCAACAAACGCAATATCTGCCAGTCCATATAACTTTGCAAGAAGCCCTATCCTATCAATGATGAGGATGTCCACTGCTGCTAAATCTATCCCGGAGGCAAGTTCAGAGAAGCAGAGATATGAAAGTTGCTGGCGGTTCAGAGCGGCACGGATCTCACTTATCCGTTCAGGTGTCGGTTCGTGTGGGACCAGAATCAAATGAGGAAAGTTGTCGCCTGTATTCTCACGCAGTAGTTGATATGCCGGCAACAGTACTTTCTCGTCTTCTGTATATGTACTGCCAGCGATGAGGATCGGACGTTTTAAGGTCGCTTGCCCGGGAAAAAATTCGGTGTCAGGCTCAACTGCTACTGCCCGTCGGTAAACCTGCTCATAGCGGGTATCGCCGGTGACAACGATTTCATGTGTTGGTGAGCAGAGCTCTTGAAAGCGCGCCGCATCTCCTTCGGAAATCGCACAGTGCACTCGGATGTGCCGATGCACACTCCGAAAAAACGGCTTCGAGAAACGAGACAATCGTTTCGATTCAGCGTGCAGCGTTCCAGCGATAACAATGATCGGAATACCGTGTTTAGAAGTTTTCCAGACGAGGTTGGGCCAAATATCGAATTTGGAAAAAACTATCAAGGTAGGCTCGATGAGACGTATCAAGCGTTCCGCGTTGCGGGATGTATCCAACGGAAGGTAAACAGCCGCATCGGCGTAGGGGTAAGATCGTGCATTTGGTGCGACGGAAGGGGAAAAGAAAGTTAAAACAATTCGGGTCTCTGCATAAATCGCTTCGATAAGTGGTTTTGCTTGTTCAAATTCGCCGACAGAAGTAAAGTGAAACCATGCTGTTTTCTCCAGATGTCGAGCGGTCTGGAGTTGGTCTACGAGTTCTGAAAACACTCGTTTCCGCCCATCAATGCCCTCTTGGATTTTGGGATTGCAACATCCCGCGCCGTAAAAACCGACAAACATAATGGGGACAGCAAACAGGTTATAAACAAGTTGCCAAAACATAGTGAACCTTAGAAGGGTGGAAGGATAGGAACAGTCGGAGAATGGAAGGGTGAATTTGATTTACAAATCTTCCATTCTCCAGAGGTGTGATTACGAACCGGGCGGCTTATAGGGCATCTAAGATTTTTTTCTTCAGTGCATCTTTGGGCATCGCGCCGACAATCTGCCCCGCAACTTTGCCGTCTTTGAACACGAGCAGCGTTGGGATGCTCCGAACGCCGTACTGCATCGCCGTCTGACGGTTGTCATCAACGTTTACTTTTCCAACTTTAAATGTCTCAGAGTTCTCACCGGCGAGTTCCTCTAACACTGGCGCAATCATTTTGCAAGGACCGCACCACTCTGCCCAAAAGTCGACAACAACGGGTGTGTCTGATGTAAGTACCATTCCTTCAAACGTGTCGTCACTAATTTCAAACGTGTTTCCAGCCATGATAGCTCCTTTTTTTTGAGAGTCTGGTAGGCGAAATGCCACCGTGTAATATTGTGCTTACGTAATTCCTCTTATAAGTGCATTGGGGCATTAATATGATACCCCATTCTGAGAAAAATTGCCAATCAATTTTTCGTGTTAACTATAAATCAATTTTAATAAAAAAGTGATAAATGCGGTTTGCAACCACATCAGGTCTGACATGATGGGCTACCGGTGGCAAAATCAAAATATGCTTTTATCGGATTTCCAATAACCGACAGGACTTACGCAAATTGCGTAAAGAAGCAGTATATTTCACCCAAAAATGCCTTGCAGTGAGGGTATTTCAGTTATTTAACCCCCTAAATCCCCTTATCAGGGGGACTTCAAGAGGAAGCGCGTAAGTCCTAACCAATATAAAAGACCGAAACCTAATTATTATTCGCTTGTTTTTTTCTTGATAAAAAATGTGAGATATAATATACTGGAAGAAATTGAGAGATAACGAATTTTCCAACCAACGCGATGAACATAACGTTAATCCGAACTCACAATTGAAGGAGGTCCCGCATGCCTGATAAGGATAAAAAACAGGGGACGAACATTTCGCGCCGAAACTTCTTGAAAGGCGTAGGTACAGGTACCGTTGCTGCAACTGTCGCACCGAGCGTCCTGATCGGCAGTGAGAAAGCCGCCGATGCCCAAATGGGCGACGCTATCGCTAATGCGACAATCCAACTCAATATCAACGGTAAATCGTATCAGGTCGAGGTCGAAGCGCGAACAACGCTTTTAACCGTTTTGCGTGATGGAATTGATACAAGTGGGAGCAACATCGACTTAACCGGTGCTAAACTAATTTGTGATCGTGGTGAATGTGGTGGCTGTACCGTCATGGTAGATGGGAAGCCGGTCTACGCTTGCATGATGCTCGCAATTGATGCACAGGACAAGCAGATAACAACCGTTGAGGGATTAGCAGACGGCGACGATTTGCACCCTGTTCAGGAAGCATTCATCCAACACGACGCGATGATGTGCGGATTCTGCACACCCGGTTTCATCGTCTCATCCGCAGCACTGTTGAACGAAAACTCTAAACCGACACTCGAAGAAATTAAAGACGGTTTGTCTGGTAACACGTGTCGCTGCGGAACCTATCCATTCATCTTTGATGCTATCAAAACCGCATCACGGAAGATGTGATTTGAAAGCAAGGTTTGACTTGCGAGACGCAAGAGTCCACTGCTCCAATGGGGCAGTTGACTATAGGAGGAAAACGCATGGCATCATGGGGAGAAGCAAGTGAATCTCGCCTCATCGGAAAACGGGTAACCCGTTTGTCCGGTAAGGATAAAGTCACTGGAAAAGCGAAGTATACTTTTGATATTAATGAACCGGGGATGCTGTACGGACGCATCTTGCGTTCTGAAACCGCACACGCAACCGTTATGGGCATTGACCTGAGTGAAGCAGAGGCATTACCCGGGGTCCAGGCAGCTATTCCGCTCATTGAGGTTGGCAATAAACTCCGGTACCAAGGGCAGGAAATTGCTGCTGTTGCCGCTGAAACCGATGACATCGCTAAGGACGCAATTCGGCTCATTCGTGTCGACTTGGAGGAATTACCCCACGTCGTCACGGAAGCGGACGCGATGGCAGAAGGCGCGCCGCAAATCCGAGAGGATTGGGCGGACAATCAGAGCGAACCGAATGTCAGGGAAGATGGCGACATCAATGCAGGATTTGCTGAAGCCGCTGTTGAGGTCGAGGCTACCTATCATACGCCTGTTCAGACGCACGTTTGCTTGGAAACACATGGACACGTCGCAAAATGGGAAGATGAACAAAATCTTACCGTTTGGGCGTCTACACAAGGTGTTTTTGGGGTTCGCAACGATTTCGCGCAGCGCTTTGAATTGCCTGCAAACCAGGTCAGGGTCATTACAGAGCACATGGGTGGCGGATTTGGGAGCAAATTCGGACCCGGCATAGAAGGCCGCACCGCGGTTGAATTGTCACGTATCACTGGCAAAGCAGTGAAGTTAATGCTGACCCGGAAAGCCGAGCATCTTGTTGCTGGCAATAGACCCTCAATGACACAGCAGGTCCGCGCTGGCGCGACACGCGACGGGCGACTTATCGCTTACGATATGAAGGGCTATGGCACAGGGGGTATCTCCAGTGGAGCAGGTTTCACGGGACCTTACGTCTACCACGTACCGAACAGTCGGGCGGAACGGGTTAACGTGGCTACCAACGCCGGCAATCAACGCGCGATGCGCGCCCCTGGACACCCGCAAGGTGCATTCGCGATGGACTCTCTGATGGATGAACTTGCCGAAAAACTCGGTATGAACCCATTGGAGTTTCGTCGTATCAATGACCCGAATGAAGTGCGTCAGGCACAATACACCCTTGGTGCGCAAGAGATAGGCTGGCACCGCCGTAACAGCGTACCAGGCTCCGGCACAGACGTGAAAAAGCGCGGCATGGGACTTGGCAGCGGACAATGGGGTGGCGGTGGTGGTGGCGGCACAGAAGCGCGCGTTACCATCAATGCAGACGGCACTGTTGAAGCTGTCACGGGAACACAGGACATTGGAACCGGTGTCCGCACAGTTATTGCGATGATTGTTGCCGAAGAATTCGGTCTTGAGACTACCGATATCCATGTGAAGGTTGGCGATAGCGGGCCCGGATTACCCTCTGGCGGCAGTGGGGGTAGTCAAACAACTCCGTCAGTCGCTCCTGTCATCAAAACCGCAGCAGCGGCGGCGAAACAGAAATTATTTGAACGCATCGCGCCACTGCTTGAGGCACCCATTGGTGATCTCCGTGTCGGCACCGGCACTATCTATGCCGTCTCTGATAGGACAAAGACCATTACGTGGAAACAGGCAACCGGGCAACTCGGCATGGAGAGCATTAGCGAAGGCGGAACTTGGGATGAAGACCTCCGTCAAGGGGGTGCCGCAGGTGCCCAGTTCGCTGAAGTTGAAATTGATACGCAGACCGGAGCTATCAGGGTTATCAAAATTGTCGCCGTTCAGGATTGTGGATTGGCGATTAACAGGTTGACGACGGAAAGCCAGATTAATGGCGGTGTTATCATGGGGTTGGGTCAGGCACTGCTTGAAGAGCGGTTCATGGACGCGCAGACGGGTCGAATGCTCAACGCCAACCTTGAGGACTACAAGGTTCCTGGGACTTTCGAGATCCCTGAAATTAAATCCATTGTTTTTGATACGCACCGCAAGGTTACAGGGGTCGGTGAACCGCCGTGTATTCCGACGCCTGGGGCTATCGCGAATGCCGTTTACAATGCGATTGGCGTTCGGGTTCGGTCGCTACCGATAACACCTGATAAGATCCTTGACGCACTCGCCGAAAAGCAGGCATAAGGAAGAAAGATGTTCTTCGCAACATCAAAAACCTAAGCCTGTAATGAAATGGAAGGCGAATCTACGGAAAGGCACTTCATTCATTCAACTTACCTAACCGAACCGCAAGGAAAATTAGAAAGATGGAAAAATTCAGTTACGTTAACGCTACCAGTCTGGAGCAGGTCACGTCACTCCTGAGTGAAAGCGGTTGGGGCGAAGTCATGCTTATCGCCGGTGGCACGGATCTGCTTGCGGAACTCAAAGAGTACATTGAGACCCCCAAGACGCTGGTTAATCTCAAGACGTTACCCGGCATGGATAGTATTGAAGCTGATGCATCGGGCTTAAAGATCGGGGCATTAGCCACTGTCGCTGACATCGCTATGCATCCGACTATCCAGCATCACTATACCGTTCTGGCGCAAGCCGCCGGTTCTGTCGCGACACCACAGATCCGAAACGTCGGGACACTCGGCGGAAATCTCTGCCAGCGTCCGCGGTGTTGGTACTACCGGGATGAAGCCACCAATTGCCTGAAAAAGGGTGGAGACATCTGTTATGCGGTTGATGGTTTGAGCAAATATCATGCGATCCTCGGTGGTGATCCTGTCTACATTGTGCATCCTTCAGACCTCGCGCCAGCATTGATTGCCTTGGGTGCCTCGATCAAAATCGTCGGACCTGAGGGCGAGAAAGCTATGTCGCTTGAGGAATTCTTTACATTACCGGCTGCAGATCCGTACCGTGAGAACGTGTTGGAACCCAATGAAATTGTCGTTGAGGTCAGTGTCCCGGCACCGAAGCCGAATACGAAGAGTTTCTATTTAAAGGCGCGTGAGAAGGGTGCCCCTGACTTCGCGTTATCAAGCGTTGCTGGCGTTTTTGAGATGGATGGGAAGACCTGTAAAACCGCCAGTATCGTTCTCGGCGGTGTCGCGCCCGCGCCTTGGCGTTCTAAAGAGGCAGAAGCGGCAGTCACGGGCAAGATGATCGACGAATCGGTAAGTCAGCAGGCTGGTGCCGATGCTGTCAAGGACGCACAACCCTTGAACGACAATATGTATAAGGTAACCTTAACACAGAATCTCGTCAGCCGCGCCGCGATGATGGCTGCAAGCTAAAGGAGCACTGATATGTTACAAGAAAAAGCCCTTCCAATCTTTAATCGCCCGATATGTCAGTATCTTCGGACGAAGGCGATTTACATTCCGGGCGGCAACTTGCAGAACCTCGTTGAAAACAACCCCGGTTCGCACTATTGGTGCAATTGCACTATGCAAGTCGTAGGACCCGATGACGAATTTGTGTCGCCAGACGCTTGTAAGCAGTCGCGCCCCTGTTTTAACCCTGTTGGTGGTAAGCCGGTGGTGTAACATCGCAACGGCTGGAACACACGGAGACAGAAAATCGAGAAGGGCAGTCGGCATACGAAACCGGCTGCCCTTCTGCCATAGTGTCTGTATGTTTTTTAAGGTGAGTTTGATCTTCTGCTCCGTAGGAGCAGTATGTCTATAGCATTGATATTTCCGCTCCAGAGAAGCGGTATGTTATTTCTTACGCAGTTTACCCGTTTTCGTACAGTCTTTGGTTTGTAGTTGCGCAATTCATTGCGCTTTCTTGGGTAATATCCTCCCAGTGTGGGCACGGACTCCAAATTTGCGTAAGTCCTGTTCATCTTACATAGCACTCCTCTGGAGTGCGAGCGCATGAACATCCGGTTTTCTATAGACATAACACTCCTCTGGAGTGCCGAAACGCAACTGTAAGCAAACCTACGATAGACGTGATATATCGTGTTAGATTTCTTTAAATCCTTAAGTCGAACTCACATTTTTAGTTTCTGTGTTGTTGAAATGCATCGAAAACCCGATTTTGACATCGGAAAAATCGGCGCGAAAACTCAATAATTAAAAAGATGTTGCTGAAATCGTTGATGCAGTGGATACATGTCGGATCCGTCGTTCTGATGATAGGAGGATTCTTTTTTTTTCGTGTTGTTTTTCTCCCGATTGCCAACCGGCACTCTGAGTCGGAATCTTTGGTTTCATCCGCCCTGCGACGTTTCGGTGGTGTTGTCTGGACAGCATTGTTAACCGTCCTCATATCGGGATTGTATAATTTTATCACTTTTTTTCGCACTGCACGTTCCGTTGCCGCTACTGGAACGTTTATATCAGATTACTCACTCTACATCCTCGTCTTGGGTGTCAAACTTTTTATCGTCTTTTTAATATTTACATTAGCAATTATTCTGACGTTCCCATATCCCGTCTTTGATGTATTTCAGAAGAAACCAGCACCGTGGCTCAATCTCACTGTAATTTTAGGATTGATAGTTATTTTTCTCTCTGCTTTTTTACGTCGGTTGGGGTAGACCCGCTGGAATTCTGATTCCCCGACTGAGTCCTTTCCGTACAATACAATTGGAGGAAAAAAATGGCTGTTTTGAGTTCTGAAGATCGCGCTTTCTGGGAGGAAAACGGTTATGTCGTTATACACGATGCAGCACCCCCAGAATTAATACAGAATACGGCACAAGCTGTCTGGAATTTCCTTGATATGGATGTCGACGATCCAGACACTTGGTATCCCGACCCCCCTCGTAAAAGCATCATGGTAGAGATCTATCAGCACCCGGATCTGTGGGCAACTCGCCAATACCCGCGTGTCCATCAAGCGTTCTCAGAGATTTGGGGGACTGAGAAGTTATGGGTAAGTTTTGACCGTGCGAGCATGAGTCCACCCAATCTTCCCGGGAAATTTGAACGGACAAACTTAGGACTCCACTGGGATGCATCTGTGGACATCCCTTTCCGGTTCCACGTCCAAGGTGTGCTTTATCTTACCGATACCGCTGCCGATCAAGGGGCGTTTACTTGTGTTCCTGGGTTCCACAATAAGATTGACGGGTGGATAGAGAGTCTTCCATCGGATGCCGATCCGAGGCAACAGGATTTAGTGGCACTCGGCGCAGTTTCAGTCCCAGGCAAAGCCGGAGATCTCGTCATTTGGCACAGTGCGTTACCTCATAGTGCGGGTATCAATACTGCCGATGCACCACGCGTCGCCCAATACATTACTATGTCCCCGACAGGAGAAGCGAATCCGGAGGCACGCGAACGCCGCATCAACGCATGGGAAGAACGTATGGCGGGTTTTAGTGGCGAACGCCCAGAAAAGGAGCATAAATTAGGCGAGACCGCATATCTGACTGAGCTCGGCAAAAAACTACTCGGGCTTGAGACGTGGGGATGAACCCGCAACTCAACTATCTTGTCCGCAGCTACCTCCGGTGGTGTCCAATCACTGATGGGAAACGTTTGCTCTTGAACCTAACGAGGGATTGGATTACACCTGAGGACCCAGTTGCTATTTTTGATAGCAAGTACCAGTTCCAATTGAAAGCCAACTTAGCGAATCCTGAGCACCAGTACCTCTATTTTTACGGCACGCATGATGAGAGGCAGGTCGTTACCAAACTCCTGAAGATTATTCAGCCGGGAGATATCTGTTGGGACATCGGGGCGAACATCGGATTTTATACGTGCTTCCTCGCCTCACGGGTTGAAGATGCTGGTGCCGTCGTCGCGTTTGAACCTGCCTTACGCACTTGTGGCTATCTTCGTGAGAATGTCTCTCTGAATCAATTCGCGAATGTTACTGTTGTCAATAAGGGACTCAGCGACAGGGTAGAACAACGGTATCTCTATTACTCCGAGGCAGGACTTGCGGAAGGCACAGCTTCCTTAAAGTATGCCAACGGGCGAGCGGCATCGGAACGCGTAACGCTTGACACGATTGACAATCTCATCCGTGAACTCCCGGTTCCAGATTTCATCAAGATTGATGTGGAAGGGTATCAATTAGAGGTGTTACGCGGCGGTGAGCACTGCTTAAAAACGCACGCTCCTCTCTTAATGGCGGAGTTAAAAGATGTTGGTGAAACTAATCGTGCCTTGTTCGGAGAAATAGAGAATTACGTTTCAGATTTAGGGTATCAACTTTATGAGATCAAGAAATATTCTATCCGGCGATGTAAGAAACTTTCTGACTCACCGAAAAGAAATTTCTTCCTCGTCAAAGAGCATTCCCGTGCCTTTTCCAGAATCTTACCGTGGCTCAGGTAAGCAAAGCCTTTTGTGTGTGCCACGATGACATTTTGGAAATGATACACGCCTGCGCGCCCTAACCTTGTGTGAACCGTCCCAGCACTGGGTACGCCGGATCGTTATACCCTTTGCCGGTGTGTTCTCCGGGTGGAACCAATTCGTTAATAGTTGCCTCGTCGGCTTCCGTTAGCGTGCAGTCTAAGCATCCCAAGTTATCCTCTAATTGTTTCATTGTGCGCGGTCCGATGATAACAGAGGTAATTGTCGGATTTGCCAGTACCCACGCCAATGAAAATTGCGTCAGCGTTTTACCGTGCGCATCTGCCAGAGGCTTCAGTTCTTGCGCGACTTCATAGCTTTCCTCGCGGAGTTCCGTCTGCAAAATTCGCCTATCCTTACGTGCTGCCCTTGAGCCCGCGGGGGGTTTTTTGCCGGTCAAATACTTCCCAGACAGCACACCTCGCGCCAATGGGCTATACGGCACAACGCCGACACCGTATTTCTCACAGAACGGCAATAACTCTACCTCGGGATCTCGGTTAACAATGTTATAGAGAGGTTGGACGCATACAAATTCCTCCAGTCCTTGTTTTTCGCTTGTCCAGAGTGCTTCGCAAATACGCCACGCCTGAAAGTTAGAACACGCAATGTAGCGCACCTTTCCCTGTCGCACGCAATCGTCCAGAGCCCGTAACGATTCCGCAATTCGCGTGGAGGCATCCCAACGGTGCAAGTAATAGACATCGATGTGATCTGTGTCAAGACGTTTCAGGCTCGCTTCAACTGCCGACATGATATGGAATCGGTGTGAACCTGCTGCATTCACATCTTCTCCCATCCCACCGTGTACCTTTGTAGCAATAACCCAGTTCTCTCGGTTTTCGCGAACAGCTTTCCCAATTATTCGTTCTGATTCACCGTCGTTGTAGACATTCGCGGTGTCCATAAAATTAATGCCAGCGTCTAATGCTTTGTGGATAATCCGAATTGAATCCTTTTCGTTCGTCGGTCCACCGAACATCATTGTACCGAGACAGAGCGGTGAGACTTTTACGCCTGCTCGCCCAAGTGCTTTATAGTCCATATGTTTTCTCCTTCATAGTTATTTTTATGCCATCCGTATCCCACCGTTAACATCAAGTGTTGCCCCGGTTACATAGCGTCCCTCTTCCGAGGCGAGAAAGAGGATGGCACTCGCGATCTCCGAGGCATCGGCGACGCGCCCTAATGGAATCTGATCTGTCATGTCGGGATGATTCTTTGCCATCTCTGTTGCCGCTACTCCCGGTGCGATAGAATTCACCGTAATTCCGTACTCTCCAAGCACACGTGCCAACGATTTCGTCAGACACATGACACCCGCCTTTGAGGCAGAATACGGGGCAGATGCGACCAAGCCCCCAACCTGTCCCGCCAACGAACCGAGGTTGATGATCCGTCCGGAGCGTTGTGTTTTCATCGTCTCCATTACCGCTTGTGAGCAGAGGAAGGGACCCTTGAGGTTCACAGCCATCATCCGATCCCATTCTGCTTCTGTGCACGCATCAATGCGCGTATAACTAAAAATACCAGCATTGTTGACTAAAATATCGATCCGTCCGAACGTGTCGAGTGTTTCCTGAACCATCTTACGCACGGAGTCGCCATCCGCTACATCCGTTTCAATCACTCGACACTGCCTACCGAGCGCAGTTATTTCTGCTGAAGCCGCTTCCGCATTCGCTAAATTCACTTCTGGGATTACAATATCCGCACCTTCTTTGGCGAACGCGAGACACGTTGCTTTCCCAATACCTCCGCCACCACCTGTAACAATCGCAACCTGTCCTTCTAAACGCATCTATGTTCTCCTTTTACTATTTTAGTGGCACGCAGTCAAGTCAGTCCTGCGCTCTTTTCTTTACTTGCAAAATTGTAATAGATATAGTAATATACTTCTATTATCACACGAAGCTTGGAAAAAGTCAACAGGATAGGTTGCGTTGAAATTGGCATTTATTGTAATTATTATACCTATATTTTGGGAACGAGCGGTCTGTCTACCTTTGAATTGTAGGTGGATTCGTTTGTAGTAGTGCGATTCATCGCACGTCGTCATATCAAATGAATTGATCAACTCCAAACAAACCCCAATTTTAGACTGGACAGACTACGAGTGGCATAAGGAGGATTAAAGTATGAAAGAAACTATATTTTTACGTTTGCTCAAGCCAGTTCTGGTCATCAGTTTCGCTTGTTCGTTTGTATTTACAGCGGTGGGACAGAATTATTATCCGGCAGACGTTGGGAATACGTGGGTTTTAGAGAGCATTGATGGCGAAGAACGAAGCACCTATACCCTTGAGACATCCGAAACTGCTGACGGTGAAGAGCGTATCCTATTGAAAATTAGGACTGAGGAGCTCAGCACGGGTGAAGCTGAAACAGATCACTATTTTTTGACTGTTGATAGTGAAGCCATTAAACTTCATAGAATCATCTTGGAAGACGCTGTTGCTACCTTGCATGCTGATTTTCAAACACCTGTTACTTTTTTCCCTTTACACTTGGAACTGGGTGATAAATGGCAGATAGCGGCGGACGCAGAGGCGAAATTAGTAGGCGGAATCACAATACCTGGGAAAAGCGTCACAGATTTGGAGGTCGTTGGGTTTGAGGACGTGGACACACCCGCAGGAACGTTCCAGAACTGCGCGAAGGTCCAGTTAGACTTGCGTCTCACTGCCAGGGGTGGATTCCTAAATCTTGATATTGATTCAACTACCTACCAATGGCTCGCTCCAGATGTAGGTCCCGTCCAGTACGAAAATAGTGATCGCTTGATTTTTGGCTTGGTAAGTTCCAACCTGCTAACCGTGCCTGAGGAACCTGAAACTACAGAGGAAAACGTTATGCCCGAAACGTCTCCGGAGGAAGATGTTACACCCGAAACACTTCCTGAGGAGGACACTGTGCCTGAACAGCCTTCTAAGGAGGACACGATGCCTGAACCATCGCCTTACGATGTGACAGGGGATGGTGTTGTGAATATCTTAGACCTCACTTTTGTGGCTTCTCGCTTCGGAGAATCCGATTCCGACGCAGATGTCACAGGCGATGGCACTGTTAACATTTTGGATTTGGTCCTTATCGCACAAAATTTTGGGAACTGACCTTAAAAATCCTGTAATGAGTGTCCTAATCCGATATTTTTTCTTGAAAACCTTTGATGAATGTGATAATCTTTGTGTGTTGTTGCATGGAGCTTGGAAAAGATCAGTATGGTAAGTTGGAAAATAGCATTAGTTGTTGTTATCATTGTCGCTCTGGTGATGGCGATCGGAATGTGGTTTGGGTATCGATGCGTCTCAGAACAGGATGACATCTCGCCAGAGGGATGGCGTGAGCGCTCTAACACGACTGACTTGCATCTTGATAAATTATTTGTGCTTGCACCCGCCCTCGCGAGCGTTTCACAGGAATGATTTAACTTTTTGTGAACATTACTTAAGTTTATATCTTTTTGAAAAAAGGAGATATGGGTTATGAAAACTCCCAAATTTGTGTCTTGGCTGACACTGGTCTTGGTGTTAAGCCTTGTTTGTAGTTTTGCACTCACAGCGGTGGCACAAAATTATTACCCGTCGGAGGTCGGCAATACGTGGGTTTTCTTGAGTGCTGACGGTGCAGAGCAACGCACCTATTCGCTTGAAAAACCTGAGGACGTTGATAGTGAGGAACTTATCGTCCTGAAGATTACCACTGAGGCACTCGGGACAGACGTAGTTATTGTTGACAAGTACTTTATAACTGTTGATAGTGATGGAGGGCTTTTCCTACATCAAAGTGCCGTGGACCAAGGCGCGTTCGGCATCGCAGAATCGACGCTTGACCCGCCGGCCACTTTCTTTCCAGCCGTACTGCCATTAGGGCATACGTGGGAGATTGTGACGCAAGCGGAGCTGAAACTGGTGGGGACCGCGGACACTACCAGTACTATAACAGTTGTTGCAATTGAGGATGTCGAAACCGCGATCGGAACGTTTGAGAACTGCGTCAAGCTCGAAATTAATCGGAGAAGCGTCACGGCACTTGCAGTTGTCCGTTCGACCTATTACCAATGGTTGGCACCTGGTGTCGGTCCCGTCAAATATCAGAACGATCAAGAGGTTCTGTTTGAATTGCAGAGTTACAATCTTGTTGAGCCATCATCTGCTGAGGAAGCACCCTCTGTTGAGGAGACCCCAGCCGCTGAAGAAGCACCCGCTGCAGAGGAGACACCACCTGCTGAAGAAGTGGCTCCCGTTGAAGATGCACCCCCCACCGAGGAAGCACCTGCTGAAACTCCTGAGGAACCAGCCGCAGAAGAACCAATGCCAGAACCCGTCGTAGAAGGTCCTGGTTTTGATATGACCCTTGAACCCGGTTTAAACATGATTTCTATTCCGCTGATGCCGGTAGAACCTTACACAGCGAAATCGTTGGCAGAAATGCTGAACGCGACAGCTATTATTCAACTCGAGGCGGCGACACAGCGTTTTGTCGCTTACACGGTTGCTGATGAAGGTGATGGCTTTGGCGTTACGGGGGACAAAGGTTATATCGTGAATACTCCTGCTGGAGGCATGGTAAAGTTCACAGGTGATGCGTGGGACAACCAGCCTGAACCGGAACCGATGCCAGATGAACCTGTTGCTGAGGATGCACCCGCTGAAGATGCACCCGCTGATGACGCAGTTGCCGAAGATGCTCCTGCTGACGACGCACCCGTTGATGACGCAGTTGCCGAAGATGCTCCTGCTGACGACGCAGCTGTTGAAGATGCAGCCGCTGAGGATGCTCCTGCCGATGACGCAGCCGCTGATGCCGATGGAGACGACGCTGCTGGAGATGACGCAGCTGCTGATGCCGCACCCGCTGATGCCGGTGGAGATGCCGCACCCGCCGCACCCGCACTCTCAACCTATGACAGCGCATGGGCGTTCATCGTTACCAGTGACATCCATGGCATGGAAACAGGCACAGGGTATATCCTCGTCGCTGAGAACCTCCGCGCTGGTACTATCGCTACCGAGAACATCACAAGCACTGCGAAACGTTCCTCTGCTGTCTGGGCAGACCTGAACCGCAAGAGCGTCGTTGAAGCAGGCGATAAACTCGAAATTGCCCTTTACGACGACCGCGGTAGAATCGTGTCAGGTCCGTTCCAACGCACGGTTACGACATCTGACATTCGCAATGCGTTCCTGAGTCTGCAGCTGAATGTTGGAGATGTGCAGCCGCAAGACACGCTTTTGGCGCAGAACTTCCCGAATCCGTTCAATCCAGAAACATGGATTCCGTATCAGTTGAGCAAAGCGACAGAAGTCAAGATTGATATTTATGATGTATCGGGTCACTTAGTTCGTTCGTTGGATTTGGGTTGGCAGCCGTTAGGTTCGTATATGATGCCGTCGAGTGCTGCTTACTGGGATGGTAAGAACGCAGTAGGTGAGCGTGTAGCGAGTGGTATTTACTTCTATACGCTACAGACATCAGATTTTACCGCAACCCGACGGATGGTTATCCTCAAGTAGGGAACACGGCAAACACAATTCACTCAAACGCCTTGGTGTCTTCATCAAGGCGTTTTTTTAGCGCATCTCGCTATTTTTAGTGGTATAATTGTAACCACACCCACTTCGACAAAGGGGAATCAAATGGTCAGAAATACCGTCCTGCTTGTTGTACTGCTCTGTGTTTTCGCCAGTATAACGAATGCTCAGAATTATTACCCTGCTGATATCGGGAATACTTGGGTATTGGAGAGCGAAGACGGTGCGGAACGTACCACTTACACAATTGAGGCAACCGATGAACCTTTCAACGGCGAACACGTCCGCATCCTTAAAATCACAACAGAAGTATTAGGCACAAGCACTGTCAATACAAGCACCTTCTTTGTACAAGTAGACGAAGAGGGGATGAAACTTCACAGAATAGTTGCCGAGCTTGGTGACGTTTTTGGCGTGGCGCGCGTAGAATTCTCGCCACCTGCTATATTTTTTCCGCCGATGCTTCGACTTGGAGAAGTATGGGAGACGCAGGGAGAGACAGAAGTAAATATAGTAGGTGCCCTTACGATCTCCAGTGTGAACGAAGTTGTCGCCATTGAGGACGTAAACACATCGGCAGGACCATTTGAGAACTGCTTGAAAATTCGAGTGAGATCGAAAACGACCGCTGCGTTGGGAGCGAGTCGTTCCACCTCCTACCAGTGGCTTGCTCCTAATTTCGGACCCGTTAAATTTGAAACAGATCAGGATATTATCTTTGAATTGATAAGTTCAAATCTGCTCGCGACCGAGATGCCTTATGACGTGAATGCCGATGGAACTGTGAATATCTTGGACCTCGTCTTTGTGGCTTCTCGCTTTGGGCAGGCTGATCCGACTGCTGATGTAAACGCCGATGGCATCGTTAATATTCTCGATTTGACGCTTATTGCTCAGAATTTCGGGAATTAAAAATATAAAGATAGGTTTCCATATCTCAATACCTTCGCCAAAAAATAAAGGAGGGTTACAAAACTCGCTTTTGAGTTTTATGTGTCGCAAGTGTTTCCTCATGCCACGCGGATGCTTCGTCTCTGGTTCGAAATCGCCACGAAAATGTAAGCAACGTATCGCCTCCGTTATAGAAAACTGCTTCTGTGTTCCCTTCTCTGTTTCCTAAAATAGGACGCACCAGAGAGAGCAGTGTCGGTGGTGGATGTTTTCTTCCGTTGCTCTGTCGGACCTCCAGAAGTTGTGTAACTTCACTCTGAACCTCACGCGTGCCAAGAAGCAGGGGACCATAGCACGCCGTGACCGCGCCTTGTCCCCAGTTCCGTCCATGTCCCGCCGCAATTGAGCAGACCGCGCCTCCCATATCGGCGTGTTCCCTGCCACCGCGTAGCACACGCCTCGCAATATGTAGACGCGTCGCAGCACTTCGCAACGCACGCGCCGCGTAAGCAATCTCACCTGTCACCTCATAGGCAAGCGTTAGGGTGGCAGTTGACGGCTCTTGAATCGGTTTCACGGATCCATCATCCGACCATTCACCCCAATATGCCATATCCGCGCGTTTACCGACACCGAGTTCCCGACGGCGTGTCTCTTGTGGGAAAATCAAAGCCAGCAGTTCTGGGGGTTCATCACGGAGCTCCGCCAATCCCGCACAGATCTCCTCATCAAATCCAGTATCCTTAAAAGTCCAACGATAGTAACTCAACGCAGCCGCTGCAGGGTCATTATACGGATCGCTCAACGATGTTACTAATGGTTCTATAATCCGCTTTGCCGCCCTTTTGAAAACCTCTTCTCCGGACAGCAGATAGAGATCCCCCAACGCATAGATGGCACCGGAAGCCAACAAGACTTCAATGCCAGCGATCGGGTCGCCCGGTATATGGTGCGTACTTGCTACAAGCCGATGTAAATTCTTCGCATCAACCGCTGCTTCGTCAAGCCCCTCTCCGTCAAGCGTCCAGAGCAACGGCATTGGGTCCGGTGCCTCAATAAGCCGTTCGGCGCGCTTTCTTCCGTACCGCAACGCCCACGTTAGATAGCGTTCCTCGCCTGTCACACGATACGCCGCAATCGCGATATGGATGAATCGAAAATGTTCCGCCATTTCATACGCGTCCTTTTCATCGTTCGTCACATCTCGGCTGCCAATGTTGTAACCGATAAACGTATCTCGGTCGTAATCATACCAAGGTGGGATCTCTGATACCCAATTCCCGATGTGTTCCGCCGCATCTGTCAGGAGCGTAACCGCTTCCGTATCCTCCGGCATCAGACCGATGTAACGCGGTAGGAAAAGGAGGAAAGGTTCCGGTCCGTGATGTGCCTCTGCCTTCGGTTCATAGCCGTGGACGCAATCACGTTTCACCCAACCGAGCAGTGCCCCCTTCAATGTGTCGAAGTGCTGTAGGACGGTCGCATCACCAGTAATTAGGTAATGCGGGAACCATGCGAGTGCATAGTTCGCCTCGTCCTCGCCGCCATCGTTGGGACCTGGCGGATCGAGCAGCATGCTCTGTTTCAGCCATCGTCCCATTTCGCTTTTGAGCGTGGTATACGCCTCATAGCATTCATCATGGATAGTCTTGTTCATCGTTCTCTCCTATAGCAGCGACTTCACAAATTCAATGCTCTGTTTTGCAATCGTTTGCGGATCCGGGTTGAAGTCGAAAACCTCCGTCGAGACATAACCTTTGTAATCAATCTCTTTCAAGGCTTCAATAATTGGCGGATAATCTACATTGCCAGAACCCGGCAGATAGCCGTTGTCGTCGTTGGAATGGAAATGTGCAACGTGCGGAGCATGGTTACGGATTTGTGTCGGCATATCCAAGCCCTCTTTCGCAGTGCTACACACATCCAGGATCATCTGGAAGTTTGGATGATTGACATCCGTCACCATTTCGACTGCTTTGTCTGGGTTCGTGATGAAGTTCGTCTGATCGCTCGATAATGGTTCCATGCACAACACCACATCTCTTTCACCTGCCAGTTCAGCACCTTCTGAGAAAGTCGCCCGCGCGTATTCCCAAGCTTCTTCAAACGAGAGGGGTTCCATTACATTTCGTTGCTGTGGTGAACCGATAACCATCACTTTGCCATCTAAGTCGGCACATAGGTTAATCAGCGCGAGGAAATAGTCCCGCGTTTCTTTCCGAATATCTGCGTCCGGGTGATTAATATACAGTCCGGGGGGCGAGACGAGTAGCCAATGAAGTCCAGCAATCTCTATCTTCGCGCTTTCTGCTGCCTTGCGGATGCGTGTCCGTTCGGTCCCGCTGATGTCAAGGACTGAGTCGGCTAAAGTGAACGGTGCGATCTCAACTGCCTCGTAACCGAGTTCAGCAGTATAGGTAAAAATATCTTCGATTTTCCAATTTTCAAACATTTCGTTGCATATTGCAATTCTCATTCTCTGTCCTACTTTCATTTTTTCCACTATTCTAAAGGGACTGTGCATTTTTGTCAAATTTTGCTATTGTTCAAAAACGCCGGACCAATTCCATGCTCCAAAATCGCGGTTCATTGACATAACCGGTCAGATTGTTGAAGTCAATACCACCAGTGGGAGATGTATCGTTAAGGATATTGCGTCCTATAAGTGCTACCTCTATATCGGCGTTTGGGAATAGGTAAGCGAGTCGGACACCGCCCTCCAGGAGCCAATCGTCAGCGAATTCCACCGATTCATCATAACTCTCCTGTGGAAGTGATCTCCTGATCGCGACATTGTGATGTATTGTGTCAGATTTCACGACATTCTATTTGACCTATAGGTTATCCCGCTGATTGCTGACCGCTGACTGCTGAGTGCCATTCCATAAATATTCCTTGACATTCGATCTCGTGTTCGTATAATAGCCAGATAGCACTACGTTACAAATTTCAGATTTTGGAGATGAACTATGGCGAAAATACGGATGGCGCAGTACGGAACCAAACACGGGCATGCACGCGGGAAGTTGCAGGCAATGCTTGTCAATCCTGACGTTGAAGTCGCAGGTGTATTTGAACCCGACGCGCAACAACGCGAAAAACTTCAAGCTGACGGCGAGACGTTTGCTGATGTTCACTGGTTTGCGGATGCTGCAGAAATGTTGGATGATGACACTATCGTAGCAGTTGCTTCTGAAGGTAACAACGCCGAGAGTTTAGATCAGACGGAGCAGATTGTAAACGCTGGCAAACACCTCTGGTACGACAAGCCTGCTGGTGAAAACTGGGAGCAATGGCAGCGCGTCATTAACACCGCCCAAGAAAAATCACTACTTGTACAAATGGGCTATATGTTGCGGTATCACTCTGCCTTTAAACAGGTCGCCGAGTGGGTGAAATCTGGATTTTTAGGTGATGTTTTTTCCGTTCGCGCACACATGTCGACCAATATTTCTCACGAAGCGCGCACGCGTATCAGCCAACACATCGGTGGTATCTTTTTCGATTTGGGTGGACATGTACTCGACCAAGTGCTCTGGCTTCTCGGACGACCGGAGAAGGTGACCTCTTTCCTCCGAAACGATGGCGATTCAGTCGAGCCTTTCAAAGATAATACCCTAACTGTCTATGAGTTTGAAAAGGCAGTGGCATTTATCTCGATTTCTGCTTTGGAGCCGAGACCGGTTGCGCGTCGATTTGAAGTCTACGGTACCAAGGGGAGTGCTATCATCGTTGAACCCTTTGAACCGGGATTGAAGGTTCGACTCTGCTTGGAGGAAACGAAGGATGGATATTCACAGGGTGAACAGGTTGTTGAGATAGCGGGTGAAAGCCGTCAACGCACCTATGAGCTTGAACTTGACGCGTTTTTAGCGACCATTGCCGGAACGCAGCCTCCTGATCGTCCGGTATCACATGAACTGTTGGTACAGGAAACGCTACTGCGAGCCACGGGAGTTATATCGGGTTGACCCCAAAATTGAGTAGGCGCGCTTCGGAAGCGCGCCTAACGGAGAAACGTTTGTCGTAGATTGGATAGCAACTAATCTTCCAATCCGCCCGCCCATTTGAGACATCCTATGATGTGTTCGTGGAACCATTTTTCGCTCCAAAGGGCATCGGGATGTCCGAGTGCCGTATACATCACGCGCCCTTTTCCGTAGGTATGGCACCAGCCGAGTGCGTAATCGTGGTCATCACGGTTACCGCGAGAGAGATCAATAGAATCGTTGTCCAAACGCATCAGGACCCGTGTTTTGGAGCGATCCCAATCTTTGAACGTGTAGATTTCATCGACGACCTTGAAACTGCTGCCTAACATACGAGTTGCTGGATGGTCCCCGTCTTCCACAATCACGTTCACTTCTTCATGCCACGGGTGTCCGGCGAAATAACCACCGAGCATCTCACCGTATTCGGGCCAGTCGTAGCAGGTATCTGTCGCGTTGTGGATGCCAAAGAATGCTTTGCCGTTCCGTACGAAACTCAACAGTGCCTCTTTTTGAGCGTCATCAAACGCGAGGTTACCTGTCGTTGCGAATGCGAGGATATCTTGGTTTTCGAGGTTTTCAGCAGTAATCCGGTCGCATCGGTGCGTTGTGGTGACGTTCCAACCGTTTGCTGCACCAATCTGCTTCAGTGTAACTTCCGCATCCGGTAGATACGTGTGCTCAAAGCCAGCGGAATGGCGTAACATCAGAATGTTCATAAAAAACTCCTTTGCAATAGGGCGGTGCGCGAGATTCATGACAATTAATTAAATTGATAATTCTCTGGTTTCCGAGTTAAATTTAGGAACTTTATCGGATCACGCGCTTTTTTCGTATACGTATTATACAAAATTATCGGAAAAAATGTTAAACTATTTTGAGTTAAACCGTCACATAAAGCAGTGTTGACGTTCCGCTATGTGGTACGCTATTATTGACAGTGACCCAACACTTTCTGAATATCCAATAAACAAAACTATAGGAGAACCGAATGAGATTTCTGAAAAAAGGCGAGAAAGAAAAGCCAAAACCTCAGTCCGATTCTGCGACAAAAGGACATCCCGAACTTCAAGTTATCAGTGGTTCACAGATCTCTGGACGGCAACCCCGACAACCGACACCACCGCAGCAGCAACAGCAACAGAATATAACATTGCCGAATATCAAGTATAAAATCGCGGTTGCTAGTGGAAAGGGCGGCGTAGGAAAATCTACTGTCGCTACCAATCTCGCGATCTCCTTGGCGAATGCAGGTAGCACAGTCGGCTTGCTGGATGCAGATGCCTACGGTCCCAGTATCCCAACAATGATGGGTATTCAAGAACAGCCGAAGACCAGCCCGGAACGTAAGATTATTCCGCTCGTTCGTCACGACATTAAACTCATGTCGATTGGATTTATGGTGCCAGAAGAGCAGGCGATGATCTGGCGGGGACCGATGTTACACGGTGCCATCCGCCAACTTCTCGGTGACGTAGACTGGGGTGAACTCGATTATCTGATTATCGATCTCCCGCCGGGAACAGGCGATGTTGCTCTCTCTTTAACGCAGGCGCTTCCGCTCACCGGCGCACTCATTGTTACGACCCCACAAGATGTCGCTCTCGCCGATGTCCGACGCGGCGTTGCCATGTTTGAGCGCCTCGGTGTTCCTATTCTCGGTATTATTGAAAATATGAGCTATTTCCTCTGTCCGCACTGCAATGAAAAAACAGAAATCTTTAGAGCAGATGGTGGTAAGAACACCAGCGAACGATTCGGTGTTGCGTTCTTGGGGCAAATCCCACTTGATGCTGAAGTCTGTACTGCGGGTGACATCGGTGTTCCGATTGTCGCTGGGCATCCAGAATCCCCACAATCCGGAGCATTCGGCACGGTCGCCGCGGAATTGGCGACGGTCCTGGAGGAAAGTGGCGAAGAAGATGAATTGACGATCCTCTAATTCTTGACACGGCAAAATCTGTTGACGATTTCTCTGTTTCCTGTTACAGTACGTTTAGATTCCTTGTTCAAAACCGTTAACGCTTTCTCATTCGAGTTATCGAGAAACCTTACGTAAGGAGGCTACTCATGGCGAATACAGGTTGGGGAAACATCTACAAAAAACTCGGCGCACGACCCGTTATTAATGCGACAGGCAACCAGACTGTCCGAGGCGGATCCACACCTTCGGCAACCGTCCGAGACGCAATGCGCCAAGCGGATGAAAGTTACGTCGAAATGGAGGAATTGCTCGAAAAATCGGGGCAATTCATCGCTGAGCAGTTGGGGGTTGAAGACGCGTATGTCACTGCTGGGTGCTATGCCGCACTCGTCTTGGCATCAGCCGCAGTCATGACTGGGAACGATCCTGACAGGTGCGCACAACTGCCAGATACCACCGGACTCAAGGACGAAATCGTTTTTCAGAAGATACAGCACTACGGCTATGATCGTGCGTTTACAGTTCCAGGGAGTAAACTTATATCTGTAGGGGACGAAAACGGATGCACCGAGGTGGCGTTGAAAGAGGCTATCGGCGAGAATACAGCCGCAGTCGCGTATCTTATCCAACCGAATCAGGGCAACGCGGTCCCGTTGGAGACAGCGATTGAGATTGCGCATGCGAATGGCTTACCACTCATCGCTGATGCTGCCGCTCAAATCTATCCACTTGATTACTTTCGGCGGAACGCCCAGTCTGCGGATCTCGTCTGCTTTGGCGGTAAGTATTTCAATGCACCCCACTCTACAGGGTTCGTTTGTGGCAGAAAAGATCTGATTGAAATAGTGCGGGCGCACGGTTTCATTGGACCAAGACCCGTTGGGCGTGGTATGAAGGTAGACCGTCAGGAGATTATCGGATTGGTGACCGCTATTGACATCTGGTTGTCAACGAACCATAAGGTGCGGTCAAAGGAACAGGATGGGAGATATGCTGTCCTCGCACAGGGGCTTGAGAATCTCGACGGTGTATCCTGCGAAGTCCACTACCAAGAGAAAAGCCATACACTGTCGAATCTACATGTTACGTTTGATACTGCCATTAGTGGCAAAGATGCTACGCAGGTCGCACACGAATTGGATGTTGGCACCCCGCGTATCAAGGTGAACACGGACGGTAAAGAAACCATTGTGATTAGTGCCTACACCCTGAATGCAGGAGAAGAGGATATCATCGCAAACGCCTTGCGACACCTCTTGCGTGGATAGTATTTTGTTTTTTCGCGGTGGCGAGTCCTCAGGCTTGCCACCACCTCGCTATATTAATAGGACTTACGCGTTTCCTCTTAAAGTCCCCCTGATAAGGGGGATTTAGGGGGTTAAGTACAACGAAGTACTCTCACTGCGAGGCATTTTCAGCAAAATATACCCTTTTTCTGTTCAATTTGCATAGGTCCTAATTAATTCGGAAACTTCTGCCTCACGCCGTGATGGGATTACCAGAAAACCCAGTCTGCCCACGGCTTTATATTAAGCACCATCCCTAATAAACAGAACGCAGCCGACCCGCCGAGTGCCCCTTTCCCAGCAGCCTCCAGTTGTAGCCTCCGCGCTCGCGCTTTATAGGCATCGGTATAGATACTAACATAGTCGGCTGGTTTGCCGAGAAGTCGCTCAGCGGACGGAATAGGCTGGTAGACATAAGCCCCACCCATAGCAATAACACCGAGCGGAAGATTCCCCACCACTCCTAAGATTCCCCCGGCAGCAAGCCACACTGTTGTATTTATATCCTCTTCGGCGTCAAATTCTGCATCCGATTTGGCGGTAAGGATTACCGTGTTCTGCTGTGCGAAGCAGTGCATCGAGACGTTTAAACTGAGTCCGAACATCAGGACGATCAGAATGTGAAGTAGCAGACCTCTTTTCATTTCCACTTCCTTTTGAAAACGTGAATTTGATTTATAGTAAAGCCCGAAAATATATGAACACTTTAGAAAACACAAATGACCGACTCGCTGGCGGGGTTTCCTGAGGAAACACCCAAGCAAAAACACCCCGCTAATCTTTGGGTGAATTAATGGTGGGTTTTACTATAAACATTTCAAGCGCAATACAGGTTTTCCGTTTGTGGTAGGGCAATTCATTGCCCGTTCCATCCACGGTTAACGGGTGATAGATCGCCTAACTACGAATGCATAAGCCTAAAAAAGTCAAATGTTTCTATGGTGACAGTATTTCAATGGCGCGGCGTTCCGTGGTTGCTTTACGTGCGGCTTCGATAATTGCGAGATTGTGATACGCTTTCTCTGCAGGCACCGGTAGTGCTGTGTTCGCCGCAAGTGCGTTGAAGGTCTCTGTGAAATAGCGGACATGTCCACTTGCGTCCTGCTGTTCTGCTTCATTAAATTCAGAGAGTTCCAGTTGTTTCCATCCGTCTGCCCGTGTGAAACGCCGGAGTGCATCCTCCACATTTCGGCGGTGTTGGACGCGTAGAGAGCCGTTTTCAGCGTGCATCTCGCACCAGCCGGAATCCGTACCAGGCACACACCACGCCCCTGAAACCGTTGTGACAGCCCCGTTTTCATGTTCACACAGTAGCATCGCGATGTCGTCAACGTCAATGTCAAGTCGTAACGTTTGCACGCGTGCCTCAACGTAACACACCGGGGATCGCATCAGCGTACAGACGGAATAAATTTCATGGTAACTTGTGTCAATGATACAACCACCGCCTTTCGCTTTGCTGGCGCGCCACGCGAACGCTGGAGTCGGATGATCCGCTGAGAAATCTGTCGGTTTCAGCCCCATTCCAACACTTCGTCCGAAGTGCGATTCACCCAAGGCATCCAGTTCTGTCATCGCCGATCGCATCCCAGCGGTAAAGATGTAGTTATGTACCACTGTATAGGGGACGCTGTTACGACGGACTGCCTCCAGAATTTTATCCGCCTCTTCTAACGTCGTCGCCATCGGTTTTTCAGAGATAATAGCTACGTCTGCTCCTGCTGCTTCTATTACCTGCTCGGCGTGAAGTGAGTGCGGTGTGGCAACGGTCACCGCGTCGATTGTTGCGTGTTCCAGCATGTCTCGATAATCTGCATATCGGTTTTCTGTAGGCACGCTGAACATGTCTCCAATCTTTTGCAAATTCGCCGGGACAATATCCGCGAGTGCAGTAACCTTAACAGTATCTGGGAGGGAGCGGTAGGCACGGGCATGCGTATTTTGCACAATACCCCCACAGCCAATCAGTCCTAAGCGGATCGGTTTTTTCATTGTATATCTCCTTTGTATAGAGTTTAGCATATTTTTTATTATAGTGAAATCCAAAAATATGTTTACACTTGTAGCATAGGAAACCGTTGGTCTCCTGTGCCAGCGTGAGCCGCAACTTCATAGTTCGCACTACGATACGAGTGTCCAAAGTAATTACGGAATCTACTATAATGTCAAATTCTTTGCGCGGCTTGATGTGGGCATTTGGTTTCCTCACTCTTTCTCCGCTCCATTCCTTGTATTACATTTCCATTCCTTGTATTACATTGCAAAAACCCCAAGCAAAAACACCGCACCGAGCATGGTTGGGACATTACCGAATTGAATTGTTAATCTTCATGCAACCGCCCCAGTGTTTATCTGAATCGCGGATTATCGCAGATGACGCAGATTTCGCGGATTTTAAGAGTTTGTCGCGTTGTGATTTTTGAGTCCTGTAGGGGTCGGATGTTTAGAATCTCGGTTCTTTGATGGCGGGGTTTCGCTGTTTGTAGTAGGGCAATTTATTGTCCGTCCGTTGGATCTATAGATATCTGATGCCTCTCCGCTGCTGACGAGATTTGAAACCTTGCCGATTCCCCAGGCCCGGTAGGTGCGGTTTCCCAACCGCACCGAATATCATTAGAACCTTAGTGGGACTCGCGACTTTCCTTGATTGTTTAGGTTAAATGTGCTACTATTTTAACCCAAGTTGCTACTCACAAATTTTGGACATTTCAACAAGGTTTTCAGGCACTTTCCCACCCCGTAGGGGTGATATGTCTATAGAAAATCGTGTTGTCAAAACACTGCACTCCAGCGGAGTGCTATGTCTATAAAAAAGGGGCAACTTGCGTTATTTTAATAAGCAATGATATGTTTAATCGCTCCAAAATCCATTTTGAGGACAAGTAGAGGAATATAGGAGGAACATAGCAGCTTTTCAACACGCTATTAATAACTATACTGAAACTATCAAATTCTTGAAAAATGCCCTCTAACATAGCGGAAGGAAGGACTGATAAGTTAGCACGACTATGACTGTTATTGATGAGAAATACCTTAACAAGCTCAGTAAATTTCCTAGTGGCTGTGCATTTCGTGGACAAGTTAAAAGCAAATGGCTGTTACATTCTGGGGCTACCCGTCGCCTGATTAAGTATTATTCTGAAGATGTTACGCAAAATCCTAGTTTCTCGCAGATTTACGTGAACTATCATAGTGCTGTGCTTATAAACCCTGCCCATACGAACGGATTTGACATTGATGATGGCCATCAAGTTTCTGACCTGCAACTTCTGGCAAAACTACAACACTTTGAGGCAGCAACGGGGTTACTTGACTTTACATGGAACCCTTTAGTTGCATTATGGTTTGCATGTAAAGATAATGATAATTGTGACGGAAAGGTTTTTGTTGCTGATTTGAGAAATCCGATAACGTTTCAACAAGTCTCTAATGAAACGGAAAAACAAAGCGTTGAAGCAATCTTTTTGCCCAATAGTGATGTCGGCAAACTACTATACTGGGAAGCAAAGATTCATGGCGAAGCTGCCGCAAGAATTTTGCGACAACGTAGTGTGTTCGTCATTGATCGCCCGTTGATTCTCGAAGATGTCGTAGATTACATAGAAATTAAGGCATCGGACAAAGCCTTGATCAGAAAAGAACTTGAAGATATATTTGATATTAGCGCGTGGACTCTATTTATGGATATACACGGTTTTTCGCTACGTAGTGTTTTTAGGGCGTTTCAACGAAGCCTTTCGGTGTTATAACAAAGCAATAAGAGCAGAAAATGACAATGCAGGGGTTGCTAACAACCATGGAGGAACAGCACAAATCCTCAATATGATTGATGGCGCAGAATACAAAAGTCATTTTGCGCAGGATAAACCTCCTTCTGCTGTGTATGTACAGGTTGCTAGAGACAATTTGTCAGAGAGAATCTTTGTTTTCACTGGCAACAAGGGAAACACAGGGAACTTTGGCTATATTTCGTCCGGAGGTCAAGGATTTGATGGTGGGAACCCCTTTCTTATCAAAGTAAGCAGTCAGCAAGGTTAATTCAGAAGTGAATTTGGAAAGTGAAGTGGAAAAATCTGACTATCGGAGAATGCGACAAAAGGGTGTGGTTTGGGTAAGATATTAAGTTAAATCCAATTTATCATTACGTGTTTCACGGAGAAAGGATATATTGAATCTCAGAAACCCGCGTACCATCTGACCTGAAAAAATCCTCCGTGAACCCTCCGTGAATTGTCCTATAATAGTGGCAAATTTTTGACAATCTCCACCGTTTTCAGACTCACCGTGATAACACGTCCAATCAAATCCACAATATACTGCGGCTGATCCGCACGGTTCGGGTCATTCACGATCCCACTCCGTTTGTCTACTTTGACGCGATACTGATCCACCACCCATTCCACCGCAGAACGCGTGCCTAACCGATACTCATACACCTCCGCAGGGATACCATCCAGCGTCAGGAAGTCGTTGTATTTCAACTGCGTTTTGTCTTTGGAGAGTTTCATCTTTTCGACACGCCAATCTATCGGTATACCGGGAGTTTCAATATATTTCAGTTCATCGTCCTTCGGAGCGGATTCATAGTTGACGTGGATATCTGCTAACTGTGCACCTGCAGTGGCGAACCCCCAGAAATCTTCAGCGAAGGGGATATGCGGTAGGTCGCGCTTGAGATTCGCCTGATACTTTTCGCGATACTCGGGATGGTGTAAGAGCGCGTAGGTATAGTGGAAGATGTCCCATTTGGTGATAGCATCGTCTCCGTAGTGATTTTGAAACGCCGCTAATGCCCAATCGGTGATATTCTCTTGTCGATTTGTGCCATCCTCATCGTAGGTGTAAAAGGGAAAGGATTGTTGTGGGTCGCCATAGAGATTCACATCGGGAATACATTGGCTCATCAACACGGCAAACTCTTTCCGACCATAGCCTCCGACGCAAATTACTTGGTTCTCCGACTCTGTTACTGATCTTGGAAAGATTGAAGGAAACACATGGACATCATTGTTTATTGTCCGATCAAAATAAAGATTTAATTTAGTAAATGGGCGATAGAGAGATGTCTTCACCTTGCGTTCCGCATATTCAACAATTACCCCTCGTTTTAACTTTACCTTTAGGTCCCGACTCCAACTAACTTTCGTGTCATCATAAGCGACAAAATCATCAACGTTGATTTCCCTCTGATTTTCCTGCCGTTTCCACCTATCTACCTCTGTGTTGTAGGTTTCACTCATGCGCAGAATGTTCTCAGTAAGGACCTTTCGATTAAAGTTGTAAGCCCAGGCATCACGATTGGTTTTTACACCGTTGCTGTAGGTCTTGAAAATCACATCTGCTGCTATGCCTTTTATTCCCTTTGCTTCCTTAGTTCCCATCGGAGTAAAAGTGTCAAACTCAGCATGAAGTCCGTCGGTGAGCCACGTATGTCGCGCGTCAGGTTGAATCGTCTGCCACACAATATTATCTGTATCTTGGGATTCGTTCAAAAAATCGAATTTCTGTCTCTTGTTCCACTTTTCATCAGTACGATAGTAAAAGATTTGGGAGGAGTTTGATGATTTTCTTCCCTTTTTCACAAAAAAATTAATGCTCACGCCGACCCGAATTCTGAATACGTTCGCGTCAGAAACTTTCAATCCCTTCCGTGCGTTCCCGCCTAAATCAAGAATGTAAATCGCGTCAAAATCGTTCATGAGATGTTTCCGCATCCCGTCAAATGCCAGACCATCAAGAAAACTATTGTTGGTCACAAAGGCAACAACTCCTTCGGTCCCAATCCGTTTTGATGCCCAAAGAATTGCCTTTACATACGGATCTGAGAGTGCGTTTTTATTGGTCGCTTTTGAGGCTTGCGAATACGTTTCCTGCACGAGCGTGTCCATCATCTCGTACTTCCGATTCTTGTTGTTGTCATTTTGGTTAACTTGTTTCGCGTTGTAGGGCGGATTGCCGATAACGACAAACATATCCGTCGCCTTCTGCTTTTTCACACGTTCTGTGTTTTCCTGCGTGAAGAGTTCTATTTGTCGGTCCTCCAGCAGCTCAAACGTGTCCGCAAGTGCGATCCCGTCAAACGGCAGATACGTCCCCGTCCGTTGAAAATACTCCTGCTCGATGTTAAGACTTGCGATGTAGTAGGGCAATAACAGAATCTCGTTGCAATGCAGCTCGTGACGGTATTTCTCTTCAAATGTTGTCGCTTGGATGTCCTGCATGAGCCGGACGATGAAGTTGCCGGTGCCGACGAACGGATCAATGATATGAACGCCGATATCCGACAGCGACCGGTCGAACTCGGTTTCCAAAATCTGTTCAACACTGTTCACCATGAAATCAACGATCGGCTGCGGGGTGTAGACGATGCCGTGAGTGTCCGCCACCTTAACGGAAAATCCCTGAAAAAACTGCTCGTAGACGGTATTGAGAAATTGCTGTTTTTGGGAGAAGTCTTTGCAGAGCAAAGCTGCTTGTTCAATGGCGAGATAGAACGGGTCCAGTTCTCTGAGGAACGCGTCGCGACTATACGTCTGTCCGATAAGCACTTCAATGACCTTTTCAATTTCGCGTGCGATGATATTTCGGCGGGTGAAATCCGGATTATTGAAAACAGTACGAAAGATGCGTTCGGTGAGCAGGTGTTGGATGAGCATCTCCTCAACAGCAGTTTTAGAGAGGTTCGGATTGATTGCGGCGCGGCACTGTTGATAAAAATCTGTGAAAACGGTGACAAATTGTGGGTTCGTCTCGTGTTGTTCCGCTATGAGTTCTGCGGCTTTTCTACCGAGGGTGGGAACCTTCTCTTTAAATTCGGCGACGGCAGCGTGCCAGTTTGTGAGCGCAGCGGGTGGCACGGCGAAAAGGTGTTGGAGTGCCGTAATCAGGCGTGTTGGATCGGTAATGTCTACGTCAAAAACCTGCTCCCCGTTTTGATAGAGAATGCCGTGCTGTGGATTTTGGAAAAAAATGTTATCAAGCGGATAACCCGCTTCACGTTTCTCCTGCACGGCTTTGTAGAGGTTATCGTCTATATCTTTCGCTTCCCAGTAGGCGAACGGGAGTCCGTATGTGTCGAGTATCACGCCGTCGAGAACGATACGGTTGCCCGATGGCGCGCGCATCGCGAATTGTGGAATCAGGGTAGCATCCACCTGTTTTGCACAGACGGTAAGCAGCGTTTCAAAAGGGGAACTGACAGCACCTTCGTGTGTGATGTCGTGCCTATTATATTGCTGCAGCGTGGCGTAGTAGTCTCGGACTGCTTTGTGGCTGGGTTTGAGATTGAGTTGTGGCATGGGGTATCGTAGCAGGTTTTTGCGATAGGTTCAGAAGCGAACGTTTAGGTCAACAGGGCAATAAGAGCTATAATTGCGGCTCCAACGGCAGTACATACAGTCAGGACAGTTAACACTTTATTGCTGCCTTCTTGCTTACTTTCCAGTTTTCTCTTTATCCATCCCACATCGCGTTCCAAAACCCCTACGCGAGTGTCCAGAGAATCAAGACGTTTTTCCAAACGGGCATTGTTTTCTCTCGCTTGTGTCTCGATCCGTGACAAAGTTTCGAGAACCCTTTCCCGGAAATCTTGATTAGCCATTTTGATATCTCCTGTGTTCTGTGTGATGTCTTTTACCAAAGTATACCACAAATATAGGCCGAAATCAACAAAAAAGGAGGCAGAGTTTCCTCGCAAAATCCGAATGATTTTTGTCACACCTCTTTCTACGAAATATGATATAATGCATTCAATAAAGCAATGTGTCCAAGTCTTGCCAATCAAAAAAGTGGAAAGGAATTCAATATGAGCCAAGAAGAAAAAAAAGAATCTGAAGAGACGAAGGATGAGGAGAAAAATCCCGATATACCTGAAGATAAACTCTCGGTTACGCATCACAGCGTTACCATTAATGGCGAAGAGATGCGTTACACCGCCACAGCGGGAACACTCGTTCTGAAAGAGGAGATCGACAAGGAGGGCGAGAAGCCGAAAGCCTCCGTTTTCTTTATTGCCTATACGCGTGACGATGTGGAAGATACATCCAAACGTCCGATAACGTTCTCCTTCAACGGGGGTCCCGGATCTTCATCAGTGTGGTTACATTTAGGTGTCCTGGGACCGCGGTGTGTCAAGTCTGATGAAGATGACGAATTGCCGCATCCGCCGTATCAATTGACCAATAACGAATGTTCTATTTTAGACAAAACGGATCTCGTTTTCATCGATCCCGTCAGCACTGGGTTCAGCAGAGCGGTACCCGGTGAAGAAGCGAAACAATTCCACGGCTTCAAGAGGGATATTGAATCGGTTGGCGATTTTATTCTGCTCTATTTGGGACGCTACAAACGGTGGGGATCGCCCAAACTCCTCATCGGTGAAAGTTATGGAACAACGCGGGCTGGCGGACTGGCGGGTTATCTTCAGGGACGGCACGGTGCCTATCTCAACGCCATCATGCTTGTTTCGGTCGTGCTTAACTTCCAGACAATCCGATTTGCCCCCGGTAACGATCTTCCTTATATTCTCTATCTACCTACTTATGCAGCGACTGCACGTTATCATGACAAATTAAGCGAAATTGATGCCCAATTTGAATCGTTCATGGACGAGGTAAGGGCGTTCGCTATGGGTGATTACACCATCGCTTTGATGCAGGGTGATGCTGTGCCCCCAGATCAACGCGCGAACATCGTTCAACAACTCGCGAAGTATACCGGGCTTACACCGGAATATATTGAGCGAACGGACATACGGATTAACATTATGCGGTTTTGCAAGGAGTTGCTCCGGGATGAAGGTCGCACGGTTGGGCGTTTTGATAGCCGATACAAGGGAATCGACCGCGATTCAGCAGGTGAAACTTACGAATACGATCCGAGTTCCGCAGTCGTGCAAGGCGCGTATACCGCCGCTCTCAACGCTTATGTCCGAGATGAACTGGAATTTGAGTCCGACCTACCGTATGAGATATTGAGCCGACGTGTTCATCCATGGGACTACAGCGACCATCAGAACGAATACGTCAACGTTGCCGATACACTCCGCGCGGCGATGACCATGAATCCTGCCTTGAAAGTCTTTGTTGCAAACGGCTATTACGACTTAGCAACACCTTTTCTCGCATCAGAGTATACCTTCAGCCACCTTGGACTCGATAAATCTTTGCAGGATAACATCACGATGGCTTACTATCAGGCTGGACACATGATGTACATAGACCAGGCGGAATTGCGTAAGATGAAAGACGATTTGGATGCGTTCCTTGACGACGTACTTTCGTAACCCCTACGCCTTAACCGCGAGGTAAATTAAGGGATCAGACGAAATTAGTCCTAAGTGCGTAGCTTGAAACGAAGTGGAAAGCGGGTTTGTGGGAAGGAACGTCAAATCCACAACCGCTGTGCCTTAACCGCAAGGTAAATTAGAGAATCAGATGAAATTAGCCGTAAGTGCGTAGCTTGAAACGAAGTGGAAAGCGGGTCTACGGGAAGGAACATCAAATCCCCAGTTCGCCTGACCGAACCGCAAGGTAAATTAAAAAAATGAGTTATCAGAGAGAATTTGAGAAAAGGCTGAACGTTGCTGTCGTCGGTGTCGGTTCACACGGTTATCGCAACGTTCTGCCGACGCTAACCTTTCTCCCGATTCGGCTCAAAGCGTTCTGTGACCTTGATATTGACCGTGCCCGCGTCACTGCCGAACAATACGGTGTTCAGGCGTGCTATCCGAGTATGGCGGAGATGCTCCGCAACGAAGAATTGGACGCGATCTTTCTCTGCGCACCGCCGCGTCTACACCCTGAATTAACCTGTGAAGCGTTAGACGCCGGTATGCATGTCTGGATGGAAAAGCCGCCCGGAATGTTTGCTGACGAGGTCTCAGAGATGATCCGTCACCGAAAGGATCGCGTCGTGGTTGTCGGGTTCAAAAAGGCTTTCATGCCTGCCACGCAGAAGATTATCGAAATCTTCGCAACCGATGAATACGGTCCCTTACGGAGCATTTTGGGGGTCTATCCGATGACGATTTCAGAGGATGGGAAGCGTGTGCTACGCGAGAAACAGCATACGAATTGGCTCCAAAACGGGTGTCATCCACTGTCTCTGTTTGTCGCAGTCGGCGGGAAGGTTTCAGCGGTGACCGTTCGCCGGGGGCAACGGGGTGGTGGCGCGTGTATCTTGGAGTACGAAAGTGGAGCACTCGGAAACTTTCATTTAGCGGATGGCGCGAGGCATGGACAGCCTTCTGAACTTTATCAATTCTTCGGTGATGGATGCCACGCCGAAATTCGGAACAGCACGCGAGTTGTACTCCAGCGTGGCATATCCTTCAATTATAGCGGCAGCACCAGTTATGTCCCTGAAGGTTTTGACAGTGGGGCTATCGTCTGGGAGCCACAAAACAGCCTCGGCACCCTCGAAAACAAAGGGCTTTTCATACAAGGCTTCTACCAAGAGATGCGATATTTCTGTGACTGTATTCTGGAGGGCAAACCCGCAGCGCAAGGGTCGCTTGAATTTGCACTGGAAGTGATGAAGGTTTATGAGGCGGGACTCCGTTCAGAAGGCGAAACCGTTCCTGTTTGATGAGGTCGATTGAACAGGTAGCGAATGCTTTTAGTATTCCTTTGGATGAAAAATGTTAACAAAACTGATTTGCCGTAATTTCAAAAACTTTGGCGAAGTCGAGATTGAATTAGGGAATCCCGTCGTTTTCATCGGTCCAAATAACTCTGGCAAGACGACAGCGTTACAAGCACTCGCTCTGTGGGAGATAGGGCTCAAACGATGGAACGAGAATCGCAAGGGGAAAACAAACCCAGAAAAGCGTCCGGGTGTTGTTATCAACCGACGCGACCTCATTTCCGTTCCGGTCCCAAGTGCGCGATTACTCTGGCGAAATTTGCAAGTCCGCGATCCGCAAAATGTCCGTATAGATATTATCGTTGAGGGTGTCACAATAGGCAAAGAATGGAAATGTGGTTTGGAATTTGATTATGCCAATCAGGAATCTTTTTACTGCCGTCCTTTGAGAATGCCGGACACAGATGAGAAAGGTCCTAAACGAATGCCTGTTCCTAACGAAGCGGAAAAACTTTCTGTTGCCTACCTTCCCCCGATGTCTGGTCTCGCCTCTAGTGAATTACGCCTTGACCCAGGGGCGATCAATGTTCGTATCGGAGAAGGACGGACAGCAGAAGTCTTGCGTAATATTTGCTATCAGGTTTCACATGAGACCCAAAAATGGGAAAAACTCTGTGAGCAAATCAGTGCGTTGTTTGGTGTGTCCCTTGATGAACCGCATTATATTCAGGAACGTGGGGAAATTGCAATGGACTTTCGAGATGAATCTGGCATTTCTCTAGACCTCTCTTCATCGGGACGTGGCTTGCAACAAACGCTACTGCTACTTGCCTACATCGCAGCGCATCCTGGATCTGTCCTTTTGCTTGATGAGCCAGATGCGCATCTTGAGATCCTTCGACAGCGTCAGATTTACCAAGTGCTTACAGAATTAGCGCGGGAACATGGCAGTCAAATCGTTGCCGCCAGTCATTCTGAGGTTATTCTAAACGAAGCAGCAGGCCGTGATGTTGTTATCGCCTTTCTCGGCACGCCCCACCGAATTGATGATCGCGGTAGTCATCTTATTAAATCGCTTCGGACGATTGGTTTTGAGCAGTACTATCAGTCACAGCAACAGGGCTGGGTACTTTACCTTGAAGGTGCAACGGATCTCGCAATCCTGCGGGCGTTTGCTGAAAAACTTTCACATGACGCGATGGCTGTGTTAGAACGTCCTTACGTTCATTATGTTGGTAATCAACCGACGGAGGCACGTAAACACTTTTACGGTTTGCGTGAGGCAAAGCCTGATCTCGTCGGATTCTGTCTCTTCGATCGAATTTCTGACCAACTTCAGACTCCTCCTGAATTAATAGAATACGCGTGGCAAAGGCGTGAGATTGAGAATTACATTGTGTCCAGCAGACAGGTGCTAATTGACTGGGCACGTGCGGAGGGGGAAGAACGAACTGAAGGTCCACTATTCTCAATACCCTGGGTATCTACAATGGAGGAAAGGATTACGGAGATCGAAAACGCCCGTGCAACACTTCGTCAAGAATCACCTTGGTCTCCAGATATCAAAGTGACTGACGATTTTTTGGATGGACTGTTTGAAACGTTCTTTGAAAAATTGGAAATGCCGAACCTCATGCAAAAGACAAATTATCATACTTTAGTCCAATATGTGCCAGTAGACCAGATTGACCCTGAAATCGCCAAAGTGCTTGATGCTATTTTGGAGGTTGCAGAAAAAGCAGTGCCGTTGAGCAGTGTGTAAACTATAAAACGGAGGCTGAATGGTAAAAGTATCCCTCAGAACCATTACGCCGGAGAATCTTGACGAGTGTATTTCCCTAAAGGTAGCTGATCATCAAAAGGGATTCGTTGCCCCCAATATATACTCCCTTGCCCAAGCGTCTGTCAGTCCAAGGTATCATCCTTTCGGCATCTATGACGCAGATGCCCATTACCGAGCGGATCCATCTATGGTAGGATTCGTAATGTATGGCCTTAGCAATGCCCGCGGCTTCATCTTACGTTTGATGATAGACGAAAAGTTTCAAAGGAGAGGATATGGTAAAGCCGCTATGGTTGAAGTGATACGCAGATTGAAATTACATCCAGAGGTCGAGCGGATTGCAACAAGCCATGATAGGAAAAATGAAGCTGCCGCGCGACTTTATGAAAGTTTGGGATTCGTTGATTGGAAACATAAATCAAGGACGGACGATTCCGGTGAAAGGTATCTGATTCTTCAAGAGGATAGTATCTAACTATACGGAGGAGAAAGCGTGGAATATAGGAGACTGGGAAAAAGTGGAATTAAGGTATCCGAAATCTGTTTAGGCACGATGACCTTCGGTCACGGTGCTGACGAGGCAGAGTCAAACCGCATGGTAGATCTCGCTTTGGATGCCGGTGTCAACTTTTTTGACACGGCGAACTCTTATGCCGAAGGCGAATCCGAAGTACTTCTTGGTAAAGCACTCAAGGGGAAACGTCGCGACGCAGTTATAGCGACGAAGTTTTTCAACCCGATGGGTACCGGTCCCAACGATTCCGGGATGTCGCGCGCGCATATTATGCAAGCGATTGGCGATAGCCTCAAACGTCTCCAGATGGACTATGTAGACATCTACTATATTCACCACGTCGATACACAAACACCGTTAGAAGAGATGCTTCGTGCCTTGGACGATCTCGTCCGGCAGGGGAAAGTCCGCTATACGGCGTGTAGCAACTACCAAGCGTGGCTGTTATCCGAAGCACTATGGCTCAGCGATATAAACAATTGGACACGCTTTGCATGCTATCAACCGCAATATAGTCTCGTTGTCCGGGATATAGAACAGGAGATCGTGCCGCTTTGTGAACTCAAAGGGCTTGGTGTCGTCGTATGGAGTCCGTTAGCCGGTGGATTCCTGTCTGGCAAATACAAGCCGGGCGAGCGAACGCAAGGCGGAACGCGATCCGCTGAAGGGTGGGCATACCCGGAACGCTATTTCGCAGAAAACGCCGATGAAACGTTGCAGGCAGTCCTTGAGGTTTCTGATGAACTTGGACGTAGCCCCGCGCAGGTCGCACTCCGTTGGGTCCTCGAACAGCGAGCGATGACTTCGGTGATTGTCGGCGCAAGGCACGCCGGGCATTTGCGCGATAATCTCGGCGCATCTGGATGGAGACTTGAGGGCGAGGCACTCCAAAAACTCAACGAAGTTTCACATCTGCCAGATCGGTACCCTGAAGCGATGGAAAAGAATGTGCATGAACGGCGGGACAGCGCAGTCGATATGCCGCGGTTGTAGAGGTCACATCAGCAGAAATCCGAACTTTTCTCTTTCAGATCTGACTAACTTAAACAGTGAACACTTTTAGCGAATGAGGGTGGCACGAAAGAACATATTATTAAACCCTTTCGGACTTTAAGATCAGGAGGGAGTTTCCATGATAGGAAAATTAGGAAAATGGAAAATTATTGCAATTGTCGGTGCAGTGCTGTTAGTGGTGGCTGCGGTCGCCGTGGGGCGCATCGTATTTACAAACGCGAACGGAACAGATAGTGCTGAAATGTCAGAATTAAAGACCGCAACGGTCGAACGGGGCGACATTGCTGTGGAAATTGACGCAACAGGTACTATCAAGCCGTTGAATATTGTTAAGGTCAGTTCCAAAGCGAGTGGAAAGATTCTGGAACTTAAGGTTGACGCAGGTGATTACGTTGAGAAGGATGAAATCATTGCGATCGTTGAAACGACCTACGTGCAGATCAGTTTAGAACAAGCACAAGCCGATTTGAGATCTGCCGAAGCACGTTTGCAACAGGCAGAAATTGACTTTGAACTTCAAAAGGAGCAGTCGGCAATCCAGATTCGGCAGGCGAGGGAATCTCTCGCTGAAGCTACACGCCGCCTCATCCAATTGAAGGAAGAGATCCGTCTTGAAAAGGTAGCGAATGCACGCGGCGTGATGGATGCCGAAAACAGTCTGAACATCTCCAAGATTCGGTATAAGTTGCTAACCTCTGATGAGGTCCGGGAGGAAAATAGACAGCGCGCGAAAAACTCCCTGGAGCAGGAAGAGGCAAACTTAGAGTTGGTAACGTCAGAACATAAAAGAAATAAGACACTTTACGAGAAAGAACTCATTTCACAAGCCGCATTAGAATCTTCACAGGCACAACTTAAATCGGCACAAGCACGGCATCAGTCCGCTGTTGAAAATCTAAAACTGGTAGAGAAACCCGCCACTGAAGCTGAACTTGAATTGGGACAAGCCGATATTAGGAAGGCAGAATTTAACCGTGAAATCGCCGAAGAACGGGTAGAGGCTGAAGCCACACGAGACATGGATATTGAACTTCAGAATCAGCGGATTGTGCAGGCTGAAGAGTCTTTGAAACTCGTGGAAGCGAATCGGAAACAGATTGAACGTAAGGAACGCGATCTGGAAACTGCACATTCATCGGTTAAACGCAGTGAAACGCAGCTGGAACTCCGTCAAATTGAGTATGACGATACAACCATCAAGGCACCCATCTCTGGAACGATTCTTGAAAAACTGGTCGAGGAGGGACAGGTGATTACTTCACGCCTCTCCTCACTCGCCTCAGAAGAAGGACAAACGCTTGTCACGATGGCAGACCTTGACACTGTCTATGTCGTAACAGAGGTTGATGAGACTGACATCGGTAAGGTAGAGATAGGACAACCCGTGACCATCACAGTCGAAGCCTATCCCGATACGCCGTTTCAGGGGGAAGTTTTGAAGATCGCACCCCAGGGACAATCCCTTCAGAATGTGACGACTTTTGAGGTAACCTCCGAGTTGAAAAATGTGGAAGCTACAAGTACACGGCAAGGCATGGCACGTGGCGGCGGAAGATGGCAGGGCGGTGCCCGTCCCGACATGGCGAATATGACTGAGGAGCAGCGCGAACGTTTCCAAGCAATGCGTCAGCAACGTCAAGCAGAAGGCGGTGGTACCGGTGAAAGATCAAGACCGACCTCCCCAGAAGCATCCGCGCAACCAACACAGGAACAGCCTGTTGCGAAGGCGGAAGAGACCAATGACGACGATTTGGGTGGGCTTTTCGGTGGCTTTTTTGCAGAAGCACCCGCTGTGGAAGCACCCACGCAACCTGAACCGGTAGAGACTGAAGATACAAAGATACCCTACCTCAAACCCGGCATGAACGCCAGTGTTCAAATTTCCGCTGTCAACAGAATGGATATTCTTACCCTGCCAGCCGAAGCTGTCCTTGATATGCGCGGCAGGAAAATGGTTAGAATCGTCGGTGAAGACGGTCAACCCGGACGTCCGCAGCCCGTCGTGACCGGGGTCAGTAGTTTTGACAAGATCGAAATTATCTCAGGACTTGCTGAAGGTGATGTCGTCGCAATCGGCGGCTTTGGAGGCGGCGGTGCTGGCGGCAGCGAAACTTGGCGACAGATGATGCGGAATCCAGCGTCCACAATGCGTCGAATGGGCGGAAGCGGACGGGGGCGATAGGCTGATTGACCGTTTTATAGGCGCATTTCACAACCGCGCCAAGGAGAGAGCACCGTGAGTATCTTGGAGAGTCTTACAAACGCATTAACTGCCTTGTTGGCAAATAAACTCCGATCTATTTTGACGATGTTAGGTGTGATCATCGGTGTCGGCGCAATTATAACCACGACCTCGATTGGTGAAGGCGCGAAAGCCGACATCACTGAACGGATTCAGACATTGGGAGCGAACATTCTCGCTGTCCGTCCAGGGCAAAGTCGGTTCCGGGGACGTGGATCTGCTGATGCTCGGAAAAGTCTCACCGTCCAGGACATGGCGGCTTTAGAGGAGCGCGGGCAAAGTTTTGGTTATGTCACGCCTGAGGTCAGTAGCCGTGCACAGGTGAAGTACCTCAGTAAAAATACAAACACAACTATCGTCGGAACATCTCCAGCTTATCTCGTCACCGCGAACTTTACGGTTGAGAAAGGGCGATTTTTTACTGATAGTGAGATCCGCTACCGTCAGCGCGTATGCATCCTCGGCAAAACCGTTGTTGACAACCTCTTTGAAACCATAGAACCCGTCGGCAAGACAGTAAAAATTAAGGGGGTCGGTTTTCATGTCTTGGGTGTTATGAAGGAGAAGGGCGCGAGTGGTTGGCGAAACCCAGATGACCAGGTTTTCATCCCCTATTCAACTGCTATGAAACGCGTTTTCGGGGAGGACTACCTTTCCAGCATCAGTATACAGGCGAATGATGACAAACTCATTCAAGCCGCGGAAACTGAGGTAACAGAACTCCTCCGCAAGCAACACAAGATCCCAATAAACAAAGAACTTGATTTTCATATCCGCAATCAGGCGGAATTTATGGAAACTTTGGAAGAGTCGAGCCAAACTTTTACCAACATGATTTTGGGGATTGCTGTCGTTTCTCTCGTCGTCGGTGGTATCGGTATCATGAACATTATGCTCGTCTCTGTGACGGAGCGAACGAGAGAGATTGGACTCCGGAAAGCCGTTGGTGCACAGCGCTCCGATATCCTCGTTCAATTCCTTGTTGAGTCTACGACGCTCGCACTCCTCGGAGGCCTCGTCGGCATTGGTGTTGGCATCATCGGCGCGGAAGCAGTGCCATCAATCTGGGGATGGCGAACCGTCATCTCACTGATGTACGCAGTGCTCTCTTTTGTTGTCAGCGCGTTGGTTGGGGTCTTTTTCGGCGCATATCCCGCATGGAAGGCAGCAAAACTCCATCCGATTGATGCACTCAGACACGAATAAATTACACCAGAGGCACGATTTCATGAAGTTTAAATAAATATTTCGGTAATTCCATTTGAGAAAACGATTGTAGGGGGTTTTTGCTTGGGTGTTTTCCTAGGTCTTGTGCCTGCCCGCGTATTACTTCATCTAACCGTGCCTCTTCCTTTATTATGGTGGAATGCGAAATATGTAGACGCTTCGCTGAAGAGTAGGAGTCCCGTAGCTCAGGTTGTGCTGGTGAAGTTTCCCAACCTCGATTCTTCACACCGTGTTGCTAACGCTATGCTTTGCTACACGGGGTTAGGACACTGTTATTCATCAGGGGCAAAAAAGGAGTTCTGGCACTCCAGCGGAGTGTTATGTCTATAGAAAGTGCTTAGGAAACCGTGTGCAAACGCCACCAACTCGTTAGGTAGCAGCTTGGATTATAGTGAAACCCGAAAATAAGTGAACACTTGTAGGGGAAACCGGTCTTGGGTTCTCCTGCCCAAAACACTCGCTAACCTGGTCCTCCGTGTCCAAATAATTGTGGGCTTTACTATATTATATAATAAAAGGAATTAAGATGGAAAAAATAGCAGTTATCGCAGGTGTAGGTCCCGGCTTAGGGGCGGCACTCGCGCGTAAATTTGTAAACGAAGGATGCGATGTAGCACTCCTTTCACGTTCATCCGCCTACATTAAAAACCTATCCACAAGATTGTCAGAATCTGGACGCACAGCCATACCTATTCCTACAGATATTACCGAGGCTGATCAGGTCGCACGGAGTTTCGCTCGCATTCGGGAAGAACTCGGTGATCCCGACATCTTGGTAAATCATGCGGCGAACGCCGCGTGGGGAAGTTTCGCAGACCTCACGCCCGAAGCGTTTGAGGGCGCGTGGCGGGTCTGCACGCTCGGTGGGTTCCTCTGTTCAAAACAGGTCGTTCCAGGGATGCTCAAGAAAGGGGGCGGGAATATTTTATTTACTGGGGCAACCTCTGCTGTCCGTGGTAGAGCCGGTGCGTTGGCGTTCAGCAGTGCCAAGTATGCGACACGAGGTTTGGCTTCAGCACTCGCCCGCGAAGTCGGTCCCCACGGCATCCATGTCGCCCATGTCATCGTTGATGGGGTCATTGATACGCCGGGTGTGCGTCAACGCTATAGACTCTCGGAGAATGAACCGCTTCTTGAACCCGATGCGATTGCCAATACCTATTGGGCTTTAGTGCAGCAAGAACGGAGTGCGTGGACGTTTGAAGTAGATGTCCGACCCCACAACGAGGAATTCTTTACTTAGGCGTTGCCTATTATATAACTCAAGTTTCTACTAACAAATTCCGAACGTTTCAACGAAAATCTTAGGCATTTTCCTCACCCCAGCGGGGTGACATGTCTATAGAAATGGGGTTCACAACTTCTTGCACTCCAGCGGAGTGCTATGTGCACAAATTGATGGCAACTGAGGTTATTACATATCTGTAGTCTGTAGGTTGGGTTGAACGGTACCAAACGACTCGGCTTCCCCAGAAACAAAAGTCCGTCGAAACGTCAGGTGTTCTGATAAAAAGGAAAATGAGTGAAACCCAACTTTAGAAGTGGCCGACATCCCCTGGGATAGGTATATGAAGTGTTGGGTTTCATTCGCCACTTTTCCAGTGGGCGATGTCTGTCTTAAAAATCGCCAGTTGTCTTGAGTTTGAAACGGTTTTGCTGTCATCCGTTCAACCCAACCTACAACATTGTGGTCTCACTTTGCAAGCGCGTTGAGTTTTAACCTAAAACGTACTCTCTTGTGAGGTCAAAGGACACCAGCGGGTCGTCTCAAGGTAACGAAGCAACACTGCCTTTGCCGCCGGTGTGCCGATACGATAGAGCGCATGTACAGCATCGCCGCGCACATAACGGTTTTCATCGAACAGCACATTTTCTAAGTCCGCAACCGCCTCACCAGCATTCTCACCAATCCGCGCCAACGCAAACACCGCATTTTGCCGTGCACCATCGTGTGGATCTTCCAATGCCTTCACGAGACCGGGAACCGCAATCGAACTTGATTGACTCGTTGTTCCCAATGCCTCTATCGTATGCGACCGTACGGAGCCAGAGGCATCCGCTAACATTTCTACCAGCGCAGGCACCGCTGATTCTGCCTTATTTCCCAAGTCGCCGAGTGCTTCCGCAGCGTTATCCCGCACGTGTTCACGGGAGTCTTTCAACGCCTCCTGCAAGGCATCAACGGCAGGCGTTCCGACCGCATTGAGCGCGTAACAAGCATTTCGGCGCGTCATCTCCGATTCATCTTGCAAACACTGCACCAGCGCAGGCACTGCCTTCTCACCAAATTGCGGCATTTCATAAGCCGCCCGCAATCCTGTTGATTCCGATGTACTATTGAGAGAACTGATGAAACCGGACAGTGATTCACCGTTCGATGTCCCGTGCGCGTCGCTGTCTTCTATTCCGCGATGCCAGTTCCAAAGGTGCCGGAACATCTCTTGATGTTCGGCACGTCCCACAGATGTGCCGTTTGCCCAGTCTGTTTCCTTATTCGCCCAGGTGGGTTCCTGCGGTTCTGACATCCGGGCATAGAGGAACTTCATCATATAGCGTTTCTTCTCGCTGCTGTTAGGCATCGCACGGTGCCACAGGTCGTAGTTTGCGAAAGCAACCGTTCCCGCTTTCCCAACGATCGGTTGTTCCAGCGAAATTTCTGCGCCTTCACGCGTGCTATAATAGTGACTCGTTGGAACCACACCCGTTGGCCCGAGTTCGATGGGAGTATCTTGGGGATAATAGAAAACCAGCAGCCTACGGGTATGATGAGACCAGCGTTTCCCACCATCTTGGTGCATCCCCTGTCCATTACTACTGGGAGGGTTGTAGTGCGGATGGCGGTGCGGTTGCTTGTAGTAGTCCGCTCCAAGGAGGCTTGTCAGAGCCCCGCTCACGTTCGGATCGTCAAGAATTTGCTGGATCTCTGGTATCCGCGGCACCAGATTATTACCGGGATTGCCTTCCTTGTCAAAAACCGTTACCGTCTTTTCGTAGATTGCATCGTGGAATTGCGCAGGCAATGTGGTGGTGACGGTCACATAACCGTTCACAATGAAGTGCTGCATCTGCGCGTCTGTTAAGAGGTGTGCTGCCATCTTTCCCCCTTTTTCTTTTACGAAACTCGATATAAACCCTATCTACAAGAATGTGAGTTGTCCTAATTATTCCATAAAATTTCACAATTTTCAAGAAATTCTGCTATCAAATCCATAATTATGCTAAAATAACTAAGATTAGGTCGGATTTTAACGCATAACATACGAACATTGGAGGTTTCAGGATGGGACGAAGTTTTGAAAAATCACTCGCATGGCAGAAGCGAGCCAAAGCCGCATTGGTCGGCGGTGGGCAACCCCATAAACAGAGTCAACCACCGAGACCTGTTATGATTGCAGGTGCGAAAGGTGCACATTTTTGGGATGCCGATGGCAACGACTATATCGATTATCTGATGGGATATGGACCTATGATCCTTGGGCACGCCTATTCTACTGTGATTGATATGGTTACAAAATATCTCGTTGAACGGGGTAATGTTTATAATTTCGGACATACGCTTGAGGTGGAACTCGCCGAAAAGTTGGTTCAAATTATCCCGTCGGCTGATAGAGTCGCTTACTTCGTTGGTGGATCGGACGCAACAACCGGCGCGATTAAGTTCGCTCGCGCGTATACCGGTAGAGACAAGGTGATTCGATCCGGTTATCACGGATGGCACGATTGGTGTAGCCACGCCCGCGGACACCTACCGAGTGCTGCCGACGCTACACTCAGCGTCGACTTCAACGATCTTGAAGGGCTTGCCGACCTCTTTAAAGCGCACCCTGACGAAATCGCGTGTTTAATTATGGAACCTTCCGGACAAGACCTTCCCAAAGACGGTTATCTTGAAGAGGCAAAGGCTCTCGTCAATGCCAACGGTGCCTTGATGATTTTTGACGAGGTCAAAACGGGGTTCCGCTACGCTTTGGGTGGTGCGCAGGAATACTTCGGAGTCACCCCCGACATGTCCGTTTTCGGAAAAGCACTCGCGAACGGGTTCGCGACGGCTATCGTTGTCGGGAAAAAAGAAATCATGGATGAAGTTAGCGATGTCTGGGTAGCCGCAACTTTCCACGGAGAGGTATCACTCGTCGCCGCCGCGATGGCTACAATCGAGGAACTCGAAGTGAAGGACGGAGTCGCCTTTATGTGGAAACAGGGACAGAAGTTGTTGGACGGCTACAGAGAAATGGCGGCGCGTCTCGGTATTGAGAATGCCCGTATCGGTGGCATCGGACCCATGCCTTACTTCGGCTTAAGTACCAACAGCGATGACGAACGTCAACAGCGGTTCCACAAAACCTTCTACGAGGCGACCTTGGAGGGCGGTTTATATCTGCCTGAAGGACATATCTGGTTCATGTCCATGTCGCACACCGATGAAGATGTTGCGAAGACGCTTAGCGTCTCTGAGGATGCCCTCAAACGCGCCAAAGCCGCATAGGAAGGACAAAATTGCTGAATAATCGTAGAGATCAGGAATGTGAGTCACGCTTTCTTTAAGCCGCTCGCAATTCTTAGGAAACACCGCAACTTCACTGAAAACCTGCCCGAAATGAAATTATGCCTTAAATGGCATAATTTGTCTTTGCTTTACATTTGGAGGGGTTTTTGCTTGGGTGTTTCTTTAACCCAGGAGCGAATAGTTTAAAAAATGGCACAAGTTACAGATCACACCAAACCTTTTATTGTTGATAAAAATCTCGGGACGGCACTTGACATTGATAACGCGCAACTCACGGAGACAACCTCCGATGGGACACCCGTTGTCGCACCGACACAAGAGCAGAAATACCTCTTTGACATGCGAGGATGGCTTTTAGTGCCGGGTGTGCTGTCGAGCGATGAACTCGCTGAGATGCAAGAGTTCGGGTATAAACTCCGCCACGAACCGGAGTCGATTCCGGAGCATGAACGCTCCCCACTCGGCGGTCCCATGCAACGCCTTGCCGACCATCCGAATGTCGTCGGTTTTCTCAACGAGTTTCTCGCACATCCAGCGTTGTCAAGCCAAGACTGCTACGGCTTCCGCATGGAATCGTGTAGCCTGTTTTATCGGACATCGGGTGATGGAAACTTTGGACCCCACAATGGAAACGGGATGCTCCGTTTCCCCGGCGATTCGCACCTCTATCGCTGTATTCCCGGCAGAGGCTATAGCGGGTTAACTCGCATCGTTTGGGAACTGAATCCTGTCAAATATCGGCAGGGAGGCACTCTGTTTATTACGGCGAGCCATAAAGCTGTCTACACAGCCCCCGACACAATCCAAAGCCAAGACTCTCTGATTTGGGATACGTATGAGTGTCCTGCTGGGTCCCTCCTCTTTTTCACGGAGGCGTTGACACATAGTACGCACACGTGGACGAACGAAGAAAACGATCGCCTCGCTATTTTCAGTTGCTACAATACAGTCAATAGCAAGTGGCACGATTGGGATCCACACCCGAAGTTGTTAGCCGAAATGCCTGAGAAGCGGCAGACCCTTTTCCGTCCCGTCCGCGCTGCTAATAACTTAATTGGCGAGGCGTACCGTCATTAGTAGAGGCAGCTCTTGTGGCTGCCCAGAGATGTTAGACTTTTCATATCCTTCTAACTGATAACCGACAGCTATTCTTACAGATAGCCGACGGCTGATTGCTGACGGCTAATAAAGGAGGCATTTGCATGCGTCAAATTGGATCAACCCCTGTTACTGCACCCGGTTGGACTGCGAAATCGAAAGACGGGATCGCTATCGTCGATTGTGATGTTCACCACAATTTCCGGCACCCTACGCAATTGTTGCCTTACTTGTCAAAATTCTATCAGGAGCATCTCCTCGATCAAGGGCTACATCTCGGCGGGTATCCGAATATCCCAATTCGTAGCAATCGCGTGGACCTCAAGGGGAGGGTCGAAGAAGCCATCGAATCGACACCCAAGAACTCCGGCGGCGACCCCAGAGATTTTAACTTCACATTAGAGTTCCTCCAAGACGAGCATCTTGATGTTTGGAATATTGATGTCGCCGTGCTTACGGGACCGCCCCCGTTCTACGGGTATTCTGGACTCCCTGATCCCGATTGGGCGGCTGCGCTCTGCCGCGCCTTTAACGATTGGACAATTGAACATTGGCTTGATCGCGACGAACGCGTCGTCAATGCCATTCTCGTCTCTCCGTCCGACCCACCCCAAGCCGTAGAAGAGATTAACAGACTCGCACACCGGAAAGACACTGTCGCTGTTATGGTTCCGATGGGAACAAGTCGTCCCTTTGGCAACCGCTTCTATCATCCTATATGGGAAGCGTGTGAGGCGCACGGATTGCCTGTCGTATCGCACATTGGTGGTGGCGGCGGGGCGACCCGGAACACACCAACCCCTGTCGGGCATCCCACCTACTACATGGAATCCCGAATGAGTCGCCCTTATGTTGCTAGTTCACACGCGACATCTCTGATCTGCGAAGGGGTCTTTGAAAAGTTTCCCAATCTCAAGTTCGCGCTCATTGAAGTACAACAGATGTGGGCGGTGCCGGTGATGTGGCATCTCGATACCGATTGGAAAGCACTACGCGACCAGACCCCGTGGCTTAAACGCCTGCCGAGTGAGTACTTCCGTGAACACATACGGATCGGGTCACAGCCGATGCACGAGCCTGAAAAACCGGAACAGATGTACCAGATGTTAGAAATGATCCACGCAGATGAAACGTTGATATTCTGCTCAGATTTCCCGCATTTCGATTGGAACGATCCGGTGACGGTTTTCCCCAAGCTCCCGGAAGACTTACACTGTCGTATCTTCGCCCAAAACGCCCTCGATATCCTTCGATTGGATTTGGAAAAAGCCAACGGATCCGCGAATCCAGTAGCAAATTAACCGGAAACCTGTTTTTTTAAGCTATGGGCACTATGACTGCTCTCCACTTCGTTACGAGCAGGTTCTTAGTAAAATTCGTGTTCGTTTCTAAAAAGGAATACAGGATACATCAAAACCCAAGCCTGCAACACCGGCGCAGGGTTTTTGCTTGGGGTGTTTTTGCTTGGGGTTTTTGATAGGGCGTTTCTGCGGATTTCTGCGTATTGATAGGGGTTTTTGCTTGGGGTGTTTTTGCTTGGGTATTTCTGCGTATTGATAGGGTGTTTCTGCGGATTTCTGCGGATTTCTGCGGATTTCTTTTTCCTCAATTTCTTCAACTCGAACACGGAAAACGTTAAAGTCTTAAATCGCGTTACTTATCCGCAAGGGAAAATTAAAATATGGCACGTGTTGTCGTCGGAAAAGTATCGGAGATTCCACCGGGGAAACGCAAGATCATCGTGCCGTTCCGTGGCAAGGTAGGCATCGGGGTCTTTAACGTTGACGGCACCTTTTACGCTGTCCGTAACATCTGTCCGCACAAGCGCGGACCCCTATGTACAGGTGAACTCACTGGCAGATTCGCCGCCGATGCACCGCCTTCAATTCAGGGCGTAATGCTCTCTGTTGACGGTTTGGGCGAGGTGCTACGCTGTCCGTGGCATCAGTGGACATTTGATATTGCTACCGGACAGTGTCTCGTCGATGAGACGTTACGTGTAGCGACTTATCCCGTCAAAATTGACGGTGATGATGTTGTCGTCGAATACGATGGCTAAGTTAATTGAAACCCAAGTTACTACCTAACGAGTATTGTACGTTCAAAGGGAGGTATCAGTTGGCTTTCCTACTCCAGCGGAGTAGTATGTCTATAGAATCCCGGGCGTTGAAATGCATGCACTCCAGCGGAGTGCTATTTCTATAAAAAGGTGACTTAATCTTGCCGAAAGACTCAATATGCCGAAACGGGGGACATAATGATTAACAGAATTCCGAAACAAATTTTTATTTTCGCCATTATAGCAACTGTCTTAATGGCTGCAAGCGTGGTACACGCGCGTCAAGCGATTACCGATGGGCTGGTGAGTTACTGGTCCTTTAATAAAGATACAGTCGCAGGTAAAACGGTTAAAGACATTTTCGGTGCAAGCGATGGAACCATGGATGGGGATGTCGAGGTCGCTAACGGTAAAGTCGGTGAGGCACTCAAGTTTAGTGGGGGCCATGTTGATTGTGGAGCAGATGAGAGTTTAACCGACATTGGCGATCAGATTACATTGGAGATGTGGATAAAACCTGAAAAACCTGGTTGGGCGATTATCGCAGGCATATCGAGGTCAGGAAATAATTCCTATGTGATTGCGTGGTCAGACCAAACTCGGGTTGATTTTAATCTCTGGAACGGTGCCTTGGAAACGTGGCCCTTTCACAGCGTCGGTCAGCCCGACGTAGGTAAATGGCATCACGTCGCTGGTGTCTACGACGGTTCCGAAGCCATTATTTATATCAATGGTGAAGTGGATAATGAGAAAAAATTTGAGGGTGCTCTCAAACATAATGGAGAGAACTTTTGGATGGGTGCCAGAAAATCGGATGGACTTCCTTACAACGGTCTTCTTGACGAACTTCGCCTCTACAACCGCGGTCTCAGTCAAGCGGAGATTGAAAATAACCTTGACGCGGAAGGACTTGCTGTCGAACCGACCCAGAAATTGGCACTCACCTGGGGCGCAATAAAGGTTTCAAAGTAGGGGGTTTTTGATAGGGTGTTTCTTTCCGTTGTGGTTGTCTCCTAAAGACTGCGTTCGTAGGCAGGTAGCAACTCAGGTAGTTAAACATAACCGAAGTATTTTTAATCTGCATCTAACGTTGTCTGTTTCTGTTTCTCCTGCTGGCGAGTTTGCTAACTTCGTCTCTCAAAGAGAAGGGAATATAATGAACAAGCAACCGCGTTTTTCCATTGAAGAACTGACAGCCGATCACTCGGATTGGCAGGACTTCGTTGCGCTCGTCAACGACGTGAACCAAGAAGGGTGGGCGTTTAATCCGTCCTTTGAGCAGTTTTCACGCTACTTTTTGGTGGCAAAACAGGATGGGACCATCGTCGGATTTCTCATGTTTGTGGTGTGGGACATTGGTCCCCATGATCGCGACCATCCACCTCTTCAGATACATGGAAAAACGCTGAGAGAGGCGAAAATCCTCGCGTTTGGCGTGAAAGAGGGATACCGACGGCAAGGCATCGGCACCGCACTCCAGGAATATACCATCAAACAAGCGAAGTTGTTTGACTGCTACCAAGTTCGATCCGTCAGCGGTGAAAATCATCCTGAAAACCATCATCTCAAACTCTCTATGGGGTTTGCCGTAGAACCGATGGAACGCGATGAAAAGTGTTTAGCGTTTGTGATGCCTCTTAAGTCGATGGACAGGAGATAATTTTTCGTGAAGGAGTTAACCCACGCTGAAAAACAGCAACTTGAGGGAAAAATTAAAGAAGAGCAAAAACGGCAACAAACACTTCGAGAAACGAATCCAGACCTACCGGAGTCTTTTGAAAAGGCATCGGCAAAAACGGGGCTTTTACGAAGAACCGTACCAAATGCTCTCCGAAAATACGGTATGCTCGGGCTTATTCTCTGCCTACTTGTTTTTAACGTGCAGCACCTGCTAAAATGGCAGGATTTTGCCGATGATGAATACGGAAATCTCGTTATTGCTCTGATGCTACTCTTCAATCACATTGCCTATAATTTCACGAAAACCGGGTGGAAAAGCCGCGTGATGAAAACGGTTGCATGGATTTGGATAGTCCTTGGATTCGTGTACATCTTTTGGGTGGCTTAGAGACCAGGTTGCTTGATGGATCGTTTTTTACAATTTTTCGGGACACGGAAGCGTAATTTTCCTATCAACGAGGAGTCGTGTAATTCGCCACAGGCTATGGATTTTGCCGTTGAGCCGATGGAACGTGACGAACACTGTTTAGCATTTGTCATGCCTCTTAAACCAACACAATGGCGATAGGGTTGATTAGAGAAGATATAATGAAGAGCCTCATGTTGATATTAACCACTGTCTTGACGGCTGGTGACGTTCCGCTCGTGGATGCAGCAGAGCAACTAAAGTCTGGAGCGTATTATATCACGCAGTCGTGGTCGCAGGAGACAGCGTTCAAGCGACTCTATTATGTCAGCGTCCCTGACTGTACGGACCAGCTAAAGTTTCCAGTTTTCATTTTTTTACATGGTCACGGTGGAAATGCGAAGGCGGCGATGAATGAATTTATGAGACGGCACACCACGATGGCGGACAAGTACGTCATGGTGTTTGCCAACGGATACAAGGCAGGTTGGAACATCATGTCGGAGTTTTCCCAGGCAGACGATCTCGGATTCATTGAAGCGATCGTTAAGAAACTATCCATGTACGGCAACATTCAGAAAGACAATTTCAGCGTCATGAGGAATTCAAATGGTGCTGCTTTGGTGAACCAGTTGGCGATCGAAAGTAAGCTACCGAACCTTCGGAATTATGTAAGCGCGGTTAGCCCCTTGAATGTCTATCAACACGACGGGAAGAATTTCAAAGCCAAAGGTGCTGACAACAATTATCAAGTTGTGGCCACACCGATGACCGGCAAGCGTCTAATGAATATTTCGGGCACCACCGACGATCTGGTCCCTTATCGCGGCGGTCCTTCAAAACACATTCCTGCCAAGGACGGCAAGTTGGGCTTTGTTGACGCTGAGGAATCGGTTTTTCTCTGGGCGAGGCAGATGGGATACGACGGAGAGAAGTTGTCCAGACCTATCAGAATCGATGGCAAGTTGGAAGTCTTCAGCTACCTCAACGGTGACGTGATTCACTACAAGGTCGTCAACGAGGGGCATGGTGCATCGGAGGCGATCAGCGAGAAAATTCTGCTTGAATTCTTGGAAGGCGACGGCAAAAGAGAGAAGTAAATGATTAAAGCAGTATTCTTTGACCTTGATGGTACACTTTGCGACTCCGATACAGCATGGAGCATCGCGCAAAGAGAAACATTTCAGCTTTTACGCGAGCATTATCCAGATGTGTCGGAAAAGGCTCTTACAGAGGCATGGAGAACGGTCCATCAGGAACTCTTTAAGCAACTCAACGCCGGGAAATGCGCTATGGCAGACGTGAGAGACTCGCGTTTCCAGTGTCTATTCAGGGAATTAGGTTTAACCGTAGGTAAAAATACAGCAGAGTTGAACGACTTTTTGGGTTCACGCTACCTCACGAGTTTACGTCTTTACGACGATGTCACCGTTCTTGAGAAGCTACACACGTCCCATGTCGGTATCATTACAAACGGTGCCCACGATGAGCATCCCGACAGTCAACTTTCTAAAGTCCGACACCTTGGACTCAGCGAACGGATCCAGTCGCTTACAATTTCCGGTGAGGTCGGTGTCAGAAAACCGAAGGTTGAAATCTTCCAAGTAGCTTGTGAGCGTGCTGGCGTTTCACCGAAAGAGGCTCTGTTCGTCGGCGATACCGTTGAAAATGACATCGTTGGTGCCAACCGTGCGGGCATGACAAGCGTTTTCATCGACCGAAAATCAGATGTCCTAATACCGAAAAAGAAGAAAACCGAGAGTACCCCAAAAAAGGGGAGGATAGAAGGAATACTGCAAGGACATCGGACGCAGCAGCTCAGAAGCAATAGATTAAAAATTCCGAAAACAGCGGACGAACGACCAGACTACTCGGTCTCAAATCTACATGATGTTTTGTCCTGCTTGTAGCACGAAATAGAAAAAAGAAATAAGAGGAGTTCATAATGGACAAAAATTACAACGTCGCAATAATTGGGTGCGGTGGGATTTCTCACATGCACGCCGGGTGGTATGTGAATGAACCGAGGGCTTCTCTGACTGCGATTGCCGACATCGACGCAGAACGGATAAAGGCGTATGGTGAACAGTACGGTGTCGAAAAGCAGTATACCGATTACATTGAGATGCTCGAGGCGGAAGATATTGATTTGGTTTCCATTTGTACCCGTCCGATACTGCATGCACCGGTCGTGATCGAAACCGCGAAACGGGGTGTAAGAGGGATTCTTTCAGAAAAGCCGATGGCGGAGAATCTCGGACAGGCACGGGAGATGCTCGAAACCTGTTCAGAGCACGGCGTGAAATTGGCGATTGATCACCAGACCCGATTTAGTGCACCCTATGTGCGAGCGAGACAGATGATTGCCGATGGTGTTATCGGCGATCTCTTTCGCATTCACGGTGTTTGTGGCGGTGGCGACCTGAAGGACAACGCCACGCATACCGTTGACATCATGCGGTTTCTCTACGGCGATCGTCCCGTCACTTGGGTGATCGGTCAGATTGAACGTATTGACACACCGACCAAATACGATCTGCACTCCGAGGATTTCGCGATTGGTTATTTCAAGTTTGAAGACAACGTTCGAGCAGTTATTGAATCAGGGAGCGACACCGCCCCCGGCTATCACCACATCTACTGTTACGGAACGGAAGGCGAAATCGAGCTGGCGGCACCGGGTGGGCCCTCTCTCCGTTACCGAAACACAGCATCTGGTGGTGCATGGGAGACATCTGAACTACCCCCCGAAATTAGTCCCGTGCAAGACATGATCGCAGCCATTGAAGAGGACCGGGAACACCGCTCCAGTGGTCATCAAGGATACGCGACTCACGAACTGCTCATGGCGATTTATGAGTCGTCTCGGAAACGGCAGCGGATTCATCTACCCCTTGCAGAGATGGAGTCGCCCCTAACGTTGATGATTGACGATGGATGGATATAGTATAGGACGGACACCTTTCAACCGTAGCGTGTGGATTGTTTGATTGATGCCATCTGACACGAGGAGCCGAAATGAAAACGTTATTCATTGATGACCATATTGTTGAGGAAATCGACAATCTTGCTCGGAAACTACACCCACTGCAAAAGTTCGACAAAAACGTCGTGCTTCGGGCTGAACATCGCTGGGAGAACTGCGGCATTATGATGTGGACAACCCCCGCCTGGGTTCCGGATGAAGCGGTTTTCAAGACGCTCTATTACGCCAGTTCAGAGTCAGACAGTCCAGAGGTCAAGCTCGACGTGACCGGTGCGCCGGTTGGTGGGAAAAGTTTTATCTGCTATGCAACCTCGGAAGACGGTGTGAACTGGGAGAAGCCGTCTTTGGGGCTTCACGATTATGATGCCCTCACATGGCGGGGAACTGCGATTGGCACAGAGAACAATATCTTACCTACAGGCGTGCCGCTGGCACCGATCTACGACCCTCATGACCCTGATGAACAGCGTCGCTACAAAGGAATGGGATGGGGAAAAGGTGGCGGGCTGACACCAGCGATCTCCCCAGATTGTCTTCACTGGACATATCTTGATGTGCCATCTGTTCCAAGCTCGGACGAGGCACACTTCGGTTATGACGAGGAGAGTGGTCTGTTTATCGCGACCGTCAAGCATAGTGGACCCGATGGCAGATCACCTTACGGACGCAGTTTCTGTTTGAGTACCAGTGAGGACTTTGAAAACTGGAATGGGTTGGAACTCATTTTTCACGCCGACCAGATTGATCAGGAGAACGGGGAGGAACGGATACGAAAATTCATTGAGGATCCCGATTATCTTACCCCGATATATAACCGTCCTGAGGAATGGCGCACCGACGTTTACAATTTTCCCGTATTTCGCTATGAAGGGTTGTATCTGGGGCTACCTGTGATGCATCACTGGACGGGGAAACATCCACCGCTGTACGAAAACGTGGACAGTCGCAAGTCGGTGGAACTGGCTTCAAGTCGAGATCTACGGCAGTGGGAGCGGGTCGCGAACCGCACGCCATTTATCGAGTTATCACCTATAGGGGATGGCAGTGCTTACGATACAGGACAGATCTCGGTCGTCAACGGACCCATCAGACGCAACAATGAATTGTGGTTCTACTATCTCGGAGTTCGGCACCGCAGCCAGCCGCTGGTGGACGTGATGAACAGGAAATTCCTCGATACTCTCGCCATGTCACTCGCAAAACTCCGCGTTGACGGTTTTGTGTCGCTCAAAGGTGGGGTTGAATGGGGCTCAGTGCTGACCAAACCGCTTGTTGTGAAAGGCGGCGAACTGCGCGTTAATGTGGACGCTTGGCGCGGTCGGGTTAAGGTAGAGGTTCTCAATGCCGATAATGGACAGCCTCTCCCAGGGTACACCTTCGACGAAAGTATCCCGGCGATGGTTGATAGTATTGACGAACCGGTGCGTTGGAAGGAAAAGGCTGACCTCGCTGAACTTCGCGGCAGAACCGTGAGCCTTCGCTTTTCTATACTCGAGGCAGAAATTTATGCCTTCTGGTTCACCGACTGAATAACACAATCAAGGTATCGCGCAACCGGTTGTAGCGCAAACTGTATGAAGTTTAAGTATTTAAATCGGTAATCTGTCAGGTGCCTCTTTCTGTAGGAGCGAGCTCTGCTCGCGATCTTTGCTTCGTGGACAAAATATGTAATTACCGAATTAATTTTTTAATCTTCATTTAGTTTGCGCAGGACATCACACAAACAAACAGTTTGTGCTACTGCATAAGGAACAACAAAACCATGAACACAACCATCCAGAAAACAGAAGCACTCATCCATTCCACACGCGTGCTTGATGCGATGTATACGGACGATCCTTATCGACCCTGCTATCACTTCACCCCGCCGTTCGGTTGGATGAACGATGTCAACGGTTCGATCTTTTGGAAGGGACGGTACCATATCTTCTATCAGCACAACCCTGAAGGTGGCTATTGGAAATGGATGCAATGGGGACACGCATCGAGTGTCGATCTGGTGCATTGGGTGCATCACCCGATTGCCTTAACGCCCGACCTCGATGGACCAGACCGTAACGGCTGCTTTAGCGGCGGTGCTCTCGTGAGTCGAGAGGGCATCCCAACGTTCATCTATCATGGCGTTCCAGACGGAACGTGTATCGCAACGAGTGATGATGATTTGCTCATCACGTGGGACAAGCATCCAGCCAATCCGGTAATTCCTGTACCCGCACCCGGTGAGAAAGGACACGGCGAATATATTGTGTTTGACCCGTGTGCTTGGGTGGAGGACGATACGTATTACGCGCTCATCGGGAATACGATACCCGGACAGAGTGGGGACGGGACTGCGCTGTTTAAGTCGTCTAATCTTGTGGAGTGGGAATTTGTGCGCTCCTTTTATCAATCGCGGCGCGAGTGGACAGACGCGAAAGAAGACTGTGCCGTCCCCGATTTTTATCCGTTGGGCGATAAACACATGCTACTGTTTTGTAGCCATTGGCAAGGCACACAGTATTACCTCGGCAGATTTGAAAACGAGCGGTATTATGTCGAAAACTACGGACGGATGAGTTGGGAGGGTGGGCTGCTCGGTGGAGCCCGCTCGCTGTTAGACGCGCAAGGACGTCGTATCTTTTTCGATTGGATTCGCGAAATTCGCGGCGTTGAACAGGAGCGTGCCTCCGGTTGGTCAGGGGTGATGACACTGCCGCGTATCCTTTCCGTCGCAACCGACGGTAGTCTACAGATTGAGCCAGTGCCGGAGTTGGAATGCCTGCGGATGAACCCGAAAGTACGTGAAAATATCACGCTAAACGCTGATACGTTGAACTTAGAAGAGATCCAAGGGAACTGCCTTGAATTGGCTGTCGAAATTGAACTCGGCGATGCAACTGAGGTCGGCGTTCAAGTGCTCTGCTCGCCCGATCAAGCTGAACAAACCGGGATTCTGTCCGTTCCAGCAGAGAGAACGTTGAAAATCGAGGTCAGTCGTTCCACCTTGAACGAAGCCATCCGGTATCCACACTACCGGGACGCCGGTGGCACTGCGAGATTGCCGGAGTCGGAGCAGTTTGTTGACGCGCAGTGTGCACCGTTCATGTTGAAGGACAACGAAACACTTCAACTCCGCATCTATGTTGATAAATCTGTAGTTGAAGTATTCGCTAACGGTAGGCAGTGCATTACACAGCGGGTCTATCCGACGCGAGCCGATAGCACCGGTGTGAGATTGGTGAGTCGTGGTGGACAAGCACGTTTCCGATCCGTTCAGGCGTGGGAGATGGCACCCGCAATTTGAGAGAAAATTTGACTTTTGTATTGAAATAACGTATACTCCTCCTATGAATGTGAGTTCGATTTAAGGATTTAGAGGAACCCGACGCGATACATCATGTCTATCACAGATTTGGTGACATGTATCTCCGGCAAGCCGAAGAAAGTCGTGCGATGGCATACCGCTCCGCTGGAGCGGAAGCGTCGAGTCGGCTCGCTGCTATAGATATATTGCTCCTCTGGAGCAAAGGTACGCCTTTTAGATATGATGTTGGGTTTCAGATGTGCTCAACCCAACCTACGTCTATAAGTGCATTTTTATTATCGAACTCACGTTATGAGATTCGTTGAATTAAAGCGTCAAATGTCAGCTTGTGAGGTAAACATCATGATTTATGAGATTCCGAAAACAGTCTTAGGTCGCACAGGGTTGACGGTTACCCGACTCGGTATCGGTGGTGCGTATTGCGAATCCGTTGACGGTTACCGCAAAGCAATTGATGCCGGTATTAATTATATTGATACAGCGCGGGCATACAGAGATGGTGAGGACGAAAAAGTCATCGGAACCGCCATAAAAGGGCAACGCGATGCGCTGATTCTTGCGACGAAAACCGCTAAGCGCGATGCAAAAAGCGCACGGACAGAACTTGAAACATCGTTACAGATGCTTGGCGTTGATTACATTGATGTCTATCAACTCCATCATCTGAACACAGAAGAGGAACGAGACCAAGCCTTGGCACCCGGCGGAGCATTGGAGATGGCTCAGGGGGCACGAGATGAAGGACTCATCCGCTTCATCGGCGTTACCGGACACGATTGGATCGAGATACAACACGCCGTTGACACGGGATTTTTCGACACCGTTCTCTGTTGGTATAACTGTGCGATGAAAACGCCCGAAGACACCATTTTCCCTGCTGCCGACAAACACAATACGGGTGTCGTCATTATGAATGCCTCTCGGAATGATAGACTATTTGGAGACGCAGACGCGCCATCTCCAGAACAATTCTACCGCTATGTGCTCAGTCATAAAAGTGTAGACCTCACGATTATGGGATTGAGAGACATTGAACGATTCCATCGGGTTGCAGAAGCACTTTCCGAGCAAGAGACCTTAGCCTCGGAGGCGCGAATAGATATGGAAAAATATGGGGCGCAGCGGCTCGAAGAAGGGGCACTGACCCCTTAACGCCGATACTGATAGGACTTACGCAGTTCACCCGTTTTCGTGCGGTCTTTCGTTCGTAGTAGCGCAATTCATTGCGCGTTCTTCGGTGATATCCGCTCAATGTCGGCATCGACTCCAAATTTGCGTAAGTCCTAACTGAAATGAGTGAACGAGTGAATTTGCTAACAAACGAATGGAATTTCAATGGATAAAAGCGCATCAGATCAGACAAACGCCCGTTCGGAAGAATCCTATCCGTCCGAAAAACGCAATTTAATTGTATTCGCTCTAAACCAGATTCTGATGCGTCTCGGTTGGATGTTCAAAGCCGAGTCTGTGGTCATTCCAGCGTTTATTGACATCTATACTTCGTCTGGAACCATCCGCGGATTGCTCCCGCTCATTCTGCGAATCGGGCAGAGCCTACCCCAGTTTCTCGTCGCGCAGCGTGTCGCGCAGATGCCCAAAAAACAGGGATTCTTTATTCTCACAGGATTCGGTTTTGCCATCCCTTGGTGCGTGTTGTCCCTGATATTGAGTTTAACACACTGGTCAGCAAATGTTATCGTTGCTATTTTTCTTGTGCTGTGTACCTTGCACTGGCTCATAGTCGGTTGCAATCATCTGGCTAACGGAACGTTACAAGGAAAACTCATTAGTCCCGAAAAACGGGGCAGACTCCTCGCCTATTCCAATGTCATCGGTTGTTCACTTTCGATCGGACTCGCCGTTTACCTCATGCCGCGCTGGCTTTCTGACAGCAACCCGCGTTATGCGGTGATTTTCGCTGTAACGGCTGGTGCCTTCGGTATCGCCGCTTTAATTAGTTTTTGGTTTAAAGAACTCCCTTCACAACCAGAAGGCACGGCACCTTTTTTTAAATTTCTCGGTGATGCACTCCTCTTGTTGAGACATGATAGAAATTTTCGACGATTTGCGATCGTTATCCTGCTGTTTTACTCGATTTGGCCCCTTTTTCCACACTATGCGGTTTTCGGAAAGCGGACATTAGGGCTCGCCTCTTCTGGTTTCGTCACGTTAATAGTTGCCCAAAATGCCTCTAATGCTGTCGGTGCCGGTGTCATGGGCAACATCGCAGACCGCTCAGGAAACCGATTTGTGCTGCGTTTTCTGATATTAATCAGTGCGTTTACGCCATTACTGGCGGTCGGCATCAGTCGAATGCCGTCCGGTGCGCAGTTGTACTGGATTATCTTTGCCCTTATCGGATTTACACCCGTGTCTGCCCGCATCGTCACAAACTACACCCTTGAAATCGCACCACAGGAGAAACACCCTCAATATCTCGGCGTGATGAGCCTTTTTCAGGCGATCCCCTTGTTTGTTTCACCCTTGACTGGTGCGTTAATCGAGGAATTCGCCTTTGAACCGGTTTTCATCACTTGTTCGGCACTCGTTTCACTTGGATTCTTGCTAACCTTCCGATTGGCTGAACCCCGATTTAACCAAAAGTCCTGAGAATCGGTATGCTATCACGTTTTTAAGGGTGAATATAGGTTGCCCTCGTATACACAGTCAATAAGTTAGCACAGGAGGAACGCCACCATGGCGGAGAAAATGTCGTGCCCATTTTGTGGTACTCAGGTCGAATACGCTATCGAAAATTCTCCTGATTGGTATCGCGATCCTTCCCTACCCGTCTACCGAATCGATTGTCATGATAAATGTAGGCAGTATTGGCTTGAAGGAATTTCTGACCCGCACCCACAGATTGATCCCGCTATCCTTACCTTCCTGGATTCACTCGATGATGAACAACGAACATTTATATCCGAATCAACGCAACACGCTTGTGACAATGGTATTTTGATAGTTTATAACAGAAGTGCGTTAGGATACCTTACCACCGATTGGCATTATGCAAAAGCGGCTGTTATGTCGTTCGGATTCAATGACGTTTCATTCCGAATCAGTGGTGTGGGATTTGATATTGCTAATATGTTGTTTTTCGTGCACACTGAGGACGCTCGGTTCACACTCAGACTCCATCGAGTCGGAACTTCTGTCCATAAAATTCGGTCTGAAATTTATTGGTTAAAGGCACTTTGGAACGAGGGACGAATCAAGACCCTCTCGCCTGTGCTTGGACGTGATGGGAAAATGATTCAATGTGTCTCCCCAAACGACCTACCCTCGCGCTATGCGACTGTATATGATTGGATTCCTGGCGAGACGCTTAACACACTCCCTGCAGCAAAGAAAACACCAGAACTGATTCGGAGTCTCGGTATCATAGTGGGTCGCATGCACTATGTATCAGAAACCTTAGAGCTCCCGCAATGGTTTACCCGTCCGCGATACGACATAGACTGGGTTACCCCCCAGGTTGAAAAGGCACTTGGAAATGATGAAATGGACTCTTCGGCGGAGGAGCTTGCAAAACTATCCTCTGGAATACGTCCCTCTTGATTGACCTACCTTCACATCTGTGATAACATGTCTGCACGAAAGATACGGAGTGTCTAAGGAGTCTCCACATGGAACATCGCTATCTTTTCCTCGACCTGCATCACATCACTCGAATCGAACGATTGTATCGCCGAATACACCAACCCCAACGGCATCCTAATAACCCGGTATTGCGCGGTGAGAATCCGTGGGAGAGTGTCGCATCCCTCTACGGCACAGTCCTCTATGACCCAGAGAATTCACTCTTCAAAATGTGGTATCTCACAGGACCTTACGTTGATGGAATGGTGCAAATCCGTCAACGGAACGCGCTCGGCAATGTGACACTCCTCGGCTATGCTACCTCAACCGATGGCGTACACTGGGAGAAACCCATCCTAAACCAAGTCGACTTTGAAGGAAGCACCGCCAATAATCTTATTGATGTCGGACGCACAAACTGCGAAGGCATGGCTGTCATCTACGATGAGCACGAAACGGACCCTACCCATCGTTACAAAGGCTTTTATTGGGAACACGGTGGGATCGACACCTTCATTCAGCACGAAGGACGGACGATCTGGGGACGTGGGGAGGGAGACGGCATGTGGATGTCTTTTTCTCCAGACGGTGTTCACTGGAAAAACTGCGAAACCAATCCCGTCATTCCGCTTGATAGCGACACGACTCAATCCTTAGTGTGGGACCCGAAAATACAGAAATACGTTGTCTTTGGGCGATTCGGGGCAGGTGGACGCAAAACCGCTCGCGCCGAGAGTCCCGACGCGATCCACTTCAGCGGACCGAAACGCGTGTTTGAATGCGATGAGGTTGATGAGGAAGGCACCCAAATTTACGGCATGCCAATCAACATCTACGAAGGTATCTATCTCGGTATGATCTGGGTCTATCGCGAAGGCGTTGATGGCACGATTGACACATCGCTCGCGATGAGCCGTGATGGTATCAACTGGCAACGCGTCCTGGATCGTCAAACATTCCTATCGCTCGGGCAGGCGGGCAGTTGGGAAGACGGGATGGTGAGAATCACCCAGAATTTTGTCACACATGACGATCAAATCTATTTCTATTACGGTGGCGTGAACGGACCGCACACCGGCAGGAAATTCAAGCAGGTCGAACGTAAGCACACATCCATGCTCGGCTTGGCGACATTACGGCGTGACGGATTCGTCTCACTTGATGCAGATGAAACCGAAGGGTACATGCTGACGAAACCGATAACGCTCAATGGTGGGGAATTACTCCTCAATGTTGATGCGAGTCAAGGTTATGTTATCGTTTCGGTCACGGATGATACAGGGGCACCTCTGGAAAATTATACCTCTCAGCGGATTGTCGGAGATCAATTGGATGCAGAAATTAAATTTAACCGTTCGCTGGAAGCACTTAAAGGAAAAGAGCTCCGACTCCAATTTCAAATCAGAAACGCGAGTCTGTATTCCTACTGGTTCGTTTAAGCACAACGAATTTTACTATAAACGTGAGTTCCATAATAATATCCAAGTGTGGACGTAGGTGTTTTTGCTTGGGTGTTTCCCCCAGGTTGAGCCATAAAAGACCCAGACTGTCTCGTTTATATGGAGGATTCGCTTCTCATGGTCTATTGGGGCAAGGAGATGGAGCGAAACCCAACAATTTAAACGTTGTAAGTGTAATAATGTGTTGGGTTCGCTCGTATTCTGGTGATTTTAGGTTTCTTGATGAATTTGAGCGTTATCTGTTCTGTGCGATTTCCAATAAATTCCCGTTCAACCCAACCTACGCACTTAAGTCGAACTTAGGTTATGCAAGGAGGAAAAGATGAAACATATTTATCACAAAGAGGATGCCGAAGTCCTACGTATTGAAGGCGAGGCTCCACGGACATTGTACACCCTCGTCGAACCGAATACCGTTGGCACTGAACACTTTGCCATGGGATTGGAAGAGGTTGATCCTAATAGCGAGATTCCTATCCATTTCCACAACGAAGCCGAAGAGATCATTTTTGTCTATGGTGGGCAAGGGAAAGGATTCGTCGGTGATGAAGTCGCCGATTTGAGGCCCGGCACGGTTATCTATATTCCACCCAACGTGGAACACCGCTTTGTCAATACAGGAGATGAATCGCTCTGGATTACATGGACGCTCTCACCGCCCGGTTTTGAGAAACAGATTCGACAGATCGCAGACGGTTCCGCTGGAATGGAAGTCTTTAGCGAATCTAAAGACGGTTCCTAAATTATGTAGGACTTACAAGAGGTTTCAACGATACTTATGAATGTTTATGTCAGTTTGGTAACTGGTATCGTGTACGTGGAATTTGCGGTACTTATGGGATTCTTGGTGTTTTTCTACTTCCGAACGCGGTCAAAGGGTTTGATACTGGTCACCGCGGGACTGGCACTCATGCAAGTCAACGTTCTCACCTGGATTGCCGCTGCTGTTTGCAACGTATTTAATATAGGGCAATGGGAGCCGGGTATAGATGTAAGGGGCGTGAAATTGTTCCAAAGATTGGACATCGCCATAGTAACCACTGGTATAGAAGCCATGTTATGCTACGGTTTATGTCTACTCGGTGCATTTCTCATTTACAAAGAGTGGCGACAGGCAAAGTTTCGCCAACCCGAACCTGAACCCATAGAAGAACCCACGTCATAACGAAATCAATTAAGGCCATTTTTATGTCCGACCACCGTAGGCGAGGTTTGTAACCTCGTCCTTCTGTTGGTGTATAGGTAATGTAGAGCTTACTATAATGAATTCTTTTGACAGATTCTGATTGGATATGTTACCATAATCGGTGGAGTTATTGAGAACGTTGCAAATCACTGTATTCCAAAATCTAACGATGATGTTGCGGAGATGACAACATGAGCATTACCCAATTCACAATGGAAGAAGTCCGTTGTTTTGGTGCACGTCAAACATTTAAGATTCGTCCCCTGACTTTTTTAGTTGGAGAAAATAGCACTGGTAAAACAACAGCACTCGCGTGTTTTCAGGTGTTAGCAAATTATTTGTGTGATAGGGGAATGGATTTTAACTCACACCCTTACTCTATGGGAACCTTTAGGGATATTGTCAGAAATAGCAAAAAAAGAGAGAAAAATTTTAAGCTTGGATTTACTTATGAATACAATAATGAAAATATTGAAACAACAGTTGAGCTCGTTGAAAAAAAGGCAGGGATAGAACCGATTGTTAGTTCGGTAATAATGAAATTGACTGATGGTGAAATTGTTATTCGGTCCAAAGACACAATGAACAGGGAGGTGCGTTTAGACTTTTTTGATGAAGAACAGGATCGATATAGAATAGTTTGCGGAACTGATATATTAAACGAGCTTCCTTTGTTCTTCTTGTTCCCACCTTTTGGAGGGAAATCTGAGGGGGAAATTGCTTTCTCGAAATATTTTGAGAAAAAAGGTGAAAAATCTAAAAAAAGCAGTTATCTACCATGGGATCCCCTTAGAACTCTGCCGGTATTTAGTACATCACCGGTTCGCTCACGACCTAAGCGAACTTATGATCCGACGCGAGAATTTAACGATCCGGAGGGTAGTGATGTTCCTATGTATTTAATGCGGATTGAGGCAACCCAAAAAGAGAATTGGGAGGGATTGAAGCAGCAGTTGGTCGAATTTGGTAAGAGTTCAGGATTGTTTCAGAACATAAAAATAAAAAAACTTGGGCGATCCTTGGGTGCCCCCTTCCAGCTTCAATTCAAAGTAAGAGGACCTACTTCTAATATTATCGATGTTGGTTACGGTGTCAGTCAAATTCTGCCGATCTTGGTGCAGATCTTAAATCCTAATATATCTCGGGGTACCCCTAGATTGTCGAGTTTTTCCTTATTACAACAGCCTGAAGTCCATTTACACCCAAGAGCACAGGCGGAATTCTCTTCTTTATTGGCGAGATTAGCGAATAAAGGCAACAGTTCATTCATTATTGAAACCCATAGCGACTATATGATTGACCGTGCCCGTATTGAAATTAGAAAGGGAAATATCCGGCCCGAAGATGTGTCCCTAATATACTTTGAGCCGAAGGGAAATATCGTCAAGGTACATAATATCAGTTTTGATAAGATGGGTAATATGGAAGGCGTGCCACCACATTATGGAGAATTTTTTCTGAAGGAGACCGATAGACTCATGGGATTTGAGGATTAAGTGATGTGTGTTGTTTTGGATGCCAATTGTATTGGCAAATTTAATAAGGGGATAGATGAAGATATAAAGCCCGTGAGGCACTGGGTGTATAACAGAAATGGTAAAATCGTTTACGCGAATACCGAAAAGTTTAGAGGAGAATGGAAGAGCGCGGGAGGGTACAAATTGAGGCGGGAACTGCTAAGACGGAACAAACTCAAAGAGATGCTAGCTCAGGATGTAGTAGAGAAAGAGAATGGACTCAAGGGAGAAATAACATCAGACGACGAGCATATTATCGCATTAGCCATAGTAGCCGAAGTAAAAGTATTGGTTTCCGACGATATAAAACTAATCAGAGATTTTAAGAATCACATAACTCGGGGAAAAGTGTATAGAACAAAGAAACACACACCTATTGAAGAAAGACACCTGCCCTTAAAATGTGGGCGGTGCGAGGCACGGCGACCTCGCACTACCGCACAATCTCCCTTTAGGAAGGCATCCACGTCCGTGGTGCAATCCCTTCCACATGCGTTTTCACATCCACGACCGCCGGTCTCCCGGAATCAAGTGCCTGATCCAGTGCGCCCGCGAATTCACTCGGTTTGTTGACCCTAATTCCGAGGCATCCCATCGATTCTGCCATCTTAGCGAAGTCCGCATCTGGGAACAACCAGAGTTCGTCGGAACCGGAGGTCCGACCACCGTAAACCGACTCAACACCACCCTGCTCCTGATTCAGTGAGTGGTTGTTGTTCACAACGATAACAGCGTTAATCCCGGACTTCATTGCCGTGTCGAGTTCAGCTATATGATACCAGATACCGCCGTCGCCTGTGAAACAGACCACCGGTCTATCGGGTTGCGCGCACTTTGCACCCATCGCCGCGGGAAGTCCCCATCCCAACGAACCTGAACAACGTATGAAGCTCTGATCGGGATGTTTAAAATCGATCATCGTGCCGGTCCAGATGCCTGAATGTCCCGTGTCAGATACAAGGATCGCGTCTGACGGGAGATAGTCTGTCAGTTCACGGCAGAGTCGTTCTGGTAGCATCGGCAACCGTTCCGAGTTCACTTTTTCACTGACATCCTCTTTCCAGTTTTTCACTAATTCCTGGATACGGCTAACCCATTCAGTACGCGGCTCGGCGGTTTCTGACGCTTCAAGCATCCGGCGCAGTGTGTTCCGCACATCTCCCTGCATTCCTAACTGAATTGGATAATTCCGTCCCAGTTCATCTGGGTTAATATCGAGTTGTACAATCGGTGTCCCTTGTGGTGGAATCTTGTATCCGTTGGTTACCTGTCCGCCGGTATGGCTTCCGATAAAGAAGACAAGGTCTGCTTCGCACACGGCTTGATTGGCGCACGCCCGTGAGTATGAACCGGGAGTCCCGACTGCCAGTGGATGGTCACTCGGGAACATCGCCTTTGCATTCAGGGAGGTCGCTACCGGAATCGAGAGTTTCTCTGCCAATGCGACAAGTTCTGATCGGGCGTCTGAAGCCGTTACACCGCCACCTGCCACAATGATGGGGCGTTCCGCATCGGAGAGGATGCTGAGGGCTTCCGTTACCTTTTCTGCTTCTGCTTCTGGTCGGAACGGGGGTAATTGGGTAAATGACTCTTCAATGATTACTTCAAATTCACCCTCCCGATCAATAACCGACGTTCCCGCGATGCCTTCGAAATCGAGATGGGCAGGTCCTGGTGTCCCTGTTGTCGCAGCACGGAAAACTTGACGTAGATAGAAGGGCAACTGCTCCGGTGTCGCGACGTATGCACTGTATTTCGTAACAGCAGAAAATGGGTTGACGTGATCTACCTCTTGATAGGCATGCCGTTGTTGATTGATTTGGTTTTCCTTGCCGGTAATCGCAATCACTGGTGAGCAAGCGAGATAGGCATCTTGTAGTCCGGCAGCGAGGTTCACGGCTCCGACTGATTGTGCCATACAGAGACTCGGACGACGGTTCACACGGGCATAAGCGTCAGCCATATACGCTGCTGCTTTCTCACCGTGCGTCTGAACCCGCTTAATCCCGAGATTTTCCATCTCCATTAAAGCCCGCGGTCCGATATACGGCATAAAAAAAGCGTGGGTAATCCCATATCCGTGGACGGTTTCAGCAATAAATTTAGCACCTGTCATTTTCGGCATAGTTCTTTCTCCTCTCTTTTCGAGTAGCTTGCAAGCGAAAACTTGCTATTAGAAGTCGGTGTGGTTTGCAACACGATGTGATATCCATTTTACCAGTTTTCGGCGTAACTTGCAAGTGTGAACTTGAAATCGGAATAAAGTTGGTAGCAAATCGCCAGAGGTGCTATGATTGTCTCACCGATTTTAAAGGCAAGTTTTGAAAGTCTCGAAACCAGACCAGAAATTTTCCATAAATGCGGAAATAAACCCGCTTCCGCAAGGGGGAAAGCACCATGAAAAGGCTAAACTATCTCCTCTTATGCACGCTAACTATCGCTATATTTACCCACAATGCATATACAGAAACCGTAGTGACAGATGGACTCGTGAGTTATTGGACGTTTGATCGGCAGGACATTGCGGGTGGCACAGTCAAAGATGTCTGGGGTGAGAATGATGGCACGATAGTCGGTGCTCCGAAAATTGTCGGCGGACAGGTCGGAGAAGCACTTGAATTTGATGGAAGTGATGATTATGTCAACTTGACAAACCTCGGCGATTTTGGAGGTCAAGTCGCCGCATCTACCTTTGAAGCTTGGGTTAAAACCGATTTCAAAAAGGATTGGACAACGCTTTTCAAGGTCCTCGATCAGGGATGCAATATGGCGTGGGCAATCGATGTCAACCGGAGTGCAAAAGCAGGTTTTCCGTTGGCTGAGGATATCGTTCACTACTATGTCCGTCAGAAATCGCCGGCGGGATGTAACGCAATTGCTGTTGAGATCGAATTCGCTCTGTCGGATGGCAAATGGCACCACATCGTTTTTGCAATTGTAGACACCGGCAAGTCCGAGATCAGTATCTATATGGATGGTGAACCACAGGAAGTTATTGAAGGTGCTGTAAAGGATCTTGACACGTTTGTCCCGTTTGTGGAGCCTGTCTATATCGGCGCGGCAAACAATCGTCGAGCGATTTTTCCCCGGTGTCATTGATGAAGTCCGCATTTATGATCGACCCCTCACAGCAGGCGAAGTGACCCGGAATTTTGAATCGAAAATCGGATTGTCTGTCCAAGCGGACGAGAAATTGCCTATTGTCTGGGCGACTCTCAAGACAATCTTAAAATGATGGACAAAACGTCTTTAGAACGCCGAAATCTGTTTTTGAATTGCTATTTCAGATGCCCGTTATTTCTCCGCAAGGAACAATTAAAAATATGCTAACACCTCACGAAAAATGGTTCTTCGATCACCACGGGTTCATTATCCTCCGCAAAGTCGTGCCACCCGAGGATATCGAGCGAATGATTCAGCTCGGTAACCAATGGCATGACACGCCCTTGGATGAGCTTCCGCCGCCGCTCACCTCTACGTCCCGAACTGGTGATACTTCCCCGACGATTGCACATTGGATTAATCATATCCAATACGGCGATCCCGTCTTTCAACGGCTTGTGCTTAACCGCGAGATTATACGGGTGATTATTGCCCTGACGCGGGGAACTCCCTGTCTCGTTGATTGCGCCTTGACGAAGAATTACAAAACCTCCGATGACATCCACTTCCATGCCTCCGGTCAAGATTATAGTGTTGACACCGCAGAACCTCGTGCGGGTTTCCTCAACGCTGGCACCTCCTTGGTGGATGTGCCAGCGGAAACAGGGTTCGTCTGTCTACCCGGAAGCCATAAGCGCAACTTTGAGCCACCCGATGCCCTCTCAATCTACGATGGGCCACCTACGGTTATCAACGTTCCTGTCAACGCTGGCGATTGTGTCGTCTTTACAGAAGCACTCTATCACGGCGGAAGACGCTGGACAGAATCCTATCCTCGATACACTATTTTTAACCGCTATATTGATAATGCATCACACAATTCCCTTCCCATTGAAAGCCATAAACACCTGATTTCGGATGATGTTTATGAATTGGAACAGCCCGCAATCCAAGGACAACGAAAACGGATAGTAGAACGTATCCTGAGTGAATTGGACACGCGTTGAGGTTTTACCATGCAAAAGCGTGAAACTGCCGAACAGAAGTCGTATCCACTGGGTGAACCGGGACAGATGGCGACATATCAACGTGAAAGCGGAGAATCACTACCGAACGCCGTTGTGAAGACGCTAACTGTAGTAATCGGTTCGGTTGAGGAAAAGACTGGCGTGTCGTCCCAGTGGATCTGTCTCCGTGCAACGAAAGCATCCGGTGAAAAATTCGCTGTCTGGTTGCTTGGCGAAAACGTACCGTCCGAGGATCTGAAGGTAGCCCGCGCTGCCACATCTCGCTACATCCTGCAGATCGGAGACGACATTCCCTTGGAATTCCGAGATAGGTTCACTGGAGAGCCTGTCCTACCCGGTCTCGGTACGTGGCAATATCTCTTCCCGAAATCTACGGACAAAACAGCGCAGAATAGTCTCTTCCCAGAAATAGCAAAATGCCTTGGTCATACCTATCGACTTACGCGTATATCCGATTCAAGCGAATCTGCTGCACCACCGGAAGACACGCGGCTCCTTTCTCTCCGTCCCGATGTCCTCATCGGACCGCCCAGCAACACGAGACAGAGGGATGAAACCCGTCGCTATGATATGTCTGATTACGAACTCCTCCCATTGACCGAAGTCGATTACGACGAGATGATTGAGGCGGGGATCAACTGTGTTCGCGTTGATACTGAACAGGTCGAATGGGTTAAAAATCGCAACGTTTTTTATTGGGGAATCGACGCGGCGACACTCGGCTATCCTGAGTGTTTATACCGAAGCAACTACCTCGGTCCTGCTATTTTCATGGACGAACCCGCTGTCTGCACGCGGGACCACGTGCTTAGACCCAAGTTGGAAGCAGATGCTGATTTTCGGAAAGCCTTAACACCACAACTCGCATTTGAAGCGTTTCAAAACTACTTCCACACCGCTAAATACGATGGCGCACCCACGCGGCTATGCAAAGGCTTAGAGGCACACCCGGACGTAGATTTGGGAGATATGGAGTTTCTTCAGGAAAATCTATATACCTGGGACACCATCATCAGTTCAGCGGCGTATCAACTCTCAGAGGGAAACACCGAATCTCCTATCGCGATCGTTTTTGAGCCGCCCGGCAGAGTCGGAACAATGAGAACGCTACCTGAAATGAATATGGTTTACGGTTGCCAGATCCCGATAGACAACCCGAAAAATCTTGCGAGTATCCTCTACGGCTTCCTTCGGGGTGCCGCCAGACAAACCGATAAAGGGTGGGGCATGAGTATCTACGGACAGGTCCACCGTGCCGATGCCTTCTGGCTCCAGACACACGCTTACGATTTAGGTGCGCGGCATTTCCACTACTGGGATAACTATCAACTCGCCTGTGTGCCTTATAGTGAAATCCTGGCACTTTCACGAAATTTAAGTGCCCACGTCGAAAGCCATCCCGATAGGAATCTTGCCGAACTCCGCACGGCTGCTGAAATCGTTATCCTCCTACCACCCGGCTACAATCTCGGACATGTTGAGATGGGCAGGGGCAATCTCTGGGGGTTAGGAGAACTCAATTTAGAACGGCGTAATAGGGAAGGGGTCAAATACCGCACCGTAATGCACAACTTTTTTACCGAAATTGAGAGAGCGATTCGACTCGGTGTTGCTTTCGACCTTATCTGGGATTTGGAAGGACTCAAATTGTCCAATTATCGAGAAGTCGTCCGCATCCGGGAAGACGGTAAGGTGGAGGTCCGTGAAGGTGAGGAGACGGGCTTACACGAAGGCGCGAGAACCCCAACCCGTCCAACCGGTATCCCTCCAACTCTGACAGTTGATGTGTCTATACCGCATGCCGAAACACCCCTCGAAGTCCGTGCCTGTGCCACTGTAACCGATGGATCTGCCTCTGTTTACTACACACGAGGCGCAGACGAAAGCGGTATCTACAATAATGAGATAGTGCTCTGGGAATTGTTCGGTCCAGGGGAGGAAGATTACCGTTTCCTGAACAGAGATCACTCCGAAATTCGCATCGATCAAACGGAATCGGTAGCCGAGGTGGAGATTCGTTTTAGTCTTAAACACCCTGGGAATTACCGTCTCCGAGCCGCAACCGTCGACATGGCAGGCCGTACGGCAGTCGTATGGAAAACCATTACTGTTTCCAGTAAGTATACCTAATCTCGTAGGACTGTTGTCAATACACCCTTTTCAATTTCCCATTTTATTTTTGGAATTCGGCTTAAATCTTGGATTTTATGCAACCTTTAGATCTTTAGACCCGCCTGCAAAACACTGAATCTATCTGCTTTCAGAGGTGCCTTGTATAGAGGTGATACACTTTTCGGGCTTACTGACGGGATTTCTTATGTCCGTTTTGCGACATATATCACGTATTCTACGACCTTCTAAGAAATGCGGTAAATGCGTCTGAATTAATCTGACTTAAAAATTCCAAATGTAGTATAATGACATATCGGAAGATATGAAGAACAAAACCGATCTGGCACGTCCCTACGCATTCCTCAGTGAAGCAAAGTGGCATGCTTCTAACCCGGCGCGCAGGTTTAAACATTAAAATTCTTTCATCGTCTTAAAATTACAAGCATACGTAAAATAAGTGAGGAGGAGCAAAATTTGCACCACCGAAAACCGATTTTTTTGGCGCAGCTTGCAAGCCAAAACTTGCTTTACAAAAGTCGGCTATTCATCTGCCTTTTTCTGGTTGCCGTTCCTATGCACGCCATCGCTGGCGATTGGCCAACATGGCGGGGACCAAATCAGGATGGCACTTCTGCCGAAACCGGACTCATCTCGACTTGGTCGACCGAAGGTGAGAACCTTCTCTGGAAGGCAGAATTCATAGGGCGCTCTACACCGATCGTTCTCAACGACAGAGTCTACGTCATCGGGCGTGTCGGCAAAGATATCACCGAACAGGAACGTATCGCCTGCTTCGATGCAGAAACCGGCAAACTGGTCTGGAATTATCAATTCAACGTCTTTCATACCACTATCTCCTTCAACCGAGTCGGATGGACAAGCCTCGCTGGCGATCTCGAAACCGGAAATGTTTATGCACACGGTGTCCAAGGACTCTTCTTCTGTTTCGACAAGGATGGAAACATCCTCTGGTCGCGTTCGCTCACGGAAGAATATGGACGGATATCCGGTTATGGCGGACGGGTCCATACCCCTGTTATCGCTGGCGACCTCGTCGTCATTAGTTATCTCAATTCTGGATGGGGTGACCAAGCCGCCACCCGCCACCGCTATTTTGCTTTCGACAAACGCACTGGCGAACTGATTTGGGTTTCAACTCCCGGCGGTAGACCGTTAGACACTACCTATTCCACACCAGTCGTCGCGAATATCAACGGACAGCAACTCATCATCGGTGGCAATGCTGATGGCGGCATTTACGCTATGAAACAGAGCACCGGAGAGATGGTCTGGGGATTTAAACTGAGTCAGCGTGGTATCAATACGTCCGTCATCGTTTCAGGCACGAAAGTCTATGCCACGCATAGCGAAGAGAATATAGATACTACCACGATGGGACGGGTCGTCTGTATTGACACAACCGGTACTGGGGATGTCACCCAAACTCACGAACTTTGGCGATATGATGGCGTTAATGTCGGATACGCGTCTCCTACAATTCACGCAGGACACCTCTATGTTGTAGATAACTCCGCGAACGTTCATGCCGTTAGTGCTGACACCGGTGAAACATACTGGGAACACAACATCGGTAAAGTCGGGAAAGGTTCCCCTGTCTGGGCAGATGGGAAACTCTATGTCACCGAAGTCAATGGTGGCTTCACTATCCTTCAACCCAGCGAAGAGGGATGTGAGTCGCTAAGTGTTCAAGAGATAAGCCGAGCCAAAGATGAACACTACGTCGAAATTTACGGTTCATCCGCTATTGCTGATGGACGTATCTATTTCACTACAGAGGAACACCTCTACTGTATCGGGGGGACAAAGTAATGAAAAAGTATATTCCAATTTACGCTATCCCGATTGTGTGCCTCCTCGTCATCGGTTGTGCCAGCAAAGAGATAGCACCAGAACCGGTTGAGATGAGCACGGCTCCTGCTGTTTCACTGTTGCTGACCCCCGCAGAAGTACTTACATCAGGCAACCCTGTTACGTTCAACGTCATCGGGTTCGATGCAGGCGGAAAACGGACGAGTGCGATTGATGCCGTAGAATGGATGAAAGTCGGCTTAACCGGTACCCTCCAAGACAACACATTCACACCCGATGAAAGTGCCGGGGCACACGCAGGCACAGTCACTGCCCAATCCGGCGATATGAAAGCGACGGCTCGCATCCGCGTCATTCCATCACTCCCGTGGACAGAGGATTTTGAGACAATTGAACTTGAGAAGATACCTACGCACTGGATTGGTGCGACCGGCAAATTCTTTGTGCGTGAAAAAGATGGTGGTAAAGTCTTAGTCAAAACGCCTGTCCAACGCGGCTTAAACCGCTCCAACGTCTATCTCGGTCCCTCAACAATGAAGAACTATCAGATTCAAGTTGACCTGATGGGAACCAGAAATAAGCGCAGACTGCCAGACCTGGGCTTAATTGCGAATCGTTACACATTGGATATGCAGGGCAGACACCAACGCTTGCAAATCCGTTCGTGGGCATCCGATTTACGCATGGCGAAAACAATCGACTTCGCGTGGGAGATGGATGTCTGGTATACAATGAAAATGATGGTAGAGGTTATGGAGGATAAAGCAGTAATTCACGGAAAGGTATGGCGCACCGGTGAACCTGAACCCACAGAATGGACGATTACTGCCGAAGACCCACTTCCAAATCGAGAGGGGAGCCCCGGCATCTACGGCTACTCCGCAACGGAAATCTATTACGACAATCTAAAAGTGTGGTAATCTTTTAATCGACACCACGCGCGAATATACAGACTGCGACGAAACAGAAGGAGTCGTTCAATTGAAACCTTTTTGGAAATCCCGATTTATCTACATCGCAAATCTTGCACTGCTACTCACTTTTGCCTCATCGGGAATCGGAGTTCCCTCCTACGCGGAAAAAGAGATTGCCTTGTGGGGCGGCACGTTAAGCCGGAACATGATATCCGATGAAATGAATATCCCCGGGAGTTGGGATCTGGAAACCGGCGAAAATATTAAATGGACAGCGGAACTCGGTTCCCAAAGTTACGCGGGACCGCTTGTCATCGGTGGCAAAGTCTTTGTCGGCACAAACAATAAAGCACTTCGCAACCCTAAACTCACTGGAGACCGCGGGGTCATCATGGCGTTTAACGAATCCGATGGCAAATTTCTCTGGCAAGCCACCCATACCAAACTTCCTTCAGGACGTGTTAACGACTGGCCCCTACAGGGAATCTGTTCCACTCCGTTTATTGAAGGCGACCGACTCTACTACATCTCCAACCGTTGTGAAGTCGTCTGTATCGACACTGAAGCCTTCCTTGATGGCGAAAACGACGGTCCCTTTACCGAAGAAACAGAAACGAGCGAGATCGATGCCGACATCATCTGGAGCTACGACATGATGGATGAGTTGGATGTTTTTCCGCATAACCTTGCCACCTGTTCACCGCTTGCTGTCGGAGATATCCTCTTCTTGGAAACGAGCAACGGCGTTGATGAAGGACATATCCATATCCCTTCTCCCGACGCTCCGTCCTTCATTGCCCTCAATAAACACACTGGCGAACTCGTGTGGGAAGATGCCTCGCCCGGCGAAAATATACTGCACGGGCAGTGGGCGAACCCCGCTTACGGTGTTGTCAACGGGGTCCCGCAGGTTATCATTCCCGGCGGCGATGGCTGGATTTATGCCTTTGAACCAGAAACGGGCAACATTATCTGGAAGTTTGACTGCAACCCCAAGGATTCCGTGTGGGAACTCGGTGGACGCGGCACTCGCAACAATATCATCTCAACCCCTGTCGTCTATGAAGACAAAGTCTTCGTCGCTGTCGGGCAGGACCCGGAGCACGGCGAAGGCGTAGGGCATCTCTGGTGCATTGATGCCTCACAAACCGGTGATATTACCGAGACTGCTGACATCTGGCACTTCGGCGATGAACAGTTCAATCGCACGATGTCCACTGTAGCCATCGCTGATGGGCTACTCTACATCTCGGATCTGAGCGGATTCCTTTACTGCTTAGATGTTAACACGGGGGACCCTTATTGGACGCATGATACCTTCGCCGCAATTTGGGGATCGCCTTATGTTGTAGACGGTAAGGTTTACCTCGGCGATGAGGATGGCGATGTTGTGATTCTAAAGACAGGGAAAACGAAGCAGGTGCTGTTTGAAACCAATCTGGGCAGTGCTGTTTATACGACACCTGTAGCAAAGGACGGCGTGCTTTACATTGTGACCCGTAATATGCTGATTGCGATTTCAGAATAGGAGACTGCTTAACACCAGAATCATTTGGAATCTATCTCATATCTTGAGAGGTACTATCACATGGCGTACAGCAACTTTACATTAGAAACAGTACGGGAGGCATTTAACATAGAAGAGGTTGATATCGCCGGACTTTTCTCTGATAGTGAGCCGATGGCTCCAAGTGAACTCCTCACTGCCGTGTTGGCGCGAAATATACCCCTAGCCACTGCTATTGGTACCGAGAAGGCGAAGTCAGAAATGATTGTCTCCGATGTGCTTGTCGAACTTCGCGAGCAGTTAGACCTAAGCATTAGTCTTTTTTCTGGCATTGATTTCAACGTTAATGACGAGAACGGACTGATAGGCGTGTGTGATTTTCTGATCAGCCTGTCACCAGTCCAATTTGTGTTGGAAGCACCTGTGATCATTCTGGTTGAGGCCAAGAAAGATGATTTGGAGATCGGGCTCGGGCAGTGTGTCGCAGAGATGGTCGCCGCACAATACTTTAACGCCGAAAAGGGTAATGACATTCCGCGCATCTATGGGGCTACCACCTCAGGTAGAGAGTGGCGGTTCCTCAAATTGGAGGGGAAAAAACTCCACATTGACATGGCAGTCTACCAAATCGCACAATGCGACAAAGTCCTGGGTATCCTCGCAAGTATGGTAAAGCAAAAAGCATGAAGGGGGTAGGTACACTCCGCTGTGCTCTAACAAAAAATGAACATTTTGAATCAAAATCTCTCCCCCAAAATTACCAACGCTCGAAAAGCACTCGATGCACACGTCCGGGAAATCGTCAAATGGCACTTCAGCCCAAAGACCGGCTGTCCGTTTTGGCTGGAATACGCAGAAAACCTCGGTTTTGATCCGAAAAAAGAAATCGGTGGTTATGCCGACCTCAAGTGCCTCGGGCATTTTGAAGACGAATGGCTCCGCGGTGGACCTGTCCGACGTTGGGTGCCAAAAGCTTACGCCGATGAGCCAATTTATGTCTTTGAAACCGGTGGCTCGACAGGCGTGCCCAAGTCACGCATCAGTATTCGTGATTTTCACATTGATTATGAGCTGTTTAGTGAATCGCTTTCTGATGAAGGGTTTCCGACCGGTAGCGATTGGCTCATGTTGGGTCCGACGGGACCGCGACGCTTACGACTTGCTGTTGAGCATCTCGCCCAACATCGTGGCGGTATCTGTTTCCATGTAGACCTCGACCCGCGTTGGGTGAATCAACTCGTCCGTTACGGGAAAAATGAGGAATTGGACGCGTATAAAAACCATGTTATCGGACAGGCACTCAACGTGCTCCGCGCCCATGAAAACGTTCAATGCCTCTTCACCACGCCGAAACTGTTGGAGGCGTTGTGTGAAAAAATTTCCTTGCCAAAGGTTGGTATTAAAGGTATCTTTTGTGGAGGCACCGAGATGGACGCGCAATTCCACCGTTTCGCACGCGAAGAACTCGTACCGGGTATCGATTTTATCCCGACCTACGGCAATACCTTGATGGGATTAGCCGCCTGTAAACCTTTCAATCCGGCGGATAACTATGCTATAATCTATTATCCACCGTACCCGCGCGCTGTTATTGAACTCGTTAATCCGGAAAATCCAGAGGAACTTGTTGATTATGGCGAAACCGGACGTGTTATGCTCACGACCCTGACGCGAGAATTTTTCATGCCCCGTTTTCTGGAACGCGACGAAGCCGAACGCGCTGAACCGATTCCAGAATACCCTTGGGACGGCGTTGAAAACCTTCGCCTGCTCACAGAACTCCAAGAAAGCGTCGTCGTAGGTGTCTATTAATCATTTTTATCAATGTGTAACGCACATCCGAGAAAACTGCAAGTCTACCAGACTCAAAACGGCAGAGAACCTTTCACCGAATGGTTGAGATCAATTCGAGATCGAAGGACACGAACGAGAATTCGAGAACGACTTGAGCGGCTTGAAATTGGGAATGTTGGCGATTGCCAATCTGTAGGTAGCGGTGTATATGAGATGCGTCTTCATTTCGGAGGAGGCTATCGCATCTATTTTGGTGAAATTGATAACACTATCGTTCTTCTGCTCTGTGGTGGCGATAAATCATCGCAGGCGCGAGATATTGAACGCGCAAAAATCTATTGGCTGGAATACAAGGAGACACAACAATGAGAAAATATCGGACATGGCATGAGGTTATCGCCGAGCAACTTGCAGATCCGGAGGAGGCACTTGATTATCTCCAATTTGCATTAGAGGAATACCAGAAGGATGGTGATACGCCCTTCTTTCTACGGGTACTTCGGACTGTTATTGAAGCACAAGGTCAAATTGTGGAACTTTCCAAGAAAACTGGCATTCCCCCAGAAACTCTTTCAAAAATCTTGTCCAGCGACAAATCACCGCGGATTGACACACTCGGGACTCTCCTGAATGCTTTTGGGTGGCGGCTCTCAATTGAACCGATAGAGCATGTAGAACCCAATCTTGGGCACCAGAGCAGAGAAGCGACAGGACTAAACACAGCGAGAGAAACAGGCTCGGCACAATTGGCCGAATCACCCTCATCGTGATTATCTGCCTCTTATAAAGCGGATACTCCGATATTTAGAATTGCTAAAGTTATCTTTGGCACAAGGGCATACCCACTAAAAAGGAGCTTGAATATGATAACGAAAATTGAGAAAGTCTTCCGGTCACCTTACTCGGTGCCGAACGGTTTACAAGTTACAGACGACGGTTTGTGGATCGTCGACCAGATTACCGACAGAGTCGCATTAGTTGAAATTACATCAGATTCGGACTACACCGTGCCGAAACTCATTCGCGACATTCCGAGTGAATCCTCCAACACAAGCGGTATGACGTCCGGCGGCGGCGCGCTCTGGTTGGCGGCAAACGGACCTGGAGAACGCTGGCGTCCCGTTCGAGATACGGATGCCAAATCCGGGACAGGCGAGATTTTCCAAGTCGATCCCGCTACCGGCGAAACCCTTGGACGCTATCCGATACCCGATGGCGGCGGCACACACGGTGTCGAATATGACCACTACGATGAAGGACATCTGTGGGTCCAGACGCTTAAGAATCAGGTCACACATAAGGTCAGAATTTCGGACTGGTCTATCCAAAAGACGCTTCCGTTGCCTCATGGGCGTGGACACGGTATGGTTCGTGTTGAAGATGGACTTTGGTCAACGCATACCTCTGACAGGGTCATCGTCAAACTTGATCTTGAAGATGGCACACCGCTTGATGTGATTGAGGTCCCTGAGGATTACCCTGAACCCCATGGACTCTCCATCTACGATGATGATTTTCTTTATTGTGATGCATCTTCGGGATGGGTAGCAAAGATTACATGGTAGTAGGGATAGGTCTTGTGCCTACCCGCATACGCCGTTGTACCTCCTTTCATGTAGGGGCAGGTTTTGTGTCTACCCGCACATGCCGTATGCCGTCACAACTTAAAATGATGGCAGCCTGCAACAACGGCGCAGGCGGTGGGTACCCAAAAATCGTTATTAAACCAACCCCTTCATTTAACGCCTTGCGAATTATTAAAAAAAGATGATACACATTCCAATTCTACGCGCCGGACGTTCTTACAGAAGTTTGAACACCGTCCGCGTGTCGCATATCAAAACGGGCGAGCCTTTGGTCGAGGTGAGCCAAGCCAACCGTGGATTGATAGCGAAGGACCTCGTTGACATCGCTCTCCAAAGAGAGGTGCTTGGACAACGTTCTGTCGCCGAATTAATCTCCATCTGCAAGAAGGCAGCGCGCCTCTTCGCAACGGAGACGCTGCCACTTGACGGAACGGTTCAATCACCGACAGACTACATCCAACAGGTCTCCGGGACAACCGGCATGCCTGAAGTACTCTGTCAGCAGAATCTATTCAAGATTCAAGGGGTTTTGGAAAATATAGATACGGTTTTGGATGGACTCACCCGTGGCTTGGATTTACGAGTCCTTGACACCGGATGGGGAGTCCAAAACGGACGCACGTTGAGTTACGTCTGTGAAACAGATTCGCTGGGTGCCGTGTTACCGAGCAATTCGCCGGGCGTTCATTCGTTGTGGGTGCCTGCCATCCCTTTGAAAGTACCACTCGTGCTGAAACCGGGACGCGAGGAGCCGTGGACTCCCTATCGAATTGCGCAAGCGTTTATCGCGGCAGATGCTCCCGCAGAAGCACTCAGTTTCTATCCGACCGATTACGCCGGTGCCAACGAAATCCTCGTCCGATGTGGGCGTTCTATGCTTTTCGGTGGCGGTTCAACCGTCGCACCGTGGGTGAACACACCTCGTGTCGAAATCCACGGACCCGGACGTAGCAAAATCATTGTCCATGAAGAGGAGCAGAACAATTGGGAACAGTACCTCGATCTCATTGTGGAATCGGTTGCTAAAAACGGTGGAAGATCCTGCATTAACGCCTCTGGCGTGTGGGTAACGGCGCATGGACGTGAGATTGCCGAAGCATTGGCGGAACGTTTGGCACATATTAAACCGAAACCACTGGATCATCCAGAGGCGGGAATCGCAGCGTGGGCGAACCCGAAGTCTGCACACGGTATCTCATCGCTAATCGACCGCCACCTCAAAGAGCCCGGCGCAACGGAGTTGACAACTGGGGACCGAGTCATCGAATTGGATGGATGTACCTTCCTCAGACCCACTGTTATCTGGTGTGAGGATGCAGAACATCCGTTAGCAAACATAGAATTCCCGTTCCCATTCGTGAGTGTTGTGGAAGTGCCATCGACGCAGTTAGTTGAGGCTATCGGCGCGACACTGGTTGCCACCGCGATTACGGAAGACGCAGTGCTCACACGAGATCTCATAGCGACGCCGCTCATTGATCGGCTGAATTTAGGCGCGATCCCGACGAATCAGATCTCTTGGGATAGTCCGCATGAGGGAAATCTGTTCGAGCACCTCTATAGGCAACGCGCATTCCAACGTAGCATTAAGTAGGTTGGGTTGAACCAGTGAAACCCAACTCTATCGATATCAGCATTTGTTCTTCTATTCTTTAGTCCCGTAGGGACGGCATGTCTATAGAAATACGATGCCTCCCGCCTCTTCAGCCCCGTAGGGGCGGCATGTTTATTTTTAAGTCGTTTTGCTTGCAGATTGGAGAAACAGTTCATCATGCTTTCTTCGACAGAAATTTTAAGGGTATTTCACTTGGTATCGTAGTTATGACGGATAACCCGAATGTCATTCTCATCTACGGTGACGACCTCGGACGCGGCATGCTGAGTTGCTATGGACAGCAACATTTCGAGACACCGAATATCGATCGCCTCGCAAACTACGATGTGATGCCAACTCTTGCTGACCTCATCGGCATGGAATTGCCGCAAGCCAAAGATGGTGTGTCGTTCTTACCGACTTTACTTGAACAGCCTGATGTTCAACAACACCGCGAGTGGGTTGTATATGCCTCTCGACTCGGTCCTGCCTTGATAACGACAGATGGTTGGAAACTACGGTATATCAATAGCACGGACAGTTTCCAATTATATCATCTCCCCCACGACTATCGCGAGGAGAACGACGTTTCATCGGATCATCCCGATCTTGTTGCCCAACTCAGCGGATGGATGCTCAATGCTTGTGACGGCAATTATCAAAATGGCACGCCGCAAGCACATTTCGCCGCGTATCCAGATAGCAATTAACTCGGTTCTTCCAATTCCAACACATCACAAGACTTACGCGTTTCGCTGGCGAGGTTACAAACCTCGCCGGTAAAATACCTATAGGAAAAAGTTTATCGTTAAATTGCGTAAACGCTAACATCAAAGAAGGATATTTTATGCTTATTGTTGATGCTCATCTTGATCTGTCAATGAATGCGTTACAAGGCAACCGGGACTTGTTGAGTTCCGCCTATACAATTCGGACCCAAGAGGTAGGGATGCCCGGTAAAGGGCGTACTCAAGGCACTGTTGCTTTCCCGGAGATGCGTCAGGGACGGATTGCCCTAAGTTTCGTCACCCTGTTTGCTCGTTCAACCGGCAGACCTGCCCCCCATTTCGATTTTGCTTCATCTGTTCAAGCCTACGGCATCGCCCAAGGGCAATTGGCTTACTATCACGCGTTAGCAGAAACAGGTCCCGTCCGCATCATCACGATGCCAGAAGACTTAGACAGCCACATCGCTGACTGGCGGGCATGGGAAAACGAAGTGACAACTGATCAAAGCGACCCCGATAATACGCCTCCCTTGGGATTTGTGATTAGTATGGAAGGTGCCGACCCGATTCTTCAACCCGATCAATTAGAGGCTTGGGTTAATAATGGATTGCGTCTGATCGGGCTAACGCACTATGGCCCCGGACGCTACGCCGGTGGAACGGGCACAGAAATCGGATTGACTGAACTCGGTCCACCCTTATTGGCTGAGATGGAACGTTTGGGTGTTATCCTTGACCTCACCCACTGCTCGGATCAGGCATTCTGGCAGTCATTGGAACACTACAGTGGATTAGTCCTCGCCAGTCATAATAACTGTCGCGCATTGGTGCCGCATCAACGCCAATTCAGCGATGCGCAATTACGTGCGATTTTTGAGCGAGATGGGGTCATCGGTGCGGCTTTTGATGCATGGATGCTTCAACCGGGCTGGGTTGCTGGTGAAAGTCGCAACGATGGAGTTACCTTGAACACCGTCGTTGATCATATTGATTATGTCTGTCAATTGGCAGGCAACAGTCGTCACGCCGCTATCGGCACGGACTTAGATGGCGGTTATGGACGTGAGCAGTCCCCCAGCGACTTGGATACCATCGCTGACCTGCAGAAGTTAACGGGGTTGTTGGAGGCGCGTGGCTATAGTGCCGATGACATCACCGCTATTATGCACGGCAACTGGATTCGGTTCTTACACGAGGCATGGGATTAGAAAAACTACTCCGTATACCCTGTCCTATCCGTATTACCACCATATTTCAGCGCATAAATCAGTAGATTTGACATAAACCGATAGACATCCGTAGAACGTCGGAGTCGTAACATCGTGCGGCTCTCAATCTCTGCGGTTTCCATCGCACACATGTAATCCTTACGGTTATAAACCACCGCTAACCGATTGTCGATGGTAATCCCTTTCTGAAAACGGAACTGCGTTGGCTGCGCGTTGTTCTCGTTTCCCCAGAACACATCGCCACCTGTGGGGGGTTTCGGCAGGTCGTAATGGATGCTATACAACTCGTGTTCATGGGGAAGTATCTCAAGCGGATACTCTGGAAAAATCTCTTTGAGTTCATCGGCGACAATGTGTGCGAAAAGCCCATTGAAACCACAGTCATCGAAAAACAGCATCCCACCCTTTTCAACAATATACTTCCGAAGTGCTGCGCGTTCTGCGGGTGTGAAGCCTGTCTGCAGAGGACCATCTTTCGCAAGCCCGCGCCCGACGGTAATGTCTTTATCGTGTCCTGTCATAATGATGAGCGGGGCATCCATAATCTGGGGGTCGGTCAGCCGTAGCGCGCCGCCAGCGAAATTCATATCTGCCCGAATCGGGGTGTATTCCTCCAACCACTTGATGAGCGCAGGAATAGCGGTCGGATCCTGCCACCAATCCGAAAGCGAATGTTTGAGTCGAATCAATCGAATGTGCCCGCGAATCTCGTTTCCTGTCCCTTCAAGGATACCGCCCAATTTCTTTTTCGGAACTTTTACAAGGTTCCGAAACGCAGTATCGAACCCATCTCCCAGACCGCTTGTGGGTAAGGATCCATCCAGAAATTCCGAAAGCCCTGTTTTAGTTGCACCGGTTCCTCTGCTCCTAACAGCAGAAGATGCACCTTTTTCAATTACAGGTGCCTCTTCTCCAGGAGCGACAGATGGATGTACGGATGAAGTGTTCGGTGTCTCACTACTGGGCAGTGTGGGTGCTACCGCAACCTCCGTAGGATTCAGCATATCAGTTTCGATGTCTAACGGTGGCACTTGTCGCACAACCTCCGATTCGCTTCTCGAAAGTTGGCTTATCTGTGATGCCTGTGTCGGTATGCGAGCCGTAGAAGTTTCTGTTACAGGCGTGGTGTTCGTCGAGATAGGACGCCGGGTTGGTCGAATTTCCACATCTGTCCTTGCCGAATTAAGCGTAACGAATGTCGCCTCAAACGCGTCTTGGTTCAGTTCCCTTTGCCCTGAAAACAGCAACGCCGCAATTATGACAAAGAGCAGATGCAACCCGATTGAAGCGATAACCGCGTAAAAGCGTCTCTGTTTCATTGGTATCTTTAGAGATGCCGTTGAATTTGTTGATAACTCTCTGCATCCAGGTCTCGGTAATCCGGAATATCGTATCGATTTCCTCGGACATCCGTCACAAAAAGTCGCGCAGGCGGCATCTGTTTGATGTTCTGATTCAACCCACGCACCGAGAAAGTCACACGACCCCGCTCCGTTTCAACTTCCCACTCATGGATGCCGAATTGTTCCTTCACCCGATAAATCTTCTGAATTGTCGGCGTAAAGTATCGTTTATCCAACTCTTCCTGCAGGATTTTGAGACTTTCCGGCGCGAGTTCGGATGGGTTCACGAGGATCCCAATTTCCGTATCCTCATCCGCGGCAAGCGAGATATAAGTGTCGGGATTGCTGAGTGGCATAAGCCTTCGGATTACCACGCGCAGATGGCAGGCTTCATTCCGAATTTCAAGCCGCGCCGTTCCTACCTCTGAACGCGTGAGTGTAAGCTCAGTGGTGTCCAGGTAACGCGGCGTGAAGTCGTCTGATTCAGGGGGTATAGGCTTCGCTGTGGGTGCCGCAGCGAGAGTGGCTTGTTTCTCTGTGTTTTCGTTCTGCATGTTTATCTCTCCACTGCTTGCGCTTCTGCGCGGACGTTGGCGGCTTCGCGCTGGGTTTCTACGAGTTTGTAATAGATACCCTGTTGCTCCATGAGTTCCCCGTGTGAACCACACTCAACGCCTTTTCCCTTTTCAATCACGAAAAGCCGATCGGCATTTCGGAGCGTAGAAAGCCGGTGGGCAATCGCGAACGTCGTCCGGTTCTGCACGAGCCTGTCGATCGCCTGTTGGATTTTCTTCTCAGTTTCCACATCCACAGATGAGGTGGCTTCATCGAGAATCAGAATCCGCGGGTTGTGTAAAATCGCCCGTGCGATGGAGATACGTTGTCGTTCGCCGCCAGACAAGCGTCCGCCGCGTTCACCGACTTCCGTGTCGTAGCCGTCGGGGAACTTGATGATAAATTCGTGGGCGTTTGCCGCCTTCGCCGCTGTGATAATATCCTCCATAGTCGCATCGGGATGCGCGTAGGCGATGTTTTCGGCGATAGTCCCACTGAACAGATACGGCTCTTGTAACACGACCCCAATCTGTCGGCGCAAATCCTTGAGGTCAATCTGTTTGATGTTCTCGCCATCGATTTCTAAACGTCCAGCGTCCGGCGTATAGAACCGACAGATTAAATTGATGAGCGTCGATTTCCCCGCGCCCGAATGCCCAACGAGCCCAATCATCTCGCCGGGTTTCACATGGAGATTAATGTCCCGAAGCACCGGTTTATGCGAATCGTAACCGAACGTCATGTTGTGGAATTTGACTTCTCCCGTGATGTTCGGCATTGCTTTAAGGTTGCCATCATCCAACTGTTCCGGTTGTGAGTCGATGACCTCGAAAAGCCGTTCCGCCGCCGTCATCGAGCGGGAAGCCCAGTTAATCAGCGGGCTGATATAGCGTAACGGTTCGTAGAACATCATCAGGTATGCGTGGAAAGCCATCAAGGTACCGAACGTCATTGTCCCACCGATAATGTTGAGACCGCCGACATACCAAACGATGAGAGAACCTAACTGGACGGCGAACATCAGAGGTGGGTAATAGGTTGCCCAAATCATCTCAGCGTGGGTTTCGTAGTCTCGGGCATCTACATTTGCCTCGCCGAACCGGTTGACTTCATTCCGTTGTTGTCCGAAAGCACGAACGACCCGAATACCGGATACCGAATCGTTGACGACATCGAACAATTTTGAGCGACGGCGCCACGCGCGGTGCCAAAGGCTTCGCACTTTTTTCCAGAACCAACCTGCTCCAAAGACGATTATCGGAATCGGGATTAAGATGAAGCATGCCAGTTTCCAGTTCATCAAGAAAAGCACCCCTCCAATCCCGAAGAAGAGCAACAGTTCTACCGCGAGAAACGAGAGTCCCTCTAACATGAAGTCCTGGAGTCGTTCACTATCCTCTGTGATATGCGAGATGACCGTTCCGGTTTTCCGTTTGTCAAAAAATCGGATAGACAAGTTGTGTAAGTGCTGATAGACGTGCGCTCGGATATTCGCCGCGACGCGGAACGTCAGCCAAGCCCCCAAACGTAACCGAAAAATTGTGAAAATTTCACGGACGATTTGTATCCCTAAGAGGGTGCCTACAGCAATGGACAAAGCTAACGCCGCCGATTGAATGTCGCGGAAAATATTTCCTAACCATGTTCTCGATGCTTCCGAGGCAGCAGTATCGACCTCACTCGGCATCAGGATATCGTCAATCAGGATACGAGAAAAATACGGCGGTGCTAAGGAGATAAGTGTTCCGACAATCACGAAGAGCATGAAGAGGATTGCCCTACCGCGATACGGTTGGATATAGGACAGAATCCGTAACATCACCTTGTGTTTTTTGGTACATGCCGGGCAAGGCGAAAACTCATCTGGCAACGGTAAACCGCAGGACTGACAAAATTGCTCCTCCGGTTTGTAGTCCCATATTGGTGCCTCGTCCCGTTTTCCGGCACGGAACTCGATTTCGTCACCGATAAATCGAGCAACAAATCCGAACTTCGCCGCGCAGCCGTTGGAGTACCGAATGAGATCGATAGTGCCTTCTTCTGTTTCCAGGACCAGGATTCCAGCATCCACGACGATCTCGGCACGGATGCCAAGCACACTCTTATATGGGATATAGTGAAGCACCTCACCCTCACCTGTTACGGTGAAGATCGCGGTGTCCGTTAGCACAAACCATTCTGTACCGTAACTACCTGCTGAACTTATATCACTTTGCACGGCAAATCGGATCTGTTCTGGACGGATATCTAATTTTTTCAGTGTTTCTTCAACTAAATTGGGTATCGGGTCAAGCGTACCCGTTGGCGTCTCTGCAGTTGCCATTCTTTACTTTATACCTCCGTCTTTACTTTCCAAGCGTGCGTTCGTCAGGATGCCTCCAAGGAACTTTGCGGTCTATAGACTTCCAACGTGTTGAATCGACGCGTTGGGCAACAAATATCTTCTGACCACACCTGCACCAGAGGTCATGCACATGCCGGTTTGAGCAGGTCTTTTTCTCAATAAAGTCAACGCTTTCCTGGTGAACGCGATAGCCGCGTCTGCATGAATAACAGACCAAGTACATGCGGTATATCTCCTCTATTTGCTCCATTTCCAAATACAGGTAACTCTTAATGTCGTGGCATTTGGCAGTTGCGCGCAAAAAAAGCAACCTATATAAACGGTGTTCCGTTCTCTCGTTTCTTTTAACCCATTTCGACGAATACAATTCAGTTTTTAACCTATTAAATCTGAGTTCCTCTATAGACATGACTCTCCGCTGGAGAGCTTCAAAGGAATTCCTTTGAAGCACCCCTACAGGGTTCAGTCCCTGTTGAAATTGATCAAAAAACCGTTGTGAAACGAAGTGGAACAACGCCCAGATTCCCATAGTTAGAAAATCGTTTCACAGTGGTTTCTGGTGAGGTCGAATGCACACAGGGCAGTAACGCTTTAAGATCATCTTAAACGGCAATGGAATGTTTCTCCAAAACTGCCTCGTCCAGTTCAACACCAAGTCCTGGCTTCGTTGACGGAATAATGTATCCATCTTCCCACTGCAAGGGCTCTTTGAGGATATCAGCGTGGAAACCGTCCCATGTATGGATACCTTCCTGAATCAGGAAATTCGGGCTACAGACATCCAACTGGATATTCGCCGCACCTCCAATCGGACCGCCGTACAAGTGCGGTGCGATCTGGGCGTAGTGCGCCTCGCCCATAGACGCAATCTTCTTCGCTTCAAGGATACCGCCTGTGATTGTCAAATCCATCTGCAGAATAGATGCTGCCTGTTGTTCCAGCAGATCTACGAATTCATATTTCGTCAACAATCGTTCGCCGGTGGCAATCGGGATGCTTGTTGATTGTGCGACGCGTGCCATCTCCTTGATATTTTCGGGGGGTAGCGGTTCCTCGAACCAGAGCGGGTCGTATGGCTCAACACGTTTCGCAAAACGGATTGCGCTGTTTGTATTGAACTGTCCATGCGTGCCAATCAGAATATCACACCTATCGCCAACGGCATCGCGGATGCCTCGGATGACACTCTCTGCGTAGTCGAGCGTTTCCAACCTATCCGCGGTGCTCGGATCGACTGGGTCAAACTTGACAGCAGTAAAGCCTTTTTCGACGTAAGAAAGCGCGAGTTCCCCTGTTTTTTCTGGAGAATCACCGCGTCGCCATTGCAACAGATACGAGTAGGCGCGCAGTTTCTCGTGGAACATACCCCCTAACAGATTGTAAATCGGCTGGTTCAGTGCCTTTCCGACGATGTCCCAACACGCCATCTCAATCGCACTCATCGCCGGACTCGTCAGGGGACCTGAATGCCGTACACACGGTCCCTCATAAAGGGTAGACCAGATCCTTTCAATCCGAAATGGATCCACACCAATCAGGTAGCGTTCACCCCAGTCTTTAATCAGCTCAATGACGACATGGTTCAATTGCGTGTGATACGTACATTCACCTACGCCCTCAATCCCTTCGTCAGTCACCAATTTGACGAAAATCCAACGCCTTCCACCCCAGTGTGGCGGCGGCACATCAACGAGATAAGTTTTCACATCAACAATCTTCATTCTTTAAACTTTCCTTGTGGTTCGTTGAGAGTGAGTTTGTGGTTTGACACCCTTTCCGTAGAGCCGTCTTCCACTTCGTTTCAGACTACAATTTTGATGCTAATTTTAAGTTGGTCACTCGAAGACCGTCGCAAACACGATCCCGTGAATCCTGATCCATTTCGGGCGACAGTTTTCTACCGAATAGTAGAGAAGAATCGCAATCGGGAAACATTACGGATTCCACCAATAGGTTACTTTGCCAACCACGGTGGTATCCAGCAAGCCCGATGTTATACTGTCTGTTCCATACGTCTGGTTGAAAACGAAATAGAAATCGCTACCGGGTTGGTAGATGTAATTGACTAAGAAATTCGTGGTAACCAGATTCCGGTCACTGTTCCATTGTACATAAAGTTTGGTAAAGAGGTCGGTGGAAAAGGAATAAACAACACGCCCACCAAAGACGTTTGTATCAAAGGAAGTCTTTTTATCAGGAGCATCTTGGTGTGGCAGTGTGACGCGGTTAAACTCGTATCTCGGTTCCAAACTGAAGCGTCCACCGAACCGAAGGTCGAGGCGGAGGTCAAATCCGCGTCGAGTGCCGTTATAGAAATCTCCAACATTGAACCCAAAGCGACCGTTGAAGACCTGGCCTTGAGTGTTGAGCATGAGGTTGTAGTTATTGTAACTGTATTTGCCTCTCGGAATGATAATTCCTTCCCGAATTTCAAAGTCGTTGGTAAGGTTCTCAAAGTTTCGGTAGATTCGGAGACCACCAAAACCGTTCGTTTCCAGTTCAAGCCACGTGCTCCAGATAAAAGTTCGCGTTTCCAGCTGATTGTCTGAATCGAGAATAATATCAATCTCCGGTCCAGCCCATAACCGACGAAACCCGTTCCAATGGAGATAAGGCGTGGCTCGCATTTCGCCCCGAAACCCTCGGCTGCCTGTCCGATAGACGTAACCGACTTCGGGGTTGAAATCATCACCGATGTCCGTATAGGAGGCGTTCACACGTGCGATTTCGCTCTGCCAATTCCCGCCGAAGTACAACGCATTCGGGTTTCCTATGGTGCTTTCATTGGGTGAAATGCTGTTCCCTGGGGAGGTTTGTCCGTTGATTTCGTTTGATTCAAACGTACGTGCCCAAAGGCCCCGAAAAGTCATCTTGTCTGTGGGACGATAGATAAAATCAACGCCAGTCGCGCTATTGTGTGTGTCGAAATCTTGCTTATTAATTGCAATCATACCAAGGCTTGACCCAGTGAAAAGATCGCGCTTGATACGCAAAACAGAGTAGTTCGTCCTGTTAACATCAACCGCGTCCAAATTTTCCGTAGCATCTGTTGCATACTTATTCGTGAGAACGTTCAGCAACCCCACGCCGAAACCTCCGACTTTACCGGTAACTTTCCCGCCCCCCAAAATCGGGATGGCGTGTCCTTCTTCTATACCGATGCGACGACTATAGAAGAGCAGGAGCGGTGGCGGTGCATTGAAACTCGTACGGGGGATACCGAAATCGAATAAGCCTGCGCCCTCCAAGAAGAATTGGCGTTTCTCTGGGAAAAAGAGGCTAAACCGCGTTAAATTCGCTTGCTCCTGGTCCGCCTCAACCTGTGCGAAATCTGTGTTGACGGTGAGATCGGCGGTTAGGTTTGAGGTGATACCCACCTTCATGTCCGCCCCGAAATCCAACACACCAATTGTCTCGTCCGTCTCTGTTCGAGCGACACCGGGGAGGAGGTAGGGTAGAAACTCAATATTCCGACGTTGTGAGACCCCAGATAAGCCCGTGAGAGTCCCTAAGTGTGTTGTCCGATAGCGTGCCAGAAAGGTATAGGCTGCTGGCACTGGTGCCCATGTGCCTTCCTCCTGATTTTTTTGTATTGTGCGTCCAAGGTTCAAACCCCATGTCAGTATGTCTTCCTTTTTAAACCGGAGTTGACTGAACGGAATGGCGATTTCTGTCGTCCAATTATCACCGTTAATTTTTGATCGAGAGTCCCAGACGGCATTCCAGTTCTCGTTTCGGCTGTCGCCGCTGTCCATGAGCGCAACATCTTCCCGCGCTCCCAAGGGATTGACTCGGAAGAAGAACCCGCTTCGGCGGTCGTTATAAGTATCCAACAGCACAAAGACGTTGTCTTGGTCCCACATCATTGCATCGCGCCGCATCTTATTGGCAATAATCTTAGAGCGGTCGGGTTCGCTACAGACGAAACCGAAATAGATGTGTCTGTCGTCGTAAAGGATGCGAACCTCTGTTGATTCTGTCAGCGGTTCGCCTGCATCGGGTTCAAATTGCGTAAATTGACGGATAGGTGTTGCTTTTTGCCAATCAGACTCTGAAAGTTCCCCGTCGATTTCGATGCTCTGGTAGGTGCGGGATGCCTCTGCTCGAAGTTCGTCAGTTTCGGCATGCACACCAGCACTCATGCAAAGGAGAAGTAGAATTAATAGCCATCTACATAGATAATCCATGGTATATAAAATTGGGAAACGTAACCTCCGTGATTATCTTAAACTTTTTTCTATTATACCACATTTATCGAAATTCTGCATATCTAATCAATACTCCATCCAAAATCATTCAGTTCTTTTGTAGGAATGCTTTCCTGATCGCTTCAGAGGCAAAATCAACCGATTTTTAGGGCATTTATCCGTAAAATGACAACTTTCAGAGATCCATTTGGATTTTTCAAACAAGTACTTAGGGGGATTACATCGTAGAACACGATTGGAGGAAATTAATGAGCAACGAAAGTAAGTGCCCCAGTGATGCATCATTCTCACGCACGGGGCACCATAGCGAACCAACAGTGGTGGCCGAATCAGTTGAACCTGAAGATGCTCCACCAGAACCCACCCACATCCAATCCTATGGGGGAGGATTTCAACTACGCCGAGGTGTTCAAGACACTCGACTTGGAGGTTCTGAAACAGGACATCGATGCGTTGATGACGATGTCGCAGGAGTGGTGGCCCGCCGACTACGGTCACTATGGACCTCTCTTCATTCGGATGGCGTGGCACAGCGCAGGCACGTACCGCATCGGCGACGGACGCGTCAATCCACTTCTTCTACCCTTCTGCTCCTACCGATAACCAATGATAATCAACATCTACCCCTTCCACGCTTCCCTCTTCTTGTAGGAGCGAGTTTTACTCGCGACGCATACTGACAGCCGACCGCTCTAAAGAATCTTATTGATTTCCTTCCCGAAGTGTGGGAAAATACAAGGGAAATCCCAGCCTGATCACTTTGCAGACAGGAGAACCATGAAAAACGATAAGAAAACAATCTTCGGTTGGTGTATGTACGATTGGGCGAATTCAGCCTACATCACGACCGCTGCTGTCGCGTTGCTACCCAATTATTTCGCACAAGCCGTTGTCGGCGAAGCCGGTGTGGACATCCTCGGCATGAATATGAGTGCTACAGCGTTGTGGGGGTTTATGTTGGCTGCTGCGGCGTTCTTAGTCTTCCTCTTTGCTCCCGTGCTTGGAGCGATTGCCGATTTCTCCTCAGCAAAAAAGAGGTTTCTCGCAGGCTTTGCGTATATGGGCAGTCTCTTCGCAACGATGCTCTATTTTTGCGGGTCTGGCGATGTAGGATTGACGATCGTGCTATTCATAAGTACCCAAGTCTGCTTTGTTGGCGGCAATGTCTTCTACGACGCATTTTTGCCAGAGATCGCCTCTGAGGACAAACTGGATTCTGTTTCTGCCAAAGGATATGCATTTGGATATGTCGGGGGCTCGCTCCAATTTGGTATCGCTCTTGGACTTGTCGCTATGCACGAGACGGTAGGCGTTAGCCTAACAATGGCGGCACGTATTGGGATGGCGATGACGGGGATTTGGTGGGCAGGCTGGACCCTGTTGACGATGAAGTATCTAAAAGAGGTGAAAACACCGTACGAACTTCCTGAAGCGTACCGCAATCGACCGAAGGGTTTGGCGTATCTCGCCCTCGGCATCAGCCGAACAGTCGCGACAGCGAAAAGGGTGGGACGTTTTAAGCATCTCACGCTCTTCCTCGTTGCCTATATGATCTACAATGACGGTATCCACACCGTTACCAGTATGGCGACGATTTACGGCACTGAAGAATTAGGGCTTTCGACACCAGAACTCATGGTGACGCTCCTGCTGGTGCAAGTTGTCGCAATAGGAGGTGCGCTGATCTTCAGTCGTCTCGCAAACCGTATCGGCGCGAAACGCTCCGTGATGTGCGCTTTGGTTCTATGGAGTGGTGTCGTCACCTATGGGTATTTCATCCACACCGCGGCAGAATTCTTCGTTTTGGGAATGATTGTTGGCATTGTGCTCGGTGGGACACAGGCGTTGAGCCGTTCCTTCTATGGGGCAATGATTCCAGAACAGGCAAGTGCGGAATTTTACGGATTCTATTCTGTCTTTAGCAAATTTTCGTCGATTTGGGGACCCATGACCTTTGGCGTTATCAAGCAGATCACGGGCAGCGCGCGTCTCGCTATCATTTCATTGATGGTTTTCTTTGTCGTCGGGTTGGTTCTGTTACGGTTTGTAGATGAAACAAAGGCGAAAGCGGATAAACTTGCATTCTAAATTAACGGGATTCTCTGATGTTTTGCTTGCCGTTCTCTTGTTTCTGAATGAAAGAGTAGGTGTGTAGGTTGGGTTGAACGGATAACCCCAAATGCTAACGGTTCACAAAAAACTGACACTCCGTTCATAAGCCGCTATTGCAAACATACCAAGTGAAACCCAACACTCACTAAAGGCTTTGAATACACAGAAAACCCTAAAATCCGCGAAATCTGATAAATCCGCGATGATCCGCGATTCAGATTCATATTTTTGCAAATAATCTGTAGGAATTTTCAGTTATCAGTTATCGGTTATCCGTTAAGAGATTATCGCCCTTGTAGAAGCGAGTATTTTTGCGGATTTCCCCATGTTCGCGACGCGCTGATTGCTGGCAGTTGCTTGGCTTTTCTCTTGATATTTTCGCCTATAAGTCCTATAATAATTGAGCATACGTTATTCGATTGTATGGAAGGTAAATTGATGTTAGGCGAGTTGCTTCGGAAAAGCATTCATTTGTCAGGACTTGTCCTACCGGTTATCTATCTCTTCTTGGATCAACCGACGATGTTAATCCTCATCGGAGTGCTGACCGGATTTGCACTTACCGTGGAATTGATGAAATGGCTCTTCCCTCGTTTTGGCGAGTTCTTTTTCCAAATTTTCGCTTCACTCCTCCGCACGCACGAGCGCAAGGGCGCAATGACAGGCGCGACCTACTATCTCATCAGTGCTTTCTTGTGTATTTTCTTTTTCGCCAAGACGCTTGCCATTGTTTGTATCCTTTTCATGGTATTAGGAGACCTGGCAGCCGCACTCGTGGGTAAAAAGTGGGGTAGGACGAAACTTCTCGGCAAAAAGAGTTTAGAAGGCAGTGCCGCCTGTTTCGTTGTTTGCGTTTCGATTGCTTTAGTGAAATTGAATCCTGTTATCGCAATCATTGGTGCCTTGGTCGCTACAATCGTGGAGCTTATTCCATTTCCGATCGATGATAACCTCACGGTGCCGCTCGTTTCCGGTGCAGTGATGCACCTTCTGATGCAGATTTTTTTTTAAACTATGGGTCTCCTGGGCAAAGAAACACCGTTTTTGCTTGGGGTGTTTTTGCTTGGGTGTTTCTGTGGATTTCTGCGGATTTCTTAAGCAAAAACCCTCCACTGTGGGAGGGGTTTGTAACCCCGATTTCTTTCGGGCGACTCCCATTAAAGAAGGGTTTGTGGCGGAAAAAGCGTTTGCAACTGTCACGTCTTAACCGACTACTGAAAACTGACAGCCGACAACCAGTAAAAAAATGGCACACATCAAACTTGAGAATATTGTAAAACGCTTCGGTGATTTCGTGGCGGTTAAGGATTTCAATCTGGAGGTTGAGGACAAAGAGTTCGTCGTTTTTTTGGGACCTTCCGGGTGTGGCAAAACCACAACGCTCCGCCTCATCGCAGGTTTAGAAAATCCTGAAGAGGGTGATATCTTCATCGACGGACAGCGTGTCAACGATTTCTCTCCCGCCGACCGCGACATCGCCTTTGTCTTTCAATTCTATGCCCTTTACCCACATCTGAGTGTCTACGATAACATCGCTTTTCCACTCAAGGCGGTGAAGGTCTCGAAATCGGAGATCGATGCCCAAGTTAAATGGGTTGCGGAAATCTTGCAAATATCTGGTATGCTCAATCGGAAGCCGAGTGTCCTCAGCGGTGGCGAGATGCAACGCGTTGCGCTCGGACGCGCGATGGTGCGTCAGCCGAAGGTTTATCTCCTTGATGAGCCTATGGCGAATTTAGATGCGAAGATGCGCGTTGACACCCGTGCCGAGATTAAACGACTCCAACACGAAATCGGGGCGACGACCATCTTCGTAACGCATGACCAGGTTGAAGCCATGTCCCTCGCAGATAGGATTGCTGTTATCCACGAAGGTGTCCTACAGCAAATTGGCACACCGCATGAAATCTACAACAAGCCGGAAAGCCTCTTTGTGGCGGGATTTATGGGGATGCCCGCCATGAACCTCCTTGACGCAGAAGTCACCGGACAGGAAGGGGAATCCGTTCTACGACTGAGTCACACCGACATCTATTTTCGCCTCTCTCCAGAACGACAAGCAAATATCACGTCAGGCGCGGTGGAAAATGGTTGGGTGTTCGGGATTCGTCCTGAACATATCTCGGTTTCCGCGAGTCAGTCGGGTGGACAACAAATTCCTGCGGATGTGCATCTCGTTGAACCGCTCGGTCCGGTAAATATCCTTGACATCCGTCTCGGCACGCATTCAGAGACCCAGGAGCCTATTCTGCTTCGAGTCAGGACACATCCAACATTTCAGGTTACGGTTGGGGACACTGTCTGGTTAAATTTTGACGAAGCGGAAATGCATCTCTTTGACCGAGAAACAGAACAAGTTATCTGGGTAGAATAGCCGTCAGCGGTCAGCAGTCAGAGTCGGGGATCGAAGTGTTTTTGCTTGGGGTTTTTGCAATGTAATACAAGGAATGGAAATGTAATACAAGGAACGGATTTAGTCTATTCCCAGACTAAATCCAGTCTATTCCCAAACTAAATCCGGTATTTCTGCGGATTTCAATAAGGTTCTTCAGGCACTCCCCACCCCGTAGGGGTGGTATGTCTATAGAAAACGGCGTATTCCAGCAACCGCACCCCGTAGGGGTGCCATGTCTATAAATAGGTGGCTTACGGGATAATAAAAATGGAGGAAAAGGTTATATATGAAGATACCGTGTCGTTTCGCGGCTTTCGACTTGGATGGAACACTGCTTAATAGTGAACACACATTATCACCGAAAAACCGGGATGCGCTTCGAGCACTCGCGGCAAAAGATATTCTTGTGGTATTAGTCTCTGGGAGGATGCACCGGTCTATCAAACCTGTCAGCGATCAGATCGGGCTTGAAAATCCGATTATCTCTTACAATGGCGGGATGGTACAACACGCTACGACGGGTGAGGTGTATCATCATACACCTGTTCCAGCGGATTATGCAATGGCGGTCGTCAGTGACTGCGTTGCGCAGAATTTGCATCTCAACTTCTGTTTGAATGACGAACTTTACGTCGCTGAACGCAACGCATGGAGCGACCTCTACGAGGAGCGAACAGGCGTTCCGGCTACATCTGTAGGGGACCTACGCGAGTTAGCCGGAGAAACGCCTACAAAGTTACTCATCATCCACAGACCCGAAAAATTAAAACCGCTCTTAGACAATTTTCAAACCAATTATGCGAAGAAGCTTTACGTCACGCAGACCCAGGCAGAATATATTGAGTTTATGAATCCGGGAGTCGCTAAGGGACGCGCGCTCACAGCCCTCGCCAATCGATTTGATATTCCAATAGAGACAGTTGTTGCTTTCGGTGATAGTTACAATGATGAAAGTTTACTCAAGACAGCGGGTTTCGGCATAGCGATGGCAAACGCAGTACCACCAATCCGGGCTTGTGCCGATCATATTACGACGACGAATGACGATGACGGAGTTGCAAAAGCCATTTGGGAATTGATTCTCTGAAACGTTGGATTGTGTTCCCTCAAGTTGCTCTCCAATCGGGTGACCACTTTGCTGATAGTTATTATCTGACATTGACCTCGTGAAACTTTTTGTAAGGAATATCCGCAACGAGTACGTAGGAGTTTCCTTCCTGTTTCAACGACATCTGAACGGAGTTAACGGAAAATTCAAAATACTTTGCCAGAACTTCTGCTAACTCATGATGCAACCTTGTCATAAAGCGGTCGTCTACATCGAGTCGGTCTTGTGTAATGACAAGTTTCAGACGCTGCTTAGCGATGCTACTCGACTTCGGCTTGCGCCCGAATAACTGTTTTATGCTAATGTTCATTAGGAAGACTCCTTATCTATTTCTGGTGAACCAATTGACAATATTTGAAAGAAAGCCTTTCTGCTCTAAGTCAGGTATCGGGATTCGCTGTCCGGTGAGCCGTCGCGCAATGCGCATATAAGCTTGGGAACCGAGGGAAGCGTCTTCATACACTAAAGGAATCCCGCGATTCGTGGAAGTAATCACACCGATGTCTTCAGGAACAATGCCGATCAGGTCGATATTGAGGATATCCAGTACATCGGCTTGGTCCATCATGCTCCCATTCCCTACGAGTTGTGGCGAGAAGCGATTTAAAATGAGGTTGATCGGTTCAATTCCGGCGTGTTGCAGCAACCCTATAATCCGGTCGGCATCCCGAATTGCTGAGACATCCGGTGTCGTGACAACGATGGCTTCGTCAGCCCCTGCGGAAGCATTACTGAAACCGCGCTCAATGCCTGCCGGCGAGTCAACCAACACGAAATCGTGGGCCGTCTTCAACTTGGCACACATTGCTTTCATCTGCTCTGGTTGGATGTCGTCTTTGTTGTTTTTCTGCGATGCTGCGAGTAGTGTTAGCCCATCAACACGTCGGTCTTTCACGAGGGCTTTGCTGAGTTCGCATTGCTTATCAATGACATCCATTGAGGTGTAGACAATCCGACTCTCAAGTCCCATCACGATATCGAGGTTTCGAAGCCCGACATCTGCGTCAACAACCACGACGGTTTTGCCAAGAAGTGCGAGTGCTGTTCCTAAATTGGCGGTAGAGGTTGTTTTTCCTACACCTCCTTTTCCTGACGTTACTACGATTACTCTTCCCATAACCCGAACCTCCTATGTTAAAACTTAACAAATTTTTCAACAATAATTACATCTTCTACCCCGATGCGCGCAATTTCTGGATACCCTCGGGGTTTTTGGTTAATGGGTCGGCGATTTATAAAGTTGCCGATTTGGAGTTGTACAGGCACTAAATCCATAGCGATAACCACAGCGGATAGCCTACCGTTTATGCCGGCGTGCGCGTTCCCGCGCAACGCGCCAAGGACAACAATATCTCCACCGGCTTTTACTTCGGCACCCGAATTGACGTCCCCGTAGATAATGAGACTTCCTTGTGGGAAGTTTTCTGTCTGTCCCGAGCGAATTGTGTACGGTACAATCCTTGAAGGTTCGCTATCACGGCTGTTCTGCATGTCCGTTCTTTGCTGAATCGCGTGCGTCGTTGGCGCGGCAGCGATGGGTGGGGATGCCTGTTCATCAAGGGCTTCAATGCTCCGTACCGTCAGGTTGTAAGTCTCTTGAAGCTTAGATTTTAAATACGACATCTCCTCCTCTTTCAAGATTGGACACTTCAGATCAATCTGCACAGATGCCCCAATGAGAGGTTGATTCATCCGAGACATTTCCTGTTGAATCGCCTCTTCAACTTCTTCGATGGACAGATGGGGCCTGATAATCAGGTGCAAGCCGTCCCTATACGCTCTGAGAGCTACAATAGAGTTTGCCATTTTGCTATTTTCTTTATGGCAGTTAGCAGAATAGCCATCAGCCGTCGGCTATCAGCCATCGGTTACCCTCCTCGACAGGTTACGCCCTTGCGAGAACGATAACCGCCGTCGACGGGTTACTGACTGCTGACTGCTAACTGCCAATTTGCTGAAAGCCGATAGTTTCCGATATGGTTGCCCCGCTGATAGCCGATGGCTATTCCAACTGGGCTAAAACATAAGGTCCCTCAGGAATCACTGCAATTTGAGCATCTTCCCCGTATCGGGTTAGAAGTTCTTCGATACCTTCCTGTGCACTTTTCAGAGGATGCACAAACAACTTTACACGTTGATGATACGGAATACCATCGGTGTAGAAATAGATATCTGCCTTCCTCGCAACCTTTGCCAACTCTTCTAATTGCCACTGATCGATGACGAAGTTTGCTGGGTTGTAAAGCCCTTGCACAAAGGCAGTTAAATCATCGGTTTTGAAAATCAGGTCTGTAAACGGCTTGCTACCGATACCTTCACTGCATGCCGCAACGAGCAAGATACTGCCTCCCTGCTTCACAATCTCAACGGCGGTCAGCAAGCCTTTGACTGCTTGATAGAACGTTGCATCTAAAGGGTAACCCGCGCTGGAAACAACGACGGCATCTGCTGCTGCGGGTAGCGTAACCCTGGCGTGTTTCTCGACAAACTGCGCGCCAACACGGTGAGACGCAACCATGTCACCCGCGAAAACCCCTGTGATTTGGCGGTGCTTGTCAATGGCAACGTTCAGATTAAAGTCAACACCCGCCATCAGCGCAATTTCTGTAGCTTCTAAGTGAAACGGATTTCCTTCCAAGATACCGACAGCTGATTTTGGATGTTCCATCAGTTCGGGACCGTGCATCACCTTCATTGTCTCAATCGAGGCGATTCCTGGACAGATAGCCTTTCTACCACCAGAGTAACCTGCCATCAAGTGTGGCTCAATCAGACCGGTGATAATTTTCAAATCCGCTTCAAGATAGGTTTTATTGATCTGAACAGGGGTGCCCTTCTGTGTTGTGCCTAAATATGCGTGGGTCTCTGGTTTCTGCGAAAAATGATTGACGATACGATACCTTTCCATGAGGTCGCGTCCAACCATCGTTTCGAGTTCTTCCGCGTTATTAGGACGGTGGATACCAGTCGCAATGAGAATCGTAATTTTCTCGCGTGGGATGCCGGTCTGTTCAAGTGTTTCCAGTAGTGGAGGGAGAATCACTTTGTTCGGCACGGGTCGAGTTATGTCGGAGATCACGATACATGCTGACTCGCGCCCTTTTGCAAGCTCAGCCAAGGGGGGTGAGGCGATAGGCTGAGCGAGTGCCTCTTGTACAACTCTGTCCCCATCCGACAGCGGAACGCTTTCCGAGATTTCAAGAACCCCGGCTACATTTTTGTCGGGAATCTCAATCGGTAATGTTCCACTTCCGTATCTCATTTCGACTCGCATATCGAAGTTTCCCTTCAGGTTGGCTACACGGGCAGCAATGTTGGCAAGTCGCTCAATAGAAAAACTAACCCCTGTAAGTATTATACCCTTTTTTCATAAAAAATGCAAATTAATTCTGTTTTTGTCATAATTTTCTCATATCTTGCCGGTTTTTTTGTCATATTTTGCTGACTTTATGCAAATTCTGCACGATAGGAGCGATCTGACGCGGGCTCTTTGTCCAAAATTGGAAGTGGATATGTAAATATTTTGTCAAAGGTCGCGATTCGGAGATCATCCCTAAATCACCTCAACTAACGCAACCGCCAGCAATTTCTCTTACTGACTGCTGACTGCTGATGGCTGATTGCTATAAAGCACTTGACTTTTTTGACGCGATATGTTAAAATCTTTTAATAAAACTTTGTCTATCTAACCAGTGGAATTCTTAAACGGATTGCGGGCAAAATTTACAAACAGAACGGAGAGACTGACATGCATCGCATTGAAGTTACCACCAAACCGAACGGTGCGGGACGTAATTGGCTGGAAGTTGGATATTTTGAAACAGATGCGCTCGATCGCAGACAGTGGATTAAAAAGAACGTGCCGCATCAGGAATCAAAGTTAACCGTTGATAGGCAATACTCCGCCCGCGGTGAAACGATTGACTGGATAGTTATTATTCCTGAAAACTATCCGTTCACGCTTGTCAAAGTTAACTATGACCGGCTCAATCCCAAGGAGCTTGAAGTGCTCTGGGATCCAGATGGCGCATCGCAACCCGACACTGCCCGTGAAGACAAAATTAAGCGCATCTTTGAACTCGCCGATGGCAATGATGAACTCACCCAGTTGCTAAAAGAGATTCTCTAATCTTTTTTAACGTGAGTTTGACTTTACGTAAATCAGACTTCTCCGTATCAACGAAATAGACCTTTCTCTTTTACCGCGCAACCCAACCTACATCAACTCTCAACCGAAGTGTTGAGGCGTAAGCACAGGTAACTGGCGGCTTCCTTAAAAATGACTCGCCTACCATCCATATCGTTCCGGTCCCCAAGGTTTCGATACCAATTCCTGTTTTGCCATTATCATCGTTTTGCTCGGCACATCGTCGTATAGAATGACTCCCGGTCCTACCACACTATAAGATCCGATACGTCTACCCGGCATGATAATCGCATTGACACCGGTACGACAGTAGTCCCCCATATATGTCGCATTTGCTCCGTAAGGCGGAACTTCGTAACGCCCCTCCACCCGCATGGGTGTATCCCCATCATCAAATCGGAGGGTTCCGCACACCGTCGCGGCACCGATATCGGTGGCGCATCCGAAAACGCCGGACATCTCACAATAGTGATAGAGATAGACTTTATCAAACAGGACCCCCGCCATCTCAGCACCGTGACCGATGATACACCGATTTCCGATGGCAGTACTGCCGACATCGCAGTAATCGCTAATCCTGCACTGATCTCCGACAAAGATATTTCCGTGCAAAATCGCACCGTTCGTTATATTGTTGTTCGCACCTGCGATGAGCGTCCCATTGATAACGACACGCGGTCCGATTACAGAGTTTTTCCCGAGAACGACGTGTCCGTTAATTTCAGCGGCATCTGAGATTTTGGCACCCGCCGCAATTTGGTCTTCCGTGACCTGTGTGGCGAGGTAATCGATCCATCGGCTGTTCGCTTCCAGTACATGCCACGGCTTATCGACATCGACAAGAAACCCCTCTGTTTGAACCGCCAACACCTCTCTATCGTCATCCACCATGAGTTGCATGGATTGCGCGATTTCAGATTCAGGTGGCGGCATCCCACCGACAGGCACCCTTGTAACAATTCCAGGGTTCCTTAAGAGGTAAGCAACTGCTGTCCGAGCGAAGGCATAGACACCGCAGAGCCGATAGGAACCCCCGCGTGGATGTCCCTCAATACCCGTAAGTTTTCTGACGCTTTTGCCCTCTACTTCTTTTGTGTCAATACTGCTACATAGCCAGTCGCTTGCGTCTTCGTTACCGAGCGGTTGCACGAGTGCTGCCGCTTCCACGTTGTGGATACAAAATTCCTTGATTAAATTACGAAAATTGTCAGGAATGGTTACAATATCCCCATAAACGACGAGGAACGGTTCATCTTCGACATGCGCTAATGTGCTCAACACAGCACTTGCGGTGCCGTCAATAGGGTGTTGTGTAACGAAAACGACGTTTGGTATATCGGCAAGGACACCACGTACCTGTTGCGCGTAGTGTCCCACGACAACGACGATCCGTTCACATCCGACCTCAATCAGATTCTCTACGACCCGTCGAACGATTGGGGTGTTGGCGACGGGAATAGTGCATTTCTGTCGAAATTCCCCGTAGGGCCACACCTTGCGTCCTGATCCTGCGGCGAGTACAATCGCCGTTTTTATCTCCATCTTAAAGTGTTCCTAATTTCCGCCATGCTATATGTTGATTCATAAAGTCCGCTAAAAACGCTGGATCGGGATAAGCGGTATCCAGTCGTTTCTCATAGGGAACAACGCCAATCACGGGAATATCTGTCAATTTCTCAATTTCAACGGGGTTTGTCGCTTCGGCGAGTCCTGCTACTTCTGGAGAGTGTCTGTTCAGGACGATACCGGCGACCTGAAGTCCGAACTGTTGCGCGAACGCTACTGTTAACAGCGTATGGTTCAATGTTCCCAGACCTGCTTGTGCGACAATGAGGACCGGCAATCGCAATCTACTGATGAGATGCGCTACGAGAAAGTCGTCTCGGATTGGGACCGCGATGCCTCCGACTCCCTCCACTATCACAAAGTCGTATTTCTGTTGGAGTGCTGCGAAGGCGGTTTCAATGCACGGCAGATCGATCTCTCTATTTTCTATCCTCGCCGCCACGGACGGTGCCAACGGGTGTCGGAGGTAAATCGGATTAATCGAGGAGAGTTCATCGTCGACTTGCGCCGCATGCTTGAGGAATTGCGCGTCAGCGGTATCACCCGTGCTGATCGGTTTCATCACCCCCACGTTTGTCCCGGAGTGTTTGAGTGAGGCTGCCAACCCACCGGCGATCACCGTCTTCCCGATTTCCGTCCCTGTGCCTGTAATAAAGATGCCGTGTGCCATACTGTTCCTTATTATAGACGACTTCCGCATCTGGATGATTGTGGAAGTTTCCACCGTGCATCAAGCCCATACCTCTACCGCTAATAAGCGCACATTTTGTCATGGCTAAATTCCTTTCTGTTTACCAACCATTCGACTTCAGGTCTCCCCATGTAGTAGCGAGTTTACCTTCAGGTTGGACCGCAAGTCCATGTGGATCAAAATTGTCAGCGAAGATCTCCGCTTCATGTTCAGGCGTGGCAACGACCACATTATCAACACCATAAATACCGAATTTCCAGCAGTCAAAACTGATGTTTCCTGACTTGTAAGTATCGTCCTTAATTTCCCACTCGGCGATCTGTTCTTTTTTCTCTGTGACATCCCATATATGAATGGTCACCCGTTTCTCCTGCGTCATTAACGCCGCTTTCAGTATAAAACGGTCAGACGCCGCATTGTAATTAGACGACGCTGGACCGCCCTTCGCTGGGAAAGGTTGCCACGCATTAACAGGTCCAGCTTTATTTGTTGTCACTTTGACGCTGTTGCGGCCCCACCAACGCATCCAATAAGAACCATCTGGTGTCTGCCGCAACGCACCACCACCGTCTCCCTGTCCGCTCCATTCTATGATGAACCATTCGTAATAGATGATGACATCGTTGAAGTGTTTAACAGACCGGAGACTCACGTAGTCCCCACCGGATTTCCCCTGGTTCAAATAGAGGATACCGTCTTTGGGATAAACAAATTTGGGATGACCTGTCTGCCATTTAGTTGTTAAGTCCAAGTCGCCTTCAAAATCTTCCTGTAACAAGATTTCCGCTGAGGCATTAAACGCCACAAGCGCGAGTATTGTTAGAATCAAGATACATCTAATAGCGAGTATCATTTTTCAAACTCCTTTGTTAGGTTCCATTAAGTTGGAAAGTAACCTACGGAAACCGAGGTAAATTGCGGTTTAACAGCATAATTTGTCTCGATCACGATATTACAGAGACAAGGGAAATTCACCTATTCAAGTGACATCGAATCAATCAGGGCAGTATATCAGAGAGAAATAAATATCTCAAGGAAAAACTGCTCAATAGATAGGGGCATTTATGGTAGATTTTAGAATTACTTTTCATTGGGGTTGGTGAGGTTACGGGCACCCACAAGGGATGCCCCTACAAGATGTAAACTTATTTCCATAATTCACCATAAATAGCCGTATTCGGATGATGTTTTGACTTGATTTTTTCTTGAAATCTGTTATTATTTTAACCCATTCAGAAATAGTATTACAAAGAGAAGGAAGCGCATGGCGAATTATCAAGAGCTGGCAAATCTGGTTTGGAATGTGGCGGATGATGTGCTCCGAGGACTGTTCAAACCGCACGAATACGGCGACATCACCCTCCCGTTTCTGGTGCTGCGCCGATTGGATTGCATCTTAGACGAGGACGGACGCAAAGAGAAAGCCATCAATACCTACAATCAATACAACGGTCAAGTATCTGAAGACCTGATACCGCCGATTATCCTGAAAGAGACAAACACCAGTTTCTACAACACCTCCCAATACGACCTCTCTCGACTGAAAGCAGACCCGAACAACATCCGCCTTAACTTTGAGAACTACCTCAACGGATTCAGTCAGGACGTGCGCGACATCATCGAAAACTTCAATCTCGGTGGGTTTATTGAGCGACTGGACAAAAATAACCGACTCTTCATCTTCTGCGACAAATTCACCGAAATCGACCTGCACCCCGATCAGGTAGACAACCACACGATGGGACAGGTCTTTGAGGAACTGCTCCGCCGATTCTCGGAGATGTCCAACGAAACCAGTGGGGAACACTACACGCCGCGGGATGTCGTGCGGTTATTGGTCTCCTTGTTGTTTGCGGAACACCGTGAAGATTTACGCGGGCAGGGGGTTATCCGCAGTATCTTCGATCCGTGTTGCGGAACGGGCGGTATGTTGACGATTGGGAAGGAATACTTCCGTGAACAGATTAATCCGGAGGCTGACATCCGGCTGTTAGGTCAGGAACTGAACGCCCAGACCTACGCGATTTGCAAGTCGGATATGCTCATCACCGGAGAGGACCCCGACAATATTCGACATGGCTCCAGTCTCTCCGAGGACCAGTTTCAAGGGCAACGTTTCGATTATATGATCACAAATCCGCCCTTTGGTGTCAGTTGGAAATCCGATGAAGGGACGGTGAAAGCGGATGCCCAGACCGCCAACGGCAGGTTCGCAGCGGGTACGCCTCGCTCCTCCGATGGTGCGTTGCTGTTCCTACAACACATGCTCTCCAAGATGGAGGACAATGGGAGTCGCGTTGGTATCGTCTTTAACGGGTCGCCGCTCTTTACGGGGGATGCCGGTAGCGGTGAGAGTGAAATCCGACGTTGGATTATCGAAAACGACTGGCTGGAGTGTATTATCGCGCTGCCTGAAAAGTTGTTCTTCAACACCAGTATCGCCACCTATATCTGGATCTTAACGAATCGAAAATCGGCGGCACGACAGGGTAAGATCCAACTCATCAACGCCGTTGACTTCCGCGGCGAGATGAAAAAGAATCTCGGGGACAAGAACGTTTTCATTTCCGATAGCCATGTCCGTCATATAGTGGAACTCTACACCGACTTTGAAGAGACTGAACACTCTAAAATCTATCCAAACGAGTTTTTCGGCTACACGAAAGTGACGGTTGAGAGACCGCTCATCGAAAGACAGGAGATTCTCGGAGAGGAAAAGGAATTCGTTGTCACGGACAAGAAAGGCAATCCGAAACCGGATACCAAGCTGCGAGACTATGAGCGCGTTCCGCTCATGGAGGACATTGACGATTACTACCAACGAGAAGTGAAACCGCACCTGCCGGATAGTTGGATAGACAGGAAAAAGGATAAGGTGGGCTATGAGATTAACTTCAATCGGTATTTTTACCAATACACGCCGTTGCGCTCACTGAAGGAGATTGCTGATGAATTGTTGGCACTGGAGCGGAAAAGTGAAGGCTCGCTGAATGAAGTGTTGGGGGTATGAGGTTCAGACGGACCCCATTAATCTGAATCGCGGATTTTCGCGGATTAGACGGATTGCGCGGATTATTGAATCTGTTCTATTACGCCCTAAGGCGTTAGAATCTGCTTGTTTAACGCTTGATAGGTGATAATATAAGGCGCGATTGATACAGACAGGGACATCGAGAAAGGAAATTACAAATGAACACTAACCTGAAACATAAAGATATAACTCAAAAGATCATTGGAGCGGCGTTTGAAGTACATACGTTTTTGGGAAATGGCTTTCAAGAGGTGATTTATCAGCGTGCGTTGGCGGTTGAGATGCGAAAAGCGGGGTTAGAGTTTGTCAGAGAAATTGAGCAAGATATTTACTACAAAGATTTTCCAAAGCCCATCGGAACACGTAGAGCAGATTTTGTGGTAGCGCAGAAAGTGTTGGTAGAACTGAAAGCAATTAGCGCGTTGGAAAATGTCCATGAAGTACAGACATTAAATTATTTGAGAGCATATCGATTAGAGGTAGCCTTATTAATCAATTTCGGTGAGAAAAGTTTAAAATATAAGAGACTGATTCTATCCCAACGCAATGCCGCTATTCGTAATTGAAAGTATGTTCGTGAAAGTGAACCTTGAATGGACGGTAACAAAATCCGTGATTCAGACATGAAAGTGAATTTAAGATGGACGATAACAAAATCCGCGAAATCCGTCTAATCCGCGAAAATCCGCGATTCAGACGTTATCCTGAATATAAAGAGAGCGGCGCGAAGTGGATTGGAGATATGCCGGTGCATTGGAACCTGTCTATGTTGAAGTATATGGCTCGTTTAGTCTACGGTGATACTTTAACTTCCGAAAATAGGGAGAACGGTGTCGTGCCTGTGTATGGATCTAATGGCATTATCGACACTCATTCTTTATCAAACACCTTATCACCCGCAATTATTGTTGGACGTAAAGGTTCTCTGGGTAAAATACAATATTCTGATGTTCCCTGTTTTGTTATTGATACCGCATACTTTATTGACAGACGTACTGCTAATGTAGACCTCCGTTGGCTACACTATGTCTTTCAAGCTCTTAAACTGGAAAGATTTCGGAATAGTGTACTTCCAGGTTTGAATCGTGAATCTGCAGAAAGCCAATATATTCCTTTAATCAGGAAGGAAGAGCAAACGCAAATCGCCAACTTCCTTGACCGCAAAACCGAACAGATTGACGAGCTCATCCGCATCAAAGAACGACGGATAGAACTGCTGCAGGAACAACGCACTGCACTGATAAATCAGGCAGTAACGACGGGACTTGATCCGAATGTAGAGATGAAATCGTCGGGGGTGGAGTGGATTGGGGAGATACCAGCGCATTGGGAATCAAAAAGGTTAGGGCATGTTTCAACTATTTTCAAGGGTGGAACTCCAAAACGAAATGTTGATAGATACTTTCAAGGTGACTTGCCTTGGGCAAGACCTGTTGACATCACAGCACTACGGGGTGCTTTATACATTCACGATACTGAAATCCATATATCAGAAGAAGCTCTGGGCAACAGTGGGGCAAGACGACTGCCCGCCGGGACGGTCTTGCTTACAAGTCGTGCAACAATAGGTGAAACCGCAATTGCGACAGTACCAATGGCAACAAATCAAGGTTTTGCAAATTTTGTGTGCAATAAGCAGTTGCTTAATATTTATCTTGCTTACTATCTCCGAGCAATAAAGGAGTTGCTGATTTCTCTTGGAAGTGGTAGCACATTTTTGGAGGTAACAAAAGGAACTCTGGTAGGTGTAGGGATACCACTCCCATCACTTTCTGAACAGAAACAAATCGTCAACTTCCTTGACAGCAAGACGGAACAGATTGATGACCTAATAGCAACAGAACAACGGAAAATCGAACTCCTCAGAGAATACCGTCAATCCCTCATCTCCGAAGCAGTGACCGGCAAGATAGATGTCCGACACGAGGTGTAGACCATGCCGACCTATACAGAAGAAAATTTTGAAGAGCACATCGAACAAGAATACATGACCCCGGGAGCACGGAGGCGAACATGAGAAGTTTTGGAACATACGGACGTGTATATCCTGACCAGCATTATGTTGTGCCTCGCACTGCGGAGATTGCCGATTTCATCAATCGCCTCAAAGCCGGTAGGTATGTTGTACTCTTTGCACCCCGCCAGACCGGTAAAACGACTTTCTTTCGATTCGCGATGGATGCGCTCACAAAGCAAGACCCAACCTATTTCCCCATCCAATTAGATTTCCAAACGATGCGCACTGCTGCGCCTGCTGTTTTTTATCAGCAGCTTTATTATATGCTTCGGAGACAAATTCAGAGTGTTTTCCAAAAACGCGGCGGCACGCCTTCTGAAGCACTCCTGCAATTTCTGGAGAACACAACACTGACGGATCATTTTTCTATGGAAGCGTTCTTTGAGGAGCTTGGAAGTTTGTTGGACAGCGATTCTCATCAGGAGGTTCCTGCTTTCAAGAAGGTTGTCCTCTTGATTGACGAATTTGATGGTATTCCGCAAGCTGTCCTCAGCGATTTTCTATATACCCTTCGCCAGATTTATCTCTCTGATGAGATGCGATGTCCGCACAGTGTCGGGATCGTGGGGGTCAGGAGCATTGCACAACTCGACTATGATAGGTCGGTTTCGCCGTTCAATATCCAAGATGAATTTCATTCTCTGCGAAATCCTGAATCCCATCTATCTCTATTGTATCATACAAACTTTCAAACCGCTGATAAACGGATTAGAACACCAATATCTCTCTGAGGACACCGATAGCGGTTTCCGCGATTATCTCACACCCTCTGGACACATTGATATCATTCCATTACTTGATAACTTCCGGGATTTCATCGGGCGTGCGGGTTTCCAGATTTTGCAGGTGCCAGATACACCGCAGGAGTCGGTCGGAAGGTATCTCTTGTTTGCTTATCTGGACCAATTCGTCAGGATTGTGGGGGGTGTGATGCACATCGAAGTGCAGACTGGACGCGGGCGATTGGATATGCTTATCACGCACAACCAGCGAAAATATATTGTTGAGACGAAGGGATGGAGAGGACAGAATTACTATGCGTCAGGGAAAAGACAACTCGCCGCGTATCTTAAATTAGAAGGCGTAGCGGAGGGATATTATATTGTGTTCGATCATCGAAGGACACCAGAGCCACGTGTAGAGACTGAAACGGTTGAGGGGGTGACGGTCCGGAGTTACGTGATTCCTGTGATACAGGAGCAACCCTCATCTATCTAACGAGGTTCGGAGCATGCAGACCTATACAGAACAAAATTTTGAAGATCACATCGAACACCACCTAAATCAGTCGGGCTACCGGTCGTTACAATCTACTGACTATGATAAATCCCTCTGCCTGGTCCCCAATGAGACGCTGCAATTTATTCAGGACACGCAACCGGAAATCTATCGGAGACTGGAACGTCAGTACGGCGGGGAGACACCGCAGAAACTTCTTGACCGTGTGAGCAAACAGATTGCGAGTCGTGGGGTGCTGGACGTGCTTCGAAAAGGCGTTAAGGATCGGGGGTGTGATTTTAAGCTAACCTACTTCCGTCCATCGAGTGGCATGAATCCCGACCATCAACGGCTCTACGCGCAGAACCGATTCTCCCTGATCCGACAACTGCATTACTCACAGCGGAACGAGAAATCGCTCGATATGACCCTGTTCCTCAACGGGTTGCCGCTGGTGACGATGGAACTGAAGAACAGCCTCACCGGTCAGGTTGTCACGGATGCGGAAAAACAGTACCGAACAGATCGGGATCCGAGAGAGCCGTTGTTCCAATTTAAGCGGTGTCTGGTGCACTTTGCGGTGGGCAACGAGAAGGTTTCAATGACGACCCACTTGCAAGGGGACGGGACACGCTTCTTTCCGTTTAACAAGGGGATCGAAAACCCGGTGAACCCGAAGGGGCACAAGACCGCTTACCTGTGGGAGGACATCCTACAACCCGATAATCTGATGGAGTTGATTAACAACTTTATCCATGAGCAGGAGACCGCAGAAAAGGTCTACGACTCCAAAATTGATGCGGTGAGAGATGAGAAGCACCGAGTGCTCGTTTTCCCGCGATACCATCAGCTTGATGTGATTCGTGAATTGGAAGCGGCTATCGTGAAAGAGGGGGTCGGACATAATTACCTCATCCAACACACCACAGGGAGCGGCAAGTCGAACTCCATCGCATGGTTAGCGCATCTGCTAACGCATCTGTATCGCGCTCCGACGGATACAGATCGGATCTTCGACTCCATCATCGTTGTAACCGATCGGCGCGTGCTTGACAAGCAGTTGCAGGACACCATCAAGCAGGTAGAACAGGTTGACGGCGTGGTGCATCCCGTTGATGCGACTTCGGCGCAACTCAGGGGTTACCTCGAATCCGGCAAAGACATCATCATCTCGACGATTCAGAAGTTCAGTGTGATTGCTGAGGAGATTGGCAAACTCAAAAGCAAGACCTTCGCCGTGATTATCGACGAAGCACACTCCTCGCAGAGCGGTGAATCTGCAAGGAATCTCAGGATTTCGCTCTCGCAAGGGATTGGGTTAGGCGTAACGGAAGATTATGCCGATGAAGTATCCGATATGGACGCTCGGATCCTTGAAAAGATGGAACAGCGCAGAATGCAGGATCATATCTCCTATTTCGGTTTCAGCGGCACACCGAAAAACAAGACCTTAGAACTGTTCGGACGGAAGGACGCAGATGGAAAATTTGTCCCGTTCCACGTCTATTCCATGCGCCAGAGTATCAGCGAAGGTTTTACACTGGACGTGCTGCAAAACTACACCACCTTTAAGAGGTATTTTGAACTCGTTAAAAGTGTGCCGGAGGATAAAGAGTACGAGAGGGCGCGGACGCTCCGGACACTGACCGATTACGTTGACCTGCAGCACCACAGTATTGAGACCAAGACCCGGATTATGCTCGAACACTTCACCGCACGAACCGCAAAGACGATTGAAGGGAAGGGGCGGGCGATGTTAATCACGCCGTCCCGACTGCACTGCGTCAAATACAAGCAGGAATTCGATAGACAGATGCGGGAAATGGGGCTTTCCTACGGCTGTCTCGTCGCGTTCAGCGGCACGGTGCACGACACCGACAACGGGCAGGACTATACGGAAAACGGGATGAATGCGTTACCGCCAAGCGTTTCCATTGCGGACAGCTTCAAGAGTCCTGAGTATCGGATTCTGATTGTGTCGAATAAGTTCCAGACGGGTTTCGATGAACCGCTGCTACAGACGATGTACGTCGATAAGCGGTTAGACGGGCTGCAATGTGTCCAGAGTTTGAGCCGCTTGAATCGCGTCGCCACCGGTAAGACGGATACCCTGGTACTCGACTTCGTGAATGAACCGAAGCAGGTACAAGAAGCGTTTCAGCAATACTACCAGACCACGATGCTCGCCGAGGAGACCGACCCGAATCGGTTGTATGACCTACAGAGTCAGTTGGACGGTTTTGACCTCTACGATGAGCGGATCATTGATGAATTCTGTGAGGTCTTTTATGATACTGATAAACCCGACGAACTTCTACAAGGCATTCTCGATGGCGTTGTTGAGAGGTGGTCAGAGCTTGAAACAAATGACAGGGAGGAGTTTCGTTCTACCTTGCAAAGTTATATTCGGCTCTACGGGTACATCTCACAGTTGATTACCTTCACCGATGTAGCGTTGGAGAAGTTGTATATCTTCGGTCGCAGTCTCAACAAGAAGCTCCCGAAACGGGATCACCCCGACCTGCACGATGTCCTCGCGTCTGTGGATTTGGATTCGTTTCGTGTGCAAAGAACCCATGACAGTCTACAACTCTCCCTTGAAGCGCAGGATAGCGAGGTCGAAGGCATCGGCAGCGGTATCGCTATCATCAGGGACCCTGAGCAGGATTTCCTCTCCAATATTATTGACGCGCTGAACAATGCCTATCAGACAGATTTCACAACAGAAGATAAAGTTGACATTGCGACCCTTCACCAAAAAGTGCACGAAAACGAGGAACTTCGGCAGGTGATTGAAGGGGATAATTCGGAGAGCAATAAAAGGTATAAGTTTGATCGGGTAATTGATGAAATTTTATTGGATTTCGTCAATAATAAACTTGAACTCTATACGAAATTATCGAAACCGGAGATCAACGCGGATCTCAAACGTCAACTCTATCAAGCCTACCTTGATCAACCGTCCTCCGCCGTGCGAGGGTGATTGTCTGAATCAGGATTTTCAGGCTTCTTCGATCTTTGCAGGATCAAAGAACGCGCACTCTCTAAATCCTTCAGCCTTCTTCGCATTGGATTTTAGCGTTTGCGGGGCGATAGGTGTATAGCAGCAGAGTATCCACACACGTCTAAGCCCCAGCGGAGCGAAATGTGTGTAGTGTCTTTCTTAACATAGTTGTATCTAATTTAGGACTTACGCATGCTGCTCTTTTGTAGCATAAACTGTTAGTTTGTGCCAGCAGACCGTCTGTTTTTTGGGGGAATTCCCATCTAATAGAACGTGCTACCGTCAAAACTGCGTAAGTCCTATAATTGTTTGTTTCCATTTGGACGGGATCTTTCACCAATTCACAAGGGGAAAGTATGGGCTATAGCGATGGCAGAAAACAGGTGCAGCGTATCTTGAAAATAATAGATCGCCTCCAGAAATCAAACGGCATTAGAGTCCGCGATCTGGCGGATTTCTATGACGTTGATATCACCCGCATCTATGAAGACCTGAAAATTATTAAGGAGCTCTACGAGCTGAAAAAAGATAAGGGGGCTTACTGGATTGAGTCAGAACGTTTGCTACGCTGGCCCAGGATCACAGCCGAAGAGAGTCGCGCCCTAGAACTAGTAATTACTGCTTCACCGCTTGCAAAAGAACCGCGTTTTGAGCAATCTCTCAAACGCGTTCTGGAAAAACTCGACACGTCGCTTGCGGAACACATCCAATCGAAATTGGAGCAAAATACGCCAATTCAACTCCACAAAGTCGATACAGACGACGAAATTGAGGGACCTCTTCACCTTTCAGAGGATGCACCACCCTATAGTGCCGATAGCAATGCTGTTGAGCAGCACTTTCGCGTTTTAGAGGAGGCACTTTACGAGCAAAAGGCGGTGCGGGCGAGTTATCAACCGGGTGGAAAACCGGAGCCTGTTGTACACCTGCTCCACCCGTATGCCATCTTCTTTCGGAAGGTGGATTGGTATCTTGAGGCGTACTCTAATCTATCAGAACACGCGTCGCTCACCTTCAAGATCCTCCGTTTTCAAAAGGTTGAATTGACAGAGGAAACGTTTGAGCCCCCTCCGGATTTTTCGTTGGCAGAGAATTTGGATTCTCGATGGGAGCTCTTTAGCGGTGAACCGCTCAACATCACGCTCAGAATCGCGGCGCACAAAGTGTATTTGGTTGAGGAAAAGCAGCGTCATCCCTCACAAGAGATTGTAGAACGGTGTGCAGATGGTGCGGTGATTGTCCGTTATGAGGTACCCAAAGAAGAATTCACATTTTGGGTATTGAGTTTAGGGGATGCGGCGGAGGTCTTGGATCCACCTGAATTTCGGGCAGAGTTTCAGGAGATTGTCCAGCGGATACATGCGATCTATTCTAACCCAAGTTACTACTTATAAGATTTTCGGCATCCAGAGTCCCTGTTTCATTGAAAATCGTTGCTGATCGGCAGGGTTTTGTAGCGTATCCTGTTAGGTTGCGCACTAAGGCTTCTAACGCCGCTAAGGTTGACGTACTGCAGTTTTGTAGCGTATCCTGTTAGGTTGCGCACCCTTATGCACAAACTAACAGTTTATGCTACAAAGGTGGCAACTTGCGTTATTCTATCTAGAAGATTGAAAGAGTCATAGAAACTGATTGCATAGGGCTATTTATAGTAAAGTTTACAATTATGTTTACATGCGGCCTTTACTGTCTGGTCGTTTGTAGTAGGGAAATCTCTTTCCTTTCACCTCCGGGGCCTCGTCCTATGGAATACATATAAATAGGGCGGGACACCGCAGCCCCACCCTATTGAGCACTTTACACAGAAAACCACCTCGGTGAGAGATGGGCAACCTATCCTGTTGACCGGACAACAGGCATCTCGGCATACGCAACAGATTTCGGTTGCGATTTTACTTCTGATTCTCTGCTAATGTTTGTAATGCCTTGGTTATTCGGGCAGAAAACCACCTTAGTGGGAGGTGGGCAACCTATCCTACCGACCGGTCGGTAGACAGCTCAGCATACGCAATAGTCTTCGGCTGCGATTTTACATCTGCTGATAATAACCTACCCTATTTCGCTTGCAAAATCAAGAAATTTGCGAAATATCTGGATTTTTTTGGAAAAAAGACCGAATTTTCTGCATTTTTAGGTCGAATTTTTTGGCTTTTGTGTAAAACGCCAATTTTATATGGTATAATTAAGTATAAACCAAAAGGAGGGAAACGAATGGTTGACATTGAGGGACACAAATCGAAAATTTTAGCAGCTCACATCGCAGCGACGATGGAAACATCCTCACCTCCAGAGGAACTCGAGGTATTTATACGCTCTCACCGCGCCGAAGGTCAGCGTCTCAAACAGTGGTGGGATGATATGGATGCTTTACGCGTCATCCGATACGCCGAACGCCAGTGGAGAATTCACCCTCCAGAAACCGACCCGAATCCGAATTCAATTGGCAAACCCTCTATGGGGGTAGATGAGGTTGTTCTCTTCGCGGGCAAGGAAATTGGCAAAGTTTACAACTATTACCGTACCGTGCTTCCGCAAGAAATGCAGATTCGGCTCGCTTATGACACCTTAATTGAGCGGTTCATAGAATTCCTACAAAGGAAGAAATGTGCTATTCGCCTTTCTGAAAACCAATTGACGTGTGTCTTATTTATTCCGGATACAGACTTTCCACTCGTAGATGAATGGCAACGGTTCGTCGAATTTGCTTATTCAGAAGAGGAGTTGTATAAGTCTTTTACACTATTTGTGAACAGCATGAAACTAACTAACAGAGGTTTTGGCTATGTCCACTTTCCATCGGTTACTGAAGCGATGAAGCTTTGGCAAGCTGCTTTTTATATCGCTACGCTTCGGGAAAGAGTTGTTCGGTACCCTGACAACTATAAGAAAGCCAAAACTGATAAGGAGCGCAGTGTTGCTGGGAACGCAAATCGCGAAGAGTTAAAATGCCTTTTAACCGAATTACGTGCTGAAGTGCCGAGTCACGCGCGTAGGTTTGATAAGGCGGTAGTGCTTTCTCACCAATTCAACCGAACTGGTTCAAGCCAATTTTCTTATGGCACAGTAAAGCCTCGCTCAAAGAAAGGGAAAATTGAAGATAAGATTGTTGAAATTCTGAATGAACCTCTTAGATTCCTAACTTGTCCTCTTGCTCCTGTTGATGAAATAGCACACGATTACGTCCATAGTGCTGGTGATACGGTAAAAAACCGTTGCTATGGTTGCGGTAGGCATTTGCCTTCAAAAAGCGAAACTCGCGACTTTAAAGGCAAACTGGAGGCAAACCGATTTGTCTTCTCAGATCCTTCGCAAAGGTTGCAATCGGGGGGTGGGCAAGCCCAACCCGCTATATGCCTCGACTGTCTTTCAGTCGCTTTTGGTTGCCCCATTAAACTGACAGGGGGTGCGATTATAGTTCATTTGTCGCCACGAACTGTTGAAGACAACAATCCATTGTCGCGTGAGAAATATCTCCGGATGCTCACACTCGGGGAACTGAATCTGATTGCTGGGCGGTATCTACTGATTAAATGTAATGACTTTATGCGCTCAACACCTGTATCCGAAAAAATAGGGCAGGTTCAATATGCACTCTGGCGTATTGCCCAAACACTTCCAACTGAAGCACTAAGTAAGATGCACTTTACCCTCTTCGCTGATGAATCGAAAATATCGTTGGAAACTCGCCATCTGGTTTGGCTTAGTCACCTCTATGAGTGTTTTTCACCTCGTATTATCGTGAACGGTAAAGACAATATTCCATTGGGGCAAGCGATCCGGCTCATTCAGAAAGATGAAGTGATTTTAGCTATCTATAAACTTGTGACAGCAGAGTCTACAGAAGCTAAACAACTCAGCAATTGGTCATACAATGAAAAACGGAGTCTTGAGGAACTCCGCGAAAAGCATTGTACCTTACTTGAACAATCCTCAAAAGGAAATAAATTGATGTCGAAACAAGCAGACTTTTATCGGGACATCGCTGCCCTCACTGGGTTAACTTATGCTTATTGCGACTACCTCCGCCGTGAGTTAAGAAAAAAGGAGAATACTGGCAAAGTCCAGCCAGGTACTGTCCAGCGAGAAGTCAAAAAACTTATTGAGAAAGTTGTAAATCCCAGTTTTTTCAACTACGAAGCCTCTGATGTTCTTCCCGGCACACGCGCTACGATGTACTGCAGCGATGATAACTATTTCTGTTACGCAGAGGCGAAGCAGTTGTTGGAAGGAACACTCAAGTTGGATCTATCCGACCGCGAGGGGCGCACCGACAAAGGACAAGAGTCGATGACTATCTTTTTTGATGACATTCTGAACGCCTATGCCGCCTTATCTCAGAAGTACTGCAGGAAGGCACAGCAAAGGAAGTTGTCTTATCAACTCAAACTGAACCTTCACGCGAAGTTCGCATCCCTATTCAATCAGAAAGGAGATTAACCAAAATGGCAATTAACGTGAAATCTGGGCTTGAAGATTATTCGGACAAACCGCGCTTCAACTTTGACATTTACGCAATCCTCGAAGGCGGTCAAGAACTCTTTTTCGGGCACGAAACGCAGGTGAATGTTAACATAGTTGAAACAGTCACTATCGCTTTACCTGATGGTGCCGGTGATGGTGGCGAACTTGAAAAATGCTATCTCTCTCCAACAAAGCGCCGTGGTGTTGAACGCCGTGCATTGATTTGGGCACCTACCGGAAATGGGTTGTTAGGAGATTCCTTGAACTGTGGCATTCCGCATACGTGTAGTAAGGCAGAGTGCCCGATTTGTCGCGTTTTTGGAGGTCTCATCACAACTGCGACTGAAGTCAAGGGCGAATCCGAAAAACGTCCCGCAACAACCCTCATCGGACGCCTTACCCATAGCGGCGGTGTCGCGATTCAGGAATTGGGACCAGAAGAAAAGCAGCGTGCAATGCACCCTTCAATGATACGGAAAGCACCCGAAGCCGATCCGACACCGACTCCCTTTAAGCGAGAATACAATCAACCAGGTCTCCTCTATCCAGTCTACAATCACTGTTTGAGTATGACAGAAAGCGAATTCTACGCTGTGGCTTACGCATTCATGAGTGCGCTGGCGCGCTTAGGGGCAGGCAATCCTAAAGGTGTCAAAATTCATGATGCCCCGCTTACAAAAGATGAAGATGAACCCTGGATAGTTGTTGACAAGTATCTGTCGCCACTTGGCAAACGGCCTATCATTTCACCCGCTATTACGGATGTTGAAACAGCGAAAAGGCAGTTTACAAACGCTATCTTTTCAGTCGCGGGCGTTGAACAAGAACCTGCCAGCGAATTGACTCAGGGAAATTTCCACCGTTACGTCGGTGATGCCGCCATTGCCAAGTTATCAGAGTATTTGGTCAAGTTTGAAAAGGAGAAACTCAATGTGGATGCTGGAAATGGTGATTAAACCGACATCAGGGTTAACATTCCGACGGATGCCTTCGTCTATCTTGCATATCAGTACGTACCCGTTTCTACCACCGACGACGATGTCTGGATTTTTACGTCGATTGAAGATGTTGGAAGTTGGGCATCTACCGGAAACCGCTGTCAAAGATCCAGATTACTATGCCTTGCCTCCCCAACTTTGCACCCTTGGTGCGTATCCAAAAGTGAATGACTATCGCATTCATACAACAAAGCGTCAAGGAATCAGATCTTTCAACCATAACGCCTTCTCGCGAATTGTTAGGTACCAATCCAAGAATGAAGTCTATCAACTTCATACATGGGAATACCTTTTCACGGAACAGCTCATCGGTTATGTGGTTTCGGAAGATGAGGAACTCTTAGGTCAATTGAGAACGATTGAAAACTTTGGTTGTAAGATTGGCAAAGAGGGGTACGCTTTTGTAGATCAAATTTGTGGACCTACTCAACTCATTTTGGAACAAGTTAGAGCAAAACCCGATACACTCCTCCCTGGAACAGCACTCATTGGAGTTCCATGCGAGGCATTTCCACTGTACCGCTATGCTTGGGAAATAGATGCCTCCGAACACACCAGCCTTGCACATCCAGAACCGAGTGCTATTGAAGGATTCATCCCATTTGTTGCTGGAGAAATTCGCGGTGAAATTGAACTCGATTATTATACCGATGGGAACGTTCATCTTCCGAAGCCCTTCATTGATGAATTGCAGGAAGGAGAGTCAGATGGTTAATGCAATGGATATTGTAGAGGTGGGACGGGTTTTCTTTCAATCTGATAGTGGACCTGATGTAAAAAAAGTAATAGTTCTTACATTAGATAGCCACGTTGAAAATGTCGTCACATTGGTGAAAAATTTTAAAAGAGATTTCTATCCAGCCTTCAAACAGAGTCAGAAATCGACTCGCGACCTTCTAATACGCGCTGCCGAGAAGCACGACGACGCAAAACCTGAGACCTTTCGCGTAACCTACCGAAGTTACAAGGAAAACGGACATAAATCTCTCGGTTATTCCTTTGCAGGACACCGCTTTAGAGTTTCCGATCCTGATCGTTATGTTGAACTTCTAATCCGTCTACATCACGAATTCTCCGTTGAAGGTATTGTCAAAGCACAAGCGGAACTCAAGGCACAAACGGGATCCGCCAATGAAAAGTTTAAAAACTTTCCTTTTGATCTTTACATCTTAGAGATGTGTGATCAGATAGAGGCAGAACTTGAGACTTACGCTTTCACAGACGATGTTCAACCGCGGGTTTTTATGGATTTTCACTCCCGCCAGCGTGAGGATAGAATAATTGAAGTCAGCCCTTATCCATTTGATAGCGAGGATATCCCTCTATCGCTTGCATATTATGAATTCGATGTGTGCGAAGAACATTGTGGTCAAATATCTAAGGCTTTGATAGAGGATAATCACGGGAAAGGAGTTAACTTTCTCCGTGAAATGATTGTTAATGCACACAACAAAGCGGAATGTCAACGAAAGGAGATGATTCTATGCAAAGCGCAATAGAGGCTTATCAAAATCTTGCAAAATTCAAGCCAAATCCGATGCAAGAAGAACTTTTCTCTCGCATCGCAAACGAATATCTGAATCCTGCGCTTCTGCTCAAAGCACCCACAGGGAGCGGGAAAACGGAGGCGGTTCTCATTCCGAGCCTTAACGCCGAACGTAGGCTTTTCCTCATTTTTCCTTCACACAGCCTCGTTGATGATCAGATTGAGCGGTGTGAAAAGTATCTCCAGTGTGCCTCCGAAAAAACAGGCAGGTCTTATGCCCTTGTAATTGACACCGGCGCGGAATCTGTTCGCACTGTTTTTAAGGATGGCGAAGCATTAGAAAAAGGGAGACGTCATCTCTACGATGGCGATGTAATTCTCACAACATTTGACAAATTCCTGTACCGATTTTTCGGGTTTGGTGAACCTAAAAAATCTTATATTTTCCCCTTCCGTATTCACCATAGCCAACGTCGAAATCTTTTCTGTTTTGATGAAGTACATGCTTACGATCAAGTTGCGTTTGTCAATTTTCAACGTCTTGTCAAAGCACTCTACACAGCAAATCTGGATATGGTTGTTATGACAGCAACAATGCCTGACACCTACCAGAAGGAGTTAAATTTCTTGGATAGGGTTGATTACATTACAGGGGAAAATCAACTGAAACTGGAAAGGTGGCAGGAAAAAGAACAAAATCGACAGTATCCCGATAAGAAAATTAAACATATTGCTGCAAAGCCAAAAGAGGTTAGAAACGAAATCTGTGCCTATGTATCTCAGCAGTATGAGTCAAGTAAGCGGACTATTGTCACCATTGAAACGATTGAGAACCTCATTCCGGTTTACCAGTATATGAAAGAGCGGAATCGCGGGGAGAACATTTTTCTTTACCACGGTCGGCTTACCAATCCACAACGCAAGAAAATTTATTGTAAACTAAAGGAGCGTGAAAACAACGATAAAGGGTACTTGCTTTTCACAACGAGCGCTATTGAGGTGGGATGTGACCTTGACGCACATCTGCTTATCACGGAATTGTGCAATCCTGATTCGCTCATCCAACGTGCAGGAAGGTGCAATCGCAAGGGGCAGATTCCTAACGCTGAAATCGTCATTGTAGGTAACAAAATTCCCTCTTTTCTCTCTATCCTTTCTAAGGAGAAAACAGAAAAATATCTTGAGAAATTGCAGCAGCAGAGTGGAGGCAACTTCAACCCGGACGACATCCTTGTACTCATGAAATACGCGCCACACTCCGACTATAGAGCGGAAGTGCTCTTTGACATGTTATATGAATACGTCTACGAAGCCCGATTGGAGAACAAACCTTTGCACGATAGAGGGCTTGTGATTACACGGAGTTTTGAACCCTCACTAACCCTCACAACCAAAGTGCTACAGGAGTCTGATAACCACCGACCGGAAAATGCTGTAAGTGTCTCTATTCAAAGTTGCATCACTAAGGGTGGAGAAGGTGAGTCTGTTAATCAAGATTTTAAGGTATACCAGCGATTTTATGATGAGCATCGCGAGGAATTCAAATTTGTTCAGCTTAATAGGGGCGGAAGTATTTATTTTAAAGAACTCTTTGTTGAGGTGCCTGAATGTTACTTTTCTGAAGAGTTAGGCTATGTTGAACCGCCCAAAGTGTTTGAAGACCGCAGCACTCGGGGGTACCGGCGGAATTTTGTTTATCACAGAACTGAAGATGGCAAGCCTAAAGATATCTGGTTACACTATTTGAAAGATTTAGAGAAACCTCAGTCTGAAGATGAAGCCTAACTCCCACCCTCGGAACCGCTTGAAACAGAAAACCGTAAAACGGCGGAATCAGTCCTTTCGCCTCCAGAAGAGGGTGAACAGTTGAGCCTATTTGAGCATTGATTAAGGAGACCATCCATGCCCATCAGCACACTCATCTCACTCATACCGGAAACCGATGTAACACTCCGCCCAACGATGGGACACCATGCACACGCCGCGTTTCTCGCGATCATTCGGAAAAGCGACCCGAACCTCGCAAAAACGCTCCACGCACAATCGGCGCAAAAACCGTTTACGGTTTCACCACTCATCGCAGCCGCAAAAAAGCGCGATAATCAGCTGCACATCATGGCAGGCACCGAGTGCAAACTCCGATTCACGTTTCTTGAGGATACGCTCTTTACAGCCTTCGGGCGCGCTTTTTTAACATTTGAATTGCCCACGATTCGACTCGGAGAAGCGACCTTTCAGGTGAAGCAATGGGTTTCACACGCCACGGAGGAGCGGAGTTGGAGCGGGAGCGCAACGTACGCAGAACTCATCCAATCCGCAAAAACCGATACACAAATGTCTTTCCGATTCTATTCACCGACAGCCTTTCGACGGCTGACACCGCGCGGGCAGCAAACCCGTAGCGACGCGTACCCCGATCTCGTGCGCTGCTATCAGAGCTGGGTCAATAAGTGGAATGCCTTCGCACCCATAAAACTTGACAGAACCGAAATCCTCGCCTTCATTACGGAGTATGGACAGGTGACGAGCATAACAACGAAATCACGAGCACTTAACTTCGGAAAGCATACCGAGATCGGGTGGGTTGGCACGTATGCGTGTGTCTTCTATCCAGAAGATTCGCTTGACCCCGATCTGCGCCGGGCAGTCAACTGCTTAGCAGCTTTCGCTTTCTACTGCGGCACCGGCTACAAAACCACCATGGGAATGGGACAGACGAGGCGGGTTGATTGAGACTGAAGGAGCACTGAACGATGTCAGAAACCTATATACCACTTTCACAGATAAACACTTACGTCTTCTGTCCTCGGCGATTCTACTATGAATCTGTTGAAGGGCATCAGGTCGTTAATGACCACATCGAAGAAGGCAAAATCAAGCACGAACATGTCCATACAGCAGTGACAGACCGGAAAAAAGGAGATAAGACTATCTCTCGACGGCAATACCTTGCTTCGGATACACTCGGCGTGTCTGGCTACACCGACCTCGTTGAGGAGAAAGACGGCATCCCATACCCTGTTGAATTCAAAAAGGCGGGTATGGGGAATTGGCGTAATGATCAGGTTCAACTCTGTTTGCAAGGACTCTTACTGGAGGAGAAAACAGGGATTTCAATTCCGCACGGCTATGTCTTTTACATCGGCTCAAAACGGCGGCGGAAGGTTCCGTTTGACAAGGAACTCCGTGAGGCAACACTCCGGTATGTAGCGGAGGCACACTCGCTACTTGACTCACGTAAAATTCCGAAACCCATTCACGATAATCGATGCAATGGCTGTAGCGTCCGCCCGATTTGTCTACCTGATGAGATCGCTTATCTCCACGAATTAGATGAGCGACCAAAACGTATCAAACCCGCGCTCGGCATTGATAATGTCCTATACATCGATGAACAGGGGTGTGCTATCAAAAAGACCGGAGAACGCATCCTCGTCGTTAAAGAGGACGAAATTCTCCGTGATATTCCATTAATCCATCTCGGTCAGGTAGTCATCTCTGGCAACGTTAACCTCACCACACCAGCAATGCAAACACTCTTGCACGAAGGGATTCCAGTTGTTTTCCTCTCCGCCTATGGACGATACCATGGCGCATTGACACCACAAGTGTCTCGGAATTCTCTTTTACGGAGCGCGCAGCATAGAGTTGCAAATAGTCCGGACGCGTGCCTTGATCTCTCAAAAGCGTTTGTTCATGGGAAATTGGCGAACATGCGGACGATGCTGCAACGTCGGAAATGGCAGGCGACAGACGCTACAGATTCGGCATTGGAACCTTTGTTGACTAACATTAAAGCGATACAAGCAATGGAAAAGCGTATTGGTAAGTCAACTGAACTTCCAGAGTTATTGGGAATCGAAGGAAACGCTTCTGCGGCGTATTTTGGAGCATTCGGTTTCATGCTGAAAGAGGAAATGGGTTTTGATTTCCAGCGGCGGAGTCGGCGTCCACCAGCGGATGCGACGAACGCACTACTGAGTTTCGCTTATTCATTACTGACAGCCGATCTCATGTCTGCAATCCAGACGGTCGGGTTAGACCCTTATGTCGGTTTCTTTCACCAGATCAAGTATGGTAAACCGTGCCTCGCACTTGATTTGATGGAGGAATTCCGTCCCATTATTGCGGATTCAGTTGTGATTACACTCATCAACAACCGCCGTATCAAGCCTACAGATTTCACGCAATCCCACGGGGGCTGGTATCTAAAGGAGAATTGTCGGAAAGTGTTTTACGCCGCATACGAGACGCGGAAAAATGAGACCATTACACACCCTGTTTTTAAATATAAGCTCACATTTCGCCGGGCAATGGAATTACAGGTACGCTTGCTGGCGAAATATCTCACAGGCGAAATTGAACAGTATACACCGTTGACGGTTCGGTAGAATTATGGTGAATTATAAAAATAATAGGACTTACGCATTCTCTCTTAAAGTCCCCCTGATAAGGGGCGGGGAATGCCATACGGGGAATGCCATACGGCATTCATACCGTTGATTCGCATTCATACCCGGGGAAGCCCACATGGGCTTCATACCGTTGATTCTGATTCTTTAGGGGGTTAAATACAACGAAATATGCCCTTTTCTGTTCAATTTGCGTAAGTCCTGAAATAAATAGACACTTCAGCGAACGATGGATGAGAATGCGTCCTTGCGCCCCTGTCTCTCCTCCCTTCTACCCTTCCGTTGGATGAGAGTATACGGGCGTAGAGAAGCATATTCTCTTTCATCCTTGTCACTATGTGAATTTCAGGAAGGAAAATTAATGAGGAATCACTAATGCATTACACAGTTGCTTACGATATTACAAATGACAAACGACGGAATAGGGTTGCTAAAATACTGAAGGATTTTGGGACCCGCATCCAATATAGTGTTTTTGAATGTGACACGGATCGGCGCGCACTACTACGCTTGCAGGACCGATTGAAAAAGACAATCAATTTGGGAGAGGATACAATCACCTTCTACCATCTCTGTGCGGCGTGTGAAAAACAGATTGACCGGATAGGCATAAAAAAAGGGCTTGACAAACAGTCGTATATCGTGTAGAGTTAGGTATCAACAAATTTCTGTGCGCGAAAGCGGACCGAAAAACCTGTAACCCTCACAGAAAGGCGGGAAACCTTATGATTCGTGCTTTCACGCTTTCCTTAGAATATTTCTGGCGGCTGGGGTTAGGACAAAATACCTCGCTCGCGGAAATACCCATAATTGAGGCACGTCTGGTATGGCTTCCGGTGGGGCGGACTTGAAACGAAAAGCATCTCGATTACGAGATTGAAACATGTTCTGGTCAATTGCCCATCGTAGCGAAACCCGTAAGGACTTGAAACGAAAAGCATCTCGATTACGAGATTGAAACTGAAAAAGGATTCTGTACTCTTAATTCTGGAGAGAAATCGCTTGAAACGAAAAGCATCTCGATTACGAGATTGAAACTAAGTTTAAGTGCCTTCTGCCAACCGGGGAATTGGCTTGAAACGAAAAGCATCTCGATTACGAGATTGAAACCTTCATGGGACATGTGATGCATATAGTGACGTATGTGCTTGAAACGAAAAGCATCTCGATTACGAGATTGAAACAAAAGCATAATCAAAAGTATCATAAGGAAACGGAATTTTCTTGAAACGAAAAGCATCTCGATTACGAGATTGAAACAAGATGTGATGTTGATTCAAATAGACGAATTTCCCTATGCTTGAAACGAAAAGCATCTCGATTACGAGATTGAAACATGTGTATCCTACAGCACCACCATAAGGAGTAGGTAGACTTGAAACGAAAAGCATCTCGATTACGAGATTGAAACAAGAAAATATCAAAAAATGGGGCGAGTGCCCAATCTCACTTGAAACGAAAAGCATCTCGATTACGAGATTGAAACAATGAGGTATTCAAGACCGGGTGTTTCTGAGACGATAACCTTGAAACGAAAAGCATCTCGATTACGAGATTGAAACGAGACGATAGCAACTCCAGTCAGCGACAACCCGTTAGGCTTGAAACGAAAAGCATCTCGATTACGAGATTGAAACTGAAACCGACTTGTCTGCGTTGCGGACGTTGAAACCCGCTTCCTTGAAACGAAAAGCATCTCGATTACGAGATTGAAACTAAGAATAACTTCTACGTCAAGACAAATACTCAGTTCCTTGAAACGAAAAGCATCTCGATTACGAGATTGAAACAAGATGATATGAGTATTCGCCGGAAATTGCGGGCGGGCTTGAAACGAAAAGCATCTCGATTACGAGATTGAAACAATATCATATTTCTGATGATACAATCGTCATCAGAAAACTTGAAACGAAAAGCATCTCGATTACGAGATTGAAACAGGGTACTGAACGCAGTGTCCGACTTCGCTTCGTATTCTTGAAACGAAAAGCATCTCGATTACGAGATTGAAACCCATATACTTCTATGTCGCTGAAATTGGCATTGCGATCTATACCTTGAAACGAAAAGCATCTCGATTACGAGATTGAAACGAAGGATTAGGACGGGTAGGGGACAGCGTAAATATACGCTTGAAACGAAAAGCATCTCGATTACGAGATTGAAACTGAACACTACGTGCCAGCGTCACGATTGACACTAAAGGAGCCTTGAAACGAAAAGCATCTCGATTACGAGATTGAAACTCGATCGTCGTTATCCGAAAGCATGCTTGCCGGCGGTTTCTTACTTGAAACGAAAAGCATCTCGATTACGAGATTGAAACATTGGAATGATGCCGCGACGGAGTTGTTGAAATCTCTTGAAACGAAAAGCATCTCGATTACGAGATTGAAACACCCGTAATGCTTCAATGACCCTATGGGGTCATCCCTACTTGAAACGAAAAGCATCTCGATTACGAGATTGAAACTTGATTTTGACTTCAGGTATCGGTTTGGTTCGGATTTCTTGAAACGAAAAGCATCTCGATTACGAGATTGAAACTCTTGCTAACTTCCCATCATGGGAGCAGTTTTTGCGGACTTGAAACGAAAAGCATCTCGATTACGAGATTGAAACTTGGGAAAAGCAGGCAGCGTTACAGGGGAAGACTTTACTTGAAACGAAAAGCATCTCGATTACGAGATTGAAACCTGAATCGGGGATCACTTTATCATCAAAGCCTCTTTTTCTTGAAACGAAAAGCATCTCGATTACGAGATTGAAACGAAGCATTTGGAACACTAACGAAATGGGATGCATTGCGCTTGAAACGAAAAGCATCTCGATTACGAGATTGAAACATGCTAATGATACGATCATGCTACAACGAAACCAACTTGAAACGAAAAGCATCTCGATTACGAGATTGAAACGATTACTGCTGCGAGGTCTATGTATTGGTTGTTTTTGTCGCTTGAAACGAAAAGCATCTCGATTACGAGATTGAAACTACAGTCAACTCTATGCGGTAACTCACGCCAAAATCGACTTGAAACGAAAAGCATCTCGATTACGAGATTGAAACCTCAAGGTATCGCAGGAAGTCGGTGTCGGTGTCAAGCTTGAAACGAAAAGCATCTCGATTACGAGATTGAAACAAAACCGGTAGCGACATGGAAGCGGAAGCGGACGAAACTTGAAACGAAAAGCATCTCGATTACGAGATTGAAACTGGTAAGTTACCCGATACGTGTCCAACTGATACGACTCCACTTGAAACGAAAAGCATCTCGATTACGAGATTGAAACCCCGCGTCAATATCCGCCGCGCTTGCCATGCTGTCCTTGAAACGAAAAGCATCTCGATTACGAGATTGAAACAAAAGAAAGAAATAACCTCATCAATGAGATGGCAGACTTGAAACGAAAAGCATCTCGATTACGAGATTGAAACAAACACGGGGAAAAGGCTCTCCCAGTGGCGGCCGTCTTCTAATCTTGAAACGAAAAGCATCTCGATTACGAGATTGAAACACTATTGAGTTCGGGTCTGAGGGGTGGAATATCATCTCACTTGAAACGAAAAGCATCTCGATTACGAGATTGAAACTATGGCAAGATTTAGAGATTCAGATAGACCCTTATACGCTTGAAACGAAAAGCATCTCGATTACGAGATTGAAACGACAGAGCGATAAACTTGATACCTTCCCAAGCGATTTGTCTTGAAACGAAAAGCATCTCGATTACGAGATTGAAACACATCTTCAGTCTGCGTCTGTGCAGCGACACTGCCCGTTCTTGAAACGAAAAGCATCTCGATTACGAGATTGAAACCCGGATAGCACCACCGTCGGTATATCAAACTTGCCTACTTGAAACGAAAAGCATCTCGATTACGAGATTGAAACGAAATATATGCTGGCGATACGTCTGATAGAATTGCTAACTTGAAACGAAAAGCATCTCGATTACGAGATTGAAACGTCAGTTATATCGTCATGATGGGAAAGGTATCTGCTGACCTTGAAACGAAAAGCATCTCGATTACGAGATTGAAACCCGTCAGGTTCTCAAGTCGTTTCTCAAGAGATACCCCTTGAAACGAAAAGCATCTCGATTACGAGATTGAAACTAAAATAAGCGCGCCCGCAATCATTATCGTTTCTTGTACTTGAAACGAAAAGCATCTCGATTACGAGATTGAAACCCTTGTGTCCCGCGCCTTCACGCCTCGTTACCCCAGTAATCTTGAAACGAAAAGCATCTCGATTACGAGATTGAAACAACCCTAAAGACGAGGGGCTTGATTTCGGACCCCGTGCGCTTGAAACGAAAAGCATCTCGATTACGAGATTGAAACAATTTGCACGCGAAACCCCAGTGGAGAGTGCCGTCGCTTGAAACGAAAAGCATCTCGATTACGAGATTGAAACACCGCATCTGAAATTAAGCGATCGACGTTTTGCGCGACTTGAAACGAAAAGCATCTCGATTACGAGATTGAAACCGTCTATCATACTGTTCGCACATTCCAAAACCCCGCAAACTTGAAACGAAAAGCATCTCGATTACGAGATTGAAACTGCGGTGATATTCACTTGAACGGCTGAAATCCGTTCAACTTGAAACGAAAAGCATCTCGATTACGAGATTGAAACGCATGAGGAAGGGAATGACGAAACGAATCTGTCGGCGCCTTGAAACGAAAAGCATCTCGATTACGAGATTGAAACTCTTTTGGTTGCGAATTGGCAAGAGATAAAGCCATAACCTTGAAACGAAAAGCATCTCGATTACGAGATTGAAACGATATTGCCAAGCGGGTTCTGATGAATCAGTTAAACTTGAAACGAAAAGCATCTCGATTACGAGATTGAAACTCTACCTGTTCAATGAAACCAACAACATTTTCTACAAGGTCGATCCTGACTTGAAACGAAAAGCATCTCGATTACGAGATTGAAACGCTTGTGACGACCACGGATGGCACGGTTGTTTTGCCTTGAAACGAAAAGCATCTCGATTACGAGATTGAAACCTTACGAAACGGGCACTCGCCAGACTGCATCCATGCCTTCTTGAACCAACAAATACTCGATTCCGATATAAAACTCACCAATTTTCCAATCTTCTCCCTTCCATCCAACAACATTCGTCCAAAATGCGCGAAAGAAGTCAAAAAATATTTGCATTCAACCGTTTTTTATGATATACTTAAAATAGTTATACTTAATAGAGTTTGTCTACATAATCGGAAGCGTTATACTTTCCCTAATAATGGAGGGTAGAAAATGGCTACAGAAAACGCGAACACGCCACGCAAGACATCGCTGCTTGAATATTTTTTGCCGGAGAGGGCCGCGGAGATGCGTTCAGATTTGGAGAACTTGTTCGCTACCTTGCAGGGTGATGAACTTCTGGAAGCGGTTATTGAACGGCTCCAGCGGTATGCAATCGAAGGATTAGATGAGTCTGCTCTCTTGAATTTCAGACGTTACAAATCACCGCATATCTTAGGAACAATCAGAGAGACCGTCTCTGAAGAATTGATGGAATGGATCTCAAATTTTATCTCGGACGTACACCGAGAGTTTATTGTCCGTTGTCATGCACGAGGGCTCTCTACTTCCGAGGCAGTTTGGGCGTTGATGCAGGAAGACAAGACGCTGAGTCGCTTGGCACAGGAAGATGTGATGGGGTCGAGGAGTCTCCGGCGTACATTAGTTACACGGTTGGCATATCTGAAACCGGGCACCGCACGGTGGCCTGAGAGAAAATACGGCGCAATCTGGCGCGAGGCGCGGGAACAGCATAAACAGGAAATACGTGATATTCCACTCACATCGCCAATGGAACAGGTTGCATTATTAGCCAAGCACGCAGATTATATTAACGAAATGTTAGATGATAGTAATCATTCTGTGAAAGATTTTCAATTGTTGACGGATGCGTTGGTTAAAACGGTGGAAGCTCTACAGAAGTTGTCTTCGATTGAACAGCAGGTACCGCCGAACTTATCTGGGACACAGCTCGTCGCTGTCTTAGAACGGTTAACACTCGCGTTGGATACACCCGAACAATTCGCACTCACCGGCAACACTGAGGCACTTGTTGGGGTTCTGGAGCGGTTAACAGTTGCTTTGAAGTCATCTGATCACAAGGTGATTGCGGGCAAAACTGAAAGCGTGCCTATAGATACGGGTGCGGACAATCCGGCGTGAAACGATTCCGCTTAATTTAGATTTACTGTATCGCTGGCGAGGTTTCCTTGAGAAAAAAGAAACGCCCTATCAAAAACCCCTATCAAAAACCCCTCGCCCACATATTTCCAGAACCCATCGGAAATTTCAACGACCACGGATCACCCTTAACTCACGAAATTTTCATAGCAGTTTCATAGCAGTTTCATAGCAGTTTCATAGCAACCTTTGATGAAAACCGTCTAAAACCCAATCGTGGTCAGGGTTTATCGCCTTTCGCGACACCTATTGATTTCTCGGTTTTGCTATGAAAACTGTGAAATTATTCTAACCCAAGTTGCCATCTTTGTAGCACAATCTGTATGAAGTTTCATAAAATATTTGGGTAATTCTATGTTTTCCCCAGGTCCGGTAGGTGCGGTATTTCTGCGGATTTCCCGCACCGGACATCGTTCGGAAATTACCGAATTATAGTAAAGCCCGAAAATATGTGAACACAGGGGATTTGGGGACCTCCCGCTTCGCTGGCGAGGTTTCCGAACCTCGTCAACTCTTTAGTGTACACTTAATTGTGGATTTTGCCATAAATGACCTCTGGTAATTCGATGTTTCCCTTGACTGTTTTTGCCAAATGCACTATGATTATAGGCGTTTATTGTAGTCTACATCCTTAAATGTCAGAGATAAAAAAGGAGAATTCTTGTGCAAGAACTCCATGATTTGATTGAACGGCAACCCTACACGCGTCTCATCACTCCCAAACGGATTTTGTTTGCGGTTCTCGGTGTGATCGTCTTAGGGTGCTTAGCGACGAGTTTTTATACGGTTGAAGCAGACGAAATCGCGGTTGTGCTGATGTTCGGTAAATCTGTCCGACAAGCCGAGCCGGGACTCCACTTCAAGTTCCCACTCGGCATTGAGAGAGCCATTAACGTGCCTGTCCGAAAGGTCTTCAAAGAGGAATTCGGTTTTCGGACGCTGAGAGCCGGCGTTCGGACACAGTATGACACCCGTGATTACGCCGACGAATCCTTGCTACTAACGGGAGACCTGAACATAGCCGATGTCGAATGGGTGGTTCAGTATAAAATCAAGGACCCGAAAAGTTTCTTGTTTTCTGTGAGGAATCCACGGCAGGCTTTACGCGACCTCACTGAATCAGTGATGAGCCGGATAATTGGGGATCGAACTGTCACCGAAGTGTTGACTGTCGGTCGTATTGAAATCGCGGCGGAAGTTGAAAAACATCTTCAACGACTGCTGGATCTGTATCAGACCGGGTTAGATGTAGCAACGGTAACCTTGCAGGATGTGAATCCGCCAGAAGCGGTAAAGTCCGCCTTTAACGCCGTTAACGAGGCGAAGCAGGAGAAAGAGCGATTAATTAACGAGGCGTGGCGCGATTACAACCAATCTGTTCCGAAGTCCAAAGGGTTGGCATTACAAAAGGTTTCCGAAGCACAGGGTTACGCGCTGAAGCGGGTTAACGAAGCGCAAGGCGATGCAGATCGGTTCAAGTCGATTCGCTCGGAATATCAAAAGGCGAAAGCGGTTACCCGTCGCCGACTCTATCTGGAAGCCATGCGAGAGGTTTTGCCACAGGTTAAAGAGATTTATGTTATTGACGGTAAAGTCAACGCACCTATCCCAATCCTGCAACTCAAAGAATAGAGCGTCTACAAAAGGAGTGTTCCGATGAAGTCGACAAAAGTTCTCATACCGTTGATTGTTATTGTAGTTTTGGTGGTGCCGGTTGCGGCAGGTATGTTCTATACTGTCTATGAAGGTGAACAGGTCGTAATTACCGAGTTTGGTCGTCCTATTGGGAAACCTATCGTCACTGCTGGGTTAAAAGTAAAAACGCCGTTTATTCAGCAGGTCCACCGCTTTGAAAAGCGCGTGCTTGAGTGGGATGGGTCCCCTAACCAGATTCCGACGAAGGATAAGAAATTCATCTGGCTTGATACGACGGCGCGGTGGCGTATTAAAGACGCTCTTAAGTTCTATCAAGCACTCGGGACGGAAGAGTTTGCGCAGTCTCGTTTGGATGACATTATTGATTCTGCGGCGCGTGATTTAGTAACGGCGCAGCTGCTGATTGAGGTTGTGCGAGATTCAAATCGGGTGTTAAGTCTTGATCTGGAAGTCCTTGAAGATGAGGAAGGGCAATCCGGCGAACCGTTGGAAGAGATTCAGATTGGCAGGGAGCGGATTACACGGATGATTCTCGAAAAAGTTCAGGAAACTGTCCCACAGTTTGGGATCGAACTCGTTGATGTTCAGGTAAAGCGAATTAACTATGTAGATGAAGTCCGTAAGAAGGTCTTTGATCGCATGATTTCGGAACGTCAACGTATCTCTGAAAAGTATAAATCGGAGGGTGAAGGCGAAGCCGCGGACATCATGGGGCAGAAGCAGAAGGAGTTAGAACGGATCCAATCTGAAGCGTATAAGGAAGCCGAGCAGCTTAAAGGCGATGCTGATGCGGAAGCCATCCAAATCTATGCCGAAGCGCACGGTCAAGATCCGGAGTTTTTCGCCTTTATCCAAACCCTTGAAACGTATCGGCAGACAACCGGCGAGCATACAAAACTCATCTTGACAACGGATAGCGACCTCTATAGGTATCTCAAAAGCAGTGAAGCACTCAGGCGTTGAGCCTCATACAGCGGTCAGCAAGGAGATTTGTAGCCCCGTAGGGGCGGCATTTGTATAGAGTCGCTTGAAATATTTCTATTTGTGCTATGATGCTGGTTGAAGTCTGAAATCGAGGGTTTCCTCTATTGCGTGAATCGTCAACGCTCTCCTCTCAGTGCCGTAGGTTGGGTTGAACGGGAACCTACTAACATTCGCAGCCTCGCCGAAGAGGGGTTCGTTGACACGGTGGAAGTCGCTATCATCCCAATCATACTTGGCGGAGGTGTTCCGCTCGTTGCCGAGCTGTCCACGCGAGTCTCACTGACGTTAAAGGAGCACACGGTGTACAAGAAGACCGGGACCGTCGGGTTGGTGTACACCGTAAACAGTGCCGGTCAGACGTGAGCACGGGACCTCGAAGGTCCACCGCTGGTGAGGTTCCCTTGGGGAAATCTCGCCAGCGGGGTGTTGGGTTTCGCTCCTCTTGAAATTGCCTCACAGTGAGAGTTATTTCTATAATTCACCATAATATTTCGACACTGAGGGTTGCTCCTCTGATAACTGAATACTGACAACTACATTCTGTGAAGCGTCAACTTTCTCCTCTTAGTTTAAAAGCGGTTTGCATCGGACTGCTGCTAATTCCAGCGAATGCGATGTGGCAGATGATGGGGCTGCGTTGGGACATCGCACACATGTCGATGATCTCGCTGCTCTATAACACGATCACGCTGCTGTTCGTGCTGACGATCGTGAACCGCTTCGCGAAAAAAGTTTCACCTCAACTCTCTCTTTCCGCTGCCGAACTCCTAACAATCTATGTGATGTTGTGCCTCTCGACCGCGATCGGTGGGCACATGTGCGTGCAGATTCTCCTTCCGATTATTAGCTACGCCTTCGCTTATGCCACACCGGAGAACGATTGGCAGTCCCTGTTTTGGCATTATATCCCGTCATGGGCATCGGTCACTGATAAGCGCGGACTCGCCAATTTTTTCGATGGCAGCTCTACGTTCTACCCGCACCTCGAGGCGTGGAGCACCCCGTTGTTGTGGTGGGGACTTTTTCTCGCGGCACTGTTTTCGGTGATGCTCAGCATCAACTTCATTTTCCGAAGGCAGTGGACCGAAAATGAGAAGTTGAGTTATCCGCTGATCCAATTGCCGCTGGCGATGGCGAATCCAAGAAGCGGGTTCTTCCGAAACAAGGCGATGTGGATCGGGTTCGGGGTTGCGGCTGGTATCGATCTCCTCAACGGGGTTAATTACCTGTTCCCGCAAGTGCCGCGGCTCAGTGGTATCCGTGCGTACGACATCGCCGATTTCTTTACTGTCCGTCCGTGGAACGCGATTACATGGTTCCCAATCGGCATTTACCCCTTCGCCGTTGGATTGGCATTTTTTATGCCGTTGGAGTTGTCGTTCTCTTGTTGGTTCTTTTACCTGTATTGGCAGGCACTCCGTGTGTTAGGGAGTGCGGTCGGTGTGTCGGCACCGTTCCCGTATGCGGAGGAGCAGTCTTTCGGGGCGTATCTCGGTATCGGTGTGGTTGCGGTCTGGAGTGGGCGCCGATACTTGACCCAAGTGCTCCGTAGGCTGTTTGGCACGCGCGCGACGCTCGCGGATCAGGACGAGCCGATCTCTTACCGTGCGGCGGTGCTATGGATGTTGTTGAGTGTGGTGTTCCTTGTCGGGTTCTGCTATAAACTTGGGATGTCGTTGTGGGTCATCGCGACCTTCTTTGGGCTTTTCTTCGGGTTAGCGACGGGGATTACGCGGATGCGTGCCGAACTCGGATCACCCGTTCACGACCAGCATTATGCAGGTCCCGACAGGATGATGTATTCAGTCTTCGGGGCAAAACGGCTCGGTGTGAGTAATCTGACGGGATTGGCGTATCTCTACTTTTTCAATCGTGCTTACGATTGCCTGTTGATGCCGCACCATCTTGAGGGTTTGAAAATTGCGGAGCGTGCTGACATCGAAAACAAGACCTTCGCGAAGGCGGTGATTGTCGCTATCGGTGTGAGTATCGTCGCGACGATCTGGGCGTACCTGCATGTCTCGTATCAGGACGGTGTCTATACAGCGTGGGCAGGCAGGGAGACCTTCAGTCGGCTCGGTAGACGGCTCGTCCAACCCGCGGGTCCCGATACCGCAGTGCTGAGCGCAATCAGTGTCGGGACAGTTGTTGCGATTCTTTTGGCTTTTTTACGCAGTCGGTGGATGTGGATGCCGTTCCATTCAGCGGGTTATGCCGTCACCAGCACCTTCACGATGAATTTCTTCTGGTTTTCGCTCCTTGTAAGTTTCATCCTGAAATGGATTATTACGAAACATGGTGGCATCGGCGGTTTTCGGAGGGCGGCACCCTTCTTTCTCGGTCTTGTATTGGGGGAGTTTGTGGTGACGACTTTCTGGGGCACAGTGGCGATTCTGTTCCGGGTGGAGACCTACATTACGATTAATTTGTAGGACAGATCTCCGAATCCCGACTTCTGATACATAATCCTGTGAATCCTTTTCAAGTCTGAAAACTCCGCCCTAAAGTGCGGGAAGGAATTATAATGAAAGTCTTGGTCGGTTCTGGAAATTCAGTGAAAATTCAGAGCGTGCGGGAAGGTTTTTTAACATTTTTTGAACATGTAGCGGTCGAAGGTATAAACGTTGATACAGGTGTTCCCGAGCAGCCTGTTAATTATGAGACATTTGAGGGTGCCAAAAATCGCGCTGAGAACGTTAAGCGAATAAATGATCAACAGAACCTCAACGCGACATTTTTTCTCGGAATTGAAGGAGGCGTTCTTCAACTCCATGATAGGTGGTTTAGTTTGAATGTCGTTTATATTTTAGATCAACACAATCGAGACAGTTTTGCCACAACTGGACTTTATGAATTGCCCAGTGCGATATCGAAAGACCTTTTGATCGAAAAAGGATTAGGACGTGCCCTTGGTGAACTTGCCAATGATAACTATGCTGCCCGTGAACATGGCACTGTTGGATTTCTGACAAATGGTAAGATGGATAGGTTCCAAAATCAGGCACAAGGCATAACTTTAGCATTAATCCCTTTTCTTAATGACAACCTTTATTTTCCTTCTTCCTGATAGACGGCACGAATTTTGAGGGAAAGGTTGTGTATGAATTTTGTTAAAAGTAGTAGGGTCTTTAGAAGGTTTCTCATACGCGGAAACCTTCTCCCTCCGTGGGTTCTCCGTAACTTGGATCTTTATTATCATCCAACCCAACCTACACGATTGCCTAGTGCGGTTAGAAACCGCACCATAGGTGTCAATTTAGGGGGTTTTCAGTGGCCTCTTGGAGTCGTCTAAGGGTTGTATTTTTTCCAGTGCTTCTCTGAAAAGAGCCTCCCTTTTCAAATGAACGTCTTATGTTTTTCAAGGTTTCAAGGAGTGCGGTTTTTGAGTGATGAAAACTCATCGTTAGCAGCCTTGCATAGCCTGCGATATATTTTGCGGTCTTGATGAAACTGTGTTGTATCTGTCGGTATCCGGCGGCTAACATGACGGTGTGTTGAATCAGGAGCGCGATGAGTTTGGCATAGATTTCAGATAAGATCCGATAGGGTTTCTGACTCCGAGAGACAGTCAGTTTTCCGGTGCTTTTGAAGCCTTTAAACATCAACTCAATCTGCCATCGGATGCCGACGATGACTGCTATCTGTTTGGGAGTGAGTCGATGTTCTTCGATATTGGTGATATAAAGGTTGTATCCAGCGAGCCGTAAGAGGGTTTTTGAGGGGGTTTGGGCTTTGCGTTTGGCACGGTATCGGATGGAGCGTCGGCGTTTATTTGTCTGTGCTTGCGAAAGTCTTTGGGCGACGAGATAAACCGGAAGTTGCTTTGTTTTTCCGATCCGAATAGACTTACGGATGAAGGTGTCTTCTTGAGTGGCTTTGAGCATCTTTTCTAAAGAGAGACGTTCCCCGTTTTGATCAGACAGATAAGAGTTGGCTTTCAAGCGAGAGATCCAGTAGATGCCGTTTTCAGTAAGTTTCTCAAACGTATCGAGCGAAAAATAAGCGAGGTCTGCGAGTTGTAAACTTCCCTGTGGGAGTGGCTCCGATGCCTTTACGGTTGTGGAATCGGCAGCCATACCCTCGGTGAGTTGGAACTGTTGGAAGCCCCCCGTAAGCACATCAAAGCGCAGATGAAGTTTCAGTGCGGCTTTCTGCGGATGATTCTTTTTCGGGTGTCCTTTCCACATCTCATGGAGTTCATCGGGGAGCGATATCCATGTGCTGTCTTGAACATAAACACCGTTGAAATGCTGAAGTAAAGGGAGCTCTTGCGGGTCAGAAGCCACCTCAATCGTATGTGCGATAGCCGTTTCGAGAGTGATCTTCAGCATTTCAGCGGTTTCTGGGGTGAGGCGCTGCTCAATGGCTTGTCGGGAGACACTGATGCCCAAGAAACTCGCAGTTTCAGCAAGTTGCTGATAACTCGCCTCTGGATGTTCTAACCAGCCAAGGACGAGGATTTCAGCCAGCGCACTCCCCGTGAGTTTTCGCCTTCTTTGGAGCATACCGCTCTCAACGGCAGCTTTATCTGGGAGACTTCTCAGAATCTCTTGCATTTTATCGCAAACCTGTTGTAAAATGGACATTGGAAACACCTCTTTTGTAGAATCGATTTGAATCTCTTTTCTACATTATGTGAGAGGTGTTTCTACTTGGCAACACTTTTTTATGCTCTAAAAATACACGGATCTGCTCCTAAATTGACACCTATGGTGCGGTTAGAAACCGCACCATAGATATCCATTTCAAAAAGAGTGTGGAAAAAGGGATCGGACTGGAAATCTCACCAATGCACTTGGAGATGAGCATTTTTTGTCTGAATCGCAGGTTTATCGGACGAAGCGGATTTCAAGAGTTTTTGATTGGCACTCTTAGTCCCGTACGGGTAGCATTTCCATAGCAGTTTTTCTTAAATTGACACGCATAATAGAGTGAACCCAACTGTTCAATCGAATTTACGCGCGTATTACTAAGTACTGGGTTCACTACAATAACTGTCACTGGAATTAGGTTTCCTTGGTTTTTACCAATTTCAGTTTTGTAAGAAAAGAAAGGACTTTTGCAATGTCTTTCTCAGTGAAATTCCAGCCATACTGTTTGGCTGTTTGGCTGACTTCTTTTACACTCTTTTCTCCTTCCCAATCAACGATGTAATGCACTTTCGCTGCAATCGAGAGGAGGTTGAAATCATTGGCAATTTCTTGATTGTTGATTTTCTTAAGTGCTCTGTCCCACTTAAGGAAATCGTTTTTTTTCTGAGTGGTCTGCCAGACTCTTCTTCCTGCATCTGTGAGAAAATACGTATGTCGGCGCTTTTCACCTAAAGCATTCCGCTCAGTTGAATCTGTGGTAAAAAATTCTGTAACTTCCTTAAAGATGCCATCTTCGACTAAGCCATTTAGGTGTTCTGCAACAAAACCACTGTAAGGCCCGTAGTAGTGAGCAGAGAAGCCAAAATTTGCTTTTCGCAGGACCGATAAAAAATAAAGTTTCTTTTGAAGGAGTGTCCTACCGTGTAGGCCGTCTTTCCCTTCTCTTTTGACAACGAGTAGGAGGGCATCAATAATGTGCATATCATCTCCTTTTAAACGGATCGCAAAATGTTTTGAATTTCACGCGCCTGTTTTTCGGATACATTAGCTGGCGCGTAAACTTGAACGGTTTCTAAGGAAGAGGCTTTAGTGGCGGGTCTCACGAAAAACAGCTCACCCGCGTACTCAGTCAGAAACTCTAGGACCTGTTGTTTTTCGTCGAAAATCATAATTGCTTCTGGATTCGGTGCCTCCGTTTGACTGACATAATTCAGATCTCGAATTGGAGGCTTCTTGATAATGACATAATCGGCATCAATGCCAAGGTGTTCTGCGATCTCTTGTTCATATTCACCTTTCCGAATTGGATCCGCCGCCATTTCACGAAGACCTTCATGAACCATTCCATCCCTCTCGTCTTTAAACCTGATCTCGGTAATCATTTTGAAGAGTTCCCGATTATAAAGCTGATTAAAGATCTCACGTGCTTTTTCTTGCTTGCAGTTCCTCAAAAGTTCAATCATTTTCTCATCATGATAGTCGAGATAGTTTTGAACGAAATCTTTTTTCTTTTTTTCATAATTTTCATTGGAATCCCTTCTACTTTTTTTAGGGTATTTGTAAAGTTTGGTCATTTGCCTATTGCGACCATCAATTGCAAGCGTAATTCCACGAATAATCATCTCATTGGAAATGAGGCTGACTCGGTGCCAATAAACCTGCTGTGTCATGTGATATCGCGCGAGTAGGAGCTGTTCAAGGGCATAAATTCCTTTACTACTAATCGCAAGCGGTGTTTCTCGACGATCTACTATAAGACAGGACTCAATAAGTTTTTCCAAATCGTATTGTCCATATTTGACACCGGCAAAATAAGAATCGCGTAAAAGATAGTCCATTTTATCCGCGTCTAACTCACTGGAGACAATATCGCGATGCCAGTCTCGGATTTTTTTACTTCCTTCAATGATTTCTACTACAAAATCAAGATCTCTGTCCAGAATTTCACTGATTTTCGGATCTGTTTGAATGATATTTACCGTGATTTTCTCGTGTATTTTTTCCAGGTTCTGCCCTGTATCGGCATCTGTCGGTGCGTATTTATCCAAAAGATGCTCGGAAACATGACTAAAAGGGCCGTGCCCCACATCATGAAGCAACGCCGCAAGTCGAATCCGATCCACGTCTTCATCCGATACTCTCGTTGAATTTAACTCCTGAAGCCTCTGGCAAATTCGTCCGGCGATGTGCATGACCCCAATTGAATGGTCAAACCGTGTATGCACGGCACCCGGATACACCAAAAATGTCATCGCTAATTGTCGAATCCGATGAAGCCGTTGAAACACTTGGGTATCAATTAGTTGTTTCTCTTTTTCAGAAAGTTTGATAAACCCGTGAATTGGGTCTCGTATTTCGTGGGGACGTTCTGTCATTGTTATAATTATACCATTATTTGTTGAGTAATGCAAATTAATTTTCGTGATTTTCAGATTTTTCTCGGGTTACGGCATATTCATAAAATCCATACAGGACCGTGTTGCGATAATACCTAAGGAGCCTTTTATACATGTAAAAAAATAGGAAAACTAATAGAAAACTAACTCCAGTCAAGATAGTAACGGACCACTTGGTAGATTCAGACGAAATCCATAGATGAATACCTCGCGCCAAGAACCCAAGTGTTGCCAAGACAGATATGGACATCATCAGTTTAGCAGACTCATGCCTAGAAAACAACACAAAAGCGCGTGAATAAAGGGCAGGACTTTGCTTAATGAGAATACTACGACAAAAATCGAAAATCTCCGTGTATTCCACATCCCTTTTTATTTTATTCACCCTAATTGTGAAAATTTCTTCAATCTGATTCTTAAACTGGCATACAAACTGGTCTGAATATGGATTGAAATCTTCTGAGGAATCCCTAAACTCAGGTTTGAATAGTCCCTTCATAAACCATCCACTATCTGTATGCAATTTTTTTAACCATTTCCATTTGGACGCAGACTTAAAGAATGCTTCGCTGCCTCCATGGATTATGAAACCCATAAGATAACCTGCAAACATGAAAAGAATACCTTGAGCCACGGTGGTTGGTAGGTAATGTGCTAAACCGTTTGTTGCATCGTTCGGTGAATGCTTCAGAATGCCAGGATTGATCAGAATAAGGACGATAACCATCACAACGACTCCTGGTAAAGTATACCCCAAGAAATCATACAGACTAAACGGAATTCGCACCAATTTCACCTCTCAAAAACGAATCTGTTTTACCAATGGGTTTTACGAATCACTCGCCGAAGATGTCTTCGTGCAGATCCTCATAGACTTTCATGCCGGGTTGAATACGCGGGGCAAGTATATCCATCATGAAACTTTCCTTGGTGTTTCCTAAGTTGGCTGATTTTAAAATTTTTTGGGCAGCACCGTGAATAGGCTGAACAATAGATTTCAGATTATCAGATGATTTTAATTTATTTTTTTGAAGGGCATCTTGTTTTGCAGCAAGTAAATCTTCAACTTTATCAGGCTCGTCGTGGTCTTCACACAACTTCGTTAGTACCTCGTCATCAAGCAGGTAACTTTCAATGGTTTTCCGTGATAAAGTGCGGATACCTTTTTTCGCGTTTCTTTTTATTTCGTCGTCCGTTGCTTTATCCCGATCTACGATCCCGATAACCTTCGCACTCTTCGCAATTTTCTCAAGTGCAAGATTCGCTGCTGTTACAGACTTGTCTACGTTGCTTCGCGCCCCCAGAGAAACAAAACGAACTTCAGGGTACTGTTCCTTAAAGATGTTCCTATAGCATTCTTCATCAAACTCTTCGCCCTCACAGAACGCCGTCCTTGCGGTTATCACTAATTCAGCGAGGTCGCCGAGAGCAACTTCATAGGTACGTGCCCAGAAATCTGGATCTGGCGTAATAGGTCTGAGCGTTACTTGCTCATCAAAATCGTGACTACTGAAATCAAGAAATACGACTGAATCAGGATCTTCGCGCCAGAGGTCTTGTGCCTTGCGGACCATGCCGATGGAATGCGTAGCAATCCAGAGTTGGGATTTAGGAGAAATAAGGTTGTAGAGTTCCTCAAGAAGTTGTCCCTGAAGTTTCGTATGGATATGGGCTTCTGGTTCGTCAATGCAAATTATCATCTCATCGTCCTCAGTCTTCGTGACGATAACATCCAGAAGCAAGTCCAACGCAGCCTTCTCACCGCTTGCCAGATTCTGATATGTAAACCTCTCACTTGTCCCCTTATCAAATTCAAAAAGGTCACCATCTGTGGGATGTCCAAGGCTTCTTAAAACTAATGGTGGATCGGTAAATAGTCTACGCATTGCGTCCCGGAGTTCACCAAGAATTTCGTTTTGAAGATCGGTTAAATTTTGGTCACTTTCTCCAATTTTTGAACTACGTTCTAGCCATTGAGAAGCCAAATACCGACAGTTTAATGCAAAAGTATCATCGTTCTCCATGAGCCGAACAAGTGGGTGTTCCTGCAATGGATCATGTCTGCTAACAACGGGACGCTGAGTCACTGAATAATTCCTATACGCAGAACGGACATGCACACTTTTTCCCCAGTCGTGGCCGCCCCTTAACTCTTTACCATGAAATTTTATAATTAAATATTCGTATAAATCGTATAACTGGTTAATAGACATAGCATTAAAATAAGAGAACCTTCTGTCATTTGAAGTTTGATTTAAGGATCCATAGTGAGAATAACGATGTCTCTTTTTATCAGGTTTGAAATAGTACTCCAGAAGTTGGTAATAGTCATCCGATATCCCCACTTGACGAATGACATCAGTGTCACAGTCCTGTAGTTTTAGGGCATCAAACACCGAAGACTTACCACATCCATTCGGACCTATCATTACCACGAGTTTTGCCGTTTCAGGTAATCTTTCAACAGTCAAATCCGTAAAACGTTTGAAATCTTTTAGTTTAATGGATTTTATCTTCATTCATCATCCTCCGCATCCTCAACACCATAAAGCAGGGACACTTCCTTATCTAATTTCTTTTTAAGGCGAGATACCTTTCTCTCAAGGCCTTTCCTCTTGACATTGAGAATCTTATCAACCAATTCAACGATTGGAGCTTGCTGTTCAGGCGATACATCCGGAATCGGCAGCCGCTTCCAGTCATCAGGGTATATATGGATATTGCTCCGCCGATTTGCCCTTAAAAAATCACAAGCAGCAGTTGAATTCATCACACCAAGCAAAAATTTTAGAGCAAATCGACGACTTGTTTTTTCAAGTTCTTCTCGTTGAGGTAGATCCGGATGAAATTTCTCATCACGATAGCGGGCCTGCTTTTGAATGGATTGATTCTTGGTGCCAGATAAATCGTGCCAAAGAATAAAACCAACGCTACTTGGTGTAAAAATTAGGTGCTGGTTGTCATAACAAGCTTTCGGATCCGATCCAGGGCTGCGTTGTACGAGAATTTTCTCATCAATCTCATACATTTCCGGAAACGTCGGAGCATAGAATTTTGAAGGAGCACGTTCCGACCCCCACTCGATCCACAGATTGGTTAATGGAAGCCATGTTTCCAAATGTTTCCCTTCCACAAATGGTTTGCAATGAAGTTCATCTTGCTTCTCTGAGACGACATCCGCAGTAACAAATTTTTCCTTAGCCTCTTTTTTATTGCTAGGTCGCAAACCATAACTAATGTAACAAATCTTTGATAAAACAACAGTTGGACTGATAAATTCCCCCACTGCAGTATCTTCAGGGAAAAACGTCCGATGAGTAAGATTTTGCTGTTCGTCAGTTGGTAAAATTTGAACTTCTCCGAATCTTTCTACATGCACGCGGCGTTCCGGTTTGTTGTCACTACCATCTGTTTTTTGGAAGAGAAAAATTACATTTCTCACCCCGACACTTCCAAAGAGCGGCACCTTACCGCAGAAATCAAGACGCAATATCTTGCTTTTTGCCAGAAACCATTCTTGAGATTTTGAAGAGTATTTTGTGTGACAGTAAGCGTCAGAGACGATGAGAGTTGTAAAACCATCCGACTTGAGCAATTTATAACTTCGTTCAATAAATGGAATAAATAGATCCCATTTTTCAAAAAGTGTCTCGTACTGCCTACTATCCTCAATTTGCTGGCGCATCTCTATAATTTTCTGCCGCAATATAGGATCATCGTTTCCTGCTTCTGCTCGGACATAGGGTGGATTGCCGATGGTAATATCAAAACCTTCTTTGATACCGAACATCCACTCCGGATCAAAAAAATCCGCTTTATCATTTTGGTTATACGGATTCCAATTGGCAATTAGTTTCGCCTCCGCAACACCAGCATTGAGTCCTATCTCAAAGATTTTATATTTTTTCTCCAACTCTTCGCGCTTTAGTTTTTGGGCATTTTCATTAGGTAGCTGTTCAACCTGATATGAAATACTGCTTTGTTCCTCCTCACACAACTTTGCATGCCCTTTTGCCAACGCTTTTTCTAATTGATTACGACAGTCTTCCTCATCGTCTATATATTGCAACTTGACTTCGCGGTTATTCTCGCTGAAATACTTGGCACGGATTGTTTCAATTTCATCGCGTAGTTGTTGAATAGTGTCATTTAAAAGCAATGGTTGTAAGTCAGGCTCTCGTAACTTATTCGAACCGATGAGTGTGTTGGCAGCAACAAACTTCGTTTCAAGGTTGGGGAGTGGACGGATGCCGTAGTTCTCGTCGGGAATCTTATTCGACTCTTGCTCAATAACCAGTGAGATAAAGAACCGGAGTTTGGCAATAGTGACGGCGATCGGTTGAATATCCACGCCGTAAATACTGTTCTGGATGAGGTAAAGTTTTCTGCCATAGTTATTGTATTGATTTGCTTCAGAGAAAACTTCATCAATTACATCCAATGCCCCTTTTCGGCTTTGAGTATCTGGGATTTTGTTTGCTTGCTCAATTTGTTGCCGCTTCCAACATTTGTTCTTTGGATCCAGTTTTTTAAGGATTAAAACTAATTTATTGAGAATACCCATCGGGAACGCGCCTGAACCGACAGCGGGGTCGAGAATCTTGAATTCGTCTATCGCTTGAATCATCGGTTCAATCTCAGAATCATAGATCAGATGGTCACTGGACTTATCTTTTTCTCCGAGTTGGTCATAGGCGAGTAGATCGTCACGGAGCCGTTCCTCTAAGAAATTGGTGTCTCCATCTCCAGGGGTAACCTTCTGAAGGAAGTAAGCAATGAGTGCCTCGTCTACCATATAGTCTACGACGTGACTGCGAGTATAGAAGGATCCAGTTTCTTTGCGGGCAAGTTCTTCGGTTTCAGGATTATATACACCAAGTAAATTCTCAAACGCTTGTCCGAGGAGTTCAGGGTCGAGTGCGACCTCTTGTTCTACCGGTGTATTTTCTTCAACAGTGAACTTATAGTGCGAGAAAATTTTATAAAGCCCTTTTTCTTCTTGAAAAAAGAGTTTTGCTGGCACATGTAGTTTCTGTCTATGATTTTCATAATCTGTGAAGCAATCAACCCGTACACCGCCAGCGTGTTGTCCCTTGAATGAATCCAGGGAATCGAACAAGCCGCCGTTAACGAATGGCACCTGTTTAAGATGTTCCAAAAAGGTATCTCCGTCTTGGAGAAGGTCGACATATCGGTATTTATTTGAATTACGGTGATCTGGATTGCGAAGAGGACGAGAAGATTGTCCTGTTGTTGGTTGATCTGGAGTATTAGGTTCACGGAAAGCACGTTCGGGAATTGGTGTATTGAGCGTGGCGAAGAAAAGGTTTTGCAAAATAGCTTGATAGTAATCGGATGTCTCTAAATCAAAGTTTTTTAGATAGGCTTGTACGCCTTTTCCATTAAAGATATCCGATGGTACAAGGTTCTTCTCTTTAAGGAACCAGATAAAGAGAAGGCGTGTTATCATACGGATAATTTGCATCTTATTCTCTTTATCAGGAAATTTGCACTCCGTTATTGCCCAATCATACCATTTCTCGATATCGCTATAAAAATCTTTATTGAGTTTCTCTGTATCAAGCACTTTTTCCCATGCATCGTGCAGTGTGTCAAAGTTGGTAACGTCACGACGCGCAATCAGAAGTTGTAAATGAAGTTCCGAAAGTATGTCAATATGTGCGCGCTTGCGCTTCGATGAATCAAGGTTAATGTCTTTGATGAGCGTTACCTTCTCCAGTACCTGTTTTGTAGTGTCCCTTAGATTAAGTCGCCTGTTGATGATAGCAAGGGAGACAACATCACTATACCGGAATACCATCATGAATGGTTGTGGTATTCGCATGCTCATAAAACGTGTTATGTTGACAAGTTGTGTGCGCGTGTAGGGACCACCAGCAAGCGGCATTGCGATGAACATATACGAACTTCTTAGTTCTGTGTCGATTGCTTTGCTTTCAAAATACGGGGATTCATCTGTTAGTTGCGCGTTTATTTCAGCGTCCGTCACTTGCAAGATTTGAGAAAAGGGTTCCCAATCCTTAATGCGTAGTTTTTCACGGGGGTTAGCGGTTTTCTTGGCGGCTTCTTTAATACGGTCATATCTGGGTTTGTCTATCTCATCGCTGCCGACAAGACCACTATGATAGCCGAGAGTATTGAGAAGTGCAGTGGAGGCTTCCCTGATGGGTTGGTTATCAAAGTTCTTTAGTGTGTGCTCAATGTTTTGTTTAATTGTTATTTCTGAATTCATATGGTTTAACCTTTCACTTTAACGAGCAATCACGAGCCACGTAACCAGTTCAAACTCGGTTTTTTCTGTGATTTGGTTCTCAATAGATGGCAGAAGGGCATCAGCACTCGCGTCAAGATGATCGTTCACCTTCCGATTATACTCCTCGCGAATTGAACCCAACGCGGCATCAATGAGCATCTCATAGATTGTCATATCGTTGCCATTGTCAGTTTCCTCGTTGAACCAGTGGCAGAGATTGCGGTCATAATCCGTTTTCCCAAGACAAAGCTGACTAAAGCGTTCTAAGATCCGCTTTGGATTGGTAAACCCGATAGAAACCTCACCGTCATCACTTATATGGAGAAGATAATAGGGGTGAATCGGATTGAGTTTATCTCCTTCATTATCGTCTTCTGTCTCGCCGGTCTGCCTTAAACAGAAGATAACTCCCGGTTTGATATTTATGGAAACTCCGTCGTGTGTAAGCGGGGCAGTGACAGCATATAAGCCAAGGGGGGCATTTCGTAGTAGTGCTTCTTTGTCTTGTAGATAGTTGAGAAGTTGCGCTCGGAAATCATCAAGTGTAAATTGGTTGAGATTGAGCTGCTCTTCAATATCTTCAAAGTCAAGAATTTCAGTTTGCATGCGGCGGAGTTGTTCGTCGCGGTGTGTCCATACCTGTTCCAAACTATCATCCCTATTTTCCAACGAGAGCAGGTCATCATCACCCGTAGCAGTGAGATCGACGAGTGCCATTCGCGCCTCAACGCGAGGTTTGAGATTGATGTATTCGTCAAGTTCAGGCGTGGGCCAGAAGTTAATGAGATGGATTTTCTCGTTCTTACTGCCGATCCGGTCAATCCGTCCGAAACGTTGAATAATACGGACAGGGTTCCAGTGGATATCGTAATTGATAAGATAGTCGCAATCCTGTAGGTTTTGTCCCTCCGAGATACAATCAGTAGCAATGAGTAGGTCAATTTCGCGGATTTCCTCTTCGCTTTCACTATCTTCCCTCTCTTTGGAAATCGGTGAAAAATTGGTAAGAATTTCGTCAAAGTCATTCCTAACGAGGTTGTTTCTGCTTGCACCGCCCGTAACGACAGCACTCTCAATATTAAGCGTCTCGGTTGCCCATGTGTGCAGATTATCGTAGAGATAGTTAGCAGTATCGGCGAAGGCAGTAAAGACAAGGACTTTTCGATTTTCTTTTCCGTCTTTGTTCGTTGTTGGATTCTGCATCTTCTCCGAAATCAGCTTCTTAAGTTGTTCCAATTTTGCATCTCGATCGACTGTGATGTTCTTAGCGTTTTTATGAATTTTTTCCAATTGCGTTTTATCGTTCCGCAGATCCGTCAACCATGCATCAAGGTCGAGGTGTTCAAATGGATAGAACTGGTTTTTTCCTGCCTCTATGCCAGCCTGTAGTTCGTAATCTTCATCATCACCGTATTCTTCTTCTGCTTCAGCCAACGGATCGAAACCTGCTTCTTTTTCGGTTTCCCCATTTAAAAAGTCTACGATTTTAGATTCAAGTTCGGTAATTTCTTTAACGGTGCGTTCCAATGTAGTTGCGAAGGAGTGAACACTGCTCTCAAGCCGTTTGAGGAAGTTCACCTTCATCATACCGATAAGGTTGAACTCGCGTTGGCGGAGCAGTCTCTCAACATAATGATGTAGGCACTCAGGACGAATATAATTTGACGGAATGAAGCGCGCAAGTTTGTAACCATCAATTTGAGTGCTAATCGTTTGGTAGGTGGGAAAGTCTCCTTGAAGGTCAATTTCAGGAAAGATAGACTGCGGATCGTCTCGGTCGGGGAACCCGCCAATTTGGTCAATTGTATCACGATAGAAGTTCTCAATATGTGTTCGGGAACGTGCGATCGTAAGCCTGTCCAATAGCGTGAAAAAGTCAGTGCTCAGGCTTTCCGCAAGACTATCCTGACGGTTGGATTGATTGGGAAGTCCCACTGTTTCAGCTATCCATTTTTCAAACCTGCCTTGTGCGGTATTGAGCGTTCCTCTGATACTTGGAATACCTGTCTGTTGAAAAGCATCGTCTTTGTCCTCTGTGATTAGACGGATCTGATTTTCAAGGTCGGTGAGGCGATTGTTCACCGGCGTGGCAGAGAGCATGAGGACTTGCGTTTTACAACCGCTCTGGATAATGTCTTCCAGTAATCTGTTATAGCGGCTTTTGCGGATAAGGTTGCCATCTTCACCGTATTTGTTGGTAGGACGGTTTCGGAAGTTATGGGATTCATCAATAACAACGAGGTCGAAAGCGTCCCAATCAAAATTTGATGGACTTCGCTCTGTTAGGTCTGTGTGTGCACGGACAATGTAGCCGAACCGATCGGCTTTGAATGGATTATATTTATTGTTATCTCTTATGGAGTAAAGTGTCCAGTTTTGTTCTAACTTTTTTGGGCACAGTACTAAAACGCGGGCGTTCCGCAATTCAAAGTATTTGATAATAGCGAGTGCCTCGTATGTTTTACCTAATCCAACACTATCGGCAATAATACAACCGTTGTATGCCTTCAATTTCTGTATACATGCCTGAACGCCGTGCCTCTGGAAAGCGAAGAGTTTCTGCCAGATTTCTGTTTCCTGAAATTTGGGATTTGCTTGGGTAAACTCCGCATCTGTTGTGTCTTTCAAGAAGTCTTCAAAGAGGTGATAGAGGGTTTTGTAGTAGATGAATTCGGGATCTTTGTCTTGATAGGCATTCGCCAGATTCTGCAAAACCTCGTCAGTTACATCTACCACTTGATCTGATTCCCAAAGGTTATCAAACCACACTTTCAAATCAGCGCAATCGCTTTTGCTGTCAACTTCAAGGTTGAGCTCAATGTTGCTTGCTTTATCGCTTAACCCTAAGCCACGCACCGTGAAGTTTGAGCTGCCGATGATAGCATCTTCACTCCTATCCTTTTCAATATAATACATCTTGCCGTGCAAAAAATTTGTTTTACGCACCGATTTGATTTTAACCTTCTTCTCAATCCAATCAGCGCATGCCTTGGCAATCTCATTCTGAGAAAGTTCATTACGCAGTCCTAAACCATCTTCAGTGAGACGAAACGCTTTGCTCTCTGTTTTTGAGGGATCCATTCCTCCGACAACATTCGGTTCACCAAAAAGAAAACGGAGGTTATCAATGCCAGTAAGTGAATCTCTGAGCGCATTGAAGGCATTAATTGTAAAATAAGCGGAGACGAAGGAAAGGGATGCACCGTCTTGGATTTTATCCTTCAGGAAATTGGCAACGGTGCCGTACATATTGTTATCTCGGATGCGAGAATTTTTTGACATCGTGTTCTCTTTCTGGAAACCGTTATAAATACACCATCACTTGAGAGTCGTGATCAGAAGATCGCTCCTACAGGATATGATACCAATTCTATTCAAAATTCGCAAGCACGAAAATCCGAAATCTGCTATACTAATTGCAACTAAAATTTAAAAATAGGTGAAAAAATGGCAAAATGGACAGTCTGCTTGGCAACATTCCTCTATTTGGGAGTTGCTATCCATAGCAGTAGCGCAAAAAAATTGACGTTAGATGATATTTTTCCAACCGACCGAGTTATAGGTGTTCAAATCACCGTCTCACGGCAGGATTGGGACACGATCCGATATCAGTCCCGGGATTTTATGACAGCACTTGGTGCGTCTCGGCAATTTAAGCCGATGGAGAGTCCATATACCTATGTTGAGGCGAGCGTTAGTATTGATGGCGTGGCTTTCCCGAAGGTAGGACTCCGTAAAAAAGGGTTCATCGGTTCGCTAAGCCACACCCGTCCCTCCCTCAAAATCAAACTAAATCACGTTGACAAAAAGGGTGGAATTGAAGGACTCACGAACCTGACACTTAATAACAACAAACAAGACACAAGTTTAATGAGCCAATTTATGGGGTATGCGCTGTTTAATGCAATCGGATCGCCAGCACCGCGATGCGCCTATGCGAAGGTGATAGTAAACGGCGAAAACCTTGGCATTTATTCCCACGTGGAGACCGTTCGTAAACCGTTGTTGAAACGCGCCTTTGGCAACAGCAAGGGTCCCCTCTATGAAGGAACGGTCGTGGACTTTTATGAAGACTGGGAGAACAGTTTTGAACACAAACGCGGGGACGACGAGCGCGGTAGGGCACATATAAACGCTTTGATCGACCTTCTGGCGGATCCGAAAGCAACAGAGGCTGATATTGGTGAGTTGGTGGACTTGGATTCATTTTACAGATTCTGGGCGACTGAGGGTTTAGTCGGATTCTGGGACGGTTATTCGGGCAATAAAAACAACTTTTTCGTCTATTTGAACTCCGACGACAATAAATTTTACTTCATTCCATGGGGCATGGATTCCATCTTTACAAAGATGAGCAAGCTTGAGTTCATGAACGACAGGCGCGCACCGATCTCGGTCAAGACACAGGGTTTAATCGCATATAAGTTGTATCAACTGGAGTCTGGTCGGAAACGGTATGCCGAAGCACTCACCAAAATTTTAGACAAGCATTGGAATACCTCAGAACTGTTAGCGGCGTTAGACAAAATCGCTGTAATGGTTGAACCACATTTAGTGCCGGTTCAGCGTGTCGTTGAGCCAGAAGATTGGGACAGAAGTAGAGGATCGCGGAAAAACTTCAAGAGACCAACCTTTGAAAGCGAACTGGAGGAAGCCCGTGACTTCATCCGTAACCGTAAAAGTGACATACAGGCAGAAATCGCTGATGGGATGCCGGTATGGAGCAAACGACCGGATCCGCCGTTCGTCATCTCAGAAGATGGCGACTTCATGAAAAGCTTTCTGAAATTAATAGAAAATACCTTAGTAGATGCCGCACGCACGGGAGACCTTGAAGCCATCAAACAGCACATAGCGGACGGTGCCGATGTTAACGCCCTGCATTTTGAGATGTCTCCCTTGACATGGGCGGCAATGATGGGACAGACAGAAGCTGCCGAACTGCTACTCCAACATGGTGCGGATATTAATGGCAGAAACAGAGACGATAACACCGCCTTGCATCTCGCCGTATTTCTGGGGTACGCTGAAACTGCTGAACTACTCCTAAAAAGCGGAGCCGATGTCAACGCAAAGAATGATGATGATGCCACACCCGTAGACCTCTTAGGAGTACCGTGGGAAATGACAAGGCTTCTGACAAGACCCATGGGCATACAGTTGGAACGGGAAGAGGTTGAAGCCGGAAAAGCTAAAATTCGGGAGATGTTTAGTTTTGACGCGAAACTCGGGGTAGGAACTTTGCCCAACGTTAAAGACAATTCAAAAGACCTATGGGCAGCAGCCCGCACCGGCGACCTGCAGGCGATAAAACGCTATATCAAAAAAGGTGGAGATGTCAACGCATTGGATAAGGTGTTCCAATTATCAGCGATGTCATGGAGTGCACTTCACGGGCAGACTGAAGCTATCCAACTCCTGATTGAAAACGGTGCCGAGGTCAATATAAAAAGCGGTGACGGTGCTACACCGTTACACAGCGCGGCATTTTTTGGGAGAACCGATGTCGTGAAACTTCTTCTGGAAAATGGAGCAAACCCCCAAGCACGCAACAATGAGGGGGCAACGCCAGTAGATGTTTTGTCCGTTGATTGGGAAACGACTGCCTTCATCGGCAGCTTGGTCGGCGTAACGGTGGAGAAGGAAGACCTTGCAGTTATGAAAACAGGCAGGAGCGAAATCGCGAAACTTTTCGGTGTTGATGAAGCACTCCACGACATAGAAGTAGGAAAGTTATGGGATGCGGTGTCTACAGGTAATCTCAGCGTGGTGGAACAAGCATTAGCAAATGAAACGGATGTTAACATGAAAGATCCACAATCCGGAGCCACGTTGTTGACCGTTGCAGCACTAATGGGGCACACGGAAATCGCGGCACTGCTTATTGATCACGGTGCCGATGTCGATGCCAAAGGCAAGGACGGTGGCACACCGCTGCATGCCGCGGCTTTCCTTGGACGTGTTGAGACAGTGAAACTCCTCCTTGAAAAGGGTGCCGATGTCACCATCCGAAGTAAGGTCGGAAGCACACCGCTGGATGCAGCGAAAACGAACTGGCTGCTAACCAAAGGGATACTCGCCATGTTGAAACTTGAAGTAGACGAGGCAGACGTGAAAGCGGGCAGAACTGAGGTGATAAAACTGATCTCTCAACACAATAGGGAATAGCCGCTACAAGAGAGGAGAAAACCGATGCTTAATTCGCAGAATAATCCTGAGTCGATTCAAAAGATACCAGACCCTCACACGATGACACTGGAGGAGTTTCTTGAAAACGACTTAGAGGGTTATGAGTATGTAAAAGGCGAATTAGTGCCGATGCCAGCCACGTCCATGGAACACGGTGAAATAAGTAGTAACGTTATCCTTCATTTGAGTTCACACGTCTTTGCACATCAACTCGGACGTTTGTATACAGCTGGAACGACGTTTTGTGTAGGGGACCGAGTGGTGAAACCGGATGTGGCGTTTGTTTTGACTGATCGATTACCGGAAAATAGAACGAAAGGATCACCCATACCACCAGATCTGGCAGTTGAAGTAGTCTCACCGGCAGACAAACACTATGATGTCACGGAAAAGGCTTTCGCCTATCTGAAAGCGGGAACACGTCTCGTCTGGGTTATTGAACCGGTTGCAAAGACAGTAATGGTCTATCGCTCTGAAACAGATTTCACGCTGCTCACTTGTCAAGATACGTTGACAGGTGAGGATGTCGTTGAAGGGTTTATGTGTCCGGTCGCGCAACTGTTTGAATAGATCTTTGACTTGACCCGGGAAAACTCATATCCACACCTCTCATACCCAACCACCACGAAAAAGTTTGATTTTTTTTTAAAATGTGCTAAACTATTTCCCGCGTCAGTTTACATAAGGGGCCGGTGCCACAGTTTTGCTAACAATCTCACTCCCAAATTTAAGCGAGATTTGTGATCGAACGGTTAGTTCGGTCCTGATATTATTCTTTAGGTAACATCCTCAAAAATTTTTATCAGTAACTTCAGTTTCTACAGATATACGGATGGTCAACTGAGGTCTTTAACCCATGCACTTTGAAAAGTTTGAAAGAGTAGAATATAAACACGATATTCTATTCGAGGTTTTATGCCAGAGCAGAAGACCTTGAAGCTTTGCAAAAAGTATCTTCATTCAATGACGGAACCGTAAAAGCGAATGTGATTCATGTTCTGTCTGAGATGTCTGGAAGGTTTAGAAGGAAGGAATTCGTTAATGAAAAATCGTATGTAATTGACGTAGACTGCTTTTCTGAAAGCAGAGTAGGGAGTATAAATGACGTACTTACAAGATGTGATGCATTCAAGCGACTCAGTTGGAACATCTTCCAGTGGAGTATCACAGACGATCTACGGGATGCCATGGGAAGATCAGAGTTATGAGGATACTAATACTCTTCTTGTAAAACCAGAGTTATCTGAGTCTGTTAATACAACTGTAAATATAGGACAGAAAGAATTCTATAAGCAAATCATCCAGTATTGGCAAAGGCGTGAAATTTTAGATCGGTTTGATGTTCTCGCACAACGGAAAGACAACTGGGATGGGTATGAATCCAAAAAACCAACCCAACCGACCCTAGATCATGCGAAGAATCTTATCGAAGAATTGTTTGATTCTATCATTTCTGCCGGACATTTGTGGCTCACGCCCTTCATCTCCAGCGATGAAGATGGCTATATAACTGCAGAATGGTATGAAAAAGGACGACAATTACATATCCAAATCGGAGAAAATGAGACAGAGTATCTCCAAGTATGGGGGATAAATATTGATACGGAGATGCACGAGAGTTTTCTTAGCCGTGACAATTATCTAACGCTTTGGGAATGGTTACTTCATGGGTAAAAACGATTCCGTACGGGATGATGAGTTGCTATATCGAAGTGTACGAAGTGAATCAGAAGTCGAAGAATATTTTTTTGACAGAGGGAAGCTTATAATTCGCCCAGCGGCTTTTAATGATAAACGTAAAAAACCATCTGTGGATAGAGCAGAGCTAAGAGAATTCGATCCAGAAAACTACGCCCACTCACAAATTATTGTGGCTCCTGAATTTTTTGGCACAGGTAGCAAACAAAAGAGTACATTTAAAAAATTGCGGGTTGCACTTGCTACACTGGCAACTGAAAACGGATGGAGATTAGAACCACAGGCGAATTAGGAAGGGATACCAAAGGAAAACGGGCGGATATAGAAATCCGCCTTTACAATTTAAAGTAGTTTGGTAGTTCTCTGTTCCATGCTTACAGGTATAGAATTTGTCTCCGGTGAAGATATATCTGAGGAAACAAATCTAAACCTATTCTGGTACCAAGTCAAAACCTTCACTACAATAGGAAGGAAGTCCAACATGGCAAAACCGATTAACTACACTGACATTTTAGAAACTGGTGATAGCGGCATCTATGACATCGAAACGCATGCCGCCGGTCCCGAAGGCAGTCTGCCGCTCACGGCAGAGATGCTCCTCAATCGACCGAGTGGGGACGTATTTGGCTTGACCCACAACGCTGCTATGGGTTGGGCACCGACGGAACTCCGACGAGAGGAATTCTTAATCCTCAGCACACAGGGAGGTATCCGCGCCCCTGATGGCAGTCCGATCGCGCTCGGGTATCACACCGGGCATTGGGAAGTGGGACTTCTGATGCAGGCGGTCGCACATGAACTTAAGGAACTCGCGGCGATCCCGTTCGCAGGCTACTGTTCCGATCCCTGTGACGGACGGACACAAGGCACCGTCGGTATGATGGACAGTCTCGCATATCGCAACGACGCTGCACAGATTTTTCGTCGCCTCATCCGCTCTCTACCAACGCGAAAGGGTGTTGTCGGTGTTGCCACATGCGATAAAGGCTTACCCGCAATGATGATGGCACTCGCCTCAATGCGGGAACTACCAGCTGTCCTCGTTCCGGGTGGCGTGACGTTGCCACCTACTACAGGGGAAGATGCTGGGAAAATCCAGACGATCGGTGTCCGTTTCGCACACGGTGAGATTAGCCTGCAAGATGCAGCGGACATGGGTTGCCGTGCCTGTGCGACCCCCGGTGGAGGCTGTCAATTCTTGGGAACTGCAGCAACATCGCAGGTTGTCGGCGAAGCGTTGGGAATGAGTCTGACGCATACAGCATTAGCACCATCCGGACAGAACATCTGGTCGGACATGGGACTCCGTTCCGCACGCGCTGTTGTGAATTTAGCCGCGAAGGGGTTGACGATGAATGACATCGTTACACCGGAGGCGATTCGGAACGCTATGGTAGTGCATGCAGCGTTTGGCGGTTCCACGAACCTCCTGTTGCATATCCCTGCGATTGCACATGCTGCCGGCCTCCAACGTCCGACGGTAAACGACTGGACAGAAGTCAATCAAAGCGTACCGCGTCTCGTTGATGTTCTACCGAATGGACCTGTTGGACATCCCACAGTGAGAGTCTTCCTCGCCGGTGGCGTGCCTGAGGTGATGCTGCACTTGCGCGAATTGGGGTGCCTCAACGAAAACGTGCTAACGGCGACAGGCGAAACCCTCGGTAGCAACCTCGATTGGTGGGCAAACTCTGAACGACGCGCGCGCGTCCGTCAAACACTGGAGGACAAAGATAACATTGCCCCTGATGAAGTGATTCTGAGTCCGGATGCCGCGAAGGAAGCGGGATTGACGCGCACAGTGACGTTCCCACGCGGCAGTCTTGCCCCAGAAGGGTCTGTCATTAAAAGCACTGCCATCGATCCAAGTGTCGTTGATGCCGACGGTGTGTATCGGATGACGGGACCGGCACGGGTCTTTGTCCGAGAATCTGATGCCATACAGACACTTAAAGGTCAGGGTGAAAGGGATATCCAGCCGGGTGACATCATAGTGCTGTGCTGTCGGGGTCCGCAAGGCACTGGAATGGAGGAAGTTTACCAGTTGACAGCCGCGTTGAAACACCTTTCCTTCGGTAAAAATATCGCCTTGATTACGGATGCACGGTTCTCTGGTGTGTCAACTGGCGCGTGTATCGGGCACGTCGGACCGGAGGCACTCGCAGGTGGTCCCATCGGGAAGGTGCTTGATGGCGACATAATTCAGATCGAGATTGATACCCGGCGACTGGAAGGGAGCGTCGATCTGGTCGGACACGGCAGCGAACGCTTCGGTGCTGAAGCGGGTGAACAGGTTTTGGCAGCACGCGCACCACGTCCAGATCTCTCGCCAGACGAGGCTTTGCCAGATGATACGCGCCTTTGGGCAGCATTGCAATCTGTCGGCGGTGGCACATGGGGTGGCTGTGTTTACGACGTAGACGCGATCCTCAACGCTCTAGGCCGATAACCCCTAAAAGCAAATATCACGAAAAATTGGAAAAAACGCGAAGCCTGAAACGAAGTGGAAGGGTTTTTGATCGGGTGTTTCTTCAGGGCTACGGAGACGAGCGTGAAATCCCAGACGAACCTTATCGAACCGCAAGGAAAATTAGAAAATTGGGTGCCGCCTCTTCTGTACATGGCACTCATTTTTGTCATCTCGTCTTTGGAGCAACCACCACTTCCAATGCCAGAATTTGAGTGGCTGACGATTGACAAACTCTACCATTTTATCGAATACGCCATCCTCGGCGGATTAGTAGCACGAGCACTTGTGAAGGCGAAACCCTCGGTAGTGCCAGCACGATTGGTGTGGCATGTGGCGGTGGTGTTCTCTATCCTCTACGGTGCAAGTGATGAATGGCATCAGACCTTTGTCCCCGGCAGATTCGCTACCTTCGCGGACTGGGTCGCAGACGTGTTGGGGGTAATCGGCGGTGTGTTAGGTGTTTATCTCTATTATAAGAGAAAGCAGTCTTAATAGTTATCAGTTTGCCTCGCAGTGAGAGTTGTCAGTAACTCGTTTGTGGCAGGTGAGAACGTCTTTACCACCACAAATCTCTTTAACTGAAAACTAATAACTGAAAGCCTGCGCAGCAGGCGTACTGACAACTATTAAAAAAGGAATTAACATGCATCCACTTGTTGAATTGAAAGTGCCGGATGGTTCTATCGCTGTTCATTGGTTTGAACAGAGCAGTTTTGCGCTGAAGGATTCTGATGGTACTATTGTCCAAATCGACCCTTATTTTCCACGTGAGCGTCCCGCGGATCGTTTTATTCACACCGAACCACCCCTTGACGAATCAGCACTTCCAACCGATTACGTTCTCTTGACCCATGCGCACGGCGATCACACCTGCCCAGAATCCATACGCCGGATCTGGGAGACTTCGGACGCGACGCGGTTTGTTGGGCCCGAAGAGAGCGCACGCCAAATCGAGGCAGAGACAGATGTTGCAGCAGGGAATATTTCAGAGATTCACGCGGGAGAATCAGCGACGCTAAACAGTCTCACTGTACATGCCGTCTATGCCAAGCCCCCTGAAGGCGATGCCTCCGCTGACATAGCACCACCCGATGTCACACACTTGGGCTATGTGATTGTCAGTAACGGTGTAACGCTCTATTTCAGCGGCGATCCAATCAATAATTTCGCTGAACACGACGAACTGATTTCACCAGTGGCGGCATATAAACCGGATATTGGTTTTCTGACGAACCATCCGACCGAAGGTGAGTTTCCGTTCTACGATGGATGCGTCAAAATGGCAACACGGATTAGACTAAAGCACGCAGTTCCAGGGCATCGCGCTTGTTTTGTCACCCGCGATTACAACCCAAACGAGTGGGCAGATCAGTTCCCAGCAGGCGGTCCCGAACCGCTTATCATTGAGAGAAATTCACATATTATTTATCAATAGTTATCGGTTGTCGGCTATCGGCTATCAGTCAAGAGCAGTTTGTGGCGGTAAAGTGATATGTAACCGCCACAGGTTTCCCTATTGACTGCCGACCGCTGACGGCTGACAGCCACTAAAAGAGGTACAGATACATATATGTCCTTTCAAAAACAAAAAACTCCACTTGTCGGTATAGTCATGGGAAGTGACTCCGACTTAGAAAAGATGGCGGAAGCCGCTAAAGTTTTAGAGGAATTTGAAGTCCCGTTTGAGATAACCATATCCTCCGCGCACCGTTCACCGGAACGGACGCTTGCGTGGACAGAAAAAATTAAAGCAGAAGGTGGAAAGGTCATCATCGCTGGTGCTGGACGCGCAGCGCATCTCGCTGGGGTCATCGCGGCACATACGACACTACCGGTCATCGGTGTCCCAGTTGACGGTGGACCGCTCAACGGCGTTGACGCACTGTATGCAACAGTTCAGATGCCTCCGGGAATTCCCGTGGGAACGATGGCAATCGGATCAGGCGGTGCACGGAATGCCGGGCTATTTGCTATCCAAATTTTGGCGACCCAATCCCCTGAACTGGAAGAAAAACTGTTAGTCTACAAAACAAAATTGAGCGATGGTGTCGCAGAGAAAGCGGCACGTCTTCAAGAGGTTGGCTATCAGAATTATTAGAGATCGGGAGCGTCGGAAAACTTCGGCGAACTTGTATTCAACGTGTATATCTTCTCGACACGATTTGCCAGAGCGTCCAAACCTAATCGGCGCGGCGCGTCGAAGGGCGTAGCAGTCGAACGCAGTGCTCAGGATTAACTGGAAACCTGCCTGAAAGAAATCGGGGTTACAAACCCCTCCCACAGTGAAAGGGTTTTTGCTTAAGAAATCCGCAGAAATACCCAAGCAAGGGGAAACGCCCAAGCAAAAACACCCCAAGCAAAAACGGTGTTTCTTTGCCCAGGAGTAATAAATTAAAAAATGGAAACCTTTGAGTGGAACAACGATACAGAACTGTTTGATATAATGGAAAAGCAGTTATACGCCGCTGTGATTTCGGATGCACTTGATACAGTCGGTTACCGCGAACAGGCACTGCGACATACCATCCGTCCCCTTCACCCAGAGACAGTTGTCGTAGGTCGCGCAATGCCTGTGCTGTGTGTGGATGTCTACGAGATTCCAAGTGAACCGTATCAGCAGGAAATCGCAGCGGTGGATAGCCTTAAACAGGACGATGTGTTCGTCTGCTCTACGGACCAGAGTACCCGTAACTGTATTTGGGGAGAGCTCCTCTCAACGGCAGCACGGGCGCGCGGCGCGCGTGGTGCTATCATTGACGGGTTTATCCGAGATGCTCGCCAGATCTTAGCAATGGGGTTTCCCATGTTTACAACAGGGTTGTCCCCTGTCGACTCTAATGGACGCGGCGATGTGGTCGCTTATAACGTTCCGATTGAATGCGGTGGTGTTACGGTTAATCCTGGCGATATCGTGTTCGGTGATGCAGACGGAGTTGTTGTTATCCCGCAAGCAGTAGAAATAGACGTGCTTGAAGCTGCGTTTGCAAAGGTAGCGGGTGAAAACCGGACTCGTGATGAACTCCGTGCTGGCGCGACGCTGCGGGAAGTTTATGACAAATACGGGATTCTGTGATGAATAGATTAGATTGAGGCACAGGGACCTCGTCTAAGAAAGAAAATTAAAAAGAGGAAGCTTGAATTTTTTAGAAAAAGCATGTAAGCCCAACCAACGGGCCGGGCTGGATATACGGAGAGGGACGTTCTTCGCAAACCTGCCTGAACGAACCGCAAGGAAAATTAAAAAATGATTTATGAATTGCGCACCTATCAGGTTGTACCGGGGAAGATGAAAAACCTGAACGACCGGTTTGCAAACATCACCGTTCCGCTGTTCGAGAAGCACGGAATGAAGGTTATCGGGTTTTGGGAAACGGCTATTGGAGAGGCAACGACAACGGAACTTGTCTATATGCTCGCTTTTGAAGATCTCGGGCACTACCAGCGTGCGTGGGATGCATTCATCGCTGATCCCGCGTGGCAAGCGGCGAAACGCCTGACAGAAGTGGGCGGTCCGTTGGTAAACGTGGCGAGTTCCAAGATCCTTGAACCAACAGATTATTCGCCACTTCAGTAGTTAACTAAAGTTTGGACAATTCCCTGTAGGAATTAGCGATCAGCGGTCAGTCTCCTAACCGTACAGATTCTTATTGCCATCAAAATTCACCAAAAACCATCGTGGAACGATGCGCGGAGGCCCATAGTTAGAAAAATTCAAACGCACTCAGCGTAATATGGCGAGTTTCCCCACCTGTTCGATTCGACTTCTATCTTCTGTGTGAGCGATGACGCGATACAGATACACACCATTGGCACATCGCATTCCTGTCTCGTCTCTCCCATCCCAACGGGTCTCATTGGCACCTCGATTTGCGCTGGCATCGACAAGCGTACGGAGAAGTCTACCGTTGACGCTGTAAATTTTAATTGTGACGGTGTCCGGTGCTTGTGCGAAGTGATAGGTGAAAAAGGTCTTTCCATCGACCGTGGGATTCGGGACATTGAAAACCTCGCTGAGTGTGACTTCCTCATTTAAGATGAAGGTCGTAACAAGTTCCGCCGTATTTTCGCTGGTATCCGTAGCGGTGATATGGAGCTGATACTCGCCATTCGCAAGGTCTGGGGCATAGGTGATAGCGGCATCTGTGGGAACAGCGGGATCGAAGGTTTCAGCGTAATCGCTCGCGTCCAGCGGTTCAGGTGTCTCATACACACTTCCAAAATTGAGACGAAAAGCGGTTTCATCAAGCGCGCTATCATCGGTAAGGGTAATCTTGAAGCGGGATTGTTCTGTAAGTACTGTCCCGTCTATCAAAGGTTCATCAAGTGGCTCGCGCGTCGAACCTGTACCGAGCGCAGTAACCCGGATGTCAATAGTAGGTGGCGTGAGATCTGGGGCTTCAGTGACAAAAAATCTGTAGATGACAACCCCCTCGTCGCCCCCGATGGTGTTCCCATTGAAATCCTGTGCCGTGATAGTGAAGATATACTCGCCGGGAAAGAGAATCGGTTGGTAATCAATCGGCACCGTTTGAAAACCACCCTGCGTGCGGAGTTCATAGTCAGTAATCAACTCAAGAGGACCGCTGTCCTTTTGTCTTACGATTGAGAGAAACTCAGTATCAATACCATTTGTATCCTGTAACACAATAGAGATACTCGGGCGTGGCGGAATCACACTGCCGGTCTGCGGTTGGATACCGTCCACCCATATACTGAAGGCAGGAGGTTCGCTGTCGGTACTCCGCATAAGCGCAAAGTGTGTGAGTTCGCTGACCTTTGCCGCTATAGTCCCAACCCGTGCGGTGCTGAATTTCACCTTATCACCGAAGTTAAAGTTCTCAGAGCTTGCGGTGACGATGAGATCCAATCCAAGATGGCTGAGGTAAAGGGGTTCATTCACCTTACCTCGGACTTTGACTCCGTTTGGATGATGGATTGGCTCGCCGGAGGCATCGCGGAGTTCGTAACGGACAGAGTCGGTAAAAAACATAAACCAATCGCCAATCTCAAATTCTCCCTTGGGTCCAGGGCGGCTGTTTACTGTTGCGTTACCATTGCCGAGATTGGCATTCCACGTGCGGGTGAGAATGACATCACCTCCGGGGTCATAGTCGGTTTCAAAAGCGAGAATGTCAGCGAATTCAAAGGCGTAGTTGACTCCCAGCGGTGTGCTTTCTTTCCTCGGAATTCGTACTTCCAAGCCGAACCCTTCCTCCCTGAATGGATTGTCCAATTGCCCGGACTTATCAAGTTTCTGTATGAGTGATTCTCCCTTACGTTTGAGAAACACTTCGTATTCATCGGAATCTAAAAACAGTAGTATCCAAGTACCAGCAGGAGTGAGATTCGGGTTGATGGTGATGGCGGAAGCCTCCAATTCCTGTTCGCTCGCATTCTCCATTTGCGTGGGCGTGACGTAGTTCTCGAGCAGAAATTCGCTGTCAGAGGTGTAATTAATCTGTGATGACAGGCGGCGCCATGCCGAAAAATCTGTTTGCCATGCGTAGATTGCCAACTGATTGGCGAGTTCCGCTAATGCGGTTTTAAATGCGGGGTTGTCGGGTTGGAGCAATGTCTCTTCCCGCACGGTATCTTCCAAAGCACTCACATCAAAGCGGAGTTTGACCTCGGCAGGTTTCTTGAGTACCCTTACACCTGTGCGAAAAGCAGGTTCGTAATATTGCGCAACCTCTGTTCCCTGACGAATAAGTCCACGTCGGAGCGCAGCGACGCGAGGAATAGGTGCGAATTGGAGATCCGGTTGAGATGGGTCGGTAGGCAACTGTGAAGAAACAGAGAGTGGTATACCTGCCTTATTCTGTGGTTCAGTGTCGAGCGCGCTCGCAGGAAAATGGATGTCAAACACCCTATCCAAACTAAACGCTGTCAACTCCTCTTGCGGTTTATAGTTAAACTCATTGACGATAAAAGAGACGTGTTGTTTGTTATCAAACTGGCGTGATTCTTGGATGTTTCCGATAATTTTGTCCTCGATCTCCGGATCATCGGGATCCGCGAAAACATAAATCTTGTGTACGCCTGTTGCGAGGGGTTTGTCAAGATCCAACGTTGCAGTCACGCGTTGCAACGCGTATGTGCCATCCACCCAATCGGTGGATTTAAGGGTTACGCGTCCTATAATGTCGGCATCTTCGTCAATTACGCTATCCCCCTCCGTATCCGGATTACCCTCAGCAAATACCACCTCAATATCGAATCGAACCGGACGTCCACCAATGTTAACGATTTCTCCGACGAGTTGATAGCCGTTCTTTTCCTCATCAAACGTATATTGAATAGGTGCCCTGTCGGCTTTGTCCGTGCCAATTGCGATGTTGGGACCCTCAGGCACTCTGACGATCTTACGTTCCGTTTTTGACGGAATAGCGAGTTCGTGTCCCGTGCTATCCGTAATGAGAAGTCGATAGCGTACTTGCCGTCCGCCCTGTGGCAGTGGTATAGTTTTTTCGAGCTCATACCACTGTCCGCCGAGGGGTACATCGCCGAGAGGTGCTCGCGCAGGGATCATAGGTATGATCTCGTCTTCAAAGGTAGCGGTGTCATCCCATAATACTTTTATACTTCGTATACCGCCTGGTCCTTTATCATCAACAACAAGCACACTAATACTGAGCGTATCTGTGACTTTAATATCAAGGGTTTCTCGGATGTCGTGCACAACAGGTGTGTCAACCCAAAACCGAGTTCCACCGATGGCAGCGCGGGTGTTGTCATAAGCGAAGACCCGTGCCACGCCGCCACCCGGTAGTGCGCTATTTGGAACATCAAGACGAATCGTACCATATTCCCCTTTCCAGATTCTACCGCCGGTACGCTGCACGAGGTCATTGCTAAGATTATCATCAAAATTATTTGCGAAGATTGCAAAAGCGGAAAGTGACTCCGTGCTAAAATCGGATGCACGTGTGAAGTTCACACCGTCTGAAACCCCAATCTTCGGTCCTTCAATTGTTCCGACCTCGTTCGCCTTGATGATAATCTCGTGTGTCTTGTTGAGTGCGATGCGTTCTAACTCGACCTTTATGTCAAGTTCAGGGCGAGCAAGGTGAGATGCGGGGTCTCCGAAGAGTGTATATTGCTCCGTGCCCGGGATCCACTGCGTATTCCGAATGCGACTGATAAAACTAATCTTAGCATCGGCAATAATATGTCCTACCGTTGGTGGAAGTCCACCATCACCGTTAATAACAAGTTTCGGTTCGCGACCCACGCCGAAAAAAGATTCAAAGAGGTCTTTGTCGAATTCGGCATTTGCTGTGCCGTATGTTAACCGTGTCGCCGAGAGTGTCGCAATCGCACCATATTTTCCCAACAGAAATTGCTCGCTAAGGCAGAAGTTCCCAACTTGTTGTGGCTTGTCAAACTGTCCATTAAGACAGGTCGTTGTAATAACGAAGGGAAGGTATCGGTTTCGCAAACGGACAACATCCTCACTATGAAAAATAGCCTCATCTGCCCAAGTCTGTATCCCACCATGTCCAGTATATTCAATGGCAAGCGCGCCTCTATTGATAGCGGCACGAATTTGAGCGCGTGTGCGTTCGGGACTTTTAATCTTTCGGAGATAGATTTGGCGAGTGTCATACCCGACGGGTATAATTTCCTGTATCAATTCATTACGCGATGCCTCAAAAACTCCATCGGATGGGTTATCTGTGTGGTCATCTGCCACCTGAATCAATGTCCCTTGCCACAGTCCCGTTTTAAGATTCTTTTCATAGTTGATAATCTTTTCAACCATAGTCGCGAGCTCTTCAGAGGTCTGAACAGAGAGTCTCCCAATAAGCATATCCGGGAGCGCATCCTCACCGCTGATGTTAACAAAGCGCTGGTCCATAGCGGTTTCCCCACTTGCGGGTGCCCATCCATGGTACGTAGGCACAGCGATCGGGTAGAGGTTATAGGTGCCCCGAAAATTGGGATCGCGGCGATAACGCTCAACGATAGTGTTTTTGTAATCATAGTGTGCATCTCCAACGAGGACGACATAAGTGGGCGCAGGCTGTTGCCAACTATTATAGGCGTATCGGAGAAACCGTCGGATCGCGAAGGGGTTAAAGAGACCATCGCTGAATTCATCGTAGATGTCGTCAATATCAACGACCATGGTCGTCAAACCCTGTGAACGCCGAAATTCAACAAGAGGTTGAATGCGTTCGACGAAGTTCGGATGCGTAATGACAACATAGTCTGCTTGGTTGGAAGGATTGCGTAACGGCGTTGGCGGTGTCGGAACAAGCGCGTTGATGCTTCGGTAGGCAGAACGGCTGATGACGAAATAGCGCGTATATTGGTTGACAGTATCCTCAAAGAGAATTTGATGACTGGCACCAACACGGGTGACCTTACCACCAGTGAGCCTACTGGTAATGCCATTCTTATCAAGTTGATACACATCAATTGTATCGTGAAAGATGTTTCGGACGTTGTAATGGACTTTGCCACGGTTGCGAGGTTCAGTATTGGTATTGAACTCAAGACGGTTGGCTTGTGCCTGAAAACTTCGCCAATAATCAAATTCATACCAATCGAGATAGAAGTCGTAGGAGCCGGGAGGAGTTTTGTTAGTATCCAATGCCTCAATGCGCATAAAATTCACCTGATTATTATGGACACGGGCATGTGGAATACTGCGGGTCGCGATCTGAGAACCTTGGCGCTTCCACTCCTCAACCCTGCCGAGTTGAAGTCCGTTGAAAGAGATTCGTGCTTGATGAAGTGCGTTCCCTCTGCGGGAAGCCCCTTGGAATTTGAGACGCAAGATTGCCAAGCGGTCAATCGCAAGCCGCGGGACCGCCAAGGGCACCTCTATAGGGATATCTTTTCGACTTGTGTCGATGTTCCCACCGCGGAAGGCAGCCCAGAAATAGTGATCGGCAAGTTCGGACTTAATCTCGGTGCCAGCCAAGACATCATGATGCACATTCTCTTCAAATCGAGCACGTGCTAAAAAAGCGGTGGGTGCTATCAAGTTTTGTATCCGCGGCGATACGTCTCGTTCCTCAACGCGTGACCCCTCAATGCCAACATTGGGCTCTCCTTGTAAAGCGAGACGAAGCCAGTAAACATTTTCGTCAGTAAATTTGTTGTCAGCCAACGCGCGCCCATAAAAGACCATCCGTTCGCCCGGGTCAAGTGTGTTGTTCCCGTTTTCATCAAAAATATAGATACCCTGTTTTTGCCCACTACTTTCCAATCGAACGGTATCAAGGTCAATATCTTCTGGCTCGATACCAGCAGCTTTAATGTTATTATAGGTAATGCGATAGAGATCCGTTCTGGTAATGGGAATTTTAAATCGGAGCGTACTGGTTGTTAGGATGGGTGCTCCAGGAGCGTGATTTCCGTAAGGCATCCGCCGCTGGCTACGCCACGGTTTTGCTTGCTCGTAGTTTCGCAATGTTCCTTGGAATAGACTCTCAAAAGCCGGAGAGTTCCTTGAAAAAGTAGAGGGCACCGCAGAAACAGTTCCACCAGCAGAAGTTGCCATACCCGGGTTCCCACCCGTTACTGGAAATGGAGGGAAATCAATACGGAACGTCACAGATTTGAAAATTCTCAACTGCTTTGTTGCCGGATTGTATTGTATCGGGTTGATTTGCAGATTCGCGATGCGCTGCTCCCGCACAAAACCCACAGGGATAGCCTCTACAAGCTGTGTCGGGTAAAAGCCCTGAGAAACGCGGGAGTTTTTGGTCAGCAACTTGCCACCGTTTGAAAAGGATTGTAGACGAGTTGCTGGCCAAGTTAGAGTGGGGAAAATTGGATCGTCTGGCGTAATACGAATATTTTCAACGCTTCTTATCTCTGGACGTGCCTGAATGACAGTGACAATCGGTGTTCCTACGATAGGAATGCCGATGCGTTGTGTGTAGATAGGTAGACGCGGTTTACCCACGTCAAGCGTCCAATCCGCACCCGCAAAATAGATTTCGGAGGAGTGGCTGTCGGCTTGCTTCGCAGTGAGAACTGTTCGGCTTTCAGGAAAGGGATTCTCTTTCTCAGACTCTCCCACGCGCTTCAAAAGCTTTGTATTAGTAGGCGTGGGCGAGTCTGCGCTGACTGCTGATGGCTGACGGCTATTCCTTACTTGGATTTCGGGTAGTGTGAAGCGGACTGTGAGTGTGTCCGATGTGGTTGCAAGAATCTGTAGAGGGTTTTTGCTTGGGGTTTTTGCTTGGGGTTTTTGATAGGGTGTTTCCTCTGCGGATTTCCCCAATGCTGGTGATGTCTGCGCTACGGAAACCAATGTTGGAACAGTGTAGAGTGTGAAAAATATGGCTAAAAAAAATAGAATCTTTCTCATGGCATTATGGTTTAGTCTTGGATATATACGTTTTGTCTGTAATCTTACAACGGATTCTCTCGCTGCAAGGCATTTGTGAGTCGCGCAGCACAACTTAGTGCACCCATCAAACTCATTTCGTTAGCGATACCTTTGCCAGCTATGTCAAACGCCGTACCGTGGTCCACACTTGTTCGGACTATCGGTAAGCCTAAAGTGACATTCACAAGTTCACCAAATCCAAGGAGTTTTATCGGAATATTGCCCTGGTCATGATACATAACGATAACGGCGTGCCATTCCCCTTGATTTGCCTTGACAAAAAGTGCGTCGGCAGGAAGCGGTCCGTCAATCGTACCGAAGCGTGCTTGTGCCTGCGCGATGGCTGGACGGATAAAGTATTCCTCCTCTTTTCCGAACGCTCCGTCCTCACCCGCGTGAGGGTTTAACCCCGCAACGACAAGCCTCGGTTCGGAGATACCACAACCGATCAGTGCCTGTCGAGTGATACGGATAACTTCAATAATTCTTTCGACAGAAAGATGTTTCGGCACATCAGCTAACGCGACGTGATTCGTAACGAAAGAAACGGCAAAAGCGACACCGTTATTGGCATTTCGTGGACGATTTAAAGAAGGAGACCACTTGCGGCTTTTCAAAACTTGTTCGGAACTTAATGCTTCCGGTGTACAGAGCATCATTACCACGTGTGGAGTGCCCGTAAAGGCAGCAAGCATTTCCGTGTGTCCTGGATAGGAAACCCCTGCGCGGTGTATAGCGGCTTTGCAGATTGGGGCAGTTGTGATGGCATCCAGTTCGCCATGCATCGTAAGATGTGTCCCTGTTTCAATCGCTTTCACAGCAGCGGCACCCGCGCGTGCATCTATAGTACCGACAGAAATATCCTGAGGGGATATTGAAGACACATCAAGTACATCAATCGTCCCGTGTCTTGCAACCGCTTGCATCGGGGTTTTGATTATATTGAGGTTCAGCGGTGGTCTGTTGGAAACTGTGAAGCGGGAACACGCGTCCTGAAGAATAGCAGAACTGCCAATAACAATCGGCTGGCATAACGAATATACACTGTTATGGGTGAGTGCCTTGACAATGATTTCGGGACCGATGCCAGCCGCATCCCCCATTGTTAGTCCAACTTTCGGTTTTTTTAAACTATTAAATCTGGTCATCGTTCCACTACGTTTCACGATGGTTTCCGGTTAAGTCCAACCCCCTCTGGGTTATGAAAGGATTTTTAACAATTGGAAGACTGCATTCTCACTGCGAAGCAAATGGACGCAGTAGCTCAGAAGCAATCGTTAGAAAATCGACGATAGAGCGTTGGAGCACGGGCACGCGAGACGTTTCCAGAGGGCAATTCAAGCACCTCATATTCAGGCTCAGAAGCCTCCTCATCACCTGATGGATGAGGTAAGCGGATAACATCACCAACAGCGAGCATTTTTCCAGCTTTCGCGACGTGTCCGTTGACACTGACCGTACCTCTGCTACAGAGGGTATTGGCTATTGTTCGCCGTTTCACGAGACGACTGACCTGCAAGAATTTATCTAATCGCATTTTTTTAACGATTCGCAAAGCGTTAAATCGAGCAATTGGTTCAATAACGGTTTTCGCTTAAGAGTCGCCTGCACCGTTGTTGCAGGCTGCCATTTTTTTAACTATGGGCTTCCGATCATCGTTCCACGATGGTTTTCGGTGAATTCCGGCCCAACTGCGGATATGATCGCCTTTAAAGTGTGTCTTTGCCACAACAGGTAGAGACACTGGAACTACACTGGCGGTTGAGAGACGACCGGCACTTCTACAGGAATTTCGGCTTCCACGATAGGATCTGTTAGTGCCTGTTTTAGCACCTGTGTCATATCGTTGACTTTGTGAAAACGGATACCTTCCCGAATTTCGGTCGGGATGTCAACCTCATCTTTCTCGTTGTCCTCGGGAATAATGATGTCGAAAATACCGTTCCGATAGGCAGCGAGTGCCTTTTCTTTTAAGCCACCAATTGGCAGGACTCTTCCGCGGAGCGTAATCTCCCCGGTCATAGCAACATCTTTGCGAACGGACTTCCCAGTTAGCGCAGAGAGAATCGCCGTGGCGAGGGTAATTCCAGCAGAGGGACCATCCTTCGGCACTGCACCTTCCGGAATGTGAATGTGGATGTCCTGCTGTTCAAACCGATTACCGGAGAGCCCGAAAGATTCCGCGCGAGAGCGGATATAGGCGACAGCAGTCTGGACAGACTCACGCATCACTTCCTGAAGTTGCCCTGTCATATTTAGTTTGCCTTCCCCCTGCATTGTCGTTGCCTCAACAGAAACAATATCACCGCCAATTTGGGTCCATACCATACCTGTAGCAACGCCGACTTCATCGCGTTCCTCGGCTTTCGTGCGCGTCCACTTCGCGGGTCCGAGATAATCGCTCAAATTCGCAGGTGTCACTTCAACTTTGAGATCTGGTGTTTCTTCGGTGACGATCTCCCTCGCAACCTTGCGCATGACAGTAGTGATTGTGCGTTCAAGATTTCGCACCCCAGCCTCACGCGTGTACTTATGAATTATTTCATAGATGGCTTCGTCTGTGAAGGCGACATTGTCAGCTGAAAGCCCATGGCGTTCGAGTTGCTTGAGGATAAGCCCATTTGGTGTAAAAGTAGCGATGTTATGCTTCTCAAAATCCGTATAACCCGGCAACTCAATGATTTCCATCCGGTCCTGAAGCGCAGGAGGTATGGTAACCCGAGTGTTGGCGGTCGTGATAAACATAACATCGGAGAGATCAAATGCGATATCCATGTAATGATCTCGGAAAGTGGAGTTCTGTTCCGGATCAAGCACTTCAAGGAGAGCAGACGCCGGATCGCCTCGGAAATCCGAACTGAGTTTATCAATCTCATCAAGCAAGAACAGTGGATTTTTCGACTTGACATCGCGGAGCCCTTGGATGATACGGCCAGGGATTGCGCCGATATAGGTGCGTCTGTGTCCACGAATCTCTGCTTCGTCTCGAACACCACCGAGGGACATTCTGACAAACTTCCTACCTGTGGCGCGAGCAATTGATTTGCCGAGTGAGGTTTTTCCAACCCCTGGAGGACCAACAAGACAGATAATAGGACCTTTGAGGTGTTTGACGAGTTGTAAAACGGCAAGGTATTCCAACACGTTTTCTTTCGGTTTCTCTAACCCGTAGTGGTCCTCGTCAAGTATCCGCTGCGCTTCAGAGAGTGCAAGTTGATGCTCAGTTTTCTCTTTCCACGGCAACGCGAGTATCCAATCAACATAGGTGCGGATAACACCAGATTCCGCAGACTGCGGGGGTATCTGTGCAAGCCGATCGAGTTCTTTGAGCGCCTTTTCTTCGGCTTCTTCAGACATTCCGGCATTTTTCACCTGTTCTCGAAGCTCATCAACTTCGGCAATGTCATCCCTGCCCAACTCTTTCTGGATAACCTTCATCTGTTCCTGAAGGTAGAATTCGCGATGCGTCTTCTGGACGGATTCGCGAACCTGATTATGAATGTCATCACGAAGTTCATTCCGTTCCAGTGCCTGATTCAAAAACTGAATGATGAGTTGTAAACGCTTAATGGGATTAAGTTCGTCGATGGTAGTTTGGCGTTCCGATGGAGTGAGATTGAGAATTCCAGCGATAGTATCTGCGAGATGCCCAGGTTCTTCTTGCTCCTTAATAGCGCGTTTGACTTCATCAGAGCTCAAATCTTGAGGTTGTGAACTCCTGCCCTGTTCCTGCTGTCTCGTCTTTGTGTACTCATTGAAAAGTTTTCTGGCTTCCTTCATGAGAGACTCGGAAGTGCTCGCTAAGCCTATCTCCTCATGGACGATTTGCACGTCCGCACTCAAAAAGTCATCAGTCTCTGTAAAACGGAGAACAATTGCGCGATGCTCTGAGGCAATAGCGATACGGATAGTGCTGTCGCCGGGTTCATAAGATTCGATAATATTTGCGACAGCCCCAACGACATGGAGATGTTCAGGAGTTACCTCCTCTCCTTCTTCCAACTCCACTTGTTGGTAGAGGAGGAGTATACGCCTATTTGAGCGGAGTGCGGCATGGGTCGCTTGGACTCCCATTTGGCGGGCGACATTTAAAAGAGATTTCGTCCTCGGAAAAATCAAAATCGCATTGAAATCCGGGGGCAAATAGATAACGGGTAAACTTACCGTTTCATATTCTTTCGTTGCTGTCGAATTCATATCTTTTTCCTGGTGCTGGGTGTTAAATCCCAGCATTTTTTAGACTTCAGTGCCGGGTCAAGATTCACCTTCCATCTCAATAGAGATGCAACTGCTCCCTACTGGAAAGGCACCTTGTTTATGGCACCTTCTATCTTGGAATGAAATGCTAATTATTTTGCCAAATTGGCAAATGACTTGCACGCCAAACTGTGTCTAAGCAGTTTTAAGTGCTTCGGATTTCCTGTAAACGAGTTGCGGAGGTTCATTCTTACGCACGGAGTCTTCGGTAACATGGCACGCTTCAACATCGTCAAGCGACGGGAGGCGATAAAGCGTATCAAGCATAATTCTTTCAAAAACAGCCCTTAACCCACGCGCCCCGGTTTCACGTTCAATCACCTCATCTGCAATGGCGGTTAACGCCTCATCAGTCACATGGAATTGCACACCTTCATAAGCCAAAAGATGCTGATATTGCTTCACCAAAGCGTTCTTAGGTTCAGTGAGAATGCGAACGAGAGCTGGTGCATCCAATTCATGAAGGATTGTGACAACGGGAAGTCGCCCTATCAATTCCGGTATAAAACCGTATTTAATGATATCCTTTGGTGTTACCTGTGCGAGGATTTCATGAATTTTTGTTTCGCTTTTGGGTTGGATAGGCGAACCGAAGCCGATACTCTGTTTTCCAAGTCTATCTTTAATCGCCTTTTCTAACCCGATAAAGGTCCCACCACAAATGAACAACACTTTTTTTGTATTCACCTCAATCATCTCTTGATGTGGATGCTTTCTGCCGCCGCGCGGTGGAACATTCGCTACTGTTCCTTCAAGGATCTTAAGCAATGCCTGCTGGACACCTTCACCGGAGACATCGCGAGTAATTGACGGGTTTTCAGATTTTCGTGTAATCTTATCAATTTCATCAATATAAATGATGCCTGTTTCGGCACGTGCGACATCACCATCTGCGGCTTGGACCAGCTTCAAGATGATATTTTCGACATCTTCACCCACGTAGCCCGCTTCAGTCAGCGTTGTTGCATCGGTAATAGCAAATGGTACCTCTAACACCTTAGCGAGAGTTTGCGCGAGAAGCGTTTTCCCCGTGCCTGTTGGACCAATAAGTAAAATGTTGCTCTTGTCTAATTCAACCTCATCAGTCGTGTTGCCATGGTGTAAGCGTTTGTAATGTGTGTAAACGGCAACAGATAACGTCTTTTTGGCATCTTCCTGACCAACTACATATTCATCAAGTTTTGCTTTAATTTCTTCGGGTGAAGGAGGTGCTGCAAATGGGTCTTGTTCATTTTCTGTTTGAGAGTGTGTTGTTCTCGCAAATTCGGTTTCCATTTGTTCGTGGACACTGCTCCCGCGTGCCCGTGAAGATCTACGTTGGGAACCACCGCCAGATCCTTCCTTTTCGCTCGAACCACCGCTTTTAAAGTCCTCTATAGAAAAGTCAAGGCTACCATCCGGTTCACGAGTGAGAATATCGTTACAAACAACGATACACTCGGCAAGACATTTCTCACAGATATTCGCGTCAAGTCCGTTAAAGAGTCTTTCGACTTGCGTATTATCGCGTCTACAAAATGTGCAGGAGGCACTATCTACAGTGGACGCTGACAATCGGACAATACATTCAACGCAAATATTTGCTTCTCTGCCCTGAAGGAGTCGGCGGACTTGCGTACTGTCCTGTTGACAGAATGAACAGAACAAATCACGATGGATGGATTCGGACATAGAAGTTTCTCCTTTTTTATCCATGTCTAATATGGCACAAGTCTTGCGTAATTCTATCTAACAGCTGTGTAAATCTCGTTGGAACTCTCTTAGGTTAGATTCAATACCTATAGCACACCCGAATTAATTCTGCTGTATGGCACGTTGGGAGACGACTTGATCGACGATACCGTATTCAAGTGCTTGTTCAGCAGTCATGTAATAGTCGCGGTCGGCATCAACAGCGATCTTCTCAATATCTTGACCCGTATGTTCTGCCAAAATAGAATAAAGTCGGTCGCGTTCATGCAAAATCTCTTTTGCTTGGATGCTAATATCAGAGGCTTGACCGCCAATGCCGCTCGCCATCGGTTGGTGAATGAGTGCTTTTGCATGTGGGAGCGCGTAGCGTTTCCCAGGTGCCCCCGCGGCGAGGAGAATAGCCCCCATACTATAAGCTCTACCTAAACACCATGTCTGCACATCAGCTTTGATATACCGCATCGTGTCGTAGATTGCCAAGCCGGCGGAAACAGAACCACCAGGTGTGTTAATATAGAGCACTATGTCTGCATCTGGGTCCTTCCCCTCAAGGAAAAGCATCTGTGCTGTTACAATGTTCGCGATGACATCATCATCAATCGGTGTGCCGATCATGATAATTCGATCTTCAAGTAGACGAGAATAGATATCGTATGAGCGTTCGCCTCGGCTGGTTTGTTCAACGACGATAGGTACAAGGTTCATATTTTGATGGCTTGCTTCGCAGTGAGAACTGTCGGCTTTCAGCAAATGGCTTGCTTCGCAGTGAGAACTATCTTACTGACTGCTGACGGCTATTCTTCAGGTAATGATGAGCGATTGCTTGGCGGAGGCACGGTTAATCAGGAACTGATAAATCTTCTCGTGTTGTAACTGTCCCCGGAAATCCTCTAATCGGTTGCTTGACTTTAGCAGAGAAGCATATTTTTGGGCATCTCGGTTTTGCTGTTCTGCAGCGCGTCGAATCTCATATTCCAATTCATCATCGGATACGAAAACGCCTTCCTTCTCAGCAATTGTCTCGAAAATCCATGACTGTTTTGTTTGTTGAATGACATCTCGACGTAACTCATCGGGCAGGGTATCCATGTTAATCCCGGCATCTTCAGGACTTCTGTGCTCATTTGTCAGTTGTTGTTTGACGTTCTGAAGCGTATGTTGTACATATTGATCAACTAAGGGGTCTGGGATGGTAATCTCGATCTTTTCGATGAGTTGTTCCAGCAATTCTGCCTTCTGCTTATCAACGTGTAGACTCGTCTCTTCCTCAACAAGATTGTTCCATATCAACCCATAAAGTTGGGAGTAGTTCTCGTACCCGAGGTCTTTGGCAAACTCGTCATCTAAGGCTGGAAGTTGTTTTTGCGTGATAGCGTGCAGCGTTATTTCGTATTGAGTGGATTTGCCCGCAAGCTCAGCAACACTATGTTCTTGTGGAAATTCAATATCCACGTTATTTGTATCCCCAATCTCCATTTCAAGTAACGCCTGCTCAAGTTTTTCGTGTATAGCCCCAACGCCGAGTTCTATATCAACATCTTGCCGCGATTCGGTATCAACTCGATTCCCGTCGAGTAAGCATTCCCAATCTATCCGAACACAGTCTTCCTCTTGGACCGGACGTTCAACATCAAGCGGTTCATAAGTTGCAGATTGCGCTTGCAACCGCGTAATATAGGCATCAACATCTTCACGGGGCACGTCAACAGGGTTTTTATCGGTTACGAGTTCATCATAATTCGGAAGGCTGATACTGGGTCGAATGTCTACAGTGGCTGAGAACGTGAAAGGCTCGTTTTCCTTGACTTGCAATTCATTAAGTGGCGGTGTGAAAGTGGGTTGTGTGAGTGGGTTGAGCCGCTCGTTATAGATTGCATCTTCGTAGGCAGGAGCGACAAGATACCGAACAGCTTCGCTATTGACGTACTCAGGAAATCGTGATTTGAGGATTGCTACGGGGACACGACCTTTTCGGAAACCCGGAATAGAGACTTGGGTACGTAACGACTCGCAAGTTTCCACCAGTGCTGCATTGACATCTTCAGAAGGAATCTCTATGTCCAAACGGACTCTTGTGGTCTCTAACCTTTCAATTTGAACTTTCAAGTTTTCTGTCCTCACGCCAGGCGTTCAAAGCCCGAATACTTTAAATCAGAACTCACTCTTATGTTGCTTCGCAGTGAGAATTTTCCAAGATGTCAAGTAAAATACTTTCGCAATCTGGGGAAGTTTACGAGGATCGCGCCAGATTCAACTTTTATGCGGATTGTCCAACCCTACCACTATCACCACCCTCCAATACGATGATGGGCGAGGAGGGACTTGAACCCTCACGAGGCGTAACCCCAATAGATCCTAAGTCTATCCTGTCTACCAATTCCAGCACCCGCCCGAACCCGCTTTATGACACTAAAGATGCGCCGTGAAGGAATCGAACCTTCAACCGCCTGATTAAGAGTCAGATGCTCTGCCGATTGAGCTAACGGCGCGCCTGTTTCTGCGCAAGCCTCTATAGGAAACCTGCGGGACAATGCGAAGCGTTTCTCTATTACCATAGACGCGTTTTGTAAGTACCACTCGCTATGTAAGTACCACTCGCTAATTGTTAGGTGCGCTTTCAAAGCCGACACACAGCATCCAAAAAATATACGCGCCCGGAGGGATTCGAACCCCCAACTTATAGTATCTTCGGCTTATTGCTCTATCCATTGAACTACGGACGCATATTAAAGGTGGATGATGGGATTTGAACCCACGCCCACTTGATCCACAGTCAAGTGCTCTACCCCTGAGCTACATCCACCATGCTTCGATTCTTCATCGAGCAGTCTGAAAAGCACGCCTAGCAGGAGTCGAACCTGCAACCTACGGATTAGAAGTCCGTTGCTCTGTCCAATTGAGCTATAGGCGCTCGTACTACAAATTTCGTTCTTTTCTGAATCGGGGCGAGAGGATTCGAACCTCCGACCTTCTGCTCCCAAAGCAGACGCGCTAGCCGGGCTGCGCTACGCCCCGAAATTCCCTATAATACAAACTTGCCAACAACAAATATGCTGTTAGCAACTACGAGTGCAATATGTGCTTGAAATTACACCTATATTTCTTCTCGGTGTTGTTTAAATTATACACCATTCTCTCGCGTTTGTCAAATTATAATGAAAATTTTTGTCTTTTTTGGCAACCCATCTCGTCTTGACATACTCTCCCGCTGAAGCAGGGAGTTTTGGCGGGTAAATTAGATAAACATGTCGCATCTCCCCTTTGTCAGTCCGAAAATTAACGCAATTTCCAAAAACTAAATCGTTATATCATCCAAAATAACCCATTAAAATCTTTTTACATGAAACTTGTATAAACCTATTTACGATAATTATGTCAAACACTCCAAATAAACACTTTTTATGACAATAAACACACAAAAAAGTTCAGGAGGAAACATGCGCTTAATTGAAGGAATATCCATTGGAATCTCCGCGATTCGTTCAAATAAGATGCGCTCGCTGCTGACAATGCTCGGCATTGTCATCGGTATCGCAGCCGTGCTGGCGATGATTGCTATCGGTGATGGGGCTAAGCAAATTGTGATACAAGATGCACAGAAAATGGGTGGTGCAACCCGAATCACACTGTACCAGACATCCTACAAACGGGAAAATAACAGGTGGGTCCGTATCCGTAGCAACGAATACATGGAATATGGAGATGTATTGGCTATCGAGGCAGAGTGCCCATCTGTGAGTGCTGTCACGCCGAGAATTGCGGATTGGCGAGGTGTCCTGTTTCAGGGCCCGGGCGGCACTGAAACCCGTGCCGGCTATAACGGTGTAGACGCTAACTATACAACCGCAATGGATTGGGACGTTAAAGAGGGACGCTTCATTACAGACGAAGATGTCCAAAACGCAACAAAAATCTGTGTCCTCGGAGATGAAATCGCAACCGAACTCTTTGGCAATAAATCACCCTTAGGACAAGAGATTAAAATTGCCAGAGATGTCCGATACTACGATCAGTGGGGCAGAAGACGGCGAGGCCGGTTGACCGAGCGCTTCACGGTTGTCGGTACACTCGTACCGAGAGGGACAAGTTTCCAGTTTGGATGGAGTTACGACAACCTTGCTTTTATCCCTGTATCAACTGTACAAGAGCGTTTCACGGGGGACGATAAGATTCGGAATATTATGGTTTTCGCGAATACTGTTGACGTTGTCCCGAAAGCGATCGAAGAGGTGAAAAACATCATCAGAAAGCGGCACAGAAACCAAGACGAATTCGTCAGAATCTTTGAAATGCGCGCAGGTATGGCACAGTTGCAGAAAATCAGTAAGATGATTAAAATTGCTCTGGGGAGCATCGCGGGTTTCTCACTCCTTGTTGGGGGCATCGGTATCATGAATATGATGTTAGTCGCCGTCACTGAGCGGACCCGAGAGATCGGACTCAGGAAGGCACTTGGTGCCAAACCTTTAGATATCTTGGCTCAGTTTCTAATAGAGGCAGTTATAATGTGTGCTGTAGCCGGGGCAATCGGTATCGGATTAGGCATCTTTGCTGGCGAAGGTATGGCAATGATCGCTGTTAAAATTGCCAAAATTGTTCCCGAATGGCCCTCGGTTGTCTCTATGCAGTGGGTCATAATTTCGGTATCATTCTCCGCAGCGATTGGCATATTCTTTGGCATGTATCCTGCAATCAAAGCTTCCAGCCTCCCACCGGTCGAAGCACTCCGCAAGGATTAAAACACAGTTACCCAGTTAATACCTATCCTCGTAGACGCGCTTTCTAAGCGCGTCTTTTCTTTTTTCAACTAATTTCTTTAATCCTTCTCCTCTAAAATTTCCCTCTTTATAGTAAAGCCCGAAAGTATGTGAACATAGGGATTGGGGACCTCCCTCCTCGCTGGCGAGGTTTCCTTGGGGAGATCCGCAGAAATCCGCAGAAATCCACAGAAATCCGCAGAAACGCCCAAGCAAAAACCCCAAGCAAAAACACCCCAAGCAAAAACACCTCGCCAACTCTAATGCGTATAGGTAATTATGGGCTTTACTATAATATCTGTTCTCGTAGGCGGGTTTGGAAAGCTCCTTTGCCCATCGAATCCGAAATCCTATTCACCAACTCCAAAATTCACAACCAACAAACAATAAACCTATTTCACTTAATTGCGTCTAAATCTAATAGGATAGTTAACTTCAACAAATGCTATAAGGACTGTGATTTGGAAACCGTTTCTATAAAAAAAGAAATTGCTACGAGAAAAATCGAACTTTATTTACACTTTCTTTGTCTAACGCATTAAGGATAGGAGTACTTTTAATTTGGAGGCATGAAATGCGTATAATTGAAGGGGTATCCGTTGGAATTTCCGCAATTCGTAGCAACAAAATGCGTTCGTTGCTGACGATGCTTGGAATTATTATCGGCGTTGCTTCAGTGCTGGCAATGATAGCTATCGGCGATGGAGCAAAGATGATTGTGTTACAAGATGCGCAGAAATTGGGTGGTGTAAATCAATTCACGATGTATCGAAGCTCTCACAAGCGGGTCGGAAACCGTTGGATGCCGAATCGCAGCAACGAATACTTTGAGTACGAAGATGTATTGGCGATTGAGGCGGAATGTCCATCTGTAAAGTTAGTTGTGCCACGAATTCCAGAATGGCGAGGTGTGCTTGTCCAAGCCGCCGGCGGAGCAGAACACCGCACAGGTTATAACGGCGTAAATGCCTCGTTCTCGGAAGCAATGGATTGGAATATCCAGCAGGGGCGTTTTATTACAAACGAAGATATTGACAATGAGGCAAAGGTTTGCGTACTTGGTGCTGAAGTGACTACTGCCCTGTTCGGGAATAAGTCTCCTTTAGGAAAAGAGATTAAAATTGGCAAAGGTCCCGGCGGACGTTTCGATCGATATGGTAGAAAAGACCGGAAGCGGATAACCGAACGTTTCACTGTTATCGGCACAATGGAAACCAGAGGACGTAGCTTGCGGTTCGGCTGGAATCTGGATGACATGATATTCATCCCGCTCACGACAACACAGGAACGTTTCACCGGTAACGATAGAATTAGGATGCTCTCAGTTCACGCGAATACTGTTGAAGAGGTCCCGCAAGCAATTGAAGAGGTGAAAGTTGTCCTCCGAAAGATGCATAAAGGTCAAGACGATTTCTTCTCGATCTGGGATATGCGGGAAGGCATGGCGCAGTTGGACAAAATCAGTAAAGTTATTAAAATCGCATTGGGAAGTATCGCAGGATTTTCGCTGCTTGTCGGTGGCATTGGGATTATGAACATGATGCTCGTTGCTGTCACCGAACGCACTCGAGAGATCGGCTTACGAAAAGCGATCGGTGCGAAACGTATGGATATTCTGTTGCAGTTTTTAATAGAAGCAGTCGCAATGTGTAGTGTCGGAGGTGCACTCGGGGTTCTATTGGGGCTCGTCGCTGGCGAGGGTATGGCAATGCTCGCTGTCAGCATCGTCAAAATTGTTCCCGAATGGCCCTCGGTTATTTCCACAGAATGGATATTGATTTCGGTATCTTTTTCAGCGATAATCGGTATCTCTTTTGGGCTCTACCCAGCAATAAAAGCCTCTTCACTCTCACCGATTGAGGCACTCAGGACTGATTAGGAGGTAATTCATAATGAATTTGATGGAATGTATTATACTCGGTATCTCAAATCTGCGGCGAAACCCCCTCCGATCAGCACTGACGATTTTAGGGATCATTGTCGGTGTAGGTTCCGTCGTCAGTATGGTATCCGTCGGCGACGGGTCGAGTGCCATGGTTTTGCGGGAGATTGAGCGAACAGGCGGCACGAAAATGATTGAAATCTACAAAGACGCCTGGGACAAACAGTCGGGAACCTTGAGCCGTGCTGCCGGATCTGCCGTACGTGGAAGAAGCCGATGGCAAAGGAACCGCGCCGAAGATTTGGAAACCGAAGATGCGTTTGCAATTCTTGATAGAGCCAGAGGGATCGTCAATGTCGTTGCCGAAGATGATATGCCCCGCTGGAGCGTGAGTTACAAAGGCAGAACTAAAGAATCGCGCATCGTTGCCTCAACCGCTGGGTACGACCGGTCGCACAATTGGTATCCATCAAGCGGTAGGTTTTTCACACCGGAAGAGGTTGAAGCTGCCAGTAGTATTGCCGTTATCGGTCACAAAATTAAGGAAGAGGTTTTTCTCGACGAAGATCCGGTTGGAAAAGAGATTAAAGCATCGCGTCCGTCTTACTGGCGTGGTAAACGTGGGCTTTATGAAGTGCGTCTAAAGGTCATCGGTGTCATGGAAGAAAAAGGTGATGCGATGGACACTTCTGGCTGGGATGACAGGTTCATCATTCCGATAACAACTCTTCAACAACGTTTTAAGGGCCGGGACGATGTTGAGCGCATTCGCGTAGAAGCAGTCGACGTGGATACAATTCCACTCGCTATAGCTGACTCGAAACGAATCTTAGGAAGACAACATAACAACACAGGTGAAGAATATAACTATTGGACAGCTACAGAGGAATTGGCAACTGCCAGAAAAGTAGGTTTAGTAATGAAAGCACTAATGGGAGGGATCGCTGGCATCGCGCTGATGGTGGCTGGTATCGGCGTGATGAACATTATGCTTGTCTCTGTAACCGACCGGACAAAAGAAATCGGGCTCCGCAAGGCACTTGGCGCAACCCGCAACGATATTCTGGCACAGTTTCTGGTTGAAGCAGCCGTGCTAACCCTCTCCGGCGGAATTGTCGGAGCAATCGCCGGGGTCTTCATGGGGCAAGGAACAGCCGCCCTCATCTCCAAATTTGTCTGGGAAGGAAGCAACTGGCCCTCAGTGATTTCATTTGGAACGATGGTTATCGCATTGCTCGTTTCTGTAGCTATCGGCGTTTTCTTCGGGTTGTATCCCGCCAACAAGGCGGCGAAACTTACACCCGTCGAAGCACTTCGGTCCGATTAGTCAGAGGAATGGCTGTCAGCCCTCGGCTGTCAGCACAGACTCTCCCACGCCTACTGATACAAAGCTTTTGAAGAGCGTGGGCGAGTCTGAGAAAGAGAACCTTGTGGCAGACACAGAGGTTTTGCAGTCCAAAACCCCCGATGGTTTTCGAGAGCCAATATGTCACAAGTACCTGATAGCCGGCGGCTGATGGCTGACGGCTATTCTACAGGAGGGATTACCCTTGAAGAAAGTAATTATTGCTGCCGCCGTTGTTTTGGTTCTCGTCGTTGCAATCGGTTGGGTCGTACTGGGCCGTGGAAGAAATGGGCAAAACCCAGCTTTAGACCAGAAAATCGAGGTCGTTGAACGCGGCGATTTCCAAATGCGCATCAGTGCAACCGGCAACCTGGAACCGCTCATCGACGTAGAGATAAAATCCAACGTTGAAGGCGAAATCATTAGACTCCACGTTACAAACGGCGAGAGGGTTGAAAAAAACCAGGTGTTGCTGGAACTCGATCCGGAACTCTATCAAGAAGGAAAAAAACAGGCGGAAGCGGATGTCAAGGCTGCCAAAGCACAAGTCAGGCAAGCAGAACTAAACATTGAACTCAAAAGTGAACGGCTTGACAGCGGACTCACGCGGGCTGACGCAGATTTGAAAATCGCCCAAGCGAATCTTGAGACCGTTCAAGCCACAACGATAACACAAATCAGCCAAGCGAAGACAGACATTCAGACTGCGCAGAACTCGCTTGCCCAAGATAACATCGCCCTGGAGCAAGCCCGTATCGCGCTCGAACAGGCAAAAATTACGTTATCTGAACAGCAAACATTGCTAAAATCTGCCAAGATTTCCCAGGATAACGCAAAATCAGAACTCGATCGGAACACGGAACTCTTTAAAAAAGGGTTGGTTTCCAAAAAGGCATTGGAAGACGCACACGCTGCGCAGGCAAACGCAGAGGCACAACATGAAAATGCTAAAAAACGGGTTGAATCACAGAACCAGACCATCGTTTCACAAGGACGAACCATTACAGTACGAGAGAGTTCCATAGCAACACGTGAAGCAACGTTGGAAAACCAGAAGTTGAACCTTGGCAACCTCATAAAAATGCGACAGAAATCAGAGGAGGAGGCACAACTCCGCGTCCAAAATTCTAAGACCCAGTTACAGGAACTGATGCTAACTTTCGACAATGAGAAATCGTTAACGCAGCAATCCAAAGTGAGTGCTGAAGCGAATCAACTTCGTAGGGAGAGTAGCCTGAAAAACGAAGCAGAACGTCTTGATTGGACCACAATCAGGGCACCAATGGCTGGACTTGTCACACTCCTTGAATTGGAAGAGGGGGAAATTGTGACTTCTGGACGCTCCGCATTCTCGCAAAGCCCACCCATTATGACTATCGTTGATCCTTCCAAAATGGTCGTCAAAACCTTCATCAACGAAGTCGATATGGAACGCCTCCGCTTCGACCAGCGCGCAGAAATCAAGGTAGATGCCTACCAAACAAAAACGTATGATGGAAAAGTCTATGAAATTTCACCGAGTGGGCAAGAACAGGATAACATCATCTCATTTGAGGTGATGGTAGAAGTCAATGGTTCCCCGGAGGAACTCCGCCCCGGCATGAGCGCAGATGTTGACATTATCACCTATGAAGAAAAGGATGTCCTGTTGCTACCGATTGACGGTCTTATAAACGAGCCTTCGGCGACTGTCATTGCGCAAGTTGATGATACCAAACCCTACAAGGCAAATCAACCCATTGAAGTCCAGACGATCAGTGAGAAAATTTTTAGAGGTACTGTGACAAATGTTGGTTCCAACGATGTCACCATTAGCCTCGATGGTTCACAACGCGGTATTCGTCCGGGGCCAACAACTCTGTCGCTTTTGGTAAAAGGTCAAAAGAAAGCCGATGGCGTACGTGCTACAATTGAAACGTCGAAGGAAAAATCCGTTATGCTCGATGACGGCGGTGGCAAAGGCACACGTACAGAGGTTGAAACCGGCATGCAGAACGAAACACACGTGATTGTCAAAAGCGGACTCAAGGCAAGCGACCGCGTTATTCTGCAGCAACGGAAACCACCACAAAATGGATTCGGACGATAACTTTTTAAACTATTGAATCTGGTCATCGTTCCACTTCGTTTCACGATAGTTTTCGGTTAATTCTAACGGGGATTAGAACGCGAACAGTTATCAAGAAGCTCTGCAATCAGCTATCGGCTTTCGGCAAAAGAGATTACTCATCCAGTAACCTCTTTACTGACGGCTGACTGCCGATGGCTGACGGTTGACTGCCATTACAACTGAATGATTTGTGTATCGTAGGCGAGATAGGCGTTGTCCGGAAGTTCAATATCCATCTCTTCACACTGTTCCGGGAAATACCGATGGTCTAATCGGTGCATAATGTGTGTAAAATAGGTCTCCCTCGGTTTTAGGACAGCACTAATTTCCAATGCTTCGCCAACCGACAGATGTGTAGGGTGTCTCGGATTAAAACTCAACGCATCAATCACCAGCACCTCAATCCCGGTCAGTAGATCTTGAGACGCTTTCGGTAGTCGTTTCACATCTGGCAGGTATCCGAAGTTATCGATCCGGTAGCCGTAGGTGTCAACGTTTCCGTGCTCAACCGGAACCGGTGTAATGTCAAAACCGAACAACTCAAATCTCTGGTCCCGATCAACAACATTTGGAAGCAGATGACCGACCCCACCCCCTTGGAACGTCTCCTTTGTGAACATATAATCGAAGTTGCGTTGTAAGATGCCAATTGTTTGTTCGGGACCGTAGATAGGCATATCCATCTGCTGTTTTCGGCACGGCATCACAATGTCGTTCGTTCCACTGACATGGTCAGCATGCGAGTGTGTGAAGATAACGGCATCTATCCACTCAATCCGATTCCGAACGATCTGATCCATGAAATTGGGACCGAGGTCGAATTGGAGGTGTTTCCCATCTTTTTCAACATGGGTTGATGAACGGGTCCGATAGTTTTTCGAGTTGACATCCCGTGCGTCTTCGCAGGTTTCGCAGTCACACTTATACTCAGGAACGCCTGTTGAGGTGCCTGAACCTAAAATCGTAATCTTCATTTTTTTTATTTTTAACTATTAAATCTGTTAACCATCAACTCGTGCTTTAACATTTATAACGGAGTCGAAATGACTAAACTTACGTCCCAAGAATGTCTTGTTCTGGCTGATGTCATTGGTGATACACCGACGACGGTTATCTCTGCATCCCGTCTGAAACAGGGAGCGTGCTCGGCTTATGTCGTCGGGACACTGCCGGATGTCACCGCCGCATTGGTATTTGATGCCTATTGCTCTGATGAACCGTCCGGTTTCGGCACCGATGCTGACGCGCTGTGGCAACTCTTGAAAGCCACTCAGGGATGGGGTTGTATCGGCGTGAACTCTGCGTGCGCCGAACCCCTTGGTGCACTTATCGAAGCCGATGCCGGCACGTCTGTTCGCTACTACGGTGATGTTTATCACGCACTCTTAGAGCCTGTCCACTGTTATCCAAATGAGAACGTTCGCCGTTTGTCATTGGAAGATGTAGAACGTTTGGCGAAGGCTCCCGCGGAAGTCCAAGGAAACGGTTACAAAACACACGAAACAATGCTAACAGATGGTATCGCCGCTGGAGCCGTTGTAGATGGCAACATCGTCGCCATCGCACATACCTATGCGGAGACCGACTTGCATGCTGACATCGGTGTTTCGACAGTCGAGCAGTGGCGTAAAAAAGGATTTGCGACCGCCGCGGCATCCCTTGTTGCACAAGAAATTCAAGCCAGGGGAAAAGTCCCAGTCTGGAGTTACGGTGAAGGCAATACTGCTTCACTTCGGGTAGCACAAAAATTGGGTTTCACTGAAGTCGCGCAGCGCACCTACGTCATTCCTGTTTCACCAGAGTAGAGTTTTGATTACCCGAGGGCATCGTCTACTTTGTTGATAGCAGCTGCCATCAATCGCGTGTGCTCCTCCTGCATATTCACGTTAAACCCAAATCGTAGCGCACGACCGAGGATAGATAAAGTCTGTGGACACATATCCGGCGAGTACTCAACATCTCCTTTGTAGCGCGGATCCTTCCACGGATACCCAGAAGCGTCTGGCGAATGTTTGAAAAGGATGGAATCCCAATAGGTATAGATATGCCGATCGGGGAAACCTTCATTATAAGCGGTGCCTGCGTTCAGTCCCTCTGCTCTGAGCGCATCGGCGTACTTTTTGGCGAGTTCCACATCACGCACGATAATCGCGGCACTAATCCCGCATTCGCCGGTCGGATCATCTACATGTTGACGGATATAGCCTTTCGGTTCCTCAGCGAGTTCGGCGGTGAACGCTTTTTTGAGTCGGCGTGTATGTCCCAAGATGTCCTCTAACTTTGAGAGTTGCACACGTGCGATCGCGCCCAAAATTTCACTCGTTCGATAGCACTGCCGGGAAAAAGGTTTGTTCTGCCACTCAGAATCGCTCATCCACATCGGTAAGCCGGGTTCCGCTGCGAACGCTGCGCGTTCATAGACATCGTAGTCATCGCTAAAGACAAGTCCACCTTCACCACAGGAGATCACCTTGTAGTAGTTGAGACTCCACGCGCCTGCATCTCCCCACGTTCCAGCATATTTCCCTTTATATTGTCCACCGACGCACTGACAGCAATCCTCAACAACCAGGAGATTGTGCTTCTGCGCGAGTTCAACAATCCCCTCAAGCCGACACGGCACCCCTTGCATGTGTACCGGTAAGATAGCTTTCGTATGTGGTGTAATTTTCCGTTCCACATCGGCGATATCTAAACCGAGCGAATCGTCGATTTCGGCTATCACCGGAATCGCGCCTACACCGACAATAGCAGCGGCGGTTGCGATAAAGGTGTAGCCCGGAACTATCACCTCATCCCCCGGTCCGATGCCGACCCCAGTCAGGGCGCAGATGATTGCGGAGGTGCCAGAATTTACCATCAAGGCATGCTTGGCACCGAGGTGTGCCGCTGCCTCCTTCTCAAAACTGGCTACATTTGAATCCTCAACGAACCGAAAAAGTTTCCCACTGCGCAAAACCTCAGTCACAGCATTGATCTCACGCTCATCTATCACACTGGGCCCGTGCATTCCGCCGGGTATAGAGTCTGCAATAACGGGTGTTCCGCCATCTATTGCTAAACGTGCTGACATCATTTCCCTCCACAAAATCTTAGAGCGTCGTTTGTAAATTCACCAAGAAAAACGCCAAATATGGTGATACTTTATCAGAAGCATCCCTTTTTGTCAATCGCGTTTCTCTTACAATCTGTTCTACCTACGCCACCAACTCTTTTTACCCTGATACGACGCAAGGAGTTTTGAAAGCTCTCTCGCCTTCTTGTCCAAATGCAACACTATCTCGCACGCTTCGATCACTTTCTGTTTAGCATCCTCGTTTTGGGTAATCTGATAGGCATGGTGGTAACTCTGTGCGACAGCAGTATGATACGCCACGAGGTCTACGTCTTCAGGGACTTCGGTCGGAAGTTGCGCAAGCATCTCAACTGCCGCGTCCCATGCCTCTGCTTCGGCATGACAGATAACTTGCTGGTAGCGTAGCTGGTGTTGCGACGGATCTAACCAATACGCCTGTTCGTAACACGTCACCGCCTCCGAATAAGCGTCATTGGCGACGTGCAACTGCGCAAGCTCCGTATAAAAAGCGGACAACCCGCTCTCTGTTATTGTATAAAGCGACACACCCGTACTGACGAGCCAGTCTCTCTCCAACAGGAAATCGATCGCTGAATTCCGCTCCTCTTCTGTGATTTGGATATCGGCGAGGAGGTGCTTGGCGACAGCAGCGTTCGGAAAAATCTTGGTGCGGCTCTTCAGCAACGGATACGCCTGAACCGCTTTATCCATCGTGATGAGCTTAATCCCCGTAGCAATACGAAAGAGCGACACGATCTGATCGCTGTTTTTGCGGGACATCTCTTCAGCGATTGCATCCCGATTCTCTGAAAAATGCTGATTGAGTTCCTCGATTGCATCTCGGATGTTGGTGTCGCTTGGAGCGAGCTGATGTGCTTTTGCTAAAAACCGTTGCGCCGTGAAAAGTTCTCTCCATGTCCGATAGATTGTCCCCAGTCGAAAATTCGCAAGTGCAAGGGTTGACGTATCGTCAGTCGTGCTGAGGATGCTATCGTAGGCTTGGATGGCTTCCGCAAGCTTGCCTTCGGTTTCCAACGCTTGTGCATCGGCGATTAGATCTGACATAAGGGGTGCTGTTCCTTAATAGAGTTCGGGATGGGTTTATTACATCTGATTTAGTTCATTCATAAATTTTGACTGCTATTTTAGTTAAATAGAATTTGTTTGTCAAGCGATTTACTCGTGTGGTCAAGGACATCTCATTAGATGCAGGGTTTTGGTATGAAACCTCTAATGCTCAGTGGACATCCGCTCGTTAGATGTGATACAATCGCTAACCCTCCGAAACCCAGTCCTCTGTCGCTTCCGCGAATTCTTTGGATAACTCCTCAGAAATCGTCTGCTCTAAGAGTTCAATCAGATCTTCACGGAATTTAACCCAATCGTCGCCACGGCGAGTAAACCGGTGCCTATCCCCAATTTCAACAAACATGGTATCGTTCGGTTCAGACAGAGACTCAAAATAACGTCTAACATTCATGATGACTCTCCTTTTATTTTTTATTAAAAGTACGTATGGGAATATTATTTATAACCATTCGTGCATCTCCCAACCAGATGCGAGGGCTTTCTCACGGAGTACTTTCCCCGGATTCACAACGACGGGATTCCCAACACATTCCAACATAGGCAGATCGGATTGACTGTCGCCGTAAGCATAACTCTCTTCCAGTGAAATTCCGTGTTGTTCAGCATACGCTTGCACTGCTTTCGCCTTCTCCTCCCCGATGAGCGGCGCAGTTGTAAGTTCACCTGTGAACTGCCCGTTTTGCTCATGAAGTTGCGGTGCCAATACAGAATCAATTGCGAAGTAGTCCGCTATCGGCTGGACAATGAAATCAAGCGAACCGGTTACGAAAACTACGGTGGTGCTTTGCTCCTTGTGCTCCTGAATTTGGGATATCGCGGCAGGGAAGATCCTCGGACGAAGGTAAGCCTCGAACATTTCGACAGACAACCCCTTAATCTCAGCAACTTTCATCCCACGATAGTTACGATAAAATACCTGATTGAAACGGGGGCGACTGACTCTGTCCAAAATCAAGTAGTAAACAATCTTCGGAAGGAACCCGATGAGCCATAAGTGCTTTAGAAGGAATGGAGTTTCTTTGAACCGCATCCAGATATAGTAATGTACAATCGTGGACTTCAATAAGGTGCCATCCACATCAAAAAATGCGACTGCTTTTTTCGGGTTCGGATCCGACATTTTTTAATTATGTGCTCCTGAGTAAAGAAACACCGTTTTTGCTTGGGTGTTTCTTAAGCAAAAACCCTTTCACTGTGGGAGGGGTTTGTAACCCCGATTTCTTTCAGGCGAGTTAATTCGCGACTGTGACTGGGGATCGGTTCGCTACTTATAAGACTGTCTCAGCATTGATCCAAGTTTTGCAACTCGATTTTGTGCCAATTCCAAGAATTCTTGGTATCTGTCAGGGTCAATTGGTGTTTTGTCTTGCTCTCCCCAATCCTTCGGTGGAAAGGTAAACGGTTCACCAAAAACGATGCGAACAGGATGTTTCTTAGGTAAGTTCCGTCCCTTCGGCAACGCGTGATAGGTACCTTCAATATAAGCCGGTATAACCGGGACGTTAGGACTGTAGATGAGCAAACTGAGTACGCCCGGTTTAAAAGGTTGAAGTTTACCATCAAGCGAACGTGTGCCTTCAGGAAAGATTAACAAGCCGTTATTTTGCGCCATTACCTCGTTCGCCGCCCTGAGATCCTGTAGAAACTCAGTAAAATTGCCCTCTCGTTCTATCGGAAGCGCGTTAAGGCACGTCTGAGCAAACCAGCCTTGTAAGCGAGTAGCAAACCAATAATCGCGTGCCGCAAGCGTCCAGAGCTGGTATGCCTTTGTTCCGAGAGCAGTAATCACCGTCAATGTATCCAGGTGACTTGTGTGATTCGGCATAATAATATAGGGCTTGCCCTGTGGAATATGCTCAAGCCCATAGCATTTCAATGAAAAATAGTTCCGATAGATACTGGTAATCACGGTGCGGAAGGCACGCGCATACCATCGCGGCATCTGCCTGAACTTAGGTTTTCCGTCCTTGCGAAGCTCATCTCTTTCTCTCGCAGTGTCTGTAGGGAACGTCTCGATTAATTTGACTACATCACCCACTGTCTCCAAATTGGCGAGTAGCGCATCAGGAATTGTTTCACCGAGTCTGGATTCAAGAACCAACAGGAGATCAAGTCGCGTGAGTGAATCAAGCCCTAAATCGGTATCCAAACGGCTTTCCCGTTGAATCTGGTGTTCCGGCATACGTGCCAATCGTGCGAGAGTGGTGAGGATTTCTTCTGGTATGTCCGATCTTGGTTCAGCACTATCTACATCCGCAGTAGAATCCTCCTGAAGGTCTGCCATATTTTTAATATGCGCCTCCAAGCTGTGCCTTAGACTTTGCCGATCTACACCCCCATCTGCAGTCTTTGGTAGGGCATGATCCCAAAAATGGGATTTGTGGAATTGTTGGTAACTCGGTAGCTGCTTTGCTCGCGCGTGAAGATGGTGCTGAATCTCTGCTTTTGTTGCCTCGTCGGGAGCTGTCGGCACAATCACGGCATGTATAGCCGTATCGGACCCGTCTTCATAAGGAATGCCAAGGACACACATTTCAGAGATAGCCGAACTATCCCGGTAGAGTGCCTCCAATTCAACAGGGTAGACATTCTTTCCAGATGCGGGAACGATAATGTCCTTGCAGTGCCCAGTGAGATAGAGGTAGCCATCTGCGTCCATGTAGCCTAAGTCGCCCGTGTAGAGCCATCCATCGCGAATAGCTTTTTTTGTAGCATCCGCGTTCTGATAATAGCCTTTCATTGTACTCGGTCCCTTAGCGATAATCTCTCCGATACCATCGCTATCCGGATTCTCAATCTGAAGTTCCACACCTTCTACCGCTGGTCCCACCGATCTCCGTTTACTTTTTAGATATGGATTGACACTGAGAACGGGTGCTGTTTCGGTCATTCCGTAGCCTTGATAAAGTGTCATCCCAAACTTCTGAAATCCGTCGTAAATCGCATCGGAGAGCGAGGCACCACCACTAACGAGAACACGAATTTCCCCACCCATGACAGCTCGTGCTTTTTCTACCAATGTCTCACCCGGTGTGTCTACTCGCGATGCTTGTCGTTCGATGGTGCCTTGGAGCATCTGAAAAAGGCGTGGAACACCGATAAAAGCCGTAGTTTTCGCCTCACGCATTGTCTTCAGAAGCGTTGTGGGACGGAGTGCATTGACGTAAGTCGCTGTCGTGCCACTGTAAAGTGCCATCAATAAACTACACGAGAAACTCAATGCATGATACAACGGGAGTGCTGACAGGATCCGCTCCGTGTCTGTCGGTGGAAGTGCTTTTGCCACTGCTTGGACATTAGAAATAAAGCCTCCGTGCGTAAGCATTGCGCCTTTCGCTTCAACAGTAGTCCCCATTGTAAAGATAATCGAAGCAACGGTGTCTGGAGAAACTTCCACATTCGGAAAATCGGCAGGAATCTCGGCAGTTGAGGCTTTGCTCTCCGTACCATCGACACTCACAATTTCGCAGTTCCTGTTGATGTTTTGTAACATCGTCCCTGTTGTTGATAGTGCCGCATCGGATTTTTCTAATACACTTTCAGAGGCTAAAATCGATTTCGCAGCGGTGAACTCAGCGATTGCCGAAATTTCATGGGCAGGCGTTTGCGCGTCAAGAGGAACCACAGCGATACCTATCTGGACAGCCGCAAGGTAAGCGATACACCATTCGGGCTGGTTTTCAGAAACCAACACCACGCGGTCGTCTTTTCGCAAACCGCTTTCCCATAACTGCCACGCGACTTGGCGCGACTGGGTATACGCCTCCGCATAGGTATACTCTTCCCACCCGCTTTCGTTTGCCATCTGCAGCGCGATTCTATCCGGGATTCGCGCTGCTTGTATCTTAATCAGGTCTACAATCGTTTTTGGGGGGATTTGGTCTGGGGATAGACCGGATTTAGTCTGGGAATAGACTAAATCCGTTCCTTGTATTACATTTCCATTCCTTGTATCATATTTCCATTCAGGTGCCGTAGCCGACTCCTCGGATTCATCTTGCGAGCTCGCCTTCTCCTGTTTTGTGGAAGAAGATGCTTCTGTATCGTCTGCCGTGTCATCTTCAATCTTCAAAACATGTCTCTTTATGCCGGGGATATGAATCTCTTGAAAATACCGCTTCCAGTGGATCCGTGAAACATCGAAGTTAAAACGCTGCTGTTCTGTAGGTGAAAGCGCGTCGTAAAGCCCTTGCGTCTTCTCCGTTTCAAATTCAAAGTTAGTTCGCGTATAAGGTGCGTAGATTCTAATGTAATGCAGGAGTGCTTTGATACCACTCTGCTTCAGGACAAGATGGCGGCGTTTCCGCTTGGCGGCACGTATCGGAAGCTTGCCGAGTGTCTGAACGGCAAGGTCAACCAGACGCATACGACTATCCAATTTCCGCTGAAATTCTTCTAAACTCGGATATTTCCAGATAGGCACCGCAATCGGTTTTCCATCCTCCAACATTGGATATTTCACAAAATATTCGTAGGTTGCCTCAAAGATACCTCGAAAATAGAGCGGGTTCTGCGTCCCTGTCGTGACATGATACACCTCAATACCACCGCGTCTTGCTGTCGCCTCAGCGGCTGCCAAGATAGCATTCACTACAAAATCGACGGGAATAATATCAAGAATTATATCCGGATCTGCCGGAAAATCCGGGAGTCGCCCTTTCCCAAAACCGACGATCAAAGGTTCGGACATCCGAAACTTACCAAGCCATCCGGGTTCAGGCTCATCAAAACTACTCTCAATAATTGAGGGGCGCACGATAGCAGTAGGCAGTTCACCGCGCAATTCCATAATCATCTGCTCAGCGAGGAATTTCATATAGGTGTAAGTATCGTTCCACCCGCGCGAGCGTGCGTGCTTCAACCCTTCCTCAACCAAGCGTTCCTCAAGCCATTCTGCCTTCAGTTCTTCGACTTGTGCTTCAAGTCCTTTACGTGTCCCTTTTATCTGCGCCTCCGCTTCTCGCTGAAAGTTAGCGAGATTTTCAGGTAACTCAACTTCAGCACGGATAGCGGCACTTAGAGAAAGCAACCCTTCGATTTCCTCAGAAAGCGTTCCCGGGATAGCAATTCCTGTCTTTTCGCGATGTTGTGTTGCGTAGTGTTCATAGGGTAGTGGAAGTTCTTCAGGCACACGTCCCGGTTTGTCGCCACAAACATACGCCGTTGAGACATGGAGAAACACGGCATCCTGACAACCCCTTGCAAAGTTGACAACATGTTTAGCGGCAAGGGCATTCCCCCACAAAGAATCATCGAAAGGTGGATCAAAATCCACAAGACCCGCGATATTAATAAAGACTTGGACTTCGTTCTGGAGTCTTTGGTATTTCGCATCGCTGAATCCAAGATGCTCGTGAGTGAGATCCCCTTCAACAGCCATCAGTTTCTGCTGTGCCCATGCCTCAAAATTTTCGCCGTGTAGCCGACGAAGAGATGCAAAAACATCTGAGGTGAGAAGTTCATTTTCTAAGCGTTCTTGAGCGGAAGTGTGCTTCCCAGTGGTATCGGTGCGGCTCCGAATGAGAAGATAAATTTTTTGGATATCGGGAAGTGCAGTTAAAATTTTTGCGACCATCGGTTGCCCCAAAAATGCGGTGCCACCGGTAATGAGCAGAACTTTTCCCCGAAAAAAATCAGTTATTGACATAATTCTCTTTTCTGTGTCATGATAGATATTTGAACATATTGCACGAGGTCCTCACGCCTTGCATTGTTCTCAACTTATATTCGTGAATTTCGTCTAATCTTTCGGTAAATCACCCAAAACGCAACTTACAAGCCAAAACATCCTATTAAAAATAACACATTTTCTATAAAAAGTCAAAGGCTGAATAGATAATGCTACCAGAAAAAGAAAAGTTACAATTTTTGCAAAAGACGGAACTTTTTGCAGAACTCCCACAAACTGAGCTAAAAGCGATCTGTCATATTGCAAACGAAGTCGCTTATCCAGCCTATTCAACGCTATTTGAGGAGGGGGATGAAGGCGATTCGCTCTACTTATTGGTCGATGGTGAAGTCAGCATCATCAAGGCAGGAACAGAAGTATTGTTCTTCAATGAGAAAGGTTACTGTCTCGGAGAAATCGCCCTGATTGACAACAAACCGCGGAGCGCCACGGTTAAAACGGTGAAGCCGACCCAATTTCTGAGAATCACGAGGAACGACTTTTACAACGCTATGGCACGAGAACCGCGAATTGGTAGTGGGATGTTCCGAGTCTTAAACGACAAAATCCGACGCGACCTTGAGATTCAGATGAGTGCTATCCGTAAGGATATCGCACAAGAAGAATCAATGCGTCTTGCCGCTGAAGTCCAAAAATCTCTGCTCCCGAATAAAGAAATCGCGCATCCATGTGTCAGTTCCGCCGGATATTGCAGACCCGCAAATAGCGTCGGGGGCGACTATTACGACTATATGGAACTCTCAGATAACCGCGTTGCCATTTTCCTCGGTGATGTCATGGGACACGGCTATCATTCGGCGATGGTAGCAGCGATGACGAAGAGTTGCTTGCAAACACAGATCCGCTTTGACGCTTCCGTGCCGGAAGTCATGAGTGCCATTACCCGTGTCACAGAAGAGGATGCACAAGCCTTTATCTACATGACCTGTTGTTATCTTATCATTCACCCAGACAATCGGTTGGAGTTCGCCAATGCCGGTCATCCAGAGATGCTTCTCTATCGCGCTGGGCAGAACGGTGACAACAGTGAGAACGACGACCTACTTGAGTTAAAGTCCTCGTTTCTGCCGGTCGGTATCTCAATGTTAGACACACCGACGCAATATTACAGTACCGAAGTCGAGTGGGCCCCCGGTGATCTGTTAGTACTTTATTCAGATGGGATCACAGAAGCGTTCAATCCTAACTCGGAAATGTATGGATTGGAGCGTTTTAAAGCACTCATTTCACAAAAACGTCATCTGTCCCCCGAAGAGATAAAGGCAGAGATTCTGTCTGACCTTCAGGCACATCAACAGGACGAAAGCACCAATGATGACATTACACTGGTTGTGGCGAAGTTCTTATAATTGTCTTGAATTTTCAAAGATTTCTTAATGGTTTTCACCGTCCTACTTGAGCTGGCTGACGGCATAATGCATGATATTTTCCATGAGTGCTTTGTTCATGGAAGTGGTATATTGGCTATCGTTACGAAGGCTGGTAATAATGTATAATCCCTTGCCATACCGTCTCGTCCCAACAACGAGTTCCTTATTGTCCTCAGTAGTAGCAAAAATTTCATCGCGTCGGTTCCAGTCTACCCATGTGTCATCAACAAAGATTTTTCCGGACTCAATTTTGTTGGGAATGGAGAAAAGGGAATTGCCTTTTTCAGTAACAGCGAAATGTTGGGTTAGCGGGCTTTCAACACCTTTCAACTGGTTTCCGTGTAGCCACCCGACACCGCACGGCTTCTCAACGCTACTGTCCTGTCCCGTAACAACGACAATGCCACCCTTTTTCACAAACGCTTTAATCTTCTTCTCTACTTCACTGGAAAGGAGGTAGTGTCCATAACTCGAAATCTCTTCGTATCCGATCCACAGAATATCGGCTTTTTCTAACTGCGGCAACTTATATTCTCTGGTGGGTTCATGAGCGATAGCGCGTTTGCTGACTTTTTTCACAGCGCGCAGTGCCATATATTCATACGTTGCTGTGTTTGTATAGACAGGGGTTTGACTCCATGTTGGATGCGTGCTATTTCCTGTTAGGACCAGAACTTTGACGGCATCTTTCGGCGCGGCAACCCACATTTTGCCAGCTAACATGTTGAGAACAATCGATTGGAATGCCTTTGCCTTGCCATCAAATGTCCGGGACATCATCGGATCAATGTGCGTAAATGTCCACCAAGAGCCACCGTATCCACCGCGATAGGCACGCATCTGAAACCACGTATTGTCAATAAAGCACATACTATCTATGCCATAATGCTCACGATAGAAAACGATAATAGGCATGCCCTGCTTGAGCAGGCTTGCCATCTTCTCCGGTGAGGTGCCTCGCTTGTAATGTCCAGTGGCAAAGTTCATCTTAATTTCCTTGAGTTCGCTTTTCCCTTTGACATCTTTTTTGACAGTAACAACGCCTCGCAAACGTTTCTGGTCAACACTCTTTACTTCGCCAAAAACGATGTTCGTACAAGCATCAAGGATTTCACGAATCGTATACTCGCGCTCAATAAACGCCGGTGCAGCTGGCACGAAAAGCAACCCGATGAGACAAAACCCTAACAATAAAGCAATGAGGTTATATGTAAAGCGCATGGTGGGATCCCCTTCTATACATGTCAGATTTTCTAATTAACAGATATTATATTACATCTGCGTTGAATTTTCAACTTTTAAACGATTTGACTTCGCGCTGCCCTTCATTACATTTCGGGCAGGTTTCTGACGCACTTCAGCCGAAATGTATCAGAACCCATCGTGAAACGTAGTGGAACGATGCCCAGGGGCCTATAGTTTAAAAACCGTTTTGTACATCAAGTTATGTCAGAATTCAAATCTCCCCTTTTGGTGCAGTTGGTAAGCCAAAACTTGCAGTTAAAAAACTCACGGTTTACATCAGCAGAAATCTTTGACGCTGCCACTTACATCGGATTTCTGATCTTCGTCCTTTCCCTACCGTTCGGGTATTCGACAGCATTCCTCAACATCGGGCTTTCATTTGTGCTATTCGGATGGGTGGGACGCATCATTTCAGAGCGGAAACTCGGTTGGCAACGCACTCCGCTTGACATTCCTATCTTGCTGTTTCTCGGATTGGGCTTAATAGCCTCACTTCTTGCACCACATCCTGCCACCAGTAGCCTCGGCTATTTTTGGAAACTTCTCCGTGCGATCCTGCTCTTTTATGCGGTTATTCACAGTCGATTGGGCACTCGATGGCGACATATCGTCATTGTCTTCATCGCCGCGGCAGGGATCTCTTCTGCACTCGGACTCTGGTATTACGCAAATGACACCCGTTTAGGGATTGATTTTATGGGGAGGATTGGGTTACAATTTCAGGAAGAACTCGCTGCAGGTGAAGGCCCAACTTTACAAATGTCGGATGAATTACGCACCGAATTGCGAAGTTGCAATGTACCGCTCTCCGAAACCGCATTGTTTGTACCTTCAAAGCAACCAAACGAATGGCGCATTGACGATCCAGCGAGAAACAGACGCTACACAATCCGCAAAAGTGAGACGCATCTGATGGTGTACATGATCGAGCAGCGGCTCACCGGAACCTTCAAGATGCCGAATGACTTGGGGGCATATCTCGCCCTCGCGCTCCCATTTGTTATGGGCTACTTTGTAGCTGGCTGCAGCGGTACGACTTTCCATTCGGAACGGACGGAAACACATCGAAAATCACAACGCGTCTTGATTTGGACGACCGTGGGACTCGGTGTGATTTTAGCACTGATGAGTGCAAATCTGGCATTGACACTGACGCGCGCTGCGTGGGTGAGTGTCGCCGTTGCGGTAGTTTGCATCGGATACTATTTTGTTGTAAAGACCTTACTTACATTTATGTCATGGAAACGAAGTCTGCTGGGGTTGGCGTTAGTAAGTGTTGTATTTTGCATATTGATCGTGAATACAAGTTCCCGTCAGGCGATAGTTGGGATCGTTCCTCGACATATCAAGGGGCGCGTCCAAACGATGATTGCACACCCCGCGGGGTTCATGAGTGAACGTCCACAGTGGTGGCGGACCTCGCTACAAATGATTCAGAAACACCCACTTACCGGTATCGGATTGGGCAGATTTCGCTATGAGTATCAACACAGTGGGCCGGATGAGCAGTACTACACACCCTATCACGCGCACAACATCTACTTACACATCGCCGCTGAGCAAGGCATTCCTTCGCTCTTTTTGTTTTTGTGGATGGTAGCAGTTATTTGTCAGCAGGTTTTCGTCATGCGAAAGACCAACGATCTTTGGAAAGTGGGAACCTTTATTGGTGCGAGTGGGTTTCTAATCTCTGCGCTTATTTACGGACTCGCAGATAATATTTTACATCAGCGGACAGTGTTGCTTTTCTGGTTTATTATCGGCATGATTTTTTATACACAATCATTCAAGGACGAAAAACATGAACAAACGCCGGGGCCCAATTGACATATCATCTGTGACGACTTACCCGCTTCAGAACCGTATCAACAAGGTTTCTGTCCGAGATTTCGCAACACTGCCGGAATTGAAGATAGACTTGTCCCCATTTTTAGCAAGTTTGCCGAATATTCTCAAAGGACAGGACTTTTCGGCACTCGTCGACGATATCCTTGTCGCCCATCAGAACAAGAAACCTGTCATCGTGATGATGGGAGGACATGTCATCAAATGCGGATTAAGCCCGCTTTTAATTGACTTGGCAAAACGTGGCGTGGTTACTGGGTTTGCCTTTAACGGCGCAAGCAGTATCCACGATTTCGAGATTGCGCTTATCGGTGAGACCTCGGAGGATGTCGCCGCTTACCTCCAGAACGGGCAGTTTGGGATGTGGGAGGAAACAGGACGGTTGATGAATGAAGCAACTCAGTACGCCGCAGATACAGGTATCGGGATGGGTGAAGCACTGGGCAGACAACTCATTGAAATGGACGCGCCCTATAACGCATATAGTCTTCTTGCCGCTGGCATTCAATACAATGTGCCGATTACTGTGCATGTTGCCATCGGGACGGACATTATCCATCAGCATCCGTCTGCGAATGGTGCCGCTATCGGCGCAGCGAGTTTCACCGATTTCCGACTCCTAACGGCGTTAGTGACGGATTTGGAAGGTGGTGGCGTTGTGTTAAATTTGGGTTCAGCAGTAATACTACCTGAAGTTTTCCTGAAGGCATTAACGATCGCGCGGAACTTGGGGCATACGGTGTCTCAATTCACCGCCGCTAACTTCGACATGAATCAACAATACCGTCCCGTAGAGAATGTCGTTAAACGACCGACAGAGATGGGCGGTAAAGGTTATACGTTCACGGGACATCACGAGTTGATGATCCCGCTTTTAGTGCAAGCGGTTTTGTCTCGGTTGTAGATATTACTGAATTTCCACTGAAAAGAAAAAACGCGCCAACAAAGCGCGCTTCTCGGGATACGCAATCGATTCATGGTAAAATTGGCGTATACTATAGAAAATACGATAGACTACTTCCCATTTGAAGGGCATTGTCTCACAATCCCAAGCATTTATGCTTGGGTCCAATTTTGGTCCCCTCAAACCCCGCTGGCGAGGTTTCCTAACCTCGCCCTATTGGAAAAAAAGGTGAAAACTCTCAAATAAATTCTTAAAACTAAATGACCCTATTTGAGAATGAAAAACAGTTGACCTTTGGGATAAAAATACGCAATTAGTAGTTTTGGGATCGGTTAAATTGAGCCTAACATTTGACCTTGTTCTTTTTATTCAACGATGCCAATTGTTCCATTTGATTCATTTATACCCGTAAACATATCTACTCCCCGATGTTCAATAAAACAAGTTATAGGACTAACTATTTGAGGGGTGTTCATAATTGAACTGAGTCAGGATAAAGGTTATAATCTTATCTAAAGCTAAAAAAGAGAGGATTATAACATGTGTTATCCTGACCGAGACTATTATATCAGATTTTTATTTCAACGTCTCAAAGAATTTGAGACTCCCTTGAACTCCGAAAAGCCCACAGACGCGGTCGTCCTAAAGTCCACGCCGATAGTTCACTGATCGTCTTTTTTGCCATTATGATGCTCAAAGGCATCCATGCGTTGAAAGCCCAACGGAGATGGCTTCTCGCCACCCCCATTTGGCTTCGACATCTGAAACTCAAAAGTGTTCCATCACGGGCGACTCTATCGCGTCGTTACAAACAAGTGGCATCAAACCTTGAGGTGTTTATAGAATATCTCGGTGATTTCGGTGTTTCCCTTGATGTTCAGACACCCCCGGAAGTTGTCTATGAAGACAAAAGCCTATATAAAGCCAAAGGCAGTGTGTGGCACGAAAAACACCGTAAATCCGGGCATATCCCCGAAGGGCTTCGCGCCCTTGATACGGATGCGAGTTGGTCAACGAGCAAGTATCGCGGGTGGGTTTATGGCTATGGTCTCCACCTAACGACGACTGCCAGCGGTTTTCCGAGACTCGCTGACGTCTACACTGCCTCGGTGAGCGAAAAAACAGGGCTTGACGAGAAGACGCAAGCACTTATTGTTCGGAATATCAGGTATATCGTCGCTGATGCTGGATATACCGACTTCAACCGGGTTCAGACGCTCGCAGAAAGCGGCTTGTTGCTGTTGACACCTATCCCGGGTGCCAAAAACCAGAGGAAAGTCGCGTATCTTCAAGCGATCGATGCCGCACCGGAGTTGCGTGCGTATCAGGAGCAGCGCAAAACAGCGATTGAACCTATCTTTAGTTTGCTCAGTGAACTGACAGGCACTGACACGAATCAGAAGCAACTTCCGATGAGCCGGCTTGACAATGTCCGAACCTTTTTGAGACTCGCAGTGATGTTGCTACAGTTGGCAATGATCATTAACTCGATTTGGAACTTACCGAGTCGAGAGGTTTCATGGATGAGGGCCTACTTTCGATAAAACAAACGCCGGGGCGGAAATATACTATTTTGTTATAGGTATTTATGAACACCCCTCATCTACTTGTAGACGTAAAAGAAGATTCAGCACCAGCTATGGGACAAGTCTGGAGTGACATAAAAACTCTAAACTCACGGGCAAATGAACGCACTACCTATCCCACCCAAAAGCCAATTGAACTTTACAAACGCATCGTAACAGCCTCGTCAAACAAATGCGATCTGGTCTTGGATCCGTTCTGCGGATGTGGCACAACGTTAATGGCTGCGGAAGAACTAAAACGGAAATGGATAGGAATTGATTTAACCTACCTCGCTACTGGTGCTGTCAAACTTCAAATCGAGAAGTTATTTCCACAACTGCGGAACGAAGTCATTATCGCCGGCACACCTGAAAACGAGGAACAGGCACTCAGACTCGCCCACAACAATCCATTCGGCTTTGAAGATTGGTGCATCACGCATGTACTGAAATTTAAGCCAAACACAAGAAGGGGAGCAGATGGCGGAATAGACGGCACATTCAGGTTCCCAGTGGGAACTGAAAGAGGCAGAGAAAAATATGGCAAAGCCGTCGCACAGGTGAAAGGCGGAAACTATACACTTAGCCACATCAGGGACTTCCGTACCGCCATGCAGAATGCCGAAGCCGATTTAGGCGTATTCGTCGTCACATCACCTCCGACACGCGAAATGCAGACAGAAGCCACTCGCGCTGGAACATACAAACACCCTTTTTACGAGTTTGAAGCTCCTTGTGTTCAAATCTACGAGATACAGGACTATTTTAGAGACATTTTACCGAAGCTTCCCCTCGCTGAAAGGGTTGTGTTGTAAGAACGACAGGAAAATAGCCATGAAAGGCACAAGACCCCTTGACAATTTCGAAATCCGCAGCGTCTCAACATGTTTCACCGGCACATTCCAAGTATACAACCGTGGGCCGTTCATGCTCGGCGTGAGTACTGGCGGGCGCATCAGTGAGCTGTTGAGACTAATGAATGGCGATGTCCTTTTTTCTTGCGTGGATCCGGCACTTCTGCTAACATATCAACTAAGTGGCAGGAAGAAGTTCTTGTCATGATTCACCTCAAAAACTTGTTGAATTTTAGGGTGAAGTATATCTGCTTGTATACAATATTAACACCTGTGAAAAATACAACACAAAAAACCTACAATTGAATGACCCTGAGAAAAAATGGAATTTTTCTTCACAAATAATGCAGGAATTGTTAATATTGTTAGTATCAACAATACCTTCGCCAACTTATCCAGGCCTGAGTTGAGCAGGTGTTTGATGAATAGAGCCAATAGAAGTCAGATGTTCAGTGAGTTGGTCAATAACAATAGGTTCAGGTTTTTGTGGAAGCCTTTTTAATGTTTCTTGTAAATACTTCAGTCCACGGTAGTGCGCTTTGAGATCTAAGACGCTAAAGTCAGTGTTTTGTATTGGTAAAGCGAGGAGAAAAACACGCGCAATGAATTGCGCTATTACAAACCTAAGGAGGATATACGCATGAAATATATGCGGTTGTTATTGATTCAATTTGTACTGCTTGTATTGGGATTGGTCGGTTATTGCATTGCTACTGAGATTGGCTTTGAAGCCGAAGACGCAGATGAAATTGTAGAAATCATGGAAATTTATGAAGATAAGAAAGCTTCAGGCGGTATGTATATATCGGCGGGAAAGGGCGGGGGGGGGCGCCACCCCGGTAAAGCCGATTTCGTGATTAACGTTAGAACACCCGGTCAGTACACGATGTGGGGGCGGGTGATTGCCCAAGATACGGCGAAGGACTCTTTCCATGTCACAGTCGATCAGAAGAAAAGTCCACAACCGGGTGATGCCAACATGATCTGGGATACAGGTCAGTATCAGGAGTGGACGTGGGCAAAAGTAAAATGGCGCGAAAAGAATCCGTTGACCTTTGATCTGAAACCGGGGAAACATACCGTTACATTTTGGTCTAGGGAAGGCGATACCCGTTTGGATGCCGTTTACATGGCAATAGATCCCAACGCTGTCCCCAAACTACCGAATGAAATTGAGGGTTTGGCTGTGCATCCCCGGAATCGCTTAACGACAACTTGGGCGGAGCTAAAAAAACGGTAGGGCTGGACTCAAGCACTGTGACATCAGAGCTGTTAGTCCTAACGGGTGGAGACCAGGTGACTTAACACAACTTAACACAAGTCAACGCAATTTGGCGGTTCCAGCAGGAGTGGCCTGGTGCTAGGTACGCTATAATCTTTGTATCAAACTGGCTTAGGGATTGGACTTCGACACCTTCACGTTCTGATAAAGTCTGTGTTGTCCATTGCGTGAGCGTTTTTTCTACGGCGGTGATGTTGAGACGCTGATAGGGATAATGAAACGTTGAAGCTGCCGGGGTTTGTTTGGCAGTGAACCCCAAGGCACGTCGCAGGTCTGGGTGGAGGCGTGCCCATTTGGCAATGGCTGTATAACTGCGTTGCCCACACAAGAGTCCAACAACCGTGAGTGCCAGCATTGAGACTAATGGATGGCGGCATCCTTTTTTCTTGCGTGGATCCGGCACTTCTGCTAACATATCAAGTAAGTGGCAAGAGAAACTTCTTGTCATGATTCACCTCAAAAGTGTGGTAATTTTTAGGGTGAAGTATAGCAGAAGTCGCGTGAAAAGTCACGCGACTTTTGCTTGTATAGAAATGTTAACACCTGTGAAAAATACAACACAAAAAACCTACAATTGAATGACCCTGGCCAAGCGATTCCGAAAATTTACGGAGGCTTGGCATTTTTTATGACCAACTCATTTTTGAAACAGGACTTGAGAACACTCATCAATTCCCATCTTTCCTGGGTCGATAACCTCTCCGATGCTGAAATCCGTGAACGCCTTACCAGAGATGGCAACCCTGTCGGTTATGAAGGTCAACACATGATAGGTTACCATTGGTTCGCCTATCCTAACGCGGCAGAAGGGCTATACTCCAAAGTGTTCGCACGTGTCAACATGTTCGGTAGCGACGAGGAGACCTGTCTGGTGTGTATCAAGCAAGGCAGGCTTTCGGTAACGCGCCAAGTCTGGGACGATGTCGTCTCGGTTCATGATAAACGGTTGCTGGTGTGTTTATAGGAGGGTCGCTATGAGAAGCGCAATGTTTTTCCCGAATCGCATCTTCTACCAAGAAGAACTGTTGTTCACAGCCGTCACGTATGCTGTCGATTTGGAAGAAACCGAGTTTTTGAACCTCAGGCTCATAATGCCGATTGAGCAGTTAGGTATCCGTCCTGCCGAGTTTCGACTCATCGAGGTTGCTGATAAAATCTTGGAACGCTATGCGATTCATGAGCTTCACTACTTGGGTTCCATCAATGCGGATATAGAGCGAATTCAGTATCTTGTTGGGAATTGGGATTACAGAAAGATTAGGCATATCCGTATAGGGAACTTCTGCCCCGGTCCCGATGGGGGATACACGATCACGGACGGCAATCATCGCTGTGTAGTATTGGCATTGCTTCTGTCAACGCACAGCATTACAAACGCACAAGGGAACCATTTCTAAGTCTTGATGTTTTTTTCAGCTCTATCAACGATGCTTGGAGAGCCCGCAGTTTCGGCAGGGAGGGGATGTGCAAATAGATCCGTAGGAGTTTACCCCGTCTGACGCTATCCACGTCCTCGCAACCTTCCAAAATTTCTCGATATGTCAAGTAAGTCATGTTGAATTTTCCTAATCTTTATGAGGCAAATGTCCCTGAAACCGGTTATGACTTTTGCATAACGAGGTCACTGTAGGAAACAGCAATCGGGTCCACAGCATCCAAATGAAGTGCGGCTTTAACGTGTTGATGCTCATGTATCGCTTCGGCTTCGGTCTGCCCCCGAAACACTGTCTCCAATTCGACAAACCGCCCTAAACCGGCAACCGTATCGAGGTGGATGCGGGTGTGATTGAACATCCAGATTTCTCGTTGTTTTTTTACAATTGTTTTGACCCCAAGTGCAACAGTTAGCAAGCCTTTGAGGGACCCCGGATCATCAATCTCACAAAGTTCATATTGACTATAGCGCGACGCATCTTGGTTCGGACGCTCATAATAAATGAGCCACCCCTCAGACCACCCTTTCACTTCGCGCAACTTGAGCCGCGGCTCACACGCTTCTGATTTTAGAGAGTCTTTTACTTTTGTTATATGGAAATATGTATCGATTTGGTGTACAGTTTCATGAGGCATCGCATTTAAATCAGCCAACCTCGGGTAGAGTCCGTCAAGCGACTGAAACTGTCCCTTGAATTCTAAATTTTTTGCCATTTTTGGTGTAGCCCGCAGGTTTCCGAAATTTGAACTTAGGCATCCGGTTCATTCAATTTCCCCGAAATCTTCATCGGATTGGAAACTATCGACACACGAGCGGTTGCAACGCTCTCCGTGCGCTAACAGCCAGCAGGTGTGATGCTTTAACTTTAGTGAACTTATGAGACACGTACGCAACTGCTCTGGGTCAAAATCCCGTCCCATCAGGAAGCTGTAGTTGCCCCGTGCCATCGTTTCGCGCCCGCTCCCTTCATTTGGGACAATCGTGATGATTTTGACGTACGGCTGATACCGCTTGACATATTCAAAAAGTCGCGAGCGCGAACGACGTCTGCAGTCCGCAATTATCATCCGATATTTGTGCAACTTCAACAAACCGATCGCCTCCGATGTCCGCTCTGGAATATCGCATCCGTAGCCCTCAGAACGCAGAAGGTTTCTTACCTTGTCGTGTAAATCGTCGTCCCGTGAAACGAGCATCACATCGCCTTCCAATTCAGAGACGCTGAAATCCTCTTGAATATCAAGCGGAATGAGTGCCTCTTCTACTTGTCGGTCAAGACTCCTACGCGCTCGCTGCATCCGATCATCTACGCGATCAAGTCTATCGTCTAAGTCTGGGAGTGGCTTAAAAAATTTTCTCATCACTTTATATGTTTACCCGCACAATATTTATCCATAAAAGATGCGAACTGGGGAATGTATGTTTAATTTTAACGCACCTTATGACATATATCAAGGGATTTTTGTTGATAAAAACTGCGAATTCCTCTAAAATCTCGACATGGCTTAATGGCTGTCGGCTTTCAGGACTCAGCAGTCGGTAGATCGCGTAGAAGTCACGGACATTTTGTTCCGTACAATGAACTCTTTACTGACTGCTAAAAGCTGATGGTTAACTACCATAGAGACATCGAAACAACAAAGGACAAAAGAAATGTCTATACCACAACTGCCCGTCCCTTCACATTTCGATGCCGTTCAGGTAAACCAGGTCTGGCGGATTCCTTATCAAGAACGCCAACGCGAGGCACAGGCATGGGCGCGGGAGCATACAATCCGCCCCGCATTCGAGGACAGTTTTCGGACTTGTTTGCTGCTCGTTGATGTCCAAAATACATTCTGTATCCCCAGTTTTGAACTTTTCGTCGGTGGCAGATCAGGAAATGGCGCGGTAGCAGACAATATCCGTTTGTGTCAATTTATCTATCGTAATCTACCACACATTACTAAAATCGCTTGCACGCTGGACACACATACGGCGATGCAGATATTCCACGAAGCCTTCTGGATTAACGACGCAGGCGAACACCCTGCCCCCCTACAGACCCTAATCACACAAGCAGACATTGAGGCAGGCAAATGGCGCGTAAATCCTGCTGTTGTCGGTAGCCTAAACCTACCCATCCAAGTTCCAGAATCCAATCAATACGCATGGCTCAAGGTGTACAGCGAACACTACGTCAAGACGCTTACTGCCGATGGGAAGTATCCGCTCGCGATATGGCCCTACCATGCAATGCTCGGCGGGATCGGGCATGCCGTTGTTTCCGCCGTTGACGAAGCCTGCTTTTTCCACGCCATTGCTCGCGGGACCCAGATACATTATGAAATCAAAGGACAGAATCCGTTGACTGAAAACTATTCGGTCTTACGTCCAGAAGTCCTTAACGACTCCGATGGGAAACCGATTGCTCAAAAAAACAGTGCCTTCCTCGAAATGCTTCTTGAATATGATCGAGTGATTATCGCTGGTCAGGCAAAGAGCCACTGTGTCGCTTGGACTGTCAGTGATCTGCTTACAGAAATTCAGCAAAAGGATACTGAATTAGCCAAGAAAATCTATTTGGTAGATGACCTGACTTCACCCGTTGTTGTGCCTGGGGTAGTGGACTTCACGGAACCAGCAGACGAAGTTTTCGCCAGGGTTTCGGATGCGGGGATGCACGTGGTGCAGTCAGCAGAACCGATTGAGCAGTGGGTTTAGCAAACAATTTTTTAGTTATTGCTTGCGAGCGGTGAGAGCCGTTTCGTAAAACAGTTTTTCTTTTCTGTCCGCAGTCAACTGCTCCGTAGTAAGAATGCCTGCTACGCGTTTTGGTTAACAATTTTAAAAAGGACATACAGGATGATTGGAAACCTGCCCGAGACGAAGTGGAGGGGTTTTTGCTTAAGAAATCCGCAGGGAAATCCGCAGAAATCCGCAGGGAAATCCGCAGAAATCCGCAGAAACACCCTATCAAAAACCCCTATCAAAAACCCCTATCAAAAATCCCAAGCAATACGCAGAAATACGCAGAAATACGCAGAAACGCCCTATCAAAAACCCCAAGCAAAAACGGTGTTTCTTTGTCCAGGAGGAATAAATTAAAAAATGGAAAATAGACAAACAGGATTAGAAACCTTCGCACGGTTGTCAGGAATGATGTTCCTTCAGTTCGCTATATGGGGAGCATGGGCAGTGCTCATTGCTGGGCACATGCAAAATCTTGGGTTCTCCGGTAAGCAGATTAGCTACGTCTTTGGCACCACCGCTATCGGTTCGATAATTTCTCCAATCATCGCAGGGTGGATCGCGGATCGACTCATGCCAGCGCAAGTATTTGCCGCGATCTCGCACCTCCTTGGCGGTGTCTGCCTGCTTTTCGCATGGAAGCAGACCAGCTTCCCGATGATGTGGGGCGCAATTTTCCTGCATGCCATTCTCTACATGCCGACAATCGCCCTGACGAACGCGATCGCTTTCCACCATATGGGACAGTCAGACAAATTCGGAAACATACGGGTCTTTGGAACGCTCGGTTGGATCGCGATTAATTGGATATTGAGTCTGTATCTCCGATTTTGGGAAGGACAGGAGACAACCCTGCCACACGTCGGCGACTGCCTCCTCTTTGGAGCCGTCCTTTCATTCATTATGGGTGCCTACTGCTTGACGTTGCCAAACACCCCACCGAGCAAAGAGGCAAAAAATCCTTACGCTTTTCTTGAAGCCTTTTCCCTCGTCTCAAACCGAAACTTCGCTGTACTACTGATTATCTCCTTCGTTGTTGCTATTGAACTCCCCTTCTATTACAACTTGACATACCTGTTTCTAACCGAGGCAGAACACGGTGTTGGTTTAGCAGGAAGTAGTGCCAATTTAGCGATGAGTCTCGGTCAAGTCGCCGAGGTTCTTTTGATGCTCCTCCTATTTCCGTGTTTGCGGCGGTTTGGCATGCGGTTTACTATCTTTTTGGGTATCCTTGCGTGGCCCGTTCGTTATGCCATCTTCGCCATCGGTCAACCCGTATGGTTGGTTGTCGGTGCACAAACATTACACGGCATCTGCTATTCGTTCTTTTTCGTCGGTGGAATGATCGCTGTGGAACGGCTGAGTTCGCAAGATATTCGAGCGAGTTCTCAATCCTTGCTCCTCTTTGTTACGAATGGGTTCGGGATGTTAGTAGGACATATTGTCAGCGGTCGTGTGCATGACTTCTTCGCTTACGCAGAAGGTGGGCACGCGTGGGCGAAAATCTTTATGGTGCCGATTGTCGTAACAGTCTTTGCTGCAATCGCCTTCATCCTGTTATTCAACGAACAGAAATATCAGGCGGATGCAGAGGCAATCGAACAAGACACCGCGAGCACATAATTGAGGTTAAAGTTATGTCAACTCACAAAACCCTCGTGCTTCACCCCTCTGGTGAGAATTTATCAATTTCAGCAATGCAGGATTGGCACATCATTGTTTCTGATGATGCTACCGCTGCTGAGCGTTACGCTGCCGAAGAGTTCAAAAAATGGTTTAGCCAAGCAACCGGGCTGACGTTACCACTGAATACATCACGTTATGCGAACGCTACAACATGTCGCACGCCGCAGAAACGCAAACAGCAGAAGCGTATTTCGAGGAGCTCCGCAGCCAATAGCAGACAATTCTCAACCCACTACATTTCTCTTTTTTAACTATTGACACTTGGGCATCGTTCCATTACATTCCACGATGGTTTCTGGTAAAGTTAGTAACCTCTCATAACCTAACGTAGGTTCTCTACTTAGACGGAAACCACTGCGAAGCAAAATTATGCCTTAAGTGGCATAATTTTGCTTCGCATTGTCCCGCAGGTTTCCTATAGAGGCTTGCGCAGAATGCTTTACATTTGGAGCAGTTTAACCATCAACTCGACTCCGTTATAAATGTTAAAGCACGAGTGTTTTTGCTTGGGGTTTTTGCTTGGGGTTTTTGATAGGGTGTTTCTGCGGATTTCTGTGGATTTCTGCGGATTTCTTCGATGGTTAACAGATTTCCATAATTAAAAAAATGTTTGATTTCCGAACCCCACTTTTCCTGATCCTACTCATCGCGATTCCTGTGCTAATCTTTGTGCAATGGAGAGCACACCTCAGCACAGCGAAGTGGCGAAAGCGCGTAACCTTCTGCCTCAGAGGTACCGCGCTTCTGTGTGCAATTCTCGCCTTAGCCAACCTGCACCGGACGCATAAGGAACAACGACTCGCTGTCGTTTTCTTAATCGACACTTCCGAAAGCATCCAGCCCACACAATACGTAGAAGTATCCAAACAGATAAATGCCACTGTCACAAAATTGAAACCAGCTGACCAATTCGGCATTATCAGTTTTGCGAGGGAAGCCGTGGTCCGGCTGAAAATCCGTCAGAAGCAAGATCAACCAACGGAAATCGCGCCTATAGTGTCCTTGGAAACACTGGCAGAACAAACGATCCGGCGAGATGGCACCGATGTACTTACCGCACTCAAGCGTGCAATCGCCTTATTACCAGACAATTACCACCGACGGATAGTCCTATTGAGCGATGGAGTGCACAACGCTGGTGGAACATCCCTCAAAGACTATCTGCCGTTGCTCTCGGCAAGCAACGTTGAGATATTAACGGTCCCTCTCGGTACTGTTAACGATGCAGTTCGGGTAGTGCAGCTGCGGATGCCGTCTCAGGTTCGCAAAGGACAAAGTTTTGAGATTGGTGCAGTGATCGAAACTGATGGTAGTATCCCCACAATAACCGCCACCCTCTATCACAAAAACAGGTCGATCGACGAGTTTGAATGGACATTGCCAAGAGGTATACACCCTCTCTCCTTAACCTCTGAACGGTTTTTAGAAGAGGGAAATCATAGGTACACGCTGAAGCTGAACGTAACCGATGAAATTCCCGAAAATAATCAGGGACACGGGGTTGTGACAATTCAGGATAAACCACACGCCCTATACGTGGAAGAAGATCTGGCACACGCTGCGGCATTGGAAACCGTCCTTGAAGAGAACGGCTTCGTTATTGAGGCAATATCCCCCACAGAGATGCCAGCGGAATTGGTGGAACTCCAACGCAGCCATGTCTTGATTCTGAGCAACGTTTCTGCAGAGACATTCTCATCTGAGCAGCTGCAGAGCATCGAAAATTACGTCCGCGACCTCGGGCACGGATTAGTGGTTATCGGTGGCGAACGCGCGTACGGACCCGGAGGCTATACCGATACGGCGTTGGAACGCACATTACCCGTGGAAATGACACCGCGTGAACGCAAGGACGCTGTCGCAATTGTTTTCGTGCTCGATACATCGGGGAGTATGGCAAACTACGTTGAGGCGCGGCAGAAAATCGGACTCGCCATTGAAGGGGTTCGTACTGGCATCCGCAATCTCGATGAGGAAGATGTAGCGGGAATTCTCGGCTTTAACGTAGATGTTCACACTATCTCCGATCTTACATCTGATCACGATGCGCTCCGCCAAACCGTGAGTCGGCTTAGGCCCACAGGCGGCACCACGAAGATGAAAGATGCTACTAAACGGGCTTACGAGATGCTCAAAGCAAACGACGCAAAACGGCAGCACATCGTTCTCTTATCAGATGGTAAATCTGATGATGATATGTCTGCTTTCCTTGACTTAGCCGAACAGATTGCTGAAGCACGCATCAGTGTCACGACGATCGCGATAGGTGATGCAAACAGAGAACTCCTCACGCAGTTCGCAGAGAAGGGTAGCGGACGTGCTGTCTTTGTGGAAAATATTCAACAATTGCCAGCGATTTTAACGGAAGCTGTCCGAGAAACGCAGCGTTACATCGTTCAAGAACCCTTTCAACCCGTTATTGCTACGACAACTGAATCCATTGTGGCAGGTATCGTTGCACCACCACCGCTCCATGGGTATGTTGCCACGACTGAAAAAGAGACTGCACAGGTGTTCATCCATTCGCATAAAGACGAACCGATCCTCGCAGGTTGGAATTTCGGTTTAGGGAAAGCGATCGCGTGGACATCAGATGTTAAACCGGCATGGGCAAAAGAGTGGATTCTCTGGCACAACTTCGGAAAATTTTGGGGACAAGTTATCAATTGGACGCTCCCCGCGGCAGACGCAGGCTCCGACTTCGATCTCAGAGTATCCATGCACCACAGCGTGGCGGAGGTCAATATTGATACACGAACACCATCAGAAGCGTCTTACAAAGTCCACGTCGTAGGTCCAGATCGCGCAAGTGAGATCGTTGAAATCCAACAGGTTACACCGACACGTTACAGCGGCACGTTCCAGATGCAGGACCGTGGATCCTATATCGTCACTGCCGAGCGTGAAGGTGATACACGTAGAAGTATCGAAACCCTGTCGCTCCCTTATCCGGCAGAATACGCGGAGTTTAGGGTCGATACCACTTCGCTGAAAATGCTCGCGACTGGCACTGCTGGTATTTATGAACCTACACCCACACAGATAGCAGCACCGGCTGGGGTGCCAATTGAAAGGCAGACTTCGCTTGCCCAAGTACTATTGGTTGTCGCCGCCATCCTGTTTGTGTTAGAGATGATCCTCCGGCGTTTCAGCATAACAAATAGGTATCTCGCAGAGTTTCTCGCTCGATTCCGTGGAAAATCTGCGATTAGCCCGGTAGAGGCTCAAGCCATACACGCACCGACGGAGGACACTATGCCATCGGATAGACGCAACACAGAAGACACAACGCCTCCGCAGTCATCAGAAGTTTCGATGACTCGATTATTAGCCGCCAAAAGGCGCGCACGTTGATGCTGCGCGGTCAGCATGTACGATTTTTGCTAAAGGATTAAACTATTGGGAGTAGGTTGGTGTGAATTGAATTGAGTCTGAAGTGAGTTTTCAAGATATGGTCTCTGCTTCGGGTTATTTCGTTTTCGCGGAAACTTTAGTCCCGTGGGGACAATATCTGTGTAGAAAGTCATTAGGGGTCAGCAATCGGTGATCAGGGGTTAGCCAATGCCTCTTGAGTCCCGTAGGGGCGATATCTGTGTAGAAAAGGGGTTCCCCGGCTCCAAAAGCCCCGTAGGGGCGGCATTTGTCAGCATTTCGTCTCAAACTTCGTCAGGAACCATCGCTCCTACCGGAAAGCTGAATGAACCTGGTCTCTGCTGAATATTTTCCTGTGCCAATTGATAATACTGAGGTAAAATTTCAATGCCAACAGAATTTCTTAATAACGTTTGAGCGACCTGACACGTCGTACCGGCACCTGCAAACGGATCAAGCACCCAATCATTTTCTTTCGTAAACAACTTGATAAACCATTCGGGCAGTGCCTTAGGAAAAACGGCACTGTGTTTCCGATTTCCCGTTTCCGTCGCCAAGTGTAAAACATTCGTTGGATACGCCATTTTTCGATCTAACCAATTTGAGACATTCTTACCAAACCCACTCCCGACTTTTGATGTATCCCGATTTTGATCTGTTTCGCTGAGATTCTTTAACCTTTTCTCCGCCCAATCTCCCATCGGCACCATGACTGCCTCTTGGTACATATTGAACTTTTTGCTTTTATTAAACTGCAGACATCTTTCCCAAGCGTCCCTGAATCGGTTCGGCCACTTGCCCGGATAGCAGTTTTTCTTGTGCCAGACAAATTCCTCTGTCCACAACCACCCCTGCTTTCTCATTTCAAGTATCAACTCAATGACATAAGTATGCCGTTCCCCATCAATAGCCTGCTCTTTGATGTTCAGAATGAACGTGCCAGACGGCTTGAGGACTCTCAAAAATTCTTCAGCACGGGGCATAAACCAATTGACATATTCATCAGGGCTGATTCCGCCATACGTTTTGGATCGGCGATCCGCATACGGCGGAGAAGTCATAATCAGGTCGAATGAATCGGTGTCAAAATCGGAGAGTACCTCCACGCAATCTCCAAGATAAAGGTCTGTTTTTATTCGTGTCATCCAATAATCTGCCTTTACGTGAGTAATTACCAAGATAATACCATACCTGCACCAAAAAATCGAGCAAAAGGTTAGCACTTACGCATCACTTTACGCGGAAACGTCAACGCTCCGATAGGTGTATAGGTCGTAGGTGTGAAGGAAAAAGGGATGGCTATTGATGCAGATAGAAGACCTCTGCAATGAGATCATCGTATAGATACTATATAGGACTTACGCATTTCCTCTTAAAGTCCCCCTGATAAGGGGGATTTAGGGGGTTAAATCACTGAAATACTCTCACTGCGAGGCATTTTTTGGTGAGATATATTGCCGCTTTACGCAATTTGCGTAAGTCCTGCTATAGTGAAACCCAACACCTCAGTCCAAGTTACGTTCGTATGTATGAAGTGTTGGGTTCATTCATTTTGGAAGGCTTCAAATAAAATGAAACAACCAAAAGGCGCGCACGTTAAGGTTATGCCAACGGGCGCTGTCGAATCTCATGCCAAGGACCCGTGATCGCCAGCGTAATCCCGTGACTCTGAATGTTCACAAAAAGAGTCGTACCATCAGGTGAGAACGTCGCGCCCGCGAGTTCAGACATATTACCTGCATTTCGAGCGAATCGATAGAGATGTCCGTCAGGTGTCACCCCAATCAGAAACTCCTCTTCTGGACCGTCTTCGCAGATAATCAGATCCCCCCACGGTGTGACAGTCAGGTTATCGGCGTTTTCCATGAGATTCCTGTCGTTTGGCTCAATGAAAAGTTGAAGTGTGCCGGGTTGTTTTGCTTCCCGGCTTGTGCCTTCATAAGGACTCGGTATGTATTTCCAGATCTGCCCTTTGTACGCAATACCACCATTCGTGCAGGCGATATAAAATTCTCCATTGTCGGAGTCACCACCGTACCAAATCCCTTCACCTCGTGCGAACTTCGCCGCGTCTTTACCTTCAGTTCCTTGTATGCGGAGATCGTCGTCCGGTGATTCTACGTTCTCAATATCTACCCATTCAACTGTGAGGGTTTCTCCGATCGGAAGCGGGTTGTACGTCCATGGGAAAATCTTTTGCATCCGGCTTCGCCAGTTTCGGGTGTCTGCGCGCTTCAGATCCCGAATCTTCAGTGCCTGAAGTTTGCCACCTGCCGCGAGTTCACCCGGCGTGTCTGGGATAAACCGATAGATTAAACTATCGCCCCTGTCTTCGGTTTGATAGACAATCCCGGTTCTCGGATCAACAGCGACTGCCTCATGGTTGAAACGTCCCATTGCCTTCAACGGGATAGGCGAGGCTAATCCTATATCAGCAGAAACCGGCACCTCAAAATTATACCCATGGTCCACTTCGTACGTTTCCTCTGCCTTCTGCATGGTTTCTTCACAGGTTATCCATGTGTTCCAAGGCGTGAGACCACCGGCACAATTCCGGATCGTCCCCGTCAGACTCAAGAAATGTTTCTCCAGCGTCTGGGTCCGCGTGTCATAGACGAGCGTCGTGGTCCCACCGAGGCAAGGCAATTCACCGGATCCAGCATCATATAAATTGTCGATAGCAGCGCGTTCCAGTTTCTCGTTATTCCATCCAAAGGGTCCGACGTTTTTGGCTGTGGCGATCAATTCGTGATTTCGGACGAGAATAGTTTTGCCGTTGGGACCGGGGAAAGCTGCCATACCATCGTGTCCGCCCGGCACCCAAAGTCCATCGTCCATCTTTTCACCTGTTCTCGAAAAAGCGTGGGCGGTGAATCCTTCGGGGAGGTCAAGAAGGCGATTTGGAGTCGGCGTGTATTCGTAAGGCGGATCAGGTCTGAAGCCCGGCACTGTTTGAATCAACGCTCGGCTACACCCCAAAAATCCGAGGCTGACTGCTGTAGATGTGACCGAGAGTGTGCCATAACGTAGAAATTGCCGTCGAGATAGTTTATTCTTCATAAAGTTCCCTCACCAAGCGTTAAAGCAGTAATAGGACTTACGCAAATTGAGCAAATATAGGGCATTCCCACGCAAAAAGTGGCAATTTCAGTGTTTTTACCCCCCTAAATCCCCCTTATCAGGGGGACTTTAAGAGGAAATGCGTAAGTCCTGTGTTTTATGGATTGATTTTGAGTTGCGCCCATGTCACAGCAAGTTTGTGGTGCGGTTCAACAGCGAGAATTTTATCCTGAAGGGTAGCGGTGTAGAATAACAGGTTTTCAATAAACGGAAGATTCAGATCGACCTGCGCCTGATTTTCATTTTGCATCGATGTGACGATATATGCACCATCACCATGATATAGGAGTGCCACAATGAGATGCTTACCGAGTGTCGCGAGTGGAATAAAGGCGCGATCGGGGTTGTGCCATTTATCGTTCGTCACAATCACTTTTATCTTGTTTGGCTCGGTGAAAAGCGTTCCGACCTCCGGTGCCTTTGTCGGTTCAAAATTCTCTGTGCCACCGGTTTCATCACCGTTTAGTGGTTTAGGGAGCCAAGGTGTTGGACATCCCACAGCATCATCGTGGTCCTGCTCAACGACAATGCAAACCCCACCCTCCTCAACAAACTCTAAAACGGCATCTGATTCCTCGTCAGTGAAACGCCATCCACCTTCACAAATCTCACCTTGCCCAAGCCAGAGAATATCAAAGTCTGTGGCATCCGCTTTCGCGAGTTTCGAATCTTGCGTAATCTCGTAATCGAAGGTATAATTCTTAACTTTTTTCACACCTTTACTAATCGTTGGTGCTTCAATCTTGCTTACGTTGTTCCCCAATATCAATACCTTTTTTGTTGTCGCAGCTATTGATGTAACAGGGAACGTCACTACAGTAAGGAGCAAACACAAAAAACATACCGAAACGGTATGAAATTGACTCGTTATTGTTCTTCTTTCCATTTCTTGAATACCTCCTTTTGATGCAATGGAAACTGTGTGCGTTTCAGGACATAAGAACTCACTGTCCTTTTTGCTACGGAACTTATATCACGTTATAAAATGCTGCCGACCTCATTTGGCAAAATGTTAACATATTTGTCAAAAAATGTCAAGAAAAAATCAAATAATCCTTTTCCTTTAGGACTTACGCAATAGTTTAGAAAAGTGTTATACTTAGAGATTATGAAAACCTTATCCCTCTCAGAAAAGAAGCAGCCGTTATTTTCGGATTACTGTCAGTTTCTGTTAGCAAGTTTCGACAACTTCACACAGACGTATTTTGCGGATCACACCGAGAAGTGGAGTCATGACCCACTCAATCGTCTGCTGCGTGAAGAACGTATCTCTGCTGGCGACTTGTGGCGATCGGTGAAAAACGATATAGAGTTTCATCCAGACGGCTACCTCCTCTTTGACGATACCGTTGTGTCAAAACCCTACGGAAACCAAGCGATTCAACCGGTTCGCAGACAATGGAGCGGTTCTGAGAAGCGCGTCGTTGAAGGTATCGGTATTGTCACATGCGTCTATGTCCATCCAAAGACGCATGCCTATTGGATCATTGATTATCGTATTTATGACGTTGACCGAGATGCTAAAACCAAGTTGGAGCATCTTCTGGATATGTTGCGGAATGCTCATTTCGTCAAACGTCTACCTTTTCGGACGGTGTTGATAGATGCCTGGTATGCTTCAATGAACGTCATGAAAGCGATTGAAGCACTTTCTAAAGTCTACTATGCGCCCCTGAAACGTAATCGTCTTGTCAGCACTTCGGTAGAAACGCCTTACCCACGCATTGAGGCACTGACATGGACACCTGCTGAAGCGTCTGAAGGCACACTCGTGCATATCAATAAGTTTCCCAAAGGTCATCAAGTGAAGGTGTTTCGGCTCGTGTCCGACTCCGGGCGCACGGAATATATTGCCACCAACGATTTATCTCAATCCGATACCGAGGCGACGCAACAGAAATGTCGTCTCCGCTGGAAGATTGAGCAACTTCACCGGGAACTGAAACAGACGACAGGGATTGGCGAGTGTCAGTGTCGTCAGCATCGTGCCCAACGCAATCACATCGCCTGTTGTCTATGGGTCTGGGTCTCTCTGACGCGTGCTGCTCGGGCAGCCGGTCAAACCATTTATCAACTCAAGGAAAGTTTACGCCATGACTACATGCGACAACAACTTCAAAAACCTACTATTTCTGTCAATATTGCGTAAGTCCTAAGTAATTGTGTATTTTGCCATAAATGACCCGATGCCTGAGAAATGCCATCTTGACAATACAGCGAGATTATGTTAAAATTTATTCTTGTAAAACCACTATGAACAGGATGAAAAAGGAGACGAACGCGAAATGGAGAACCATCCTTACGCTCCGGCAGAAATAGAACCCTATTGGCAAGCCGCGTGGCAAGAAAAAGAAGTATTCAAAGTTCCAAACGATATTGAGACCTTGGCAAAAAAACCGAAGTTCTACGTGCTTGGAATGTTCCCCTATACCTCAGGTGCTGGACTTCACGTGGGGCACTCGAAAAACTACTTACCTACCGATGTGTACGCAAACTTCCGGCGGATGCAGGGTTATCACGTGATGCACCCAATGGGGTGGGACGCCTTCGGGCTCCCGACAGAACGGACAGCCGTACGCGAAAACGAACATCCGGCACACATCACACAACGAAACACTGCCACTTTTCGCCAGCAGATGCAAAGATTCGGTTTTTCTTACGATTGGTCCCGTGAAATTGACACCTCCCTCCCCGACTATTACAGATGGACGCAATGGATTTTTCTCCGTCTTTATGAACAAGGTCTGGCATATCTCGCCAACGTACCCGTCAATTGGTGTCCCGCGTTAGGCACTGTTCTCTCAAATGAAGAGGTAAAGGATGGAAAATATGTCGAAACGGGCGATCCAGTTGAGCGCCGCCTCATGCGGCAATGGATGCTCAAAATTACCGCCTATGCAGACCGGCTACTGGAAGACCTCGACTTATTGGATTGGCCCGATGGTCTCAAAGAGATGCAAAGGCACTGGATCGGTAAATCAGAGGGGGCGGACATCACCTTCAATATTAAAGATAGCGATAACACGTTCACTGTTTTCACGACGCGCCCAGATACACTCTTTGGCGCAACCTACTGTGTCCTTGCACCCGAACATCCGCTCGTCTCCGAGATAACACACCCCGAGGCAGCATCCGCAGTTAACGCTTATGTTAAGGAAGCCGTCAACAAATCCGATCTCCAACGGACAGACCTCGCCACAGAAAAGACAGGTGTTTTCACGGGTGCCTATGCTATCAACCTGTGCAACAACGCGCCTATCCCGATCTGGGTTGCAGACTACGTCCTGATGACATACGGCACGGGTGCCATTATGGCTGTACCGGGGCACGATGAACGCGACCATGAATTCGCTTCAGCTTTCGGTATTTCCATTGTTGAGGTTATCGGTGGAGGTGAAAAACCAATCGAAGAGGAGGCTTTTGAAGGAGACGGTGTCTGCGTCAATTCCGATTTTCTCAACGGCTTACGGGTTGCTGAGGCAAAGAAAAAGATGATCGCCTGGCTTGAAAGTGAGAAGAGGGGAACGCGCCAAGTTCAATATCGTTTACGAGATTGGCTCTTTTCGCGCCAACGGTATTGGGGCGAACCCTTCCCACTCGCTCACCTTGACGACGGAACTATAGTTCAGCTGCCAGACAAGGAACTGCCTTTGGAGCTTCCACCCATTGATGCGTACAAGCCAACAGACGATGGTAAACCGCCACTCGCCCGCGCAGACGCGGACTGGTTGAAAGTGACGCTACCCGATGGACAAACAGCGACACGCGAAACGAACATCATGCCGCAATGGGCTGGTTCCTGTTGGTATTATCTCCGCTTCCTTGACGCACACAACGCTGATGCTGCCTTTGATCCGGCACTTGAACGCTACTGGATGCCTGTCGATCTTTACTTAGGTGGTGCGGAACACGCTGTGTTACATCTTCTCTACGCCCGGTTTTGGCATAAGGTTCTGTACGACTGCAATTTGGTATCAACCAAAGAACCGTTCCAAGGCTTGGTGAACCAGGGGACAATCCTTGCGGAATCGTATCAAGACGATGCAGGCAAATACTATTATCCACACGAAATCGAACAACGCGATGGAAAATCGGTTGCTAAAACTTCTGGCGTGCCACTCAATGTGCAAATGGAAAAGATGTCCAAATCTCGCTTTAACGTCATCAACTCGGATGATGTCATTGATAAATATGGCGCGGATGCAATTCGTCTCTACCTCCTGTTTATCGGACCCGTCACAGCCAGCACACCATGGCAAGATGCCGGTGTAGAGGGAGTCTACCGATTCCTCCAACGCGTCTGGAGACTCGTTATTGATGAAGACAGTGGCGAACTCAGCGAGAAGTTAACCGACGCTGCTGGCACAACAGAGTCTGAACTCTGGCGGGAACTCCATAAAACCATCAAACAGGTAACAGAAGACACGGAGTCCATCGACAAGATGAATACGGCAATTAGTCAGATGATGATTTTCGTTAACACCGCCACACAAGCGAAATCGTTGCCGAAAGAGATGCTGAAGGTGTTCCTACATCTGCTCGCGCCTTATGCACCGCATGTTGCCCAAGAATTGTGGCATCGTCTCGGTGAAGCGGGATTCATCGCACATTCACAATGGCCCACACACGACGAATCAGTCCTGACGAGTGCCACTGTAACGATAATTGCTCAAGTCAACGGGAAACTCCGCAACCGGCTCCAACTTCCTGCCGATGCAACTGATAAAGAAATCGAGGAAGCTGCACTCGCAGATGAGCGGGTCCAGCGATTTATTGAAGGAAAACCGATTCGGAAGGTGATTGTCGTGCCGAACCGTCTGATTAACATCGTTGTTTAGAGATCCTCTTGCAATAGGTGAAGCACCACAACAAAAACACCCTAAGAAGGATGGGCTTATGCGCATCAAATGTGTGATTAGTGTGTTCATATTAGTTGTCACGGCAGGTGGGGGCGTGTTTGCAGAGGGTCGTGCGGGGAAATTCGCCTTTGCCATCCGTGAGCCGTTTCTGCATGAAGACGGTTTCCGAGCTGCAACACGAATGCTGGAGAAAGGCCGAGATACAAAAAAGTGGTGGGAGTTCTATCAGTATAACATCTGTACGATGAACCCGGACGGCACAAATTTCCGCCGACTCACCAATGATGGGCTTTCGCGCAACCCGCGATGGTCACCCGATAGAGAACGAATTGCTTACCTATCCGGGGTAGACGGGGCAAAATCGCTATATGTGATGTGGGCAGATGGTACCGAGAAAAAGCGACTAATCAAGAAACAGTATGGCATTCACGATTTCTGGTGGTCTCCGTTAAGTCACGCCGTTCTGGTTGTGGTCGAGATCGACCGTCCGAAAGATCGGCTGGAAAATTGGGAGGTAACGGTTGATGGAAAAATAAAACGGTGGCGGAGCCAGCAGTGGGCAGAAGGATGGCTACATTGGGATGCGAAAGGCAAAACGGTTAAAGAACCGAAAAGAAGATTGCTTGAAGTGTTGCCCAATGGAACAAGCTGGCCCGAGTGGTCGCCAGACCGTAGATGGATCGCGTTTAAGACCGATGGCCTCCTCGTGCTTGCAGAACCGGAGGTCGTCAGTATAAATAGAAAATGGTTTTTGCAACGCGACGAGCCACCGTGTGCAAACATTGAAGAGTGGTCGCCAGATGGCAAACAGCTTCTGTTTTATACGTCAGGCGAGATCTGCGTTGCCACCGTAGAGCGGGGACGATTTAAGAACTATCTGAATCTGAGCCTTTACCCAGGACGCGACGCAACATGGAGTCCGAACGGAAACCAGGTAGCATTTGTTGGAGCCAATTTGGACGGGCGACGCACCAGCGAAATCTTCACCTTAGATGTTGAAACCTCCAAAATGCAGCAGATTACCTCAACCGCTTACGATTACTTTGATCTGCATTGGCGATGAAGGAACCATTAACTATAGGGACTAAGGTTTGGACAATTCAGACATATATTTGGATTAATCGCAATAATTGCCGAAGATATTGTTAAACCTAAATGGCAGTCAGGAGTCGGTTGAATAACTTTTTATGACAAATTCCACGCTTGTTAATAGTGAACAAATAACTGAGAAAAACGTTTCGATTATCCCATTAGGAGGTTTAGGCGAATTTGGGCTCAACATGATGGTGTATGAGACCGAAGATGACATTATCGTCATTGACACAGGTTTCATGCTGCCGAATGCAGACATGCCCGGTGTCGATCTGATATTCCCGGATATCCACTATCTGGTTGAACGCAAAGAAAAGATTCGCGGAATCCTTCTAACCCACGGACATGAGGATCATATTGGTGCCTTATTCTACGTGCTACGGCAGTTGAATGTGCCGGTCTATGGCACGCAGCTCACGCTCGCGATTGCAAGCGGGAGATTACGCGAATACGATGTTCTCAGCAAGGCACAACTCAATACGATCGCCCCCGGCGATACGGTCGAATTGGGTGATTTTTCAGCCGAATTCATCCATGTTACACATAGTATCCCAGATGCCGTAACAATCGCATTACGCACACCGGTCGGTGTTATCGTCCATACAGGTGATTTCAAGTTCGACATGACCCCTGTCGATGGCAAGTTGAGTGATATTCAGACGCTCGCGCGTTTGGGGTCAGAAGGTGTCCATCTGCTCATCTCCGATAGTACAAATGCAGAGCGACCCGGGCAGACTCCGTCCGAGCGGAGCATCTATGGGACGATAGACAATATCTTTCAGAAGACCGAGCAGAAGTTGTTTCTCTGCACCTTCTCTTCGAGTCTGCACCGTATCCAGCAATTCATCGACTTGGCGAATGTCCATCGGCGACTCGTTGCTGTCACTGGACGCTCCCTCATCAACAACGTCCGCATCGCTTCTGAACTCGGTTACCTTAACCTGAACCCAGACTATCTCATTGATGCCCGTGATGCGTTCATGTTCAAACCACACGAAGTCGTAATTTTGAGTACCGGCAGCCAAGGTGAGCCGCGCTCCGCCATGTCATTGATGGCACTTGACAATCACCCGTTTTTAAAGGTAGAACAAGGTGATACCGTCGTTATCTCCGCAAGGATCATTCCCGGCAACGAAAAGGCTATCGGGAATGTGGTGAACCATCTGCTCAGACGCGGCGCGAAGATATATCATGAGCGGAATGCAAATGTCCATGTATCGGGGCACGGCGCGAGTGAAGATCTGAAGTTGATGCTCAACCTCTTGCAGCCCAAGTTTTTTATGCCGATGCACGGCGAGTATCAAAATCTTATGACGCATGCCGAACTCGCCGAGTCTGTGGGTATACCGAGTGACAACATTAAAGTCGCTGAAGATGGCGAACTCATTCAGCTTACCTCGGAGACGTGCGAGGTCCTTGGACGCGAGGGACGTTCCGGACGTGTCCTTGTTGATGGCAAGCCAGAATTTGAACTTGAGGATATCGTCCTACGCGACCGTATCCAACTCGCCGAAGACGGTATTGTCGTCCCTATTGTTGTCCTGCACAGTGATACGGGCGCAAGCACAAACGCTGCTAATAACGACGGAGAAACACTGGAACGGCTATCTACTGGAATCAAGGATGTTGACGAAATTCTGCAGACAGATGTCCCGTCCAAAACAGGACTGAACGCCGGACAGATAGAAATTATCTCGCGTGGGTTTGTCTACATGGACAAATCGGAAGAACTGATAGAAGAAGCGAAAGAAATTACTCGGAACGTCATTGAGAGCCTGAGCGATGAACAAAAGCAGGAAACCGAGACAGTCCAAGACGAGATCCGAGGCGCGCTTCGTCGGTTTTTCTCGAAACAGATGCAACGGAGCCCGCTCATCTTCCCCGTCGTTATGCGGGTTTAGAATACAGCCTTATCATTTTTCTGCGAACCTTATCGAGCGAAAATGTGAACGCTCAAAAGATGCGTAACTAGGAAAGGAACAGATTGGATTGAAATCATTTGCATTTATCGTAGCAATCGCCGCGTTGATGATAGGCTTCCCTGCCTGCGATCGAATATCGCAGATCATCCAACCCGTTACACCTCAGATAGAAGATACGAGTGGCGAGATTTCCATCGGAGTCGTTTTACCTTTGACAGGACACTTGGCTTCTACCGGCAAACTCATGAAACAAGGCTTTAGCCTGGCTCTCAAGGAAATTAACAACGCACAACTCAGTAACACAAAACTCAAGTTCATCATTGAGGATGATACCAGTACCCCAGAGGGCGCGGTTAATGCTTTCAATAGACTGATTCACCAAGAGGGTGTGTCTGTTATTCTCGGTCCCACGATCTCAAGTGCGACGCAGGCAGCATTTCCGATCGCTCAAGAAAATCAGATTGTCGCAATTAGTCCGACATCGGGTGCCCGCGGTCTTAGTGCAATCGGTGATTTTGTCTTTACGTATTCCTCTCGCGACAAATATTGTGACACTTAAAGGTGTCAAGGCAACGCAGGCAAAACTCGGCTATCAACGGGTCGCTACGATGTATGACGGAACCGATCTCTTCTCTACGGATCGGGACACAGCATTGCGAGAGGCATTCACGGTGAACGGTGTTGAAGTGCTAACTACGGAAGTCTTCCAAAGCGGTGATACTGACTTCTCTGCGCAGCTAACTCGGATGAAGGCGTTAAATCCGGATGCTATCTTTGTCTCGGCGTTGCCACCTGAAAAACCGGGGATACTGATTCAAGGACACGAACTCGGTATAACCGTTCCTTTTATTGTGAGTTCATTAACCAGTGTTGAAGTAGAAGCCGCGGGTGCCGCCGCCGAAGGCGCGATAACTTTCATCGGTTGGCTCACCACAGATGACACACCCGGAAATCAAGCCTTCGTTCGGAATTACAACGCGACTTTCGGCGTGACACCAAACATCTTTGCTACGGTGTCGTATACCTCTGTCTATATTTTAGCAGAGGCGATTAAGAACGCCCAATCAACTGACGCAATCTCAATTCGAGACGCGCTGGCGAATATCAGCGACTTTGACACAGTTCTGGGTAAATTCTCTTTTAACGCCGATGGGGACGCTGTTTATGACCTGAAGGCACTCATAGTAAAAGACGGTGCATTGCAACCTTTTGAGGAACCTTTTTGATTGCCTTTCAGAGGTACCACGGAATAACTCCGAAAAGTCTTTAAACTGCAGGTTCTGGAAATTTTCAAATCTAATTCATTAGAAGAGTATAAAATATGAAAACGCAAACGATGTATGAAAAAATATGGGAGGCGCATCTTGTGCGCGCTTCTGCAGACGATGTCCCGATTCTCTATATCGACACGCACCTCGTCCATGAAGTCACATCCCCACAAGCGTTTGAGGGGTTAAGACTCAGCAACCGAAAGGTACGCCGCCCTGAACTGACGTTCGCCACGATGGATCACAACGTACCAACAACGGATAGATCGCTACCTGTCACTGACCTGATTGCCGCGAAGCAGATGGAAACGCTCGCGCAAAACTGCGCTGAGTTTGACATCCCGCTCTACGACATCGACAGTCCTGAACAAGGCATCGTGCATGTCATTGGACCCGAACTCGGCATCACACAACCCGGTAAAACCCTTGTTTGTGGGGATAGCCACACTTCCACACACGGCGCGTTGGGTGCACTCGCTTTCGGCATTGGCACAAGCGAGATTGAGCATGTACTCGCCACGCAATGCCTCCTGCAACAGAAATCAGAGACCTTTGAGATTCGGATTGATGGCACACTCCCTTACGGCGTGACCGCAAAAGATATTATCCTCTCCATTATCGGGCACGTCGGTATTGATGGTGGTAACGGTGCCGTGGTCGAGTTTACAGGCTCGGCTATCCGCGCCCTCAGTATCGAGGAACGGATGACCGTTTGTAATATGTCCATTGAGGCAGGTGCTCGCGCCGGTATGATTGCTCCCGATGACACCACCTATGAATACATCGCTGGCAAACGTTTTGCACCGAAAGGTGAAGCCTTTGATGTAGCAGTTGAACACTGGAAGCAACTCCCGACTGACGAAGGCGCAGTCTACGATCGAACGTTGCAACTCGATGCCGCAGAAATCGCACCGCAGGTAACATGGGGCACGAATCCCGGCATGGTCACCAATGTAACGGGACGCGTCCCCGATCCAGCGGACATGGCGACAGCCGACGAAAAAACCGCTACCGAACACGCTTTAGCATATATGGATCTCAAACCCGGTACGCCAATCACAGATATTGCCGTAGATAGAGTTTTCATCGGCAGCTGCACCAACTCCCGTATCAGCGATCTACGAGTTGCCGCGGAAGTCGCAAAGGGTAGGAAGGTCTCAGGCACTGTCAGTGCGATGGTTGTCCCCGGTTCACAGGCGGTTAAACGCCAAGCGGAGGCAGAAGGGCTTGACGAGATTTTCCGTGCCGCGGGCTTCGAGTGGCGTGAAGCCGGTTGTAGTATGTGCCTCGGTATGAATCCCGATATCCTGATGCCGGGACAACGCTGCGCCAGCACATCGAACCGAAATTTTGAAGGCAGACAAGGCAAAGGCGGACGCACACACTTGGTGAGTCCACAGATGGCGGCTGCAACCGCAGTCACAGGTCACTTTGTAGACATCCGGACGTTTGGATAGGTCAAATACGGGCTTGCACGAAATGGTAAAGAGCATACCAACAACGTCCCCGCTACCAAGGAAAATACGGAGGTAACAATGGAATCTACCATCATTGAAAAAATCAGGCAGCTTCCTCCGGAGCTCCAAGAAGAAGTCATTCATTTCATTGATTTTCTACGAACGAAAAAAAGTTCAAAACGGAAAAAAAGCCCGAATTTGGAGTGGATTGGCGGATTAAAAGCGTATCGTGACCAGTTTACAGCCCTCGAACTTCAGAAAAAAGCGTCAAATTGGAGGGATTAGTGTACCTCGCGGATACCAATATTTTTCTTGAAGCCTTGTTGGGACAAGACAAAAAGGACGATGTTCAATCATTCTTACAGACTATTGACGATGCATACCAATACGCTGTCGCCGCGAAATATGAGATGCAACTCATCAGTTTCGATACGGATTTTGATCGAACTGAAAGGAAACGAAAGGAACCCATTGAGGTGTTATAATGAAATTCTTGGGTAGTATGAAACCCAAATTCACCAGAAAATACCAAAAACACCCAGAAGGAGAAAACGGAAAAGATGGAAGCATTCAAAGAGCACGTTGGACGTGTTGTCCCACTCGACCGGATTAATGTTGACACCGACCAGATTATCCCGAAACAATTCCTCAAACGCATTGAGCGGACCGGTTTCGGTGAATTTCTCTTTAACGACTGGCGTTACCTTGAGAATGGTGAGCCGAACCCAGAGTTCGTGCTGAACCTTCCGCGCTATGCAGATGCGAGTATCCTCATCGCTGGCGTGAATTTCGGATGCGGGAGCTCCCGTGAGCACGCGCCGTGGGCACTCCAGCAGTACGGCTTCAAGGCGATTCTCGCACCTTCGTTTGCGGACATCTTCCGAAACAACTGCTATAAGAACGGTATTCTTCCGATAGCACTGTCCGCGGATATTATCACTTCACTCAGCGAAGCAGCACATGATACCGAGGGGTATCGGTTGATGGTGGATTTAGAGGAACAATCGGTCGTCTGTCCTGATGGGACTGCACATACATTTGACATCGGTGTTTTTGAGAAGTACTGTCTGCTGAACGGACTTGACGAAATCGGTTGGACTTTGCAGTATGAGGCAGACATTGCTGCCTACGAGAACCAGAATCCCTCATAGTTCCCCAACCTTCCTGTCTATAGGCATCAATTGAGTATGCCCAGTAGGATTTCTTAACCCCATCGTCCCGCAATTAGGTAGGTGCGGTTTTGCGGCGTACTCGCCCAAATGTGATCTGCATTCCTAACCGCACCCGACCTTCATTACAGTCTGGGGTGTGAGCAAGTTGGATTCCACTATGTCCAGCCCAACCTACGAACTTTCTAACCTCTTTCTGAGCACACCTGAAAAAAGATTTGAAAAAGTTTGACGTTTATGGGTTAACCATAATACGCTCACTGCTACCTTAAACTAACTGCCCAAACCTTGATAGGAGAGAAAAATGCCATATAAGGCTATTGTATTCGATTTATTTGGAACTTTAGTCGAAAATTTCAGCAGCCAAGCTTACGACCAAGTTCAAATTCAAATGGCAAAAGCCCTTTTTTGACAGGAGGAATGAACAATGGCTCATTTTTTTTCTGAAGCAAGCCGGACTTTCAGTGAATACTTGCTTTTACCTAACTTAACGACGAAGGATTGTATTCCTGAAAACGTTGTCCTGAGAACCCCCCTGGCGAAGTTTAAAGTGGGGCAACAACCATCTCTGGAAGTGAATATCCCGTTTGCTTCTGCAATCATGCAAGCTGTTTCGGATCACAATTTGGCAATTGCACTCGCAAGACAGGGCGGGATATCCTTTGTTTATGGGTCCCAAAGTATTGAAGAGCAGGCAGCAATGGTCCGAGCAGTTAAAAACCACAAAGCGGGTTTCGTCGTCAGCGACTCAAATTTAAAGTGCGATAGCACCATAGCAGATGTCGTGAAACTAACCGAAGAAACAGGACACTCGACTATTGCTGTAACCGAAGAGGGTTCGTCTTCAGGAGAACTACTCGGACTGATAACGGATAAGGATTATAGATTGAGTCGAGTGGATTTAAACGCTAAAGTAAGCGAATTGATGACTCCGTTTTCCCAACTGATTGTTGGTCGAAAAGGAATTACGATTGAAGATGCCAACGACCTCATTTGGAAACACAAGATAAATTGTTTACCGATTGTTGATGAAAACCGTAAACTGGTACATTTGGTCTTCAGAAAAGATTACGATGACCATAAGAAGAATCCCCTTGAATCAGTAGATTCCCATAAAAGACTTGTCGTCGGTGCCGGAATTAATACAAGAGATTATAAAGAAAGAGTACCAGCACTGGTAGCAGCAGGTGTCGATATTATTTGCGTTGATTCTTCTGAAGGATATACAGAATGGCAATCAGACACCATTCGATTTATTAAAAATACGTACGATGATACTGTGAAAGTGGGCGGCGGGAATGTAGTTCACGGAGATGCATTTATGTATTTGGTAGAAGCCGGTGCTGATTTTATAAAAGTAGGTATCGGTGGAGGTGCTATTTGTATAACAAGGGAACAGAAAGGCATTGGTTGTGGGCAAGCGACTGCCGTCATTGAAGTCGCTCGGCAAAGGGATTTGTATTTGAAGGAAACCGGTGTTTACGTGCCAATTTGCTCAGATGGCGGTATATTCCAAGATTATCATATTGGTTTGGCTCTTGCCATGGGTGCTGATTTCGTGATGATGGGCAGATATTTTGCAAGATTTGATGAAAGTCCAAGTAAAGTAAGAAAATTGGGTATGAATACGGTGAAAGAATATTGGGGAGAAGGAACAAAGCGAGCCTCCAATTGGCAACGCTATCACGAGGGCGGCGGTTCAGAATTACTGTTCGAGGAGGGTGCTGATGCATACGTACCATACGCAGGAAAGATGGACGATAATTTGAAAACGACCCTCGCAAAAATCCGATCCCTCATGTGTAATTGTGGGGCGATATCCCTACCGGAATTTCGTCAAAAAGCGAGATTCGTATTAGTCTCTTCAGCCAGTATTCGTGAAGGCGGTGTTCACGATATTATCCCAAGAACGACGCAAGATGGGTAAAAAGTCAATCATGAAATGCCGAAAACTTCTCCTGTTTCTTTTTCATGGCATTTTTTTTCTAAAGGGAGAACAAATGAAAACTTTCGACAACAAAATTGCACTTAATCTTGACGATGAGGCAGAAGTCTCCGTCAAAGGTTTCATCGCGCCGATTGAATACACCCAATACAATTTCCACGTGGAGTGGGACGAGTTGGCAAACTTTCGAGCTGCTGAACCAGAAAAACAGTATCCCACATCCGTTTTTCAAGCGTTTTTCCCATCGGAACCGGTTTCGATCGGTGAATGTTGGGAGATTCAAGAAGAGGACACGCTAACGTTACTGAAGCAACTTCATCCCAACCCACGCCTGAAGCTGACCATTGACTCAGGAGATTCGTATGGTTTGTGGGCATGTCTGCGCGCTTACAATGACGGACTTACTGAAATTGTGTTCCGTATCCATGCGGAATTCGTCATGGAAAGCGGTAAGTTTACCCCGTCACAATTTGCTGGACATCTGGTTATTGACCGGGTCGAAGAGAAGGTCGTCTCTTTCAAAATGTACGTACCTCCAACGACACTGAATTTCGATGCCGGTTGGACGCAAGAAGATGGTGGAACTTTTGTGGAAATCGGCTTTTGTCCGCAGATGGAACTTGCTGTTGGCACACAACCGCATGATGTCGAATTCACAGCGTCAATCACGCAAGAAGAAGCCGAACGCGCCCTGATATCGCGTTCCTACAAGTTTCAGCAAATCAACTGGGTATCGCTGGAGGAAGCATTGGAAATGGCACCCGCAGAACAGAAACCGATTCATGTCATCTCAGTAGATGGACCGCTCTTCGACGAGGCGTGCTGAGGGAGTGGCAAAGGCCTGAGGGCAGGTGAGCTCTCCGAAGATCGAATCATAGCGTTCTTGAACGAAAACTTTATCAACACGTGGGTCCCGAATGCGGAATTAGGACGAACACCGAGTTTGCGAGAACCGATTGCGAGGCGACGCGAGCGCGAAGGTAAGACGTTCGATACAACGCACGCCTTGGCGCAGGCAATTATAAAAAGTTGGAAAAAAGGGTCACCGGTGGACTGCTTGGTTATCTCGCATGAGTTTGAACCGATGGGCAGCGTAGACTACAATGAGTTCCCTGAGAACTTAGGGGAATTTGACGATGACACAGAGGCTTACCTATTCTTTCTTGAGTCATCCTTGGAAGGAAAACGTCCTGGACTGGGCGACCTTATCCTTACCCGTGAACAGCCTTCACAGGAGGTGGTAGACACTTTTCGCACCCCGAAGGTAGCACACCAGGACTACACTGTTGTCGTAATTGATGCCACAACCTTTGAAAGAGGTGGCACGCTCACCATTAACATCCACGTCGGTAGAGACGATGCCATAGGAATATTCCATCTCCTCGACGGAGACAGTAAACTTCCAACAGAAAAAGCTCCTGATGGCATTGATCCCGCAGTATGGAACGATCAAGAAAGTGAGGAATATAAGAAGGCATTTGATGCACTTACCAAAGTATGGGGTATATTCCCCGATGAAACTGGGCGAATTACGTACCAGTTCGATCGCGGTCAACGCTTTAAATTGTGTGCGACTGGAGATCAATGGGGTGGAGTAGGGACCATAAATGCTTTTCACGCAAGAATATCTGTAGAGCCAGCAGACTGAGGATCAGTTACCAGTTTACAATGGAAGTGTGTCCCGATGCTCATCCAACATCCGATAACCGCACAAACTGGTATCCATCTCGTTTAAGTGCCGCGATGATTCGGTCTGTCGCTTCAACCGTCCCTGAACGGTCCGCCTTCTTATTCTCTGCTTTGCCATCATGTAGAACGATAATCGAACCCGGCTTTGTCTTCTTCAATACCGTCTCAGTGATCTTGTCAGGATTCTGTGTTGTCCAATCCCAACTCCATACATTGCAGCTGATGTGCGTTCGATCCCCTTTCGCGAGTACCCACGCCACCGGCAGAAACCTTGTCAACACCGGTGCTCGAAACACGACTTCACCTGTAATGTTGAATTGTTGAAGCAGGTTGTCCGTGCGTTCAATCTCCCGTCGAACATAGGTCGGTGGCAAGAAACCCAGCAGCGGGTGGCTGTAGGAATGATTGCCGATCTGATGTCCCTCAGCGATAACCCGTTTCACTGTTTCAGGATACTTTTCAACCCGATTTCCAATCATGAAGAATGTGGCTTTGACGTTGTGCTTAGCAAGGACATCAAGCAACCGATCGGTATAAGGCGGATTCGGTCCATCGTCATAGGTGAGTGCGACAATCCGTTGGTCTGTGTTCAGGTGAACAACATTCTTTCCGAACGGCGGTCTAAGGAAAAGCCATAGTAATGTCGCCGTTGCAAATCCTACCACAGCGGTGATTATTAAACTCATAGGGACTGTTTCTGCTTTAAAGGAACGAAACTTTTGGTGTGAACTGTTTGCTACTTAGCGTTTTCTAAATCTTTACATCTAACCCACGTTTTCTACATTATACGAGCAGCATCGCCGTTTGACAACACTTTTTCAAAAGCGAAAAAGACACCTAATTTCCCAAACCCGGTAGGAGTAGTTTGATGAAAAAAATAATTCGGTAATTGACGAGCGATGAATCGGCCTACTACAAATGGAGCTGCTTGTAATCTTGCCATTTATAGCATGTTAGGAAATTACCTGATTAAAACGTGAGTTCGATTTAAGTGCGTAAGGGATCAACGCCGAATGCGTGTATGCCAGTTGGATTGTTGGGTTTCGCTGTGTCTATCACACGAAGGGTTCATTGAAAAGTGGAACTCCCGGTATAAATAAGATGGTCTTGGTGTTTCAACGCTCAACCCAACCTACGTGTCTGAATGGCTATGTATCAGCCCGATTTTTTCTTGACGGTTTGTATCAAACGTGTTATTATTTTTCCAATTGATTGAAATACAGCGCGGTTTAGGGTTTTCGCCTGCTGCAGTATCATTTGAAAGGGGCAATAATGCAGAGCCACGAAGTAGATTACGAAAGGATGCCTTCCTCTGCGCCGCCTTGGGTACCGCACTGGACATTGCCTTCTCACGCAGATTGGGCGCAGGGTTTTTTGGTGGTGAGGGCTTTATTCTCCAGCGCCTACGCGGCGATGGCATGGCGTTTGTACATGCTGGCGGGACAGTCGTCAAAAAGGAGCTCGTCAATGAGACGCTCCGCGTTGATACGGGTTGTCTTGTCGCTCTTTCATCCGGTGTTGACTACGACATTGAAATGGTCAAGGGTTTAAAGTCAATGTTCTTCGGTGGTGAGGGACTTTTTCTCGCGACCCTAAGTGGTACTGGCACCGTTTACCTCCAGAGTTTACCTTTTTCAAAACTGGCTGACCGTATCATTGAACAAGTCCCATCTTCAAGCAGCTGATACTAAAAAGCCTCGCTGCGTCGGAAGTATTTCCCTTCGCTGTCTTAATTTTCAAAAAACTAATACGATGCTGTGAGCAAGCAACAATGGTCGCTTGCGGACTTTAAGCATAACCGCCAAGTTACCAACCCCGTTATTTCACGCTTGGCGCATAGTTAAAAATATGAAAATTCGCTGTATTAAAGCCTATCAAGTTGACCTCCCGCTCTATGAAGGCAGCTATAACTGGTCCGGCGGGAAATCTGTATCCGTTTTTGACAGTACTATTGTCTCGGTTGAGATGGATGAAGGCATTACCGGTTATGGTGAGGTTTGTCCGTTGGGACCGTTCTATCTCCCCGCTTATGCTGAAGGCACCCGCACTGGCATTGCTGAACTTGCACCACACCTCATCGGTGAAGACCCGACGCAGCTGCTTCCGCTCAATCAACGTATGGATACCGCGCTCAAGGGACATCCGTACGTGAAATCAGGGATTGACATCGCGTGTTGGGATATTCTCGGCAAGGTTTCAAACCAATCCGTCTGCACGCTTCTCGGCGGTAGGTATGGTGAGGATTTCATGCTCTATCGTGCGATTTCTCAACAATCCGCCGACGAGATGGCGGCGAAGGTTGCTACCTATCGTGCGGAAGGATATCGCAAATTCCAATTGAAGGTCGGTGGCGACCCAAATACAGATATTGAACGTATCCGAGCGGTTGCCGAACTGATGCAATCGGGGGATGTACTCATTGCGGATGCGAATACCGGTTGGTTGATGCACCAAGCCGCCCGCGTCGTCCGTGGTGTGCGCGATGTGGATGTCTACATTGAGCAGCCCTGTCTCTCATATCAGGAATGCCTCGCGATCCGTCAGCGTACAGATCACCCGTTTGTTCTCGACGAGACGATTGACAGCATCGAAGCATTGTTACGCGGTCATGCCGACCGAGCCATGGATGTCGTCAATATTAAGATAAGCAAATTCGGTGGGTTGACCAAAGCGAAACTCGCGAGAGATCTATGTGTTGAACTCGGAGTCGCGATGACAATTGAAGATAGTTGGGGCGGTGATATTACAACCGCCGCGATTGCCCACCTCGCCCACAGCACACCGCCAGAATTTCTCTTCACAGCGACCGATTTCAACAGTTACGTCACCGTCAGTACAGCGGAAGGTGCCCCGCAACGCGCCAACGGCAGAATGGCAGCTTCAACACAACCCGGTTTGGGGATCACTCCGAATATGGCTGTGTTGGGAGAGGCGTTAGTTCACGTGGAGTAATTGTATGCCTATCAGAATCCTCTCCGCGTCCGATGTCCGAGAAGCCCTACCGATGTCCAAAGCAATTGATGCGATGCGGCACGCCTACAGCCAACTTTCGGCAGGCAAGGTGACCGCTCCGCCACGCCAACATCTCTCCACTGACAAAGGCGTTACGCTCATAATGCCTGCCTATCTACCTGAGTGCAGCGAGTTCGGCATCAAAGTCGTCTCGGTCTATGACGATAACCCGAACCTCAACCTACCTCGCATCACAGCGACAGTCTTAGTGCTTGATCCAGAGACAGGATCCCCAAAAGCATTCATGGACGGTGCCAGCGTCACTGCTATCCGAACAGGTGCCGGTGGTGGCGTGGCGGCAGATTTACTTGCGCGGAACGACGCAAAAACGGTTGGGTTATTTGGTGCAGGTGTACAGGCGAGGGCACAGTTACGGGCGGTGATAGCGGTTAGGGACATCGCGCGCGTTAACCTCATCAGTCGCACACACGCCTCTGCACAACAGTTTGCCACTGAGATTTCAGAGTGGTCAGATGCGCCAGAAGTCAACCTTGTATCTACGCCACAAGAGGTGGTGCAGGACGCTGATATTGTTTTATGTGCAACGACATCGGCAACCCCGCTTTTTGATGGAAACGCTCTGAAACCCGGTACGCACATCACAGCTGTTGGCACGTTCGTTCCAGAAAAACGGGAAGTCGATACAACGACAATAAGAAGGGCACATCGGATTGTGGTCGATTCACGGGAAGCCTGCTTAGAGGAGGCGGGAGACCTGATTATTCCGAACGCTGAGATTGAAAGTCTGTTGCGGACTCAAAAACAAGCAAGCAAAGCACCGCAACAGACTTTCGCTGAAATCGGAGAAATCGTCAACGGCGATAAACTCGGACGGCAGTCAGACGACGAAATCACGTTTTTCAAATCGGTAGGCGTGGCGGTGCAAGATGCAGTCGCAGGCGCAGCGGTACTTGCAGAAGCGGAAGCAAAAGAGTTAGGTATTGTCGTTGAAATGGCATGAGGAGCGGAGTGGCATTGTTCAGCGGTGCTTCCTTGAGTCGTGCGAACTTAACCATTCGTCCAATGGTCGGCTGCCAAAATCGAACGGTCCGGTCATCACCTGCGGAAACAATCATGGAAAGCCCCGACACATCAGGACGCAGTGCCAAGTCGTGTACAGGTAGCGTATGATTGTTCAGACTTCGGATCAACTCACCGGATGTCAGGTCCCAGACACGCAGACTCTGATCAACTCCTGTGCTCACGAGTGTCTTTTTATCATTGAGAAAACAGAGAGACGATACACCGCGTGAATGACCTTCCAACTGCTGGATAGCGGTGCCAGTGTGCAAGTCCCAAAGGATGATGCGCCGATCCAGACTTGCAGATGCAAGTGATGACACATCCCGCTCCCCATAGTCTGCTCCTTGCTCAATCCACAACCTAATCAAGATGTCAATGACTTACACAATGTAAACACTATCTAAACACTACCTACAAAAAAAATGCACAATTTCACGGAAATTTGTGAAATTATGCATAATTTTTTACAATTTCTTTATTTTTTTAGAATTTTCCAAAGACACGCACAAAAATTTCCATGTAGTTCTGATCATTAACATCTCCGATTGCGCGCTGATCTATGTAACGTGCGCCGATATGCAGAAAAAGCCGCTTCTCATAAGCAACAAAACTCTTTTCCATTTCAGCCAACAGGGCTTGACGGACAAAGTCGTTATCGTTCTTAAGCATATCGTTGAACAGGAGAATTTGCCCACCACCGGTGAGCTTGATAGTTTTCGTAAACTGATAGACGACCTTGAGGATAAGTGCCGAAGCCATATCCCGTACATTGGCACGTTCAATTTCGCGCAATCGGAATCGACGGGAGACATCCCTACCGTCGATTTCCCCGGCTAAGGACAGGTATTCAAGCCGGTCATCCGCCATCCGGAAACCATTACGGATGGTGGATTTGAACATTGGGCTGATCTCCAGCGATTTAGAAGGACGGAGACGGTACAGGGTTTTGAAAATGCCGACTTCGTAATGTTGGTTGTCCTTCTCGAAATCGTAGTCGTATTGAATTTTGGCGCGAGCTGTCGTGACCATCCGGTCAATTCCTAAGTATTCATACGTGAGTTTGGCAGTGTTAATCAGGTCGTTCTGCATAAGCAATGGATCTCTGCGCCGTTTTTCAACTTCGGTGCCACCATCAATGTAAAAAAACTGCACTCCCCCGTCCCTCTCCAGTTTCCGGACTTCCGGCTGCGCCCGATACAATCCTTCCTCCGTTCCGCTCAGAAATCCAGCATAATACCATGTTTCATCAGGAATCCTGTCTTTCACCAATTTCAGTTCATTCTCAAAAACAACTGAAGAAGCACGTGCGAGTTCTTTCCGGTAAACGAGATTCGCGAATGCTTTCGTTGAGGATGGCGTATTTCTGAGTCTGAGGTTTTCTTCGATCTGCAATCCAAGATCTAAATCAACGACACTCGACTGATGAGTCAGCTTACGGTTCATGAAAAGTCGTATCCCTTGCAGTCCAACATCGAATTCGTAATTCGGATCCTGATCGTTCTCCTCCTCATCCCGGATGCCGTTGTTGTTTAGATCGCTTTCGTCTAAGAAATCCTCATCGACATCGAAAAGCAGAATATCATCCTCGTAGTCGAAGATGCCGTTGTTATTTTTATCAAGGTCTCCGGGAATAATCAAGGAGGGTGGGTCAAGCGGTGTGTTATCGGAGTAGCGGTCCTGGTCATCGTTGTCGCCGACGGATCGGGAGGCATCAAACCGCGGACCGACGCGATACGCTTCCGCCTGAAAAATCGTATCTCCAACGGTTTGGAATGCTTTGAAAACTGTTGTCGTCGCATCGAAACGTGAACTTAAGTTTTTCTGCAACGCACTCTTCGGTGTGACAGCCACCTCTGCTTTTACACCGTAGTTGGTGAAATTAGTTTCCATATCTACCGCCCATACGGGTGTCTCGCGGAAGTACCAAGAGAGCCCTAATTGGGATCTACCGAACTTTGTGACTTCACGCAAGCCGATACCAGATTTCTCTCCTCTTCCCTCACGTCCATTCAGTCGATTGAGCAAACCGGGCACCATTAGGATTGTCCAATCGGTGCGATTAGAGCGGACTTCCCAACGGACACCGCTTAGGTCGATCTGATCGAAGGTGAATTTCGTGAAGGTCGTCGGGACCTCTCCGAGACTCAAAATATTTTTGACACTGCCTGCAGTTTCCTCAATCACCATGACACTGTGGAAGCCGCGCCGAAAGAGACGGTCAAAATCGAAACTGTCTTGTCTAACACGCTCCTCCTCTGTATCCGCGAGGAAATTCCGCCTATTTGTGAAATCGTATTCGACACGTCCGGATAGGAACAACTTACCAAATAGGCTGTACGCATCCTCTGCCTCAGCAGAGAACATCAGAGAACAGTTTAACAGTAAGAAGAGAAAGCCAGGAATCAAGCACTTTCGGATACCTATTTTTGTGTTCATATCGTATTGGAAACCGTCAGGGCGTTCGCTGCGCTCACTCTCGGCGTAATGGTTATCGGCTGTCGGTTTTCAGTTAAGAGGTTGTGGAAGGGGTTTGTAACCCCGATTTCACCCTCTTGCTGACTGCTGACGGCTATTCCTCATCTCAAAATATCCTCGGGTCCGTAAGACTCTGTGAAGGTTGTCCAGATTTCTGTGCGTTTATCGAAACGGTTCAATCCACGATAGGTACCAAACCAGACATAGGGACTATCTACAGACATAGAGAGGATACCGTTATGTGCCAAACCGTCCTCTCGGGTGTAAGTCGTCCAACTATTCGTCAACTGATCAAACCGACTGACCCCCGCGTTGTAGGTGCCAATCCAAACTTCAGCTCCATCAACACCGATAATGGTAATTTTGTTGCTGGCAAGTCCGTCTTCTGTCGTATAGGCAGCCCAAACTTCTGTCTTTTCGTTATAGAGTGTCACACCGCGGTCGCTGCCAAACCAGACATTGTCACCATCGATAGCGATACAACTGACTTCATCGCTCGCGAGTCCATCTTCCATTGTGATTGTTTTCCAGATGTCCCGACCAATGTCGTATCGGCTGACACCTCGGCGTGTACCGACCCAGACATGTCTCTTGCTCGCCGTGATACACCAAATTTGATCGGTAACCAATGACTCCGCGAACTCCTTAGATACAGCAGAAGGTTGAATCTCGGTCCCCGATGTGTAAGTAATCCACGCATTGAGGTCATCTGCTGTGCGGGGGTACTTCCCTATCCCAGAATTAGTCCCAACCCAGATGCTATCGCCATCGCTGCTCACGGAAGTCACATTGTTGGCAGGCAACCCATGCTCAGTTTTGTACTGATCCCACTGCAGGGCTATCTTATCAAAACGATTCGCCCCGTCGCGTGTACCGACCCAAACGTATTGTTCATCGACTACAATAGAACTCACAACGTCATCGGAAAGACAGTCTTTCTTTTTTCGTCGATGCCGGTGCCAATGACCGCCGTGGGTTTCTATGTTTTCGGATCCGCCCTCCTGCTGATAATTCTTCCAGCTCCCCAAAACCTTGTCATAGCGGGACATACCCTCTTCAGTACCGACCCAGACGAAACGTTCATCCGTATCTACTGTCCGAACGGTGCGTCCAATAAGTGTTGGCAGTGCTGCCAAGGGGGTCCAAGATTCTTTCCGTTTGTCATAACGGGAAAGTCCACGCAAGGTCCCCACCCATACGTAGTCCTCATCCACTGCAAGCCCATACTCGCCGACATGGTTATGGAGGAGCCCTTTGATATCTTTAAACGTTGCCCATGTGCCGGAGGCGAAATGAAACCGTCGAAGCCCTTCGTTGGGTGCAGCTAACCACAGATAGTCGTCATCGGCTGCGAGTTCGAGCGTTCCGCGTCCCGATCTGATTGTCGTCCACTCCTTGTTCCGCCTGTCGTATCGGGTAACACCTGCATCTTCCCAGGGTCTGTAGAGTATCCAAACATCGTTCTCTGTTGCGATAATGCGTCTAATGGTATTCGCAGCAAGTACGTCATTCGTCGAAAACGTCGTCCACTTTTTTGTCTTCTTATCGTATCGTGACAAGGGACGGTTGCTGCCTCTATCCCATTCCGAACGCGCAACCCAGATGAAATCGTCATCCACAGTAATCCATTCCCCGCCTCTACCTGCCAATCCATCCCTTGGTCCAAAATCCTTCCATTCACGGGTGATTTCATTGTAACGCGTGAGTCCACGCCCAGATGCGAACCAGACATTCGGTCCATCAACCCCAATTGCCTTTACACGTTCAACCTCGCGGTTATCTTCTTGTTCAACTATTTCCCATGTTCCAGTCGCCTTACTATAATGGTTTAATTCCAAACCTATCATCGGAATGACCCAGACGCTCTGCTCACTCACAGCAATTTTATTCACATCGTTTGTAGAGAGTCCATTTTCTGTCGTAAAATGCTGCCACGTATCTGTCATTTTATCATAACGGAGAATACCGTAGTCCGTTGTGAACCAGACTGCATCGGTATCCACATAGGTCCAACGGATGAGTGTCATAGATCTTTTCTGAGTAGACTGCAGAATATCTAAGCGTGTGAAACGCCGCCATGTTGCTGTTGGACGATGAAACCGCACAAGAGCACCATTCGGCGAAGCCGCCCAACTATTGAGCCAGATGTAATCCCCATCAAATTTGATATTTGAGACTCTGGTTTCAAGGAACGGCTCCCGCACCGGACGGGATTGATGTAGCACCTCTCTTCCACTTTGGGTGTCATATTCAACGAGACCGTTGTCTGTCGCCATCCAAAGTGTTTCATCTGCATCACACAGAATGTCACGAACATTGTATGGCACGTTTGAAAGCGAATTCCAAGAATCGGAAGCAATTGTGTAGCTCCCCAAACCCTGGGGTGTGCCAATCCAAAGGATACCCTTTTGAAAGGCGAGTGCGGTGACATTGGGCGACGGCAATTGGTCATTAAAGGACAGTGGGGTCCAACGCTGCTGGGTGCTATCATACCTCGCAAGACCTCGGCGTGTCCCTGCCCAAAGCGTTTCTTCTGTGGGAGAGGTGTTTTTACTTGGGTGTTCCCCCGAATCTGTAGAAAGCAGCACGTTAACATACGGATTCGGAAGACCATTGGCAACACGGTGCATCTGCTTATCGGCGATCGAGTATTGCCAAACACCCTCCGCACCCCCAAACCAGACCCTTTCCTCATGAGCAAGCACGGATAATATGAGTAGATTTTTGGGCGTATCTGGCAGAGCCAGTTGCATCCACGCTTGAGATGCTGTGTCATACACCGCGGGACCGGAACTCGTACCAATCCAGACAAGGTGATCCTGCGATGCGGGGCCCGTATCAACAGATGTCACAAAAGCTTCGCCTTGTGTCTCTGTTCGAGGCGGGACCTGAAATGTCCACTCTTCACCTAAGTATGCTCGCGTGCCAAGCCCTCGATCACACCCAATCCAAATGGCTGTCGGTGAAGAGGTTTCCGATGAACCCACACCCTCTTGCTGATGGCTGATGGCTTCTTTGGCAAAATCTATGGATGTGATGTACGGAGTTGGCAGCCCATCTTTCCTGGAAATGATTTCCCAGTTACGCGTTTGAGGAGAGTAAATCGAAATCCCTGCGACCGTTGCCATCCAAAGGTTCCCATCGGGATCACGCGTTAGATAGCGGACATCGTTATCTGCAAGAAAATCGGCTTGCTTGTAGATGGTCCACTCGCCACTCACTTTATCAAATCGGCTCACCCCATCTTCCTTACTACCAAACCAAACATCGTTACCTTGTGTCGTAATCCAACTCACATGATTGCTGGACAATCCATCTGCCTTGGTGTAGTGCACCCACGTATTGACGGGCTTAATGAATCGATGTACGCCCGCATTGGCAGTTCCAAACCAAACCTGAAACCCATCAGCGCGGATACAGGTGATCATATTACTTTTCAGCAGATCCGTTTTCGTATATGTTTTGATGAACGTCTGGTCAACTTGATTGTACTGACTGACACCCTCCTTCTGGGTGCCAAACCAAACGCTGTCATCGTCCACCGCAATCGTAGCAATCTCGCTGTCTATCAAACCATCTGATTTCGTATAGTTATTCCAAGAATCGGTATCTCGATGGTAGCGACTTACCCCGCCTCTGCTGAACCTCGGATCTTCATCCCATCCATGCTCATCCGGATTTATTTCCCTGTCGGTGCCGACCCAGACGTACTCTGGCTCGACCGCGATTGTTGTAATTACTTTACTGACTAAGCCGTCTTTCCGGGTACGCACCGCCCAACTGTCAATCGTTTTGTCATAACGGTTCAACCCGTCGGATGTTCCAAACCAGACGTAATTCCCGTCCACCGCAATAGAGGAGACCTCGTCGCTCGCCAAACCATCAATGGTTCGGAAGGTTGCAAAGGTGTTTGTCTGCATATCGTAACGGCTCACACCTTCATCCGTGGCGAACCAGACCCATTGCCCATCAACTGCGACGGCATTTACCATATCGTTCGCTAATCCGTCTTCCATCGTATAGTGTAGCCACTTATCCTGGTGGCGGTCCCAACGAGAAACGCCCCGCGCTGTCGCAATCCATACATTGTCTAAATCCGCAGCAACACAGTTGACCTCGTTGCTGACGAGCGTCCGTTCCACGGGCCACATCTTTGCAGACCCCGCATCTGTTTGGGAACCTTCATAAGGAACTCCAGATTGTGGATCGGTGGTTATCAACGGTCCACACCCCACAATCATAAAAAAGGACAGCAGCAATAAGGCACATGCTATCGAAGCAGCGTACAAAGGTCGGCATTTGAGTCCGGCATTCCAAGGCTTACTTTCATCTGTTCGCTTCATCATTTCCACCGTTTCCCTTTCACTTAAGTTTGCGTCTCGCAATCTTAAGACTGTTTTCACCATTTTGTTTCTATTATGCCATAAAAACACTGCATAAGCAAGAAAAGCGCAATTACGGACAGGTTCATTTAACCATCAACATCTCGATTCAGCGATCGCTCTTGCCGATCGTCGCTGATTCTCTCACAAAAATCCATCACGGGCCCTTATAACTATGTGACGTATATCATCGGAGCATCCCTTAAAAAAAGTTACCACAAATGTGATGTCACCTCTAAACAATTTTGAAGTGTGCACCCATTAAAAAGTATTTGACAAAAATCCCTTGATGCCCTACAGTAGACTCCAAGAGGCAGACCGAACGATTTGAATTGACGATAGAGATGGAGGTATTCCTATGCCATTTGGAGACAATGACTGGCTCGCTTTAACCGAGGAGCCGACACTGGAACCGGAGATGCCGATCTGTGATCCGCACCACCATTTTTGGGATTTCCGAACCGAGCGTATCCCTTATCAACGGTATCTACTCCACGAGTTGATCGCGGACATTGACAGTGGGCACAACGTGCGCTCTACCGTGTTTGTTGAGGCAAGAGCAATGTACCGAGCCGATGGACCGGAGGAGATGCGTCCTGTCGGTGAAGTCGAATTCGTGCAAGGATTGGCAGCTGCGAGCGCGAGTGGTTTATACGGCGAAAGTCGTGCTGCCGCGGCGATCGTCGGACACGCCAACCTGAACTTGGGTGAACGCGTCGAGCCGGTCTTAGAAGCCTTACAGGCAGCAAGCCCGAATCGGTTTCGGGGTATCCGCCATTCTGCCACCTGGGATCCCCATCCGGAGATAGAAGAAGCTTCCGTTTACAGAAAAGAGGGGCAACTGGCGCGTGAAGATTTCCGTGCCGGTGCACGGGTGCTGGCAGGCATGGGCATGTCTTTTGAGGCTTGGATGTATTTCCCACAACTCCCTGAACTCGCTGATTTCGCGAGAGCAGTGCCCGACTTGACAATTATCTCAAACCATATCGGCGGTTTGCTGCGGGTCGGTCCCTATGGTGGCAGAGATGACGAAGTGTTGGCGAATTGGCGAAACGGTATCGCCGCAGTAGCGGCTTGTCCGAACGTTCACATGAAACTCGGAGGCATCGGAATGCCGCGCACCGGTTTCGATTGGCATGAACGGGAACAGCCGATCGGTTCTGAAGAGTTAGCCGAGTCTATGGCACCCTTTATGAATTACTGTATTGAGCAGTTCGGTCCAGAGCGGTGCATGTTTGAAAGCAACTTCCCAGTTGACAAGGTTTCGTTCTCCTACAACGTGATGTATAATGCGTTCAAACGGTTGTCATCTGGGTATTCGGACGATGAACGCGCCGCGCTGTTCCACGATACTGCTGCTCGTGTGTACCGGATAGAGGTTTGAGAAAGCGTGAAAGCGTCTAATCCTGCACATCCGCAATTTGGAGAGATGACTAATAGACATCGCTCCGGTGCCCAACTTCATGCACAAAAACCTCTTGGGTACTTGCCTTGAAAGAATATAGGACTCGGTAATCTTTGGCAACTGTTAGACTGAATTTGCCTCTGTGTATACCTTTCAGTGCCTTTTTGGGGTGTTCATCCCAATTTGCACATAACTTTTCCAGTTTTTCGAGGACTCGAGCCCGGATTGTGGGATGTAAACGCCGTATATCCGATCTCGCCCGGGATTTTAGCGTTAACGTGTACATTTCAATTTTATCCCGAACTCTTTGGCAACCTCTTCAAGTGGAATCAGTTTTGCTGTTCCTGCTTCGATCTCCGCTATGCTTTGATCAATCCTCTCAATAACTTCTGGGCGAAACTCCAATTCTTCGTCCGGATCGTAGTGGTAGTCCTCAAAGGCGACCTCCAAGAGTTCATAAGCGACGTAAAGTTCTCGAAATGCCAGATCCAACGCCTGATCTGTCGGATTCCGCTTAAGTAACGCGACGAGCCGCTCCCGTACCGGGAAGAGCTCTTCGGTGACAAGGGAGTGGAGCAGCGTTCGGTATTCATCGGGTGGCAACTCGGCGATTTTCTTCTCTGGCATCGGATCGCTATTTAGGTAAATTCCCATCCGTCTGAAGTTACGCTCTTTGAGCGTTGTTTTCCGGTTGGCGAGAATATATTCACGTTGTCGTTTTAGTTTTTTGGCGAGCGGTGTATCTGGTGTAAGCCCTTTAAGTGGGTCTTCCTCGTAGTCCTCTAACCAATAGGCGAAATCCACGTAGTCACCCTGAAAATGAAAGAATTCTGCCTCCAATGCCTCTTGCGGGCTATTTTTTTTCAGCAATGCTGCAAGGCGTTCCCGCGATTTAAACAACTCTTCGTTGACGAGCGTGTGGAGCAACTCGCGGAGTTCGGTAGGGTTCATTTCGGTAATATTTTTCATGATGTCCTCCGTATGCTTTACAACCTTAGCGTTAAGTATAACACAAAGCCTAATTGATGTCCAATACAGAAGCGTTGAATTCGCGTGATCTTAGGCTGCGTAAGAGCGAAAGGCGTATGGTCTTACTATGAAATTCGGTTAATCCCTTTCACAAAACATGGTATCCTTATACACAAAGAAAGGAGTATCTCAATGGCGAAAAAAGAATCTCGTCGCGTCAAAACATTGAGTGGATTTATGAAGTGGGTTGCCCAATTCAACACTCATCTTGAATCAACTTGAACTTATGCGCCGCCTCTTCCACTCCAACGAAACGGCTATAAATCGCCACGCGACTGAGCTTACCTTCCCAATTCCTGCCACCACTCGCTTCATCACCGAACAGCAACGGATAGAGTTCCCAATTGCTGAAATCCCCTTGCGTTCCATTGCTAACGTAGACGAGTTCACCATCAATATAGCAGTAGACGTTCCGGTCAAAATAACTAACGATGATGTGCATCGGTTTTCCCGATTCAATCTTACCGAAAGAAAACTCGCCACCTAACGCATTCGTCCCGGTCCTCGGTGTCCGGATTCTCATAGCAAAACGGTTGCCATCTTGTCCCAAAGTAAAGTTACGATGGGTCGCGTCGTTCGAGAACGAGATAATCCGCGCGGGACCACTCTGATCCAGGTTATCCGTCGTAACGAGACACTCAAGCGTCAATTGGTTGCTTGCCTGACATGCTTCCAGAAGTTTGTCATTCACGCTTTTGGTGAGGAATGCACCACCAGTGAGATCCATCTGTCCGTCCTCGCCGATTTTCGCATCGCCACGGGGTTCAATTTCCCCACTATCCTCAAGCGCGCCGTGCCAGAGAAAAACAAGTCCCTCGCGCGAACCGGGGAATTCCGTGTGCGTCCCGATGTCAGCCGGTGCCTCTGGTGATACATGGATCGCAAGGGATGTCGTTGACGTGTCACCCTCCGGATCCATCACCGTGAGCGTTACGATGTACTGTCCGAGGCTTTCGTAGACGTGCATTGGATTCGATTCGGTGGATGTTGTGCTGTCTCCAAAATTCCAGTGGTGTGCCAGGTCCCCTGCCGCTGAGAAATTCACTGTAAGCGGGGCACTGCCTTGCAACACATCAGCGGAGGCTTTTGCCTCTGGACGGAGTTTCTCACCCGGTGAGTATGGCGTAAAGCGATACGCAACCCCGTTATGCGGCGAAGCGAATGTATATACTCCGGGTTGTGCCGTGCCAACAGGGACAATCTTCATGTTCCACGTATCCACGCGATCGACTTTATAGGGCTGTTCCCCTTTCAAGTCCAGTGTCATCGTTTGTGGTTCGGTTGTGTAGGTAAGGTAGTATTCTCCATGTTTCGCGAGGATATACCGTCCCTTGTCATCACCGATCGGCTCAAGCGTATCAAAGGCTGGCGCGTTTGCCATAAAGCCCTTGAGGAACGCGATCCGCGATGGACTTTCACCCCGCAGTACGCCACCTTTCGCCCACCAGAGGAGATCTTCCGGGTGTTTGTATGTCTCTCCATGCCCGACATAGCATCCAGAGACCGTTCCAGCCCAGAAGTGCTGGACCATCTCTTCAGCGGTGATATTTCCCCACCCCTGTGGAATATCGCCCTCATAGCGACACTCATCATAGATAACAGGTTTTCCGTATTGCGTGCGATAGCGGATGCCTTGCGCCATGTTGGACGTTTGGATACTGGTGTGTGTTACCCACGGCTTATTGTGGTCATACCAACGTCTGCCGTTGTGAATTCCGCGCAACCGCTGATACGGGTCTTCGCTTTGGATAATCTGGAAAAACCGATCCCAGTCTAATTCCTCTTTCGCAGGCATAAAATCGTATTCATTTGCGAGGGACCACCAGACGTTTCGGAACGCCGCCAGTCGCGCAACGGCGTAACGGATGTATCGATCATCGCTTTCAGCATCCATATTCTCGAAATCCCATCGGTCGTAGGTGTGAAAGAGGATGATGTCTGCCTCAATACCGAGGTCCAATAGGTCTTGCACCCGCTGCTCAAAATGATGCCAAAATTCAGGATTGAATCTGCTGAAATCCCAATTCGTCAGCGGTTTCCCTTCAAATGGATAGTAGATCGGCTCATTTTTATTATAAGCGTAGTCTTTTGGAAAGATGCACATCCGCATCTTGTTGAACGGTGCCTCGGCGAGAGTTTCGAGCGTCTGTTGCTCCATCGCTTCCCCTTGATGTGCCCAAGCATAACAGGTCGTTCCGAATTGATGGTAGGGTGTGCCATCGGTATATTGCAAGTAGAAATTTTTATAGACGCTGACAGGTCCGTGGTTTCCATCGGACGGCGCAACGCACATAAACTGCCCTGTCTTACCGTTGAGTTCAGTGGTGTTACTTTTTGTGGTATAAGTCCATTCACCGACTTCGTTGGGCATAAATCGGATTTTATAAATACCATCTCCGTCGTAGAACCCGTGTGGCTCGAACGTCTGTTCCCCATTTGTATCACGGTGTTTAAATTCTGCTGTTAATTCAACCTCAGTGAACGGATTCCCTGTGCTCGGTCCATTCAAAGCTACTTCATACACTCCCCAGCATTCAACCATATTCACCTCCGATTTTGGCGCAGCTTGCAGGTTTCCAAAACTTGCTGTTAAAAAGTGCGTGTTTGCGAGCGAAAACGCAACCGCAAAAATCACTATAGGCAAAATGTCCCTCACCATTAAGTGCCTCCATAAGCGCAAAAAAAAGTTGTCAATTTCACAGAAAAGTTATATGATATCCATAGAGAACCCCCTGTGTCAGGGTTTAGGTTGCCTCATTATACCAAAGAGGTGCTCTTTCTACCATATTTTTATGGAACTCACGTTTTATAGTAAAGCCCGAAAATATGTAGACAGTTGCTCAGTTTCCAACGAACCCCGCACCACCGCTGGCAAGGTTTCCTAACCTCGCCTACTGCCAATGTCCAAGTAATTATAGGCTTTACTATAATGGAAAGATCCATTTCGTACTGTTGCGTGGCTCCGGTGAGCCATTTTCCAAAGCAGGTGTCGAATTAGTGACCGTATATGATGCCCTATATGCTGAAGATAGAAAGGATATTCAAATGATTTATCAATCTCTGGCTGAAGTGCGGAAAACGCTCTATGTAAAATGGTACCGGAGCAAAGTAGACCCCACAACCTTACGGAATCTATCAAAACGAAGCGACTTGCAAGGCTGGTTTCAGGCAGGCGGACATCTTGCCCTCTGGCTATTGACGGGTAGTTTGGTCTATCTCTTTTGGTCGCAAGCGATGTGGCTCGGCTTTTTCATTGCCCTATTTGTGCATGGCACGGTCGCCAGTTTTTTTAAAGGGACAGCCAATCACGAATTGGGACACGGCACCGTATTTCGTACCAAGTGGCTGAACAAATTTTTTCTTTACCTGCTTAGCCTCATAAGTTGGTGGGATCATTTTGACTACGCCAGTAGCCATACCTATCATCATCGCTACACGTTATACCCAGAAGGGGATCGAGAAAACCTTCTCCCGCTTGAACCAAAGCTGGGTTCCCTGTTCGTTCTTCAACTGTTTACCATAAATTTGCTCACGCAACCCGGTCGCACCTTCAGCAAAGGCGGTCTTATTGCTGCGGTTATTTGCACCCTCCGTAGTGCCTTTGGCAAAGAAGGACCGCCAGACATTCCCAGTCAGGAGTGGCTGGCATCATTACATGTCGACCAACCCGAAGAGCATAAAAGTTCGATGTGGTGGTCTCGGATTCTACTCCTTTTTCACGGTACCCTGCTTGTCGTTTCACTCGCCACAGGTTATTGGGTTTTTCCGCTCATCATTACTGCCAGCGCATTTATTGCAAACTGGGGATCCTACGCCGTTTCTATGCCCCAACATTGTGGTTTAAAAGAAAATGACCCTGACTTCCGCAAATGCGCACGGTCAATCCAGCTCAATCCCGTGGCAGAGTTTTTGTATTGGCGTATGAATTGGCACATTGAGCATCATATGTTTGCAGGAGTGCCCTGCTACAATTTGAAAAAATTGCATCATCTAATTGCCGAAGATATGCCCAAACCGCGCACGCTTTTAGGAGCTTGGCGAGAAATGCGCGAAACGTGGCAACGACAGAAAGCTGATCCTGACTACTTTTTTGATACGCTGCTTCCGCCAACGGCTAAGCATATACCCCCCGAAGTATCCGATATTCTGGAAAGTTCCATTGGGGAATTGGCACCTAAAGGCTTAAAATAAGGAGCCTATAAAAACGTGAGTTCGATAAAAAAATAGGAGAGTATTATCTTCTCGGTGGTTTAATCATTAGATTTTCAATGATACGTACAAACTCGCTATCTGATAACCGAACTTCCAAATAAGACCGGAAACCGGATTTCATCTCCCATTCATACCCATTCGATAATCTGCCTTTGCCTTCTGTAACCCCAGTGAAATAGTCCCCAAGCCCCCGCACACCGTATAAGACTGCAAGTTGGTCCCAACTGGAGCGTCCCTTGTACTGCCCGTTGAATCGCTGATAAAACGCCTCCCTCACAGGATTTTCAGCAGGTGTCTCTGAGAGCCTCGCTCCAGTATGGACAGACTCTCCGTGCTGGCTGATAACAAGCGGTGTGGGCCAATTGTGGATAACATACTCCGACTTATCAATCAGACCGTGACGAACCGTGTTGTAAGGATCGTCGATAAGCACCGCCATCACCACGAGTTGGGTAACCTTTTGGGCAACGAGGTCAGGATCGGCTTTCAGGAGATCGTAGAGATTGTTGAGAAACCCGACGCTGATAATCGTCACTGAGTTATCCGATTGTTCACTCAGCACTTGTAGATAAAGCTCCAAAGAACTGGGTGTTGGAATGGTCGGGAGATTATGTGGAAAATTAGCCGCGATGCCATCCAAATAACTCGATTCATCAGGATTGGCGAGATCGCCCTTATAAACACCAATGGGAATGTCACCCCGGTTGTACCATGTATTTATCGCACAAATGGTGCCAGCACCTCTCGGATGTACTTCATTGAAACTGATCGCGAGGATTTCAGCTTCTCCGTTATCTGCAAGCGCGTGCAGCACAGCCAATGCCCCGACATCATCTACGTCGGTACACATATCGGTCTCAAATATTATCTTTTTCGGATTCATTTTCTCAGTACCTTCTGCGAGCAAATTGGATGGTGTCATTATCATAGTAAAAACCGTCAATAGTGTCACAAGATACGAAACTTTCAAAGTTTGCTCCTAATAAAGGAAGAATGAGTCCTGCATTTATGCCCTGGCACTGTCAGTCCCCTCGAAACACGTTCGTGTGCTTCCTCTAAAAGTCGCTCACACTTCGCTTTATTGTAGGCATAGGGGAAAGATGGCAGAGGCTCCCACGCTGCGTCCTCACGAATAGGGTAGTGCCGCGCAGGTTTCGTATAAACATCGACTGTACTACAAAAAATGAATTGCCCAATACTGCCGCGAAACGCACGTATTGCACTCTCAATATCAGCGGGAACAAAACCGATCATGTCGATGACAGCGTCGAAATTCCCTGCTTCCGCCATCTGTGCTTCAAAAACCGCGTAGTCTTTCCGATTGCCAATAATGGTGTCATACCCCTCTGGAATATCAGCCTCAGTCTGTCCACGGTTGTAGAGTGTCACATCGTCCCCACGCACAATGAGGGCGCGAGTAATTACCGTGCTAATCAGTCCCGTGCCACCAATAATCAAAACCCGCATGAATGTCTCCAATCTCCTTGAAAGATGAAAATTTCTTTCTACTGTTCAGTATACACGGTAGGTGCAGTTTGCAGCTGCATCAGGTTAAAATTCAGATTTATTTCAAATCATGCACTTTTTCCAGTCCGAAATTGTGTCCTTAACGAACAATCAATTATATTGGAAAATTAACGAATGTCAAGAGATTCTGTGTTTTGCGATACTATTAATTAATCATATTTGTTGGCAAATTCCGTGCCGATTTGAATGATACCACACTCGAAACCTTTGGCAAAGTCCTGAGAAAAACCGCACGAAATAGGGCATCCCTTATGTCCAATTGCACGAAATAGGGCAGGTTTGATTCATCGTTGTACTTTATGGTGAATTATCAAATATATAGACAAATGGTAGGGACATCCCTTGTGGGTGTCCGTGAAAACGCCCATTCATAGTGTATCGTTAATTGTAAAATCTACTGTAGTTTTCAGGCATCATAAACATACTGCTCCCACAAGACTAAAGAATTACGAGGTTAAAGACCTCGGCATCGAAAAGAGGGATGCGACTTTTGAACAAAACTGTCCAGAAAAGGTGTCTAATTGGTTAGAATTGTGAGAATTTGTCGTTCAAACGCGATTTCGCACCTGAATTATCGTTGGCATGAAAATTGCTCCCTATGCTTTAAATGCTACGAATCAATCTGGGAGAGCCTTCCTCCTTGGAAATATATGGAGCGATGCAATAGGCTTTCCCGCATCTCAATTGCTGCATCGCTCCAATTATAAATCCGAAACACCGTGTGTAAGGAGAACAATCATGAACAGATGGAGATGCTTACTCTTTATGCTTGCTTGTTTGTCACAGATTGGTTGTGCCGCGCTTCTAACGGAGCAGGAGTATGTCCTAATCGATCGCGATGTAGAAGAAAAGATGACTTTCCACGGAGAAATTTATTCGCTTCCAGAAAGCGCGGACATTCGGAAAATCGTGCTTCTTGGCTCTGGTAAAATCCGAAACATTGAAATTCACGTGCGTGATAAGAGAAACCGATGGACACCCGCCAAGAAAGTACCGGGGGGAATTCAGTTTCCATTTGAAATTCCGCTTATCGCTAAGACAGATGCTGTCAAAATTATAAAACATTCGATGACTGGAGCCGGTCGCATTGAGACGATTCAATTTTACACGGTTACGGAGAAAGGAAATTAAAAATGATATACCGACAAGTTCTTGCATATCTCTATGTGCTGGCATTCATTCCATTGAGTGTCAAAGCACTACCGCCCCCTTCACCAGCAGGTGGTGGTATGTTGAAGTTAGATGAAAAACACGATTTCGTCGCTACCCCCAACGCGTGGTTTCCCGATGAACAGTTTGAGGGATTGACCGCCGAAGCATGGATCTATTTTGAAAATCCACCTGACCCACTCACTTTCTGGTCAATCATCGGTCAGGAGGGACGATTCAATTTGGTTATTCATGGCAATAATGTTGTATTAGGTGCATGGGGTTATTCTGAAGGTGCGGCTGGATCACTGACTTTCGGAGGTGCCCCTTTGCCCAAAAAGGAATGGATACACGTCACAGCGATTTACGATGCATCCGCAGGAATGGGATTTAACGGTAAGGGCGGCAACTGGTGCTGCCCGAGAGGTCATCTCATTAAATCAGGCAAACCACTTCGTATTGGCGGCATCATTTCACAAGATCCAGAGCGGAGCCGTTTCGTCGGGGACAACGTGAAATTTCAAGGATACATTGATGAAGTCCGGATATCCAATGTTGTACGATATGTGGGACCAGAGTGGGAGATCCCGAGAGGGAAGTTCGAGGTTGATAAACACACCATTTCGCTGTGGCACTTTGATGAACCACAGGAGTTAAGCCGTTTCAAAGATGCGTCCGGAAACGGACATCACCTCTGGAGAAGCGGTGTTATCAGTGGCTTAGCCGTCGAAGCACAACAAAAACTCACAACCACATGGGGACAGCTCAAGCGATGAAACCTCTAAAAAGACCTCTACCAACGGTCATGTCCAATTGATAACGGTACCCCAATGTCCTATGTATCGGCACTCGCAGGATCAGAACACCGACTCTACGCGGCTACATCAGAGGGCATATTTTTCTCCGAAAACGATGGGAATACATGGTTCCTCACTGCATTCGATAATGAGGATAAGTTTATCACCACACTCACAACTCATGGAAATACCGTTTATGCGGGAACGTGGCGCCACGGCGTATTCCGATCAGACAAAATGCTTATTCAGAAATGAGACGATTTGATAGAGTCGCAAACCTCTTGACTGATAAGCAAAAAATTGAGTTCCAAATAGGTTCCCTTCAGCATCACGCCTCTGCCCCACTTTGTGCTATTAGGTCTAAGGTCTGCCCTATTTTGTGCAGTGCTTTCTGGACATTTCGCTAAGAATCCCACCAGTGTCGTATTGTTCAGATTGGCACGGAATTTGCAACTTCTTACGGTAACCTCTACCGAATCCATATTAGACAATGGTTGTAACTCCGTCTGTTTGATTGGCAGGAGATTAGCGATTGTGTTCAGAGAATGCACAAATTTGAACACTTTCAGTTAATGCGTCCCTAAGGAGGAACACAAACAAATGAACAAGTTAAAACGAGCGATTAATTTTATGCTTGTAGTGGCTTGCGTCCTTAGTACGTCTGTGTTCTATAGTTGTGGCGCGGACAGTCTCGGACCACATAAACCGCTCCTACCGGCAATTGGGGGGGAAGCGAAATTCTCAAGCAGATTCCAATTGGAAGAAGAACCGCAGGTCTTCTATGATCTTTATGGTGCAGAAATCGTAGAAGGCAGCGAGCTCAATACATACACCGATCAGAAAGAATTTGATCAGAACGGTAAATTAATTGTTGGCTGGGGAGGTCAGCTGGATAGTCTTCGCTTCACGGCTCAACTCGACCGGACAATCTTGGCTGAAGAAACCTTTCTCGGTAGACATACTGAGTTTATTATTGGCGATCACTTACGACTCAAACCCGCTTCCCTGTTTCCAAATCGATATATTATATACAAAACTGAGTTTGATGGGCTTCGGTGGGATATCTCTTTTGCTCAGGAGCACCATCTTTTTACCCTCATCCACTCCCGTATTTCTAATCCTATTAAAATAACAGATGATGCGCCAGGGCAAAGACTCGGACAGGATCTTGGGCGCCGAAACGGGTTGAACGCATCGTCAGGGGTCAGGAACATTGAAAACGCACGACTCGTTGGTTTTCGAGGACAGGGACTTTTAGGCGAATTTCTCCGCGTCGGATTTACTTATGTAAATTTGCATAAAGAACATCCCGAACGCGTAATAAACTCATTCATGGGGACCGTTGCCAATACACCCCCTGAAACAATATCCATTGTTTTCCGTGATGACTCGCCTGAGGATAATCACACGAGTACATTCACAGATTTTCGTTCTTATGATCCCGACTTACACAGCGATAACATCCAAGAGGGTGTCGGTGTTGCTTTCAAAAGCATGAAGATTACGATCGTTACACAAACACTTCACAAATTACCCCCCGCAGCTATAGCGGAAGGCATTGAACCCGAACTTCTACCAGAAGTGACGCACCAATTCAATGTCTTCGCTGATGAGCTTGTTCCGGTTGATCACGCCGGGGGTCCTTCCGAAGTCCGAGATTCCGTTGACGGGAGGTGGAAAATTGTCACCGGTTTCAACAAAATGAAATATGATCTGATGCTGACGGATGAGAGGATTAACATTGATCCGCGAACGGTCAAATCGGTTGTATTTGACATGGTTGTTGCAGGCGATTATAATATAGCTGTTATCGGTTTTAGTGAAGCAAATAGAGCAGAGGAGAACCCCGACCTACAAGAATGGATTAAAACGACAGATGGTCGCATTCAGATGCCGTATCGCGACATAATTGAGGCACCGGGGAATTACGGACAATCTCCGGATTACATCAGAAACAGGAAAAAACTTGTAGACAATCCCACGCAATGGAAAGGTGAAGGGAGACCTCGGAAAATCCGATACCGCTATGGTGCCGCACGTGCCGCAGCTCTCTATGGATTTGACCTTGAAGGGACTGTCGGCAATGTTTTCATCAGGGCACACTACTCTATTAATGGTAAATACAAACAGTACCCTACTATCCCCAAAGATAAAGTAGGATTTAGTCGAACCAAAACCACTCTTCAGACACCCGATGGTGAGGAAGAAACAGGTGTCACTATTGATTTCAGCAGCCGACTCCCGGTAGATGCAAACGGTATCCCCACATATTCGGAAACCGAAGGCGAACGTTTTGAAGCTTTTTTAGGCGGTGACGGAACGGATGAAGATGGCAACGGAAAACTCGGTAGAGAAACCGCTTGGTTCATCCAACTTAAGTCTCGTTTTAGCAAACTCCACTTAGAAGGGGTCTTGTATCATATTGACCCAGGCTACACAACGAACTATCTGAATTTTGGCGCACATCCGAACCGAGGCCAAATTTACACGCTTGAACGAGGCAGACCAGAGAGGCCCTTGGAAGATCAAATTGCGGAAGAACAAATGCCATGGGACACCGCCAATTATACACTGATTGAGGATGACGATGATGGCGATGACTGGCCCGATGACAGTGACTTTGATGGGGTAATTCCACGTGCTGATGATCGAGACCAGAACGGGATATTAGACTTCCAAGAAGATTTTCTTATTTTTGAAGCCGACCCGCCTGTATTTACCAACATTATCGATCTGAATAATAACGGTATTGTTGATCCGATTGAGGATGACTTTGAACCAGAATACGAATACGGTATAGACCGTCAGGGGTATCACCTTAAAGCCAAATACAACCTACTTGATAATCTCGCTGTTCAAGTGGGTTGGTTAAACGAAAGCGAAATTTCAAGCCGGCGGAAAAATAACGCTAAATACATACATGTTACTTATAAACGCAGCATCCCCAATTTTGGCAGCTTTCACTTCCAAAATCGATTCGTCCGGGCGCAAGATGATATTCCGGATTACGCACTTGCATTGCCTGTTGGAAAATTGGAGCCGATTCACATTAAGGACGAACTTGATTTTTACAACGCACGGGTGAATACAACAACGCTCCAATGCCTCTATACGGCAGTGCGAAACTTGACACTTGAAGCCAAATTCCTGGTTCTCATGCAAAAACAGTTTGAACAGGACGAAGGGAAGGCACTTTTCAGGGATATGGAATACGACCCGATATCAAAGAATTTTGAACCCGATGAGCGCGTTGACTTTATGGTGCCAATTGATCAGGTCCGGCTTGGCGCATTCTATCCTGATCATGGAATTAACGCACTTGACCCGACTGACACCGGTTTAATCTATGACGCTGCGAACTGGAAAAAACGCCGTTACCCCGAACGAAACATCCGTAATCAGCTCACTATTCTGAAGGCGAAATACGAGATTCCACTTGGGGATCTCCCTTATGTCAACAAAATTGTTGAAGATTTAACGCTAACGCCTATGGTTAAGTACGTCTGGGACCGCGCTTTTGACCGGAGTGCCGATGAAATTCCAAAAACACTCAACCCAGACTTGTTTCTCCCAACCGACGATCAACCGGTTGAATATTTGCGATTCAATCGTCGAAGTCGAGAGGATATTCTTGGTGTCCGCCTTGATTATCAGTTTACACAGAGAACCAAAATCCTTGGAGGATTCCAATACCGGAAGTTTTCCAACCGGGATAAAAACTTCAAGAACTACCTACAAACTTTCTCAGATGACGTTAGCGTTCCAAACCTATACCGCCCTGACCTGCGAACTCGTATTTTTGAAATCCAAGCCATAAACAGAGGCGAATGGCTTGGATTCTATATCATCATTCTTGCAGGTCACCGTAGAACCACTAATCTGTTTCAACATACGACGAGTAATACAATGTTTGTTCGAGCGATGATGGGTTTCTAAATATGTCAATCCTCAGCGAAACCGCTTGGGTCGCCTACAAGTTTCAACACCTATAGGACTTACGCAGTTGCTTCATCAAGTCCCCCTGATAAGGGGGATTTAGGGGGTTTAAAAATCAGAAATTTCCTGTTACATGCTAAATTTGCGTAAGTCCTGACCTAATTCATATAGCCTCCGACCCTACAGCACAATCGGTTTGGATCCCACTGCGCTGTTGCTATCGCTGGCGTGAAGGGAAAAGTGTTCCCAACAGACGTGTTACTGAACTGTTGACTGTCGGCGCAATATGTAATTGATTCTGTAGATATGCTTCGTAGGGTGTGACGACCCCCAAAATTGTGGAACAATGTCCTGATGTAATCCTTGTCGCCATCTCCTTCCGGCTCATAGCGAATCCGCTTATATTCACGTTTCACCAATTCGTTGTGTAAGGCACATAGCAGTGCAGCACCGATCTCCTCAAGGAAACCTTCTGGGTGCGTGGAACTTTCGGAGGGTTGTGGTTTAAGACAGAATTCGGTGATTGAGACATTCTTTTTCTTCTCAAAGCATTGTGCTTGCACGTACCCAAGCAGCTCTCCATCCTTCTCTGCGAGATAATCGGTCCCTTCTTTTATTCAACTATATCTACAGCACTTTCTTCAACTTTTTTGTTGCACTCCAACACTGATGTTGCTATGATAGGTATAAACCAGCACATTTTTTCTTGGCAAACTTTGGAGATATGCATGAACAGCTACCGTATTGCAATTATCGGCTTAGGGGGCATGGGCGGATCTCATGCCCAAGCAGTGCAGTTAGAGACGAACTGTGAACTCGTCGCTGGAGCGGAAATCAATCCAGAACGGGCAAAAGCCTGGGGAGAACGATTCGGAGTCAAAGCCATCTATGACGACTACGAAAAGATGCTTGACGAACAAAAACCCGACATTGTTATCATCCCGACGCAAGCACCGATGCACCACCCACCGACGATCGCCGCGGCACAGCGCGGCATCCACGTCTTTTGTGAAAAGCCGACTGCACTCAACCTTATTGAAGCCGACGAAATGGTTGAAACCTGCGACCAGCATCACGTCAAGTTTGCCATTAACCACATCAAACGCGCCAGCCCATACAATCGACACGTCCTTTCACTGATTGAGAAAGGCGAAATCGGCGATGTCGTGCTGATGAAGGCGACCGATAAAGGTGGACGCAAGGTGGGAAACTCACTGATGGAGATGGGCACACATCTCTACGATTGGCTCCGTCTCTTCTGCGGCGATGTCGAATGGACACACGCACACCTCGTGCAAATGGATGGGCGCGAATCAACCGTTAACGACATCAAACATACCCAAGAGGTCCACTCGTTTGACCGAGATGCAGGACTTGTGCTTGGTGAGCGGGGACACGCCGCTTTTCGTTTCAAGAGCGGCATCCATGCCGACGTGCAGTTCATCGCGCAGCCCGAGACAAACGATAACGCTTATGGTATTGACATTATCGGCACCGAAGGCAGAATTGCGATCCGAGAGAGCGTCGGCACGACGATGTTTATCCACAAAGGACAACACCAGACTCCGGCAGAAGCGTGGGAACCAGTGCATCTATCAGTCGAAGATTTGGACGAGCAAGGGAATCCACGAGACAAGGGGTCGATACGATTGCTACTGCAACGCCTCATGCTACGCGATCTCATCGCAGCTATTGAAGAAGACCGGGATCCATTCGCGAGTGGCAGAGATGGTCGGGACTGTCTTGAAATGATTCATGCAACATGGGAATCACATCGGCAGGAGGCTCGGGTATATATGCCGCTCACGCCACGCGAACATCCGCTCGAACGGTGGCAGAGAGAAGCACGCGATTGAAAACAGGAGGCATTTATGCAACGTTTGGATATTCTTCATCCGTCAATTGACGATTACCTACTCGACATCACACCTGAGCGCGATGAAGTTCTAACAGAGATGGAAGCGCATGCACGTGCCAACCGGTTTCCGATTGTGGGACCGCTCGTTGGGCGCGTCTTACATCAATTGGTGTTAATAACCAATCCGACGCGAATTTTTGAAATGGGGTCCGGCTTTGGTTATTCGGCCTATTGGATGGCGAAGGCATTGCAGGAACCGGAAGCGTCTCTCATCTGTACGGACGGTTCGCAGGAGAACGCCGATCGCGCAGCGGGTTATCTTGCACGCGGTGGCATCGCAGATCGCATCGACTATCGCGTCGGCAACGCACTCGAAATCATAGACGAAACCGAAGGCGAGTTTGACATCATCTACAACGACATTGACAAAGACGGATATCCCGAAGCCTTCCGCAAGGCGATTCCACGACTCAGAAGCGGTGGATTATTTATTACAGATAACATGCTATGGATGGGACGCGTCGTTACGCAGGAACCCGGTAGTCCTTCAGCAGGACTTGATGAACGGGAGCAGTGGTTTCATGCTGCGACAATCGGAGTTAGAGAGTTGACCCGCCTTCTCTATAGTTCGCCTGATATATTCACGACGATCATTCCCCTCCGCGATGGGGTCTCAGTCGCTGTGAAACGTTAATTCATGTTTTCATTGGTGTGGTTTTCTCCGCGCCACTTTGGATCTCATTTTCAAAAATCTCGTTATGAAGGAAAAGATGAGTAAACGCAAATCTATTTTCGGTCCCTCCAAAGATGAAATCTGGGCACAAATTGCCACCGATATCGGCGGTGAGTTTATTCAGGGTGGCTTCTGGGGCAAGGATGTTCTCATTTATAAACACGGTGAGTGGCAAATCCTACTTGATACTTACGTCGTCTCAACTGGAACATCATCTCATATACTCACTCGGATGCGGGCACCATTTGTGAACAAGGACAGACTTTACTTCAAGATTTCTCGCCAAGGGTTCTTCCGTTCAATAGGTAAAGTGTTCGGTATGCAGGACATAGAAATAGGGGATCCGTTCTTCGATAAGCAATTTGTAATCAAAGGCAACGATCCAGAGAAAATCAAATTGCTATTTGCTGATGGGAACATAAAGGAGTTGTGTCAAAGACAGCCAAGGATCCATCTCAATATTAAAGATGATGAAGGTAGGTTTGGTACCGATTTCCCTGAAGGCGTTGATGAGTTGTACTTTGAGTGCATCGGCGTTATCAAAGAGACCGCATTACTAAAGTCTCTGTTCGCGTTGTTCTGTCTGATTTTAGAGCACCTCGTTCGATTAGATTCGGCGTATGCGGATGATCCGAAAGTTATATTGAAATAACCTTTGCTGAAGGAATCTGTAGGCACAGTATCCCTGGTCCTTTCCTCCGTCTTCGCTGGTTCCACGGAACAGAAATTACCCATAAGCCTTAGAAAAGGCTCAGAGGCATTCAGTTCTCCTGTCGCATTAATGCTTGAATCTAACGACACCCGTGCAGGAGCGAACTCCAGCTCGCGACTTACTCCATAGAATCAACAGAAAGCCGAAAACTGAGTGGCACTTAAAAAACTTGACTTTTATTTTCATTTCCTGTAAATTCTATTTAGAAGCCATCCGTTAATTGGCAATCTAAGTACCCATAACCACAATCGAATGGAACTACCCTGTCCATGAGTCTTGCCGATGTACCTATTGCTTGGGAATCTACACCCTAAGCATATTTCTACAAGAAAACAAACGCATCTTTGCTTTCTATAGCGAAGAGTATTGATGGGAGGTTCACAATGTTTTTTCGAAAAAAATCGTTCCCTGTAAAAGTCAATCTACTCACTATTGTTTGCTACGTTTTATTCACACTATCCACACTATCGGTGATGGCACATTCAGGCGGCGAGGTGACATCCAAAAAAACCGAAACGCCTATCACGATTGATGGAATGCTGGATGAGGCGGAGTGGAACGCAATATTTCAAGAATCTTCACCCTTGCAAGATATTGTCGTAGACCCACGCGATCCGAAACACGCCCAAGAGTGGTATCAAATTATTCCCGGCGGCGGTGCTGGTAGCGACACAAATGACGGTGGACTCCGTGTCAGTCGTGGCAAATTCGATGGCGACGACGATTTTCTGGCACGCTGGGCAACGCTATGGGATGATGACTATCTCTATTTCGCGTTTGATGTCACCGATGATACCACGCACGCTTACGCCAATGATTTAGCGACTCGCACTGGAGACATTGACGGGATCTGGTTGATATTCGACACTAAGCACGATGCCCCTGTCTTTGACTTCCCACACCATGAGTTTGATACGAAACACGTCGCCAATAACAGTTCCTATGAAGCAGACGACCATTATTGGATCTTCGCGCCTGTAACGACTAAAGACACAAGTGCTGCGTGGGCACAATCGTTGAGTGCGGGGAGTGATCCAGAGTTAGGCGAACCCGCTAACGGACACGTCGCAGGTCAGAAAACCAATAGTGGTTATTCCGCCGAAATGCGTCTGCCTTGGTCGATTTTTGAGCCGTTCTTCGGCGCAGCCATCTCCCCCACAGACGGCTTAGCCATCGGATTCGACATCACAATCACAGACATCGACGGGGACGCTCCCGGTACGTATGCCGCTCCCCTTGGCGGTGCTGTCGCTTGGTCGAGTGATTTTGAAAACGACAACAGTCCAGGTGTGCTCGGTGACCTATTCATTTCCACTGAGGTCATCGGCAGTGCAACGTCTGTTGATCCCGTAGGCAAATTGCCAGTGACATGGGGTAAGATTAAGCGCGGCTATAAATAGTCCCAAATTAATCGCGATACCTCCTAATTTCCTATACAGAAGATGGGCGGAGATATTCTCCGCCCTCAACATTTCAAAGCAATTCGGTATAAATCTTCCCGATTTCAGCAAAGAATAAAGGGCAAATTCATGAAATTCGCAGCTTTTGTATTTTCCAGCTACCGCGTCTGAACCAGTATCCTATAAGGAGACACTGCACAATATTTGATACAGCAATTCCCCACCAAATCCCTGTCAGTCCTATCAACTGGGAAAGAACAATCACTAACGTCAATCCGACCCCGAACTGCGACAGTCCTGTAATCGTCATCGGGGACTTCGTATCTCCCGCACCGTTGAGCGCACGGCCCAGAACACTGGCGACAACCATGAACGCAAACGTCGCTGCGAGAAAACGCAAATAAACACTTCCAATTTCCGTGACTTCAGGTTCGTTCGTAAACCAGCCGACGAAGAACTGAGGAATTGTGAACAGGACAATACCGATGAACGTGACGATGACCGCAGCTAAGATACTACCTAACCGAACGGATTTTTCGGCGCGATCGATACGGTTGGCCCCAATATTTTGCCCAACCATTGGTGCTACAGCGTTTGAGAAAGCAGTACCAAAATGCATAACAAGACTACGCAGCCGCATACAGATAGCGTAGCCAGCGACGGGGTCGGTGCCAAAGATAGCGACGACTCGAATAAACAACACACGGGCACCATGCCTCAATAACGCCTGCATGGCACTAAAAATCCCCAAACTCATGATTTGACCCCACATTAAAAGGTTTGGGCGGCGCTCAACATGGCGCAGAGAAATCACACCCCGTCCTTTAAAACAGAGGTAGAGGAGTACAACGATGCCGAGTCCTCGACCAATCACCGTCGCATACGCTGAACCAACCACTCCGAGTCGCGGAAATCTCCAGATCCCAAAGATTAACAGTGGATCTAAAACGATGTTAACAATCGACGAAAAGATCAGGACGATCATCGGTGTTATCGCATCCCCGGCACCGCGGAAAATTGCGGTGAGGGTGCGGGATAGAAACATCGTTACCGCTCCAAGCAGCATCACGCGAAGGTAGGGAACGCCGAGCGGAATCACCTCCGGCTCGACCCCCATTAACCACAATCCAAATTCAGCTAACGGATAGCCTAAACACCCAATGCCCAGCGCACATACCACATTAAGCATTAAGGCTTGCATCGCAATATTCTCGCTTTTCACACGCTCCTTGGCACCGAGAAACTGAGACACGAGAATAATTGTCCCCGTTGAGATGCCGTGGGCAAGAATGCTCACAAGTCGTAGTAAGTTGCCGCCCATAGCGACAGCAACGAGGGCTGCCGGTCCCAGCCGACCGACAAAAATCATATCGACTATATTGAACATATCTTGAAGTAATTGGCTAACAAATGTGGGTATAGCCAGTCGTAAAAGGGCTTTTGAAATGCTCCCGCGCGTCAGGTCATGCTTGGACGTTCTCATATATTCACCACTAATCGACACTCACCAGGACCTGTTTATGCGGTTTTAAAGACAAACAAACCGGTCAGTAGAAGTCGTATGTTATTCGACGGATACCGTTAAATGTTAAGGCGAATTATGCGACGCGTGTTACACTATGGCTTCAAATGTTGTTCAAGAAACGCCTTCGTTAATTCTGGGACCTTCGGATCTCTAAACCAGCCGTGACCGCCGCCTTCTACCTTGTAAAACGTAACCGGGACACCCGCTTCTTCCAAGGCATCCTTCAACAACACGCTCTGCTGGTAAGGCACAAGCGAATCCTTATCTCCATGGATAATCAGAAAAGGCGAATCATCTTTGGACACATAAGTGATTGGATTCGCTCTTGCTACGCGGTCCTTATGCTCCTGAATAGGTCCTCCTACCAATTGAGACTCTGGTGAGTCAGGAGCGTCATGCACCAATCCATCTGGAAGGCTTTGCGCGTCCATCTGAAGGAAGTCTGTAGGACCGAAGTAATCGACCACGGCTTGCACCCGACTGGATACCTTCAGATTCTCACCTACCTCAAATTCCTCCACGTCGCCTGCCGTGCCGAGCATGGCGACGAGGTGTCCACCAGCGGATGAACCCCACACCGCAAAACGGTTCGGATCAAGGCGGTAGGTTTCTGCATTCGCCCGCAGCCAACGCACAGCAGCTTTCACATCCTCGATTTGGGCGGGAAAGATGGCATGCTGACTCAAGCGATAGTTGATGCTCGCTCCCGCATACCCGGCTTTGAGATATTCCTTTGGGATGTAATGGGTCTTGTCTCCACCGCGCCAAGCACCGCCGTGTATCCAGATAATGAGTGGTAGGTTTTCTCCCGTCTCTGGAACATATAGGTCGAGTTTTTGTCGTTCGTGCCCCGTAACATAAGCCAAATCCGAATACACCGTTACACCTTCGGGGACGTTTATAGCCTCAGCGGAATCTCGACGTTGCGCCAGTACCGAAATCGCTGCTACAAAAAGCAGAATTAAGATAAGTGTGATTATGATCTGCATCATTGGCTTTCGCATTGACTTTCTCCTCCGTTATTGGGGGTTTCGTCTGACCGTTGTCCGACCGATTCAGAGGACTTTGTGTCTTCGGCAATCATCGCCTCAAGTTCCGTTCTCAACTCTTGGATCTGCGAAATCTTTTCCGACATCTTATCGAACATCTGCTGTTTAGACTTGATACCTTCACCAATGAGAAATGCCGTCGCTTCGGAACGACTGTTAAATTGTCCGGAATCCACGAGTTCGTCGATCCGACTGAGATCTCCTTCATCAACCCTGACCATCACGACATTATCCCTTTTGCGTTCACCTCTCCCGGGTTTCTGTTTCCTCCGTTTTTCACGGTGACCTCTTCCTTGCTGTCTTGCCTCATGTTCTGACATTGAAAAATCTCCTTTTTCCCTTTTAAATACATATAATTTAATTACGCGTAATTATTATACACTATTATACGTTGGTTTGTCAAATTAAATTTCTCGTGTAGATTATCTACTCTATAACGTGAGTTCGACATAAGGATTAGAGGAGCCTAATGCGATCTATCACATACTTATCACTGATTCGATGGCAGACAGGTCCCCGCACTTTCTTCGGAAACCTGCTATTGCTTCGCAGTGAGAATAGAATATGTGAGGCTTGAAAACTGAAGAACATCCTTGGCATGTCCATTTCACTCGCGGTCCCATATACTGGTGCGAAACCCAACGTCCTCTCCTTAAATCAAGGTATACAACGTGCCTGCAGGTCACATCCATAATTCTGAAAACAATAGGACTTACGCAAATTGAACAGAAAAGGGCATATTTCGTTGTATTTAACCCCCTAAAGAATCAACGGTATGAATGCCTTATGGCATTCCCCGCCCCTTATCAGGGGGACTTTAAGAGAGAATGCGTAAGTCCTAAACAATTAGAAAAATTGACATCGGCTGGAACTTAAGGTATAATGGTTTGCGGTGAGTGTGGCAATGTTGGTCTCTCCGTCGAGAACCCAGAAGCATTATGGGAGATCTATACCCAACAAAAGAATTCGTAGAGTGGCTTCTACGCCGGTTTGATAATTGATGTTTCGGCGCAGTTAAAAACGACACCCACCAATAAATGTCTACATATTTAGGGAGGAGTGATGGTAGCAACCGAATCGCATTTCAAACGGTTTATCTTTATTTTAATCGACGGGGCACCTTATGAAATCTTTAAAACGTTGATTGAAAACGGTGATCTCCCGAACATCAAGAAATACGTGGTAGATCGTGGTAGTTTGAATAAAGCGGTCTCCGTCTTCCCGTCAACAACGGGACCCGCCTTTATCCCATTTTTTATGGGATTGTATCCCGGCACGGCAAATATTCCGGGCATCCGGTGGCTCTCCAAATCAAAATTTCATGCTCCACACCGCTTCAAACGTCCCGGCATCTGTAGTTATATGGGGCTTGACGGGTTGCATTTTGAAGCCGATTTGCCTCCAGATTTCCCCACTCTGTTTAACTTCTTCTCACCGGTAAGCAACATCTACAATCTTCTCGCTCGCGGGTGTCCACCCTCCAAAAATCTGACGAGTTGGATTAAACCCTTCATCTATACCTATGCCCACTTTTCGCATCGCTGGCGATTCGTCAATCAGATTGCAGTCCGTCAATTACACAAAGCCGTTGAGGCAGGCGACAAATTTGTGGTGTGCCTCTTCCCTGCAGTCGATACCTTTTCACATCTCACAGAAATACAATCTCCACAAGTGCTTCAGACTTACCGAGAGATAGACACCGCGATTGGAAACCTCATTCATACTTTGCAAAGGGCGAACACCCTCCAAGAGACACTGATTCTGATTACCAGCGACCATGGAATGACCGACACACATACACATATTGATGTCCCGCAGCATTTAGACGATGCGGGCTGGCGATGTTTGCATTATCCAAAGATTTGGCGGCAAGGCGCTGTATCCGCCAGCATCGTATCAGGAAACGGAATGACACATCTCTATTTTAAAAATAATCCGGATGGGAAGGGATGGGGCGAACGGACACCTTTCGAGCAGCTTCATAAAATGGGGGTCATTAGTTCCCTGATTGAATTGGAAGGATTGGGACTTGTCGCAGGGCAGAGCGAAACTGGTGACATTATCGTCCAAAACCGAGGTGGACAGGGAAGAATCTCCTGTCACCCAGAACACACAGACCGCGGAAATTCACAAAGCATAACGCCTACTTTGAAATGCGTAGACTCGCTGCGCTTCTCTTACGAGTTCACTGGAACGGACCCGCTTGGATACGGGGTTCACTATGAGAATCTGTCCTCACGGAAAACACTACGTGAAACCTACAACAGTCCGTATCCTGATGGGATCGTTCAATTGTGGCAGATTTTCAAGAGCGAACGAACGGGCGACCTCGTCCTAAGTGCCGAAAACGGTTATGACTTACGCGCTCGTTATGAAATACCGGAACATCATGCAACACACGGTGCATTAATCGCGGAACATTTGCACATCCCACTCGCAACGAATTACCCAATTGCCGAACAGTACATCCGATCCGTTGATGTCTTTCCAACGGTGCTAAGCCTATGCGGACATAACGTTGCCGTGCATCACATTGATGGTAGAATCGTCAAGTAAACCGAGGTCTCACCACACAAATTTTCAAACCGCGTCTCCACCTCTGTAGGAGCGATCTCTGGTCGCGACTGAGGTTTCTATTTTCGCTGGCGAAGGTCTTTAGAAAAACCCACACGCGATTCTTCCTAACCTCGTCAATTGCAATCACCCTGTCTTAGGAGATTCCCCAACAGATATTTTCTTTCAAACCTACTTTTTTCCAGAATTATGCACCTACTCTCCCTGAATTCGCGTCATTATATAGTGAAGTGAACGGATAGGGTATTCTTGGCTCTTTGTAAGTGTCTCTACCCACGAAACGTGTAATTTGTTACGCTCCCTGATACAACCGTCTTTCTGGAGACATCAGATGAAAAGCAACGATGTTGAGTTGATCCAACGCACCCTTGCCGGTGATGAGACTGCTTTTGCGAGTTTGATTGAAAAATACCAACGGCAGGTTCACACGCATGCCCTGCGGCAAATAGGGGACTTCCACATCGCCGAGGATATTACACAGGAGACCTTCCTGCGAGTCTATCAGAACTTGAAAACCCTGAATGATCCGACACAGTTTTCAAGGTGGCTTCATGCGATTGTGAATCACCTCTGTATCGCATGGCACCGAAAAAATCGGATGCAGACCGAATCGCTAGAAGAAACTCACATCTCGGAAACAGAAAGAGAGGCATATTCCCGATATGTCGCATCAGAACACGAGAAAACATCTGATGAGGCACAACGCGAACTCGTCAAAAAGCTGCTTGCGAAGTTGAAGGATAGTGACCGAGAGGTTATCACACTCCACTACTTTGAAGAGATGACATCTTCAGAGATAGGCGACTTTTTAGGTGTGTCTGAAAATACGATTAAGAGCCGACTACACCGGGCGCGACAGCGATTAAAGAAATATCAAGCCCTAATTCAAGAGGTGTTAGACCCTACAATCGAACGGAGACACCGTTCCCAACATCCGTCGCAAGGAGAAATCAACATGGCAGAGGAAATGAGAGATGAAGCCAAAATCGAAGCAAGGCTGAAAGAACTACAGCGTCAGATTACTGATTTGCAAGAAGAAATTAGGGGTATCGCTGCTGAATCAGACACTTTCCACCCTGATAACATGGAATTTCTTGACCCGGAAAAAAGTGTAGCTCTTAGGACGCTATGTCGTCTTCCCGATAGTGATGGAAGGGCGATCTCGTGGGGTTATGTCGGCGGCTATCGGACCTCTCCGGGTAAAACGACTGCCCGCGTTGCATTCTGGGGCGATAACATCGATAGTTTCCTAACAAAAGCACCAGCCACTGAAATCGTGAACCTTGCAAGTCTCTTCACAAATCCCACTATAGTCGCTGTTTTAAGGCAATTAGTGGAAGGAAAGAGATCGGTCGCGGATCTGGCAAAAGGGTGTGGTATCTCAGAAAGTGAAATAGAGAAAGCCGTGCAGACATTAATGGACGCAACGTTAGTGGCGCGCACGGAAAACGATCTCATCGAACCCAAAAACGATGTCGTCTCCTTTTTTCTGAACTTCGTGAGTATGACAATCGTGCATCTTGGGCATATCAAATCCGAGAATTAGACTCGGTTCGGTACTTCAATGGAGTATCCAGAAATTACCGAATCTTAGGTAAATGGACTTCTGTTTTCGCTAACGAGGTTAGGAAGAACCCACACGCGGTTTTTCCTAACTTTGCCAACTACAACCACCTTGTCTTAGGAAATCCTCCGACAGATATTCCCTTTCAAACCTACTTTTCTCCAGAATTATGCACCTACTCCCACCTCATTCGCGTCACTATATAGTGAAGCAAATTGATAGGGTGTTTCTTCTGGTTTTGCAAGCGTGCTTAACCGAGAAACGTGCAAATTGCACACGCTTTCTTGCTGAAAATAGCCTTTCTGGAGATGTGAAATGAAAAGCAACGATGTTGAGTTGATCCAACGCACCCTTGCCGGTGATGAGACTGCTTTTGCGAGTTTGATTGAAAAATACCAACGGCAGGTTCACACGCATGCCCTGCGGCAAATAGGGGACTTCCACATCGCCGAGGATATTACACAGGAGACCTTCCTGCGAGTCTATCAGAACTTGAAAACCCTGAATGATCCGACACAGTTTTCAAGGTGGCTTCATGCGATTGTGAATCACCTCTGTATCGCATGGCACCGAAAAAATCGGATGCAGACCGAATCGCTGGAAGAAACTCACATCTCGGAAACAGAAAGAGAGGCATATTCCCGATATGTCGCATCAGAACACGAGAAAACATCTGATGAGGCACAACGCGAACTCGTCAAAAAGCTGCTTGCGAAGTTGAAGGATAGTGACCGAGAGGTTATCACACTCCACTACTTTGAAGAGATGACATCTTCAGAGATAGGCGACTTTTTAGGTGTATCGGAAAATACGATTAAAAGTCGGCTACACCGGGCGCGGCAGCGGTTGAAGAAGTACGAATTTATGATTCAAGAGGCATTAGACATTACAATAGAAGATAGCCATCGCTCCCAAGACCAGTTGGAAGGAGAAATTATCATGACAGAAGAAACGAGAAATGAACCCAAGCACACAGCAAGCCTTGAAGAAATGCAGCGTCAGATTGTTGATTTGCAAGAGCAACTTCGGGTTATTGCAGATGAATCGGATGCTTTTCTGGACACCGAAAAAAAAGAAGCCATTTCAAAATTATGTCGACTCCCCCATAATGTTGAGAGTCCAATCGCTTGGAGTTACGGGGGTGCCTACCGGACCCCGTCCGGAAAGAGGTCAAGGCGTTTCTCACTCTGGACGGACAACATTGACAATTTCCTATCCAGAACCCCGGATGCCGCGATTGTAAATCTTGCGAGTATCTTCGCAAATCCGACGGTTGTCGCTGTTTTAAGACAGTTGGTAGATGAGAAGAAATCGGTTACGGATTTAGCAAACGATTGTGGCATCTCAGAAGGTGAGATTGAGCAAGCTGTGGAGACGTTAGTAGACGCAAAATTAGCGGCTTGCACGGAAGATAATCTCATTGAACCCAAAAATGATGCCGTGTTCTACTTCCTGAATTTCGTAGGTATGACAAGGGTCCATCTGGATCCAAAAGACCACTAATCGCGGTTAATTACTTCGTAAGCGCGATTGCACAAAAGACTGTTACAGCATAACGGCTTATGTCTACTACTTGATTATCACAAAGGAGTGTTCAATGTTTTTAGAAACCTTGAGACGCCGGCTTCTTGCCTATCTGATAAAATTTCGTTTTACAATCACAGTTATTACCTGTCTGCTTTTCGTTATCACAACCACCCTTATTGGGGATGAACCTGACAATCTTTTTGATGAACGAAAAAAGGAGGCACTTAGCACATTGCGTCGGCTCCCCAATGATGCTGAAAGGCCGTTCTCGTGGGGTTATGTCGGTGGCTATCGAACCTCTCCAAACAACGCGCATAATGATACCGCATACTGGTGGGGTGATAACACCGATAGTTTCCTAACAAAGGCATCAGATGCCGAAATCGCGGAGTTCTTAAGCCTTTTCACAATTCCTACCGTAATTTCTGTTTTAAGACAGCTGGTGGAAGGCGACAGATCGGTTGCAGATCTGGCTAAGGCGTGTGGCGTATCAGAAAAGGAAGTAGAGAAAGCTGTGGAGCTGCTAATGGATGTGAAGTTAGTGGCACGCACGAAAGACAATCTCATCAAACCCCACAACGATGCCATCTCCTTTTTTCTCAACTTCGTGGGTATGACAATCATGCATCTTGAACACGTCAAACCTGATAATTAACCTCGTTCCAACACTTGATAGACGCGCTTTGAAAGCGCGCTTATCAAATTTTGCGTCTATTCCGATCTATACAAGGTTCTTGGTTTGTGGACAATACGTTCAATCTGCAGGATTTTTCCTGCACCAAGTAAAGGAACCGTTCAATGTTTTTGGTGCTATTGAGGCGTGAGATTCTCGCGCATCTAATAACATTTCGTTTTGCAGTCACAGTGATTGTTTGTCTGCTTCTCGTCGTCATAACCACGCTTATCAGAATTGATGATTACGAGAAACGATTGGCGGGCTACAATACCGCCAGAAATGCCAATCGTGAAGAACTTTTGTCCACCCGAACTTATTCCTTTTTGATGCCGAAGGTCGATCGACCGCCTAATCCGCTGAGCATCTTTAATGCTGGTATGGACAACCGACTCGGTAATACGTTGCGGATCTATTACACGAACGTTCCTGTCCTTTGGGATGCTCAAGTCCACAGTTCAGGTAATCTCTTCATTGATTATTTCTATCGAATTGACCTCATCTTCATTTTTCAGTTTGTGCTTTCATTATTGGCACTGTTGTTCGCCTACGATGCGATTGCAGGTGAACGTGAAACCGGCACAATGCGCCTGACAATGAGCCATCCCGTAAGACGTGGAAGCATCTTGGCAGCGAAGTACCTCGGTGCGATGACGTGTCTAATTCTACCGCTTATCATCAGTTTTATCATCGCTTTGATTTGGATAGTATCAACGGGTTCAATTGTCTTCAGTGGAGATGATTTTCTACGAATCGCAGGCATCCTGCTAACTTCGATGATCTATCTTTCTGCCATCTACTTGATCGGATTATTTATCTCTGCTTGGGTACACCGCACTACCACAGCACTCATGCTCTCTCTATTTGTCTGGGTGGTACTGGTGCTGGTTTATCCTTCTCTTAGTGTCTCCATGATTGATCAATTGACGAGCCCGGTAGACAGTAGGATATATTCTTGTGAAAAGGCGATCCGACAAACCCTAGACACAGTCACGAAAGAGGGACGGGAATATCTCATGAACGATGGGATTGACGGAGAGAGTGAGAACTTTAACATGCAAGGAAAATCGGATGGTTTACATGTTGGCATAGGTGACGGAAGCATAGCGATGCGTATAGAATTCAAAGCTTATGATTGGTACGCTATTCATCCCGAATCTGAAAAATTCATTCCTCATGTTATCCGCTACCATCAATTCTTAACGCCCTTACGATTTCAGGCGGCAGAGAAAATCGGACTGTTGCGACTTCCGGCTTTAGAGCAAATTCGGTTTCGGAGAGCCAGAATCGCTCGGAATCTGCTTCGACTCTCACCAGCGGCGATGTATAATCTCGCAACACAGGCATGGGCAGGAACAGATCTCTATGGGGTCGAGGATTTTTTTCAGGCAGCACGGCAGTACCGACGTACGCTGGTTGATTACTTTTACGATAAAGATGCTTTTTCAAGTCGGCAGTGGTTCGCCAGCGATAAAGGGGCTATCAACTTAGACGATCTGCCAAGATTTGTATACCAGCGTGCTGATCTCTGGACAAACGCCTCACGGGCACTCCCTGATCTGCAGCTACTACTGCTGCTCAACGTTGCGCTGTTCCTGGCGACATTCGCAATCTTCGTCAGGCAGGAGATTTAAAGACAGATCCGTTCGTAGTAGGGAAACCATTTATTGCCCGTCGTACACAGTCTTTTGGAAACGACGAATCAACTAATCCAAAAAAGCGACAACTGGAGATATGAGATGATTTTCCACATCGTTAAACGCGAACTCTACGATCACCTAAGTAGTCTCCGTTTCGCACTGACAACCCTGTTAATCCTGATACTGATGATTGTCAACGCTATCGTGTACCTCGGAGAATACAAGCAGCGAATGCGCAAATATCAAGGGCAGGTTGCTTGGTCACGTAACGAGTTGAAATCTCGATCTGCTACGTTGTATCGTCTGGTTCTAAAGGGTCCGGGATACCTCTACAAAAAACCGAGTCTTTTGGCTTTCTGTGCAGATGGTGGAGAAAAACTCCTGCCTGGCGAAGTCCGCGGCAATACTGCGGGGCGGACGCATCGGTGGCGGGGTGGCGACACTTCGTATAAGTTCACAGAAATCTGGGGGTTAATATATCCACCCAATACCGATCTACTGTTTATTGCAGAGCAGATACCAAGGGAAAGAAGCATCATGCCGGCTTATATCAAAATCGATTGGGGATTTGTGACAGCCGTTCTATTGAGTTTCATGGGTATCCTGTTTACATTCGATTCGATCTCCGGTGAGCAGGAACGAGGCACACTGCGGTTGATGCTGGCAAACAGCATTTCACGAAACACCGTAATTTGCGGCAAATTTCTTGGCGCATTTTTTACTATCGCTATTCCGTTTTTGATTGGAGTGATCGTCAGTACCTCTATCATCTACCTTTCCAAAGCCGTTCAATTCAACGATAGCCATTGGGTGAGGTTGGGAGCCATCCTCTGTGTCGCGTTGATTTATACCTCAATTTTTATTCTGTTGGGGCTCCTTGTTTCCAGCCGTGTTAAAGAGTCTTCAACGAGCCTCGCAATTCTCTTGTTGATTTGGACGGTCTGGGTGGTGCTGATGCCAAACGCACTGGGTTCCCTCGGTAACCGTTTGCAGTCCCGTCCCACCCCCAAAGAATTCATGGCGCAGGTTCAAGATTCGCGCGAAGATTTACAGGCACGCTATTTTGCCCGGATTAAAGAACCTCCCCGACGAGAAACCCCAGCCACAATCGCAACAGCGTTAGGCGCGGAATATATTAATAAAGACGCAGAATTGCGCGATCGTTTGCGAGCGGACTACCTTTTCGCGGAACTCCGTCAAATCCAAACCGCCCGGTCCCTGACCCATATTTCACCAGCAGCTATTGTGCAGTACGCTTTTGAAGGGCTTGCAGGCACTGGCTTGCCTCGTCATTTAGACTTCATCTCTCAAACACGTCAATACGCGAAACAGTTTCGGCAGTTTCTCATTGATACCGATCGCGCAGACTCGGAAAGTCCGCACGCCGTCGGTATCCCAGAAGGCACATCGCAAAAACCAGTGAATTTCGATGCCGTCCCGAAATTTGAAGATCAACACCGCTTTCGTGCGGATTTTAATGCCACAATTATTGACTTATTGCTATTGATTCTGTTCTTGCTGGTGTTATTCGTTAGTACTTTCCTCTCTTTCCTACGCACGGAAATTGGGTAACTTATCAAACACCATTATGCCATTGACGGGCGATAAATCGCCCTACTACAAACCTCCATTTGTTGTTGATAACTAATCCTGATTTGACTTTCCCCGCCAAATGTGCTATTATCTTAATGATTGATTACAGTAGAGCGCGGTTCAGAAGGTCGCTGCGCGTTCAAGAATACTCAGATTCAGACGAAACCCTCAACTTTCAAGTTAACTATGCCAATACCCAATTTCCCCGACAAACATAAATCGCGTCCCATAGTCACACCACAGCAGCACGTCGCGTACTTCCGTCAACAAGGCTTCATCCCCGATTTCCCGATTCCTGAGGGTGTCATTTTCTGTTATGAAGGGAACCTTCTGGATCGTATTACCAGCATTGAAAACGTTGAGCAGGTTCGCGGGGTAAGTGGAGAATTTTATCTGCTGACTGAAACCGATAATCGCGTGGCAGTTAGCGGCAATAACGGCATCGGTGCCCCCGGTATCTCAATGATTCTTGAAATTCTGATAGAGTTGGGGGTTAAACGATTTATCAACGTAGGAATCGCTGGTGGATTACAAAAAAACTCTCACATTGGCGATGTCGTCGTTTGCACCAGTGCCATTCGCGATGAAGGCGTTTCATATCACTACTTGGAAGACTCCTCAGCACCTGTACTGCCGTCCGAAAACCTGACAGATGCATTCATGCGAACCCTTGCGCGCGACGGCATTCCTTATACACAGGGACCAACATGGACCACTGATGCCTTTTTCCGTGAAACGATTGGAGAAATTCAACATTATCAACAGGAAGGGGTTGTCACGGCTGAGATGGAAGCCGCCGCTTTATTCGCCATCAGTACGCTGCGCGGTGTGGATATGGCCTCAGGGTTTGTCATCAGTGATTTGGTGGCTGAATTAGTGTGGCATCCACAGATCCTCGCCCAAGAAACACACGAGAGTTTATTTCGCTTGTATCAGGCAGCGCGGGCTACCTTACAATAGTGCACCTGATCAGACCCTAAACGAAACGAACAAACAATAACGCTAAAGGAAATTGAAATGCCGATATTAACACAGGCACATCGTGAACATTTCGATGAGTACGGCTATATGGTCATCGAAAATGCCATCCCAACTGAACTTTGCGATGCAGTCGTTGATGCAATCTTCGCGTTCTTGGAAATGGACCTTTCAGCTCCAAATGACTGGTATCGCGCACCTCATAAACCCGGTGCAGGTATGGTGGAAATGTACCAACACCAAGTCATGTGGAACGTCTACCAACATCCACCAATCCATCAAATCTATCAATCTTCGGGCAGGAGACCCCATCCTGACCCACAGGACAGCACATTGCTTTGTGCAGTCCTGTGGGATGGTTGGGGAGGAATGCCCGCTCCTTTTTTCTTGATGTATGATGCCAAAAATGTTATACTCTTTACATACCAGTTGGCAGACATACATAGCGTAATCGCAAGGTTACGTGTCTGCCTACCCACTATGTAGGGGTTAAAAACTGGTGACTGGTAAAACCATGAGAACTGGAAAATATCAAATACGCGACCATCGACAGAATATGCGCGTGGGCAATATGCTGGACGATCTCGGTGATGTCCACAACCACTTCTTGGCGTTGGAAAAGCGATATTACCGTATTTACGGCAAGTATGCGGGTCGGTATCGGTTGCAACCGCACTTGACGAAGTTGCTCCAACGCACCCATCCGCACTGGGTGTGGATCCCGCGAGATACGCTTGACCAAGTGATTGTTCGTATTCATATCGGTTACGAGCGTTTCTTTGATTGGCTTGAAAACGGTAAGCGTGGCAGACGCGTGGGGCCTCCGAAGTTCAAAAAGCGTGGCAAATATCGCTCTGCGAAGTTTCAAACCGGCTATAAGATTTTTCAAGAACGCCCGGACGGGAAACCCTCTGTTGTTCCGAAAGGCACGATTCGCTTGTCCTTCAAAGAATGGGACGCAAGAAAACAAAAGTTCGTTTTTGTCCGCAGGAATATCCTGTATCACCACCACCGCGATTGGGAAGGAAACGTCCGCTATATCCAAATCCTTCGCGATCGCGCTGGAACGTATTGGCTTTATGTTGTCACGGATAACACCTCCAAAGAAGTGCTGCCCGCTACAGGTGAAAGCGTAGGCGCAGACTTCGGTATGGACACCTATCTGACACTGAACACGGGTGAAAAGATCCAACACCCACAACCCTTGAAACACTCCTTGAACGAACTCCGAAACCTCAACAAAGCTGTCAGCCGAAAGGTCAAAGGTTCTAATAACTGGTGGCGTGCCGTCCGTGAACTCGCACGTCTTTATCGCAAAATTGCCAACCAACGCAAGGATTGGCACTGGAAACTTGCCACTGACCTCTGCCGAAGGTTTGATACGATCGTAACCGAGACGCTGAACCTTGAGGCAATGAAACGGCTCTGGGGGCGAAAAGTATCTGACCTCGCCTTTTACCAGTTTGTTGAGATATTGGATTTCAAGTGTATCAAACATAATCGTGAGTTCTTTCAAGTCGGGCAGTGGACCCCTACCACCAAACCTTGTTCTGACTGTGGACATCACAACGATAAACTTTCACTTTCTGATAGGCAGTGGATATGCCCCGACTGTGGTTCTCACCACGACCGAGACATCAATGCTGCGATAAATATCTTGAGGGCTGCTTGCGGTCCCTCTGTGGAGATAGCGTAAGACCTTCTACGGAAGGCTGCTGTCTACGAAGCACAAGCCCCACGCTTTAGCGTGTGGGTGCCTTGACCTGGCATAAAGCACTTCCACACGGCAACGGTCGCAACACCTCTAACAAACCGCGATTGGCACAATACATGAACTTCTATCCCGTTCCTGATCCGATGGATGAGGAGCGGCGGCAAGAACGCATTACACTATGGCGGGAACGGAGAGCATTGGGACGAGATCCGTATCCTGGCGACCCACGGGGTTGGGAAGCGAAAAACTATGGACCCGCAGAACTTACGCCCTTGGGACGGAAGTTATTGGGACTTGATTTCTGGGATTAATATTTCTTAAGCATCGCCCAACTTGTGGCTAATTTCCCTTGCGGGTCCACACCGAGTGCTGCTTGCAATCCGTTCTCCCGAATCGCATTGATCTGATTTTCACTCAACTCCACGTTGAAGATGGCAACCTCATCGAAAAGACCAAACATAAATTCGTGGTGCGCCAGAAAGTCCCCCATGGTAACCTCCTGTGCCTCATCATTTGTGTCCATCGCCTGATCGGTGCCCTCTTTGGATTGGAGTTTACCATCGACATAGAGGTCATGGTCTTTCACAGCGTCCGAACCTTTGGGAAAGACCACCGCCATGTGGTGCCACTCCTCATCACACACCTCCTCTTCCCCGTAATTTTGTCCGCCGGCGACCTCAACTCTCAAATTGCAGCCGCCGCCTCTCAGATGTGCCCGGATGTAGTACTTTTCGCCTGTAAGATTCGGTCCCCATTTTACCCATGAATGTTCTCTTGTATCCCCGGCTTTAAACCAGAAGACCGTCGTTCTCGGATCTGTGCCACCAACCCCAGCGTAGCCGGTAACAACTAAATTATCATCTTTGCCATCGTAATCTAAACAGGTCCCAAACACACCTTTGACGTATTTCGCCCCAGATATGTCCCCATCGTGACCGTTCCCAGAGAGATCTTTGGCGACATTACCCTTCCCTTCGTCAAAGAGATAGGCGACCTCAACAGTTTTCGAGTCAATCGGAGCAGTATGGCTAATACTCGTAACCAATGATCCGAAAGTGACAATAATTAACCAAACCAGCGTAAAACTGGCTCGACCTCCAAGTTTCATATTTTCCTCCTGTGTGAAAAATATCATCAGATTTCAGACCTAAACCCCACTATTTCAATGTGGGATATAGGGCCGCTTCCGTATATTAGTCCAAAGTTTTCTAAAAAAAGATTGTAGCAAAATCGCTCAAAATAGGCAAGTGAGAAGTTGCCTGAAATAAAATGCTACATTTTTTCGTTTTAACCCAATTTTTGTGTGAACCTAAGTTGCTATCTAACAAATTTTGGAGAGTAGCGGATGTTTTCCGCGCACTGTCTGCAATACGACTTTGCTTGACGATTTCCCCGGGGAACTCGCCTACTAATGACTGATGGCTATTCTTCACTTGTGTAGGAAAGCGATGCACTTTTCCCATTTTTTTCTTGAATGATATGCTAAAATAAATTAACCTGTTAACCAAAATGCAGTATATGCGTTATTTTCATGTAGTAAAACTGAAGTATAGAAGATTCATAATGCTAAATGGGCGGGCGATATGTCTCGGGGTTCTCTGTGTTCTTTCTATTCCCTATACGGTGTTCTCACAATCACAGTCAGCAACCGATACAATTATTGAAAAGATATACCAGTCAGAGATCCGAGTCCGCGAACATGTGGATGTGAAAGTCAAAGACGTTGAGACAAAAATTTCGGAAATTAATGCAAAGGTTGGACCCCTTAGCACAGTTGTAGAAGGAAATAAGACAAATATAACGAACATTAAAGATGACATACGTGATTTAAAAGGGACGGTGGATTTGATTTGGAAAGGAATATTAGGAATTTTGGGAACTCTGATAGTTTCTATAGCGGGTTATTTTTTCAAATCATGGCGGCAAAATCAAGATAACAAGGACAATGTAGGCGCGATAGATCGCTTAACCGACCAAATCACCAGACTAATCTCGGCACAGGCAGCAATTCCAGAAACGAGAACCGTTTCCGCACATCCCAAAGTGCCGAGAGTGGAGGGGTTAGACGAGTTAACAGACGACATACGGTCTACACACCATGATGCAAGGGAAAGAGTCTGATGGAAAACACTAAAAACTCATTTGAGGAGCCTACATCCGCAGAAGCCTACGTCAATAGGGGTAATAAGTTATACGATCAAGGCGATTATCAGGCTGCCATTTCCGATTATGATAAGGCAATCCGTCTTGACCCTGAATGTATGAGAGCCTACTACAATCGAGGAAACGCCAAAAGCGAACTGGGAAACCTTGAAGCCGCCATTTCCGATTATGATGAGGCGATCCGTCTTGACCCCGAATATGCAACAGCCCGCGCCAACCGAGAAAATGTCCAAAAAGAACTTAGAGAACGCCAGAAGGAAACTTAGGTAGCCCTAAAAAGAGAATCAAGATTTTCAGGAAGCGGTTAAATTTGGCAAAGTGCCGGTAGGGTAAGTAAGGCAGCAAGGCGCGATCGTCGTATCCTGCCACCTATTAAGTCTCGGACTTACTTCTGGAGACTCTTGTGGGAGGAGTTTCCAACCCCCTGACTTCCCTTCTTCCATCCTTCCGCTCTTCCATTCCCTAACCCGCGCAATCCGTGTCATTCCCAACACTCTGCGATTCAGACGAAAAGCCGATCTCTAATCCTGTAAATCCCCTAAATCTCGGTTCTGACAACTGACGACCCCTTTCTGTAGGGGCGACCTCTTGGTCGCGATTTATCCCACAGAACCGACAGAAAGTTTCCGATTGCGCCGCATGGTTTCTCAGTCAGCACACAGACTTGCTTGGAGAAAATATTGTGATGCAACGAGCGGCAGACTATCCAGTATTATACCATTTCTGATTGGAATTGTAGCATAAACTTTCAGTTTGTGCCTTCTTATAGCAGAGACTGTGAGTCTATGCGTTAAGGTACGGTTAATGCGATATAAATTTTTAGAAATGGTATTACATCATCCATCGGAGTTAGTTGATCGGATTCAAGACATTTGTGCGGTGTGCTGATGACGTTCTATCTGTACAACAAGCGAAAACATATTCGCTCGACTGTGGCACCTCGATTCTTACATCGGATAGTGCACATAGAAACTTAGTCGTGATGTATGATTCTTGCGGAATTTGCCGTAGTGAATAATGATCGATGAAAAAAATTTGACAAAGAGAAAAACATGTGATATAATGTTAACACTGTTAAGTTAGATTACTATGTAAACAAGGGTTAAAGCAATGGGTATTAAAGAACGGAGAGCAAAGGAAAAAGAACAGCTGCGACGGCAAATCCTTCTCGCGGCGCGAGAGTTGTTTGTCAATGAAGGTTATGAGAACGTCTCTATGCGAAAGATTGCCAACAAGATCGAATACTCACCGACAACGATCTATCTTTATTTCAAAGACAAGGCTGATCTTTTAGATTCCGTTTGTCAGGAAACACTCCTGAACCTATTGAACACGCTTGAGCAGTTAAAAAGAGATAAAAGCGACCCTGTCGAAACCCTCAAAAAAAGTGGACAAGCCTATGTCGAGTTCGGTCTCAAATATCCGCAAGATTACAAACTAACGTTTGTCATTCGCCCCCAGTTCCAGAGGGGTTTAGGTCTGCAAGAAGGATCGGTTGGCGAAAACGTGTTCAATTACTTACGTGAAATGGTTTCTGAATGCATCCAACAGAAGAGATTTCGGCAGATGGATGTCGAAACCACTGGTCAGGTGCTGTGGTCGGCGGTTCATGGTGTCACATTGCTCCTGATTGACTTCCCAGATTTCCCTTGGACAGAAAAAGACAAATTGATTGACACGGTAATTCACACGACAATTGAGGGTTTAAAAGTATAGATTTCAAACCATTTGGCGAAGGTCACTTATATTTTTTCGCCTATAAAGTTAACACTGTTAATTTATTTATCTATGTTAACATCTTGTAAAACTCAAATGGAGAATAAAAATGAAAAAGCGAAACCTATTCCACAAGTGCTTTCTTCCCACAACACCGAGTTCAGTCGTCGAACGCATAAGGCATTATCGACGAAGCCTGTTCTCAATACTAACCCTCGGCGTATTTCTATCGGGATACTTAGGTCTGTTTGGCGAAGAAGTCGAGCGGACGCCGCCTGCCCCCGCGGAATTCACTTTCGATCAGTACGAGATCGTTATTGGCTCCGCGAAACGCCAGACCGTTCTGACGGGATTTCTTCTCGGTGGTGATTTCGCGGAACTTGCCGTGGTGCACATCGACGAGAACGATGATCGTCGTTTGCGCATTTACGCGTTCGATGACAACACTTGGGCACTAAGACTCGACGCAACGCTGCGTTCCGAAGTATTGTTCGTCGATGTAGCAAATATTGACGGACGCGACCGACTAATTACGTACGAACGCGGCCGTCTGAGCTGGTTTGATCCCGAATCGGCGACGGAACGCGCGCTGGTGGCGGTTACTTCTAACTTCAAGCCGCCTCGCAGCGGCGAAATCCCCCATGTAGACATCACGCGGGACGTGAACGCCGACAACCGCGACGATCTGGTGGTGCCTGACTTAGATGGATTCTCGGTGTTCATCCAGATGAGCGACGGCACGTTCGCTGATCCAGTGAAACTCGGTCCGTCCACTGAAATGGAAAGAATCCTCGGAGCCGACGGATATCGGTATGACCCTTGGTCTCAGAGCCGTGTCTATGAAATCGACTATGACAGAGATGGTCGCACCGACCTTGTGTTCTGGAACGAGGACCACTTCAAGGTTCATCTCCAGGACGAGCGCGGGCTGTTTGCACCGAAGCCCAGAACCTTCATGACCGATGTGGCATTCGACTCTGACCGGCTCTCCGCACTCGCCACCGGGGACATGATAGGAAAAGTGCTGCACTCGTTGGGAGACCTGAACGGCGACGGCATCGCCGACTTGGTGGTTTTCAAACTTTCGGGCAAGGACATCTCTAAAAAGCACACCACCTACGAGGTGCATTTCGGCGCGCCAACACCCGATGGTGGCACCCTGTTCTCACGGAGCGTTGACATCGCGTTCCAGTCAGACGAGAGAATCCAGCTCGGGATGGAACAGCACGACTTCGATCACGATGGCAAGGTCGACCTTATGATCCCGACCATCGATATCGAGTTCCTCAAAGGCAGCCTCTGGAAAAGCATCAAGGGGTTCATGGGGGATGATGTCTGGCTGGATATCGAGTTCTACCAAATGGAAGAAGGCCGCTACCCCAGCACACCCAACACCATCCGCAGAATCGCGTTGGACGGAGTGCCCAGCCATCGCGAGCCGGGGTGGGTGCCACTGGACATCATGCTTCGAGGGGGAACACACGAGAGACGGAACACTCAAAAGAGTTACCCGCGCGCGTTCAACACAACTTTGCGCATCGGGGATGTGACCGGCGACGGCCGCTCAGACTTGCTCCTCGCGGATCACCCTCGGATCATGGGTGTCCTCGTCGGCGTGCCGGGGCCGGAAATATTCGCCCAGCGGCCTCAGGGGGTGGCGATCGCCCCTCCCAACGACGAGGAATACACCTGGCTGGTGGACCTCAACAAGGATGGGGTGCAGGATATCCTTATGCATCATCCATTCACACTACGGGATGCTCACGGAGCTCCGATACAACCTCCGGGAACCGAACCGCATCGGGTGACGATGCTGATCGCCCGGTAAACCTAAAGGAGATCGGAAGATTTTGATAAAAGGTTACTTATATTTTTCGCCTACAGGTTAACACTGTTCATTTACTTATCTATGTTAATATATCGAAAAATCCAAAAGGAGAACAAAATGAAAAAGCGAAACCCATTCCACAAACACTGGATTTCCGAAAAAATTAGTTCCTTGTTTCCACGCACAAGGCATTATCGGCAGAGCCTGTTTTATATACTGATTTTTGGAGTCCTCCTGTCGGGCTGTTCGGGCTTGCTCGATAAAGATGTCGTTCCGATGCAGCACGCCGCCGCGGAATTGGCTTTTGAGCAGCATAAAGTTGTCACCGGGATAGCGAAACACCAAACTGTTTTAACAGGATTCCTGCTCGGTGGTGCTATCGCGGATCTTGCTGTGGTAAGTATTGACGAAAACAATGACCGATACCTACATATCTATGCGTGCAACGACGGCACTTGGGTATCGAGAATAGACACAGCGTTGCGTCCCGAAGTCTTGCTCGTTGATGTTGCAAATATCGATGGACGTGACCGCTTGATCACGTACGAGCACGGTAAACTGAATTGGTTCGATCCCGAATCGGCGACGGAACATGTGCTGGTGACAGTTCCTTCCATGGTGCCACCTCCCAGCGACGCCATCCCTCACGTAGACATCACTCACGACGTGAACGCTGATGCCCGTGACGATCTGGTAATACCGGATTCTGACGGCTTCTGGGTGTTCATTCAGACGAAAAATAGAGGGTTCACCGATCCAGTGAAACTCGGTCCGCCCACTGAGGTAAATAGAATCTACGATGCCGATGAATATCGACACACGCCGTGGAATAAAAGCCGTATCCATCAAATGGACTACAACCGAGATGGACAAAATGATCTGGTGTTCTGGAACGCAGACCACTTTGAGGTTCATTACCAAGACGAGCATGGACTTTTTGCACCAAATGCCAAAACCTTCACAACAGATGTGGCGTTCGATGCCGACGAACTCGCATCGCTCGCTGCACCATACGGCGTTCGTCGACGGCGCAGGGATCATCAACCGACCGGAAATCTGACAGGAAGGGTTCTACACGCCTTAACCGACATGAACGGCGACGGCATCGCCGACCTTGGTGTTTTCTCGCTGAAGGGAGGTGGCCTATGGCACATGCACTCCACCTACGAGGTGCATTTCGGCACGCCGACACCGGATGGCGGCGTTACCTTCGCTTCGGAGGTCAGCACTGCACTTCAGGTGGACGGCATTCCGTTCACGATGGAACAGCATGACTTGAACCACGACGGGCAGGTCGACATGATGTTCACCACCATCAAACCGCGTATCTTCAAAGTTATCGGTATGATTATCGGATCAGTTCTGACGGGTTCCGGGTCGCTGGATCTTGAGTTCTACGGCATGGCGGGCGACATCTATCCTGACAAGCCGAGCACGACCCGAAAAATCAAATCGTACCCCCCCAGTGAAACAGGTGGAAGAACTGCGTTCTCGTTTGTGCTGATCGGGGATGTCAACGGCGACAAACGTTTGGATATGTTAGTGAAGCACGAACCGAAAGAACTCCGCGTCTTTACCGGCGTATCCGGACCACACCTGTTCAATCGAAAACCTCAAAAGGTGGCAGTAGCCATCCCCAACAACGAAAAATATACTTGGTTAGTAGACATCAATCAGGACGGTAAACAGGATCTTCTCATGTACCACCCGTCCACCACTAAGTCACATTGGATAACACTGCTAATTGCTCAATAAGCAAAAAGGAGAACAATAATGATACGCTCAATTTTTTGCCTGATTTGTATCTTTTTAGGGGTAACCCTCAGTTTCCCAGTTCAGGCACAAGGAACTGACCTCACCAAAAATTTCGGTATTGGACTCCAGGGAACCACCCCTGAATTTGGTGGAATTAGTTTTCGCTATACCGGACTCGCACCCGTATACCTTCAAACCGTTGGACGTTTTATCCTCAACGATCAGAATAGCGACCACATGTTAGGTGCCGGCATTTCGTATGCTATATTTGAGCACCAAAGCAGGTGGAACCTATCCCGACTCTATTTCACCTTAGAAGGTGCCTGGCGATATGAAAAAAAGCAAGATCTGGACCTGGGACAAGAACTGACCAAATCCACGACCCTCGGAGCAGGACTCGCTTTTGGAGGTGAGCTTGTGTTTTCACTCGGAGGGATCCCTCTCGGCTTGAATGTAGAAGTCGGTCAAGGGTTTGGTAGGGAAAAAACCAGCTCTCAAGATCGAAGAAAACTCGCTGGTGTTTACATAGGCGGGGGCATACATGCCTACTTTTAAAATCCCTTTTGACGTAGCTTGCAAGCCAAAACTTGCTATTAAAAGTCAGTGCCTGTTCTCCATACTGGTTTTTAGTGTATTCCTGTCGGGATGCTCGGGACTGATCGGCGAAGAGGTTGAGCTCATGATGCCTGCCGCCGCGGAATTCACTTTCGAGCAGCACGAGGTCGTCACCGGCGCAGCACAACACCAGACCGTTTTGACGGGGTTCTTCCTTGATGGTGCTGTCGCAGAACTTGCCGTGATAAACGTCGACGAGAACGGCGACCGTCGCTTGTGCATCTACGCATTTGACGATAGCACCTGGGTGCCGAGACTCGATGCAACGCTGCGTCCGCAAGTGCTGTTCGTTGACGTAGCCAACATCGGTGGACGCGACCGACTGATGACGTACGAGCGCGGCCGTCTGAACTGGTTCGATCCCGAATCGGCGACGGAACGCGCGCTGGTGGAAGTCGCTACGAACTACAACGCGGCGGACGAGGACGAAATCCCTCAGATTGACATCACCCGAGACGTAAACCGCGACGGTCGTGACGACCTGGTGGTGCCGGATGTCAATGGGTTCTGGATATCCACGCAATTGCGCAACGGCTCGTTCACCGAGCCAGTAAAACTCGGTCCTCCCGAACCATTTTTCGACGAGATTGCCTTGGATGATACGCGCAGCTACGGCGAGATCGGTATAACTGCCTTGACCATCCCTTGGTATCTGAGTCGTGTCCACGAGATGGACTACGATCAGGACGGGCGCAGCGATCTCATGTTCTGGAACAAGGACCATTTCGACGTTTATCGCCAAGATGCTAACGGGATGTTTTCTCCAGTGGCAGAGACCTTCACTGTCAACATCCCATTCGATGCTGATGGTGTTTACTCAATCGCCTTCGGATTCAGCGGCGAGAGCGCGTTCTCGCTCATCTTTGGATTCAGAGAAAACACGAAGCTGACAGTGCTGCACTCGTTCCGCGACGTGAATGGCGATGGTGTCACTGACTTGGTGATCCTCTCGCTGGAGGGACGAAGCCTACTGAACCAGCGCAGCCTATATGAGGTGCATTTCGGCACACCAACACCCGACGGCATCTTGTTCGCACGGGAGGTTAGCACGGTGATCCAACCGCAAGGAACCGGTGGTGCGTTGCAGTACTCGGGATATTCGTCCGTGTGGTTCCAGGATTTCGATGGGGATGGCCAGGCCGACATTATATTCAGAGACGTAAACATAGGTGTTGGGGGGATAATGCGTGCGCTTCTCGGCAATTCCGTCATGATAGATGTTGAGTTCTATCGCATCGAAGACGGCATCTACCCCAACAAGCCAACTACCACGCATAAAATCAGACCCGCCATCAACCCCTTTGACAAACAAAACATATTCTTATCACCGGTACTGATGGGAGATGTGAACGGCGACAGACGCTTGGACCTGCTGGTGGGGAAGAGTCGGGAAGAACTGCAAGTCTTTATCGGTGTACCTGGGCCCGACCTGTTGGCGCGGCAGCCCAAAAAGGTCGCAGTCACCTTGCCTATGGACGAACGGAATACCCAGCTGGTGGACCTCAACAAGGACAACAAGCAGGACATCCTCATGTATCATCCGTCTACTACTGATTCGCACCGAGTGACACTACTACTCGCTCAATAAACAAAAGGGAGAAAAATAATGATACGCTCAATTTTTTGCCTGATTTGTATCTTTTTAGGGATCACCCTCAGTTTTTCAACTCAGGCGCAAGCAGCTGATCTCACTAAAAATTTTGGTGTTGGACTTCAGGGCGCAACCCCCACATTTGGCGGAATTAGTTTCCGCTATACCGGACTCGCACCTGTATATCTTCAAACGGTTGGACGTTTTATCCTCAGCGATCAGAATAGCGACCACATGTTAGGTGCCGGCATTTCGTATGCCATATTTGAGCACCAAAGCAGGTGGAACCTATCCCGACTCTATTTCACCTTAGAAGGTGGTTGGCAATTTAAAGAAGAACGGGATATCCTTACCACGACGTTGGGAGCCGGCATCGCTTTCGGCGGTGAACTTGTGTTTTCTTTTGGAGGCATCCCTTTGGGTTTGAACGTAGAAGCCGGTCAAGGGTTTGGTCGGGAAAAAACCGGCTTTCAAGATCGAAGAAAACTCGCTGGTGTTTACATAGGCGGGGGCATACACGCCTATTTTTAACGTGAGTCCGATATAAGAAATAGTAGGGCTATTAGGACTTACGCAATATTGATAGAAATCGAGAGATTCTCGACCTGTCGTCTTATGGAATAGGGTCATAAACTTGACTCATCAAATTTTCATAGCAAACTTCATAACAACCTTTGACGAAAACCGCCCAAAACCCAAGCGTGGTATGGATTTATAGCCTTCCGTCAAACCGAATGATTTCTCCGTTTTGCTATGAAAACTATGAAATTATATGGAATTTACGCAAACTTCCTTGGTTTGCTTGCGAGATTGGAAAATTCAAAGATTCAAAGCGTAGCGGAGGTTTCCATCCTTTCAACCTTCAATATCTGTTTTGTGCGTAAGTCCTAATTTATATAACTCTACTGATATTGCTGACTGCTGATTGCTGAAAACTGAATGCCTCTGAAGAAATAGAGGATTCCATAGTAGAAAGAAACTCTCTGTGGTATAATGAGGTAAGTAAAACCTTTTCCGTTAACTTCTATACCGTTAACTCGGATTCACGATATTTTTAAATTTCTCTACCGATACGAATAGAAAAGCGATTAACCTATCAAAGCAGATTGGAGCAACCATGAAAAACTTAAATACCCGAATTTTCCAGAGGTCTAACTATGAACGTTTTGACCGGTAAAACCGCATTCATCACAGGTGGTGCTCAAGGAATCGGCTTGGGGATCGCTAAAGCCTGCCTGAAAGAAGGGATGCGGGTGGTGATCGCAGATGTTAAGACTGAGCAACTCAAAGTAGCGGAATCAACTCTGGACAGCCCAGGAAATGTCCTCGCTATCCAACTTGATGTGCGTGATCGGGACGCGATGGAAGCCGCAGCGGACAAAACAGAGGCAGTGTTTGAAAAAGTGCATGTCGTTTGCAACAACGCCGGCATTGGTCCTGGGGGACCCGTGGTGTCGGTTACATGGGAAAATTGGCACCGGACGATGGACACGAACCTGCACGGCATATTAAACGGGGTGCAGGTATTCGTCCCACGGATAGCGCGGCATGGGGAAGGTGGACACATCGTCAACACCGCCTCTATCACAGGGTTCGCACAACAGGGACGTGGCGTTCCCTACGGGATCAGCAAAGCCGGGGTCATCGCGTTGACCGAAGTGCTGCGTGCGGAGTTAGCAAACGAACATGCTAAGGATCGTTGGCAAAACATGTACGGTGCCGGAACTGACCGATGGGCTGGGGACGCACCACCGAAGTCGCTCATTTCCGCTTCTGTGCTCTGCCCTGATGCCGTGGATACAGAACTCTCGGTCTTTCACACGAACCCAAAAGATGACGAAGCCACCCGACAACGGAAAATCCAATGGCTGAAACGTTTGGACATCCAGCTAATCAAGCCCGATCTGGTCGGTGAACAGGTGGTAAACGGCATTCGCAATGATGAACTTTACATCTTTTGTGATGGATACGGATCTCGCAGATTGGTTAGGCGGCGCACACAGGCGATGTTGGATGCGTTTGACCGACAGTTCCCTGAATAGCGTTGCGTTCACACCCATTCAATCCAATTTACGATGCGCTGCCTCCCACTCTTCCCACGTCGGTTTACGCCCTTCAGTGAGAACGACAAGCGGCACTCTACTGCCCCTCAGAGCTTTAGTGTTCACGAATTCGGCGGCTTCACGCGCTTCGGTAGTCAAGTCAGCCGGGTCAGGCGTGGGAAAGTAGCGGAAGTCGATGCTCCAACGGGATTTCCGCGTTGTGTTCACTTTGCTGGTATGTACGCAAAGGTTCGACATAAACAGCGCACCACCAGGTTTCAGAGGAACAGGCACTGGCGTGCCACGCGCTTCAACATCCTCCTCCATCCGGACGTTTGAATCCGCACCTCGTGCACCGTCGAGTAAACCCCAACGGTGACTACCCGGGATGACCCAGCAACATCCATTTTCGACCGTCGCTTCCACCAGCGGCACCCATACCGTAACCATGTGGAGATCGCCTGTGTGCTTCTCTTTTTTTCCGATAGTTGACTGGTCGAGATATTGACTGTCTTGGTGCCATGGGAACGAGGTAATCACGCTTCCGGGGAGTTTCGTTCGTAATGCCGGGGTGCCGATATTCGAGACTTCAGGACCCAAGAGAAGGCGAAGCACGTCCAAAACACCGGGCAGGTTATAGAGATCGTAAAACTCACGTCCATACATACCAAAAATCCAGTTGCGAGGCAATATATCCAACTCTTCGCAGATAGCAGCATATCGCCGCTCAAAGGATTCGTCTTCATACCGCGACGATAGCTTCCCTTCACTATACAACTCACGGCTATGCGTATCAACCTTCGCCTTGATAAAGTCGCGAATCGGCTCTAAATCTCGATCATCAATAAGGTCTCTGACCACAACGTAACCATCACGTTCATAAGAGGTTCTGATTTCCTGATCTGTCATCAGTTATTCTCCTTCCGTCGTTGTTGCGCAATCTCAAGAGATATGCTATCATGAATGCTTAGTGTACGCAATATAATTGAACTTTTCCAACCAACGCACGTCCGAAAACCGTTCGGGAGATAATTTGGTGAACACAACACGTAAGATTGTCGCAATCGGTGGTGGAGAACTTAAAATGCTGGAAACCGCCGACATTGACAAACGCATCATTGAGTTGACCGGCAAAACACGACCAAAGGCACTCTTTATTCCAACTGCCAGTGGTGACGCTCCTGGATATGTGGATACCTTTGAGACGTACTACGGCGAGCACTTCGGGTGTCAAACGCTCACCCTCAACCTGATTCAAAGTCCTCCGACGTTTGAGAAGATGTCGGCATTGGTATTGGATTCAGATCTGATTTATGTCGGTGGTGGAAATACCTATAGGATGATGAAAATATGGCGACGGTTGGGGTTGGACACTGTGTTAGCGGAAGCAACATCCCGCGGTATTGTCCTGTCGGGGCTCAGTGCAGGTGCGATCTGCTGGTTCAAATGCGGTTGCAGTGATTCTCGTTCCTTCTCCAGCAACTTAGAGTGGGACTATATCCGTGTGAGTGGGTTGGGATTCATCAATGCTGTATACTGTCCTCATTATCACAGCGAGAAGAGGGAAGATGCCTTTTCAAAGATGATTGCAAAACGGGGTGGTATCGGAATTGCCTGCGATAACAACGCCGCAATTGAGATTGTTGGAAACCATTACCGCGTACTTACCTCTGATCCGAATGCAAAGGCATACAAACTCTTCAAGCGGAACGGGCGCGCCGTTATTGCGGAATTACCTCGAAACAGTCAATACAGCTCCTTAGCCAACCTCTTGAAGCGGAGATAATATCAAATTTCTTTGGATTATAACTGTCGGGCTATTCAGTTCTTCTGTAGGAGGGAATTCCGATTCCCGACACCTCACTGTAACACCTATTGATTCTTTTAACCGATTTCATACACAAAGAGGAAGCAAACATGAAAATTACCGATGTAAAAGCGATGACACTAAAGGGATACAAACAGTGGAACTACGTCCAGATCGAAACTGACGACGGGTTGACAGGTATAGGTGAGGCGCATCCTGGGGCAGGAATCGCCGAAATTATCCTGCAATTCAAGAAGACGCTCGTCGGCGCAGATCCAAGAAATATAGAACCCCTCTACCACCGAATGATTGGTGCAGCGAGCAATCGATACGCAATGGGTTTATCGGCTATCGGTGGGATAGAAACAGCACTGTGGGATCTGCTTGGAAAGAGCCTTGGCGTGCCGGTCTATCAACTGTTAGGTGGAAAATATCGAGACCGTATCCGACTCTATGCCGATGTCGGACACGGAAAAGGGAACACACCTGAAGGTTGGGCGCAGCGAGCCAAGGAAGGCGTTGCAGACGGGTACCAAGCAATCAAGTTCGACATCGATAACTCCGCAAACGAACTCAAGCAGGATGTGGTCAATCGGGAACTCAGTACAGCGGAATTACAGAAAATGACATCGTTGGTCGCCGCCGCACGAGAAGCCGCTGGCGATGGAATCGACATCAGTATCGACTGTCATAGCCTATTCAGCACCCACTCAGCGATGAAACTTGCTGAACGCTTGGAGCCGTTCGATTTAATGTTTTTGGAAGACCCAGTACCGAATGATAACGTCGAAGCGATGGCGAAGGTTAGTTCCGCCACTTCTATTCCCATCTGTACCGGCGAATTCCTGTTCCGACGAGACGGCTTCAGGGAACTAATCCAGACCCAAGCCTGTGATATGCTACATGTCGATGTGTCTGGAACAGGCGGGATACTTGAAGCGAAGAAGATTGCAGATCTGGCAGACCTCTATTATATCCCGTTTGCTGCGCACAACATCACATCGCCAATCGGAATGACAGCGACAGCACACGTTTGTGCCGCCGTACGGAATTTCATCGTCATGGAACTCCCATATCACGCCGATCAAGTTGAGTGGCGGTGGGATCTCGCAATTTCCGACGAACCGCTTATGCAAGATAGCGCATTTGTGCTGCCAGAGCGACCCGGATTGGGTGTCGAAATCAACGCAGACGTTGCAAGAGAACATCTCATGCCTGGGTCTGACCATTTTGGCATCGCCTAAATTTCAGCAACAGGTGTACTTTGGGCATACACCGCTTCTCAACTGGCGAGGGTTCCTGGGGGAAACACCCAAGCAAAAACACCTCGGCACTAATACGGTTACTGCTTGCTTTTGAGATTTCCCCAGAGTGTCACCAACTTTTCTTGTGGCAAAACCGCTAAGGGTATCGGCTGCCAAGCGGGACCCCTATTCCTTCCAGCCTGATTTTGAGTGAGATTGACAGGATTGGAACCGTCGTCATCCATTACATAGATGTCATCCTTACCTTCTCGGTCAGAAGTAAAAGCGATTTTTGTTCCATCTGGAGACCAGGCAGCCCGATCATCAAATGCGAATAGGTTGTGAGTCAGTTGAATGGTATTGGAGCCATCAGCATCCATCACATAGATTTCAAAATCACCATCTCGACCTGAAGTGAAGGCAATTCGCTTGCCATCTGGAGACCAGTCAGCACTCCTGTCCCATGGCTCCAGGTTTTTCGTCAGTTGAATCGGTCTGCCACCGCTAACTCCTATCACATAGATTTCACGATCACCGTCGCGGTCTGAGGTGAACGCTATTTTTGTCCCATCCGGAGACCAATCTGGGTGACGGTCTGCTTTTGGATGCCGTGAGATATTCGTGGGATTGGTACCATCCGCGCGCATGATATAGATCTCTTCGTTCCCTCGGTTTGAGCCGTAGACGATTTGCGTCCCATCCGGAGACCAGTCAGCACCAAAGTCGCCTGACGAATTTCGTGTGAGATTTATGCGATTTGTCCCATCAGCATTTATCGCATAGATATCGTAAACGCCTTTTGGGTTCGAGGTAAAAGCGATGCGCTTACCGTCTGGAGACCAAGTAGGCCCGCTGTCTGCCGCCGGATTTTTAGTAAGTCTGACCGAGGCTCTTCCATTGGCATTCATCACATAGATTTCAGAATTACCATCTCGGTCTGAGGTAAAGGCGATTTTCATAGCAGCCGCCGGTATCTGCTCTGCCAATACGATGAAAAGACCTACCAATACTGCTAAAAAACACTTCTGTAAACAGATAGGAAATGTCAACTTCATAATTTACCTCGTTAGCGATCTGAATGAAAACTTTTGAGAACCTTGTATGTTTTAACGTGCGTTGGGTATAAGGGTTTACACAGACGCTTGAGAAACGAGTATAGAAAAATTATCCGGGTAAGGCACCTTGGTAATTCACACCAGTAAACATCCCGATCACCATCCAAATCCCGACAATGCCAAACTCACCAATAATCAATCCCATAAACAGCGGTCGGAGTCTTCGATAGGATCCGATGCCACCGGATTTCAGTGCCAAATATTTCAAAAACCAGCCAATACATATACAAGACCAGAGGAAATAGGAGGAATAAACCGCACCCATCACATATCCAATCGGGTGAAGTTGCCACCACATAAATTGGCGCTGCATAATCAGTAGAAAGCTAGTGATGCCGGTTCCCAAAAGCATGCTGTACGCCTCCCCCAATTTCGCGTCTTTCGGGTATTGAATCAGTGAAACCATATGATTGAAGTATCTCGGTGATCCGACGAAGGGACCCCTTTGCAAATTTAATCCGCCTTTTTCATAAATCAAGGGCAACGATGCCGCATAGGAAACACCGATAGCAACAACAATAGCAAGCACCATCGCGCCGAGGATGCTTCTTCGATTTAATCCGACTGGATCCGCCGCTTTGAATCCATGCAGAACGCTCGGCATCAAGATGCCGCCCCAGTCACGCATCATTACCCGCTGAAATCCTAAGAGTGCCAAACTGTTCGCATTAATGATTCTTGAACCCGTAATAATCTCAAAGTATTCTACGGGATACATCGGTGCCTGAATCAGTAGCATTCCACCGTTGACGACCATCCACGATAGCGCAGTAGAAGCAATCAGGAACAGGACAATAATGCTACAAGCGACCCAAAGCGACATCCCCGCGTAGACGCAGAGACCCGCAAGCAACAGAAAACTAAAAATTGTCCCCAGCACTGCCCATCTATACGGTAATACTTCACCCGAATCATCAATCGCTGTGGAGGCAGCGGACTCCAAAAACGTTCGTCTCAGGAGATCTTTGATATGGGTTCGACTGTTAAGCAGGAAGGCGAGGACCATAACCACATAGGCAGCCATTGTTTGTCCTCTGGCAGATATCCACGGACTGATAGGGATGGCGAAGGCATTGATGATAATGTATTGTAACTTGAAGAATAGGAAGAAAAACCAGCAACTGAAAGACACCTCCATGGCGAGAAAGTAGGTTATACCGATAACAGAGAAATACAGAAAGAACCGAAATTGCGGCCACCAACCCATCACAATCCACGGGCGCTCCGTGAATGGGGTGTACAGGTCATACCGATTCGGAATGCGCGGGAGTGCGGGGAAATACTCGTGCAGTCCATTGAGTAGGTGAAAGAAGGCGGCGATTCCAAACCCTACCCACACGAGCCTATTCTTGAACAAACTGTTCAGACCCGCGTGCATTGAGGTTTGCTGAACCATCTCCACAGGCACAGTAACGAGTGGAAAGATGAACCTTTCGCGTTCAACCCACTGTTTTCTTAATACAACCGATACGCAAATCGTCAGCGCGTAGAACAGTAGGATAAAAACTGTCCAAACGAGGAGCGGTTTTGCCCAGAGTGCCCAAGGAACAATTGATTCTCCCTCGTAGAAATCGGTGACGGCGTACTCATCCCACACAATTAGCCATTCGGGGAAATGAGGATGAAGCGTTTCTGCCCACTCATTCTCAGGTGTAGCAAAATAGACCGGTGCCGCCAAGTAGGGAAGTAAATACCCGATCATCCCCTTCGATGGAATCGCTGAACTGATTACCATCATAACCCAGACTGTCATCAATTCCCCCGGATTTAGCACCGCTCGGGGAAATACTTTCTTCAGAATGGGATTGACGACCAAGGTGAGAAAAATCAGTGTAAACACTGTCCCCAAAGGAAAATGATTTCCGGCGATATCTGTTCCTTGGAGGTAGTAGTCGTTATAGGGGGTAATTGCTGTCTGTATAATGACGAGTGCCAAACCGATCAGAATCGCTCTCACGCTCATCTATTGTCCCCCCTTGTTTCTTTCTGGTAGCTAAGAATTCTTGTGAACCATTCTATCAAATCCTCTCTTTTTGATTAAGGAAAATCTTGAAACGCAATTCAAACTTGAAGAATCGTCGTTAGACTGTTATACCAGTTGTATCTTATGGATTATCACTGAACACTGGCTCTTTTGCCGGTCGGACCACCCACGCTTCAAAGGCAGCCTCAAACGACCCTGTCGTGTCTCCGAGGTAGAGGTGCTGGATACTTTCGATCGGAACCGTTATTTCTCCGTAGATTGGCGAACGGCCCAACAACTCATCATCTTTGATCTCAAGCGGTTCAAAAATCAGAATTGAACCGTCGGTTAACCTGATAGAAACCTCAGATTGAGTGGCTGTCGGTTCTCGGCTCTCGATTGTCAGAGGAAGAGGGTTTTGTTCTTTCTGACGGCTGACCGCTGATGGCTGATCGCTATTAACACTGACATCGACCACCCGCGCCACGCGGTCTATAGGAATGGAAAACTGGCGTAGCTTAGAATCAAACTGAATCGTTTCGCCATTGAAACCCACCAGTTTCCCACGTTTCATATCCCCGTTCTCTGCCACCAGGATATGGTTCGGTGGCGTGTCTCGGTTGAAACGCGGAACGGTTAACGCACGCTCCAATTTCACGTCTAACTTGCGATTTTTAGATATGCCATCATCGAAGACCACTTCGGCTAAATTCTGGCCCGGGCGGAGTTCTATTTTCTTGCCATCTACCATGAATATCACATTGCCATCTTTCAAATCTATCACGCCCAAATCTATCACGCCACCCTCTGCCAGAAATTCCTCCAAGTTACCATCTCCTTTGAACTCAATTCTATGTATTTCGCGATTATTGAACTGGCCCTCTTCCTTCCCCAAAGCGATATAGGGACGTTTGCTGTTTGTCGAATGTGCTCTGTCGATATAGTTTGCGTGCGTCCTACCAGAGAACTCAAGTGCTTTCACGTCTGCCGAATCAATGAGGTGCGCGCTGATAAAAGGAGACTGGAAACCGACGGTCCCGCGCAAGCCTGTAGAGGCTTGCGGGACAATGTATGACGAGATTTGACACGGAATGATCTCTCCGCTCTTCAGATGCAATATATGACGGAATCGCGACATGTCAAAGGGCCACACCTTCGATGCACGCCTATTGTTGCGTTCTATGTGAGCTCTCCGAATGTTCGCCAGTCGTACGGCTTCCGCCGCACCGACGGGTTTCCAGCGGATGAACGATCCATCCTCCACGTCGAATAGAACGCGGCCACGGAGATTCCCTGACGGGTGAAATAATCTATCCTCGTCTTCAATCTGCCCATGATTCTTGGGACTACTTAATTCCACCCGAAGCAGTGAAGCACCCGCAAATACACATTCTATCGGTTCATTCGCGAACGCGGTCTGTACCAACACACTCTCTGGGTTCACTTGCGCAATCTTGCCGCGCAAAACTGCACCGTCGGGATATGTCAAGGCAACGGGTTGTTCCATTTCGACTAACGCAGCACCCGGCTGAACAACACGGTCAATTTGCTGGATATCGATGTCATACCGATTTTCACCTGCATCAAGAACATAATTACTTTCTTTCTTGACAAACAACTTACCATAAACGACTTGTCCATTCATCATGTGGACCCGCGGTTTGGAAGAATCGACTTGTTGCTGTGTAGAACCAACAGGCTGCCGGTAGACTCTTAACCGCCGCACCGTCAGATTCTGACCTCGGTTGAAAATATAGAGACCTGATTCCTCAACTGTCTGACCGACCTCATCCAATTTCAGCAGCAAATTGCCAGTAAAATCAAACACCTCCAGTACACCGGTGTCCCCATCATAAGCAAGGCGCAAACGGAAGTGTCGCCGATCCGGCTGGATCGTCAATACCGGCTCGAACAGCGTGCCTTGAACGACTACGAGTTCGTTAACCCAAGTTTCCAACCGCAATGCCTCGTACAGGTTTTTGCCAAGCGCGAAAACAAAACCCGGAGGACGCGCCGCAGATGCTAATTCCAAGTCAATCTCAAAATGCTGGGGCCAGTCAAGCGCATGGAAAATTGTCGCCTTGACTTTATCTGTCCGTAGATGACCGCCGCGATCCGCATACCAATCCGGGCGGGCATTCCCACCAAACAGCAACATGAGCTCGTTCGCATCCCGTTTGGGCAATTCCCAATTCGTCAGTTGGGAACCGTCGAAGATAAGATTAGGGTGCACCCGACGTTCAACGGTATAGATCGCCTCGCGATTCACTCGAAACCGACCGTGTCGCTCACTGGAAAAGAGAAAAGTCCCCTCATCCGAATCAACTATGTCGGCGATCCAGATATCTCCGGATACGGTGCCAACGCGAAACGCCTCCATTGCTGGGGCGGACTGCTTCGGGAAAACAACCGAATCCAATACACTAATATCAATAACCAAATCGTCCGAAAAGTAAGGCGATGCCCAGTGAATCACGCCAGGCGCGCTTTCCAGTAGGTTACCCGGGAGGGCATCGCCATTTTTCCAACGCAATGTTTGCATATCAGTTTGCAAAGTCGCTGTTTTCTGAGCCTGTATTATCGGAGTCCATAACACCGTCAATACCGCGGCAACAACAAGCAGTCTCTTTAGATTCCATTGCATCATATTTCTCCTTTTCAGAGGAAGCGTTGTCAGTTATCGGTTAACGGTTATCGGTAACAAGAGGTGTTTTTGATAGGGTGTTTCCCCTTGGTTAAACGAAAACCTCTTATCGACGACCGACGACTGATAACCGATAATCCTTTTATCTTTCATAAATAGGCAAGAGACGATAGTTCAACGCCAAAGCGAGGATAGCCATTCCAGTACCGTAGGCTCTGCCATGGGAGCTCGAGAAACTACCGTCTTCTGCCTGCGTCTCTTGGAGCCACTCGATGGTTCTTTGATTCCAAGCCTTCCACGCCTCAAAGTCACTTTGAAACAGTGCCTGAGCCATATAGTAAAGGTTATAGAACAGGTGTCCAGTACCGCGATGGTCAATTCGACGCTTGATGAACTCGGAAGCGGCTTTGTATTCAGGGGTATCTTTTCTTTTTGCAATCGCGTAAATCAGGACTCCTATTGCTGACCGGGTGAGTCCACTACCATGACTGCTTGTCATCTGATACGTTACACTCCCGTCTTGCATCGTGTGTGTCTGAAAAAAGCTCACCGCCTTGTCAACGGCTTCGTTGGGAATCTCAATACCAGCGTTTCGAGCACCGAGTAAACCCATCAACACAGTTCCAGCTACAGTTGTGTCAGCATCTTGGGAATCTGGGGAGTAACGCCAAGCCCCCCATGGATTCTTCCGCTGTGAAGTCAACGAAGAGCGCACTGCCAGTTCCAACGCCTCGCTAATGGTGCGTCGCCGTTCGGACGGGATGTCACTCCCTTCCCAGAGCAGTCGCTCGCTTACTGCACCATACGCTTCGGACAGTGCCAACAAGGCAAAACCGTGCTGGTACATGGAGCCATGTCCGCCCCAAGTTCCACCGATGTACCCCGTTCTCGCATCCTGGTTGGAGATGATATTGCGCAACGCTTTACGGATGTTCGTGGCATAAGGACCAAAGTCAGGATCTTCGCCACTCGCCATCAATGCCATGACACAAATCCCTGTTACGCCGGGTCCACTCCCTGCTCCTGACCAGCCTCCATCCTCCATTTGCGAGTTAGCGAGATAGCGTAAACCGCGGTCATTGATGATACGAACCCCCGCGGGCACACCCGTACCATAGCGAAGGGCGACATCCTGTGCATGCGCAGATTCGATTGAAAATATGACCAGCAGTACCACAAGGAAAAAATAAAGAAGTTCGCGAGTGTATCCAAAGTGGATAGGCGGGAACTCCGATTCCCGACGAAAATTGTTGACAACTTTACGGACTTTAGCACACTTTACAGACTTTGAAACTTTCATTACTGTCACCTCCGCCATGCAATCGGACCGAATACACGTTCAAACTCCCCACGCTGCCAAGGCGTCAGGACTTCAAAGTCTACCGTCTGTGGGAAGAGTTGGAAAAACATCGAGGTCGAAGAGCTTCTCTCGCTAAACGGGGTGGGGACCAACTGCAACGCTGCCGTTTCCAACTGCTCCCGCTGCATGTCATCTAAAAGCAACTGCGTATCCATGCACGCCACCACTATATCACGCAAAGCCCGTTGACGCAAAGTTTCTCTTTCGGCTTGGTGCTCGCTATACCGCGCAAACGCCTCTTCAGAAAGCACATCTTTGATCGCCTGTTGGTACAGCGGATAGCTTGTAATGTCAATCTTAGACCCTTCATCTCTGGATAATTCATCTATCGCGTTCTTCACAGTGAAGTTAAGCATCGCAGCAGCCTCTTCACGAGTCATTTTGCCATCTTCGACTTTCTTCATGAGATCCGCTTCAACTTCCCGGGATATCGCTTCACGAGTTTGGTCGTGGGCTTCAAAGTACTGTTGAGCTAAACCTTTGGCAGCGAGTGCCAAACGTCGAGCCGCACGTTCATCGAGGGTCCCTAACAACTCGGTATGCGCTGCGAGTTTGGCTTCGGCGATCTCCATCATTTGCTCTTGAGATCCCGCTATATCCGCGTTAAGTTCAATCCAAGGTTGCTTCCCTGGCTGGTCAATCACTATATCGCCGATCACTATTTTAACTTTTTTCTCCATCTCAATATGCTTGACTGGTTCCTCGAGGATAACCGTAAGCTGTTTATCCTCGACGATATTCTTGATCTCGGCTTCGGGTACGAAGACAAGGACACGTTCTCTGTTTGCACTCGCGTTAACCAATCCCTCCCAAACTTTGGACTGCGCCTCACTCAAGACACCATCCAGAGAGGCTTTCAACCTGTAGTGTGCCAGCTGTGCCGCCTGTTGTGAACTGAACCGCAACGCGTTCATTGAGCTCGGAAAAAGTTCGTTCTCTGTTGCATCAAGCAGTGACTGTACAACCTTTTCGCGTTGATCTGCTCTCAAACTGAGTTCCTTATCAAGTGCGACAGTTATCCAATGAACGACTGCCTGTCGATCTCGCTGCCGCCGTGCCTCCGTAAATTCCAAATAATCCTGAAGCTGCGCCTCGCTCAAGTGTTTAGTGAACGCTGCTTTGCAGCCTGGATGCGACAATACCATTTCAAGCAACGGCATGTTCCCTTCTTCCATTAGTTTTGCCAAGACACTCAGATCGCCACCCTGTTCCAACGCACCCTCAATTGAATCGAGAATTGACTGATGAAGTGCTTTGACAACCGCCTCGTCCAGATCATAACGTTTGCCAACACCTTCGGCAACGCGTTGGAGCACGGACACAATACGCTGTTTGACGATGATGTTCATTCTTTCATCCGGTTGCACTTCAAAGAACAGCTCGATTTTGCCTTTTTCAATCATTTTGAGCGGAACGAAGTGATCACCACCTTTAACGATGCTAACAGGTTTCCCAACCCGATCGCCGTATCCGTCTTTAGATATACTAATCAAGTAGCGTCCAGCCGGAAGCCCAGCGTGTTTGTAATCGCCGTTGGCATCTGTTTTTGTTGTCCATTCCTGGTTTCCGCCATCTTGGGCAACAATCTTGACTTCAACACCCTCAATCGGGTTCTGAGCTGGTGTTAGATCCGTAATCTGCCCCCGGACGGTCCCACCATTCAGAGCATCGTCTTGTGCGAAAACAACACCAAGCGACATACCAACACAAGCAACCACTATTAACACAAATCGTAAATGACTCATCCGTTCAATCCTCCTTGTGATCCCTACAGAGATGTCACCCCTACGGGGTTCAGTCTCCGCTGAAATTCACCAGACACCGGGGTCCCCGTCCGTTACTGGAAAGGGGGTTTTTGCTTGGGTGTTTCTTCGGATTTCTTCGATGAAACGTAGTGGAACGATGTCCAGGTGGCCATAGTTAGAAAATCATTCTCGTGCTGAACTCACATTTTACGTGGAACTTTAATGTGAATTTAGTATAACCGGTTGAACGCTCTACCATCTAACTTTCTCGGATTGTAGCCAAACCCGTCTGCCATTCCTGACCTTTCTTGCCTGCATAGAGCATGGCATAGGGGTCCTCGGTTTCAAGGATCTGTCCTGTTAGCACACCATCACAGTCAAACGCATTAGGATCGTCCGACGGTATGAATACGGGGTTATAAGGGTTCGGCTCGAAAGTATGAAAATCGCGGGTCCGCACATGTCCGATCCGCCAGACTTCGCCATCGTACCCACCGTAGAGAATATGGAAGTATTGTGGACCTTTGAACAATTCGGTTTCACGAACGGCTCGGCTGTCCCACGTCTGCCCACTACCTCTGAAAACCGGATTATCAGGATTTTTTGTGACCAACGCTGGATCGCTCGTCGGCGCGGTCGCATGACACATAGTTAACCCCTCGCCGAATGACCGTGTCGCCTTCCCCGTATAAACGATGTGAATCGTGTCGTCCTCTATCACAACCGAAGGGTGACTGGAACCGTACTGCTCGTGTTCGGTATCCGCAGGAATGACAGGAGTACGCCGGACACGCCGCCACTCACCGAGGTCCCTATCGCTCACAAGTAGCCCCGTCTGTTCGGGTGTTGTTTCCCCCTTGCCCCGATAGTACATGTAGAACTTACCGTCAGTAGGATTTAGGAACGGGAAAGGATACTCAACGGCTGCGTTATCGAAACCGTCCGCTGAAGGCTCAAGGATAGGGTTCCGCGCATCCTGCGTGATGTCGGTGAGATCACTGATCGGAGCCGTCGCATGCATTATCAACCATCGAACACCAAGGTCGCGCTTACACCAGATGTAATGTACTTTCCCATCAACGATAATAGCATGGGTCGCCGCCGCCCAAAGCGGGGGCGGAAGGGAAATGATCGGATTGCCCGTCTCGATCCTCTTGAAACTGGCGAATACCTCGAACGAAATAGGATCTTTCCGCGCATTTATCATCGGTTTCTCCCTTCTAAAGCGTCGAAATAAGCGTCCAAACCTTGACGAAACTCTTCCGGTAACACGCGCCCCGCTTTCCCAGTTGCCTGTCTGGGTGAACGATTTTCAATAGAAGCTCTGCCGCTGTCATCACCAACACCAAGGAGCATCAAGGCAGATGCAGTGGCTGGTGGGGCAGTTATTATCATGGGTGCATTTGGAACCCGTCCGGTTTGGAGTAGGATTTCAATTACCTCCGTTATTGCAGCAATCGCTCTGGGACCGGTGTCTGGTTCTGTGAGGATGTCTTCGACCTCCTCCATAACCTCCGCGGCTCGCCCGACCTTCGCGAGTTGCCCCTGGATGAAGCGTTCGTGTGCGTTAGGCAGGAGGCTAATTTGGGCTTCTACCTCGCGAGCGTCCTCAGTGAGCGTGATTTGCGTATCGTACAATGCTATGCTGCGCTCGCGATATTCATCAGCAGTAAGTGCTTCCTTCGCTTGTTCAAGTTCTCGTGTCTCTTCCCGCAATTGGATCTCGCGATTGATGATCCGCATCACTTCCACGACGATTTCCGGGGGTAGGTTCGGCAGCTTAATCAGTCCTATCTCTCCAGGCGGCATCTCTGGGAGCGGATCCACCAACTGCTCTGCCCACCGATCCAATGTATCTGCCCAGAATTCCGCCTCAATCGTTGATTCACCGATAAAATTGGCCTGAATCGCTTCCGCCATGTCCTGCATCTGGTCCGATACAATAGCGTCCTGCATCTCCGACAGAACACGCGAGAAGCCTTCGGACGGTCGCCGGTCAGCATAAGCAGCCATATCTTGCAGGAGTGTAGATGCTACCTTAGACTCAGCGACCTCTTTTTCAGCCAAATGCCCCCGGTCAGACTCATCTTCCACTGCATCACTCGCAAGTCCGAAACCGTCCAGATTGTTCAGGTCCACCGCGATGTCAATCTGCCGTCGCGATGCCGCTTTCAAGCGTTTCACGAATGTGCTGTTTTCAAAACCAGTGAGCAATTTGTTCATTTCCTCTGCCAACTTGGCAAAAGCATCCAGCAATTCTTGCTGCTCTTTGACCGCTTCCAAAACGAGTTCCGCTGTTTGAGGAGCTGGGGGTTCTTCCTCCTCATCGTTTCTACCGCTCCCTTTGAGGGTCGTCGTAGGGATTCCCAGTCCGCCAACGACTTGTGGTGCTTGCCCCGCCTTTTCCTCCTCGTTGAAACCAGATTCAACATCAACGACAAGGGGAGTAGGGTTGGCGGGTATATAACCCGGCTTACCATCAGGCTGTTTGCTTCGATCTACGTTAACGCTTGTGCCGGGAGTATTCGGATCTTCAGGAATCTCGTCTAATCCTTCGGGAGGCATCTTGCTATCGGGTCCATATTTCTCCTCTACAGACATGTCACCCCTACGGGGTTCAGCCTTTGGATGGAAGGGCGAAAGGGGGGAAGAATGGGGGGATTTTCCATCCTTCCCCTCTTCCATTCCAACTGACTGCTGACCATTACTCAGTCCTGGTGCCTCAGCGGCACGGGCAAGTAAGTCAGCGACAGAAGGCATTCTCTGACCCGCGATCTCCTCTAACTTCTTGAGAATTTCCGCCCACGATTCAAGCTGATTAGGATCGAATTCCTCGTTTTTTGTTGCTTCTTGCACCAACTCGGTTCCAAGTTGGATGAGACTATCAAGTCTCGCTGCATTGGCACGCTCCGCAGCCGCCTGATTTTGCAGTTTCCTGCGCTGCGCTGGATCGTCAAGTGCTTCGGGAGGCAGGTCACGCAGTTCGCGATTGGTTTCGTGCAACTGCAATTCTTTGTCGTGGACCTCCTGTGCTGCCCCCATCCAGAGTTCCATTTGCCCGACCAACCACTTGAAATGTTCCGCTGGGGTCAGCACATGTATGACGAGGTCCGGTGAACGGACGCGCGCGCGACCCGGAAGATAATCCTCAGCGAAGGCGCGCAGACGTAAACTCTGCGGACGCACATTTTCACGCACAGCAGAAAATGTGGCAGCAACAGTCATAACATCTGTGGTTGGTGTACCTGATGATACCGTTTTCTCACCGCTCGTAGGCTCAGGATTGTGAATCGGATTACCAATGCCTTCCCATTCCAAACCCACTCGCTTCACACCAAAGTCGTCCCCCGCCTGAATCTCAAAGGTGAGGACCTCACTCGAAAGGACAACACGGTTGTTCTTTAGTTTGTTGAAACTAACCGTCGGGGATGCATCTTCTTCCACCTCTAACCGTATCACTTGCGGTTCACGTGCAACGAGACCAAAGCGATCACGCCACGCCAACTGGAGTAAGGTATCGGGGTTGGAAACCCCTCCTACGGTGCTGATAGGCTCGGTCATCACACGCGCGCCAGTAACACGTTGTGGACGATTGTTCAAAGTCGCTTCTGCGAGTTCTCGTGTTGCTGTGGCTTCTAAGACTGCGGTACTTCCCTTCAACAAACTGAGGGTCCCGCCTCGGACATCCTCCACCAGCGGCTCGCTGCGTTGCAAATAGGTTGGCAATTCAACCTCAGCAATAAGCTTAGTCAGTGCGGGACGCAATTTGGGTTCGATGGGAATAGAGTGTCGGGCATCTCCGACTCGAAGCGAGAGTCGACCATCCCTTGTTTGAGGTGGTAATTGGAATCGGTATGTCGCTTCGTCTCGCGTCGCAACCACCGGAACTTGGTTTGCGTAACGTGCTTCTCCCGACTCAGGTTTCCACGGCGAATTGTCTTTTAAGCGTGCTTCCACATCAAAAGGTTCGGCGTACGGGACCACACGCAGCCCTGATTCACCCTCCAATTGGGCAAAAGTGTAACGCGCCACATCACGCCACGGGGTCAACCACCGAGCAAAGGTATTCCAACTCGTTGCGGGTATTACAACAGCTCCGATGACCACCAACATCAATGGGAGGGATGCCGCCCATGCCCAGCGACGGTGCCGAGGATTGGGAACCGCATCTGCCAAATTATGTCTTGCGACCTCGGCATCAACCTGACGCATCGCTGCTGCAACCAGAGTCCGACTTGACAATTGATCCTCTCTATTACGCGCTAATTCTACGATGCCGAGTACGTGATCCCCAAAACGTGGGAATTTTTGCTGCAACAACCGAGCGACACCCTCCAATTGCCGATGCTTCCAAACCCAATTGTAGTACTTCATAGGTAAGAGAAAGACCGTTCCTACCATACCAACCCCTAAGATGAGCACCCGTAGGAGCGTAGGTGTGTCAAACACTCGGTCCAAGCAAAAAACGATGATATATGAGACAAGGATACCAAAGATTGCCGCCAGTGCACCTTCAGCGAGTTTGATCGTCCATACCCGTTTTTGGTACTGTTCGAGTGCCGCTTTCATACGCGGCGGCAGGTTGATCGCTCCGTTTTGTTTTTCTAATTTTCCTTGCAGTTCGGTGAGGGGGGTGTTTTTGCTTGGGTGTTTCCCCAGGGTATTCATGTGGTTCTCCGTAGAGTCGCTTTCCATTTCATTTTAGGCTTGATATTTTGGGCTGTCGATTTTGCTATAAAAAACGCGCTTAACTGACTATTTTTTAAACGATTGGCCATTGTGCATCGTTCCACGATGGTTCTTGGTGAATTCAGAAACCTTTGAGCCCCTGGGATGGGTTGGAATTTAACGAAACCCACTGCGGAATGAAATTAGGTTTCCTTAAATGGCATAATTTGTCTTTGCTTTACATTTGAAGCAGTTTAACCATCAACTCGACTCCGTTATAAGTGTTAAAGCACGAGTTGATGGTTAACAGGGCCCCATAGTTTAAAAAATCCGCCCTGACTGTTGATGGCTATACCGCGCCTGTCATTTTTCTCGCAACCCAGAACAACCCAAGAAGTAGGATGAGAAGTCCTGCCCATAGTGGGTGTGCCCAGATCCGTGTGCGATGCACAGTCGGCTCAGGCTCCGGTAAGGCTGCGAGATAATCCAACAGACTTCGCACCTCAGAAACCGGCACTAACTTGCCATCTGTAATTTTGGCGATTTCATCTAAGACCTCAAAACGCGCCAAACGCCCTTGCTGCTCCCGATTTAAACCTTGGACTGATAGATCCGTCTGTATCGAAGCCCCGCGACTGTCGGAATCGGGGTTAGAAACCCCTCCTACAAGGCGGTAATTGCCAGATTCTTTCGGCACAAACGAACCCGTGAACAACCCCATCGCATCTCCTTCACCCGGCTGCAGTCGGATTGTTTGTGTTTTACCCGAAGGCGAAATCGTCTGCACAACAACCGATCCTTTATCCAACGGACTGCCCAACGGATCGTTCACATTGGCGTTTAACATCACTGTATCATCGACGTGTGGTCGATCTGGCGAATAAAACAACCGCATCGATTCGCCTTGTGCCATCTGCCGACGATACGCCATCCACCGGGCGACCTGACTCCAAAAGCGGTAGTGGTACTTATCCTCAACACCTTGCCGCCAACGCCATGCGCTATCTGTTCCCATAAACAACACTTTACCTGCACCGTACGTTTTGGTCACAATGAGCGGTACTCGTCCGGAAGCCGTTGCGACCTCGTCATGCACCGCTAAAGTCTCTGTACCCGCCTTGGCTCGTTTGACCCCAGCGTACCAGTAGAAGCCGGGCAACGTGCGCCACACTTGGCGGTTGATCTCCGTAGTTTCTCCGAGGCGAGTTAATAAACTTCGTTGTCCCAGCTGTGTGAGCGCGAAATATCCCAGTGTACCTGATCCAACACCATACGGGGTCGCAGCGTCCAAAACCACAGGATAGAGATCCGCAAGCGGACCGGACATCAACGAATCATGCATCCCGGTACGTCCCGGCATAAAGACAAGCCCAGAAGCCTGAGCACTGACCAGCTGCCGTAAGTCCCGTGTTTGTTCAACTGTTAACTGTTTCTCTTCGACACCGACATCACCAAGGAACACCACGTCGTAGCGGCTTAGTTCGTTCGTCGTCGGGAAGTTTTTGATATACCTACGTCCTCCGCCGACCTTGGGTAGTTTCGGATGAAAAAGTAGACATGTCAATTCAACCCCGGGATCCCGTTCCAATGCGTTGCGCAGATAGCGGTACTCCCATCGTGGGTAGGATTCGACGACAAGGACTTTCAATTGTTCCTTGCGCACCGATATCGGCACAGAAATCTCATTGTTTTCCGGGATTAATTCCTGTGTGTCTCGCGGAATACGCATCGTTAGCGTGTAGTCACCAACTGCTGGTGGTGTCCAGATCATGTTCTCTTGCGCCTGGCTCATAGCGGGGACACGAATCAGCTTAGTAACCGTTGACTTCTTATTGACACTGAGGGTAACACTTACGTCCCGGTCCTGACCCAAGGTGCTGCGAACGACAAACGGAATACGAAGCTGCTTATTGGCAACCGCATAAGTCGGGGCATCCATACTAACCAATTCAAGGTCAGGTAACGGCACTTTACTGCCCACTCCAACCGCGAAAACGGGGATTCCTCTCATCCGAAACCGTGTAGCCGCCTCAACAGGTGAGTTACCGATATTCCAGTCCCCGTCCGACAATAGCACGACACCGCGAAGGTTTGCGTGAGTGTCTAAAACCTGCGACAGTCCGGCGTTCAAATCTGTCGCTTCCTCCGCCGGATCTAACTGTGAAGAGAACGGTTCAAACACCACACTGAGGGCACTGGCATCCGAAGGCTTCCAAACCTCCTCAGACATCAGAGGTTGAATCGTCTCCGCGCGGCTTTTCGGGTCTCTTCGGTCAAGGTCTTGTGCTTGACCATCAACTCGTGCGTTTGAAAATGTGGAATCCGAGTTGATGGTCAAAACTACATCCCGCGTTTTCATACTGTTAGATTTGTCCCAAAGCACGGCGAGGGTGGAGCGCCGATCTGGTAGTTGCGTTTGCAACCATTCGGGTTGATTCAGGGTTACAACGACCAAACAAATCAACACAAAGCGCAGCAACTCAAGTGCCCCGGTCTTCTTGCTATAACCGCTGCGATGCCACGCCAACCAGCACAATATGCCTGCCACAATTATGATAACCAAGCTCAAACCTAAGAAGGTTCCGCTTGAGAAAAATTCAAGATTTCCCTGCTGTTCCTGCATTACGATTGCCTCGCAGTGAGAGTTGTTTCTCAACTGTCAGTTCTGATAGCCGAATGCTAACAACTACTCCGTCCTTCTACCTGCGACTGTGCGGTCGATTAAAGGGGTAGCTTTAACTCTCTTACTTGGTAAACTCAGTACCGCCTCTACAAGAAGTGCCACTATCATTGCAATGAGAAAGATGCGCCACAGTTCACTCGCTAAGGCGGATGTGTCGCCAACATCAACATCAATCCGCCGATACGACATTCCATCAAATAGGGCATCTACCGTCTCGACAGGGACCGCCGTGGCACTGTCTTCAATTTGGCTACGGTTCACAGCCGTCCAATATACTCCGTCTCGGTATACGCCGGCGTGTAGCCCGCGTTGTGAAAGAAGCGGCGAATTGTCCGCAGGAGCCACTAACTCCCACTGGTTACGGTCTGCCAGCACACCAGGCCCCGCGTCGCGTTGAGATGCCACAGCCAACGCGCGACAGCCTTGATCCAACGCCCGCTGTAAAATCACGTAAAAGGTGACACCTTCGCGTTCGAGGGAGGAAAATTGTGCCGTAGGTAGTGTGCTACAGAAATATACCGCACCACGATCAGTGGCGACGCGGGTGAGCAGAGGAGCCTCGTCATCAAACCTCGCCAACGGTGTCCCAAGGCTTTCAAAAGATCGATATCGATAGGTGCGTAGTTCGTTCAATGGCAACGCGTCTCCACTCTCTACGTGTGCCAGCAGATCTGTATCGCCACGCCACCATGAGATACCGAAGGAATGGCTGTCGGCTGTCGGCTGTCGGAAGCCATCAGCAAAGAGGTTTCCTGATAAACCAGAGTCTTCTTGCTGACTGCTGACCGCTGACCGCTGACCCCTATTCCCAGGTGTTTGCCAGTCCACCCAACGTGAGCCAAATAGCCGTTCATCTGCGTTTTGACTCCCCTTCCCAGTAACGGGTGGGGATCCCGGTGGGAAGAACATAACTACACGTCCCGTGTCAACGAATTGCGCAATCTGCTCGGCTACTGACCCGCGCGGTAGAGCCGCTTGCCAGATCAATAACCCTGTACTTTCCCAATCAATTTCTGCAACGCGATCTATGGAGATCACATCAACCCGATGTTGGAGCCGAGAGTCTATTGGAATAGCAAGTGCCCGACGAAACGCTTCACCATTTTTTACATCATCACTGACAACAACGGCTCTTCGCGCCAGCGGTTCTGAAAACACAAAGAAAAACCGATTGTCTAAGGGATTCGCATCACCCGGCAATCCGACCGAACCCCAACCTGAACGGAGTTTGGTATCAATTGGAATACGGTGTCCCTGTAAAGAAGCACCCTGTCTGTCAAGCTCCACTTCAACGACAGACCGAACGTTGTTGACTTCAAACGCAATTCGCGTCTTCCGCGTTGTGTCACTGCTACCTTTCGACCGAACTATCACATCAAGAACAAGTTCCGCATCGTGGTTTCCGCGTTCCCACCGTTGTACGTTCTCTACCCTTACCGACAAATTGCCTGAAGGTAAATCTGCGTCCGCAAGCAAGAAATGATGTACACCCTCTAACTGAGCAAACTCCTCGCGTATCGCTCGCCAGCGTCCGCTTTCAACATCCCAATCGTTTTCGCTCAAGTCAGAGCAGATCCACACGTCAACTCGTCCCGACTCATTCGCTTTGAGATACGTCAAGGCGGACTCAAGCATACCCGGAATATCCGCACTGGTGGCACTTGATTCGGTTGTAGGTAAACCCAATAGGGCTTTCGGTGAATCTACCTCCTGTAGTTGACCGCTCGCACTATCGATCAGAACCAAGTGCGTCCCATAATCACCCTGTTCCAGCAATTCCGCAAGCCGCTGTAGCGCAGCAGATCTCTTTGACTGACCCGCTTGTAGGTCTTGCATTTCCATGCTGGTAGAGCGATCGAGAAGTATCAAGGTGGCATCCGGTTTACCCATTCCGATGCTACCCAACCATCCACCGGACAGTGGACGACTGATTACGAAAATCAGAGCCGCTACTGCAAGCACACGCATCAACAGGATAAGGAAATGCCGGAGACGTGCCATGCCCTTGCTCATCCGCTTCGCATTCATGAGGAACATCATCGCTGCCCAAGGAATAGTGCGGTGCCGATGCTGATTGATAAGGTGGATAAGGATCGGTAACGCGATCAAAGGGAGTGCGATTAATGCCAACGGTTGTAGAAAACCCATTTTTTTAATTTATTCCTCCTGGGCGTTGCTCAGATTCAATCGTTAGAAAAGCCGCTTCGGTGTCCGTCCCAACAGGAATCGCGCCAACACATCATCGTAGTTCTCATCAATGCGGATACGGTGGTAATCGACTTCAGTATCCTGAATTACTGTGTTCATACTTTCGAGATACATTTCGAGTGCACGCTGGTATTGCGCGCCGATGACAGTTGGATCCGCCAATATAGGTTCGCCTCCCTCCATATCAACGAAACGCATTGGACGATCGAATTCCAACTCCAACTCACTCTGCTCCAACAGATGAAACACCGCGACATCATGCTTACGGAACCGCAAATGCTCAAGACAGTTCCGAACGACTTCCGGCTCAATGAACAGATCGGAAAGGACGATGATGAGTGCCCTTTGCGGAACGCGTTCAGCGGTTTCATGGAGAACGTTCGCCAATCCCGTCTCACCAGATGCTTCCATAGCACCCAATTCATCGAGCACCGCGCTAAGGTGCATTGCGCTACGTTTTGGTGGGATCTCTTTGTGGAACCCCGCGCCTGCACAGTAGAGTCCGACAGCATCACCTTGCTGGGCAGCGATATAGGCTAAAGTTCCAGCGATACGACGGGCATAGTCCAGTTTACTCGTCCCGTTATACGCGAAATTCATAGAACCGCTGGTATCAACGACTAAACACATCCGTAAATTGGTATCAGCCTCAAACTCTTTGATGTAGTAACGATCATTCCGCGCGTAAGCCCGCCAATCAAGTCTGCGAGGGTCATCACCTGGGACATATTTGCGATATTCCGCAAATTCAAGGCTGGAACCACGAATCGGACTCCGATGTTTGCCCGATACGCTCCCGATCATAGGCAACCGAGCGTGCAGTTGAAGGGTCGAAAGCCGTTCCAAAACCTTCTGATCAAGGTAATCTCGTTTGAGTTGTAGCATATTTTTCTAACTATGGGGATATGAACATCGTTCCACTTCGTTTCACGATGGTGTTTGGTGAAGTCAGAAACCTTTCAGCACCTAGGAGCAGGTTGCTAACTTTACCGGAAACCGTTGCGGAATGAAATTAGGTTTCCTTAAATGGCATAATTTGTCTTTGCTTTACATTTGGAGCAACGCCCAGGAGCAATCAGTTAAAAAATCAGATTCAATCGTTAGACAACTCCTCAACGAGTCGGTTGACGATGTCTTTACTGGTGATATTCTCAGACTCGGCAGCGAAGGAGGTGATAACACGATGCGCCAGCACCGGATTCGCCACCGCAACAACATCTTCAAGTCGTGCCATGTAGCTTCCACTGAGTGCCGCACGGGCTTTCGCACCGAGAATTAGGTACTGAACCGCCCGCGGACCAGCACCCCAAGCCACCAGAGGCTGCAACCAGTCAGGTGCTGCGTCGCCTTTTGGACGTGTACTTCGGGCGAGATCCACGGCGAATTCGTAGATATGCTCGGCGACCGGGATGCGACGCACAAGGTCTTGAAACGCTCGAACCCGTTCACCCGTCAGAACATGCTCCAGCGTCGGGAGGGACGCACCAGTCGTCGTGCGGGCAATCTCAATCTCTTCAAACCGCGCTGGATAGTCCACCTCGATTCTGAACATGAATCGGTCTAATTGTGCTTCCGGCAATGGGTAGGTTCCTTCCTGCTCGATTGGATTTTGTGTTGCTAAGACAAAGAAAGGGAGATCCAGAGAGTATGTTCTGCCGATGACAGTGATTTTGTATTCCTGCATTGCCTCAAGCATAGCGGCTTGTGTTTTTGAAGGGGCTCGGTTAATCTCATCCGCTAAAATGAGATTCGCAAAGAGGGGTCCCTTTACGAACTCGAACTCCCGTCTGCCTCCTGGGACTTCCTGAAGGATGTCGGTGCCGGTGATGTCCATCGGCATGAGGTCAGGCGTGAACTGGATTCGACTGAATCGCAACGCCATCGTCTCGGCAAATCGACTGACCAACAACGTTTTTGCCAAGCCGGGAACACCCATCAACAGCGCGTGCCCTTGAGAAAATAGACATATCGCCAAGTGTTCGATAACCTGCTCCTGACCGATGATGATCCTCGCAAGCGATGCCTTTAACTGGTCGTAGACGTTTCGGAGTTCGTCAATTTCAGCAACATCGTCGGCATGCATTCCGTCATTTATTGGGGTCGCCATAAAATTCCTTTTGTTTATTAGGAGTTGACAATTTTCGGTTTGCAGTCAGAAAAGCGTTCCCTTTCCGACATTTAAACGTGATATATGATCTCATTCAACTATTAGTGACGCACCTTGGCAGCGGAAATGGTGCATAATTTTAGAAAAAATCAAAAAACTACCTATACGCAAACACCAAGACCCAAGAAAACCCTTTACTGCAGTTTGAACTTATTTAATCGAACTCATGCCAATTCTTAGTGACACACTTTTAGGGTGGAAAGGTTGCAGAATCTTAGAAAAGTCACCAAAGCACCCTAAGTTTTAACCTAAAAAATCGAATATAAGTATTCCACCGTAAGCTTTCTTTAAATACTTAAACCGAACCTACGTTACCGCAACAGAGAGCAAATTCCGTGCCAATCTGAACAGGATCATACTGTCGGAATTTTTGGGGGAATACCCAACCCGTTATCCAACTTTATCTATCCAATTTATCTTGAAGATACATGTAAACGCGCCTGTAAAAATCCATATAGCGATTTCGTTAGTGCGAAGCGACACGCGGTATCATCTGAGGGTGTGCATAAACGGTTGCGTCGAAACTTTTCTCCATCAGTTCCCATTTGACGGCTTGATAATCGGCATGATCCGAAAGGTCGTTATGTTCCCAAGGGTCGTTGTCGAGGTCGTAAAGTTCGCAAAGCCCTTTTTGATGGTAGGTTACGAGCTTCCAGCGTCGGTCCCGATACATCGTGGCGTGTGTCCGGTCGGGCATTGAGATTGCATCGAAAAATTCACAACGAACCGCTTCTCGATGCTCGTTGGCAGGAACATCCCCGCGCAACAGTGGTGCGAGGGATTTGCCTTGTACGTAGTAGGGAATGTCCACACCCAACGCATCATATAGCATAGGAACAATATCGAGCAGTTCAACGAGGGCATCACTCTGAACGTTTTGCAAGAACTGCGCCGGCCACGAAATCATGAGCGGCACCCGCACCGATCCTTCGTAAAAACGACACCCTTTGAATGCCAATCCGTGGTCCCCAAGTGCCTCTCCGTGGTCGGAAGTAAAGATAATAATCGTATCTTCACGAAGTCCTTCAGCATCAAGATAGTCGAGTGTACGTCCGAACTCATAGTCGAGTTGTTCAATCATAGCGTAATAAGATGCCTGCATCCGCTTGTCGTCCCACTCTGGAGGCGGTTTCGCCTGAGATTGAAAGTCGATACCCGCATCTGTTAATTTCGACTGAAAGGCAATATCGCTCTCCTGAAAGTGCGGACCGGGCAGTGTTTCCGGGTCGTACCGTCGATAATACTCCCATGGCGCATCAAACGGCGGATGTGGGTCAAATGGATTGATACTAAGCATCCACGGTTGATTTTCTCGGCGGTTTTTCCCAATAAATTCGATTGTTTTTTCGGTACACCAGTAGGTCTGATGGAGATGCGGTGGGACATTGTCAATATCCGGGGTCGGTTCTTGCACGCGTCCGGTCCTGTTCGGATACTTTTGGGAGATCGCCTTTCCCGCTATCAACGCTTCAGGATCAACCCCTTGCGCGCGTTGCCAATCTGCGTATTCGTGTCCGAGCGCGTTCGGCTTGCCGTGGTCGTGGCTATATTGGAAGTAGCGATATCCGTCATCCACGCGCTGTTCTTGGGCATCAAAAGCACTCGCGAGATGGAGTTTACCGATTAACCCACAGTCGTAGCCATCTTGCGCCAGCGCATGCGTTATCAGTCGATCTTCATAATATTTGGGGAAAACCCGGTTGCCGTTACCAGTGACGCTCACGGCTGAAGGATACATACCCGTCATGAAGCTTGCACGAGAAGGCGTGCAGATCGGAGACTGGCAATAGGCGTGAGTAAACGTTACCGACTGCCCCATAAATTCGTCGAGTCTTGGCGTGTTGATATACGGGTTTCCTAACGCTCCGATAGTATCGAAACGTTGCTGGTCTGTGCAGTACCATAAAATATTTGGACGTTTTTCCATCGTTACTCCTTTTTAGGGTCTTTCAGTAATCGGCTTTCAGTCAGACGTGTGGCTGTTGCCAACGTTCTTATCTATCATAAACAACTCTTTACTGATTGCTAATGGCTGATGGCTGATTATCCCACTATTTCACTCAGTGCCTCGTCAGTCGTGACGACATGTTTTCCACCTGAACCCTCGATTCTGGTTATCATCAAGGCTTTAAGTTCTTTCAGCTCTAACGGTGTCAATTCTTCAACGAGAGGACTCTCAATAAAGTTCCGATAGGCGCGACTGGTATCCGTTTTCGGCATGATGTACATCGGAATGATGGCTTGCAACATTGCTGCGCGTTTACGCTCCGTACGATTCACCCCCGCGCGATGCCAAATTCTGGAGTCATAGAGGATATAACTTCCTCCCGGTGCCTCGACGACATCCGCATTGGGTCCATTGTAGGGCAATCCATGAGCAGCCCGATAACCCGGTTGTCGATAGATGTGTCCCGGGCCCCATTCGTCCGGTGGACCCTCACCGAATATATGCGATCCGAGTTTGAAACAGGTCGCCCCGTTCTCCTTACGGAATTCGGAAACACACAGATTGCGCTGAACACCCATAACCAATTCAGGAAAGTTGTGGGGTGGTATTTCTGGACCGGTGCCACGCGTAGCGAAAATTCCCCAGTGGTAAGGGAAATCGGAATGCCAACCTTGCACATCTCGCTCACCATCGTCCGGCGTGAGTATCGCAAAACCGGGTGAATGACCGAGCCGAATTTCACTCGTTCGCATATACTGGCGCATCAGCCATAAGGACACCGGTTCTGTTGCGGCTTGTGCGACAGCAATACTTTTAACCAGTGCTCCTTTGCTACGGTCATAGGTTTCGTGGTCCCACCGACCGGTACAACTAACCCGCTCCAACTCTTCAACAATATCGGGTGCCATGATAGAGGGGAGGCAAACCCATCCGTTCTCCTTGAGGGATTTTAGATATTCTGACGGAAGATGTGCAGGTCCATGTCCAGCGGAGAAGATCGCACCTTCATTGGCTGCCACAGTCCCATCGCTGGCAACCCGAACTCCGTTATGCCGAAGATAACAACCCGTGGGAGGGGTGTTTTTGCTTGGGTGTTTCCCTGATACTTTATCAACTTCCACTTTAAGGACAAGATCGGTGACCACATGGCGATACGCAGTCCCATCTTCAACTGACTCCCATATCGCTTTATCGTCTACATAATCAAAAACTGCAAGTCCATCCTCAGAGACACCAAGGAATTCACCGTTCGGGGTGCCCAACAACGTCCAATGCGCTGACGGGCGTTCCACACGAACGACACGTTCCTGAAAAAGTTCATTCTCGTATGACATAAATCTTGACTCCTTATTAGTTTCCACTAAGCGTACCCATTCGGACAGATTCACCGAAACGCGGTTATGCACTACCACGCATACGCCTCTGGTGCTTCACCACCAGGACCCGCCCAAATCTTATCGAGCCTTGCGATGATTTCATCGTCTAATTCCAATTCCAAGACCGATAAGTTCTGCTCAAGTTGTTCGACTGTCCGCGGTCCGATAATCGGCACTGTAACGTCCGGGTTGTTGAGTACCCACGCCAAGGCAACGTTCGCTGGCAGTTGTCCTATCGACGCGCAGAGTTCTTCATACGCTTCCAATTGTGATCGGTGTGTCTCAATCGTGTCTCTCAGTGATTCCCTGCCCCGTCGACCGGTAGTCGGGCTATCCAGCACACCGCAGAGCAGCCCACCACCCATCGGACTATATGGAATGACCGCCAAACCGAGTTCCCGGCAACACGGTAACACCTCAAGTTCAATTTTCCGACTGCGGAGATTATACACGCTCTGCTCTGAGACGAGACCGAGGAAATTGCGTTGGGTAGCAATACCTTGTGCGCGGGCGATATGCCACGCCGCGAAGTTGCTACTGCCGACGTATGAAATTTTGCCTTCACGCACCAATTGCTCCATCCCCTGCCAAATTTCATCCCACGGCGTACGGCGATCAATATGGTGCATCTGATATAAATCTATATGGTCTGTTCGTAAACGGCGTAGACTGTCCTCACACGCGCGACGAATATGATACGCCGACAGACGACCGTCATTGGGTCCCTCACCCGTCGAACCATACAATTTGGTCGCCAGAACAATCTGATCGCGTCGACTTTTATCCTCTGCTAACCAGTTTCCAACGATCGTCTCCGTTAAACCTTCATTATAGATGTTAGCAGTATCGAAAAAGTTAATTCCGGCTTGCAGTGCCCGACTCAGCACCGGCAACGCATCTTCTTCGGACGTATGTCCCCCAAAATTGACGGTGCCGAGACAGAGACGGCTCACCCGCAGTCCAATCCGACCGAGATAGGTATACTCCATAGCGAATGCTCCTTATCTGTATAGATCTTGGTAACGTGAAATCCGGTAGCTAAGAACGTTTGCTAACCATTTTATCAAATTTTGGCTTTTTGATTAACAAAAATCTGTCACACTTTCGCTTGCCATGCCGATAAAGACATGATATATTGGTTTCGTATCCAAGCACGAAAGGAGATAACCCATGCGAATTGCAGTCGGTTGTATCGGACACGAAACTAACACATTTTCACCCGTCCTGACAACCATTGATAACTTCAAAAAGGGGAGTTACCACCGCGGTGAAGAAATCATCGCCGCGTTCCAAGGTACCCGAACCATTACCGGTGGTTTCCTTGATGTCGCCGAACAACTCAATTTACAACCCGTCCCACTTCTGTGGGCGTTTGCGACACCCTCCGGCATGGTAGAGCAACCCGCTTATCAGACGCTTAAAACGGAGTTTTTGACGCTTTTACAGAACGCCGGAGAACTTGACGGGGTCCTTCTCGACTTACACGGCGCGATGGTAACAGATGAACTCGAAGACGCGGAAGGCGACTTGATTCAGGCAGTACGTGAGACAGTAGGTGAAACGTGGATCGTCACAACGCTCGACCTACACGCAAATATCACCGCCAAAATGGCGTATTACTCCGACGTTATCATCGGGTTTGATACCTATCCGCACATAGACTGCTACGAACGTGGGTTTGAAGCCGGACAACTGCTCTTCGGTATGATCGAGAACAAAATTCGCCCCACAATGGCATACCGTCAACTCCCTCTACTGACCGCGCCCCCTGCACAGTGCACAATGAAATCCCCCATGATAGACGTGATCAACGCACTTCATAACCTTGAAACCGAGCGCGGCGTTGTGACGGCAACCCTCTCTATGGGTTTTCCGTTTGCCGATATAACGGATGCCGGCGTTTCAGTCCTCGTTACCACCAACGGGGATGTGGCACTTGCCGAAGCATACGCGGATCAGTTTGCATCCAATATCTGGGAGATGCGCGAGCAGTTCACTTTTAACCTGCACACTGTCGAAGCCGCAATTGAAATCGCTAGCCAAACAGATGGCAATCCGATTGTACTCGCCGACGGCGCGGATAATCCGGGTGGTGGTGGTCCCTGTGACGGCACAACGATTCTCCAAAAGTTTATAGAAGCAGACGTTCAAGACGCAGTGGTCGCGGTGATCGCAGATCCCGAATCAGTTGCCCAAGCAGTTGAGGCAGGTGTCGGAAACCAGGTCCAACTGCGCGTCGGTGGCAAAACGGACACGCAACACGGGGCACTCGTCGCGCTAACAGGATCCGTCAAAACCCTCTCTGATGGCAAATTTATCCTCAAGGGTCCTATGGGGCGCGGCACTGTTGGGCAAATGGGCACAACAGCTGTCATCCAAGTGGGTGGGATTGAGATTATCCTGACGGAAAGGCGAATCCAACCTTACGATGCTGAAGTGCTTCGGAGCGTTGGAATTGAACCGAAGGCGCGTAAACTCATCGCACTCAAATCCGCTGTCCATTTCCGCGCAGATTACACACCCATCGCACATCAGATTTTGGACGTGGATACCCCTGGCGTTCACAGCCCGAACCTTTTCAGTTATGATTATCAGAAGTTAAGGCATCCAATTTATCCATTTGATCCAACCGTTACTTACGGGTAACCGATGTAATCTAAACTGATTATTGCTCTCAGCACGTTGGGTATCAATGCCGAGTGCGCGTCCGGCATTCGTCGGGGTTGAACGGAAATTTCTGTCGTGGTAGGTCAGAACCATGCGACCCATCGTCGATAATTGTAGTGAATTATGAAAATATTTAGGCATTTCAGTGAGTTGGGACTGAGAGAACACCCCTTCCACCGCAGGCGAAGTTTCCTAACCTCGCCTGTTCACGTTGTATTGTTAATTCTATATTTCACTATAGATGCAGGGGTAGTTCTTGCGCCTATCCCGTTCTTACCAACAACCGAAAACCGACAACCATTCAAAGGACAAGAGCAAGTGATAGAAAGACGTGTCACCGGAAACTATGAAATGAACCTGGTGTTAACTGGGAAGCCAGGCACTGCAGAAACCAAAATCTTCTTCTCCGGGGATACTATATCAGGAAAACGAGCATATCTCACGATTTCCACGAAGGGCTTCAAGATCGCCCGCGAAATCGATGCTGACACGCGAATCTGGAAAACTTATGATAACATTGGAAAACCGCCGTGGAACGTCAGGATTCTAAAGAAGGGCAATTTTTTCAGGTTTTGGGTCAGCGGGACGACCGGCTGGATTCGAGGTCCTTTGGGTGAATGGGAGGATATTCACGAACCGAGGGACAACCATCTCAGTGTTGAAACACCATCAGGCATCCAACTCCAATCCTGCACCATGGCAACCCTCCCATGGCTTCAAGAGATCACCACATCGGTCATATCTTGTGGTCCAAAGGGCAGCTTCTATGAGGAACAGATCATACCGGGTGCGATCATTGAATACGACGGCTTGTATTACATGTACGTCATGGCAGGGATGGTAGGCGACAAGGAGGGATCTTCAAGACGGACGATCGGTGTGGCTGTGAGTCCAGACCTGAAACAGTGGGAAGTGCATCCAGAACCCCTCATCTCCTATCTCGATACACCGTACGACAATCTGTATGTCAGCGGTGCTGTCGTCACAGATGAGAAGCGCGTCGCTATCATGTTCTCTGCGCAGAAGTTTCCAGAATGGCAAGGCTTTATGTTAGCAACAGCGAACCACCCGCTGGATTCATTTGTGCAGCATACGGACAATCCAGTCTATAAGCATCCCACGCATGCACACGAGTTCGATCTCATTCGCGCTGAAGGACTACCGCATCGCTATCTCCTTTTCTACGCTGGATTTACGCCGGAGCCTCAGCACGGATCGGCAGGAGATCGAGGGTATCTACTCTACAGCGACGATCTGGTGAACTGGCACTCCGACAAACGGAATCCGGTCTTCAGTCCCGAAACACTGGACAACTGGGACGCGATCCACGTCCGACCGAGATCTCTGAACAAGGTCGGTGATACATGGTATCTGTGGTATGAGGGATGCAACACATGGAAACCGGAGGGTGTGTCTCATCACGGTTGGTGGGATACGGTAGGACTCGCACGTTCAGAGGACCTCGTCAACTGGGAATACTACCCGAGAAACCCGACTCTACCCGGTCTCGGCATCAACGCCGACCAATTCGACAGCAACTGGGTCGGCTGGCCACGTATGTACATCAAAGACGGTATCGGATACGTCTTTTATACAGGAAACGCCCAAGTCGGATTACGGACGATTCTCTTGGACGATCTCACCAACTGGCAAACAGAAGGCGGACAGATATTTAACTTACCATAGCATATCCTTCCTGTAGAAGTGAACTCCGATTCTCCGACGGCTGACCTCCCTTCTTGTAGAAATATCTATAGATTCGCAAATCTGACTATATTTTCACAGTTTTCATAGCAAATCCGAGAAATCAATAAGTGTCGTGAAAGGGGATAAATCCTCACGTGTATTGGGTTTTAGACGGTTTTCATCACAGCGTATTATGAAAGTTGCTATGAAAGTTGCTATGAAAATTTCACACCGGTCTCTATCAGTCATAAAACTTTCTCGGTGCTGGAGTGATAATTGTATATCTTCCTATCTATAAATGTTCCGAAGGATTCCTCACTTTCACGGAGGCTTCACGGAGGTTTTTACGGGCGTAGGCGTGCCGTGTAGGAGTGACCTTTCGGTCGCGACTCCTGCTGATAACGGACAACGCTTGTAACTGAACCAAAGACGTTGGCTAAATAGACTCTACACACGCCTCTCCAAAACCACGCCTTCCCGTTCAATACGCTCGAAGGTCTCTTTGTATTCAAAACTGTGATCGTTATCCCAATACATCGTGGAAATAGGAGCGGTGTAGCTCATTGGAATCAGGCGACTCCGATCCGGACGGACCATGAAAAGCGAATTCTTCGGATCCGCGATGTTATACATATTCGTACCATTTTTGAATTGGGATTTGAGAATCCACCGCTTCTGTTCCGGTAGATTTAAAGACTTCAGACGCTCTAATTCATCACGGTTCAGCGTCACGCCGAGTCCAGGAGATTCAGGGACACGCACAAATCCGTTAATCGGGGTCAATTTCTCGTTGACCACATCTGTTTTCCATGTCTCGGTATCCGAATGAAAATGAAAGGTCGCCGTTGGAAATGCTGTCATCATATGGGTTGTCATCGCACGCGTGATATTTCCACCCACGTTTTGAAGCATGAACGGACTTCCATTTGCCGCAAAAAGCCCAGCGCGTCGGATTGCATCACCGATCTTCGCGTGCCCCAGCATGTAAATATCTGCAGGTTTCATAAACACCTCGTAAGTCGCACCCATCGGAAAATGGTGGAGTACAATCGGCAGTCGTGAACGTTGGCGGAGTTCGATGTAGCCCTGTATGTCTTCACCGGGCAATGGATCTTCAAAGCAACCAGCGATCCGGTATTGAGATAACGCATCAACCAATTCAGGAATGTGGTCATCTGTCCCACCCATCGTAAAATCGTAGTGGATTTTGAACCCATCCGGTGCAACGGTTTCCATCGCCTCGGTCTGGTCGAAGACATTTTCGAAGGGTGAGAGATGATATTTCATCCATGTGTACCCTTGCGCCGCATAAGTAGCAACGGTTTCTGCCATGCGCGCGGGGTCGGTCGAAACAGTCCAACAGCCGACAGGCACCCACGAACGATACTTTTGTCCGAATAACTTATACACCGGCACGCCTGCCGCCTTCCCCATCAAGTCATACATCGCCGTGCCAAGTCCAAGCGAGGCCTCATCTCCTACCCAGTCAAACGGATTTGTCCCGATGTACTGATCAATAATATCTTGAGGCTCGCGTCTCCCGCTCTCACCCAATCCCTCCAAGCCCGTATCCGTGTGGACAACATATACAGTACGCCGGATCGGACCGTAGTAGTGATTCAGTTGATAGGCGAGAAAATCTTGGTATTCAAGCGTGATCTCGTGAACTTCAATTTCTGTAATCTTCATTATGACTCTCAGATATTGCGGACCAAAATCCTCTTTTGAGGACACCCAAACTTGTCCGAAGGATTCTCTTTCGTATTTTTTTGTCCTTGCATTCCTTCAACGTACCGAAAACTGAGCGACGCGACCTACCAATTTTACCCTCTACATCTGAGCGCGGTTTGCTACACGTGGTTTATAGAGTATTATATCGCAAAGCAGATGTCAAGGGCTTTGTTTCAAAAATGAAAGTTGTTTCAGTCGTGAAAACCGTTTGTTTCTGATGTTCCCAGTTGTTCTCAGCACGTAGATTAGGTTGAACATCAGCAAACCCAACACTTGCAGGAGAGGTCTCCGAATCCGCGTAATCCGTGTAATCCGTATAATCCACAGAATCCACGATTCGGACAATGAATAACTAACAACCTCAAAAAACTATTGACGCTCTCCCTAAAATATGCCAAAATATAAATGAAATCCGTGTAATCCGCGATCCAGACAATTAACAATCACCGAATGTGCTTGAAATGAACACTGAATGTTAGGAGGTTAATTGTGCGTACTTCAACCTTTACACCCGAAGAAGCCGGTGCCGGTTCTATTCATTTTGAACCAGTGCCTATGGAGACGGTGGAGCAAACCGAACTTGCATACCATCAACTCTGTCGTGCTGATGAGTTTCAAGACTTGGAAGGCAAACCATTCCACGTCAACGGCACACACTTGGCTGTTTTCAAATACCAAGATAAATTTTACGCTGTTGATAACCGATGCCCACACATGGGGTATCCTATGTCCAAAGGCAGCATCCGAGATGGGGTCCTGATCTGCCACTGGCATCACTGGGAATTTGATCTCAAATCTGGTGGTTGCTTTCTGGCTTTCGGCGATGATCTGAAAGCCTTTCCCGTCGAACGCCGCGATGACGGTTATCTGTATGTCGGATTAGCAAAGGGTGAGCGAGAGGCGGCAAAACGACGCGTCATTGACCGTGGCAAGCGGGCACTTGAGCGAGGACTCAAAGACCGCAGCACTTTCTTTATCGCTAAAGCTGTCACCGCGCTTCGAGATGCGGGCGCAGCACCGAGCGAAATTATTCATCAGGGACTCCACTACGGCGCACATAAGAGTAGCGAGGGATGGTCATCTGGCGTAGCTATCCTCACCTTGGCGGCGAACTTGTGGGACGATGTAGACCCAAAAGACCATAACCTGTTTCTCGTACACGGCTTGAGTCAGATTAGCCGTCGAACGACAGGAAGTTCTCGCCCCTATCGTGCACCGTTTCCCACAATGAGTGAGGAGCACGACCTTGAAACGCTCAAGCGGTGGTTCCGCTACTTTGTGGATAAACGGCACTCAGGTGCAGCCGAGCGTATCTTGTTGACGCTTAATGACCGCGGCTACGATAAATCGATGATTGCAAATTTCGTCTTCACTGCAGCGACTGACTACTACTTTACGGGCGATGGACATGCCCTCGATTTCGCCAACAAAATGTTTGAGGCGTTAGATTATGTCGAATGGGAAGGGGCACACGAAATTTTGCGCCCGATTGTTATCGATCTGATAAGCCGAACCCGCCATGAGGAGACTTCTCGGTGGGCAGATGCCGTGCCTGTGTTAGAACCCGTCTTTGAGCGGCTTGATAGTATCTGGAAGGACAACCAAGCCAACGAAGCGGAACTCGATATTTCAGCGTTTACACAGACACTCCTCGGCGACGATTTCGAGCCGACTGTCGTTGAGGTCGAAGAAAAACTTCGCGCGGGTGTGAATCCGAGAGACATCTGCCGCGCGATGACCTACGCTTCTGCAATTCGGACGGCTCGTTTCCATCTGAAGAACGAAGGGGATTGGCACGATGTAGCGAACATTTACTCGTATGCGCACGCGCTTTACCACGCTTTTGATTATGCACCGAGTGCCAGTTTACTGCGTGGTATTTTTCATGGTGTGGTTTTCTTGGCATATTTGCGTTGGCTGAACATGCCTGCCGCCCGCATACCGAGGCACGGGCAGCGGGTACCTGATGAAACTTATGACTCCTCTGATAAGATGCTGGAGAGGTTACAAGAGTTTGCGGACTTCCAGAAGGTCTACGAGGCAGAGATTCTGGTGAACCAGTATCTGGAAGAGGGGCATGAGATTGCGCCATTGAAGCAAACACTTGCACACATTCTGCTCCGCGAAGATGCCGAACTCCACATGTTTCAGGTACTGGAAGTGGCGTTCCGGCATTACGAGTTGTCGGTTGATGTGGAAGAGCAGCGAATGCATCTATTGGCAGCGACCCGTTACATCACAGCGCAGAAGCTGATGAAGAACATCTTGTGGTCTACCGAAAACGCGGAGCGTCTCGCACGAGGTGAGTTGCTGAGTGAACGCGACGATGATTGATGCCGCTCTTGAGTTGTATAGTAAGATCCAAAAATCAAAAATGTGTGGACAGTTGTTCAGTGAACAAGGTTCTATCTCTGCCTATTTTCTATCGCCGAACCAACAGGTCTATCGCTTCTGTTGTTCAGTGAACAAGGTCCTATCTCTGCTGGCGAGGATTGTATCCTCGCCTATTCATTCACAAGGAAGCAATTTTGGACAGTGATGTTTTCGGACGAGGGTCCTTCACCACTGACTTTGATTGCTGCACCGCCTCCCACAGGTCTTCCATACTCGCGGCGTACCGCGTCGATACGGCAGTCGGCTACCGTTACGTTGTGACACTCAGAGAGATTAAGCCCATCGCTACCCGTTCGGATGTCAACGTTGTCACTGAGTAGCCCGTCGCAACCTTCAGCCAGAATCGCGGAATCACCACCTCTATAGACGTTCAAGTTGCGGATTTCCACGTTTTTGCAGCGTTTCAAGGCGATACACGTGCTGCCCGTGCCATCAAGGGTTCCAGGACCGTAGATTTTTATGTTTTTCAAGTCCTCTCCGACAAGCAGTGAGAGATCTGCATTAGGGTAGGAAAACTTAAGGACAGCACCCGCATCAACCGCGAGGGTAACATTACTCTTCAGGTGGATAGAGCCGGTTGCGTAAACACCGGACGGCACGAAGACCGTGCCACCCCCAGCCGCGTGGCAGGCGGTGATAGCTCCATTGATCGCGTCCGCGTCATGCCTTTTGGTCAACCATGCTTGTGAGAATGCCGAGGATTTCGCTACACTGACGGATGTGATAGATCTCCATATCAATATGGAGTTTCTGCTCCTCCAACTTGAGGAAGAGCCACTCAGTGCCCGTAGTGGTAGCTCCATAAACGCGCGGAATGTTATTTCCTCTTTCCTCATTAAAGCGTTGGGCGGCGATCATCTCCGCAACACATTGTCCTAATCCAGTTGTTGGGTCAGCGTTCTTCGCTTCAACGATGATGATGACAGGGGCCTCAAGATAAAATTGGTCTGGGGACAGACTCACTAAAAAATCGCAGACCCCCGTTAATCCGCTTTCAACATCAAGACTAAAGTCAATCCCGGAGAAAAAACTAATGCGGTGCTCAAAGTGCTCCCGAAGTTCAACGAGAACATTAGCCACAATTAATTCCGACCGCGCTTTCTCTGTTCTTATAGCAACGGCTAAGGGCACCTTCTTTGCCAACTCCTTTGTGAGTTCTACACTCGGATCCACCGGTTCGCTACTGGAAAAGATGTCTGTGGATTCAATTTTCTCGAGATCAAACGTTTTCCGTACCGTTTCTAAGGTAAAATTGCTATAAGCCATTTGTACAGAACCTCATTTTATGTCACAACTATCGCAGTGAGAAATTGTCAGTTCCTTACGGGCTGGTTTTTATATTTCCCCATGTGGTGGCTAATTTGCCCGCGGGGTAAACCGCCAGCGCGGATTTCAGCCCATTTGTCATGAGGACCTTGATGTCATCTTCAGTGAGCGCGACACTGAAAAACGCAATCTCGTCAAAGAGACCAGAAAAATATTGTCCCCATTGATCTAAAAAATTCGCACCGATACCGATATCCGTAAAAGTATAAGAATCGGCAACTGTGTCACCCTCTTTGCCATTGTAATAGCCTGTCACATTCCCCTCGCCATCAAATACAAACGCATAGTGTCCCCATTTATTGTCATCAAATTCTGGGATGACAGGTTTCCATGCGCTACTCCAGATTTCAACCGCTCCATTTTGGTACCGAGTTGTGAAAGCCGGATTTGTCGGTCCACTGATGTTCGATATCAACCGATCATCATTAGCAGCATCACTCGGATTTGCCCATAAAACCAATGTAACCTCTCCAGACAAGCCTAAATCCCCAACAATGATATGTCCCTTACTCTCATTTCCATCAAATCCCAGCGCGGATCCGAACTTACTGTTCTTTGTCCATTTCGGACTGTTCTCAAGTTTCCCATCATTACCATTTTCAGAGGAATCCGCCGCTGTATTACCCTTGCCCTCATCAAAGAGCCACATCCCGGCAACGGTTTTCAGATCAAATTCGGCATCGCTGATGCCCACAAACATCAGGCTCAGGATAATTAAACTGACACATGCAAGCATTAAATTCGCTATTACGATTTTCATCCGCCATAACCTCCTTTAATTATGAAGAGAGTTGTGAATTGAGAATTCGTGACGACACATGGGGTTAAATGTGTGATGCGTGAATAGACAACTAACTCATCTTATCAATCGTCTGCTATTTTATCACGGACTCAATTAGCAGTCATCTTTTCCTGAACGACGCAGAAAATAAAGTCGTTGCTAATATTCCATCCGGATTTTGAATCCGACTGAAAACCATTATAACATATAGATTACAAATGGAATAAAAAATTCTTTCGGTAATCTGGGAAAACAGTCAGAATTTGTAGAAAATTAGTGTCACTCGGTTCTCCTATAGCGACGCTACTTGGACCTTGCTATACCCGCGAAAGGAACGATCTCCAAATAACGACTTTTTGAATCGGACGGACAGAAAACCGAAACGGGGATCCTCGCACAAATTATTGGAGAACTAAATAGCCCGAAAGGGAAATAGATTCCGCTTGACATTATGCGTCCCTTATAATAAAATAGGGGAAAATTAATGCCTCAACGATTTGTTTAGGCAATCCACTCACATTTCATAGGAGATTTGTAAAATGACAAAAAATTGGGCAATACTATGCATTTTGGCGGTACTGGGGTTGGCATTGATCCCGCTGCACAGTTTCGCTGCAGTTGACCACGAGACCGCTGTCGGTGTTTGGCTTTTCGACGATGGCGATGTTAGCGATTCCAGCGGCAACGGAAACGATGGCGAACTTATAAACGGTGCCGAGGTTACCGATGGCGGCAAGTGGGGAAAAGCCCTCAGCCTCGACGGTGACGATGACTACGTCAATGTCGCAAATTCAGCCAGCTTAGACAGCACAGCTGAAGCCTACACGGGTGTCGCATGGGTAAAAATTCAAAGAAAAGGTGATCCCCACAGTGGATGTTGCGCCGACGACCACATGGTCATCGCCTTTACGACCGATTGGAACAATATTTTAAATGTTTTTGGTCCCGGTAGAAGCGGAAATCAAGGGAAAGTCGAAGTCGGTAGTCGTGAGTTGAATCCACGCTGGCTCTTTGGACCTACCGCTGTCAACGATGATCAATGGCATCACCTCGCTTTCACCTACGACGGTGCGAAGAAAATCCTCTACATCGACGGTGAAGTTGACATTGAGCATGATACAACCGGTGTCTTTGGCGTAGCAGGTGTTGATGTCCATTTAGGTGGAACACCTACTCAAAGACAGGCGTTGGGATTGATGGACGAGATCGCAGTCTTCAATGTGCCACTCGAACAAGCCGATATTCAAAACCTGATGAACGATGGACTCGGCTCTGTGCTCGGTTTAACGCCTGTCACCCCGCAAGGACGGCTAACGACAACGTGGGCAGACATTAAGTCGCAATAATTAAGTTAGATATAGTGGTAGTGGATGGGGTTAAAACTCCGTCCCTATACACTCCTATTCCCTCGAATCTATGACCCCATTCAAATGTATCCTCGCGCTCCTGATACTGTTCCAGCCCTCACTTACCATTGCAGCACCGAGATACCATCCCGAAGCGGCACGGTTATATGACGTTGGATTACGCGCCCTCGCTCACGGAGAGCAGGAAAAAGCGAAAACCGCTTTAGAGAAAGCCGTCACACTGGATGCCTCGTTAGCGGATGCCCACTGCGTTTTGGGATTGATTTATAAAGGTGCTGAGGAGACCCACGCCGCGGCTGAAGCGTTTCAACAGGCGACAGTCGCAGATGAAAACTATATTGAGGCGTATTATGAGCTGGGTGATGTGTTGCTCATTCACTTAGGGGACACCGCACAAGCTACACAAGTCCTACAAAAAATAGTAGCGATGGATGCCGATCATGCGCGCACGCGGACCCTATTAGGCATCGCCTATTTTCGTGATAATCTGACCGATGCTGCCATTCGTGAACTTCAACACGCTATTAAACTCGATCCGACTTCGCTGATGGCACGCTACACGCTTGGTAATGCCTTTCTTCAACAGGAAGCGTGGCAGTCCGCTATTGATACTTTTAAAGAACTCATTGAAATTGATCCCTTCCACGTGAAGGCACATTTTTCTTTAGGCACCGCGTATCGCCGTATTGGGGAAACAGAAGTAGCACAGAGGAGTTTACAACGTTTTGAGGTTCTGTCTATTGAAGAAGAGCAGTTGACACATCTCAAGCGATTTGTGCGGCAAAACCCTACCAACTCCGAACCGTGGTACCGACTTGGCAGAATCCAACTAAGGCGGCAACTCTGGACTGAGGCAACGCAATCTTTGGAACGTTACGTTGCACTCGCGCCACAAAAGACGCGCGGCTATGAAGCACTCGGTTATGTCCACTTTCAGCACCAGAACTACAAGCAGGCGGCGGCGATGTACCAGAAAGCAATTCAGCAGAAACCGAACGTCGCAACGTACCGCAACAGTCTTGCCGGTGCTTATTTGATGTTAGAACAGTATTCCGAGGCGATAGAGCAATATCAAACAGCCATTCATTTAAAGCCTTCTGAACCGCGCTTCTATCTGAATCTCTCCAAAGCTTACGAACTCGCTGGGGCACACACAGAAGCAGAGAAGACCTATCAAGAATATGAACGTCTCACGTCAAAATCCACTTCTCAATAGCAAATTTTCGGCACTACTTGCAAGCCGAAATATCCTCATCTTACTTTATGTCCTCTTGGCGTTTTCACCCTGCGTGTGGACTGAACCCGAAATGTGTCTCATCCCCGCGGGGCATTTCACTATGGGTAGCGATGATGATCTGCCGAATGAAGCACCGGTACACAAAATCTATTTGGATGCCTATTATATCGGTAAAATGGAGGTAACCAACGCTGAATACCATCAGTTTTGGCTTGAAAACGGTGGAGTCGGTAGTGAGCACACCCCGATCAGTTATGACGGTGAATTTGGTACCTGGCCCCGCATCGCAAAAACGAAACCGAATCATCCCGTCATGGGTGTATCATGGCGTTCTGCTGTTGCTTACGCGACGTGGCGAGGCATGCGGCTACCTACCGAAGCGGAATGGGAAAAGGCGGCACGCGGAACAAACGCCAGACGGTGGCCCTGGGGTAATACCTTCACGCAACGCATCAAGGGAACAACCGTCCACGCGAACATACGGAAGCAATCGGGTGCGCATCTGCAACCCGTTGGTGCCTATCCTACAGGGATAAGTCCTTACGGCACACACGACATGGCGGGGAACGTCTGGGAATGGGTGGCTGACTGGTATTCCGAAACGTACTATCATCAGAGTCCTGATCGAAATCCGAAAGGACCGGCAGTTGGGAGTCGGCGTGTTGTGAGAGGGGGATCGTGGTTGAACAAGGAAAAGTTAGCGAGGTGCTCCACTCGAATTGGGCAATACCCAGCGATCGGGACCAGTTTTATCGGATTCCGCCTCGCAAAAGATTATGAAAAGTAAAGGCATAGGCATCCTCATAGTCCTCTTTGTATGTGTTCCATTCTCGCTGTCATCTGCCGCGATTCAATTCGTTGATGTGACTATGGAGGCAGGCATCAATTTTAGGCACATCAATGGTGCTGAGGGGGCATATCACCTGCCCGAAACCCTTGGTGCTGGTGGTGCCTTCTTCGATGCCGATAATGACGGTAATTTGGACCTTTACCTTGTTAACAGCGGTTATTGGAAGGAATCGTCCCCAACAGATAAAGCACTCGGTACGCTCTATCGTAACAACGGTGATGGAACCTTTACTGACATCACAATGACTGCAGGCGTAGGCAACCGCGGCAACTACGGACAAGGCGCAGTTTGCGCCGATTACGACAACGATGGCGATGTAGATCTTTACGTGACCAATTTTGGTGTCAATGTGCTCTACCGCAATAATGGTGATGGAACCTTTACCGATGTCACAACTCACGCGGGAATCGGCGACCCAGCTTGGAGTAGCAGCGCGTGCTTTCTGGACTATAACCAAGACGGGCACCTCGATCTGTTCGTTGTTAACTATCTTGTGTATTCGCTGGATGTTCCCTACCGTCCATGCGGGGAAGACGGGATTCAAACCTATTGTCATCCTTCCCTCTTTGAAGGCGCGCCTGATACACTCTATCGCAACAACGGCGATGGAACTTTTACGGATGTCAGCCATGAAGCCGGTGTTGGAGGTATTGGTGGCTTGTTTCACGGAAAAGGATTAGGGGTCGTCTCAGCCGACTTCAACAACGATGGTGTTCCAGACCTTTATGTCGCAAATGACGATACCCGAAACGATTTTTTTTATAACAACGGTGATGGAACGTTCAGTGAAATTTCGCTGCTCGCTGGATGTGCTTACAGTTTCAATGGTGTTGCACAAGCAGGGATGGGTGTTGCCACTGACGATTACAACGGCGACGGATGGTTCGATATTTTCGTTACAAACCTCTCTTATGAAACCAATGCGCTTTACCGTAACAACGGTGATGGTACGTTTACTGATGTCATTTATGAAGCACATCTCGGTAAAGAGAGTTACCTGTTCGTCGGATTCGGCACAGGCTTCTTAGATGCTGATAACGATGGCTGGCGAGATATATTCATCGCTAATGGGCATATCATTGACAATATTGAAGACACACATGATATCCTGACCTATCGCCAACGCGATCAAATTTTCCGTAATCAAGGAGATGGCACATTTCAAGAGGTATCAGCGAGCGCGGGAGACTATTTTCAAAGCACCGCAGTCAGCCGCGGTGCGCTTTTCGGTGATTATGATAACGACGGGGATGTCGATATGCTCGTCACACAGTCTAACGGTCCTGTAACCTTATTGCGAAACGAGACCGAAACACAACACAACTGGGTTCGGATTAAAACTGTCGGTGTTATCAGCAGTCGGGACGGAATAGGGACGCGCGTTACCTTGACGGCAGGCGGACACACACAAATACGGGAGATCAATCGAGGCGCAAGTTACCTGTCCAGTCACGACGGTCGACTCCACTTCGGATTAGGAGCGCACACGACCGTTGATAGGCTTGAGGTGCGGTGGCAGAGCGGTGTTGTGCAAGTCTTTGAGAATCTCCCCACAAATCGGGAACACGTCATCTCTGAATTTTCAGACACACCCGAGGATAGACTCTTCAAAGCTGCATGGACAGGTGATACTACGACTCTTCACAACGCGATCGCCGATGTGAACGTAGAAGATGCACTCGGCAGGACACCATTGCACATCGCTGCAGAAAAGGGGTACGGGGATGTAGTGATGTTTTTCGTCGAAAATGGAGCAGACGTGAACATCACAGATGCCAACGGCAATACACCGCTAATCTTTATTATTCACAAGACAGGAAATCTGGAGATTACCAAACGATTGATTGCGAGAGGTGCGGTCGTCAATGCCCAAAACCGTACCGGTGAAACAGCGTTGATGTATGCGGCGTGGCGTGGGCATTCTGAGATTGTCGAGTTTCTGCTTGAGAACCACGCCGATGCTACTCTGAAAAACAGACAAGGCGACACCGCGCTGACGTTAGCGGAATCAAGAGGGCATCTCGACATTGTGCAGATACTCCAAGCAACCATGAAATAGGTGCATCTATGAAAGACTGAGAAAACTTTAGGAGAATTACATGCCTTCGGCTTTAACCCGCGGTGTCACCTTCAAATCGGTTATATTATCACTCATCCTTATCCCGATCAACTGCTATTGGATTATGTACACGGAAATGGTCTGGTGGGGGCTTTTTCCGACAACAATGTCCCTATTTTTCAATGCGGTCTTCTTCGTATTTATGATCACCCTCCTCAATCTACTTGTCCGGCGGATAAATCGGCAGTGGGCATTGACACACGGCGAACTGCTTGTCATCTATGTGATGCTTTGCATGGCGAGTGCGATTGCGTCCCATGACCACGCCCAAGTGCTCATCCCGATGATCGGACACGTCTTCTGGTTTGATACACCTGAAAACGAATGGCGAGAACTCTTATACCGATATATACCGACGTGGGGAACAGTCCAAGATAAGGCGATTTTAGAAGGGTTTTACGAAGGACAGACAACGTTTTATCGCATAGAGGTGCTACAAGTATGGCTCGGCCCGGCTTTGTGGTGGACGAGTTTCATTGTAGTCCTTGTGTTTGTGATGTTGTGTATCAACGTTGTACTGCGGAAGCAGTGGACTGAACGTGAGAAACTCGCCTACCCAATCATCCAGTTACCGTTAGAAATGACGCGCGACAGCGGTGCGAACTTCTTCAGAGGTAGACCCTTTTGGACGGCATTTATCCTCGTCTCGTTGCTGAACCTTATTAACGGGTTCAGCTACCTCTTCCCGACGATTCCGATTATTGGCGTTCGGTTTCGGAATATCAGTCAATTTTTCACGGAAAAGCCGTGGAACGCCATCGGTTGGACCCCCTTTTCTATCTATCCGTTCGTCATCGGACTCGGATTCTTTATGCCTTTGGACTTATCGTTCTCTTGCTGGTTTTTCTATCTGTTTCGCAAGATGCAACGAGTCGGCGGAGCCATCATTGGGATTCGGGGATTACCGGGTTTTCCTTACGACCGCCAACAGTCACTGGGTGCGTATCTTGGGCTTGCGATTTTCGCGGTATGGGCAAGCCGAAAATACCTCGCAGAAGTCTTTAAACAGGTCGCCACGGGACGCTCCAGCCTTGATGAATCGGTTGAGCCGATGCGGTATCGGACTGCTATTGTGGGTATTGTGTTAGGATGTATCTATCTCATCGCGTTTTCTGTAAAGATAGGCATTAGTATTTCGCTCGGCATTGCCTTTTTCGTGATGTATTTCGCGCTGTCAACAGGTATTACCCGGATGCGGGTGGAATCGGGTGCCCCAGCACACGATCTCCATTATATGGGACCGGATTACGCCTTACCGACGATTCTTGGCTCACGAGGTATGGGGGGGTCTAATCTCACAGCACTTTCCTTCCTATTTTTCTTCAATCGTGCGCACCGTAGCCACCCAATGCCACATCAGTTAGAGGGGTTCCAACTCGCCTCGCGGGCGCGGTTTAATCCGAAGCCGCTGGTGTGGGTAATACTCTTAGCAGTTCTTGTCGGTTCGATCGGTTCTTTCTGGGCATATTTGCACGATGTCTATCGCTTTGGATCGGCAGGGAGTTTTGCACATCATCCTTTCAATCGACTCCAGCAACAACTTAATTTTCCGATGGGACCGAATATCCCGGAAGTGACATCCATGGGCATCGGGATGGGGTTCACGTTTCTTTTGATGTTTTTACGGATGCGTTTCTTTTGGTGGCCCTTCCATGCCGTTGGCTATGCTGTCTCAGGGGCAGCGGATTGGTGTATGAACTGGCTCTGGATCTCACTTGTGATTAGCACGACCGCAAAATGGCTGATTATCAAGCACGGTGGATTGCAGTTGCATCGAAAGGCGGCACCATTCTTCTTCGGTTTAATTCTCGGCGAGTTCGTCGCGGGGAGTTTATGGAGTTTCTACGGGATGGTGACAGAAACGCGCATATTTCCGTTTAAAGATTGGTAATTAATCTTCTGAACGATTCTATCGCCGATTCTACCTCGTCGAAATACATTTTGCGTCCTATGGCATTTTAACCTCAGCGTGCGAACATGTTCGTATTTTGATAATGAAACTCATTATCAAAATATGTTTTTCCAAAGTAATGATATTTCGCTCGGAATCCAGACAACCACTGGGTTCATGGACTTAATACTGCGGAATTCTACTGTACATTTTGAATCAAAAAGTGTCCGTTATTTAACAACAGGATGCCAGATAATTGCAACAGAATTTCTCCCTAATTATCTGATCTGGATAGGATTGTAGGTTGGGTTGAACGGCAGGAAACTAAGTATTATTCATTCAAATAGAGGTTCTGCTAATCCGATGCGATTGTTGTCTATGGAGTTGATAGTGAAACCTAACATCTCAACGACTTACAAAAAATCCGCCTGTTAAAATCGAATGCCCACTTTAACACATTTTAACAAACGAAATGTTCTAATCACACGCCGAGGTGCCTTGACCTATTTTCCAGTTTCGTGGTAAACTGAGATTACTGATTTCGATACCGTAGGAGGGTGAAAAATGTTAGCCGTTAAGGAACTTGGCCATGTCGGACTCTACTGCAGCGATGTACAAAAGTCCCAAGACTTCTATACCCATATTCTCGGTCTCACCGTTACCGACGCGCATCCAGAAGGACATATTATTTTCCTGAGTGCGCAGCCAGAATCGGAACACCACGAACTTGCGTTGTGTCCGGGCAGGGATGCCCCACCCGGCGCAAAGGTTGTTCAACAGGTCTCGTTTATTGTTGAGGATCTCGCGGATTTAAAACAGTTCCACGCGCTTCTGAAGTCGGAAGGGGTAAGGATTCGGAGTGTAGTAAATCACGGTATTGCTCTGGCGATTTACTTCTATGATCCAGATGAGAATGTCGTTGAGATTTATGCGAAGACTCCCTACAAGATTCCGCAGCCATTCTCTGAGGACGTAGACCTTGACTTGGACGATGATCAGCTCATGAAGATCGCTGAGACCGGCACTTCTACAGCAGACTGAAAAGTGAGCAGGAAACTACCGTAAGGCGAGGTGTCTTTGGGGAAATACCCAAGCAAAAACACCTCGCCGATCGATTTCAAATGCGGGAAGGGGTACAGGGCTATCGGAAGTTTCCTCCTACGAGGGGAGGTGAGTCAGCAACCAGCAAGTGTTGAGAGCGAGGTTCGTTTCTAATGGTGAAGGTTCTATGCTCCTAAGATAACTCTTTCAAACTGCCGGTGCTATCGCCTAATTGTGCAAGGTTGACATCCATGCGATTGAGCATTGATAGCCAGAGATTGTTAAGCGGGGTCTCTTTCGGATAGCGAATATGACGACCACTTTTGATCGTGCCACAGCCATTTCCAGCGAGCAGAATTGGGAGATTGTGGTGGCTGTGTCGGTTGCCATCTGCATTCCCGCTACCGTACAGAATCATTGAATGATCCAAGAGCGAACCCTCCCCTTCAGGGGTAGCGTTGAGTTTTTCCAGGAAGTATGCCAACTGTTGAGAATGGAAAATATCAATTCGTTTGATTTTTTCTATTTTCTCTTCATCACCACTGTGATGTGACAAGTAGTGGTGTCCGTCTGAAACATCGACAAACGGATAGGGTCTGTTGCTTCCTTCATTTGCGAGGACGCAGGTTGTAACGCGGGTTACATCCGCCTGAAATGCGAGTACCATCAGGTCCATCATCAGACGCAGATGCTCCTGATAATCTGCTGGAATTTCCTCCGGCACGGTATAATCAGGGCTTTCGATGGGGGGGTACTTTTCAGCCGATGCGATTCTCAACTCGATATCCCGAATGGCGGAGAAGTACTCATCGAGTTTCCGGACATCGTTCCCGCTGACTTGACGGATTAACTCTTTTGAGTCCTGTCTGACAAAATCGAGGATACTTTTTCGCTGTTGATCGCGTTCTTCTCGTTGTGTGTCAGGCAGAGAGGAGAATAGCCGTTCAAAAGCAAGTTTCGGATTTACCTCTTTGGGAAGCGGTTGCGTAGAAGAACGCCATGACAGTGTTGATGAATAGACGCAGCTATAGCCAGAATCGCAATTTCCTGCCCTTCTTCCAGGATCGATTCCGAGTTCAAGCGAAGGCATTCGGGTCCGGTTACCGATATGCGATGCCGCGACTTGGTCAACAGAAACGCCAGCCTGAATGTCAGCACCATCAGTTTTACGGGGCTGTGCGCCTGTAAGGAACGCCGCCATGGCACGGGCGTGATCGCCACCGCCGTCCCCGTTAGCACGGGCTTTATCAGCCGTTAGACCGCTTAGCACCAACATCTTGTCTTTCACATTTTCCAGTGGTTTCAGGATATCCGTGAGTTCATAGTTAGCTCCGATCTGCTTTGGGGTCCAATCCTCCATAATCTTTCCGTTGGGCACGTAAAGGAATGCCATCCGATTCGGAGCTGTCTGGTGTGCTACCCCACTCGCGGGAGCGTTTGCCCACGATGTAACGGGTCCCATCACTTCCAGCCACGGTAGAGCGATACTAACTCCCAAACCGCGTAAAAACGTTCGACGTGAAAGTTGCTTTGAAGTATTCATAATTATTCCTTCGTCAGCTTCCCACAGTTAAAGCAGTGCGAAACTTGCGGAGCCGCTGCCGTCACTATATGATTTCTCGTTTCATAACGCCTATATCACAATTATACCTTATTTTACATGGATTGTCAAGTGTTTGTGCAGAGCCATTCGGCTCTCTTGTAGGAGGGGGGGAAACGCCCTATCAAAAACACTCCGATTCCCGACTCCTCTAAGTGTTTATGGCGTGTTTAAAAGTACGGCACCCCTTGCGCATTGACATAAACTGAATAGAGGGATTGGCTGCCTGCCATAAAGAGCCTGTTGCGTTTCACGCCGCCGAAACAGATATTTGCACAAATTTCTGGAAGATGAATTTTCCCGATAAGTGTTCCGTCTGGTGCGAAGATATGCACACCGTCGTACCCTTCGCCGACCCAGCCAGCACCCGCCCACAAATTTCCGTCAATATCGCACCGAAGACCATCAGCAGCACCAGGTACCATATCAGCGAATACCTGTTTGTTAGCCAACCGTTCACCGTTTGCTACATCATAGACAACGATATTTTTTGGTGTACCGGTATCAGCAATGTAAAGTTTATTGTAATCGGGCGAAAAACAGATGCCGTTCGGTCTTTCGATTTCATTCGTCACAACGACTGCTTCGCCAGTGTCTGGGTTCAGGCGGTAGACGGAAGTAGGTAATTCAAATTCTGCTTTATGTCCTTCATAATGGGAAAGGATACCGTATCCCGGATCAGTAAACCAGATGTGTCCGTCAGGATGGACAGCCGCATCATTCGGTGCGTTGAAGCGTTTTCCGTCAAAGTTGTCTATGAGGACGGTGATAGTCCCGTCGTATTCAGTGCGTGTGACACGTCGTGTCCCGTGTTCACAACTGACGAGTCTACCTTGCCGGTCGCGTGTGTGCCCGTTGGTATAGTTAGCGGGTTTGCGATAGACACTCACCATACCGGTGGCTTCCTGCCATTTCAGAATACGATTGTTTGGAATATCACTCCAAAGGAGGTAGCCTCCATCACCGAACCAGACAGGTCCCTCTGCCCAGCGCGATCCCGTCCATAACCGTTCCACAACAGCGTTCCCGATTTTGTATTTGGCGAAACGCGGGTCAATGACTTCAACGGCTGGATCGGGATAACGGGTAATCGGTCCCTCTTTCGTAGGAATATCTGCCCAAGCGGTTAGAGGACGGATCGCTTCCAACCACGGCAGAGCGGCACTGACCCCCAAACCGCGTAAAAATGTTCGACGTGAAAACTGTTTTGATGTGTTCATAAGCATCTCCGATAATTGGTGTTCAGTTCACCATAATATGCCAGTAATTTGTCACATTGATTTACATAACATCAGACGTGCCCCAACGTTCAACATACATAAGCATAATCTGATTGTGAATAAATTCATATTTCTCAGGGCAACAGGAACGGAGTTTATGGGGATATAGAAGATAAGATGCGATACTATCTGCCATATCCTCATTTGGATCTTCTTCAAAAGCGTAATCTGTTATAAACTCTGATCGTTCTTTGGTTGTTGACCAACCCGATTCGCTTGAATCTCGACGCCATCCCCCAAGTTTCGCCCACTCCGCTCTCAGTTCTCTATTGAAAACATAAGCCCATAAAAAATGCGCCTTCTCGTGGGCAATTACGTGCCGAGCCCTAAAAGAATTACCGCGGCGAAAAATGGATTCAGCAAACTCTATGTGACCACGACCTGTCCGAGCATAACTAATTCCTCTTTCATCCTTATTTTCATCCTTATCAATTCTACGAATTATATACTTTAATCTCGGTATTTTATGGAGTGCCTGAGGGAATGCTTCAAATACTGATATAACGAGCATCAGCTCTTCATTTTCAAAATTTGAATAGCGTGTTAATGTCTTGCTTGTGGTGCCCTCGGTTGATGAATCATAAGAGGGGACGTATATACCGTACCTTTTTTGCAATATCAATTCTATTATGGATCTGTTTGTCCCATTCTCTGTTATGAATTGAACGATAGCGTAATATAGGTGCTTGCCCGGTGATACAACCTCTTGGGATCCTTCAACTGGAAAAATATCCTTACTAACAGTAACGAACTTTACTTTATCTTTGGATTCAATTTTAATTCCATTTTCTAAGCCATCTTCACTTATATTCCATCTGGAAAATTGTAAATTCAGATTTGGGGATATGGATTCAAAGACTTTAAAAAGCGCGTATGCATGTTTTGTAGTCCACGTAGCATCTAAGTAAACGGAATATTTTTCCTCCAACTGTGACATAGGATTGTTACTTGGCATTTCATAATAATGAGATGTATAACAACTTGGCTGGAGAATCATGATTAACAAAGGGAGAGCGGCAAAACCGAAAGGTAAATTAAAAGAGGTACATCCTGAAACAAAGTGGAAGGGTTTTGCTTGAGGTATTTGCTTGGAAATTTCTTCAGATATACGGAATAGGCACGTCGATTTAACCAACACAACTGACCGAACCGCAAGGAAAATTAGAAAAATTCGCATCATCAATTGTCCTTTGTGCCACGTCGCAACCGGAACGGATCACTCTTGACGATCTCTGTAATCAGCACAGAGCTTCTATAACCTCTGGCTTCAAGTTGTGCAACGATCCTGTCAACGATCGATCGGTCATAATATTCCAATCCTCTACCTAAAGCATAGATTAACATTTTCTCTGTCAAACAGCGTAGGAATTGCTGTTTTCTGTCCTTGACGACCTGTTTCAGGTCGGCTACGCCGTGCAATACTGTTCCGTCTGGCAATTCCGCGGTTGTATCAATATCCAATTCGCCATCTTTCCACCGAAAAGCCCCAATCGCGTTGTAGTTTTCGAGTGCGAATCCGATTGGGTCCATTTTCGCATGACAGTTGGCACATGCGGGGTCTGCTCGGTGTTGCTCAAGCCGTTCACGTAGTGTACTCCCGTGAACCGCCTCACCCTCTTCTTCCAATTCCGGGACATCTGGTGGCGGTGGTGGTGGTGGTGTACCGAGTATCTGTTCCAGAACCCAACGCCCCCTTTTGACGGGAGAGGTGCGCGTTGGGTTAGAAGTCACCGTCAAGACGCTGGCATGGCTAAGAATCCCACCACGCGAGGTACTCTGCAGCTTGACCCGTTGAAACGATCTGCCTTTAATCGCTTCGCCGCCGGGAACGATGTTCTTTTGTCCTCTCCAGTTTCCCTGTGTATCCATAATGCCGTAGTGATTTGCCAAGGGAGAATTGAGGAAAGTGTAATCGGCATCAATGAGGTCAAGTACACTCCGGTCTTCACGAAAGATTGATTCAAGAAAGAGTTCCGTCTCCTTTAACATGGCAGCGCGCAGTGCACCAGTGAATGTCGGAAATTGTTCGAGGTCGGGGGCAGCCGTTGTTAGTCGTTGGATTTGAAGCCATTGGGTTCCGAAATTACGGCCCAATTCGGATGCTTTCGGATCTGCCAACATGCGTTTAACTTGCGACTCCAGATTGGCAGTGAGTTGCTTCTTCCCAGCGAGTTCAAGGAGTTCGTCATCTGGCATGCTGCTCCACAAGAAGTAGGAGAGCCGAGAAGCGAGTTGAAACTCATCAATCGGATACGATTCTGAACGCTGTGGACGGTCGTCCAACTCCAACCGAAATAGGAACTTCGGTGAACAAAGAATGACTTTAATCGCCTCTTGAATGCCCGCTTCCCACGGCGCGCCATCCGCTTGAACTGATGCTACAAACTGTGTGAGTTGTTCCACTTCGTTTTCGGTGGGTGGACGACGATAGCCGCGCCGAAGCAAACGCGTTAGCACTTCACGGGTCTGTTCTGCTTGGGAGATATCAGGTATGCACGCCAGAATTTCAAAATGAGAATCGGGTCTGGTTTCTAATGGTCCCTCTGCCCAGAGCGTGCGAATCTGGAGTTTAGCATGCGGTTCACCTTCTATTGGCTTAAGCATCGCAATACCGACTTTTTCAATGTTAGGAATACCGGTCATAAGGAATTCAATTGTCTGTCTTTTTTCGTCATCGCGGGCGGTAATCTCAAAAGCCTTCAAAACCTTGATATTATTGTCTACCGTAGGATCTATGCCAACTAAGCGTGCGAGTTTCTCCGGTGGGGTCGTCTCCTCCAATTTGTCACCCTGAATGAATAAAGCGACTTCCACGGGTGTTTCGCTGTCCGTTTCGGCGTAAAGTGTTGCGCGGTAGACGATTTCTGCATCGGGAGATATCTTGAAATATGTCGCTCCCGTTGTAAAGGGACCAGATTTCCATGTTTCTGTGGCGGTTGGATCGAGCAGGCGGTAACGTTCATCAGGGACATCATCGTGGCGCGGATCAAGACGATTACCATTTTGGTAACGTTTGGAGGGTGGTGGTGGTGCCAACAAGATAACACGCGTGGCGATTGCCTCCGCGGCTTCAAGGTAACGCTCCATTAGAAGCGGTGACATCGTGAGCACATCACCGATATTATCAAATCCGTGTCCGACATCATCTGCAGGAAAATTTTCGGTCGGGTTGAAATCAACTCCGAGTAGGTCTCGGACGGTATTCTTGTATTCGACTTTATTGAGTCGGCGGACCGTTACTCGTCCAGGGTCTGGCTTAGCCATGCGATCCGCATGTTCAAAGATCGCTTCAATGTGCGCAACAAAAGATTCCGACACTTCCATCGGCGGTTGATCGCTGTCCGATGGTGGCATCTGACCTGTCGTTAGCATGTCCAGAACCCGTTCCCAGATGTCCCGGTTTCCAATTAACGAGTGATTGTCCGTGAATGAATCCAAGGAGAGTTCGGCGGCAGGCTGATCACCGGCGTGACAACTAAAACAGTACTGTTCCAAGAACAAAGCACCATTTTGCGAAAAGTCGGAAGTGTCCTTTTCACCCGGGTTGGCAGTAAGTGCAACGAGCAGTAGCACTAAAATCAGACAAAAACATTGTGAGACATAATTGAGCGAAATCATCAGCTTCTTCAGGCTTTCCTATATTTGAAATGTGAGTGGTAAGGCAATATTTTCTTGCTTTACAATGGGTTGTTTAGATATAGGTTTATATCTAAAGTTAAGGCGTTTCAGTATTTTGCAGTCCGATACTTTTGCGGAAAGTGTCAGACGTTTGCCGCCTTCCACGGGTTGTAAACTCACCCCGTCTTTTTGGTGACCACATATCACAGCAAGACCATGCTTGATATGCTTTACCAGTGTACCTTTGGTATATCCGAGGCATCTCGTGCCGCCATATCGCGGTCTTTTGCCGCCCTTTCTGGGCAGCTCCCTGTGTAGATTGCGTCTTTGTATAGATATAGGCGATATACAAAATATATCTGCATTATCCACATAAGGATTGCCGCCTACCACATGATATGCCAAGCACCAACTATCCACACAATGTGCCTCAAAGACTTCAGCAGTCTTATTAGAGGACTTCTTCAAGCCAAGCGAGTCGCGTATATCTTTCGTTTCATGTCCCTGAAGTGTGAGCAACTCCCACTTCTTTCGGATTTCGCTATAGAACCATTCCTTGCCCACTTCAAGGGGGCTGAATGACTGGTTCCACTTCTTTTGATGCTTCTTGGTTCTTGCCTTAATATCTTCCACACATACTTGTGTGATTGGATACAGATTGGACAGCCAATCTAATATGTGCAGTTTCCAGTTCCACCTTCCACGCGTGCCAGCAGGGATGCGTTGCTTGTTAGTGAGTCTATTCATACGGTTCTTTCTATTGGGACACTTGCGTGAACGCCTGGACCTACGCAACTCTCGCCTTTTCGCAATCTTCTTGCCCACTTTGTTATGGGCATCGGCTTGAACATTCAGGTAAGTATGTTTCTCAGACTTCACTGTGAAACCTTCCTTTTTACTGCCAGGATCCACACCAACCGCAATGTCCTGAGTATCTCTATCTGAAGGTTCCTTGTTAAGCCTTATACAAAATATGCCATTGTTAAAATAAGGTGTTGCTGCGCCACGCTGAATAAGTTTCCTGGCACGCGAGGCATGCATTGGCATCAATTGCTGACCATCCTTCGATTTTACAGGTACTAACATAAGTTTACATCTCCTTCTCAGGGTGTGTGCTTCCCCATCGAGATCGCGGAACCAGAGAGGATATAGACTTGAGGAGCATCCAATACCATCTTGTTGACTGCCACGCCAAGGTCCGCGATATTTTACTCTATTCAGATTCTCACGTTGCAGGGTCCCCGCTTGGCTGCGGATATTCTAACAATCTCCAGTCTTTAGACTGGAGTATCTGAATCGTATGCTTCCCGAACTATGGAACTAAGGTTTTGCTTTCTTGTGAAAACGTTTCGTTTGGTTATAAGTTTACGCTAATATGCAACCATTATATCTCAGTATGAAGCCTAAAGGCAAATAAAAACCCACTAAATACGGGATTATTTAGTTTTCTGAACAGAATTTGCGCTTTATGGTCAATTCTGCTAAAATAGCGGCGTTAGAAACAGCAAGATTCCAAGCGACTGTCCACGTGTCCTTCTCACCCAACGCATCTAAATGTGTTGAAAACGCTATAGGAGTATCTCCAGCCATGAATCGACACGAACAAGAAGCAATTGTGAACGCAGCAGCGTTGCAAACCGTCTGTAGCCAACTTTACCAAAAAGTAGGCGTTGCTCAATCAGATGCTGATACCGTCGCAGAAATGCAAGTCCTGATGGATTTACGCGGCGTTCATTCGCACGCGACACGCGCCGTCCCGCGTTATGTTCGCGGTATCATCAACGGTGATATAAATCCTAATCCACAACTTCAAAGGCTTGAAGACAACGCCGCTTCTGTCTTGTTAGATGGCGACCGCGGATTGGGGCATCTCGTCGGTGTCCGTGCAATGAACATCGCCGTTGAAAAAGCGAAGTCGGCTTCGATTGGCGTGGCGATTGTTCGGAATAGCAATCACTTCGGGGCTGCTTCCAGCCATGCGATGCGAGCCACGGAACACGATATGATCGGTTTCGCAACCACTAACGGACTCGGTGTGAATGTCGCTGTCTTCGGCGCAAGAAGCACTTCGATCGGGAATAATGCGCTCTCCTTTGCCGTCCCCGCCGGTGAAGAGCCGCCGATCGTATTGGATATGGCGTGTGGTGCTGCCGCCGCTGGGCGGATTGGTACCGCGAGGTTATATCAAGAAAAAATCCCGTTGGGATGGGCACTGGACGCAGATGGCAATGAAACCGATGACCCCGGGAAGGTTGCCGCTATCTTACCTGCCGCGGGTCCCAAAGGCTCTGCCTTGGCAATCGTGATGGATGTCTTATGCGGTCCGTTGAGTGGTGGGCTGATGGGGATCAACAAGCATTATCAGCCTGGAGATGCACCACGAGAAAAACGCGTATCAGCACACTTTTTCTTCGCAATCAACATCGCCAGTTTCACTTCCATTGTAGAATTCAAAGCTGAGATTGACCGACAGATTCGGATGACACGTCAAGCCACCCCGCGTAGCGGATTTACGCGCGTCACCCTACCTGGCGAGATTGAATGGGAATTGACGCAAGAACGCCTCGCAAACGGGATTCCCCTCCACAGGGAACCATTGCAGGAGATTGAGCGACTCGCTGACGAATTAGATATTGAAATTCCGTGGGACCGAGTGTAATTACTGGTGGATACCGCAGAAGTATAGCCTGAACCGTGGATGACACATAAGGCATATCCGAAAAAAGAGTAAAATCAATCAAACGGATATTATTATTTATAATACAGTAAGTTATGTATAAATTAACTTACTATTTCGTTTTCTATCGGTTCCATGAGATAAGTCGCGATCAGGAGGTCGTTCCCAAGCAAGTATCGTTAGATTTAGATAGGACTTACGCAATTTTCCCATGGGACCTACGTATTGTGTGCTGCTGGCGAGGTTTCAAACCTCGCCAGCAAGGGTGTTTGCGTAAGTTCTGTTAGAGATTGTTTACTGACTGACTTTGGAACAAACAGAAAAGATTTGACATTCGTCAGAGAATAGGATATAATTATGATTTCTCATTCACCAGTAGCGGTTGAAAACAGTCCAATAGGGGTAAGCTTTCCATGATTGACGAAAATAAAAGAACCGCGTGTGGATTTCTAAGCACCCTATTGTGGAGGTAATTATGCACTTAATTACACTGAACCCATGGTCAGAAACAGACATTCTTGAAACAGTTGAAAACAGTCTGAACATCAAAAACCATCCCGAAAAGTACAGACACGCTGTCGGTGGAAAGAGCCTCTGTCTGCTTTTCCAAAAGACCTCTACGCGAACGCGCTGCGCCGGTGAGATTGGTATAACGCAGCTCGGAGGGCATGCACATTACCTCGATTGGCGCACCACAAACTTCGGTTTAGCCGACCTTAGCGATGAAATACGCGTCCTCTCAGCGTATGTTGATGTCATCTTAGCCCGGTTCTTAAAGCACTCGGAACTCGCTGAAGCAGCAGCTGCAGCGACAGTACCGATGATTAATGGTTGCTGTGACAGATACCACCCAACACAAGCCCTCGGCGATCTGATGACGATACAAGAGCATCTCGGTAGACTGGAAGGGGTCAAATTGTGCTTCATCGGCGTGCATAACAACGTCTGTAATTCGCTGATTGCTGCCGGCATCAAAGTAGGTATTGAAGTCACGGTCGTTGCACCAGAGGTGAATCCTGCCGCTGTTGACAAGGAACTGTGGGATGAAGCTTCTCGGAAAGGTCTCTATAAAACGTTTGATACCAATACCGAATCGGTAGGGAGTTCACTGGAGAAAGTGATTGCCGAAAGCGATATCGTCTACACAGATACATGGGTGGACATGGAATTCTTCACGGATCCGGCTTTTGCCAAAGAACGGAAACGTCGGTTAGAAAAGATGCTGCCGTATCAATTGAATGCGGAACTGCTGAAGGCGCACGAGTGCCGGGTTATGCACTGCCTTCCTGCACACCACGGGTATGAAATTTCGGGTGAACTCGTCGACGATGAACGTTCAATTATCTTCGAGCAATCCGAAAACCGCCTCCATAGCATGAAAGCGATCCTTCTCAAACTGCTTGCGCATGCCTAAGTAAAGTAGTATGCACGCTCCGTGGGTTCTCCGTAAACCATGAAAAGTAGTAAGCACATTCCGTGTGCCGTCCATCTACGGTTCAGACAACAATTATCACGCCTCTTTTGAATATCTAACCCAAGGAACTCTGAAAGCCTCCTCTTCCTTTCTAACGGTTACATAAAGACATGAAAAACTATCTCCAACATCTTGAATGTAGTAAGTGTAGTGCAACCTATGACCATCTGGCACCGCAGAACGTCTGTACCACTTGCGGGAAACCTCTGCTTGCCCGCTACGCGCTTGAGCAGGTAGCAGAAACATGGACATGTGACGCGCTCCGGTCGAGACCTGCTTCACTCTGGCGTTATTGGGAACTCCTGCCTATATCTAATCCAGCCGACATGGTGACGCTTGGGGAGACAATGACACCCCTCGTCCATACAAAGAGGTTAGGAGAAACGTTCGGACTTACAGAGGTATGGGTGAAGGACGAATCCCGATTGCCTACTGGAAGCTTCAAGGCGCGCGGTTTGGCAATGGCAGTCTCCAAGGCAAAAGCACTCGGACTAACGCAATTAGCGATCCCCTCCGCTGGGAACGCTGCGACTGCACTCGCACTTTACGCCGCTGCCGCAGGTATATCAGCACACATCTTTATGCCACAAGATACACCTCCCTTCAATAAGGAGACGTGTCAACTCGCCGGGGCAAACGTTACACTGATTGATGGTCTAATTACGGATGCAGGCAGAATTGTCGCAGAACGGAAGGAACAGGAAGGATGGTTTGACATATCAACGCTTAAAGAACCGTACCGCGTAGAGGGCAAAAAAACGATGGGGTTTGAGCTCGCGGAGCAGTGTGGTTGGGAACTACCGGATGTTATCATCTATCCTACCGGCGGGGGCACAGGTATTGTCGGAATGTGGAAAGGCTTTGCAGAATTAGAAGCGATCGGTTGGATAGGCAAAAAACGACCGCGGTTCATCTCCGTGCAATCAACAGGATGTGCCCCGATTGTTAAAGCGTGGGAAGACGGTGCTGCTGAAGCAACGCCGTGGCGTGATGCGCATACCGTTGCAAGCGGTTTGCGGGTTCCACAAGCAATCGGCGATTTCCTCATTTTAGAGGCGATTCGTAAAAGTAATGGCGCGGCGATTGCTGTCACGGACAATGCTATCCGTGAGGCAATGCAACTGCTCCCCACAACCGAAGGGTTTTTGACATGCCCTGAAGGAGCAGCAACAGTTGCGGCACTCAAACACCTCGTCGCGAACGGAATGATTGAAGACTCCGAACGCGTTGTGCTTTTCAATACAGGCGGTTACCAGTCATAGACGGAAGGTCCCGATTGCGGATCGTTCCTACTTTCTTTCAAGATAGTCGTAAGCCGGTTGCCTTGCGGTTTCCGCTTCAGATGCCTTCGTCTTGAGATGATAGCCTATGTCATACTTGCGGACGGATACAATCGGATAGGGACCGTCAAATCCTGTGATTATACCCTTTACCTCGACCGGTTTATTGTTGTTCGCCGCATCAATCCGCAGCTGATCAAACTCAGGGTTCGCGCTGAAGACGAACTTCTGTTCCTCGTTCCCGGCAGTCATTGCATGATGGATATGAGACGTATCAGGTCGCCAGCGTCGCCATGAAGGAACATTTCGGAGGTAGCTCCGGGCGAAGCCGGGATGTGCAAACAGGTCGCCGCGAATGGTAGCCTCGGTATTAAGAACACGGGAGTGTCCAATGCCGTGGCGACCCCGGAAACGCGAATCGTTGAGTTGACGCATGATGTCATAGACGTCAAACGTATGTGTTTCGCTGTATTTAGAGACACCTTGTCTCGGTTTAACTTTCACAAGTGTAGTGAAAAGTCGTTTTCTGCCGTGCTTGTCAACAGGCGTATGAAATGTGATGTCCTTTGGATCCGCCCAAGGTTCTAATAACCGTCGAATTTGCCTCGCATCGGCGTTGCTGACGACATCGGAAATTTCCACCTGCAAGACAGCGACTTCAGCCATGCTTACCATACTGATACCAACAAACAGAAGGACCACCACAACGGTTAGGCAGTAGAAATGTGCGCGTTTCATCTCGATTTCCTCGCTTAATTCGTAAGTTTTTCGTTCCTTATACTTGTTAGACACCATTCAACGAAAAAAGTTTCAAAAAAAGTTACAGAGGTCCAGTCTAATGACTTCTGTAGCGTAGAGCCGGTATAAGGTTTTGGAGTGTAAAAGCACTAAATTCGATTGTTTCTACGTATCTGCAGTGAAAACTCGCTTCACTTAAAAGGTTAAACAGTCAACGCCCCAAAAAAGTTTACATGGGAGGCATATAATTTACGCTTTTACGCTTTTACGTTGAAAACCAGCTAACCAACTTAATTCGACAATGTAGTACAACACCGGTAAGACGATAAGCGTCAAGAACGTCGCTGTTATCATCCCGCCGCTGATGACGATTGCAAGCGGCTTCTGAAGTTCTGCCCCGGAACCGTGCGCAAGCGCAAGGGGCAGCATCCCTAATCCTGTGGTTAAAGCCGTCATTAACACCGGACTAATGCGCTCTTCGGCACCCTTCATCACGGCATCATAGAGCGACATTCCTTCTGAACGCAGCGTATTGATGTGTGTCACCAAAATAATTCCGTTTCGCACAGCAATACCGAATAGCAGAATGAAACCTACCATTGACGGAATACTCAACACACCGCCGGTCAGGAAAATACTGATAACACCACCGATTAACGCCAACGGCAGATTGAGCATCACCAACAATGAAAGCCGAAATGAACCCATCGCCAGAAACAACAGAACACAGATGCCGATTAGAACAAAACCCGTCTGAATCAGAATCCTTTTTTGCGCCGCCTGTTGACTTTCAAACTGCCCGCCATAGGAAAGAAAATACGCTTCAGGCATGTCAATGCGTTCGTCAATCTCCCGCTGAACTTCTGCGATAAAGTTGCCGAGATCCCGATTTTGAACGTTACACTGAATGACGATACGCCGAGAAACGTTCTCACGATTGATGGTATTTGGTCCATAACCATAACCAACATCGGCAACCTGTTTTAGCGGGACGAATGCGCCTGACGGGGTTCGGATTTTTAAACTTTCGACGGCTTCAGCTGTGTTGACGAGCGTCGGATCTACTCGAATTAAAAGGGTATATTGGCGTTGTCCTTGGATGATCTGACTGACCGGTTCCCCTTTGAATGCAGTTTCTGCAAAATGCGTCACGTCTTCAACCCGTAAGCCGTAGCGCGCTGCTTCGAGCCGTTTAACCTGGATCTGAAGTTGCTCCACCTGCACTTGCTGTTCCACCTGTAAATCCGCTACGCCTTCAATTTCCGAGATGACCGTCCGAATTTCCTCCGCCTTTGCCCTAAGTGTGTCGAGATCCGTCCCGAACAATTTCAGTGCTACCTGTGCATTGACCCCTGACAAAAGATGGTCGAGACGATGCTGAATCGGTTGACCGACAGATACCAGCACACCCGGAAAGTTTTCAGGAGACAGCAACTCACGGACTTCAGAGAGAAGTTCTGCTCGCGTTTTCTCTCGTTCATCAGGCGGGATAAAGTTCACAAGGATCTCATGTGTGTTTACGTCGTGGGCATGCTCATCTGCCTCTGCGCGCCCAGTGCGGCTGCTCACACTCGTTACTTCTGAAATCGTCAGAAGCCTCATTTCCATCTCTCTGCCGATACGCGTTGATTCTCCCAACGAGGTTCCTGGTGGTGAAAAGACACTAATAATAAACGTGGCTTCATCCATTACAGGCAAGAATTCACGCCCCAAACGAGGAATCGCTGCCACAGTCAACACCACCAGCAGTAATGCCAACGCTACAATACCCCAACGCAGTCGCATGACCCAAACCAGTAGGGGACGATAGGCACGTTTAATCCATACAACCACGGGACTCTCTTTCGAAAGACGGGGTTCCGACTCAGACCCATCCGATGGACGCGACCTTTGGAAACGCGTCAATAGCAAGTCACTTAACACTGGAACGACTGTGAGCGCAACGAGTAGCGACGCTGCCATTGAAATAACAACAGCCCAGCCAAGTGGACGGAACATTCTGCCCTCCATACCACTAAGGCTGAACAGCGGCACAAAAACGAGGATAATAATCAACGTTGCAAAAACAATTGATGCTCGAATCTCCTCACTCGCTCGCGTTACAACCTCCGACGGCGTTTCTTCAGGTTCCGCGCCCGTCCAACGAAGACGAAAATACTCTTGCAATCGTCGGAAAATGTTTTCGACGTAAACAATCGCGTCGTCAACCACCATTCCAACCGCAATCGCCAAACCGGCGAGCGTCATGATGTTGAGGGTCCCACCCTGAAAAAGAAGAGCAATAACGGCTATAATCAGGGACAATGGGATCGCAGTCAAGGTAATCAGCGCGGTGCGAATGTTGAAGAGAAAAATAGCCAGAACAATAACAACCAGAATCGCACCATCGCGCAGGGCATCTTTAACGGTGTCAACAGCACGACGAATTAGGTCTGCTTGGGCGTATTCAATTTTAATCTTTACACCTTCAGGCATTGACTGCTCCAGTGATTTCAACACGGATGTCACTTTGTCATTCAGGTTCATCGTGTTGACACCGGGTTGCTTGACCACCTTGCCCAAGACGGTTTCTTTTCCATTGTGACTCCCCGCGCCACGTCGGATTTCTGGAAGCGATCCGATTTTCACCGTCGCAACATCCTTAACAAGAATCGGTCTGCCGTGTCTTCGCACATTAACAACGACGTTTTCAATGTCAGAAACCGAAGAAATCCGTCCTAATCCCCGAATCATCAACTCGCGAGCGTCTTTGATGAGGAAACCGCCTGCGGAGTTTTCGTTGCTCTTCTCAAGGGCAGTGGCAACGTCCTCAAGTGAAAGATTATGGCTTATCAACCGCTCAGGATTGACGAAAACTTGGAATTGCTTTACGTAGCCGCCGATGTTGATCACATTGGCAATACCGCCCTGTGATTGCAGCTGGTAGCGAATCACCCAATCTGCGAGGTCTCGCATTTCCATCTCGTCAAATTCCCCTGTTTCATCAACGAGGGCGTATTCCATAATCTCACCCAAGAGAGAGGAAGTCGGCAAGATAATTGGCGCGTCAACACCCTCGGGCAAAGTCGGGGCAACCAGTTGAAGCCGCTCAGAGACCATCTGTCGCGCAAGAAATACATCCGTCCCCCAGTCAAATTCAACAAACACGAGCGACAAACCAATTGCAGAGGAAGATCGGACCCGTGTGACATAGGGTGCACCGTTCATCGAACTCTCAATAGGTAACGTAACCAAGGTTTCCATCTCTTCAGGCGACCATCCGTGTGCCTCAGTGAGTATGGTAATACGAGGCGGATTGATGTCAGGATAAACATCAATCGGTGCCGATTGAAACATCCTGAATCCAATGATGACTACCGCAACCATACAAGCAAGCGTCAGGAGTCTATTTTTGAGAGAAATCTCGGTGATTTTCGACCACATTTTTTAATCTTCCTCCGTTCAGATTTTTAAACTATGGGAAATAGCAACTGCCACAACGATCTACTGACAACCGACAACCGATAGTTCTCACTGCGAAGCAAGCCAATAAAACCCTAATGCGGATGTCCATGGTCACCCATCACTTCGGAGACATCCGCTGTTGCTCTCAGCAACTGATGTTGCCCCTGCACCACTACATACTCCTCTGGAAACAAACCTTCTCTGATTTCGACATACCGGTCATCTCTGGCACCCACCACAACTTCCTGCTTAGTGTAAGTCTCTCCGAATTCGACAAAAACAAATCGGCTGCCTCCGTCTTCAAGCACGGCGTTCAGCGGGACACTCAAGACCTCGGCTCCTTTTTCCAAGACAATTGTCTGTTCAGCAAACATCCCCGGTTTGAGTTTATGCGTCGGATTGTTGACTTCCGCCCAAAAGTGGACGGTACGTTCCTCTGGGTTCATAACACCTGAGATATGTGAAATTCTTCCCGTGAAAATTGTTTCTGGGTAAGCAGAGGCGCGGACGCGAACCTCACTACCTATCTGCCACTTGTCCTGAAGGCGGACAAGCGCGTCCTCATGAACCTCACCTTCAACCCAGACGAGGTCGGTGTCGAGTATTGAGAAAAGCATATTGCTTTTTTCAACCGTCGTACCGAGTGTCACATGTTGCTTAATGATTTGCCCAGAAGCAGGTGCCGTGACATAGAATATTGGAGAGAGTTCCCCTTCTTGAACAACCTTGTCTATATCAGCGAGCGTCAATCCAGACACCTGAAGTTTCTGCCGAACCTTGTTTAAAGTGATGCTGGCACTACGAAGTGCTTCTTCGAGTTGGAGCACTCCCTCAAGTGCCTCTGAACTCTCCACAAACGCAAGGTAATTTTCAATCAGTTCATCGGTGGACAAATCGTTGAAAGGGACAATAGCCTTGGTCTTAGCCAAGTTCTCAAGAAGCGTTTCAGTGAGACCGGCAGCCAAGGCGCGTTGTTTGTTTGCTGCGACCTTGATAGCAGCGATTTTGTATGTTGCTTCTGCATCAACCAACGCTGTTCCTTCTCCACTAAGCATCGAGTATTTTTCCAGTAAGACTTCTGCGTCCAATTCGTTGGCATTTAATAGTGAGAGGATTGCGGTTTCCCCGCTGTCGTGAAAGATTTTTTCCAGCGTCTGCTCGCTGACATCGAGGATTTGGAATTGCCGCTTCGCATTTGCCAGTTCACTCCGTCCTTTTCTGTGTGCTGCCTGTTGAGCAATAAGTTCTTTCTGTGCCGAGATACGCTTTTCTGTGAGGGCTTCGGTTCTCTTGAGCGTAGTCTTTAGCAACCGGAGTTCAACGTCGGCTTTAACCAATCTAAACCGCATCTGTTCCAAAGCCGAGATAACCTTCGTTATAGCAAGTGCTTTGCGTTTTTCAATGGCTGTCTGTAACTCTTGCAGTTCGGAAAGCGATTGCAAGTAGTCGATTTGACGGGTCTGCAATTCACGCCGAATTTGCTTGGCGAAAACCTCTGTCAGCCTCACCAATTTGGATTCCAACGATTTCTTTTGCGCGACCGCTTCAATCATTTCAATCTGCGCCATTTGCAAGTCAAGACTCTCCAGTTCAAGTAGTAAATCGCCTTTTTTGATAAATTCACCAACACTGGAATGGATACATTTCACGATACCACCGATCCTTGGCGTGACAATTGCCTGCCGCCCAGGATGGGCTACTATGTTGCCGTGAACGTGCACAATCGTCTCAATTGCGCGAACATCGACTTCAGCGGTCCTCAAACCGATATTGGCTTTTGCTTTATCAGTGAGCGTTACCGTCTTTTCTTGGCTGTGCGTGTGATTAGTGTTATCGTCCTGCACTTGTGTATTTTCCGCCCAAGTTAATGTAGAAGTAAGGTTTAGAGGAACCAAGCCTCCTACCCCAATAACAAAAATAGCAAAAAATAGCGAAAAATGAGCGTAACGTAACATTTTGATTTCTCCTTGTATTGTCCGAATCGTAGGTACATGCTGCATAACGTCAACCTATCCCACCGCGCTTCTACGGCAGCAATTCGACGGGTGTGTCTATACTGGCTTCGAGTTGAGCCAGTGCCTTGTAGTACGCCGCGAGTACTTCAAGGTAAGCAAATCGCATTTCGACAAATTCGTTCTGCATCAAAATAACCTCCAAAAGTTTTGCCTCACCCAATTCGTAGGCAGTCCGCGTCAGTTTGAGATTTTCATTGAGCAATTTCACTGAATCACCTTCATAAAACTTAAGCGTTTTTTGCGCCGTTTTCAGGGAGAGAAACGCTGCCATCACCTCTCGGCTAATTTGTCGCTCTTGACTGCTGATTTCGATGGCGTCTACCTGCTGTTGCGCTTTTGCTGCATTAATCTCAGCACGATTCCGATCGAAGAATGGCAATGGAATCGTAAATTTTACGCCAAGCGTGTTCTTACCTCCGCCGCGTTGGGCAAGTGCTCCGACACTCAAGTCGGGGATGTTTGCCGCTTTTGCGAGTCGAAGTTCGTTTTCAGTCAACGCCGCGTTTAATTGAACCGACTTCAGGTCGTTGCGACGCGCGAGTGCATGTGTCTTCAAGACATCAAGCGTCAATTTTGAAGATACATCTGGCGATATGTTTGACGTAGCTTGCAACTCAAAACTTGCTGCTGAAAGGTCAGACAAACCTCCGACGGCAATACGCGCCGTTTCAAGCGGCATGCCCATTAAGGCGTTCAGTTCAAGTTGTGCCAGCTGCAATTCACCTTCTAACTTTACCGCTTCGCGCAGTGCCGATTGTAGCCGAATATTTGCCAAATTTGCTTGTGTTACCGAAATATCGCCAGCCTCAAACCGAAACTGAGCAATGTCGGACATCTGTTCGCTGTGTTGGATAACCTCTTTAACTAACTTAAGTTTTTCTTGGACAAGTGCCAACTCATAAAAAGCTATTTTTACCAATTTCGTAAGCAGGCGGGAGGCTTCGGCAAGTTCAGCGTTTACCTTTTCAAGATGGATCTTCGCAATTCGCCTTTGATGTCCTCGCTGTCCGCCGAGCTGAAACGATTGGGTGAGTTCGAGTCCCTGATCGCCGTCTATCCCTCCAGCGAATTCGGTTTCCAATTCGGGGTTACCAAGCAACGCGATGCCCTCAATTCGAGCGCGGGCAACTTTAAGTTTTTCACGAATCACGTTGAGTTCCGGGTTTTCGCGCATTGCTGTCTGGATTGCAACTTCAAGCGAAACCTGCCCTTCCTCATTTGAAAAGGCTTCATTTGAAAAGGCAGACGGCATTTGCCACATGCTTAATGCTAACAGACAAATTATGCCTATCATGAAGATGGGGTTGAATGTGAGTTTCGTACGCAATGCTCTCCTCCATGTAAAATAAACGATCTCTTGTATATGACGACTCCGCTCGATTTTGTCCTGCTTCGCAGTGAGAACCAAACAAAACCTGCTAAATATAACCGTGTGCACTTACAATAGTCGGTGCTGGGTTAAAATACTCGCAAATCAGTGGGAGTTAGTGCTTAACTCTCAATCACACGAGGGCGATGAAAGCTGTACATCAATAGAACGGGTTAGGGTTTAAATGAGGAGTGTGGTAGTCCGAAGAGATGCGAGAGTAGGGTCTACTACTGATGGGATATCCAGAAGAGGGGTATGTGTTAGAAGCGTGGAACCATTTGCCCGGTATGCTATGAGTGTAGCTACGGGAGCAGGTGGGTGTATTAACGCATCTTGGACTGGAACAAGATACGATTCGATGTCTAAAGAGACAAAGATAGCGAGATCAAGGCACGAGCCGCAGTGATTCTCTCCGGGGGTAACCGCAGTGATCACAACCTCTGTGTGCCCTTCGTCAAGGTTGTACGCGTCAGCGCATCGTCCATTGACTGCGATTTCAAATTCGACGTGTCCATCCGTGCCAATGCACAAAACATAGTTGGACAGCTGCATCGGAACTATGGAAAGATAAATGAGTAGCCAAATCAGAGGGATGGCAGTCCTCTTTTTATTTCCTGAAATAAATTCCATTTTTCTCTTCCAAAAAGTGATATAAGGCTTTAAACGCATCCAGTTGACTGTCTGTTCAAATACTTTTTATTTAGTATACACGACTTTTTCAAAAAGTTCAAGAAAAAAGAGAAAGTCGGAATCACTCGACTACGCTAATGCCCTAAGCACGATAGTCACATCGCACAGATACACGAAATTCCTTGCAAAATTAATGGAAACTATGTTAAGATTTAAAAATAAAAGCGTCGCGTATAGCGCGCGCTTACGAACCATAGATTGCGCTTACAAAGCGCACAGTAAAATGAGGAGATACAAATGATGAAGAAGATGTTTTGGGCACTGGTGCTGTCGGTTCTATGCGTTACCATCAGCTATGGACAATATAATGGAGAATGTTGGGTAGTCAGCAAAGGAGATACAGTTTATAAATTATATGCCGATGGAAACGCTGATCCACAGGTTATTCCAAATTTACCGCAAGCAAGTGCTGCCGAAGTGAATCCGGCAGATGGCGTTGTCTGGATCGCAGTCTCAGCAGCAAATACTGTTTATCGCTATAATCCAAACAGCGGAGATTTTCTCGCGATTCCGGATATCACTCGTCCGAATATGGTATCTATTAATCCTGCCGATGGTTCCGCGTGGATCGCGGGGCTTGATGCTGTTAAAAAAGTATCCGGTGATGGTACCCAAGTTGTCGCTACAATACCCGCCCATGAACCCGCAGTGGCGGTGAATCCTAAGGACGGATCGGTGTGGATAACAAACGCCCGAGGTCCAATTGCACGTTACGATGCGGTAGGAAACAAAATAGTTGACGCTCAAAATATGGGCGAACCCAAAGGGGTGACCGTTGACTACGAGGGTAATGCTTGGATCGCCGACAGTCAGTATAGTGTACTCAGACGGGTCTCACCGACTGGACAGACACTCGTAGAAATTACCGATATTCCGAATCCTACGTCACCCCGTGTCAATCCAATGGATGGGAGTGTTTGGGTCGTCTCACAACAATCAATGCTCATCAACTTGGGAGTGGATGGAACGAAAAAGGCCGAATTTCTTGCTGGGATGGCAATTGTGGCAATCAGTGTTTCGCCTTCAGATGGCGGTATTTGGATAGCGGACCTCCTTGGTGAGACATTCCAAGGCGAAATTAGTAAATGGACATCTGCCGGACAGCGACTCTTCAAAAACCCTATCCCTCAACCTTCCTCGGTTTCCGTTGGGTACTGGTCAGGAAACTAATGTAGAATCGGTAGGAATTGAGTTGCCACGCTTGCTTGCTTCGTTGAAAGATAAACCAAAATCTGGTTGTGGCACTCGCCGGAATAATAACAACTTCTTTGACAAATGTGAGGTGCATCATGATTAGGTATCCTCGTTTGACGCAGCGCGTAGGTTTCCGAAATCTACTGTTAAGATTGACAATCGGAATGTTTGTTATTGCCTTCTTTGCGACAAGTGGATTCGCACAACTGCCAGACTTCCAGGTTGACGCTGATAGTATCTCCTTTTCCAATCCAACACCGGTTGAAGGGGAAGAGATTACCATCTCAGTTGAGGTGAAGAATATTGGCGACGGAACACAAACGATGAACCAAGATCTGGTTGTTAACCTTTACGAGGCGGATCCGGCGACACAACCGCTCCAAATAGTCTGTAAGGATGTGATCTTGGAGTTAAAACAGGGAAAGAGCAAGCCGGTGAAAACACAGTGGCAACCCCCTCCCGGTAAGACCGAAATCTATGCCATCGTTAACCCAACCGGTGCAAAACACATTGAAGAAACGGACATAGGAAACAACCTTACCCATGCGACGCTCGTCGTTGAGTCGCGGACGTTTCCACCTGTCACCCCTGAACAGATACAGAACGCGATAACGAAAGGCGTTGCTTGGATAGAAGCACAACAAGGAAAGCATAGCCGGACCTGCCTACAGTGTGGGACTGAAAACCAACTTATCTTAATCTGCATTATCTGCGGAGCAAGCCTAAAAGGGCTCGCTGAAAACTTCATTCCAGGCAAGTCTTGGAATTTTGGTGAAGATCAGACACAAGAAACAGCGTTGGCATTGCAAACGTTATTCGCAACAGGACGGACGCCTTTGCACCCTCCAGTGCAAAAAGGCTTAGAGTTTCTCTTGGCGCGGAACTGGAACGAATTCGCTGTTTATCAATTTGCCGTGATTATTCCAGCCTTAGTCGCGACGCAAGATGCCGCATACAGAGAGCGTGCCCAGTTTGCTGTGAATCAATTAGTCAAAAAGCAGCTCCCTATCAGCGGCAGTGAGTTCACAGACGAGCGCGATGATGGCGGTTGGGGATACGGTTATACTGCCGATGGCGCGCATATGAACATGGTTATCTACGCACTCTATGCTGCAAAGCAGTGGGGGCTTGATATTCCTCCTGACACATGGGTACGTGCCGAGCAGTGGATTCGTCGAAACCAAACTGAAACGGGGGGATGGCTCTACAATTTAGTTGATGACGGTTCGCCGTGGGCAATAGGGGTCTACGGAAGCATGACCGCAACTGGATTGTGGGCACTTCGTGCATGTGGCGTTCCTGCTGACGATCCGCAGATTCAGAAAGGCACCGGATGGGTCAAAAAGCATTGGACCTTAACCCGTAACCCTGGTTCTAACTCGTGGCTTTACTACTATCTACTTTCACTGCAACGGTTCTGCGACATTCCCCCAACTTTAGATACACTTGCTGGTTACGATTGGTACGATGAAATCTCACGGATGATGGTCGCACAACAGGAATCTGATGGGAGATGGCGCGGATCTGAGAGCAATTTTTTGTCGACCTGTTTCGCCGTGATGTCCTTGAGTCATGCCTTGGTAGGTCCAACAGAGCCGAATATCGGGATTGTCCCACAAAGCCTCCGGTTCTCACCACCTACGCCACGCGTCGGCGAAGTGGTACGACTCAGTACAACCCTTCGGAATACGGGAACCCCTCTTGACGAAATTCTCAACGTCGGGTTTTATGTCGATAATGAGAAGGTTGCTACAACCGAAGTTCTTTGGACTCCGAAACTCGCAGAGACCGTCATTTCTGCCGATTGGGCACCTGCAATGGAAGGTCAGATAGAGTTTGTGGCACGCATAGACATCTCGGATGCAGACGAGAGTGATAATAGTGCTTCGGAAAAACTCACTGTCTTTCCACAATCCACTGCAGCAGCAGATGTCCAGTTAGCAAAACCGAAGCAAATTAGCGAAAATATTTATCAACTCGGCAACGTTGTTTTCGATACCAGTAAACGCGAGGTAACGGTGCCGGGTGAAATTAACATTGTAGGTGGAGATGCCAATATCGAATTCTTTGCCTGTGGTAAACTCGGCAAAACACATGAAAGCATTTTAATCGTTGATGCTGAACCGATTTACATACTTACAGCACTCGGAGTTTTAGATTTTACACCCGGCATGAATCTCACGGTTGAAGGTGATCCGCGAACTCCTATGGGGGCACCTGTTGACATCTGGGTAGAATGGAACCAAGGCGACGAGATAGTCTCGCGCCGCGCAAGAGAGTTAGTCTGGAATGCCTTTACGGAGCAGCCAATGCAAGAAACACTATGGGTCTTCACAGGTGGACGGCTTAAAAACAATCAATTCACTGCCCAGCTTTTCCACAACATTATCGCTGTCTATCGCGACCCAGATTCACTTTTTAACCACCCCTTACCTACTGGCACCGATGATCGGACGTATCGTGTCAATACTGATGTAATCCCTCCTAAAGGCACAAAGATAAAACTCATCATCCGACCTACCACAGCTTAAAGGAAAAATGATGCCAATTTTTGAATACCATTGCAATGACTGTACATCTGAATTTGAAGTACTTCAACGCGTAAGCGATGCCGATATACCTCCGAAATGTCCCCCGATATGTCCGAAGTGTGGCGCATTGAATTCAACGAAACGCTTCTCTACGTTTGCTACCGCAGGTACGCAGAAGGGGACCACCAGCGACAACGCAACCTGAGCGATTCCAGTTGGTGGCAGTTTGCCCCAATGAAACAGAAACCTACAAAGCCTGCACCAAACATCCTTCGCGAAATCCAAGCGGACAAAGTCCTACCGGTATATCTACTCTGTGGCGAAGAAAGTTTCCTCATTGAAGGAACCCTCAAACAGATACTCGACCATCTACTCTCACCTGAAACACGCGATTTTAACCTCACCTTTCTCGAAGGCACCGATGTCACAACTCGGGAGATTCTGAGTCAAGTTGACCTCTATCCAGTTATGTCAAAATGGCGAGTGGTAGTTGTCCGAGACGCACCCTTTTTTAAAGCCCAACAACGTACACTGCCGATAACGCTTCTCCGAAATGCATTCAAAATTGAAATGACAAACCCACAAAAATCTATCTCTACAATGGAAAAACTTTTAGAGGTGAGTCCCCAACAAATCGCCGAACAGCATTTTGACTTCGCAAATGCGGTTGAAGCGCTCATCAATGAGTTAGGTACAAAATTAACCGACGAAGAACGCAGTTTCTTAAAACGCTTACCGGAAATCGCTCAACAACTGGATACGTATGCTACTGAAGCCGGTGCCACTGATGACGTTGACTTACTCCTTGAGTGGCTCCAAGCCGATCTGCCGAAAAATAGCGTTCTGATATTTACAGTACGCGGACCCGTGAATGAACGCAACAGGGTCGTTAAAACGATTGAAACTGTCGGACGCTATAGGTCCTTTGATCCGGTGGAAGCCGGTCGATCGCTGAACCAAGACCCGCTTTATAAAAAAGTCTCGGAAAAGTTCAGTGAATTCAATAAACAGATTACACCCCGTGCTTTCACGCAACTCAGGACTCGCACTGGGGGCGATATGCACACAATTGCCGAAGCGATCAACAAGATTGTTGATTTCGTGGGCGACAAGCGTCAAATTGACGAGCATGATATCCAGAATATCGTGACGCAAAACACATTTGATAACATTTTCGACCTCACCGATGCGATTGGAAGGCGTTCAATTGGACAAGCATTGAAAAGTCTTTACGAGGTATTAGCAAGCGGTCAAGAACCCATCTTGGTGAATTCGACGATCACGCGTCAATTCCGTTTTGCCCTCCAAGCCAAGCTAATCGCAAATAGGAAGGGACTTCGACCGCTTCGTAGTCGGATGCCGTTCTCTGAATTTACGAAGAATATTTTTCAACCGTTTGTTGAAGAAATGGGAAGTTTTTTACCGAAGTCAGCCACTCATAACATTCTGAAGCAGAACCCTTATGTCGCCTACAAGATTTTTCAGACGCTCCACGCTTTCACCGCTGAGGAGTTAGTCATTGCGATTGAAAAAACCCTCATAGTGGATACCCAATTGAAAACAAGCGAACTAAACGAGACAAGCATTCTGGAGCAATTGGTGTGTGAACTTTGTACCACCCGGAAATAGAGCAGATCGCTTCTTTCTGGCGTGATACTTGAGCGCGATTAAGAAACCATCAGCATTTGATTCCGTTTTAAATATCATAGTACTAATAACGTGAGTTCGATGTAAAGATTGTCTGAATACTCTCTGATTTCAAATTTCCAATGCTCAGACATACTATGATTGATAGGGATATTCACGCAAACCCGAGAGTCTCCCCATGTGGGTTTCCCCGCCTATGTAAGGACACATTTTAGAAGAGATGCCGACGTGCAAAATCGCTGAATGCAGCAATTTTTGCGCCTTATACCACATTTTTTGTATGTTGGTAATAGCAGGCGGGTTGCAAATAGATTCTACTTTTTCGACGAAGATAATTTTTTTGGGGAAGATAACGCTTCGACTCGTTTTGATAAATCTAATATCTGTCTGTGTTCCAGAGGAGTCTAATGAAACATGTTTGGAATCTCAGTGTTGGTTTGAGGTAGTTATTGCGTTTCATCAAGGGCATTGGCATAGAACTTGCTTAAATCATCGTAGGAAACGTGATTTAGTTTCTATTTTACCAACTCTTATTAGGAACAAGGTTAGGAACAAGGAGTTTTTATGAAAGGCACAAGACCTTTAGATAACACTGAAATCCATAAGGTATCGGCAGCTTTTGATAGAGTGTTTGCTATTCGGAACAGAAGTTTATTCATGCTGGGTGTTTCCGTCGGTGGGCGGATTAGCGAACTGCTCGCCCTGAAAGTGCACGATGTGTGGCAAAACGACAAACCGGTCGCTGATTTGCTGTTTGATCGGAACATTGTGAAGGGTGGTGAGGTATCGAGAGCTGTACCGGTGAACATAGACGGCAGGCAGGCAATTGAAGACCTTGTCGCTTGGCATATCGAACTATATGGAAATGTCGATCCGACCCGTCCATTGTTCCCGTCCCGGAAAGGACGAGGTTTGCAAGCAATGACGAGGATAGCGGCACACAGTGTGCTAAAGGGCGCGTTTGAAGCGGCGGGGTTAAATGGAAAACTCGGCACGCATTCCCTGCGGAAGTCATACGCACAACGCCTCTATGAACAGACAAACGATATTTACGCCGTCCAAGAAATGTTGGGACATAAAAGCGTGGTAACAACCCAACGATATTTGGGGGTAAACTACGCCAACGTTCGGGATGCATCGGAGGCGATGTCAATTCATTCCGAATCTAACAGAAGTGTGCAAACGTTAAGTTCGGTCAATGATGCCTCGGATGACGTGCTTTTAATCGAATTGCTCCGTAGGGGATATGATGTCGCTCGTTTACTTGAGAAAAGCAATATACAGCAACCTTTTCAACTTCCAGATGAAGAGACTACATCAAAATTCGTTTGAATAAATTGATTGACCTTTTTTTACTATCTTTTTAGTGTTCTGCTGACTCTAATAATATAAGATTACATTTTATTAGAAAATCGGAGGGGTTGAAATGGGAGAAATCGTTTTGATTATTGCCATTATATTTGGGAGTATCGCAGTAACAACGCTTGGATGTGTCTGGATGGGTACTTCTTACAGCGCAAAGCAAAAGGGCTTGAAAAGCGGAGCGTCGCAGCGCGAGGTAGAAGTACTACAGCAGAAAGTAAGCGACGTTCAGCAAGAAATAGATGCTCTCAAAAAGGAAGTGAAACGACTCATCAAAATCGCCAAAGGTGTGAGTGAGTAAAGGAGGAGAACAGACATGTCAGCGTTACTACTGATTTTTCTCTTGTTGGTATTCTTCTTTATTTTTAAGTTTACAGCCGCGCTTGTCGCTATTGTGGCAATAGTTGTGGGGACAACAACAATCACTACACTCGCATGTGTCTGGCTGGGAACATCGTATTACCTGAGAGCATCGGGATATGATCCAAACAGTGCCGAACAGACTTACCGTCGGGTGGATTCAGATTTAAAGCAGATTGTTGGGGATTTACAGGAAATGCGCTTTGAATTAGAGGAAGTAGAACCGTATCTACGAGATGTAGAATTTTTAAGATACGCCCGCCAGAACCACAAAGCGGAGAATTAGCGTCGTAAAGTAGAAAAAGGTGAAATGTAGGCAGGATATGTCTTTATCCTGCCTATTGCATGTACGAAAATATTTCTTGAAGTAATTTAAGCTGTTACAATGCCCTGTATTTTTTGGGTAGGGTTACCATAGCAGGGCATCTTTTGCAGGGGGCTTGTAGGGCATTCTCGAAAGCTTTTTTTCTCATCTCTCCTGTAGGAGGGAACTCCGATTCCCGAATCTAACCGCTGACCGCTAAAATCCTAAAAAGTTAACCATCGGTGAAATAGGACCCCTTTTCCTTCCGGCTCAACGACCCGCAATAAAACTTTCCCGTCTTTAAGAAAATCTATCGCCATGAAACCGGAATGCTGATGTGCAAACAGGGTATTATCTCCAGACATCACTTCCGTCACTTTTCGGCTCGCCGCGCTCCCACTCACGAGGAGATAATCAGTAACTTCGCCTTTCAGTACTTGGAGGGAATGTTCATGTCCAGAAACATAGATTAAGAGCGGTGGACCTTGGGGTGGCAATTTTCGTCTGGCAAACGCTTGATTCAACTGTGCTACCATATTTTTGTTACGTGCGCCGTTCATATCTTGATCGGATCTGTAAAGGTGCCATCGTGCGTATGGATACACAGAACCCACTATGGGTATCGGAATCCAGAGCCATCTTTTCACAAATCTGACAGGAAAGAGGTGTGCCTTCCAGTCGTAGACACCACCATGTGATCCATAAGTTTCCAGTGGATGGTGTCCGACAACGATAACCGGTAATTCCGTATCTAATAGTGCTACAAGTTCTTCTATCACCTTTTCAGGTGCTTTTTTTCGTTTTTCATGTTGATGGAGCCACCACTGCGTATCCAGCACGATAAGTCGTACTGCAGGGTTGGTTTTCGGGAGTTCGAGTGCAACAGGACCGGGTGAACCTCCAGATGGTAGGAAATTCGCTTCACCAGCAAGGGCATCGTTGATAAACTTTTCTTGTGCAAAGACTGCACTAAGTCCTTCCGCTTTCCCCTTTGCCCAATCATGGTTACCGGGTATAAAGAGACCATGAGCACCTGTAGTTTTGATAACTGCGAGTTGGGGTGTAAGCCGAGCCGGTGCTTCATGTTTTTTGCGTTCTGTCATCCCTTCAGGATACATGTTGTCACCTAAAAAGACAATGCTCGTGCTGGAAGCATCCTTCGCCGCCCACTCGCTGAGCGTTTTCAGAACAGGTTCATCCTGTTTCGGAAGTCCACCATCACCCAGTAATAAAAGACGGTACCGGAGAGTGCCTTCCGTTTCACTCTCATGTTTCGCGCTATCGGGAATATCAGGATGATAATACGGCTTTGTGTGACTACACCCCGCAATTGTCAGTTGTACTGCTTGAACAATGCAACAGAGGAGAACAATATAGCGGGTGAAGTTGGGGCGTTGATAAAATCGTTTCATCTTCCAGTACTTTCACGCTCCTGTTGTCGTTTGGGACATTCAAGTGGATAATCGCTTTAGCCGTCTATCCACCTTTGGATGTGTTCAACAAATTCCTCCCGCGGGACGATTTGTTGCTCTCTGCTTGCGAGATTCCGAATCGCCACTCTGCCTGCCTCTAATTCATCAGAACCGAGGATGACAGCATACGGTATACCTTTGGTATCCGCGTATTTTATCTGTGCGCTGAGACGCGCCGAGCGACAATAAACCTCTGTCCGGATGCCATCTTGACGCAGAAGCGTCGCCAATTTCAGGGATTCTTGGGCGAGTTCAGCATCGAAGACAGTGACTAACACCTGTGTCACTGTTTTGCCTACGGTAGCGGGGAACATATCAAATTCTTCCATCACGTCAATAATCCGCTCAATGCCGAAACTGGTCCCAGTTGCTGGGTAACCCTGTTTGCTGAAGCTTCCGATGAGTTCATCGTATCTTCCGCCGCCGGTGATACTCCCAATTTTGGGTTCCTCAACAACGGTTTCATAGATCGGACCGGTGTAGTATTCCAAGCCACGCACCATTGAAACGTTCACCCTATAGAACTCGTCCGGTACCCCAAACGTTGCGAGATAGCCATTCAGCTCTTCTAATTCCGCAATACCTTCTCTTGCTACCTCAGAATCGTCGAGTTCTTCACTGAGTGCGTTCAGCACCGTTGCCGTATCGCCTTCAATCTGAAGCAGCGCGAGCAACTTCTCAATAACCGGTTCCGGAATCTGATTTTCCGCTAATTCGTCCCTGACCCCTGCAAGCCCAATTTTATCCAACTTATCAATGGATCGATAGAGCCCGCCAAGTTGTTCATCAGGCACGCCAGCGAATTGCCCAATCCCGGTGATTAATTTTCGGTCGTTGATATTAACCTCGAATTGCTCAAAACCGAGACGAGTTAGCACCTGATAGATAAGATTGACATTTTCAGCATCAGCGAGCATACTCTCGGTTCCTACCGTATCCGCGTCGCACTGGAAGAATTGACGGTAGCGCCCTTTTTGTGGGCGTTCCGCTCGCCAGACGGGATCGATTTGGTATCGCTTAAACGGTTTCGGGAGTTGCGGATACATAGCAACAACCCGACAAAGCGGTACTGAAAGATCGTAACGGAGGGAGATGTCTTCCTTTCCGCCCGCGTGTCCTGCCTGATAGATAAGTTTCTCGGCATCCGGTCCGTACTTGCCCGTGAGCACTTCAGACAATTCAAGGGCGGGTGTTTGCAAGGGTTCAAACCCAAATTCCTCGAACACGTCCCGAATCACATCTATAACATACTGTCTGCGAATCATCTGCTCAGGTAAAATGTCTCGCATCCCGCGCGGAACGCGCGGTTTAATCAAAGCCCTTTCCATAAATTCTCCTCCTCTTAAATACTAAGAAACCTGGACTCCCACGCAAGCACGCCCGACCTCATTAGAAACCGGCGATCTGACAACGGAAGATCGTGGCGAAGGCCCATAGGTAAAAAACCTTAAATGTGCCCGGGGAGTGCCGGACTCCGCCTTCTTCGTAAACCTTTCTGTAGTGTTTGTTTGAACTCTTCAATCTTTTCCTGCTTCCATGGATCTCTGAGCGACCTCGGATTGGCGATGAGGGTCGAAACAGTCTCTCGCAAAAGTTCGATGATTTTGAGTTGATTCGCCTTGATTGTGCGCCGCGATGTAGTCGAATTGTCGATAATAGCATCGGCTTCTTCCGGTGGTTTTCCCTCGGTTGCCCCGAAAGACAGCATGAGTGTAATAGGGGATTGGTAAGTGCCGCGGGTGTTAAGTCGCTTCCACGGTGTTAAAATCGCAGGTGCGACCCTATTTTCCGTCTTTTCAAGGATATATTTCTCGGCAATGTTCAAATATTCGGTAGAGATACGGATGTCCCTATCGGCAAGGTTTATTAAATCCTCAAATGTGCTGAGGTCGTCTCGTTCTTGACGGACCGCTAGTACAATATCCATGCGACCATATTCCAATGGTAGAATTTCGTCAACCTCTGCATCAGTTTCTTCAACCCAATCTTGACCGGTAATCCCTAAATCGTAAAAATCATCCATACCGACATAGACTGGTATCTCTTGCGGACGCGAAATTTTGATTTGAAATTCGCTATCATTGTGGAAGGTCGCGCGATAGGACCTATCAGTTTCGGTATAACCGTTAAGTTCATAACCGGCGCGCTGAAACATTTCAAGCGTATCCGCCTGTAGGCTACCTTTCGGTAAAAGTAGTTTCAACGTCCTTTGTGATTCCATTTGCATTTTTTTAATTGTTGTCCTTTCTCTGAGCGGATTTAGATGTCTAAGGGCAATTGTATTCCTTTCCAGTTTTTAGCAGGCGCGAAACATCTAAAGGAGATCGTTGACGGTGATTACCTCTGTGTCGCCAGTTTTGATTTGAATTCGGCGCATGGGTTCATCGGGAACCAGGCGGAGCAGAGAATCGTAATTCGCTTGGTTTGCGTAATCCTGTTGCGCCTGTAGATCGCGTTCCATCAAGTCTACCTCAACGTTCTTACCTGCTTTCCGCAAGGTTTCAGCAAGACGTTGTGCCTCCGCAATGCGTTCTGGTGTTTCTGCTGCGATGAAGTAGTCTTTTCTCCCGTTAACAGTTGCCTGGCTCGTGTCGGTGAAGGCTTCTACAAGTGCGTCAAATTGAAATGCAAATCCAGCACCAGGCATCGACGGACCCCCGAAGGAGGCGATCAAGTTGTCGTATCTCCCACCGCCACAAATCGGTAAACGTTTCTCAGACAATTCAATCTGAAAAACCGTGCCGGTATAGAAATCGAATCCGCGCGTGATGCCCAAATTGATTTCAAAATCTGTGATACCATAGTTTTCCAAACAGGCACAGAGGGCAAGCAGTTCTTGATGTGCTGCTTGTGCGGTATCACCGAGACACGTCTCCCACGCTGTCATCACGGTGTTCTTATCGCCACAAACCTTTGAGACATCTATGCAACACTGTGCTATCTCTTCAGAAACACTGAAATAACGGTGCCATCTCGCCTTATAGGTCTCCTCAGCAATCGTCGGTAGCTTCTCCGCAAAAGCAGGGACGGTGCTTTCGGTTAATTCCTGAATCGCGGCGATCTCAATCTTGTAAGCACCTTGGTAGTCAGGTCCTTGCAAACGACGCAACATATTAAACGCATCTCGGAGCGTTTCCAGATCCCAAAGTTCGCTTTCGTTACGGAGTCGGACAAGATGGTCGATATCCCAAATCATTTCTGCTTGGTCTTTTGGATCCAGCGCGCCCTGTTTGAAAATCTCACGGAAGACCCCTGTATTGCCGATTCTTAACTTTGTATGTGAGATGTTGAGTTTCTCCAGGACTCGGATCGGAATCGTAATAATTTCAGCGTCTGCATGGGCAGAAGCCGGTCCAATGAGTTCAACACCTGCTTGTCGGAATTCCCGTCTTACTTCGGCACCGTCGATAATCGGCTCCTGTCGAACACATTGCCCAATGTAGTAGAGTTTATATGGATAAGGAAGGTGTTTTAGTTCCCCATTGGCAATGAGTCTGCAGACAGGTGCAGTCAGCTCAGGTCTCAGGGCATAATCTACCCGATCCGAACCGACGAACGTGAACATCTTGTGCCGGATCTCTTCGCCAGATTGCGCGGATAATAGTGCAAAGGATTCAAACAGCGGGGTCTGAACCTGTGCGTATCCGTAGGTTTCAAAGGTTTCACGAACGATATTTTCAACGTAATTTCGTTGGACCATCTGCTCAGGTAAAAAATCGTTCGTTCCAGTAGGTTTATCAAACTTTTCCATATTTTAATTTTTCCTTGCGGTTCGATCAAGTGAGTCTGAATCTTTATGGAACACAGTCCAGGATCCCATAAATTCAAAAAAGTCAAAAAAAAACCTAGTAAACAGTTTGCTCTTTTTCTCGCAAGCACCGACAATGCAGTGCTGAGGAGAGCGGCTCGTTTACCAGGGTCCAAACAAGTTAAACTTGCTTCGTATCAAGAATGTTTATTTATTTTCCCCTCATCCGCTCTACCCAGAAGTGGACCGAATGATGGTGATGTATATTAAATGTAATAGCGTTACACATTTTTCAGTTTCGCTCGCAATCTCGAGGTCCCATCTGTTACCGGGACAGGACTAAACTCGCTGTTAAAAAGTCAGTGACTTTAAATTGGATTTAATGATATTATACCCTATCGGAAGGCAAATGTCAAATTTTTTAGAAACTACCGAACACTCAATGAAAATTAAACCTATTTACATCATCTCTATACTCGGTTTACTGCTATCAGTACTCCTATGCAGTATCTACTTCCAGTTCTCCTACTTTGAACCCGATACTGTTTCATATCTATTCCAAGCAAAACTGTTCGCGGAAGGTAAACTCTCGGTGCCCGCACCCTCAGAACACGGGTTCTCTTCTTCTCCGCATATCAACGTTCTCAACGGTAAATGGTATTCAAAATATCCGTTCGGAAATGCCTTGATGCTGATGTTCGGCGTATTTATCAACGCACCATGGCTGATTCCCGCACTTGCAACGGGGGGTGCGCTACTACTTCTCTACCTTTTTGTGAAAGAGATATATGGGAACATCCATCCCGGAATTGCACTTATTGCTGCGGTGCTCGCGCTCATTTCGCCAGCAACACTTGGAATGGGTTCGACGTGGTTCAGCGAACCGGTGAGTCGTTTCTACCTTTCACTCTATCTCCTTACACTCTTCAGGACTCTGAATTGCAAAGACGATGCTTCTCTCCTCGCGCGAATTGGCTACCCGCTTCTCTCAGGGTTTGCGTTGGGATACGCGTTCAATACGCGACCACTCTCGGCAGTAGTCTTTGGCGTTGTCGGCGCGGGATTAACAGTTTATCACCTGTTTGCCCAATGGCAACATCGACACGAAGCGGTGCAAGCATTGCCCTCCACAATGAAACGATTAGGGTTCTTCTTTATCCCGTTTATTGTGATGCTTGGCGTATGTATGACGTGGAACGCACATTTCACGGAAAGTCCGTTCATGTTCACGCATACCGTCGCGCAGCCCTACGACAAAATCGGTTTTGGTGTTCGCACAGAAGGCTACGAACCCGATCTTGAACGGGCGTTTATTTTTACACCGGCATGGGCGATCGAAAGGACCTGGCGACATATACTTCCATGCATCAGTTTCAACGCACTCGGTTGGGGAAGTTATCACCACAATTTACTGAAGGACATAGAATTATCAGTGACGTGGCTCATCGCCTTTGTGCCGTTAATTCTGCCGTGGTGTCTGGTATTTATACCCTTCTTCCATCGATCGCGCAACAGATACGATGTGTTCTGCCTCGCCCTACTCGTGGGCAGCTTGCTGCTTTACGCCTTCTTCTACTTTGAGGGTTCGACGTGGGGGTTCACCCCTGTAAATGCTCGCTATTACACCGAGTCGACATTTCTTGGGTTCATCCCGTTGGCAGCGCGCGGAATATTTATCCTCTATGAACGGTTCAAACCGTTCCAAAGACGCGGACTTACGTTTGTGATTGGGATATGTTTTCTGTTGCTCAGCGTCAATATCGTGTGGAGTTATGTCCGCATTGGGAGGGTGTACCAGAATTGGAGTCCTGTCTATCAGAAACTGCCGCCGATGATAGCGGAGCGCGGTATCCACAACGCCGTTATTTTCGTGTCCCGACACCGAGGCGCGCCGATTGGGGATTATCCGTTTAAGAGTCTCCAAGAAGCGGACATTATCTATTTTAAACTGGGTCCCACACCACGGTGGAAACTAACAAACAGTGATTGGCAGAATGTCTACGCCCAATACTTCACTGGTAGAAATGCGTATCTGTATGTACCGGGTGAGAACAGTCTTACACAGCTAAAATAGGAATAATACCTTCACCTACTCCTACAGCCTGAGAACCTACATCACCTGTTCCAAAATCACGATGTCCCCAGGGTTCCACGATTGCGCGATGATGTAAAGTTTGCCATCAATCTTACGGATCACTGCACCGTGCAGATGCTGGAAGGTTTCCACACCCAACTCCTCTTTTAACATAACGGTTGAAACGAGGTTATTTCCTTCCAATATGTAAAGCGGCGCGCCTTTCTCTCTATTGGGTCCGAAGAGACTGGCAACGACAGCGTATCCCGCCTCGTAATCAATACTGCACGGAAATGAGCCTTTGATAAGCGAAAGTGTTTCTAAATAGGTGCCATCTGGTGAATAGCGTTCGATTTCCGCATTTGCCCGATCGGAAGCATCCAATCGATTTGTGCCGTAAGGCACTGTAATGTGATGTCCTGTACCGAATTGTCCCGGTTCATCGCCTTTGCCGCCGAATGCCAACGGATACCAACTCGCCTCAAGCGGATCAAGACTCGTGAGTTTCGCCCCCAAAATGTAATCTAAATCAGAGTAACCCGTCGTAACGTAAAGCATTCCATCAATATGCGTTATGCCGGTGGGAACAAACTTTCCACCTTCACTGAAATAGGTGTTAACTGCCTGATGCTCGAAATCGGTCATCGCGCCTGGGGATTCCAGCGTATGAACGAGTTTCCCGTCCATCGTCGTCGTGAAAATCTTGCCGACATCGTTCGCAGGGAAAGAGAGGTAAGGTGTCCCAGCAGATGTCGCCCAGGCGGTTGTGTAGTGTGCATTGGCTTTTTTCAGTGCAGGAGGAGTCTCAATGAGTCGCGTGGTTTTCAAATCTGCACTGATTTGAATGATACCGACTCCGGGTAGTGCGAAATAGGTTTCTCCTTTCCCTTCCCGTCGGTCTACGTCAAACCCACCGTGCGCCTTGTCAATTGCGGAAACGACTTCTGGCGGAAAATGATCGCGCATATAGAGGACCTTGAACTTAAGCGCGCCCTGCCCGCTGGTAAGTTTCATGTCAGATACTTCATGGTGTGCTACAAACTGGAAATTTCCTATTTCTGTTGGAGGGTGTTCTGTCACATGCGCATAAATGGGTCCAACTACTATAAAGGTAACGGCAAAAATTAAAAAGACAATCCGTCTCATCTGAAATCTCCTCTCTATCCTTGTATCATTGATCGAAACTTTTTGGTAAACTCGCAACTACGCGCGATACTCGCTACATCTTCCATCTTGTATTGGACAACGAGCGGACCTGAAAAACCGATCTCCTTCAAGCCTTGCGCAAACGTCTCAAAATCGAAAACGCCACCACCCGGTTCACCGCGGTTACTCCCCGATACATGTACATCACCGAGGCATGCCTTCATCGCGTGCGCCGCCGTGTGCGGTTCAGCCCCATCGTTAAAAAGATGGTACGTGTCACACGTCAGATAGACCTGCAGACCCGTCCCCTCAATGAATGCCACACCTTCGCGATAGTTATCAAGCGGACACCCTTTCTCAAACTCAAGCGCGATCTTCATTCCATTCTCATTGCAAGCGGGTATCATTTGAGACAGACTATCGGCAAGTGCATCCAGAGACTCCTCTCGCGACACACCTTCGGACGGGTTCACCCACACCCCGATAACTTCGGCGTCGAATCGACGTGCGACTTCGAGTACGATCTCAAAGTGCTGCAATGCTTCAGTTTTTCGGGCGGGAGTTGTCAAGATATGGTTGCCGAAGCCAATCGTTGGGGCAACGAGATTATGTTTCTCAGCGAGACTCACAGCGTCATCTATCTCTGCAGTCGAGAGTTCACCGAGAAAACCGGAATTTACGGGGATGTTGATGCCTTCGTAGCCTGCATCGGCGACGAGGTCAAAAATCTCGGCACGCGTAAATCTACCTAATGTGCCAGAATACGGGTCGTAACAGATAGTTAACATTTTTCCTCGCTTGAATCCGTTTCTTTCAGTAAGGGATACGGATCTTCCTTCGTCAGTTCGCCATTCGGGAGTTCATAGTAGAGATGCCCATTGAAATCATACACGTTCGGGATCCCTTTCTTACGGTTCTCTTCCTGTGCCCTTTTGACGGCGCGATTGCCGATCCGCAAGAACTCAAGCGTCTTTTTATAAATATCCGGGGAATCTAATTTGTCTTGATGCATTATGCACCTCCATTGCGAATGTCTCGCATAAACAGTTCAAAGAACGGAGCCCGGCTCACTTCTTGTTCAAACAACACTGCTTATACTTTCGACCGCTACCACACGGACACGGCGAGTTTCGTCCGACTTTCTGTGAGCCTATTGAGGTGCTGACGCGTGTTTGTTCCTGCTGACGTTGGCGTAAGATAGACATGATACTATTTGCAGGCCGTCCCGCTTGCAGGGCGGCAGCCATCATCTTCATCGGTTCGTCAATATGATTGAAAAACTGCTTATAGCCTGCACAGAGGTAGTTCAAGCCATCTTCACCCGTAGGCGTTTTGATAAATCGGTTCTTTGGACAGCCGCCATTGCAGACGAACTTCACTTCGCAGCTTCGGCAGTATTCGGGCAGCGTATCCCGTTTATCGGTTCCGAATTTGCGCTGGAACGTTGAATCCACCATCTCAGCAATGGTGTTGTCCTCAATATTTCCGACGTGATAGTCAGGCGTAACGAAATGGTCGCAAGAGTAGAGATCACCATTATGCTCAATTGCGAGCGCATCACCGCAGGTTTCATTGAAAATGCAGAGGCTTGGATTATAGCCCAACCACGCCTCTAATGCTACATCGAAAATCTGGACGAAAATCTTTCCGATGTCGTTCACGACCCATTCATCAAAAATAGTGCAGAGGAATTTGCCGTACTGCCGCGCTGTAACGGAACGCGGGGACACATTCTTTCCACCGAAATGCTCAACCGCTGGAATAAACTGCATAAACTCTGCGCCAAGTTCTTTGAAATAGTTGTAGACCTCCATCGGGTACTCAGCATTGTGTTTATTGACGACACAAAGTATATTGTAATCGACCTTGTGTTTCTGCAAAACACGCAACCCGCGAATTACCTGTTCCGATGATGACCTACCGCGTTTGTCGTAGCGGTATTTATCGTGAGTTTCCGGCGGTCCATCGATACTCACCCCGATTAAGAATTTGTTCCGCTTGAAAAACTCCGCCCATTCATCGTCAAGGAGAGTGGCATTCGTCTGAAACGAATTCTGAATCTGCATACCGGGACGTTTATGTTTCTGCTGGTATCTGACTGCCTGTCGGAAGAAGTCTACACCCATCAATGTAGGTTCGCCACCTTGCCATGCGAACGTAACTTCGTTGACATCCTGTGCGTCAATGTATTGCTTGACGTAGTTCTCCAAAATTTCGTCAGTCATACGGAAGGACCGCGTTTCGGGATAGAGTTTCTCTTTATCGAGATAGAAGCAGTACTCGCAATCCAAATTGCATATCGGCCCGATCGGCTTTGTCATCACATGAAATGCGCGCGGTACGTTATATTCAACCATCTGATTTCCCTCTTTTTGCCTTAACCTTGTAGCATAGCCTCCAAAGATGTCTTAAAGTTTAGCACATTTCACGTGAATCTACAAGTTTTTAATTTTACCTTGCGGTTCGGTCAGGTGAATTGATGAGAGACCGCCATTCGCCGTATATCTGAAGAAATACCCAAGCAATACGCAGAAATACCCTATCAAAAACACCCCTCCATTACATTACGGGCTACGGTTTTGATGTTATCTTAATTCGGAAACCTTCAGTTTCCGTCAATCCCAAGAGGAAGGCTCTGCGTTTTTTCGGGCATCTCCATCTAAAAGAACGTGCTACGGCCAAAATTGCACAAATTCTGGTTTAGAAAAAAGAGAGATGTGATATAATATTTTATGTGAAAGACATATAGAATAATTCGTTCACTTAACGTTTTAAGACTTCGTGTCGAATAAAAATTTGGGCATTTCGTATTTCATGGAGGCGTTCAAATGAAACTGTTATATATAGGTGTTGCCTTGCTCTTATGTCTTAGCACCCTTTCATGGGCATTAGAAGAGGATGATCCAGCAATCGTTGGGGTCTGGCTTTTTGAAGGCGATGTTAAAGATACAACAGCTAACGGCAATGATGGAAAGATTGTCGGAAATTTTAAGTTTGAAGACGGTAAATTCGGTAAAGCAGTCGTTGCGGGTGGAGGTGGTAGCATCGATGTGGCAGATTCAAAAAGCCTCCAGAGTGTCAGCGAAGAATTGACTGTAGCTGCCTGGTTCCGCGTAGATGCCGATTCAGATACCGGTGTCAGGAAAAACGGTGCCTATTTGTTAGAAGACCAGTCTGGCGGTGAACCGATACCTGACGGTTTCTCATTCAGAGTCTGGACAGCCAACGGTATTACACCCGGATTTTACGGCAAAACAGAATTAGAACAAGGAAAATGGCACCATGTCGCCGGAACATACGATGGAAAAAATGTTGAGATGTACGTTGACGGTGAACCTGAGAGTAAAAAAGGGGCGTTGGCATCCAACAAGGCAGATTGGAAACCAGAATGGGGGGGCAAGGTCGCCGCGGGTCAGGTATTGCAACTCAAATTCGGTCCAGAATCGTTCACCGGTGGTATTGACGAGATTGTTCTTGTCAACCGTGCGCTTGAGGCGGATGAGATCCAGCAGTTGCTGAATGGGTGGGATGAAGCTTTTGCCGTTGAACCGGAAGGAAAACTGGCAACGACATGGGCGAGAGTAAAGGCAACTCGGTAAGTTGATGAAAAAGTGAGTTAGGCGGAAGGTCGCGATTCGGAAACTGTTTCTACAACTAAGAATCGCGACCGGAAGGTCACTCCTACAGTTTTGAATTTGTGATTATGTTGGATAAATCAACTGGAATTGGAGAGGTTTTTACCCCGCTGAAATGGGCAAAGTGGCTCATCGACAAGTGGGATATCTTCGACGCATGGATTGATGGTGCGCACATCTGTGACCCCACAGCAGGGAAAGGGGCATTCGTCCTCGCACTTCTGGACATCGCACATCGTGAAGGTGTCCCTATCACCCCCGAACGCTTATCACGCCTAACGCTCATCGAGATGAACGCTTCACATCTGGCGTGGTTTAGAAAAAACGTCAAACAAGAATTCGGTGTTGATTTCCCAACATCCCAACTCTTTTGCCAAGATGTGATCATGGAGTCGCACGCCGGAAAGTATGATCTTCTTATCGGGAACCCACCGTGGATGAATTTCGGGGATCTGCCATCGGATTACAAAACGCGTATAAAGCCTTTTTTTCTCGCAGAAGGGCTGGTGTCAGACAGACAGCGGCTGCTCTTAGGTTCCTCTCGTATCGACATCGCCGCACTTGTTTTGAAGACCGTTCTCGGAAGATTGCTGAAAAAGAATGGTGTTGGATATTTTTACCTCCCGCTTTCCCTCTTTTTCGGTGATGGCGCGCATAGCGGTTTTAGAAATTATCGCGCAAATCAGCGCGATTTCGCCGTAGACACGGTCTATGAATTCACATCGACCCAAGTGTTTCAAGGCGTTAATACGTCATACTGTTGTGCTAAATTTCGGTGCGATACGCGCCAGACTTTCCCTGTTCCGTATTTCAGAGAATTGGACGGAGAATGGACTGAGCATAAGGCAGTACCACTTAATGATTCTGCAGATCCGTGGCGGATCGTGCGGAACCTCAACGAACTGAATACAGGTGGAGCCCTTAACGTTAACTTGTCGTCGACACAAACACCGCGACAGGGTGTGAATACATGCGGTGCCAACAGCGTTTTTATTTTTCAAGACAAGCCCTCACACCTCCCTGAAGCGTTCCTATATCCGCTCGCGACAAAGGAAATTTGGCGACAAGACGCATCGTTCCCTCATAAATGGATACTTCTACCGTATCATCGGCAAACAGGGAAACCGCTCATGCAGCACCAGATTGAACAGCATACCCTCTTAAAAGACTATCTCCACAGTGCTGAAGAAATGCTACGATCCCGCAAGGGAACGCTTCTCCGATCGGCTATTGATAGAGGATATTGGTGGGGACTGCTTGGTGTCGGCACCTATGCGTTTGCACCGTTCAAAGTGATGTGGGAGGCGTATGGGAAAAGTCGGTTTAACCCAGTTGTGTTGGGTTGTATAGATGGGCAGGCTTGGCAGGGCAACCAGTCGATGCATGCGTTCATCCCGTGCTGGTCTGAAGGTGCCGCACACAGGATTAAGAAGGCACTTGAGAATCCCGAAATTTCGACGCTATTGCGGCAACTCAATGGTGCGGGCAAATGCAATTGGGCACAACCGGGCAAAATCAAAAAAATTCTTTCGTTTAGAGAATCGCATGAAACTCAAAAGGATTAGGCATATACATGACTCAACAAACAGGGTTCGCCTACCATCCAGACTATCTTAATCACGACACCGGTCCGAATCATCCGGAACGACCAGACCGGCTACGCGCGAGTTTAGCAGCACTTCAAGAAAGTGATGTCTGGGAACAGTTACACCCCATCGAACCAACACCAGCAAGTGTCGCGCAACTCTGTTACGCACACGAACCAACCTATCCTGAACACATCCAACAATTTTCCGAACGAGAATTGCCCCTCACCTACGACACTCCCGTCGTGAAGGCTTCATTTGATATAGCAAAACTTTCCGCGGGTGGGGTGCTGCGTATCGCGGATGCCGTCGTAACGGGAGCAGTGAAAAACGCCTTCGCTGTGGTACGTCCACCCGGACATCACGCAACACAGAATCGGAGCATGGGGTTTTGCTTGTTCAATAATATCGCGATTGCGGCTCGTTATCTTCAGCGGGAACACGGCATTGGAAAGGTCGCGATTGTAGACTGGGATGTTCATCACGGAAACGGCACACAAGACATTTTCTATGAAGATAGTTCTGTCTTCTTTTTCTCTATCCACCAGTCGCCCCTCTACCCCGGCACGGGTTCAAGCTATGAACGCGGGAGCGGAAAAGCACATGGCACAACGCTAAACATGCCAATGCCCGCGGGGAGCGGTGATAACGAATACATTGCAGTCTTTACGGATGTTCTCATTCCTACCTTAAAAGATTTCTCGCCTGAGGTCATATTAATTTCAGCAGGATTCGATGCGCACTACCTCGACCCGCTTGCCGGGACTGAACTCACAGCAGACGGATTTGCCACACTGACGGACCTAATTCTTGAATTTGCCGAGGAAACCGCATCGGGTCGTGTTGTCTCTGCGTTGGAAGGTGGTTATAGTTTAGAAGGGGTATCTGAATCCGTTGTAGCACATGTAGAACGTTTAGTTAAGGGATAGTGACTGCTTTCCGCTGCTGGCGAGGTTTGCAACCTCGCCCACAATGTCCAAGTAATTATCTGAATCGCGGATTACACAGATTGCGCAGATTTTAGGCGTTCGCCTAAAGATAAGTTGGGATTTCGCCGAGATGCCCTTAAGGAATGAGAGTGTTGGGTTTCGCGTTGAAGCACGTATGAGGAATTTGAGGGAAATGGAAGCCCAAAAGCAAGCATGGTTTTTGGGTGTTGTTTCTGTGCTCAACCCAACCTACATGCTGAACTGACAATTATAGTTTCTTTCCAACGTGAATCGAAACGATACCGAATGTTTTTCGATAGAAATGTACATCTGTCAGTCCACACTGCTCCATAACCGCTTTCAGCGCATCACAATTCGGGAATTTCATGACGGAACGCGGAAGATACCCATAAGCGTCATCCTTGTTTCGGGAGATAAGGTTCCCGACAAAAGGCAGGATTTTGGTGAAATAGAAATAGTAGAGGCTCCGAAACAGTGGATTCACGGGCTGCGTAAACTCCAAAATAACGACCCTACCTCCCGGTGCCACAACGCGTACCATCTCACGTATTCCTATCTCCAAATCTGAAACATTTCGGATACCGAAACCGACAGAGACAACGTCAAAAGTATTGTCTAAAAAGGGAAGGATTAGGGTGTCCGCTGTCAGAAAGTTTGTGCCTGCCCCCCGCTCCCTCCGTTCCATCTTCTGATCGCCGATAACCAGCATCTCAAAGCAGAAGTCTGAAGCAATCACAAAACCTTCCGTCCCAATTTTATCAGCGTACGCAAGGGCGAGTTCCCCCGTACCGGTGCAGACATCCAGTACCTTACTTCTTAAGTCCACACCGCTTGCCTTGACCGTTTCGCGTCGCCAAGCCCCGTCGCGTTTGAGACTTAAAAGGGCGTTGAGTAGGTCGTAGTGGCGCGCGATGGCTGAAAACAGGTTCTTTATTCGATGGGCATGCATAGTCCTGATCGTCCATTTTTTAAACTACTTTTATTTATTGGCACCTGGGTGTTGTTCCACTACGTTCCACAGTAACGGGCAGGGACCCCGGTTTTTGGTTAATTCCAACGGAGATCTGAACATGAACAGTCATCAAGAATCCATGTAGTCAGTCCATACGTCACATCCGCAGCAGCATTCTACATTCGCAATTCTGCACCCAATTCCCAATTAAGACGTTTAACAACCTCGTCGTGAAGGGCATTGACCGCTTTATCTGTCAACGTTTCGGTCGCAGAATGATAGGTGATGGTATAGGCGAGGCTCTTCTTACCTTCCGGAACCTGTTCACCTTCATAGACATCAAACAGACGAACCGAGTCTACAGAGTCCCCACCCGTCGTATAGATAAGCTCTGTCGGCATATCTGACAGTATCTCCTTATCTACGACTATCGCAAGGTCGCGCGCGACCTTTGGGTAGATGGAAATCGGTTCAAAGCGTTTGGCAAATGTAGCAGCATCCGTTAAGCCTTCAAGGTCGAACTCAAAGAGATACGCTTTATACGGTAAATCGTAGTTTTCGAGCACCTCTGGGTGTACCTCTCCGAAGACACCGATCCGTCTATCACCCAACAACACTTCTGCGTTCCTGCCCGGATGGAAGGTGGGAGCGTCCGTCTTCTGTAGCGTCCAATCAGCAACGCCGCATACTTCAAGCATCCCCTCTACAAGTCCTTTGATGTCAAAGAAATCTGGATGTCGGTACGGATCACTATAGACCCCTTCCCCAATCTGCCCAGCAAGGACACCCGTAACGCGTTCCGGCTCTTTCTCCTTGCCATCGTGGACGAATACATTTCCGATTTCAAAGAGCGCAATAGTGTCTATCTGGTGATTACGGTTATGCTGTGCGTTTTCGAGCAGCCCCGGCGTTAGGGTTGTGCGTAGCACTGACATCTCTGGACTCAACGGGTTACGGAGTTGCAAGGTGTTACGAAGCGGATCATCTGCATTCAACCGGATCTTATCAAAGCAATTGGGGTCGCAAAAACTATAGTTCACCGCTTCCATCATTCCAGCCGCGAGGAGAAAATGTTTGATACGTCTGCGGACTTCTGTCTTTGGATTCGGTGTCGGCACAGAAATATCGCCTTTGGGCAATGTGGTCGGAATATTATCATAGCCGTAGACTCGCGCGATTTCCTCGATGAGGTCGATTTCGCGGGTAACGTCAGACCTGAACGTCGGCACAGCGACTTGATAGACCTCTCCAGTAGCGTCCACGTCGAAACCGAGACGGTTTAAAATCTGCGCCATCTCCGCTGCTTCGAGTGTCGTCCCTAATACGAAATTGACGCGATCGGGACGGAGTTGAATTTCGGTCAATGGCTGTTGTCCCGGATAAACATCAACGATGTCTTCACAGACAGTGCCACCTGCCAATTCGGCTATGAGTTGTGCCGCGCGATCAAGGGCAGCGAGGACTGCGCCCGGGTCGGCACCACGCTCAAATCTGTAGGAGGCTTCCGTACTGATTCCCAACGCTTTTGCGGTAGCACGAATACTTGATGGATTGAAATAGGCACTCTCCAGTAGGACATCACAGGTCGTTTCTGTAATTTCCGAATCGTAGCCACCCATAATTCCAGCGAGTGCAACAGGTTTTTCGGCATCCGCGATGACGAGCATATCGGGTGTGAGTTCGCGTTCAACTTCATCAAGAGTTGTTATTTGTTCACCGTCCATCGCGCGGCGAACAACAATACGGTTCTCTGTAAGCTTGTGATAATCAAAGGCATGGAGCGGCTGTCCATATTCCATTAAGACGAAGTTAGTGACATCGACAATGTTGTTAATAGCGCCTATACCAACAGACTCAAGCTGTTGTCGCAACCATGCTGGCGATTCCGTCACCTTAATGCCTTGAATGACGCGTGCTGCGTAACGCGGGCAAAGATCTGGTGCATCGATCGTAACAGACGTTAAGTCTCGGACGTTGATGCCACTTTCCTTCAGGTTAACAGTAGGTAGTTTTAAAAGATTTCCGGTCTCCGCTCGGATTTCGCGAGCAACACCGATCAGGCTGAGGCAATCGGGACGGTTGGGTGTAATCTCCAGTTCAAACACAACATCGTCTAATCCGAGAGCCTCTGAAAGAGGTGTCCCAAGGGGTATATCCGTCGGTAATTCCATCAAACCGGCGGCATCGTCAGAAAGTCCTAACTCCTTTTCAGAGCAGAGCATTCCTTGCGAAGTCTCGCCGCGCAGCTTTGCGCGTTTGATCGTCAAACCGACAGGTAGTGTTGCACCGATTGTAGCGACAGGCGCGAGCATTCCCTCTCCGACATTCGGGGCACCGCAGACAATCTGAAGCTCCTCTGTTCCACCGGTATCTACCTGACAGAGAACGAGTTTATCGGCGTTTGGGTGCGGTCGGATCGAGGTAACGCTACCGACAATTACACCTTCGAGTTCGGCTCCAAGATGCTTGACGGATTCAACCTCAACACCTAACATTGTCAACCGATCAGCGAGTTCGCTTGGAGAAAATTCAAAATCGATATAGGCTTTAAGCCAATTTAGGGTCACGTTCATCAAAGTTTTTCGGTCTGAAAACCCCCGATTTTAATAGGTGGGGGAAAACCGTCCTTTTTTTCTTCATACAAAGTGTATAATAGTTTTATTACGTCAGCGAGCATACGAGTACGACAATTGTAAAACAGGCACGTTTCATTTGGACTTAACTTTCTGAAAGTCGAATTTTCTTAAAGAAAATATGCTCCACACTTCATCAAGATTATCACTAGCACTAGAGGATCCGCCGTATGATCCGACTCTATAGTTCTCACCGGTCTCAGCACGCAATTTCTGGGCTATCTCAAAAATATCTTCCACCTGACGCGGATTTTTCGGATCAGTAACACGGCACTTCAAAACATCGGGAGGCTTAGAGTAGAGTTCATCATACTTTAAGTATGGGTAATCCCTTAGGATAGTTTCAAGAATATTTTCAGAAATTTCGTCCAATTTCTCCACAGAACAGTCTTCGTTACGCGCTGTGTAATCATAATTAGGCAAAAAATTTCTCATACTTGGGGCCTTCCGAACAATTTCAATAATCTTACCCGTTGCCTTCTGCAAGGTTTTTTCCAACTTCTCCCGCGGAATGTCCCCTAACTGGTCATCCCTGAGAGTCGCGATGAAGATCCCTTTGCTCAAATCCATGGGTAAACTTTCTTTCTGCTCAACATTATTGAGAGCATACCGAACCTGCCCGAAAAAGGTGGGACCATATCCACGCACATCAAGTATTTCTACTTGAAGGAACTGTATGAACCCATAGTCTTGTAATTCATTTAGTTCAATGACACGAACTTCAAACATGCTCATTATGACTCCTCCTCATTTAATTCGGTGAACTGCACTTCAAAACGATTTTTGACACAAGATGGAGATATATGGCGGCGAGTAGGCAACAACACCGGCGGCGACGCAGGCATCTTCATAGTCCATAAAGAGATGTGTTTCTATATCAAAATCGCCTTCGTGCTCCTGATAGAGTTGGTTCGTTGTGTCTGAGGGCCAGAGATTCCGGTTCAGTTCACCTTTGATGTGAAGCCATCCGGCTTTCGTTTTGCCCATATCCCACTCTTTCGGTTCAACGCCTTCTTCATCGGAAGTCTTCCATTTCCAATTCGGATTCTTCAAGGCGTTTCCGTCAAACGGGTCCCCAAGGGAGTCCGCGGCTTGCCCAGAGATTATACCGTAAAGCATCGTAAAACTGACACACAACAGAATAGCTACCGGTTTCATATTTTGTTTCCATAAAAGAACTGGCGGCATTGCAGCCGCCAGCGATTCGTAGAAGTTGCAAATAGCGTTCGCTACTATTGTTGTCCTTTCAGTTCACCCCATGTGACAGCGAGTCGGCCACGCGGGTCAACCGGAGTTGCCGGACTTGATGCTTCTCGGAAGTAGTCAAAAGTGACAGTCATCTTACCGCCACCTTCGCCTTCGCAGATACCGACGTAGATGCCGACCTCAAGAGGTTCTTCGAGTTCGTTCGTCACTTTACTCACCGAGACCCAGTCGCCTTCCGCATTCGGCTTGAACCATGACTCGTATTCGTCGCCATCGCGTTTGACGCGCAGTTCAATCGGAATAACACCTTGATCTGGGTTGTAATCCGGTTGTGTGCCGACATACGGCGCAGCATCATTTTGACGACGCTGGTACTGAAGGACCGCGTTGTTGTTTTGCGCAGCACCACGCCCCCACAACTTCAATGTCACCCATTGGCCATCTCGGTTCTGGTGATCCTTCGTCGTGGCAGAGTACACGACAATGCCAGCGACAGTGCAAGCATCCGCATAATCGACAACCATCGACGTTTCGATGTCAAATTGGTCCTGATCTGTGACCTGATAGAAACGTGTAGAGGTGTCATCACCCCATAAATTCTGGTCGAAGCCTGCCTCGGCAACAAGCAGTCCGTCCTTCAACTCCCAAGGACTCTTATCGCCATCCTTGACCTGCCAAAAGGATTGGAGGTCTTCACCGGTCCCACTGAATTCATCGCTCATCAACGTTTGTGCGAAAACGCCGGGGATGAGACATACAGATAGAGTCAGAATTGCAACTATGCAAGTAATCTTTTTCATTAACATACCCTTTCTATTTTTCGTACAGGACGACATTTTTTGGTATCCAAAGAGATTCTTTTACCCCTCAGATGACTTTGGGTTCGTCCGTACAGATGATTCGTCTGAAATATATTAACACATTGATTGGAAAAAAATCAACTTTTTTCACCCTCTCCAATTGAGGATCTTACAATTTCCTTTTCGGTCGGTGTTAACCTATATAAGTCATAGACCAGTTTATCAATTTGTTTTTCTTCTGTAGGCTGGTTAGCTTTCGGGTTTTCTTGTTTTGCTGCCATAATCTGTTCTACTAGTTCAATAATAGGTTGCTGTTCTTCTACTGTTGCGGTAGGAATCGGGATCTTGCCGACATAATACTCGTCAAAAGTCATAGTTCTGATAGCAGACGAAAAAATGAATTTATAAGCATACCAGTTTATCAGTACTGAATTCAGAATAGCTGAGACAAAAATAGGGGAAAAGTTTTCGTCGGTAAGAACGGTATTTATCACCGTATCTACGCTTAGTATATCACCTGTTTGATCAACGGTTGCGGTAATTTTGATATGCGGCTTTGGGTTCTGAATATGTGCTATAATCTTTTGTGACATCATCTTTGGCTTTTGTAAAAATTCAACTTTTTCATTAGAGGGATCCAAATTTTCGGAGTCTATAAAACCCTTGATACTATCAGTCCCGTAACGGACTATATTATCACCTCCAATTACCGGAATATCACCTGACTCACTCAGCAGGCTCTGCCATGGCAAGCCTCGTTTTGTGTCAGAAATATCTCGCATAAACGTTCCAATTTGATTTAACTTTGAGGCGAGTTGAATTTCCTCGCGTGAGACATCACATATCCACGCTTGAAACTGCTCTGGATAAGAATGGGAAATGTGTGTTTTCCTAATCCACATCTCATTGATAAATTTATGTGCCGTATAAAAATTTCCCGCATAACATGAGTCATGGACAAAAATCGCTTGCTCAAGATTGACTTTGGCATCTTTGAAAGCCTCTCCTACGTCGATTAAAACCCGAGTTTTATCCAACAGGGCGAACATCAGACTATGCCAGTTTTCAACGAATAGTAATGACTTAGGAACAATAAAGGCAAGTATACCATCCGATTTCATCAAACGGTTCTTCGCTATATCTATGAAAAATGCAGCACTTGTCCAGTTTTTCGTTTCTTTCACTATTGTTTTCAGATAATTTTTTTCATTTGGGTCGAGATCTGCTCCATAGGGCGGATTACCAACAATCGCGTCAAAACCTGGATTTTCCAGTTTATTTCCTAATTCGTCGCGAAATATTTCAGGGAATTCAATCTCCCAGTGGAAATAGCGGTAGTGCTCTGCTAGTTCTTGTGCTTTTTGGTATCCTTGTAGATTGGTAGGGATATTTGTCTGATGTGACGACAGGGCATCCAGAATAGCATGATAATCGCCGCGTTTAACTGTATTTCCAAAGTGAACACTCAACCAGAGATTCGCAGCTTCCTTGTGCCTGCTCAATGTTTGCTGTGCTTGCTCTAATTTTCGTTCCATTGTATGGATATCGTTAACAGTTTGACTCTCCATCTTTTCAATAACAAGGTAATGTCCAACCGCTTCCGAAACAGTAAGGGTAAATCCGAAATCCATGTTGACCACAATTTGCGGTGTTTCGTTAGCACGGCGTTTCGTCGGTGTCGGTAGATAGGCAAGTTTAGCAATGTCCACTCCAATCAGAGAATTTCCACAACGGATGTGGTGATCAAGGAATGAAAGCGGTTCGCCTTTCGCTACTGTATGAAGCCAAAGGGATACTTTCGCCAATTCTACCGCCATTGGATTACTATCCACGCCATAAATACAGTTTTCAACAACGCGTCTGCGCCAATAGGCAATTTCTGTGTCGTCATCACCAGTCACCATAGATGGTGGAGCATCCGGATGTGTGGCGAGTTCCAACGCGAGGTGGTCGATAACACCAACGAGAAAATGACCACTTCCCATCGCCGGATCTAGGACTTTGATTCGGAGGATCTCTTCAAACGTTTTGCGTTTACAGAGCGGATCAAGTGCGTTTTCAACCATTGAACGCACAATTGCATCAGAGGTGTAATAACTTCCACTCGTTTTGCGCTTGTCTTTTTTTCTTATTAACTGAACTTTTCCAAATACACCTTCCACGGACGGTTCATATTCGAGCAGTCCTTCGTAGATATTGCCCAAATGCTGAATTGCCAAATCTTGGTAGGTGATGCGTTCTCGCTCGGTTGTTCTGGTTAGTATATTAATGACGTTGGCAAGAACATCATTGCCGATTTTGCTATCTTCCAGAAAAGCGTGGCGATCTGGGTTGAACAGACCTCCATTATATTGAGGGATGTGTTCTGCCCATCCTTTATTGATAAGGGTAAACAGGGTCTGGAGACGACTCCAATAATCCGTTCGTAGATCTGCAACTGCGGAACTGTTGTCTAATTTGCTATGTATTTCAGTCGCAAGTGCTTCCAAGCTGTATTCGGTTTGATATTCAGGATTTTCAAGTGGTAGCAGCCCACGGCTTTCAGCGTACAGGACAAACAGCAAGCGGTAAAGCAAGATTAAACAATTTTCATGGATCGTTTTTGTATCGGAAGTACTTAAGTTGTTATCGGGGTAGGCTAAAAAACCGTTAATAGATTCCTCTAACGCCAAATGGATTTTGTCCTCAAGATCATCTGAAACAGAGACGGTATAATGAACACTACCTGTCAACACATCATCCAGAAAAGAGCAATTGGAAGCATCGGGTACGAATGCATCGCTCCGGAAGAAATAGTAAAAATAGCGAAACGCGTCTATATCTTCATTAACCAGTATGTTTTCAAGGTTAACCTCGTAAAAACTATCTAATCTATAACTTGTGTCGCGATGATAAAGGCGCCACAATCTTCCGCTCGTGAGAACTCCCCATGTGAGTCCTGAGGTGCGAATATAGAAATCAATCTGGTAGTTTGGGTTGGTATTAGAAAAGGGGTCTTCCGGCCCCTCTAATTTCTTGTCAAGGTTTGTGGTCCACCCTTTAGCATCGCCCACAGCAATTGCTGTGTGGAAGAAGATGTTGGTATTAATCTGCGGATGTGCTTGCTCTAATGATTCTCGATCAGCGAAAAAAGCGTAATCTGGCTGCTTTGTGCCTTGTGATGTGCGTAGGACCGGTTGCACTCCAAAAGTGTGTCCAAGAATTTTCAGGACAGGACGGATAAATTGTTCTTCTGTCTGTGGTTCATTTAGGCTCTCTGCGAATCCGGCGACGGAAGTGTAGCACCCTTTTATCTGTTCATAAGTTGATTCTAATGTGTTGGATGTCTGCTCTGTTATTACTTTTTTGAGATGATAATTAGAAAAAAGTGCCTGATTATTGCAAGTAGATTCTGCCATTTTCGTTGTACCTCCATGTTAAATTTATCATATTAGCGCGTAATTTGCAAATCCATATTACAGTAGAGCTAGTCTTATTTCGTCTTCGGCGTTTCGGTCCCTTCTGTTTTCTCTTTACTACACCCCCGATTTTTTTGGCTTTCTTTAAAAAAAAGCAGATCTCCTTGCAATTCGTGCTAAGACTATGTTAAAATGCAGAATTAGTGCAAAATGCACTCTGAATTACAAGTTACGTCCTTTAGGAGGTTGTTTATGAAGGTAGGTATACGAGACGGGATGTTGCCCGTTTCTTTTGAAGAATCGTTTCAGAAGGCGAAAGAGATCGGGTTTGATGGTGTCGAGATTTGTATGGGAGTCGACTACCGTGAACATCTGCTTTGGCAGGATGACGGGATTGATAAGGTGAACGGTTTGGCAGAAGCCGCTGGGGTTGAGGTGTCTTCGCTGTCACCGGGGGGATTCACTGCGTATTCATTTATGCATCCGATCGATAGCACGCGGAGCGAGGGGATTGCAAAATTGCAATATTTGGCGGAGACGTGTCCACAACTCGGCGCGCAGGGGATTCTGGTGCCGTTTTTCGGGAATGGTCAGATCGAGGATGAGCACATCAGCGCATCACGGTTTCTTGATGGGCTGAAAGCAGCGGCTGAAACCGCTGAGAAACACGACGTTTTCCTTGCTATTGAATCGACTTTAAGTGCGGAGCAACATCAACAGATCATTGATAACGTCGGTTCGTCAGCCGTTGGGGTTTATTACGATATGGGGAACGCCACAGGATTCGGCTATGATTCACCGTCTGAAATTCGGAGTTTGGGCGGGGCAATCTCGCAGATGCACATCAAGGACACCGACGGCAATCACGCTGGTGAGGGCGATGTTGACTTTCCTGCTGTCTTTGATGCTGTACATGCCGTTGGATACGACAGTTGGTTTGTACTGGAAACACCCGGTAAAGATGATCCGGTTGCGTCCGCAGCAAAGAATCTCGATTTTGTAAGAAATAGTTTTTGAGGCAGTGATAGAGGTGACATCCGTTATCAGAAATTTATGCACTTCAATATTGGAACCCGTCTCAAGGTTGGAAAACCAAAGATATACGCGATAGATTAGGGCTAAAGAAGTCATCTAACAAACTTGCCGAGACTTTTGATGCTCATTGTGTTTAATTTCAATTATAGGAGCGGGCATTCCTTCCACACCTAAAGGATTGAGTTTCTTGCCCGAAGATTAGATGAACAGCCCAAAAACGATAGCCCCACGCTCCGAAGGTAGGAAGTTACTCTCCCTACCGACGCGACAAGCGGAGCAACTCTTTCAAAGTTACGAGAAGCAACAGCAATTGGATATTCTGAGCGCAATTCGTAACCCGAAGTCTCGAGAGAAACTCTATTACCTTGTATCCGATTGCACCGAGCTCATCCAGGAAAGTCCTACCGAAGATGTACTCCAAGTCTTGGACACGATGCTCGGCACAGGACTTGCTTCAGTCCTATTGCCGTGTCTCTCAAATGAGCAATTTGAGGAACTGCTGGACATTGCTGTCTGGCGCGATGGCAAACTCGATGAAGAGTCATTGGACCTCTGGCTTTTTGAACTTTCTGAATGTGAACGGGACGATCTTGGACGGTTTCTCAGGGAACTCGACCTCCGTTTGTTGGCAGCACTTCTCCACGGTCGTGTCACACTTCAGGATGACCATAGTGGGATGCTTCTTGAAGCTGGGTATTTTGATCCAACTTCACCGGCAATTGATTATGCAGACGAACGCGCTCGGGCGATTTGTAATGCTATTTGGGAAGCAGATGATGAGGTTTTTAGAACGTTCATCAAGGAACTCTTCGCAATTGATACCGAAGCAGATGTTGAGGCTGAACTCGCCGCTGTTTTCGATGCTGTACAGGCTGATAGAGCTGAACGCGTCGCAGCACGTGATAAAGAAGCCGGTATTGATGTCACTGAAGCTGACCTCATAGAGAAGGTTGACTTAGAGTTGCTTACACTTGATGACGATGAGGACGACTATGACAAAGGCGAATAGGTTTTCTCTCGTCGCTGGGGCGCAGCTTGACGGGCGACTCTTCCTCGCACAAGCCTTAGCCCATGGAGACACCTTCGGTGGAATTCCCCGTGAACAGGCGGATACGCTCTATCAGAGTATAGCCGCTATTGCACACAAGCTCATTACAATGAAGACGGCAGACCTCTCCGATCAATCCGGGCTACGGACGCAGATTCAGACTGCTTTCACGCTCACCAGTCTTGGGTTAGAGTATGGTAGCAAGGGCGATTTTGACAAAGCGGTTCGACTACTCTGTAAAAACCGAGTCGTCAAATTTTTCCAAATCGGGAACACGCTGACAGAAAAATTGTTAGACAGAGCGCGCCATCTTTTAGAACACGGTGTGATTCTACCTCCTGATACGGATGAGGAACGTGTACTCGGTGCTACCTATACTGACCTTGAAACAGAGGGGATCCAGATTTATACGCAAGCGGAACTTGAATTCTTAAAGGCGTTGCTGACTTACAGAACCACTATTCGGTCACTTCAAATAACTATCAGAGATGCGGATGTCCCAAGAGCTCTTATCCATTTGGCTGAGGTCAATATGATTGATCAGCAGTTGGCATGCATCGAGAATCGCTGCCACTACGTAAAAGCCTTGCCACTGGATAATCTGTTCGCACTGGATCCACCACTCAGTATTTTCCCCAACCCTATTGAACACCTCACACTCGGATTGATAGTCAATCTTGTACTCTATCGCCATGTTGATTTTCAATTAGATGCCGACACACGGCAGGATTTCTACAAGCTGGCTTATGTGGACGGTGAGATTCGGCAATCACTCCGGCAACAGTTACTTGATTGGATAGCGCAGTATCTCGAACAAGCGCACCAACCTGAACCTGTGAAGGCGTATGCTGTCTCTTATTGGGATGATTGTCTCCGAATGGAAGGAAAGAAAATTTCGGCTGAATAGTCTCAGCGATCTGCCAATCCCTTCTTTGCGTCCGCAATTGCCTTGCGGGCTTGTGCGGTGCCGATGTCATTCAAGGCGCGTTCTGCCATACGGCGAAGGTCAGCGTTCGGCGAATTCAGTGCCACAATGAGCGGTTCAACCGCAGGAGTACCTATTGTAGCCAGGGCGCGCACAACAAGACGACGGACGTTCCATTCCGGATCTGTAAGGGTGTTGATGAGCGCAGGCAAAATTGTGTCAAGCGGTGTGCCGATTTCACCTAACGCATAAGCGGCATTCAACCGAATCTCCGCTGCGTCTGCTGTTAAAGCATCGATGAGATACGGCACGGCAGGTTCACCTACATTTTGTAGGGCAACGGAGCCGACAACGCGGATGTTTTCGTCGGGATCTGTGAGCACAGAGATGAGTGCAGGTACAATGCGGACAGCGGGAGTTTTGATTTCGCTGAGTATCCACGCCGACATCTCACGAATTTGTGGATTTTCATCGGACAATCCGTGGATTAAGGCATCGACCGCCTCAGGTCCCATTTTGACTAAAGCTTCGGCGGCTTCGGTGCGACGCACAGCCGCTCTGTCACCAAGTTGGCTGACAAGCGTTTTTATCTGTTGTTCCTGTGACTGACATGCTATCAGACACAGGAAAATGGAAAGTAAAAAGAAGCGTTTCATAGGTTGATGAGTATAGCATGGTTTTCGACTTTTTGCAAGTTCTGTCTGATTTTGTTTTAGCTATGTAGACGAGGGTTGAAACCTCGCCAGCGAATTCAAGTTACGTTATTACAAGTTACGTTATTAAAGGAGAGTCACGGGGTTCGCCACAGTGCGAAAACCGTCAATAAAAAGATGAAATTAGAGACAGCGACGTTTGGAGCAGGCTGTTTTTGGTGTGTTGAGGCAGTCTTTCTGCAGGTGGAAGGCGTTCACAAAGTCGTCTCAGGGTACACCGGCGGCACCACCGTTAATCCGACGTATCAAGCGGTGTGTATGGGAATGACGGGCCACGCCGAAGTGGTTCAGATTCAGTTCGATCCGGAGGTTATTTCTTACGAAGAGTTATTAGAACTTTTTTGGCACACACATGATGCAACAACCTTAAATCGGCAGGGTGCTGATGTCGGGACCCAATACCGTTCAGCAATTTTCTATCACACGGAGGCGCAACAACGTCTCGCAGAAAAATCTAAAGCCGAGATGGACGCATCCGATATGTGGGACGCTCCGATTGTGACAGAGATCATCCCGGTTGATGTCTTTTATCCTGCCGAAGATTACCACCAAAACTATTTTCAATTGAATCCAAATCAGCCATACTGCCAGTTTGTGATTCACCCAAAGATGCGAAAGTTCACGAAGGATTTTAAGGATAAACTTAGAAATGATTAATAAACACATTTTGAAATCGGACCCTGCAATCTATACAGAGATAAAAATGTTAAAATTTGCAGGTGTCGTTCTAAAACCGCATTTGATAAGATTTTTCGCTATTATCTTTTGCCTCAGTATTAGCAGTGCGGTCGCCCAAGAGGCAGCGTCACCGATTGCTGTGCCAGTTGCGGCAGCGAGACGCGGGACAATTGTTTCCACAAAGCAGTACACCGGGCATTTAGAACCGCACGCTGAGATGAAGGTATTTGCCAATGTTCCGGGGAAAATTGTTGCCCTGAACGCGACCGTTGGGCAAAGTGTGGCGAAAGATGATGTGCTTGCAGAGACGAATTCAAGAGAAGCCGCACTTGCCGTGATACGTGCAGAATCGGCATTAAGCAGCGCGCAATCCCGATTCACGTTGACGGAAGCAAATGCCCAAGCGAGTGTTGAATCTCAGTTGGCAGTTGCACAGGAGACGCTAATGACAGCGCAGTCGAACCTTGTGGAGACGCAATCGCTTGCTGAAATGCGTGTCCGTAATCAACTCGTGCAGGCAGAAGCAGCTTACCAAGCAGCCGTGGAGACAATTGAAAAATCGAAAACAAATGCAGAACAAGGCTTGGAACGCGCGAGGGTGGAGCGCGAGGGTGCTAAAGCGGATTATGATCGAAACAAATCGCTCCACGATAAGCAGCTCATCAGTGGTAGCAATTTTGAATCAGTAGAAAAGCGTTTGAGATTGGCAGAAACCCGTTTAGAGGAAGCTCAGGTTACAGCAAGACAGTTTGAGGAAGGTTCAACGCATCTTTCCGTGGAAAAGGCGAAAGCAGAATTAGCCGTTGCTCGGAAGCTGGTCGAGATCCGCAGTTGGGAACGCGAGATCGCTTTGGCAGAATCAAAGGTGACTCAGGCACAAGCCAACCTCAACGCGGCGCAGAAACTGGTGGAAGCAAAATCTTGGGAGCGAGAGATTGAGATAGCCAGATCGGCAGTGAGTCAAGCCGAAGAACAACTCAAACTCGCCCAAGAACAGGTGAGTGCTGCGACTATTAAATCTCCAATTGATGGCGTTATTGCCACGCGTCACTTGAACGTAGGGGATTATGCAGGGTCCGCCTCCTCACCTACAGGGAAACCAGTATTTACGGTCATCGGAGTTAAGGTCCTCAAAGCCATTTGGAGCATGCCTGTCACGGACGCGCGCCGCATTCACAGCGGCGAACTCGTCCTGATTTCTACGGATGCCGGCATTCGGAATATTGTCGGCACAATCGATTTTATGAGTCCGACGGTCAACCGTGAAAACAACACAGTGCTTGTCCATGCCAACGTACCGAATTCTGTGGGGACACTCTCTCACAATAGTGGTCTAAGACCGGGTGGCACAATCACAGTTTCTATAAAAACAGGTGAGCGGAAAAATGTCCAAATGCTTCCGTTGCGTTCAGTCTTGCACATTCAGAATGGAAGCGGAACCGTCTTTATCGTTGAAGGGAACTCGGCACGCCGGGAACAGGTAAGCGTTGGTGCTGTTTACGGTGGTGAGATAGAGGTTACCGCGAGACTTTTGAACGGAACATTGGTGATTGTTAGTGAACAACATCGATTACAGGATGGAACGCCGGTGTCTATTGTTCGTGATTAGTTTTATAGCCTTCATTTCCTGATTGCAACTATAGCAAATGGATTCTGGGTCTATGCCCGATTTAAGGCGTAGACCCGAATCTGTTCCCATTTCCGTTTGGACCGATGCGTCGCAACCCGCCTTTTAAAGAGTATTTCTTCTTTAAATCCAGCTTCAGCAATTATCGTTTCCAAATTCTCAATTGCCTTGGGTCCTGAAGCATCAGCATATCCCAACAAAACAGTGCCATCAGGTTTCAGGAAATTTGAGACCTGCGCAAAAAAACGCTTCACCGTTTCCTGTTTCTCATCGTGGATAGCGAGTTCCGCCCGGTTACGCACGCGAGCAACAACCCACGGCGCGTTGAAAATAATCACGTCAAATTGATGTGATGGAAATGGGTCAAACAGATCCCCAGCGGGCATGACGCGGACAGTGTCTGAATCTGGCAGGAGGCGTTGAAGGTTTAGTTTCGTTGTCGCGACCGCTTCAGGGAGCAGATCGGATGTGTACAGTTCAGCCTGTTCACCCAATTCCTGCCGTGCCAACAAGGTCAAACATCCGCTTCCGCACCCGATGTCAGCAGCGGTAGAGGGATCGGATCGACGAACATGTTGGAGTGCCTCCTGAAAGCACTCAATTGTCTCTTGCGAGCGTGGGGCAAGGACGTTTTCGGAAGCAACGAGAGAGGCGTTGAGGGCACGGATGGGGTAGGTATCCGCCAAAGCATGTTGAATTTGTTGGATTTTTGTGAGAGATAGAAGAAAGGGTTTTCCTTGGTTCGCTTCCGCGGGTTCTCCGGCAAGTTCCAACAGATACGGTAGAACAGGCGCGGATTCAGCCTGTAAAATTCCATCGGCATCCGCCCAACACATCAGTCGCGTTACGGCTTCTCTCAAAGCATCGCTTGCAGATTTCCTGCGCGAATCTCTCCTATCTCGCCGTTTGGTGTCCCGCTGCGGTTGTTGGATTAAGTCCTGTTTGTGGCGTTGGATATAATCCATCAGTGCCGTAATCTGTTCCCATTTTCCTTCTACAACAGCAACGCCGCCGTGTCGGATGTGTGTGAATATCCTATTGAGGTGTCCTAATTCTTGATGCACAAACAGTTTGGCGCGCGCGCGCGCAAAAACCGCATCCCGACACTCAGTAGGGACATAGAGTTCACCGATGTTGCTAACGGAATAGAAGGAATTCATTGTTTAGGGAGATGGACAAGCGTTATGGAGCTAAGAAATCGGGACAATCTCACCTGTTTTGACCGATTCTGCTTCCTTATAGCAGAGCAGTAGCGCATCCCTCGCGCCGACACCGGACAGTGCCGTCGGTTCGTTTTCCCAGTCGATCGCGTCAACGGCGTATTGAAGTTCACCAGTAAAGGCATCAATCGGGTCTACCTCCCCTAAATCGACCTGTTCAACTTCTCCTTCATCGTTCAGAAGTGTCAGTGGCACTGCGGTAGAGGCTTCACCTGCTAATGTTGAAAAGTCGTAAAGTAGTGTGGCTTTTTCGAGGTAGATTTCAAACCCGTGCGAGAAAGCACGTCCGCGTTGCGAGACCGCGCCCGACGAACAACTCACGGAAAGTTCCTTATCATTATAAATGTATTGGGTCGTCAAGTAATCGACATAATTGCCGCTGGCGAGTTTGCCTTGTGAAAAGACCGCATCCGGGACACCGCAGAGCAGTTGAATGAAATGGGTGTCGTGGATGTGCAAATCGATGCCGGGACCGCCACTCTTTTCGATGTTGGCAACATCTCGCGACCAACTCGGTTTGGAGATAATGCGCTTGAAGTGAGCACCGAGAAGTTCACCGTATTTTCCCTCTTCCACCACTCGCATAGCATAAGCGTATTCAGCAAAGAAGGGTAGCACGTGTGCGACCATCAGAAAACATGGGCTTTCATGAGCTGCTTTCCGTTCTACGCCTATCTTTTTTGCGAGTTCGACGAGTTCATTGGCATCGTCAATAGAGATAGAAATCGGTTTTTCGACGAGGGTATGTTTTCCTGCTTCGAGGGATGCCATACTCACGGGTTTGTGCAGATGCGTCGGCAGACAAATATCAACCAGTTCAACCTCTTCATCAGCAAGGAGTTCGTCAATCTCGCTGTATTTTCGGACGTTTGAGAGATCTTCCATGCCACCTCGGGGTCCGAAATTCCCTTGAATGCCCGTCCAATCACCAGCGAGTTTCTTTGGATCTCGTGTGCAGATAGCAACCACTTCGGCACCGGTAATGCGCTGAATGGCGTAGTAATGAATCATGCCCATAAATCCGATACCGACGATTCCGATTTTTGTCATTTCTCTACCTCTATTTGATAGAAGAAGGCACAGGTACCGGTCCCTTTTAAGGGTGATGCCTGTGCCGTTGAGTCTTTATGCGAGACCGTGTTTAGTATGTGCTGGTTCTTGACTTGATACTACCCCACGTCGTTGTTGCTTTATCGCGAGGTGAGACTGCCAGGAAGCCTTCGTTCATTATCTCGTTGATTTCATCTTCGCTGAGCGCACGCCGCCAGACTGCCGCTTCGTCGATAGAACCGTTCTCAAAGGTATAATTCGGACGATCTTTAGAGCATCCGATCCTCAAGTCCTGATCGTTGGTCCCTTTGAAATCAAACTTTTCGTCTTTCTCCGCGGCGACTTCGCCATCAACGTAGACTTTCATGGTTGACCCGTCATAAGTTCCAACGACGTGTTGCCATTTCTTCGTATCCAGTGCATGCGGCACGCTCAGGGTCGGTCTGTTGTTGCCGGTCCCTAAGAACATGTTAAAATTCTTACCTCCGTTGAAAGCACCGATGCCGTAGGAAGAATGCTCGCCGCCGTTATGGCAGTTTTTGTCGAACCACTGGGCATCAGTGGCCCAAGAGTCCTGATTGATCCAAGCCGCCATCGTGATTTCACCCGTGATTTTCAGGTCATCGGAGGCTGGTACATTGACACAATCGGGTCCTACGTTTGTAATGCGAATCGCATCCCCGTATTTGCCTTTCACAATTTCGGTATTGGCGATGATATCTGCGTCAAGTCCGTTGCCAGAATCGTCAACAATCGTTTTACCGTTGACGTTGTCAAACGTGAAGTAAACGACGAGTCCTTCGGCGAGATCTGCCGTGGCGTATCCTACCGCTATAAACATCAACGCGCTGAGTAGCATAGCGTAACCAAATAGCTTTTTCATCCAGTTTCTCCTCCTGTGGAGTCTTCTTACATCAGAAATGCAAATTTGCTTGTTCGGAAGTAATTAGAGTGTATCACGAAAATCGGAAGAATGCAATGCGTTTTTCTTTAGGAATCAGAGGCATTCAATTTTCCATTTATGGAAACTGACCACTAACGTCCTTGTAATCCTGCAAATCCTGATTCAGACCGCAACCGCCGATGGGGTCTAAGACTCCCTATAATCTGCGAAATCTGCGAAATCCGTGTCATCCGCGATTCAGACAACTAAAACGCTTTCCGCTTAATATTGCCCCACGTTGTGGCGATCTTATCCTTCGGTGAAACCGCGAGTAAGGAGCTTCGCATAGCACTTCTAATTTCATCATCACTCAGGGCACGAGCCCATATCGCAACTTCGTCGATGGAACCGCCTTCAAACGCGTACTGTGGTCTATGCTTCGCACAGCCAATCCGCAAATCTTCGTCATTTATACCATTAAAGCGAAACTGAAATTCGGGCGGGAGGCGTCCAGGTGGGTTGAGGATTTCCCCGTCGAGATAAAATTTTACACTTGTGCTGTTGCTGGTTGCTACAATATGATGCCACGTTTTATTCTTCATGCTATTCTGAATTATGAAGCGCACTTGGTGTTCGCCGCCTAAGACAACCCCGATTCCCGAACTATGGGCATCTTCTTTACTGAAGACTGCCATGCCGTATGAACTGGCTCTGCTATAACATCCTTTATCAAACCATTGAGAAGTGCTTTCCATCCAGTTTTCATGGTACACCCATGCCATCATCGTGATCTCTCCACTGATTTCCAAAGCATTTGTGGACGGAATATTCACACAATCTTCAGTCTCGTTAGTAATGTGGATTGCCTTCCCGTATTTGCCTTTGACAAATTTAGTGTTTTTGATAACCTTGGCATCCAGACCGTTCCCAGATTCATCAAAGATCCGCTTGCCCTTGACATTGTCGAACGTGAAGTGAACGACAAGATCGTCAGTGAGATCCGCTGTAGCATATCCTACTGACACAAGCACCAGAACAACGAATAAAAGGTAGTAAAATAGACATCCCATTTTTGCCCTCTTATATGGTATATGGAAGGTTAAAAATATTAAGGATATTCAATCCTGATTCAGACAATTAACATCCCAAATTACCGAGTTGACTAATTAGATGCAAGCACGGCGTTCATAAGTTCTTCCCATCTGCCTTCAAAGTTCTCGCCGAACTCGGTTTCTCCGCCGGTTGCAAGGGGACCGCGAAGCATCGGTTTGGCTGTGTTATGCTTCTCCCAGAGCTCCCTACCGCCGAAGTCATTGTGGAGGAAATGAAGGGCAACCCCGGCGCGTTCCTTATCGGTGAGGTTTGACTTCGTGCAGTGTGCCACGCCGTAACAGAAGAACAGAACGCCACCCGCCTTCAGTTCGATCGGCACAGCGCGTTCTTCGGGCGGATCGCACCGAATATGGTGATCGCTCAGCGGGTCGCGATAGTGCTCGTAACTCTCCCGATGGCTGCCCGGTATGACATACATACAACCGTTCTCGACGTTTGCATCGTGGATAGCGATCCACATCGCAGTGCCTCGTAACGGGTCTGCGATTTTGAAATAGGCATTGTCTTGATGCCAACTCGTACCGATACCGACTTTAGGCGGTTTCCAGAACGCCTGATCCAGTTCTAACATGAATTCATCTCCGATAAGTTGTTGAACAGCGGAGATGACTTTCGGATGAAAGGGCAACGCTTTGTGCAAGTCGCTACGGTTGTTGAGCGGAATTACCTGAAGGTTTTGTCGCTCACCCTCATTGTTCCGCTTGGTTCCGTCTGCTTGCACGGCGCAATTGATACCGGTTCCGTTTTTGAGTTCAGTGTCGTATATCCGTTCTAATTCCAGTCGGAGAGCCTTCGCTTCAACGGGATCGAAAAATCCTTCGATGGTAAGATACCCACTGTTTCGGAATTGCGCGAGTTGCTTCTCACTCAATTGCATGATTAAAACCACCTTTCTATGTATGATGGCACGACGTGTGCATATTATCTTAATTGCATTTCTGCGCACGGCACGATAATAGAATCCACCATGCCGTGTAGAATTTTCTTGTCGGCTGGACAGACTGCGGCTTGCATGCCCCCGAGTTTAACGGTGTTACCGACGACGAAATAGTATGGACGGAGCAGTGGACGGCACGCCATCTCTTGGACATCGCCAGCGTCGAAGTCGTAATACTGCATCCGTACCCGTTCGGCAGTGTGGAATTTCTGGAGGACGTGCGGACTTTTCTCGAAATTCTCAAGACTGTTTTCAATAACGGCTTCCCACTCCTCCGTAGGAAGATCGTGTCCGATCGCTACGCCGCGGCTCCCCCAAGCGAGTTCAGAGAAGCCCGACGGTTTGATAACCAATTCCCGTTGTTTTTGCGTCACGGAGCCGAGCTGCCGCCAATCCGTTACGGCGTTTCCCTCCACCTCCAAATTGGGAATCACAGCATGCGGTGGTAAAGGACGTGCATCGATAACCCAAGTCTCTGGAATTGCTTGCTGTAGGAATGGGTAGGTTTTTTTGCCGAGATGCCGTTTCCAGAACGGTTGAAGCGTGGGATGATGGAAAAGCGCGAGGCACAATTTTTCTTCCAAATAGGATTTTGGCGGTGGGGTCATCACAACGGTGCGTTTCTTCGCACTATAGAACATTAACTCCGCTTTTGGGATATTGGGCAGATCAAACAATTCATAGAAGCGATATAGTACGTCAACTTCCATCTTGCCTTCTGTCGTTTCAACAAGTAGCCCATCTTCGGTAAAAATTACCTCGTGCGGTTTGACGGTACGAGTCTCCACCCCTACTTCGCAAAGTGCCGCGGCAAGCCATACCATCTCCGCCCAATAATCTTCCGATTCGTCTGAAACGACGATTGCGAGTGTAGGATTATCCTTCTTTGCCAGAGCCCGGATCATTTCGGCATATCCGTTCACCATCCCGTCGGTGCCGCCGATGATGCTATAGCCGAGTTGTGCGTAGAGCCGCCCTAAGCATCCTGTTGCCCCGATAAATCCGGGAATTGAGTCGAGTTCGGTAATCGCCATGCCGTCAGTGGTAGGGAGAATGTCGGGACGTAGCACGCCGGGTAATTGGCTCTTAAAACGGTTCATCCGTCCATACTGGATGACTGTTTCCGGTTTTCCGAGCTCTAAGTACTCAGCCACCCAAGTGGGTTGAATACCCCGCACGCTTTGGGAATAGAGTAGATTGCAGGCGCGATAGAAATTTAAAAGATGCGTTCCGAGTTCCTCAAACCATCTCAAATCCGATGCGGGAATCCAGAACGGTTCCGGGGAGATGCGCCAAGAGGTGTTGCAATCTGGATGGACATCCCGTTTTTCTGCTTCAAATAGTTTCGCCTTCGGGATTTCGTCGTTAATAAATAGACATTTCTGTTTGGCATCCAATTTTTAATTATTCCTTGCGGTTCGGTTAGGATAATTGGGTGAATGACGTTACTCGGCGTATATCCGCCTGCGCCGTTGTTGCAGGCTACAATTTTTAATTATTCCTTGCGGTTCGGTTAGGATAATTGGGTGAATGACGTTGCTCTCCGTATATCCGCCTGCGCCGTTGTTGCAGGCTACCATTACCGTATTAAAAGCCTCGTCTGCTGCTACGCAAGGAAGACCTGCTTAACGAAGTCGATCTTCTTTTGTTCAGCGATGGTTTTCAAGACGTGCCGGGGCACAGGCGTATCCACATTGATAAGCGTTACGGCGAGTTCCCATAAGCGTGAACGTCCGACAGTCATATCCGCGATGTTGATACCGTGTTCCCCCAGGATCGTTCCCATTAACCCTATCATTCCCGGCTGGTCGCTATTGTAGATGAGGAGGATATATCCGGTCGGTCTCACGTTTATATGATGCTGATCTATTCGGACGATACGGATGTCCTTTTTGCCGAAAGCAGTACCTTCGATGACCGTTTCGCCTTTATCGGTTGTGATTGTAATCGCGATGGAGTTAGCAAAATCTGCTTCTGCCTCGCTCTTTGTCTCTGTAACGGCTATTCCGCGTTGCTTAATCAGAAAAGGCGCGTTTACATAGTTCACGTCCGTTAGCACAGGGGTCAAAAGCCCTTTCTGTAAAGCTACAGTTATCGGTGTAACGTCTTCTTTCTGGAAAAGGGTGCCGTTGTAATGGATTTTAATCGCGGAGATTTGCCCCTCGACAATTTGCGCGTGGAAACTGCCAATTTTTTCAGCAAGTTCCAGATAGGGACCTAAAATATCAAGCGTCCTCGGGTCAATTTTGGGTTGATTTACAGCATTAGTGACGGGTTGTCCGCGGAGCGCGTTCATTACCTGCTGTGCTACCTCGATAGCGACATGTTCCTGCGCTTCTGATGTAGACGCGCCGAGGTGTGGGAGTGCCAGCACGTTCTCTAAGTCCAGCAGTGGTGTCTCTGTTGCGGGTTCGCTTTCAAAAACGTCAAGTGCAGCACCGGCGAGTTGCTCAGTTTTCAAGGCGTGATAGAGGGCGTTTTCATCAATAATACCACCGCGGGCGCAGTTAATCAGGCGACAGCTTGGCTTCATCAACGTGAACTCTGACTCACCCACACTATGATACGTTTCGGCGTTGAGATGCGTGTGGATAGAGATGTAATCGGATTCCTGAAAGAGCGTTTCACGCTCGACAAGTCGGATACCGATCTTTTCTGCCGCGCTGGCTGAAATATACGGATCGTGGGCGATGACTTGCATCCCGAAAGCCTGTGCGCGTCGAGCGACCTCGCGTCCGATCCGTCCGAGTCCAATGGTGCCAAAAATCTTCCCGTATAACTCAACCCCGATGAAGTCGTTGCGTTTCCATGTTCTGTTTCGGAGTGAAATCCCGGCAGGCACAATGTTGCGCGCCAATGCCAACAGCATCGCGATCGTATGTTCCGCCGCCGCAATCGTATTTCCCGTTGGTGTGTTGACAACTAAGATACCGTTTCGCGTCGCTGCTTGTACATCGATGTTATCCACGCCGACCCCGGCGCGCCCGATGACCTTTAGTTGCTTCGCCTTGTCAATGACCTCCGCAGTTACCTTCGTCGCGCTTCTGATAAGCAGGGCGTTGTAGTCAGCAATCCGGTCCAGCAATTCTTCATGAGAGAGGTTGAGGTTAACGTCCACCTCAAAATCCCCACTCTCTTCTAAAACATCTAAACCTCGCTGTGACAGCAGGTCGCTGACCAGCACCTTGTTCATAAATCTAAAATCCTCTACCCGTATCGCGTTAAAACGGCTGCTCGTACTATTCCACTTGCAGGGTATCCCTAAATTATAGCATGTCCGAAACTCCCTGTCAATAAGATTTTATTTTCCTTTCAGAGCCATTGGGTTTTCCATTTTTTGTAATTTTTTCCCGTCTTTGCTGACATGAACACGCTAATGACAACCGACAACTGAATACTATTGGACATTTTTTTTTGAATATGGTAATATATACGCTAATATCCATCGTGCACCCTCATAATGCGCGAATTACAAAGAAACATGGAGGCATGAATATGTTAGGCCTTGGTCCGTGGGAATTATTGATTGTGTTGGCTGTTGTGTTACTCATATTTGGTGGGAAACGTCTTCCCGAGCTGGCGCGTGGGTTGGGTAAGAGCGTTACGAACTTTAAAGCTGGGCTCAATGAAGAACAGTCGGAGGAAACCGAAACTACAGCACAGCAAGAGAAAGAGACACCACAAAACGAAAAGACCGGGTAACCAGACGATAGGAACGTTCCGTGAATTCACAAGTATCGCGATTCGGAGATCGTTCCTGCAGGGAAATAGGAGATCTTTTGATGCGAGATAAATTACCCGATTTTCTTCAGAATGTGATTGAAGAATATCCCGATGTTTGGAAAGCGTATCAGGCATTGGGTGAAGCGTGTGGTACCGCCGGTCCTCTTGAACAGAAAACCGTGAGGCTTGTTAAACTCGCATTGGCTATCGGCGCGAAGTCTGAAGGCGCAGTGCATTCGCATGCACGGCGTGCCCTCCGAGAAGGCATTACGCCAGAAGAGTTACAACAGGTCGCACTGCTCGCGGTGACTTCTATCGGTTGGTCTTCGAGTATGGCGGCATTGTCTTGGATTCAAGATGTCGTGGACAAACAATCGTAGTTTGATCGGGAAAATCAGCATGGATGCAGGTTATGAATGCCGCTCCTTGACGCTTGGGAAGCGCACCTACCGGGTTTTAATCCTCATTGCTATCCTCTTATGGATCACTCCGTCTGTTAGCAGAACCGAAACGACATCAACGTTTCAGCAGGGCATGGAATATGTCAAACTTCGGCTCTATCCACAAGCAGTGGATACCTTTAAATCGATCTTATCACGCGATCCGACAGATGTAAACGCGCTTTTTCAACTGGCGAATGTCTATAAAGTGCAAGATGAGCTGGAGTTAGCGATTCAGACGTTTAACACCCTTTTGGCGCAGCTTACAGGTTCCCAAAACTTGCCGTTGAATGCCACAACTACAGAGCGGATCCACGGATTAGCGCACCTCGCGCTATCGGAAATCTATTGCAAGCAGAGCAAATTGGACATCGCCGAGCAGCATGCTAAAGAAGCCGTTCAGAGGTGTCCAACGGATGCGGATATGCATTATCGGCTCGGTTATGTCTACACACATCAAGCGAAGTTTGACGCTGCACTCACTTCCTTCAAACATACCCTCGTACACAACCCCGATTTTGCCGAAGTTTACGAATGGCTCGGTTTGATCGCCCTCATGCAACAGAAGCCGCAGCAAGCGGTGGCGTATTATCAGAAGACAATAGCAAGAAAACCGTACGTTCAGAGTGCCTATTATAACCTTGCCAAAGCTTACCGACTCCTTGGTGATATGCCGGCAGCAACGGAACAACTTAAGGTGTTCCAGCGGATGAAAACCTACTATGATCGGACCTACGCACTTGAAAGTGCTTTGGCAGAAGATCCAATGAACACGACGCTCCGACTGCAATTAGCAGAAGTCCATCTGGCGCACAAACACATCTCGGCAGCAATTACGACATATCAAAGCCTGATCCGGCTGAGTCCAGAGTTGGTGACTGGATACGATAAGTTGGGGCGACTCTACATGGATCTCAACATACCCCAGCGCGCCATTCCGTTCTTCCAGAAAGTCCTTGAACTAAATCCAGACGCTGTGGAAGCGCATGTTCGGTTAGGGTGGCTCTATACCACACTGAAGGCGTTTGACGAGGCAGAATCGCATCTGCAAGCGGCTATAGAGAAGATGCCCGGACTTACCTTAGCATACCACGGGTTAGCCGAAATTTACACGAAACAGGGGTATCTTCAGAAGGCGATAGATGTCTACCGACATATCACAGAAATCGCACCTAACGACAAAGACGCTTGGAAGGCATTACAAAACTTAGAGCGTTTGAAGAAGAATCCACAAACGACGCGATAAATTTCTCCTTATGCGGAAAACTAATCTTAATGGCATCCCGTCCCTCTATCGCCTTTTCGCATTCGCACTTATAAGTTTCCAATATTGCACAATCGCGGTCCCAGAACCGATTTTCGTCGATGTTACGGAATCCGCAGGGATAACATTTGTGCATACCGACGGCAGAAGCGGTTTGAGACTCTTCAATGAATTCCTCGGATCCGGTGGTGGATTCTTCGATTATGATGGAGACGGTGATCTCGACATCTACCTCGTCAATGGCGCGGTTCAAACAGGAAATGGACAAGACCAAACCTCGCATAACGTCCTCTATCGAAACAACGGCGATAACACCTTCACCGATGTCACCGACAAAGCAGGTGTAGGAAGTAGTGCCTACGGCACCGGTGCCGCTGTCGGTGATTACGATAACGACGGCGATATAGATCTGTACGTTACCAACTTCGGTGGAGATCAACTCTATCGGAATAATGGTGACGGGACATTCACAGACGTGACAACACACGCCCAAGTTAACAATCCGAACTGGGGCACCAGTTGTGCGTTTGCCGATGTGGATAACGATGGACACTTGGATCTCTATGTGGCGAACTACGCCGCATACGTACCGAAGGACGACATCCGGTGTGAAGAACGCGGGGTTCACGTCTATTGCGGTCCGCATGCGTATCCGGCGGTTCATGATACCTTTTACAAGAACAACGGAGATGGCACCTTCACCGATATGTCGGCTTTGTTTCGTCCCTCGGACCTGATTCCGCAACACGGTTTAGGTGTAACGTTCGGCGATTACGATGCCGATGGAGACACCGACCTCTACGTCGCGAACGATCAGGATCCGAACTTTCTGTTTCAAAACAGCGGGATCAGTAATTTTTTGGAGGTTGCATTAATTTCAGGTGTATGCTATAATGATATGGGTAAAGAGGAAGCCGGCATGGGTACTGATTTCGGGGACTATGACAACGACGGATGGCTCGATCTCACCGTCAGCAACTACCAGACCGAAACCAATACCGTTTATCATAATCATGACGGCACCTTTTTTATCGACAATACGATTACATCAGGTATCGCAGAAGTAACACACGGCTATTTGGGATGGGGCATCAAATTTTTTGATTATGACAACGATGGATACCAAGACATCTTTGTCGCGAACGGGCACTTGATGGATAACATTACCGTGCTTGAGAAGCATGTAACCTATCCACAAAGGAATCTGTTGTTCAGGAATTTAGGCGACGGCAGGTTCACCAATGTCATATCAGAGACGGATGGCTTGGCACAGGAAAAGGTGAGTCGCGGTGCTGCTATCGGTGATTACGACAACGATGGCGACCTTGATATCCTTGTCACCAATTGCAATCAACGTCCAGATCTGCTCCAAAACGCCATCGGGAATCGAAATAATTGGATACAGATCCAAATCGTCGGACAAAAAAGCAACCGCTCTGGGATTGGCGCAAAGATTAAAGTCGTCACCGGAACACATATCCAGTATTGGGAGGTACAGAGTGGCGGGAGTTATCTCTCCTTTCACGACTTGCGTGCCCATTTTGGCGTTGGCAAAGTGGAACAGATTGATCTTCTTGAAATTCGCTGGCAAAGCGGACACATTGACCGAGGGATACACCTCCCCGTCAACCGGAAGTTTCTGGCAGTTGAAGGGAATGGGATTGTTTCGATAGATTAACCTATGTTAAAAAAGTAAAATACTTCTCTTCGCTGGCGAGGTTTGTAACCTCGCCCTATCCCGAAGAGACTTTCATGGAGGAAAAATGAAAACCCTGTTTATAATGCTAACAGTCTTTTACGCGTTTACGGCATCTTTTGCCTACGCGTTGAACGAACCGGAGGATTCTCTCATCCTCTACTTCTCTTTTGATGAACTCGATGGTAAAACGCCATCGATCATTCAAAGTATGAGAACCATGGTGAAATAGTCGGCAATCCAAAGCACGTTGAAGGCAAATTCGGCAAAGCTTTGGAACTTAACGGCAAAAGCGACTGGGTTGTGGTGCCGCATCACGAGATTCTCACCGTTGACGAGAGTGTAACAGTGATGGCTTGGATTAATACTGAACGCCATCAAGGACCTGGTGGACAGCGGTGGCAAGGCATTGTTGCAAAGAGCAACGGTCCACGTTCCTATAGTTTCTACACCGAATTTCCGAGTGAATGTTTGCACCTCAGTGTCGGTGGCGGAAGCGTTTGCAACAAAAAGGTCCCCCTAAATGAATGGGTACACGTCGTCGCACAGGTAGATGGCGGCTCGACACACAAGTATTGGGTGAACGGTGAAGCAGCTGGCGAATTCGGTGGCAAAAATAATCCACCCGGTAAAGCCGATACAGCGGATGTCCTTGTGGGTAAAACACACGAAAATCAACGCGAATTCCTTGGGCTCATTGACGAGGTCCGTGTCTGGAACCGTGCCCTTGATGAGGATGAGGTTATTGAACATATGGAGAGCGGCTATTTCGATATTTTCGCCGTTGATCCGCGCCAGAAACTCGCCACAACTTGGGGACACTTAAAGACATCACAACGATAAAATTTGTCCGGGTGCGCGCTTCTGAATCGCAATAATGTAATACAAGGAATGGATTTAGTCTATTTCCAGATTAAATCCGGTTCTCAGCGCGCACTCTCTATCTACTTTATGAGTCGTCAGTATTGGCTGAATGGTGAAGCCGTTGGCGAATTCAGCGGTCAAAACCCTTTACCGGGGGCTGCCGATACTGCGGATGTCCTCGTCGGGAAGACACACGAAGGCAACCGTGAATTCCTTGGACTCATTGACGAAGTCCGCATCTGGAACCGTGCCCTCAGCGAAGACGAAATTCTCGCGGAAATGGAGACATCGTTGACGCCAGTCGAGCCGCTTGGGAAACTGTCCACGACTTGGGCGGCACTGAAATCCCAAAGGTAGATACAGTTCTTTCAGAGGTGGTGCGGTTCAAACCGCACCTGTCTCTTTATTTTGCGAAAAGGAGAATGTATAACGTCATGAACGGAAAATTTATAGCGTCAGGGAACGTAGAACGAGACGAACTCGACTGGGGAACAATCGGTTGGCTCAGCCGCCCAGAAAGTACAGGCGCGAAAGACATTGTCGCCATGGAAGTTAGCCTCTCCCCCGGGTATGGACACGACTTCCATAAGCATCCTGACCAAGAGGAGGTTATCTACGTTATAGAAGGGAGTGTAGAGCAGTGGCTTGAGGATAAGAAGCAGACGCTCAACGCAGGTGACTCTGTATTCATCCCCGCAGACATGGTCCACGCATCCTTTAACGTCTCCTCTCAGTCAGCGAAATTATTTGTTACCCTCAGCCCCAGCAAAGGCGCAGAGGGGTATCAACTCATTGATGTTTACGATCAGGCACCGTGGAATACGCTCCGCTCGTAACCGTCTTTTTAACTTTTTTAACAATTGCTTCTGAGCTGCCCTTGCCGTTGTCAGGGAACAGTATTCCAATAGTTAGAAAACCCGTCATAATCCAGAGGTGGTTGGAATTAACCGAAAACCACCGTGAAACGTTTTTTAAACGATGAGCCTCTGAACTGCTCTCCATTACATTGCGAGCAGGTTTCAGATTTATTCAGTTGCTTTCCTTTAAAAACCCCGTAGGGGTGAAATCTCTGTAGAGGAACGGTGCCCAGATTTAATAGTTAAAAAAGTTAAAAAAATGCTTGGAACGCCTGTCCCTGAAACATCAATGTCAATTCGCCAACGGATGCGTGAGTTCTACGAAACATCGGAAACCTATAAAGGGCTTCTATCTGCGCACGATGAAGCGTATCTCCGACACTACGTAGAATTGGTAATCCGCTATGCCCCGCCGCGTTCCAAAGTACTTGACCTCGGATGCGGGAACGGTATCTCGGCGCGGCTGCTCAATCAAGCGGATTTTGATGTCGTCGGAACCGACATCTCTCCGCTCTTTCTTGAAGACGCGCACGCATGGGAAAATCCGAGACTCCGCTATCAAGTTTGCGATGTGATGGAACTTCCCTTTGAAAGCGAGTCCTTCAATGTTATCTGTTCAAACGAATTGATCGAACATCTGCCCGACGTAGAAACGGCGTTAACCGAGATGATAAGGGTTGTGTGCAAGGGCGGGAGAATTGTGCTTTCCGGACCCAATCTCTGCTCACCCTTAATTCCGTTTCTTGACTGGCTCAACCTGATGTTTGGCAAACCCGGCAGACCCGTCTGGGGTGAGACGAAACGGCAAGCGTTGCAGCAATTTACACGTAACTGCAGGCTCTATGTCTGGAAACGGTTCTTGACGAAATCACCGAACTTCATTTACCGTGAACCCGATTTACAGGCGGATGCCATCGGCGGTGATGCAGATAGTGCTTATTATGCCAGCTCTGTTGATCTCGCACAATTTTTCCGATCATACGGGTTCACGATAATCAGAAAAGCCGTTGGGTTCGGGATAAAAGGCAGGATGATCGCGGGCGCGTTTCCGTACTTGAGTCCTTATATCACGATGGTCGTCGAAAAATGAACATTCGTCCGGACGATTTTGTCTTAGAAATAGGGAGCGGTCATAATCCGAAAGCACGCTCGGATGTTTTATGTGATAAATTTATATCGGACGACGAACAACGCGGCGGTGCAATCGTCACTGACCGCCCGATAGTGGAAGCGGATGGTCAGTTTTTGCCATTTGCAGACCGGGCGTTTGACTATGTTATCTGCTCGCATGTATTGGAGCACGTCGAAGATCCTGTGCAACTTATCACCGAATTAGAGCGCGTTGCACGCCGTGGATATATTGAAACACCCTCTGAAATAGGGGAGCGAATCTACGGCTGGCACTATCATAACTGGGTGGTCAACCTTGTTGATGGCTGTTTGATGCTGCGGAGGAATGAGAGAGATTCCCAGTTCGGACAACTCTTCCATAGGCTGGCGGCGACGGATAAGCATTGGAAACGGTTTCATCTTACGCATCATCACCTCTTGCTGGTCGAGTATGAATGGGAAAACGAAATAAACTATAAAATACTTCCCGATCAAAAGCCAGCATTGAACTTAGAATGCCCAGATACCCTTGAGAGACTCATTGCATCGGATAATAACACCTCAGGACAGAGTGAGTGGCTGCTACTTCTTAAAAACGTAGTACCGCGGCGCGTCGTTTCTCAGACAAAATCGCTCTTGGTAAGAAGCAAACGTCGCCAGACGAAAACATTACAGGAAATTCTCGTCTGCCCGCAGTGTAAAGGCGAGATTACATGGGAAGAACAGCGTCTCCACTGCGAAGTGTGTGAACGACACTATCCAATTGTGGATGGAATTCCGAGATTCTCTATAGACATTGCCCCCCGCTGGGGTGCTTAAAAGGAATTCCTTTGAAGTTCTCCAGCGGAGAGTTATGTCTATAGGAGAAGGCAGCCCAGGAGCAATAAATTAAAAAATGAATGTAGTACCGAAAGAATTTATCCGCGTGATGCCAGATACAATCCGAGGCTTCGTCAGTGACGCTTTCCAGAAGGCAGGGACCTCAGAGGCGGACGCTACGCACATCGCACACCTGCTGGTTCTCACGGACCTACGCGGTGTGTTCAGTCATGGCACACGCCAAACGCCGGGATATGTGGGAATGATACTTGACGGCAAAGTAAATCCACGTCCGAACGTCCGCTGCATCGATGAATCCCCGACGACAGCGGTCTACGACGGTGATGGCGGTATGGGACATTTTGCCTCGTATCATGCCGCGAAAGCAGCGGTCAAAAAAGCCAAAGAGATGGGACTCGGTGCCGCAACGAGTCGGAATCACTTTCACTTTGGGAGTGCTGGCAAGTATTCACGGCTCGCACTTGAAGCCGATTGCGCCGGGTTTGCGGTCTCCTCCCACCGTTTTCGACACAGCCCTGACAGCGCGATTGCCACCGCAACTGGAGCTTCGCCGATGAGTTTTGCAATTCCGGCGGGCAACCAGCCGCCCATAGTCGTCGATATGGCAACCGGCGTTGATGCCAAGCTGCCGTTGGAACAAGCGTTTGAACAGAGTCCCGCTGCGTTCTTCAAGATGTTGGGTTTGAGTCATGTGAGTCATGCACTCGGTGGGTTTATGGCAGGCATCTGGTTGTTCGATAAGCCGCCGGATCTCCCAATAATCTGGGAAGGTGCCAATCAAGGTGCTTTCATTGCAGCGATTGACATTTCCCGATTCCGACCGATTGACGAGTATAAGGCGGAGATCGACCAACATATCCACGATGCCCGACAGATGCAACCGGCACCCGGCTATGACCGATCGGATCTGCCCGGCGGCTTAGAATGGGAGCGCGAACAGGAATGGGCTGAAATCGGCATCCCGGTTGGCGAAGAACATCGAGAACAGTTGAAAATAGTTGCTGAACGAGTTGGCATTCCGCTTCCATTCTAAATTCAGAATACTCTCAGCAAGCCAACAACGGCGGCTTGCGGAACTTAATCGAAAACCCTTGTGAAACCAACATTGTAGTTTAACGCTTCGCGCAAAATTAAAATTATGAATACCAATACAAACAATATAGAAGATCGAAATATCGTAATTATTGGCGGAGGCACCGCCGGTTTTGCCGCGGGCCTCTATACCTCCCGCGCAATGCTTGAACCTATCCTGATTACAGGAGACGCACTCGGCGGACAACTCTCTTTGACGCTTGATCTGGAAAATTATCCCGGCTTCTTTGGTAACGAGGCGGGAGTTTTTATACAGGGCATGCAAGAACAGGCAGAGCGGTTCGGCACTGAGGTCAAATTCGACACCGTAACGGCGGTTGACTTTTCGCAACACCCGTTTGCTGTCACCACCTATGAGAAAGAGTACCGTGCGAAATCTGTGATTATATGCACGGGTGCATCGCCGCGCACGCTTGATATTCCCGGTGAAGAGGGATATGGCGGACGGGGTGTCTCCTACTGCGCGACGTGCGATGGGTTCTTCTTCCAAGATCAGCGGCTTGTTGTCGTTGGTGGGGGTGACGCGGCGTTAGAAGAGGGCATCTTCTTAACCAAATACGCCTCCGAGGTGTATATCGTCCACCGCCGTGATCAGCTCCGGGCGAGCCAGATTATGCAGGAGCGCGCCTTCAAAAACGATAAAATTAAGTTTATCTGGGACACCGTCGTTGAGGAGATCAATGGCGACGCAGAAAAAGTGACAGGTGCCACCCTCAAAAACGTTAAAACCGGTGAGACGCAACTCTTCCCGATTGACGGTGTATTTATCTTTGTTGGACATATTCCGAACACAGAACTCTTCACAGATGTCATACATACAGATGAGCAAGGGTATATCATTGTGGACGATATGCAACGCACAAACGTAAACGGGGTCTATGCCGCGGGCGATGTCCACGATCATGTCTTCCGCCAAGCGATTACCGCCGCAGGTGCCGGTGCTGCATCCGCTATCGCCGCTGAAAAGTTCATCGCAGAATTAGAGAACCGCGCCTATCCGGGGAATTGATCCGCTGAATAGGTAAGCTGTAAAGAAGATTGATATTCAGTTCTTACAGACAACAGGAGAAGAGCGTTATCAACAGGGACTCCAGCAAGGAGCTGAACAAGGCGCGCTACAAACGGCGATCAAATCCCTCTTTGGTGTCCTTGAGTTTCGGTTTGATGGACGCGCCGTTCAGGTGCTTAGGCCCGCATTAGAAAGCATCCAGGATATCCAACGTCTTGAACAATTGCATCACGAAGCTTTGCGCGTAGAAACCCTTGAGGCATTCGCCCGCACTTTGGACATGAGTGGTAATCGGTAGGATTAATCTACGGTCCCAATATTATTTGCAACAATTTTCACGGAATTCAACTATAAGGAAACCGTTTCAGTGACTGATCACACACACCCACGCCTTGCCCTCGGTTTAGATTCAAGCACCCAAAGTCTATCTGCTGTCGTCATTGATATAGACACAGCGGAAAAATGTTTTGAACATTCGCTTGATTATCGCACCGATGCCCGTCTCAACCAATTCGGTATCGGAGAGGACTATATCTTACCGCCGAGAGAGGAAGGTGAAGCCGAACAGCCACCGTTGATGTACCTCGCCTCACTTGACGCTATGTTTACCGACATGCGCGAGGCAGGCGTGCCACTTGAAAACATCCTCCTCATTAACACATCGGGGCAGCAACACGGGCATGTCTATCTGAACCGAGATGCAGATGCACTTCTGGCGCAACTTGCAAGTTTCCAGAATTCCGACGAAGATACCCGCGACTTACAAATCTTGCTAAAAGATGCGTTTGCGTATCCCACTGCCCCAATCTGGATGACCGCGAATACGACTGCGCAAACTGAGGCTGTCCGAAACGGGGTCGGTGGAAAATCGGAGATGATTGACCTTTCCGGTTCGGACGCGCCGCTCCGCTTCACAGGTGCTGTCGTGCGCCGTGTTGGGGAGCGGTTTCCTGAATGCTATGCGGCAACAGCAAAAGTCCAGTTGATTAGCAGTTTTATTCCCGCAGTGCTGACCGGTAACGCTGGGGTGCCTATTGATTACGGAAACGGATGTGGGATGTCGCTTATGAACTACCGGACGAAAGTCTGGGATGCCGCATTGTTAACAGCGACCTCGGACGGCTTACTGGGCGGTGTGGAAGCACTCCAGTCGAAATTGCCCACGCTCGCACGTCCAGATTCCATTGTGAGCCGTCTCGCCGCGTATTACATAGAGAAGTATGGCTTTGATGGTCGCTGCGCGGTGATGGCAGGTTCTGGCGACAATCCGCAGTCGAAGGTGCCTGTTGCTGGAGATTTGCTTAGCCTCGGAACCAGTTTCGTCAACATGGTATCAACCGATGGAGATACACTTGATCCAGAGGGATTTGCCAACGCAATGTATGACGGCATCAACCGTCCGTTTATGTTCGGATGTCGCACAAACGGGGCAATGGTATGGGATGCCGTGAGAAGTCATTACGGCTTGGCGAAAGAGGAATACGCCCCTGCAGAAGCCGCGTTACAGACGGTTGCCCCTGGACAGTTTATGACGTTTTGGCAACCTAAGACTGAGTCCTTTCCAGTCTCTGGTGCGTTTGAGTTAATCCGCTCCACCGCACAATCTACATTGGCAGAAGACTATACCGGTATCATTGAAACGAGCCTCGCCGCGGTTTACATTTACTCTGAGGTCTTTACAAAGCAGACGCAGGAACCGTTGTTTGTAACGGGCGGCGCAACAGATAGTCCTGAAATCATGCGGCGGGTCGCAGGAATCTGGAATAGACCGACGCTTCCGGTAGAGAAAGGTGGAGCCGCACTTGGTGCCGCTGTTGCGGGGGTCAAGGCATTTTTTGACGCAGATGCCGATATGGAGGCGGAGTCTTTTGATGTTGAGGCGTTCAGTGCTGCGGTCTTGAAGCGCGGTGAATCAATCCAGCCGAACCCCGCAGACGTTGCCGCCTATCATGGTGAGCGGAAATACCTCCACCGGTTTCGGGAGAAATACGAGCAGATTATGGCAGAACACCTTTTAAACTATTAAATCTGGGCACCGCTCCACTACGTTTCGCGGTGGGGACTAATAAATTCCGATGCAACTGAGACGATGTACGATTCTTAAGTGCTTGTATCCGCTACCTATCATAACCCGAAGGCGGTTGGAATTAACCGAAAATCATCGTGGAACGTAGTGGAACGATGCTCGGAAGTCCATAATTAAAAAAAATGAAAGAGCAATTAACGCACTTTGACGAAAAAGGCAACACGCGAATGGTGAATGTCGGTGGCAAAGACGAGACACTGCGTATTGCCATCGCTCGTGGACATATTACTGCCCTTCCTGAAACACTCCGTCTCATCGCTGAACAAGGTATGAAGAAAGGCGATGTTTTAGAGGTCGCACGGCTTGCGGGTATCATGGCGGCAAAACGCACCGGTGAACTGATCCCGTTGTGTCATCCCCTCGCATTGACTTCGATTCGTGTTGAACTCGCCATCGCAGATGATGTGTCGCAGGTTGAAATTGAAGCGGAAGTCCAGACGGTGGGTCGTACAGGCGTAGAAATGGAAGCACTCACCGCCGTGTCAGTCGCGGCTTTGACCGTTTATGACATGTGTAAGGCAGTGGACAGGGAGATGATTATCGGTGATGTTAGGCTTGTCAAAAAAACAGGCGGTAAAAGTGGCACTTTCATACAGAAGAATAGCCGTCAGTAGTCAGTCATTCGTTATCAGTTAAAAGAGGACTGTGATAGTCTTGTGAAAAAAGAAATGAAGAAACACCCAAGCAAAAACACACCTCTTGTGACTGAAAACTGAAAGGATTTTTTGAAAAAAATCCGCACTGACTGCTGATAACTACTCCCTCAGAGATACAAAGGACACGGTTTCCAGTTCTAATACATAGTTGCCCCAAATGAGGTATGTAGCAATGAAGAAAAAAATGCGTCAGATACTCATCATAACCCTTGCAGTTTGTCTAATTTCTACAACCACCTTTGCCGCCGATTACGTCCTGATCATTGGCGGGGTTGCCGGTGAAAAATCCTTTTACGATGCATTCTGGGGTGCCACCTCTCGGTTCCATCAGCTGCTCACCAATGAATACGGCTACACACCCGACCAGATCACTTTCCTCTTTGAGGACATGGGCGATATAGATCGGGGCGGACAAGGAGAGTTAGAACTGGTTGACACCGAATCAAATCGCGAACAGGTTTTAGCCGCATTCGATCAACTCGCCAAGACTGTGCAACCCTCAGATCGGTTTCTGCTGTTCATGCTTGGGCACGCCTCCCGTACCGGTAGGGGTAGTGCGAAGTTTAATCTGCGGGGACGGGATATTACTGAAGCAGAGTATGTAAAGCTCATTAACAGTGTTCCTACCGAGAATCAGATTTTAATCTTCGGTTTCCCTTATAGTGCGAGGCTTGTGCCGCAACTCAGCGCATCGGGACGAATAATTCTCACCTCAAGTTCACCAAATGAAGGCTACTCGCTACAGGCAGGATTTGGCGATGTCTTTGTTGGTGCCTTCTCCACCGCAGATAACGATATAAACAGCGATGGGGACATCTCGTTGTTAGAAGCGTTTCTATCGCTACAGACACAGACGAAGGGGTGGTATGAGAACAACGGAAGTATTCAGTCTGAACATCCCCATCTTGATGATAACGGTGATGGAAATGCCACTCGAAACCTAACGATTGACCCTGAGGTCCCACGTGTAGAACGGACAGATGATGGCGCACTCGCCGAAAAGACCTTCTTGGGAAAACGTCGTTCCGTCTTACCAAGCACACCACCTCCGCCTGAACCTGAAGTTTTCGTCGATGTGTCGCCTACTGAACCTCCCGAAGAGCACAAAAATGGAAACCCAGATGCATCGACTGTCTCTCACAACCCTGAGAATCGTCGGTCAGCACTGCCTTATGACTATATCAGCGACGCAGACGAGAAAGTAATCCAAGAAGCCATTGATACCGCCCCCGCTCAAAAGGACTATCCAGAGGATGGTGCTGTCGTTCTTTGGGAAAGCGTTGATGTTGACATCGATGAAAAGAGCCGTTATATCTATTCCACACGACGCGTCGTCAAAATCTTCAATGAAGATGGCGCGGACCTCGCTGAAGTTAGCATCCCCTATATGCGTGGAAGAGACGATGTCACTATTCATCATGCTCGAACGTTTACCCCTGATGGTAGGATTGTTAAACTTAACTTGGGCGAAGTGATCCGGGATGTTCCACCGCCGAGTGCTGTGGACGCAGGCTTATACGTCGACGCACGCTTGATGTACTTCGCACTTCCTGAAATTACCGATGGCTGCATCATAGACTACGCCTATTCCACGAACAACCTTGGGCACGTCATGCAAGGCGAATTTTGGCGCAAAGTCTATTTCCAAGGACCACAACCCGTGCAACACTATCGGTTCACCGTACACATTCCCAAGAAAAAGCATCTCAATTATCAGATTTCAGGCGTACCGGCTGTAGGCGGCACCTCCGGAATTCTTAATATGAAAAACGAACCGATCCCCAGTCACAGCGTAGACTTAACCGGAAACCTGCAAGTTAACCCTCCACTCGACTCCGATACAAAACAGCAAAGCACGAGTGGAGGGTTAAAACGGACGCAGCAGCCCAGAAGCAATCAATTAAAAACCTTTCTTGATATTGAACCGACAGTTACGGAGAATAACTATATCCGTACCTATACCTTTGAAGTGCAAGATGTACCTCCCTTGAAAGAGGAGTACCTGATGCCTGCTCCGCAGGATCTCGCTTATAGCATTAGCATCTCCTCGATTGATTCGTGGGATAAATTAGTGACGTGGTATGCGACGCTCATTCGGGAACAGGATACCATTACACCAGAAATTACGAAAAAGACGGAGCAAATCCTCCGCGGTGCCTGGTCCCGAAAGGAGAAAGTGAAACGGCTTTATGAATACGTCGCGACGAACATCCAGTATCTCGGCTATGAACTCGGAATTTGGGCGATTAAGCCTTATCCAGCGGACTTCGTTCTGAAAATAGGTAAAGGGGATTGTAAGGACAAAACGACACTCCTCTCCACGATGCTTTCATCTGCAGGTATTAATTCCTATCCTGTTCTCATTTCTGCTGGCGATACGCGCGGTGTTAACGCCCACTTTCCAGATGGCGGTTCGGAAGTCGAGGCTGTCCCTTCACTCGCCTATTTCAATCACATGATTCTTGCTGTTGACGGCGGCAAAGATGATGAATTCATCTGGCTCGATCCGACAGCAGAGACGTGTGCCTTTGGTGATTTCCCTGCCGGCGACCAAGACAGATGGACGCTTATCATCAACCCGCGGTTTCTGACAGAAGATAAAGCATCTGTGGTAGAGGGTTCGGATGATGCAGCATCGGTGGATAGTATGGAAAATAGGCTCTATCTCTTTAGGAGAAGTCCTTCCTTAGATGCAACATCAAATCTGAAACGGGTTCACACCCGCGTAGAGGTGAAGAGAGATATGAGCGTCTCTGTTCGCCAAGAATTGACGGTCACTGGGATCTTCAACATGAAACTTCGGAGTCAACTTTCACACCTTCAAACCTCTGAAGAGAAAGCGGAGTTCTTCCACAAAGCTTTGGAATTAGACGAACGCGCCAAGGTAACGGATGTTAAAGTCTCTGGACTTTCAAAGCTGGAAGGCGAATTGAAGGTCGAACTCACGTGGACATGTAAGGAGTATTTGTACGCTATCGGCAGTCAATTTGTCCTTGAATTGCCAATCGTCAAGCACCCCTATGCGGAGTTATTGAGCGAGGAACGCCGGATGTATCCTGCTGTCATTGGCAAGGCATTATCGCTTGAAGACAAAATCAGTGTCAGCACGGAGGCTCCCTTTCGGATTGATACCGTTCCTGAGGAGCGGACGCTGCAGACCGAGGTCGCGGAAATTCAGATCCGCTATGCGAAATCCAAGCGCAAAGCCGAGATGCATCAAACTATCCGTTTCCTAACACCGAGGGTCACACCGAATAACATTTACCATCTCAAAGATGTCGTCAGAATCGCCTCAAACCGAGGACCGAAACGATTCATATTGACGCAGTAGCCGTCGGCTTTCGGCTATCAGCCATCAGTTGTTGACTGCTGATGGGTTGACTGATGGTGTTCATGTCTCTGAGATGTAACCTACTTATTTTCAAGATTTACCGCGCAGATCCGCAAACCCGATTGAAACTGACCGAGAACCTGCCCGAAACATTGTCCCGCAAGCCTCTATAGGCTTGCGCAAGGAGGGCAGTCCAGGAGGCCATAATTAAAAAATGCCAGCAACAGAAGAAGTTCAAGCGATAGAAGAGTTGATGAAAAGTCAAGAGTTGATTTTGGAACAACTCAAAAAGGTAATAGTTGGGCAAGAAGAAGTTATCAATCAGATGTTGATGGCACTTTTTGCTGGAGGACACTGCTTATTAGAGGGTGTCCCAGGGCTTGCCAAAACCCTCATGATTAGAACTTTGGCAGACATTCTGAATCTCAAATTCAAGCGAATCCAGTTCACCCCGGATCTAATGCCAGCCGACATCACGGGAACCGATGTCCTTGAGGAAGACCGGACGACCGGACATCGCACGATCCGATTTATTCAGGGACCGATTTTCGCGAACATCCTCCTCGCTGATGAGATTAATCGGACACCCCCGAAGACACAAGCCGCACTCTTAGAGGCGATGCAGGAACACCACGTTACCGCGGGTGGTAACGAATTCCAGTTGGAACAGCCCTTCTTTGTGCTTGCCACACAAAACCCGATCGAGCAGGAGGGAACATATCCACTTCCAGAGGCGCAGTTAGATCGGTTCATGTTCAAAATTGTCATAGATTACCCGACAGAGACAGAGGAGACGGAAATCGTTTCGGCAACGACAGGGGCAGAGGAACCTGAGCTCGAAACAGCATTGTCCGGGGACGCGATCGTGGCACTCCATAAAATCGTGAGGCGTGTGCCTGCCGCCGACAACGTCGTGCAATACGCTGTGAAAATTGCGCGCGCAACCCGTCCAAAAGAGGAGGACGCTCCCGATTTTATCCAGCAATGGGTGCGATGGGGCGCGGGACCCCGTGCCGGGCAGTATCTCATCTTAGGCGCGAAAGCCCGCGCGATTCTACGGGGTCGCTACAATGCCTCTTGTGAAGATGTGAAGTCTGTCGCACCTTCGGTTCTACGGCATCGCGTCTTAACCAATTTCCATGCCGAAGCTGAAGGTGTTGACTCCGACACCGTCATCCAACGTCTACTCGACACAGTACAGGAACCCGCTGTAAGGCTATAGACCTCATCAATATCCAGCCTCTTGTAGGAGGGATCTCCGAATCCCGATGCTTATCTATGACAAATTATCGAAAAGTGAGGTTTCCAAAGTCCTCCTGATAAGGGGCGGGGAATGCCATAAGGCATTCATACCGTTGATTCTTTAGGGGGTTGGATGCTGCATAGTCCTACGTAGAGGAAAACACCATACAAAAAATCTCGGTTATCATTCCAGTCCTCAATGAAGAAAACGCCATTGCCAAAGTCATCACTGATATTCCAAAGACCGTGCCGACCTTTGACGGAAAAACCGAAGCCGCGGTCCAGGAAATTATCGTCGTTGACAACGGCTGCACGGACAACACCACCGCAATCGCAAGCCGAAACGGGGCAAAGGTTATAGCTGAGCCGCGACGGGGCTATGGATCCGCTTGTCTCGCGGGAATTGCTGCGCTTACGACGACCATCCCAGATATCGTCGTTTTTCTCGACGGCGACTATAGCGACTATCCCACGGACATGTCACAACTCCTGCAACCCATACTTGAAGGTAAAACCGACCTTGTCATCGGCGCGAGAAGTGCGGACAGCGCACGGGACGCGTTGTTACTGCAAGCGAGATTCGGCAATTGGCTCGCCTGTTTCTTGATAAAATGCTTCTATGGCGTGCGGTATACGGATTTAGGTCCCTTTCGAGCGATCCGGTATCCGCAGCTTCTCGCTCTGAACATGCAGGACAAAACCTTCGGATGGACAGTCGAGATGCAGCTCAAAGCCGCAAAACAGGGAATCCCTGTGTGTGAAGTTCCTGTTCGCTACCGCAAGCGGATCGGCATCTCTAAAATCACTGGCACATTCACCGGCACCCTCAAAGCAGGCTATAAGATACTCACCACTCTCATCTACCACCGATTTTTGACATAGAACTTATGACCGCCATACACGGTAGGTGCGGTTTCCTAACCGCAAAAATCCTCCAAACATTTTAGACACCCTGCTGGCGAGGTTTGATGAAGATTAAGAATTATTTAATGTGGTAATGTAGAGCGTCCATTGTCTGAACTGTGATTTTTGTGATTATGGGATTTCTGTGATAAGAGACGCTTGTGGATTGGAAAGTGTCCTTTACAGAATTACCGAAATATTTATTTAACCTTCATCAACCGTACTGGGTTCCTTCTAACCACTCTACAGATACACTGCTGGCGAGGTTTCCTATAGGAAATCCGCAGAAATCCGCAGAAATCCGCAGGGAAATACGCAGGGAAACACCCTATCAAAAACCCCAAGCAAAGACCCCAAGCAAAAACCCCTCGTCTTTTCTTTTTTTAGGACTTACGCACTTCCTCTTGAAGTCCCCCTGATAAGGGGGATTTAGGGGGTTAAATAACTGAAATACTCTCACTGCGAGGCATTTTTGGGTGAAATCTATTGCTTCTTTACGCAATTTGCGTAAGTCCTGTTTTTATTTCTTACCAAAACGACACGCTGGACGCACCCGCCTTACGGGACTACAATCACTTTCCCAACGACCATTGCTAATTGCTGGCGACTGACCACTGATTGCTGACTGCCGATCGCTATTCAATGCGGCGAGTTTCAAAGTATTCAGAGTAAAATCTGAAAAGTGATGGATTTCAAGTAGGCTGTAAACTTAGACGATTATTGGGTTTTGAAGGGTTTTGATAGAAGGTTTCTGAAATGCTTACTCTGAAATTTCAGAGTAGACAGAGGAGGTTTCGTAGCGTAAACTTTTAGTTTGCGCACTCGTGGGAAACCCAATCTAAAAGATTATGCTACAAAGGTGGCAACTTAGGTTACTTTAGTTTTCACGGAGGCTTCACGGAGTTTTTATCGCCGTAGGTGGGCCGTGGGTTCCCAGGAGTCAATATACCCCTTCTCCGTGAAAAAACGAACGTGAAATTATATTTAACTTACTGTATTGATGTTTTTAAGACTGGATATTGCTATCCATGCAGTGCAGAATATCGCGACCAGAGGTCGCTCCTACAGCAAAAAACCCTCAAGTAAAAGATCGCAATTATTGGAGAATTGAATGCCTTTATTATGCCGTATCTTTCACTTGCAACTTCCCAAAATTAATGATATACTCATTAACGACCTTGAACACTGAAAGCCACACTTCTTGAAGTCTTAGAATATGACTTGCAGGAAGCGATTTGCCGAATCGAAAGCGGGTGTAAGAAAGCAAAAATCGCTAATTGTCGTGAAATAAAGATGGGGTTTAAAGACAATGAAAAGAAAAAAAATAAAAGCAACATACAGAAACGGTGTGATTGAACCGTTGGATAGGATCAACCTTCCTGAAGGACAAGCACTTGAGATCGAATTCAGAGTTCTCCTAAAACCGCCTCATGAACTTTCTCGCGCAGAAAAGAAAGAACTGATTCAGAAGATGAGTGGCTCAATGAAAGGGACATGGGGAAGCACCGTCGAAGAAATTGATGCTTACATCACATCAGAAAGACAATCATGGGATCGAGAATTTTAGATTTCCCCACGGCAAATTCTCACATAACATCGGTGTTGTTGGATACCTCTGTTCTTATATACTACCTTGAAGGGATCGAACCTTACAACCTTCTGGCAAAGGAAATATTCCAAGATATCGTTGATGAAAACATTAGAGGTTTTCTATCGGTAATATCGATAACTGAATTTGTAGCGAAACCACTTGGATCTGAAAAAGTAATAGACGTTGAAGGTTTTAAGCAGTTTCTCGCCTCACTACCAATTCAGGTGCTTGAAATTAACCATGAGATAGCAGAACGAGCGGGTAAACTCCGTTCGCAATATCCAAGTATTCCAACACCAGATGCTTTAATTGTTGCGACCGCATTGGAGAATGATTGCGATATATTTGTCACGAACGACAAACGCCTAAAAAAGCTAGTGTTGTGTCAACCTTCTGTTGATGGATAGAGTTTCTTGAGTTTGACACGTGCGTCGTCGGTAGTAAACTGCCACTTTACAGTAGCACATTGTTCATTTCTTCGGCTTTGCCAGGCCTGAATCTCGTGCTTGAGGGTCTGTTGGTCGGCGATCCGCCTTGAAAGACATTGCCGAGATAGCACGGAAAGTTCAATCTCAGCCATGTTCAGCCAACTGCCATGCTTCGGGGTATAGTGAAACTCAATCTTTTCAGCAATACGCCTGGCTTGATGTGCTTGAAACGCTTTATACAACGAAGCCGGCTTATGAGTATTGAGATTGTCGCAAACCAGCAGGATCTTCTCGGCATCCGGGAAATGAACATCTACCAAGTCTCGACAGATGTGAGCAAAATCAAGGCTTGTTCGTCTATCAGTGACTTCAACATGCCGAAATCCGTGAAGGGGTGCGAAAATCATGAACAGATTGCTGACGCCATTGCGCTGGTATTCAGAATCATATCGACGCGGAGCACCCGCAATGACCGGCAGAGGCTGCCGAGTTTCTTGGATGTGTTGTTTACTCGTTTCATCAACACAAACCAAAGGATTCACACGCTCTTTGGGGCACTGGTAGATTTCTAAGACATCTTCCATCGCAGCGACGAAATCCGCCGAGGCTTCGGGGGGAATACACCCTTGCTGCTTTAGCCAAGGTCTCAGTTCGTTTTTTTTAGAACCTGTCGTATCGTTTCATGAGAAATACTTGAAAAATGGTTGAGTTCTACCATTTTCTCTGCTAACAGGCGAAGCGTCCATCTTGAGAAACCCTCCGGGGCTTCTGAACAGGCTAAAGCGATCAGATGCGCCTCTTTTTCGCCATCAAACTTTTGCCATCTTGATGCCTCGCAACGCTTCTTAGGAGTCAGGGTGGCTCTGAGACCCTCAAGCACAAAGGCTTTACGGACTCTCTGAATCGTAGGGATTGAGACTTCAACGGCTTCTTGTATCTGCTCATCTGAGTAGGCGGGGCCAAACTCACCCGCGTCTGCTTTCAGTAAGATTCTCGCACGCGTGAGTTTGCGTGCCGATTCTCTGCCTGAAGATATCAAATCAATGAGATAATCTCGTTGACACTCATCAAGTAGGACTGCGTATCGTTTCGCTGGCATCATAGACTCCAAGTTATAGGATTGATTTTCTTAAGTCTAAGAATACCATCTTTCAGATTAACTATCAAGATAAACTTGACAAAGCACTAGATAGGTTCTGGGAGATTTACAACACAGGACTTACCCGTATCATGGGCGGCAGAGGATTAATCGAACAGCGTCTCAGTGAAGTTTTCCTCGAAAATCTTCAGCCACAGATAAAGACATGGATATCTTATGGCGAGGAAGACTCAGAACAAACCGAAAAGGCTCTTCTCCGATACACTCTAAACCATCTCCTTCAACTTCTTGAGGAAGATGGAGAACGTTGTTTTCCCGAAGAATTTTACCTATATCCACCCGTGTCTGAAGGGATCACAACCGGAAGTATTGTCAAAGAAAAGACGGACGATCAGCCGTTTGTAGTTCTGAGTCCAGCGTGTGATCTTGTTATCAGAAGCAACGGTGAATTCAAAACGGATCGGATTCTCCTTGCTGGGATCGAAGATGAAAGTGGGGTTGTGAATGCTGCGCTGGATGGCATTAGAAGAAGACAGAGTAAAGAAAATAAACTCCGAGATGTATTTAATGACAACTACAGAAACGCCGAATGTGGGCGTTTCAGATTATAGACGTGTGTGATAAAATGCCCGATGCGATCTCTGGCCTCGGTGATGTTTTGATAGTCATTGATGTGAACTTCTTCCTCTTTGAGGGTGCGTATGAGTCTTTCAGCATATCCGTTCTCCCAAGGCCGTCCGCGCTGTGCGACGGAAATCTCGATGCGATGTTCTTGGAGTGTTGCGATATAAGCCTTTGAAAGAGACTGCACGCCTTGATCGGAATGATGAATCTCAGGGACGCTATGGCAGAATGCCTCTTCGAGCGGTTTGAGCGTCAGAGATTGGAAACTCAAGTGCTGACTGATCTGCCAAGCTTTGATCATTCGGGTGAAAACATCCATGAGTAGGCAGACATAGATGAAACGTCCATTGAGACGAACATAGGTAATATCGGCCACCCAGACCTGATCCTGACGAGAGACCTCAACGTTTTCGAGGCGGTTGCTCCAAGGCTTTTCACCCTGAAGCGATTTTGTTGTTTGACACGCACGCTTGACAGTGACCAAGAGATTCCTATTTTTCATCAATCGAGCGACGCGTCGCGTCCCAACGGTGTATCCCATACGCAGTAGCAACTGCGTGATACGCCTATACCCGTATCTCGGATACCGTCCGGCAAGTTTCTCTATTTCCGATCGTAGCAGATCTTCGGACGGATCCTCTTGGGGGTGATAATAGAAACTGCTGCGGTTGAAACCCAGCGTTTCACAAATCTCTCGCACGGAATACTCCGTGTGCAATGCCGAAATGAGGCTTCGCTTTTCGGATAAGGTCATTTCAACCAATCCAAGGCTTTTTTTTGGATGTCTAACGCCACCGTTAATCTCCCAACAAGCTGCTCAAGGTGAGCGATACGCTTCTCGGAAACCTCACTCGACTGCTTATCAGTAGAGTCAAACAGCGTAGACGCATTTTCAACGAGCTGTTGCTTCCACTGTGAGAGTTGATTTTCGTTGAGATTAGGTTCTCCGCCGACACACTTCTGCTTGGGAAGTCGCACCGCTGAGGACTTCGAGAACAAGTTCAGCTTTAAACTCAGGGGTGAATTTTCTTCGTTTCGCCATCGGATAACTCCTTTCTAATGAGATTGTATTGTAGCACAATCTTCCTTTAGGGTGTGGTCTAAAAAACCGATGGCAGTACAATTAGTCTTAGATGTGGTGCATCAGCGCGCAAAAACAGGCTATCAGGTGTTTCCCAAGGGACCAGATCAATTTTTTGCAGGACCGAGGACAACGGATTTCCAAGATAGCAGAATTCAGGAACAATGTAATAAAGCAGCTCTGGACATTGATGAACAAAGTATTGAGAACGTTAGAACCTTAGTACAAGATTTTTTAAAAGGACATCGTTTCATTGACTTACTTCCCGGGCACTTCGCTTTTGGGATTATAAGGCGTTGGATAAACCACACTGTCAATGTGAGGCAAAGAATTTTAGAAGAGGATATCAGAGTGTTCCTTTCAACAGAAGTATGGCGGTTGGTGAATACTCGGGACCATAACAGTTTGAAAAGGCGGTTACGGCGTGCAGTTCGGGAAGCAGAACAAATACGCCAAGCAAATAGTAGTCAAGCACAATCAAACCCTGGTTCGTAGTAGTGCGATTCATCGCACGTCAAAGATAAAATGAAACCTGAAACTTCTGACAACCGAAAAAATATTACCATTTCCAAATACCTCATCCAAAGCAATTCAATCTTCAGTCTTCCGATTATTTTCCCCAGAGTGTCGCGACCGGGAGGTCGCTCCTACAGAAGAGGGAGTGTTTTTGCTTGGGTGTTTCCCCAGGATTCGGAGATCCCTTCTACCGAATTTTCCTTGCTTTATTGGCAGCGTATTGGTATAATTAAGGACAAAGAACCCTGAAACTTCCAGTGAACGTTCACAATCCCAAGAGAGCCCACGTTCATAGCATGGTAACACAACAAAAAATCCCAGAAAGATTCTGGTGCGTTAAACAGATAGACATCTTCCGAGACCTTGCCGAAGCAGATGCCGACGCGCTTGCACGGATAACGACTTTCGGACAGTTAAAACATGGAGACACGCTCTCTGCCGAAGGCGTTTACCTATTGAAGGAAGGTCGCATCAAGATTTATCAAACACCGCCTGAAGGTGACGCTATCACCTTAGACGTGTTGGAGCCCGGTGAATTCTTTGGGGCAGTGAAATGGGAAAATAACGATACACACCCGAACGTCACGGCTGAGACACTTACAGAAGTTTCCGTTGTTGGAATCGTCACCGTCCAGAACTTCCAGTATTTTTTGAAGCGAAAACCGCACTTAGCGATGCCGTCACAGAGAACTTTAGCAAGTCTTATAAAGAGGCATCTACGTTGGCGTTCGACGGAATCAGGGAGTTATAATCTCGTAACCTCATGTCAAAAACCGCGTCGAGGAATGACGAACCCTTTTCTGAACATTGCGTTCCGAAGTCCCGCATCGCGACTCGCGCTTCTGCTACAGAACTGCGCCGATACACAGGGACGCGGAGGCACGACGATAGGACACGGTTCAAAGCGCGTCCCACATAAACTTTCGACAAAGCGGTTGGCACAATTAATCGGCAGCTCCGTTGAAAAAATGGAGGCACTCCTAAATCAGTTTAAACAGCATCAGATAATAGAGAAACGGTTTCGGCGGATCCAGATCCTTGATCCTTGGCAATTAAAAAAGATTGCCAACGCAAGAATGGAAACGCTACCACCTGAAACAGTCAAAAATCAAGAGAACACCCAAACTTATGAGCAAGAAGAACCCTTATTTGCAGCTCGACCAGCAGATGGTCGGTGACATCTACACTTCGCAAGAAGTAATGGAAAACCTGACAGTCTTATGTGATGAATACGGTGCTCGGTTCGCCGGAACGCCGGAGGAATATGAAGCCGCGAACTTCATCGCCGCGTGTTTCAAACGTTACGGACTCCAGAACGTCAAACTTGAGACCTATCCCTACGCGGGCTGGACGCGTGGCACGGCGACGCTTGAGGTTATCGAACCGATTCGTCGAACGTTGCACTGCATCTCGCTACCCTACTGCCCCGCTGCCGACATCACCACTGAGCTTGTGTCGGCTGGGTATGGAAGTCCTGACGAATACACTGCACTCGGTGATACAGTTACCGATAAACTGGTTATGGCGAAGAGTGCCTCACCCCCTGATCTCGGAAGATGGGTACACCGCAAGGAGAAGTTTGAACGCACCGTGCTTGCGGGCGCAAGTGGATTCATTTTTGTCAGTGAACACCCTGGTGTCGGACCCGAAACGGGAAGCCTTCAAAATAACAGACGCGCACCCATCCCCGGTATATCCGTTTGCAAAGAGGATGGCGAATTCTTAACGCGGTTGATAGCACGAGGAAACGGAAAAGTGACACTAAAACTCCAGACAACGGACATCAATGAACCGCGGACCTCTTGGAACGTCGTCGCAGATTTGCCCGGTAATGAAAATGCCGAAGAGATGGTGGTTGTGGGGTGCCATTACGACGGACACGATATTTCACAAGGCGCGCACGACCCCGCTTCAGGGATGGTATCTGTCATAGAAGCCGCGCGAGTCCTGTCTACCTATGCCGCTGGTTCGCTCAAGTGTACCGTCCGTTTCATCGCTTTTGGAACGGAAGAAATCGGGCTCACCGGTGCGTTTCGTTATGTTGATGCCCATGCGTCGGAGTTGGATAACATTCGGTTTATGCTCAATATGGATGCCGCAGGCGGTTCAAGCCGTAAGGGCATTGTGCTTCATCGCTGGGACGCTTTGGAACCCTTCTTTAACACCGCCCGCGAGCAGATGCACACTGAAATGCCGGTTGGACAAAAGGTGCATTCCTACTCTGATCATTTTCCGTTTTTCCTGAAGGGTGTACCTTCAAGCCACATGGGCGATCCAGAGGCTCCGCCTGGTGGCAGAGGTTTCGGTCATACGGCTTATGATACGCTGGACAAGGTGGAATTGGAGAATCTACGGGCTGCCAGTGCAGTCGGCGCAAGAATAGCCCTCCGCTGCGCGAGTGCCGATGATTTTCCCGCCAAACGGCGAACGTCGGAAGCCGTTCAAGAAATTGTTGATACTGACTCTGGGTTAGAGGGATATCGTATCTCTCTCAAACTGACACGCTAAATTTTGGAACGTGCAAGTTACGGCAAAAGGAATTATGATACGTTCGTGTCGTTGTTATAGTCGTATTCTTCTATTATGGCTATTGATTTCCTCGGTAATTGTAGATGGAACTTGGTACCGAGCCTACAGTGCAGAGTCCAGTAGGGGCGAGGTTACCTCGTCCATACGACAAAACGCGGTCACGGCATCGCGGCGCACCGCGATTGTCACAGCAGTAGCGAAAGCGAGTCCCGCAGTCGTCAATATCAGTGCTGTTCGGAGTGTTGAAACACGAACATCTTTTGATGAATGGTTCTGGGGCGAGATCACCTATCCTCGTAGACGTGCCTTACGAGAGGTCGGTTCTGGAGTTATCGTTGATAAAAACGGACACATCCTGACCAACTATCACGTCATCAGAGATGCCGATAAAATTACCGTCACTATTTCTGATGGACGGGAATTCGGGGCACAGGTCGTCGGATATGACCTTTTCTCAGATCTTGCCCTCTTGGAGGTTGATACAGATGGGCTATTCCTACCAGAAATTCAGTGGGGAGATTCGGATTCCCTTTTGATAGGTGAGTGGGTAGTTGCGATCGGAAATCCTTTCGGTTTATCGATAGGCGATGCCCAACCGACGGTCACAGTTGGTATTGTGAGCGCAACACGGCGAACGCTCACTGTTGAAGATCTGTATCATGAAGATCTGATTCAAACGGACGCTTCCATTAATCCCGGCAACAGTGGCGGTGCGTTAGTGAACATCCACGGTGAACTCATCGGTATAAATACTGTCATCCGTTCAACCAGCGGCGGTTCACAGGGTGTCGGTTTCGCGATTCCGGTCAACAAAGCAAAAAGGGTCCTAAAACAGATTACCGAGTATGGCAGTGTTATTCCACCCTACTTTGCCTTGGAGATACAGCCCGTAACTGAAGAGTTGGCAGAAAAGTTGTCAATGTCGCGCAACACTGGGGTTTTGGTATCGGAAATAGGTAAACGCAGCCCTATTGCTGATGCAGGCATTAAACGCGGAGATGTCATTGTAGCCATTTCCGGACAACGGATAAAGGACGAACAGGACTTTAACGCCCGCACGCGTCTACTCCCACTCAATCAACCTGTCCAGTGTGAGTTCATCCGCCGTGGAAAAAGGCGACAGACTGAATTCACACTGAAAACCCTACAATGGAATTATGCACCATCCGGATGGGGTATAGCACTTGCCCAGCCTGATAAGGCGATGGCACGCAAATATAAGCAGCGCGGTGTTATTGTCACGCACGTTGAAAAAAACAGCGGGTTGGCGAGCGCGCTGGAACGTGGGGATTTTATCTACCAAATTGACAATACCATAATTCATTCGCTTGAAATTTTTAAAATTGTTGATGACCATATCCGCACCCAAAATAGAGCGCAAGTCTATTTTGAACGAGATGGAGTCTATCAAGCCGTTCCCGTCACTTTTTTTAATAGAAACAATCGGCGGAGATAAGTGTTTTTATAATCTTAACCATCAACTCGTGCTTTAACACTTATAACGGAGGCGAGTTGAGGGTTAAAGTTAACAGTTTTCAGTTTTCAGTTAAGAGATTTTAATGTAACAATTCACCAGTTCTTGGAGTATTCCAAGTTAGGGTAGATTTTTACAGAATAGTTATCAGAGGGAATGATTATCAGTCATCAGTTATCGGTTATCGGTTAAAGAGGTGCTTTGTTTAACCAAGGGGAAACACCCTATCAAAAACACCTCTTTTAACTCTCACTGCGAGGCAAACTGACAACTGACAACTGATAACTATAAAAATATGAAATTACAACTACCGACACTCATCGCCGTCTGTCTTGCTATCCTGCTCATTGGTGGTATCTACTTCTTCGGTAGAGACAAGGCAGAATTGGGAATCGCCGTTAATTTGGAAAGTGAAGAATTCAAGCAACTCTGCACGCATGCCACTGATGCATTCAACGCCGGGAAATATCAACAAGCCATTGAACTTTACAGCGACGCGTTAAAGATGCGTCCCGAAAACGCTGAAGTCTATAACGACCTCGGAACCGTCTACTACGAGCAAGGTCTCAGATACGCCGGACCGAGTTGGCCCTCGTGGGAAAAAGAGTTGAGGGAAGACTCCGTTGATCAGGCAATCGCGGAACTTAAAGTCGCTGTCGACAAAACGGGGTCGGGTGCCGTCATGTTCAAAACACGAGACGAAACGGTCGCTGATGCCATTGAAGAAGAGGCAAAACAACTCGGCGGAGGTGTATATAGACAGCGTTGGGAAAATGAAACAACGCTTAACGTTCTAATTGGACAAACGAAAGTCTATATGCTGCGCGCTCGCGACCATTACATCCGTGCTTTGGATCTGAAACCTACGCATAGTGTCGCTTATCGCAACCTCGGTTCATTTTATATGAAGGTAGGCAGAACCGATAAAGCACTCGATTACTATCAAGAGGCGTACAGGTTAGATCCAAGGGATGCCGAGTTAGAAGAATACCTGAATCAGTTCCGAAAGTAATTTTTAACTATTAAATCTGGGCATCGTTCCAAATGTAAAGCATTCTCACTGCGAAGCAAAATTATGCCATTTAAGGAAACCTAATTTCGTTCCACGATGGTTTCTGGTTAAGTACGAAAGGGTTTCAGCGAACCTGCCCGGTTTGCATTGCACCAAAAACCTGCCTGAAACGAAGTGGAAGGCAGCCCAGGAGCAATAAATTAAAAAATGCATCACAAACGCTGCCCAAATTGTGGGTTCTTGAACCCGCCGTTCAAATTTTGCGGTGAATGTGGAACGTCCCTTGATAGTCCCTCACGTCCACGTCAAATTCCAGCAGTAGATACCGCTGTCATGGAACAAGTATTACCGCATGGGGCAGAACGCCGCCAGTTAACCGTCCTTTTCTGTGATATTGTCGACTCCACCGCATTCACCGAAAAATTGGATCCCGAAGAACTCCGAAATCTTTTAGAGGTATACCGGACATGTATCATGGAGGTGGTTTTAGCACAAAATGGACATATCGCACGTTACTTTGGTGATGGTATCCTTGTTTATTTCGGTTACCCAATTACACACGAAGACGCAGCACACCGCGCCGTCCGAGCCGCGTTAGGTATTGTTGCCGCTATTGAGACGCTGAACCCGTATCTCCAGGCTACCTTTGGCGTGGAAATCAACGTCCGACTTAGTATTGATACAGGGCTTGTTGTCGTCTGGCATATATCGGCGGAAGAATCTCCCGAGGCAATTGACATCGTCGGTAAAACGCCAAATGTCGCCGCAAGGATGCAAAAGTTAGCAACGCCGAACGGCATTGTCATTGGTGATACGACACATCAATTGGTTGATGGCTTTTTTAACACCGCTGCACTCGGTGCTTCCCCACTTCGTGGCATTTCGCAACCCGTGAATGTGTATCAGGTGTCAGGTGAAATTCCTGCACAGAGCCGATTGGATATTGCCAGCGAAAGTGGATTAACCCCTTTAATCGGGCGCGAGCGCGAGGTTGAATCACTCAAGCAGAGTTGGGCACAGGTACTGGCATCTAAAGGGCAAGCACTGCTTATTGAGGGGGAAGCCGGCATCGGAAAGTCAAGGTGTTTGCAACTCATTCAAGAGTCCGTCGAGCATCACCCAGAAGCAGTGACCATGGAATGCAGATGCTCGCCCTATTACCAGAACAGTCCGCTCTATCCTATTCTTTCGCTGTTCCAAGAGCACGTTGTACAGTTTACCAACACCGATACCGCACAGACGCACCTTGACAAACTTGAGAATTTACTGCGCGACTACAACATCCCAACCGTCGGAGGTGATACGGCGTCCCTTTCAAATTCAGATCGTGAAGTACAAGAGCATACGCCGGAGACCCTGCCACTTCTTGCCGAATTATTGGAGATACCTTTTGAGGTGCAACAACAAACGGTAACCGGTGTAGGCACTCGCCCCTACGGTAGACCCGTTGAACAGGCCACATATCCATCAGGTTGGGGACGCCGACAGCGCCGACAGCAGACTTTGGAAGTGCTTGTTCAAGTCCTACTGAAGATGGCTGAACAAAAGCCGATACTTTTTGTCGTTGAAGATCTCCACTGGATTGACCCCTCCAGCATAGAATTTCTTACACTCTTGATTACACGGATCGAAAATGCTCGGATTTTCGCAGTTTTGTCCTGTCGCTCTGGTACGCAACCCTATAGACATGTTGAAGAAACACCCAAGCAAAAACCCCCGCTGGGGCTGAAGGGGGAAGGGCGAGAGATGGGCACGCCACACGGGAGTCGGGAATCGGAGTTCTCTCCTACCGAAATTCTGGATGGAGAAGTGCTGGAGCAACTTCTACATCCAGAGTGGGCAAATGCGCTGACGTTGGCAGCACTCACGCCTCCGCAGGTGGAGGAGATGATTCAGCACGTCGCAGGGGACACAGCACTGCCATCGGAGGTGTTGACACGGATTATCGAAATGACCGAGGGTGTCCCTCTATTTGTTGAGGAACTCACCCAGATGATGCTTGAAAATGTATCGGGGTTACAAACCCCTCCCACATCTGAGGTGTCCGATGGAACAGATCCACATTCTCAAACAATGGAGGTGCCTGTAACGCTACAGGATTTACTGACAGCGAGATTAGACGAACTCGGTGCTGCGAAGGAGATCGTCCAACTCGGTGCAACGCTTGGAAGGGAATGGACAGCTGAATTATTACACGAGATTGCTTCTGGGATTGATCTGGAAAATCGTCTTTTCACTGATTTCGCCTCGTTGAAAGGTGAATTGAACAAACTCGTAAACGCCTACATCCTCAATCGAAATCAGGTGGCTGACAATCAACTACGCTATACGTTCCGACATCCGCTCCTGCGTGAGACAGCGTATCAATCTCTACTCAGGAGTAGGCGACAGCAGTACCATCAACAGATTGCAGAGGTGTTGCAAGGCGGTGGCGGTTTCCAACCCGAGTTGGTGGCACATCATTACACCGAAGCAGGTCTCCCTGAAAAAGCGATTGACTATTGGCACCGTGCCGGGCAACGTGCACTTGAGCGTTCTGCAAACGTGGAGGGTATTCGCCATATCACACAGGGGCTTGCGGCACTTGAGGAACTTTCGACGAACGCCAGCGCACGAGAGTTGGAGGCTACCGCTCAGCGAGAATTGGAGCTGCAAACGATTCTGGGTAGCGCGCTCATTGCGACAAAAGGGTATGCCGCACCGGAAGTCGAGGTCGCCTATACGCGGGCGAGGGAGCTACTGGAAACACTTGAAAGTAAGGAACCGACCTTAGAAGGAAACACTGATTCTTCACTTGACCGCATAAAAGATCTCCGCTTTCCGATTCTGTTTGGATTATGGCTCTCTCATCTCGTGCGTGGACGATTCCTCTCTGCACGTGAACTCGGTGAACAGTGCTTTGTAATTGCCAAGCAAGTCGGAGACCCAGCTTTCGAGGTAGAGGCGCATCGAGCCCTCGGTGCAACGCTTTACTATTTAAGTGAATTCAAAGATGCATTAGCACATCTTGAGGCAGGAATTGAACTCTATCAACCGCAGCACCACCCGGTCCCGACATTTCTGCACTTCGTAGCCGATCCCGGGATGACGCTGCTCGCCTATTCTGCACCGCTCTTATGGTGTCTTGGCTATCCTCTGCAAGCAGAAGAACGACTTGCCGAAGCCGCAAGGATTGGAAGGGACAGAAGCCATCCTTTTAGTGATGCTGTGTTGCTCCATTTTAAAGCTGTGCTTTATCAACATCAAGATGAAGTAGAGGAAGTGGAGACCACCGCAACGCAGATGCTACAGATATGTCAAGAGCATGGATTTTCCCTTTGGGAAGCCGCCGCAACGGTGATGAAGGGTTGGGCACTCACAGAACTGAATCACTCAGAAGAGGGCATCGCGATGATACGTAAGGGCATTGCCGCATGGGAAAAGACAAGGGCTGAATTGCAACTACCGCTCTTTCTTGCACTGCTTGCACAAGCATATCAACGCGCAGGACAGTATACATTAGCCTTGCAAACACTTGATTCTGCCTTGAGTGTTGTCACACGAACAGGCGAGCGCGCCTATGATGCGGAACTCACTCGGCGGAAAGGCGAACTCTGTCTCGTCCTCGGTAAAGAGACCGAGATTGTTGGCGGAAAGGACACGACTTCTACTGTTGTAAAGGCTGAATCCTATTTTCAGGAGGCATTAGCGATAGCGCGCCGCCAAGGCGCAAAATCATGGGAGCTCCGAGCCGCTCTCAGTTTGAGCGAATTGTGGTGCACGCAAGACCGTTGTCGGGAAGCGTACAATTTGCTGAGACCGATATATCTATGGTTTTCGGAAGGTTTTGATACGAAAGACCTCCGACAGGCGAAACACCTGTTGAAAAAGCTGCAGGAAGTTAATCATAGCAACAAGTAAACAGAATCGTTCAGTTTTCCCGTAGGAGGATCTCCGAATCCCGACTTCTGATGACTGATAACTGAGAACTATGTAGGAGGGATCTCCGAATCCCGACTCTTGCTGACGGCTAACTGACAACTATTTGGGAGGGGAACATTATGAGACTTGGCGTTGTTGGGCTCTGTGGGGACTTTTGCACCCTCACATCGGATGAGATCGCAAAAATCAAAGCGTTAGAGTTTACCGGTTTAAGTTTCCATTTCCGCAGCGCCGAGATTCCATCTGTACCGCCAGATGCTGATACCCGCTGTGTGCAAATGTTAGAAGCCGCGGAACTTGACCTTGTGCAATTCGGCATAACTTACGAGGAATGCCTTTTTCATCCAAATGCCGCTGTCCGAAAAGCAGGTATTGCCAGCGTCCAACGCGGCATGGCAACCGCTGCCTCTCTCAATGCACACCATTATCTATTTCGTGCAGGTAGCCTCAACCCTGATGGTGCTTGGACATCCCATCGAGATAACCATCTACCAGAATCGATGGAACGGTTGATTGACACTTTGAAACCAATTGCAGAACATGCCGAACGGCACGAACTGACCCTTGTTATGGAAACACATGCAGTTTCAATTATGGATTCACCAGAAACCTGTCGCGAGGTGGTGGAGCGTGTCGGTTCCGAAAGGCTTCGCATTGTCATGGATTTCGTCAATCACTTTCAAACACTTCGACAGGTCTATGAGAGCGAGGCACGGCTTAACCACATTTTCGATGTCATGGGACCGGTCGCGCCGATGGCGCATATCAAAGACATCAGCGTGCAGAACGGTTTGGTCCTCCATCTCGATGAAGAGGTACCCGGCGAGGGTGAATTGGCACTTGGTGTAGCATTAAAACGTTTTGACGCACTCTATCCCGATGGCTACGGATTGATAGAACATCTCCCTGCGGAGAAAATCCCACTCGCGAACGCGAATGTCCGGCGAATTGCCGCCGAAAACGGAGTCCATATTTTTTAAACTGTTTTTTACTTATTAAGCTCCTGGACATCGTTTCACGATGGTGTCCGGTGAATTTCAAAGGAGTTTTGATGATGAAAGGTTTTCTAAGGACATTCATATTCCCCTCTCCACCCCGTAGGGGGTTTTTGCTTGGGTGTTTTTTCAAAATCTCTGTAGAGAGAATAGCATGCTTAATTCTTGTTTCGATCTTTTTCATACTTCTGCACTCAGCGTTCGGGCAAGAATCCAATGTTGTTGAGGAGGTCCAAAAACAGGCGCAGAGTTGGTGGTCAAACACGCAGGTCTACGTTGGGGTTATCCTTCTCGTCTTTATAATCAGTAGCGTTGGATATGTAATAAGGCTCTTTAAAAAAGACAAACTTCTTAAGAAGCTTCTGAATAAATACGTCGTTTTTCAGATGAAGGATGGCAGACGTTACCGAGGCACCATGCGGCTGGAATTCACAGGTATGGAGATTATCTCTGAGGAATCCCGGCAACGCGGACATGCGCCGAGTTATATTTTCACCAATGAAGAACGCGATGAGGGAATTGTCGCATACATCCGCTACCTCGATTCGATGAATACGCGTGAACTGAGAGAACGCGCTTGGGAGCTTGAGCGTGTCTATCATCCTCCTGTCATCTACAAGGTCGGACGGAAAATCCGGAATATGTTCATCGCTCTCAAAGAGGCGTTGAAAGAAGCTATTAGCATGGCATGGAGCAGTTTCACAAGAGGGGCGAACAGACGCTTAGAGCGGTACCGAGAGGCATATGAAGCTGAAGGCGGCGATCTGGAAAAAAGGTTCGAAAAATTGGAGGATGAATCTGCAGGCTACCTGGAGCAGGAAAGTTATGAACGTTTAATTGAACGCCTGATTGGAACACGGGTCAAAGTTCGAGTCCGTTTCGGTGAACATACCGCTGAGTACACGGCTATCCTCAAGGACTACAATAGTAAACATATTGCGCTCATGAATGTAAAGGATAAGGACAACAACGGCTACGCAGACGAGTGGGAATATGAACATGAATTTAAGAAGGATCTTGCAAAACTCAACCGTCGTGATGACCGGGGGTTGCGATGTCGTGCGGAAAGCAACACAATCATCTTTGAAAACAATACACCTTATACAATCCGACTTGGACGCATTCGGTTGACGGAGGACTCACCGAAATGGGAAAAGGATTATAAGTACAAGTACCATATCGGTGCCTTCAGTGTTCAAAGACTTGAGGTAGAGCCTGTTGTTAAACATAATGTAGAACCTTTCGAGCGCGTTGCCGTTCGAGACACACGCGCCATAAGCAATTACAAAAAAATTTGGTTCAAGTTTCGCTCTTTCCGCGATGCGGATATCGTTTTCCCACGCCGCTACTGCACAATTGTTGAAAGCGCGGAGAAATACCAGCCTGAACTTTTCAGTCTTACCGGCTTGACAGACACTATTTTAGACATGCGTGATGCGGAGGACATCGCTATTACGGACAAAGATGGCAATGCTATTCACGGTATCAACGTTGTTCACGGATATGTGACAAATGTCAATGAAGAACGTATTGATTTAAAGGCAATTGATGCGAGTTATAGCCGAAGATGGGACGTTGAAAACGCGTTTCTCCGTTTTGATAATAAACTCCGCCACGGATTTCCTATCTACAAGCGGCTTCTACCGATAAATCGCGCCCGGATTACAGCGCACGCTTCCCTCGTTGAGCAGATACACAGTAACCCGGTTCGACATGCGGCGTTAGCGCCGCTTGTTTATCCACAGCCACGTAGCCTAAACGCTGCGGAACAGCGAACACGCAGCCGAAAACGGATGCGGAATCGAATTGTGAGGGGCATAAATGCTGCAATTTGGAAATCAGGAAACGGGCTCTCCAAAACTCCTGATATAAAACGTTCGGAAGTACAGATCGCGATGCCTCTCAAACTCATGGCACTCACTGGAAATACATCCACTGTCGAGTTTCCAGTCCTTGAACGTTTTGAATACGTTCAAGATCACCACATGATTTACAACTCGGTTCAAGATTTACGGACCGATCGGCTTGCCAAGACTAATATTTTATGGATTGGCAACGGCGAAATTTACAAATCCGGCTATCGATTAAACATAGATGCTGAACATCGAATTAAAAACTTCGTCAGCCAAGGGGGAGTCGTCATCGTTTCCGGACAAGATGTCAAAGCCAGTGCCAAACAACGCCGCGGCACAGGGTGGATTCCGGAGCCGCTCACCGGAATTGAATGTGAAGAGGCTTATGAGCTCTCTCCTACATCACAAGGAAAACGCTCCCGTATTTTCCAACATCCGAATCCACTTAATGGAAATCATGCCGATCCAGAGGCGCAGGATCACCCCTTTATTCGACTGGATGATATGTGGTTGGATCCTCTTGGAAAATGGACATCTCTCGCCAAGATTAACACGACTGCTGCGGGTTTGCCAAGAAATGGTGAAGATGCCTCCGCGCTGCTACTCCTTCCGTTTCAGAAGGGGTTATACATCGTCACCAGTTTGAAGAATGAGACGCAGGCGGATGTGCAGGTCAACGATAAAATTATGGAAAACCTGCTCCATTTTTCTGTCAAATGGCTCGACCGGCAACGTAAGAGCGTTTAATTTATCTGTAGGAGCGAGTGGTTTTCTGCCGCCGATCTGGAACCCAGCAACACATCAGTAAGCTTCTCATCGCCTTCGGTAACAACCAGTGCAACCGCTAAAACGACTATCGGAAGGTTCCAGTTATCTGCAAAGCGCGCTAATTTCTGCTCGTCTTTCTGTGTTGTGACAATCAGATCTGCCCCTGCTTCTTGAAAAGCCGTATCTATTCGCTGTTTATCGGTTTCTGTATAGACATGGTGATCGGGAAATGCCAGCAGTTCTACACTCGCAACGGAGCATCGCATGAGGGTCGCAACAAACGTATCCGGGTTTCCAATTCCACAAACTGCAAGAATCCGTTTTCCCTTGAGTTCTTTCATATCAGTGGGAATGGCTTTCGGATCTCGGATTTCAGCCGTCGGCAAAGAAGGTTTCGTGCTAATTGCTGACGGCTGATTGCTGATGGCTAATGGATAGAGATGTGTTGGCTGGTGAATGCTTTCCAAGACCGATGCGTTCGGTGCCAAGGGTTTCACCAATTTTTTGATATGTGCAGATACGTCAGGTGTGTCTGCATGCGTCAGTAAGATAAGGTCTGCGCGTTGTAGAGCGGCGGGTGGTTCACGTAGGGTTCCCGCGGGTAGCAATTTCTCTGGACTACCGAAGGGATGTGTTGCCGGGATAGTGAGAATATCGACATCACGCGCAAGCTGCCGATGCTGAAACCCATCATCTAAGAGCAAGACATCTACCTTGAAACGTTCAAGCGCAACCTGACCTGCCAGATAGCGACATTTACCTGCGAGAATCGGAACGCTACTGAGGTGTTTTGCCATCATGTCCGCTTCATCACCGCTTTCTATGGGAGCGGCACACACTTTTTCGCCGTCCGAGACGATGGTCACTTTTTCGCGAGCACGACGTTTATACCCGCGCAGCAGAATAGCGACGCGCATCCCCTCTCTTTGAAGATGTTTCACAATGGTGATAACAGCAGGTGTTTTACCTGTCCCGCCAACAACAATGTTACCGACACTGATGACGCGGCATGGCAATCTGCGTGCTTTAAATATCCCGTGTGTATATAAGATATTCCGTAGTTGGACGCTTGCCGTGTAGAACCAACTCAATGGAATTAATAAAAAGCGTAGAGGGGTGGCGAGAATCCTCTGCTGTAGCGAGGCAAGATCGCGGGAGTGTGTGAGTTTCATAGTGAATAAAGTTTGCAAGTATCCTAAAGTTGCGAAGTCTGTAAAGTTGAAAGAAGATTTCCTAACAACTTTAGGCACTTTAGAGCACTTTACAGACTTTTTGCAGCATCTAACACTAATTCCGCTGTGCGTTCAGCTGCACCAGCAGTGCCGAGTTGTGCGTGCACCGTTTGGAGTGCCTCCCGTTGTGTCTTTCGTTTCTGTGGATTCTGTAGGAAATCAAGAGACAGTTCCGTCAGAGCAGTAGGTGTCAGTTCTGTCTGTAGGAGTTCTGGGACAATGTCTCGTCCCGCAATAAGGTTCGGAAGTCCGCTCCGCTCCAAGGGGGTCAATGCCTTGATGATGTGCCAGTTAAGCGATGCTGTCCGAAAAACAATGATCATCGGTGTACCGATGCATGCCGCCTCAAGCGTCGCTGTGCCAGAGGTAACCAGTAACAAGGTCGATGCTCGCATTGCCGGATAAGTTGCGTCTTCCACAATTTTGATGGGTGGAATCTGCAGTCCTGACAGGTTTTGCTCCTGCTGGTACTTCGTAATGAGTTCGTGTGAAATTCCTGGTGCTAATGGGAGAACCCACTGGGCGTTTGGATAGACTTTGGCAATGTTTGCCGCGGCGCTTAGCATCACTGGCAAAATGTGTCGAATTTCGGAACGGCGACTCCCTGGCATCAATCCGATGACAGGCGTATTCTCAGCGTCTTCCGTTTCACATAAATTGAGATGTTCGCGTGCGGCTTGTGTGCTGAGGGGTGTCTGTGCGAAATCAACAAGCGGGTGCCCGACAAATTCGGCGTTCGCACCCGCGTTTCGGTAAAATTCTGCTTCAAAAGGGAAGATTGCCGCGACAACGTCTGCCCACTTTGCCAACTTCCGTGCCCGGTTTGCACGCCACGCCCACGCTTTCGGCGGGATGTAATACACGACTCGGACACCCTGCTTCTGGGCAAACTTCGCTAACGGCATATTAAACTCCGCAAAGTCCACGAGGAGAAGAACATCGGGGCGTTCCTCACGGATGCGCCGTTTCAGATGTGCCTGTTTCCGAAGGAACATCGGTAGGACAGTGATAACATCCGCAAACCCCATGACAGCCGAATCTCGGATATGAAAATCGAGTGACACGGATGCCTTTTCCATCCAGTCGCCGCCCATGCCGAAGAGTGTTATATCGGGACAAAGTGCCGTGAGTCGGCGTGCGACATGAGAAGCGTGTAAGTCACCAGAGGGTTCTCCAGCAACAATCATAATTTTCGGCTGTCGGAAACCATCGTCTGAACTGTGATTTATAAGATTAGTAGATGGACCTTGATTGGATGTTCTTGTAATCATGGCAAATCTTAAAATCATCAGAATCCAGGTTCAGACTTCTCTACGGCATCATCCCCGGCACCTTCAGTCCGTCAGTCTCTTTGAAGCCGAACATCAGATTGAGATTCTGCACAACGGCTCCTGCTGCGCCTTTACCGAGATTGTCAATTGCTGCCATCGCGACGATACGACGTGTCCGCGCATCCACTTCAAGCCCAACATCGCAATAGTTGCTGCCGAGGACTGCCTTCGTCTGAGGGTATGTGCCGGTAGGAAGCACCCGAACGAAGGGCTCATTCTCGTAGAACGCTGTGTACATATCAAGGGCTTCCGCTGTAGATATAACTTCTGTGAGACGCATATAGACGGTGCTAAAGATACCGCGTGTCATCGGGACAAGGTGTGGTGTGAACGTCACGCGAACTGGTTCAGATGCGACAGCACTCAATTCCTGCTCAATTTCCGGTGTATGTTGATGCACACCGACTTTGTATGCGACAAAGTTTGACTCTCGATTCGCGTAGTGCGTATTTTCGCTCGGTTTCGGACCAGCACCCGAAATGCCCGATTTCGAGTCAATGATAATAGAGTCCAATTCCACCACACTACGTGCCACTAACGGCAGTGCTGCAAGTATAGCACTCATTGGGTAACACCCTGGATTCGCGACGAGTTGGGCAGTGCGGATGCAATCGCGATAACGTTCCGGCAGCCCATACACTGCTTGTGGTATCAGTGATGCGCTCGTATGTTCGGCGTGATACCAAGCTTCGTAGGTTTCGGCATCCTCAAATCGATAATCTCCACTGAAATCCACGACGCGTAAACCTTGTGCCAAAATCTGCGGCACGAAAGACATCGCCACTCTGTGTGGAACGGCGAGCACAACGGCATCCACTCTCTCTTTGAGGGAATCAATATCTAAGGCTTCAAATTTGGACGATAGAAACCCGCGGAGGTTGGGTAGAACACTGTCAATACACTGCCCAGCGTAGGTTTCAGACGTGCAAAGTGCAACATCAAGTTCGCCAGGGTGGTTGACAAGGAAGCGTAGCAATTCGCTGCCACCATACCCTGATGCGCCAATAATTCCAAGTTTCATCATTTAAGTCTCACTGTATGTTTTTTATTAGAAGGTTATAGATTATATCAGGAATTGTAGCACATTTCGAGCGAAATGTCAAATTATTGCAGGGGCTCACACCCAGAGCCATTCAATTCTCACGAGGTGCCTTTGTGGGAGGGCTTTATCAGTTTCTTGTAGGTTGGGTTGAACGCAACTTCACCAGAACCCACAATCCTCGCAAACCTCGGACGGACAAAAACACATTAATATCTCCAATCCCGTAGTGAAACCCAACGAAAGCCTTGGAAAGTTGGGTTTCGCTGTCTTCCTGTGATGCGGCAGGGTTCTCCAAGATTAGGGGTTTCTTGGGTATATCCCGGTCTGGGTCGGTTCCGCTCAACCCAACCTACGTCCCTCCATGCCCATAATCCTGTAAATCCTGATTCAGACAACTGCTTGTCGATCTCCCCTCCCGATTCCTAACTGCTATTCTGCTGTAGGAGCGAGTGTTTTTGCTTGGGTGTTTCCCCATGCTCGCGACTCTTGTTGACTGCTAACGACTGCCCCCAAAGAAATAAATTGACAGACCACCGTATACGCGGTAAAATATGTATGGAATTTGCACGATGTCAGTAACCCACTCCTAAAGGATTGGGCTTGCGCGAAGCGTAGCCAAACGTCCACTCCGCAAGTTAAACCGCTGACTATAGGTCGCCCGGACCCGTGGCGATATCAATAACGGGCATAGCGGGTCCGCAGGCACCCGAGAACAACAAAGCCTGCACTTACCCGTAAAAAAAGGAGGGCGGTTTTTCCTCCTAAACCTAAAGGATTGGGTTCCCAAACCGTGAACGTAGATGAAAAGGAGACTACTATGAAGTTAGCACGATATGAATTAAATGGCACAATCAGTTACGGCATTGTCTCAGGAGACAATCTAAGCGTCCTATCGGGATGCCCGTTCAGTGAATATAGCGAAACTGGGGAAACCGTCGCGTTAGCGGATGTCAAACTGCTTGCCCCGACGACACCCACACAGGTGTTGGCTGTCGGCTTGAATTATCGGAGTCATTTGGGCGGAGATCCGGAACCGCAAAACCCTGAAATCTTTATCAAAACGCCTTCCTGTATCAACGACCCGGAGGGCAATATTGAATTACCCGATGGCGATGATGAAATCCACGCCGAAGGTGAACTCGTCGTCATAATAAAGGAACGGACAAGCAAGGCGACCCCGGAAGAAGCAGCCGCCAACATTTTGGGCGTGACCTGCGGCAATGATGTCAGCGCACGCACATGGCAGAGCAACGACATGCAGTGGTGGCGCGCCAAAGCATCTGACACCTTTGGCCCCATGGGTCCCATCATCGCTACTGATGTTGACTACACCGATGCCCAATTGGAGACCCGCATCAACGGCGAAGTCGTCCAGAAGCAGACCACTGCCGATCTTATTTTCCCGGTGACAACGGTTGTCAGTTTCATTTCGCAGGCGATTACTCTTGAACCGGGGGATGCAATCTTTACCGGCACACCCGGCACAACAACTGCTTTGAAAGCCGGTGATGTCGTTGAGATTGAAATTGAAGGCATTGGCATTCTGAAAAATCCTGTCATAGCGTAGTAACTCCTTCGTAGATGTGCTTTCTAATCCCTTTGCTGGCGAGGTTTTTAACCTCGCCCTGTTCTACTCGGAAACTCGTCTAATATCCTGCGATTTTAAGGTTATAGATACAGGAAGCCAAGAAATCTTACCCCAGCGGGGCAAAAGGTGGATAGAATTAAAATTGTCCAAAGTTTATTAATGGGTCAACACTCATGAAAAAATTGTTTAGAGATTTCGTATTATTATTGGCAGGTTTGCTCACTGTTTCAATGCTCATCGGTTGTGGCAGTGGCGATGACATAGTCACAGATGAGCCTGTTCCAGCTAATTTTGTAAGTGCGACCCCGCCGGGCGGCGAGATTGCCGCAAATGGGACTATTACGGTTACCTTTGATAACCCACCAACTGATGTCACGGTAAATGTCGGTACTGTCAAGGTTGCAGGTAAAACGTGGTTGGGTTATAAAGCGATTATCACGGGGCCTTTCGTCCCCGGTCCACTTGCATTGACGGTCACTTGGGCTGATGGAACCCAGGCACTCACCTATAGGGTTACCAGTCCTGACTGATGTGGACCCACAGTTACTGGCGGGTCCGTCAGAGATGGTGACATAGATGTCGATCCCGAAGCTATCAACAGTGACGGGAAGATTGAGATTACCTTCGCTGAAGATATGACCGGAAACATCGCCCTTCAAACCGAAAGCGGGGCTGATGTCGGTTGGCTTAGCAAAGTCGAAGGTAACAAAGCGATCCTTGAACTTGTCAAAGGTAGGGAACTTCAAAACGAAACCACCTACGTTATCAGAGGGAAAGTTCGAGACGCTGCTGGCAACTTTATTGATATTGCTGTAACCTTTGTAACCAAGGGTAAAGAGTAAATTCAAATCCTGCTTTGACTTGCATTGGCAAGGTTTTTTAACCTTGCGTTGTCCCAATAAGGAAAAGAAAATGCGTTTTAGGTATCTATCTCTTTTTCGATGTAGTCAAGTTTTTAAAAAAGTAGAACTTGCGCTTAAAATTATCGTGCTTTTGCTGAGCATCGGTATAACAGTACAAGCATCGGCAGTATTGTTGTTTCATGATGACTTTGAGAAAGATAAAATCGGAGCAGAACCCGACAAATGGGAGGTTGGGCACGACGGAAGCACAACCGCAGAAGTCGTCGCCGATCCGAAAAAAGCAAGTAATAAGGTTTTGTTAACTGCTGACAAAGCATCTAATGCTTCACGGCACGATGTCGGTGGTTCTATCTATGTCGTCGGGGATGCAGGTTGGGACGATTATGTCGCTGAATGGGATATGATGTTTCCTGATGACTTCTATATGGGGGTTGTCTTCCGATTTCAAGGCGGTGAAAAGTTCTACTTGAGTGACCGGCGGCAAGGCGGTAGAGATTACAACTTTTACAAACGCCAAGGCGGCTGGGCACTCGTCCAAGCGGGGGTGGTGGAAAATAAACCCGAAGTCTGGTATCGCGCACAACTCGTTCTCGCCGGTGATGAATTCACATTCAAGTTGAAAGAACGGAAGGACAAGACCCCATTTGACAAGGTCGATCCAGCGACAGAAGGTAAAGACGGAAATTTCAAAACGGGTAAGTTCGGCAACTACGGGCTTGTTTATATTGATAACATCTTTATCGGTGACGCTGTCGAAGACCTCGTTTTACCCGTCGAACCACGGGATAAGTTAAGCACGACATGGGGAACAATTAAAGGTGGCTACTGGAGATAGACGCGTTCAGGAAAAGCGTGGAAGGTTGGAAACGGGATCTTCACACAGAGTAATTCTTCTCTTCTTCCATCCTTCTGTTCTTTGGATTGGCGTGTAAGCGCAACCGGGGTCCCCACCCGTTACTGGGAAGGGGCGGGCGCGCTGGATATACGGGTGGAACGTTATCATTACGACTCACCTGACCGAACCGCAAGGGAAAGTAAAAAAATGTCAATGTACATTGCCCACGGTGGAAAAGACACCGTTATCACATCTGAAGAGAAACGCGCACTTCTACGCGAGGTACTCCTCAAGTTAGGCGGTGTTCCAAAGAAGATATTGGTAATCCCGCCGGATATAACACGCCTCCACTCAAACGCTGGCGAACTCACCCAACTGCTCTACGAATTGTGGGATGCCGCAAACGGCACCACGTTCGATATCCTTCCCGCTATCGGTACGCATGCTCCGATGAGCGAACCCCAAATTGCTGAGATGTACGGCGATCTGCCCAAAGCGACCTATCATGTCCATCACTGGCGGACTGGACTACACCACTTCGGTGAAGTGCCATCCGAGTTCGTGCAGGAAGTTTCGGGAGGCAAACTCGATTACAGCATTCCTGTCGCCGTCAATCGCCGTCTCGTAGAGGGAAACTACGAACTCATCATCTCCGTCGGACAGGTGATTCCGCATGAGGTTATCGGTATCGCCAATGGATTTAAGAACATCCTCGTCGGTGCGGGTGGTGTTGAGATGATCAACAAATCCCATTTTTTAGGTGCCGTAGACGGAATGGAACGACTTATGGGACGGACGGATACCTCTGTCAGAAGGGTACTTAATTACGCGCATGCACACTACCTGAAGCAGCTCGGTATTGTGTATGTTATGAGTGTCATGGATGCCGATAATTCTGGAGAACGCGTAATGCGTGGACTTTACGTCGGTGATGATGCGTACACTTTTGAGACTGCTGCCGAATTGAGCAGAGCCGTTAATATGACGTTCTTAGACGAACCTTTAGCAAAAGTAGTCGTCTATTTGGATCCGAGGGAGTTCAAAAGCACATGGCTCGGTAACAAGGCGATCTATCGCACCCGGATGGCGATGGCGGACGATGGCGAGTTGATTATCATCGCACCCGGACTCCGTGAATTCGGTGAGGACGCTGAAATCGATAGGCTCATCCGGAAGTATGGCTATCGAGGCACACCCACAACGCTCAATGCTGTCTCAGAAAACCCGGAGTTGCAAGACAACCTTTCCGCCGCTGCACACTTGATTCACGGTAGTACCGAAGGACGTTTCAAGGTCACCTACGCGACCGAACACCTCACCCAAGCCGAAATTGAATCGGTCGGCTACCAATGGGCACCTGTGGACGAAGTGCTTGCCGAATACAATCCCGAAATGCTTATCGATGGGTTCAACGATGGCGGTTTCTTCTACATTAGCGAACCCGGACAAGGTTTGTGGGCATTGCGCTCTCGGTTTGGTAGGAGGGGTTTGTAACCCCGAAACGAATTTCCATAGGAAGAAGGAGAACAGAATGCAACCCTTCAAGATTATTGTCGAAAAACATACCGATGGCTATGTCGCCTATCCACTCGGATTGAAAGGTGTTGTTATAGGTCAAGGCGACACCTACGAGGAGAGTGTTGCGGATGTCACTTCAGCAATTCGGTTTTATATTGAGACTTTCGGAAAAGAGGAACTTGAAATTGAGGAACCTGCCTTGGACGTTTTCGTAACTGAAGTGAATATCTAATGCTTCGTTTTCCAACAGATGCCCCAAAAAACAGAGTTATCCGTGCATTAGAACGATTAGGATATCGCATAATCCGTGAACGGAATCATATTTGTATGACGCGTGAAAATTCAGATGGGAGTCGAAGTGTATTGGTTCTGCCAAATCATCGTCGTATCAAAGGCTCAACTTTGCGCCGAATTTGTACGCAGGCTGGAATTTCCAGAGATGCTTTTCTGGAAGCTTATAATCTGATATGAAGATGGGTTCAATAACTGCGTTTTTTTCTACATCAGCGAACCTGGACAAGGCTTATGGACACTGCGATCACAGTTCAATAAGTAGATAACGTGTCGTAATCATCGAAATTGGGGCACCCAGTGCAAAGTCCAAATCCGCGGATAGTTTCTCAGGAAATAGACAGAAATACGGATGTCACCACTTGGGTACTTCCAGAAGGGGCAATTGCCCGATTAGGACGTGGAAGAGTAGGTGCTGTTGGATTTTCTCCAGATGGAGAGCACCTCGCTATCGTCCCAGTCGCATCCCAATTACTTTTTCACCTGACGGAAGGCTCCTCATAGGAGCAACCCCCGAAAATACCTTTTCAGTCTGGGATATCGAAACAGGTGAATGTCTTTCTCACCTCACCCAACATTCAGCCATGGTGATCGCGCTGCTTTTTTCACCATGCGGTGAGTTCCTAACCTCGACTGGATTTTCGGCTACCGTTTGGGCGTTGATCAGTTGGAGTGTCAGGGGGTTGGTCAGTTGGAGCCTGATAAGCGTTTTCCTCTTTTATGGGGGGCGATTATTTTCCGATGGCAAGGGGGTTTTCCAAAATTTCTTTAAGATGATAGGTATGTGCCATCTCGTTCTGTTGGCAAGCACATGAGGTCACTTCATTTTCACTTTAATCAATATCCCGGCTGATTCTACAGTAGAAGTACCGACTACTACTGAGTGGTTGACTATGGCATTGATTCTCCTTGTAGGTTACATCTGTTTCGCGGTTAGCCTCGTAGCAGCGGTTCAAACTTTTTTTGAAATTGGGTGGGTTCACGCTTTTTGTAACGTATGTGTCTCTTATGTTATTTATAGGATTTTGAGAATTTTGAGTCATGCCTTGTGGTATGCTCTGTTTAATTCTGACAATTTTGTTTTGAGATCATATCCAACCGACCCGATTTTCCCATAACCTAATGTGGTATCAGCATTTCAGGCAATTCGGACAGGCTCTGAATCGTTTCTTTCCATCTATCTGTTTGTGTGCTGTCTCGGTCAATCAGTATCGGACGAATCCCTACACCTTGCGCTCCGATGATATCCGCCTCGTAAGTGTCCCCAACATGGACAACTTCTTCCGCCGAAGCACCGACTGCCGCGAGCGCATAGTTAAAGATATGCGGATCGGGTTTCTCGGACCTGACGCGTGCGTCATGCGAGGCGACAATCGCATCAAAATAGTGAGCAATGCCGAGTCGTTCGGTAAGCGGATCCAACGGTGTATCCCAATTTGAAACAATCGCTAACTTGAAGCCTTCATCTCGAAAATGTTGAAGTGTCGGAACGACATCATCGTAAAGCGTAGCACTGTTCGCCGCAAAGAGGTAGTGCCCAGATTGCAGCAGTTCCCACGCTATTTGCTCCACGTGCTTCTCAATGCCAACTTCTCTTATAAATTCACATTCTCGCATCATCACAGTTATCAACGATTCCAGCAGAGAATAATGGATAGTAGGTTCGGGGGCCGATGTGCCGGCAAAGAGTTTCTTTATTGCTGTGTCACAGCGTTCCCAATTGACCTCAACACCATACCTTTCAGCGATTCTTTCAAGGTTTTCTTCAAGTGAATGCCTATGAAAACACAATGTTTCGTAAAAATCAAAGAAGACAGCCTTTACCATAATTTCCTTGCTTTATACACCAGCACGACCCGAAAGCAGTTCTGGTAATTTAGACAAACTCTGAATCGTCTCTTTCCATCTGCCGACTTGTGTGCCGTCTCGGTCGATGAGTATTGGACGAATCCCCGCATTTCTTGCCCCAAGGATGTCCGCTTCATAAGTATCCCCAACATGAACCGCTTCCGCCGCCGAAACTCCGACCGCTGTGAGCGTGTAGTTGAAAATATGCGGATCCGGTTTTGCTGACAGGACGCGCGCATCGTGTGAGGCGACAATTATATCGAAATAGTGGGCGATACCGAGCCTCTCAGTAAGTGGATCCAAGGGTGTATCCCAATTTGAAACAATCGCTAACTTAAAGCCCGCATCTCGCAAATATTGAAGTGTCGGAACGGCGTCATCGTAAAGCATAGCATTGCTTGCTGCAAAGAGCGAATGCTCGGATTGCAACAGTTCCCACGTCATCTGTTCTACATGTTCTTGAACCCCAAGCTCCCTGATAAATTTATAATAACTCTCAATGATTTCTTGCATTGTTCCGAGAAGGGAATGTTCGGTAGGATCGGAACCTGACGCATCGGCGTAGAGGTTCTCACGTGCCGTTGCATAACGTTCCCAGTCAATTTCAAACCGGTACCGTTCTGCAATTTTTTGGAGACTCGCCTCAAGTGGCTGTCCCCAAACACACAATGTCGAGTAAAAGTCAAAGAAAACGGCTTTTATCATGATTTTTTTGGGATGTTCGTCTTTAGATGTAGCGGGTCGGATCGGGAATCCCTGCCTCTTTAAAGCCTCTCTTTCGGAGCAGGCAACTATCACATCCGCCACATGCTTTGCCTTCAGTATCTGGATCGTAGCAACTTAGAGTGAGGCTGTAATCGACACCGAGTGCTGTGCCAATTTGAATAATCTCCGCCTTCGTTTTATCAATAAGTGGGGCGCGAATTCTCAATTTCGTTTTACCTTCAACGCCGGCTTGTGTCGCGAGGTTTGCCATTGTTTGATAGGCATCTATATATTCCGGGCGACAATCCGGATAGCCACTGTAATCAATAGCGTTGGCTCCGATAAAAATGGTATCAGAGGTGAGAACTTCAGCATAAGCGAGCGCGTAGGAGAGAAAAATTGTGTTTCGGGCGGGGACGTAGGTTATCGGGATGCCATTTCCCATTTCTGTCCCAGATCTGTCCTTTGGAACTTCGATATTTGCCGTCAATGCTGATGATCCGAAGGTCCGTAGGTCAATGTCAACGACTATGTGTTGTCTGGTGCCTAATGCCTTTGCGATGTTTTTGGCACACTGTAGTTCCATTGTGTGTCGCTGACCGTACCGAAAACTCATGCAATATGTATCGTAATCTTCATCGCGGGCGATAGCGAGCGTTGTTGTTGAGTCTAAGCCGCCACTCAATAGGACGACTGCTTTTTTACGCAATTCTTTTCCTTTTTTAATTGTTCCTTGCGGTTAGATATCGTGGTTGAAACTTTGGCGTTTTTTTCTTAAATCTGAAGAAATCCGCAGAAATCCACAGAAACACCCTATCAAAAACCCCAAGCAATACGCAGAAATACCCAAGCAAAAACACCCCAAGCAAAAACCCTTCCATTTCATTACAGGCTATGTGTTTTGAGTCAGTAAAGAGGTGTTAGGACTATCGTAGTCCTCTTGTAACCGATAACCTACAGTGTGGGACGGCACAAAGCCGTCCCTACAGAAGTCTCGCGAGTTACGCCTGTTCAAACTCTAATTTTGCGAAACGCATAAAGATGCCGCCACCCGGTCTGGCAAGGGGACCGTTGATCGCTAAGCATGCAATAACATGTTTCGCACCCGGTTCCACGCTTTCCGTAACGACAACACGTTGGGGTGTGTTGAAACCGGAGGCAGCACCACGTCCAGACTCTCCGAATGCAAGGTCAATTTCGCCATCGACCCAGACTTCGCCGTAGTCGTCAATACACGTGTGGAACCACACCTGCGACCCAGCGACTGAGACCCCGTTAACTTCCTCTGGAAGCGTCACGGTAATCCGATACCAACCGAAGCAGAGTCCCTCGGAGACGCCTGCTTGGATGTCCTCACAATTTTCCCAATCTGAATCGTCATAGTCGGCGAGACGGGCGGGGCTCTCTTTCATTAGATTAACTAAACCCCCATTAGGTTCACCGGGAACGAGCCCATCGCCATAACGCCATTCGGAATTGGTGAGTTCACGATGTTCCGCATTTTCTAAATCAAGTTCTGCAATAATCATTATGCATCCCTTCGTTTTGTAATCGCGGCTTCCAACCGCGGTTTTTGTGGTACAGTGTACACATATTAAGTCCACCTACCGGTTTGTGAAATTAGGTGGTGATCCTCCCTGAAAAGGGAACAAACACAGCGAAAACTTAATAGTTAAAAGACCAAAGTCTGTAAGCAATACCTGTTGAAAAAATCAGGAAAATTCCTGCGACAATAAATGGAACGTGAACAGAGAAGTTAATCAAAAAGCCGCTTGCGACATAGCCGAGAAGAAATCCGGTACTCCACGCTAAATGCGTAAGACCTACTCCGTGTCCCTTCTCATGAGGCTCGGTAAATTCATTGATAAACCGAGGGATAGTCGTTGAAAGTCCCCACGCCGCGCCTGCGCCGAGTATCCCGAAAACTTCCAGCGCAATTAAAGAATCGTGAAAGAACGCCACACCAAAAGCGAGGAGTGTAACAAGTGCGTTCGCCACGAGGGCAGGCGTGCGATGCCCAACTGCATCACATATTCTCCCAACAGCCAATTGGCACACAAAAGCAAACAGCAGACTCATCGCACCGTAGTAACCTGTCGCTTTGACCCCAGCGATACGGGCGATCAAGATCGGAATGAGCAAGTTCACAGATCCCCAATAGTAGGTCGGGAAAACACGTAAACCGATCAGCATCTGTATGTTCCGCCGCCGACTCAGATCGAGGTATGCCGCGACGTTAAGGGTTGATTTCCATATCCCGTCGCGCCTCCGTTGAGTGCTGGAAGATTGTTGTGCCAACCGAGGGAGAAAGAGACACGCACCTATGAATAGCAAACCTGCCAAAGCCACAGCACCGATTCCGAAAACACTATAGTCGATGCGGTCGATGACTTCGCCTGCGATAGCACTTCCAACAGCACTCCCGACAGTCATATTGATAAAGTACCATCCTGTCGCCCACCCCAATCGGTTTGATGGCACAACGCTGATGAGATAGGTTTGACCACCCGCAGTTTTGAACCCGGATGCGATGCCTTCATAACAGAGGATGCCCCAGATAAACAACGGCGTTTCTGTCGTGAAAAGCCCACCTACGACGATCGCACCTGTCATTCCGATGAGTATAGTCGGTTTCCGTCCGAATCGATCGCTGAGCGTTCCCCCTATCAGTGCCGAGATACCACCTAACCCGATAGGCAGTGCGCGCAACAACGCTGCAAACAGTGCCGTCTCTTCTAAAATCGTCTCCGCGTAGACCGGAAACAGCATCTGGACCGGTCCTGTTACCAAACCGACAACGAACACGATGGCACAAAGAAGAATAAAACCGCGACTCCACATCTTCAAAGTAGTCGTCAGCCATCAGCAATCAGTAAATCGGACTCTGGCTTATCAGGAGTTCTCTTTACTGAAAGCCGAAAGCAAAGCGACCTGATAGCCGATAGCTGTTAACAAAAATACCTCATCAGACTATCTGTAATGTTTGGTGCAGCGGTGCCGAGTCCACACGCACTCGTTGCCCTCATAACTGCCCCAATCTCCGAAATGAGTGCCTCCGAATTTGGTTGCAAAGGCTCAGACAAAAGTTCTGTCAGTCGATGTGTGCCGATGCGGCAAGGAAAACATTTTCCACAAGATTCCTCAGCGAAAAATTCCATTGCGTTGCGTGCGACATCAAGCATATCGCGTGTATCATCAAACACCATAATTCCCGCTGCGCCAAGCATCGCACCCACTTTTTGAAAACTCGGTTCATCGATAGTAATATCCAGATCTGCCCCAGCAATAAACCCACCTGATAGTCCTGCTGTCGTAATCGCTTGAATTTCGCGCCCTTCTGGAGCACCACCTGCCCATTCGTAGAGAAGTGTCTTTAGCGGAAGTCCGAATGGGACCTCGTAGTTCCCCGGTCTCTGGATGTCACCGGAAAGGCTAATAATCTTTGTACCTGCCAAGTTTTCGTCACAACTGAGATTTTTATACCACGCTGCGCCGTGTCGTAAAATCTGGACAGCGGCGGCGAGTGTTTCCACGTTATTTACAACGGTGGGCAAGTTCTCAAACCCGTGTGTTACAGGGTAAGGCGGACGATTCCTTGGAAACGGATGTTTCCCTTCCAGACTGTTCAATAGCGACCCTTCCTCACCGCAGACGTAAGCACCAGCACCCCGTCGAATATAGATATGGAAGTTGAAGTCTTCACCGAGGATGGCATCGCCAAGCAGTCCCGCCGCCTCTGCTTCTGCGAGTGTGTGTTCAAGTATCTTTAAGGTTTCTGGGTACTCATATCGGAGGTAGATAAACCCGCGCGTCGCACCTGTCGCGTAAGCGGCGAGCGTCATCCCTTCGATCACGGCGTGTGGGGCGTAATCGAGAATAACTCTATCCTTGAAGCAGCCCGGTTCGCCCTCATCGGCGTTACAAACGATCGTTTTCGGTTCGCCAGGGGCATTCAAAACCGATTCCCATTTCATACCAGTTGGGAATCCGGCACCACCTCTACCCGCAAGTTGACTCTCTTTAAGCGTTTCAATTACATCTGTTTGTGTGAGTGTTGTCAATGCCCGGGTTAACGCTTCATAGCCACCGGTACGTCGGTAGCCCGCTAATGTGTTGTGTTCGGGTTCGCGAATTTCAGCGAAAATGCATTCTTCGCCATCACTCGGATGTGGCGGTGGCAAAAGGGTAGGTTGCACGGAGAGGGTGTCTACCTGTTTCCCGACGAGTACCTGATGCCCTTTCAGCACTGGTACACAATCGTCGCACCTTCCGGCACACGGCATTGGGGTCGCGCCTTCATTTTCGAGTGCCTCAAGGATTTCCATTCCACCTTGCAACCGACACACGGGTCCAGTACAGACGCGCGGCGCGCTCTGTCCTGGGGCTTCATGGGCAAAATGGTGGTAAAACGTTAACGTACCGAAAAGTTCAGCGAGTGGAATCCGAAGTCCGACTGCGATGTCGCGAAGAACTGCCTCCGATATAAACCCGTCTCGGTCGTGGAAGGCGTGTAGCAATGCGAGCAGTGGCGCCGGTTCATCGCGCCACTGTGCAATCACTTCTCGATTCGTCGGAGCTGCCATCTATTTCTCCAGTCCTGTGACACAAAGAGTGGTTTTTTATGTATCTTACCAATTTTCTGGCTTCGCGTCAACGCTTTTTTGGTTTCGTTTGGGGCACTTAGTTTTGTAGAAACGCCCTTTACACTCCACGATAGCCGTCCTAAGAGCAATCTCCTGACCGCAACTTCTTACCGCTGGCGAGGTTTCCAAACCTCGTCTTTCTTAACTTAGTCCTGTAAGGACGATATGTTTATAGAAATCACGATTTCCAAACCCACCAGCCCTGTAAGGGCGGTATGTGTATAGATGCTGAGATGAGAAGAAATTAAACAGCTCTAAATCCTATTCGGTCGGATTCTCATTCGGGGACATCCACTTTAAAGAGATCTATGAGTTCATTCAACGCTTTCCGCTGCCCGTGATCGCGGCTTTCAAGTTCATGAAGTGCCGCCGGAATCTCGTCCTTATGTGCATCGAACGGGAGCCACCAAGATGAGTCCGCATGGTGGAACTGCTTTGCATAGACCCAGCGTAAGAACACCGTCATTCGGGGATAAGCCTTGTGGTTCCACCGTCGTCCAGCGTGCCGCGTATTTGGCAGAAACACAATGAAATCACCGGCGTTCACCGGGACATTGTGAACCGTCGGTGACGGGTCATCCATCGTGATGTCCTCTGGATACTGGAAGTTGGATTTGTGGCTTCCCGGAATGCAGGCAAATCCGTTGCTGGGTGGCACATCTACGAGCGAAACGGAGAGATTAAAGAAACTCGCGAAGATCTCATCGTTAGCGACTTGATATTGGTGTTGTGGACTCCGAAACCAGCCTTTATGTCCGCCGTGCAGTTCCAAACCGTCAGCGTTGGGATAGCAAATATTCGCTACCACATCAAAGACTCGCGGATGGTTCCAAGTCAGGGCGGTCGCCACGCGCAGGATTTCTGGATTCAAGATAAGCCGTTGGAACGCTTCATGTCCATAATGCATGTTGTAGACCCACCACGGCTTCCCCTCTGGGGCGTTGATTCGCATGGGGAGCTTAAAGTCTGCCGCGTCCCATTTGTACCACTCAAACATCTGTGCCTTCATCAGTTCAACATCCGCTTCCGGCACGGCGTTACGCACTACAAAATAGCCGAGCAGATCAAGATGCCATTTTTCTTCCTGTGTCAGCATAGTTCCTCTCCGGTCTCCAGTTTTTTGAGGATCCGTTTGGCAAACCCCTTTTCATTTCGTTGGATCGATTCCAATTCGTATTCGTCGTCAGAGATGCAATCTCGGTATTTCTCTATCGGCAAATTGTAGTTCTCATTGAAATAGAAACTGAATTGATACCGATTGAAAACAACTCGGCGTGGGTAGTCAACTTTCCAAAACTTTGTGCCGTGCATCAGTCGTGGTGAAAAAATCAGGCAATCCCCTGCCTTCAACTCAAAAGTGATTGCAGGTGCCCATTCGTTGTCGATCTCAAGCGTCGTAGGAAACGTAATTCGCGATTTATGCGTGCCGGGGATACACATGAAACCGTTGTCCTTCGGCACATCGACGAGCGTTATGGCGGTGTTGACGAAGTTGCTGTAGATCTGTCCGTTACCGGCTTGATAGTCGTTATGTGGGTTGTGGAATCCATCAGGGAATTCAAAACCACTGGTATCGCGATGAAATCTCTCCTTTTCACCTTCAGAGATGGGACGTTGCTTCTGCAAGACGAGGGCGCAATTAAAAAGCCGTGGACGGTTCCACATCAAGCCCATCACAATCCGTAGGACCTTCTCATTCAGCGATAAGCGTTCAAAAATTCGATCGCCGTACTGAATATTGTTCAGGACACCGCTGCGTTCGTCTTGGGTGACATTCACCGGTTCAGGTGCAGTTTCAGGATCCGCAAACCATTCGTTTGCGATCTCAAGCATCCGTTCAACCTCTGCTGGCGATACCACCTGCCGAAGTGCTAAGTAGCCAAACAGATCGTAGTGCCACTTCTCCTCTTCTGTCAGTGTAGACGGAAGATTGATGGCACTGTCCTCACCGCGAATTAGCATAACGTCTCCTCAGGATTTTGGTGGACTTGCAGCCCAATTAATATTAAAAAGGCACAACTTGCACAGAATAAATCGGCAGCATTTTTTGAATCAAAAAAGTTTCCATTGGCTGACGACCTCACCTGTATTTGCATCAACCAATTTATTGTCGTCCTTCAACAAGTAGGTACCGCCGACTTTTACATCAGCAGAAAATTTTGACAGGGTTTGGATAGTGCTCCCCGTATCATTCTGAAAAAAATGACGGTGTATGGTCGTTACCGACATATCACGCTTTCCCGGCAGGACCAAAATTTCGTCAATAGCGATCTCCTCGTGTGCATTAATCTGCTTGTGCACAGCTAATTTGCCATCAATTCGGAACGCGATTAACTTATACCGTTGGAGCCACCCGCCCTTGGTATCAATTTGGATAGTGGCAAGTTCGGATTTTGGCAACTGTGGTGCTTCATATTCACCTGTTGGCATAAATACGCCGCAACCGACAAACGGCAGAGATAGAAGTATACCTGCGAGTAGAACAAGGGTGCTCAATCTTTGTTTTACCTGTTGAGTTCGGGTGCTATTGACGTAGCAACGTATCCACTTATCGTGTTTCATTTTTTCTCCTAAACCTTGCTTGCTCATTTATAAAATCTACTACAAATTGCCTAAGTGATGCTTTCACTTCATCGGGCTTCTCTACCCAAGGATAGTGTCCTGATTCGGGAATCAACGCAAACGTGCTACGAGATAGTTTGGAGGCGAGCGTCTCTATAAAGTGACTCGGGCGAGGATCGCAAGCCCCGTGAAGAAAAAGAACAGGCATGGGCAGATTGTAAACGGATTGTCGGAATCTTGAATCTTTGGTGTAATTCTTCCAGTCCGCACCGACTTTTTCGTTCGCTTCATTGCTCACAGGATATTCATCAAAACTTGGAAGATTGTCAACTTGGTTCGAGTCAAATACATCTGTCATGCGACTTAAAGTGCGAAGCCTGCTTAATATTCGTTCCCCATCAGCACCTTTAGCACGTTCTCTTTTTGCACGGAGATGTTGATATTCTTCACGCTCTGATTCATTCAGTGCCTTTAACCGATTTTCGCTATATTTGTCGTGCCATCGGACATCAATACCTGTGCCTGCGATGTGCAGAACGGCTATCGTCCGAGTTGGAAATCTAACCGCGTAAGCTAAAGCAAGTCCCGCACCCCACGAATGCCCCCCAACAATCCAACGTTCAAAATTGAAATGTTTTCTCAATCCTTCTAAATCATTGACAAATGTGGACACATTGTAGGGGTCCACCGGTTGTGAGCGACCACTTCCACGTTGGTCGTATCGGACAACCTGACATACATCAGTAGCCATATCGGCGACTGGTCCGAGATAGTCGTAACCACCGGGACCGCCGTGACAAAGCACCATCGGTATTCCTTTGCCTTGAACGGCTGTCCAAAGCCGGACACCATTAATCTGAAGTACTTGCTCTTGGGACACTTTCATCCCCTGTATTTAATAATATTAATGGGTTGTTATGAGGATACAAGTTTTAGACACACAAGTCAACAAAAAAATCAGTTTGATTTTTTCATTGACAATCTTCCTCAAATTTGCCATTATGTCGACAATCGAAATGTGATAAAAGCGATTCAGAGGATATCTGTTAATTTTTCACATCGTATCGCTGAACTGGAAAAATGGAGGCTGTCATGAAACCGAAACGTTTAAATTGGTGGGCATTTCGAACCGGTTTTGCCCTCCTCTGTACTTTCATCTTAATTATTGGGGTGGAAGCTCAAGTTGTTACGGACGGCTTAGTGAGTTATTACACGCTTGACAAAAATGACATCGTCGGCGATACCGTTAAAGATCTCGTTGGCGGCAAGGATGGAACAATCGTCGGTGAGCCGGAGTCCATCGAAGGTCATCTCGGAGGCGCACTCAATTTTGGCGGAAAACCGGATTGTGTGGAGCTGCCGATCATTTTCAATATCGGGGAGAAACCAGCGTCGTATGAAGCGTGGTTTTTGAAAACCCCTAACAGTCGCATCGGTTGGCAATATATCCTGACAAACAAAACGAATTTCTTTGATCATTTCTTTCGGTTGGGCTTTAATCAGAATACCGGACAACTCCGATACTATACCGAGCAAGCCAACAACGTCAGAAAAGCGTGGGTAACCGATGAGGATTACGCCGATGGCAAATGGCACCATGTAGTGGCGACACGCGAAGAGGATAAGGCACAGGTGTATGTCGATAGCGTCCTCGTCAAAGAGGAGGAGGCAATGTCCGGCAATCTAGGCGGCGGTGAGACGAACTGGAACATCGCTCAAGATGGTAATACCGATGGGTACTTGATAGGTGCGGTGGACGAAGTGCGCATCTACAAGAAAGTGCTAACCGTAGAGGAAATCAAGCAGAACTTCGAGTCACAGGGCTTGGCGGTCCAGCCCATCGGGAAGTTGAGTCTCACTTGGGGACGGATTAAAGCCGCGCAATCTTACCGTTAACGATTGTCAAATTCAGACAACATAAATGGTTCATTTCTTGACAAAAATCCAGGGTAACACAGAAACTTCCCAAGGTACTGAACCTTCGGGTGGTTCTGCTAAACTCTATCCGTTAGAAACGGGGACTGACAATGAAAGTAGATCCGCAACAACTCATTGATGATGGCTATATTGTACTGAGACAGGTTGTTCCACCTGATCAGTTGGAGGCGTTGAGAACGAGTTATGAAACCCTCGTTGAGAAGCAAAAGGTGGTCTGGGCACGAGAACGGAAGCCGGAAGAAAAACCGGGAGGCGTTTGGACAACGAGCGCGCAACCGAGGGTGTTTTTCGATGAGGTCGTTGACACAGCAACCGCGAATACCGTCGAATTTTGCCTGCATGAGAACACACTCGGTGTGAGCCAGCAGCTCATGAGAGCACCCGATGCGGCGATCACACTGATGGCACTGATGTGTAATCCGGTACGAGACCACGGTCCCGCCAGTTGGCACCGTGATATTGACCCCACGGTACAGGCACCGCTCAAGGGAATGCAAATGGACGTGGTCAAAAACGGACCAGGGTATGTCCAATGGAATATCCCGCTTTACGACGATAGCGTGTTCTGGCTCGTGCCGAGAAGCTACTGCCGTCCAAACACACCGGAGGAACACCAACACCTATTGACACGACCACAGCAGCCGATGCCGGGTGGAATTCCAATCGAACTTTCAGCAGGAGATGGGGTTGTCTATAGCCATATGGGCTTGCACTGGGGCAGTAACTATAGCACAAAATTGCGACGGACAGTTCATCTCGGATATCGCACCTTCGGTGGAGATTCGTACCCGATCGTTGATCATTTTTACTGGAATTTGGGATTTACGCAGCACCTTTCGGCTGAGGCTCGCACCCAATTTGAACATTTCTTCCAACTTCAGCAGCAGCAGAGCAATGTGATTGAGGCAACCTTCCACGCCATCCGTAACAAGGACACTGACGGTTTTCGAGATGGGGTGGCGAAACTGCACCCGGGTGAAGAGGAACGCATGGTCGCGGTCGTATTCCTCTCAAAGTTAGCAGATAAAGTCCATAAACTCAAAGATCCCGAGATCAGCAAACTTTCGATTGATGAACGCATCGGCGCAATCTCTGCGCACCGACTCAATTTCCATCTCTATGAGGATTTCTCGGATCGCTTTTCCGCCGAAGATGCCGAATGTATCTGGCAGCGATTTTCGACGCTATATGAGAAATCGAGGCAGAAATTGCCCGGTCTGTACCTGACAGAGCATCTCGTGTGATGCGCTATCAACTGACGGATATGCCAGCGAATTTCGAGGTGGAGGATTTCATTCGGAGTTGGTAGAAATGTTGAACAACTTTCAAACGACTTGAGTCAATCCGATGTGTCCGTCGTGCGACAGATGTGCGACTTGCGCTGGAAGATTGAACAACTTTGCCGTGAAGCGAACAGGAGAATTACTATTGACACATAATCGAAGTGTAATCATCAAAATTGAGGCGGGTTCGGTTAAGCGGGACAATGACCTCGTCCGCATGCGTTTCAAACCGAAACGTTACTTTCCCGATTGGCAAGAAGGGATTTCAGTACTTGCGATGTCCACAGCTGATGCAGACGGCCATGTCTCCGACGAGGATGTGCCATGTCAATTCGAGCCGACGCTACGTGAACTTGCATGGCAGACAAGCGAACTTCCGGCGGGGACATCGGCATATTACGCGATCCGACAGATCTGTGAGCCACCACCAAAAGCCCGTTATCAGATCGAACAGAAACCCGCGCATCTGCTCATTTCTGCCGATGACGCGTTATTTGCACGATACAACTTTCTCGGTGTCTGGAAGCCTTACTTTTGGCCCCTTAACGGGAATCATGGGACTGTGGTCCGCGGGGCTGGCGGTGGCGACCATCCGCATCACACAGGACTTTACCTCGCCTACGGCGGGCACGGTGAAGGTGGGTCTGCGAACATCTGGTCTGACTGGGACGAACCACCTTATGGACCCTGCGGGAAGATGTTGCACCAACGCTTTGTCCGAATCACTGAAGGGAACGTCTATGCTGAATTTGTCGAAGACTTGATCCATGTCACGGGAGATGGTGAAGTTATCATGACAGAAACGCGGACCGCTCGGGTATGGTATGGGAGCAATACGCGGCGGTTTCTGGAAATTATTCACGAAACGACACCGCCGTTGGACATCGGTGATCGGCAATTTCTCTTTGTGGCGCGTATGAATCCGTCAATGGGTATCCCGGAGAAAGGGCACGTTGAAAATTCTGAGGGACAGATTGGCAGAACAGAGGTGCATCATCAACGGGCGCGATGGTGTGATTTAGGAGGCACAGTGGGAGATGGGGTGGCGGGTATCGCGCTGTTTGATCATCCAGAAAACGCTGAACATCCGGGCTTTTTCGGGGAAATCGCTGTGCAGGAACAGATGAGCATCCTCCACCATCCACCTGATGAACTGGAAGATGACCGTTTCCGTCTGCGATTTGGGGTTTACGTCCACGCAGGTGTTACACCGGCGGCAGATGTCGAACGATATTATCAATGCTATGCAAATCCGGTGCAGGCGGAGGTCTTGAGGGACTGAGATTTTTAGGCGATAACAGTCCCCACCGCAACTAAAACGGTCTGTCATCTCACATTGACATACTGCATTGTCCCCGCTATTTTCACAGTTGTCCGGGCATCAATACAATCGTTTTATCGCGACTGGGAGGTTACCCCTACAAAGAAAAACCTCCGCAAACCGTCTCCAATTCACTGCGGCCGCTTGCGGTGCTTTACATCCAGTTCGCGAAGGAGTGCCATAGTGTCCTCAAACGGCAGTTCATCCGTTGAAGCCGTGTGTTCGATGTAGTCGCGCGTCTTGTTGTTGAGCACACTATAAAAGGCACGCACCTCAGGGTCGGGATGGTCTCGCCAAAGTTCAACAGGTATCAACGAGTCCTCGCTCAAGTACCGACGGTTCGGATGCCCGTAATAGACTTGCACCGTCTTGCGTTCTTTCTGAGTGGGACGGGTCGTAGCGGTATGTAAAACACCGATGTTGAATAGCACGCCTGTCCCGGCGGGACCGTACAAATCGACAATTCCGCCACGCTCCAACTGCGCGTCTGTTTCAAGAATCTCAGCTTCCACCGATTCCGGTGATAAGGAGAAACAGTGCGTCGTTTCATCAACATCGCTCAAATACAGCATCAATTGTATGAACCCGATGCGCAACGGATGTTCAAGCCAGTGCTTGGGACCATCTCGATGCCAGCCGCGATTCAGTTCACCATCGTACGGTGACATGTGCCGGATGCAGATTTCTGAAAAGCAAGGGGCATTGCCCATCAGTGTGTGTAGGCAATCCATGACGATCGGATGCCGAATTGCATTGTCGAATTCAGGTGAAGTCAGAAGTGCATCGCAATTCACGGTCTGGTAATGTCCAATACGATACCAGTGATCTTCAACTTCAGTGTGGTCCCGGTCAAAGGTATGAGCGAAATGCTCAACCTCGGCATCGCTCAGAATCTTACCGAGTGAGACGTAGCCATTTTCTTTAAAAAACGCATAATCTGCTGGCTTCATGTGATTTTCCTCGCCTCAATGCTCTGCAATTGCGGTCGGGAGACCACTCCTACAGTAGTCTGTGGGTTCATTATTGTCGGGATTTTGTAGCGCATCTGCAGTTTCTACCGATTCGCTTGTAATCTCCGAATTCGGGCGGGCGTATCGTCATGCTGAATTTCCGAGGAAAGAATCCGGAGGCTCCGATCTTCAATCGGTAGCTCCACTTTTACACCGCCACGGCGATGCGATTCTCGGAGTGCAACCGCTACCTCTAACGCAGCACGCCCATCTTCTCCTGAACACTTCGGAGAAGTCCCGTTCTCAATGGCGTTAATGAGATCTTCAACGATCGTTAATCCCATTCCCTGCATCCGCACGGGCCACGGGAACGGACATTTTGCAGGTACACCCTGTCCGCGCCGTCCACCCGGAATCACACGAATCAACTCAAACGTTTCAGCGTTGTTGACGGAACGGATACGTCCTGTTGTGCCGATGACATCGACCTCCCACGGTGCTGCGCCACACGATGTACTTCGGAGATACGCACGCACACCGTTATCAAACACAAGGTAGCCGTTTCCCTGCAGGTCAGTTTCACCCGCGGCGGCTTCGTCGGACTCCATTTCACCGAAAACCCATTCAACATTTCCGCCTGCCATGTAGCGTAAGATGTCAATAGCGTGGCTGCCGTTATGTGAAAGTCCGCACTGTGCATAGACTGTCACTTGAAGGACATCGCCGATTTCGCCTTCGTCAATAAGTTTTCGGGCTTCGCTAAAGAAGGGGTTCCAGCGTCGCGCACAATTGATTGCCAGCGCGACACCTTCTGCTCGGCAGGTATCCACCATCGCGTCCGCTTCGGCGAGACTGAGCGCAATCGGTTTTTCTGCCCAGATTGCCTTGACACTGGAGCGCGCTATATCTTGCACAATGGTTGCCCGCACGCGTGCTGTCGTGCAAACGCTGACGATGTCCAGATTTTCCTTCTCCAGCATTTCACGATAATCGCTGTAGATATGGTCAGAACCCAATCCCCACCGTTCGCCGAAAATCGCTGCCTGCTCGGCGTGCAGATCAGTCCCCGCAGCCAGTTCTACATTCGGCGCAGCATGGTAAGTTGGACCGTGGCAATACGGTAGAAAGATCGAACCACCTTGCGTAATTTCATCATCGAAAGTACTCCCCATACGTCCCAAACCGATTACACCTGCTCGATAAGTTGTCATCTTGTTTCCTCCAAGAGAGTTATGCCAAATAACAGAAGTTTTGATAGCAATATGTTTACAAGAAAGTATCTGCGTTCAACACAGAATCTGGCCCACGGATACCATTTTGCGCCAATGTCTGAAGATATTTACCCCTTTTCACGCTTGATGCAGTTTTTCCCGTAGAAATCCAGTGGTAAGTACTCTGACCTTCCAAACCCTCAAGGTTTTTTGCGGAAAGTTTACGCCACTGCTTTAACCACCCTAACCACCCTAATTTCGCTGTGACTTCTCCTACTTTACGCGTATTATCCGCCGAATGAACTTCAACATAGTAAACCCTGTCTCTATAACCGAACACGTAATCCCAACGAGGTGCGTTCGGATAACGCCTTTCAAGACACTTGTCTATATAAACACTACCTTTTAGGTCGCGCGATGAGTTGACTTTTATTTTAGTTTTATCTTGCCGCTCTAATGCTTGTAACCCATTTTCCAGACATTTGGCAATTTCTGGAATGCTCTGAATAGCATCGGTAAAATTCAAAGATCACTCTCCCACACGGCTCTTGTGACAACATCAGCAGATTTAGTACTAAATAGTGTAAGACCACCCCAATCCGATACTGCTTCATCCGGATGCTCAGCATCTAATGTTGAAATGTCTTTAACATTCACAACACTCTCCTGACGAGAGAAATAATAGGTTTTGAAAGTTTTTTCATCCAAAATGGTCTCTGTGAGGTCCTTGGAATAGGCACTTACTTTCAAATCCAACAACTGTCTTAACCGTGCTGGAGCAGTTTTTGATTTAGCAATAAATCGAATTGCCCAGATAAGTTCTAAAATTTGGGCTGAATGCGTAGAGACGATAACTTTGTAGCCGCGCCTTAGAAGCTCTAAAAAAATAAGAAGCACTGCTGAAATTGCTTTCGGGTGTAACCCCATTTCCGGTTCTTCAATGACAACCCAATTTATGTTATCTTTTTTTTCCGCCTTTCCTGAAGGCATTAACCAATACAATCCCAATAGGAGGGGTGTAAATTCTCTCTGTCCGGTTGACCAAGTCATGAACGGTAGTTGACTGCCTGCCACGTCTAATACAATGCGCTTACGCAATCCGGACCTATCTAATTTGACCTCAGCTTCTCCAAAGATACTCTTCCCAATCGCGTCTCGGAGCGTTTTATTCATACGACCCACCTGTGGAAATATAGCACCTTCACCTGAGCCTAAACCCTTTTCCATCAATAGACGCAATTCCTCGCTGAATTCCTTAACCACATACGGATCACTTGTCGCGTAGTCTGTAAACGCGCGGGGCCATCCATCTTTAAGCGTTACAACCCGATGTGCTGGAATCAGAAAGAAAGTTTTATCTTTTTTTTTTCTTGATAAAGCTTTTCGGGGTGTAAAATCCACCTTATCAACGGTGACCTTTGTTATATCATTCTGCCAAATCTGTTCCATTCCCTCGCCAAAATAGAGGGACAAAAAATTCTCCGACTTTTTCTGCCAATCAAAACCGTGTTTTTTGAGAGTTTGCGTAATATTGCCTGCATCTGAAATTAACTTCACAAGTTGGAGCAGAATGCTCTTTCCACTTGCTTGTTCACCAACGAATACCGTCAAATCTCCAAAGGAGATGTTGGCTTCACGAATTTGTCCCAATGAAGTTAGTTCAATGCGTTCCATAATTATCCTACTCCCTTCCCACTAAAAAACCCTATGAGGAAAGCCGGCTACGAGTTTAGTACAACAAACCTGTCTTAATCTTTATTTTACCACAATTTCATATTTAGGTTAACGGATTGTAGCAGAATTTCAAGCATATTTAGTTCCCTTTAAGAATTTTCTCATAAACAAAATTCAGCCACTTGTCTTGTGGTGGTATAATATCGGGTTTCGGCGAAAGCGGAGTCCAGTACGGCTTGAAAATATGACCCATATCACTCTTCAGTTCCCACGAATCCGCTGTTTTCTCTTGTGTGAACAAATGAAAAAAATGTCTTTTTTTTTGCGCACTTAAATTTTCATTTGGGATCCATCCGGTAATGTTGGTGTCAATACATATAGGCTCGTAAAATTGGTCATATTTGTATTCAATGTACGAAATATGTGTGAAATCCTCCTGTGTGGAAAGGTAATCAACGGTAAGTCCCTTGGGTAGCTTTCGCTTGTAAGGAATTGCAGTTAAATTGGACTCACTATAAACCTGCGTTGTTTCCGCTATTATTCTTTGGTTATTTTCCAATTCATTTTCAAAACAACCTAAGTAGCTTTCAATTTCTACAAGCTGTAAGCCCGTTTCTTCGTATACTTCTCTCTTTACAGCGGTTTCAATACCTTCATCCTTTTCAACAGTGCCTGCAGGAATTTGAACACCCGCAGTTGGGTGTTTAAACACGAGTAACTCTTTGGTGCCACTCCTCTCGCGGACGATAAATGCCGTAACCTTTTGGACGACTTCATTCACTTATGTTTCTCCTTGAATTGTTATAGTAAAACTTTATTGCGCGAATGCATTTGCGACCTGCACTAAATCCAAAACGTTGACAACACCATCATCATTTACATCTGGTGCTTCCTGTCCAAAACTATTTGTGATCTGAACTAAATCACGAATGTTGACAACACCATCTTTATTTACGTCTTCTCGGGTACCCGTTTGCTGTGTGCCGGATTTATTTACGTCTTCTCGGACACCCCCTTGCTCTGTGGCAATAATTGATCGTCCCGTTTTTTTCTCGGCGCGGAATACAGCGAGGTTCCGCTCGTTCACGTCTTTGATGAGCCAGATATGCCCTACATACGTGTGTTGATTGACAAAGGCATTCGGAGCAATATTTCCATAGAATTTCTCATTCCCCTCATAATCCACCCAATAATAAGCGATCTCGGCTTTCGTGCTGTTCATGAAAATGATTGCGGTTTCGGTATCACCGCCTTCAGATTTTAGATTTGGAAGTGAACTTAGATCCTGTTCCTTCAAGTTTACCCACTTGCCTCCACCGTCGCTGCTTGGATCCTGCAATTGCTGGTGTAACTCTGTCAATTCTACTAACTCGGGGGCCATTCAAACTTTGGAGCCTCTTCAGGATTGAACCCTCGGAGATGTGGTAGATGTATGCGGGTTACCGCCTGTGTATATCGCCAATCCGTATCGCCAAAAACCTCGGTGAGCAGTGCTGCGAGTGCCGGATCGTATTCCTTCAACTTGTCCCGTGTGTCGACATGGTTATGTTGGTCGTCGTTTGCTCGGTTTGTATCAAACCAAGATTGTGTGCCTTCAGCCCAGTATTCCGCTTTGTTTGTAATGGCGTAAGTGTCTTTCCACAGCCCGTTTTCGACTGCTGCCTCGAACGTTGCCTTAAGGCGGTCATCAAAACTGGGGTCAACCGTATTCAATCCCATCTGGTGGATCGCATGAGCGAATTCGTGGACCAGAATATTTTCAGTCGAATACGGATCACCTTGGTAATTAAGCAGATTTTCCCCACCACAACTTACAGCAGGTCGTGCTGGTGTGGAACCCAAACCGCGTGCTCGCCGATCCCAATAATAGTCCGGTTGCAGATCACTATGTTCAGGAATCTGGGTTGTTAGTTCGTTATATGCCATTACAGCGAAACGTACATTGTTTTCCGCGAGTGCCTGTAACACATCCTGACGATGCTCAATTATCTGCCGAATGAGATATGCCGCTTCCTTCACGGCGTGAGGATTCACCTTCGCTGATGCGACAACAGGCAATCCGTCCACATCGATCCACTGCTCATAAAACGGGTCCAGATTAAAAGTTTTGCGAACAGCAACCGGTGGAGACACAGGTTCACGGATATTGATACTTTGCGCTGTTGTAGTTAACTGTGTTGAAAGAAATAGTACATAGACAATGAGAATGGCAGTCAGATAAAACATAGATTAACGTGAGTTCCATAAAAGATTTTATGGAACTCACGTTAGATAGGGGCGATATTTTGACTTTGCATGTAACATAGTAATGAGATAGGGAAACAGTTATTAAAACTATTCTTTCCCCATGCGGCTGCTTGTCTAAAGTCTTTATTTGTATTAGATTGGTTTAACCCAAACAAAGCAGGCGTATCATCCATTGACCTAAATTTCATTGAATTGACCATCATTCTTGAATTAGTAAACTAATAAACTAAGTTTATTAGGACGTTCTATAATTACGGTTTCCTATTGTGAAAGTGCTACTCTCCTTCCCGGTACCTCAACTCTTGCCAGATGGAGCGCATCTGCCACACATCCATCGAAACGACCTTCGCTTCGCCACCGATTGCAAAAAGCGAGATACCGTTGCTCTCTTCTTGCTGTGGATAGACGCGGGCAACGGCACACTGCCGAGAGAATAGTGGAAATAATTTGTCGATGCCTCTCCGCGGAAACGCCCATTCAGGTAGACACTCCCCGTTATCAGCGAAGACTTCGATAAGGCTCCGATCGAGGAAGATGCGAAGACGTACCTTGCCGTCACTGCTCAGACGGAACGGCGCATTTTCAGGGGGTTTACCGACAAGATCTGTACGGAGGGAGGAATAGGATGTGTCGATCTGCAAACTATCGTTGGTCTTGCCGTGTCTGTGGTTGTAGATAGAGATTTTTGTCCGTTCATCGCCGTTTGGTGAACGGAATACATACAACCCGAACTCCCGTGCTGTCCCGATCTCCACGGTCATGTCTATTTCAATCGCTTTGCCGGCTACGTTGTCAAGGACGCGTTCTTCATTTGCCGACACCGCAATATCCGTGAGGCGAGTGTGCGTAGCGCGTAAATTTTTCACCTCTTCTACCGGTTCCATCGCCAGCGCGTTGTCCGCTTTCAGCGTGAGATGCCACGGAAGCGTCATGCACAACCCCGACGCGGCTTCTTCACTCTGCCTTCCATCGGCGCAATTTAAAATGGCGATGAGGCGACCGCGGGAATCTATTGTCGCAGACGGACAGGAGACCATCCCACCACCAAAGGTGCCGTGGTTGATTCTACCGTGGTATTCAGGTGTAAACCTGTGTGTCCCATAGTCGTATTCACCAATGTAGTAGCGCGCCGAACGCTTATGACTGAAGAGGAGCAGGATGTGTTTACGGTCTCCGATAGGCAGGAAATTTGGCACCGCACCATCTTCACCCAAGTCGCAGAAGACATCGTCAATCAGCAATGGATGGAGATATTCCCAGTGGGTTAGGTTTTGTGAATAAAAGAGGTGTGAAGCAGATCTGCGCCGTTCGCGAATCCAACCGTTAGCCGATGTCCCTGAGATCGAATAATACCCGTCCTCTTCTTTCCAGATGCACGGATCGAAGACGTTATAAGGCTGCTCGTATTGGTTAGTCTCGACATTCGGAATGACCGGATTATTCGGATGCTTTTTCCAGTTGAGTAGGAGTGGATCGCTGGCAGTGGCGATGCTATTCCCCGACATTTTGCCGTGGTAGATAGCGATAACCCGCTCATCTTCCACGAGACACTGACCGCTAAAGCAGTGCAATTCGGTATCTGGATACAACGCCGGTGGGAGATCGTGCCAATGCACCAAATCATCACTATAGCAGTGTCCCCAGTGCACCCGATTGGCATTCGGGGGACCGAATTGATAAAACAGATGATACCTGCCCTGCCATTCGCAAAGCCCATTTGCATCTCCCATGCCGTAGAGAGAGGACATGTGATAGATGGGACGGTAGGGATCTGATGCCCATCCTTCTCTCCGTTTCTTGTAGTCGTGCACCGTCTCGTCCGTTTTAAGGGCAGTGAGTTGTTCCGATTCTGTATCGGGATAGGTTTTCCCTCGGAGTTTTTCCCATGTATCTGCCATATCGGATTACTTTTATTCAGAATCTCGTTTGTAAGTCTTTGACTTCGCGTGACGGGAGCTACTTCTCAAACTCCATGTCTTGCCGGCAAAATTGCTTTCGATAAGCTGCTGAAAAATTCGATGGCGCGCCGATAGTTTGAGTTCAAATCGATCCATAGTCGGTGAGAACGGATAACTCTCTGTCTCACCCGCCAGAACAGCGAAGAATTTGCCGTGGCTATTTGGAAGAAAAACAGGTCCTTTCCATTCCTGATATTCAATTGTCGGGGACGTGTCCTGAACAGACATTTCTACGTTGAGAAGAACTTCTGTGCTGTCCCGCAATTTGATAGAAGCAGGGAGTTTGTTATCAAGTTGGATATTGCCTTGAAAATAAGGGGTCTGAAAAAACACTCTTTCCGAGAAAGCCAAGAGTTTGGACGAATTAAATGCGTGTGGTAAATAATAGCCGTCCAAGCGCGTTCCATTTTCGTTGAGACAAACCCCAACAGCGATAACAAGCTCCCTAAACTTGAATCCCCTCCATTTAGTATCTATCGCGCTGAGCAGTAAGACTGCCTTACCCGCTTCATGATATGGAAAAAGATTTTCCGTACGTAACACTGCTTCCCAAAACGATAAATCTGCTGCGCCGTGGAGTGTAACCTCTCTAACATTATCAAGATCAGCGGCGTATTGAATGGAGGTGTTTGAAGAAGTGGAGTTACGCAATTTCATATTCATTTACGTGATGCCTAATGGGTAATTCGGAAATCAGAGGAATGCAGGTGACTCAAGGCTGATGCCCAGAATTCAGCATCAAGTCACCAGTATCAAATAGAAGTATAGTCGCAAAAAAGACGGAGGATTCTTGTCAATCGGAATACCCCTTCAGTCTTGCCCATACGGTCGTTAATTTGTTTGCAGCTTCAACGGACAACGCTGATCCGCCACCAAATTTGACATTGATCTCAAATTCATGAATTGTCTCGCTTACATCCCGTTCTCTGGGTGTCACATCTCTATCCCAACGGTCTTTGTTCGGTTTTCCTTTGGGGACTCTCGTTGCTTCAGCACCCGGCATCGAACCCACAATCTTCGATACATCCCATGTAGGAATTTCGCCTACAGGAGAGAGTGTTGCGATATTCGCTGAACGTCCGATTTCAACCCCATTTAACCACTGTAAAGAGCTTAGGGGTATCAATGGCATAAGTCAGAGATGCGAATGTACAGCAGAAGAATATGAACGGGGAAAGAACGTCCGAACGCCGATGAACACTGAAAACCAATAATTTTTGACGCTTAGTACCCGGCTTTGATTTCCCCCCATGAGGTAGCAAGCTTATCTGCCGGCTCAACAGCAAAGGGATTCCCAATCACCTTAACGTCAAGTTCGACGAACTCATAAGTCGGTGGGTCTGTTTTACTGGCTTCGTGTGAATGCCCACTTCCCTGATCGGTCCACGAATCCCACTCCGGCTCGTCCGGAATATCGGTGTCTGATTCACGGGCAACTTCGACGCCGTTAATCCAAATCACACAACCATCGTCAAAGTCTGCTCCTAGCTCAACTTTGCTAGTTGACCTGATGGACTTGACCTTGAAGATAGCGCGGCTGTAGACCATTGCATGGTCTCCATTACCAATGACCAGATTGTCATCCGCGTCACCGTAACCGACACCGTATTCGCCCTTTTCCCAATCTTTATCGTCAAATTTTGGTTGTGTCCAGCCGGTGGGATCTTTATCCGAAGGGATATTCTCCAAAGGCTGAATGGCAGTGCACTTGTGGCCTTCATCGACCACGATTTTACCATCAATTTTCAACTGAATAATTAAGGTTAAATCACTGCTGCCGGCTGAATCGTTGACAGCCGCTCCAGCAATGACATTGTCTCCTGTGGCAATCGGCGCCTTTTCACCACTTGTTTCAAGTAGCGCATTAGCGGGCATTATTAATGATGCAATCATCAAAATTAGGTAGAAGACGATTCGTTTAAACATTGAAATTTCTCCTTATTGATTTCAAAGAGTTCCGAGTAAGGAACAAAACGTGGATCGACATTCTCGCGACGCGATTCCATTTGACATTCTCGCGACGCGATTCCATTTGACATTCTCGCGACGCGATTCCATTTGACATTCTCGCGACGCGATTCCATTTGACATTCTCGCGACGATTCCATTTGACATTCTCGCGACGCGATTCCATTTGACATTCTCGCGACGCGATTCCATTTGACATTCTCGCGACGCGATTCCATTTGACATTCTCGCGACGCGATTCCATTTAAGGTAGACGAAGGAAGGCGAACACAAATCCTACACGCCTCCCGAAAGATACAAAACGCGTAAAACGCTTTGAGGGCTTTTGGTGATATAATGATAGGAGAGAGGTTCCTCATAACACTCTTCTCCCCATTATCAATAAATTCTAACATAAGTCGGAAAAAGTGTCAAGAAAAAATCAGTCTGATTTTTTTCTTGACGAACAAGGCAAAACGTGGCATCCTGGCGGAAATCAATGCCACGTCACAAGGAGTCCCTTATGAGGTGCCCGAAATGTCAACACCCACACTTCGTCAAAAATGGATTCGTCAACGAAAAACAACGCTATAAATGCAAAAACTGCAACTATCAATGGACGGAAAACCACAAACACCGCGGCAGACCCATCGCCGAACGCGCCCTGGCTGTCTTTCTTTATTGTCATGGACTTTCTATGAATGCTATCGCAAAAATGTTAGGTGCCGCACCCAGCACCATCCTACAATGGATACGCAACTTCAGCAGTGAACACGCACAACCCCCCGAACCACAGGCAGACGCTGTCGTCTTTGAACTTGATGAGATGTGGCACTATCTAAAAAAAACAAACTCTGGATATGGAAAGCTTTTTGTCGTGATACCGGAGAACTCATCGCATGCGAATGTGGTCGTCGAGATAAAGCCACCTTGAAAAAACTTCTCCAACGCTTGGAGAAGTGGAACGTGAAAGTCTATTATACCGATGACTGGAAACCTTATAGGAGCCTCATCCCGGCAGAACAGTTGGTTCAGACGAAAGCTGAGACACACCGCATTGAGCGCAATAATTGCCAAATGCGGCATTGGTTTGGACGCTTCAAGCGAAAGTCTATTATTGTCTCTAAGAGCGTAGAGATGGTCAACGCGACGATCGCTTTATTTGCAAGGTTTCGGGTCAATGGAGATGTTTTTGAGATCTTAAAAATCGCGCAGATGGAACCTAAAATCATTATTTATAGTAGATTTCAGAATTACTTGCACACTCTGCACCGGCGAGGTTAGGAAACCTCGCCTACCGGGGGACGAAAGTGTGTATGTATTTTTAGAATTCACTATAAAGCAAAACCCTCAACGCTTTTAACGAGATTTCCACCAGAGTTGATTGGGAGCGACCACAAGGTTTGGCCCCCACTTAACGATGCTGAGGACACGAAAAAGTCGATTAGGTACAGGAGTCCTCTTTATCGTAAAGTTAATTTCCTAACAGACACAGTGATTTTTTGAGAGTTTTGTCTAACTAACGGTATTGCAGAAGTGGGTGGAAAACCCACTTGGCCACGCGCGCCTGCAATCAACATGCTAAAAGTATACTACATCTACAAGTACCGTGTCTGTTGCGATATTAAGCATAGATGTTCTGCATCTGCCAAGCATCTAAGGACTTGAGTTCACAGGCTTGCCCTTGTGAGCGCAATGACACACCGACACTCTCTTCCTTGTCGGGATAAACGCGCATCGCCACGCACTGCTTCCCATTCGCGAAGACTTCCACAACGCTCTTGTCAACGAATACCCGTAATTTCAGCGTCTCGTCTTGTGCAATGGAGATCGCTCCGGTTTCGGGCGCGCGTGAAAGGACATCCGACGCGATTGATGAATACGATGAATCAATCGTGAGTAGACTGTCGCGAACACGATCGGGAATATCCGGGTTGCGCATCCCGCGTTCTCTGAAGAAGGCGATACGGGTAAACTCCTCTTTCTGCGGTGACCGAAGGACATTTAGTTCAACCATCGGTGCCGATTTCGGATCGATTTCGAGTTCAAGTTCCATCGCGTTGCCATTTATGCCTTCCAGCACGACCTCCTCGTTTGCGGGGAGTGTCATCGCGTTGACACGCTGATGCGCATACCGCAATGATTCGATGTCGCCAGCTGGCTCAATTCCGACTTCATCTCTGGAGAGAAGAGTCAGGCGACGCGGCAGCGTCATGATCTGGTTCCAACCTTTGGTAGGCTTGGCAGGGTTCATGTTATAGATGACGATCAATCCGCCGTTACCATCAGGCGTTGCAGAAGGTGCGTGGACACCCGCAGGAGATGCCGCTCCGAAATTGTTCTTCGCACCTGCTGTTACGACGAACTTGTCGCGTTCGGTGTCATAATCACCGAGCAGATACTGTCCGCCGCTCATGTGGCTGAAGAAAAGGAGCATGTGTCGGTCGCCGATGGGCCAAAAGTAAGGACACGCGCCGTCATCGCCGACTAAAGTGTACATATCATCTTCAATGAACGGATGTAGATAGACCCAGTTTGCGAGGTCTGCTGAGCGCAGCAGGAAATTCGCACGTACCCGTTTACCGGCCGGTCCGTGTGGGAGTGTGCCACCCGAAAGCGAGTAATACATACCGTCTTTTTTCCAGATGCACGGGTCGAAAACGCGATAGACCGGTGTGGTGCCGTCTGCGTGTTGCGATGGAATTACCGCTTTACCGGCGACTTTTTCCCAATTGAGAAGCAACGGGTCACTTGACACTGCTACCATATTGCCGACAACCGTTCCGTGATACATCGCAATCACGCGGTCTTCCTCTACGACCGTCGCACCGGAGAAGCAGCATCTTTCAGGGTTCGGATAAATCGCGTAGGGTAGATCGCGCCAGTGGATGAGGTCATCGCTGATCGCGTGTCCCCAGTGCTGCCGTGTATCTTCAGGTGGATATGCCTGATAGAAGAGATGCCATCGTCCCTGCCAGAAACAGAGACCGTTTGGATCGTTGAGCATCGCTTCAGGATTGATATAGTGATAAATCGGACGGTGCGGATCGCCTTCATACGTTTTCCGATAAGCGTTGAGCCGTTGCATCAGTGGATTCGTTTCCAATTCTGCTTCCTGCTCTTCCAGTGTGTCCGCGAACGTATAATGCGGTACACGCGAAGTGTAGTCTTCGTTAGCCATCGTTTCTCCTCTGTTGTGTAATATCTACGAAATTCTGTGGTTTTTAGCATAGCATAGAAGTAGTTGAATGTCCACAAATTTTAACTGTGTTCTCAGAGCCATTCAATTCTCGCGAAGCACATTTGTGGAGTGCTTTATCAGCCCTATTTATAAGGAGACACTCCTCCCCAGCGAGGTTTCCTAACCTCGCCTCTTGCTACTGGATAACGTGAGTTCGATATATGAATATAGTTGATATATGAATATAGTTCTTGTAGGTTGGGTAGAACGGATAGCAAAGGTGAACTCTATTATGCCCAGGGTCCCCTATTTTTCCAGTAACCGCGTCTCGAAAAGATGACGAGTGAAACCCAACGTATTCTCATAACCGTAGCGTCTAAGTCGTTGGGTTTCGCTATCTCTATCTACACAAAATAGATCATCGAAAATTGGGCTTCCCCCTACAAACTGGCGCGTTCTGAGTCTTTATCGCTCTACCCAACCTACGGCCACCCGTGCATTTTTATTACCGAACTTACGTTGGATAGGTAATTGTAAAACCTACTATAAATCCCATCATTGTTGACTCAAAAAGGAGATTTTGCTATACTTTTTTCGTAAGGGCTTACGAGTTATGCCCTTGAAGAACTAACATTCATTTGGTTTTTTGATTTCAAATGCAAGGGGGAGGCTCATGAATACAAAGAACTTAGTTGCCGAATTTGTCGGCACTTTCGCACTAATCTTTATCGGTGCTGGTGCCTTGGCGATAGGTGCAGGCGGTTTAGTAGGGATCGCACTCGCTCACGGTTTAGTCATTGTGACGTTCGCTTATGCATATGGACACATCTCTGGCACGCATATCAATCCAGCTGTGACGCTTGGCTTGCTGATAGCAGGCGAGATCGAATTCGTGGCAGCTATCGGCTATTGGATTGTGCAATTTCTTGGCGGAATTTTGGGGGCAGTTGTGCTTAACGCCGTGCTACCGAATCCCGGCGATCTGGGTGTGACGATTCTAACCACGGCGGCTAATGGTGGGGCCTTCACGGTTACTGCAACGCAAGGGCTTATCGTCGAAATGATACTCACCTTCTTCCTCGTCAATACCATTTTTAATACCGCTGTGAGTGGGAAAGCAGGAAACTTCGCAGGACTCGCGATTGGTCTCACATTGATGTTTGGTATCCTCATGGGGGGTCCGTTGACGCGTGCTTCGCTCAATCCTGCGCGGACGTTGGGACCTGCCATTGTCAGCGGTAACTATGCGGACATCTGGCTCTATTTTGTGGGACCGTTTGTAGGTGCAATCCTCGCCGCGCTTCTCTATATCGGTGTCTTGAAAGATAAAGGAGAGGCGTAGCACACGTATCACAGACAAAAAGAGAAGGCTGACACATTCACGCGCCAACCTTCTCTTTTGTGCTATGGTAAACGTATTAGGATACAGTTGTGATCGGGATCTCGGTCGGTTTTACGACTTCCGGCTTCGGAATGGAGAGCATCAACACACCGTCGTTAAATTCGGCTTTGATATTGTCTGTCTCCACTTCCTCTGGGAGCGCGAATCTCCGTTGGAAACTGCCGTACCGCCGTTCAACTCTGCGATAGTTTTGCGTATCGTCCACCTTTTCCTGCCGTTTCTCCCCGCTGAGCGTCAAGAGGTTATCTTTGACAGAGACATGGAGGTCGTCCTTGGCGACCCCGGGTAGCTCAGCGCGGACTTCAAAGCCATCGTCTGTTTCCGAAATATCAACCGAGGGTACCCAATTGTATCTATCCGCATCGCTCCTTGTGTGTTGAGGCGCGAAAAACGGACTGTAGAATCTGAATAGATTTCCTGTTGGTCTGTGTAAGGTCAAATAAGTCATTTTTTTCTCCTTTTGAATTTTGTTTCTGTAGATGTTAGAGGCAAGTTCTATGCCAAATAGGTTGCAAGTTTTGTGCCAATCTCTTCTGAGGCGATCCGAAGGTGTTTGCCTCTCTGTGTGTATATTGAGCAAATTCCGTGCCAAAGTCGACATATCCAGTCTCGGTAGGCATCAACTCCGTAGAGATAGGTCTCGTACCTACCGAGTAGGAACGCCGATATATCAGGGTTCATATCCATAGGGGTAGGTCTTGTGCCTACCCAGTAGGTCTCGTACCTACCCTGTGGGAACGACATTGATATAAGACATATACAACACAACTCGTGGAGATTCAGGTGGGAAATACAAGAAATGGGTTCGCCAAATTGGCACAACCCTTGCCATTGTGGCGTTGTCTGGAGGTCAAAATGGCTTTGATAGATGAGAGAATGATTGAGGTGCGTTTTCTACGCCTATGGTTGGTGTTAAGACATTGAGTCGCGCTCTTGGATCCGCGTTCGGATGCTCGCGACAAGCGTGTACAATGCAACTGGGTTTTCATCTTGGAATGGGATAATCAGATCAGCATACTGCTTGCAGGGTTCGGTATAGACAGGGAAGTTAGGGAGGACATCGCGCCGATACCAGTTAATAGCCCACTCCAGATCACCCCCGCGTTGTGCAACATCACGGAGCATCCGGCGCAGGACACGTTCATGTGCATCTACATCAAGGAATAGTTTAATGTCCATCAAGTTTCGTAAATCTTCACTCCAAAAGATGAGATGTCCTTCCACAATAACGACCTTGCTCGGTTGCACGCTCGCTTTTTCGCCGCCGCGTTGCGCGGCACGCGTGCCGGGGGTGGGTGTGTTGATCGCATCGCCATCGCGAAGTTTCTTGATGTCTGCGATGAGGGCATCCCATAGAACGGCATCCGGATGATTCGCAGTGATGACTCGTTCCCGTTCCGCTTCCGAGTATTCTGACCAGTCGCGAAAATAGGAATCCTGATTTAGCACGACAGGCGAGAATTCCGTGAGTTGTTCTGCCAAGGCACTCGCGAACGTCGTCTTTCCAGAAGCGGAACCCCCCATAATCCCAACGGTCATCGGTCTGAAATGTTCTGGTTTCGGCATAGTTTTCTCCGTAGTGTCCTCTTTTCGCATATTAGCACACCTTGATTTAGCAGTCAACACTATTTTATCGGTTGAAAATTGGCTTCACACCTATGGTTGCAAAAAAAGAAATTTGACTTGTATAAAAAAATGTGTTATTATATAATAGGATTAGTCATTTTACAGGAAATTACGGCGTACCCTTTTCAAAGTGCTATTCCTTGTGAAAAATACCGTCTTATATTACAATAAAGATATCCGCTTTGATAGCGGAGTTTGCTTTCAGAACATTAGGGTCGGGACTTTTTACCCTAATTTTTAGGACCTTGATGATGCGAACGCTTCAACGTAATACTACCACAGCACAGATACCTCATGTCCGGGTTGCTCCAGCCTCTTTACGGAACGCTTCCCTCTATGCATGGTCTCTTTTTACGCCTCTTACAAGCAAAGGTTTGTTTGAAGGCTTTTTTGGATTGTATCTGTACCTGTACTTATATTTGTACAGCAACGACAGGTGGTGAAGGTTCGTAGGCGGTGCCTATATTACAAAAACTAACCGATTCAATTATCACCACCCGGCGTTGAAAAAATTCAATGTTGGGTATTTTTTTTAACCGAATTTGATTTGCGACAGACAGGATTATTTTCGGTGCAGCTTGCAAACCGAAAACTTGCTATTAAGAAGGCGGTGTCGCTTGCGAACCGGAAACTTGCTATTAAGAAGGCGGTGCAACTTGCGAACCGAAAACTTGCTATTAAGAAGGCGGAGGTAGTTGAAAAGCATGGTAATCGTTACCAAGACCGATGCGACACAAGCAGATGTCAATGCTGTTGTAAAACGGATCGAAGATGTAGGATTGAAAGCACAAGTCTCAGTCGGCGAGAGACACACTGTGATCGGTGTCATAGGAGATAAAACATTGCTTGGTGATATTCCGATAGAGTCAATGTCCGGTGTCGACCGAACGATGCCCATTACGGCACCGTTCAAATTGGCAAGCCGTGAGTTTCGGGATGAACCGACGGTTGTTGCAGTCAACGGCACAAAGATTGGTGGGCGGCAGGTGCCCGTCATTGCCGGTCCGTGTGCAGTAGAAAGCACGGAACAGATCGTAACCATTGCTCGGCAAGTTCGGAGTGCCGGTGCCAGTTTCATCAGAGGCGGTGCCTTTAAACCCAGAACAGGACCTTATAGTTTCCAAGGTTACGGCGAAGAGGCTCTCAAAATGCTGGGGGCGGCGAAAACCGAAACCGGACTCGGCATTGTCACCGAGGTCATGACCCCGCACGAAGTCGAACTCGTTGGTGAATATACAGATATGTTCCAACTCGGCACGCGGAACATGACAAATTTCTATCTGTTGCGTGAAGTGGGACGTGCAAATAAGCCTGTAATCCTCAAGCGCGGGATGTCGGCGACAATTGAGGAATGGCTCCTTGCCGCCGAGTATATCCTCGCAGAAGGAAATCCCGGTGTCATTCTCTGTGAGCGCGGTATTCGGACTTTTGAAACGCACACCCGCAACACACTTGATTTGAACGCCGTGCCTGTTATTCACGAATTAAGCCACTTGCCTATTATTGTTGATCCGAGCCACGGCACGGGTATTCGGAGTCTCGTATGTGATATGACAAAGGCATCTGTGGCTGCAGGGGCAGATGGATTGTTACTTGAAGTACATCACGATCCAGATCATTCAATGACGGGAGATGGCGCGCAGTCGCTGTTCCCAGATCAATTCGAGACCCTGATGCGAGAACTGAAGCCGATTGCCATCGCTGTCGGTCGTGACATCTAACTTTTTAATGATTGCGTTTTTGTTCATTTTTTGTCGATGGCAAAAAATGCCCAGCTGATACAATTTAAAAGGCGATGAAGTTGGCGGTGTTGGTTATGTTATGTTGTCTGATGCTTTTAAATTTGACAATACCCTTTTGACAGCATCAGACTTCTCTCGCAACTTGCAAACTTTATCCGCCCCTGATTCAAATTTGGAGGAACAGAGCCTTGGACGATTTTCAAAACAACCCGCAGAAGGTTTATATTTTCGATACAACGCTCCGCGATGCTGAACAGACACCCGGCGCTGCGCTCGGTATTGAGGAGAAACTGGAGATTGCCAAGCACCTCGCCAAATTAAATGTTGATATCATTGAAGCAGGATTCCCAATTTCGTCGCCGGGAGATTTCGACGCTGTCAAACGGATAGCCAACGAAGTTGAAGGACCGGAAATCTGTGCACTCTCTCGCGTTGTCGAGAAGGACATTACTGCCGCATGGAAAGCTATTGAGGATGCACCACGCGCCCGTATCCACACTTTTGTCGGTACATCACCGATTCACATGGGACGCATCACACGGACGACCCCCGAAGATACACTTCGGATGGCAACCGATGCAGTCGCCTATGCAAAGAGTTTGTGTGAAGGACATCCGGATGCGAATGTCGAATTTTCACCAATGGACGCGGGACGGACGGAATTAGCGTTCCTTTATGAGGTCGTTGAAGCAACGATCGCAGCAGGGGCAACTGTTGTCAATATCCCGGAAACCGTCGGATGGACAGTACCAACGGAATTTGGTGACTTAATTAAAGGCATCATGGAAAATGTCCCGAATGTTAACGATGCCATTATTAGTGTACACTGTCATAACGACCTTGGTTTAGCGGTGGCGAACAGTCTTATAGCAGTTGAGCAGGGCGCACGGCAGGTGGAGTGCACCATCAACGGACTCGGAGAACGTGCTGGCAATACCTCACTGGAAGAGGTCGTCATGGCGATCCGAACCCGACGTGACTACTTCAAAGCGTATTACACCGATATTAACGCAAAAGAGATCGTTCCAATCAGCCGGCGTGTGAGTCGAACAATGGGCATTGCCGTTCAACCGAACAAGGCGATTGTGGGTGCGAACGCATTCGCACACAGCTCGGGTATCCATCAGGACGGTATCATCAAATCGCGCGTAACCTTTGAAATCATTGATCCGAAAGAGATCGGATGGAAAGAGAGTCAGCTGATTCTCAGCCCGCGTTCCGGCCGCAACGCGCTCAGACACCGACTCAACGAACTCGGCTACGAAGTGGACGCGGATCAGTTGGACAAAGTCTATGAAAGATTCCTGCGGGTCGCTGATAAGAAGAAAGCCGTGCAGGATGCTGACCTTGAAGCGATCATGAGCGATGAAATTCGCTCCATTCCTGCTGTCTTTGAGCTGGATTACATCCAAGTCGTCAGTGGAACGAGAATCGCATCGACAACGACGGTCGGTATTCGGACGGAAGATGGTGTGGTTGAGAGAGCCTCAACTGGGGACGGACCGGTGGATGCGGCATTTAAGGCGATTAACCAAGTTGTCGACATGCAGCTAAACCTCATGGATTACCAGATCCGTTCCGTAACCGAAGGGGAAGACGCTATTGGTGAAGTCTCGCTGAAGGTACAAGACAACGGAAACATCATCACCGGACACGGTGCCAGCACAGACATCATCGAAGCAAGTGCGCGGGCTTACATCCACGCTGTTAATAAGTTAATTCAGATCCGTTCGGAAGGATAATATTTTTAAATACAATTCGGCGAAAGGGGTGTTGAAGCCTCTTTCGCCGTTTTTTCATCGTGTTTCCGAGTCTACATTCCGAACCTAAAGGACCGGGATTTTAACTCGGAAACGTGATAGAACTTTCTACTTTTTCGCTGAAAACTACCAATCCTCAACCAGTTGGACCAACAGCCGCACACCGTAGCCGGATGCCCCTTCAGGGATATAGGTAGAACCCTTCATACCCCAAGCAGTGCCAGCGATATCAAGATGCACCCACGGATAGCCTTCTGCGAATTTCTTCAAGAACGCACCGCCTGCAATCGTTCCAGCAGTGCCGTCACCGATATTCTGTACGTCCGCGACCTTGCTTTTAACCCCTTCATCGTAATCGTCCCAAAGCGGCAATTCCCAAACCCGTTCATGTGTCTTTACGGCTGCCGATTTCACTTTCGACATGAGTTCCTGATCCGTACTCATTGCCCCAGCCGCGATATGTCCTAAACAGGTTATAACGGCACCAGTGAGCGTCGCTAAATCAACAACACCCTTCGGATTATACTGTGCTACCCATCCGAGAGCATCTGCTAACACCAACCGTCCCTCAGCATCGGTGTTGAGGATCTCAATCGTTTTGCCGCCGTAGGCGGTGACGACATCACCCGGCTTAACAGCCGTCCCACTCGGCATATTTTCAGTCGCCGCAATCACACCGATGACGCGCACGTTTGGCTTCAGCTGTCCAATCACCTGCATCGCGCCTATCACAGCAGCAGCACCCGACATGTCATGCTTCATCTCGTGCATACCACCTCCGGATTTCAGAGAGATACCACCTGTGTCGAAGGTAATCCCTTTTCCAACAAGCACGACGGTGTCTTGTCCTTCGCCGTCTGGTGTATATTCCAGAATAATAAACCGAGGTTCTTCAACACTGCCCTGCGCAACAGCGAGGAGTGTACGGAAGCCTTTTTCTTCGAGGGTCGCTTTGTCAAATATTTCGCAATTGAGTCCCGCCGTTTCTGCCACCGTTTGTGCCTTTTCAGCGAGTTGTGTCGGTGTGAGATAGTTTGCGGGTTGGTTACTGAGGTCGCGAGCAAGGAGTGTGCCGTTGGCCATCGTTTCACCGCGCGCCACGGTGTCTTCTATCGTTGCCTTGATTTGCTCGTTTTCAACTAAAAACGTAATAGATTCAAGCTTCTTTTTTTTATCCTCATCGTCGGTATCCGTTTTGTGTTCGTTGAACTGATAGAGTGCAAGAAGGCTTGCCTCCGCGGCGGCTTGAATCATTTCAGGGGTGGCTTCAATAGGAATCGGAATTGCGGCGGTACTTAAACCCATGTCGCGGATCGCCCGCGCGGCGTTACCCGCTGCCTCACGCACCTTCTCAACAGTGAGATCGTGATATTCACCCAAACCCACCAAAAGCACACGCGGTGCCGTGATGGCTCCGTTTGTATAGAGCCAGCGGGTCGTCTTGTGTTTGCCTGTGAAATCACCGAGGTTCATCACTTCACGAATGCGTCCGCCGAGAGCTTGTTCTATGTTTTGGAGAGGTGCGCTATAGAAATCCGGGTTTTCCAACACACCAATAGCGATGACATCGGTCTGCTCTTGGGCAAACCCGCCGGTTTTGACAGTAATATTCATAAATGCTCCTTTTTCTGAGTTTTCAGTTTTCAGTTAAGAGGTTTTCGTTTAACAGCACCTTCTTGTAACTGTTAACTGTTAACTGTTAACTAAATTGTTAGAAGACCGCATTCCCGTCAAGACCACCAATGGCTCCTCGCCTGTGACAGTGATTGAATGATAGGTGTTCGCGGGAACATCCATCCGATCGCCGGGTTCGACAGTCCCCTGTTCATCGGCGACCTTCACACCAGCTGTGCCAGACAGCACACAGACGACTTCATCTAAGGTGTGGATATAATCAAGGTAGGCACCACCGGGACGACCTGTCCACTCATAGGCATCAAAGCCTTCAGATTTTAACTGTTGCTTTAAGGCATCAGCGTCTGGGTGCTGTTCTGACCAGCGTGATTTCCAGTTCATAAAAAATCTCCTTTAATCCCCAAGCATTTTAAGAATATGCTTTGCTAACACATCTTTGATTTCCCTATGGCGCGGAACTGGCTGAGAAACGCGGGTACCCGGATTCTGGTACCAATCATGCTTCGCACCATGACGAATGAGCACACACCCTATCTTTTTTAACTCACGAATCAAGTCTCGTCTTTTCATGCAATCCGTAATTCAGCAACCTTTCGAATACACGGAATAGTCCCGCTCGTGAGTTCCTTGTAAATATCAAGAAGGTTTTCCTCTAAGGCTTCTATGGTTTCGCCCTGCGTCCAATAATCGGGATATGCTTCCAGATATCCGATAAATACTGTTTCATCTTGCCAGTAAATGTACTTTTGCGTTTTCATAGACAGTATCCTATACGTTTTGTTTGTTGTCGTTTTCTGATGGTGGTACCTGACCTTCCACGTAACACTTCAACCGATCTCGAAAGTTAGAAAGGCATACCACACTAAAAAATTCTTAGAGCGGTTCTAACCGGACTGGGCACACCTTCAATTCAGCGGTGTGGGTAACTGGGTCGTAGCCAGAACCGGTCAATAGGTTGACTGGAACATCTGCAAAGCTGAAACTCGCGAAGACTGTGCCGCGCGGAGAACGGTTCGTCGCTTTCACTTTGATAGTGATACTCCCACGTGCACTACTCATTGTACACCATTCCCCGTCCGTTAAATCCCATTTCTCGATGTCAGTAGGATTCACTTCCAGCGATTCTTCCGACAATAGATAATCAATTCCCTGTGCCCTGCCAGTCTGTGTGCGAGTATGATAGGATTGCAAGCGTCTCCCCGTTGTGAGCCATACCGGGAAATCATCGCTAATCGTCTCAGCGGGATCTCGGTAATGCACATTGGAAAAGATACCGCGTCCGTTGGCGAACGTTTCTTCGTGTAATCTCGGTGTCCCCGGATGTTCTTTGTGTGGCACGGGCCACTGATATTCGCTTTTGTCGATGCGTTCCCAATCCAATCCCGCATAGATCGGTGAAAGTTGGCAGAGTTCGTTGAAAATCGGTTTCGGCGCGTCATAATCGAAGCCTTTAAAACCGAGGCGTTGTGCGATTTGACAAATAATCCACCAATCCGGTTTAGCTTCGCCGGGTGGCGGGACTGCAGCGCGCAGTCGCTGAACACGACGTTCCGTGTTCGTGCAGACTCCATCCGTTTCACCCCAAGCCGTTGCTGGTAGCACGACATCGGCGAGTTCTGCGGTTTCGGTAAGAAAGATGTCGATGACAACGAAATGATCCAATGAACGGAGCGCGTGCTCACAGTGTTCCCGGTCCGGATCCGATAGCAATGTATTTTCGCCATCGATCAGCATCGCGTGGATACTGTCGCCACAGAGTTCTAAGGCGGTGACTTTGGTGATGCCTTTCTCCAAGTCAACCTCTTTGCCGTATGCCGCTTTAAACTTCGCCTGATGTTCTGGATCCGTGACGGCTTGGAAACCGGAGTAGTTGTTTGGCAACGCCCCGCTATCTCCCGCGCCTTGAATGTTGTTCTGCCCACGCATCGGGTTGATACCTGTCCCCTCGCGCCCGATATTACCAGTCATCAGGGCAAGATTGCAGAGACTCTGCACGTTCTCAACGCCACAGATATGTTCCGTGATCCCTAACGTGTAGTAGATAGCCCCTCTGTTCGTCGCACCATACCACATCGCTGCTTTTTCAATATCCTTCGCTGGCACACCTGTGATCGCTTCTGCCCATTCCGGTGTCCACTGGCTGATATGCTCAAAAAAGTCATCAAATCCGGTGGTGCGGTTTTTGATGAACGTTTCGTCAATCAAGCCTTCACGGGCAATCACGTGTGCCATTCCGAGAAGCAACGCCGTGTCCGAACCGACGCGGAGCGGTAAATAGAGAGCCGACATCTCCACTAATCCGATGCGCCTCGGATCCGCGACGATGAGTTTGGCACCGCGGGCAACCGCCTTCTTAAGCCCCGTCGCCGCAACAGGGTGGCATTCCGTCATATTCGTACCGATACAGAAAATTACATCCGGTTTCTCCATATCAACGAGCGGGTTCGACATCGCTCCACGTCCGATTGTCGCTGCCAGACCGGCAACGGTCGGCGCGTGTCAGGCACGGCTACAGTTGTCGATGTAATTCGTCCCGAACCCAGCACGGATAAACTTCTGCATGAGATACGCCGCTTCGCTCGGCGCGCGCCCAGAGGCGATGCCGTAGATGCTATGTCTACCGTGTTCAGCATGCACTTTCCGGTATCCCTCAGCCGCTCTGTCAAGTGCCTCTTCCCATGTGGCTTCGTGGAGTTCCCCATCGTCACCGCGGATGAGTGGGGTTTTCAGGCGGTCGGAATGCTGGACAAAGTCGTAAGCAAACTGACCTTTAACGCAGAGTGCCCCTTGATTGGCGGGTCCGTCCATTGCAGGGTGGATGCCGACAATCTTTTCATTGTTCGTGAGTATATCAACGGAACACCCGACCCCACAATACGGGCAGATGGTGCGCGTTTTGTCAGGAATAGCATCCTCTACCTCATCAACCGCACGGAGTGCTTTCTTATCGGCAAGCGCACCGGTTGGGCAGGTCTGGATACATTGCCCACAGAAGGTGCAGGCGGAGTCCTTGAGAAGTCCATCAAATTCAGTCGTAATCTGTGTATGGAAACCGCGATTCATAACATTGATGGCATGATCGCCTTCTTGTTCAGCACAGACGCGGACACACCGATAACAGGAGATGCAGAGTTCGTAATCTCTGAGAATGAACGGATTTTCATCGGTTTTGCTCGTGCCAGATGTTGCCCCTGTTATACGTGTGCCGTTAATCTCGTACCTGTCCCGGAGGTCTGTGAGTTCGCCAGATGCATAACCGCGCAGTGGGGACACATCGACTTCACGATTTTCACTGACAACCATTTCGAGCAGCGTCTTCCGGTACGCCTCTATTGTATCGGTCGCTGTACGGACGACCATTCCCGGTGTAGCTTTCGTCGTGCAAGATGCCACCGGATTCCGCGCACCTTCTAATTCGACGATACAAAGGCGACACCCACCGAAAGGCTCAAGCCTTGGATCGTAGCAGAGCGTTGGAATCTCTTTCTGATGGTGTCGCGCCACTTCAAGGATCGTTTCACCCTCGGAGAAGGCAACTTCAACACCATCTATTTCCATTTTATGTGTCACTGTGCTAAACCTCCCATTCTTCACGCCTTCCAGCCAAATCCTTCGATTCTTTTGATCATGCCCCTATAAATCCGCGATTCAGAGTAATAAAACAGCCTACTCGGTTTCACTGAAATCAATTTGTGGCACCTTCAACTCGCCAGCGAGGATTTTGGCTTTGGCATCTTCGACGGCTTTTTGCGTCGCCTCTGGTACTTTATCCTTCAATGCGGGGTTATAGGTGAGGGTGATCGCCTCGTCCGTGAGCATGTTGAAGGTATAGAGCTGCGGCTTAAACTTTCCTTCCTTAACTATCTTGGCAATCTTCACAAACGCGTTCGGTGTAATCACGGCGTTGGCAATTACGGTCGTTGGCGAAATATCGCTCTTGTCACGATTCGCGCCGAAGGTGTATACAATTTTTCCCTCTTTTTGGGCAGTTTCAGATTTATTAAAAACCTCAGCCGCCTCAAAGGCACCGAGCCCTGCTGCGTCTGCATTCGGAAAAATAAAATCAACCCCTTCATTAATCTGTGCAAGTGCAAGTTCCTTCCCTTTGCCGATATCTTCCCAGTTCCCGACATATACCCAAGATACTTTCACTTCAGGATTCACACTTTTCGCGCCGCCTTCAAACGCCATAAAAGTGCTATTAACAGATGGGATGTTCTGCCCACCCATGACACCGAGTTTATTTGTTTGCGTCATCGTCCCTGCGATCATCCCTAACAGATAGGCGGCTTGTTCAACACGAAAGTTGACGGGTGAGATGTTGTCGGTGATGGTGCCACCGGATGACGTAATGAAAATCGTCTCTGGAAAATCAGGTGCGACTGCTTTCGCAGGGTCTTGAAACTCGTATCCGTGTCCAAACACCATGTGGTATCCGTCGAGTGCGTATGCCCGAAATTGTTCTTCCTGATCTGTTGGGGTTCGGGTCTCAGCGTGGCTGATTTCCGCACCGAGTTGTTTTTCAATCGCTTTGAGTCCTTCATAGGCTAAAGCGTTCCAACCCGCATCACTGATTGAACCGGGCAGCAGCATGGCAACCTTAAATTTTTCATGTCCTTTTGCCTCAAGGTTCGCGCTCCCAATCAGCATGAGTCCAAGGATGAAAAAGCACGGAAGTAATGCGTAGATTGCAACGTTATTTCGTAACTTATAATATATCTGTATCACTTCAGAATTCCTCCTTCTTTACAGAAATGCTTGAGACAGTATAGCACGTTTATGCGAAAAATGTAAAGCGTTAATAACATTGCCTCAGGTCATTCATTTCTCCTGTAGGAGGGATCTCCGAACCCTGCCCTTTTGATGATATACTGTCATCTTCGCGCTGGCGAGGTTTGGAATCTTGCCTTTGCACAGTGTATTGTTAATTCTAAAATCTGCTATGAATAATCCTAATATTCACAGATTTTCTATTGACACCTCTGCGCAAATAACATATACTTTTTAGCATTATTTCGTAGAAGGCATCGTAGTGATACGATACGTGCTATTCTGTAAGGGGAACGCCTGCGTGATGCATCCATCAAAGTTATCTGCTCAACACGGGTATGTCTACAAGGAAGCGGGGCAATTCGCAGGGTGGCCCGCCAACGACGGATGGAAAGTTGGTGACGCTCTACTACTACACAACCGTTGAAAACCCAGAGCAGCACATCGCTGTCACAATCTGGACGGTATAAATAAATGGAAAAATATGAAAAACATTTTTGAAGTCAAAGTAAATGCCAAAACCCACTTAGTCGTCCAAAGCGATACAGGACGCTGTTTGGGCGGTGTCGGTGCGAATTTTTATCGTCCCTTCGTTTTTCCCTTTTATACGCCGGCAGGGCATACCGTTGTTCAGGAGTTTGCCTTCGATCATCCGTTCCACAACGGTATTTTTGTCGGACAGGGACCGGTGCAAGTCGGTGAAAGGGAGGCAGGCTTCTGGGCATCGCCACCTCGTCGTTCTTTCACGGACAAAGTCTTTGAGAAATTAGGACGCATGGACACACAGAAAGAGATTGACATCACACCACATGCCGATGGCGTTCAGTTCGTTCAGAATGTTATCTGGCGAGACGAAAATGAAGAACCGTTAATTGACGAAATCCGCACCGTCAATCTTTACGCGCTTGCAGATGCCACAGTCTGCGATATGACGAGCGAAAAAATTGCGTCTTACGGTGCTGCGACTTATCCACAGACGAAGTTCGGAAGCATCGGTATCCGTGTGGAACCGAGACTGCTGCCTGTCATGGGCGGTATTGTGCTGGGTGACAACGGACGCAAAGGGGGTGTCGAGGTCGTTCACGAGGGCGAGTCAGACTTTGTTGCCTACCAAAATATGTTAGCAGGGCATGGACACTTTGGGGTCTGTATGACGATTCTCAATAAAGATGTCCGCGGTCCATGGTTTATTCGGGATTATGGGATGGCACTCTATAATCCAACATGGACAGGGTCGGTATCAACACCCGCAGGTGAGAGTTGGAAAGTTTCACTTCGGGTAATCGCTTACGATGGTGAATTGGCACCAGCGAGAACAGAAAAATGGTGTATAGTATAACTATACATTTTTTCATTTGACAATCCGTGTGGTGCATGTTATTATGTTCTTACTTAAGGGAGGACATTTTGAAAAGGTTGAGCGAGTCGTGGCAAGCCGTGAGGGATTTTTGGAGAACAGGGAAAGCCGGTCTCGCACTTTTTCTTATTTCTCTCTTTGTTATCATCTACGGTTACATCGCTCTGAATTATGAAATAAATAAAGGCTGGAACGGACACGCGTCTGTTCAAAATATCCTGAAGGATATTTCGATATTTATCCCCGTTGGCGGGGCTTTAGTCGGGATGATAGTAGGAGGCATTGATATCATCATGTTACTATCAGATTGGTATCTAGCTAGGCAAGAAAAGCGGATCCAGGCTGCCAAAGTTGAAGGCATTGCTGAAGGCATTGCCAAGGGCGAAACCAAGGTTTATCAGGAAGTTTCAGAATGGGACCGCCGCAGAAGAGAAGCAGCACAGCGCGGCGAAGAATTCACAGAACCAGCCCCCGGAGTGTCACAAGACGATTCTGAATAGTATTATATAACTTCAGAGAGGTGCCGACTTTCACAGTTGGTGCCTTTCTTTTTCTTTTACAGCGGGCAACTTCGGTGAGTGATGAGTAAAGAAAACATCCTTGAACTTCGGAACGTTACGAAAACCTTCGGCGATCTCGTCGCTGTTGACAGTGTTGATTTTGAGCTGAGAGCCGGTGAAATCCACGCGATTTTAGGTGAAAATGGCGCGGGGAAGTCCACGCTGATGAACCTTATCTATGGTCTTTACCAGCCATCAGCAGGGCGGATCTATGTTACCGATCGCGAAAACTGGCAGCATAGGTTGCGGGCAAAGTCGCCACGGGATGCGATTGCGAATGGGATCGGCATGGTGCATCAGCATTTTATGCTGATTGAAAATCTCACGGTCGCTGAGAATATTGCCTTGGCTCTTGGACAATTGCGTTTGAATTCGGCAGGAGGCACATCTTCAAACGGTGATTGCAAAAAGTGGTTAGGGAAATTCCGGTTTAAGAAGGGGGAGGCTATCCGTATTACTGAGGAACTCTCCGAGCGATTTGGGCTTACTGTCGATCCGACTGCGCTGGTACGGACGCTCTCAGTAGGCTTAAAACAACGCGTGGAGATTCTCAAGGCACTCGCTGTTGATGCCCGGATTCTGATTCTTGACGAACCCACCGCTGTTCTGAGTCCGCAGGAGGTGGAAGGCTTCTTCACAATTCTACGCAAACTCCAAACCGATGGTCGCGCAATCATCTTCATTAGCCATAAAATGAAAGAGGTCTTGAGCATCAGCGATAGGATTACCGTCTTAAGGCGTGGCAAGAAAGTTTACCTCGGTCCGACGGGCGAATTGACTGCACGGGAGCTCGCGAGGGAGATGATTGGAGAAGAAATCAACGACGTTAAATGCTCGGTTTCCAACCCACACCTCGAAAACGATCCTCCAGACAATGTACTACAACTCTCAAATTTAACAGTCCTCGGCAGTCGAAACGAGGTCGCAGTGTCAGATGTCTCTATGGAGACCTGTCGCGGTGAAATCGTCGGTATCGCAGGCGTAGATGGAAATGGGCAGCGTGAACTCGCAGAGGCGATCATGGGTTTACGACACAGTGCCTCTGGGACAATAGGTATCTTAGGTGCCAATCCCCAGGGGATCAAGGCAGTGCGACAGCGCGGGGTCGGCTATATCCCTGAAGATAGGCAAACGACAGGAGTCATCGCAGCGTTTTCGGTTACGGAAAACCTCTTGTTGAACGTGACCCATTTAAAAAACATAGCACAGTGGAATGTACTTAACCAAAAGCGGAAGCGGGAAACAGCAGAGCAGCTCATCGCTGATTACGACATTCGTCCGCCTATCGCTGATATTCCTGCTTCTTCACTCTCCGGTGGCAATCAACAAAAAATCGTCCTCGCCCGAGAAATCTCACTTCAACCTGATCTCCTTATCGCTGTCAATCCTACACGCGGTTTAGATGTCAACGCTGCCCACTATGTACACGAGAATTTGTTGGCACAGCGCGACCAGAGAAAGTCTGTTCTGTTAATTTCAACAGAGTTAGACGAAGTTTTGCTATTGAGTGATCGACTCTACGTTATGTCGAGAGGCAAGTTGATTGAGGCGACGGCGCAACGCAACGACATTGAGGCACTCGGATTGTTAATGACCGGTTTTTAATTTTGCCCTAACGGGGCTGTGAGGATGCCTCGGCAGGGGTGCTGCTTCGGTAAAGATCCGCAGTTGCGCCTGCTTCGCAGTGAGAATGCACTACTGCTATCTTTGGCTTAGGATTCTTGTAGGTTGGGTTGAACGAAAATTTACTAAAAACGGCAGAAAGCAGATGACTCTCCAGCATCGGGAAACCTGAAATTAACAAGTCTCGAGTGAAACCCAACGCATTCTTGCCTCCATAACGTTTGGTTTGTTGGGTTTCGCTATAGGTATCTCCAAGAATCGGTACTTGAAAATCGGAATTCTCGGTATAAACTATAGGACTTTTGGTGTTTTACTGCTCAACCTGGGGGAAAAAGAAACGCCCTATCAATACGCAGAAATACCCAAGCAAAAACACCCCAAGCAAAAACACCTACGTTCATACTGACAATTGACAACTATTAAAACATGATAAAAAGAATCAATATCCAGTGGCTCGCAACGCCTGTTCTAATTCTCGTGAGCGCGTTTGTCACAAACGCCATCATCATGTTACTCTGTCACTATAACCCACTGGAAGCTTACCAAGCAGCGGTGAGTGGAGCATTCGGTACTGGGAGGAAGTTCGGAGAAACGCTGGTGAAGAGTACACCGTTTCTGATGGCGGGGCTTTCCGTTGCGATGGCGTTTCGGTGCGGGATTTGGAATATCGGTGCCGAGGGACAGTTTTTGATGGGCGCATTAGCGGCGACATGGTTTGGGACGAAACTCGCCGCATTTTTCCCCCAAAGCCCGTGGGTTGCAGTGCCGTTGTGCCTCGGACTTGCTACACTCGTAGGCGGAATATGGGGACTCATTCCCGCGATCCTCAAAGTGGCGCGCGGGGTCAACGAAGTTATCAGTACCATTATGTTGAATTACGTCGCGCTTCATTTGGTGAGTCTGATGATAGATGGGGGTCCCTTGCAGGAGGCAGCGCAACGTGGTCCCCAGAGTGATCGGATAGTTCAGTGGGTATTTCTGCCACGTCTTTTTCCACCGCATCGGGTCCACCTCGGCATTGTTATCGGATTTCTATTGGCGATTATCCTCACATTTATTCTTTTTCGGACGGCGTTCGGGTATCAACTCCGCGCGGTAGGAGAGGGTGCGGCTGCAGCAGAAGCGGCAGGCATCTCGATTGTGCAGAACACGCTCCGCGTCTTTTTCATCAGTGGGGCACTCGCAGGGCTTGGCGGCGCAATTGAGTTGACAGCACTGACCCGTCGACTTTTTCTTAACTTTTCTCCCGGATACGGCTACACGGCGATTGCTGTCGCTTTGTTGGCAAAACTGAATCCGTTGGTGACGGTTGCTGCTGCGCTCCTGTTTGGCGCGCTAACGACGGGTTCCTATAGCATGCAGCGCGAGGTCGGCATCTCCGATAAAGTGACGTTGGTAATGCAAGCGACAATCCTACTTTTCGTCATCGGCTATAGTTCTATCCAACTTTTCCGTAAACGCGCGTCTTCACATTCCGAATAAGAGTGGTTTGAAACCGAACTACTGAGGTCCGGAGGCATTTCTATATAGATGTGAAATAGACAAGAGGTTGAGTTCGTAGTAGGGCGATTTATCGCCCGTCGCATTGCAGAAACGCGCAATGAATTGCGCTACTACTAACAAAAAATTATATGCCGCCCCGAGTAAATATTGAGGCGTGGGTTAAGGCGAAAATTGTGCTTTATCTGAAAACAAAAAGCGTACTTGTTTAAATTGCCGCAGCAATCTAAGCAAAAACCGTTTTTCGACAACGGAGAAAAACGAGCAAAAAACCCAATAGTTAAAAGTATGTTTGAAGATATTCTTTCAGCAACGATTCGAGGGGCAACCCCACTCCTGCTCGCCGCATTAGGCGAGGTCATCTCCCAGCGCGCCGGTGTACTTAACATCGGTATCGAGGGAATGATGCTCACAGGGGCGTTTTTCGGGATGGTCGGCTCCTTCTACACGGCAGAATTTGCCATGATCGCACCGTGGTTCGGACTTTTAATGGCAGGTCTCAGTGGACTTATCGCCGCGGCGTTGTTTGCCCTCTGTGCGATAAGACTGCGGGGTGACCAAGTTATTATCGGCACGGCGATGACGCTCTTAGCATTGGGCTTGACAGAGGTCGTCTATCAACGGCTCTTCGGCGTAACGGGGATCGCACAGGGAGTGCCAGCGTTCCAGCAAATTGACATTCCACTGCTCTCCCAAATCCCTTTCTTGGGACGTGCGCTGTTTTCGCACAACATCCTCGTTTTCATCACATTCCTACTGGTACCGTGTGTCTATTTTTTTCTCTACCATACGCAACAGGGGCTTCGTGTCCGTGCCTGTGGTGAGCATCCGAGGGCGATTGCCGCTGCGGGTGCGAACGTCCTCCGTTTGAGAACAATTTGTCTGCTATTCGCCGGAGCGATGGCAGGAATGGCTGGCGGTTATCTCTCCCTTGCCGATGTGCCCTATTTTACACCCGGTATGACGGTAGGACGCGGGTTCATTGCTTTGGCGATCGTCATCTTTGGGAAATGGCATCCTGTGAAAGCATGCGGTGCTGCCCTACTTTTTGGACTCGGTTCAGCACTCGATGCACGATTCCAAGCGTTGGGTTGGGGGGTTCCTTATCAGGTGTTTTTAATGTTGCCCTATGTGCTCTGTTTGGCAGTGCTGGCAGGGTTTGTCGGGCGCGCCGAAGCACCCTTCGCGTTGGGGAAACCCTACGGACAATCAGAGGGTTAGCGGTCAGCCGTCAGAACCGAGACTTTCATGCTTCTTCAATCTTTACTGTGATTATGGGACCTCTAATCATGGTACATCTGATAATCCTATCAATCACAGTTCAGACTTCTTCCGATTGCCGACAACCCTTAAAAAGTACTGCCGAGACGAATGTGAAAGGCTCTGTCCGGATCTAAGGCACCCGGTATGGACACGAGTGGGATAGCATAATCTATTCCAGCTGTGAGGGCACCGAGGTCTAAGTAGAGTCCGGCACCGACAGAAGAGGGGAGTTGTGCCGTCGTATCGATATCCTCCAATGAATTCCAGACGTTGCCGGTATCAAAAAAGAACGCCCCGCGAACCATCCAATAGATCGGGAAACGGAGTTCCGTGTTAAAGATGAATTGCACATCGCCGCGATGTGTCCCTGTGCTATCTTCAGGACCGAGAGAGCGCTCTGCATACCCTCGGACCGTTGTCCCGCCACCTACCCAAAACCGTTCAAAGGAAATCAATTCTGCGCGACGGTTTGAGCGCAGCCCGGTCGTGATACCAAATCGAACAGCCGTTGCTAAAACAAGTCCATCGATGAGTTCTTGATAATATCGAGTATCCGTGGTCGTCTTGATAAAGCTGGTTTCGCCTTGCAAGAAGCCACCCGCATATTCAAGCGTAAGCGCGTTCAGTATACCACCCGTAGGATTCAAATAACGTACACGGCTGTCATACGTCCAGGAGAATCTAACGCTGCTCACGGTTGTGCTGAAAGGATTCTGCCCGTAGGGGTTGGGTAACCCAACCCCTACAGCAGCGGTCTCTTGGATCGGTGGAACCGGTTGGTTCAGGTCACGGTAGCTATATCTTAGATTGAGGTGATGCGATTCGGACAAGTCTCTGCTGAGGATGAAACTCCCTTGCAGCGCGCGGACGTTATCGTCGACCTCTAATTTCTTGGCTAATACTTGTAAACTCCCCCGCGTCCGTCCGATCAACCACGGCTCGGTGAGCGTTGCATCAAAGAGATAACCTAACTCGTCTCGCCATCCAAGTCTGGCGCGCGCGCGTCCTCGAATATTCCGATTAAAGAGAAAATTGCTGTCCGTTAACCCCAGCGTGCCGCGGAAACCCTCTGCGAAACTATAACCGCTGCTCAAACCGAATGTCCTCGGCTTCTGTTTTTCGACAGTGATTAAAATATCGTTGATTTTCCTGGGACGGAGGTTAGGGGAATCTATAACCTCGGACGATGGAGGTGTCCCTGTGCTGCGGGCAGACAGTGAGAGACGTTCATCTTGGACACTGTGAAAAAGCCCTAAGCTGTAGAGATTTTGCAAGACGCTACTTAACTTCTCTGAGGTCCAAAGGGTTCCTTCAAGGTGAGCGATTTCCCGTTCAAGCACGTGTTTTTTCACGACATCCGTGTCTCCCACAAAATAGAATATGCCGAACACTACCTGTTCACCTTCCGTATCCACAGTGAGACGAAGGACCCCGTGTTCATAAATCTCAAGATGTGTCGCTTCCTGTTTAAGTGTATACCGTGGATTCCCTTCAATGTCTTGGAGGCTCCAGCGGTTGCCGATATAGGTGGCTATGTAAACGCCTGTAAGTGTAAGATTATGTCTCTCGAATTCCGCTCGGATTTCCGGAGGGAGTTTACCTTTCTCAAGGGGTGCCGAGAAATTACCCGTTACTCGAAAAACCGGATCTTCCGTTTCTGATATATACGAGTTACTAACCACCGCATCAATGTATCCGAGTTCGTAATAGGCTTTTAAGATTGCGTCGCCGTAGGCTTTCCGGGCAAGCGAGGCATTCGGCTGCGGGAGCGGGAGTTCACTCTGCAAACGTGCGAGGAGAGTCGCGGTATCTAACGCGTTGTTCCCGCTGATGTCGCATCGGTGAATCATCTCTTTATGTTCTTCAATTATTGTGACATGTATTACAACTTCGCCTATATTTCGGTTGTTTGGATTCTGTTTATCGAGCGTTGTCTTGATGACTGCCTTCGGATAACCGGCTTTTCCGTATAAAATTTCGAGCCGATGTATATCTGTATCGAGTTCTGGTTCATAAAAAAGGGGAAACGCCCCAGCAAAAACACTCTGATCTCGCTGAAATAACAGTCTTGCGATGTTCGCTTGCAAGTTTCGCAGAAATCCGCCTATGGGTTTCATTGTCATCTCTCGCTTCAGTTTTGCATCCGAAAACGCCCGGTTCCCGGAGAACGTGACATCCTTAACGACATAACGCGTCCCTGGGTTAATCGTAAGTCGAACACTGGATGCATCCAGTGTCTCCTCATCTACGGTGGTATCGTGATAGCCTTCGGCTTTGAAATAGGATTTTATCCGGCGTTCCCATATAGAAGGGGAGGCTGTGTTTATGAGAGAAATTATATCTTCTCTGAACGCATCTTGGAGCGATAAGGGGAGTTCTCCGGCATCCACAACGAAATTAAACTGAACCTCCTTGCCTTCATTGATGCGAAATTGTAACACACCCGTTTCAGGAACAAAGATTGGGGCGATGGTGGCGGTGGGATAGTTGTTTTTATGGTAAAGTTCTAACATGGACGCTACGTCGGTATCCACGGCAGATTTGTTGTAAATCGGAGAGAGTCGGCTGAAGTTACAGACGGCTTTAAGGCGATTCGTTGAGATAGCAGTATTGCCCTGAATTTGCAATATTTTGATGATTGAGGCATCTCCTACAGTTATTTGGTAGGTTAACGTGCCAGCTTCGGTGAGGGCATTGGAGACTGTGACTTTAGCGTCAAAATATCCATACGCTTGACAAACTCTTTTGATACGCTGCGCATCGGTGTTGACGATTGTAGGTACAAACTTCCCACCTTGCTTTGACCGCATCGCATTTTCGATAGCGTTCTTAAATTCGTTCTCGGGAATGCCGGAGAGCACAATTTGCTCGATGCGCGCGAAAGATGTTAGTTGGTAGGTTAAAACAATGCCGTCGGGCGTGTCCTGCGAGTATACCTGAATTTGGGAATACTGATGTGTCGCGTAGAGTGCTTTAATGCTTTGTCGAATGGCATGCCGAGACAGTAGTAGGTCGCCAGCGTATACGACTGTCTGGTTTCTGAGTATATTGAGCTGCTCTGTGGTTTCTTCCACGGGGGTTGTGTCAATATAGTACTCTATCTTTGCAATCCGTTTCTGATTGGATGCCCCACGTTGCGGGATAGCTGTTTCCTCTGGTCTCTTTGTATTGCGTGAGAGTTCCACTGATTCCTGCGCTTCTACAGATTGCAGAAAAAAGCAGCAGGGAAACCATAAGATAGCAATCAGCAATCGGCAATCAGCAATCAGTTTCCGTCGTCCAACGGTTCTTTCTTTTTCAAAAAGTCTTCGTATTGTCGAAAGTGTGAGTCCTTCAAAGAGATCGTCAAGGTGCCCACTGATGACTGAAAGCGAAGTGTGCTGATGGCTGAAAGCGAAGCGTGCTGATGGCTGACGGCTATTAAAAGCGTCCCTTGAATTCAATGTCAATCCCGTGTTCCCTTTTTTCGTTCGTTTCAATCTTAATGGATACATTTTTTCCAAGTGGGTACTCCGCACTGATATATCGGGCATCTTCATCAAGCGGGCGATGAAAACTAAACGTGAACCCACCGAGTGCGCCTGAGAGCGCGGCATTGTGTACGAGGAAAGTTATAATATCGGCATGTGTGAGGACTTCTGTGGTCGTTTCAGGCGGCGCGCTCAGGATGAAGTTGGGATTGCTTAGGGTGCCAGTAAAGGAGGCATAAACCTGAAGATCCACTGTGCTTCCATCTCTCGGTAGCACGCCTCGAATGCGGTTCGGTGTGCGGAGAAAAATATTGAGTTCCGGATCAAAATCGACGGTGCTCTGGTTACTGATTCGAGAGCCTTCGAGGAATTCAAAGGTCTGCGCAACGAACCCAATTTTTCCGCTGAGTACCGAAACGTTCCCACTGAAAACCGGCTCATTAATTGGACCGAAGAGTTTGCCTAAACAGGCGATTTCAATATCTGTAGGTCCTGTGATAGATGAAAGCACACGAAAATTATCGGAAATGTTAATATCTACCCCATCCACATGTAAATCACGTAGAATTGGGTAGTCCAATACAAGTTCCGTTTCCTTGACCGAAACCCCTGTAAGCCAATCCCGAACTGTTTCCCAATTTTGTTGATAGTAGCCGCCCCTAATGTGTACGCTCCCTGTTAGATACGGGCGAAGAAGTTCACCGTGCAGACGAAATGCGGTGGAAGCAAGCTCAACCCGATACTGTCCCGGTTGTTCAAAAACTGTTGATGTGAGACCGGTGGACAAGTTCAACGTCGGGGGTTTCTCCCATATATGTCTATCGGGTGGGGCTGTAACGCTGCCTGCAACCGAAAATTGCCCGTCATTCAAGGTGCCATCAAGTCTCTTAATATTCGCGCCTTTTTCTGATAACCTAATGTCGCCTTCAGCCTCTTTAACTTCAATGCCAGCTTCCGGAAGTTCAAACCCAATATTATTAAAAACCACACCACCGTCGGCTTGTGGGGCTTCTATCGTCCCTGTCAGTTTGATATGAATTTCACTTGTGCCTATTGCGGTGCTGAGTCCCGGAACCACAAACGGTAGCATGGTAAGGTCGTTTACTTTTATATCCAAAGTCCCACGCATCGGGATCTGTTGGAGTTCCCTCCAAACTTTTTCTGGGGACTGTTGCAGTGCCGTAAGAAACGGAATTAACTCAAATTTGTGAGGCATCGTCCATGAGAAAGTCATTTGATTTTCACCAAAATTAACTTCAACGTACCGTTTCTCTGTAATTTCCCATTTTCCGTTCTGATATCGGATTCTCCATCGCAGATCAATCGGGATGTCGTGTAGATAGAGTTCGGCGGGTTCGTTTTCGTGTCGCCGCAGGGTTATCTTCGGATCCGCACTGGTGCCGCTCATCTGTAGACTTCCCGACAAGGCACCGGTAACCCGATACGGCGCGGGCCACGCCCCCGTTATCGCTGAGACATCAAAATTCTTGAACCGAAGCGCGCCGTCAAATTCCCCGTTCACCGCCCATTTGCTTTCAGCATCAATACTGAGCGTTGTTTTGGCTGAAAGTGTTTGTTCATCACCACGTAAACCTTCAGGTTTTGTATCCTCATCGGTAAAGGTCTGCTTGACTGAAAATTCATCTCGGTTTTCAAGAGTGAACATTTTAGTTAAAAACAAAGTTCCATCACTGAGAATTATCGGAGTCGGTCGCGGATCTTGGAAGTCATAACGCCGATCCATTGCCTTGAAAGCGAGGCGGACGTCATCAATTGATAAAATCGCATTTGAAACAGCCACGAGTTTTTTAACGATTGACCCCTGGGCATCGTTCCACTTCGTTTCACGATGGTGTTCGGTGAAGTCAGAATCTTTGAGCACCTGGGGTGGGTTGGAATTCGATGAAAACCACCGCGAAACGTAGTGGAGCGGTGACCGGAGTCCCATAGTTAAGAAGTTGTCGAACGGTACTGTTAAGGTTCTCAGTGTCGTTGTTAGATGCCCCTCTACCTCTTCTAACATGTCTGGCGATAAGGCATGACGGACAGTTGAACCGAGTGGGAATCGTTCTAATCTCAATCCTCGTAATATCAAATATTCTGGTGTTAAGCCGTCTAATGCTACCTGCCCTTGTTCAAGTTTACAGTCACCATCCCCTATGTCAAATCGGAACTCTGTGAAATCAATCAGGTCCTCTTGCACGCTGAGTTGCATCTGCATATTCTGAAGAGGCTCGTGAAAGTCCTTGAGACGCAGTTGCGGTGCTTCAAGAAACACCTTTCCGACTGGATACGGAGAGTGACTTGTGCCTTGTATTCCCAAGTCTATGTCAACAGTACCATCTGCTTCTGAAAAGACGGTATCAATCCCTGGGAAGAAGTTGAGAGGCAGTTCGCTACCTCGAAGACGTACATCGATTGGTGCCGCAATAAATCGCTCAGATATATCCATCGCTTCAAATGTCAGATTAAACGGAATAACACCTGTGAGGGTTAACGTCCCTTCACGGTTTTTGAGTTCAATTCCGGTGACGTTTATGCGTTCATCTCGGTACTCGATTTTGCCTGTCCATTCCTTTTCATTGATCCTGCCGTGCCACTCTACTGCGATTTCAGGTGAGGTGAAGGTGCCTGCAATGTTGACCTCCGTCGTTGCTGTCATAGCAGGTGATGTGAGTTGTAACGGAATGTGCACAGCAAGGGGCTCTGCCTCTTCAGTGGTTCCCCCCGGATCAGATCTAAATCGGAGCGGTGCGCTGTTAGTGAGACGAAAATCGTAGCCATCAAGTTCCAGTTCGTTTATTTCACCAATTACCGTAATCTGCTGTGGGTCTAAGCCTGTACCGCTAAGCTTAACATATCCTGAAGCGAAACCATAGTCCCCAATTTCTATTTGTGACGCTGATACATCAATTTCAAAATGGCTTTCAGCCTTCGGCTGTCGGCTTTCAGTGAAGATGTTTTCTTGCCGATTGCTGATTGCTGACGGCTGTCGGCTATTTTGGCGTGAGAACACGGCTTTTCCTTGAACACGGTAGGGACCATCTCCCATCAGTCCGTGCGCCTCCGCCCTTTGAATACGTACGAATTCTGAATCGAAGTGAATATCTACACGAAGTCTCTCCAACGTAAGAGAGGGAATATAAGAGACCAAGCGGATCGGACGCTGTAAGGCTGTTTCAGCGTATAGTAGAGCAAGAGGCTCAGCGAGCGTACCACCGATCTCTACTGAAGCTTCTAAAATTCCAGTTATCTCGTCACCAGAGACAAGGGTATCGATAGCTTCCATCGGTAAGGTAGCGAGATCTAAGGCAATCGTATCGACGCGGAGGTGTAACTCCGAGTTATTGATCTCTTCGGGCTGAACGTCAATATACCCTTCCAAGTTCACGTCGTTACCGAAGAGTTTGAAAGCGCACCCCTCAAAACGCAGCGTCTTCTCCTGATATGTTATTGCACCACCCGCATCGGCGATGTCAATATCACCCGCTTCTGTTTCTAATGTTAGCGTCGGGATTGCCCATTCTAACTGAACACTGGGTTGGGTGGGTGTTCCTGTCGCTTTCAAGTCGTAACGGGCGACACCGGTTTGCAGCATGCCAATCGGAAGTCCCAATGCGTCTGCAAACGGCGGCAGCGCGAACCCGTCAGATACAACGTGCAGGTTCATCGTCTCACTTTTTGCATCCAGGGTTCCTGTCAATTCAAGAAATGGGTTTTTTAATGATTCGCTAGGCGTTAAATCAAGCGATTGGTTTAGCGACGGTTTTTTCTTAACCTCCGCCTGCGCCGTTGTTGCAGGCTGCCGTTTTTTTGTTGATTCAGATGTCCTTAAGGAAAGGACATCGATTGTCCATTTGTCGTCTTTGAGATGCAGGCGAATCGGTTCAGCATTTGTGAACGTAATTCCCTGCGCTGTAGTGGTCTCGTAGTGGAGTTGGGAGGTCCTGACAAGAATATCCACATCGTAGGGATAGATCTGCTGTTTCTGGGATTCAGAGGCTATGTTCTCGGCTGATGGCGCAAGGTCTGCCACTGTTCCACTTATTGACGCGCTCCCGCCAGCGGTCCCTGTAACCGCTTCAAGTGCTGGGTGTAGTATGGGCAGGATCGGTGTAATATTAAATGTCTCACTCTCCGCTGTGAATTGGTACGGATTCCCTGTAGCCATGCTGACGTAACCCTGAATCCGGCTTGTTCTCTCAAACCCGTGTCCATGGAAGTCGAAGAAACTGGCGAAAATATCAGGTTCACCGCCGGTTTCAGAGTTATCAGTGTATTGGCTATCAGCCATCGGTTTCCGTCGGTTGTCGGTTAAGAGGTTTTTTGGTGAAGTGACACCCTCTTGCTCAGACTCTCCCACGCGCTTCAAAAGCTTTGTATCAGTAGGTGTGGGCGAGTCTGTGCTGACGGCTGACGGCTGAAGACTATTTTCTACGAGTGTGCCGAGCAGATAGACATCACCGAGCGGATATTTCGTCCCGCGTTCGTTATGTAGGAAGGTTACATCTGAGAAATCGAGTTCAACCTGAAAATCGGCACTTACCGGTTTTTTGAGCGTTCCAACGACCCGAACATCGAATCGTCCTTCAAAGGGGAAATCGGAGAGGTTTGCCGCCTTTGCAATTTCTTCTAAGTGGACAGACGCGTCGCTTTCGAGGCGGAGGTCATAGTCACCGTTCGAGGCTACTGCAACATTAAGTGTAACCTGCTGCCCGCGGGTAGTCATCTTGAAGTCTGGCACTGTGAGGTTGTAATCCTCAATTTCCAAAGGGAGCGTCAGCGGATCCAAATGAATACCCCATGCTACGCCTTCGGTAACACTGAAGTTAGCAGTGCCATCCAGATTGATGAGCGTTCCATCCAATTTGAGTTCGCCTCTGATTTCACCGTCTACAGGATATTCGGCACCTAACAATAGTTTCGAGTAATGTTGAACGTAAACCGGATCGGCGACGATGCTGAAATTCGCTGGGAATTCGTCTTTGACCTCCACAGTCCCCGTAATTGTGGTCCGACTCTCGTATTCAGTTTTTCTAATTATTGCTCCTGGGCTGCCCTCCACTGTGGGAGGGGTTTGTAACCCCGATTTCTTTCGGTCAGGTTTTTGGTTGATTCCACCTGAGTTAGGGAAATCAGGTGTGGCTTCTATGGTGTTTTTCGTCATCAAACCGTTTTCGATAAATACCCGTCCGTCTTGATAGCGAAAATTACCCGCCAAAATGCCGATCGGAATGTCATTGAAGGTCGCATTCAGGATTTCCATAAACCCGGTCAGTGTGCCCTCCGATAACTGCGCAGACAATTCCGCTGTCCCGCTGATATCCGTACTGTTGGCGATTTTCATTAGGTCATCGAAATTGATGCCCAAGGCGTGAATCTCCAACACATCTTGTTGGTCCAAGGGGAAGGGACCTGTGATATTAATCTCGGTTTCATCTAAGTTCCCGTCGATTTTCAATTCACCCGCTGCTATTGTGCAATTGAACATTGAATCGTCAAGTTTCACTTCGTCGAGGGTTGTTTCTGTTAGCACTATCTTACTGTCGAGTTCGAGACTTTGTAGGGGCGAGGTAACCTCGCCCCTACGTCCGCCGAATTCTCCGCTGCCGGAGAGAAGTCCTGTGCTATCTACAAGGTTTTCTGGCAGTTGGACGAACATCGACAGCAGGGGAATCAGCTGTATTTTTGTAGCATCCCATTTTCCACGGTAGCGAATCGGATGGAGCGTTAATTGTTGAAGCTGCGTTAGCAGATCGCCTTCCAACGCGTTTTCTGATGTGATGCTTCCATCGCCGACCACGGTGCCGTCGGCGACTTGGAAACTAAGTTTTTTTAATGTGAATATTGGGGAGGGTTCAGAATTGAAATCCGCGTCAACATGTCCTGCTGTCAACGCTATATTGGGGAGACCGTTCTCTGCTGTGACAACGGAGAACGTCGGTATTTTCACAGAGAGTGTGCCTACTAAGGCAGAATCTGTACCGTTCACTGTCAGCGTTGCATCAACATCACCTTCAAGTTCGATGTCTTCGCCAAAAAACGGCTCTACATCTACTACGTTCAGGTTCAAGTCAAGTCTGCTGTTCCAAGAGGTGGCGGTTTTTCCGTGGATAAATCCACCTCTAACCTCCAAATTGGAGTCGCCAAATTCCAGTTGGAGTCTATCTAATGTGGTACCGCTGGCTAAAATCTGAAAATCGGCATCAAAGTTGTTGATCGCAGTTTCGGCACCGTTGACCCTGAAACTACCACTTTTAATTTTAAACGTTCCTTCATGCTTCCATGTGTTGAGCGGTCCCTTTACCTCAATAGAAACGCCTTCAATACTTAGATCAAGGTTCCGTTGCGTGTCGGTGTAGTCGATGGTGCCGTCAGTAAAGTGGAGCAATTCAATGGCAAAACCGAATTCTGGCGTGTCCTTACGGGTCGGATTTTCACGGAAAATATTGAACAGATTGAGTTCATCAGGGTCGGGCTTCGCATGGATTTGTGGGGTCTTCACACTTAGTTCCTTCACCTCAAATTTGCGAGTTAACAACCCTAACAGATTATATTTAAGTACAACTTTTCCTGTGGAGATTACCGGCAGGTTTGTCTCGTCTTTTTTGGAAATTGCGATACTCTCGACAGTAACACTTCCTAAAATATTCCCCTCTATGTTGCCGATGCGTGCCTTGTAGTTGGTGTCTATCCGATTTTTGAGTTCGGTCTCAAGCCGTCCCTCTACCCAACCCAGAAAGGTCCTTGAGCGGATAAAGAAAAGAGTTCCACATAGCCCGACAATGAGAAATATCCCGACGAAAATAGATATTTTTTGGAGTCTTTTTCGCATATTTTAATTTATGGTCCTCTGAGCGATGCCTCCGTTGTTGGCATCGAATGTAAAATTGTTAAGAAACCTTTGATAATCTAAAGTCGGGTTTTTAACGATTGGAAGACTGCGCGGAACGTTTTTCTAACTATAGAAATCTGGGCGTTGCTCCAAATGTAAAGCAAAGACAAATTATGCCATTTAAGGAAACCTAATTTCATTCCGCAACGGTGGAAGTTGTGTCAACTGCTCCAGGTGCTGAAAGGAATTCCTTTGAAGTTCTCCAGCGGAGAGCCATGTCTATAGAGAAGTGCAGCTCAGGAGTACATAGTTAAAAAAGCCGCCTCTACAATCTCTGCAGTCGTTTGCTGGGCTTGCTGGGAATTCGTCCGTTCATCTGCTGGAGTATCCATGTGAACCGTAAGCCAAAGCAAGTACTCAATATTTCCGATGTCCTTGTGGATCGGTGAATAGGTCAGTCCTCTCACTGTGGCTCCGAGTTTTTCCGTGACGAAAGCACTGAGGTTATCTATCGTCTGGATATGTACCTGTTTGTCAGACACGATTCCACCTTTTTTCACATGTTCCTTTCCTGCTTCAAATTGCGGTTTGAGCAGTGCGATGATGTCGTAATCCGTTTCTACGCGCCCTTCCTGTTGTGTTATAAGTTTGATGACACTCGGCAGTACCGTCCTCAAAGAGATAAAAGAGACATCGATCACAGCGATGGAGGCACAGTCTTCCGTGTCATTCAACACCGATGTTTTTAGAAGTGCTGGCGTTAGGTGTCGGATGTTCGTTTTCTCAATCGGTTGCACTTGTGGATGCGTCCGAAGTTTCCACGCCAGTTGTCCATAACCGACATCGATGGCATAGACGAATTTCGCACCGTGCTGGAGGAGGCAGTCTGTGAACCCGCCTGTTGACGCACCAACATCAAGCGCAACCCGATTTTGGACGTTTATATCAAAGGTGTGGAACACCTTTTCTAACTTGAGCCCGCCTCGGCTGACATATTTTTGTTGCTGCTGCACGACCACCTTGGCATCGGAGGGGATACGCTGCCCTGGCTTAATTCTGGAGTTCCCGTTAACAGTTACCGCACCCGCAAGAATGAGCCGTTTCGCCTGTTCCCGACTCTCTACCAAGTCGTGCTCTACCAGAAAGGTGTCTATCCGTTGCATTTTTTTAACGATTGGCCTCTGCGCATCGTTCCACTACGTTCCACGATGGTTTCCGGCGAAGGTCCATGGGGTTGGTAACATGAAATCGATTTTCAGATTTTTTAACGATTGGCCATTGCACATCGTTTCTCTATAGAGATTGTTTCGCAGTGAGAACCCTAAGAGTCGAGGGAAACACCCCAGCAAAAACACCCCTCCCACAGTTCAGTTCTCGTTGAAATTGACCAAAAACCTGCCTGAAACGTAGTGGAAGGCAGATCGAGGGCCAATTATTTAAAAACCAATTATTTAAAAGCCTGAGCTGTGCGAACAACCGCATCGGCATCGCACTGACATAAGGCATAGAGATGCGGGACATCACCGTGTTCAATAAATTCATCTGGAATGCCGAGATTTCTGATCTGCACATCTTTGATACCTGCCGCGGCGATCGCTTCCAAAACTGCACTACCGAAACCGCCCATTATCACGCCATCTTCAATCGTAATTACCTTACCGATCCGTTCCGCAAGCGGTAGAATCGTTTCAGTGTCCAGCGGCTTGACAAATCGTGCGTTAATAACCGCCGCTGAGATTCCAGAATCGGCTAACGTTTGTGCAGCTTCAAGCGCAGGATAGACGCGATTGCCGATGGCAATCACGAGCACATCCTCACCCTCTCTAACGATTTCACTTTTTCCAATCGGTAGTGCCTGCGGTTCCGCTGCTATTTTCACACCGACACCGGTGCCGCGCGGGTAACGGAACGCAATGGGACCCTCTTGATACGCCACGGCTGTCTTCACCATAGATTGTAGTTCGTTCTCGTCTTTGGGTGCCATGACGACCATGTTTGGAATAGAGCGGAGAAATGCCAAATCGAAAACGCCGTGATGCGTTGGACCATCCGCCCCGACAAGCCCGCTTCTGTCCAATGCGAAAATAACCGGAAGGTTTTGGATACACACGTCGTGTAACACTTGGTCGTAACTTCGCTGGAGGAAGGTGGAATAGATAGCGGCAACGGGACGCATTCCTTGGGTAGCAAGTCCACCCGCAAACGTAACGGCGCACTGCTCTGCCAAGCCGATATCGAAGCATCGACTCGGAAATGCGCTGGCAAATTTATCGAGCCCTGTACCACCGGGCATCGCTGCCGTCACACCGACGATTCGTGCATCACGTTTCGCTAATTCAATCAACGTTCGGCTGAATACTTCCGTATAGGCGGGTGCTTCAGGTTTCGGTTTGGTTGTCTTTCCTGTTTTCAGATTGAACGGACCACTGACACTATAGAACCCGACGGGATCTTCTTCTGCTGGCGTATAGCCGCGACCCTTTTCGGTTACGACATGCAGTAAAATAGGACCCGTGAGACTGCGGATGCCCGTCAAAACCGGGATCAATGCCTCTAAATCGTTACCATCGAGCGGACCGAAATAGCGGAATCCGAATTCCTCAAACAGAGTACCCGGTTTCAAGGATGCTTCAATCTTCCTTGCTATCTGCTTGGCATCTTCTGAAATCAAGTTCATCAACCCTTTCGCACCAGAGCGGAGGAAGTTGTACTGTGGTGAACTCGTGAGCTTGTGAAAATGTTTAGAGAACGCGCCGACAGTCGCTGAAATGGACATGTTGTTGTCGTTGAGAATGATGGTCATATCGTTTCTAAAGTCACCGGCGGCGTTCAACGCTTCAAATGCCATTCCACCTGTTAACCCGCCGTCTCCGATGACAGCGACGACTTTGTAATGTTCATTGATGAGATCTCTGGCAGTGGCGACCCCTAATGCCGCGGCAATAGAAGTACTGGAGTGTCCCGCACCAAAGACATCATATTCACTCTCGGCTCTGCTGAGGAACCCGCTGATACCACCACTTTGTCGGAGGGTTGGGAACGATTCCCGTCTTCCGGTGAGCAGTTTATGCGGATACGCCTGATGCCCGATGTCCCAGATGACTTTGTCGCGCGGTGTATCATATACTTTGTGCAACGCGATTGCGAGTTCGACCGTCCCGAAGTTCGGCGCGAAATGCCCTGGATGCTCAGAGAGCACTGCCAATAGATAGGCGCGCATCTCATCAGCGAGTACTTTGAGTTCATCGAGCTCAAGTTTTTTCAAATCTGCCGGGTTGTTAATTGTTTCTAAGAACATATTTTTAACTATGTGCTTCCGGTCGGCGTTTCCGTTGTCAACGCCGGTATAAAATTGGTTAAAAAAACAGGTTTTAGGTTTGAAAAATTTTTACGATTTTCTAACGACAGCATCCTCGGCATCGTTCCACTTCGTTTCACGATGTATCTGGTAAACTCCAACCCACTCTAGGAGTTCAAAAGGTTCTGACTTCACCAGAGACCGTTGCGGAATGAAATTAGGTTTCCTTAAATGGCATAATTTGTCTTTGCTTTACATTTGGAGCAACGCCCAGGAGTAATAAATTAAAAATCTGTTTCGAGAACGGTTTCTACCCGCTGTTCAGCGTTTTCGAGCATCTGCCTGCATGATGAAATTAAACCGATGCCTTCTTCAAAGAGTTTGAGAGAATCCTCAAGCGGTAGTTCGTTACCTTCTTCGAGTTGTTCAACAATTTGTGTCAGTTTTCTGAGTTTTTCTTCAAATGTCATTTTTTTACCTATTCGCTCCTGGGCTGCCTTCCCCTATAAACATATCGCCCCGTTGGGGCTAAAATCCAATTGGCTATCGGCGTATTGTCAATCGGAAACCATCATTTTTTAATTTATGTGCCTCTGAGCATCACTCCACTCCGCTCTGTGTCCCTCCCCAGTAACGGGCGGGGACCCCGGTGTCTGGTCATTTTCAACGGGGCTGAACCCCGTAGGGGTGAAATGTCTGTAGAGGATACGGCTATTCCTCTGACAGGAGTTCCTCAACGCGACATGCCAGATGCCCATCTGCGAGTTGAATCTCAACACTATCGCCTATCGACACCTGTTCAGTCGAGGTGAGTACCGCTCCATCTGTTTTCCGACTGATGCTATATCCTCGCTGCAATGTTGCTAACGGACTCAGTGCGTTTAGGCGTTGCGCAAGTGTGTGAAGATCGCGTTCGCTATCGTTAAGTCGGCGTTCTACAGCCGTCCGGCACGCAGCGTCCAGAGTATCAATTGTTTGGTAAAGTTGGTAGATAGCGTCCTTACGCCGTGTCGGTGAGAGCCGCGTTTCAAGGTCTTCGAGGCGTGTTTTGTGCGCATCAAATTGTTCATTTATTATTCTCTGCAGCCCCGCGTCATAGCCATCTAATTGTGCAAGAAGTTCATCCTGATCTGGGACGATATGTTCAATTGCCGCCGAAGGTGTCGGAGCACGGTGATCTGCCACCATATCGGCGATAGTGAAATCTGTTTCGTGTCCGACAGCAGAGACAACTGGAATCGTGGAAGCGAAAATTGCACGCGCGACGAGTTCTTCGTTAAATGCCCAGAGGTCTTCGATTGAACCACCACCCCGACCGACGATTAACACATCTATGTCGTCTCGCTGGTTCATCACTTGTAGTGCATGAGCGATCCCTTCTGCCGCTCCATCGCCTTGGACAAGTGTTGGATGCAGCAACACTTTGGCTAAGGGATACCGCTTGCGGAGTTGTTGACAGATGTCCTGAAACGCTGCACCTGTTGCAGACGTAACCACACCGATTTTTTTCGGGAATTCCGGCAACGGTTTTTTGTGATGAACCTCAAATAAGCCCTCTGCGGCGAGTTGCTGTTTCAACTCTTCAAAGGCTCTCTGCAACGCCCCAATTCCAAGCGGTTCTACCTTATTGGCGTTAATCTGATATTGTCCCCTGGCGGGATAAAGGTTCAGTCGCCCTTGTACGAGCACTTCCTCGCCGTCCTTCGGCACAAACCGGAGACCGGCGGCACTGCTCCGAAAGATGACAACTTGGATTTGGCTTCTGTCGTCCTTGAGCGTGAAATAGATATGCCCAGCACTGGATCGACTATAATTCGATACCTGTCCTTGGACCCACACATTTTGTAGGTGTGGCTGCTGTTCTATCAGACTTTTCAGCAGATCTGTTATTTCACTGACACTACGGACAGTTCTTGTTGGCATGGATATTTCTAATTGCATATCTGTTTAAATAGCCATCGGCTCTCGGGTCGCTTCGCTTTCGGCAGTCGGCTATCACTAAGAGAACCTTTTCACTGACCGCTGACAGAGAACCGATTACTGATGACTCTTCTGTAAGAGCGAGTGTTTTTGCTTGGGTGTTTCCCTCAGGCTCGCGATCTTGCTGATAACTGATAACTGACAACTGACTGCTGATTAATACTGGTGCTGGATGGGCACAATACTCACTGCCAGCCCTGTTTGTTCGTCAAGTTCTATCTCGGCACCGCAGAGTTTGACATTCCCTTTGGCGACAGTAAAACGGGTGGGCATCATCGTCAAAAACCGTTTAAGTGAAAAATCTATCTGCGTACCGATGACTGAATCATAAGGTCCCGTCATACCGACATCTGTAATGTAGGCGGTCCCTTGTGGAAGGACGCGCGCATCCGCTGTCTGAACGTGCGTATGTGTGCCGAGCACCGCTCCTATCCTGCCGTCTGCGTGCCAGCCCATCGCGATTTTTTCAGAGGTCGCCTCTGCATGAAAATCGAGGAGGATATAGGGTGTCACCGCTTTCACTTCAGGTAAAATCGAATTGAGTGCGTGAAACGGATTGGTGTAAGGACTCATGAAAATCTGTCCGGCGAGATTGATGACACCGAGTTGAGTTTGCCCGTCATCGGATGCAACAATGGTTACACCGCGCCCAGCGACATCGGTGGGATAATTCGCAGGTCGTATCAGTTGCGGTGTTGTATCTATAAAGCTGAAAATCTCTCTATTATCCCAGACATGGTTTCCGGTTGTAATCGCGGAAATCCCGGAAGCCAGAAGTTGGTCAACGGTCTCAAACGTTAACCCTTTCCCACCGGCTGTATTCTCTCCGTTTGCAACGATGAAGTCGTATTTGTGCCGGTGTTCTTCCAAAAACTTGATTGTTGCTGCTCTGCCTGGCTTTCCAACTATATCTCCGATAAACAGTATTCTCATTTTCCTCCTATCACTTTCTGCGTAATATTGCTATTTCGTCCCTCAACGGTCCTCTTCTTCTGTAGGAGCGAGTGTTTTTGCTTGGGTGTTTCCCTCAGGCTCGCGATCTTGCTGACAACTGACCCGCTGACCCCCCTTCTTCTGTAGGAGCGAGCTGTGCTCGCGATCTATTCTTTTTCTAACGCCGCAAGTGTAAAAACGGATGCGAACGAACAACCGATCGCATTAATTTTCGCCGCGCCGCCTGCCTGTCGATCGATGGCTGCTACAACGTGTTCCACCGTATATCCCTCCGCGCGGATCTGCTCAATGGACGTACAAACTTGTCCCGCAGTCGTAATTACATCCTCTATAACAACGAGCGTGCTTCCTTCTTTAACACCGCCTTCTATGAGGTTGCACGTTCCGTACGTTTTCGCTTCCTTCCGTACGTAGAAACAGGGGAGTCCGGTTTGCAACGAGAGGGCAGTCGCGAGCGGAATACCCCCTAATTCTAAGCCTGCCAAACCGTCGCATTCGGATGGCAGCAATTTCGCCATCTCTTCGGCAATAGCAGTGAGCAGCGCAGGGTTGCTCTCGAACCGGTATTTGTCCCAATAGAAGTTGCTGATGTTCCCAGAACGGAGTACGAATTCTCCTGTAAGATATGAGACAGCGCGTATCTGTTTCGCGAGTTCTGTTTTTGTCATTCTTTAATTTATTGCTTTTAGTCTGCCCTCCATTTCATTACGGGCAGGTTTTCGGTGCAGTCAATATCCAAACTTAAATAGATGCAGGTTTTTAGAGGAGTAGTTGTAGGTATTGGGTGCTCCTATCCCCTTAAAAAACCGTAGATATCCTCAATCGCGTCGGAATTCACCAGATACCACCGTGAAATGAAATTAGGTTTCCTTAAATGGCATAATTTTGCTTCGCAGTGTCCCGCAGGTTTCCTATAGAGGAAACTTGCGCAGAATGCTTTACATTTGGAACGGTGACCAGAGTTAATAGTTTAAAATACCTCAATGTGTGCGGTATCTTCTCCCATTACTTCTCCGATAACAGCCGCCTCTGGACAATCAGCCGCATGGAGTTCCGCTATCGCCGCGTCGGCGTTCTCTGCGGAAAGTGAAAACAGCAGACCGCCAGACGTTTCCGCCTCCATCAAAATATGATGCATCGCGTCGCTATCGGTGTGGAAGGTAACCTTATCTGCGAGGAACGTCATATTCGCAAGGTAGGCTTGCGTGTAGGTGTCCTGTGCAACGAGTGCGGGAGCATCGGCAAAGTAAGGCACAGCACTGCTATCGATCTTTAGGCGAACATCGTTGCCCGCTGCCATTTCCGACGCATGTCCCAACAAGCCGTATCCTGTGACATCTGTACACGCACTGGCACCGTACTTCAGCATTACTGCTGATGCAGAGGCATTGAGTCGGGTCATCGATTCGACGAGTTGCGGTAAGATGGCATCGCTGATTTTATCAAATTTCAGTCCTGTGGTGAGGATACCGATACCGAGGTTTTTGGTAAGAATCAGCACTTCACCGGGACGCGCACCGTAGTTCTTGACGAATTTCTCTGGATGCACGATACCCGTTACAGAGAGTCCGTACATCAGTTCTGGGGAATCGACCGTATGTCCACCGACGAGTGCCGCACCCGCCTCAATAGCCTTTTCGGTGCCACCTTCGACAATATCGCCGAGGATGGATAGATCCAAGTCAGCCTTGGGCCAGCAGGTGATATTCAATGCCGTTTTCGGAACGCCGCCCATACTGTAGACATCACTCAGTGAATTCGTCGCGGCGATCGCACCGAAGGTATATGGATCATCCACGATAGGCGTGAAGTAGTCCACTGTGTTAACGAGAGCGAGTTCGTCAGAAATGCGGTAGATTCCAGCGTCATCGGAGGTTTCAGTGCCGACAAGTAGGTTCGGATCCGTGGATTTCGGGATTTTACCTAAAATGTGCGCAAGCTCACCCGGAGCGAGTTTTGATGCTCACCCGGCACATTTGACGGTCGCTGTGAGTCGGATTTTCTCTTGTGTCATAATAGACACCTCGCATTGTCCCGCAAGCCTCTATAGGCTTGCGCAGAGCAGTTTTCAGTTTGCCTTGCAGTAAGAGTTTTGGAGTCATTAGCCTGCTTCGTAGTGAGAACAAAGCAGTTTTTTTGCTGATGGCTGACCGCTGACTGCTGATTGCTAACTGTTATTGCAGATCGGACAAAACAGATTTCACGTACGCCACACTCCGACCATCTTGGTGGAACTGGTCGCCGTCGCGTATACCTTCGATTGCCAGATACCCATCGTAGTTGACATCTAATAACGCCGCAATCGCGAAACGGTAGTCGATTTCACCGTCAGGCAACGTGGCTTGGACGTAGATAGCCGTTTCCAGATCCGGGATATGCACGCGATAGAGGCTCTTGCAATGCCAATAGTTGACGTGCTGCGCGAGCGCAGCGATCGCATCTTCGCACGATTCCTCTGGAGTATCGTAAGTCCAATAGATGTTGCCTAAGTCGGGATTCACACCGACGTTCGGGGCATCGATTAATTCTAACAGATGCAGTGCCGACCAGCTGTTATCCGCAATCGAGTTTTGATGGATTTCTATGGAGATCTCTACCCCTTGATCTGCGGCGATACCGGCGACTTTGCTCACGGCTTTTGCGGTGCGTTCATAATCCACTGCGCTCGCGAGGCGACTTGACCCTTGCGAGACGGATTCGCCGCGATACGTGCCTTTACCGTTCGGATCGCGGGGTGGCGTGGTAACCGTGGAATTGACAACGCCCGCGCCAATCTTCGCAGCGAAATGAACAGCGTTTATCATACTTTGCTTGTTAGCAGCAGCGACACGCGGATGTGCGGCACCGCCACCGCCGCGAATCGCAACGCATGGAATACCAGCGTCTTCAAGCTCCGAACGGAGCGTCGCAGCTTCAGCGTCAGGAAGGTTGATCGCGGGAAGTTCAATTCCATCGAATCCAATCGCTTTGGCATGATCCAAAAACCGTCGTCGGTCTGCCGCATCGGTGGGTAACCCGTCACCGTTGTAAGGGTACGATGCACATCGTCTAAAAGCGTACGCAATCTTCATTAAGTTTCTCCTTCAAAGAGGTATGCTACAGCCTGCTGAAACTGTCGAAAGAGTTGAGGGTTTACAGCATCTATTGCTGCGGGAGTCTTCCGAGCGTCGTTGCTATCGGAGGGTTCTTGTTGAGGTGCGATGTCATTTCCGTCGGATTGGGCATTCGCACCGCTGTCATGTTTAGATAGTTTACCACGTACCGCGCTTTTTTGTAAAGCCGCGTCTCGATCGGCGATCGCACCGAGAATACTGCGGTAATACCACGCCTGATCCTCGACACCGCCGTGAAACCGATCCCATACGGCATCACCGATGACATCGTACTCTGAAATAATCGTGCGTAGGTTATGAAGTTTGTCGGCGCATGTTACGGTGCAGACCTCAGGACTCGCGGTTCGTAACGCTTCAATCCGTTCGGTCTTGCGGGCGCGCCACCGCAACGCTTTGTTTTCTGAGCAGCCTTCGACAATGTTTGCGATAGCGTCGCCAAAGCGTTCTCGAATGGATTCCAGTGTCAGATCGGTGTCCTCGACGGTATCGTGCAGGATACCAGCAATAATCATGGCTTCGGTGCATCCTGCTGCCATTAAAATGATGCCGACGGCGTAAGGGTGTGTGATATAGGGCGTGCAAGTGCCTTTCCGATATTGCCCTTGATGGGCTTCAGCGGCGACTTCTATCGCTTCTTCGATCTGGTTTTTCCGGGTACCGTTCTGCGTCATGCGTCGTGTCGTGACTCCGATTCGTGCCTATACTGCCTGAATTTGCTGTTAAAAAATAAAAGACTTAAACGTTGTTAAATGATACACTATTTCCCTGAACCCGTCAAGGTGTTTTTTCGTTTTCAGTTATCGGTTATGGGTTATCAGTTAAGAGATTATCGCCGAACAGAAGTATCTTTCAACTGAAAACTGACAAGTCAGGACTTACGCAAATTGAGCACACGGTGGTAGATTTTGCCTTTTAAACCCCCTAAATCCCTCTTATCAGAGGGACTTCTGAACGCGCTGCGTAAATCCTACAAGTAACAACCCCGTAGAATGAATCTCTGAATCCCGACATCTGACTGCTGATAACTGACTGCTATTCTGCTGACAACTGACAACTGATAACTGATAACCGACAACTAACACAAGGAAATATTATGACAACACTTGCTATCGCTGGCATCATGCACGAATCTAACACATTTAGCGACACCCCGACCGATGCCGCTGCGTTCTCCCAAACCTATGCCAGTAATATGATAAAGCGCTGGGAAGAAGCACATCACGAAATAAGTGGATTTATTCAAGGCGCGACAGAGTTCGATTATACGATTTATCCGATCTTCATGGCTTCTGCCATGCCAGCAGGACGCGTGACGGACGATGTGTTTGACCGGCTCACTGAGATGTTAATCCAGCACCTCAAAGCCGCACCGAAACATGAAGGACTCCTCCTCGCACTGCACGGCGCGATGGTCGTCGAGAGTTATCCCGACGGCGATGGCGAGGTGTTACGCCGGCTTCGGGATGCCTTCGGTCGAGACTTCCCGATTGTTGTCACGCTTGATCAGCACGTGAACGTCTCTGAGCAGATGGTCGCCGAATCGACGGCACTCGTGATTTACAAGACAACGCCGCACATCGATCAACGCCAACGCGGACTACAGGCAGCAGAATTGATGATGCGAATACTCCGGGAAGGGGTTACACCAACGCAAGCACTCGCCAAACCACCGATGCTCCTCAATATCCTGTATCATGTCACCAGCGTGCCACCGATGGCACCTATTCTCAACGCCGCGAAGCAGTTAGAAGAAGATCCGAGTATCCTCGTCGGAAACGTCGCCGTGGGCTATCCGTATGCCGATGTCCATGAGGCGGGACCGTCCTTCGTTGTTGTCACTGACGACGACCCGCAACTCGCGCAAAGTGAAGCCGATCGCCTATCCGACATGCTATGGAATGTCCGCGGACAACTCACGCTCGATCTTCCCGATGCCGCGCAGGCAGTCGAGCAAGCCATCCAATCTGAAAGCCCTCCCGTTATTCTTGTCGAAATGGGTGATAATATAGGCGGTGGCTCACCGGGGGATAGCACCTTCATTTTAGCGGAGCTGGTCCGGCAGGGAGCATCCGGATTTGCCGTTGTCGTCTTTGACCCAGAGGCTGTCCAAAGTTGTATTCAGGCGGGTGTCGGTGGGAATGTTTCCCTTGAAGTCGGCGGAAAAGCGGACAACCAACACGGGGACCCCGTCCCGATTCGCGGCAATGTTCGCCTCATCCATGACGGTCAGTTCATAGAGACACAGCCTCGGCACGGTGGACAGAGATACCACGATCAAGGCTTGACGACTGTCGTTGCGGTAGGGGATTCTTTGGTTGTGCTGACGAGTCAGCGACAGACACCGTTTAGTCTCCAGCAGTTGTTGAGCCTCGGCATCGATCCGACGGAGATGCGGATGATCGTCGTCAAAGCCGCGGTCGCCTACCGCGCCGCCTATGAACCCATCGCCGGGCAGATTATCGAGGTAGACACACCCGGGCTGACCGCAGTGAACCCACTACACTTTGAATATCATGACATCCGGCGACCGCTGTTTCCATTAGATGACGTGTAGGAATATTTTTGTCTGAATCGCAGATTCTCACGGATGACGCGGATTGAAAGAGGTTTTGGTATGTAGATCGTCGTAGCCCGTAGGGGCGGTATCTATGTAGAACCGCGTCCACCCACACATCTTAGCCCCAGCGGGGCGACAGGTGTATGACTGCCCGATTTCCTGTGTAACGAAACATTGGCATCAATGGCTAATATGCTGTACAATAATTTATGGATATCCCGTTGATTATAGGCGCGGCTTGCAACCGCACCGGGTTGAACAAGGAGGTAAAACCGTGGCATTTAGCGATTTCAAAACACTCTCTGAAGTGCAAGAGAAATTCAGAATTACATACGCCGAAGATGACTTCGTCATGGCTGAAACGTCACCCCCTTCGGCAGAATTCCTACGAGACTTTGAATTTACCCGAGAGCATATCCATGTTTTAGCGTCTGAAGCAGCGCGGTGTGAGACAATTATTTTCCCTGTTCTGAAGGAGAGTTACAAAGCCTATGCCGATCGATACGCCCTCTGGATAAAGCAATCCATTGCTTACGATGAGGTCTTAAATGGAACGCCAGACTATTTTATCTCTACTCGATCTGAATTGGGCAAAACCGTTATAGGAAGTCCGCTGATACTCCTTGTTGAGGCAAAAAAAAACGACTTTGAGCAGGGATGGGGGCAATGTCTGGCAGAGTTAGTCGCTGCCCAAAAAATAAATGCAAAAAAAATGGATGACGGTACTACTTTCCCCGTATACGGCATTGTCACCGATGGAACGCTGTGGCAATTTGGACGACTTATCGGAGATACCTTTACCCAAAACAGAACGGACTTTGCGCTGGCTAGCTTACCGACACTTTTTGGAGCGGTTGATTCTGTGTTCAAAGCCGTAACAGGTATGAATTGAAAAGGTGCATTAGGAACAGCATATTTTAGGTGCGTGCTTGCAGGCGGGCGAGTTGCTCTCGAAGTTGTGCGGCTTCTGCTTCCGCTTGCTGTCGTGCGTTAGCTTCTTGTTGGGCGCGTGCTTCTGCAGTCTCGGCGCGTGCTTCTGCAGTCTCGGCACGGGCTTCTGCAGTCTCGGCACGGGCGGTTTCCTCCTGTCGTGCGTTAGCTTCTTGTTGGGCGCGTGCCTCTGCAGCCTCGGCAGCGGTTTGGATCCACTCCCCCGCAGCCGGAGAATAAATTCCTAAATGCTCACCACGCAAGTGGAAATCTAAATCCAACACACTTGAGCGGATCCCATCCTCAGCACCCGCCGGAATATTTACATACGCACCATTAATCAACTCAAACCCCATCAACTGGGATGGTAAATAAAGTCCCTCCGCATCATATAGGAAATAGTCACCAATACCCAATCTCGCGTATATTTCCATCTTACTTGTTAAATCATTCTCAAAGGTGCTTTCGCTTGTGAACTCCATCACAAAGTCCGGGGACTTCCCTTCCTCCCATATCTTATAGGTGCGTCGCTTCTTGTTGCCTATCCCGAAAGCAACGAGGACATCTGGTGAAACTGCTGTGCGATGTGGGCCCTCTACGTCATACATCATAATATCGCCGGAGATATAGACCCCCGGCACTCGCGAAAAATGTGCCTCAAGTGCCTGTAGTGTCCAGATGAGCAAGGCTCTGTGAAGGTCAGTAGCCGCCATAGGTTTTCCATCCGTTTCAGGGTAAAGTTCCGCCGCGTCTGTGGGTACGTAAGGAATCTGGTCCCTGTTTGGGTAAGTCGCCATTATGTGTTTCTCCTGTTCCGTAAGATGCCTGAAAACAGGTGTTAAGGTTTTAACTCTGGGGTTGCATCGTGTGTTAAGTATATCCTAAAATCGCGGTTTTGTCAAGGATTTTTCAATGTTGCATAGGGGCATTCAGTTCTTCTGTAGGAGGGGGAAACACCCAAGCAAAAACACTCCGAATCCAGACTTCTATCCCTCCGATAGGCACGATTCACGGAGGCTTCACGGAGGGTTTTCTAAGGTCAGGTGGGACGTGGGTTCGTGAAACGCAACATGTCCTTTCTCCGTGAAAATACGAAATGATAAATTAGAATTAACGAAATATCTCATACAAATAGTGCCGTAGGGACGATGTGTTTATAGAATATTTTGTCTGAATCGCGGATTGTCGCGGATGACACGGATGACGCGGATTTTTTATTGTGGGGGGTCGTTGTCTGAATCAGGATTTTCAGGATTAAAGGATTTGCAGGAGAGTCGCCAATAGCCCTCTTTGCTCCAGCAGAGCAATATTGTTTCGCAGTGAGAATAGCAAAGGATACCCCGTAATACCCGCAAGCCGAAGAAAGTGCTATGTGGCTCGTTTACCCTATGTGTAATGGTTGTTGATGGTTGTTTTCGTCTGAATCGCGGATTGTCGCGGATGACACGGATGACGCGGATTGGAAGAGGTTTTAGTATGTAGATTGTCGTAGCCCCGTAGGGGCGGTATCTGTGTAGAAACTCGCCACCCACACATCTTAGCCCCAGCGGGGGTTTTTGCTTGGGTGTTTCTTCAAAATATGTGCATAGAACCGCTTTCCAATGGCTGGTGATCCAACGCGGCAAGACAAACATTGAGCATATTTTCCACCTCTTCCCGCGTATCATCACGCAACGGACCCGAAAGTGCCGCACAATAAAGACTTGGTTTCATGAAGGGTCTGCAACGTTCAAAGCTCTCTAATCCTGCAAATCCTGATTCACACATCCTCCCACAAAACCCCATCAATCGCCTCCATAACCCGAAGCGTCTCCGCTACAGCCACCAAAATCGCACGATACTGCTGCAACTCCATGCGCTGCAACTCCTCTCCCCGTCGATCCTTCAACCACTTCTCGCACACCTGATACGCACCGATCTCATATTCCCAGACCTCCACAGGCACATCCGTGAAATACTGGGTCGGATTGATCCAAACCTGTCCGTCCACGTAGCGCACTTGTGCAACGACACCGTCGCCTTCACCCTCAAACCGATGCACCGCCGGAACCCGTGTCTCTGTAGGAGCGACCTCCCCCTCCCCAGTAACGGGCGGGGACCCCGGTCGCGATATATCGTTTAGAAGATGACAATCGATCAAACGCTGCCCCAACGCCGCGAGTGTGCGGAAGTGTTCGATGTTTTGCGGCAACGGGATGCGCGGAAAATCGTATTTCAGGAACTCATAATACCGTTTGCGATATTTCGGACTATACAGGATTGCATAGATATAGGCGAGAATCCCCTCCGGTGAGACACCTTCAGGCAGATGAAGCGGCGCAACCTGTGGAAGTCCCAACGCCTCCAAAAGCGCGGTGAGAAACGCCGGTTTGAAATTGAGTGACCGCTCTGTTGAGATCCCTAATTCCTCTGGGTCTGGATACAAGTAGAGCGAAAAAACATAAGTGGATTCGCTGGTCCTGTTTGAGATGTAGGATTTGTCAGTGATTTGATCGGTTATCAAGACGTGTTGCCATATTGGGCTTTTGACGACGCGACAAACGCAGAGCGCAAGGTTTCCCGCAAGTAGATGAGACATAACAGCACCGCGAGGAGTACAGTGAAATCCACGCGATCGCCCAGTGTAGTAGGTCCAACGTGTATCAAACGGACGATAGAGAATAGGTTTTATGTGCTGCTCGGAATCAGGGTGATTGCGGATATCCGCTTGGGCAAAATGAACCCGCCAATCTCGAGTATCCCTTGGTAATCTGTACCTCTCCCGCGCTTCATCTACAGAGAGTGAAACAAAATCAGTTACCGTTTCACGGACCTCTTCAACAGTTCGATGAATTGTAAATCTATCCCGACCTGTAGCAATCCCAACCGAACCTATATGAAAGATGTCGGTAAGTTCCCATCCACTTTCGTATTCAGCACTATAATCTGTTGCTTGCGGCACAAAGAGATAGCGGGGTGATGTCGGTTGTAGTTCACACCACTTCGTGGATTGGATATCGATCTCCGAAAGGATATTGTATTTCTCCTCTCGGAGACCCCACAGATCCGCGTAGCAGACCTTTGCTGGTGTAGAATTATCACTTTCTTTGACACACAACAGGATGCAAACCCCTTGTGAAATGTCGAATACGTTTTCATCCCTCTGTGCTGATGGAACGGCTTCCGTCCTCCTGTTACTCCCGTGTAGGTTGAGTAGGTAAATGGCGTTGAAACTGTCTAATAGGCTTTTACGCATGCCGCGGAACATTGGACCATCAAGGAAACTATTATTGACAATGTAGCCGATAATACCTTCACCGTTTTTATCAATTCGCCACTGTGCCCACCGAGTAAATTTCACATAATCCGCTTGAAGTGTTTTTGAGTTTCTTTCACCGAGCGGTTCTCCGTTTACCTGTCTATAGTCCTCAATGAGTTCTCCGATAAAAGTTAACTCTCTACCTACACGGCTTGGGTTGGCAGAATCGCGCGGATAGGGCGGATTACCGAGGATGACGAGGAGCGGTTCGTCCCGTTTCACCGAGAGTGCGGCGTTCGCTTCATCGGAGATAAACCCGCAAAGGGCAGGGATGGTTGCATTTCTGCTGGTTGTTCCAAAGTATTGGTGAGATAGATACGGAGGCGTTCATCGGCGCGCCACCCTTGTGCTTGCAGAAATAGACTCAACTTCAGATGCGCGATTGTATACGGCGCAACGAGCAGTTCAAACCCGAAAATCCGTTTCACCAATTGCGCGTTGATATACTGAATCCACTCCCCTGTGCCGTAGGTCTCGGTGACCGACTCACGGATGTGATCCAACACTGTCAACAGAAAACCGCCAGTCCCCGTGGCAGGGTCAAGGATGAGCGTGTTGTCATCGGCGAGACCGTCGGGTCTGTTCAATTCCGTTTTGAGCAGACTATCCACGGATCTGACGATGTAGGAGATAACCTGTGGCGGTGTGTAGTAGACCCCACGATCAACGCGCCGCTGCGGATCGTATTCGGCGAGGAAGGTCTCGTAGAAATGGATAACCGGATCTTCGAGGTGATTTCTGGCGGCAAACGCTGTGCGGAGCATCTCTGTCGGGACGTTTCGGAGTAGCGACGCGATGTCGTCCAGAATGTAAGTAACGTTTGTCTCCAGTGTCGGGGAGGCGACGTGATAAAAGAGTTGGACGAGGAACGGATTTGACTTCGGAAGTGCCTCGGCGGCGGTGTGTCGTGAGAAGTTCGTCGCATTCGGCAATGTACAGCGTGCGGCAAACAACCCGTAGGCGAGAGTTTGCGCGTACATATCCGCAAAGTCGTCTGCGGTCAGCGTAGAGATGAGCGTCTCTTTGAACGCCGAGAACATCGCGTGGATATTGCTGTTTTCATCGGTGAGCGTCGTTGAAATCTGTGTTTGGAGTTCCCGCGTCCGTCTCGCGAGATGTTTCGCAAGCACCTCCGGTGACCTGATTTGGACGTGTCCAGCGTTCAGAAATCGTTCCAGTAGCGTCTCTAAATTCTCAGGCGCGTCCGTGATGTTTGCGGTTGCACGTAGTTGTCCGTCCCTATACAACCGAAATTCGACGAAATTGGTGAGGATGAAGTTATCAAGGTTTTCAATAAAGCGTGCGTTCTGTTCGCTGGCGTGCCCCGTGAGCGCATCGAGATTTCTGCCATAAGCTTCTGCCTCAATATAACCGATGGGCAACAACCCCTCCATCGCGATGAAGTCCGGTCTACCGATCTGATCCAACCTTCTCGGTTCTTGTGTGAACCGGACGGTGTCTCTGTCGAAATGGTCAACAGCAATCCCCTCAAGAAATGCTTGGAGATGTGGGAATAACGAAAGTTCTGGGGTTGCCTCGGAAGTGGTTTGTGTTTGTTGGACGTTTTGTAGATAACGGTTGCAACGTGTATGAAAATTCATATTTTATTTCACGGTCAGCCTTGTTAAGTTGATAATGTGGGTTCGGAAAAATCGTGTTTTCCATTATATGCTCTCTGCGTCTCAAGTGCAAGACTTTTTGTAGTAGAGAAACACGACGCATACAGTAGGTACGGTTTCCCAACTGGGATTCTACCTGTTCTTAGAAGGCGCACTGAAGTCTTTCCGAACACGTGCTGCTGCCTAATGGTTGATTACCGACTGCTGATTGCTGACGGCTGACCGCTAATTCGCGATAGGTGCGGTTTCCCAACCGCACCGGGTAACAACGAACCCATTGCATTTCCATCATTTCGCTGGCGAGGTTTCTAACCTCGCCTCTTGAGAGTGCCCAAGTAATTCTTAAATCTACTATAAATTAAGTCTAACAAACCTATGGGAATCCTATATCAGATGCCAAACCCCTAAAATCCGCGTCATCTGTGTAATCCGTGTAATCTGCGATTCAGACAAGAAGGTTCTCTCATCCTGTAAAGATCGAAGAAGCCCGTGAATCCCAGTTCAGACAATTAACACCGCACATTACCCAATTATACTAAGCTTTGGACAATTTTCAGCATTTGTATTACAGATGCGTTGTATCCTTTCAGGACACATGGCACTCCGCTGGAGTGCGAGAGGGTGGATATACCGTTTTCTATAGACATAGCAAGCCGAAGAAAGTGCGGTATTTTTCTCAGAGTTCCGTGAGTGTCTGGAACACGCGAAAAAATATACACGCCTTTGAAAACTCAATTCATATGCAACACGAATTGTCCAAACTTTAGCAATTATAGTAAAACCCACAATTATTTTCACATTGCAGAGAGGCGGGGTTTGCAACCCCGCTCCACAATCTGTAGATTTTGCAATAAATAAAAAATAAATTTGCATCCTTATATTATATTATAGTATTATATATAATGTAATTCTAAATTAAGTATATAGGTCGGATTGAACACCATGAAATCCAACTGACGAACTATCCTGCTAACGGAAACCTATTACTGATGACTGATTGCTGACAGCCGATGGCTAATATTCTGATTGCTGACTGCTGATGGCTATCTCAATAAAATGTTACACTTTCCGCCAAATTATTTTTTTCCGTAGCAGAGGATCGCAGAAAAATGCCTCTGAGCCCTTACAGTTACTGGCTTCTCTGCCGATAACCGTTGTACACCAAATATTACACTGGTGTAACATTTTTAAGGAGAATTTTCATGAAACTCGAAGAAAAACACAAAGAATTCGTCGTCAAATGCTTCGCACGTTTTATGACATTAACCGATATCGTCAACGCATTCCTTGAGGAATTTGAAGACGATCTGCCCCCACCCGATATGTCAGAGGTCGTCACCCTCGAGGCATTAATGGCGGAGCCCTTCAGCGATGAAGATATCGAAGAAAAATCTGAATTCGTCGACGAATACATCGAGGAATTTATAGAGGAGCTTAAAGAAGAATATGGGAACGAAGCCGAGGAAAAGCTCAATCAAGAAGCACGCGAAGCGTTTGATTCTTTACGCGAAACACAATACCGTAAGGCGGCTAAGGAGTCCCTAGAAGACGCACTCGCAGGGCACGAAGATTGGCTCCAAAAAAATCTATTCAATCGCTTCCGACGCTTCGATATCGACCACCGTCAGTTCCCCGATAAATACAAGGCACTCTTTAACGAAACCCGCAATGAGTTCTGCGCCAATTACCGTATCCCCGACCTCAACGTTCCCGAAAACGTCGTCCGAGAATTAGAGACCCTTTACGGACACGAGAAACAACTCATCTTTCAACACACGGGTTCAAGAGATGTTATGAAACATGTAACTTTGGCGCATCAAATCCTCAAGACCATTATCACTTGCAATGCCATCAATTCACAACAAGAAGTCGTGGATGTTACACCCCAAGACGTAAAAGTCTTGAAGGAGACCCAAAAGGCTTTAACCGAATAGTGCCCCGCAGGAGAGACCTCCGATCAATAATCGAATGCCGCTGACGGTGCGGACAAACCGCTTGACAATGAAATATCTACATGGTATCCTTATTTAAACCGTTATGTATAAGAATATTGGTGCTACGGCTTGAGGAAAGAGAAATGAGACGCTTTGGAACGCAGGGTCCCGTTCATCCACAGAGAAACTATGTCGTCAGTCGCGCTGCCGAACTCGCAGATTTCATCACGCGCGTCAAAGAGGGGCGTTACATTGTTATCTTCGCGCCGCGGCAGACCGGCAAAACGACCTTCTTTCAACGTGCCTTAGACGTATTTGCATACGAAGAGTCGGCTTACTTCCCGATTCCGTTGAATTTTGAGGTATATGAGGACTGCACGCCGTCGGTTTTTTATAGCAGTCTTCACGAAGATATTTGCGAGGAGATAGAAAATGTTTTTGAGCGACGCGGAGAAGTCTTTTCTGAAGCATTGGCGGAATTTTTGGAGAACGCAGAAATAACCGATCATCTCTCGATGGGAAGATTCTTTAGACGTTTTTCCAGTTTTCTTGGTGACCAACGCGTTATCCTCATCATAGACGAGTTTGATGGCATCCCGAAGGAGGCGGTGAGAGGCTTTCTGCATTCACTTCGCCGTATCTACGTCTCAAATGCTGTTTCTCGATGTCCGCATAGTGTCGGTATCGTTGGTGTCAAAAGTATTACGCAGCTGAACTACGACAGATCCATCTCTCCGTTCAATATCCAAGATGAATTCAACCTGCCGAACTTCACGCTTGAACAGGTGCAGGAACTCCTTGGGCAATATACGGAAGAAGTTGATCAGGCGTTTGCCCCAGAGGTTATTGAATCTATTCATAAGCAGACTGCTGGACAACCTGTTCTCGTCAACCGATTCGCGCAGATTCTCACCGAGGAGTTGGATATTCCCAAAACTGAACCGATGGCGATGCCACATTTTACAACGGCACATGCACAACTCCTTGAGGAAAACAATGTCAACATCACACATTTGATAACCAACATCCGCAAAAACCCACGTTTTGAAAGTATGCTGATGCGCATCATGGAACGTGACGAAGGCGTGGACTTCAATCCGGATAATCACATTATCAGTGAACTCGCCACTTATGGGGTCATCGCAAGAGGTAATGACGGTGCCTGTGAGATTCTCAATCCAATTTATCTCTATCGTATTATGAGGGCATTCAAGCCACTCGTAAACGGGTTAGAGCAAGAATACTTCCCGGAAGATACCAGCGACGCACTTCGTGATTATCTCACATCTACGGGGCAGATTGAAATGGAGGCGTTACTTGATAACTTCCAAGATTTCATAGCACGTGCAGGTTTCAGGATTTTGCAGGTCCCAGATACGCCGCAAGAATCGGTAGGACGGCACCTCTTGCTTGCCTATCTTGACGAGTTTGTTAGGCGTATCGGTGGTGTTATGCACATAGAGGTGAAAACCGGACGTGGTAGGATGGACATCCTTATTACTCACAATCAGCAAAAATACATTGTTGAGACAAAGATTTGGAGAGGCAATAGTCGCTATCAAGCAGGAAAGAAGCAATTAGCGGCATACCTCAAGTTGGAAGGCGCAACGCAAGGGTGCTATATAGTCTTTGATCATCGCCAAGATCCTGGGCAGCGTGTGGAGACCGAGACGATTGACGATGTAACAGTTCGGAGTTATGTGATTCCTGTTGTGCAGGAGCGACCTTCAGATGAACGCCTCCGTGATGCTTGACATTCGAGGAGGATGAAATGCCTTATTGTACCGTGTGCAAGATAGAGACTGATTATGAATACGATATAGCACTTTCCAACGGAGACTACCTTCATTATTCGTGTATAATCACGTTGCAAATGCGAAAACATGAGATTGAAACTGTACTGCAGAGACAGATGCCACAACTCATTTTGTCGCTCTTTGTGCCAACTGAGGTTGTAGAACAAGACGTGGCCTCAGAGGCTGAGATTGAAGATTTACGTGCTAAACTCGCGAAGTTAAAATCCGTTTTAACCGCAATCTATGACCATCTGCCGTGTTGGCCCCCGGATTGGGATGAACGGAAACGGCGGGTTATCAGGGAAAACGGTTCGGTCTGTTCACGTTGTGGTGAGGAGCAGGATGTCTATTTAGTGCACGATATCCCAGTATTTGAAGGTGGGACCAACGAGTTGGAGAATCTCGTGCTGAGCTGCGCCGCATGTCATACGAGTATGTACAAGGAAGGCGATATTTTTGCCACCTTTACGCTAAATCCGTCACAGTCAGAATTCTCGGAACAAGTCTCGGAAATCCAATCCGCGATTGACAATGATCAGAAGATTCAGTTTAACTATAAAAAGCCGAGTGCCAAAAGATGGATGACACGCGTCGTCGTGCCGGAGCGGTTTCTGAATATTCCAAACAACCGAGAGTCCGGTGAGACATTGTGTGTGGAAGGATTTTGCGAGTTACGACAGGATACCCGCGTCTTTGCACTTGAGCGGATGCAAGCGTTAGAAGTCATTGGGGATTAGCGAGAATAGGCAATGAGGTTGAGGCACCTATTCTAATTGAATCTTGTCCGAGCGAACATTCACTAAGAAGAAGCAGCCATGCGAGATATAGATATAAGAGCACTCTACTACATTACACATATAGACAACTTACCTTCTATCTTTGAGCGGGGCATCCTTTCCCGCGAAAGAATTGAAACAGAGGGCAGACAATTTGTTTCAATGTTTAAGGGGAGAACAGATGGTAAAAATAACATCAATAAAAGGAGCAAGATTAAACCCCGAGATGGTGGAAAAAGCCTCTTGAGTTACGCGAATTTATTGTTTCAACCACGTAACCCGATGATGTATCGTGCTATCTTTGAAACAGGTAAGGACAAACTTACCGTTCTTGAAGTAGCAGATACAGTCCTCAGTGAACAAGGAATTATCATCACAGACGGTAACGCGACCGATGAATTAACACAATTCTATCCGGGAATTCAAGGTCTGAAAAAACTTCAACAACAAGGGAAAATAATTCAGAGTGAGTGGTGGAAGAAGTGCGATGGATCAAAGCGCAAAATCATGGCGGAATGTTTAGTCCCTGACCATGTCAAGCCTGAATACATTCGTTCGGTTGTTATCGCTGACGATACACAGAGAAATTGGGTGCAGGGAACATTTAGTAATCCTAAATTTCCTATTATTTGTCAACCCGATATGTTTTTCCAACCTAAGCGTCGGATTGCAATCGGTAAAAATATTTCTCTTATTGACGGCGGTGATATGTTTTTCTCTGAGTTACAGACATTAACAGTTACAGTTAACCTTCAAGGAGTCATGGGCAAAGGATTGGCACTACGCACAAGAGAGCAATTTCCTGATGTCTATGTAGAATATGAGAAAGCATGTCGCTCAAAGAAAATCACAACTGAACGTCCTTATATCTATAAACGCGAGGAATCAGTTGCAGATGAGTTGTCAGATTTTAAACCACACCGTGTAAACATAAAAAATCCGATGAAGTGGTTTTTGCTTTTTGCGACAAAACGGCACTGGCGACAAAACTCACGTATAGAGGACATTGAAAGCGGTTTGAAATGGTTACAGAACAACTATAAAGAAGAAGGTATCCAATCGCTAGCGATGTCTGCACTAGGCTGCGCATTGGGGGGTTTAAACTGGACAGATGTCGCTCCATTGATGTGTAAGTACCTTGATGAAATAGGTATCCCTGTTGAAATCTATCTCCCCCGTGAATACTCAATTGAACCTCAACATTTAGTAGAATCACATCTCCTAACACGCTGACAATTATTTACATCGCACATAACTTTCACGAGGCGCGTCCAGATCGACAAGGACGTTCTGACCCACCTGTAGAAACCGACCGTTCAGCATCACGAATTGAACGGCTGAACCGGAGGTATCCCTCCGCAAAAAGAGATATTCACCAACAAACCTAATGTCTGCAGCAGACATCTCCGCCAAGCCATCGTCAGAGATGAGGAATGTGTCTGTCGTGCTATGTAACTGAAGCGTGAAACCTGTCCCCAAGACATCAGGATCCGTACGCACCTCAATATCGGAAAGCGTCGGATGGATTTTAACTTCAGGTTTCATAGGAAATAACAACGTGTTCATTACCACTGGCGATTCCCGATGCCTCTGATAAGTAACGCTGTCCGTATCCAACGTTACCGAGAGGTCAGTCGTCCCCACCGCACCGATGAACAGATTGCTACGACGTGGGTCCTGTGTCCGTAGGTCCCCCGCGTCGGAATTGATGTGAGGGGCTACCTTTTGATTGAGACGAAAAATCTGTTCCAATGTCTGTGCGCCGTCGCCGAGGACGAGGTCATGCAAGATGAAGTATTCGCCTTTGAGGTAGAAGATGGCGCGTTTGTGGTGAACGGTTGTCGTGTGATGCCACTTTTCGACCCAATCAAATGTGGGTGTCGTTATCCATTGCGTGTCAATCCTATCGGATGCGGATAGCGGCGTATCAAGCACGCGAACGGCACCTGTTGTCAGTTGTCGTCCGTGTGCATGTAACACAAGGGTTGAGGTGTCCGCGTGGTTCGGTTTTCCCGATGGGTGCGCATCGAAAAATAGGTATTGTGCGTCCGGTTCCCAACTATCCCGCATGACATAGCAGCCGGTCTCAGGAAGCGCGTGCGAGGTGGTATCAGGAGACGGAAAATCCTCACGCCGAACGCTACTATCGACAATCGTGCAGAGTTCATCGGCATCAAAGTTGGGAGTAGGGAGAGGACCAAGAGGCGGAAACGAGCCGTCGGGTTGACGCAGATGGATACAGGTTTCCACCTGTTTTTCCAGTGATGTTTGTATTTCTTCGACGGAGTCGGCACGCTCCGTGGGGTCTCCGTAAACGGATAGGAATCTGACAAAATCAGCAATTGCCGCAACGTGAGAGCGCAGTGTCCGATCCTTGTGAAAGCCATCTGAATGAAAGAAGGCATCGACTATCCATTTATAGCGACGGCGCGCGAGCATACGAAGTTGCGCACTCCCACGGAATTCGGGGAGGCGGTGCGCCGCGATACCCATCTCTGTCGTTGCTGTGATAGCCGGGGTCGGATGAATAGACAAGCGAAGTAGGCATTCAAGATAGGTTTTCGCAGTGGTATAGGTATCGGATATTTCTGTTAGCGGGATTGATTCATGTTCAACCTGTAAATTTAAGAATTCTCTCCGAAAGTCCGTATATGCGGATTTTGCGGCGGGCATATCTCCTGCTAAAACGGCAGTTTTCACGACTTCCATTCCCGGATAATCCAGATGGAGTGCATCAAAAAAGTCGTTATCGCTGAAGGGCAAATTGTATTGATTCTGGGGCGTTAGGTTGCGTTTGAGAACGGTGTTATAGGCAGTAACCGCAGATACCAAAATCGGGAGGTTTCGTTCATTCGCAAGTGAGAAAGCGACATCGATCGGCAGGGTGAGATGAGAATCTGTCGGTGCGGGAGCAACCTCTGCCAGCACCGCCGAGATCCTTCCGAATCCAGCGAGCCGCCAGAGCTCTGATTGTGGAAGTGATGCACAGACACTGCCTGCCAATGCCAGTGCACTTCCTGCTTCGAGTCTTGGGCGAGGTTCACCATCTGGATAGGCGTAGAGATACTCAGCGTACTCTAACAGGATACGGGCAAGTTCGCGGTACCCCAACTCAGTAAGCGGTTCATGTGCCGCGATCGCGACCGCCTCAATGACGCGCGCTGCAACCGATTCCAATCGCCATGGGGGATATTGTGGTGTGAATTCGATCGGTGTCCGTTGTGCTTCGGCGAACGTGAGGAGTTCCTCAAAATCCGCTATCGGCTCAAGTTGCCCGATTGCAAGGAGTTCCCGCTTCGCAAGGGTTTCTGCGAGGCGTTGGATATGCTCAGTTTGGAGAGTTGTCCATTTTTCCAACGACATGTTGTGATCCTTTCCAAGTGAACGGTTCAGGATATGATAACAACATAACGGGATTTGTCAAGGCTTTGCTATTCCTCTGTAGGAGGGATCTCCGAATCCCGACGCTTACTGACCGATGACCGCCGAATAAAAAGATGGCAACAAAAAAGGGACCGGTAAAACCAGTCCCTTTTGACATGCATTAAACGCTGCGTTCTATGCGGATAGTCCTGAAACCGCCGCATCCTCGTCGTTGTAATGCTCAAACATACTCACGAGACGACTCAGAACGACCAGGTTTTTGATATGTTTGCCAACATGGATGACACCAATGCGCCCATTCTTTCGGGTTGTGAGCGCACGTGCCTCCATGAGAGCACCGAGTCCTGAACTGTCGATCATATTGACGTTCTCAAAGTTGATGAGGATACGTGGTGAATCAGATGTCTCTATCTGCGGCGCGATTGCCTCTCGTAATTCTAATGCTGAGGGTCCCACAATTCTTCCACTGGGTTCCAAAATCGCTACGCCGTCTTGCTGACGAATTTGAGTTGACACTGTTTTTCTCCTTTTTCATTTACGAAACCATTGAAAATGTATATTACTTTTTTTACTGTTTACGCAATTTGAATGTTCAATTGAAGCATTCGTTATTTTAGACGCATTTCCTCGAAAAAAGTTGGATTTTTTTCATTTTTTTTATGAATAACCCATTTTATAAATAATTCTTCAACTTTTTGAGGGATTTCCGAATCACGACGACCGATTGCTGACTGCTGACCATCCTTCTTCTGTAGGAGCGAGTGTTTTTGCGGATTTCCCTGTGCTCGTGATTCTTACTGTAGGGGCAGGTCTTGTGCCTGCCCAAACATTACTGCTCTTACACGCACAAAAAAAGGACCGGTAAAACCGGTCCTCATTTGACATAGCACTGAACTTTAGATATTATGCGGATAATGCCGAAACTGCCGCATCTTCACTGTCGAACAGTTCAAACAGACGGACGAGTCGGTTGATAACAATCACATTTCTGATATGTTTGCCGAGATGAATGATTCCAATGCGGCCCTTCTTTTGAGTCGCAGTGACGTATGCTTCTATAAGGACACCGAGGCCGATACTGCCAATCCTATGGACCTTCTCGAAATTGATGCTGACGCGTCCAAAACACAGACAGACATTGGGTTTATCAAAAAGCATAGTAACATTCACATTTTTCCAAAAAAACATGTCACTGAGAGATGGCATCTGTCGTTTCCTATGCGAATACGCAAAAATTGTTGGGTATCCCACAAAAATTACGTTGACGAAGTTTGATAAAGTCGTCCGTTGGGTTGAACGCGTATGAAACCGAGCATCTCCACTACCGGCAGCTGATGGCTGATCGCTGATAGCTAATCCGAAAAAATAATTTGACACAATCAACGGGTTGTGTGATAATTACATATCCTATACCACATTTCAACTCGCGCGTGACAGGCGCGCTTCTTCTAAGGAAAGGAAATTCTAATTATGGCAGTTACATTTCACCACGTCCATCTTCGGTGCGAGGACCTGGACGGCGCAATTCGTTATTATGAAGAGATGTTTGACGGGAAAGTCACGGAAAAGGTTGAGGTCCGCGGGTTACCAATCACACGAATGGAGATTGGTGGCGAACGGATCTTCCTCTCCCCTAAATTGGGAGACCTGGAGGTGGAGGACACCAGTGGGAATCCACGTTGGGGTGTCTATCAACTCGCCTTTACTGTAGAAGACCTCGACGCTGAGGTCGCGAAGCTCCAAGCGAAGGGCGCGGAACTCGAAAATTTGAAACCCAATGGACTCATGATGGCGTTTTTCAAGGGACCCGACAACGTTCAAATTGAACTCATTGAGGCTTAATCGTTTGCGGAAATCACTACCTCGCACCGTTCGTAAATAGTACTTGCGTCTAATTCCTCAAAATCGAAGACCGACCTAACAAGATGCTGGCATCTAACGCATCGTCGTGACTGAACGCTTAGCGAGGGGACAAAAGTATGAAATTTAGCGAACTCTTCCATACGATTCAGGGAGAAGGGCAACTTATCGGTGTCCCCTCTGTTTTCTTCCGAACGAGTTATTGCAATCTGAGATGTGTTTGGTGTGATACACCTTACACATCTTGGAAGCCTGAAAACCGGGACATCTCTGTCGCTGAAAGCGTTGCCGCGATCTCGCAATACGGCTGTAAGCATGTCGTTATTACCGGTGGAGAGCCGTTTATTCAAGCGAGGGAGTTGATGATGCTCTGTGAGGAATTGGATACGCGGGGACACCACATCACGATTGAAACGAATGCCACGCTCTTCGCAGCGGTCGCCGCGCATCTCATTTCCATGAGTCCCAAGTTGCGTAACTCTAATCCGCCAACAGACAACCGATTTTTCAAACGCCACGAACGTGGACGCATCCGTCCCGACGTTATCCGCAAGTTTTTAGATAAATATCCGTGCCAAGTGAAGTTTGTCGTGGATACACCTAAAGATTTAGCGGAGATCCAAGCGTTACAGACGGAGATTGATATTCCTGCCGAGACAATCCTTTTGATGCCGCAAGGAACAACACCCGCCATGCTACAACAGAAACAGGAGTGGTTGGTGGATCTTTGCAAAGAGAACGGATATCGCTATTCCCCTCGTGTGCACGTGGATATATGGGGCGATAAACGCGGTGTCTGACTTCTTACCTATTAATGTTTATTTTTCTGTAGGAGCGAGCTCTGCTCGCGATCCTGACTGATAGCCGACAGCTGATGGTTATTCTACTGACAGCCCATGAGGGACGGAAATGAATTATGATATTCTACTAAAAGGTGGCACTGTCATTGATGCCGCACAGAACTTGAATACAGTCTGCGATGTCGCAATTACTGGCGGTGTCATCGCGGCTATTGAACAGGATATTCCCGAAGGTGCAGCGACACAGACCATCAATGTTAAGGATAAATTCGTGACACCCGGACTCGTTGATATCCACACGCATGTCTATTACGGTGTAACGACATGGGGCATCAGAGCCGACGGGGTTTGCCCAACAGCCGGAACGACCACCGTTGTCGATGCTGGCAGCCCAAGTTGGGTGACATTCCCCGGCTTCCGTGAATTCATTGCTGAACCCGCGCAGACGAACATTCTCACCTATATCCACATCTCCGGGATTGGGCTTGTCTATGGACCTATCGGTGAAATGCACGATATAGCTTATGCCAACCCGGGACGCGTTGCGGAGACTTTACAAGCACATCGGGATATGACCGTCGGTGTCAAGGTGCGTCAGGGTAAAATGCAGGTTGGCGATAACGGCGTTGAACCGCTGAAACTTGCCATTGAAGCCGCCGAACGCGCAGAAACGCCCGTCATGTGCCATATCGGTGCCGGCGTGCCGCTTCCTGACATTCTACGGTTACTGCGTCCGGGCGATGTTATTACCCACTGCTTCCAAGGCAACGGTGATAATATTGTTGACGAGAAGGGGAGAGTGATTCCTGAAGCCTGGAAGGCTCGCGAAGATGGTATTATCTTTGATGTTGGGCACGGAGCAGGTAGTTTCCGTTATGAGATCGCACAACGCGCGATGGAACAAGGCTTCATCTCTGATGTTATCAGTACCGATCTCCACACGGGCAACATCAACGGACCCGTCTACGATTTACCGACCGTCCTATCGAAGTTGATGCACTTGGGACTCTCGCTTGAGGACGTGATTGAGAAGGCGACTTTCAGTGCCGCAAAGGCTATCCGGCGTGAGGAGCAACTCGGTCACCTGAAAGTTGGAACCGTCGCCGATGTCGCAGTCTTTGAAGTCCTGGACGGTGAATTTGAATTCTTTGACACACACGGCACTAAGTTTATCGGCAATAAAAAATTGAAAGCGGCGTTGACAATACGTGAAGGAAAAGTTTAAATACAAACATGGCGAGTACGAACAAAAAACTAAGCGGGTGTTATAGACGGGTACTGACTTTCGTGTTAGCGATTGTGGCTGTCGGTTTAATCGCGGGTGGCGTGATTTACCGCCGAGTCGGCGGTCCTGAAGGCGGACGCTATTGGATGGCAGAACGTGCACTGAGCGGTGTAGAAAAGCATCTTAAGTCAAAAAATCGGCCCGATGGTATCTCAGAAGATCAGGTCATTGCAGTCTTTGCGAACGTGCGCGAGGCAGTCAAGAAACGGAAAGTTGACCTAACATCCCTTTACAGGGTGCTGAAATTGTATCAGACCGAGTTTCATACCACAAAACCCTCGACTCCTGAAGTACAAGTGTTTCTTATCGAACTTGAGAGGACAATTCTTAAGGATACAATTAAAGAGTGATGCTTAACACCACCTACGTCCACACCTAAGTGAATTTTCCCAACGCCGCGGCTCTTAGATGGACGACGTGCCTTTCTTCGCTGGCGGGGTTTCCTGGGGAAATCCGCAGAAATACCTCGCCTACTGATAACTGACGACTGAACACTGAAAACTCAGATTTATGCACCACCCTCGCGTTGATTGGCAATCATCTCTCGAATTTGAGTTGTGTGAACGTCGTCGCTCAGATCCGTATGAGTAACCTGCCTAAGTGCCCTTTGATATCTCACCTTGGGATCACCCCATGCCTTGAGGAGTGTTCTGCCTCCGGAGGCTTCCGGTTGTGCCACTGCCCGTAAAATTTGATGAATAACCGAGAGGTAAAAGAGGAGATGATGACTATCAACACGTGCCGCGATCTCCGCAGGTGAACAGGTTTCACGGTGAGAGGTAACCCACTCCGTATAAGCGTCGACCAATTCTCGATTTAACAGTGAGACGAAGTTTGCCCCTTCCTGGTTTGCCCCGATACTATTAAAAAATTGGACCAACCGCCGTTCCTGCCAATCCCAACCAACACTCGAAAAGTCAATTAAAAAAGGGATTTCATCGGAAATCACGATGTTCCGGCACTGATAGTCGAGACTATCGAGTGTCGGCGGTGCCGTTCGGAGTCGGTTCAAAAGAGCAGTCCATGCCGCATCAAGATGTGCCGTTTGTGATGAGGTCATAGAGTTACCGAGATAACTGAGTGTTTTTCTGCCGTGTTCAAGGAAACGGTTCAGGGTAATGTCCAGATCATAACGAAAGACGTACGGCGTAAGAAGTTCCGTGTTTTCTGCGAAAACGGTTTCAATCCGGCAGAGTTCCATAAGTGCGGTCCGCAAAATCGGTTTGAGAGTAGATACCGGTCTGCTTTGTGCCATGGCATCGAGCGTCAATTCGCCGCACCATTCCAACAATAGGACATGAGAGCCTTCCGATTTCCAAATAATTTTCGGGACACGACACGCATTGCGATGTAATATTGACAGGACGGTGGACTCAATTTGACAAGGGGTATAGCCGGCGTTAACAACCGGTGTGGTGATGTCGTGTTGTTTGAGCAGGTAGCTCACAGAACCGAGTTTTAGACGACAGACATTGTGTTTTTGCTGACTGCCATGCTGAATCGGTTCAAGTTTCAGAGCATCTACCTCTGTTTTGAAATGCGCTGCGATCTGTTCAATAAGATGTTTCATCTTTGTCTCTCCTGTTGTTTTATATCACAGAACCCGTCCCGAATCTACAATTTTCTTGACATCAGTTAAGACGTGTGTTATAAATACTTGAAATTCAATCGTTTCTGTGGTAAAATATTTACATCAACTCTGATGAAAAACGTTCATCGGGAGTTACACAATCAATACTGGATACGACACACCTCTCGATCTGCACAGTGGGTTCTCTCGTGTTGAGAGTCTGATGCAGATGTGAAGGAGGTGGACGCGAAAACCCGGTAGGGGCGGCGTTGCCCCTGCAAACTTAGGAGGTTTTTTTTGGCAGTTACAATGAAAGAACTCCTTGAATGTGGAGTTCACTTCGGACATCAAACCCGTCGTTGGAATCCGAAGATGGCAGAGTACATCTTCGCTGAACGAAACGGGATTTATATTATTGATTTGCAAAAGACGCTACGAATGCTTGAAACCGCCGTTGATTTCGTTGCAGAAATCGCGTCGAAGGGTGGTGGCGTATTATTTGTCGGCACGAAACGGCAATCCCAAGAAGCCGTGCGAGGCGAGGCGGTTCGGTCTAGCATGTACCACGTAAATCATCGGTGGCTCGGCGGTATGCTGACGAATTTCCAAACCATCCGTCGGAGCGTCAACCGGTTGGATAAACTGGATGCTGATGAAGTCAACGGGATTTTTGATCAGATGCCCAAAAAAGAAGTAATGCGTCTGAGACGTGAGAAAGGCAAACTCGACAACAACCTTAGTGGAGTTAGAGAGATGAAGAAGCTCCCTGAAGTCGTCATTGTTACCGACACGCGGAAAGAGCATACAGCTATCGCAGAGGCAAACAAACTCGGCATTCCAATCATCGCTATCGTTGATACCAACTGCGATCCTGATCCGATTGACTTGCCGGTTCCGGGTAACGATGACGCTATCCGTTCGATTCGTCTCATCTGCACTGTCTTAGCCGATGCAGTCATTAATGGCAGAGGAGATGCCTTGGAAGGCGCAGAGGTCGCAACGGAAACAGAGCAGCCCAAAAAGGCTGTGGCACAGGTAGATGCTATAATTGAAGTGGAAAAGCACGAGGAAGAAAGTGCCGCGATTCTGGAACAAGCGCAACTGTCCGCAGAGCCAGAGGCGATTGGCGATGGGGAACAGCGTCAGACACGGGCGCCACGTCAACGACGGAGGGGAAGGGCACCTCGGCGACAGCCTCAATAAATTTCTATGAAGCAAAGATAGCCGTCAGCAGTCAGGGCGTTCGCTACCCTCACTCTCAGCGGTCAGACTTCGGCAATCAGCCTTCGGTAAGAGAATCTGGGGACAGGTAGGTAGTATCTGTCTCCCACAACTGCTGAAGGTTTCCGATACGCTGATTGCTGAAAGTGAACGAAGTGAGCGTGCTGACAGCCGATAGCTAAAGATAAAATAAGAGGAGGATAAATGGCAATTACAGCAAAGCTTGTTAGCGACCTCCGTTCGCGCACGGGGGCAGGGATTATGGACTGCAAAAAGGCGCTAACAGAGACGAACGGAAATATTGACGAAGCGATTCAGAAATTACGGGAGCAGGGATTGAAAGCTTCCGAGATCAAAGGCGGTAGACCGGCAGAAGAAGGATTGATTGTTTCCTATATCCATCCCGGTAGCCGTGTCGGTACGTTAGTCGAACTGAATTGCGAAACCGATTTCGTCGCACGAACGGAGCCATTCCAAAAGTTGGCGAAAGAGATCGCGATGCAGGTCGCAGCCGCAAAACCGAAATATATTAAATCGGAAGATGTACCTGCCGAAGATCTTGAAGCAGAGAAAACGATTCTGAAAGCACAAGCCGAGCAGGAGGGTAAACCTGCCCACATCGCTGAACGGATTGTTGAAGGCCGAATCTCTAAATACTATACGGAGACCTGTCTTCTACAGCAGCCTTATATCCGAGATTCAGACAAAACCGTCGATACCCTCGTAAAGGACGCAATCGCCCAATTGGGTGAGAACATTGTCGTCAAACGTTTTGTGCTCTATGTACTTGGACAGTAGAGGTCCAGGAGCATTTATGGTGAATTGTCAAAATATATAGAATTTCAGTCGGTAGGGGTCTAACATATACTTCTCCTCCGCTGGCGAGGTTTCATGAGGTTTCAGAAAATATTTCATTAATTCTATCCCAAAAAATCACTGTAGGGGGGTTTTGCTTGGGGGTTTCCCCAAGTCTTGTGCCTGCCCACACATTACTATGGTTTGGTGGCTTGTGTATGGATTACACTCATAGTTTCGAGTTCGAGGCTACGAGTTGACTGAAGGATACTAACTGAAAAGGTAAAAGCACTTCTTCCATCGCGACCCTTGCAGCCAACTGTTATGGGACCCTCGTGGGTTCTTTGTATTGTTGCATAGGCGTTCGCGATGTCTCATAGGGAAAAATCAGATGCAACAACAAATTCTTCAACAGACTGAGTCCCGGATGAAGAAGACAGTCGAAGCAACAGTAGCGAAATTGTCGCATGTGCAAACAGGGCGTGCTACACCGGCACTCTTGGATCAGGTTAGCGTTACTTATTACGGTAGCAAAAGTCCGCTGAGTCAGGTCGGCACGATTACCACCCCTGAGCCCCGGCTGCTTGTCATTCAACCTTGGGACAAAACGCTAATTACAGAAATTGAGAAAGCAATCGCTCACTCGGATTTGGGACTCTCAACGAGCAATGACGGAAACGTTATCCGAATCCAAGTTCCCGAACTCACATTGGAGCGCAGGACCGAGCTAACGAAGGTCGTACGTAAACTTGCCGAAGAGGGTAAGGTCGCAATTCGGAATATCCGCCGCGATGCCAACGAAGCCGTTAAAAAAGGTGACGGTAGCGATACGAGTGGCAGCGGTAAAAGCAGAGGTCGTGGTGGTGATAAGAAGCGTGGAAAAGCGAGCGCGGATCCCGTTCAGCAGCTTACGGATAGGTACATCGACCAGATTAACGAGTTGACGGAGGCGAAAGAATCCGATTTATTAGAAACTTAGATTGCGGTGGCTATAATGATACGCGTGATCATTCCTTGTGCGCGGTGTAGGGGACCTTCTTAAAAAAAGCGTATAAGTTCCCAGTCGCGTCGGAATTAATCGGAAACCATCATGTTTCGTAGAAATATGATGCGCGGAGGCCCCATAGTTAAAAAATGTTTTGGCGGCGAGCCTTGAGTGTGGTTGTGCTGGTACCGTTAGTCCTCCTAATTGTTTATACGGGGGATTGGCTCTACCTGATACTTGTATCTGTCGCCGTGGTGATGATGCAAGTCGAGTACTGTCGTTTAGCACAGCACTTCACGGAAAAATTGAATCCAGTGATACCGGCACTCTTGACAGGTGTGTTCTGTTTATTCGCGTATTTTTTGCCTGCACTTACACAGACAGCGTCTGCCTCGACGGTAATATTCAGTTACTTTACCTTCGTATTCATTTATATTTTCGCAGAAAGTATTTTTAGGGCGAAGGTCGCCGGTGAATTGCTCGCTGTCACGCTGAAGCTAACCGGTATTTTAACGATCGGTTGGGCATTAGGCTACCATCTCATCTTGCTCCGAAATGCGGAACCAATCGGTAGGCAACTTATTTTCCTATTGGCTGGAATCATTTGGTGTAGCGATACCGGCGCGTATCTTGTTGGCAGAGCGTTCGGTAAACACAAACTCGGCACGCCAGTCAGTCCACGAAAGACGATTGAGGGGACTATTGGTGGATTGGTTGTAGGCACTTTGACGAGTTTCCTGCTGAGTGCAATCCTTCTCAAAGGAACGCTCTCTTGGGGGAACGCCGTCTTTATTGGACTCCTACTGAGCGTTTTGGGACAACTTGGAGATCTCAGTGCCTCTCTGATGAAGCGAACTGCTGGTGTTAAGGACTCCGGACACGTTATCCCTGGACACGGTGGATTCATTGATAGGTGCGACAGCCTAATTTTTAGCACACCCGTGCTCTATTACTATCTGGCATTGACGGGACACTTTTAAACTATTAACTCTGGGCGTTGTTCCACTTCGTTTCACAACGGTTTTTGGTGAAGTCTAACCGTCTCTGGATGATGAGCGGATAAAAAGTCTTAAAAACTGTACATTTCCCCGGTCGCGTTGGAATTAACCAGACACCATCGTGGAACGATGTCCAGGGACCCATAGTTAAAAGTTAAAAAAATGAAGCACATCGTCATACTTGGTAGCACGGGTTCTATTGGGAAGAATACCCTCAGCGTTGTTGAAACGCATGCTGACGAATTTAAGGTAGTCGGTCTCGCAGCGAACCGGGATGTTGATACCCTTGAACAACAGATTCGGCGGTATCGTCCTGCGTTGGTGGCTTTAAATGAACCCAAAGCAGCGGCACAACTCCGAGAACGAATCCGAGATCTCAACTGCACACAAGTGCTCGCTGGCACCGAGGGGCTTGAAGCCGTAGCGACGATGCCGCAAGCGTCCCAAGTCCTGGATGGAATGGGCGGGAGTGCAGGTTTGCTACCGACTTTGGCAGCGATTAACGCCGGCAAGGACATCGCTTTTGTAAATAAAGAGGTAATGGTGATGGCAGGACCTCTTGTTAATGCGGCTGTCCAAAAGAACGGTGTTAATTTGATACCGATAGATGGTGAAATGAGTGCCATTTTCCAATGCTTGGAGGGCACACGCGACCAGCAGACAGATATCCATCGACTCCTGATTACTGCGTCAGGAGGACCGTTCCGAGAGGTGCCGAAAGAGACACTCTATTCCGTCACACCACAGCAAGCACTCCGGCACCCAAATTGGAAGATGGGACAGAAAATAACAATCGACTCCGCAACAATGATGAACAAAGGACTGGAGGTCATTGAGGCGAAATGGTTGTTTGATATAGAACTCTCGAAGATTGACATCGTCGTTCATCCGGAGAGTATTGTCCATTCTATGGTGGAATGGACAGATGGCTCCACACTCGCACAACTGGGACCCACAGATATGCGTATTATGATCCAATACGCTTTAACCTATCCCCGTAGACTCTCAACACCAGTGCCACGTTTGGATTTGATGGAGGCACGCACACTACACTTTGAACCGGTTGACTTTGAGAAATTTCCATGCCTCTCACTGGCGTATACCGCCGCAGAAGTCGGGGGCACACTCCCTGTAGTGCTCAGTAGCGCAGATGAGGTGGTCGTAGCGGCTTTTCTTGATACATGCATCGGATTTATGGATATTCCCGCGATCCTCGCGCGTGTGATGGATGAGCATGAGGTGATCACTGACCCAACACTTTCGGATATCCTTGAGGTTGACCGGTGGGCAAAATCAACAGCACATTCAATAATAAAAAAATAACACACGATCTAATAAACTTTGTAGGGGGTTTTTGCTTGGGTATTTTCCCAGGTCTTGTGCCTGCCCATAATAAAAAAAGAGGTAATAAACATCATGGAATTCTTCGTTGACCTGATTGGCTCCATTATTCCGTACATCAAAACGGCGTTTCTCGCCATTATTCCTCTCGGATTTATTATTTTTATTCATGAACTCGGTCATTTTTATGCCGCGAAACGGTGTGGTATTAAAGTAAACACCTTCTCCCTCGGCTTCGGTCCGAAGCTCATTGGATTTCAGCGAGGTGAAACAGAATATAGAATCTCACTATTGCCATTTGGTGGCTATGTTCAAATGGAAGGCGAGAGTCCAACCGAGCAAACCGGTGCACCGGGTGAATTCGCGAGTGCCCCGATCGGCAGTCGCGCGTTTGTCGCCGCCGCGGGTCCCGCGGTGAATCTCTTGTTTGGCGTGTTGGTATACTGGCTTGTCTTTGCGACTGGGATTAACACGGATTCCGCCCGGTTAATCGGTGGATTAACAGGCTTACCTCTCGGTGAAAAAGAGGCAATTCAGATCGGATGGGTTGCTGATGATGGACCCGGCGCGCTGGGTGGGATAATGCCTGGCGATACAATTGTTTCCGTCAATGGTGCCCCGATTAGCCATTGGGCGATGTTCCAAACAAGGATTTTCACCAGTGCGAATAAACCGCTTGATCTCGTTGTGGAACGCGATGGTGAACGCAAATTCCTCTCTGTTAAACCCGATGCTGAGCCGAGTGTCAGAGGAGATATAGGTATAATTCGGGTGAGTAGTAGAACCGAGACGATCGTCAGTCATATCGAAGAAGGAAGTCTCGCGGCACAAATGGGGGTCCAAATCGGCGACCAAATTGAAAGCATCAACGGTAAAAAACTCCACAACGTTCCGTATTTTGGGTATGGTGTCTGGCACGCTTCCGAAGATTGGCGTAATGAGAAATATCAGGCACTTTATCAAAGTATTAACGAAAACCAAGAAGCGTTGACACTCGGTATCCGCCGTGGTGATGAGACGCTCACGCTCGAACTGCCGGTACGCTGGCGTGTGAAGGCGAGTATCCAAGAGGATAGCATCGCACAAAACGTTGGGATTCAAGATGGGGACGTGCTTGTGACGCTTAACGGGATGTCAGTAGACAATGCAACGCTCTACTCGGAACTCAAGACGATGGCAAGTCAACCGATCGAAGTCGGATTGATGCGAGAGGGTAGCCTGAAAAAAGTAACACTCGCCTCAGAGATTCAAAGCCCAGAGGCTGATACCGACGGAGCATTCTTTGGATTGGCGTGGCAGACCTCCTTAAGTGGGATGGAATTCGCTGCAAAAACAGCACCTTTTCCAGATTATAACTTTTTTACAGGGTTCGGGAAAGGCGTTGAAGCAACGTGGTTGACGTTTACAACTGTCGGCAGAACCTTGCAACAGTTGGTAGGTGGGGAGGTGTCCCCGAAACATCTCGCCGGTCCAATCGGTATCGCGAACGCCACGAGTCGTATGTTTGACCGGGTCGGGTTGAGTAGTGTTCTCTTTTTTATTGGATTCATTAGTATCAATCTTTGCATCGTCAATCTGTTACCGATTCCGATTGCTGACGGGGGGCAGCTACTGTTTTTTGCTGTTGAGAAAATCCGTGGCAGACCCATGCCTCGGAGAGCACAAGAAGTTGTTCAACAGGTTTGTATTGTTCTCTTGATTGCGCTCTTCCTGTACATCACGTGGTTCGATGGGATGTCCCTGATTCACGATCTACGCAATTAGCGGTCAGCTGTCAGTTGTAGGAGCGAGTTGTGCTCGCGATTGTAGAGATTTTCGTTTAGAAGCAACCTCTTGTGACTGACTACTAACAATCGGTAACCGCTTCCTCCTATGGCGTAGAAAAATCGGACATCTCGTGAGGCTTCCGGTACGAAATCTTCTTAATTGTTCATGTTCCCATTCACGCTGGAATTGACCAAACACCATCGTGGAACGTAGTGGAACGATGCTCAGATTCCTATAGTTTAAAATATGGATAGAGACAGCCTCAAAAAAGATTATGTAGAACTTGTTGCAAGTGTGAGGGAATACGTGGAAGAACAACTTCAACTCGGTTTCATAGAATCAGAACTAAGCGAACCTGAGCAGGAATCGCCCTACGCGAACCTTGATCTACCCGCGCTGGCGACCGATGCCGCGGGTTGCACCAAATGTCCGTTGCACGAAACACGGAATAGTGTCGTTTTTGGTGTCGGCAACACGAACGCTGACCTTATGTTCATCGGTGAAGCGCCGGGGGCTGATGAGGATCAGCAGGGCGAACCTTTTGTCGGTAGAGCCGGTCAATTGCTGACACAAATCATTGAGGCAGGGATGAAACTCAAGCGCGAGGATGTCTATATCACCAATGTGCTTAAGTGTCGTCCCCCGGGCAACAGAAACCCTGAATCCGATGAGGTCGAAACCTGTAGCCCTTATTTGGTGCGTCAGATAGAACTCATTCAGCCGAAGGTGATTGTGGCACTCGGAAGTTTTGCTGCACAGATGATGCTTGGGACAAAAATCGGTATTACAAAACTCCGCGGGGAGTTCCATGCGTGTAATGTAGCAGGACTCCGCGTCCTTCCACATAGGAAACCACCAATGGTCATGCCGACATTTCACCCGGCGTATCTGCTCAGAAACCCGAATGCCAAACGTGACGTGTGGGAAGACGTTAAAAAGGTGCTTGCTTTTTTAGCAGATTTTTAAATAATTGGCCTCCGCGCTGTGCTCCATTACATTCCGCACAGGTCTCTGATTTGTTCAGCTACGTTTCACGATGGTTTATAGTCAATTTTGCGGCGTACTCGCCCATAAGCGATCTGCTTCAAGGGAGACTGAACCCCGTAGGGTGTTTTTGCTTGGGGTTTTTGATAGGGTGTTTCTGCGGATTTTTGTGGATTTCTTCAAAATCTCTGTAGGGGAACAACGCCCAGATTCAATAGTTTAAAATATGACCAGATTCAATAGTTTAAAATATGCAAACATCGCTTTTCCGTTATCGGTCGATCAAGTATTCACCTACGGTGTACCGCCGCAGATGGATGCAGTTTTACAACTCGGAACCCGGGTGTTAGCACCTTTCCGTGGGACAAATCAGGAAGGGATTGTCGTTGAACGACTCGATGAAACCGATCTTGATCCTGATGTTATCAAGAATATTTCCAACTGCCTTGATGAAACCCCGACCTTCTCTACGGATTTGCTCGCGCTGACCAAATGGATGGCGGAATATTATGTCTGCTCGTGGGGTGTCGCGCTCTTTTGTGCTGTGCCGGCTGCTGTGCGAACGCAGAAAGAACAGAAGGTACGGCTCTTGTCAGGAGCACCTACACCGCAAGGAAAGGTGCAAAAGGAACTCGTCGCACTTTTGGAAGCAGAGGGTGAGCTGTCTCTCAATCAACTTGCCCGACGTGTTGGTGTAAGTTACCAGAATCTCCGTCCGAGGATTACCGCGCTAAAAGAAAAAGGTATCGTTAGCCTTGATGTCACCCACAAACCGAAAGCCAACACGCAGTTAACCTCTGTAGCAACTTTAGCTTTACCGCCAACTGATATTGAAGCGGAAATTGATCGACTCAGAGGTGAGGCGGACGGTTCCGAAGATTCATCTGGTTCCCGACCGAACAATCGTCGGCACGTTGCCGCTGCTAAGCATGCCGAAATTCTGCAACTCTTGCTTGATGAAGGTGCCCCTTTGGCGACAGCCGGCCTAACCAAACGGGTGAATGCCAGCATCTCACTACTCCGCACACTTGAAAGACGTGGCTTTGTTCATATCACACGTGCACAAGCCGTTCGTAATCCCTTGAGTTCTGAACCGATCGCTGCAACACAGCCGCTTCACTTGAACTCTGCACAATCGATGGCGTTCGCGGAGATTCAAAATATACTCGTTCCACATACGATGGACGCGTCATTTTTTCCTGCTACTGAACGTCCGCTTACCTTTCTGCTCCACGGCGTAACCGGGAGTGGAAAAACCGAGGTCTACATGCAAGCAATGACAGAAGTTCTTGGAAACGGGAAAGCTGTCATCGTATTAGTGCCAGAAATATCGCTCACACCTCAGACTGCCTCCCGATTTGTTGGGCGATTCGGGGAACGGGTGGCGTTGCTGCACAGCCGATTGAGTGATGGGGAACGCCATGATCAGTGGCATCGTATCCAAAAGGGTGAAGCGGACATTGTGATTGGACCGCGTTCTGCCGTCTTTGCCCCAGTGAAAGAACTGGGTATGCTGATTATAGACGAAGAGCATTCGGATTCCTATAAGTCAGATACCGTCCCGCGTTACCACGCACGGGATGTCGCGCAGAAGCGGGGTGAACTCGCAAACTGTCCTGTTCTACTTGGGAGCGCGACACCGTCCCTTGAGAGTTTTCATCGTGCGAAAAATGGGCGTTATCGGCTTCTCAGTCTGCCAGACCGTGTTCTTAATAGAAAAATGCCCGATGTTCACATTGTTGATATGCGGACTGAATTGAAAAAGGGCAACAGGACTATCTTCTCCGATGTCCTCCGAAGTTCGATTGAAGAACGATTGGAAAGGCGAGAACAAATTATCCTATTTCTCAACAGACGTGGGCATTCTACCCATGTGTTTTGCCGGACTTGTGGTTATGTCGAACGCTGCGAAAATTGCTCTATCTCATTGACTTTTCACTTTGAGACGAAACTTCTCGTTTGTCACCACTGCGGTGATAAACGTCCGACACATCCGACCTGCCCGCAGTGTAGCAGCCCTGCCATTCGATATTTTGGGTTGGGGACAGAGGCGGTTGAACAAGAGGTGAGGAAAGCGTTCCCACAGGCACGTGTGAAGCGATTTGATGCCGATTCAACTGCACGGAAAAACGCACATCAGCAGATTTTGGGGACATTTGAGCAGCAGAAGATTGATATTCTGATAGGCACACAAATGGTATCAAAAGGGTTAGACTTCCCGAATGTCACGCTTGTCGGGGTCATCGCCGCGGATACCAGTTTGAATCTACCCGACTTTCGGGCGGGTGAACAGACGTTTAGCCTGTTGACACAGGTCGCTGGACGTTCGGGACGCGCCGAGCTTGAAGGGAAGGTCGTCATTCAGACCTATATGCCTGAGCACTACTGTATTTCTGCCGCGCAAAAGCACGACTATCTCGGTTTCTATGCGCAGGAGGTTGAAGCACGCGGCGCGTTACGATATCCACCTTTCTCGCATGTCGGGACGCTTCTGCTCCGTGGCAAGGATGAGAAACAGGTTGAAGAGGCTGCGCATGCTGTCCGAGATCAACTTCAGATTTGGCTGACAGGTCAAGCACCTGCCGATCAGCCAGATGAGAAAGAAGACGATGTTGGAGGGACCGCAGTAGAAATCCTCGGTCCCGCGCCAGCACCGCTCTCGAAAATCGAAGGAAAATTTCGGTGGCATTTTTTACTTCGAAGCAGCTCCGTTGAAAGAATCAGTCAACTTCTTAAGCAATTAACTGATGAGCCACCTGTCGCTATTAAATCGAATGCTATTGAGTTTGTGATAGACATCGATCCAACGAGTATTCTATAGACATATCACCCTTACGGGGTTTTAATCTGAATAAAGAGAAATGTTTAAACATCATTCTTTTTAAGCACTCTAACGGAGTGCCATATTTATCTAACCTTCCGAGACTAAAACCCAATCCTTTAGGTTTGGGATACAGTCTCGCCGTTGTGAATTAGACCAGGGGTCTCTGTTAAAAAAAGACTTGACTTTCGGTGAAAAATGTGGTATAATTAAAGTATCAAGTTGGCAGACATGAACAGCGTAACCGCAAGGTTACGTGTCTGCCTACCCACTGTTCAGGGGTTAAGAACTTGAAACTTGAGATACCATGCGAAACACCACACATAAACTTTTTCGTGATACCTCTTTGAAGCATCTCCAGGATGACCTGAATATCTGTGGCGTTGTTCGGAATCATTTCAATGCGTTGTCTCGGCGATATTACCGTCGGTATGGTAAGGACTTGTCGTATTCCAAGATGTCGAAACATTTGACGCGGCTGAAAAAGCTTGAGAAATACCAACATTGGAATATCCCTTACGCGTGGAGTCTTCAGAATATGCTCAAACGCTTGGCACAGAGTTTCAAAGAAATGAAAACACTTGGCAGAGGTCACCCGAAGTTCAAGAAGTGCAAGAAACACAAAGGGATGACGTTCTCTGGTGAACAAGTTGCGTTGGAGAAAGTGCTTGACGCGCAGAAGAACGAAAGAAACCACCCGACCTATAAGATAAGACTGAATGGACGTTGGTATCGTTTCGCGTTGCACCGTGAAATACAAGGTGCTATCAAACAGTTTCATGTTAAGAGGGACGCACTCGGAGATATGTATATTACGCTGACAGAAGACTATACCGAAATTAAAATTGAACCCAAGACGGGTCAAGCTGAAGGGTTTGATTTTGGTATCAAAGACTTCCTGACTGGCAGTGATGGTCATAGATATACGTCTCCAATGTTCTACAAACTCAACGCTGAAAAGTTGGCGGAAGCACAAAAGGTATATTCCCATAAAGTCAAAGGTTCTCGGAATCTCGAACGAGAACGTAAGAACGTTGCCCGTATCCATAAGAAAACGGCGAATCAAAGGACAGACCACCACTATAAACTTGCTATAAAGTTGTGTCGGCAGTTTGATATCCTGTTCTTTGAAGACCTCAACCTTCGCGGTATGAAAAAACTTTGGGGTCAACAGGTATCTGACCTCGCCTTCGGTGAGTTTCTGCAGAAGCTGAAACACCAGAGCAAAAAGCGTATCCGTTCTGTGCTGAAGATTCATCGCTGGTCGCCGACCACAAAGTGCTGTTCTGTTTGTGGACATAAAAATCAAAACCTCACGCTATCAGATAGAGACTGGACGTGTCCAAAGTGTGAGACACACCTCGACCGCGACGAGAACGCTGCTATGAACATTCTTAAGGAAGGGGTAGCTTCCTTTGGGTTAGGAGTTGTAAGACCTATTGTTTTGTTTAACAAAATCGTAGGCACCTCCGTTGAATCGAACCATCCGATTCTGAATTCCACAAATGCTTCTGCTTAATGATTGCAGAAGCCCAAGTCTTTAGGCTTGGGTCTATCACAGTATCTAAAAGATCCGTATAGGATGATCGGGAATCTGCGCGAAACATTGTCCCGCAAGCCTCTATAGGCTTGCGCAAGGAGCGCAGCCCAGGAGGCCATAAATTAAAAATGGGTAACCGGATATTTGACAAACTTGCTGATACTGACTTACTTGCACATAGCCCGATTCTGGTTTTTGCTGCCGATCCACTCGCATCTGCCGGGATTAAGGGGCTCGGACAAGTACAACACCCGAAACCGCACTACCGAACACACGCAGAGTTTTTGCAACTCCAGCGCGACCTCGTTGCAGATGGCCAGTTGGACGGGCTCCTGATGACACCCGCTGATGCGGAAATCCTTGCACTTGAAGAAAATCTGTTTGAAGACACGCCGATTACGCCAATCGTCCGGATGAACTCGGAGACGGCTATCTGGAATCCGAGGTTTGGCATCTATACCTCGCGGCTGTCGATGCCGTTTCAAACCGTGTTTCCAGAGGACATGCAGCGCTATTGTGAGGCACTCATCGGTCCCGCACTTGAATGTCGAGTCAACCTTGGGTTGTATTCCATTACGCTCAACAACGATCCGATCGCTGATGAGCGAATGTTACAAGCGTATGTGCAGTTCGCACACGTCGTCGGTGAAATCGAGGGATTCGATCATCTCTTAGAGGTGTTTTTACCGAATATAAAAATGCCGGGAATGGATGAGGAGAAACGGGGCATGTATGTCGCCGATTCTATCGTCCGAACGATGAGTTATCTCCGAAAACACCAACGCCCGCGTTTTATCAAAACGGCATATACGACCGCCGAAGTCTGGATCGAGTTGTGCCAGTTCGACACGACGCTGGTGATCGGCGCATTGGGGGGTCCCCGTCAAAATGCGCGTAGCACATTTGCACTTGCGCACAATGTTGTCAGCAACGGCGGACGCGCTACCCTATTCGGGCGCACCATCTTCGGTGAAGATGAACCGATCGGCTTTGTGCAGTGCCTGCGGCGCGTCCTTGATGGTGAGGATGATCCACAGAATGCCCATGCGGAGTATCAGAAATTGTTACGAGGTTCCCGGACGGGTTAGCGACATCCCGTAGGGGCAGGTCTTGTGCCTGCCCGCATGTAGGGCTTAAAAATCACATATCCCCAGTCGCGTCGGAATTAACCAGACACCACCGTGAAACATAGGGGAACGGTGACCAGATTCGATAGTTTAAAAAATGGAACGATGCCCAGATTTAATAGTTTAAAAAAGTCGTTAGAAGAATCGCGTGTCCTCCTGCTCCTTCCGACACGGACTTACCGAGCGACGGATTTCCTTGAAGCAGCCCTGAAGTTGAACGTAGAAGTAATTGTTGCATCGGAGGAAGCGGCGACGACAGCAGACCTATCGCCGCGACATACACTCGTGCTCGACTTCAGCGCGCCAACTGCCGCAACACAGACAATTGTTGAATTTGCCGAAACTTATCCGATCGCAGCAATAGTTGGTGTTGATGATGATACAACGCTGCTCGCAACGGCTGCGTCAGAGGCGTTAGGGCTCCCGCACAACCCGGTTAATTCCGCAAAAGCGACACGCAACAAGTATCTCTTGCGGCACACATTGGCGACAAACGGAGTGTCGGTGCCTGCCTATCAACGCGTTTCCATTGAAGACGATCCTGCCGAGATAGCCGCAAAACTTTCGGAAGCACGCCATCACGATGATAGTGATCGCGGGACTTCCGAAGGTACAGATACGCTTCCCCCACAACATCTACTTTCGCAAAAGCAAAGCACTTCACCAGATACCACTGTGGGAGGGGTTTGTAACCCCGATTTCTGTAGTGGAAGGGTGCCCAGACCTAATAAATTAAAAATCAGTTTTCCATGTATTATCAAGCCGTTGTCCCTCTCCGCCAGCCGCGGGGTCATCAGGGCAGACACACCTGCCGAATTCATCGAAGCCTTCCAGCGGACAACGAAACTCCTGCATGCCTTACAAGAATCCACGGATCCTCCCGCACAATATCTACTCGTTGAGGACTATATTCCGGGCATAGAAGTGGCATTGGAGGGTATCCTGTTAGACGGTGAGTTGAAGACACTCGCGCTTTTCGATAAACCCGATCCACTGGAAGGTCCCTTTTTTGAAGAGACCCTCTATGTTACACCTTCCCGTCTGTCGATGAAGGTTCAAGGGGCATTGCATCGGGCAACTGCGGAGGCTGCTGACGCTTTAGGGTTAAGACATGGACCGATCCATGCCGAACTGCGCTATAATGATAAAGGTGCGCACCTTATTGAGATCGCTGCTCGGACGATTGGTGGACTCTGTGCCAGGACACTGCGGTTCGGAACAGGGATGTCGCTTGAGGAACTCGTTATTCGACATGCGATCGGGCAGCAGGTGGAAGAATTACAGCGTGAACAGCAGGCAGCAGGTGTAATGATGATCCCTGTACCGAAGGCGGGTATCTTGGGCGAGGTGCGTGGTAAAACGGCGGCGCATTGTGTAGACGGAATCGTGGAGGTCAACATCACAATCCCTATTGGTGGGGAGGTTGTTCCACTGCCGGAGGGCGCGCGGTATCTCGGTTTCATTTTCGCTCGTGCTGAAACACCGGAGGCGGTGGAATCGGCATTGCGTGAAGCGCATCGACAATTGGAATTTGTAATTTTAGCGTAGGAGAGGGTTGTTTATCGTATTTTTCGCTGGCGAGGTTTCCTTGAGGAAATCCCCAAGCAAAACCCCTATCAAAAACACCTCGCCACCTCCAATCCGGTAGATGCGGTTTCTAACCGCACCGAAATTATAGGCTTTACAATATTTGGCATAATGCTATGTTTACTAAGCCATACGCTATAACACTCATCCTCATTACACTATGTTTATGGACAGTGCAGGCGGAAACAGATAAACCCTTTTTTACGGAAGTGACCGCTGTGCTCGGTTTCACACAGACAGATACGCCTTGGCAGGCAGGGACGTACGCCCTACCGGAAGTAATCGGGAGTGGGGTTGCACTGTTCGATTACGATAACGATGACGCACTTGATGTCCTGCATGTCCGATTTCCGCCACCCGGAGAAGCGGATGCTCCCGCACCGAATCGGCTTTTTCGGCAACAATCTGATGGAACGTTTCTTGACGTTACGGAAACCGCTGGCATCGGACATGAAGGCTACGGACAAGGTGTCGCAATCGGGGATGTGGACAATGATGGGGATGCGGATGTCTATGTAACGAACTATGGTGCTGATGTGTTCTACCGTAACAACGGCGATGGGACGTTTGCATTACAAGAGGCGGGACTCTCAAACGAAGCGTGGGGGACATCTGCGACCTTTGGCGATTATGACAGGGACGGATACCTCGATCTCTATGTAGCGACCTACGTTCAGTTCGATCCAGAAGCGGTGTGTCGAGGGAAACATGGTGCCCCGGATTATTGCAATCCGCAGGTTTTTGAACCCGTAGCGGATCGGTTGTTCCGAAACAACGGCGACGGCACTTTCACAGATGTAACGCAACAGGCGGGAATCGCTGCAATGCCCGGCAGAGGTCTCGGTGTTGTGTGTCTTGATTTGACAGGCGATGGTTGGGCGGATTTTTATGTCGCGAACGACGGGGAAGCGAACCAACTCTGGGTAAATCAGACGGATGGCACTTTTGTTGAGGAAGCCATATTGCACGGGGTGGCGTTTAACGCCTATGGACAACCTGAGGGGAGTATGGGCATCGCTGTCGGTGATGTCAACGGTGATACGCGTCCAGACCTGTTTGTGACACACTTGTCAGGTGAAACAAATACGCTTTATGTCGCTTCTACCTACGCTGTATGCGTTGATACGACTGAAATGGCGGGATTCGCCGGACGCGATCTACCCTTTACAGGGTTTGGGTGCGGTTTCGTGGATTTCGATAATGATGCCGATCTGGACATTGCACTCGTCAACGGTCGGGTGAAGCGCGGTGCTGTTCTTGAGGGTGCGAACACCGGTGAGTTTTGGAACTTCTATGCTGAACCGAATCTTCTCTTTCAAAATTCTCGGGCACGACTTGTAGGGAAAACCGGTCTTGTGCCTGCCCAGAGTATTGCTTTCACCGATGTGAGTTCGCGCGCGCTCGATTTCACGGGACGGGTTGAAGTGAGCCGCGGAATGGCTTTCGGTGATGTCGATAGAGATGGCGATGTTGATATGATAGTGAGCGGTCTCGACAATCGGCTCCGCTTTTTCCGAAACGATGCCCCCTCACCACAACATCATTGGCTTTCTGTTCAGGCGATCACCCAACATCGCGATGCGCTTGGTGCGCAAGTGACGCTTCGGACCGCATCGCAGACATTGACGGGTTACGTGTTATCGGGGACCGGTTATCTCAGCAGCAGTGAACCGAATGTACATTTCGGATTAGGGACAATCGATACAATTCAGGCGATTGAGGTCTACTGGCAAGATGGAACTCGTGAAAAGTTTCCTGGCACAACAACCAATCAACGCGTGACGGTTTATCAAGGGAAGGGGGTGTCTTTTTGAAGAAATTATCCTCTTATATCATTGGTTTTTTTCTTCTCATACTGTTCAGTGTCCGTATTTTTGCTGGTGGCGACATTGATATTCCCGAACCTGCTGATCTTGACTTGGTTGAGGAAAAATTGCTTTTGAAGGCTATTGAAACTGCGCAGGACAAGGTCCGGCGTTCGCCTGACAATGCCGATGTTTGGGGACAATTGGGGCATGTCTACCTCAGCCACGGGTGGGAGATTCCAGCGATACCGTGTTATCACCGGGCAAGTCAACTTGCTCCAAAGGAATTCCGGTGGTACTACTTACTCGGAAGACTAAACGAGCAGCACCAGCCTGAGGCAGCTGTTGAACATCTCACCCGCGCGCTCGCTTTGCACCCAACATACGTGCCTGCGCATCTTTATCTCGCTTCCGCACTCCGCATTTTAGGACGGCTTGATGAAGCCCGGCACCATCTGGAGCGAGCGAGGCAACTCCAATCTGATAATCCGTTTTCTGAACTTTGGCTCGGTGAAATCGCGCTGACGAAACAGCAGGTGAAACTCGCTCGGACGCATTTAGAGAAAGCACTCCGCTTGAACCCAGGACAAAGTGAAGCGCACGCACTGATGGCGCAAGTCGCTGTTGTCCTCGGGGATAAGCCAACGGCAAAACAGCACGCGGAAGCATCGCGCCATCCGAGCGAATACGGTGAGTTACCGGATCCCGTCTGGTTGGAAGTCTTGGAAGCCGGTGTTACTGCTTCGCTGTATGCAGAACGCGGTAGGCGTTATATGTCAGCCGGAGACTATGTCCGTGCTATTGCTGAATTTGAGCCGCTTATCTCAGACGCACAGAAAGATATAAAGGTCTGGTTCGACTATGGCGTTTCACTCCTCTATACGACACGGCACAACGAAGCCTTAGCAGTATTAGAACACCTCCTGTCGCTACTCGACAAGGATATTGAGGTGCAGAAGAAGAGAAGTGCGGAGGAGATAGCCTACTTGAAAGCGCAGGCACATAACTATATAGGACAGATCTATTATGAAACCGGACAGACTGCTGCAGCGATCCGTGCCTGCCGAACGGCACTTCAGTTTAAAAAAAATAAAACAGATAGCGAATCTCAGGGACAGTTGAACCCTTCGAATTACGACACTTTTTTCTCAAATGTACACGCGGATCTTGCGACAATGTATGAAAACACAGGGCAGCTTGGAGAGGCAATTCGGCACTATCAGGAGGCACTTGAACTCGCGCCATCTCAACTGTCCGTGCATCGCGATCTTGCTGGTGCCTATTGGAAAAAATGGCGTTATACGGCAGCCGAGCCACACTACAAACAGGTCATCACCCACGACGCAACGGATGTCCAAGCCGTTTATAGACTCGGTTTAATTTCTCTGATGAAGGAGGACTATCTCCAAGCCGTCTCACTGTTTCAGAAGGTTATCGCAATTGAGGCGACGCACGTTCGCGCATACGGCGTATTAGGTGTTGCTTATCAGGAACTTGGAAATATCCCAGAGGCGATTGGTATCTTTGAACGGGTTTTAGAATTAGAACCGGGGAATAAGGTTGCGTTAGACAAACTCAGGGAACTGCATGAATCAAAGTAGAGGTGCCGGTATGTGTGAGGCGTGGGAACGTCAACGGGAAGGTTACTCATCAAAATCTTCAGGTTGGAAACCCCTGAATTCATTCAGGCGAGGAAACCCCGCCTCCTTTGTTAATAATAAGTGCAGGCTGTATTTTACCTCGCGCCTGCAACGAGTACCCACTATTAATATCGCCGTGGGGAGGCGACCTGTAGTCAGCGGTTTAACTTGTGGAGTGGACGTTTGGCGGACGCTTCGCACAAGCCCCCGAATTTATTCGGGGGTTACTGACAGACGCACTGTGGAATTTACCATAACCCAGTACGTCTACGAGCGTCGAAAAAAGGAGCGGTTATTGGTTGATATGATGCGTTGCTTTAATATGCCCCCAGGTTGTACCGAGTTTACCTTCGGGATCGACTGCCAAGTATTGCTGAAATCCCTCCATCAGCACCTCAATGTCTTCTTGTTCCAGTGCCGAGTGGAAGATAGCGACTTCATCCATCGCTCCCGGAAAGAAGTTGCCGTTTGGATCCCAGACGCCGCATCCACCGATATTGACGTTAAAGGCAGACGTGCCATGATTTGCCCAACCACCTTTTTTCTCGACGTATTCACCATCAATATAGGTATGGACGTATTCCGTCGTAGCGACACAACCCACGTGATGCCATTTACCATCATCGTGTTTGAATTCCCAAGGCTTCTGTGTGCCACCAGCGGTAGGTGTCCAGAGGTTGACCGCTTGGGGAGTGATGAACCCGAATTCAGGGGAGTCGTTCTGTCCGACGAGTCCCGTACGGTTGGCGTTGACATCACCGGTTTGCACCCAAGTAATAATGGTGAACTCTTCGAGATTGTCAAGAAGTTTCTGACCTGTTTTGACGCAGCTGGCTTTTCCATCAAATCTAAGTGCCGTGCCGAACTTGCCCTTTACCCATTCAGGAGATTTCTCTAAGTCGGCGTCGTTTCCTTCAGGAGAAAGGTCTGTAGCGACAGCCCCTTTGCCCTCATCGAATAACCATATACCGACTGCTGTTTCGAGGTCGATCTCGGCGGTGCTAACATGAACAGCAATGAGGCTGAAACACACCACACCGAGTGTTAATAACACTTTTTTCATGATGTCTCCTTCCAATGTTACCGATCGCGTGCTTGGAACGCGCGCCTACGGGGTTGAGATTCATATTCTACCTCCAATTATAATAGCGTATATAACACAAAATTGCAAGAAAAACCTGATTCAGTAAAGCCCTCTGTGTTTGTGCACATTGTGACTTCTCTAAATCAGGTTTAAGAATGTTATCTGAGAATTTCCTGCTACTACAGGGTAAGGAGATTCTCAACGTCTAATAACTATCTTTCAGGTGTCCCCAGATTGTGGGTAGTTTGTTAGCGGGTTCAACGGCGAGTGCTTGGGCATTGAGGAGTTTGGCATCACCAATCGCAGAATGGTCGCAACCGATTCCGTCGCTGCCATCACCCATGATGATTTCAAGTTCTTTCGCGTTGGCAGGAAGGTCAATTTCCACTTTGACGGCTTCAACCTGTTTTCCGCCATCGGTGCCTTGAAGTGTATCGGATTTGAAAACCTGTTTTCCGTCAACACTGAAAATGAAATCGCTGCTGCCGCCGTGGTTACATTCTGCTGGGTCTTTCTCGTCTGCCATGCCGACGTAGCCTTCAAATTTGAGGTAATCATCTCCACTTAGATCGTAGACGATGGTTGCAATTGCATGCGAGCCGATGCCACGTTCAAAGTAGATACCACCGATGACGATTTCGTTGCGGGTGCCGCCCCCTTCGCCGATAGTCGCATTGTCTACATCAAGGGGACCACCCCAACCCGTCCATTCAGCTTCAGGGTTTTTGGGATTAAGCCCGCACTTATTCGGTTTAGGTTGGTTACCGCCAATGAAGGCGAGGTAGGTAACACCCTTGCGGTCATCTTCTTCGACGACCTCGTCGTAGTCGTTCTGCTTACCAGCATCTTCCTTACCAACCTCTTTAATAGGTTTCGCGCCGTCGCCATCTATGTTTTCACAGTCGGCTTTACCAGCATAGGCACTGAAGGCAAATCCAACGGTAAGCATGAGGATGCGCGCGCATACGTTAAGAGCTTTCACTTGTTTTGACCTCCATCTGTTTTTCGTGTTTTTTGCACAAGTGTTCTCGAACGAGATTTTTGGTAATTAATTGTACCTACTAAATAAAAAAACGCCTCTTGATGTGTGTCAGTTATACCGCCGAAGGGTGCAGGATCGCTTCGTCGATTCGATGATATTTATAGCGTTCATCGGGTGCAAACACGATCTCCAATTCACGCTGCGCACTCATCGCAGAGTCGGAAGCGTGCACAATGTTATGTGTGATATTGATTGAGAAATCGCCTCGGATACTTCCGGGTTGTGATTTCTTTGGGTCGGTTTCCCCATTAATAATGCGGACTAATTCTATTGCGCCCCGTCCCTCAATGGCTAAAGCGACGATAGGTGCTGAGGTTATGAATTCGATAAGTACATCGTAAAAAGATTTGCCTTGATGGACAGCGTAGAGTTCCTCTGCTGTGTTGCGTGGGAGCTGCAACAATTTCATTCCAACGATTTTGAGTCCTTTGCGTTCATAGCGAGCAATGACTTCACCGATAAGCCCACGTTGAACACCGTCCGGTTTGATGAGAACCAGCGTCTGTTCTGTTTCCATAGTCCCTCCATTTTAACCTTGGCACGTGCTAACACAGCACGCCCATATTAACGCTCTGGGATACAAGCATTCGGGCTTGACATCAAGCCACTTTAAGTATACCATATTTTTCACGGTGTTTTCCAATTTTATTTTACCGAAATCGATCCAGTAGAGGTAGTTATGTACGATAAACTCGGAGAGGTAGGACTCAAGACAAAAGAACGGATGGAAGTCGGTGTGATTACTGCGCCGGATATGCTCCATGCCGAAGAGATGAAGCAGTTCCTTGGACATAAGCCGGGCAACTATAAGTGGCATATTGAACGGTGTGTTACAGAAGTGCTTGATGCGTTAGAAACCCGTTTCTATGTCGGTAAACTTGACGGAGATGTGATTACCAACATCATGACGGTCGAGTACGAAGGAGTCGGTATTTTAGGGCACGTTTTTACGCTCCCGCAACAGCGGAGGAAGGGTGCGTGTAAAGGCGTGATGGCGTATCAGATGGAAGATTTCCGGCAGCGGGCAGGCGGCGCGCTCTATCTCGGTACAGGCTACAATAGCCCGCCGTATTACATCTATCATAGTTTCGGATTTGAAAGTGTGTTTCCAGAATCCGGTTTTATGAAGTATTATGTAAATGGAGACTTCGAAGAACGCTACTTCGCACCTACGTCCGCACATCCGAAACCTGTGGAATGGCACGATTGGCCGAAAGTCACGGTGTTGTCAGGCATTGTTGGGTGGGACACGCTGCGGAGTCTTAAATGGGCAGTTTACGGTCCCATGAACCTTGAAGGTGGTTTTCTCAGTTTCAAACACGATTTGGAAGCCGAAGATACCTATGCTGATGCGAAGTTGCTGATTTCGTCGGGTGGTGCGATCGTCGGATGGGCGACTGTCGGTCGCGATGCGCGCTGGCGACCGGCGACTGCGGTGTTGGATCTCTTCTTTCATCCGAATTTTGCAGACGATGTTCCTGCGTTGCTTTCAGCGGTAACGTTCCCTAATGTGAAGGTTCAGTGTTATGTTGACAGCGGTGCTGAGAAGAAGGCGGAGATTTTGGAAACTGCCGGATTTACCTGCGAAGGACGGTTTAAAAATCAGTTTGCGTATCAAGGGCAGAATTATGACGTTTTGGTATTTGCACGGGAATAACAGTGGAAATGTGCTTGTGTACTTGTACATTTTAAGTTGATAAATTTTTAACATCTGTGGTATGATAAAATCAGAGTTGAGATTGTGCAATGCTGCTTACCGAGCAACCTCGTACCATCCTCCCTGCTACACGGAATAAATAGCCATGGTAACATATGAACAATGGAACAAAGCAATCATCTCCTACTTTTTTGAAGATTGTGAGCCAAATCAAATTGTCTTTTTGCAGACCAATGCTGAAATGCTTTCTGAAATCGCTGAACTTTCTGATTTTGACGTAGCGGATGCTACTGAGAGTTTAAAAATGGCTGTGCGGCATGAAGTTGTCCGCAGCGACGCAGTTAACTTTCAGGGAATCAAGCCAACTTTGTGGAAAGACTATTCCAAAGAAGAGCCGCCTCAAGTTGCTTTTCTCGCTTTCACAGTGCTCGCCGCGAGTTTGATGGATTCTGAAAGTTCCGTTGGCTCTCAGAATTATTATATTCGTCTCAATGAGTTATTGTTTGGGCAGTCGGTTAAAGGGGCACCACAAGGTTTTAAGCACCCGCAATTTGAAGGGTTTTGGAAACATATCCGAAGATGGTTACGCGATCAGCATGGTGTTGTACTTTATTTAACCGAAGGTTCATCAAACCGAAGGTACGTTTGGTACCCGATTTCGCAATGCTTGATAAGCAAGCGGGATCGACGGCTCATTTATCGCTTTTTTCGTGACCATGAATTAGTGCCATTTTCAAGAATCCCGGATAACCAACTTGAAAGAGATCTTCGTGCTTGGTTAAGACAATCAGCCGGACCTACCAAAATTGAGCGTTATTTTTCCAACGAATCCTATAAGCAGTCTATCCTTAGTCAAGTCAAATCACTGCTGGAACACTGGAATGGTGAAATTCCACCTGAGCCTCCTCACGGTGAGAAACAGACAACTGCCTCAGTCAACGTTGAAATCCGATTTGATCCGTTTGACAATGATGTAGAAATTCGTTACTGGTTCCCCACGCGTGGAAGAGACAAAACGAGATGTAAGACTAACTCTTTGGGGATTCAGGACCTACAACCATCGCATTTAAAAAAGTGGTTTCGGCCAGTCACTGATAACGAAGGGACATTTTGGAATTGGAATTTATTGAATTGCTTGCAATTGCAAACACATGAAACCAATTCGATAATTTACACACTGGGTCTTTCCGATGTCTGGGTTTTTCGAGAAGATTCTGAACGGGACGACGGTTGGCTGTCTCAGCGAAACATGCAGCGGTATGAAGATCACTTAATAATATTTCGTAAGAGGCTTGTTAGTCAGGTCATAGATTGTTTAAGGCAAACTTGTGAACAAGAATTTGAAGAACCCAGTCCTATCTATGTTGATGGGAAAGAAAATGATTGGCTGTACCTGCGAGCTGAACCTACCAAATTTGTATCTTTTTCCGAACAAAATCTCTGGAAACTTTCTGTCGTTTCGAGTGAGCGGATAGGTCTTATTGGTGGGCTATCGGTCAAAAATCAAGATGGTCGCAAGGCTTACCTTGATTTCTGTCTTCCCAGTGTTTTCGTCCCTGATTCTGGGCTTCCTGATGAAGAGTTTTTGTGGATTGATGAACAAGCGTTTGCAGTTGACGCAGATCGGGTTGTTAAGTTAGATGGTGTACTGGATCCGGGTTCTCATTTGCTTACCTATGGGAGGCAAACAAGAGAATTACAGGTTATATCTCCCGAATGCTCGTTGGAGCATCATAACCGAACCTTAATCATCTCTATATTTGAAGATCAAGCATCAATGCCTACTTATACCATAAAAGAGATTCCGGAAATTTCAAAGCGATCTGGGATCTGGCTCACTGGCGCGCAGATTTTCGGAGACATCCCACCACCTCCACCATCAGACAAATTTTCCAAAGTTTCTGCGCATATCATCTCGTCAGTTGTGAAAGTTGCAATCGATTTCAAGAAAGGAAACACCTCCGTGCCAGAGTGGTTTGACGAAGCGATTGAATACTTGGAACAGAATGTAGGTCTCCAAACCATGGTTAAGAAAAAGTTGAACCTTTATCACGAAACGGCTCTGTCCTACGTAGAACTCCGCAAACAAATAGGTAAGTAGATATGGAAGGGAAACCTTATCCAGAAGCGAAGCGAAGAATTTTAATAGAGTTAAGTACAGCAGATTTTATCAAATTCTTGAAAGAAGTAACAGATCAGAAAGGCAAACTGTTTATACAAAATCAATTGCTTCAACGTAGGGTCCCCGGATTTCGAGACGGGCGTGCTCCATTCACACGAACGGTTCCGCAGTTGATTACTAAACTAAAAAGCGAACGGGAGCTTACGAATTCCGATTCTGCTATCTGGAATTCGTTCGCGGATGTTTGGAGGTACTGGGTTAAATCGCACCAAGAATTGGATAATACCCTAACTGCCTTCGATAATAGAGCAGATTTTGATGAGAATCACAATTGTATAACGCCACTGAATAGCGAATTAGATATTGAGTGCTTCAAGTTTTTGTTAGAAGCAAGTCACAACACCTTGATTCATCGGGAAATGATCAGACGCTTTTATGAGTATGGTTACTTCAATGAAGATGAACGGATCCAAAATTTAATCAACCAAGTGCCCTCACGCGAAGGAATTGAACTGAGAGAACAATTAGCAGTGCTCCCTGGTAAGGTCGATGAATTGTTTCAGACTGTTGACAGATTATCTCAAAATGTTGCAGACCTTAATTCGCGAGTTCCTGCTATGAGATCTGCCGATGAATTGGAGCAAGAACTTATTGAACAAATGGCAAAGGAACGTCACTACTTTGATACTGAACTTCAAAAGCTTAAGCAAACAATCATAGACAAGCACAGCCAGTTTGATGATCGAATTTCCAGTATAATGTCGCATTCTACCCAATTAGTTGATTTGGTGAATTGGATTAGTTCGCTTGGATCAAGGTTCTCTGAACTTCAGGGATCAATCAATTCATTTGAAAACAAACTTACTGAAATTCAATCCCTTAATGAACAGGAAATTAGTCAATTGGTAGACCAGAGAATGCAAAATGGGATCAAGCAGTTAGATTCGAGAATCCTGGGGGAGATTGGAACTCTGAAAGCGAAACTTAATGCAGCAGAGAACACAATTTCCGAAATTAAATCGAAAATGACTGATGAACCGAGAATCATCGCTCAAGCTCTGAAACTCGGGGAATGGTACAAGGCTGGATTAAAGGAAAAAACAGAACGCTACACAGACGAAAATGAATATTTGGACGATTTTCGCCATTATCTACGGAGATTTGGTATAACGAATTTTGAAGATGAAGAAATGGCGGTGGCTATTCATATAGCGTTGAAAGCCTTTCCTGCGGTTGAGATTGCCGATCCTCGAATAATTAAAGTTTGGGAATTAATGTGCGATAACCACTTCTACGACACAACAATCAATGTAGAAATGGGATGGCTTGGATTACAAGATTGGTTTCCAGAGCTTTTTGCCGAAGAGTGCTTTGGAATAAGACTAGAACGAGTTGAGTTGGAAGCTTCAATTGAGAAAATGCTTGAAATCGGAGATATGCCATGGGTAATATGTTTTTGCGATTGTGACAGATCATTTCCGGAGACTTACTTGCCAGGTTTTCTGGATTGGATTAGCGGCTTTTGTCATAGTAGTGTTAGAATCCTGCTAATACGTTGTTCTGGAACCAATCGTTGCAAGACAAATGAGAATTTTTATGAACGAGTAGCCCGTTTGCCCAAACCTAAGTTCCGAGAACCTATTGAGTCGCGGGACCTGATATCCTCAGGAATCCCCCTTACGTTGTCTGAATGGGAATCTTGGTGCCAACCGAATCTTGACATTGACTCCGAATACAAAATATACTATGATTTTCTGGAAGAACTCAGATCGACTGTTGAAAATAGGAATATGCAAGTTCCAATAGAACTTCTTCGGGAAATTCGACATTATCTTCGACTTTCACATAACATTCTGGCAAAGACCAGCGCGCTTGATTGGGCGTTGACTATACGTTTGTTACCGTGGATTGGAAACCGACGTAGGTTAATTGATGCAGTACTAAATCTAGTTAATGATGGAAACCAAGAATTACCTCATTTCCGAGAGGGATTACAAGTAGCAAGCGAGACAGATGAATGAACCCAGCGGAAACTAATGTTTTTGATAAGTTGCTTTATTACCTATCGCATGTAGGAGGACTAAGTTGGGAGAATTTCAAGCAAAAAACCAAACTGCTGACAAGAGATGATTTAGATTTTAAAGCGTCCACTTATCTTTTATCTCTTGCCCGTTTGGGACATCTTGATTTTGACCCGATGAAGTTATCCTATGTCACTATTGCTCCCGCTGTTCTTGTGAAAACAACGGTTGAAAGCCGATATGTTCTTGCAGGTAGTCGGATACCTAATTTTCTTGAGGAGGTTAAAAAGTGTGTTTCTGAAAATGGTGGGGAATTTCGGTCAATCCCGGAAAAATATGCTCCGATGACTATTGTACTGAGCAAATTGACGGAAAAAACATTTTCAGATCTTGAAAGCTTGGATGTCCACATTAGTTGGGATTTTTCGGCGAAACTATCACAAATACTACCCCGCCCAAGGCTCATGAGCATCCATCCTGAACTATCTTTTGTCGCTAATTTGGAGAAAAAGTTTAATCCTATTACCCTGGATTATGAATCAGTAGGTCATGGAGAGAGCACGGACGGACTTTACCAAATTTCACAACATGGTCCCGACGTTTACGCCTTGAGATCTGGCAACCATCAACGAAAAGTTCCACGGGATTGGGCAGAATGGAATGTGCTTGCTGGAACTCCCGGGCTAATTTATTATGAGGAAAAATCTCAAAAATGGCGAGTTAGAAGCAAATTGCTCGTACCACTAATTGTAGACCGGTGTGCGACGCTCTGTTCAGGCTATCCGTCAAAGTTAACAGGTAATTTTGTTTGCTATTCTGACGTACCAATTGACATCGCGAAGCGATTAACGAAATCACTTTATCAAAACTGGGAGGTAATTTGATGTCTGATACTATTAAAACTGATCCATTTAAAACACATAAACTACTTTGTGATGACTATATCCGTTACATACAGACGATATTAGGTTTTAATAATGTGTGCTTAGAGAAAGAGCGGAAAAAGTTGTTAGAGAAAAATGGTTTGCTTTTCCAACCACCACGTTTTGAGCCGATTTTTCCTTATCCTTCTTCCGGCAAAACGCTATCCGATTTGTGTCATAATTCACAATTACCGTCCGAACTTGGAGAATTTCTCGCAGCAGGAGGGAACGAGGGGCTTGCACCAATAGATCGCACACTCTATGAACATCAGGCAGAAGCAATTAAAGCATCAGTTGTTAATAGTGAGGATGTTGTTGTTACAACCGGCACGGGTTCTGGAAAGACGGAATGCTTTTTACTGCCAATTTTTAGTTATCTTATCAAGGAGTCCCAAAACTGGAACGTTTACGGAGAAAGGAATCCAGAGCATCCATGGTGGCGAAATCAACAGAGGCGTGTTCCGCAGCGTGAAGGCGAAAACCGTCCAGCTGCTACCCGAGCGTTGATTTTGTATCCGCTTAATGCCCTTGTAGAAGACCAATTGATGAGGCTTCGGCGCGCTTGCGATAGTCCGAAGGCACGTCAATGGCTCACTGACAACAGAGGTGATAACCGATTCTACTTCGGACGATACACTGGATTGACTCCAGTGCCCGGTCAAGAAAAAAGTGAAAAAAATACAAATCCAAACATCCGAAGACTCCAAAACCAACTTGAGAAACTACAGAAGCAAGCTGAAAAAGCTAAGGAAAACGAAGAAACGCGTTATTTCTTCCCCTCCACCGATCCTGACGCGTCTGAAATGTGGTCTCGTTGGGACATGCAAGATCACCCACCTGATATTTTAATCACAAACTATTCAATGCTGAACATTATGCTCACCCGCGATTTGGAACAACCAATCTTTGAGAAAACCAAGGAATGGCTAAAAGAATCAGATAGTGTTTTCCATCTCGTTGTTGATGAACTGCATTCCTACCGAGGTACAGCAGGTTCAGAGGTTGCCTATCTACTTCGGACACTGTTTAACCGTCTCAACCTTGATCCTAATTCGCCGAAATTACGGATCATTGCGTCAAGTGCCTCCCTTGAAGGAAATGAAGGTCGCGAGTACCTTCGCCAATTTTTTGCACGAGAGAAAAACTTCAAAATTATTGGTTCGCCTCCGCATCCTGATAAAAGTGCTGAACTTCAGGAATGTCTCAAATACTCAGAACATTTTGAAACATTTAATTCAAGTGGCGATTCTACTCAGTTAGACAGGGTTTCAAAAGATATAGTCAAATCTGCGGTAGCACAACTTTGCAACTGTAATGGTAAACTGTACGCCTCAACGATTGAAGATATGCATCAGGCTGCAAACAAAGTAGCTTCAACACCAATTTCCGAAGATGCGATTCATGGACTAATTCGCTACCTAATCCAACAGAAGGAGGGTCCAAATACAAAGAGGGCGTTGTTGCCGCTGCGTGTGCATTATTTCTTTAAAAACTTTGAAGGATTATGGGCATGTAGCAATCCAAATTGTCAAGATGGAAACGATGAAACGCCCATTGGAAAACTGTTTGCGAATCGACGTGTCCTATGTGATGAGTGTGGTTCACGAGTCATGGAATTGTTAACCTGTGAAACGTGCGGGGACATCTTTCTTGGGGGATACAAACAAAAGATATCGGAAGATGCGCCAGGTTGGTATCTCAGCGGTGATTATCAAGATTTATCGGGTCTGCCTGAAAAGGGAATTAGAGATCGGAGTTATGATACCTATGCCGTTTTTTGGCAGAAGACGCAAACGCCGGTTCAAAAGAATCCTTGGACAAAAAACGGTATTAAAAGACAGTGGGCACCTGCTGTGTTTTCACATTCTGATGGGGCACTTATTCCGGATGCCTCGTCTAATGCTAACGGTTATTACTACAAAATTAATGATTCAGACGATTGGTGCTCGGAAATTCCTAAGTTTTGTCCTAATTGTGGTGATTTACGGGATTACAAATCGGAAAAGATCCTTGTCAATGGAAAAGAACAAGCACCTTCCACGCTTCGAACCAGTAGAACAGGTTTGCAAAAAATTATTCAAATTTTCACCCAAACCTTACAGACGACTATCAAAGAACAGTTAGATCGGAAAACGATTATCTTCTCTGATAGTCGGCAAGATGCAGCGAAATATGCTGTGGGTATCCAGTGGTCGCATTACCAGGACATGATTCGGCTTATCGCTGTCGAAGCAATGAAAAGGCAGTCGGAAGATAAGGATCTGGCAATCGTTCGTAATTTTCAAAATCCACGACCTGTTTTTAGAGAGTCAATTCGGCGGCTCCATAGAAGATTTCCCGATCAACGGGAATTGTTTGATTCAATTGAAGATGCTTTTTATGATGAAGAACCTTTGAAGTCTGATGATGAAAATCAACTTAGGGCACTTGGAGGCAATTATCCGTTCACGGCTCTTCAGGATGACTGTTTTAATGCATTTATCAACCTCGGTATGAACCCTGGAGGCTATGGTAACAAAGTGGAAATCTCTCGGGAAAAGGGTAGACTGGGTACATGGATTGAGCATAAATGGGAGGAAGTCCTCAAGTGGGATGAACATCCAGTATCAATACGTCCGCCACATCTGCTTGAAAGTCATCAAAAACAACTTGTGACAAACATCCAAGCCGAATTAAAAAGAATGATAACGGAACAGCTTCTGTTCGCACGAAGAGATATGGGATTAGAGGGGCTTGGACTCGCTTGGTGTGAACCCTATACTGATTCGGACAAATGGCAAATTAATGAAATTGATGTTTCTGAAATGATGTCCGCCGTTACCCGAATCCTTGCTGAACGCAGATATACAAGGATTTACTATCCCTATACCGACCAAATGAAAAATCCTGCGTTTCTCCGAGACTATGTCAGGAAATCAGCGGAACAAATTGGGTATCCTGAGGATGAACTCATCAGAGCAGTTGAGGAACAGCAAGAATCATCAGAGAGTTTTGAAAATTGTCTCGTTCTTGTTGAAAAACTCAATCTTCGTCTTTCCCAAGGAGACACGATCTTTCGGTGTTCCAAATGCCGGCGTAAACACCTTTACAAGGCAGGAGGAATTTGCACAAATACAGTGTGCTTGGGAAAATTGGAGGAAATTGATAAGAAGAAAGACTCGTTTGAAAAATATGGTGGTTACTACGCCATTCAAGCTGATGCAGATAGACCTGAGATTCAACCTTACCGTTTTCACTGTGAAGAATTGACGGCACAAACAGATTCAGAAGAACGTCCTACCCGGCAACGGTGGTTTCAAAATGTAATACTTGATGATGAAAATCAGAAAACGGACGAGATTGACCTACTTAGCGTGACAACAACGATGGAAGCGGGTGTTGATATTGGTGCGCTCTCAATAGTTTTGTTGGGTAACGTTCCCCCTCAACGTTTCAATTATCAACAGCGCGTTGGGCGCGCTGGACGGCGTGGAGAACCTGTTGCATCCTCTTTGACACTTTGCCGCCTTAGAACCCATGATGATCACTACTTTTCCCATACAGATGAAATTACAAATACCCCAACACCCTCACCGTATCTGGACCTTCGGAGTCCGGACATTATCAGAAGGGTACTGGCGAAGGAAGTCTTGTTCCATGCTTTCCCGAAACAGTCCATTGAAACTTTAAACGAGAGAAACGTCCACGGCGAATTTGGAAAAGTCTCAGATTGGTCTACTAATTGGGAAAAACTATCCGAATGGATCAAAACGCAACAAGGACAGATTCAGCGAATCGTACGGGTGCTTACCGCACAAACGGAATTAGACCTCCAAAACGGGACAGATGAACTGATAAATTGGGTTACCAACGAACTTGAAACTGATATTAACGATTGCATCGAGAATCATGAACATAAGGACGATGATTTAAGCCAAGTCCTTGCGGAATCCGGCTTGCTACCAATGTTTGGATTTCCAACAGGTGTGCGTTTATTGTATCATCAACAACCCCGTATTTCCAATTGGCCTCCAACATCAGGTGTCGTTGACCGCGACATTGAACTTGCGATCAGCCAATTTGCTCCCGGTTCAGAAACCATCAAGGATAAAAAAATCCATACCTCAATAGGTATTGTATCCTACAAACGAGAGCAAAACCAAGTCGTACCTGACAAAGGTATCGCGCATAAAAAAACGATAGGTTTCTGTGAAAATTGCAAAGCGGTTTTTGAGAATGCTGATAAAGATGATAATGTCTGTGAAATTTGTGGATATGAAAAATATAAGCCAATTCAAGGGATTGAGCCAAAGGGATTTTTGACTAATTTCATGCCTGATGATGCCCATGAATCTTTCAATTGGACACCCCGTTCAACATATTCTCGCCTACCTTCGGACACACTTACAGACCTAAAACAGGAACGCAATTTCTTATGGGAAACAGCAGAAAAATTGAAACTGCTTTCAATTAACACGAACAGCGATCGGTTGTTTACTCTGCAAAAAGTACGAAATAGCGAAGCACTTGTATCTCCTGAAGTCTGCCATGAATTGAATGTAGAACGCGATTTGGCAGAAGAAAAATACGTAGCCGCACTTTACGCTGCTAAGACTACAGACGTTTTGTTAATCCAGGTTAACGAAATTCCAGCAGGTATTCTGCAAAATCAAGGTGAAGAATACTGGCGAGCTGCGCTTTACTCTTTTGGGTTCCTGTTCCGACAATTTGTGGCAAGTCAACTGGATGTATCCCCTGACGAGCTGCGAGTTGAGATTCGACCCATGCCTGTGGAAGAGGAAGGAACATACAAACAACAAATCTTCATCGCCGATGCTTTAGCAAATGGAGCAGGATACTGCCGTCATATTGGTGAGACTGATTCGGAAGGAAAACCATTCCGATTGGTTAAGTATTTACGTAATATGGTTGAGACTAAGAATGATTTTGCAAAAGGGTTGATTGCACACGGAAATGATTGCGATTCTTCTTGTTACAACAAAGGTTGTATGCGTGATTACTCCAATATGCCTTACCATCCGTTTCTGGATTGGAGGTTAGGGCTTGATGTAGCACAGCTTTGCTTACAAGAAAACTATCAGATGGATCTCCAAAAAGACTATTGGTCTCCACTCGTAGACTTGGTTGAAAAGAACCTCAAAGAACTTCATCGAAGTCTTGACCGTAAGGATTATGACGGTATGCCTGTTTTTGAGGATCAAGAGCGGGCTTTTATTTTACATCATCCGTTGGCTGCAATCGGAGATTGGGCAGGGGCACACATTGCCTCTGTAATTGTTGATCTTGAGGACGCTGGATTTAAAGTAGGATATATTAACATTTTTGATGCTATTCGTAGGGTGAGTGTCGTGATGAATACACTGAATGAAAAACGATAATATGAAACTTCAACCACTCCCAAAACTTCAACCTATCACAAGATTGTCTCCAACACTCTTTTCAACTTTAAAACAGTGTCAGTTGAGGGCAGGATTAAGCCAAGCAAGAGCACAACGGACGACCAGAAGTTCAACAGCAGCACTGTTAGGGACGATCGCGCACCGCGTCTTAGAAAGGGCAGGTTCAATCAATGGAGATGAAGAGGATTTACGAATCCAAGCAGGAGCAATATGGGATAAGGCTGTAGAGCAAATGGAGGAAGATTTACAGACTTCACCCCTTGACAGGAGTTTGTTGCCAATTAAAAGGTGGAAAAAATACTTCCTGTTGCAACAGCGGACCGTTCGCCGATACGAAGATATTGTATCAAGTCAGGGAAGGTCTGAAACGCAGGTTGTCGCGAGTGAACGTAAATTCGATAGTGTTAAAAATGGGTTTACTGGTAAACCTGATCTTATTCTCCGTAGAGAAATTGGTCTTGTGATTATTGACTATAAGAGTGGCGAACTCCCTGATGATTCGGAAAGTCGGGAAGAGAAGATTGAGTTGTGGCAACACCAGATTTTGTTCTATGCCACAATTGTTAAGGAAGAATTTGGGGAATGGCCAGTGGAAGGGGAAATTAGATTACTGAACACAGAAGTAATCCCTATCCAAATTGACCGACAAAAAGCGGTCGCACTTGTAGAGGAAGTTCAGGCTTTAAAAGGAAATTATAACGCGAAAATTGCTGCAGGAGTGCCACTTTCAGAATTGGCACAATATTCTGTCGACAATTGTAGATTCTGCGAATTTAAAGGAGTTTGCGGCACATTCTGGAAAGAAAATCCACAGCCTGTTCCGGGAACCGACAAGTATGGATATTTGAGCGGTCGAGTCTTAAGGCTTACAATTGGTCAAAATAACAGACACTCTATAGTAATTGCCTCCGAAAAATTGGGCGAAACCTCACAGGAATGGCAAATTTCAGGTTTGTCAACTGAACAATTTGGGAATTTAGAAGAACTGGGGCAAGGAACTCTTGTTCGATTGATTAATTTTAAAATAGAATCTGATGGATCCTACCGGGCAAAACCGACTCAAGATTCTGTAATTTGGGAAGTTCCAGAGAGTTTCTGATACGCTCACGCATTTTAATTTGACAAACCATTAACCCTTGTGGTATCCTATTATTAGGTTCACAAGGAAACCTCCAGTCCGCGGGAAGGGTCCAACCTGCCTTGTTTCTACCGAACAACTCAAATCTTCTTTCTTTGCCTGTAAATGCGGACGATAGGTGTAACGAGAGGAGATTCTCATGCAACATAAGCAATTTCCCCCCAATCCGAGCCTTGAACATCTTAAGTCCCAAGCCAAGCAGCTCCTTAAGGCGCATAAGGAAGGCTCTCCTGATGTGCTCCAGCGTATTCGTTCATTTTTTCCAAAACTCTCCGATGCCACAGACGCAGAAATCCAGGATGCCGCATTCGGTTTGCAAGACGCACAACTCGTCATTGCCCATGAATATGGGTTCGCAAGTTGGACGCGTTTAAAGGAAGAGATCCTGCATCAGGAACGAGAGACGGAATCAACATCCGCCGAAGACCTCTTGTTCCAAATACTCCGCACCTCCGATCTAACGCAGGCGGATATTCAACGCGTAGACGATCTGCTAACTGCCGACCCCTCGCTTGTCTCTGTGAGAGATGAGAGCGGACGAACACCGATCCAAGCCCTCGCTTCTCGCAAAATCATAGATTTCGGCAAAGAGCAGTGGTATAATCCGATACGGCAACTCTATCAGCTCCTTAGGGAACATGGGGCAGAAACGAATATCGTCGCGGCGATTCGAATGGATGACCGTGAACAGGTTCAAGCGGACATCAGAAACAACTCCCAAGTGCTTAAGCAAGGGTTTGACATTCCGGGGAACTGGCGGGGCATGAACCTCCTTGCAGTTGCCGCGGGATGCGCTCGCACAGAGATCGCCAAAATCCTGATTGAAGCAGATCCGTCGTTGGTGACGGGAGGACAGGCTGAAGGTAAAGCCCCGATGGATTTACTCGTGAAACCGTGGCACCACTCCGCTTTTGACGTTGAGCCGCGAAAACCGCTCTACGACCTCTTGATTGAAAACGGGGCAGTGCCGAATTTAGGTGCCGCAATTATAATGGATGATGAGGTCAGAGTTGTAGAATACATCTGGAGCGACCCCAAGCTGTTTGCGCAGCAGTTTGTTTGTGGCAATCAGATTGTATTTCGCCCCATTGAAATCGCTGCGGCTTATGGGCACGACTTCATCCTTGGTGTTCTGTGTAATCTCGCATCGGCGCACGAAGTAGACATTACACAGGATTTAGCATCCGCCTTGACGCAAACCTTTGCTTTGGACGTAACGGAACGACTGCTTGAAGCCACTAAACCATCAGCTCCAGTTTTGACGAATGCCCTTGCTTTTGCATGTGAGGTATATCAGCCTGAAAAAGTTCTCTTGTTGCTCAAATACGGTGCCGATCCGAGCGCGCCCTTTAAGGCGAAGTTTCGCTACGATGTTGGGCAGAACTTGAAGCCGAGTGACAATGCGTCTGTACACATAGAGATGTCTCCGCTCCTTGTGGCGATTGGGACGTGGTATGGGGTGAGAGAGTCGGTACCCGCACTCGACGAATGTCTGGAAATCGTTGAAGCACTCCTCGAAGCGGGGGCAGATTTGCATCGGAGTTATAGGGTGGATATAGATGGTGAGATTTTGGAGCTGACACCGCTGACGTATACACAGAAACTCGCGTCCTTGTTCCCGGATAAGCCGTTTAAAAGGATAATCGAAGTTCTCTCCGCAGGTGATGCAACTTGATGTGGGTTTGACTTAAGGGTTTACTAAGCTTTGGACAATCCGTATCACATTGCGGATGAGCGGAAACACAGGCTAACAGCCTATGCTACACAGAGACACAGGCTAACAGCTTATGCTGCAAAGGGGGCAACTTGCGTTAGGAATTAGCAAAACCTGTGAGTCTTTAGAGGAATCGGGGGAATCCGTAGAGGAAACACCCTATCAATACGCAGAAATACCCAAGCAAAAACACCCCAAGCAATACGCAGAAACACCCTATCAAAAACACCCCCAGCAAAAACACCCCTCCTACACAGGTTTAGCGATTTTAGGCATGAGGAATTGTTATGGATCCGGGGTTGGATAGTCATACTATTCAAGAATGCGCCATTCCCCGCTTTCTCGGAGTTCCAAGACGAAAATCATGCGTCCTGATGGATTGGACAGCCCATGCGCTGTAGAGGCGAGTTTGAGGTCGTAATCATAGTCAACTATAGCGAGCGTCTCACTCAAGAATTCGATATCTCCATTCTTAGAAAGACTCAGGTCGATGGTATGGTTGGCCTCGAACATGTTCAATGCCCCTTCACGCTCCTGTGAACCGCCCCGAAATATTATATCATCACCGAGATTATCGGGTGTGCCCATATCACTGACATAGAAGAAGCCGTCATCCGATATCGCGGACATATATCCTTCAATATCGTGAGTTTCGAGACTATTTCTCCATTGTTCCTCAATCACGGAGTTTATCACGGATTTCTCTAAATCGTAGTCGATTTCATCATCTTCTACATTGAAATTCTCCTGTTCTATTTCCTCAGTAGTATCCTCCTCAAGGATCGAAGAAAGCCATGCTTGAAATTCTCTGATTTCATCATCGTTGCTCTGAGCCGTGGGCACGCTTTCTGGAACAGGAGGCGTTTCCATCTTAGAAAGCTCAATGTTTGTATCTTCTTGTGGTGTGTCCGTTACCGTTTCATCGACGACTGTTTCTGGTATGTTTTTGACGAAAGGAGACATAGTGATTCGCCGACTCACTGGCCTTCGGGAATCGGAATTCCCTCCTACGACGACATGTTGTGGTTCCTCTACGTCAGGCGACTGGACTTTCAGCACTTGAAACCCAATGAAACCGACAACAAGAATGCCAACGATACCAATGATGATTTTGGTGTTCGTTGCTACTTTCACGAAGACCTCCTGAAATCGATTCGCAAGCGTTGCGAATTTCGCGTCACAGCTACTTCCGCACGGCGATTTTTCCGACCTTTTGTTTCCGGACATCCCCTTTGCGAGCGGTAAATTTGTAGAGGTAAACCCCATTCGCAAGCGGTTCGCCGTCACCGTCGTAACCATCATAGTAGAATTCGTTGAAAGAGACGGACGCATCGAGTGTGTCAATGGCGATAATGCGGCGACCTGTAATCGTGTAGATTTTCAGACTGACCTCGTCTGCACTTTCCGTGAGGTAATAAGCGAAATGCGTGCCGCTTCCCGGTACAAATGGATTCGGGAAGTTGGCAATATTTTTGATTTCAAATTCCCCAGCTACAGTCGCAGTGCGATCGGTGTCTGAGATATTGCCGTTTGCGTCCTGTGCCTGTAACCGGATGCGGTATTCGCCGGGTTCCAAGACAGGGGTATAGGTGATCAGGAGTAAGTTATTGTTCGTAGGAGATGCCGCAATTACATATTCGTCTTGCGACACGTTTTCACCGTTTTTGGTGAGGATTATATTCTCCGGACGTGAATCAATCCCGTTTGCATCCTCAATCTGTGCCGAGATGGTTGGTGTATCAGAGACATAGTCGCCATCTACGAAACCTTGGTGGTCAAAGGTTAACGCAAGTGCGGGTGGACTTGTGTCACTGTGTGAGAGCAGAGCAAATGTCCCGGGCAGTTTTACCTCCGCAGAGATAAGGTCTCCACTCGTTGTTGCCTCGCCGACCCGAATCCAATTTCCGTTGTCATTGTCCCGCCGATAGATATGGGCATCGCCGTTCCTTTCTTTTTGGAAAGTGGCGGTTACTGTCAGTGTAGGAGGGGTTTGCAACCCCGATTCCTCCAAGTCAAATTGATAGGCGAGTGCCGATGTTGAGAGTGCCGCTGTAATATCGGGCTGATTTGTAATGGTAAGGGCTTCTTCGGCATAAGTCAGAACGGTACTCGTTTGCACACTGCCGGACGGAACAGCGATACGAAAGATACCGTCTGGACTCTGAATCGGTTGATCGAGCGTTTCGGGTGTAAGAATAATACGGTTGCCCGAAAACCGCCGCGATGTCCAGTTATTCCTTTCACGTTCTTCAATGATACTTCCCTGTGGGTGTTCGGCGGATGGTGGATCTACGTAGACGGTGACGAGATATTCACCAGGGGGTGGTTGCCAAGGAACATGGACGACAACTTGGCTACCGGGTAGAACTTCGGGAAGTATTTGGAGATCCCCGATTGGAGTAGCGTTCTGGAGTTCTTGGAGTATCGCCGCAACGCTGACGTTTGTATTGGTGGGGGTATCGGTGTTACCGCTCAACGCTTTTACAAAGAACTGAACGGGTACGTTTCGAGCTGTTTGGTTCTCTCGGTTTCGGACTTGTGCTGAGAGTGTAAACGGAGGTGTTGTGTCCCATGTAAGGGTTTGATCCAAAACGACGAGGTCAATGTCAATTTCATCATATCCTACATCGTAGGTGACTAACTCTGTGTGAAATGTTCGCCCACTTTTAACTTTGATCTCGGCGTAATAATCGATAATTTCTCCGTAGGGATATCCCGGAATAGGTCGCTCGCTTCTGTAGGTGGTGCCGGTATGCGGCACAACAGGAATCGTGAAAAATTCGTGACCATCCAGACTCCAAAACAGCGTCATTTCGTCAATAGCATTTTCGTCGGCGACTTCTACGTAAAGGTGCGCCGGTTGGTTCGGTGCAACAGGAAACGGAACAAGGCGTACGTTATTGACATATCGAGATAGGATGTTGTAGGTTGCATGCCCCAAAGCCTCTTCATCTGCATTCCATGCGTAAATCTGGACAGCACCGACATCAAAGTCAGGATCAGCAGAGACTCGTATTTCTGTGCTAACCTGTCCATTGACGATAGAAACGATTTCCGGTTTCAGTTTTATGTTTTTTGAGATTGCGGTTTCAGTTGTCGGAACAACGGTAATTTCGGCATCTCCACTAAAGTTCCGATCGGGTAGCGTTCCAGAAACGGAGAGAAGGGTATCTCCTTGAGAAGCGTTTCGCCCTTGCTCGGCACTGATGTCGGCTGTGACTTGTATTTTGTTGCTCGGTATTTTCAAGTTTGTCGCTGGATCCCCGAAAAGCGTGAAGACCTCGGCGAGATCGAGGAATCTGGGTGTGTTGATGAGGAACTGGGTTTTTGCCTGCGCAAGGATGGCACCGAAGTTGTACATTTCTTTGTTGAAGATAACGTCAAAAATTTCGGCGTTCAGATAATAGTCGCCATCAAGCAGTCCGATACTGGTTGCGCCGATGACAGCGACGGCACCGCCATTTTCGGAGCGGAGGAGTTCTTCAGCGAGACTGTTTTTGTTCCCGTCAAACGAGCCGGTATAGCAGGTCATGCTGATAACCAAGGGGAGTTGTGAAATATTGGTTAAGTTCTGTTCCGGGTCTGCAAAGTCGAGCATCCGACTGGAAGCCCATCTACCGCCACCGCCGTGTCCGATATAGTTGACGATACTGGCTCCGTCGTTAAAGCCGTCGATAACCCGTCTACCGATAGGTGTGAGGATATTGTCGTCGCTCAAAGTCGGTTCGTCCGTATGGGGCGCGTAGATACGTTGGGTTTCGTATCTGCCAATCAGCTGATTGTGGGAAATGAGTTGGGTGGTTTGCCAGTGGAATCTCAAATCTGATCCTGCGAGCATGAGGAACCGCTTATGCCAAGAACCGACTGGCGCAGATGTCTCGTAGTTGATGGTGCGTTCGATAAATATGCGGAGATCCACGCGATTATTAGCCGGCATTCTACCGATGAGCATGTCTGGAAAACTATCTTCTCCTCGAAATGTAACGAATTGGTGGTCCGATGCACCCGATCCGTAGCCTGGGATTTGCACCTGGATCGTTGGGACAAAATTGGGTTTATTTTTAATGTCGATATTTGTATCGCCTATGAGAAAGACATAGGTCGGAGCAGGAGGCTGCCAATTGTGGTAGGCGTAATTGAGGAATTCACGGATGGCTTTAGGATTGAGGATACCGTGGTTAAATTCATCGTAGATGTTTTGGACATCGACGACTTTAGTGCGTAGTCCTTGTTGCGTGCGATGGTCGGCAAGGGGCTGAACGTCCTGAATAAAGTGATTATGTGTAATGATAATGTAGTCTGCTGCGTTGTGAGAGCTGCGCAGATCGGATGGAGCGTCTACCGAAATTTTCGGTTTTCGGAATTGGTTACGGGTAAGGGCAATGTATTGGATTGTAGGATCGCCCGTATCCTTAGGACGGATTTGGGTTGAACGGAAGGGAATTCTATAAGTACCAGGCACTTTAGGGTCAGTGAGCGCGGATAAGCCTACGTAGCGAGTGCCATCGATGCCGTAAATTTCGATGTCTGGTGTGGTAAAGTTTTTTAATTCGACTTTGAAGTTTGAGTTCACAGCACCTGTTTCGTCACGGAACGGAGTAATTGCAAAGGGTAGCACATCCGCTTTTGCTTTAAAATCTCGCCAGTAGTCGATTTGGAGCCAATTGAACAGGATGATATCGATAGGAGCTTCAGGGTTACCGGGATTTGTAATCCGAATCGTGTTCTGTCCATTATTAAGAAAGGACTGCGGGATATCCTGATTATGAATTTGGTATTCGGTTTCGCCATTCCAGCGTGCTTCTCCAAATTCGATTTTATCGTTTAGCCAAATAGTGCATAGGTGCGGTGTATTGGATCTACCGTGGAGGCTGACTCGGACCCTTGTAGGTAGAGCAGTCTCGGAAACGCTGGGCAGATTGAAGTTAAATGTTTTTAATGCGGGAGCAGTCAGTTGTGCCCAGAACCAGCTGTCGTCTGGGAGGGGTGGCAGCTCCGTCAAACGGAACTGACGCTGTAGTAACCCTTGACTAAATTCTGTATATGTCTGGCGTTCTGTAAGGTTTACATGACGGAAGTGCCTGAACTTTAGGTCTTTCTCGATATGTGCGCGCGTGAGGAAACGCTGGTAAGATTGCGTGTTACTTGTATTTGGGAGTGGCGTTTTCGTTCCCATCCGGATCCCTGGTCCCGCACCCCAGGAGAGCCAATAGATGTTCTCATTGGAGTAAGGGTCGATGTAACTGGTCTCTCCGTGCTGGCGTTCGCCATAGAAAATAATTTCGTCTGTTGGGTTGAATCTTTGGGCGTCTTCGCCACGGACAAAAATTGGTATCTGCTTCCCTTTATTTGTTAGCGTTAAAGTCGCTGGAGCAATAGTCTCTAAATTGGCACCCGCAGCTGCGAGATCCTGCGCCGTAACGCTGTACATACCGGATTCGGTGACATTGATTTTATAACGCGGTCCTGTGAATGGAACGCTTGGTGCTGCAGGGGAACGCGCTTTTACAGATGAAATGGGGGAAGAACGCCATTTAGTGGCACTCTGTGGGTTAACAAGCATATCGGCGAAGATTGCGTCATAAGCAGCAGATTCAGTATGTAAACCGCTTGGTATAGTAGATAACACAGTAGGCTGTGCAGACATCCCAGTTCTGCTAAAGCGTACCTCTACCACGAGTCGGTGGTAGAGTCTCACTTCACGGCGGGCAGGATTGTACTGGACAGGATTCAGTTGGATCGGGAGGACGCGGTTCTCTCGGATCCAACCGGCTTTTCTGATTTCTACGAGACGCTCTGGGAAAAAACTATCTCTTTGCTTGCTTGAAGTGGACGCAATTGCTTCTATCTTACGCGTGCTAAAATCCCTATCGATCACCCGCAATTGGAAATCTACATCGGGTGGGACACTAATGAGCGTAGATTGCATCGGAAGGCGCAGTGTTCCGAATTCGGTGGTGAAGTTACATCCGGGGAAAGATATGGTTGGACCTGCGGTGTTAGAGACCTGCAAGTTAGTGCCTAATTGCTCGGCTGATCCTATTCCGACACCACTATTATCGAAAAGGAAATCGGATTTAGGGATGACGAGTTGGATGGTTACGCCTTGCGAGGTACTACTGACTAATTCAATCTCTCTTTGGGTTTTTGCGCTGTTATTTGTTGAAGCACGAGCGCGTTGGTTTCTTAGGGTAATCGGTGCTGCAGCCGCGATTCCAAAAGAGCGATCCGAGTTCGGGATAGGCAGCGGAGATGTTTTCAAGCAGAGGAAAAGAGCTATTAATAGTAGTGATAACCGTTTATAGGCAGGCGCGTGCAGTGCTATGGGACGAATTTGCATTTTTTTAATTATTGGGTTTCTGCTCCGATTGGTCTTACAGCCCAATCGGGTTTTCGATGCATTTTTGAGGCATCGGTGGTGATTAAAGGGTTTAAAGGCTTACCGTCAATAATATATGTGCCTTAAGGCTAATGTGTGTATTTTATGGTTTTAGTTCCGATTATAGTCTTTGTTGTGGGTCGTCTCATTTTTCTTTAAGTAATGTGAGGGGTATAGAGAACCGAGAGGTAAATGCTCCTGACTTTAGACATATAGGATTGCTTGTTCGGCGCGCCTGCCGAGCGAGGTATTTCTGCGGATTTCTCCGGGGGTCTCGCTGGTAGGGGTTGGTTAACCCAACCCCTACTGGTAGGTGTGCGATTGGAGGTCGCACTTACTTGTTTTCAGCGAGATGATAGATCTCAATTTCTCGAATTTGGGCGATCGCGGGTTGCATGACGCGATAGTGTGGATAGTATTGACCCACAAGGGTCGTCCGACGATCGACGATTTTGTCTCCCGGTTCTGCCACTATTTTATTCACAATGACATCATCAACGGTTCGGGTAACGGCGACGCGAATCATTTTCGTCCGGAAGTTCAATCTATCAAAGATGAACTCGGCTTGCGCGCGGTCGTCGCCAATATTGCGCCGCTGAATGATTGTATCAAAAGTCTCCCATTCACCGGTTTCAGGGTTCAGATAGTCCATCTTGAACCGGAATAGGTTGCTGTTGTGAATAATGATTTTTCGGACGGGATGGACCTCAGCGAATCTGATGATGAAATTCCGTTCATTGCGCGCTGGGAGTGTTGCCAACGTTTTCAGATTTCCATCGTTCATGCCGGGGTGATTCGCTTCGGTGCCGTAGGCGGCACTCGCTATATTTTCACTGTACTGTGTGGATAACACCTGTGCAACTCTACACGCATTGAGGTATAAGCCCATGGCTATGAGGCAGCAGATAGTTAAAGTCATGCGTTTCACGTTAGTTCCTCCTGAAGTGTTATATCGACCCGATCAACAATCCCCATGACGAGTTCTCGGATAGGTGCATCTTCAATGCCGAATACCTCTTGTGCAACACCCGGACCTGCACCGACTATCACTGTGTCTCCTTCGCCGGCACCGACATAGTCGACAGCAATCGTTGGGGTGCGAACGAGTTCAGATTTGACGCTCAACGGTTGGATGAGCAGCAGTGTGCGGTTTTCGTATGCAGAATGTTTAACGATAGAAACGACTTTTCCGATTACTTTGGCGATGTACATTTTTTAACTATGAGCCTCTGGACATTGTTCCACTACGTTCCACAATGGTTTCTGGTTAATTCCAACGCGACTGCTGATGGCTATTCTTCTGACTGCTGACCGCCATTCTTTGTGTCAACCAGCGAAATAGAATCGACGATGCCAACGATGGCAACATCGACCGGCATCCGCTTACCCGGGATGACACTGACTGCATCGCCACCGGTAACGAAATAGACGGTTTCACCAACGCCTGCGTCGTGTAGCGTATCCACAGCGACGAGTGGTTCAGAAATGGGGTTGCGTTTCTCGTCTAAGGGTTGCACGATGAGGAGACGTGAGCCTTCTAAGCTCGGGTCTTTTCGTGTTGCGACGACGGTTCCAATAACTTTTCCTAAATCCATTTTTTTAAACGATAGCCTCTTGCTCTCAGCTTAGGTGTTAATAGTTTAAAATCATCATGAAACGAGATTGTACTCAACAAGTTTTGTATGGAGCGTATTCCGGTTAATGCCGAGGATATCTGACGCTTTACTCCGATTTCCTTTGGTGTGCTCAAGCACGATTTTAAAGAGCGGCTTCTCAAAGATCGCTCGGATTTCAGCATAAAGCTCATCTGGCGATGTTTCGGACTCCATATAGTGTTGAACGTACGTTTGAAGCAGATTATAAATTTGTACGTCAAGATTTCCCGGCTCACTGGCAGGGGTCGATTTTTCGAGTATCGGATCGAAATGCTCGGGCAATAACATTTGTCCTGAGCACATCACGAGTGCTCGCTTGATTGCGTTCTCTAATTCGCGCACGTTCCCGGGCCACTCATGAGTCGTGAGAAGTTTAGCAACTTCCGCGGAGATGCCGATTTCGGAAAGTTGGTATTCTTCGATGAACCGACGCGCGAACAAATCTATGAGTTCTGATATGTCCTCTTTTCGTTCTCGGAGAGGTGGCAAGGAGATGGGAATGACGTTGAGACGATAGTAGAGGTCCTCCCTGAAGGCTTTCTGCTCAATCGCGGTTTCAAGCCGTCGGTTGGTTGCAGCGATGATTCTGACATCGACAGCGTGGATCTCGGTTCCGCCCATCGGTTCGACCTCTCGTTCTTGGAGGACGCGCAACAATTTCATCTGAACTTCAATCGGCAGTTCTCCGATTTCATCGAGGAAGATGGTCCCGCTGTCTGCTTGTTGGAATTTTCCCTTCCTTGCGGTGTGCGCATCGGTATACGCACCTTTGACGTGTCCAAAGAGCGCACTTTCGATAAGACTCGAAGGCATGGCACCGCAATCGACGACGACGAACGGATTGTCGGCTCGGTCGCTGTTTTGATGGATGAGTTGGGCGACAAGTTCTTTACCTGTGCCGCTTTCACCGAAAACGAGGACGGTTTCGTCACTGACAGCGGCGCGTCCAATCTTATGGTAGACCTCCTGCATTGCCGGACTCTGCCCGACCATTCTCCCCTGTCCCTCAACATCAATGGAGGTTGTGGATGTCTTGACGTTTTTCGTTTGGTTGCTGGCATCTGCAGCGCGCGAGACGAGGTCGAGCAAGTGCCGCTGATCGATCGGTTTTGTGAGGTATCCGTAGGCGCGTTGCTTTGCTGCGTCAATGGCAGTCTGTGTGGTTCCGTGTGCCGTGATTATAATAATCGAGGCGGTGTTATTGTAACCCTGAATGTCCTCGATGAGTTCAATTCCGTTGGCATCCCCTAACCAAATGTCGAGCAGAATGACATCAACGTTCGTTTTCTTGATACAGGCAAGCGTCTCCGCTCCATTTCGGGCTTTTAGCGTCTCATAGCCTGCCCTCTGGAGAGTAGCGGCGAGTATTTGTCGGAGGCTGTCGTCATCGTCAGCGATAAGCACAAAATTTGACATTTTTTTAATTATTAAATCTGGTCACCGTTCCAAATGTAAAGCAAAGACAAATTATGCCATTTAAGGAAACCTAATTTCATTTCACGGTGGTGTCTGGTGAAGTCAGAAACCTTTCAGCACCTGGAGCTGGTTGGAATTCACCGATTCCCATAGTTAGCAAATCATTTCATAGGGGTTTCTGGTAGTCGGTGCTATGGATATATCTTCAATGGACAGGAAGGGACATAACAAACGCTGTACCGACTTCGAGGTTCGCATCGACTTCAATGCCGCCTCGGTGTTCGGCGAGAATTTTTTGGCTGATGTAAAGTCCCAACCCGGTTCCTTTCTGTTTAGTGGTATAAAACGGATCGAACAGCATCGGTATATCTTCAGGTGAAATCCCGGGTCCGTCATCTTGAACTCGTACATGCACAATTTCCGTTTCTGGAACGTATTCTGTCTGAATTGTCAAAATTCCGTCTGTGTCCATTGCTTCTATGGCGTTGTAAAATAGATTCAGAAGCACTTGTGTGATTCCGTCCTCATTTACATTGACCTCTGGACAGTCGCCGTATTGCGTGATGACTGTGGTAGCGCGAAGCTCCAACTCTGGTCGGCAGATAGCCAGGCTATTATCAAGAAGTTGATGGATATCGCTCTGTTTTGCGACTTCCATTGTGGGTTTACTGAAGGCGAGTAATTGTTCAATGAATCGGTTCAGCCTGTCCACCTCTTTTATAATGATCCCTGTGTATTCCTTAATCTCATTTTGAGAGAGTTGGCCGTTTTTGAAATAAGTTTCGACTTGTGAACCGAACTCTACATCGCTGTGTTGGAGCAGTTGTGTGCCGAGTCGGATGCTACCTAAAGGATTTCGGACCTCGTGTGCTATAGTTCGGACCAACCGACCAAGGGTCGCCATCCGTTCAGATTCAACGAGGGCGTCGATGGTCTGTTGGATTTTGACGCGCTGTGCAATAATAGAGGCGATAATTGTCAAGAGCCGCCGATCATCCTCTGCGGAAAATTCATCTGAGGCTTTGTCTATCGTTAGTGTACCGATGACGTTTTCTTCTACAATAATTGGGATGCACCAAAAGGCGATCACATCTTTGGATTCAACCCGTTCCGGCTCGAAGAGTTTGACGTAGCTGCGTGGGCTTCGGGTTTGTGGGACACCCATCGCTTTCCCGGATGCAAGTACCTGTTTCTGGATGTCTTCCATCTGATTGTCAGTACCACGTTTCATCTCTGCTGGTGTCAGTCCTAAAACGGCTTCTGTGGAAGTAACGATCTTCCCGTTTTCATAGAGATGCAGAGCCCCGCGATAGATACCGAGTCGCTTGGATAAAATTTCAATGATACGCTGAAAGAGTCCCTCCAGATCGAGGTTGGTGTTCGCTGATTGGCTCACCTCAAAAAGCGTGGAGATGTCTCGGACCTGTTTTTCTAAATTTGCGTTGACACTGTTGATCTCTTCTATCTGTTCGACCCCACTGCGTCTCTGGATTTGGAAGTGACGGATAATGCGGATAACGCCATAGACCACAAACGGATAGAGCAATGCTATGATAATACTTTCAGTATGATTCGGATAGCGGAAGACGTAAATCCAATTGGCTACAGCAGTAATGCCAAACAAAACGTTCTGCCCGCGAGGTTTCGCGTAGAGAACTGAGAGAACGATCACCCCGTAGTAGCAGTGACTCACCGCGGGATAGTATTCCGATATCTGAAACAGATGCGTACTGACGTTAATGAGAAGCACAAAGAGTGCGAGAAAGAACGTTAGCATTCTTTTAATTATTGAGTTTTCGTTCCGTTTTGTCCCCCCTTCCCAGTAACGGGTGAGGACCCCTGTCCAAAACGGGTTTTCGATAAATTTATGCTATCATTGTAATGAATTAGCGGCTTTCTTTAGTTAAAGGGTCAAAAAGTTATTGAGCATCTTTAACCCGACGCGCCCACTTTTTTCAAGGTGGAACTGTGTTGCAATGAGATTATCGTGAGCAATCGCACTACAGAATTCAAGTCCATACTTCGTCCTTCCGATTATGATGTCCTCTGTCTCTGGCTCAGGATAGTAGGAATTGACGAAATAGAAGTGTGCGGGGTTCGGAACACCTTCAAAGATTGCGTGCGGTTTTGTCTGATACACTTCGTTCCAACCGATTTGCGGGACCTTTAGTGTCTCGGTTTGTGTTTCTGTATCAGTCGCTGGATATTTCTTTACACATCCCGGTAGCAGATTTAAGCATTCGGCATCCTCTTCCTCACTGTGTTCAAAGAGGATCTGGATACCGATACAGATACCGAGCATAGGTTTGCCGGTACGGAAGAAGTCTGCGAGGACCTGGTTCAATCCGCGTTTCTGCAACGTTTGCATCGTGGCTTTTGCGGCACCGACACCGGGAAAAATAATACGTTCAGCGTCGAGTATCGTTTCTGCGGTGGATGTAATCTCGTTTTTATAACCGAGGTGTGTCAAGGCTCTCGCAACACTCGTAAGGTTCCCCGCTTCGTAATCTATAATTGCAATCATATTTTTAACTCTTAACTCTGGGCATCGTTCCATTACATTCCACGATGGTTCCTGGTGAAGTCAGAAACCTTTGAGCCCCTGGAGCAGTTTAACCCTCACCTCGCCTCCGTTATAAATGTTAAAGCACGAGTGTTTTTGCTTGGGGTTTTTGCTTGGGTGTTTCTGCGGATTTCTTCGATGGTTAACAGATTCCCAGAGTTAGAAAATTTCACGGTGGTTTCTGGTGTAGGAGTGAGGTCACCTCGCCCTTACGACTGGATTATAAAAGATTTCTTAACGATTCAGATTCCGGTTTTGTCAATCGCTTTATGAAGGTTAACTGTCTCAATTCCTGCGATAGCGGCTTCAGAGCCTTTGTTTCCTGCCTTGATGCCGGCGCGCTCAAGTGCTTGTTCTATGGTATCTGTGGTGATGACGCCGTAGATAACAGGGATGTTGGTGCTGGAGGATATGTTAGCGATTCCCTTCGCGCTTTCGGCGGCGACATAATCAAAATGGGGGGTCGCACCTCGGATAACAGCACCGAGGCAGAGGACAGCATCATAGCGTTCGCTTTCTGCGAGACGTTTGGCAATTCCCGGAATTTCGAAGGCACCGGGGGTCCAGAAAACATCGACAGTGTCCAAGTCGACACCGTGCCGTTTCAGGGCATCCAGCGCACCCGCAAGGAGTTTTTCAGTAACGAAACTATTGAATCGACTGACGACAATACCGAATGTGAGACCTTCACCGAGGAGATGTCCTTCATAAACGTTTGGCATTTTTTAATTTATGGCTCCTGGTCTGTTTTTTAATCATGGTACTCCTGGACTGCTCTCCACTTCGTTACGAGCAGGTTCTTAGTGAATTGCACGTTCCTTCAACCTGCCATATTCCCTTTATCAGCGGGCAGTCGGACGTAGGGTTCACCGAGAACCCCCGCGTAATGTAATGGAGCGGTGCACAGGTGGCTATAGTTAGAAAATTTCGCGCAGGTTTTCGGTTAATTCGCGACTGGATTTAGGAATCTGTTCGCGATTTATAACTTGGTTATGCTTTTCTAATTTTCCGTGCCGTTCCTTGCTGATGGTTCCCGACGGCTATTCCTCATGTAGGAGGAGGTGGCCGAGTTTGGAACGTTTTGTTTCTAAATATCGGCGGTTAAATGTATTCGGTTTGGTTTGCAAGGGAACACGCTCGACGATTTCAAGCCCGTGCCCGGACAATCCTGTAACTTTTTGCGGGTTGTTTGTCATGAGTCGCATCTTTTGAACCCCTAAATCGGCTAATATTTGTGCACCGATGCCGTAGTCTCGCAAATCTGCGGGGAACCCAAGATGTTCATTCGCTTCGACGGTGTCTAATCCATCGTTGTCCTGCAACTGATATGCCCTGAGTTTCTCTTTGAGTCCCATGCCTCTGCCTTCTTGCCGCATATAGACGAGTACGCCCCTGCCTTCCTTCTCAATAGTTTTAAGGGCGGTTTCGAGTTGTTCGCCGCAATCGCATCTGAGGGAGCCAAAGACATCGCCAGTGAGACATTGCGAGTGCACGCGGACTAAGAGTGGGGCTGGATCGGTGAGATCGCCTTTTGTGAGTGCAATATGCGTTTTATCTGCCTCAACGGTTTCACCCCCTGTATCGGTACTTTCGTAGGCATAAAGTTTGAACTCACCGTGTGCGGTTGGTATATCAGCGGTTGCGATGCGTCTAATCAGTGTCTCTGTCTCACGACGGTATGCGATGAGGTCGGTGATCGTGATGATTTTGAGTTGATGTTGCGCGGCGAACTCCATCAGTTCAGGAACGCGTGCCATGGTACCGTCTTCGTTGAGTATCTCACAGAGGACACCCGCCGGGTATAGTCCAGCCATACGTGCTAAATCGACGGTGGCTTCGGTATGTCCTGCTCGCCGGAGGACGCCCCCCGGTTTCGCCTCTAAGGGGAAGATATGTCCGGGGCGGACGAAATCTGAGGGGACAGCGTCAGAATCAACGAATTTCTGGATGGTATAGGCGCGTTCTTGTGCGGAGATGCCGGTTGTCACCTCTTTCGCATCAATGGTGACCGTGAAGGCGGTCTGCATTTGCGCCGTGTTGGCTGCCACCATGGGGTGAAGTTCAAGTTCGGCGAGGCGTTCCGAACAGGTAGGTAAGCATATCAACCCCCTGCCGTATTTCGCCATGAAATTAATCTGCTCTGCTGTCACCTTTTCAGCCGCCATGATGAGATCGCCTTCGTTCTCGCGATCGGGTTCATCAACGACGATGATCATATCCCCATTTTGGATTGCAGAGAGTGCTTCAGGAATGGTATTAAATGTATTTGGCATAATGGCTATCGGCTATCGGCTATCGGCTGTCAGCCAGAGATCGTTGCGGGAATTGCAAGCGTTAGCAACTGCCACACACTCTACTGATTGCTGATTGCTCAGACGCTCCCACGCGCTTCAAAAGCTTTGTATCAGTAGGCGTGGGCGCGTCTGCTCTGACGGCTATTCGATATAGCCGTGTTTCGCTAAAAAATTCAAATTAAGGGTTTCGGAAGAGGACTGTTTGGTCCACTCCGTCTTATCTGCGGTATTTTTAAGTAGCGTTTCAAGATAACGCGCGACGATGTCGACTTCGAGGTTAACCTTAGCACCGTTCCGTTTCGTTCCGAAGGTCGTAACGTCCTTTGTATGCGGGATCAGAGTGACTTCAAAGGCATCTGCAAGCACGTTTGATACCGTTAAACTGACACCATCGATCGTGATGGATCCTTTGTATGCGACATAGGGTTTGGTGGTGCTACTCATTGTAACCTGCATCACAGAGGCATCACCCTCATCTTTCCATGAACGGATTGTCGCGACCTCATCGACGTGTCCCAGTACGAGATGCCCACCTAATCTATCGCTGAGCCGAAGTGAACGCTCTAAATTGACGTGCTCTCCTACCTTCCGTTCACCCAAGGTTGTGTGGCGTAAGGTCTCAGCGGATACATCCACAATGAATGTTTCCGATGTGAGAAAGCGGATCGTAAGACAGGCACCGTCAATGGCGATGCTATCGCCGACTTTCGCATCACTGAGAACGTCATTCGCCTGAATCTCAAGGGTCGCATCTTGAGATTTAACCTGAAGGCTTCTAATCGTTCCGAGTTCCTCAACGATCCCGGTGAACATGCTATAGATACCCCTCAATTAGAATGTCGTGTTCAGGAAGCGGTGTGACGCTAATTCGCCGTAGGTTCGCTGCATCGCTCAAACTGCGGATTCCTACACCGCCGATCGGTCCAGGTGCATTCTGTCCGCCGATGAGTCTGGGTGCGATGAAACACATAACCTTATCCACGATACCTGCTGCGAGAGCTGAGGCGTTGATTTCGCTACCACCTTCTATTAGGACGCTTGTTATCTCACGTTTCCCTAATATTTCCATCAAACTCTTGAAACAGACCTTACCGTATACCGCAGGAACGGTTATCACTTCTGCGCCAGCCTTTTCGAGGACCTCAACGTTTTCAGAGGGTGCCTCTGGCGTTACAGCCACGATAACACCAGCCTCGCTTTCGGCGTTGAAAATGCGTGCATCCGTGCGCGTTCTCCCGTGTGAATCTAACACAATCCGGAGTGCGTCCTGTCCCTCTCTGCCCTGAAGCCGCGTTGTGAGTGCGGGGTTATCGCGTGCGACTGTACCTCTACCGACGAGAATCGCATCCACCGCGTCCCGAACCTCATGTCCCCGCTGTCGCGATGCTTCGGACGTAATCCATTGTGATTCCCCAGAAGCCGTGGCGATTTTCCCATCGAGGCTCATAGCGGTTTTGAGAATCACAAACGGTTTGCCGGTTTGAATGTATTTCCGATGCACCTCGTTTAGGTCTGACGCTTCTTGTCTGCGGACGCCTACGTGGACGTTTATACCCGCGTTTTGGAGTTGTTGAACACCCTTGCCGGCGACACTCGGATTCCGATCAACCTCTGCGACATAGACCTGCGCGATACCTGCGCGAATCAATGCCTCTGTGCAGGGGGGTGTCCGTCCCCAATGGCAGCACGGCTCAAGATTTGTGTAAAGCGTCGCGCCTTTGGCATCCTCGCCTGCGGCGTTAAGCGCATGGACTTCGGCGTGTGGAGTTCCTGCTTTCTGATGATATCCTTCACCGATAACCTTTCCGTTTTTTACAATGACCGCGCCAACGAGAGGGTTAGGACTCGTGCGTCCTTTTGCCCGCCGTGCTAAATCCAGCGCACGTTGCATAAAGGCTATATGTGTTTCGTCCATGGCGATGCGTTATCTACACCCGAAGATCTATTTTTTTAAATTATATCATATTTCGATAAGAAATCAAAATCATTTTTAAAGTACTGCGACCTCTTTCAGGGATTCGAGGATTTCTGTCTGTTTTGCGAGATCAAATTGATGCGTGCCGATATACATATATCTAATAATCCCTGTTTCGTCAATGATAAATGTTGCCGGACGTGCGATGTTGTAAGCCTCTAAACTGAGCCAGTGGTAGACCCCGTAGCTTTTGATGATGTTTCTTGTTTTATCTACCAGTAGCGGGAATGTGATGCCGTTTTTCTCGGCATAACCTCGAAGTTCACGGGGCCACTGCCCTGCAATGGCGAGCGGCGTGCCTGTATATGCTGCGTACGCTTTGAAGTTTTCTTGCACTGCTGTCAACTGACGACGGCTGTTCGGTCACCATGTCCCTCGAAAGAAGGTTAGGATGACGTGTTGCGTTCCGCGATACGTTTCAAGCGATACCTCTCCGCGTTGATGCGATGGGAGCGTGAATAGCGGCGCAGTATCGCCGATGTTGAGAACCTTGTTTTTCCGTGGCATAGGCACACTGTATCAAAAATTGCGGTGAATGTCAAGCGTTTAGTAGATGGCTATCGGATTTCAGCAATCGGCGATTGGGTGTTTATTGTCAGAATCAGGATTTACAGGGTTATCTGAATCGCGGATTTATCAGATTACACGGATTACGCGGATTTTGGGAGTTGTGTGTATTCTGGTGTCTTCAGCCTTGTAGGAATGGTATCTGTGTGAAGACAGGCAGAATGAAAAATAAGCCCCGTAGGGGCGGTATCTGTGTAGAAAAGATGTCCGCTCCGAAAAAATAGCTTTCTTCGCATTGGATTTTAGCGTTTGCGGGGCGACATGTGTATAGAAAAGCGTTTCAGAAAAGATAAAGCCCCAGCGGGGCGGCATGTGAGCAGATGCAGGATGCGCGAGGCACGGGCCCTAACAACTCTGGTTTATGAAATTTTTTGCTGGTGCTCGGCGATGATTTTTCCTAATGCTCTCAAGGCATCGTTAACGGATTTCGCGTCCGGGAACATTTCGGCTACGTCGTCATCAAGCCGAATCAGGTTTGTTCCTGCGTGGTATCGCTCCGCATATTTGCCCCGAACCCCTTTACTGAAATCATATTCATCGAGCATATCTGGGTCATGTTGATTGGATGTTGCTTGACTCATAGGTTTTCCTTTATAGAAAAAGTCAACGGTATTTGCCCTGAATTATAGCAGATTCACTTATGGAAATCAAATTAGTATGGAAATCAAATTAGGAGGTTCGGTTGGATTGCAGTCCTTCCTTGAATGCCCTCATCAAATATGCTATGCTTTTAAAAAGTAAGGATAACGATGTCCATGAATACTCTAAAGCTTATTTTGAGGGTAAGGAATGAACAAAAAATCATATAGCAGATACCGAAAATCAAGACGATGGCAAACCAAACGCCAAACGGTTATGAAGCGTGCGGGCTACAAATGTCGGAAATGTGGAAACAGACGTGCAACGCAGGTGCATCACGAAACTTATAGACGCGTCGGCAGAGAACGACTCAGCGACCTAACCGCGGTGTGCGGCGGGTGTCATAAACGGATTCATGGGAAGTAGCAGATAATCCTATAAACATGCCGCCCTTACAGGGCTTGTTTCTATCTACTGAGACGCGTTCTATAAACATGCCGCCCCTATGGGGCTGGTATTTATTAGATGTGTATGTGTTTTTTTCTATCCGGTGCGATTTCAAACCGCATCTACCGCGATTAAAAACCGTTCGGATTTGGAAACCTCACCGATGAAAATGGGACAAGAAGAAGGCAAAGGGAGTCGGGGTTACAAACCCCTCCCACAAGAAGAATTCCGTTACAATGGGGGTAACCCGTTAACAATCTGCACTGTCTTCAAACTGACGGTGATGACGCGGGCAATTAAATCCACAATATACCGTGGCTCCGACGCTCGGTTCGGATCGTTGACAATCCCACTCCGCTTGTCTGTCTTGACACGATACTGATCCACCACCCACTCCAACGCAGAACGGTTACCGAGTTTATAGTCATAGACCTCTGGCGGGATGCCGTCCAGTGTGAGGAAATCGTTGTATTTCAACTGCGTCTTGTCTTTGGACAATCTCATCTTCTCGACGCGCCAATCTACGGTCATACCTTCCGTTTCGATGTATTTCAGTCCATCGTATTTTGGAGCGGATTCATAGTTGACGTGTAAATCTGCTAACGCCGCACCTGCATTGGCGAAGCCCCAGAAATCTTCGGCGAAGGGGATATGCGGGAGGTCGCGTTTGAGGTTCATCTCGTATTTCTCACGATAGGTCGGATGGTGCAGGAGACCGTAGTTGTAGTGGAAGATGTCCCACTTGGAGATGGTGTCGTCGCCGTAACGGGTTTGGAATTCCGTCAACGCCCAATCGGTGATGTTCTCTTGCCGGTTCGTGCCGTCCTCGTTGTAGGTGTAGAAAGGGAAGCATTGGGAATCGCCTGTAAGATGAAGATCTGGAATTACATCAACTATCAGTAATTGAAAAGGTTTGTCACTTCCAATGCCACTGACACAGATTATCCGATTTTCTGATTCCGTCTCAGGTGTTGGTAAAATTCGGTGCTGTTGGTAACGTTCCTCATTCCAGAAATTATCAAAGTAGAGGTATTTCTGACAGAAGGGACGATACAGCGATGTACGGAAGTGAGCCTCTTCATAACTACTTGACTCCAGTTTTTTTAGTGATGCTTTAACTTGGCGAGTCCATTTAATGCGCGGGTCAGTCGCGTCAATGAAACTGTCAACTGGGGCTTTAGGATTATGCCTTCGCTTCCGATCAACAGTAGTGTTGTATAGTTCAATAAATGTGTGAACCCGCTCTTGTAGTAGTGCAAGGTCAAAAGAATAAGCCAAAATATCTCTGTTTGTAGCAACCCCCAGAGAATAGAGGTTAAAAATAGTCTTTCTATCCTTTGTGTTTTTCACTTCCTTACTTCCCATAGGGATAAAGGTGTCAAATTCGACATCAAGTCCTTCGGTGAGCCACGTATGCTTTTTGTCAATAGTAATCTGTTTCATCGGGACGTTTCTATAATCCCCAAAGTCGCTTAAAAATTTCTGCTTCTCACGTGCTTTCAGATAGTCGCTAACAGAATAAATCCATATCTCGGTTTCCGTGTCAGATGTTGCCCTTGCTTTTTTGATGAAGAAACTAATCCCTACACCGACCCGAATTTGATCGTCAAAAACGTTGCCTCCCTCTTTTCGTCGGCGTTCACCAGAGGTACGGGCATTTCCTTTGAAATTGATGTGATAAATTTTGGTGAAGTCCTGTGCGATGTGTTTCCGCATACCGTCGAACGCTATACCGTTGAGAAAACCGTTGTTCGTTACAAAGGCAACTACCCCTTCCTCGCCAATCCGGTCAGATGCCCATCGAATCGCTTTCACGTAGGGATCGTATAGTTTATTTCTGAGCGTCGCTTTAGAATCTGCAACATAAGTCTCCGCAATCCGCTTGTCCATCGCGGGGTACTTGCGATTTTTGTTGTTATCGTTCTCATTCACCTGCCCCATGTTGTAGGGCGGATTGCCGATGACGACGAACATATCCGCCGTCTTCTGTCGTTCCACGCGTTCTGTGTTTTCCTGTGTGAAGAGTTCCCCTTGCTGCTGCTCAAGCAACTCAAATGTGTCGGCAAGCGCGATCCCCTCGAACGGCAGATACGTCCCTGTCCGTTGGAAGTATTCCTGTTCGATGTTGAGACTGGCGATGTAGTAGGGCAGGAGCATCACCTCGTTGCAATGCAACTCGTGGCGGTATTTCGCCTCCAACGTCGTGCCTTGGATGTCCTGCATGAGCCGGACGATGAAGTTGCCCGTCCCGACGAACGGGTCAATGATATGCACGCCGGTATCTGACAATGACCGACCGAATTCGGTTTCCGAGATGTGTGCGACGCTGTTCACCATGAAATCGACGATCGGTTGCGGTGTATAGACGATGCCGTGTGTGTCGGCTACGTCCTCAGAGAATCCTTGAAAGAATTTCTCGTAGAATGTGTTGAGGAAGTGCTGTTTTTGGGAGAAGTCTTTGCAGAGCATCGCGGCTTGTTCAATTGCGACATAGAACCGATCTAACGGTTTGAGAAATTCCTCGCGACTGAACGCCTGTCGGATGAGTTCATCCACGACGTTTTCAATCTCACGTGCGATAATATTTCGGCGGGTGAAGGCGGAGTTATTAAAGACGGTGCGGAAGATGCGTTCGGTGAGGATATGTTGGATGAGCATCTCCTCGACGGCGTCCTGTGAGAGTTCCGGGTTGATGGAGGTGCGGCAGGTATCGTAGAAATCGGTGAACGCCTTTTTGAAGGCTGGGTCGGTTTCGTGGCGTTGCTCAATGAGTTCTTTGAGTCTGTTGGCGAGGTCTGGCACATGTTCCCTGAAATCAGTGACGGCGGTCTGCCAGTTGTCGAGTGCGGGTGGGACGTAAGCGAATAGGTATTGAAGTGCGGCAATCAGGTTGGCGGGTTCGGTGATGTTGAGATCGAGCACCTCCGCTCCGTTCTGATACAGGATGACGCGTTGCGGTGTTTGGAAGAGGATGTTGTCGAGCGGGTAGCCCGCTTCGCGTTTCTCTTGCACGGACTGTGATAGGTCGTCGTCTATGTCTTTCGCTTCCCAGTAGGAGAGCGGGAGTCCGTATTCGTCGATGATTGCGCCGTCAATAACGATGCGATTTCCTTTTGGGGCGCGCATCGGGTATTGCGGGATGAAGGTGGCGTTCACCTGTTTTGCGCAGGCGTGCAGGAGCGTATCAAAGGGTGAGCTGACCGCGCCTTCGTGTGTGATGTCGTGTTGTTCGTATTGCTGCAGTGTGGCGTAATAGTCTCGGATTGCTTTGTGATTGGGTTTGAGGTTGAGTTTCGGCATGGGGATATGATAGCAGATTTTGAGGTGTAAATCAAGGGAATTTGGGATGGAGGGACACACATGTCGCCCCTCTGGGGCTTGAGTGTATGGGGGCGCTTTTCTATAAACATATCGCCCCTACGGGGCTGGAGACGTAGTGGTACAAACCTGTGAAAATCCACGCAATCTGTGTAATCCGCGATTCAGACGAAAAATGACCATGTCGCCCCTCTGGGGCTTTGTTTTTTCAGGAGATGCGTTTCTACACAGATGGGGTTTCTCCGCTGGGGCTGAGGGAGTTCGGGGTTGGAAACCCCTCCCACAGGTCGTTCCTACAGCAGACGTGGTGTGACTACCACTATGTTGTGTTTTGGAAGAGAGTTTTATTTAAAAATAATGGTGCTGGAACTGGCGGCAACCCTCTCTCAACCGCGTTGCAGCATAAGCATATTCATTACAAAATGATAACAGATTTAGGAAAAATAGTCAAAATCAAACCGCACCTACCTTATTAGGGGACCTGTGAACCAACGTTTATGAGATAGGTTCTATAAAGGTTACATCAATTCGACGAAGACTTCGTTTGCGAGGAAGAGTCCGCGAGGTGTGAGGCGGAGATGGGTGGAGGTTTGTTCTAAAAGTTGTAAATCTAACCATTTTTTGAGGATGTTCCCGAACGCGGCTTCGATGTCTTCGCCGAAACGGTTTCGATACCCTGCCAGGGAGATACCTTCGCGCTTCCGAAGTGCGAGCATGAGCGTTTCTGCCTTCTCAGCGGGTCCTGTCATGCGTTCGGTGTCGGCGATCGGTTTATGACGTTGGGAGAGTTTGTTAATGTAGGGCGCGATACCCCGAATGTTGGTATAACGCACGCCGTTTATATACCCACACGCTCCCACACCGAGTCCGATGCACGGTTGATTGTTCCAGTAGACGAGGTTGTGCCTCGCGAAGTGGTTCGGTTTGGCGAAGTTACAGATTTCATAATGCGTATACCCGTGCATGGTGAGTGTCTCAATGGTGTATTGGAACATATCCGCTTCGGTGTCCTCGGTAGGGAGGTGGAGTTCACCGGCTTGCCACCATTCATAAAACGGTGTCGTTTCCTCCATGACGAGGTTATAGACTGAAATATGATTCGGTTCAAGGGAGATTACTTCGTTGAGGGTGTGGTGCCACGCTTCCATCGTTTGGTCAGGCAGTGCGAAAATGAGGTCGACGTTGATGTTCTCAAAGCCGCCTTCGCGGGCGAGGCGATAACTCTGCAGAAATTCAGCAACAGTGTGGATTCTGCCTAACTGTTTCAAGGTGTCGTCTTGCATGGCTTGTAGCCCGAAACTGAGCCGATTCACGCCGTTGTTTTGCATCACCTTCAGCTTCTCACCATCGACGGTTCCCGGATTACATTCTACAGTGATTTCAGCGTTCGGGGTTATTTGGAAATGCCGGTGGATGTCGGCGAATAACTGTGCCAAAGCGTCCGCAGAGAGGATAGAAGGAGTGCCACCCCCGATGAAAACTGTTTGTAACGGGTCGGTTTCAGAGGCGTAGAGTTCCATCTCTGTTCGGAGTGCCGCTAAGTATGCTTTCGCCTCGTCTTTATGGAAGGTATACGTATTGAAGGCGCAGTAGTAGCACTTCGTGGCGCAAAATGGGATATGGATGTAGACGGAGGAAGCCATTTTATTCTGTAAATTCCAACCCGACTCGGATTGCCTCGCCGCTATCGGCGTAAGAGAACGCTTCGTTAATGTCGCTGAACGGAAAGGTGTCAGAGATGATTTTGTGGAACGGATACCTGTCTCGTGTTCGGCTTAGGAAATCGAGGGCACGCGGGATGACCCACGGCTCATAAACGATTATGCCGCGAATCGCTTTACTGCAGCGGACGATGTTACCGGGATCAATCTCTGTAGGGAATCCGAGATTGATGTTACCGATCCAGAGATAACGGCCACCCCATCGGAGCATCTCCACCCCTTCGGCAAGGACGCGCGGCGATCCGACAAACTCGGCGACGAGGTCTGCCCCGATGCCGCGGGTCTGGTCGAGGACGTATTCGACACGTGATTTCATATCAACTTCGTCGACGTTGAGGGTCTCATCTGCGCCGAACTCCTGCGCGAGTGCGAGGCGTGCGGGTAGCCGATCGAAAACGATGATTTTTCCGGCACCCATCTCCCGTGCGACCGCTGTCGCGTAGAGTCCGAGTCCGCCGGCACCTTGGATGACCACAGTATCACCGAGTGTGATACCGATCTGGTTCAGTCCGTAAATGACTTCGGACAAGGCGCAGTTGATGGGGGATACGAGCGCGTCAGGGAGTGCGTCGGGAACTTTGAACACCCAATGTCCGGGTTTCATGTAGTAGTACTCACCGTAGGCACCGTGGAAATGAGGTGGCTGCTCGCTGGAGACACCGAGCCAATCTCGGTAGCGGTCAGGACATCCCGGTTTTCCGTTGAGACACATCCAACAGTGTTGACACGGTTTGAAATAGGAGTAGGCGATGCGATCGCCTTCGGTTAACGGTTGTCCAGTGCTATCCATTGTGATATTGCGTCCCATTGCTTCAATCGTGCCGATCATTTCATGTCCGAGCACTTGGGGGATACCGCTCTCGATTTTGGGTCCATGTCCGCGCCAAAAGTGTAGGTCGGAACCGCAGATATTTGCCATACGGATCCGTACGAGCAGGTCGTCGGGTGTGACGGATGGAATCGGGTATTCCCGGAATTCCATGGGCGTTTGCGCTTGTGTGAAGATGGCGACTTTTCCAGTTTTCATTGTAAATCTCCAGAGAACAGCCGTGTTTTTTGTGTAGTGGTGGTTAGGCCTAAGCAGAATGTCTCAGACAGCAGTCGAGATGTTAATCTCGGCTGGAGGAGTATCAGCAGGCCTCTCTCGGACAACAATTTCAATGTCGCGATCCAATTGTCTGAGCAGGACAAATAGGCGTTCGATCGAAAAGTCGTCAAGCCTGCCGTTTAGAAGTGCCGTGACTTCGGACTTACTAATACTAAGCTGCGTAGCTGCCTTGCCAGGCTTAAGTTTCCTTTCGGTTATAATATCATAGATTATTAAGGCAAGACGGGTTTTCGCGAGGTATTCCTCTGGATTGGGAATTTCTAAATCCTTGAATACATTACCGCTGCCTACTTCGTATTCAATTTTTTCCTTAGTCATTTTCGTTCTCCTTTTGAGCAAGTTCTTTTGCTGAGTTCAAACGCTTGCGAATTAGATCGATTTCCTTCTTCGGAGTTTTTATCCTAAATTTCGATTTTTTCTGGAAACAATGAAGCACATAAATCATCTCTCCCAGATTGACTGCGTAAATTGCCCGATAGGTGTCCCGATCATAATTACTCACAATTTCATACACGCCCGAGAATCTTCGTAAGGGCTTTGCCTTGTGATGTGTTAAGCCAGCCTGTGCTCCTTCCAAGACAAAGCCAATCTCACGCCGCACATTGGCGGGAAATGTTAAAAGCCGCTTTTTGGAGTCCGCAACCCAGAAAACGGATTTCATTTTTTTTCTTGCATAGATACATTCCGTCAGAATTGTAACGCCTTAATACTCGTCGAAATTGACCACTTTCCATCGTCCATCAATCTGTTCGGTGTTAATAATGACGTTTCGGGTGTGCGTTGTCGTGCCTCTGGTTTTGATGGTGAGCCTGTAGTTGAATAATACGTGTGTTGAGTCCTCTTCTTTGCCGATAGGTTCGTATTCGATTTTCGGCATCTCATCCATCTGTTGCCCTGGAGACCGGACTTCACGCACACGAGCGATTTCATCTTCTAATTTTTCTGCCGCAAGCCCGTGGCTGAGTTGTAACGCCGCCGCTTGGTCAGCCCGCTGGTAGTAGTTATAGATAAAGTCTTCGCTGACACCGCGCGGTGTGTTTCTGTTTGAACACGCAAGTATTAACAGGATGAGCAGTAAGAGGTATCTCTGTTTCATTTTTCTAATTTACCTTGCGGCGTGCTGGCGTGGTTTTAGCAGGCACGTGCCTTTGAAAAATCTGAAGAAATACGCAGAAATACGCAGAAACACCCTATCAAAAACCCCTATCAAAAACACCCCTCCACTTCGTTACGGGCTACGTTTGAGATGTTGCTGATTGCTAATTGCTTTAGTTTATTTTTTGGTGCGAATCATCGCGACGTTGAAAATACGGCGTTCGTAGCCGTGCGCGGGGTTGTTCGCAACTCTTCCGAGTGCCCATAATGTCGAGGAGCTTCCACCATCGAAGTTGATGGCGTGTTTGATGCCGAGTTCACTGAAAAACGTTCCCATGTGATAGAGCGTCATCCCCATACTGTACCCAGGCTGTCTTCCGTCGACGGCGATGAGGAACAGTTTTTCATCGTTAAATCCGAGAGCACTGCGCGGGTGACGGGACGCAGCGTTGCGATGCCTGTGGGCACTACGACCGCGTGACTCTCCAAACTCCATGAGTTCAGGTTCGACCTTACCGTCCCGGACAAGCCGCAAGTTCCCGCCGATCCCCTGCTGAACACGTTGCCATTTTTTAGGCGTGAGGGCAATTTCTAATGTGCCCGCTGTGGATTTGGTAATTTTGTCTGTCCAGTCGCGTGCCAAACCCGGTTCAATCGCAAGAACAACCCCATCAAACGGGATAATGCTGTTGCCGCGTGGGGTCACCGCAGTGACGACGAATCTGCTTGTGTATTTTCCGGTGATCGGGAGTTCAATTTGTCTGAGCGTAAACTCGTAGCATCGGCGCGTTAAGGTTCTGCGTCCGAAGCGTGGTGTATAGATTACGACGGGGCACGATGAATCGCAGATTTGGTTGACTGCCTCGATCGGAAGCGCGTCGGCGGTCCCACCCTCCATACGGAGTTTACCGTTGAGTTTCACTCTATCCAAGAGAAACTCGCCGTCCGGAGTTACGCCGAAACTCGTTTCGCCCCACGCTGAGGGTGGCGAATATCCCCATCTGTCAAGCGGTGTCGGAATGCTAATAAGTTCACCGTTCTGGATATGCAGATTGAACATCATACCGCCACGTCCGCGATTGTCCTCTCGAATGCCGAAACTTCCGTTGACACCTGCGAGCGGTAACACGTCTTTTTCCATGAGTCGCCTTGTCGCATCGGTAATGGTTTCGCGTTCTAAGATTTGATCGTTGGCGAGTTCAACAGCGAATTGGAGGTTTTTCGCTGTGCGGTCCATTTCTGCGATATAGACCGCTGCGCCACCTGTCCACCAATACCGAAGCAGTCGAAAACCTTTGGACCATCGATTGCTTTGGAGTTCATCACGTCGTTTGACGGTGTCAGGAAGTGCCTCTCGGTTTTTACTGTTGCCAGCACCGATGCGAAAAAACGAGTGTTCTCGCGCACGCAGTGCCCCGATCACCAAGATAAAGAGCAGGATAAGCGCGCATACGGTAATGAGTCGCATGAAGTCAGGTCTGTTTTCTCTCATCATTTCTCTATTTTTTTATTTCCTATCAGATTCAATTATTGTAAGGGTCGCGTCCTTCGGTACTGCTATAGACTGCGATTACTGACTGCTGACAACGGTTTTACTTACTTGCCTTTAAACCGATACCGGTGAGGATGGAGACTGTCAAATCGCCCTCTTGGATGATACCTGACTCTTGGCATTTCTGATATGCTTTAACGACGACAGCCGATGTAGGTTCCACATAAATCCCTTTGGCAGCAAGTGTTTTCATGCCTTCCTCGATGTCTGTGTCGTTGACTGTGGTGAATGTGCCGTTTGTAATACGGAGTGCCTCCAAAATATTATCGCCTCGGATAGGGAGTTCAGCGGTAATGCCTTCAGCAAGTGTCTCTCCAGTTTGTTTCATTCTTGAGACAGATGTTCCTTTGTCAACGTATGCGTTGTAAATTGGACAGCAAACATCGGGTTGGACACCAAGGAGCCGAGGAATCCTTTCGATAATCCCTTGTGTTTGCAATTCACGGAATCCGATGGCGAGTCCCAAATAGATACTCCCGAATCCGACTGGACAAATGACGTGTGTCGGCGCACGCCATCCGAGTTGTTCGGTAATTTCATACGCGAGGGTCTTTGTGCCTTCTAAGAAAAACGGATGCCAGTTATGGGAGGCGTAGCAGGTGGTTTCTGCTGCGAGTTTTACTGCTTCTGTCGTTGCCATGCGGTTTCCTTCCACCAATTTTAACTCAGCACCGTAAGCGGAAATCTGTCTCAATTTGCCTTTCGAGGTAGACTCAGGACAGTAGATGGTGCAGTGGATGCCTGCCCTCGCGCTATAGGCGGCTATCGCGGCACCGGCGTTACCCGATGAATCCTCAACGATCGTCTCGACACCGAGTGCTTTGAGATGCGTGAGCAGGACGGATGCGCCTCGGTCCTTATAAGAACCGGTCGGACAGAGATAGTCCAATTTTATGAAATGTTCAGGTGTGTTAGTGTCGAGTGGAACAAGTGGTGTCATGCCTTCACCGAGCGTGACAATCTCTGTCTTTTCACTGATCGGTAGTGCTTCGCGATACCGCCAGAGCGACATCGCCGCCGGGACCTGTGGATTTGGACAGATCTGTGAATCCGCGACGAGGTTCAGCGCGCTTCCACAGTCGCACTTATAGCGCAACGGTGAGATCTGATATACGTTGTTGCATTTGGCACATTGATACTGCATTATTCAAGTTCGTCCATTCTATTTCAAAATGAGCATACGCCGGGTTTGCTGGAAAGAAGGTGTTGTCAGTTGGTAGAAATAGATGCCACTTGCAACCGGTTCACCTAAGTCGTTACGTCCATCCCAATAGGCGGCACGTTCTCGATCCTGATAATAGCCTGTGGACTGATAACCGAGCGGAACTGACGACGAACGCCCACGTCTGATTAAGGGGCATTGCAAACGGTGCTGCAGCGACCTGTGTCTGATTCGTCCATTTTGCGCCGACGAAGACGATGTCGCGTGCTTGTGGGACGTTGACGATGTATCCCTTCCCAAAGATTAGAATCTAAACCCTTAAGGATAATGTGAGTTAGACGTGAGAAGGAGTTGTGTTTCCAAGGGAGAACCGCTATGGTATAATGAGGTATCTAAACCGATATCGAAACGAGTTCTCCATGAATATTATAGCACTTTTCTGTAATATTGACCACTTTTTATTCATCCCAGGGCAGTGGCACATCTAATCGTTCGCTGACCTCGCGTGCGGATTCCTGTTCCATCTCACCGTAACGGATACCTGCGCGGCGATGCTGTTCCGTACGTTCCATTTCGATGGCACCGGGTAGCAGTGCCCTGTCGGTTCCCGGCATCGGCTCGTAAGTTTCGCGGACATCCCGCACCATGCGGTCGACTTCAGCGTGGAAAACATCAGGTGGCACAACGGATTCAATGTCTATTGCGAGTACCATACCCCCCTGTGGAGGGTTCCATTTTGCGGTGTCTTCGGGTGGTGGTTCGGTGAAGCCGGTCAGTCCGCCACCGAGGAGGTGTGCCAGAGCGGTATAGCCGATGCTCTTGAAGAAGGCAGCGGGGATGATCGAAAGCAGGGTGTCGAATTCGGGACCGCGCTGATAGTCAGCCATAATACAGGTGGCTGCGTCGAGCACGACCGGTGGTTCATCACCAGAAGGTATAGCGAAACAGATGGGCGGGTTGCCGAAGTAGCCAAGCTGCGGTTTGGAGTCTTGGTTTCCGGCATTGCCGTGGTTCTGGGAGCCCTGTACCGAAAAACCGATGCATCCGGCTTCGTTACACATCCGCGAGTAGTGGCCCGCGGACCCGTAGTGCCCAATGTAGCGGACGAGTCCCATCCCAATACCTACCTCTTTCGCTTTGGCGATGGCGTGTTCGGTTGCACGCACCATCGGGAGATAGCCGAGTGTGCCGTTTCCATCCAGCACGACAGCCGTTGGTGTTTCATGGATGACGCGGATATTCGGGTTGGGATTGAGATTTCCGCTTTCAAAGCCAGCACAATACCTATTAACAGTCCGTGTACCGTGACTACGGACACCTCGCAGGTCGGAATTAACGAGCAAGCGGCTGATGAGTGCGGCGTGTTCATGTGGGAGACCTGCCTTCTCAAAGCAGGTGGTAGAGAAGTTGAGAAGTCGTTCCTCATCTACTAAGACGAAAGCTTCTGGTGGTCTGTTCATGCCTTTTTCCTTCCTTGGTTGTGAACATGCGAGATTAGTGCCCTTTCCCAGTAACAGGTGGAGATCCCCTCGTCAATGACGGCAGTGCATTTTTGCGTCTATTTAATTCATTTTTAGTTTCGTTTCCTATAAGCGTGTGGAGGTTATTCGTCCCAAGGCAGTGGCACACCTAAGCGTTCACTGACCCCGCGTGCGGATTCCTGTTCCATTTCACCGTAACGGATGCCTGCGCGGCGATGCTGTTCCGTACGTTCGGTTTCAATCGCTCCCGGTAGTAGTGCTCTGTCTGTCCCCGGCATTGGCTCATAGGTTTCACGAACATCATGCACCATCCGATCGACTTCTGCGTTGAAAACAGCGGATGGCACAACGGATTCGATATCTATAGCGAGCACCATTCCTCCCAGGCTTCCACCATTCCATTTTGCAGTATTTTCGGGTGGTGGTTCAGTGAAGCCAGTTAGCGCACCACCGAGCAGACTCGCAACTGCGGTGTAGCCGATGCTCTTGAAGAAGGCAGCGGGGATGACTGAAAGCAACGCATCGAAATCGGGACCGCGTTGGTAATCTGCCATGATACAGGTTGCCGCGTCGAGCACGACTGGTGGTTCATCGCCGGAGGGGATGGCAAAACAGATCGGCGGATTGCCGTAGTAGCCGAGTTGCGGTTTGGAATCTTGGTTTCCAGCGTTGCCTTGGTTCTGATACCCCTGTACTGAAAAACCGATACAACCCGCCTCATTACAGATTCGTGCATAGTGTCCTGCAGATCCATAGTGCCCAATATAACGCACCAGTCCCATCCCAATGCCCACTTCTTTCGCTTTGGCGATGGCGTGTTCGGTTGCACGCACCATTGGAAGATAGCCGAGTGTGCCATTTCCATCCAGCACGACCGCCGTTGGTGTTTCATGGATGACGCGGATATCGGGGTTGGGATTGAAACTTCCGTTTTCAAAGCCAGCACAATATCCATTAACAGTCCGTGTGCCGTGACTGCGGACACCTCGCAGGTCGGAATTGACGAGTAAGCGGCTGATGAGTGCGGCGTGTTCGTGTGTGATGCCGGCTTTTTCAAAGCAAGTGGTCGAGAAGTTGAGAAGTCGTTCTTCGTCTACATGGACGAAGGCTTCTGGTGGTCTATTCATAGCAATCTCCTATTTTTTGTAGTGGCACCAAGTGTTTTTGGAGCGTTTGGCTGAGAGGAAGGATTTGGATCTATTCCGCCTCCAAAGTCGGTTTGATCTCCCAGAGCGTCACCGTGCCATCCGTACTTCTGGTAGCGATGGTCTGTCCATCGGGTGAATACACGACAGAAACGATGTCTGTATGTGCTGTGAATGTGGCTTTATGTTCCCCTGTGATCGCATCCCAGAACCGGACCGTGCCATCCGTACTCCCGGAAGCGATTGTCTTTCCGTCAGGTGAGTACACAACGGAAGCAACGGTCTTCGTATGTCCCCTCAGTCTGGTTTTGTGTTTCCCTGTTGTCGCATTCCACAATTGCACGATGTCATCGCGATATCCTCCACCAGAAGCGATCGTCTTTCCATCAGGTGAATACACTAATGACTTGACCCCGCCTTTGTGTTTTGTGGATATTGCTTTAAGTTCCTCACCCGTTACGGTGTGCCACACTTGTATTTTGCCGTTCCAACTTCCAGTAGCGATCATTCTGCCATCTGGCGAATACGCTACGGAAGATATGTAATCGGGTCCTTCATATATGATTTTGCGTTTCCTTGTCTGCGCGTGCCATAGGTACACTGTTCCTTTATGGTCTTTATAGTGTCCTCCGGCGGTAGCAAGAGTCTGTCCATCGGGTGAATATGCCACTGAGGATATGTCGTACCCGCGGTCTGCGTTGGCATGTTTGAATGTGGCTTTGTGTTTACCCGTTCCCGGACTCCACAACTGAACTGTATTATCGGACAAGTTCACCATAGCGATCGTCTTTCCATCAGGTGCGTACACTATGGAAGCAAGGGTGCTGTTCGTGTGTTCGGTATATGTAGTTTTGAGTTTCTTTGTCTTAACATCCCGCAATTGCAGTGAGTTGCTACGATAGTCCCCAACCGTAGCGATCGTCTTTCCATCAGGTGAATATGCGACAGCGTTAATATGGATATATCCTGTGAGGACAGTTTTGGTTTCACCCGTGACAGCATCCCATAATCGCACAGTGTTGTCTTTCCAACCTCCAGCAGTAGCGATCGTGTTTCCGTCGGGTGAATATACTACCGAGTTTACTGGACCTGTATGTCCAGTTAGTGTAGATTTAAGTTTTGTTGTTCGTGTATCCCACAATCGTAACTTGCTGTCCTCACTTGCAGCAGCCACGGTGTTCCCATCAGGTGAATATGCGACAGAATTAACAGGTGCATTCAGCCACGGAAATAGGGAGTTAATCCAATTCGTCCGTTTCAGGATGGCTTTGTGTTTTCCGGTGGCGACATCCCACAACCGCACCATGCCATCCGTGCTCCCAGAGGCGATAATATTGCCATCGGGTGAATATGCAACGGAATTGACTCGCTTCGTATGTCCAGTCAGTGTAGTTTTGTGGCCACCCGTTTGTGCGTCCCATAACTGTACAACGTTATCTGTCCAACCTCCAGCAGTAGCGATGGTGTTTCCATCGGGCGCATACACAAAAGACTGGACGCTACCTCTACCTACCCTCTCGAGTGTTCCTTTGGATTTTCCTGTAGCAGCGTCCCACAAATATACCGTGTTGTCCCGCTTTCTTGCAGTCGCGATAGTGTTTCCGTCGGGTGAATATGCAATGGAAGCGGCCCTCTGTGTCTGTAGTCTGATGGTGGTTTTCTTTTCGCCACTGGTGCCATCTCTCAGTTGTACTGTATTGCCCGCAGTTGAAGGCAGTCTTGCCTCTCTTGTTCCTGTTACCACTATCATCTCGTTCGTGCTCCCATTGGCGATGGTGTTTCCATCGGGCGCGTATGCGAACGCAAAGGGAGCGACACCGTTTGTGTACAGCAACAAATCTAATTCTTTACCGGTCTGTGGATCATAAAACCAGATACCGATAGAACTGGAAACCGCAAGCCGGCTACCGTCCGGAGAAAAATGGACTTCGCCTAACGTTCCTTTACCGAGCCTTGCTATTGCCCCCTCGGGTAAACTGAATTGCGTGGAATCTTGGGCGATAGTCGAGAAACAGCAGATTAATAGTGTAAGTATTGTGCATCTCAGGAAAAGGGTAATTTTCATGATGCCTGGACGCTTTTGTCGTGAATTATGTTGAGAATATATACCATTGGATTATGACATGTCGCATCCCTTATGAAAAAATAGCGGTCTACTACAATTTTCAAATCAGAACCTGTTGAAGAAATCTTGCTCCATTACTGCGCGCAATTAGAAAGGGTCGATCTGTTTATGGAACTGCTTTTCGCCGTTTTTGATGGTGAGTATGACAGAACTTTTGGTTGGATGCCGGTTTTCGTCATAACTTCCGATCCGAGTCGCGCCGGTGTAATTTTCAGTGGCACTCAATTGATCGCGAATTGCTTCGGGTGCGAGACTGCCTGCCCGTTCGATTGCTTCAAAAAGCAATTTGACCGCGTCATAATTGACAGCGATACCGCCTGTTGGCACCTCTCCGTGAATAGATTGGTAAGCGTCAATAAACGCTCGTGCTGCCGGTTCATCTGTGCTCGGTGAAAAGTGTGTCGTAAAAAAACTTCCCTCTACTTCAGCATCTTCGTCGGCTAACAATACTTCGTTGTCCCATGTATCCGTTCCAAGAAATAGAGTCGGAGTACCTACGGCGTTTTGCAAGGGAATTGCCCTTGCCTGCTGTGTGATAGGACCGATGTCACGTGCGAAACTGGAGATGAAGAACGCTTCAGGTTGCGTCGCAGCAATGCTCGTCAACTGTTCTGTAAAATCCATTACCCCACTTTCGTAGGATTCATTAGCGACGATCTCGCCGCCGAGTTTGCTGAAATTGCGTGCGAAAAATTCAGAGATGCCTTCCGTATAAACGTCCCCACTTAGTGTCAAAATGGCTGCAGTGGTTACGTCGAGTTCTGTAATTGCGAACTGTGCCAGGACCTTACCTTGAAACGCATCTGTAACGGATGCCATGAAGACGAAATCACCGGCTTTTGTGACATCGGGGTTGCTTGCAGCGGTGGTAATCATTGGCACACGATATCGTTGTGCGATTGGACCTACGGCAACAGCGTGTGTAGAGCGGTTGGGTCCAATAATAGCGATTACTTTGTCTGTAAGAATCATGTCCTCAGCAGTTTGGATGGAAAGGGGTAATGATGCTTCTATGTTAATGAGGCTGACCAATTCGATAGGTGTGCCGAAGATTCCGCCAAGTTCGTTAATTTCATCCACAGCGAGTTGGGCACCGTTCAGGTACGGAGCGCGGTCGCCCGCAACAATAAAACCGATTTTCAGAGTTTGAACTTCTTCTGAGACGGTTATTTCTTGGATTCTTTCGCATCCAGCCAATGTTAGTAACGACACAATCAAACAGCATGCAAGAAATTTGAACATTATCTTTCCTTGTAAAAAATGGTTTGTTTTGTTTTACATATTTGCTACAATGTTTTTCAAGCAGTTGAAGATGGGAGTGGGTGAGTATCTGAGAGCAGTACGTGCCCTTTTCTATAATTATTATCCTTTATTTTACCAAAATAAACAAGCGAATTCTATGGAATGGCTGTCGGTTGTCGGTAAGAGGTTTTTGATTAAATTAGACATCTCTTTACTGAGGCTGACTGCCAATCGCCAACTCTCAAAACTATAATGTAACGCTATCTGCTATGGAAAGTTTGATCACAGTGATTGGCCGCGGTCATTCTGGGACGCGCGCCATTTCTCATACGTTATACGCCAGTGGGGTTTTCATGGGAAGCCAGCTGAACCCCTCCGGCGATAAGATTCCACCGCACGCGATGTATGATGCATGTCGAGTGATGGCGCAATATGTCAAGTGGCAAGGCGAGTTATCGTGGGATTTTGAACCCCTGTTTACGATGCCGATCGATCCGGAATTTGAGCACCTCATCAATATCTACCTTGAGGATGTGCTACAGGATCCGGCACCCTACAAAGGCTGGAAAATTCCAGAGACTACGTTAGTCTACCCGTGGATAATTCGGATGTTTCCTGAGATAAAGTTCATCCACTGGGTTCGGGATCCGCGGGATTGTATTCGGGGCGATCACAAAACCGACGATCTTCGGGATTTCGGGGTCGCCTATCCTGAAACAGACGACATCTATGAAAGACGAGCGATTTCATGGATCTATCAGTATAAGCTCATGCAAGCGACACCTATGCCCAAGAATGTTATCCAGATCCGCTTTGAGGACTTCGTTCTGAATCAGGAGGCGATACTCAAGGAGCTTGAAGCGTTCTTGGATATCCCGTTGGGGCGGATTATCGTGCGTCCAGATGCAGTAGACCGCTGGAAGCGAGACGTTGCGGAATTGGAGCCGGGAGCATCGTTACCGCAGTACGAATTTGAGTTTCTGAAAAAAGCAATCGTTGAAAACGGTTATTCTTTAACAGCAACATAACAAAGAAAGGAAATATTATGTCAACTACTTACCGTGTTGGACTTGTCGGAGCAGGTGGGATCGCCAATGCGCACGGCAACGCGTGTCAACAAGCACCGAGTGCTGAATTGGCGGCGATCTGTGATGTATCGGAAAATGCCTTAGCCAGTTTCGGTGAACGCTTTGACGTGGATCCTGAAAACCGGTATCTCTCTTTAGAAGAGATGTTAGACGCTGAGGATTTGGACATCGCTGTTATCTGTACTTGGGGTGCCTTTCACGCTGAGGTCGGTATCCAGCTTTCTGAATCCCGCCAAGTCAAAGCGATTTTGTGTGAGAAACCATTCACATCAACAGCTGCGGAGGCGGAAGCGTTCGTCGGTGCGGCGCAAGAGAATGGTGTGCTGGTGGCGGAAGCGTTTAAATTTCGGCATCATCCAATGCATCTCAAAGCGAAAGAACTTATTGATGCGGGGGCTATCGGGGACTTTAAGACGCTTCGAAGCACCTTCTGCACTGGCGGCGGTGGCGGCGGACCAGAAACGCGACGCCCTGAGATGAATTGGCGGTTTAATAAGGCGAAGGGTGGCGGTAGTATTTACGATTTGGCGTGTTACAATATCCATCACGCGCGATTTATGTTTGGTGCTGAACCGATTCGGGTATCGGGGATGTCTCAAGCCGGGTTAGAAGTCGACGATGGTTCCTATCTATTGTTAGTATTCCCGGGTGAACGTGTTGCGCAGATTTCTACCGGTTTTAATTGTGCTGGTGGACAGTATGCTGAAATGTCAGGCACCGGCGGCATGTGTCGACTTGATCGGGTTTGGAACAATGAGAACTCAGCCGTCAATATTGAACTCACCACACGAGAGGGCAGAGAAGTCATTGATTTTGAACCGTGTTTCCAATTTGCGTTGCAATTAGAGTATATGTGCGAGGTTTTAGCGACCGGAAAACCGCACCGTATCTCACCCGAAAGCTGCGTGAATCAGATGCGTGTTATTGATGCCGCGTTTGAAGCGATGGCGACTGGGCGCACAGTCGAATTAGGGTAACAGATTTAAATGGCTATCGGCTTTCAGTCTTCGGCTATCAGTAGGAATGGCTGACGGCTGATGGCTATTATTCTCACAACTATTATGGCAAATTTTTCGGAGACGAAGGCTCTTACCTTTGACCTGTTCGGTACAATCTTGGATTTAGGGGGGAGTCTTACCCCCTTCATTGACGAATCACTGAAAGTACGTGCTGTCGATGGATCGGCGGATGAATTCTGGGCGCAGTGGCGGTACCGTCAGCGAATCGAGCAGTATCAAGATACGATTGTAATGCTCGGACATAGCGGTTACCTGGAAACGGTGCGCCGCGCCCTGCACTACACGCTGAGAGGGAACGGCATTGATGCTACGCCTGATACGGTAGCGGAATTTATGCGTGGCTGGCAGTCCCTCTCCCCTTTTCCAGAGGTGTTGGCTGCTCTCGCGAAGATGCAATCTCGGTATCAGTTGGTGGTGTTGTCCAACGGGGATCCGTCGTTTTTAGAATATCTCGTCACGGAACGGGTTGCATGGGATTTTGACGATGTGATTTCGGTAACATCGGTTGGGGCGTTTAAGCCACATCCAGCGGTCTACCGTGCCGCGGCAGGGAAGTTAGGGCTTGAAGTTGACGAGTGCTTGATGGTATCTGCGAATTCGTTTGACATCATGGGGGCGCGAGCGTGTGGCTTTAGAGGGGCGTTTGTGAACCGCTATCAACTTCCGTATGAGGATACACCCTACCAACCCGACGTAACGGTGGGCGATTTCACGGAGTTAGCGGCAGCGTTGCTATAAGGGACATGAGACTGGTCTGCCCAGGTTTTCCTGGACACGATTACTGATTTCAAAAGCACCATTGTCCTGAACCGCTACGATGTACCCGCCCCATTCGATGAACTGCTCATCCCATGCCCATAATTCTACGGTCATCCCTTCTGTGGGGAGTTCGGCTTTTTTGATGTCATCGGTCATTTGGACACGGGCACCCGCGCCACCACCCAACTGCACTGCTTCTCCAAACTTACCCTGGACGATTTGAAGTTTCCCTATCATCTCGGCATCTTGGTTGCCCCAGATATCCTTTACCGTATTGCCTTTTACAGTGTTTTTGTCAAAACTCCAGTAGCCAATTAACCCATCTTCGATGACGACTGTCTGGGCAGCGACAGGAATTCCTATTCCCAATCCAGCGATTAAAACAACCGCTAAACTCAAAACCACTTTTTTCTTGTTGCGTTCATAACAAACGGAAACATTTTTCACTCCTTTGGTTGACACCCTACCGCTTTTCGCACACACATTGTGTGGAGTGTTGGGTTTCGCTTTGTTTGGTTCCAAAGGTGTATCATCGACACGCAGGAACCTACTATGAAAACCTAATAGCATGTGTATTCCCGCTCAACCCAACCTACACTACTTCGTTTGGCTTTTTACGTCGCCCCACGACGTGCTTAAGAGCGATGTTGACGGGGAAACAGGTAGTTGCTTCGGCGCGAACCAATTACCCGCATAATTGCTGCCATCTTTTGTAAGTTGTGTGGCCTTTTGACTTATCAGATTGATTTTGACAATTTGTGAATTGTTTCCAATAACACCTTCGGGATTCATTATATAGATTTCCCAATTACCATCGCGATTTGACGAAAACAGAATCTTTTCGCTGCTGAGTGGTTTTGCTGAAACAGGGCATAGCAGCCCGAAGATGAGGCAACAAAGAATGAAGATGTCTCGTCGTTTCATGAGAAAACCCCCTATATCAATGATTTGTTTACATGCCAGTCCTCTTGGCGGGTTATCTATGGTAAAACCCACAATTACTTGGACATTGCGGGGAGGCGAGGATACAATCCTCGCCAGCGGGGGTGAGCAGTTCATTCACTGAGCAACTATCTGTATATTTTTAGGTTTTACATAAATATTAAGGATATTAAATCAGATAGGTAGGGCTGAGGGATAGTCGATGGTTAACCTAAGGTTTATCCAAGTTCCACCTGTTTTTAGGCGCGCTTACAAGGCGCGCCTGTGGGAGATTGATATGCGCGGATTCAGGAAAGTAGAAAGTGAGGTTTACGACCAGACAAACACTTCGTTATCCTCAGGGGAATACCCAATAAACACCGCCAAGACGATTCGAGTGTGATTGCCTTGAACGGGTGGTACTTCATGGATACACCGTGTATTGAAAAAGTAGAGGTCACCCTGCTCTAATTCGACTTCACAGTTCTGTATCCCGTTATCAGCAGCATATTGATCAAAAGTTTCCTCGGCGATATGGGGTTGAACTTCTTCGGACCAGAGACAGCGATGCAGGATAGCTTGCGTGCCTCTTCCATTCTCATCGGCATTTTGGACGCACAACACACCTGCAAACTGATGTTCGAAGCGGTAAACTTCATAATTGGTGCGCTGTTCACGGTATTTGACGTGATCGATGTGGGGCTTATAACTGTGTGTTTCGTAATGGACACGGAAGATCGCGGGACCGTAGCGTGAACCGTCCTGTTCACGCGCCACCTTCACCTCTTTTCCCGGTGAAAGGGCAGTGAGCGAATCGTAGATGAGATCGACAGGATTATCAAATCCATCGAATAGGAATTTGAAGAGGTGTTCTGTCGCCTTGGCGTGTGCCAAAAATTTCGCTTTATCCACACCACGATTACCGAGGCTGGTGCCTATGTCGATACGAGTGCGTTTGTCGGCGGAGTTGATATCGGCTTCATCTCGCATCAGACCCATATTTGTGAACCGATTGATGAGCCCATGACATTGTGCGGGTGAATAGGCGTTCCGAAGGATGATGGCGGGCACTTCGGCTTGGGAGAGGGCATAAATCGGGTCGCTGTAGGTTTTACAAATTGTCTCAAGGTCAGGCTCAGCGGGGAGCCAGTTGGTTTGGGCGTTCATAGTAACCTCCGTCATGAACTCAGAGCGGTACTTGACACCGCATGCACACATTTAGAATCTCGGATTGAAGAGATAATTGTAATCATCTATTTTTTGATCAACGAAGTCAATGAACTCAGCATTATGGTCGAGATCGCTGTTTTCAAAAACGACTTCGCATCCAGTTTTATACTTCAGTCGGCGGTCGGATTTTAGCCAACTGACACGGTGAATCATAGCGATCATGTGGCGTGGTGCCTCGGATGGGTTAGGGACGCCTCGGTGCCACAGTCGCATATCTCGGATGAGTGTACTACCCTTCTTCGCATTTCCACGGATAGGGGGACAGATTTTACGGCGTGCTTCCTCCTCTTCTGCCTCTATCCCTCGCCCACTGACATCCAGATGTGAGCCGGGCCAAAGTTCTACACTGCCGTTTTCCTCAGTTGTATCCTGTGGTGAAATATTAACGACAACTTCTGCTGTTGGGTGTGCTACTTCTTGGTCTGGCCACAGGTGAGCACCGTCTCTGTGGAGCGGTTGTGTTGTGCTACCGGGGCTGTTCGTGTTGCCGTTGTAAAAGTTATTATAGAGCCCATGACCCAGGAGTGCCTTCGTCACCTGCACGACGTAAGGGTTCGCGACGACATCTCTAAAAATGTAGGGAGCAAATGGTGGCGGTCCCTGTTGGAGATGCCCTATGAGTTTGCCTGCGCCACCCCATTTCTGGGCTTTAATCAGGATTTGCGAATCTGCATCCATCCGTTCGCGAAGAATGTCCAAGTGTTCATAATTGATGACGTTCTCTAAAACAACGTACCCATCAACGCGGATCGCCTTAACGGCTTGCTCCACGTGTGCATCTGTCAGTTTTCCTGCTGCCAATTCTTTCGGTTGAACAGTTATTTCCATGTTTTTAACGATTGAATTTTCGCTCCGTTTTTCCGTTTTGATTATCAGCTCGTGCCTTTATAAAATGTGGAAGACGAGTTGATGGTCAAAAAACAGGTTTTCGATGAATATCAACGACATCGGTGATAATTCGGGCACGTGAGAGAGCAAAACTGTTTTACCGAGAAACTCTTCTGTTCTACGTCTCCCCAGTAGCTTCCAGCTCTCGGTTGATTTAAGAATCAAAAAATTCGGTATAGAGTGCCTGAACGGCTGTCTCCATATCTTCGGATTTTATACCGAACATCATACTGACTTCGTTGGAGCCTTGATTAATCATTTCAATGTTGACTTTCGCGCCAGATAACGCCTTTGTAGCACGCGAGGCGATGCCGACAGTGTGACGCATGCCTTCACCCACGACCATGATTAGAGAGAGTCCGCGTTCTACAGAGATGTCTTCCGGTGCAAGGGTCTGCCGAATCTGTTCGACAATTCTCTTCTCTTTTGCTGTAGATAGGTTATCCTCTCGGAGAATGACGGACATATTGTCTATCCCCGAAGGAACGTGTTCAAAAGAGATATCTTCGGTTTCTAATATCTGTAGCAGCCGCCGACCAAATCCGATTTGACGGTTCATTAGGTATTTACTGAGATAGAGACAGCAAACACTGTCCATCGCAGCGATACCGACAACCGGAATATCCGTTGACGTACGGCTTGGAACAATTAGCGTGCCGTCTGCTTTCGGGTTATTCGTATTGCGGATGTTGACTGGCACCTGTGCTCGGTAGACGGGTTCGAGTGCCTCATCGTGAAATACGGAAAAGCCTGCGTAAGAGAGTTCGCGCATCTCGCGGTAGGTTAACTCCGCGATCGGTACCGGATCTTTAACGATAGACGGGTTCGCGGCGAACACGGAATCGACATCTGTAAAGTTCTCATAGGCTTCCGCCCGAACAGCACTGGCGAGAATAGCCCCTGTAATATCTGAACCGCCGCGCGAAAAGGTAACAACGTTGCCCTGTTTTGAGTAGCCGAAGAAGCCGGGAAAAATGGTGATGCCGGGACGCTCGTGTAAATCACGGAGTCGGTTGTATGCTTCGGGTAGCACTTGAGCGTTACCTGGCTCGTCCGAAAGTAGTAATCCAGCATCCTTTGGATTCACATAATGTGCGTCTACACCGCGTGCCTGTAGCACTTGTGCAATGAGGCGGGCGCAGTTGTCTTCACCTCCTGCCTTCATTGTGTCCATATAGAGGTCGGCATCGGTTGTGCTATTTTCCAAGCGTTCCGTTAGGTCACGAGCGATAGGCTCGGCAACCTCGGGTGGGAGGCATAATTCAGAGGCAATGCTCCTGTACCGTTCAATCGCTTCAGCACATTCCGAGGCACCGATTTTTCCCATGAGTCGTTGGGATGCCGCAGCGATGAGCAGGTCTGTTACTTTGATGTCTTGGCTATATCGTTTTCCGGGGGCAGAGACAACAATGAGACGGCGTCCCGGATCGGCAGTGATGATGTCGCAAACACGGCGGACTTGCTCCGCTGACGCAAGGGAGCTTCCGCCAAATTTTGATACTTTTAACAATCCGGATCCTCCAATTTTTTGTGCTATTTAGTAACTCACAGGACTTACGCAAATTGCGCACACGGTGGTAGATTTTGCCTTTCAAACCCCCTAAATCCCCCTTATCAGGGGGACTTATGAACGCGCTGCGTAAATCCTAACTCAGATAAAGTAGCGGGTACACTCTATACGCCGTAAGCAGTTTAGGACTTGAAGGTAACCAAACTATTTTTTGAGATGTGAGACGTGTGTTCCTTCAACTGGCTCAAACCGTTGCGAATTCTCACCCATATAGTGACATATAAAACTCCGCCGCCACCGGTCGCGCGTCTTATTCATGTAAGAACCGTGAATAACCTTACCATCAAAGAAAAGCGTATCACCGGGTGACATGTCTATTCCCAGTTCTTTAGCGTTTTCAGGTTTGACGGCTTGTACGTTTGTAAACGAAATAGCGGTGTCAGCTGTTTCAACAGATAGCAGTCCACATTGATGAGAACGTGGGATAAGCACCATACGCCCAACAGCTTCGTCCGATGTATCTAATGCTACCCAAACGCCGATGATTGGATCTATAGTGATGTATTGTTCATCTTGGTGTAGGGCTTGACCTCGTGCGCCGGGCGGTTTGAAATAGAGCATCGTTTGTAACAACACCGGCGTATCATTAATCAGTTGTTCCGTAACGTCAAGTAAATCGGTATCCGCTGCCCATTCTTGGGTTAATTCGTCCCAGTTGTGCATATTAATCATGCGTGGGAATTGATGGTTTGGGTCGTCGGTGTGGTCGGTTGTGCCGCCGCTGTCGCCGGGTTTCGGACCTTCTGCGCGGCGTTTCATATAATGCTCGCTCATCAATGTTACTGTGGCTGTGCTAAAGAGATTCGGAATTACCACGAAACCCTGATCTTTATAGTAGTCTTGCTGTTGAGGGGTTAAGTCCATAGATAGTTTCTCCCGCAGGTTGCCGGTCCGTTTTGGATAATGTTTTCAAGCCTGTCTTTATAATTTTATGGTAACTTCGTGTATTTGTCAAAGTTTTTTCTGTATGTATACAGAACATTTGGGTCTCCATAAACAGATTCTACGTGACTTTCTCGGCAAAATGTGCTATACTTATGCAAAATCTTATTGTATGGAGTTTATTTTTTGATGAAAAACGAGTGGGTTGTTTACGAAGGAAACGAAGGTCCCGGAAAGGGCAAGCATATTGTTCTCGTCGGTGGCGATGAAGAGTATCGCTCTGAAGAGGCTTTGCCGATGTTGGGTAAGATGTTAGCCAGGCACCATGGGTTTACATGTACGGTGCTGTTTGCTATTGATCCGGAAACAGGCGAGATCGATCCGGAGGTGCAGACGAACATCCCGGGACTCCACCATTTAGAATCCGCGGATATGATGGTGCTGTTCACGCGTTTCCGCGAACTGCCCGATGAACAGATGAAATATGTCGTTGACTATACGAACGCTGGCAAACCTGTGATGGGTCTCCGCACAGCCACACACGCTTTCAGTTATAGCCGAAACCTCGGTAGCCCGTATGCAAAATACAGTTTTAACAGTGAGGAATTTGAGGGTGGATATGGCAGGCAGGTGCTCGGCGAGACGTGGGTTAACCACCATGGACATCACGGCAAAGAGAGTGCACGTGGCGTAATTGACGAAGCGATGCAGGACCATCCAATTTTCAAAGGCGTTGACGATGTCTGGGGACCCTCCGATGTCTACGGCGTTAATGACTTGACGGGAGACGCACAGGTGCTTATCCATGGGCAGGTGCTGGTCGGTATGGATCCAACAGATGCCCCAAAACCGGATACCGTCACAATGCCGATGGTGTGGATTAAGACCTATACGGGCGATGAAGGCAACACCTCACGCGTCTTCAATACAACGATGGGTGCCTCCGTTGATTTAGAGAGCGTAGGGCTTCGCCGTCTCCTCGTCAACGGCTGCTATTGGTGTATGGGGATGGAGGATGCAATTCCTGATAAAAGCGTTGTCGATTATGTCGGCGATTATGCACCGACGTTCTTCGGTTTCGGCACTTTTACAAAGGGTGTCCGCCCAGAAGATCACGCGCAATAAAAAGTAACTGACTATAGTGAAATATAAGAGTATGTAGACCCCTATTGGTAGGCGCGCTTTGATGAAGATTCAGAATTTAATTCGGTAATGTGTGATGTCTGCCCCATACGCTAATCGCTATGGGGACCCCTGTCAGAAGCAGGATTTTCAGGATTCTAAGGATTTTCAGGATTGTGTATCCTTGTTGACTGGAATTCCCATTATAGCATTACCGAAATATTTATTTAAACTTCATGTAAGCGCGCCGATCTATGGTGTATTGCTAATTGTGAGTCTACTACAATAGATTTTTCGTGTCTTACTTGTTGTATTACTGTGAGCAAAGGTAAGGCACGAAACTTTTTAGAAGCGCGCGGTCAGAAACTTTACAAATTTATGACAAAAATGTGTCATAAATTTGACAGAACGCAATAGATGCTGTATCCTATATACCTGTCCTCAACTATAAACAACAAATAAAAGGAAATTACCATGGTAAATACAAAAAGAGTCCGAAACGCACAGGATAGGATGAAACAGCAGGGCATTGATGCTTATCTCATTCTGACGCATGATGATTATATCTACTTTTTCGGAGAGGATCGGTATCAACCCCGCGCTATCATTCCAGCAGAGGGTGTGCCTATTGTTGTAACATTCGCAGGTGAGGAAGACGAGGTGAAGGCATCTTTGGGGGTTGAAGATGTCCGAATATTCGGTTCCGTGGGACAACAGATCAAAGATGTCGTTCAGGTGATGCGTGGTATGATAGGCGAGAAGGAGAAACTCACAATCGGGGTGCAGATGTGGTTTTCAACGCCTGCCTTCTTACTGAACATGTTCCAAAGAGCGAATCCACGCGTCAACGTCGTAGATGTCGCTCCTGTTATGGACGAACTCCGTATGGTGAAGGACACCTCTGAGGTAGCACTCATGAAGCGTGCATCGGAAATTGCTGGCATCGGTATGGAAACAGCAGTCAAGACGCTCAAGCCCGGTATAACGGAAAACGAGGTCGCAGCAGAAGTGGAATATGCCATGCGAAAAGCGGGTGGACATGGTGTTGCAACGCCCGTGTTCGTGAATTCTGGCGTTCGTTCAGGATGGCTGCACGGAACAGCCTCCGACAAGGTAATTGAGAGCGGGGACCTCGTTGTCCTTGACCTGGTGCCGCGTTATAAAGGTTATTGTGCGAACCTCTGCCGAACCTTTGTCGTTGGTACACCCTCTGCTAAACAGTCGGAGATGTTTACAACTTATAAACAGGCACAAGCCGCGGGAATAGAAGCCTTAAAACCGGGTGCGAAAATGCGGGATATTGATGCTGTGGCAAAGAAAGTTTTCACTGAGAATGGTTACGGAGAATTTTATGTTGCCGGTATCAGCCATAGTATTGGATTAGGTTTTGAAGAGACACCGGCACCGACGATTCACCCCGGCGATTCTGGTATTCAGATTTGTGACGGAATGACGGTAACCGTCGGACATCCAGTCCTCTCTGTTCCTGGAACAGGCGGCGTACGGTTAGAGGATACATTCCACATTTCGGAAGGGATAGCACAGCTCTTGACGGTTTTTCCTTCGGAGTTCGCGTTATCTAATTACACTTAAGTTATGGAACGTGTGCAGCGGATGCTTTGGGCGGGACTGGTTAAGCTGTTCAGACTTAATGAGTGATAACAAAAAAGCCGTCGAATTGTGGAAACCGACGGCGTGCTTATCAGATCCGCCTATCGTACTCACCATGTTTTCCGATCCAAATCCAAGTTAAAATGCCCTCATGTTCAATTGCTAATGCTCGATAGTTATCATTAACTCTTGCGGACCAATAATTGCCGTGCTGAGTCTTCTTTAACATGAGTGAAGGATGGTCAGGGTTTTGCTTTAGGAGTTCAAATTGCTTATCTGCGCGTCTTTGAATGTCTCGTGGAAGTCTGCGATAATAATCCCAAAACTTACGGGTTGTTTTATAAATCAATAACCCTTCCAGCCTTTATCTCTTCGAGTGCTTCCTCGCGTAGATAATCCAGTTTTCCGGCTTTTATATCTTCTTCGAGTTGTTTATCCCAAGCTTCCTCGCGAGCCTCTAAAGCTTCACGGAGTTGTGCTGTGAGACGTTTCAACAGTTCTGTTTTTGTCTTTCCTTCACACTCAACTTCTGGAACATCTGGAATCCATCCGCGCCATCCAGCAGACTTTTTTGCTACATGGGCAGTGTAGGTTTCCTCAAAGACGGGATCTATTATTTCAACAGACTGAAGCCGTGTGTGTTCAACGGTTTGTTCGGACACATCATCGGCGGCAATCCGCTCATTTGTGATACGTGTCATATATGTTCACCCCCAACATAGAGCAATCTTTACTTGCTATAAACATGGGATCACTTGCAACTGGCTCGCTACCGTCCAGCGGTAGGAACAGGACTCGACCCTTGTGCGCGCCGAGGTAAAGCCGCTACCCCGCAAATCGTATATAATAATACCACTTGTTGTCAGCAAAGTCAAACTTTTTCTTTACTAATGTATCTAATTTGATGTTATGTAAAGCAGAACGAATATCGTGCGGAAACTAAGGGTATTTTGTATGTGTCCGCACGATATTCAAACGTTTGTAGAGTAAATAACGGCTCTCAACGTTTAGGACGACGCAGCACAACGCCTCCTTGCCCAACAACCCACAATGTATCTCCATCTTTGCCACGCGTGATTGTATACAGATCGTTTTCAGTGCTGGTATGCTCTTGTTCCCATGTTTCGCCCCCATTTGTCGAATGAATGATGGTTCCAGAGGCACCCACTGCGTAGAGTTCCTGTTCAGAGAGAGCCAAAATATCGTAAAGCGTTTCTGGCACCTTGTTCAATTTCGACTTCCAAGTGAATCCGCCATCGGAGGTGGATAGGATAATTCCTGCACGTCCGACAGCCCATCCTCTTCGTTTCGTAATGAACGATACTCCGTATAGGTCGTAGCCAGCGTATGTTTCATGGAACTTCCAGTATTCACCACCATTGACGGTTCTCTGGATGACCCCGTTGGTCCCAACCGCCCAACCGAGGGGTGCAAATTTCATGTCAATGCTCGTGAGGGTTTTACCGGTTGAGGTGCGCTGTAGCTTCCAAATCGGACCGCCATCCAGATTGTGGATAATTTCTCCATTCTCACCGACCGCCCATCCTTCAGAAAACTTGCCAAAGGCAACCTCATTTATGGAGAGTGGAGGTAGTTGATGCTGGGGAAGCAGAGGTAGTTCGCGCTGTGGAAGTTCTTGGTTGTCGTCTGTTGACCAGTCATCCCCATCGGTAGTGTAAAGCAAGGTTCCATCCCTTTCCATCGCCCACCCCCATTTCGGATCAAGACTGATAAAGTGAACATCGACGATACGATCCGTAGTACCGCTCTCCAAACGCTTCCAATTTTCTCCGCCATCTTCTGTTGACAGCAAGACCCCGTTATCCCCGGCAATCCAACCGTTTTGCTCATCAAGGAATTGCACATCACGGAAGTTATCAAGGGGTTCACCGAGTTGATGCTGCCAGGTCTTTCCGCCATCTGTGGTGGCGTAAATCTGACCGGTAGATGCACCTGATTCGTTGGAACCACCAATATCAGCTCCGGTCAGTTCTCTATCGTGAATTTGTTCTCCGGCGACTAACCAACCGTGACCATTAGGTAGGAAATGCGCGTTGGTAATTCGGATTAAGAATCCAAAAGAACGATCTGCTGCCATTCTTTCTATCCAACTTTCCGATTCACCGTTTGCAGTTTCCCTCTCAGGCAAGGAATAGGAATACGTTACTTCCCAATTCTTACCTTGGTTTTGGGTTGTAAGAATTGTATGTCCGCCATCAATTGCCCAAGCCTCAGTGTGATTGTGGAATTTCACGGTAAGCAGATGGATATCCAAATTCGTTCCTTTGATATCTCGTTCTGCTTCCAAATCCCGTTTCCAACTTTCTCCGCCATCTGTGGTAAGGAGTGAGGTTCCGTTTTCCAGGACCGCCCATCCGGATGTGGCATTCAGAAAGTGGACCCCGATGCAACGGTGATGGGTTTTGGCTTGGATTTGCCAGTAATCACCACCATCAACCGTGTGCAGAATAAATCCACCGGTCCGCCGTTGTGGTGCAACTGCCCATCCCTCTTTACTATTGATAAAATGTAAGTGCGTAATTGGGTGCTGAGTTGTTCCTGTTTGCTGAAGCGTCCAGGTTTTGCCACCATCGCTTGTACGCAGGATTTGTCCTCTATCAGCACCGAGCCATCCTTCTTTCGGGTTGATGAAGTGTAACGCACGGATATTGTGGAAGTTTTTCAACCCGTTACGGATAATTTGCCAAGTTTTACCGCCGTTTTCGGTTCGCAGTAGCACGCCTTCACCGCTAATCCAACCGTATTTTTCATCAATGAAAACAATCCGTTGCAATGTTTCTGATACACCACTCTGTTGCGGCTGCCACGCTTTGCCACCATCTGTGGTCCGTAAAATGGTGCCGCCGCTACCCACTGTCCATCCGTGCTGTGCAGACAGAAAATAGGTGTCGGTAAATTCGGCTTGCCAGTTCCCCTGACGGACGATTTCCCAGTAGTATTCAATTGCTTCAATCGGTTTCTCATCCGTTTCCATTTCTTGCGCAACAGGTGGCAATTCGACAATAAATTTCTCCGTGTCCACAGAGTAGCGCATCGCAATGCCGCCCTCACCGACAGCGAGGATACCATCAGGAGAAAGCGAAAAGCTATAGAGATCATTGGACGTGCCACTGTTCTGTAACTCCCATGTAATGCCGCCGTTGATAGTCGTCAAAATGACACCTTCGTCCCCTACAATTAACCCGTGATTTGCATCGGCAAAGTAGACTTTGTTCAGATTCGCCTGCGTCCCACTTCGTTGGAATTTCCACGTTTTTCCGCCATCGAGGGTATGTAAAATCTCGCCGAATTGTCCGACCACCCAACCGGTGTGCCTGTCGATGAAGTAAGCGGCGTAGAGTTCGTTGTAACTGTTGCTGTTCTGTCGTTTCCACGTCAGTCCACCATCTTCGGTGTGGAAAACAATACCGGGCCAACCGACGACCCAACCCTCCGTTTCATTGAGGAAAAAGATCCCTTTAATCATTTCGTGAAAGTATCGTGGTGCTTGTTGTATCCACGTTTCGCCACCGTCTGTTGTATGAAGCACTGTCCCCAAATCGCCAACGATCCAGCCTTTCTGCGGATTGATGAAATGGAGGGCATTGAGAGTATACCACCATCCGCTGGTTTGCCGCTCCCACGTCTGACCGGCATCGGTTGTGTGAAGGATAAACCCGCCGTCGCCAACCGCCCAGCCTTCCCTGTCAGTGACGAAAGATAGATTACGGATACGGTGCCAAGTGTCCGTCTCAATGTTGGTCCAGGTTTTACCACTGTCGTCACTTGTCGCAATTGTGCCCTTCTCTCCAACGGCAACCGCACGGTTTGCATCCGCAAATGCGACACTCTGCAGTGCATCGGCTGTCGTGCCGCTTCTCATGTTCCATGTTACCCCTCCGTCTGTCGAATGTAGGAGGGTGCCGTTCCAACCGACTGCCCATGCCTCTTTAGGAGTCGCAAAATGAACACCCATCAAGTCATTCTTGGTCTGGTTTTCTGTTAATTTCCAGTTGTCCCCACCATCTTCGGTTCGGATGATAAACCCGCCCTGCGCGACCGCCACGCCGTAGTCATCGTTAATGAAATGGAAGTCATTGACGGTTGGACGGACATGTCCATAAATCATTGGAAGTCGACTGTACTGTGAACGCCATTCTACCCCACCGTTGGTAGTATGAAAAATGGTCCCATCTGTACCACCGCTCCACCCCTCATAAGGAGTCGCAAAAAATACAGTGTGGAGGTTGCAAACCTCCGATGTATCATGTTCCATTCTCACAAGCTCATTCTGTCTATGCCAAGTTTGGCTGCCGTCTCTGGTGACAAAGATCCTGTCGTAATCTCCGACTATCCATCCGCGCTGCTTTTCTGTAAACCAGATACCGCCGAGTCCGAATTCGCTCGCTTCCTGATGGTTCCACGTTTTTCCACCGTTTTTCGTATATAACAGCCCATCCTGTCCGGTGATCCAGCCGGTCTTTGAATTGGTGAAAAAGACATCCATAAGCAGTCCGTAAGATTGAGTCTTTTGAAGAGTCCAATGTCGTCCACCGTCGTCAGTCGTGGCAATTAACCCTTTGTCCCCAACCGCCCAACCGTTACGGAGATTTGTGAAATAAACCGCTTTGAAATCCTCATTCGTATTCACCGTCTGTTTTTCCCAATTCTCGCCTCCGTCAGCGGTATGGAGAATCCACCCTTGATGTCCGACAATCCATCCGTATTTAGCATCCGCGAAGTAGATGTCCGTAAAATGGGTTTGCCAGTCGGCTATGCGCGTAACCTCCTTTTTTACACAACCAGTCAACAGGAAAGGAGTTCCAAAAAGAGTTACTATCCAAAAGCAAGTGATGTGTTGAAGAATCTTTTTCATTTGTTCTACCTCTTTTGTTGATGTCTCTGTGTTAAGAAGTACTGAAGAATTTTCGTATTTTCGATTAATTGCCTGAGTTTTGAGATGGGAGATAAACCCCGACTGCGGCACCGGCATCCGTAGCGAACCAGAGTTTACCACTGCTGTCCTCAAATACCGACCAGACACGGTTGCTCGGCAGACCGTCGTCTTTGTTGAAGTTTTGGAACGTCTCACCGTTATATACACTTACGCCGGATTCAGCTTCAGGAAAAATCATGCTGATATTGTCCTCAGTTTCATGCCTCTTCGGAGGTAGTTTCTTAACACCTGTAAACCAGAGGTTGCCGCTGCTGTCCTGCATGATGTTGTTAACGCTATTCATTGGAAGTTCATCACTTTGTGGAAAAGTCGTCAGTTTTTTGCCGTTGTATTGACGAATGCCAGAGTTCTCCTCGTCCATCCCATCTTGACTCATCCAGAGATTTTCCTTCGCATCGAACTGCAGATCTATTATGTGAGCGGTTCCTGATTTCCCCATCTCTTGGAAAGGGGTGAAATCCGAATCAACACCGAAATAACGGAAACCGGACGTTTGGACATTGTAGTAGGTAATGCCAGCTGTGCTTCCAAACCAAAAATTTCCTGCTGTATCCTGTGCAATTGCTGTGACTTCATCCCACCAATCGGGTAATACTTCCATCCCCATGGGTCCGTTCATAATAATATTGCTGAACTTTTCGCCGTCGTAACGACTCACACCCGACGATGTTGCGAACCAAAGTGTGCCTGCCTTGTCCTCAACTATATCTTTAACGGTATCATAAGCGAGGCCGTCGGCTGTCGTGAAAATTCTGAACGCATGTCCGTCGTAGCGACTCACGCCTTTTAACGGGATGGGCTTTATTGTTCTTGCCGGTGTTTCATTGTGTGGCGTGATATCGAGTTCACTCAATGGCGTTTCCATCCATGACATGTCCATAGCCTTTTCTCTTTCCAAGACGCTTGAAAGCACGCCGTCACCGAACCAGAGCATTCCTCGCTGGTCTTCAAAGATAAGCCCTATCGTGTTCTGTACTAATCCGTCTTCTGTTGTAAAGGTTTGGAAATTCTCTCCATCATAACGGGTGAGTCCATTGGTCGTTCCAAACCACAGAGTGCCGTGGCTGTCTTCAAAAATGGTAAGCACTGTATTTGATGCCAAACCGTCTGCTTCGGTCAAGGTTTTTTCGATTTTGAGTTTTGCTGCGTGGATAACGGATATTGTCCAGTTTGACAGCAGGAATGCAATTAGTATTATGAGACACGATCGTTGACTTTTCACTGAGGCGACTCCTTTCGTTAAAACTACGGTTGAAATGTTAGATTTATAGTGAAGCCTATAATTACTTGGACATTCTGAATAAGCGAGGTTACAAACCCCGCCAGCGCAGGAGGGGTTGTTATTCCCAGAAGTATCAACTTATTTTTGGGTTTTACTATAAGTATATGCAATTTATGTGCCAATCCGAAAAGGAGAATATCTGGAAAACACTGCACCAAATGGGGCAGATAAAATAAATAGATGCACAAATTTGGGCAGGGAGCGAGGTTAGGAAACCTCGTCACCGAGGAGCGGACGCGTATACGTTATTCTGTCTACGTGATTTTTCCATTGTAATATCTATCATATCAATATATATGACGCGGGTTAGGGGCGAAACGGTTGCCTAATTCTCGAAAAATTGGGGAAGTTGTAATAAAGGGATAGATTAAATCTATCCCTTTTGGTGTCCTGAAAGGAAAGTATAGGAAGGGATATGCTTGAAAGACTAAACCTCGCCGGCGAATTGCCAGATGCCGTTTAAAGCGAGAGGATTCCACCCTCAACGAGCATCGGGGCACCCGTCATGTATCTGGATTCATCGGAGGCTAAATAGACTGCCGCCCAAGCGATGTCTTCGGGTTCGCCGATGCCTAACGGATGCATCTCTTTGATTTCTTTGTTGATCGCTTCTGGATCGGGTTGCTTCGATAGGAATTCTTGGTAGAGTTCGGTGTTAATTGTACCCGGACAGAGGCTGTTGACCCGGATGTTGTCTTCAGCATACCGAACCGCCATGCTTCGTGTGAGATGTACCACAGCGGCTTTGGAAGAGGTATAGGCGGGGTGCATCGGGAATCCAACATAGGCGGATTCACTCGCCATATTGATGATCGAACCGCCACCAGATTCGCGCATCAGTGGTATTATCGCCCGAGAAACGAGATAGATGCTCTTCACATTGACAGCGTATTGGTGATCCCAGTCTGCTTCGGAGATTTCTTCTAATTCGCCTACGACGGCAATACCGGCGTTGTTAAACAACACATTTGGGGTACCAAGTTCAGATGTGACTTGGGCAACGGCACTCTCGATCTGTGCAGTGTCGGTTACGTCGCACTCGCAAAAAAGGGCGGTCCCACCGGAGGATCGAATCTGCTGCGCGGTTTCTTCACCGCGTTCTGCGTTCAAGTCCCAGATAGCCACAGCTGCGCCTTCACCTGCAAAGAGTTCAGCACTTTTCGCTCCGATTCCGCGAGCTGCCCCGGTAATAACGGCGATCTTATCTTTAAGTCGGTTTGCCATGCGTATTCCTTTAGAGTCCGTGCAGGAGAGATACCCATCGCTCCCATGCGGCTTTGGTGGCAGCTTTCTGTGCTTCGTTGGCATCTTCTGCCATACCGCGTCTCAGGAAGGCGTGACCGACACCTTCATAGATGACGGGTTCGTAGGTGACGTTTACGGCATCAGCGGCTGCTTTTGTGGCATCAATCGTGGCATTGATACGGTTGTCGCTCTCGCCATAAAAGCCGTACACGGGTGCTGATATTTTGGGGACATCTTCCGTTGAAGGTGCACGACCGTAAAACACGAAGCCAGCGGCTATTGTGTCGGAATTGACGGCGTAACTAAACGTTTGACCGCCTCCCCAACAGAATCCGGAGACTCCAACTTTTTCGTTGGTTGAAGGTAGATCGCGGACATATTTCTGGACGGCATCCAGATCCGATGTGACTTGGGAGGGTGAGAGTTCACGGATAGTCCGTCGGACATCATCACCGGCGTCGAAACTTTCTGTGCCGCCACCGTCAGGACCCATACCAGAAAGCAGATCCGGACAAATTGCGACAAACCCTTCAGCGGCGAGCGTGTCTGCCACGAGCCGAATCCAATCGGTGAGTCCGAAAATCTCGTGGATAACGATGATAGCCGTTGCGGGTTCTTTCACTTCTGGATAAACAACAAAGGCATTGACGGTACGGGCATCAGAGGTTGTTACTTTCACCCATTCGCCGTGGCGTGGTGATGCTTCGAGTTGAGATTTTATACTATCAGCCTCTGCGTCGGCAATGGACAATAAACCGGTAACAATAATACCCAGCATGAGGGCATGGCATATCTGCATAGTTTTCTCCTTATTTTTCATTTGCTTTGTGAATAATGGATTCTACTACTTTCTGCATTTCGGTGGCAGGCATTGCGCCGAACAGGAAAAAGTGAATATCCGAACTGGACCAGCTGAAGGCATGGGTCGGTCCGCGCTGGTATTTATGAACGCGGGTGCCGTCAAGTTCAATTACATCTGATTCTCTATGTCTTTCACTGCCACGACGCGCTCGCTTGTCTGTTGTTTCAAATATAGAAAAACCCAACAGACCGTCTGTATAAATTAGGTGAATTGTATTCTTTTGGTCCTTTATGCTGTGAACATCCTCCAGCTGAAACCCCGGGGGCAGGTACTCAGGCTGGATGGGTTCGATTTCAAGTATCTTTTCTCCTTCGGCGATCGAAATTGAATGGCTGCGTGGGGGTCGCGGTTTAATGTCTTTTTCAAAGACCTTCCATTTGCGCTCCACGGTTTCGGGATCGAAACTAATTCGGTTGTAGACAAACATCTCCCGAAGCACACCTTCAGCGTCCAGGTCCTCTACTCGCAAGATAACACCGTTTCCGCGGGCAAAAAAGATTCGCTTTGTGGGCCTACCGGCGAATTTGGGTGTGATCGTTAGGATGTTAGTTTCATAATTCGCTGTTTTTTCTGTGGATACCGATTCTTCCAAGTTATAATTTTCGGCAATCAACTCGATCTCTTTCTTTGAAAATTGACTCCTAACTTGTCGCCATTCGTTCCGGTCCCGATTTCTTTCCCGACGGTCTCTGCGATTCTCGTTGTTGTCTCTTTGCCTGTTATCGTTGCGGCGTTCGTTTCTGTCTCGTGAATCTTCGGACGATTGTCGTTCGCCGACTACGGATACCACCTTCCGGTACGAAGCATCTACAGATTTGTGAATGACCACTTCTTCAAAAGTACGTGTGCCTCTTGACGAGCTAAACGTCTTCAAGCGTAATCCTACGTAACTGACTTTGTGTTCGGCTTCTGCAATGCGTTCAAGCGTACTGATGTCAGCAAAAAGTATTTGAGGCATCCAGAGCAAGGAGGCTAAAACTGAAATGCAAAGGCGGTGATGTTTAGATTGCAAACCTTTATGAAGGATTAAATATGTGGGCATTCGCATAGATTCACCTGTCTGGTTCCTATTGGACAATTTAATTCCCTACATCTTCCAGATAGAGGTCGAGAATTTGTTCGATGTCGTCAGCCGCTTCTATAACGACAGATTCCTCTGGCTGTGTTGTACTGAGCGGTGTGCTGACGTTTGATTTCAATGGGTTGTCTTCGAGTTGTTCAGTATAAAGCCCGAAGTAAAAGTCGAGCGTTTCTTCATGTTGCGGAGCAGTTGGATAAAAATAGAGGGCACCCAAAATCAGTACGAGCGTCAGAATACCGGTCGCGCCTGCGGTAACGGGACGGAAAAACCAGCGTCCAAGATCAGGCATCCATCGCCCTATATCGGGTATCCATCCGGCACGAGTAGGTTCCTCTTCGCGTGCCTGTGCTGCTTGTTGGCGTATTTTCGCCATCACTGCGTTTTCAATAGATGACGGTGCGGGATGCTCAAAACTTTTGATCTGCTCTCGGTTTTGGCGAAACGCTGCCAGCATATCGGAACACTCACCGCAGGCGTGGAGGTGTGCTTCAATTCGATCGCGCATCGCAGGAGCCAATTCGTTGTCGAAATAGGCAGATAATTCATCTTGAAACTGCGTGTGTATTTTTGCCATCACTCCGTCTTTGAGCGTTGATGGCACTGGACGCGCGATGTTTGTGACTATCTGGCGGTTCGTTTGAAACGTTGCCAGCATATCAGAACACTCGTCGCAGGAACGCAGATGTGCTTCAATCTGCTTATGTCTGCTTGGGCTTAATTCGTTATCTAAGTAGGCTGATAATTCCTCTTGGATTCTTTGGTGGTTCATGTCTTCAATCGAGGATAGTGGTAGAAGGTGTTTACCACTCAACTCGCTCCAGTTCTTTTTTCAGTGCTTTTCGGGCTTCATGTAACCGGGATTTAACGCGTCCGAGTGTGCATCCCAGGATTTCAGATATTTCTTCATAAGGCAGATCTCGCAGTTCTCTTAGCACCAGGATCTCTCTATGGCTGTTCTTGAGCTTTGCGAGGGCGGCGTGAACGATTTCTTTTTCTTCAGTACGTAGTGCTTCTTCTTCAGGTGTTACTGTATCAAGGGGTACCCACGGTTGTGAGTCATCAATCTCTGTTGGGTCGGTTTTTCGGCGTTGATACTGATCGATGTGATTAAGACACTTATTTTTCACGATACGGTAGAGCCATGTGGAAAATCGGGAGCGAAATTGAAATTTCTCAATGTTTTCCCATGCGGAGAGGAAAGCATCTTGCGCGACATCTTCAGCATCTTGGTGATGACCGAGCATACCGTAAGCGATGTTATAAACCCAGTGTTGATATTGAATCACAAGGGTTCCCATTGCATCGGCATCGCCTTTTTGACAGCGCAAAACAATCTCACGTTCCTGTGTGAGATCTAATTCTTCTGTCTTGCTTATCGCCGAATAGGTTTCCATAGTAGCTGTAAGGGTTGCAACGGACATACTTCTTCTCCAAACTGCCGGGATAAAGAACATGCTTTTATTCAATTAGACATCTAAGAAAACAAAAGGTTCGTTTTGTTTTATTTCAGCACGTTTTTTTTACCCGGTGTGGTTTGGACCTGTTTGAGTTTGCCACTACCATTCGGCCATCTGCCGAGGGCAACATCCTTCTCCTGTTTATCAAACGTCACTGTATCAAGTACTTGGTTACCGCGTATATCGGTATCAACGAGCATCACGGTTTCGCCGTTACGGGACAACTTGAAGTTCGCATGGAGTCCCACGTCGGCTTTACCGTCTTCATCTAACCACACAAGGAGATAGCCCTGTGCTGGAATTGTTGTATTCTCAGGAAATGCCCATTTTTTTAGATTGTTCATCTTATCTGTTAGATACATCCCGGAGAGATTCACTACGTTGCTGGTGAGGTTGTGCAGCTCAAGCCAGTCTTCGTGGTGCCCTTGCGGATCGGTAAGGCTTTTGGTATTGAACGCCATTAGTTCGTTAATAACGATTGGTGTATCTTTTGCAACGGAAACACCAATTCGGTACTGTGCCGCGCCTTGCTCTGATCTTGCAGGTGAAAAGTCAGTTGTGCCGTGTGTCTTGACCGCGTTCGCCTCTACATAATAGTAAACTGTGGTGTCTGCGGGAAAACCGGGGATGTGTCCAACATAACTATCCCTTTCTTTTGTCATCGTCACCTGATTGAAAACGATGGACCGATCGGTACTATAATGCAACAAAACCGAATCAACGGCAATTGATTTGTCGAGTGTTGCTTTAACCGAGACAGATTGATTCGCTACCGGAGGCGTTTCAGATCCGACTTCAACCGAAACAATCTTTGGCACCGGTCTGCTAAGTTCCGGGTGATTGCTCAGATGCTCGCGTCTTTCGATAACAAAACGCTTGAGATCCATGGGCGTGTCAGTTGCAAAGTCTGCATATCCATAAAGTTTCTTATCGTCTTGCTGAACTTCGGCATCAATAAGCGTTTGATATTCCTTAATAATCGGTTCAAACACTTCCCAATCGAGCCATTCATCCACGACGGTTCGGACGTGTGCGAGATACCGTGCCCGCCACTGCGGGTTTGAGAGCAACCGCTTAATAAGTGGACGGAAAGCATTGTCTTCATGGGCGATAGGAGATACCATTCCATTCGTTAAGTCTCCCCATGACCAACCACCGGGACCTCCACCACCAGGACCCCCTCGCCCTGATCGACCAAATCTGAAACTTTCATTGTTGTCGTGGGGTATGAGGTGGAATCTGCCGTTGACATCTTGATAGAGGGCGTAGTCACCGCCTTTGTGGATGTAGCCGTCGTCATCCATAAAGACGTTTGAAACGGCGAGTTGCCACAGTACTTGATCGATATTAAGAACGGGTGGGAGATTTTCCACGAGTTCCGTATCAGGTGTGGAATCATCAAGCATTTTAGTGAGCGCAATAAGACCTTCCCAAGGATTTTCGACATTGTTGGTTTTGAGTTGATACGTTTCTTGATATGATGCTGGATCGTCTCCAGCATGAGTCAGGGCGCCACCTCTACCGGGACCTATCTTCCAGCGTACACCCCCTTTCGTGCCGAACCACTCGGCGAGAAAGTCCTTGTTATATTGTTGGAGATTGATATAGATCCCCCAATTTTCACCGTTGATAACCAATTTCACAAGATTGGTTTTCATCGCAGGGATATAGTCACGGGAGATTCGATTGTAGATCACCTCACGGAGGAAAGAGGCATCGACGTGCCCGTTGAGTAGATTGAGCGTTTTGTAGCCGTAGAGGCGTTGTCCATCTTCACCATAGTCAACAGCAATATTGAAGGATTTTTTCTCCGATCCGACTGTAAAGTAGGAGGAGGTGCCTCGAAAATGGACACCAACTTCTGGGTAGACCTTGCCATCAACAATCAGTGCTGCCGGAACTTCAATGTCCGTGCGATAAAACGAGCTCATCTGCTCGTACCAATCTTCATGGTGGAATCGGAGGTGAAGCGTACGGAGTGTTTGTGCGTCGTAGAGTGAGGGTGAGCCTTCTGGCACCGTATTGAGGCTTGCTTGCACATCGCTCTGAACGTCTTCGTGCAACCTTTCTTCGCTCATGAGAGACGAACTTCCACCACCGCGCGTGTTCAGTGCCGCTTGCCGCTCGGCACGGGTTAATTTTCCATCCTTGTCTGTATCGAACTGTTTGAGCAGTTTTTCTGGGGGTTGAGGTCCTCTCCTACCACCGCCAAAACCGGGCATCCCACCGGGTCCTCCAAAGCCTACGTTAGGACCTTGATTATTCTGCATTCGCTTAATCTCTGCAGTGGTTAGTTTATTGCCTGTGAGTGCTTCTATGCTCGTAACCCGGAGCATCAGATCATCCTCTTCATTGCTCAGTTTGCCATCTCCATTGAGGTCGAACCGCTTCTGGTCATCTGAGAGTTTGGGGGATTCTTGATTGTCTTGAGCGTTGGCGTGTATTGTCCAACCGATAATTATTAGCACAATGAGTGTTATTGATTTAATTTGTTTCATCGTATTCTCCTTTTCAGTTTTAGATTCGGACAGCATAGAAAGGTTCGGGGTTTCTCCGCTTTCTATGTTCATTCTTTATCCATTTTAACCTCTGTGACGTTTTCAGTCCGTGAAAGTTCGTTAAAGAAAGCAAGCCATTCCTGCGGATTCGCCAATCTAACCCGATATGTCAATTCAATCTGCTGTGATTTTTTGATGCGTTGTTCGAGTAGATGTTCATAAATTAGGTGCTTATCGAAAACGGGACGATAGGCGGTCTCGGAGTCTTGGTCGGGTGGTAGGCAGAATTCGAGACTAAATTCATTATTGTTACCAAAGCGTTGATGCCAATGGTATAGGCAGAGGATAATGATACCAATGAGGAAGGTCGCCAGAATTGCGACAGATGGATTTCCAGCACCGACCGCCATCCCAACAGCTAACGCGTAAAAAACGAAACCGATATCGCGTGGATCTTGGATAGCAGTTCGGAATCGGATAATAGACAATGCACCTACAAGGCTAAACGCCCTTGCGATGCTATCACCGATAATCACCATCACTATAGAAATCAACATACATAGGATGATGAGTGTGTCGGTAAACGATTTTTGTGGGACTTTGGCGTGGGTCCACAAGTAGATGTTAACAATGAAAACGCCGAGCACAAATGAGAGTAACACTCTGAGGGCATCAGCACCAAGCGTTACAAATGGAGGCAGCGTTAAAAAATCAAAGAATATATGCATTCCAGTTTGCCAATTAGCCAATTAGAAGGTTGTGTTATAGTCTACCACAATTAGACAGACATGTATGGAAATTGTTGAAAAATTTTGTCAACAAAGCGGCTTAAAGCAATTTACCGTGATTCCTTCGATTTGTGCGTGAGGAAATTTTCGACAACCCCTATTCAGTTGATGTGCTCGATTCTGTGCCGTAAAGAACTATCCGATCGATCATACCTAATGACGATGACAACACGACACGGATGGCATCTGTGGAGAGCGGAGCCCGAATGATATAGGGTGATGTCCTAATTGGCGTTTTGATTGCCTTGACGATTCGCCAATTATCTTCTCCCATCCGAGCATAGACAGTCATGTTCCGCAGCGGTTCAATCGGATCAAAGTGGATTTCGATTCGACTGATAGAACGTCTTTCCGGGAGTATCCACTTCTGAATTGCACTTGTACCACTCTCGGACAGTTCATAAGTCTGCGTCATACCACCATCGACGCGAACTGTGTTCTGGGCAGCGATCGAAAGGCAACCGAGCATCACGAACGGGAGTAGGACAAATACGAAAGTACTGTGGATAGAATTATTGAGACGGGTCATAGCTTATTTCTCCTATTGTTTTAGTAATGTTTGTACCTATTCTCGTGCTTGCTCTTCATGGCGAATCAGGACACCAACGAATATCCCTGAAAAAGCCAGAATTGCAAGTGCATAAGGTGCGGCTTCAGCGAACATCGCTTCTGATGTGTAACTCCAGACGTTGAGCGCGAGTGTTTCATATCCAGCCGGCGATAAAAGAAAGGTAAGCGGTAATTCTTTCATTGTTGCGAGGAAAACCAGTGCTGTGGCAGTCAGCATCCCACGCGTGAGAATTGGGAGAAGTGCCCTGAAAAATGCTTGTATCCGTGAATACCCCAGCGAGCGAGCGGCTTCTTCTAAATTTGGTGAGGCTTGGTAGAGCGAACTCCGCACCGGTCCGATGGCTTCTGCGAGGAAATGTAGGGTACACGCGTAGATTAACACGGGTAACGTTTTGTAGATAAAAGACACGGTGTTTAAGACGAAAAAGATGAGTGACAGTGCAAAGGCGAGTGGCGGTATAGCGTAAACGATATAGGCGACACGCCCTAACATGTTTGACAGGCGTGATGGGTGTCGAACGCCTACATAGGCGAACGGGACCGCCAGAAACGCACACAGAATTCCCGCGGGTATTGCAATCAACAGTGAACCGATGAGTGCATTCGCAAGCCCTTCCAGCACGGCAGCATCGAACCCTCTGAACATCCAGAGGAGTACAGCACCAGCAGGGATAACTACAGTCGCGAATGAGAGTACACTGAGGTACAAATAAGCGGGGGCTCGCCACGTACCGAGTGCGATCTGCGATAGTTGACGGGAAACCCCACTTCCCGCTCGATGGAGTGCTACCCGATTTAGCAATTTTGCCTCAAGATAGAGCAAGCATCCGGTAAAGACCAGAAGCATGAGCGCAAGCCACGCTGCATAGATGTGCTCGAAAGAGAGCATGTATTCTATGTACAGTGCGTAACTAAAGGTCTCATAACGCATCAATGACACAACGCCGAAGTCACCGAGGACATGTAGGCTAATGAGTAAACCGCTTGCATAAAAGGCAGGACGCAGCTGCGGAAGGATGATATGGAAAAAAGTTTCGCGATATCGGTAACCGAGACTTCGAGCGGATTCCTCAAGGCTTGGGTCGAGTCCTAACAGTGCGGTACGCAGATTCAAAAAGAGATAAGGGCTCGTGTAAGCACTTAGAGCGAGAAGTGCCCCCCAGTAACCACTGAGGCGCGGGATACTTTTTCCGAAAAACTGGGCGACGATACCGGTATTTCCGCCGAGCGCCAGCAACGCGTATGCCATCACATAGCCTGGAATAGCAAGTGGTAAAGCGCAAAGCACCGTAAAGAAACGTTTCCCCTTCAGGTTCACTCTGGTTGTTAACCATGCTGCGGGGGTTGCCAAAAGAAGATCTAACGCGAGAACACCAGCGGTCAGCAGGAGTGTGTTAAAGAAAAGCCTCGCGTTTCGCCAGCGGAAGACAATCTGCGCAAGCGCAGTGCCTTCCGCAGAAAACGCTTTGACGAGTAGGTAAACCAACGGGATCAGCCCGCCAGCACCGACCACAACTGCCGGTATAAGGAGATAGTAGTTTACACTTACTATTTTTGGCTTTGACATTCAATTCCAGTTACCTCAACTACCGACTGGGGTTGCTGTGTCTATAGAATCTCAACATCTCTCAACAGTTTAACTGTACCGTCGAGATCGTCCATATCATTGAGATTGAATGTCGGTGCCAATTGAAGCAGTTCAGAGAGGGGCAGCAGGTTCGCATGCGGAGTTACGCCGTCAATGGCGGGGTATTCAAAAACATCGCTGGTGAAGTATTGCTGCGCTTTAGAGGATAGCAGAAATTCCACAAATTTCAGTGCGGCATCTTTATTTTTCCTGCTTTTCAATAATCCGATACCAGCAACATTGACGAGGTTGCCCGGATCAGTCGCCTTAAAAAAGATTTGTTCTACAGGAAAACCGGAGTCCTTGCTTTTAAAGCGAAGGAGATAATAGTGATTCGGCAAACCGAGATCGATTTCTCCTGCAGCGAGTGCCTCTATGATGGGGGTATTCTTCGCATATTTTTTCACATCATTTGCTTTCATGCCGCGGAGCCATTCTTCTGTTCGTTCTTCACCTACCTGCACACGCAGGGAAGTCACAAACGCCTGAAAGGACGCATTTGTTGGTGCCCAACCGATTCTGCCTTTCCACATCGGTTGTGTTAAATCGAAGATGCTTTGGGGGAGTTCTTCCATCTTAACGCGTTCTGGAGAGTATGCGAGTACACGTGCTCTACCGCTTGTTGCTACCCAGAAGCCTTCGGCATCACGAAATCCTGAAGGGACCTGTGTGAGTATGGATTCTGGCAATTTTTCAAACATCGTTTTTTTGCTAACGGCACCAAGGGCACCAGCGTCTTGTGCCCAAAAGAGGGCGGCAGGGCTTTTGTCGCCTTCTGTTAGGAGTGCAGCGGCGAGCTGTGTCGTCCCGCCGTAACTCACTTCCACTTGGATACCACTCTTCTCTTCAAATTTCTTAATAATCGGTTCAACGAGGCTCTTACTTCGTCCGGAATAGATGGTCAACGTTTCAGCGTGAACCGTCCCGATGAGGGTGAATAAGAGCAAAATAAGCGCGTAATAACTGAACAAACTGGATCGGTTGTTAAACATTATGTCTCCTTTGGTAATTAACGGACTGTACATCCGAATGAAATCTGATATGAATTTAGTCAGATTTCAGTGCGAAAGGTTCAAAGTTTCTGAATAAACGCTCGATATGCGTTTTGTCAATTCTTAGGCACCACCCGCCAGCGTGTGTTCATGCCTGCCGTAATATGATCAGCAACATGGCAGTGATAGAGCCAATTGCCGGGAGTTTTTGCTGTCATATCTACCGTAACCATAGAGCCGGGAAGTAAATCTACCACGTCAGTGCGTTTTCCTGCGTTTAGCACCGTCTGACCGTGCCAGTGTGCGGTGTGCATATCGACTTCAGTGCCTAACCCGATGAGATACCAGCGTACTCGGTCGTCTTGTTCAACTTCCAACCCTTGTAAATTGCCAAAGATATAGCCGTTAATAGCATGTTTAAGATTACCCTCTTCAGCCTCCTCAGGAGAGTCATAGTCCGCGCTTTGTCCGCTTTTGACGATTTTGCGGTCATTTTCATTGAAGACGAGAAACAGCGTAGTGAAGGCTTTGTCAACATCTTTGGGACGTGGATCGTTCGCAGCACGTTCCATCCCTTTTTTCGTGACGACAACGGTTCCAATCAAACCGTCGTAGATCTCGGTAACGGCATCGACGTGTGAGTGGTAAAGCCAGATGATAGACGATGGATCGTTTGGACCAGGGGCGGCATCACTATCTGCTTCCCAGTGATAGGTAAATTTACCGCCTGGTGGCACAGCGGCACCGGATCCTTTCATATCGGCACCTTCGTTTGCTTCATCGTATTGTAATCCGTGCACATGGATGCTGAGGGGTTTGTCGGCGCGATTGAGAAAATGGACCCGGACGCTATCGCCTTCAACAGCGTGCAGTTGCGGTCCAAGAATACCCATCCACGCGGGTTGTTCAACTTGTGTCGTGTAGGTATCATCGGTGTATTGGATGTAGCGATATTTTTCGTACATGAGTGCTTTACCCCAAACGTCCAACCCCATCGCTGGTCTGATGAGGTTTTGTCCACTGGGTGCGTAGTTCCATTCGACTTTCTCAGCCGCGATCCAATACTCCCGTGTTACGGCTTCAGCGGAGCCGATACAGAGGTAAAGTAGGACACTCATGAGTGTAAGAAATGTATAAGACGTGGTTTGTAGGTTTCCCGGATTGAGTAGGGAACGCAGTTGGAAGGTATTCGTTAATTTCAATCTCGTGATATTGAGACTCATTTTCAGAAACCGACTTTTTAAAGCGGACTCCATTAGATACTGAACCTCGCTGGGTTAAATTTGCATTGAATTATATCACAAAAAGTGGGACGTGTCAAGAAAATCTTAAGTTTTACTGCATGTCTGTCCATGCCGGCATCGTTTAACCTCAATCTATTTGCGGGTCGAGGGCATCTCGGAGGGCGTCACCGAGGAGGTTGAACCCCAAGACGATGAGAAAGATGGCGATGCCGGGAGCGGTAACAGCCAAGGGGGCGCGGCGGATAAATTTTCGGTTTTCATTGAGCATTGCGCCCCATTCGGGTTCGCCAATCTCAGCACCGAGTCCGAGGAAACTCAGTCCGGCGGCATCTAAAATGGCGGCACCGATACCTAAAGTCGCTTGGACGATCAACGGCGCGATACAGTTCGGGAGAACGGTGGTCAGAAGAATGCGACTGTTGCTCGCACCGATGACCTTCGCGGCGACGACATAATCTAACTCACGGACTTTCAGGACAGCGGCACGCAAGATTCGGGCGTATTGCGGGATATAGACGATGGAGACAGCAATAATTGCATTCGTAAGGCTCTGCCCCAAAATGGTGACAATGACCATTGCGAGAAGGATGCTCGGCATGGCAAGCATCATATCCATCACGCGCATAATTAGATTGTCGAGCCTTCCACCGTAATAACCGGCGATTGCACCGAAGAGAGTACCGAATCCTATGGAAAATGACATCGCGATCAGTCCGACCTTCAGAGATATACGCGTTCCATAGACAATCCGGCTGAAAATATCACGTCCAACGCCATCCGTGCCGAGGTAGTGTGTGCCGGACGAGTCTTTGAGGCGTTCAACGACGTTGGCATGCCTCGGATCATGTGTTGCGATAAGCGGCGCGAAAATGGCGATGATAATGAAGAACAGTATGATAGATGCCCCAATGGTGGCAGAACGGTGTCTTAAGAGTTTCCGAAGGACGTATTGTTGAGTAGTGAGGGTTGTTGCGTTGCTCATGTGGCTTCGTTTCCTACTCGAATACGTGGGTCAAAATAGGCATACAGCAGGTCCACGACAAGATTGACGAACATAAAGACCGATGCGACGAAAAGCACACCCCCTTGCACTGCGCGAACGTCACGAGCCTCTACGGCAGCACGTAACCAGGAACCAAGTCCGGGCCAAGAAAATATGTGCTCGGTTAAGATTGCTCCGCCTAATAGATAGCCGAATTCCAAGCCGATAATTGTCAGAATGGGCACCATGCTGTTTTTCATTGCATGTTTACTAATGACTTTCCACCGCGGCAAGCCTTTCGCGTAAGCAGTTGTAATGTAGGGTTGGTTTAGCACTTCAAGGAGGCTGGATCGGGTCATCCGGGCGATAATTGCTAATGGGATCGTGCCTAACGTTATCGCCGGGAGGATGAGGTGCGCTACGGCATTCCGAAAGGCGGCGAAGTTACCTGTAAGAAGGGTGTCGATGAGATAAAAACCTGTGAGCGATTGGACATCTAAATCTAATATGACATCGAGTCGTCCCGTGCTCGGTAGTATAGGCAGGAAATATGAGAAAAGCAAGATGAGCATCAATCCCAACCAGAAGATTGGCATAGAGATACCAGCGAGGGATATTGACATGGAGAAATAGTCTAAAAACGTTCCGCGGGAGATCGCAGCAATGATACCTGCCGCAATACCGAACAGGATCGAAAATGCCATTGCTGCGAGGGTCAGTTCAGCTGTTGCCGGGAAATAGCGTTTGATTTCTTCGATGACGGGTTGCTTTGTTTTGAAGGAGCGTCCGAAGTCGAGGTGTGCGACATCCCACAGAAATTTGGCGTATTGGTGATACAAAGGCTTATCAAGCCCCATATCTTCTCGAAGTTCGGTGAGTGCCTTTTCGGTCGCCCGTTCTCCCAAAATAGCGATGGCGGCATCGCCGGGGATGAGATGCACCATCAAAAATACAAGGAGCGATACCGCCAAAAGGGATAAACCGATGGAAAGAAAGCGTTGGAGAAGATAGGAGAGCAAGCGTTGAACCTTTCGTTAGCGATGCCATCTACATGCTATTCATAGACTCCATCTTTCTTTTCTTTACCAAAATGGGGTTAAATTAACCGAAAATCCGTTTTTCGACAGCGGAAAAATGGCACAGGGAGGCCCGTAGTTTAAAAATTAGAAAAATGGGTTGTGTAATTTCTCTTCACCGACGGTGGTGGAAGGACCGTGCCCTGGAAAGAGTCTAACTGGGTCTGGAAGTGACAACAGGTTGTCTCGAACGCTATCAATTTCATCCTGGTAGGAGATGTTGGGACCGCCAACTGAGCCAGCGAAGATCGCATCGCCGACGAACGCTACGTTCTGGACGATGAAACTACAGCCGCCGGGCGTATGCCCGGGCGTATTAACGACGGTTACTGTGAGTTCACCGACGGTGAGGGTATCTCCGTGTGCCATCTCACGTAATCTCGTTTCGCTCCCCGGTTTCGGTTCGTTCGTATGGATGTAAGTTTCGCATCCAGTAGCGGTTTGGATCTTCGGTAAACCCTCGGTGTGATCGCTGTGGGCGTGTGTCAAAAGAATCGCTGTGGGATTCACATTGTGGGCATCTAACTGTTCCAAGATGAGGTCTGGATGCGCTGCGGTGTCGATAATCGCAGCGTCATTGGTTGCTTGGCAGATTAGGATATAGGCATTGACGGGCCATCCTCCTACCGGTGCGCTAATTGTGATAACTTCAAGGGCTGAATCACTCATCTGTTGCGGTGGTTCGGGTTCCCACTGTTCTGTCGCGATATCGAGCAGCTTGGTGCCGTCCAAATTCAGGACTTCTGCGAGTCGAAGGACTTGCGTTTCTGTCGGTTTTAAGGTATACTGCTCCATACGAGCCAGTTCTGTCTCTGTGATGCCCGCCGCAGTGGCGATTTGGCTTGGAGGCAAGTTCTGCCCGCGTCGGGCTTTGCCGATGATGTCACCGAATTCATCTTCAAGTGCGTATGCCATGGGGTATGCTCCTTACTTATTGGTTTAAGGAACATTGTATCAAATAATTCGGTATAATACAATTGAAAATGGTAGACATCGAAACAGGAGGAATTCTGATGGACATTCCGAAAAACGGTTCTGAACAAGCAGCAATATCCCTGGCGCCCATAGCAACCGATATGACCCTGGATGAATTTTGCCAATCCGACTTGGAGGGATATGAATATGTCAAAGGGGAATTAATACCGATGGCACCACCGACAATGGAACACGGTGAAATAAGTATGAGCCTTAGTTTGCTTTTAGGTGTTCACATTCGTGAAAATGAGTTGGGGCGTTTGTATCCAGCAGATACAGACTTTAAATTGGGTGACCGATTGGTTAAACCAGATATTGCGTTTGTTTCGACAGCGAGACTGCCTGAGAACAAGCGCCAGGCATCCCCTGTGGCACCGGATCTAGCGGTTGAAGTCGTCTCACCGACAGATATTCAATATCGTGTTGTCGAAAAGGTGTTTGCCTATCTCAACGCCGGAACGCGCCTCGTCTGGATCATTGAACCTGTAGGAAAAACAGCGACGGTGTATCGTTCCGAAACAGACATCAAAACGCTCACATTCGAAGACACGCTTACCGGTGAAGATGTCGTTGAAGGTTTTTCGTGTCAAGTCTCACAACTTTTTGAATAAGGAGATTTTATGAAGCTTGGTTTAGTTACATATAATATGGCAAAAGATTGGGATGTCCCTACAATCATCGAAAACTGCGTAGAAACAGGATTCTCAGGCGTGGAATTGCGAACAACACATGCCCACGGCGTTGAGGTAGAACTTTCGGCAAGTGAACGGTCAGCAGTAAAACAGCAATTCGCCGATTCGCCGATCGAGATCGCTGGTTTAGGATCCGCATTTGACTATCATGCCTCGGATCAGGCAGTGGTTCGCCGGAATATAGCGGGGACGAAGGCGTATTCTCAACTCGCAGCGGCTGTCGGAGCCCCCGGCGTAAAGGTGCGTCCGAATGGACTTCCCAACGAGGTGCCTGTTGAAAAGACGTTGGAACAGATCGGGTTAGCATTACGCGAGTGTGGTGAATTTGCCGCTGACCTCGGTGTTCAAATCCGGTTAGAAGTACACGGTGGTGGCACCTCTGAACTTCGTCATATCCGTACGATTATTGATGTCGCTGATCACGATAACGTCTACGTCTGCTGGAATTCTAATTTCGGGGAGGTAGAAGACGGTTCTATTCTGAACAACTTCAACTATGCAAGAGGCAGAATCGGCTTGGTGCATATCACGGAACTTCACCGGCGTGAGTATCCGTGGCGAGAACTCTTTACATTGCTGAAAGAATCTGGATATACAGGTTATACATTGGCGGAGATTGCGGGGAGTTCCGATCCGCTGCGCGTGATGAATTTCTATCGGGCGTTGTGGGCAGAACTATCAGGATAAAGGAGGCACTCTGATGAGTATCCTAAAAGCCGATCATGAACAAGTTGTCGTATCTCTCACACCGTTGGAGACCGATATGACAGTGCAGGAATTTCTTGAAAGCGATTTAGAGAGATATGAATATGTGAAAGGAGAACTCATACCCATGCCACCGACTTCAGGAGAACACGGCGATATTAGTATGAGCCTTGTTTTATTTTTGGGTCCGTATGTGCATCAGCATCAACTGGGTCGTGTCTATACGTCGGATACAGGTTTCCAGATCGGTGACCGGGTCCTGATGCCAGATATTGCGTTTGTTTCGTCAGCAAGACTGCCTGATGACAGACGCAAAACGTTCTCCATCCCGCCGGACCTTGCCGTTGAAGTCGTTTCCCCGACAGATGCACAGTTTCGGGTCGTTGAAAAGGCACTTGTCTATCTCGCTGCGGGGACCCGACTCGTTTGGGTAATTGAACCAGTGGCGAAAACGGTAACAGTGTATCGTTCGGAGACAGACATCAAAATGCTCACGCGCGAAGATACACTTGACGGTGAAGATGTCGTGGAAGGCTTTTCCTGTCAAGTTTCACAGCTTTTTGAGTGAGGATAGATACCATTGTCCAGATTGCAATTTTATATCTTATCCATAGGGATATTTCTGCTGACTTCTATCGGTATGAGTGACACACTTGAAAGCATTCGTTTCAGCAACGATATTTGGGACGTTGAAATCGTTCCGCATTCGCTTGCTGTGAATGTCTATCCTGCAGGGACGGACATAACAGTTCGAGCTTCATCGGGTCAGACAGGATTTGGTGCTGTGACGGACTTTTCTGATGAAGGCAACGGTATGAGTTGGAAACTGCCGGAACGCTCCCTTACCGTTCACGTTGAATCGGTAAGGAACTCGCTAACGATCGAATTTATTCAAGATGCCCCTGCAAGCGACACACAAAATTTTACATGGCCTGTTATTAAAAACACTGAATCCATCCACGGCTATATTTTCCCCTTTTTTGAGGGGAGTTATGTGCCGAAAGATGATTCAACATGGCGAGATTTTCTATGTGAACAGGGACCGATAAATACGACAGCGGGTCTCTCTATGCCGTTTTGGGGGTTGGATCTTGGCGAGAGAACACTTACCTATATTCTGACGAACCCCTTCAACAATCAAATTCTGTTCCGTGAGACGGAAACGTCTGACTTAGGTATGCAGGTATCACACGCCTTCACGCCGAATTGGGAACAGAAAACATACGGAGTGCGTCTTTCACTTGGTGCAGCATCACCCGTTGAACCTGCAAAGCAGTATCGGCAGTGGCTGATCGGGAACGGTGAATTCGTTTCGTTTGCTGAGAAGATAGCAAATATCCCAGAGGCGGAAAAATTGCTCGGTGCCGCCCATATCTATCTCTGGGGAGGCAAGCTCCTCAGTCAGTACGATATAAGGGATTGGAAGGCGTTTGCTACAAAACTTAGTCTTGGTGGCGATGAAAATACGGTTGGAGCGGTCGGGAAACACATCTTTTCACAACTGAACACAGAGGCACAGGAAGTCGTCCAAAACATGGCACGGGCTGATTATTCCTCTAACTACAGCCGACGTGTTGTGAGCCGTGCATTAAGTGAACAACTTGAGAAACCCGGTTTTTACAATGCCTCTGCGTGGGCAGGAATTCCCCTCGCATCAGAAACAGAAACGTTGGTTTCGCAGGACGTATCCACGCTATCGCTTCCAGAAATTTACCGACGCAACTGTCTGCTACTTTACGAAGCCTTCCCCGACATACTACGGCATCCAGACGAATGGGGAGATGGTCTCTCTGTGAAACTACTGGAGCGGCTCGCTGAAAGTGGGTTGGACAGACTCTGGCTCGGTGCTGATTCATGGCAGGACGGATTTCGGCATCCGACTGCTGTCGCGAAAGCGAAAGAACTCGGTTATCTGGTCGGACCCTACGATTCTTACCATAGTATCCATCATCCGAACGAAAAGGATACGTGGGAAACCGCACAATTTGATCTGTCGCTTTATGAGACTGGCGCAATTGTCAACGCAGATGGCACGAAGAATAAAGGGTTTAAAAAGAAAGGGTATCACTTAAGTCCGCTCGTCGCGCAATCTTATGTCGAGGATCGCGTCAACGGCATCGTTACACAGATGCCAACAGACTTCAATTCGTGGTTCATTGATTGCGATGCTTACGGTGAACTCTTCGACGACTATTCGCCATCCCATCCTGCGACGCAGTTAGATGGTATGAACGCACGACTTGCTCGTATTGCATGGATTCGAGATACGTATAATATGGTCGTAGGTTCGGAAGGTGGTGCTGCTTACGCCGCAGCGACGCTCCACTTCGCACACGGAATGATGGTCCCTGTCGTCGGGTGGGGTGACCCAGATATGAAGACGAAAAATTCACCCTACTACATTGGTGGATACTGGCCCCCCGAGGCTCCAGCGATCCACGTCCAACAGGTGCCTCTCAAACCTAACTACCTGTATCTTTATTTTGATCCGCGTTTCCGGTTACCGCTCTACCAGATTGTGTTTCATGACTCAGTGGTCACGACAAACCATTGGGGGTCTGGCAGCCTCAAATTTGAGAATGCAATCGAGACGTTGGCACTGTTGGAATTGCTTTACAACGTCCCGCCGTTATACCATCTGAATATGTCAGAATTTTCAAAGCATGAAGTGTGGATAAAGCGGCACTACGCTTTCTTTTCACCGTTGCATCGGCACATCGGCGGTCAGACGATGACCGATTTTGAGTGGTTGAGTGAAGATAAGCAGGTCCAACGCACTGAATTTGGGAATACTGTTGAACTGTTCGCGAACTTCGGAACGAACCCGTTTGAATATGAAGGTGTGATGATTCCGGGACAAAGCGTTATAGCGAGATGGGTTGGTACTGGTGAAGCTGAGGTGTTTTCTGCAGAGTAACCCAAGTTGCTACTTACACGATTTTAGGCATACAACGTCCTTTTTTACGGAAGGTTGTTGATGACCTCACGATTTTGTAGCGTATCCTGTTAGGTTGCGCACCCTTAAGCACAGACTAACAGTCTATGCTACAAAAATGGCAACTTGCGTTATCTATAGAAACGGCGGTATACCCAGTTTCGCACTCCAGCGGAGTGCTATGTCTATAGAAAAGACGCACGCGAGCCACCGCACTCCAGCGGAGTGCTATGTCTATAAAGTAGGTAGCAATTTGAGTTAATTTATAGTTGGCAAAGCAGGAAAAATATGATACACTTTTGGAAATCTATTTACATGGAGGTTTGTAGACATTAGTATGAAAGATTATCCGAATCGGGAGGCACTCCGTAAGGCACACGACATATATCGGGATGCTATGCGTCCATTCATTGTCCAATGCTTGAAGAGGGTTAAAGGCGAGAACATTGAAGACTTAATTCGCTATTCTTTGGACGATTGGGGGAGGGAAAAATTTGAGCAAAGTCTACAAGGGTCCGACGAAAGCATCGAAGCAGCCATAGATATTGGCGATTTTCCCCACATTATCGGAAAATATTGGTATCTTGATCGGGCTTTCAGTCAACAGTTTGATTCCAATTCAAAGGTCCAATATAAGACTGGAATTATAGCGGACGGTCGAAATCTTTGGGCACATCCAGGGGTAGAGGATCTGGACCCCGAACGCACTCGGGCAGACTTAACTTACGTCGCTGAAGTACTCGGCGAGATTAACAATCGAGATGCAAAGCGTGAAGTTGAAGATATCCGAGATCAGCTTTTTTCTCATGAAGAGGAAGAACACACCGCGGATGTATCTGACCAACTGGAAGTGGTAGGAGCAGAGAACACTGAATTGAAAAAACAGCTCAATACTACATCAAGTCGATTGGAAGAGGTGGAAACAGAATGGATTGCTTCCGAGGAACGCCTCACAGATAGGTTAAATCTGTTGAAATCAGTGGAAGCGGAGAACGCTGACTTGAAAAAACGTCTTTTGGAAAAAGAGAATCGTCTAAAAACTGTTGAATCGGAAAGTGGCGAACGCATCAAAACCTTGTCGGAACAGTTGATTGATAATGCTACAAAGTTGGAGGCTTTGAAAGAGGAAACACTTTCAACGTTGTCAGATCAATTGAGGACGGTAGAAGCAGAAAAGACCGAATTGAAGGAAACGGACGAAGACAGCATTTTCTTAAACGAAGTGTGTACGGAATCCCAAAGTGATTCCGAGAGTCCTGCGAAGTCTCCAAAACCTCAGCGGAAATGGCGGCGGCCCGGTGCAGTCGCTGCCTCCGAGATACTGTCGAGATTCAGGAAACTGAGGCAAAAATTGCGAAAATTCTCAATCCGAGCGAAAAATCTCGCTTAGAGCGCGAATTGCGCGAGGCAAAACGAGCCGTGGATGGTTCTTGATTTTATGAACCGTAATTTACACAATGGAATCAGCGAACTCGCTGTAGCCAGGCGTCAACGCTTGGCAGATGCGAAAGCACTTCTCAATGCCTCTCGGTGGCGGGGCGCGATGTACATCGGGGGATACGCAGTGGAGTGCCTCTTAAAAACGAAATTAATGCACATCTACGATTGCAAAAATTTGAGCGAACTAGAAGACTTACTTCGGCAACGTTCTATACTTTCTGCACACCGTACAGTCTTTACACACCAATTGGAAGATTTACTAAGACTTATCCCAGGCTATGGCCGGATGATACAAAATCGCGACATATTGTCTTTGTTTAACAAAGTCAACCGATGGATGCCAAACTGGCGTTACACGTCCAAGTTCGCAGATCGTGGAGAGGCAACTGAGTTCATGACTGCTATTGAAAGGTTCATGCAGTGGATAGACAATAACCTCTAATGGAGAACTTACACATGGCGTGCGAAATCTTAAAGCAGAAAATTCACAATACCCTCAAATCCGGATACTTCAGCGATGCAAAAGATTTTGTTGATGTTTCTGACGGTTCCGCGGATCATGTCCATATTGTCGTCGTCAGCCGAAAATTCAAGGGACACACTATGGGAAACAGGGTCGATATCATCTGGGACGTGTTGACAAAGCATCTTTCCCAAGAGGAATGGGGACATGTGTTCCTCTCCATCGGCATGTTGCCTGAAGAGGTTATGCTCTAGTAATTGAGGTGGAGATATGGCATGTGAGATCTTAAAGCAGAAAATTCATAATGCGCTCAAAGCAGGCTCCTTCAGCGGGCCAGACTACTTCATTGATGTCTTCGACGATGACGAAGAACACATCCGCATTCTTGTCATCAGTCGTAAATTTGACATCTATGAATACAAACGCTCAGAACGGGAAGACCGGGTTTGGGAAGATATCTTGCAAGTGCTATCCGAAGATGAACTTGAACACATTTCCCGTATCGTTACCGTGAATCCCGAAGAGATTAAGATCTATACCTAACATTATACACACCTCCTATAGCCTCCGACAAAGTAAAATTTCAGTTGCAATCGACGGATCCCTCCCGGTATAATACAGTTATCGTCCTATCTCATTAGAATAATTGCGTTTCCCGAATTTCGCTGGAGGTGGAAACTATGTTTATGCAGAAACTCGCAGCCAGTCTTCGGTTCCTTGGAATTCTATTTGTTAGGATTTTAGCGGGAATCGTAGTAGGACACTTGTGGGTTGCCGCTGTAGCATTTATTTTTCATATCACGGGGGAAAATGTAGTATCTGAACACGCTGCGATAGGTTACGATTTTCACATTAGCAATCCTTATGATTATTTTGATTCAAAATACGACACAAGCAGCCCTGTTTTTCGTGTTGTCGCTTGGGTTGCATGTATAGGAAACTTGGGGTGTATGGTTCTTGGCATTCTGTGGGGTTTTTCTCAAGGTAGATTAGATTTGCGGAGATGGTTGAGAAAACGACCAGTTTAGAAAAGTAGTATCCTTTTCATAAGGGAAAGTTATGGATCAGATCGAATTTTATCAGGCAAAGCTCAATTACGAGACGGATTCTTGGGACCTCTTTGAGGCACTCAATAACGGGGAACCGATTGTCGTCATAGATGCGCGTTCTTCAGAGGCGTATGCGCATGAACACATTCCAACAGCGATAAATATACCGCATCGAACAATGTCTGAGGCGACGACAAGTGAACTCGATAAATCTAAGGTGTATGTGACCTACTGTGATGGTATTGGTTGCAATGCTTCTCCCAAAGGTGCTTTGAATATGGCAAAATTAGGGTTTCAGGTTAAGGAGTTAATCGGTGGTTTAGATTGGTGGAAACGTGATGGCTACGAAACGAAAGGCGAGCAAGGAATATCAGGTTCGCAAGTTGTGTGTGGATGCTAATACTGTAATAACATTTATAGTAAAATCCCAAAATCCGTGAACACCTTGAGAAGTGAACCCCCCTTCCCCCCTTATCAGGGGGGTAAGAGACACGTCAAAATCTCCAAGTTTAAAGTGCCTCAATAATTGTGGGCTTTACTATAATTTGCAATCGCTGGCCAAGAGGGTGTATAATTAAAATCGGTCTGTTTCATTTGTAGCAAAACACTTTTTCTGAAAATTCTTCAGAAACACGAGATTTAATTTGCAATTGCGAATGAAATGGTGTATAATTACATTAACATTCCCCCATAGCTCAGTTGGTAGAGCAGATGGCTGTTAACCATCGTGTCGGCGGTTCGAGTCCGTCTGGGGGAGCTCTCAATTTTGCTGACGGGCTTTGCCACTCATTTTGGTTGCCAAGGTTCGTCAGCAAAAATTTTTAATCTATTCCTGTCCAAACTTGCTCCACTTCTCCAATGGAGGTTTCAGATGCCTAAAAAATTTACCGATGCACAGCTTGATGAACTCTTAGCGAAAGGCTATTTAATTGTACCCGACTACTATTCAGGTGAACAACTTGCGGAGATGCAAGCTGCCCAACGCCGTGTGCTCCCGACATGGGAAGAAGTTAAGGATGACCCACCACCCGGTAGAGCGACTTTGACCGAATTTCCGCCCGCTGAAATGGCTTTATTACGTGCGATCGTGGACCACGATGCATGGGAATTCGCACGTAAATTTCTGAAAACGCGGCATATTCACTACCGTGCTGGGTGTATGATTGTACGCTATCCCGGATTTAAAGGCCCGGGTGTCCGTAGCGACCCCAGCAATTTGCACATTGATAACGGCAACAACTCACTGTTACCACAGTCCGAGTCCGCCCCTGAATTCGGACAACTCGGCTTTTGGGTACACCTTGAAGATGTTGACGAAGACCAAGCACCGCTTAGACTCCTTGCTAAGGGACACGGACGGGATACCTCTAAATACGAGCCCCTTGTTTGTAAAGGTGGGACCCTCTGTATCTTCAACAACTATACATTGCATTCAGCAAGCGATTACCTGGGGGAAGACGGGCAACGCTTCACGTGGGGATTCGGTTTAGGACGGGCAGACCACTATTGGGAAGGTTTTCGGCACTACACAGACAAAGGTCGGAATGCAACCTTCTCAAAATTCATCGGCACGCTGACAGCGGCAGAGCGCGAGGTTTTTCGGTTCCCACCTGCTGGGCATCCGTACTACACACCGCAAACGCTTCAGGCGTTGGAAGAACAGTATCCCGGTTGGAATGCCCGCGGCGAGTATTGATAACACATGATCCTATTGCCAAACAGCGCGTTAGAAAGCGGTTTTTCGGAGCGGTTCGGACATCAACCAGCTGATTACGTTGACGATATCGTCCTGCCGTTCCTGTAGCATCACTTCGATGAGTGCAGGTTTTTCTGCCGCGAGTGCGTCCCGCAAAGTATCCTTGAAATCTCCCAAATCCTCGACCCGCTTGGCATACGCACCGAATGATTTTGCGAATTCAACAAAATTCGGATTAAGCAGGTCTGTGTCGATTGTGCGTCCCTCACACCCCTGCTGTTGAGACCCTTTAATCGCTGACAATGCCCCGTCATTCACCACGATTGCCACGACGTTGATACCGTATTTCATAGCGGTCGCCATTTCCACAGCTCCCATCAGAAATCCGCCGTCGCCGCTGAAGCAGATAACAGGTCGATCGGGATGAGCGACCTTCGCGCCGATCGCCGCAGGATACGCATGTCCTAATGCTACACCGATATTCGGATAGAGGAACGTCCTCGGATCGTAGATAGGAAATTCAGCGAAGGAGGCATAGCCGAGGGCATGGACATCAATCGCGTAGATGGTGTCTCGTGGGAGTACATCTTGTAGTTCGTGAATGACCGGCAACGGAGGCTGTGCATCGAATTGTGTTCGGAGTTGCGCCAGGGTCTCGTTCCACCCGTTTTCACCCGGCGCAACGTCCTCAATAAGTGCCTGCAGCGTCAGTTTCAAATCCCCGACGACACCTATGTCGCACGGATATTCAAGCCCGATTTCGCCCGCGTCTTCATCAATTTGGATGAAGGGTTGGGGTAGTTCCAGACTCCAATTTCGGGTATCGATAGAGGTAAAACGCGGTCCGATACCGATTAAACAATCAGCACGTTGGAGTGCCTCGCGTCCGAGATAACCGTAGCAAATTTGGAGTGCCAACGGATGGTCCTCCGACAAAACGCCTTTTGCATTACGGGTGACGATGACAGGTGCATTCAGCTTCTCGGCGAGGAGACGTAACTCGTTTCGGGCATTTGAATGAAAGACAGCGGAACCGGCGAAAATCAGGGGCATCTTGGCGTTGCGAATCGTTTCGACTGCGGTACTCAGAGATGTATCGTCAGGTGGAGATAATTCGGCACGCTCGACACGCGACGGAATCCGGACATCTCCTTCTCCAGTGACAACATCCATCGGGAATTCCAGCACAGTAGGTCCCGGTCTCCCGTTGCGCATCGCTTTAAAGGCGTTTTCAACGACGACGGGAATCTCAGCGACAGTGTGTGCGATGGCGCAGTACTTCGTAAGCGACTCGAAAAACCGCATCTGATCCAAACCGTGGAACATTTTGCTTGGATGTTTGCTGTAGAGGCTGGAATCGCTCTGTCCCGTAATCAGCAGAACCGGTGCGCAATCGGTGAACGCCTCTAAAATTCCGGTTGACGCGTTGCTGGCACCCGGTCCCGGCACAGTGATAGCGACACCGACTTCCCCTGTTGCGCGAGCGAAACCGTCTGCCATCTGCGTCGCTGCATATTCATGCCGGACAAGGTAGTGATCGATTGTGCCTTTACCGCGTCGCAGCAGCGCATCGTAGATTTGGATGTTTTGGGTGCCGGGCATCCCGAAAACCGCCGAAACTCCCTGTGCTTTCAAGCATTCAATGATTATATCTCCGCCTTTCACGTATTAGTCTCCTTTGTGTTCTCTGAGGAAATTTTCTAACCACGCATCGGGATCATACCCCAGTCGGCGTAATAGTTGGCAACCGACACGTTTTAGAAAATTTGGGATAAGATTAAAGAGTTTAAGTCGCCAATTCATAATTGCTAAAATATACGAAAGTTTGAACAATTCGTGTTGTGTGCAAGTCACATTTTCAAGGGGTTATGTATTTTTCTGCGAGTTTCTTATGCGGATGGAAATCGTAGAAAAATACTGCACTCCAGCGGAGTGCTATGTCTATAGAAAACCAATGCCCAAGAGCCCGCACTCCAGCGGAGTGCTATGTGTAATGCCCCACATACCGCTCCGCTGGAGCGGAAGTCTCGGTACATTTTGCTGCTATAGACATGTTGCTCCGCTGGAGCAAAGAGGTTTTCTGTAGCGTGTTGGGTCCTAAGTTTGTTGCCTTGAACATATCTGATGAATCCATTTCTTGTATTGAACTCACCTTAGAAAAAAATTGCCCAAACTTTAGCAGGACTTACGCAAATTGCCTGGAAAAGCAATATATTTCGTCAAAAAAGTTGTTATTTCAGTGATTTAACCCCCTAAAGAATCAGAATCAACGGTATGAAGCCCATATGGGCTTCCCCGGGTATGAATGCGAATCAACGGTATGAATGCCGTATGGCATTCCCCGTATGGCATTCCCCGCCCCTTATCAGGGGGACTTTAAGAGGAAGTGCGTAAGTCCTATTTAATAAAATATCAGGATTACAAATCCCTCCTACAAAAAAGCCTTGCCTGTGGTTTTATCGAAAAAGTGCATCCGTTCTGGAACAAATGTGACGTAAAGGTGCTGTCCAATTTCCGCTTCAAAGTTGGGGGCTGTGCATGCTTTAAGAATCGTATGCGTGCCGGATGTATCCGTTCCGAGGGTCAGTTCGACGATTGTTTCTGCACCGAGGGGTTCACTGCTATAGACTTCAGCCTGAAAAGCATTGGGTATCGACTGATGACTGACAATAACATCCTCAGCGTGCGTGCCGAGGATAAAATCTTTGTCTGGATCGTTGTCGTTTACAGTTTTAGCGATCTTGGAGTCCTGAATTGCGACTGAATTGTCTCCGCTGAGATTGCTCGCTAATGTCAGATGGAGTTCCCCGTTAGTGCTGGAGATGTCGCACGGGATGCAATTCATACTCGGATTACCAATGAAACCAGCGACGAATAGGTTAACGGGGTGATTATAGATGTCAGCGGGGGTTCCCATTTGCTGGATTCTGCCTGCTTCGAGGACAGCGATCCTGTCTGCCATTGACATCGCTTCGATCTGGTCATGTGTCACATAGAAGGTGGTTGTACCGAGTTCACGTTGCCGCCAACGGATTTCCGCACGCATCTCGGCCCGAAGTTTCGCATCGAGATTGGAGATCGGTTCGTCCATAAGGAATACTTGGGGACGACGGACCATTGCGCGTCCGAGTCCGACGCGCTGCGTCTCACCGCCGCTCAACTGGTTCGGTGTCCGCATAAGCAGATGCTCGATGTGAAGCATCTGTGCAATATCTCTGACACGTCGGTCAATCTCCTCAGCGGAGAGTTTTCTTGGATGCAGGGGGAACGCCATGTTCTCGTAAACGCTTAGATGTGGATAGAGGATATGCGACTGGAAGACAAAAGCCACATCGCGTTCGGCGGGAGTCTTGTCGTTAACACTAACATCGTCCAGATAGATAGTGCCTTCTTCGGGTTTATCCAATCCAGCGATACAACGAAGCGTGGTCGTTTTTCCCGCACCTGTCTGACCGAGAAGCACAAAGAATTCCTCGTCTTGGATATCGAGGTTGATGTCGTTGAGTGCGATGAGATCGCCAAACCGTTTTGTAATGTTTTCGAGTCGGACTGTTGCCATAGGTAATTCTACGATTCTGTGTTGTGAGTATTGCGATAGTATAGCACAAATCGCGTTCAGGGGTCAACAAGAATTGGTTATCGGCTATCAGCGGTCCATCGTCTGAATCAGGATTTGCAGGTTTCTTCGATCTTTGCAGGATTAGAGACGCTATGATTCGTCTGAATCGCGGAGTGTCTCGGATGCCGCGGATTTCGCGGATTTGTCTTGAGTCGTGTAATGTCTTTAGCACCGTAGGTGCGGCATTTCTGTAGAAAGACGCATACCAAAAAAGCCAGGTTTCCCCAGCGGGGCGAAATATATGTGGCTTTCTCCCAAGCAAAAACACTCGCTCCTACAAGGGACTTCCATCCTTCCACTCCCGCTTCCCCTCACTTCATCCGTTTGATGTCTGCCCAGGTCGTCGTCAACCGATTTTTTGGGGTGACCGGCTTCCCATCGACAAGCCCCATCAACGCCTCGGAAACAACATCCGCCAACGGCAAACCATCCCCAAGAATCTCCGAATTCTCCTGAGACCGATAGAAACCGAGGATCGTTCCGTTCTTCTCATCCAATAGCACGGAGCCTTCCGAGACGCTATTCGCAGGTCCACACGTATGCTGATAGAGGTCAACCGCTCCTAACCCCGCATGCGGCACGGAGACACACCTCCGCACCCGAAGCGGAAGATTCAACGCATTATCCCGGTCTTCTCCTTTCAGCATAATATCTAATCCAAACTTATACGTCAACAACTCCACATCCGTCTCCCTTAGATTTGAATACGACGACAACGCAAGCGGCGCATATCCCGAAAAGTCTACATCTCGGATCGCCAAAAGCACACTCCCTGTCTGTCCGTTCGTGCCCGCAAAGGACGCGACCTCCCTAACGTTGACAGCCTCGGCAACCAATCCGTCATAACCTATTAGAGAGATGTCATCTCCGTCGAGGAACTTCTCTATGCCATCTTCTGCTTGTTGCTGTGCGACGAACAACGCATCGCCACCCAGCACCGTGCCGAGATACCCAACGTGGAAAAGCCGCGGGGTGTCGGAACCCGGCAGAAGCAGATAAAACACAGAGCGATAATTCGCAATCGAGGTGGCATCTATTTTTCTCCAAACGTCTTCACGCGGTGCCTGCGTCAGCAGCAATTCTACGATATCCTTGTGTTTCTGTGTCGATGCTTCCTTTAGGGGTGCGTTGCCACCCACACCCCTGATATTCACATCAACCGATTTGTGCTTCAGAAGCCGTTCAGTGAGTTTGTAATATCCACGCTTCGCCGCCCAGAACAACGCCGTCGAACCGTGCGCGTCCCGAGCGGTGACATCCGTCTTCTCGTCCTCATCAATTACTGTAGTGGCAAGCCATTCGTTTCCATGTTTGATTTCAAAAATAAGCGGAGACTTAGGCCGACACCCATCAGGAGATGTCTCCAACTCATAATCAGGGAAGATACAATCCTCTAATGGGAGATTTTCGTGATAGAATTTGTAGAGCCAGACGATACCGTTGGCATCGTCCTCAGTTACCCGTGTGGGGACAGGGTGTATAACGCCGAGACCCGACATAACCGAAGCGGGTTGATGACCGATCGTCCTCGCCAAGCCACCCCTGCTCACTCTGAGTTCTTCCGCCTCTCGCCTCAGTATTATATACGTGTCCAGCAAACCGAAGGAGTGACCGAGCTCATGTAGGAGTTCGCCTGCAAAGCGAAGAGTTACTTCCGTGCCTTTGCGCATTTTGATTAATGGTGGGATATCTTCATCTGCTTGTGTCAATGCAGATGATTTTTCAAAGTTACAGAAGAAATGGATTATCAGATCATATAACTTGAGATCAGCATCATCTTTGATGACAAGGTTCGGCACAAAACGGAAATCATCGACGACGGGTTTGCCGGTGTTCAAGTCCTTGACGGGTTGCAACCACGCCCGCAACGCCGTCTTGATGGTCTCCTCTATCGCCGCACCGTTGTTTCTCGCCTCCGGCGGACAGACACCCGCAGGTTCACCCCATTCAGGACCGGCGTATGCATAGCCAATCACCCACTGATCCTTATGCACCCGACGGATCAGGCTGTTCACCTTTCTTTTAAGATGTCCTGGAATCCGATGGTCCCCTGCAATAAAACCGTCTGCAACAGGGAGCAGGTTCACCGATAGCCATACCATCACGATAAGCGTCAAGAAAAGGCGTGTTGTTTTCAGAAGTCGCATCTGTTGTTTTCCCCTACGGGTAATTATCGTGAATTATCAAAATATGTAAATATATTGTAGGGGCAACCCTTGTGGCTGCCCTCCTTGTGGCTGTGCGTAAAGTTTATAGGTGGGAATAATAACAGATTTAAACAAAAAGTCAAGGGAATAGCGGTCAGCAATCAGCGGTCAGCAGTCAGAAGAATGGCAGTCAGCAATCAGCCATCAGCAAGAATAGCAATCAGCAGTCAGAAGTCGGGATTCGGAGATCCCTCCTACGGAAGATAGCGGGCAGGCGTCGGGATTTGGGGTGTTTTTGCTTGGGTATTTCCCCCCTCCTACAGAAAAAATGTATGCAATTCGGCGGCGTATAGGGTATAATTAACAAAAAGTTTCCAAGTTTACGCTATTGCAGGCACAGCAAAGGTTGGAGAAAAAGATGCTGGATCGCCCAGAGGCAGAACAGAGCACACATAGAAGTCCGTCTTTATTGGACAAAATTAGACGACAATACGATTTAACCCCATCAATCACACTGATTTTCGGGTTGACGGTCCTCTTCTTTCTTGTCTTTCTCATCTATCCACTCCTCTATGTTTTCAAGGAAGCCTTCTGGATTGAAAGCAAATTCAATCTCACATATTTCAAGTTGATAGTAACCGATCCAAATATCCGGGAACTCGTTATCAATAGTTTCAAGATCGGTGTAATGGTGACGCTGGTGACGAGCATCATCAGCCTGCCACTGGCGTATTTTTTGACCCGATACCGGTATCCAGGGCGCGACATGCTACGTGCTGTCATCCTGATTCCGATGATTATGCCACCCTTCGTCGGCGCGATTGGCATGAAACAGTTTTTCGGGTTATACGGTAGCGTCAATATGCTTCTCGAGAAACTGAACCTGATGGATCTCACGGAACCTATTGACTGGTTCGGCGGTGGATTCTGGGGTGTGGTGATGTTATCAACATTGCACTTATATCCGATCATGTATCTTAACATCGTCGCTGCACTCGCAAATGTCGATCCGAGTTTAGAGGAAGCCGCGGAGAATATGGGGGCATCACGGTTCCAAGTCTTCCGTCAGATAACATTGCCGTTGATGATGCCCGGTTATTTCGCCGGTGCGATTCTCGTCTTTATCTGGGCGTTTACGGATCTCGGTACACCCCTGATTTTTGAATACCGTAACGTCGTTTCGGTGCGGATCTTCAACCAAGTGACTGAGGCGAACACCAATCCGATGGGTTACGCCCTTGTTGTGCTAATTGTTGTGCTAACGGCACTGGCTTTCTATGTTTCCAAACGGTGGACAGGGAGTAAACACTATGAGATGCTCGGCAGGGGACACGTGACTTCGCGTGAAACGGATACAAACTGGGGCATGCGGGGTGTCATCTACCTCTTTATCGGCGGGTTGACCCTTACGGCGTTGTTGCCACACATTAGTGTCATCCTTGTCTCCTTGACACCGGATGCAAGTCAATGGCGATTGAGTGTACTACCGCAATCATGGACCTTCGCACATTATGTTGAGACTTTCACGCATTCCGATACACTACCGAGTATCCTCAACAGTTTGAAATACAGCGTTTTCAGCACGTTGTTGGCACTTGTTGTGGGGATTGTGGTGTCGTATTTGTTGACACGTAAACGTCTCCCGTTTCAAAATCTATTGGATGCCGTTGCAATGTTACCCTTAGCGTTACCGGGGGTGGCGATTGCGTTTGGGTATCTCGGTAGTTTCGCGGATACGACGCTTCTCCTGCGGTATTTCCCGGATGGGTTCGTTTCTGTTATAGATCCGAGACAGAATCCGACGTTCCTTCTGATTATCAGTTATGCGGTGCGGCGATTACCGTATATGTTGCGTTCCATTTATGCTGGACTCCAACAGACAAGTGTGACGTACGAAGAAGCGTCGCAAAACGTGGGAGCGACACCGATTCGGACTTTGTATAAAATCACCTTACCTTTAGTCATCGCGAATATCCTTGCCGGTGCGATTCTCGTGTTCTCGTTCTCTATGCTTGAAGTCAGTGATAGTTTAATCTTGGCAATGAAAGATCAGCACTATCCGATTACAAAAGCGATTTGGTCACTCTCCCAGCGTCCAGACCACGGTCCATATACGGCAAGCGCATTGGGTGTGGTCGGTATGTTAATCCTGATAGCGTGTCTACTTGGCGCAGGGCGTGTGCTTGGTGGGAAGTTGGGCGAAATTTTCCGAATTTAGGAGCAAATCGCTTCGGTTTCGGTCCGGGAATGGACTAAAAACTTTTACACTCGGAAAGAGAAGAAATATTATGGACATTTTGCATAGCATTCGCGATGCGTTGTTAGAAGCGCAAAACGTGCTTGATCGGTTTATCCGAAACCCTGAGAATATCGCGACCATCGCGGAAACCGCAGAGTTGATACGAGATGTATTTGAACGGGAAGGTCGGGTCTTTACCTGTGGGAATGGTGGAAGTTTGTGCGATGCGATCCATTTTGCTGAGGAGTGCACAGGTAAGTTTCGGGGTGATCGACAGCCGCTTCCAGCAATCGCGCTCGGGGATGCGGGTCACATCACCTGCACGGCGAACGATTTCGGATTCTCGGAGATCTTCGCGCGTCCGCTGTTGGCACTCGGACACCCTGGAGACCTGCTTGTTGTACTCTCAACCAGCGGAAATTCTGAAAATGTCGTCCGTGCGGCAGTGGCAGCGAAATCTCGTGGGATGAGAGTGTTCGGGTTGTTGGGTAGAGATGGTGGTAGTCTTAAGCAACATTGTGATATTTATCTTATTGCTCCCGGAGACACCGCAGATCGCATTCAGGAAATCCACATTAAAGTCCTCCACATTCTCATCGAACAGGTCGAACGGTTAATGTTCCCGAAGAATTATTGAGAAGGTCCCTTCAGTTTGCCGGTCTACCTGACTTAGGTTATTGAATGTCCTAGTTCAAACCCAAATTAACTTGACCCAAGTCGTAAAGATATGATATTGTGTCCGGACCGTATGAGGATTTTAATGACGAGGATGAAAGAATGAGAAGTTTTGGAACCCAAGGCAGTGTGCGTCCTGAGCGGCACTATGTTGTCCCGCGCACCGAGGAGATCTCAGATTTCGTCAGTCGCGTCAAAGATGGCAAGTATATCGTCCTTTTTGCACCGCGCCAAACCGGCAAAACCACCTTCTTCCGATTGGCACTTAACGCACTCACCGCTGAAGATCCAACCTATTTTCCCATTCAATTGGATTTCCAAACGATGCGCAATGCCACGCCTCCCACTTTTTACGAGCATCTTTACTACCTAATTTGCATGCAAATTCAGAGTGTTTTCCAAGGACGTGGCAGCGTGCCTTCTGAGGCGTTAACGCAATTTCTGGCGAACACAACGCTAACCGATCATCTTTCGATGATAAGGTTCTTGGAATACCTTGGAAGTTTGCTGGACAGCGACTCCCACAAGCAGGTGCCTGCTTTCAAGAGGGTTATACTCCTCATTGACGAATTTGATGGTATCCCACAAACCGTCGTTAGCGATTTTCTGTATTCACTCCGCCAGATTTACCTCTCTGATGAGATGCAATGTCCTCACAGTGTAGGCATCGTGGGAGTCAAGAGTATCGCGCAGCTTGACTACGACCGGTCTGTCTCGCCGTTCAATATACAGGATGAATTCCGCTTGCCGAACTTCACCCTTGAACAGGTGCGCGAGCTGCTTTCGCAGTATACCGATGAAGTCGGCCAAGCCTTCGCGCCAGAAGTCGTCGTTTCTATTCATAAACAGACTGCCGGTCAGCCGGTACTCGTCAATAGGCTCGCGCAAATTCTCACCGAGGAATTGGACATTCCGAAAATCGACACGATTACGATGGACCACTTTTCAAAAGCTTATACGCAACTCCTTCGCGGACGGAACACCAACATTGAGCATCTCACAACCAATATCCGCAGGGATAGGCGCTTTGAAAAAATCCTGATGAACATCATGTCTTATGAGGAAGGGGTGGATTTCAACTTGCGTGATGCGCTCATTGATGAACTCGCTACTTACGGGGTCATCTCCGAAGCGGCTGATGGCATGTGTGAGATTGCCAACCCAATTTATCTGTATTCCATCTTGCAGACGTTTAAGCCGACAGTGAACGGATTAGAACAGGAGTACTTCCCTGAAAACACCGGCGAGGGATTTCTGGATTACCTCACCCCCACGGGACAGATAGACATGGAACGGCTGCTCAATAACTTCCAGGACTTCATTGCCCGGGCAGGTTTCAAGATCCTTGAGGTTCCAGATACGCCGCGAGAGTCCGTAGGGCGGCATCTCCTTCTCACCTATCTAGATCAGTTTGTTAAACTGGTGGGCGGTGTTATGCACATTGAAGTACAAACCGGACGCGGCAGAATGGATCTCCTCATTACACATAAAGGGTGCAAATACATCGTTGAAACAAAGATTTGGCGAGGTGAAATCCGCTATCAGGTGGGCAAAAAGCAGCTTACCGCATATCTCAAATTGGAGGGTGCCAGGCAGGGATACTACGTCGTTTTCGATCATCGAAGAAATCCAGAACCACGAGTAGAGACAGAAAAATTAGACGGGGTAGTACTTCAGAGTTACGTGATTCCTGTAATACAAGAACCGCCTTCGGCAGAATAAAAGGACGAATATGGGAACCCTCACTCGCAAAATACGAAACAACTTGTAGAAGTAATCTGTGATTGAAATCCCCTAAGGAGGGGCAATTTATGGAGTCATCATCGAAAAATAAGGCGTATTGGCGGAAAAATTTGCAATATCTTGCTATTTTACTCGGAATTTGGTTTGTTACTTCGTATTTATGCTCAATTGTATTTGTAGATCAGCTGGATAAAATCCAAATCAGGGGCTATCGTCTCGGTTTTTATTTTGCGCAACAGGCTTCAATCTGGGTTTTCGTTGAACTTATTTTTATCTATGCATGGTTGATGAACCGTTTGGAGAAAAAATATGCAACTCGCGAAGAAGCGGAGGATCCACAATAAACATGAGCGTACAAGTATGGACTTTCGTGATGGTGGGACTCTCCTTCGCACTGTATATCGGCGTTGCGCTCTGGTCCAAGGCGCGCTCTACAGGTGACTTCTATGTTGCTGGTAGCAATGTGCATCCGGTTGTCAACGGGATGGCGACAGCAGCAGATTGGATGAGTGCGGCTTCTTTTATCTCAATGGCAGGTCTTATCTCGTTTATGGGGCGCGACGGTTCAGTTTATCTGCTCGGATGGACAGGTGGCTATGTGCTGCTGGCGTTGTTATTGGCACCCTATCTCCGTAAATTCGGGAAGTATACCGTCCCCGATTTTGTAGGCGACCGGTATTACTCACAATTGGCTCGGATTGTCGCCGTGGTGTGTGCAATTTTTGTTTCGTTTACCTACGTTGCGGGACAGATGCGCGGTGTCGGCATCGTCTTTTCACGGTTTCTGAGCGTCAACGTTGAAATCGGTGTCCTGATCGGCATGGGAATTGTGTTCTTTTATGCTGTACTTGGTGGGATGAAAGGCATTACTTATACACAAGTTGCGCAGTACTGCGTGCTGATTTTTGCGTTTCTCGTTCCTGCGATTTTCATCTCTATCCTTATTACGGGCAACGCTATTCCTCAGTTAGGATTGATGGGAAAAGTGGCGGATGGCTCTGGACTCTACCTCCTCGATCGGCTCAACGGTTTGAACGAAGAACTGGGGTTTAACCTGTATACAGATGGAAGTAAAAGTACTATTGATGTCTTTTTTATCACAGCGGCACTGATGTTGGGAACCGCCGGACTTCCGCACGTGATTATCCGATTCTATACCGTGCGAAAAGCCTCTGAGGCACGGATTTCTGCCGGTTGGGCGTTGTTATTCATCGCGTTTCTCTATACAACAGCACCGGCAGTAGCCGTATTTGCGCGCACCAACCTGCTCAAAACTGTCAGGTATGAACAGAATGGCGAATTAACAGATGTCAAGTATGAAGATGTACCCTCGTGGTTTAAGAATTGGGAAGCAACAGGCCTCATTAAATTCGACGATTTGAACAATGATGGCGCAATCCAGTACCGCGGTCCGAAATCAGATGTACAGAATGAATTGACGATTGATCGAGACATCATGGTTTTAGCGAACCCTGAGATCGCGAAACTTCCGAACTGGGTTGTGGGATTAGTCGCTGCCGGTGGGTTAGCGGCTGCACTCTCAACTGCGGCCGGCTTACTATTGGTCATCTCAACCGCAATAGCGCATGATCTCCTCAAAGGCGCAATTCTGCCGACACTGCAGGAAAAACAGGAATTGACTGCCGCGCGTATTGCAGCGGGGGTCGCGGTCTGTATCGCTGGGTATTTCGGCATAGATCCACCCGGATTTGTAGCACAAGTCGTTGCGTTTGCCTTTGGTCTCGCGGCGAGTTCGTTCTTTCCCGCGATTGTCATGGGCATTTTCTCCAAACGCATGAACAAAGCAGGGGCAGTCAGTGGCATGATTGTCGGTATCACCTTTACAGCGGCGTATATCATCTATTTTAAGTTTGTCAACCCAGAATTAAACACATCGGAGCATTGGTTATGGGGCATTTCACCGGAAGGGATCGGAACCCTCGGCATGGTGCTAAACTTCGTTGTCTCTATCGCGGTAGCTTCTCTAACACCACCACCACCGGCTGACGTGCAAGCACTCGTTGATGATATTCGGGTTCCTTAGAAGTGGAGGTTTCGATGAACGCAATATGTTTCTGGCGAAGCAAGGGATGGCACATACAGGGGGTTTCCAAAGTTTACTGTGTGATTCTCCTATTAGTGACGATCACCTTTGCGAGTGCTGCGGAGGTGGAAGACTTCATACCGAAAGAGAGTATTCTTTATCTGAAACTCCAAGATATAGATGAAGTCTACAGCGAAATTGAGATTTCAGAAAATTGGGAGGATGCACTTGCGTTGTTACCGGACGTGTCAGACTGGCAGCAGATGCAGCAGGGACTCGCGATGTTACAAGGCATGCTTGGAACTAATCTGCTGGGCATCATTGAGGCAGTCGGCTACCGAACCGCGTTAGCATTCTGGTTCGATGAGGCCCAGGCCGGCCTTGTGCAACTCGGGCTCGTGATACACTCTGGCGGCAATCTCGACGAACTCCGGCAGCTAACCAAAATTGTAGAAGGGCTTTTAGGGATGGGCGATGCGAACACCTTACACTTGGATGCAGGTGTATACCAGCGGGTTCGCTACAACTTGTTAGAAATCAACGGCGAGATTGTTAGATATGGGTTTGTGGATGACTTTCTCGTGCTCGGCGTAGGCGAAGGCAGTTTTGAAAAATTGTTGGATGTCTACCGCACAGACGCACCTGATGTGCAAGAGAACGAAGAATTTAACAGGGCGTTAGAAAAAATAGGATCCGGAGAAGTGATTGTTTTTGTCCACATAGACTACGTTTTGAACGTGCTAAGTGGTTTAGATGTGTGGATTCAGACGCGGTTGCCTATTTTTCCCCTTCTATTTGGACGCCTCAATTTGTTGGAAACAGCACCGCTTCTCCATCTGGGTGTGCAATTTAAACCGGACGCTGCACTTGACAACGAGATCGGGATGTTTTTGAAAGAGGGGTCAAGGCTTGAAACTTTAAACGCATTATCCGGTGAAGAAGATCTGTTTGTTGCGGTAGCACCCCAAATTTTGGAGGGTGTATGGGAACTTGTACGCATCCTGATGGCGGAAAATCCGGAAGCTGATATCGATGCGGGCATCGCTTTTGTTGAGGGGCTTTTGAATCTCGATCTGGAAGAGGATATTATAGCTGGGTTGACGGGTGAACTTGCTGTGTCGGTCCCTGACCTCACACGTTTCGATCCGGAAGCTGTGGGTAACATTAATCTTGAATTTGACGGTTCATTTGAATTTGATGCATCTGGCGTAGAGACGAATGGGTGTGTTATCTTTAACCCCAGTTATCGAATGAAATGGAATCAGGTCGGCAATAGCCTTTCTAACCTACAAAATGTCTCTATTTCTCAAACTGATTACAAAGGCATAGCAGTGTCAGGATTCGACTCAAGTGTTTACTACACTGAGATAGATGGACTGTTTCTTATGGGTTTCGAGGAGGATCAGGTCTGTGCACTTATTGATGGGATTAAACAGCAAAAGAGACCTTCCTACTTAAAACAGCTGCCAAAAACACCGACTGCATTTGCTCAACTGAATGTAGCACGGGCTCTGGAAATGGAAAAAGGGTCGCCACCCGCTGACAAGCTGCTTGTCGATTCTAAAGAGATACCCCTGCTGCTCGCTTGGCTTTCTGTTGAAGATGATGTTGCTCTGTTGGAAGTAACGCTGTCGGAAGAAGAGACACCTGTTGAGGTGTTAGCGAAACTGGTTCCATTTTTGATTTGGAATATGGATGTTCAATGGGAATAATCTGATTAGACCCAACCGATTAAGGAGGAAACAATAGTGATTTGGAAAAGACTTAGCGTGAATGTGAGTACTGGTATATTTGTAAGGCGATGGTTTTGGATGCTAACAACTGTCGTCAGTGTATTCCTCGGTTTAGGGATTAGCCAGATGCTTCAGCTTCATGAGGCGACGGCAGAATCCCAGAATGATGGCTTGTCCGAACTCGCTGCGGAACTTGATGCAATCAAAGCGAAGCATAGAATGCTACAAGCGAAATGGCAATCCGAATTACTCGCACAGGTCGTCCCAACTTTAGTAGACGAATCTGATGGTGTGAAACGTCAATTTGTCGATTTCCTTGAAGAAATTGGGAATCCCGGTACCCCTGCCCTCGTTGCGATGCTTCGAGATCCGGCTGAGCGTGTCCGCAAAGAGGCGGTTGAGGCGTTAGGCGAAATCGGTGAAAACGAGAGAAAAGCAGGACGAAATCCAGATGCTGCCGCAATCGGATTGGCGATGGCACTCAAAGACTCGTCAGAAAAGGTTTTCCGTGAGGCAGTTCAAGAGTTGGACGATGTTCGTCCGACATCTTCGGAATCGGTCGCTGTCGTCGTGCCAGCGCTCATCGCAGCACGGACGAGAGGTTCATCAAGCGCACGCGACGATGTCGTCGATGTTTTAGGACGGATCGGCGAAATCCTCGCGAAAAACGGACAGTCCACTGATACTATCCGAGATGCTTTAATTGCCAGTCTAAATGATAGTTCCAGAAAAGTCCGAACGAATGCGATAAATGAATTGTCTGATATACGAGCCGCCTCCACTGAAACGTTCACGGCGTTGATAGGTGCGCTTTCAGACAGCTCTGATTCCGTGCGCGCGAGTGCCGAAGATGCCTTAATTGAATTAGGAGAAGGTGCTGCTGCGACTATCACACCGATGTTGGCGGATGCGCTTACGAATACTCAGTCGTCCGTAACACGTGTGCAGATCGTTGATGTGCTTGGCGGAATCGGTGAAGCACTCGTAGACGACGGTAAATCTGGAGAGGTGGTCGTGGAACCTATTCTCGTAGCATTACGCGATACTGCCGAGGATGTCCGCCGCAACGCTGCCGATGAATTAGGAGAAATGCGCGCAACATCTCCTGAAGTGAGGACTGCCTTGACGGACGCACTCGATGATAGTTCTAAAGCCGTTCGCGATGCAGCGAAAAAGGCAATTCGACGGATTGAGAGAACCAAATAACATTTCGTGCAAAATTGTAAGAACAACGTGAGCTTGATAAAAAGTCTTGTAGGTGTTTTTGCTTGGGTGTTTCCCCCAGGTTGAACGGGAATCAAGTAAAACGTGGATAGAAAAGACACCGGTCAAGTTCAGTAGGAAACCTGAAGCCACTAAAGAACGAGTGAAACCCAACGCTTTTTACTTCTAACACGATGCGTCTGTTGGGTTTCGCTATATATCTCTCTATCAACGATTCGCAGAAAGGCGTAATTTCCTGTATAAACGCAAGGGGTTTACCGCTCAACCCAACCTACGGAAACCATATTTTGAAATAGAGCATAGACATTTGAAAACAAGTTTTTCAAGTAAAAAACGAGCCCACGCGTTCTATAAGGGTGCTATGTCTGTAGAAAATTTTAGGTTAAAATTATGCACCCTTTCTTCGCATGGGCGCGTCACCAATATAGGCGGTTTGTTAAACTTCTTACCAGTTCTTGCGTCTTAATTAACAACAACGGATACTATATGATAGATTTATAAAAAAAATAATATAGAGGCTACTTCTCGCGTGAGGTACGGGATCCCGCCGAAAAGTAGAGCTTTTACACTATGCAACAGACACTGAACACGGCTTCGCTTGTTGAGGTGATGCGACAGGCATCTTTCATTTCAGAACAAGACTATACAGACATCGTTGCAGAGATAAAACAAACCGGTGCCTCCGAAGCCGCTGTGCTTTCTAAGCATGGCGTTCCCTCCAATCTCCTTGCACTCGCGACAAAAAGTGTCGAATGTGGGACATCTTTCATCCAATTGGAAGGTATTATTCCTGAACCTGACGTGCTTGAAAAGGTGTCGCCAGGGTTCGCATACCGAAATAAAATCGTGCCTATTGAGTTGATAGGCGATCAACTTACGGTCGCGATGGTGGATGTCCTGGATGTCGTTCTCATTGACGAGATTGAACTCATCACAAGTTGCCAAATTACACCTGTTCTTGCGGATGAAACAGATATTGACGAGTCGATCGTCCGTCTCTATGGACGCACTGCTGAGAGTCTACTCAGCGCTGGTATCAAGGGACCCATTGGTGCAACTGCGACTCTTGAACGCGAGACTATTGACGACTTTGGAATTGATGAGAAAGACCTCAGCCAAGATCCGACAGTTATACATGCTGTTGACCAGATGATTATTGATGCTGTCCGGATGGGGGCGAGTGATATCCACATTGAACCCTACCCGGCTCAGTTAAAGATTAGGTTCCGCGTTGATGGTGTGTTGGAGGACCAGCCACAACCCCCCGCTTATCTCCAATCCGCAATCACTTCGCGTATCAAAATTATGGCGGGAATGGATGTCGCGGAACGGAGACGTCCACAAGATGGAAAAATCAGTCGGCAGATTGGTAGTGTCGGCAACCGACAAATAGACCTCCGCGTCTCTACTGTCCCAACTGTTGCGACACTGCACGGTGAAAGCGTTGTCCTCCGTATCCTCGACCGACAGTCTATCGACTTTGGGCTTGCAGAACTCGGGTTAACCGAAGAAAACCTCCAACTCTTTCAACGTATGATTCGTAAACCGCACGGTATCATCCTTGCGACGGGACCCACCGGTAGCGGGAAAACCACGTCGCTTTATGCGTGTTTGAAAGAGATTAACACGCCCGATGTCAAAATCATAACCCTTGAAGATCCGGTGGAGTACGAATTAGAGGGTATTAACCAAATCCAGGTCAATCCCGATATAGGCTTTACCTTCGCCCAAGGTCTTCGACATATCCTACGGCAGGATCCAGACAAGGTATTAGTCGGTGAGATCCGTGACTACGAAACCGCAGAGATGGCGATTCACACGTCGCTTACAGGGCATCTTGTCTTTAGCACGCTTCATACGAACGATGCCCCAGGCGCGATCACGCGACTTATTGATATGAATGTTGAACCTTATCTCGTTGCTTCCACAGTGGAAGGCATTATTGCTCAGAGGCTTGCCCGGCGTGTCTGCAAGGTGTGTTGTGAGATGTATTCACCTGAAATGCACGAACTGGCAGGGTTGATGAATAACGGCAATGATAGTAATATCCCTATTCCTTATGACCTAAAGATTCCGCGAGCGGTGGGATGTAAGGAATGTCGAGGGAGAGGTTACAAAGGGAGAATCGGTATCTTTGAAGTGCTGTTCATGAGCGACGAGATTCGCTCGATGGCACTCAAGCAGGCATCGACGAGTGAGATTCGTAGACTCGCTGTCCAAATGGGCATGAAAGGCTTGCGTGAAGATGGGTGGCGCAAGGTCGCTGCTGGATTGACAACGGTTGACGAAGTTATTCGCTTAACACAGGAAGATGAATTTGATTTCGGGGAAGCCGTATAAGCGGTCGCGAGCTGGAGCTCGCTCCTACAAGTAAAGCAAAACTCGCAACGATGTGGGGAAGTCTGAAGTCTTTTTAATATATACGTGTGATCCTGAAGTGTAGCGGAGGGGTTGATTGTGCCAGTGTTCCGATATGAAGCACTCACCCATAGCGGTGGTACCGTTACGAATACAATAGAAGCCGACTCCAAAGCCGAACTCATCTCTCGTTTACGGCAGATGGGCTATTGGCCCACGGACATTGTTGAAGAGACGGAGGATGCCGCACCGGCGGATGTACGTCGCTGGTTTGAAATCGGCAGACGTGGTGTGAAGTCGACGGATGTTGAGTTCTTTACGTACCAGTTAGCGACGCTGGTGAACGCACACGTTCCCCTGCCACGCGCACTGGAGGTTACACTCGGTCAAATCCAAAGTCCTGCGCTTCACCGTATCGTCTCACAAGTGAAGTACGATGTGGAACACGGTGCGACTTTTCACGACGCTCTCACCCAGCACCCGAAGGTGTTTTCTGATCTTTATGTCAATATGGTAAGAGCCGGCGAGAGTGGTGGTGTCCTCGGTTTAGTCTTAGAACGGCTCGCAGAGTTCGCTGAACGTCAAAGAATTCTCAAAAACGATGTCGTCTCGGCACTCTTCTATCCAGTTATCTTGTTGACCCTTAGCATTTCCGCTGTTGCAGTACTTATGATTCTTGTCATACCGAAATTCACTGCAATGTTCAACGATCTCGGTGTCGAATTGCCGCTGCCAACCCGAATTCTCATTGGTGCCACCGATGCCTTCCAAACCTATTGGTGGCTCGGACTTCTCGTGGTCATCGTAGGTGTAGCAGGCTTGAAACACTATCTCCGTCGTGAAGCCGGTCAAGTCTGGTTTGATCGCCTAAAACTCAAATTACCCCTCATCGGACCAATATTTAGCACCTTTGCCATTGTCCGCTTCACCCGAACGATGGCAACACTGTTAGAAAATGGTGTACGTATGCTGCCTGCTCTCCAAGTCGTAAAAGACACTATCGGGAATAAGGTGTACAGCAATGTCGTCGCCGCCGCAGAAACGGAAGTTGAACAGGGCTCCACGCTCTCCCGTGAGCTGGGTAGGAGCAAGGATTTTCCTGAATTCGTCACCCACATGGTGGCTGTTGGCGAGGAATCCGGCGAACCTGTTCACATGCTCAGCAAGTTATCTGAATACTACGATTTAGAGATAAAAAAGAGTCTTGAACGTCTAACGAGTTCCATCGGTCCTATTGTCATTTTATTGATGGGACTTGTTATCGGGTTTATCGCTGTCGCGATGATCCTCCCAATTTTTGAGGCGAACCAATTATTAAGCAACTAATTTTTAAAACGATAAGCCTCTGATCTGCCCTCCATTTCATTTCGGGCAGGTGTTCGGTTAATTCGAGGCGGCTTTGGCTCTTGTGGGCGGTTAAAGAAAATTAGAATGTAGGTTGGGTTGAACGAAGTGAAACCCAACTATATCTGACTATTATTAAGGAGAAAAATAAATGTACGCTGGACTTAAATCCGATCAATCCGGGTTGACACTCATTGAATTGACGATCGTCATTGTCATTTTAGGGATTTTGGCTGCCTTCATCGCGCCGCGTGTTATCAATGCCCCGCAGCAAGCGAAAGTCGCGAAGGCACAAACAGAGGTTAACGGTATCAAAACCGCGTTGGAACAGTATGCGATCGCAACAGGCGAATATCCGACAACCGAACAAGGATTAAGTGCTTTGTGGCGGGCACCGAGCCCCGCACCCGCAAATTGGGATGGTCCCTATATTGACAGCCCCAATTTCGTAGATCCATGGAATAACCCATACGTCTATCGCCAACCCAGTACCCATTACGGATACGACTATGACCTCTATTCGATGGGTAAGGATGGGAAGGTAGGCGGCACTGAACTGGACGCGGACATCACCAATTGGGTTGATGAAACCACCGGAGCTTACTAAAACAATGCTGCGAACAACAGTTAGGCGCGATTTCTGTATTGTGCCTAACTTTCAACCCCAGAGTGGCTTCACAATTACGGAGTTGCTAATCGTCTTAACCCTCATCGGTATACTGTCAGTAATCTCTATGCCGACACTGAAAGGGTTCGCGGCAACGCGCCGTTTAAAAGCCTCTGCTTATACACTCCGCAGCCTCCTCACGTTTGCACGGGATATGGCAGTCACGGATCAAACGGCACACCTCGTCGTTTTTGACTTTGACAACGAGCGATACTGGCTTGCCTCCAGTGAAACGTTTGACCCCAGTAATCCGCTTACGTCGGCACTGACGGCTCAAAATTCTACCGTTGTAGCTGCTATACAGAATAATACACAAAGGAATTCGGGGTTACAAACCCCTCCTACAACAAGAACCTCCGCTTCACAGGCTCCTTTAGCACGATCCAGTGGTATTTTGGGTGTGCCCTACCCGATGGAACAGAATGTAACATTAGCTGCGATAGTAACCAACCACAACGGTAGGACTGTTCAGGTCGATTCTGGCGTGGAGTACATCTATTTCTCGTCTACTTCCACCTCCGAGGATGCTTTCGTATACCTCCAGAACTCACGGAATCAGATAATGTCTGTTACTGTTGAGGCAGCGAGCGGACGTGTCCGAGTGCGACAACTTACATCTCAGGAGGTCGAGATGTTGGGCTTTGCAATCTCCGATTTTTAATTTATTGAATATGGGCGTTGTTCCACTTCGTTTCACAACGGTTTCCGTCTCGGTAGAGAACCTGCGTTAGGTTATGAGAAGTTGCTAACTTTACCTGAGACCATTGCGAAATGTAATGGAGCAATGCTCAGAGGCAATCGTTTAAAAATATGAAACTGCCAATTACGCGCCCAGCACCAGCAGAAAAAAATGGTTTTACCCTCGTCGAGGTCCTTGTGACATTGGCGATTTTGGCGGCGGTCTTGCCAGCACTGTTGCAAGCGTTTGCTTCCGCTGCCCGTAACCAAGGGCTTTCAGACAACAGTACGACCGCACTCTATCTTCTCAAATATCGGATGGCAGAGATTGAGATGGAGGGTTATCCAGATGTTGGTGAAGAATCCGACGAGTTCGGTGAAAATACACGCTACCGTTGGCGTTCCGTCGTTGAGGATGTAGATTCTGAAGATGTTGAAAACATCCGTCGGGTTCAAGTAACCGTCACATGGATACATAGAAACAGAGAACGTTCACTGTCTATAAGCACCTACATCGCAGATCGGCAAATGTCACAAAATCAAGCACAACAGCCGGGCGGCGGTCGATGACCTTTCTACGAAGGTATGAAGATTATGGAGACCCAAGAAACCCGCAACAACACAACCACCGAAAGCGGGCTCACACTCGTTGAGATGCTCATGGCAGTAAGTATCCTCGTCATCATCGGGGGTTCAGCGTATTTTGCCTTCAAAACAGCCGTGGATGCCTACCATCAGACGGAGGAGAAGATATTGGCTGCACAGAGGAGCCGGGTTGCGATGGACAGGCTTGTGACGGATCTTAGCAACATACGAGTCTCACTGGAGGATCCAGAACTCGCTCTCTATACTCAAGATGGTCCAAGCCAATTAGGCGATAGGGACATGCTCAGTTTTGTCACGCTCGTTAAGACGGATCCAGATCCGTTCTTAGAGCAACTTGCAAGTTTCCAATCTCAGAATGCCTCGCAAACGCCTTTGCCACTTTTAAGTGACGTGCAGCGTGTGGCTTACTTTGTCGGATCCGAACCGTTACCCGGCGAATCCACTTTGAGTTCGTCAAACTTCCAAGAGTCCGTCACGGAAGACACTACTGATGTACAGAGCGGTGGACTTGCTCTCTTTCGGGTGACAACGACAGCACTCGATCCTGAAGTTGTTATCGGTGCTCTGTTACAGACCGGTGAGGTTCCGGAGACAGATGAAAATGGTGAGCCTATTTATGTCAATATCGCAACCCTTGTTGCTGGACTTGTTAGTTTTGATCTCCAGTATTTCGATGGAGAGGCAGAGGCGTGGCGCGCCTCATGGGACGATACTGAAAGCGTTCCGAGTGCTGTACAGGTCCTGCTAACTGTCCAAGGCGAAGCACAGATGCCTTCAAACATTAATGTAGCACAGGGCACAACGCAGAGCCAGCCGACAATACAGTCAACGGGTATGACGCAAGCGACGATGGTGTATCTTCCTGCAAGTGCCACCGCTGGTGGTTTTTAAACTATTAGAATCTGTTAACCATCGAAGAAACACCCAAGCAAAAACACTCGTGCCTTAACATTTATAACGGAGTCGAGTTGATGGTTAAATCGTTCCAAATGTAAAGCATTCTGCGCAAGCCTATAGAGGCTTGCGGGACACTGCGAATCAAAATTATGCCATTTAAGGAAACCTAATTTCGTTTCACGATGGTTTTCGGTTAATTTCAACCGAGACATCCCAGTATGAACTTCACCAGAGACCTGCCCGAAACGAAGTGGAGGGCAGCTCAGAGGCCCATAGTTAGAAATGCGGTTCACAAAACGGGATTCCTGTGTATTCTACAAGGAACAGAGGGGTTTATCTCTCGTCTCAACCCTCTGGATACTCACTATTCTGTCTATTCTTGCGGCGCAGTTGCTCTATTCAATCCATATAGAACAGCGTACCCAGCGGAATTTCTTGGACAGATCGAAGTTTCACTACGCTGCAAGAGCAGGCTTCGAGTGGACACTCGCCGTTATGCGCGGTGATCAAACCCCTTTTGACTCACTCGGTGAAACTTGGGCTGAACCGCTCCAAGGGCAGGTTGAGGATGGGATTCAGATTGGCAATTTCTTAAACTACCAAGTGACAGTTGTAGATGAGGCATCAAAGGTTAATATCAATATCGCCGACGTAGGGCTTGTCAGTAATTTGCTCGCGCAGGCAGGAGCTCCACCAGATGACGCGCTCACTGAAGATCTTGCCAACAGAATTGTGGAGGGACGACCGTATCGCACCGTTCGAGATCTCGCTCGGGTCGAAGGCATGACCTCTGAGCTTCTCTACGGCACCCAACAGGAAATAGCCGTCAGCGGTCAGCCGTCGGCAGCCAGCGAGAGAACCTCTTTACTGACAACTGACAGCCGACAGCCGACAGCCGTTCCGCAGGGACTTGTTGGCTTGGCTACCATCTATTCGGTTGATGCGAGTACAGATCCGAACGGGGAACCGCTTGTAGATATCAATACAGCAGAGGCAGCGGAGCTGACGGAAATCAATACACAGCAAAATCAACCGGTTTTCACACAAGCCGAGGCGGAATCGCTCATCCAGCAACGTGATTTTGATAAGTTTGCTGCGCTCATGGATGTCCAAGCAGTTTCCGATGAACTTTTCAACAATATCCGGGACCAATTGACGACTGAAGATACGGGTGAAGGTGTGCAAGAGGAGGAAACCAACAATCCAGAAGGGAATTTTGTTCCAGCGCAGCGAGGGACACCGCAATCATCGGATGAAAGTGGAAAAGTTAATATCAATACCGCCGATGTCGAAACTTTGCAGTCCTTAGAAGGCATTGACCAAGGCATTGCCGAACGCATCGTCAACCATCGTGAGGGGCAAGGGCTTTTCCAGAACATTGATGGAATTAAAGAGGTAAAGATGTTGACGCAGCAGGAGTTCATCGGCATTGTTGATAAAATAACACTAAAAGATGGAGATACGCGCCAAGGGCTTATCAATATAAACACAGCACCACCTGAGATATTAGCACTGCTACCGGGGATGGATCCACAAAAGGCACAGGCGATCGTCGAACGCCGTGAACAGGACGTATCCGATGCCTCGCAGGTCCAGAGTTTTACTGAAGACGAGGTAAAAGGAAATCCGTTCACTAACATCTCACAACTGTCCCAAGTAGAGGGAATTGACTTTGGAACGTTCCGCGAGGTTGTCGATTGGGTAACCTACCGTTCGCACGGGTATCGTATTGAAGCGAATGGTATTGACCTCGCGGGCAAAGTTGTCTCGACCTGTGTCGGCATCATTGATCGGACGGGTGACCAGATAATCGTACAATATTGGCAACAGGATTAATTTTTTAATTATGGGCCGCCTGGGCATCGTTCCACTTCGTTTCACGATGGTGTCTGGTAAATTCTGGCGCGACTGAGAAGATGTACGGTTTTTAAGAGGGTATCTGGTGAATCCAGAACCCTTTGAGTGCCTGTAGCCGGTTGAAGCAGATCGCTTATGGGCGAATACGCCGCAAAATTCACCAAAAACCTGCCCGAAACGTAGTGGAGGGCAGCCCAGAGGCAATAAATTAAAAATGGCAACAAACCGAGTCGTGGCGATAGACATCGGCACAACCACAGCGAAAATTGTTCAACTCGAACAATCATCTACAACCGTGCATCTTACTAATGCAAGCGTCGTGACGTATCCAGACAAAGATGACCGGCTGCAGGTATCTGAATCGGTGAAACACCTCTGGGACTCTTTAGGGAATCTACCGGTGGAAGGTGGTATCCGCTGGCGCAAGCCTATAGAGGCTTGCGGGACAATATTCAACCGAAATAAGACAGAAATAGCACTTGCCCTTCCCCGGTCCTTAGTGAATACCAAACGCTTATCCAATTTGCCGGCTGCAACGGATGACCAACTCGCAAGTATCGTGGCAATCGCTGCGGAAGCCGAACTCCCTTTTCGCATTGAAGAAGCTATCTTCACGTATCATGATGTACACCAAACATCAGAAGCTTCCTCCGTAGAATTAATATCCACACGGCGAACGACAGTTTCAAACTATTTGGCTCTCCTTGAGCAGATTGGCGTTTCCGTATCGGCAGTTACACCTTCAATGATAGCCATAGCGGCGGTCGCCGCAAACAGTGGATGCACAAAGCCTACGTTCATTGTTGACATCGGTGCCGAACAAGCAGACTTCTGTTTCATGCAGGATGGGAGACTCCGGTTTTCACGGAGTTTCCGTATCGGTGGTAACCATCTCTCTGAACATCTGAGTCGTACTTTGAATATAGATGTTGAAGCGGCAGCGGAGGAAAAACGGCACATCTCGGCACGCGAAACGCCTACATATACTTGGACGACCCAGTTTATCAGCGAACTCCGACGTTCTATTGCTGCCGCTACACATTATGAATCGGAAGTGAACACCGACGGATATCGGGACCTCACCCTATCAGAGACAGAAACTGAACTCTGGTTATGTGGTGGTGGTGCGCGTGTCCCCGACCTCGCATCTACTTGTGAAGCGGAACTCAGCATTTCGACACAATTATGGAATCCGCTTCATGCCGTTCAACAGCATGCCGGTATTGATATCCGTCCTATGCGTCCAGATGTAGCAGCTATTCTTGATGAGTGGGGCGATACCCTTGCTGTCCCTTTAGGTGTAGGACTCAATGCGTTGAAACCGACAGCCCCAGTCTCCTTGTTGCCGCAGGAGACAGTTGAGACACTCACGCAAACGACACGCCAGCGCCAACTTTTTGCCGCTGTTGGGTTAGGTATTTTGATAATTGGTGGTGTTCTTTTTGGTGGCTACATGCTTCAACGCTCACAACAGTATAGAAGCGAAGCAGTAGATGCGCAGCTCAGGTATTACGCGCAACCGATGACTGCTGCGAAAGTACAACTTGGGAAAGAGTTAGCACTCACCGATATGTTAGCACATCACATCTCGCCACTTGATATTTTGCATGCCCTTAGCGAGATGTTTGGCGATAGGACACAGGTGGCGTGGACTAATTTCAATATTACCAATCTTCACGAACCAACGACAGCGCGCATTACATTCAATTTGGAAAGTGCTTCTCATAATGCCATTAATACGCTCTTACGCGCGCTTGACCGTTCTGGGGTGTTTACCAATGTCCGTCCGGGTGAAGTCACAACGATTTCTCAAAATAGAAAACAGATTTTCCAAGTGCAGATCCGGTGTAATCTAACGGCATCCGCTGTGAAAGCATTTGCCAAAAAACGCTATCCCTTGCCCGAACCACGGATTGATGAAGCGGCGGTAAATACGGAACCTTATTTTGTCCCCCCTATGTTGGAAACCTTTGAAAACGAGATGAACGAAAAAACGAAATAAACGAACCTGATGATAATTATATGTTTCTAAAGGATTAATCTATGGAACTGGATCTCCAATTAACACCGCGAAGCCGAATCTTGCTTGGTATTTTAGGTGGAGTACTTTTAATCTTGATCGCCATACAGGGAGGTCCCACTTTTTATCGCTTGTTTGTGAATCAAGACACAAAAGCGAAACAAGAGCAGTTGTTACAGACTCAAAATTTGGTGCATGTTGCAGAAGTCCTCAAGCCTATCGAATCCGAGATTTACAAAGAGACCGGGCTGGCACTTGCTGAGAATCAGCAGGGACTTACGAGTTCGCGAGTTGTCAAGACACTCTTTGATACTGAACTACCGGAAACCGTCATTAGATCTCGTATTGATGCGCTCGTGAGACGCGCTGGCATTCAACAGAATTATCAGCTCCTCACGAAGCCCGGAACCACTAAGCAAACGCAGAAGCTGACAGCGCAAAATCGAGGAGACCTTGTTCTCTATCTCTACCTTAAGCATATAGAGATGGAGGGAATGGAGCTTACTGAGGTGGCTGAGCAGCAAGCAGAAGAAGACACCTTCAACATGTTAATGGATGCATGGCTATCGGGGACGGAATCCGATGTAGATGAGAAATCGAGTGAAACAGACGGTTTGATGTCTGGAAACGAGTCAGCAACAAAAGAGACAGAACTCACGGATACAGCAAAACCGGTGAATTCGATAGATGCCGCAGCACGGTGGAAATTCTCCTCGCTTCCAGAGGTAATACCCATCCCTGTTCGAGTCAAACTTACAGCATTTATCAAAAGCATGATAACACAGCAACTTCGGGGTGCGACAGATTCGAGGCAGGATTTCTTTGAGACGCAGCTCCACAGAGTCAAAACCGCCGCTATACCCGGTATCTTCGGTATCGGTGCAAAGCCCGCTACCGTCGAAATCCAATTGCGAAGGGATAGTGTCCTTTTGGGAATTCTCGTGCAATCAGGGGAGTCCGTAGATATAGGTGAACTCCAATATGCCCTTGTTAAGTACATTGAGGAGATTCAGCAGCAGCGCGCAACGCTTTTAGAGCAACTCGCGCTGGCACCACTGACGTATCAAACAGAACGCTATACAGTTGAAATGAAATTCAAAACAGATCTTGAGAAACTCGTTAACTTGAACCATCTCATCGAAACGGGTGCCAGATGGCTCACGGTGCGTGATTTACGGATCTCCGCCGATAAGCAAACAGGGGCGCGTCCAGGAGCACGCGGTCGAAATTCTGAGGGTGGGACAAATTTGAATGTGGACATGCTCCTCATCGCTCGAATATTTTAAACTATTAGAATCTGGGCACCGCTCCATTACATTACGCGGTGGTTTCCGGTCAATTTCAACGGGGTCTGAACCCCGTAGAGGTTTTTGCTGTTGGAAGTGCCCGATCCTGATGATCGGAATCAGGCGACTTCTGAGGGATGCTTCTTCAAAATCCCTGTAGAGCGAGTGGCTATCGTTTAAAAAATCCGTTAACGCACATCAGAAACCTGCCCGTAATGTAATGGAGGGCAGCGCGGAGGCCAATCGTTTAAAATAAAGGATTGGATGTTATGCAAGGAAGAAAATTTTCGTTTATTTTACTATTTTGTTTGGGCTTGCTTATTGTTGGGCTTGCTGAGCTTTACGCACAAGAGCAGCAACCTACAATGCGTGTCGCCGAAACTGACGAACAAGGGCGCGCAATCCGTTTCGACTTTAACTTTACAAGCCAGGAGTTAAAAGGGCTTTTTGAATGGCTCTCGCGAGAGGCTGACCTTACAATCATTGCAAGTGAAGAAGACATTAAAGATAAAAAATTCTCACTTATTAACCTCAATAATGTAACGATTGAAGAAGTCATTGAGAAAATCAAAACCGTCCTCACCCAATATGACCTCACGCTCATTCAAACTGATAGTACACTCTTAGTCACTACCTTCGCACGCGCGATAGCAACGAAAGGCGTTGTTAAAAGCATTCCACCAAACCCCGAACGGGTTGACATGACCGACGAGATCCAAACTTATATCATCCAATTAGATACCGTTGTCGCATCCGAGCAGGTAGATCGACTCAAGCCGCTTCTCAATAAACAGGCAAATATTTTTGCAGATTCCGCTACGAACGCGCTCGTCATCACTGACATCGCTTCTAATATACACCGTATTGTTTCTATTCTCCAGATTGCAGATGAAGGTGAACGATTCCCTTTAAAGATTCTCATTGTGCCTCTCACTTACGCTGAAGCCGAGCCGTTGGCACAGACGCTCACAAACGTTTTTCAAGAGGAGGGCGAAGGCGGTGAGGAGGGCAAAGGACAACGCGGTCGGCTCGGTGGGGATGCGGAGCAAGCAAAAGCCGCAGCATCTCAGATGAAAGCCGATGGCACCGGCTATGAAGTCCTTCAAGGCAGAATTAAGATTATCGCCGACACTAACTCAAATTCACTCGTGCTCAAAGCGTCCGAGGCAAATCTTGTTTTCCTCCAAGAAATTATCAAGGAACTCGACATTGCACCCAACGTCAAAACCGAGATACGTACTTTCCGCCTTAAATACGCAACCGCTGCAGATGTCGCACAAACCCTCCAAGAAGTACTGACCGGTGATAGTCCCGATAATCGACGTAGAATGGACGCTTGGGATCGAGCGAAATTGAGAAACTATCAACGCGAACAGGGTATTGATACATCCCAAGGCATCGTCGGTGCTGTCAATGTTTCCCATAACGACCGAATCAACGTCGTTGTCGTTTCATCCGATCCACGCAACTTCTCTATTATTGAGAAGGTAATCAATGAACTTGACCAGGAGCAAACGCAAGAAGAAATTAGACTCTATTTTCTTAAGTTCGCTGATGCTGAAACCCTTGCCCCGAGTCTGCAAGACCTCTTTGAAGGTGGTAGCACAGGAGCAGACAGGGACCGCCCTTGGTGGCGACGCAGGGAACGGGAACCGACTGAAAGCACTGGTTTCGGAGTCCAAGGCGAGGTTCATCTCGTTGCGGATTTACGCCTCAATGCCATTCTCATATCAACGAGTGCGCAAAACTTTGAAACCATTGATGCACTCATCAAAAGACTTGATGTCAACATGCCGGACCAGGAGTGGGGTACTCGCATGTATAAACTCAGGTACGCTGACGCAGCTAACGTTGCGGCTGTCATCAATAACATCTATCAAGGCAGTTCCCAAAACACTGGAAACTTTTTCTTTTTCCTCGCTGAACGACAACGCAATCAAACACAAGGTTCTCTCGCTGGCAACGTCACTGCCGAATCTTATCCGACGCTCAATGCTGTTATCGTCTCAACCGCCACGCAACGCAACTTTGACCTCATCACGGAGTTTATTAACTCCATGGATGTCCCCACACCGGCAGGGCAAAAAGAGGTCACTGAAGCAATTCGTCTTGAATATGGGAGTGCAGATCATCTCCAGGAAGTACTCCAACAGGTTTGGGAGGGAGAGGAAGGTAGCGGTGGTTTTAGCTTTAGCCGTTTCTTTGCGTCCGGTGGCAGACAACAACAGCAAGACATCAACTCCTTACGTGGAAAAGTCACCGTCTTTGCTGATGCCGACACGAATTCCCTGATTGTCACGACGCAGCAGCGATACCTCCCAGATATCAAGGCACTCATTAAGAAGTTAGACTTTGTCCGAGGTCAGGTCTGGATAGACATCCAGATTCTCGAAGTGACGCTCGATGAGACAACTAAACTCGGCATTGAACTGACCGCACAGGAGAACAGAATCTTCGGAGTATCTGCAGCCCCCGGTAACCCGCTTATTGGAGAACTTGACTCGCGACTCGGTCTTGAAGCGGAGATTTCAGGGTTTAACCTCGGTTTGGTAACTAAGGAGTATATGGCACTCCTCCATACCCTGATGCGCGAGAACAAGGTGCAAACCCTTTCGACGCCTTCACTTTTGACCCGTGATAGTTGGAATGCCACGTGGAGTAGTGGCAGACGCATACCGTATCTCCAGAGCGTTGATACGACCAGCATCTTAGGTGAAGCTGTCTCACAACCGCTTTTCAACTACGATTTCATTGATCCGCCCGTGGGTATCAATATCTCACTCACGCCTTATATCGCCAAGTCACAAGCAGTCGAGGACGGCAAGCGGACTATCGGATTGGATATTGAGAATATCAGTGCCAGCAACTTCATTGAGTTTACTGATTTCAATGCCCCCATTACCGATGACAACGCCATCAGTGTCTATATTGATGTCGAGGACGGTCAACAGATTGTCGTCGGTGGCATCATCCGTAAGAAACAGAAGCAGGTAGAGAGCAAACTTCCAATTTTGGGTGATATTCCGTTCATCGGCAGACTCTTCAAAAACACCGAAACCGCTGTCGAGGATGCTGAGATTGTTATTATCATTACGCCGCACATTGTAGACATCAAGAATCCTGAGGACCTCGAGAAACTCAAGGAGAAAGCGGACAATTGGCAGAATAACGGTCCTACCCAAATGGAGACGGAGACACCAGAGAAGTAGGCGTTGCGAAAACAAGCAAACTGGAGATTTTTGTTAAGGAATAAGTGCCCGGAATTCTGGGCTGAAACGGATGGCATCAAACTCACTTTGAGTTTGTGCTCTTTGTATGAATTGCTTATCCAGAGCAATGGCTTTGGTAAGGTATTTCAACGCTTGAGAGGATTGTCCTTCTTTCATAGCCGCTAAGCTGGCGTGATATAGGTATTCAGGGTTATTCGAGGTATACGCGAGTACCTGTTCAAAGGCGTTGAGGGCTTCCCTGTAGCGTCCCTGTTTATACAGTATCCATCCGAGCGTATCGTGAATATATGTTGCATCTGGGGTGAGTTCATGTGCGCGTCTTGCCAACCTTTCTGCTTCACTTAGATTTGTCCCCAATTTATCGGCATAGAGCCACGCCAGTGTGTTGTATGCTGCCGCAAATTCTGGACCTGTCGCAATCGATTCCGAAAGTAGCGTAACTGCCGCCTCTAAGTTCCCTGTTGCGCTGGCGCGTCGTCCCTGTTCCCACAATTGATAGGCTGTAAATGGATATTTTCCTGCTTTGAGTTCGGTGGCGAATACGAGCAACTGTGCAATCTGTGGATTGGGACGTATAGTTTGAGCGGTTTTGCATGCTTGAATTGCCTCGTCGAATCGCTTTAAACTGAAATATACCCACGCTAAATTTTCATGTGCCATCGCGTAGCGAGGATTCAACGCGACTGCCTGCTCCCACAATTTAAGTGCAGTGGGTATATCTCCCCGGTTTCTCGCTGAAATGCCACGCCTCCATGTCCGATAAGCCTGCATCGTGTATTCACCAGATTTTATGTCTTGGGCGGTATTGAGCGTAAACTTAATAGTATTCAATTCGGATGGTGAAACACGCGAACCTTTCCCTGCGGAAATCGCGGTGGTGTTTGTTTTTATTGCTGACTGGCATGCCGCGATGGCAGAGTCCAACCGTTCCATTTCAAGCAGAACCGTGCCCATGTTCGCCCAAGCACTTACCATTTCTGGATTTAGGTCCACCGCTTGTTGGTAAGCAGAGACTGCTGATTCCAATTGCTTGTCGGACAGATAACAGTTCCCAAGGTTATAAAAAATGTCTGCTACACCTGCCTGTTGAGAACGCTTCTTGTCAGATACCAACGCGATTGCTGAAAGGTAAATGCTGATTGCAGATTCGTATTCACCTATTTCAAAATAGAGTCCAGCCAGTTGTAAATATGCTTGTAAGTACGTCGGACTTTCAGCGATCGCTTGTTTCCAGGCAGCTATCGCAGCTTCCGTTCGTCCGGTACGTTTAGCCTGCATGCCTACCTGATAGTGTTGATAAGCAGTAAGCGAGTAAATTCGAGCATGCAAGTCGCGAGCGGTTGCGAGGTTAACATGCAACTGGTGCAGATTGGGACTGAGGGTCAGGCCTTCCTCATATACCGCAATTGCCTCGTCAAACCGACCTAATTCTTGATAGGCAAGCCCTAAATTGTTGAGTGCTTCTACGTTATGCGGTTGAATTTCAAGAGCAGTTTCATAAGCTTTGGTTGCCTGTTCATAGAGAGCCCGCTTAGCAGAAATATTTACGGCATTGGCGTTGCCAGCTTTGTGTGAAGCCAGCCCTAATTTGATGAGCGCGTCTATGTCGCGGGGCAGAAGTTTTAAGGTGTGGGTAAAGGCATCGATCGCTTTTGGGAATTCTGCTTTCTGATAGTAAACTAATCCGATGTGATAGTGCGCATCCGCAAATTCTGGCGCGATTGTTGTAACTTGCCTGAACGTTTCAAGCGCAACGTCTAACTGCCCGGCGTTTAATTCTTGGATGCCTTGGGCAAATAAGGACGTTGCCTTTTCGCTTGCAACAATCGTGTGCCCGATGGTAATGAGTAGGACACAGATCCAAATGAGGAGTTGGGGGCGATACATCGGTTTATCTTCCCATCACGTTTGCAAAACAGGTTAGCATGTTGAATTTCCGTATATTTTAGCGGGTTTACCGTTTTATTGCAACTTGACAGTGGAAAAGTGCCTAAAGGCTATCATCACAACCGAAAGGGACTATACTTCTATGCAGAGATGGGGTATAATACCGATTTGAGGACACCCTTGAATTATCTCGCGTAAGAATTGCGTGAAGAAATAGCGACAAAAGTTCGCATCCACAGGTATTTTTTCATGAAGTTTGCGTTCCGACTTCTCATAAGCCTTTTTATCGTTTCTAATGGACATGGACAATCAACTGTTAGATTTACAGATGTCACCGCGGAGAGTGGCGTTGTCTTCCAGCACGAGGATGGTCGCAGTTACAAGAAGTATTTTGTCGAAACACTCGGTTCTGGAATCGCTCTGTTCGATTATGACAATGACAACGACGTAGATATTTATCTCATCAATGGTGCCAATTTAGATACCTTTAATACCACTACGGATACAATGAACCACCTTTACCGCAACGATGGAACAGGCCACTTCGTTGATGTAACTGACGAGAGTGGTCTTGGGCATCAGGGTTACGGTGTTGGTGTTTGTGTCGGAGATTACGACAACGACGGTTGGCTTGATGTGTATGTAACCAACTTTGGCACTAATATACTTTACCGAAATAATGGAGACGGCACTTTCATTGACCGGACAGTAGAAGCAGGTGTAGGGGTCGATGACTGGAGCGCAGGGTGTGCGTTTGCGGATGTGGATGCCGATGGGGACTTGGATCTCTATGTTGCGAACTATGTCAATTTCTCTGTGGAGACGCACACGCCTTGTCGGGTCAAAGGGATCCTGGTTTATTGTAGTCCTCGGACTTATGATGGGGTGAAAGACATTTTTTATCGCAACAATGGCGATGGCACCTTTACTGAGGATACGCTGAATACAGGTTTTGACAACTTCGCTGCGCGAGGTCTTGGTGTTACCTTCGGGGATTATGACGCTGATGGCGACACAGATCTCTACGTCGCAAACGATGCAGATGCCAACTTCCTCTATAATAACGATGGAAGTGGGAAGTTTCGAGAGCAGAGTCAGTTTGCTGGTGTCGCACTTAGCGAACACGGATTGGTTGAAAACGGGATGGGTGTTGCTTTCGGCGATTACGATAACGATACATGGCTCGACCTCGTCGTCACTAACTTTCAGCATCAGACAAATACACTTTATCACAGCGATACGGGTGAATTCTTCACGGATCAGACCTATACGTCTGGCACCGGTAACATCAGTCTGCCGTATTTAGCGTGGGGGGTCAATTTCTTTGATTTCGACCATGATGGATTTCAGGACATCTTCGTTGCAAATGGACATATCCACGATAATGTAACACTCATTGATAGTTCAACGACGTATGAGCAACCGAACCACCTATTTTGGAACAACGGAAATGGCACCTTTGCGGATGTCACGGCGCAAAGCGGTCCGGGATTTGCGCTGCAGCGTTCCAGCCGCGGCAGTGCCGTCGGTGATTTGGATAACGATGGTGATCTTGATCTGGTAGTGTCAAATGTCGGTGAAAGTGTGGATATCCTGCGGAACGATGGAGGAAATCGTTCAGGACATTGGATAAACCTTATGTTGGTAGGCACTACGTCCAATCGAGCCGCCATTGGAACGCGGGTGCTTATGAAGACGGGCGATTCCTGCCAAGTGCGAGAGGTACGGAGCGGTTCAAGTTACCTCTCACAAAACGATTTGCGCTTACATTTTGGGGTTGGAAGCCAAGAAAAGGTGGAATTAGAGATTAAATGGCAGGGAGGAACCGTTCAGAGATTTTCGGAGGTGCCAGTCAATCAGTTTCTAAAAATTGTGGAGGGGCGCGATCAATTGGAGTCGCTTAATTGAACATGTTAGGGAGGTGGTGTTGCGGCGCATCGGAAGCCAATGGTTAGGTTGCGCGTTTCGGGGCGTGCGTGAAATCGATAAGCACACCGCATCTGATAGATACCGAGAAGGTTATTACTCCACGAACCACCGCGTAACATCCGAGTCTGTCCTGTTTCAGGTCCCTGTGGATTTTGGTGTTGACTGTGTTGGTAATAATCCGCTGCGTACCAGTCAGCACACCATTCAAACACATTACCTGCCATGTCGTACAACCCGTATCCGTTAGCAGGAAAGCTTCCGATAGGAGAGGTCCAGAGCCATTTGTCTTTTCCCCAAGCACCGACAGTGTTCGCATGGTTTCGAGAGGAATCGTTTCCCCACGGATAATTTTGATTGACGAGCCTACCCCGCGCCGCCTTTTCCCATTCCGCTTCCGTAGTGAGCCGTTTGCCTGCCCATTCGCAATACGCCACGGCATCGGTGTAAGAGACACCGACCACAGGATGTGTGCCGTTTTTGGCACCGACAGGAAAGGATTCTTCCGCTCCTATCTGCGGGGTATGTGTCCAATATTTCGGTGTCAGATGTCCCGTTGCTGCAATAAAAACGGCATACTGCGCGTTCGACACAGGGGAGCGGTCAATATAGAATGCTGGAAGCGAAACAGAGTGCTGGGGGTGTTCCGCGTGGAAAAAATCTGTGGAGAGTCGGTCATCTTTGTGAATCAACGCGGCGGTTTGTGCAAGCGTGCTGCCCATCAGATAGGTTCCCGATGGAATCAGAACCATCTCACTGCCATCAGTTTCATTGATAACAACGAGAGGAAGTTCAGTGAACGCCGAATACGTAGGAATGAGAAAATAGACGCTCAAGAAAACAAAAGTCAGTCTATTTTTGATGTATTGGTGAATTGTTCTGTATTTCAAGTTCATTTTTTTAACCTTCTTTGGATACACAAAGTGTAGCACAGCATCTATGTGGTGTCAAATTCTAAAGTCGGTAAGCGGCGCACTCAGGAGATAGCTCCTGCTGAGGCGGTCAGGAGTCGGAAACTCTCAGAGATCTCTCCTATAATGAAGATGTCGGGATTCGGAGCTCCCTCCTATAGGAAAACTGGATGGCTCTGAATTAAAAGCAGAGACATTCAATTGTAGGTTTTTTGAGCATTTTCGCGAAGGCATCGCGAGCAGGAGCTCGCTCCTACAGCGAAGTGCTCTCAAGCAGAACATCAAAATTGTGGGAGAATTGAATGCTTCTGGAATTAAAAGAAAGAAATCTTGACAAGTATTAACAAAATAGATTATAATTAAAATAACTTCTACACATATGGAGGTAACCGCTGTGCGAAAAATGGCTATTTTCTGTTACCTGATAATGTTGATTCTGCTGTTGTGTCAGGTGAGCGATGCGAAACTTCTCATAGCAGATGATTTTAAAGGTAAACTCAACGGTAAATACTGGAAGGGCCAAGAGGCGTCTTGGGATGTGAACGGCGGGCAGCTGGAAATCCACAGAGTTGGTGGAGATGGCAACGGTCCCATGGATTTTGGGTACGGGTTGATAGAGTTTGAAAATTTTGGGTTACGTCTCGATTTTCATCTGCTTGTTGATCCGTTTCCGAGTAAGATGGAACTCTTGTTTCGTGCGAATATAGACTACCATTTCTATCAATTAATTATTACACCTGCTGATGGTGCCGGTCGCCCGAATTCTGCACGTTGGTACAAGCGCGAAGGAAATGATCGAGGCACCTGGAAGGAGTATCGCGAACACAGAGCTGAATTCCCAATTCAGGTTTTATCGAAAACGTGGTACACAATCGTATTGCTTGGGGATGGTAATACGTTCCAACTCTATATCAAAGAACGGGGAACACCCACATTTGACAAGGTCATCGAATGGACGGATTTGAAAAACCTCCATCCTAAAGGGGCCCTCGGTATTCACACCAATCAACTTCAACACTACTACATTGATAATCTTTATCTTTACGATAACCCACGCGAGGTTAACCTCGCCGTTGAACCTCAAGGCAAACTTGCTGTAACATGGGCGGCTCTCAAACAATAGGTGCCCCAGTTTCAAGGAACTTGTGCCGTTTTGCAGAAACGATTTTGGAGCGAAAAAGCGTTGGCACTCACTTACAGTTCATTAGAACACGCTATAAGGTTTCTGTGCTTTGATTGGCGGAAACTTTATGGTTTCATTTGCGTTTCCGACTAACTACATGTTAGTGTAACTATTTAAACTTTCCAGGCGCAAAAGCGTCTAATTTTGCATCCTCACCTGGCGAGGAATGCTGTTTCGTCACACGCATACGTTACACAAAACATAACGACATAAGATCAACCACCTCAAAAAGGAGAACTGAAACCGTGAAACAACTTTTCCTAATTTTAGTACTCAGCTTATCACTTTTCGCGCTTGCTTTGACAAGCGCGTTTGCAGCAGACTTGGCAATTTATTCGGGGCCGACGAACCCGGGTTGGATTTCACAAGATGCTGCGATCGCGAACGCTGAGGCGATCATGAATGACGACCAGATGAAAGCCATCTTTGAAAGCGTTGAAAACTACGGAGATGGCGACGAAGTCGGTTCTGATTCCCCGTTAGGTAAATGGATGAAGGCACACACTGGGAACGGACAGCAGGATGTTTTCATTGCTGCCTCAGGGACCGCACCGAGCGCAGTTTATCAATTCCCGAATGTAAATCCTGACGGTTCCAACATCGAAAATTTCATTGAAGATGGGAACGTTTTCATCAACGTTGCAGACTGGCTTTTGTATATGAGTTACGAAGGCGGCTCGCGGAGTGCTGATAATGGAGCAGCAGGAGCTGCAAATGTTTTTGACATTCCCGGGCTTACCTTCGGCAATCGAGGTGGACCGCAGGTCCCCACGGATGATGGGAAGAAATACATCGCATCGTTGGAGGAATTCAAGTCCGATCGTCCATGGCATCTGGAGCAGTTCGACGGCACAGATTGGGAAGTCACTGCTTTTGCTGTCTCAAACGACGATCCGAATACCGCTGATCCAGCGGTTGCTGTTAATAAGGCAGACGGCGGAATTATCGCCGCAATGTGGCAAAAGGCACAGCCCAATTGGGGTGGTGACGATCCGCGTGCAAGCGGCGTTATTGAATTTATCGCCAACTGGCTCATGGAACATGGAAGTATTGTAACCGCGGTAGATGCCCAGCACAAAATGGCGACAACCTGGGGCAGAATTAAATCCGGTCGATAGTTGTCTCTTTGACAACTCCTTTACTGACAAGATACGGGTGGAGTGTTAACGCTCCACTCCAACACTCACCCACTGATGGCAACCAAAAAGGAGGATTGCACATCATGAAAATCTATGTAGGTATAGCCCTCTTGGCTCTCCTGAGCTGTGTGGCTACAGTTTCAGCAAACGATTTGGCGTTTTACTCAGGACCGACCAATCCGGGTTGGATCTCTGACGGCGCAGTTGCCGAAAATGTCAAAGCGATCAGTAACGATGCTGGTGTCAAAGCACTGTTTAACAGCATTGAAGACTTTGGCGATGGTGACGAAGAAGGCGATGATTCTCCGCTCGCCAAATGGTGCGTGGAACATACAGGCAATGGCCAGCAAGACGTTATTATCCTCGCTTGTGGTACGTCACCGAGTGCGCTTTATCCGTTCCCAAACAAAAAGCCGGATGGCTCGAATGTAGAGAACTTCATTGAGGAAGGCAATGTCGTCATTAACGTGGCAGACTGGATTTTCTATATGAGCTACGAAGGTGGCGTTCGGAGTCCAGATAACGGTGGGGCGGGTGCAGCCAATGTCTTTGATATTGATGGCTTAACTTTTGGTGATCGGGGTGCTAACTTTGAAGCGACTGACATTGGGAAGGAAGCTATCCCCTCATTCAAACCCTTTAAATCCACCCGTCCGTGGCACCTCGAACAGTTTGGTGGCTCAGACTGGAATGTCGTTGTTTTTGCGCAAGCAGATAAGAACACAGCAGACCCGGCAGTTGCAGTCAGTAAATCACCGGGCAAAGACGGTACCGGTATGATTGCAGCAATGTGGCAGAAGAATGCGCCTATTTGGGCTGATAAACCAGATATCCGAGGTATTGGGGTTGCTGAATTCATTAACAACTGGCTTGCAGAAGAGGGTTCATTTGATGTTGAAGCCAAGAACAAATTAGCGACAACTTGGGGCACACTCAAGCAGACTCGCTAATTGCGTACAGTTTATCTTTGAGACAGCATTGAACTGTCCGGACGATTCTTTATAGGAGAATGCCTCTGCGCCGCCTGAGCAGCGTAGAGGCATTTTCTTTTTTCTTTCCAATTTCTTTATCTATGGAAACAATTCTCTTAAAGTCTATTGTCTTACCGAATGTGGCTATAGAGTTTCGCGAGTTTCTCTGGCGAAACTCCGATGAAATAGAGCAAGGTGATGAGCCAGTTGTTTAATGTCGTTCGGACGATACCTTTTGCTTCCCATCGCCTCGCTGATAGATGGATGTGTGGCACGATGAGCATTGTTTTGCCGAGTTTCCGCAAACCTTTTGAAAATTCCATCTCTTCCAGAATCGGAACGTCGGGAAAACCGCCGATTTTCTCAAAGTCGGCGCGTGCTAAAAAAATGCCACTATCACCATAAAACACCTTTAGGTACTTGCCTCGGAGGTCCCCTGCTATTTCAATCATACGATAGAGAATACACTTACCATCGATCTTCTGATGGAACCCACCACCGATGTAACCTGACGATAGTGCTGATTCTACTGCCGCCAATGCCCCCGATTCAAGCCAAATATCTGCGTGTAGGAAGATGAGTATGTCGCCTGTTGCCGCCACTGCACCTGCGTTTAACTGTTTTGCCCTTCCACGCGCTGATGTTAGCACCTTTCCATATTTCTCCGCGATACAGACAGAGTTATCGCTGCTTCCACCATCTACGATGATAAGTTCATGGCGTTCCAATTCGGGCTGAAGCTGAGAGAGTGTTTTATCCAGAATCTTTGCTTCGTTCAGAATCGGAATAATAATAGATATTGTGGGAGGGGTTTGTAACCCCGACTTCCTTCCCATGTCCGAACCTAAGGAGTTGTTTGTGATCGTTGGTTGAGGGCAAGTATCGGAAAAACGGACGCATAAATCGGATCGGCATAGCCACCGATGATCTCCCAATAAATGCCGACGCACTGTTCGGGCCATGAACCGTCTTCCCGCTGGTGTTTGAGTAGAAATGCTACGCCCTGTTCAGCGGCGGACTTTTCTGGATTCGCAAGCAGGAGTGCATAGGTGCTCCAAGCTGTCTGTTCCACTGTGCTTTCAGTGGGATTCCCAAACATATCCTCACCCCATCCGCCATCCGCATTTTGGGTGTGTTCGAGCCATTCGACACCACGCTGGATTTCAGGGGTATTTCTCAGCCCCGCTTTGATGAGTGCTATTATAGCGCAGGCGGTGCCATACGTATCTTTTGCTAACCAGAGGTCTCGCCAATACCCATCTCGATTAATTTGTTTGCGAAGCCAATGGATTCCAGCGTTCATCGCACTATGAACATTAGGTATATCAGGGATATCGCTCCGGTCAACGGCAAGCAGGGCTTCAATCGCATGTGCTGTGATGCTCACGCAACCGACATCTCCTTGACCCGGTTGATATGTGCTCCAACTTCCGTCGCGTCCTTGCTGTGTCTTTAACCATGCAATGCCGCGATGGACTGAACCATCTAATGTCTCTTGATCGATAGGTGAACCCACAAGGAGTGAACGAATCAGGGCAAGGGTCCCGAGTGCAGTATCATCAGCGTCGCTTGGTAGGGGCGAGGTAACCTCGCCCCTACAATCGCCTAATCCTGAAAACGCCCATCCTCCATCTTCATTTTGATGGTTGACGAGCCACTGCGCGGCATATTTTACTTTATCTGTAAGTTCATTGGTAGGAGGGAACTCCGATTCCCGACTTTTCACTTCATTGTGTGTAGCGGACACCTCTGTTAGGGCAATGATGCTCAACGCGGTGTCCCACACATTTAAGTTTAATGCCTCTCGACATCCTCCATCACGATTTCGTGTCGTACGGAGCCAACCGATACCGTGTTCGATAAGTTCAGCGATCTCTTCATCTGCTTCCCACTTTTCCTGGAGTTCAATGAGTGCCAAAACAGAAAGGGCAGTGATGTAGTTCACTCGAAACCAACTGCCATCGCTGAGAATGTGCGTTTTCAACCATGCCGCGAGAGAGGTTATCATTTCAGGGCGTTTCGTTGTATTCAGTTCAATCATGATGAAGACAGGTACGAGTGTATGTTGTTCAGCAATGAAAAGGGCATCGAACATTGGGATGTTGAAAAGAGCAACAGGCGGCAGACGATGTCTCGGCGGCTTCAATCGACTACCAAGTAGCGGAATCTTCGTCAGTTGTCTCGCGAGTTTCATGAGAGGTAGCGCATTTTCTGACAGCGTCAGTTCGTTCCAATCGAACTGATTGAAAGCGGCATAAGCCAATTTGACTAAGGCAAGGTGAGGTGCGGATTTCGGAACGGATGCCAGCAGTTTTTGGAGAGACGGATCGGGTAAACGTTGATGGGTTTGCTCCAGTATTAAGTGAACAAATCGGGTCGCTTCTGTATTTGAGATATTTGCGGTATCTAATCCCCATCCGCCATCCTCGTTCTGATTTGCGATAAACCATTCGATCAGAGCCGGATCCGGGGTCTCGCCTCGGATAAGTTCAATCCACGCATACGCGCAGGTAGGGAAAGTACTTGAGGAGAGTTGTCCCTCAAAGTTTCCATCTTTACACTGTTGTTCAAGTAAAAAGGCGGTACCGCGTGCTAATGCGGATTTTACTTCCTCTTTCATAATTCTGTTCTTTCTGTATCGGGGCGTGGTTTTATCACTACGGCTTAGATTTATGCTAATGCATTTTTCAGCTGTCCTACTGCTTCAATGGCATCTTCAAGTTCTTTTCTGTAGATGTTCGCAAAGGTTACATGACTGAGTTCGTTTAGGATAAATTTTCGCGCCCGTTCAATCTTGTCAACAACCCTTAAATCTAAAAGGAGGCGATCAGCTTTGTCCATTTCCATTTTTATCGGCAGCCAGAAGTCTTCACTTCTCAAGTCCCTCGGATTGTCGCGATACTTAATAGCGAGATCCTTTTTCTCACAATATTGCTTGATTGCCGCGTCAAAAGCGGTGCGAACGTAAATTGCACAGGCTTTGTAGTCATTGGTATCAAGATATTCCCTTGCCTTTTCAAGATATGCCCTATCTTCTGCATAGACCGGGATTTTATATTCATCGGTTTTGGTAAAGATGTTCTGGTAATTTTCAAATTTGATTAAGTCATCTTCGCTGGATTCAAGGAAGGACTTTAGCGCGAAATACAGCGACGATTTTCCGCTGCCGTTTTCACCGTAAACCAATAGATTTTTTCCCGTCTTCGCCAGATCAATGTGATATACTCCTCGAAAAGCTCTGAAGTTTTGGATCTCTATTTTGGTAATTCTCACCATTTATCCTCAATAATACGGATAGGTCTTAAACCATCCTGAAAAAACGTGTTTACGCGCACAGGATGTTCTCTATGATGTAAGTGTTCGTAGAGGGATCGGAACACAGACATTTTATCTCCCTGAATCTCAGCCACCTCGGGCAGTTCCTCTGCCATTAAGTGTTTGAAGATATCTTTATCCGCACTCTGGAGCAGATCTGGCATATAGAACTCGTAAACCAATCCGTTGATTATCCACTCAAAATATTTGAGTACCATGAAGTCACGGGCGTGTGCCAATTCCTTGCTGTTTGTTGTCGGTTGTTTCTGGAGATATATAAGGTAATCCACGAGTTTGCGAACAAGGTCCTTCTGTGTTGCATTGATATCGGGGACAGGAATCTGCTTGATATAGTTACTGCGTGCTTCAAGTTTACCGCCGTCTAATTGTTTGGACACCTGCGAATAGAACCACTCCACAGGGAGTGTATTGAGTAAACTGCATAACCATTTCTCGTCGGTCGGAATAACGTAGCAGGTGTATCCACAGTAAAAACCTTCAGTCTCAACGGCGAAAGTTTGGGTGTTATAGAGATTTGGACAGACCAATTTCGGTTGCGCGAAATGCTCCACTTCCTCAAGAGATGCTTGGAGTTCATACCATTCGTGCGTGCCAGCTCTTTTGCTCAGAAGTTCTTTGTATTTTTCCAAATATTTCAGGATTGCAGGATAAGCGTTAATCTCTATACCGCGGTGGGTAAAGATTAACCACTGATCTTGGGACTCTACCTGCCAGCGTCTGATATCCGGCCCCTGCAAAAACGGCTTCAAAATATCAGCGGATGAAGGGTGTTCTGCCACGAGTTGATCCCGCGTCTTTCTGTCCACTACAAACACTTCAGTGGGTACTGTTTCTATGCCGAAAGAGGGGGACACCTTGAGATACTCACCCAAGGGTGGGCCAGCGTCTCGGAACCGCTGCAGCAGATCCAACACTTCCGGCGACTCAAAGGGCTTTCCATCAGGGGTTAAAGTTTTCTCCACTATAGGGTAGCGATGCCTGAAACCTTGTCGGACGAGTGCGACGATGTCTTTTGGCAATTTAACCTGATGTTTCTGTTCAAAGGCGGCAACGTTCCTATAATCGTTCCGAAATGCCGCGACGATATCCTCCCCCATATTTTTCGCAGTCATTAGGTCGGCTTTGGCACTCTCCCATTTTTTCAGGCATAACAACGCTTCCCCTCGATTGTAGTAAGCCTCGGCATAATCGGGTTTGAGTGCTATTACGTTAGTATAGTCTTCAATAGCCCTGTCAAGTTCATCTTTACCATTATAAACTGTCCCTCGATTGTAATAGGCCTCGGCATAATCGGGTTTGAGTGCTATCGCTTTTGTATAGTCTTCAATAGCTCTATTAAGTTCACCTTCACCATTATAAACTGTCCCTCGATTGTAATAGGCCTCGGCATAATCGGGTTTGAGTGCTATCGCTTTTGTATAGTCTTCTATGGCAAGTTCAACTTCACCTTTAAAGTTGTAAGCAGCACCGCGGTAGTAATACGCGTCGGCATGCTCTGAATTCTGTTCTATTGCTTTATTGAGGTTTTCAATAACTAAATCGTCAAAATTTCCCGTGAAGAGATAAGCAAGGCCACGATAGTAATATGTGCCTGCATGCTCTGGATCCAACTCGACTACCCTACTAAGATCTTCAATAGCCTTGTCAAAATCCTTTTTAGTCAGATAAGCAATCCCACGGTGATAGTAGACTTCAGCATCATCCGGTTTCAGTTCTGTCGCCTTGGTAAAGTCCCCAATCGCTTCGTCAAAATTATCTTTAATGGCCTTAGCATGCCCGCGGTCATAGTAGACTTCAGCAAAATCTGGTTTGAGTTCAAGTGCTGTACTATAGTCCGCAATTGCCTTATCAAGTTCATCTTTATCTGCGTAAGCACGTCCACGCCCCCAATAGGCATACGCATCGTCAGGATTGAGTTTTATCTCCATGTCAAAATCATCAATGGCATTGTCAAAATCACCTATTCTGCTGTAAGCAAGCCCTCGACTGTGATAGTCAACCACATTTGCATCCAGTTTTATGGCCTCGGTAAAGTCATCAATCGCTTTCTCAAAATCATCTGTGTGGTAGTAAACGGCACCGCGATAGTGATAGGCTTCAGCCATATCAGGCTTCAATCTTATCAAGGTGCTGAAGTCACTGATGCACCTATCAAAATCTCCTTTGTGATAGTAGACAAGTCCACGGTTGTGGTAGGCATCAGCAAAATCGCGGTTGATCTCTATCGCCCTGTTCAAATCTGCCATAGCCTTGTCAAAATCACCCTTCAGTCGGCAAACAAACCCACGATCGTTATATGCCTTGGCATTGTCAGGTTGTCGCTTTATTACTGCGCTAAAGTCGTTGATAGCGTTTTCAAAATCGCCTTTGTCGCGATAAGCAACACCGCGGGCATAGTAAGCATCAGTAAATTCAGGGTTGAGTTCTATCGCTATAGTAAAGTCATTAATGGCCTTGTCGGAATCGCCTGTGACAGCGTAAGCAACTCCACGTTGGTAATATGACTGGACAAACGCTGAAGTCAGTTTTAGTGACGTGTTATGGTTTTCAATAACTCGGATTGCTTCGTCCAAGTTAGCAATCGCCGCGTCAAAATCGCCTTTACGATTGTAAATAGTACCAAGCGCGTAATAAGCGAATTCATAATCTGGACTAAGGCGAATTGCCTCTTTCAAGTTAGCAATAGCGTTGTCCAAATCGCCTTTGGAGTAATAAGCAAGTCCGAGAGCAATATATGGTTCGGCATTATCAGGCTGCAGTCTTATTGCATGGGTACAGTCTTCAAGAGCATTTTCAAAATCGTCCTTCATACCGAAGGCACTCCCACGAATTCTATACGCTTCGGCATTATCGGGTTGTAGTTTTATCGCATAGGTACAGTCTTCAATAGTTTTATCCAAATTGCCTTTCATACCGTAAGCAAGCCCACGCAAACGATATACTTCAGCCGCCTTCGGCTCCAACTCTATCACCTTGGTATAGTCTTTAATAGCTTTGTCAAATTCTTTTCTCAGTCCATGAGCGTTACCGCGATTGTAATAGGCATTTGCCGCGTTAGGGTTCCGTTGTATTGCCTCACTAAATTTATCAATGGCTTTGGAGTACTCGCCCTGATTGAGATACACATACCCAAGATTGCAATGAGCATCAGCCAGTTTTGGTTCCAATCCTATAGCACTTTTATAATCTTTAACAGCCGCATCAATCTCACCTTTGCGGAAGTAAGCCACACCCCGTTTGACATAGGCATCAGCATAACTTGGTTTATTTTGAGTCACTGTATTATAGTCTTTAATAGCCCGATCAATTTCGCCTTTCCCATAGTAAGATAGACCGCGATTGTAGTAAGCTTCGGTAAACTCTGGTTCCAATTCTATCGTTTTGGTGAAGTCTTCAATAGCTTGGTCATATTCCTCTTTGATACCATGTGCCAACCCGCGACTGTGATAGGTTTCAACGTTGTACGCATCTAGTTGGGTCGTGGTAGTAAAGTCCGCAATAGCTAGACTATGCTCGCCTTTTCTATCGTGAGCCAGGCCCCGATTGTAGTAGGCTATCAGGTAACTCGGCTTCAGGTTTATCGCAGTGGTGAAATCCTCAATTGCCTCGTCCACCTTGTCATTTCCGAAGTAGGCGTTGCCGCGGTTGTTATGTGCCTTGGCATCATCTGGATTTAGTTTTATCACTCTGGTATAGTTCTCAATTGCCTGCTCATAGTCGTCTTCACTAACGTAAGCAGCACCGAGATTGTTATAGGCTTGGGGGCTATCGGGGTTCAGTCTTATTGCTCTATCATAATCTCGGATTGCACGATCAAATTCGCCACTTTGGTCGTAAGCTAGACCGCGATTGTGATAAGCAAAGGCAAAATCTGGTTGTAAGTTTATCGCTGTGTTATAGTCAGCAATCGCGAGATCAACCTCGCCTAATCGATGACGGGCAAGTCCACGATTGTAATAAATTTCGGCAGAAGGAGGCATCCAATTTATTGCATTCGTAAAATGCTCAACAGCTCTTTGATGGTGGAAGGCTTTTTCTTTAGAATGCACCGCTTCATTTCCACTATCTTGAGATTCTCCACCTTTTTTAAGTTCCGGGTAGACACTCCAACGACTCACCTGACTTCCAATAAAACCATGGATGTCGTGATAAATGCTTTCGGCAGATATGTCAATTTCCGGCCTTTGAAGATACTTCAATAGAGGAATCTTAAGATTTTCCGGAATGACAATGATCTCTTCCTGTCCAATGAAGTCATTAGGAATAAAACCCTCAGGTGGTTGCACAAATATGCTTTTCTGTTTCTGGGCACGCTCGATAGGAGGTGGATCCGGAAGTTCTCTAATCCAATCCTTTATCTTTCCAGTTTTGCTTTGCAAGATAATCCTGCCATCTCTACCGGGGAACCTTTTGAGGCGAAGAAAAGAGCGATGTAATAATCTTTTGTGAAGTCAATTAGGTTGGTTTTACCACCGAAGTGTTGAAGCTCGACGAGGATTTCAAATTCGTCTGTTTTGTTGCCGTACCTTTTGGCATCCTCCAATTCTCTTTTTTGGATTTCTTCTACATCAAGATCCAATAAGTTCAGTTTATTGAGTTCACGCCAGAGGTTCGAGGACACTTTCTTATAGCATTCTTGCTCGCCACGATAAATGTAATCCCCATCGGCAGTTATTTTCGCGATCTTGCCGATGATTTCCAAGATTCTGTTGAGTCCTGTTTGTTGTGTGCTCATTTTTCGCCTCCACGATGCGGTTTCCTTGAGGATAATGATAACATGTAAAGGAAGCCGATGTCAAGGGTGTGTCCCAGCCATTGCAGGGTGATTTATAGTATATCCCGTAATTACTTGGACACTCGCAATCATAGGGTAAATTGTGAGGTTGCGTCTCACGCTGGCACAGGCTAACAGCCTATGCTACAAAGATGTTCATTTATTTTTAGGATCCACTATAGTTTTCCACTGGAATACACTCAAAGTCCCCCTGATAAGGGGGATTTAGGGGGTTAAAAATGAAAAAATCTCATAGGGTAGGCTAAATTCGCGCAGAAAATATTGTGCTGCCATCGGAAATTTAGACCACTCTCTAAACCAAGATTGTGCTACAATACCAATCTACTTGAAAGGCGTTTCCGATGGCCAAACGAAGAAGATTCACCTCTGAATTTAAAGCAGAAGTTGTGATTGAGACACTTAGCGGTGAAAGTTCCCAAGCTGAACTGTGTCGGAGGACCCCATAACCTCAGCGCAGACCAACTCTCAAATTGGAAACCGCACCTACCGATTTCTGGTTACAATGGCGGCAAATTGTTCACAATCTCCATCGTCCGGAGGCTGACGGTAATAACACGCCCGATCAAATCTACAGTATACTGAGGTTCCTCCGAACGATTCGGATCGTTCCAAATACCGCTCCGTTTGTCTACCTTCACGCGATACTGATCTACGACCCATTCCACTGCCGATCGACTTCCTAACCGATAGTCAAACGCTTCCGGTGGGATGCCCACCAACGTGAAATAGTCATTGTAATGAATCTGGGTTTTATCCTTGGAAAACCGCATTTTCTCTACTTGCCAATCTATTCTTGGCAGAGTCGATGTTTCCTGCAGCTGCAGTTTCTCATATTTCGGGACGGATTCATAGTTGACATGGAGGTCTGCTAACGCTGCACCTGCCTTCGCGAAACCCCAGAAATCTTTAACGAACGGAATATGTGGCAAGTCGCGCTTGAGGTTCGCCTGATATTTTTCGCAGTAGTCGGGATGGTGCAAGAGGGCGTAAGTATAGTGGAAGATGTCCCACTTGGTGAGGGTATCGTCTCCGTAGTGGGTTTGAAATTCTGCCAACGCCCAATCGGTGATGTTTTCTTGGCGGTTTGTGCTGTCCTCGTCGTAGGTGTAAAAGGGGAAACATTGGGCGTCACCTGTGATATGGTAATCTGGAATTACATTAACCATTAATGTGTGAAAAGACGCGCTTGTTCTTGACACATTGATACAAATAACCTGATTCTCTTTTTCTGCCTCCGGTGTAGGAAAGGTGGTAGGGAATATAGACATTCGGTGGTTGAGTGTATTGTCAAAGCATAGATTCATTTTTGTAAACGGACGAAAAAGGGACACTCGGCATTTTGATTCGGTAGATTCAGCGAGTTCTCCCCGTTCCAGTTTCAGCTTTAAGCCAGAACTCCACTTAATTTGGGTGTCATCATATTCCACAAAGTCATCAACATCCCGCACGTTTTGTGAGGTTCCTCGCCACTTAAGCACGTGCATGTTGTAAAAGTCGCTCATCCGCTTTACGTTTTGGATTAGCGTATTTTCGTTAAAATTGTAGAGCCATGCATCTCTGCTGGTCTGTAACCCGACACCAAATGTATCGAAAATTGTGCGGACTCCCACCTTTCTCTTTCCTTTTGTTTTTTTACTTCCCATCGGAATAAAAGTATCAAACTCGGCATGGAGTCCTTCTGTCAGCCAAGTGTGCCTTGTATCAATCTTCGCTTGTTTTACCGGAACGTTTGTGTAGTCACCGAAGTCGGTTAGAAGTTTCTGCTTTTCGCGTGCTTTCAAATAGTCGTCAACAGAATAGATCCAAACTTCGGCGGGTTCAGATATCACCTCTGCCGTTTTGATGAAGAAAGTAATCCCAACTCCAACCCGTATCTGATCATCAAAAACATTGCCTCCCTCCTGTCGGCGGCGTTCCCCTGAAGTACGTGCATTTCCTTTTAGATCAATGTGATAAATTTTAGTGAAATCCTGTGCGAGGTGTTTCCGCATCCCATCGAACGCGAGGCCGTCGAGAAAACCGTTATTCGTCACAAACGCAACAATACCTTCCGCGCCAATGCGTTTTGATGCCCACAATATCGCCTTCACATAAGGGTCGGAAAGGGCGTTTTTATTCGTCGCCTTGGAGTCTTGCGAATACGTCTCGCGCACGAACTTGGCTATCCTCTTATACGGTCGATTCTTGTTGTTGTCGTTCTCATTCACCTGTCCAACGTTGTAAGGCGGATTACCGATAACAACGAACATATCTGCCCCCTTCTGTTTTTCGACCCGTTCCGTGTTTTCTTGCGTGAAGAGTTGTATCTGTTGCTCCTCAAGCAACTCAAATGTGTCTGTAAGGGCGATCCCTTCAAACGGTAGATATGTCCCCGTCCGTTGGAAATACTCATACTCAATGTTCAGACTCGCAACGTAATAGGGCAATAACAGAATCTCGTTGCAATATAGGGCATTGCGGTATTTATCTTCAAGAGTTGTTGCTTGGATGTCCTGCAGGAGCCGGACGATAAAGTTGCCCGTCCCAACGAAGGGATCGATAATATGAACACCCGGATCAGACAACGACCTGTCAAATTCGGTTTCCAAGATGTGTGCGACGCTTTTCACCATGAAATCAACAATCGGTTGTGGTGTATAGACAATGCCGTGTGTGTCTGCGACCTCTACGGAGAATCCCTGAAAAAACTGCTCATAGACAGTGTCAAGGAATTGCTGTTTCTGCGAGAAATCTTGACAGAGCAGGGCTGCTTGTTCAATGGCGAGATAGAACGGGTTCAGCACTTTGAGGAAGGCATCGCGACTATACGTCTGTCCGATGAGTACTTCAATGACGTTTTCAATCTCGCGTGCAATGGTGTTCCGACGCGTGAAGTCTGGATTATTAAAGACAGTGCGGAAGATGCGTTCGGTTAACAGGTGTTGGATGAGCATCTCCTCAACGGCGGCTTTAGAGAGATTTGGGTTAATCGCGGCGCGGCACTGTTCGTAGAAATTTGTGAATGCGGTGACAAATCGCGGGTTGGTTTCGTGTTGCTCGGTTATCAGTTCTGCGGCTTTTCTCCCGAGTGCGGGGACCTTCTCTTTGAATTCAGCAACGGCGGCGTGCCAGTTTGCGAGCGCAGCGGGAGGCGCAGCAAAGAGGTGTTGGAGTGCCGTAATCAGGCGAGTCGGATCAGTGATGTCTACATCAAAGACCTGTTCTCCGTTTTGATAGAGGATGCCGTGCTGTGGGTTTTGGAAGAAAATGTTATCAAGCGGATAGCCCGCGTCCCGTTTCTCCAGCACGGCTTTGTAGAGATTATCCTCCATATCCTTCGCTTCCCAGTAGGCGAACGGGAGTCCATACTCGTCGAGGATCACGCCGTCGATGACGATGCGATTGCCTTTTGACGTGTGCATTGTGTATTGCGGAACGAGCGTGGCGTTTACCTGTTTTGCACAGGTTTGCAGAAGTGTATCAAAGGGGGAACTAACCGCGCCTTCGTGTGTGATAGCGTGCTTTTCGTACTGTTGCAGCGTGGTGTAGTAGTCGCGGATTGCTTTATGGTTGGGTTTGAGATTGAGTTTCGGCATAGGTGTATGTTAACAGGTTTTTGGAACATAAATCAAGCAGAAAATGAGAACCATCAAAAGCATTGCCAACATCTGTCAAAGTATGCTATAATTGATATATTAGAGCCGATAGATTTAAGCCTCTGAGGTGCGACTGAATGTTCAATGCCAATTTTCTGAGACCAGTGTATTTGGCTTTTTACACTCTGTTTTTTGGGGTAATGGGTCCGTTTACTGCTCTCGCGGAAGATGGTACCGCGCCTGTGCAATTAGAGAAGATTGTTGTAACGCCGGGTCGTTTTACAATTTACGATGGCGCGTCGGCGAAAATCTCCCTATCTAAGCAGGAGATTGAACGTTTTCCACTAATTGACAACGATGTAATGCGCGCAGGTCATATTTTCCCAGGTGTGGCTTCGAGTGATTATAGCACGCGCTTCAGTGTGCGAGGGGGCGAGAAAGACGATATTTCGGTCAGATTGGATGGGATGGAACTCTATAATCCTTATCATCTTCAGGATTTCGGTGGCGCAGTCTCGCTGATAGGTTTGGAGCTCATTCAAAACACCAATTTGCTGATAGGTGGGTTTCCTGCGGAATATGGAGAGAAAATGTCCGGTGTCTTTGACATCACGACGAGGACACCAAACGCTGAGAAATTTTCCGCCAATTTCGGGGTAGACTTGATTAACGCAACAGCCACTCTGGAGGGACCCCTCTCGAAAAAAGGGAGTTGGCTCCTGTCAGCCCGCCGTGGGTATGTCGATCTGATTCTCATGCTCATGGATGTCGATGAAAACTATAAACCGCAATACGCTGACATCTACAGCAAATTGACTTATCAAGTTACCCCGAGGGATACAGTCACGTTAAATGGTTTATACGGATGGGATAAGAATCGGATTCGTGTAGACGATGTAGACAATAACTTAGATTCCCGATACGACAATTCGACAACTTGGGCGAAGTGGCGGCATATTTTTGGGGATTCGCATTGGACGGACCTTTTTATTTTCGCTGGCACATCCAGTCAGGATAGAACGACAGGGAAAGCAGATTTTGATAATCGCAATTTCGGGTTCTTCGGTACAAAAGCAGAACTTACCGCAAATCTTTTTGACAAGCACACCCTCCGCAGTGGTGTTACATGGCGTTGGTTGACTGCGCGGTATCAATATGATGTTCAGGAACGGCAGGCGGGTATAAACGTCTACAAGCCAATTCTCGCTGATATTGACGATAAGGGAAGTGAATTCAATCTATTTCTCCAAGATGAGTGGCAGCTCCATTCCAAACTTGCGCTCAATGTCGGGGGACATTACCTCTACCAGCATTATCGGGAGGAAGGTATTCAGCGTTATGAAGTTGGGCCGCGAGTCGCACTTGCCGTGAAACCGACGAAGAATCTCGTTTTACGGGGGGCTTGGGGTATTTATCATCAACCCGTTCACCTGATGGGAATTCCAGTCGAAGATGGCATTGAAATGGTCGGACGTGCGGAGCAAGCTGTGCATTACATACTCGGGGTTGAGTATACCCCTGTCGATAGTTTCTTGGTGCGTGTTGAAGGCTATTACAATACTTTTGATAATCTCGTTGGACGGCTTCGTGAGTTTGGAAGGCAGAATCAGATATTTAACTCGCCTGAGTCTGGAGATGCCAGAGGTGTTGATGTATTCATGACGCATGCAGTATCAAATCGTTTGACGTGGACACTCGGCTATGCCTATGGGATCGCAGAAGAGATCGCAAATGGAACAAAACGCTTCCGTCAATATGATCGGCGGCATTCTTTCGCTGTTAGCAGTAGTTATCAGTTTGCACCGACTTGGTATCTCTATCTGAGTTGGCGTTTCCATACAGGTGAGCCGAGAACCCCTCTCATTCACAAGGAAGTTAGGTTACCTGACGGCAGTATTGTCTGTGATCGGCAGTTTGGTGATATACACTCAGCGCGGATGCCTGCCTACCACAGTCTCGATTTTCGTATTACAAAACGGAGCCCTTATCGACGATGGGAGTTGTCTTGGTATTTTCAAATATTGAACTTGTATAACCATGCTAATCTGGACCAGTATGCTTTTAGTCAACTACGCGATGAAGGGACAGATGCTGTTATCGGATGTGCGATTGAAGAAGAGCCTCTCTTTCCGATTGTCCCTACATTAGGGGTTACCGTAACCTTCTGAGCACATACAACTGTAGTTTCTTCCTATAGAAACCCCCTTGGAGAGAACTGAAAAATGTTCAATCATATCCAAAAAGCAGTAAAAAGGATCTGGCGACGGTATATCAGGAATTTGCAAGATCGGAGATTACCGAAGGTTGCACCCAGTGTAGCAGAGGCGATTCTTCCGTTAGAGACGGACACGTACGCTATTGCACCGAATCAGCTCAAGGACATGATGAACAGAGGCACGCCCTTCGTTTTGTTGGATGTCCGGGAAGAATGGGAGTATCAGATGGTTCACCTTGAAGGTACTGTATGGATTCCCTTCGGCGAGTTGCCAAGGCGTTGTAGCGAAATTACCCCAGGAGTTGAGGTCGTCGTTTATTGTCACTGGGGCATGCGGAGCCTTGACGCAGCTTTTCTTTTGCAACAACTCGGTTTCAAATCGGTGAAGAGTTTAATCGGCGGTATTGATCGGTGGGCACGGGAAATAGATACACAAATGCCGCGGTATTAGCTTTTAAAATCTTGGCTTTGAAGACCATATTTCTGCATCCGGTGCTGAAGTTTACGTCGCGAAATCCCCAACAGTTTTGCCCCTTGAATCTGGTTCCCATTGCTTTTTGCTAACGCACTGCAGACGTATTCCTTGATAATTTCATCAAGGGAAACCCCTTCCTCAGGAATATCAAATTCAACGTCGGTGGTTGGAAGCGACGTGTCTAAAATCTCCGGAGGCAACTCATCTTTATCGATCACCTCATTTTCTGATAGTACAAAAATGCGATGGAGGTAATTTTCTAATTGCCGGATGTTACCGGGCCAGTGATACCGTCTGAGCACAGACATCGCCTGTGGTGTAACCTGTTTGGGGAGTGCCTCTGCATATTCGCTGCTAAACTTCTGGATGAGGTAATTCACGAGTAATGGAATGTCCTCTGAATGCTCTCGAAGTGGTGGAATATGGAGCGGAATAACATTCAGACGAAAATAGAGGTCTTCGCGAAACGCGCTGTTTCGAACTGCCTGGATGAGATTTTTGTTTGTTGCAGCAATCACACAGACATCTACTTTAATGTTCCGAGTCCCACCGACTCGCCGTATCTCACGTTCCTCAAGGACATGCAGCAGTTTACTCTGTGTTTGGATCGGAAGATCCCCGATTTCATCAAGAAAAAGTATCCCTTCGTTTGCGACTTCAAAAAGTCCTTTCTTTTGATGTGCTGCGTCTGTGAACGCCCCTTTTTCATGTCCAAATAATTCACTTTCAATAAGGGTTTCGGGAATTGCCCCGCAGTTAATCGAAATGAACGGCTTGTTTTTTCGCGGACCGTGTTTGTGAAGTGCACGCGCAATGAGGCTTTTACCAGAGCCCGTTTCGCCTGTGATGAGAACTTGTGTAACACTACGGTGCAAAATCCGAGCCATGTTTTTGAAAAGATCCTGCATTTTCTCGCTATCACCCACAATTTCATCAATCTGGATTTCTGGTGTTGAGTCATCGCTTTCTTCTTCGATGCTGCGGAGCGCACCGCGAGTCTGTAGCGCGTGTTTCACTTCCCGTTTCAGGACTTCGATTTGAATGGGTTTCTCAAGATAATAGAACGCGCCTTCGTGCGCAACAAGATTAACAGCGTCGTTTAGCTCCGCAAACGCTGTCATGATAAGCACTGGCAGGTCCGGATCGGTCCGCTTTATTTCCCGAAGCAGATCTCTACCCTCAAATCGGGAGGACATCCACATATCACTGATGACGAGGTCAAACATCTGTTTCTCTAAGTTATCAAGCGCGGCTTTGCTGTCTTCAACGGTTTCAACTGTGTACCCTTCGCGTTTCAAAATACGCTGTAAAATTGTCAGTTGTGCTTGGTCGTCGTCTACAATCAGTATTGATGCCATCGTTTTGGTTCTCCTGTCATTTAAGCCGGGAATTTATAGCAGTTTATCCTCATTCAGCGGGAAACTGATTTTAAAAGCGGTTCCCATTCCCATTTTGCTTCGGACTTCAATTTTACCTTTATGAGCCGTGATAATTTGGTGCGAAACGGCAAGACCGAGTCCTATGCCGCCCGCGGCATCTTTGGTTGTGAAATACGCGTCGTAAATTTGTTCCTGAATTTCTTCTGGGATGCCGATGCCGGTATCTCTGATTTCAACCACCGCATCTCTCGTGTTCTGATCTATCTGTTCCACAAGGGTTGTGATGTAGATGCTACCGCCTTTCGGCATTGCTTGGATACTGTTTTGCACAAAATTGAAGAGCGTCTGTCGCATTAAGGCAGCATCCAGCTGGACATCCGGTAGATTTTCATCATAATTTCTGATGACTTGAACTTTGGCTTCCTCGGCGATCAGCGCGAATTCAGATAAAACTTGCTCCACGAGAGCATTGAGGTTTACCGGTTCTACATTCAATCTTCTGGGTCGATTTAAAGTGAGAAACTGCTCTGAAGTTTGCTTCAGTTCTACTATTTTTTTGTCAACGATCTCTAATAGTTCTTTTGCCTCCTCAATATCGTCCTGGCTCACTTTTCGTTGCGAGAAAACAGATTTTAGGTGCTGGGCAGTCATCCCGATTGAATTGAGTGGGTTCCGAATTTCATGTGCCACACCAGCGGCGAATTGCCCTAACGCATCAATCCGTTTTGAATGCGAGTCTCGTAGTTGCCACAGCATCCTTACGAGGTTATGGGTTGCTCTACCCAGTTCATCCGACGAGTATGTTTGATCAAGTGATAGATTTCCACTTTCAGCGCTCTGTATAATACGAGTCATCCGTTCTAATGGCTTCATAATCAGATGATTCGTCGTTAGATCGATCAAAATTACGAGAAGGGCACCGACAATCACAATCAATATCGCATGCATTAGCAATGAATATCGAATTGATTTGCCGATATAAGGAACGTCGAAAAGTACTTGTATGTAGCCAGAGACTCTCCACCCAACATCGTATAGCAGAGTTCCTTCGCCGAGTATGGGTTCGGCGTAATCGCGAGGCTCTAACTCAATTGTTGGCTTTGGCGATGTCAAATTGACGGTGTATTTGATGACAATAGCTGTTGCGTTCTGTCCTTCTATCGTGTGTATCGTTGCACCCTTTGTCTCAATTTGCTCAAGATCCAGTGAGTCAAGATTTATGTCAACAGCATCTTCACCGGCAAGCAGACTGGAACGAATACGGGTATCGTTCAAGGAGATGTGGACATTCAGCACATCTTGCATATCTGGATGTTCCCGCTTGAGTCTATTCAGGACCTGATCCAGTCGTTGGGCATCAAACCGCTTTGTGGTTTCGATTTCTCTCACAACAGCGTCAAGAATCGTGTTCTCGGTGATTTTCTTCAACTCGGCACCACGTTCTGCACCCAAGGCGTGAAGGGCATTCATATCATTTCGGACACGGATGCTATCGAAAAAGTAAAACGCCACGAGGATTGCTATGACACAGAGATTAATAACAAGGGAGTACTTCCATTGGAGTCGCATTTTAACTCATAATTCGTTGCACTGCCTTTTTCCACTGCGCGAGTTTTTCGTTGCGTTGCTTTGCGTCTATTTGTGGTGAGAAGACGCGAGCTTTAAGAGCGGAGCCTTCAAGTCTTGCTTGCTCGGCTCTATTTGCCTCAAGTTCTTCGATGTCGTTCCACACACCAGCTGTGATACCCGCAAGGTACGTAGCACCCAAGCCCGTTGATTCTATTTGTGCTGGACGTTCTACATTTATCCCTAAGATGTCAGCTTGAAACTGCATGAGGAAGTTGTTAGCAGCCGCACCACCGTCAACACGTAATTGCTCGAGTGTCATCTCTGCATCAGTCAACATTGCCCTAACGACATCTGCGGATTGATACGCAACTGACTCTAATGTGGCGCGGATGATTTGCTCGCGGGTACTCCCTCGCGTTAAGCCGAGGATAGCACCACGCGCATCGGAATCCCAATAGGGCGCGCCAAGTCCGGTGAAGGCAGGAACAACAAAGACTTCCCCGGAATCCGGTATACGGGATGCAATTTCCTCCGTTTCCGACGCGCTCTTAATAATTGCGATACCGTCTCGAAGCCATTGGACGGCAGCACCTGCGACAAATACGCTTCCCTCCAGCGCGTAAACGGGATTTTCGTCTAAGCTACAAGCGAGTGTTGTCAGCAGTCCAGTTTTTGTTGATACTTTTTCAGCACCTGTATTTAGCATGAGAAAACAGCCCGTCCCGTAGGTGTTTTTCGCCATACCGGGTTTGATGCACAATTGACCGAAGAGCGCGGCTTGCTGATCCCCTGCTATTCCGGTGATTGGAATCCCATCCAGAGATATATTTTTACCGAAGGTTTCAAGCCAAAAGTTCCGGTAGAAACTCGCTGTGCCGAAGTTGCTTGCAGAAGGACAAACTTCAGGTAAAATCGCTTTCGGAACGTTCAAAATTTCCAGAAGGGTTTCGTCCCATGACAGTGTGTTGATATTAAAGAGCAGGGTCCGCGAGGCATTTGTGTAATCGGTTTTATGCACTGCCCCATCTGTTAATTTCCAAAGGAGCCACGTATCTACGGTTCCGAATGCGAGTTCGCCACGTTCTGCACGTTCCCGAGCACCGCTAACGTGATCCAGGATCCATGCAACCTTTGTTCCGGAAAAATAGGCATCGATGACGAGACCCGTTTTCGCCTTTATCTCTGCTGCAACTCCCTGTTTTTCAAGAAGAGCACATTTATCTGCAGTGCGACGGCACTGCCACACGATCGCAGGATGAATCGGTTTACCTGTTTTCCTGTCCCAAACGAGTGTGGTTTCGCGTTGGTTTGCAATTCCAATAGCAACAATATTCAGGGCATTTTCTTTTGCAAAAAGTGCGTCTATTGCTTGTAAAGTGGCGTTCCAGATTTCCTCCGGATCGTGTTCTACCCAACCGGGATGGGGATAGTATTGTGTGAATTCTTGGTATCCTTGTGCGATAATGTTTCCCCGTACATCAACGAGGAGAGCAGTAGTTCCCGTTGTCCCTTGGTCGATCGAGAGGAGGCAAGCGGTATTCGGCATGCTGTGAGTGCTACTCCTAAGTGTTTTCTTTTAGAATAACACCGAGTCAGAAAAAAATCAAGTGAAAATCAGTGTACGCTCCACTTCGGATTTTAACGTTTTTTTCTAATTCAGGTTGACATCGCGTCTGATGTTTTGCTATAATGTATTTATGACGCTTTGAATGTATTGTAAGACTATACATTATACAGAACTATTTCGTTTTCGCCTATGGTATGTGTGGTAAGGAAGTCTGCCCACTTTAAAATCAAGATTCGCAGATTACTCCTACTGGACGGAGACCTTGGTTCGCAGAACGAGGTTGCGCGAAAACGAATGAAACGGTTCTACCGTTCAAGCAATTTGCAAATAAGAATATTGTCTAAACATAAACAAATTTCCAATGGTTTAGAGAGGAGTAGAGGTTGTGAAAAAGACTTTGCTTTGTGCACTTGTGATATTCTGCTTGGCTGCATATCATAGTTATGCGCAGATTGAGTGGGATGCTGAAAAGTTTATGCCGTTGTCTGAGGTGAAACGGGGTATGAAGGGGAAAGGCTACACAGTGTTTTCCGGGACAACGGTGGAAGAATTTGAATGTGAAGTTGTGAGTGTTGAATATAACTTTATTCCAGGTTGGCATGTTGTATGGATGGAGGGGTTGAGCGACAACTTTAAGCGTACAGGTGTCGCAGGCGGTATGAGTGGTAGCCCTATGTACATTGACGGACGACTCATGGGCGCGCTTTCCCTCGGTTTTTTCAATCAGCGGGAACACTCCAATATTTTTGGTGTTACGCCCTTTGAATTGATGGTTAAAGTCGCCCAGCGTGGCATGGAACCTAATTTAAGTTACCAAGGTGCTCAGCTCTTTAACCTTGATGCTGCGGCTGTGACGCAGGAATATGGATTGGATGCAGGACAGTCTCTCCTTCGCGATGGTCAGGTTGCACAGGTGCCGCGCGCTTTTGATGAAATGTGGCTTGACAGTATTGCCGATGTGCCTTCCCAAGTGAGACCCGCACAGTTATCTATTCCGGTCACGCTTCCAACACTTAATTCGGAGGTCATACGGTTTATTAAACCGATGTTTGATAAACTCAATTTTACCCCAGTCCAAGCGGCAGGCGGCGGAAGCCCCATTAAGGAATCGCCAGTTGAGGGGGGACAGATAATCGGGACGGAATTTGTCCGAGGTGATGTTTCGTTTTTTGGTTATGGGACAATCACTTATGTAGATGGTAATGAGCTGCTCGCTTATGGACATTCTGCGACTGCAGAAGGTAACGTCAATATCCCGCTTTCTGGCGGATATGTGCATTTTATTTTCCCGAGTCGTTCCCGTTCCTTCAAAATAGCAGCACCGACGCAGCCCATCGGAACCCTGGTGCAAGACAGGGATCCTGCTATTGCTGGTATCATAGGGAAGCACCCGAGTTATATTCCTGTCAATGTCAATGTGCAGACAGCTGATGGGAAACAGCATCAGAAGTACTATGAGGTAATGCGACATCGCAGTTTCTCTCCGATTTTTACCGGAATAGGAGCGTGGATGCTCATGGACACACTTGAGTTTTATTTGGGAGACTACACGCTCAATATGGGGGCGACTATCACTCTCAAAGAACATCCTGACCTCAAAACGCGTGAGTTGGTGTACAAGAATATCTATTCTTCCAGGGGATCACCAGGGTTTGGTGTCATGCAGACGCTCATGATGCCAATGGCACAGTTAGCCTTCAACTCGTACACAAAGGTTCAGGTCGAAAATGTCACCCTTGATGTGAACATAGAGGATAAACGGCGAACGGCGAGGATTCAAAGTCTTCAGATGGATAAACTCCGCTACCGACCTGGGGATACTGTTGAGGTGGAAATTACTTTGCAACCCTATTTTGAAAAGCCCATAGTGCAGACAGGGACAATCACGATTCCTAAAGATGTGCCAGAGGGGCTCGTCACGCTCCTCGCCACCAATGCCAGCTTTCACGAATCCTGGCAGCGTAGCCGAGCACCGCTGAACTTTCGCCACAAAAACATCAATCAATTAGTCGAATTGTTACAGCGAGGCGAAAATAACTCGGAAATCATTATGGAACTCTTTGTGCCTGAACCTGGCCTCACTGTTCAGGGTAAAGAATTCGCACATTTGCCGCCTTCGGTTATGTCCGTCATGAATACCGCAAAGCAGATTGGCAATAGTGGGTATACTGTGGGGACAACGCTTCACATTGATAAAATGTCAACAGACTATGTGATTTATGGAAGTGGCATGATTCGGTTCGTTGTGGATAGGAACGCAGAATAATACCAAAAAGCGGAGTAGGGGACTGAGACGCGGAAATCTCGCCCTGTGACACCCGTTGCCAGAGTGGAAGCCCGAAGCCTTCTCCAACGATGCGGGTGAATGCTTAATAATAATATATAAAACCTCAAAATTTGGTGGCTTGCGAACATTCACTTTCAAGCCTTACCTAAATAACCCTACAGGAGGGTATTTTCAATGCGCCGTGTCATCTCCTTATGGAGTCTTATTTTAACCGTCTTTATTTGCGCAAACATCGCGTCCGCAGTCAATACATCTTTATGGGAACAAAAAAACCGTGCGGATTTTGAGGCGGGTAAGCCAAAAGACCTTTCGTTTACAAGTACCGGAGATGTTATGTTGTCTCCCAAAATTGATTCCTTTACGAAGCTCAAGGAGACCCAAGTCTGGGCACTTGTGGAAGATTCAGCAGGAAATCTCTATGCTGGTACTGGGAACGAAGGGAAAATCTATAAAATTGCTGCGGATGGCGACACCGCTGAGCTCTATTACAATTCACCCGAAGTTACCATTTACAGTCTCGCTATTGGACCCGACAATGCGCTCTACGCTGGCACTGGACCCGACGGGTTGATTTATAAAATCACTGATGCTACAACACCCCCGACTACCCTACTCAACGAGGGCGACAAATATGTGTGGGCGTTGAAGTTTGATGATGCTGGCAATCTCTATGCAGCGACAGGCACCGATGGTAAGATTTACAAAATCACACCAGATGGTGAATCGAGCGTTCTCTTTGATGCCGAAGAAAAAAATATCATGACGTTCCTTCTACACGAAAAGGGTTTCTACGCGGGAAGTAGCGACAACGGCATTATTTACCATATCATGGACGATGGTACTGCAAAGGTTATCTATCAAGCCAAAGAGAAAGAGGTTCGCGCCCTTGAGATGGATACCCAAGGCAATCTCTATGCAGCGGTCGTTACGTCCCAACCTGCTGAACCCTCAAGGGGACGACGCGGTGGTTCAAATGGACCTCCAACTCCCTCCGGTCCACCGCCTCCGGGTGGTGGTGCCCCGCAAGAAAACAAGTCTAACATCTACAAAATTCGTCCAAACGGGACCGCAGTTTCGATTTGGGCATCACCGGAGCCGCTTATTTTGGCGATCGTCCTTGAAAGCGACTCGCAAATCTTAGTAGGCACCGGGGATGAAGGAAAACTCTACCGTGTTAACCTGATGAGTGGAGACTCTGTTGAAGTCGGCAAATGCTCCGCGAACCAGATTGTGGCAATACATCAGGAAAAAGTAGATGGGGACACCAAAACACTCCTCGCGACGGGGAACCCCGGTAAACTTTTTAATCTCACTGCCACCTACGTTGAAGAGGGGACCCTTGAGTCAACGGTTCACGACGCGAAGAGTTTGTCTCGGTGGGGGAAACTCTCTTGGGAAGGTGAGATGGCGGATGGAACAGCGATTGCCTTCTCGACCCGTACCGGTAATACCAAAAAGCCGGATGATACCTGGAGCGACTGGTCCGATGAACTCACAACAGCAGAAGGCTCTCAGATTCCGAATGGAGATGGGCAGTACATCCAGTGGCGCGCGAAGTTCACAACCAGCGACACGGCGCAAACACCTATTTTGAAGAGGGTTACCCTCGCCTCCGTACAGACGAATGTTGAGCCACGTTTCACCAGTATTGAAGTAAACGATGGTAGTGGTAGTGGGAACCAAGAAAGAGGGCGCCGCTCCTCTGGCGGTAGTTTACCACCCCCAGGCGCGCGCGGCGGTGATAGTAGCGGATCAAGCAATGCAGGCGACGCACCTTCTAAAAAATGGAAGGTGAGTTGGAAGGTTGAGGATGCAAATGCCGATACGTTGCAGTATACGCTCTACTACAAAGCTGTTGACGAGAGCAACTGGCGTCTCCTCAAAAAGGAATTGTCCAAAGCGAACTATGAATGGGATGTCACGACTGTCCCAGATGGACGATATACCTTAAAAGCCGTTGCAACCGACAAACTGAGCAATCCAGTCGGATGGGCGAAATCCGCTGAGAAGGTGAGTATGCCGGTTGACGTAGACAATACGCAGCCCTCTATCGGGGAAATCCAAGTCACTGCTAACGGTGATAGCACCTACAAAATTGCCTGTGACGTTACAGATATGACCACGCCGATCCAGAAGGCTGTCTATAAGATTGACAGTGATGAACACTGGAAGGTTATCTTTCCAGACGATGGGATCTTCGATTCCAAAAAGGAACAACTCCTGCTTGAAACAGGTGAACTCCCCGAAGGGGCACACACTATTATCATTCAGGTGACAGATAGGGCACAAAACATGGCAGTCGGTAGGGCGAGTTTCTAATCGATTCCAGTTTCAGGGCGGGTTCCAAACCCGCCCTATTTTTTTCTTAGCGAACAAGGTCCCCACCGCTGCTGGCGAGGATTGTATCCTCGCCTCCCCGCATGTCCAAGGAATGGCTTTACTATCTTGTTACAGTTTCGATTGATGTATAAGCGATGTCCAGTAGAGCATCTAACTCTGAAATCGAGATCTGTAGCGGGGGCATCAGGACGATAGTGTTCACAAGTGGTCGAAGCATCGCCCCACGGGTGAGTGCCTCTTTACAAACTCGGATACCTATCTTATCTTCAAAAGGATAAGGCGTGTAGGTGTCGGAGTTTTTCATTAATTCTACACCAGCGGCAAAGCCACATACTCGGACATCACCGACGTGTGGCAGCCTATAGAATTCCTGAAGCCGATTCCCGAGGTGTTCAATAGTAGGTTGGAGTTGGGAAAGGAGATTGTCACGCTCAAAAATAGCGATATTTTCTAATGCGACTACGCATGCTAATGGGTTTCCAGTGAAGGTGTGTCCGTGAAAGAAGGTCTTGAGGTCTCGGTACTCACCGAGGAAGGCATTATAGATTTCATCAGTACTTAGCGTCGCCGCGAGTGGGAGATAACCCCCTGTGAGTCCTTTTGCTGTGCATAAGAGGTCGGGTGTAACGTCCTCATGCTCGCATGCCCACATTTTGCCCGTGCGTCCGAACCCAGTCATCACTTCATCAACAATAAGAAGTGTTTCCCACCGTTTTGCTAATGCAGCGAGTTCCTTTAGAAATCCTTTCGGAGCGATAAGCATGCCGCCCGCGCCCTGAATGAGCGGTTCTAAAATAATACCTGCAATTTGCCCTTCATGTGCGGAGAGGGCGTGTTCCACTACATTGAGCCAACGAGTTTTAACCGCAGATTCATGATTGGATGTACCTGCAGCGTGCGGAGGGTGATAGGCTTCAGAAGCAGACACGCGGATACCTTTGAAAAGGAGGGAATCAAAGGTAGTATGGAAACTATCAATACCACCAACACTCATCGCACCTATCGTGTCCCCGTGGTATGCATTATCAAAATGGATAAACAGTTTCCGTTGCGGTTCTTCCTTGTGTTGCCAGTACTGATACGCTATCTTCAAGGCAACTTCGACAGCGGTTGAACCGTTGTCGGAGTAAAACACCTTGTTCAATCCAGTCGGTGTGAGTTCTACCAGTTTTTGTGCAAGCTGGATCGCAGGGATATTGCTGTATCCAAGCAGTGTGGTGTGTGCGATCTTGTCTATCTGCGTCTTGAGCGCAGTGTTCAGCTCTGGATGATTATGCCCGTGAACGTTTGTCCACATAGAAGCGATTCCATCAATATACCGATTTCCGGCAATATCAATGAGGTAGCATCCCTCACCCCTTTCAATGATGACTGGCTCCTCCGCCAGCCAATCCTGCATTTGCGTGAACGGGTGCCAGAGGTAACGCTTATCCCAATCGACAAGCGTTTCTTTATCAACCATAGTCTATAGTTGCAAGGTTTGCTATCCCTTCAGTTTGGCATAATGCACTGTTGGTTCAAGTCCGAGTGATTCACATGTACCGCTTTTCGAGACGATAATCGTCAATACTTTATTCCGATAAGTTGCCTGAAAATCTTCTGGCTGTCCTGAGATGGGCATGATATTTGTGAAACCGTTCGGGAATGAACTTGTGCGACCTACAACAGAGGCAAACCTTGGATCATCCAATTGTGTCTGAACAGTTAAAATACTTTCGGGCGCAGGGAGTTCACCGGAGACATACGGCGAACTGAGTTGGATTTCATACGTGTAGTCCGGCATTCTATCAGGGAGTTCATGCTCTTTTTTCGCGACGGAATTCGGCACCCATCTCGGAAATTCGATTTCGACCTCGTAGTGATTCGCCAGTTCTGTAACGCGATTTACCATGCCGTAGCGTCTGTAACGTTCCCGTACATCGTCAGAATAGATCTTACCATCTGTGAGTACCGCTCCAGGCATCGTTGTACGTTCTTCTTTTCGTTGAACGACGAGTGCTGAACGTAAGCCGCTAAGGAGTGGGGTTGCAATGAGTGATGGGAACCATCCGTAGAAGGCGGCACCGTAGCTCGGTTGTTCAGCTGTGGAATTGAATTCGTCTTTAAACCGGTAAATGCCTTCGGAAATAGCGATGACGATCCCTAAGAAAATCATCAGGTTGCCTTCACTCGTAAAGAGGTTGGCGCTTTGCCCTTTGATCCCGATGAAGAAGAGGATAAGCGGATAGAGCGTCAAGTTGATGAGACTATTGATACCCGTTGATACCGCAGAACTAAAAATAAGCGGACTGCCAGCCATCTCCTCAAGCCGTGCTTTAAACTTCGCTGAAAAGGCACCGAGAAGCGGTTGTCCGAGCATTGCTAAGATGTTATAGGGTGCGCGAAGTCTTGAGTCTGGGACCTCCGGTATTTGCACGAATTCTTCTGGTATACCTTGTTGCTTCCCTTGTTTGGTTGTTCCTGTTTCGTCAGTTCCTTCATCCGCAGCTTCAGGTTTAACGAAGGTCTCGAAAAATTTACGGTTTATCTCAATATACGATTCCCATTCGCTGGGAACATCGCTTTGCATGGAGATCGCATCAACCGGACACGCAGGTTCGCACGCCGCGCAGTCGATACATTCATCCGGGTGGATGTAAAGCTGGTTTTCGCCTTCGGTGGTGTGTATACAATCGACCGGACAGACATCAACACACGCTGTATCCATTACATCAACACACGGTTCGCAAATTATGTAAGCCATCTCTCCCTCCTTTTTATAGATGTTCCTTTATTAAGTATACCACAATTCATTGTCGATAGCAAAGAAATATTTCTGTTTTTCACGGTTTGACAAATGGGTTAATGACGACTATAATGGCGTGGAGACTAAAGGACGTAAGAGGCATCAGATGATTAAAGCACCTGAAGATTTTATTGTTGAAGAATTACCGCTGTATGAGCCTATCCGAACAGGAACACATACCTTTTTCGCTATTCGGAAACGGAATCTCAGCACCTTGGAGGTGATTAACCGAATTGCACGGGATTTACAGATACATACCCGGCGGTTTGGTTACGCAGGTTTGAAGGATAAGAACGCAGTCACAACACAAGTGCTGTCTGTCGAAGGGGTGCTACCGGAACGGGTTCTGAAAATTGAGCAACCCGATATTGAAGTGCTATGGGCGGAACAGCATCCACATAAATTACGGATAGGACACCTTCGGGGCAACCGGTTTCAGATTATCCTCCGCGATATCCCTCACGATGCCCAATCGCTTGTCGAATTGATGATGAAGCGGTTGGTAACTGAAGGGGTACCGAATCGCTTTGGAACGCAGCGGTTTGGGAATAAAAACGATTCACATCTAATTGGCAAAGCGTTAGTAAAGGGGGATTGGGATACAGTGATGCGTTATATGCTCACAGATGACGCATTACAGGTCGATGATGTCGCACGACGTATACAACGGGAATTAGCAAGAAAACCCATCGAAAAGGTCGTAATGAGTATTCCGCATCGACTGCGTAAGTTGTATTTGTCGGCTTACCAAGCGTATCTCTTCAACTGCATCTTGGAAAAGCGTGTCCCTTGTTTGGGCAAACTCCTTGAAGGCGACGTCGCTGTGAAACACGATAACGGGGCACCTTTTCTCGTTGCGGATGCTACCGTTGAGCAATCGCGAGCAGATGCATTTGAAATTAGTCCTTCAGGTCCGATTTTCGGATATAAGATGCGTCTGCCAACTGGCGACGTGCTTGCGTTGGAGACATCGCTCCTTGCAGATGAAGGGGTTCGGTTTGAAGCCTTTCGTAAGGTTGTCGGTATCCGTTTACCGGGGACGCGTAGACCTTTACGGATGCCGATGCAATTGCATGAGGTGTCGGCTGTCAATGATGAGGGAGTCCGTCTCAATTTTACGCTACCTGCGGGTGGGTATGCGACTGTCGTATTAGAGGAGCTTATACCTAATATACAGGTTCCGTAGATTACGTTGAAACGAAGGTGAAACCCAACACATCACCAAGGCAAATGGTTTCAATCTGCTGGCACGGTTCGCTTAGATTTTCGGTATCTAAAATACGTCCACGCCCCGGATGCCAATAGGACTACCAACAACACAATCAAGCCGATATTCAAAAGATAGCGTCCACGGTTCAGTTGCCACAGCCGCTGGCTTGCGAGTTTAGCGGCGGAACTCCCCTTTTCTGCTTTTGTTTTCACCTCTTCCCAATACTTTTTGGCAAGCGCGGGCTGACCGTGCTGCTCCGCAAGTTTCGCTGTAACGACGAGGTAGGTAACATCCTGAACGTCCTGTTTCTCTAAGGCATTAGCGAAGGAACTGAGGAGTAAGACTGTTAAATCAGGGGACATTTGCGGAAAATCGCTCGTGAGCTCAATCCCGTTCTGAAAAGCAGTGACAGCCCCTTGATGGTTATGCCGGTCAAATTCGAGTTGTGCCACTTCAAACCAAGTTTGCTTAGCAAGTTGCAGGGGTTGTGCTATGTCGGTATAGCCGTCAAATGTGAAAGTTGCCGAACCGTAATTCAGGTCCCCCTGTTTCACGTAGAGCGTATAAGTTTCACCGAGAGTCAGTAAATCTGAATCCTTCCACTCATCGAAACGATAGATTCCATCCGCTTCCACAAGCTGTTGGTAGACCGTTCCGTCAATCCAGACAACAGCTCCAGCAGGTGACGCATCGGACACGCCTATAACGGTGCCGTGAATAGCAATAGGCTCAAGTGCCCAGCCAATATGGACGGATTCTCCGGGTTCTAACTGCAGTTCAGCGGTTTTGGGCGGTGGGAGGATGTGCCCCGCTTTCTTTACAGTTACAATGAAGGTGCCTTGTTGCAGATTTTCTGTGATGAGTTTCGGTGTGCTTCCGACCTCTACGTCATTAATAGAAATTTCTGCGCCTTCGGGGAATGTTGTGATTTTAAGCGCAGGGCTAAGTTTAAGCAGTGCCGCTTCGACATCACCTGTTGGTGCAAGAATTCCGTCCATAAAATCGGAATGGGTTCGCAACAATTCGTAACTTTCTATAATGCTGAGCTGCCGATTATCGTTTGTATCGGTTGTATCTACGGTAAGCGTATCGTGAAGTCGCTGAAGGAAGACTGTTGTGTTTGCCTTCTCTGCCGATTGGATCGCGTTGAGGGCAGCAGTGCCGAGCGTCTCACGGTTCGCGTAGTAGGCGTTTAGGTTTGTATCTTCGGTGTAACCATCGACAATAACGGTCGTGCGCTTCCTTTCTGCCTCTCTGAACCAGTCATTGAGGGTGGCATCTTGGATCCCTTGTTCGTCTCCTGGTGTTAGCAGGTGCATGGCGTTCATGCCTCTCGGTTTGGTAACCATCCCGTGATATAGAAAAATCAGAGTATCCTGAACCGCGGTTTGCCTCCCAACTTCTTGAATCATGGCGTGGATCTCTTCAGACGTGGCACTGTCACCTTCAACATGATGGATCTGCTCACTCGGTACTTTTCCGCGTGTCGTTAGGAATTCAATCAGTGAGTTCACCAATTCATGGGCACGGGCTTCCGGTGTTGTGTCCACAATTAGCCAGTGTGTACCAGAATCAGCCGAGAGTGCTGGTGTTGGTACGAAGATGGCTAATGCGACACAAATAAAGATGAGGATAAAAATAATGTTCTGCTTTAACATGTCTTTCGTCCGAAGTAGGTGTTTCGGAGTCTCTAATTTAGTAATAGTTTAACAGAAATTCTGGGCGATTGCAAGAAAAAAGAACATCTTTGGATGTTAATATGTCTAAACTTTTATCAAGAAACTGCGTCAAAATATTATAAATAAGATAAGATTTTTTTGGCGCGTCTTGAAAGTTAAAACTTAACTGTTAGAATATCGGAGTCTGTCTTGTATTAAGGTCCGCTGTTAGGAATCCCGCTCACAGGTTAGTAGCAGGAGTACTGGGCGAAATTGGAGAGGCTCGCATTGATGCCACAATTTATAATAATAAGGTTTTGGCGAAACTCATGGGTTCCCAAAACTACCTGTTGGAAAATGTTGAACCTACACGAGGTGTCCGCTTGGAGGACACGCCTATAAATGTTGGAACGGATAAGGAGATGTTAATGATTCACAGGAAAAATAAATTCATTGTTTTCTCAAAGATCAAAGGAGCGCGCCGTTTAGGTTTCCGAAGTTTGCTCTTAAAATTCATCCTCACTGTTCAATTTGCGGTCGTTTTTTGTGTGAGTGCACAGGAACCTGTCACCGAAGTTGATTTAACCCAATCTTTGACACTTGAACAATGTATCCAAGTAGGTTTGGAAAGATCGACGAGTATGCGAAATGCGCGTTTAAATCTTGCTATACAGGAACTTCGGATAAAAACTGCGCGTGCTGACTATTTTCCACGTATTTTTTCAACCGGTGTTTACGATTTTTCTGACCGAATCGACTTCGGCTTTGAACCCGAAAACTACGATTTAGGGCTGAGCGGACAATACACAATTTGGGACAATGGTCAACGCGAAGGGGGTTTCGCACAGGCGAAAGAATCACTGAACGCCACTGTGAGCCGCAATGAGAGAATTAAACAGAGCCTAATTTTGCAAATCACTGAAGCCTATTATGATGTCCTCCAATATCAGGCGTTAGTCATAGTGAGTGAACAGAATTTGGCGCGAGCGCAGGAGAACACACAACGAACTAAGGATTTCGTAGAGGCAGGTTCGCTCATTCCAGCGGATGTAGCGACTGCAGAAGTGCGAGAGGGAAATAACAGATTCGCTTTGCTAAATAACCAAAATTCACTTCAAATTGCAAAAGCCACATTACCACGGCTTGTTGGCTTAGATCCAGGTGTGCTAATTACTGTTGCGCAGGATGAGTTATATCAGTTATATCAGCAACGTGGCACAATTGAGAGAGTGGCAATGACGGTTGAAGAAGCTATCCAGATCGCGCTTGACAATCGTCCGGAATTTAAAGAAACGCAAGCGCAATTGAAGTCACAGGAATGGTCATTGACACTTGCGAAATTACAGCGCTGGCCCCGTCTAAACGCGGATGTGGACTACAACGTTAACCTCGACGATTACCTCCGTGAGCGTGAGAATTTCTCTGATTTCCGCAGTTGGAGTGCGGGGGTCTCACTAAATTTCACGTTTTTTGATGGTGGTATTTTGGGAAATCGGGTCAAAGAGTTAGCTATGCAATTAGAACAGGCTCGTGAAAATGCAAGTGACTTGGAGCGCGCTGTCGCCTTAGATGTCCGACAAGCGTATCTAAATCTCAAGCGCGGTGAAACCGCTGTCGATATCGCCAGAACACTGGTCACCAACGCTCGACTCAGTTTAGAGGTCATTCAAGGGCGTTTTGATGTTGACAAAGCAATCCTGCTTGAACTCCTTGATGCCCAAACCAGTTACGCACAAGCGTTAACAGATGAGGTGAATACGTTCTACGATTACAAAATTGCACAAACCCGTTTACAGAACGCAATGGGAGTGTTACAGTAGCCATGAAGATTCAAAAAAAATGGATTATCATCGGAGCGGTTGCTTTAGTTGTTATCGCTGTTGGGGCAATTGGTGCGACTCGGATGAACTTCGGTTTCGGTCAAAACAAGAAGGAAACTGAGGAAAAACAGGAAATTGTTCGTCGCGGCGAATTCCTCGTTCGGGTGCGTGAGTCCGGCAATCTGCGTTCCTTCCTTGAGGTGGATGTCCGCTCGAACGTGGAGGGCGAGATCGTTGAGATTTTCGTTGATGAAGCAGACGAGGTTAAATTGGGAGATCCTTTGCTTCGAATTGATGATGAGCAAATTCTGGAACAAAGGAAACAAGCAGCGGCGAATCGCGATGCCCGAAAAGCCCAGCTCCAACAGGCAGAACTCCAAATTCGGATTACTGAAAAACAGCAAGAGAGTGGGCTTGTGCAAGCACGCAACTCTGTTGCGATGGCACAGGCGACTTTAGATTCATTTGCCGCAACGACACAGCAACGGATTACCGAAGCGGAAACGCAGGTAGCGACCACACAAATTGACCTCAACCGCGACCAGATTGGCTTAAAGCAGGCTGAGATCGCTTTAGCACAAGCAAACCTAATGTTTGATCGGGCAGAAACGAGTGTTGAATCCGCGAGGGTGGCACGTGAAACAGCTGAGTCCGAGTACAATCGGAACAAAGAACTGTTTGATAAGAAGTTAGTTTCAAAACGGACGTTAGAGGAATCACAAAACCAACTCGCTGGGGCGAAGTCGCAGTATGAAAACGCGCAGAAAGAGGTTGAATCGCAGCGGGGAACCATTAGGTCCCAGGAAGAAAATATCAATGTCCGGCAAGAAGCAATTCAGAGTCGTGAATCTACCCTGGAACTCAATAAAAAGAATGTTCTGACGCTTAAAGAATCCGAAGAGGCACGGAAAAAGCAATTGGAAGCCGAATTGGAGAACGCTCGCACACGGCTCCGTCAATTGGAAGAAACGACTGAAGAAGAGAAGGAACTCACCCGTCATGCAAGAGTCGGCGCAGAGGCGGGTTTGCTCCAAGCACAAAGCCAACTTGAGTCTCAACAAGAGCGCTACGAATGGACGACAGTCATAGCGCCTATAGCTGGTACGGTTACGCGCCTCACTGTTGAGAAGGGGGAAATTATCACCTCGGGGCGTTCTGCTTTTTCACGTGGCGATGCCATCATGCGTATTGCTGACCTTAATCAGATGATTGTGAGGACACAGATAAATCAGGTGGAAATCGGAAAAATAAACGAGGAACAACGCGCCGAAATCAGCGTTGATAGTTATCCCGATCAAATCTTTCCGGGGAGGGTCAGCGAGATTTCACCGAGTGCGACTCCTCGTACTCCTCAGAGTCAGAGCTCTGTCATCACCTTTGAGGTAGATGTAGAGGTCATCGGTTCGCCGCCAGAACTACTACCCGGTATGTCTGCGGATGTTGACATCATTGTGTTTGAAGAATCCGATATCCTTCAACTTCCAATACCGGCTGTGCTGAGTCCAAAGGTTTTTACTGTTAAGGCGAAGGTAAATTCAGCGGATCTTGGACAATTTCAGGAGGGGCAGGAACTCAAAATCCGAAGTTTGATCGGGAAGGAGTTCGATGGACGGGTCGGCAAGATTGCCCCAGAGGAAACCCGTGGTAATCTTGAAATATTACTCGAAGGTGCGCAGAAGGGCTTGAAGAACGGTCCGACGGAGATCTCCATTGTTATCTCCGAACAAAATGTACTCTCCAATGTAGAAGTCGAAGTTAGTAGCGAGCGACAGTATTTTGTTATGTTAGATACAGGTGAATCCAGTAAAGATAACAAAGAGCAAAAAGGGGTTAAAACCCACATTACAATTGGACAACGTAATAACACTCACTTTCAAATCACCGGTGGTTTGAAGGAAGGGGATCGCGTTTTTGTGCCTTCTATGCAAGAATTAACAAAGGAACAAGGAGATCCAGAGAAAGAGAAAGAATAAGTCAACATAAACATGCTAAATTATATTTCTTGTCTATTTTTTTACCTTCATAAGATCTAAGGTTAAGGAGGAAACATTGTGTTAATAGATGTAAGAGATTTGACAAAAGTCTATCAAATGGGTGATGTGCAGGTGCATGCCTTACGAGGTGTGTCCTTCAATATAACACAAGGCGAATTCATCGCGATTATGGGACCATCCGGTTCTGGAAAATCGACGATGATGGATATTCTGGGGTGTCTCGCAACGCCGACATCCGGAGAGTATTTCCTTGAAGGTGAAGAGGTCGGGAAACTGTCCGATAATCGTTTGGCTGACATTCGGAATAAAAAGATCGGTTTTGTGTTTCAGTCGTTTAACCTGCTGCCGCGAACGAGTGCACTCAATAATGTTGAATTACCGCTTATTTACTCGGGTTTGGGCAGAAAAGAACGCAAACGGCGAGCCTTTGAATCCTTGGAAGCAGTAGGTTTAGCAGACCGAGTCGATCACAAGTCGACCGAGTTGTCTGGTGGACAAATTCAGCGTGTGGCGATTGCCCGGGCTTTAGTCAATAAGCCCTCAATGATCTTCGCTGATGAACCGACAGGTAACTTGGATACCCGTTCTGGCACCGAAATTATGGCGATTTTCAACCGTTTGAACGACGAAGGAAATACCATCATCATGGTGACACACGAAGCTGAAGTTGCTGAACATGCCAAACGAGTCCTTCACATTCGTGACGGTTTAATCGAGCGAGATGTCAGACAGAATGGGCATAATGGCGGGGATACTGGCTAATCTACGGAAAGTCCGCATGAAAAAGGCTTGCCTTTTTACCCTTGTTGTATTCTGTTTTACTGCTTCTCAGGTGCAGGCGCAGATTAAGTGGGATGCTGCAAAGTTCATGCCGATACAATTATGCACCACGTCAAAATTACCACTCCGTCCCGTTTACACTTTTCTCTACTTGATTTGAACGGTGCATTGGGACGGATTGATGGAGGGTTCGGTCTCGCAATTGCTGAGCCCAATTTTCAAATTGTTGCTGAGCGGGCAACCGGAATTCATCTACCATCTTCTGTATACCGTAATCGGGCTGCTGCAGTACTTGAGCGACTTCAAGAAACCTATCCCTTCCCCGGCATTAAATTAACATTTCAATCTGAAATCCCGATGCATTGCGGATTCGGATCTGGAACGCAACTCTCTCTTGGTGTTGCCCAGGCAGTCAATGTGCTATACGAACTTGGGTTAGATGTGCAAGAATTGGCAAAAGTTGCCGGACGTGGCGGCACTTCAGGTATTGGTGTTGCAGCATTCAGGACAGGTGGATTCATCGTCGATGGCGGACATCGTTTTCCAGAACAGAAGTCATCATTCCTCCCTTCTTCTGCCCTTGGGGATATTTCGCCACCTCCGGTTTTACTCCGTTACTCGTTTCCAGAAGTGCCGTTGCTAATTGTCATGCCGAATTGTTCACGAATTTATGGTAATAAAGAGATCGAGTTGTTTCAGACCCTCTGTCCACAACCGGAATGGGTTGCACAGAAACTTTCACACATCCTATTGATGCAGGTACTTCCTGCGTTGGTTGAAGGAGATATGCACACCTTTGGCAAAGCCTTAAATCAAATTCAAACATTTGGATGGAAAAAAGTGGAAATTGACGCACAAGGTGCTGAGCTCCGATTGACGCTTGACTTCTTACGCGACAGTGGAGTTTTCGGTGCAGGCGTTAGCAGTTGGGGGTCGGCAATTTGCGTGATGGGTGAGGATATTGATAGGTTAAAGCGGGGCACCGAAGCATTCCTAAAAACGCTTCCGGATGGTGGTTCCTGTTTTGTTACGCAGGCGAACAACCTGGGTGCGCACGTTGTGTCAGGTTAAAAATAAAAACGGGCGGATGGTGACATCCGCCCGTCATTTGTGTTATCCCTTGCTTGGGGAATAGTACGGGTCATCTCCAGCAGCGTGATCGGTGGTGTCAATCACGTGCTTGATTTCAGGGAAGACCTCTTGAATCATCGCCTCGATGCCGTGTTTGAGTGTGACATTTGCCATGCCGCAGCCTTGGCAGCCGCCGCCCATATGAATGTATATAGCATCGTCCTCGACATTCAGGAGTTCTATCTCTCCACCGTGTGCCGCAACAGCCGGATTGATCCGTTCGTCAATAAGCTTCTGAACCTCTTGTGCTTTTGGATTGTCCCATGTTGGTGTGTTTGGGTTCTCAATGTTGAACCCACTCGAATTCAGGTCATCGACATAGTCAATCACAGTACCTTTAAGGTCAGGTGCGCTTTCCGCGTCGACGAGTACATTAAAATTCTCACATTCAACAACAATGTCATCCGCTTGTGCTTCAGTAGCTAAACCAAGGCTGTATTGAAAAGCGGTGGCAGTTCTACCTTGGATACTAATGCGTAGCCCTTCAACTTCAACCTCTTCGGTTTCTATCACTGCCTGAATTTTCTCTTGTGCGGCTTCTGTGACTGTAAGCAAAGCGGTTTCAGTTCCCTTGAGCTTTTTCAAGAAATTCTTCATAATTGCCTTCCATGAGCGGTGTTATGCGGCCCAGGATTGACGATTTGACCGAAATTCGCCCATTTCGTCATAAAGGTCATACAATCGTTTGATTGCATCTATTTCCAGTTGGCGAACTCGTTCCCGGGTAACTTCCAAAGCGACGCCGATTTCTCGGAGTGTTTTCCGTTCTCCGTCCTCAAGTCCGAAACGCATCTTCAATACTCTTTGTTCGCGCTCTGGGAGTTTTTTGAGAAATTGAGCGGTCAAATCCTTATTAATCATTTCTGCGATCGGACCGTCTTCTCCACTCGTTGTTGGGTCTTCGATTAAGTCGCCTAATGTAGCAGCAGAACGTTCGTCGCTCAGTGGTAAATCCATCGAGATAGCGTCAGCGTTAAACGTTAAAATTGCTTCGACCTGTTTCACTGTCAAGTCTAAAGCGTCTGCTATTTCGTCGCGCCGCGGCTCGCGTTGTAGTTCTTGACACAACGTTGCGTAGACGGCATCGAACTTGTTCATCTTTGCAACTACGTAGGAAGGTAATCGAATGGAACGGGAAAAATTGTCAAGGGTACGCATAATGGCTTGTTTAATCCACCAAATCGCGTACGTACTGAATTTAAAACCCTTCTGATAGTCAAACTTGCTTGCTGCTTTAATCAGTCCGATGTTTCCTTCTTGAATCAAATCTTCGAGTGGAACGTTGTGACCCTGGTATTTAACTGCGATAGAAATTACGAGTCGTAGATTCGCTTGGACAAGTTCATCTCGTGCACTACGTGCTTCGCTCTCCGCTACTCCAATCCGTTTCGTCAGTTCATCTGTTTCTTCGTCAGATAATGAGCCACCTTTCACTAGTGCGTCTTGTAGTTCGCTTACCAGTGCTTTTCTTGTTTCGCTCCTGCCAGCTTCAATTTGTTCTGTCAGTTGCTCTTTCTTCTCGCGAGATAATAGGTTTACTTCCACTAAGGCATCTAATAGTTCATCTAGTGCTTTAGCCTCTACGGCTTCAATCCGTTCTGCCAGTTGCTCTTTCTTCTCGCGAGGTAATAGGTTTACTTCCACTAAGGCATCTAATAGTTCATCTAGTGCTTTAGCCTCTGCGGTTTCAATCCGTTTCGCCAATTGAACTTCTTCCTCACGGGTTAACAGACGGTGACCTGCTACGCTCCGAAGCCAACTCGTTAAAGCGCTCTGATCGCTACCTTTATAACTTTCTGAGGGTTCTGTTTCATCTGGTGGATATGTTGCATCCATGTATGGATCAACACTTTCAATACTTGCTGTTTCACCGAAAAACTCGGCTTCCATCTTTCTCCTCTCCTTCTATCGAATTTTGATAAGACGAAGATTAATGATACATTATGTTAAAACGTTTTGTCAAGTAAAATGTTTAAAAAAAAACGAAATTTCACCAAAAAACCCGAAAAAACAAGGATTTTAACAGGATTTTACGAAAAAAAGAGCACGACGAGACAATTGCGCCATCATCTCGCGTAAAAAATCGCGCGAGGCATTCTCGACTACAAGAAAAGAACGCTATAGGTCTCAGCGAAGGAATCCTCTTGTTTGTTCCAGAGGGTCGAAATATAGACAAACGAGGCTATGTAGAATGTCCAATTAAGAGCACCACTGCTGGTAGTGAAGTCTCTGCCGCCTGTTCAAATGCTCTCGCGATGCAGGGAACATCTGCGTCTGTTTCAAGCATTTCATAAAAGAGATTCCATACTTTCAACGTCGGTTCAAGGAAAGTCGCTACAGAATCGACCCATTGTCCATCTGTCCCTCGGTTGTGGTAACCGCGATATCCAATGAATACCACTACTGGGACCTGCATGTTGACAACGGTGCCTCGGATCGCATCGCCGGATTCCAAGAATCCGGTATTTTGGATGATAATAACAGGCTTTTTGCCACCAACGTACAATCCAGATGCAATAGCAAATGCCTCTCCTTCACGGGTGACCGTAATGACTTCAATACCAGGCTCTGATCGTAAGAGTTCATAAATCCGGGCACTGCCGTTATCTGGAACGCCAACAGCGTGGGTAATCTCCTGTTTTTTTAATTCATTTATTATCTTCTGTGCTGATGCCAATGTGTGCTCCTAATCCTGTTCTTATGGGCAAAAATAAGTAATTGGATAGTGGGCAGACGTTATGCCTGCCCGTGCGATTGTGATTTCTATCGTCTCCCTTCAACCAAAGCATCAACCACTGTTGGATCGGCGAGGGTGGAGGTATCACCGAGGTCGGAGATGTCGCCTTCCGCGATTTTACGGAGGATACGCCGCATAATCTTGCCGGATCTCGTCTTTGGCAGTGCAGGCGTAAACTGAATCTTGTCAGGCGTGGCGATAGGTCCGATGTGTTGTCGGACCGCCTGTTTGATGCCTGTTTCTACCGTGTCAGATGCCGATTCGCCTGTCATAAGAGTAACATACGCGTAGATGCCTTGTCCCTTGATGTCGTGTGGATAACCGACGACTGCAGCTTCTGCCACTGCCTCGTGTTGCCCGATTGCACCTTCGACCTCTGCTGTGCCTAATCGGTGTCCAGAGACGTTCAGAACATCGTCCACGCGTCCTGTAATCCAATAATAACCATCTTCATCGCGTAGAACCCCATCGCCTGTCATGTAGTAGCCGGGGAATCGGCGGAAATAGGTGTCCAAAAACCGTTCATGGTCGCCGTAGATGGTTCGCATGATGCCGGGCCACGCCGTCTTAATACAGAGATAGCCGGTTGCAGGGTTCCCTTCCACTTCGTTACCGCTTTCATCAAGTATCACCGGTTCAATTCCAAAGAACGGAAAGGTTGCCGAGCCAGGTTTCAGTGGCGTTGCAGCAGGCAGTGGTGTCATCAAAATCCCACCCGTTTCGGTTTGCCACCATGTATCCACGATGGGGCACCGTTCCTCTCCAACTATGTTGTAGTACCACAGCCACTCCGGTTCTTTGATCGGTTCACCCACCGTACCGAGCAGCCTGAGCGTGGATCTGTCGTACTTTTCGACCCATGTATTCCCTTCTTTCATCAGCGCGCGTAGTGCTGTCGGGGCAGTGTAGAAGATATTAATGTTATGCTTCTCAACGACCTGCCAAAAGCGTCCAAAGTCCGGATAGTTTGGCACGCCTTCAAACATCACGCTAATCGCACGGTTTGCGAGTGGACCGTAGATAATGTAAGAATGTCCAGTGATCCAACCTATGTCGGCTGTGCACCAGTAGACATCGCCTTTGTGATAGTCAAAAACCTGTTGATGTGTGTAGGAGGTATAGACAAGATATCCACCTGTAGTATGCAAAACGCCTTTCGGTTTACCGGTTGAGCCGGAGGTGTATAGAATAAAAAGCGGGTCTTCAGCATTCATAACTGCTGGTTCGCATTCTGTATCTGCGTTCGCCATTGCTTCGTGCCACCAAATATCTCGCGAATCATCAAAATCGACGGCATCTCCAGTGCGCTCCACGACGACAACTTTTTCAATAGAGGGACATTCAGCAACAGCGGCATCGGCGTTTGCCTTCATCGGTATGTCGCTACGGGGACCACGCATTGCCGTGTCCTGCGTTATCAGCAGTTTACACGCTGAGTCGTTAATTCTGTCTCGGAGGGATTCCGCTGAAAATGCGCCGAAGACGATAGAATGGACAGCACCAATCCTTGCACACGCTAACATCGCGATTGCCAACTCTGGAACCATCTGTAAGTAGATACAGACGCGGTCGCCTTTTTCTATGCCTTGTGCCTTCAGTACATTGGCAAACTTTTTGACCTCAGCGAGGAGTTCACTGTAGCTGAAGGTCTTATCTTCGGATGGATCATTCCCTTCCCAGATAATGGCAGTTGCATCGCCGTGACCGGCTTCTGTATGCCGATCGAGGCAATTATAGCAAGCGTTCAGTGTGCCTCCGTCGAACCATTTAATCTCGGCGTTAACGAAATCGTAATCGCGAACCGTATTCCATTTCTGATACCATGTCAATCGTTCCGCGATCGTTGCCCAAAATGTTTCCGGATCTTGAATGGATTCGGCGTATTGTGCGTGATATGTTTCTAAACTGTTGACGTGAGCATCACCAATAGGGTAAGCAGTTTCTGCCGGTGAAAAAACATTGTTAGCCATCTATTTTCTCCAGTACAAAAGATGTCTTGGGGCCAGTTAGATTTTCTTAAATACAAGCGAGAAGCAGAGCATTGATTTCTCGCCTTTCGGCGTTTAAGACATAGAATTTTTCTTACAAATGCGGGCAATGGTACCTGCACTGGTACTTTAGGTAAAACATACTATAGTAAAATTGCAAGCATATAAACCTGCCAATCCTGAAGACGACAGTTACAATTAGATAGATAGAGGATATTTCTAGAAGAGGTAACGAGATTCTGATGACAGAATTCCATATTCTCTACATTTGTCGATTATTACTTTTCTATTTTTACAATTTTCTAAAATGTCATAATTTTCCTTCAAATCCGGAATCTTGCTAATAGAAATGCTCTTCTGATCGAGTTCTTCAATGAGGATGGTTGGAACAAAGTATAGTTCAAACGCGTTATCGCCTATTGGATGAACTCCAATAACAACGTCTGAGGTTACAGTGGATTGCGTATAAGTTTTAACGTCTGATTTGTACTCTCTGTCAACGCCTCCTCTTCCTCCACCAGTAAAAGGGACTGATCGAGTCGCTGTTTTCACTTGCGCGCGGATTATGTCCTCACTGTCATCTTCTTTCTTATATACGATAATGATGTCATAAGGCGATAAAGGTAGATCGACCAATGAGACGTTCTGGTACCTTTTCATGAGAATTCCAGCAGCGATATGCTCATGGGCAAATCCATCTACTGAAGCCTGCCTGCCTCTCTCTTCTATTTTAAGCATGTTTCTGCCTCTGTTCCCTTATTTTTTCAAGACTAAAATCCAATCTGTGTTGATACGTTCCCCCCTGGGGACCTTAATGAAATGTTTGATGATCTCCGAACCGAAGTAAGTTTCAACCTCAAACCCAATATTTTCGGCAATTGGCATGAGGTACTTCCAGCTCTCAAATAACTGTCCCCGGATACGATTATTACCTACGACGATAATGTATCTGCCACCCTCGCGTAGGACTTTATAAACCTCGACAAGGTTCTTTCGCATATCGTCTAAATACTTGAAAGCAATGAACGCACGCCTCGGATCATCCTCGAAAATGTTCGCCATAACCCTATCAGCCTCTGGTATTCCTATCTCATGCCGGAGTTTGTAATGGCTGGCTGAAACGCTTTCCGTGCCGACGTTCTGCTTTTTCAAAGCGGTTAGTGAGTTTTGCGCGAAACCTAACCAATACATCTCCAATTGATGGGTTCTCGGATAATCAACGGCATTGACATAGGGTGGTGAAGTTACCGCAAGATCAAAGTAATTTGCTCTATATTTGATGTTCCTTGCATCCATGTCGTCTGGAAAATTGACGGTTATGTCCGATGGATAGTTTTGAGAAAATGCTATCATCTTAGGCACCTTGACCTGGAGTGCTTTCACGAATCGGTTCAATGCGTCAGAGGGGCGAACCAATTTGTTTAATTTTTTCCGAATCACGGTGCGAGTACAATTGTCATCGGCATTGGAAACAGAACGAATGATGGATGAAAGACAGACCTTGAAGAAATCTTTAACGGTATCGTGGGTGTCAAGGGACTGTATCCGCTTTTTTAAATAGGTTAACTCCACGAGAATTTCTTTGTTGAACCAGTTATCTCTATAAGGAAAATCTGGCAAATCCGATTCAGCGACGAGTGAAGGGCGGTAGTGGAGAATAGCCTCCAGAAGAACTTTTTGTGCTGGCTTGAGTTCCGTTTCAACTAAAGGAGTTACCTTTACTATTGAAATGAAACGGGAAAATGGATCTACATCAATTCCAACGGAATTCCTTCTTGAAAGAAGTGCTTCAACATTTGTGGTGCCGCTGCCCGCGAATGGATCAAGAATCTGGTCGTTTTCTTGAGAATATCGTTTAATAAGCCAACGGGGTAATTCTGGGAAAAATTTGGCAGGGTACTTGTGCAAGCCATGCGTTAGGAAACTCTGATCGTGACTAATGAACAAAAACCTGTCGCCATCCTTCGCTGGCAAGTCGACAGGAATATCGCCATCTACTCGAACAATGCTTTCACCAAAGTCGTTTACAATTTTAGTAATATTGTCCATGTTTTTTGCGTTGCGGAACCCTTCAATCCTTACCAACGATTGCACAATCGGTTAAGCCTGGATGATTTGCTTTCCTTCAAGTTCTTCTATTCTCCGTCGGAGTGCCTGGATTTCTTCTCGCTGCTGGTCGCGTTGTTTGTTGTATTGATAGACGAGGAAACTCAACGGCACAGCGACAAAACCGATAATGGCGACGATTAAGGCAATGATCAGATGTCCTTGGAAGTCTATGCGGTCCCGTAAATCCGTGATACGTTTCCCTTGTGCTTCACTTTCAAAAGTGATACGCTTCTCCAGTCCATTCTCAACCTCATTGATGCGTTCCCCCAACCGGACCTCAACCTTATTGATGCGTTCCCCCAACCGGACCTCAACCTCGTTGACAATCTGGCGGATTTTCTCTAAATCCTCAACGCTTAATTCACCAAATACATGCCCGCTGGGGCATAAAACCACCCCGATAATAAGAGACAGTCCTAACATTTTCATCAGAGATTTTCCATACTTGATCTAATAGATACTCTATACTTTACGAATTATAGCACAATTACTGAGCGTCCGCAACGTAATTTTTAGCGTGGAAGAGTGACAGCCACTACATCCATTGTCATCGCGACGAGCCAGTGAATTGCCGCACCGTAGAGAAACGAACGCGTTTCCAGAGCAAGTACGCCGAGCAATACACTCGCAATGATTGAACCGAGTGCCTCCGGTAGCGGCTTTGAATAGTGCATCACTGCAAATGGGATGGTCTGAATTAAAAGAGTATAGTTCCCGAATTTCCGTTCCAGTCCGAAGAGCATAAACCCACGGAAAAAGAATTCCCACGAAAACATGTAAACACCGTAGGCGAGTTGATAGGGTAGGAACGCCTGCCAACTACTTGCCACTACCTTGCTGAGTGGATACTTTGCTACGAAGGGCGGGTACACGATGACGGCGAGAATAATCACGGGTATCATCAGAAACCATGCCGTTCCTGTTATGCTCCACCCGAGTTTCTGATTACCGAGTTGGAATCCGTAGTCCTTCAACCGTTCCTTTGTTCCGAATTTCGCAACGAGTGCCGGGACGAGTAACAACGTGCCTGCTGTCGTCAAAAACCAGTAATAGTATGGGTGGCTCTCTACCAATGGAACGTTGCTAAAGTATTCTGCGAAGTGGCGTTTAAAAAAGCTCCGTCGGCTATAATACCTGTGCAACATTAGCAATAGCGCAGAAGCCAGCAAAATAACAGTTGTCTGTTGTTCCCAACCGCGTAGATATTTCTCTTTTAAGCTTTGGATACGGAAATTCATCTTGACATCCAGTAGATTTTGGGGTATTATACCATCACTCGTGGAATTTAACAATAGGCTGTTTAAAGGGGATTCGGTCTGCAATGTCCAATCCGAAGGTATAAGAGAACAGGATGGTGTCAACTGAACAAATCGAACGCATCTTAATCATCAGACTCGCGCCTCTGGGCGAAACGGTTTTAACAACGCCTGTCATTCGTGCCTTACGTCAGCATTTTCCAGATGCCTATATTGCTTATATGGTAGCACCGACACGAGAGGATTTAGTGTCCGCAAATCCACACCTGAATGAGGTTCTTACCTATCAGGCTTCGGTGCCGAAACTCATTTATCAAATTGCTCGGCGAAAATTCCAAATGGCGGTTGTGTTACAACCAACGTTTCGTCTCGTCTTTCACGCATTTCTTTCCAGAATCCCGTTCCGCGTAGGATTTGAAACGAACGCCGGGGGGAAGAAATTGTTGAATCTTGCAGTCCGGAGTAACACCTTACAGCATGAGACGCAACGTTATCTTGATGTCGTTCGTGCACTGGGTGTTGAAGTCGTAGACAATGAACCGGAAGTGTTTGTGGATAGTGCCAGCAACGCGTGGGTGAGCAATTTTCTTGAAGATCGAAAGCTGAATGACGGCAAACACATTATCGGTCTCAATCCGGGTGCCGCGACCGCTTACCGTCGCTGGCACATAGCGAATTTTGCGGCTCTCGGTGATCGCCTACATGAAACATACGGCGCACATATTATTATCACGACCGGACCGCGGGAAGGTGAATTAGCAGATCAGATGATGGAGTTGATGGCACATTCACCGGTTATTGTCAATCAGGCGACCCCGATACAACTTGCGGCACTTCTGCAACGGTGTAATCTATACATCAGCAACGATACGGGACCGATGCACCTCAGTACTGCCGTGAAAACACCGACGGTTGCCTTGTTTGGAGCTTCTAATCTTATCCAGTGGGCACCCCCATGGGACAGACATGCAGTGGTAGCGCGCAAAGAGTGTTCGTTTATGAAAACACTATCGTCCAAAGAGTGGGACGCACATCCCGATCGCGCACGCGAGAATCTTGAGGCGATTACCCCAGATGCGGTTATGGCGACAGTGGAGGAGCTCGCATGGTAAGTTCTGAACGCAACCGAGGCGAAGTATTGGATGCACAACGCATCAAAAATTGTCTAACCGACATTCGTGGTAGGATGTACCGGCAGGCACTCTTGCAGACGATCACATCTACGTTTTTCTGTGGGCTCATTCTGCTCGCCATTCTGTTCCTTCTGAACCGAGTGGTTCTCCTATCGATACCTATATCAAAGATCAGTTGGATCGTCATGCCTGTGGCAGTGATTGTAGGCATCTGCCTCAGTTTCAAACATCGTAAGGATTTTCTGTTTGTAGCGCGGATTGTTGAGAAAAAAATGGATCTTAATGAGCGTCTCAGCACGGCACTTGGGCTCATACAACCTGATCCTCAAAGCGAGTTCGCACAACTCCAGATCCGAGATGCTGCAGAGGCTGCGACAACCTTAGACATTGTAAAAATAAGTCCATATCGTCTGCCAAAGTTCCTAAAACTGTTTCCGATTCCTGTGTTCCTGATTGGACTATCCTTCACTATTTCACCCTTCTATGAAGTGCCACAACCACTGACGAATCCGCAGCAGCAGACATTAGGTAGAGTAATTCAAAATCTTGAAGGAGAACACGTTGAGAATTCGGCCTTAAAGAGCCGGATCAACGACACTGTAAAAGCGTTGAAAGCCGCATCAGATCTCAATATGGCACAAAAACATCTCAGCGACTTAAAAAAAGAGGTCCGCAAGCAGCAATCGGAGCAAACTGCTATTACCGAAGCGACAGAAGCGAGTCAAAGTTTTCGCGGTATGGATGCCAGCCAACTCGCTGCAGAACTGAAAAACCTCACTGAACAGACTGAGATACCGTCTGAACTCCAAGCGGAACTTATGGAGCTCTTTGAACGTTTGGCTAAAGGGCTACCGAAAAGCGCGCTCGGTGATTCACTGGATCAGATTCAGGGCAAAGTGGTCACACCGGAGACGTTGCAAGACATCATCGCTGCCCTTGAGAAGATGGAAAAATCGACTGACCTCGCGCAACTGGAAGCACAACTCACAGCAAGCCAGAAGGAATTGGCATTGGCAACTATTGACACTGAATCTGCAGAAGGCGGGATTGCGAATAGCGATGGCGCACCTGGACAAGACGCGGGGACCAGCGAGGTCCAAGGGTCTCGTGAAGGTCCGTCGAATTCCGCTCTGCACTCAGAATCACAGACAGCCGAATCAGGCGGAATGGGAAGCGAAATAGACGGTAGAGATTCTACAGTACCACTGACTGGCGAGGAGACCCCGGTCCTACAGGGGGATGGAGAACAATTGACACTTACAGCGGGTGTTTCTGGTAGTGCGGAAGGTTTCTCTCGCGTCTTTACGGGTGAGGTTACCGATGATGCGCCTGCCTATTTGCCCTTTGCCGAGGTCGTCCTCAACGCGTCGCGTGCGTATGCTGAAGCCGTAGAAAATAACCGTATTCCTGTCCGGTATCAGACACAGATTAAATCCTATTTGGAGGCAATTTCCGCAAAAAATGAAAAAGAGTATAATTAAAATTCTAATTACTGTTGGGATCGTTGCGGCGGTTTATCTCGTGTTGAGATCCTACGGCGTAACAGACGATATTCGCTTAGAAAACGTCCCGAAAATCAAAACATGGGTGGCGAGTTTTGGGAGAATTGCCCCCTTGGTCTACATTGGGCTCTATCTGGTATCCACTGTCTTTTTCCTTCCCGGTTCTCCAGTAACTGTGCTGGCGGGTTTCGTCTTCGGACCATTGTGGGGTATCTTTTACGCTTCCGTAGCTTCTATTATCTCTGTCTCCGTTGCTTTTCTCATTGCCCGCTATGTTGCGCGCGACCTCGTTGAAGGTTGGGTCAAAGACAACGCACAATTCCGCAAAATAGATGAGCAGGTTGAAGAACAGGGATGGCGTATCTTGATGTTTACACGCTTGGTCCCGATTTTCCCATTTAACCTTCAAAACTATGCCTATGGGCTAACCAGTATTCGATTCTCCACTTATATACTCGTCTCTGCTATTTTTATGTTGCCGGGGACAGCGGTGTTTGTCCAGCTCGGTGGCGCGTTTGTGAGGGGTGAGGGCAATATTTGGAAGACGCTACTCTATCTTGGAATAGCTGGCGTGCTTATGCTCTTGCTATCTTTGATTCCGAGATTGCTACGAAAATATCAAACGAAATTGTAATTCAGAAAAACCGATGAAACGGGTGAATCACGGGTGCTTCTGAATTAACGCCGCTACCGCAGCAAATGCTTCTTCACGGGTTCGGATTTCACCGTCAAATTGACGGTCCTCAATCTCTTTTAATAGATCTCCAATTTGCTCCCCTTCTTTCAAATGAAATTCCTGAATCAGATCGTTTCCCGTGATCAGTCTGCCCCGCTTGCAGATCGGCAGAATGTGTTCATAGTAAGTATCAGCGATCTGTTTTAGAATTGCCGAATCAATGGGAGATGACACTGCAGAGTATAGAAGGATACCCCACCAATCGGACGCATAAGTTCTAAGAAAGCGATTTATCTGTTTCTGTGTCAATTGTGGAATTGTGTTTTTAATTTTCTTGCTTCCTGAGATGAGACATTCCATAAACTGCACCGCTTTTCGACTGAATCGAAGGCGTTCACCGATACCACCCAAATTGTCTTCCAAGAGTAGGCTAAATTTGATTAGCGAACGCTTATTGATTTTTATACTGAGTTCCTCTTGGAGATAGTGATTAATTTCCTTGCGATAAGCGTGCAGGGTCGCAGGAATTGGACTTTCCTCGAAGGTCTCAAGTGAAATCCAAGCCCGGCGAGTCTCTTTTATAGTCGGAACGACCTGTGTGAGTAGTCCTGCTGCTTCCATTTGTTGTAAATATGGGTGTGCCTTCTTAACGTAAAAAATTTTCATCAGTTCGTCCCGGCACCGTTCCGCCGCTACATCAGACAGCATTGACCCGTACTCTGTTACCAGATCGATTGCATTCTGGGAGATCTTGAAGTCTAATTGCGCTGCGAATCTATAAATTCGTAGGAGTCGAACTGGATCTGCTATTACCACCTGTTTGTTCGGAAATCGGAGTAGGCCTGTCTCCAGGTCTTTTATACCGCCGCAGGGGTCAATTATCCGAAAGGGGTTATGTTTGTGGGACTTATTTGTAAATGTCCGCGCATTTTCAAACGCGATTGCCATGGCATTAATCGTCAGGTCCCGTAAACGTAAGTCGTCAGTGAGCGATGCGGCTCGGAATTGTGCGAAATCCATGCTGAGTTGCGGGGTCTGTGAAGTGCCGTCCTGCTTAACAATCACGCGGGCTGTAGGCGGATTTTCTTCTAAGGCGATGGCGATTGCTCCGATGTTGGCTGCAAATGCTTTGGCAAACTGGATTGCATCAGAAGCCAGCGTAAAGTCAATATCTGTCGTCTGACGTCCCAAGAATAGATCCCTCACACTCCCTCCGACGAGATAGAGTTGCACACCTTGATCTTTTGCGAAAGCTGTGAGGGCCTGCAGGATCGGGTTGTTAAATAGTTTTTGGAGGGTCTGGGCAGTTATGTTCATTGGTTAACTCGTGCCTTCTGTCGTTGTGCTTTCCGTGAACGAAATAAAATCCCATCCAGATGGAGATGCGTCGCGTAGCCGATGAAACTTGCTACATAGAACGGGAAACCGCTGCGGACGGCATCCATAAATCCTTCCCACTCTCGTAAGGCATTAAGTGAGTCTACGAGCGTGCCCTCTGTCTCCCATGCTGAATATGCGGCATAAATCGGAATTAACAGAAACACACTGGGGAGCAAAATCATCGTAATTTTGGCATGTGTCCATCCACGATGTTTGCTCATAATTGGGAGCATCGCGAATAGACCGAGCAGCGCAGATTCCAGATACTTTTGCAAAAAAACGATCAACACTACGTTCAGCGCAAATAGTACGGTATAAAATATTTTCTGACTCTTGCTCTTAATATCAACGTCTGGCCACAATCCGAACAGGACTGCGATGGCAAAACAGCCGATAATTTTTACAACGTCTCTCACCGGCGGAATGGTTGGGTTCCACTCCTGTGGTACAGTATCATAAAGGATTGGAATGGCGAAGGTGGCGATGAGCGAGATGATAAAAAAAGCACTATAAACGACTAACCCGCCGATCCAGTGTTCGCGAAACATACTCATAGGAGATAGTATAACATACTTATTATTGGAATGAAAATTACTTTTTGTCCTAATCAACGGGCATGGGTGGCTTGGATTTAATTTGACTTCCAGCACAGAATGTGATACAATTATGTCATAATCTTTACGAATCTTGCTTTTAGCGACAGGTTTTTTGCGTGCAGTGCCGAAGGGTTGGTGAAGTGGTGGGAGGTTTAACATGGCTGTTGGAACCAAGAATTCAGTAAGGCGACTATCGCTTTTTTCAAGGGACCCAGTGGTGAGGTCATCGAATTTTTTGAAACACATTAGTCTTTGACCTCCAGGATTAGGCTTATTGACAATTGGCTTGACTGAAAAAAGGAAAACGGGTATTATGTAACAATAGAGGTGGATGGGCGAGAATTGATACCCCGTTGCTTCGGCATCGGTAGGGTCGTAAAACGCAGTCCTTGGAATTCCGGTGAGGTCTTCGTCCTTGATTTACCTGTTCCTTTCAACTGTGCACTACGACATCATATAAACCGCGAAGAACCTCTACGATTAGGAGTATCGCGTTTTTTTATTTTTTATATTATGACAGCAGCCGAGAAAAACTCCATTATTGAGATGTTAACACCGATGCTTGACATTGACGGTATTGAGCTTGTGGATGTTGAAGCACATTCAAAAACGCTGCGACTCCTTATTCATAAACCCGATGGGCTTTCGGTGGCAGATTGTCAAGCGGTGAACCAGGTCGTACGTCCGATTTTAGAGGTTCATGAATATTTAGCAAACTATGCTCAGTTGGAAGTGGCTTCCCCCGGCATAGACAGACCGTTACGAACCGCTAAGGATTTTCAGCGAAATTGTGGACGGACAGTTCGGATAGAAATCGCCGAAAAAAACGAGCACAAGCGTCAAGTACAAGGCACTGTCGTAGAGGTGCGTCCTGAAGAAGTCGTCTTAGCGCAGTCTGATGGAAAGGACATCTCCGTTAAAATTTCGCAAATTCTCAATGCCTGTATACACCTGAGATGGTAGCGAACAAGAGCCAAAGACGCATACTGCGAATATTAAAAGATGGAAAGGAGTACGCGGACTGTTATACAGGGCAACATCTACAAGTCTGTATAATCAAGAGAAACCGCGGACATCAATTATTATGTTAGAGAACCTCCAAAACGCTATACGTCAAAATACGGCGCAGACAGATTTACCTGAACAGGTTTTCGTTGAAGCGATAGAAGAGGCACTACGTGCCGCCGCACGCCGGGTTTACGGTGCCGATGCCAATATTTCTGTTGAGATTAATTTGGAGAAAGGTGATATACGTTGCTATGTCCCGAAAAAAGTGGTTAATATTATGCGTGATTTCTCGACAGAGATTCCGATTGAGCAAGCGGTGAACCTCCAAGCGGACGTTGAGGTTGGGGAGATGCTGGATGTTGAAATTAATCCCAGTGAGTTTGGACGGATCCCGGCACAGTTAGCAAAACAAATCCTTTTCCAAAAAATCAAACAGGCGGAGCGAGAAAAGATTTATCAAGAGTTTGCGGGACGTGAGGGTGAAGTTGTGACAGGTTATGTCCAACGTTTTGAGCGTGGTGGTATCATTTTGGATCTTGAGCAGACGGAAGCCTTTTTACCACCCCGCGAGATGCCACGTTCACAGAACTACGAGCGTGGTAAACGCTTGCAATGTCTAATTCTGTCTGTGAAGAATGAGATGCGTGGTGCTCCGATTATTGTATCGCGGACGCATCGGGACCTGGTAGCGATGTTATTTGAGCAGGAAGTTCCTGAAATCTATGAGGGTCAGGTTCAGATTATGGCGGTTGCGCGTGATCCTGGGAATCGGGCGAAAGTTGCGGTCAAGGCGACAGAAGAGGGTATTGATGCCGTAGGCACGTGTGTTGGAGTCAAGGGGATACGTGTCCAGACGATCGTCAGTGAACTTGATGATGAGAAGATAGACTTATTGGAATGGAGTGAAGATGCCAGCGTGTTCATCGCGAATGCTCTGGGTGGTCGAGTTGGCGTGCGTAGGGTTGAGCTCAATGAGCAAGATAGGAGTGCTCTTGTGATTGTTCCTGACAATCAGTTGTCTTTGGCGATTGGGCAACGAGGACAGAATGCGCGACTCGCTGCGAAATTGACGGGCTGGAAGGTTGACATAAAGGGTGAGTCTGAAGATGCTGTTTCGATTAATGAACTCTTTAAACCGGAAGATTCTGATAAAACAGATGAGCAAGCCTCGGACAGCCAAGAAGAAAGTCCTGACCAAAGTCTGCAAGAACAGGAGACTGTCGATGTGCCGGATTCAACAGAAGCTGAACAAGTAGTTGATTTGGCGGAGGATGTTGAGGTAGACTCAGACGCGGAGATCGAGACGGATACATCTGCCGCTCCTGAGCGTGATGATTTTGATGCTGAGTCTTAAAAGTGGGTGGAGTCATTGAGGGATGTTATTCGCACTTGTATTGGGTGCCGTGGAAAATTACCGCAGAAAGTGTTGGTTCGGTTCGTGTGTCAGGGGGACGGGAAACTGCAAATCGACAGTCAAAAGAAGTTAGGCGGGCGCGGGGCTTACGTTTGCCTCTCTCAAGACTGCATTCAGAAAGCGTTCAAGTCTTCCAAACGGATTAATTCTTTATTACGTGTGCAACTGGCAAGTGAAAATATAGTGCAGTTTGAACAAGTGCTTCTTCAAAGGACCCAAAAGTCCACGAGCACAAAAGAAGAAAAGGAGGAATTACTATGAGCAGAGCCCAACGACAGCGGGAGAAGCCCGCCAAAGGTAGTCAAGAGGAAAGTCAAATCTCTGGTATACGGGTTTATGAATTGGCGAAAGAATACAACCTAACAAACAAGGAACTTATCACTCTACTTGAGGGGCATGGAGTTCGCGTTAAAAACGGGATGAGTACCCTCGATCCAGATACCGTTGCGCTTATTGGATCAGAATTGGCTGACGAACCGGTGGAGGAAACCGTTTCTACGCCCGAAGATGCTGTTGAAAACGCCTCAGAGTCGGAAGAAACTAACACAACCGGTGGTTTGCAGGTTGTGGAAGGCGCGACTGTCGCTGACCTCGCAACATCGCTGGAGTTACAACCTTCAGCGTTGATTATGCGTCTCATGAAGTTAAAGGTGATGGCGAGCATAAATCAGCGGCTTGATTACGATACGCTTGTGATGCTTGGAGAGCATCTGAATTTTGAAGCGGTTAGGCCGAGAACGCTTGAAGAAAAACTATTGACCGAGATACCGGATGATCCAGAATCTTTACAATCTCGAGCTCCGGTGGTCACAATCATGGGACATGTTGACCACGGCAAAACATCTCTTTTAGACTCTATTCGTCAGTCAAATATCAGTGAATCTGAAGCAGGTAACATAACACAACATATTGGAGCTTATCACGTAAAATTAAAAGGTGGGCGCATCGTTTTCTTAGATACGCCGGGGCACGCCGCTTTTACTGCGATGCGAGCACGCGGCGCACAAGTAACCGATATTGTCGTTCTCATTGTCGCAGCTGACGATGGAGTCATGCCTCAGACAATTGAGGCGATCAGTCACGCAAAAGCTGCAAAGGTTCCGATTGTAGTCGCAATTAACAAAATAGATGTGCCCGGAGCGCGCTCAGACTACGTCAAACAACAATTGGCAGAACAGGAACTCCTGCCAGAGGACTGGGGTGGACAAACCATTTGTGTTGAGACCTCCGCTATAGATGGAACAGGGATTGACTTTTTGCTTGAAATGCTCCTTTTGGAAGCGGCTCTGCTGGAACTCAAAGCAAACCCAAATAAGTTAGCACGTGGTGTTGTTATTGAAGCACAGGTTGACAAAGGACGGGGTGCCATCGCAACCGTCCTCGTACAGTCGGGTACATTGAGGGTTGGTGATGTTTTTGTTTCAGGTAGGTACTCCGGAAGAGTTAGAGCAATGATGGACGGTTTCGGGAAACGGATGAAAGAAGCTGGACCTTCATGTCCTGTTGAGGTGCTCGGTTTTACCGGCGTACCAGAAGCAGGCGACAAATTCTATGTCGTTGAGTCCGATAAGGATGCACGTGCTATCAGTGAAACCCGTCTGGACCGGTATCGCAATGAAAAACTCGGTGAAAATAGCCACGTCAGTTTAGATAACCTGTTCCAACAAATTCAGGAAGGCGAAATCAAAGAATTGAACGTTGTTCTTAAAGGCGATGTGCAAGGTTCCGTACAAGCCGTCGCCTCATCACTGCTCGAGTTGAGTGCCGATGAGGTTAAAATCAATATTATTCACCAAGCGGTCGGAGGGATCACCGAAACCGACATTTTGCTCGCCTCTGCTTCTGATGCAATTGTCGTCGGCTTCAACGTTCATCCTACGACGGAGGCGGTGCAGGCTAAAGAGACTGAGGGGATTGATGTTCGGACCTACAATGTCATTTATAATCTCATCTCCTATATCCATTCGGCTATGGAAGGTCTGCTTGATCCCGAGGTCCGAGAAGTCGTTATCGGGCGTGCCGAGGTTCGTGAATTATTTAAGGTGCCACGCCTCGGTTTGGTTGCTGGTAGTTACGTCAATTGGGGACGAATTTCCTTCAACCAACCCCTTCGTATCCTTCGCGACAATCGATTGATTCACGAAGGTAAAGTCAATTCGCTTCGCCGGTTCAAGGATAATGTCAATGAGGTGCAAGCGAACTACGAATGTGGAATAGGAATTGAGACGTTCGGTGATTTGAAGGTCGGTGATGTCCTTGAATGTTATGTTCACGAACAGGTGGCGCGCTCACTTTCGTAAATTAGTTCTGTTCGTATAGTGGTGTATTTTCATAAGAGGTGCGATTGTCAATCGCACCCACAATTGACTGACACTTTCATGCACATCGGTGTTTGTAAAATCCGTCTGCGAATTCCGGAAAGTCAATCGCTGAAAGCGAAACGCCGGGTTCTCAAAAGCCTCATCGCGAGACTCAAAAACCGCTTCAACGTCGCTATTGCTGAAGTTGAGGCGTTGGAGGCACATCAGTTCGCCATATTAGCTGCCGTTTCAGTTTCCAACGATGTCGTACATCTGAATAAGATTATCTCACATCTTATCACTTTTGTTGAGACTAATGTAGATGCTGAATTAGTGGATTACGAAACGGAATTTTTCTTTTAATTAATGAAGTTCGCAAGCCAAAACTTGCTGCAAGAGATAGGATTGACATGGTAGATAATAGAAGGCAAGATCGGGTAGGAGCCCTCATTCAGCGAGAATTAAGCGAGGTTATCCAACGTTCCGTCAAGGATCCGCGCGTCGCGTTTTGTACTGTCACACAGGCCTCCGTGTCCCCGGATCTAAAGTATGTGGATGTGAAGGTGAGCGTTATCGGCGATGAGGAGCAGAAAAGCAAAACGCTCGCGGGTTTAAAGAGTGCAGCGGGTTTCCTAAGGCGCGAGATTGGGAGGCGTCTGACGCTTCGCTATTCGCCGGAGCTTCGGTTCGCTATAGATGAATCCGCTGATTATCTCTTCAAAATAGATGGGCTCCTCAAGTCTGTGGAGACCGATGATGAAACGACAGAAGACCACCCAGCGGACAACCCTACAGATGGCTAATACGCATGACTACGGCGTACTCCTTACCCTATTTGACCGATACCATAACTTCGCGCTTTCAACGCACATTAATCCTGATGGCGATGCAATCGGTTCCGAGTTGGGGCTTTACCTCTTTCTCACGAAACTCGGGAAATCCGTTAAAATATTTAACACGGATATAGTACCACCTAACTATCGATTTCTCCCATTTTGGGATAGTATTGAGAGCGCGTATTCCATGGGGACATATCGTCCTGAGGTGTTGATTGTATTGGACGCAAGTACGCTGGAGCGGATTGGAAAGGGTCTTTCCAAAACCTTGTATCCTATACACACCCTCGTTAACATTGATCATCACGCCACTGCCGAGGCATTCGGTGACATCAACCTCATTATACCTACAGCCTCTTCCACTTCAGAGATTGTTTACAAGCTTATTAAACATCGTCAATTTCCAATATGCGAAGCCTGTGCACTTTGTCTCTATACAGGACTGATGTTTGATACCGGCTGTTTTCGACATAGTAATACCACAGCCGAGACACATCAAATCGCCGCAGAATTAATTGAGATTGGTGGATTCACTCCGGATGAAGTCTATCGGAATGTCTATGAACAGGTCCCTGTTGCTAAGATACGCCTGTTGAGTGAAGTACTCAGCACATTGCAAGTAACAGATGATGGAAAGATAGCATCCGTGTATGCAACACAGGCGATGTTTCGCAAAACTGGAACGGCTGCTGATGCGGTGGAGGGGGTTGCGAACCAGATTCAAGCAGTAGCGGGTGTTGAGATGGCACTCTGTGTGTCTGAGATGAGGGATCAAAGTACAAAAGTGAGCCTACGGAGTCAGGGATACGTTGATGTTAGTCAGCTTGCCGCAGAGTTTCAAGGGGGAGGACACGCCCGCGCCGCAGGATGTCGGATTGCTATGCCCTATCCATTAGCCATTGCTGCCCTTGTTCAAGCTTCACAACGCTACATTGATCCGGATCACATGAGAGATGGTGATTGCCAGAAGGATTGAACAACGTGGAAAATGCCTGCAGTGGGAGCGATCTACAGGTCGCAACCACATCTTATAGTCTAAACGACATAGTTGAATTTGGCAGAGAGACTGCTGTCACTTTTGGCGTATTTGACGGTATCCATCTTGGACACCAAGCGGTTATTAACACACTCCTTAAACATGCTGCACATGATAACTTGATGAGTGTATTGGTCGGTTTTTACCCGCATCCACTTGCCTTCCTTGCCCCAGAACGGTGCCCACCTATCCTAACACCTCTCTCCAAGCGCGTTGAAATACTTCAACAATTTGGCGTTGATGAAATTGTCATGCTCAGTTTTGACGCACAGATTGCATCAATGTCTCCTGAATCCTTTGTAGAATGTGTGCTCTTAGAGAAATGTCGAGCGAGGCACGTTGTTGTGGGGTATGCTTGCCAATTTGGAAAAAATCGTGCGGGCGATGCAGAGCGATTGGTCGGGCTTAGCCAAGGATATGCATTTGATGTTTCTGTTGTTCCACCTACAGAAGTAGATGGGGCACCGGTCCATAGCACTCGTATCCGAGAGGCACTCGCACAAGGCGATCTTGAACGGAGTTCAGAGTTATTGGGACGTCCCTATTCCTTGATCGGTAATGTCGTTCATGGTGATGGTCGTGGAAGGGAAATTGGATTTCCTACCGCGAATATAGAAACCCAGAATCAAGTCTATCCTCCTAATGGTGTTTATGCTATCCGTGCGAAGTTAGAGGAACGGTGGTTAGACGGGGTATTGAACATCGGCATGCGTCCTACGTTTAACGGTGTAAATATTCAGGTGGAGGGGCACTTCTTCAATTTTAATGAAATGATCTACGGTAAACCGGTAGAAATATTCTTCGTAGAGAAGATTAGAAGTGAACGGAAGTTCCCAAGTCCAGAGTTTCTGATTCAACAGATACAGCGCGACATCGCAGCAGCGACGGAAATTCTCGCATCGCCTACCTCCTCGTAGATGATGCTGCTTAAACTTAGGGGCTGCCGTGGGATTGTGAGTTTAATTTGAATTTTGGGTTGATTTGTGATATTATATATGTGTCAGATATAGATGGAGAAGGGAGCGATCTCCCGAATACGATTTAGTTTTTATTTCATATAAGGTTTTACAAAGCACTGATGTTTCGTAGTATTACCTTTATGAGGCAACTCTTCTTGGATTTTGCGAGTTTCCTAAACTTGCTATTACAAAAGTTAGGTGTTTGACCAAAAGGAGGTGAACGTAATTGGCGATTGATGCAGCAGAGAAGAAGGAATTGATCCAACAGTACCAGATACACCAACAAGACACTGGTTCCCCGGAGACCCAAGTGGCAATTTTGAATGCGCGTATTCAACAGTTGACTGAGCATTTTCGGACGCACCGAAAGGATTATCATTCGCGCCATGGACTTTTCCGATTAGTTGGCAAGCAGCGCCGCTTGTTACGGTATCTTTACAAGAAAGACGCAACGCGCTATTACCGTTTAATTAATGAACTCGGAATTCGTGACACTATCGGATCGAGGAGGAGTTAGATTTTGTACGGGTGCTGGGCGAGTTTGTCGTCTCAGTGCCAATTTTTACTGTCTATACTCGGTGACACGACAAAATAAATAGGAAATACAGGAGTAGTACATAGAATGAAAGTTGAAATGCAACTTGGGAGCGAGAAGTTATCAATTGAAACCGGAAAAGTTGCGAAACAGGCAGACGGTGCCGTTTGGGTGCAATACGGTGGAACGGTTGTTTTAGTCACGGTGGTAGCCGATGATGCTGAACAAGACCTCGATTTCTTTCCTTTAACAGTAGATTACCGTGAAAGGGCATACGCCACTGGGCGGATACCAACAGTTTATGGGAGGCGCGAGCCACGTCCGGGGACATCAGAACAGTTGGTAGCTCGTTTAATTGACCACTGCATTCGCCCTCTTTTTCCAAAGGACTTTAAGGCTGAGGTGCAAGTTTTATGTAATGTGTTTTCATCGGATGGTATTCATCCCGCGGATGTTCCCGCCCTTATCGGAACTTCTGCAGCATTATCGATTTCCGATATACCCTTTAACGGGCCTGTCGCTGCTGTCACCGTCGGAAAAGTTGAAGACAAGTTAATCATCAATCCTACTTATGAAGAATTGCATGCCTCAAGTATCGAATTGTTCGTCAGTGGTAAGGCAGATGCTGTTATGTCTGTCGAAGGCGGTGGGCATGAAACTCCTGAAGATGAAGTCATTGACACAATTATCACCGCTCACGCGCAGATACAAGAGATCATCAAACTTCAAGAAGGATTGGCGGCTGGCTGCAGTAACGCAAAACGCGACTATGCCTCTAAAAGTGTTGAGTCTAACCTCAGTAGCCGTGTCCGGGATCTCGCCACTTCCCGCGTTCGAGAGTCTATCGGGATGGCAGACAAGAAGTTGCGTGAGGATTATCTTGAACAGGTGCAAGAAGAAGTGCTCTCAGAAATTCTTGAGGATACATCTGAGGAAGCCGATTCCAATGCAACAAAAGATGCCATCTCCATCTTAAATGAAATCGAAAAAGAAGAGATGCGTGAAGCGATTCTCACACAGGGGAAACGTGTTGATGGTCGAGGTGTAACCGACATTCGCTCGATTTCAGGAGAAGTGGCGTTGCTCCCACATACCCACGGCTCCGCTCTGTTTAGCAGAGGGCAAACACAGGCACTCTGTGTAACAACACTCGGTACATCCGGCGATGAAGACGTACAACGCGGACTTGATGGCGAAGCAAGACGCTCCTTCTTTTTACATTATAACTTCCCACCATTCAGTACCGGTGAAGTCAAACGCATGATGGGACCCGGGCGCCGGGAAATCGGGCACGGGGCACTCGCGCAAAAGGCTCTTGAACCGGTCATCCCGGATAAGGAAGAATTTCATTATACCATTCGGGTTGTCTCCGAGATTTTGGAATCTAATGCCTCATCTTCAATGGCAACTGTCTGCGGTACAACACTCGCACTGTTAGATGCGGGTGTGCCACTTAAAAGACCCGTTGCGGGGATCGGTGTCGGTCTTATCAAGGAAGGCGAACAGGAAGCTATCCTTACCGATATGCTCGGAACCGAAGATTTTCTCGGCGACATGGACTTCAAAGTAGCGGGAACCAATGAAGGTGTCACCGCTATACAGATGGACATCAAGATTGATGGTGTCACGCCTGAGTTGATGCGCCGGGCAATTCATCAGGCGAGAGAGGCACGCCTTTCGGTCATCGAACAGATGAACGCTGTCATAGCCGAACCGCGTGCGGAATTGTCACCCTACGCACCTCGAATTTATTCCCTCCAAATTGCGCAGCAGAAAATCAAAGACCTCATCGGTCCGCGTGGTAAAACTGTGCAGGGCATCCAAGAAGAAACAAGCACGACCATCAATATCGAAGATGATGGGACTGTCGAGATTGCCGCGACAAGCGCAGAAGATGTCAAACGCGCGGAAGAGAAAATTCGGGCAATCACCGCTATGCCTGAGATTGGCAAGGAATACACCGGTAAGGTGGTCCGAACAGCACCCTTTGGCGCATTTGTCGAAATCCTGCCCGGTAAGGATGGGCTTGTTCATATTTCACAGATGGGGGATGGGTATGTCCGCCGCGCCGAGGATGTTATGCAGGTTGGTGACGAGGTTACCGTCCGCATCCTCACTATTGACGAACAGGATCGCGTAGATCTTACACTCGTTGCTGCAGGGGGCGTGCCTGTTGAAGAACTAAATATTGAATCAGGTGAAGATCGTGAGCCCTCATCCGATTGGAATGCTGGCAGAGAATCCCGAGACTCCGGACGCTCTAACTATCGGGATAATCGGGATAATCGGGATAATCGTGAGTACCGTGATAGACGTTCTAATGACACACGCGAACGGCGCGGAAATCGCTATGACCAACGAGATAATTCTCGCGACTTCCGTAATCAACGCTCACCACGCATTCCCAAAGGGCGTTCCCGGTAGTAGGGAACGCGTTGTAACAACCAATTTACATAGAACACGAAGTAGGGTGAAGGGCGGTTCCTTTACCCTATTTCTATGTTTAAACCCCGATACCATTGATTTTAGGTAGTTAAACTTATAGACGAAGAAAATTAAAAATTTGGCATGTTCCCTGAATTTATGCTATAATATGAGTATTATAAAGTAATCCGAATCTTTGACGAGGACGATACAGCTGCCCGTATAGACGAAGTAAAACACACTACTGAAATGAGGGCAAACCAATGAAATCACGACGTAATCTAACTAAGCACGCCTTTGATAAAGGAGACTTGCTCGATCAGAGATGGCTCACCTATCTTTTAGCCATTGTTCTCATACTCCTTGTGCTCGTCTTTGTTGTTCTATTGTCGCCTACCTATAAACGATATGTTGTTGATACTGTTAAATCTGTGTTTTATGGTGGGAAACAGACAGCACCACGACCGAAAGCGGCTCCAGTAAAGTTTCAGCGACCCGCACTAACGAATGGTCTGATGTTTTAAACGAAGCAGACAAAACCGTGGCAATTAGGAGACACGAAAACTAACTTTAGAACACAGTCGGTCCCTTTTTCCGACAAAACTCCGGAGAGAAAAATGTCTAAAATGTTGTTCATCTTAGTGCTACCGATTTGGCTAATTTTGATCTCTGGGTGCGGTTATGTTTCCAAATCAGAGTATTTAGAGCATATCTCAACCATTCGTATTACACCTGTTGAAATCCTGGATGCAGATTTTGCTTATGATAATGCCTCCCAACGTCCCAATGATGAAGTCATCCATGAGAAACTAACCCAACGTTTCAACCGTAAATGGCGAGACGGAAACGATGCCGAATTTACGATGCGGATACAGGATTACAATGTAAGAGAGCACGGATTTGGACCTAATGGTGAAGTTGAGCTCGTGCGGATGACGCTTCAGATAGAGTATCAATTTATAGATAGGGTCCGCAACCAAATTATTGAGGAAAGTGATAACTACCTCCAGGTTCACGATTTCTATATTGTCTCAAATCGGGCTGAACCGATGGAAAGCGGTGAACAAGCCAGAAGTCTTATTGTAGAAGAATTGATCGAGGACCTTTACAACCAATTGGCTGAGCAGTGGTAGCAGAACACTGCGTCGGAGCTCTCCCTCCATGAAACGTGAGACAGGATGTCCTTTTCAAAGATTTCATCGTTTTTCACTTTGCGTGACCTTTTTCTGCAGTTTGGTGCTGATTTCGTGCGGTGAAGAACAAGGAAATTGGACGGCTGTTCAACAGGAGGGTGAGTATATCTACGGGGTCTGGCACAGCACTACACTGAAGAGAGCAGAACAGGCGATGCAGGAGGTTTTTGAGAACATTAGGGACGCGTCAACACTACCGGCAGAATCGCTAACGGCGAAAGACTTTGAACAAACAAGTATTTCGCCTAAGCTTCTCTTACCGAGCAATGGTGAAATATTGGATTGGGTACAGTCGCGCCCACCATCAACCTACGAAGGCAAGACCCTCTATCGGGATAGAGCCGAAGCACCGGATCTTTTCTACGCTTACGGTTTCCAGCGGCAGGCAGAGGTGGAATACCAAACACCTCGATTCGGTTCAAAGCCTTTGATTTTGCTCGAGATTTTCGATATGGACACCCCTGAAAATGCATTTGGGATTTATAACTTTCACATCTATCCGCAAGTAAAATTTGAATGGGTGGGCAGCAAGGCGATACTTTCAGGCGGGTATCTCCGATTTTCAAAAGGGAAATATTTTATTCAAATTGAAGGCTACGAATTCGCGACCGGTATTCGTGAAGCGATGGTTCTGCTCGCAAAAAATATCGCCGCACGGATTAAAGAGCCTGCTTCAGAACCACGAATATTGACTTTACTCCCAAGAAATAAGATGAGTGGAAGTGTCAAGTTATTTCAATCGAATTGGGTGTTGCGTCAGATTTACAGCACGTTGCCTGTCAATGTACCACAATTGAGTGAGACAGCACTCGGAATATCCGCTCGTTATCAGGATAACCCAGACTTAAAAAATTGGATGGAGGCACAGATCGTTTTTATCATCCGTTTTCCCGACCCTTCTGCGGCGGAATCTGCCTATACTATTTACCGGGATTCCGTGATGGAGGCAGCTTTGCCTCTTAAAGTTGGCACAACTGGACCGATTCTTGTGAACGAGCTTGTCGCGCCAAAGGCAAATTAAAAAAGCGTGTCTCCTTTAAGAGATTTAACCAAAGACGTAAGCCCAACTATCGGGCGGGGCTGGATATACGCCAGGGAACGTTATGCCTCGAACCGACTTGCCTAATCCGCAAGGAAAATTAAAAATAGGAGCTTTCTCATGCGAGGAGATTTTGAAGCCTATCTTAATGATTCGTTTCGTGATGAAAATGGAAACCTTAATTTAGCATCGTTGTTGGCATTAGAGGATGAAGCCGACATGGATGTTGCGGTTATTATGCCGAATACCCAGCCTCTTCCCCAAAATAGTGAGCTTGCTGACGCGATTCGCGGTAATTCGCGCGCACTTGGCTGTGCCCTCGTGCATCCAACGGAACCAGAACCCGTTGAGCAGGTTAGGTTAGCAGCCGAGGAATGGGGCATGCGCGGGATTAAACTGATGCCTGCCGTTCACAACTACGATGTGGATGCTGAAATCGTACGTCCTGTCGTTGAAGCTGCCCGTGATTACGGACTTATCGTCTCAATTCATTCTGGACCTAACAATTGCCATCCCAACCGGATCGGTACTGTGGCAAGTTGGGTGCCAGAAACCCCGGTTATCATGGATCACATGGGGTTTCCGGACGATTTGGATTCAGGTATCTCTGTCGCAAAGGCGAACAAAAATATCTCGTTGGGGACGACTATCTTACGCTTTCATCGGCGTTGGGGGACGGATCCAGATACCGTTGTTCCAACGGAGGTAAAAACAGCTGTTGAAGATCTTGGACCTGAGCAGATAGTCTTCGGTTCTAATTTGCCTGAGTACCGTCCTATTCAGGTTATCAACGCTCTCAAACGGTTGGAACTCGGCGATGATGCCGAAGCACAGATTTTCGGTGGAAACCTCGCTCGTATCTATGGACTTTAAATACGCGAAGATCTACTTAGGTTCCCCGTGAATTTCGGGTTGTTTTGATGATTGAATCTGAGCCTTGTTCCACTACGTTCCATAACGCCTCTATCTAAATTGAAAACCTGCTTTAGGTTTGAAAAGGTTCATAACTTCACCGTAAACCACTGCGGAATGAAATTAGGTTTCCTTAAATGGCATAATTTGTCTTTGCTTTACATTTGGAGCAGTGACCAGAGGCAATAGTTTAAAAAATGAAGCGAACGCCCCTTTATGAGGTACACAAAAGCCTCAATGCTAAATTCACCGAATTCGGCGGTTGGGAGATGCCCCTTCAGTATAGCAGCATTGTTAAGGAACATTTGGCTGTCCGGAGCATCGCCGGTTTGTTTGACCTGTCACATATGGGAGAGGTTGAAGTTTCTGGACAGGGGGCGAACGAATTGGTGCAGAAACTCAGCACGAATGATGTGAGTCGTTTAAGCAATGGACGTGTGTTGTATACACTATTCTGCAATGAAACAGGCGGAATCGTTGACGACCTACTCGTTTATCGACATGCGGATAATCACTATATGTTGGTAGTCAACGCCGCCAATATTGAGAAAGATCTGGCGTGGGTGGAGACCTGTAACGATGCAGGTGCAGAAGTAAAAGACATATCCGAGGACACGGCTCTCATTGCCCTGCAGGGTCCAAAGGCAATAGACCTTCTGAATCCTTTCGTTCCTGAACGAGATGTCTCCGAGATTCCGTATTTTCGATTTACAGCCGGTGAAGTCGCTGGGGTCCCTACCGCTATTTCACGTACGGGTTATACGGGGGAAGTTGGCTTTGAGTTATACGTCCCTGCGGCGGATGCCGAACGTTTGTGGACTGCTCTGTATCCTGCCGTCATGGCAGTAGGAGGACAACCGGTGGGGCTTGGTGCGCGCGACACCTTACGTCTTGAAGCCGGACTTCGCCTCTACGGCATGGACATGAGCGACGACACGAACCCGTTTGAAGTTGGGCTGGGTCGGTTCGTCAAATTTAAGAATCGACAATTTATCGGCAAAAGTGCACTCCTTGCAGAGAAAAAGAAGGGCATCACGAAACAGATGATTGGATTTCAGATGCTTGACCGTGCTGTAGCACGTGCTGGTTATGCTATTTATCAAGGCGGTGAACGCATTGGTAGTGTGACCAGCGGTGCCCCTTCGCCGAGTCTTAAATGTAGTATCGGTTTCGCTTCTGTTGAATCACAAGCGGTGTCTGAAAATGAAAAAATTGATGTAGAAATTCGAGGTAAATTGCACCCCGCTATAATTGTGGAGGTGCCTTTTATTTCAAATTTCTAACGACGGGCCTCTGGACTGCTCTCCACTACGTTTCGAGTAGGTTTCTGGTGAAGTTAGTTACAGCGGATAAAGGAATTGCAAGGTTTTTTGTGTATCGCACGTGCCTTTTTAGGGGTGAACACGCGTCTCACCAGATACCATCGTGGAACGAAATTATGTTTCCTTAAATGGCATAATTTGTCTTTGCTTTACATTTGGAACGATGACCAGATTTCACAGTTAGAAAAAGAGAACATAAAATGATTCCACAAGACTTAAGATACATGGAAAGCCATGAATGGATCAAACAAGAGGGAGACATCGCTACTATTGGTATCAGCGATTATGCCCAATCCGAAATTCAGGATATTGTCTATGTTGAATTGCCCGAAGTTGGCACTGAACTCACACAGAAAACGGAGTTCGGTGTGATAGAGTCTGTCAAGGCGGCATTCGATCTCTATGCTCCTGTCAGCGGTGAGGTCATTGAGGTCAACGAATCGCTTCTCGACGCACCGGAACAGGTGAATGAGTCTCCGTACAATGAAGGTTGGTTCCTCAGAATCAGAATGACTGACACTAACGAACTTGACGCACTTCTTGATGCCGATGATTATCAGGCGCATATTGAGGCGGAGCATGCTTGAAAAACAGAAAAACGGAAGATCCTTCGCAAATCGACACATCGGTCCTCGTCCAGAAGATGTTGAATGGATGTTGTCAACGCTCGGCTATTCTTCAATGACTGATTTCATTGAAGATGTTGTGCCAGCGGATATTCGTTTATCCTCCGCTTTCAGTTTAAATGGAGATGTGTGTGGGCTTTCAGAGTCGGAGGTGCTTGCCGCACTCAAGAAACTTGCTTCCCAAAACCAAGTCTTTCGCTCTTTTATTGGAATGGGATACTATAATTGCTTTGTTCCGCCAGTCATCCAACGAAACATTTTGGAAAATCCCGGTTGGTACACCCAATACACACCCTATCAAGCCGAGATTTCACAGGGACGTTTGGAGGCATTGCTTAACTTCCAAACAATGGTGATTGATTTAACCGGTTTACCTGTCGCGAATGCTTCTCTCTTAGATGAGGCAACAGCCGCCGCCGAGGCGATGGGGATGTGCCTCACCCTTACAAAACAGAAAACATGCCGCGATTTTTTCGTTTCTGAAACCTGTCATCCACAAACTATCGCTGTTTTGCAGACGCGTGCTGAGCCTCTCGGCATTCGATTGGTTATTGGGGACCATAGAAATACGGACTTTGACGCGCCAATTCTCGGTGCTATCGCACAATACCCCGCAACTGATGGCGCGATTTACGATTACAGCGAATTTGGGGAACGAGTGCATGCCGCTGGCGGTTTGTTCATTACTGCCACAGATCTGTTAGCACTGACCCTTTTACGTCCACCTGGCGAGTTTGGAGCAGACATTGCTATCGGTAGTGCACAGCGATTCGGGGTTCCGCTCGGTTATGGCGGTCCGCACGCTGCCTTCCTCGCTACCCGTGAGCAACTAAAGCGACAGATACCCGGAAGGATTGCGGGTGTTTCTCAAGATGCGACCGGCAAACCGGCTATCCGCTTGGCACTCCAAACGCGGGAGCAGCATATCCGACGTGAAAAAGCAACGAGTAACATTTGCACCGCGCAGGTACTACTCGCTGTGATGGCAGGGATGTATGCGGTTTATCATGGACCCACAGGACTTAAGCACATCGCTGAACGCATCCACTCACTCACTTGCACATTACGTGCAGGGCTTGGAGAACTTGGGTTTACAACGGGGAAATTGCCCTGTTTTGACACTCTCTCTGTTGGTGTGCCGTTGGGAACAACGGAGGAGTTGCTCGACTCTGCCCGTGCAAAACAAATAAACCTTCGGGCAACTAATTCAACGCATATCGGTATCTCTTTAGACGAAACAACGACATTGGTCGATGTTGAAGAAATCTTGCAAGTATTTGGTGCGCGAACAAGTTTGGAAAGCGTACCTGCAAGTGACATTCCTATAGATTTGCAACGGAAGAGTTCCTACCTAATGCATCCGGTGTTCAATAGTTACCATTCTGAAACCGAGATGCTTCGCTATATCCACAAGCTTCAAACCAAAGATCTTTCCCTTGTGAATGCCATGATACCTCTCGGTTCTTGTACCATGAAACTCAATGCTACGGCGGAGATGGTCCCAGTAACATGGAACGAGTTTGGCGGACTGCACCCCTTCGCGCCGCGAGAGCAAGCAAAAGGGTATCAGCATCTGTTTTCACAATTAGAAACGTGGTTAGCTGAGATAACGGGTTATAGTGGTATCTCATTGCAACCGAATGCGGGTTCACAAGGTGAATATGCAGGACTGTTAGTCGTCCGAAAATACCACCAGAGCCGCGGTGAGTCACATCGTGATGTTTGTTTAATACCAACATCTGCTCACGGCACAAATCCTGCAAGTGCTGTGATGGCAGGTATGCAAGTTGTCGTCGTCGCGTGCGATACGGATGGGAATATTGACCTCGAAGATCTGGAATTAAAAGCTGACAAGCATCGTGAAGATCTTGCCGCTGCCATGATTACATACCCTTCAACACATGGGGTCTTTGAAGAGAAAATTCGAGAGATTTGCGATATTGTTCATCAATCCGGTGGACAGGTCTACATGGACGGTGCGAATCTGAATGCCCTTGTTGGAATCGGGCAGCCAGCAGATATTGGAGCGGATGTATGCCATTTGAATCTCCACAAAACTTTCTGTATCCCTCACGGTGGGGGTGGACCGGGAATGGGACCCATTGGGGTTAAGGCGCATCTCACAGACTTCTTGCCAACACATCCACTTGTCCCTGTCGGTGGTGATGCTGGAATTGGTGCCGTGTCTGCTGCCCCGTGGGGAAGCCCAGGAATTCTGCCCATCTCATGGGCATATATTGCGATGATGGGAACGCAGGGGCTTACAGCCGCGACAGAAGTTGCGATCCTGAACGCGAACTATATTGCCAAACGGCTCGCGCCTCATTATCCTGTCCTTTATACGGGAAAAAACGGCTTAGTTGCTCACGAATGTATCATTGATTTGCGTGCATTCAAGAAGAATACCGATATAGATGTGACCGATATCGCAAAGCGACTGATGGACTACGGGTTCCACGCACCGACTGTTTCTTGGCCCGTACTGGGGACGATGATGATTGAACCGACAGAAAGCGAATCGAGGGCGGAGTTAGAGCGGTTCTGTGATGCTCTCATTTCAATACGTGAAGAGATAGCGGAGATTGAGACGGGTGTCGCTGATCAGGTAGACAATGTGTTGAAGAATGCTCCGCACACCGTGGAAATGGTTACACGATCTGAATGGAGTCATTCGTATTCGCGTGAAAGAGCCGCGTTTCCGAAACCTTGGGTCCGCGAGGCTAAATTTTGGCCCGCAGTCGCACGTATCAACGAGGTTTACGGAGATAGGAATCTTTTGTGTGCCTGCCCACCGCTTGATAAATATTAATTTCAGTGACGCGAATTCCGTGTTCATAGCACGTAGCACGAACTGTATGAAGTTTAAGAATTTAATTGGGTGACTACCGACATCACCTTTGGGAAAAGGAATGGCAGGTCTACGGTAGAAGACGGTACAATTTACAGAAATGGTTGTCCAGTCTAATTGGGACATCCGTATTCGCTTAAGAAAGCGTACATGGCTCAGACCCCGTTGACTTAAGCGAAAACCACCGTGAAACGAAATTATGCCCTAAATGGCATAATTTGTTTTTGCTTTACATTTGGAACGGTTTAAGCATCAACTCGACTCCGCTATAAATGTTAAAGCACGAGTGTTTTTGCTTGGGGTTTTTGCTTGGGTGTTTCTGCGGATTTCTTCGATGGTTAACAGATTTAATAATTAAAAATATGAAAGCAATAATTATAGGCGCAGGAGAAATTGGGTTCCATATTGCCAAACTTCTCACTGTCCAAGATAACGATGTTGTTCTCATTGATGAGTCCGATGCTGCCTGCGACCGGGTTAATGAACAATTGGACTTGCAAACGCTGCACGGATCGGGGGCATCCCCGCGCCTTCTCAAAACCGCTGGGATTGACGAAGCCGACCTCATCATCGCCGTTACAAATAGTGATGAGATTAATATCCTCGCTTGTCAGATAGCCGGTAGGTACGGTGTCAACACAAAAATCGCACGTGTCTCAAATCCTGACTACTTCTCCACGGAAAGTGGACTCACTCCTAAAGACTTCGGTATTGATCTTCTGGTGAATCCAGAACAGCGCTGTGTTGCTGAATTTGTCCGGCTCTTGCATATACCTGAGGCGCGGGAGATTGTCGAATTTGAAGACGGAAAAGTCCAACTTGTTTCCTTTCGTGCCAAACAGTCAAACCCCTTGATAGGAAAATCGCTCGCGGAATTGGACGCAAGTGGGCTTCTCGCTGATATCCGCTTCGCTGCCATTAGTCGTCGTGGAGGTTCCAATAACGGCAACCCGATCAGTAATGGCGGCAGACACATTATCATTCCGAGAGGGGCGGATGCTTTGCAACAAGGGGACGAAGTCTTTGTCATCGGCAGTGCGTTGGCAGTTGAGCAATTGTTACGTATTAGTGGTATCACATTTAATCAGCAGCTGGACCGCGTTATCATTGTTGGCGCAAGCCCTATTGGCATTGGACTCGCCCGTGTGCTTGAAGAAAACGACACCAACGTCAAACTCATCGAAGCCGATCAAACACAAGCGCGACTGGCATCCCAAATGCTAAAGCGCACCACCGTTTTACAGGGCGATTATCTCCAATTCAGACTCCTTGAAGAAGCAGGTATAGAGGGTGTTAACGGATTCGTCTCGGTTACGGGGGACGATGAGAACGATATTATGGCATGTATGACTGCCAAAGAGAACGGTGCCCAGCGTGTACTCGCACTCGTTCAGCGACCACGTTATCTCCCCTTGTTGGCACGCATTCCGAGACTCGATGGCGCGGTCAGCCGACATCTCACTGTTGTTAGCAATATCCTGCGGCTCATCCGTCGTGGAAATATAGTTTCTGTTGCCTCACTGCACGGAATAGATGCGGAAGTTATTGAGATTGTCGCTGGAGTCAACGCGAAGATTGTCCACAAGGAACTTATCTCTTTCAAAACAAAATTTCCAGAAAATGCCTTTATCGGTGCCGTCATTCGGCGGGAAAAACTCATTATTCCAACCGGTCAGTCTGTTATCCAACCTGCAGATCGCGTTATCGTCTTTAGTATGCCCGATGCGATTCCTATTGTCGAAGACCTGTTCGCCGAACGCCGCATCTAAAAGGGTGTATCGCTTGGCATTTCTCTTGTCATGAGCCTTAAATTAATCGTTTATACTCTTGGGAATTTACTTATCTGTCTCGCGGGAACGATGCTGCTCCCTTTGGGAGTGGCTATCTATTATCAGGTGAGTGCCGGTGAAACCGAGAGCAATTTGATGGCGTTCGTCATCTCAGCGATATTCACCTTAATTGTTGGTTTGGCTCTCCGTTTTAGTATTCGCGCGCGACAGGAAGAACTCGGCATACGCGAAGGTTTCGCAGTTGTCGCTTTGGGATGGGTGACAGTTGCTCTCTTCGGTACGCTGCCCTACCTATTTGCAAATGTGTTTCACATTGATGGTCGCTCATTGTGGACAGAGTTTTCCTTCTGTTATTTTGAATCTATGGCAGGGTTCTCGACTACGGGTGCCACCGTCCTCACAGAAATTGAGCATCTTTCACACGCCGTGCTTTTCTGGCGGAGTCTTTCACACTGGCTCGGTGGGATGGGAATTGTCGTTCTTGCTGTCGCGATTCTTCCAATGCTCGGCATCGGTGGTATGCAGCTTTTTCGCGCCGAGGCACCCGGACCGCAGACCGATCGACTCACCCCCCGTATTGCACAAACCGCTAAACTTCTCTGGGGCGTTTATCTCCTGCTCTCTCTTTTAGAAACAGTGCTACTGATGCTCGGCGGAATGTCGCTTTTTGACGCGCTCTGCCACACCTTTGGCACGATGGCAACCGGTGGGTTTTCGACGAAAAACCATAGCATTGGACACTACAATAGTGTTTATATTGACATGGTAATCAGTTTCTTCATGTTTCTCGCTGGGACCAATTTCGCACTTCATTATCGTGCCCTCCGGGGCAATGTCAAAGCCTATCTCCAAGATGCAGAATTCAAATTCTACTGTGTCGTTATCGCAGTGAGCATTACCTTAATTTCATGGAATACAATCAGGTTTCAGGTCGATGGGGATATCCCTTATGATTCAATGTGGACATCGCTACGCTATGCTACATTTCAGGTCATGTCTATCATCACGACCACCGGCTATGGGACTGCTGACTTTGAACGGTGGCCCGCCCTCTCCCAATTCATTCTGGTAACACTCATGTTCTACGGGGGGTGTGCAGGTTCCACCGGTGGAGGTATGAAGCAGGTTCGATTCCTACTCCTTATCAAACAGAGCGGTGCCGAAATTAAACGCCTCCTCTTCCCGCATGCTGTGCTTCCTATTCGCGTTAACGATCGAGTGGTTCCACCCGAAGTGATGACAAATGTCCTCGGTTTTTTCTTTTTTTTCATCGGAATTTTTGCGATTGTAACGTGCATTATGGCAACTTTGGGTCTCGACCTTGTTAGTGCCGCTGGAGCGACAATTGCTACGATGGGAAACATCGGTCCTGGGCTCGGCAGCGTGGGACCGACCAATAACTACGCGCATATTCACACGACTGGAAAATTTGTTCTGGCATTCTGTATGTTACTGGGACGTTTAGAACTTTATACCGTGCTGATCCTCTTTTCACCGAATTTCTGGAGAAGATGAACCGTCCGCGGTTTTTCTAATTTTACCTTGCGGATAAGTGATGTGGTCTGCAATTTGAAAGTTTTTGATTTCGAGTTGAAGAAACACCCAAGCAAAAATCCCTCCACTACGTTACGGGCATGCGGTTCGATTTTAAGAAGGATGTTCAGAATATTCAAAAACCTGCGCGTAATGTAATGGAGCACAGGGCGAAAACCCAATAATTAAAAAAATGTAATGGAGCGTATCCCAGGAGACCATAGTAAAAAAATGAACACCGATAAACTACGCAGAGAATATAGAGCAGATAGTGGACACCTGCTTGAAGAAAACGCTTCCTCCGATCCGTTTGAGCAATTTGAAAAGTGGTTCTCGGATGCGACTGTCGCCAAACTCGATCTACCAGATGCCATGACGTTAGCTACGGCAACTCCACAAGGTATTCCTTCCGCTCGAATGGTGGTGCTCAGAGGCTTCGATACGAGAGGTTTCTGTTTCTACACCGATTATGGGAGCCAAAAAGGAAAGGAACTTGCTGAGAACCCGAACGCGGCGTTGGTGTTCTATTGGCGTGAGCTCGATCGGCAGGTCCGCAGTACCGGAACTGTTGAAAAAATGACAACGGAGGAATCAGATACTTACTTCGCCAGCCGTCCTCTCAGCAGCCAACTCGCCGTGTGGACAGAACGTCAGAGCCTTGTGATTATAGGGAGAGAACATCTCACGGAGGGGTTCCAACGGGCAGAGCAGACATATTCACAGGATACCATTCCGCGTCCGCCGCATTGGGGCGGATACCGACTCGTGCCGAATCTATTTGAGTTTTGGCAGGGGTGTCCAAACCGCCTCCATGATAGGCTCTGTTATACGTTGCAACCTGATGGAACATGGGAGATGACGCGTCTATCGCCGTAAGTCTAAAGAAAAGTCTGGAAAGTCACTTGACCTTCGGGGCAGATTCGTGTTACACTTTGGGACATTCCATGAACAACATCGGAACTTAACGGAGGTGCTTGATGAAATCCATAGGTATTGTAGTAGTCCTGTCTCTCCTGCCTTTCGTTGCCTTTGCAGGAACATTTCTGGAAACCTTTGATGACGGAGACTTGGAAGGATGGCAGGAATTGGTCCCACTGAATGAGGCAGCTGGTTCTTGGAACGCTATTAATGACGAACTTCACGCCGTAAGTCATAAGGGGTTTCTGCGTCTACTCACAACGGGCGATGACACATGGGAAGATTACACCTTTGAGTTTGATGTCAAGCCACTGAAAAAACACGGTAAGGGTGCTATAGCAATTGCAGCACGGATTAAAGGAGGTGTGTTATTCTACTGTAGTTTTGCGGACCTAGTGATCTTCGGTAATGACGATCCTCTCCTCGTATCATTTTTGAGTTGTATGAGGGGCGATTGGCACGATTTAGAATTTGCAGTCCTCTACTTTGAATCCTATCCGCTTTTAAGAGTGAACAAGTGGTCGCATCTAAAGTTAAGCGTTAAAGGGAAACACTTCATTTTTTCGTTAAATGGTAAGAAAATTGCGGAAACCGGAGATGATTTTGCTCTGATGCATAACGGTAAAAAAATTAAGACAAAGGCAGGTAAACTGACTCACTCTCTGACAGGCGGGGTCGGTATCGGTCTTACAAATTACACGGCACTCTTTGATAACATTACTGTCACCGGCGATGGCATTCCGAACAGCGGTGGATTCGCCGTAACGCCTAGCGGAAAACTCGCGACGGTGTGGGGACAGTTGAAGAAGTTTTAGACATAGGAATAAGAGGCTATCTTCTCCAATTTGATTTGGATTTATGTTGGCAGTCTTAATTTCAAAACTAAGGCTTTAGCAAACCAAACGAATTGGCTCTGAGGAATTTGTAAATACTTTATATTTTTTTCTAAAAAAAACTTGACAATGTTTTTGAAATATGAGAAACTATTAAGCATATTAGAAAAATGTGTTTGTGAGTCGGCATTAACCTTTCACTTTGGCAAAGTTTGCGAGCCATTATTAAGATGTGTGAGGGCAAAATAGATTAGAAACAATGTTAATAGATTATCTTCCAATCTTGTTGTTAGGACTCTTTGCAGTCCTCTTTGCGGGTATTAATCTCGCCCTAACCCATATTCTTGGACCCAAACGCCCAACCCGCGCTAAACTCTCCGTTTACGAATCTGGTGTCCGCCCAGTCGGCGATGCGAGGCAACGGTTTACGATCCGGTTTGACCTCATCGCGATGCTCTTTATCATCTTCGATATTGAGGTGGTGTTCCTCTACCCGTGGGCAGTGGTCTTCAAGAAATTCTCTGAAACGAGTGGTTTATTTATTTTACTTGAAATGCTGGTGTTTATCGGTATTCTTCTTCTCGGCTATATCTATGCTTGGAAGAAAGGAGGCTTAACATGGGATTAGATTTTGTTGGACAGGGTGCCGAAGAGACGGATGGGAACATCATCACAACGACTATTGATAAGGTCGTCAACTGGGGACGGAAAAATTCGTTGTGGCCCATGCCGTTCGGGACAGCGTGCTGCGCAATTGAGATGATGGCGACCTTGGCGGCCAAATTCGACCTCTCTCGATTCGGTTCTGAAGCCATCCGTTTTTCACCCCGCCAATCCGATCTGCTCATCGTTTCCGGTAGGATTTCCATCAAAATGATGCCGGTACTAAAACGTATCTATGACCAAATGCCGGATCCGAAGTGGGTGATTTCGATGGGGGCATGCGCTTCCTGCGGCGGCGTGTTTGATACCTATACCCTCATCCAAGGCGTTGATCAGTTCATCCCCGTAGATGTTTACATACCCGGATGCCCGCCGCGCCCCGAAGATCTCATTGATGCGGTGCTACAGGTGCAGCAGAAAATCACCAGTGGTGCCTCACCTAAAGGAGTAGAGGCAGTTGTATGAATGAAGAGAAAGAAGTTGAAGAACAGTCGAGACCTCTTGTCCTTGAAAAATTAGAGGAGCATCACGCAGATGCCCTATTGGCACAGGGCGAAACGCGTGGAACTGTCGTTGTTGTTGTCCGTAAAGACCAAGTTTACGCTGTTTTGGAGTATCTGAAAACAGACCCTGAACTCGCCTATACCTTTCTCGTTGATGTTACTGCTGTCGACAATTCTCGAATGGAATCCGAATTGATGCAGTTTGATTATGCGAGGTTCATGGTTGTCTATCAGCTCTATTCCTATCAGGGACAGTGTCGCGTCCGAGTGAGGGTCCCTGTCCATGAAAATGACCTGAGTATTCCATCTGTTACCGCATTGTGGAAAGGTGCGAACTGGTTAGAGCGTGAAACATACGACATGTTCGGAATTAATTTTGAGGGACACCCCGATCTTAGCCGGATCTTGATGCCGGACGATTTTGAAGGACACCCGCTCCGAAAGGATTATCCGCTCCGCGGACGTGGCGAACGCGAAACCTTTAATTTTGATAAACAGAATGCCTAAAACAAAATAGCGATCAGCGATCAGCGATCAGCAGTCAGTAGAAGAGGTTATCGTTTAACGAAGGTCTCTTTGCTGATTGCTGAAAGGATTTTTTTCAAAAAATCCGACCTGACTGCTGACTGCTCATAAAAAAGGAGTATTCTATGCAAGGTGGGCTGGAACGCGCCACAGGTGAGAGGATGGTTCTCAGCTTCGGTCCGCAACATCCGGCAACGCACGGCACCCTTCGCATTGTGTTAGAACTTGATGGCGAATCCGTTTTGAAGGCGATACCACATGCCGGCTACCTGCATACCGGGTTTGAGAAACTTGGTGAACACTTGGATTACAACCAGTACATTGTTGTAACCGACCGGATGAACTATCTGTCGCCGTTGTCTAACAATTTCGGATATGTGCTTGCTGTTGAGCAGTTGCTCGACATTGAAGTCCCGAAACGGTGTCAATACATCCGTATTTTGATGGCGGAGCTCTCACGAGTCGCAGATCATCTATTATGGTTGGGAACTGCTGCCCTGGACTTAGGGGCATTCTCTGTATTCCTCTATAGTTTCCGTGAACGTGAGAAATTGTATAGCATCTTTGAAAAGACGACTGGAGCACGGTTGACGACCAGTTACACGCGCGTTGGCGGTGTGCTTCGCGATCTCTATGCTGGGTGTGAAGAAGATGTCCGGCAATTCGTCAGCAACTTCCCAAAAGCGTTGAAAGAGACCCATACGCTGCTCACACGGAACCGTATCTGGATGGATCGGACAAAAGGTGTCGGACCCATTTCACCTGATGATGCCATCAGTTACGGGTTAACAGGTCCCTGTCTCCGAGCCACCGGTGTAGCGCATGACATACGCAAAGTTGAACCGTATTCCAGTTACGATGAGGTCACATTTGATGTGCCAGTTGGAACCAATGGCGATGCCTACGACCGCTATCTCGTCCGGATGGAAGAGATGATTCAGAGTTGTGGTATCGTTACCCAAGCCTTGGATAATATGCCTGATGGACCGGTCAACATTGAGGATAACAAGATTACGATGCCGAATAAGTCCGATGCTTATGGACATATTGAGGGCTTAATCCACCATTTTAAGGTTGTTATGGACGGACACGGCGTGGAGACTCCAAAGGGTGAGCATTATTGTGCAACCGAATCACCGAACGGGGAACTCGGATTTTATATTGTCAGTGATGGCAGCGGAACCGCTTATCGTATCCGCATCCGTCCACCGAGTTTTTTTCACTTCCAAGCACTTCCACACATGTTAGAGGGCGGAATGGTTTCCGATACTGTGGCTGTCTTGGGAAGTCTGAATGTTATTGCCGGGGAGTTGGATCGTTAAGCGGGTCATTGCACTCCTATTTGAGGGATTAAATGGAGTTGGGCGGCATTATACTTTTTGTCAAGAACATGAAATCTGTAATCGCGTTTTACAGAGATGTTGTCGGATTGTTTCCTGACAAAGATCAACCGTTCTCGGAACACCGTTTTTTTCGCTTTAACACAGGGGCTTGCAAGTTGTGCCTCCATAGCGCGAGCAAACCGAACGAGGGAAGGCAAAAAATTGTCTTTCATGTTGAAAGCGTCAGTGCCGTTCATCAGAAACTGAGGTCCAAAGGGTTGCGATTACGGAAACTTGAGAACGACGATGGGCTTGCCTGTTTCGGTATTTCCGACCCCGAAGGCAACCGTATTCAGTTTTGGGGCAATTATTAGGACACACTTTCAAGAAACAGAGAAATAGTTATCAGTGCCGTGGCATGCAAGACGCTTTGGCAGTCCACACGCCTTAACTGACTGTTCTCACTGCGAAACAAACTGATGGTTTCCGATAACTATTCCAAGGAAACACTTATGTCAGATGAACTCATTCAAATTGAAACGTCTTTCGCGTTTAATGAAGAAAACCAACGTGAATTCGACGGGTTGATAGGGCGGTATCCAATTAAGGAAGCGGCGATGCTTCCGACGCTCCATCTCGCGCAAAGGCAGGCAGGCTACATTACCCCTGCCGTCATGAAGTATGTCGCAGAACAACTTGAGGTTTCTGTGATGAAGGTCAAGGATGTCGTTACTTTTTATCCGATGTTCTTTGAAGAGCCGGTAGGAGAGTACGTCATTCGGGTATGCCACACCCTTCCTTGTGCATTGCGAGACTGTCAGGACGTTTTGGACCACCTTAAGGCGAAGTTGGACACAGATGTCGCTTCCGAAACCAATCTCGCGAAAGGCACAACTGCTGATGGTAAGTTCACGCTCATGAAAGTGGAATGTCTCGCCTCGTGTGATGTTGCTCCTGTTATCATGGTGAATGACGATTTGTATAAGAATTTGACCCCGGAAAAGGTTGATGAACTTTTAGCGAAACTTGAAGCATAAGCAGATTCTGTTATTAGCACACAGTCGTTGACTATCAACTCGTGCCTTTATATGATGCAGACCTCTAATTGATGACCAATTTGCTTTACATTTGTTGTCCAAATTCATCGAAAACCCGATTTTGACAACGGAAAAATCGGAGCGAAAACCCGCATGATTAAAAAAATTGAAGAAAGACGAATTCTCTACGAGCATCTGGATGTGCCTGATATTAACACGTTCGATGTCTTTCGGCAATACGACGGCTACACGCATTTTGAAAAGGCAATTGCGGAATATCAGCCAGAAGATATTGCTAAAATGGTGATGGATTCCGGGTTGAAGGGTAGAGGCGGTGCCGGATTTTCGACAGGCTTGAAATGGAGTTTCGTTCCAAGAGATATAAAACCGTGTTATCTCTGTTGCAACGCCGACGAAAGTGAGCCGGGGACATTCAGTAACCGCTACGTTTTGGAAAAGAATCCACACCTATTGATTGAGGGTATCCTGATTTGCTGCTATGCAATGGGTATTGAGACCACTTATATCTACATTCGCGGTGAATTCACACTTGGGAAAAAGATGTTGGATGCCGCTATCAAGGAAGCATACGAAAAAGGATACCTCGGTAAAGACATCCGTGGCACTGGACTCAATATTGACATCTATTCGCACCCAGGAGCCGGTGCCTATATCTGTGGCGAGGAGACAGGACTCATTGAGTCGCTTGAGGGCAAACGCGGGCAACCTCGGAACAGACCCCCGTTCCCTGCTGTCGAAGGTGTGTTTGGAAAGCCAACGGTCGTACAGAATGTTGAGACATTGTGTAACCTGCCTTTCATCGTTGGGAACGGTGTTGAATGGTACACCCAAATGGGACCGACGTATGCCGATACGCGATCTGATCCGCCGACACCCGATCCTAACACAGGCACGAAGCTTTATTGCATCAGTGGTGATGTTAACGAACCCGGTGTTTATGAACTTGATCTCGGCTTGACATGCGCAGAGCTTATTGAGGTCGCAGGTGGACTGCGCGGCGAAGAGGTGAAAGCGGTTATTCCTGGTGGTAGTTCCGCACCGATTTTAACGCACTATGAATTGGACACGCGGCTCGATTTTACCTCACTCACGCTCGCAAAATCGATGCTCGGTTCCGGCGGCATCATTGTCATGAACGAGACACGGAATATCGTCGATTGCCTGCTCAATATTATGAAGTTCTACGCGCATGAATCTTGTGGGCAGTGTACGCCGTGCCGCTGGGGGACCCCATGGGTACGAGATATTGTCCAACGCATTGCCGACGGAAACGGACGAAAAAGTACTATGACACGCCCCAAATTCGGGGTCGCTGAAAATGGTAGATGGGGCGATACCGGTGAGACAGAAGATATTTACGAAGACTTAGATTTGCTGGAAAGTGTCGCCAACAACATTGCGAATGTGGATACGATGACGTGGAATACGATTTGTGTCTTTGGCATCGCAGTTTCCTGGCCCGCCGTGAGTTATATGCGCAAGTTCCGTCCCGAATTTGAAGCCGCCATCCGAGAAGGTGAACTCGTCACTCTGCCTGTTGCCGAGGCAACGGTCCCACCGGAGGAAAATTACGCGTATCAACAGCGATTTGTTCCGAAAGAGTTCGCTGACCTGTAGGATCGACTTCTCGGTTGAATATACGGAACACTGAAGGCTGAAAGCCATTGGAGTAGAATTTATGGCATTTGTTAAACTGGATGACCTTGAGATAGAGGTTGAAGATGGAACGAATGTAGTCGAGGCAGCAAGGCAGCATGGCATTGAAGTGCCTCACTATTGTTATCACCCAGGGTTGAGCCGTCCAGCAAATTGCAGGATGTGCCTCGTTGAACCTCACGTTTTCTTTCCACCCGCTGGTGCAATCGTCCCTGATCGACAACTCGCAACCGGGTGCACCACGGTGCTTAGAACAGCACCGCCCAATAGGAAACTTGATGGGAAATACGACTTTATTGTCCGTACAGATAGCCCACGCGTGAAAAAGGCACGAGCGGATATACTTGAATTTCTCCTTGTACATCATCCCCTTGACTGTCCAGTCTGTGATCAGGCAGGCGAGTGCGACTTGCAAGACTACTCGCATCGACACGGATACGATCAGAGTCGCTATCTTGAGGTCAAAAATGTCCCACCTAAGAAAGACTTAGGACCCGATGTGCTGCTCTACGCAACGCGCTGTGTTGTCTGCACCCGGTGTATTCGGTTTGCTGAAGAAGTTTCTGGAACAGGTGAGTTAGGCTTAGTTCACCGCGGCTCCTACGACGAAATTGATATTCCCCGAAGCCACGAAGGTGTCCCTTTGCAAGTACTGGATAATAAATTGGCAGGAAATGTCGTTGATATTTGTCCCGTTGGGGCATTGATTAGTAAGGACTTCTTGTTCAAGTCTCGTCCGTGGTTTTTGGAGAAAGCGAACAGCGTCTGTTCAGGATGTAGTGTCGGTTGCAATATCACCGTAGAATATAAAGCCGATGGCGTGTACAGACTCAAGCCGCGCTTCCACGAGGACATTAACCAACATTGGATGTGTGACGATGGTCGCCTCGGTTACCACTATGTCAACAGCGATGATCGGCTCCAACTCCCGCTTAAACGGGTTGATGATGAACTCACTCCAACGCATTGGGCAGATGCCTTAGCGGTAATTACAGAAAAATTGTCGGAAATAGAAACTGAAGGCATTGTTGTTATCGGCTCTGCGCAGGGAACGAATGAAGACAACTACGTTTTACAGCAGTTCGCGCATGATGTGCTGAAAACAACCCAGTTGGGGCTCTTTGGGCAGCTGCTTGGTGAAGAACACAAATTCCCACAGTTTACAATTGAAGCCGACAAGAATCCAAACACGGCGGGTGCACGCACGATACTCGGTTCTGCGAATGGCAACATCGTTTTGGAAGGTGATGCGCTTTGGGAAAAGGTATCGGGTACAAAAGTCGTTTACCTCGTGAGTGGTGGACCGGAACGTCCTCTTGAAGATGCTGAAAAAGCGGCGTTGGAGAGTGTTGATTTCCTTATCGTGCAAGACGTTTTGCCTTCAGAAGTAACGCAGTTAGCAGATGTGGTTCTACCGGGAACAACCTTTGCCGAGAAAGATGGCACCTTCACTAATTCAACAGGTTGGGTGCAACGGGTTCGTAAGACGATTGATCCGCCGGGTGAAGCGCGTGTAGATTGGGAAATTACGCAGCAGCTTGCCAAGCAGTTAGGCGGTGAGATGAACTATCATTTTGCTGGTGAGATTGCCCTTGCAATTGCAGAGAATGTTCTTGGGTATGGTGATGCAACGCATCAAAAAATTGGGGATACGGGAATTAAGTTAGCAGGCAGCGCAGACTCGCCCACGCCTACTGATACAAAGCTTTTGAAGCGCGTGGGAGAGTCTGAGTAAAGAGGTTGTCTTGCTGATTGCTGACCCTTGATGGCTGTTGAAAGAGATCGTAAGCGCAACCGGGGTCCCCGCCCGTTACTGGGAAGGGGCGGGCGCACTGGATAGACGGGGAGCAACGTTATTATTCCGACTCCCCTCACCGAACCGCAAGGAAAATTAAAAATATGGAAAATTTCCCTCTCGTTTTAATCATCAGTTCAATCGTCAAGATTCTCATCATTGTCCATCTGCTGCTTATTGGTGTGATGATAATGATCTGGGCAGAACGACGGGTGAGCGGATGGATGCAGGATCGGTTGGGACCTAACCGGGTTGGACCACAAGGACTGCTCCAACCTGTTGCAGATGGGCTTAAGTTCCTGTTTAAAGAGGATCTCATCCCGGATCACGTAGATAAGCCGCTTTATGTGCTTGCGCCAGCAATGCTGTTAGTCCCGGCACTTGTTACGGTTGCAGTCGTGCCATTTGGGAGTTCTATTACGGTATTTGGGCATGAAATACCGCTCCAGATTGCAGATATCAATATCGGTATTCTGTATGTTTTGGCGATAACATCCCTCGGAGTCTACGGGGTTGTGCTCGGCGCATGGGCATCCAATAACAAGTACTCACTTTTGGGTGGTTTACGTTCATCTGCGCAGATGATTAGTTACGAGCTAACACTCGGATTGGCAATCATCGGTGTGCTGATGCTAACGAGTTCTCTCAGCCTTCGTGAGATCGCAAAGGTACAAGGCGGATATCCGTGGCAGTGGAATTTCCTGATTCACTTCCCCGCATTTCTGGCGTTTACAACAGCAATGTTTGCAGAAACCAACCGATTGCCCTTTGACCTCGCTGAAGCGGAGCAGGAACTTGTTGCAGGGTATCATACCGAATACAGTAGTATGAAGTTCGCGATGTTTTTCATGGCAGAATACATGAACATGATTGTCGGCTCTGCCGTAACAGTGACGCTCTTCTTAGGAGGATGGCATTTCTTCGGTTTAGAAAATGTCGGTGGTCCCGTCTGGAGTGGGCTTATCTCGTTCGGTATCTTTTTTGTCAAAACAGCAATTTTCCTGTTCGTGTTTATCTGGGTTCGATGGACATTTCCTCGGTTCCGTTATGACCAACTCATGAACTTAGGTTGGAAATTCCTATTGCCTGTCGCCTTGACTTCAATCGTCGTGACCGGCACTCTATGGATAACGACCAGCTCTCGCCTGATCGTGGGTATCGGCAATGTGGTTTCCGCGTTTATTGTTGTATCTATTGTGGCTGGACTCCTTGTGATGAAGACACCTAAGCCAGCAATCCAGGATAGCGATATGCTTCGCAGTGAGAACTCACACCAACCGTTTTTTAAATAATTGGACTCCTAGGCCGCCCTCCATTACATTTCGGGCAAGTTTCAGGTCAATTTCAACGGAGTTGGAGACAAGTAAGATTCTTAAACATTTCATAACCCAGGAGGAGTTAGAATTCACCGGAAACCACCGCGTAATGAAATTATGCCTTAAATGGCATAATTTGTCTTTGCTTTACATTTGGAGCGGTGCTCAGGTTGCTAATCGTTAAAAAAATGAATGCAGAACAGATTCTATTTATTCTCTTTGGAGCGGTCTCGCTGATTGGCGCGATTGCTGTAATTTCGTTTCGACATCCGATTTATAGCGCGCTTTCGCTTATTGTAACGTTTTTCGCACAAGCAGGGCTTTTTGTCCTGCTGGGCGCACATTTCGTTGCGGCTGTTCAAGTAATTGTCTATGCCGGCGCGATTATGGTCCTGTTCCTCTTTGTGATTATGCTCCTGAACTTGGGTACACTCTCGGCGAAAGGGGCTATTGGGGGGAAACTGAAGGGATTCGCTATAATCTTAGGCATTCTCTTTGCCGCCGAAGGCATCTATATCGCAGTGAATGCGCTCAACGACACCGCAGTGGCATCGGCAGAATCCACGGCGGCAGCGGTAACGACAACCACTTATGACATTGGCGAACTCTTGTTCAGCAAGTACCTCTTACCGTTTGAGGTTACTTCGCTTATTTTGTTGGCGGCATTGATTGGCGTTATCGTCTTGGTAAAACGCGAAGGTCAAGAAGAAAACTAAAGTCAGTAATCAGCAGTCAGTAGGTGAGGTGTTTATCTTCATAGCATCAAAGACGTAGCCTGTAATGTAATGGAAGGGTTTTTGCTTGGGGTCTTTGATAGGGGTTTTTGATAGGGTGTTTCTGCGGATTTCTGCGGATTTCTTCAGATTTACGCTAGGGAATGTCAAAGTCCTAAAGCCACTTGACCGAACCGCAAGGAAAATTAAAAATATGTCATTAGAGTATTATCTCATTTTGAGCGCGCTCTTGTTTACAACGGGAGTCATCGGGGTCCTTATCCGCAGGAACGCTATCATCATCTTTATGTGTATTGAACTGATGCTAAATGCGGCGAATCTCGCCTTTGTAGCTATCAGTCGTAGTCTCGGTGAGGCAACGGGCCAGGTGTTCGTTTTCTTTGTGATGACTGTCGCTGCCGCCGAGGTCGCGATTGGGCTCGCAATTATTGTGAGCGTCTTCAAACATCGACAGACAGTTAATGTGGATGAAGTTAATTCCTTGAAGGGCTAATTTCTAATTATTGGGTTTTTGCTCTGCTCTCCACTTCGTTTCGAGCAGGTTTTTGGTCAGGTTGCAGCGTGTTTGAGAATCTGTGCAATGTTCACAAAACGCTTTAAGAAATCCGACAAGTGCCCAGTGCCGCCGTAAATTAACCGAAAACCATCGTGAAACGAAGTGGAACGATGAGCAAAAACTTAATAGTTAAAAGGGTTTAAAAAATGTCACTTGAACTCATTAGTGTTCTGTTAGTTGCCCCGCTTGTTGGGTTTCTGATTAACGGGTTGTTAGGAAAATGGCTAAAAGGTAACGAGCAACTGAGTGGATGGATAGGTTCGCTTGCAGTGCTTGTTTCTTTAGTCTGTTCGATTATCGCTTTTGCCAGTTTGCACGGCGGTGCTGCCCCGTTCGATGAAACGCTGTATGAATGGATTACAGGCGAGTCGTTCGCTTTCAATATCGGGTTCCGTGTGGACGCACTAACGTCAGTGATGTTGTTGGTGATTACAGGTGTTGGGTTTCTCATCCACGTCTATTCGATCGGCTACATGCATGGCGATGCAGGATATACACGCTATTTTGCCTATCTGAATCTGTTCATCTTTGCGATGCTAATCTTGGTCCTCGGAAACAACTATCTGATGATGTTCGTCGGATGGGAAGGGGTTGGACTCTGCTCATATCTCCTCATAGGATTCTGGTATGAGAAGCAAACGGCGACAGATGCTGGAAAAAAAGCGTTTATCGTGAACCGAATCGGTGATTTCGGGTTTCTGCTGGGGATGTTTACTCTGTTTGCTGCTTTCGGAACTCTCGATTTCGCATCGATATTTGATGCCGCTGAGGCAGATAATTTTCAGAAAGTCTTTGGTGCCAGTACCCTCGTAATTGCGACCTTGTTACTTTTCGTTGGCGCGATAGGTAAATCGGCACAAATTCCGCTCTATGTATGGCTCCCGGACGCAATGGAAGGTCCCACCCCTGTCAGTGCCTTGATTCACGCCGCTACAATGGTGACGGCGGGCGTATATATGATAGCACGCTCCGCTGTGCTTTATAATATAGCACATACCGGCGAAGTGGTCGCTTGGATCGGCGTTTTGACTGCCTTCTTCGCTGCAACGATAGCACTTACCCAGAACGATATTAAACGCATCCTCGCTTATTCCACTGTGAGCCAACTCGGGTATATGTTCCTTGGTGTTGGTGTTGGTGCTTATGCATCTGGCATTTTCCATTTAGTAACGCATGCCTTCTTTAAAGGACTGATGTTCCTTACCGCTGGTAGTGTGATGCACGCAATGGCAAATGAATTGGATGTGCGGAAGATGGGCGGCTTAAAGGCAAAGATGCCGATAACGCACTGGACCTTTTTAGTAGGTGCCCTTGCTATTGCCGGGTTTCCGTTTCTGAGTGGTTTCTGGAGCAAAGATGAAATCTTGCACAGTGCGTGGGGGAGTTCACCTATTATTTACGTCATCGGTTTAGTCACGGCGTTCTTGACGGCGTTTTATATGTTCCGCTTGATCTTTGTGACGTTTTATGGTGAATCTCGTGTTGAATCCGAAGTTGCTTCGCATCTGCACGAATCGCCACCGGTCATGTGGGTGCCGTTGGCAATTCTGGCGATCCCTTCTGCCTTAATCGGTTTGCTGTTGGGGTGGGGTGGACATGACAGTTGGTTCCACCACTTCACGAAGAGTGTTTTTCCAGAGGCACACCATGAGGCATCGGGTAATGTGATCTTATTTATGGTGATTTCATCGGTTGTGGGTTTGGCAGGGATTGCGTTCGCGTGGTCGCGCTATCGCGAAAGGACACCGTCTGACGAACCTACCAATGCACTACATAAGCTTCTTGCGAACAAGTACTATGTTGATGAGGTATATAACGCACTCATCGTGCAACCGATTAAAAACGGTTCTCACTACCTACTCTGGCGGATTATAGATAACGGTATTATTGATGGGATTGTCAACGGTGTCGGGTCTATTATTCGATTTATTGGTGGAACGTTGCGCCGCCTCCAGACAGGACTTGTCCAAGTGTACATTGTATCAATGGTTCTCGGAATTGTGTTATTCCTCGCATACTATCTGTTTTTTACTTAATTTTTAACTATGGACCTATGGGCACCGTTCCACTTCGTTACACGGTGGTTTACGGAGAAGTAGAGAGCCTGCTTTAGGTTTAGAAAGGTTTCTGACCTTACCGATTTTCAAAACGCCGACGCGAATTGCATCAGAAAGATGAAGATCGTTGGCTTTTTTGGTGCTTCCCTTCGATGTGGCTCTGGAAGACTTGGTTCAAGCGATAACCTATTCCTTCAAAAGAGGGAAGTGCAACCAGTGAATTATTCCTATTGATGAAAGTTAATTTGTCCTAAAGGAGGTTTCCTTGTTACTTTCAATAGTCATTTTTTTACCACTGCTCGGTGTGATAGCGATTGCCTTGCTCAGAGGACTCGGTGCCTCCGCTGTCAAAGGCATCGCGCTTGTCATTGGGCTCCTAACTTTTATTGTCTCATTGGGGCTTTACACCGGGTTTGACACAACGACTGCAACGTTCCAAAATGTCGCGCAGCAAGAGTGGATTCCCGGTTTAGGTACAAGTTACCACATCGGCATTGATGGTATTTCGCTATGGTTAGTGTTGCTTACAACTTTCCTGACACCGGTGTGTATCCTCGCCGCATGGAATTCGGTCGAGAAAGGGCTAAGCGGTTTTATGATGTCGCTCCTCGCTCTTGAGACCGGGATGTTGGGTGTCTTCTGTGCTTTGGATCTGTTCCTCTTTTTTGTATTTTGGGAGTCGATGCTAATTCCGATGTACTTCCTCATCGGTATTTGGGGTGGAGAACGTCGAATTTATGCAACCGTGAAGTTCGTTCTTTATACAATGGCGGGCAGTGCGCTAATGCTGGTTGGCATCTTGGTGCTGTACTTCCAAAACAACAATAGTTTCGATCTCACGACGCTTAGCGGTCCGTTTGAACATTCACATCTATTGTTCTTGGCGTTTTTCATTGCATTTGCGATTAAGGTTCCGCTCTTTCCGTTCCATACTTGGCTACCAGATGCCCACGTTGAAGCCCCCACGGTGGGAAGTGTAATCCTTGCCGGAGTACTGCTAAAGATGGGAACCTATGGGATAATCCGATTTTGCCTACCACTCTTTCCCGATGCAGCGGCTGAATTTACTCCGTTGATAGTGCCACTCGCTGTAATTGGCATCATTTACGGCGCATTGGTGGCGATGGTCCAACCAGATCTGAAAAAACTGGTCGCATATTCCAGTGTGAGTCACCTCGGTTTTGTAGTGTTGGGGTTGTTTTCAAAAAATCCCGCTGGTATTCAAGGAAGCGTCTTACAAATGATTAATCACGGTTTAAGCACAGGCGCGTTGTTCCTTTTGGTCGGAATGATTTATGAGCGACGACACAGCAGGATGATTGTAGATTTCGGTGGCTTGGCGAAGCGAATGCCGATCTTTGCTACAATTTTTATGATTGTGACATTATCATCAATTGGGCTACCGGGTTTGAATGGATTCGTTGGTGAATATATGATACTGTTTGGCAGTTTTGTTCAGGGAGCCTTCTCGAAGATATATGTAGTTTTGGCAACAGCAGGTGTGATTCTGGCAGCTGTATATATGCTGTGGATGTTCCAACGGGTGATGTTTGGGACACTGGATAAGACAAATGAAGCTTTGCCTGACTTGAACGCACGTGAGATCGTTGTGATGCTTCCGATACTGCTGTTCATCGTCTGGATCGGCGTTTATCCGAAACCTTTCCTGAGTAAGATGGAGAAATCAGTAGGACTTGTCGTGACGCAGGTACAAACTGAACCTGCTATGGGGCGCGCGGGAGAACAGGAGAATAGCAGTCAGCAGTCAGTGGTCAGCAGTCAGCAAGACGGAGACACTTTAATAAAAAACCTCTTTCCTGATAGCCGACAGCCGATGGCTGATAGCCAATATACCGAACTCGCTCTACACGGGACACAGCGCGCCCAGCATGAAAAGATTGAAAAGGAGGCAGAGACGAAGTAATTGAAGTTTAAATTTACAACTTGTCTTATTCTTTGTGTGATTTTGGGGCTCGCGTTGTCAGTTTCAATGGGAGCCTTCGGAGCAGATGACGCACACGGTGACGAAGGCGCACACCACGGTCATGGGGTAGACGGGGCAAAATTGCCTATTTGGAGTATCATACCATTTGTTGGTATATTACTCTCTATTGCGATTTTCCCACTTGTGTTGGATTCCCATTTTCTTGTCCACCACGGCGGAAAAATGTCATTGATATGGGCGTTAGTCTTCGCAATCCCGTACCTTGTAGCATTTCGAGGAGAAGCCTTTTACGACATTCTGCATATTTATCTGATAGACTATATCCCGTTCATTATTCTGTTGTGGGGGTTGTTCACGGTTGCGGGTGGGATTCTCGTGCGTGGGACATTGCGTGGCACGCCGATAGTTAACACACTCTTACTACTTATCGGCACTGCTATCGCCTCATGGGTAGGCACAACAGGCGCATCAATGCTCCTCATCCGCCCGCTAATTCGAGCAAACGCGTATCGGCAGAACAAGATCCATCTGATTATCTTCTTCATCTTTCTCGTGAGTAACATCGGTGGTTCTTTGACACCGTTGGGTGATCCACCACTCTTTTTGGGGTTCTTGCACGGAGTGCCTTTCTTCTGGACAACAACGGCGCTCTTCCCACACATGCTGTTTATTAGCATCATCTTAATTGTGCTTTTCTTTGTAGTAGACACAGTCTTTTTCAAACGGGAAGGCGGTGTAGTTCCAGATGATGGTACCAGTGAACCTATTCGTGTAAGTGGACTGTTTAACCTAATCTTCCTGCTCGGAATTGTCGCCGCTGTCCTGATGAGCGGTACCGCGAAATGGGGAGAGGTCAACATCCTCGGTGTGCATGTGACCTGGCAGAATATCGCTCGTGATGTGTTGATTGTCGTCATGGGGCTGTTATCCCTCAGGTTTACACCCTTTAGTGGTGAGTTGCGTCAAGCGAATGAGTTTTCATGGGAGCCGATTGAAGAGGTGGCAAAAGTGTTCGCCGGTATCTTTATGACCATTGTTCCAGCGTTGGCGATTCTGAAAGCCGGTGAAAACGGCGAGTTACGTGGGTTAATTGGGGCGATAAAAGAACCATTGCACTATTTCTGGGTAACTGGAGTTCTGTCGAGTTTCTTAGATAATGCTCCGACCTATTTGACGTTTTTCAACACAGCACTTGGCAAATTGCATCTCACTGAAGCCGTAGTACCGGAAATTTTGTCTGGACAGTTGACAGGTGCCGAGCACTTAGAATTTGTGAACCTGCTAACTGCCATTTCTGTTGGGGCTGTTTTTATGGGGGCAAATACCTATATCGGCAATGCCCCGAACTTCATGGTGAAGGCAATCGCAGAACAAAGCGGTATCCGCATGCCGAGTTTCTTTGGATATATGCTCTGGTCGATAGGGATTTTAGTCCCGCTCTTTGTGATTGTGACGTTAGTGTTCCTACGCTAAGCCATTCAAGGTTATACTCAGCTACCACTGTACTCGGAAACTTGGACAGAAAACTATCAAAGGAGGTTTTGAATGCCAATAGAGATTAACTGGCAATTACTGATGCCGGAGCTGATTATCGCTTTAACGCTACTCATCGTCCTCGTTTTTGACCTGTTTGACTCCATTTCAAAAGCAATTCTCGGCTGGATGACGATCGTTGGTTCTGGGATTGCGCTATGGGTCTCCATCCAGATGCATCAAGCAGGCACAGTTGGCACCCAGTTCAACGAAATGTTCAAGGTGGATAATTTTTCCCTTTTCTTCAATACTGTTTTCCTTGTTTCGACGATTTTGGTCGCTTTGATTTCGATGAGCTATTTGGACAGGGACGACAGAAAGCAGGGACCTTACTACCTACTTATTCTGCTGGCGACCCTCGGTATGATGTTGATGGCTGCTGGCAATGAGTTGATTATTGTCTTCCTTGGCTTGGAACTGATGTCATTATCGTTGTATGTGTTGGCAGGTTATTTTCGAGATAATCCTGCTTCAAGCGAGGCGGGCATGAAATACTTATTGCTCGGCGCGTTTGCAAGCGCGTTCTTCCTTTACGGGATCGCTCTGATTTACGGTGGTGCCGGAACGACGAGTGTCCCCGCAATTGCTGAGGCAATTACTGCTCCGAATAAATCGCCGCTGTTGTTAGCAGGAATGTTCCTTCTGATTGTTGGATTCGGATTTAAGGTCGCCATTGTTCCATTCCATCAATGGGCACCAGATGTTTACGAAGGCGCGCCCACAACGATAGCAGCGTTTATCTCTGCCGGACCAAAGGCGGCTGGGTTTGCGGCGTTCCTCAGAATTTTTATGGAAGCCCTACCAACCCTGCAAGTCGAATGGAGTGGTGTTATCATTGTATTGGCGATGTTAACGATGACAGTCGGAAATGTCATTGCGATCGCGCAGACAAACATCAAGCGGATGCTCGCTTATTCAAGTATTGCCCACGCAGGTTATGTCCTAATAGGCTTGGCGGCTGCAAATAATGACGGAATTTCGAGTGCGATGCTTTATCTGCTCGTTTACTGTGTGATGAACATCGGTGCGTTCGGTGCGGTCATCTTGGCAAAAACGGAGGATGGCGAGAGCCTTATGATTTCCGATTACGCAGGGCTTGGTCTCCGAAAGCCGTTACTTGCTATGTTTATGACAATAATGCTTTTGTCACTCGCCGGTTTTCCGCCGACTGCTGGGTTCGTCGGAAAATTCTATATCTTCAAATCAGCAGTTCAGGCAGGGCATATCTGGCTCGTTATTGTGGGTGCCATCAACACAGCAATATCAGCATTCTACTACCTCCGAGTTGTTGTGACAATGTATATGCGTGAACCGGAAGAGGAGCTAACATTTACGTCGTACCCAAGTACCCTCGTAGTTGGGCTAATCCTCGCCGCGATTGGTGTGTTGCTTATCGGTATTCTGCCGTCGCTCATGCTGAATCCAGCACAGAATTCCGTTTTTTAAGCGATTAAGGTTGCTCGGTTTTGTCCGTTGTCCAAAACCGAATCCGTGATGAAAAGTGAGTTGTTGGGCAGGACCCCAATTATTGCACTTTTAATCACGAAACCAAGAATTAATAAACCATCCGTTTCTCGACAACGGAGAGAAACGAGCAAGGACAATAGCTTAAAAAATGTCAGACATTAGGTTAGGCTTTATCGGCACGGGTGGCAACATGAATCGCCACTTGCGCGAGTTAACCGAGATTGGCGGTTCAACATTCGTCGCCTTCTGTGATATTGTAGTTGAGAAAGCGGAGCAGGCTGTCACACAGTATGGTGGTAAAGCCTACGCCGACTATAACCAGATGCTCGCGCACGAGGAATTGGATGCCGTTTATATCTCAATCCCACCTTTTGCCCACGGCGCGCCTGAGCGTGCTGTTGTTGCCGCCGGACTACCGATGTTTGTGGAAAAACCTGTCCACATGGATGCCGATGAGGCGAAAGACATCGCAGCGGAAGTAGAAGAAAAGGGCATCATCACCGCTACCGGGTATCAGGAACGTTATCTTGACATCATCGACAAAGCGCAGGAACTCCTCGCTTCCCGACGTGTCGGATTCTTCATGGGCTACTGGATGGGCGGCATGCCCGGCCCCGGCAGTTGGTGGCGAGAAAAGGCAAAATCTGGTGGACAACTCATGGAGCAGACGACACACGAATTTGATATGGCGAGATACCTCTTCGGCGAGGTTAAAACTGTCTATGCCGTCGCACGCTATGATCTGATTCCCGATACCGATTACGATATTGAGGAAGCGTCTGCGGTCTCTTTGCAATTTGAGAGTGGGGTCTTTGGTATTATGTTCTCCGCCTGCTTCACAACAAATGGGATGAGTCGTTCTGGATTGGACATTTTCTGTGAGGACGGTTCTCTTGAATACCATCTCCGTAGTGCGCTCGTACTCTCTACTGCTGAAGAGACGACCACGTGGAATCCGCAAAATAATTGCACGATTGATATGGATAGCACTTTTATTGAAGCAGTTCGCACAGGCGATGGCAGTGCGATCCGATCACCCTATTCGGATGCCGCCAAAACCGCAATTTTGTCAATCGCTGCCAACGAATCTCTTGAAACGGGTCTACCTGTCCACTTAGGCTAAAGACGGTTGGAATTAACTGAGAACGCTGCGAAATGAAATTAGGTTTCCTTAAATGGCATAATTTGTCTTTGCCTTACATTTGGAGCAGTGCCCAGAATTAATCGTTTAGAAAATGGAACACCAACTTAACCTCCCCATCACTGGGATGCACTGCGAAAACTGTGCAAGCACCATCACACGGCATCTTAAAAAAATGGATGGCATCCTTGCCGCAGAAGTCAGCCTCGCCACCGAATATGCCGCGGTCGCCTTTGATGCGTCCACGCTCAGCGAGGAAACCATCGTTGATAAGATCCGAGACCTCGGTTTTGACGTTGTTGATGAGGACGAAGAAGACGCAGCTCGCGCTGAGGAACTCCGACGGCAAAAGATGCAATTTACTTTCGGGGTAATCTTCACGCTCCCACTTTTTCTCCTCAGCATGGGTAGAGATTTGGGTATCGTCGGCGATTGGGCACACGCGCACTGGGTTAACTGGCTAATGTTTGGTTTAGCATTACCGGTGCAGGGTTATGTTGCGTGGGACTATTACATCGGCGGTTTTAAGGCACTGCGCAACCGATCCGCCAATATGGATGTGCTCGTCGCTATGGGGTCATCCGTGGCGTTTCTCTATAGCCTTGCTGTAACGATTGCACTAACAGCGGGCGTGGGGGAACGCTTCGGCGCGCATGTCTATTTTGAGACAGCCGCGGTTATCATTACGTTGATTAAGTTGGGGAAACTGCTTGAAGCACGTGCCAAAGGTAAGATAAACGCAGCCCTCAAAAAACTCCCGCAACTTTCACCCAAAATAGCGTGCCGCTTAAAAAATGGCGAAGAACAACACATCCCTATTGAACAGGTCGGTGTAGGAGATGTCCTTCTTGTACGTCCCGGCGAAAGTATTCCTGTTGATGGCGTGGTACGCAGCGGCAAAAGTGCCATTGATGAAAGCGTCTTCACCGGAGAAAGCCTACCTGTAGATAAGGAACCGGGCGACCCTGTGACCACTGCAACGATGAACCAGAGTGGGATGCTCACGATCGAAGCCACACACGTGGGTGCCGAAACATCCCTTGCCCGCCTCGTCCAATTAGTATACACGACGCAACAGAGCAAACCCCCCATCCAACGCGCTGCCGACGCAGTCACAAATGTGTTTGTACCCGTCGTCAGCGGGATTGCCATTGTGACGTTCCTTGTGTGGTGGTTCCTCCTCGGAGAAGGGTTCACCCCGGCAATGCTCCGCTTAGTTGCAATCCTCGTCACAGCCTGCCCGTGTGCATTGGGACTTGCCACCCCAACCGCTGTTATGATGGGAACCGGCATCGGCGCGCAGCGCGGCATCCTCTTCCGAAACGGCGAAGCACTTGAACGCGCAGGAGACTTGACCACAATTGTTCTCGATAAAACAGGCACCTTGACAGAGGGGAAACTCACACTTACCGATATTCTCACGGATAAAGACGAATCAGAACTCCTACAGCTATCTGCCGCTGCGGAGCGTGGCAGTGAACATCCTATTGGCAAAGCAATTGTTCAAGCAGCTGAGGAACGTGGACTTGACATCGCTACGCCAAGTGCGTTTAAAGCGGTTACTGGACACGGTATCGCCGCACAGGTCGGTGAAAATAGTGTCGTCATAGGCAATTTATCCTTAATTCAACAACACAACATTGCGACCAGGAGATTTGAAGAAGAAGCAGAGCGTCTACAGACCGAGGCGAAAACCGTCCTATGGGTTGTCGTTGACGGGCACGTTGTTGGGCTTCTGGCGGTCGCGGACACATTGAGATCGGAAGCGCAAGTTGCAGTCGCGGAACTCTACGAACTTGGGTGTACTGTAGTAATGATGACAGGGGATAACCGCGTTACGGCTGATGCGATCGCCAAGGCTACGCGGATTGGCGATGTCATGGCAGAACTCAAACCCGGAGATAAAGCGGCAGCCGTTGAAAAGCTACAGGCGGAAAATAGTGGACTCGTCGCGATGGTAGGCGACGGCATTAACGACACCCCCGCATTGGCACAAGCCGATATCGGAATCTCACTCGGCACAGGCACCGATATTGCCAGGGAGACGGCACACGTGACGCTCATGCACAGCGATTTGCGTGGACTCCCCGATGCAATTCGGCTAAGCCGCTCGACGATGCGCACGATTAAACAGAACCTTTTCTGGGCGTTCTTCTACAATGTGCTTTTAATTCCTGTCGCAGCGGGCGCGCTTTATCCGCTATCTTTCGTGCCGATGATGTTTCGGGAACTACACCCGATGCTTGCGGCGTTCGCGATGGCGTTTAGCAGTGTATCTGTCGTGCTAAACAGCCTGCGTCTGCAATGGAAGAAGAATTCCTCTCTTTAATGGGAGCAGGCATAAAGCGTGGGAATTAAATCCTTGAAGATCGAAGAAGCCTGGTTCTGACCATGAACTCCCGAACGCCCGATTTGCGTCCTTGAATCTTCAGGAAGTTGTACCTATTAGTAACTGATAACTGACCACTGGCAAGCGAAAACTGAATGCCTCTGGGAATGTTCCAAAACCTCTTGATGTCCAATAATTGTTGTGATGTAATTGTTTTACAAATTGAGGCTATTACAGAAACGGGAGGTAGCGCGATGGAGAAAAAAATAAAGGCTGCACCGACGGTCGTCTATCCCGAGTCGGACGGTAAACCTATGGCAGAGACTGAATACCATCGAGACATCATGATAGATTTCATTCAGATGCTCAAATACTATTTCCGCGACGTTAATGATGCGTATGTCTCCGGTAATCTATTGATGTATTATGAGGAAGGCAACATCAGAAAGTCTGTCTCTCCTGATGTATTTGTTGTTTTTGGGGTGAGTAAGAAGCGGCGGCGCATTTATAGAACTTGGGAGGAGGGACACACTCCCGATTTTGTATTGGAGGTCGCGAGTCCAAGCACATACAGGCAGGACCTAACGCGGAAAAAAGAACTTTACGCGTCGGTTCTCGGTGTCCGCGAGTATTATATCTACGATCCGTATCATGAAGTTGATCCCTATTTTCTCGGGTATCGTCTTGTGGATGGTGTGTATGAAGAGATAGGATTTGTGGATGAACGTTTACCCTCTCTTGTGCTGGGTCTGGAATTAGGTGAGCGTGATGGTGTTTTTGGACTCTATGATCCAAGCCGTTCAGTCTGGTTGCAACCGCTGGAGAAACAGGTTGAACAGGAAGCAGAGGCACGGCAGCGCGCTGAGGCCGAACTTGCTAAGGCTTTAACCGCTCTTAAACGCCTGCAAGGGAAAACCGATGACTGATATTAGATTGAAGAAGTATAACGTTCTATTGCCCGCACCACCTGTTCCACCGTAATCCCTGCAATCACGGCACAACTACCAGCACCGCATCCGCCCGGATGCCTCCCCGGATGGCAAGGATTGCAACCCAAATTTATTCCACTCTGAACAACTTTATGCTTATCGCCGTAGGGACCGCTCCGAGTGTGGTTTGTTGAACCGAAAAGCGCAACTACAGGTGTGTCCACAGCTGCAGCGATATGCATCGGTCCTGTGTCGTTTCCGACATACACATCGCATGCAGAGATTAACGCCGCGAGGTGCCGAAGATCGTCCGTTTGGACGAGCATTGGTGGGACATCCATCATTTCTGCAACCTGCGTTTGGAGTTCCCGTTCATTCGGACCAGCAAAGAGTAGGATCGCTGCGTTAAGTTTCTGTGCTAAAATACTCGCGACATCCGAATAGTTTTTTCTGTCCCACAATTTGTATTCCCAATTCCCACCCGGATGGATCCCGATTAACAATCGTTCTGACGTGAGACCTGCTTCAGCGAGAAAGTGATGCGCCACAGCACGTTCTGTTTCCGTCAATTCTAAGCGTGGGTGTGCATCCGTTGTGTCAACATCGTGCCTCTGAAGCACCTCCAGATATCGAGTCACGGCGTGGCGATTGCTGTCACCGTGTGCCATCCCCCAATGTTCCGCACCGATACATCGAGCCATGAGGCTGTCCCGCAAGTTGACAACGAGATCGAATTTGCCAAGTCGTAAGGTTTTTATGAGACGCAGTCTCCCTTTCCAACCGGTGTGTTCACCTCGGTTGTCATAAACAGCAGTTGCGTCGATGTTGGGATTCGCAGTCGCAAGGAGATCAAATGCTCGCGGTCCGACAAGGAAGGTAATATGGGCATCTGGGAAGTGTCTTCGCAATGGTTGGATAACAGCAGTGGATAGGACTGCATCGCCGATGAAACTGAAACTAAAGACGAGAATTTTCTTCAGCATTTTTTATCAAAGGTTTTTTAATCAGGACTTACGCAAATTGAGTAAATAGAAGAAACAACATTGAAGTGGAGAGGGTTTAACGCTTCTCGTCTTTTAACCACGCATCCATTGCTTCCCGCCTTGCGTTTTCACAGAACCTGTGAACGCTCTCTATGCTACCAAAAGGAATACTATAGACTTTTAGAACGGTGTGCATCTCCTCAAGTATTTCAGAAACGGCTTTGTTTTGAAAAAGGTTCTCAAGTGTTTCGCGATCTTTTTCTAATACCTCCCACCATTCATAAAGACTGTAAAGATACTGAACGTCACTGAGCGGATCCCGTCCCTGCATGTCCATCGCGTCGCTACTGACACCTATAGGGTCAAAAGTTGTTAGAGCCAACATTTCTTCCAAGGTTAAGTCAAGTTCTACTTCGGCGATATCAAACCAGCACAGCCCGTCGAACGCCTCATCGTCAGCAACGCCGGGAATCTCACGCTCCAAAAACTCCCACGCAACAGCAGTTGTTTTTGCGTCAAGTTTTTCTAAAGCTTCAATAAAGCCTTCTCTGTCGTGCATTGGAATGTCAAACAAGTTTAGCATTTTTCTAGCTCCTTAAAAAGATTCAATCAGGTCAACAGCTGCAGTCAAACCATCTTCCGTTTCCATCTGTTCTCCCAAAATCTGTGCCCGCGCAGTCATCGCGGGGGTCGCAAGGACTTGCTGGATCCGTTTCGCCAAACGTTTGGCATTGAGGCTGCGGCGATGCAAGTGCCTCGGTGCCACCCCTAAATCCGATAGGCGTTTTCCCCAATACGGTTGGTCTGCGTGGTGTGCTACGACAACGGAAGGAACTTTAGCGCGACACACTGATGCCGTTGTTCCGGCTCCACCATGGTGCACAACGCAGCACCCCTTTGGAAACAGCCACTGGTGTGGCACATACTCCGTACAGAAGATATCCGGTAGTGCATCTTCTGTGCCGAGTTGTCCCCACCCCGCTTGGATGATCGCGCGTTGCCTTGTTTTCTTAACAGTATCAATCAAGATTTCTGTTGTTTCACGTCCATTTGAACCTCCCATTGAGCCGAAGGAGATAATAATGGGTGGTGGCCCCTTCGCTAAAAAATTGACGAGTTCAGGGGGCGGAATATAGGATGGCGACGCAAGATGCCATACACCCGTGAATTTGTGATTCGATGGGAAGTAACTTGGTGGGCAGAGAGATGGAGATGCGGCAATGAGATTCAGATGTGGTGAGTACATTCCGTCTAATGCTACTGAAGCCCGTGGTTCTCCACCGACAGACGCGATAAATTGATTGAAAAGCACGTCCACACTTGAAGCAAGGCGAAGCTGCACCAATTTCCACACAATAGCGTTGAAGGTGCGTCCCCAATTTGGAAATGGATGCGGCGCGAAGTCGAAGGACTTGATGAAACCCGGGCAATATGTTACAGTTAACCACGGGACACCGTTGCGAATTGCAGCCTCTTGGGCAGGGATGTCCACGGAATGGCAGATTACTATATCAAACCCTTTCATTGCAGCCAAGCAGTCGTGATACCACTTTTCGCCACGGCGCACAATTCCCTCCTCCACGATGAGCCGTAACATAGCAAGCGGGTCGCGCTTGGGAATAATCGCGTCCATCGCCGCGTGAAATTCTGACAGATCAAAAACGATACCTATCTCATAGAATTCTGCGCCGATCTCAAGAGCCTTGTCTCTATAAAGGGCGGGTGCACAAACACGCACCTGATGTCCTCTTTCAAGCAAGCGTTCCGATAGTGCCAAGACAGGATAGACATCTCCCGTTGAGCCCCACCCTACTACGACAATTTTCATTTTCGTCTCGCTTCTATGGCTATCGTCGTTGCATTCCAAACCGGTTCAACAGGAAGTTTTTTCGTGCATTCCCATCCGATTTTACACTTGTGCGCGCTACAGGGCCAGCACGGCATATCCCGCCGCACGATAGAGGCGTTTTCGCTCAACGGATGCCACGCCACATGATCGGTGGGACCGAAGATCGCTATTGTCGGTACGTCCACTGCTGCAGCGAGATGCATCGGACCGGAATCGTTGCAAACGACCAAGTCGCAACAGGAGAGCAGTGCCCCTAATTCGCGGATCGTTTCTGGCGCGTGGATAATAGCAGCGGACTGCATCGCTTTCTGAATATTGTCCGTTAATGCCTTTTCTCCGGGACCCTGTAAAAGAAGTATCGTAGCGTTATAGTGGTGTGCGAGTCTGTCAGCAAGTTCAGCATACTGATTTTCGGGCCAGCGTTTATCGAACGAACTGCCGCCCGGATGGATGCCGATGAGAAATGAATCGCCATCAATACCGCACGATGCCAGCCGTGCTTTGGCAGTGGCAATCTCATCAGGCGACAAGTGGAATATAAGTTCCCGTTTGCCTTCTCCATTACAGATTAATCGGACGAGTTCTAAGTTTCTGTCAACTTCGTGGGTTTCGCCTTTTGGATATTTACCACGCCACGCGTGTGTGAGGGTGGATTTGAAGCGTTTCTGATAACGTCCTAAACGGTATGGTGCACCAGAAAGAACAGCAACGAGATGCGACCACATCGCTGTCTGCATGGCAACGATGAGTTGAAACCGCTCACGACGTAACTCGCGGTAGAATTGGAATTGTGCTAAAAACCCTCGGTGTTTTCCATCCCGATCAAAGACAAGAATCCTATCCACATCGGGGTTACCGATTAACACAGAGGCATTAAGTGGGCGCGCTAATACTGTGATTTCCGCTGATGGATAGTTTTCTCGCAACAGCGCGATCGCCGGAGTCGAGTTCAGCAAATCTCCAATCCCGTCAACGCGGATGACGAGTATTTTATTGATGTTAGGAAGCGTGTCGCTCTCGGGTAGCATAACGTTTCCCTTACGTGCGAAGTTAAAGTTTTGTTTATTATAACACGAAGCAAAGGAAATGGCAAATCCCAAAGCCGTAAACATGAAGCAGGCACACATCGTTCGTTGTATCAACACTGACGAATGTGGTATACTATAACTATGCATCACAGAGCATCGCGCACAACTGCGGATAACCAGAAATCCTCAGTGCTCCGCTTTCTTTTCGGGACGCTCATCTTCGGTTCGCTCCTCATTATCCTCACTTGTTATTGGATTATCTCTGCAGAAAACCGGGTGGTATGGGAACTGACCGATTTTTCTATCTTTCCAACGGTACTCTTCACCTTTTTTCTACTTGCTCTCATCACTCCGTTCCTCAAAAAGGTTTTCAGCGGTTTCGCGCCGACAGCACGTGAACTTGCCCTGACGTATACGATGGTATCCGTAGCAACTGCACTCGCGGGACACGATATTGTTCGACAGTTGGTGCCGATGATTGCCAACGCGGGATGGTTTGCAACGCCTGAAAATGAATGGTCAGATCTCTTCTTCCGCTTCATGCCGACATGGCTAACGATTACCGATCGGCGGATTCTACAGGGATACTTTGAGGGCGATGATACGTTTTGGCGGGAATCCTATCTAAATGCATGGATGTGGCCCATTGTGGCGTGGAGTGGGTTGGTGATTGTCATCCTGTTTATGATGCTTTGTGTCAATATCATCATCAGGAGACAGTGGATTGACCACGAGAAGTTGAGTTATCCTTTGACGACACTTCCAGTTGAATTGCTCGGTAATACGTCTACACTCTTTCGCAATAAATTGTTTTGGCTCGGTTTGGGAATCGCATTTGGACTGGAGATTCTGGCGGGATTGAACTATCTTTTTCCGGTGATACCTGCGCTCAAAATCAAGTATCAACTCTACTTTTCTGACCGACCTTGGAACGCAGTGGGGCGTTTACCTATCTACGTCTATCCATTTGCGATTGGGTTTGGATATCTCATGCCGCTGGAATTGTCGCTATCATTTTGGTTTTTCTACCTGTTTTGGGGTGCGCAGCGCGTCTTTTTCAGTGCAACGGGGTGGACGACTGCCATCGGTTTACAAACCGAGCAACGCGCTGGGGCATGGCTCGGCATTGGGACACTTGCCCTCATCACAAGTCGACGACAGATTCTTGAGGTCCTCGGTGGTGTGTTTTCTTTTAGATCCAAAGATGGCTTATATCGGCTTGCTGTTTTTGGATTGATAATTGGCATGGCGTTTGTGTTAGCGTTCTGGTATTTCGCGGGATTGTCGCCATGGGTTGTGCTCGGCTATTTCAGTATCTATTTGGTATTATGTCTTGGGATGACGCGCATGCGCGCCGAACTCGGACCCCCGACACATGAACTGCACAATGTGCATCCCGACAAGATTATGTTGCTGTTTGCTGGAAGTCGACCGCTGGGTGTGCAAAACCTAACGAACACGACCTTACTCTCATGGCTTGCGTATGGTTACCGATGCCATCCGATGCCGCATCAGTTGGAGGCGTTCAAAATCGGCAGACACTTCCGTTTGAGTGAAAATCGGTTGGTTGTTGCCCTAATTGTGGCATCAATTGTTGGAGCGATCGTTTCGATTGTTGGGCATGTGGCACTCTATTATGAATACCGATTCGCACAATGGGGTGTTGGTGAGTTTAACCGCTTGCAAAGTTGGATTATCGCGCCGCGGGTGCCGAATTTACCTGCTATCCAGCATATAGTGTTTGGTTTCCTGTTCACCGGTGTGCTAACGTTTCTGAAACGTCAATTTTTGTGGTGGCCCCTCTATCCTGTGGGCTATGCTGTCGGTAACGGTTGGGCTATCGGTTGGATGTGGTTCTCAATATTTTTGGGGTGGCTCTTCAAGCAGTTACTTTTCACAGGGGGTGGGGTACGAGCCTATCGCAGAGCATTACCGCTATTTTTAGGCTTAGTATTCGGTCAGTTCCTCGCGGGGAGCCTTTGGAGTTTGATAGGTGTGGTATTGAATATGAACATGTACACGCTTTTCCCATGAAGTTGTGCCATCAAGATATAATTTGTGTGTTTAATCCAATGTCGTTTAACAACAAACAACACATCAGAAGTCTTCCAATGCGTTTGCTTCGGATTCAAAGACACCTATACTCTGTGTGAGCCCAATGGTATTGAAAATATTTCGGACTTGTGTAGAGGGATGCGCAACTCGCAGAGCCTGTCCTTTTTCCCGCATCTTCCAAAGCAATCTAATTATCTCACCAAACCCACTACTTGTGATAAAACTGCGCCGTTCAAAATTAAGTAAAACCTTTTCTGCGTCCTGAACTTCAGCGTTGGCGTAAGCCTCACTCAACATAGATTCTGAGGCATCGGTGAGATAGCCTGTAATGTCAAATATAGCGATCTTTCCTTCGTGCCGAATAGAGATTTGAGAATTTGCCCTCACAATTTCCTCCTGTAAGATTAGTCCTGAATTCGTTAAATTTAATTATTAGTTGTAGTGCGGTCCGTTAATCTTCGGTAAAAGTTCGCTGAAGCGGCGTATGTTCTGGTTGCTCCCGGACTATTGTCCCATCATCCAGATGAAGCCATGTTTCAAATTGACGCTCACCTTCCTGTAATGCTATGACACGTGCGCCGCGGGGAAACCTGTCTCTACCGTAAGTATTGTAGCCAGAAGCGCGTCCATAGCACAGGCGGATCCCGTGCAAATCACCCCAGAAATCGTTGATATGTTCGTGTCCGACAAACGTTCCCATGACATCGCCGGCTTCATGCATTGCTGCAAAAAAACCGGTATTCAGCCGAGGTGCACAGACGTTTTCGTATTTTACCCCATAGCAGGTATGAAAGTCCCATACCTCGTCGTATTCGGGAATTGGGATGTGGAAAAAGGCGAGGGCAGGAAGTGGATGTTCCGCTTCAGCGGTGAACTTTGCGGATTCTTGTAAGTACCATGCAATTTGCTCCCGTTTGATCCAATCGTAGCCATCAATATCTGTTAGGGCGTAGCTGCCGGAATCGATGAAATAGAGGAGTGCTGCAGACACATCTTCCTCAGAATTTTGGATGGGTAAAATATAATTCCCGACACCGGGTATCTCTGCCGGTCCTGGTTCCGTGAGAGATAACGTACCTTCTTGCATGACTGCCATCAATTCGTGGCGATCGGCGGTGCCTTCATCATCGTGGTTGCCGAAAACCGCCGCCCACGGTGTTCCGCACCTTTCTACAATTTTAACAACTTCTCGGAGGGAATTGGCGGCATCGTTGCACCCACCACCTGCTAAAATATCGCCCGTTAGCACAATTAAATCCGGAGATTCATCTTTCGCGACTCGTTCTATCAACGCCGCTGATTGTTGATCGGGTGGTTCACCGTTATGCCAGTGAATATCGGTGAATTGCACGATTTTGAAACGCCGATCGCTGCGGAACTTCAATGCGTTTTTCACTCTCTTTTACTCTCCTTTGCGCGTAATCATAACATAATTCCCAAAAATTGCAAGCGAATTCTTTATGCAAGAATCATTTGGCTTGGTATTCTGTAACAGAATATCGCACTCACTCTCATAGAGACATTAATCCTTGAAAAGATAGTGAAAAAATTCATATCTCTTCTTTTCCTGAATGAGCAAACTCAACATCTGTACTACAATAATCTTGCCATATCCAACTTTTTATGATAGCATATATGGTATGCGAAGTAACCGTTTGTCGAATGCTTATGACATCCACACCGCTGTACTCTCCAATGAAGAGGTAGCGGAAGCGCATTATCTATTGCGTTGTGAGTGTGCTGAGATCGCGCGGCATGCGCGTCCGGGGCAGTTCGTCCACGTCATGATTTCGCAGGATACAGGAATGTTGCTCCGTCGTCCTTTCACTATCTATACGGTGGAAGGGCCCGAGATAACGATGCTCTATCAGATCATCGGCGAAGGGACAAAGCAATTGTCGGAGATGCCGACAGGCACATCTTTACAAGTCTTAGGACCGCTCGGCAATACGTTTAATCTTACCACAGAGCCTGAGCCAGCGATTCTTGTTGGTGGGGGTGCCGGTATTGCCTCGCTCATGTTACTGGCTGCTGCCTTGCGCGAAAAAGATATACAAACGCTTGGATTAGTAGGAGCACAACATCGTTCTCGACTTTTGAGCGTGACAGATTTGGAATCTATCGGCATCGCAGTACATATCGCTACAGACGATGGGAGCATCGGACATCACGGGTATGTAACGGATGTCCTCGCAGGCCTCCTTGGGAAAACCGACTGGTGCCGTCCGACGATTTATGCATGTGGACCTCATGGAATGCTCGCTGCTGTTACAAAAATTGCCGCTGACTTTGAGGTGCCAGCCCAAATTGCTATGGAGAATCGGATGGGGTGCGCGATGGGGGTGTGTCTCGGCTGTGTTTGCCCTGTCCGAATAGACACGAATCGTGTTGAATACCAACGTGTTTGCACCGAAGGTCCGGTCTTTAATGCTACCGACATTGCGTGGAACGTTTTTTAGTTGGACGCAAGACGTAAAAGGGACCGTTAAATATCGGCTTCATCTCAGGATCTACAGGCTGCCGTTGTTGCCTGCTTGCATCATTCTTAAACTGGTTTAATTATAACCAATCTGATTGAGATTGATCGGAAACCCGATTTTTTGACCCTCAACTCGTCTTCCACATTTTGTGAAGGCACGAGTTGATGATCAAAACGGAAAAATCGGAGCGGAAACCCAATTGTTAAAAACATGGAAACAACATTTTATCAAGAATTAACAACCATTAGCCTCAACGGCGAGTTTCTTTCCGATGCTACTTGTGAGAAACTTTTAACTGCATCGGAAATAGAATTACTCCCGCTTCTGGATGCAGCGTATCAGGTTCGCAAAACCTACTTTCAGAATGAGGTACAACTGCATATCCTCAACAACGCCCAGAACGGCTACTGTCCAGAGGATTGCCACTATTGCGCCCAGGCGAGTTCCGCAACGACAGACATTGAAGCCTACCCCTTAAAACCTGATACCGAGATTCTGGCAGAAGCTGAACGTGCTTATGAATCCGGCGCGTATCGCTACTGCATTGTAATGAGTGGACGCGGTCCCTCACCAAAACGAGTCGCTCACCTTGCAAAACTCATCCGCACTGTAAAAGCGCGCTACCCGATCGAAGTGTGTCTCTCCGCTGGATTGATTGATGTAGAATCTGCTGGTATCTTAAAGTCCGCGGGATTGGACAGACTGAACCATAACCTGAATACTTCCGAAGCCCATTATCCAAAGATATGTAGCACGCATAGCTATCAGGATAGGATGGATACATTGCAAGCCGCCCAAACGGTCGGGCTTGCCTGTTGTTCAGGTGTGATCGTGGGAATGGGTGAAGGGATAGATGATTTAATTAAGGTGGCAAAAGCACTTCGACAACTTGAGGTAGCCTCACTCCCCGTAAACTTTTTCTTGCCAATATCTGGCACGCAACTGCTGGAAACGCCTACGCTAACGCCTGATTATTGTCTACGCGTTTTATGTCTTTACCGATTCCTGAATCCGCGGGCTGAAATACGGGTCGCTGCAGGCAGGGAACACCATTTTCGGAGCATGGAGGTAATGGCACTCTATCCAGCAAATTCGATGTTTATAGACGGCTACCTGAATGCGGAAGGCTCGACAGCATCTCGCACGCTTCAGATGATCAGAGATGCCGGGTTTACGGTGAAAACAAACGATGATGATGCGGAACAACTCAAGCAGGAAGAGACAGAAAAAAGAGATGTGCTTCTCAAGGAGTTGAAAGTACTTCGCCCGCACATGGAATCCGATGCTTAGTTTAGGCGGAAATGGTATTAAGGGAAGGACCTAATAGCAGTCGCAGTGTTCTTCCTCATGGATGTCCATGTATTGTTGGGGTGTTTGAGGTGCTGTTGCTATTACTCCACCACCGGTTTTGATTTTTTCAAAATCAATACGCCTTATGTCTTGTGGAATCACAAAATCTGACTGCAACAGATCCCAATCTTTATCGGCAATTGTAACGATTTCATCGCGATAGAAACTTACCCAAACGTCCCCAATTTTAGAGTTTGGTGATTCTTGTGCCAATTTGCGTTGTGTGATTTCTACGTATTGGGGATCCAAATCTATACCGATAACTTTTCTTCCTAATCTCGCGGCAGCCACGGCTGTTGTGCCGGTTCCCATAAATGGATCTAAGACTATATCTCCCTCGTCCGTGCTCATCAAGATGAGACGTTCTAAAAGATGAACTGGGAGTTGGCAAGGGTGCGGATCCCTATGTTTATTATGACGGATGCGATGAATATCCGACCAGTTATCAGAAACAAGCGGTCCAAAGGGATGCAAAATCTTCTTTTTTCCGCCATAGTCTTTCAACAAATATTCACACTTCCTGCACCGTCTATGTGGATAGCGAATTTCATAAAATTTGTTTTCCTGTTGATTCTTGGCATAAAACAGAATGCCATAATGGGATGGTTGCAAAGTTTTGCCCATTGGAGAGGTTGGAGCATCCCATGCAATCCAGTGTCGAAAATCTGCGACTTCGTTTAGGAAACCGGCATAGTAGAGGAGCCACTTTGGAATGTTGTGGACAAAGATGGAGCCACTTGGTTTCGTAATCCTGACCATCTCGTGTATCCACTGCCTGCACCAATTGAGATAATCGTCTGTCTCTTTTTTGTCTTTGTAAGTTCCGTACTTCTTTTTGAGATTGAAGGGTGGGTCGGCAAATGTAACGTCGATGCTGTCTGACGGTATGTCCTGCATGACCTCTATACAATCACCGTGAATGATTTTATTGATATATTTTTCCATAAGGCACCTCAAATGATTCCGGAATTTGTTAACACAGACGTAGGTTGGGTTGAGCGGGAAAAGACAAGGGAGCACGTTGTTTATGCAGAAGTTTCCGCTTTTCTATGCCCATCCATATAGATATAGCGAAACCCAACTCCCCAAACTATAGATGTAAGGAGGTGTTGGGTTTCACTTGTATTCGGGTAATTTTAGATTTCTCTGCGAAGCGTGAAAGTTATTTTCTGTGTGCGGCTTTCATAGGTCCCCGTTCAACCCAACCTACACACTACAGCAAATTGAATCCCCTAACCTTACCCAATCTGCGTCAGACCGCCCATATAGGATTGTAGCACCGCCGGAATACGGACTGTTCCGTCTGGATTCTGATACGTCTCAAGGAGTGCGATGACAACACGTGGTAATGCTGTACCAGACGCATTCAGCGTGTGAACAAACTCTGGTCTCGCACCGGCTTCACGGCGGAAGCGGATATTTGCACGACGTGCTTGAAATGCCTCAAAGTTGCTACAGGAGGAGACCTCTAAAAACCGCTGCCGTGCGGGTGCCCAAACCTCAATATCGTAGCATTTCGCCGCGGCAAAAGAGAGTTCCACTGTGCAATGTTGCACGACACGATAAGGCAAACCGAGAGCCTGCAGAACGCTTTCGGCGTTCGCCAATAGCGTCTTGTGTTCAGCGTACGAGTTTTCAGGCGTGGTAAACTTCACCATCTCCACCTTGTCAAATTGGTGGATACGTTGTAAACCGCGTGTGTCCTTGCCGTAAGCACCCGCCTCACGCCGGAAACAGGGTGTATAGGCGGTGTAGTAGATAGGCAGTTCATCACCAGAAAGGATCTCACCTGCGAAGATATTTGTCATGGGGACCTCGGCAGTCGGAATCAGAAACAGATCGCTGTCCGGGTTCTCCGCATCCCTATCACATCGGTACATATCCGCCTCAAGTTTAGGAATTTGCCCTGTCCCTGTCATTGCAGGACGGTTGGCGAGGAATGGTGGTGAGATTTCGGTGTAGCCGTGTTGGGTTGTGTGCAAATCAAGCATGAACTGAATCAACGCACGCTCCAACCGCGCCCCTAAACCTTTGAAAAGCACAAAATTGCTCCCTGCGACCTTAGTACCGCGTTGAAAATCGACAATATCCAACTCTTCCGCGATTTCCCAGTGCGGTTTCAACTCAAAATCGAAACTGGGCAATTCACCCCACGTTTTAATTTCGATGTTGTCATCTTCGCTGGTGCCGACGGGTGTGCTTGCCTCCGGCATATTCGGGATTGTCAACAGGATGGCATCTATCTCGGTTTTAGTGGTGTTGGCTTCGGCGGTGAGTTCCTTGATTTTTTGGGAAAGTTCCCGCATCTCCGCGATAGTTTCTGTCGCGTCCTGTTTCGCCTTTTTACGTTCAGCGATTTGTTGTGAGACTTGGTTCTGGTGCGCTTTGAGGGATTGTGTATGTGTCAAATTCTCGCGCCAGCGTGTATCTAATTCTACCAACCTGTCCAAGTCGGCTTCCGTATGGCGATCTGTTAACATCTGGCGGACATCTTCGATATTTTCGCGAATAAACTTAAGATCAATCACGGCGGTGCCGCTCCTCTATTGTCGGTGTTGCTTGAATACCTATATTCAGAAGTGAGATTCGTAGATTGCTGCTATGTGGTGGATCGTCTTGTAACGAAAAAACCACAGCATTGTAAAACACAACCTGTGGCTAATTCAGCATAATAGAAACGGGCCCGACGGGACTTGAACCCGCGACCTCCTGCGTGACAGGCAGGCGCGCTAAACCAACTGCGCCACGAGCCCATAGTATTTTCTGTCTTTCAACCTCGAAATCGAGAGACTTTTCATTTTAAGGCGGTCACGGCAGATAGGCGGGACAGGACTTGAACCTGTGACCTACAGCTTGTAAGGCTGTCGCTCTAGCCACCTGAGCTACCCGCCCAGAATCTTTCAATTCCGCAATCGGAGAAACTTTTCAGCATCACCTCATCTCTAAGGACACTATTAAGTATACCACAGAGTTTGGTATTTGTCAAGAAAAAATTGTATTTTTTTGAAAAAAATGAAAAAGAATAACTTTTTTCAAAAAAATGGGTTTTCAGGCACTCATTTCGGATGAGTCCTATGCACTATAACCCAATTCCGGTAGAATTATTCACGTGGCTTGTCATTTCCGCGGTAGGGTCGCTCGCCACGCACCAGCACTTTCTTTGGATTATCTTCCGATGCGAGTTCATCGGTGCTATGGTAACCGAGTGTCATACTCATCCGCGTGCTATCCGTTTGATTAATCCCAGCCGAATGGATTATCATGCTATCTATAGCGAGCAAACCCCCGGCTGGCATCGGTAACGGAATCGCTTGGTTTGCAGCGATTTGCTGAATTGTTTCGTCCTTAACACTCGCGAACGCAGGTAGATGGTGTGAGCCAGGGACAATCCGTGTGCAACCATTCTCTAAGTTTGTGTCCTCCAGATAAATCAAGACAGTCGCAATTGTCCGGGACCAATGATGTACATCGCGATGCAACTCAAGCGAATGCGTTGAACCTGCGTCTCGGAGATAGACGTGATTGTGGCGATTCAACACAAATTCTATATTTGAACCCAATAATGATTCCAACGGGTTGAGGATTTCGTCGCAAGTAATCGTTTCTTGGAAGATGCCACCACGCTGCCAAACAGCAGAGATTCGGATAATTCTACCGTCTTGTCGGGCAACAGGTTCCACGCCTTCTTCCATGTCTTTCAGCGCGGCCGCTTTAAGTGCCTCCACATGATCCTTAGAGAGTTGCGTCGGAAACCTGATAAAGCCGTTGTGGCGAAACATCTGGATTTCTTGGGGAGTCAGTTCCATCGGTTCTCCTTACCTTGTTTTTAGAATCAATTATAGGATGTTAGTTTAACGTAAATTGATAAGGAAGTCAACAGAGAAATAAGGGAGGTGGGGTTTTCTGAGAAAGCGGAGACAATTACGCCTTGATAGCGCAATTTGGTAACGAAAGATGAGAATATTTCGTTTTGTTTTATAGGATATGAAATAAAAAATCGGAGAAAAACAACATCGTGCCAGAGGAGAAAGAATAATGAAAATATGGTGTTCTTGCCTGCTAATCCTTTCTTTGGTAGTATTATCCGGATGTGTAAGCATGTCCGGTTATAGAGCGGCTTCATCGCGCCATCACGCATATGCCAGCGGACAAATACATGCGACTGCCGCTGAATGGCGTACGCTTATTTCAGAGTTTCAGGAAGTTATTGATACAAATACGCAAGGTCCCGCGGCTGATGACGCACAATACGCGATCGCTTCCAGTTGGGTTTGGAGCATCAAAGCCGGTGACACTGAAGCACCTCAGCAGGCGATTGAGGCTTTCCAGAAACTGATTCGCAGCTATCCTAACTCACGGTATGTACCACGAGCACACTACTGGTTGGGACGTTGCTATACCTATATCGGTGACGATTACCAAGCCATCACGCAGTATCAGATTGTGGAGAGTCGCTATGCGGGTTCTGAAATATCCGACCCCGCCCAATTAGAATTGGCACGCGTATACATGAGGCAAGGTTACGTCACACGCGCCGAGACGCTCTATGCTAATCTTATCGAATCTTCAACAGATCGGGAAATTATTGTTGCTGCCACTGAGGAACTACGACCTCTCAAAACTCAACCATTCAAAATACAACGAAAATCGGTAGTATCGTCTCCTGAAAGTTTAGTTCAAACACAAACGCAATCCAAACCTCAACCAGAGCCTGCATTACCTATTCCCGAAACGAAAAAACCTTTGGTTCCCGAATCACTGACACGTGAATTTGGATTAACCGCGAAGACGATTGTTATTGATCCTGGTCATGGAGGCAAAGACCCAGGAGCATTGGGCAGGGGGTCCTTACAAGAGAAAGCCATTGTTCTCAGCATCTCTGAAAAACTTCGTGAGGTATTAACGCAAAAAGGCTACACTGTCCTGATGACACGTGATACCAATCGTTTCATTCCGCTCAAGGAGCGTACTGCATTCGCAACGCAACGCAAAGCGGACCTCTTTCTGAGCATTCATGTTAACGGGAGTGAAAGTCCTAAAGCAAAAGGTATCGAAACCTACTATCTGAGCGTCACCAGTACAGACAAAGCCTCAGAAGATATTGCATCGCGGGAAAATGCAGACTCAGGCTATAGTATTCAAGAACTGGAAGCACTGCTGAAGGAAATCATACAGGAGAGCAAAAGCGGAGATAGTAAGCGATTGGCAAGACACGTACAACAAGCATTGGTACAAGCTACAGGCGCGGTCGACCGTGGGGTCAAACACGCGCGGTTTGTCGTTTTGATCGGAACAAACGTACCTGCTGTCCTCATCGAGACCGGATTTGTATCGAATCCGACGGAAGGACAAAAACTCACAACACAGGCGTATCAACATAAAATCGCCACTGCTATCGCACAGGGCATCGAGAAGTTTTTGGGGAAGACCGAGGGAGCACCTCTTGTCAAAGGTGGGAACCCAAAATTTGCCTCTACAAGTGTTGAGAGAAACAGGTAGGGTGTGGTCAATGAAGTTTTTTCCAGCAAGTTCCCAAACCCAGTTGCACTCTTCGCGAAAACCTGCCCGAAACGAAGTGGAGGGCAGAGCGGATGTCCATAGTTTAAAAATCTTGCTCGTATGTGTGCTTTTCTGGTGCATCGGTGGACTCAACCCTGCCGTCCCACAGCAAGCACAGATTGCGATTGTCCTACCGACAGCCACATCCGGGGTATCAGAGGGAGACGTTCAATATGCTCGTTCTGTCGCTAAGCGATTCAGTCGCATGCTCGGCCTCATCGGGTTCACTGCCGACACTTTTGAAGAATCATCGCTCTCTAAGGCTCAACTGAAATCCGTTAAGTTGATTGTTCTTCCATTGAACGCTGTCCTGTCAACACAGACGGCGAGCCTCTTGAAAAATTTCGTTGCGGGTGGTGGTAAACTTTTCGTAACCTATAACTTAGCGGACACGGTGGCACCGATCTTGGGTTTGCGGCAAACGGATTGGTTAAAAGAGGAATCACCTGGACAGTTTGCTTCAATTCAGCTGAGCGCGCCCGAAATACCTGATATGCCGGCATCTATTAGACAAGTATCGTGGAACATTACAGTCGCAGCACTGACAGCACCTCAGACGAAAGTTATCGGGTATTGGCACAATATGGCAGGAGAATCGACAAATTTGCCTGCTCTTTTTATGGGCGAAGCGGGTGTATTCTTCAGCCACATTTTCCTTCCAGACGACATCCTAACCAAGACACGAATGCTTGCCGCACTTTTGGGACATCTCGTTCCAGAATTTCGGCAGACACTTGCCAAACGGGCTATAGAGACGATGACCACTGTGGGGCATACAGATGGTCTTGAGGTTTTGGCGATGTTTGTCCAGGAAAGTGGGGTGCCGGAAGCGATAGGTGCCTTGGAAACAGGAAAACGTTTGATGGAGAAGGCGCGCGCCGAGTATAACAGTAGGGTTTATAGTCCTGCGATAACTACAGCACGTGCAAGCCGAGAGGCATTTTCAAAAGCCTATTTCTTGTCGCATATTAGCCTTGAAACCGAGGGGCGCGCCGTGTGGAATCATTCTGGTCTCGGTGCCTATCCCGGCGATTGGGACAGATCCGCCAAAGAATTGGCAGAGGCAGGCGTGAATATGATTCTCCCAAACATGGCATGGGCAGGGGTGGCGCATTATCCCAGTAAAGTCTTACCACAGAGCAAAACCTTTACGCAATATGGAGATCAGTTAGCACAGTGCGTTACGGCGGCACGCACGTACGGTTTAGAAGTGCATGTGTGGAAGATTACATGGAATTTGGAAGGTGCACCGAAAGGATTCGTTGAAAAGATGCGGGAAGATGGACGAACCCAAGTCTCCGCAACCGGAAAGCCACTCAATTGGCTCTGCCCATCACACCCGAAAAACGTCCAGTTGGAATTAGAGAGCATACTGGAGATTGTAGCGAATTACGATGTAGATGGCATCCATCTGGATTATATCCGTTATCCCGGAAGCCATGCGTGTTACTGTGAGGAATGCCGTAAAAGATTCATGCTTGCGACGCGACAGCAGATTGACGAATGGCCCGCCTCGGTTTTGCCGAAGAGTGGGACTTATAGCGATAAATATATTGAGTGGCGGTCGCAACAAATCACCCGCTTGGTTCGCTTGCTACACAAACGGCTGCGAGAGGCGAACCCTGACATCAAACTTTCTACAGCCGTCTTCGGAGGTTACCCAGCGTGTGTCACTTCTATCGGACAGGACTGGATTGCATGGGCAAAGGCAGGTTATGTCGATTTCGTGTGCCCAATGAACTATACAGAGGATACGAACTATTTCACAGAGTTATTAGCCAATCAACTCGCTCTGATGCCGAAGGGGGTAGCCATTTATCCCGGTATTGGCGCGACTGCCACTAATTCGCTACTGACCTCAGATGCGGTGGTTGAGCAGATATACCGCTCGCGTTCCTTAGGGGCTTCAGGGTGGACAATTTTTGACTATTCCCTTGATATTTCTGAAACTGTGTTACCCGCACTCGGAATGGGTGTCGGGAAACACAAGGCAGACCCGCCACATTGACAAGTGTATTCGCTTTCGTTTCTGTATCAGAATTGTAAAACATCTTTATTATTACCGCTCCCTAGTTGCGAAATAGAACCCAATTTTTTATGTATCTTACCCCCAGATTCTCCTTGCATACCGTTGATAAATCGTGTAAACTAAATTGAAAGAAGAAAAAGGTGATACCATGGCTCTCAATAAGGATAGACTTAAAATTGTCTATGACCGAGAGGCGGATGTGCTGTATGTAACAAAAGGCACCCCCGAGCACACCGACTACGTCGAATACACCGAGGATGTTATTCTGCGCTTCCATCCAGAGACGAAACAACTGGTAGGTTTTACGCTCATTGATTTTTCTGAGCACTTCGCCCAGAAGGACTCGGACATCGCGCTGCCTTTCGGTGTGGATTTTCATGTGCGCACTGTGCCGCGTGCCTAAAAATGTTCTAACTACAGATTATAGAAGTTTCCTATCCTACGAAAAATTAAAGGAGGTTTTTTGAATTAATGGCGCAAAAACCGAATATCCTATTTTTGATGAGCGATGAGCATAGTCCCCATGCTATAGGATGTGAGGGCAATGATATTGTCCAAACACCAAATCTTGACCGACTTGCGGGGTCTGGAACCTATTTTGAGAGTGCGTACTGCCAAGTACCGCTCTGCACTCCTTCCCGGATGTGTATGCTAACTGGGAAACACGCACACCGATGTTCAGCGTGGAATAACGGGTCTGTCCTGTTTCCTGAACATCTCACGATGCCTGCGCATTTTGCACAGCACGGTTATGCGACTGCACTCGTTGGGAAGATGCACTTTGGTGGGAAAGAGCAGAATAACGGTTTCCAATCTCGACCTTACGGCGACCTACGCGGGTATGCCGGGCACCAAACAGATCCGTTGAAGACTCCATCTGGGACGCGACAGCGAACACGATTTGCTGGAGTCACTGAAATCCCGACCAGCATGCTACAAGAACGGGTTATCAATACGGAAACACTTGAATACTTAAGATCACAACCCTCAGAACAGCCATGGTTTCTGCTGGCAAGTTATAGTCGCCCACATTTCCCTCTCACAGCCCCCAAACGACTCTTTGATAAGTATTGGCCCGATACTGTGGATATGCCCAACGTTCCAGAGGGACACTTGGAGCAGACGCACCGCTTCGCGAAAGGTTTGCGGGACAACTTCAAAACGGATGAAATACCCATGGAAGAAGCTCGTAAAGCGCGAGCGGCGTACTACGCCTGTTGCGAATTCCTTGACGAGACCATCGGAGACCTGCTCACTCTTTTGGAGCGTGACGGTTTACTGGATAACACTATCATCGTTTATACAACCGATCATGGTGAAATGGCAGGAGAACATGGACAGTGGTGGAAATCAAGTTACTATGAAGCAGCCGCACGGGTGCCTTTAATTTTATGGGACAGACATCTGCCGCAGTCACACGGAGAGCGAGTGACTGCACCTGTCGAGTTGAACGATCTCTTCCCAACACTATGTGCCAGAGCCGATATTCCTATCCCCGCAGATTTAGATGGCGCAGATCTGACAAATCTTATGTCGGGTAACACTGAAGGTTGGCGTAACACCGCAATCACCGAATACTGGTCGAACCAGACCACGGGACCAATGCGTATGCTCCGAACGCCTCGCTATAAATATGTCGCTTTCCCTGAAGATGAATCCATTCTCTTTGATTTAGAAACAGACCCAGGTGAATTTGAGAATCTCGCAGGTCAAGCAGCGTCCCAAGAACTTGAGGCATCTCTCCATGAACAACTTATGGATGGGTTCTCATGGGAGTCTGTTGAGGAACAGATGGCTATGGATAAAGAGCGGAGTCGAGATTTCAAAGAACCGTGGGGCGGAGGCACTCCGAATCAATACACACTACCTGATGGACGTGTTGTTGATGCGGAAACCTGTCTCTATCGTCCTTCAGTGAGAGACGAAGGCTGATAGTGCTTTAAGCGTTAAAAAATCATATTGCAAAGCGCAAAGTCGAGACACCATAATTACCCCCGATGTTGCTAAATACGCGTCAAAAACCCGATTTTTTGACCATCAACTCGACTCCGATACAAAACGGAAAAGCACGAGTTGATGATCAAAACAGAAAAATCGGAGCGAAAACCCAAGCGTTAAAAAACCAAAAAATCCGACTCCCTGCTATTCTCGTAGGACTGCTTTTGATAGGGGCGATGTGTGCAATCACACCCTACAACAACTATTTCCTACAAAATACTAAGATCGCAGGCAATCATCTCCCTGTTGGTTCAATCTTCGGGCTTCTCATTTTGGTGTTTCTCGTCAACGTGCCGTTGCGTAAGTTGATGCGAAATGGGCGTTTCGCCTTTTCCGCACTTGAGTTAACCGTTGTCTGGATGATGCTAATCGTTGCAGTCGGTATTCCGTCAATGGGTTTGTTGCAGTTTCTGCTTCCGTCTCTTGTTGCGCTGCAGTATTTTGCGACGACGGAAAATGATTGGGCAGAAACACTCCATCCGCACGTCCCAGAATGGCTCGTCGTCACGGAACCCGGCGCGGTAACAGACTTCTATGAAGGGATTTCTCCGGGTGAAAGTGTTCCATGGGTGATCTGGCTCAAGCCCTTACTCGTCTGGGGCCTTTTCGTCCTGGTCTTTTATTTTACGACGCTCTGTCTTTCCACAATTCTCCGAAAGCAATGGGTAGAACGCGAAAGGTTTTCGTTCCCTTTAATTCAGATTCCGATACAGCTCGCTGCTGAACCAGCGCGCGGCACACTGCTCAATACTTTTTTCAAAAGCAGGCTCCTTTGGGCAGGAATGGCACTACCAGTGGTGTTGCACCTTATCAACGGGTTGCATGCGCATTTCCCAAGGGTGCCGGAGATTCCACTTATTTATAACATCTACACCGTCTTCACCGAAAAACCGTGGTATACGCTTGGATGGTGGCCCGCGATGCGGTTCGTCATCTATTTTTCGGTCATCGGGATAGCCTCTTTACTCACGCTTGAGGTGTCGTTTAGCCTCTGGTTCTTTTATCTTTTTTTCAAACTCCAATATATCATCATGAATGCGATCGGACTCAGCATCGGTCCATGGATTAGCTGTAGCCGTCAAGTGATGGGCGGCTATCTCATTTTTGTTCCCGCTGTTTTCTGGATAGGGCGTGAACACATCATCGCTGTTTTTAGAAAGACGTTTGGTCTCGGACACGCAAGAACGAGCCACGACACCGTAGGAGGTCAACCGATAGACGATTCAAACGAACCGGTCTCGTATCGTGTGGCGCTGCTTGGATTTCTCTTAGGATTTGCCGTTCTTGTCGTGTTTTTGGTCGTCGCGGGTGTAACAACGTGGGTTGCGGTCGTAACGCTGCTCTCTATCTTTATCACATCAATTGTTTTGTCTTGGATGGTCGTTAACGGAGGGCTATTGCTGGTGCAGGCTCCTTTTTTCCCTTCGGAATACATTGATATTACTTTGGGTTCCAACGCATTAGGGCATAAGAGTCTTGCGATCCTGAGTTTTCAGCGCACCTTCTTGCGCGATTGGGGCGAGTTTATGATGCCAAACTTCCTTCATAGCTTCAAGGCAGCGGATGAGGTGAAACTTGCCCGTCGGCGTGTTATGCCGATCCTATGGGTTGCAATTGTCTTCGCACTCCTTGTGTCTGTTTATGCCTCGTTGACGCTAATTTATGGCAAGGGTGCCCTATTTTTACAGAGTTGGTCTTTCGTGGTCGCGCCGCGGAACTATTTCCAACGGATGAGTAGCCTTATCCAATTCCCTATTGAAACGAAGTGGGACGAGGTGTACAGCATGATTGCTGGCGCAGGGTTTACTGGTTTCATGCTCTGGATGCGGCAGAACTTTGTCTGGTGGTCCCTACATCCGATCGGTTATCTGCTGGGGGCGACCTACCCACCCTTTCACCTCTGGTCGTCAATTTTAATCGGATGGTTCATTAAGTATATGGCACTTAAGTTTGGCGGTGCCTCGACGTATCGAAAGATTCGACCCGTCGCATTCGGCTTGATTTTCGGTGAATATGTGATGGTGGGGCTGTGGATGATAGTTGGGTTCTTCACAGGAATCGGTTATTTTGCGTTGCCATCATGACCTATAGGTACGCTTGCAAACAGAAGTTGTGAATCAAACCAGACTTCATCTGAGTTATCAATGGCTCTTTAACGATTAGAATATTGTGAGGACAAAGTGTCCTCTTAAAATTGGTATAGAAAACCAAGCTTGAAACGGAGTTTCAAGCGGAACCAAGGAAAAGCACGTCAAATCACAAACCCACGTGCCTTAACCGCAAGGGAAATTAGAAAACATGCAATCGAATCAATGTCCGCTCACTGAGACGTGGAAAACACGTGCGAAAACTCGGCATACTGTTGTTGGGATTCGGACGTGGCACGTCAACTTGAACCCTCGCGCCATGCCCAGTTTAGGGTTCGCCAAGGGTCAGTGGCAAAAATCCACTACTCAGACAGCACATGTCGATTGGCGCGGTCCCTTCGCTGCACAAGCCGGGGCGTTAATCGTAGAAATTACCACCGATAAGGGTTTGAAAGGATACGGTCTTGGGGGTGGAGGGCTTGCTGGCGCGCTAATTATTGAAAAACACCTCCAGAACTTCGTCATCGGACGCGATCCGCTTGATGTTGAGGAGATTTGGGAGCGTCTGTATCATATCACCTCAATTTATGGGCGACGCGGCTTGGTTATTTACGTCTTGAGCGGTATAGAACTCGCGCTTGTTGACCTGTGTGGGAAGATTGTGGACGCGCCTGTCTATAGTCTTATTACGGATACACCACGCTTTAAGATTCCTGCCTATGCTACTGGTGCCGATGTCGGCTATTACGCAGAAAACGGGTTTTCCGCTTGCAAGCTGCCGCTCCGCAATGGTCTTGCTGAGGGTGAGGATGGATTTGCGGAAAACGTCGAGCTGATACACGCTGCGCGAGACGCTGTCGGAGCAGAAACAGAATTGATGGCAGACATCTATCTCCGTTGGGATGTGGATTACACGCGCCGTTTCGCTGATGCCGCCACCGACGCGCGCCTCAAGTGGATCGAAGAACCTATCCCACTTGACGACTATGCAGGCATGGCACAATTAGTGCGTGAAGTTCAACCGGCTTGGATTGTCTCTGGTGAACATGAATTCACACGATACGGATTTCGTGAGTTGTTGCGTTGGAAGGCAGCGGATATGATTCAACCGGACATTAGTTGGGCGGGTGGGTTCACGGAATGCCTACGCATCGCATGTGAAGCCGCTGAACAGGATATCCCGACATGGCTCCACCAAGCGGGTACGCCATGGGGATTGCATCTCACTGCGTGTCTTCCGATACCGTGTATGGCAGAAACCTTCGGTCCCTCCCGCGACGGCGTTGAAAATGAACTGTATCGCCGCTTGCGTCCCGTGCCCCAGGATGGATTTTTCACTCTCAACGATGCTCCCGGTTTCGGTGTAGAACTTGACGAGGCATTATTAGAGGCATACACAGTTGATCGGCTATAGGGCGGTCAACCTGTAGCGGCATGGTTTGACGCTGACCATGCTTTATATGATGCACACGCAACGCTTTGATACGCCCTTTCATTGCAATATCTTATAGGAACTGTCTCGTTCTGTGCTGCCGAATAGCCTTTTGCTGCGGTTAATCCTCACGGATTTAGATATTGCTGACATCTATCAAACAGCCTACACCCGTTACTATTCACCCTTCCTCCGCTTCACATGCATCGGTTTGAACATAATGCCTGCTGCTTCAAGTGCCTTTTCACTGGCATAGTTGCAATAGGCTTTACCCGCATATACCACAGAACACTCACCGCTGCCACCAGTCTACTGATGCTTGATTGCTGATTGCTGATGTCTGTTGGCGATAGGAGCGGTTTCCTTTGATTTTTCTATACCCTGGAAACGCTGCGGTTGCAACAATTTATGAACCCCTTCCATCCTTAAATGTGTGTCATTTTTTAGATTTTGACATTTTTTTCGTGAATATGTGTTATTTTTCTTGACATTTTTTACCAATTTTTGTATTCTTCTAAGTGGCAGCCTTTTTTTAGAGGTGCGTCGACGGTGGTTGCAACACCAGCCGACGCGGCACTGCCATAATTCGACTATGACAGCACTAACCTAATTGTAGCATGAAACCCATTTATTTTGTGAGACTTTTAGGTTAGCACCTTATACGCGAAAGGATTGCCCAAGAACGCACACCTTACCGTTTGCCTTCCCAAAGCAATTCCAAGGAAATCAGGACTTACGCAAATTGAACAGAGAAACGGTATATTTTGCTGAAAATGCCTCCCAGTGAGAGTATTTCGTTATATTTAACCCCCTAAAGAATCAACGGTATGAATGCCTTATGGCATTCCCCGCCCCTTATCAGGGGGACTTTAAGAGGAAATGCGTAAGTCCTAATGAATATTGAAGCGTTTACATGGGATCGTGTGGTTCTCAGCGATTGGTTGCTTCCACCGAGTGAGTCGTCTGCACCGGGTGCCCCCTCGGCGATCCAGCGAAAACTCGTCACGACGTGGGGCGCGTTGAAAAAACAGTGATGTTATTTAGCAATGAAAACCTACACGCTGATGCAACCGGGGATACATGTTCTCCCATAGCAACTTCGCTGTTGCTGTGTTCTCGACCAAGAGGTATTTAAACGGTTCCATCAGGATGTTTCTCTTTCATCCGTTTGACAGAATCCAATTTCGTCTGTTGCCAATCGGTCCAGTCTTTCTTTCCTTCATAGCGGACGACATCGTGAATCGTTGCGCGCGGTTGATAGGTAATATAGTTTCCCGTGTGCCAAGCGAGGTTCCGATACACCATGAAATCTCCCGGTCCCAGATGCACTTGAACCGCACCCGGAAACTGTCTACAGTGCTCTAAACAGAATCTTTCAGCTTCAGCGTTAGATTGCCCTTCAGCAGGTTTCCGCAGCTTCGGATCGTTTGTTGATTGTTCTTCGCCGGGCATGTTCCATTGGCGTAGATGACTGCCGGGGACGAACCATGTACAGGAGTCGGCATAAATCGCGCAGTTGACCTGATTGAAATGGCGTAGGTCGTACCAGACTTCCGCTAACTTCGCGTTGACAATCTCGTCACGCGCCTCGGGAGGGACCTCGACAACGCCATCTCGGTGCCAACCGATATGCCATGGATGCTCAAGCGGCTCAACGAGGAGTCCCATGATGTCAACGTGTCCATGTGTATAATTGGCACCGAGCAATTTTTCGATAGCGTCTCGGAGTTCCGGTAACTCTGTGTAGTCGTAGAAGGGCTTCAGATCCAATTCATCGCCGTAATTGGATAGCGGTTGAATTCGTTGCGTTTGCGGTCCGTTGAGTTTATGTGCCAGATCGCGGGCTTTCTCTGCCTCTCGGCGCAGATCGCTGAGCAACGCTGGTGGAACAATCCCTCGAAAGATGAGATACCCTTCCGAGAGGTATTCATTGACCATAGAATCTTGAAATTGAAATGCCATTGTCCTGCCCAATACAAGCAGAGTTTACGCGCTTGTTGTTATTTGCTACGTTTTGAAGTTTGGCTTCACAATAGATGCGATTTCTTCTGCACGTTCCCAAGATACTGTTACCTTCCGCTTCATTCTTCGCGATCCTCCGGTTAGACCGTCACGCCACGCCATTCATCCTTCGCGCATGTAATATCGACAACATTTCCATCCGGATCGGCAACCTTGAAGGAGCGTTCCGGTGGTTTATTATCGTTGATATCATCTCCCTTTTTCACATTATCCATGATCAATTCAAAACCGCCATCTCGGAGAGTGTTGTAGATTTTCGCTAAATCCTCAACAATGATACCGAAGTGGATAAACTCTGTTCCCTCCTCAAACGGTGGACGTTCCGCACCGTTGTATTGGAGAATCGTCATGTTCAGCGTGCCGTCCGAGAGATCTAACCCACCGCGTCCCCGGTATCCGACAAACTCAAAACCGATGGTTTCGTAAAAAAGGCGCGAGGATTCCATATCCTTTGTCCGAAGCGCGATGTGTCTCAAAAATGCCATTGTGGTTACTCCTTTTGGGTGAGATGAACTTAATCTATCAAAGACTTGTTGGAATTAGGCTTCATTTTACAATAAAAGCCGTTCAAATGTCAATAGGAACATACAACTGAATCAGGGCTATTTAGTTTTCCCGTATCCACGGTAGGCGAGGTTTGTAACCTCGCCGATCATCAAGTGCACACTTAATTGTCGGTTTTAATATAAAATCCTTAATCATCACAAACCCGTACCTACTGAAAACTGAAAACTAAATAACCCTTCTCTTGACAAAAACCTATATCTGTTTATAATGAAGGAAATCCAATGAAGTTCACGAGGGATTTTAGATGCGTTCTCAGGGTCCCAATCTGCTCTATATCCATTCCGACCAGCATAACCCTTATGTGACCGGTTGCTACGGTGACCCATTGGTGCAGACCCCCAATCTCGATGGTCTCGCCGCCGAGGGGGTGGTGTTTGAAAACGTCTATTGTCCATCTCCGATCTGTGTGCCATCCCGGATGTCGATGTTGAGTGGACGCTACCCTCATGAGAATGCAGTCTGGACCAATAGTCACATCCTCGATTCCAGTATTCCTACTTTTGCACATGCGATGGGGGGCGCGGGCTATAAACCAGTACTTATCGGACGAATGCACGCACTCGGACCGGATCAACTGCACGGGTATGCTGAGCGTCTCGTCGGAGACCACGGTCCGAACTATCAGGGTGGACGTGGTGTTGATCATGGCGAATTGTCCGGCACAGCAGGACCGGCGCGTGTGAGTCTCCAAAAATCGGGGGCAGGGCAGAGCGCCTATCAGGTGCACGATGAGGATGTGACTGCTGCAACAGTTGATTACCTGAATCGACTCGGAGTCCAGAAACGGGCAGGGCTTTTAGACGCTCCATTTTCGATTTCCGTCGGGTTTATGCTGCCGCATCAACCTTTCGTTGCCCGTCAGGAGGATTATCGACTGTATGAAGCGCAGATGACGATGCCTCAAAATCTTGAACCTTTCTCAGAGGCGTTGCATCCCTACTTTCGGTGGTGGCGTGAAAAATGTGGCGTTGTTGAAGTTTCCGATGCTGAGGTCCTTCGCGCACGCACGGCGTATTGGGCGTTGGTAACCCGAATGGACATGATGATTGGGCAGATCTTAACAGCACTCCGAGAAAACGGGTTGGATGAGGACACCCTCATCCTCTATAGTTCAGATCACGGCGAGCAGGTCGGTGAACATGGGCTCTGGTGGAAGCAGACGTTTTATGAACATTCCGTGAAAGTCCCCGCAATTTTATCGTGGCGCGGTGCTTTACCGGAAGGCGTACGGTGTGATCGGGTTGTTAGTTCGCTTGATTTGAATGCCACGATGCTTGAGGCACTCGGGACACCACCTTTACCACACTCTCGTGGACGGAGCACCTTACCGCTTCTCCGCGACTCGGGCGCGCCGTGGGAAGACCTCGCCTTCTCCGAATATTGTACCGATGATGGTTGCTATCATCGGATGGTCCGTGATGGCGAATGGAAGTTGAATTACTATCACGGTCAACCCACGCAGTTTTTCAACTTAAACGAAGACCCAAACGAATTGCAAGACCGAGCAGACGATCCCGCATGCCAAGACATTTTGGCACATTTGACACAAAAGGTATTGGACGGTTGGGACCCGGATTCGGTTGCAGAGCAGATGGCAGCGAAGCGTGCAGACACACAAATCCTCGGCAGGTGGGGACGAAATACACAACCCGCAGACCAGTACCGTTGGAACTTGTTACCAGAAATGGATTATCTGGATTGAATTGACAACATGACACAGCCTTGGATAATAGGTTCAATTTTCACGTAGAAGGAGATACAACATGGCAAACAGTCCAATTCTCAAGGGTGAACCTTTTAGCGAAGAGAAAACGGCACAGATTGCCGAACAGTTCTTCCGCGATGGGTTCGTTTACATTCCGGGTGTGTTGACTGAGGGAGAGGTCACCGCGCTACGAGAGAAATCAGATGAACTTTTCACTGACCCACAACTTGCAGAGCGAACGAATCCCGACCTCGCGGATGTCAGATACATCCAGATGGGCGCGCACGCCGAATCTAAAGATCCGTTACCGTTCATTTTACGGAACACGATTGAGATCGATCCAATCTTTCGGGATATGCTCCTCCGCGAACCGATTCTGAGTTTGGCAGAGGCGATCGTCGGCGAGAACTGCAAATTTTGTGGGCAGAATGTCCTACGGAATCTCCCTGGACTCTCGATTGACCAGTGGCATGTTGACGGCTCGGTTCACTTTCCTGTCACCGAGGAAATGCCGCGCCACGATCTGCGCCTGCGGATGCCTGTGATGTGGTTCACCGTCCAGATGGCGTTGAGCGATATTGATACGCTTGAGGAGGGACCGACGCAATACGTCCGTGGCAGTCATTACTCCGGCAGACATCCCAACGATCAGGAAGATCCTGAATTTGAGGGAAATAAGCCGACCTCTATTCTCTGCAAGGCGGGCGACATCTACCTACAGGACCCGCAGTGTTGGCATCGCGGCGCACCGAACCTTTCTGGTAAAACACGCTATATCTTACAATCGCAGTACGCCGCCTACTGGGCCTATTGGCGGTTTAGTCTCTGCAACGGCGTGCCTGTTCCTGAAGACGTTCTGGAAAATGCAGATGATCGGTTGATGAGTCTTTTAGGACGCCCGCGTGTGAGTGACTTGAATTAAGGGACCAGGAAACGAGGAAAAATATGGCTAAAACACCACTTCACTTCAGAACGATTACCGAGATCTCGGAAGCGATCGCCTCAAAACAGGTGTCGCCTGTAGATATTACGACTGCAATGTTGCAGCGTATCCACGAGCTTGACGGTCGATTGAAGAGTTACGCCACAGTGATGGCGGATTCTGCAATGGCTGCCGCACAGAAAGCGGAACGGGAAATTGACGCGGGAATGTCCCGGGGTCCCCTGCACGGTGTGCCGATTGCAGTAAAGGATCTCTGCTTCACGAAGGGGGTCCGCACAATGGGTGCCGCGAAAGTACTCGCGGATCACGTCCCATCGTTTGATGGTACGGTCATCGCAAAACTTGAAGCAGCGGGTGCCGTTCTGCTTGGCAAGCTCAACCTGACTGAAGGCGCGATGGGTGGCTACAATCCTGAATTCGACATCCCAAAAAACCCGTGGAATCCTGACCGGTGGACAGGTTCATCGTCGAGCGGTTCTGGGGTCGCGACAGCCGCAGGATTATGTTTCGGTTCGCTCGGCAGCGACACAGGCGGTTCAATTCGCTTTCCTTCAGCGGCGTGTGGGCTTGTAGGTCTGAAGCCGACGTGGGGGAGAGTCAGTCGTTACGGTGTACTCGCGCTCGCCGAATCGATGGACCATGTCGGTCCAATGACGCGAAGTGTCGCTGATGCCGGGATTATGCTTGAGGTGATCGCTGGATTCGATCCGAACGATCCAACCTCTCTGCCAAATCCTGTACCGAATATGCTTGAGGGAATTGGGCAAGACATCCAAGAGGTCCGTATCGGGTTCGACGAGAACTATGCTACCAACGATATTGATACTGAACTCGCCGAAGCGGTTCGTGCTGGTGTAGAAGTCTTGGCAGACCAAGGGGCTGAAATTGTTGAAGTTCAAGTGCCCGATGTGGATGAATACGTCTCTGCATGGCCCACGCTGTGTTCAGCAGAGGCAGTGTTAGCACACGCAGCCACCTATCCCTCCCAACGAGATGATTATGCTCCTTGGTTCCGGGGCTGGCTTGATATGGGCGCGAAGGTGACAGGCGCGGGATATGCGAAAGCGAACAATTTGAGAGCCGCCTGCACGGGACATTTCAGGAGTGTGTTTGAGGGGATTGATGTACTGGTGTGTCCGTCAATGTCTGCCCCACCGCATGTCGTCACGCCAGAGATGTTATACGGAGCGTACGGAGCCCGGGATCCGAAGTTCCAGCGGTTCACCGTGCCGTTTGACTACAACGGTGCCCCGACGCTATCTGTGCCGTGTGGCATGAACAGCGAAGGGCTACCGTTGAGCATTCAGTTTGTTGGAAAACACTTGTCAGAGCCGTTGTTATGTCAGGTTGGACACGCTTATGAGAGTGCTACACCGTGGCACAATCTTCATCCCGATGTATGAGCGGAATAGCGATCAGCGGTCAGGTGTTTTTGATAGGGTGTTTCCCCAGGTTGCTACGCAACCCTTTCAGCAATCAGTGGAAGAGACGTTCGGTTAACCGAAGACCTCTTTACCAACTGCTGACTGCTGACTGCTGATAGCCATTAAAGGTGATACCCCTCTTTCATCGTTTGGATGCTGTAGAGGCAATTTTCTGCGGTTATATAGAGCGTCTTGCTTGTTTTGCCACGTCCGAAGGCGACGTTAGTGGGTTTATCAGGGGTCTTGACATAAGCCAGTTCCTCCCCTTCAGGCGAGTACACGCGAACTCCTGGTCGGGTTTCATCTCGCACCGCTACGAAGAGATTTCCTTCAGCATCAACCACCATACCGTCTGGACCGTCTTGTGGGGCGTAGTCAACCAGCACTTTTCGGAAAGTCGCTGTGCCTTCCGGTGAGAGGTCATAGGCGAGTAGTGCCATACGTCCTTTACGCAGTGGTACATCATCAGGAAAACTATCCATCGCACCGTTGTCATGACTGATAACGTAAAGGGTTTGCTGATCAGGGGAAACGGCGACACCATTCGGTTTGCCAGCATCCGTAACGACGAGATAAATAGAGCCATCTGGATCGATCCGGTAGACTCCAAAGATGGGTTGTTCAACGGGCTCATGCCCGGCGTACCGGGGGTCGGTAAAATAGATGCGTCCCTGCTCATCAATTGACAAATCGTTGGGCGAATTAAGGGGGCTTCCGTTATACAGACCCGCAATAATTTCGCTTTTACCCGTCGTTAGATCTGTCCGAGTAATCCTACGTCCCCCAAAATCCGCGCCTTCCGCGATAACCAAGCGACCCTGTGCATCAAACTTCGTACCATTAGACATCCCACTCGGAGAACGGAAAACGGTTGTTTCTCCAGTTTCTGGATTGTGTTTCCAGATATGTCCAGCTTGCATATTCGTCTGATCGGTGAAGGTGATGTCGCTGAAATAGACCGTCCCGTCCGGCGCGACGGAAACGCCTTCCGTAAAATGTGCCCCGTTGAAGAGTTCCTTAAGTTCGGCATCCGGGGCAAAGATAGTATCATGGCTTGCAGCGTTTCCAATCAACATAGGTGCTAACGCGAAACCTGCCGCAATAGCAGATATGAGAGATTGTGACATATTTAGATTCGGCATATTTACTCTCCTTTGTTGTTAACTGTAAACAACGATCCCCGCGCGTATGCCAAAAAGTATACGTTATTTATGCCCCCTTGTCAACAGAAATTCTGTAAAAAAAATTGCATTTTAATCTAAGTATCACGTATAATATCCATAGAGTATTAACCATGATATAGTGATATGAAAGGAGACTTTGAAGATGAAATTTAACGCAGTTTTCAAAAAAGTCCCAGAGGGTTACATCGGATTTGTCGAAGAATTGCCCGGTGCGAATACACAAGGTAAAACGCTTGAGGAAACGAGGGCGAATCTCCGAGAGGCAATCGAACTGACACTTGAGGCGAATCGCGCACTTGCTGAAGAAGACATCGCCGAGTTACAAGATGTCATTCGTGAGCCTATTTCTGTGCGTTTATGAAAAGACGCGAGTTCGTTCGCCATCTTGACAGAATCCTACCACACATCAAAAACGGTATTAACCCATTGGATGCGGACCGTGGGTGATCACTCCCTGACGGGCGTATGCGTAAACGGCATCTTGGATTTCAAGGATACGCACCGCATCTACAACTGTCGGCTCGAAGGTGCCACCGTCTCGGATTGCGTCGAATGCTTTTCCCATCACACCCTGTGTACGCGCACCGTGAGAGATGTCCTCGCTGAACTGGACCCCTTCGGTTGTATGTACTTCGATCAGAGGTTCACCGTTGCGACCGTACTGTTCAAATACGGATGCCTTCGTTCCAATGAATCGAAAGAAATGATCGCCACCGCGTTTACCGGACGGATACGAATAACCGGATTCAATAATCCCAGTAGTGCCGTCTTCCGTTCGTAGGACACCAATACCACTGTCCTCTACGCCGCGGTTATGCATGGCGTTGGACATAACCCCACCGACGACTGTTATTTCTCGATTGCCGACAAATTGAAGAAATGTATCGATACCGTGTGCTGCCTCGACTGCCCAACAACCGCCACCCGATATACTCGGAGTGTTATGCCAAGCCGAAGGGGTCGGATCGTAGCGGGATGGGGGGCCGTTGTTCAACCGGCTGTTGTATAGGACGAGGTCCCCCAAGCTACCGTCAGCGACCATCTCTTTGACGACACTCACGATTCGACTCGCACGATTGGGTAGTACAAGCGCGCTGAAGACACCGTGCTTTTCAGATGCCTCAGCGGCTGGACGCAACCGATCGGCACAATCCGCGAACGGTTTGTCCAAGAGGTAAGGGATACGCCGGTCTACGCATGCCTGCGCATGATCCGGCATCTCAATGTGCTTACCCGCAACGAGAGCCGCGTCCGGTTTGCTTGCATCAAGACATGCTGCTGCTGTCTCAAATCCGGGACATTGAAAATCGTCTGACAACTGTTGTCGAGGTTCCGCTTCGGCATCCATGACCCCTACAATCTCGTGTTCGAGTCCATGCGCCGTGCGTGCCATACTGCGTCCGTGGTGACTATAGGAAAGAACAACCAATTTCATTTTTTAATTATTCCTTGCGGTTCGGTAAGGGGAGTTAGGGATTTCACGTGCCCTTGCGTAGATCTGCCTGCACCGTTGTTGCAGGCTACGGCTCCGTTAAACCCATTTTCAATTATTCCTTAAAGCAATACATTAAAAACTTTCATCTATAAAATGAATACATCGGCATCCCTGTGAAGAGTCGAATCAGCACCCATACGCCACCTACCATGAATTCGCCGAGAATTAAACCTAAAAAGAGCGGATACGCTTTGCGATAAAGGCGAATTCCACCCACTTTCAGTAAGATTGTTTTGACCCCCCAACTGATGAGTATCGAAAACCACAGCCGACCGATCGTCGATCTTTCGCCAGCGACCATATAACCGGCAGGATGGAGGGGCCAGAACGGAAACAGCGTTCGTAACCACCAAAAGAAACCGGTGAAAAGTGCGCCGATGCCTATAAAAATCACGGCAGGAATATCGGTATCAACGGGGTGGTAGATCCAACTTTGCAAAAGGTTATAACCACCAGTGCCAAGGTCACTCACAACACCGATTTTGTATCCAACGACGAAATATGCCCAAAACGATGCCAGGATCCCGATCACCGCGGCGAACATCATCGCTACAATTAATCTGCCGGAGCGCATGCCTGTCTCCTCGGCGAGTTTGAAACCTTCAAGTGTATGCGGCATCGGATGCGCGCGCGAGCCACGATTGAAGGTGAGATAGAGACGCATCATCGTTAAACTGCCATGCGAAATCAATCGGGTCCCAAAAATATCTGTGAGGATATCGTGAGGCGTTGCATAAGTGCGTATCGTCGGCGGTCCGACTTCAGCACGGATACGCGCCAGACTCATCGCTAACAGGTAATAGATTAAAAAGTAGAGCCCGATTGTCCAGAGTTCCATCCCACCGTGTCGTGAAAAGGCGAACAGGAAAAACAAGCCGCAGACTAACCCAATTGCCGCCCAGCGATAGCGTATCGGTTCTTTGCTGTCGTCGATGTCGCCTGGTGACTTACGCCACCGAAAAATATACTTGAGAAGCCTAAGAAAGTAGCGGCGTCCGCCCCAAAGTGCGAGACAAGCAAGCACAAGGTAACCCCCCATAACTTGTTGCCAGTCGTAGGGGAACCCCGGCATAACGTCAAGTCCGAGTGCACTACCCAGTATCCGTTGTGCTTTCCAGAACCAGTAAAAAAACCAAATTGAAAATGACATTTCCAGTGGCATCAGATAAGCGAGTCCAACGGCGAACGAACGGATATAAACCGGGGTCCAACCGATCGAATTCCACGGTTTCTGTGTGAAGTATTGACCAATTTCGGCGTGCCGCACCGGGATTTCAGGAATCTCTGGGAAAAGGACCTGGAGACCATTGATGAGGTTGATACCGCCTGCAATTGAAAACCCAAGCCACATCATCGGTGATCGAAAAAGTCGTCCGTCGAGCCTTGTCATTTCCAACGGCAATTGCACAATAGGGTAGGTCAACCGTTCATGCTCGATCCACTGTTTTCGGAGAAAAACATCCAAGCAGATCATCACCCAGATGAGGACGGTCAGAAAGATAGTCCACCAGAGAATCGGACGTAACCACCCCCGCAGATGCACCATCCTGTAAATAGTGCTCTCTCCGTCATAGAACGCCTGCAGGCTTGCCTCATCGTTGGATGTGAGCCATGGCGGGAGATACCGCCAGAACAGTTGTCTCCATTCATTTTCAGGGGTTGCGAACCAGTAACCGTCGGATATCGTTGGAATAACTGTTTGCATCATGTCGTGTCCCGCGATCGCCGATGAGAGTGATAATATCACGAAGACCGTCAGGAGTTCACCCTGTCTCAGAGCGAACCGGGGCAGAAACCGATTCAGCAAAAGGTTGAAGGGGATGAGCACCATCAACGTGATAATCACGTTATAGATGAGGGACATCGTCGTCGGGAGGGTGCTCCAGAATTTGAGGTGGTTTGCCATGATGAAGTAGGTATTCGCTGGAATCAGTAGCAAACCGAGTATAATGGCACGAAATGTTACGCCGGGATGGGAATTTTGATTGGCACAAGCCTTTATAGGCTTGTGGGACAATGTTGCGTTTGCCATAAATGGACTGGACTTAGGGTTTGTAATGGAGCAATTTATTATTGATGATTATAGCACAATTCCTATTTTACATCTCCCACTTTTTTCAGTTTCCTTCTCGTATGCCAATACGCAAACTGCCGGAGATAGTAACCGACATTTTTGGGAATTTTCTCAAACTCTGGCACGAACGGACACACCCCACCGAGTACCACTAATTCCACCTTGGCACGCGTCATCGCGACATAGAAGACGCGACGCTCCTCTGCAAGTTTATTATCACGACGCGGGAAACGCCGCTCCAATGTGTTATGGATGAGAATAACCTTTTCCCATTCCCTACCTTTGGCTTTATGGATTGTCGTCACCTCAACAGAGTTCGCGTGTTTGGCAAGCATCTCTTGAATCTGGTCGGTTTCGTAGTTCGTGCGCGCCAAAACAGCGGTTTCCTGAGACGGTTTCAATTCACGGCGTAAGAGGGTTTCTATAGTTTGAGGGGTTGTCTCAACGATTTTTATCTCCTGCTGTAGCGGATTGTGAGCGCGAAGGTTTTTACGAATTCGTTGCTCGTTTCGCTCAATCAAGGCTCTTGCGTGTTCAACAATCGTTGATGTAGAGCGATAGTTACGCGTGATTTCGTATTTTGTGACATCCCGCTGATCGGTGAATGTTTGCATGATTTCGGAATCGCCACCACGAAATCCGTAAATGGCTTGATCGTCGTCGCCGACAGCAAAGAGGTTCTCTGATAAGAGCGAAATCAGTCGGAAGTCGGCTGGTGCAATATCTTGGAATTCATCAACGAGCAGATACGGGTATGTGTCGCGGTAGGTTTGGCGGAGATCCGGACACGTCTCAAGCAAGTTCGCGGCATGGATAATCATATCCTCAAAATCGACAGCGTTTGCCTCGGTTTTGAGCGTTTCGTATTTTACAGCAAACGCTTGCGCTACGGGATCATCAAGCGTCGTTGGGTCGAACAATCCTGTGGTAACCTGTCGTTTCGCTCGCATGACGGTCTCTTTTATGTCGTTGAAGCGGTCCCGGAGGTTCTCAAAGTCGGGATCTCTATCGAGGTGTTCTTTGTATGGAATCTCAAAATGCTGGCAGAACATTTCGAGAATGAGTTGGTTGCTATACTGCACACGCAAGGGATCGGCACGATTAAACACGGCTGCACGCTTTCTGTAGAACGCAATCCAGTGTGCCTCGCGAAGATTCGCCTTTCTCCCTGGAACCCGTTCAAGCACCTCAAAACTGAATTGTAACTCACCTTCAGATCGGATTGCTTGTCGAAGTCTATCGTTTGATGAGTGGTCGAAGTGCTCCTTCCGTCGCCGATCTGGGTTTATGGTCTGTCCGATGTAACACCTGCCGGTCCTTTTGCTTTCTATTTTATAGATGGCGACTGAGGTGGTGGAGGCTTCCCACTCAATCTGTGTCTGTTCTTCTGCGATGATTTCGTCTATCTGTCCCGTCCAGATATCAGGCTCTTGATTAAATCCTGCGCGTTCATAGTTTTCAGTGATAATATCTTTACCGAAGGCATGAAGTGTCCGGATTTCAGGTTTTTTATATGTTTCAATTTTATTATAGGGTTTTGATAATGCGGGTTCGCGCGCTTCGGTCAAGTAAGATTTGGCTTGCAAGCTGCGCAAAATGCGCGTCTCCATCTCTTCGACTGCTTTTCTATTAAAGGCAATAGCGAGGATCTGTGAGGGTGGGATGTTGTGCGTCTGGATAAGGTTCAGAATCCGTGCCGTTACGACTGTCGTTTTACCGCTGCCGGGTCCTGCGATGACGATAGCGGGACCTGTAACGTGATTCACGGCTTTTTCTTGGTTTCTATCAAGTCTCATATAGTTAAATTCACTTTGGCATGCGCCGTACCCATAACAGCAACGCTACATTCATCGCACCGATAAAGCCGAAAACATAGGATTGAATGCCTACCAATGTGTCAAGCGACCGGATGAGGATCGTACATAGGATTGGTAGACCGAGTGCCGAGCAGGTGTAAAAGGTCAGAAGTTTCGCACCTTTTGCTTCCCAGAAGGTTATCTGCCGCCTTAAAACCTGTAGATACGATTGATCCCACAGACGCGATGTCCACTTCCCCTGCATGAAACCCAAACCGATCCCTAAGCCGTAGCCGAAACTCGACCACCGGAGGTCAATCCGTACATCCTGTGAAACGACAACTATCCAAAGTAGTTGCCCCAACACCGAAAGAACGATGAATGCCCAAAAAACAGGCAATTTCATATAGAATGGAAGTAGATGTCGCGATAACTTGTTTTGCATTTTTTAATTTATTGCTCCTGGGCTGCTGCTGCATCGCAGTGAGATTTTGCTTCGCAGTGAGAATGCAGGTTTCCGGTTAATTCGCGACAGGGTTTGGGGATCGGTCGGTTCTTTAAATTAATGCTTATGGCTCAATGGGGTGTGGTCAGGCACAAGACTTGTCCCTACAAGAGGTTGGCTTTGACGTAATTAACCGCGTTTTTGAAAATCACCAATCCGTCGCCTTCTTCAGAACAGGTCTCTTGGGTTTTAGCAAGCCGTGTCCAACGTGGATGATTCCATTTTGTCAGGAACCGTTCTGGGTGGGGCATTAATCCGAAAATTTTGCCTGTTGCATCACAGATACCCGCAATATTGCTATCGGAACCGTTCGGATTGTTAGGGTATCTACTCTCGGCGTACCGAAACACCACCTGATTGTTTGCTTCTAATTCTGACAGCACATTTGCTGGTGCAGTAAATCTACCTTCAGCGTGCGCAACGGGGAGATAAACACGCGCTTTGACCCCTTTTGTAAAGACACATGGACTCTCTTGTGTTTCCAGATCCACCCACCGACACTCGAATTTCGCTGAGGTATTCATCGCTAACGTCGCGCGCTGCGCCATCTCTGAAGTACCGTTACCGGGCAATAAGCCTGTTCGCACAAGCACCTGAAACCCATTGCAGATGCCGATTATTAACTTGTCATCTTCGACAAATTGATTCAGCGCATTCGCCAGTTTGTGTTTCATCTCGACCGCCAACAGGATACCCGCCGCAATGTCATCGCCGTAAGAGAATCCACCGGGGATCGCGAGGATTTGATAGTCAGCAAGGTTAACTTTGTCTGATATGAGGTGTTGGATATGGACTAACGCTGTCTCTGCACCGACGAGTTGGAACGCCATATCCGTTTCTGCATCGCAGTTAGTACCTGCAGTCCGTAAGATGAGTACCCTTGGTTTCATTTTTTTAATTTTCCTTGCGGTTCGGTTAGGATGGATATATCAAGAACATTCCTCTCCATATACCCAGCCCGCCCGTTAGTTGGGCTTACAAACTATCGTTAATTAAACAGAAGGGGTGCTTGCCATGCAGATTTGAGAATATCAATTGACGCTTCAACTATCGAGTGTCCAGTCTTTCCTTTGATGACGAATTCTGATGTGTCTGAAACGGTGCCAAGACAGCCAAGCGGTATTCCCGCCATGTGGTTTTCGTAGGCATGTTGGTGTTGCGGTTCAATCTCCACGAGAAAACGGCTATTTGATTCTGAGAATAGGAGGAAGTCGTCAGCGCTGATCTCGTCGCCTGTAGGGATGTCGTCAAGACTCAGAGACATCCCGTACCCACCGGCAAATGACATTTCTGCTGCCGCTACACCGATACCGCCTTCAGAACAGTCATGACACGAGCGCACCAATCCGCTGTTGATGGCAGTACTGAGACGTTCCATTGTCAACTTGCCTTCACTTGGACGAACGACGGGGGCAGTGTTTCCGACAAAACCGTGGATGTTGAAGTAGTGCGAACCGCCTAATTCAGCGTAAGTGTTGCCGACAACATAAATGAAACTGCCAGGAGTTTTCACGTCCATTGTGACGGCGTGTTGAATGTCGGGCATAACACAGATGGCAGATATGAGGAGTGTTGATGGAATCGCACGTTGTTCACCGGTTGTAGTGTCCCGGTATTCGTTGTAGAGGCTATCTTTACCGGAGATGAAAGGTGTGCCGTAAGCGGTTGCGATATCATAACATGCCCTCGCTGCCCGGACGAGTTCACCGAGTCGGTCGGGTTTGTCCGGATTTCCCCAACAGAAATTGTCCAGTAACGCGGTCTTTTCTAACGTTCCACCAACAGCGATGATATTCCGTAAAGCCTCATCAATCGCCGCTGCTGCGCTGAGATACGGATCCACGTCGCTATATCTCGGATTGATACCGTTCGCAACGATTACACCTGTTCGACTGCCTAAGACGGGAGTCGTTACGCATGCGTCGCTCGGTCCGTCGTTTTCCGTACCGACAAGCGGATTGATAACCATACCGCCTTGTACACCGTGATCGTATTGTCGGATAACCGATTCTTTACTCGCGATATTTGGACTTGCGAGAAGTCGCTCGAGGTCATTCGTGTAGGAGGGGTTTTCAACCCCGATTCCTCCATCTCGCGATGCCATATCCGGGTGCTTCGGCGGCTCCCAAACCGCCTCTTTCACAGGCATCGGTAGTCCGTTGTGGAGAAACTCCATCTCCAAGTCGGCAACCATTGTGCCTTCGTAGAAAACCTGTAACCTATGCGTATCTGTGAAAGTCCCGAGGACTGTGGCTTCAACGACTTCTGCCTCGCATATTTCCATGAGTTCATCCAGATTTTCAGGTGGCACAGCGATGACCATGCGCTCCTGTGCTTCGGAGAGCCAGATTTCCCACGGGGCGAGCCCTTCATATTTCAAAGAGACGTGTTCCAGATGAACCTCTGCTCCTATATCTTCTCCCATCTCACCAACGGCAGACGAGAACCCTCCGGCACCGCAATCGGTTATGGAGCGATAAAGATTCCGATCCCGCGCCTGTAAAAGGGCATCGACAATCTTCTTTTCCATAATCGGGTTGCCGATCTGTACCACACTGCCAAGGCTTTCAGAAGTATCGTCCAATTCTGCAGAGGAGAAGGTCGCGCCGTGAATTCCATCGCGTCCGGTTTGTCCGCCGATTGCAACTACCAGATCACCGGGTTCAACGGATTTCTCGCATCTGTTTCTCGGTATTAAACCGACATTTCCACAGAAGACGAGTGGGTTTGCGGTATAGCGGGAGTCAAAAAGGATAGCACCGTTCGCCGTGGGAATACCCATTCGGTTGCCGTAATCACGCACACCAGCGACGACCCCTTTAAAGACACGTTTCGGGTGAAGGGTACCTTTCGGCAGCTGCGCGTAAGGCGTATCCGGCATCCCGAAACAGAATACGTCCGTGTTTAAAATCGGCTTTGCACCAAGCCCTGTACCGAGTGAGTCGCGAATTACACCGCCTATCCCAGTTCCGGCACCCCCATACGGTTCAATCGCTGATGGATGGTTATGTGTTTCGACTTTGAAAACGAGATTGAATTGCTCGTCAAATTCGATGATACCGGCGTTATCTGAAAAGACGGAGACACACCACGGTTTCGCTATCTCCTCGGTTGCACGTTGAATGAAGGTTGGAAACAAGCCGTCAATCTGCTCTGGTGCTTTCCCTTCTTCGGAATAGAGGATAGTACTCTTAAAGGTCTTGTGAACACAATGCTCAGACCAAGTTTGGGCGATGGTCTCTATCTCTACATCGGTGGGATTGCGTCCGAGGGTTCCAAAGTGGGTCTGAATCGTCTGCATCTCGTTTAGATTCAGAGACAGTGTTCCTTCTCGGCTGATACGCATCAACTCGGTATCATCGGCAGTTAAAATCTCTATTTCTTTTTTTAAACTATTAAATCTGGTCATCGTTCCACTTCGTTTCACGATGTTTTTCGGTTAAGTCTGTGACGCTTGGAGATCGGTACGGTTTTCAGAAGAAGACTCAAATTTTATTAGAAAAACATTTTTGGTTAAGTCTAATGGCTTTAATTCTGACCTATTCCTTAAAGGAAGCCGTTACCCGCGGCATACTTTCCTCACAGGCAAACCGTTCAATGCTGGAGGCGCCCACGAAGCCGACGGCATCTGTTTTCTCGTTGATAAACGCTGCCTCTGGTGCTTTCGAGATGGGACCGCCGTGTGCCAAGCAGATAACGTCTGGGTTCACGGTTCTCGCGGCATCGCAAATCTCCTGCACTCGCACCGCCGCACCTTCAAGCGTGAAAGCCGTTTCCGCGCCGATAGTGCCACCTATCGTTGTTCCCATGTGTGCGATGATAACGTCCGCGCCGACCTTCGCCATATTCTCGGACTCTTCTGGATTGAAGACATAGACGATGGTGAAAAGATCCATCTCGTGCGCGATACCGATCGTTTCAACCTCTTTATAGAAGCCCATCCCTGTCTCTTCAAGCGTTACCCGAAAAGTTCCATCAATCACGCCAACGGTCGGGAAGTTATTAACGCCGTCGAAACCGACATCGCGGACCTGCTTAAGGAAGTTGCTCATCCTGCGCGTTGGGTCTGTGCCGTTGACCCCAGCGATAACGGGGGTCTCTTTGACAACGGGTAGGACTTCACGCTCCCCCATCTCCATGACGATAGCGTTCGCATCACCGTAAGCCAAAAGTCCTGCACAGGAGCCGAACCCCGACATCCGATAGCGACCGGAATTGTAAATCACAATCAGGTCGGCGCCACCCTGTTCAGCGAATTTCGCTGTGATACCTGTTCCCGCGCCCACAGCGAGTAAGGGTTTGTCTCTATTCAATTCTGTCTTCAGTCGTTCTAAAACCTGATCTCGTCTATAATCTGGCATTTTTTAATTATTCCTTGCGGTTAAATAACGTGGGTGTTTTTGCTTGGGTGTTTCCCCAGAACTTTGACATGCCTTTCTTGAATCCGCTCTCCATTTCATTACGAGCTGCGTTTTTGGTGCTGTGAAGATCGGGGATTACGCCTCGCGGGATTTCGCCTGTAAACGCGCCGCCTGACCCGGATTCCCGATGTGCATTGTATTGTATGCCTGCTCGGATGACTTGAAAGGGCCAACACCTTTGTGTCCGTGCCAATCGCCCTGTGCCATAATCGGATTCGTCAAGCCTGTCTCCTGTTCTCGCTGAAGAATCCAGCTCTTCATCCGTGTTTCGAGAACATTGACGATGTCGGGGTGTGTCTCAGCGAGATTGTTGTTCTCATCGGGATCTTGGATAAGGTTGTAGAGTTCGACAGGGGGTTTGAAGTGGAAATCCGGTTCAAGCGCGACGATGAGTTTCCATTCAGGGGTACGCCAACCGTGCTTCCGCATCCACGTGCATTCTGTGATATAGAACTCGCTGTCGTAGGAGGTTATCTCGCCGTTCATTAACGGGGTGAGGCTCTTTCCATCGAATGCGATGTCTGTCTCGATATCTGCTAATTCAAGGAGTGTCGGCACAAGATCTTTATGTTGATTGTATCCAGCAACCCGTTTTCCGGCAGGTACACGTCCTGGATAACGGATAATGAGCGGTACGTGTAAGGTGACATCGTAAAGTCCATGATGGTCGAACCAGCATTCATGGTCGTAGAGGGTTTCGCCGTGGTCTCCGTTGATAACGATGATTGTTTCGTCCAACACGCCGCGCGTTTCAAGCGCATTAAAGAGCGTCTGGATACACGCGTCCATATAAGCGACTGCGCCATCGTATTGCGCGATGACGTAATCTTTATCGGTAATTCCTTGTGGCATCCATGAAGCGAAGTAATCGCGAAACGGTTTAAACGCCATCACGGGTTCCATAGAGGTGTTGCTCGGATCGCACTCATCACCGTGGTAAAACACCCGTTCATAAGGGGCAGGCGGTAGGTAGGGTGAGTGAGGGTCCATGTGGCGCAGGAATAGGAAAAACGGTTTTTCGTCGTTCTGATCGATCAGTCGATTCAGTTCTGGGATAGTTGTTTTATTGAGGTTTTCCGCTTTCGGGCTACGTCCAGTGTCATCGGGACCCCATCCAGAGTAGTCGAGATAGGTATCGAACCCACGTGCACTTGGTCCACTGAATCCGACACAGGTCGTATCGTAGCCTGCGTCCCGAAGGATTTCCGGCAGCGTCTTGACCTCTTCGCGGAGCGGTCCTTGGTGCCGCAACGCGACAACCTGTGTGCTGAACGTATCCAATCCGGTCAGCATGGATGCATAAGCACTCGTTGTCGGGATGTGCGCGCTATAGGTTTTCTCAAAAAGGGTGGCACCCTCCGCAAAGCGGTCAATGTGAGGGGTTGTCAGTAAGTGATACCCGTAACAGCTCATGTGTGTTGCGAGAAGCGAATCAACTCCCATCAGGACGATATTTGGTTGTTTTGCCATATCCATTTCTCCTCTTTTTCAGTTATTGAATCTGGTCACCGTTCCAAATGTAAAGCATTCTGCGCAAGCCTCTATAGGAAACCTGCGGGACACTGCGAAGCAAAATTATGCCATTTAAGGCATAATTTCGTTTCATCGAAGAAACACCCGAGCAAAAACCCCCTCCCCAGTAACGGGTGAGGACCCCGGTTTTCGGTTAATACCAACTATCTCTGAGTTATCAAAGACTTTTTAATAGTTGAAATACTGCAAGGACAACGGACGCAGCAGCTCAGATTTAATCGTTTAAAAAATCCTTATGCCAAATGAGCGTATTCTGAATATCGTCGTTAAGCACGTCACCAATTTCCAGCGAGTTAAAGTAGGGCTCCGGTAGGATGTTTCGCTTTCCGTTGAAGGTGCATCCATCGGGCATGAAACCACACGTCATCGCTCTACGGTGATGGATCGTCATATTCGCACCGGCACCGTGGGCAACGAGACCGTTATGCCATGCAATAGAGCCTGCAGGACAAGGGGCACACTGCGGTTCAATCTGTTTCCATTCTGGGTATACGTTAAATAGTTCACCGATATTTATTCCAATGCCGACGTTATCAAAGCGTGCGGTTTTATGGGTGCCGGGGAGATACCACATACATCCGTTCGCAAGTGTGGCATCGTCCAGCGCAACCCAGAAGGAGACAGCATCCGGTGAATCAAAGGACCAGTACGGGACATCGAGGTGCCATGCGGTCGGATTACCGTGAGGCGGTTTAATCAGAGCCTGATCGTGCCAAATTCGCATCCCGTCAACCCCGGCTAACTCCGTTGCCATCTTGCCGAGTCTCGGATCATGCACCAGTTTCTGCATCCCAGGGTGCGTGTCTGATAAACGGAGGCACTGCGTGAAAACGCGGGCGTAAAACTGCTTCGCGTCCATCTGGTTCGTCATAAATTCGACTGAATTTCCGAGGCGTTCCTCAACAGATTCATCGGTGCATCGTCGCCACTCCGCCAACTCCTCGGCATCAAAAAAGTTCTCAATGACAAGAAAACCGTTTTCCTGATAAAAATTAATTTGTGATTCGGTGAGTTCGTTCTGCATTCTCCACCTTCTCCTTCCAGTTCTTTGGGTTATGGGCTTGCGAGCGACCCATTACAAAATTGTATCACAGAAGCGATAAATAGACAAAAGAAAAAATATCAAACAAGTGTTTGGGATGTTGGGTTTCGCTATATCTTTGTAGAGGAATCGTTGATTGGGAATCAGAGTTTTCTGTGGAAACAAGAAGAGCTTTGGGTTCGCCGCTCAACCCAACCTACGATTTTGTCGCCCCGCTGGTGAAAAAAACATTGACAAAAAAGACGCTCAAAATCCGCGCAATCTGCGTCATCCGCGTCATCCGCGATTCAGACGGAAACTTTAATAATCCTGAAAAGATCGAAGAGGTTTCCTGTCCCCTGATAAGGGGGAGTGAGGGGGTTATCCTGATTCAGACAACTTCCAATTTCTATGCTTCACAACTTTTAATCACCGACGGAAACCGACCGCTGACCGCAACCTACACCTACTAACAACTCTCACTGTGAGGCAAATCGATAACTGACAACTAAATAACGCTGCCTAAATTCGCTTTAAATCTGGAATTGTCTTGAAGTGGAACGTCCAATTGTGATATAATTTTAAAAAGTGATAAAATAGAGTAATGTTTGAAGCTTATCCTGCGAGGAAATCAGATGAATTGCGAAATGAGCGAAACCCGAATGCGAATCCTGCAACTGCTGAAAATGCGTGCCGGTATGACAGTGAGTCAGTTAAAAGATGCTTTGCATATCAGCCAAATGGGAATCCGTCAACACCTCACCATACTTGAAGCAGAGGGGTTAGTTGAGCACTACCAAGAAAAGCAGGGACGTGGCCGTCCGCCTTATATCTATCAATTAACCGATGAGGCAAATAGTCTCTTCCCAACAACTTACGCTAACTTTGCTGTTGGTCTAATGCATGAAGTTGCCAAATTCAACGGACCCGGTTTCATCAACAAAGTCTTTCGAGGTCGGATGAAATCGCAGTTGCAGACGTATCAACTGCGGCTTCAAGGGAAAAACCTGCCCGAACGTGTCAAGGAACTTGCTCGTATTCGTGATGAAGAGGGGTACATGGCACGCTTTGACGAGAATGAAAACGACTACGTCTTAACCGAACATAACTGTCCTATCGCGTTGATCGCGCAAGAGTACCCGCACGTCTGCGAAATTGAAACGGCACTTTTCCGGCAATCCTTGGATGCGAAAGTTGTTCGAGTGGAGCATCTCATGCAAGGAAACCATAAATGTTGCTACCGGATTCCTAAAGCCGACGAAGAGTAAGGCTCTGCACGAGAGCGGAGCATGACTTTCAGGGATGGAACGTGAAATGGCTGATGAAACGGGGAGACGTGGCTTTTTCAAGGAAGCCTTGAACCAACTCATCCAACCGGTCGCTGAGTTTCTTGATGGCCAGGTAGTCGACCATCTGATAGCTGAGGAGCCGAGTAACCGTCCGCTTTTCCGCCCTCCGGGGGCGTTGCCCGAAGCGGAATTCTTAGAAAAGTGTCATCGGTGTGGCAACTGCGTCAAGAACTGTCCCGCAAACGCTATTTTCCCGTTACAGACTACCCAACCCGATATCGCGAATACACCTTATATCGATCCTGAGGAACAGCCGTGCGTCATCTGCGATTCATTGGCATGCATGTACGTTTGTCCGAGCGGTGCTTTGCAACCTGTTTATGCCGAAGATATTAAAATCGGTTTGGCAGTTTTCAGTGCTGAAACCTGTCTTCGGACAAAAGATGTGGATTGTACTTACTGTGTCGATACGTGTCCGATTGGCGAGGATGCGATTCACTTCACGTCAGATGGCGTTGTAGAGGTTATTGATGCTGGATGCACAGGATGTGGGGTATGTCAATACGCCTGTCCAACTTCACCAAAATCAATAGTTATTGAACCTCTCGCTGAGTGAGATGTTATATATGGGTTTCGGGTATATCCGATTGTATTTCGCACCTTTTCGAAAGAAATATGTCTGTACTTATACAAATACTTATGCAGCGTACTTTAGGAGGGCAAAACCTACGCGATATCAAACCACCCTTAGAGGTGCCGCAGAATTTGCTACCTTATTTCATCAGTGGTACAGTGATACTCGGCTTTGTAATTATATTGATATGGTACTATCTTCAAAAACGCCGTCAACCGTTACCTGTCCCAGTAACAGATGAGAAGGACACACCGTTGGCGCATGAGGTAGCATACGAAAAACTGGCAGCAATTGAAGCCTCTGATTGGCTAAAGCGTGGCGACATGGAGACATATCATACCCAAATTGCGTATGTCCTCCGCCAATACATCGATGCACGTTATCATATTCCAGCGTTGGAGTTGACAACGACAGGATTGCTGCAGGCGATGCTACGCGCTGAAATAGCCATGCCCTATGTTGAACGGGCGCAGCAATTACTCGCCAATTGTGATATGGTGAAATTTGCAACCTATCAGCCGGAATTAACAGAGGCATCTGCACGGATAGCAGACGCTCGCTGGGTTGTTGACGAGACAAAGTCTCTTATGCCATAAACTACCGCTTAAGGTTCCCACCTCCGCTGGCGAGGTTTGATGAAGATTAAAAATTTAATTCGGTAATTTCCTAACAATATCCGGGGCGGTGTTTTTGCTTGGGGTTTTTGATAGGGCATTTCTGCGGATTTCCCTGCGGATTTCCCCTAGGAAACCGCACCTACCGGGCCTGGGAAAACATAGAATTACCGAAATATTTTCTGAAACTTCATGTAACCTCGCCCTACAATGTCCAAGTCGCTGTGGACTTTACTGTAGTCCCGTAAACCCCGATTCTGACAACTGATTGCGGAAAAACTGATTGCCTCTGATAAAAGTCTTGGCATAATTTCAAAAAATATAGTATTATGTTTAATTAAGTTTTTCATAAACCTTTAATTTACGGAAAATGCCAACTTAGGTGAACGAATTTTATACGCTACTTAATATAAACACAAGCCATAGCAAGGAGGGAAAATTAGCGTGTCAGTTGAACACAAAGTACTCCTCACTATACCAATGTACCCTGATATGGAACTTGCCGCAGCGAAAACTGGCTCTGTCCTTGCTGAATTGAAGGACTTCAACGAGGAGGCAGTTGAAGAAATTCAACTCGCTATCATCGAATCTTGTATCAACGCTTCTGAACATAGCCAAAGCGAGGATAAGGAAGTACATATTCAGTTTTTAGTTACGGACGATCAGTTGGAAGTCAAAATTACTGATCGAGGGGTTGGTATAACTGCAGATACACTGGACGGCACCCGCTTACTCGGTAGACCGGGTGTACACCCCGATTTACGTAAACGTGGAAGAGGCTTACAAATTATTAGAGCTTTAATGGATGAAGTGGTTATAGAAAGCAGCCCTAACGGGACTACTGTTAGTTTCACGAAAAAGAAGACCTCCAAATAGATCGCTGTGTCGCTATTGCGCAAGCCTATAGAGGAAACCTGCGGGACAATATGTCTACAACACAATTTTGAACCTGTCGCAGATAATTGACAAAATTGTGTTCAAATGTGTTGTTAAACGACGCGTTTTTTTAATACATCACGTTTCTGTTTTGGGGCGGTTCACAAGTCCATATTAAGAACTTAGGGAGGTAAGCGATTTGTTGGACAAATTCGATATTCAAATTCGAGAGGCGAAAGAGCACGCGGTGATTGAAACAACTGGATACCTGAATGATGCCCTCGGAGAACAACTCTCCGAGAAAGCACAGGGACTCATTCAGAATGGCTGTACGCAACTCGTAATTAACCTTGAAAAAACAACACTCATTAACAGCATCGGTATATCTATACTTATTGAGATTATAGAGGCACTTACTGAACACGAAGGCACCCTGAATTTCTGTGGGTTGTCTGCCACACAGGAGCGCACATTCCGCATGATGGCAATTGCCAAATACGCAGGTATCTTTCCAGACGAAGAATCTGCTATTGCCAACCTATAACTTTTTTAGGCATAAATTTTGATCCGGAAATAAATCAAAAATTGTTTTGCTTTACATTGGCGAAGGCCTTTTGGGTAGGACATGTTCCGGTGCCTTAGGTATATGCTTGTGGTAACAGATATAAGAAAAAATAAAGACTGACATTATTTGGATGCAATACTATGAAAGATTCGAGCAAACCTATGTCAGGAGACAGTTTGCAAGCCCATAAAACACCAAATACCGCAGAGCAGACGATGGAGAGGCTTATCTTCAGCCTGTCCGAGTTGGAACATTTGGGCCAAACATTGATCTCTGGACACACCAACTTTAATCATTCAAGTAAAACCTATCTCCGGATCACCCTCGGCACTTTGCAAGTCACACGCGGAGCGATACTCCGTTACCACCCGACGCGGCAAAATCTTGAAGTCGTTGCATCATCCCCTGATGAAGTGTTTTCTCCAATCGCTGTTGAGCCAAACGAAATCGAGAGTTTACTACAGCAGTCATTCATTGAGAGGACCACTGTCCCAGAACACCTTGAACAATTCTTCGCTCGGAGTGCCAAGTTCGTCGAAACTATTGACATACGTCTTTGGGTGCCTCTGAAGATTCAAGATGAATTTCTCGGAATGATTGGTTTAGGAAGTTTCTTGGGCAGAGGGGCATTGGAAGCATGGGAGATGGAATTGTTAACAACTTTTGCTCACCAAATTTCAATCGCCATCGCTTATTCCCAAATGGTGGAGGGAGTTCAAAGCGAAAAATTTCGATTGTTCATGCTTGCAGAAAGTGCGCCGCAAATCTGTCAACTTCTACAACCTGAAGCCGCCGCAGAACAGGTAGTGCACCAGGCTGTCTCACTCTTAGACGCTAACGCTGGGGCACTCATGCTCACGCATCCGGAACGTCAGGAACTTGAGATGCACTACACCTTTCCGGAGACATTGATTGAAGGTCCCACAGCTGATTCCAGCCCTAACGGGACAGCGCAAGTCTCTATAGACTTGCGGGACAATGTTCCTTATGGTGAAGAGGCACCCGTCTCCTTGGAAACAACGTCCGTAGACATGCTGAAATCTGTTGTTAAGGAAGGATTGCCCGGGCACTGTCCACCAAAATCCGACACGCTTTTCGGAGGAAAGAGTTTGATGGCAGTCCCTATTCCCGGACGCGACGGTGACATTCTCGGAATCCTCGTTGTTGGTGATAAAGAGGAACGTGGTGGTAGGATCGCACCCTTTACCGATGAGGATGTTATCCTACTTGATTCTTTTGCGAAACAGGCAGGGGTCGCTATTGAAAACGCACACCTGCATCAGGAAGCGCTGGAGGCACGCCAGTTACAAGCGGAAATGGAGGAAGCTCGCAAGATACAGGTGAATCTCATTCCGGAGAAGCTACCTGACATTCCCGGATACGAAGTTGCCGGTCATTATGAGCCACGGGGTCCCGTTGGAGGCGACTATTATGATTGTATCGCCTTGCCGACCGGACGTTGGGGACTCGCAATTGCAGATGTTTCTGGAAAGGGTATGCAAGCCGCACTGCTCATGGCAACACTACGCGCAGGACTCATCTCTGAATTGTCTCGTGGAAAAGGCACCGCAGCGGAAGATTCAGTACAAAATGACCTGAGCTCGGTTGCTTTGTACGCTGAACTTATCGATATGGCTTTGACGCTGAACTCGCTCCTTTACGCCAGTGGTACAGAAGAGAAGTACGCGACTTTCTTCTACAGTCATCTTAACCCCGATACGGATGTCTTGACGACGCTCAATGCAGGGCATAATCCACCGCTACTCGTTAGAAAGGATGGCACTTACAAGTGGTTGGGTGAAGAGGTTGGAGGTATTCCGCTCGGAATGTTTCCGAACGAAATGGTTCCGAACATCGCTGAGTATGAAGCCGAGAATGTCCAACTCGCAAGTGGTGATGTCGTCGTATATTATACGGACGGTGTTACAGAAACCGTCAATGTTGAAGATGAGTATTATGAGGAAGATCGACTCGTAGAGGATTCCAAAGCCTGCAAGGATTCGGATGCTGAGGGTATCCGAAAATATCTTCACGACGCAGTCATGGGATTTCAGGGGGAAGCCGATCAGTTTGACGATCTGACCCTACTTATTTTGAGGAAGCAGTAAGCACGTTGGTACGTCTACAGTAAGAGAATACGCATGCAACAAAGTCCAGCTATCGGACGCTCATTTTTAGATCCAGCAATCCTTGCTCGAATCGGGAATCTTGAATTGATTGCAAAATTCGTCGTTGAAGGCTTTATCTCCGGACTCCACAAAAGTCCGTATCATGGGTTCAGTGTCGAGTTCTCGCAATACAGACAATATATGCCCGGAGACGATACCAAACATATAGATTGGAAAGCCTACGCTCGCACTGACCGTTACTATATCAAGCAATTTGAGGAGGAAACTAATCTCAATTGCTACCTCCTTTTGGATGCAAGCGAGTCTATGTTGCATCCAAGAGATGAGGCGCAGGTGGAGGATCCGACTATAGAGGAGAGTGGAACAGGGCAAAAACTAACAAAGTTGCGATACGCAAGTTTCCTCATTGCATCCCTCGCCTATTTTATGGCGAAGCAGCGGGATGCTGTTGGGTTTGCGTACTTTGATGATACACTTCGCCAATACCTACCCGCTCGAAGTAGCACATCGCACTTGCACTCGATCTTGCTCACGTTGGAGACGCTGCAAACCGCAAAAAGTACACGGATGGGGATGCCCTTGCATCAAATCGCAGAACGTCTAACCAAGCGCGGCTTAGTCCTCTTCGTCTCCGACCTCTACGATGAAAATCAGGCAGAAGTTGTTGAGGGTTTAGAGCATCTCAGATATGAGGGACATGAGGTCATCGTCTTTCATGTTCTTGCACATCAGGAACTTGCATTTGCTGACTTTGAGGCAGGAAGGAGCGCAGAAGCACTTATCCGTTTTATTGATTCAGAAAATGATGCTGAGATTATCACAACGCCGCAAGCGATTCAGGAGAGTTATTTGAATAATTTCAACGAATTTCTTGATACTTATAGGCTCGCGCTGCGGCAATCCGGTATTGATTATAACATGATAACAACAGCAACACCGATTGATTTAGCCCTGGCATCCTATCTCGCTAAGCGTCAAGGAGTCCTTTGATTTGCTAACGAGAAATCGGATGGGTAAGGGCTTGCGGGCCGAAAACTCTTAGGAATTGCACAGGTCCTTGTCTCGGTTGGAATTAATCGAAAACCATCATGGAACGTAGTGGAACGATGAGCATTTGCACATAATTAAAAATGTTTGGATTAGGAATTTTAGCTCCTTTATTCGCGGTAGCAGGTATTATAGGTGCCTCAATTCCACTCATCTTGCATCTGTTGAACCGGGAACGTGCGAGGCGATTGGTGTTCGGCACCATCCGTTTCATCCAGATGTCGCATCAGACAAACGTGAGACGGCATAAGTTGAAACGGTTACTGCTTCTGCTAATGCGTATTCTGATATTGGCACTGCTCGGCTTTGCATTTGCGCGACCATTCTTCGCCGAAGCCCCAGTCATTGCACAGAAAACAGGTGGAAAACGAAACGCAATTGTTATTCTGGATACCTCCTATAGTATGCAGTATGAGAAGATATTCCAGAACGCAAAAAGGGAGGGTATCAAAATTCTTGATGGGCTTGATGCAACTGATGCCGCTTGTCTTATTCTTTCTTCGGACAATGCCCGTGTCGTTGCACCACTCGGTTCAGAGTTCTCACACATTAGGGCTGCTTTGAACGATGCGGAAGCCACTTACGAACCTACAGACTATTTGGATGCACTGCAAACCGCTGACGAAATACTTGAGTCTATTCCTATCGGTGAAAAACAGATTTATGTGATTGCGGATATGCAAAAGCGGGGATGGGAAAACTTCATTGAAACAGACAAACTCAACCCTGATGTCCAAATTCAGTTTATTGATGTCCATCCTGAGCAACCGCACAATTTCGCGATAACAGATCTCAATGTACCGCCTGTTGTCCTGAAGGAACAGGAAGCGTCATATCTGGTTGCACGCGTCCGTAATTTCAGCGATGAGGCGGTTGAGAATCTACCAGTTCGTCTGTTCATAGATGGAAATATGATTCACACTATCCAGCTCGACATTGAGCCGGACGACCTCGCGGATACTGTCTTCAGGGTCGACTTTCAAGACGAGGCGACGCATACAGGTTGGGTTGAGCTGCCTGAAGATGCACTTGGGGTTGACAACAAACGCTATTTCACTTTACAAAGTCTGCGGTCAATCAAGGTTCATGCGGTCAGTGACAAACCACGGACGCGAAACCGCTATCAGACCATGGAAACGTTTTTCATGAAAATGGCATTTACAGCAGGTAGTGATGCGGTGCCTATTGATTTTACGGAATCGAATTCGGTGCCGGGTGCGGCGACACTCAATCGCACTGATGTTCTGGTGCTTGCCGATGTAGCACAACTCTCTTCCGACGAAGCTGGACGTGTGGCGGCTTATGTTGCTTCAGGCGGTGGATTGATTGTGACAGTGGGTGATAATATAGACACTGATGTCTATGAACAGCGTCTTGGTGGTGAGATAGGTTTGATGCCTTGTAACTTCGTCCGACCCGCTGGCGACGCTTTTGATCGGCAGCAGTTCCGCGTCCTTGCGACAGTGAAGTACGAACATCCGATTTTCGCTCCGTTCAAGGAACCGAACCATGGCGATTTTGGTAAGGCGCGGTTTTATAGAATTTTTCAGGCGGTTCCAACGGCAAATGCGACCGTCATTGCTGCTTATGATGATGGCAGTCCTGCCCTCTTTGAAAAGCCTTACGGAAACCTCGGGCGTGTGCTTTGCTTTACCTCAACGATAGACCGAGAATGGAATGATTTACCGATTCGCGCCGTTTACCTGCCGTTCCTGCATGAATCTATTAAGTATCTTGCACTTAAAGACGTAGAAACCATGCCCGATTACCGCGTCGGAGACTATATAGAACTGAAGGTTTCCGAAACTGAGAATGAGAACATAACGGCGAGCAGAGAGATCGCCATCTTCAATCCAAACAACGTTGAGACGCGCTTGGGACGAAACAAAGATGTTACGCCTACAGCAGAGGATACTCCACAAAGCAGTGTCTTATATACAGACACGGCAATACCCGGTATCTATTCAGTTCATAGGTCTGGCACAGAAGTTACGGACTACTTTGTAGTCAACGTTGATACCACTGAGTCCGATCTTGCAGCGCGCGATGTTGAGGAACTCGCAAGTATGCTGAAAGGCGCAGCGGATGAATTAGTCGAGGATAAAGCTACGGCTGAACTCGTGGCGCAATACAATGAAGATGTAGAGAGGAATCAAAACGTATGGATCTATCTCATGTTAGTCGTTTTTGCTTTAGCAATAACTGAGATGTTCCTCGCTAACCGTGTTTAATCCCGACACACCGCTGGTGAGGTTTCCGAACCTCGCCAACAACGTGTTTAGATTTTTAATTGGTATGCTCCGCGATAAAGCATCGTTGCAGAAAGCCACCTTTAGTTCAGTGGATTGTGGAATCAACAAAGGTTGCTTGCTTGGCAAGTCTGACACCTTCTCCGCCAGCAGACAATACCCTGCCTGCAGCACCTTTTCAAGTGATATGAATATTGTAACACACATACAAGAAAATGGTAAGTTTTTTCATACCGCAAACCGTAGCGCAAACTTTTAGTTTGCGGCACCGTATGGAAGCCCTTGAGCAAGCGATAACCAGGAGGCCATAATTAGAAAAATGAACTTTGAACCGAATGCACCGATTGAAGTGCCACAAATTGTGTCCGATGATCAAATCCAATTTTTTATCGACAATGGGTATCTTGTTGTCCCAGATTTGCTGTCTCTGGATGAGATAGAGGAGTTGCGGCAGGATACTGTTACGCTTGCCAAAGGTGGGCACCCGTGCGAGAGTCTCCAACCGCTTTCTGAGGATGTCAGCGATGACGAAGCCATTGGACGTATCCTTTGCATTCATCAACCGCATTTCGTCAGTCCTGTTATTGAGCAGTACGTCAAGCACCCGAAAATCTGTGGTATTCTGAGCCAGATAGCTGCTGCGCATCTTCCGCATTGGGATGGAAGCGTTAAGTGTATGCAGTCTATGCTCTTCATCAAACCGCCGAATTTCCAAGGTCAAGCGTGGCATCAGGACGAGATTTACATTCCTACACGCGATCGTTCCTTGATTGGTGCTTGGATAGCGATGGACGACGCTACGGTTGAAAATGGGTGTTTGTGGATTCTACCGGGTTCGCATCGCCGAGGCTATCTCTATCCGCAGAGATCTCATGAAAATCCCGATGAGTTTGACTTTGCGGAGGAGAGTTACGGCTTTGATGACACAGGTGAGGTTCCGGTTGAAGTTAAAACTGGCGCGTTGGTTTTCTTCAACGGGTATCTGCTTCATCGGTCGCGTAAGAACCGTGGTGATACCTACCGCAGGGTTCTGGTGAACCATTACTGTAATGCTTGGTCGTTGTTGCCTTGGTCAGTTCAAGATGGAGAACGTCCCGCAAGTGCTGATCGACGATGCATCATCCCTGTTTCTGGGGTCGATCCTTATGCGTGGAAAGGTTACGATGCACCGCCTAAGAATGTTTCCCTGCGAACTTGCCAAGCTGTTCGGCAAATGGAGGCATCGGATGCAGACTGAACTTTTCTCCCAGCTCAGGCAAGCGTTAGAGACGATGCTATCGCGGATCAAGGCTGGCGAAGACATATTGGAACAGTTGGAACAAATTGACGCGTTGCATCAGGAACTCGCGCCGGCGGAAACCCCCAAAAACTTACTGCACTATCTTGAGCGGAAAAGTTACACAAAAGCGTTGGCGCTGCTCGAAACCTCTTCTAAATAATTGGTACTTGGAACTGCGCCCAGAGGCCACAATCCATAAAAAATAGGAAAGAGAAATATGGAAACCAGAGAGGATGGACGCGGACCAGATGAACTGCGCCCCGTCACAATCAAACGACACTATATCAAACACGCCGAAGGCTCTGTGCTCGTTGCGACAGGGGACACCCGCGTTATATGCACTGCTTCTGTGATTGACCAACAGCCGCGTTTCATGCGTACCCAGCGTATCAGAGGTAAGGGATGGGTAACGGCGGAGTACTCCATGTTACCCCGCTCTACTTCTGAACGGATGCAACGTGAGGCAACCCGTGGTGGTGTCAGTGGGAGAACACAGGAGATCCAACGCCTTATCGGTCGTTCCTTGCGTGCCGCTGTAGATTTATATGTCTTGGAAGAGCGGACAGTTTGGGTTGATTGCGATGTCATTCAGGCTGATGGTGGGACACGCACCGCATCCATTACAGGTGCTTTTATTGCACTCTGGGATGCCTGTCAACAGCTCGTTAAAAGCAAGAGAATTAAAAATTTTCCCATTACCGACAACATTGCCGCTACAAGTGTCGGACTTATCAACGGTCAACCGATGTTAGACCTCTGCTACACGGAAGATTCGTCGGCGGATGTTGATATGAACATTGTTATGACAGGGAGCGGAGAATTTATAGAGATACAAGGCACTGCAGAAGAAAAGCCCTTTTCGCGTGCCGACTATGACCAAATGCTGGACCTCGCCGTTGGAGGTATACAGCAACTCATCCGGCTCCAAAATCGGATGATGTTGGAGAATTTAGATGAAGCTCGTATTGGCGACGCGTAACCAAGGCAAGGTGAGAGAACTCACAAACATGCTCTACGGTGAAGCGAGTTCCAAGCAACAGATCGAAGTTATCTCTTTGGAAAATTATCCAGATGCCCCAGAGGTGGTTGAGGATGGGAAAACGTATATGGAGAATGCTATTAAGAAGGCATCTATTATTGCTAAGTATACGTCCCATCTTACTCTTGCTGACGATGCCGGGTTGGAGGTCGATGCTCTCAACGGTGCACCAGGCATTAACTCCAAACGCTGGGCAGGTGAAGACGCAACGGATGATATTCGGATTGCGAAACTCCTTCAGGCACTTGAAGGTGTCGTCAATCGGCGGGCACGATTCATCGCTGCGATTGTGGTGGTACATCCAAATTCCAAACCTGAAGGAGTTCTTGGTGTTTGTGAAGGACACATCAGGCATGATCCTGTGGGAGAGAGCGGCTTCGGTTATGATCCCGTGTTTATGCCTGACGGCTATAATCAGACTTTCGCAGAATTAGGGGAAGAAATAAAAAACCGGATGAGTCACAGAGCAAAGGCATTGGAACAGGCAATTGCTTTTTTAAACTACTTTTAATTTATTGGCACCTGGGCGTTGTTCCACTACGTTCCACAACGGTTCTCGGTTAATTCCGATCCCCTTTGAACAGTGAGAGGGCATTCAACTTTACCAAAACCACTACGAAATGTAATGGAGCACAGCCCAGGAGGCCATTTAAAAAATGGTTTCCGGTTAAGTCCAGCGGGAGTAGGAAGATGAGTGATTATCAAGAGAAAAAAAAAGAAGTGATGGCAGCCTGCATTCTCACTGCGAAGCAGGCGCAGGCGGTTCTTCAGCGAAAACTGGTATGGAGCCAATCGCTGGATTTAACGCTTTGCGAATCATTTAAAAGAGGAGAAAATGGCAGCACTTAACGATTTACGCAATGGGTTGGTTATCCGACTCAACGATGCGATTTACACCATAGTTAACTGTGAGCATGTCAAGCCAGGGAAAGGTGGTGCCTTCGCACGAACCAAAATCAAACGTGTTTCCGACGGTGCCGTCTTGGATAGGACGTTTCGTTCCAACGAAAATGTCGAAACCGTCAGAGTCATGGACCACCAGATGCAGTATATGTACCGAGATGGTGAGGCGTTGTGGTTTATGGACAATGAAACATTTGAACAACACACACTCCCTGTAGATCTCATTGGAGATGGCTTGAAGTTCCTAAAGGAAGGTGAAACTGTCACCGTCAAAATGGAAGGGGTAATCCCACTTACTGTTGAACTTCCAAACTTCGTTGCGCTTCAGATTGTTGAGACCGACCCAGGATTACGGGGTGATACTGTCAGTGGCGGTTCGAAGCGCGCCACACTTGAAACGGGTGGTGTCGTTAATGTGCCTTTGTTTGTTCAGAACGAAACGCGTATCAAAGTTGACACGCGCACCGGAAAATATGTAGAAAGGATATAGTCGCCAGCGGTTATCGGCTATCGGCTTTTAGCAAGGGGCTTGAGCACATCAGAGTCCTTTTGCTGACGGCTGACGGCTGATTGCTAATAGCCACTAAAAAGAGAAATGCGTCAAAACAGGTCCAAGGATAAATCTCAATCTGCTGAACAAAACTACAGTGATGTCTTAGAAATTGTTGAACAGTTGGCGGAAATTCTTGTCCGCACCGACCTTTCGGAAGTCCGCATCCGGGATAACGAGTTTGAAGTGCAGGTTTCCAGGCATCGTGGGAATCCCGATGGATATGAACAGACTCCACTCCGACCGGCAGAGACGAACGTAGCAGTGGGTGCGCCGCAGCTTCCTGTAGAGAACCCTGATACCGAAGGTGGCTCGGAAGCGCATAATGCATTCATCAGTGCACCTATGCCCTCGCGCTTCTACCGTTCCCCCGCACCTGATGAACCGTCCTTTGTTAAAGTTGGGGATATAGTCGCAATGGGTGAACCCATTGCCGTCCTTGAAGTCATGAAAACTTACAATCCCGTGGAAGCACCGTTTAACTGTGAGATTTTAGAGATTCTCGCTGAAGATGGCGAAGCGGTTGAATATGCACAACCGCTGTTCCGAGTGAGGCAGACATAGGGAATAGCAGTCAGTGGTCAGCAGTCAGCGGTCAGCAAGAGGGCATTGTGGCGGACAAAACGTCTGTAACTGCCACACGTTCTACTGACAGCCGACGGCTGATAGCCGATAGCCAATAAAGAACATGATAAAAAAAATACTGATAGCAAATCGCGGTGAAATCGCTGTCCGCATCATCCGTGCCTGCAAAGATATGGGAATTAAAACGGTAGCGATCTATTCAACCGCTGATGAAGATGCACTACACGTTAAATACGCTGACGATGCCTATTGTATTGGTCCACCGCCTTCAACTGAGAGTTATCTCAAATACTCCAATATTATCACTGTTGCGGATTATGCGAATGTCAACGCAATCCATCCCGGAGCGGGTTTCCTTGCTGAGGACGCGCAATTTGCGGAAATTTGTGAGGCACATCAGATAAAGTTTATCGGACCCTCCGTCGCAAATATCGCCACGATGGGTGACAAAGTGAAGGCACGCGAAACTGTGGCAAAAGCGGGACTGAAACTCGTACCCGGCAGTCAGAGCGGTAGACGTAAAAATAGCAAAAAAGGAACAGTTGACACCGCCGAGGATGCCGCGCAGCTCGCTGAGAAAATCGGGTATCCTATCGGGATCAAAGCCGTGGCAGGTGGTGGCGGTCGCGGCATCCGAATCGCCGAAAATCAGCCGAGCCTACTTAATCTTTTTCACACTGCGAAGGCAGAGGGTGAGGCGGCTTTTGGTAATGGGGATGTCTACATTGAAAAATGGATTGAAGAAGCACGACATATTGAAGTCCAAATTCTTGGAGATACCCACGGCAACGTTGTTCATTTGGGGGAACGCGAGTGCTCTATCCAGCGGAAACAACAGAAACTCTTGGAAGAAGCACCTGCCGCCTCGATTCCATCTAAACTTCGCAACGAGATCTGTAAAGCCGCCGCAAAAGCCGCAAAAGCGATCGGCTACATAAATGCTGGGACCATTGAATTTGTAGTGGATAAAGATGAGAATTTCTATTTCTTAGAAATGAATACACGGATTCAAGTTGAGCATACTGTCACTGAGAGTATAACCGGCATTGATCTCATCAAAGAACAGATTCGACTCGCCATGGGGGATCAACTCGGATATAACCAATCTGATATTCAGATTCAAGGACATGCGATTGAATGCAGAATTAATGCCGAAGATCCAGCAAATCAGTTCATGCCTTCACCAGGGCTCGTCACAGTCTACCATCCTCCCGGCGGCATCGGTATTCGGATTGATGGGTATCTCTACACGGGGTATACTGTCCCCTCGCACTACGATTCACTCGTGGCGAAACTCATCGCGACTGGCAGGGATCGGGAAGAGGCGATTGCACGGTTGAAACGCGCATTGTCTGAATTCGAAATTGAAGGTATTAAGACCACGATTCCGCTCTTCCAGAATATCCTCAACGATGAACGCTTTCGCAACGGAACCATTTTTACCAATTTCTTAGAAACGTCATAGTACCCAAACCCCAAAGGGTTGGGCTCGTGCTTCATCGCAGTCTGCCTTCCGAAGAAGGTCTTACGTCTGCTCCACAACGGGATACTAAGCAGCCCGCGCTCATAGAGAGCCTTACTATTTTTTCAGAGCGCGTTTTGTCGGATCGGGTGTTTTACTTCCTCGCATCCATTACACGCAAAGCACCCCTTCTGGACCCTACACTACACAGGTATTCTAACATTTTTGACACTTTTTGTTAAGAAAAAGGAGGGCGGTCTACTGAAGGTTTCCGAAGGTTTCCGAAAGTTTCCGAAGGTTTCCGAAAGCCAATATCACGTGCATTCCATCATTATAACACTTGTAATCTTTATCCTAACGTCCACGGCTATAGAGGCAGTTACCTTTACTGATGTCACAAGGGAAGCCGGCATCCGTTTTCAGCATTCAAGCGGAACCCGTTCCAGCCTACTCCCAGAAGACATGGGTTCCGGGGCAGGCTTTGCCGATATAGACAACGACGGAGACATCGACCTCTATATTGTTAATATCCCCGGTCCCTTTACACAAGATGGAAATATTGTCCCGCAAGCCTCTATAGGCTTGCGAAAGGGAAACGCCAATGTCCTCTATCGTAACAACGGGGATGGTACATTTACGGACATCACGCGTGCCGCAGGTGTTGGGCATCAAGGATACGGCATGGGGTGCGTCTTCGCAGATTATGACGGTGATGCCGACCTCGACCTTTATCTAACCAACTATGGTGAGAATGTTCTCTATCGTAACAACGGGAACGCCACCTTTACCAATGTCACAGAAGTTGCCGGTGTCGATTGCGAATTGTGGAGCACAGGTGCCGCCTTCGCAGATGTAGACGGCGACACCGATTTGGACCTCTACGTTTGCAACTATGTCACCTACGATTTAGAACAATTGGAACAGATGAAGGAAGAGTCCCTACAATCTGGAAAACCCGTGCCGAGTGCCCTGAATCCGCATGTCTTTGAACCACAAGATAACGTCTTCTATCGTAACAACGGGGATGGCACTTTTACCGATGCAACCGATGAAACGGGAATCGCGGCAGTAGGGGGTAGAAGCATGCAAGCCCTCTTTAGCGACTTTGATAACGATAACGATCTGGATCTCTATGTCGCAAATGATACCTCCACGAACCATATCTATCGCAACGATGGCGGTGGAAGATTTACTGATGTCAGCACTGAGTCGTGGGCGGCAGATTTTCGCGGTTCTATGGGGCTCACCGCTGGCGATTACGACGCTGATGGTGATATCGATCTCTTTATGAGCCACTGGGTGGACGAAGAAAACGCCCTCTATAGAAATTTGCTTGAAGAGGATGGCGCAACTGAACAGATCAGGTTCGTAGATGAATCCTATACTGCCATGCTTGCTGAAGAGAGCATCAAACAGATCGGATGGGGCACGACCCTCTTTGACTATGACAACGATGGTGATTTGGATATCTTTGTGACGAACGGCAGCACCTTCCAGGAGCTTAGACGACCAGAGGTGCTTATCCCCCAGGCTGATATGTTGTTCCGAAACAATGGAGATGAGACATTCACCGATGTTAGTGAAAGTGCTGGAATTGCAGCACTCCCTATCCGAGTCGGTCGCGGTGCGACATTCGGGGACTATGACAACGATGGTGATGTCGATATTTTCATTGTCAATAACCATGCCCCACCGACATTGTTGCGTAATGAGGGCGGAAACCGCAGCAATTGGCTGCAGGTCAAACTCGTTGGAACGGACGCGAATCGAGATGCCATCGGCGCGAAAATTCAAGTAAAAACGGCAGATCAGACGCAGATACGAGAAATTTACGCAGGTGATAGTTACATGTCTTTTAACAGTCTCATCGCAGAATTTGGCGTAGGGAACGCCACACAGATTGAGACGCTACAGGTTACTTGGCAGAACGGCGAAACGCAGAAGCTTCATAATGTCCCAGCAAACCAGCGAATCCGTATAACGCGAGAATAGCGATCAGCAAAGAGGTCTGAACTATGATTGATGAGATTATCAGATGTGCCATGATTAGAGATCCGGTAATCATAGCAAATCTTAAAATCATAAAAATCCCGGTTCTGACTGCTTCCATAGTCTTAATCCTGCTCTCATGCGGTGGAGATCCCACCATCGAACGCGGCAAGGCGTTTCTGGCAACAGGCGACACTACGGCTGCCATTCAGCAGTTTCAGGCGGCACTTAAGCAGAATCCTTCCAATGCTGAGGCTTACTATCAGCTCGGTTTGGTGTATGAAGGATTCGTAGATGCTACGCAAGCGATCGATGCCTTCAGAAATGCTGCAAGGTTGGCACCGAAACGTGCAGAGATAACACTCGCACTCGGGCGTGTCTATTGGCACAGCGGTAACCGTTCCCTTGCGCTCACCGAGTTTCAAAATCTGCTGAGCGGTTCCCCAAAAAAGGAAATTCTCCTTCAGTTAGCAGGCCTTACGGGGGATGCTTATCACGTCCGACGTATTCGCACCGAAGGCAGCGACGACTACGAGCAGACTTTCACTGAAAAAGGGAATATGATGACGTTTACTGCAAAGTATACTGACGATTATAGTCCCGCAATTTCACCCGATGGAAAATGGCTTGCCTTCGCCTCAAATCGTCTCCAGAACGCTGAGTTGTATCTCATGGATATCGCAACTCGCACCCTACAGCAGCTCACGCATACCGATGAACTCGACGAATACATGCCTGCTTTTTCACCCGATGGCACGTCTATCGCCTTCGTTTCAGAGCGCACCCGTGGGGGTATGATGCTCCCGCCTGTCCAAGCGAGTGGTTCTGACCCGAAGACTGCGACTATCTATCTCATGGATATCGACGGGAGAAACCAACGTCCGTTAATCGATATAGAGGGCGCGCAACGCGCCCCTGTCTTTTCGCCTGACGGGCAAAAAATCGCCTTTGAATCCAAAGTCCCTATGCAGAAAACCGAGAGCGGTATGGGCGAGGTTACCTCGCCCCTACAGAATAACGCCACATTAGAAATCTACGTCATTCATATTGATGGCACAAACAAGAGGCAACTGACACATAACGATGTAGACGACGGGCATCCAACGTGGGCACCCAATGGAAAGCAGATCGCCTTCACCGGAATGGTCGATGACATCTACCAAATTTTCAGCGTCAATGCAGGAGGAGGCACGGTAAAGCAGCTAACGTTTGCGGGTACAGGTTCCCACTACCATCCGACCTTCAGTCCGGATGGCAAACGGATTATCTATGTCTCGAACGCGCACAACCATTATACACTCTGGATGATGGATGCCAACGGCACAAACAAGACCCAACTCACGAACCACATCGGTGCACATTTTGAACCTAGCCTCTCAAGCGACGGAAAAACGCTTGTATTTAGTTCTGACCGTTCGGATCACATGCGAATCTATCTCATGGATATGACAAAACCCCTCCAAAAAGCAGAATTGAAAGCAAGGCTGGCACGGGAATAGAGGTCTACAAAAGACTGATGAGATTATCAGATGTGCCATGATTATCGGAGGGCCCATCATCAAGGAAAAAGTCTGAACTATGATTTATCAGATTATCAGATTTACCATGATTGGGTGTGCTTGTAATCATGGTAAATCACATAAATCACAAAAATCTCGGTCAAAAATCCCGGTTCTGACTGCTTTCATCTTCCTCATTTTCCTCATTGGTATCGGTTGCAATACAGATGCACCCCGTAGGAGGAATTTGCAATCCCGAATTCCTTCTCCGCGATTCACGGCACATTATCAAAAAGGGGTGGACGCGCTGGACATGAATAACTTCGCTGAAGCGGAAAAAGCGTTTCAGGCGTGTCTGCAGATTGATGCCAACGCCCACGATGCACGCATGTTGCTCGCACGCACCTATATCCGAGAGCAGAAATTTACTCGTGCCGAAGAGACGTTGCAAACACTAATAGAATTGGTTAAACAGGTCCCCGAAGAGAAAGATAAACTCTCAAGAGCCTACCTAACGTTAGCACAGGTTTTCAGTTATCAACAACGCTTTTCTGATTCTACCACTGCGCTCACCAATGCTTTGGAGGTAAACCCTGACGATACCGAGGCACGCATTAGACTCGGCTATTTCTTAGGCGCGCCGCAACAGATGCTCGTCCCGGACCTCTCTGCATCCAAACGGCAGTTTGAAAAGGTACTGGAACTCGAACCGAATAATCTTGAGGCGATGCTCCAACTCGGTTTAGCCGAATTCCGACTCGGTGAAGCCGACAAAGCCGCTGAACGGTTTAAAAGTATTATCCAAAATTACCGTCGTCATTCGGGGGCGTACTATTATCTCGGCGTTTATCATCTCCGACACGGCGCGCCTGAAAAAGCCGTCGAAAATTTCAAAGAATCGCTCCGTCTCAAACCTCGCGACCCCGAAACCTTGTGGAACTTGTGGACGGCTTATGCAAAACTCGGTGGCTATCCAGAGGAAGTGCCAGCGGAATTTAAAATCCAGCCGTGGGAGGGGTTTGTAACCCCGAATTCTGTAGGGCAGGATTCTCTATTTATTGATGTGGCATCTGACTTAAAAATGGACAAAGTCGATGGCGGGCGCGGCAGTGCCTGGGGCGACTACGATAATGACGGAGATCTGGACATCGTTGCTGTTGGCACGTATCAACCACACGCGCTTTTCCGTAATAACGGCGATGGCACCTTTACGAACACCGCAGATCAAGCAGGTATCGCTGATCCGAGAGGCGGTTGGGGGTCACTCTTCGCCGATTACGATAACGATGGTTATTTGGATCTCTACATCACCCGTGGGGGTTGGTCTGGCGCAGCGGAGAACACGCTCTATCATAACAACGGTGATGGCACATTCACCGATGTCACACACACTGCAGGTGTCGCAGATCCACAGAGCAGTTTCTGTGCCGCGTGGGCGGATTATGACAGCGATGGCCACCTCGATCTCTACATTGCGGACGGAGTTATCGGCGATGGTGCGGCGAATGTCTTATATCATAACAATGGCGATGGCACTTTCACGAATACAGCGGCGGCAGCCGGTGTCGCGGATACTGGCAACTCTCTCGGAACCGCTTGGGGTGATTACGATAAGGACGGGTATATCGACTTGCATGTCGTCAATTACGGACAGTCCAATGTGCTTTACCGCAACAACGGCGATGGCACTTTTACAGACGTCACCCTGTCAACTGGCATGAATCTCCCCGTTACGGATGCTTTTGTCACCTTCTTTTTAGATGTAGACAACGATGCAGATCTGGACATCTTCATCTCAAACTCAGGCTCTTTTCAAGCCTTCATCGCCGGTCAAATCACAGGTAGTGCCCCACACGACGGCGATCGGCAGGTACTTTATCGGAATAATGGCGACGGCACTTTTACGGATGTCACCCGTGAATCGGGACTCTACCACGCTTTCGGCGCGATGGGGGCGAACTTCGGAGACATCAATAGCGACGGTTACCTCGACATCTATCTCGCCACCGGGGCACCACAGATGGGACGACTCGAACGCGACGCACTCTTCCGCAACAATGGCGATGGCACTTTTACCGATGCGACGGCTGCTCTGGGTTTAGGGAACATCGGGAAAGGACACGGCGTAACCTTCGGTGATGTCGATACGGATGGTGATGTTGATATCTATGTCCCTGTCGGCGGAGCGTTTATCGGCGACCAGTGGCACAATCTTTTCTACCGCAACGGTGGAACTGGAAACAACTATCTCACCCTAAAACTGGTCGGGGTCAAAAGTAATCGAGACGGCATCGGTGCCAAAGTAACCTTGCACATGGGGGATAACATAATTTACCGAGAGGTCAGCGGTGGATGTGGGTTTGGATCGACCAACAGTCTATCGCTTGAAATCGGGCTTGGGACACACGCAAAAGTCGATACACTTGAGATCATCTGGCCCTCTGGTCAGGTGGATACGCATCGAAACCTGTCTGTCAATCAGAAACTTGTTGTTACTGAAGGAGAAGGTCTATGAGTGAGAGTATATACAATTCCCCCAGGTCTGCTCTGCTCATAGAAGATGAGATGGCTCTCTTCGTTGATTATTATCAACTCACGATGGGTCAAGCAGATTTCAATGTTCAGAACGACAAGATTATCACGGCAAACTACTATGTCCGAGAAGTTCCGCAAGGACAGTATCTCATAACGGCTGGATTGGAACAGGTTATCCATTACGTCTTAAATTTACGCTTCACTGATGCCGCACTTGACTGGTTGGCACAACGGGGTGACCTAAGCTCTGACTACCTTGCCTCCCTTAAGGACTTCCGCTTTGATGGCTCCATTTTCGCCGTTCCCGAAGGCACGCTTGTTTTTCCCAATGAACCGATTATCAATGTCACGGGTCGCTCCAGGGATGTACAACTTTTTGAGACCTATCTGCTCTGCGTCATGAACTTCCAGACGCTGATTGCCACGAAAGCCTCACGAATTGTAGAAGCCGCGCAAGGCAGCCCCGTATTTGACTTCGGTGCGAGGCGGGCACACGGCAGAGATGCCGGAATCCTCGCCGCTCGTGCCTCCTTCATCGGTGGTGTGAGTGGGACATCGTTAGTGCTTGCCGGACACTATTTCGATATTCCTTACGTTGGCACGATGGCGCATAAGTTCATCTCCGAACGTCCTACCGAGTTAGAGGCTTTCCGCGACTATGCGATAGCCTTTCCGAACAATACCATTCTCCTGATTGATACGTACGATACACTTCAGGGGGCGCGAAATGCTTGCATCGTTGCGAAGGAGATGGAGGCACGCGGTGCGCGATTACGCGCAGTCCGATTGGACAGCGGCAACCTCTTAATCCTCAGCAAGGAGGTGCGTTGTATCCTTGATGCTGAAGGGCTCAATTATGTCAAAATTATCGCAAGTCATGAACTTGATGAATTCCAGATAGACGCTTTGCTCCAAAACGGTGCACCGATCGATAGTTTCGGAGTCGGCACGCGGCTCGCTACAGGTGCGAACTTCGATTCAATCACCGGTGAGGGTGGTACCTCTGCCCTCGGTGGTGTTTACAAGTTAGTAGAGAGCGATGGCAAACCTGTTGGGAAACGGTCGCTGGATGAACCGTCTAAAGCGACGATACCGGGCAAAAAGCAAATCTATCGCGTCGCTGACGCAGACGGGAATTATGTCAAGGACTGCGTGACACTCTGGGGTGAAGTGATCTCCGAGGGGCAGCCTCTCCTAATTCCGATTATCCAAGACGGGGAGTTGGTATATGATTTTCCGGATCTGCATGACATCCAGACACAGACAGCTGCAGAACTCAAAAGATTACCGGATTCACATAAAAGTTTGACAGAAGCGGAACCTTATCTTGTAGAGTTACATCCGACGTTAAGGAATTTATAGGACCATAAGTTGGATTGAACGCAGGGTCTGCGATTCCCGACTTTTTCTGACTGCTGATCGCTGACACTATTGGTTGGATTCTGCTTTTTCTCTGCTAAGACGTTTTCGATTTTCTTTGATGAACCGCATAACTGTATCTGAATCAGCAGCTTGTAGATTTCCGAGGGTGCTCGCTTCTTCGATGAGCATCGTCATTTGCATAGAGTTGTCCGTAAGTAGACTTTCCGCCCTTTTATAATAATAGGCTGCCTGTGCGGTTTCACGCTGATTTTCACAGATGGCGGCGAGATAGACGTAAGCAGCAGCGAGACGTGGTGACTGCGTCCGGTTTTGAATAAACTCCTCAAAAGCGAAACGAGCCTCGTTGTAACGTCTGTCATCGTAATGAACACGTCCAATCCGAAACTGTGCCCTATCGGCGAAACTGTCCTTATAGCCCCCCGCGAGGTACCGGTCCCGTTCTGGGTATCCAATCGTCGTTTCGTAGGCTTGCAGTGCCTCATTGTAACGATGAAGTTTTCTGTAGAGTTCGCCCAACTGAAAATTTGCCATCATCGCTTGCAGGGTGTTCGGATGCGTTTCAATAACCTTTTTGTAGGCTTGAATCGCTTCGTTAGGCGTGGAAAGTTGCTCAGCGTAGATGAGTCCGCTGCGGTAGAGTGCTTCGGCGGAATGCGTCAAATCGGCGTGATGCTCCGATACCTCTTGATATGCCTCAATTGCCTTTGGATAGTCCTGTAACGGTTTCCGTTCGTAGATGGTCCCGATTTGCAACCGCGCACGTGCTACCTCTATAGGTGCCAAGTTTTGGTCTTGGAGTTTCTCACGCAGGTTTTCGATGGCTGTAAGTTGCTGAAGTGTTGGAAGTCGTTCCGCTGCCTGCTCTGCTTGAGGGGTATGGGGTGCCCTGGCGATGAGATGTCGGGCGATACTTAATGCTTCAGAAAAGTCTCGATCTGTACTCGCTTTATTCAACCGTTCTAATTCCACTGTTGACATCTGTTCTGCGAGTTCCTCAATTTTCTTACCAATTTGTGCCTTCACCTCAGACACGCTTTTGTCATGCATTGAGATCTGTCCTAAGTACCCCGGATCGAGTTGTGGCAAATAGGCATGAAGGAACGTTTCAAAAGCCCCTATCGCTTTCGGATAGTTCAAGGTTTGTTCATAGCAAACGCCTGTCCAATAGAGAACAGCATGCATATTCCAGAAGTTCGGGTATCTCTGTTTCAGTTTCTCAAAGATAGGGATTGCTAATGAGTACTTCTCGGCTGTGCGATGGATATTTGCCATTTGAAAGAGTGCCTCCGCAGCGAAATTGCTGGTCGGGTAATCTTCAATGACTTTTCTGTACGTTGCCATTGCTAAAGCCGATTGATTCAGAATGGTATGCCGTAAATGTGCGATGCGCCATCTCGCTTCTGGTGCCATAATCGCATCAGGGTGTGCCTCGAGAAGCGACGTATACTCCTCAATTGCCTTTTCAGGCTGGTTGAGTTGGGAGTGATTCCGATAGAGTTCAGCGATCTGAAATTGAGCGATGGCGGCAAAGGGTGTCCCTTTATACTGGATCGCAATACGCTGCTGTTCCCTTAGATCAGAGAGTGCGCTGTTAATATCACGCATCTTCTGCAAGCCAGTTTTATGCACGAAATGCGAGACAGGAGCGAGTTTAATTAATCTGTCGTAAGTTTGGATAGCATCGTGGTAATTGCCCATACGGCTATGGACATCACCTTTTTTGATAATGGCGAGGAAGAGCTCCTCAGCGGCAAGCCCATTTTTCTCAAGTTTTAGAATTTTGTCGTAAGCCTCCATCGCTCTGGTGTACTGGTGCGTATAGTTATAGTGGATCTCGCCAATCTGGTAGTAGCACCAACTTTTCACAGCAATGTCTTTGGCAGATTCCGCAAGTGCCTCCAGTTTATTATTGGCTTCCGTGTAGCGTCCTGCCTGAATTAAGACGTGGACCTCTTCAAAGTGAGCATAAGCAAACGGGCAGAGGAGAAAAATCAGCAGCACGTATGAGAGAAGTATAAGTCTACTTCGCGTTTCCATCTTTTTAACTATGGGGCCTCTGAGCCGCTCTCCATTTCATTACGAGCGGGTTTCCGGTCAATTCGCGACTGGGATTGAGGATTTGTACCTGGCTTCTTTTGGTTAATATCGCACGCCTCCGCTGAATCCGACGCATTATAATTTTAGCCACCGCCGCAACGGCGCAGGCGATCCTTAAGCGAAGATCCTTATTAGACCAATTGCCTGATTTAACGCTTTGCGAATCGTTAAAAAGGAGCGGTGCCCAGGTGTTAATCATTTTTTTACTTATGGTGCCTCCGCGCATCGTTCCACGATGGTTTCTGATTTGAGAGAAGTTGCCTCTGTTGTAAACACTTTGTTTGAACATATCGGAACCCACCGCGTAATGAAATGGAGCGGTGCCCAGGTGTTAATCATTTAAAAATGCTCTTGCTGTTCCGCTGTGGCGTGTTTAAGGTTCCAGAGTGAAGGTTCTGAAGATGGTCGTCCGCAACCTTCGTCCAATTCGTTCCATGCGCGTGCTCCTTCATTCGATGGAGCCGGCTTTCTGTTTCCCACGCATCGTTTCGGAGATGATGTGTGATGAGTGCCTCCTCTAAATTGCGTTGGATGTGCTGCTGACGATATTGTTCGATCCGGGCATCAGCGGATTGCATTTCGGTCAATCGCAGCACCGGTTCGGGTTGAAACGGATTTCCCATGAGGAGGGCGATCGTAATTAAAGCGATGGCGACAGTACTCGCAGCAGCGGTTCTTTGCCACCGGAAGAGAGAGCCGAAGTTAACAAGGTACGCACGGACCCGCGAAAGCAGTGTTTGCTCGTGTGCCGCGGCGAGACGTTTGTACACATTCATTTCAATATCTTGTAAAGCGAGTTCGGGCACGCGCAATTCTGCTTGTGCCTTGTCTGTCAACTGTAGGACAGTGCTAAAAGATTGGACTGCTTCGGTACAATCCGGACAGTTCTTAAGGTGTTCTTTGAAGGGTTCCTCTTCTTCTGGCGACAGAAGTTTGGAAGCATAATCAATCGCTTGCCCTTCGGATTTTATACATTTAGGCATAAACTCTTCTCCTTTCTTTAGATTTCATTATTTTCCCAGAGGGGGCGCAACAACGTTTGCAGACGTTTTACCGCACGGTGAAGGTGAATTTTCACGGTCCCTTCCGCCATATCCAGCGTTTTAGCGACCTCTTTAAGTTGTAAACCTTCATATCGACTTAACATAAAGACTGCTTTCTGTTTCGGGGAGAGCTGATCGACCGCCTCACGGATGATACGTCCGCGTTCCTGCTCTTCTACTTGCTGTACGGGGTCGCTGTGAAGATCGGTGGCGACGAGGTTCGCTTCAGGGATTTCCATGTCCTCTAAGGCATAGACAGGATGCCGCCCTTTCGTACGGTGATAATCAATAGCGAGATTGGACGCGATCTTGTAGAGCCATGTTGAAAACTTGGCTTTCGGTTGCCAATTCTCAAGGGCGCGGTACGCCTTAAAAAAAACTTCGATGGTGATATCCTCAGCATCCTCATAATTTCTGACAGAACGCAGAAGGTACGAGAAAATCTTGGCTTTGTAGCGTTTCATCAACTCATCAAAAGCATTTTGGCGACCGGATTGAAACTGAGCAACTAACATTTCATCGTCAATCAATTTGTCCATAATTCCCGCTATACACATGCTGAAGAAATCCGCAGAAATCCGCAGAAATCCGCAGAAACACCCTATCAAAAACCCCTATCAAAAACCCCAAGCAATACGCAAAAATGCCCAAGCAAAAACACCCCAAGCAAAAACACCCGCTGGGGCTAAAATACGTCCAAACCTACACCACTATTCTCCCCGACTTTTTAAACGAAAGCCATTAAAATAAGTTTACAAAATTTGTAATCGATTGTCAAGAATCTTTGGTTTTGCTACAGAGGTATTCAATTTTCCTGAAACATTTACGCCTCAATTTATAGTAAAGCCCGAAAATATGTAGACAGTTGTTCAGTGAACGAGGGAAACACCCTATCAAAAACCCCACCACCACCGCTGGCGAGGGTGTTTTTGATAGGGGTTTTTGCTTGGGTATTTCTGCGGATTTCCCCTAGTATCCTCGCCTCCTCGTAATGTCTAAGTAATTGTGGATTTTACTATAAGTAAGAAAGGGCGTGTTGAGTTTCGTTGCAATATCGGGATTTCAAGCAAAATACAACACCGAGAACCTGTCCCGATCTTCGGAATCTAAAGCTTTACTATAAAACACTTGATTTTCGCGCGCAGTTGGTTTAAAATAGATGCTTCGTAAGGCAAACTGAATTAAATTGATTCGTAGGACGTGGGCTGCGTACCGCTGTCCTATGCTAATGGAGGTATTTTTTGTGGCACACACACATACCCATCCCGAACAAAAGCCTTTGTTTATTCCTGCTTCGGCGACAGCGGAACAGATGGCACAAGCGGCAGGGAACTTTCTGGATACATTAACGCCGGCGTTACATCAAAAGGCAGCACTTCCATTTGATGGAAATGAACGGCTCCGGTGGCACTACATTCCAATCGAAATGTGGGAGCGGGAAGGCGTTTCTCTCAACGAACTGAATACAAAGCAGCAAGAAACAGCGTTCGCTCTCATGGAAAGTGGCTTGAGTGTGAAGGGTTATCAGAAAGCGCGCGCAATTATTAATTTGGAGACAACGCTTGGCGAGATTGAAAAATCCGCTGGGGAAGCAAGATTGGTGCGCGACCCTGGACTCTATTTTTTCACCGTTTTCGGCGATCCGACCGGCAATGGTGCCTGGGGATGGCGTGCTGAAGGACATCATGTTTCCCTCAATTTTACTGTCGTTAATCGTGAACTCATTTCGCCAAACCCGTCTTTTTTCGGTTCAAACCCAGCAGAGGTGCCGCAAGGTGAGAAAAAAGGATTAAGAGTTCTCTCTGCCGAGGAAGATATGGCGCGTCAACTCCTTACAAGCCTGAACGCCATGCAGAAGCGTGAGACAATCATCAATGCGGATGCACCGTCCGATATTTTGACACGCGACGTACCTAAAGTTGAGTTTGAGGCTGTTGAAGGGTTAGCCGCAGAATCTATGGAAACATCCCAACGTGAACTCCTGATGAACCTCGTCCATGAATACATTGATCGACTGCCTGACGAGGTCGCCCAAATCGAACTCCGAAAACTACGCGAAGGGAGCGTCAACGATATCCATTTCGCTTGGGCGGGAGGAGAAACTCCGAAAACACCCCACTACTATAGGCTTCACGGTCCATTTTTCTTTGTGGAGTATGATAACACGCAGAATAATGCGAACCACATCCACTCCGTGTGGCGGCACATCGCAGACGATTTTGGTGTCGATCTGCTTCGGTTACACTATCACAAATCCGACCATCACGATCATTAGATGTATCAAGTCCACAAAAAAGCCGCCAACCTTGGCGGCTTTTCCTGTTTTTTTACGGGGTCTCTTTATCGAACGGATTTTAGAGTGCCCCATATTGTGGCTAACTTATGAGAGGGTTCAACGGCAAGTTGTTCACTGGTAAGGACGACTAAACCCGTATGCTCCGAGTTCTTTCCGAAAACAATAGAATGGGTATACCAGCCACTCCACCCCTTCTGTCCCTCTTGTCCTGCTTCTCTGTCACCGTCATTGACACAGATACCGAGTCCGAATTTAAACCCTTCGCTGAATTTCTTGCCTTTTACTTGCAACTCTTCGGCGGTGAATCTGAGTTCATAGTAGGTTTCCTTTTCAGCCTCGTTTCGGACAATCGCGATATCTTCATCGGGGGCGATACCTTTACCACCCGGATTCTCGTTGAGTGCCCCTGGAAGAATGTCCTTTGCTTTATCATCTAAACCTACATTGTAGAGCCACATCGGTAACCCAGCACTCCGTCTGCCGCTCATTTCAAAAGCAAGTTGCGCGCCATCGCCATTCCACGCAGCGGCAGCGGCATGTTCATGTTCGTCATCATCGACGGCGATCACAATATAGATTGCCTCAGGATCCCAGAGAATCGCGAAACAGGTTTGATGGTCATTGGCTCCTTTCCATTTTCCACCATTGTGCTCTTGAAACACATTTCCAGCATATTCGACCCCACAAAAAATAGTTCCGTCGGTTCCTTTAACTGTTTCAAAGACCCCTTCCCAGTACTCACTGAAATCACCTATCTTAATGTCAACACCCGGCGGGATTGTGAATGCATTGTAAACGTCATGGGTTTTACTACGCCATTGCGCAGATACCATCGTATTTGTGACGAAAACGAGCAGTGCTATTGCGGTTAAAACATGCTTTTTCATTTTTCTTTTCCTCAATTATCTATTACCAATAATTTTACCAACGTCATCGCCACCCAAGCAGAAAATGTATCGGTCGCTGGAGCCGATGTAAAGCAATTCGTTGGCAATCGCGGGTGATGAATACAATTCTATGTTCCGGTTAATAATTCTCGTATCAAATTCCCACTGCACCTTCCCATCACCAGAAGAAAGCGCGTAGATGTACCCGTTTTTCGTTGCCGCATAGACGGTATCCATCGTTACAGCCGGTGAAGAAACAACCGGTCCACCGAGGTCGGTTTTCCAGTTGAGCGTTCCATCTGTTGACTGGAGAGAATAGACGGACCCATCGCGCGAACCGAAGGTAACGTAACCGTTCTGAACGGCGATTGCAGTTAGGACGGCATCTTCTGCCTCATATTCCCATACGATGTCGCCAGTTTCCGCGTCAAGCGCGACAACTTTACCAGCGGGTATCGGATCACTATCGGAAAAATTACCCCTTCCAAGCCCAAAATAGACAATATTTTCTTCTGCGCTGGGGCTTCCCCACACCGGATACTGCATCTGTTTCGACCATGCCTCAGCACCTGTTTGGGCATCGACAGCGTAAATCCGATAATCCCCATAACCTGTACCGAAGTAAACCTTGTCATTATGAACGACTGGCGACATGTCAGCGTGGACATCTTCATAGTGCCAAATTTGTTGCCCCTCTAACGCATCAATACAGTAGACTCCATCAGCACCTGCTGTAAAATAGAGTTTTCCCTGACTGATGAATGGGGTTGATTCAACATGGCTCGCTGTTTGGAATGACCAGATGGATTCACCCGTGTGTGCGTCAAGGCACCGCAGGTGACAATCGCTATCGTGATGATAACCTTCACCAATGTAAACCCTGCCGCCGGCAACCGCGGGCGATGAAAATATTGGGATCGGAGAAGTATACTGCCAGAGAATCTTCTGCGATTCCGTATCAATACAGTAAGTTGCACCGCCTAACGAAAAGATCGAGCCATGTGCAGAACCGATATAAAGTCGATTCCCAACAACCGCTGGAGACGAGGAGAAATCAACCGCCATCGGCTCTTCATCTTTGAAAACCCATGTGGGTGTTCCGCTTATTGGTCCTGGGAGGGTATCTACATGTCCCGTTCGACTTTTTCCACCTCGGAAACTTGACCACGGCTCGCTCGTATGTGTATTCCGTATTCCTGTTCCCTGAACCGTTGCTTCAGGCGATGAGATCATCGGATTTAGCGTCGTCCGAATCAGGGTATAGGTCCCCCATCCGAATCCCACAAGAATAATGACACTCAGAATAGAGGTAGAAACCTTATGGACAGCCGCGAAGTCGCGGAACTTGTAGAAGAGCATTCTGGTCGTGTCCCGTGCAAACACAAGCCCAGTTATCAGGGCAACGCCGACAAAGGCAAGGATCTGTGGAACGATGCTTAGCAATGCCGTGAGCGGTCCCAGCAACTGCGGAATGACTGCGTGTGCAGTGTTTGCGGTAGCGAAAAAAACAAAGAGGAGACTCAGCAGGAATAGTTGTCGGTTATCAGTTGTCAGTTTTCGGTTAAGAGGTTTTATGTAACGACCTTTGTCGCTGTTGGAATCAGCCAAGTTTGGGAAGATTGTCATCAGTGCTCTCTTTAACTGAAAACCAGTGAACGAAGACCGATAACCATCTTGCTGACTGCTGACTGCTGGTTGCTGACGGCTGTTCTTTATTGGTTGTCTCAATTTCGGTTTTCTCATTTGTAGTCACCTCGTATGCTACTTGGAGGTTTCCAAAAATCGGACAGCGAAATGCACCAAATTTTCAAGCATTCGACGGTTCTTAGAGACTTGCGAGTCTCTCTGATTGTGGAGGTTAGTGACCAGATACATCCCTTTGCCATATTTTAGCTTGGCGACGACGATCTCTTTGCCATCATTGGTTGTCGCGAGAATCTCATATTTCTCATTCCATCCCTTCCATGAATCATCAAGTGAAAGCTGTCCCGATCGAATACGGTTCGGTGCCTTAAAGAGTTCACCGGCGCGGGAGGTGGGTTGGAAATCATTATGAGATGGGCTTTCCACACCCATAAGCGGTTCGGGCAGCCAACCGCTACCGCAAGGACGTTCCTTATCGCTGTCCTGTCCAGAAGCGATAACGATACCACCGTTTTTCACGAATTCCTTAATCCGATTCTCTTGTTTCTTGTTAAGTCGGTATCTCCCTGCAGAGAGCGAGCGAAAACCGAGCCATAGAATGTCTGCCTCGCGGAGTGTCGGTAAATTACGGTCAGTCGTCGCATGATAAACAAAACCGAAGTCTGCTACAGCATCAAGTTCGGCGATAGCGCGCGGTTCTGAATCATATCTATCCGTTTTGAATAGCAGAAGCTCAAGCGCGTCTCCACTGAGTAAATCACGCAATTCTTTTTGAAAATCCGGAGTTGAATCTCGCTTTGAGACCTTGTCTCTGTTGAGGTATTTCTCAAAGTGTGTAAAGAGCCACCAGCCCCACTCTGTGCGTTCCCTATTTTTCGCCGTGACTTGGGTTTGAAACCATTTCCCTCTTGTATGTGCGAGACTATCAATTCGTCCGCCCGCTTTCAGGTAGAAGACAATAATAGGTTCGTCTTCTTTCAGGAAATGGATAACCTCTTCTCTGTGATCTGCCTCTCCCTTGTAGACATCGAACCGAATCCGAATTTCCTCAAATTCGCTGGTGCCTTTAAGGTTCTCTTCCACCTTAACCTTCGCAGTCCGCCGCTTGACGTTAACCTCGGCGATGGTCCCGAATACGATATTGGTGCTTTCCGCAACGATTTGTCTGATGGTATAGCGTTTTGAGATGTAGCCTTCTACAGGAGATTGGATCAGCATCAGGATACTGGCAACAAGCAAGCTGAAAAGGTAACCAAATTTCCGAAGAGTACTTAATTTAAATATAGAAGGGGATATTTTCATCATTGTGCTTTTCCTCTCGCTGCGATGTCCCACACAGATTCGACAATCCCGTTACGAATGCCGTAATATCTGTCGTGAAGGTTTACTGTCGTACAACAGTGTGTTGGTAAAATTTCAAGTTTATCTCCCGGTGTGAGAGAAACATTGGTATCGGATACTTGCATTTTTCCGTGTTCTTCAGAGAGTCCTGTCATTTCTGCGCCAGTTATACCAATCGGTTGTGGAATACCGAACTCTTTTGCAAGCACTTTCAAGCCTGTATCCACTATGACTCGATGTGGATCTGGACGACTCACGACGGTTGCTAAAACGGACAACGAGCAGTCGAACTGCTCTCCAACACCTTCTACATTTCGGTAGGTAGAATCCATGAAGACGTAGGAACCCGCCTGCACCTCTGTCATTTCTGGAATACCCCCTGTAATGTTAAAGGTGCCTGTGCCACCCCCACTCATGATAGAAATTTCTACACCGTGTTTTTCGACATAGTGTTTCGCGTCAATCAGATGTTGCATAGCCTCACGTGCTGCGGCATCCCGTTCCTTTAGGTCCTGCGTCGTAACAGTATGTCCCTCGTAGCCCATCAGTCCCTCAAACTTCAGGTTTGGACTTCGGCATATTTGCTCTGCCAGTGCTAACGTCGGTTTGCCGGGTTCAACACCACACCGGTCCATGCCGATGTTCACTTCTATTAACATTCTGACGGTTACGCCTTTGGCAGCTGCCGCCTCGGAGATGTCTTGCACGTTCTGAGGATTGTCGACTGCAACCATGATCTCCGAGTGCTTCGCGAGGTTGATGAGGCGAGCAATCTTATGTGAGCCGACAACTTGGTTGGCTATCAACACATCTCGAACGCCAGCGTGAATCACCGCTTCTGCCTCACCAAGTTTCGCACAAGTAACCCCGATGGCACCTGCAGCAATCTGTTTATGGGCAATGATAGGCGTTTTATGCGTCTTAACGTGGGGTCTCAGCATCGCGTTTACTGTCGTGAAGTAGTCCGCCATTGTCTGTATGTTGGCTTCCATTTTATCCAGATCAATCAGCAACGCGGGTGTGTCTAATTCCGTTTTGTGCATGCCGATAAAAGGTTCAGTGCTGATGTTCATTAGCCGTACTCCTAAAGTTGCTTAACGGGGTTTGACAGTGTGCCGAACCCATCAATTTCTATCTGGACAGTATCACCTGGGGCAAGGGGCAAATCGTTCGGAACGATGATACCAGTGCCTGTTGAAACAACAGTCCCAAACGGAATCGGATTATCCCGCATCAAGAATTCAGTGAGTTCTTCAAACTTCCAGTTAATTTGAGACGTATTGACATCGCCTTTATAGATTGTGTCTCCATCACGAAGAACAGTACACTGCATATCGAGATTATAGGGATCGTCCACTTCGGAGGGTGTAACAAACATGGGTCCAAGCGCGCAACATCCATAGAAGACTTTGGATTGTGGGAGATAGAGCGGATTGTCGCGTTCAATGTCCCATGCGGATACGTCGTTACAGAGGGTGTAACCGACGATTTCACCGTTGCTGCCAAGAACATAGGCAAGTTCTGGTTCGGTCGCTGTCAAGGAAGAATCGCTCCGAATGCCAATAAAACCGTTGGGTCCAACGCATCGCGAGGGTGTCGCTTTGAAGAATATCTCCGGGCGGTCGGCGAAATAGACACGACTATAGATGTCCTGTTCACTATCGTCATCACGCATGTCCGCACTCCGTTTATAGGTTACCCCGCATCCCCAAACTTCAGGAGAATCAATCGGGGATAAGAGATGTGGGACATTTTCGTCAGGGGCGATGTCTAATTTCTTGAGCGTGAGCCCTTCGGGTTCGGTAGGTTGGTTTCCTGCCTCTGGAAGTGAACGGAATTGTATCGGTGCGGGAGTCGCGACTTTCTCTTGGATGTCGGCAAGTATTACACCGAGGCTTACCTGCTCCCTGTCAGCGAGTTCTAACACCTCTAATACACCGGGTGATTCCTCGCTCGTTACATCGATCACTTCTTCATCGCGGGTAACAATCCCAACCCGCTTGCCTAAATTCGGTAGATGAAATTGAATTAGTTTCATTTCTTTAATTTTACCTTGCGGTTCGGTCAGTAGGGTTAGATATTTAACGCGCCTCTCCGTAGATCCGTCCTCCACTTCGTTACGGACTACGCACTTGGGTTTCATGATTTCGAGATAAAAGAAGCGTCAGCACCCCAATCCCAGTCGTGGATTAACCAAAAACCTGCGCGTAATGGAATGGAGCGCAGCCCAAGCTCCCATAAATTAAAAACTTTCCACTTCGTTCCAAGCTGCGCGCTCTTGTTTTCAATTTAGGAAAATTCCAGTTGTGCCCACGCTTTTGCGTCCTTAACGACCGCGTCTGGTGTCCTTTGTGAATGGAGTAGATGCCCTTGAGTCGTCCGAAGCGTCGGTTGTCTGGCATCTTGATAACGGAAGTCTAAACTCCATCGGATGTGTGAAGCGCGGTTCGGTAACCCGCGGTGGAACAGAAGATTACTGAAAATGACGACATCCCCCGGCATAATCTCGATACGGACGGCATCCGCCTCCACCGGTTTGATATAGTCATCGTGGATGCGCAGATAGTACTCGTCTTGTTCGTGTGGAACGACACCCCACTTATGGCTCCCCGGAATGAATTCCATACACCCGTTTTCAACGTTGACCGGCACTAAAGGTGTCCAGACATTCATCATCCGCAAGGCATCAGCTTCTTTTGAAGTATAACCAGCATCTTGATGCCATAATACCTCTGTTCGTTTGTTCTCCGGTAGCTTCGGGCGAACCGAATAGTTCGGGTACAATCGGATCTCTGGACCGAGGATAATACCCGCGAGTTCAAGGAGGATAGGGTGTGCGAACACGTCAAAAAAACCTTCCCGATGGAGTTCCGATCGAAAAATGGTTGGGTTTTCGTCCGGATAGTTTTCGTAGAGCCGAATTAGGTGGGTTTCAAAAGAGGCATCGGGATAAGTGTCCGTCAGTTTTCCTTCCGCATACCGGCGCAACGCCAGTTCGGCGACTAACGCTTCGCATTCGTGTTTGACAGCCTCAAGCGTTACGGGTTCCAAAACACCGCGCAGGATGGCGAACCCGTTCTCATTGAAGTTACTGATAACTGATCCCATTTTTATGCCCTCTCTGCGTGGCATTTTTCGTGTTAAGCGAATCTCTCTGTTTCTCGTCTAATTTCCACTCGGAACTAAGCCGGCTTCCATAAGAGACGAGACGACGACGTGAGCAGATTCTTCAAGCGAGAGTTCCGCTGTATTCACCATGACCTCTGGATCGGCAGGTGCTTCGTAAGGTGCACTGATGCCGGTAAACTCCTTAATCTCTCCAGCGCGTGCTTTTTGGTATAAGCCTTTCGTATCGCGCTCTTCACAGACCTCAAGCGGACAGTCGACGAAAACTTCAACGAATCTACCTTCAGCAATCAGTTCTCTTGCCTGATCCCTATCAGCGCGATAGGGCGAAATGAAGGCTGTCATAACGATGGTGCCGGCATCTGCAAAAAGTTTCGCCACTTCACCAACGCGCCGGATATTTTCCTCGCGATCTTCAGGTGAGAAACCCAAATTCTTGTTCAGTCCATGGCGGACGTTGTCGCCGTCCAAGACGTAGGTATGGTGCTGTTGTTGATGTAGTACCTGTTCAACCGCGTTTGCTAACGTCGATTTACCGGAACCGGAGAGACCTGTAAACCAAATCACACAGCCTTTCTGATTCAGCAATTTTTCTCTATCTTCTGCCGTGACAACCGCATCGTGCCACGTAATATTGGTTGCTTTCTGTTGAGCCAATCGATTATTCCTCACATATTAGAATTCATAAAATTGAGGCGTTCCGAATTTGCCTCTATCGCCAGATACAATCATTTTACTATTATACGCGCAGAAATCAATAATGTCAACCTAATTCGCAGAGGCATTCAGTTTCTCTGTAGGACGGAACTCCGATTCTCAGTAATATAGATAATTTGATTTACGGGACTCTCGGTATTTGAGAAATCAAGCGTTTGCGTGTGCCCGTTTTGCCATTTTACTTTGATCGATTGAATTGTCTTTTGAACACCGATACCGAAAAAGAGCGTTCGCTCACTACCAGAGGCGTAACTTCCACCACACGTTGCCTCCCTGAACTGTGTTGTTTTATCTGTATGTACCCACACTTTCGCACCGATCCCATCGCGGTTGCTTTCGGTACCGACGAGCCGAATTTTTACCCAGTTGTGGACTTGGGAATCGTTTCGTAACAAAATAGGGGATTCACCACAACAGGTGACGAGAATATCCGTCGCGCCATCGTTGTTATAATCACCAACGGCGACACCGCGCGCGACAACAGAACGTTTGAAAAACCGACCCGCTGTCTCAAATAGATCCTTGAATTGTCCTGTTCCTGTGTTCCCAAAAATCTGGCATTGTTGCCTGTAGGAGAGCGATGGCGTAATCTCTGATACGTTGTCCCACACGTGCCCATTTGCGACGAAAAGTTCGAGTGTGCCGTTGTTATCTACATCAATGAACTGGGTGCCGAAGCCGAGTTTTGAGAAGCTTGGATCAGCGAGTCCTGCTTCAAAGGTGGTCATCGTATAAAAGCCGTCATTATCGTTGCGAAAGAGGCTGTTGATTTCCAGGGAGAAGTTCGTAACGAAGAGATCTTGAACGCCGTCGTTATCGTAGTCCCCGGAAGCGATACCCATACTCGCTGTTGCACGCCCTTCTGAATTATAGGCAACCCCTGCAGTGATGGCGATGTCTGTGAAAGTTCCATCCTTGTTGTTCTGGTAGAGGAAATCGGGAACAGCATCGTTAGCAACGAAAATATCAGGATAACCGTCGTTGTTATAGTCTGTAAAGAGCGCGCCTAACCCTTTACCGGTGTTGTGAACCATCGCGCGCGTCGTAACGTCTGTGAAGGTGCCATCACCATTGTTCCGATAAAGTGTATCACGCGCACCGGGGTATTCATGCGGACCACAATAAATATGAACGCCTTCCAGGAAGCAAGCGTGAGCGGTCTCTAATTGATAATCCAAATAGTTTGCTACATAGAGGTCGAGGTGTCCGTCGAGATTAAAGTCACCGAAGGACGCGCTAATACTCCATTTGCCGTCCCCGACACCGGCGTGTGACGTAACGTCTGTGAAGGTGCCGTTCCCATTGTTTCGATAGAGTTGGTTTCTACCGAAGTTGGTAAGGTAAAGGTCGGCATCACCATCATTGTCGTAGTCTGCCGCGAGACATCCCATGCCGTAACCGTAGTTTCGCTGAAGTTCCGCTTCTGCTGTGGCATCAACGAATGTTCCATCACCTTTATTACGATAGAGAACGTTCATGTTATCAAGATGCCTGTGGGATTCGGAAGTGCTGCTGAGAGTGCCGCTATTGACAAGATAGATGTCGGGGTGTCCATCGTTATTGTAGTCAAAAAAGAGTCCACCGGATCCCATCGTTTCCGGTAGGTATTTCTCTTCAGATGCGCCATTGGTGTGTTTGAAATGGATACCCGCTTGCTGCCTCTGGTCTGTGAAGAGGCGTGTCGTTTCAGCAACGGACGGTATCACAGCACAGCAGACAAGTATCAGGTAGGCGAATAAGAGGGTTTCTGTTTTGGCACCGGGCGAGAGATAACAGTCGTTTTTCAATTTTTCCGTATATCCCGCGTTATTGGTAGAATTTTAAATAGGACTTACACACTTTGTTGGTTGGTGGGGTTGTAACCGCACCGATCCCGTAGGGGTAAGCGTCTGGGTTCTCCATAACAAGATATGGGTCACGGCTCAATTTTTGCGTAAGTTCTGTTAAAAATAAAAGCACCCAACGAATGGGTGCTTTTAAGTGTTTGTTCTCCTTAGAATCCTGCTTTCAGCGAACCCCAAGTCGTAGTAAGTTTGTTTTGTGCTTCAACAGCAGTCTGTGGATCGGTTTCATTCGGATTGAATTCCACATCTGTTGTCGCGAAAATTTTATCAATGTATGTACCATCTTCGCGATGGGCGATATGCAATGTGTGATCTCCGTCAGACAGTTCTACCGGAACCGGATCGTCACCGTGCTGGACGAGTTCAGTCCCCTCAAAGGGACCGTCGCGCGTGTTCAATCGGAACCAGACCCATTCGGTTGTAAAATTAACCCGGAGTGACTCTGCTTCAAAGAAGTCCCAGATGTTCATGGGGCCGTCATTGGTAGAGGTGACGTCACCATCAGCGGCATCGAATACCCAATAACAGGAATTATCGCCGACTGATGGAGCGATTACACGTCCCCAGAAATGCCAATTGTCTGCATCGACTGAGAATTCGTATTTCACCCAGTCACCGCCATCGTTTGTAGCACCGTTAGCTGAACCGATGAAAGCACCGCCGGACGCTTCAGTGATGGTGTAATCGTCTACGCTTTCGGCTGCGTTTCCTGGTTGATCGGACGGGGCTTCGAAGACTTCAAATTTGGTGCCGTTTGAATCGTTGAAGCTCTCTGCTTCCCAACTAATATATTTCTGTGCGAATGCGGGTGAAACAATGAGACTTAGCATCGCCAATAAAATGATAGTTCGCATTAACAAACCTCCTTAGAAAAGTGGATTGAAGTTATTATAGCACATTAGAAAAAAACATGCTACTTTTTTGAGCATTTTTTTTGAGCATTTATGGTGAATTATCAAAACATATAGACAACTCAGTGAATTAGGGGACGAGTACACTCTCCCTTGGTAGACGGGTTTCTCAACGTCCCTCCCCGTATTGGGCGGGAACCGCGGTTCGCGCTATACCGTAAATTGTAAAATCAACTATAGTTTTGCCTTCTTTAGTCCCATTGGGACGATATGTTTATAGAACACGTTTTTCCATGCCTAAGCCCCGTAGGGGCGGCATGTGTGTAGAAACAGAGGCTATCCTTTTCTTGAAGCCCCAGCGAGGCGACATCTGTAGAGTCATAGTATGCCAAGGTCATCTCTACATCAAGGCATCTTCGACTTCTTCAGGGAGTTCGACTGTACTTGGGTCAACATCAATGGGATACTCAGTGCCGTACGCTTCAACAAGGTTATCAAAAGTGACGTTATCTACACGCTCAAGATCGTCACCCGGATGAACAAGCCATACACCATAACAGCCGTCACAACTGACGAGATCTACATCGTTTTTTTCAATTGGAAACTGCGTCAAGGGATTATTACAATCAGGGCAAGGTAGCATATACGTTCCTCCTCGGAATAGTCTCGATCACACGATCGAGTGCTAAGGGTTAATCAGCAGCGGGGGCAAAGGTGTCAGGATTTTCCGCCGCGGCATCATAATCGTCAATCAATTGAGTAATGACGGGGTTATCCCCGCAAAGTGGGCAGTTTTCATCTCGGTTGATTTTCAGTTCACGACAGGTCATGCTGAGTGCTTCGTAGAGGATGAGCCGCCCGATGAGGGGTTCGCCGATACCGATAATGTATTTAATCGCTTCGGTTGCCATCATGACACCAATTACGCCTGGGAGCACGCCCAGGACACCTGCCTCACTTCAGCTGGGCACCATGCCCGGAGGGGGTGGTGTTGGGTACATGCATCGGTAGCACGGTCCCTCGTGTGGTTTAAAGAGCGATACCTGTCCCTCAAATTGGAAAATACTGCCGTGAACTATCGGCTTGTTCATCAACACCGCGGCATCGTTGACGAGAAAACGGGTCGCGAAGTTATCGCATCCGTCGACAATCAGGTCGTATTCCGAAAAGATTTCTTCAACGTTATCCGCTGTCAAGCGGAGGTTATACGGTGTGATGTCGATATCTGGGTTCAAGGACTTGATTGTCGTTGTCGCTGATTGAACCTTCGGTGTGCCGACCGATTCTGTACGGTGAAGGATCTGACGTTGGAGGTTGCTGAGCTCGACAACATCGGAATCGATGATACCGAGGTGTCCAACACCGGCAGCACCGAGGTATACACCCGCGGGTGAACCTAAACCGCCCGCGCCGACGAGCAGCACCTTCGCATCAAGGAGTTTCGCTTGTCCCTGTTCTCCAACCTCAGTGAGCATAAAGTGGCGACTGTAACGATCCAGTTGCTCATGGGTCATTGGTTTATCTTGTGCAGTCGAGTAACCCGCCGCCGTCCAATCGCGATATCCACCCGCAACAGAGACGGTATCGGTGTAACCCATTTCGCGTAGTGATTTCGCAGCGAGGAGGGAACGGAGTCCTGCTGCACAGTAAATGACGACCTTTTGGTTTCGGTCCGGGATGTAGTTCTCAACCGAAAATTCCAGCATTCCCCGTGTGACGTGCACCGCGTTGGGGATATAGCCAGCGCGATATTCATCTTCGTCACGCACATCGAGTAGCACGAAATCGCTTTCTTTGTCCTGTTCGCTTTTTACCTCAGCGACGGTTACCTCCGGGATTTCTGTTTTAGCTTCCTCAACGATTTGCCTATAGGATTTCATGAGATTTTTCTCCTGCGGAAAAGGAATATGAATATCCGAGTTTCATATTCTTGTTCCTTATGTTTTGTCTTTTGCACTTGCAAAATTATATCACAACCACGTGATATTGTCAATCTTTTATTTTTTTAGGGCAGAAGGAGGGTAAGGATAGAAAAATGGCGGTTTCCTGATAGGAGTATCAGCAAGGATAGGCAGGGATCAACAATCAGAGGTCGGTCAAGTCGCGAGTCTGGGGTGCGATTCAGACCTGAGGCACAGAAAATGGAGAGAATTTCAGAGTATTCAGAGTAAAACGTAAAAAATGGAAAACTAAATAGCCCTGGCCAACAAACAATATTCCCTTGACTTTTTACTTGAATATAGGGTAAACTTAAAACAAGTTATATCTGCGGGAAAACCCCATCCCCGAACCACTGTTATCCCAAATAAAATGAAGGTTACTGCCTCCTATGCCGAAACAGAATTTCAACGAAAAATTGACCGTACTCCTCAAAACTCATCCCGACTTCCTTGACGATGCAGGCGAACTCATCCTCGCCGCCGTCAGAGACCACGCATGGCAACTCAACCACGACCTCATCAAACTATTGCTCACTGACGACGAAATAAAGACAACCTTCTTTGACGAAATTGACGGGCATTGGGTTTTCAACCATAACACCTTCATCAATTACATCACCGACAAAAACTTCCTCGCCAACTCCTACACCCAATTCCGCAACAAGATCGGCTTGAACATCGGCGGCAAATTCCTACGCGAACGCGGCGAGGTGTCCCTCGTTTGGCCCTATAAAGATTGCGTCTTGGAGGGCGGGCAGACGAAAGAAGAGGAAAAGCGTAAAGAGATTTTCTTTAACGAAACCCTTGCCCAAGACGAAATCAATCGGATGTTCGATCCGAAGGTCCTCACCAACTATAAGCGCCACACTGCTGAAGGTGAACAAGCGGTAACAGAGATCCAACGGGACGAGAACGGTATCATTCGCGAAAACCTCATCATCAAAGGCAACAACCTCATCGCGCTCCACACCCTCAAACAGCAATTCCGTGGACAGGTCAAACTGATTTACATCGACCCGCCGTATAATACCGGAAGTGATAGTTTCAGTTACAACGATAGTTTTAACCATTCCAGTTGGCTGACTTTTATGAGAAATCGGTTGGAAGTAGCAAGGGAGCTTTTGAAGGATGATGGCGTTATCCTGGTTCACATTGATGATCAGGAAATGCACTATTTGAAACTTGTAGCTGATGATATATTCGGCAGAGATAACTTCATCGCTACTGTTCCGAGGAAAACTCGGAGCGGAAAAAGCGATGTCCCTTACAAACTATCACAGGACTTCGACTGGATGCTGATGTACACAAAAGGCACATCGAAAAAAGATAATCTCTTCCAGCGGGACGTTTCACGAAAATATTACAAGACCTCCGATTTTCCTGACGACGAATGGAGACTAAGCGACCTTACGACTCAACGGACAATTCACGAACGACCTAATTCCGATTTCACATTGGTAAACCCGAGAAATGGAGAAGGATTTCCGGTAAATCCCAATCGCTGCTGGGGTATCACCAAAGATTCAGTAGATGGATATCTCAGAAAGGGAAAAATAGTCTTTCCGGGTGACTATGATTTTCTCAGCATAAAGCGTCCTGCTATGCGGGTTTTTAAGTCGGAAGATATAGGAAAAATGGCTTATGTGTCTTCGGATTTTCTGAATCAGGTAATGGATGAATTACTGAAAAGTATGGTCAACAGGAAGGGCACAGACGAAATTGTGGAGATTTTTGGGAGAAAAGCATTTGCCTATCCAAAGAATGAACTATTGATGCAACGCATTATTGAATACATAACAAAAGCAGGAGATATCGTTTTAGATTTCCATTTGGGCTCAGGCACAACCGCCGCCGTTGCTCACAAAATAGGCAGGCAATATATCGGCATCGAGCAAATGGATTACGCCGAAACTCTCCCCGTTGAACGCTTAAAAAAAGTGATTGCTGGTGAACAAGGTGGCATCTCCGAATCCGTCAATTGGCAGGGCGGTGGTGATTTTATCTTTTGCGAACTGATGCTATACAATCAAGCCTACATAGACAAAATTCAATCTGCACACTCCTCCGAAGTGCTTGTAGCACTCTGGCGAGACATCGCCGAAAACGCGTTCTTGAACTGGTACGTCAACCCCGAAGTCCCAGAAGAAGCAATAAACGATTTCATCGCCATCGGTGATCTTGAGAAACAGAAGCATTTGCTGGTAGAATTGTTGGATAAAAACCAACTCTACGTCAACCTCTCCGAAATAGAGGACGCGGATTTTGAGGTGAGTGCGGAAGATAAAGTGTTGAACAAGACTTTTTATGGAAAATAAAAAAGCCAGGAATATAGGATTGTGCTGGGCCGTAGCCTTCCAATAATAAGGAGAAAGAATGACTGAGGAAAGAAAAGAGGAACTAAGGCAGTTGCTACAGAAAGCAACTGCACCGGAGAATTTGGAAATTGGAGACAGGTTTTCATTTCTGCCTATAAACGTTTATAGAACGTACTTACAGCAGTACCGGACATCTTATTGGGTACATTTTAATCCCCATATTGTAAATGAAGGAATAAAATTAAAACTGATTAATTTCATCAGAGAAGAGTTCGCTCCATTTATCCGTGAAGACCTGATTTTACCTGCTAGTAGTCGTTCAATGTTGAGTTTGTAGTAAAGTTTGTTGACTTTTTGGGATGTTCTGTGATATATTCTTGATATAATTTGAATCTCATCTCAAAGAGGCCTCCGATGAAAAAACATAAAGTTGAACTGACCTGTGAAGAACGTCAGACGCTACAAACGTTAGTTCGCAAGGGACAACACAGTGCACTGAAGCTCATGCGTGCCCACATTTTGCTGAAGGCAGATAGCAATGGCCCCGGCTGGACGGATGCCCAAATCGCCGAGGCGTTCGGGTGCCATGAGCAAACCGCCTACAATGTTCGCAAACGTTTTGCGAGGCGCGGGTGTCTCTCTGCCTTGGACCGCAAACCCCAAAGTCGACCGTCTCACGTGCGGAAACTTGATGGTCAAGGCGAGGCGCGTTTGATAGCCTTGGCTTGTAGCAATCCGCCCGAGGGGTTCTCTCAGTGGACGCTGCAACTGCTCGCTGATGAACTCGTTGAACTTCAGATTGTTGAAAGTATCTCTATTGAAACTGTTCGACAGACCCTAAAAAAAACGCCTTACGTCCGCATCGGTGGTCCTACTGGGTGATCCCACCCGATGAAGATGCAGACTTCGTTGCGGCGATGGAGGCGGTCTTAGAGGTTTACCAGCGCCCTGAAGACGCGCGGTTTCCCGTTGTCGCTATGGACGAACGTCCCGTGCAGTTGCTCGAAGACATCCGGTCTCCTGTGCCTGTCAAACCCGGGCGCATCGCACGTATCGATTACGAGTATAAGCGCATTGACGTGGTTTCTGCTTTCTTGTTTACCAACGCGCTTCAAGGGTGGCGGCGGGTCTCAGTGCGTCAACGCCGCACTGCCATAGATTGGGCAGAGGAAGTCAAGCACCTTTTAGAGGAAGTCTATCCCGATGCCGAGCGAGTGACATTGGTTTGCGATAATCTCAATACACATAAACTTACCTCTCTCTATAAAGCGTTTGCTGCCGAGGCGGCACTTGGGTTGTCTTCACGGTTAGAGTTGGTGCATACCCCGAAGCATGGGAGTTGGTTGAACATCGCTGAGATAGAACTCAGTGTCTTCTCAAGACAATGTTTGAATCGGCGGATCCCTGACTTAGAGACGCTTCGATCAGAGGCAGAGGCGTGGCAAGAGTATCGCAATAAGACTGCGAACCGGGTCGATTGGCGGTTTACTACACAAGACGCACGCATCAAACTCAAAAGACTATACCCTAAAACTCAACCTTGATGCACTACTAGTTATTTTCTATAGGACTTACGCAATAGTTTAGAAAAGTGTTATACTTAGAGATTATGAAAACCTTATCCCTCTCAGAAAAGAAGCAGCCGTTATTTTCGGATTACTGTCAGTTTCTGTTAGCAAGTTTCGACAACTTCACACAGACGTATTTTGCGGATCACACCGAGAAGTGGAGTCATGACCCACTCAATCGTCTGCTGCGTGAAGAACGTATCTCTGCTGGCGACTTGTGGCGATCGGTGAAAAACGATATAGAGTTTCATCCAGACGGCTACCTCCTCTTTGACGATACCGTTGTGTCAAAACCCTACGGAAACCAAGCGATTCAACCGGTTCGCAGACAATGGAGCGGTTCTGAGAAGCGCGTCGTTGAAGGTATCGGTATTGTCACATGCGTCTATGTCCATCCAAAGACGCATGCCTATTGGATCATTGATTATCGTATTTATGACGTTGACCGAGATGCTAAAACCAAGTTGGAGCATCTTCTGGATATGTTGCGGAATGCTCATTTCGTCAAACGTCTACCTTTTCGGACGGTGTTGATAGATGCCTGGTATGCTTCAATGAACGTCATGAAAGCGATTGAAGCACTTTCTAAAGTCTACTATGCGCCCCTGAAACGTAATCGTCTTGTCAGCACTTCGGTAGAAACGCCTTACCCACGCATTGAGGCACTGACATGGACACCTGCTGAAGCGTCTGAAGGCACACTCGTGCATATCAATAAGTTTCCCAAAGGTCATCAAGTGAAGGTGTTTCGGCTCGTGTCCGACTCCGGGCGCACGGAATATATTGCCACCAACGATTTATCTCAATCCGATACCGAGGCGACGCAACAGAAATGTCGTCTCCGCTGGAAGATTGAGCAACTTCACCGGGAACTGAAACAGACGACAGGGATTGGCGAGTGTCAGTGTCGTCAGCATCGTGCCCAACGCAATCACATCGCCTGTTGTCTATGGGTCTGGGTCTCTCTGACGCGTGCTGCTCGGGCAGCCGGTCAAACCATTTATCAACTCAAGGAAAGTTTACGCCATGACTACATGCGACAACAACTTCAAAAACCTACTATTTCTGTCAATATTGCGTAAGTCCTATTCTATTTGGAGGACCTAGCGAGGGATTCTCTCTGGATGACCTACTCACACAACTTCTAAAAATTACCATTGCTCACGGTGTAGAAAGAGTAGTATCAGATTTTGATCGATGCACCACAGATAAGTTCGGTTCGGTTCAATATATTGCATTACTTGAGGGAATAAGACTAAAAACAGAGATCCAAGTTTTTGATGGAATACGGCTTGTTCCCCTTTCAAATTCAACCTTAGAACTCCCGCGTTATTTGTCTAATATTAGCATCAGTGGCACATCAGTAGATTTCTTCTTAGAAAAAACATTGCTCATCATTGATTGTTCTGTGTCCCCCATATTTCACAAACCTTTCGGATCAATAACATTTCAAGAATATGACGAGCGCGAAAAACGGGCATTTCAGATTGAGATGAGTAGCAAAGATTTTCCATACCTTAAGGTGGATGATTTTCCTGTAATTCTTCTTTGCCAAGCATTGGCTTTAGCTTGCAATTCGGCAGTTGAAATTTCTCTCGTTACCAGATTTTTGGCGGAAGATAAACTCTATAATCTTAACTTCGGAATAGGTGGTGGAGTCTCTATGTATCGCGGTCCCTTTGGAACCTTCGCTGAGGCAGGGCAGCCTGAAATAGATAAAGCCAAATTCCTGTACAACATCTTGGTCAACCCATCTTCAAACCTTAAGGAAAGACTGCGGATAACGATTGATAGATGGATAAAGTCAAAAGTAAATAAGGATCCCGTTGATAGAATCATTGATCTAGGGATAGCCCTTGAATCCCTATACTTATCGGGGACAGAGTCCAAAAATGAAATACGTTTTAGGTTTAGTCTTCATGCTGCTTGGCACTTGGGAGAAAATAAAGAACATAGGGAAGGGCTAATGAAGAAGTTCAAGGCAATATATGATTGGCGTTCCGCGGTTGTTCACACAGGGAAACTGCCCGAGAAAGGAAGGGGAAAAAAGAAAAAATCGTATACTCAAGAAGAGGTTAGAGAGTTTATCCGCAACGCTCAAGACTTATGTCGGGACTCAATAATGAAGATTTTGGAAGAAGGGAAATTCCCCGATTGGAACAATTTAATACTCGGTTAAGTTGATATTTAACGCCGAACACTATATAATAAATTGTCGTGTAACACCAAATTAATTTTCCATGTTCATAGGCGATGCAAAAAGAAACAGAATTACTCACTTTTTTCGATTTTCCAATTGAACAATTTCCAGACCGGAGCACGCGATGGCTGTTAGAAGACAAGGAAAACGTCCGGGGGTTGTTAGAAATTGTTGCCGAGCATCTGGTTGCGCATCTTGATTTTCGTCGACTCGCGCATATCAATAGGAGTTTTATCCCTGACAACCTTCGCGAGCAAGAATCCGACATCGTGTATAGGGTGCCGTTCCGTAGTGAATCGAAAACCGATGAACTCTTAATTTATATACTCATTGAGCATCAGTCGACGATCGACGTAACGATGGGATTTCGACTGCTGTTCTATATGACCCAGATTTGGGATTTCCAACGCCGCGAGTGGGAATCAAGCAACATTCCTAAAAGCCAGTGGCGTTTCCGTCCCATTATCCCGATTGTGTTTTATACCGGAGAGCAAAGATGGCAAACACCGCTAACGCTCAGGACTGTGATGGATTTGCCCGATGCGCTTTCCGAGTTCGTTCCGAAATTTGAGACCCTATTTTTCAGCGTAAAGGACACCGATGCAGCAAATCTAACGAGAACCGACCATCCATTCGGATGGTTGCTGACCGTCCTACAAAAGGAGCATGCAAACAAAGAAGAGATGCGCACCGCGTTGAGGCAAGCGGTAGCACATATTGACACCCTTGATGAAGAGAAAACGCAGCAGTGGCGACGGGCGGTTTTCTATCTGTATCTACTAATCCTCCATCGTCGTCCAACTGAAGAACACGACGAATTGAAAACGCTGGTTCAACAGCAAATCCAAGAAACTTCTCGTAGAGAGGAGGGAGAAACAATGGCACAGACAATGGCTGAATACTTGATTGAACAGGGTGAGAAACGCGGTGAAACACAAGCGAAACGTGAAGCAGTCCTCAAACTGCTGCGATTTCGATTCAATATCGTTCCCGAATCCGTTACTCGCAAGATTTCCGTAATGCGGAGCCTTTCGCGCCTTGATGCACTCTTTGAGGCAGCCTTGATTGCCCAAACACTCGATGACATTGATTGGGAAGACTAAGGTTGATGATACTTGAGCAATTCCTTCATGAACAACTCGAAATCGCATTCAACTTTGGGATTCCCAATAGCAAATATCGCGTTATTGGTGTTCCTTCATTCTATCACGAGAGATACGAGAATCAATTCAAAGACGACCTTAATACGGCGTTGGCAGAAACCGCCCAATCCTTATAAATCCCTTCCTACTAATCATTGATAATTGACAACGAAAAAATTGACAAACGGACAATAGACATGCTAAAATAGATGTGGATGTCTGAAGTCCGTCCTATAGATTAACGCATCATTCCTAAAGACTGGAACACATCGTCACGGGATAAGGTTTCTATCTAACAATTGGCACAAGCAAAAACGGAGAGTCGAACGTATCCACTATCGGATTGCGTGTATCCGAGAAGACGCACACCACAAAGCGACGACTGCGATCGTCAAGAGTGCGAGTGCTATTGGCATCGAAACGCTGAAAGTGTCGAACCTACTAAAGCACCGAAAACTCTCAAAATCCCTGTCTGATTCAGCTTTGGGTGGATTTTTGAGTAAATTGAAAAGCAAAGCAGAAACACTGTGTGTCAAAGTCGTAGAGGCCCCACAGTTTTTCGCCTCAAGTAAAACCTGTAGCAGTTGTGGTCATAAGAAAGAAGCATTGTCGTTAGCAGAGAGGCAGTATTATTGCCAAAGTTGCGGTTTCACCGAAGATCGTGACGTAAACGCTGCTATCAACCTAAGAACCCTCGCCCGCGGTTCGCTGGGAGAGGTAAAACGCCTTGTGGAGTCCGTGTAAGACCTCGTTTGGAGGCAGTGGACGTTGAAGCAGGAACACTAAAACGAGATATATCCGCTTTTGTGTTGATATATCCAGTTTTGAAGGAACAGTTATCAATGTTCAACGCTAATCCTTTCCGCCAGCCAGGACAATGGTACCGAGGAAATACACATAGTCACAGCACAGAATCCGACGGGCAGCTTCCCATGTCGGACCGGTTCGCAGCATATCGTGAAGCAGGATACGATTTCCTTGTGCTAACAGATCACCGTAAGGTTAACGATGTAAGTGCTTACAGTACGTCGGATTTTTTGGCAATATCAGGAAGCGAAGTACATCCATCCAATCCTTATGGAGGTGCGACGTATCACTTTGTCGCCATTAATATTCATGAGGCAGTGAATTGCGCAAAGATGCACCCGAACGCAGTGATTGATGAAATTAAAGCGCAGGGGGGTGAAGCCGTTTTGTGTCATCCCTATTGGTGCGGTCACACGATTACAGATTATTTACCGTTGCGTGGTTATTTCGCGCTTGAAGTCTACAACGACACCTGTATGGGCATTGGCAAGGGCTTTTCCGAGCAGGCATGGGATGATTTGCTGGATAGAGGTGGACCCGTTCTCGGTATCGCCTCGGACGATGCACACGGCACCGAACACGACTGCTTTCATGGATGGATTATGGTAAAAACGCAAGAGTTGACGATTGAGGGTATCATGGAAGCACTCCGAACGGGCGCGTTTTATTCTACACTTGGACCCGAAATTGAGGATATGGCGTTAGAGGGTAAAGAGTTGACGGTTAAGTGTTCGCCAGCGCAGTCGATTGTTTTTAAAGCGGAATGCAGTCGCGGTCAGCGAATTCTGCCACCAGAGGGTGAACTCTTGACCGAGGCGACATATAGTATTCCGAACAGCGTGAAATACGTTCGGGTTGAAGTAACAGATGAAACGGGTAAGAAGGCCTGGTCGAACCCGTTCTTTTTCTAAGACAATACGTCTCGGTGTTTTCATTGGTGTTGTGATGCAAAACATTCTGGTGTGCCAGACAGGTGGCTGGATCGGTGATATGGTGCTGCTAACCCCCGCGTTGCGCGCCCTAAAGCATGCATCCCCTGAATCCCGTCTGGAGCTTCTACTGCGTCCTCGCGTCGCAGATTTGATGGAATCGCACCCTTATGTTGATGCCTGCATCGTTGATGAAAAAACAGAAGGACGCTGCCGATCGCTCACGAGGTTAGTACGTCAAATACGAGATAAATTTTTTGACCATGCTGTCGTGTTGCATCCTACCTCATTCCGAAACGCTTTACTGCCGTTCCTCGCGCGAATTCCCATTCGCGTTGGTACGAACGTCAGTGGACGTGGAATGTTGCTAACGAAGTCTTGTCGGGATGATACAAACGTCCATGAGGTCCATCGCTATCTACGGGTGCTGCAGCTGCTGGATATTGATACCACATCGGATGATTTGGAGTTTTGGCATACAGATGCTGACCGGCATTTCATTGAAAATCTCTTGCGTACTGAAGGTGTTTCACTCGACGATCGACTGATCGCTGTTAACTTAGGCACAACGTGGACGACAAAACGCTGGGACATCGTAAATTTCACCGAGGTTATCCAACAAATTACACGCCTTGTCCAAGAAGCGAAGATTGTATTGACAGGTTCACGCGCTGAGCAGACACTTACAGAAGCATTACCTGCCTCGTTACCGATAATTAATCTCGTCGGAAAGACATCGATTCTGCAGCTTGGTGCGTTGTTAGAAAGGTGTGAAGTGTGTTTAACCTGTGATAGCGGTCCTATGCACATCGCCGCCGCGGTCAGCACACCAACGGTAGCCCTCTTCGGTCCGACGGATCCGACGCGACATCGTCCTTACGGTATTGGGCATACGGTCATTGAGAAGCCGGTCTCGTGTCGTCCGTGCTACAAGCGGTCGTGTTATCGACAAGACGCACCACACCTCTGCATGCAAGAAATCGGAACACGTGAAGTCGTAAAAGCGGTAGAGACAAGATTGTATTAGAAGGATTGTGTTGTTTAAACATAAAACTAACAAAAAGGGAAGAGTGAATGAAGGACATCCGCGCATTGGTATTCGATTTCGGTGGAACTTTAGATGGAAATGGTGTCCATTGGTTGGAACGAACGTATCAGTTTATCCGCGAACGGCATCCTGAGATTACGCGTGAGGCCTTCGACGTAGCGGATAAAGCAGCGGTAACAGCATTTGCACTCGATGATACTTCTGTTGAGTGGTCTTACCAAGACGGTTCGATGTTACCCGTCGGTGCGGTCGCAAGTGAAACTGCAGCGCGTTGTTCATTGCGAGAAACGGCTGATGCAATTGCAGTGGAAATTTATGAGCGGCTTGGGTTAAGCGAGAGAATGAAAGACGCGTACGTCGCGTGGTTCTGCGAGGGTGCCGCTAAAAGCCTCGCAGAGAATCGGCGATGGCTTGAGACACTTCATGGCACCTATCAGCTCGCTGTGATTAGTAATAACTTTGGGAACACCCGCGGGTGGTGCGATGAATATGGACTCTCACCGTTGCTTGAGGTGATTATAGATTCGACAGTTTTGGGTATAGCGAAGCCGGACGCTCGCATATTTGAGGCGGCTTTGTCGGAATTGGGAGTTATGCCGAGTCAAGCTATCTACGTTGGGGATAGTTACGCTGCAGATATGGTTGGTGGTAAGAATGCAGGCATGTGGACTGCGTGGCTTGTTGGAGATCAGATGAAAGCGTGTCCAGATCTCTCTATGGTAGATGTTCAGCTCTCTCATCTGCACGAATTGACGGGTTTTCTGGAGGGAAAATAAAATTTTCAGAAGGTAATGGGCAGACACCTCGTTCCGCCCATTAGATTGTGTTGTTCGGATGCGGGACATTGCTACATTTCTCGATGAAGACCGATCACTTTACCGAGTATCATTACGTTCTTGACATCGAAGATGCTCGGTTCAATCGATGGATTTTCCGGTTGCAACCGGACTTGGTCGCCATCAATAAAGAAGCGTTTCACCGTTGCTTCGTCTTCAACCAGCGCGACGACAATATCACCCGGATCGGCATTTGATTGTCTTCTAACAATGACAAAATCACCGTCCAGAATTCCCACGCCGATCATGCTCGATCCGATGATGCGGAGTGCAAAGCACTCGTAGTCGTTAAGCATGCGCGTCGGCATTGGAAGTGTGCCTTCAATATTCTGTGATGCGAGGAGCGGTTCGCCTGCTGCTACGCGTCCAAAAATCGGGATCTCTGTAACATTCCGTTGCACTTCCGCCAAAGCCAGATTTGCGTTCTGCCCTTCCAGCCATTTGCTGGTTGCAAGCTTCGGATCTGCCTCTTTTAAAATGGAGATTGCGCGTGGTTTACCATCTTCCCGGCTGATGTACTTTTTTTTCTCAAGTGCATTGAGATGGTCATGTGCCGCCTTTTCTGAAAAGCCAAATTGGCTACCTATCTCGCGAATCGTCGGTGGGTAGCCCTCCTTGATACGTGTCTGAATATAGGTGAAAATCTCGCGTTGTCTACCTGTCAAGGTCTTTGCCATGAGTCTATCTCCTATAGTAAGCATTAGTTTATATTTATATATTATGCTATATTCAGTTTAAAAATGCAAGGAAAAAATTAATCTTTTATTTCCCGCATTGAAACTGGCGGGTTATAAGAGAATTGAAACCGAATGGAGCTGTTAACGTCTTAATTGAATTAAAGGAAGAATTTGGAAAATGCAAAGTCTAAGTTGTTTTGCGCGTTTTTTCGCTAAACACAACCTTGCCGTTTTGATAATTGCTTCGGTTATCGGGGTTATAGGTGTAGGGTTTGCGAAAGAGAAGGCAGAGAAGGTTGAGCTTGACACCATTGTCAAGGACTTTACGCTCAAGGATGCTGGTGGCACCTCTCATGCTCTGTATAAACTCAGTGAAGAGAAACCTGCCACAGTTATTCTGTTCCTCGCTACGCAATGCCCAATAGCAACAGACTATGCGGAGCGAATCGTTGCCTTAGTCAAGACTTATGATGAAAAGAGCGTGCAATTTATCGGAATAAATTCAAATAAACAAGAGAAGGTCGAAGAGATTACGGAATACAGTGAGAAGCACGGCTTTGAATTTCCTGTGCTAAAAGACCCGGAGAACAAAATTGCTGATTATTTCGGCGCGAGAAGGACACCAGAAGTCTTTCTTCTTGACGCGGAACGTGTCCTGCGCTACGTAGGCGCAATTGACAATAGTCCGAAGGAGCCTACGAAAAGTTATCTTCAAGACGCTTTGGATTTGGTAATCACCGGGAAAGATATTCCAAAATCATCCAAAAAGACAAGAGCCGTCGGATGTACGATTAAACGAATTCGGAAAACGGATGTAGATAGAACGCCGTGAATTCCAACCGCAACCCTTGATCTCTTCGTTGAGCGTCACGCAGGGAGCGAAAAGACAAATGCTTCGGTTTTTATATCATCTTTTTCAGGCAGTGTTAACGCTATTTTGGTTTGTAGGTATATGCGTGTTTCTGGCGGTTTTTGCTGGCATTGGGTTTGCAGGCGGCATGTTGCTCGCGTGTTGGGAAGATGTCCGAGACATCGACCTATATCGACTTGAATACGATGCCGATATCCAGACGTGGCGGCAGCATCTGGAGGTTTACTCTGCAGTCTGCAAAGTGCAGGAAACTGATAAAATCGCGTTTTTGCTCGATAAATTGGAACGTTTGGAGTACAAGAAAGTTGCGGAACTCATTCCGAGGTTGAGTGCTCCAGGAGAGTATGCAGTCGCAACGGACGGAACCGTTCGTATCCATCTGCGGGATTTTGAGTATCCGAATCTTGATGTAAAGGCGGGACACGTTCGGATTTCAGTTAAGGATGGGAAAATTGCCGCCATCCGGAATGCGAATAATTCTGTGCGCCAGAATTTCTATCTTGAACCCGAGAAAATCGGCGAGTTTGCTGATGATGAAGGTTCCACGCGTCGTCTCATTCCGCTACTGCAAATGCCTGACAAGCTCACAGGGGCATTCACTGCTATTGAGGATCGGCGATTTTCTGAACATTGGGGAATTGATCTGATACGTCTCGCCGGGGCGTTCAAAAACAACCTGTTGCACGGCAGTCGCTTGGCTGGGACCAGCACATTGACCCAACAATTGGCACGAAATATCTATCTTTTCGATCAGCGATCGGACAGAAGCGTGATTCGGAAGGCAAGAGAGATACTGCTCGCTGTGAAAATTGAGAAAGCTTTCTCTAAAGACGAGATTTTTGAACGCTATCTGAACCACGTTGATTTAGGGAGGTCGAGGTATGGCGGAAAAACGTATCATGGCGTTCAGCAAGCGGCACTCGGATATTTCGGGAAAGAGGTCTCGGAACTGAACTATCACGAGTGTGCATTGCTCGCAGCACTTCCGAAAGGTCCCTACGCTTTTTCACCGTTTTCCAACCCGGAAAGAGCGCTAAATCGACGGAATATCGTACTCGACCAGATGTTTGAGCAGGCTTATATCACTACTGTACCTGAATGGCGTACAAGCCGAGATGCCCCACTCCTCCCGCCAAACCTGCCCAGAAAAGCGACAAGAACAGCACTGAAAGCGGCTGGACACTTTCTTGACTACGTCCATGAAGAACTCGTTCGACTGCCTGAACTTAAAGATAATTTGTATAGTGGTGGATTAAAAGTTTACACCACGATAGATATGTCCATGCAAGCCGTTGCGGAAAGAGAGGTCGCCAAGCACCTCCGCGTGATGGATAAAACATACGGTGGTCGGCGTCTACCCGATTACGATACCAATAAGCGGAATCCACACGGCATCGATCCGATTAATGATTACTTGCAGGCGGCGCTTATTGCTTATGAACCAAAAACGGGACACATTAAAGCGATGGTCGGTGGTAGGAATTACAACATTACAGCGAATAAGATAAATTTCTATAATCGAGTTGTTGGCACTGCAAGACGACAACCCGGTTCTGCATTTAAACCGATTGTTTTTGCGGCATTGTTAGAAGAACCTGCGATTGTGACACCCACGACGATTATTGTTGATGAGGAATGGGGAATACTTCCTTTCCCTGGACAGCCGATGTGGTATCCTCGTAATTATAGTAAATGGTTTAAGGGCAAAGTTACCGTGCGCGATGTGCTTACGAGTTCAATTAACGTGCCGACAGCTAAAGCCATGTTGGGCACACCGATAGCTGAAAACGGTAAATGGGAAGGGCTAAATCGTGTTGTGGATTTGAGCAGGAGAATGGGCATTAAAAGTCCATTGGATCCAGTGCCGGCTCTCTCTTTAGGCGCGTCTAGTGTAACAGTCCTTGAACTCACCTCCGTGTATGGTATCTTCGCAAACGGTGGTGTCCAGACGAAACCGGTGCATATTCAGTACGTGCTGGACACAGCGGGGAGAACTATTTATACTTCTGATAACCGTCAGGATAAACGGACCCGTGTCTTAGATGAAAAAGTCGCATATCAGATTACCTCGTTTTTGGGGAGTGTGATTCAGGATGGCACAGGTGGGCGCGCGAAGCGGATGGGACTGACTCGACCGGCAGCGGGTAAAACAGGGACTACCAATGAAAACGTAGACGCTTGGTTTGTCGGTTATACCGCAGATCTTGTTGTCGGTGTTTGGGTTGGATTCGATAAGAATCGGTCGACTCGTCGTAACTACAATCAGGAAGGTGCCAAGGCAGCACTGCCGATCTGGGCACAATTTATGATTGATGCCGCTCGAGGTCCAAAAAAACCGTTCTCTGTTCCGAAAGGTATTGTTTTTCGAGAGGTAGATAAAAAGAGTGGGCTTCTGAAAAAGATTGGTAGATGTCCAGAGGAGAACATTAGCACGGAACCCTTCATCGAAGGACAGGAACCTGTCCGACTTTGCACGCTCCATTGAACAGGCAGAACCTGTCAACGACAGCCATCAAAATCTGTCAATGAATGAGAGTGAAACCCAACAGAACCCTTCAGTGAATGGGGAATGACACCCCGAAAATTGTCGCTTTGCTCGAGAATCAGATCGCCGACGGGACATTAAAATGCGGACACTCGACAGGGCTTTATGGAAGTTTCCTTATACCGAAGAAGGAAAGGTGCTCTTTGCAAAAGAATCGACACCCTGAAAAGGTCCCCGCGGCAGCGAAACCAGAATAGACAGATTTGAGATACATGAGCAAAAGCCAACACTACTTCCAAGCCCTGATTTGATAGTCAGATATAGGATTGACCTGCATGGGTAAAATCAAACGCTCTCCTAAATCCGCCCGATTTCCAACCTCCGGAATCGGGCATCACATTTTTTGAGGTTGACACCCAAGCGCAAATATGATTTACTATCTCCAAAAGGAGACATCCGATGAAAACCATTCTCGCTCTCTCAATACTGTTCTGTACGATCGCCTGGTTTCCAGTTCGTGCCGAACTAACGAAGACGGATTTAGAGAAGATCCGTCAGATATTTCGAGAGGAATTTCGAGAAGAATTGGGAAAAATCGCCATAGATCCTATAGACACCAGTCTTGGTGAAATAGAAGCGACCTTTGATGAGATAGACACGCACTTTGATAGCATCAATCGGAACCTCGATCGGATGCAAATTATGCTTTGGATTGCTACGGTTCTGGTCGTGGTTGCCGGGGTTTTTAATTGGACATATGTTTTCAAATCGTGGCGTTCGCGATAGGGTTTCCGTTGAATCAAAAAGCGACTTGCCCTTTTACCCCCGAATGTTGTATAATATGATCCAGTTTTGGGTGGCACTGCAAAGCTTGCTGCAAGACATGTCTGCCACCCTCCCACCTTTGCAGGGGGATAAATCAAACTGGAACTGGAACACCCCATGAAAACGATACTCGCGCTCTCGATACTCTTTTCTGTGATCGCTTTACCCGTTTTCGGTGAGTTAACCGCTGAAGACCTGGAAAAGATACGTGAGATCGTCAAATCGTCAGAAACCGAGTTAAAGTCAGATATTGAGAAAATTAACTCAAAAATTGATGCCATAGATACGCGCCTTCGGACTGTGGAAACAGGTGTTGCGGAATTGCGAGGACGCAACATTGGCGTTTCCGTCCTAAAGGATTGGCTTGTCGTCATCTGTGCGGTTGCTGCTATCATCATCTCAATCATTTCTTTACGCAAAGCACAAACGGCTATCTCACCAACCGCACAGGACACCCCCAAAACAGTGTCTCAATAAAGGCGAGGTATCCAACCATGAAAGGCACACGTCCCCTCGATAACCACGAAATCCGCAGAGTATCCGCATGTTTCACCGGCACGTTTGAAGCTCGCAATCGCGGGCTTTTCATGCTCGGCGTTTCAACTGGTGGACGCATCTCTGAACTGCTCAGCCTAACCATCGGCGATGTCTACCAGAACCGTGCCGCGGTCACCGATCTGCTCTACGATAAATTCATTGTGAAAGGTGGGGAAGTCTCCAGAGTCGTGCCTGTCAACAAAGACGGCAGACTCGCGATTGACGCGCTCATTGCTTGGCACCGCAAGCAATACGGAAACACCAAAGCCAACCGTCCCCTGTTCCCATCGAGAAACGGACACGGAAACCCACAACGGATGTCGCGACGAACCGCACACGATGTCTTGAAAAAGGCGTTTGAGGCAGCCGGACTCAACGGACACCTCGCCACACACAGCCTACGAAAAAGTTTTGCGCAGCGACTCTACGACCGCACCGGTGATATTTTCGCCGTCCAGGAAATGTTAGGGCATAAAAACGTCGCGACAACCCAGAAATACTTGAGGGTCAACTACGCCTCCGTTCGGGAAGCACTCGAGGAAATGGCGGTGTCTGGTGAACTGCACACAATCTACCAAACGCATAACTTGCTGAATACAATTGATGAAGATGCGTCTTTATCGGAGCTGGCATGTCGTGGTCACGACATCTTCAGACTACGGGGTGAGGTGACGCCTGCAGAGATTCCCAAGATCTGATAACTTAAGGTGGAAATTGAATTGTTGAACCTAACGTTTGTTCTGTTCTGGCGACGTATTTTTTTATGGTAGATTTTGGAATTAATTAGACACTCTCAAGAGGCGAGGTTACAAACCTCGCCAGCGGCGGTGGGGCGCGTTTCGGGTCTATAATCCACTGAAGTGTCTATGTGTTTTTAGAATTCACCATAGTTGCCTTATTTTGGCAGAAACGATTTCGTGTCTCTAACCTGAAAGGAAACCTGGTGAAAAACAATTATAGCTCCTGTGTATTTCACAAGCGAAGCGGAGGCACTCGCGTTTAGGAACATGGCATATGAAAGGCTTATAGCGGCATTGGACTACGAAATCGAACGTAAAAGATTACGTATCAAAGTTGGATGGGGTTTGTCCGGCACACCCAAAGAATATCATGGTGTCGCTTTTCATCTAAGCCTATTCTGCGAGGATGTAGAGGAATAGATTTGCGATATTCAGTTATAAATCTCACGATACTCAGTCCCTGCAATATAGTCCTGAGATAGCACCAGAGCCATTCAGTTTTCGGTTTTCTGAGTCCATTATCAGGAATAGGGGCGCGATGCTATCCTCAAGAATCGGGGTTACAAACCCCTCCCACAAAAGTAATCCTCAAGAATCGGGGTTACAAACCCCTCCCACAAAAGTAATCCTCAAGAATCGGGGTTACAAACCCCTCCCACAAAAGTGATTCGTGACAATTGAATGCCTCTGGAGATAACACAAATCTCTCTACACATTTTTGGCGGAGTATGGTATACTATATAAAATAGGACTTACGCAATTTTTCTATGAGCACCTCCGTATGACGCGCCGCTGGCGAGGTGTTTTTGCTTGGGGTTTTTGATAGGGTGTTTCCTCTGCGGATTTCTGCGGATTTCCCCTAGAAACCTCGCCAGCAATGGATGTTGCGTAAGTCCTGTAAAACCTAAAACGCAACACAAACCATACAAATTTCTTGTAGTCTTGATGTAGACCACCGCCGGCAACCCCATATTGCAAGGTGATCGAAAACTTGACAAGGAGCAAGAAGCCAAGATGAGAGAAAATTGGGAATTGCTGACCAAGATTAATGATCCAGAAGATAACATTCCCGAAGTGGATAACCCGCAATTTGAATTAATCTCAGACTTTTCACCCCAAGGCGATCAGCCGCAAGCCATTGACAAACTCACGGAAGGGCTCCAACGTGGAAACAAAGCGCAGACGCTCCTTGGCGTGACGGGTTCGGGGAAAACCTACACGATGGCGAATGTAATTCAGAACGTCCAATTGCCCACGCTCGTAATCTCACCCAATAAGACACTCGCCGCACAACTTTACAACGAATTCCGGACATTTTTCCCAAATAACACTGTCCACTATTTCGTCAGCGATTACGAGTACTATCAACCTGAAGCATACATCCCATCCACGGATACCTTTATTGAAAAGGATGTCCGCATTAACGAAGAGATTACACGGATGCGGCTTGCCTCGACAACGTCCTTAATATCGCGTCGCGATGTTATCGTGGTCGCGAGTGTTTCCTGCCTCTACGGTCTTGGTTCACCAGATGAATTTGAAAATCAGAGGGTTCAGGTAGCCGTCGGCGATGTTGTTCGGCGTGACGCACTTCTACGAGCTTTAGTCGATATTCAATATGTCCGCAACGATATTGAGTTCTGGCAAGGTGTGTTCCGCGCTCGCGGTGATGTCGTTGAAGTCTTTCCTGCTTATAGTGAGAACGCTTATCGTATTGAGCTTTTTGGCGACGAGATTGATCGAATTAACGAAATTGATACAACAACCGGAGAGGTGTTGGCACAACGGGATTTCCTTGAAATCTATCCTGCCAAGCATTTCATGACCGATGGTGAAATCTTCGATCAGGCGTTAATTAATATTGAACTTGAACTCCAAGACCACATTCTGACTTTTGAGAAAGAGAATAAATTGCTGGAAGCGCAACGGATTGAACAACGTACCCGCTTTGATTTAGAAATGTTGCGAGAGGTGGGCTACTGCTCCGGTATTGAAAACTACTCACGGCATCTCTCAGGATTGCAACCGGGTGATCCTCCGTATTGCCTGATGCATTACTTTCCCGACGATTTTCTTCTTTTTATTGATGAGTCCCACGTAACGATTCCGCAGTTGCGAGGTATGTATCGTGGTGACCGGTCCCGAAAGGAGACACTGGTCAAGTATGGTTTCCGTTTGCCTTCCGCACTCGACAATCGTCCGCTCCGGTTCGACGAGGTTGAAGCACGCGTCAATCAAGTTATCTTTGTCTCCGCGACACCTGGTGCCTATGAAATGGAAAACAACGCGCAAATTGTCGAGCAGATTATCCGTCCTACTGGACTCATTGACCCCGAAATTACAATACATCCGGTAAGAGGACAGATAGACCATCTCATCGGTAAGATCCACGAGCGCGTCAGGCGTAAACAACGCGTCCTCGTCACGACGCTTACCAAACGGATGGCGGAAGACTTAACCGAGTATTTGACGGAGGCGGGTATCCGTGCTGACTATATGCATTCTGAGATCGACGTGTTCGACCGCGCCCGCATTCTGCGTGAACTTCGCGAAGGGGTTTTTGATGTGCTCGTCGGTATCAACCTACTTCGTGAAGGACTTGACCTCCCTGAAGTTTCTCTCGTCGCAATTCTTGATGCTGACCGACCCGGTTTCCTCCGTTCTGTCAGATCTCTCGTTCAAACCGCTGGACGTGCAGCACGAAATGTTGATGGTGAAGTCCTCTTGTATGGGGATAACATCACCGCAGCAATGGGAGAGGCGATCAAGGAAACACATCGACGCCGTGAGATTCAACTTCAATATAACACCGATAACGACATCACACCGGCGACGATTGAAAAGGCAATTCAGGAACTCATCGCTGAATCAACTGACGAGTATAAGACTAAAAAATCTGACAAGCCTGCTATTGTTCCGGAAACCGTTGAACCGCAAGATATTGAAGCGATAATTACGGACTTAACGCGGCGGATGCGAAAAGCGGCGTTGGATCTTGATTATGAAGAAGCCGCCGCCTTACGTGACCAGATTGCTGAACTGAAAGGGCAATCAGCGGAGTAGTCAGTTTGATAGCGCACCCAGTGCCTTGAATAGGATCTCGGAATTTAAAACTTGTATCTCAAAATGTAATCTGCTAAAATTCAATAGCTGATCGTAATTCTAAAACCTGTAACTTCGATCCCCTGGAGGTTAATGATTTTGGTGTTTTGTTAATAAAATATTAATCTTCTTGAGGAACAGAGAAAGGACTTTGCAATGTTTGTTTGTACAGCTTGTGGCTATTTGTGGAAGGAAGCAGATAGTCCGCCAGATGAGTGTCCGGCATGCACGGCACCCAAAGAAAAATACATTCCTTACGATGACAGGGCAGAACGTTGGGTCAAGCGCTCCGTTGCGGCACATGTTATGTACCCGGACGCAGAAGGTGCAGACCTTCGCGCAGAGAACTCAGCACTCTCGTCTCATATCAGATTTGCCCTTGTTGGGTTACTCGGTGATCTTGAGAAAGGATAAGACCTGAAAGGAGTCTCGGCTCTCTAATTGAGGCTCCTTTCCCTCATTTCTATTGTAATTCCCATTTTTAATTTAAATCTATGTTAAAATGCCAACACCCTTAGTTTCTGGCTGAGGGTTCTCAACGGAAAGGAAGCGGCATTGCCCAATACCGGGTTCTCTATAGAGTAGAGGTGCCGCAGAATGAAGAATGAAACAGATACGTTATCTGCTGATTTTATTTCTCCTTGCTTTGCAGGGGATAGCATCAGCACAGGATCTCTCAGACCGGGTGGTGGAGCACATCTTTCCCAACGGTCTGAAATTGTTGATGATCAAACGCGACACATCCCCTACCATCGCACCCTATATCCTTTTTAAAGCCGGTTCAGTTGATGAATCTGATGATACGCGCGGTATCGCGCACATGCTCGAACACATGTTGTTCAAAGGCACTAAAACGATCGGCACAAAAGATTATGAAAAAGAAGAGGTAGTCCTTGCTGAAATCGATCGAATAGGCGATGCACTCGACATGGAACGTGCAAAAGGTTCCAGAGCAGATGCTGACAAAATAGCCGAATTGGAAGAGGCACTCAAAACGCAACAGGAACTCGCCAAGGAGTGGATTGTCACCGGCGAATATACCGAAATCTATACGCAGCACGGTAGCACTGGATTCAACGCTGGCACCTCTGTTGACTATACTATTTACACGGTGGAGTTGCCGTCTAATAAATTAGAGTTGTGGGCAATCCTTGAGTCTGATCGGCTTAAGAACGCTGTCCTACGCGAATTTTATGTCGAACGCGAGGCTGTCAAAGAGGAACGACGGATGCGTGTTGATACCCGTCCAGGCGGTAAACTCTATGAACAGTTTATCGCTGCTGCCTTTACTGCCCACCCTTACGGTATACCGATTATCGGATGGCCCTCGGATATTGCCATGCTAAATCGGCGCAAAGCAGAAGAATTTTTCCGCGTCCACTACGCCCCAAATAACTCTGTCATGGTTATTGTCGGGAGTATAGACATAGACAACACTATCGCACTTATTGAGAAGTACTTCGGTGATATACCGTCACAGCCACTCCCGCCTGAAGTCACAACTGATGAACTGCCGCAGGAAGGCGAACGTCGTGTCGAAGTCGAGTTTGATGCCGAACCTCAACTCATGATTGGCTACCATAAACCGACACTCCCACACTTTGACGATTATGTGCTGGATTTTATCAGTGCGATCCTTTCTGATGGGCGCACCTCTCGGTTTTACAAAAACATCGTTGAGAAGGGGATCGCTATCTCTGCCGATTCACTGAACGGATACCCGGGGGCGCGCTACGACAATCTTTTTGTTATAGATGGTGCACCGCGGTCTCCACACACAACCGCCGACGTTGAAGAAGCGATTTACGCCGAGCTCGAAAAGCTCAAGACGGAACCTGTTGCAGAAAAAGAATTCAAGCGTATCCTCAAGCAGGTGGATGCCAGTTTCATCCGAAATCTCAGCTCGAACGCTGGAATGGCACAACAACTCGCCTTCTTTGAAGGGATCGCTGGCGATTGGCGTTATGTGCTACAATGGCGTGAAAACATATATAAAGTTACGCCAGAGGACATCATGAGAGTCGCAAAAACCTATTTCACAAAAAGCAACCGCACCGTCGGCACACTCATTAAGAAAGAGGCAGTAGCACCCGCCGGTGAAGATACGGAGGGCAGCGAATAATGAAGAAACGAACCTTTACCGGGCTGGTCGTCGCGACACTGGTCGCCTGTCTCATTGTAGGGGGTATCCCATCTACATTTGCCAGATCACACGAAGAACTTACCTTTGAACCGATTGAGTTTAAACCTCCCGTGCCAGAGAAGCGAATGCTCTCAAATGGGGTGACGCTCTACCTTCTTGAGGACCATGAGTTACCACTGTTTAACATCAACGGGTTGATTAAAACTGGGAACATCTACGATCCAGCGGATAAGGTAGGTTTATCATCAATATTCGCTACTGTTATGCGAACCGGCGGTACGGTGTCGCGTGAACCGGACATGTTGAACGAGGAGCTGGAATCTATGGCGGCTTCCGTTGAAGTCGGCATGTCGCGTGAATACGGGACAATTAACCTCTCAACACTTGCAGAAGACATCGAAAAAGGATTGGAAATCTTTGCGGATGTACTCAGGAACCCAGCCTTTCGCGAAGATAAATTGGAACTCCGTAAGCAGCAGGCGGTTGAAGGCATCCGTCGGCGAAACGATAATCCTATCCAACTTGCGTGGCGCAATTTCTCTGCGCTGCTCTACGGAACCGACCATCCATTCGGGTGGTATTCTGAAATTGAAGGCATAGAGAGTATCACTGCTGACGATCTCAAAGCGTTTCATGCGAAATATTACCATCCCGACAACATGAGGCTCGCGATTACCGGCGACTTTGAAACGGAAACTTTGATTGCACAACTGGAAAAGGTCTTTGAAGGATGGGAGTCGGCGGATATTTCCTTTCCCGACGTTCCAACCGTAGATCCGACTCCGAAACCGTCCGTTAATTATATCTTCAAGGATCTCCCGCAGTCAGTGATGTTAATCGGACATTTCGGTATCAAACGCACACCCGATTTCCCCGATTTCTTCGCGCTCCGTGTCATGAACGATATTCTCGGTGAAAGTGGTTTCACGTCTCGTCTCATGAGGGAAGTGCGTGAGAAACACGGGCTCGCCTATATGGTGGGTAGCATAATGCAGACCACTTATTACACGAATCCAGGGGAATGGTTCGCTTATTCGCAGACCCGTACTGAGAAAACGGCGGAGGCGATTTCACTCATTATTGATGTCGTCAAAGGTCTCCGAGATACACCTGTACCGGAAGCAGAGTTGCAGCGCACCAAAGATTCGCTCATCAATTCGTTTGTCTTTGGGTTTGAGAGCAGCGCGCAAATCGCCTTCCAGCAGATGATGCTCGCTTATCGAGATTATGCACCAGACTTCCTTGAAACCTATACCGATAATATTGCCAAGGTCACGGCGGCGGATGTGCAGGCAGTCGCACAAAAGTATCTCCATCCGGACGCACTTACGATTGTCACTGTCGGCAATAAAGCCAATTTTGACCGATCTCTTGATGAGTTCGGTGAGGTTAACGAGATTGAAATAAAGCAACCGGAACCCCCGCCTGCGGAACCGATGCCTGAAGCGAGTGAAGGAGACATGGCGAAAGCCAAGGGGATTATCGCGGCGGCAGTCGATGCCTATGGTGGACTTGAAAAGCTGCAAGCCGTCAAAAACATTGTTGTGGAAGGTCGCGCTACAGCCAATTCACCGATGGGACAGATGAACTTGGATGTTAAGGGATATCAAGTCTATCCGGACAAACTGCGGCAGGACATCAAGATGCCTCAGGGCGAAATGAGTTACGCCTTCGATGGCACCTCTGGATTTGCGATGACCCCTATGGGACCGCAACCTTTACCTCCTGAAATGACGGCTTCCATGAAAGATGGCATTTTCAGAGAACCGATTTGGTTGCTCGCGAGTCTTATGCAAGACGATAGTTCGATCCAATACGCTGGCACAGAAGAGGTAATGGGAAAATCCGCTGCGATTGTGCTTGTTCCGCAGCCTTCAGGTGAAATACTCAGAGTTTTCATCAGTGAAGAGACACACTATATCGTGAAAATGGGATTCCGTGAGACAGAACAGGGCGTTGTTGTCAATAAAGAAACGCTCTTGGACGATTATCGCGATGTGGATGGTGTCAAAGTGCCGCATCATATTCAGCAAAATGTAGAGGGTGAACTCTTCACCGAAACTCGTTTAAGCAGCGTCATGTTGAACGCAGAACTCGACGATTCGCTGTTTCAGGAGCCAAAGTGAAAATGCTAAATTTACGCGTCCGCTATTTTCAAGACAGCACCCCGGTAGATGTACCGTGCCGTGAAACTGCTTTCATTCGGCGTGAGTTTGAAATGCCATTACCAGTTGAGGAGACCGCTTTGGTACTCGTTGATCTGTGGAACGTTCATTTCATCGAAAGTTGGATAGAACGTGCAGCACAGGTAACGAAGGAATGTGTCGTCCCTGTGCTGAATGCTGCGCGGGAAGCGGGATTAACGATTGTGCATGCCCCCTCTCCGTCGGTAGCAGAGCAGTATCCGCAACTCAAGCGGCACAAGCCGCCTGAACCGTCTATCCCTTCAGCATGGCCTCCCTCCAATTTCCGAAGTCGCGAGGGGGACTACGCCGTTTATCGCGGTCCTCGGAGTCAACCTCCCAGTATCGATATCCATTGGAACAAACTCGCATCGCAACTCTCTGTCTCCCCTGCGATTGACGTGAAACCGGAAGAATTTGTTATCGCGACGGGACAGCAGTTACATGAGCTGTTAGAGGAGCGGGGGATCTTACATCTGCTCTTCGCTGGCTTTGCAACAAACTGGTGTGTATTAGGCAGGGATTATGGGATTCGCTCTATGGCACGGTATGGCTATAATATCATCTTGTTCCGTGATGCCACAACCGGTGTGGAGTTTCCTGATACCTACGATAACCTGTTCACAACAGAGATCGCCATTCGGGAGGTGGAACAACAGTACGGCTTTAGTGCATCAAACGCCGATTTCTTTGAGGCAGTTGAGAAACTTCCAGCATAGAGTTCTACCGATGGACTCCTATGTTTTACTGTTAGGCGAGGTCTCCGTGCCTCGCCTCTTTTCGTACGGACTACCAACGGACTATGGATGTAACGCACGAGGAATGATTCCACATGAAAGCCAAAAATCTACAAGAATCCCAAAAATTATTGGACTCCGTGAGGGAATATTTCAATCGAGACGATGAGCTTGATAGCCGCAGAGAAAAGACAGAATACGGTTTGGGAAAGAGCGAGCAGGCGTTTGTTGAGAAGTTTCCGGCGGGCAGCTGCCTATTAGACATCGGTTGTGCGTCAGGTCGGTTATGCCTTGCACTCGCGCAGCTGAGATACGTTGTCACCGACATTGATGTTGCAGAGAATTAGAATGAGAAGGGACGCTTATAGGAATTTATAGAGATTCATTGAACCGTTTGAAGAGTTTATCTCCGTCTTTCGGTGAAATAATTGTAGATTCCTCATTTTTTAAAAAAACAGATTCAAACTCTTCCGCTGCTAATAAATTGTCAATTGTTTTACAGATAGTTTCTTCAGTAAGCTCTTGGACAATCATCATATCAGATGCCCAGAAGTACAAGCCGTTGGCGCATTCTCCAGTCTTTTTGTAGTGTTTCATCAAGGTGTCAATATTTTGAAGGGTAAAAAAGACTGCGGAGAAACTCTCACCATTCGGGAAGGTGACTTGAACGTTGACATTATCGTTGTCGGGGTCCAGAGGGGCGATTCCGCGATAGATTGTTAATTGATAGTCGTTGCGTTGAACAGTTATGTAAGGTTTATCCACTTTTATTTACCCAAAAATCAAGAATCGTTTTAAGAAGCCGAGGTGAATGCCCTTTTGAACTTTCGGAGCAACCGCGTAAAGAGTGCCACAGCCCCAGGGTCTTGGCGTTTCGGTGAAAATTGGTAAGTTCCTTTGCCTTCCTCATCATATGATAGTGTATAGACACCTCGTGCATGCCGTCCGATTGCCATAAGCCCAAAAGCCTGTCCACCGTGGTATCTTTCAGATATATTTTTGGATCCGGTAGCGATAGCAATGACCCCATAGACGTGTGAATACCCGATTGTAATCACACCAACAGAAGATATGCCCCCTATAGAGATCACACCACAAGAGCCAAGCCCGCCGATTGCAATCACACCAAAAGAAAAGTTGATGCCAATCGAGATAATCCCGACAGAAAAGTTGCCAGCTGAAATGATTCCTGATGAAAATATGCCGTAACTTATGTGAGGAAACCCCAAATCCAACAGCAGATCCCTACTGGCGTGCCAGATGTCTAAAAAACCGGTGATGTCAACTTTTGTCATCTCTAAATACAATGCGATCATGTATGCCACGAAGGGCGAGCAAGCCACAATCACTAAGATTATGAAAGTGGTGTGGAATTTCCGAACGTATCCGTTGAACGTGTTTCGGAAGATTTCCGTGTCAAAGGGATAGTTGTGAAGTTCTTCAGTTTTCGTCTGCTTTTCTGAAATTTCTGACATCTCTTTTCCCACTGCTAAATGCTGAAAACAATGTCTCATTTTGATTTATGTAGAATGCAAAGGAGCGGGCTTTACTTCTCCAACTCAATAATTACTGTTGCGCGCTTTTCTGGGGCGAATATACTTGTCGCCAAAAGTTGGATGTCTGCATCCGTTACGCGCTGAACCGCATCATTGAGTGCTTTACTATCTATCTGCAATTGATACTGCCGACCAATTCCCATTTGTTTTTAGATCTTCGTTAGGAGCAATAACAGTGTTTATGTAGTTTCTCGATCGATTTCAGTCAGCGTCTCTTGGATAGATAAATTTAACTGGACTAACTCTTGTTGTAAATCGTATATTTGTTGGCGCAGTATCTTGATTTCATTATGCCGTTTTTGATCTGTATGTTTACGACGGCGGTACTCAATAAGTTGAGGACGATTCAAACGTAATCGTTGAATATAAAATGTGCTTTCAGGAGTTTCGCCAATGAGCTCACTGTTCTGTTGTTCGCGAAGATGCAAAGTGAGGTCGTCTTCAAGTGGATGAAGTAAGCGAATGTGTGGGATTTGGATTTCGTGCCAATATGTACCTTTGTGCTCGTTACATCGGTGGCAACAATAAACAAGGTTCTCATCATCGTTTGTGCCTCCGTGCACTGTTGGGCGATGGTGATCCACCGTCAATGTTGCTCCAACATCCGATTCATGAACCTCACAATATCCGCAACTGTATACATAACGTTGGCGGATCTTCTCTCGCTGCGATGCATTCATTCTGTCACTTGGTTTCAATGTATCCTTTTAAGAGGTTTTGACCAGTGAGGCAATAATACTTATCGGCAAGTCGTGCGCGTTTTGATTGGAGTTGCGTCAGATATGCGCGAGCATCGGTTAGCAGTTGCTTGTGCTCAATAACAATATCTTGCAATTGCGAGACAGTTTCCTCAAGCTCTGCTTTCTCTTCCAGCAGCTGTCGACTCTTTTCCTTTGCTGGTTTTAACGCTTCTGCTTCCTCAGCATCTAACTCAGCAAAGATGGCTAAAAGTTCTGCTTGCTCTTGTGTTGTCAAAGTTCCTTCTGCTTCGCGGAGTCGCAACTGTTCTAATCTATATTGTCTGTTTGTGCGTTTCATGATTATACTCTCCTACGGTTTGGCGATCTAACCCTGTATTAGGTATTCAACGTTTTATATTTTTACTTCTCAATCAGTAGCAAAACTTTCCAGCGGCGGAAGTTCCGGATAGTTCCCGCGGGCCTGTCGCCATGCGAGGATGCCCTCAATGATCATCCAGATCTGTAAGGCTTCAACAACGATGCCGAATCCGAAGAGCAAATATTTGCCAGTGAAAAGCCAACCGGTCTCAGGGTTGAACATCTGGTGTAGCATCGCCCATGCAGGCATGATAAGCATGACTATCATTGGAAGGAGGGCGAACCAAATCGGTTTGTTACGGCGGAGGAGATAGAAAACGATCACCATAAAGGCTAATCCGGCTAAGAGCTGATTCGTTGCACCAAAGAGGGGCCAGAGCGTCAAACCGCCACTGCCGGGACCACTGGGTCCCTGTAGCAGAGCGACAGCCGTAGCAAGTACTAACGCAAACGCAGTCGCAATGTAACGGTTCGTCAAAGGCTTAAAGTTAACCGTTTGCGCCAGTTCGTGGATAACATACCGCTGGAGTCGCGTCGCTGTGTCCAACGTTGTAGCGGCGAAACTCGCAACGAGTACCGCCATAATCGCAATGCTCATTTTGAGCGGAATACCGAGGGACGCGAGGAAATTTCCACCGCCATCAACAAACGCACTCACCTTTGCCTTGAGTCCGTGGCTTGCCCAACCGCTGACGACCTTGGTAGTCCCATCAGCATTTGTTTCCGTCTTAATAGCATAGCGCGTTTTCCACGCGTCCTGATTCGTAACAGGGGTTGTGCTTTCTGCTTTGACAATAGGTTGGAATGTGTAGTTTGCACCGGTGCCGGTCCGGTTGAAAATCCCCATACCGATGCCAGCGCAGCAGGCAAGAATAACGATAACGGCAAGTCCACCTTCAAGTAGCATCGCGCCGTATCCTACGTATTGCGCGTCGCCTTCGGATGCAACCTGTTTACTGGAAGTTCCGGAACTCACCATACAGTGAAAACCGCTGACTGCCCCGCACGCAATCGTAATAAATAGGAAGGGCCAAATCGGTGGGGCATCCGGTGGGATATCTGAGGCAATAGCAGGCGCGGAGGCTGTCAGATCCGCGCTGCCTGTCAAGCCTGCGATGGCAAGTCCAAGCACTAATAAGAGCAGTGCCAATACCAATTCATGGCTGTTAATGAAATCACGCGGTTGCAGAAGCGTCCAGACAGGCAACACTGAGGCGATAAAGCAGTAGACAAAGAGCACCAACGTCCAAATCACCACGACGTTCAGGTAAGTTTTTCCGAGCAGCGGGATACCGAACCATTGTGCCAAGTCAATCGGTAGAACGTACGCACCGAGTGCCATCCCAATGTACATGATACCGAGCGCGATAATGGAAGGGATGAGAATATTGCCACCCCTACGGTAAATCCAGATACCAATGGCGACTGCGAGCGGAATTTCCACCCAAACAGACAGGACAGATTCAGGATAGTAGGAGAAAATCAGGGCGATGACCAAGCCGAAGATGGCAAGGACAATCGTCAGCCCCATAAAGAGGACAAAAAGGAAGAGAAATTTAGCGCGCGGACCGATCATTCTGCCCGCAACTTCGCCGACGCTTTGTCCACGATTGCGGAGGGATACAACAAGCGCACCAAAGTCATGGACAGCACCGATGAAAACCGATCCGAGTACAACCCAAAGCAACGCCGGTAGCCATCCCCAAAAAACAGCAATGGCAGGTCCAACGATGGGACCTGTACCAGCGATGCTCGTGAAATGGTGCCCAAAGATGATCTCTTTTTTCGTTGGAACGTAATCGACATCATCTCGCAATTCTTGACTCGGTACCGTGGCTTGGGAATCTAATCCGAAAATCTTTCTCGCTAACCATTTACCATACGTATGATAGGCAACGATGAAACCGATAAAGCTCAAAATCGCAATAATAAGCGTGTTCATAAGCGGAGTTCCAACTTTTCAAAATGGTACTGAGGGAAAGTGTGGGTTTACCTGATTCCCATTAAAACCTCGAATGTGAGCTGATCCAGTTTCTCGTATCCGAGTCCCTTTTGGGCAAGGGTGTCCGGTTCAAAATCTATCTTTCTCAGTTTTCCGACGCTCTCGGCACTGTAATTTGCCATGAGTGATTCGAGTTCAGGATCGCGTGCTTGTATTTCAGCGAGCATCCCTTGAATTTCCGCATCTTCATTGAAACGGCGTGCTTTCTCTTTCAGAATCAGATAACTCCGCATGCACCCTGCAGCAAAATCCCAGACGCCTTGTTCATCTTCAGTTCGGTAGGCGTGTGCATCGAAGTGGCGAGATCCATCCCAGCTCACATCTTCAAGGAACTTGACGAGGAAAAACGCGCTTTTGATATTTTCAGAACCGAAGCGCAAGTCTTGATCGAAACGACTCATCTTCTGGTCGTTGAGGTCAATGTGGAAGAGTTTGCCTGATTCGTATGCTTGTGCGACACCGTGAATAAAACTCAAACCTGCCATCGTTTCATGGGCAAATTCGGGGTTAACACCGACCATTTCTGGGTAGTCAAGCGTCTCAATAAAATGGAGCATATGTCCTGTTGTGGGAAGATAGATGTCGCCGCGAGGTTCATTCGGCTTTGCTTCAAGCGCGAAACGGAGGTCGTACCCTTGGTCTTTGACGTAGTGCGTGAAGTAGTTCATCGCCTCGCGGTTCCACTTGACGGTATCGGGTCCGTTTTTAGAGGCATCTACTTCTGACCCTTCGCGGCCACCCCAAAATACATAAATGGTCGCGCCAAGTTCAACACCGAGATCAATGGCATTCAAAGTTTTCTGGATGGCAAATGCTCGCACCTTGGGATCGTTAGAGGTAAACGCGCCGTCTTTAAAGATGGGATGATAGAAGAGGTTTGTTGTTGCCATCGGCACCTTCATACCGTGATCGGCGAGTGCCTTCTTAAATTCGCTGACAATTTTATCGCGTTCAACAGCTGAGGCGTCAAAGGGTACCAAGTCATTATCGTGTAAATTGACACCGTATGCGCCCAGTTCGCTTAATTTTTGGACAGTGTATGTGGGTTTCAAGGGGGGCCTGACAACATCACCAAATGGATCGCGACCCGGATTACCGACCGTCCATAATCCAAAGGTGAACTTATGCTCAGGCTTAGGCTGATACTGTTCTGACATTCATTTACTCCTATTGCTTGTTAATTTTGGCGAAGTTTATAAGCCAACATTTAGATTATACTATATTTTGTGGATTTGTTGCAAGTTCTTAACCGTTGTCTGCTTCTGTTATTGCGTCCATGTAGGAGGTTCCTTATGAGACGCATCGTATCTTGATGAATAGAACTATCGTTCTGAAGGAGGTCGTTTCTATAGTTAACTACTGAAGTTGAGGGTGTTCGTGTAAGTGGTGTGTTATGCGTCAAGGTGCGTGGAAATCTGTTTCAGGACCTTTTCATAGTCTGCTTCCAATTCCAGCGGTTCATTGAGATAGCGAGGCGGTGGTTCCCCAGGTGTAATATCGTGATACGCCACCTTGAAATCAGGGAATTTGAGCCCATTCGCTGTAGAGATAACGATAACCCGATCATCTGGACGAATCTGTTTACGTTCGACCATTTTTATCAGTACAGCGAGTGCTACACCGGTATGCGGACAATTGAACAACCCTGTCCTATCCGCTCTCGCAGCAGCATCCGCCAATTCTGCTTCCGTAGCTTGGTCAACGATGCCATCGAACCGTCGTAACGTTCGGATAGCACGGTGGATAGAGACCGGATTGCCAATCTGAATCGCCGTGGCTTGTGTGGCTTGTGCCGTGATGGCATGGAACTCTGTGAACCCTGTTTGGTAGCTTCGATAGAGTGGGTTTGCGCGTTCAGCTTGGGCACAAGCGATGCGCGGAAGTTTGTCAATGATACCGAGTTCCAGCATCATTAAAAAGCCGAGTCCAAGTGCTGAAACATTGCCGAGGTTACCCCCGGGAATAATTATCCAATCCGGTACTTCCCAATTGAATTGCTGCACGATCTCGATACTAATCGTTTTCTGCCCTTCAATTCGGAGAGAATTGATGGAATTGGCGAGATAGAAATCTTTCCGAGCAGAGAGTTTTTGGACGATTGCCATGCACCCATCGAAATCGGTCTCAAGTGAAAGCGTCAACGCCCCATTGGCAATCGGTTGAATAAGTTGCTCACGTGTAACTTTCGCTTTTGGTAACAGGATTACCGCCGGGATGCCCGCTGCAGATGCATACGCTGCCAAAGCGGCGGAGGTGTCGCCGGTTGAAGCACACATGACAGCACGGAGATCTCCGGACTCCGACATAATCTGATTGACCATTGAGACCAAGACGGTCATCCCGAGATCTTTAAAAGAACCCGTATGACTGTTGCCGCACTGCTTAATCCACAAATCGCCCAAGCCGAGTTGATCGCCGAAACGTTCTGCCCAGAACAGATTGGTGCCACCCTCATACATAGAAATGATGTTATTATCATCAATGTTCGGACATACGAGTTCCTTTTTCCCCCAGACGCCGCTGCCATACGGATATTGCGTGCGCATGTAGCGTTGTTCAAAGAGAGTTTTCCATTCAGCCGCGCGGCGCTGTCTCAGCATGTCCATATCGTGCTGGACCTCTAACAACCCATGGCAGTTTTTGCACCGATAGATGACTTCTGTAAGCGGATAGGTCTCATCACATCCTTCGCTGCACTGGAACCATGCATCGTAGTTCATTGCTCTGCGTTCTCCTCCATAGCGGCTGGAAGGGTGCTTTGGGTAGACTCGTTTCCGTTTGATGTGTTAAGGAGTTCGTCAATTTCTTCAAGCGAAGGCAATTCAGAAGCATCTTTCAAGCCGAATTGTTGGAGGAACTCGTCTGTGGTTGAGAAAAGCAGCGAGCGTCCATTTTTTCTGCCTGCGATACGGACCAGCCCTTTCTCTACCAGTGAATTGAGTACACTGTCACTGTTCACACCGCGAAGCGCAGCGACATCGCTCCGCGTTATCGGTTGCTTGTAAGCAACAATTGCGAGGGTCTCAAGTGCTGACGGGGTCAGTTTGACACGAACCTGTCGCGTATAAAACTTCTGAATCCACTCCGAATATTGTGGATTTGTGCAAATTTGATAGCCATTCGCTATTTCAACAAGACGAAAACTGCGTCTCATTTCTTGATAGTCTTGGCGCAGTTCGTCGAGTTCCGTCCGGATAGCGCGTTTGTCTAACTCCGGCAGCACTGCTTGAAACTGTTCCACTGAAATGGGTTCGCTCGCGGCGAACAGAATCGCTTCCAAAATTGATTTGGGTTTTTGCGCTGATATCGGGTCCGGTTCCTCTATCGGATTGACAGCGGTAACATATTCAGAATCCATAAACCAAATTCCTAATTGTTTCGTTCTTCTGAACGAGTGTTTTCAATGGTCGGAGGTGGTAGTATCTCTTGATCAGACCCCTCGTACTCCTGTTTAACGATATAGATACTCTCAAAATGGTCGGTTTGAACGGTAACGATTTTTCCTATCCGAATGAGTTCTAAAATGGCGAGGAATGTTACAATTCGATCTGTCTTGGTTGAAGATAACGGGAACAGATCGTCGAATAGCAATTGGTCTGAACTCTCCAACTGCAGGTCAATAAAAGCGATTTTGTCTTCAACGGTTATTGTTTCCTCCTCAACCGTTTCGTATACCTCTTCGGTGTCTATCTCCGCAACCCGGTCGTTCACACCCTTAAAAGCGGTAAGAAGATCGAACAGCGTCGCCCTGATTTCAAACGCACGCGCACCATCTAAATCTTCGTGCGTCTTAGGGCTTCTGCTATAGATGAGTGTCTGACGTTCGGCATAAACATCCAGAACTTGGGCAGCCTCTTTGAACTGTTTGTACTCCAAGAGTTGTCTGACGAGTTGCTCTTGATCACCGATTGTGTATTCAGTATCTGGTGTGAGTTGTGGGAGGATACTTTGCGATTTGATGTGCAGAAGTGTTGCCGCCATCACCAAAAATTCGGATGCCACATCTAAATCTAACTGCTCCATTAGATTCACATATTCCAGGTACCGGTCGGTGATTTGCGAAATCTGAATATCATAAATATCCATCTCCTCTCTCTGAATCAGATGGAGGAGCAGATCGAGCGGTCCCTCGAAACCCTCTAACTTCACGGAGTAGATTGGGGCTGTAGAGGCAAGAGTTGGAGTTGTTTCAGTTAGCATTTTTTATTATCTTTAGTCAGCGCAGTTTTTGTCGTATTTTGGATATGTGTTTCCAGAGTTCAGCCCATGATGGCAGATACGTGTATTATTGACTGAAAGCTCATCGGGTAAAAGGGTAGTACTGCCTATCGTATACCTACGATTTTCGCAATCAGATTTAGGATTTCAAAACTAATATTGCTCAAGAATCCGAACACATAGTTCGGTATACCAAAGAGACCCGGTAAAAAAATAAGGCACATCAGAATCGGCATCCCATACGGACTCAGTTTCTCGAATTGGTGCGCTGTACCTGCGGGAAGCAAGCCTCTCACAACACTGAAACCGTCTAACGGAAAAAGTGGGAGCATGTTAAACGCCGCGAGAAACACACTTATCAATGCTGTCCGAATTAATTGCCTATTAATCTCAGCGTGAAGTGCAGATTCAGCCGGATTGAAGGTCGAAAATTCTAATAACAGCTTAATCGCGCCCAAAATCACGAAAGTGAGGACGATATTCATAAAGGGACCCGCAGCAGCGATAAGCATCAGGTCTCTTCTCGGATTTTTCAGATTGAACGGGTTAACCGGCACCGGCTTTGCCCAGCCGAAGAAACCACCCCCAAAAAGTGTACCGAGCAGTGGGAGTATCAATGTGCCGATAATGTCAATGTGTACACCCGGATTCAATGACATCCGTCCCAGATCGCGAGCTGTTGGGTCCCCTAACATGTTCGCTGATTTAGCGTGTCCCCATTCATGAAAGGTTAACAGAATGATGAACTGTGTAACCACAAGGATTGCTTCATAAGGATCGAAATTAGGCATTATGTGTTTGGCACCGCTTGCAAGCCAAATCTTGCTATACAAAGGTCCGCAATCGGGAATATGCCTCCTCTTTTTTGGTAATTTCCCCGTCTAATTGTGCCGCAAACAATTTCCAAAGTCGGATTTCAAAAGTCTTGCTCGGTTTTTCTCCAAACGCTATCAAGTCTTTTCCTGTGATAAAAGGTTCTATCTTCCGCAGCACAAAAAGGTAATCTATTATTTTTTCCCGTTTCCACTTTGACAGTGTCGCGTCTACGTAACCGAGTGCCAATGCCTCAATCGGATAAGGCTTTAGCAATTGATAAATCTCACTCGGTTTCGCTGTCTCCTGCAACGTTGCAAGTGTTTGTTCCAACTGTTTGTAAGCAGTGAGCGGTGTTTCTATCCGATAAAGATTTCCGTCTCCGCATACGTAAGTTGCCATGTTCTTTGGGTCAACAATGCACCATTTCCCGCTCTGTTGGTCAACGGAAGCATCATCGGATAATGAGATTCCGAGTTTCGCAAAGGCATCCTGTGTCACCTTTTCGAGTGAAACCTGCCGTTTCAACGCTTGGGCACGGCTTATCAATCGTTGAAGTTGATGTTCCAATACCAATCTGAGACTGAGTGCTTCGATCTGATATATCGGTGTGTCGGTTCCAAAAAATGCCATCCAGCGCACCAGTTCAGGCTGAAGTTCTTCGTCTGTAAGATGCGTTGATGTCCAGGTTATTGCCTGTTCTGCCTTCTTAAAATCGCAGGCAAACGTAGTCGATATATTCCACCCTTGAAAGATAGTTTTCCATACGCCGAGTCGTGTAAGGTGTGCTACGATCTCCGGTGCATTCTTCTCAATAAGTATTCTATCAATCTCATTCCGTATCCGTTCACCACTGAGTTGCACTAATACTGGGAGTGCTTCCCGCATCAGAGTCGTGTCGGTTTCAGGAATACAAAACCCGTAGCGTCCGGCATATCGAAAAGCGCGGAAAATGCGCGTCGGATCATCCGTGAAACTGTGCTTATGTAGTACCCGAATAGTCCGGGTCTTGAGATCTTCCAAACCACCTGTCTTATCAACGATCTCACCAAAAGTGCTTATATCTAAGCGCATTGCCAAGGCATTAATCGAAAAGTCCCGTCTTCGCAGATCCTCTGTGATCGTCCCACGTGCTACTGTAGGTAACGTCCCGGCACCTTGATAAGTTTCACGACGGGCGGTAACGAAATCCACTTTGGGAAGGTTAACGTCGGCGGGCGTGACGGTTGCAGTGCCAAATTGCGGATGTGCGTCCAGTCTCCCGTTCCAACGTTCACACATCGCGTTTGCAATTCGGATTGCATCTCCTTCTACAACGATGTCGATATCGAGACTCGGTCGTTTGAGCAGGAGGTCCCGGACAAATCCACCGACAAGGTAAGTTCCCTTTCCACCTACCTCACCAATTTCATGTAACAGATCCAAGATCGGTTCAGGAATGTTGGGTATCATTTTTTCTGTTTTTTTAACTATTAGAATCTGGGCATCGCTCCACTTCGTTTCGCGATGGTATCTGGTACCTCCCTCGCTTGCGGGTGGGATACAGGGGGATTATGAAGGGACCTTAGTTGTCCTGAACCGCGTATGAATTCATCGAAAACCTACCCGTAATGAAATTATGCCTTAAATGGCATAATTTGTCTTTGCTTTACATTTGGAGGGTAGTCCAGGAGCACATAGTTAGAAAGCCTATACGAAGGCGAAGACTCGCGTCGGTGCTCCAGAACTGTGTGCCAACTTTAGCGGGGCAAGTACCACATAGAAATGCGTCGGCAATTGGCTTAAATTGCACAGATCTTCAACATGTGGAATACCAGCGCCAAGAAAAACGAGATGCGCAGGCGGTAAACCATCGTGCAAGGGTGGATGTCCTGCCACTGAGTCGATGCTACATGCATCTGTCCCAATAACCTTTATGCCTATTTTGACGAGTCGTTCAGCAGCATCCTCACTAAAGCCGATCCACTCCCGGTTGAAGTTGTCCTGATAGACGAATCTGTCCATTCCTGTCCGCATAAAGACGATGCTGCCTTCTGGAATCTCGCCATTTTCGGCTATCCATGCTTCAATATCTTCTGCAGTCACAGCGTCGTTCGGTTTCTTGATCGCGGAAAAATCCATCAACACGGCATGTCCGGTCAGTTTCTCTTTTGGGATTTCGGCGATAGTTGCGCCACCGGGGTACATTAAACAGGGGGCATCCATGTGCGTAGAGTAGTGTCCGGACGTGTCAATACGGCTTTCAAAGTAGCCATCTTTTTCCAACGTTGCTTGGTCATAAATTTTGGCAGGATCAATCGGCAGCTCGCATGGACTCTTTTCATCAACCACATAAGACAGATCCAGCACGTTTTGAAAGTCAAGGTGCATTTTATATTGTTTCTCCTTCCTACAAACATGTCACCCTTACAAGGCTTATATGTAGTGTGATAGACCCCGCCCTAAAGGGCGAGGCTTCCGCGATTTCTGCGGAAGCTTTCATGCGATCAACGACCGCTGCTTTCTCTGAAAGACTTATGCAGCCTACTGCAACAGACGCTACCCCGACTGCGACACAAAAGTGTCCTTACGAAAAGTTTGTAATGCGTCATGTCTCGCAACAATCGTGTTGGGCCTTGAGTCCGCTATCCACGAAAAACGCATGTCGAGCTGCGATTTATTGATAGATGACCGTTTTCAGAGCTTTACACTATAGGAACGCTATCAAGAGCTTCGCAACTACAGCCTCTATAGCAACCTTACACTCTGAAATTATTATAGCAGATTCAACAACTTGTGTCAAGAAAAAACAGCGTCTACATCTCCAAGCTAAAGCATGGAGTTTTGACGCTGAAAAGGTTGATAACACATCTCCTTGAAATATTCAAGTAACTTGTATTGTCAAACCAGGGCTATTTAGTTTTAAGGTTTTTGTCCGATTTACGCGAAGAGTCGCGAGCTGGGGGAAATCCGAAGAAATGCCCTATCAATCGCAGAAATCCGCAGAAATGCCCTATCAATACGCAGAAATACCCTATCAAAAACCCCAAGCAAAAACCCCAAGCAAAAACCCCAAGCAAAACACTCGCTCCTACAGGGGATCCGCTCACAAAATTATTAAACGACTACAGATAGGTTGCGCGGGTTTATCGAGCATCTGCGATCAGGCATCATAGAAATAGTTCAATACAGTGTTATGCAGGACTCCATTTGTCGCTATTAATGAAGCGGTATCTTTCGTAATGGCTTCTCCTTGTATATCCGTTACCTTCCCACCGGCTTCCCTCACGATAACGCTGATGGCGGCGATGTCCCAGACGCTAATCGCCGCTTCAATGACAGCATCCACCCTTCCAGAAGCCACGAGGTGATACATGTAGAAATCGCCAAAGCCTCTCGTGCGTGCAGCGTCGGTGATAAGGTTATAGATGCCGGGAAAGGTGCCCTTCTCTACGAACCACTTCAGTCCACCGTGGCATACCATTGCATCTTTGGGTTGCGTCACGCTGGAAACGGTTATCGGTTCGCCATTCAGGAAAGCACCGCTGCCTGCTTCCGCATAGAGGAGTTCGTTCAAAAGTGGTGCGTTGGAAACGCCGAGGATAAGTTCTTCACCTTTCATCAAAGCAATCTGTGTGCCGAAGATCGGAATTTTTCGGATGTAATTCTTTGTAGCATCAATCGGATCAATAATCCAGACATAAGGGGAATCCCCTTCTTCGATGCCGTACTCTTCACCTAATAAACCGTGGTCGGGAAATGCCTGTTTGATGGTTTCTCGGATAATTTTTTCCGCCCCTCTATCGGCAAGGGTTACCGGCGTTTCGTCGGCTTTCAGTTCTACTTTCATGGTGTCGCCGGTGTAGTAAGCGGTGATGATTTTTTCAGCGTTTTTCGCCGCTTCCAACGCGACGGTTAAAAATTGACTGGGCATAGATTCTCCTATTTAATTCGTCAAATCAAACGGCACATCGGTGTGTGCTGATTCTTTTTCTATCGAAGTGAAATCGCAGGACAATAAATTCCTTTCCATTCGCGGGACCACCATGTTCCTTCTGAACGTTTTGTAGTGTGGTCGGTGAAGCTATAATCGTAAAGAGTTGCGCGGACATAACGTGGTGGTGTGTCTGGGAACGGATTTTCTGCCAACAATTGTAGCACCTCAGACCTGCCTTGTAGCAGTCCTCCCATAAAATTGAGAAACCACGGTGTCCTTTGATAACTGCCTTGTAGGGCAGCAAACCACATCTGCCAATCGAGGCGTGGTTGATGCGGAGCAACCCATTTTGGCGCAACAGTCAGATTTCCCGGTTTCCATCGAAATTGGTAAGTTTCCCATGTTATCCGATCGTTGCTACCTTCAACGATAATTTCCGGGCGTGATTCCGTCATATCTGCAAAGAGTCCGTAGGTATTCACACTCCGAAACGGCGCGATCCAAGCGACATCTGGAAACCTTATCTCTCTGAAAAGTTGTCCACCGAATCGGATGCCGCTCAACAGAAAGAGGAGCGTTGCCACTACCGCTACGCCGATGCGTCTATATCGGTGAAGGGGTTGTTCGCCGAAGCGGATAGGGGGCATGAACCGTTTTGGGAGCAACCCTTTCCACGTCACATCGTCAATCAGAAGGAGACATAGCGCAATCGTCAGCAAGTTGAAAAAGCAGTAATTCCCTGTTAGGATGATTAGCAGTTGCAGAGTGACTAACCCGATACATCCCACAGTCCGTAAACGTCGCGGTGCGAAAATCAGGAACGGGACGACCAATTCAGCCGCGAACATACCGATGATTGAGGCTTTCTGGAACCATTCCGGCAACTGGTGGGCATACCATCCGAACCCTGTCGGCAACGGCTGTGTTTCATAATGGTAGTTGAGAGCGGTGAGGTTTCGCCACACCTCGTCACTGGCGAGTTTAACAAACCCGGAGGCAAACATCAGACGGAACAGGAGCCAACGTAAAAGCCACAGAAACGCAGCGGAGGGTTGGGATGCACGTGTGAATGTATCACGTAGTTGCAGCGGCGCGAAGAAGATTGCCAGAAAGCCCACCTCTAAGAGCAGGACATCCCACTGGAAGCTTAGAAAAACTTGTCCTGCTGTCACAAGCGACAGATAAAACACCCACAAACCGACTAAGGTAAATGAAGGGACAAACCCTGCGATTAAGACGAAGGACAGAAGCACACCACTGGCGCACAATAAATTGAGAGAAGCATCCGATGCGTTCAGCCAGAACAGCGTCGGAACGAGGTAATAGCCTTCTGTCTCGATTTGCTGACGGATAGCCTCTAAATACTGTTCTGCTGGTAAAATCCCGTTGCTCCCAATGAGTCCGTGAATCTGCACCCACAAGGACAAAAAGGCGATGAGGTAGATACAACCGAGTCCGCGCAGGAACAGCCATCTCGAAAAGCAAAACGATGTTCTCTCCGTATGTGTCCCCCACAACCATCGCGTCACAGCAGAGAAAAACGGGCGCTGCTGTGCAATGAAACCGTAAATTCCTTCGGACACGCTCGCGAAACCCGGCAAATGGTAGTAGCACCAGAGAAACCGACCGTTGTTCAAGGCACGCAGGACAGCCTCTGCCCCGCTCAAAACCGTCCCATTCTGAAGAATCAACTGAACCGAATTCTCAAACGCTGAAAGCGGTATCTCTGGGAATTGTGCAGCCACCTCTTGGGACGGTGCGTAATCAACACGGTCACCGGTGATGTGCTGCCATTGAGCAATCCAATATCGGCAAAAGTCGCAGGCGTTATCGTAAACAAGGAGCGGTTTGCTGCTTTGTGATTGCATCAAAGTTCCCGACGAAGTTTGCGTAATCCATCGGACATTAACACTGGGAAGAGATTAACGCCATGCCTGATGAATTTTGGCGATAGCTTCCACAATCTGATCCATATCCGTTGCTGAACTGAGGAAGAGATTTTGGAAAAGCCATACACTCTGCTCGCAGACTGATGCTGCGTTTGGGCACGGCAGCGACCGGATGAGGTGCGGATATTTCTCCGCGACGTATGCCATTCCCGGTTCCTGTGAAAGCGGGGAACGGTAACCGATAGAACACGGAATACCTTCGGCAGAGAGCGCGTCTACAAATTCCTGTCGCGATTTACCGTCAAATCCTTGGGGGTCATACTTCAAGCAGTAGAGATGATACCCGTGTTTGGTAACCCACGGGGCGAGTTTCGGTGGTGTGATACCCTCAATCGCTTTCAAAGCGTTGGAGAGATAGGTGGCGTTTCGGTTGCGGAGATCGGTTTGTCCCTCTAACAGTTCCAGCCGTACCAACAATATTGCAGCGAGATACTCTGAGGGACGGTAGTTCCATCCGAGTCGCGGATATTCCCATCTCGCCCCACCGGGCGCACGTCCCACATTCATAAAGGCGCAGACCCGGTCGTGAATATCCTTATCGTTTGTGGTAACCATACCGCCTTCACCGGAAGTCAGATTCTTTGACGCTTGGAAACTAAACGCACCGACATCGCTGAGAGATCCAACTTTCTTCGTCTGGTATTCGGCGCCGTGTGCTTGTGCGGAGTCCTCAATAATCGCAAGTTGATGACGTTGTGCGATCTCTCGCAATGCCCCCATATCTGCTGGATGACCACCGAGATGGACGGGTAGGATCGCGCGAGTTTCAGGACGAATTGCTGCTTCCACTGCCTCTGGATCGATCGTAAACGTCTCCGGTGAAATGTCTACAAACGCTACAGTACATCGACGTTCCAATACGGCACTCGCCGTCGCTACGAACGTGTAGTTCGGCACAATAACCTCGCCACCATCACTAAATCCGTCGAGATCCAGCGCAGCAGCTAAGGCGGCACTGATTGAATCGGTGCCGTGCGGCATGAAGAGGGCGTAGTTTGTCCCGGAATACTGGGCATATTGTTCACCCAAACGCTCAATCATCGAGCCACCGGAGCCTTCATTCGCGCTCAGGTACACTTCACGGAGCAGCGGTTCAACTTTTGACTCCCACTCTTCAGTCGTGGTAAGTGGCCATGAGGACCACGGATCGCTTTCTGTGTTTCGTACAGGTGTGCCGCCTGAAATCGCTAATTGGTTGGGCATGCAAATCTCCGATCTTCTCTGTTATTTTGCACTTTGCGTGAAGTCGAACTCCTTACGGCTATTATGGTGAATTATCAAGATATACAGACATTTCAGTGAACAATGGATGACAAAACACTTTCCATCGCTGGCGAGGTTTCCGGGTTTGTAGTAGGGAAACCATTCATGGTCTCCCGTCAAATGGTAGAGGTACCCTTTGTGAGTGTCTGCTATCTGTTTTAGCGGATAGGATTTCCATTTTCATCTACATACACGACTTCCCAGCCCGCTGGTTGCACACCGGTATTCAAGAGGTGAAGCCTCTGTTTCTCAGAAGGTTCGGGACCCTTAACCGAGCTATGCTCTCCGTTCTCCGATTTCGTTATAGCGCGTGTCGTGTGCCAAATATTAGCCGTTGATTCCGTTTTTTGTACGTAGATTCTTCCGGGAATTTGCGGTAACGCGTTTTCACCTATTACAATCCACTCTTCCATTTCTGGGTTGTCTTGATTCGCTTCAGTGATGAGTTGATGTTCATGTTGATACTTTTGGATCAGGGTGTCAATATAACTCGATTTAACGATCTCCCAGTCATTTTCGGTGTACAATTCTTCCAAAATTAGATCCGAGCGTCCATCGAGGTATTCACTATAGGTTTTGAAATTCTCTATCATGATACCTTTATTGAGGAGCATCTGAAGCCATTCTTCACGTGGATATTTGGTATCCATATCTGCCAACGTGAACTCAATATGTCGTTTTTTGCCATAAAGTGTCTCCGAAACAGTGGTCCTCTCATGGGAACTGTATCTGGCATCGAACGCCTCCATAAGTGCCTCAACGGTTTGAGGTCCAGTATATTGCTCTGTTTTTGCCTTGGAATCTAACTTCAAGTAACACCCAACAAAGATAATTCCGAGGATGATCAAAAATAGAAAAATTCGCACGGTATATCTCATGATTTTTTTCCTTTCCTATAGCATTTGCCAACTTTCTACAGAATATACTCTATTCGCGGAAAAAACACAAGAAAAAATAGTATATTTGACAATCGGGTGATGAATGTGTAGCAAGACATGGTTAACAAAAATGGCGAGGTCCGAGACCCTCGCCATATATTTGCAACTTTAACGCACTAATGATCGGTTAACGGACGCTGAAACTGTTTTCTAATTCGTTTTTCAGCCTTCTTCATTTCTGATTTACATTTCGGATTAGCGGTCCCCCACTAATTGACGGATTGCCTCCACCGCTGTCTCTGTATCTTGGAGCGGTTTGTTCGACACATCGGAAGTGAGAACATTGGCGATATACGTTTCTAAGCCGTCGAGTCTGCACCGACTCACAATGGAATGTTCTTCCATATACCGATAGACTTCATATCGCTTCGGCAGTCTGGCACTTTCTTGTGACAACGTTAGAACGACAACGCTACGTCCACTGCTCGCTGCCTCACACACCATTGAAAAACTGTCCGCGGTGACAATGAGCAGATCGCTTGAGGCGAGAATGGCTTGGTAGGGATCTTCAAGTTCTGAAGGAGTGTCAGGGGTAATAAACAATGGGCACCAGTCAGTATGTTTTATGGTCGATACCAAATGTCCCGTCACATCTGGTGGCGTTCGGCGAGAGGTCGTTACGAATACCTGCGCGTTCATCCTTTCTGCGGTTGCTTTGCAAATCTTACTGAGCCGTTCGGCATCCTCTATCGTGATAGTTTCATGCCGATCTGTCCCACCGAGTAGAATGCCAATGTTCGGACAATCCGATAGGTTCAGTTCATCCTTCAATTGTTTCCGTTTGACATCCAGCATGTCTGGTGAAATAGGGTTTGGCACGCCGATTGTTCGGCAAATATTGTCTTTACGCGATGCGTGGTGCCAAGAGATCATTGGAAGGATTGCGAGGTCGAAATATCGGGTGCCTACCGGTGAGGGTCTACGACACGTGACTGTCATGGCACCGAGAATTCTCCCAAGGAGTAGGTTAACCGCCGCCACAGATGAGCCTGTTGAGAGGATAATATCAGCGGTTTGGCGTTGTACCAGTGCGTTGTAAGACTCAGGGGTGAGGCTCCACCGCAGAAGTGTGTGGATAAGGGACATGGAAAGCGGCACACCTCCAAAAATACACGCAAAAACCCGCAGGAGGTTGTCACGCCATTTGCGCCGAAATTGTATCTCAAGCCATGCCGTTTGGCATTCAGGCATTTTTTCGACTATGCCTAAGGATTGCTTGTAATGCCCCGGTTTCTTGTCGCTTAAGATAACAACTTTCATTTTTTAATTTATGACCTCTGGGCCGCTGCGTCCGTTGTCCTTGCGGGTCTCTGCTTAATTCCCGACTGGTTTCTGTAGGCGCGGGGAAACACCCTATCAAAAACACTCCGATTCCCAACTTCTGCACCAAAAACGTAGCCTGCAACAACGGCGCAGGCGATTCTTTGGTGAAAACCGTCAAAACACAAACCCCGCCATTTCTCCGCAAGGTATAATTAAAAAAAGGAATACTCAATCAGTTCCGTTGTCCCGTATTCGTCTTCGACTTTGACAATACCGACATGCGGGGCAAACCATAGCGTCTGCTTCTGTTGAATTGTCTCATCTCCCGAAAAAAGAGTCTGCGTGATTTCAGTCTGGTATTCTATCCGATATGTTTTCTCAAAGTTACCAGTTGCGGTGTATCCTTGAAGATCCGATAGTGCTTTCCGTTAATATCTGTCTCGCCACTAACTTCTCGTGTCCATTGGGACCCATCAGAATTTCTGTAAATCCATTGGCTTCCAATGGCATCAGGAAAGTAGTTTGGCATCTGTTCTATCGGTGGTGTTTCATCCGAACCACATCCGAATAGAATAAAAATAACACACAGAATCAGAGAAATCGGTCGCATTTCATTCCTTCAGTGCGTCTGCTACCAGTTCTTTTAACGCTCTGCCTCTCGCGTGGTGCGAGATCAAAGTGCCGTCTCTGGCAATGAGCCACGGTGCAGGTATTGCGCGAATGCCATACTGTCGTGAAACTGGGCTCTGCCATCCTTTCCCGCTAAACACCTGTCGCCAAGGAATGTCATTCTCTTTCAGATAGTTTCGCAGCCTATCTTCATCAGTGTCAAGGCTGATCCCAATAATGTCAAATCCTTCGTCCTTATAGGTATCGTAGACCTTTATGACGTTCGGGATTTCGGAGATGCACGGAGCGCACCAGACTGCCCAAAAATCGAGTAGGACGACTTTTCCATGGTATTGCTCAAGCGAAATCGGATTACCCTCAAGATCCATGGCAGAAAAGTCGGGCACAGTCTTACCAATTAACGCCAGTGCAGGATCCGCCTTTATGCGGTATTCATTTGCCAGTTCGGCGTTGCCTAATCTTTCATGAATCTCGGCAAGTTTTCTGAAGACACTACGGTTTTCTGGGGACTGCTCCTCAAGTTTCGTAAAAAGCTGCAGCATCTCTTCATCTCGATTCATTATCTCAAACATATCACCGAGGACAAAGTGATCTCGAATGTTCTCAGGTTTTAGGATCTCCTTGAAACGAGTGATAAGTTTCTCGGCATCTTTTTCTCGTTCAACCTTCATGTAGAGGCTAACAAGTACTAAATATACATCACTAAGATGTGCATTGTCCGGATGCTGCTGGATTCCGGCATCCAAGGTAGCAATGGCTTCTTCAATGCTCTCGTATATCTCTTCAGGTTTGTATTCCCATATATTGGATGATCTGTAAACTCTTGACGAAAAACTCAAGTTTAGAACCGCAAAGTCTTCGTTTGCATGATGGCGACAACGCACGAGAGGCATGGCATCGCCATATACCTTGCGTTGCTCAGTTTTCCATTCTCTATACCCAGGGTTAAGCTCGTAACTATAACTCACGGACATTTCCGGATCTGCGTTCTGAGAATAAATCGGTTTGCCACCTGCTTCATCTGCCGGACAGATGAGCGCATTACCATCTGTCAAGTGTTTTGGATGGATATCTGAAAGCCACACCGGAAAATCACCGTGTTCTTTCTGGTAAACTTGGATTGACTTGCCGATTGCGATTAAATTTTGTGTGCAAATCTCAATGTTTTTCTGCTCCTGTTCCGCATCGGAGACTTCGATCTCTCTTTGCGCCGTTACTTCCAGGTTCGCAGAGGTCATCAGTAGCCCCAACACGATTCCTACGGTCAGAATTGCTTTCATTTTGATCGTCCTCGTCTCTTTTTTAGTGTTAGTTGAGCAATAATATTAAATGTTCTCTCATCTATCGGAGTTCACGTAAGCCTAAAAGATAGTATAACACATTGCTATGGAAAGTCTACTGTTTTTCTGCTTTATCATCGTAGGTTGGGTTGAAACGAGGTTGAAACCCAACTTCATACTGACAGTTTACCAATCGCCCCTTTGGGGCTTTTCGTCTATGTTCAGCATAATGACATTATCCAGATGAAAATAGCACCTTCTATTTCAAGATAGCAGCTTAGGTTATCATAACAAATTTAGCCGAGCCATAGTTTAAAACTATGGCTCTTTTTTATGTAGGAGCAAGTTTGGCAGATTCGCTCAAATATGATATAATCGCGGTGAGAATTCCGTTAGGATTAAAGGAGAAAACATGCTCGGTGCAATTATAGGTGACATCGCCGGTTCCATCTACGAGGCGAGTCCCATCAAAACCAAGGATTTCTCTTTCTTTGGGGGTTACTGCTGTTTCACAGATGATTCGGTCTGTACTGTCGCTGTCGCTGATATTCTGCTACACGACCTACCACCAGCAGAGACGATGCAGGCATGGTGTCGCCGTCACCCATATCGCGGTTACGGTGGGAACTTTGGTATGTGGATATATGCCGATCCACCTGAACCCTACGGCAGTTACGGAAACGGCGCAGCAATGCGTGTCTCTCCAGCGGCGTTCCTGAACCGCGAAGATCTCCGTGCCGCACTTTCTGCCTCCGACAAGGTGACCGAGATTACCCATAACCACCCAGAAGGCATAAAAGGCGCACGCGCAACAACACACGCCATCTGGCTCGCCTTTCAAGACGAGAGTCCTGATAACATCCGACAAGTTATCGCTTCCGAATACAGCTACGACTTGACCCAGACGGTGGACGCAATTCGTCCCTCCTACTTTTTCGACGTAACCTGCCAAGGTTCCGTCCCACAGGCGATAACGTGCGCGCTGGAATCGGTGAGTTATGAAGACGCGGTGCGTAACGCCATCTCTCTCGGTGGGGATTCCGATACATTAGCCGCCATCGCCGGTCCGATTGCCGAGGCACTGCACGGCATTCCTGACGAACTCAAAGAACGTACAGAAAGCATCTACCTTATTGATGCCCCAGACATGCTTGAAGTGATCCGGGAAATGTATCAATCCCCCAATAGGTGATGTTTTTCAGACGTACCATAAGTGTCAATTTAAGAAAAAACTGCCTGCAGCATCGTAGGGAATCAACGCTGAATGCGCGTGTAGCCTCGCAGTGGGAGTCAGCGGGATTGAACGGACTCCATCAAAACAGTAAAAAGTCATAGGAAATGAACCCTTTTCCGTGCATGACACATCAAACAAAAACCGAATGAAACCCAACGCTTTTGTTTTCAAGTTCCCGATACTATGACGGTGTAAAGTTGGGTTTCACTATGCTCTTGGGTGTATATGACGACACGTTGGAGGTGAGGGATATTTGGAACCCGCATATCCGGCTTCTCAGTTGTGTTCAACCCAACCTACGGTACTCTAAATGTCCCTTGGGCATCACATGAAATCTATTGACAGATAGATTGAATATGTTATGCTATTAACACATTATTGAAGTTATTGTGACATGGAAAAGTTTTGAAAAGAAATTTGAATGAATATCGGAGATTTTAGGGAAAATGCGTATACTCTCTGCTGATGAAATGGTTCTACCTGTTCTTCAGTATATTGCTGATGGTCAGGAATATCGTCGTCTACACATTATTGATATGCTTACCGAACATTTTTCGCTAACTAAGGATGAAAGGTTGAAATTAGGTAAAAGTGGTAAAATGGAAGTATCTTTGATGAACAGAGGACTCATAGAACGATCTAAAGAAAAGCATTATCGAATAACCGATCACGGTCTTGAATTCTTGAATCAAAATCCAGAAGGAGTTCCTGCACTTGATAGAGGGACTGAAACTGAAATAGAATCGCCTGCCCCTAGCTCCCACCAAAGGATTGAAGAAAATAACCAGTATCCCGAAGAATCTATTGAAGAAAATTATCAAAAAATCCGAGAAAGATTGGCAAAAGGGCTACTACAGCAAATCAAGAACAACACGCCTGCTTTTTTCGAGGAATTAGTTATTGATCTACTCGTTGCAATGGGATATGGTGGTTCACAAGAAGACGCTGGTAAAGCCGTTGGACGCAGTGGGGACGGTGGGATTGACGGTATCATTAAAGCGGATCCGCTGGGTCTTAATGTCGTTTACATTCAAGCAAAACGATGGGAAGGAAATGTTGGAGCACCACCGGTTCGAGACTTTGTCGGAGCATTAGATGGGGAGGGAGTCCAGGACGGAATTTTCATTACCACCTCAGATTTTAATCCAGCGGCTAAAGAGTTTGCAGAAAGAAGTTCCAAGAGGGTTATCCTTATCAATGGCAGCCAACTCGCTCGGTATATGATAGATCACAACGTCGGCGTTTCCACAACAAAAACTTACGAAATCAAACGCGTAGATTCCGATTATTTTGCTGAAAACACCAAAGATCCGTAACGATGTTAGCAATAACAGGACTTACGCAAATTGAGTAAAAGAGCAATATATTTCACCAAAAGATGCCTCGCAGTGAGAGTATTTCAGTCATTTAACCCCCTAAATCCCCCTTATCAGGGGGACTTTAAGAGGAAATGCGTAAGTCCTAAACAAGAGAGAAGAAAATGAGAACGTTCGGAACCCAAGGTCCCGTAACTCCTGAAGTAAACTACGTTGTGAGTCGCGACGAGGAGCTTGCGGATTTTATCGACAGAGTGAAAAGGGGCAAGTACATCGTCCTCTTTGCGCCTCGACAGACGGGCAAGACGACCTTTTTCCGTGCTGCTATAGATGCCCTCATAACCGAAGCATATTTCCCAATTCAACTAAATTTCGAGGCGTATGTTGACTTAACGCCTGCCGCTTTTTACGGCTATCTTCTCAGGGATGTTTGCAGGGCAATTGAGTCCGTTTTCCAGAGACGAGGCAGCGTCCCCCCTGAGACTTTGGAACAATTTTTGACGGACGTTGAAATAACAGACCATGTTTCGATGCGAAATTTCTTCCAACAACTCGCTGGTTTTCTGGTACACCCTGATAGCGAGCAGAAGGTTGTCCTTATCATTGATGAATTTGATGCTATTCCTCCAGAAGCCGTGCGTGGTTTTCTACATTCACTCCGCTCCATTTACCTCGACAATTCGGGTTTCCGATGTCCTTATAGCGTCGGCATTGTCGGGGTCAAGAACATCACACAACTCAACTATGACCGGTCAATCTCCCCGTTCAATATTCAAGATGAGTTCCACTTGCCCAATTTCACACCCTTGCAGGTCCATGAGCTGCTTGAGCAGTATAGCAACGAAGTAGGTCAAGACTTCGCACCTGAAGTTATCACTTCTATTCACAAGCAGACGGCTGGGCAACCGTTCCTCGTCAATCGGTGCGCGCAGATTGTTACTGAAGCAATAGGCGTTCCTAAAAATGAAACGATTACGATGGCGCACTTTTCAAGGGCGCATACGCAGCTCCTTGAGGAAGGGAACGCCAATATTAGTCATCTGCTTACCAATATCCGCAGGGACCGCCGTTTTGAAAGCGTCCTCATGAGAATCGCTTCTTATGAGAGAGGTTTGCGTTTCAATCCAGACGATGAAATCATAGCCGAACTCGCTATGTATGGGGTAATTGCGAAAAGTACTGACGGAATGTGTGAAATCATGAATCCGATCTATCAACATCGCATTCTACAAGCGTTCAAACCGCTATTTAATGGGCTGGAAAATGAGTATTTCTCCGAAGAAAATGGGGATGATTTCATTGATTACCTTACCGTTGATGAAGTGATCGAGATGGGCCCGCTCCTTGATAACTTTCAGGCGTTCATTGCGCGAGCCGGTTTTCGTATCCTGCAAGTACCAGATACGCCACAAGAGTATGTCGGCCAACATCTACTTTATGCCTATCTGGACCATTTTGTCGGTATCATTGGTGCTAATATGTTTCTTGAAGTCCAAACCGGACGCGGGAGGATAGACCTCCTTATCGTCCACAATCAACGAAAATACATTGTTGAGACAAAAATCTGGGAAGGCGACAGGTACTATCAGGCGGGCAAGAAGCAACTCGCTACGTATCTCAAATTGGAGAACGCGCAGGAAGGATATTATGTTGTATTTGATCATCGGAACAACCCTACGGCACGCGTCGAGACGGAGACGGTGAACGGTTTGACAATCCGAAGTTACGTTATTCCTGTGATACAAGAACAACCCTCATCAACTTAGAGTAGGTGTCCCCTGATTTGCTACCTGCCTATCAACCATCAAACCACTTCCATCCAAACCCCCGGCACGAACCCCGGATACTCTCCCTCACTGAACGCTGGATAATAGACATCCTCGCCACTGAAATCGTGAACCGTTTCTCCACCGCTGCTGTTCGGAATATGCACCCTACAGGTATATTCGCTCTCTCTGAAAAGTTGCTGCGGTGTCGGTGTAGACGCATCAACGCTATACGTTGACAGTGCCATCTCATCCACCGTAATCCCCAACCCTGGCGAATTCGAAACCTGAATCGTCCCATCAACGACAGGGAGTCGCGTCTCAAGCAGATCCGATTCCCATAACTCATGACACGTAATCGCTGGCAATTCCGCTTGCGATAACACCGCACCGAGATGCACCGAGTATGCCGTTGTGATACCCGTGCCGACCATCTGGAGCCAGTAAGGTTGCGCAAACGAAGCACAGAGCGCGTTCGTCCGCAGGAGCGAGTTCACACCACCGCCGACAACGAACCCACCGCAACAGCGCGCATGCAAACACGATTCGTTGAAATGCTCGACGATCCGATTCTGAACAGCCGCTTGCAATCGCGCCGCACCCTCTACGTCCGTGCCGAGATAGTACGGACTCTCGTATATGGCGACGTTCGGATGTTCATCTAATTGTTGCAACACGGGGATCGCGTTATCCGCAGTCCGTAGAAACCCGTTGAAATCAATATCGAGCCGATAGTTTGCTGGTACGGCATCCCCGACGACGTTCACCTGCGCGAAGATGTCCCGCCACGGACGCGCTTTCAGTTTCGCAGACGTGTAACCCCGTTTGACCGATTCTTGGACTTCCGCGACCCAGTCTTCTGGCGGCATATCGATGTCCCACCACGAAATAGGACACCTCTCACGAACCTTAGCTCCGATGAGTTGATAGGCTGGCACATCTACGGATTTGCCGACTGCGTCGAAAAGCGACATCTGGATACCGAACCCGATGCTGTCGTCGTTCATACATGCGAACGCGTTCTGTCCGATGACTTGTTCAATATTCGCCGATTCATCTGCTAAATTTTCGCCGTATCCGACTACGCCGTTACTAAGTTCGACTCGGTAAACGTGAACCCGTTCACCGTGTGTCAAAGCACGGTGCATGTGTCGGCTGACCCGTTCATGATAGAATGGCACGTTCAACGGAATCGCTTCGAGATGTTTGATGCTGAGCATAAACTCCTCCCCAAATTGATACTGTCGCTAATCAGGGTTTCAACCTCGTGTTTCGCTTATATTCCTCCAAATTGTAGCACACTTCCAAAATTGTGGGTAAAAATATTGCCAGGGCGGACTCCCTGTAGGAGGGATCCCCGAATCCCGACTTCTCCGCATATATTTCCTTGAAGAAAACCGACGTGATTTGCAACGAAAAGTGAAAATAGGCAATCGTGAGTTCTATTGAGCACTGACAATCCAAAACTGAACACTGACGACTGAGAACTGATAACTAACAACGCAGTTGACACGTCCGCCTTTTGTTGGTATAATATCTTTAACATTTCCGACATTAAAACACCGTGACGTTCACAAGCAAGGAGCGAATTATGGCAAGAATCGAACCCTTTTCTGTTTCAAATGACCTCTTAGATCAACCTGAAAAACTCAGAGAACGCGCACAGCAGGACGGTTATCTCTTCTTTCGGGACTTGATTGATGCCGATTCTATCTACAACCTGCGCCGAGATTTCTTGGGGATCTGTCATCGACACGGATGGGCACAGGGTGGCGCGGCATTGATGGACGGTGTCCGCACCGGCGGTCCCTTCATGGAAGGCGATGACGGTTATTGGCCCGTGTTAGACGAATTCCAAAGTTTGGAATCCTTCCACGCCTTCGCACATCATCCAGCGATTTTAGATGTCTGTGACAAAATCTTCGGTGAGAAGACACTCGTGCATCCGCGGAATATTGGAAGAATTATGTTCCCGGAGAACACAAAATACACGACACCTGCACATCAAGATTTCATCCATATCCGGGGAACGGAAGAGACCTATACCGGATGGATACCGCTTGGGGATTGTCCAGAAAAGTTGGGTGGGTTGTCCGTGTTATCTGGATCGCATCAAAGAGGTATATATCCAGTCAAACCGGCGTTCGGCGCGGGAGGAGTCGGTGTTGATACAGCACCCTTAGAAGCAGATGGATTCTACTGGGTTGGTGGTGATTACGGTATCGGCGATGCGCTTTTCTTTCACAGTCACGTCGTTCACAAGGGACTCCCGAATCAGACCTCGGATCGGATACGTCTCTCGGTGGATTATCGCTATCAAGGCGGCTCCAAGCCAGTAACAGACGGATCGCTTTTACCGCATTTCAACCGGATGGTGTGGGACGAAATCTACAAGGACTGGGCTTCCACGAAATATCAGTATTATTGGAATGCGTTTGATTTGAACAGAGTTGAACGGTGAAAAGTATTCTGCGGATCCTATTCTATGGCACTTTCTGCTTTATAGTGAGCCTATCTGTGCAGGCACCCGATATGGTTCTCATTCCAGCGGGCGGGTTCCAGATGGGGAGCGACGATGGAGAACGCGACGAAAAACCGGTGCATACCGTTTACCTTGATGCGTTCTATATCGACCCATACGAAGTAACAGTTGGGGAATACAAACGGTTCCTTGAAGACACAAACCATCGACCCTTACCGAACTCGGTTTCTCGGACCTCACCAACCGATCAGCATCCTGCCGTAGAGGTAAGTTGGCACGATGCGATGGCGTATGCCCAATGGGCAGGGAAGCGATTACCTACCGAAGCCGAATGGGAAAAAGCTGCACGAGGTGGTTTAATCGGACAGGACTATCCATGGGAAGGTCCGATTGATGCGAACAAAGCAAATTACGGCAAGAAAACGAAATCCGGCACGCATGAGGAACGCACGACACCTGTAGGGACATATCCTGCCAATGGCTACGGTTTATACGATATGTCTGGAAACGTCGCGGAGTGGTGCCTTGATACATATCAACGAAAGTTTTATGCGAATGGGCAGCAGCGCAATCCTATTGCTGGTGCTGAAAACGTTCAACAGATTATCGCAGATGCTGATGCTAATAGAGAACGGCGTGTTGTCCGTGGCGGGTCTTGGAGTTTCAATGCAAAAAGCGTGCGCGTCGCAAATCGTCTCGCTGAAAAACCGCCTCTGTTGAGTAGTGATGTTGGGTTTCGTTGCGCGCGCGACGTGAAACCTTAAAAGTAGTAGGCACACGCCGTGTGCCGTCATAATAGTTCCAAGGAAAAAGAAGCCATTGATCAAATTGCAACAACGAAAACCTAATACAGCAGATATTATCTACTTTGTAGTGGTGTTAATCGGATGGATAGGAATCGCTGTTTTACCTGTCGCCGCTGAAAACTACACCGGTGATTTTTTGACGAACGGGGTTGGCGGTAGAGCCCTCGGATTGGGCGGTGCCTACGTAAGCATCGCTGACGATGCAACCGCTACCTATTGGAACCCCGCCGGCATCGCGGGTATCCCCGATAATTATCAATTCTGTCTGATGCACGCCGCACGGCGTTCCGGATTAGGCGCGTTCAACTATATCAGTGGCACAACACAAGTCCTGTCGAAACTCAACCTCGGATTGTCGTGGCTCCGCGCAGGGGTAGACGATATTCCTATCTATCCACTCGTTCCTGCGTTCGATCCCAACATTAGTGCAGAGGCACGGCGAAACATCGCGAAAAACCGACCCAGAGAATCCGATTTCGTTCCAGCGGGTTACCTAAACGACAGCGAAAACGCCTATATTTTGACACTTGCCACGCGTTGGGTCGTGAGTCAGTCGTGGTGGGATAATTTCGGGAAGGATTCATTGCCACCGGAGTTTATGTGTGGTATAAACACCAAACTGATTACGCAGCGCCTGAACGGCGGGGATCTTGATACCTATAATTATGGGAGTTGGGGATACGGGTTTGATGCCGGATTCCTCGTCCGTTTGCCCGATTTTAATGCCCTTTTCGCTTTGGAGGACTTCGGCAGTCTCGCCTTTGGTGTCAATCTTCAGGACATCTCAAAAACGACTTTAACTTGGAATACCTTGTCTGCACCTAAGGAATCTATTCCGGCGAATTGGAATATCGGAGTAGCGTATACGAACAATCACGTTTTCAACCGAGAGATGATTCTTTCCTATCAGTGGCAACAGCGTTACAGCGGGCAAACGCATATCGGTATAGAATATCGTATCAGTGAACCGTTGGCACTCCGTGTTGGTTACCGGGATGCCCGCATTACAAGTGGAATCGGCATCCAGGTCCGCCAATTTCGACTTGATTACGCACTCCTCCTCGGCGACCTAATTAGCACACACTTTCTGAGTCTGTTATGGCATTTTTAATTTGAAGCCCTGCAAGGATAGACAACGAAGGATACTTCTAAACGTTCGGTCTCGACAAGTTCGGTTGATCGCGTAGCAAAATCAGGAGCGGTGCCAATACCACCGGAATCATCACTAACCCATCGAGCATGATAGGCAAACCGTATTGATCTCCCAGAACACCTACGATTTTATTCAGTAATCCGCCGACACCCCACGCCGCACCCATCATAAAACTCGACGCAATGTTTTCATGCCCGCGTAAGATCATCTGTGCTAAGATGATGTTAACCGTAATTGAACTTGAGAGAATCACATTCCCTAAAAAGAGGAGCACAAGGAAACTCGGACCATCAGAGTGCAGCGAGGCATAGAGAAGCGGCGGCGATCCGAGGAGTGAGACTAACAACAGAACGTAGGTGTTGACTCGGCTGATAAGCCAACCACTCGACATGATACCCATGGAACCTGCGAAGATGAAGAGTGCAATCACAAGTGAACGCGTTTGGTCCGGATAATTTTGGTCATCCAGATAGATAGATAGGAAGTTTTCCAACCCGACTGCTGTGACGGTTCGGAACGCCGCAATAATAAATAGCACACTGAGGGGTAGAAGGTGTGGGCGGGCGACAGTCCAAAAAGGTTCTTGCGCTCTCGGTTCCTCGTCTAACCTTCCGCGCGGCGTAGCGGTGAGATCCAGAGACTTCTCGAATTTCAGCACTTTCGGCACCAACAACGCTAAAAGTACCCCAGGTATCATTTCCCAAACCAAGTATTGTAAGCCGAAATTGTAGGGAATGAACATCAGCACCAACGGACCGAGTGCCCGACCGATGTTACCGCCTGTGAGAAAAATAGATGTCCCCATACCTCTACCTTCTGAGGCGAGCGCGCCGGCATACGTCGTCGCTTGTGGATGGAATGAGGCAATGCCGATGCCGCCTATAGCTAATAACAGATATACGACACGAGGCGAAGGAGCGACCCATAGAAGGCTTAAACCGATCGCAGTGAGGCCGACACCAAACGTCAGGAAGTGCACCGTCCGTACCCGATCCGACAGCCACCCGAAGAATATTTGTCCGAGTGAGCTAAAGACGCTATAAATCGAGATGAAGTTGCCGGCTAAACTGTTTCGTGTTGCCGCTGAGGTTGCTAACTTTGTCAGCAGGAGGGGTTGCAGATGCGACAGTAGCGTTGCGTAGGAGTCAAGGACGGTGTGCGATAACGTCAGAAAATAGAACTGTTTCCGAGAAGACGCTTTAGAAAGGTTTTGAGGGTTTTCCATGAGGCGAAATAGATACCGCTTTTCTATGAAGATTTAGATAGTGTGTATTGTAGAATACATCCATCTAAAAAGCAAATCTTTTTTCCCGTAAACGCTATCGCCGCTATTTTTCTCTAAGAGGGGGAAATCCGCAGAAATCCGCAGAAATCCGCAGGGAAACACCCTATGCTCGCGACTCTTACTGACTGCTGATGGCTGACTGCCGATTGCTATTTCTTCTTGACAATTAAAGCCTTCACATATACCATGATACGAATCCCTTAACTATAAAACATCCATAATATTCACACAGCGAGCGTGCCTTTGGACAAGAAGCAACTTCAACGGGTTACTAAAATCGGCTTACCGACGGTCTTAGCAGTCGTCATAGCGTACTTCCTTTTAAAAGAGATCGACATTCAACAGATACCAAAAACCTTGAGCCGATTGTCAATAAAGGCACTCTTAATCGGGTTCGGATGCTATTGCTTGTTAGTTTTAGCGAAAGCCCTCCGATTTCGGGCACTGCTCAACCTCGATAGTGGTGTCTATCAGGTCTTCCCGATCTTGGCGATGCATACCTTTTGGGGCAATATCCTTCCGATGCGGACAGGCGATGTCTCTTATGTCTATCTGATGCAACGCCGTCAGAAGGTGGATGCAACGCAAGGAATCGCTTCGCTGCTGGTCGCAAGCCTGATTGATTTAGTACTACTAATGGGCTTGGTGGTCGCCACCGCGTGGCTACTGCGCACTGCGCTTCGAGACACATTCTCTGGCACGGTTCTCTATCTCACGCCTCTTCTGATGGGCGGCGGCTTGGTCGCCGTGGTCGTTTTCGTCTACGCTGCCCCGCGAGCCTGTATGAGATTCGCAGAACGGTGTGCCGGTCCTCTATTGGCACTTGAAAAGCGACCCGTTTCGTGGACAGTTGATAAAGTCTTGGCAGTGCTTCGGGAACTAATGACCTTCCGATCGAATCGGCGATTCTTGGAGGTCTGGTTATATTCCGTCCTGTGTCTCGTTATCCGTTTCGGGTTTCAATGCTACCTCGTCACCGAGATGGGAGTTGAAATTCCGATGACCGAGGTGCTGTTCGCGCTCGCATTTACCAACGTCTTTAACCTGTTGCCCGTTCAAACCGTCGGTAACTTCGGGACAACAGAATTCCCTTTCGTCTGGTTGCTAAACCATTTCGGCACATCTATAGAGACGGCGACTGTTACTGGATTTAGTTTGCACATTCTAATTCTACTTTACTGTTTACCCTTAGGCGCGTCCGGGTTCTTGATGAAACCGAAGGAGCAATAATATGAGAATTATCGATCCGCATGTTCACGTTTGGAAAAACGATCCGCAGTTCCCATGGGCACCGGAGACAGCAAGTCCTCCCACGGAGGATGCAACAGCAGACATGCTACTGGAATTGATGGCGACGAACGATGTAGAAAAAACCGTTCTCGTTCAAGTCATCCATTACCGCTGGGATAATAGGTATGCCGCTGATGCAATGAAAAGGTATCCTGATAAATTCATGGGTGTCTGCCGAATCAACCCCGAAGATCCGGATGCCCCCGATCACCTCAGCCGTTGGACAGAGGAGGACGGTTTCCACGGTGTACGGCTCAGCCCTTCTGTTGGTGATGCAGGCGATTGGTTTGCCGGACCGTTGATGCCGCCTATCTTCCGTCGTGCGGAAACCCTCGGTGTCCCGATGCTTATTCTCACAGGAGCCGAGCGGTTGGTGGATCTCGTGCCACTCTTGGAACAGCACCCGGACCTTGATGTTGTCATAGATCACATGGCAGGCTGCTCGCCGGACGCACCTGAGAAGCTTGAATTGCTACTGAATCTCGCGCGATTCCCTCGCGTCTACGTCAAAATTAGCCATACATGGTCGATATCGAAAACGGGGTACCCGTGGGCGGATACGTATGAACAGGTTAAGAAGGTGTATCAGGCTTTCGGGGGTTCACGGCTGATGTGGGGAACCGATTGGCCCGTCTGCCTCAGTCGAGCCAGTTATTCAGAGACACTGTCTGTCGTCCGAGATGAGATGGACTTCTTTACACCGGAAGACCGGGAGTGGGTGTTAGGAAAAACCGCACTCCGCCTCTGGCAATTCTGCTGAAAACCGAAAACTATTTCCCCTTGACAAATTTTCGCGCGTATGTTATCATAAAAGAATTAAGTTGAATGTAATAATAGCGTATCCCCGTTCCCAACCCTCTGCAAAAAAACAGCACCGTGGCAAGGCACCACGCTTTATGAACCCTTATACGCTTTTGCGGGTCAGGTTTCAGCCTCGCCCCATCCACCGGGAGGAAAAACGATGCCATTCTGTCCACAATGCAATGCTGAATATAAGCCAGAAGTATCAATGTGTTTGGATTGTCACGTAACGCTCGTACCTCAACCAATACAGACCGAGGTTACGGAATATGGGGACTGGTACACGCTTGAATCTGTACCAAATGAATTAGCGGGAAATATCCTCCAAAGCGTCTTGGAGGAGGACGGCATCCCCGCTTGCCTACGCTGCCATGAAGCCCCCAATTATGGTGGAGTGAAAGGCAATATCTGGCAATCCGAATGGGGCGATGTTCTTGTGCCAGCTAATCTACTTCCGCAAGCACGAGAGTGCCTTAAAGTCTATTTCGATTCACTACAGGACCGTTAAAATCCGCAGGCAGGTTGCCATGAAGGCCGATCAACTCTACCTTTTTAAGGAAGCAAAATCTCACAAATCTCACAGTCGCCTGGAGGGAAAGGTTCATGTAAGAGGGCACCGTAGGCGCAACGGTAGTTACGTCAGAGAGCATTGGCGGAGTCGACCTAACCGAAGGTTTGGCATTTCCAGACGGCTTAATACAACAGAGGAGCAGCTCTCCTTCGTTGTAGACAGTAAAGCCTCAGATTAACACACGTCGAAAGGTTTATGTGAGAAGATACCGGCAAATGGCACGTATTACGCTATCCAAACCTCATCTTCTCGGAAAAACGCTATGATCTACTTTTTGCGAAGCTTGCAAGTGTCCCGTTTTACTTTCCAATACTTGCAAGCTCATATAATTTTACTGTTTCTCATTTCAACGACCGCACTCTTCAGCGATGTTTACCGTATCAAAAAAGGGGATACTCTCCTAATTGCGGTGATTGGACAACCAGAGTTTACACACTCCGCACAGGTCCGTGAAGACGGCAGAATAAGTTACTTCGGTGGCGATCTTGAGGTTGCCGAACAGACAGTGGAAATGGTGAACCAGCAGATTCGCGAGTTCCTCGTCTCAGAGAGTCTTGTTCGGAATCCTGTCGTCATGGTATCGCCGGTGCTACAAGAGAACGGCGTTTTCGTTGGTGGTGCAGTCAAACTTCCCGGACGATATCCCATTTCGCCAGAAATTGACATCGGTTTATACCGTGCCATCGCACTTGCAGGTGGTATGGCTGAGAACGCCGATCACCAACAAGTGCAATTAATTCGTACCGACCTGCCACAGAAGGTTGAAATCTACGATCTCTCACCAACCCACCCTTACCGCGATATCCGCGTCAACGTCAACGATCTCGTGTTCGTCATGCCCCTCAACTCCGTCGAAGTCCAAGGACAGGTCCAGACACCCGGCAAACTTTTTATTCGGGGACAGATTAGCATTGAGGAGGCACTCGCACGCGCAGGCGGTCTTACCCAAGAAGCAGACCTGACCGCACTGGTGAAAGTCGAGAAGAACGGGAATCTATCCGAATTCAACCTCTCTGAGCAGTTTTGGAAATCATCACCGAACGGTGTGCCTTCTCCTGCTCTATCAAACGGCGATGTGTTGTTTGTCCCCAATGTCTTCAAAGTCGAGCCTATCTACGTGACCGGCTACGTTCGTAACCCTGGTGTGCAACGGGTTCGCGGACCGTTGAATCTCTCGCAAGCCGTCGCTCTCAGTGGCGGGTTTGAAGCATCGGCGAACCGTGAGGAAATCCTCATCCACCGTCGTGACGGCACAACGCTGGAAGTCCCTTTCATGTCCGATCCTGCTAATGGCGCGACGCAACAGATTTTACTCTATCCGGGCGATGTTTTAGAGGTGAAAAAGAAGTTTCAGGTGAATTGGAGTCTCGTCAGCACGTTAGGTTACATCATTATTAGCGGTATAACCCTTATACTGAACTTAGCGAATTAAGTTGTCCGAATCCAATCCCAATTATATGCTGCTGGCGAGGTTTCCTAACCTCGCCTGTATTCCAACCGATTTTCGTCCAAACCAACGGACATAATGAACCAATTTCTTATATCGAACTCACGTTCTAAAGGAAAGTCGTTAATCAAGAAGTGTCTCTAATCCTGTAAATCCTGATTCAGACAACCAAAAACACGCATGCCAAACCTCAACATCAAACCCACACACAAATCCATCAAAACTTACTACGCCGAACTCAAAGAATACGAACGACTCGGCGCACAGAACGAAGGCACCGTCCGTGCCGCATTCCAAGGTCTGCTCCAGCGCTACTGCCACCAATCCAATCTCACACTCCTCTGCGAAAAGACGCGTACTTTCCCCCCTGATAAGGGGGGTCAGGGGGGTTTGATGAATAGACGAATCCGACCCGACGGCGAAGTCGTTGATACCTTCAATTTGCCGTACGGCTACTGGGAAGCGAAGGATACGCAGGACGACCTCTACACCGAAGCCTCCAAGAAATTTGCCGCAGGCTACCCATCAAAAAACATCGTTATCCAATCCCCGACGCATGCACTTCTCTATCAGCACGGGCAACTGCAGCTGGACTTAGACATCACCGAACCGAGAAACCTCGTCCGTGTCCTTCAGGGCTTTTTCGCATATCAGGAAGAGAACATCTCCGCATGGCATATCGCCGTCGCCGAATTCAGAGACACGGTGCCAGAACTCGGCGAGGAGTTGGCAATGCTCATCGAAACGGAACGCCAAAACAACCCACACTTTCAAGAAGCCTTCACCAGTTTCCACGAGCAGTGCCAAGCTTCGATTAATCCGAACCTCTCCATTTCCGCTGTAGAGGAGATGCTCATCCAGCACCTACTCACAGAACGTATCTTCCGTACCGTGTTCGATAATCCCGACTTTACGCGACGAAACATTATCGCCCGTGAAATTGAAACTGTTATTGATGTGCTAACTGAGCGCACGCTGAATCGTTCGGAATTTCTGCGTCTCTTGGAACCGTTCTACACTGCAATCGAGCAGACCGCCAGCACGATTACGGACTTCTCGCAAAAACAGGGATTCCTCAACACCGTCTATGAGCAATTTTTTCAAGGCTTCTCCGTCAAGGTTGCAGACACGCACGGCATCGTCTACACACCGCAGCCGATCGTCGATTTCATGGTGAAAAGCGTTGAGTATATCCTCAATACCGAGTTCAACCGCTCCCTTTCCGATACCGGTGTCAATATCATCGACCCGTTCGTCGGCACCGGCAACTTCATCGTCCGCATCATGCAGGAACTCGACCCTATCTCACTGGAGCGGAAATACACCGCCGACCCGCCGGAACTCCAGTGCAACGAGGTAATGCTCCTGCCTTACTACATCGCCAATCTGAATATTGAGCATGAGTTCTACACGGCGACGAATCGGTATGTCCCCTACGAAGGGTTATGCCTCGTGGATACCTTTGGGGTGGCAGAAGACAGGGAGCAGTTATATCTCTTCACGCCTGATAATACTGCCCGCGTTGAGAAGCAGAAAGAAACGCCAATGTTCGTCGTTATCGGCAATCCACCCTACAATGTGGGACAGGTCAACGAGAACGACAACAACAAAAATCGGAAGTATAAGTCGATGGATAAGTCGATTGAGGACACGTATGCAAAAGATTCCAAAGCAACACTCAGAAGCCAGCTTTACGATCCGTATGTCAAGGCAATTCGATGGTCGTTGGACAGGATTGGCGAGGAAGGCGTTGTCGCCTTCATAACAAACAACAGTTTTGTTGAAGGCTTGGCGTTTGACGGCATGCGGAAACACCTCGCCGCCGATTGTGATGCCATCTATATTCTTGATTTAGATGGAAATGCGAGAAAGGGATTGAAGGTCTCCGATGCAAATGTATTCGGAATTCGTGTCGGCGTGAGTATTAACCTATTTGTAAAGAAAAAGCAGAAGTCATCAGAACCAGCACGTATCTTTTACTATCGCACCGATGAATTGTGGAACAGGAAACAGAAATTCGACTTTCTGAATGAGCGTGGACACGCAGGCGGTATTGCGTGGCAATCCATTCACCCATATGCGCGGCATACGTGGCTCACCGAAGGTCTCCACGCCGAGTTTGATACCTTTATCCCGATGGGAACTAAGGAAGCGAAGGCAGAAAAAGGCGAGGCGGTAGATGTAATTTTCAAAACCTATAGCAACGGTGTAAAAACGAATCGTGATGCATGGGTTTACAATTTCAACCGAGACGCTCTCGTTGAAAACATGAATAGGATGATTGAGATTTACAATACGGAAGTGGTTCGGTGGGGGCAACAGATAGGTCGGGATGATGAGCTTGATGATTTTCTGGAGTCCGATGACACGAAAATCAAGTGGAGTCGCGATTTAAAAGCAAAATTGGGGCGTGGGCGAATAACTGAATATGCTGATGATAAGGTCAGGAAATCATTCTATCGTCCTTTTACGATGTCTAACCTCTACTTTGACAAAACAATGAACGATGTGGTATCCGTGTTTTCCTTCATTTTTCCCACAACTAATACGGAAATAGAAAATCGGGTGATTTGTGTTGCTGGTATTGGTGATAGAAAAGGCTTTGGATGCCTTGCTACAAATAAGATTACCGCTTTTGATTTGGCGTTTGAAAAGAATCAATGCTTCCCCTTCTACACCTACGACGAGGACGGCACGAACCGCCGAGAAAACATCACCGATTGGGCGTTGGCGCATTTCCGAACCCACTACCAAGACGACACCATCACCAAGTGGGACATCTTCCACTACAATTACGGACTCTTACATCACCCCGATTATCGAGAGAAATACGAGGCGAACCTCAAACGCGATTTGCCGCATATCCCACTTGTCAAAGACTTCTGGGGATTTGCAGAGGCTGGGGCGCGACTCGCAGATCTCCACGTCAACTACGAATCTCAACCCGAATACCAATTGAAGTTTATCCAAAACCCGGACGCACAACTCAATTGGCGTGTGGAGAAGATGAAACTCTCCAGAGACAAAACCTCGCTCATCTGCAACGATTTCCTAACGCTATCGGGGATTCCGCCGAACGCTCATGATTACCGACTCGGCACCCGCTCCGCATTGGGGTGGGTGGTAGATCAGTATCGTGTGAAAACCGACAAACGGAGCGGCATCGTCAACGACCCAAACCGTGCCGAGGATCCGCAGTATATTGTCAAGTTAATCGGTCAAGTAATCACCGTCAGTTTAGAGACAGTAGACATCGTTGAAAACTTGCCACCCTTGTAGGATCACGCTCCGATTCCCGATGCCGCTTTTACTCGTAGGTTGGGTTGAACGATACTGAAAAGTGTAATGCCAACACCCCAAACACGCTTCAAATAGGATGACCGTTGTCCGTCATCAAGAACGGAGTGAAACCCAACTTTATACCTACATTTCAAGAACCGGCACAGGAAAAGTGTTGGGTTTCACTCGGTATCTTTGCGATGAGGTCGTCCGCCTCAGGCATCGGTGGTCTTTAATCCGTTAACCTTTCGATCTTGCCCGTTCAACCCAACCTACGACTGAAATAAACACTTTTTTCCTGATTGTGCTATACTATCTCAGAACTACTTTTGCAGGAGACTACATGAAACTCTTTATATTTACCGTTTTTTGCGTCGGTATCACGGTATTCATCGGCTGCATGGCAACGATGCCCATCCATACCGAGCAAGACGTTCAACAACTTGAGGAAGCAAAAGAACTGTTCAAACGCCAGTTCGAAAATGATATGCATCCGATAATTTGGGCGTATCTGGACGAAGTTCTGCACGATCCCAGTTCTTTTCGCTTGCAACGTTTCGAATACACCCTCGCGAATTATCCTGCGATAGTACCCTATAAAAAACGCACTATCCTGCCGAGTAAATCCACCAAAACGCTCTACAAGCAAGTTTTAATCCCAGCCTATCATGTTAATATGCATTTTTGGAATAAAGTCCCCGCAAGCGGTTCGCAGATAGGAGAAATGCGTTTTTATCTCTTAAAGGACAACCAATTAATCCTGCCAAACAACCTTGCTGTCTCTCTAATTGAATAATTTTCCTGCTGTGTACCACAAACTATATGAAGTTTCAATAAGTATTTCGGTAATTTGATATGTTCCGCGGACCCGGTAGGTGTGGTTTCTAACCGCACCGGTTTTGCTCGCTGATTCCCTAATTCATCAGACGACTCTCTTTGTAGGAGGGAGCTCCGATTCCCGACTCTTATCTTTATTTTTCGATGGTTCTTAGAGGCTTAATTTCATAGTTTTCATAGTAAACTCCAAAATTGATATATTTCAGGATAGGTCGTAAGCCCATATCATGACTGGGTTTTCCCGAATTTTCACCGAACGATTTTTTCATAGTACTATGAAATTTCATATCTGTACTGTGCAGAGATTGAGTTGAACTGAACGTGACGTACAACCCAGTTCTTGACTTCCACATACCGATGTGATATACTAAATTGAACTTCATTGACAGGAAAAAAAATGAGACAGTTTAAAAGCCAGAACCGTTTGTGTGCGGCGAACTATCGTACTTTTACATATACCTTCATCGTAGTTCTCATCCTCGTGTGCATGCCCGCCGCCGCAGCGGATAATACGGACATCCATGAAAACGCCGGCACCCGCGCCATGACCTTCCTCAAAATCGGCGTTGGGGCAGAGGCGATGAGCATGGGCGAATCCCAAGTCGCTGCGACCGATGATCTTTACGCATCGTACTGGAACCCCGCGGGTCTCGCAAGACTCCAAAAGCCGCAACTCGCACTCATGCATAACGAATGGTTCGCCGATATTAATCACGAATTCGTTGGGTTCGCACTTCCGCTTAAGGGCGTAGGCACGCTCGGCGCAAGCGCGAGTTTTTTGTCTTTCGGAGAATTGCAGGGGCGTGATCGAGAGGGGAATGAAACGACGATTTTCCGTCCTTATGATCTGGCACTGATTCTCTCGTATGCCCGAGGCTTCGGCAGTTCACTCGCTTTCGGTGCGAACGCAAAATTCCTGCGCGAGCAGATCGCTGACGAGAGCGGAACCGGCATCGCCTTTGATCTCGGTGGGCTGTACAACTTTCCTGAGACACCTCTCTCACTGGGCTTCAACGCACAGCACGTCGGTCCGCGAGTGAAGTTCATAGAGGAGGCTTTCGGGTTACCCTTTACGCTCAGACTTGGGGCGGCTTACAGACTCTGGAATGACGCACTTATCCTAACGACAGACATCATTCGTCCCTCTGACAACGATATCGCCATCGGGATCGGCGCGGGCTACACGATAGGCAATATCTTACAACTCCGCACCGGCTATAAATACAAGATCGGCGGTAACGATTTAGGCGCGATTTCTGGACTCGCAGGCGGTTTTGGGTTGACGTTCCTCCGCTTCCAAATCGACTATGCGCTCATCCCGTTCGGCGTTCTCGGATTAACCCACCGCGTCTCCTTAGTCGCTAATTTTTAGCAGTCGCCCCATTTTTGAACACTGGTATTTAGATGCCTTCTTAATAAACGCTTCAAATAATTTGCGTCTGTGTTCCTGAAAATCAACGGTTTCGATCATCCGCTCTGGATGATACTGCACCCCAAGCACAAACCGCTTTGATCGGTTTTCCATCGCCTCGATAATCCCTTCTTTTGTGCGTGCTGTCACCTCAAATCCTTCACCCTTCTCTCTCACAGCTTGATGATGGGCGGAATTGACTTTGTCTGTGCCTTTACCTGTGATTCGGTTTAGTCGACTGTCCGCGACAATCTCAATTGTGTGCCGAGCATCCACACCTTTTACCTGTGCTTGACGTGATGCCTTTTTGGGGAATTCCGATGGTATATCTTGGTATAGACTGCCACCCATTGCAACGCTCATAATCTGAACACCGCGGCAGATACCAAAAACGGGAATGTCGGCTGCTATTGCTTCTTGACAGAGCGGTATTTCCAAGGCATCGCGGTCTTCGTTGACATATTTTAGCGTTGGGTGCCACTCGGCATCAAAATTGTCTGGATGGATATCGCCACCACCTGTTAGCAAAAGGGCATCAATATCGGCGTAAGCATCTTCTGATACGCCGGGGTACAGCGTGCGAGGTATACCACCGAACTCTTTAATGGCGTTTATGTAGTTATTAGAAGGGTCGTCCTCAATATTTTCGCTGAATGTGATTCCGATAATGGGGCGCATATAAGAAGGTCTCCTTGTGAATCGTTTTTCTTTACATAAATTATACCCCATTTTAGAGCCAGATAACAAGCCAATCAGCGGTATTGAGTAGATGTGGCGTTCCGACACTGCAGGCAGACTCGTTTGTAGTAGGGAGACCATTTATTGCCCGTTATCACAGCGTTAGGACGTGCGATAAATCACACTACTACGAACATCGTGCCTACGAATGGCTGACGGTCGATTGCTGATGATTTCCAGCCACTGATAACCGATAATCGACAACTATAAACCAAATCGCATTTGCATTATCTGAAGATACGTGGTATAATTTCCATAAAAGAATCTATGATACACGAAATTAACAAAAACGAATTATCCATTACAAAAGACAGCGCACCGATACTCACTTACTGTTATGGCGATCCCGAAAGTCCGCCCTATTTTCATCCGCTCTATGCACCGGATGGACAGGTGGTAACCGAGGGGGCGTACACCCGAGGACGGTATCCGCCAGGGATCTGTTTCACACTGGGAACCGTCAACGGCGAGCAGCTTGACCGGAACACACTGACCCGCGAAAGAGGACCGTCGAACGGGGAGGCTTCGAAAGAATTCACAATCGTCACGACGTGGAACGCATCGGGACCGCTGCTCATGGAAACTTGCACCACGGATGTCCATTCGCCTCAGACTGAAGTTCAAGTGCTGGACATCGCTATCTCGTTGTACGCGCCTACGACTTCACTTGAATTTGCGGGTGACATCGGGCTTGGATGTCATACCGTTGAAATGGAGTACCGCAAAGCCGCGAATGCAAACGGACGGATCGGCGAGTCGGAAGTGAATGGAAATAGGTCGGCGTGGGGAACGCTTTCCGGTATCACGACTGCGGAACAGCGTGCTGTTGGTGTTGCTATCTTTCCGCATCCAACAAACGGTGAAACAACGTTTCTCGCCGAGGACGCATCGTTCGGATACCTTTTTGCACAGGCTGTTCCGTTCAAAGTTAACGTCGGTGTGACGCGCACGCTAAAATACCGTGTCCTCGCATACGTCGGTGATTTCTTTATGGTCGATGTCTGGAAATACCATCAAGATTACATTGGGTGAGTCGGTATGATATGGTGAGTTCGATATAAAAAGGATAGAAATTTGGAGCATTTTGCGAACTCATACATCTACGCGACGTAGATTGGGTTGATAATCGTCTCTGTCCTCAGGAAATTCACAGAGACGTTTTTGAAGGAGATAGCACGATGCGAGAAAAAATAGGCTTTGCCCCTACACTCGTCTATCCCGAATCAGACGGCGAACCGATGGCAGAAACTGAAAAACATCGAAAGGTCATGGTAGACCTCATAGATATCCTGGAGCAGTATTTCCAGCACGCCCCGGATGTGCACGTGTCCGGGAACCTACTGCTCTATTATGAAGAAGGCAATCCTCGGAAAAGCGTGTCCCCCGACGTGTTCATGGTCCGGGGTTTGTCGAAAAAAGAGCTCAGGGTCTATAAAACGTGGGAACAGCCCCCGACCCTTGATTTTGTATTGGAACTTGTGAGCCCGAGCACTTTTCGTCGGGATTTTACGGAGAAGAAGGAGATTTATGAGAAGATCCTGCGTGTTAAAGAGTACTATATCTATGATCCCTACGGTGAGATTGAGCCGGATTTCATTGGGTTCAGGCTTGTTGATGGGGTCTATGGAGCGATAGAGTTTATAGAGGGACGGCTCTTGAGTGAGACCTTGGGTTTAGAGTTAGAGGCACTCGAGGGTATGCTGGGATTGTATAATCCTGTGCTGGGGGCGTGGTTAGAAACGTCTCGGGATCGTGTGGATAAAGCGGAGACGCGTGCGACAGCAGAAGCCCGCGCCCGACAAGAAGCGGAAACTGAACTCGCAAAAGCGCGCGCAGCACTCAAACGCCTACAAACTTCTGAATAGGAATAGACTGGACGCATACGTAACGATTTATGAAAAACGATACGCTTTTCCCGCTCTATAAGAAAAATGAAGGCGCATCCGCACCGCATCCGCCGCCACACGTGTCGCAAGACGGAAGTGTAACACCGGCGCACGCCCGTCGTGTTTACATCGAAACCTACGGATGCCAGATGAACGTCAGCGACAGTGAACTGATGGCAGGCATTTTGACGCAGAGTGGACACCAGACTGTCCCGCACCTCGACGATGCGGATGTTGTTCTCGTCAATACCTGCGCAATTCGGGAAAACGCCGAAACGAAAGTGATTAATCGACTGAAGCATCTGAATCACCGGAAACGCCGCCATCCAGAACTCATTATCGGGGTCTGCGGTTGTATGGCACAACACCTCCGCGACCGACTCTTGGATGCCGCACCTTATGTGGATCTCGTCATGGGACCGGACGCGTATCGAAATCTGCCTGTGGCTTTAGATTCTTTGGTCCGTGATGTCGAATCGCATGTGTCCCTGACCGATCGCGACCCGTTTGTCGGGTTACGGTTGGACAAAAACGAAGACTACGCCGACATCGCTCCCATCCGAAAAGAGGGGATTCGGGCGTGGCTTACCATTCAACGTGGGTGCGATAAGATGTGCACCTTCTGCATCGTCCCTTTCGTTCGTGGCAGAGAACGCAGCCTCCCGCTAAAACTCCTTGTTGAAGATGTCGAAAAACTCGTTGATCAGGGGTTCAAAGAGGTTGTGCTTCTTGGGCAGACCGTTAACTCCTATCACGATGACGGTGCCGATTTTGGAGATCTCCTCTACGCTGTCGGCGAAGTAAACGGATTGGAACGCGTGCGATTTACCTCTCCACACCCCGCAGACGCGACGGACAGCATGATCGATGCAATGGCGAATTCACCAGCCGTCTGTAAGCATCTGCACCTCCCCCTACAGTCGGGTTCAACGGAAGTCCTTGAGCGGATGCGCCGCACCTATACAGCGGATGCGTACCGCACACTCGTCTCAAAGCTCCGCGAACGCGTCCCCAATATTTCCCTGACAACCGATATTATCGTCGGCTTCTGTGGTGAAACCGATGAGGAGTTCACGGAAACGTATCAAATGATGGCAGATATCCGATACGATTCGGCGTTCATGTTCAAGTATTCCGAACGTGAGGGGACCCTTGCACACAAAGCCTTACCCGATGATGTGCCTGAGACAGTAAAGGGAGAACGCCTCAAACAGATTATTGGACTTCAGGAAAACATTTCCGCGGACATTAACACTGCTGTAGTCGGTGACACCGTTGCAGTGCTCGTAGAAGGCGAATCCCGGCGCGATGCAGATAGATACCACGGAAAAACGGACGGTTTCAAGACGACTGTATTCCCCAAGACGGGCAGCCAAATCGGCGAAATTGTCAACGTTCGCGTTCACAGCACAACAGCACATACCTTAATTGGGCAGAAAATCTGATGGACAAGCTTAGAATCAAAAATAAGGTCGAAATTGAGAAGATGAAGCGAAGTGGCAAGGCAGCCGCGACGGTGCTAAAGCACATCGGAGAGGCAATTGCACCAGGGGTATCGACTGCCGAATTAGAACGCATCTCGCGTGATACAATTGCCGAAGTCGATGCCACATCTTCCTTCTTAGGCTACCAGCTCCCAGAGCATGAGCCTTATCCCGCCACGATATGTACCTCGATTAACGATATCGTCATCCACGGGATTCCAGAGGAAAGTGAAGTGCTGCAAGAGGGCGACATCATCGGGATCGATACGGCTGTCAGCATTGATGGCTACCACGGTGATAACGCATATACCTTCCCCGTTGGAGACATCTCACCGTCAGCCGAAAGGCTGCTTAAAGCAACACGAAGTTCTCTCTACGACGCGATTGCGGAAGCGAAACCGGGAAACCGTATCGGCGACATCTCTTCTAAGTTACAAGATGGCGCAGAGTCCGAAGGGTTCTCTGTCCTCCAGAATTTTGCCGGACACGGCATCGGGCGGAGTCTCCATGAAGCACCAGAGGTCCCCTGCATGGGGGTCGCGGGACGCGGTTTACGTTTGAGACCGGGTATGGTCCTCGCGATTGAAACGATGGTGAACGTTGGGCTTCCCGATGTCCAAATACTGGCAGACGGCTGGAGCGTTGCAACGCTTGATGGCACCTTATCCGCGCTCTTTGAGCATACCGTGGCGATCCTCTCGGACGGACCCGAAATTCTAACGGGGAGTTCATTGTGGGAAATCTAAGCACTAAAATTGTAGGCACTCTCACGGCAATCCTCGTCTTTATCTCACTCTATCTCATCTTTGGATACGCGCGCATTGAAGGCACAATGCTCGAAGTCCAAAAAATCTTCTACTATCACGTCTCTGCCGCACTCACCGTTTTTGTAGCCTTCGGTGTTAACTGCGTATTTAGCATCAAGTACCTCATCCAGCGGAAACCCAACGACGATCTCCTCGCAGTCGCTGCGGCGGAACTGGGTCTCGTCTTTTGCACGATCGCGCTGCTGTCGGGTCCAATCTGGGCGCGATACGCGTGGAATACATGGTGGAATTGGGAGCCCCGTCTCACGAGTACACTCGTCCTCTGGCTCATGTACGTCGGTTATTTTATTCTCCGTTCCGCTCTGGAAGGCGACAAACGTAGACTTTATTCTGCCGTCCTCGGTATTATCGCCTATCTTGACGTACCGATCGTCTATTATTCCGTGGACATCTGGCAGGGAGGCTTGCATCCGGACCGCGGAACCAAATGGAGCCTTGAAACGACAATGCGGCAGACATGGATGGTGGCACTGCTTGCACTCATTATGCTGTTTACACTGTTGCTAATCGTGCGGTATCGGATGAAGAAGGCGGAAACACGCTATGAAATCGTCCGACAGAAATACTTAGGGGAGGCATCCTAATGAAAATAGCGGTTCTTGTGAGTTTTTTGGTGGTTTTGGGGGTCTTCATCTTTGCAACCCAAGTCCCGATCACCTTGACGGAAGATGAAGTCGCGAAGGCTATTGCAGAGGTAAGTTCGGAATCCGAATCTCCTGTGGATGAAGACCTCTTAGCACCGGCAGTGCAACTGTTCGTTGCAAAACTGGAAAAGGCACAAAGCACACGCCTCAAATATCTTGTCTCCGCCTATTTGGTCATCTGGTTAGTCTTTATTCTATATGTCCTACACTTGGAGCGGAAGCAGCAGGAACTCGACAAACGCCTTGCACAATTAGAACAGGAATCCGATGAAAACGTTCCTTTTTAAATCACAACGAATGGTTGACCAGCCATTGACAAAAGTTTTTGAATTTTTCTCCAATGCACATAACCTCGCTTTGATTACACCACCATCGCTACACTTAGAAATCTTAACCCCCGCCCCGATTGAAATATTTGCCGGAACGCGTATCGATTATCAGTTGAAACTGCATGGCATCCCGATCCGCTGGCAGACCGAGATTACGGAGTGGAATCCGCCTCACGGCTTTTTAGATGAACAACGGCACGGTCCATATCGACTCTGGCGACATGCACATACCTTTGATGAAACAGAGGACGGTGTTGTCGTGAACGATTCAATCGAATACGCTGTTTGGGGAGGTGGGCTTATTGAGAAATTATTTGTCCGCCCCGATTTGGAAAGAATCTTTGCTTACCGTTCCGAGCAGTTAGATGAAATTTTCCATCGGACTTGAATCTTCAGAGGAAAAACAGCAATCCCTCATAGAAACGGATACGTGCGTAGTAGCGCATCACTCGTTCTACGTGCGCCAATGTCTCGTTAGCCCCTTCAAAATAACCGTGGGGCGGTTTGCCGCTTTCCCAGACCTCGCGATGCATAGAGGCATGTTGCTTCGTCAACTGGCTGAGTGTAATGCTCACGGGTTCCCAGAGAAGCGGGTTTCCCGCGTTATGGTAACGGACGAGTGCTTGTGCATCGCGCACCCGTCCGAGACCCCCGTTGTAACTTGCTAATACTAAACGATGCCGATGTTCGTGTGGGCTTTCAGGGAAAGCGTTGTATAACGTCCGTAGATGACGCGTTGCACCTGCAATGTTCTGATTCGCATCAAACGGATCTCGCACGCCGAGTTCCTTTGCCGTGGTTGGCATCAATTGTGTCAACCCCAGCGCACCCACCGCGCTTTCTGCCTTTTCGTCAAACCCAGATTCCTGTACAATCAACGCGCAAATCAGTCGAGCGTCCAACGCTTCTTTAGCCGCGTGTTGCTGAATCAACCCTCTATACTTGAGCATCTTCGGGGTCAGCACAAGCAATCGTAGATCCAACGGGATGTTGCTGACCAAACTTAGGACGAGGATTAAAGCAAGTGTCGCGAGAATAAGAATGAGTGTCCGTTTGCGCCGCATTTCTGTTTACCTTCTTAAAACAGATAACCCATCTGAATCGCGAGTCGGTGCGCTTGGTTTGTTGCCCCTTTACGATGTTCAGTATTTTGCGTGTAGTGCCATACGTATAAGAACGAGGCATTCCATCCATTCAATGGACGGTAGGAGAATTGCCCACCGATTTCTGTCGTCCGTGCAACAACACCCGTCGGAAACGGGAGCGTCCTGAAGTCTTCTCCGTAAAACCGATCTGCGATTGTGCCTTCACCCTGTCGGGTGAGCACGCCGCGAATCTCCGCTTCGGTGGAGACAGTCAATTGATAGGTGGCTGAAAATCGAACTGTATCCGAATCGGTGCTGATTGGATGTCCGATTGCGTATCCGAAGTGTGTGAACTGATTATCAGGCACCAGATGCGTGTAAGCCCATCGGTTGACGCGTGCGTATTCGCTGTGAATTCCGAGATGACGACCAAGGTGTTGTGGATACCATGTCGCTCCTAAGAGCCACGCCACTGCATGGGGATCGTTCGCACCAGGAACGTATTGGATATCGTCGATGACCCATTCACCATACAGCCGGACCCCATCAATAGGACGGATAGCGGCATCAAAGGCGAACATGACGTTATCGTCGGCTTTGGCGTTGTATTGTAGCGCGTAATAGAAAGTGATCGGGTTTGCGTATTTCCATTCAAGCGTCTGGGCATCGCCACCGTAAAGTACCCATTCCGCGACACCGATTTCCACGCGATCGTTGAATTGGTAGTCGAGTCGGTGTCCGCTGATATAACGTTTCGCGAGATAGCGTTTTTCACCGTCATCGTACCAAGTTGAATCGAGTTGCGCTGTCCAAGCCGTCGCCTTGAGTCGTTTTCCGAGTCTACTACTGAGTCGGACCTGGTCAAACGGCGGCGAGTTATCAGAGATACCAACCGTTTTGTATGGACTCGCGCCCCAGAAGAGCCAATCTCTACCGACAAGCAGATCAAGGTGTGCGCTATTGACTTGCAAGTAACCTCTCTTGAAGTCGCCAGTGTAGTCCCTGCGCCAGCGTTCAAGGCGTTGTCCGGCTGTCTTCCCATCCAGCGGTGGGCTCTCAAAGTTATGTGCCTCAAATTCAGAATACAGAGTGAGGCGCGGGACGTTTCGCTGTTCGAGTTTCCCAAGTGTATAGTGAAGTGCCCATTCAAACGCCGGAGCCACTTTTTCTTCTGTCGTCCGGAGTTGTGGCAGGAATCGCATCCTCCGTCCACCGTGGTGCCTGAGTTCTTTCGCGAATTCCCGTTTCAATTTTTCTAAGAGTTTCCTATCTATCGCTAATGGGACAACAACGCCTGTGCGAATGCGCGATTCAGCCTGCCGTATCGTTTCTGCTGCATCTGCTCTTGAAAGCGGTGCTGTGTGTCGATGGAATCCGCCTGTGATACCATCGGTTTCCAACTTCGCGAGTGCTTCAGTAACCCAACCATCGAAATTCAAGGGGACATCGGGCGCACCAAACGCCGTGCTCAGAATGAACATAGATGCCAGGAAGATGTATAAGATATTCAATCGTGGAGAAGTGGGTGTGTCAGCATCAACGATCCTTTCTATGTTTGAATAGACGGGAAAATTCACTATGACTCCGCCTCCAATTCCTTAACATAAGCATCAATGCGTCTGAACTGCCACGCCCATTGTACGTTGTAGAGGAACTGCCGTAGGTCGAAGCGATTGTCGTCTGGCGAATAAGATTCAGCATGATAGGAAGGCGTTAGCGTTGTCATTTTGTGTCGATTGATGGAGTAGTACCGAAAGAACCGTTTGACCTTCTCGGCAACCTCATGGGGTGGCAGATGGTCCCACTCTTGTACCAATTTTTCAAACATACTGACAGGACCGCACTGCTCCATTTTTCGGAGTTGCCCGAAACGACTCAATTCGGCGTAAGTCATCCCCATATCGTCTTCATCGGTTTGCGTATAGGTTTCGGTTATCGGTTCCAGCTCTGCTGTCGGTGGCGCGTCAACAATTTCCGAGAGAGCCGTATAACCGAGATTGTGGTTAGCCCAATTCAGGAATCGACGTAAGTCGTGTTTGCTAATCCCACCGATCGGGTTGATGTCCCCGCTACTACAATCATATTTTGTGAGGTAGCCCCGCAACGCCTCGTCAACGTTTCCTGTGCCCAATACGAGGAGAGTGCCTTCCCGGTTCCGCACCCACGGAATCATTTGAGCAAACAGATAACTCAGCACCATTCGCAACCTTGCTTGTATGTTCTGAAGTGCCTGATTCTCTCTGTAAGTGCCACCTTCAACCTTAAATCGGGGTGTCTTCTGCGTAATGCGGGTAAAGAGCGTCTGCAGCGCACTGACAAGTCCGTCCATATTGATGTTGAGATGGTCGGCACCGATCTGCTCGGCGAGCTGTTTCGCGCGTTTTTGGGTGTCGCGAGAACTATTCTCTGTGCCGATGTAGCACGTATACAGTAGACGATTAGCAAGTACACACGGATCCGTGAAAATGTCGGGAGTTTCACCGTCGTCCAGCCACCGCTCTACATCGCGAAGAACCGAAGCCTCTTTGTCGCGTATCGCTTTCGCTACCAATTGACACATTGAACCGACAAGCGTTGCAACGGCACCGCTGTCAGCACCACCAGAAAGCGGGATGAAATACCCCGCCGCCCCAGATCGGCGTAGATAATCCCAGAGCCAGCAAGCCGGACCCAAAGCGATCTCTTCCTCCGGTTCATGCGTGGACAGTTCGATTTTTCTGCTCACGTTCAGGACGCTATTCCCGTGTGCAGGTTCAAAATCAAAGTCAATATCTATCTGGGGCAACGGCTCCATTTTACTTGCCTGTACAGCCCGACTCGCCTTCGCGCCGCGATACGCACGCACGTCGTGAAGGTTCACTGTCGCGGTGACGACCTCTACATCTTTAAGCGAGAATTGGGAACCTTGCGCTAAAATCTCGCCGTTTTGGGCGATCAACGCACAGCCGTCGAAATAGAGTCTACCGCCATCACATCCCTGCTGGTTGGCATAGAGATAGACACCACCATTTTTCGCACTTGCGTTCCGAATGAGCGCGATGCGTGTATCCAATTTCCGTAACTCGTGATGAGAACCTGACCCGTTCGCTATGATTTCAACGCCGGCATTGCCGAAGTGTATATGTGGACTCATCGGCACAAAGAGTTCCTCACAGGTCTCCGATGCCAAGAGTGTATCGGCGGTGGCAATCGCCGCGATGCCGATAGGCACCGTCCGTTGTCCGGTCAGTTCGGCAATCTCGCGAGGAAGTGTATACGGTTCGGTGCTCCAACCCCGTTCCCATGCTGTAAACCAGCGATGTTCCCGATAATTACCGTCGCTCGCCATGACCATCTTGGGACGAATTAACAGCAGCTTGCCGTCTAATACGAAAACCCGACAGTTATACCGAACGTTTTGATGCATAACAGGCATCCCAATGTCACACAGAATGCCATCTGTCCGTCCGCCTTTGAGGATACATGCCAGCGATTCCCAACTGTGTAGAAGCGTGTCCAATTCCAGAAAATGGTCTTCGCAGGAATACCCCGTAATCTCCAATTCCGGTCCCAACCGATACCGAGCCCCGCGTTCTTTCGCAATCTCTATGGATTCAATGATGCGCGCAGCGTTCCCTTCAAAATCGAGACTCCATTGATTCAGGTTGCACGTTGCGAGGACTGCTTTCATCGAAAATACCCCTAATCTCGGACTTTCACGCGTCCCCAGACCGTTGTCAACAGATGCGGTTGGGGTGAGACCGGCAGTGCAAACGCTGGATCAAACCAATCCGCACCATAATTCTCGCCTCTGTCCGTGAGTTGTTCGGATATACCCCCGGCTAAGGCAACTTTGAAGAGTTGCCTTCCGTTACGGGTTTCCTTGTGGTAGACGAGAGCATTGCCCTGGGGTGCCAAAGCCGGATACGATCCCGTACCATCCACTTTAACCTTACGCGGTTTCCCGTTCCCCTTGCGATTTACAATATAGAGTCTCATTGCATGCACCGGTACAAGATCATCCACGCTTATACCGGAAAAGACGAATTTGGTGCCATCAGGTGTCCATGTAGGATGAAACATCAAAGGAAATCCGTCTGGCGAGATTTGCTCTTTTGCATTGGTTTGCACGTTAACAATCTCAATTCTGGGTTTGGCTATCTGTATGCCCTCAAACCCGTCATTGATAGGTATGAGCGTCTCGGCAGAGATGAAAGCGATTTCAGAACCATCTGATGCCCACGCAGGATGCATACCGATTGCTATCCTTTTCTCAGCCCCATCATTAATTGAGGCTGTGTAGATAGCCACCTCACCCCTATCGACCCGATAGTAGGCGATCTGTTCGCCATCGGGCGACCATGTCGGATGATTCCGCATCATTTTTTTGCCAAAAACGCGTCGAACACTCTCACCATCCGCGTCCATCACGTAGAGGTCTGAAATATTTCCGGCGCGATCGGAGGCAAACAGAATCTGTTTGCCTGTCGGTGACCAGACTGGGGAGTAATCGTTCCCGCGATGATGGGTTAAATTCATCTGTCCACTGCCATCGGGATTCATAATGTAAATTTCAGAATTGCCGTCCCGGTTCGATACAAACGCAATTTTATCTGTTGCGGGCACCTGTGCGGAAACCAGTATAACAGGCTCAAAAACGAACAGACCGAGCCCACAAACAAGAACAAAACAGATAAATTTCATTGTAAACTCCTTATGTTTTATCCTCACAGAGCGTTGAAAGTTATGTTTTCTGTGGTTTCTTTCGCGCCGCTGGAAACAGTATATTGTTCAGTATCAATCTATAACCGGGAGAATGTTTATGCAAATCGAGGTTCGTCGGGATCTTTCCTTCGCCGACAAGATGACGGTAATCCTCCGGATCGTGTCCGCCGAGGAACGTAAAGGTTCCCTTCCCTAACTTGCCGTGGATGTATTTTGCGTAATTGCTACCTTCTACCTGCCCTAAAATTGTGACAGAACCGCGAATCTTGTCCATATTAAACGATGTCGTCTGTCCGAGATACCCCGGTACAACGCTTACATGATTCTGCGTGAGCATCGTCGGAATCGGGTCGTGCTTTGCGGCGAATTCAAAGAGTTTGAAATTCTCAACCCCGCTCTGTGCGTCCCGATCGGGATTCGGGTTGTCTATGTCTGAGAATTCGTATCGGTATGGGTTCGTGTGAAGGCTAAAATTTTCAAATGCCAAAGTGCGCTGAAAGTCGAGTCGCGTCTCGGCATCCGAATCAATCGGTGTCCCATCCAATTCAGGAGCGACGATATCGACTGCACCACCGCGTGCCGCCAAAGCAATGTCGAGGGTTTCTGGGGCAGAACACATTGCGAAGATAAATCCACCATTGACGATATAGTCTGCGATCATCCGTGCAGTCTGACCTTTATGCTGCGCAACCCGCCGAAATCCTGCGTCTGTGGCGGCTTTTTCAAATATCAGCATCCGCTGTTGATACCAGACCTGAGCGGAAAATGCGGCGTGGAATTTGCCGTGCTGACCTGTAAAGTCTTCGTGGTGGAGGTGTAGCCAGTCGTAGCCCTCAATCTCTAACACGCCACTTTGGACCTCTTTGTCCCAGATTTCGTCGTAGGGGATTTGTGCGTAATCCAAGGCGATTTTGACTGCGTCGTCCCAAGGGTCTCGGTAGGGTGATGCCTCTGATGGCGCATACACAGCGATTTTGGGAGCTTTTTCCAATAGAATCTCGTCCATGTTACTACCGTCAAGGACGGATTCCTTTATGCTGAGGTAATCGGCGTGGTTCATCGGTTTGAAGCGCACACCCATCAATGCCGCACGCATCCGCACGTCTTGCGAGTCCGGCAAGACGAACGCGCCACCGCGATAGTTCAGCCACCAGTAGCATTGGTACTCACGCGGCACCTCTAATGCCCAGTACGTCAAACCGTAAGCCTTCAGATGATTGGTTTGTGCCCCGATCTCCATCGGTATCAGAAGCCATTCCGCCGCAGCTATGTTTACTGTAATAACGGACAGTATTAATATAAAAACTGAGATTTTCAAACTATTCAATCTGGTCACCGTTTTTCCCGAGAAAATCGGGGTTCCAAACCCCTTCCACAAAAGAATCTGTCCTGCCTGAAAACATCGGGGTTCCAAACCCCTCCCACAAAAGAATCTGTCCAGTCTTGGCGAGAACCTGCCTGAAACGAAGTGGAAGGCAGTCAAGAATCGAATTATTTAAAAACCTAAAACTGCGGGTTCGTGCCCAAACACGACCTGACCGTTGGACATCAACGGTGCCTCGGTCGTTTCAGGATTTTCCGTATCAATCTGCCAGAGTTGCCCGTTATTCTCATACAGGACCCAGCGTCCCTCCGGCGGTATCCATACCGGATGCGAGCCACCTTTTTGCGTTAACTGCCGCTCCGTCGGCATACCCTCATCTGAGTAGGTGGTGAGCCAAATCTGTTGATAGGTGCCTTCTGTTCGCGTGAACGCCAACTGGTTCGGATTCGCGGGTGACCATGTCGGTTCCGCATCATCAGCAGGAGATACGACAATCGGTTCCACACTTGTTGTCACTTGGTCAAAAGCGTAAATGTTCCGGTTTTGTCCCGCGTCGTCCGGATTTTCGATTGTTCCGGCTGTGACGTAAGCAAGCACTGTACCATCGCTGTTCCATGCAGGTGTGAAACTCTGTAGTGCCGTTGATGGCACAATAAACTCGGATTCGGTCGGAATATGTCGGACGACAACGCGACTCCGATTTCCATACTCAGGACGTGCATAGGCAACATATTCCGCATCGGGTGATATTGCCACATCTCTTGCCATCTGTCGGCTGTCAAGTAACAGAGCACCGTTGAGTTGCTCACGACTCCGAACAATAACGTTTCCTTCCGTATCCTGAAAGATAAGTGTGCCATCGTTGGCGACGGTTGGGTTATGCCCGACACCCAATGGCGCGTTGCTACCATCCGGGGTAAGTCCCCAGATTATATCGTCATAGGCAAAGTAGATATGCGCTGGTAATTGTTTTGGGGTAGGTGCCTCTTCTGAAATGATGCCTGCTTTCGGAGTAAAACGCTCTTCATTACCGAATTCCCAGCCTGCCCCGTTGGCTCGCCAGAGAAAACCGATGCCCTTTGTCCAATATTTCCACTCTTCGTTCATGCGTCCATTACGGGTGAGCCTAAAGATATCTTCAGGTTCACCGTACTGTTTTTTGATTTCCCAACGTCCACCGTTCTCAATTTCTGCCATGTTCCCCTTTTCGTCGATGTAACTGGCAAGAATGTCGATATCAATATGTGCTGTTGTCTGTCCCGGAAACACATTGACCGCAGTGGGTTCACCCCGCGCCGGACGACGCGTGCCGTATATTCCAACCCCATCGGTGATTCCCGTTGTTCCGTCATTGTTTGCGTCCATCACCGCCATAACATAGTAGATACCCGGTAGGACGCTAACTTGATAACTACCGTCTCCCACCAGAGAAATTGGCATGGCGATCGGTGCGCTGAAATCAGGGCTATAAGAGAGGATCAAAATTCCTTGTTGAACGGAATGTCCATCCCACATTATTCGTCCTGCGATCCTGCCTTGTTCGATGTGTGCTTCGATGCCGGGAGGGGCAGCGTGAAGATGTCCATTCGTGTCGTAACGCGCACTTATCACAAGTTCGATGTCGAGGTTCTCGCCTTCCCTAAGTACTATCGGAGCCGGCGGCTGTGTCGTGATGTCCACTGTCCCATAACCGCCCAAGCCGTCGCCATCACTGTATCTACCGTCTTTATTTGCATCGAAGTTAACGATAACGTAGTATTCTCCCGATGGAAGCGCGATGCGGAATATACCGCCAGCCGCGGTTTCTCCGCTCGCAATCGGCGTGACCAAAGCCGATTCGGCGTATACTTCAACGCGTGCGGTTGCATCTTCAGGAAGCGATACGTGCCCCGTCAGTATACTCGTATTTTCGGTCGATGTCTTTCTACGTGTCTGATAGGTCGCTGTAATCGCTATCTCAATATCTTCGGTGAACTTGTTCAGCGAGATTAGCACGGGCTCAGGAAATTCACCCCGCTTCCGCATATCTTCCACACCGTAGAACCCAAAGTCATCGCCTGTATCCAATTTGTTCGTGTTGTTGTTGTCGACAATTGCCATCAGGTAGTACTTCCCGGGCAGTAGATTGAGTGTCCATGTCCCCGCGTCCGTCACTGGGGCGATACCGGCGCGATATTTCCACGATAGATCCGTATACGCGAGAATCAATGCTTTTCGGTTTCCAAGCGGAGCTTGAGGATTCACAGGACCTTGACCGACCCTGAGTGTGCCTTGGCACCCAGATGTCACGGTCCGCAAAGCCGTCTGGAATTGTTGTAATTGACTCGGTTCATATTGAGAAGTTGGAACGATTTTGAGGTTCCCGTTAATGAATGTCGCGCGCGCCGTTATCGGAATCTCTAAACCCCGAATCTTCTGTCCGTTATCTACCTCGATTAACTCATACTTTTGCTCCTTGTCGTTCCAATCGGAGATACCGAGGATACCCAAGCCGTCGCCCGCATCGAAGTTTCCCGATTTATCCACATCAACGTAGGCAACGATATAGTAGCGACCCGGTTCAACGCGGATCGTGAATTGTCCATCACCGAGTTGTGGTATCCCGCTGGTATACAACTCTTTGAGTTCCTCATCTCGGTAGACCGACACGCTCGTGTGGGATAGGTCCTGTCCTTCCCAAGTAACACTTCCTGATAGGGTCGCTGTCATCCTTCTGGTGGCGGCGTTTTCTTGGGCAGAAAGTTTCTGACAGAAAACCTCACCGATAAGCCCAATGCTGATGACGAGTAGTAACGGCATCAATCGTTTCATTTTTTATTCCTATACACCTGTTTCTTCTGTGTTGCTATTATAATGTTATTTTCAAATTGTGGATAAAACGGTTTGGATTGCGGATCCCCTTGCTGACAGAAAGCCCTCTTCCTGTAGGAGCGAGCTCCAGCTCGCGATTATTCTTATCTTAGATGATTATATGGTAACATACGCGGGCATAATTTGCAAGTGGCGAATATTTCCGTTGCAAAGCCGTTCAGTTCTTCCTTAATTTCGAGCTGCTGCTGGGCAAGTACTTTGCTGTCAGAACACCTGTCAATCGCGACCGGTGGGACGGAACTCCAATTCCTGACTTGTAGGAGCGAGCTGTGCTCGCGATTCTCGCCGACTGCCGACTGCGGACTGTTATTATAGGAGTGATCTCCGATTCCCGATTCTTACTGACGCTAATACAGTTTACCAAAAGTTTAGACGTTTGTAGTAGGATGATTGATCGCTCGTCAATTACAGGTAGTTGACGGTTTCCGATTGCTGATGGAGACGCTGCTGACAACTGATAACTCTCACTGTGAGGCAAACTAATAGCCTTAGGGCTATTCAGTTTTCGGAAACCTTCTGTCGGTTCTGTGGCATAAATCGCGACCGGGAGGTCGCTCCTACAGCACGGTATCGGGATTTGGATATCCTTCCTACAGAAAAACTAAATGGCTCTACTAACAACCAAAATAACATTTGCTTTTGCCCCAAATATATGTTATAATACTTTATAATTTACCTGTGCGGGTAGAAGCATAATCTGTTTCCTGTTCTCAAGAGAATCTGCCCGTTTGAAACCTCAATTTGAATCTAAAGAGGAGCGATTGACCATGAGAGTAAAAGTGTATTATATCTGTGCTGTCCTGCTGATGTTGAGCCTATCGACACCTGCAGTCTTCGCACAGGACGCGCAAGAAGAACATCTGGTTGGATGGTGGCTATTTGATAACCTCAAAGAGGAAACAGGCAACTGGGGAGATATTGAGCTCCAAGGTGCCAAAATTGAGAAGGGACAACTGGTTGTTGAAACCGGGAAATGGGCACATGCCCCTGAGTACGAAGGTCCCGATATCACGGAATTGACATTGGCGACCTGGGTCAGTTTGGACGACTACGCCAAGACGAATGGCTCTGCACTCACGCTGGATAAACTCAGCAAAGACCAGTTTCGCGCAATCGTCTGGGCTGAAAGGGTGGATAAACAATGGATGCCTGGGAGCAGCCATTTCCGACACACGAATGATTTCCCCGACGCAGTCACTGAAAAGGAAACGGGCGAACTTGTTTTCCTTGTCATCACTTACAGGGATGCCAAAAACAATACCGAGATCACCGGCTACCGTAATGGCGTGAACCTTGGTAGTTTTGAAAAGGAACCCGTTGAAACCTGGCCGGCAGATGATGCTGAAGCAATTTGGGGGAAGCGGCACGTAAACGGACTTAATGGTCCCGGTGAACTTAATGCGCACATTGACGAATCCCGAATTTACAACGTCGCGTTGACAGAGGATGAAGTCCAAAGCCTGGAAGCAGGAACGCTTTCAGTCGAACCCCAGGGTAAACTCACTACTCAGTGGGCAAAGCTTAAAGTGAAATAAGTTTTGATTATAGGGCGAAACCCAAGTGGATTCGCCCTATTTTAGATTAGGTTACCGGCCTTGAGGGAATCTGCCCGTTTGAAACCTCAACTTGAACCTAAAAAGGAGCAATTGACAATGAGAGTAAAAGTGTATTATATCTGTGCTGTCCTGCTGATGTTGAGTCTATCAACACCCGCAGTCTTCGCACAAGACGCTCAAGCGGATAAGCTGCTTGGGTGGTGGTTATTTGATAGCGAAAAAGACGAGATCGGGAACTGGGACGATATAGCTCTCCACGGTGCTGAACTCGAAGACGGTCAGCTGATTGTTGAGACCGGGAAATGGGCACACGCACTTGAATACAGCGGTCCCGATATCGAAGAGAAAACCCTGATGACATGGGTTGCTCTGGACAATCTCGCCGCAACGAAAGGCTCAGCACTCACGTTAGATAAAGCCACAGAGGACCAATTTAACGCGGTTGTCTATGCCGAACGCCAACCGAATCAATGGATGTCCGGAAGCAGTTGGTTCCATCGCACTGAGGATTTCCCAAAAGCGCACAACGAGAAGAAAGAGGGCGAAATGGTCTATTTAGCCTTCACTTACGAAGATAAGGGTGGAAGTTACAAGATAACTGGCTACCGAAACGGCAAGAGCCTTGGTAGTTATGAGAAGGGCGAAATTAAGACCTGGCCCACAGATGATGCCGAAGCAATTTGGGGAAAACGGCATACAAATGGGCTTGGTGGTCCCGGAGATCTCAACGCACACATTGAAGAATCCCGAATTTACTCCGTTGCGTTGACTGAAGCTGAAGTTAACGACATGGAAATCGGGACGCTTTCAGTTGACCCCAAAGGCAAACTCGCTACACAGTGGGCAAGGCTTAAAGCGAAATAAGTGCTTAATTATAGGGCGAAACCCAAGTGGATTCGCCCTATTTTAGATTAGGTTACCGGTAGTTTCTGACCGTGATGGACGTTATGAAAAGCCGACTCACACTACTTCTGATGTGCATCAGTATCTATGCCGTTCCTCTTGCGACTGCTGAAGAGCACGTTTGGACATTTGACGACGATGCGCACGATTGGATACCCGCGAACGGCAGCTGGGAAGTAGAAGAAGGCATCTATAAACAAACAATGCGCTGGGGTGAAGCACAGAAAGCATTAGTTAACGGGGCAGTGTGGACAGACCACATGCTGGAAGCAAAGGTCCGTGTTGATGACGGACACTGGGGTGGTATCGTTTTCCGAGCACAAAATGAATTTGAGTACTATGTGTACCTCATCTGCCCGAAAGAGAACAAGTCTGAATTGTGGCGACACCGGCGTAGTGCCGCCTTTAAAGACGGGTTTGAAGAGCGCGATGAAATCGAACACGACATTGAACCTATCGGGCTTACGATTACGCGCAACGAGTGGTTCACACTCCGCGTCGTCGTTGAAGGCAGTCGTATCGCAGTTGCTATTAACGATATAGAACAGGGTGTCTTTTTTGATGACGCATATCTCTTTGGAAAAGTCGGTGTTTGGACGTGGGATACACAAGCCAGTTTTGATGATGTCACTGTGAATGGCTCCACGACTGCCTCCCTTACGGCAATTGAACCCAGAGAGAAACTCGCGGTGTCGTGGGCAGCGTTAAAAAGAAAATAAAGCACGCATCCCTAAAATCAAATGAACGTCCCTAACGTCAGTCCAATAACGTGAATTCAATAATAACAGGACTTACGCAAATTGAACAGAATCTCAACGCGTTTTTCAGGCGCACATAGGAGGAATTTCATGGCAGATGTAGGAAGTGCTGCACCGGATTTCACGCTTACAGGTGCGGTTAACCAAGAAGATGTTGAAGTTTCATTGAGCGACTACACAGGTAAAAATGTAGTGGTTCTTTTCTATCCACTCGCTTTTTCCCCGGTCTGTGCTGAACAGGTGCCGGATTTCAACGAAAGTTTGTCAGCGATTCAAGCGAAAGATGCTGAAGTCATCGCAATCAATCGCGATTCAACGTTTGCCCATAAGGCATGGAGTGAGGTGCTGGGCGGTGTTGATTTCCCGCTCCTCGCAGATATGAACCTTGCCGTTTCTAAGGAATTCGGTATGGCAATCGAAGAGGTCGGTATTACCACGCGTGGGGTCTTCATCATCGATAAGTCTGGAAACATCGCCTTCAAACACGTCGAAGCGGTGCCACCGGATAATACGCTGTCAGCTGAGCAAGTTCTGGACGAGCTGGACAAATTGCAATAGGTATTCTGGAGTAACCGGGACCGTAAGCACGGTCCACGTGCCTCGACCATACGGAAAAGCGGGCATCTGGCGAAACTTGCAAACCGTGATTGTATACCATGCCAACGCCCGTTTTTCATTTTAATTTTGACAACATTGACAATGCCAAACGGATATGGTATAATACCATTAATGCGGGTGTAGCTCAGCGGTAGAGCGTCAGCTTCCCAAGCTGAGGGTCGCGGGTTCAATTCCCGTCACCCGCTTCAATATTTGCCCACTTGAAATATTTAACTGGAAATCGCCTGAAATTGAGGAAATCCATGGCACGAGACCAACGATTAACGAAAGAAGAGATCCAAGAAGATAAATTTATTGAAGGACTTCTGAAAACCTACCAGTTCCTTAAAGAGAACCTGCGAACCATCGTCATTGTAGTGGGAGTAGTCCTTGTTGCTATCGCAGGCTATGCGGCATATTATCAGAATCAGGAGAGCCGCCGCACTGAAGCAACTATCGTACTGCGAGAAGCCACCGAAGCCTATCGAACCGCCGAGCAGAGTCTTTTCGATGCAGATAAATTAGCGGAAAGTGAAGAATCTCTCACAACCTCACAGACGCAACTTCAACAGGTCTTTGAGAAGTATCCGAATACCGCTTTTGCTGACAAGGCACGGTATCAATATGCAAGTTCACTCTATTATCAGGGCAACTACGCAGAAGCACGTTTGCAATTCCAACAGGTCATTGAAAACCATCAGCCCGAAAATCAGATGTACAGCCTGTACGCACAGAAGGCAATAGGCAACACCTACGAACAGGAAGGCACCTACGAAAAAGCCATTGATGCCTATCAGGTAAAAGCATTCCCGCCCACACCAGACCTCTCGCCAGAGATTCGGAAGTTCGTACTTGCCGAAGCCAAATTTAACCAGGCAATTGTTTATGAAAAGTTAGGGGATGCCGATGCAGCGCGTGCCGCATATAAGGAGATCATGGATGAGTTCCGGACGACCCTTGAAGCAGGCCTTGCCCAAAAAAGTCTTGAAGTAATTGAAGATGCCAAAGTGGTTATTGCTGCCATCGGTGAAGCGTTGGATCTCTCAAATGCGGAAAAACTGGAGAACGAAAAGCGTTACTATGACGCTTATGTCGCGTATGCCGACGCGATTCGCACCTACAAAGTCAATAAAGACATTCAGGGTGGATTGTCCACGGAACTTCGAAAGCAGATCGGGAGTTTTGAAAAAGAGGCGATGACAATCATAAATAGCGTTCAAAACGCCCGTCGCTACGACGACGAAGGCGAAGAAAGTTCAGCACTCTACAGTTATGATCTGGTTGTTGAATTTGAAAAACTGGGGTTAAGTCGCCGCCTCTATGAGAACGCACTGCTCCATTACAAGCGTCTTGGATCTGCCCAGTAATTTGTTGTCGTTTTACCAACAATTTTTCTACCTTTATTTAAGGAGCAGGAATAATGCTTTATAAATATAGTCGTCCTCCTTTTTTTGCTTCCAAAACCGTTGGATTCGCTCTTTTGGCGGTGCTTTTTTTAGTCCTTATCCCGTTTGTATCATTAGGTAAAGCCGCACCCACAGGACACCTCGCTTATGCAGTCAACGGATTCGATGAAAATCTCGGGCGCTTCGATTGGAATCTCTATACGACGGCAATCAAAGGCACTAAGGATTTGAGAGCTACCCCTTTGAACCATAAAGGGATGTATCCCTCGTGGGGTCCGAACGGAGATATTCTCTATTTCATCCAACGGGATGCTGGGCACTCTAATGTTTATTCCATTAATCCTGAAAATCCGAAGAATAAGAAATTAATTACGCCAACTGCTGGCACATATCGATTTCTTTCTGTTTCTCCCAATGGCAAAAAACTCGCTTTCAACGGTTGGACAATAAACCAGCTTCCTCAAGAAAACCAGATTTGGATGCTGGATATCGAGACCGGCGAGATGGAAGTCATGACGCAAGTGCCACACCTGGGCTGGCCCTTTTCATTTTGGGGAATGTCCTGGTCACCGAATAGCAAGCGGATCGCTTTTTCGCTCTCCAGACCCGGCTGGTTAGAACATCTCTATCTCTTAGACGCTGAAACCAAAGAGATAGAAATCTTGACCGAACTCCATAAAGATTTTTATCCTGTGTGGGCACCCGATGGCCAACGCATCCTCTTTCTTAGATGGAACAGAGAGTTCGATACGTTCTGCACAGTCGATATTGAAACTAAAACAATTGAGACGTTGTTCGATGTGGACAAAGCCACGGGTTATTGGGCAGACTGGTCGCCTGAAGGCGACTATATAGCCTATTCCCGGTGGGGCTCCCTCTATCTTTACGACCTCGCTACCGATGAAACTGAAGTGATGGTCGAAGTTGATGGGAGCGTCTTTGTCATTGCTTGGTTGCGTGATGGGAAGATATTGCCGGTTGAACCTCAGCAAAAGTTAGTCACGACTTGGGGCAACCTTAAGCGCAAGAATTATTAGTTAAAAGTAGTAGGCACACTCCGTGTGCCATAGCTCTAAGCACACCGAAAAAGGATAGACTGGTGTTATCCAGCGTTGAAAAAGCGTTAGAATACGACAAAATCCGGACACTTCTGAAAAAGTACACCGCTTCTCAACTCGGGACTGCGCGTGTTGACACCCTCACGCCATCTTCTGACATCGATAAAGTTCGCTATCTGCTCACATTATGCAGTGAAACAAAATTCTTTCATCAAGTTTACGGCGGAATCCCGCTGAATGGTTTGAAGGATATCCGAAAATCGCTAACCCATGCTGCGAAGGTAGGCGCAATTTTAGATGCTGAGGAACTTCTTGATGTCCGAAAGGTCGCGCAGATTCCCGAAGACATCCATCGTGCTTTTAAGAAACGCGAGCGAGAGGAGTTTCCCAACCTCTTTACTATTGTTGATGCGCTGCCGGTGTTTCCAGAGTTAGTTGAGGCGATTAGTTATTGCATCGATGCGGAGGGAATGTTACTGGATCGCGCAAGTCCTGAGTTGCGCACCATCCGTCGCAAACTGTCGCGTCTTCGTGAAAATATACACCAAAAACTGGAAGCGACACTGCGTTCACCAGAACATCAGAAAGCAATTCAGGAGCAGGTCATCACCTCTCGAAACAATCGGTATGTCATCCCAATAAAGCAGGAGGCACGGTCATCTTTTCAAGGCGTAGTTCAGGGGCAATCCACAAGCGGTGCAACCTTTTTTGTAGAGCCTTTGGACATCGTTCAGATGAACAACGCACTCCATGAAGCCGCTGAAGCCGAACAACGTGAAATTCGACGCATTCTCCTTGAGCTCACCGATCGCGTGCGCGACAACCTACACGAATTGGAACTGTCTCTTAATCTGTTAGCAGAGTTCGATTTCTTGAACGCAAAGGCACGTTTTAGTCTCGCGTTAAACGCTGTTGAACCGAAACTGAATACCCGTGGCGTTGTCAAATTGATTGAATCACGGCATCCGTTGTTGGAGTTCCATCTTCAGAACGAGCGTCCGTCAGCCCCTGATTCTGATAAAGGTCCGGATCTACCAACGCATGTTGTTCCGACAAACATTCATATCGGCAAAACGTTCAATACACTGATTATCACCGGTCCGAATACGGGTGGCAAAACCGTTGTTCTCAAAACGGTTGGGCTTTTAGTACTCATGGCACAATCCGGTTTGCATATCCCAGCGGAACACGGGAGTCAGGTTGCTATCTTCGACCAGGTCTTCGCTGACATTGGCGATGACCAAGGCATAGAACAGAGTCTGAGTACTTTCTCCTCACATATCACTAAAATTGCGGAGATGCTTAGGAAAATCGAGCACGCCGAACATTCGCTTGTGCTGCTGGACGAGATCGGTGCTGGAACGGATCCCAGCGAAGGGACTGCCCTCGGTATGGCACTCCTTGATTGGCTTGGAGAAAGACAGGTTAATACGATCGTCACGACGCACTATGGTGCACTCAAGGCGTATGCCCATACACAGCAAAGTATGGAAAACGCTTCAATGGAGTTTGACTGGACGACCCTGCGTCCGACCTACCGACTACAGGTAGGTATACCTGGAAGTAGCAATGCCATAAAAATTGCCTTGCGACTCGGAATCCCCTCTGAAATTCTTGATGAAGCACAAACACATTTGGGCAATAATAACGTGGCTGTCGAAGATCTCCTCGTGCGTTTGCAGCAAACACAAGATGAATTGGAAACAGAACGTGCACTCCTACACGATAAAATTCAAGAAGCTGAGGTCGCATCCCAGAAACATACACAACTCCTTCAAACCCTTGAAACAGAACGGAATACCTTAAAACAGCAGGCTGAGAGTGAAGCTCGCGACATCGTTGCCAACGCACGCAAAACCATAGAGAAACTTGTCGCTGATATTCGTAAACAACAAGCCTCTAAAGCCAGTATCCAAAACGCTTTTTCAGAGATAGAGGTTGCCAAAAAATCGCTGAAGAAGGAGCTCCCGAAAAAACAGCCTAACCAACCGAAGCTCAAAGTTAACGTCGGTGATAAGGTCAGAGTCAAGAAACTCAACCGATTTGGAGAGGTCACCGCTATTAAACCGCGCGGTAAAACGCCACTTCAGATTCTGGTTGGGAATATGCGAATGCAAGCCGCCTACCACGAAATCGATTCCGTGCACCCGAAACAAGAAACATCACACCTTTCGACATCTGTACTCGATATCCAATATAGTAAATCCAATACAATCAATAGCGAGTTGAATATCCGAGGGTTGCTTGTAAAAGAGGCATTAGACGTGACCGATAAGTATCTCGATGATGCGTATCTCGCGGGTCTCCCGACAGTTCGTATTCTTCACGGCAAAGGGACCGGCGCGTTGCGAAAAGCCGTTCATGACGAGTTGCGTGAGAATCCACGTGTAACCAAATACCAGCTTGCCCCGCTCAGCCAAGGCGGTGAGGGCATAACCGTCGTCACATTTAAAGAGTGAGGTCCTACATAGAATTGTAGGTTGGGTTGAACGAAGTGAACCCAACTCCCCCAACTAACCGAGGTAGGTGCGGTTTCCTAACCGCTGATGGTTTCCATATATGGTAGGTGTGGTTTTCAACCGTACCGGGTTTGAAGTAACAGCATAATACATAAAGGCAGATTCACTGTGAACAGCCCCCAGACAAGAGCCACTGTGCCACGCGAAACAATTGATGAGATTCGGAGCCGAAGCGATATTGTTGAAGTTGTCTCCGAGTGTGGTGTTGTTCTGCGTCCTGCCGGTCAGAGTTACAAAGGGCTCTGCCCATTTCACGATGAGAAGACACCCTCCTTCACAGTCTCACCTCAAAAGCAGATGTTCTACTGTTTTGGGTGTCAAACGGGTGGCAATGTCATCTCTTTTGTGCAAAAGTATGAAGGTAAGAACTTCATTGAGACGCTGGAGTGGTTAGCGGGTAGGCTGAATATCGACCTCCCGAATCAAGACGCTCGCGAGAGTGCTAACCGAAAAAGGGTCACATCTTTAGAAGACCTCAACCGGTTTGCAGTGGAATACTACCACAACCAACTTCTGATTGATAGAGCGGGTGCCTCAGCGATGCAGTATCTCAAGCACCGTGGTGTTCAACTGAAAACGCTCCGTTCCTTCCAGTTGGGCTACGCAAAGTCTGGGCGACGCGATCTTATTAAAGTCGCGACAGATAAAGGCTTCAGTGTCCAGCAACTCATTGACGCTGGGCTCATTAAGGATGAAGATCGGGGGCCTCAGGATCGATTTTGGAACAGGGTCCTTTTTCCGATTCAGAATGAGCGCGGTGTACCAGTCGGTTTCGGTGGACGCTCGCTCTCTGAGGAACATCAGCCGAAGTATTTAAATTCTCCCGCGACGGTTCTATATGATAAGAGTAATGTCCTTTACAACCTTGACAAAGCCCGTCAATCTATCTACAAGAAGCAGCATGTCCTTCTTGTAGAGGGCTATATGGACGTTTTGATGCTTTTTCAGTCTGGGATTGAGAATGTAGTCGCGTCCTCCGGGACCTCATTGAGCGAAAATCACGCGAACTTATTGAAGCGGTTTGCTCCCGAAGTTATCATTGTCTACGACGGAGATGCCTCCGGTTTCCAAGCTGCACAACGCGGGTTGCACCGACTGCTCGCAGAGGGGTTGCGGGTGCGTATTGCCCTGCTACCCACAGGAGAAGATCCAGATTCATTTACGCGGCAACACGGAGCTGCCGCGTTCACAGAACTCACAGACAAAGCGATAAATCTCATCGAATTTCAGATTCAAGCTGCCATCCAACGGCAGGACATTCATCGAGTTGACGTGAAAACACAGGTCGTCAAAGAGGTTGTTGAGACACTCCTGAACCTCAAGAATCGGGTAGAGCGGAACGAATACATCAAATACGCTGCAAGGGAACTTCATGTGGAGGAGTCGGTACTTTGGCAGGAATTGCGAGATGCAGGGTTCAAGGAGATGCCTACTTCCAATCAGCAGAGGCGAACCAAGACAAATAACCGAAGGTTGACACCCCGCGCACAAATTGAGCGTCAATTGATTGAAGCATTAATTCAAAGTCCAGCGTTAATTTCCTATGTCAAATCTCAATTTGACCATCAGAGTTTCACGGAACCTCACTTTGTTAGAATCGCGCAGTTGCTGTGGGAGGCTTGCACGGACGGCGAGGATGTAGATATCCAAACCCTAATTAATGAATGCCCTGACGAAAAACTAAGCGCGTTCATTTCGAGTGCGATTCTACAGGAAGCACCTCCACCGAATCTACAGGCACGGGTGGAGGGGTGCCTTAAAAAACTACGGCATTTCCTGTTGCGAGATCTTGAGCAGCGTGTTCGCTCACACGCACTCGCTGAGGGGGCTGATGAAATGGAAACCCTTAAGGAGTTGGTGAAACTCTCGAACCAAAGACGTGCCTTACGCGATCGCGATATTGTGGACACTCAGGGTGAAAACCCAAATAAAGGAGGAAGTTGATGATGGATTTCAAGGATCATCCTACTCTTGATTATCTGGATGCCGAGGGCAACGATGAACTCGGATACGAAGATGAAATGGCAGAAATAGCCGCAGCAAGCACAAGTTACACGGACGATTCTGTGAAGGTGTACATGCGCGAGATGGGGAAATTTCAATTGCTTGATAAGAAGCAAGAGGTTGAACTCGCTAAGCAGATTGAGGCGGGACATCGTACGGCTCATGAAGCAACCTTCGGCACAGCACTCGCTATTACTGCAGTTCGGAAACTTCTCTATAAAATCGTCACAGTTAAAAAGCGTGCCTCTGATATTATTGATATGCCTGTTTCTAGTACCTCGACCCAGAATAAGGAACGCAAATTACGCGAACAGGTCAAGAAAGCGTTGGGTGTACTTGAAAACTTGGAGATGGAACGTCTCACCGTTACCCCGCTTCCTGCTGCTGAAAACGGAGGGAAAACCCCTGCGAAATCGAAAACCCGTACCAATCTCATTAAGACGCTCGAAGAGCTGAAGATTGACCGGGAGGAGATTAGCAAAATTTCTGACCTCGTCAAACAAGCCGAGTATCAGATTAGCACCTGGGAAAGTGAAATCCAGGACCTTCAGCAGACACATGATATCCCCGATGAATGGTTCAACGGGAGTAACGGAGCTGAGCGTCAGTTTGAAACTGATGTTGCGAAGGCTGCCTATGTAAACATCGTTCGTTTACAACGCAATATACGACAGCACATGACCGAAATTGGGGTTCCACGAGAACGGCTCAAGGCTCTCACACAGCAGATTGACAAAGGCGAATCCGCAGCACAAGACGCGAAGATGGCGATTGTTGAAGCGAACCTCCGACTTGTTGTCAGCATTGCAAAGAAGCATAGGCACCGCGCATCGGGACTCGAATTTCTCGACTTAATCCAGGAGGGAAATATCGGGTTGATGCGGGCGGTGGACAAATTTGATTATCAGCGCGGATATAAATTTAGCACCTATGCCACATGGTGGATTCGACAAGGTATCACACGTGCTATTGCTGACCAAGGACGCACGATCCGCATCCCTGTCCACATGCACGAGCGGATTAACAAAATCAGGCGTGTGCAACGTTCGCTCTTACAGGAATTAGGCACCGAACCATCGGCTGAACAGATCGCCACAGATCTCAGGATTTCCCCCAATAAGGTCAACGAAGCTTTATCAGTCGCGCCTGAAACAGCCTCTTTAGACACCCCGATCGGTGAAGAGGATGAGAATCCTCTCGGTGCCTTCATTATGGATGTTGACTCTCCTTCCCCTGTACAAGAAGCGGAATTAAATATACTCAAAGAGCAGATTCAAGAGGTCCTTTCCGAGTTAAATGAACGCGAAAGAAGAGTGATTTCTCTCCGTTTTGGGATTGAGGATGGTTATCCAAGGACCCTTGAAGAGGTCGGCAATATCTTCAAGGTAACACGCGAGCGAATCCGGCAAATTGAAGCGAAAGCACTTCGTAAGTTAAGACACCCAAGGCGAAGTCGAAAACTTCGAGATTTTGTTAATTAATGACGATACCTGCTCTCGCTTCGCCGTAGGAGGCTCTCCGAATCCCGACTCCTGACGACTGACGACTATTAAAATTTGATTTTTAAAGCGAAATATGATATAATTTTTACACGAACCCTGTTCTAAGGGGGCCCATAGCTCAGTGGTCAGAGCCGCCGGCTCATAACCGGCTGGTCCTAGGTTCGAGTCCTAGTGGGCCCATACCCTTACGTGGGGCGTTAGCTCAGGGGTACGAGCGCTACCTTCACACGGTAGAAGTCACTGGTTCAAATCCAGTACGCCCCATTGTCTGTCAAATCGAGGAGAGGTAGATGGAAAGTAAGAATACCCCGAATTTTGTCCAAGCAGGGGTCAAGGCTATTGATTGCGACATCCATAACGAAGTCCCAAACTTACAGACGCTTTTCCCTTACATGTCTGATTTCTGGTGCGACTATTGTAGTACCTCCGGCTTTAGAGGTCCCGATGCAAATGACTATCCGCGTGAGGCACCGCTAACGACGCATCCCGATGCACCGTCCCCCTGGGATATGGATCTCGAACATGTCCGCGAACATCTGCTTGATGCTTGGAATCTCGAATACGGTATTCTCAACTGTGCCTATCGCGTGCAAAGCGTCCACAACCCGGACCTCGCTGCGGCTATCGCGCAGGCGATAAACGATTGGCAGATAGAACATTGGCTCGATCCCGAACCCCGACTTCGTGCTTCCCTTGTTGTTCCAAGCCAACTTCCGGATCTCGCCGCGAAGGAAATTGACAGAGTTGGTGATCATCCAGGGTTTGTCCAAGCGATACTCCCTGTCCGTTCACGTACCCCATACGGTAACCGCATTCATCATCCGATTTACGAAGCCGCAGTCCGAAATAATCTCGCTATTGGCATCCATTACGGCGGTGCTCCGGGCAATCAGCCCTCTCCTACTGGCTGGCCCTCTACATTTTTAGAGGAATATAGTGGGATGACTCAGGTCTTCCAAGCACAAGTAATTAGCCTCGTTGCGGAAGGCGTTTTCGACCAATTCCCGGAACTGCGTGTCGTTCTGATTGAAAGTGGTTTTACGTGGCTTCCCGCCATGATGTGGCGGATTGATAAAGAGTGGCGAGGCCTCCGAAACAACACACCGTGGGTAAAACGTCCACCTTCTGAATACATGCGTAAGCACATTCGGTTTACCTTACAACCTATTGATTCACCCCCAACACCGAAACAACTTCTTCAGATTATCGGGCAATTGGAGTCCGATGAGATGCTGATGTTTTCAACAGATTATCCGCATTGGCAGTTCAATACGCCCAACGATGCCTTCCCAGCGGAACTACCGGGCTCACTCGCTCGTAAAATTTTACACGAGAACGCACGTGCCTTCTATCAACTTTAGTCTGTTTTCACTTTATTAAGTCTTTTGGAGAAAAACGCAATGGAAAACACAGCGACGAAACGTTCTAAATTCCCAGTTATTGATTGCGATGTCCACAACTCTATCCCACCAGGAGGTCTATCCCCCTATCTGTCCGAGCGGTGGCAGGAGCACTATAAGACTTTCGGGCTCCGAAGCCGTATTGGTGGCTATTATCCGCGTGCGGTCCTCAATGCCGCACGGCGGGACGCATGGCCCCCCTCAGGACTCTCTCCCGGTGCAGATTTAGAGTTCATGCAGGAGCAACTGCTGGATGCATGGAATATCGAATACGGCGTGCTTAACCCGCTAATGCCTGTTGGTGAGCAGCTGAATCTTGAATTTGGTGCCGCGTTAGCACGGGCGGTCAACGATTGGCAGGTCGCCGATTGGGTGGAGCCTGAGCCACGCCTGCGTGCCTCTATTGTTGTTCCTTATGAGGATGGAGACCTTTCTGCTGAGGAGATCCACCGATGTGGTCCAAACCCAGCATTTGTCCAAATTCTGCTCATCGCTCGCACCAAAGATCCGCTTGGCAACCAAAGATATTGGAAAATCTACGAAGCCGCCGCTGAGTATGATTTACCTATCGGTATCCACTTCGGCGGCGTTGCCGGTCCTATCACGGGTGCCGGGTGGCCCTCCTATTACATCGAAGACCACGGGGGTATGCCGCAAGCCTTCCATACCCAAGTCATCAGTTACGTCATGGAAGGCATATTTGACCGTTTTCCGACGCTCAAGATTGTCCTCATTGAAGGTGGATTCGCATGGCTCCCACCGCTTATCTGGCGACTTGACGCGACGTGGGAAAAACTGCGTGCCGAGGTGCCTGATCTTAAACGGAAACCCTCGGAATACATCCGAGATCATTTCTGGTTCAGCACACAACCGATGGAGGAACCGCCGAAGCGGGAGTATTTTGAGCAGCTACTGGAGCAGATGGACATGAACGACAAACTTATGTTCGCCACAGATTACCCGCATTGGGATTTTGACTCTCCTGACCGTGCTTTGCCCAGTTTCCTGAAACCGGAACTGCGTCGTAATATCTTAGGCGAGAATGCCCGCAATCTTTACGCATTTGATAAACTGTAGTGAGGGTTTCCTCTTAAAATAGGTAGGCGCGCTTTGTAAGCGCGCCAATCTATCACTGACTACTGACAACCGACAACTGATAACTAAATGGCTAAATACGTAGTAGCAACCCCAGATGAAATTCCTCCCGGTGAACGCAAAATCGTCGAAATCGGCGGGCGTTCCATCGGTATCTTTAATATTGATGGCGAATTTTTCGCTATCCGTAATAGCTGCCCACATCAAGGCGGACCCTTGTGCAGTGGGTTGGTCACTGGATTTTTAGAGTCCCCCGCGCCGGGCGACTATAACTACACCCGCCAAGGTGAAATTCTCCGATGCCCATGGCACAGTTGGGAATTCGACATCAGAACAGGACAATCTTGGTGGAGTCCCGCGCAGCGACGCGTCAGAAGATACGAAGTCCAGGTCGAGAGCGGTGAGAACATCGAAGCATCCAACTCTGGACGCGAAAAAGGTCCCTATGTCGCCGACACGTTTCCGGTCACCGTCGAACAAAAGTACGTCGTCATTGAAATCGACTAACTAATCCTCTTCCTCTAACCCATCGATTAATTTTTCCTGATCGCCGGGAGAGTAGAAATACGAACCCGGTTTCCACTCACCAATATCTCCGATTAACCTGCGCTGCCGCTGCGTGCATCGCTCCATAAGTTCAGGCGATGCCTTTTCATAGTCAAATGGGCGGAAACATTGATGGCTGTAGCAATAGATTAAGGTCTTCCGAGACTGTTGCGAACGGTTTCCGACAACGCCGTGCCACATCGCATGTGGGAAGACCGCTGCATCCCCCGCTTTCACACACAGCTGCACCGCTTCGGGGATATAGGGACCGTCTTTGATGCCTGTTTCAGGAAAAGTCCGGTTGTGGCTCCCCGGCACAACAGTGAAGTTTCCACTGTCTGGACTCTCAAGATCCGTCAAGAAATAATGGATTTTGACTTGCAGTGGTGAACTCGATCTACTGACCCGAATGGTTCGCATCGCCTGCCCACCGTCCGTATGCAGATACCCTTGATCTTTCGGATTCGGTGGTCGAACGATGACCTCCGACATACTCAATTGGATGTAGTCACCTATCAATTCACGCACGATCGGAAATGTCACCGGATGATCCATCAGATCGACGAAAATGTCATTGTCTTCCATCACATTTCGCTTGTCGAAAACAGAATCGGCAGTGACGTTTTCGCCTTTCCGAAACTCCGCATCCATTTCATCTACCGTTGCTATCAATGCTTGGATTTCTTCAGGAGAGATCGCCTCTTTCAAAATGAGGTAACCCTCTGTTTTCCACTGCTTACGCTGATCCTTCGTTAAAATTCCCATCTTTACATAACCTCTATAAACGTAAATATCTCGGCAACACCTATGGGGGGTTGCAACTCCGACCTTTCTAAGAAACTGAATGTCCCGCTATTAGATAATAAAATAGATGACAAATAAATTCGTGTCAAGTAAAATAAATAAGACTTACACAGTTGGTTGATAAGTCCCCTGATAAGCGGATTTAGGGGGTTAAAAATCAAAAAATCTCGCGCTCCATGCTAATTTGCATAGGTCCTGATAAAAATAGGGCTATTTTAACAGAAGGGAGACTTGATGATGCAAACGAATTCACATTTAAAGGAAAGCCACAAACTGACCGACGCGCAGATGCGGGAATTTATTGTGAACGGACACCTCACTGTCCGAGCGGATCTGCCGCGGAGTTTCCACGAAACCATCTACCGCAAGACAGAGGAACTCACGGCGAAAGAAGGGAACTTAGGGAACAATATTTTGCCGCGCGTCCCCGAATTGCAAGCCGTTTTTGAGGAACCTGTTGTCCGTGGTGCATTTACGAGTATTTTGGGCGAGAATTACGTCATGCATTCCCATCGGCATCCGCATCAGAATCGTCCCCACAGTGATGGGCAGGGATTCCATAAGGATAGTTACTGGGGCTATCAAAAGGTCCGGCACCACTGTCCGCGCTGGGCGATGGCGTTCTACTATCCGCAGGACTCACCACTCAAAATCGGACCCTCGGCTGTCTTACCCGGAACGCAGTACTATGACACGCGTATCACTAAGGATAACGATGGTGAATTGGCAGTCAGTGGGGAAGCAGGCACCCTAACGATTATCCACTTCGACCTCTGGCATCGCGCCATGGCAAACCTAACCGACAAAACACGTTACATGATGAAGTTCCAGTTTGTTCGGATGGACGCACCACGGGCACCGGAGTGGAACGTAACGGATCCGAACTGGAAACTGGAGGACGTTGATCCAGCAACCCCCGTGCATCAAAGCACGTGGCGGCATGTCTGGAATTGGATGGCAGGAGAGTCTAACGAGAATTCTGTCCAATCAGCCAATGGAAACTTAGCGAAACACATTGCCGCATTGGGTGATGACGATGCCGCTGTCCGTTCCCGTGCCGCCGATGACTTGGGGACATTGGGTGAATCCGGAGCAGAGGCGATTCCGCTCCTCATCCAAGCACTGTGTGATGTTTATGAACCTGTCCGCTTGAACGCCGCGTATGCACTTGGATCGATTGGTGCACCGGCTGTTCCCCAACTCATTGAAACACTCGGGGTTGAAGACCCAGTCATGCGACGAATGGCAGCGTACGCACTCGCTGCGGTCGGTGCACCCGCTGTATTTGCCTTGAGCGAGGCGTTACAACATACTGAAGATGCCGTTCGCGTCGAAGCCGCCTACGCTTTAGCACAAATAGGGAATCCAGCGGCATCTGTTATTCCGGCATTGATGGAACGCACAAAGGATGAATGCGTTGAGGTCCGTCGCTATCTCGCAGAAGCCTTCGGCGGCTTAGGACCCATTGCCGCTCCCGCTGTGCCTGTCCTGACCGATATGCTCGCAAGCGATGACGATGGACACGCGCGGTTTGAGGCAGCGTTAGCATTAGCACAGATTGGACCCGCCGCAAGCGATGCCATTCCAGTGCTGGCGAAGGCATTCAGTGATGAAAACCGGTATGTCCGAGACAACGCCGTCTTGGCACTGAAACGAATCGACACCCCAGAAGCGGAGTCAGCACTGTTTGACTACTTACTGATGGCGCGATGGTGTCCGATTACAAATCGTGAAAGCACATTCTAAGGCACCTGTATATTCGCTGGCGAGGTTGCAACCTCGCCCTCTTGTCCCCCTGATAAGGGGGATTTAGGGGGTTGGGGTTAGGGTGGTTGTTTGCTAATCGAGGGTGTATAAGTAATTACAGAATTCACTATAAATTCATAAAATAAAGGCTTCGCTTATGAACTATGAACTCATCATTAAAAACGGAACCGTCGTCGATCCCGCGCAGGGCATCCATGCGCGCAAAGATGTGGCATTCGCGAACGGACGCGTCTCAGCAATCAGCGACGATATACCGACATCTGGGGCACGGGAAATATTAGATGCCGAAGGATGTTTCGTTACACCCGGCTTAATCGACTTGCACGTGCATGTCTTCTACGGTGTAAGCCATTTCGGGATTGAACCCGATCCTACCTGCTTGGCACGCGGCGCAACGACAGTCGTCGATGCGGGTTCAGCGGGAGCAGACACGTTTCCGGGTTTCCGTAAATATGTTATTGACGTGAGTGACACACGCATCCTCGCGCAGTTGAACATCTCCTCACAAGGCATGCTTACGCAAGAAATCGGAGAGTTGGAAAACCCTGACTATGCAGATGTCGGAAAAGCGTGTCAAATGATTGAACAGCACCGCGATATTATTTTAGGGGTCAAGGTCCGTTTGACGCGGGAAACTATTGTCGGTACGAGAGCGGGTATGCAGCCGTTGCATAGGGCGCGCGAAGCCGCCGATGCCGCAGGGTTACCCCTGATGGTTCATCCACAAGACGCTTGGTGTGAGTCTATAGACGATATATTGGCACTGATGGGTGAGCGTGATATTCTAACGCACTGCTTCCATGATATGGAGTGCGGTATCTTGGACGAAAACGGCAGGATTCGGGATTCAGTCCATGCCGCGATTGAGCGCGGCGTTATCTTCGATGTTGGACACGGTGCAGGCTCTTTCAGTTGGGATGTCGTTCAGAAGGCGATGTCGCAGGGCGTTGAACCGACGACAATCTCGTCCGACTTGCACATCTATAACGTCCACGGTCCCGTGTACGATCTCGTGAATGTCGTCAACAAATTCCTGTATCTCGGTATGTCGCTTGACGATGCCTTGGCGAAGGTCACGAGCATTCCCGCAGAAACCATTCTGATGCCGGGGCAGGTCGGTACGTTAGGTGTCGATGCATGGGGAGATGCGGTGATTTTTGAACTTCGCGAGGGTGAATTCCAACTCGTAGATGCCCATGATCAGGTGAGAGTCGGCAAACAGATATTGGAACCTGTCGTCGTTGTCAAAGGCGGACAGGTATATCGCCAACGCCGAACTCACGGTTAAGTCTACAGACATATTGCTCCGCTGGAGCAAGGAGAACCCCGTAGGAGGGCTGTAAGGCACTCATGAGATTATACGCCTCCTCACGCCAGATGAAGTTTAAAAAATAAATCAGGTAACCTTGGTCCACGCGACGTGCGATGAATCGCACTACTACAAACGGCTTTGCTTGTCGTCGGAAAACCATTTATAGAATATCCCGGAATTACCCGTTTATAGTAAAGCCCATAATTACTTGGACATTGTCAGTAGGCGAGTTTACTAGAGGAAACACCCAAGCAAAAACACCTCGCCAGCGGTGGTGCGGGATTCGTTTGCTGAACAACTGTCTACATATTTTCGGGCTTTACTATACATTCTTAATCTTCATGAGGCGTGATATGTCTATAGAAACTGATGGCTGACCGCTGAAAGCAAATCCACTACGGATGCTGTTCTCCCGCCTTCGGTTTCTCCTTTGGTGCATTAGAATCCGGTCCAAAGCGGATATGGAGTGCCGCACCCGGAGCGTGTGCCTTTCCATAAAGCACGTGTTTCATACCCCAAAAGACAATTGTCGATCCTACCAACACGACGATACCCCAGGTCGATGTCCGCCAGACCCATTCATTGAACGAAAAGAGACTACCCGTCTGTTTCGGGACCGCCAGTGGACCGAGTGCCATCAGCACGGTACAGATAATCGCGTTGAGCGTAATCACACCTTCTGTCACCAGACGATGTGGACTAAAGCCGACTAAAGCGCGTTCAAAGTTGAAGATAACCATCCACCATAGAAATACGAAGTAGAGCAACTGTCCCTTCCCCAGCCAACTCGTCGGGATAAAGGCAAGCGGTTCTTGGAAATGTACCGACAAAATCCAGACACAGGCGATGCCGATGCCGATATAGAAGAGTTCAAACCAACCTATCCATCCTCTTGAATGCCGAAACCAACCGACGACAGGTAGCCCAAAAAAACGCTCCGGTAAACCTTCAACCAAATCCACCCACGTTCCTGCTGCCTTCCGATAATTGACGTAGGTCAAAGCGATGAGCACACAGAACACAGCGAATATTTCCATCCATGGTGGCAGATTTGGATTGGTTTCTAAGAGGGGTGCTCGGTTAAGAAGGAGACCGAACGGTATCGCAATACCGAGTCCGAATAACAAGCCTTGTGTCTGCTCCATAACGCTATGCCAGTTCGTTTGGAGTCCCGTTCGGATGTAGATGAGTTTCAGCAATTGTCCAAATGAAAACGCAATACCGCCTCCGAAACCTGTCATCAGGGTAGCGAAAGCCACGCCGCTGAGTTCATAACGCCAGCAGTACCCCAAGACCCCGATGACCATACCGACACAACCTGCCCAGTTGTCACCACGCGGCGGTGTCATGCGGAGACGGAAGACGTTTACCAGCAACAAAAACGCGCCGAACCAGCCGATACCCATGTAGAGGACGAGTGAGGTGCCCATGTCCAAACCCCCGCGGAAGAGCGCGACAATAAGTGCCGCGACTATCGCTACCAGGGCGGACACCCAATCCGTGTCGTACCAATACAGTGGACTCTCGTGCCGTTGCATCCGTTTCGGTGCGAGAATCCGGTCAATGATGACAGCCTGAAGCGACCAACCGATGAAGACTGCCGCGATTGGCGCAAAGAGGAGAGACAATTGGCTATGCGTTAGGAACGCAGGAAGCGCAGTTCCGGCACCGCCAAGGGCTGCCCACAGGAATCCGATAGCGAACAGATTCGCAAACCCGTAAAACACCGTTAGTGAGTGCGGAGAATGACTGTACCCGACGACCATCATGTATGACATACTTCCACCGAAGGACCACCCGATTGCACCGAACAACGCGAAGTAGTGAACGTGCCGCCACCAGTCCTCTCGTCCAGAGAGCAGGGCAATTGCCATCCCCGCGAGCGCGCCAGCGAGTGCCGCACCATATTCATGCCCGAAGTTGCCGCGTATTCCCCAACCAACACAGACGGATAAACCACATAGAAGTACCATTTGCCACGGGATAATTGCCATGTCCATATCTATAACCTCCGTTCTTCACTCACAATCTATTGCACCTATTATGAGAGGTTTCGCTTTTATTGTCAACTTTCTGACCACGCAATCTTTATTCTTCTGTAGGAGCGAGTGTTTTTGCTTGAGGTGTTTTTGCTTAAGAAACGCCCAAGCAAAAACGGTATTTCTGCGGATTTCCCCATGCTCGCGATTCTTTCCTAATAACTAAACAGAGCCATTCGGATTCGATTCTCTACCGACTACAGAAAAGGGACGGGAAAAAACTTTTTGAAAAAACGGGAGGGTGTGGTATAATAGAATTGTATTTCGGCGTGTTCGGTGGACGCGCTTGCAGTCATAGAGATAATAGAATTGAGAAGCGAACCGTTATGCTAAAACCGAAACCCAGCATTGACACGATTCAGCCGTATCAGGGTGGTAAGCCGATTGAAGAGGTCCGACGCGAGTTGGGCATTACCGATATTATCAAACTGGCATCCAACGAAAATCCGTTAGGTCCCTCGCCGTTGGCGATGCAGGCGATCTCAGAGAGTGTCACACAGGTGCATCTCTACCCTGACGGTAACGCCTACTACCTTAAGGAGGATCTCGCAGAATATCTCGGAATTTCTGCTGAACATCTGATTTTAGGGAACGGCTCGAATGACGTGCTACAACTCGTCGCCGAAGCATACGTCGCCCCCGGTGATGAGGTAATCTATGCAGCTGGGGCATTCGTCGTCTATAGTCTTGTGACGAAGCTGTGCAGTGCGACAGCAGTCGTCGTGCCGATGGTTGAGCATACACACGACCTCTCTACCATGGCAGCGGCGATTACCGATAAGACGAAGGTCATCTTTGTTGCGAATCCGAACAACCCTACTGGCACGATGGTCACAGCAGACGAGACAGCGGCGTTTATGGAACGGGTGCCGGACGATGTGCTGGTCGTTTTTGACGAAGCCTATTATGAGTACGTTAACCGTTCAGACTACCCACAGACGCTCCCTTATGTGCTGGCGGGACGGAACTTCATCATCACTCGCACCTTTTCTAAGATTTATGGGCTTGCCGGGCTGCGTATCGGATACGGTGTCGCGTCACCTCCGTTGATTGAGACGTTAAATCGGGTGCGTCAACCCTTTAATTGCAGCTTGGTCGGACAAGCGGCGGCGCGAGCGGCACTAAAGGATACTGCACACGTTACGAGGAGCCGAGAACAGAACGCCGTCGGTAAAGCCTTTCTCTACGACGCGTTTGACGACATGGGACTCCGTTATGTCGAAAGCGAAGGCAATTTCATCATGTTGCACCTTGAACGATCGGGGGCAGACATCGCCGATGCGCTTCTGAAACAGGGAGTTATTGTGCGTCCAATTGGGGGCTACGGCTATCCAAATGCGGTGCGCGTAACGATCGGCACACAGCAGGAAAACGAGAAATTCATCACGGCTTTGGGAGTAGTGGTCAGTCGTCAGTTATCAGTTTTGACCAGCGACTCGCTCTGATTAGATTTGTATAAGGTACGAGTTGCTGGTCAAAGTTAAGAGCAACATTGTGGTGGGCCTATTTGCGATAACTGCCACAAGGGGTGTTACTGAAAACTGTTAGCTGATAACCCTATAACAGATAAGCATTAAAAAAATATGAAAGAACTGATACAGATCAGCAACAAACGCCCTACGCGAAAAATTATGGTGGGGACTATCCCGATCGGCGGTGGGAACCCCATCTCCATCCAGACGATGACGACGACGTTGACGCGCGATGTCGATGCCACACTGGCACAGGTGGAACGGTGTGTGGAGGCGGGTGCGCAGATTGTTCGCGTTGCTGTCCCCGAAGAACCGGACGCGAAGGCACTCGGTCCACTTGTGAGGCGCGCTCCCGTTCCGATAGTCTCAGATATCCATTTTAACTACCGATACGCACTCGCCGCGGTAGACGCGGGGGTAGCAAAGGTACGGATCAATCCTGGTAACATCGGTAATGAGGCGCGGATTGTTGAGGTTCTGTCTGCGGCGAAAGCGGCGAATATCCCCATCCGTATCGGGGTCAATGAGGGTTCACTGGAGCGGGATCTTTTAGAGAAATATCCGTCGCCGACAGCGGAGGCGTTGGTAGAAAGTGCGATGCGGCACGTCAATATTTGTGAGGAGCACGATTTCAGAGACATCGCGATCTCCGTGAAGTCGAGCGATCCACTTCGGATGATAGAGGCGAACCGTCAGTTTTCAGCGAAAGTCCCGTATCCGTTACATCTCGGTGTGACGGAAGCCGGGACACCTCGACGCTCGCATGTCAAGTCGACACTCGGCATTGGGACGCTCTTGCTGGAGGGGATTGGTGACACCATCCGCATCTCGATTACCGGCGACCCGGTTGAGGAGGTTTTGACCGCTAAAGAACTCCTTCGAGCATTGGGTATGGCGGATGATATGTTAGACGTTGTTTCCTGCCCGTTCTGCGGTCGTGGGGACCCCACGGCGGATTATGAGAACATTGTGGCTGTCGCTGAGGAGCTTTTAGAGAAACACGGCATCAAAATCCCAGTTGCCGTGATGGGGTGTGAAGTTAACGGGCCCGGTGAGACGCGCAACGCTGAGGTCGGCATCCATTTGGGTGGCAAGGAGCTTGCCGTTCTAAAGGTTCGCGGTGAACGGGTACGCACCTTCCGAGGGAAAGACGAGGTCAACCCGGAATTTTTAGCGAATGCTTTGTTAGAAGCGGCACAACAGTTGGAGGCAGTTCAAACCGATAAAGCCGTGTAGAAAAATGAAACACTTACAACAGCAGATCCAAAAAGCGATTCGATTAATTCCTGTCCAGATTGGGTTGCTCGCGCTATTTTTCGTAGTTTACCATATATTCTTGTATTACGTCATGCGCGAGATGTCTATCAAGCTCGGTGCGGTGCGGTTTGGAAGACACATTTTTCCCCTTTATGCCGAACCGAGTTTCGACTTGAGTTGGTGGATATTGCCTGCCCTCGCGGTGTGTATCGGTTTTCTGTATCTCTGTCACAGGTACCTGCTTTCAGGTGCAGACGGTCGTCGATTAATCGGGATAGCGGTTATCTGCTTCCTTGCGATTCATATCAGCGTTGCCCAAATTGATGGCTACCGAGAGTTAGAACAAGATGGCAAAACAGAACGGGTCTTAACGCTTTTAGAGCCGTATACGCGGACTTCATTGGAGTATTATGGCGATGTGCCACGAATTGACGAACTTGGACTCCGCACGTTTCTACGGGATTATAGCAAACCGGAATTGTTTGATACCCTTTCAGGTCACGCACGTACCCATCCGCCGGGGGGTGTGGTTTTTTTGTGGTTTGTTAGTAAAATCTTCGGTTACAATCTCGTATCGGCATCGTTGCTCTCGATTCTCTTCACTGCGATTACAGTAATACCGATCTATCGTCTCGCCGAACACCTCTACGGCGAAAAAGCTGGACGGTATGCGCTTCTCCTTTTTCTCATCACCCCTAACTTTGTGATGTTCACCGGCACGTCAATGGACGGCCCCTTCAGTGTCTTCCCAATCCTGAGCGTTTACCTGTTTTATAAAGCACGAGATCAAGAAACCATACCCGACCAGGTGTGGTATAAATTTCGACCTTATAGCTTATTGACGGGGGTTTCGCTTGCGCTTGGGATGTTCATGACGTATGCAACGGTAGTTGTCGGGGTATTTTTGTGTGTTCTCGCCTTACTGGAGCGGAAGCGGTTCGGACAGTATCTGAAGGTCTTGCTGTTCGCGGCTTTGGGATTTGTCGGATTTTATCTGTTGCTTTTTGTCCTGACTGGGTTCGATCCAATCGAGGCACTTTGGGCAGCTATCAAAAAAGATGAGAAGGGCATGGGGACGGGTTATGAAAGCATTGGGCGTTATTTCCACCTGAGTTTCGCGAACCTGTTTGCGTTCCTCATCGGCGTAGGGCTACCGATAACGACCGTCTGGCTTCGGGAAGTCGTAGCAGCGTTGAAGGAGTGGCGGCAGAATACTCGCTCGTCTGAACAGGAGAGCAGTGGAACTCGTATCCCTTGGATATTGCGCCATGATGAAGCGTTAGACACGTTCGTCATCGGTTTCCTAATCACGCTTCTCTACTTCACATTCTCTACACTGTTTACGATGGAGGTTGAGCGGATATGGATTTTCATGGTGCCATTTTTCGTTATTCCGGTCGCTAAACACCTCACGGCGCGTCCGATGTCAGATCTCTATTGGGTCGCGGGTGTCCTCGTTGTGCAGCTTATCGTGGGGGAAGCCCTGCTCTATACGTATTGGTAGGGAGTGGCTGTCGATCGTAAGTCCCAAGCAACGCGCCGGGACGAATGGACGCCGAGGCACGTTTTAACACGACCCACCTCATCGAACCGCAAGGAAAATTAAAAAAGTGCGGATTCTCTACGTCATTGATTCCATGACAAAAGACGGTGCCGAATCGCAACTGCTCAAGACATTGGATCGGTTGCCACCGGAGCGGTATGAAGCGTCCGTTGTGCTGAGTCGTGCTGAAGGGGAACGCGTCAGGGAACTCGCAGCACTGCCCTGTGTGCGGGAGGTTGCAACACTCACAGGTGAAGGCAACCGTCCGAGGTTGCTGGAAAAGGCGTTTGCACTCGGTGGCATTATCAATGCTGTTGAACCCGACATCGTGCATAGTTGGTTGTGGTATTCCAATTTCCTCTGCGGACTCTCCCGTAAATTTGGACTGTGGCGGCAGGTTCCGTTCATCGTTTCACAACGCGGCGACTACCATGCGAGATACGGAAAGTTTCGGCTCTGGCTTACAGAAAAACTCATCTACAGGACCGCCGATGTCCTTCTGACGAACTCAGCGCAGATCCAAAGACATCTCCACCAGCGGTATCCAGAGAAAAAGATTTTTAGTATCCCCAATCTATTAGAATTACCCACCGAGACGTGGGCACAGCCACATACGTGTAGCCCCGAAGAGAAGTTAATAGTAAGCGTCGGACGGTTCGCTCCCGAAAAAGGGCATCGGTATCTGATTGAGGCGTTAAACGTGTTGAACCGAAGATATGTCGCATGGCGATGTACGTTTCTCGGTGACGGTGAACTGGAAACGGAACTCCGGGCACTTACATCGGAATACGGACTCTCAGAGCGGGTAGCGTTCCCGGGTTTTTGCGAGGATGTTTTTTCTGTGCTTTTGACGGCGGATGTCTTTGTGCTGCCGTCGCTACACGAGAGTTCACCGAATGCGCTAATTGAAGCGATGGGGATCGGGATGCCGTGCATTGCATCGGGTGTGGGTGGCATCGTGGATCTGATAGAAGATGAGAGGAACGGCATCCGGGTGCCGCCACAGGATCCGGCAGCGTTAGCGGCGGCACTGCATCGGGTGTTGACGGAGCCTGACTTTGCAAGTGAATTGGGTAGAAACGCACGTGCGACGATTCAGCAGAAGTTTGACAGTACGGTGTCTATTCAGAAGTTGGAAGATATTTATCTAAGCGTCGTCAGTTAACTGTTGAACAGGACTCTGGTTCAACAGGTCCACCTCTTGACTGACCGCTGATGACTCTTAACTCTGAAGACTGAAAACTGAAAACTATAAAATAGATGCATAATTTTCTGAAAAATCTGGTTGCAATTTTTGTTTGTCTATCGGGCATGCCAGTTCTCATTCGGGAATGGGTGTGTCGGCATCGGGTTGCTATCCTCCTGTATCACGACCCGAAACCTTCGATTTTCGGGAAACATATCGCCTATCTCTCGCGCCATTACACGGTTATCTCACTGGATACCCTCGTTGCCGCTGTCCATCGAAAGGATTTCTCGCAGATCCCCCCGAAAAGCGTTGTGATTACGATCGACGACGGACACGCTGGCAATATCGCACTCCTGCCGATTTTCAAACGATACCGCATTCGTCCAACGCTCTACGTCTGCACGCAGATTATTGATACACATCGGCATTTCTGGTTTAAGATAGAGGGACAATCTAAAGCAGAGAAGGAGAGACTGAAAAGACTCCCGAATGCAGAACGGTTGGCGCGCCTCAAGCATACTGCTGACTTTGCGCCTGAAAAGGTGTATCCAGACAGGCAGGCACTCAATATAGTGGAAATGCAAGAGATGGCAGAAAGCGTTGACTTTCAACCGCATACCCAATTCCATCCGATCCTACCGTGCTGTACAGAGACGGAATGTAGACAAGAAATTCTTGAGAGCAAAGCGGATTTGGAAACGCTTTTGAAGATTGAATGTTCTCATTTCAGTTACCCGAACGGCGATTATACTGAACGCGAGATTGAGATTGTGAAAGCGGGTGGGTTCCGCTCGGCGCGTACGACGGATATAGGATGGAACACGTTGGATACGCCACTGTATCGACTGAAGGCTGTTCCAATCACTGATGACGCTGGACTGATGCTCTTCCGTTCCGAACTCACGACGATTCCCCAACGGCTTAGCAGATGGGTGAATTCTTTATTAAATGGCAGTCGGCATGCTTCGCAGTGAGAACTATCGGCTTTCAGCGAGTACCCTCACGATTTTCATAAACGATTGTCATCCAAAGGAAACTGGGGATATTTAGAAAAATCTTTTTGCCGACGGCTGGTTGCTGTTATAGGGAGAAGTCGTTTGACAAAATGGCACCGTGCCTACATCCAGAACGCTTACCGCGAATTAGAAGATGGCATAACACGAAGGCAACTCGATACGCTGGGCATCAATGCTACCGGCAAAAGGGTGTTAGATGTCGGGTGTGGACCGGGGAATCTTCTTGTTGCCCTCTCCACCGATACTCCAGAACTCCTTGTTGGTGTCGATAGAGATGCGATTTTCTTGGTGTCCGGACGTTCTCAAATCGGGAAGTTAATAGAGCCGTCTTCTGTAGATCCTGTTTTGCTTCGCGCCTCGCTTCCGATCCTGCCGTTTGCAGACGAGACTTTTGATCTCGTTACCTGCCTCCTCGTTATGCCGCATGTTCCTGACGACAAAACCGCCTTAATTGAACTGGCGCGAGTCTTGAAACCGGGAGGTACCCTCGTGATCTCTGGACACGGCTTGGGGTTTCCTCTCAGGTATCTCAAACGCTTCAAGCTGAAGCCGCTGCAGATGTACCTCGCCAGTCTGATTTATAGGTGCACTGGGAAAAAATGGATCCGGAACACACTGCAAAACGATAAGAGAATCTGCGACACCTTAAAGCGTATCGGTGTGATGCCAGAGGTGCGGTACTACAACAAAAAGGTACTCGGATGCGTTGCGACTTACTGGATTAAGGCGATTAAGAGTGAAGTTAGTCCTAAAGCGACACAGTAGTAGGAAAAGAGTGAGAATTTGCCTCGGTTTAGCATGACTAATAGGAATCGTAACGCGATATAGCCGACAATAAACGAAGCGAGCATCCCGGTTCCTACGATGTGAAACGGGATCGCCGTGTCTCCGACATCTCGGATTTTGAGAGCAACCGCGCCAAGTATCGCGGGAATTGAGAGTAGAAAGGAATATTCCGCGGCGGTTTTTGCCGGAATCCCTAAAAATAGTGCCAACGAGATTGTCGTGCCGGAACGGGAGATGCCCGGTGTAATTGCGCATCCTTGTGCAATTCCGATGAGCGGGGCATGCCACGTTTTCAATTCTTCGGTAGAGGTATCGGGACTATCCGTTTTCTCTCTGCGGAGTCGGGGTAGTTGGAGAATAACGCCGGTGAGGATTAACATGATGCTTACGAGGCGGACCTCATCGAAAAAAGACTCTAATTGGGTCTTGAACACCACTGCGATAATTCCCGTTGGAATGGAGCCGATGAGTATCAGCCATATAAACTTGAGTTCTGCCGATGTGTTGAGTGTCGCCTTCGGTTGTCGCCAAAATCGGGTATCTCTGAGTGCAGAAAGCCCGCCTATTACTAATCTTCCTATCGCATCACGATACGCGACAAGCACGGCGGCTAACGTTCCTACGTGAAGCATTACATCAAAAAAGACGAGGGGTTCCTTGAGTCCGAGGAATTGCTGTGCCAAGACGAGGTGTCCTGAGCTACTGACCGGTAGGAATTCTGTTAAACCTTGTAAAATCCCGAGAAGAATCGCTTCAAGAAATGTCATGGGGTTATTGTAGCACTTAAGTTCTCGGCTTTCAAGGCGAAATTTTGGTGGGTAAAGGGTTGCGTATTTAACAACTGCCGACAACCGATTGCTGACAGCCGATTGCCATTGCTCATTGCTATAATTTGGGGAATGTTGTATAATGCATTGACACTGTTCGATATTTGTGTTAAAATTCTTGTTAAAATTCTGAAGGAGGCACAAGAATGCGTGGAAATCTAATCCTGTTGGGGCTTACGGCGATCTGTGTATTTGCGGTGAGTCTCTCTTATGCTATCGAGGAAGAAGACATCCTCGTCTATTATTCTTTTGATAAGTTAAGTGGTAATAAAGTCATCGATGATTCTGGCAACGGAAATGATGCAGAATTGTCTGGAAAGGGTTCGCTTGTTAAGGGGGCGTTCAATAAAGCCATCCAGCTGAACGGTGGTGTCGTCCAAATGGAACAGAATGACTTTATCGTTCCAATTGGAGTAAACGGAGAAATTACGATGGAAGCGTGGTTTTTCCTGAATCAGCACGCCTCATACGATGGGATTATCTCGATTGAAGCCGCTGCGGGTGGATGTTGCGAATTCCGTACGATGGTGAACCCCGGTTTCAACCCATTTTGGGATGCTGGACATCACGCCGATAAGAGTCTCGGGAACTATAAGTTTGAATTGAAAGAGTGGTACCACTACGTTATGGTTGCCGATGGGAAAGATGCCAAAATCTATGTCAACGGCGAATTTATCGGCTCACAGCCGGAGAATTTTAAGTGGCCCAAGTTCAAAGAGGCAGCGATTTACATCGGTGCGGGTGAAAATCCGACCCTCCACAAAGTCGAGGACGCGATTATTGATGAAGTCGTCATATACGCGAAAGCGTTGACTGAAGAAGAGGTCAAGACATCGATGGAACTGAGTGTGCCGGTGGTACTTGACGTTGAAGCCCGCGACAAGTTGGCGGTGACATGGGGAGAGTTGAAAACCGATTTCTAAAACAATTTGTGGGGCGAGGCACTTCCACCTCAGCCCTACACTTATTCGGAGACGCTATGAAATTAGGATTCTTATCAAAAATTTTTGAAAGTGCGTTGAGTATAGAAAAAACATATAACCAATGCGATAACGCACTGAGCGAACTAAAAGCCTACAATCAAAAATGCCAAGAGGCGGATTTTCGGATATCAGATGAAGACAAAGCGGAATTGGACGAGGTTGTCAATACCGCTCTCACAAATGCTACCCGTATCATTGATAGGGAAGGCGATCGAAATTGGCCCGGTGTGTTTCGGGAAATGCACAAGAATTTGGCAAGCCTCTATTTGGAACTTGACGAACACGATAAGGTCCGAGCCGCATGTGAACGCCTCCATGACTATGGCGAGACCGGTAGGCTGGATGCCGATGAGGTGCTGCAGAGCCTCAAGGAGAAAGAGGATTCTTAATATTCCTTGCGGTTCGGTAAGGTAGGTTGGAGACTTCACATTCCTTTACGTAGACCCGCCTTCCACTACGTTTCAGGCTACGCACTTTGGAAGAAGGGAAGAAAGGAGGGAAGGCGAAAGCACTTCTTAACGGCAAGTTTTTGCTTGCGAGTTACGTCAGAAGTACCGCAGGGAGGCGAAAATGCAATTCCTAAACCCTGCCGCGTTTTATCTGCTGGGCGTTATTCCGATTGTGGTGGCACTTCACTTTCTGAAATTACGCCGCCATACCCGCCTCGTTCCGAGCATTATGTTTTGGCTCTCCACTGACGAAGACCGGAGAGCAAATGTCCCTTTCCAACGACTCCGTAACCTACTCCTCCCACTGCTACAGGTGCTGTTTTTGTTGCTCCTCATTTTCAGCGTCGCGCGCCCCGCGCTACGTAGACCCGGATTCATGCCCGGAAAAGCAATCCTCATCCTTGATAATTCCGCGAGTATGTCGTCGAAAGAGATGGGGCAAACCCGCCTCACACTCGCAAAACAGGAAGCACAGCAGTACATTAAAGAGGTTGCCGCGAGCGGTGGGATGATGCTCATGGTGACGAATTCCCCTGAAACCTACATCCAACAAGCTTTTACAACGGATACCTCGAAACTCCAGCAAGCGATAGCAGACATCGCTCAGACCCATGCACCGCGTAATCTACGTCCTGTCTTCGATGCAGCGACACGCTATGCGGATTCGCCGCAAGACAAGATTGTCTTTATCAGTGGGACGTTTGAAAACCTACCCGATACATCGCTGCCGGTACAGAAAATCAGAGTGGGTGGGAATGCAGAGAATATCGGTATCGTTCGGTTCAGCGTTGAGATGTTAGAGGATCGTTATGAAGTCCTAATCGGCATTCAAAATTTTACGGATACGCCGACGGAATTAGACGTTCAATTGGCGGTGGAGAATGTTCCACTTGATGATAGAACGATGTCTATTCCTCCGGGTGAAACCAAATCGGTGCTGTTTTCAGGGGATCCGAGTGGTTTAGAGGGAAAGATTCTTAGCGGGCATCTTAATGTGGATGATGACTTTCCACTTGATAACAGTGTTTGGGCACTCCTATCTGCTGTCCCGTCACTGCGAATTTTGCTTGTGAGCGACAATCGAAAATCGTTGCTACCTGAACTTTTGAAATCTTATGGAGATCACGTTAAACTGGATTTGGTTGAGCCAGCGGATTATCACGGCACTGGCGATGCGGATGTCGCAATCTTTGATGGTGGCACGCTCGCTGGACGCGAGGCTATCGGCCCCCCCACGTTATATGGAAGGTCTGAAATTGCCTCTGGAACGGCTTTGGTCTTCATCGCACCCGGTAACAACCTGCCTTTCATTCGGGAAGATGTTCCGATTGTTGAAACGGAGACAACACCTGCGCGCGTTATCAAAGAGGATGGGAATCACCCGCTCATGGAGAGTGTATCGCTGCAGGGGTTACAGGTAAGCGAGTCTATACACCGAGCGTTGCCACTCTGGGGGCGTTCGCTTGTTGAAACAGAGCAAGGGGCGTTGATATGGCTCGGTAGCAGATCAGACGCTCGACTTCTTGTTTTCGAGTTCGACGCGTTTAACCCCGAAATCTCTACGTTTGCGCTGACTGTTCCCGATGGACCGCAATTTATCTATCAGTGTTTAGCGTGGTTTGAAGCGGGAACTGCCCCACTGCAGCCGCTCGAGTCTCAAGGCGGTGGAACCCGGCACGCGTTCCGAACTGGAGAACAGGTGAGGGTCGCGTTGACACGCGAGGGACGCACGCTTCACGTGCAGAAACCGGATGAAACGAGGGTTGGATTGGATAGTCCGATATTCACTGAAACGGATCAGATTGGAGTTTACACCCTTTTTGCTAATGATGTGCAGCTTGAACGGTTCACGGTCAATTTGCTGAACGTTACGGAATCGGCACTGTCGCTTTCACCAACAGCAGCGATTGCAGACCCTTCAATGGATGTAGAAGGCGGATTGCAACCGATGGTGCAGGAGATATGGCGTTGGTTTGCGCTTGCGGCACTCCTGCTTCTCCTGTTGGAGTGGTGGTTTTATCATCGGAGTAGTCTGTGAGTAGAATCGTTTTTGTGGTGAAACATATTGCCGATGAAGTGTTGCTGGCGAGGTGTTTCTGCGTATTTCTGCGTATTTCTTTTTCCCCAAGGAAACCTCGCCAGCGATAGCGTAGAAGTCTAAATTCTACTATTTCTTACGACAATCGCGATGCCTACTGTCTTCTTTTAATTCTATTCAATGTCTATGGCACTCAGAATTCTCTGAAGCAGTTGGGCTTTTGGTATCACTCCTGCTAAACGATCAACAGCCTTTCCATCTTGGAACACGATATAAGTCGGAGTTGCTCTGACCGGATATTTTTGGAGCGTTTGTCGACCATTCTTAATATTCAGTTTCGCGACAGCAAACGTGTTCCGTTTCTCTAAGGCAATTTCGGCGACAACTGGCGCCATCTGTCGACAGAACGGTCAGCCATCCTTTATAAACTCAAGCAGGATAGGAACTTCTGATCCGAGCACAAGGGTATTAAACGTCGCATCCGTGACTTCAAATGGGATGCCGGAGGTTTTACTGGCGGTGGTAAAACTAATGTTGATGTCGGTTGAATTGCCAGCAGCGTCCTTGACTTTCCCCGCAATGACGTAGGTTATCTCGTTGCCAAGTTCTTTGCCTTTTACCAATTCAAGCGTTCCCTTATTGCCTGCAATTTTGCCGAGCCATCCGACATCAGCACCTGCTGCGGTTTGCAGTGCGATGTTGCCGGTTACCTCTTCGCTGAATTCGACTTGTATGCGCCCACCACTGTTAAGTGCTTCAGGGTCAACGTCCTTATCACCGTCATTGACGCTTCCGCTGGTAATTTTGGGTGCCTCGGTGTCTGGTACAGCGACGGTATAAGCGAGCGTCTGGTTTCCATCTGCCCAAGTGATCGTCAAAGCGAGGGGACCTGGGTCGAAGGGACCCGTGATTCGCATCCGTTTGCCAATGATTCGAGCCGTTCCTGTGCTTACAGTGACATCCTCTGGTGGATTGTCAAAAGTAAGGGTGATGGTATCGTCGGCAGCGAGTTCCGAGTTGCCTGCTGGGTTCGCGCTAACGAACGCTGCGGGGGGTCTGATGGTATAGTTGAGCGTCTGAGTGCCATCCGCCCAAGTGACGGTCAATATGAGTGCGCCTGGGTCGAAGGGACCTGCGATTTTCACAGTTTTGTCAGTGACTGTGGTGGTGCCTGCGCTCACCGTAACATCCTCTGGTGGGTTATCAAAAGTAAGGGTAATGGTATCGTCCACAGTTAGTTGCGATTGGACTGCTGGATTCGCGCTAATGAACGCTGCCGGGGTTCTGATGGTATAATCGAGCGTTTGGGCTCCGCCATTCCAAGTAAGCGTCAGGGCAAGGGGACCTGGGTCAAAGGGACCTGTGATTGTCACGATTTTGCCATCGACTGTAGCGACCCCTGCGCTCACTGTAACGTCCTCTGGTGGGTTGTCCAAGGTAACGGTGATAGTATCATCTACGTCAAGCTGCAAGTCGGTTGCTGGATCCGCTCTAAGAAACACCGGAGTACTAACAAAGACTACAGGCGGAGGGATAGTTTTGCCGAAGTTTGCGGCGACGAGCGTCAGATCGAGGATATTGACGGTGCCGTCCCCGTTGACATCTGGGTTAGGGGATTGGTCTGCGGTGGGTGTCGCTCCGAAGTTTGCGGCGACGAGCGTCAGATCGAGAATGTTTATCGCGCCGTCGGCGTTGACATCAGATGCTCTTAGGGTGTCGAGATCCACATCTTGTGTATAGCCTACGGTTAAATTAGTGAGGATTAAACAGGTCGTTAGGAATAAAACGGTGATTTTTTTCATCTGTTTTTCTCCGTGGATAGTTTATGCTTGTGTGCCGTGCCATTCTTGAACTGCTTCGGAAATCGCTGGCAGATTTTCGATTGTGGTTTTACCACCGAAGCTACAAGTAGGAAATTATATAACTTTATTCAGTTTCATCAATCCCTAAGCTTCCAAGGATTTGTTGCACCAGTTCAGCCTTAGGCTTTGCTCCGATGAAGCCCTGGACAATTTCTCCATCTTTGAATACGATATAGGTGGGCGTTCCACGAATGTGATATTCAGCCGTTTTCTCCAGTTGGGTATTTACATCCAACTTGACGAAACTAAATATCTCGCGATATTCCAATGCAACTTCTGCGACCACCGGTCTCATCAGTATGCAAAATGCTCAGGTATCGTCTTTAAATTCTACCACAATGGGGAGTTCGGAACCCAAGACAATATCGTCAAACGTCGCATCCGTGACTTCAAACGGGATACCGGATCTCCTACCAAAATGGCTTGCGACGCGTGTCAAATCGAGGATATTGACGGTGCCGTCACCGTTGACATCCGGGTTAAGGGGCTGATCTGCGGTGGGTGTCGTGCCAAAGTTTGCGGCGACGAGTGTCAAATCGAGAATGTTTATCACGCCATCGGCATTAACATCGGAGGCACTCAGGGCATCAAAAACCGCGTCTTGTGTGTAGCCTACAATTGAACTTGTAAGCATTAAGCAGGTCGTTAGCAGTAAAACGGTGATTTTTTTCATCTGTTTTTTCCGTATGTGGTTTATGCATGTGCTTGGTGCCATTCTTGAACTGCTTCGGGAATCGCTTGGAGATTCTCGATTGTCGTTTGAAGTGGGATTGCACACTCCGGTCCGATCAATGGGACACCTGCCTCAAGGTTTTTTACGACCTCTGCTTTAACGTCTTCCGGCTCTTTAGAAAACAGCGTTTCGGGGTTGTTGATGTTTCCGACGAGGGCAATGCGCTCCTGAACGATGTCCATGGATTCTTGGGGTTCGTTTTTGGAATCGTAGTGGAAGGCGGACATGCCGGTCTGTGCGATGTACTCCATTCTATCAACAGTGCGCCCGCAGATATGCAGGATTAAGGGAATAGGGATCCGTTCAACAAATTCGATGTGGAGGTCCCGAAGATAGCGTTGGTAGTATTCGCCACTGACGAGATCGCCTGTGGCGTGGTCGGGGAGCGTCAGCGCGTCGGCACCTGCCTCAATTTGTGCGACCCCGAATTGTACGGTGGCTTCCTTCATCCGATCGAGTGCGAGTTTCGTTTTACCGGGATCGTCAAGTGAGAGCAACAGGAAGGGTTCAACCCCGAAGCAGTGGTAACCGAGCGACCAGGGTCCCATCGTTTTCCCGATGACAGCGATTTCATCGCCGTATTCTTTCTTCAGGATTTTAATCGCTTCGAGGACGCACTGGGTATCGGGATGGGTCAAGAAATCGTCCGGTATAGCGATGTCGTCAACATCTTCCCAGATCGGTTCTCGCATTCTAACGGTGGGCCAGTTGTCCTTCTGTTCCCACTGAATTTTACAACCGAGTGCACTGGATTCTTGAATGATCGTGAAAACAGGCATGATGGTGTCGAATCCGAGTTCGGTATATCCTGTGGCGGCGAGTCGCGCCATGAGTTCCGGTTCTCGATTTGCCTGTGGGAAAGGGGCATCAACGAGATCCATCAGTTCGACTGTAGCAACAGAAGTAGGGTTGCAGATAGGCGTGCGGTCGGTCGGTTCATTACGGAGCGCGGCGAGCACCCGTTCACGACCTGTCATCGGTGTTTGCATCTTCAGTTTCCTTTAGGTTTGTTGGCTCGGAGCAGAAAGCACGCCGCGTGCGGTGCCCATCTCTTCTTCTCGCAGGACGACTCTGACGTTCGGGGCGCGGATCAGCAGAAGTCCGATAAGTGCGTCATGGGATTGTCCGCATGCAAAACTGACCGTGTCATTATTGTCGGTTTCAATGCTGTCCATTTCGCCCAATTTCATCAAGCCGCCTGCGATCGCTGAGATTCGTCGTGCTGCGCCTCTGCCTTCACCATTTGCACTCACCTGATAGGTGCCGTTTCCAGTTGAATCGACGGTGATGGTGAGTCGCGATTTTCTATCCAGTATGTTTAAAGGGCGTGGTTCGGTATGGGTGTTTGATGCGAGTTTGCATGCCTCCAAGAAAACGCGACGACACGCGGCTTCATGAACGTTTTTACAAGGGAAATAAAGCATGCCTTCGGGGGTTTTTAGCATGCCACCGAGTGTCTGCATTGTTTGGGCAACTTCCTTGATTCTCTCGGTAGCACCTGTCATTTGGCTATAGGTATGCACCAGAAAAGCGGGGAAATTCCTTCCAGTCGTTGCATCGGCAATTTGCTGGCAATAGAGCCCAATGGTGATGTCATGGAAGTGTGGATCGATGGGTATGAGTTCAATGCGTCTACCGATGTCAACAATGCGTCGCATAGGGATTTCCTCACAGCAATTAGCGGCGGACGAGTCTACCGCCGTAGTGATTTTCATAGATATATTTATAAGCGCGTTCGGAAAGCCTGCGCAAGATATAGGCGCGCCGATTTCTCCAATTGGTAAAAGACTGCCAGCGATTTCTTCGATTCGTTTTCGTTCTGTCCTCCATCAGCCCAATAAAAACATAAGGTCTCAGTTTGCCTCGCGGATCTCGAAAAACTAATATGCCGCCGTCTCCTACCAATCCGTAAACAGTACCGGTTTTGTTATAAACCGTCACCGATGAGGGGATGTAGGTTTTTTTAAAGATGTAGTCTCCGTTTTTGAGTTTGAAGTACCATTTCATTTTTGAAGAATGAGGGAGTCGCCCGTGCCACAACCGCAGGAAAAACGTGCCAATATCCCGCGCGGACGTCATATTCCTGTAAGTCCGTCCTCCCCGTGGTATGTATTCAACAATCCGAGTCTGCTTAAAATAGGGATAATTAACTTTCAGTATCCGATTTACCCGTGCCGGTCCGCCAAGTAACCGAATAAAGTAGTTAGTTGATAGATTTGAGCTCCTCTGAATCATTGCTGTCAGGTGTCCCCTATTTATAGCAGTGTGTGCTTGCCGTCCATATTTAACTTCATGAAAATAGGCGAGCATAACAAAATTCTTAGCAAGTGAGGCTGCCATCATCTGCCGATCTTCGTTGATCGACACTATTTTTTTATTTTTTGAAATGTCGTAGACGACGAAACTCGTCCGATCGGTTGTTGACAGAATCCGACGATTCCGCTTGTTTTTGATATAGAGCTCAAAGTTTGCCTCCAAAGGCGAATCGATCGTCCCTCGGAGTTTACTTGGGATGCTCCAATATTTTGCCGCTGGCGCGCTACATATCGGAAATAATAGCACGATACTACAACAGATTGCGAGAGGGTATAAATTTCGTATATATCTAAACATTCTGTCATCTATTTCCTTTCTCATTCTTCTTTCCTTAACAGGTGAAGGGAATGTTATTTATGAATGCGAGCATACATCTGAGTTGTGAATCACTCAATGTTGGAGTTAATATCGGTATTAATAGTTGGTAACTGATAGCACGCCGCCTCGCGATCGCTCCGAACAAGCAAATAATCACCGGCAAGTGCGGGTGTGTTCCAAGCTCTACCCTTTACGGCTGCGAAGCGTGCGTGTTCTATATGGATGTTCGGGTTTGGGTCTACGAGTACAACTTCGCCGGATTCGGTCAGGACGAGGAAAACATCGGAAATCAGGAGAGTCTGTCCGTGTCCATATCTACCTCGTTTCCATTGACGTGTGCCATCGACTGGGTTTACACAGGCAAAGATCCCATCGTCCAATCCATACAGATAGTCGTTGTAGTAAATGATGTTAGTGAATTTGGCTTTTAGATATATAGTCTCCCATATAATAGAGACGTTGAATTCACCTATCGGGTTACGAGAAATTTGGAACAATTTAGCACCGACACCGTAACCGCTTGAGACAAGAAGTTTGTCATCAGGTAGCGGGACGGGTTGCGATACACATTCCACTGAGGGGGGCCACGGTTGCATCCATAAGAGTTCACCGCTCAACGGTTCATGCGCCGTGACGAGTCCTTGGTTAAAAATCACGATTTGCTCTACACCTGCCAGAGTGGTGAGGAATGGTGAGCTGTAACCGCTCTTGGTCCTGTATCCTATCCAAGCAACTTCGCCGGTCTCTCTGTGATACGCAACTGCGCCGCCAGCACTGACGACGACGAGTTCACCGAAAACGAGTGGCGAAATACTGACACCCCAAGGGGGTGCGTCTGCCTTGTGCGCTTTAAAGATATTGGTTGTCCAGAGTTGTTCTCCCGTTTCAAAGTCGAGGCAATTGAAAATCCCTGTTGAACCGACGGTGTAAACCCTGTTCCCTGAAATCGTTGGTGTTGCTCGCGGACCAAGTCCAGCGAGAGGTGTGTTGTATTTCGCGCGATCTTGGTGGCTCCACTTTACTTCGCCGGTGTGTAATTCATAACAGACCACTTTTTCCCAGTCGTCTTCCTGTTCTTGCGTGATTGCTGAATTACCGGCAATTGCGAATCCTGACCAACCTGCGCCGACAGGTCGCCGCCACACTAACTTCGGTGGAGAGGATTCCCAATCAAGTTTCAATTGAGTTGTGGATATGACACCATTTCGATTCTGTCCGAGGAATTGTGGATAGTCGGTTGTGGACATTTGGAGGTCGGACGAGTTTTCAGAACTGGGTCGGAGGGTCGTTTGCTCCTCTTGCCAACGCCATTCAAATATCGGGACGAGGTCGCCGCTGAATCCTTTGAATTGGAATAGGTTGGTGCTGAGAAGAACACCCAAAGCGATCACCGCAAGAGCAAGTAACTTAACCCGCCATCTCATCTCAGAGAGGAATAATAACCATAATATGCTCAAGATGATTGTGCCGATGACAATCATGGTGGTTAAGAGGATTTTGTCTTGGCGATGGCCCGCGTCCGAAATCCATGTCACCAGCGTCCCTAAAATGGCTAAGATGATGACAACCCAAAGGGGCCACCAGCGGATCGATTTTGGGGTGTGTTCCACTATAAGAGTTCCTTTTTGCCTTCATGAAACGTGAAATTCTGCCTAAATTTCAACGTTCTACGCTATCTTACTAACTATAATAGTGTTTTTTATTAAAGATTGTCAAGGGGAAATTTGTGGGGCACTGGGATGAACGCATTCTTCCTGCTGTAAATCGTATGAAACTTTGCATAAGGAAAGGACGTTATGATAAAATATTATAACACAGAGGAACGAAGAACAGAAATTGTCTGAAAGGAGAAAATCGGATGCGTTTTGAGAACAAGGTTGCATTGGTGACGGGTGGTGGTGGACCGTTAGGTATCGGGAGAGCGGCGTGTTTGGCGTTCGCTCGTGAAGGCGCTTCTGTCGTTGTTGCCGGAGGTAGAAGTGCAGAGGCTGTTGCCGCCGAGGTCCGCGCCGAGGGTGGAAAAGCCATTGCTGTTCCATTAGATGTTACCGTGCCTGAGGAAGTTCAGGAAGCCGTAGAGATTGCAGTGGGGACATTTGAACGGATCGATATTCTCTTCAATAACGCGGGAATTCTCGGTAGGCAGCCGTTGTTTGAAGTGACACCAGAGCAGTTTGACACGGTAATGGCGGTTAATGTAAAAGGGTGTCTGCTCTGTGCGCAAGCGGTCGCTCAAGTGATGATTGCTCAAGGCATACGAGGACGAATCATTAACAACTCATCTATTTTTGCCGAGGAATCTCATGTCGGTGTTTTGAGTTATTGTGTGAGTAAAGCTGCGCTGAATAGGCTCACGCGGAGTCTTGCACTGGAACTTCGTCCGCACGGTATCACCGTGAATGCTGTCGCACCAGGGGGTGGCGCGCCGACCGGTATAAATGCTTCACGAAATCTTCCTGAAGATGACACTCTACCCGATTTACCGTCTGCTTCACCGGACGCCCCTCCGCTGGAACGGGGGGCAACAGTGTGGGACTATATCGGTGCAGTGTTGTTTCTTGCCTCTGATGAAGCCGCCTATATTAGTGGTGATATTATGACGATTGACGGGGGATCCGTCTCGCGTCGATGAATTGTGATTAGGAGAAGACTTTCTTGTCGTTTATTGGTATGTTAAAAACTTACTGTCACCTACTCTTTGAATGGCTAAAGGCGTATGGGGTGATGCTGGTTGGTGTCTCTGTCGCGAGTTTTATCGTTAGCATCCTCTTTTGCACGCTGGTTATTGCCTACTTACCTTCTGACTATTTCTTGCCTAATAGACGGGAGAACCGTATCAGGCAACCCGTTTTACGGATAGGTCTCAAGTGCTTAAAAAACCTGCTCGCGGTCATACTTGTTGTGGTGGGAATTATTCAGATACCCTTACCGGGACAGGGTGTTTTGACGATGCTGATAGGCATTATTATCAGCGATATTCCCGGAAAGCGGAGGTTGGAATGTCGGATTATACGTTCGCCGGTCGTCTTAGCGACTGCAAACGGCATTCGTTCCCGCTTTAAACGTCCGTTGCTTATGTTAGATGAGTCAGTGGAATAGAAGCCGTTCGCGGAATGGAAGCATCTGGTTCAGGGTCGTCATCAGGATATGGACGGAGACGATGGGACTACCGTGGCACCAATTGCTTGTGAATCTCCAATAACCGCTGAAGCTCTTCGATCGGCTTCTCGGCATCGTCCACTCGTAAATCGATGTACCGGTCATTGAACCTGCCGTAGCCGCTGGCTTCTTGAACGACGAGCAGGGCGGCTGACTGTTGTCCCCGTGTATCGCCCCCTGCCTCTTGTCCAGCGAAGAGTGCCGCCATTAATTTATCCGCCAGTTCGCCGTCTGTTTCCTCGAACGCTTTGCCCATCGCCTTGACGACTTCTTCACCGGCGAGGATGTTGCCTTGAGCCGTGTAATGTTTACCTGAGACGGCACCTGCCCACTCGTTGCATTCATCTCCCGTATAGTTAGCGACAGTGCCCTTCGCATCCACGATACCTACCTGACGCGTTGCACGTCCCGAATCATCTGCGATGAGACGTTCCAAGGTCTGTTCAGCGGAGAGTCCGCTTTTGAGCAGTTTTAAACCGTTGGGACCGAAGGTCGTATTTGCCCAAGATTGGGTCGCAATTGCGCCAACACCTGCTTCTGCCCATGGGACAACCGAGCCAACAGCGAAAAATTTGGATTGCACAGCAATCCCAAGAGCACCCGTTTCTGTGTCATATCCGACAATTGAAAACGTCGCGACGGGAGGCAGAACAGGTCTTTCACTGGGTATGTCGGGTTCAGAAAGATGGAACAGTAGGCTAAGGGGAATGAAAAGCATCGTGTGTATCTCCCATAACAACAAAGCGGGCTTAATCTTCTTCAAATCGGATTTTCATAGCGGCGGCGTGCCCTTCAAGTCCTTCAACCTCAGCGAGTTTAACGACTGCTGGTGTGACTTCTTCTAAAGCCGCCTTGGTGTATGAGATGAGACTTGACTTCTTTAGGAAATCATCGACGCTGAGTGGCGAGGCGTAGCGTGCGGCTGTCCCTGTAGGCAAGACGTGGTTCGGTCCTGCAATGTAATCCCCAACGGCTTCTGGCGAATAGGGACCTATGAGGATAGCGCCGGCATTATGCACGTTTCCGAGCCAATCAAATGCGTTTTCAATGTGAAGTTCAAGGTGTTCCGGTGCGATTTCGTTGGCGAGGGTGAACGCCTCCGATAGATTTGAGGTGATAAATGCGGCACCAAAGTTTGCAAATGCCTTTGTAAGTTCGTCGCGGCGAGGTAAGGATTCGCCTTGAACCTCGATAGCTGCTTTGACTTGTTCGGCGAACCCAAGTGAAGGAGTGATGAGGATTGCAGCAGAGTCGGATTTGTGTTCTGCTTGTGAGATGAGATCCGCGGCGACGTAATCTGGGTCAGCTGTACTGTCGGCGATGACAAGGATTTCGCTGGGACCCGCTAACTTGTCTATATCAACATGCCCATAGACCTCTTTTTTGGCAAATTGGACATAAAGGTTCCCCGGTCCGACAATTTTATCGACAGATGGGATGGTCTTGGTGCCGTACGCCATCGCGGCGATGGCTTGCGCGCCGCCACATTTGTAGATTTCTCGGATACCACATTCTGCGGCAGCAACCAGCATATAGGGGTTAATGTCCCGATTTCGCATTGGAGGGATACAGACAGCGATTTCTTCAACACCCGCTACGGTAGCGGGGATAACGTTCATCAGCAATGAAGAGACGAGGAGTTGGCTGATGGCTGGAACACAAACACCGATACGCCTTAGCGGACGGATTAGATGTCCGAGCAGGACACCATTGGGTTCTGTTGACATCCATGAAGTCCGTAACTGTTTTTGGTGGAATTTTTCGATGTTTGTTCTTGCCTGCGTGATTGCGTCTATAAATTCAGATGGGACTTCTAAATACGCTTCCCCAAATTTTTCTCGTGATACCTTTAGTTCCTTTGCTGAGATACGGGGTGCGTCGAGTTTGCGTGTATATCGGACAACCGCTTTATCCCCTTCTGCTTGCACATCACTCAAAGTCCGCCGGACTGTCTTTAAGATACCTTCATCTGCTAACTTACCCCGCGCCTTCAACTTTGAGAGAAAATCCTCAGCTTTTTGGGTACCCGTCTCGACAATTTGTAACATTCTTCAATAATCCTTTCTCTTGGTTTGCGACGTTTATAAACAGGACTTAGGAACTTACAAGCGGTGCCAAAAGCGACTAAACTTCTTCGCCGCTGTCACGGACTCTTGTAATATTTGCGCCGATGTTGTTCAGTTTTTCCTCAATGGATTCATACCCACGATCAATGTGATAGACCCGTGATACGACGGTTTCACCGACTGCTGCCATTCCAGCTGCAACAAGGACAGCACCAGCACGCAGATCGGACGCCATCACTGGTGCACCACTGAGTTTGGAGACACCGTTAATCACTGCCTTGCTGCCATCGAGCATGATGTCCGCGCCCATCCGGTTCAGTTCGGCGGCATGGATGTAGCGATCTGTGTGTACATTTTCGGTGATAACGCTGGTCCCGGATGCGAGGCAGAGCAGTCCCATAATTTGTGCCTGCATATCTGTCGGAAAGCCAGGGAAAGGTTCTGTGATGACATCAATACCTCTAATCTCGCGTGGTGTTGTAACGCGGACACCATTGTCATCCCAATCTAATTCGACACCTGCTTCAGTGAGTTTTTCTGAGATGGCGGGAATTTGTTGCGGTGTGATACCTTCGACATAAACATCGCCTCTGGTAATAGCCCCTGCGACAATGAAGGTGCCTGCCTCAATATCATCGGAGATGACAGTGTGTTCCGTGCCACGCAGCTGCTTGACACCGTGAATTGTCAGGACAGAAGTGCCGATGCCTTCTATATCTGCTCCCATCGCATTGAGGAAACGGGCGAGATCAGAGATATGGGGTTCACGTGCTGCGCCACGGATAACCGTGGTGCCTTCAGCCAAAGTGGCAGCCATCATAACATTCGCAGTTGCACCGACGCTGGGTCCGTGCTGTCCCATGAGATACATCTCTGTGCCAACGAGACGTTCCGCTTGCGCGTAGATGTATCCGCTTTCGACTGTGACTTCTGCACCTAAGTGATCCAAACCTCGGATATGCAAGTCGATCGGTCGGGGTCCAATGGCACATCCGCCGGGGAATGAGACTTTTGCCTTCCCTAATTTCGCCACGAGCGGACCGAGGACATAGATAGATGCGCGCATTTTTCGCACGAGTTCGTAAGGTGCTTCGTATTCTAAGTGGTTTATAGGTTCAATATAGAGCGAGGATTTTTTTATTTTTGTTGTCGCACCGAGTCCTTCCAACACAGCACTGAGGGTTTTTACGTCTGTTAGATTTGGTACGTTGTGAAGTACACTGACCCCGTCGCCGAGGATCGCAGCGGCGACTGCGATAGGTAGAACTGCGTTTTTGCAACCGCTGACTGGAATCCTTCCTTGAAGCCGGGTGCCACCTTTGACGATTAATTTTTCCATTTCCTTCTCCTTACAAGTTTTCGTCGCCGAATGTAATGGGTTGTGTTAACCCTACTTGCATAAACGATGCCAATCGGTTACTTGTTACAGGTTATAGACAATGTATGGCTTTATATGGCTTTTTGTATTCAAGGAATGTAAGGGTTGGATTGACTTTATCGCGTAGTCGATACCAATTGGTTACTTGTTAGACACTATAGGCAGTGTATGGCTTTATATGGTTTTTCGGCTTTGAGAGATGTGTTAAAAAGGACACATGTTATCTATTTTTCGTAGAATTCGCTTGTATTGACGGACAATTTTTGATAAAATGTGAGTCCAGTAAAACTTACGTCAATTTCTTTTATGGCTCGGTTTCCGATTGAGGTTTTTTTGAGAAACGGTGTGTTTGAGAATTTCGGTTGAGACCTCATCGTGTCACATCGGCGTAAGTCCTGTTCACAATCTATTTTGAAGATGAGGATAAGGTAAAACAGATGGCAGACAAGACATATCGTGTTGGAATTATTGGATGCGGTGGTATGGGCCGTTCCCATGTGAATAATTGGACAAGTACGGGTCGTGCCGAAGTTGTCACGGCTTCAGACATTAGCGCGGAATCGGCGGCGAAATTTGCGGGAGAGTTCGCTCTCCCCACGCACTATACCGATTTCGGTGAAATGTGCGAGAAAGAGGACTTGGACATCGTCAGTATTACGACGTGGCAGAGCGTCCGTGCGGAACCGACTATCGCCGCTGCGGCGAGCGGTGTACTCGGCGTTATTACCGAAAAACCGATGGCGGGTTCGGTTGGCGATGCGCAAGACATGATGGATGCCTGTGAGAAGCACAATGTGAAGTTGGTCGTTGGACACCAACGGCGTTTCAGCCCCCAAAATTGCGAGGCGCGCCGCCTTATCCAAGAAGGTGCCATCGGTCAGCCGCAGGCGATGCTCCGTCGCGATGGGCACGGGCTTTTGAACCGTGGCACCCATGAAATCGACGAAATGCGCTACATCCTTGGTGATCCGGATCCGTTATGGCTTATTGGTCAGGTTGCACGCAAAACCGATCGCTGGGAACGACGTGTAAGAACTGAAGACTTGTGTATGGCGGAAATCTGCTTTGAAGGCGGTATCCGTGGCATCTACGAAAGCGATTTACCGGAACCCGTCCTCCGAGGCGATGTCGTCTATGGAGACGATGGGCAGCTCCGTCGTGGTGAAAACGGTGCGATTGAATTGCTCAACAGCAAAGCCGAAGGATGGCAGGTTATTGAACCCCGCCAAGGTGAACCGAATCAATTTGATGAGATGTTAGCCTGGATTGAAGGTGGTGTTGATGAGCACCGCAATGCTGGTAAACATGGACTTTGCACGATAGAAATCCTGATGGCGATTTATGAATCGTTGCGCCTCCAAGACGTTGTAACTTTCCCATTAAAAACGCGCCCCAACCCGCTTGACCTTTTGGTTGAAGGCGGTAAGTTACCGGTATTTGTTGAGGGACGTTACGATATCCGTGCGCCGTTCCCGGAAGAGACGAAGTAGCTTAATAGTTGTCGGTTGTCGGCTATCGGCGGTCAGTAAAGAGCGATTTGTGGCAGTCCGATGATTTGCAACTGCCACAACCCTGTACTGTACGAATTGCCGATTGCTGATTGCTGATTGCTGACAGCCATTACTTAACAATCTACATCTTTCCCATCGCTACCGTAAACATCCATCCGTTCCTGTGTTGTGATCTCTCCGGCACTCGCCGGTTTGTAATGGAGTTGTAGCGCGCGCCGCCGTTGTTCCGATTGGTTCACAGGGCTTCCGTGATGGGTCAAACCGTGCCAGAAAAGGCATCCGCCCGGCTTAAGAGGAACCATCGTATCACGCGCAACTGGTACATCCGTATCGCAAATCTGCCAATCCCGACGTTTGAAATGGATCATCGGTCCCTCGTTATTTGAACCCGGTATGACGTGCAAACATCCGTTTTCAGGCGTGGCTTCGTCTAAGGCGATCCATACACCGACAACCGTTGTTCCCTCCGGTAGGTTAAAATAGGCGCAATCCTGATGCCACGCCTTTTCCGACCCGTGACGCGGCGGTTTGACGAGTGCCATATCTTGGAACAGTTCAGGTGTGTCCCCCACGATTTGTTCAAGTACACCGAGGAGTCCTGAATGGGTTGCTATCGCGTTCAGACGAGGTTCGTAGTCAACAAAACCGAAGATTTTCCTGATAGCGTCACGGCGTGCTTGACCCTCCAACTCATCCTTCTGCTTGACGAGTTTCGGTTCAAATTGGATCGCTCGGAAATCAGGACACTTCCCATCCATGAGATGGAGCATACCTGCCAATGCGTCCTCGATTTCGGTAGGACTGAAGGCATCGTTGATGACGAGGTAGCCGTGGCGATGAAAGTATTCGATGTCTGCCTCAGTCACGGCTGGAAACCCACCCGTAATCCCCTCGGCAGCCGTGTCAAAACGATAGAGATCGAGTGGATATGGGATTTGGGCGATGTCTGTCCGTTCGCTTGTCGTTGGGGTGTTCATACATAAATTCCTTTTATAGTTGTCAGTTATCAGTACGCTTACTCCGTTCGCTTTCAGTTATCAGTACGCTCACTTCGTTCGCTTTCGGTTAATAGTTACAAGAGGCATTTATTAAACGAAACCTCTTAACTGATAACCGATAACCGAAAGGGTTGCGTAGCAACCCGTACTACAACTCTTATGCGTAGCAATCTATTCTGACGACTGGAAGCCATCACGTCTTAAATTTCTCCGTCGCCTTCGCGGGTCATTAGGGTCAGAAAATCGTCAACCCGATCGATTGCGGCTTGGGCGCGATCGCGTGCCGATGCGTCCTTCTCCTCTTCAGCCAACCACTGCCGCCGTTTCGGAAGCCACTCGTTTTTCAGATAGTCAAGTTGGTTCAGGAAGTGGGGATCTTCGGTTTCACTGACGAAGTACTCAATCAGACCCAGCAATCCGTATTTACGGTTTATCTCCATATCGTCTAATTCACCTACCATTTGTGTGAAAAGCTGCTGGTTCCTGTCTTGTCGGGCTTGGGCGACTTCGCGCGAGGACTCAGTCAGAAGTTTGTCGACGAATTCCTGCTTGGAATTAATCCAACGTGGCAGGCTCCGGACGTAATCCTCAAGGTCAAAATTTCCGCGTTGGAGCGCGAAATAGGAGTGGATGTGAATGTTTCGGAAGAAAGCGGTATACCCAACATTTGGATCCATGGTGTCAGCATCGTAGAGGATCTGGTTTTCAATCCTATTATAGAGCAGTTTAAAGTCCTCCGCTGTGAGATTCATCGGCTTTAGGTGCGCGAGGACAACAGACGTTGCAGCTTCCACGAAATCGGATTCAAAGTCGTACATTCCCAAGATGTTCTCGGTAATGACTGCCCCGGATTCGTGATGTACCTTGCCGTGGAGGTTGTGCTTACTGTAAAGCTCGGTAACGACGTTCTGACCGGCAGGGGTGAGTGTCTCGTTTAACCAGAAACCGCTGTGGTCAAGGACACGTTGTCCATTGTCGTCAGTCAAGATAACGCCGTCGTATCGTTTGGTGATGTCGTGCAGGGTGCCGGCGACTTCAAGTAGCTTCACATCGCCACCTTCCCGCTTACCGAGTTCCATGCTCATCGCACGCACACGCATGGTGTGGTTCCATGTATAGTGTCGCCACTGGAAACCTACGCGGTTGTGTTCCCAGAGTCCGAAGGTTTCATTGACTAAAGTTTCCAATTCATTCAAGACTTGGCTGTAGTTCATTTTTTAATTTTTCCTTGCGGTTAAAGTTCGTGCGTTTCGATTTTGACGGGCGTTGCTTATATCCGCCCTCCACTACGTTACGGGCTACGGATTTTTGAGTCTATTTCAAGAGGAAACCTTTGTAGGACGAACCCCTCTTTACTGACTGCTGATTGCTGGCTGCTAATTGCCATCCGCCAAATCCGCGTCAGGCGTTATATTTCACTTCAGTGAGGGACAATCCGTGCGCGGGGACTGACATCCCTGCTGCGGCTCGGTCTTTGGCATCTAAAATGCGACGAAGTTGCATTTCAGCGTCTTGGCATTTCATATTTTGGGCGCAGCTTGTAGGTTTCCAAAACTTTCTATTAAGCGTTAGAACGGTGCCGGTGATGGCGCGAACCATACCTCGCAGAAACGAATCCGCTTCGATCTCAAAATAGACGTACGGTTCTTTTTTCCTCCAGCGCGCCTCATAAATCTCGCAAACGGGGTTTATTCGGTCACTCCCTGCCTTTTGGAAGGAGGAGAAATCGTGTGTGCCGACCAGCGTTTGGCAAAGATCGTTGGTTCTCGGAACGTTGATTTCTGTCGGGAAGCAGTAACTTGCTTGTCGCATAAGTGCGCTCGGATATTCCCGATTCAAAATCGTGTATCGGTATCGCCTGCTTGTCGCACTGAAACGGGCGTGGAACTCAGTGGACACCTCTGTTGCGGAACAAACGACGATATCCCGAGGCAGAATAGCGTTGAGTCCTTTCTGAAATGCGACGACGGGTATCTGTGAATCCGTGTGGAAGTTGGCGACTTGTCCCTCCGCGTGGACACCGGTATCGGTCCTCCCCGCCCCGATGATCTGTATCGGGGTTTTGGTTAGCTTTGCCAAAGCATCTTCGATTGTGCCTTGGACTGTCGGCAAGTGCGGTTGCGTCTGCCAGCCGTGATAATTCGTGCCATCGTATTCAAGCACGAGTTTAATGTTTCGCATTGTGTCGCCCTATTATAGGGTTCGTAGATGTCTGATAGATAAAGGGTATCACATTCCTGCATTAAGTGTCAAATCAATTGTGGAGCGGCTACCTAACAAGAACTTGATAATTTCTTTTACGATATGCTATTATATTTTCATTGAGAGACAGTGGCGAATACAGGTCGTGGTGATAGGAGGGATTGTTTATGGTCAGCCGACAAGAGATTCAGGCTACTTGTGATGACATCGTGCGCGAATTCGCGCCGCTACAGGTGATCCTCTTTGGCTCTTATGGGTATGGCACCCCTACGGAGGATTCGGATGTCGATTTACTCGTCGTCATGGCGATTTCAGAGTCGGAGACGCGTCGCCAAGCGGCAGAAATTAGACAGCGCATCCCCCACCGCTTCCCTATGGATTTGCTTGTCCGGTCGCCGGAAGATATTGCTTATCGCCTCTCATATAATGACTGGTTTCTTCGCGAGATAACCGAAAAAGGAGAGGTCCTTTATGGCACTGCGGATCCCTTGCAACGTGCGCTTGCGAGATGTTCTGCTACATGCCGCGATGCATTGGAAAAGGAGAAGGAGGCAATGAATCCGTTGACATTGGAGTGGACCCAAAAGGCTGAGGGTGATTATACTATCATGCACCAGAATTATCACTCATCGAATCCAGTACACGATGCCATCTGCTTCCATGCCCAGCAGTGTATTGAAAAATATCTCAAAGCGTGGCTTCAAGAGGCGAACATTCCCTTTACGAGGACACACGATTTAGAAAGGCTACTAAGTTTGATTATTCCGACGATTCCTGCTTGGGAGGCTTGGGAAGCCGATTTCTCAACGGTTTCTGAACATGCGGTGGATTTCCGTTATCCGGGCAAAGCGGCGACTGTTGCTGATGCCCAACACGCTCTAAAAACTTGTGTTCGGGTTCGCCAAGCGATTCGGGAACAGTTGGGATTACCTCCCAATGTAGCAAGCGACGATCAGCTGCTGACACCTGATGAATAACCACCTTTGATCACGGTTCCCCCGACTTTTATCTCTGATCCGAATCGGTCTGAAAAGCGTAGGAAATTCTTGTGTGTAAACGATGGACAATTATCAGTTGCACTGATAGGCGGGGCATTCCGAGATGAAAAACGAAACTCAGGTCTATGACATCCAAGAAAGTCAGCGCGGGACACGTCTCGACCGCTTTCTTATCAGCGCAACGGAAGGTGTATCTCGAACCTATCTTCAGCGATTGATTCGCGATGGTGATGTCACTGTTAACGGCAAGATTGCTAAACAACCGAGTTATGCGCTGCGAGACGGTGATCAGGTGTGCTTGACGCTTCCACCGCCGCGTCCTTTGGATACTGCCCAACCTGAGCGAATTTCTCTTGACATCCTTCACGAGGATAGCCATTTAATCGTTCTGAATAAACCCGCGGGTATGCTGGTTCATCCCGCGAACGGGGTGAATGTTGGCACGCTTGTCAACGCATTGCTCGCACATTGTACAGACCTGTCCGGCATCGGTGGTGTGGCGCGACCGGGGATTGTTCACAGGCTGGACAAGGGGACGTCAGGCGTGCTCGTTGTTGCGAAGACGGATGTGGTGCATCGGGGACTCTCTGTTCAATTTGAACGGCATAGCATTACACGTCAGTACGTCGCCGTGGTGTGTGGGGCGCCTACGGAAACAGCAGGGACGATTGATGCACGAATTGCGCGGAGCCGACGGGATCGACGGCGGATGACGACGGTTGAAACAGGCGGACGGCATGCTGTCACGCACTGTGAGGTTTTAGAGAGGTATCCCCAATTCGCACTTGTTCAACTGACATTAGAAACCGGGCGACTCCATCAGATTCGTGTGCATCTGCAACATATTGGACATCCAGTGGTTGGTGATGCCGTTTATGGTGGCGAACAACGTGCTATGAACGATGCCGACACGCCGGAACTGAAACAGGCGCTCTCGCAACTGAAGCGTCAAGCGTTGCATGCACGCTTGCTCGGTTTTGAACATCCAGCAACGGGGGAACACTTGACTTTTTCAGCAGAGTTGCCGGAAGATATGCAGTACCTCGTTGATGCCTTAAGGAAAAAACAGCGCGGTAGCTCATTTGATGGAAAAGAGTTCAGGAGTCGGTAGTTTGGAAACGCCAAACCCAACAAGAGAAGGGGTGCCGCATCGAGAGATGTGCACGACTTGCCTTGTTCCCGTTGTATGTGCTATACTTGTAAAAAAGGAGGCTTCTCATGTCAGATCAAGATTTTCGAGAGCGTGTGCTATCTGCCCTAGAACGGCTGGAGCAGAAATCTGAGCGGCTGGATCAGAAATCTGAGCGGCTGGATCAAAAGTTTGAGCAAAAGTTTGACGCTCTGGATCAAAAGTTTGAGCAGAAGTTTGACGCTCTGGATCAAAAGTTTGAGCAAAAGTTTGACGCTCTGGATCAAAAGCTTGAGAAGAAGTTTGACGCCCTGGAAACCCGTTTGGGCCTTTTGGAACAAGGTGTAAGTTGGATTCGAGGGAAGTTAGAGGGGAAGGCAGAGGTTGGTGCGACTTTGGTGAGTCGTATAGCAGTCGGGACCGCAATTGTCTCTGCCATAATTGCTTTATTCGCTCTGTTTAGGTCATAATTGAGGTTGGCATGCTAAAAAACATAGTTATGTTCTGGCAATGGCGTGGTCTGTAGGTTATTCCGTGTGCTACGGTTGTAGCAGAATTTTCGTAGCACGAGAGCCACGTGTTTCGTAAACTTCATCAGAAACAGAAAAGGAAATCTATCTATGGAATATGTCAATTTTGGAAAAGCAGGGGTTAAAGTAAGTCCACTCGCATTGGGTTTAGGACTCAGAGGACAAAGCGATGCCGATGATGCCCAAAGACTCATTGAACACGCCATCGATTCCGGTATCAACCTCATCGATTGTGCCAACATCTATGGACTTATGGACGATCGCGCCAACATCGGTCGTTCTGAGGAGGTTCTCGGTAAAGCGATTCAGGGCAAACGCGATGACGTGGTGATTACGTCGAAGGTTTTCAGCCAGATTGGTCCGGGTCCCAACGACAGCGGTTTGTCACGATTCCATATTATGCGGGAAGTGGAGCGTTCTTTATCACGTCTCAATACTGACCATATTGATGTTTACCTCATCCACGCGCCTGATGAAACGACCCCACAGGAAGAAACGGTTCGCGCAATGGACGATCTCGTGCGTTCGGGCAAGGTGCGCTATATCGGTTGTTGTAATCATCAGGCATGGCAGGCGTGTAAGGCACTCTGGATCGCCGATCGGATTAACGCAACGCCCTATATGTGTCTTCAGAACATGTATAACCTGCTGAATCGAGATACGGAAACCGAGCTGTTCGGTTTGGTACGTGAGGAAGGGTTAGGCGTTATGTGTTATAGCCCGTTGGCGGTGGGCTTGTTGAGCGGTGTTTATTCACCGGATGAACCGCCTCCGGCTGGTACTTTGTGGGGGACACGGTTACGTGATGAGTTTTCGCAACGAATGAGTGGCGCAACCGGACAGGTGATTGTAACTCTCAAGCGACTCGCAGCGGAATTGGGAAAAACGTCTGCACAGCTCGCTGTGGCGTGGGTGTTATCGCATCCAGAGGTTACCGTCGCAATCAGTGGTAGCGACACGATTGAGCAGCTTGACGATACACTTGGTGGTGTTGGTTGGGAACTTGATCCGGCGGTTCGTGAGGAGTTGGACGAGGTATCGAGTTCGTTTGTGCGTCTCATCGCACCACCCGCTTAATGGCGGTCAGCAGTCGGTAAGTTCATTCTTTGTAGGTTGGGTTGAAGGGAAGTTTACTAAAACCACTTGTAGAAGAAGGCTTTTTAAGTTTCATTGGAAGCCGAAATTTCCGAAGTACGAGTGAAACCCAACACTTTTTTATCTCTGGAGGGGTTGGTTGTTGGGTTTCGCTATATCCTATCTACGCGAAGGCTCATTGAGAAGTAGAATTTTCCGTGTAAATCAGATAAATTTTGATCTTTTACCGCTCAACCCAACCTACGTCTACACTTTTACAAAAACGAAAAGAGGCGGATCCAAAGGTCCGCCTCTATGTTTTATGCTGTTAGGATACGGTTTGGTATCGTTCCCAGGCATCGCCTGCAGCAGCGGCTTGACGTTCGAGTTCGGTTCGCCATCCAACGACTTCGCCTGTCTTGATGCGTTGAATGTCAAAGCCGGCATAGCGATCTTCGAGCCTATCGCCGAGTTTGAGGGTTGCCGCCCAGCGGTCCCATGCCGTTTTCATCCATTCGTGCGGGAGTGCCTCACGGACGGTGGTGTCGAGCTGCCATGCGAATCGCGCATCGGCGACTGTTGGTTCCTCGTCGGAGGGACCGCTCCATTTCGACCAGCCGATTGAGAGGGTGTTGCGTTCGCGCTCAGGTACGGTGTGTCCGGTATGGATGGTCGTGCCGTTACGGATGAGTGCCTCGCCTGCCTTGAGCCGAATCGCGACCTGTCCGGGGAGCGGGTCTGTGCCATTCCAACTCGGTGTATATGGAACACCCTGGTCCTTCATGGATTGTGGGAGTAGTACGTCGTGCTCAAGCGGGGTGCGCCATCGATGGTGGCTACCTTGAACGAGTTCATGGCATTCGTCGTCCGCAAGTGCCAAGAACATGCCCACACTGTTCCGTTCGGTAATTCGCTTCTCATTTTCTTCCTGAATTTCCTTCCAGCGGATCCGCTCGACCTCCTCGGAATAGGCTTCGGGACCTTCTCGACGATCTTCTTGTGAGAAGTAACTCTCTCCAGTGCCCCACCATGTCGTGTCTCTGTGCCATCCGAGTTTGTTTTCTTTTTTACGAGGGTTACACCAGAGGAGTATGTTCGTCATGACAAGGTCTTCAGGCTCCGCGCCACACCACGCCTTGACGAAGCCTGTGAAATCTGGCGATCCGTAAAATTCAGCGAAAACGGGTTCTTTAAATGCCGGATGGATTATGCCTCGGATTGCCCAAGGTTCATTCTCACCTGCACGGTGAACGTATCCCTTTGAGCAGTCGATGCCGTCGTATCCGCTCTCTGGCGCACAGGCTTGTGTAACCCGTCTGCCTGCCTCTCGGAGGATTGGAATCCACGGATTGTCAACAAAGTCGGTGATGATGACGAAACCGTGTTCCTTCAAGTGTGCCAACCGTTCGGGTGTGGCTCCGGGTGCAGCGAGTTCGGATTTTGAATCCGCAAAAGCCGGGGCGCGGTAAACTTCCTTCGCAGGGGATTGATCGTTGCTCATTGTCGTGCCTCCTTTTGAAGCTTTTAGAACGCTTGTTGAAACTTGAGGTTGTAGTATGATACTCCTTCACAAATTTGTCAAGGATTACGATGTTTCCTGTTGAAGGTTTCCAAATCCTATTGGTTTTCAGGTATCGGTTATCAGTTAAAGGATTATCGTCTAACAAAAGTCTCTTTTAACTGACAACTAACGACTGACAACTATTAATGCATCTCAATTGAGAGGACGTAACTCAGGATTGTCACCAGAAGCCATGTGCCGACCAACACGATCCCGAACGGACGTTTCAACTGATCGCCCGACACGAAAATCCCACACCGGAACATGATCAGAATAAACAGCATCGCTGGGAACAGAAACTGGAAGAACTGACCGTCTGCCTGCAAACCGCCTTGCGTTGCGGAAGCGGAGACACCGGCGACAAAAAGGACGTTGAGAATATCGGCGCCGATAATGTTACCGACTGCCAACTCTCCGTGTCCGCGCCTGACTGCTGATAGTGCCGTTACCAGTTCTGGAAGCGATGTGCCGAACGCAACGAGTGTCGCTGAGATAATGTGTTTCGGGACCCCTATCCTTTCCGCCATGATGCTCACGGTCGGAATCAGAATCTGGGCGGAGACGACGATGATGGCAATTGAGACGATGAGTTTAATGAGCGTTCCGAACCCGCTTGCTTCTTCCACCTCCGCTTCTTCGCCATTATCAGTATTCGCTCCTGCTGCACTTGCCCACCGGATGGACTGCCAGATATATAACGCCAGTAGTATAACGAAGATGACACCTACAAGTTGTGGCAGAACGCCGCCTTGCGTGAAGACTTTTGCTGGGGAGGTCCACGGGAAACAGCCGAGCACGAGTAGGATGCCAGCACCTACTTGTACGTTTGACAACCGTGAAGTCAACTGGCGATTGAGGGGTAGCGGAGCGATGAGGGATGCCAATCCGAGAATAAGTCCCGTGTCGCAAATAATTGAACCGACTGCGTTGCCGAGTGCAAGCCCCGGTTTTCCTTGTATTGCGGATAGTACAGAGACTGCCGCCTCTGGAGTTGTGGTGCCGATGCTCACGATCGTTGCACCGATGACCGCTTTTCCTAAACCCCATCGGGTTGAAAGGGTGACGGCTTCATCGACAAGCCAATCTGCACCTTTGCCGAGTGTGTAAAGCGTTACCGCAATTATCAGAAAAAGAGCCAGGCTGGGTAACCCGTTAGTAAGTTCTGTGATCCATTGTTCCATTAATTTTACCTTTCGAAGAGATATAGGATATTCATTTCCTGAGAATAGATTAGCATATACCTTTGGCGAAGTCAATTAGTTTTCAGTTAAGAGGTTATCGTCTAACGAAGCTTCTTTTATGGTAAAACCCACAATTACTTGGACATTGTGGACGGGCGAGGTTAGGAAATCTCGCGAGCGGAGAGCGAAACCCAACACTTAAATGCCGTGTATAGGGTTGGTTCCTTCAGCCCCAGCGGGGGTTTTTGCTTGGGTGTTTCTTCAACATGTGTGTAGAAATAGAGTAAAGATAACAGTCAAGCCCCAGCGGGGCGACATGTGTAGATATAACAGTAAATTTCTCTAAATGTTTGTGTCGAACTCACGTTTTTAATAGTAAAATGTATACGTCGGTCTGTCAAGGAGAATGCTTAAGATATTCCAGAAACTCCCCATGGCAAAGTCGCCGAGTGCTAATCCGAGAAAAAGCGGCACTATTTTCCGGTAGAGACCGAGTCCACCGTATTTTAGCACACTCCATTTGGCAAGCGCACTGATGATAAACGCCGCCCAGAAGAGGTGGAGATGGAAGGAGACTCCATAACCGAGTGGATGAATGGGCCACCAGAACAGCCGACTGCGGACCACTGAGAGCAGAAGCGTAACAGAGAAACCGATTGTTATCGCGGTGATATGCCCGCTATTTGCATCTTGCGGTGAGGTGAGCCAGCCCTCAAGAAAGCGATACGCCCGTCCACCGAAACTGTTAATCTGCCCACCGACCTTACCGGAATTAACACCGAGTTCAAAGAACGTATCTACCAACATAAGGATGCACAACGGCATTGCGATGACTGTCAGCATAAGCATCAGACGAGACAGACCTTTTACGTCGAGGTTGCCGCGCTCGGCAAGTTTAAACGCTTCAAGTTGGTGCGGCATCGGGTGGCTCCGATTGTCTCTATTGAACCAGAAAAAGAGCGCGAACCATGTCAGATTGCGTCCACCGATCCGCCGCGTGCCGAGTCCGCTAACGAGGCTATGGTGCGGTCCTATAAAGGTTGTTGAGTGAATAGGGAAACCGATTTGTGCTCGGATACGCGTCAACGGCATCGCGATCGTTGCAAAATGTGCGGCAAAAAATAGGATGGCGATCCACATCGCCATTCCGCCACGCATCGCAAATCCGATGATGAATATTCCACCGAAAACGATCCCCAAAAACGCCGTTCGATAGCGCATCGGTTCTTTCGCGTCCGCTGCCGTTCTTTGGGCAAATGCTGTGCGAAATGCCCGCCAGATCTGCCTGCGTGTGCTCCACAGGGCGACTGCACAGATCCCGATATACGCGCCGATGTTCTGCTCATACGGGTAAGGAAAGCCGGGGATGTTCTCCAACCCGGTGAGGATGGTGATGAAGTATTGCACTTTATAAAGAAAGAAAAAGAGTAGACACGATGTAAGCAATTCAAGTGGCATCAGGAAGCCGAGTCCAACAGCGAATGGATAGACAATAATTGCATCCCCACCACGGAGAAAGGCTGTCCACGGCTTTTCAGTGAATAAAGCGTTGAGGGGGATGTGTTTATTAGGAAAAGCCGGAATTGAAGGAAAAAAGATGTTAAGTCCATTGATAAGACTAATTATTGACGCGATGCCGAATCCCCACCACATGGCTCGGTTCCGCAGGAATCGGCTTGTGTTGTAGGCGAGTTGATACGGGAGCTCGACAATCGGATACACGAGACGTTCCTGTTCCGTCCACTGCTTGCGGATGATAACATTGATACACTGCATCACGAAGATAAGCGCGAAAGTGAATGTACACCACCAGAAGGTAGGGATCATCCATTCCATTATATAATGGGTTTCAAAAAGCGGTTCATCGCCGAGATAGAACGCACGGAGCACTCTCGGATCGTTGATTGTCAGCCAGTCCGGCAGATGGTGCCAGAACAACTCGCGCCATTCGTTTTCAGGTGTACCGAAGTAGAAGGCGTGAACGATGATTGAGACGAGCGGAAGGAACATATCATAAGACATGAACAGCAATGTTATGGACATTAGGACATAGAGGGTGATCAGTTCACCACCTGTCAGCGCGTGCTTCGCAGCATATTTTTTAACGCCGATGTTGAACGCGGCGATGACCAGCAGTGTGAAGACAACACTGTAGAACGGTGCCATCAACGTTGGGAAGGTGTATCGGAGGGCTTCACATTCAATATGCCATTTGTAGATGAGCGGCAAGAGTAACAACGATATGAGGATGGTACGCAGGGTGATTTTTTCGGGGGTCGGCGTACTTGTCGATGGACTTAAAGGAGACATAGTGAGAGTTTAGCGGATGAATAGGCGGTCGGTGAAAAGTCTTGGTGTGTGCTCGCAGAAATGTGAACCTTCTCCCTGTATTTTACGTTTATTTAGATAAAAGTTCAAGGAAATCCATTGTGAGCATCGGGGGATGTTTGGTTATGAAAATTACACAGGTTGAAGCGTTCGCGCTCCGATACCAAACGGGGAAATCATCAGAAGGGCAGGCAGACAATTATTACTTACCGGACGAAGGATGGCGTTGCATCTACGCACGTCACCATGAAACGATGGTCGTGCGGATGACCACGTCGGACGGAATCGTCGGGTATGGCGAAGGACAAAGCCCCGTTTCACCGCGCACATCGAAGACAATCGTTGAGGATTTGTGTCGTCCGATACTGATGGGAAAAGACCCGTTTGACGTGGAATACCTTTGGCAACGGATGTTTACGGCGATGCGGGAGCGTGGACACTATACCGGTTTTTTCATTGATGCGCTCGCCGGGTGTGACATTGCACTGTGGGACATCATCGGGCAAGCGACAGGTAAACCCATTCACAAAGTGTTGGGTGGACGCTATCGGGATCGAATACCTTTATATGCTGGAGTTGGCAGCAGCACTCCGGAGTCGGCGGCGGCACAAGCGGCTAAGCATGTCTCGCAGGGTTATGGTGGGTTGAAGATTCACTCGACGCACGGGCGCGCCGAGATTTTGGAGATCGTCGCCGCGGTGCGCGAACAGGTCGGTCCACAGATTAAGTTGATGGTGGACCTCCATACCCAATACAGCGTGCCAGAGGCGACGCGACTCGGACGCGGGCTTGAGGAATTGGACGTGATGTGGTTAGAGTCGCCGACGGCACCCGAGGACATCCCCGGACAAGCGGCATTGGCACAGTCGTTGGATATGTCGGTCGCTATCGGGGAGTGGACACGCACCCGTTATGAATTACGGGAGGTGTTTGAACGTCGTGCCTGCGACATCACCATGCCCGATATTGCCCGCACGGGTCTCACGGAGGGTAAGCGCATCGCGAGCCTCGCCGATACCTATAACATTCCGGTGACACCTCACATCGGTGGCGGTGGCATCCTCTCGATTGCCGCAACGGTGCAATTTTCCGCGACGATCCCTAACTTCTTGATTATGGAGCATTCCCCTGAGGCGTATGAATCGAAAGGGCAAATCACCACGCGAAAACCGACAGTTGAGGATGGGGCTTTCAATAAGTGGTAAAACATTGATGATATGCCCGGACTCGGTGTTGTTATTGATACGGAAGCGTTAGAAGCCTTCGCAATAGGTGGTTAATACCCTTTTTCCTTATCCACAACGTTGGTGAGCGGTTCTCCGTTCACGTGTTTGTGCATGTTGTCGATGAACAACTCCATTGCGCGTTTGGCGATATTCTGTGACGCGCCAGCGGTATGGGACGTTAGAATCACGTTCGGAAGCGTCCATAATGGATTGTCTTGTGGACACGGTTCCGTATAGGTCACGTCCAACCCCGCGCCCGCCACTTTCCCGCTTTTCAGCGCGGCGACGAGTGCGTCCTCGTCAACCACTTTCCCGCGACTGACGTTGATGAAGAAGCTTCCGTCTGGTAAGGCATCGAATTCTGCATGCGATAGCAGTTTATGGGTTTGCGGTGTGATTGGGCAGCAGACCGTCAAAACGTCGCAGCGTGACAGGAACTCCGGCAGCCAGTCGAGTTGCCCCAATTCATTGACGGTGTCTGGCTTCTCCATCGGTTCGGGATCGACAGCGATTACGTTGAACTCGAAGGCTTTGGCACGTTGCGCGACCGCTCTGCCGATGCCTCCAAGTCCGAGAACTCCCATTGTCATTCCCGATACCTCAACGCACGACAGCCCCTTCCACTCCTTATCTCGCATCAAATCGAGTTGTGTGTTGATTCCCCGTGTCAGTGCAAGTAGCAACGCGAAGGCGTGTTCGGCGAGTTGTGGTCCGTACAAACGTTTGCTGTTTACGAGGGTGATGGGACTTTCCTTGAAGGCGGGGTACATTGATCTTTCCACCCCCACGAAAGGTTGCATCACCCATTGTAGGGATTTCGCATAAGGGAGGACATTCTCTGATACCACGCCGTAGAGAATTTCAACATCTGAAAGGTGGTCTTTAAGTTGCTCACCTTCCTGTAGAAAGCTAACTTCCATCTCTGGGGGTGCGTCCCCCAGCATATCCGCAACCTCTTGACTGATCCCACTGGCGATCAGCACCTTGATTTTAGCCATTGATAGTCTCCTTCGTTATAGGATTTTCTGTGATAATTCTTGACAAAAAATTAATGCGTCAATATGGGCTTGTCTAACTTTATTGCTTTTTGTCTCCTTGTGAAGGTAGATGGTGTCAGACATACCGTACGGAGAACTCGCTTTTTAGTGCTAACTGGAGTTAGAGATTATATAATCTATCACATAAAGGAGAAAAATGCAACTCAAATTAGTTTTCCAAAAACAGTTTTTCTTACGGTTATTTATGGTAAGCCTACAGTTACTTAGGCATTGTGAGGCGAGGTTGGGAAACCTCGCCAGCGGGGGTGGCAGATTTTCGCTTCTATTGAGATGCCTATTTATTTCTATAATTCACCATAATTTTCGGTTTTCACTGAGTTTACGAATTTCCCTTGACAGATTTCCCCAAAACGGGTATTCTCAAGAAAAATCTCTCCTTTACCCCCTGAAAGCGAGCAATATACTATGCTACAGGTCCGATACGCACGCTATACTCCCCACGATGCATACCTCCGTTTGACGAATGAACATTACATCCTTGATGTGGATAGACGCAGCGGTGTTATCAAAGGTTTATACCTGACAGAGGACGCACAAGGCACGAACTTCTTCGGGAATGAGCAGAACATGCGTCTCAACATCTGGTGGAAGCAACAGCACGTTCCTGAAAAGGCGCAACGCATTCCGATGCACTGCTGGACTGGCGACGTTGTGCTGAAAGCGCGTGCAACCCCTGTAGGAGGGATTTGTAATCCCGATCCTAAAAAACAAAACTGGCGCGCGATGCACACCTTCCTCAGCGACGATGTCCGGACGGTGACGTACGACCAAGATTCTATAACCACCCGTTATGCGGGCAATTCTGTCAACCAAGGCGGACTCCAGCACCTCAATATTGAGCAGCGTTATGAGTTTAGGGGAAACCCGCAGAGCGGCGATGCCATTCTATGGACGATCACGCTTCATAACACTTCGCAGGAACAGGTCGAAATCGGAGAACTCGGACTCCCGATCACACTGAATACGAACTACAGCATCGGTGATGAGAAACAGGGTTTCAACCATCGGTCGATCGAGTCTACGAAATATGTCTTTGAGCAACGCGTGATTGAGAGCTCGTTTGTCTCTGGACATTCGTCCTATATCCTTGTGACCCGTGCAAGCGGCAAAGGTGACCAAGTGCTGATTGTTCCGCAAGGCGACACCGCATTGGAGGCGATTTCTGGATATGGACTTTTCCCTAACACCGATATGATGACGGGTGCTGGCTCCATGTTTTACCTGTTTTCCGAAGCGACTGCGATGGAACCTTGGTACAATGGACACCGTTCGCTCACTTTGGCACCCGATGAAAGACGGACTTTCAGTTTCACATTGTGTCGCGTTAAGGACTACGCCGATGTCAGCGAGAAGTTGTATCAGAACGGGAACGTCGCTGTGAAGATCGTGCCGGGGATGGTGCTACCTGTCGGCACGACGGCACATCTTCTGCTCCGATGCCAGAAACCAATTACGGCGATTGAGACTGCTGATGGCATTGAAGTTGAACCTGTGGCAGCGATGGGGGACCGCTATACCTATACCGTCTGTCTCACTTCTATGGGTGAACAGAAGGTGACAATTCGCTACGGCAATGGCGAATGGACACACCTGTTGTTCAAGGGTATCGCGGAGATAGAGACCTTGATGAAGGCACGCGCCGAATTCATCGTGGAGAATCAACGTGTTGAAGATCCTGACGACCTCTGCCACTACAGTTTTCGCATCTGGAATAACGAGGATGAAAGACTCATCGTGGAGGAGGAGGCACCTTGCGGTTCGATTGATATGGGGGGCAGCGATGACCGATGCTTTGCACCACCCGTATTCCTCGCTGGTAAAAACGCCTATTACCCCGATGAGGAAGAGATCCACGCACTCGACGAATTCATTGAAAACTTTCTCTACGGGAAGCTACAGAATAAAGACAACTATCAGGTGCTGAACTCACTCATTGGGCTCCGACCGGGTTCGTGGCGGCGATGGGATTACGTCTGGCGTATCTATAACTATCCGCACGTCTACAATATCTACTATCAGATGTATCGGATCACCAAGTTGCACGGGATAAAAACGAGTCGCGAACCCTTGTGGTATCTCAACCTCGCCTATAACACTGCACTCGCCTCTTACCTCGATTCCACCTACGAGAGTATCTATGAGACGAAGAATTACATCGACTACCACCGCGGCAACATGTCCAAAACGCATGCACCGATGGGTTCACCGATTCTGGCGCATCTCCTGAGATCGCTGAAGATGGAAGGCATGACTGCTGAATACCGCACGCTTCGAGAGGCTATTGAAGGGTGTCTCCCGTTTTTCCTTGAGGAGGAATACCCGTTTGCATCGGAGTATTGTTTCGACCACGCTTCAAAAGCGGCGTTGTACTACTTGGCACAGGTCGCCGACGATGAGCTGTTGAAGCAGCGCACTGTGCAGACGATCCTCGCGAGCCGCGACGCAACCCCGATGTGGTTCTCCTACTGCACGAACATGCGATACATCGGATGCTACCCGACGCCGTTGCTGGCGCGTCCGCTTTTTGATAGATATGAGCAGACGGGGGATCTGCACTTCCTGCAGAAGGCGTACGGCGCAACCTTGGCGGTCTGGAGTTGTGTCGATCCGTCTGGGAAGGGCTACAACGGTAGGGAATGGCGATTCAACCCGCCGGAGAAGGGTTCGCCAGAATACAATTACTATCGGAACGGCTGTTTCTCTGGTGAGGTCGGTGTGGGACTTTACGGCAACTTGAGCATGTTGAAATCCTACCTCGTCCAAGATCCAGATTTCGGGCTTGTCGGTTACGGGTGCGCTGTATCTGAAACGGCGGACGACTGGACGCTCGTCCCGCAGGATGGATTAGGTGTCAGAGCGTCCTTTGTGCCGCTCGGCGTGACGTTGGAGACGGTGAAGGCTCGCATTGAGAAGGCGACACTCGCAAAGGATACGCGGCGGTTGGAGCTCGTTTTGTCGAAGCCGTCCAAGCATGCGGAATGTGCGCATATCTCGGTTCGTGGGATGCCATCGGGTTCCTATCGGTGTAGCGCAGGTCGTGTCAAAGTCAGCGATCCCATTGAGTGGGATATTCCTTATGCAGAGGGGCAGGATTCCGTTGTCGTGACGTTAGTCCGCTGATTGGTATTCAGCCCCGTAGGGGCGATATGTTTATAGAAAATGTGGGATGTAAGATTATAGCCCTATAAGGGCGGTATGTGTATATCGTCATACATCGAATTACACCAGCGCAGTAGGAACATTGCGTCGTACAAAAAAATGGGGACTGGTAAAACCAGTCCCCTTTTGACTTACCACTGAACTTTAGAGGCTATGCCGATAGTGCTGAGACTGCGGCATCCTCGCTGTCGAAACATTCAAAGAGACTCACCAGTCGATTCAGAGCGACCAGGTTTTTGATGTGTTTACCGACATTGACAACCCCGATGCGCCCTTTCTTTCGGGTTGCGGCGACACGTGCTTCCATAAGGGCACTGAGTCCTGAACTATCGATCCTATTGACGTGCTCGAAATTGATGAGAACACGTGGCTCATCGTAAGCCTCTATTTGGGGTGAAATTGCTTTCCGTAATTCTGATGCTGAGGATCCCACTATTTTCCCGCTCGGTTCCAAAATCGTGATGCCGTCTTGCTGACGAATCTGCGTTACCATGATTTTTCTCCTTCTTCATTTCTTAGAACACTGTAAATCTCAATTCACTTCTCTAACTTTGGTACTATTTTAACGTTCAATTGCTGTATTCGTTACTTTAGTCAGATTTTGTGGAAAAAAGTTCGTTTTTTTAATTTAAAGAGGAACTGATAAATATTAATTGGTCTCACGTAGGTTGAGTAGAGTGTAGCGAAACCCATAGGTGTCAATTTAGGGCTGTAGGGACTGATGCGTAATTTCACAGTTTTCATAGCAAACCGGAAAAATGCCAGATTTGAAGACAGAGTATAAACCTACGCAATGACTGGGTTTTGAGCAATTTCCACGCAAAGGTTCTTCGAGGGTTGCTATGAAATTTCATAGCTGAGCCGTCAATCATCCGCAGGAGCGGAAGCATCGCTGAATGCTACAGAAGCGGACAGTCGGGACGAGTGATCGGCATTTGTAGATGAGTTGGTATGGTTTCAATGCATCGTGTTAATATAATTTTATCACATTGTTTTTTCACGGAGGCAGTGCATGTTCGTTGTTGGGAACCCACGGACCGCCTGACTCGAAAAAATCCTCCGTGAAGCCTCCGTGAATTGTGGCTATTGGGTATCAGTAACCCCCCTAACCCCCCTTATCAGGGGGGAATGAGTTAGGAGTCGGGAATCGGAGATCCCTCCTACAAAAGAATGGTGGTCAATTGGGTTCACTTCGTTCAAACTAACCTGCAACGTGAGAGAGTCGGGGTTACAAACCCCTCCCACAAGAAGGGGTCCCCTACAACGTAGGCAAATTTTTCACAATCTCCACCGTTTTCAGGCTGACGGTGATGACACGCGCAATCAGATCCACGATATACCGCGGCTCCGATTCACGGTTCGGGTCGTTGACTATCCTGCTCCGTTTGTCCGTCTTGACGCGGTACTGATCTACCACCCACTCCAACGCCGAGCGATTGCCAAGCCGATACTCGGACACCTCTGCAGGGATACCGTCCAGCGTCAGGAAATCGTTGTATACCAATTGCGTCTTGTCTTTGGAGAGTTTCATCTTCTCAACCCGCCAATCGACCGTCATCCCTTCTGTTTCAATGTATTTCAGTCCGTCATATTTGGGAGCGGATTCATAGTTGACGTGAAGGTCTGCTAACGCCGCGCCTGCAGTGGCGAATCCCCAGAAGTCTTTGGCGAACGGGATATGTGGCAAGTCGCGCTTGAGGTTCATCTGATACTTCTCGCGATAGGTGGGGTGGTGCAAGAGACCGTAGTTGTAGTGGAAGATGTCCCACTTGGTGATGGTGTCATCGCCGTAACGGGTTCGGAATTCCGCCAGTGCCCAATCGGTGATGTTCTCTTGTCGATTGGTGCCGTCTTCGTCGTAGGTGTAGAAGGGGAAGCATTGGGAATCACCTGTTATATGGAGATCAGGAATTACATTAACCATCAATGTATGAAAGGATAATTTTGTTCCTGGGGGGCTAACACAAATGGCTCGATTTTCCGTTTTTGATGTTGGAAAAATAGATGGGAAGAGGTAAACACAATTATTCAATACTCGGTCGAAGAACAGATTTGATCTTGTGAAAGGTCGATAGAGTGCTACTCGCATTTTGTCTTGAGTGAACTCGACAGGTTTACCGCGCTGCAGATGTTGACGTAATTCCCGATCCCATTTAATTTTCGTCAAATCCACTTCTACAAAATCAATGGCGTTTGCCTGTTGGTTTTCCCGATGTTCCCACCGAAGGACTTGCAGTCTGTAATACTCAATTGTCTGCTGAACATTTTCAGAAAGGTTGCTTTGGTCGAAGTTGTAAACCCATGCATCGCGGTTAGTTTTAACACCTGCACTATAGGTTTTGGAAATCACATCCACCACTGCGCCTTTTACTGCCTTCGCTTCCTTCGTTCCCATCGGAATAAAGGTATCAAACTCGGCGTGGAGTCCTTCCGTCAGCCACGTATATCGACTGTCAGGCGTTATCTGTTGCCAGTCAATGTTTTGATAATGTTCCTTTGAATTGAGATAGTGATACTTCTCTTCCTTCCGCCAAAATTCATCAACACGAGTGTAAAAGATTTCGGCGGTTTTCAAGACAGGTTTTGAATCTGTGTCGATAGCATTTTTCTTCACGAAAAGGTTGATACTCACTCCGACCTGAATTCCAAAAACATTATGTGTTGTTCCCGACAACTTCGGATTTTGACGGACGTTTCCACCGAGATCCAGAATGTAAATCGCATCGAAATCGTCTGTGAGGTGTTTCCGCATCCCGTCAAACGCCATACCATCAAGGAAACCGTTGTTCGTCACGAAGGCAATAACTCCTTCCTCTCGAATTCGTTTTGATGCCCACCGAATCGCCTTCACATACGGGTCATAGAGGGCATTTTTGAGCGTTGCTTTGGAATCTGCAGCGTAAGTTTCCGTAATCCGTGCGTCCATTACCTTGTATTTCCGATTCCTGTTGTTGTCGCTGTCATTAACCTGCGCCATGTTATAAGGCGGATTCCCAATGACGACGAACATATCCGCCACCTTCTGTCGCTCCACCCGTTCTGTGTTTTCCTGTGTGAACATAATATGCTGCTGCTGTCCTTCAAACAACTCAAACGTGTCCGCAAGTGCGATCCCTTCAAACGGCAGATACGTCCCCATCCGTTGGAAGTACTCCTGTTCGATGTTCAGGCTGGCGATGTAGTAGGGTAGGAGCATCACCTCGTTGCAGTGGAGTTCATGGCGGTATTTCGCCTCCAACGCCGTGCCTTGGATGTCCTGCATGAGACGGACGATGAAGTTCCCCGTCCCGACGAACGGATCGATGATATGCACGCCGGTATCCGACAGCGACCGACTGAACTCGGTTTCCAAGATGTGTGCCACGCTGTTCACCATGAAATCGACGATCGGTTGCGGTGTGTAGACGATGCCGTGTGTATCCGCTACGTCCTCGGAGAACCCCTGAAAGAACTTCTCGTAGAACGTGTTGAGGAAGTGCTGTTTTTGGGAGAAGTCCTTGCAGAGCGTCGCGGCTTGTTCAATAGCGACGTAGAATCGGTTCAACGGTCCAAGAAACTCGTCACGGCTCATAGACTGCCGCATCAACACGTCGCTGACGTTTTCAATCTCGCGTGCGATGATGTTTCGACGCGTGAAGTCCGACCGCTCAAAGACGGTGCGGAAGATGCGTTCGGTGAGGATATGTTGGATGAGCATCTCCTCGACGGCATCCTGTGAGAGTTCCGGGTTGATGGAAGTGCGGCAGGTTTCGTAAAAATCGGTGAACGCTTTTTTGAAGTCTGGATCGGTTTCGTGGCGTTGCTCGATCCGTTCTTTCAACTCGCTTGCGAGGTCTGGGACGTGTTCTCTGAAATCCGAGACGGCAGTCTGCCAATTGTCGAGTGCGGGCGCGGTGTAGGAGAACAGGAATTGGAGTGCCGCAATCAGATTTGCGGGTTCGGTGATGTCGAGATCCAGCACCTCATATCCGTTCTGGTAGAGGATGGCGCGCTGCGGGTTTTGGAAAAGAATATTGTCGAGTGGGTAACCTGCCTCGCGCTTGTCAATTACGGCTTTGGCGAGGTCGTCATCCATATCCTTTGCTTCCCAGTAGGCGAACGGGAGTCCGTATTCGTCGATGATGGTGCCGTCGATGACGATACGGTTGCCTTTCGGGGCGCGCATCGGGTATTGGGGGACGAAGGTGGCGTTCATCTGCTTCGCACAGGTGTGTAGGAGTGTATCGAAAGGGGAGCTGACCGCGCCTTCGTGTGTGATGCTTTGTTGTTCGTATTGCTGCAGTGTGGCGTAGTAGTCTCGGGCTGCTTTGTGATTGGGTTTGAGGTTGAGTTGCGGCATAGGGGTATGATAGCAGGTTTGGGAGATACGTCAACGGAAAATGGCAATCAGCAATCAGCGATCTCGTAGGTTGGGTAGAGCACAGCGAAACCCAACAATTTGCTGGCAGCTATCCAAAATCTGCATCATCTGTGTCATCCGCGATTCAGACAAACACCGGTGCGGTTAGGAAACCGCCACGTGTAGGAGCGAGCTGTGCTCGCGATGTTTCCTGATTGCTGACAGCCATCGAAAATAAAGACATGATTTTTCATGAAATATGTGTTATACTCAAATTAATAAGCTTTTGTGGCGAATAAGGAGTTAACATGTTGAATGAAATACAAACTGCTCAAGATATATGGCCGCAACTGGCTTCTATTGTATTTGTTCCGCAGACAGAGAGTGATTATCAGTACCTCTCTGCTTTGCGAAACGACTTAATAGATCTCATCGGTGAAAACGAAAAACACCCTTTGGCTTCATTAATGGAAGTTGTTGAGGCACTCATTGAAAAATATGAGTCGGACCAAGAATCAACGGAGCGTGAAGCCTGGTATCGTCTCTCTATGCCAACCCTTGCCCGCGCGTACGGAGAGGATGAACCTGAGTACACAGCGGATATGTTAAAATGGATGAATCCAGATTATGAGGGAAAGTGATGTCATTCTTGTTCCGTTGTCGCAAGCTGACGAAGAATTAAAGTATAGGCCTGCAATTGTTTTACGAGAAATGCCAATGCCTTACCGAGACCTCTTTGTTTGCGGTGTTAGTACAAATTTGAACCAGTACGTTCAAGGCTTTGATGATATTATCTCGCCTGTTGATGCTGATTTCACACGAAGCGGTTTGCATTCAGAATCTCTGATTCGGCTCAGTTTTTTGGGTGTAGTCCCGCGTCGGCTGGTGCGTGGCATACTCGGTAGCATTTCAGATGAACGGCATAAGCGTTTGTTGCAGAAGTTAATTGATTACCTAACAAGCAATGACCTGATTTAACATATCGCCCCTATAGGGATAGAACCTTGGATGTCGCCCCTCTGGGGCTTTGTTTTTTGGATATGTGTTTCTACATAGATGCCGCCCTTACAGGGCTCAAGGGTTAGGAAGGATGCGTTTCTATTCTCGGAGGTGCAAACGGAAAACCACACAATGCGCAATACCAAACTCGAACCCCGCACAAAAATCCTGATGATGCTCATCAGCGGAGGCCTTGTCATTCTGCTGGACAGCCCGACGGCACTGCTCGTCTGTTTTGTTGGGAGCCTCGCGTTGGTCGCACTCTCCGTCCCGACGTGGCGGCAGATCGGGTTGCTCTGCGCTTTCCTCTTCTTTACGACGTGGGGTTTGATTTACAGCCAAGCGATCTTCTATAACGAATTTCCGCGCACCGTGCTGTTCACACTCGTGCCTGCGGAGCTACCGCTGATTGGGAAGATGACGGGCGGTATCCGTGTCTATCGAGAAGGGCTGTTCCACGGAATCGTCCAATCCCTCCGTTTCAATACGACACTCGTCATTGGGTGCTTTATCATCTGGACGACGCAACCGCGTGATCTGCTCCTCGCATTGACGCAATTGCGTGTGCCAGCGACCCTCGCTTTTATGGTGACGACGGCGTTGCATTTCATCCCTGTGATTGCGAATGAGGCGGCGACTGTGTTCCGTTCGCAGAGGTTAAGGGGCTTCCGTTATCTCCGTCTGAATCTTTTAGCAACCTGCCGTGGCGTTCTCAACAGTTTCCGTCCTATCTTGGCGGGGAACATCCGGCACGCGACACACCTCGGCGAATCCGTTGAAAGCCGCGGGTTCTCGCCAGAAATGGCGGCGCGACGCACTTCGCTGCGGGCTTTGAAGATGGGTGCTTGGGATTTCAGCCTGCTCGCGGTGTTATCTGTCTGTTTGATCGGTGTCGTTGGGTTGAAGCTACTCTATTTCTGCTATGCGAACGGCATCTATTACGCGTCGTGGTTGAGGCATGCGTATACTTTCACCCGTGAGGTGTTGTAGCGTTAGCGTCCGACTTCCCACGCCAGATGTTGCAATTCCGGTCCAATCAACTTTTCCCATGCTAATTGCACTGCCGCAGTCGAACCGGGTGTAGAGATCACCACTTTTCCGCGATAGACACCCGCTGTCGCTCGTGAGAGCATCGCCGCGGCACCGACCTGATCGTAGCTGAACATCCGAAAGAGTTCGCCGAATCCCGGTAAGGTCTTTTCCAATGTACGATCGAGAATGTCAAAAGTGGTGTCACGTGGGGCGATGCCGGTGCCACCATTGAAGAGGATAACCTGTGCATCGCTTTCCGCCATTTTATCTAATACTGCGGCGACTTGGTCGGGTTCATCTTTTATGATTTGATATGCAGCGACGCTGTTTCCCTCTGCCGCGAGTTGTTCGCGTAGAAATGCGGCGTTTTTATCTGTTTCAGGGGTGCGCGTGTCACTCACGGTGACAATCGCGACGGCGACGGGTCCCTGTTCGGTTGCCATTTCTCGGTGTTGTTGTGTACTTGTAGAAGTTGTTGACATTATGTTGTCGTCTCCTCTTGATGGTTAACTTTTCGGTCAGTTTTGGTCCCGTGATATTGGGACATCCGGTAAGGAAAACTTTAGCGTAGCATTCGGTCTCTTATCGATGTAACTGTGAGGAGCCACATCGCCTGACACCGCGGGATCGATAAGTTCAATATAATAGTCTGTTATTTTGGGACTGCCGAGGTGAATCCACGCCTCTATTCCCGCGATAAAGCGGTCAACAAGTTGCGGATTGCCGTAGGCATCCACACGGTTCTCTGGTTTAGGCTCGCGTATGGACAGAGGAACACATAACTGACAACTGAGGACTGATAACTAATTACTGGTTCGGGTAGGTTCTATTGAGATGTTTCGGCATTGTGAAGAAGCGTCCGCCCGTCTGTGCTGCGAGGGTTTTCTGAAAATCTGTGGGACCCGGATGTCCGATAACATAAGCACGGATGCCTAACGACTGACACAGCCTGAGTGCGCGTTCGGGCGGATATTTTCCAGTCGTCGGTTCGTCTGTCAGAATGAGCAGGAATCGGCTTGCATACGGACTGAATTTAACTTTCGGCACCCCTTCCACAATTGCATCGATGAGGTGTTCGTCTCCGCCAAATGGGTCTTCCATGTAGCTTTCCAACATGGATTCGTTGAGCGGCATTTGCGTTACGACGGCGCCGTTAATGATTTTGATGGTATCCTTCGCCTCCGCGAAACGGATGAGCCCAATCCGATATTTAATTGGCAGGATGTCTAACCTACCGATAAGCGTGCTTAAACCGAGCATAATCGCTTCGGATTTGCCTCCCATACTCCGACTGTAATCGAGCATCACCACAATGTCCACGACAGGTTCAAATCCCCTCACTGCGGTGTCAGGAGATGCACTGGGTGCTGCCCCGTCGTAGATGTTCAATCGGTTCTTTTCATTTCGGATAGTATACATGCGACGACGGGTTGGGTCGTTTATGAGCCATCTGTTGCCGCGCTTTTGCGTCATTGCCGTGAGATTGTTAGAGAGATTCCAGCTTTCAGGGTAGATACCAGCGAAAACGTTCAGTTTATTACCCTGTTTACGGATGGTGTAGATACGACCATTTGTATAATCGGTGATCACCCACAAATCCCCCTTCTGTTTCTCCCAGACCATGGAACTCCCAAACAGGTTGTCGGCACCGGCTATAGAGACACCGTTTTTCCTGAATTCGCGTTGCAATTTTTTGATTGGGACATCGCCATCTTCAAGTAGCACCTCGAATTGAGACTCCATACTGAATAGCAATCGCCCCCCGTTTCGGCGAATATCCTTGACAATGTCCCGAAATACCTGCATAAATGCTTCATTGGCGACACGATCACTTGGAAGCGTGCTTGCCTTACCGAAACCTCCCGGAATGGGCTGCCAGAGTCCATCTGTCATTTCTGCTAACTCTTGTTGAAACGGTTCTGGAACTCCGAGGACGTTGACATGGATATCCTGAAGCTGATATTCTTTGATAACCTTTTCCCGCATCGTTGTATAAGCACCGTCCCTTTTAAAAGCGGTCGTTGCGGGTTCGTCGGTTACGAGGATGATGTATTGGTCGGCATCAGCGTGGAAGTCGATACGGTAGGGTGTATCCATGAGTGCGTCGAGCGCATGCTCATCTCCGCTGAGTGTGGCTTTTTGCATCCGTCTGCGCAGCATGGCGACATCGGGTAACAGCGTGCGGATCTCCAGTCTTTGACCTTCGTGCCTGACACTGAATTCCGACATGCCGAGGTGATACTCCAAATTGACGAGATCAAACGCATCGACCATAGCAAACAGGTTTGCGGCGATTTCTTGTATATTATCACGCATGCTCGCGCTCGTGTCGAGTACAAAGACGACGTTCACCTTGTCCAACTCCCGTGTTCCGATGATGTGATCGGCGATACGTTTGAGTGCTTTAGCGAACGGGTTGTTCTCTCCATTGCCGGTTCCTTCGCCTTTGTCGTCTCCATCACCGTCCCCGATAATTCCAATTTCAGAGGCACCCGTGGATTCGAGTCTATGAAATCCGCCACCGCCGTCGCCTTTGACGCGTTGCCGCAAGCTATCTACACCTGCGCCTGCGGTGGTCTGAAATGGACTTGCAACCTCTTCTGCGATCGGTGTTTCTCGGCTATTGATCCGTTTTGCGTCCGTGGTCACATCGGGGAGTGTCGTTTCAAGGTCAGACACGGATCTCGTTGCGCTGTGTAGGAGTGCCTCCTCCGATTGTCGCATGGTTTCATCAATTAAATTTGCGGAAGCCATGAGGTCGAGATGCCGTTGGTTTGTTTCAGTAGACGGATCTGTGTGCTGTGGCGTTCGTAGTTTTTTGGGTGGCGGTGGTTTGAGGGTGCGCCGTTGTTCCCGAAAGGCTTCTGGCTTGATGAGTTCCACCGCCAGCGCGTCTTCACCCCTGTTCTGCCTTTGGGTATAGAACGAGAACATAAAGGTGATGGCGAGACAGAGATGTAAGATGCTTGAAAAAAGCAGTGCGCGCATGGAACGGTGTCGCCTGTAGGAACGGTTCATGATGTTTTCTCCATTTTGATATAGGTCTGTTTATCCCTCAATCCGATTAGTTTTATCGGGTATTCTGTTTAATTTTCACATCTCCCCATGTCGTGGTTAGCAATTTGGGTTGTGGTGAAACGGGCAACGCATACGCAGGATCAAACCAATCCCCGCCAGAATTCGCTTGAAAAACGTGGGCAATGTGGGTCAATTGGGTCCGAACGCCACTATTCACGTCAATTTTGAAGATTTGCAGAAAACCGTTAACTTCTTGTGTATAAAGGACGTGTTCTCCATTTGGCGATAGCGCAGGACTTTCTGCCATAGGACCCGCTTCATTGACAAGCTGCCGGAGACCCGTGCCATCACTGTTTACAATGAAGATAGTCTGCTTATCGTCCCACCCCGGAGGGAACGGATCACCCCGCACCCACCCCGGTGGTAATGGAGGGACCTTATACCCAGAAAAGGCGATTTTGGCACCCTCAGCAGACCAAAACGGATCGAGTTGCCAAGCCGCGGCTTTCCTTGATAAGGGGCGTTTTTGTTTTCCTGTGCGGACGTTGATAATCGTAAGTCGGGCCAATATAGAGCAGGCGATTTCAGTCCCATCAGGCGACCACGCTGGATTATGAGCATCCATAATGAGTTCCTCCTCTTTTTCTTCTCCAAGCGTAGCGATGTAGATAGGGTACTCGTCAACGTCCCAGCGTAAGTGCATGTAAGCAATCTGTTTGCCATCGGGTGACCACGCTGGTCTTCCTCTAAGAACTTCCTTCTTAAAAACGCGTCGGACCTTGGTGCCATCAGGATCCATAAGGTACAGGTCTCGAACGCCATCGCGATCGGAGATGAAAAGGATTTGCTCGCCGGTTGGAGACCAGACAGCGCTCAGATCATTTGCGGGGTGCTGTGTTAGTCTCACCTGTTCAGAGCCGTCCGGATTCATCATGTAGACTTCGCGATTGCCGTCCCGTGCGGAGGTAAACAGGATTTTAGGGGTTGTCGGTGCTTTTGCGCAAAGCGGAGAAACGCTTACATTGAGCACTAACAGGATAGATATGGCAAAAACTAACAACCGTATCGTTTTCATAAAGCGTAACCCAAGAAATCAAAATGAGTTTCTGTAGTATATGTAGAGAGAGGGATAATCGGTGTTTTCCGGAATTCAGGTTATTATATCATGTAAAACGGAGTTGATCAAATTAAAGTTGACAAAATTGATGCATTCTGCTAAAATTATAGAAATTCGGTTGTTTTGCACTTTTTTCTTGCAATTCATATTTGAAAAGTGCTATAATTTATTTTGTGTATTCTATCAACTTCCCGGGGTGACGTATACTACCTCGCGGAAGATCGAAGGAAGAATCGCACCGCTGACGGAAACCGACATCGGTTTACCGGTGAGATGTCAGCATTAAAAAGCGTGATTTGCACGCAGTACTGCTATCACCAATAGTAAAATCTGATGAGGTGATGGGATTTTGGGAAGCGCGCTTCTTGCTCAAAAAACTCTGAACCTTAGTGTATATTGAAAAAGGAGATTTCATAGCTATGAAAAAATTCACAATCTTTATCACACTTGTCTGCGCTGTCATGATTTCGCCGATGGCATTCGCGCAAAATTGGCAGCCGGCAGGTGATAATTGGATTGGAAAATGGTGGGGACTCGACCTCGTCACGAGTACGGGTGGTTTTAACACATCCGCAACAATTGACTACCTCGCGGAAGGCAGCGGCGGTTTGATTTCAAACGCCTCCGTCTCCACGCCCGACGGTGCTGGAAAGACAGCGAATGCCATCGTGAACCTCCCAGATAACGGTGGCTCACTCGCTTGGTCGATTGTCGACATCAATACCGAAGACCAGCTGAATATGTCCACAAGCCACGGTATCCCTGATGGACGAGACATCACATGGCACGGTCTCATCGTCGTTATTTCACCGGATGCCCGGACGACCGTGATGCATCCCGCACACGATGATTACGCCCAAATCTGGATCAACGGCGAACAGGTCTATGACAATTCCAGGTGGACAGGAGGCGTTCGCGCAGTCCATACACCGACAGAGATTCAATTCAAGAAGGGTGAGAATTTCTTGCACTTTAAATGTGGTGAATCGGGCGGCGCGGATTATGTTAACCTCCGCTTTGAGCCTACCGACACCGATCTTCTCATCGCACCCACAAAGGATAATCTCTTCTTGGATGTGCTTACGCCAGTCGAGCCGAAAGGCAAGTTGGCGACGCAATGGGCAGATCTCAAGCGTCAGTAATTTCTATTGTTAGCGAAAAACCCGTGTCCGAGTTAGGATGCGGGTTTTTTGTTGTCTACTTTTATTTATTATCGTTTTACTCTTCTGACTCTACAATCGTCAAAATCTGGTTGATAGAGATGTCTCGCGATTCTTGTAGGGTCCCGCTTTGCCAGGCGATGCTCACTTTCTCAACACCCTGATTTTCTCCCAAGCCGAACAACAATCGCGTATCGCTTCCTGATGCGTAGCTTGAACCGCTCTTGACTTCCCTTATCTGCGTCATATCTCCTGTCGTGACCGTGACCTTCGCGCCGATCCCGTCACGGTTGCTTTGCGTTCCGACCAGTTTAATGCTCAGATAGTTTCTCCGGTTCCCGCCATCGTTCCGAAGCAGGACTGCACGCTGATTGGAATTCATGATAACAATATCGGAATCGCCGTCGTTGTCGTAGTCGGCAGTCGCGGCGGCTCTGCCAACAAGGGGTTCCGAGAAATATGTTCCGGCGGATGCGGAGACATCGGTGTAGGTGCCGTCGCCGTTATTTTCAAAGATCTGGTCGCGTTGGGCATAGGTTTCATTGCCCCCCAAGATTTCAACGACATCTTGGGGGTGTCCGTTTGCACAGAACATGTCGAGGTGTCCATCGTTATCGTAATCCAGAAAAAGCGGACTAAAACCGACAAACGGGAGTGTCGGTTGCTCCAATCCACTGTCCGCGGTGGCATCGGCAAAGAAGAGTCCTTCCTCATTTTTATAGAGTGTTGCCTTCTCCGAATTTGCAACGATCAGATCGAACCATCCATCGCCGTTGTAGTCTGCGCAATCTATCCCCATGGAACCTTCAGCGACACCTCTATCGTCGTAACCCACGCCGATGAAGATGCTTTCATCCGTAAAGGTGCCATCACCGTTGTTATGATAGAGGAAATTTCTATTGGTATCGTTGGCGACGTAAATATCGGGCAACCCGTCTTGATCGTAGTCCCAAGCGACGGCTGCCATACCCCGTCCCTCGACGGGATTTGTCACGCCTGCTGTCTCGGCAATGTTCGTGAAGGTGCCGTCGCCGTTGTTTCGGTAGAGTACATCGGGCGTTCCCTTGTAGCTACGCGGATGCCCGTAGCCGACAATACCTTTGTAGGTCGATACCGGCATTGACAACGCATACACCAGATAGTTGACGACGAAGATGTCCAAGTCGCCATCCACATCGAAATCGAAATAGACCGCGGCGATACCCCAAAGTGTATTATCAATACCAGCGGATTCTGTGATGTCGGTAAAGGTACCGTCTCCATCGTTTCGGTAGAGTTTATCCTGCCCAAAGTTGGCGACATAGAGGTCGAGATCGCCGTCGTTGTCGATATCCGCCGCAGATGCCGCCATCCCGTATCCTGTATCCCCTGTTCCTGAGATTTCGGTGACATCCGTGAAGGTGCCATCGCCTTCGTTTCGGTAGAGGACGTTACCGAGTGGTTGCTGGTTCTCTTGAGGAACGCTACCACTGTTAACGAAATAGAGGTCGGGATCGCCATCGGTGTCGTAATCGAAGAAGACTGTGCCGGAACCCATGGTCTCGATGATATACTTGTGTTCGGTTGCACCGCTGCTATGTTTGAAGTGGATACCTGCTTCTTCGGTGACATCCACGAAGATAGGGGATTGCGAAGCGGCGTTGCCTACGGTTAGCAGAAGGAATAGGAGTGCCTGTAAAAACGATTTCGGATTCGGATTCTTTAGCATTGTGTCACTGGGCGAGGTTTCATGAAATTCCTGTTTGTAGTAGGGAGACCATTCATTGCCCGTCAATTACCGAATTATTTTTTATCTTTATCTAATCTCGCTTACTTTGAGGTTTTTTCGGCGGTTTTTGCCAATCGGAAACCGACAAAGGAGGTTTTTAGGTTAGGATAGAGATAAAACCGAAATGTGGTGCTGCATCGGGCGATCGTATCGATCCAGGAGCCTCCGCGGATGACGCGCCAACTGCCGACTGCCGGTCCCATCGGATTCTGCTTCGGACGTTTCGTGGCGGTTTGTGAGGTATTCCAATAGTAGACATCGCTGTACCAGTCGGCTGTCCATTCCCAGACGTTGCCTGCCATATCCATTACGCCGTAGTAGCTTTTGCCTTTCGGGAAGCTGCCGATAGGCGCGAGGCGGTTCTTATAACCATCGTCGTTCGCAACAGTATTCGCGTAGGGTTCGAGTGCGTTGCCCCAGGGCCATGTTCTATTGGTATAACCCCGCGCGGCTTTCTCCCATTCCGCCTCTGTTGGGAGTCGCATGCCTTTCCAAGTTGCGTAAGCGTTTGCATCGTGCCACGACACACCGACGACGGGATGATTCGGGAACTGTTTTGCGCGTGCGGGCCAATCGCCGATTTGTGGGAGATGCGAGAAGTTTTCTGGGGTGTGTTGGGGCATTTGTCCTGAAGGATCGGCTTTTAATTGCTGTTTCCAAAATTCATAGTACTCGGCGTTGGTTACCTCATATTTACTGATGTAATAGGCATTGAGATAGACTTTATGCATCGGTTTTTCATCGGCGGCGCGGGTATCGCTTCCCATTGTAAAGGTGCCTGCAGAGATTAGTATGAGATTCTCTGTGTCCTGCGCGGATGCCCCGAAACTCATACCAACGCTGAGGAGCAGGAGCAACAGACCTTGTGCTGTAATGCCGATAGATAGGGGCGTGGTTACCTCGCCCCTACTTCTGTTTGGACGAAAGGTATTCATAGAGGCGATAATGCTCCTGCGCGAGTTTTTGGTTGCCCATGCCCTGATAGAGTCTTGAAAGGTTGAGGTGGTAGTAAGGCTCCTCGCTGTCGAGTTCGACCGCTTTTCGGAACGCACTAATTGCTTTTTGCGAGTCGCCTTGCATCGCATACGCACTGCCGAGGGTGTTATGGAGAATCGCTTGGTTCGGCATCAGTTGGACGGCTTTTCTGGCGGCTTCTGCGGCATGTTTAGGATAATTGAGGTTCATGAAGGATCGGCTCAGTCCATGGTAAAAGTGGGCGTTAGTGGGTGCGAGTTCAATGCATTTCTGAAAGATTGGAATTGCCTTGGCAAAGTTTCTTTGATTCATGAGGAGTGTGGCTAACTCCGTCCATGCCTCAAGGTTATTCGGTTCCGCTCGCGTGAGACGGGTGAGGCGTTCGTATTCAGCGAATTCCTTTTGAAGTTGCTGATAGATTTGCATTTCCGTTCTGCTTTTCTCCCGGTCGCCTGATCGAAAATACGCTGTGCCGAGCCCGTGGTGTGGCTCAGCATAACCTGTTGGACCATACGCGAGTGCCTGTTTGAAGTGCTCTATCGCTTCGGGATATGCTTTTAAATTCAGGTATGCCATGCCGAGTTCGTAGTAGAGACCTGCGGAGTGTGGTGTCAGTGTGAGTGCCTTTGTCAAGATCGGAACGGCTTCTGCGTACCGACGGAGTTTTACGAGTGCTTTACCGAGCATTTCATACCCGCGTGCGTGTTTGGGTGAAAGTTCTATAACCCGTTGGAGTGTTTCTACTGCGTCTGTCCACTGATCAAATCTGAAATAGGCAACACCGAGTGAGTAGAGTGCTTCGATGTTGTCAGGCATCAGTGCTAAGGAGCGTTGGCAGCTTTCGGCGGCTTTGTTCCAGAACTCCTCTTGGGCGTGTGCCATGCCGAGATAGTGCAGCACTTCGTAGTGATCGGGTTCAATCGCGAGCGCGGCTTCAAATTCGGAGATAGCTTTGAGATTGTCGCCTTGAAACATGAGAATAAAGGCTTGCTCTACATGCTGGACGTATGTGCTGTGGTCGCCGGATGTCTCGCCAGTGATTCCAGATAATGGCAAACAGAGCCAGAGGATAATTAAAATTGTCAATTTTTTAATTATACCTTGCGGTTCGTTGAGGTGGGTGTTTTTGCTTGGGCGTTTCTTCAGTGATTTCATGTTCTATTCCGTATATCCGCCTGCGCCGTTGTTGCAGGCTACAATTTGGGTTTGGGTGTTCGTTCTTATCCAGAAATCCGCTCGTAATGAAATTAGGTTTCCTTAAATGCATAATTTGTCTTTGCTTTACATTTGGAGAGCGACCCAAGGAGCAATAAATTAAAAACTTCTCTTGGATTAAATTCTAACCGTAGTGCTGAAAAAAGTCAAGTTTTCCATAGAGAAAAAGACGCGTTGGTGCTATACTGTGCAGAAATTGCCTATAGCATAGTTTATATGCCTACATTCAGAAGATGGGGGAATAGAGACAAGGATGCGACAGGTTACAATCTATCGCGAGCCGGGCCGCTACGGAGGCTGGCCAGCGAATTACGGTATTTGGGCATGGGACAACGAGATCGTTGTCGGCTTTACGGTTGGGTATCATAAGTCGGATGCGGGGTTCCATCGCCGCGACCGGGATAAACCGTTTGTGGGGATGCAGGCACGAAGTTTTGATGGCGGTGAGACATGGAGCGTCTCGGAAACGCCGTGTCGTTTGCCAGCAAGGGGTACACTGTCTGCAGATGAACACGTGGAAGAACGGCATAGGCTGACAGCGGACGTTTTCTTCGAGACACCGCAGCGTGCCGATTTTTCGCACCCGGATTTTGCGATGATGTGCAGTAGATCCGGATTGAGAGCAGGGGCGTACTCATGGTTTTACACTTCTTTTGACCGGTGTCAGAGTTGGGAGGGTCCATTTCGGCTTCCGATGTTTGACTACACTGGTATCGCGGCTCGGACAGATTATCTTGTCTCAAGTCCAGACGGGTGCTTGCTCTTCCTCACCGCATCGAAAGCGGATGGTGAGGAAGGTTTGATATTCTGTGCGCAGACAACCGATGGGGGTGAGTCTTTTTCGTTGCTGTCTCAGATTGGACCGGAGCCGAAAGGATTCGCTATTATGCCGGCGAGTGTTCGGTTATCTGATTCAAAAATTTTAGTGGCGGTTCGGTGCCGCGCCGATAGCGATTACGCAAATCCAGACTGGCAAAAATGGGAGAACTGGATTGATCTTTACGTCTCAGATGATAACGGACAGACGTGGAATTACATGAATCGACCTGTGGAGAATACGGGACGCGGAGGCAACCCACCAACGCTAACCCACCTTCACGACGGACGACTGTGCCTTATTTATGGATACCGGGATGCACCGTTTCGGATATGTGCGAAGTTGAGCAGTGATGCCGGCGAGACGTGGGGTGAGGAGATCGTCTTGCGCGATAATGGCGGAGATCACGATGTCGGGTATCCCCGCACAATTCAACGTCCTGACGGAACCGTGGTAACCGCTTACTATTTCGATGAGGAGCCGGATGGTGAGAGATTCATTGAAGCGACATTGTGGGAGCCTTAGTCGATGGTTACCAGTTGCCAAAGTGCAATCACTCTGTCTCTGAACGTAGGTTAAAGCAGATAAGGCGATCTTTGCCGCGAACATAGAGATAACCATCTACCATCACGGGTGCCGCCCAAGCGGGGTGCTTAATCAGTTGGTTACCGTTCTCATCTATGGGAACAGCTTGGGAGATCGCCTCTAATTTTTCGGGTGTGCATTTAAGGAGCATCAAACGTCCATATTCGCCGAGGTAAATAAAATAGTCGTTCACCCATAGCAGCGAGGCGCGCTCGTCAACGCGTTGTGCCCACTTGATTTTGCCGGTCTTGAGTTCCACACACCGAAGCTCTGCACCATTGGAGTGTCTCCCACTACAAGCGTAGAGATAGCCCTCATGATGGATCGCGGTGTTCCAGTGCAACTCCATCGCCTTATTACGACGGGATGCCCGATCTTTCCAAACGACTCGGTAGCCGCCGGGGCGGACCTTGACAACTGAACTACCGATCCCGTAGGATTCACTGACGAAAACCAAGTCGTCAGCGACGACGGGAGATGAGGCGTTGACAGACTCAATTTTAGGATGCCGCCACGGGTAGTGGAAGTCTATTTTACCGGTTGCGGGTTCAAAGCCGACAAGCCCCCCGCGGAGGAATGCGAACCCCCACCGCCGTTCCTCAATCGTGGTGAAGATAGGGCTTGCGTAACTCGCAAGTTCATCGGCAATTTGGTAGACGATTTCACCGGTGTATTTGTTGAAGGCGACAATGCCGCTGTTGTTTGGTTTTGGTCTGCCGTTTGCGCCCCAAATGTCTTTTGGGCTTCCGGGGGGTGAACCGCCAATCTGAACGATAAGGAGTTCGCCCTCAACAGCAGGTGCCGAAGCGATACCGAAAAAGTTTTGGACAACGTGAAATTGCGCAGTCGAGTCAACCTTCCATAAGCCTTTACCATCCGACACACGGACACAGTGTAGTATCCCTTCTGACCCGAAGATATACACGCGATCTTCATCGACGATAGGGCAGCACCGCGGTCCGTTGTTGTAGCCGTACAAATCTTCGTAGTCTGTGGGGTATTCAAATCGCCAGAGTTCAGTACCGGTGTCGCTTTCCATACAGGTGAGGCGCGCCATGTTACCATGACGCGCGAAGATGAACAATCGTCCGTCTGCGATGGTGGGTGCCCCGTAGCTGGTGCCGATCTTCTTGTGCCAAATGACAGGGGGACCCGTGTTTCTCCACGGCGCGATGTCTATCTTCTCTTGCGATTTGCTGTTTCGTGCTGGACCGAGAAAATCGTTCCAATCTGCCAATGCGATTAGCGGGAGGTTTAGTATTATTAGTAAGAGAAGGCATACGAATTGGTGGAGTCTTGAAATAACGTTTTCGGATGCTTTTTTCACGGTGTTGTTAAGGCGCATAGAAATATTGTTTTCTTCAAATGGGTATGTTCACAATATGTTTTCCGCTCCAGCGGAGCGGTATGTTTATAGAAGGGTTTCAAGGTTCTCCTTCCGCTCCAGCGGAGCGGTATGTGAAGCATGGTGGTGCTATAGCATATCATGTTTCGGGAGTATCCTCATCAACAGAATCAAAAACATACTTTTCATTATAGATTACATCAAAACGCTTCAATAATTCAAGGTATTCCTCTCTGAATGTTTTACGCGAATGGTGCTTCTCTTGATTTTGGATGATGGTTGTTAGATTTCTCTGATTTGACTTGATAGTCACATACCGCTCCTCTGGAGCGGATGATTGCGTGTTCGTGTGTGCTATAGACATATCGCTCCTCTGGAGCGAAGACTATGATTGTTCTTATAATCAAGGCTTACGCACAGAGGGGATAACGGGTTTCCTTACTACCAACAGATAGACCTTGCAAAGACACTTTTTTTAAGAAGATACACGGTTTGTAGTAGCGCAATTCATTGCGCATTGCGTAAGTCCTAATAATATAGTAAAGTCGAAAAATAAGTTTACACTTCCCGCTCCCCGGTAGGCGAGGTTTCCTAACCTCGCCGAAGCAAGTGTGTAAGTAACTATGAAATCTACTATATTATCCATTTAGAGGGTAACTTAGAACTGGTGTTGAAAAACATACCAATCCGCTGAAGCGGTAATTGCGATAAAAACCTGACACGTCCCCGTCAAAATTGACCATGGACGTGTCAGGTTCAGGACGCTGGCTCCAAAGTTGCATGCTATCTCAATGAACTCTCTATTGGTATCCTCTGTTCTTGGTGTCTTCCATTGAAGGGACAAACATCAATCTTCTGACGCAGCGACCTCCTCATTTGCCCGCTTCACGAGTGCGTTCATGTAGGCGATCGTGTACGCTGTGCCGACGCGATGGTCATCCGCCATGCTCGGAATATGGTCAGGGATCAGCACGCCGTTGAAGTTGACTTCACGGAGGGCTTTTGCGACTTGATACATATCCTGATAGCCGTTGTCAACGAAGGTTTCAACGAAATGCGGGAGCGGCTGATCGACGTTGCGGAAATGGACTTTGAAGATTTTGTTCCGTTCGCCGAAGTAGCGAATAGATTCAATGGCATCTTTGCCCATTAGCTCACCGCCTTCCAGCCAACAACCCACGCAGAAACACATACCGACATTCGGGCTATCGGCGATTTCAAGGGCGCGTTTGTAGCCTTCAAAGCTGCTGAAGATGCACCTCGGGATTCCGGCGAGATGCACCGCGGGTGGGTCGTCGGGATGGATACCGATCATCACGCCTGCTTCCTCAGCGACGGGTGCGGCTTGCTTGATGAAGTAGGCGTAGTTATCCCAGAGTTCATCTTCACTGAATTCGCGTCCGTGAGAGAACGGCATCGGATACAGTTTGCCTCCCCAATGTCCCTCCTGTGCTGCGTCAAGGTTGAACCCTCTCGCACTTGCGCCACCGCGGGTCGTCTCACGTTCGGTACTCCAGATACCGTTGCCCATGTGCGCGTAAGTCGTATATGGAATCCCGGCTCTACCGAGGTCGCGGATGTACTGCTTATACTGTTCGACCTTCGCGTCGCGGTTCTCCAAGTTCAGCACAATCCCGTCTTGATTGTGGACATCGCTGTTGCCAAACCCGTAGATTTTGAGTCCTGCGTTCTCGAAGATCTCGCGACGACTCATGAAATAGTCGTAATTTGCATTTTCGCCGTTTGTCCAGAGGACGACATATTCGACATCCATCTGCTTAGCAAACTGCAAATCTGCCTCACTCGGTTCCGGCGACATCTGTGCCGTAACTTTCATGCCGGGTGCAATGTTTTGTAATGGCCCTGTAGATTTTGAAAAGTGGTTTGCCATTTTCTGCCTCCATTTTTTGTAGCAATCAGCAATCAGCAGTCAGCGGTCAGTCAAGATCTCTTTGTAGCAGACAGAACGTTCGCAACCGCCACAACGAGTAACCGACAGCCGACTACTGAGAGTCGACGGCTATTTACCTTGCCAATGATGAGAACATATATACTAACTATTCTTCGTCTCCTGCCTCTGCTTTGAGTCGATACAACTCCGCTGTCAATTCGGTCACGATGTCGGCATACGCCGGGTCGTCGTAGACGCTGCACATTTCATTCGGATCCTTTTCAAGGTCGAAGAGTTCCCATTCGGGTTCTTTCGGTTCATCAACCGAACCCGTCGTGCCGAGTGCCTCGCCGTAGTAATAGATGAGTTTATAGCGATGCGTTCGTATCCCGTAGTGCGCGGGGACGTAGTGGTGTGTGAGGTGCATCCAGTAGCGGTAGTACATTGACGTTCGCCAATCGTCAGGTGTTTCGCCATTGAGAAGTGTCCGTAGGCTCGTTCCCTGCATGTCGTCTGGGGTGGGGAGTCCTGCATAATCGAGCCAAGTCTCTGCGAAGTCGATATTCAGTGCCATTGCGTCGGATGAACTACCGGGTTGAATCTCGCGCGGGTAGCGGACAAGGAACGGCATCCTCAAGGATTCTTCGTACATGAACCGTTTGTCATACCAACCGTGGTCGCCTAAGAAGAAGCCTTGATCGGAGGTATAGATGATGAGTGTATCGTCTGCGATGCCTTCTTCATTGAGATAGTCAAGCATCCGTCCAACGTTGTCATCGATTGAGGCGACGCAGCGGAGATACTCCTTAATATACCGTTGATACTGCCAGTTTGCCAACGCCTTCTCCGAGAATCCTTCAGGGGGTGGACCGAGTGTATCAATCTTGAGATCTCTTTCGCTCATGTGCCCGAAGACACGCATCTTCGCATCCTTTGCGGCGTTTGAGCGGTTCGCGTAATCATCGAAGAAGTTGTCCGGCATTGGCACATCTTCGCCCTCGTACATGTGTGCGTGCTTCTCATCGGAATCCCATGGTCGGTGTGGTGCCTTGTGGTGACACATCAGGAAGAAAGGTCTCTCTTTGTCCCGATTCTGCAACCATTCCAATGAGAAATCGGTGATGATGTCAGTGGCATAGCCTTTATGGGTTTTCTCGCCATCGGGGTCGAGCATCACTGGATCGTGATAGAGTCCTTGTCCGGGTAAAACGTTCCAATAGTCGAAACCGGTCGGGTCTGCGTTCCCTCCGTGGCCGAGATGCCATTTGCCTACCATTGCCGTCTGATAGCCGTCCGCTTGGAGCATCTTCGCGACGTTCGGTTTTCTTCCGTCAAGGGGGTCTGATAGTGTCTTGACCCCGTTGAGATGGCTATGTTTTCCCGTCAAAATGTTCGCCCGACTCGGTGTGCATATAGAGTTGACGCAGAAACAGTTTTGGAGAATCATGCCGCCATCTGCGATACGGTCGAGGTTTGGTGTTTGGTTAATTCGACTGCCGTAGCTGCTGATAGCGTGTGAAGCGTGGTCGTCGGACATGATGAATAGGATATTAGGTCTGCTCAATTTTTCCTCCTTAAGATTAAAAAATAAAAAACACAGGATACGAGTCTAATGTGTCTTGTAACGGATGCATCTCTAAATATGAAACTGTCAATCAGCGATTAACGATGGTGGTGGTTCGTCAAGAGTGTATCCATACATTTCTGCTTCAGTTTGCCGTTGATACCATTTTTTCCACACTTCTTGCTCTTTGGTGGCGCCTTTTACCATACCTTTTGCTTCTTGGTAACTGGAGATCAAAGCAAGTATAATAGGTAGTATGGCGAATTCAGGGAGCAATCGCACCAAATTTCGTAATGCTGCAACAATACCAAAGTAGTACTCTGTATAGTAAGTCGTAATGTATAATAAAACCAAAGCAACGAGCCAGAACGTAAAGTGGGCGATAAAAGACATTGGGTTGTAAATCATGAAGCGTAGTGTTTTTTGGACTCTCCTGAAATAAGAATCAACGGGTATGACGTTTTCCGGTGGCAGTTCCTTGTAAGCCTCATCCAGTGCTTCTGATCTTTGTTGTAGCGTATACCACCTCGTCCACTTTTCTTTCTCTTTAGCAATCCCTTTTAGGTTGCCTCGCGCTTCTCGGTAACTGATGATGAAAGCAATAATAGCAATCCAAGGAAGGAGTCGTCCAAAGGCACCTACTAACTCATACAATTCCAAAATATCATCGGGCTTTTCTTCTGGTGGAACCGTCATGGCGAGTAGCACGAAAAATAAGAGCGTAGACGCGAAAATCCAGCATACCATGCGAACTATGAGGGGAATCGGGTTCCGACTCATAAATAATAACGTTTTTTGGATTTTCATGGCATGTGCCTCTCACGTGGGAGATGTTTTCCACGCGATATCCTATCTTGACGCTATAGGATATTTGTGCTTTCTCCCTTTCGGGTTTATGCGGTGGCTTTCTTGACATCCTCAACTGGACGTGCGATGAATCGCACTACTACAAACCTTTGGAAAATTTGACGCTAAGGTTGAGTTACGTCTTGTGCTTTAAGTTCACCAAAAGCGAGCCACAGGTCACTCCACTGAGGGCAAAATTCCTATTTCGCCTTAATTTCTTCCCATGCGCGGTTGTAGTGTCTCGTGAAATCCCCCTGATCTTTCAGCCACTCAAGGGATTCCAAAACCTCTGCCGGCGGATAGATGAATTTGTGGTCCCGCAGGTGTTCCGGTAAATATTCTTTCGCTGTCGGCACGCAGGTTCCGTATTTCGTGAAAGCCGTAATTTGGGCATTGACTTCGGGACGAAGCAGGTAGTTGATAAACTGCTCAGCGAGTGCCTTATGCGGTGCGGATTTCGGAATGCAGACCGCGTCGATAAACTGGCTGGATCCTTCTTTGGGGATCACGTACCGGATCGTCGGACGGGTCTCGGTTGCTCGGAACGCATCGCCACTCCAGCAGTGTGCCATGACGACATCACCCGCGATGAGAAGTTCTTCCGCCTCGCTTTTATACTGTTTCACGAGTGGTTTCTGTGCAATGAGTTTTTCTTTCGCCGCTTTAATCTCCTGCGGATCGGTTGTGTTAAGGCTGTATCCGAGCAGTTTAAGCGCAGCACCGATCGTTTCGCGTTGGTCGTCTAACATGCTGAATTGGTTTTTGTATTGCGCGTCCCAAAGCACTGTCCAACTGTCGGGGGCTGGCGTAACGACGGACGAGTCATAGGCGATACCTGCAGTGCCAAATGTATAGGGGATAGAGTATCGGTTTTCGGCATCGAAGTATTTGCCGAGAAACAGCGGGCTGATGTTCTGAAAGTTGCCGATATTGTCGCGATTCAATTCGGCTAACAGATTTTGTTTGATTAAGATTGATACCATGTAGTCGGACGGCATGATGATGTCGTAACCTGTCGCACCTGCTAACAACTTCGCGAGGAGATCCTCGTTGCTGGCATAGGTATCGATGAGGACATTCACCCCGTATTCCTTCTCAAATCCTTCGCGGATGTCGTCGCTGACGTAACCTGCCCAGGTAAAGACGTTGAGTTGTTTCTTCTGTCCATCGCTGTCACCGCAAAAAGCGTGAGGAGTATCAGTACTAAAAAGATGTATCTGTTACGCATATTTTTCTCCTTTGGTATCTGTTCAATGATTGTTGCTTACACAGGACTTACGCAACATCCATTGCTGGCGAGGTTTTAAACCTCGCCAGCGGCGCGTCATACGGAGGTGCTCATAGAAAAATTGTGTAAGTCCTATTACAGTTAACCCGTAGGTTGGGTTGAGCGGAGGATGGAAAAATCAAGTGCATTTCCCTAAGAACCTCCAGATTTTCAAAAACCCTGAACACTCCGAAATTCGAGCGAAACCCAACGCTTTATCACAAGGGCACCTATTCGCTGGGATGTTGGGTTTCACTATATCGTTCTTCTCGACACGAACCTCTATAGGCAAACACAAGCGTCTTTGGATTGGTAGGGTTTCGATTTTCCCGTTCAACCCAACCTAAACCCTTCGCCGAACCTACATCTACAGTGTCTCGTTAGTTGTAAAATCTACTATAATCAGTCGAGCGGGTGTTTTGAAGATAATGCTTTGCCTTTCTTCAAATATGTACACACGCCCGCATCTACACACGCTTCCTAATCGAGGGCACTGGCAACCAAAACGAGGTCTTGAATGTTGACGATACCGTCGCCGTTGATATCCGCTGTAGAGCTGCCACGCACACTCAACTGAGAGGCAACCGACACCAAATCCAAGATGTTGACGATGCCGTCGGCGTTGACATCCGATGACTGATGCACATGGATACCCGGATGCGCCAACAGACGCTTGACGATGGCGGCATGTCCGTGCTTTTCCGCTACCTGCAGTGCCGTCTGCCCCTTACTGTCTCTTATATTCACGTCAATTGCTTTGTGCGTCAAAAGCAATTGCACAACCCCCAAATGTCCGTGTTCGGCGGCACGGTGCAACGGGGCGCGCTTTTCCGCATCAACAGGATTTACATCGATGCCCTCATGAGCCAGTAACTTTTCTACGCCGAATTCATAGCCTCCAGCTGCAGCCAAATGCAGTGCCGTGTGCCCATCCCTGCCCGCGGCGTTTACAATGTTTTTGTGATAATACAACAAGTTTAGAAATACTGTTTTATACTCATGGATAACGGTATAGTCGAGGGTGGTGTAGTCATGGCTATCCCGAACATTGATGTCTAAATTAGGATCTTGCTGGAAAACTCTCATCGCAAGCCTTTTGTTTCCCTGTTTGAGTTCAAATATAAGGGGGATATCGGAACACAGCCCCTCGGGTTCTCTTGGAACGTGTAGTCGGGGAAATAACAATCCTCGAGTGGCTGGTTTTCATGGTAGTATTTGTAGAGCCAGACGATTCCGTTGGCATCATCTTGACTGATATACTTCAGGTCGTCCCAATCATCCTTAGGGATTATTCCTAATTCAATACTTTCAACAAAAAGACTTGCCATGATGGAAGCGGGTTGAGTGCCGGCTGTTTTGTCCAAACCACCGGTGCTATCGTATATGCCTTTTTTATTTCCTCTGACATAGGTGTCCGCCAAACCGAAAGTATGTCCCATCTCGTGCATGAGATGGTGCATAAAGTGAGGAGTTACCTCTGTATCACTTGTGCGGATAAAGAGTTCAGGAGGGTTGGTCAGTCGTGCTTGCGACGTCTCCGACACCACAGTAATGTTTCACTCTCAGATCCGGCAATGTCGAGTCGTAGCTGACTTGGTTGAACCGAAAGTCATTGACGATCGGTTTCTCCGTCTGTAGATCCCGAAGCGGCTGGAGCCATACCCGTAAAGCTTTTGTAATCGCCTTTTCCATGTCTTCATCGGTTATCTTTTTTTCCTTTCCGATGCAGTCGTCAGCATATCTGTAGGTGATATGCCAATATTCATCGTGCACCTTTGTGATTAAAAGTTCGTATTCTCCTCCCCAAACATGATCGTAAGTGGCAAAGCCGAGCACTGGCGTGGTGGTGCTGAGTAGCACGCAGACCGTCAGCGCAAAAAAGGTGTAGGCACGCGCTGTTCTGCAGTGCGGGTTTTTTTGTCTGTGCCGACACTTGTAAGATGGACTCGCAAGCCGAGCCGCAATGTTGGCTGTATGCATAGCACTATATCTCCGCTAACAGGACACAGGCGATTGACACGCTCGCACGGCGCACCAACCCGGACATGTCTACTTATTTGTAGAATTCACCATAAATAGCCCATCTGCTCAATACGGGTGTGTAAAGTTTTTGTCAAAGCATTGATTTTTTTGTTTTGTTAGGCGTGTTTGCATGGCACTCCGCTGGAGTGCGGTCCCTTGAGGCATGCTTTTCTATTCTCACTGCGAAGCAATGTTGCTCCGCTGGAGCAAAGAGATTTCTTGATCGGGAAGGGGGCTCACGCCAGAGGCGTGATATGTCTATAGAAAACGGTATATTTGATCCTCCGCACTCCAGCGGAGTGCTATGTCTGAGAGTGTCCACATAGGGGAGAGCTGCCAAAATATTTACACACCCGCTCAATACCAAGATGTTGACAATGTCTGTTATCTATGCTAATCTATGTGCATAGGAGTACTTATTCATTGGATTCTTCAGTTGGGAGTCCTTCGGTTTTCCAACCGCGGAAGCCACCCGTCAGTACTGAGACGTTTTCGTAGCCCATGTTTTTTAAGGTCTGTGCGGAGAGTGTCGCACGGGTACCACCGCCGCAGTATGTAACGATATGTGTATCTGCGTCAGGGGCGATCTCATCAATATCGAGTTCAAGGTAGCCGCGTGGTAGAGAAACTGCCTCCGGTAAATGTTCTTTATCATAGTCGGGTTCGTCTCGGACATCTAAGAGGATGATCGGCTCGGTAGCCTCGGTGAGTTCGGCGGGTGAGATGTGTCCGACATTCGCTTTTGCTTCTGCAACGAGTTGTTCAAGGGTTTTTAGTGGCATCGTTTTCCTCCATAAGGGTTGAAGACTGCTGATTGAATTTGTTTTTTAACTATTGGCTGTCTGGGCGAATTTTGAACGATGTTCAAAATTCGGTTTCTGTCACACCTGTACCTGTGGTGTACATAGGGTTTTTGAAATATAGCATAAGGTAAGTCGATCTGTCAACTCTTTTTTGGTTTTTTAAACTTACCTTGCGGAGTAATAAGCGTGGTTTTGTGAGTGAAGTGCCTTCCTCTGGAGTCGCCTGCGCCGTTGTTGCAGGCTTGCGGTTTTGCTTTATGGTAAAACCTACAAAGTTTAGAAAGGAGAAGATATGGAATTGCTTAAAAAGTCTGTTCAGTCTGTGCTTGAAAAGGAACGGATTGGGAGTCCAGTGTTCCTGCGGTGTGTCCTCCACGTGGCGGGTGATGCAGCGAATCTGCTATCACCGGTGGCAGAGATAGCGGCACTCGCGAATGGATGGATGTCCTCACCGCCTGAGCGGGTCTATGCCCAAGGAGAGGCAGATGGAACACAGGTTACGGTAATGGTCCACTACGTCGGGGGACAGATGGCACTCTTGAGTGTCAATCGGGTCGATGTAGAGACAGCGATTGACATCATGTTGGTCGGCAATCAAGGCGTTATCTATCATGAAACACCCGTGGGTAGGCACTACCTGAACGCGACATCGCCGGAATTGGGTGACAGGGGTGAATTGACAGAGGCTATCGCGCAATCGCTTAGGAGCGGTCAACCTATTATGTTGGAGGATTAAACATGCAACAGGATGGAAAATATGGGGTTCTCCTACTCGGTGGGAATCGCACGCATCAAGAGAATTACGCATTGAGTTTTGCTCAGGATGCACGCTGTCGGTTGGTCGCGTTCGCTGATGAACCCGATGCACCACCAGAGCGGATTACGTTGGCGCGTTCGCTTGCTGAATCTTTGGATTTGCCGTTCATTCCTGACCTCGACGCGGCGTTGGCACGCGAGGATGTGCATATTGTGAGTCTCTGTACAGACGTAGAACGGCGCGGGCGTATAGGCGCGAAATGTGCTGAGGCGGGAAAGCATGTCTATCTTGATAAGCCGATGGCATTCACCCCGGAGGGTGCCGAAAAGATCGTTGCGGCGGTTGCGAAGAGTGGCGTACGGAGCCAGATGTTCAGCAACATTCACAGTGCGTGGGCACGCACTGTACAGCAGGCGTTGACAAGTGGAAGCATCGGCGAACTTCGGGCAGTTCATTGTGATGTCCTGTTCTCCAAAGGACATCCCGGTAGCGCGCCTGTCGGAGAAAAAAGAATAGAAAAATCCGCACGCGAACGCTACAGTTTCGTCGAAGCGAAACCTGAAATGTTCGATGTCGGTGTCTATGCGGTGTCTATGGTGAATTGGTTGACGCAGAAACGGGTACAGCGTGTGTTCGGTGGAACGGCGAACTATTTCTTTAAGGAACACCTCGGCTGTGATGTTGAAGACTTCGGTGCTTTAGTCCTGACGTTGGAGGATGGAATTACGGCAACGATTGTTGGTGGACGTTACGGTTGGCAGAGTCACGCGCAAGGTGGTGTGCGGAAGGTGCATCTCATCGGCACAGAGGCATCTTTGACCTTTGATGCGTCGGCGAACCGCTTGGAAGTTTTTGCGGCTGAACCGGCGTTTGAACCGCCTTCACCTCATCCGCTTGATCCGATGGGGATGTGGAGTAGCACGCAAGCGGGGATTGGGATGCCACCCAAGCAGCAATGGATAGACGTTGGTAGCGATGACGATGGACCGCGTGAATTCGGTGCGTTTGTGGATTGTATTGAAAACGGTGTAGAGAGTGAAATGAACGCCGAATTTGCGGCGCATTCCGTGGAAATTATCTGTGCCGGGTATCGTTCTGCGGCGACTGGAGAGGTTATTGATCTCAACTGACAGGAAAACCAGCGGGTTACGCGCTTGACTGAATGTCCATTACCTATAAGCGCGGTTAGAAAGTTCGTAGTAGGGCGATTCATCGTCCATTGCGAAGCACAAACGCGCGATGGGTGTGCTACTACGAACCTCGATTAACTTAATTTCGTCTTGGATGCCGCGCTGGCAGCTTTGAATACAGCGTCAACCGCCCCAAACAGATCCGGCACATCATCTACGCTAAAACTCCTCTTGTTGTGGACGAATGCATCACCAACAAGGTACCCAAATTCCCACCATTTTCCATCGCTTACAATGCCGTACACAGCGATCTCTGCGGTATCGTTGATTTTTTGGGCCGCCACCAACTCCGCCAAGCATTGTCCCCATCCTTGATCAAAATCGTTCTTTTTCGCCTCAACCAGTATTATTAACGGTTTTCCGACGGTGCGCAGGCCAAATTCGGATCTTGTTGCGACAAAGTAATCAGGTGTTCCATTCAGAGTTTCATCATAGACGATAGATTTCTTTACCCAAAGCGCGTAGTTATCGGCGTACTCTTTGTAGACTTCCCTTAAAATCGGATAAATCACAGTTTCGCACCGTGAGCCTTCAGAAGCATAAACATCAATATGTTGCATGCTGAACTCAAGTTCTTGCAGAAATTGTTCTGAAGGTCTTAAAGTTTCTTCGTTTCCAAGAAAGTTATCTACCGCGTAGGTAATCTTGAATTTTTCCTGTACCTCAGGTACTGTTTTGAAATCACTAAATGCCATCTTGTCACCTCATACTTAAATGTAAAACTTCAGGACTTACGCAAATTGAGTAGAGAAAGGATATGTTTTACTGAACGACATCTGCTTGTTATACGTCTTCTTATAGACAAAATGGGTAGCAACGCGTAATTGTTCTTCCTATCTCGTAACGCCCATGGCTTCAAGCTGTGCAATCTGTTTCATCCACGATTCTCGAATTTCAGGGGAGTAGTCACCGGGAAGTAGGGATTTACGGGTGCAGTTGACGAGGGCTTGCAAGGTTTGATAGTGTCGAATCGGACCGATGTTGGGTAGGATTCGGTCTTCTGTGACTGCGATGATTTCATCGAGTGTCAATTTACCTTTCTTGATGAGACTGGCGGCTTCCAAGTCGGAACGTAGCGATGCGAAACTCGCCGCGGAATAGTCTTCTGTCAGTTTCACAAGTCGTTTGATTGAATCTTCAGGGAGGGGACCGGGAAAGGCTTTGGCAAGAGTCCAGCGGAGGAACGCCTCGCGATCCTGTCCCTTCGGGTCAAGCACTGGGATCACCATATCCCCGACTCTGCCTTCTCGCCGCAGGTCGGGTGAGAGGTGATAGATACGGGCAGTCATTAGGAGCCAGGTGATGTTGCCACGGAGTTGCGGGTCCGACATCATCGCCTGTATCTTTCCCGTCAAACGCCGTTCTGTGCTGTGTGCGTCTGTCCCGACATTGCCGAATTGGGTATCCGCTTCATCAACGAAGATGAGCACCTTCACAAGAGCCATCAGCAACCGTCGGAGTCGTTCAAAGATGACATCTGTCTGTCCGAACCACATGCTCCGAATGTTCTTGAGGACGAGCACAGGGATGTCGAGTTCACCGGCGAGTCCCTCGAAAATGAAGGTTTTTCCGCTACCAATGGGACCGCAGACGCTCATGCCGGATATCGCATCGGGACCGGTTGAGGTGATACGCGGAATCAATTGAGTCTTCAGAAAATCCACTAATTTCTGGTTGCCAACGATGTCCTTCAGGTTGTGCTCAGGCTTTTTAAACTCTACGACATCATCGCCTAACTGCCCTTGGATGAATTCGGACACTTTATTGATGACATCCTCGGGTTGCAATTTCTCACCAGAGTAACGCGCAGAAAGAAGCATCTGTCGTAGTGCTTGGATGGATAAGCCGGCTGTGAGGATCGCGAGTTGGGCTTGTGTGCCCCAAAGGTTTAGTGGTTTTTCCACCAGTTTCGGTGTGTTGTTAAACCATGAGATGAAATGCTGGCGTTCTTCCATCCCCGGCGCAGGTATTTCGACACCGATTACCTGGGGCAGTCTTGTAATCCGAGAGTTGACGAGGCTCGCTGATTCTGCGATAAAGATGACGGTATCGTTCCCGTCCATGAAGCTGGAATCCGAGATCCAATCTTGAACGATGCTGACCCGGTGCCTGTCGGGTAGCGACAAACTCCGAATTTCGCCTTCCGGTAGCAACATGTCCGTTGCTTCAATCAGGATTATCAATTTTTCCGATAGTAGTTTTTCACCCTGCGTGTTCGTGCTTCGGGAGAGTAGGCAGAACTGCCGTAGGAGTTCAAGTGCCAACGTCGGACTACCGATTGCATCGTTCATGTACTGCGTAAAAGAGGCATCTGCAGGTTCATCGGCTTCGGTAGGTGTAGTGCGTTCAACGGCTGCCTGTATTGGACGGGGGACACCGACGCTGGCATTTATGTCGAGGTTTGCCTCAGTTGAGCCGCGCCATAGATTGAACGCACGCTTAACTTTTTCGCGTTCAGCCTCTTTTGCAAATCGGATGGGTCCATTGAGTTCATAAACTATTAAGATGAACCCTGGAATGTCCCAATTGCGAGTCAAGAAGGGGACGAGTGGAATATAATCCGTGTCATCTCCGTCGCGGACGAAGAAGAGATCGTGGATATTTCCAGATAGGACGAGGCTACGAGACGTTCCCGAATTGATGAGCATTCCGGCTTCTTTCGGGAATGTATAGGTTGGACTTTTAACAGCTATGGCTCGTCGCCCCCTTCTGTTTGAGATGACACATCTGCGAGTGAGATGCTGCGTTTTTGTCGCGCGTTATACCGGCAATTCGGAGTCGGAATCTGTGGACTGCTTGGTAGTTTCCGTTTCTGTCTTTGCGTCAGTTTCCTGTGCCCCGAAAATTAAGGAATCAAATTCGTCATTGGTAGTAGAGGAACGCGCTGCAGTGAGGAATTCTTCTTCTTCGCTTTTTGAATCCGTGCCAGCCAATTCCTGTGCGACTTTTGAACGCCCTTTCGCTTTCTCACGTATTTCGCGCATCCGACTCAATTCGGCAGAGGTGCCATCCATGCTGATACCGGAGAGCATATCAGCGATATCCTCTTGTTCTCGTGCAGTAATCAGATCCGCAACTGCCTCGGATTGTTCGGACTTAATCTTATCTAAGTCTCGATGTAGACTGGTAATCTGAAGTTTGTGGGACTCAATATCCGCTTGCGCCCCTTCAATCTCGTTTTCGAGTTCCGTAATGCGACCGGTTTTCTCCTGCAAGTTGGAATTGAAGTCTTGATAGGCAGTGACGCATCGCGTATATTCGGCATGCTGCTTGATTTCTTCCGGTGCCATCCCCTCGCCTTGTAACCCGGCAGCGGTCTGTTGTGCCTTAGCAATCGCCCCTGCTTTTAGCTCTTCCAACCGCTCTACTTCGTCAGTAAGGCTTTTGACCCCAGACTTTTTCTGTTCAACGAGTGCGATAAGTTGCCCGATCGCTTGCTTATAGCGTTGAATATTCCCCTTTTTGTCGTGGATGATGTCTTCGTAAGCCCCTCTGACGGCTTCGGGGTTTTCCATCATTCTATCCGCGGATTCGTGTGCCTTTCCTGTCAGTGTATACCAGATAGCCTTGAAAAATCGTGTGAATCCATTTGCCATTGTTGTTTCTCCTGTTGAGCGTGCGCATTAAAAGCGCAGTCTTCCTGTATTGATTTGCGAGTTATGTCTGTGCCTTCTGACGACTTTACACCGCGTCCAGACACCCATATTACGATATTTTAACATATTTTCTCTAAAACCGCAAGAAAATTTTATAGGTCAAAGGATCGTTTATGGTGGATTTTAGAATGAATAGGACGCTACAGGTGAATAGTCACGTCCTTAATCCTACTTATCAGGCGGAATTTGCTGTTTTGCTAATGGTACATATATTGACACAAACGACGGCAGGTCCTGAACTGGAGTTTGATATTTTCCTCTGCCTGAATGGGCGCGAGGTTCGTTTTGTGATAGAGTCGGTGTGAGGTGACCTGCTCGCTTTTATTTGAGATTTCACCTGTTTTTGTGTTACACTTTTAATAGTTTGGCGGATAGGTATATTACCTCGGCGTACACCAGCGTCGAGTCCTATCCAATGTGAATCTTGATAAGATTCCAATTGAGAATATTGAAAAACTTTTTCGCTATGGACTGTAAGGGGGGAAGAATAGGTATCGAACCTTCTCGACTATAAATGGAACAGATACTGAACAGTTTTCCTTGGTATTGAATGCTGAAGGAGGGGACAAACTCTAATGCAACACCATCTCGCTATTCTATTACCCGTCTGGATAGAATTAATTCTTGACGGGAGTAAAACAATCGGAAGCTGGTTCACCAAAATTCGATGCGCCCCCTACGGCAAGGTCAATAAAGGGGACATCATCTATATGAAAGAGACTGGCGGACTCGTCAAAGGCATGTTTACGGTTTCTGAAGTGGAGACCTTTGATACCATAACATCGGTCGAGGTGTTTGATATTTATGCACATTGTGGTCAGCAGATATTTGGCATGGATCATTTTTCTGAGGAATGGGACGAGTTTTATAAATCGGGATCGCTAGCCGAGGCATTGAAGAATTGGGATCAGTCAAATTATGCCACACTCATCCATATCGCAAACCCAATTGCTTTCGCCAAACCGTTTCCGTTCCCGAAACGGGACCAAAGGTCATGGGTGCTTTTGGATGAACCCCTGATGCAAACGCTTTAAAACACAGAGCGTCTACGAAAGCCGAAGATTCGTGAGCGTTCTATTTTAATGCTTTGTGAGGTTTGTAACTCCATAAGAAGCAACGTACGTAACGTGAGTTTGAAAAAAGTTTAGTCGTTAGAGGATCATAGGTAAATCCGTGCTGCCGTGAAGTGCATCAAACTTCCGCGGACCGGCACATTTGAAAGACTAACTTAAAACTATTGATTGCGATTTTCTACGCAATGGGAGATGAGCGTTTTATGGAAATTTATTTTGGTGAATACGATAAATACAGTATTGAGGGAAAAATCATTGATATAAATGATACTAAAGTTTGGACAATTTGTGTCGGTTAGCCATTGCGTTTTTCAGTATCTTCGTATTTTTCTACGAGTTTGGTGTTTCGACGTAACGTGGAAAAAAACCTATTTACGTTCGACTCGCGTTAGTATAAACATAGCAAGCCGAAGAAAGTGCGTTTGCATGTGTATCCTTTTTCTATAGACATATCACCCCTACGGGGTGGGGCTTCCCATATTCAGTGGGTCTCGCCAATACAGATGTTGCTTCTCTTTGCTCCAGCGGAGCAATATGTCTATAGTCCAGAAGTGTCGCAAGCCCCGCACTCCAGCGGAGTGCTATGTCTGAAAAATTGTCCAAAGCTTAGTAAATGATAGGAGTAGCACACTTACTATTTCCGTTACTTCCCCTTTTGTGAATGAGGTCAAGTTTTATTGTAATTCAGATCATTATGATATGCTTCATCCTCCAAAATTTACTTACAGTTGGATAAGTTGGGTCCGAGATAGCGCACATCCAGTTGTGTCGGAAGCTGCTGCTTACTATAATACCAACGACAAATGTTTTTACAAAAAAGAATCGGGCAGCGAATCAGAATGGGAACGCGCGGATTTCAAGGACATTTATGAAGATAATCCCAATCTTCTTACAAAAAATACGAATGTGCTGCAGGAAAAATATCAATCATTCCTATACAAGTACAAGTCAATCCTACATAAAGAACAGTTATGCCGCTTTTCCGCTTATGTTATTAAGAGAACCGATACGAAGTTCCACTCTGTGCGTGGTCAAGAAGTTGAAAGACATCCTAATGACTACGACTATACTTGGATATATGATCCCGATTCTTTTTATGGAGAAAAATGGGATGCAGAATCTATTGATGGTTTAGTCAAAGAAATACTTCCTTCAAGAGAGTGCCTTGAGGAGTTGATTAAACGTCATGATGCTGCCGATGACGAATTGAACAGAAGAAAGTGGAAAGAGAGATGGGAACGAGTAAAATCGATTCCAAAGCATGTTGAGGATTTTATAGGGGAGTATCCACGATCGTTGTGGTTAATAATAACCTTGGGAACGTTTATCTTAGGAATAGTATCTTTCATAGCATCCCTTTTAAAAGATTAAATTTCTTGTGAGTTTTTAATCCCCAAACGACTTATTGCGTTATTTATTACCACCCTAATTTTCAGGTAAAATAGCGCATTTTTTTCGCGTTTTTTTATTGACAAAAAATCAGGGAAAAAATGCTATAATAATAGAGAGAAAGTGGGGCGGGAAGCCACCCGCCCTACCAGAAATAATCAACCGAGCTATCATACTGGAATCTTGTATAGGTGTTTTCATTTTAACGCCTTTCCTTTAGAAACGTCAAGCGAGGTCCCCCAACCTATGATGCTTGACATTTTGTGAAAATCTCTCCACTGTTGACTATCCCGAATAACGCTAAAATCAGCACAAGACGATTCAGTTGAATAGTCCTGTTAGAGCAGTGTTACGTCCAAGGGAACCTTTTTTGAAGAGAGCGAAGTGCCTTTGCAACTAAGTTAGGACTTACGCAAATTGAACAGAAAAGGGCATATTTCGTTGTATTTAACCCCCTAAATCCCCCTTATCAGGGGGACTTTAAGAGAGAATACGTAAGTCCTATAAGTGTGAAAAATGGTTGCCAGTAAGGCGATGTGCCGTTTTCCTGAAAATCAGAACTGAATGCACTACATGACGGTGGAATTCCGCTTGACACAGAGGAGATATCTCAGTAAAATAGACACTAAACACGACTGTCAATTTTTAAGAGATGCTCATAAAATTTACGATTCACAGGACATTTTCATATTGGTTGTGGTTCATCACATTCGGTGTATTGGCACTGGTGCTTGCCAATGTCCCGTTGTTTAACATTCTTGCTTTTGAGTTTTGCGCCGTAATGGCACTTAGTATCTCTTTCGCAGGTGCGCACGTAACACTGACAGTGTTGCGGCAGATGAAACGACATCCCGATGCTCTTACTGGTACGCCGGGACAGGTCGCCATGCGGTGTTTTTGGGAGGCACTGATATTTAACGCGGGTTTATGGGGACTACCGCTCGGTATCATTCTGCTGAATGCGTTTCGCGTTGAAAACTGTAACTTCGGTGAGGGGTTCCTCTTTTTTATTATTTTGTCCGTAATTAGTTGCGTGTACGCGACGGCAGCGGGCGTGTTTTTCGGGTTCTGGATTAAAAAACGGTGGTTGGCATATCTTGCATATCTTGGTCATCTTTTGGTTTCTTGTATACCGGTGATTATCAATCTAATATTTCATCCGCCGGTGTTTGCGTATCATGCGACATTCGGGTATTTCCCAGGACCGATTTACGATTTCGTCATTCCGATAACAAATACACTGCTGATCGCACGGGCGGAAACACTATTGTGGGCACTGCTGTTTTTGGGACTTACTGTTAGCATTTGTGAAGTGAGCAGAGGGACAGGGTTGATGCCGCAGTTGAGGTGGCGTAAACTTTTCAATTCGCCGGCAAGACGTGTATGGTTATATCTGTTAGTCATCGGTTTACTCGGTTTCCAGTTGTATACAGGGGCATTGGGAATCCGACCGACGCGCGACGATATTGCACGCGAACTCGGAGGCTTGCGTGAAACGGCACATTTTGAAATCTTCTATGCCCGTGAATTGGAAGCGGAGATTGAACGGATCGCTGAAGATTGCGAATTTCAGTACGCCCAGTTGTCTGATTATCTCGATCCTGAAGGCACGATGCAATCTCGGAAGGTCCGCGCGTATATCTATGCGTCTCCTGAACAGAAAAAGAGATTGATTGGCGCGCGCGGCACATCTGTCGAAGACCCGTTCGGACACGGGTTTCACATTCATGCGCAGGGCTTTCCACATCCCGTCCTGAAACATGAGTTGGCACATGTCTTTACTGTGCCGTGGTCCCCGTTGAAGGTGAGTCTGAAGATAGGACTTCACGAAGGGATTGCGGTTGCCGCAGATTGGGATGAAGGCAAGCTTACAGGACATCAGTGGGCGAAAGCGATGCGTCAGATGGAGGTTGCGCCTCCCTTGTCAGGAGTCATGGGGATTGGATTTTGGGGACATGCTGGTTCGCAGAGTTATCTGTTGGCAGGCTCCTTCGTCCGGTTTCTTGTTGATACCTACGGTATAGAAAAATTTAAGGGTGTTTTTCCGACCGGCAATTTTGTGCAACACTACTCGAAGGATCTGCTTGCTTTGGAAGCCGAATGGATTAAATTTTTGGAAACCGTTCCATTGCGAGACGAGGATGTCGTCTACGCGACATACCGTTTAAAGCGAGGAAGTGTTTTTGAACAGGTCTGTGCCCATGAAATGGCAGCATTACGAGATACCGCTTGGCAGGCATATTACCGCAAAGATTTTGCCACCGCTATGGAGACTTTTGAGACAATACTATCAGATGAACCGGACAATTTGAGCACACTGTGGGGTTTGATGTACACTGCATATCGAATGGAGGATTATGATAAAGCATTATCGTTAGCGACCGATATTACCAACAAGGAAGACACGCGATTCAGCCCAGAAGCAATGCTATTGAAGGGTGACATTTATTGGCTGAAAGGTGAATATGAACACGCGATAAATGCATACGCAGCGGTCAAAACGGAGTATGAAACAATTAATCGAAGGCGAATCAAGCGGATTGCAGCACTCTCTTATCCGGATGTAGTTCCAGTGGGGTGGGATACCCAGTTGAACGGGACAGTACGAGAAAATAGGTCTCTACGAGAATTACTCCGTGTGGTGTTAGTCGAGCCCAAAAATTCTGGGGAAAAGATGGCATATCTATCGATGTGTATGCAAACAGAACCTGATATGTGGTTGGCGTATCTCTTAGCGGGCGAATTGCTTCATGGAGAAGACGCGTGGCAAAGTAGTAATCAGTACCTGCGCCGGGCGGTAGCACGCTTGCAAGAGAAGGCACAGGCATCGGATAAGGGTTTCCCCGAGACACCATCGTTAGTGCAATTGACACCGCAACAACACCAAAATCTTGCGTTAGAGACATGGAGGACGATGGGCATCAATGCCTATCATCAGAGAGATTATGAGACTGCCCAAAATGCGTTCCGGTCAATAGCGGAGAACACAGCACTTCCGATGGGAGTCGTGCTTTCATCACGTGACTGGATGCAACGGTGTCAATGGGCACAAAGCCACACACCTTGAACTTTGTTAACGTTTCTGTCTGCGTTATTGCGATACTTATTGATGAAAAACCGTGTTGACGGACGGATTAACTTCGTAATATAATATAAGTATGGCTTAGGCTATCGTACTGTTGCTGAAGCAATCCAATATCGATTTGAGTGAGTCTGCTGGTAAGCGGCTTTATTCTGTAAACTTATAAGGACTGACTATGAAACTTTTTGTGCCGGGAAGAATTTGCCTGTTCGGAGAACACAGCGATTGGGCAGGTGGACACCGGCGAAGTAACGCAGAGCTCGAAAGGGGCTATACGTTAATAACAAGCACAAACCAAGGTGTATACGCCGAGGTTAAACCGCATCCGAACCGTCTGATTTTGAAGACGACCCTCAGCGATGGGACACGCCACGGTCCCTATAGTTTGCCTATGGAGCGAAGTGCGCTTCTCGCCGAAGCTGAAAAAGGCGAATTTTTTAGTTATGCTGCCGGGGTCGCCTATGAAATTTTAACGAACTACCGGGTGCAAGGATTAGAAATAGACAACTATCTCACTGATTTGCCTGTCAAAAAGGGGTTATCTTCGAGTGCCGCTATCAGTGTTCTCGTCGCGCGCGCCTTCAACCGTACCTATGATCTTAAATTGACAACGCGCGGAGAAATGGAGTACGCCTACCGGGGTGAGACGACAACGCCTTCACGTTGTGGACGAATGGACCAAGGGTGTGCATACCAACGTCCTATCCTCATGACGTTCGATGGCGACCATATTGATGTCCGAGAATTCAGTGTGCCTCACGACATGTACCTTGTAATTGTTGATCTCGGTGCCAGTAAAGATACACGTCTTATATTGAGCCAATTAAATCACTGTTATCCATTTGCGGAGAACGAATTAGAAAAGAACGTGCAACACTATCTCGGTCCGTTGAGTGCAGAGGTTACGCAACAAGCGTATCAGGCACTCCGCGATGGCGATGCAGAGGCAGTCGGTAAACTTATGACGCGAGCGCAAACAGAGTTCGACAATCATTTGATACCTGCATGTCCATCACAATTGACGGCACCTATTCTCCACGAAGTCCTGAATTATGAACCGATTCAACCGTATATCTGGGGCGGTAAAGGTGTGGGTTCGCAAGGCGACGGTTCCGCGCAATTCATTGTAAAAGATGAGGAAAGCCAACAGCGGGTCATCGAGATTATCGAACGGGATTTGCAGATGTCGTGCCTGAAACTGGTTATTGAGGCGGGTAGGCATGTCCGCAAAGCAGTTATTCCTGCCGCTGGCTTCGGCACGCGACTATTTCCAGCGTCAAAGGCGATGAAGAAGGAACTCTTTCCTGTGATTGACAAGTCTGGACGCGCCAAACCAGCAATTATGGCAATCGTTGAGGAAGCGATCAACGCTGGCATTGAAGACGTCTGCCTTATCGTGCAGCCCGGAGATACGGAGCTTTTTGAGTCATTTTTCAAAACACCGCCGCGGATTGAACACTATAACAAACTCAGCAAGGAGAACAAGGCGTATTGCGACGCTCTGCTGGAATTAGGAAGTCGAGTGACATTCGTCACACAAGACGTTCAAGAGGGTTTCGGACATGCTGTCTATTGTGCGAGAGAATGGGTTGGGAACGAGCCGTTTCTGCTTATGCTCGGTGACCATCTCTACGGTTCAGATGAGGAGAAATGTTGTGCACGACAGGTCGTAGAGGCTTATGAGCAGGTAGGTCATAGTGTCGTCGGACTGAAAGTTACACCGATTGAGCAGTTATCGAACTTCGGTTGTGTTACCGGTACGTGGAGAGAGGAGAACTCCCTGCTTTCACTGACGGAGATTTATGAAAAGCCGGATCCTGAGTATGCAATGGAACATTTGCACGTAGATGGGATGGATATAGACCAGTTCTTGACGGTGTTCGGCATCTATGTGCTTCAACCTCAGATTTTCGAGTTTCTGGAACGAAATATCACCCATAATCTCCGGGAGCGCGGCGAATTCCAACTTACGTCCTGTTTAGACGAATTACGGAAGGCAGATGGATTTTCAGGGTATGTTGTCAAAGGGAGACGGTTTGACATCGGTCTTCCTGAGGAGTATCGGCAAACGGTTATTGAGTTCATGGGGGCTTAGGGAATGGTTGTCAGTTTGCCTGCTACGCAGACTTTCAGTTTTCAGTTGTTGGAAAGTTTTAAAGTGCCTAAAGTGTTCTAAAGTTTTAAAGTACCTAAAGTTGAGGAGAAACCTCTTTCAACTTCCCAACTTTCGCACACTTGCAAACTTCCTGACCATTGACGGAACCTTCTTGTAACTGAGAACTGACAACTATTAAGGAATTTTGACAGCAACGATTGTCATATCGTCGTATTGTTCTGCTTCGCCGACGAAGCTATGGACATCCTCAACGATGCTTTGAATTACTTCCGTTGCCGTGAAATTATCAGGAATTTTTGAAACGGAATCCTTTAAACGTTCCGTTCCATACATCTCTTCGTCTATATCGAGTGCCTCAATCAGACCATCCGTATGAAAAATTAGGATATCACCCTCATTTAAATCGAAGGTGACGGACTCATACTGTACCTTTTTCATACTGCCAAGTGGGAGGTCACTGCTTTCAATTTCAATGATCTCGGCACCTCGCTTGAGCACAGGATAGGGTTGTCCCCCATTGGCATAGTCAATCCGTTTTTTGCCTTCGTCAAGGACGGCAAGGTTGAGCGCGATGAAACTCGGTCCGTACATGCGTGGGGCTAACCCTGAATTGAGATCGGTGAGAATGACGTCCGCCTCCGATTTGAAACGCGAGACTTCGTATAACATCCCGTTCGTCAGCACGGCATTCATTGCGCCTCGTAACCCTTTTCCGGCAGCGTCTGCCACCGCGATGGCGGTCTGTCCATTCGCTACAGTGAGATAATCGTAGAAGTCGCCGCCGACCTGCGTTGCGGGTACCGACATCCCTGCGACATCAAACCCTTTCGTATCAGGTGCTTCGGTTGGCAGAAGTCCCATCTGAATATTCTGCGCTTCGCTCAACTCAGCACGGATACGCTGCATCTCCGCTTCTTCCCTTTGACGTACCTCGTTACGCAGTTGTAGGGTATGTCGTCGGTTTGCAACCAGACGCCCAATCAGAGTGAGGACGACGGTCATAAAGATGAGTGTCGGGAGATATGTCCGCCAACGCGTCCAGAGGGGTGGCGAAATACTGAAATCCACTACTGCCGGGGTCTGCGTGTAGGGCCAGTCTTTACGAAATGCCTTGACGAGGAAACTGTAATTACCCGCTTTGAGTCCTGTATATCGGATACGCAGAATCCCGTTTTGGTTTTGAAGTTCTTGGACAATGCCACTGTCACGCATAGGTTGTTGCATTGTTGATCTGGATGCAGCGGAAGGTGTCCACTCGTCGGATGGAGCCCCAGAACCTGTTGCCAGAAGAGAGAATTCCTCTGCCGAAACATTCATCCATGCAGGGGTGTCCAGCCCGATTAATTTAAATCGATAAGAGAGCCCTTCTCGGAGTGGACTGATACCTTGGATATTTAAGATCTTGGTTCCGCGCGAGGGTAGCGTTAAACTGGATGAAAGGTCGGTGTAAGTTTTATCAGATTCAAGGGCGGTCAGTCGACATTCTGGCAGTCCGCCACGCGTTGGTGTATATTGCGTGACACCTCCTTCGGTTGTAAACCAAATGTCTTTATTAGAAGATTCATGAATTTTCGAGATGTTGTTATGGGCGAGGCCGTCTTTTGTTGTGAGGTTATAAAAGGTTTCACCGTCATATCGGACAGTGCCACCGCCCCATGTGGCGAACCATATATTTCCGCGGCTATCCTCCATCACATCTTTCACGTTGTCAACGAGAAATCCATCCTCTTTTGTTGTATAGATCCTGGCTTTTTTCCCATCATAGCGAACCGCCCCGCGAGATGTTGCTAACCAGAGGACTCCCTCTTGAGTGGTTAGAGAGTCTTGTAGTTCAGCAAGCTCAATGTCCTCAAGAGAAATGAGTGATGTGCCGTGATATGTCTTGAGAGCATCTGAGAAGAGGAAAGTTATTCGGTTATTTTGCTGCATAGGATTTTTCCAAACAGCAATGGGGACAGAACTCGACTCCCCGTCGAGCAGAAGCAGTCTACCGAGTTCAGTGTCGCTCCAAAGTATCAATTTTCCAGTTGCCGCGTTAAAGAACCATTTGCTTCCTGATGCGGTTTTTAACAGCATTGTCGCTTTAAGTGGAAGGGTTTCAGGTTTACTAAGGCGAGTTATAGACGTTGTAGCGTTAATTTCTTTCGGATAGCGCAGGACCCTTCCGTTATTGAAGTGCACCCATAATCTGTCGTTTGGATCTCTGTACAAGTCGGTAATAGCGGCTGTGCCGAACTCTATTGGGGTTATTGAAGTAGGGGTAATGTTCGGACCGATTTCTTGAAAGAGAATCCTCTGAAAGCCGGTGTCTGTAAGCCATAATAACCCTGTTGCGTCCGCTTTGAAGAAGTGTCCTCCGAAAGCCATCCAAGTATGTTCTCCTTCGCGAATGAGGACATTAGTACTGGTATCTGAGCGTTCCCCGCCAGGACCGATTATTGTTTGGATGGGAATAGAAACTTGACTGAATTTTCCATTTGCGTACCGAAAGAACGTATATCGTAATCGCGTGGAGTTACCGCTTACCCCTGGTTCGTCAATAAACCAGACGTGCCCACCAACTTCAAATATTTTTTCGATTTCAGTTCGAAGTAACCGAACGCGCTCCGTGCTTCTGGAGTCAGTTTGGAGGTCGGGCGATGGATCATTTTGAACTGAACTTACTCTGAAAATATGTGTGGTAAGTTCTTCCGATTCTGCATCATAACGTGCAACACCTCCTGGCACACTAAACCAGAGGTAACCTCGACTGTCCTCAAATATCATCCGTACCCTATTCGTGCCGAGTCCAGCGTGTGTACTAATAGCGGGTGTGGGGTCAAATGCTGTTACTCCATTGTCGTGTCCAAACCACAATTTACCGTCTATGGCTTCAAAAATCGTATGAATCCCCTCAACTCCAAGTCCACTATTGATACTATCTGGCATTGGGGTGAGGTCGGTGGCGTACTGATGCGCTCCACTTTCGTTGGTAAACCATAGATTTCCCCATGCATCCTCAAGTTCGAGAAACCCTGATAGGTTTCCGTGCCGAGAGCCGTCCCACCATCTTGTAGTCCGTCCATCGCTGAACCAGATTCGATCTTTCGTATCATTCCGAATTGATGCCAGCCTCTGAATTGATGCAGGCCTACTTCCCATGGATCCGCTGTATCCCCAAGCTAAAGGGAGGATTTGCTCAAATGCTTTCCCATCAAAACGTAAGAGAAGATTATAGCCACCGAACCAAAGGTCTCCAGAGGTGTCTTCACCTATTGTTTCAATTGCACTCACAGCGTTAAGGTTCGACAGGTCATAACGTGTGAATCCAACGTTTGGATGAATCCGCGGTGTTCCATCGTCCATTTTGTCACTTGTGTCATCACTATCCTCGATTTTTAAGGGGTCCTGTGCCCAACGATTTTCTCGAAAACTGAGTATGACACCGTGCTGCTGTTCTTCTCCATCGCTTCCGCCGATCCAAATCGTTCCGTCTTCACTTTCAAAGATAACATTTATTGTCAAATCCGTTGAGCGGAGCATATCTTCACTTATAATTTCGTTTGGGTGTGCTTGTGGCAGGCGTTGGACTCCTGGGGGGATGTACTTCGTTAGTTGCTGGTTTTCACCGACCCATATATCGCCATGCTCGTCAACGATCAACGAATTACCTGTGCCGATAAGATTAATCGAAGAACCATCAAACCAGCTTACCCGCCCTGAGTTTTCTGAACGAAAGTGCGTAAGAAACCAGATATGTCCCCATTTATCTTCAACGATTTGTCGGGTCTGTCCGAGTAGAGCGCCTGGTCCTACGTTGGATGTGGGCGCGTTCTCAGAAGTGTCGAGAGATCCAATGTAGGATTCAAAACTGTTCCCATCAAATCGACTCACTCCGCTCCGATCAGAACCAAACCACAGGGCACCCCGACTGTCCTGAAAAATGACAGGGACAACGGGACCTATCAATCCATCAGCAACGGTGTAGGTATGGATCTGCTCAGACTCCGTCTCAACACAAACAAGGAGCGTAAAAAAGACTATACTGAAGATTAAAATGGAGTTTTTCATTTTTTAATTTATGGGCTTCTGGTCTGCTGCGTCCGTTGTCCTTGCAGGTTTTTGGTTAATTCTGGACTGGGTTTGGGAACGCGTGCGGCCTTGCAGAATGAAGAGTGATGCAAGCCTGCATTCTCACTGCGAAGCAGGCGCAGGCGGTTCTTCAGCGAAGACCGGTATGCATCCAATCACTGGATTTAACGCTTTGCGAATTATTAGAAAACGCGAATACGCGAAATTGCTTCCGCAATCACTGCGTCTGGATACGTAAGCGATATTCTAAAGTAGCCTTCGCTCCACTGCCCATATCCGAGACCTGGTGTTACCACAACCCCTGCTTCCTCAAGTAGGGCTGTCGCAAAGGCACGGCTTGAACCGTCGAAACGCGGAGGGACAGGTGCCCAAACATACATTGTCGCTTTCGGTTTATCAATTGCCCATCCGCTGTCTGTAAGAGCATCCACCACCATATCTCGGCGTTTTTGATAAACTGCATTTATTGCGGGTGTAATCTCGTCTGCTATTGAGAGTGCCTTTGCACCGGCGAATTGAAGTGAGCGGAGTGAACCGTTATCGATATTGTCTTTCACCACTTTGACTGCGCCAACAGCAGTTGGGTTGCCAACGACAAATCCCAATCGCCACCCTGTCATATTGAACGCTTTGCTTAATGAAAAAAACTCAACGGCTACTTCAGCGGCACCTTCTACTTGCAATATGCTTGGTGAGCGATAACCGTCGTAGGTGTTCTCGCTATAGGCGTTGTCGTGCGCTATAAGGATGTTATTTTGTCTACCGAACTCCACGGCACGCTCGAAAAAATCGAGGTCGGCAGTGGCTGTTGTCGGATTGTTTGGATAGTTGATCCAGAGGACTTTGGCAAGTCGTTTCACTTCATCAGGAATAGCGTCAAAGTCGACATAGAAATCGTTTTCTCGCAGAAGCGGGGCATAGTAAGTCGTCGCACTGGCAAAGACGTGTCCGATGTTGTAGGTAGGATAACCCGGACTCGCCGCTATACCAATATCACCGGGATTGAGAATGCCGAGTGCCATTTTGACAATTGCGTCTTTACTACCGAGCGTTGTCACTACCTGATCATCGGATAACGTAATTCCGTAACGGTGTTGGTAAAAGTCGAGCACTGCCTGTGGGAAGTCGTCAACAGGGTTATCGCACCCGTAACGATGCCGGTCCGAGTCTTCAGGGTTTTGAATCGCGCTGCACAAAGTTCCGACGACTGGATCAGGGGTCGGAATATCCGGGTCACCGATGCCGAGGCTAATCACGTCGATGCCTCGTGCTTGTGCCGCCTGCATTTTTTGGCGCAAATCTACAAAAAGATAGGGTGGAAGTTTCTGTAACCGTTCTGCGATTGTAATCATATTTTTAATTATGGGCTCCTGGGCATCACTCCTTGCGCAAGCCTATAAAGGCTTGCGGGACAATGTTTCGTGATGGTTTTTGGTTAATTTGAACAGAATTAGGACCACGGCGACAAAGGCCGGACGATAACATCTTAGGGAAGGTCGCGAGTTGGAGCTCGCTCCTCCACTGTTAACTATTTAAGATGAAGAATTGACTGCTGGGTTTCGCTGAGGCTTTCCATAACATTTGGGCTGAAGTGCAAACCCTGACCCCCCCAATCTGGCATATAGCCGATGCTGTAGCAGTAATAGAGCGTCCGACGTGGTTTACCGGAAACATTGATAACAGACCCGTGTGTGAGTGCCTCCGTAAAAATAATAGCGTCCCCTGCTTTCGCTGGTATCGGTGTCAGCACAGGATTTTCATCGGGGTGGCCTCCCCAAGGCTTTGGGAAATTGCTCTTATGTGCCCCCGGTATGACAGCGAAACATCCGTCCTCCGCATCGCAATCCAGCATCGGAAAGACCGCTTTTGTTAAAGTTGATACCATCTCTCCGTTTTTGCAATGATATTGGCATTTCGGGATAATCGGTGTTCCGTGCATGTGCAACCCCGTATAGCCACCACCCCACCGGTAAATTGTGTAGGTATGATTGAGCCGATACGGACCGCCGGTTACGCCTTGAATTACGTCCAGGACCTCCGGGATGTCGATCAGCCCATTGAGCACACTGTCCGCCTCCAAAATATTGGAGATGTAGAGTTCTTTCTCCGTTCGCTGGGTACCGAGGCACAGTGGTGATGGGTAGTCGTCCGGTGGCATATTCTCGTACTGATCTAACACAGCGTTACACGCGTCAACCACTGTTTCTGGAATAACACCCTTCAGGGCGATGAAGCCTTGCAGATCAAATAGATATTTTTGTTCGTCTGTCATTTTTTTAACTCTCTTTAAGTTATTAGAATCTGGTCACCGTTCCACTTCGTTTCACGGTGGTTTTCGGTTAATTCCAACCGCCTCTGGGTTATAAAAGACTTCGGTGAATCCAATCTCAGTCTGGACTGTATCAGAAACCTGCCCGAAACATTGTCTCGCAGGTTTCCTCTATAGGAAACTTGCGCAAGGAAGGCAGTCCAGAGGCACATAGTTTAAAAAACTGTTTACGGAATAGTTTCATATCTGAGAATCGTTCCGTTTTGGCCAACCACCCATCCGCTATTTCTACTGCTTATGTGGATAGCCTTCAGATCCGTTTTGGTATCTGTGTGCTGAGGTCTCCAATTTTGCCCGCTGTCCTTTGTATGGAGAACGAGCCCCTCTTTTCCAACAATCCAGCCTTCTGTTTCTGATATAAAAAATACATCGTCAAGGAAATTGCGGGTATAACTCTCTTGACGTTGCCATGTTTTCCCGCCATTCTCGGTATGTAGGATTAACCCATCCATACCCAAACTGCGTAAATCTAATCCAACGACCCATCCTATCTCTGGCGTGACGAAGGTGACAGCGTCTAAGTAAAAAGATGGATACCGCTGACTGAGAGACGATAACTTCCAATTGGCACCGCCGTCAACTGTAGAGAGCATCGTTCCGTTCAGACCGACTGTCCAACCGCGCTGTTTGGAGGTGAAATGAACATCAAAGAGGTTCCAAGGCGTTCCACTCTTTTGCTGTTGCCATGTTTTCCCACTATTATCTGTGTGAATGATTTCACCACCGCTTCCGACACACCATCCATTTTTTTCGTCTGCAAAGAAAACACTGAGTAGGTCCTGCTGTGTCCCTGAAACTTGACGTTGCCATACGCTTCCACCGTTTGTGGTATGCAGAACGACACCGGCTTCTGCAACCGCCCATCCTATTTGTGGGGACACGAAATGGGTCGCGCCAAAACACTCAGTCGTGCGGCTATCTTGCGCGCTCCATACGATCCCTCCATCCTCGGTTCGTAGAATCGCGCCCCGGTCACCGACAACATATCCTTCATCCGGTGAGATAGCACATACACCCACCAGAAGATGACTCGGACTTGATTGTGATTCCCATGTTACACCCCCATTGCGGGTGTGCAGAATTGTGCCGTTTTCACCGACTGCCCAACCGATTTGTTCTGAGACGAAGTCAACACCCAGCAGGACAGCGTCTGCGCTGTTGTGAAAGCGGGGACCGCCGCGTTGATGTTTCCATTTTTCTTTTCCACCAGACGAGGTGTGGAGAATCACGCCTAAGTCGCCGACGACCCAGCCATTTTGGGCATCTACAAAGTCAATATCGTAAAGGGTAAAGGTATGCAACGGCTCATTGCCGAGATAATCGGGTTGACCGTAGGTGCTTTTATGGCGTTCGTTGGTTCCGTGAGTAACGAATTCCCATGTGTTCCCACCATCGGTTGTTACGAAGACACGCCGCCGGTCACCTACAACCCAACCCGTCTGTTTGTCTATGAAATGGAGGTTGAACAGGGCGGCTTCCGTCGCGAATTGTACGTCCCAAGTTTCTCCGCCATCGGTTGTACGATAGATGTAGCCAGCGTTTCCCGAATTTGTTTCGGAGGTCACGCGATCACGATCATCGTGATGGCGTGCCTCCGCAGATGTCGGTGTGTTATAGGTAACGATCCATCCCTGATTTGCGTCTACAAAATGGATCCCTTTCAATGACTTGCCGTCGAACACCTTTCCATCAATCTTTGTGAACGTCTGTCCGCTGTCGGTCGTTTTTAGCACTGTGCCCCAGTCACCAACAATCCAGCCTGTACCTTCGCGTATAAAAAGGTCATGCAGATTATTTTCCGTGCCGGTTCCAATGTGCTGCCATGTCTGTCCGCCATCTGTCGTCCGGATCAGAACGCCGCCTTCACCTATACACCAGCCTTCTAACGCCGAACGAAAATACACATTTCGCAGAGGTTTGTTGAAAACGCTACTGCTCTGTCTGTGCCATGTGTGTCCACCGTTGTTTGTGTGGATGATAAGGCTTTCCGCACCCTCGCCGGGGTCGGCTCCAGGCGTTATGTCTACAGGGTTACCAACTGCCCAACCCTGTTTTTCAGAAATGAAATGGACATCGTATAGGTGTGAAGTCCAATCGCCTTCCATGACGGTTTTCCATCTATATCGGGTCTGTTCCTTAGACGTTATATCTTCACATCCGATTATAAATAATGCAGTGATGAGAACAACAGACACGGAGAGAGCACGCGAATAACGTTGCAGCATCCAATTAGTCGTGCTTTTGGGAATGAAACAGGACTTCGCTGACATCGTGTAATCCTTTAGGAGCGTCGATTACCCATTTCGCTGCGCGGATTGCACCTTTGGCGAAAGCCTCTGGGCTATGCGCTCGATGAACCACACTTAATTGCTCACCTTCGGTTGCGAACAGCACCGTGTGATCGCCTGCAATGTCACCGCCTCGGACTGCATGGATGCCGATCTGTTTCTTGGGTCTCGCGCCAACGATGCCGTGTCTGCCGTAAACACCCACCTCATCTAAATCGCGCCCTAATGCCGTAGCAACCGTCTCCGCTAAGCGGAGTGCGGTACCGCTCGGCGAATCTGCTTTGTGATTGTGATGCGCCTCTATTACTTCAATATCGTAGTCGTCCCCGAGGGCTTTGGCAATTAATTCCAAGGCTTGGATCATCACATTGACACCGAGGCTCATGTTCGGTGCCATTACGCAACGGATCTGTGATGCGAGTTCCCTGACAGTCGCAAGTTCATCAGGTTCAAACCCTGTTGTCGCGATTACCATCGCTTTGTCGGCATTGACGACTTCTCGGAGGTGTTGCAAGGTTGCCTCAGGTTTCGAGAATTCGATGACGACATCTGCGCTTTCAAGCACATCCTCAAGGTTGCCTGTGACGGCTACCCCTATTTCTCCGATACCGGCGACAACACCCGCATCACTCCCGATCTGTGGATGTTCAGCGAATTCAATCGCTCCGACAATTTCCATATCGGCTTGTTCGGAAACGCCTCGGATAATGAGCCGTCCCATACGGCCACATGCCCCATTAATAATTACACGAATCATTTTTTAAACTATTAACCTCCGAGCACCGCTCCACTACGTTTCGCGGTGGTTTTCGACGAAATCTAACCGCCTCTGGGTTACGAGCGGTAGTAGGGAATTTCTCAGGTTTTAGGTTCTTCTACCCTCTTAAAAGACCCTACATCTCCCAAGTCGCGTCAAAACTTATCAGAAACCTGCCCGAAACGTAGTGGAGGGCAGCCCAGAGGCCCATAATTAAAGAAGTGTGAACAGATACGCCAAAAGGTCGTCCATCTGCTTGACTGAGAGAATATCTGCGAAGTTTTCAGGCATAACACCTGCTTGTGGGACGCTGGTACTCCGCAAATCCTTTTTAAAGTAAGTTGTCCACAACTTCCCGGAATCGTCGAGTATCTGCACTGTTTCAGTGTCTTCTCTGTCTCTGTGATCGTATTGATAACGTTTCTTACCCGTGATTTCCTTTCCATCCTTAGTGAAGATGGTAATCATCTCATATTCAGGCGCGATATAGGCGCGCGGATTAAGGATGGACTCGACAATGAATTGAGGCGCGCGCGTGCGAGCAACATAAGTCGTATCGGGACCTATTTCGCTGCCGGTACCGGTGGCACCTCTCCCGTGAACTGTGTGACACTTACCGCACGCGTAACCTTCCGAGAAAAAAATGGCTTCTCCTGCTTTGGCATCGCCTTTCATGTAAGGGCTCCAGTCCTGAGTAGGCTTTATTTCCTCCAAAGAGACCCCTGCCGCTTTTGCTTGTTCCGAGCGAACGTAGCCGACAATCATGTTGATCGCCTCATCAGAAAGTTTGCCGCCAAACTTTTGCATCTGGGTCCCTGGAAGTCCGTTGAATACGGTCTGGAAAATGCCGTCATCTGTCCATCCGTAGAGCCATTGCGGTTTAAAGAGATCGGGTGCTTTGCCACCACGTGTCTGTTGGGCGTGACAACCCCAACACATCAAACGGAAGTAGAACGCGCCATCAATAACGTCTTCTTCATAATTAATGTCTCTCGGTGCTGCGGGGGCAATATCCACCTCTAAGTCCTGGGCATTTACGAGCGAAAAAAAGAAGAGGCTTACACCCAGAAAGAGGAGGAAAATGCGCCACGTTATTCGGACGGTAGAAGTTGTAACGCGGGTAGAATACATCATTTCTGTTCATCCTCCTGAAACGGAGCGAAGTAAGGCAAATGATACTTCTCACAGAGTTCTTTAAGTTTTTCCTCACTCCATTTCTGTTCGATAATTGTGTTAACGACATCTTGAAGTTCGCGTGTTTCTCGTGTTGGTGTATCTTTGCTAAAAGCGATAGCGACATTCCAACGGAGACGAGCTTCAGGAACGAATCCTTCGACAATCTCTAATTCAGGGTAAGCAGTGTCTGTCTGTTCTGCTTGCTGAATTCGGGAACCTTTTTCGATCAGCCACCCAATATTTGACCAGACATATCCGTAAGCGATTTGTCCGTTCTGGAGGGCATCCAGGACAGCGATTTGTGAGCGATAAACGCGACGGTTATATCCCATCTGTCGCAGGACATCGCTTGCGATAGAACCCGCTTCTGTCCCAATCGTTTCTAACTTAAGGTCTTCCAGTGTTTTAGGTGATTCTGAGTTGCTTTTCCGCTTTACCAATACATAGCCGGTGCCGTAAAAGGGTTTAGAGAAGTCAACGCGTTTCCCTAATTGGATTGATTCACTCATGGCGCGCTCCTCAATCGGAACCCCGATCACACAGTCGCAATGTCCGCGTATCATGTCAGCAAGTAGACTATCACGGAGGGTGTTAAGCCAGTGGAGTTCTAACTTAACACCGAGTTCCTTTGCCAGTAGATGTGCTATCTCAACGTATAATCCGGGAAGTTCCGGGTCTGCATTGGAGTAAGGCAGATTTCGGACATCCATACAGACCGTTAAGACACCCTTTGCCCGAATTTCTTCCAAGGCACTATCAGCGTTTGCGTTGTGTAGCATCAAAATGGGCAATATGAGAAGCGCGATTCCAAAAGTGATATAGTGTTTCAAGGTTGCTATCTCCTTGTGTTAATAACGAACATTATTCAAAGAGCGCGAACACAAAGAGGGTTCCGCCTTGGCGAGCATTAACTTCAGCATATTTCACAGCACCTGACGCTATTGCAACGTATTGGACCCCATCGAGTTGATAGGTAATCGGGGGCGCGAGAACACCGGAGCCGGTCTGGAAATCCCAAAGTACTTCCCCGGTTTCTGCCGATAGTGCCATAAATCTTCCCTCTAAATCACCAGCAAAAACGAGACCTCCTGCTGTTGTGAGGCATCCGCCCCATTGTGGGAAGTTCGTTTTGTGTCGCCATTTAACCTCGCCTGTAGAGATATCGATTGCGCTGATATGTCCCCACATCATCATGTCGCCGGCTTCGTCTTTCTCTGCTGTCATACCGCTTCCCACGTAGGGCAATCCTTTTATGTAGAAAACGCGTCCTTGATGATAGGAGCCACAGAGTTCCAGCGAAGGGACATAGAGGTAATTTGTGAGCGGATTATAGGCTGAGGGGGGCCAGTTTTTTCCGCCTTCAACGCCGGGACAGACGCGAATCGTGCCTTCTTCTGAAGTAGATACTCCGGGTAAGACGGTAGGACGACCGTTTTCATCGAGTCCCGCGGACCAGTTCGTTTCGCAGTAAGTGCTCGCATATAGAAATTTTCCGTTGGTTCTATCAAGCACATAAAAATAGCCGTTGCGATTCGCTTGCATCAGTGCTTTGACCGGTGCTCCGTCAATTTCCATATCAATCAATACCGGTTCACTCACGCCGTCCCAATCCCACAGATCGTGGGGTGTCGCTTGAAAGTACCATTTGAGTTTTCCTGTATCGGCATCCAACGCAACGATACAGTCGGTATAGAGGTTGTCGCCTCTCCGGACAGCACCGTTCCAGTCTGGTGCGGGATTGCCCGTTCCCCAGTAGACGAGATTCAATTCCGGGTCGTACGAACCTGTGACCCAGGCGGATCCGCCCCCTGTCATCCATGAATCGCCTTCCCATGTATCACCACCGGGTTCGTCTTTTGAAGGGACGGTGTAAAATCTCCATGCCTGTTCACCGGTTTCAGCGTAATACGCATCAATGTAGCCTCGGATGCCGTATTCCGCGCCTGATATACCGACAATCACTTTATCTTTGACGACTAAAGGAGCGACAGTAAGGGATTCAGCGTTAGTGGGATCGCCGACAATTCTGTCCCATAGGACCCTGCCGGTTTTGGCATCCAAGGCGAGGAGATGTGCGTCAAGCGTTACCCAAAAGATTGTATCGCCTAAGATGGCAGCTCCGCGGTTCACCATGCCGCAGCAAATAGCTAAACCGTCGGGGAGTTCATAATCGTACCGCCATATTTCCTTACCCGTTCTTGCGTCCACAGCATAGATAGTACTATAAGGGGTCGTGATGAACATTACACCATTGACGACAAGTGGGGTGCATTCAAACTTATCATAAGGGGTTCCAATTTGAAACGCCCATTTCGGGACGAGTTTTTTGACGTTTTCAGTGTTAACCTTTGTGAGTTGACTGTATCGCCAACTTTTGTAATCCCGTCCATACATCAGCCAGCTCTCAGGGTCGTCTTGCGATGAGAGTAACATCTCGTTCGTAACGGGTTGGATATCCGTTCCGGTGCCGGCTGTGATGGTGCTTGGCATCGCAGCAAGTGCTAAACTTACGACGAAAATAACGAAACTTATTCGCTTTATCTGTAAACAGTAACTTGCCATTTCAGAAAAGATGTGCCTGTTCATATTCCTCCTCCTTGTTCTGATGAAATTCCATGGGACTTACGCATGTTGCTCTTTTGTAGCATAAACTGTTAGTTTGTGCCTAAGACGGTCTGTGTTTTTTCGAGCATCCCTACCTAACAGAGCGTGCTACCGTCAAAATTGCGTAAGTCCTATTCCAATTGCTTACCGCTTTAGAAACCGTGTTATAGAGAAAACGCGAGGTATTATCCTATAGTGCAAATTCCATGCTTCAAGCATTAGTTTACCAAAAATCGGATTTAATGTAAAGTCTGAAAATTCGAGTGAGTGTGTAAGTATTTTGTCAAAGAGGAGGAGTGTGGGGTAATTTGAGTGGATGTTATTTTTTGTCTGAATCGCGGATTGTCGCGGATTACACGGATGACGCGGATTTTATATTAGCCGTATTGTGCTTATCTTCTTGTAGGAGCGAGCTGTGCTCGCGACTTCCATACCCTTCAACTTTGACGTGACACAGCACTACTCTTTCATTTTCAGGGCTGCCCATGTCGTCGTCAACCTATTCTTCGGATTCACCGGCTTCGCGTCGACGAGTCGGACCAATGCTTCGGAGATGACATCGGCAAGCGGGAGACCATCTCCCAAAATCTCTTTAACATCCTGCGATCGATAGAAACCGAGGATCGTTCCGTTCTCCTCATCAAATAGAACAGAACCTTCCGAGACGCTGTTCGCAGGTCCACACGTGTGCTGCCAGAGATCCAATGCTCCCAATCCTGCATGCGGCACAGAGACACACCCTCGCACTCGAAGCGGAAGATTCAACGCCTCACCCTGATCTGCTCCTTTCAACATAATATCTAATCCAAACTTATACGTCAACAACTCCACATCTATTTCCCTCAGGTTTGAATACGATGACAACTCCAGGGGTGCATACCCCGAAAAGTCCATGTCTCTGATTGCCAAAAGCACGCTACCCGTCTCACCATTCCCACTCGCAAAGGCAGCGACCTCCCTAACCTTGACATCCTCGGCAACCAACCCCTCATAACCCACCAGAGAGGTGTCATCTCGGTCAAGATACTTCCCTATGCTATTTTCCTCGCGTTGCTGTGCGATGAACAGCGCATCCCCACCCAGCACGGTTCCGAGATACCCAACATGGAAAAGCATCGGTTGGTTGGGACGCGGCACGAGCAGATAAAACACAGAACGATAATTCGCAATCGAGGTCGCGTCTATCTCCCGCCACGCAGCTTCGTTTTGCGCCTGCTCCAAAAGCAACGCTACGATATCCTTGTGCTTCTGCGTCTCTGCCTCCTTCAACGGTGTGTTGCCACCCGCACCCCTGATATTCACATCAACCGATTTGTGCTTGACAAGCCGTTCCGCTGCACCGTAAGACCCACGCGTCGCCGCCCAAAACAATGCCGTGCTACCCGCAGCATCTCTCACATTCACATCTATGTCCCTATGAGACAGAAGTTTATCCACCAACTTTGGATACCCTTTCATCGCCGCATAGTGCAGTGCTGTTGCTCCACTGCTGTCTCTGGCATTAACATCCGTCTTCTCGTCCTCATCAATTACTGTAGTGGCAAGCCATTCGTTTCCATGTTTGATTTCAAAGATAAGCGGAGACTTCGGACGACACCCATCGGGCGATGTCTCTAACTCATAATCAGGGAAGATACAATCCTCTAATGGGAGATTTTCGTGATAGAATTTGTAGAGCCAGACGATACCGTTGGCATCGTCCTCAGTTACCCGTGTGGGGACAGGGTGTATAACGCCGAGACCCGACATAACCGAAGCGGGTTGATGACCGATAGTTCTATCCAGTCCTCCCCTACTGACTCTTAATTCTTCCGCCTCTCGCCTCAGTATGATATACGTGTCCAGCAAACCGAAGGCGTGACCGAGCTCGTGCAGAATATGAAAAGCAAATTTTGGAGTTACGTCTGTGCCTTGGCGTATATTAAGTGCTGGGGGGATCGCCATATCCACCCCTACCAACGCACCTGATCGCTCAAAATGGCAGTAGAAAGTGATCACTAGATCATTTAACCTGTTTTCAGCCTTGTTTTTGGGATCCAAGTTCCGCACAAAGCGAAAGTCAGAGACGACGGGCTTGCCGGTATTCAAGTCCCGGACGGGTTGTAGCCATGCGTTCAAGGCTTGGGTGATGACTGCCTCTATCGCCTCACCGTTGTTTCTCGCCTCCGGTGGACAGACACCCCCTTCACCCCATTCAGGACCGACGTATGCATAGCCAATCACCCACTGATCCTTATGCACCCTGCGGATGAGGTTGTTGAGCTTTCGCTTGAGATGCTCCGGGATTCTATGGTCACCCGCGATAAAGCCGTCCGCTGTGGGGGCACTGCTGAACAACACGCCTATCGCCACCGCAAGTGTCAGGAGAATCTGCGCGCCCTGTAGGCGGGATTTGTAATCCCGATGCTTCTTTTTCATGAGTAGCATACTCTCTTTTGTCTCCTGTGTGCTATCGGTTATCGGTTATCGGTTATTAGTTGTCAGTTGTTAATCGTCTGAATCGCGGATGACGCGGATTTTAAGAGGGAGTCGGGATTCGGAGATCGCTCCTACAGCGGAGAGGAACGTCCCTCCGACTGAGGACGGGGGCAGTTCACGCGTTAAGGGAGTCGGGATTCGGAGATCGCTCCTACAGCGGAGAGGAACGTCCCTCCGACTGAGGACGGGGGCAGTTCACGCGTTGAGAGAGTCGGGATTCGGAGATCCCTCCTACAAGGAGATAACCGTCGGCTTCCGTTTACAAGTCGATTTCATCAAGGCTCTCTGCGGTCAGTGCCCTCTCAAACAGCGAATCAAGCCGAGAACGGCTCCGGATGGCGGTAATCCTTGTAGCAACTGATTCTGGAACCGTCTGAAATCGGATCTGTAGCAGTTTGAGGAGCACCTCGCGTTTGGCGCGGGTTTCTCCTTGCTCAATGCCTTGTTCTATACCTTGTTCAATGCCTTGTTTTATACCTTGTTCAATCCCTCGCTCTATGAGAACCTCAGCCATAGACTGTGCCATTGTTTCTACCTCCATTCCTTGAGTATACCGGTCAACAAGCGTTATCAACTCTTCGTGTTCCTCTACTGGACGCCGATGCAAAATCAGCAAAAGTAAATAGACGATCGCCCGCCGCCGCTGCGCTTGCTCCGTATCAAGCGTATTCAGGTGCGACAGTGCCGAAAGCAACGCATCACTTATCGATGCCTTGTCCGCATCCTCCTTTTGAACAACCGTGAGCAACCACCCCAGTGGATGATCGCTTTCCGTCAACCTCGCCGCTGCTGTCTCCTTGACGCTGAGAAATAGCGTCTCAAACCTCGGAACAAACCGAGTCAGCACCTCCGGGATATCCATGATCGCCGTCAACGTTAGCGGGGTCTGCCACCGTTGCGCACCCGTGTAAAACACAATCGGCAGGATCGGACGCAACCGCCACTGACTTTTCGGAAGGTTCGCAGACTCCCACTCCCGACGTTGTGAATCCCATATCTGCATCATGTAAAACAGCACCCGAAACCCCATCGACACATCAACCGTGGATTGGTGTTCAATCAGGATATAGATGAGGAGTTCATCGGTTTCTGAGTCGCTCTGAAACGGCACACTAAAGAGGATGTCCGATTCTTGCTCTCGGAGCGTATCAGAGATAAAACTTCTATTCAGGTGTGTGAGTCGGCTAAAGTCAAGCAGTGCCACGAGGTCGCTGGCGACGATCTCTACCAAGCCCCGGACGTTCTCTTTGTCTTGGAGCAGCCACCGGGCACTCCGGTCGGGGAAGTGTTCAATTGAGGTCTCGAAAAAGTCCCGTATTTCTGTTTCCTTTGTTTCCATACTCCCTCCTGTCGTGCGATGTCTATATAGCATAGCACAATTCAGCTGCGAAAGCCAACCCAAAAGCGTTGGGATAATGTGTCGTGTCCATTGCCTAAATCAGGATTTGTAGCGCGTAGGTTGGGTTGAACGGACATCTGCCATACGCTACCCACTCAAAGAAAACTGACGTTTGGCTCATACATCCGCGGTTTCAAAGATACCGAGTGAAACCCAACGCTTTTCGCGTGGGGTTTCGCCGGGGGTGATGGTATAAAGTTGGGTTTCGCTACAGTTTTGATTTTGGATGGGGTATAGGGTATTGGGATGGGTTTGGTGTGTCATCATCGTCTTTCTCGGTTTCGCTCAACCCAACCTACGTAACTGCATCGCGGATTCTCATGGAGGACATGGATGCCGTAGATTTCACGGATTTGTCTTTAGCACCGTAGGTGCGGTATCTGTGTAGAACCGCGTGTCATATAAAAGCCAAGCCCCAGCGGGGCGGCATGTGTGTAGAAGTGCATCCACCACACAAACCATAGCCCCAGCGGGGCGGCATCTGTATAGAAAAACAACAGAAATAAAAAAACAAACCCCAGAGGGGTGACAGGTGTGTAGAAACAAGGGACCCTCACTCCATCCGTTTGATTTCTGCCCATGTCGTCGTCAACCTATTTTTCGGATTCACCGGCTTCGCGTCGACGAGGTGTATCAATCCTTCGGAGACGCTGTTCGCAAGCGGCAACCCATCCCCAAGAATCCCCTCAATCGCCTGTTCAGTAGAGAAGCCGATGAGCGTGCCTCTCTCTTTATCAAATAACAATGACCCCGAAGCGATGCTGTTCGGAGGTCCACAGGTGTGCTGCCATAAACCTTTGGCACCCAACCCGACATGCGGCACTGAGACGCACGAACGCACCCGAAGCGGAAGATTTAACGCGTTATCTTTGTCTCTCCCCTTCAACTGGATCCCCGATCCAAACTTGTAAGTCAACACCTCGACATCCGTTTCTGTGAGAATGGGGTCTGTTGATACCAGTAACGGTTCATAAGCTGAGAGATCTACGTCTCTGATTGATAGAAGCACATTGCCTGTTTCACCGTCCGCACCGGGAAACGATGCGACCTTCCGAGTCTTGATATCCTCGGCAACGACACCCGCATGACTCACGAGTGTGAAGTCTCCTTTGCTGAGATAACTTTCTATGGAAGCGTCTTCCCGTTTCTGTGTAATGAACAACGCATCTCCCCCGAGGACTGTTCCCAGATACCCCGCATGGAAAATCAATGGACGCGGATCGTGGAGTAGGTAAAATACAGAACGGTGGTGTGCCGGGGCGGTCTTGTCAACGGATATCCAGTCGGTTTCCTGCTGTTCCTGTTCTAAAAGCAACGCCATGATGCGATCGTTTTCTTGCGTTGCGGCTGCCTTCAGGGGTGTCGTGCCGGCTGTGTTTCTGATATTCACATCAATCTTCCTGTGCTTGAGAAGTCGCTCTGTCACACCGTAAGACCCGCGCTTTGCTGCCCAAAACAATGCTGTGCTTCCCTCGGCATTCCTCGCATTCACATCAAGGTCCGAATGAGAGAGAAGTTTCCCCAGTAACCGTGAATATCCTTGCGCCAACGCATGGTGGAGTGCCGTCGAACCCGTCTCGTCCTTGGCGTTGACATCCGTAGTGCTGTCTTCTTCTATGACTTTGATCGCAAAGCGCTCATCAGGGCCATGTTTGATTTCAAAGAGAAGTGGAGACTTCGGACGACACCCGTCAGGCGATCTCTCTAACTCATAGTCAGGAAAGATACAGTCTTCAAGTGGCAGATTTTCGTGATAGAACTTATAGAGCCAAACGATACCGTTCTTATCGTCCTGACCGATGCGTCTGGGACCCGGACGCGAGATGTGCATATCCGACATCACCGAAGAGGGTTGATGACCGATGGTTGCAAGCAAGCCACCCCTGCTCACTTGGTACTCTTCTCCGGGTATCTTCCGCCGATACGTGTCCAGCAAGCCGAAGGAGTGTCCGAGTTCATGTAGGATAGCATTCGCGAAGCGGTCGTCCACATCCGTGCCTTGGTGCATGTGGATCTCGGGTAGGTGTGCCTCATCTGCCGCCGTCAATGCGCTTGATTGACCGAAATCGCAGAAGAAACCGATTAGCAGGTCGCACTGCTTGACCGCAGCCTTGTCTCTAACATCAAGGTTTGAGACATAGCGAAAGTCATCGACGACGGGTTTGCCGGTGTTCAAGTCCTTGACGGGCTGTAGCCATGCGTGGAGTGCTGCGGTGATGGCTGCCTCGATCGCTTCTCCGTTGTTGCGTGCCTCTGGAGGGCAGACCCCGGCAGGTTCACCCCATTCAGGATCGGCGTATGCATAGCCAATCACCCACTGATCCTTATGCACCCGACGGATGAGGTTGTTGAATTTTCTCCTCATATGCTCTGGAAGTTGAGACTGATGGTCAAACGCCATAAATCCGTCCGCTGTGGGGGGTATATTGAACAGCAGGCTCCCCACCACCGCAAGCGTCAGGCAGAGAGGGATTGTTTTTAGTGGGTGCATGTCGTTTCTCCCATCTTAAGGGGTGTCGGGTGTCGGTGTTGGGTGCGCATTGTCTGAATCAGGATTTTCAGGATTAAAGGATTTGCAGGATGATAGCCGTCAACGGTCAAATAATAACAGATTTCAGTGAAAAGTCAAGAGCGATCGAGATTCGGACAGGAGCCATTTAGTTTTACGTATTTACTTTATATATGCGGATGTTTTTCCGCTGTAGGAGCGAGCTGTGCTCGCGATATTTCCTAAAGACGTTAACTTATGTAAACTAAAACCATGATTGGAACCGAAAACGAAATGGCTCTGAGATTCGGAAGAGTTATTCACTTCTCGCGAAGCGTTCTTGTGGGAGAGAACTTTGTAAACCCGATGTATGTTCCCGCTCCACCCAACACCTAATAGATACCAAAAACAATCCGCGCAATCCGCGTCATCCGCGACAATCCGTGATTCAGACGACTCGATGCCGCTGTCCAAAGGAACGAAACGTCGCTACCATAAATGCCTCTGATTCTCGGCACTGTGCAGGTAAGCACGGTTGAAAGCGGCACAAGCGTTGGGTATTTTATAATGTGTTAATTGTGCCCCAACCTTGCTTGTTCACCGGCATGATAGGAACTTCGCACTAATGGACCCGACTCTACATGTCGAAATCCCATTTCGATGCCTGCTTCTTTGATCTCTTCAAATTCTTCAGGGGTATAATAGCGTTGAATCGGCAAATGGCGTGGGGAAGGGGAGAGGTATTGACCCACGGTGAGAATATCACATTCGGTATTGCGGATGTCTTCCATTGTCTCTAAGAGTTCCGTCACGGTTTCACCTAAGCCGACCATGAGTCCGGATTTTGTGAGCATCTGTGCGTCCAGTTGTTTGCTGGTTCGGAGAAGGTTCAGCGTTTGTTGGTAATTCGCATAGGGGCGGACGCGGCGGTAGAGACGTGGAACTGTTTCCGTGTTATGATTGAGCACTTCGGGGCGTGCTTGTACGAGGGCAGCGAGTGCGTCCCAATTTCCTTCGAGGTCGGGGATGAGGACTTCCACTGTGCATCCGGGACGGTTTTTCCGTGCTTCGGCGATACATTCGGCAAAAACACTCGCGCCGCCGTCAGCAAGGTCGTCCCGGTTGACGGAGGTGATAACGACGTGTTCGAGTTTTAAGTAACCGACGGCTTCACCGAGTCTGCGCGGTTCATCGACATCGACGATGCCTCCGGGCGCGCCTTTTTTCACAGCGCAGAACATGCATCGACGGGTACAGACATCGCCGAGTATCATGAAGGTAGCGGTACGGCTGTTCCAGCATTCACCGATATTGGGACATCGCGCCTCTTCGCAGACCGTGTGAAGCTGCAGATTCCGCATTAATTGCTTGAGTTCAGCGTAGTTACCACCGCTCGGCATCCGAGCTTTAATCCATGTCGGATGTCGTCTTTGTGATGTTCTTTGCTGGACTAATGGAAGCGTCTTTAGCATTTTTTAGTTTACTTAGTAGTTTCGGGCTTGGAAACCTCAAAAAAGCCACTGACTTAATTAGCCAATGGCTTTCTTATAGATTAATTGCTATAGATTTACCATAGTACTATGCTGCTTTAGAGCCGGAATGCTGATTGACCTTGCCATTCTTTTCAGCATTCCGTGCTTCCAGTACTTCTTCCAACGTTTTGCCTTCTTTTTGAGCTTGCTCTAATTTCTTATACAATTTATCTTCGGCTTTAGCTTCGCCTTCAGCAAGGATTCTGTTTTTAAAGAGTTTTGCATACCCTAACATAATAGCCTCCAATATATGTGATAGTATGAAAAACCAGCCAACTATTAACGTCATTAAAACTGCCATTCGTGCTAATGTCGTTTCTCCTAAATCTTTCCAAGCCCAACCGAAGCAGAATTCTGCTATAGTATTGGCAATGATTAGTCCTGAAAAAACTACAACAAACACGAAAAACCACTTACGAGGAATTCTTACCAGTGATACATATTCATTTCCGTTTTCATTCATAGCAAAAAGCCTTGTTCAAGCAAAGCATCCCAGTAAGAATGGATTTACCCCTTTTAAGTAGTATAGCCTTTTTACACTTATTTGTCAAGTTAACAAGTTTTTTGATGTCTAAAGCGTGTAACCACTTATCGTGTTGGTTAAGGCACGACAGCGCGTGCCTACTACTTCTAAGCCAATGGCGGGAGAGGGTGGGAGTCGAACCCACCTATCCACTTGCATGGACAAGCCGGTTTTGAAGACCGGTAGGGCCACCGGACCCTATCCTCCCCCATAATTGGTAGTGCTGTGCACATACAAACCCAATAGGACTTACGCATTCTCTCTTAAAGTCCCCCTGATAAGGGGGATTTAGGGGGTTAAATACAACGAAATATGCCCTTTTCTGTTCAATTTGCGTAAGTCCTGCCCAATATGTTTATGTTTCCAAGTGCCGCGGATGCAACCTTCGGACGTTGCCATCTCGGATCGTGAGGTTCTGACTGTCACAATATTCCAAGAACGGCACCGCATATTTTCGTGAGGTTTGTGCTGTTTCTCGGAATTCGGCAACGGTTATTGTATCATTTTTACGGAGGTAAGTCGCTAATAATTCTTGTATCTCTTCAAAAACGGTTTTGTGAATAAAGAAATTATCCGCTATTTTGATAAATTGCCCCAGGTTCAAGAGCGCATAAAACGTGGATTCAAGCAACTGCGGCGTATATTCTGGGAATAACGCGTTGAGTTCGTTGAGAGTGGGCGTATTGATGCCTGCTTCCAAGAATAGTTTTTCAAGTCTTTCTTTCGCAGTTTCTTCCTCTTGGGAAAACTGGATTTCGTGAGATGCCAACCGGAGCAGATTTCCTTCTTTGGCGAGCTGACCATCGGCAGTGAGTCGATTTTCGAGTTTCTCAAAACCGATTTCGTCCAATTTGAGTTCTCGGCGCAGTTGCGAAGCATTTTGACCGGCAAGGAGGGGTTCTGCCGAATGGAACGCTGTCAACGTTTCTATGATTTTCTCTTTGATGTTTGCCGTCCGTGCTGCATCAGAAACGAGAGGCGACCTACCCGATTTATCCCAGCGTACAATTTTTCCGTCTGCTTCCAGGCTGTTCAAGATGGCATTCACGTTGGTCTGTGACTGCGGTAGATAGTAATGCAGGAAGGACTCTGGCACGCAAAGGGTTTCGCTGTTTTCTAATACAGTGTTCACGATCTGTGCATCATCGGCTTCTTCCCATTGTGCTAAAGTGGCGATGGTCTCTGGGGTGAACCGCTTATGCTTGGGGGCAAATGGGTTAATAACTTCACCACCGCCTACTGTATATTGCGCTGAAAAATCGCGTAGAATAATTCTGTCGCCTCTGAACGTTAGAATTGGTTGTTCTAAGCGAAGTTGAACCTGTACGGTATCCCCCGGTAGAATCGCTTCGTCAACGAGTAGAATGAGTCTGCAAAATATTTCGCGGGTGCCGAGATACGCGCGGAGACGGGTCCAATGTTCAAGTATCCTTGGAAATGAAGACAGCACTTGCATCGACACGTCAATATTGTCGGTCACTTGTGAAAATTCAATTGGACAGAGTACATCGCCACGTTGGAGGTCCTGTGCAGAGATGCCGGAAAGGTTCAATGCTGTCCTCTGCCCGGCTTGTGCTACGGATGCCGTTTCATTGTGCACCTGTATCCCTCGGACCCGCACAGCATGACCCTGCGGAAGAATCACCATCCGCTGTTCTCGATGAATCGATCCACCGATGAGAGTGCCTGTCACAACAACGCCAAACCCTTGGACAGTGAAAACCCTGTCAACATATAGCCGCGGAATACCATCATTTTCCTCGGTTTCCGTCGCGAGTGTTACCTGCTTGACGATGGTTTCCTTCAGCGTTTCAATACCTGCACCGGTTATCGAGGAAACACTAACAGTTGGGATGCCTTCAAGGTTTGTGCCGATGAGCATCTCCTGCGTCATTTCAGCCGCTTCCGACAATTCATCAGCGGTTGCTAAGTCGGATTTTGTCATGACGAGGATACCGTTTGAGATTCCGAGCAGATCCAAGATTGCCAGATGTTCGAGGGTCTGTTCCTGAACACCTTCCTTCGCATCGACGACAAAGAGGACTATATCCATGCCGTAAGCACCGGAGAGCATGCTTCGGATGAATTTCTCATGACCTGGAACGTCAACGATACCTGCACGCGAGTTATCTGGGAGGTCGAAGTAGGCGAAGCCTAACTCAATAGACAGACCGCGTTCTTGCTCCTCCTTAAGCCGATCTGTCTCCATGCCGGTAAGTACGCCCACGAGAGCGGTTTTCCCGTGGTCTACGTGCCCTGCTGTTCCGATGATGAGGTGTCGTCTATCTTGATGCATCAGTGTAGAAAATTGAGTAGTGGCTTTGAGATATGGTGTAATTACCAAATCATTTCGACTGAAAAGCGGACGAAATCAACACAATTGTTGTCTATCTCGCACAGGATTTTTTAAGGTTGTCGCCGAGCGATTGAATCGTGTGTTTTTAAGGATGGGCATGGATGAGTTTACCGATTCGATTGAAGCGAACGTTTCCTACCATCTTCCACACTTTCCATAACTTCGCCGGACGAGCATCAAATGACCAGTACACCATAAATGCTTGTCCTTTGATGTCGTTTACATCCACAGGTCCCCACGAACGGCTATCACTACTCTGATCGCGATTATCGCCCATCGCGAACACCATGCCTTTGGGAACAGTGAAGGGTTCACCTTCAGGGAACTTACGCTTGAATTGGCTTGTCGTTAAGGCAAAATCAGAAAAAGCATCGCTCTCTGGCAGATACTCTGGTTGACGGAACGGCGGAAAATCACCTCTTCTGAAATGGCTAAAGGTCATGTGTTTCGTGTAATGGCCATCATCGACCGCTTCGCCATTTACATAAAGTGTGTCGCCGCTCGTTTCGATTGTATCCCCTTCAACGGCTACGATACGTTTGATGAAATTTCGTTCCCGATCGTGCGGTGGGATGAAAACGAAAACGTCGCCGCGGGTAGGTTTATGGAAATCAAAAACCTTGATGTCCGTGCCGGGGATTTTAATGCCGTAGATAAATTTGCATACCAAAATCCGATCTCCGATGAGTAGCGTGTCTTCCATTGAACCGGAGGGGATTTTGAATGCCTCAACAACAAAAGGACGTATGAATCCGAAGACGAGAATGAGTGCTACAACAATGACTTGGGTATATTCCCATATGATCGTCTTCCGAAATTTTTGCCATTTGGATAAGTGAATATTGTTGTTATTCATAGTATTGTGATGCCGTCATCGGTGAAAAGACGTTCTCCTTCCTCATTCTGTCTGTTCATTGATTTTACTCATCGGTCGCAAGCATTGCGGTAAACGCTTCTTGCGGGACATCGACGTTGCCGATCTGCTTGAGCCGTTTTTTGCCTTCTTTCTGTCTCTCCAGCAATTTCCGTTTTCGCGTCACATCACCGCCGTAGCATTTCGCAGTAACGTTTTTTCGGAGGGCTCGCACGCTTTCGCGTGCCACAATCTTGTTGCCGATTGCGGCTTGAACTGGGATCTCAAACATTTGACGTGGAATTAATTCTTTTAACTTAGACACTAATGCCTTGCCACGCATTTCTGCATTGTCTTGCGGTAAAATCGTTGAGAGCGCATCTACGGGGTTGCCGTTCAGCAGTACATCTAATTTGACGAGTTTTTCAGTTTTGTATTCTCCGATGTCATATTCTAACGAACCGTAACCGCGTGTCAATGATTTAAGTTTCGGATAGAAGTCTATTAGCATTTCGCTGAGGGGGAGTTCGTAAAGCAGTTGCACGCGACTTGCGTCCAATTGGTTCATCCGCTTATATATACCCCGCCGCTTCTGACAAAGTTCCATCGCATTTCCAATATAGTCGCGCGGAACAATAATGTCAATATTGACGGACGGTTCTTCAATTCGTTCGATGTTATTTGGTTCTGGGAGATGTGCTGGATTGTCGACCGGCATGTACCCACCGGTTTTCAGGTAGACTCTGTACATCACGCTCGGTGCAGTTCGTATAAGCGCGAGCCCGAATTCCCGTTCGAGGCGTTCATGGATAATCTCCATGTGAAGCAAGCCGAGAAAACCGCACCGAAACCCGAAGCCGAGGGCAACGGATGTTTCGGGTTCAAAATTGAAGGAAGAATCGTTGAGGCGTAGTTTATTGAGTGCTTCGCGCAGGGCATGAAACTGATTTGTGTCCGCTGGATAGAGACCGCTGAATACAAGCGGTTTCATCACTCGATAACCCGGAAGTGGTGTTGCTGTCGGTTTCGTATGGTGTGTAATTGTATCTCCAACTTTCGCTTTGTCGATCTCTCGGATGCCTGCGATAAGGTAGCCAACAGTGCCAGTACGGAGTTCAGAGGTCGGTTGCATTTCTGGTGTGAAGATGCCTACCTCCTCAACCTCATAAGCGCGTTTCGTCTCCATGAGTTGAATCTTTTCCCCTGGCTTCACACTCCCGTCGAAGATTCGTGTGTACATGATGACACCGCGATAGTTATTATAGATGGAGTCAAGCACGAGTGCCTTTAAAGAGGCTTCAGGCTCGCCAACAGGTGCGGGGATTCGGTTGATAATTGCTTCTAATATTGAGGGGATACCGATGCCCATTTTCGCGCTAACGAGGAGTGCATCGTCAGCAGGAATACCGATGACTTCTTCTATCTGCCGTCTGGCTTCATCGGGTTGTGCGGTAGGTAAATCAATTTTATTGATAATAGGAATAATCTCAAGGTCACTGTCAATCGCCAGATAAGCGTTTGCTAAGGTTTGTGCTTCGACCCCTTGCGCGGCATCAACGATGAGAATGGCACCTTCACACGCAGCGAGGCTACGAGAGACCTCGTACGTGAAATCGACATGTCCGGGTGTATCAATCAGGTTGAGTTCGTAGCGATTTCCATCGTCGGCAGGGTAGTGTAGTTTGACAGCCGTCGCTTTAATGGTAATCCCGCGTTCACGCTCTAAATCCATTAAATCAAGCACCTGTTCGCGCATATCACGCTCGGTGAGCGTGTTCGTATGCTCGAGGAGCCGATCGCTCAGTGTGCTTTTCCCGTGGTCGATGTGTCCTAAAATGCAGAAATTCCGTATGTTCTCAAGATTCGTTGGCATGGTATAGATAGTATATCACAGCTTCTGTCGGATTGTCCACAGAATTTCATAAGGTGTCAAAGGCATTAAGTTCTCCGTTTTGTAGCATAAACTGTTAGTTTGGATTCCCATAGCAGCGTCTCAGACATCTTACGATGAGAGAGACACCCCGGATGACAACAGTTCTTCAATCCGCGTCATCCGTGATTCAGACGATTTGAAAATTGAATGCCTCTAATAAGGTATAAGTCCGGCTATGCGTCGAGTGCTTGTAGGAACGCTTCAAAAGTGGGAGTGAGTGCCGCGGTCTGTAGCAATTGTGTCAACCGATCGAGATCAAGGATAGCTTCGAGTGCGTGTTGGACAGGATGCGGGTCGCGCTGCGGGAATCGCGCCGTGAGGACGGCGAGAATGTTAGCGATAGAAGTCTCGCGCGCACCTTGTTCGATGCCTTGTTCGATGCCTTGTTCGACACCGCGTTCAAAGCCACGTTGCATCACCACTTCGTAAAAAGGAGACTCTTGCATGATTTCCTCCGATATAAATGCCTGAAACACTTCAGGGTTATCTCGACTCTCGTCGGTTTGTGCCTCTATGTGGAGGATGGCTTCCTCGTTGGGGAGGCGGACTTTAAAGGTCATATCGCTGTGATGGACTTTGATTGTGGGTTGCTCGGTGGTGAGTTTCTCCTGAACTTCAACGTCTGAGGTTTTGAGAGCTAAGGCTGCGAATGCATCGGGAAACCGATCCATCAGGTGCTTCACAATCTCGTCATAATGTGACATGTAAATATTGTACCCCTATTTTGGGCAAAGGTCAACCCTTTCTTTTTCCTCAGGCATCAGGGGGTTATAAATGCTTGACTTTAATGTTTCTGCACCAGATTTTTCCGCCGTGGTCTTGGATGCCGATATGTCCACTCCGGGGGAAATCTTTGAGTGCAATGCCGAATTTGTTTCTACTTCCATCCGGATTTTGGTGTGGCGTGTCCCACTCGTCCAAATCTGCGCGGACAATTTCTTCGCCGTTGAGTGTCACAGCAATGATGCTTCCATCGCATGTGATGCTCATCTGATTCCATTCACCGGCGGGTTTACAAGTGTTCCGTGTCGGTCCCAGGGCATCGTAGAGTGCACCGCAGTCGTGGCTATCCGCAGGCTCCTTGCCGTGTGTATCTAAAATCTGTATTTCAAGACCACTCTGAACAGCGTCATCCAGGTCTGCCCATCGGACAAAAATTCCGCTGTTAACTTTCGGCTCGGTTTTGAAGTCAAGTGCGAGTGTGAAGTTATCGTAATGTTGTTCGGTATAGAGATATTTTCCGCCCTGAACGGTGCAGAGAATACTGCCATCATCAATGACCCAACCTTCGGCACTTCCAGTGGCACCCCAACCGGTGAGGGTCTCGCCGTCAAACAGGGATATCCATCCTTCAGCTTTCTCTTTTTCTGTTAACATATCTGCTCCTTTTATAGATGCGTAGTGTTTCATCCATTTTGAATTTTAGGGTTAGTTCGTAGTAGTGCGATTTATCGCACTGCTTCGCAGTGAGAAAACGGGCAATGAATTGCCCTACTACGAACGGGATTACCCTCACTTTGACCGGATAGGGTAGTAGGTACTATCTCCGAATACATGGCGCGTGGAGATGATGAATCCTGTTACCTAACGCAAACTCTCTAAAAATAGTCTTCCGACATCGACATTATATTCAAAATCTGTAGCCGACCAAGGGCTATTGTAGCCAATGATTGGCACATAACTTTCGTGCCGCGACCCGTGTGAACGCACCGCGGTTGGTTCTACTGCAACTTCCAACTCACCGAAAACAGTCGTTTTGTCTGCTAATACAAAGATGTCCCCGATCCGTTCACGATGGAGTCGAAATGTACACGCCGCATCTTCCGCAGAATATGCCTCTTCAATACCGGGCGTATTCAGAAGTACCTGGATCGCTTGCGGTATATCAGCGAGATCCTTGAGGAACACATAAGCGGCACCGCCTAAATTGCCGTGATGCGCGACGTACCTATCCTTAATAATCGGGATAGCACTTGCAGGAATACCGTGTTCTATTAGGACACGCCCTGGATCAATGGCAGTGGTTTTGTCCAACATCCCGTGGTCGGCTGTAATATAGATTTCACGTTCCGGTTCATCATCAATGATGTCCCCGATAATCCGATCCAGTTCTGCGAGATGCTGTTGGGACAGTTCGTGATCGGGCGCGTATTTATGTTGAACCCAATCCGTTGTCGAGCAGTAGACGAGTTCTGGGTTGTCTGTACGCAATATCTCATGCACGGCACGGAGCAACCACCAATTGATTTCAACTGAATAGATCGGTTCAACCGGTCCGACTGTGTGAATGTATTCAGGGGGTGGTGATTCAGCGGCGACCGCTACATCGGTGCCTGCTTCGAGCATCCGTAGTAATTTTTTCTTCGTCACGAAGAGTGCGGTTTTATCTGCGAATTTGCAGGCTTTTGCGGTTTCAAAGAGTGTCGGCGCGAGGAGGAAGCGGTTGTCCTCAATAAATTCCCCTTTACCGGTTGCCCTGTCTACATGGTAATTCGTCGTGATACCGTGTGTTTCTGGAAATGATCCGGTTGCAATGCTGACGTTGTTTACATTCGTGACTGAGGGGATAACGGCGTTAGCATGGACATAAAATCCGGATTTTGCCAACTGACGGATGGTAGGAATCTCGCTCGCGGCGAGGTAGTCGTGGCTACCCGCATCGATACAGAGGATGAGAATTTTTCGCCTTTTCACGCTTTGTGTCTTGCTCCACTTTTTAATTTATGGGCTCTCGCTCTGCCCTCCACCATGTTTCGGGCATGGATCTGGTTAATTCGTGTCTGGAAGTGGGACCTGTACGTTCTTTTTGCCTTAAAATTGTAACAGTTATCAACATGAATTGCAAACTTTTTCGCATGGACTGGGTTTTTAGATTGTTATTCCGAGTGAAATCTGATATAATTAGTTTAAAATCGGTAGCATACGGAGATCTAAATCATGCACATGAACAATGGATCTTCCGAATTAGCGAAGCTGATATTCAAGAATTCGGCAGACGAAGAGAAACTCAAACAACTTCTGATTTCTAAATATTCAGAGACCGATCTCACTTCCTATCTTCACAGCAAAGAGCCATTACTTGGACGCGCTGCGGGATTCGCGCTTCGGTTAGTTGGTAGTTCAAAAGCGATTCCTGCCTTGGTAGACGCTCTGAAAAATAAGGACCGTGGTACCCGTTTCAATGCAGAGTACGCGTTGTGGGAAATCTGGTCTCATTCTGGCGACGACGCTGTTGACACGATGCTTGAGGATGGTAAAAACTTACTCAAAAATGAGTCGTATCAGCAAGCCGCTGAATGCTTCACTTCCGTAATTGAGACGGATCCGAAATTTGCTGAGGGTTATAACCAACGCGCAATCGCTTATTTCATGCTTGAGGAATGGAGTCAGGCGATTCGTGATTGCAAACGGACTATTTCCCTCAACCCGAATCACTTCGGTGCGTTTGCCGGGATGGGACACGTTTATGTCAGACTCGGTAAGATTGAAGAAGCAATTGAGGCATATAAGCAAGCGTTGGTTATTAACCCGAACCTAATCTCTATCGCTGAAGCAGTATTACGGCTTCGTAGCCGAACGCAAAGTGAATGAATCAGTTTATGGATACGACTTTGGGTGATCGAAACCACTTCCTGAGAACACTTATAACTTGGTTTGTTATCGCGAGTTTTTTGCTCTGGCTTATTTATAGGGTGTTAATGCAAGCAAAACTCGGTTTACCGATAGAGTGTTTTTTCATGGCGCAGGTGTTCGTCGTCCTTTTGGTCGCACCTTATCTTGCCGCCCGCACTGTTCATTGCGACTTCCTAAGCGCAAACCTTGATTCACAGTTTACACTCAGTTCGCTCTCTTCTGGACAGCGGTTGTTGAAACTGCTTCTGATAAGTCAGATACCGCTATTATGTTGGGTGTTTTTATCGATAGGTGCAGCGCTGTTCGTTACTCGCGTTCCCTTCACGAAGGCGTTCCAGATGTTCGTTATACTGGGGATTTATAGTTTCTCGGCAGCGGCGGTCGGAATATGGGGTGCTCAGGTTTTCCGGGATGCCCTCTTCAGTGCAGAGTTTGCCACCCTATTATGGTGTGTTTTGATTGGTGGCGCGTTTCTGCTCAACCCATTAAAACGGTATGTGGACGATCTTCAACCTTTCATTCCACCAGTCTTACACCTGAACCCGCTTATTGTTGTGTGCTGTATCTTTGAGGGGTTGGACCTCTTTAGAAATCCGCTTCTCTATGAACTAACGCCGGTGCCCTCATATATTTTCGTCTATCCAAAGCCGTGGTATCTTGTGGGAATATGGCAGATAGTGATTGGTGGGTGCTGTTTTTTAGGCGCATGGCAGATAAGTAGATCCCGTAGATATGCTGCATGAAGTTTACAGAGAGGATTACATGGGCAAAGTAGAAAAACCGATTGTTAGTGTTTCAGGTGTTCGTGGTGAGGTTGGCGTTTCGCTCGATGTCCGAATCATTACGCGATTTGCAATGGCGTTCGGCACCTTTGTTGGCGGTAGAACAGTCGTTATTGGCAGAGATTCTCGAACCTCAAGCCCGACAGTCCGACACGCAGTACTTGCTGGGCTTTTCGCCACAGGATGTCACGTCATTGATGTAGGGCTTTGTCCGACACCGACGATACTCCTCACGGCGAAAGCACTGCGCGCACAAGGGAGTATTACCATTACAGCCAGCCATAATCCTGTTGCGTGGAACGGAATCGAATTTGCCTCTGCTTCCGGACGACTGCTAACACAAGAAGAACGAGACGAATTGATGCGGATTTACGAAACAGAGGATTTCGCGCTTGCCCCTTGGAACGAACAAGGAACGCTTGAGACCTATGGCGATGCGGTCGGCTACCACCTCGATCAGATTCTGTGTTTCCCTTGGCTGGCACCGGATTTAATCCAGAAAGCTGAATTGAAGGTCGTAATTGATTGTGGCAACGGTGCCGGAAGTGTGATGAGTCCGTCCCTCTTGCGGAAACTTGGTTGTCGAGTTGTTGCGCTTCATTGTGTCGCCGATGGACATTTTCGCCGTCCTGCCGAGCCTACACCTGAGGCGTTAGATGCGCTTTGTAAGACAGTTCTTGCTTCTGGTGCCGATATTGGCTTTGCCCACGACGGGGATGCCGACCGGCTTGTCGTTGTTACAGAGCGCGGCGTTCCATTGAGTGGTGAATGGACGCTCGCCTTTAGTGCTGATTTTATGCTTAGTAAGACGAAGGGCGATGTCGTTGCTACGGTATCAACGAGTCGAATGTTGGATGATATTGCGGCAAATCACGGTGTCACGCTCCACCGAACGAAAGTCGGTGTCGGTTGGGTCGTTGAGAAGATGCACGAAGTGAATGCAGCTGTCGGCGGTGAAGGCACTGGTGGCGTTATCTATCCTGATATCCACTACACAACGGATGGCATCGCTTCTATTGCCGCAATTGTGCAGTATCTCGCTGAATCTGGGGCGGCGGTAACGCAACTTGTGGAGAACATGCCGCAATATCAGATGTGCCGAAAGAAATTGGAAATCCCGTCACAAGAACTTGCGACACGTCTTGTGGATCACGCTTTGGAGGTTTATAAAGAAGCGTGTGACGCTGGAACAGCACCGCAACTCGAACTAACGGACGGTGTTAAACGGGTCTGGAACGACCGATGGGTGAACATCCGCCCGTCCGGCACAGAGCCTGTAATTCGGGTCTTTAGTGAGGCACCGACTCTGACTGCAGCGGAACAGTTGTGTGACGAAACGATTGAAACGTTGACGACGTTAATGAAACAGATTTCGTATTAATTCCGTTATCTATTATGTTGCGCTGTCCAGCCTTTTTTCTAACTATTAACTCTGGGCACCGTTTCTTTTTCTTACACGGCGGTTTTCGGTTGATGTCAACTGCAGTCAATCGTTTAAAAAATTTGGAGAAATTATGGCTTTGAAACTTGCCTGCATCGGAGGCGGAAGTGGTTTATCCGCTCTGTTGAGTGGCATTAAACACTATGCCGATCTGGAGAAAAGTAAAGATCACCTTATTGATTTGGATAGTCTGGCGGCAATTGTTACCGTTTCTGATGATGGTGGAAGTTCAGGGCGCCTCGTTGAAGAGTTTGACATGCTCCCACCGGGTGATATCCGCAGGCTCCTATTCACGTTATCCGATGCTGATGAACTCGCGGGGCTTTTTGAGTATCGTTTTTCAAGCAATGGTGAACTCGGTGGGCATACTGTCGGCAATCTCTTATTAACAGCACTGACAGAAAAGTTTGAGGGGAACTTCCCGAAAGCGATTCAGGCGGCATCAAGATTACTCTCGGTTCGTGGGCAGATTATTCCTGTTACATTGGATTATACCGTTTTGTGTGCAGAACTCGCCGATGGAGAGATTGTTCGAGGCGAATCCACTATACCCGTGCGGGAAAATCGTGAACCGATCAAGCGCGTCTTTTTTGAACCCCGCGAGAATGGGAAGACGCATCATTCTCCCGATGAAATCTATGAATGTCAAGCGCATGAAGGGGCTGTGGAAGCACTGTTTAACGCCGACGTAATTCTCATCGGTCCGGGGAGCCTTTATACCAGCATTATGCCAAATCTGGTTATCAAAGGTGTCGTCGAAACGATTCAGCGTTCAGACGCGATTAAAATCTATGTCTGTAACGTTATGACACAGCCAGGTGAAACCGATGGTTATGCGGTTACGGATCATGTTAACGCTATTTTGGACCACGCCAGGATTCCGCTAAATTACGTCGTAGTTAATAACCAACCCGCTCCAACGGAAATCATGCAAGAGTATGTTCGGAAGGAATTGGTGTCGCAGTTGACTCGGATTCGCTCACTTGCTGAGGAAGGGCTGTCGATGCTCTATGAAGATACGCAGCACCTCATGGACGTGCTGAACTTGGCGAAAGATATTTCGTTGTTATCCGTTGAGACGATGCAAGTCGCAGACGCGTCAAAAGTGCAAGTGTCTTATGATCGTGAGCAGGAGAACCTTGAGGCACAGGGGATCAGTGTGATTGAGGCGGACCTCATTCGGGATATGGTCGTCACTGAATTTGGCACATGGTTAGGCGGTGTCCAGATGAACGTTATTCGCCACGATCCCGAAAAGTTGGTCCGCTCTCTTATGAAAATCTTTCGGAACCATCCAAAACTTCAAGAGTCGGTTTGATTAAAGAGGGTTCCGGTTGCTATACGGAAACTGATTAGTGCCGTGATGGGTTAGATTGCTTAGAGGGGGCGGTGCCTTTCGCAGCAATCTGGTAGGCGAATGTATCACAAATCTGGGACAAATTATCAATGAAAAGTTCCCAGCGTAATTCATCTTGACGTGCGTTCGCTATCGCGAGGCACAAAGCTGTTTCATATAAGGATGGACGATTCTTCTTGCGGACATCAGTGGATTTCATAACTTTACCCCTTTCTAAAAATAGTTAGTATGAATTTCTCTAAAAAAAATAAATATATACTCCAACACAGCGTATAAACGGATGTTCTGCCAAAAAGGTTACACTTTATTACAAAAAAAAGAATAATTTTGCAGAAACACCCTCACCACCGCTGGCGAGGATTGTATCCTCGCCTACCACACCGTCGCCTTCTCGTGAACGAGGCATCTTTAGAACCTTACTGTAAGGTTCTTTTTTATTTAACCTAATTGCAATTGCAAGAACGGTGCCACATTCACATGTCCGCTTGTTATGAGCATTGTGTGGAGGGAAGCCCTTGAATAGCGCATGCATCTGCCTATTTTTTACGCGGGTTCGGTGTATTTTTCACACATTACCCGAAACACGTTTTTCATGGATAGGCAGAGGCGTTCAGTTCTCCCGTAGCAGGGATTTCCGAATTCTGAGTGACGGAGAAAACACCGAAAAGCCGAAAACTAAATAGCCTGTTATTTTATAGATACTAAACTTTGGACAATTGTTCAGACATAGCACTCCGCTGGAGTGCCGGACTTCCTACGATTCGCCGCTATAGACATATTGCTCCGCTGGAGCAAAGACCAATCTCCTATCCGTTTTCAAGACGCTATAGACATATTGCTCCGCTGGAGCAAAGACCAATCTCCTATCCGTTTTCAAGACGCAGGAAATATGGAAACCCACTCCTACCAATAGCAATGCGGGCTCCTCACGCCAGCGGCGTGATATGTCTATAGAAATAGGAGGCAAAGGGCCCCGCACTCCAGCGGAGTGCTATGTATAGCTGGGGGAGGGTTGAAGATAAATATGTTTTTTCTGGGTTCTTCCAAACACAAAACTCATAGAAAAATAAGAAGATGTTGGAAAATGCCACGTTCAACCCACATAAATTGTCCAAACTTTAGTATAGATACAACTGAAAGGCAAAAAGGTTGCATAATTTTTCAAATAGTCATCAGCGGTCAGCGGTCAGTGGTCAGGAAGTTGGGAAGTGTGCGAAAGTTCGGAATGCCTCGCAGTGAGAGCTGAACCGGGATTTATGAGCTTCTTCGATCTTTATAGGATTATAGAGGTTGTAGGATTGAAAGTTCTCCGTGTTGCGCCTGCAATTGTTGGGTTTCGCTCGCGCTCTACCCATCGCCGTCAATTTAAGAAAGAAATTCACCGTAGGTTGGGTTGAACGGGCGGAACCAAGACGCTAGCACCTCAAAGAAAGTCGCTATTGGCTCCATACACCCTCTATCGCAGAGAGACCGAGTGAAACCCAACGTTTTTCCCGTGTGTGCTTTCTTGAGATGTAGGGGTATAAAGTTGGGTTTCACTACGTCTTTGACGGGATACAGCGGCTATTATGTTTCAGAGGTGTTTGGGTCGTTGACACTCGACTTTTCAACCTCGTTCAACCCAACCTACGGCACTGATTTGGTATAACTACTGTTTCATTTTGATTTCTGCCCATGTGGTTGTCAACCGCTCTTTTGGGGTGACCGGCTTCCGATCGACAAGCCCCATCAACGCCTCTGAGACAACATCTGCCAGCGGCAACCCATCCCCGAGAATCTCATCGCTCTCCTGCGACCTATAGAAACCGAGGATCGTTCCTGTCTTCTCATGAAATAAAATGGAGCCGTCCGAGACGCTGTTCGCAGGACCACACGTATGCTGCCATAAACCTTTCGCTCCCAACCCGACATGCGGCACTGACACACACGCACGCACCTGAAGTGGAAGATTCAATGCGTTATCTTTGTCATTCCCTTTCAACGCAATACCCGACCCAAACTTATATGTCAGCAGTTCGACATCTGTTTCTGTGAGAATGGGGTCTGTTGATACCAGTAACGGTTCATAAGCTGAGAGATCTACGTCTCTGATTGCCAGAAGCACGCTGCCTGTTTCACCGTCCGCACCGGGAAACGATGCGATTTCCCGAATCTTGATACTCTCCGCAACGACACCCGAATGACTCACGAGTGTGAAGTCTCCTTTGCTGAGGAACTTCTCTATGGAATCACCTTCACGTTTCTGCGCAACAAACAGCGCACCCTCGCCAAGCACCGTCCCCAAATAACCGGCGTGGAAAATCATATTCGGATCGTGGAGTAGGTAAAATACGGAGCGATGGTATGCCGGGGCGGGCTTGTTTACTGCGGTCCAGTCGGATTCACGCTGTTTCTGCTCAAGAAGCCGTTCGATGATACCGTAAGACTTACGCTTTGCTGCCCAAAACAACGCCGTGCTTCCCTCGGCATTCCTCACATTCACATCAATATCCTTATGAGAGAGAAGTCTCTCCAACAAACGCGGATATTCTTTTTCCACCGCATAGTGCAGGGCAGTCAAACCGTCCTCGTCTGTGGCGTTGACATCGGTATTTCTGTCTTCATTGATAACTCGGAGAGCGAAACTTTCACTGTTGTTGTGCTTGATTTCAAAAATAAGCGGAGACTTCGGACAACACCCATCGGGCGATGTCTCTAACTCATAATCAGGGAAAATACAATCCTCTAATGGGAGATTTTCGTGATAGAACTTGTAAAGCCAGACGATCCCGTTGGCATCATCCTGACTGATACTACGAGGTGCAATGAGACGAATGAGACCACACATAATCGAAGCGGGTTGGTGACCGATAGTGCCCCATAAGCCCCCTCTGCTGACTCTTAACTCTTCCATCTCCAATTCCAACCTTGGATATGTATCCCCTAAACCGAAAGAATGACCGATCTCATGCAGGAGAGCGAATGAAAATTTTGGGTTCACATCTGTGCCTTGGTGTATTATGAGGAGTGGTGGTTTATGTTCTTCCGGCCCTACCAATGCATGCGATTTGTCAAAGTTGCAGTAGAATTCGATGAGCAGGTCATAGAATAGCAAATCCGCATCATTTTTGATTACAAGATTCGGCACATAGCGAAAATCGTTGACGACGGGTTTGCCGGTATTCAAGTCCCGGACGGGCTGTAACCATGCGTTCAAGGCTTGGGTGATGGCTTCCTCTATCGCCTCACCGTTGTTTCTTGCCCTTGGTCGACAATTGTCGGCGTACCAGTAGCCAATCACCCACTGATCCTTATGCACCCTGCGGATGAGGTTGTTGAGTTTTCTTGTAGTCCTGGGATTTTGATGGTCAAACGCAATAAATCCGTCTGTTGTGGGGGCACTGCTGAACAACACGCCTATCGCCACCGCAAGCGTCAGGAGAATCTGCGCGCCCTGTAGGAGGGATTTGTAATCCCGATGCTTCTTTTTCATGAGTAGCATACTGTTTTTTGTCTCCTGTGTGCTATCGGTTATCGGTTATCGGTTATTAGTTGTCAGTTGTTCCTCGTCTGAATCGCGGATGACGCGGATTTTAAGAGGGAGTCGGGATTCGGAGATCGCTCCTATAACGGCGGTCAGTCGTCAGCCGTCAGCGGTCAGTAGGAATCGAGGAAGGTCGGGGAAATCCGCAGAAATCCGCGGGGAAAAAGAAATCCGCAGAAATCCGCAGAAACGCCCAAGCAAAAACCCCAAGCAAAAACCCCTATCAAGGGAAAATTGAGGAAATTGAGGAAACGCCCTATCAAAAACCCCTATCAATACGCAGAAATACCCAAGCAAAAACACCCCAAGCAAAAACACCCCAAGCAAAAACACCCCTCCCACAGGTATTGCAGATGATAACAGATTTCGGGGAAAAGTCAAGAAAAGTCGGGAATCGGAGTTCCCTCCTACAGGAGAACTGAATGCCTCTGTACGGGAGGACTGAAAATTTTGACTTTAACGTGTTTTGAGGGTATAATTATTAACATGATGTTCCAATCTCTATAAACGTGCCGCTTCACAAGAGCGGCAGTCTCTGTAACACGCCCAAAACAGCATATATTGCATGGTATTATAGATATGAAGCATTCAGATCCCCATCTAAAAGAAGACCCTAACAAACCCTCCAATACAAACTTTATTCGTCAAGCGATTGAGGAAGATCTTAAGGTAAACAGGTATGACGGTAGAGTGCATACCCGATTTCCCCCAGAACCGAGTGGGTACCTCCATATCGGGCACGCCAAGGCTATCTGTATCAGTTTCGGCATTGCCGAAGATTTTGGCGGGCTTTACAATTTGCGGTTTGACGACAGCAATCCTCTCACAGAAGAGAGCGAGTACGTAGAAGGAATCAAGCGGGATGTCCGTTGGCTCGGCTTCGATTGGAAGGAACGGGAATATCACGCCTCAGACTATTTTGAGACGCTCTACGGATATGCCGTCAAACTGATAGAGAAAGGGAAAGCCTACGTCTGTGATTTGACACCAGACGAGATGCGCACCTATCGTGGCACCTTGGTCGAACCCGGAAAAGACAGTCCTTATCGCGACCGATCGGTTGAGGAGAACTTGACGTTATTCCGTGGCATGCGCGATGGCGAATTTCCAAATGGTTCCCGTACGCTCCGCGCAAAAATTGATATGTCAAGCCCGAATCTGAATATGCGCGACCCTGTGATGTACCGTATCCTTCGTGCACATCACTATCGCCACGGCGATGCCTGGTGCATTTATCCCACTTACGATTTCACCCATGGGCAGTCCGATTCCATAGAAGGCGTAACGCACTCGTTGTGTGATGTCCAGTTTGAAGACCATCGTCCGCTCTACGACTGGTTTTTAGAGTCGTTGGAGATTTATCAGCCTCGCCAGATTGAATTCGCACGGTTGAATCTCACCTATACCGTGTTGGGTAAGCGGAACCTCAAAGTCCTCGTTGAGGAGGGACATGTCAGCGGATGGGACGATCCGAGGTTGCCGACGCTGTCTGGGATGCGTCGCCGCGGGTATACGCCTGAAGCTATCCGAGATTTTTGCAATCGCATCGGCGTTTCAAAGGCGGATAATCTCATTGAGATGGGACAACTTGAATACTCTATCCGCGATGATTTAAACCGTCGCGCGCCGCGGGTCATGGCAGTCCTCAATCCGGTTAAGGTTATTATCGACAATTATCCAAACGGACAGGTCGAGATGTTAGACGCTGAAAATAATCCGGAAGACGAGAACGCGGGAACACGGCAGATCCCGTTTTCGCGGGAAATCTATATCGAACGAGAAGATTTTATGGAGGATCCACCACGGAAATTCTTCAGATTGGCTCCCGGACGAGAGGTGCGGCTTAAGCATGCATATTATATCCAGTGTGAACGGATCGTTAAAGATGAAACCGGTGAAATCGTTGAGATTCGCTGTACCTATGATCCTGAAACGCGTGGTGGCTGGTCAGAAGACGGACGCAGGGTGAGAGGCACATTGCACTGGGTTTCTGCTGAGCATGCCGTTGATGCTGATATCCGCCTCTACGATTCGCTCTTTACGGAACGTGAGCCGGAGAACGCGGCGGATGGCGCGGATTGGATGCGATTCCTCAATCCGAACTCTTTAGAGGTTCTAAGCGACTCCAAAGTTGAACCGAGTCTTGTTGAGGCGACCCCGGAAAACCGGTATCAATTCCTCCGGATGGGCTATTTTTGCCTTGATCCGGATACAACACCAGAGAAATTAGTATTCAATCGCACAGTACCGCTAAGGGATAGCTGGGCGAAGATTCAGAGGGGACAAAAATGAACGAAACACCAGACGGGGCATCGGTTTCCGTTGTGAAAGACCCAGTTCGAGTACGGATGGCGCCCTCGCCCACCGGCTATCTACACATCGGCGGCGCGCGAACGGCGCTATTCAACTGGCTGTTCGCTAAACATCACAATGGCAAATTCATCCTCCGAATTGACGATACGGATATGGCGCGTTCCACTGATGAATCCATGCACGAAATCTATATCGCGCTGAAGTGGTTGGGACTTGAATGGGACGAGGGTGGCGATAAGGGCGGTCCGTGTGGGACTTATGTGCAATCCGAACGGAAAGCCATCCACGATAGTTATATTGCGCAGTTGCTTGAAAGTGGCAACGCATACCACTGTTATTGCACGCCGGAAGAATTAGAGAAGATTCGTGCGCAGGCACGCGCCGACAAACAGACGCGTTCCTACGATGGGAGATGCCGAGATTTAACTTCAGAAGCCGTAGAGCACTTTGTGGCAGAAGGTAGAAAGCCGACCGTGCGAATAAAGATGCCTGACACACCGATCCGTGTTGACGACATCATCCTCGGTTCCCGCAACATTGATCCGGCTACTTTAGAGGATGAGGTGGTTGTGCGTTCAAACGGGATGCCGAACTACAATCTCACTTCAATTATCGACGATGCGGAGATGCAGATAACGCACGTAATTCGGGGAACAGAGCATCTCAACAATACGCCGAAGCAAATTGCGATCGCGAATGCTCTCGATTTAAGCGTTCCGCAGTTTGCGCACATTCCATTGGTGTTGGATAGTAGTGGCAGGAAGATGAGCAAACGTCATCACGGCGACCTCGTCGCTGTTAACCGCTACCGTGAACAGGGGTATCTACCTGAAGCGATGCTGAACTTTGTTGTCCGACTCGGTTGGTCCTACGATGACAAGCAGGAGATTTTCTCTGTTGATGAACTCATCGAGAAATTCGATCTTGCACGGGTTGGAAAGAGTGGGAGTGTTTTTGATATTAAGAAACTGGAGTGGCTCAACTCCCACTATATTAATCAACTCGATGTTACGGCACGGACGGAGGCAGTCATCCCGTTTTGGCAGGAAGAGGGCTTGCTGGATAATTCAACTGAAGATCGCAACTGGCTGGAAGGCATTGTGGAAGCGGTGGGTGAACGGCTGACAACACTTCAGGACATCGTCCCACAGACCTCCTATTTCTTTACCGATGGATTCGAGTATGAACCGAAAGCGGTCAAGAAATGGTGGGGGAACTCAGAAGAAAAGAGGGAGAAAACTCGCGAGATTCTGACGAATATCTCACAGATTTTGGAAGAGATTCCTACGTTTGACATAGAAACAATTGAAGCGGCAATTTGGAAATACACAGATGAGAAGGATATCAAACGCGTCGCAGCGATGCAAGCGTTGCGGATCGCACTGACGGGGACATCGTTCGGTCCGAGTCTCTTTGATATTGTTGTGTTGCTCGGTAAGAATGAAGTATTAAAGCGGATCCCAAAGGCGATAGAACACTTCACTTAGGAAGTACTGTTGGGTAAGTTGCAGAAGTGGAAGGAGTAAACTATGGTTCCCAAAACAGAAACCACGCAAGATGTATCTCCAATTGAAGCCTCTGTTGCTTTCCACCCGCGAGGCAAACGCAAATTGCAACCGACTGTTGCGATGTTATGTGATTTAATTGACTTCGTAAGCCAAAACGAAACCCATCTACTTGTTCCATTAACGGAAATTGAATATCAGCAGCTTGCGGCGCGGCTAGACGATTTGCTTGACATAGTAGGGGAGGAAAATCACCCTTTGGCTCCCTTGCTGCATTTCGTTGGCACGCTTGTTAGGAATTATGAGGATGAGCATGTTCCAAGATTAACAGAGATTTAATTTTACATGACACAGTGCTTGCTGAAGAAACGAAATTAGATACCTGATCTTTATCATGCCGAACTATCAGGAGATCAATCATGGCAGCAAAACTCGCTATATATGGTGGTAAAGGGACTGTCCCTGATGGATTAATTCAACCGTGGCCACAGATTACGCAATCCGATAGAGACGCGATTGCTGAGGTTATCGCCTCCGAAAAAATTACGGAACAGCAACGGATCCAATCCGAAGGTCTCGCAAACGAATGGGCGGAATACATGGATGTCCAGTATTGCATTCCGGTCAACAGCGGGACGGCTGCGTTGCATCTATGTGTCGCAGGTGTTGGCATCGAGCCGGGCGACGAGGTCCTTGTTCCCGCCTTCACTTTCTGGGCAACGGCAGCCGCTGTCCTCCATCACAACGCTATACCCGTCTTTGTTGATATTGACCCCGTAACTTACTGTATTGACCCCCAGGAAATAGAAGCGAAAATCACGGAGCGAACGCGTGCGATTATGCCGGTTCATATCCACGGTATGCCCGCCGATATGGATCCGATTTTAGCAATTGCTAAAAGGCATGACCTGAAAATTATGGAGGATGTCGCTCAGGCGCACGGGGCATATTATAACGGCAAGCTTTGTGGCTCCTTTGGCGATGCCGCGGGTTACAGCACGCAAGCCTCGAAAACGCTGAGTAGCGGGTGTCAAGGCGGTTTGTTCACAACGAATGATGAGCAAATCTACGAGCGCGCAGCGTTATTGCAGTATTTCGGGGAAATCGTTGTGCCGGGTAGGGAACGCGAGGAACAGGAATACAATGCTTACGGACTTGGATGGATGTATCGTGGGGATATGTTCAGTCAAGCTTTCATCCGTAGCCAACTCCAACGGCTTGATATAAACAACGCGCTGCGAATTAGAAATTGCCACTATCTCACGGAGCATCTGGATGAAATTGATGGTATCGAAACGCCTGTTACGCCAGAAGCGTGTGAACCCGTGTATTACAACTATGTCCTCGGTTTCGATCCAGAGGCGTTGGGATTAGATGTTTCCGCAAGAACCGTGCGTGAGAAAGTGCAAGCGGCACTCCGCGCTGAGGGAGTGCCAACGGGACAGTGGCAACGACTGCCTGTGCCGTCTCAAGAAATTTTCCAGAACCGGATCGGTTACGGGACAGGCTGTCCGTGGCGATGTAACCAGTCGACGGTTGAATATAAGACGGAGGACTATCCTCGAGCCGTTGAATTTATTGATTCGCACTGCTATATCTTCGATGTGAATCCACCCAACGATTTCGAGTTGATGTCCTTTTACGTCGAAGCGTTCCATAAGGTAATGGATCAGCTTGATGCCGTGCTTGACGCGCCAGAGACCGCTTGAATTGTATCAAGGATTTTCTTGAAACCGACAACATTTCATGATACACTATAGGGACGTAAAACCGAGAGTCTACCTTGAAACGACGGTTATTAGTTATCTGGTAGGCAGGTCAAGCAGCGATGCAACGTTAGCGTCTTGGCAACGGATAACGCGGCAATTATGGGAAGACTCTGCGGATAGATTTGCGTTTGTCGTTTCACCGATAGTTTTCGCTGAGGTAAGTCAAGGTGATGCATAGGGGAATTTCAGATGAAAGAAGAAGATTTTGAAAACTATACGGATCCTATCCTTGAGGAATGCTATCGGATGAAAGAGGAATTCAACGCCCAATTCAACTCTGTCGAAGAACTCTCCGCGCATTTGTGAAAGGTTCAAGAAGAATGCCGACGGAAAGGCATGAAAGTTGTTTCGTATTATGTGCCACCTGAGAAGCGCAATCCAACAGAAGAATCTGACAGTGATGAAACCTCAAGCGATACACCACCACAAAAACCGTCGGCAGAAAATACTTCGGCATAAATTATATCCCATGCATTTAGCCTCAATCCAAACAGTGTGGGCGGAACGCCACTCCTGCCCGCACGCGTAAGGCTAATGAGGAAATCGCGTACATGCCAACCCTAAACTGGATCGGCTTATACTGGAGCCTATAAATTTCAGAAACACTACTACCCGCACGTCGGAGATCTGAAGGCAGATGGTGAAGAATTCCAATGCGCGCAGTTCATTGATATGTTGCCTGAAGTTAAATTTTGGGTGCGAAATCTTGAACGCAAACCACTACATTCCTTCTGGCTCCAGACTTCAACCGACAGGTTTTATCCTGATTTTGTGTGCCTCTTGATCGATGGACGTTATCTCGTTGTTGAATACAAAGGTATTCATCTTTGGTCGGCTGATGATGCATCTGAAAAACGCGAGATCGGTGAGTTGTGGGAGGCACGTAGTGGCGGACAGTGCTTGTTCATCATGCCCAAGGGACCTGATTTTAATGCCATCCGAGCGAAGCTCTTCTAAAACCCAATTGACAAACATAAAAAAGACGAAACACATCAGTGTCCCGCCCTTTTTTAATTCCTATTCATCTGACTCGTCAGGATAGTCGATCGACCATTTGCCGCGTCCATCGCCAGAGGGTTCTTCTTTCCAGAGATCGAGGAAGTGATCAGGAGCGTTATGCTCCGTGAGGTGCGACATAAAGAGTTCATGCAACTCCTTGACGAGTTCCATGTTATCTGCAGCGATGTTGTTCTCGGCTATCGGGTCTGCGGGTAGGTCGAACAGTTCCGGTCTGCCGTATTCACCGACAGGTGCGTATCCCCAGCGTTCCGTGACGAGGAATGGCGTTGTCGCCCGGCGGGGCACACTTCCGTCCGGTGCACCGATATGGCAACCCGTTACGGCGTATTCCCTGTGTTGTGCGTCGCCATTAAGGAGAGCATTTGCGAAGGAGCGTCCCTCAAACGGTTTTGGTGGATCCAAGGTGACACCAGCCAATTCACAGAGTGTCGGCATAATATCCATCGGTTGCGCGATGAGATCGAGACGTTTTCCGCTCGGCACCTCGCCACCAGCAATCAGGAACATCTCATGGTTGATTTCCGGGTACGTGGGCCAATAGCGGGAATCTTCCGGATCAATGTTGGATTTACCCGTTCTATCGTGTTCCCCGATAGACATACCGTGGTCGGACAACACAACGACGAGGGTATCGTCCCATAACTCCAAATCCTCCACTTTCTGCAGAACCCGTCCGATGTGTCGGTCAATAAGTTCGGACTCACCGGCGTAGTGTGCCCAGAGGTTGTGCAGTTCGGCATCCGTAAAGAGTGACGACAGACCGTAGTTCGGATGTAGCATCGGTGGACCGGTGTAGTCCGGATCGTAGCGCTTGACGAGGTATTCGGGTGGATCCCACGGTTCGTGCGGATCGAAGAAATCTACCCAGAGGAAAAAGGGACCCGAGCGGTGGTTCTCTTCCAACCATCGGATTGTGGTCTCGGAGGTCCTGCCGGAGAACGTCTCCGCTTCATACTGGTAGTAGCGGTTCGTCCAACGGTGCGTGTTCGGCAGCGTGTGTCCTCTGTATGACGGATGCGGTCGGGTCTTCTCATTCGGCATAACGATCCGTATTTCGTCGTTGTGGTGGAGAAGCGGTTTGTCTCCCTCTTGTCCGCGATGCTGGAAGGCGGCATCGAAACAGTGCTGGAAACGGACGTTGAACAGGTGCGGGGTATCACAGATGAGCTGCGTTGCGTATCCCTGATCGCTCAGGAGTTGCGCGGTGATGTTCCGTCCGCTCAGATCGATTGGTTGCCACGGGTAGTGGGGCCACCCGACTGTTCCCGTCATAATATCTGTGCGGTGTGGCACCGTTGGAAAGCTACTCATGTAGAATTTGTCGATAGCAGTGGCGCGTTCTGCCTCAAATTTGTCGAGCATTGGTGTGCGAATCGGACGTCTCGCCCGTTCGCCGAGATTGTCATACCGGAAGGTATCGGTAATCAGTAAAACAATATTTTTCATATTTTTAACTATTAACCTCGCTATGATCGCCCCGTTGGGGCGACCATCGGTTTTAATGAAATCATTACCGCCTTGGATAATGATGCCTCAATTTCTCTTGTCTGAGAATTCCTAATTATCCATCGTAATGTCTGAAGTTTCAAACCTTGCCAGCGAAGGGTTTATAGGAAGTCGGATAGCAAACCCTGACAGCAAAATCGGACTAAACCTCTTGGCGCGTTGTTTTTAGCAAAAGTAGTGTCACGAGCAGCAACGGCACAATGACTGCAGCAGAAACAGCGATGGGGACCAGGGCACCGATGAGACACGGAAAAAAGAAGATTGAGCCGATCATCGAGCCCTTCAACGCGAGATAACCGTTTTTCTCGTTCGGTTGGAGGTAGAGTGAAATACGAGTGCCAACGGTGGCGATGATGCCTAAGACTACCCAAACGATATATGATTTGTGGAGATCCGGTTCCAACCAATACGGCAAAAAGGCGATAGCAAAGGCAAGGACGGTAGCAACCGCCGAGAGCAGGAGTGCTGGACGGATGCCAATCTGGAGCGGAGTCGTTACGATGCCGAGTTCTTTATCACGCGAGATGTCTTTGAAGGTGGTGGTAATATGTGTGCCTAAATCGTAAAGCGTTGTGGCGGCAAAGGCATACCATACCAACCGTGGCACAGTCCCGCGCACTGCTAATGCTCCGAAGACGCTCAGTAGCCCAATTCCCAGAGGTAGTGTGAGGCTTCCTAAGATACCTTTTGCTTTGAAAATGGCGTTGTAGAGATGCGAGATTGCGACTAAACTTATCACCAAAAGACCCGTTTTAATATTGAGCCAGAAACCGCCAATGACACATAACCCGTAAATAATACTCGCGGGGACAATTGCCTGACGCGGTGTCAGCCGCTGTGATGGAATCGGACGTTCTGGGTTCGTGTGTTTATCTGTTTCATGGTGAAAATAGTCGTTTTTTATCATTCCGGCGAAGTAGCCGCAGAGTGCAATCACCAATGCCGCAGCGACGCGTCGTGTAAAGTGCCCCTCACTGGCGATGAGTGCACCGGGCAGTGTTGCCACAATCGGAATCGCAAAAAGCGGATAGCGGATGAGTTCAAAATAGGCTTTGAAGCGGTTCATCTATCGACTTCCCATTAGAAATTTTCGCGTGGCACACCTGCTTCTGTTACCGGAGAATTTCTCGGCTCGTATGCTTCATCTACACCGTAAAACTGGTCGCTTTGTGTTCCGATACCGAGTTCGGTGATATTAGGTCCAATCTGTTTATTCCCTTGAATAAAGTTGTCTCGGAGCCTACCCCCGTCGTAGACTGCCCAGCCGACGTTCAACGTTATATTGTTAGAGACTATCTCCGGTGAGGCAGTCGAATAGCAGACAATAGCGTTCTCGTAATTGGCGCGGAGAATGTTATACTGAATACGGGGTCGAGCGTCATCTTCGCATATAATTCCGTAATTGTTAGCCGTGAACTCGTTGTATTCTACATCCGATGATGCGCTTCCTCGGAATTGTGTGCCTGTGCCGTTCCTATTAAATTCATTGCTGGTAATAGTCGGGCTGGTGTTATCAGAAAGGACCGCTGTTTTGTTTTCGCTGAAAAGGCATCTCTCAATTTGGACGGCACCTGTTCGGCATGCGATGCCGATAGTTGCATGTTGGATACGGCAATACGTGAGCCGGCTATTCGGGCTTTGGGCTTCAATCTGAATTCCTGCCCAATCTCCTGCCTTTGGCGGATCAGCGGTTAAAGTTATCTGCGTTTCGGTGCTGGTACTTTCTTCCATCCCCATTGTCCCGAAACCTGATGTCATTGGAGTAAAGTGTGTTTCTATCTCAGGTTCTGGTTGCTGTTCGCGCTGTCTTCCCAAGGAACCGAAGACGATCATCCTGTCTGGCGATCCTTCTGCGTAGAGTTCACCATGCACGATGAGCTGGCTCGGCGTATCCATTGGTTCAAAACCGACGATGGTTCCCGATCGGATCGTCAACGTGATACCTTCTGGAACAACAAGGGTGTCGGTAATATAGATGCGTCCGTCCCAAACCTCATTCTCTGTCAGTTCACCGGATTTCTCTATGATTTCTGAGGTGCCACCGACATCGAGATTGAATGTTTCACCTTGGCACCCGCAATAGAAAGCAGTGAAAACGCAGATGAGGGGGATTAGAAGGTTGCAGAACGAGACTTTCTGATGTTGCTGTGTGGTGGTTGCTATTTTCATAACTATAGTTTTAGCATAGGTAGAGGTTTATGTCAAGTGCGAAAAAAAGGTTTGACATCAGGTATAAAATTTGCTATAATTGTATAATTAGGTGTTATTTTGTCGTTGCGCGGATTTACGCATCAGAACTTATGTGGATTTGATAGAACATTTTGGTCGTTTTATTTTAGATAACGGAATCGATAATTACACATTTTAGGCACTGAGCACGGGGTGCAAGTACATCTCACTCCTACAAAAAGGGACGCATAGACAATGTTTGAAAGTTTGGGCGATAGGTTACAAAGCACTTTCAAAAGACTCAAGGGACAGGGGAAGTTAACGGAGAACAATATCTCTGATACGCTGCGTGAGGTGCGTCGTGCATTTCTGGAAGCAGATGTTAACTATAAAGTCACACGTGAGTTTATAGAACGGATTAAAGTGCGCGCCCTCGGCCAAGAAGTACTCGGTAGCCTTACACCAGAACTGCAAATTGCTCGAATTATTGGTGAGGAACTCACCCAATTGATGGGTGAAAAGGCGGAGAAGATTCGCATCGCGCCGAGTGGTCCAACGGTGGTGATGCTGGCGGGGTTGCAAGGTGCAGGTAAAACGACTGTCGCGGCGAAGTTAGCACTTAGATTTCGCAAAGAGGGACGTAAACCCTTACTGGTTGCCGCTGATGTGTACCGACCTGCCGCTATTAAGCAGTTGCAGATTCTCGGCGAACAGACTGAAACGCCAGTGTTCTCAATGGGCACAGATGTCTCTCCTGTTGACATCGCTGAGTCATCTGTCAAGGAAGCTTTAGCACACGGACATAACTGCGTTATTATTGACACTGCTGGGCGTTTGCACATTGATGGGACATTAATGGGTGAACTTCGGCAGATCAAAGAGCGGATTGACCTTACAGAAATCCTGCTTATCGTTGATGCGATGACGGGGCAGGATGCCGTGAATGTCGCCGAAAATTTCAATAATGATTTGGAGATTGATGGCGTTATCCTCACGAAAATGGATGGCGATGCTCGCGGTGGTGCTGCGCTCTCTATTCGGCATGTCACACAGAAACCGATTAAGTTCATCGGTGTCGGTGAAAAAATTGAGGCAGCGGCGTTAGAAGAGTTCCATCCTGAACGGATGTCTTCGCGCATCCTCGGACAGGGCGATTTCCAAACTTTGCTTGAAAGAGCGGAGGAAGTTTTCACCGAGGATCAGGCGAAGGAACTTGAACGTAAACTCACAGAGAACAAAGGTTTAGATTTTGACGATTTTCTCACGCAACTGGAGCAGATTAAGAATATGGGACCCTTGGATCAATTGATGGATCTGATGCCCTTTAAGAATCAGTTGCCTGTTGAAAACCTTACACCGGATGAAAGCCTTTTGCAAACCGCGAAAGCGATCATCCATTCAATGACGCTTGAGGAGCGCAAGAATCCTCGGCTATTGGATAGAAGTCGAAAACTCCGCATTTCCAAAGGCAGTGGAACAACAGTGAATCAAATAAACATGCTGGTTTCGCAGTTGCAGATGATGAATCGTATGTTAAACCAGCAAGCGGCGATGGCGATGCCACAAATGGGTCGAAAAATGGGTTCTCTGCCGGGTTTGAAACGGCAGACATCGAAGAAACCCCGAAAACGGAAACGCCGCAAATCACGATAGGGCGACTCAGAGAGGGTTGCCTTCTATGCACGCAGTGTAAATACCAAGGAGGTATTTTTTGGCAGTTAGAATTAGATTACAACGACACGGTAGAAAGAAACGTCCTTTTTATCGACTTGTCGCGGCTGATGCACGCTCCCAAAGGGATGGCGTGTTTTTAGAACGCCTCGGTCATTACAATCCTATGACGGATCCGGCAGATATTTTCATTGATGAAGAGAAAGCCTTAAAGTGGTTAAGACGGGGGGCACAACCTTCCGATACCGCAAAGTGGCTGCTTACCAAGAACGGGATTTTGATGAAATTCGAGTACGAAAAATTAGGAAAACCGATGCCGGGGGATGAAGTCGTCGAAGAAGTCGCAGAAACAGAGGATGTCGAACCTACCGAGACACAGGACGCAGCGTCTGAAGCGGACACCTCGCTCGACGAAGCAACGCCGGAACCCACCGAAGAAGAGTAGCATCTACTTCGACGGGTTCTGGAGACACGGGCAGTAAGCACATCTACTGAAATCCGAAAGTCAACTATGTTCAAAGATTTGATTGAATATATCGTAAAATCTCTCGTCGATTATCCTGACCAGGTGGTGGTTCATGAAGTAACTGGCGAAACGGTCGTTATCATTGAGTTGACTGTCACAGAGGAAGATCTGGGGAAGATCATCGGTAGATATGGGAGAACGCTTAAAGCGATAAGAAGTGTCCTCTATACCGCGGGGTTGCAAGCGAATAAAAAGGTTATTCTTGAACTGATTGAACACTCAAGATCGGACGCATAGATTGAAGAATAGCAGTCAGGACGGAAAACCTTTCAGGTTTTCCTTTCAGCAGTCAGCGAAGAAAAGTTGGCAAGTGCCCTAAAGTCGTCCGTAAGTTATCAATACCTTCTCTCAACTTTACGGACTTCGCAACTTTAGAACACTTGAGCATACCTTACCCCCACTGATAACCGATAGCTGAAAGCCGCCACTAAAGATGATAATCGATGTTCTTGCCCTGTTTCCAGAGATAATCGCGCCAGCGTTGAAAACTGGCATCCTCAAGCGTGTTCAGGACGCCGATAGACTCACCGTCAATCTCTATAACCTACGGGATTGGGCAACCGACAAACATAAGTCGGTTGATGATTACCCTTATGGCGGTGGCGCGGGAATGATTCTTAAACCGGAACCTATTTTTGCAGCGATTGCGGCATTGAACTCGGAGGCTAACGCACACGTTATCTATTTAACACCGCAAGGGACACCCTTAACACAGGAGTTTGCGGAATCGCTCTCCTTGGAAACGCATCTGATTCTTTTGTGTGGGCGTTACAAGGGCGTTGATGAAAGGGTACGCCACCAATTGGTGACAACTGAGGTTTCTATTGGGGACTATGTATTAAGCGGTGGGGAAATCGCTGCGCTTGTTTTGATTGATGCTATCGGTCGTGTCCTTCCCGGTGCCCTCGGCGATTACGAATCTGCACACGTCGATTCGTTCAGTCATGAATTGCTCGACCATCCTCACTATACACGACCTGCTGAGTTTGCCGGAATAAGTGTCCCTGAGGTGCTTTTAAGTGGACATCATGAGAATATTGAGAAATGGCGGTATGCAGAGGCACTTAAACGGACCGCGAAATGCCGTCCAGATTTACTTCAGAAACTGGAACTGAGCGAAGAGGATATCGCTATTCTCAAAGCAGCGGGATTGATGGAGTAACCAAAGAATTGGTGATTGGGTCTTTCTGCGACCTGTAAATCTGCATAAATATATATCAGCACTTATATTACATTAGGACGGACGCAGACCCCGCGTATTTGCTGGCGAGGTTTCAAACCTCGCCAGCGGTTCACGGGAGCACGTCTCAATTTTGCGTAAGTCCTGTTACATAATTGCATAAGGAGGAGTTCGAGATGAATTTGATTGAATCTGTTGAAAATCAATATATGAAGGGCGATATCCCTAAGTTTGGTCCTGGGGATGTAGTCAAGGTGAACACCCGTATCCGTGAAGGGGAAAAAGAACGGATTCAGACGTACGAGGGAACCGTGATCCGTCGCGCCCATGGTGGATTAAAGGAAACGTTTACGGTTCGGCGTGTCGCATTCGGTGCTGGCAGTGAGAGAACCTTCCCTCTCCATTCGCCTAATATTGAGAGCATTCAGGTGGTTCGATACGGTGCCGTTCGCCGCGCGAAGTTGTATTACTTGCGCGAGCGTACTGGAAGATCTGCTCGTGTCAAAGAACGCAGAAGATAACCTAATGGAGATGAATGTATTTGAGTTCGCATGCCAACAAAGTGGCTACAAACAGATTGCTGGCATTGACGAGGCGGGCCGAGGTGCCTTGGCAGGTCCCGTCATTGCCGCTGCAGTCATCTTACCGACTCATTGCAGCATTAAAGGTTTGCGAGATTCAAAGCAGTTGTCTCCGAAGCAACGTGCCCACCTGTTTGACGAAATCCACAACATCGCTGTATCCATAGGTGTTGGTTCCGCTGATCATCGGGTTATTGATCGTTTGAATGTTCTTGAGGCGACTCTTTTGGCGATGCAGGAAGCGGTTGAAAAACTAACAGTGCCCCCCGATTACTTACTCGTTGATGGCTTGGATTTACCTGAAGTAGATATTGTGGGTCAAGCAATTCCGAAGGGTGATAGCCAAAGTTATTCTATCGCGGCAGCCTCTATTATCGCTAAAGTCACTCGAGATCGGCTGATGGCTGAATTGGATCCAATCTACCCCAATTACGGATTCTCACGGCATAAAGGGTATCCCACATCCCAACATCGACAAGCGATTGCCCAGTTTGGCGCATCGGATATTCATCGTCGCACTTTTAAACTCCTTCCCGATGCTTGAACCGTTTACCGAACTCCGATATAAAACCTTCGATTTTCAGTCAGAGATATAAGACCCTCCTCGTCTATCACACCAAGAGTTCCTTTTTAATTCTATAAAAAAATCAGATTTCTATGATTTTTTTAAGATTATGCACCCTTTTCGCCTTAAAATTGTATCATTATAATTCAATAGTAGGGAACGTATTAGATTTAACGATTTCAGTTCACTTACTGCCGTATGTTATATTTTCAATTGATGGGTCCTAACACATAACTGCTTCTACTGCCGTATGTGAGGAGGAATGCATTATGAAACGCCATCCGTTTTTTCTACGAGAAGTCCATCGGACCTTATGTATAGGTTCTTCAAATTCAACGCCGTTTATTTCTGTTGCGTCGCTTATCTTTTTGGTTTTGGCGATAAGTTGTGGTCCAGCACCGAAAGGACAGTACCACGTTCCCGAAACTGCGATTGCCGCCGCTGCGAAAACAATGCCAGAGCCGTCAATGCAGACTGCTGAGAACTTACCAGAATCCGCCGCAGTCAATTTGAGGCAGATGCCCTACGTCAGAAATCTTTTTAAACAGCCGCTGCGTATTGATAGGGGCGGACTTGACGATTTTTATGGGACGACCCGTGGTAAAGTGCAGCATATCGCTATTATCTCCAACGCTTCGCTTGATGTGCTGAAAGCGTTTGTAGCGGAAGGATGGGCTCCTATTGTAGTGGTTCAATTGCAAGGACGGAGTCCGGAAATTTTACCGCTGTCTGCTTACGACGACCGGTCGAGCGAAGTAATTCTCCAAAATCCGGTTAATCTTGGCGAGCGTCGGGTGAGTTATAAGAATTTTGAAATGTATGGGGCGGCGAGTTCTCGGAACAAATGTGTCTTGATCACGCCGCAACGGCTCATGGATACGGACGTTTGGAAAGTGTTAAGGAGATATTTACCTACAGAAGCGTTCCAGCAGATTCGTGTGAGAAGCCGCTGATTCCAAATCTTGTTATTAGGCACGATTTATGGTAGTCCAATAGATAACTCTCACTGCGAGCAATTTGAACGTTCCCGTTTTTTGGTAAACAAATCGCGGGAGGAAACCGTTTTGTAGCACAAACTGTTAGAAGGAGCTCACGAGGTGCATCTGCCTTTGGATGAACTGTCATTTAAGGACAGGTTATACGTTGCTACCTACCAGCTCGGAATCTTTCAGGTCTCGCTTGAGGAAGAATAGATAACAGTGCGGTGGTAAGAAAGGAATGGAACTATGAAGTTGGCATGGTCTCAACAGCTCACAAGGTCGTTCTGTTCACAGAAGTGTTTTTTTACACTACTGATGGGTCTTTTCATAGCATTGACAAGCCAATTTCCCGTTGATGCCATGAAGATCCTCTTTCAGTCAACCGAGAGTTTAAATAATTTTAGATATAGTATCTATATGATGAATGCCAATGGGAAGAACCTTGTCAAGCTCACCAAAGGTCGCGCATCGAACGCACATCCTACGTGGTCTCCAGGCGGAAGACAGATTGCCTTTGCCTCGAACCGTGATGGAGACTATGAAGTTTATGTCATGAACCCTGATGGTACGCATCGTGTCCAATTGACGAAAAACCTATTGGCAATTGATAGCCATCCTACGTGGTCTCCGGACGGAACGAAAATTGCCTTTGTCTCAGATCGAGATGGCGACGATGACATCTATGTGGTGAATGCTAAGGGTGGCAACGCAATGAACCTCACCCGGAATTCAAAAACAGAGTGGTATCCTGCTTGGTCTCCGGATGGAACGCGAATCGCCTATGCCTCATCCCTTCGTGGTGACTTTTTTAGTGTTTTCGTGATGAACGCCGATGGTTCTAATCCCATTCAACTGACGAAAAACCCGTGGGCAACGGAATGGCATCCTGCGTGGTCTCCGGATGGGAAGCAGATTGTTTTTTCTTCAGACCGTGATGGCAACTATGAAATCTATGTGATGAACGCCGATGGCACCAATCCTGTTCGATTGACGAAGCATCAGGTAGCAGACATTTATCCTGCGTGGTCTCCGGATGGGAAGCAGATTGCCTTTTCTTCGGGCCGCGATGGCAACGGTTTTGATATTTTCGTGATGAAGTCCGAGGGTTCCAATCCTGTCAACATCACGCGAAATCAAGGTAGCCATGATTTTAATGTTTCTTGGCAACCTGCGCCGTTTGCCGTTTCCCCAAAGACGAAGTTAGTAACACTGTGGGGTGCCATTAAATATAATAAGGCAAAATAAAATTTGCGCTCTTAAAGCATATCGTATAGGACTTACGCAGCCTGCTTGTTTTCGCGCAGGTTTTGGTTCGTAGTCGCGCAATGGCGCAAGTCGCGTGTGGACTTGCGGGACAATGCGCATTCTTGGGGTGTGGCTAATCAATTTCATCGTGGAATCCAAATTTGCGTAAGTCCTATCGTATATAGGGTTTCCTACATATTCGCGCGGTCCGACTGTACGATAAAAAATGGTTGTTTCTGGATTTGACTAATGGAGCGGAAGATGAGAATCCGATTGGGACTATTAACTTTGCGGAGTAGTCTGATAGAAGTGCTCATAGTTTTTGTGCTTTTGGGCACCTTGGTGTTAGTAAGCATGACACAGTGGACTGAAGCGAGAATCGCAAAACGGAATGGTCTTTATAGTATCTACGTGATGAATACCGATGATAGCGGGGTTGTTGCCGTTGTTGAGGACTTAGGATTGGTGATAACTCCAGCGTGGTCCCCAAAACCGTTGGCTGTTTCTGCCAAAGGAAAATCGTCGACTTTGCGGGGAACTCTCAAGAGCAAACAGTAGTTATGTGCTTAGAGGACGGGAGACATAGATGGATCGTTCACGTTTGAACGTCGCAAAAATTGGTGAGTCGTTGGCAGTGAAGCACCTCAAAGCGCGAGGGTGTGAAATCCTTGCACAGAATTATCGTGCGGTACGCGGCGAAATCGATCTCATCGCACAGGATGGCGAATTCACCGTTTTTGTGGAAGTGAAAACGCGACGGAGCCTCAGATTTGGCTTGCCCCAAGCGGCTGTGACGCTACAGAAACAGCGACAAATCTCCAAAGTTGCTTTGGCATATCTACAAGCCCGAAACCTCTTAGACACGCCTTGCCGTTTTGATGTTATCGCAATTCACTTGTCCCCGCAGCTTGAATTGTTACACCTTGAGCAGATTGAAAGTGCGTTTATGTTTCAAGCCGGAAGTAGATTCTGAACTGCTTCCTGTTTATAAGTCGGGAAACCTTAAAATCCGTTTTGCATTTCCTCCCATGATGTCTGCCAGTTCCGCTTCAGATAAATCTGGTAGTAATTCTTCTATAACTGTGGTAAGTTTACCATAACCCGGTTCTTCCAAAATCCATGGAAAATCGGTTGCCCACATCAATCGTTTTGCCCCAAAGCCGGTCAAAAGTCCCCGGTGCCATCCCGCTAAATCTTTATAGGGAAATTCTTCTTTGCTAAAGGCATATTGACCAGAGAGATGCACATTAACATTTTCAAAGCGCGCGAGTCGATAAGTGGTGTGCATAGTGAGGTTGTAACCTGTCACCTGTATCTGAGGTCTCCCGAACTCGTCCCAGCTGAATTTGCCTTTTCCTGGGCACACGGCGAGATGATTGAGCACAACCCGTACCTGTGGGAATTCTTGTATCAGATATGGCAGGAGATGTGCGTTGATGGCGTTCGGATAGAGCCATAGCACATAGTCATGTTCGGCGGCACACTCCCAGATAGGATACGCCTCAAACTCCCGAACATCCATCTTCGCAAAAATATCACGCGGTCCCCCAAATGTGGAAAATCGGAATCCGATAATCCCTGTGTTATCTGTTAGTTCCGCCATGTGGTCAGCGGGGTTCGGGTGTCCCTCTGGGATCAGTCCGATTCCTAAAAACCGATTCGGATACTCTTTGAGGCAACGTAGCAGGTAACGATGCTGTTCTATGCTCGTGCCAGCCATCTGGACGAGGACCGCTTGGTCGATCTGGTGTTTTTCCATTTCGCCTAACAGTTTTTCGACAGGCTCTTCCCGTTCTGCGGGCCAGACGTCTGATGTCTCCCTCGGAAACTCGGAGGAGGCTTTTGTGAATACATGCAGATGCGCATCAATTCGTGGCATGGGATAATCCTCCTTTAGTTAGCTGTCCAAGCTAAACAATTTGCGGCGTTCCGGGGTCTGGCAATACGCCGAGATGGCGGCATACTGTTCCGGTCCAATACGTCCCGATGTTCGTTTTTCGTAAATCAGGATGATTGATTTACGCGGTACGTCGGAGTGATTGTCCATTGAAACGTGCCATCCGCACGAATTGAACATAATCGCTGTGCCGGCTTTAGCGGGAAAAGTTTTATGTCCCGGCATGCTCTCTTGCCGCATCGGGCGTGTGTACGGACCGGCATCGGGTATATGACTGCCCGGCACAAAGCCGAATTCCCCACCTCCCGGTTCGACATCGTTGACGTAGATTTGCACCTTGATGTGGAGCGGATTGCTCTGTGGTACATCGGGGTGCCATCCCGTATAACTCACGGGCCACGGTGCCACAGTCCGAACCTGAGGTCCCAATAGAATCAGGTCGTGATCGGTGAACTCCATCAGTGCGCCGTAGTAACTTGGATAGTCGATAATATCAATGAAAATCGGATCTTTTTCAAGTGGGCTTGGGATGTCATAAAACGTTGCTGCGGCTTCCGCTGCTTCGACTCTGTCCAACCAATCTGCCTTGCATGCGTCTGCCCAGTGATCGAAAGCGGTTTGGAGTCGCTTAAGGTCCTCCCCTTGAATTGCGTTTTCAAAAACGAGATACCCTTCTTCTTCCCACTGTTCTTTTTGTTCGGGTGTTGGTAGAATCATGATCTCCCTCCCATTATTTTACGCGGCCCCTGCCTGCAATTTGCCAGATTGTTTCGACGTTATTATTTCTTATACCTATCAGTTCATTGTGCAGATTACTCGTCATCCCTTGATGCAGCGGGATAACGGAAAGCTGCTCACCGACCTTAAATCGGTGGGAACATTCACTGACATTGACATGCCCATGCTCGACAGACATGCCGTAAATCTTCGCCTCGGGATGTTCAACGATGTGCCCGTAAGGCGTTGGCGGATAACTGGTAAAAGTCTTCATCCCGCCATCAATGATAATCCGCTCAGGTGTTGGCGTGCTGACAACCGTTACGATAACACGGAGGACACACCTTTCAGGCGCGAGCATCTCCGAATTGCCGATCCGAGTCAAACCCTCGTAAACATAAGAACCGCTTCGTGTTTCCGTACAGCCGAGTTCTTTCGATGCCTCCTCCGAACCTGTGCCGCCACCACTGATGATGTTCACAGGAATACCGTCGCGGGTCAGGAGGCCGAGTGTTTCTGTGAGAAACGGTTTGGCTCGAACATTGCTCGGATACGTCATCACGCCTTGGAAGTCAATGCCGGGCATTTTCACGATCTGTTGTGCAAGGTGTTGTGCTTTTTGGGGGGACTGCACACCACAGCGTCCACTTCCGGTATCGAGTTCCACGATAACAGGCACAACACAACTGTCAGCAATTGCTTGTTGAGAGATACCGATTGCGGTCTCCTCTGAATCGAGTGCGACGGTAATTCGCGCGCGTTTTGTGAGTGCTGTCAATCGCTTCAGTTTCGGTTTTCCAACGATATTGTAGGGGATAAGGATATTGTCGATTCCAGCATCCACCATTACCTCTGCTTCGCCTAATTTCTGGCAGGTAATGCCTTGGGAACCGGCAGCGATCTGCAATTTAGCGATTTCTGGCACCTTATGGGTTTTGGTATGAACGCGTAGGGGTATACCGAGTTGGTCGCAGTGCATTGCCATACCGTTGATGTTCCGTTCAAGCACGTCCAGATCTGCGGCAAGTGCGGGTGTGTCTAAGGCAGCGATGTTCATAGTTTTCCTCGTGATACGGGCTGACAAGTAAACGCCTTACGTCAAATAGGTTTCTGCGCTTAGTTTACCCGTTATACATTTTTCTGTCAAGCGATTGAGTTGAGATGGTTTGTCCTTGAAATTTTCTCAAAAACGGATATAATAGGGATACTTTGCAAGCGCGACACCGTTTGGAGTTTGAATGCGATTTTCGCAAGGGAGATTTTAATAAATTGAGACGATTAATTGTAGGAATAACCGGTGCGAGCGCAGGTATATATGGGGTCCGTCTGCTTCAAGTTCTCACGAAGCAGGAGGATATAGAGATACATCTAACAATTTCTTCGTCTGGGGCGCGCGCCTTGTCAGAAGAACTTCAGATTGAAGTCGACCTTGATAATTTCGAGTTAGAATCGCTCATTGGTGTTTCTTCACCCCGAGTTGTTTACCACCACGAATCGGACATCGCTGCCCCGATTGCCAGCGGCTCTTTCCGGACTGAAGGGATGATTGTTGTGCCTTGTAGTATGGGCAGCATTGCTTCTATCGCCGGAGGGATGTCGCGCAACCTTATCCAACGTGCAGCGGATGTATGTATTAAGGAGAATCGTAGGCTTGTGGTTGTTCCGCGCGAAACCCCCTTAAGTCCCATTCATTTGGAAAATATGCTGAAATTGTCGCGCATAGGAGTTTGCGTGTTACCAGCGATGCCGGGGTTCTATCACTATCCAAAATCCGTAGACGATTTGCTCAACTTCGTTGTTACAAAAATCTTAGATCAGTTTGGAATAGATACGGGGTTGATTCAGAGATGGAAAGAGTAGGTGTTCGTTCTTTAGAATTTAACTCGGTGTTGCTTTTCAGTCGTAGACATCTATTTCTGTCCTGCTCGGCTGTAATGTCTATACCACAACCACCATAGCAGTGCTGGAATAAGCGTGAGTGCTGCCATTCCCCACAAGATCATCTGTATCTGAAACCGATCTAACAGCATCCCAATGATCAGTGAGCTGGTTCCGCCCATGAGTGTAAAAAGGGCGAACTCAGTGCCGAAGATACGTCCTCGAATTTCGTTCGGGGCGCGTTGGAGCAGCAATTGTGTTGAAAACACCCATACGATTCCGCCCCCGATGCTCCTAACAAGCCCACCGAGAAGCACAGTTCCGAAATTAGAAACAGGAGCCATGATAGCTATTCCGATCACCGCAATTAAGTAGCCGAAGGTGATGCTTATCCGGAGCGGTTTGTCCTGATCGCCGGTCCAACGCCGCGCGAGGATCGGTCCAATACCACTTCCGATGCCGTTTATGCAATATATTATGCCTAAACTCAATGCCCCACCGACCCCAATAACGAAATAATTACTGGCAATTTCAACCAACACTACTTGAACGCCAGTGGACATTAAAAGCGATATCGCTGCCTTATGCATTGCTATGATAAGAATGTCGGGATGCTGAAGCATGTAGCGTAGTGCTGTTAACTTCGCACGCGCTGGAGCTTCTCCGGCAGTGGATGACGGACCCGGTAGTCTAATCTTAAGCAGGAGTCCTGCTGAAATAACAAAGGTGCATCCGTCAATAACGAAAGCTGTCTGACTCCCAAAGAGTCCTGTTGTTAAACCACCGATGGCGGCACCGACGGCAAGCATCACCGACCAGGTGGCTGCCCCCAAAGTATTAGCGGTGCCGAGTTCTTGTGGAGAGGTAATGTCTGGTAGGATAGCACTCCGTGCCGGACTGAAGAAACCGCTTACACCGAACAGAAGTGTCGTGAGGGTGTAAAGCAACCAGATATGGCTTGCGTCTCGGACGAAAAGAAACCCAAGAACGACGAAGGCACGCACGAGATCGGTGATGATTAGCAGGTGCTTTCGGTTGTACCGGTCGGCGCATATCCCAGCGATCGGAGCGATAACGAATGGGGCTGCCATCCGGATTGTAAACAGAACGCCTAAAGCGAAGCCGGAGTCGCTTAACTCAGCAATTAATATTGCTGAGGCGATGAGGTTAAACCAATCCCCAAGCAGGCTGACAACCTGTCCACCCCAGAGCCAGCGAAAGTTGGGGTTCTGTCGAAGTAGTTCAAAATAGCCGACCGATTTTCCGATGTCCCGTTGTTCTTCCGCTGGCTTTATTGGAGAGCGTTCCTGTTTAGACAATTAGAGGTTCCACCGTTCGTTAATCGGTTTCTGGTAAACTTCGATGTTACCTGCGACTACCTCTTCATAGTCAACTGCCTGCCCACAGGCATTAGACTCGTAAATCGATTCACAGATCGATTTAGCCCGTAGTCCTACCTCTGCGTCAAGTTCGGGTGGACGGTTGTTTCCTATTGCATCCGCGAAATCATAGCATTCAAGGACCACACCATCGGTGAAATTGTGTGGGAAGAGTCTCGCTTCTTCTTCATCCGAAAGGCTTGACCTATATTCGGTGATAAGGCTTTCCATACTATGGCGAGTGCCATCTTTAAGAATCACTTCCGCACTATCGAACGGACCGTGGAAGATGTCGCCGTCATCGAGCAGGCACCCTTCGCTACCATAGTAGACGACATGATGGAAACCGTGTCCGACCGCCGCCCATGTACACGTCCAGAGTCCGATAACACCATTTTTGAAATTAATGGTTGCGACCCAAGTATCCTCTTGTTCGTTTTTGACGAGTTCTCCGGCTTTGGTAACTTGCAAATCCTCAAATTGGCAAACGCGCCCGTACACGGTGCTCGGATCCCCGAAGAGAAAGCGGAGTGTATCGCAATAGTGCGCGCCAGAATCCATCACCATGCCGCCGCCGCCGAGCGTTAGGTCGAGTCGCCAGTGCCAATCACTTTGCGGGTCTGGTGCCCGATAACTGGCGTGTTGTGCGGAAAACATCCGTAAATCTCCGAGCATCTGTTTCTCGTTCATTAACCATTCCGCAGTACGCCGGCTCGGCATCCGACGGATGTTCTCAGCCGTTGCAGCGATTTTGTGATTCGCTCTCGCCGCTGCAATAATCGCGTGACTTGCCTTGACAGTAACGCCCATCGGTTTCTCCACCATGACATTGACTCCACTGTTGAGGCACTTTATGGCGTTGATGTGGTGATGGGCATGCGACGTGCAGATATCCGCTCCGTCTAAATCCGCTGTCGCAAGCAGTGTGTCGGTGTCATCAAATACCGCGGGCTTTTTACCCGTTACCTCTTTCACCCTGTTAGCGAACTGATCTGCTCGTTCTTTGACCTCATCGCACATCGCTACGAGTTCTACTTTACCCGGCTCCGTTTGGTGTATTGTGAGATAAGCGTTGAGATGACCGTTTGCCATCCCGCCACATCCGATAATTGCAATTTGGACTGCCATAATTCTCCCCTTTTTTGGCAAAAATGTCTGATGAGTTATAGTATCATGGATACGTTTTTTGGGCAAATTGAAAACCATCTATTTCATAGTAGGAATGATCTTTGAATCGCTATTTTCCCTTTATGATGCGTGGAATGGGAAGCTGAATGCTTCTAAGTTTCGTTTGACAAACACTCTCTTAGTGGATATGATTAATATATTACTACCTATATGTTTTAGCCGCTTGGGGTGGAAGGTCTTTCTGTCTTGCAATATTTTCACTCCTACGTACAGCGGTGTTAATTTGAAAATTCCGTTATCGAATCCATATTAAAATTTGCGCCAGAGGTTGGTTTCAAGAACTTCAAATTTTCAGCAGAGCCTGTTATTACGTTTCGTTTATCCACTCGATTAGGGTTGCGCTTAAGTGGCTCTATGACTTATAATAGTGAACCGTTAACAGAGAAATGGCACTACAAATATTTGTCAATGTTGCGCGTTACATTGTAGAGCCTATCTCATAAATAGTAGTATGCCTGTACCGAAAGAGAGTTTTTTTAGGAAGTAGATTGTCCGTCCCCCTGATAAGGGGATTTAGGGGGTTCTTTCATGAGACATTCTTATTGGAGAATACTCTCAAACTATTTATGAGACGCGCTGTAGGGATTAAATTTGTGCGTCCCGTCCTCGCTTGAAATGTCAACACTCTACGGTCACCCGTTTTGTTCAAATTCTTTTAAACGAAAGGAAAGGAAAATTGGCGATGTTTTCAAACCCAGGACAGCAATCCGAATCTCAGCTCGGCGGCGATGCCCCGGGTTCCCAACAAGGGCACGGTTTCGGGACTGCCCCCGTGTTCCTGGCTTCGGTGAGTACTATCCTCGGTGCTATTCTCTTCTTGCGGTTCGGTTACGCCGTGGCACACGTCGGACTCTGGGGTAGCCTCATGGTTATCGTGCTTGGGCATCTTGTGACGGTTCCGACGGTTCTGGCGGTGTCTGAGATTGCAACGAACCGTCGCGTGGCGGGTGGTGGGGCATACTATATTGTTAGCCGATCGTTCGGCGAGAGCATCGGAGGCTCTATTGGAATTGCTCTGTATATCTCGCAAGCTATTTCAGTCGCCTTCTATATCGTCGCGTTCGCGAAATCTTTTCAACCTGTCTATGACTGGGTTGCGACGACGTATGGATTGATTCCCGATCCGCGTTGGATAAGTCTTCCTTTCACTGTTCTGATGCTTGTGCTTATGCTAACGAAGGGAGCTGGTATCGGGGTTCGAGTTCTGTGGGCGGTGTGTGCAATCTTAGCCGCGTCAATAATTTCATTCCTTTTGGGACAAGGACCTGAATCAATTCGGCCTGAAGGGTTGAATCTTACAGCACGCATCGAGAATCCTGATAGCTTTGGCACGGTTTTCGCGACATGCTTTCCTGCCTTCACCGGTATGATTGCAGGATTGGGGTTATCTGGTGATTTGAGGAACCCTCAAAGAAGTATACCCCTCGGTACGATCGGGGCCACGTTTGCAGGCATGGTCATATACGTGCTTGTCGCTATCAAGTTGGGGCAGAGTGCCACTCCTGAAGCACTTGATGCGGATGAGTTTGTCATGGCGAAAATCTCCTTGTGGAGTTCTGCAATCTACGTCGGATTGGGGGCAGCTGCGTTCTCCTCTGCTCTCGGATCGATTATGGTGGCTCCCAGAACATTGCAAATGCTTGCCAGAGACAATGTGCTACCGATTCCGAGACTGAACCGCCTTATGGAAAAAGGTGTAGGCGAGTCGCAGGAACCTGTATATGCGACATCGGTATCAGGCATAATTGCGATTGTTTTCGTGGCGATCGGCGAATTGGACTTTATCGCGCAGATCTTGACGATGTTCTTCATGGTAACTTACGGTGCGCTCTGTGCAGTGTCGTTCCTTGAGCACTTTGCAAGTAATCCGTCTTATCGTCCTACTTTCCATTCTCGCTGGTACTTATCCTTGTTAGGTACTGTAATGTGCGGTTTGATGATGTTCCAAATAAGCGCGCTATATGCCTTCATCTCAATCGCACTCATGGCAGTGACCTATCTCGGGCTTCGCCGGAGTCATAAGGGACAACGCGACTTAACAGCGATCTTCCAAGGGACAATGTTTCAGTTAACCCGGTGGCTGCAGATTACTTTACAAAAGAGTCGTGTTATCTCGTCTGAAGGTGGATGGCGTCCCTCGATTGTCGCGGTGACCCGGTTCGGTGAACGACGACTCGGGCATTTCGATTTGCTCCGTTGGATTTGCCACAGACATGGATTCGGACACTTCATCCGGTTGTTCCACGGTGACTACTCGTTTTCCAGCGAACTCCAGGCACGTGTCCATGTTGATGAATTGATTAAAATGACAGAGGTCAGCAGAGCCGGTATTTTCGTCGATTCCATAATTTGCCCGACGTTTAAACTCGCGCTTGCGCAGATATTGCAAATGCCGGGAATCTCTGGTTTGCCAAATAACTGTGTTCTCCTTGAGTTCGATCGAAACAAGCCTGACGAGATTGAGGAGGCTGAAGAAGGAATACGCCTTGTTGCGAATGCGTTGTTCAATGTCCTGGTCCTGCGATCAACGGGATACCGCTTTGGATATCGCTCTTCGATCGATGTTTGGGTAACAGAGGATAACCTGAAGAACGCTCCGATGATGCTGTTGCTCGCGTATATCATTGTAGGACATCCAGAGTGGAGACGTGCTGAAATCCGGCTTTTCGCTTGTTCCGAGGCTACGGATGCTGAGCGTGAAGCGAACAGACTTTCGACGCTAATGAAGGAAGGACGACTGCCGATTTCAATGCATAACGTGACTTCCGTGTCTTACAGCAGTCAGGAAGTTTTAGAGCAGGAGATAGAGCACCGATCCGCTCAGAGCGATTTGGTTATCGCGGGCTTAACAGGGGAAGACCTCTACTCTGAAAAATTGGCGCAAACACTACGGTCCTACGAGGCAGCCAACGATGTTCTGTTTGTTCATGCAATTGAACAGATCTCAATCGATTAATAATGGAAATATCTTGATTTTGCTGTGTAAACACTAAGCTAAGAGGACAAAATGTTTCTGGAATTCATAGAGCGTTTAGGTGTTCTCATAAACAAGGATGAGCAGTTCCCTCCGCCACAATATCTCTATTCCGAGCATTTTCGTGAACGCACGATAGCAAGTAGGGTGGCATTAGATGGATGAGTTGATTCGACAATTTCTTGATTTACTTCAAGCGCGTGTAATCACTTTGGGTGAAGAGCCTGTAAAAGTCATCCAAATTGTTTGGTTGATTGGCACTTTAGCAGCCACATTGGCAATTGCTGGCTTTTTGCGCCGATGGTTTCATCGTCTTTTCAATAGGTTCAGGATGCCACAGCACCTCAGAAATCGATTACTTGCCCTTCTGTTCCTTATCGTTCTAATTTTTGGAATAGGTTTGGCATTCCGGTTTGCGGGGATTAGCACAGGATTCCTTGGCAAACTTTTTGGTTACCCACTCACAGACCTATTTCAACCTCCGCAGAAGCCTATTGAAATTGATGCTGGTGGAGAACAAGCACCAGTTGAAGTCCACGAAGATGTAGGCAAATTAACTTTGGCGAGGCTATTTTATGGGTTTGTGATTGTCTTCGGGATGTTTATCCTGTCTAAATATGTGCAATGGGTCCTGCGGCGGCAGGTGTTACAAGCTTTTCAAATTGCAGAGCACACCCAATTTATCTTACTCCGCTTCCTTCACTTCAGTCTTATTATTATCGGGGTCATTATCAGCCTCAGCACCATCGGGGTGAGTTTCACAAGTTTGGCATTAATTTTTGGCGGGCTGAGTATCGGTATCGGTTTTGGTTTACAAAATATTGCTTCAAACGTGATTTCGGGGTTTATTCTAATTTTTGAACGCCCTATCAAAATTGGGGATCTCGTGGAGATTATGGACGTTGACATATTTGGTAGAGTGAGTAGCATTAATCTTCGTTCAACAGTCATTGTTTCGCTTGATGAGAAGGAGATTATTGTTCCAAATTCTCAATTGGTTACGGAATCGGTTCATAATCTTACTCACTATAACAACCGCTTTAGAATTCGCGTCACTGTCGGCGTATCGTATGGTTCAGACGTGCAGCTTGTCAAGAAAGTACTACTCGAAGCGGCGCATGACCATCCTCAAGTGATTAAGGAAGCGACTCCTAACATGAGCAACGTTACTGCCCCTTTTATTCGCTTTATCAACTTCGGAGATTCCTCTTTAGATTTTGAGTTATTGGCGTGGATTCCTGACTCCTTTCAGCGTTTTGATGTTGCGAGTGATCTCCATTTTATGATTTGGCAAAAATTTAAGGAATACAACATAAAGATTCCCTTCCCGCAACGAGATGTCCATTTTTACCCGACGGAGACCGAATCGGAATCTTGACAGTAGTAGGGCAGTCCTCTTGCTATTAACCACAAAGAGTTACGCTGCGATGGGTGCTATGGTGGTGGTTGAGTTAAACATTGCCACGAGCGATTGTGGGGGAATTTCGTATTGGTGGGAAGCGTTGGTGGTCTAAGAGTGTCGGATTACATCGCCTTTGACGAGGTAATAGACCTCTTCGCTGATATTTGCCGCGAGGTCGCCTATCCGTTCCAAGTGTCGGAAAAGGAGCAGTAGGCTGATACCGGGCTGGATGAGTCTCGGATGTTCGCTCAAGATGGTCAGAAGTTCGTGGAGCATTTTTTCATAAATCTCGTCAACCTCATTGTCACGTTCTCGAATTTCTAAGGCACGTTCAGCGTTCCGATTGACGAATGCATCTATCGCGTCCTTAACCATCGCTTGAATCACTTGTGCGACATACGGTAGATCCACAAACGGTTTGACCGGCGGGTATTCCGACAGCTCAATGCTCCGTTTAGCGATAGCAACGCTTTTATCCGCTATCCTTTCGATGTTGTGGTTAACCTTCATCGCTGTTGTTAGAAAGCGGAGTTCTATTGCTACTGGTTGGTGGAGCGCGATCAGTTGGATGCACAATGATTCGATCTCGTTTTCAAACAGATCAATCTTATCGTCTGTAGCAACAACGAGCCGTGCTAACTCGCTATCTCGTGATAAAACGGATTCGATAGCTTGGCGCAACATCTGTTCCGCAAGCCCTGCCATTTCCAAGATTTTGTGCTGAAGTCCCTTGATTTCGTGTTCTAACATATTTTTAATTATGGGGATCCTGGACTGCCCTCCAAATGTAAAGCATTCTCACTGCGAAGCAAAATTATGCCATTTAAGGAAACCTAATTTCATTTCGGGCAGATTTTTGATTTTCCTAACAGACTTTGTTAAATAACGTTCAAAGCCCAGAGACAAATTAGAATTAACCGAAAACCACCGCGAAACGAAGTGGAGCGGTGCCCAGATTTAATAGTTAAGAGAACCTGTTACATATTGTTCTGTTCTGGTATCTTGTGGATTTGTAAAAATCTTCTCCGTCGTTCCGAATTCGATCAATTCGCCGCAGTAGAGAAACCCCGCGACATCGGAGACGCGAGCGGCTTGCCTCCTTTTATTGGTGACGAAGATAAGCGTGCAATCGTTTGTGAGATCCCGCATGAGAGTCTCGATTTTAACGGTTTCGATCGGGTCAAGTTCTCCGCACGGCTCATCAAATATTAGGATTTCTGGTTCAACAGCTAAGGCACGTGCGATACAGAGAAGTTGCTGCTGTCCTATAGAGAGTTGTTCCGGGTTTCCATGCAAAATAGGTTCGACTTCGTTCCAGAGTCCTGATCTTTGGAGGGTTTTCTGAACGATGGTATCCAGTTGTGAAGATTCGCTTATACCTGAGATCCGAGCCCCGTATGCCACATTCTCGTAGATAGAACACCGAAAGGGTTCAGGTTTTCGGAATACCATTCCAATCTTTTTCCGAATAGCAGTGACATCTGTCTTTTTAGCATACATGTCACTGCCCTTAAAAAGTATTTCGCCGCTGAACCTGAAATTCGATGTAAAGTCATTTAAACGATTGAAGCACCGTACGAGTGTGCTTTTACCACAATTGGCGGGACCAATGAGCGCGGTTACCTGTCTCGGCTGTACCTCAAATGAGAGGGAGTTCAGGATCTGATTATCGCCATACCATACATTTAGGTTATGGATGCTTAGGATGGGTTCTCTTTTTTCAGTCTGCATCGCTGGTATCGCGAGGAATTTAGGATTCGCGCCTCCGCTTATCTCGTGAAAGTTAATCGTGTCGTGCCGTGGCGGTGGGAGGGGTGTTTTTGCTGGGGTGTTTCCCCGATTCCTTTCAGGAAACTGGAAATAGTACTCAATAGTAGTGCCCCTCCTGAGAATAATATGAATCTGTCAGGTATTCCCCTGGGACCCGTTGTATGGTCCCATATATGAATACCGATAAGTAATGCAGCTGCAGCGAGTGCTCGCGACATTGCTCGGCATCCGCCTGAAAGTATCCATGGGAAGGCGAGTGGCACAACCTGTTTTGCTAACACTTGCCATTGATTGGCACCGAGTGCGTAGGCGGATTCGCGAACGGGTGTTGCTACTGATCGGAGTGCCTCTTGGGTTGTTTTGATTGCTACTGGCATTACCATCAAAATGAAGATCACAGTCTCAGCGTAAAACATTGTGGTATTGCGCTGTATTACTTCCAATCCAGATTCTCTCACGTTCTGGACAGGAGGAGGTGTGGCAATCCCTTTGAAAACGCCAATGTAGTTAAATAGAATAGTGATTGCCAAAAGACCATACAAAAGTGAAGGAATTTCGGTGAAAAAAGCAACTTGGCTTTCGATGAAACGCCGAACCCAACTTGTTGCTGAAAGCCATTCCTCTAAGTAAAAAGCACAGGCTACCCCGAACAAAACTGCCAAAAGACTGATGGGTAGAATCAGATTGAGATCGCTGAGTAGGCTGGGCAATGTGCTGAATATACGGGATGTTGACGACGTTTGAATGTGAGCCGCGTCTGTTTTTTTAAGGTCGTTCCAGAGGAAAATAAACGCCGCTACCACTATAATGAAAGCGAAACCCTGCAAAGCGATTCTTTTTCTGAGTTCTGGGCGGGTCATTGAGGAATTCATAATTTGAAAGTCTCTTGTAGGGTGCCAGTTTGGACGCTTGCCAAAATGAATACTTGCTCGCCTGAAGTCCGCACTAAAGGAGTTTGCAGGTTGCCTTCTATCCGTACCGCATTTGCACGTAATCCGCGGTCTTAGGATGTTGGGGTGTTTCAAAGAGTGCTTGCGTTTCTCTGTGCTCAAGCAGTTCTCCGAGAAACATATAGATACACTCTTTGCTGATTCGCCGTGCCTGTGCCATGTTGTGCGTCACAACAAGGAATGTGTATGTTCCCGCAAGTACCGCCATTAATTCTTCAACAGCAAGCGTGCCTTTGGCATCTAATGCGGAGCACGGTTCGTCCATCAGGATGATTTTCGGTTTCAGTGGCAGCAAACGCGCGATACAGAGTTTTTGCTGCTGTTCAAGTTGGAGTGATGTTGCCCGCACCTTCAATTTGTCCTTCAGATCCTCCCAAAGGAAGACGGATGTGAGTGCTTCTTCAACAATCTGATCTGATTCTGTCCGTGTTATACTCCGCACCGGGGAGTGAATACGCAAACCAAACAATATATTGTCGTAAACTGAAATCGGCAACGGGTTAGGTCTTTGGAACACCATGCCAACCGATTTTCGGAGTTCCGGCAAAGAGACATCGGCATCGTAGATGTTTTTTCCCAAAACCTCGATTTTCCCTTTTGTCGTAACGTTGCCGTAACGTTCGTTGACGCGGTTGAAACATCGTAGGAGCGTTGATTTCCCGCACCCAGAAGGACCGATAAGCGAGGTTATTTGACCGTCCGGTATTTTCACGTTCACATCAATGAGTGCTTGAAAGTCACCATACCAGAGGCTGAGATTTTCAGTTTCAATGCTATAATTCATTTTTTTCAAAGTTTTCAGTTTTCAGTTGTCGGTTACAAGAGATGATTGGTTATGCCAAGTGCTTCTTTCACTGACAACTGTTAACTGCTAACTATTAACCAAAGGTCCCGTTCACATAGTCATAAGTAGCTTGCTCTGCCGGATTATCAGAGAAAATTATATCTGTTGTATCAATCTCGATGAGATCGCCATTGAGAAAAAAGGCAGTGCGGTTCGCCAACCGTTTCGCCTGTTGCACCAAATTTGTAACGAGCAAAATAGTCATTTCTGTCCGTAAAGTTTTGAGCACCTCTTCAATACGCATCGTTGTAACGGGATCGACGGCAATTGAGAATTCGTCGAGACAGAGGATCTCCGGTTGATGCGAAAGGGCACGAGCGATTGTCAAACGTTGTTGTTGTCCACCTGATAATTTAGTGCCGAGCGTGTTCAACCGGTCCTTTACCTCTTCCCACAGTGCCGCCTGTTGTAAACACCGTTCAACGATTTCGTCTAATTCCGATTTTGAGCGAATCCCTGTCGTGCGAGGTGCAAAAGCGACGTTGTCATATATCGAAAGCGGCAAACCGACCGGTAAAGGCTGAACCATGCCGATACGTCGGCGTAAGCCGTATACATCACCAATTGTGCTAATATCTTCGCCATCCAGCTTCACGAACCCTTCTACGGTTGTGTTCGGTGTAAGTTCCAATGTTCTATTGATAACTTTCAAGAGTGTTGTTTTACCGGATTGCGCGGGACCGATGATACCGAGGATCTCGTTCTGGTATACATCAAATGAAACTCCGTTCAGTGCGGGTTTATCTCTATAGTGCACCTTCAGATCGGTGACTTCAATTATAGGTGTGGTTTGCGATCCATTCTGGCTATTTGATTTCATGTCTATTTGTCGATGCCTTCCGTGGATTCATTTTCCATATTTTTTTCACTTTCCTCTGCTTTTTGGCGTCCGACCCGTGCTTCCGTTAAAACTGAGGCTAACAATCCAGACGGGATCGCTATCAACCCTACCCCGACAAGGGTGACAAGGGCAGTGAAAATTTTCCCACCTGGCGTTGTTGGGTAAACGTCCCCGTAACCGACTGTTGTGAGTGTCACAACAGACCACCACATGGAACCAAGAATGGTTCCGAATGCTTCGGGTTGCACTTCTCTTTCAAAATAGTGGATACCACATGCAGCGAGATAGACTAACATCAATGAGAGGATGACCAGTGCCAAGAGTTCCCGTCGGATTTCACTCAATGCCTCGGTGAGCCGATCTACTGCTAAAATAAATCGGGTCGCTTTGAAAATTCTGAAAATTTTCAGGAACCGTAGTATTCTAAGTACACGGAACCCGGGCAAAAGAAACAGAGACGGTAAAATAGCGAGCAAATCTATTATGCCATAAAAACTGAAAATGAAATCCCGTTTTCTGGGTTCAATATAAACACGCAGGATATATTCGATCGAAAATAGGACAAAAAACACCCAATCCAGAACAACGAAGTGAAACGCAGGAGGCGCGAGTGGATCTGTCGTACTGTCAGATTCAAGCACAAAGACGACGGCGGATGCAAGAATCAGAAACTGGATTATTCCGCTGACGATGTTTCCTTCGATGATTGTTCGTAATCTGTCTTTATTTGTCATGAATGTTCTTTCCTCACGAGTTAGTCTTACTTACCACTTTTTCCGAGTTCGGAGATATACCCTTAGCACAATCGCTGCTGCATTGACGAGTAAGACACTGCCTACAAGGACAACTGCGGTCCCGTACGGGATGCCCTCCGTAACGTCGGGAACCTGTGTTGAAATCGTAAAGAGGTGTAGCGATAGTGCCATACACTGTTCTGTTATATTATAGGCAAAAAGGTTTCCTTCTGCAATAGCTTTATAAAAAACCGCACCCGTAAACATGATAGGTGCCGTTTCACCTGCCGCTCGCGATACCTGTAATATAACGCCCGTCAAAATACCGCTGATGGAGTTTGGGATAACAATACGACGGATCGTTTGCCAGCGCGTCGCACCAAGATTCCAACATGCCTCCCGGAAGGACATAGGTACGGCTTTAAGAGCTTCCGTTGTGCTGGCGATAATAACCGGGAGCGTCATGATTGCTAATGTGAGCGAAGCCGCTAAGATCGATTCACCTAAACCTGCGAAAAGCACAAACGCACCAACACCGAACAAGGCGTGGACGATGCTCGGCACACCCGCAAGGTTCACAACCGCTAAATTCGTGATACGCGTGAACCAATTCTCACGAGCGTACTCGTTGAGATACACTGCGGCGAATACGCCAATGGGTGCCGACACTAATAGGGAAACCACCACCAAATAAATTGTGCCTAAGAAGGGAGCCCATAGACCCCCTGCTCGCATGTTGTCTTTCGGGTTCGTGAATAGGAACTCCAAAGAGAGAACCGGTAGGGCTTTATAAAGAAGATAACCGATGATGAGAAGCAGTGGAATAATCATCAGACTTGTCATCACAAGGAAGAAGATTCGCATCACATTCTCTATCCACCGCTTTTGTTTACTGATTTCTGTTTCTGTAAACATTTTTTAATTTTTCCTTGCGGTTCGTTTCAGGCTGCGCACTTTGGATGTCCTCAAAGAGTGGCTATCCGGTGTTATGACTCTTGGCGGATACCTTTAATCACTAAGTCGGCGATGAGGTTCACCACAAATGTAATGGTGAAAAGCAGAATGCCGATGATAAAGAGCACTTGATAGTGTTCATCTCCTCTTGCAACTTCGCCCAATTCGGCGGCGATTGTTGCTGTGAGCGTGCGAATCCAAGAAAGTGGACCTGATGGGATGTTAACGGAGTGTCCGGTTGCCATAAGGACAGCCATCGTTTCACCGATAGAGCGTGCGGCACCGAGTAGCACTGCTGCCAGTAACCCATTTTTGGCAGCTGGTAAAAGCACACGGTAAACCACCTGCCACCGGGTCGCACCGAGTGCTTCCGCCGCTTCACGATAGGAATCCGGTACGGCTTTTAGCGCGTCCTCCGCGATAGAGACGATAATCGGCACACTCATTAGTGCCAGCATGATGCTACCGTTCAGCATCGTTAAACCAATCGGGGCTTTGAACACTGTGATAATCAATTGATTCATCAGTGTCAATCCGATGAACCCCCACACAACGGAAGGGATGGCGGCGAGCAGTTCAATGATGATCTTAAATGCTTCTCTCAGTTTCGGACTACAGAACTCCGATACAAAGATCGCCGCACCGAGCCCAAACGGAACAGCGATACACATCGCTAAGGTAGTGACGCTGAAAGTGCCGACGATCAGAGCAAGTGCGCCATATCTTTTATTCTTCAATGAGGTCGGTTGCCACTCTACACTTGTCAGAAATTGCCCCAAATCTAAACCGTTGAAAAGGAAACCTGCTCCCTCCCGAAATACAAAGAAGAAGATACCGAATACAAAGATAATGGAACTAATACCGCACAGGCGGATAAACAGTTCAATCGCGGTTTCGGAAAATGGCAGATTCGCCGCGCTTTTTTTGCGTAGGATGTTCATATTTATTCTTACTGACTTTCTAACGGTACGAAGCCGAGTTTCTCAACGATCTTTTGCCCCTCTGCTGACAAGATCCAATCGAGGTATAGTTTCACTTCTCCTGTAGGTTCACCGAGGGAATACATATACAATGGACGCGCGATAGGGTAGGTTTTGGCAAGGACATTCTCAAGATTCGGGGGGTAGTAAGGTGCATCGGGGTTGGCGGCAACCTTTAACATTTTCACATGTGAGGTGGCATATCCCATTCCGCTGTAGCCGATAGCACACGGGGTCCTTCCGACAACTTCCACAACATCTTTAGATCCATGTAGGTCCAGCGAACCGATGCGGAAATCACGGCTTGTGCCGAGAAGTGCCTCTCGAAAGTAGAAATAAGTGCCGGAGTTAGATTGACGACTGATGCGGATAATTTTGTCGCTTGGACAATCGCTATGTGATATACCAAGATCGCTCCACTTGGCTATTGTGCCGTTCTCACCATAAATTTCCGCCAGTTGGGTGATCGTAATTTCATCGAGGGGCGTATCCTGGTGGACATAGACTGCGAGGGCATCGTAGCCGACGATAAATTCCTGAGGAACTTTACCGTTATTTTGCGTCGCAAATTCCAGTTCTTTCGGTTTAATCTGGCGACTGCAGTTCGCAATATCTACGGTGCCATTGATGAGTGCCGCGACACCTGTCCCGGAACCGCCACCTGACACCTCCACCGATGCTGTGGTGCTTACATCCGTATACTTTTCCGCCCATGCCTGTGCCAGATTCACCATCGTGTCTGAACCTTTATTTTTGATGGTGAGTTGTGTTTCCCCTGTCTTTGCAACGCTTGTTTTGTCCTTAGGCAAACAGCCGGACATAACGAAGCTGCATGCGAAAATGACAAGGGAGCATATAGTGATGTAGCCGATCCGACCGTTTATTTGCATCAATCTACCTCTATCACAAGATTCTAACCTAAATTATAACACCCAATTGTTACGAAAATAAGACAAAATTCGGAATTTTTATCAATTGACCAGGATTTACGCAAAATTGAGACGCACCCCTGAGCCGCTGTCGAGGTTTGCAACCTCGCCTACTGACAACTGACAACTAAAGGTGTATAGGTAATTCTAAAATCTATCATAAATTGATTGATTTTAGAACCCTACTGTGATAAAATAAAAAAATAGATTTGTGAAGAAATATGCCTACTCAACAGGTTACAGCGCAATAACCTTTGCACAGTGGTAGCACAAATAATATCAATACGAAATACGAGTGACTCGCGCTAACTAACACTATATTACAGAGTAAGGGAGATATTGTGCAGTCCAAATTCCAACAACTCAAAATCCGTCTGCTTGAGGCGAATGATATATCGTCCGCCGCCGGGCTCCTCTACTGGGATCAATCCACGTACATGCCGCCCGGTGGTGCCCCTGCTCGGGCACGTCAAAGTGCTACACTAAGCCGATTAGCACACGAAAAGTTTACTGATCCGGAAATAGGGAGGTTGCTTGACGACCTCCACCCTTATGAAAAGAGTCTCGCTTACGATTCCGACGAAGCAAGTCTCCTCCGTGTCTCACGTAGGAGCTACGAACGTGCTACGAAAATACCCGCTGAATTCATGGCGGAGGTGACGAACCACACATCGGAATCTTATCAGGTATGGACTGAGGCACGCCCAGCGAATGACTTTGAACGGGTCCGTCCCTATCTCGAAAAAACGCTGGACTACAGTCGGCAGGCTGCTAACTTCTTTCCGGGGTATGAACACATTGCGGATCCACTCATTGAATCCAGCGATTACGGCATGAAGGCTACCGATGTGAGTCGCGTCTTTGCGGAATTACGCCAAGAGCTCGTGCCGATTGCTTCTGCGATTACCTCGCAAGCACTCGCCGATGATTCGTGTTTGTACCAACACTTTCCAGAGGAGAAACAACTCGCGTTTGGCTTAGAAGTTGCCCAGAAATTTGGTTACGATATGAATCGCGGGCGTCAAGACAAAACACATCACCCATTTATGACAAAGTTCTCACTCGGTGACGTGCGAATCACAACCCGTACAAAGGAGAATTTCTTGGGCGACGCGCTCTTCAGCACCTTACACGAAACAGGGCATGCGCTGTATGAACAGGGGATTCGCATGGATTTGGAAGGTACACCGCTTGCTCGTGGCACTTCATCGGGTGTTCATGAAAGTCAGTCGAGGCTTTGGGAAAATATTGTGGGACGTAGCCGCGGGTTTTGGCAACACTTCTATCCGCAACTTCAAAATGTTTTTCCTGAGCAACTGGATTCCGTCCGCTTACGGACGTTTCACCGAGCAATTAATAAAGTGGAACGTTCCCTCATTCGCACAAATGCGGACGAAGTTACGTACAACCTGCACGTCATGTTGCGTTTTGATTTCGAGTTGGCACTCTTAGAAGGCAACTTGGAGATTCGAGATTTACCGAATGCGTGGCGTGAACGGTTTGAAGCCGATTTCGGTATCGTTCCGCCTGATGACAAGGACGGTGTTTTGCAAGATGTTCATTGGTATTATGGGTTGATTGGCGGTTCATTTCAGGGCTACACATTGGGCAATATCTTGGGGGCTCAATTCTTTTCGGCTGCCTGTGAAGCGCACTCTGATATTCCATCTGAAATCGAAAATGGCGAATTCGCTACACTCCACGATTGGTTGAAGGAGAATCTTTACCAACACGGATCGAAATATACGGCACCGGAAATTATCCAGCGCGTAACCGGAAGTCCTTTATCTATTGAACCTTATATAGCCTACCTCCGGACGAAATATGGTGAATTATACGACTTAGGGAATTAGGAATTCATAGGGAAAAAACCTGAGCCTGTAATGAAATTATGCCTTAAATGGCATAATTTGTCTTTGCTTTACATTTGGAAGGGTTTTTGCTTGGGGTTTTTGCAATGTAATACAAGGAATGGATTTGATCTATTCCCAGACCAAATCCGGTATTTCTGCGGATTTCTTCAACTCTTAAGGAATGCACGTCAAAGTCCTGGGGAAACACCCAAGCAAAAACACCCACGTCATTTTACCGCAAGGAAAATTAAAAAAATGCGAATGCTCCTCATTTTACTCCTCTGCGGGTTTTTGCAAGCTTGTGGCGGACTCAAACTGGTTGATATATCCAAGAGTTCAGCGGCATTGCAACTCACAACCGCACAGCAGCAGGCGATTCATCCAAAACTGAAACTCATCCGTGACATCGTTGAAGATTACGATTTTGAGAAGAAACAGTTGGAGGTGGATTATCAGATATTTCGGGCCGGCATAACACAACGTCAATATGACCGATATGAAGGTGGGTTCAGGGATACGCGTTCTCGGCGGGAGTTAAATGAATTCAGGGACGAGGCGCGAAAATTTCTGAGGCAGCGTGCGATCTATCTCGACGAGGTTAACGATCTTATTGAGGAAGTCGCGGCGGAACTTACGTCTGAGCAACGTCTTAAATTCGCTGAACTGAGACTCCCCAAGTTAGAAGTGCCGATAATGCTCCAGCGCGACCCGTACAACGACCTCCGCTATATTCCAAATCATCCACTTGGTGGAATGAACGTATTTTAAGCGTTTGTGATGGATTACTACGTTAGTTTGCTCGGTGACGATTCAAACGTCGGTACGTCCACAACGTACCCGTGGCAAAGTATTGAACGGGTAAATGCTGCCCGGTTGTTGCCGGGTGATTCTGTCCTGTTTCGAGCCAACCAGACTTTCCTTGGAAATCTCTGTTTTGCTGATAACGGGACGCGTCGAGTGGCTAAACCGATAACTGTCGGCTCTTACGGATCGGGTAGAGCAACTATTGACGCAGCGGATGGTGCCGGTTGCGTAGTGAAGAATATGGGGGGTGTCCATCTAAGAGAACTCAACTTTGTCGGTGCTGGTGCATCTGAGAATGCTGATTCTGGCATCGTGTTCATTAATACGCTGCCCGGTGGGATTAAGTTGGGAGATATTCAGATTCATCGCGTTGATGTCAGCGATTTCAAGCATTCTGGGATCTGTTTCCTGGCAGAACCACCAGATCGGAGTTGGAGTGGTTTCTGTGATGTCAGAATTACGTCCGTCACGAGCCATGACAACGGTGACGCAGGTATCAGTTGTATCGGTGTTTGGAATCCGGAGCGAGATGGTTATGCGCATGCCGACTTTTATGTGGGTAACTGCAGTGTTTATAGGAACGCAGGCATCCCCGGCAAGGGGAGTCACTCAGGGAACGGCATTGTCCTCGCACAAGTAGATGGAGCGTTAATTGAGCGGTGTCGTGCTTACGAAAATGGCAGCTTAAACGATTATGAAGGCGGGGGTCCTGTTGGAATCTGGGTATGGGACGCGAACCGTGTTGTCATTCAGTTCAACGAATCTCATCACAACCGTACTGGCAGCAGTAAAGATGGGGGTGGGTTCGATCTGGACGGTGGCGTGAGAAATTCAACTGTTCAGCACAACTATTCCCACGATAACGATGGACCCGGGTATCTGCTGGCACAGTTCAGCGGTGCGCGTGCGTTTTACGGGAACGTCCTTCGCCATAATGTGAGTGTAAACGATGGTAGAAAGAATCGTTACGGAGGCATTCACCTCTGGTCTACTGGTGCAAACGGTGGTATCACGGACACAGTTTTTTACGCCAACACAATCTTCACAACGCAATCCACTGATGGAAACCCTGCCACAGTTGACTGTCCGAGCGAAGGCATTCGCAACATCCGTTTCTATAACAACCGCTTTCAAACCGATGGGAAGGCGGTGTTAGTACGTGGCAAAACCAATCCAGACATAGTGTTTGAAGCCAACACTTTTTCTGTAGCACAAACTGTTAATTTGTCGGATATGGCAAAGGTGCACGGTAGGTTTTTGTAGCATAAACTGTTAGTTTGTGCCCTACGACGGTCGGTGGTTTATTGTCTGAATCGCGGATTACGCGGATTTTGGGGATTTTTGTTTACCGTCCTTTGGATTCCACAGCCCTCGCCCGGTGCCCGTTGGGTTTCACGCTGGCGTTGTGCGTGAAGGGGTATCTTGCAAAGCAGAGTTCTTTTGTGCGTGATGCGGTTTTGCTGAGGTCCGTTCAACCCAACCTACAATAGGCTTTCACTGCCAGTTTGTGGCATACTACAGATGAGCGAATAGTCCTATTTCACCGGAGTCGCTGAAAAAAGTGATCCAGAAACGCCTCGGCAGCCACTTTGACGCAGACGTGTGCGTTCGGATTGGAATGTTGGCGTTCGGGTCGCAGATCGGCGACTGTCATGCCGTTTGTTATAGTGCCTTCGGTTTCAACCTGCACGTGAGCGGGAACGCTTTCAAAATGCTCTGGGTGTGTAAGCATACCGATCGGGAGTGCGTCGTGGATATGAAATCCCCAGAATCCAACGTGTTGCCGGTAAAATTCCATGCAGGCTTGTGTGGCATCCTTAAGGAACTGGGAAATTCTGTCGGGTCGTTTGTCGGTTTCAGCGTGCAATCGTTCGCCGGTTAAAACGACTTGATGTGTCGCGTCGAGTGGTGCGATGTCGATAGGGATATGGGCGTGGAAGACTTCTTGAGCCGCGTGTGGGTCGACGAAAATATTGAATTCTGCAGTTGTTGTAACGTTCCCGTAGTCCTCAAACGCGCCACCCATCACAAGAATCTTCTGCAGTTGTTGCATCTTCGCTGCATCTTTGCGTATTGCCTTGGCGATGTTTGTCAGCGGACCGAGGGCTATGAGCGTGAGTTCATCTGGATAGCGTGTTACCATCTCAAGAATGAGATCGACCCCTGAGATAGATAAGGTGCTTGTGTTTGCGGGCGGATATAGCGGACTACCATCGGCATTTCGCAGTTGACTAACATTTCCTAAGCCGTCATCACCGTGGACATGGGCGGCTGTCACGAGGGGTTTGACAAGCGGTTGCGCTTCTCCTTGGGCGATGAGTGGGAATTCATCCGGTTCAAGAACTCCAAGAATTGTTAACAGATTTTTTGTTCCCTGTGTGACAGGGACGTTTCCACAGACGGTTGTTATTGCCTCTATGTGTAATTCGGGTGAAAGCATTGCGAGAAGAATCGCGAGGGCATCGTCTACACCCGGATCCGTGTCTATAAGGATTCGTTGCATGTTAGTCTTCCTATTTTGGTATATTTCCAGAAGGTGAGTTTTGCCATTTTCTTTAGTGATTTTACTACCATAGAGCGATTTTGTCCATTGTATTTTCCGTCGAATAATTCCAGTCAGAATAAGAACAACCGGCTTGTCGGTGTTTGTTTCATATTATGTCTTGCGTTCTGTCCTCCACTTGTAGCACAGGTGAATATCTTTACGGATGAAACCGTGCGGCAGATGCGCTTGGAATCGGGTTTGTATAACAGTATCACACTGGATTTAACCTATCGTTCTGGCAATACAGATCTCCTTACGACTCGGACTCGGTTTCGCTCAGATTATCTCACGAAGGCATATCACGGCTTCGTTTTCGGGAGTCTTCAGCAGGGTAGAAAGAGTGGCGAGTTTTTTACCAACAAAGGCATGGCACATGCGCGAATTATCCGAAGTTTGACGCAGCATATCCTTTTTGAATCCTTTGTTCAGAAGCAATTCAACGAATCTATTCTGTTGGGCGACCGAAATTTGGTAGGGGGTGGCGTTCGGTTCGCCTCACATCCGCGCAATGCTAAGTTTAATCTCTATCTCGGTATCGGTGCGATGTGGGAACACGAACGCATTAATGACAAGGAGAGTGGCGCAATCACAACCCGTGTCGTTCGATCAACAAATTATATCAATTGGACTGGGCAACTGGATGAACGCGTCACGACGAGTGCTACAGGATACTATCAGGTCTATGTCCGGCGTTTTCAAGATTATCGAATCCTTTTTGAAGGGAGCATGACATTCCGCCTGACGACAAAATTGTCCTTTCCGCTGCGAGTGAATTTCCGATATGATAGTGAACCACCTACCGGTATCCGAAAACATGATGTGGAAATTTTTAACGGATTACGGTATACTTTCTAAAAAATCGAATAGGAGTGATCGAATGAAAAAGGTGGGAACCAGCATTTGGCAGGCGGCGATAAAAATCTGTATTGGTATATGTTTTATCGCGCTGTCGAATATTACATGGGCAGATGGGCATCTCCAAATCATAGAAAAGGAGAAGAAGCTTGTCTTAAAGGGTAAAATCTCTGAAGCCCTCGGTGAATACGATGCACATTTGAAGGGAGCTGTTGAATACCTCGTTTGCGGACGCAACGGCAAGGAATATGAGAGCATTATTGTCGTCGAGGCAACGGCCAAGGAAATTTACGACGCACTTGAAAAACTCGGTGTTGCGGTAGGTACGCCTCCCGGCTATGACGAAGAAAAAGATGAACCGACACCACCAAAGGGAACCGCGTTTAATATTTATGTTGAATGGAAAGTTGGCGATTCTTCTGATAAAGGGAAAAAAGTTCGTGCCGAAGAGCTAATTTCCAATGTAAAAACCCAGAAGCCGATGTCGCATGTTACTTGGATCTATTCCGGTTCACGGATAGTAGCAGACTTGGATAGCGATGATGAAGACGCGATGATCCCGCAGGCGTTTATGAGTAATGACATTGTTGCTTTGAAGCGGTTTGATGCCAGCGCGCTCTTCCAGAATCCGCTTCCCGAATCGGAAGAGGAGAACATCTATAAAAAGAACGATGCCTTGCTGCCAAAACTCGGGACCCCTGTTATGCTCACGATTGAGGTTAACCGGAAAATGCAACTGTATGTGCTAATCACCGGCAGGGTGCAAGGCGTAGGATTCCGCAATTTCACACAACGCAACGCACGACAGCTCGGCGTTAACGGCTATGCCAAAAACCTATCAAACGGCAAAGTCGAGGTCGTCGCAGAGGGTGATAAGACACAGCTGGATGCGTTGGTCGTCTTGTTAAGGGAGGGACCGCGCTATGCGAAGGTTGATTCGCTTGAGATTGACGAACGTCCTTTCACTGGGGAATATGAGACTTTCGGCGTTCGGTATTGAATCATGACGCATACGACACCCTGTAGCACACCGCTTGCAAGTGCATATCAAAAAAACATATCGGGAATTCTTCTCGCAGCAGGGCTCTCCACTCGGATGGGAGAACCGAAGCAACTACTCCGTTTTGGGGAGAGCACTATTGTTGAGACCGTGGTGGACAGTATGCTTGGTGCCACGTTTGATGAGGTTATCGTCGTTGTCGGACATTGCGCAGCGCAGATTCAAGAACAACTGGCGGAGCGTCCTGTCAAAATCGTTTTTAACCCTGACTATCACGATGGTATGCTGACCTCGGCGCAGGCTGGTATACGGGCACTGAATGTAAGTGATGCGTTCGCGCTCATGCTGGTCGACCAACCTTTTATCACCTCTGCGTTAATCGATCAGGTTATTGATGCCTATATAGGAACGGACAAACGGATTGCCTTACCGAGTTATAATTATAAACGGGGTCATCCAGTTGTCTTCCATCGGCGGTATGCTGACGATATTCTTGCCTTGGGAGCGGAGAGCGGCGGCGTGCGGACGCTCTTCAAAAGGTATGGCGACGATATTCATTATGTTACAGTCGATACAGACCGGGTGCTACGGGATATAGATTATCGTGAAGATTATGAACGCGCCCTGCAGGAAAATTGAAAGGTTGTCATGTAAACGCATGAGGGAGGGATAAAAAACATGAAAGAATCTCACAAAGACACGCCAAAAATTCCTGAGTCCATACCTACCACGATGACGTTAGCGGAATTTCTTGAGAACGACGTTCCGGGATATGAATACAGTGAAGGCAAATTAGTCCTGAAGTCACCGCCAACAGCTCCTAAGTCCATACCTACCACGATGACATTAGCGGAATTTCTTGAGAGCGATATTCCGGGATATGAATACGCGAAAGGAGAATTAATACCGATGTCCCCAGCGACGAGAAGACATGGTAAAACTAGTATCAGCGTCATTCGATATTTGGATCGGTATGTCTACGAAAATGGGCTGGGGGAATTGTATACCGCGGAGACGATATTCCAGGTTGGAGAACGTGTGATGAAGCCGGACGTTGCGTTCGTTTCAACCGCCCACCTGGATGTCGATGAAGACAAAGGGTTGCCGATACCGCCCGACCTGGCGATTGAAGTGATCTCTCCAACAGATGTTCACTACCGTATTGTCCGCAAGGCGTTCGACTATCTGGATGCAGGGACCCGCCTCGTCTGGGTACTGGACCCTGTCGCCAAAGCGGTGACGGTGTATCGTTCTAAAAGCGACATTGAGATACTTACGCACGAAGCCACGTTGACAGGTGAGGATGTCGTGCCGGGGTTTGCGTGTCCCGTGGGACAACTGTTTGAATGACGTGTTAAAGGGGGGACGGGTGCTGTGGCGGTGGCCCGCATAATAATATTGACAATTCAAAGTGTGAGCAGGGAGTACGACGGCTTTCTAACCTTACAGGTTCCTAATGGGTTGGAACGGATCGGAAACCTGCCCGAAACGAAGTGGAGGGCAGCGCGAAAGCCGATCATTTAAAAAATGTTCACATCCATCGAAAATATTCAAGCTACATGTGCAAAACATGCGTATATCGCAGATAAAGGTCTGGCGACAACCCTCTATCTCGCGCATCATCTCAAGAAACCCATTTTTCTTGAAGGCGAACCCGGTGTCGGCAAAACTGAAGTCGCTAAGGTACTTGCGGATTCAACAGGCGCGAAACTCATCCGGTTGCAGTGTTATGAAGGCTTGGATGCAAACAGCGCATTGTACGAATGGAACTACACGCGACAAATTTTGCAACTTCGCATTGATGAAGCGCGCGGGCGAGAGAAAGAAAACATCGGTACGGATCTGTTTAGCGAAGCGTTTCTGTTGAAACGTCCTTTGCTGGAGGCTATCCAGAGCGATGGTGATGTGCCGCCTGTCTTACTCATCGATGAGGTAGACCGGAGCGACAGTGAATTTGAGGCGTTTCTACTCGAGATCTTGTCTGATTTCCAGATTACCATCCCGGAAATCGGTACGATTCAAGCAAAACATATTCCCTATGTTGTGCTAACCTCAAACCGGACGCGGGAGGTCCATGAGGCACTCAAACGCCGTTGCCTCTATCAGTGGATCGATTATCCCACTGTGGAGAAGGAGTTGGCAATTATTCAGGCGAAGCTGCCGCAGATTGATGAACACCTCGCGCAACAGTTATGTGGGATGATGCAACTCTGGCGGCAAGGGGATTACTATAAGAAACCGGGTGTTGCGGAAACCTTAGATTGGGCATTGGCACTCGTGGCACTTGGTAAAGCGCAACTGGATGCAGATGTCGTTGCTGAGACACTTGGTTGTGTCTTCAAATATCAGGACGATATCCAACGCGCACGCACAGTAGAATTATCTGAATTGGGATTATAATTGAGGAGGAAAGGATGTCATCTCAAGAGTGTTTAGTACTTATTGCATATTTTAATTTTCTTATCGTACCCAAAACTAAACACGAAAACCGAGTTCCTGCTAAGATAGATATCGGACTCAAGCCCCATAGGGTTGAAAAGGTTGGACGCTCTACGACACACCCACGCTTGAAATTGAAGGACTTACTGGCTCAAGAATCAGGTAGACGGTGTTATCCGAGTGGATCAGGTTAAGAGCCTTGATTGGCGTGCAAGAGAGGTTAAATATTTATGTTATTTACCCGATGAAATAGTGGAGGCAGTCTCCGACAAAATAGAAGCAATAATATGGGGCGAGTAATTAGTTTCCATGGATAACTTCAATCAGACTTGTGGAAAAAACTTATGAATCAAAATAAAAGAGACCAGCGTGTTAAAACAGAGATTTTTAGAGGGATTGGTTATCTTCTCTTGGTAGGTGCGGCGTTTTGTACGATGATACCGATGCTATGGCTATTGACCTCCTCTTTTAAAACCGCCAACGAAATTTTCGCTGTCCCTATTCAGTGGTTTCCTAATCTGCCCCCGCGCGTCGCATCATCGCCTTATATTGTCGAAGATGCCTATCCTAAGATTAAAAAACCGATGGCGGTGGATGAAGCGGAGTGGAAAACCCTGCAACCCCAACTCACACAAATAGTTTGGTCTGAGACACAGGCACACATCGCAGCGAATGCGAAGCTTTCCAATTATGTCTCGTCCGAAGGATTGCAAACCGAAATAATAGAGGGTTTATGGCAACAACTGGTCGCAGGGTTGCCAGACGAAGTCTGGAACGGCACAACGGATTCGGTTACTGCGGCGGTGCGAAAGGCTATTATTCCTGAAGCGGTTGATACGATCTGGGGGTCAGTGTATCGCGAAGTTGCGATTGGGACACTCCAGATAGAGGACCTTGACTTCAATCGCACACCGATTGAAGTTGTGAACTGGGAAGCAGAGACAGGCACGCGTATACGCACGTCAGACGATCTCCAGACGGCTGCAAGTCTATCCTACAATTTTCAAGGCAGTAACACCGTTCGTATGACGGCGGCTATTTCCTCCCCTATTTCGATTGAGCGGATTCGGCGTATTACCCTTCCTGTGCGTGGAGATGCCTCGTATCACCGTCTCTCTTTAACTGTGTTTGTGCCGAAGTCTGGAATGGATGCTGGCAGCACGAACAATGGCAGTACATATCAACCGATACGTTCTTTCGTTTTAGGGAGCGCGTTGTGGACAGATTCGGTCTGGCGACTGCACGGCATCCCTGGTGAGTTGGAGTCGTCACACATCACGATGCAGAAAGTAGAAACGAACCTCGCATCCCAAGCTACAGTGGAAGCAGGAAATGGAAGTCAATTGTTCCTGCAATTAACGATTCATCAACCGGCTTACCTGTCAATTGTGTGGGATAAGTTCACATCAAACTATCGGAATCTGTGGAAGACGGTGCCGTATAATCGGTATTTTGTCAACAGTATTTTCATTGCGACCGCGTCGACGCTTCTCACGCTGTTTTTCTGCTCACTCGGAGGCTATGCGTTTGCGAAGTATCAATTCCGCGGTCAGAAAATTCTGTTCGGTATCCTCCTCGCTTCTATGATGGTGCCTTTTCAGGTGTTGCTTGTTCCGTTGTTTGGGTTGATGTATGATATCGGCTGGCTCAATAGTTACAAGGCGATTATCATCCCGTTTTCGGTCGGCGCGTTCGGGGTATTTCTAATGCGTCAATTCATTGTCACGATTCCGTCTGACCTACTGGATGCGGCGCGTATTGATGGCTGTTCCGAGTTCGGCATCTATTACCGGGTTGTGCTACCGATTATCAAGCCCGCCCTCGGTGCGTTGACGATCTATTCGTTCTTGGGTTCATGGAACGGTTACCTCTGGCCCCTCATCATTTTACGGGATGAGGTGAAATACACGCTACCGATCGGCTTAGCGAATCTCGTGGGTATCTATCGTCAAGATTACGGAATGTTGATGGCGGGAACACTGCTATCACTTATGCCGATTGTTATTTTGTTTTTAGCGATGCAACGTGAATTTGTGCAGGGGATTACTTTAGGAGGGGTCAAGGAGTAAGGAAATGTCAGATTACACAACAGTCACGAAAACGTCAGCCATCCGAGAGGGACGTGGAAAAGCATTTACCGTCAACGGAAGGCGAGTCGCCATTTTCAATGAGGGTGGCGAATTCTGTGCTGTGGACAATACTTGTCCGCATGCTATGGGGTCCCTCGGTAGGGGTAGAATCCGAAACGGTGTTGCTGTGTGTCCGGTTCACGGCTACGCATACAATACAAAAACGGGTGAGTGCCAGACCGACCCGCGCCTCCGCATCAGAACGTATCCAGTAATTGTCGAAGATGAGGAGATCAAGGTGGAGGTGAAACAGTGAAGCAAATCCGTGTACGTCGCACCCTTTTCGCTCCAGGTCTTTGACGGATTTGCTTGCCAAAAAGCCTTTTTGGAAGTAACACTTTGGAAAAACTTGTTGCGGCGGAAATAGAACGTAGAACGGATTAATGTGTCACATCTTTGTTGGAGACGACCCTAAAAGTCTGTACTGACACCTACCATGAACGAAGTTTTGTGGATCGGTTCAAATTGGGAGATTCCCTCTGCTGTTTCAACGCGGCGGAATGTGTATTCACGAGTAACAATCGTTACAACCGGCGGAAAAACTTCGTAGCGGACCTCCATACTGAATGCTGATTTTTCATCTAAATCGAACAGATCTCCGAAGAAGTTCGTCTCCCCATCCTCGCCAATATCACGTTTTGTATAGAATGCCCGTAGCGAAAGACGTGGCACTAACCCCGACTCTGTCACCGCCATGTAGAGTTTAGGTTCAGTGTTCGTATAATCCTCGAATGTCCCCATGAAATGAATTTGTGGCATCGGATGCCAGATAAGTTGTGAGAAAAAACCGCGTCTCGGTTCAGTGTTTGTCGCCAATCCCAAAAATTGGGGCATGTCTGGTTCCGGGGATAACGATTTCGCGGATTCATAGGTATAATCAAACACGGAAGGGATATAGCCATCTCCAAACGTGCGATACTCTACTTTGAAAAGGGTTTGGGTGAAAGAGAATCCAACACCAACGGCGTTGCCCCATGCGAGATTAGTTGTTACGCTGTTTTCTTCTGTAAGCGCAATTTCTGCCTGTGTGTTTTCTTCAGATAATGTATTAAGAAAAGCGATGTCGTCATAGAGATCCAGTCGAAACGTGCTTGTCTCAATAATTGGGAATCCCACATCAAATCCGACGGCACTCAACGGGTCTTCTCCCTCTTCTTGTAAATTCGGGTTGATGTCTGTGAGATAGGTTGCCCCGAGTTCAAACCGCGTCAGAAAGTTATTGTTTTCAGGGCGTTGAAACGGACGCAGGAAAGCACGGCCTCCGAAGATTGTGGGATTACCAATGTCGTTCATCATCGTTTCAACGCCGAAACGGTTTTCTGAATTTCTGAGGTTCAGGCGTATCCCGCGTCGGTCGTAGTTAGAATAACCGGACATGATTGAACCGTGTCCAATCGTTAGGTAATCCAATTCTCCGATGCGAAAATGGAAGGGATCGTAGGGCTGACCGTAGCGAATGTAACGAATCAGCCTTAGCCAAGTGCTTGGATCGTCCCATGCTTCGCCGTCCTCGGCGAGTATTTGGGGTTCGGTGCCTTCTGCATACGGATTATAGAGCAGAATTAAGTCTAACCCAATGCCTACTTTTCCAAGGGGTATATCCGGCTGAAGTTGAAGTCGAACGTATGCATCGCCGTTAATGAAGGTTAGACCTCCTCCGTACAATCCGGTTGTCAGGAAGTCAGGTTGTTCCAGTGTGGTTAGGGCACTGTCTTCTTCGGCGAGGGTGGAAGTCGGTAGAATGAAGAGAAGAATTATAGTTCCGATTATTGGTGCAAAGATACCTCTTCCGCAATATGCGATGCCGTTATTTCTGTTCATGTGGTGAGAATCCTTCCATCTTTCATCTGAATGACACGATCGGCGTTCTCTTTTAATCCTTCGTGATGCGTCACAATAGCGATAGTGGTTTGGTGTTCTTGGCGCAGTTCTTGAATAAGGTTCATCAGGTTGTCACTCTGGCGACTGTCGAGGTTGGCGGTAGGTTCATCTGCGAAGATGATTTTCGGACGGTTGGCGAGGGCACGCGCAAAAGAAACGCGTTGTTTTTCACCACCGGAGAGTTGGGCAGGACGATGGTGAAGCCGTTCTCTCAAGCCGACTTGTGTGAGTAGTTCCGTCGCACGGCTCTCTGCTTCGGCGGTTTTCGTTCGGGCGAGATCCATGGCGACCATAACGTTTTCAAGTGCTGTGAGATAGGGTAACAGGTGGAACAGTTGAAAGACAAATCCGATCTTTTCACGACGAATGCCGCTCAAGTCTTGTGCTTCAGGGTCAATCGGTTCACCATCAATTTGGAGTCCCCCGGCATCCGGCGTTAAAATACAACCGAGAAGACTGATGAGCGTTGTCTTTCCACAACCGCTGTCTCCCATCAGCATCACCAGTTCACCCTCTTCAATTCGGATATCAACCGAATCAACAGCGACAACGGTGGCATCGCCACTGCCAAAACGTTTCGTTAAGCCTGTTCCTTCTACTATTGCCGCCATTTTGTATTACCTCTTAGATCGGAGTTGGAGCCGTTCTCTGATTCAAATATTTCTCTTCTTAACTGCGAACACATCCCCAAACCCAGTTGCGAATTAACCAGACACCTGCGCGAAATGAAATTAGGTTTCCTTAAATGGCATAATTTGTCTTTGCTTTACATTTGGAGCACCGCCCAGGAGCTTAATAACTTAAAAAATTAGATTTCACCGCGGAATGCAATCATCGGATCGACTGTAATTGCTTTACGCGCTGCCAGATACCCGCTGCCACAACACACAATGAAACTGATGCACGCAACGATGATTGATTCGACGAAGTGAATCGCAACGAAAATCGGTGCCGCCGCCGCGAACACATACGACAAGGTGAGCCCAAGTAGCACGCCGACAGTGGAGATTAGGATAACCTGTTTGAGTAGAAGTCCCATCACATAGCCGTTTGAACCTCCGATAGCCTTTAGTACACCGATTTCTTGTGTCTTTTCGAGCATCGTCACATAGGTAATCATCCCGACGAGGATGCCTGCTGCTAACCACAACATTACCCGTAGGAATTGCACAGCCTTCATCGGTTCGTCAACATAGTACTCAATGATGTTCCCAAGTGTCTGTTTTAAGGTGCGTGCTTCAATCGTTTCTAAGGCATCGTAATCACGGGTTATCTCAGTTAAGGACAGATTCTTATTGGTTTTGGCAATCATCATGTTAACATGTGGGGTGTTTCCGAGTAGAAGTTTTTGAGCGATGCGGACATCCATGAAGAGCAGCGGTGTATCCAAGACGAACATCAGACTTTTGGTCTTGCCAACAACTCGAACCTTTTCGTTGCTGAGGGTGATTTGCTGTCCAATTTCCAGTCCCATTTTCTCGTCAACGACCACTTCATAGGGAACAGGATCCTCAGGTCTATAATCTTCAAAATTGCTTGGGGTGAACATTCTTCCCTCAATAGTTTGCTTAGGACCGCCAAGTTGCCCCAATTTATAGCCGACAACAATCGCCTTAGTGGATTTCCCATCGACTGCCGGACGTGCTTGTGCGAAAACCAGAGGTGACGCAGAATCCGGGACTAAGCCTTGCCCTGAGTTCAGAAACACCATGTATTCCTCAACGACGAGGGAGAAACCGATGAACGCACCACCGGAACCCTCTGCCGAGATCCAAAGGTCTGCCCCAGTGGATTCGACGTATTGCCGCGCTTGAATGCGCATACCGTTCATGATGCCACCTAACAGCAGTATCAATGAGATGAGTACGGTGATGCCGAGTGTTGTGAGTACAACTCTCGCTTGCCGATACCGCATGTCCTTGAGGAATAGCGTTTTCATGTTTTTAATTTTCCTTGCGGTTCGACGAACGGCGGTTTTTTGGGGAACGTGTCTTTGCGTAATCCAGCCCGGCCCGTTGGTTGGGCTTACCGTTTTTTGAATTAGAGGGAAAAGAATACAATTCTAACAAATATTGTTTGATCTCGGCGGAAATCCAATAATTAAAAAACCTTTTCGGGCATTGTTTGTCGTTTGCGGCGATGCAACTGGACGTGTTCGTGATACGTACCTGCATCCGCCTCAACACCTGTATCGCGTTCTAAGAAGAGTGGAAATTCTGACGCAGGGGGCTTGGCATTGTGATACGCATGGCTATAACTCCGCATGATGATCCGCTGCTCACGGTTGAGCGTCTCCAACCATTTGGGCGAAGAATGGAACCGGTCAGCGGGAGTAACCCACGATGGACAGTAGGCGACGAAGATGTTGTAGCGCACAACATCGCTTTCGTTCGGTTCAACGCGATGCCAGATACTGGAATGCATCACCGTCATCGTTCCTTTACGTGGACAGACGACCCTTTCCCCCGGAATACTTTTATGTGTATCGTAGCCGTTCATATACTGGTGCCGGTGGCTTCCCGGCAACACGACGAGGTTGCCCATCTTTTCTCTCGGCAGATCGGTCAACCAATACCCTATTTTGATTTGCAACGGCAGTTTGGGCGAAAACACACCGTACGGGAGAGCCCGCGCGCCGTCCGGATGCCATTGATTGTACTGTTTGCCGCCGGGTGGACGTAGGAAAAATTGGCTTTGATGGAGTTTGAGGAGTTCCGCGAACAGATCATACGCATAACCGACATGTCGCTCATGATCGATGAGGTCTGTAAACATGAGGTCGCGTTCAACGATGTTCTCCATGCCGAGATAGCCACCTGGGGTATATTTCGGACTGGTCGCGGCGACGCGGTCTATCGCGTCAATATAGGTCTGGATGTCCGCATCGGAAATCGCATCTTCAATAAAGATGATGCCGTCTTCGTTAAACGTCTTCCACTGTTCTGCTGTGAATCCGGATGGTGCAACACGATATTTTTGTTCGGTTTCCATTAGAGAACTCCTTTCATTCGTTTTTATAGCAAATCCTGTGCCAATCAGGACAGTCCCACGCGGGTTAGATTCTTTGGGTAGTGTTCAGAACTAACTGCACAAAATAGGGCAGATTTTGTATCCAGTGGTACGAAATGGGGCAGATGTGCTCGATAACTGTCAACTTACGCATCATCGTTTTGCAAATGAAGGTCCTCAATCGATTCCGCGTCAAGAACCTCGTCAAAGAGCAAATCAAGCCGTGCCCGGCTACGGATCTCGTTAATCTGTGTGGCAAGGGCTTCTGGCACACTCCCAAATCGAGATTGGAGAAGCTTCAGAACCGCATCGCGTTTCGCGCGGGTTTCCCCTTGTTCAATGCCCTGTTCAATGCCCTGTTCAATGCCCTGTTCAATGCCTTGTTCAAGCAGTGTGCCTGCAATCGCTTCTGCCATGATGTCTACCTCCATGTCATTCGCATGTTGATTCAGGATATCTATCAAGCCTCTGTGTTCTCCAACCGGACGGCGATGCAAAATCAATAACAGCAGATACATAACCGACCGGCGCAGCTGTTGAGCCCCTTCTGTCTCAAGGTCGCTGAGCCGCAGCATTGCTTGCTGCAACGCATCGCTTATCACGTCCGCGTCTGCATACTCCTGTTGAAGAACCGTCAGTAACCAGCCGAACGGATGATCCGTTCGCGTCAGGTCCGATGTCGCCGTCTCCTTTACACTTAGAAACAATGTGTCAAACGTCGGGACAAAACGGGCAAGCGCGTCTGGAATCTCCATCATCCCTGTCAGTGACAACGCCACATTCCAACGCTGTGAACCCGTGTAAAATACGATGGGGAGAATCGGACGTAAACGCCATTCACTTTTGGGAACATCGTCTGATTCCCAGTTCCGGCGTTGCGAATCCCATAGCTGCGTCATGTAAAACAGCACTCGAAATCCCATTGTCACATCAACCGTGGATTGGTGTTCAATGAGAATATAAATAATCAACTCGTTGGTCTCGGACCCACCATAAAACGGGACACTAAAGATGATGTCGGATTCCTGTTCGCGAAGTGTGTCGGAAACAAAACTCCTATTAAGTTGAACAAGCCGGGTAAAATCAATCTGTGATGCGATCCGGTCCGAGATGATTTCTATTAATCCTCGAACGTTTTCCTGGTTTTGGAGCAACCATCGGGCACTCCTATCAGGAAAGTGCTGGATCGGGAAATCGAAAATGTTAAGTATATCTATTTCTGGCGTATCCATAACCCTCCTGTGCCGCAAGGAAACTGTCAATGACGGAATACTAACTGCTGACGACTGACGACTAATAACTGATAACTGACTACTATTTAAGAGTATCATATTTTACCAAAAGCGTCAAACGATAATAACAAGATGTCCCAAACCCAAAGTGTAATCCTTGGATTTGGGACAACAGAATTCCAAGTCTTGATGCAGCAACCGCCTAAACGTTATTTCAAGATAACCATTCATCAACGTTCACTACACGCCAACCCCTGTTTCGTAAATATCGTTCTGGACTAACCATACCGAAACTGCTTGAACGAGGATCTGATTTGCCCGTTCAACAATCGGGTTTAGCGATGGGATATGAACAAACATTTTTTGTGCTCGGTGTTTCAGATTTGCGATTGATGGCAGCTCAAGGATTTTCATTTCTTTAAGAAATGCTTCAACTTCTGCCTGACTGATACGGGCACGATTACGCAATTCTTCTAATTTTGGAGTGTGTGTCCATGCTTTTAAAACCGCGTTACCGATGTATTCAATCGAAAAACTTGCAGCGAGTTGTTGAGCAGTATTTTCGATGGTAGATAACGACAATTTACGTTGCCTTTCAACTACATGCTTGGGGGGTAAGCGTAGGTCCCAAACAATTCTAAAAATGGACAAAACTTTCAAAATATAATATGTAATATCAATTTGCCACCAACGAAAGCCTTGGGGTGTGGCACTTGGAAAGTGGTGATGATTGTTATGCCAGCCTTCACCTAATGTAATGATAGCGAGAAGCAAGTTATTGCGAGAATTATCACCGGTGACATACGGTTGTTTACCTATTACATGTGAAAGAGAATTAATAGTAAATGTACCGTGAAAAAGGAGCACTGTACTCAGGAAGAAACCTACGACAAGTCCCGACCAACCTGCAACTGCCCATACAAAGACAGCTAATAGGAAAGGGGGGAATCTTTCCCATTTATCGAGCCAAACAAGTTCTGGGTATTTCCGGAAATCCTTAATTATACTGTAATCTACGGTCCGCCCGCGTTTGGAGAAAATCCAAAGCACGTGGGAATACCAGAATCCGTGTTTAACTGGAGAGTGTACATCTTGTTCTGTGTCGGAGTACTTATGGTGCTCACGATGTTTTGCTGCCCACCAAAGTACGCTGCGTTGTGCTGAACTCTGACCCAAGAATGCCAGAAAAAATTGGAATCCGCGGCTTGTTTTGAATGAGCGGTGCGAAAAATAACGATGAAATCCAGCAGTAATTCCAAACATGCGGATAACATACAATGCGCCACATATAATCCAATCGATGGGTTGAATGTCCACCCAGAAAATCGCAAAACAGGCAAGGTGAACCATTAGGAAAGGCAGGACGCGTGGATGAATAATGTCCTCCTCATGGGAAGGACCCGAAATCTCTGTTTCTGTAGACACTATTGTTATGTTCCTTTTGCTTTTAGCTTTCTCGCATAACGACTATGTTTTGCGGCGTTGAAAATTTACCCGTACACATCGGCGACATATCTTAACGGAAACCGCAGTTATTGATGAAATGTTGGAGCCAAGAAATACCACATTTTGCCAAAAAAGCGATTTTTTATGCTTGCTTCCTTACAGATCTTCCAATTGAGGGGTGACTGTCGTTCGAGGTATTGAGGTGAATATTTGTAAATTTCAAATTAATTATAGGGCGAGGCACAGATCGCCTCACTCTACAATGTGAGTCGGTCGGTTCTATTGCTTTTCACGCAGACGTGCTTCTAACGCTGCCAATTCATCGGATAACGCTTCAGGTAGTGTTTCCTCAAAGCGTGCGTAATGTTCCCGAATGGATTCAATTTCATTGAGCCATTCTTCGACATCGACGTTCAGGAGTTCTCCCATCTGGTCGTCCGCTACGTCTAATCCACTGGTATCAATAGCACCGGATGCGGGTAGGTAACCGATCGGTGTTTCAACAGCCTCGCCTTTGCCAGTGACACGTTCCACGATCCACTTAAGCACGCGACTGTTTTCGCCGAAGCCGGGCCAGAGCCATCCGCCGTCAGCGTCTTTGCGGAACCAATTGACGTAGAAAATCTTCGGCAATTTGCTGGCTTCGGTATTTTTGCCCATCTCCAGCCAGTGTGCAAAGTAATCGCCCATGTTGTAGCCACAGAACGGAAGCATCGCCATCGGATCGCGTCGAAGTTCACCGACTGTACCAGCAGCAGCCGCTGTGCGTTCGGAGGAAGCAATAGAGCCGATAAAGGTGCCGTGCTGCCAGTCAAACGTTTCAAACACGAGCGGGACGGTAGTGGCACGTCGTCCACCGAAAAGGATCGCCGAGATTGGGACACCGTTCGGATTCTCCCAATTCGGGTCGATAATCGGGCATTGCGCCGCGGGGGTGGTATAGCGAGCATTCGGGTGTGCTGCGGTTTTTTCATCACCAGGGTGCCACTCTTCACCGAGCCAACTTGTGAGCGTTTCGGGTGGATCTTCGCTCATCTCTTCCCACCAGACATCGGTATCCTCTGTGAGGGCGGCATTCGTGAAGATCGAGTTTGATGCGAGCGTGTGCATCGCATTCGGGTTGGTATCCATTGACGTGCCGGGGGCAACACCGAAAAAGCCTGCTTCGGGGTTGATAGCGTAGAGCCTTCCGTCTTCACCGAATTTCATCCATGCGATGTCGTCGCCGATGGTCTCAGCTTTCCAACCGGGTAGGGTTGGCGTGAGCATCGCGAGGTTCGTCTTACCACAGGCACTTGGGAACGCTGCAGCGATGTAAGTTTTCTCGCCTTCCGGACTCGTTAATCCCAAAATGAGCATGTGTTCTGCCATCCATCCATCGTTTTTCGCCATGATAGAGGCGATACGGAGGGCATAGCATTTTTTACCGAGCAGCGCGTTCCCACCATAGCCGCTACCGTAGGACCAGATGGAACGTTCCTCGGGAAAATGTACGATGTATTTGTTATCCGAGTCGCAGGGCCAGACAACATCAGTTTGTCCGGGTTCCAATGGCATTCCGACGGAATGTAAACACGGCACAAAGTCGCCGTCTTCGCCTAAGACCTCTAATACAGCACTACCCATGCGTGTCATAATCCGCATGTTGACAACGACGTAAGGTGAATCGCTGATTTCAACGCCGATATGTGAGATAGGTGAACCGAGTGGTCCCATACTGAACGGCACGACGTACATCGTCCTGCCTTTCATGCAACCCTTGAAAAGTCCTTTGAGGGTTTCTTTCATCTCGTTGGGGTCGTGCCAGTTGTTTGTCGGTCCAGCTTCAAGCGGCGTTTTCGCGCAGATGAACGTTCGATCTTCAACGCGTGCGACATCGGCAGGATTGGAATGCGCCAGGTAACTCCCTGGGCGTTTTTCGGGATCCAAGCGAACGAATGTCCCTTTTTGAACTAATTCTTCGCACAGTCGATCGTTTTCTTCTTGAGAACCGTCACACCAATAGATAGAATCGGGTTGACAAAGCGCAGCGGCTTCTTCGACCCAACTCTGTAATTTCTTGTTTTTGGTCATTTAAACCTCCAGTTATTGAATATGCTTGTTATTGCTCCGTATATAATTGTATAACATATTTCCTTACCTTGCAAATTAAAAGGTAGACGCTAAAACGCCGCGCCAAGGTTAACGTGGATTTTCCCTCGCAATAGGGAGTCTCCTGCCGCGAGACCATAATTGATACGTAAGATACCGCCTCTTGATTCAAGTCGCGCCCCAAATCCGTAGCCGACGCGGAGTGTATCAAAAACGGATGGGGTTTCAATCAAGGTTACAGCACCTAAATCGGTAAAGACAAAGATTTGCGAATCAGGTCCGACGAGAAATCGGTATTCGAGGTTGGCATACACACGCCGCGGTCCAGAAAACCAATCTTCATCGTACCCGCGCAAAGTGGTCGCACCACCGAGATAGAAAAGTTCGGTTGGCGGGATATTAACACCCCATGCAGCGGCACCGTGGAGTTCAACGGCAACAGTCTGTTTCCGCCATGTTGGGAAATATTGTTGTAGAGAAAGCCATGCTTTTCGGAGACGAAAATCACTCCGTGACACTTCAAAGGCGACGCTATCACGCCGTCCGCGTGTCGGATTCAGAAAATAGTCACGGGTATCCCGTGTCAACCGGAGTGTGACGCTGTATTTCGTGCCGATGTATGGCGTAGGTTCGGTGGGTGAAATAGCGCGTGGATCGGAGAAGATCGGCGTTTGGGTCTCAAAAGAAGGTGTTGTCACTGAAGGTAAACCAACATTTGGCACGTTGATCCGTTTATATCCCAACGCCATAATCCCTTCAAAGACGCGTCCGAAGTTCGTTGTTGCGCTCACGCTACCTGACTGTTCTTCGGAAACGGTTTCTGAGGCATTATCAGGAAAACCTTGGAGTTGTCCTCTATCGGGATTGCGTTGTTTGAGCTGCCCGTATTCTATGCCGACGGTTAGCGGTTTGCCAAATATCCACGGTTCTGCGTAGCCGAGTCGTAAGATCTTTAGCAGACCGGATTTCCAATAGAGGTTAACCTGTCTTCCCGTTCCTAACAGGTTGGTTTCTCGGGCTTCAAGCACGCCAGTGAGTTGTGGTGCAGCGTCAACGTCTGAATCTGGTGGGGCATATCCGATAACCCCGCTCAGTTGCCCTGTTCGGGCTTCGGTTACTCGCGCGTGAAAATTGATCCTATCTTCTGTTTCACCCGCTTCCAACACATTCGGATTAACTTGATAGAAATATCCCAAATTTCGTAAGCGACGATAACTTGTGTCAATGTCACGCTGTTTGAAGTTTTGGTGTGGTTTCACGCGGATTTCCCTAAGGACTACCTCAGTTTTCGTTTTCTTCAGTCCGCTTACCTTGACTTCACCAATCCGGACCTGTGCCCCTTCCCTGATGTGTAACTCAAAATTGATGGTGCCTGTTTCTGGCAAAAGTTGAATATTCTTAGGTTCAATCTCAACTTTCGGATATCCGTGTTCACTGTATAATGCTTGAGTGCGTTCAATTCCCTGTTCCAACACCGCCTGTATAAAAAGTTGTCCCTCTTTTATGCCGAGTTGATCTCGAATTTCGTCTACTGAAAAGCATTGATTTCCCGACACTGTTAACGTCCCAATGCGGAGTTGTTTGCCTTCAACAATTTCTACCGTGATAGACACAGACGTTTCACCGTTGACATGTCCAGATCCAGAAATCACTGTGATGTTGGAAGATGTTTCTGCGAAAATAAAGCCTGCGTCCCGATACTCTGCTACGATGCGTTCAAACCCTTCTATAATTTCCTCACGAGAATAGGGTTTTTCTTCCTTCCATCCGAATAGAGTTATCAGCTTTTTCTCATTTAAATGTGCATTCCCAGTGAAACGGAGTTGGCGAATACGATAGTATGAGTGTGTTGTCTCCTCTGTTTCGTTGTCCGGTATTATTGCATTTTCTGAAGAGGTGCTCTGGTCCAGATCCTCTGATCCATACAACAGTGTTTGCGGATGACTCGTTAAACAAAAGAGTAAACCACTAAAAATAAGTATGAACTGTGGAAGTTGGGGTCTATACATCTATTCTCTCCATTAGATAAGTGCCTATGCTATCGTAAATAATTTTAACATGCACGCTACGCTACAGGCAAACCCGTGCTTCTACAGATTTTTTCCTGATTGCGACAATGTGAGAAATCAATCTTCAGTTAAACGCAATATTTTGGTGAACAAGAAAAAAATTTGATAAAAATTTGAATTTATGGTATCATAATTAGTAAGAGTCGCTAAATTTATAAATTATTCAAAGAAATTTTGGCAATATGGGCATGAAAGTTACGCCCACAAGGAGATAGATATATATTATGCCAAATGCCTTATTTGTTTATCCTAAATTCCCGCCATCCTATTGGGGCTTTAAGTACGCTTTAGAATTTCTTGGTAAAAAATCATCGATGCCCCCGCTTGGATTGTTGACGATCGCTGGTATGTTCCCCAAGAATTATAACCTTAAAGTCGTCGATATAAACATTGAACCGTTGACGGATGCGCATCTCGAATGGGCGGATGTAGTGTTGACATCGACAATGATTGTTCAAAAAGATTCTCTTTATGATGTTGCCGAACGCTGTAATCGAGCAGGGGTCCCTATCATTGCTGGCGGACCGCACCCGACCTCCTACTACGATAATATCAAAGAGGAAACCGATGCTGAGATTGACCATTTTCTCTTTGGTGAAGTTGAAGAGAGCTTTGAAGAGTTCTTAACCGATTTTGAGAGTGGTAGTGCGCAAGAGATCTATCGTGAGAAGCGGAAACCGGATATCACGATGACACCACCGCCCCGCTACGACCTTATCGATATTAATGCTTACGGGTCAATGGCACTCCAGTTTTCGCGTGGGTGTCCTTTCAATTGCGAATTTTGCGACATTACGAAGTTGTTCGGGCGCGTGCCACGCACTAAAAGCAATGAACAGATGCTTGCTGAGTTTGAACTTCTCTATAAACTCGGTTGGGATGGTGCGATGTTTGTTGTTGATGATAATTTTATCGGTAACAAGCGCGATGCAATGCGTTTACTTCCCGCTGTGAAGCAGTGGCAAGAGGAACGCCAATTCCCCTTCTCGCTCTACACCGAAGCCAGCGTAAACCTCGTCGAAATCCCTGAGATGCTCGACGCAATGAGCGACGCAGGATTTAACATGGTATTCCTCGGTATCGAAAGTCCAAATGATGAAGCACTCCTCACCACCTCCAAAGGACAGAACACCAGCAAAGAGGAGGCGGCAGGTAGTTACCTCTTGCGTGCAATTAGGGAGATACAGAGCAAGGGGATGGAGGTCACAGGTGGATTTATTATCGGGCTTGATGGTGATACTGAATTTGATTCTCACATCAATTTTATTCAGGAAGCCGGTATACCTATGGCGATGGCAGGTCTGCTGACGGCTTTGAAGGAGACCGACCTTTGGCACCGATTGAAACAGGAAGATCGGTTGCTTGTGGAATCCAGCGGAAATAATACCGACATGAGCCTCAATTTTGTCCCTGAAATGCCGCGCGAGGAACTCCTATCGGAGTATCGGCGTGTCGTTTCAACGCTCTATGATCCGACCTTAAAGAACTATTTTGCCCGATGTTTGACCTTGCTTGAGCATATGCCTCAGACATCACACAACGTCCGATCGATTAAGAAAGAAGAACTGCTCGCATTTCTTCGGTCGATCCAGCAGCAGCTTTTCTCCAGGCAGGGATTGGAGTACGCACGATATTTGCTGAAGACATTCAAAGACTATCCTAAGATGTTCCCGGAAGCCGTGCGATTGGCGATCATGGGTTACCATTTGGAAAAGACGACGCGTCATACCATCGCTGTTGAGGATTTCAGAAACTTCTTGGCTCACGAAATGGATACGTTTAAGGAGAAGATTTCGCCCTTTGAACAGGCTCAAGGCGATCGGATGAATGAGATTCAGAACTATTCGCGGCAACTCTTTGCACGCGTGAAGAAGGAATACGATTCGATTCACGAGGATTTCCGATACGCGGCGCACAGCGCACTTGCCGGTTTTCAGAAATCGGTGTTCAAGGAATACTTGGACGCGGAACTCGATGCTTTTAAAGCGGCTGTCAGCACTTTCGCAAAGGCGCAGACTGAGAGACTCGGTGAACTCCAAACGTATATTCACAATCTCTTTACCCGCGTTCGTGCCCAACACGAGCAACTCCACGACGATTTCAAGCAGAACGCCCAAGAAACCTTTGACGCTTTCCATGACTCCGTCCAGCGGCATTTAGAACAACTCTTCGGTTCTGTTCCTGTACAGATTGAAGGACTCAGTTAATCAGACCATGGCGTCTATTGAGATAGAGTATCTCGGTTTTACCTATCCGAGTCGTGAGACTCCGACGCTGCACGGGATTACGACGCGTGTGCCTTCCGGAGCGTTTGTGCTACTGACGGGTCCAACAGGGTGTGGCAAGTCGACTTTGCTGCGGACACTAAACGGTTTGATTCCGCATGCTTCGGCAGGAACGCTCACTGGAACGGTGCGTCTTAACGATAAGGCCATCGCTGCACAACCCCTCGCGACTACGTGTCAGCAGGTCGCGCTTCTCTTCCAAAATCCCGACGATCAACTCTTTTGCACGCGAGTCGAGGACGAAATCGCCTTTGGACTCGAAAATCTCGGTTTCCCTCCCGAAAAAATTAAAGAACGGATTGCTGTTGCCTTGAAACAGGTAGGACTCCCGGACTTTGCCTCACGGGAGATCTCATCGCTTTCTGGTGGTCAAAAACAGCGCGTTGCTCTTGCTGCTGTCTGTGCGATGCAACCACAAGTGCTGCTGTTAGATGAGCCAACGAGCCATCTTGATCCACAGGGAACACATGACATCCTCACTATCGTCACGCAGTTGAATAGGGAGTTGGGGATAACGATTATTTTGGCAACGCATCGAACCAAGGAAGTTGCCACGCTGTGTGACCATGTATGGCTGATGGACGAAGGACGGCTCTGCCTGGATTTGCCTGAAGCGGAAGCGTTTCAGGATCTCACGCCATATCAGCGTTTGGGTGTGCAGGTTCCGAAAACCGAGGAATCCTCAGTAGACGCATCGTTATCGAGCCCTTCAACTGTATCGGCTAAAAGTGTTCACGAGTCAACATCTCAGACCTCTCTCCTCAGCATCCGCGAAATCCAATTCAGTTATCCGAACACCGATGAGGATGCGGTGCGTTCAATTTCCTGCGAGGTGCCGCGTGGAGAGGTTCTCGCTATCATGGGCGCGAACGGTTCTGGTAAAACGACATTGATCCATCTCATCGCGGGATTGCTGCGTCCGACGACAGGGGAGGTTGTCATTGCCGGGAAATCGTCCAGTCGTCCGAAGCTTCATCAATTGGCAGGTAAAATCGGTATCGTTTTTCAAGATCCAGACCTATTGCTACAGGCGGAGACGGTTCGCGATGAGGTCGCGTTTGGTCCCAAAAACCTCAAATTCCCTGCACAGACCCTCGAAAATAGGGTTAATAGAATACTTGAGCGATTTGATTTACGGGATATTGACTTAGAGGCACCGTATTCGCTGTCTCGAGGACAACGCCAACGGACTGCTGTCGCGGCAACTTTTTCTCTGCACCCTGAGCTTTTCCTCCTTGATGAACCCACCACGGGTCAAGATGCTCAACATCTCCACCAGTTGATGGACGAACTCTGCGATGAAATCCGGCGCGAAAATAAAACCCTCATTTTTGCAACACACGACACAGAACTCACCCTAAAATATGCTGACCGTGTCCTCTTATTGCGCGACGGTAAAGTAATTTTCGATGGCGCGCCTGATTCCGCTTTTACAAATCCTGAGCTCCTACAGCGGGCATCGCTCCTCGCTCAGCTCCCAACCGCAGTAAATGCGGTTTCCTAACCGCACCGGATCTGCCCAAGCATCTTCCATTAATTGATTAGTCCCAAGGCACTTCTCTACTCACGGGCAAAGTTTGTAACCAGCGAATCTTCTGATGTATAGATAGTTCATAAATCGCCTTGATCGGAGAAATATACTTGATAGCCATCATCGAATATGCTATACTTGAGTTGAAAGGAGGGCTTGCATGATTACCCGACAAGAGATTCAATCTACATGTGATGACATCGTGCGTGAATTCGCACCGCTACAAGTTATTCTTTTTGGCTCCTATGCTTATGGTACGCCAACAGAGGACTCGGATGTAGATCTGCTCGTCGTGATGCCTGTTCCAAAATCGGAATTTATCCGTAAAGCAATTGAGATTCGACAACGTATTCCCTATCGTTTCGGTATGGATCTCTTGGTTCGATCGCCGGAAGAGATTGCCTATCGTGTCTCGTATAACGATTGGTTTCTTCGCGAGATTACTGAAAAAGGTGAGCTGCTCCATGGTTCTAACACACACAACAATATAGGAAACCCACCACACACGCCGAACCCTGTCAAAAAGGAGAAGGACTGCATGAACCCGCTGACGCTGGAATGGATAGAGAAGGCTGAAGAAGATTATAATACAGCAAAGTGGCTTCAGCAATCACCTAATCCGGTCTATAATTCTATTTGCTTTCATGCCCAACAGTGTATTGAAAAATACCTCAAGGTATGGTTGCAAGAGGCAGACATTCCTGTGCCAAGGACCCATAACCTTGAAGAATTGCTGGGGTTGATTGTAACGACGTTGCCTGCTTGGCACGATTGGCAGCCTGATTTTAAAATAATAACGGCATACGCGGTAGAGTCACGCTATCCTGGAGACTCAGCAACCGCCGACAATGTCCAGCATGCGATGCACATTTGTGATGAAGTACGTCAAGCCGTTCGGACACATTTGAAACTATAGTAAAATCGAAAAATATCTCTCACTGCGAGGCAACTTTACGAAACAACATCCCCTCGCATCGCTGGCGAGGTTTCCTGCAGAAATCCGCTCGCGGCAAATAAGGTATAATCCGAGTTCATAATCCAATAAGGAGAAAATCAAGTAAAAATAAATACAATTTTTCATGCTTTAGTGCTTTTTATGGCAGTCCTAACTTTCAGCATGCCTTTTGTCACCTTTGCCCAACAGCATTCTATGCAGGCAGAGGCTGTAATCGCTGCTGAACAAGATGCCAATAAAGATGTGAACAAACCTTTTTGGTTTGGTGCTGGTTGTCTTCTTTCTGGACTCTTCTTTTTGCCGCCTCCGTTTGGTTATATTGTGCCGCCATCTGGTGCTGTTGGGACCTATTTCTATCGACCGGCACCGTCAGCTTCTCGGTTGATTGGGAAATCGCCTGAATATGTAGACACCTACACATCAGTCTATAAATTAAAAAGAGGGAATATTCAGGCGCAATGGACATCAGCTGGTTGTCTCAGTGGTTGCGTCATACTTGGGACGATAGCTGTGAGTATACGCATAGGTATTGGACTTGGAGTAGAAGCTGCAAAACAGTGAACTTGAAAATCAATGTGGTGGCAAGTGCCAGAGGTTTGCCACCACACTGTTCATAGAGATAGATGTTTAAAAACGCTTTATTCTCCATAACACTCTTGTTTATATTCCTTCTCGTTGATATTCTTTACGCTGCGCCGTTAAAGACCCTCTCCTTGGACTTTACGCGCGAATTAACCGAGAACGACAAAACGGAACGCATCTCAGGTACACTTCATTACGACGCAAAAGCGGCACGGGTTGTCGTTGAGGTTAGCGAGCCGCTCAAGCAGATAATGGTCGTGAAGGATAAGTCGTTAGAGATCTATTACCCTGTAGAGAAACAGGCATTCCGTTTTATCTCTGAAGGACGGATTCCACTCCCGTTTGTTGAATCCATCATTCAGTCTACACAAGCGGAGTATGGATTGACAGCAATCGGGTATTCTTTGGAAAAGCACGATATCGTAGACGAGATTCTCTATAGCTATTGGAGTCCCCCTAAGAAAGCGAAAGACCAACTCGGTACTATTATCTTAGGTATGCAGGACGATAGACTTATCTCTGCCGAGGTCAAGAATCCGAAAGGGCATATCATCGCCAGATCGCACTACCAGAACCACACCAAAGTAGACGTTAACTATGTTCCGATGATGGTTACCTCCAGTACGTATGATGATAACTCCGAAGTACTCCAATACGAACAGGTTATCTATAGCAACCCACTGGTAAACGTGGATCCACCAAATCCAATACTCAATTTCACAATCCCTGAATCGGTGGAGGTTAAAGAGGTCAAATGGTGAGTCGCCTTGTTTGTCGTCCATCCATCTTTTTCTGTGTATGTTGTTTTTCAGTTATTCTCTTCATTTCACCTGCGTTTTCTGGTGAAGCAACGGATCTTGAGTTCATTCGTAAGTTTAACCCAATGACAACACAGAAACCCCAAGAGATTGTCCGCTTTAATCCACAGGAACCTTCCGAACTGGAACTTGTCGCGACCGGATTGATTCGGCTTTACCAGAAGTTTGTCTCCAGCCAAGACGGTCCAACATGTAACTTCCAACCGACCTGTTCTCGCTTCGGCATGGCGTGCATACAGGAATATGGTGTAGTCCGAGGGATACTGCTTACTGCTGATAGACTCATCCGGTGCAACGGGTCGCAGTCGCAGCATTACCACAAAGATGGCGTAACAGGTAAATACATGGACCCCGTTTCAGACTATGCAACACTAAAATAGTCAAGAAGTTGGGTTTCGCTACATTCAGGCCAACTACGAGTTATATGAACACCACGCAAATCCCCAAATTCCTACTCATCATCTTCTTTGCTATTACACTTTTACCCTTCACAGCCGCCGAAGAATCTATTGAATACTATGCTCCCGAAAACGTCCGTAAATTCGCTGATTTTCTATATGAGCAAGGTGATTACCGCCGCGCCGCGGGTGAATACCAACGTTATCTCTTTTATCAACCACAAGAAAGCCAGCAGATACGCTATAGAATTGCCCTCTGCTATCGTTTTGCGGGTCAAACCGAGCAAGCCCTCCAGAGTTTTCAGACGCTTTTACGGACGCACCCTGAAGGTCGGTATGTAAGCCGTGCCTACTATCAGATTGGTGCCACCTATTTCCTGACGGATCAGTTTGCGCAATCTGCGCGATTTCTACGTGAAACTTTGTCACGCGTAACAGATGCCCAGCAACACGCCGAAGCCGAGCAGCTCATTGGACTTTCTTATCTGATGCAGAAACAGTGGTCTGAAGCGGGTGAGATTTTCAAGACGTTGCAGGGATCGGAGGTGGCTTCGATCAGCCAAAAGGCGATAGTATATCACAATTTTGCAGAGGCAGGTGCACATCTGCCCACCCGTAGTCCGTTTTTGGCTGGGGTACTCTCTACAATTGTCCCCGGAGCTGGCCGACTCTATACGGGTAGGATCAGCGATGCGCTTACATCTCTGCTCACTGTTACTTTAACAGGATGGCAGGCTTACGACGGTTTCCACAGGGATGGCATATCATCAGTGAAAGGATGGACGCTCGGCACAATCAGTGGTATCCTCTACGTGGGTAACATCTACGGTTCGGTAATTTCAGCCCGCGTTTACAATCGTCACGTAGCGGACGAGTTCTTGACAACACTATCTGTAGAATTACCGTATTGATTGAGAAACCCTACATATCCTACTCATCGCCTTGTGACGAATTCTGGTTGTGCAACTTGCATGCGGATTGGCGGTAACCCTGCCGCGATGGCTTCAACGTCATCTGTAACCCTTCTGCCGATGTCGAAAAGTGCGTGGTCGATAGCACCCGCCATGTGACAGGTGAGTATCGTATTTTCGGTCTCTCGGACCGGATGATCGGACGGGGGCGGTTCCTCAGGATAGACATCAATCGTTGCTCGAAATCTGCCAGCATTTGTCAATTCAAGGAGCGCGTCGAAATCAACAAGGTGCGAACGGCTTGCTAAGACAAGCACTGCCCCCGGCTTAATCTGTGCCAATTTCTCGTAAGTCAGCAGCTCCCTGTTCTCCAGTGTTGGAATCGCTAAAACGAAGGTGACATCGCACGTTTGCAGCAGTTCCTCCAACCCCATCGGATGTATTCCCTGCTGTTCTAAATGTGTATCAGGAAGCCACGGATCGTAGGCGTGCAGTTTACATTTGAAAGGTGCTAACAGCAGTCGAAGCTCCCGTGCGAGGTTTCCATAGCCGATGATACCCACCGTTGCATTATAGAGCGTGCAAATGTCGGCTTGCCCACGCCACCCCCAGTTCTCTTCACCTCGACGCATTCGTCGATCGGCATCGACGATGTTCCGTAAGGCAGCCAGGGCGTGTCCCAACGCCATCTCAGCCACCATTTTGGCGAAAGCAGGCGCGCAACTCAGCACACGAATACTCCGTCTGAAGCAGGTTTGGTAATCAACCTGTCCCTTTCTGGGATGTGCACCGCCTACCTCCATAATAGTCGTCAGATGCGGCGCGGCATTTTCGTCAACATCCCCGACCCCGTAGCTGGGAATACCTATCAGAATAGATGCCTCTTTCTTGGCTTCGGTCCACGCATCTTCGGGCATCTGTTCGTCTTTACCCCAGATAACTTCAACAGTATTCCCAAGCCGTTGCAGGTCGCCTGATGTGAAAATGGTGTCGAGTTGCCGTACCGGACGCGTATGCAAAATCGCTTTTAACATTATCAATCCTTTTTTAAGTACCTTTTTATCGCATAAGATCTGACTTAAGTTTTCCCCATGTTGTTGCCAGTTTATCTTGAGGTTTTACTGTTAATACGCCTTCGATGCCTCTGTTCATTAACTCCTGAATCTCCTGCTCGGAGTGTGCAATGTTGGAAATCCTGACCTCATCCATTCGTCCTTCTAAGAATGGACCTGCACCCCGGCCGAGCCACAAGACCTCGTTATTCGGAACGATGTCTCCACCGATTTTGCCTTCACCGTCCAAAACGCCATTGATGTAAATCTTGGCTTCACCGGACTTCGCATCGTAGGTACCAGCGATATGTGTCCATTTTTTAAGTGGCATGTCTGTTTTACCGGCAATAGCAGCAGCACCCCAAGCCCCGGATTACCCTCTCCCCATTTCGGACCCATAAGTTCGCCATCGTTGTTGTTTCCAGAGAGATCTTTAACGGTCTTCCCCGCCCCTGTTTCAAAAGTGTAAAGAAGGACAGTGTGTTCATCTTGCGCGAAGCTAATCAAGTTCTCAGCAGATATTAACAAGAGGACTAACGTTAGCCAGCGTATGCTGTTCTGCATGATGGGATTTTTCCTTACTTAAGTGTGATTTGGCATTTTAGCATAGATCGATCCAACCCGCAATTCAAAAATGGACATACCGTCTTTTCTGAACAAATTTGATGCCGATTTGCCTAATCTAACAAGGGGAATAGACCAAAATCTTCCAACTGTTAGAGAGAAAAATCTATGACGCGAAACAGGTTACCATTGTTCTTGCGTTATTTTTTTTCAGCGTTATACTGAAGCCATGAAAAACACAAAACAGCGAGTTTCGCCCCACTTTTCTATAGAGACGCTCAAAATTGGGACTTGACATGCAGTATACATCGCAGCAAAATGATTGGTTGGTTCAACCCTTTCGTCAGCCCGCTTCAGTAGAAAAAACGGACAATCAGCTTACTCTTGATAACGGGCTCATTCAGCGAACATTCGTCACCTCACCTAATTTCGCAACGGTTGATTATACCAATCAAATTACCGGTAGCAGTCTTCTTCGTGGCATCAAACCAGAGGCGGTACTTACGATTAACGGATGCCAATTTGAGGTAGGTGGCTTGAAAGGGCAACCCGACTATGCCTATCTTGATTTGGATTGGGTTTCGGACTTGACAAGTGACGGGAACGCATTTCAATTTCGCGAATATCGAGTTGGTGAAACTGAAACCCGCTATCCGTGGGTACGCAGGCGTTCCACAACATCATCCGTATATCCACCAGAGGGTGTGACACTGACCGTTGAATTCGCGTCCCCGCTATCCGTTGACGCCCTCCGGGTTTGTGGGCATTATGAACTCTACCGAGGCGTTCCGGTACTGTCCAAGTGGGTCACTGTTCGCAATGAGAGCCAAAAACCGATTCAACTTGATGCCTTAAACTGTAAAATCCTTGCGGTCAATGAGCAGGAGAAGCATCGGCTACATGTCGAGAGCGATTATGCTTTCAGTGGAATGGAAGCGACACACTGGGGTCCAGATGTGAATTACAAGACACAGGTTGATTATCACTATCAGATGCCACTGTTGATGACAAGTTGTTATCCACTCGGTCCGGGAATACTTCCTCAACCGGGAGAGACTTTCAAGGGTTTCCGCACCTTTGAAATTCTACATGATAGTGATGATCGTGAACGAAAAGGACTTGCACGCCGCAAGATGTATCGCACAGTCGCGCCACAGGTCGCAGAGAATCCAATTCTAATGCACGTTCGGAGTGCCGAACCGGACGCGGTCCGTTTGGCGATCGATCAGTGCGCCGAAGTCGGATTTGAGATGGTGATTATGACCTTTGGAAGCGGATTTAACATTGAGAGCGAAAACCCGGAATACATCACCACAATGAAGGAATTGACCGATTATGCACATCGCAAAGGTATTCAGCTCGGTGGTTATACATTGATGTGTGCTTCTCGGAATGTGGGTGAAGATTTTAACTGTATTGACCCGGACACTGGGCAACCCGGGAGTAGATTTGGGCAGAGTGCTTGTCTTGCGAGCAGATGGGCGGACGGCTATTTTCAGCGAGTGCTGAATTTCATGGATGCAACCGGAATGGATGTCATAGAAACTGATGGTCCTTATCATGGTGACATCTGTGCGGCAACGACGCACGAACACCATAACGGCTTGGCGGATTCGCAGTTGCGCCAGTGGGAAGCGTGTGTTCTTTTTTACCACGAATGCCGAAAACGCGGTATCTATGTCAATTCGCCAGATAGGTATTACCTCAACGGTTCAAACAAATGTGGTATGGGCTATCGCGAAACGAATTTCAGCTTGCCCCGCGAGCGACAAATTCTAATTGCCCGGCAGAATATCTACGATGGAACTTTTGAAAAGACACCGAGTATGGGTTGGATGTTCGTCCCGTCGGTGGAGTACCACGGTGGCGGAGAAGCCGCAACGTTTGAACCGCTTTGCGAACACCTTGATGATTACGAATCACATCTATCACAGAACTTCGGCAGTGGTGTGATTGCGTGCTATCGCGGTCCCCGACTTTTTGATACTGAACAGACGAAAGCAGTCGTTAAGAAATGGGTTGACTTCTACAAAAAGTATCGCCCAATATTGGATTCTGACCTGATTCACGTGCGCCGTCCAGATGGTCGTTCCATTGATTGTGTGCTTCACGCCAACTCGCAAATCAACCCCTGTGGACTCGCGATGCTCTATAATCCTACGCTGACGGTGCAACAGATCACTTTGAAACTATCGCTCTATTATACTGGGTTGTCGGAAATTGCCAAGGTTCGTGAAGAAGAAGGAGCACCTAAACATTACAAGATCGACCGGGATTACAACGTTGAGATTCCGATTAAGATGGAAGCTAAGAGCGTAAGTTATCTCGTTATTGAACCTGAAGTTTGAATCCACCCTATTTTTTCGAGTGTATTGCCCAAATAATATTTTTCTTAAAGGAAACCGCGAAATCCCCTTATTAGGGGACTTTGAGAAGAGTTCTTGGTGAAGTTGATAGAAGGTTATACCATTTCTGAAAATAAATATCACATAGACGGCTTTTCTGAAGGGATACACGGCAGCACAAACTAAAAGTTTATGCTACATGCATATTGAAACGTATTCAATTAGAAATGGTATTACAACACCAGTGAAGCACAAAGTGCTATAATCCTGATTTTCCAATCAGGAGACTGCACTGGACAATTGGAGAAAAAAATGAGAGTCATCCAATTAAAAAAAGCAATTTTGGTATACGTGATGCTGGTCTCCATCAGTTTCATGATTCCAGATCTAAGTTCTGCCAAACTCGATGCGGACGCACTTTTGGGAATATGGTTCTTTGATGAAGGTAAAGGCGGTGAGGCAATAGATTCTTCCGAGAATGGCAATGACGGAGAGATTGTTGATGCCCAATGGGTCGATGGTGAGTTCGGCAAAGCCCTAAAGTTTGAGGGAGGAGGTCATGTTGCTGTCGGTGATTTTTCTGACTATGAGGATGAAGTATCAATCGTCGCTTTGATTAAAACGCCTGCAGCCCCTGCATGGTCTGACATCATCGTAGGTCCCTGCGGCGATGTTATCTTGACATTAAGGGACCACAAATTAAATTTCGCTGGACAGTGTGCGCAACCGATTCCGCATAATACGTGGTCTAAAAGTTTATTGAACGATGATAAGTGGCACCAGATTTCAGGTACGTATGACGGAAAAGAAGTGAAGGTCTATATTGATGGTGAAGAAGAAGCATCTAATGCCGCCGCAGGTCCATTTAAAGCGGGTCCAAAGTATATTGGCTCCAGAGACGACAAGCAGGAGGCTTTCACCGGTCTCATTGATGAGATTGCATTTTTCAATGTTGCACTCTCAGAAGCTGATGTGAAGGCGATTGCAGACAGTGGATTATCTATCGCACTCGGTTTTGCCGCGGTGTCTCCTCAAGCGAAACTGGCGACGGCTTGGGCGAGATTGAAAACGGAACATTAACTTGTTGAGGGTATTAACTTCGTTATTATACGTGCGCTCAGATTCGGTATGTAGTGAATCAGTCCAGATGCGCGCACTGCCTTGCAGTGAGAGTCGTTGGGGTTGAACGAAACGTCAAAAATCAGAGGATTTCGCAACGAGACGCCAATGTTGACTGCACTCCAGCGGCCAATCGGTACAAATAGCGTCCATTTTGATGGCGCGGGCTTTGTCCCAGATGTCAGATTGCTTCGCACCGATGTGCAAGGCGAGCCAAACTTGTTTACCGAGCTTATGAGCCTGTTCCATCGCTTTCGCATTCGGAATGAAATGCACCCACAAGCAGTCTGCGAGTGGATCCTGCAGTGCTGCGGCAAACTTATCGGCTTCACTGTTATTTAGATATACCGTGGTCTTTAGTTTCGGATTGGCTTGTTTGAATCGACAACTCGAATCGCTGGGCTGACCGAAGGCGCAGAGTTGATTAAACAGTCCGTATTTTTCGACGAGCTGCACGATGTTCTGCTCAATCCTCGGCGAGATGAGTTTCATATTCAGTGCGATGGTCACCGGAGTTCGCTGACGCTCGCGAATGAGTTTGAACACCTCTTCTAATGTCGGTACCTTCTCACCATTGAAACGCTGATCGAACCAACTTCCGGCATCCAGTTTTCGGATTTCCGCCAAGGTCATTTTAATTACTTCGCCGGTGCCGTTGGTCGTGCGGTCCACAGTCTTGTCGTGAATGACCACCAGGTGTTCGTCGCGTGTTTGGTAGACGTCCAACTCTATTGATAAGCCCAACTCGATGGCAGCGGCAAAAGCGGGTAGAGTGTTCTCAGGCGCGTGCTGCACCAAACCGCGGTGAGCGAGCAAGATTGGATCCGCTACCGACTCATTCGCCGCTGGCTCTGGCGGCGCGGCGATCGCACACATAAATATCAGCATGTTGAACGACATAATTTATCTCCTGGTAGCAAATGAAGCCTCATCTGGCGGAACGAAACGGCGATTTTCCGATGCATCGAAGCCCGGCTTGTTGTTTTCCTTGGTTGCACTAAAGGAATTGACGGATACCCTCTCAACCACGTTGCACGGCATCATAGTAAAGTCGAAAGATAACTCTCACTGCGAGGCAGTTTTGTAGCATAAACTGTTAGTTTGGGTTTCCTCTGTAGGACGCAGACTAACAGTCTACGCTACAGTAGAGGTGTCCAAGTAATTATGGGCTTTACTATAACTGCAAAAATGATAACACACTTAGCCAAAATAGTGGAGAGAAAAGATAGAAATACGTGGATTCGGTAAAAGAGACGGGTTCTTATACGGAATCAACACCGACTGTCAGACGCGCCTTCGACTTTGTCTATGTCTCCTCAAAGTGGTCCCTTACTATTCATGCATAAATTTTGACTTCCTGAGACCCACCCTACGAAAGAAAACCTGCGCGCGAAAGATGGGTATTTTTCTGAACAAATTCAGCCCTTATTTGCCTAATCTAAGTAAAGAACGTATGCTTCCCATAAAAATTCCCAACGCTTAGAGAGGAAACAAATGAAACGGAAACATGTTATTATAACCCTTTTCCTGTGTGCAGTGGTATTTTCATTGGCAGTCGTCCTAAACACTTGGACCCAAGATGAGCTGTCGAAAGAAGAGACACGATTTGACCTTGACCAGAATGATGAACTCAGTGACGCTGAAAAGCAACTCATGTTTAGGGTGATGAGACTCGAAGCCGCCAGAGGCACCAAGTTCAGTGCGCAACAGATACGTGAGATGCTAAGTGGGCAGCGGGATAGATCCCGTCGAAGGGGTGGGTTCGGTGGACGACGCGGTTCCAGGGAGCCTTCAGGACCGCGCTTGGATCCGGAACAGGTCGCATTCAAGGATGGTGCAGCTACAGTCCCCGATCGCGAAACCTTTGAAAAATTATCGTATCAAGGAACAGATGTACGTATTGACACGCAACTTACCGGAATTGAATTTGTAAAATTTCAGATTGAGAATACACATACACAAAATCCACAACTCTATTTCATGAATACGGAGACCCATCGCTCCCATGGTAGTTTCATGAGTGCTGCTGGTTTGGGGCGAGGGCAAGGACAGATGCGTGGTGTGCTTAGCTACCGTCCGCTTTTCATGGCTCCAAATGGTGAACCCGGTGTTTATACCTTTGAATTTAATCCAAACGATGCATTCCCGTTTGAAGAGATCAAACTTGCGCACGATCTGCTTGTGGCGAAGATGCCTGTACTGAAAAATAGGCTTGGTTATTGCCCATTGTGGGGCGCGATCGACATTTATGATCGAGAAAAGGCACTCTATGACGCTGCAGAATTCCCTGTTTATTTTGAGGACGATCTCTATGCGAATATCGGCTACCTTCCGCTGAATCAAGCAGCGTCATTCGGTCGACTGCGTATATTGGAGACAGACGAACGTCCTACAGTTCGTGACATCGTCATTTGCAAAACTCTACCGAACGAGATGCCACGAGTTGCTGGGGTAATCACCGGAGTTCGACAGACACCGCTTTCACACGTCAATCTTCGTGCGATTCAGGACAAAGTCCCCAACGCCTTCATCGCCACGGCGTGGGAAAACAAGGAGATCGCACCGCTCATCGGTAGATATGTCTACTATGAGGTGAACGCCGATGGCTTTGAGATTAGGGAGGCAACGTTTAAGGAAGTAAAGACACACTTCGCCGATTTACGTCCGTCGAAGACACAGAAACCTGGGCGTGATCTCTCTGTTCCGAAGGTGTTGCCGCTTGACAGCATCGGTTTTGCAGACGCTGCACGCTTCGGTGTGAAAACGGCTAATCTGGCAACGCTTCGGACGTTAGGATTTCCCGCAGGTACAGTACCAAACGGTTTTGGTGTGCCGTTGTACTTTTACGATGCGTTCATGAAACACAACGGCTTCTATGCAGAGGCACTACTCAAAGATTCCAAATTTCAGGATAATTACGACACGAGGGAGGCTGAACTGAAAGGGTTGAGAGAGCGCATCGAGAAGGGTGAAATGCCGACATGGATGATGGACGCACTTTCGGAATTACAGAACGCATTTCCAGAGGGCACATCCCTCCGATGCCGTTCCAGTACTAACAACGAGGATTTACCCGGCTTCAGTGGAGCAGGCTTATATGATTCCTATACACATCACCCAGACGAAGGACACCTATCCAAGTCGGTTAAACAAGTGTTTGCAAGTCTCTGGAATTTCCGTGCATTTGAAGCACGCGAATTCTATCGCATTGACCACTTCGCTACGGCTATGGGGGTACTTGTCCATCCCAATTTCGCAAACGAATTGGCGAATGGGGTTGCTGTAACTGATGATGTTGTTTATCAAACGGTCGGAAATTACTACCTCAACACGCAGGTTGGCGAGGACCTCGTGACGAACCCTGAAGAGCAATCCATTCCTGAAGAAGTTCTCATGGATTGGTGGGACAGCACTAACTACAGGGTTGTGAAAACTTCCAATCGCACAGAAGACAACAAGCGAATCTTGACGGATGCCTATCTACGTGAACTAAGTCGTTATCTTATGGTAATACACAACAAATTCAGCCAGTTATACGGTCCCTGAAGTGCATACGCTTATTTAGACCACAATTTCGCAAAGTTAAGATAAGGTTTGTCGTTGAAATTCCATAGGAGTCAAATACCCTAACGCCGAATGCGGGCGTTTCTGATGATACACCTGTGTGATAAAATGTCCGATGCGATCTCTCGCCTCGGTGATGCTTTGATAGTCATTGATGTGAACTTCTTCCTCTTTGAGCGTGCGAATGAGTCTTTCCGCATATCCGTTCTCCCAAGGCCGTCCGCGCTGTGCGACGGAAATCTCAACGCCATGTTCTTGGAGCGTTGTGATGTAGGCACTTGAAAGATACTGCACGCCTTGATCGGAATGATGAATCTCAGGGACGCTGTGGCGTAATGCTTCTTTGAGCGGTTTGAGCGTCAGAGATTGGTTCAAGTGCTGACTGATCTGCCAAGCTTTGATGATTCGGGTGAAAACATCCATGAGCAGGCAGACATAGATGAAACGTCCATTGAGACGAACATAGGTAATATCAGACACCCAGACCTGATCCTGACGAGAGACTTCAAGGGTTTCGAGCAGGTTGCTCCAAGGTTTTTCACCCTGAAGCGATTTTGTTGTTTGACACGCACGCTTGACAGTGACCAAAAGATTCCTATTTTTCATCAATCGTGCGACGCGTCGGGTCCCAACGGTGTGTCCCATACGCAGTAGCAACTGCGTGATACGCCTATACCCGTATCTCGGATACCGTCCCGCAAGCGTCTCTATTTCCGATCGTAGCAGATCTTCGGACGGATCCTCTTGGGGGTGATAATAGAAACTGCTGCGGTTGAAACCGAGTGTTTCACAAATCTCTCGCACGGAATACTCCTTGTGCAATGCCGAAATGAGGCTTCGCTTTTCGGATAAGGTCATTTCAACCAATCCAAAGCTTTTTTTTGGATGTCTAATGCCACGGTTAATCTCCCAACAAGCTGCTCAAGATGGGCGATACGCTTCTCGGAAACCTCACTCGACTGCTTATCAGTAGAGTCAAACAGCGTCGACGCATTTTCAAGCAACTGTCGCTTCCACTGTGAGAGTTGATTTTCGTTGAGATTATGTCGTCGACACACTTCTGCTTGGGAAGTCGCACCGCTGAGGACTTCAAGAACAACTTCAGCTTTAAACTCAGGCGTGAATTTTCTTCGTTTCGCCATCGGATAACTCCTTTCTAATGAGATTGTATTGTAGCACAATCTTCCTTTAGGGAGTGGTCTAAAAAACCGTAGGCAGTACACCCGCTGCGCAAACGGCGGATTTCGCTATGGAGATTGAGTTCAAGATTACAAAGGACGGTAAATTCTCGGTTAAGCAGGCGAGACCGTGGGTGCGATGAGTTTATTGTCTTCAACCAATGTAGGTGCGGAGCAAGTTTGAATATTAAATATGCACACTACACGTTGATGGCGGTCGGGGAAACCCCGCTCCTACGAGTTCGACGCTTGACAGAGAATCGAAAGATTATTTCTTAATATTACTGGTTTCATGAAGTTTAAATAAATATTTCGGTAATTCCATAACCATATCGGGTGCGGTTAGGAATGCAGATCGCAAATGTAAAGCAAAGACAAATTTTGCCGCGTGTGGGCAAAATTTGGGCGAGTACGCCGCAAAACCGCACCTACCGGGCCTGGGGGAATAAATATTACCGAATTAAATTCTTAATTTTCATCCAACCGCACCGGACCTCTTCTTTTTCTGATCTAACACATTTGTTGATTACGGATTCCACCAGTACGTCATTTTCCCGACAACCGTCCAGCCGAGGAGTTTGACCCCGCCATCACGAGTGTCGTAACTCTGATCGAAGACAAGGTAGAAATCGCTGCCGGGACGGTAGATATAGTTGACTAAAAAGTTAGCGGAGAACACGTCCCTGTCGGTGCTCCATTGTGTGAACAATTTCGTGAAAAGTGTCGTTGAGAAGGAGTAGCCGATACGTCCGCCGAAAGCATTGGCATCGAATTCTTCATCAGGCAGGGTAATACGGTTAAATTCAATAAACGGTTCGATACTAAGCCTCGCAGTCGGTCTGGCGATCGCATCTATTAAGAAACCACGTCTCGTGCCGTTATAAAACTCGCCGAATTCCACTTGCAGTTGTGCAGCAATCATACGACTGCTGCTGGTCCGAATCGAGGTCTGGAACGAAGTAAAATTGTAATCGTCAACTGGGATGCTTACCCCTTGAATCCGAAAATTATGATCGAGATTTTCTGTCATGTTCTTGATTTGGAACCTGATGTCATCCCCTGTTTCAAACTCAAATTGCGTATCAAAAGTTATCTCTTGGGTTTCCAATTCGTTCTCTTGTGTCAGAACGAGATCGATCTCCGGACCAATCTGAATCTCACGGATACCAAATTTGTCTGGCCATGGCGTGTAGCTGGCATCACCGCGAAAGCGCCGGACATCCCTACGTTGAATGTAACCGACTTCCGGATTAAAGTCCTCGCCAATGTCTGTATATGAACCGTCGAGTCGAAACAGATTCGTCCGCCAATCACCACCAATAAAGAAGGCGTTGCTATTTCCAGAGATATCCGCTTCAAAGGTGCGAGACCACAATCCTTGGACATTAATTTCTCTCGTTGGTCGGTACGAAAAATCAAGTCCCATCGTCCGGTTGTAGGCATCGATATCTTGCTTATTAATGACAATTCCTCCAACAGTCGATCCTTTTAGGATGTCTCGGTTCACCCGCACCACTGAATAGTTCGTCCGTGGCTCATCGACGGGGGGTTGACCTATCTGAAATTCGTCATCTTTAAACTTGTTCGTCAACACATTCAGAATCCCTATACCGTAAGGTCCGATTTTCCCGGTCATTTTGCCACCACCGAGAATCGGAATTGCGTGCCCTTTTGCGAGTCCGATGCGACGGCTATAAAAGAGCAGTAAAGGTGGTGGTCTACGGAAACTCGGACGTGGAATCCCGACATCGAAAATACTGGCACCTTCTAAGAAAAACGGACGCTGCTCCGGGAAAAAGAGACTGAAACGGGTCAGGTTTACCTGCTCTTGGTCTGCCTCCACCTGCGCGAAATCGGTGTTAACAGTCAAATCGGCAGTCAGGTTTGAAGTTACGCCGTATTTGAGGTCCAAGCCGGCTTCGAACACACTTTCAGTTTCTTTTGTTGACGATACGTAACTCGCACCCGGTAATACATAAGGTAGCAATTCCAGATGTCTTGATGGAGTAATACCCTCTAATCCTTCGAGTGTGCCAAAATAGGCAGTCCGATACTTCGCCAACCCTCCGTACGTCTTGGGCGCCTCGTTCCATGCATCAATTTCCTGCTTTCGTGCGATTTCGCGTCCGAAATTTACGCCCCAGTTCATCACCTCGCTTTGTTCAAAACGGAGCTGGCTAAACGGAATTGCGATTTCCGCTGTCCAATGGTCTTCGTTAATTCTACAACGGCACTCCCAAACAATATCCCAGCTTTGGTTGAGGCTACCACCGCTGTTAGATACCGCCGTGTCTTCTATCCCGCCGACGGGGGTGAATCGAAAGAAGACAGCGTTTCGCCGGTCGTTGTAGGTATCCAAGAGTAGAAAGCCGTAGTCGTTGGAACGCAAACCTGGAGAGTCCCGACGCATGTCGTTAGCGACAATCTTGTCCATCTCTGAATCGAAAAAAATGAAACCGAAGTACAGCTTTTTGTCATCATAAAGAATGCGTACTTCGGACTCTTCTGTCGCCGGTTCACCTTGGTCTGGCTGGATTTGGTATAATTGACGGATCGGCTCTACGCTTTGCCAAACGGCTTCGTCAAGCACCCCATCGACTTTGATTTCCTCAGAAGTCCGGTGTGCTGACATACGTGGTAGCTCCCGTTCGGTCTGCGCATCGGCACCGTGTGGAACAAATAGCATGCACATCCACAGTAGGAGGAAAAATTTGGTCTTTCGTATATGTCGGTTAAATTGAAAGTCAGTAGTGGAATGTTGCATCATAGGTGAGTGCCTCCTTTTTAGCAAGTGCTGTGTAAAAGGCGGGGTTATAAACCCCACCGTCAGTTTCTTCCTTCTACATTAGCGATGATAGATGCTAACCTCCATCCCATCACGTCTACCGGGTCGCCTCCGACTCTCAAACCAGTGTGTTTCGGAGTCGTAGTGTGAACGGACATGCTCCAGATACTCAGCCATTTGCTCCGCTCTGCCGACGTTGTCAGCGACAATAGTCGCTGGATTGGTTAGACGCGATTCAATCGCTTGGAAACAGGAGAAGTAACCCTCTTTGTTGTTATCAAGGAACAGGAAATCTACCGGTTCTTGAATGGTTTTGAGGACTTCTGCAGCATCCCCAATCCGTGAATCGACAAGATCCGCCACACCTGCCTGTTCAAAATTGTGGCACGCCCGTTGTGCATTGTCAAGGTTTATTTCCACCGTTATCAAACGTCCCGCACCTAAAGTTTTCAGCACGCGTAACATCCACAACCCAGAATAACCGATAGCAGTTCCGCACTCCATGATTAGCGACGGTTTCGCTTTTTCAACACAACTTGCGGGCAGCCGCGCTTTATCGGGTCCCAACATCGGAATTCGTTCTTCCCGACATTGGATCGTCCGTGGTCGTTTCACCGATCCATCGGAAATTAAAGTGGGAATTTCTCATTGATCAGCATAAGCGGTTCCTGATTTGCTAACACCCAATAGGCGCGACTGATAAACTTTTCACCTTCAAGATGTGCGACAGCGGACGGTAGATCGGTTAGGACCTCGATACCGCACCAGAGCAACTCACGTCGAGTCTCTAAACCACTGCACCGCAGAAGCCCACCGAGTCCTTGTTTGTCGGATTCCAAACCGTTCAAAATAGATTCTGGCAGACGTTGAGGCACAATGAGTGAGTCTGCGTAAGTATGAATTATAGGTGATGATTCTTCCTGTGAATGGGTTTGGAGTACCACTTGCCGTGAGATAATCTCTGCTCCCGCAGGCAGTTGAAGCCATGTATGTTCAGTAGATAGTGTCTGTTTTGCTTGCTGTAGTAAGGTTACCTCTACCGGCATGAGCGTGTACGCTTCGATGAACCGCGTAACCGTCCCATCGGCGACGAGTAACCCACGTTGGAATGGCGTGAGGCGTGCGAGGTTAATTTTTCTTAATGTGTCAGGTTTATCGTCTTGTGCGACAAAGAGTGATTTCATCCGTGTGTTGACGAAAGTTCCTGATTGTGAGATTGTGTCTGCTTTCATAATGGAAGTTCTCTTTTTTTGTGGAGGAAGCACGTTCACTCAAAGGTGGCATGCAATGTTTAGGTTTGTTGCTCAATTTAGACACGTAAGTCTGAAAAAAGGTTCGTGAATATGCATTTGACATACCAATCGTAATGGCATATACTATCGGCAAAACTATATCTCAGCAAGGTGAACGTTATGACTCCTGGTGATGTTTACGTCCGATCTATATCTCTTTTCTTAATCAGTGCCTCTTTACTCTTCAGCGGTTTCACGGCAATCGCAGGAGAACTTCCGTTATCCCTTGGCAAACATCTCTTCACGCAAGGCAACTACGATGCTGCCATCACCGAATATAAACGTTTCCTCTTCTTCCATCCAGATGATGCGCGTGTTGGCGAGGTATATCACAACATCGGACTCGCCTACAGAGCACAGGGGCTGTGGACAGAAGCAGTCACCTCCTTGCGGGCGGCTACACATCTTGCTACAGATGACGAAGCAAAATCGGAATACCAACTGGAACTCGCCGTGACGCTGATCGCCGCGCAGGACTACGACCTCGCCCGATTGGAATTAATTAAAGTGACGATGCGAGCCCCTTCCGCGCAGTTGGACCGACGCGCACTTTTCTTGCAAGCCGTTGCACATATCTATCAGTTTCGATGGGAGGATGCCCGCGAGACCCTGCGAAACTATACTACCGATGAAAGACTGGATATGCTCTTTGATGCCGCTACTGATATATCGCTGAAATCTGCCAAGCTTGCGAGGGTGTTATCTACAATCTTTCCTGGGGCGGGACAAATCTATGCAGGCGATTGGAGAGGTGGGTTAAATGCGATTGCCCTGAACGGTGCCCTCGGTTTTCTCACCGTTGATGCAGCGTTAGATGGACATTATGTAGACGCGGCGTTGTTCGGAGGGTTGATTTTCTGGCGTTACTACCGAGGTAACACCTTTCGTGCCGGACAAGCGGCTGAGCAATTCAACCAGCAGGAATCTCGCAGAGCCGCCGATGCAATCTTGCAGCGACTCCAAGAAATTGTTGGTACACCTTTAAAGCCCTAGCAGGACGATAGGTCTATAGTGGTTTCTCCTTGTTCCGCAGGTTTCCTAAGATCATGGTCCCTCTCGGTCAAGAAACCTGCCCCAGAAAAATAAGCCGAAGCATTTAGCACGTAATGTAATGGAGTGCGGATATACGGAAAGGAACATGAATGTTCCAACCCACCTGACCGAACCGCAAGGAAAATTAAAAATACGATTCTGAGCGTTTCTGAAGGGTGTACACAACCGCAACGAGTGCTATTGCTATGACGAATGTCCAGATATTATAGACGTATGCCAGGAACGCCGCAAGCGCAAGCAATATCCACTCATACCAGTGCATCTTACGGACGAAAAAGCCCATTGTTACAATGGAGAAGATAACTGTGCCGACGACAGCCGATACCACAGATAGTGCGTAGGAAAAGAAAGTGCCTCCTGTGAACAGGATGTGGGTATACGCAAACAGCAGCGGCATGATATAGAGAAGTTTGGAAAACTTGAAGCATGCCCACCCTGTTTTCCATGGGTCGGCACGGGCGATAGCTGCAGCTGCGTAAGCTCCCAAGGCGACCGGCGGCGTGATGTTCGAGTCTTGACTCAGCCAGAAGATAATGAGATGTGCCGCAATAATCGGTATGCCCATCTCAGGAGTTGTCAGGATCGGCACAGCGAGTTCAGAGGTAATCAGATAGGCGGCGGTCACAGGAATTCCCATACCCAGAACTAAAGATGCCGCCGCGAGAAGCATAATTGCGATAACTCGGCTATCATCCGCAATTGACAACACTAAATCCGGGAATATCCTTCCTAAGCCAGTCAGATCTATGATGGCGACGATGATACCGATAGTGCCAACAGCACCGCCAATAGCGAGCGAATTCTTGGCACCGGTCACCATCGCTTCCCAGATACGTTTCGGTGTGAGTCGTGTCTCTTGTTGGAAATAACTCACCGCGATTGTGACGAGAATCGAGAAAAATGCCGCCTTGTAAGCGGTGTATCCAGCGATTAAGATACCGACAAGCGTAAGCAACGGCAGTAAGTAATACCAACCACTTTTAAGGAGGGGTAAAAGTTTCGGAATTTCTGCGTCTGGTATCCGTTCTATTCCGTGCTTTTTCGCTTCAAAATGCACCATCACCCCGACGGATAGGAAGTAGAGGATCGCTGGCACGATGGATAAGAGCGCAATTTTACTGTACGGTAAACCTGTCCGTTCTGCCATCAGAAACGCCCCTGCCCCCATCACGGGTGGTAGAAATTGCCCGCCTACGGAGGCGGAAGCCTCGACTGCCCCAGCGATGTGCGGACGAAAACCCGTCCGTTTCATCAACGGTATGGTGAACGTTCCGGTAGCGACTGTGTTTGCAATTGCACTTCCCGCGACAGAGCCAAAAAAACCAGAGGTCATAACTGAAACTTTCGCCGCTCCGCCAGTTGAACGTCCTGCTATCGACATCGGTAGGTTGATAAAGAATTGACCGACCCCCGATTTTTCCAGAAAAGCTCCGAAGAAGATAAAGAGAATCACGTACGTCGCCATCACGTTTGCCATGATGCCGAAGACCCCGGCTTGACTGAAAAAACAGTATTCGATAATCCTGCGAAGCGTAAGCCCACGGTGTGAGATGATATCCGGCAAAGAGCGACCGAAAAGGGCATATAGGATACCGATCACAGCAATGATGGGCAGTGCCCAACCGACTGTCCGACGGCTCACTTCAAAACTAATCAGAATCGCGACCGCGCCTACGAAAATATCGAGTTGACTGTAATTGCCTGCCCGATTGGCGAGATTCGGGTACTCTACAATCCAGTAGCCGATGGTGAAGATGCTGAGGACAATCATGCCCAGGTCTATGAATGATGGACGGGAGGCTGCGGAGTTCTTCCGACATCGGTAAAAGATGCCGATCAGTGCGAAGGTCAGCAGGAGATAGAAACCGAGATGGAATTGCTCACTGGCGCTCCCAAACCCCGCGCTGTAGATATAAAAGAGGACGAGGGCAGCTGCACTGAGTTCAAAAATCCATTTATATACTTTTTCTAATTCAGTCCGTTGTGTGGTTTCAAAGCCAGCAACTTCTTTTGTTTCAGTCTGTGTCATTTTTCCTCCGCTGTGAGTAATCCCTTTAATAATTCTACATCAAATTGGCGCAGAAGGCAAACAGTTTTCAACGTATACTTTACATCCGTTGGTTTGTGGTAGGACAATTTATTGCCGTTACACCTTTAGAATGTGCGATGAATCGCACGACTACGAACACATTCGCTCATTGAACGTGGTGCTTGCCAAGAAAAGGCAGTTGTGATAGAATAGCGGTACGTCAACTGACTCAGGGAGGAGATACGAAATGGCAATAGGATTGGGCGTTATTGGGATGAACCCCACGAATATGGGGTCAACTGCGACACTGTTAAAAGATGTACCGGACCTGAAATATGAACTCCGTGGTATCTGCGCGAAACGGGCAGATGTGCTTAAGAACTACGCCAGCCAAATCGGCGTGGATTTTTGGACGACAGATTACCGAGAATTGGTGCAGCGCGAAGATATTTCTGTCATCGCTATCTATTCCCCGGACCACCTGCACGCCGAACATTGCGTCGCGGCGATAGAAGCTGGGAAACATGTCATTTGCACAAAACCGATGGTGACGACATTAGCCGATGCGCAACAGTTGGTAGATCTGGTGCGCGAACACAAGGTCAAATTCCTCGTGGGGCAGACGATGCGGTTTGACCTCCAGTTTTTGACGATGAAACGGCTCTTTGACGATAGCGATTTAGGCGACATCATGGTGGCAGATGCCTATTATGTCCACGACATGCGCGAGGTTTACGATTTTACACCGTGGCGACTCCATGAGCCACAAGATTTGATGTTCGGCGGTGTTGTACACCCGGTTGACATATTGCGCTGTCTTCTCGGTGATGTCGATGAGGTACATGCCTACGGCACTAAAGGCACACTCACGCCGGAATACCCGATAAAGAACAATTTCTTTCTCAATCTGAAGTTTAAGAGTGGACAGATTGCGAGAGCGATGGGGCTTTACGATATCGTCCATCCCCCGATGCCGATGATGCAGCTCTCTGTTTTCGGAAGTAAAGGGACGATAATTGGGGACTTTACGGACAACAAAGAAGGACACATCAAGTTGATGCTCGATAAAATGTCCACCAGAGAACCCTTTGAAGTGACCTGTCCTCCTGAAATAGACACAAGCGTTTACGGACATGGACAAACGGTTATCCGATATATGCGCCATTTTCAGCAGTGTCTTGAGGAAGATTTAGAACCATCGCCGAACGTGATTGATGGTGCAAAGTCTATTGCTGTCGGTGTGGCAGCATGGGAATCTATTGAGACGGGACAACCTGTGAAAGTATTCAACGAGTTTTAACAATGTCCCCCTTATAGGCGCGGTTTTCTAATTTTGCTTGCGCGTTGTCAAAGTGTTCTGGTAAAAGTGTTTTTTCGTCGTGTCCGCAGTCAACTGCTTCGCAGTGAGAATGACGGCTACGATTTTTGGCCAAAGTTTGTAGTCCCACGCAACGCGCCGGGACGGCTCAACGGAGAGGGATTCGACAATTCCAACCCACCGCGCCGAACCGCAAGGAACATTAAAAAGTTTTCTTGACATTTTGTTTTGTATAACATATAATTTAGGTATGCCTAAATTAATTTCTCAACGTTTCTAACAATTTTGGCATATAGTGCCTAAAACTGAATGGGTATAACGCCCATACATTTACTTACCGCGCCGAACCGCAAGGAACATTAAAAAGTTTTCTTGACATTTTGTTTTGTATAACATATAATTTAGGTATGCCTAAATTAATTTCTCAACGTTTCTAACAATTTTGGCACATAGTGCCTAAAACTGAATGGGTGTAACGCCCATACATTTACTTACCGCAGTGGGAAACTAAGCGCATTGTCTGTTCCCATTGCGGATTGGAAAAAACAATGCTTACACATGCAGCTGAGGATTACCTTAAGTCGATCTATAAATTGCAAGAGAAAGTCGGTAAAGTTTCGACCGGCATTTTGGCGGAATACCTCAATGTGAAGCCTGCGTCTGCCACTGGGATGATTAAAAAACTAAAGACGATGAAATTGGTGAGCCACGAGCGCTATCGGGGTGTTACGCTGACGGATGCTGGAAAAGCAATCGCGCTCGAAATTATCCGGCACCATCGTTTGTTGGAACTTTATCTATTCAAGGCACTCGGTGTTCCGTGGGATGGTGTTCACGAGGAAGCCGAGAAATTGGAGCATGTTATTTCGGAAGACGTGGAGGCACGGATGGACAAGTTTCTCGGCTACCCGACTGCCGATCCACACGGTTCCCCTATACCCGATAAAAACGGCGTTGTAACAAAAACTGAGTCCGTTCCAATGACAGACTTGTGTAGTGGACAATCCTGCATTGTTGCTGAAGTCAGTGACACTGATTCGGCGATGCTTCGGCATTTAGGAAGTTTCAATCTCTACCCGGGCACAGCGTTCCGAGTGATTGAGGTTGCTCCCTTTGAAGGTCCCTATACTATTGACATCGCTGGACAGCAGGTCGTTATTGGGCGTGAGGTTGCGAAACATATTTTTGTCGAGGATGTGGAGGAATAGTTATCGGCTATCGGCTGTCGGCTATCGGTTAAGAGCTGTTTGTAACAATCTTCCCCAACTTGGAATACTCTAGGAAGTGGTGAATTGTTACATGAAACCTCTTAACCTTAACCATCAACTCGCCTCCGTTATAAATGTTAAAGCACGAGTTGATGGCTAAAACTGACAACTGACAACCGACAACGATAAAAAATGGAACAACAAAAACAGATTCGACCGGATAGAAAAACAATCAAGGTATGGAAAAGCCATTTACAAGATGAAGTTGACGCGGGTTTCCTTTATAGTGTTTTCGCCGGTCTTGAATCCGATCCGAAGCGAAAGGACATATTAAGTGGACTCGCCGGAGTGGAAAATCGGCATGTAATACGTTGGCGGGAGATGCTTGCTACCTACGATATAAAGGTTAAGAAGCAGCGGCCAACGTTGAAAGCAAGGTTGATGGCGTGGTATGCTCACCGGTTTGGTAGTGAGTTTCCACTCTCGCAAATGCTCGGTGAGGAGGCTGGTGAAGTCAAAGACTATCTAACGCTTCATAGGAACAGCACATTGGCAGATGTGAAGGAGACAGCACTCATTTTAGCCAGAGAATCCGCGATGCATACAGAGAGTTTGCAGGAACTCACCGGAACGAGTGACGAGCCGTGGCACAAAACCGAATCTGGAGGTATGGTAGGCAACATTGTTTATGGATTTAACGATGGGTTAACGGCGAACTTCGGTTTAGTTGCCGGTGTCATCGCTGCGACATCGGATGTCTCTACGATTCTTGTGACAGGCATCGTTGGGACGGTCGCGGACTCGCTGTCTATGGGGGCTTCGGGTTACCTTGCCGCAAAAAGTGAGCAAGAGGTTTATGAGCACGAAATCGAGGTCGAAAGAGAGGAAATCCGTATCATGCCTGACATTGAGGAGGAGGAACTCGCGCTTATTTATGCAGCACGAGGTGTACCGGAAGAACAGGCTCGCGAGCTTGCCAAGGAAGTGATGAGCGATCCAGAAAGAGCACTCGCAGAAAAGGTCCAATCTGAACTTAAAATAGGCGAGTTACATACGACTCCGATCAAAGAAGGATGGATTACAGGATTCGCGACTGCTATCGGCGCCTTCATTCCCGTTGCTCCGTTCCTTTTTACAAGGGGAGCAGCAGCCATCTGGATCTCATTCACGCTCGCGATGTTATCTCACTTTGCTGTCGGCGCTGCCCGAAGTATCTTCACCGGGCGGAGTTTGTTTCGCAGTGGCATCGACATGTTCGTTGTAGGGCTTGGTGTCGCAGGGGTTGGCTACCTCGTCGGTGAGCTTTTAGAACGCTTCTTTTTTGGGAATTAAAATTATGCAGAGAGTTTACATTTCGTTATGTTTGATAGCTATTCTTGTGTTCATGGGGTGTGATTCAAAAAGGAAACCTCCTGATGCTTCCGTTGGTGGGAAACTTCGTGTTGTCACGACGATCGGTATGATTACCGATATTGTTAAAAATGTTGGTGGCGAACGCGTTGAGGTCACAGGATTAATGGGACCCGGGGTAGATCCACACCTTTATAAGGCGAGTGCGGGTGATGTGCAGAGGTTAACTTCGGCGCAACTCATTTTCTATAATGGACTGCACCTTGAGTCAAAAATGGGTGACATCCTTGCCAAGATGTCGGGAAACACGAAGACTGTTGCCGTAACAGATGCAGTTGACCGAAGCCTGCTACTAACACCACCGGAATTTGAAGGGCAATACGATCCACACTTATGGTTTGACGTAGCACTATGGATGAAAGCGGTGGGGAAGGTTCGTGATACGCTGAGTGAATTCGATTCGGACAATACGCTAATGTACTGGACCAATGCTGAACGCTACCTCGCGAAACTTACGGAACTGCACGCGTACGTGAAGGCACAGGCAGAACGCGTACCACCTGAACAACGAATACTCGTAACGGCACACGACGCTTTTAACTATTTTGGGAAGGCTTATGGGTTTGAGGTGCGCGGGCTACAGGGTATTAGCACCGCAACAGAGGCGGGTATCGCCGATGTTCAGGAATTGGCGACCTTTATAGCTAAGAAACGCACCCCCGCAATTTTTGTGGAATCCTCTGTTTCGCCGAGGAGTCTTAAAGCAGTCCAAGCAGCTGTGAACTCAAAAGGTTTTAATGTGGAGATCGGAGGGCAACTCTACTCCGACGCTATGGGTAACGATGGGACACCTGAAGGCACTTATATTGGGATGGTTCGCCATAATATTGATACGATTGTGACTGCACTCATTGGGGGAACATCCGCCGGTTCTGTGGTGGGGAATTAAGCATGCAAGCCTCTGTACCGAAAGCCATTGAAGTAACCGATCTGACAGTTGCCTATCAAGATCAACCTGTCTTGTGGGATGTCGATTTGGATGTGCCACCAGGGGTGCTTTTGTCGATCGTCGGTCCGAATGGTGCAGGCAAAACGACGTTAATCAAGGCGATTTTGGGGTTGGTACGTCCCGCGGCAGGCAACGTCTTGATTTACGACAAACCTTATGAAGCACAACGTCGGATTGTCGGTTATGTCCCACAACGCGGGACTGTTGACTGGGATTTTCCAACAAACGTCTTAGATGTCGTCATGATGGGACGCTACGGTGCGCTCGGATGGATGCGGAGACCCGGAAAGCCGGAACGCGAACTTGCTATGTCCGCATTGGAGAAGGTCGGTATGGAAGCGTACACCAATCGGCAGATCAGTCAACTCTCTGGCGGGCAACAACAGCGTGTTTTCCTCGCACGCGCCCTTGTTCAAGATGCTACGATATACTTGATGGATGAGCCTTTTCAAGGCGTTGATGCTACCACTGAACGCGCGATTGTTACGCTACTTCAGGAGCTCCGAGAAAACGGGAAAACCGTTGTCGTGGTGCATCACGATTTACAGACTGTAACGGACTATTTTGATTGGGTAATGCTCTTGAACATTCGCCGGATTGCGAGCGGACCCGTTGACGAAACGTTCACACCTGAAAATTTGCGTGCAACTTATGGCGGTCGTGTCGCATTTATGACAAAGTAGTTGACAGTTAACTGACAACTGATAACTAATAAAATGGAAAATTTGAGTATCCTAACGCATCTTGATTATACACTCATGATTGTTGCCATCGGTGCTGCCTTACTTGGTGCTGTAAGCGGATCACTCGGCACCTATGCTGTTTTGCGCCGGCAGAGTCTCCTCGGCGATGCTATCTCGCATGCCGCGTTGCCCGGCGTTGCAATCGCATTTCTGCTGACGGGAAGCAAAACACCTCTGATTCTGGTGCTCGGTGCGGCAATTGCGGGCTGGCTCGGCACGCTGCTCATTTTGAGTATCGTGAGGCTGACGCGTATCAAATACGATAGCGCGCTTGGGATCGTGCTCTCTACCTTTTTCGGATTCGGTTTAGTGCTGCATACGCTGATTCAGCGTACAGGCAATGCGAATCAAGCCGGATTAGATACGTTTCTCTTCGGACAAGCCGCCACAATTCTGGAGAGTGATATATTGACAATTGGTATACTCGGGGGTTTTGCAATCATTGTCATGTTTGTCTTTTGGAAAGAGTTGAAACTGTTGATTTTCGATGAAGGTTTCGCTGCATCACTTGGGTTCCCAACCCGCATGCTTGACATTCTGTTGACGAGTCTCCTTGTTATAGCGATCGTTCTCGGTTTGCAAGCTGTCGGTGCTGTCCTGATGAGTGCAATGTTGGTCGCGCCAGCGGTCGCCGCCCGACAATGGACAAATAGGCTCGGTGTGATGATGTTTCTCGCTGCATGTTTTGGGGCACTCGCAGGCGTGAGTGGAACTATTATTAGCAGTAGTGCTTCACGCATCCCAACCGGTCCAACGATTGTGTTGTGTGCAACAGTTGTGGTAGGCTTCTCGATCGTTTTTGCCTTGAATCGCGGGCTTTTATGGGACTGGTTTCGGCACCAACGAAACAAACAGAGTCTAAAAGTGGCAACGGATAGGTTGTTAAAGCAACCGCAACGTGGGAGCGAATAGTAGGAAGTGATGCAAGGCCATCTTGATATCCAACTCATTGCGATTGTCACGGCGGTGGCATGTGCCTTGCCCGGTGTGTTTTTGGTGCTACGGCGGATGACTTTGATGAGCGATGCGATTAGCCACGCGATTCTCCCCGGCATCGTACTTGCTTTTTTTCTCACGGAGAGTCTGTCCTCGCCACTCCTGATTCTTGCCGCTGCGGGAACCGGTGTGCTTACCGTTGTTTTCGTTGAGTTACTGCAACGGACGAAACTGGTGAAAGAGGATGCCGCGATTGGATTGACGTTCCCCGCCCTTTTCAGCATCGGGGTGATCCTGATTTCCAGATTTGCAGGCAGTGTTCACTTGGATATGGATGCCGTCCTTCTCGGCGAACTGGCTTACGCGCCGCTTAACCGGTTAGGTGTTTTCGGATACGATTTTGGTCCCGTATCTGTATATGTCATGGGAACGATTCTGCTGCTGAACCTCGCCTTTATTCTGCTATTTTACAAAGAATTAAAGTTAGCAACTTTTGACGCAAGTTTAGCTGCCACGTTAGGGTTCGCGCCTACCCTTATCCACTACGGGCTGATGACACTGGTATCCGTAACAACAGTCGGGGCATTTGACGCTGTTGGCTCTATATTAGTCGTTGCTCTCATCGCTGGACCCCCTGCTACCGCTTATCTCATGACAAACAGACTCTCGCTGATGCTCACCCTGAGTGCGATTATCGGGAGTGTGAACGCTGTGAGTGGCTATTGGCTCGCGTATCTCTTTGATGTTTCTATTGCGGGGTCGATTGCGACAATGACGCTCCTTGTGTTCGGGTTGATTTTTCTGGTTGTTCCGAACCGTGGACTTATCGCTATCGCGCGTAGGCGGACACGCCAAAAATGGGAGTTTGCCCAAACGATGTTAGTTATTCACCTTTTTAATCACGAGGGACTTCCGGAGGCGGAGGCGGAATCAGAGATAGCACACCTCCATGAGCATCTCCGTTGGGATCCCGCATTTGCGACCCAAGTCGTAAGATACGCATTGAACAACCGATGTGTTTCTCAAGAGGAGACACTGTTAACGCTAACGGAACATGGGCGCACTGTAGCACAGCAGGCACTTGTGCAATAGCGATAGACTGGCATCCTGAATCAAGAATCGTTTTCTTGAGACATTCTAATATACTGTTAAAAACAAATCTGACAAACATCGTTTTTTGTGGTATCCTATATTATATAGTGGTGTCGGTTTTGCAATTTCGGACAAGCCCACCTCATGAAAAAGATTTGACAACTTCATAGGAGTAGTACCACGATTACAATGACGTATAAAGAGTATATCGCTCAAATCGTCTATAGCGAAGAAGACGCTTGTTTCATCGGAGATCTTGTAGGTATTCGTGATATAATCAGTTTTCACGGCGATTCTCTTGAGGAGATTCGTACCGCTTTTGAAGAATCCGTTGACGATTACCTCTTAACGTGTCAAGAATTCAATCGCTCACCACAGAAGCCTGTTTATGCCAAAGTGGCGACAGCGGACTGATAGGGAAATTAGAATACCCCTCTTACGATGGGTATAAAAATAAAGGGAAAAGCCATGAAACGAATCGGTTGGAAATGGTTTTTAGGAGGCATTCTCCTTCTCAATATGGTATGGATGGCAAGTGCCGATGAAACAGCACTCAAAAATCCTGATGGCTCATGGAAGTGGACCAATCGACTTATCCATGAGACCAGTCCTTACTTATTGCTCCACGCGCATAACCCCGTAGAGTGGTATCCGTGGAATGATGAAGCATTAGCGCGTGCGAAGAAAGAAAACAAGTTAATTTTTCTCTCTGTCGGATACTCCACATGCTATTGGTGCCACGTCATGGAACGGGAGGTCTTCTCAAATCCAGAAATCGCCGCGGTGATGAACAAAAACTTTATTAATATCAAGATTGATAGGGAAGAACGTCCAGACTTAGACGAAATCTATATGACAGCGACGCAGCTCCTGATTCAGCGAGGCGGATGGCCCAACTCTGTTTTCCTCATCCCTAATTTAAAGCCGTTTTATGCTGGCACCTATTTTCCACCGACAGATATGCCCGGCAGACCGGGGTTTCCAACTATCCTTGATGCGGTGCATGAAGCTTGGGTAACGCGAGAGGCGGAAGTCATTGCAGCAGCAAACCAGATTTCAAGGACGATTGAGATGGCAACGAGTGGCGGGTTCACCGCACTCACTACCACACCACTGGATAGATCCCTTACGACTGCTGCATTGGACTATCTCCGGACTACCTATAATCATGCCTACGGCGGATTTGGTGGCGCACCGAAATTCCCAAGTCCTGCCAATCTTGAATTTTTGCTAAGTGAATACGAGCGAAGATCGGGGTTACAAACCCCTCCCACAGAAAATGAATCGTTGTTGAAGATGGTGACGTATACGCTTGATATGATGGCTTACGGTGGGATGTATGACCAGATAGGCGGCGGGTTTCACCGGTATTCTGTTGATGCAAAATGGCTCGTTCCGCATTTTGAGAAGATGCTTTACGATAACGCACAATTGGCGAAAGTATACCTCCATGCCTATCAGTTAACACAAGAAGATCGCTATCGGCGTATTGCTGAAGAGATCTTCGGTTTCATTTTCCGAGAAATGACGGCACCTGAAGGTGGATTCTATTCAGCATTGGATGCTGAAACAGATGCCGAAGAAGGAAAGTATTATGTGTGGACTGCCGATGAAATTCGGAAGATTCTTGGTAAAAAGCGTGCGGCACGTTTCGCTGGTGTTTATGGCGTTGATAAGGGACCTAATTTTGAGGGTAAAAATGTTCTCTATGTTCCTAAAGGCACAGCGGCGGAGGATGCTCTCAAGGAAGTAGAATCTGCACGAGAGAAACTCTTAACGGCACGCTTTGATCGCGAATACCCCTTGCTGGACACAAAAATCATTGTTAATTGGAACGGCTTGATGATAGACGCGCTCGCTTACGGCTATCAGGTGCTTGGGAAGGAGCGGTATCTTATCGCTGCATCGAAAGCTGCCCGATTTATTCTTGACACCCTGAAAAAACCGGATGGTGAATTGTGTCATGCCTATACTGCAGGTGTTGTAAAACGGGATGTGTATCTTGATGACTACGCCTTTTTTGTCCGAGGTCTGCTTGGATTGTATCAGGCTACGGGTGATAAAGAGTGGTTGAATTCAGCAAGAACGCTGACTGATGGGATGATTCGACTTTTTTGGGATGACAAAAACGGAGGCTTCTATTACACGAAGGCGGATGCAAAGCATCTGATTGTGCGTACCAAGAAACCTTATGACTCCGCAATTCCGTCTGGCAACGCTGTCGCTGTCGCAAATCTATTGGCATTTGGGACGGGTTATCGAGATTATGCTGAAGAAACGCTGCGGAGTTTCGCTAAATCCATGTCACAAAGTCCCTCGTCCTTCATGTATATGCACTTTGCCCTTAACCGTTATCTGACCGCAGGAGAAGGACTCAGTTCTGCAGCGCCGTCGATCGTAAGCGTGACCGCTGAAGTTAATGCCCAAAACAAAGGAATATACGATGTGATGCTTCAACTCAACATTGCTGAGGGGTGGCACATTAACGCGAACCCCGCGGGTCAAGATAATTTAATTCCAACAACTGTTACGGTGGATGCTGATACCCCGTTTGAAATTCTCGATGTAGCGTATCCGAAAGGGAGATCGACACGCTTTGAATTTAGTAACGAATCCTTGAATGTTTATGAAGAAAGCCTCACGATTCCGTTGCAGTTAAAACAGAAAGCGAATATGAAGCACGACAAAAACGTCCCAATTACGCTAAAACTCACCTATCAACTCTGTAATGAAACCGAATGTTTGTTGCCGCAGACATTAGATATTCCGTTAGAAGTGCCGTAGTTTTTCCCAATTAGCAGTGAGGGTCCTGCCACAACAGATGTATTTACAAAGGACACCTCCCACAATTTACGGGACTCCCTTAAAAAGCCCAATCCTTTAGGTTTGGGTCCACCCCAGTAACGTCCGTGCTGGAGTCCAAAATAGATTTGACATTTCGTCAAAAATGTGGTATAATTTTATGTAACTTGCTGGACAATGCTCTGACCCCGCACACTTGTGCGGGTGTTGTCCACCACTGTCAGAGGGGGTATAAACAAGTCGCAACTCTCACTGCGAGGCAACCTTGCTAAAAAACATGTATCGGTAGCAGCCCATAAGTTTCGTAGACGTGAAATCCGTCACGCAGGATAACTGCTACCCCCCTTTTTCTTTGGCAGGCAGGGATAGTTTCCGTGAAAGTTTCCGCACGATATGCCCTCTATCCACTTAATTCAGGATAGTGGGGAATTGCCTGCTGGTGGAGCGATAATAAGACGTTCAACCCTTTCAGAAGAACGCAGTTGCTATGAAACCGAAGCCCACGCCTTTAGGCGTTGGGTGCTATCACGAATCCTACCCAATTCTGTTAGTACGCACTACCTTGGGAGGAGCTTGCGTGAAAACCTTTATTTCAAGTTACACTACGATATTTTTTCTGTTAGTGACATGTGTCATTGCATTTGCTGGTGTTGTTGAGGATCCTGTGCTCTATCTCGATGCCTCTGACAACCCTGCTCATCCGAAGGCATGGGAGAACCTCGGTACCGAAGGCGGTGAATTGCTTGCCGCAGACAAACCAATGGAACTCGAAGAAGGCGAAATTAAAATTCCTACCCTCGGTATCGTCCAGCCGAACGTGAAGTATTACACCACCACGGATTCCCATCAGACCTTTGGCGGTCCACCCAAGAAAAATACCCCGCTATTTTTCGAGGACTGGACCTTGGAGTTCCTCTGTAGGCGCAACGGTGACTTTTTTGTTGAAGAGCATCACTTCGTCGGTTTCCAGAATAGTCCAAGAGAGGGCAAGCAGGGGATTCGGCTTTGGTTCCGTCCATCGCCTCAGAATCTGGACATCTCTATCCATGCCAAGGGGACTAAGCAAGCCGTTCAACCCCTTAACATTACGCTTAACCAAGGTGAATGGAACTGGATAGCAGTCGTCGGTACGAGCGGTAAGTCGATTGTGGCGTATCAAAACGGTAAAGAGGTTAGCAAGCAACCCGGTTTTGATTTCGATAAGAAAATACCGATAAACGACATCTCTATCGGTGCTAATTCTTGGGATGAACGCCGTCGGAATTTTAACGGTTCAATCGCTATCGTTCGAGTTTATGATAAAGCACTGACCGCAGCGGAGATCAACGGGAATATTGATGGCGCGTTTGCTGTTGATCCGGCGGACAAACTCCCGACGACATGGGCACGCGTAAAGCGCGGCTATGAATAATAGCGCGCATATACCTCTGGGTCGCGACGCCTTTCTCTCCGCAAAGGTTTTGTAGGAGCTACCTCCTGATCGCGACCCTTTCTCCTTTCGATATTGACTCTTACGGAAACAGAAATGTCTGGACCTTACCCTATTCGTCCGTCCCACTACCTTGTTCTGGATGATCGCCTCATTGACGTTGCATTCCGCCTCTACAACGTCCCGGCGTGCGCCCGAATCTTCTGGAACGCGTCTAAAATTTGTTGCATATCGCCTGTGTCCCCTAAGAACATGGAATGTCCAAAACTACAGACCTCTTCTCTGTAGACTCGTTCTGCGTTCGGGCAATTGAGCGTGCTATAATCAATCGCCTGGTCCCCAAGGTATTTGCGTGGTAATCCGAGCCGATCAAACAGTTCGGGGTTGCCGAAAGGACCTTCGTTGTAAATGGGTTCACCATGCGCACCGACCCCACACGGAACACCTTCTGCGCGGAGTGCTTCTAAGAACCTGTCGCGTGAAACACCGCCGAATTCCTCAGATACAAACCGGAAATCCCAATAGTAGAAACACCATCGCGTGGCACGCGCATCGCGCGGGATCGGGTGGAGCCCATCTATCGCTTCCATGCCCTTGGAGAGATATGCAATATTCCGTTCGCGCGTCTCTACCTGCTCTTCAAACCGTTCCAATTGATTCAGTAAGAGCGTCGCTTGGAAGTTGGTCATCCGCATATTCAGCTGTGCGAATTGACCTGCCTTTTCTGCGAGTGTTTCATCGTTTGTCAGCACCATTCCGCCTTCGCCACAGGTGAGCGTCTTTCCCATCTGGAAGCTGAATGCGCCGAGGTGTCCGATTGAGCCGAGTCCTTTTCCGCGCCATTGTGAACCGTGTGCGTGCGCACAGTCCTCAATCACTTTGAGATTGCGTCTTTCAGCAATCTCCATGATCGCGTCCATGTCTGCAGGGTAGCCGCCGTTATGCACAGGGATAATCGCCCGCGTTTGGGGCGTAATGGCTTTCTCAATCGCATCGGGTGCGATATTATAAGTAAGCGGATCGATGTCAACAATCACCGGCACGGCGTTGACACAGACAGCCGATGTCCCTGTCGCGACAAAAGTGAGCGCGGGGACGATCACCTCATCACCGGCACTGATGCCAGCAGCCTTTAGTGCGCATTGTAACGCCACAGTCCCGTTTGCGAGTGGAATCCCGTATTTCGCATCCTGAAACGCCGCGAATTTTTCACCGACTTCATCGACTTTCTCGCGTCGGTTCCACGCACCACTCCGCAAGGTCTCTAAAAGTGCGTTCTCTTCGGTTTCATCATAAATGGGCCAACTTTTCCCTAAACTTCCTTTGACGATAGGTTCACCGCCATTAAGTGCCAACTTGGTTTCCATGTCCATGTCCCCCTTGCTATGTGCTGTAGGAGGGGTGTTTTTGCTTGGGTGTTTCCCCCAAGTAACCCCGATTTCCCTGATACAGATAGTTTGATTTTAGCAGTGCCTCCTTTTTTAGTCAACCTCTTTGATTTCGTTCGTATCGTAGTGTTTGTAGTATTCTTCTTGCGGATTTCGTCAGAATTCGCTATAGTAATCTTCGGAAACCCGAAACAGTGTGTAAACTATGGAATCAGTAAATCGGACACTCACAGCAATAGACGGAATCAAAGTAGGACATGCCACCAATTTAACCGCTCGAACAGGGTGTACCGTTATCCTCTGTCCAGCAGGTGCAACGGCAGGCGTTGATGTGCGCGGTGCTGCCCCGGGCACGCGGGAGACGGAAGCACTCCGTCCCGGACGTTTGGTCCAAAAGGCACACGCGGTACTTCTGACAGGAGGAAGTGCCTTCGGGTTGGATGCCGCAAGTGGTGTCGTCCAGTACCTTGAGGAAAAGAATGTCGGTTTTCCCGCAGGTTCTGTTCGTGTGCCGATCGTTCCCGCGGCTGTTATCTTTGATCTGGGGGTTGGCAATGCGAAAGTCCGCCCTGACAAAGAGATGGGGTATCAGGCGTGCATTAACGCGACAGATGAACCCGTAGCAATGGGTGCTGTTGGAGCAGGCACAGGTGCTACCGTCGGTAAAGCCCCCGGCGTTACATCTTCTCCGGGTGGTGTTGGCTCGGCGTGTGTCCGTCTCGACTCGGGTTTAATTGTTGCGGCAATTACGGTTGTGAATGCGCTTGGGAATGTTGTGCATCCGAGGACGGGTGAGATTCTCGCGGGTGGGAAGGAAAACGGTGATTTCGTAGACATCACAGAGCGGCTCTTGGATGCCAACATAGTTCAGGGAACCAATACGACTATCGGTGTTGTGGCTACGAATGCGACACTCACCCCTGCGGAGACGAACCGAGTTGCGGAGATGGCGCACGATGGAATGGCGCGCGCCATTCGTCCGGCACATACGATGTTCGATGGGGATACACTTTTTGCTCTCGCCACAGGATCGCACACCGGAAGCGGTGTAAACGCTGTTGGTATTCTCGCAGCGGAAGTCGTCGCGGAGGCGATTGTTAACGCCGTGACCGCTTAAATCGATCGTCCTTGCATTGCTTCTGGGATGTCGATACTGAACTCGTTCAGCACTGTTGGGGCAATATCGTATATACTTTTGGCAGACACGTTTCCTATTTGTCGCGACCGGGAGGTCGTTCCTACATGGGAGTTTGACGCAGATTTGAGAATAAACATTCCCATCTCCGCGTGGTTACAATCGTCGGGACCGGTATCGTTTTCGTAGGTATAGATGCTGTTGTATCCGACGCTTCCGACTGAACGCCAAAAGAGGTTGCCGAAGTAGACGATGAGATCAGGAGCGATGTTTCGACATTCTCGATAAACCTCTTCGGGCTTGAAAACGCGTGTGCCGATGTTATGTCCCTCCTCATCTACGATCGCTTCGAGTCGCCCCTTCAATTCATCGCGGATGCTCTCATAATCTTGCGCGCTGACAATTCCATGGGGTTCTCTACCTTCAACATTTATGAAAATTCGTGCATAGTACCCGCCTTCTCCCCATGCCTTTGTCTGTTGCCAATCTACCATATCCGGTGTCCATCGCGTAATTCCTTGCGGTTCGGTTTTAAGCGTCAGGTAACCCTGCTTTCGGAGCCATTCGTTGACGCAGATACCTCCGTCCATCCGTTTCGCACCGTGATCGGAGACGACCATGACCGTGGTGTTCTCGTCTACACACGCTAACGTCTCTCCGAGTTCGGCATCGAGGATACGATAGTAGTTTCGCATTGTCTCTGAGAACGGCGAGTCCGGTTCATACTTCGGATGCGTTTTATCCCAAAATCGCCAAAAAGCGTGATGAAGCCGATCTGATCCCATTTCAACCATTGTAAAGAAGTCCCAGTCCTTTGTTTCAAGCAGATAGCGTGCGAGTTTGAAACGTTCGGCGGTCATTTTGAGAAGTTGTTGTTCCAGTTCGGCGCGTCGGTCGGTCCGAAAATTGGGTATATCGATCATGTAATCGCTTGCGACTTGTGTGATTTCTCGTGTCAGTCGCCTCGGGAAGGTCCATTGTGAATTGAGATTGGGTGTGAGGAAACTGGTAACCATCCATCCCGGAAACGGTTTCGCCGGATAGGTGAGTGGCACCCCCAAAACGACCGACTTCTTTTGCGCCTGCCCTAAGAGATCCCAAAGTGTTGGCACTTTGATGGCGTGTGAGTTGGCGATGGTGAGTGCGTCGTAGGAATAGTCCTTGCGGTTGCGAAATCCGTAGATGCCGAGTTCACCCGGATCGCGGCTGGTCATCATGCACATCCACGCTGGCACGGTGATAGGTGGGATGGTGCTTTCCAATTCGCCGTAGATGCCTTTTCCCATCAAACGGCGCGTATTGGGCATGTCGGCTTTAAAAGCGTCGAAGACAAGCTCAGGTGCTGCACAATCCCAACCGATAATGAGGACGCGTTTTCTCATATTTTTAACTATAAAATTTGCTTGACACTCGCGTTTGACGATAGAATACAACTATCATTCTGAATTTTTAATCACGGCTTGGTATCGGTATTAACAGGCGATTCGTCGTTGCTAAGGAACCGCTCAATCGTGTTTCTTGTTGCCGGGCGCGTACGGAAATCCGCAACCCACGGTTCCCGGAAGTACGCTTGCTTTTCACGCGGTAAAGCGGACAGAACTTCAGGCGGAATCGGTAGACGGTGCCAATGTGTTGCGAGATGCGCGTAGGCGTTTAGCACTGCCACACGCGGTGTCTCCCGTTGCCACACGGGACCGGCGTGACATAAGTTTTCCGTGAAGAAGATTGCACTGCCAGCGGGGCATTCGTAGGTCATCAGAAACGGGCTCCGCTTCCCTTCCTCTAACGACATGTGGTCAGGATGCATCACGAAGTTGGATTTGTGACTACCAACTATAAAGTGCGTCGCACCATCCTTTTTAGAAATGTCTGTTAGTTCAAAGACGACGCGCACCATTCCAGCGTGAATTTGCCCGTTGTTGACGCGATACCCGAAGATTGGATCTGCCTGTCGTGGTCCACCACCGTGGAGTTCACCGTGCCTCTGCCCTTTTTCGCGCCAGACAGAGTAGCAGTGCTCTAACCGGATCTCAGGTCCGATAATTTCATGTAGGACATCCAGAACTTTGGGGTGATCAATTAGGACGCTCGCGGGACCGCCCGGCGCGGCACGGTGTTCCGGCGGTAAGGATTCTTTGTTGTGATGTATCCGGTCGATCTGATCAACGATTGCATCTACTTCATCGCGTTCAAGGATCGCAGGACGAACGAGGAATCCAGTTAAGTCAAATCGAAATTTTTCTTCATCAGTCATAGGTTGATAGCTCCTATGTTATCTTTGTAGTAAAGCATAATTAGAAAATTAGGCCCAACGAGGATTTCTGCCGCCGAACCGCTGCTCGCTGATGTTCCACAACTCTGATAACCCGAGTTGCCGAATGTGTTCCAACCCGGGTAGACACGGATCATTTATGCGGGTTAGCCATCGTTGGAGTTCCGCTTCGAGTTCTGCCCGCAAATCTTGTGAGTCCTCATCATCAATGAGATTGTTCAATTGATACGGATCGTTGTCGTTGTCGTAAAGCAACCAGCCTGTTCCGTCGTAGTGGCGCGCGTACGTATAACGGTGCGTGCGGGCACCACGCCACTCGCGAATACCAAAGTTAAAACCTTCACTTCCGTGCAAGGGGACTTCAAGCAACACGGATTGTGGTTCGTTAATTGTATTGCCGAGCATCGCTTCTGAAAGGTCAATACCTTCCACACCCTCTGGAATTGATAAGTCGCATAAGGACAACATTGACGGCATGAAATCCACGAGGCTTAGCAGGGTGTCGCGGGTAACGCCTGCTGGAATTCTGCGTGGCCAACGAACCATGAAAGGAATACGACTGGATTCGTCCCATGGACGTTCTTTTCTGACATGTCCGTGGCTACCGAGCATATCGCCGTGGTCAGATGTGTAGACAAGGATGGTATCGTCAGCGATACCGATTTCGTCAAGCGCACCCATCAAACGTCCAAGATTTTCATCCAGAGCTGTGATATGCGCGTAGTAGCCGGAGAGATCGTTCCGTGTCGCGGGTGTGTCTACCGCATTCGGGCGTAACTGGATCTGTTCTGGTGGATACATCGCTTTGTAGCGTTCCGGCACATGTTCATACGGATTGTGTGGCGGTCCCCAACTTACATAGAGGCAGAAGGGTTCATCGGCATGATCGCGGCAGTATTCAATAGCTTTGTCGGTCTGGAACTCTGGTTCATAGCCGTCAATCTGGAATCGATTTCCGTCCGAGTCGTGGTACGGGGCATTGAAATAGTCGTGGTGGCAATTCCAGCCGATCCAATCATCAAAGCCGAACCGCATCTCAGGTGTAATGAACTTGTCTCTGGGCATGCCGCCGAGGTGCCATTTACCGATGTAGCCGGTTGCGTATCCGGCTTCTTTGAAGACTTCCGCGATGCCAGTTTCCGTCAAAGGGAGCGGTAGATCGTTGGAGACGGCTTTGTGGTTCAACGGGTATTTGCCTGTCATCAGGCATCCACGCGCCGGCACACATATCGGGACATTAGTGAAGGTATTGGGAAAAAACATCCCTTCCTGTGCGAGTTGATCCATCGCTGGGGTCTGCACTTGAGGGTTGCCTGCGCATCCGACATCACATTGACGATGCTGGTCGCCAAAGACGAAGATTAAATTGGGTTTACGAGTAGTTTCCATTTTTTAATTTCTTGCTCCTGGGCATCGTTCCACTTCGTTTCACGATGGTTTCTGGTGAATCCCAACGCAATTAAAGATATGTACGCTCTTTAAGACTTTCCTTAAAAGCGTTCACAGCACCAGTTGCGTCGGACTTCACTGAAAACTACTGCGGAAAGTAATGGAGCAGTGATCAGAGTCCCATAGGTAAAAAACAATTCTAAATCTGCTGCATCCATGTATAAATTTGGCGAAGTGCACTCTCACTCTTTGTCCACAACGCTCTTTTCAGTGGCGAAATTATCTTTGTGTAACTGGCGAAGTCTGTCCGGACGGCGCGATACTGTTCCTTATGCGCAATTAACCCTGTGTTCTCTGGTGGCGATGCGCCGAAATCCACCCATTCGTATTGTTCATGACACGCCCGTGTGATGATGTGATGGAAAATCGCGTTGTTAGGACGGTATTTCAGGAACGCTGGCGCAGATGCTTCACACCACAACGTTACGGTCTTATTGAAGAATAGATAGAGCAGTCCTGCGATAATTGTGCCACGATATGTGGCGATAGCAAGTTTGGCGATTTTCCGCTGCAGGAGTGTCTGCATAAGCGCGCACGGTTTCGGGGTGCCACCTAACCGTTTTACTGTCATGAGATACATGTCGTAAAAGGTGGATAAAGCCGCTTCGCTATCTGTGTCCGTGACTGTCACACCCGATTTCTCTGCCTTCCTGACCGCGCCCCGTACCCGTTTGTTATAGGCGTGCCAGAGGGATTCAACATCTCCGTTCGTTTTCAAAAGATGTGTGAAATGGTCCGTTCGTTCGTAGCCCATTTCATCGAAAAGATCGTCGTCCGTCGTGGTGTGATTAGGTGTCAGTGTCCAACGGATTTCACACCATCCCTTTGCTGCTGCTGCGGCTTCGATGGACCTTATCAGTGTTTCAGGGTTTATTTGCCCTGATTCGATAAGGTGTACACCACCAAATAGATTCCACGGCATTGAGTGCCATAGACGGATGCCCGGTATTGGTTGAAAGACGAAGGCAGGCAGCCCACCTATCACTGAATCATCTTGATTGATGAGTAGGTAAGTTGGGCGTAGGGGTTGGGTTACCCAACTCCTACCAAACGTGCTCGCTAATGCATCTCGCCACGCGAGACTTTGAAAGGCAGTCGTATCTGGACATTGCCGAAGAATGGCATCCCATTTATCCTGATTTTGAGGGGTCAAAGGGTCTAAGATGTACACATGCATATCTTGTAGGAGCGAGCTCCAGCTCGCGATTCCTTAGAGTTATGCCGCCAGTGCCGCGAACAGTGCCTTAATGTAACCGACAGAATAAGCTAACCCAACATCGCCTTCTAATTTCGGGATGTGATCGGCGTTGATACATCCGTCAAACCCGACTTTTTGTAGTTCACGGACGATTTTGAAAGCGTTCATGTCGCCATCGTCAAGGAGGACTTCCTCAAACGCTCCGGCTGTTGCAAGGCTACCGCGGACGTTCCGTAGATGAACCATGAAGATACGCCCTTTACGTCCGTAGTTGTTGATTTCGTCAAGAACAATCGCACTACCTCCAGCCTCCGCCCGAGTGCCACAACAATAGAGATAGCCAACGTTTCTGCTCGGGAAGGTATCAGTGACACGGTGGAAGCCGAGACCGCCGAGGGGTGTATCCGGGTTCGGCACGTCTGACGGATGGATAGCGATTTTAATGTCGTATTCATCGGCGATAGGTACGAGTGCTCCGTAAATTTCGGTAAAACGTTTCCACCATTCGTCAAGTGCTTCCATCGTCGGTGTGGATGGTGGATTTTGGGTTGCGGCACGGCTTTCGCCACGGGAGGTATAACCCCCCCTATGTACGGATGAATAACGTGTCATTAGATAGTCAAACGTATCACCCCAAAATCTCTGGCGCGCAATAGGCACACCAGCTTCAGCGAAGACCCGGAGGGCATTACACGTGTGCTCTAACTCCTTTTCGCCATCGGGTTGACCCCGCATAAACTTTTCTGTGATATTCGGAAGCGTCACGCGGTTGATATCAAGTCCCCAGGAACGGATCCGTTTTTTGATTTTCAACAATTCGTCTAAGTCGGGGTAACCCTGTTCTTCAACTCCGGGAAAAGCATTACCGCCCCCAAAGTCGATACAGTCTGCACCGAGTTGTGTAACCTGTTTGAGATAGCTATCAGAAAGTCCGCCATCCCAGACTGAAATTTTCATGTTTTAAATGATCTCCTCTGGGCATTGCTCCATTACATTCCGCAATGGTTTCCGGTAAAGTTAGCAACCTCTCATAACCTAAAGCGGGTTCTCAACTTAGACGGAGACCGTTGTGGAACGAAGTGGAACAACGCCCATATTCAATAAATTAAAAAGGTAACGAAACGGGTTGCCCGCTCTCAACAGATTGATATGCAGCCAATGCGATTTCGACTGCGGCACGACCGTCTAAGCCTGTGATAGGTGGCGATGTGTCGTTACGGATTGCGTCTACGAAGACGCGAATTTCTTCTTCAACCGGTGACGGCACCTTGATATCTGCCACTTTAATCTGTCGTCCTTCACCCTCAAAAGGTTTAATCTGGATGGCTGCATCGCCTCCCCAGATCTGTGGAAAATAGATGGAACCGCCTTTGCAATCGACGCGTCCGCCATAACCACCGACAGCGGAGACATGACTGGAGTGGAGCAATCCGACCGCTCCGTTTGCAAACTGCAAGGAAGCAAGCACAACATCTGGATAGTCGCTTTTATCTGGTCCGTATTGTCCGCCGATGGCATAGACAGAGGCTACATCTCCACAGGTCCAACGCATAAAGTCTATTTCATGGGCGTTGATTTCCATGAGACTCCCGCCAGACTTCGCACGCTCCAGTCGCCATGGTGTGTGACTGTACCCACTGCGCCATGGGCCCCCGATCCGATGCACCATCATACAGGCGGGTGCGCCGAGTTCCTCGCTCTGCACAATTTCACGAACGACGGAATGCGTCCCGTGGTAACGACATACCAAGCCGATCGTAAGTTTGACACCGTTTGCGTCTGCGGCGGCAATCATCGCGTCGCAGGCCTCCAACGTAGGTGCCATCGGTTTTTCGGAAAATACATGTTTGCCTGCATTCGCGGCATCGACTGCCATCTGTGAGTGCATAAATGGTGGTGACGCGATTAGGACTGCACGAATCCGATCATCGGCGAGTAATTCGTGGTAATTTAGTGTATAGGACACACTAAGGTCTGTGGCAAGTTTTTCAGCCAGTGCTTCTTGCACATCACTGACAGAGATAACTTCTATTCCCTCAACAGCATGGGCACTGGTGGCAAGGCTTCTGCCCATGCCACCGCATCCGATAACGCCAACTCCAATCGTTTCCATTTTTAATTTATGGCCTCCTGGGCTGCGCTCCACTTCGTTTCGCGCAGGTTTCCGATTATCTCCGTCTTGCTTTGATATGACCCCAAGTAACGCTCAAATGGCTCGCTGAAGGACTGACATCAAGCCCTGTAGCTTCCATGTTGTTCTGAACCTCTGCTGCACTCAGAACGCGATCGTAAATTCGGAATTCGTCAATATACCCCTGAATCGTATCGCAATCGCATCCATCTGACCGATCCCCAATGCCGAGGAGAAGCCCTCCCTTTGAAATCTTACCGCCCTTCATGGCGTACTTTTTTTCCTGTTTTCCATTCACATAATAGTGAACCGTTTTACCATCATAGGTGCCAGTGAGGTGCAGCCACTCTTCAAGTGGGATGTCCTCCAGTACATTGTCCTGTGCAGCCACCGTTGATTGGCCACCGGCTCTGACGAAGAAGCCGTGTTGGTTGTCGTCATCGTCATAGTAAAGGCTCGCGACTGCGCTGTTCGTTGGCATATCGTCGAGTGAGATAATCCGATTCCAACTGTCATCCAAGGCGTTGACGTAGACCCAACATTCCAAGGAGATCTCCTCCCAATCCCGATCGATTTTCGGTGGGTTTGAATCTTCAACGAGGAATCGGTCAACACTCCCATCAAAAAGGATGCACTCGCCGACTTTGCAATCGGAGGCGGGTGCGAGTTCAGGGTCCCCCTTAACAGCGGCAGCGAGTCCTGACAGGAGATCTACCGCCTCGGTTTTGATCTTTACCGTGTCTTTGTCGAAGGACCAATAGGCGATTAAGCCATCTTCAACCGCTCCGACAATTGCATCGGTAGGTTGGGCATTCCATCCGAGGAACGCGATAAGGAGAAGGGCGAATGCGCGTTTGGCATTCGCAAAGACTGTAAAGAACCGTGAATTTTCCACAAAATGTCTGCTCTGAAAACGGGCACCGTTTTTTAGACGCATGATTCATTTCCTCCTTCTACCTAATACAGGGGTATGAGTGAGCCAAAGGATGGATACTTCGGTTCACAATGTAGGTTCGTTAGGACGTGAGGTATAGATGTCTCGTGTTACACCGAAAAGGAACGGGTTTAAAACATGTCGCGCATGGCACGTTCACGCCGATCCGCGATTTGACGTTCACGCTCCTCATCAGACTGCCGACCATGTGGTACAGCAATGATGGGTCGGTATTCGGCGACTTCGCTCTTGCGCTTGAACACTCGGAAGAAGTCGAAACGGGTTAAGGTTGGCGGAATGTTCCCGGGACACAGTGAATGTACCCCAACATGCACCGAATTTCCCATGCCAACGTTGGTTTGCCCACAGCTTTTCCATTGAATGCCGTCGTCACTGGCGAAAGCGGAGAATTGGTTACCTCTACGTTCCATGCGTAAGAAGAGTTCTCGGACATTTCTAAGTCCACTGCTACGTCCGCGTAGATTAAATGAGCGTCCGACGTGGCGTTCAAATCGGACATCGCCTCTGAATGCGTGTGGTCCCGAGGTTTTTTCAAGTCTGAGGAATCGATTGGGATTTTTCCATACCAATAAGCCACCGTGTTCTTTCAGTTGTGGCGAGATTCGCATGCGAGTTTCAATAGCGAAGTCTCCAGCGACTTCCATGAGGAGACGGGGTGCACTCATATCGCCGCTTCTGCCGTCTGGACCGTGCCAAAGGTCTTGCCCGGGTTCAGTCCGCATTTCCAGATAGCCTTGGCGTTCTGCCCAGGAACCGCCGCCTTTCGGGTCGTCCCACCGCCATTCCGGACGCATACGGTTTCCGATGAACTCATCTTCAAATACCATCTCTGTGAACTCACCAGAAGATGCCCATCCTTCAATCTTCACAGCGGAGATAGAATCTCCAAAGTTTTGGGGGAGTAAATGGAGGTTCGGCAACTCCTTTTTGTATTCCGAGGGTTCCATGCGTATGGGTAGAGGTGCCCCCTCAAAGTCAGGGTGTTCGTAAAAGACCACCTCCGCGCCATGTCGCGGGAAATCCGGTCCTTTGAAGATGCGGATTGACGAAATTCGGTCTTCAAACCAAGTACCACCTTGCGCATCCCGTAGGTTGGCGATATCGCGCAGAATGGTGATTTTTCTACCTCGGAATTCGACGTGTTCGTAGCAATCCACAATCAGCGGGATAGTCCCCCACTCCGGTCCAACCACCTCCAGCGTGGAACCGAAGTTGATTGATGAGATTCTGTCGGCGAAGTTGTAAGCGGTGTCGTGCAGGTTCGGATAAAATCCGGGCCCGAGTGCTAACTTTTGACCGCGGAAATGGCGATGCTGGTAAAGGATGACTTTGTAATTCGGGTTCGACGAGAAGTTCGGACCCTTATAGACACGAACAGAAGAGATATTGTCTTGAAACCCGATGTCTCGTGTAAAGGGAACAGGCTCCACAACATATCCCATTCTGCCCCGGAAGTTTGTATGTTGGAACACCTCAACAACGAGGCGCGGTATGACGACTGGCATTATTTTCTCCTTTTTTAATGGTTATCAGTTTTAACCATCAACTCGCACATTGATAAAAGTGTTAAGGCACGAGTTGATGGTTAAGGTTTTCAGTTTTCAGTTAAGAGGTTTCATTTAGAGGTTGCCTCTTGTGACTGACGACTGTTAACTGTTAACTGTTAACTATTTTGAGAGCTGCCTCATAGATTTGAGCATATCCACTCCGATCGGATGTGAATACAACGTGCTTGCCATCCGGGCTGAAGGACGGGTGTGGATGTGTATGTTGTGGTGCGTAAACCTGAATCGGACCCGCAGCATACGGGAACGGTCCATTCCAATGCTCACCAATAGATGAGGCGTTGGGATAGCATAACGTCTGCGGTTCGCCGATACCGTCACGTGGATCAAAAATTTGGATACCAATATCCGGGAAATTAGTATCTGCCACCATAAGTGTTCCAGCAGAATCGCTAATGGCATGCCATGCGTTGACCGTTGTCACTTGTCGGTCTATTCCGGTATCGACGTTGACACACCTCACACCCCGGGGCCAATCGACAAAAGCGAGTTCACGCGTTCCTGGAATCCACGTTTCATGTGTGATCCATTCGTTCTTTTCAACGTTACGGGCATAGAGGCGACGGTTTCCACTTCCGTCGCGATGGATTACCCACAGTCGATCGGTAAGGGGACCCGCATAGTAGAGCAGATTGGGATCATCGGGACAGAATTGAAGGTGTCCGATACTATCTCTCCGTAAGATGATATCGTGCCCGCCGGTGTCTGTGTCTATAATAGCGAGTGCGGATTCTTTACCGATGTTGAATCTCACAGCCCACCATCGATTATCGTGACTCAAGGCGGTAGTGCCCATAGCGGCGGCGACCATACCTTCGTCCTGCATCGCCGTTGCGGCGAAATTGACGAGTTCGCGCTCCTCAAGCGTCTCCAAATCTACTTTCCATCCGCTTGTACCTGCTGTGAAGAAAACCGCTTTTCCATCGCGCGAGGGATGCACCGACCATTCCGAGAGGTCAGGTCTGTCTGTTAATTGGCGAAGTTCACCCGTCGTCCGTTCTTCTGCGAATATCTGGGGTGTCCCTGTTCGGTATGAGACAAATATCAGCCGCTGCATCGCATCGTCATACGCAGGTATGATGAAGAATGGATGGTGGTGCAACGCGGACGCAGTCGTCACTTGTCGGATCTGTATTCCGGTGCATCGATCATAAAAGGTCCGTGATTCAGGGGGATGAACTGTACCTTTCGCCATTCTTTTAATTTTCCTTGCGGTTAAACGACGTGGTCTGTCTTTGAGCGTCCTATTCTTAAATCCTGCTTCGCAGTGAGAACCATTTCATTTCTTATTCCTCGAACGCGGCATCAAAGGCAACAGCAGAAGGTTCAAAGTCATAGCCCTTGACGGCACCGCACGATTCGCGTGCACCGTGTTCTCTGTCCATTCCACTGTCTTCCCACTCAATGGAGAGTGGACCGTCGTATTCCATGGTGTTGAGGGCACGAATAACTTCCTCAAAGTTAATGCTACCACGACCGATGGAACGGAAGTCCCAATTTCTCCGGACATCTCCGAAGTTCAGATGTCCGCCGAATACACCCGATAAACGGGGTGTGTCTGCCCACCAGACATCTTTCATGTGGACGTGATAAATCCGATCACTCAGTCGTTCGAGGAATGCTACATAGTCAACGCCTTGATAGCCGAGATGGCTTGGGTCGTAGTTAAATCCGAACGCTTCTCTGCCATTGACCGCCTCGATGGCACGTTCTGCAGTAACGATGTCAAAGGCAATTTCGGTGGGATGAACTTCGAGTCCAAATTTGACACCGACTTCATCGAAGACATCAAAGATCGGGTTCCAGCGATCGGCGAAATCTTCAAAACCGGCATCAATTTGTCCTGGGTCGTTCGGAGGGAAAGAGTACAGAAGATGCCATATTGAGCTACCGGTGAAACCGTTGACAACACTTACGCCGAGTTTCGCGGCGGCACGTGCTGTGTTTTTCATCTCTTCGGCAGCGCGTTCCTGAACGCCTGCGGGATCTCCATCGCCCCAGATCGCCTCTGACAAGATGCCTTGATGTCGGCTGTCAATATTATCGCAGACTGCCTGTCCAACGAGGTGATTGCTGATTGCCCAAACTTTGAGTCCGTATTTCGCGAGTAGATCGTGTCTACCTTGGCAGTAGCTATCGTCTGCGAGTGCCTTGTCAACTTCAAAATGGTCGCCCCAACAGGCGAGTTCTAAGCCATCATAGCCCCAACCACTCGCTTTTTCTGCTAATTCCTCTAATGTTAAGTCTGCCCATTGGCCTGTAAAGAGTGTTACAGGTCTTGCCATAGTATGTCTCCTTTTATTGGTTATCGGAAACCATCGGCTATCGGCTATCAGTGAAAAGATGTCTAATTAATCAAACCCTCTTACCGACTGCTGATAGTAAGGGAAGCGAACGCCCTGACTGCCGATTGCCAATATAAAATTACGCGGGAGGCGAATACCTCACATCGATCCACGCGCGTTGTTTACCACTATCCACAGCAGCATTAATAAAATGCACACCACGAGCACCATCTTGAACGGTTGGAAAATCTGTGTCGAATTCAGTTGGAGCTTCGCCCGCGATTTTCGCTGTTATTGTCCGTGCGGCGTTTACATAAATATTTGCGAATGCCTCAATGAACGCTTCTGGGTGTCCGAAAGGTATCCGCGAGTTGTGCTGGACGACCTCCGACAAATAATCGTTTCCACGTTTGTAAACCTGTTCGGGACCATCGGGGAAGCGAACATAGAGATAGTTCGGATTCTCCTGTTGCCATTCCAGCGATGCATCAGTCCCATAGACACGGATACGCAGATTGTTCTCTTCGCCTACCGAGATTTGTGACGCATAAAGTACTCCACGGACTCCGTTTTCATAATGCACGAGTAGGTTTCCATCGTCTTCTAACAAGCGTCCCTCTACAAAAGTCGTCATATCCGCACAGATTTCTTCGATGTCGAGTCCTGTGATATAGTGTGCCAAGTTCTCTGCGTGGGAACCGATGTCCCCGATACATGAGGAAGCCCCGGCTTGATTCGGATCGGTACGCCAGACGGCTTGTTTCGCGCCTTCGTTCTCTAAAAATGTGGCGAGCCAGCCTTGCGGGTATTCGACGACGATTTTACGGAGTGTTCCGAGTTTCCCCTCTTTCACGAGTTCACGTGCCTGCTTCACCATCGGATAGCCTGTGTAGTTGTGTGTGAGCGCGAAAACGACATCGTGTTCTTTGACGAGTTGACATAGTGTCTCAGCATCAGCGACCGTTGTTGTCATCGGCTTATCACAGACGACGTGAAATCCTGCTTCAATAAAGGTTTTGGCGATATCGAAATGGACGTGGTTCGGTGTCACGATTGAGACGAAATCAATGCGTTCGCCATCGGGAAGTTGGCTCTCTTTCTCTGCCATTTCTTGATAAGACCCGTAGACCCGGTTTGCGTCAAGGAAGAGTTCAGCACCCTGTTGTCGGGATTTTTCGGGTGATGATGAGAACGCGCCAGCAACGAGTTCTATTTCTCCGTCAAGTGCTGCGGCTTTCCGATGGACGGCACCGATGAACGCATCCGGTCCACCACCTACCATGCCGTAACGGGCTTTCCTGTTCAGTGGCATCTTGCGTGTTTTCTCCTTTGCTTTGTAATCTGGGCTTGCAAGTTTCGCCCTATGAGGATATGTTGATTCCAAGATACATTATCTCATATTTTATGATTTTTTTCAAGTTTTTTGCAGCGTCATTCAGTTCTCCTGTAGAAAGGATCTCCGCGTCCGGCCCTCCTGATCACAATTTCGTTTAACTTTTCCTGGAAATCTGTTATCATTCTCACAATCGTTTACGAGGGTTCGGGTAGTAGTGCTTTGTCACGTCAACATTGAAGTATAGACATCGCGAGCATGGGGGAAATCCGAAGAAGCACCCAAGCAATACGCAGAAACACCCTATCAAAAACACCCCAAGCAAAAACACTCGCTCCTACAGGTAGAGGTTAGGGGCTTGTGCCACCTACCCCATCATTTCAAGCTTGACAAAGCAGTAGGTTGGGTTGAACGGACTGAACTAAAACGTTAGCCTCGCCAAAAAACCGGGGGTTCGTGCTATACACCCACCATCACAGAGATACCGAGTGAAACCCAACGTTCTACCAAAAACGTTGAATAAATAGAAAACCCCAAAATCCGCGCAATCCGCGATTCAGACGATGAACAACAGACAACCGACAACCCATCACAACACACAGGAGACAAAAGACCAGATGAACCCTTTCAAAAAGAAGCATCGGGATTACAAATCCCTCCTACAGGGCGCGCAGATTCTCGTGACGCTTGCGGTGGCGATAGGCATGTTGTTCAGCATCACCCCCGAAGTAGATGGATTTATGGCGTTTGACCATCAGTCTCAACTTCCAGAGCATATGAGGAGAAAATTCAACAACCTCATCCGTCGGGTGCATAAGGATCAGTGGGTGATTGGCTATGCATACGCCGATCCTGAATGGGGTGAACCTGCCGGGGTCTGCCCACCGGAGGCAAGACACAACGGCGCGGCGATTGAGGCAGCCATCACCGATGCCTTGCGCGCCTGGTTGCAGCCTGTCAAGGACTTGAACACCGGCAAACCCGTCGTCGATGACTTTCGCTATGTCCCGAACTTCGATGTGAGTAATGTGCCTGAGCTTAAGTTGTATGACCTGCGAATCGTTTTCTTCTGCGACGTTGACAAATCACGCGCATTGACAGGGTCAAGAGAGGCACATCCGCCACAGATCCACATGCACCGAGGCACAGATGTGGACGAACGTTTCGAGTTTACCCTCCTGCACGAGATCGGTCATTCCTTCGGTTTACTGGATACCTATCGGAGACAGGAACTTACGCTCGAAGAACTCAGAGTCAGCAGGGGTGGCTTGCTTGCAACCATCGGACACCAACCCTCTTCGGTGATGTCCGGGCTGTACATCTCTCGCCCCGGTCCCAGACGCATCGCTCAGGACGACGCAAACGGTATCGTTTGGCTCTATAAGTTCTATCACGAAAATCTGCCACTTGAAGATTGTATCTTCCCCGACTACGAGTTGGAGACATCTCCCGATGGGTGTCGTCCGAAGTCTCCACTCATCTTTGAAATCAAACATGGCCCTGATGAGCGCTTTGCGATCCAAGTTATTGAGCAGGATAGAAACACGGATGTCAATGCCAAGGACGAAACGGGGTCAACGGCACTCCACCATGCGTTAGAAAAAGGGTATTCACGGCTGCTGGAGAAACTCTTGGTGCATTCAGACCTTGATGTGAATGCGAGGAATGCCGAGGGAAGCACGGCACTGTTCTGGGCGGCAAAACGCGGGTCTTACGGTGTGACAGAGCGACTTCTGAAGCACAGGAAGATTGACGTGAACATCAGAAACACTGCTGGCACGACACCCCTGAAGGCAGCCGCAGCAGAAGAAAACGATCGCATCGTAGAGTTGCTTTTAGAACAGGAGCCCCGTGAATCGGATTGGACAGGGGTTGATAAAACCGCTCCCGCACATCAGCGCTCGGTGTTTTACCTACTCCACGATCCGCGTCCATTGATTTTCCATGCGGGGTATCTGGGAACAGTCCTCGGGGGAGATGCGTTGTTCATTACACAGAAACGGGAAGACGCTTCCATAGAAAGTTATCTCAGCAAAGGAGACTTCACACTCGTGAGTCATTCGGGTGTCGTTGCGGAGAGTATCAAGATTCGGGAAATCGCATCGTTTCCCGGTGCGGACGGTGAAACAGGCAGCGTGCTTCTGGCAATCAGAGACGTAGATCTCTCAGCGTATGAACCGTTACTGGTCTCAACAGACCCCATTCTCACAGAAACGGATGTCGAACTGCTGACGTATAAGTTTGGGTCGGGTATTGCGTTGAAAGGGAATGACAAAGATAACGCATTGAATCTTCCACTTCAGGTGCGTGCGTGTGTCTCGGTGCCGCATGTCGGGTTGGGTGCCAAAGGTTTATGGCAGCATACGTGTGGGCCTCCCAACAGCGTTGCGTCGGGGGCATTGCTATTCGATGAGAAGGACGGGATACTCATCGGTTTCTATACCGAACAGGAGGTCGAGGAGATTCTTGGAGACGGGCTTCCGCTTGCCAACAGTGTGTCTGAGGCGTTGATACGGCTTGTCGACGCCAAGCCGGTAAGTCCGAAAAACAGATTGACGACGACATGGGCGGAAATCAAACAGGAGGACTGAATGCTATTATAACGCAAGTTGCTACCTATTTATAGACATAGCACCCCTAATGAAGATTAAGAATTTAATCGGGTAATTTTTACCGATGCCCGGTGCGGTTAGGAAACTGCACCTACCGGGCCTGGTTCCCCAAAATCCTCCTAAAGAACGGAAAACTAAATAGCCATAGATTTTCCTACATACATCTTCTGGATTTGTGATATACTATTGCAGAAATCGAAAGTGTTTTGCTGTTTGTAGTGCTATTTGGAGGAGATTTGCATGAGTACAGAAAGAAAATGGGATGATTCAATTGTCCGTTATCCAGACCCGGCGATTGAGGTGCTGGACCCGCGTTTTGGAAAGTATACGATCGGTAATTCTGTTGTCGAGCGGTTATGGACAGGGTCGCGCTGGGCAGAAGGACCCGTCTGGTTCGGCGATGGCGGTTATCTGCTCTGGAGCGATATTCCAAACAACCGGATCCTGAAATGGGAGGAATCCACCGGCGAAGTGAGCGTCTACCGTAAACCGTCCAATTATAGCAATGGACATACCCGCGATCGGCAGGGAAGACTCATCAGTTGTGAACACGGGGCACGGTGTGTCACGCGAACCGAATATGACGGAACGATTACCGTGTTGATGGACAGTTATGATGGGAAGCCTCTCAATGCTCCAAACGATGTCGCTGTCCACCCCGATGGGCATGTCTGGTTTACCGATCCCGGATACGGTATTATGCTCAACTATGAAGGACACATAGCCGAATTTGAATTGCCGACCTGCGTGTATCGTCTCAACCCGGATACCGGCGCAGCAACCATCGTGATAGATGAACTCGAAAAACCGAACGGTATCTGCTTTTCACCCGATTATGAGAAGCTCTATCTCGTGGATACTGGGGTTACGCATAAAGAGGGGACACCGCGGCATCTCTTCGTCTACGACGTAATAGACGGCGATCGGCTCGGTAAACAGGAGGTGTTCTGCGATACGGCTCCCGGTATTGCTGACGGTATTCGGTGTGATGTTGATGGAAACCTGTGGGCAAGTGCGGGTTGGGTTGGCGACGGATACGATGGGGTGCATGTCTTCGCCCCAGACGGAACACGTATCGGACAAATTCACCTCCCAGAAATTTGTGCAAACCTCTGCTTCGGTGGTGTGAAAAGGAACAGGCTCTTTATGGCAGGCAGTCAATCTCTTTATTCAGTTTATGTAGAAGCGCAAGGGGTGCCGCTTTTTTAGTCGGGATTACAAATCGCTTTTACGCTTCTGCGGAGACAAAAGGATCCCCAACGGTTTCCTATGCTACGGGACACACAGGCTAACAGCCTATGCTACAAAAGAATGAACATGGAGACTCTCGAACATATCAACTGCCCAATTTGTGAACGGGATGAAACGGAAGAACTTTTCAATAAGGACACCTTATCGGTGGTCGTCTGCAAGCCGTGCCTGTTGCGCTATGTAAATCCGAGAATCAATCGTCAGACGCTTGAGGATGGGTATGTTGAGACTTACTATCCGCCGGATAAAGTAGAACGCATCCGGACGGATAGCATGGAATGGTTGCAGATGACGGAGCGTCTGGCTGAATTGGAGAAACAGCATCAGCGTAAGGGAAGGCTCTTAGATGTTGGGTGTGGTATTGGGACGTTTCTCCATCTCGCGCGCGAACAGGGTTGGGAATCCCACGGCGTTGATCCGTCCAAGAGTGGGAGTGCTTTTGCACAAGAGGTCCATCAATTGGATGTAAAGTGCGGAGATGTCTTTGAAGCCGGGTTTCCATCTGCCCACTTCGATGCGATTACACTCTACCATGTGTTAGAGCATATCTCGGAATTAAATCCCTTCCTCAGCGAGTTACGCCGAATGCTGAAGCCTCAGACGGGGACCCTTGTCATTGAAGTGCCGAACGGTGAGAGTTTGCAGAGCCGTCTCCAGAAAGCGGAGTGGCCCTATGTCCACCCGCGCGATCATCTCTACTATTTTTCTGCGCGTTCCTTACCAAAATTACTTCGGAAGCACGGTTTTCAGAACATTACATTGGGGAAACCGCGGCGCGTTAACCCGATAACTGGGATCGGTTTCGCACTTCGTCAAACTGCGACTGCTGCCTTAGTTCGGTTCCATTTAGGTACAGTGATTCGAGTGTATGCGAGTTAGTCAGTATGCGTTACGATATCGAGCAAGAGTAGCCCTTAAAAAACTGTAATAGGTGCTTTGAACCCTCAGAAAGCCTGTGAAATTAACCAAAAACCGCGATGGACAACAGGCATGGCGACCAGACTTAATAGTTAAAAAAACGATCTCGGTACTTGATAAGAGAATGTTTGAATGACCTCATTCATGAGTAGCCGTTGTGCAATAGTCTCAAGCACTTTCGTATTCAGGGTACCAGTGAACCAATATTTATGTCCCGTGCGAACGGTAGTGACACCCGCGATACCTAAATCGGTGATACCTTTGATGGTGCTATCACCGACTGCATCCGTAACACCGGGCTTGAATTGCACTTCAAGTGTCCAATCTATCTCGGTACCATTTTCGGTTCCAAAGGCGTAAGCTTGTGTGATAGGATCAGCGAGGAGTTCAGTGCCGATTCGGTCAATAGTTTCTGCGTCGAGGGTTCCTTCGATCCAGTAGACTGTGGCTGTGCGCACAGAATCAATACCATTAATACCGAGGTCAGCTATATCCTCAAGGATACCTTGTCCAACGGTATCGGGGACTTCAGGTTTATAATAAACTTCAACTTTCCAGTTTTTCATATTTTTAATCATGGGCCTATCTGAACACTTTTTCTCCGTTGTCGAAAAAGTGGTTTTAGGTTAAGTTAGGAATGTTCCTTAACCGAAGATCGTCAAGGACAACGGACTTGACGATCAGAAGCAATAGTTAAAAAGTGGTAAAAAATGTCAAAAAAACAGATAAACGTCTTGGTTTTCGGTGCACATCCCGATGATTGTGATATTAAAGCGGGAGGTGTCGCTGCCTTGTATGCGCAACAGGGACATCGCGTTAAATTTGTCTCTGTTACGAACGGCGATGCCGGGCATCATGAAATGGGTGGCGGTCCTTTGGCGCAGCGGCGAAATGAAGAAGCGCAAGCCGCCGCCGAAGTCGTCGGTATTGAATATGAATTATTGGACAATCACGATGGCGAACTTATGCCGACATTAGAAAACCGATATAAGATTATTCGTACGATTCGTGAATTCCGTCCAGATTTAATAATGACCCACCGTCCGAACGATTATCATCCTGACCATCGGTATACGTCAACCTTAGTGCAGGACGCTGCATACATGGTTACTGTGCCGACCATCTGTGCTCTCACACCGCATTTGGATAAAAATCCGGTTATCGCTTATTTGAGTGATGGTTTCATGAAGCCCTATCCGTTCACGCCGGATGTCGTTGTTGGCATTGATGCTGTCGTTGAACAGAAGATTGATATGCTCCACTGTCACGTATCGCAGTTTTACGAGTGGCTTCCTTACAACAGCGGCACGTTAGATACCGTCCCTGCTGGTGCATCGGAACGGCATGCATGGCTTGCTGAACGCTTGTTAAATCGTTTCCAAGATGTCGCCGAAAAGCATCGAGATTTGCTAATAGCACGCTACGGCGAAGAAACGGGAGCACAGATCAAATATGCTGAGGCATTCGAAGGGTGCGAGTACGGTTCCGCACTAACCGCAGAAAATATACCGACCCTCTTTCCATTTTTCAAGTAAGGAGTTTTGTTTTAACGATATGCCAACGGAACAAGCCAGCGCCAGGACGCTTATGATGATTGTCAGCGTTATTGGTCTTATCTTTGCGATTGTTATGGTCATTCTTTTTTTTAATGCGGCACCTGCGCGTTCTAATATAGAGGTGCATCGTGGTTCAGAGGAAGCAGTTGAGTGTCTGAAGTGTCATTTAAGAGGCGATGAAAAATCCCCGACAATGCCACATCTCAATCTCGGTCGGTGTAACCTCTGCCACGGGTTATCCAAGGAAGATCCACAGTAGATAGTAACCACACTGCACTACGCCACAGCAGTCGAGCGAAGAACGGCTTTTATTCCTACCCAAGTAACCTTATCTTCTGCCTCGCTGACTACCTCAATACATTGAAACTGATTTGCCTCTAAAACTGACTGGACTTGGGCAAATTCAGCCTCCAAAATCCCAGAGAAAATGACGATCCCTTCAGGATAGAGCCGCTGTGCACAGAACGGAATCATCGGAAGAATTGCCTTTGTTAGGATATTCCCAATGATGAGATGGTATCTGTTTTCTGTTCCCTTGAGCCCATCGCCTTGACATAAACACACCTGCAATGCCACATCGTTTGCCTGAAAATTGGCTGCTGCAACAGGGATTGCTGTTGAATCAATCTCAATGGCATCAACGTGTTTCGCTCCTAACTTAATAGCAGCAATTGTTAGGATACCTGAACCTGTCCCGATGTCAGCAACGCGATGGTGCGATTCGACGGTGCGTTCCAATAATTCGAGGGTGAGTCGTGTGGTTGGATGGTAACCTGTTCCAAATGCCATACCCGGATCAAGTTGAATCAGGATTTCCGTTTTGTTGTGGGGAACATCGCTCCACGTTGGGGCAATGACAATCCTTCTACCAACACGCTGCGGTGGGAAGGCGGATTTCCATGCCTCTTCCCACTTCTCGGATTTGACCTGTTTTAAATCAATCGTTGCAGGGTGTGGTTGGATACCCCATGTTGGAAGTTCCGTAAGGAAGTCGCGGAGTTTCTGCATCCGTGCGCTAACTCTGTCATCTAAAGGGTAGTGAGCGATGAGGTTTACTGTGGATGCCTCGTTATCCTTGAGTTCAACGCCAGTTGCACTTAATTCAAAGAGAAAGTGCGCGACGGCTTCGGATGCTTCTTGAGAGGTAGTCACCGTAATTCTTGCCCAGTCCATGTTTACCACGTTTCTGCGTTGGCACTTTCTCAGAAAACTGACCGGTAGTCTCTATTCGGGTTCCTCGTCTTCATGTCTACCGAGCAGCTTATCCCAGAATCCGCCGTGTTCGCTTTGATGGGATTCTCCTCGAAGTTTCGCAAATTCTTCTAACGTTTTTCGCTGTTCCGTGTTGAGATGCACTGGTGTCTCAATCTCTACCCTCACGACCAGATCCCCTGAATAGGAGCGTCTGTAATGTGGAACCCCTTTGTTAGGGATACGCAGTTGGGCACCGTACTGTGTACCCGGTGGAATATGCAATTCTTCATTTTCATCAATACTATCAACTTCAATTTTCCCACCGAGGGTGGCTTGGACGAACGAGATTTTGGCGGATGTAATCAGGTCGTTTCGGTCACGTTGGAAACGTTCGTGCGGTTCGACATTGATAACGACAAACAAATCACCCGGAGGCGCGCCGTTTACACCCGCTTCGCCTTCACCTCGCAGTTGGTACTTGAAACCTGTATCAACGCCTTTGTCAATATTTAACGGAATGTCGCGCGTGTTTCGAACAACGCCTCTTCCGCCACAGGGTTGGCAAGGTTCTGTAATAATTGCACCTTCCCCACGACATCTCGGACAAGTTCGCGACATTGTGAAAAAACCTTGTGATTGGCTGATTTGACCTCTGCCGTAACATTGCGGACACGTTACGGGACTCGTTCCTTTTCTGGCACCACTGCCTTCACATGTGGGGCACGATTCAATCCGTGGCACTTGGATTGTGACCTCTTTGCCGTGAATAACGTCTTCCAATGTTACGTCGAGGTTATATTGTAAACTGCGTCCGCGTTTGGGTGTACGCTGCGTACCACCGCTGAATCCACCGAAGAGGTCGCCAAAGACATCACCGAAAATGTCGTCAAGGTTCACACCAAAACCGCCGAAGTCGCTCCCCATGCCCTCCAGTCCTGCGTGCCCGAACCTATCATAACGGTCCCGTTTCTCAGGGTCTCGCAGCACTTCATAAGCCTCTGTGGCTTCTTTGAATTTGTCTTCGGCGACTTCATCGCCCGGGTTCTTATCCGGATGGAATTGTATGGCGAGTTTGCGATAAGCCTTCTTTATTTCGTCTTCGTCGGCATCACGATTGACGTTCAGAATCTCATAATAGTCGCGTTTTTGCGTCATATATTGCCCTTCCTGAGTCTATTCAGTAGTGTCAGTAGCATCCGTATCATCCGATACGTCGTCTGATGCTTCTTCTTCGGCGGGTCCCTGTGAAACGACAACTTGCGAGGCGCGCAAGACACGGGCATGCAACATATAACCACGCCGAAATTCCTCAATAACTTTTCCCTCGGGTACATCATCCGATGCTGTGACAAGGAGTGCCTCGTGCTGATTTGGATCGAATGTTTCACCAACTGCTTCTATCGGTGTAAGTCCGTGGATTTTGAGTGCATCTAATAATTGTTTATGGACAAGTTGCACGCCTTCGTTGAAAGTCGTGAAAGTTGGCGAAGCCTCGCTCGTCTCGCCTTGTTCTGCTACGCTTTTGATCGCGGCTTCCAGACTGTCCAAGACCGGGATCATCCCTTCTAAAATTCCCTCATTGGCGAATTTGAGCTGCCGTTGATAATCAGCTTGCAAGCGTTTTTTGGTATTCTCAGCTTCTGCTGCTGTGCGCAGGAGACGATCGCGTTCCGCCTTGTATTCCTCATGTACCTGTTGCACAGCAGTCTCTACCTCTTTTTCGATTTCTGTGTGCAATAAGTCTTCACGTTCTGCTTCGTATTGCTCGCGCACCCTTTGTACGATCGCCTCTACTTCTTCTTTGACTTCCGAAGTGAGGTTGGCAGCCGTTTCTTCGACTGGCGCGATGCGCTCTTCTATCTCCTTTTTCACTTCCGATTTAACTGTATCAAGTGCCGTCTCCGCGATCTCTCGCATCCGTTCGACAAGTGTTTTTTCTTTGCCGTCAGTGGTATCGTTATCAGCAGACGCTTCTGTTTCTGTTTCTTCTCCTGTTTCTATGTGTATCTCTTTAACTTCAGGCATAATGAAGTCCTTTTCTCTTTCTATAGGCGTGCTTGGGAATCACGCTTGTTTTAGTAGTCCATTTTAGCCGTGAACGGCGTTAGCGAATGCCCTCATCAGTTCGAGGGATCCGTTTTCTTCAAGAATGTTACCTGTGACGATGAAGTCCGCACCGGCTTCTACCTTTTTAGCGGCAATTTCTGGGGTGCGGATGCCTCCACCGACGATTAGCGGGATGCTGATTTGATTTTTCACTGTTGTGATCATCTCTTCTGGGACAGAGTGCACTGCGCCACTTCCTGCCTCCAGATAAACCATCTGCATGCCGAGATACTCTGCAGCCAATGCATGCGGTCCCGCAATGTCGGGTTTATCGCGTGGGATGGGCATTGTGCCACTCATAAATTCAACAGCGGTTTTGTTACCGCCTTCAATCAGCATGTAGCCAGTTGGAATGGGTTTAAGCGCGTGACGTTGTATCCACGGTGCCGCTTTGACCTGTTCGCCAATGAGATAGTTCGGGTTGCGTCCACTTATGAGACTGATATACAGAATCGCATCAGCGTGGGGGGTGAGGTGCATCGAATCGCCCGGAAATAGCACCAGCGGGAGTTCTGTTTCCTGCTTAAGGGCTTTCGCGATGAGGTGCAAATCGTTCGTTAAAAAACTGCCACCGAGCAAAATTGCGTCTGCACCCGCCTGCTCTATTTCGCGCGCAAGCTTGATGCATTTTTCAATTTCACACTGCTCCGGATCAATTAGAACGAAATAACCAGCATGGTGCTTTTTCAATACCTCGTGAAAGTAGTTAAGAACCCAATTTGATCTCAAATGCGATTTTCCTTCTGTGCCTATGATAAATCTCGGTTTGAATGCTATGCCCTTTCTGATATTGCGGATTTATGGAGCGCCAGTTATTTTAAGAATTCTATCATATTTATGGCGATTTGTCAAATTCTGTGTTGTCGCGTGAGTTCATAAAGTAGAACACCCGCGGCGACTCCTACGTTGAGTGATGATTGCCCTGATGCCATAGGGATGCAAACTAATTCCGTGCAGCAGTCACGTGCATCAGCGGAGAGACCTGTATTCTCATTACCTACGACGATAGCCGTGGGTCGTGTAAATTCCATTTCATGCAGTTGGTTTTTGGCACTTGCTGTGGCACCCAGCACTTGCCAACCTGAGGCACGGAGTACATCAATCGCATCACCGATGTCTGGTATGTAGAATAAGGGTAAACGACCAACTGCCCCGCGGGAAGCACGGATGCAGTTTTTATGAAAAGGGCTTGCACCTCCACCGCTCAATAGGACGGCGGTGACTCCTGCCGCGTCTGCTGTCCGTAGCGTCATTCCAAGATTATCAGGATTTCCAATGTTCTCTGCGATGAGTAATATACATCTCGGACTAAAGTGAAAATTGAGACTTCCGGACTCCGAAAGGAAGTTGGGGTAGCTGAGATGAACCGAAGCGATTATAGATGGCACGGGTCGCGTCGTCGTAATTGAACCCATCACGCCATCGTTCACTTGATAAGAGGATAGGTTTTCTGCCGCTGCACGTTTGAGCAAAGCTCTCCCTTCGAGTGTCGCCACAAATCCTGTCGTATGGAGAAGTATTTCGATCGGAAGTCCGTCTTCCACTGCTCGTTCTACTATCAGATGTCCTTCGATGATAAATTGGGAGTGTTCAAGTTTCCCTTTCAAAGAGGCTAATTTGCGAATATGCGAAGCTATTGTGTCCTTCCGTTTTGAGACAGTTCGTTGTTCTGCGTTTGTGCTGCTGCCGCGTTTGATACCCCGATAGAAAGAACCCGTACCTGTCTGAACCACGCTCCCCTCTAAAACGTCGTGGATTCTGTTTTCTATCCACTTTTCGCTAAAATGAAATAGACCTGTGTATCGCCTCGGAAAAGCGATGAGTAGTTCTCTCAAGCTCCGTTCAGTTGTCGTTGTGAGATGAACTCGGTAGTTACTGTCAGATGTGTCCTCCGGTTCTAACAACATAACCCCATCAAGCTGCTGCCAGCCTGTAACAAATACCTCGTATGCAGGGTGCCATGTGCCCGTTTTGCAGAAGGTATAATACGCCTGCTTAAAACGGGAAACGGCATCTGCATCCAAGCTCTCTTTCTCCAAGAAAGCAATAACCTTATCGTAGTTTATCATAGAAACGTTCCGAGATAGATTGCGCCGAGTCCGACGAATATATCCCACTTCATCCAACGTTGAATGGACGCACAACTTTCTCTGGAGGCATCTTGACACAGACGAATTGCCAAACCGATTAGCACCACATCAACACCGATTAAGACGACAAGCAAGTAGTGCCATGAATACCAACCGAATAAATATGGAATGGGGCTAAACAGAATAACAGATGCCATGAAACCAATGGCTGTCCGGACTGCAATCCGTGGATTGAGCGTAGCAAGCGTTTTCGCGTTATTTTTCAGGTCCCCTTCTGTGTCCTCAAGGTCTTTGACGATTTCCCGCGCTGTCGTGAACAAAAAGGCGAAGATTGCTGGAATGAGTGTGCCTTGCACTGAATCTATCGCTACACCGCCAGCAATGAAGGTTAAACCCGTTAATCCGCTGACGACTAAATTGCCGACAAAAGGGGTGCGTTTCAACCAGAAAGCATAGCTTACAAGTGCAACGAACACAAAGATGGCAATACCTGTAGCATTTCTATTAATAAGAGCCCCCAACCAGATGCCGATTACGGTAAGTACTATCGCAAAAATTAGTGCATCGGTACGCCGAATGCGTCCAGAAGGTAGCGGGCGCCGCGGGCGATTGATTCGGTCAATGTTGTAATCACAGTAATCGTTTATGGCGTTTCCTGCGGAAAGCAAGACAAGCGCGGAGACAGAAACCAACAGAAGTCGGATATTGGCAAGGTTTTCCATGTTCCCTTGGCTGGCAAACATCCCACCGAGCCATGCAGAGATGAAGGCGATAATTCCGTTAAGTGGACGCGCCAACTCAAGATACGCGATCAATGTCTTCATTGTTTGTGATCGGGACCGTTGAATGATAATCTGTTAGGGGTAACGGATACTGAAGCGCGTTCCATAATACCAGCGTACGGATTGCAATATTGCTTGGACCAGAGGAGGTACAGTGGAAAAAGAACGCCTGTGCAGAAACCGGATGCGTTGGCGTACAAGTCGAGATGGGTCTTCCCTTTAGATGAAAGAGGTAGGGGCATTCAGTTCTTCTGTAGGAGGGAACTCCGATTCCCGACACTATTGGAAACCATCGGCTATTTTACTGACGACTGACCGCTGACTGCTGATGGCTATTCTGTAGGAGGGGGGAAATCCGCAGGGAAATCCGCAGAAATACCCAAGCAAAAACACCCCTATCAAAAACCCCAAGCAATCCGCAGAAATACCCAAGCAAAAACACCCCTATCAAAAACACTCCGATTTCCGACTCCTCTCGCAAATCAAGGAAAATCGCGAAAACTATGGTGAATCCTAAAAATGAATAGACAGTTGCTCAGTGAACCAACCGCTCACCCCTGCTGGCGAGGATTGTATCCTCGCCTCCCCGCAATGTCCAAGTAATTGTGGGTTTTACCATAAATGACCCTAAAAAGAGGCGCATAGAGTAGACAAATCCGAGTGTGACTGATAGTGAGACACCCCGTTTCCGGTAATATGCCTACGATTCATCCTTCAGTTCTTGAATTTTCGCTTCCAGTTCCGCAACCCGTTTTTGGAGTTTAGTGAATTCAGGGAGTAGTTCCGGCAATTTCCGAGTCGCCGCGTGAATTCGTAATTCCTGTTTGTGAGGGCGTGCGGGGAATCCAGACAGATGACTGCCGGCAGGCATATCCTTTGTAACTGCGGATTTGGCGTAAACAACACTGTCTTCGCCGAGGGTCAGGTGTCCTGCTGCACCTCCATGCCCCGCAATGTTCACTCGATCACCGAGCGTCGCGCTGCCAGCGATACCGACTTGTGCGGCGAGGCAGCAATCTTCTCCGATGACAACGTTATGTGCGATTTGGACGAGATTATCCAATTTGGTGCCGCGTTTGATAAGCGTTTCAGAAAGTGTCGCTCTATCAATGGTAGTATTCGCTCCAATTTCAACATCGTCTTCAATGACCACGGTTCCGATTTGGGGAATTTTGTGGTGTCGGTTGCTAACAGGTGCGAATCCGAAGCCGTCGCTGCCAATAACTGCACCGCAGTGGATGATCACCCGGTTGCCGATGGTTACCTCTTCTCGAATACTGACATGTGGATAGATAAGACCATCAGTGCCGATCTTGGTTCCTTCACCGATGTAGGCAAAGGGCTGAATAACGGTATCATCTCCAATCTCAACGTTGTCAGCGATATAAGCAAACGCTTGGATTGAGACGCGCTCACCGAGTTTGACGTTCTTTCCTAAAATTGCAGTCTCATGAACCCCGGGAAGTGCGCGATGGTTTTTGTCCCACGCGAACATTTCTATAACTTTGACGAAAGCCCAGTAGGGGTTCTCAACACAGATAGTAGGCTTACCGTTACCGTTGACACCGCGGCCAATAATAATTGCGCCGGCTTGTGTTGTCGCTATGGCAGCGAGGTATTTGGGGTTAGCAACAAAGGTAATCTGACTTGGGAGTGCCTCTTTGATTCCAGAAACTCCTGTAATTTCAATATCACCGTTCCCAGAAAGATCGCCGTCCAAGCGTTCACAAATTTCCTTAAGCTTCATACGCATTTAGCCTTAATCCTTTCTCCGTAGATGTGAATGGTTATTCGGGGTTACAAACCCCTCCCACAACTGGAGTTTAGGCAGTGTAGCGTTATTCGGAGTTTTCGTTCATCAAGCCGATTAACTGTTGTGTCAAATCATATTCCTTTTTCACATAAAGTGTGATGAGTCGTTTTTCGAGGATGATGTCAAAATCTTCGGACTCACCGACTTTGACAATCAGTTCTTGAAGGCTGTTGTAAATCGGTTCCATTAACTCTTGCTCTTTTTCAAGCAGTGCTTGCTGGCCGATTTCGACATCACGTTGGTATTCCTGCTGTTTGAGACGAATTTCGTTTTCCAAATCCGCGGTCTGTGCTTTTTCAACGAAGAGTTCTGTTTTCGCCTTCTTTTCCTGCAGTGCTCTGATATCGTCTCCTAACTGCTGCAACTTCGTTTTCAGGCGTTCGCTTGCCGCTTGGAGCAGTTCGGTTGCATCCGTCGCTTTTTGGGATCCTTCTAAAACCTGTTGTGTGTTTACGACACCGATTTTGAAAGATTCCTGCCCGATACTTCCCGTACTGAAACAGAAAACTGTGAGACCGATAATTAATAGAATTAGGTGTGCTTGGCAAGCACCCAACCGAAATGGTTTCATAATTTGAATCCTTACTTTGTCATATAGATGGCAAGCAAATTTCAAGAGTTTGTTGTTACACGCTGACACAGCGAGCAAAAATAAAAATTATACTTGCCGTGAAAAAAGATCTGCACCTGGATGCTAATAATGTGTGCTGTTAGTACTTTCAATACCTGCCAGTGCAGGACGTTGTTTTAGAAGCCCGGACCAACCGTGAAATGGAATTTGCCAGCGGGTTCGCCGCTGACGCGATCCAAGCCATATCCCCAACCTAATCGAACTAACATGCCGAGCATGGTAAACCGAGCCTCAAGACCGAGTCCTTTTTTCATGCTGATTTGGTTGAAGACGTTTGTAGTGCTTTCATCCCATACCTGCCCTATGTCAAAAAACAGAGCTGCTGTGAGTTGCTGAGAAATTGGGACACGATACTCAAAGTTTGCAAAGAATACCTTATCACCACCGTACGGATTGATAAAACCCGATTCATCTGGATCAGGATAGATTTCCCAATCTTCGTAGCCACGAATGCTATCTACACCACCGAGGAAAAAGCGTTCATAGAACAGGAAGTAAGCATCGGTGCTTTTACTTCGCATGATACCTGCGCGGCCATGCACGGCGATAACGTGGTTCCACCATCCACTGTAGAACCAACTCGCGTCCGCATAATATTTTTGGAACTTGTTGTCCGCTCCAAGAATACCACCGGAGTATTCATAAGAAAGTGTATGAAATGAACCCGCTGTTGGGTCAAACAGGGAGGTACGATAATCGCGGGTGTCCCTTCCGAGAGCGAACAGAATACTTCGTGTGGAGCGGTTGTATAACTCCCGATCAGGGTTGTGTGATTCTACATGTTCATTCCGAAAACGCACGGACAAATCAATGTCATGTGCGATGGGTCTTCCGAGTGTTAGCGATGCCCCTCGTCTTGCCCAAACGTATCGGTCGTATAAGTAGTTACTCCCTACACGACGGTTATAGAGAGCACCGATCGTTCCGTAGTAGCGACGGAAGCGGCGGTTGTCGTAAATCCGGGCATTAAGCCGGGTGGGTGTTCCCAAAATCCAAGGTGTGCCAAAACTGAGTTCAGCTGTGTGGTGATCCCTGGTGCCTAATTCGCCTTTTAAGTGGACCCGATACGCTTGTCCACGAAAGTTATTTTGTCCGACCTCTGCGACACCGAAGATACCGCCTTCGCTGCCGTATCCACCTCCGAGACTCAGCATTCCTGTTCGCGGTGTTTCCGCGATATTAACTCTTAACTCCTTTCGATTCTCTTCACCGGTATCACTCGGAACAAAATCAACAGCACGAATAAAAGAACCCATCTGGAACAAACGTTGCCGCGCTTTGCGCAGGGATTTAACATCTAATAACTCATCCGACTTGATGTCCAAAAAATCCAACTCACGTTTGACAACGTGTTCTTTCGTTTTTTCTAATCCGGTAATGATTACCTTGTCGATAATTATGACATCTCCTTCGTTGATTTTCAAGGTAATGTCAACCACGCCGTCCACTTCATTGAAAGTCGGAGTCGGTAGGACTTCTGAAAGTAGGTAACCTTTATCGAGATAAGCTTGCTGTAACTTTGCGATTGATTCGTCGAAAGTAGCGCGGTTAAAGACCTCACCTTCTGCGGGGTCGAGCATCCCGCGTATCTTTTTTTCAGAAAAGAGGTTCTTAGCCCCGGCTTCCACTTCAAGTGTATAGGTTCCGATAATAAATTCGGGACCTTCGTCAACAGTAATGTCAAGCATTAAGCCGGTCTTGTCCTCTGTGAACCGTTTTTCGTAGCCGATGACCTTCACCTGTGCAAAGCCTCGATCCTGATAGTAATTTCGGATGTTCAGAGATAAATCTTCTTCCTCAAACAGCATCTGATCGAAGGGTTTCCCGGTGCGGGTTTTGAGTTTTTTCTGGAGTGTATTCACGGAGATATGTGTGTTTCCAATAAAGTTGATTTCCTCAATCCGCACCCTCGGTCCTTCGTTTATCTCAAACGTGACTTGGACAGTATTCGCCTCTTCGTCTTTATCTCCAAGGTGGGTTTGGATGCTGGCAAGATAGTATCCCTTTTCGTGATAAAGTTTTTGTAGCGCTCGCTCGCTTTCCCACCGTCGCCGGTCGCCATAAATTTCTGAAGGACGAAGTATAATCTCATTCTTAACTTTGCCGGTACTCAAATTTTCGTTTCCAATAATGTTAATTCCAGAGATTTTTGGACTTTCGACGACCTTGTAAATAATTTCTAATCCACCGCCTTCAAACGGCTTCACGTCTACTGTGAGTTCGGAGAAGAAGCCTGTATCTTTGAAGAGGCTTTTCAGATCTTGCGTGAGGAGTTCTTCAGAGACTTCCTGCTCGACCTGCGTCTGAATAAGGGTACGCAGCATATCTTCGGAGGAAGTTTTCACACCTTCAAAAGAGATTTTCTTGACGAGGAGCCTCGAATCGCTGACGGGTTTGGTAGTGTTTGCTGTGGTGTCTTTATCAGACTCAGTTCCCACCTGCTGTTCGGTGGTCGTAGCTGCCTGGGGACCAAATACTGGTTTTTCGGTCTCTTCTGCAAAAGCGGCGATCGCTGCAAGTCCGATGAATAGGCTTATGAGAATAAAAACGTTTTTTGGCGCACTCATAATTAGATGTCCTCCTGTATGTTGTAGGCTTGCCACGCGTTTGTGGCACGGTATATTATACCGTCATACTTCAGCGGTATATATTGGGGTGCCGCAGCTATGTGCGAACTGCCGAAATGCAGCAATTAATTTTTCTGTCACCTTTCCGGGCTGCCCGTTCCCGATGCCGCGTCGGTCTATTTTCACGACAGGTATAACCTCGGCGGCTGTGCCGGTTAGAAAACATTCATCCGCAATGTAAAGGTCGTGTCGTGTAAAAACGCGCTCTTCAACTTGCATTCCAGCATCACGTGCAAGATCGATAACGCTGTTCCGGGTTACACCTTCCAGAATTCCCATGTGAACCGGTGGCGTGACAAGGACCTCATTCTTTACCCAGAAAATATTGTCACCGCTACATTCAACAACATAGCCTTCTGCATTAAGCATCAAGACCTCTTCTGCACCCGACTGTTTCCCTTCAATTTTTGCTAATATATTATTTAGATAGTTCAGCGACTTAATGCGTGGATTAATGGCTTCTGAATAATTCCTTCGAACAGAGGCAGTTACGATTTCCAATCCATCTTCATAGAATTTCTGTGGGTAGAGGGTAATTTTATCTGCAATAATAATGATGCTCGGCGTTGGACATTTATCCGGATCGAGTCCGAGATCTCCTACGCCGCGAGTTACAACCAATCGAATATAGGCTTCCGTGAGATGATTGCGACGGAGTGTTTCCAGAACCGTTTCCTTCATCGTTTCAATAGGGATAGGGATCTGTAACATGATTGATTTCGCAGAATCGTAGAGTCGCTCAAGATGTTCATCGAGTTTAAAGACTCTACCGTTATAGGAACGGATGCCTTCAAAAACACCGTCACCGTAGAGCAAACCGTGATCGAACACCGAGACCTTTGCTTCTGCTTTTGGTAAAAATTCTCCGTCGATGTAAATCAACATTTTTTAATTATGGCCTCCTGAGTTTTTTAACTATGGGGCTTTTTGGCCACCGCTCCATTACATTACGCGGTGGTTTCCGATGAACCTCAACCCTATTAAGGATCTGAATATTTTTCTCTTTCTTAATTAACTGCACGACTTTAGAATATCAGTTTAGGATGATCAGAAACCTGCCCGTAATGAAATGGAGGGCAGTCCAGTGCCCCAAAATTAAAAGACCTTTCCGTCAACGAGTTGGATAACCCGATCTACTTGTTGGGCGAGTTCTTGATTGTGGGTTACAATAACAAAGGTCTGCCCAGATTTGGAGTTTAAATCCCAGAGCAGTTCTAAGACCGCGTCGCTACTCCGCCGGTCAAGGTTACCAGTTGGTTCGTCAGCGAGTACAATCTTCGGTTGATTAATCAGTGAGCGGGCAATCGCGACGCGTTGCCGTTCACCACCAGACAATTGACTTGGGTAGTGCGAAAGCCTTTCGGATAGCCCAACGTAGTCCAGCAATGACTCTGCCTCTTTATAAACCATTTTATTATTTGATGATGTAATTAAGGCACCCATTGCGACATTTTCAAGTGCTGTAAATTCCGGTAATAAGTGATGAAATTGAAACACAAAGCCAATTTCTTTGTTCCGAAATCGAGCAAGTTCTGTATCGGATAGTGTGAATACATCTTGTTCGTCGTATAAAACGCTTCCTGCTGTTGGCCTGTCAAGTGTTCCAATAATATGAAGCAACGTGCTTTTCCCTACGCCTGATGCTCCCACGACTGCGAGTAATTCTGACATGTATATTTCAAGGTTGATGCCTTGAAGAACAGGCAGTTCCGACTCGCCATCATAGTAGGACTTGTGTAAATCTACGATGCGGATAAGTGTGTCTCTATTCATGTTGTAAGGCTTCAACCGGTTTCAGGTTTGCCGCTTGCCATGCCGGGTATAGCGTCGCAAACCAACAGATTAAAAATGAAAGCACATTGATGAAAACAACAAAGAACCAATTCACCTGTATCGGCAGTTGATTCATCTGATAGACTTGACTTAGCCCAAGATCTGCGAGCGAAATTGGTGTAACAGCACAGTAGAGCACGAATCCAATCGCAATGAGCCATAAAAGACTGATTGCGAACATCCATCCCTTACGGCGTGGTATTATTCGCCTCAGAGCAATTAGCACTTGTAGGAAAATTGGCACAATGAGTACAACGGCGTACCAGTAAGACGGACGCGCTGAATTGTAACTCAGAAGCCAACAGAGAATAAGTCCCAGAACTGTGCCGAATATCGTTCCAAGCATCCCGATGACACTCCCTTGAATCATGAAAATCCGCATAATGTTTCCGCGTGAAGTACCGAGTGTCCGTAGTGTCCCGACATCTTTTGTCTTTTCCATCACGGTCATGATGAGTGTGCTTGCGATGTTAAAGGATGCGACCAAGATGATAAGTGCTTCAATAATGACAGTTGCTATCTTTTCCAATCGAAGTGCTGAGAAGAGTGGTGCCTGCATTTCCATCCACGTTCTGGCATCCGGCATTCCTTCTAAGACGGAGAAATGAACTTTATCCTCAATCCGCCGGGCGATCCGAGGGGCTAATTCCGCATCGGTTAATCGAACGAAGATCGTATTTACCCGATTCTCTTTGTTATACATCTTTTGAGCGGCTTCTAAATGAATAAACCCGAAGTTGTTGTCATAAACCGCCAGCTCCGACTCATAGAACCCAGTCACAACGAAGTTCGCCAAGTCCGGTATGAGCATCGACTCGTTCACAGGGTGTTTCGCAAGGTTCACGATGAGTCGCAGCAGGTCACCTTTAATGACCCCGAGGCGAGCTGCCAAACGTCCCCCGAGTACAATCCCACCTGTGATAGTTTCATCTCTGATGAGTCGAGCGGCTTCAATAAACTGGGAGTCTTGGAACGCAGTTGAGCCATCCACGAATTTTGAGAAGCCAGTGACTTTGTCTTCCTGAACTGGGTCGATGCCCTTGATGTAAATTACGTCCTGAATGGTATTGCTGCGTTCCTGAAAAACAGCACTTTGTGCCCAAACAACAGGTGATGTGGCTACGACTTCGTCAATTGTCTCAATTTGTGAAATACGTTTTTGGTAATCACCAAAGAAACTGTTATCGTGCAGGCGGAGGACGACGTGCGCCTCATTTGCGAGGAACCTATCCTTAAGCCCCTGTTCAACACCGTCTAATATAGCACTTACGAGTATTACTGTTGCCACACCAAGCGCGACACCCCCAATGGAAATAGTACTGATAATTGAAATAAAGGATTGTTTGCGTCGTGAGCGTAGGTAGCGGGAGGCTACGAACCATTCAAATCTCATATTTTTAACTTTGGGCTTCTGGGCATCCACCAGCAAGGCGTTGCACATCCGCCGCATCTTCAAGTGTAAGCGACCGAAGTAGCAGTCTTTCTGTAAGGAGGGGCGGCGCGGTTTTCATATTAACTTTCTGGACGCATCTGTGGAAACAGGATTACGTCTCGGATGGAGTATTGATTGGTTAGCAACATTGTAAGCCGATCGATACCGATACCGAGTCCACCCGTCGGTGGCATGCCGTATTCCAAAGCGCGTAAGTAATCTTCGTCCACCATGAAGGCTTCATCGTCCCCCGCTTCTAAACTGTTCGCCTGCTCAAGAAACCGTTGACGTTGATCAATCGGATCGTTGAGTTCGCTAAAAGCGTTTCCAACCTCCATTCCGCAGATAAAAAACTCAAAGCGTTCAACGAACTCTGGATTATCGGGCTTCTTTTTTGCAAACGGTGAGACTTCGATCGGGTGATCCGTTATAAATGTTGGCTGAATCAGTTTCGGTTCCACAAATTTGTCAAAGAGTTCAGCGATTATCTTCCCTTTCGTCTCGTCACCTACCAGGTCAACACCGACGTTCACTGCTTTCTTGTATAAATCATCCGCTGAGAGTGGAACGGGATCTATACCGCTGTATTCCCGAACTGAATCCACCATGCTCAGCCTGCGCCAAGGGGGTGTGAGGTCGAGTTCATGTTCTTGATAATGAATCTTCGTTGTCCCGTGAATGATTTTCGCGGTGTCAGCGATTAGGGTTTCAGTGAGCTCCATTATCTGGATATAGTCAGCATAGGCTTGGTAGAGTTCAAGCATTGTGAATTCGGGATTATGATCCCTGTCCATTCCCTCGTTTCGGAAATCACGAGAGAACTCATAAACACGATCGAACCCTCCTACGATTAGACGCTTGAGGTAGAGTTCATTTGCGATACGCAGGTAGAGTGCTTGCTCCAATGTGTTATGATACGTCGTGAAGGGACGAGCGTTTGCACCACCATAAATTGGTTGAAGGACGGGGGTTTCTACTTCAATAAAATTTTGCTCATTAAGCATGTCACGTATCGCTTGAACAATTCGTGTCCTTTTAAGGAATACGTCCTTCACCTCAGGGTTCATGATGAGGTCTGCGTAGCGTTGTCTGTAGCGTGTTTGTTTATCTTGTAAACCGTGCCATTTTTCAGGGAGCGGTCGGACAGATTTTGAAAGGAGATGGACAGCGTCAACAAGGACAGTGAGTTCACCCGTGCGCGTCCGGAAGGCTGTTCCCTCGGCACCAACAATATCACCCGTATCAAAGCGTCGATATGCTTTGTACGGCTCTGCTCCTACATTGTCCCGTCGGACGTAAATCTGAATTCTACCTTCACCGTCTTGCAGGTGTGCAAAACTGCTTTTTCCGTGGTCGCGTTTCGTCATGATCCGACCGGCAATTCGGATCTTCTGAGTTTCGTCAGGTGTTTCTTTAATGTCAGCAAAGTCTCTATGGATGGCGGAGGTCGTGTGTGTAGGTTCATATTTATGCGGATACGGTTCTACGCCAAATTTGCGAATTTCATCCAACTTCTCGCGACGTTGCTGAATTAGGTCCTTTGTTTCTTCCACAGTTCTTCCCCTTTTCATTTTATTTTTTAGGATAGACCGTTGCTATACTTTATAGTAAAGTTTGGACAATTTGTGTCGGTTAGCCATTGCGTTTTTCAGTATCTTCGTATTTTTCTACGAGTTTGGTGTTTCGACGTAACGTGGAAAAAAACCTATTTACGTTCGACTCGCGTTAGTATAAACATAGCAAGCCGAAGAAAGTGCGTTTCCATCTGTATCCTTTTTCTATAGACATATCACCCCTACGGGGTGGGGCTTCCCATATTCAGTGGGTCTCGCCAATACAGATGTTGCTTCTCTTTGCTCCAGCGGAGCAATATGTCTATAGTCCTATGTCTGAAAAATTGTCCAAAGCTTAGTACTTTATAGTAAAGCCCACAATTATTTGGACACGGAGGACCAGGTTAGCGAGTTTTGGGCAGGCACAAGACCGGCCCCTACAAGTGTTCACTTATTTTCGGGTTTCACTATAATAATATTTTAATAATTATACCTTAGTTTCGTCCATAAAGCAACCAAAAAAGCAGTATTATTTCTGCTGAGCCTTCATTTTGAGGTAGCTTTCGATGAAGGGGTCTAAAGCACCATCCAACACAGCGTTAACATTACCCGTTTCGACATTTGTGCGCAAATCCTTGACGCGTTGGTACGGGTGCAGGACGTACGACCGAATTTGGCTCCCAAAGTTAATTTCTAAGCGTTCGCTTCGCTGCTTTGAAAGTTCTGCCTCCCGTTCCGCACGATATTTCTCATGAAGACGGGAACGGAGTAATTTCATAGCGATTTCTCGGTTCTTATGCTGCGAACGTTCATTCTGGCATTGGACGATAATTCCGGTGGGTTTGTGTGTAATCCGAACTGCTGAATCTGTGACATTGACGTGCTGCCCACCCGCACCGCTCGCGCGATAGAAATCTATCCGTAAGTCTTCGGATTGAATATCCACTTCCACGGTGTCGTCGATTTCAGGGGTCACGTCGATAGCGGCGAAGGAGGTATGCCGCCGCTTGTTGAAATCGTAGGGGGATAACCGAACGAGCCTATGCACGCCCGCTTCTGCTTGAAGATAACCGTAAGCCGAAGCACCTGTAACGAGGATTGTTGTGCCTTTGATGCCGGCTTCGTCCCCTGCGGTGAGGTCTACGATTTCGGTCTGATAGCCGCGCCGGTCGCACCAACGGAGGTACATACGCATCAACATCCCCGCCCAATCCTGTGCGTCAATCCCGCCAGCACCAGAGTGAATGTTGAGGATTGCGTTGTTCTCATCAAATTCACCCGTTAGCATTAAGCGGAGTTCCATCTGTTCGAGATCTCGTGTGACAGTGTCCAATCCGTCGGCAATCTCGTTTTGGAAACTCCCATCGTTCTCTTCGGTCGCGAGTTCGAGCAGGGTTTGGATATCTTCAACTTTGAGAGCGAGGTCTTCGTACGCCCCAATTTCATCTCGGAGGATGGAGATTCGTTGGTTAACTTGTTGAACGCGTTGCGTATTGCTCCAAAAATCAGGAGCAATTGTCGCCTCTTCAAGTTCTGTTAATTCTTTTCGTTTTTCAGCCAGGTCAAAGATAACCTCTGAGTTCTTGGAGGCGGGTCTGCATCTCTTCAGCCTGGTTTTTTAAATCTACAAGCATATTGTTCCTCATGAATAGTCATGAATAGTTAAGAATCTCTACGACGAACCCACATTATGATTTGACTGCCGAACCATCCAACGCAAATAAGGGCGCAAAGAATCGGAAACCAGTCGCCGTAGCGGGTATAGAGTGTCTGTTTGTGTTCCGTGGATGAGAGAAGTGGGACGGATGCGATGAGAATTTCCTGAGTGGTGTCAGGTGTAATCATGGGAGTCGTTATCCTACCAAACTTGTCTACGACGCACGTAAATCCACCATTTGCGCATCGGAACACAGCAATTCGGTTCTCAATCGCGCGGAAAGGTGCCATGGATAGATGCAGTTCGGGGAAAGCAGTCCCTTTGAACCAAGCATCGTTCGTGAAGATCCCCATCACTCTGGCACCCATTTTTACGGGGCTGCAAAATTCATCTGGAAACACCGATTCAAAGCAAATCGAAGCACCGACCTCTATCTTCCGGGTGTTCGTCTTATTTTTAACGTCAAACACCGGTAAAAGGTTTACTGTTTTTCCATGAGCGAAAGGTTCAAACTGGATAAAATTGGGGATAAAATCCGGCAGGAGGTGTGCCAAAGGCACGTATTCACCAAACGGAACAAGGTGCATCTTCGCGTATGATCCATGTATCTTTCCATCTGAAGCTATCGAAAGGACGCGGTTGTATATTTCCGTATTTCCTTTTTCAGCATTTTTGGAAAATTGACCTATCGCTTTGTCTGTTTCTCCCTGGTTAGCCGTACCGAGGAGTATTGGAATCCCTATATCACGAAGCATCTGCGAGAATCTTCTGTAATATGTTGGCCACTCGCCTGTCAATGCCCTACTTCGTGTTGCAGTTTCGGGCCACACAATTAACTCAGGGCCTTCTCTGCTGGCTTTATGCGTCAACCCGATATAGCGTTGCAGAATTTTTGGAAACTGACGGAGATCCCACTTTTGAAGTTGCGAGATGTTGCCGGGGATGAGCGCAACTTTTAAGGTTTCGACGTTTGTTTGAGTCGTTGCGTTTGTACCCTGGTCTAAGGAGTCAGCGTTCTGTAGTTGGAAGATCCCGTAACCGAAACAGAAAATCGTCAGGGTCAGTGGCAGGAGGACGGCACGAATTTCCTGTCGCCATTGGTGGCGGTTACAAAGCAAGGTAGCGATGCCGGCATTGAAAAGCATGATGACGAAACTGATACCGTGTACGCCAACAAGCGAGGCTATCTGTATTCCCGGTAGATTGTTCCATTGCGAGTAACCGATACTTCCCCATGGAAACCCCGTTATCATCCAACTCCGCATCCACTCTAATGCTGTCCAGATACATGCAGCGGACAGAGAAAACAGGACGTTAGAACGCCTCGGCACAAACCTCATCAGCACTGCGAAAGCAGCGAAATAGAGTGCTGTGTATCCCACTAATAGTAAGTACCCCACCATTGTAGCAAAGATATTCGCATACGGATAGAGAAGCAGGATGGCGGGAAGCAGACCTGCGAAAAATAGAAAACCCGTTAGATAGCCAATCCAAAATGCCTTTTTCCAATCTGTTGCTCGCGTTAAGGCAATGAAGAATGGCACCATCGCGACCCAAGCAAACGGAAAGAGGTTTAAATTTGGGAAACTGAGGAACAGCAACAGTGCTGAGAGTACCGCAAGTATCCAATGGTGGTAGCGTTTCAAATTTTTAATTTTACCTTGCGGTTCGGTGAGGTGGGTTTGATACATAGAGTACCTCTCCGTAGAGTCACCCTCCTAGCGCAAGCCTTTATAGGCTTGCGGGACAATGTTACGGGTTTACTGTTTAGTTTTATTTTTAATGCTGTAACCGAAAATGGTAGCCTGCATTCTCACTGCGAAGCAGGCGCAGGCGGATATAAGAAAAAACCTTCAAGGTGCATCTGGTGTTTTCATCGCTCAACCCAACCTACGCTTGGATTTCTATTCTCAAACTCACGTTTACACTAAAAAAGATCTGTCTTCAATAAGTGCGAGACTTTGATAAATACAATCCGCTCAGTGTCTCCTTCTACGGTACGATTGTCGTTGTAGACGATAAAAAGATTGCTTTCAGGGCGGTATTCATAAGCGAAGAGCGCGAAGACCCGGCGTTCTTTTTCTAACGTGAATTCTGCACTGGCTCTCGCATACATACGCTGCGCAAACTGATAGTTCACGACAAAGCGACGCGTCCATTCGGAGAGTTCCCACGCTGTTGCATCGGGTTGTTTTTCATGGAGCCGCTGCAAGATGAACTCAAAACTGAGTTTGGCAGTCGGACGAATTGTGATTTCGGGACGGAGAAAGAAGGTGTCTTTATTATCACGGACACCGAAACGTCCGGTGTTTCGGATCTGCACGTATTTGGGGGGGAACCATCCCATAAAGAACCGCGCGGTTCTATCTGTAAAGGGTTTGTTATCCTCATTAACGTGATAATACCATTCGGGCCCGACGAGGAAAAAGAAGTCTTTAACGCTGAGGAGACTGCTAAAACTTGCCCTATGGTTTGTCAATTCACCTGCGTGGTTCGCGAGTCGTTCGTATTCGACTTCACCGCGAAGCCGTTCAACAGTGCCTTTGTACTGTTTATTATAGCGACTTCTGATCATTAATCCACGTCTACCCACGCGCGGGACGAAGCCGGTTTCGGGGTTAAAGTGCTCCCCGATATCTGCGTAGATCGCATCTAACGAGAACACATTTGTCCGACGGGCAAGTTGGACAAAGACAAGGTCGTCCTCGGTGCTTTCTGCCATATCCAGACCCCCTGCTTTCCATTCTCTTGCGTATTCCAGATTAAGACTCGTAGCGGCGGGGAGTTGAATGCGTGCATCAAGTCCGCCTGCTCGATCGTAGATGGCACCGCGTTGTTTGTTAACGCCTAAAAACCCGACAGATGACGTTTTTCCAACTTCCCGTTGCAATCGCAAAACGGAGTAGTTATAGTTCGCGAGGGGCAATTCACCTATTGCTATTTCTCTATCAGGGTTTTCCGATCCCGCAACGGCTCCCACGAAAGCGAGATTGTACTTATTGAATTTCCCGATGACCTTTCCACCACCGAGCAGCGCTTCGACTTTTCGGCTGTAGAACAGGTCAAGCGGCATTTGAAAGAGTTCGTTTCCCTCGAGGAAAAACGGGCGTTTTTCAGGAAAACGGAGTGGGATATCGGTGAGATTCACGAGGTCGGGATCCGCCTCAATTTGTGCAAAATCTGGATTTATCGTCAGATCAACGGTGAAGTCGGCGATCGGATACCGGATGTCTAACCCAAGGTCCGGTTTCACTGCGGCTGATGTTTCACCATCTCGCGGTTGCAGGACTTGTGGCTTTAGTGTGCCATACGGTTTGAACTTCACCGGTCGTTTGGTAACCAAACCTGAAATGGGAAGGTCTGTCAGATGTCCGAATTCTGAGACAGCGTACTGGCGTTCACCCAAATCTGCCCAGGTCTGTTCTTCGGCGGGTGATTCGTCGTTTCGCCAAAAGTTGATACCCCAGGTTGCTGTTTCCATCCCTTTTGAAAATCGGAGTTCGGCAAACGGAATGGCGAATTCTGCTGTCCAGCTGTCTGTTCCTTTTGCGGCTTGACCTTGCCAGTCGCAATCCCATGATATGGCGGTGCCGATCATAGACTGCCCCGTGCGCCTATTCGCGCCTTCGTTAATCAAGCGTCGATCGGTTTGTGTGCCGAGTGGGTTTAAGGCGAATGCATAACAGTTTCTGCCATCAAGGAAGGTATCGATTAAAACTTCAACGTGATCATCGGAAAAGAAGAAGGAGTCGCGCCGCGTTAGATTCGCTGCGAGCTTGTTCATGTCGGTCTTAAAGCATTCAAAGGCGACATAGAGGTTATTGGCATCGTAAGCGAGGTAGATAGTCGTTGGTTGTGTTGCTGGCTCACCCCGCTGTGGTTCAAATTGAATTAACTCACCGGTTTTGGCACTATTTTGCCAGCAGGTGTCGTCCAATTTCCCATCAATTTTTGGAGGTGTTTCTGTGCGGACTACTTTAATCGCGCGGTTCGTGAGAATTTCGGGGGCCTCGTCATTCGTGTCTGCAGGCAATACCTTAAGGCTCCACAAACAGAGGATGAGGTAGACTGCTAATATCAAATACGGGCTAAGCCGTGCCCTAATTGTTCGCATTGATTTATATCTTCAGAGCCTCCTTTTGGTGTCAAATTATATTACGATTTTAGCGTGTATCTATTTTTCTGTCAATATCAAAAAGGAAAGGGTGCGGAGGCATTCAGTTATCGGTTGTTCATTGTCTGAATCGCGGATTCTCGCGGATGCCGCAGATTGCGCGGATTTTAGGGACTCCTCACTCCACTCGTTTGATTTCTGCCCAGGTTGTCGTCAACCTGTTTTTCGGACTGACGGGTTTTGCGTCGACAAGGCGTATAAGTGCCTCAGAGACGACATCGGCAAGCGGCAACCCATCCCCGAGAATCTCATCGCTCTCCTGCGACCTATAGAAACCGAGGATCGTTCCTGTCTTCTCATGAAATAAAATGGAGCCGTCCGAGACGCTGTTCGCAGGTCCGCAGGTGTGCTGCCAGAGATCCAATGCTCCCAATCCCGCATGCGGCACGGAGACACACCTCCGCACCCGAAGCGGTAATGCCAACGCCTCACCCTGATCCGCTCCTTTCAGCATAATCCCCGAACCGAACTTATACGTCAATAACTCTACATCCGTCTCCCTTAAGTTCGGATACAATGACAACGCAAGCGGGGCATACCCCGAGAAGTCTACATCTCGGATTGCCAAAAGCACGCTCCCTGTCTCGCCATTGCCACCCGGAAACGATGCCAACGTCCTCACCTTGACATCCTCGGCAACCAACCCATCATACCCCACCAGAGAAATATCATCTTGATCGAGGAACTGCTCTACGCTATTTTCTTCTCGTTGCTGTGCGATGAACAATGCGTCTCCACCCAGCACCGTTCCGAGATATCCAGCGTGGAAAAGCCGTGATTGGTCGGGACCCGGCACCAGCAGATAAAACACAGAGCGATAATTCGCAATCGAGGTCGCGTCTATCTCCCGCCACGCAGCTTCACGCGGTTCCTGCGTCAGTAGCAACTCCACGATACGTTTGTTTCCCTGTGTTACCGCTTCCTTCAGGGGTGTGTTGCCACCCGCACCCCTGATATTTACGTCAACCGCCTTGTGCTTGACGAGCCGTTCCGCTGCACCGTAAGACCCACGCGTCGCCGCCCAGAACAACGCCGTGCTTCCCTCCGCATCTTTCGCGTTGACCTCAATATCCTTATGCCAAAGAAGCTTCTCCATCAGTTTTGGATACCCTTTCATCGCCGCATAATGCAGTGCCGTCAAACCCGTCTCGTCTCTGGCGTTGACATCGGTGTTTTCATCTTCATCGATGACCTTGATAGCCATCATGGCCTCAGTGTTGTGTTTAATTTCAAAGAGAAGCGGAGACTTCGGACGACACCCATCGGGAGATGTCTCTAACTCATAATCAGGGAAGATACAATCTTCGAGGGGCAGATTTTCGTGATAGAACTTGTAGAGCCAGACGATCCCGTTGGCATCATCCTGACTGACGCGGGTGGGAAGAGGAGGCGGGACGTTGCCACCCGCCATCACCGAAGCGGGTTGGTGACCGATCGTTCTATCCAGTCCTCCCCTACTGACTCTTAATTCTTCCGCCTCTCGCCTCAGTATTATATACGTGTCCCCTAAACCGAAGGCGTGACCGATCTCGTGCAGGAGAGCGCCTGAAAATCTTGGATCCACATCCGTGCCCTCACGCATATTAAGTGCTGGGGGGATCGCCATATCCACCCCTACCAACGCAACCGATCTCCCAGCCTTGCAGAAGAAAAAGATTCTCAAGTCATATAACTGAAGTTTAGCCGTATCTTTGACGAAAATTCCATTCTTATCCTTGATGAGAACTTCAGCCCCGTCTCTTATGAAAAAATTCGGCACAAAGCGAAAGTCAGAGACGACGGGTTTGCCGGTATTCAAGTCCCGGACGGGTTGTAACCATGCGTTCAAGGCTTGGGTGATGACTTCCTCTATCGCCTCACCGTTGTGTCTTGCCTCCGGTGGGCAATCGCCCATATACGCATAGCCAATCACCCACTGATCCTTATGCACACGACGGATGAGGTTGTTGCGTTTTCCTATGAATTCTTCTCTGGTTCTATGGTCAAACGCCCTAAATCCGTCCGCTGTGGGGGCACTGCTGAACAACACGCCTATCGCCACCGCAAGCGTCAGGAGCATCTGCGCGCCTTGTAGGAGGGATTTGTAATCCCGATGCTTCTTTTTGAAAGGGTTCATCTGTTTTTTGGCTCCTGTGTGTTGTGATGGGTTGTCGGTTGTCAGTTGTTCCTCGTCTGAATCGCGGATGACGCGGATGACGCAGATTGCGCGGATTTCGCGGATTTTGGGGTTTCTGTTTATTCAACGTCTATAGTGCAGCGTTGGGTTTCACTCGGTCTCTCGGCGATAGAGGCTGTATGGAAGCAGACATCGGTTTTCTTTGACGTGCTGGCGTTTTGGTTCCGTCCGTTCAACCCAACCTACGGTACTGTTAGCAGCCGGTTTCCATCAGCGGTCAGTAGGAATCGAGAAAGGTCGGGGAAACACCCAAGCAAAATACCCTTCCACAGGTATTGCAGATGATAACAGATTCTTATGAAAAGTCAAGGGGTCGCGATCAGGAGATCGTTCCTACAAGTTAACCCTCAGGTATCACCCGATGTAATACGCGTAAACCAATTAAACCCATTTGCGTTTTTAAAGTCAATTGCGTTATTATATTAAGTATCAGACGCATCAAGTTAAAATAGAATTTAGATCGAAAAGAGGAGTTACAATCCAGTGTGCCTTTTTATACGCAAAATCTTTATACTGCTTTTATGTCTTGCCATCTTTTTCCCCGGGGTGGCGCTTGCGGGACCCGGTCGGACAGGCGCGCAAATCTTGAACCTCGGTGGTGGCGCACGGGCGAGAGCACTCGGCGACGCGTTTTCTGCGATGTCCGGGGATGTAACCACGACGCTCTGGAACCCAAGTGGTCTGGCAGATATGCCCGAAAGTAAATTCCGTTCTGGCAGAAAAGCGGCACAAGCCTCAATGTTTTATACAGATTACAGCGCGCCTTTCGGAGAAGCAGGGGAAGGGTTATACTATACCTTCATCTCTGGCGCGATGCCACTCGGCGATGCCGGAACTATCGGCGCGACTCTCCAGATGCAAGGGCAGGGTACGATTGCTGTAACGACTGATTCCCCCGAAGTGCTTCGTGAGGAAAGTCTCGGCACCAACTTCGCGTTGACGTTCTCATACGCCGACCGCATCACAGAGTCTTTATCGGCAGGAATCAACGGCAAAATGATTCGGATGGTGCTCGGACGTGAGAATGGAAGTTCTTATGCAGTTGATTTCGGAATGCAATATCTCCTTCCCTACGACCGCATCCCTACAACCTTCGGTGCCGCAATTCAGAACGTCGGCCCGGGTATCTCTTTTATTGATGAAAACCAAGCAGATCCCTTACCGCGGTTTTTGCGGATAGGTACTTCGATGAGCCTTTATCGGGCGAAGTATCACCACATTCGCCTCGTCAGCGGTATCACGGCTTATGTCGATAAATTGGCAGAGGATGAAAACGAATTAGCCGTTGATTTGGACCGGCTTAACGCCGAAAGAGAGGAAAAACTGACCCGAGAGCAACTGCTTTCCGATCGCGGGGTCGGTATCCGAGCATTTGAGTGGCGACACCTTCAAAAGAATCTCGGTTTGGAGTATTGGCTCGGTAACTTGCTCGCAATTCGGGTCGGCTATAAAGTTGAACCCGGTATTAACCTACCGAATTTAACGGATTATTTTACCGGGGGTATCGGTGTGAAGGTATACTTATTCAATCTCGATTTGAGTTACGGCCCCAGTTTCGGTCCGAACAATCAACGACTTATTGAGGCAACAGGGATAATCGTCTTTTAAGTCAGCAATTGGTTATCGGTTATCAGTTATCGGTTAAGAGGTTTTCGTCAGATCCAAAGTGGTAGCCTGCAACAACGGCGCAGGCGTGTTTAAGAGAGGCACACCAAAGACAGAACCCACGTTATTTCTCCGCAAGGTAAAATTAAAAAATGAAATTTAACGCCGAAATTATAATACTTGTGTTAATATTCTCTCTGTTGTCTAATATTTGCCTCGCTGCTGATAGCCTTCAGGCGCGACCGTTCACAGCTTTCTATCTCGATTCTGCGCTCGGAAGCCGGACGCTCACGGACCAATCCACTGTTGTTATGGAGGCGACCCAAGAGCTCCAGTCCCGGAAATCTCCAAACGAAGCGTTCCTTTATTCGCTCGTCATTCCCGGTATGGGACAACTCTATACAGGTGCGAAACGTGGTTATCTCTACGCCGCTGCAGAGGTCGGTTTGCTCGCGACCTATTTTGTTCTCCGAAACAATGCCACAAACACTCGAGAAAACTATCGCGATGTCGTCAGACAAAACGTTACTTTTATCGGTCCAGGCTCCTTTGAGGATTGGGATCCTATAGAGGATTTTGAACACGCCACACAATATGAAACATGGAACCACGACTATGATACGAAGAAGACCCAAAAGCGTACCGGCAAGTGGTATTGGGCGGATCTTGATCCAGACCTAAAAAACGAGAAACATAGAGATCTTGAGAAGAGCGATATTACTTCAAAATACCGATTGGAGGCCTTTAATTTGAGAGAAAAAGCCAACAATACTTTTGAACGCGCGAAATTCTTTTTGGGCTTGGCAATTTTGAACCATGTTGTGAGTGCAGTGGAAGCACGGATTACAACCAAACGTTTCAATACCCACTTGCAAAGGACGTTGACACAGACACGAGTCAATACTCTTGAAATAGATTTACAAACTGACATGACGGCGGGGGCACTCACAGGTGCGCTCGTCCTACGGAAAAGGTTTTAAAAGGGGGATTCTATGCCATTAGAAATATCAAATCTTTTGGACACACTGAATTCGGTTACTGCGATTCCTATTGTCCCTTTCAACGGAGACAAGATTGATTACACCGGACACGCCAAAAACATTGACTATTTGATGCGCAACAACTATCTTGACGAAGGACGACAGCGTGTCATTGCCATCGCTGGCACAAGTCTGATCCATCATATCAGCGAAACCGAGCAGCTGCGTCTCATCGACCAAACCGGACGACAAATGGGAGATAACGGTATCCTCATGTCTGGCATTGTGCCCAATCCGATCCGTCAAGCCGGTCAACTCATTGAAGCACAGTCTGAACTCCATAGACCGCCAGATGTGTATTTGCTCATGCCCTTGGCAGGAATCTCAAGCCCAGAGGGTATCTACCAACAGTATATGGAATTCGGTGAGAAATACGGCACTGCTTGTGGCGCACGGTTTCTCTACTATTTCCGTCAGAAACGCGATATGGCAGCAGTCATTCGTCTCCTAAACGATTCACCCCATTTCGTCGGTGTGAAGATAGGGACAGGTGAAGGGGATGTTGCGCCACTCGTTGAGGGGGTCGGGGACAGCGGGATTGTGATGTGGGGTATCGGTGATAGATGTACCCGTCCTGCCCAACTGGGTGCGAGAGGGCATACCTCTGGTATTGCGGTAGCCTTTGCGCGTGCCTCTGATGAGATTAACAATGCACAACGCCGGGGTGATTACGAGACCTCTGCACGCATTGAAGCCGACATTGCACCGCTTGAGGAGGTTCGTTTCATGAACGAGCGGGTCTATAACTATTCTGCTGTCGTTGAAGCGATGATCTTAAGCGGTTTTGACGATATTGCCGCTGGGACGGGGGGTCCATTTAATCCGCGTGTTCCGTCAGAGATTCAGGAACACCTCCGCGGCGTGGCGCAAAACTTAAAACGGTATCATTAACGTTTGCAGGCACAGGTCTTGTGCTGACAGCTGACTGCATTGAGTCTGAAAACTGTCCAAAGTTTAGCAAGGAGTTGGCGCTAATGACAAAATTGTTTAGATCCTTATCAGAAAATTGCGTAAGTCCTAAGAACCACTAAAGATTCCTGGAGGAAAATCATGACAACACGGGCAGTTCAAACATATCTCACGCCAGAGGAGTACATCACTTTAGAACGCAAAGCGATACCTGATGCTGAAACAGTCAGAAGCGAATACATCAATGGAGAGATTATCAAAATGCCCGGAGCCAGTTTCGCACATAATTTGATGACTAACAATATCTCTGGTGAACTCCGCGCTCGCTTGAAGGGCAGTGAGTGTGCTGTTTTCGCGAATGACATGCGTATCAGCATTCCCACAGCAAAATCCTATTTTTATCCTGATGTTGGCGTTGTCTGTGAGGAACCCCGTTTTGAAGACGATGTCTTTGACACGCTTCTGAACCCGATTGTCATCGTAGAGGTGCTTTCACCTTCAACCGAAGCGTATGACAGAGGTGAAAAATTCGCCCACTATCGCCAAGTCACATCGTTGCAGGAATACGTCCTTGTGGCCCAAGACCAGATTCGTGTTGAACACTACCGCCGTCAAGAAAGGCAGTGGATTTTTACCGATTTTGAAAAACATGATGCGATTCTGTTGCTTCCTTCCATCCAGTGCGAATTACCCTTGCGGGAAATCTACGAACGCGTTACATTTTCTGATTAGAAACGCTACAACGCAAATTACATGAAGTGAGATCTCCACTATGTCGTATGATAGTTTAGCACTTCGTCTCGTCGTTGAAGAATTGCGTGAAACCCTTTTAGGTGGTACAATTCGACACATCGAACAGGCGAACCCCCATACCTTTTCATTTAGGGTAGGTCGCGGTGCCCAGACGGATTGGCTGACTTTATCGGCACATTCGTTGCATGCCCGCGCCCACCTCATCCAGAAACCGCCACCCGGACAAAAACAATCCTATCTGGCGGATTTTCTCACAACACATCTCAGACGTGGCACGATTACTGCGATTGAACAACTCGGTTGGGACCGGATACTCAAGATAATTGTTCAACCCGTTTCCGATGAACCGATACAGCCGTCCCCTAAAGCCGTTATCGCCGAATTTATGGGCAAACATAGCAATATTATCCTGATCGACGCAACCGACGACAGGATTTTAGAAAGTCTCAAACGTATTGACGAGACAATGAGCCGACATCGAGAGATCTTGCCCGGTGAAACTTATACTTTGCCACCACAGCAAGAGAAGTTAGATCCACTGATGCTGGATGAAGCAACGTTCACTGAACTTGTTGATGGACAAAAAGAGGTGGGTTGGCGGCAACTCTTTAACAAAATTGACGGTTTTAGTCCAACACTCGCAAAAGAGGTTGTCGCTCGGGCAGCGGAAACGGGACTCTGGGAAGCCTATCAACAGGTTATCGACCGTTTCGATGTGGCGCACGTTTCACCGCAACTCCTTATGGATGGAGATGAACCGATTGCCGCCTCAGCTATGGTACTTCATCAGTTTCCGCATGCTTCCTCTCAAGCGTTTGACACAATGAGCGATGCGCTCGCCGCATACTACGAGGCAGTCACCCTGAAGGAGAATATCGCTTCGGAACGCCGGACCCTCACGCAAGCGTTGACGAAACAGGAGAATCTACTCCAACGAAAAGCAGATGGATTGCACGCCGATCTCGGACGGGCAGAGAAAGCGGAGGATTATCGCATTCAGGGTGAGTTGCTTCTCGCCAACCTACACGCTATCACCCGCGGACAGAAACAGGTAGCGTTGCAAAACTATTACAGTCCTGATCTCGAAATGTTGTCGATTCCGCTGAATCCGGAGCAAAGTCCGTCCGAAAACGCGCAGACCTATTTCAAGAAATACACAAAAGCGAAACGGGGACGTTCACGCATCCAGCAGCTCGTTTCGGATATAGAGGCGGATCAGGAGACACTTCGACTGTACGCATCCAAATTAGAAGCCGCTGATACTCTAAATGCACTGCAGCGTCTACGCAAGGAATTCGTCGCGAACGGCTATCTCAGGGCACCGCAACGCGGCAAGCAGAAACAGGAAGTAGGCGACGGTCCTTTCCGAAGGTATACCTCTACCAACGGCTTCCAGATGTACGTTGGACGTAACAGTCAGTCTAACGACTTGCTCTTACGCCAAATTGCCAAGCCCCGCGATATGTGGCTTCACGCCAAGCAGATTCACGGCTCACATGTCATTATCCGCAATCCAGAGAATCGTCCGGACATTCCGATGCCGACGTTGTTACAAGCCGCGCAACTCGCTGCGTACTACAGTAAGGCACATCATGCCAGCAATGTGCCCGTTGACTATACGTGGGCGCGGTATGTCGTGAAGCGCAAGGGCAACGTCGCCGGTTATGTACATTACACGCGTGAGAAGACGTTATATGTCGAGCCTGCTGTGCCAAAATCGAAGGATAAATAAAGGGAATTTTTATATGGCTGATTTGAGAAACACGATTGCGCACATTTTTGAACACAAACAACACTTAGCAGGAGTTAATGAGGCGACCACCCAACAATATGTCGTTTTACCGATTCTACGCGCTTTGGGATGGGATGATACCAATTTAGCATCTATGGATGTTATACCCGAATATAAGGTGGAGAATAGAAGGGCTGATTATGCTTTACACATCCAACGGGAGCAGAATCCTGTGGTGTTGATTGAGTGTAAACGGTGGGATCAACCGATCGGAAAGAACGAGGAACAGATCTGCTTCTATGCCTATAGCGGAAATGTCCCACTGGCGATAATTACAAACGGTAAACTCTGGCGGTTTTATCTCTCTCGGTGGGAAGCCTCAAGTTTGAGTGACAGGATTTTTTGTGAAACAGATATTGAAAATCGAGAGGATGCTATCTCCAATTTGGAGAAATATCTTCTGAAGTCGAATGTGGCATCGGAGGAGGCGGAGCTCAACGCCTACATAGCATTGGAAGAAAGTGAAGAGACTGATCCTTCAAAATCTAGCGCAGTTAATTCTGTAACTGGCCGTCCTAGTGATATAATTGATAGCACATTATCAAATCAAAAGGTAACAAATAATCGCAAATCTACGGAAAATGACACCAACGAGGGGACAATAGTGCGGGTTAAAGATTCATTATCCCAAGAACTTAGAAGCAACTATGAAAAAATATATCCTGAAGAGAGACTCAAGTTGTTTTACAGGGGCGTTGAAGGAGTACAAAATTTGATAGAAGAAAAGGGATGGAGACTAAATCCACCAAAAATTTCAAACATGCTTTGTGGTTTTTGGCTAACCGATAAAGGGATTATAGGAAACATAAGAAGGGTATTTGGACTTCTGCCTGATGTTGGTTTTCCCACCGAGATTGTAGATAGAGATGGTGATTTAATTAAAAAGACGAGGGCTTCTATTCCACCGAGACTCTTTGTCCGGATAACGGAAGAAGAAGCAGAGGCATTGGAACGTGAACATGATGGATGTGAATTTTGTGGTATCAGCAAGGATAAATCGGCGGATTACGTCTATTATGATATCCCTGAAAACATATCGGAACTCCTCCCTGTCCTTGAATTTGCCTATAACAAACATCGCGGGCAGTAATTCCAATTCGCTCACATCACAAATACCTTCCAAGCCACCCACCAAAATTTGTAGACATCAACTTATAATCCTGTTATACTATCCTCACAAACGAATAGGAAGTGAATTTGATGCAAGCACGTAGGTTGGGTTGAACGGAACATCAAAAAGCATGGCATTTGGCGTAGAAACCTGCAATTTCCAAAATGCTTGAAGTTTCAGAGACATTAGTGAAACCCAATTTTCAGTACTCTGTTGTGAAAGTGTTGGGTTTCACTATGTATATTTTAGACGAGAGCCTACTGAAAAGTATCAACTTTCTTGATATTGATACCCTTTCGCCTTCCCCGTTCAACCCAACCTACAAGACCAGATTACAAATCTCACGTAACATAGGAGGAATCGGTTATGAAACTGGTTAAATCGGTCCTATTGATTGCACTGCTTTGTGTTGTCAGTCTTTTTTCGGCAGGAATCGCTGTTGCATTAGAAGAATGGATACATGTTGATATAGAACCGTATTCCAACACGAAGTTGGTTAAACATCAGTGGTGGACGAAGAATCCTGGGGATAGTACGCTTTCTCGTCTGCCCATCGGTGAGATTGATGAGTTTGAAGGACCGGACGGGAAGGTAGAGTTTAAAATTATAGATGGTGCCATTGTTCTCTTCGGCACCAATGCAGCGATATGGCCCAAAGCGGTTGAAGACATCGTCATTGGCGGTAAGGCAAAGTTCATCTATTTTTTTCACGCGACCGGATGGGAACAGAACGGCGTTCCAAGTTACATTTTCGTGATGAATTATCGGACTGGAAAGAAGGAAGAGCTTGAAATGATTTCAGGTTTTAACTCAGATGATTGGTGCCACGAGGATGCCGCACTTAAAGACGATAACTCTGTCTGGGGATGGGTAAAGAAGGAAGGCGGTCCTTGTGGACACGCAGGGTTGGTTACCACAAAATGGGAAAACCCGCGACCCGATGATTGGATTGAAACGATAGATGCCATCTCGTTGGAATTAGGGTCAGTGCCTGTGATTCCAGCGATTACCTTAGGCGAGGCATCACTCGCAGTTGACCCTGCCCAGAAATTGGCTGTCACTTGGGGAAGTCTGAAAAGCCCTCGTAGATTCTAAACTTTCCTTGCAGGCGAGGTTTCTAACCTCGCCTGTTTTCGTGTTTCGTGTCCGACTATAATAAAATTGACTTTGTGGGTCGTCTATGCTATAATTACATTAGCGATTTGTAATCGCAACATTTTTAATATCTAATATTGCAACACTAAAATTGATACAGGAGGAATTCAATGCCAGCAAAGCAAATTATCTTTGACGAAGAAGCGAGGGTGGCACTCAAGCGTGGCGCGGATACACTCGCCGATGCTGTGAAAGTTACCCTTGGCCCCCGTGGCAGAAATGTTGTCATTCAAAAATCTTTCGGGGCACCGCTGGTAACATGCGATGGTGTCACCGTCGCAAAAGAAATTGAACTCCCGGACCCGTATGAAAATATGGGTGCCCAGCTACTCGAATCTATTGCAACCAAAACAAACGATGTCGCAGGCGATGGAACGACCACCGCTACCTTGCTGGGTCAGGAAATCCTTCATGAGGGTCTCAAGAACGTTACTGCCGGTGCCGACCCCATGCAGTTGAAAATCGGTATAGACAAAGCCGTGGTCGCTGCTGTTGATGCAATCACAACACAGAGCCGTGCTGTTAATACACATGAGGAGATTTTACAGGTAGCCTCAATCGCAGCCAATGATCCTGCAAACGACAGTAATATCGGTGCTACCGTCGCTGAGGCTCTTGAAAGGGTTGGAAACGACGGTGCTATCACTATTGAGGAAGGCAAAACCTCAGAGACGACTGTTGACATTGTTGAAGGTATGCAGTTTGATCGCGGTTTTCTCTCACCCAATTTTGTAACTGACATGCAGGCACAGGTGGTCGAATTTGAGAATCCTTTTGTTCTCATCAATACCGAGAAAATTTCCACAGTGTCGGATCTTGTCCCGATTATGGAAAAGACGATGCAACTCGGCAGACCCTTGTTCATTATCGCTGAGGATGTTGAAGGGGAGGCACTCTCTACATTGGTGGTCAATAAACTCCGTGGCAACCTTCAAATTGCTGCCGTGAAAGCCCCCGGTTTCGGTGATCGCCGTAAAGAGATGTTGGAAGACATCGCAATCCTGACGGGTGGTCAAGTCATCTCTGAAGAGACGGGCATCCGTCTGGAAAACATCGTTGTGGGCATGCTCGGAACAGCTCGGCGCGTCGTTGTTGACAAGGATAACACGACAATTGTTGGCGGTAGTGGTGTCAAAGAGGGCGTTGAAGGGAGAGTCGCACAGATTCGGACGCAAATAGAGGAAACGACTTCCGAGTATGACCAAGAGAAGTTGGAAGAACGGCTCGCTAAACTCGCAGGTGGCGTTGCTGTTGTCAATGTTGGTGCTGCTACGGAATTCGAGATGAAAGAGAAAAAGGCTCGATTTGAAGATGCTCTCGCCGCAACGCGCGCCGCAGTTGAAGAAGGCATAGTCCCTGGGGGTGGTATAGCACTTTTACGCGCTGCAGCATCAATTAGCGATTTGGAATTAGGCGGAGATCAGGACACAGGACTCAATATTATCCGCCGCAGCTTGCTCTCACCTGCGCGCGCCATCGCGGAGAATGCAGGCATGGAAGGTTCGGTTGTTGTTGCCAAAGTACAGGAAGGTGAAGGGAATTACGGTTTCAATGCCGCAACAACTGAGTATGGCGACATGCTTGAAGAAGGGGTTGTTGACCCAACGAAAGTTGTCCGATCCGCGCTACAAAACGCTTCCAGTATCGCAGGCTTGCTGTTGACGACGGAAACACTCATTACAGAGATTGAAGAGCCACCAGGTGCTGCCGCAGCCGTTGATCCACACGCTGAACACTTCCATTAGGTTCATTCATCGTTAGGCGCGCTTTCAAAGGCGCGCCTACCTACACAAATACACGACTTTATTTTCTATTCTATCCGTCACTGTCTCTAATACCGTGCCTCCATCCCGCTATCCCAATCGCAATCGAGACAAAACATCACCGTCGGTCCTAAGTACTGGATGTTTTTGCCACCACATTCCGGACACATTTTTATCGGCTTTTCGATTTCATCCGTCTCACCGTGTCGGAGAATGTTCAAATAATACACCTTTAGCACACCCGGATAACGGTGTCCCATCGGACAGCGGATCAGATCGGAACTATCCTTCTCAAAACGTTCCATTGTTTCTCGAAGGAACGTCAATCGGCGGTGGCAGATCGGACACGGGTTAGGGGTCAGTTCCTTCAGGACGACCAAGTCCGTATTTTCTTGTTGGATAGAGACTGGCAAAGTGAGGTGATGCGCGAGTTGCAAATGCGATATACTTTGACACCCAAGTTTTTCGGTGAGCTCAGAAACGAGTTTCGCGTAACTTTGTGGGCTCAGTACCACTTCTGTCGGAATCATCGTTCCGCCCTTTAAGCTGGAGAGAAGCTGATAGATGCGTTCTAAAATGGGCTGCCACCCCCTATACCTTCATAACAGAAAAGAACTATACTGTCCTACCTTCGGTTGGTTCAGAAACTAATGTCCGTTCATTACCCCGCGCGAGTGGTGATGAGGATACACCCCTTTGGGAACGGTAAGCATCAGCTGGTTGGTTCCGAATCAGAATTAAGTCATCCCCGTCACGCTCAATAATATCGTCCTGCCTTAATGTTATTTCAAACTTTCGCATACTGGTCATGAAGTTGATGGTGACGCGCGCTGTTGCCTCCAACTTAATCTGCCAGCCGGTTGCCGTTTTCGTCCGAGTGAACCGATCACTAATATCAAGGGACTGCATCTGCGCAGCATTGACGATCACACCGCTTGTTGCCTGTGTTTGCTCTTGGGCTTCGACAGCACTCTCGTTATTATTTTGGTCAGCCATGTTGCACTTCACCTCTACAAAATTTGAATTGAGCATATTCTAACATAGAGAATCGTCTGTTGTCAAACCTATTTTTTCTATGTTACTGTTCGATACCCGATCTTAACCGAGAACCGATAGTGCTAAGAAAGCAGAAATCGGGTTGACATTGATCCCCTAATTCGACTATAATATGTTGTGAAAGGAATTAATCCAGATATGCGATTCACCTATTTTTTGCCAGGGTGGATAGTTGTGCTCGGTATCGGTGTTGTCATCGGTATAACCCTATTTGTTTATTTGCGGATAGCGCGTCCATTGCACCCGAGGTATAGATTATTGCTCATTCTGCTGCGCATCGCTGCAGCGTCGATTCTGCTCGGTTGTCTCTTAGCCCCCGTTGTCATCGAAAAGAAAGACATCACACCACCGACGCACCTCTCCATCTTAGTGGATACTTCGCGAAGTATGCAGCTCGTCGATGTCCCTATGAGCGAGATACCTATATCGAGACTCAGTCAGATGAATCAACTGCTTTTCAATGTCCCGGGGCAGTTCCTGCAAACCTTGCGAGATAGGTTTGAAGTTCATCTCTATCCTTTCAATACGCGACTACAACAAAGTGTCCTGTTAGCACAAGAGAGTGATTCTCCAACGCCACACTTAGAGGCGGAAGGAGCACTTACTGATATTGGAGGAGCAATACGAGAGGCTGCAGCAACATGGAAAGGGCAACAAACCGCTGGTATTGTCCTTATTACAGACGGTGCACACAATTCTGGGCAGTTCCCTTTGGAGACGATCACTGCATTGGAAGTGCCGGTCTACCCGATAGGTGTCGGTGCTGTGGAACCCCCAAAAGACATTCAGATTCAGCGTGTCAATTACACGCCAATTGCTTACACAAACCATGAGAGTGTCATTCGTGTGAGCATTGTGCAAGCGGGCTACACCGGTAAAACGACCCAGTTGTCTTTGCGGGAAGTAGAGAGTAAAAGACTCGTGGATGCCGTAACGTTGACCTTCACCCCACATCAGAAGGTAAACTCTGCGGATTCCAGCACAAAACAGGTTATTGAGTTAAAGTTGACACCGCAATCAGAGGGGAATTTTCAATACACTGTTACGCTTCCAACGCTTGACGGTGAGCTCACGGAGGCGAACAATCAGAAGACGTTTTCGGTGAAGGTTGTGAAGGCAAAGCTGAACGTTTTCTATCTGGAAGGCAGACCCAGATGGGACTACGCCTTTTTGAAACGGACATTAGAACGAGACCCAGATATTGAGGCTACTTGTGCAATCCTATCGTCTAATAGATTAAAGCGGTTACCTGTAGATAGCGTGCTCAATCGTTTAGACGGATATTATCCACAAACAACTCCGGCATCGGAAACTCCACGGTTCCCTGAAACGCTCGCCGAACTTTCTAAGTACGATGTGCTAATTTTAGGTGATTTGCGAGCTGAGCATCTTACCGTAACGCAACAACGCGCAATCGTTGATTTCGTTGAGACGCAAGGAAAACCGGTTATCTTTCTATCTTCTCGGAACATGCTCGGCGTGAATGGACTCGGAAATACAGAATTAGCGCAACTGCTGCCGATTGACATCCCGAAGAATGGATGTCGTATAGAGGATACAGAATTTACTGTGCAGCTAACTCAATCCGGGGCGTTTCACCCAATGTTGCAGCTTGATGACACCCAGGTCATACAAACAGGTCAAACCGCAGTGCTGGACGGAAATAACTTGAGCTTGTGGCGGAACATGCCAGCGTTGCCGCGAGCCTTCAGTGGATTCCGTCTCAGGGGTGGCGCAACTGCTTTGATGGAAAATGGGAAAGGCATGCCTATTCTGATTCTCCAAAGAGCAGGTTTAGGCAAAAGCCTGATGATTGCGGCGGAAGGCTTCTGGAATTGGGATTTTGGTGTTAGAACCTTTAAAGACACGCGTTATCACGCAATCTATCCTCGCTTTTGGGCACAGGTGCTGCGGTGGATGGCAACAAACACCGATGACAAGAACGTATATCTTACTACGGATGCCTCTACTTATGCGATAGGGGATACAGTGAAGGTTACAGCGTATCTCTACTCTGAAACCTATCAACCGCAAGCGAATGCAACAGTTCAGATCGAAGTGGTGCCTCCTGATGGAGTCCCTTTCCAACTCCAGATTAGCGCAGCGACTGAAAACATGAACGGGCTGCTGTCGCAACAGAACACAACAGCGAATATGAGCAACCTCTATACTGCCCAATTCGTGCTACTGCAAAAGGGACAGTACCGAATTCGCGCAACTGGCAGGAGCGGCAATCTGAAATTAGGTGAGGATCAAATCGATATTTATGCCCATCCGCAGCTTGCTGAATTGGAGAACCCGCAGCTCAATGAAGACTTGCTGAAGCAACTTGCCGGACAAACCGGTGGTGCCTATTTTACGATGGCTGACGCGGAATCAGTCCCAGAAAACATTGCCAACGTCCAAAACCCGATATTCGTTGATGCAGAACGTGAACTCTGGGCACATCCTTTAATTCTCATCACCGTCGTCGGATTATTGGGTACTGAGTGGTTTTTGCGTAAACGGGTTGGACTGACTTAAATTGATTGCAGCGTCTCTTGATGATTGTTCATGTTCCTATTCCCGCTGGAATTAACCGAAAACCATCGTGGAACGTAGTGGAACGATGAGCAGATTTTAATAGCTTAAAAAATGGTTTTTGCGTAAACGGGTTGGACTGACTTAAATGGCTATCGGAAACCGTCAGTCGTCAATAACAAGGATGGAAGGGTGAACGGGTGGAACGATGAACAGAAACCCCATAGTTAAAAAATTTTGGATCGGTTGTTTCCTCTTTTGCGCCGTGACTGGTGTACAGGTGAAGCAGGGTTCGCAGGCTTCCGATGTCCCGATAACTATCGCCCAAATCCATTATAGTGGCGGTGGTGATTGGTATGGCGACGCGACAACTATCAAAAACTGGCTTCAACTCCTCCGAAATCGAACAGATATTGAGACCGCTGAGGACAGGGTGATTATTAAGTTGACGGATCATAGCCTTTATCAGTATCCAATACTCTATATGGTAGGACACGGGAATATCCAATTGACTGAAAGTGAGGTTGAGGCATTGCGGGATTATCTCAAGAGTGGTGGGTTTCTGTTCGCCAATGATGATTACGGGCTTGACAAAAGTTTTCGTCGTGAAATGCAGAGAGTATTTCCAGAGCAGGAACTACAGCCTATCCCAAACATGCACCTGATTTATCGCTGTTTCTACGAGCTTCAAGGACTCCCCAAAATTCATGAACACGACGCTGAACCCGCACAAGGATTTGGGCTTTTTCATGATGGACGTATGGTCGTTTACTATGCCTACAGTGCTGACATCGGTGATGGGCTTGAGGATGCCGATGTACATCCAGACGATACACCCCAGGTCCGTGAACTTGCGTCGAAAATGGCAGTAAATATTGCTGTATATGCGCTGACGCATTAAGCAGTATGAGAAAATTTAGGACGGACGCACGCTGCTCTTTTGTAGCATAACCTGTTAGGTTGTGCACGGGCACTGACTGCGTTGTTTATAGACTTCCTATCTCCCCGTGTGGGCTATGATCTGAAATTGCGTCCGTCCTGAAAATTAACTGAAGATCGCAAGTCCGAAATGTAATGGAGGACGACTCTACGGAAATTGAGGTCAGTTTCCTAAGCACGCCCATCAAACCGCAAGGTAAAATTAAAAAATGCACAAACCTACTTCACCAAACCGCAAGGTAAAATTAAATGATGTGAACGCGGCTTACGGAAACCTTATTGATCGATTGCGTGCTATTCGGCGACAGTGGCGATGGCTCACTTTCTCTGAAGGACTCTTGAAGTGCATCGGTATTCTTGCCCTTGTAATGGCAGGGACACTTATCATTTTAGCGATGAGTTTCCAGTTATGGCAGTTCCCCTTCTCGCGCTGGATACGCATCGCGATCATCCTATTATCAATAGGTGGTGCCGTCTATGCAGTCATTCGGACATTCGTTCTACCGCTCTGCAATAAATTGACGGACGCTGCTGTCGCGTCGCGCCTTGAATCGACGCAGACAGAGGCAGCCTTCGCCGCTGAAAATCGGGTTCTCAGTGCCGTCCAGCTTTGGAAGACTTTGGAGAACAACCGGCTTGGGTATGCCCCAGAATTCGTTGAACATCTGATTGTCCAAGCCAGCCGGGATATGGAGCAGGTTCAGCACAGACGGGTATTTCAGCCCGAATTTCGGAAGATTAGACGAAATGCAGGTGTCGCTGTCGGCGGAGTCGTCCTGCTCCTCGTTATACATTTCCTTTTACCTACCGCGTTTACAGGCTTCGCACAGGCTTTCCAGACCTTACCAAAAACGCTGCAAGACGATCAGGAATATCTAAAAAAGTCCATTCAGATTACAAAAATCCAGCCCGGTAATATCCAAATTGAACGAGGGACCGATGTTAACGTAACTGCTGAAGTAGGCGGACATCTTGGGGCTCCCGTCGTACTTTACTATCGCGTTGCGGATGAATCGGAAACCATCGGTTTCCATCATCAACTTGTTAAAAAACCTTCCATCCTTGATAGCGGGTTGGACTTCACCGAAAACCACCGTGAAACAAAGTCGAACGGTGACCGGATTCAATCGTTTAAAAAATGGCAATCGCTATCTATGCCCCGTATGTCTACTGATGCCGGACGGAGTTTACAGGTTTCCGAGATTTCGCTGCCCTACAGCGCGACGCTTGAAAATGTGACACGTCCACTTCAATACTATATTTCGGTCAAAGAGGTAACATCGGAACAGTACCAAATAACAATCAGCAATGAACCGATTGTCACGCAGTTCCAGTATCGACTCAATTACCCTGCCTACACGCAACTACAGTCCCAGACGCTTCCAGCAAACGTCGGGGACATCCAAGTGCTTTTTGGAACAGAGGTTGTGTTCACTGGGGAGAGCAACAAACCGCTTCAGAAGGCACACATCGCTTTTGATGCGTCAGGTGATGTTCCGTTGGAGATTAGGGAACGACAGTTACAGGGTGCTATTACACAATTAATGAAGGATGAACAGGAAGCCGCCTCCACACCGCAAATAATACAAGGATCTTTTGTTGCTCGACAGAGTGAAAACTATCGTATCTACATTACCGACGTTGACGGATTCATGAATCGAGACCCCGTTAACCGGACGATTACCGTTCTCGAAGATGCCGCGCCCGATGTTGCTATTGTCGCACCCGCACGCGATACCGTTTTAGACGATGCTATGTTGGTTAAACTTAAGGTAGAGGCAACAGATGACTACGGTATACAGGAACTCCAATTGGTATACCGCGTTGAGAGTGAAGGTGCCGAGGAGGTAAATGTGCCTTTAAAACGTTGGGAGGTCGAGGGCGCGCGCTCACATAGATCGGTTTTTGTGGCATACACGTGGGATGTCGATCGGATTGGTATTTTCCCCGGCGAAACGCTCGCGTATTACGTTCAAGCCTTGGATATTGACGATGTCTCAGGACCGAATATCGGCAAGTCTCATACCTACACACTCCGCTTTCCATCCCTCTCCGAGTTATACGACGCGCTCGCTACAGAGCAGGAAACCGAACAACGCGGGCTTGAAGAACTCGTTGACGAACAGGCAGACGCGACCGGTCTGGTTGACACGCTTCTCGATAAAATCAGGAAAAGCCAGGAACTCACCCTTAATGACGAAAACCTGATGCAACAGGTCCTTGAAAATCAGAAACAGATTGAGGAGACGGCGAAGCAGCTCATCGAAGACATGCAAGAGACAGCGGAAGAGATGGAACAGAATCAACTCTTTGACGCTGAGACCATCGAGAAGTATCAAGAACTGCAAGACCTGATGGAGAAAGCACTTTCTGAAGAACATAAGGAGCTTTTACGGAAGTTATCAGAGGCACTCGCAAAACAGGAGATAGATGAGCAAGAGCGGTCGATGGCGGAAGCGAATCTCAGTCAAGAACAGTTCTTACAACAATTGGAACGTGCCAAATCGCTCTATGAACAGATTCTCCTCCAACAGGAGCTCGAAGCTGCGGCGAAACAGGCGAAGGCACTCGCCGAACAGCAGAAGCAGTTGATGGATACGTTGGAGTCGTCGGAACAGTCCGCACCTACAAGCGACCTCGCACAAAAAGAGGACCGGGTGGCAGATGAATTCAAGCAGCTCAGCGGAAAGTTAGAGGAACTCGGCACAAAAATGGGGGAACTGGCGCAGAATAACGAGAACGCCCCACCGCAAATAGAACGACTTGCGGATGAAATCATTCGACTCAACCAGTTTGCGCACGAGCATAAACTGTCTGAAATGCTTGAAGCGACGAGTGAGAATCTCCGGGGTGGGCAGAATAGCGAGGCACTCGAATCGGGACGAGACGCGGAACAGACCCTCACAGAACTCGCACAGGGCTTGGATAACGCGTTGGCGTTCATGGAAGGGGCAAACGCCAACGAAACCTTGACCGCACTGCAGGAAGCCGTTGAAAGTGGGCTCCACCTCTCACATCTTCACGAGAAGGTCCTCACGCAAACGAACGACATCCTTGTCACTGGGCAGTCTGATGCTTACATTTCAAGTGAGATTGTGCGATTGCAACAACTCGCCGCTGATGAACTTAGTACAGCAGAGAGTATCACACAGCTTTCCAGCAAACTTTGGGAGTTAGGGAACCGACAGATAGAAGTCCCACCTGAGGCTATATGGCACCTTAACGCCTCAAACGATGCTCTCTCCCGTGCCGCACGCGCCTTAGAAGATAGACAGCCAAGCCTCGCGGTCCCGATCCAAAGATCGGCACTCGCTGATCTTAATCAGGCGATCTTTGAACTCCTTGAGGCGATGGGACAGATGAACCAACAGATGGGTGCCAGCGGATTTGAAAACATGATGGAGCAGTTGCAGCAGCTCGCCGAAAATCAAGAGCAGTTGAACGAGATGGCACAGAATCTGAACCGGCAGATGCGAGAACAGGGACGAACCCCAGGGCTTGAGCAGATGATGCGTCAACTCGCCGCCCAACAGCAGCTAATCCGAGAGGCGACCGAACGGATCGCCGAGCGTGCAGAGCAGATGGCGCAGATGCTCGGTAGTCTTGAAGGTGTCGCTGAGGAGATGACTGAGGTTGAGAAGTCACTCCGCCAAGGTGAACTCGACGAGGATGTCCTCGATAGACAGGCACAAATATTGACGCGGATGCTTGACAGTTTAAAATCGTTGCAGAAACGGGATGTCGGTAAACAGCGCAAAGCAGAAGTGGCGAAAAAGCCGGAGACATCCGCACAGGAAATACCACCTTTGCATCCTGAACTCCTCGAAGTTGTTCGGAAATTAGAAACCACACCTAACGCAAAGGAATTTGAGGACATTCCGTTCCAGTATCGGAAACAACTTCTGCAGTATTTCAAGGCACTTTCACAGAAGACACAGTAACAGGACTTACGCAAACGCCTTTGCTTAGCGTTGTAAGCGAAACCTCGCCAGTGGCGCAAGGAGAGAAAAGAGAAACAGCACAAGTCCTCAATCTCAGTCGCAAATTAACCGGAAACCTGCCTGAAATGAAATTATGCCTTAAATGGCATAATTTTGCTTCGCAGTGTCCCACAAGTTTCCTATAGAGGCTTGCGCAGAATGCTTTACATTTGGAGGGGTTTTTGCTTGGGCGTTTCTTTAGCCCAGGAGCAATAAATTAAAAGATGAAAACAGCAATTAGTATTGTTGACGATGCGTTTTACATTAACGGAGAAATTACCTATCCGGGACGTGTCTACCAAGGAAATAAAGTTGAAGGGTTACTGCTCAACACCCGTATGGTGCAAGGCATCTTCGATGATCGGAACCCCGAAACAATACATCTCTGGGAATATCCAGATACCGGTGAATGGGATCCAGAGCGCAATACGCGTGAATTTCTATCCGCGATGCCGACATGGCGCGCACACGGCGTATTGGCGTTCACCATTAACCTCCAAGGCGGCAGCCCCGAAGGGTACTCCAAAGCGCAACCGTGGCACAACTCAGGGATAGAAGCCGATGGCAGCCTCAATTCAGATTATCTCTCGCGACTTGAACGCATCATTGGCTTTGCGGATACACTCGGTATGGTTGTTATCCTCGGTTACTTCTATTTTGGGCAGGACCGTCGGCTGACCGACGAAAACGCCGTCAAAAGTGCCGTTGACAACGCAACGGGTTGGCTCTTTGACAAGGGATACACACATGTTATCGTTGAGGTTAACAACGAGTGCAACGTGAGATACTCACATGAAATTCTGCAGCCTGAGCGGGTGCATGAGTTGATCGAACGGGTGAAGGCGAGGACACGTGAGGGCGATAGATTCCTCGTCGGGACGAGTTACGGTGGGGGTAGAGTGCCACTCGAAAATGTCGTCCGTTCCTCCGATTTCCTACTCGTTCATGGAAACGGCGTGAGCGATCCCAACCGCATCATTGAGATGGTCCAACAGACGCGTGGAGTGCCGGGCTACCGCCCGATGCCAATCCTTTTCAATGAAGACGACCATTTTGATTTCGATAAACCCTTAAACAACTGTGTCGCTGCTGTGAGCCAATATGCATCATGGGGTTACTTCGACCCAGGTGAGAATGACTATTGCAACGGTTACCAATCCGTGCCAGTGCAATGGCAAATCAACACGCCGCGCAAACGCGCCTTTTTTCAGAAGGCTCGCGACATCACTGGCTGCTATTCTTGATAGCATCAGAAACTGAGCCTGAAATGTTTTTTAAATAATTGGTCTTTGGACACCGCTCCGAATGTAAGCAAGAACAAATTATGCCATTTAAGGCATAATTTCATTTCGCGATGGTTTCTGGTGAAACTCACATCCGACTCTAAAAAGGGACGTGCGGTTCACCAAGAACCTGCCTGAAATGAAATGGAAGGCAGCCCAGAGGCCCATAAATTAAAATCCTGCCCGAAACGAAGTGGAGGGCAGAGCGGAGACCCATAGTTAAAAAAAGGAAAATTAAAAATATGCCACAAGTTGACCCTATCTATTTTGCAATTGTAATTGCTATTGTTATTATGCTCACAACAAGCGTCCGGATTCTCAAAGAATACGAGCGCGCCGTTATTTTTCGTCTCGGACGCTTGACTGGGACCCGTGGTCCTGGACTTGTGTTTATGATACCGTTCTGGATTGAGCGGATGCAGCGTATCAGCCTACGGGTTATCGTCAACGATGTCACCCCACAAGATGTGATTACGAAAGACAACGTTTCCGTAAGCGTCAACGCTGTGCTCACCTTCAGGGTGACCGGACCGGATAGAGCGGTAATCGAGGTGGAAGACTTCGGTTTTGCCATCGCTCAGATCGCACAGACGACGCTCCGCAGTGTGCTTGGACGTGCTGAACTCGATGACCTACTCTCAGAGCGCGAGAAGTTAAATCAGGACTTAGAGGAAATCATCAAGAAGCATTGTGAACCGTGGGGGGTCGAGGTGCTTGCGATGGAGATCAAACACGTGGATCTTCCTGTTGAGATGCAACGCGCCATGGCGAAACAGGCGGAAGCGGAACGGGAACGGCGTGCCAAAATCACACACGCTGAAGGTGAATTTGAGTCAGCCGAGGTTCTAACCAATGCCGCTGAAATCCTTAGTAGAACCCCGACCGCTGTGCAGCTCCGATTCCTTCAAGCGTTGGTAGAAGTCAGTGCAGAGAAAAACTCAACCGTCGTCTTCCCAATCCCGATTGACCTGCTCAGTCCGTTCCTTGAGAAAATAAAAGGTAAAGAAGAATAGACGTTTGCTGGTAGACGCGCGAGATGCGCGCAGAGAAAGCCAGAGAATAGGAATGGGATTAAATCAATACCCCCAATTTCCATGTGCCAGTGGGGCGCGATTGAGTTCGTCCCGATAAGCACGCCATTGGGGTAGAAACTCGTCCATCAACGCGTAAAATCGATCGCTGTGCGCACGCTCCAGCAGATGAACCATCTCATGCACCAAGATATACACCAAGCATGATTGCGGTTTCTTTGCGAGTTCGAGATTCAGCCAGAAGAATTGATTGTGTCGGCAAATTTTCTTGGTATTTGCATCGAATACAATGAAGTTGTGCAGGATGTCGAGCAATCGGGTTTTGTTGCAGATTTGACTGAGTTCTCGGAGCAACAGATTATCGCCTGCATCGGGGTGGGCATCTGCCTCTTTCCAGCGCAACCAGTGTTTCTCTGGCGTTTTGATGACACCGTAGTATAGCCCTTGGGTTTCGTTGCCTGCCATGACAAGTTGCACAGTGGCGAAAAACCATTCGATGAAATCTTCGCGTTGGTTGGTAAGGTTCTGACGGATGCCTTCGGAAACAGAGACAGTGGAACGTTTTAACTCGAGGACACCGATGGCGATGCCGTTGATGTATAGGACTAAATCGGGACGTTTGGTGTTCTCGCCTTTGAGGGTTACCTCTTCGGCGATACCGAAATCGTTATTGAACGGATGCTCCCAGTCGATCAGCATGACAGTGGTTCGGTGCTCGCCGGTGCTGGGTTGGACGTTGATGCCGTAGCGCAACAGCCCATAGACCTCTCGATTTACTTCGTAGAGTTTTCTGCTGCCGCCGAGTGCCGCCGCCTTTTTTAGTTCAAACAGCACTTTGGAGATGATGGCATCGTCATGTCGTCTGCTGCTCAGCCAATCGGTAAGCAGCCCTGTGTCAACGTTGCTATTCTCCTGACGCTCTTGCCAGTTGCCGAGGTAGGTATACCCCAACACCTTCTGGAAGAATGTGAGGACACGTGCCTGTGTGCCTGTTTCTCTGTCACCAACGGTGTTCATGGTAATAGTTATCAGTACGCTCACTGCGTTCGCTTTCAGCAGTCAGTACGGGTTGCTACGCAACCCTTTCAGTTAAAGCCTTGGCGCGGCGATAGGTGTATGAAAAGACTTGGGCTGCATCTTATACTGCATCTTATACTGCATCTCCTGATTTCAGATTCGCGAGTTCAGTCCTTCCTTTGTCTGTCAACCGGTACTGCTGCCGTCGACTCCTGGGTTTATCTGGCAGTGTGTATTCAATCATCTGATCATCCAGAAGGTCTCGAACAACGTTGTAGAGTTGACCGGATGCCCTCCTTTGTCCTAATTTCTTGGACAATTCGGATCTTGACAGTGGACCATCAGCAAGTAAGTTTAGCACTTTCGATTTAAGATCTCCAGGGATTAACTCTGGCTGCACCTTAATCTGCTCTGGAGGTGTGGCACGCCAAATCGTTGTCTTGAATCCACTACTGTCGGTGAATTCCGGTTCGGATAAGTTAGCATCACTGCAACGGCGGATCATGTCTAACGTTCCTGTTTCCATCAGCGTTCCTTGCTCCAGCGGAGCAAGATGTCTATAGAAAAATATGCTGAAGACCGTTGCACTCCAGCGGAGTGCTATGTCCACAGAAAACTGTGGCCAGTAGGTTATTCTCCAGAGGCGGTATCTGCCACTGGATCAAAAACATACTTCAAATCATACGCGACCCCAAAACGCTCTAAAAACGTAAGATATTCATCACGGAACGTCTGTTGCGAATGATGGGTCTCCTGATTTTCAATATATGTGGCCACTTTGGGTATCTGAGAGTGTGAATAACTGAAAGCACCGAACCCTGTCTGCCATGAAAATTGACCGACAGTCCAACGCTTCTGGTTGATAAAGCGCGTCGAATTTACCTTGATGTCTTTTACTAAACCAGACAACGCGACATCCGGAGTCATCCCGATCAGGATATGGATATGATCCGGCATTGAATTGATTTGAATCAATTTTTGTTTTTTGTTGGTGATGATGCCGGTGATATATTTGTGAAGTTCTGGCTTGTGCTGTTTGGGGATAAGCGCGTGTCTACCTTTCACAGAAAACACAATATGCACATAGAGTTGGGTATAAGTATCTGCCATAGGTTTTTATATCTCTCCAGCATTTGCTATATCTATCGCGATAAGTCCACCCTATTATATCTGCATCGCCTATTGTGTGTCAAAAAGTTGTTAAGGTACATAGCACTCCGCTGGAGTGCAGCCGGTTCGCAACCAATATTCTATAGACATATTGCTCCTCTGGAGCAAGGAGACCGATTTTTGAGATGCCCCCGATGCCTTTCGGATATGTGTTTATACGTCTTTTTCGGGGCTACCTCCTCACGCCAGATGAAGATTAAGAATTTAATCGGGTAATTTTGACCGATGCCCGGTGCGGTTAGGAAACCGCACCTACCGGGTTTGGGGGAACATAGAATTACCCAAATATTTTATTGACAAACGGTTGGATTGCTAAGATGTAAATAGGTAGGAAAAAGAATAGGGCGGGTACCGGGACCCGCCCCTACAATGGACATAAATGTTTCTGAATCTACCAATCTTCATCAAAGAACGGTGTGCTTGGGTAACTATAGACGTTGCCTTCGTAGTTGCGGAGTTGTATCTCGTCGTCATCGAAGGCTACAATTGGATCGGGGATCAGCGCAATTTTTCCGCCGCCACCGGGGGCATCGACGACATAATGCGGCACACCCAGCCCAGATATATGTCCACGCAACGCGGCGACAATGTCTAAGCCCGTTTTTACGGCTGTCCGGAAATGATCGGTGCCGACGACAAGATCGGCTTGATAGATATAGTACGGCTTGACTCGAATGCGCAACAGTCCCTTCATCAGTTCCACCATCACGGCGGGATCGTCATTCACACCTTTCAGAAGCACTGCCTGGTTACCGAGGGGTATACCTGCATCAGCTAACATGCCGCATGCCTTCTCGGTTTCGGGTGTAATCTCACGTGGATGGTTGAAATGGGTGTTGATATAGAAAGGGTGGTGCCGTTTCAGGATAGCACACAATTCTGGTGTGATGCGTTGCGGCAACGTTACCGGGACGCGCGAACCGATCCGAATGATTTCCAAGTGTTCAATCGCTCGTAATCCCCCGACGATCATATCGATTTTCTTATCCGTCAACATGAGCGGGTCACCACCGGAGATAATCACGTCACGGATTTCTGGATGCGCCTGAATGTAGGCAAGTCCCGTCTCAATGTTATCTTCAGAAATAGAGTGTGGGTCACCGACTTTCCGTTTACGGGTACAGAAACGGCAATAGATTGGACACATATAATTGACGTAGAAGAGTGCCCTATCGGGGTATCGATGCGTTACGTTTGGCACTTCACTATCGTCTTCTTCGTGCAGTGGATCCTCTACGCCGGTGCTTATCAGTTCTCTTGGATCAGGAACGACCTGTTTCCAAATTGGATCACCAGGTTCTTCTATGAGACTCAGATAATAGGGATTGATGCGGATCGGGAATTCTTTGTGAATACGCCGCATCTCCTCTAAGTCAATATCAAAGGTAGCGGCAAGTTTTTCTGGGGTGTTGACAGTGTCTCTCACGAGACGTTTCCATTCTTCCATTTATTATGTCCATCCTTTCCGAATTTCCGCGCGAATACGTGTTGCGCTGTCGGCGCGATACCTTCTATAAAAACTCGCGAGCAACGTCCTACATTAAGGACTATGGGACGTAGAATTGATTAGAGATACTACGGTGCAACTGTGTAATTTTCGATCATCACTCTGTTCATGACATCACGTTCACGGAGTGCGTCTACCACATCCAGTCCTTCAATAACTTTGCCAAACGTGGTGTAGCTACCGTTAAGATGCTCGTAACGGGTTGGGTCGGTGCTGAGACAGATATAAAACTGACTTCCCGCTGAGTCGGGATTTTGTGTCCGAGCCATCGCAACAACACCCTTTTCGTGCACCGGCATCTTGTCACGAAGTTCTGGGTCTTGGAACTCACCCCGAATCGTCCATCCAGGTCCGCCTCTACCGGTTCCCTCTGGATCGCCCCCTTGGATAACGAAGTCAGGGACAAATCGGTGGAAGATCACACCATCGTAATATCCTGCTTCGATCAGTCTCGCAAAATTCTCTACTGTGGTTGGAGCAGCCTCTGGGTAAAGTTCAATAAGGATGTTTCCTTTTTCAGTTTCAATCGTTACATAAGGCAATTGATTGTTGTTGCAGGAAATAATTGCGGCGCAAAACGTGCCTAATAAACTAAATCGCATAATTTTAGTGTGAAAATTTGGGTATCTTCACGAATTCCTTTTTGGGTTTCATCAAAAATTTCCGACGAGTGTCCGCTTAACAAATAGATTCGGCATAAACTACACTCTCGTTGAAGGTGCAGAGTTGATATACATTATACACTTATTTGCGTGTGAAGTCAAGCAGAATTTTGAAGGTATTCGGTTTCCGTGTTCTATTCGATTTCTGTAGACTTTGTGTTTTTTTGAGGAAAAACGGAACGGTTTGCAACAGATTTGCGTATCAGGTGTGCGGAGTAACCTAATATCTCGTGGATAAAAGCAAGGAATTTCTGACGACACGGTGTTCACCTTGACACCGCCCGTTAGACATGGTATTCTATTAATATAGGAAGTGATTGCAGTGCAAAGCATCTCAACAGAAAATCAAAAAACACGCGAACTCTTTGCAGCACTGAAGCTGCTATCGCCAGGGACTTATCTGAGGGAAGGTATTGATTATATCATCCAAAGTAAAACCGGTGGGCTCATCGTCTTGGGTGATACGCCAGAGATTCTGGATTTGACAGAAGGCGGCTTCCGGATTAATTGCCCATATACGCCGACAAGCTTATATGAGTTGGCGAAAATGGATGGCGCGATTATTCTTTCTGAAGATATGAAACATATAGCGCGCGCGAATGTAACGTTGAGAACAAGCCCGACTATTCCCTCTAATGAAACAGGACTCCGCCACCGCTCGGCGGATAAATTTGCGAGAGAGACTGATCATATTGTCCTCGCGGTCTCACGAAGCCGAAATACGCTCACCCTGTATCTCAAAGATCAGCGTTATATTTTCCGAGAAGGTCCTACATTGCTTTCCGGTGCGAATCAAACGATGCTCGTACTGACACAGCACCTCAAAGCACTCCGAAATGCCGTTACCATTCTGAATTGGGCTGAATTAAGTGGAAATGTCGCCTTAGCGGAGGTCGTCGCTGCTATCCAATTGTGTGAACGCGTTCGCCGCGCTGAACAGGAATTGGACCGCTATAGGATTGAGTTAGGCACACAAGCGCAATCTCTACAGTATGTTATTCCCGAACTCACAACTGAAATTGAGAGTGGACTTCTGATTATAAAAGATTATTATCATGAGTGTCTACGTGACGCGTCTGAAGCGTTTGAAGCAATTTTGGGTCTGGATGCACACAGCCTCGCAGACCAGAGCAACATTAGTGAAGCTTTAGGGTATTCGCGTGATGTGCACAACACTTTCGAGGTGCTCGAACCACGCGGGTATCGAATGCTTAGCCAAGTGCCTCGTATTCCCTTCAGTATTGTTGAAAATATCGTTCACACATTCAAAACATTGGATCGGGTTAACACAGCTGCCGTTGGTGAACTCCAGGCAGTTGATGGAGTGGGTAAGGCACGGGCATCGACAATCAAGAACACACTCGCGCACATGAAGTCAACATCTGTTCAACCTGAAGTTCTGGCTTTGTCTGTATATGAATGATGAAAAGAGAAATTTACTTTTTTAAGGGTGTTGAGTTTAGAAAATAATCGTGAATTGGAGGCACATCGCGCACCTCAATTTTTGCGTATTGTAACCCAAGTTGCTACTTAATAGGTCTTAGGGGTTTAAACGCAGATTTTTCAAGGAAAAGTGTATCTTCACACCCCGTAGGGGTGTTATGTTTATAGAAAAAGGAGTTAGAAAATGAAACGGTTCATCGCTTTATCGCGGAAGGGTAACGTCGCACCCAGTGGGCTTTTCTTCATTGGGATGCTTCTCGTTTCGTTCGGTTTAGTAGGATGTGGCGGAAAACTCGGAAAAATAGAAGCATCAGCAGTTGACACGGCGATCGCGGACGCTGAAGCAGCTATTGCAGCGGCAGTAGCGGTTGATGCACCGACACTCGCATCGGATGTGTTTGAAGCTGCGAAAGCCAACCTTGAGGCTGCAAAAACAGCACTCGACGAGAAAAAAGGAAACGATGCGCTCCGCCTCGCATATCAAGCGATGGCTAATGCCACACTTGCTCGAACGAATTCTATCAATATCACTAAAAATTCGGAATTGAATGCATCTATACTCCAGAAGGAAGCTGAAGCAGAATCACTTCGCGAGACTGTTAGTAGTAAAAAGGAAGAACTCGCAGGGCTTCACTCCGAGATTCAAGACGTTCAGAGCAAGGGAACGCAACTGAAACAGACCGTTCGCGACCTCCAGAAAGAGAATCGTGAGTTGGGCGATACACGGGCAGCCTACGGGGAACAGGTCGCACAACTCTCTGAAACTTTAGGAGAGATTCAGAGACGTGCTCGACGGGCGGAAACCGAGATTCGCAATTACGGTAGAGAGGTTGCAGCACTCCGTCGGAAACTTGAAGTTGCTGACAGAATGGTGAAAGAGGAAGGGTATCAGAAACGGTCGGTTATCGCTGAGATAGATTCTCTTAAGAGACAACTCCGTGAACAGGCGCAAATTTATACCGAGAAACTTGCAGAAGCCAACCAGCAAAATGCAGGCGCGAAGCATGCGGAATATCTCAAACAGAAAGCACAAGAGGCGCGGGCGTATGTTGACAGTCAACCGGCACTCCATCCTGCTAAGACCGGGCGCATTACGCTTTCTACTGAACAGATTGCAGCTGGCAAGATGGCACTTAGTAATTGGGAGCGCGCATGGCATGCGAAGAACTTCAATGGACACCTTGCCTACTATGAACCTAATATTATTGCCGACAAAGTCGTGATTCACGAGAGTAAAGAACATCGAAGTAAAATCGATCTCCAGCAACTCGAAGCAGATCTTCACCAGATGAGCACCCACGCGTGGAACAAAGCCAAAGCCGATACCGAGGTCGAGGGAGAAAGTGTTATCGGTATCCATCGACTGACCCGGTTGGCGACTCCAGCAGCAGACGAGAACGCTACGGAGCTCTACAATATTTGGATTCGCGAAGTCTGGATGCATCAAGTTGGTAACGACTGGAAAATTCATCACGAAATCTGGCAAATCTATGAGAACGTACCAAATTTTTAATTTTTTAATTATGGACTCTTGGGCTACACGACTACAGACAGGTTCTGCCTCACGGTAGAAAATACGCCAGCAGAGCAAAATGTCTGTAGGTTCTGCCTCACGGCAGAAAATACAATGCCCCTTCTTGCTCCAGCGGAGCAAAATGTCTGTAGAAGCGGAGGTTAAATCGTGAACGACGCACAGAACCGGCAAAACAGTCAAAAGAAATTCACTATACCCCGGAACCTACTGTGGGGTGGTGCGATTGCAGCAATCGTCATCGCTTTTGTTCTATTCCTTGTGATCTTCATGAGTTCCAGTGAGACCCCTACAGCCTTTTTGGTGAAATGGAAAAGTGCACTCGAATCTGGCGATCCGAAAAGGTATGAAGCACTTTGGGTGAAAAGTGCACGCCAACGTCCTGATACGGGCTATCAGAGGACTGTGAAACTCCTTAGGGATAGCGTAAATTTTGAGGTTGACCTTGGAGGCGCCAGTCAACCCTATCGAGTTCCTCGCTATACGAACCGCTTCCGGATTGAAGGGATTCCTCTCACGGCTTATTATCCAGGCGAAGCGCAACAGCAGTTGCGGAATCTTGTTATTGAAAAGAAAGGTATTATTCAACAACGGTGGAAAATTGTCCAGGAGGAGATAGTCGGTAGTGAATTCGCTCCTACACTGTCAACCCCTCCCAGGCAGCAACCTGGGATTACAGAACAGCCCAATAGCCCTGTAGTTCCCCTCGTGATGGCTTGGAAGGCTGCCTTAGAGACCCAGAATTTAAAGGCGTATACCGACCTATGGGATAAATCCGCTCGGAAAAAACGAGCCGCAAGTTTTGGGCGTGCTAAGGACCTGATGTCGCAAACCCACGTCGTTGATCTCGCTGGAGCTACTTATACTGCTGTTCCACGACGCAAAAACCGGCACGTGGTTGACAACATTCAGGTAACTTTGCAAAATGGCGGTGATACCATTGAGACCCACACCCGCACACTCACGGTTGAGAAAAAGGGGTTTTTCAGACGAAGATGGAAACTCATGAACGATCAAATCAATGTGATGTCTGATGCTATCGCACTCGCACCAGATATGCCTGGGGTGGACACTGTCTCTGGTGAAGAGTCCGGGGGCACTTTCGACGGAAATGCGCCATTGGATACACACCTCAAAGTGAGACAGGTGTTAGGGAAATGGCAGGCGGCTTGGGAAGAAAAGAACCTGAATACCTATATGTCCATCTATTCCGATGAAGCACAAATTACCCGTGTGAGTGTCCGAGGCGGAAGGGAAACTTCGGTTTATCTTACAAAAGGACAGCTCCGCGCCAAGATGAAGAAACTCAATACTCTGTACGCTGACATCCAGGTCTCTATCTCCAATTTACAGGTTAACGGAGATCGGGCGGTTGCAGATGTCAAGTTTCTACAAAAATTCACTGGCACTCCGGCGAGTGGTAGCCGACCCGCTTACTCCGATTACGGCACTAAAAAACTCAATCTCATGGTAGATCCAACTGACGGACATTGGCGCATTTACGGTGAGACGTGGAGTCGATACGAGGATGTACCGGATTTTCCGAAAATGTAGATGAATGGCTGTCGGTTTCCGACGGCTGACAGCCAATAGCCATATACCCCCAAAATGCACACCGAGTACCGAACCAAACGCAAAATCGAGTTTGCTGATACCGATATGGCGGGTATCGTCCATTTTACACGGTTTTTTGTCTTTATGGAGACGGCGGAACACGAATTCCTCCGTAGTTTAGGTACAAGTGTCGCCACCGAATGGAACGGAGATAAGATCGGATGGCCCCGACTCGCTGCTTCGTGTGAATACTTAAGCCCCCTCCGATTTGAGGATGAGGTGGACATCCGCCTCCGAGTTACCAAAAAGGGGACGAAATCCCTCACCTACCAATTCCATTTTACGCATCAAGGAAGGGACATCGCACATGGGCAGATCACCACAGTTTGTTGTATAACGAACCCCGGTGAAAAACTACGCGCGATTCCTATCCCAGATTTCATCGCAGATCAAATACACTGTCCATCATAGAGGCAGTTTGCGACCTTCATTTATTGCTGAATGGCATGTACCCTTATATAACGGAGTATTATAGAGTATGAACCAAGCCGATACGAACACCCCCTTGCTGAAAGTATCCAATATATCTAAAGATTTTGGGGCAGTCGAGGTCCTACGGGATATTTCGTTTAGTTTCACGGGTGGAACGTCTGTCGCCATTACGGGGCCTTCTGGCTCCGGTAAAAGCACACTTCTGCACATCATCGGCACCTTAGAAAAGCCCTCCGGCGGGCAGGTTGAGATTAACAACACCGATCCATTTACGCTCTCTGAGCCTGAACTTGCGCGATATCGAAACGCTGTCATCGGGTTCGTATTTCAAGAGCATTATCTACTTCCACAATATTCCGTACTTGAAAATATCCTCGTACCTACATTCGCTTTCAAGCAGAAACCTGACGCGACCCAGCGGGCACATGAACTCCTCAAACGGGTTGGGCTTACGCATCGGACATCGCACCGACCCCCTGAACTTTCGGGGGGTGAACGACAACGCGTTGCGATCGCTCGTGCACTTATCAATCAACCCGGCATTCTTCTCTGCGATGAGCCGACCGGAAATTTGGATACTGCTACTTCCGAAACTATCGCGGATCTACTCTTTGAGCTGCACGGCGTAGAGCAGAATATACTCATCGTTGTCACGCACAACCTCGCACTCGCCTCGAGCTTTCAGCAACACCTGCAGCTTTCAGATGGAACTTTCACCCGCAACGGAGATACCTAACACCCGCAACACCATAAGAGGGTTATCGGTGAATTGGCTATCGGCTGTCGGCTATCGGCTTTCAGCAAAGAGGTTTCTGATGAACCAGACTCTTCTTGCTGACCGCTGATGGCTGACGACTATCTTGCTGACAACTATCAAACAGATTATGCGCGAATTTTCTTGGAGTTCTTTCAAGTATTTTTGGCAGATACACCTTATCGTCGCGCTTTGCACTGCTGTGGCGACGGGTGTGCTTGCGGGAGCGTTGATTGTCGGAGATTCTGTGCGAGGAAGCCTGCAGAGCTTAACACAGGAACGACTCGGCACAATCCAACATGCCCTCCTCGCTGACCGTTTTTTCCCGCCAGACATCCTATACCGACAGAACACAGTCTCAGCAATCTTGCTGAACGGGACAATCGTTGCGCCACAAACGCAGACGCGGGCATCGAGAGTCAACATCCTCGGTGTCCAAGATAGTTTCTTCGCATTTTGGGAAGGAAACGCCGCGCCAAGTCTGAACAAAACAGATGAACAACCCTTCAATGCCATCGTCATCAACGAGGCACTACAGAACGAACTGAACGTCCAAGTAGGCGACACGCTCCTCGTAAATGTCCCCCAAGCCGCTGACATCCATCCAGAATTCCTTCTCGGCGAGCGCGACGCATCCGAGGCTATCCAAAGCCTACGCTTGATTATTAGTGAAGTTGTTCCCATTGAGAATGCTGGGAGATTTAGTCTTCGCGCACATCAAAGTCTTCCGTTGAACGCTTTCATCGCGCTCCCGGTTTTACAAAGAGTACTTGGGCAACGGAATAGGGTAAACGCTCTGTTTACGGCGGAAACAGTCCCAATTTCGTCTGACGATCTCGCGTTGCGCATAGACGCACTCGACTTGGACGTTCAAGAGCACGGCACTCACTTTGATGTCCAAAGTCAGCAGTATCTCCTTAAGCCGATTTTTTCTGACCTCGCGCTAACGATCGCTGCTGAAAACCGAATTCCAACGCTCCCGACACTCACCTATCTCGCAAATACGATCTCTGCAAATGGCAAAACCGTTCCGTATTCGACAATCGTCGCACTCCCCACTGATGAAGGGGAGTTTTCTGAACTTCTTAGCAAAAACACTACAGAGAAACCGCAGATAAACAACGAAAACCAAGCCCGAAATGAAATGGAGGGGTTTTTGCCTGAGCGTTTCTTCAACTCGAACACGGAAGACCCTCAAACTTCAAATCCCGTTGTTTATCCGCAAGGAAAATTAGAAAATCCTGAAATTATCCTCAATACATGGACGGCGACCGACCTCGGCGTGGAAGTCGGTGACGAGATCAGCGTCACATACTATCGCGTTGGGGCGGGAGAAGAATACATCACGGAAACGGCTCTGTTCCGCCTGAAGGGGGTTCTGCCAATTGAAGGCATCGCCGCCGATAGAGACCTCATCCCTACTTTTCCCGGTATCCATGATACCGCTGATATGTCTGAGTGGGAATCCCCATTTCCGATCGATTACTCACTTATTCGTGGTAAAGACGAAGCGTATTGGGATGAATACGGTGCGACACCGAAAGCGTTTATTCCACTGGAAACCGGTAAGCAACTTTGGAAAAACCGATTCGGGGACCTCACCGCCATTCGGTTGGGTATTGCGCTAGACGCAGACTTGCAAGCAACACGCACGCTTTTTGAAACCGAATTCCTCAAAAAGATTCAACCGGAACAGGTTGGATTCCGATTCTTGGCACTTCAATCTGACGGACTTCAAGCCTCCGCCGGTGCAACAGATTTCGGAATGCTCTTTAGCAGTCTGAGTGCCTTTATCATTATTGCTGTCGCTTTGTTAGTGGGGATGCTTTTCCGCATCGGTGTAGAGCAACGGTCGCGTGAGATCGGTGTATTACAAGCGATCGGTTATCCCCTCACCAAAATCCGTCGCCGGTTCCTCTATGAAGGAGGTATCATCGTCGGTATCGGTAGTTTATGGGGTTGTCTGCTTGCGGTCGGGTATGCGCAATTGATGATATTCGGTTTACAAACGTGGTGGCTCCCTGCTATCGGGACCCCGTTTATGGAACTTCATGTCAGCGTATGGAGCTTGCTAATTGGCGCACTTATTTCGTTGGCTGTGGTAATGCTCTCTATCCGCCTGACTGTCCACAAAGTGGGAAAAACTTCCACCGTGTCCCTCCTCGCGGGTAAAACCGATTTTGTTGAGGCAGCTGTAGGAGACAAACCCAAAAATAGGTGGATGGGACCCCTGAGCTGGTTGGCCGCCGCGATTGGGTTCGGGATAGGTATATGGGTAGAACAGCCTGTGGTGAGTCTACTGTTTGTAGCACTGTTGGTTATCGGCATCGGGTCGGAGGTATTCAATAAATGGTTAAAATCACAGAATGTACCGAAACAGTTGAACAGAGTGCGGTTCGCCATCAGAAACGCTGCGCGACAACCGGGACGGAGCAAGACCTGTGTTACCACAATCGGTATAGCGTGCTGTATCATCGTTGCGGTGGGGGCAAATCGACACGATGCGCCACCAGAAACGGAATACGCCTTTGTCGCTGAATCCGTGCTCCCTTTGCACCATAACCTGAATACACCGGACGGTAGGTTTGAACTCGGTTTTTCTGATAAAGCCTCTGAGCTGCTTAGTGCGTCGGAGGTAATTCCGTTTCGTGTGTTGCCGGGTGAAGATGTCAGTTGTCTGAATCTCTACCAGCCCCAGAAACCGCAAATTTTGGGTGCTTCTGATGCGATGTTAGACGGAGCTCCTTGGATCAGCCTGAATCTGATGTCCACTGAAAACGGTAAAGTTCCTGCTATCGGCGATGAAAAGTCGCTCCGTTGGATTTTGCATCACAATCCGGACGATGATTTTATCGTCCAAGATGAATTTGGAAAGCCGCTCCGTCTCGAACTTGAGACGATTGTGAACAGTCTTTTCCAAAGCCAATTAATCATCTCTGAATCCAATTTCACGAAATACTTTCCCAGTCAAAGCGGATACCAATTTTTTCTCATCAAAACGCCGCCTGCTTTGCGGGAAGAGACGGCGCAAGTCTTAGAGAAAACATTAGGGGATTACGGTTTTGACCTTGCGTCTGCATCCGCACGTTTGGCGAGTTATCGGGCGGTTGAAAATACTTATATCTCTACTTTTCAAAGCCTCGGTGGTTTAGGGGTGCTGCTCGGTACTTTCGGGTTAGCACTGGTGCTGTTTAGAAATATCATTGAACGCCGTGGCGAATTAGCGACTCTGCGTGCCTTCGGTTTCAGACGGCGACTTCTCTCGTGGATGCTTTTCCTCGAAAGTTGTTTCCTCCTCGTTATTGGAATGCTTATCGGGATTGTCGCCGGACTTGCCTCGATTTTTGCTTCGCAGGGACATCTCCCGTCCTTTCCGTGGTTTTCCCTTACAATTACCTTGCTTTTCATCTTCGGTTTTGGTATAATTGCAAATGCCGTTGCCGTTGCTGTGGCACTTCGAAGCCCGCTCTTGACAACGCTCAAGTCTGAGTGATGGATCCAAGTCTAAAGACTTGGGAAACTTCCGCAACCGAACGCGGAAGTCCTTTGGAATTAACCGAAAATTGGGGTCTCTGCCCATCACTGGGGCGGAGCGTGAAACGAAGAGTCATAAAATTAGTACAAAGATTTAGCTTGGAACGAAGTGGAAAGCGGAACCCATGAAAAAACTGTGAAGTACCAAACCACGTGCCTTAACCGACAGGAATAGTTAGAAAAATGTCTCGCATTGTATATGCAATCCTACTTGCCTCTTGCCTCCTGATGCAGAGCGGGTGTTCCGATGATCCCGATCCAAATACGTCAAGTGCGCTGAATCACATGGAACGGGGATGGCGTTCCTACGAATCAAGGGACTATGCACAGGCATTACTCAGTTTTGAGCGTGCAATCAACTTCGATGAAGATCTTGCCGATGCACATAACGGCGTGGGATGGAGTCATCTCAGCCTATCGCTAAATCCACCACTGGTACAAGAAGCGTTCCAGAACGCCGTGCAACTCGATCCGTCAAATGCGGATGCATGGGTCGGACTTGCGAATCTGCTTTTTTTGCGCCACAAAGATACAAACGATTTCCGATCTGCTATCCGAGCGATTGATAATGCGCTACAAGGTGATGCCCAATATCTCTTCCGGCACGACTATCGTTCCAAAGCCGAACTCTATGTGCTTAAGGCGGCGTGCTATTACTATCTCGGTGAAGATGCGTCTGCAAAACAGGAAGTAGACAAGGCACTCCAAATTGAAACTACAAATAGGACAGCCATTGTGCTACGAGACCTACTCAAAGAATAAAGGGTTATCAGTACGCCTGCTGCACAGGCTTTCGGTTAACGGTTATCGTTCCAAAAGGCTTGTGTTAAACGAATACCTCTGAACCGACAACCGACAACCAATATAAGGAAAAATAAATATGTCTCAGAACGTTATCACGTCTACAGACTTAACGAATTATACACCCGCCCACCGTGGAAAAGTCCGAGATCTCTATGACCTCGGGGACGAACTGCTGATCATTTCCACAGATCGTATTTCCGCCTTTGATGTTGTTCTACCGAACGGCATTCCAGATAAGGGCGGAGTCTTAACCGGTTTATCCAAATTCTGGTTCAAGCACACTGAATCCGTTGCCGACAATCACCTCATTTCAACGGAGGTCAAAGAGTATCCCAACGCTTTGCAACCGGATGCAGAACTTCTAAAAGGACGCTCCATGCTTGTCCACAAAGCGGATAGGGTTGATGTTGAGTGTGTCGTGCGTGGGTACCTCGCAGGTTCCGGTTGGTCCTCCTATCAGAAGACGGGAGAAATCTGTGGTCAGAAACTTCCAGACGGACTGCAGGAATCTGACCTGCTTCCAGAACTTCTGTTCACGCCAACAACCAAAGCCGAGCAGGGTGAGCATGACGAACCGATCTCCATTGAGGAGATGCGTAACGAGGTCGGCAGCGAACTTACAGATCAGTTGATTGATACCAGTTTCGCACTTTTCAGAGCCGCCAGTGAACACGCCGAAAGTGCTGGGATTATCCTCTGCGATACCAAGTTTGAATTCGGACAACGCGACGGAAAACTCATCGTTATTGATGAAGTCTTCACGCCGGATTCCTCTCGGTTCTGGCCCGCGGATCTCTATGAGCCCGGTAAACCGCAGCAGAGTTTTGACAAGCAGTTCGTGAGAGATTACCTTTCCGAAATCGGTTGGAACAAACAACCCCCCGCACCTGAACTGCCGGAGACTGTTATCTCCAAAACAAGCGAGAAATACCGAGAGGCATATCGCCTCATCGTTGGTGAAGAACTGTAGCACACGGGAGAGATAGCAAATGGCAGGACCCCTCGATGGAATAAAGGTTTTGGATTTGACACGGGTGCTCGCAGGTCCGTATGCAACCATGCTCCTCGGCGACCTCGGAGCAGAGGTAATCAAGATTGAACAGCCCGGCACAGGAGACGAATCTCGAAATTTTGGTCCCTTCAAAAACGGGTTCAGCCTCTATTTCATGAGCGTGAATCGTGGAAAGCAGAGCGTGACGCTCAACCTTAAAACCGAGCGTGGGCAGGCAATATTCAAGCGATTATTGGAGCAGACCGATATTCTTGTTGAGAATTTCCGTCCGGGGGCGATGCAAAAACTGGGGTTGGATTACGACACGTTGAAAGTCGAGCATCCATCACTTATCTACGCCGCGTGCTCCGGTTTCGGGCAAACGGGTCCCTATGCACAGCAAGGTGCCTACGACATGATCATCCAAGGCATGGGCGGTATCATCAGTATCACAGGGGAGCCAGACGGACCACCGGTGCGTGTCGGCACCTCTATTAGTGACATCACCGCTGCCCTTTTCACGACAATCGGTGTCCTCTCCGCATTGCACCATCGTAATCGGACAGGTAGTGGACAGTTTGTCGATGTTGCCATGTTAGATAGTCTCGTTGCTGTCTTGGAAAATGCCGTTGTCCGCTATTTTGCTACGGGCGAACCGCCTAAACCCTTGGGTGCAAGGCACCCCGCAATTACACCGTTTGAGGCATTTGCTTCTGCGGATGGACACGTCATTATCGCACTCGGAAATGATACTCTCTGGGCAAAATTCTGTGAACACGTCAATCGGCGGGAACTCATCACAGATAAACGGTTCCGAACCAACGCTGACCGAACGGAGAACCACGGTGAATTGTTTCCTATTCTCTCGGAGATCATGGCACAACGGAAGACTGATGACTGGATCGATGCACTTGGTGCCATTGGTGTACCGTGTGGTCCCATCAATGCGATGGACAAAGTCGTCAGTCATCCACAGGTGCAAGCACGGGAAATGATTACGCGCATCGCACATCACATCACAGGCGAAGTGGAAGTGCCGGGGATGCCAATTAAACTTTCGGAAACACCTGGGAGCGTAGATGCCCCCGCACCGAGTCTCGGAGAACATACGACCGAGGTCCTAACTGGCTTGTTGAAAATGCATCCAGATGAAGTGGAACAGTTAAGGCGAGATGGAGTTATTTGAAGGTAATTCATAAATCGGAATAGTGAAATGTAAGAGTCACAGCGCATTGGAAACTTTCAGTGCACACCCTTGGACAGTTTACCTTTATTAAAAAACGGAAACTCTTGACAATGGGATACTGATGACTGACGGCTAATGGCTGACGGCTATTCCCGAAAGGAGTTCAGATGTCAAATGAAACCGCTCAAACGTTACAGGGAACGACCCCTTTAACGTTAGACGGCGATCTTGCCGCCCAGATGGTTGAGGCTCTTGATGATTATGTTTCGCTCGCGATAACTGATTCCATCGGAGGTCGGACAGGGTTGTGGAACCGCGATTATAGTTCACACAATGCGTATACCGAATCTGTCGAACCGAACCGCGCCCGGCTTCGAAAGCGGATCGGTTGCCTCGATCCACGGCTACCAATTGAGGATCTCGCCTATATTGCCACGACAAAAACCTCGGTGCATCTCACAGAAGATGAGGATTACACTGTATCCCGCGTTCGATGGCAGGTTTTTGATGAGGTGGAGGGCGAAGGACTTTTGTTGGAACCGGAGCACAACGTCCCAATTACTGCCCAGATTGTTGCCCTGCCCGATGCCGATTGGACACCGGAGATGATAGCAGGAATAACAGATGAGTTGCCAGCGAACGCCCAATTTGCGAGACGTTTGGCGAAGGCAGGATGTCGTGTTGTTGTCCCACTTCTGATTAACCGTGACGATACCTATTCAGGAAACCCGACCCTCGGCGCGATGACGAATCAACCGCACCGCGAATTCATCTATCGAATGGCGTTTGAACTCGGAAGACATATCATCGGGTATGAAGTCCAGAAGGTGTTGTCGTTAGTGGACTGGATGTCTCTTTCCGATGCTCCGATTGGGGTAATAGGTTATGGTGAAGGTGGATTGATTGCACTCTACAGTGCGGCAGTCGATACACGGATTCAGGCGACGGCTGTTAGTGGGTATTTCCAATCTCGGCAGGAGGTCTGGCGAGAACCGATCTATCGAAATGTGTGGGGACTGCTACACGAATTCGGCGATGCTGAAATTGCGAGTCTTATTGCGCCGCGTCCGTTGGTTATCGACACAAGTCGAGGACCTGAAGTCGCCGGTCCGCCACCCGTTCGTGATGGGCGTGGGGGTGCTGCACCGGGACAGTTGGTATCACCACCGATCCGTGCCGCGGAAGCGGAGTTTGAACGGGCCCGTGATTTTTATCAGCAGTTGGACAGTCCCGACACCTTGTGCCTCGTTTCTCCTGTAGATGGATTGCCGGGTTCTGAAGAGACCTTAACCGCGCTGCTTACCCGACTCGGTGTTGAAAACGCGCATATTGATAGCCACTATCTCCTCTCCTCGACCACGGTTAACAATTTTGATTACGAGGCACGTCAGCAGCGGCAGTTTATGCAACTGGTGAACCTATCGCAACGCTTTTTGAGAGAAGCCGCATCGCGACGGCAGCAGCTCTTCTGGGAGAAAACCGATACCTCTTCGCTCACGCGGTGGGAGGAAACGTGTACAGATGCCAAAGCCTATTTCTGGGACGAAGTTATCGGTAGGTGTCCACCACCCGATGTCCACGCCAATCCAAGGACGCGGCTCCTCTATGATGAACCCCTCTGGAAAGGCTACGAAGTCGTCCTTGATGTTTGGGATGGTGTTTTCGCTTACGGTATCTTGCTGCTTCCGAACGACCTCCAGCCGGGTGAACAGCGTCCCGTTGTCGTCTGTCAGCACGGCTTAGAGGGACGACCGCAGGATACCGCCGATCCGAGAATAGAATCGGTTTATCACTCTTACGCCGCAAGCTTGGCGGACAGAGGGTTTATCACCTACGCGCCACAAAATCCGTATATCGGTTTGGATGCCTTCCGCGTCATTCAACGCAAGGCGAATCCGGTAAAATGGTCGCTCTTTTCGTTTATCATTCGCCAACATGAGCGAACACTTGATTGGCTCGCCGAACAACCTTTCGTTGATGCCGATCGGATTGGCTTTTACGGGTTATCTTACGGCGGCAAAACAGCAATGCGCGTCCCTGCCCTGCTTGAACGCTACGCCTGCTCAATCTGTTCCGCGGATTTCAACGAATGGATCGTCAAAAATGCGACCTATCATTCTCGGTACAGTTATATGTTCACGGGCGAGTATGAGATGCCAGAATTCGATTTAGGAAATACCTTTAACTACGGTGAGATGGCGGGATTGATTGCGCCGCGTCCATTTATGGTGGAGCGTGGACATGATGACGGGGTTGCACCAGATGAATGGGTTGCGCACGAATTCGCGGTCGTTCGTCGGCTTTACGTTCAGTTGGGAATTGCTGATAGAACAGAGATCGAATTCTTTGATGGTGGACATCAGATTAATTCCGATGGGACGTTCCGGTTCCTGCATCGCCACTTGAATTGGCCCGAACCGCAATAGGCACCTTAACTGAGGGTGGTTCATAAATCATCACAACTGCAACGGTAGCAATCAATACCTTACTTCATAAGAACTACACGATGCGACTCCCTTTGTACCATAATCTGTTAGATTGTGGTCTTTGCGGTATCTGATTTATTAGATAACATCTATCGGTCCGCAAACTAAATGAAGATCCAGAATTTAATTCGGTAATTTCCTAACGATGCCCGGTGCGGTTTCATGAAAATTAAAAAATAAAGCCCCAGAGGGGCGACAGGTGTATATCGTTAAATTCACGCGTATGGAGCGATGTGAAACCGTACACCGAGAAAGAAAAACATGCTTTACGCAATCACTGTAAGCGCAGGGCTCGAAACCCTCGCACGCGAGGAGTTATCCGAACGCTTTGCCGACACAGGACATCTGAAAATCCTTGAACGGAAACCTCAGCGGATCCTTTTCCAATATGCTGGGAACCCGCGTGAACTGCTATCGCTACGGACAGCCGAGCATCTCTTTCTCATTCTAAAGCGGATGCCGAAGATGACACGCTCACGCAGTTCCTTAACGGCATTTAGCGGTTCCCTCTCGCGCTTCAATTTCAAGGAGGCGTTTGAGTGCTGTCGGCAGGTCGGTATCAATGCGCGGAAACGGGTGTCGTTTCGGGTGACAAGTCGGCTCTCAGGAAAACGCAATTTCCGTCGGGTTGATCTCCAGCGCGTGGTTGAACGCGCGTTGTTAGAGCGAGAATGGTATGCGGGGTCATCAAAATCGGCTTTAGATATTTGGGCAGAGATACATGGAGACGACGGCTATATCAGCATCAAACTTTCCCCAAACGATATGGCACAACGTCCGTATAAACAGGCACATATCCCCGCATCTCTCAAACCGACATTGGCATACAGTATGGTACGCCTTTCACGACCACATCCAGACGATGTCTTTTTGGACGCGATGTGTGGTGCCGGGACTATCCTTCTGGAACGCGCACTTATCAAGCGGTATCGTTACCTAATCGGAGGTGATGTCTCTACAGACGCTTTAGACGCTACCGTGACGAATTTTGGGAGGAAACATCAACCGCGTCAATTTTTTCACTGGGATGCTCGGCGTTTGCCGTTAGGATCGAACACTGTTGATAAAATCGTCTGTAATCTCCCATTCGGTGAGACGAACGGAAATGTGCCGCAGCTTACGAATCTATATCGCCAATGTCTCAGAGAATACGAGCGCGTCCTGAAACCGAGAGGCAGGATGGTGCTACTCACTTCGCAAAACAGGCTACTTGATGATGAGTTGAAACAACGGCGTTCTCTCAGAGTTACCCAGAAATTGACGGTGGATGTGCGAGGGATGCGGGCATGGATGTGCGTTGTCCGTCCGAAAACAAGATAGGTGCGATTTGAAAATAGCACTCGGCAATCAGCAATCAGCAGTCAGGAGTCGGTAGGTACGGCTTTATGAAAAATAAAAAATAAATTCGGTAATCGACGGGAGACCATGAATGGTTTCCCTACTACAAACGGGACTGCTCGTAGTAGTGCGATTTATCGCACGTTCGGAAGTTCCCCAATTAAACTCTTAAACTTCATGAAACCGCACCGAATAATACCTAAATCTCTGGCACTCTCACTGCTACCTCTTTCCCCGCCGCGTGCGAACGGAAAATACCGTCCATAATCACGTTCGTGAGGAGAACACCCTCCGGCGGTATCGGCGACGGCGCGTCCGCTTTAATGGCTTCCCGGAACGCAATCATCTGTGCCGCCCAGTTATCTTCCTCTGGGAATCCTGAGAACTGGATCGTGGTCATCCCTTCCGGCGGATTCGGTTCCACTGTTAATCCTTCCGATTCCACAAATTTCTTGAGATCACCGGCATACGCATCGGCGTAAATAACCGGTCCATTCAACGAGAACCCCGCCTTCGTCCCAAGGTGGAAGTTGCCACCGAGAGAGTCCTGATGTACTGCCCAAGAAATTTTGAACACCATTACACCACCATTTTCAAAGCGCACCCACGCCGCACCGAACTCTTCAACATCCATAATACCACGGAACCTCGGATCTTGCTGTGAGATATAATCCTCGGTGATTGCGGAAACCCGCACGGGTTTCGGATACCCCATCGCATACATCGAGGCATGCATATTATAGACACCGATATCGACGGTTGCCCCTGCCCCCGCCGTCTTCTTGTAGATGAACGTATGTCCCGGGTTTCCGCGTCGCCTGCACCCTGCGGATTCAGAGTAGTAGATATCGCCGAATAATCCCGCGTCAAACGCCTTTCTTATGAATTGGAGTCTCGGACTAAACGTCGGATTGAGACCGATTTGTAAGATTTTGCCGGATGCTTTCGCTGCCCGGACCATCGCCGTCGCATCCGGAAGGGTCGCCGCCATCGGTTTTTCACAGAGGACGTGTTTACCTGCGTTCAACGCCGCGACCGTCGGTCGCCGATGCCCCTGATTGTAAGTGCAAACACTCACCCCATCAATCTCGTCCATTTCGAGCATCTTGTTGTAACTTGAAAATGCGTTCTTTTTCGGGACACCCCACTCTTCGGCGGCTTGGTTCGCCTTACTTTTGATGATGTCGCAGACCGCGACGATCTCAAAACCGCCTACTTTCTCATAGGTGCTCTGGTGCGCACGTGAAATGCCACCTGTACCAATAATACCAACCCGGACAGTCATATTGCTATCTCCTCATAATCAATTTATGGTAAAACCGAAAAATATGTAGGCACTAAATATGTCCTCTCCGCTGACGACTGATTGCTGACCGCTGATCGCTATTAAATCTCCGGCACTCTCACCGCAACCTCTTTTCCCGATTCATGTGAGCGGAAAATACCGTCCATAATTACGTTCGTGAGCAGCACCCCGTCTGGCGGTATCGGGGATGGTGCGTCTGCTTTAACGACTTCGCGGAACGCCGTCATCTGTGCTTCCCAAACATCGACCTCTGGGAATCCTGAAAAACGGATCGTTGTCATCCCTTCCGGTGGGTTCGGCTCTGCTGTCAATCCTTCCGATTTTACCAGTTTCTTGAGATCGTCTGTATAAGCATCGGCATAGACAACCGGTCCATCCAAGGAGATACCCATTTCTTTACCGAGACAGAAACTCGGACCGAGCGAATCCTGATGAATTGCCCAAGAGATTTTGAACACCATCACGCCACCGTTTTCAAACCGCACCCACGCTACACCGAACTCTTCGACATCCATGATACCACGGAATTGTGGGTCTTGCTGCGAGATGTAATCCTCGGTGATAGCGGAAACCCGCACGGGTTTCGGGTAGCCCATCGCATACAGCGAGTTGTGCATATTATAGACACCGATGTCTACAATCGCACCCGCGCCCGCCGTCTTTTTGTAGATGAACGTGCGTCCAGGGTTCCCGCGTCGTCTGCCTCCCGAAGACTCGGAATAGTAAATATCGCCGAGCAACCCTTCATCAATGACCCTCTTAGCAAATTGGAGTCTCGGATTAAACGTGCTGTGGAGACCGATCTGCAGAATTTTGCCTGATGCTTTCGCTGCCCAGACCATCGCCGTCGCATCTGCGAGCGTCGCCGCCATCGGTTTTTCACAGAAGACGTGTTTGCCAGCGTTCAGTGCTGCCACTGTCGGACGCCGATGTCCTTGGTTGTAAGTACAAACACTCACAGTATCGATCTCATCCATTTCAAGCATCTTGTTGTAGCTTGAAAAGACGTGCTTTTTCGGGACACCCCACTGTGCAGCAGCTTCATTTGCCTTGCTTTTGATGATGTCGCAGACCGCGACGATCTCGAAACCGCCTACCCTCGCGTAAGCCCGCTGATGCGCACGTGAAATGCCGCCCGTACCCACAATACCGACTCGGATAGTCATGTTCTGATCTCCTCATAGGTCATTCAGTTTTCCTGTAGGAGGGATCTCCGAATCCCGACTCCTTCCCTAAAATGGTCACGAAAAACCGAGAACTCAATAACCCTAATTTTCTCATAAGCAGAGTTGAAATTGTTGTATGAGTTTAGATGAAATCGGTTTGCAATGCAAGGAAAAAATCATACCTATCGATTGGGCATTTTGCAAGCATGGCACTTCGCCTTCAAACCGCACCGGACAATAGAGATCCAAGGCATCCTCTTCCTGTAGGAGCGAGCTGTGCTTGTGATCTCGACAATACACGATGTTTATTCCATAGATGTGGCGTGTGGGAGGAGACAGATTAGGAGTGTTCAATTTGTTATCTAATAATAAAATCAATTTTTTGTTTGACAAATTTCTGGAAAAAATGTAAGATGCATGCAAGTTGTAGACATTGCTTGCAATGTCCATATTTCACCCCCTGAGGTTTGACACTAAACCTCTTAAACTACGATCTAACCTATTAGGAGGATCTTTTCACATGAGATTTTTTATGGTTGTTGCTGGCGTGTTATGCGCCGCGACCCTCGCGCTCTGGGCACCCACAGTTGATGCCGCTCCGAAAGTCGATATCTTTATCTACACGGAGATAACGCAGTGGATCGGTCAGGCACAGGCACAAGAACAAGCCGAGATATTCATGAAAGAAATTGATGGCAAAAAAGGTATCGGCGATGTTGTCAATGAAAACTCCAAGAAAATTGAAGCTTGGACGAAGAAACACACCAAGGAAAAAGGCTATCACATTATTAGCCTGTACGGTGATTTTCCGCCTGAAATCTATGCACAGGGCAATAAAGATGAGGATGGTTCTGTTGCTGAAGAATTCCTTGATGCCGGCAATACCTATTCAAACAGTGCTGACTATTTCTTCTGGGGACTCCAAGGGAGAAACCGTGAAGGTGGACTCCAGAACATGATGGATATCCCCGGTATACTCCAATGGGACGATGACACAGCAATGAAGGTCACAAAGGAAGGGAAAAAGATCACACCGACTCTGAAGGATTATGCCACCGATCGTCCGTTCCACGTCGATCAGCTCAAAGGCACCGATTGGGAAGTGGAGGTCGCATTTGCTACGGAAACAGGGAAGTCGAGCGGTGTGAACCGGTGTGACCCGTGCATCATCCGGAATACGAAAACCGACGCACGTCTCATCCAGGTCTATCAGACTGCAGGCCAAGCAGACCCGAAAGGTAAAGTCCTCTCGGAAATTATCCTCAACTATTATCTTGAGGTTGTTGGGGCACTTGATGTTGATCCGCAAGATAAACTACCCACATTGTGGGCTGATATTAAATCCAGGAGATAAAATTTAATGCGAAATATTTTTCTTTCGCTCACTCTTATTACGTTGATGGCACTCCCTTTAACGTCCGTATTTGCTGCCGGTGAAGTCGCTATCTATACCGGAATCACACAGTGGATTACTAAGGCGGCGGCTGACGAAGAGGCAGAAATTTGTGTTGGTATGCTCGACGACGCAGATATCGCGAATACGTGGTATGATAGCGATGGCCAAGCCGGGGACTTAGCCGATTGGATGGAAAGTGTCACCGGCGACGATGGCTTGGATATCTGTGTCCTCTATGGTGATTTCCCACCCGAAATCTATCCGCAAGGTAATTCACAGACCGAAGGCTCTATCGCCGAGACCTTCATCGAAACTACCGATGGCGACGTTTTCATTAACCACGCCGATTATATGTTCTGGGGTTTGGCCGGTAGAAATAGAGAAGGTGGGCTACAGAACATGATGGATATCGACGGCATTGTGATGTGGGATGACAATACGCCTATGAAAGTCACACCTGAAGGCAAAGCCATTTCCCCAAGTTTAACCGACTATGCATCCGACCGTCCGTTCCACATCGATCAACTTGATGGCGATTGGGAAATTGAGGTTTCACTCGCACAAAACGATGCCGGCACCCGTGCCGATCCGATTATTGTTCGAGATGGGAACCTCGGTAGGTTAATTCCAGCGATACAGACCAATGGTGGCGATGAACCGAAAGGTGCTATCGCAGCTGAAATTATCATCTGGCTCATGTCCACAACACCGGTTGAACCTGTTGGTAAACTCTCCACAACGTGGGGTGATTTGAAAGCAGTTCAGTAGGATGGAAGAAAAGACGGAAGAGTGGAAGGATAGCAGTATGCTTCCATCTTCCACCCTTCCAGTCTTGTAATCTTTGTTAGAGATGAAATTTAGCGAAGTCAGAATTCTGTTTGTTCTCTTGATTTTCACGCTTGCAGCGTTCGCTTGCCGAGAGAGATCAAGTTCCCCCCTTGTTGGTCCCCTTCCCATTCAAACGATCACAACCCCTAAAGATGGAGCCGTGATGGTTTACGTACCTGCTGGCGAATTCTTGATGGGAACCAGCGACGCGGATATTGAACGCTTCAAAGAGATTTTTCCGCTCCGCGACATTGCTCGATTTGACAATGAACGTCCCCAACGCACCGTCTTTGTCGATGCCTTCTACATCGACAAGTATGAAGTAACAAACAAACAGTACAAGCGATTCCTCGCTGAAACCGGCTATGATCCCAAGCAGTATTTGGATTATCCACCTTATGATACACCTGACTTCCCTGCCGCTGCCTTGGCGTGGGAAGATGCTGTCGCCTACGCAAAATGGGCGGGCAAAAGGCTGCCAACGGAGGCAGAATGGGAGAAAGCCGCTCGCGGTACAGATGGACGCTTTTGGCCCTGGGGAAATGAATGGGACGGAACAAGACTCAGCGGAAATGACGGCACGGGACTTAAAGATGGATATAAAGAGACCGCACCTGTTGGACAGTTTCCACAAGGGGCGAGTCCTTACGGCGCACACGATATGGCGGGCAATTTTTGGGAATGGGTCTCGGACTGGTACGATCCAGACTATTACCGTAGTGCGCCACCCAATATCAATCCGAAGGGACCTGAGATCGGCGATGGACATGTCTTAAAAGGTGGGGGTTGGGCAGAGAATTTGGATTTCACCCGATGTGCCAGTCGGCTTGGCGGAAACCCCGGATCTCTGTTGCGCGGGTTCCGGTGTGCAATAGACGCACCATCTGGAGAGTAAGCAATATTAGGTTCATCACCGCTAAAAAGAGACGTAACTTACGCACGAAAATCTGTAGGAGGGATCTCCGAATCCTGACTTCTGATTTATCTTCCTCATAAAATTTCAGAGTAAACTTCCCATGAACCTTCAGACGAAACCCCTCAAAATCCAGTGATGATATAGAGGCATGCCCTTTTTCTAATTCTATCACTTTTTGGATTTACTCTGAATACTCTGAAATTCGCGCGATTTCGTTTTCTGATTTACATACCTCTAACCCTTCGCGAATTTGACATCTATTCCTGTGCTGTGCTATACTTTATAATGGATAGACAAAAGAGGACTATGAAGTGGCTTTCTGCTTGTGAGCTAAACAACGCAGCTTGGAACATTGTCCTGCAAGCCTCTATAGGCTTGCACCAGGAAAGCGGATTTGAGCAAGGAACGTCAAAGTCTCATTTCCGGTCGTTTAACCGCAAGGAATAATTAAAAAATTTGAAACAGATTATCACACACGCAGATCCAGATCTCGATGCTATCGTTAGCGCATGGATCGCCCAAGATTTTCTCTTCAAGGAACACGCGTCAGAGGTCCTGTTTGTGAGCCGAAAAGTGCCAGAGAAACTCATGTTGCATGCCGATTGTGTGGTGGATGTCGGAAACACATACATCCCTGAAAACTACCGATTCGATCACAAGCCTCCCGCATTTCAGAATAGAAATACCACCTGTGCGACTCGGCTCATCTGGGAATATCTACGCGACACCGGTGCCGATATAGTACACCTTGAACCTTTAGTGCAGATAACATATCAAGGCGATACACATCGGAACTCAGAAGCACTCAAACAGAGCCGAATCGATGGACCGCATGCCGAATTAGTCAAACTAAAAGCAGAACATAAAGAAACGACAGAGGTCTATCGACAGATGGTTCTCTGGCTGAGGAGTTATACAAAAAACTTATGAAGCAGCTTACATGCTTACTCATTGCCCTATTTGCTGTGGCAGCAGTGCCAGCGAAATTCGCAAGTGCCGATGAATGGCACCAGTGGCGTGGTGAAAACCGAGAAGGTGTTTGGAACGAAACGGGTATCCTTGAAAAATTTGAAGGAGAGCAGATTCCGCTTCGTTGGCGGGTCCCTATCGGAAGTGGCTACAGCGGACCGAGTGTTGCTGATGGGCGCGTATACGTCACAGATAGACTCACAAAACCGAAACAGGTTGAACGCGTTCACTGCTTCGATTGGGAAACAGGCGAATCCATCTGGTCCTACACCTACGATTGCGAGTACAGGATTGACTATACAGCAGGTCCCCGTGCGACTGTGACGGTGCATGACGGACTCGCTTATGCCTTAGGCGCGATGGGGCATCTGCACTGTTTTGACGCTGCCACGGGTGACATCGTCTGGAAAAGAGATCTCAATACCGAATATAATATTAATATGCCTATCTGGGGCATCGCAAGCGCGCCTATTGTTGAAGCGGAAAACCTAATCGTTCAAATCGGCGGTAAGCCGAATGCCTGTATAGTCGCATTTGACCGAAAAACCGGTGAGGAAAAGTGGAAAGCATTGGACGATAACGCCTCTTATTCGGCACCAATCGTCATTACGCAGGCAGGTGAACGGGTTTTAATCTGCTGGACGGGTGCCAATATCGCAGCACTTGATCCGCAAACAGGTGCAGTGCACTGGCTCTATCCGTTTCTACCGGAAGGCTTTGAGATAGCAATTGCTACCCCTATTTTCGATCAGAACGAATTATTCGTCACTGATTTCCGTCAGGGATCTCTTCTTCTGAAGGTGCCACAAGATAAGTTGGCAGTAGAACTCGGCTGGCATCGTAAGGGCAAAGACGAGCAGCACACCGATGCACTTCAGACGACAATGGCGACACCTGTGCGTCTTGGTGGTTACATTTACGGTGTGGATAGTTATGGCGAACTCCGGTGTTTAGATGCGCGAAACGGTGATCGGATTTGGGAAGACCTCTCCGCCGTACGGAAAGCGCGCTGGAGCAACATCCATTTAATCAAGCATCCTGCGTCATCAGAAAACCGAATCTGGATGTTCAACGAACAGGGCGAACTTCTCATCACGGAACTCTCTCCCGAAGGACTGAATATTATCAGTCGCGCCAAATTAATCGAACCGACACGCGATCAGCTGAACCAAAGAGGCGGTGTTACGTGGGCACATCCTGCATTTGCCTATAAGCACGTCTTCATTCGGAACGACAAAGAACTCGTTTGTGCCAATTTAGAAAAATAGCGGATTTCTTCTTTTTAGCCAAAGATGACAAACCTGAAACGTTTTTTAATGATTGGCCTTTGATCACCGTTCTACTACGTTTCGCGGTGGTTTCTGGTTAAGTACAGAAGGGTTTCATGAGAAAAACGTTTTTTTTTCAGCCCCGTAGGGGCGATATCTGTGTAGAGGAAGGCGGATCTACGGAAGAGAACGTCAACCCTCACAGCATGCCAACCGAACCACAAGGAATAATTAGAAATGGATTTCTTCTTTTTCGCCAAAGATCGTAAGCCTGAAACGAAGTGGAAGGCGGATCTACGGAAGAGAACGTCAACCCTCACAGCATGCCAACCGAACCGCAAGGAATAATTAAAATAATGGAAACGACCCGAATGCCGGATGTAGAGTTGCGCCCCGGCGAACAACTTCACGGCTTTGAGGTAAAAGCCGTCACACCGATCGACGAATTGCGAGCGGTGACGATTGAATTAGCACATCAACAGAGCGGCGCACGTTTGCTACACCTCTACACAAACGACACAGAGAATCTCTTCTCCATTAATTTTCCGACCCCACCATCAGACGATACAGGTGTCCCGCATATTCTTGAACACGCCGTCTTAGCAGGCTCACAAAAATATCCGGTCAAAGAACCGTTTTTTGAAATGATTAAGATGAGCATGGCAACCTTTATCAACGCCATGACGAGTTCGGATCATACCTACTATCCCGTAGCGAGCAATGTAAAGAAGGATCTCTTCAACTTGGCAGAAGTCTACTTCGATGCGGTATTCCACCCTCTCCTTACAGAGGAGACCTTCAAACGCGAAGGGCACCATCTCGCACCCGTCGATCCCGAAGATCCGACGGGCGATTTAAAGGTAACCGGCATCGTCTATAACGAGATGAAAGGGGTCTTCTCGGATCCAGAATCACTGTTGTATCGCTCAATGACAAGCCGGCTCCTTCCAGATACGCTTTATGCATGCGAGTCTGGTGGAGATCCTGATGCTATTCCGGAATTGACGTACGAGCAGCTCAAAAAATTCCACGAAACCTATTATCATCCCAGTAACAGTTACTTCTTTCTCTATGGTGATATTCCGACCAGCGATTACCTTTCCTTTCTTGCGGATAAGTTAGATAAGATTCCGAGAAACGAGGCAGGTGATGCCTTACGACCCCTCAGTCCAGAAGTCACCCATCAGCCGAGATGGAAATCACCACAAGTTGTGATCGATATCTATCCCGTTGGCGCAGATGAACCGCTCACAGAGAAGACGTACCTCATGCTGAGTTGGTTCATCGGGGATGCGACCGATCCGGAAGAGATTGTTTTGGGACGTATTTTAAGTCTCATTCTTCTGGGCAATGAAGCCGCACCGCTCCGAAAAGCGATTATCGATTCTAAACTCGGTGCGGATCTCGTCTACTCCGGTGCCGGTTCTATCGGGGCAGCAGCAACTTTTTACCTTTTACTCAAAGGGAGTGAAACGGATCGCGTCGAGGCGTTTACCGAACTGGTTACCGATACCCTAACTCAGATTGCGGATTCAGAGATTGATAGTGAGAAGGTGGAAGCGGCGTTCCAGCAAGCAACCTATCACTACCAAGAGGTCGCGTCGATGTTCCCGCTCCGCATGCTCCAACGTGTCATTGAGGGTTGGATATATGAGAAGGATTCAAACACCTTCCTAAATATGGGTAAAACGCTCGCTGATGTCCGTCAGCAGTGGCAGGAAAATCCAGCGATTTTCAATGAACTCATCTGTGAACAGCTTATTGAAAATCCACACCGCTTGACAAGCGTGCTATCTCCAGATAGAGACATGCAGGCGAAAACCGATGCTGAACTCGCTGGACGGATGAAGGAAATACGGGCACAACTGACTGATGAGCAGGTGAAACATATTGCCGCTGATGCCGCTGAACTCGAACGTCTCAACGAACAGCCTAATTCACCGGAGGCATTGGCGAGACTGCCGCAACTTCAGGTCAGCGATCTACCCGAAAAACCGAGACATATCCCGACAACGGTCGAGAACGTTGGTGGACGCGCCCTTCTCCGCAATGATGTCTTTGCCAATGGGGTCAACTATCTCGTGCTAAACTTCGATTTGCAAGGGTTGCCGGAGCATCTTTGGACCTATCTGCCGAGATACACCGATGCTATTAGCAAACTCGGTGCCGCCGATATGGACTATGCAGAGATAGCGCATCGGACATCGGCAGTCACCGGCGGAATAGGATGTTCACCGGGGTTCAGCACACATGCTCTTGACGCAAATCGTTCCTTGCAAAGCATGCGATTTCACCTCAAAGCACTTGATGGCAAAACGGACGCTGCGCTTGACGTGCTCCATGACCTTATCTTTGATGTAAACCCGCGCGATACCGAACGCCTTCGCGATGTCTTGGTGCAAGCTGTTGCTGAATACCGCACGGAAATGATTCAGGAGGGGTTGAATACGGCGATTCATCACGCTTCGCGAGGTCTTTCGCCAGAAGCGCATCTCTCGGAGATTGTTTTCGGTCTCCCGCAACTCCACAACAGCGAAACATTGCTCAGCAGTTTTGACGAACTTAACACCGATCTCATGTGTCATATAGAAGCGATTCGCGACTTCCTACTAACCCGCGGGCGGGTGACCGCGAGTTTCACTGGTTCCGACACCACTTTTGAGCAGACGCACACCAGACTCGGTGAATGGCTCAGCACGATGCGAGATGAACCGATCCCTTCGGAATCAATTGTGTTTCAACCGTTTGGAACGCCGCCGAGAGAAGGGTTAGCCGGTCCTATTCAGATTGCGTACTGTGCGCACGTGATGCCGGCACCGCACTATTCGCACCCTGATTCGACATTGCTCAGTATCGGGGCGCATATTTTGCGATTGGATTACATCATGAGCGAGATCCGCTTTAAAGGCAACGCTTACGGGGCATATTTCACCTATAGTCCGTTTGATGCTCAACTGTATCAAGCCTCATATCGCGATCCGCACGTCGCGCGGACCCTCAACGTCTTCGCACAGGCAGCCGACTACGTTAAACAGGTGGAATGGACGCAGACAGATATTGATCGAGCAATTATCGCGACTGCGAAAAGTGCTGAAAAGCCGATTCGCCCAAGTCAGGCTGCCAGCGACGCACTGGGTCAATACCTCATAGGTCAGACACGCGAAATGCGAGAGGATCGCTACGCACAACTCCGACGGGCAACGCCTGCTGAGGTAAAACGGGCACTTCTCGAACTCTTAGAAGGAAATCAAGATAAAGCCGCGGTATGTGTCGTTTCAAGTCGTGAAAAACTGGAAGCCGCAAATCGTGAATTGGCACAACCTCTTGTCATTGAGGACATTATAGCCTAAACCTATTTAGGCGCGTATACTTTTCCTTGGTAGGTGCGGTTTCTAACCGCATCACGCTTACTATAAAAAATGAAAGGAATTAGAGATGAAGAGAATCGCAATTCTGATGATATTTACGCTTGTTTTGGCAGTGATTGCAGCAAGCGCATCACAACCTGTTGGTTTCGAGAAAAACTGGCATCATTGGCGCGGACCACACGCAACCGGTGCCGCTGTCGAAGCCAATCCGCCCACGACATGGAGCGAAACTGAAAACATCCGTTGGAAAATTGCTATTCCGGGTACGGGACACGCCTCGCCGATTATCTGGGAGGACAAAATCTTTATCCAGACTGCAATTAAAGGCGAAGCATCCAAAGTGGAAGCCGAGGAATCAGGAGGTGATAATCCGTTTAGCGGCCTCTTTAACCAGAGGCGTGGACGGGAGGCAATTGAAAACTCTTACAAGTTTGATCTTATCGCCATCAATCGAAATGATGGCAGTATTCTGTGGCAAAAGACACTGCAAGAGTTAAATCCTCATGAAGGGACGCACCAAGATGGCACTTTCGCTTCAAACTCGCCGGTCACCGATGGTGAGTACATCTATGCTTATTTTGGTTCGCGCGGACTCTACTGCGTTGATATGATGGGCAATGTGAAGTGGGAAAAGGACATCGGGACGATGTATAAGAACCTCACCTTCGGTGAAGGGAGTTCTCCTGTTCTTCACGGCAACACGCTTGTTATCGTTCAGGACCATGAGAGGGACTCTTTTATCACCGCACTCGACAAGCGGACAGGAGATGTTCTATGGAAGACCGACCGCAACGAAGGGACGACGTGGTTTTCACCGATTGTTGTTAAACAGGACGGAAAACCTCAGGTGATCACTGCCGGCACAAATCGTGTCCGTAGTTATGATTTGGAAACCGGCAAACTTCTATGGGAAGGCGACGGGTTGACTGCGAATAGTATTCCTTCCCCTGTTGCTGCTGATGGGTTCGTATACCTGATGAGTGGTTTCCGAGGCAATGACTTGAAGGCAGTCCACCTTGCAAAAGCAATGGGTGATATTACTGGATCGGATGCAGTCGTCTGGCAACACGGTCGGGATACACCTTATGTGCCATCGCCGCTCCTCTATGGAGAAACACTCTATTTCTTGAAAAGCAACGACGGTATCCTTTCTGCCTTCGATGTTAAAACCGGACAGGCGCACTATGGACCGAAACGGTTACAAGGCGTTTCTGGGGTCTATGCATCCATTGTTGGTGCAGCCGATCGCGTCTATATCACTGGACGTAACGGGACAGTGAACGTTCTTCAACACGGTCCCGAATTTACAATCATAGCGGAAAATACGCTCGACGATAGTTTCAACGCATCGCCTGCAGTTGTCGGTTCGGAGTTATATCTCCGCGGCGGCCAGTATCTCTACTGCATTGCGGAATAAGTGGATTAATGGCTGTCAGCAGTTGGTTCCGTCAGTTGTCAGCAAGAGGATGTTCATTCATCAGAAAACCTCTTTGCTGATGGCTGACGGCTATTCTAATACGTTGCTCTTCCGCCGCTGACATCGTAGCACTGTCCTGTCACAAAACTCGCCTCATCCGAAGCCAAGAAATTCACCACAGCGGCAACTTCCTCCGGTTTCCCAACACGTCCCAACGGAATCTTACCGACCATATAATCGATGGTTGATTGTGCCATGCCTTCTAAGAGCGGTGTTTCGATGACCGCTGGGGACACCGCATTCACACGGATGTTATAGTCGGTTACCTCTTTCGCCAGTGCTTTCGTCAGACAGATAACACCAGCCTTAGATACCGAATATGGTATAAGTGTCGGATTGCCCTCTTTGCCGGCAATTGAGGCGATGTTCACAATCCTGCCGTAGTCCTGTGCAATCATTGGACCAATCACTGCCTTACAACAGAGAAAGACACCCGTCAGGTTTACACCCATCACGGCATCCCAATCCGCTTCTTCCAAGTCGGTTAATGGCAGTGTCCGCCCTGCAATACCGGCGTTGTTGACGAGGATGTCAACACGGTCTAAAGTTGAAATAATTTTCTCAACGGCGGCATTGACATCAGTGGATTGTGAAACATCTGCCTGAACAGGCAGCGCGCTGCGTCCGATGGAAACCTCAATTTCCTGTGCTACCGCTTCCGCTGCTGCCATGTTTAAATCCATGATGGCGACATCTGCCCCAGCGTTCGCGAGTCTAATGGCAATCGCTTTGCCAATACCTTGTCCTGCGCCTGTCACAATCGCAATTTTATCCGTTAGATTCATTAAAATCTCTCCCTTCCAGAAAATCGTCTAATTCTATTCCAAAGGCATCCGCTATCCGGTTGACGTAGTTGAAAAAGCCAACGACCTCCACAATAGCGAAAAGTGCCTCGTCAGTGAGCCCATAACTGCGGAGGTGTTCCAAGTCTGCAGGTGTAACTGTAGGTGCTGCTTTTGTCACCTTAACGGCAAATTCAAGGATCGCTTTTGTGGCTTCGTCAATATCAGATGTCTGAAAATTCGCCACTATCTGTGAAATCTGTTCGTCTGTGAGTTGTTCCCGCAACTCATCGGCATGCGCTATTATTCAGTAATGGCATTCGTTCACTTTCGAGACAACGGTGGCGATCATTTCCCGTTGCATCCGACTCAATGGAGAGTCCGGGTCGTGCATCACGATTTTGTAGAGTTCAACGAAAGCGCGCATACTTTTCGGTCGCACGCTGAAAAGTTTGACGATATTGTAAAGTTGACCCGCCCGCGCCATCGCCGCGTCGTATTCCTCTTTCACGATACCGGTCGCATCTGCCTCATCTACGGTTTGAATCCACGCCATATTTTATTCTCCAATCACAACGCCGTATTCACCAACGACCGCGCCTTTGTGTCCGGTTTGATAATGTAGGTGTCTCTCACCGACAATAGGTTGTGTGCTCTGGACCTCAACGGTGCCGCGCACTTTCCCCATTGCACCTTCATCCATATCTACGCAGCAGAGTGGCTTAATTTGGCGATGCACTTGCCGACGAATCTCACCTTGCCGGTTGCGGACGATGACGTTAACGAAGGCATCTGCTTCTCCAACGTTAAGGAATCGGAACCAATCCCATGCGCCACCCGCAATTTCAGGGAAAAAGAGTCGAATCCCCACCTGTCCGCCCTCCACCGATGCACCGGGTAGATCGATAATGGCTGTCCCACTTTGCATGTGTCGTTCCGCGACAACCGGCTGATTGCTGCGGACCTCTACGGAGGATTTCACTGTAATATCGTCCATGGGCGGTGTCCAACACTCAAAAGGTCTCAGTCGATCGCGTTTTTTTGTCCATGTCGATTGCGCGTCGTCATCTTTACGTGCGACCATCGTTACTTCTGCATCTTCTCTTCCGACATTGACGATCACAACCCAGTCTTCCCATGCCGGTCCGACCTCTGGAAAAAAGAGGGTACGGGGTGCATCCGCAATCACCTGTCCAAATTGCCCGACACTGGTCTTGCCACCTTGATAGTGGAGATGCCGTTCACCGACGATCGGTTGTGAACTTTGCATCTCAACTGTGCCAGTGACATTGCCCATAACACCTTCATTGAGATCCCAACAACAGAGCGGTTTGATGACGTGGTGGCGTTGCCGCAGTACATCGCCGTTCCTGTTTCGGACGGTGATGTTGACGTGCGCGTCTGCCTCACCGACATTGAGAACCCGAAACCAATCGTGAGCACCGGAGACCAATTCTGGGAAAAAGAGTCGCTGCCCAACTGTCCCATATTCTGGAGCCGCGCCAACAAAATCAAGCACGTTCGTGTCCTTGTGCATGTGTCGTTCTGCCACAATCGGTTGGTCCGCAGTGAACTGCATTGAGGAGTTCGTTTTAATCTCTTCAACGTTCGGTATCCAGGACTCGAAGGAACTTATTGTTTTCTCCGCAGACCAGGTGGGTTGCCCGTTGTTGGCGTGCCTCGCGATTGCAGTCACTCGGGTATCTTCAGTCCCCACATTCGTAACTTGGACCCAGTCTTGCCATTCGGGTCCCACTTCTGGAAAATAAAGGGTTGTCGCGCCTGCCATTACTGCCTCCTATTTAAAGTCTGTTTTATTACGCTACATGCTCACATAGTGTGATTATTGGAAAATTAGGAGCTTCATGATTGAGATTACTGTTACTATTTTAACTTGCATTTATTTATATTTTCCACTATAATTTCGGTCGATGTCATTTGGTTCGCACTTATATTAGGAAACTTGTCCGATTTCAAAAGGCTTTATGACGACGCATCACTAAATGCCTCTCGCAATTCCACTACACATCTTGAGGAGAAATATTTAATGGCAGCGAAGAAACTCTCAGACGCTGAAATTCAGGAAAACTTGGGACAACTCAACGGTTGGATCGTGGAAGACGGTAAGTTACATAAGGAATTCCAGTTTGATACTTTCGTTACGGCGTTCGGTTTCATGGCGCAACTCGCCTTAATCGCCGAATCGATGAATCACCATCCTGAATGGTTTAACGTCTATAACCGCGTGACAATTGACCTGATGACCCACGACGCAGGTGGCATCAGCGATCTTGATTTTCAGTGGGCAAAACACGCAGATTCGATTAGCGGTTAAACCGGTTTTCTGTAGGCGGAAATGACATAACCCGCCCTGGAGAGACGTATGGATACACCTAAAGTCTTGATTGGCAGTCGGCAGGCTCCAGAAATTGAAGCGATGCTATCGGATGTTCCACCGGGCGTTGAGGTTCGCTTTTTGCCTCACGGTGAACCTTTGCATGAGCATATCGCCGATGTTGATATTTTGTTTGGACGCATTGGCGAAGATGCGATGTCAAAAGCAGCCGCATTGCGTTGGGTGCACCAACCGCATGCAGGGGTTGAGGGGTTTATGTACCCCGCTTTCAAGGCGAGCGATGTTATACTCACTAACTGCCGAGGCTTGTACGGCACACAGATTGCCGAACACGCCTTTGCCCTCCTTTTATCCATCACCCGTCGGATTCCCGATCAGTTGGAATTTATGAAAACGAAGCATTGGGAGCGTGTTCCATGCGTTGAACTGGCGGGTATGACAATGGGAATCCTCGGGCTGGGTGGAATCGGACGAGCGATTGCGGCACGCGCACAAGCGTTTGAATTTAATGTCATTGCTGCTGATGTAGAACCAATTGATAAGCCTGATACCATCTCAGAACTTTACGGTTTGGATGGATTGATGGAATTCTTAGCGAAATCGAACATTCTCATGGTGTGTTGTCCAAGTACCCCCGAAACGCATAAACTCCTATCAGATGCACAATTTAATCAGATACCCGATGCGAGTTACCTCGTGAATGTTAGTCGAGGCAAGGTTATTGACGAAACGGCATTGGTAACCGCACTGCAAAGTGGGCAATTAGCAGGTGCGGGGTTGGACGTAACTTACATGGAACCGTGTCCACCGGAAAGTCCGCTGTGGGAACAGCAGAATGTGATTCTGACCTCGCACAGTGCAGGCTCCTCGCAGCACGTTCGGAGACGTGCCATGCAACTTTTTATAGACAACCTACACCGTTACGTGAAAGGTGATCCCTTAGTCAACGTCGTTGACAAGCAGAAGGGATATTAATAGGACTTACGCAGTTGCTTCATCAAGTCCCCCTGATAAGGGGGATTTAGGGGGTTTAAAAATCAGAAATTTCCTGTTACATGCTAAATTTGTGTAAGTCCTGATTAAGTTAAAACATAGACTGGAGGAAAAATGAGCCAGAAAACGTATCGTGCCGCGGCAATTGGGCATACAGGTGCCGGCAACTTTGGGCACGGACTCCACACCCCATATAAAGATATAGAGAACGTTGAATTTATCGCTGTCTCTGATCCGAACGAAGAGGGTAGAGAAAAAGCCGCCGCAGAAGCAGGTGCCTTGCGCAGTTACGCCGATTATCGAGATATGCTTGAGAAAGAGGATCTTGATATTGTGAGTGTCTGCCCCCGTTGGACCGCGGATCACGTTGCTATGGTAACTGCGTGCCTTGAGGCAGGGTGCAGTGTTTACAGCGAGAAGCCGATGACGAGTACGCTCGCAGATGGTGATATAATCGTTGGGACAGCGAAAAAACACGGATTAAAGGTCGCAGTGGCGCATCAGGCAGTCTATCTCCCAGCGACACACGCGATTAAAAAGATGATCGACGATGGAAAGATCGGCACGATCCAAGCCATCCATGCCAGCGGTAAGCAGGACCATCGGGGTGGCGGTGAGGATATGATTGTTCTTGGCACCCACACGTTTAATATGATGCGTTTCTTCGTCGGTGATGTCGCGTGGATGCAGTCCCACGTTACGACAAACGGAAAAGAAGTAACGTCCGGTGGCGACCATAAACCGACAGAGCCAGTTGGACCCGTCGCGGGTGATTGCATCAACAGCTACTTCGCTTTCAAGAACGGTGTTTCTGGCTTTTTTGAGTCTCGGAGAGATCAGGCTGGCTCCGGCAGATACGGCATGGAAATTGTCGGAAGCGAAGGCATTTTCTCGCTCCGAGGTGATGTTGCAAACCGCCTCATGGTCTACCCGCATCCAGTGCTGCTCCCTTCAAATCCAGACCAAGAGTGGGAGGCGATCGACTTAGACCAGACACCTTTTTCCAGCGGCAATGAACTCGCTATTCGCGATTTGATTGATGCGATTGAGAACGACCGGAAACCGATTTCCGCTGCGGAAGACGCTGTTGCAGCCTTGGAAATGATCCTCGGTGCCTACGAATCTCAACTGTCAGGACAACGCGTTCCCTTCCCAATCGCAAACCGCGAACATCCTTTGAACAGATAACCCCACAACCCTTCGCTGGCGGGGTTTATAACCCCGCCATTCTATGGACACCTCATTCCAAAACCAATATATGTCGGGCGAGATTTCTATGCCTCGCCAATACCTTCCTATACCGGTATCGTCTTCCGAACACTATTTTCATAACGCACCTGATAATCGGAATCTGGCACGTCCATTGCCCGGACAGCAAGCTCGCCGAACGTAATCAGTGGCTCGGAAAGTAGAAGCAGTTCATCGAGCGATTCGGTCGGTGTCTTATCTGTTGTATCCAACACAATCTTACGTCCTTTTTGCGTAAACAGAGACCTGTCAATCTCTTCCTGAAAAAGGCGGTTGAGCGTTGGGATATCGGCTTCCTTAATGATCTGATATTCGTGTGGATCTGTTGCCATCCGTTCCTTAATCGCGTCATCGCTGGCAGTGACGTGGATCATCACCACATCTGGTAGGCGTGCTTCAATCACCTGTGTTTCATAGCCGCGTTGCGCGTTGATGTGATATTTCGAGTAGTATAGGCTTTCTGGATCATCCCCATAGAAGGATGAGTAAACAAGTTCCTCAATATGCCATCCCGCGATCAGGGTGTTCGGATAGTTTCTAATTACCTCTACGTGATACTGAAGCTGCATCCGCTGCATCCGTTCCTTCACATCGTCTGGGAAATTTACGTACGCCGCTCTCGATTCTGGACTGAGCGATGAATCGGGGATAGTGAAGTGATCGTCAACGTGAACAACCAATTTTCGGTGCCGATAATAGTCCGTCATCAGGTCTACCAATGTCGTTTTTCCGGCATATTCGATACCTACAAAAATACATCTCATAAGAAATACCTCGCTATAACTTCATGAATAGATAACCTTCCACATCTTGTCCTTATATTTATCACGAAACAGGAAAAGTGTCAAGCATCAAGGGCATTTGGTAGAGCATTTATAGTAAACCCTCAAAACCAGTAAACATTTCCAGAGCCTTGAAAACGCTCCGCCCCGCTGGCGAGGTTTCCTAATCTCGCCCGTTCACAATGTATCGTTAATTGTAAACTTTACTATAGTTCCCTGATAAGAATGAACATTGACTCGCAACATGCCGCTGTAGGAGCGACCTCCCGGTCGCGACTCTCCAAAGTCGTTGCTACAACCAAGAGACTTCGAGGAGATTGAAAGGACAGATGTCGCCCCTACGGGGCTTTATTTTTTGGTATGAACTCTGTTCTCCACAGATGCTGAAGAAATCTGCAAGCAAATAAACCCTACGGGACTCAGGATAGCGAAAAACCGAAATGACGCGAGAACTAAATGTCCCTAATGCAATTTCTGTTTCCTTGACAATAGCGCATTTGCGAGGTATAATAACTTTGTCTTAAACAGATTGAACCCAAGGAGGCACACATGGAAAAAATTCAGACCGTCAAAATCTACGATTCGGAATATGAGACAACCTATACTGCCCAGATTCAAAAAAACGGCGACGGATGGATAGGATGGATACAGGAACATCCGAAGGTGAAATGCGAAGATAGTACACAGAAAGCGTTGCTGAAGACCCTTGAAAGGACGCTTTATGAAACTTTAGAAGCCGACTGGGAGGCATGGGATAAGCAGATCGAGGAAGACATAAAAGCCGGAAGGCTTGATCGACTTCGCAAGGAAACCCTTGAGGATTTGCGGGCAGGTAGGTGCAAAGATCTATAAAACGCGCAGAGAATTTTGGGAGCATTATCAAAATCTGCCCCAAGAGATCCAACGACAAGCCGACAAGTGTTTTCAATTGCTGCAGCGAGACCCGAAACATCCCTCTCTGAATTTCAAGCAAGTTGGAAAAACGGATTGGTCGGTGAGAATTAACAGGTCCTATCGCGCTTTGGCATTTGAGGAGGAAGGGACTTTCGTCTGGTTTTGGATCGGCAAACACGATGAATACATGCGGCGAATCTAATAATCAAAGTTTCTACGAAATTGCTTCACTGATAACATACCATGTTGACAATCGGCAACCTCAACATTTCAGATTTCCCACTACTGCTCGCACCGATGGAAGATGTGAGCGATCCGCCGTTCCGCGCCGTCTGCAAAGAGAACGGAGCGGATCTCATGTACACGGAATTCATCTCCTCCGAGGCACTCATCCGTGATGCCGCACCGAGTGTTGCCAAGCTGGACATTTTTGAAACGGAGAGACCGATTGGCATCCAAATTTTTGGTCACAACATCGATTCTATGCGCGCCTCTGTGGAAATCACTGAAAAGGTCCAACCCGACATCATCGATATTAATTATGGGTGTCCCGTTAAGAAGGTCACCTGTAAAGGTGCAGGTGCCGGTATCCTACAAGACATCCCCAAAATGGTGAAAATGACTGCCGAGATGGTAAAAACTACAGATCTGCCTGTCACCGTCAAAACGCGACTCGGATGGGACGATAAAACGAAATATGTCGTTGAAGTCGCGGAGCGGCTGCAGGATGTCGGTATCCGCGCGATTGCTATTCACGGCAGAACCCGGCGGCAGATGTATAAGGGGGACGCCGACTGGACACTTATCGGTAGGATCAAAGACAACCCGCGCATGACAATCCCTGTCTTCGGCAACGGTGATGTTGATAGTCCACAAAAAGCGGCGCAGATGCGGCACCAATACGGCGTTGACGGTATCATGATTGGGCGCGCCGCGATCGGGTACCCGTGGATTTTCAACGAGGTAAAACACTATTTCGCTACGGGTGAGTCGCTCCCACCACCTTCAATAGATGAACGGATTGCTGTTTTTAGAAAGCACCTTGATTTCTCCATTAAATGGAAAGGATTAAAACTCGGTCTCGTTGAAATGCGCCGACACTATAGCAACTATTTTAAAGGCATTCCACATGTTAAGTCCTTTCGCTACCGGCTCGTCACATGCGATAGTTACGACGGTGTTTTGGACATTGTGACGGAACTCCGGACGCATGCTCTGATGTTAGCTGCTGCGTAGCAGAGAGTCAGGATTCGGCGATCTCTCCTCCCAATAACAGGTCAGGATCCTTCCTACGGAAGAACTAAATGCTTTTAAGAAGCGTCCAAAAAATACTTGACTCAAAAGCCAAATAATATTATCATGTAACAAATTATATCTCCGCAGTAAAGGACCTGGAATGGACAAAATACCCTTTATGAAACTCAGCGGTGCAGGCAATGACTTCGTCATCATCAATAATTTGGCGGGAATCGTTGATAGCACCGATACAGATTTTGTGAAAAAACTCTGCCAACGCCGTATGTCGGTCGGGGCTGACGGTGTTCTCCTCGTCGAAAAGGCGGACGGTGTCGACTTTCGCATGCGCTACTTCAATGCTGACGGCGGCGAGGTGGAAACTTGCGGGAACGGCGCGCGATGTATCTCCAAATTCGCCTATTTGAACGGGCTCGCGTCTGAACAGATGCGATTTCTGACGAACGCCGGAATTTATGAATCCGAAATAGTCGGTCAGGACGTTAAAGTACGTATGAGCGATCCTACGGATATCCGGCTCAATGTTCCACTCCAATTGGAAGATGGGATGCACACGGTCGGATTCGCGAATAGCGGCGTGCCTCACGTTATCTTCTTCGTCGAGGACTTGGAAGAAACGGATGTCTTTGATTTAGGACAGCAAACGCGTTATCACGACGATTTCAAGCCCGCTGGCACGAACGCGAATTTTATCCGCATTCAATCGTCGGGGTTGATTGATATCCGGACGTATGAGCGCGGTGTTGAAGATGAAACGCTCGCTTGTGGCACCGGGTCAATTGCTTCTGCTATTGTTGCTGCGACGTTAGGAAAAGTAGAATCCCCGGTTGCTGTCAAAACGGCGAGTGGGGTCGAATTGAAGATTCATTTCGATGTAGAGAATGGCGAAGCGCGAGACGTTTATCTTGAAGGCGATGCTCGCGTTATCTTCGTCGGTGAACTCACAACAGACGCATGGAATTATTAAGCACACTTGTAGCCTCGCTATACTGAGTGAGATGCCTACAGATATAAGGAGGGTTTACATGTTTCAAGGCTCTTATGTTGCACTCGTCACACCATTTAAGGACGATGAATCGCTTGACGAAGCGAAACTCAAGGAACTGATTCAATTTCAGCTTGACGGCGGCACACACGGCATCGTCCCGTGTGGCACAACAGGTGAATCCCCCGCGCTGTCTGAGGCTGAACATGATAGGGTGATAGAACTCACTGTTGAAACTGTAAATGGGAAGGTGCCTATTATCGCGGGGACTGGCTCCAACTCAACAACACGCACCTTGCGTGCAACGCAACATGCCAAAGATGCCGGTGCGGATGCTGCCCTGATTGTTACCCCTTATTATAACAAGCCTACCCAAGAGGGTTTGTATGCCCACTATATGAAAGTCGCTGACACAGTGGATATCCCGATTGTCATCTACAACGTTCCGGGACGTTGCGGTACCGACATCCTTTCACCCACGATTGCCCGGCTTGCCGAACATCCAAACATCGTCGCACTCAAGGAAGCGACTGGCGAACTCAAACGCGCCAGTGAGGTCGTCAACCTATGTCCCGATGATTTCGTTGTGCTTTCGGGGGATGATGTGAATACGCTGCCGATGCTGGCGGTCGGAGGGAAAGGCGTGATTTCAGTTGTGGCGAACATTGCGCCTGCGGATGTCGCGGAGATGTGCAACGCTTTCCACGCCGGAAATCTTGAACTTGCCCGCAAACTTCACTATAAAGCGTTGCCACTGGCGGTCGATCTCTTTATTGAGACGAACCCGATTCCTGCGAAAACCGCGCTCCAACTGATGGGGAAACTCAATGGGAAGTTGCGGTTGCCGCTCGTACCGATGGTTCCTGAGAACCTTGAATCCTTACGCAACACGCTTTCGGAAACAGGGTTGATTTAACGGAGAACAGACTCCAACCCCTTGTAGCCTCCAAGAGAAATGTTCATGGATGCTCGAACGTGTTTCGGGCATCTTTCCCAGGGAAATCAGATATGAAAAGAAGCATAAAAATTGTGCTGATAGGGATTGCAGGGGTCGTTATCTTAGGAGGTATTGCTGCGGGATATATGTTTTGGAAAATGAGCCAACCGCTCTATACATTCGGTTCTGTCAGTAAAAGTGAAAACTTACGCGCGCCGTTGGAGCCGCCCTCGCAAATTGATTCTTCGGTATGGCAGGTGGAGTCTGATATATCCCTGCATTTTGACGTATACGGAAAAGGTCGCCCTGTTGTTGTTGTGCATGGCGGCCCGGGCATCCCTTATGCAAACGCCTGGAAAGGGTTCAAGCTATTGGAAGCTCGCTTTGCCTTCTACTATTACCACCAGCGGGGTGCTGGTAAGTCTACAAGACCGATTGACCGTTTTAAGTCAAAAAACTATCCTAAAAATGTAGCACAACTTGACCAGACGCTTGGCATAGGTGCACAAATAGCCGACATTGAACGCATCCGCCGTATCCTTAAAGAGAGAAAATTATTGCTGGTTGGACATTCGTTTGGAGGCTTTATCGCGGCACTTTACGCAGCGGAATTCCCGGATCAGGTTGAGAAACTCATTCTTGTCGCACCCGCGGCAGTACTCACGCCACCGGAAAAGGGAAACGATCTCTTTGAAGCAGTTCGGCGCAAGATTCCGCAAGCGGCACAAACCAAATATAATGCATTGCTCAAAGAATACTTCAACTTCGGCGATATTTTCTCAAAATCGGATGCTGACCTTGTGGATTTACACACACAAGTCGGTCGATATATTCTCATCGGCATGGGATACGATGCTTCGGCTATGGATATAATGGCATCGCCCCCCGGTGGATGGAGTTCCTTTGCGGTATATTTCAGCAGTGGCAGGTCGCCCGATTATCGTGCAGCGGTTGGACACATCACCGCACCCACGCTCATTTTGCATGGGGAGGACGATACTATCGCGCTAAAGGGTAGCCGAGATTACGAGAGGGTTATTCCGAACGCGAAGTTTGTCTCTATCGGTTGTTCTGATACAGATTCGGTGGCTGGACACTTTATCTATGATGATTGCCCTGCTGAGTTCGCCGCAGCCGTGCGCGCTTTTCTCGACCTCTGACCAAGGGAATAGAAAGTGAGCGAAGATGTATTTGAAGGTTGTGTCATAATGAGTGACAGCAATTTCACCTTAGAATCAGCGTTAGCGGCGTTTCAACTGGAAAAGGTTGAATCCGCAGGTACCTTTTCTGAAATAGACCCGATTGCTCCAAGTGCCTACCTCACAACAGGGTTGGCGAAAAAGGTGCCTTTGGCAGCTGCCATTGGGACTGAGAAGGCGCGCTCCGAACTCATTGTCGCTGACGTACTGGTTGAACTCCGAGAAAAGTTCAACTACCGCATTAGCTTCTTTTCAGGGATTGACTTCAGCGTCGATGTTGAAAGTGGATTAGTGGGCATCTGCGATTTTTTAGTGAGCCTGTCCCCCGGCCAGCTGTTGTTAGAGGCACCTCTCATCATCCTTGTTGAGACAAAGAAGGATGACCCAAAACTCGGACTCGGGCAGTGTGTCGCCGAAATGCTCGCCGCACAACGTTTTAATGCTGAAAAGGGAAATAGTATCCCCGCCGTTTACGGGGCTACCACGACGGGGACAGAGTGGCAATTTCTCAGATTGGCGGAAAAGAGGTTACAGATCGATATGGACATCTACCCGATTCAGCAGTGTGCCAAAATCCTCGGTATCCTCTCGAGCATGGTAAACCAAAAAGCCTGAAGAGCGTCCGGCTTAGGATTGATACACGGCTGGTAACAATCTGTGCACGGTATCAATCACTAATTGCTCAACCCCAGGGGCAAATCGAGTCGGCGGACCGAAATAGAGCATCGCACCTCCACCTTCATAACCCCCCTCGGCTAATACCCGCTCCGACGGAATATAGCACGGAAACGCGTTTGAATACGCACCTACCCAGAGTCGATCGGCATCTAACTCACTTTTCAAACGGAGTGAATAATCGACGACCACCTCACTCGCAAGGAAAACAATGGCGAGTTCCTCGCCGAATCTCCACGCTTGTACCGGATATGAAAGTTCCGCCTGCAACGGCAGTCCTTTCTGCAAGCGTTCGAGGTGCTTTTGGGCGTGATAGGCATCGGAACCACCTGCTGCTACGCGTGCTTCCCATTCCTCACGGGTCGGTAGTGTATCAAAGGGCAGATTAACCCTCTCAAACACGCCAGTAGGAACATTGGTGAGTGACTTAGCCTCTCCTTTCAGGAGACGTTGGATCTCCTCCGAGAGTGCTTCTCCATGTGCTTTCGCATACGCAAGACGGGTGCTGAAAACCTCTTCTTGCCCATCCGGCATCGGCATCATCCGCGATTCAGGATTCGCATCGGCACCACATCCAATGGAGATTAAAGCGGTTACACCGGGTAAAGTGTTTTGGATGGCATCTTGGGCAAATCCTGCCCAATCTCCGCAGATATGATTATCTGTGCCTGCCAACGTCGTGCAATGGCAGGCGTAACTTGCCCATACGGCGCGTAGTGTGCCATCCAGACTTGTTATTTGCATACACGGTAAAGAATGGTCTACCGGACCACCTTCAGTACGCCGATTTTTTGCGAAACCGAGTTCTCCGATGCTCCAACTCAAACGTGATGGCTCACGGTTTGCAAGTGCCTCCAATGCAACGGCTTCCATCCAGTCCTTAAATTGAGCCGTGTACCGATCTATCGTTTCCTGTTGTGCGGGAGGTATATCCGAACTAAACAGGAAAGGTGCGGCGTTTGTTAGGCACGGTGCACTGTGTGTATGTGTGAAGCACGCCACGAAATGGGCACGCGAGATTCCCGTTTTCTCCTTGATTCGGTGGGACACTTCCTCGGTCAACTCATCCGGTAAGCCGCAGTTTTCGACCGTTACTAAAACAACGGGTTCATCTGCATCACCGCCAATAGCGAGTGCCTTCGCCCATATGCGCTGGATGATACCGTCGGATTCCGTGCGACGACTACCGTAACCACTCAGTCGAATCGGATAATCTGGAGTAATATCTACTTCGGCAACACCAACCTGAATAATACTATTCTTCCTTGTCATGTTGTTCTCCATTATCGGTGTCCACTTCTTCGCTTAGGAAAAGCATTTGAAGTGTGTCTCTGGGATGTTCTCGGAAGTCGGCTGAATGGACTCGCCACAGCTGAATTCCCTCCGGAATGTCGTTATATCTGGTGTCGCTGCTTGGTAGTGTGTCAATACAGGTGACTTCCAGTTCTAAATGCGCAAGAATCGGGATGTCAACGAGAGTAGTGGCGAATTCATATTCGTCCACAAGAATGTCAAACTTGACTTGAATCTCGCCCATATCAGCACTAATTGACAACAGGAGCAACTGGTCAGCGAAGTGCCAACAAGTTTCCCAAGTATCGCCCGTAAACGTCTGTTCTTTGAGCGGATCCTCTATTTCAAGTGGCATAGGACGTAGTCCTTGTTCAGCCATATCAAAAGCAGTCGCAGTCGCTTCTATAACGCGTGATACATGTGCATCGGGCGGCTGACCGCGTTTTCGACGGTATTTCTTCTTCTTCATCTATTTTCTCCATATTCCTTGCTTTTGCAGGTGCTGTTTACAACTACATTGTTCAGACGATAAAGTGAGAATGCCTTACCTTACAGACGCAGCGTAAGTGCCAAGAGATGACGCGCTTCCGCTATGGTTAGGCGTGTCAACGGACGAACCAAGGTATACTCTGTAGATAGTGTGCCGAGTGCTAAGGCGATACCGGTACTAAAATGCGTGTGGGAGGTAGTATGCCGGAGCCCAATTCGGAGCCCAATGGCATAACCGCTTTTCCATGTTTTCTGAAATTCGCTGCCAACAGCAAAGCTCACTCCTCTTTGCCCAAAATCCCGCCAAAGATCCGCTGCGACTGTAATCCATTCCTGAGGTTCATAAGCGGCACCGATACCGACTCGGAAAGGCAGAGGTTCCACCAAGTCTGCACGCAGGAGATTTTCAAAGAGGACACCTACCAGCAGCGGTGGATTCGTCTGCTTTGTGTCAAACCATATCGGACGTTGAAACCCGATGTCCAGTTCTAATCGGTTGACTGTTCTCTCAAGCACCGGCTGTCGTTCGTGGACGATGTCCCGGACTCTATTCCCGAATTGCAATTCTTCAACGATTGCCTCAATCAATTCTTCAGGTACATCTACATCTACTTCAGGTCCGTGGCGTGCTTCCAAATTTAAAGTCGAGATCGCCGTTCCTCGGTTTACAACTTGCCTCAACAGTCTAAGACGCAGACCTGCTGCTGATTTTCCGAGTTCGCGACTGAATCCTATGACCCAACTCCTTTCTTGGAGTAAGTTGTAGTCTGTGAACAGATCTGTTGTGGCGGAAAATTGACGCGAGTTTCGATTATACTCGGCACGTGTGCTTTCAAATGTGAAGTTCGCAAAATTTGTAAATCTTGCGGCATACCCAGCACTCGCCCCCCACTTACCAAACGCGTGCGAATAGTAGAGTGCTGGCGAAATGTCAATATTGGCTTCGGCGACAAATTGCACAGTTCCGTGTTTCGGTAGTTCTGCCCAATGGATATTTTCAGCCGCAGTGCCGAACACAAGGTTGTGGTGTTTTACATGCACAAGCGATGCTGGATTCCCAAATATGCCTGCGTCTTCTGCATACGTCGCGATACGGGTGCCACCCATTCCAGCAATGCGGAGCATCTCATTCGCCATACTAAGTGGTGGTATCACAGCGGCTAAGATGCAAAGTGCTAAGAGAGTCGTAAAATGTCGGACGTTAAAAAACCTCAATAACGCCATATCGCTGTCCTATAAAAGACATTTGCATTCTCACTGCAAAGCAAACGTCCGCAGCAGCTCAGATTTAATCGTTAAGAAATTGTGAATCCACACTCATCACCTCAGCGAAAATATCCTCTAACGTATGTTTCACCCCACGGAGCTGGCGAAGCTGGACACCTGTATCATAAGCGATTTTGAAGAAGAATGTTGTTTCCGTCTGTTCCCGACTTCCGGACGTAACCCGCAGGCGTTTATCGGGATGTAGTTCAACCTGAAAGTTATGGCGTTCCAAAGCGGTGATATAAGCCTCGCTGTCACCTACAATCTTCAGATCGAAAGATTGTCCCTTGTTCTTTTTGAGTGCTTGTATCTGTCCTTGGATAGCAACACTACCGTGTGATAGGGCAACAATCTCTTGACATGCGAACTCCACATCGGGGAGCAGATGCGAGGATAAGATGACGTTGATGTTTTTGTCGGTTGCTATGTCTTTGACGAGTTCGAGCATCTCTTCTCTACCACTTGTATCCATCCCGTTTGTGGGTTCGTCGAGAAGTAGCAGCTTCGGATCGTGTACTAATGCCTGTGCTAACTTTACACGCTGTTTCATACCTGTGGAGTATCCGTCCACTGGTCGATATCGTTCTTCATCTAAGCCGACGTAATAGAGGACCTCGTGTGCGCGTTGCAACGCATCTCGCCTCGGCATTCCACAGAGTTCTCCGGCATAAGAGACGAGTTGGACAGCGTTCATACCCGGAATTAAACATTCATCTTCCGGCATGTACCCAACCTGCTTCCGAATTTCCATTGGGTTCGCCTGCACATCCAGCCCGAACACAGTGGCTGTGCCTTGATTCGGTTTAAGGAACCCGAGTAGTGTTTTAATCAAAGTACTTTTCCCAGCTCCATTCGGTCCGAGTAAACCGACAGCCCCTCCTTGTACCTGCAGTGAGAGGTTGTCCAATGCAGTTATCGTGCCAAATAAAAGTGATACATTCTTTAATTCAATCAACATTTTTTAATTATGGTAACTCGTTCTGGTCTTTCCGTTGTCAAGACCAGCGATTTTTGATGAGATTTGTACCTCTTCGCGAACGGGTACGTGATTTATTGAGTTAACGATAAGAACTTAACAGAGACCGTTTTCGGTTCTCACTGCAAAGCAGAACGAAAACGAACGAGCGTTAATGGTTAAAATATCTTTTTACACGGGTGCCTATCTGCGTTAAGATTTCATAAGAAATAGTTCCAGCGCGCTGGGCAATTTCGTCAACCGTGATTTCCGCGTCCCCTTGTTTCCCTACCAGCACGACTTCATCACCAATGGCTACTTTATCAGCAGGTTCCAACTGCACCACGCTCACGTCCATGCAAACCCTTCCGATTATCGGGCGGCACATCCCACCAATCAACACTTCACCGATACCGGAGAGTGAGCGAGGATAACCGTCACCGTAGCCTATCTGCACCATTGCCACGTGGGTTTGATAGAGGGCTTTGTATGTCAATCCGTAACTTACACCCTCCCCCCCTGAAATAGAGCCTGTCCAACCAATACGCGCCTTCCATGTAAGAGCCGGTTGTAGTGGGATGGGTTTTTCAGTTCCGGGATAGATACCGTACAGACTCAAACCGGGACGGACTGCGTCGAAATGGGATTCAGGAACCGCCAGCGATGCTGCGCTGTTCGCCACATGAACCATTTTCCCGCTATTGTTCGCAAGTACAGACGAAAACCGCTTCAACTGAACAGAAACAAAACTTTTATCAACCTCATCCGCAGTAGCAAGATGTGTGAAAAGCCCCTCGACTTCAAGTCGCTGCAGCGTCTTCAATCTACTCAGAAACTGAGGTGCTTCTGTATAGCACACACCACTCCGATTCATTCCGGTGTTGACATTGACGTGAACCTTTGTAGGTGCGGCCTCTGAAGCGACCTTATTCAATGTCGTTGCAAATTCCCAGTCCCCGATCGTTGGCGTTAGGCTGGATTCAACGATTTGTTCAACCTGCGTAGGTAAGCAACTAAAGAGAATCAGAATCGGTTTGCGAATCCCCGCTTGACGCAGCGCAATTCCTTCTTCAACCGTTGCGACTGCAAACATATCAGCGACTGGACGCAGCGTTTCTGCTACAGGCACCGCTCCATGTCCATAAGCATCTGCTTTCACGACCGCAATCAACTGTTTACCCGTGTGTCTCTTTATTGCTTCAGCATTATGTTTGATTGCCAGCAGATCGATTTCTGTGTGTGTTCGGAAATAGGGCATCTCGTTTTCTAACTTTTTAAACTATGGGCTCCTGGGCATCACTTCGCTTCGCGATGGTTTTCGGTTAATTCCGACGCGACTGGAGATATGTACGATTCTTAAAATTCTGCTTCCGATACACATTCGTTTTTGCATAAGTTCTAAAAATTATACCACAACTTACACAAATTTACGAATGGTTTCAAATCTTCGCTAATAGCCGTGCTATTGTGCCTCCTGTTTTTGGGAGGAGGTAGCATCCCCTTGGAACCACAAGAATAGCAGGATAAATACAATTGAGTTCGCCAACAGCATCGTTGAGATAGCGTTAATCTTCGGCGTAATCCCGAACTTCAGTAGCGAATAGATATGTACAGACAGCGTCGTGTAACCAACACCAGCGGTAAAGAAGGTGATAACAAAATCATCAATGGAGAGCGTAAATGCGAGCAAAGCGCCACCGATAATTCCCGGGGCAATGAGCGGAAGTGTTATCTGCCAAAATGTCTGCCATTCGTTCGCACCGAGGTCACGGGCTGCCTCTTCTAATGTGTTATCGTAACCTTGTAGGCGCGCCCGCACGACAATAGTAACATAAGCGATGTTGAAAACACCGTGTGCGATAATTACAGTGATTAAGCCGAGTGGAATACGCACTTGCACGTAAAAGGTCAACAATGCAATCGCCAACACGATGTCTGGAATAATAATAGGGAGATAGAGCACTCGAACAAGAGCGGTTCGGAAGCGGAAGCGGTGTCGTTCTATAGCAAGTGCCGCCGCCGTACCGATAACGGTAGCGATAACAGTTGCAACACCTGCCACCATCAAGCTATTTCGACAAGCGCGCCACAACGCTGCATCCTCAAACAGCCTCGCATACCAACCGAACGTAAAACCTTCCCACACAGAGATATGCTCTCCGCTGTTGAATGAGAACACCACAACCGCTAAAATCGGCATATATAAAAAGAGGTAAACCAATCCTATGTTGGCTTCAAGAACCCGTTTCATATTTTAATTTTGCCCTAACGGGAGTTGTCAGGTTGCCTTAGGCAGTGAACAATGCCTTCAAATATCCGCCTTCGCTTTCGGCTACAGGCTATAGTCCTTGGTTAAGTTTTTTAGTTTGTCCTAACCGGGGCTGTCAGGTTGCCCTTCATTCTGTTGTAAAGAGCGAAAGTATAACACAGTTCCGACCAGAACGATGCCCATCAGCATGAACGAGAGTGCAGAGCCAAAGGGCCAATCTCGCGATGTTTTGAATTGTCTCTCAATAACGTTCCCGATATAACTCACTTTTCCGCCGCCGAGAAGATCAGGCGTTAGAAATGCACCTACCGTCGGAATAAAAACCAGCATCGATCCAGCAAGGATACCGGGTAGGCTGAGCGGCACGGTTACGTGCCAAAACGCGCGCCTCGGCGATGCGCCTAAGTCTTGTGCGGCTTCTAACAACGACAAATCTAATTGCTCCAAAGCCGCATATAGTGGGAGTATCATAAAGGGTAGGTATCCGTAAACGAGCCCTATTTGGACGGCGAGTGGGGTATTCAGCAGTTCTAATGGACTCCAATTCGGAAGAACTGCTCCCAAGAGGCTGTTCAGGAGTCCTTCTGTCCGCAAAATCAGTATCCACGCGTAGGTTCGAATGAGGAAGTTCGTCCAAAACGGGACAACGACGAGCAGTAACAAAATATTTCTATGTTTCGGTTTGTAGCGCGCCAGATAATAGGCGAATGGATAACCGAGGAGTAGACAGATCGCAGTGCAGATCAAGGCTGTCGATACCGAACGCCAGAGGATACCGAGATAGAGTCCATCGAACAGACGATGATAGTTTTCCAATGTGAAGTGCCACTGTACCCCGCCGTAGGTCCCACGTTCCAAAAAACTGTAGATAAACACCGACACGAGCGGAAGCAGAAAGAAGCAGACAAGCCAAAAGACGACGGGGAAAAGGAGGATAAGGAGGTGGTAATTACGACGCATTTTCTTTTAGGGTTTGGGTGTGATAGCGAAATTTAGTCTTCCTGTCGTCTTTCATACAGATCGCGAATATACTCCTCACAGATAAATTCAACTTCCAATCCGTTTCTAATGAGTTCCTCTCGAAACCCGTACCACTGGCTATCGGATGCTTGCAAAAGAGTTGTCTTCTGTTGATAAGCGTTTTCATACGCAAGTGCTACGGCAATAAATTTCCGGTCATCTGGATCAAAATTACTGAGTGCTGGGTCGTCTGGAAACTCTTCAAAATCTGTTCCATTTCCACCCAACGGTGTGATTGACACCATTGTGCAAATCTCTGGATTCTTCAGATTCTGCAGCAACCTTTTTACAAAGACATCGCCAACTCCTTTTTTTCGGGCGTTTGGATTCACATTGTCCTCATACTCTCCCAAAATTCGCCATCTGTCGTCAATAACTACCTTTTCAGGTTGATCGAAAATTTGCTCAAGTCGATCTTGGCATCGGTCTCTACAATCCGCCCTTTTGTCATCCGTATCATTTGCAATGACGATAACGTTCGTATCCACGATAACAGCGTCCATTAACCCCCCACTCTCTTTTGACGTTCTCTTTGTGCTTTAGTCATGGCAAACAAGTCGCCCATCTCGTCCCCAAAAAAGTTTGGTGGCCAATTCTTGATGTTCCCAAGTTCATCCATATCTAACTTTTCAATTGTGGAAACACCTTCATCGTTCCTACAAAAATAGAGAGCAGTTTTATCAACGTTAATCTTTTCCTCAGCGATTCGACGTTGTAACCGGTTTAATAGGTGCTCACTATGGCTCTCTATGAGGATCTGAAGTTTCCTTTCCATGACAATCTCTATAAGCAAATCTGCGACTTGAGATTGAACCTTCGGATGGAGGTGCATGCCGGGCTGTTCCAGAATGAGAGTAGAATCTTCTGGGGCATAATAGCAATGCACTAACACCGGCAAAAATTGCGCTAATCCGTACCCCATGTCTGCCAATGTTACTTTAGCACTGTTAGGACCTTTTTGAATGAGAACATCAAAGTCTCGATCAACCTGTGCATTAGTTCGCTTGATTGAAAAGGAATAAGCAAGATCCGTTTCTTGAAGCCACGCTGATATTCGCTCTTCAATAGGCACTCTTTTACCTTCATAAAGGGTTGTTTGTTGATCTACGCGCGCGTTAAGTAGTGCTGCAATCATATCTTCACCGGTTTGTCCTACACTGTCAGGATCTGTCCCTTCCCAGTGATAGGAGCGTTTCGATTGGACACGGGTCGGACCGAGTGGATAAACGTGATTAAATAGATTCTCAAACTCAGTGGAAAGAGGAAGTAAAAAATCAACGTACCCGTTTTTTGGAGGACCATAACACTTGGCAACACTGACGGTGCCTCTTTGCCTATTTCCATGGTAAAGCTTTCCATTTTCCCATTTTATTTTCTCAACCTCCTTGGGGCCAACAGTGTAAGAAAAATGATTAATAGACACGCCACCGATATTTCCGCGAATGGCAGTGTCAAAAGTGAAACTATCAATATCCAACGGAGCAAATTCATAACGCTGCATATACTTATCAATTTCTTGAAGAGTGGTGATAGTTAATGGTTTTTGGAGTTGGCACCCAAATTCTAACTCAAGCAATTCCTCGTCTTTGTGTTCGTGAATGACTTCACGAAAATTACCAAGATTGACAAGAGAATTTTCGTTTCCGAAGAAGATAACTTCCGCTGAATCTGGACGTTCCGCCGTTTGCTTCAGCAGCAACAACATCTGCAACAGACTGCTCTTGCCAGAACTATTGGTCCCAAAAAACCCTGTCAACGGCGCAAGTTCCACCTTACCGCTGTCTTGCCATGCTTTGAAGTTTTGCACTCTGATATGCGTAATCATTTTCTTGCCTCCATGTTAACCCTATTATACGCATTTTCAAGCGAAAGCGCAACGAAAACCTGAATTGCAGAGTGACCCCAATCCTCAAATGTTAATCTCTTATTTGAGACTCTCACCCAATTTTTGTTTGATTGGAAACATAAAGTAGGATAAACTATTTTTGCGTCTGGTACTGATGTGCTTGCTACAGAAATACTTACAATTACCGATAGGGTGCAGTGGCGAGGTTAGGAAACCTCGCCAGCGATGAAGTGAACGCGTAAATCTCACTATAGTTAGGTTTCATTATGTTCAATCCAACCTACGAAAAATAAATTACAAAAAACCACAACTTAAAAGGAGACGGACATTGGAAAAGATTCGTGAACTGATTTCTCTGTTGGAATCCGGGGTTGAGGATTACGATGCTCAGTTAAAGGTCCTACAGACAGAACGGCTGAAATATATTCGACTCTCAATGACAGATGGGTTTGGAAGTGAGGAAGGCGATTCTAAAGAGTCATGGCTGCTGCACCTCAAGCAGCTGGAGGACTCTCTCATGCTCCGACGAAACAGTATACGACAGGCGATTCGACAAACCGCAGAGGATATTCAGAAAGAAGAAAAATGAAAAAATACAAACGAAAATGTAGCCTGAAACGTAGTGGAAGGCGGATCTACGGAGAGGCTATTTATTCATTCAACTTACCTGACCGAACCGCAAGGAAACATTAAAAATGATATTTAGATTCGCGTCTCTTGATACGAGAAAACGAGTGAAGTGTGTGCTGCTGCTAACGGGGTTCTTTGCTATCTGGGCAGTAAATGCCCAGGAAATGGACAGCCCCCAAATCATTGAAGAGGCGATCCGGCATCAGAATTTAGGGTTAGCATATCTCGAAGAATCACAGCCGTCAAAGGCGGTCGAGGCATTTACAGCACTTATTGAACTACTCCCAAATGAAGCAATCGGTTACGGAAACCTCGCTGTCGCACACTTGCGCTTACAGCAGGCGGATGCCGCTGAGGAATGGGTCAAGCGCGGCATCGCTGTTGCGCCGATGGACAGCCAGTTGCACTTCATCCTGTCTGAGGTCTATCAACTACAAGGACAGAGCGAATTAGCCCTGGAGGCGATGAAGGAAGCCGTACGGTTGGCACCCGATGAGTTAGAGTTCCGTTATAAACTGGTTCGTCACTATCTTGCACAACGCAAAAATCCAGAGGCACAGCAGGAAGCAGTTCGACATCTGCAGGAGCTCCATACCCGCTCGCCGGTAAATGTTGTCGTGCTATTGAAATTGACACAAGGGCTTTTGGCGCAGGAGAAACTTGAAGATGCAGAAAGTCTTTGTCAGGAGTTGATGCTCCTTTTAGGTGATACTGACGCAGAAAAACTGAAATATCTAACACAAGGAATAGCCGCGTTACAACAGGGTGACCTAAAGATCGCTACGCGAAACATCAGAATTTTTGAGAACGTGCATCGAGCAAGCCCGCGTTATCAGCAAGGTATTGGCGAATTGGTAACCGATATCCTTGGGCATCCGATAGAGACGTTTAGTCCAGGATTCAAGGCTCGGATTACAGCCAAACAGAGCACACCAATTACAGTAGATTTTGTGGATGTTACCGAACGACTTGGGCTTGATGAGATAAGCACGCCTGCAGAAGCATCTGCCGCTATATCTTTAATTGATTACGATGGCGATGGGAATCTGGATCTGTATATCGCATCAGCTGGTCGGCTTCTTCGGAACACAGGTGAAAATTTTATGCCTATCCAACAGTTTGAAAGCGATCTCAGTCAACACACTGTTGCGTTCGCGGATCTCAATAAAGATGGGACACAAAACTTCCTATTGCCACCTCACGACGCGATAACATACCTACGAATGGATGCAGAGGGCAATTGGAAAACATCTTCACTCATTGAAAATGAACAGACAGCAGACGAAACAGAGGTCCTTTTCCCTATTGATTTTGACCACGATGGCGATTTGGATCTCTTTTCAGGTCGAGTCAATACCACAATGTTTCGAAATAACGGCAATGATAAAGGCAATGTAACGTTCACCGATGTTGGTGAGCAGACCTTTGTATTGACAGATACGGATGAGGGTTCTTCCGTCCAGCGCATACCTGCTGAAGCAGTGTCCGCCGATTTTGATGATGACGGGGATATAGACATCTTTGTGATACATAAAGGAATGGGATGCACGCTTTACGATAATCTCCGTCAAGGAAAACTCCGGGCAGTTTCTAATGAAACAGGAATTCCTCAGGATGTACGTTATATCGCAGTTGTTGCCGGTGATTATGACAACGATGGCGATATTGACCTCTTCTTGGCTACATCAGATCGTATCCACCTCTATCGGAATAGAGGAGATGGGGATTTTGTTGACGCACCGAGTTCAGAGACGAGTGTCCTTGATTCGCCGCCTACTCTGTTGAGAAATATAGATTATGATAACGATGGGGCTGTTGATGTCTGGGTTGGTGGAGATAAGGGGATGTTCCTGTTTCGGAACGATGGGACTGGGACTTTTATGGAACCGTACCCCTTAATAGAATCGGTCACACCGATGGGCGATCCGATTCTCCAGAGCGCAATTGCTGGTGCAGTCGGCGATTATGACAACGATGGCGATCTGGACATCTTTTTCATCAATGCCGAAGGACAACTTCGTGCATTGCAAAACGACGGTGGGAATCAAAACAACTGGATACAGGTACGGTTGGAAGGTATCACTGCTGGGAATAACAAAGTTAATAGAGACGGCATCGGCTCGAAACTGGAAGTGAAGGTCGGGGATCTGTATCAACTACAATATGTAACGGGACAGGTATCCCATTTCGGATTGGGGGCATTTGACACGGCGGATGTCGTTCGCGTCGTCTGGACAAACGGTGTTCCACAGAACGTTGTTAAACCACAAGTGAGACAGCGAATTTTGGAAAAACAGGTATTGAAAGGTTCTTGTCCATTTCTATATGTTTACGATGGTGAACACTATCAATTCGTCACAGATCTGCTCTGGCGTGCACCGTTGGGACTCGTTACGTCGATGGGGTTCGTCGCGCCTGATGAAACAAAGGATTTCGTAAAGATATCGGGAACGCAAATGCAACCGAAGTCCGGCAAATATTCCATTCAGATTACGGAGGAATTGTGGGAAACCGCCTATTTTGATGAGGTTAAGCTGATAGCGGTCGATCACCCTGCTGATACCGATATTTTTGTGAATGAACAGTATATACCTCCACCCTTTGCAGAATTCAAGGTTTATGGTGTCGCAGAAAAACGGTTCCCAAAATCTGCTGTCGATCATTATGGTGAAGATGTATCCAATGCTTTAACGGCGTTCGATTACCGCTACGCTGTTGAACATGCTCCCGGTGCCTACCAAGGCGTTGTGGAACCGCATGCCATTGTCCTTGACCTTGGCAATGTGCCAAACGACAAACCACTGACGCTTTTCCTCGGTGGGTGGATCTTTCCGACGGATACCAGCATCAATGTCGCCCTATTCCAGAATCCAGCAATTAATCCACGTTTCCCTTCGGTTGCTGTGGAGGACGAGACAGGTGAATGGAAAACCGTTATTGATATGATTGGACTTCCTGCGGGGAAAAACAAAACGATCACCGTTGACCTGACGGGTAAATTTCTATCGGATGATCGGCGCGTTCGGATTGAGACGGATATGCAGATTTACTGGGACACGGCGTTTTTCACCGTCGGCACACAGGCAGTCCCAATGGAAATGACAACATTGAACCCCGATAGCGCGGATTTACACTACCGAGGCTTTTCTGAGATGTACCGTCCGAACCCACATGCCCCGCACCTGTTTGATTACCAAAAGGTTACAAAGGCTGCACAGTGGCGAGACTTGGCGGGGTATTACACCCGTTACGGCGATGTCGCTCCGTTATTGCAGGAGGTTGACGACATGTACGTTATCCTCAATGCGGGGGACGAGATCACAGTGGAATTTGAAGCCTCACGCTTGCCACCATTAAAAGCAGGATGGGTGCGCGATTTTATCCTCTATAGCGATGGATGGGATAAGGACGGCGACATCAATACGCTCACATCGCAAACGGTTGAACCCCTACCGTTTCATGGGATGTCCAGCTATCCGTATCCAGATACTGAACACTATCCCAACGATGAAGCGTATCAACGGTATCGGCTTGAATATAATACGCGACGTGTCGAACACCGATTGCCACCGTTAGACACTTTTTAAACGATTGAATAACGATGCCCAGATTCCTATAGTTAAAAAACTCGATCCTTAATTCGGCGTAAAGGGATGTACAAACAGAACATTGTAAGAACTAAAATCCCAGCAAGCACTGCATAAGGATAAGCCTCTTTTGCGTAGAGCCAGCCACCCAGAAGGGGTCCTAGGATGCGTCCCAGGCTTAAGAAAGCATCCATAATACCGATAGCCGCGCCTTGGCCAATTCGGGTCTGTTTGGAAATCCACGATGCATTCGTTGGGCGGATGAGCTGATTGCCAACACCTGCAATGGTGAGATACACGGTGAGTGTTGCGAAGGAGTAAGCGTTGAGCAAAAGTGCCATGCCTATCGCGCTGAGTAGTAACCCGATGAGGATGATACGTCGTTCTCCCAAGCTGTTGATTAATCTTCCGAGCAAACCACCCTGTAGTGGCACCGCAATCGCACCCATAAACATGAACATCCATCCCATTTCTCTCTCTCCGTAGTTCCAACGATCCTCAATGAACAGTGGGAACGTCATCTCCAATCCTGCAAAGCTGAAGGTTGAGAAAAATGCAACAAGGAAAAGGGGCGTGAGAGGTGATTTCAAAGTTGTCTGACGAAGGATCTCGCGTGGAGAGACCCACTCGTGCCGGTCTCCAACTGTTTCATCAGCGATGTCTTTCTGTAAAGATTCTGGGAGCAGGATGAGCGCGAAGAAGAAGTTTAGTATGGACAAGCCACCTGCAACAAAGAACGGCATATTGTGGCTACCCATGACACCACCGATCGCCGGTCCGAGGATGAAACCGAGTCCCATCGCAGCACCCATTAGCCCCATCCCTTTGCCGCGTTCTTCTGACGTGGTTATATCTGCAACATAAGCCATTACACTGGGTAGCACAGCTGCTGAAGCGATACCTGCTGCGCTGCGAGCGATGAGAAGCCAGACGTAATCTTTTGCCAATCCGAATCCGACTAAAGCGGCGGCATTCCCAAGCAATCCAAGTAAGATCGCAGGTTTTCTGCCGTGCTTGTCCGATAGCCTGCCCCAGATAGGTGCGAACAACAGTTGCATCCCGGAGTAGATAGACATTAATATCGCGATTTCAGTGGTGGTTGCTCCAGTGTCTTTAGCGTAATAAGCGAGATTCGGAATGATGATGCCAAACCCGAGCATCACGAAAAATAGGGTTAAGAACAGGAGAAGAAGTTTTGATTTTTCCATCTAAGATGAACGCGAAAATCCGCGATGATAAGTCCATACCTTTTCCGCTCTAATGGGTCCCATGATATTGGTGAGATTTAGGAGCGATTCTATAATAATATAATACCGCTATTATAACAGGTTTGGGGAAAGTGCATCAACATAAAAAGGAGATTTACAGAGCCATTCACTTCTTTGATCAAAAAATTTAGTATGGAAATTTTAGTCCGTTTCTGGTATTATAAAGACGGTCTTATAGTTCTTAATACACGCAACAATTGAACTAATTAAACAGTGGAGGAAAGATGGCAACCGAATTTGTTCATCTACACAATCATAGCGAATATAGTATGCTGGATGGCGCGTGCCGCATTGAGGATATGGTCAATTGGGCAGTCGAAAATGGCGTGCCTGCTGTCGCGCTTACCGACCACGGCAACATGTTCGGGGCATGGGAATTATACAGTAAAGCGACAAAGGCAGGGGTCAACCCAATTGTCGGTTGTGAAGTGTATGTCGCACCCGGCAACCGAAAGACACGCGGAAAGGAACAGGGCGGTCCCTACCACCTCACGCTGCTTGCCGAGGATGCAACCGGTTACCAAAATCTCCTAAAATTAATATCGCTTGGGTATACAGAGGGTTTTTACAGCAGACCCCGCATCGACATGGAAATCCTGCGTGAATATCACGCTGGAATTATCGCATTGACGGGGTGCATCCAAGGACAGGTGCCACAACTTCTCTGCTCGAATCGGCGAGAAGAAGGTATCCAAAACTTCAAAACGCTGATGGAGATAATGGGGGAACGGAATCTATACGTTGAGGTCCAGAACCATCATATCGACAAAGAACTTGAGGCTTACCCAATAATGGTGCAGCTGGCGAAAGAGTTCAACCTCCCGATCGTCGGTACAAACGATTGCCACTACCTCCGCAAGTCAGATCATGGAATGCACGATGTTCTTCTCTGTATCCAGATGAAGAAGACTGTCAACGATCAGAACCGACTGCGGTTTGATAACCATTTCTATTTTAAAAGTGTTGATGAAATGCGGGAGGCACTCAAGGATTATCCGCCCGAAGCTATTAGCAACACGCTCGAAATTGCGAATCGGTGCAACCTTGAACTCGATTATGGCGAGAGTGTGATGCCGAAGTATGAGGTGCCCGAGGGACACACAAATGACAGTTACCTCAAGGAGTTGTGCTACGGAAGTTTGCGGGAAAAATATGGCGGTGAACTCTCCGAACCGATTCAGCAAAGACTGGATTACGAACTCGATATTATTAGCAAAACCGACTACTCCGGTTATTTCCTTATCGTGTGGGATTACGTTAAATACGCCCACAGACAGGGCTATCCTCTCTCTGCGCGTGGTTCTGCCGCGAGCAGCCTCGTGCTTTACGCCCTTGATGTGATTACTTTCAATCCGATGGATTACGACTGTCTTTTTGAACGATTTCTAAGTCTTGAACGGATCAGCCCCCCCGATATCGATATTGACTTCGCTGACCGTGCTCGTGAGCATGTTATTGATTATCTCAGAAAAAAATACGGTGAAGATTCTGTTGGCAAAGTCGCTACTTTTGCCACATTAGGGGCAAAAGCCGCTATCAAAGATGTCGGGCGTGCACTTGAGGTGCCTCTTGATGATGTTGAAAAGTTGACAGAACTGATTCCATCCACCCCTGGTATAACGCTTGATGAAGTTTTGGAACAGATGCCGGAATTTCAGGCACTCGCTGAGCGTCCTGAAAATAAAGAGTTGATGGATCTCAGCAAATCGGTCGAAGGTATGAAACGGCACGTCTCTTGTCACGCCTCCGCACTTGTCGTCTCAAACGGTCCGTTGACTAACTACGTCCCACTATTCAAGGATAAACACGACCAAGTTGCAACGCAGTTTGAAGGTAAAATCGTTGAAGATGTCGGTATCGTTAAATTCGATTCCCTTGGCTTACGGAGTCTTACTGAGACATACGACTGTCTACAGATGATTAAGGTGAACCACGGCAAAGAGATTAAGTTGGAAGAGATACCTTTTGATGATGAAAAAACCTATTCTCTGCTCAGCAAAGGGTTGATCAACGGCTTATTCCAATTGGAAGCCTCTCCAGGTATGTATCGTGTTGTCACACAACTCAAACCGGATAACTTTGAGCAGTTCTCCGCTATTCCCGCTCTCTATCGCCCAGGTCCGTTGGAGAGCGGCATGATGCAACAGTTCATTGATCGGAAAAATAAACTCAAGCCTGTAGAACATATTCACGAGTCGCTTAAGGATGCTCTCAAAAATACCTACGGTGTGTGTGTCTATCAAGAACAGGTGATGCAAATCGCTCGCGATATGGCAGGCTTTACCCTCGGTGAAGCAGACATACTTCGTTCCGCTATGGGAAAGAAGGACGAGGCACTGCTCAAAGCACAGCGTGATAAATTTATTGAAGGCGCGGCGGAAAACGGTATCATCAAGAAAGAGGCAGAAAGGATATTTGATCTGATCGAACCATTTGCACGTTACGCCTTCAACAAGTCGCACACCGTTGCTTATTCGATGTTAGCGTACCGCATGGCGTATCTGAAAACGCACTATCCACACGAATTCATGGCAGCAATGATGACCGGAGAAGCAGGTGATTCATCGAAGATTACCCGATACCGCGCCGAATGTAAGAAGCTTACTGAATTTCTGGAAGTGGAAATCAATCTTTTACCACCGGATGTCAACAGCAGTAGGAGAGAATTCACGGTAGATGGCAACGATATCTGCTTCGGACTTGTTGCAGTCAAAGGTGTTGGCGATAACGCGATAGATGCAATCGTGGAAGCACGAGAACAAAGCGGTTCATTCACATCGTTACAAGATTTCTGTGAACGCGTAGATACGAAACAGGTTAATAAACGTGCTGTTGAAAGTTTAATTATGAGCGGCGCGTTTGATTCACTTGAAGGACACCGCGCGCAACATGTCGCCAACTTAGATAATATCATGAGAGTGGCACAAAACGCGCAGGCAGAACGTGACCGTGGACAGATGAGTCTCTTTGGCGACGGAGAGGAAATGCCAACAGCGCCTGTAACGCTTACCGATGCTCCGGAATATGATCCATTAGAACGGCTTATGCGGGAAAAGGAACAACTCGGTTTCTATGTTTCCGGACACCCGCTTGAAGAATATAGTGACATCATCGAAAACTACACGAGCGCAAGTACCCAAACCCTCGTTGAACACCGTATTGACTCCGAGGTTGATGTGGCGGGATTGATAACGGACGTTAAAAATATCACCACCAGGAAAGGGGATCCTATGGCGGTGATCGGATTAGAGGATTTAGAAGGAGCGATAGAGGTTGTTATTTTTCCAGAGGCATACAAAACCGCGGGAAACCTCGCTGAAGGCAGGGTAGTCTGGATTCGTGGGAAAGTCAATGTTAATCAGAATAGCAGGAACCGGAAGTCTGAGAATGGCGACACCGAGAGGGAAGAACGTCAGATACAAGCAGATCGGGTGATAGATATTGAATCTGTTAATGAGCAACAGACATCTGCTCTTGAGGTAACGATTCCGGAATCTGATGTTGAGAATGTCGAAAAATTGGAAAGGCTTCAGAAAATTGCCCGTGCTAACAAAGGGGATCTGGACCTGATTCTACGTCTTATGAGCTCCCGTTACGGTGAAGTTATCGCGCGGTGTCATCAAAAGTATAGTGTGGCATACGAACCGCTGGTTATTGAACAGATAGAGGGATTGTTTGGTGAAAATTGTGCTAAACCAAGCAACCGCACGATACGCGGGAATAAAAGCCGCACCTCACGGATGGATTATGTGTAATTCCCGGTAAAACGCTTTGCAAGCGCGACTACCACGTTGCGTGGAAGGAGATTCGCTTATTATGCAATACCGCACACTCGGTAAAACAGGACTCAGCGTATCAGAGATCGGGTACGGTGGCGGTAGAGTCCGCCCGGAGCATGATGAAACATCACTCGTCAACATGCTCCATTACGCTATGGATTCTGGGCTCAACTATCTCGATACCGCACCTGATTATGGGGGTGGCTACAGCGAAACAATTATCGGTAAGGCGATTGCTGGACGGCGGGAATCGTGTATTGTCGCAACCAAGACGGAAGCCTATGATCCCGATGGTGTCGCTGCTGATGTAGAGGGAAGCCTCCGACGACTTGGTACCGATTATATTGATGTCCTGCAATTCCACGGTGGATGGTTCTACGCCGAAGATCTGGAACCGATTCTGGACGGTGGTGGCTTGGCAGCGTATCTCAGACTGAAGGAAGAAGGGAAGGTCCGATTTATCGGATTTTCTGCCGACGGTCCCTCTGGAGGCACGGAACAACTGATTGCCACTGGCGAGTTTGACATGATGCAGATCCACTACAATCTGATGTACCAGAGCACCTGTGACGCATTTGGCAGACGCGGGGTCATCCCCGATGCTGTTGCCCAGGAGATGGGTATTGTGTTGATGCGCTCTACCACCAGTAATGCGTTCCAGAATCTCATGAAGCACTGCTTTCCTAATGAGATGGCGAATGTTGATGTGGACAGTTTTCTGCTCAATTATTCTATCTCAAACCCGCTGGTGAACGTTGCACTCATGAGCCTGCAAAGCGTTGACGATGTAGAGTGGACAAACGCTGTCTCTGACAATGTCGATGCGCGGCTGGATCTACAGGCGATTTATGGGAGGTAGGAGGATTAAATACTTATAAGGCTCGTCCTGCCCTTTTATTCACCCGTTTGAATGTGGGTCAGAATGGACTTTGAGATTATTGGAGAGATTACCGAAATTGAAACAATTGCCCGCGGTAAGGGCGTCAGGAACCGTGCCCGATTGCAACGGCAGTACGGCGAAGGTAGATGGCGTAAGTTAAAGGGAGTGGCATACGTCCGTCTTCTTAATGGTTCAGTCCGTTTTGCCGAAATTCACTGGTATCAAGCACAAAGAATTGGCAAAAGAGAATTCAAAATTAAACTCCCATTTCTTGATTAATCATGGACAGAAAGGAAAATCAATTACCTCAATTCGGTCTATGCCTTAATAATGAAGGATATGCTGCTTCTCTTGAGACCGGAAAGTTGTATCGCGTTATCCGTGATGATGAGGTTATGAGTCAAGGTTATCTGCGCGTTATAGATGAAAGTGGAGAAGAATACGCTTATGCAGCCAACCGCTTTTACTTAATTCACCTACCCGCTGCTGTTGAAAAAGCATTGATGTCTGCTTCACGGGCATAAGGCCTACTTGTCGGTGCCTATCTGCATAGTTACGGAATCCGCGGTGGTCTCTCATTTATCGATGCCTCCTCCTTGCTTAACACCTCTATGAGTCGATATTCGTACAGTCCTACGTCTTGAATATCTCCGCTATACTCATGAAGACTGACTTTTAACGTCCAGATGAACCCCGGTTCAAAGTCGAACCCTCGTATCCCGTCATAGAAAAATTCCCACCGTTGCCTTTCCTTATTGAACTCAAGATAGCAATCTGACCCAGAACCTTTTGGGTTGCCTGCAACGTAAACCGTCTCACCAATTTTGACAGCATCGCTGTTACCAAGGGGGAGCGGTTTGATACCGGACGCAGAAACCTTTAGGATCGCGAGATCGTTGTACTTGTTGGTGGCAGTGAAGCCTTCGATTTTATAGGTAGTGGACTTGCCGACCAACTTTGCGGTACCGCTGGCCGCACCAGCAATTACATGATAATTCGTGGCGATGAGGTTGGATTTGACGAAGAAACCGCTGCCAAATCCGAGAGGTAAATCGTTGCTATCCTGCATCTCTAAATAGACAGTGGCAGCTAATGCTTTTTCGGCGATCTCTGGAACCGTCTGGGCAGGTAAGGTACTTATAGTGTAGAAGAGCAGGAGAACGGAAATCGGATACGTCCGAAGTCACCTCACGATTCAAGTTTGCAACAGCATGCGTGAATTCGTAAGGTGTAATACGTCCGTCGTTCTTCTTACGAACACATATCCAAAAGACTTCCGCTGCACCAATAGTCAAACACTTTAACTGGTTTAATGGGACATTAACAAAAAGGTAATCAACTTTATCGCTGCCTGTTTCTTCAGTATACCGCTTGACAAGTGCGCTGGCATCAAAGTAGAAATAATACACAGTTATCTCTCACGTTCTTCGATAATAGCGCGACTAAACTCGTTATCCTCGGCGCGAATACGGCTTGCCATACTTTTGCGGAGTTCCTTAACAGGAATCGGTTCCACATCGGCAATTCCCATCCTTTCAAGGAGTTCATTCATAATTCTCGCACCTTCTCTTTTATCTGCTGTATGTGCCTGACCCACTACTTCGGTCTGGCGATGCTTCGGCACGTTCGGGGCCAATTCATCAACAAGCCAAGAAAGTTGTAGCGTTACTTGTTCTAGCATTTTTTCCAATCGATCTAACCGTTCAGCTAGGGTTTCAACTGTTTCTGCCATAGTCAAAATTCTCCGTTCATTATTGTCGGGTTATAGCAATTTGAAACTTTTTGCCGGAGGAGTGTCAGTCAAATTTCATCTAATTAAAGCACCCGGTAATGTTAGATATCCAGTGAAGCCTGTATCAATAACCGCCTCGATTTTCGCAGACGAATTTAAGCCGCTAACTTCCAATTCAACAACTGCTTCTTGGTATGCTGTAATTTTCCCTTTAATCATTGTACCGGTCCGAAATCTTAAAACCGATGCGATGAGCAGCTGGAAATCCTATTCGTACACAGTAAAGAACAGCTTCAGGATGCTTTTCAAGAAGAGCGATTGAGGATGTCCCTTCATCAGCATTAATCTCATAGGCACCTGTTTCGATGTCAATAGACAGAAACTTGCCTTTGTGCTCCGATTCAACTTTTTCGCGGAGTTGTTGCTGATAGATCTGTTCACCGCGGGCGGCGATAGTCCCGTGGGGGTAATCGGAATATGGCATTGTGATCCTCCTTAGCTGGGGAAGTCGATTACGCGGACAGGAAATTCCGAATGACGTAATCCAGAATCCCACCCTGTTTATAGTATTCCACTTCCACAGGGGAGTCAATTCTGATTAACAACTCCGTCGTCTGTGTCTCACCGTTTGCACGGACGATGTTCATCGTTGCCATCTGTCCCGGCTGGAGGTCTTCGGCAAAACCTGTGATGCTGATAATCTCGCTTCCGTCAAGGTTGAGCGTCTGGACGTTTTCACCCGGCTTGAACTGCAAGGGTAAAACTCCCATGCCAATGAGGTTACTGCGGTGGATACGTTCAAAACTTTCTACGGCAACGGCTTTGACTCCCAAAAGTTTGGGTCCCTTCGCCGCCCAATCGCGAGAACTTCCCATGCCGTAGTCCTGTCCCGCGAAAATAACGGTTGGAACTTCGTTTTCACTGTAGTGGAGTGCCGCTTCGTAGATAGTCGTTTGTGTCCCCTCAGGATACTGAAGCGTATATCCGCCCTCTACATCGGGCGTCATCAAGTTGCGGACACGTCTATTGGCGAATGTACCACGGCTCATCACACGGTCGTTACCACGTCTGGATCCGTAGGTATTGAAATCTTGTGTTTCAACGCCACGTTCTTGGAGGTATTGTCCGGCAGGGCTTGCGGCTGCGATCGCACCTGCTGGGGATATATGGTCGGTGGTGACAGAATCTCCAAAGATGCCGAGGATACGGGCATCCACGACATCCGAAATCGGGACAGGTTCACGGGCAAACCCTTCAAAGAACGGGGGATGCTGGACATAGGTGCTTCTCTCGTTCCACGGATAAAGGACTCCCGTCGCCCCTGTGAGTTCTTCCCATTCCGGTGCTTGATTACCGATTGACTCATACATCTCCCGAAACGTCCGTCGATCGACTGCGGCAGCGATCATCTCGGTGATCTCTTGGCGGGTGGGCCAGATGTCCTTCAGATAGACAGTCTCCCCTGCATCATTGTGCCCAAGGGGTTCAGTAGTGAAATCAATGTCAATCCGCCCTGCGACACCGTATGCGACAACGAGTGGTGGAGACATGAGGAAATTGGCTTTTATCTCTGGATGCACACGCGCCTCAAAGTTCCGGTTGCCACTTAGAACACTTGCAGTAACGAGGTTTCCTGTGTCAATTGCCTCTTGGACCACGTCGTTGAGAGGTCCACTATTGCCGATACAAGTTGTGCAGCCATAACCTACGACGTTGTAGCCGAGTTCTTCTAAATAGGGCAGTAGACCGGTATTCCGTAGATACTCGGTGACGACGCGCGAACCGGGGGCTAAACTGGTTTTGACGTAATCGGGAACACGTAGTCCTTTTTCCACAGCCTTTTTAGCGAGCAACCCCGCGCCGATCATCACGGAAGGATTACTTGTGTTTGTGCAGCTGGTAATTGCCGAGATGACAACCGATCCGTGGGTTATGCCGTCACTAGCGTCCACGTCTTCTGTTACACCAAATCCATCTTCCGCTACAGGACGTGTAAGCAGTTCAGTAAAGGTATTTTTGACATCCGACAAGGCGATCCGATCTTGTGGGCGTTTCGGACCGGCGATACTCGGTTCAATGTCCGCGAGATCGATTTCAAGGACATTGGAGTACGCAACATCTCCGAGGCGTGGGATACCGAAGATGCCTTGGGTTTTAAGATAAGCTTCTACCATGTCAACGTGCGTTTCGTCGCGTCCAGTGAGACGGAGGTATCGCATCGTTTCTGCATCGGGTGGGAAGAATCCGATAGTCGCACCATATTCTGGACACATATTAGAGAGCGTCGCCCGATCTGGTAGAGAGAGTGCTTCTACACCTGCCCCAAAGAATTCCACAAACTTATCAACGACTGCAGCGGCTCGGAGGCGTTGCGTCACAGTCAATACCAAATCTGTGGCGGTTACACCCTCACGAAGTTCGCCTTTCAAGTGAACCCCGAGTACTTCGGGGGTCAAAATATAAACGGGTTGCCCTAACATCGCCGCTTCCGCTTCTATACCGCCTACACCCCAGCCAACGATACCTAAGCCGTTAATCATTGTGGTATGCGAGTCGGTGCCGACAACGGTATCCGGATAGGCAAGGGAATCTTCTGTCATAATCACTTTGGCGAGGTATTCCAGATTCACCTGATGTACAATGCCGATGGAGGGTGGGATGATATTGAATTTTTCAAACGCCTGTTGTCCCCATTTGAGGAACTCATAACGTTCCTTGTTACGTTCAAATTCCCGTTCGGTGTTAAATTGAAATGCGCTCTCTGAGCCGTAAGCGTCAACTTGGATGGAGTGATCGATGACTAAATCAACAGGGACGAGGGGTTCTATCAGGTCGGCATCACCGCCAAGTTCTGCCACAGCAGAACGCATCGCAGCAATATCGACAACGAGGGGAACGCCTGTGAAATCTTGTGCGACCACGCGTGCCGGTTTGAAAGGGATCTCCAAGGCTTTCGGAGAATGCGCGTCCCAATTTGCCAAATTTACAATATCCTCTTCTGTAATTTGGTGTCCATCGTAATTTCGCAGTAATGATTCGAGTAAAATGCGGAGACTGACGGGCAAGGTGGTTGTTGACCCGATGCCGGCTTCTTCTAAGGCAGGAAGCGAGTAATAGGTACACGCAAACCCATCACTTTCAAGGGTTCGGTGTGTATTAAATAAATTATGAGCAGGTTGGGGCATCTGCTAACTCCTTTGTGTTGGACATGATTTTCTGTTATTTTATCACAAGTCGGTGCTATATTTCAATTGTTTTGGAGGCTGACTCCTGGGCATGGTTGAGGGATACGCCAATACGCTTGTTATCTTTTTTTTGAAGTTTCATAATTTCATCAAGTTGCTGGCGAGCATGGACAACGATAACGTTTTCAGGGTAGTCTGTAATAAGCGTGGTATAAGTAGCAGCGGCGTTGATGAAGTCGGCTTTTTCTCGGTAAATTTCGGCGATATTTACGAGTGCCTTAGGGACGCTGAGACTCTCCCGCGCAACTACTTGTTGGTATGCGTTAATTGCCTCAGTATCTTTAGCTGCTTCGCGGTAGATATCGCCGATGAGGAGCCACACCGCATCAACGATAGTGGCTTGCGGATAGGTTTCAAGGCTTCGTTCGCACTGTTGTAGTGCCTCTGCAGTCTGTCCGCTTAGATAGAGTTGCACAGCAGTGGCATAATCCGTGAGTGGAATTTTGAGGTAATCAGAATGGTTCTGGATGAGGACAATTCGCTCAAGAGCATCATTTGTGAGCCGGTCGGATTTTGAGATTCGGATAACTTCATTGTACGCCTTGTTTGCTTGATCGAAATCGGCAAAAAAGAAATAGGAATCGCCAATCAGCTTGCGGGCAACGGCGCGGAAACGGTTGGGGCAATTGGCGATCGATTCCAGGACTTCTCTCGCAAGTGTATAGCGTTTCAGTAGAATATGACATTCTGCCAGACCCAATTGCGCTTCTACCAATTGGGTAGTGAGCAAGCGTTGCGTAAGCAAGGATTGGAAAGTTTTCTGGGCGATTTTCGGCGCGTGTATGCCGTGCAGTTGTATCTGTCCAAGTAACAATCTATTTTTCACAGAAGCCTCACGGTTGGAAACCAGTTCTTCTAAGAGCGCGATGGCATCATTCCATTGCTCCATGTTTTGGTAGAGGGCCGCAAGTTTAGAACGGGCGTTTCTTATCCGCATGTTGTCTGTGGAGTCTACTATCAACGCTTTATAGAAATCTATGGCTTGTGGGTTTTCGTTGCGTTCTAACGTTCGTGCGTATGTCTCTAACGTCATATCAACGTGAGTCGGATAGTTTTGATGGAGTTGTGTAAACGTTTCAAGTGCTTGCGACACTTTTCCGGCATGGAAATATAGTTCTCCCAAGGTCATGACAGCGTTGGCGTTTTGTGGATTTTGTGCGCGCTGTTTCTCAAGTTGGGCAACGAGTTTATCACGGATTGGTTTGTAGCGATCGCCTTCATAAATTTCAAGCATCGCATTCCATATCGTTTCGCGTTGACTCCCCGTGAGCCCAACCTGTTGCAATGCATCAATATAGACCTCGGCGGCTTGTTTAATTTGTCCTTGGATTTTGTACGCTGCTGCCAATTGTGTATAGAGATAACTGTTTTTTGGACTTAAGCGTATAGCTTGCTGATATGCTGCAATTGCTTCCGGATACATCTGATGCGAGAGATAGATTGCGCCAAGTTGTTTCTGTTGGTCGGCTTGGTTTACCTCGTCTTCGACTATTTTTTTCCATTCGGTCATGGCTTGCGTGGTTTTACCAGTTTCAGCATAGAGCGCGCCCAATTTCCTGCGGAGCGTTGTATTGTTAGGGTCTCTTTCAATCGCCTTGCGGTAGAGTTCGAGTGCCTTCGGATAGGCGTTTTGTTGTTGATAAAGTTCTGCTAATTGCTCCAACAGCGTAATATCGTCGGGATAGTGTCGCATCCGTTCTTGGATGAGTTTCTCGGCTTCTATGTAGCGTTGGTTGGTCATATAAAGCTGGATGAGGCTATTGACGGCACTTACGCGATAGGGTGAACTCGGAAAATTGTCAAGAAAATACTTGTAACTATCCATTGCTTCCTCGGATTTACCCTCTGCTTGCTGGTATTTTCCAACGAGATAGGCAGCTGTCGCAGCGGAAGTTGTATTGGGGTGTTGCTTGAGAATCTGCTTGCACTGCCTGATTGCCTCCCTGAACTGATAACGCTGCCAGTAGAGGTTTCCCAACCGATGAACAGCCTGTGTCGCATAAGAGCCGTTAGGATTTTCGTCAACAATTTCTTTGAAGACTCGCTGTGCAGCAGGATCCTCACCGACCTTGGCGTAACTTTGTCCTAACATCAACCGAATCGAGTCCTTTTGACTTTGCCGAAGCGGTATATAAGTCCCGTCAAGCCGAAGAACGCCATTTTCAATCAATTCTTCGTACGCTTTAATCGCTTCCGCATACCGTCGTTCATGGTAATGGTCATGTGCGGTTTCTACTGGGTCTAACACGGGATTCACGCTTGGAGTGGTGGGGGGAACTTCGACTTGAGCGAAAGTATATAAACTATCTCCAAGTGTAATATGAGTGAATAGGAATAGAATAGCAAGAAAGATGACTCGTTGTTGCATTGTAGTGTCCATTTTTACGGGGTGTCATATCTCGATCTGCAAGGTCCTGTGCCTTGTGTAGTCTTATCGGGATAGACACGTGTTAACTATCTCCTCAAGTGTTCGCGTTTCCATCTCTAATTTGAGGCTGTCAACTTTTTCACTGCCGAGTTCTACCTCTAATGCATCGATATCTCAAGCGCACACATAACGGCGGCACTTGCCGTAGGAAAAACAAAGAAAAAAGCATCGCCTTCATTTCCGATCTCTGTGCCACCCCACGCCGAATTTGCAGCCCGCAAAATCGTGTTGTGTGCATTGATAACCTCCGCCATAACCTCATTGCCGTGCGCCTCCCAAAGTAGTGTTGAACCTTCGATATCGGTAAACATCAAGGTGAGGGTGCCGACTGACAAATGTGGCTGTGGATTGTGTGTTGACCCAGAATTATCCTTCTTCAATTCCATTGTTCGAGATTTCCCAAATATCCGAGTATTAGAGCATCGCGAGATTTGTGAGCAATGCCATACCGTAAACCATACAGATTTCGTCAATGTCGAACTGTGGGTGGTGACACATATTCACGATACCCTTCTCTTCATTGCCTGCACCTACCATCACGAAACACGCTGGAATTTCCTGTGAATAATATCCGAAATCCTCGCCCCCAAGTATCGGAGACATTGGGAATATGAGATTGTCCCCCCCAACTAACCCTTGCGCTGTGGATACGGCTGTGTTGACACACGGTTCGTGGTTGTAAGTTACCGGATATCCTTCTCGGTAGTCGAATGTATAAGTTGCGTTGTGTGCATCTGCTAATCCCGCGAGGAGGCTTTCTAATTGTCCTCGGACTTGTGTCTGCACCGCTTTTTGGAGTGTGCGCACTGTCCCACCTATCAGGACTTTAGGGGGGATGACGTTGAGTGCTGCACCCGTAAGCCCGTTTTGCAAGTTTGCATCTCCTCCGTGGAGTTGTGTGACGCTGACGACCGCCGAGTCCAGTGGATTCACATTTCTCGCAATGATAGATTGTATTGCTGTCACGAACTGTGCACTAATAACAATTGGATCAACAGTAAGGTGTGGAAACGCGGCATGTCCACCTCTGCCGGTGAGTGTAATCTGGAAAGTATCAGACTGTGCGAGCATTGGACCAAGACATGTAGCGTATTCTCCAACAGCAAAAAGCGGAAAGACGTGTATCCCGTAGATTTCATCCACGTCTTCCAACGCACCGTCTGCGATCATCGCTGGTGCTCCGCCGGGTAATGCCTCTTCGCTCGGTTGAAAAATAAATCTAACGTGTGTTTTGAGGCTGCTTCGGAACTCGGAAAGGATTCGGGCTGTACCGATAAGCATCGCCGTATGTGCATCGTGTCCACAGAGGTGTGCCTTTCCATCAATCTTAGATTTGTAGGGAACATCGGTGAGTTCTTGAATCGGGAGCGCGTCCATATCCGCGCGTAAGGCGACACGTTTTGTTGCTCCCGGCACTTCTAAATCTCCGACAACACCTGTCCTACCGATACCCGTCTTGACAGGGATTTCGAGTGCCTGCAGGGCATCAGCGGCGATACCCGCTGTACGGTGTACATCAAACCCCAATTCAGGATACTGATGAATGTCGCGTCGGATGGCAACGATGTCGTTGAAATGGCGATGGCACTGTTCAAAAATCTGGTCTTTCATTTTTAATTATTTTTCCGAATGTAAGGTATCGCGATCTGGAGGTCGCTCCTACAGCAATGGGTAATGTAAAGTTAGAACGTTAGTGTCCGGCGCAGGATACCTTGATGTCCTTGTTCATTTTCAAGTCGATAGATGATAGTATAAACCCCTGGCATTGTCTGAAAAGCGTCACTATCCAGTATAGGTCTCAATTCTACCTCTGTTGAACCATCATCTGGGATAATTTTTTTCTCAGTGAAAGGACCGTAACACCTTTCTCCTAACGGGTTAAGGACTTTCCATGTCAAGGTGAGTTGCTTAGGACGAGGTGGGTTATTGATGTAGATGGTAATTTTATCGTCCATCTGCTCGTTTTCAAGGTTAAGCGTGCCTAATTTAGAGAACAACTTTACTGTCAAGGTTAGCGGCGGCACATATTCCAGGTATCCTCTACCGGGAATAGCGCGCCATGTCCCACCTGTTGCGAGCGCGATCTGTCGGATGGGTAGATAATCGAGTCCAATTACATCGACGCGTACTTGTGCATTTTGTAGGGTTTCAATAACCTGATCCAAACTATAAGCCGACCTTCCGTCGTAATCAGCATCGTGAAAAGCACCGTCACTTGCGAGCACGATGAACCGCTGCGCGCCTTTTCGGAATTTGGTCTCTGTTACCGCAGTCATGAGTCCGTCTAAACCAGCCTCAGCGATGTCTCCACCGCCGTCAACACCTATTTTAAAAAGCCAGTTTTTGAAGGTTCCGAGATCGTCAGTACTGCCATATTTTCTTGTTTCATCCGTGAAAGTCACCAATCCAAAAGTAGCATCGCGTCCTTCCCGTTCAAACGCCTCAAAAAGAAAATCGACATAGGCACGAATCCCGCGGATATTATCTGTCATACTCGCCGTTTCATCAAGAACGAAAACAACATCAACTTTTTTCGTCTTACTCGCCTCTGCAAGGGTGCGGGCAATGTCTTTCATCATATAGACGAAAACGCCTCCTACATTGGCACCGCCGGAGGAGCCTCCGCCTCCCCAAGAATTGCCCATGCCAGTAGCTCGGAGGGCATCGCCGCGTTCACTACCATAGTGAATTTTCGGCGCGCCGATAGTCGGAGAGTCACCACTTAATAAGGTGTCATCCGTATCTAAAGAAATTGGGTTGGTTTCCCCTTGTGGTGCTACGTAATCTGTTTCCGACGTGGAGGGCAGTGCCACCGTTGGCTGATTCACTGAATTCACTGTTAATCGACTTTCAGGGGTGTAATCAGTTGGTTTTCCTACGACAGGATTTAACTGTGATAAACCATCACCGATCTGTCGCGCTCGATTTGCGTTTTCCTGTCTGCGTGTGTCGGGTTTTGAAACCTCTGATACGTCTTGAGTTTCCAATTGCCAAGTTGCACTCAAACCCGCTTTCGGTTTCGGCGGTGGTTTTGGTTTCTCTTTTGGCACTACGACAGGTGCAGCGGGTTCAACAAAGGTCGGTTGTTCAATCGGTAGTGGGGGTCGCTCGACGTGGGTTATCGAAACTGCTATCTCGTCATAGAACGGCAGCACAGGCACGTGCTGCGGAGCCATCCACCACATTACTAATAACAGTGTAACGTGGATAATGAGTGAGTATATTAGATATAGGGGTGTTCTTCTATTTCTCATTACATCAACCTACGGCTTGTCTTCATGGGTCCATGTGCTTAGGACAACTAATATAGACACGCCTCCAAAATGCTTAGTACCTCGTCAAGTACCCAATTAGATGCTTTTTCAAGGAACTGCACCTGGCGGCTAGCATAATCAACAGATTTAATCTGCTCTACCATGATGTACCCAGTTAGTGAAGAATCATCAGGAATTTTAACATGGAACGGAACGTTTCTGAAGGTGTTGGTTATGGGACATACCATGGCAAGTTGAGTCCGGGCGTTAAATAAGGTGTTGCTGACTACCAGCGCGGGGCGCCTGCCTCTTTGTTCATATCCCGATTGTGGATCGAAGGTGAGGCGCACGAAATCCCCTGCCTGTGGAATATATTTGGGCATTTACCATTCCTCTTTCCCAACAGGTTTGCCCCAGTCAAGTTCTTCGGGCTGATAGTCTTCTGGCATTTGGGCGAGTAGTGCTTTCAAATCAGCACGTCTATGTGTTCTGGTTGCCATTTCAATGATAATTCGGCCGTTCTGGATCGTTACCTGGACTTCATCACCTACGTTCATCTGGGCCGCCTCCAAAATATTCTTCGTAAAGCAAATTCCCTCGCTGTCTTCTGATTTTTGAATTTTGATTAACATAGTTTACCTCCTTAACTACAAATGAAATTCAACCACATCCCCATCGTAAATGACATCATTGCGACTGACAGATTGTCCATCGTGCCACTGGGGTCCCCATATCCGTGCGAACCTGAATTCGGCAAAATCCTTGTGTAACTCCATAGCCGCGTCGAGCACGGTTGAACCTATAGGGAGAACAATCGGATCATCACGTTCTATGGCTTTGCCGGGTGCTTTGGGATAAATGCGCAAAATGTCCAATTCCGTATAGATTGCTCGCGATAAAGTCTCTTTGCCGGCACCGGTTTCGGCAGAAATCGGATGAATCTGAAACGTGTCGTCGTAGAATTCTTTGAGAATTTCCAGCCGTTCTTCTGCTCCTGCCGCGTCGAGTTGATTGGCGACAACGAGGTGTCCATTTTCCGGAGTGTCGCAGTCTGCCTCTTTAAGAAACGCCACCACCATATCAAGGTCATCCAATAGGTTATCGCTCGCGAGACTTACAATCGTCAGGACAAGGTCGGCGTTCCGAGTGAGCGTTAATACTGTTGATGAAATGAAGTCCAGCATAATAGAAGGCGTATCAATGAGTTGGAATTGGATGTTTTCATAGCGTAGCATTCCGACTGTTGGCAGAGTCGTCGTATAGGGTGCCGGTGAGACCTCTGGTTTAGCGTTCGTAAGGTTTGATAGAATTTGTGATTTACCGCCATTCGGCGGTCCTATGAGGACTATCTGCCCGGCTCCCTGCTTTGGAATGTGTTCGCTGTAGCTTCTTTTACCGGATCCCTTGCCCCCTTTTTCAGAAGGACCTCTTTTGTGTCTGGCGATACGGCGACGGATATCAGAAACCACCTTCTCTGAACCTTTGTGTTTCGGAATGATGCGTAACATTTCCTCTAACAGGCTCAGTCGCTCTTCATCTGTTTTGGCGGCTTCATGCTGGTGCTTGAGTTTATAGTAGGTCGGGGGTAGATTTGCTGGCATTTTTGTCCACTTCCATCGTCACGCGCAGTTTCAGGAGGCGTCGGTTCTGGGCGAATGAACACTCTCATTTACAATCGCAAAAGGATCTGTTATAATGTGAAGCAATTCTTAAATAGGATATACAATTTTCGTTCTTATGTCAAGGCAATTAAGACGAAGTCTACACACTGCTCCAAAAAAATACATAATTTTCCTCCTTGTTATATTTATTTCCTTTCCTATTATGGCGCAAGAGGGCAATCAGTCCTTGAGTCGTGGTGATGAACTGCTCACGTTAGTGCAATCCGATGCTCTTGAAGCACACGTCATAGCGTTGCAGGAAAACTTTTCATCAGGACCTCACTTGCGATCCCATCGCACGCGCAACGCGCACCATCGCGAGGCGACGGATGACATTGTGCATTACATTAGGAGTCAGTTTAGCCGTTCTCCACGATTGAAAGTCAGTGAGCAGATGTTTGGGGGCATCAGAAACGTAACGGCTATCCTGCCAACGCGGCCAACTTCATCCAGCAACCGTATCTTTATCATCTGTGCACATTATGACACGCAGGCTGTGCGTGAACCGAATTGGAATCCATTAACGTCCACTGCCCCCGGAGCAAATGATAACGGGACAGGTGTTGCTGCGATGCTGGAAATTGCTTACCTTTTAAGTCGCTATGAATACGAACACGAGATAAGGTTTATTGCCTTAGGGGGTGAGGAACTCGGTTTCCTGGGTAGTCGGCACTATGTTCGGGAGGCTTCCTCTGCAGGTGTGAGTGGTGAGACTGACCCTATCCCTGTTCCCGAAAAGATCGTTGGTGTTTTTAATCTGGACATGTTGGGTTTCAATTGGAAAACCGACCTTGTTGAAATTGTTACCAACAACGATTCTGCGTGGATAAGCCGTGCTCTCATAATTGCGAACACATGGTACAACATCGGTTTGAAAATCCGCCGAACTCAAGATGAATTCATTGATATTTCCGCTCACAAATCGTTTTGGGATGGCGGTTACGATGCCGTCACTTTAACTGAGAGTTCGACCCCGTGGCGGGATTCTCAAAATTACGATGCCAATCCTTTCTATCGGACATCTAAGGATACCGCGGATAAAGTTAATTTCGGTTTGGTGAGAAAAGTAACGCAACTTGTGCTCGTTACGATGGACAGTCTTCTCACATCTATGTTCCATCCGACACGACAAATTCCACAAGTAACATTGGAAGTTCCATCGAGCACCAAAGAGGATAAATTGGAAATTAAGGGGACGTTTCGTTCAGGTTTTCCAATTGATGTTATTGTCTATCCGAGTCAGACGCTGGCGGTTTTGGATCGAGAGACGCAAACCTATACTGCAACAGTGCCATTACACCCCGGGGAGAACACCCTCCGCGTGACGGCGCGCTATCCGCTCGGTGCGGTCTCAGTCGCGAAGTCCGTTATTTTGACGCAGGCGTTTGCTTGGGAAGATGTGGTTGTGTTTCCTAACCCCGCACGTTCAGACGGTTTGACTGAATTTCGAGTTGCAGCAAATGTAGATATAACAGACCTGCAGGTACTTATCTATGATTCGGGCGGTAATCTGATAAAGCGGATTGAAGGAGTCGCTGACAGGCTGGATCAACGTATCTGGCGGACATGGTGGAATCAGCAAACCTCTTACGGGTTAGCAGTATCCCCAGGTGTTTATGTCTGCCATATCTCGGTTGTTTCAAAAGGAGAGACGTACACTTATCTGGAGAAATTGGCGATTTTTCGGTAGTGAAGAACGCTTTGACAAATACCGAGAAACTGTGTTAAAATAGACTACACAAAAATGGAGATAAAGGGGGATCGGACGATGGCTGAACAGACAAGGCACGAACTAAACGCCCATTACAGTGGGGCAGGATTCATTGAATGTGCTGAGGTATCAGAAATTCCTGACGAAGGTGTTATCGCTGTCAATGTCGCGGGACAACCCATTGCTTTGGCAAAAAGCGACGGAAAAATTTTCGCAGTGGACAATCGTTGCCCGCACATGGGCTATCCGCTTAACCGTGGGAGCGTCCACGATGGCATCCTGATTTGCCATTGGCATCACGCGATGTTCGATCTGGCAAGTGGTTGCACCTTTCACCCGTTCGCGGATGATGTTCAACCCTACCCTATCGAAATCCGGGAGGGTAAGGTCTACGTCGATGTCAGTGCCAATGGTGCAAATGCTATTGAACGGTGGAAGGGACGACTCCGTGAAGGTCTTGAGCAGAGCATTAATCTTATCCTCGCGAAGTCGGTTATCGCACTTCGAGCACTGGACACTGCGCCTGATACTATCGTTGAAGTTGGTGCACTTTACGGGGCGCGCGGTAGACGCGCAGGATGGGGACCCGCTATGACAATTCTCACCTGCATGGCAAACGTTGCTGAAAAATTATCGGATGCCGACAAGGTTCTTGCACTCTATCAAGGGTTACTCCATGTTTCCGATGAGACTTCATCGTCAGCACCGCGGATTGCATTGGCAGAACTCGAAACCGATACCCACTCGTTAGCGCAGCTGAAAACATGGTTCCGATATTTCATTGAAGTTCGCAATGCTGATGGTGCGGAACGGACGATTATGACTGCAATTGCCAACGGCGCGACCGAGGCACAAGTCTGTGATATGATGGTAGCAGCGGCAACAGACCATTTTTATCGAGACGGTGGACATACGCTCGATTTTATCAATAAAGCCTTTGAACTCCTTGAACGAATCGGTTGGGAGAAGGCTGACCAGATGATACCTACACTCGTTGGGATGCTGTCAAGTTCGTCCCGCGCCGAGGAAGAGAATCGGTGGCGCAGTCCAATTGACTTTGTTCCGGTACTTAGAGAAACTTTTGATGAACTTGAAGCACTCGTGGCAGCAGGCAAAGACAAAACTTGGAAGGGTAGTGATGCGTTAGTTGAGGTCCTACTTGCTGATGCGCCACTTGAAACGATCACTGCAATCAAGTGTGCTATCCAAGACGGAGCAACACTGACTGGGTTAACCCAGACTCTGACTTATGCTGCGGCACTCCGTATCGCGCAATTCCACACGAAAAACGAATTTGGGGATTGGATTGCAGTACTGCACACCTACACCTACTGCAATGCCCTTCATCAGTGCGCTAAACGCGCGCCGTCAGTGGAGACTATCCGTGGGATTTTTCATGGTGCGATGGCTATCTACTTTGATCGGTGGTTCAATATGCCCGCGGCGCGTCTACCGCAACACCGGCGGGAAACTGATACACTTCCTACAGACGCTGATACGCTCTTGGAAGAGTTTGTCGCGATCCTTGACACACAGGCACAAGTGGATAAGGCAGGGATGTACATCTATAGGTATCTGTCGCTTGGGCATCCTCGTGAAGCATTGTTGGAGAGACTCGGTCATATTCTCCTACGCGAAGATGCGGAGTTCCACTCTTTCCAGATGCTGGAGGCAGCCTTTCAACAGGCAGAGGAATTGGACGAAGCACGCGCTCAGATGACGCTCGTGGCGGCATCACGCTATCTCGCGGCGCATGCACCAACTGCACGCGCTCGCCGGCAGACTGCGAACCTCGCACTCCGCTTACACCGAGGTGACGATCTGTCCGCGGACAACCCAGATGAAGCGGTAGATTAATTGGGTGCAATTACACTGTGCACGGATGCCTCCTGAAATAAGGTGTAATATTGAGAGCATTTGACTAAGGGAGACACTTTGATGAGAAAAAGTATAGATTTCTGTATTCTCTTGTTATCTACTGTAGTCTTGGTTTCTTCTTGTGCCCAACCGATTAACCAACAGCGCGATCTGGAACTGTTGACTGCTTTTGAAAATGCGTTTGTGAATGTTGTGGCTCGAAGTAAACCCGCAATTGTTGGTGTTTTCGTCAGAGGTATGGAAGAGTCTAAATCTCAAGATCGCGTTGGTTCGGGCTTTATTTTTCGTAAAGAGGGGTACATTCTTACAAACCATCATGTTGTTCATGCTGCGAGATATATCACAGTAACGTTGTTGGACGGTAGTAGGCTTGAGGCAGAGCTCGTCGGTACAGATCAAAACACGGATGTCGCGGTTCTAAAGATTGAGCGGGATGAAGCGTTTCCTGTCATCCCGTTGGCTGATTCCTCAACGGTTCGGGTAGGGCAATTTGCAATTGCTATCGGCAATCCGTTTGGACTCGATTATACCGTGACAACAGGTGTTGTGAGTGGTAAGAGTCGTTCGATTCTCCGAGGTTTTAGTTTTATTCGATACCAAGACTTCATTCAAACAGATGCTTGGATTAATACCGGTAGTAGCGGAGGACCGTTGCTGAATATCCGCGGTGAGGTAATCGGTATCAACGCATTAATTCGGCGCGTTGATAACAATGAAAATACGCCGGCTCCAGCGATGGCAGGTGCGGGATTTGCTATTCCGATTAATCTCGTTAAGACCGTTGGCGATCAACTCATTGCGAATGGACGTGTCATTCGTGGTTACCTTGGGGTCTTTATGCGGGAGGTAAAAGGGGGCATTCGGGTCAGACCTGGCGGCACGGATACACCGGCATATCTCGGCGGTTTACGGCGCAACGATATTATTTATGAATACAATGGCAAGAGGGTGCAAAAACCTGTTGAACTCCAAATGCTCGTTGCTGATTCACAAGTAGGTGAGCGATCTGTTATCAGGGTTCTGAGGCAGGGACATGAGAGAACATTCAATGTAACTATTGGAGAAATGCCACCCCAATACACCGGACAATCTGTTGAAATCGAATCTATCTCATGGAAAAAACTTGGATTGGCAATTCGGAAATTGGAGGCAGGAGATTTTGAGAGGTATACGTACCTGACCGATGAAGATCGTGGTGTTATTGTTGAAAGCGTTAAGGAACAGGCACCTGGATACAAGGCAAGAATTCCAAACGGGGCACTTATTATCGCGATTAATGACCAGAAAATCACGGACGTGCGGACTTTCGAGGCATTTCTTCAGACGAATCAAGATGCCGAGGAATTAATCCTTAACATTAAAAGCAGTCATGGTACAGAGAGAATAACTGTTAACCTCGAAAATTAGGGGTAGACTTGGAAACAACAGATCGGATTATGGCACAAACATCACAAAATATCACCCTCAGAGAAATTTTTAGTCCTGGTGGTCTCATTTCTCAACAGCTTGAGGAATACGAGTTTCGCCAAGAACAATTACAGATGGCACATCAGGTCGCCCGCGCCTTTACAGCATCTGAGAATCTGATTGTCGAAGCTGGGGCGGGTGTTGGTAAAAGTTTTGCTTATCTGATTCCTGCGATTTCCCTCGCGCTGAAGGCGGAGCAGAAGGTCGTCATTTCGACGAATACTATTAGTCTACAGGAACAACTCGTCACGAAAGATATTCCTTTTCTTCAGCGTGTGCTCCCGCGCGATTTCAATGTAGTTTTGGCAAAGGGACGGCGTAATTACCTCTCGCGAAGAAGACTCAAAAATTTGATGAGTTATGAACGGGGATTATTTGATACGCGTGAAGAAGTGGAGGAAGTCGCAGAGATTGAAGAGTGGGTGAATCGGACAGTAGATGGCAGTAGGGCTGACCTGCCTTGGCAACCTCAACCGCAGGTTTGGGATAAGGTCGTTTCCGACAGAGATAACTGTCTCGGGCGTAATTGCGACACCTACGATATTTGTTTCTATTTCAAAGCCCGAAGAGAAATGTACAACGCGGATTTGCTTATCGTGAATCATCATTTACTCTTTAGCGATCTCGCAATCCGTAAGGATAGTGAGGCGGCTATGAGTGTGTTACCGGATTACGATTATCTCATCATTGATGAGGCACACCACTTAGAAGCGACAGCCACGAACCACGCCAGCATCGACTTCAGCAATACTCGCGTCAAATGGCTCCTGGATTCTCTGTACAATGAACGAAACAGAGAAGGCTTAGCGAAACGGTTCGATTCATCACAATTGGAAACTCAGGTCGAGACAGCACGCGAGCAGGCAAATATCCTCTTCAGAACGATTATCGAGGCTATGCAAGAAGATATCCGTAGCGAGGAGAGCGGTAACACGTTGACACCACGCATCCATACGAGCAATTTCGTCAGAAATGTACTGGATGCCCCGCTTGCCGATATTGAAAAAACCCTGAAACGCCTCCGAGACCATGCTATGACGGATGATGATGAACAGGAAATTACGGCGCAGCAACACTATTGTCGACGCCTCCGGGACGAATTGGATATGATCATTCGGCAGAGCGATCCGAATTATGTTTATTGGGCTGAAATATCGACGCGGGGACGAACACCACGCATCCTTCTCAACGCCACACCAGCGAATGTGAATCAGATGTTGCAAGATCATCTGTTCACAGCAAAAAATAGCGTTGTGATGACGAGTGCTACGCTCTCTACAAATCGCAACTTCGCTTACTTTAAAAAACGGGTAGGTATTAGTGAGTGTCGTGAGCTTCTTGTAAATTCGCCGTTTGACTTTAAACGGCAAGTACAGATCCATATCCCGCGTAATATGCCGCATCCAAACAGTAATGGGTTTGTGCCAGCGGCGATTGAAAAGATTAAACACTACCTCAAACTGACCCATGGTAAAGCGTTTGTCCTTTTCACAAGCTACAAAATGATGGACGAAGTTTACGATGCTGTCGCACCTGATTTGGAAGAAATAGGGATTGATACTTTCAAACAGGGGGGCGAACTTTCACGAACAGCGATGCTTCAGGCATTTCGTGAAGATACAGACTCAGTCCTATTTGGGACCTCCAGTTTCTGGGAAGGCGTTGACGTTCGCGGTGCATCGCTCAGTAATGTTATCATTACAAGGCTACCCTTTGAAGTTCCGACGCACCCGGTGATGGAAGCGCGCGTGAAACAGATTAAGGAAGAGGGTGGAAACGAGTTTTTTGAATTCAGTTTACCAGAAGCAATATTGCGCTTAAAGCAGGGATTTGGACGGCTCATCCGTACGCAGACCGATAACGGAATTGTCGTGATTCTTGACCCGCGGATTAGAACAGCGAATTACGGGAAACAATTTTTAGAATCACTGCCAGACTGCGAGGTTGTGGAAGAATAAAAAAGATGCCCGCGGTATATGACCCACGAGCATCTTGATGTGTGCGAATAGCACAGAGTACTATTTTCTTGGCACGAACGCCACTCTAATTAATAGCGTTTCGGTGAAGGTTGCGCAATGCGAATCCCTCGATCATGCGTGAAGGGGAAATCAAATTCTATCGTTCGATAGCGTTGCGCTGCCCCTGGTGGTGGTGCCTTTTCGATGGGTAGCACAACCTTTAATTCGAGCGCATTCAACTTTATTTGTGTGAATGGAAGGAAGCCTTCGGCACTCTCACCGGGGCGAATACCTGTCCGGCGTGTACCCACCTGTTTTTCAACGATACGCATCCGTTTTTCGATGAGAATCCGCCGTGCAGTTTCAAGCCCATTTTTCACATAAAGTCCTGTTGCGCGCGCCATGTATAAGAAACGCTCCTCCAAATCATCGTAACTCATACCGTTATAGATGTTCTCGTCTTGGTCGACGATTTGGCATTTTTTGACATGAAAGATAATGTTTTCACTCCGATTGTTAGTAATCTTCACATAAAACACATCTGTTTTGTCGCCTTGGTGGAGTGCTTCGGTCTCATAAAAAGGCGAAAAAGCATTTCCGCGATTGTACTTCCGGTCAAGGTCTGTCCGCCGCCAATACGCGATAGAAATAGTAATCCCATCCTCAGTCTTCGTTAGAATTGGCTGTCTTGCCTGCACTTGAAACAGTTTTGGATGGTCAGACATCATGATGACATCAACGACTTTCCTATCTTCACCGCTGCCCCTTTCAATCTGAATTTGAGTGTCTGTCCACGCATTGAGGAAATCACCCCACTGGTCCTCGGCGTGTGAATATTCGTTGAACGCGAATATATAGGTTAACGCTTCTATGTTGGCATCACGCGCTTTTCCAATTCGGAATCCGACAGTACTCATACCGTATTTGTCCAGCACCGGCTTCGCGAGTGCCTCAGAAGGGACTGCAGGAATAATTACCTCTTCAGTTGGGTTTTCACTCTGTAGTGCCAATACTGCCGCTATGTTATGCACGGGTTGAATTGGTGATAAGTTACTGAGTGCCGTACCACAACCCGCAACGCTAAAGGCGAGTGCAAATAGCAGCCCAAGATTGAGTGCTGTGAATTTATTCAACCATTTCATTGATAATATTGCCTCCTTGGTTACCATTCTCCGAATGGCAAATTCGTTTCTCGGTTTCCACTCTGGAGATACTCAAAAGATCCATACGCAAGCGTCTACGGATGGTTTTGAGAAAGCCAGAGCGAGATAAAAGTGATGCGTCTAAAACTGATTTTATGTTTTTAGAATAACATAACTGCAATTTTTAGTCAAGAAATATATGAGAAGAATTTATTGTAATCATTTTACAATGCTCAATTTCCCAATTTCTTGAACAAGCACGTCCGCCTGCATTGCAGAAATACGGTAAATATAAATGCCGGGTGCAAGGGATATACCGTTGCGTGTTACAGCGTGCCATTCAAATTTACCTTGCGCCCCTACATTTTCTCGCGTTTCACTATAGACAAGATCCCCCGTGGGGATAAAAACCTCAAGGCGAATGTTATCGGCGATCTGCGAAGCAGACAACCGATAGGCGAATGTCACTACTGTATCACCGGTAAGGAAAGGATTTGGATATACCTTTATCTCATCAAGCGCGAAATCTTCTGCCTGAAGTTGATCTACACGCAAACGGTAAGAATCAACACTGCTGAATCCACCTTCTGATTCCACGATAATATAGAATATATCTGTCCTATCGGGTTGATAGATGAGTTTCAGTCCACCGATTTCAGTCGCATTTTCCCCAGTAGCGATCATCTCACCGGTCGCTGTGTGCAGGGATAAGCGGTAGTTTTTGCCTGGCGGGATGTCAGCCAACGTCACCAAAATCGTGATGCCACGAGTTGCTTCCAATTTGTAAACATCGCGTGTATCAGATAAGTTAAAAAGGAAGGATTCGTAAGTTTGTCCGTATGTGATAGGGAACGCAGTCGCAAGTGTATCGTTTGGTTCGTAAGTATCACCGAACGACACAAGAATAAGAATCGTCCGACCTTCCGCTCCGATATTCGTAATAGAAATACCGGTTACAGTGCCGTCGTTAGCGTTACTATTTGGCACGGTCCCGGGTGTAAAAGCGGTCTGTTCATCATCCGCGGAGTAAGCGGCACCATCGGTTAGCGTTTGCACATCTATAAATTCAACATCGTCCTGTTGATAGATACCGAGATGTTCAGGATCCGCTGGGTCTTCAAGCCAAATCTGTTGAGAGGCATCAAACGTCCCAAGCGGATACGGATGTGTCTCGTCGATATGCCAGATCAGTATACCAGATTCAGGAAGGTAGGTATCAAAAGTCGCACCTGACGTTTTGTTCCGATTTTCTATGAGGAAAAATTCTGTTGCCTCTCCATGAACGGAGGTAGCTGACGAATGAATGTCAATTTTGAAAAGCTTATTGGTTTTGGGTCCGAGTTCAAAACTGGGTACATCAATCTTTTGGTTTTGTGTTATTTGAACGGGTTGAATCCAGCCAAGGCGCCCATTTTGAGGTCGCGCATCAAAATCCCATTTGAGGTATCCCATAATATGGCTCGGCTGTAAACCGTTCCCGACCCCTAATTCCGCCGGACCTTGGTAGGGACCAAATTGGCTCATCAATCCCCATTTGTGATCGCGTGCATCTGTGAAGTCGAATCCGTATACATCGGGAGCACCGAAATCGTGGAAAAACTCGTGGAAATAGATTCCCAAGTGCGGATGCTCAAAATCAGGTTCCTCAGCTACAACGGCTGTGGTATTGACACGTACTCCATCATGAACGGCATTAACGGCGGGTGTTAGGAGAGACGCAATGTCCTCAATGACTGCACTTGAAGCCTGATCATTACCTGAATGGATAAGGAAGATGTGATCGACGATTCCGTCGTTGTCTCTGTCGTATTGCGAAAAGTCAACGATTGCGTCCGCAGCCTCGCATGCTTCGCGAACCAATTCCTGATAGCGTTCCAGGATTCTTCCGCCTTCGCCGTAATAGGTCATCGGTTTTTTGGCACGAATCCATGTATTGCCTTTTGGGATAACTCCGCCCATCGGACCGGGCTGGATATCCATCTGTCCATAAGAATTTTCACGATAATACGTTTTGAGGGAAACGCCTTCCGTGGCGAAAAGATATTTATCGAACGCTGCCCCTTCTCTACGTCCGGGCATATCAGCAAAATCTATTTTCAAGGCGAGGACATATTCTATGCCATCTGACTGCAAGATCCCTTGTTCTCTGGCGAAGCAGCATCCTTCAAGAGCCTCAAGAAACTCTACTCTACTTTGAGGTGTTTTAGGCACGAATTCACCACTTGCTGAATCTTTATTAAAATAGAGATATGGATTTGGCGGTGCAGCGATGCTTAGAGGAGAAAAGAGGACAAGGGTGACGATACCAATAGTCAAACTCTGCAAGGTCATTCGCATGGACGAAGAGAGGCGATGTAAAACTAAAACAGGCTTAATCAAACTCCCCTCCGCACTTCCTGCACAAGATATAGAACTGGATATCATCGGATTGGGCATGTTGTATCATGAGGTCAACTGCCTGTTGTGGCAGATCTGCTGCACATTTCGGGCATTTATAGAGTGAGCCTTCTATTTCTGGGAATTCGGTGATATTTCCCCATACATCCTGAAGCCAGTATTTGAATTCCCAAGGTAGTTCGGTGTTGACAGCAGTTGCGATCTGGACAGCATGGCGGATTAGCTTTTGGCATTCGTGAATGGAGGCGGGTTCGTAGGGGTGCGGTGCATGCTTAATTGGGAGCGATTTCCCTCCCGTTTCAGTTTGCGCGTTGAAATCGCGAGCACGGGTAAGCAAAATCTGGTCTAAGCGTGAACCGGCTTCTCTTCCTTTAGACCAGAGACGGTAGTAGCCTGCCCGTTTAATTTGGAAAAAAGCTGGGTTGATTCCTTGTTTGGTGTTTACAACGCTGTCCGGCCCGGTATTCCATAACCAGCGGTGCCATTTGGAAGTATCATCCGGATCGGGACAAATTCGAATAGCTCCTGGACCCCCATCCCTATCCCACGGTTTTGCGAGTGCATCATCCATACCGATCCAATATGAGTCTTTACTCCATTCAAAGAATGCGCGAGCCCAGAGGTACCACTTCCCTGTTTTAGGGATATAAATTTCGTGTATTGCCCGCGCCCCCTTCAAACTGTCGATAGCTCTTCCGCCAGAGGCTTCTTCATGCTCAACCATTCTCACACCCTTATCAAGATGGATTGCGGTGTCTGCTTCGATAACGAGTATGTCCTTCGGCAAGCGAACGAGCTCTTGGAGTTCATCATCGCCCGGTTCTATGGGTTCCATGAGATCATAGTTTTTCGCAATCCTTTGTGAGACCTTCTCAAACTGTTTCTCAGAAAGGTTTGCGTCAAAAAAGCAATCGCGGATACCTTTCTTCCAGAGGTCCAGGAGTAGGAACATTGCCTTCAGGTTGCCATCTGGGCGTTTCCGGGTACCCACCACGATTAACATACCGGTATCCTTAGAACGACTGATTAAGCACCGATGCAATGGGAAATTAGGTGCTTTAAGGGCTCTGCTTGAGACAATAAGTGGCGAGTAATATCGGCATTTTTCATCACATCCTGGGATCTTGGCACGTTTGGCTCTACAGCATTCCGGGCAAATTAACATGCCGTTGAGTGCCGGGCAGATCCGCTTGCCATTATCTGAGCGACACGTTCGACATCGTTGGCGTTTCGGCTTTCTTTTTGAAGTTTGGTATCGCTGATGTCGCATGTTTCTTCCAAAAAGGGGAATGTAGTTGGAAATCTTACCAAGAATCCTGTGAGAAATTAGAGGTTGTTGGTTAACGAATGGTGTTGCAGAAGCGTCTGAGACCCATCAACTGTGGAGCCATCGTAACTTCAATGCGAAAATACTCCTTGATCAAGTTGTAAGGGATCTACCTGCAACGAGGGAGATTAACTCGGACGGTTGACTAAATCTGCCAAATACTCAGCAATTTTATCGGTAATCTGTTGTGCGTCTACATCTGCAAAGTTAAACAGCTCCTTAAGCATAGGAGAAATGGCACCCGTATCAAGCAAGGCATTCGCGAGTCTACCCATATTGCTTCGGTTAATACCACCTTGTCCATCATTATTCCCCATATCCAGGATCTTGATGCTGTCGATTTTCTCAACAGGCCGCATGAGTTGTTCGATAATATCTGAGGATTCGTCAATTAGTTCCATGATAGCCTCTTGGACGAGGACACGTTGTTCAGCAACATTTCGAGCTTCATATTCTGCCATCTCGCCTTGTGCTTTCGCACGCGCCTCGGCAAGTACAGCATCAGCAAGACGTTCGATCGGTTGTGCCTGTGCTTCAGCACCAATAATTGCCACCTCACGCTGCCATTCGGCTTCTTTCACCTGTTCTGTTGCCATCACATTCACTTCTGCGCCCATACGTTCAGCTTCCGCAACTAACTGCTCTTTCTCTGCAAGTGCCGTTACCTGCTGTTTATTCGCAACATCGATCTTCCGATCCTCGTCGGTTAAAACGACCTGTAATTCCTGATTGATGCGGGTTTGCTCCACCGTCAAGGTTTTAGCAATCTCGGCGAGTGAAACCTGTCGCACCTGGTCGATCTGTGCGGTTTCAACAACGAGGTGCTTCTCGATTTCGCGCTGTTGGACCTGTTGCTCTTGACTGAAGCGCTCCGTCTGGACTGCTAAATCGCGCTGGATGTCTCGTAAAGACACGCCTTCTTCTTGGGCAATACGAGCCCTTTCCACAACGAGTTGTTTTTCAATCTCTCGTGTCTCTACCTGTTGTTCCTGTGCAATTCGTGCTATCTCTACTGCCAAGGTTTTGGCAACTTCAGCGAGTTCGACTTGGCGCATCTGGTCAATCTGTGCGGTTTCGACGACGAGGTTTTTCTCGATTTCACGCTGCTGGACCTGTTGCTCTTGACTGAAACGTGCCGTCTGCACCGAGAGTTCACGCTCAATATCCCGTAGCATAACCCCTTCTTCCTGGGCAATGCGGGCTTTCTCTACCGTCAATACTTTCTCTATTTCGCGAACAGCAATTGCCTGCTCCTGTGCAATTCTCTGAATTTGGACGACGAGGTGTTGCTCAATTTCGGCGAGCTGCACAACTTTGGATTGCTCAATCTGTTGTGTTTCAACAATGAGGTTCTTCTCGATTTCACGTTCGGCGACGATCTGTTCTTGCTGGACGCGAGCGACTTCGATGTCACGGTTCATCTCAATTTCGCGTTCTTGGATGACCTGTTCTTGTCTGATACGTGCGCGTTCAACCTCCTGCTTCATCTCATATTCACGTTCTTGCACACCCTGTTCCATCTCAAATTGGAATTTGAGGGTCTCCGCTTCCCGTTCAGCGGCATAGATAGCAATGTTCTTCTGCTGGTCGGATTCTGCCCATGCTTGTTGTTGTTCGGCTTCAAGTTTCTGTATACGGGCATCGACCTCAATTTGAACAATAGCGACCTCTTTTTCCTGTACAATCCGTTCTTTTTCTCGTTCCTGCTCAGCTGTAATTTCGATGATTTCACGGATACCGACTGCGTCGAAGCGGTTTTCGGCATCGAGCGTTTCAACGGGGGTCTGATCTACCCGAATAATCGATACGGTTTCAAGGGTTAATCCGTTTTGGATTTCGAGATCCTCACCGCATGCCGCTTGCACCTTGTCAGCAAACTCTTGGCGTTTCTGGAGGAGATTCTGAATCTCACTTTCGGCTGCTACACTTCGCAATGCACCCTCGAGTTTGGGTTCAATTAATTCGCGGACAGTTTCTGGGGTCATAGATTTATCGCCGAGTGCTTGTGCCGCGCGTAGGATAGCGGTTTCTTCAGGCTCGACTTTAAGGTAGAAAACAACCTCGACATCACCCCGGTTAAAGTCGTACGTAATCAAAGCCTCCGGACCTTCTCGTATAACCTCAATTCGCATGGTGTTGAGAGAGATTTCTTTGATCTCATGGATGATGGTGTTAACCCAGAGACCACCGGTGATACGGATTTTCTCTCTTGCACCACCTGTTCGCACGAGTGCGATATCGGCTTTCGGTATACGGTAGCGAATGACTGTAGCGGCAAAGGTCGCCAGACTCGCAAATAATACGAAGAGAATGACTGTTAACCACCGTATGACTTGGTTCTGCCCAAAACGGTCAAGGTTTTGATAGGCGAACCAGCCAACAGCGACTGCTACAGCTATTAAGAAAACGATAACAGCAATGAAGCGCATTCAATTCTCCTATAGAATGATAGCACGAAGGCACAGGTGGTGTTTTAAACACGCCTGTAATAATTAATTACCGGAAAATGGTCCCGCTGCTGAGGTGCGTTCGGTATCGCCCCTTGAGCGGTTGACGAGGAGAAGTCTGCCACGCGAGATTCGCCAAGTAACAGAGCGCATTCTCAATGAGAGGTTTCGCTATAGTCGTGCGATAGGCATCTCGTGTATCAACTGCAAAAGCAACATAATAACCGTCCCCCCATTGCAACTGCACACTGATCGGGTCCCCGTTATCCTCTCTAACAGCCAACCTTCGGTAACTTGCGTCGTTTGTCACCCAATGATCGTCGGTTATGAGAGTGTCTACATTCACCTTATGGGGCCAGGTAAACATACCTGTTTTTTGACCGTCATCGGTGATCCGTACGTTTCCATCGTTGGAATTAATCACACGAATCGGATGCCGGTTGACCGGCAACCAATCGCCACGCCAGGCGGGTTCAGTTGTATGGACACCGTCGGGTGGTGTGATATTGTTATCCATTGCGGAAGCCCAAACAATTCCTCCCTTATGAACAAAATCCTGAATTGCCTGATCCGCGTCTTCAACGAAATATTCACCGTCATGTCCGGTAGCAAACCATGTAAACCAGATGATGTCATACTCTGAAAGCGTAATGCTTGAGAGTTTGACGGCATTGTTGGGATCCCCACGATTGTCGGGATTATCATTAATGTGTACGGTCGTAAACTGGAATTCTAACCCTTCAACTGAGGTGAGAGACTCCAATACTGCTGGCTCCCCGGTCGAATTATCACCAACAACAATCAACACTCGGAATACACCTAACGGCACAATTTTTATGGAAGAAATAATATCTGAAAATGATTGCGAATGTGGAAGTGCTCTGAGATTCCGAAGTGCTAACTGAAATTCTTGTGAACTCAGGTTTAGGGTCAACCGTCGTCCTTCAAAGTTAATGTGCTCGTAGAAAATGACATGGCATCCGCTGAATGGAAAACTGGGACCGCGCTGGATGCGAATTGACGAAACGGTATCATTCATACCAATGTCGAACATCGAACTGACATCGCGCATGATAACACTCCGTTGACCGGTATAATCTACGTCCCGAAACACTTCGATGATGACCGGAACCGCTCCATACTCCGGTGGTGTTGGGTGTGCTGATGGACTGAAACTGATAGCTGTAATCGCGTCCCCGAAGTTATAGGGAATGTTATGAATGTTTGAATAGAACCCTGGAGCAAGCACCAGCCGACGTCCCTTGTAGTTCTCATGCTCATGAAAGATGGCTTTGTAGTTGGGCGACGCGTTGAACCCTGGTCCCTTGTAGATTTTAATCGAAGAGATAATGTCTTGCGCCCCAATCTCTCCAGTGTTCGGGATAGAATCAACCAGCGTGACCTTGCGTCCATGAAAATTTACATGTTCAAAGACTTCAACGACGAGCCTCGGCATGTTGGTCATAGCGCCCTCCTTGTTTTCAGGCATAACTTACAAACGAAATTGTAAGTTTAATTAAAATATCATTAGCAGAAGCAGTTTGTCAAGGGAAAACATCAAGAACTTTCTGCTGGTAATCTCAATGCCCAATTGAGAACTTCTCTGTCTGGCTCAATTGGTTGCCTGAATACCTACACGATGCCTTTTCCAAATTATAACGTAAATTCTTCTGGATGTCAAGATGTGGTAATATTCTTGCCGAATGCCATCTATAGAAAAATTAACATTTAACAAGTCCACTCATTTTTCTTGAATCTCTGAAAAGAATATGATAAAATATAGATAAGAGCCTTGGAAAGAACTCTTTGAGAATGTAAGATGGAGGAAATATAATGTCTTACAAAAGAGGACTTCTGATTTTTTTGATCACAATTATCAGTATCGCGTTAGTCTATTTCCTAACCCGAATGGAACAATCAGCGACGAAGGAAACGATAGCATCACGTCCGGTCGCACTTCCCTATAATTGGATTGGGAATATAACGCAAACACAAATAGCGGAACCTTCGGGTATCACCTACCACCCGACTCGGCGGAGCCTATTTCTTGCTGATGATTCAGGGAGTGTCCATGAGGTAAGCCTGGAGGGTAGGCTCATTCAGTCGAAAGGATTAAACGAGCGCGACATTGAAGGGATTACTGTGGATCCGAGCACCGGATTACTATACGCTGCTGTAGAAGACGATGAAGTGATCTTGGAGCTTGACCCAGAAAATCTCACTATTCAGAGAGAATTCAGAATCGGCAGAAATTTTAAAGGTGAACAACTCCTGAGAAAAGGAGGTATGGGCATTGAAGCGATCGCTTTCGTTCCAGATGCTTCACACCCCGAGGGCGGTACTTTTTGGGTCGGCAACCAATCTTTCAGTCTCAAAGCGAAAGATGAACCCTCGGTCGTATGCGAAGTCGTTGTGCCACTCCGTTCTACAGCAGCAAAATCGGCAGACGGCGCGATTATCCACGCTTACAAAATGGACTTCATCGATATTTCAGGGTTGGCTTACGATGCACAAGGCGATTTTCTGGTATTGATCAGCGATACAACCAATCTTTTGGTTGAACTCAAACGGGAAGGCACTATTCTAAGGCGATACCTCCTGCCCGGGGACGAACAGGAAGGGATTGTGTTAGATGGACTTGGCTATATGTACGTTGCGCAAGAGAACGGGGAAATTATCAAATTGGCAGATCGGCGGCTCCGTTGAATGAAAAGACCTCGGTTTCTTGGTATTTCTACTTCGCTTTTCTAATTTTTGTCGTTTTCCTCCTCATCACCTTCAAGGCGCAACACGGCAATCCCCGGGACCAAATCTAATACCAGATTAATGGATGCGTACTGTTCTGCTGTATGCCCACAATCGTCTCGCCACAGAACTTGTACGTTTCCTTCATCATAGAGAATCCCAGAGGCGAGTCTCTTACCCTCAGCATTTTCTAAGTGGAAATATCTGCGGCGTTTTGCATCCATGATATTCGTGAGTATACAAAAGTGGTGAGGTATGGGAACCTCACCTTGACAGAAACAACGCAAAGAGGCTATTCAAGCGAGACAAAGTCAGCATCTACACGATGCGGAATTATACCAGCGGAACTACCACGGTGGAGCAATTCTCGCACCCCTGCTCTACCCTTTTCACCATAATCAAGCGTATAGTCATTGACGTACATCCCTACAAATTTATCCGCGAGCGAGGTCTCCATGTCGCGTGCGTAAGTCATTGCGTACGCTAACCCGCGTTCTCGATGTTCGAGTGAATACTGAATGCTCTGTTTGAGTAATGCTGTTATCTTGCGAATTTTTTCGGTGCCGAGGTTGCGACGAATTACATTAGCACCGAGAGGCAGCGGTAGTCCTGTTTCCTCATACCACCACTCACCTAAATCAATGACTTTGTGAAGACCTTCGCGTGCGTAGGTTAACTGCCCCTCATGAATAATGAGTCCTGCGTCTACTTCATCCTGTTGGACGGCATCTAATATTTTATCAAAGGGACGGCTCTCTGCCTCAAAATCTGGTTGGAAGAGGCTAAGGGTGAGATAGGCGGTCGTCATTTTGCCGGGAATAGCGATGCGTTTACCCGCGAGTGTGTCTATCGGTGCCTTGGAAACAACAAGGGGACCGTACTGATCGCCGATGCTCGCGCCGCAAGGCGTGAACACATAATCCTTCGCGACGTAAGCGTAGGCGTGAACAGAGATTGCCGTAACTTCAAGTTCGGCTGCAAGCGCACGTCGATTGAGGGTTTCAATATCTTCAATGACATGAACAATCTCATAAGGATCAGTTGGAATCAATCCTTTGGCAAGAGCATAGAACATGAAAGCATCATCGGAATCTGGGCTGTGCCCAATCCGAATTTTTTCAGTCTGTGGCATAATATTCCTTTTTGATATCGGATTGTAGTTTTTCTTTAGATAGTGTTATAATGAAATTGATCGGATGCATCTTTAATTTATGAATCAAGATACAAGCTTACGAACGACACCAGCACGCGAGGACGCGGAATTCTGTTAGAAACGTATGCGTTTGCAAGCAATGCCCAAATACTTTTATCTCACAGCAACTCCACATGGACTCACAGAGTTAGTGAGTGCGGAATGCGTTGCTCTGACAGGATCTGCGCCAAACACGGATGGTATAGCAATTTCAGATAGGTGCGTTGATGTACGTCGAGGTGCGTATCTGAAAAGTTGCAGCGAAATCCTTTTTGAATCAACCAGTCTCACTGAACTCTGCGCGAACATCAGGTCCATTGGTTTACATGCGGACGAATTTCGAGTTTCTGTCGTAAAAAAGCCCCGCAACCTGAAAACAAACTCTATGACACTCGCGCGGGACGTTGGCAATGCCATCAGTGGTAGTGCGAATCTACGTCAACCGCGGACTACTTTTCTAACGGTTGTGACGGCTGATAAAATGTGGTTCGGACAACTCCTTTCCGAGTCTGATGGTGCATGGCTTGCACATAACCAACGCCCTTATGTGACATCAAGTTCGCTACCGGCTCGACTTGCGCGTGTGCTCGTCAATTTAGTGGCATTCCCAGGAGATCGTCTGCTTGACCCGTGCTGTGGAACCGGTACCATTGTGATATCTGCCGCACATAGCGGTATCCACGCAGTTGGTTACGATGTCAATCCACGCATGATAGGTGCCACGACGAAAAATCTTCAACATTTCGGACTCTCAGCAGACGTAGCACTGGGTGATGCGAGACAAATTGATGGACAATATGACGCTATTGCAACAGATCTGCCCTACGGCATTAATCTTGTCAGAGATAGTTCGCAGGAAATAGAGATTTTGTCAAACTTGCGGACATGTGCGCCGAAAGCGGCGTTCATTGATCTTCGGGATCTCAGTAAAACGCTGACCGACCTTGGTTACCAGATTGAGGCTATTCTACCAGTGCCAAAGTTGAGCATTGTACGGCGCATTTTTATTACCTCTGTAGTGGCATAATAGTGTTCCCATGGCAAATGAGACGAATCTGGACTCAATAGTCCTCAATGTTATCGTAAAAATTCGTTTCTGGCAAGTACTCATCTTCGTTGAGTTCTTCCTCTTCATGCTCCTCGTATTCTGCCCGGCTGAGGAGGGTGTCTATTTCATTTGGGTTCTCGAGCCGGAATTTACAAATCCATCCATCTCCTTCTGGAAAGCGGTTGAGGAGTTCAACATCATCGTCAAGAGCCGCGTTGATTTCGTAAACTTCTCCTGTTACAGGTGCATAAATATAGAAATTCCTCCCGTCTGATGTTTCAACGCGTCCAATAATTTCGCCCTGCTCGTATTCGTCGAGAACTGGTAACTCTATAAAAATAACACTGCTATAGACCTCCTGAATCCGTTCAGTGATCCCAACATTACACTCCCTTGAATTGAGAAATTCAATCCATTCGTGTGTTGTTGTGTACTTTATCTCAAGGTTCTTCATCATGAACCTCCTCCCATTAAACATGATGAACCCTATCACTTCACGATTCCAAGACCTTGAAGTTGTGCTTGGAAGGGTTCAAGCGCGTTTTGCCGAATCTGAATCTGAATAATCGGGTCCGGATCATATTTTATGTCTATCACTTTCCCACCCACGCGTTTGCACAGCGTAACGACAGTACCTATATCCGGATAGTTGACCTTTAGGTACATGTTTTGGTAGAAGATACGGTTTTCAATTGCAGCATTTTGGAGGCACTCCCTTGCACATTGACCGTAAGCACGAATTAATCCACCGATACCGAGATTGATACCACCATAATATCGAGCGACAACACAGATAATATTGGACAAATCAAAAGCGCGAATCGCTGAAAGAATAGGCGGACCGGCAGAATGAGTGGGTTCTCCCGCATCTGTAGCATACTCACGCAGCGTGGCATCGCTTCCAATAGTGTAAGCATAACAATAGTGCGAGGCACGTGGGCTTCGTTCTTGCACTTGACTCAGAAAATCTTTCACTGCTTCTTGGGTATGTACAGCAGTTGCCTCTCCGAAAAATCGAGATTTTTTTACAACGTGATACGCGTGGGCTATTCCCACTACCGTTCTATATTGGTCAGACATACGTCACGATTGTAGTTCCAATTGCTAAAAGATTTGCCCAATTGAAAAAGCATATACAGCCTTCCCCTGCACGATGTGGATACGTTCTTCATCTACCACAACAGGTGTAAATTGCGGTGTATATGCTGCATTGAGGATGATGTTTCCGAATCTGAAACCGATCCCGAAGCAGAAGCCTTCTGCTTTCCAGAGCCGTTCTTCCGTTTCAAACGAAGCGTCTTGAAAGAGAAACACCGATGTGTAACGCTTTTGTGTGTCTCTGAGGTACCCGATTCTAATCCCAATTCGGTAGCGATACCATGCTTCAACCCCCATATTTACTCGAATACCATCGCGGAAAGGGGGATGCGCGTCTAAACCGAATCGCAAAGCCACGTCCGATATTTCGCGCTGGTATGCGATGCCGGTTACAATCGAACGTTCCATTGTATCCGGAATAGAGGGATCAGAAAAGGAGAGTCCATTACTCAAATTTTGAACGACAGCACCAATCTGAATTGCCTCTCCAATCTGTTGAATAAAACCGACGTTATAGGCATATCCGTGACCAAGGTCTTCATTGCCATCAATATCGATTACCTTAGAGCGCAGCCATTTCGTATCAACACCGATAACGGTGCCTCCGAATATATTTAACCCGTAACTGAGACCGATCGCAAGATTATTTTCGCGGAAATTGTTAAGTGCCTTTCCAACATGGTCTACTCGGCGAAATGCCCCTTCCTGTTCAAGAGCGAGTGCCAATCCAAGCGTGCCGAATTTTCCTACTGGAAATGCCCAATTTAAAGTTTCAACACCGGACGAGTGTTGTTCATACCGACTATAATCCTCATAATTGGCATTTAGGTTCGGTTTGGAAAGCAGGGCGATACTGCGTGGGAAACGGATGGCGTGAATAACGAATCGGTTTCCCGCCGTCTCACTGATACCAGCTGGATTACTACCTAAGGCGTTCGCACCGCGGGTTGCGCCAACAAAACTCCCTCCCATTCCATAATGTTCGGCTCCAAGCAACTGTTTGAGGAATCCATCTGCAGATGCTCTCGTGTTTGCTATTGAGGTAGGGCTACTCATAACAAAGAAGAGGATTACCATACAGGGCAGGACAGCCGCAACACAATTTTGGACGTATTTCACTTCTTACCTCACGCGAAAGAGGTACGCCGTAAGGCATCACCTTTATGTTTAAGCATGCAGAAATCGAGTGCGAACGTAAACTGAATCAAACGGAACAGAGTGTAACTTGAGCGACGGCATAGTCATTTGTATGGGACATAGAAACGAATAATGAGCTAATATTGCATTCCTGTGCATAGCGTTGAACTTCGCCGTGTAGGACGAGTTCCGGTTTCCCGATAGTATTCGCCCGAATTTCGACATCTTGCCAACGCATACCTGTAGTCAAACCTGTGCCGAGAGCCTTGAGTGTAGCCTCTTTCGCAGCAAAACGAGCAGCAAGCCGCCAGTACCGAGACGGCGTATCTCCACAATAAGCGAGCTCTTGCTGTGTGTAAACCTTTTGTTCAAACCGTGAGCCCCATCGACGAGATGCGTCTCGGATCCGTTCTACTTCAATAATATCAATGCCGATTCCCTGAATTTTTTGCTGGTACATCAGATTGTCTATAGAGTACATCCGTCATTTGGGCAGCACGAACGTTTGCTTTGACATCATGGACCCGCACAATGTCAGCACCGTGTGCAATAGCCCAACAGACTGTCGCAGTTGTTCCTTCAACGCGCTCGGTTACAGGGAGGTCTAAAATGTTACCGATAAATGATTTCCGTGAAGTCCCAACGAGCAGAGGTTTGTGTAACCCCCGGAATTCCGCAAGGCGTTTTAGGATTTCAAGGTTGTGTTCTATCGTCTTGCCAAATCCAATCCCTGGGTCGATAATGATGCGATCGGCGGTAATACCTTGGGATTCGGCAGTCTCAATACTCTTCTGAAGCGAATCACAGATATCGCCAACGACATCGTCATATTGAGGAGCTTGTTGCATCGTGCGCGGTGTGCCTTTCATGTGCATCAGAATCAGTCCCGCTGCCATTTCTGATACAACCGCTGCCATTGCGGTGTCTCCGTGCAACGCTGTGATGTCATTGATAAGATGTGCGCCGGCTTCAAGTGCGTGCCGAGCCACTTCAGCTTTATATGTGTCAACGGAAAGAAGAACATCAACGGTGTCAACAATAGCGCGAATGACGGGTAGGATTCGCGCCAATTCCTCACGAATGGACACCGGGGATGCCCCGGGGCGGGATGATTCACCTCCAATATCAATGAGGGTCGCACCTTCCGTCACCATCAGTGCGGCATGTGCGACCGCCCGTTTGACATCAAGGTAACACCCTCCGTCGGAAAAAGAATCGGGTGTGACGTTCAAGATGCCCATTACATGTGTATGTAGACCTAAAGTGAGCAATTTGCCACGACAGTTCATACGATTGGTTTCGCTGGCAGTTGTGGCCGGGGTCCGAGAATCTCGTCAATATCTTCGGTAACAAGCGTTTCCCGTTCTAAGAGTGCGTCGGCGAGTAACTTTAAGCCTTCAAGATTCGTTTCCAAGATTTCTCGTGCCTTATTATAGCACTCTGTTACAATATCATGGACTGCCCTGTCGATTTCAATGGCAGTTTTTTCACTATAATCCTGATGAACACTTAATTCTTTACCGAGGAAGACCTGTTCGTTGCGTTTACCGTAGGTGAGAGGTCCCATGTGGCTCATACCCCATTGAGTAACCATTCGGCGTGCGAGGCTTGTCGCTTGCTCAAAATCGTTTTGTGCGCCGGTAGTTTGTTCGCCAAATATAATTTCTTCAGCAACTCTGCCTCCCAAGGCAAAAATAATATGCGCGAGTAGACGTTTTTTGCTCATATTATGCCGCTCTTCGAGAGGGAGTTTCGCTGTTACACCGAGAGCTCTACCGCGTGGAACAATAGTACACTTGTAGTTTGGATCACTTTCCGGTACGAAGTGTAGCATAAGTGCGTGCCCAGCTTCGTGATAAGCCGTAACTCGTCTTTCCTCAGCACTAATGACGAGGCTACGTCGTTCGGGACCCATAAGCACGCGGTCTTTGGCTTCGTCAAAGCACATCATGTCGACATTCTCTTTGTCGCACCTTGCAGCGAGCAGAGCGGCTTCGTTCTTCATGTTTTCGAGGTCTGCGCCAGAGAAGCCCGGTGTTGCCTTCGCTAAGATTCCCAAATTGACATTCTCAGCGAGTTTATAAGGGTCTTTTGTATGGACCGTGAGTATTGCTTCTCTACCGCGAACATCCGGTAAGTCAACAACAATCTGTCGGTCAAATCGACCCGGACGCAGGAGGGCGGGATCTAAAACATCAGGGCGGTTTGTCGCTGCGATGAGTATCACACCTTCGGATGCATCAAACCCCTGCATTTCAACGAGAAGCTGATTTAAGGTTTGTTCGCGTTCATCGTGTCCGCCGCCGATACCAGCCCCACGATGTCTGCCGACAGCATCTAACTCATCAATAAAAATGATACAAGGTGCATTCTTCTTCCCAGTTTCAAATAGGTCTCTGACACGGGACGCGCCTACGCCCACGAACATTTCAACGAAGTCGGAACCGCTAATGCTATAGAAGGGCACGTCTGCCTCACCCGCAACGGCTTGGGCAAGCATTGTTTTACCGGTGCCGGGCGGTCCCATGAGCAGAACACCTTTTGGTATTCTGCCTCCGAGTCGCTCAAATTTTTTGGGTGCCTTCAGAAATTCGATGACTTCCTCAAGTGCTTCTTTCGCCTCATCGACACCCGCGACATCTTCAAATGTCACTTTCGTTTGGTTTTCGGAGTGGAGTTTGGCACGGCTTTTACCAAAAGATAGGGCTCGATTCCCACTTCCCTGCATCTGACGCGACAGGAAAATCATCAATCCTAAGAAAATAAGTAGCGGTACAACCGTTGTCCCGAAAATAAGCAAACCTTGCGGGAATTTAGAGGGTGGCTTGACGTTATAGTTAATGCCAAACTCGTCAAGTTTCGCTTGGATGTCATAATCGTCGATCACATCGCGGCTCGCTCTAAATTCGCCTTGCCAATTTGGCGGGAGATGGGCTTCTTGTTCTTCAATATCCACGCTCTTCAGAATTTCGTTGCGGATTTCATTGAGTAGGTTTTTATTGAACTGTCCTTCAACCCATTCTTCATCTAAAACAAGGTATCCTTCAAACAGGGATGAACCGCGCATTATGTATTGATGAAAATCAGAGGTCGCGAGTTGATAAACTGGATCTCTGCGGTTGAATAGTTGGTAAATGCCGAGGACGACGAGTCCGGCAACAACTATCCACCAAATCACCATGCTTCTTGTACTTTTATTCACAACCAATTGCCTCTCTGTTAAATTCTGAGCACTTACAAAAAATTGATTTCAAAACGTGTTTAGTTTAAAAGTATAACAAATTTTTTTCCAAATTTCAACTGAATTTAAAAAAATCGTCTATTTCCGAATCACGAATGTATTAATAGCAATTTTAATTGGATAAATAATTGTGATTAAGATATACTAATTCATATAGTGAAGAAATAAAAAATAGGTGCAACAAAATGTTTAGAACTGTGCTGCGATGTTTACGAAATGCTCCGGCGCGGTAAAAATAAAACAAAGTTCATTGAATTAATTGGATTGTGATGCCTAAAATCCTCACATAAAAAGCGACAGGGTGTGCCATGAAATCCAATCCTACAGGCTATCCCGGAAAGGAGGAGTTTATGAATCTTAACAAACAGATGCTTGCGACAATTATCCTTCTGCTGGCTACGATGCCCCATGCATTAGGACACGTCACAGGCAGCAATCTTCAAAATTTTCAATATAATGCAGAATTCGCACCGGTCGCGCCTATCGTAGATGGCTATCTTGACGATCCGGTTTGGAAAAGAGCCATTCCTGGGAAACTGGAACAAGATTTAATGAGTGGGGACCGCTGGCACGCATCTCCTGATTTTACGGGAACCTTCGGAGCGGTTTGGCGAAACGGTTTCCTTTATGTAGCTATTAAAATAGTAGATGATCAACTGGAAAATCGGCAAACAAAATTGCTTCGTGAGGATCATCTTATCGTTTACGTAGACCCGCATCATTCGGGACGAATGGAAGACCTCTACAGTTTTAAGATCCCGGTTGAAAAAGAGATGGGCACCCTAAAATCACCATTGACGCGAGTTGCATGGGGAAACGATGGACAGACCTGTGAGTTAAGTTTCCGTCTTGACAACCTCGCGAGAAAGGGCAATAGCATCGGGTTCCTCATCGCCTATAATGATGTCGATAACGGTAACCTCCAACATAAAATCGGTTGGGTTCCAGAAGGTTACACTATGGAGGAAAACGGTTACCTTCCCGATCTCGTTTTCACTGCGAGGATCGAACCAACTCGGCATCAAAAATTAATCCAGTGGGGACGCATCAAAAGTCTCTATTAGTTTGCAACCGTAGCGGAGGCGTGAAAACCTCGCCCTACGGTTAAATGAAATACCCCCCATTATATAGCACTGGTGAATTCGTGTATTATATCGGAAAAACTTTGGAACTGATGGGCATAGTATGCTTAGGAGCAGGACTTTACTTAGGCTGCGTCAATCCGTATGGTTACAGTGAATCCAAAGCAATGGGCGTTGAGATGGGCTTCCTAACGCTCGGCGTTTTGGTTTTTTTTGTCGGAAGACTCATTGAGAAACGTCAATGAGGATTAATAATTAAAACATGCAATACATACCTGAAAATGCCCAAAATGCTGATAAATCCGTTCCAATCGACCAAATTCTGTGCGGCGACAATCTTGAACTCATCCAGAAGTTACCGGATTGCAGTATTCACTTGGTAATTACGTCTCCACCATATTTTCAGCAGCGCGACTATGGCGGCGGTATGGGGAATGAAAAGGATGCTAATGAATATATTGATACACTACTCTGTCTCTTCCGCGAATGCGTCCGCGTCGTCAGAAATGACGGTAGTATCGTTTTCAATATAGGTGATAAATATGAGGATAGCAACTTACTTCTTGTTCCCTACCAGTTTGCGGTTGCTGCGACGAAGACAGGTTTAGTAAAACTCGTGAACGAAATCACGTGGATTAAACGGAATCCAACTCCGCGTCAGTTTCGCCGCCGCCTTGTCAGTAGCACAGAACCATTCTTCCACTTTGTCAAGTCAGACGGCTATTTCTACGACCTCAACGCCTTCTTGGCGGAGGAACGTATTCCGAAACAATCAAGTAAAAAAGCCAGCACTAAGGTTGGACAGCGATACTTTGAACTTATTACGGAATCTGAGCTGTCTGAGGCAGAAAAAGTTGCTGCGCGTCGCGAACTTACAGAAGTTATCCAAGAGGTGCTCCAAGGACAGACGCATAGTTTTCGGATGAAAATTCGTGGCATTCATTCGGAACCGTTCGGTGGGCAGATAGGTGGACGCACACTGCAATTAAAAAATAAAGGGTTCACAATCATTCGGATGCACGGCAATAAACTCAAGCGAGACGTGATTGAAACACCAGTAGCCACAGTTAAAGGAAATAAACATCCGGCGATCTATCCTGTGGGAGTCGTGGAGGAGTTCTTACACCTTCTCACGCCGACTGGTGCATTAGTTTTAGACCCGTTTATGGGTTCTGGGTCAACCGCGGTTGCATGCAAAAAACTGGGTAGACGTTATATTGGCTATGATATTAATGCTGAATACTGTGAAGATGCCCGACAGCGTATATCAGAAACACCGGATGGCTCGCTACGTCTATTTGAGGGTAAGTTGCAGTGTAGAAAAATATATACAAATCTATAGATTTTTATTCAAATCTTACTTGACATTCACCTGAAAATGTCGTATTCAGTTAACTCCATAATTGCAATACCTTGTTCGCCTGCAACCGAATAGAGAAGCCACGTTTTTCCATCCTCACAATAGATAGCTGGATCGCGAAGTTCATGCACGCGTTCGCGATCTAACCCACCTGTCGACGGTCTAATCGGTAGATCCACACCCTCAAAATCGTATTTTGGCGCGATAACCTCTGTTGGTTCAGATGGATGCCAATCGTTCCAATCGTCTGTCAACTGCACGGTGCTTTTACGGATGCGCTCTGGACTATCTCCGTAAAGTGAATAATAGACAGTCAAGGTATCCCCTTCAAGGAGGTTTGCTGTGTGGCGTGGGAAACCTGTGTTGTCCTTAGCCGATTTGCGTGGAAAGAGCGGTGTATCTCGCGGAATGAATGCTGCTGTCCATTCCGGTGTTTGTGCACGGCTTATCCAGCCATGATACGTTGCATAGGGGTGTCCATTCCACCAAAAGACGCGAAAATAGGCACCGTTTCGTTTATCCAATGTATCCGAAGCGGTGTAATTCACTCCATCAGTAGAGGTCGCCCAGCAGGTTGCCTGCCCTCCACCGTAGTTTCCGTGAAAATACATGAAGAAACGGCGATTTTCCTCATCTATGTGGACATCCGGGGAAGCGATGTGGTCGCAGCCGTGAAACACAGTATTGTCGCGATGCAACGCGCCGGGGCGATAGATAGTGTAAGGACCTTCAATTGCATCGGCATAAGCGAATCGGATATAGGCACCGCGATGATGCGCGAAGTAGAGATAGTATTTTCCCAAAGGCCCACCTCTGGAACAGTCTACCCACTCTGGCACGCGAACGAGTGAAGGCCCATTGATATTCGAGAAACCGTGTTCCCTATCAATCTCAGGCATGTCGGGATGGATTAGCAGCGTTCGTTCCATATTTCTCCTCTCGATACTTCCTTAATCGTGTGTCTGAAACCGATACATCTCTTGTGCTTCTTCAGACATATCGTTCCATATATCCTCTGAAATCCGTGCCCCGAAGATTCCGGGTGCATCAGGGGAGTGGTGCAACCGTCGGAAATAGACTAAGGCGAGCATGTGGCGGATAGTTTGTGACCGGTTCGGCATTGCACGGTGCCAGCATCGCATGTCACGGACGACGACTGAGCCGGCAGGCATTTCCAACTGAAAAGAGGGGTGTTGTGCAGCGCGGTCTTCCTCGCAGACGTTGTATGGAGAGTTGCGCACCGCCGCATCATCAATGATGAGATGTGAACCGGGCCACACCTCTGTTGCCCCGTTTTCCACTGTAAAATCAACGAGCGGAATGTTAACGACGATCGTTGAAACCGGTAGTGCAAACGACAGTTCAGGGAAAAGTTGACCCGAATCTCGATGAATCCATTGCGTTTCAGAACCCGGACGGGTCGAGTTACAGCCGTAAGGCAGATACGCGAACACCTTTTCACCCATTGCCGCTTTCAGAATCGGTGTCGCGAACGGGTTATCAATGATGCGCGGATCCATGAACGGCATCTTTAGCATTGGATTCTCACCCTTGTGACCGTTCTCCTCATTAGTAAGCACGGTTTCCATATCGACATCGAGTTCTGCTATCCAATCGCGCGGGAGAACACTTTCAATGACTACCAAACCTGCCTCGCGTAACAGGCGCACGCCTGCATCGACGCTTTCTGGCGTGAGTTTGTTTTCAGCACGTTCCTGATCGGAGATTTCCAGTTTGGGAATATTTATTTTTCGTCCTGTGGTTTCCATGTGCTAATTCTGCCTTTCTGGTTGATTTTGAGGAAGTTTCAGTTCTGATCGAATCACTTGGCGAACCCCCGTGCAGAGGTCGGCCGCCTGCTCTGCATTTTTAGGAGTCGCTGAATCACCAGGATAACGAGTGTCTACTGCATATTGGGAAAGTTCGGACAAGTCGCTTGGATGTCCTGCCGAGTAATCATCTGCTTTGCCTCCTATTTTTTGTAAAGTATAACATAAAATGTGAAGTCGGTCAAGATTCATTGCTATAGCAAGGCAACAGCAGATCGAAATTGAGAAAAATTGTTGTTTTCTTCTGCGAATTCGTATAAAATAAAATAAACTTTCAAGCTACATCTGATTAGAATGAGTCTCAGTACCACATTTATAGGTAAAGGAGTATGTGATGACACCCGAAGTCGCTTTACAAAAACGGGAGCAAATGATCGAAGAGGGTTTCTGTGTTGTTGATGATGTTCTGACAGAGGAGTTTCTACAAGAACTCGGAGACGAGTCAGAACGACTTATCGCAGGACACGTGGAACCGGAGGATGTTATCTATCAAGGACAGCACGTCAACGTCCGCGGTGAAGATAACGCGCATATCCAAAAACTGCTGGAGTGGCAGCCGTCACAGGAGGCACTCGAACAGATTGGGTTTGGGGATTTTACGACATCTGGCGGGATTATTATTCTGACAAAGGAATCTGGGGGACCCCCACTCTATTGGCATCAAGATTGGATGCGCTGGAACGATCCATTGAGCTGCGCGCCGTGGCCTCAGACGATTTTTCTTAATTATTATCTTACCGATACCGACCGCGAAAATGGCTGTTTAAAGGTCATTCCGGGGACACACCGCAAGCGAATCGATTTACACGACATATTGGTGCCAGCACATGAGCAGGGCGCGCGGTTTGTTGATGAAGAGCATCCTATCATGTTCAGTGATCACCCGGATCAAGTGGATGTGTGCGCAAAAGCGGGTTCATTGGTAATTGCAGACGCGCGCATTTTACACTCCGCCCACAAAAACTACACTGATGTTCGACGCACGCTAATTCTCGCATGGCATAGCCGTCCGAACACCGTGCCAGACTATTGGGATAGCGAAATCCCGGAGATCATTGCGAATCGCGACGAAGACGCAAATTATCCGATGTCTCGTATTCCTGGTGATTTATTACAGTCCTAACACAGCGCGGTATCTTTAGAATATGGAGTGGAGATGATCCCGATTGACCTTTCCAATAAAGTAGCAGTAATTACAGGCGGTTCAGGCGCGTTAGGGCGTGTTATGGTAAGGACCTTGGCGGAAGCGGGTGCGGATATTGCAATCTGCTACTACAGGGACCAAGAAACAGCGCACCTTCTGCAAGATGAAATCACCGGAAAAGGCGTACGGGCAGCCGTAGTACAGGCAGATGTCACAAATCAGGATTCGATAAACGCTATGCGTGATGCCGTCTCAGAGCGACTCGGTGCGGCAGACATCATCGTCAATAACGCCGTAATTCAGTATACATGGACCTCTGTTTTAGAGCAGCCCGCTGAAGACTACGAAAGCCAGTTCCAGTCATGTGTTCTGCACAATGTATACATGGCACAAGCCTTTGTCCCCGCGATGATCGAATCAGGATGGGGACGGGTCGTCAGCATTAATACAGAATGTTCAATGCAAAACTTCGTAAGGCAGAGTGCCTACACATCGGGTAAGCGAGGTATGGACGGTGTCTTGCGGGTGCTCGCCAAAGAGGTTGGTGCGCAGGGTGTCACTGTCAACCAAGTTGCACCGGGATGGACTATCAGCGAAAAGAGTGAAGCAAGCGCGTCCGACGAACATTATTGGAGTAAAGTCCCAATGCAACGCCGTGGCACTGCCCAAGAGATCGCCAACGTCGTGCTTTTCCTTGCGTCAGATCTCGCGAGTTACATCACGGGTGCGTATATCCCGGTGTGCGGTGGGAATGTGATGCCCACAATTTGACGAATCTCTATGTTAAGGATGAACCGTGGAATTAAAAGTTTGTGCTCTTGGAATCTTGTTCAGGAATGGAAAAATTCTGTTGGGCAAAAGGGCTAAACACCGAACTTCCTATCCGAATGTCTGGGACATGATTGGTGGACATTGCGAAAATGCTGAAACACCGAAACAGACACTCATCAGGGAACTGCAAGAAGAAATCGGTGTTACACCCATTCAGTTTGAACACATTTCAACCTTATTTGATTCCAATAACGATCACACCTACCATGTATTTGTCGTAACAGATTGGAAAGGTGAACCAGCGTGTCTACAACCAGAGGAGCACTCAATGATCGGATGGTTCAGAATCAAGGATGCGTTAAAATTGGAGCTTGCCTTACCTGTGTATTGCAAATTGTTTACCAGTCTTGAAGACCGCTAATTAATTGCATATTTTAAAACCCACAATTACTTGAACATTGACAGTAAGCGAGGTTAGAAACCTCGCCAGCGGGACCCTTGGGGTGTTTGCTTGGGTGTTTTCCGTTCGCTAAACAACTGTCTGCGTGCTTTCAGGCATTACTATAAAATCAGTCGAGGAAAATATGGAACGACATAAACTCCAGTACGAAGTACTGAACGCCCACAATCCGAATGGGGAAACAGGGCAAAACTGGGACGTGGAAGTGCATGCCAGTCCCGAAGAGTTGCAAACATTCGCCGAGACGGGTTGTCTCGCTCGTGAAGGACTCTTTCAAGGCGAGGCACTCCAAAAATTGAGGGATGCCCTTGATTGCTTGGAAGAACGTGAATGGAAAAAGCGGGACAGTGCGATGGCTGGGAAACGGGGTTGGGGCTTCATTCCACGTCATCTGATGGATAAAGATGAAGCATTTTTAGAACTCCTAAAATTCCAACCGACTTTATCAATTGCCCGTGCGATGATGGGACCGCTTGTGCGGTTGCGTGGTCTGAGCGCACGCATCACTTATCCCGGGGATGATCGGGAGCATCAAACACCGTGGCACCAACATCTACGCGTAGTATCTAATCCGTTGCCCCCGTGGTTTTCACGTCCACACTGCATCGATTGCCTTATCTATCTCGATGATTTGAACGAAGATACCGGCGCGGTCGCAGTCGTTCCTGGATCACACAACTGGTTAGACAAGGCAACACCGAATATCTACGAATCGGTAGATGGTGAAGTCGAGTTACGGGTGAAAGCGGGTGGAGGTGTTCTGATCCACGGCAATCTCTGGCATCGAGGCCTACCAACGCTCAACGCTAAACGGAGAATGTTAATCTTAAGTTATACACCGACATGGTTACGAAAATCACCACACGGCGGCGAACAACCCGAAGATGGGTTAACCCACACCTTCCTTGAAGACGCAGATCTGGAAGAACGGATGCTGTTAGGTGTGGGTGGATATTCCTAAATCACAGGAGAAGTTTCTGAATGAAATATTGTTTGCCTTTAATCGTTGTCCTCTCTATTTTCGCAATATACTTACCTTGTTCTGCCCAACACCCGGATGCTGTTGGCATTTGGCTCTTCGATGAAGGAGAAGGTGATGAAGCTGCCGATAGATCCGGTCACGAACATACTGCCAGCGTTGCTGGCGGAAAACTGGAATGGGCTGATGGCAAAATTGGTAAGGCTGTCGGTTTTAAACCCGGTACTTATCTTGAGGTTGAACATACAGACGCGTTGAACTTAGAAACGTTCACAGTTGCCGCGTGGGTTAAATTCTTGAACGATACGGGTGGTGGTGAGCAGAACATCGCCTATAAACAGGTGGGAGATGATCGAGCCACGCGCAATTATACACTAAAAATGTGGGGTGGTAAAATCTACGGCATTTTTGCCAGTGACGGGAACACAGATGCTGTCGAATTGGAAAGTGCCACCGACGTTGTTGACGAAAAATGGCATCACGTCGCACTCACCTACGACAAAAAAGCCTTGCGGTTATATGTTAATGGTAAAGAGGAAGGTTCCGGTGATTTCGCGAAAAACCCCGAAACAAACGACGCACCACTTCGTATTGGAAACGGTATCGATGGTCTGATTGACGAACTCCAGATTTTGAGCGTAGCACTCTCGGCAGATGACATTCGACGCGATATGGATGACGGGATACAACTTCCCGTCAAACCGATAGGCAAAGTTACTACGACATGGAGCAGGCTAAAAACACAATGGTAGTCGTACATCCTGACCACGGAAAAATGGAAACCATCATTAGAAAAGCAGTTCCAGATGATGCGAAACCTGTCGCATCCGTCCTTAACTCGGTTATTCTTGAGGCGCGATATACCGCACTAACGAACCCCTTCACAGAAAATGAAGAGCGTGCCTTTATCAAAGGATTATGTCCACGAGAAAATCGCTATTCAAGTGATAGCAGACAATACACGAGCACTCCGATTTTATAGTAACCTCGGTTTTGAGAAGATTGGTGTCGCCAAAAAACATGTGAAATTTGAGGATAGATTCTGTGATGTATTCTATTTGGAAAAATTTCTAACAGATGACTCCTAAACGTGGCGTGACCTTTCGTGCCGTGCTGATAGGTGTGGTGTTTATTCCACTTAACGCCTATCTCGTTGTGCAGTTGGAAACGGTGTGGGGCATTGGCGATCCCACAACAATGACGATATTTTTCAATGCTATCTTCTGCTTCTTTCTCGTCATTGTCCTGAATCTCATACTCGCACGATGGATACCAAAAAATGCTTTAAATCAAGGTGAATTGCTGACGATTTACAGCATTTTGATGGTGTCTGTATCGGTGAGTGGGCAAGATTTCGCGCATACCATTTTTGGCACCTTGGGCAACGCCCGATGGTTCGCTACACCTGAAAACGAATGGACGACCTTGTTCCTAAGCTACCTTCCGCAGTGGCTTGAGCCTTCCGAAAAAGCATTGGAAGGCTATTTTTCGGGCGAATCTTCATTCTATGTATCAAGGAACATCAAAGGGTGGATTCAACCGTTAGTGTGGTGGACCCTTTTCCTGACGGTCCTGTGTTTTGTGATGATTTGTATCAACAGTATCATCCGCCGGCAGTGGATAGAGCAGGAAAGATTGACATACCCATTAATCTATTTACCCTTTGAAATGACGCAGGAGTCCTTTTTCAAAAATCGGCTCTTATGGCTCGGCTTCGGAATCGCTGGAGCGATTAATCTTCTCAACGGTCTGAACGCACTCTTCCCCGTCCTCCCTAAAATTCCACTCTCCTATAATCTCGCAACACATTTCATAGAACGCCCTTGGAATAGCATTCAAGGCTGGCCCGGTATGCCTATTCAAGCGAACCCTTTTATCATCGGGCTTACCTTTCTAATTCCTCTTGGTTTGCTCTTTTCCTGCTGGTTTTTCTATTTTATATGGAAGTTACAGTACATCGTTGGGAGTATGGTGGGTGTTAACGTTCCACACTATCCGTTTGCAAATCAGCAGGTGTTAGGCGGGTATTTAGGCATCGTTGTTGTAACGCTGTGGGTCGCGAGAAAACATCTATGGCGGGTGCTGAAAGGGGCAGTGAATCCAGAATCAGTTCCTGATGATACCACCGAACCGATGCGATATCGGACAGCAGTTTGGGGAACACTGTTAGGAATTGCCTTCTTAATCGGTTTCTGTTATCAAGCCGGAATGTCCTTGAGTTTTGCCTTCGCATTCTTTGGCATTTACTACCTCATCCTGTTCGGGTTTACGCGGATGCGGGCTGAACTTGGTCCGCTTATGCACGGCATCCATTACTTCGGTCCTTTCCAACTCATTGTTGCGGCAATTGGAAGCCATCGTATTTCCCCACAAACGCTAACCGTTGCGGCACCGCATTGGACACACACGAAAGAATTCCTGAACAAACCGATGCCTGCCTATCTGGAGAGTTTCAAATTGGCGGAGCGAGCGAACGTTACCGCGGGCAGCGTTGCCATAGACACTCGAAAACTCTGGAGAGTGTGCCTGTTGGCAACATTTCTGTCTATTGCTGTAACACTCTGGGCATTCCTTGAACTCGGCTATAAATGGGGCGGACCCGGGGCATGGCGGGGTAATCTCGCCTACAATGCTATAGCGCGAGTGTTGAAACAACCGACAGATCCAGATTTCGCGCAGCTCGGCGCGACAGGCTTGGGTATGGTCTTCGTCCTTGTCGGGACTGCCCTACGCTTAAGATTTCTTTGGTGGTCCCTTTATCCACTTGCTTATCCACTCGCGGGCTATTACTATTTCAACTACCTCTGGTTTCCATTTCTTGTCTGCTGGTTGGTAAAGTGGGTAATCCTGAAATACGGCGGTATTCGCGGATATCGTAGAGCGGTTCCACTGTTTCTCGGATTGGTTCTCGGAGACTTCATCTTAGGATGTATATGGACGATCCTTGGCTTACTGACAGGCGAAGTGACGTATATGTTCCAAGAATTGGTGTTTTGCCCAGATGTTCCCAACACGTCAACAGTGCCTTTCATATCGTGAAGACAGAGGAGGATGTATAGAGATTTTAATAGGATGTCTTAAAAACCACAATTATAATAATGCTTGCTTTTTTCTGACAATTTTTGTATACTAAAATCGAGTTTGTAAGTCATGTCCCAAAGAGGATTCTTCTGTTCTCTTGAAATATGAACGCTTTTAAAGATGCACACTGATACTACGTGCGTGTTGTAAAAGGAGATTCTTAATGAAAACTGCTCTTACGTTCAGCCTGTTGATGTTAGTGCTAATTTTAAGGGGACCGGTGTTGATGACCGATGCCCAAGTGGTCAAAGAGGATGATCTCATCATCTACTACAGTTTCAACAAAGATACTCTCAAGGGTGATGATGTGCTTGATGTGTCCGGTAACAAAAATGACGGACTTATCAAAGGTAACCTTAAATCGGTGGCAGGCAAGGTCGCGGAAGGAATGGAGTTTCCCGGGGTAGCAACAGACTACATTTCAGTACGGGAACACCATTATGTCGATCCGATCAAAGAGATTAGCTTCTCGACATGGGTTAATGCGGGTCAAAGAGGTATGATTGCGTCCTGGGATCGGAGTGAATTCTTTCGTTTTGCTGTAGGCGATGATGTGGGTGGAAACAATGGTACCACTTTTGTTGCTTTTGATACCTGTTGTCCGTGTTGTCATGATTGGTTCGGTGAAACAGATGTTGCAGATGAAAAATGGCATCATCTTGCCGCGACATTCGATGGTAAAGTGAAGCGGATATACGTTGATGGCAAATTAGATCAAGAAGAAGATGCACCCGCTAAAGTCATCGGTGCGGGGCAATCACGGTATGGATTCATTGGGATTGGCTCAGAAGCAGCTGCATTTGATGCAGCTACAGGTCCCACATGGGCATATAGCGGAATTCTGGACGAGTTTATGTTGTTCCACCGCGCGCTTTCTGAGAAAGAGGTTAAACACCTTGCCAGCGGACCTGAGAATCCGTTTGCAGTCGATCCGAGTGGCAAATTGAGTACAACTTGGGGCGACATCAAAGACATCGATTAGAAAGTCAACGGGCGGCATCACGGTGCCGCCCATTTTTTTACTCTCCGATCAGTGGCTTTAGGCATCAGATGCTGTTATTGCTTCTTGAACCCCGGGCCACTCACCCCATATATCGGTGTAAGCATCATAACCGTTTTTCTCACAATCAACGTGACGTAGGCGAAAGATGACAGCGTAGCGAATATCCGCCGCGGCGTTTGGTGCCGCAGTGTGGACGATCTGGTGATGGGTCAGGATTACATCGCCTGCCTTACCGACTATTTGCGTTGGTCCCTCCGGCAGTTCCGGTTTCGGCATCCCATTCGCCAATATTTCGTGCCCTTCCTTTTTGAAATAGTCGGCGAAAAAACTGTGCGATTTGGGCCAAACAGTGAAGTTCCCGCCATACGGTTCAGGGACATCCGCGAGATAAATCACAGCGAGTGCGGTAAATCCACGCCGATAAACCCCTTTTGCCATTCCATTTTTACCGCTCCCCAACCCGTCAAGGTGTCCGTTCGGTTCATTTGGATCCACGTGCAACGGACCCGGGAAACGCAGTGCTATCTGTCCTGAGTTCGGGATTTGAACGTTCCCTTCACCCATCAACGACTCCGAAAGTTGGAGGATAGGCGTTTTAGTGAAGAGATCGACGATCTCAGAGGCTTCACGAATTTCGCTGCAATAGGATTGCGCTCGGTAACGCTCTAAGTCTCCTTCGTTCATACCAACAGCACCCATAGAGTGATTAATTGCCTGCCGTGCTGCGTCTACCATTAGTGGTGGAACAACACCGGGGACAGAGATATAGCCGTTTTCACAAAACTCTAACTTCTGTTTACGACTGAGCATATATGCTTCTCCATTTTGCGAGCATTAAAGTATTTTACCCATCAAAAGTTTATGATGGCTTAATTATAGCATATCCGACCTGGATTGCCAAAAGATTATTATCGGTTTACCTACGATGGTGAAGAGTTAATGCGTGAGTGCATAGACCACCGCATTGATACCCATCTGCAATGCGATATTTGAATACTCGCGTGGGTAGAAATCCTCAGCGGCATGCTCCCATGCGTCTCCAAGGTCGGTATTGAAATTGATCATCATCATAAGCCGTCCATTGTCGTCATAAACCCCGCGACAGTATGCGGGATAACCATCGTATCTTTCATACGTTCGTCCACTAAAAAGTGAGCGGAGCCCAGGAATCTGGACGAGCTTTTCGATTTTGAAGAAGCATCGAAAGATCGGATGCGATATAGGGAGGTCTACCGGCTCTCGTTCTGGGAAAATCTTCTTGAACTCCGTATGAAACCTTTTCCATTCGCGTTCACCGTGAAAATCGTCGACGAAAATAAAACCGCCGCGTAAGAGATATTCACGTAGGTTCTTTGCCTCCTTATAGCTTAACCTGAGACTTCCGACCTCCAACATGTAGGCAAACGGATATTCAAACAACTCCGTCGCACCAACTTCAATAATCTTTTCACGCAGATCGGCATCAATATTCGTTTGTTTGCGGAGTTGCCAGATAAAATTCCGGTCGGAGGCGGGCCAATCCACTCGCCAACTACTGCGTCTGGTGAGTTGACCACCATATCTTAGACGGACGAAGGTGAATCTGTCTGAATCACCCTCCGAATTCGGAAGGATAACAGATAAGGACATCACGATGAAAATAGCTAACAACTGGATGGTTCGCATTTTTTTCGACTTAAAGGTAGGTTTCAAGGTCTGGGTAAAATTTATTCCGGTTCTCTGAGCAAGAGTGTACCACAGAAGATGAATTTAGTATACTCTTAAACCGGATTCAGATGCAAAGGGAAATTCAAATGAAAGTAAGAAATAGATTAAAAACTTTTGGACCAAACTGTCGTAACGTGGATACCTTTGCCAGATTCAAAGGCTCTTGCGATATTGAGTCGGAAAATAGACCCATCTTCCCCAAGTTGTAAACCGATGCCGATATTTCCTTTGGGATCGAAGGTATATGCCGGACCAGATACATTCCAGACCTGCCCCTCATCAAAGAAAACAATCGCAAATGCGTTTTTGAAAAAACTCCAACTGGATAGATTGGATAAACGATAGTGGTATTCGACATTGAGTAGGAACCCCCGATCACCGGCAAACGCGTATGGAGAAGACGTATGCCCGCTTTTGTAGGTTACTAAACCTTCAGATTCACTTTCCGGTCTATACCAAGGATACCCTCTGAGTCCTTCTATCCCATCAATGACAAATTGGCGTTGAATTGGCAGCGTTGAGTCGGAAAACCCAAACAGAAATCGAGTTCGGATTCGGTTATTCTGTAGTCGGAAAGCATACCGAAGGTGCAACAGCAATCGTGTAAAATCGAAATCGGAGCCCACGGCGGCGTTACTGTGTTCAATAAACAGGGTATTGTGCCATCCCAAGGAATTTGTTCGAGTCCTAAAATCGTATTGGAAGGTGAGGCTTCGCATCTGACCGGGGATTATGGGTGGATTTTCTCTGACCCGGAGGTTCGATTTCCAATTGGCGACAAACCAATCCGTGCTTTTCTGCAGACTCGCGTGGGATTCTGTAACCATCGCCAATTTGAACGAGTAGGTCGGCATAACCGGTGACCATCGCAATGCGAGCTCAGCCCCTTGTCGCAAATAATAATTTTGAAAGTCTGGTATCCCAACAACACGCTGAGTAATAGCACTATTATCATTGTAGTTCGGAAACATTTCAGGGGCGACAGCATCTGTCAATCGATGAATTTGTGCTGTGAGTCCGAGATTCCAGATGTAGGGTTTTCCCCAATTCGCTGTCCCACCCATCCGGTAATGGACATGTGGATTACCGAACGCATAACTCACCTTCCCAAAGAACTTTGAAGTTTGGTCGCTCGCTGAATTTCTGAGGCTCCACGCCCAAAGGGGTCCGATATCCTTTCGTTTCCCGAGTTCAAAACCGGTGCCGATTTCCCATCCTGTCACTCGATTAAATCCGAGGCGTAGCGGTGGGTTAAGACCCAGATAAGCATTAGAAAGCGGTTTCTCATCAACAGTAATCGTCGCGATGTATTTGGAATTTTCCTCATCTACCTGTAGGTTTACCTCCTCAAAATAAGGCATCGCTTTATACAGGGTTTTCAGTGCTTGTTCAAGATCTTCAGAACCGTTTTCAAGTGTCTGTTGAATTTGTGCTTCCGATACCTTTTGATTCCCTTGGATGCGTATTTTGTGGATAGGGACATCCCCCGCCAAAAATCGTGTGCCTACGGCTGGAATTTGAGCGTCTAACTTTTGTGAGACCAACTTGTCAAAAAATGATTTGTGGACTTGGTCACCGCGGGAACCAGAAATCTTCAGAGATTTCAACACTGACAGTGTTCGGGTAACGGGAATATCTTCCACAGTAATTATCGCAACGCTTTTAGCATTCTCTTCTTCGACGCGTAGAGATGCCTTTTTAGAACTATTGAGCAGGACACTTGTAAGAATAGGCATGACCTCAACGATGTCGCCAGATCCATTTTCAAGGACTTTCACAATGTTGGAACTATCAATTCCATTGACCCCTTGGATTTGAATGTCGTGAATTCGTTTACCATCAAAAGCCCAATTCCATGACTTTACCGATTCTTGGGTTTCTTGTAACGATGGGGCTTCTTCAGCAGTATCGGTTGTAACGGGAGGTGCTGGCGTTGGCTTGGCAATTTCACGCGTTGGGGGCGGTGAAGGGGGCGCGATTTCCAGATCGCGAGGTTTGAGCGACATCAGTTCAGGAATCTCAATACCGAGTTGATGGAGATTTAGTAGCAATTCGCCGAGTTGCTTTTTCGGGATTTCGCCAACGATATTTATTAGATACACATCATCGCCACTTTTAACAATAACGAAGACTCCTTGAATAGTCTCATTGACTTGGAGGGTATAGAGATGCAAATTGTCTTTTTCGAGATCGCCTTGAGGGGGTTGTCCTAATGTGTTCCAGCCGCGCGCTTTCAGGTTTTCTCCGTAATATTGAACAACTTCCTTAAGATTGACAGACCGACCTCGATAACTGCGGAGATGTAAGTTGTCTATGTTGTTAAACAGCGGTGCAATATTGGAAGTAGGCTCCTCCATCACGAGTGCAATGACACGTTTGTCTAAATCAAACTGGAATTCAGATGATGGTAGATTTGGAGAATCAAAGGCGACAGTGCCGTTATTGGACTGTGATTGCACTGTAGGAGTAATGAGAAGCAGAAATGCTATCAATGCTTTTGTAATAGTATGGTTAAACCTAAAAATATGTAGATAGTTGTTCAGCGACCAACCCATCGCCGCTGGCGAGGTTTGTAACCTCGCCACTCTCAATGTCCAAATAATTGTGGGTTTTACTATATATCTCATCCAATATCCTCTTTACTGATTACTTTCGATGTTCTTCAGGCGTTGTTGTAGTTTCTTCAATGCCTCTGGAATGCGAGGTTTGCCGGGGCGATAGATAACCTCGGGTGGCACAATCATTCCAAGTATATATTCCTCCACGCTCCATTCCCATGTGGGGATTGTTATTGAAATGGAACGCCTCGTCTCAGAATAAGGCTCTTTCGGGGGTTGATAGTACCACTGTAGTGCGATAGAGTGTCGAGGTCCCTGGAAATAGTGAATCTCAATGGGATACATACCTGTTGAGAGTGTTATACTTCCCCGTTCCCCCTTCCCCGAGTGAATTCCATCGTTATCCACGACGAGCGTTCCATCGATATATAATTTTGCCCCGTCATCTGAGTAAAGTCCGAAGTGGTACAATCCCGGTGTGTCAATCTCTAATTCCCCTCGGAAGCGAATGGCAAAATCCTCAACAATAAATTGCATTTCTGGTGTCGGAAATCCCTCGGTGTAGTCTCGTTTAGAGACATCTAAGTTTGGTGTGACAAAGGTATAGACGGGGATCAAAAGATCGAAATCCGGCATCCGGTGGATTGGACCGCCGGGGACGTAGACTTGCCCAATTAATCCGTGTCCTGGCATCACATTTGTGTCAAAGATACCCAGTCCTGCATCTATACTATCAAGGGGTGCGAGTTCGACATCCGATGCCCCAGTCCCTTTTGCAAAGTGTTTTCCGCTCCCATACCCCCCGGTCCCACGTCCCCCGCGTCCAAGTCCACCAACACCGGTTCCCCGCTGTCCCTCAGCGACAACGGGACCTGAGAGTGTTCCATCCTCACCAAGACTGGCATTGGAGACAGGGCTTGGGGCATCTGATTGTGGAAGATCGGCATGCGTAACGATGTCGGGAATTACATCAGCGTGGACGGGTGCTTTAGGAACGCTCACCTCTGGCGCATACGTCGGCGCAGCGGGGGAAGAGGGTGATGATTCTGTCTCGTTCACTTGTGGCACCACAGGTGTACGCACGGGTAAAACCCGCTGTCTTACTCGCTTCTCGGATTCTGGTTCCAATATCTCAATCGATATGCTCTCTTTCTCTACTGCGAAGTGATTGACGAGAAACGGTGAGATCACCAACATCAGACAGATATGCAACCCTAAAGATAGTAATAGCGCGCGATTTGTACGTCCTCGCATTTTGTTATTCCTCATGCATTTGGAGCGGGTGTGTCCACAAAAGAGGCCGGGATTCGGGGATCCCTCCTACAAAGGTCTCCTTTATACTCCTATGATTTAGGTGACGTAACTTAGGTGTCAAAAGGTTGCATTATTTTTCAAACTGTCTCAGGTCGTAAACATTCTTAGTGCGTGAGTGAATAGATAACGGCATTAATTCCCATTTTGAATGCCATATCCGAATACTTGTTCCATGCCTGTTTTCCGTGAAAATCGTCGACAAGGATAAAACCACCGCGTAGCAGGTATTCCCGTAAGTTTCTCGCCTCAGCGTCGGTAAATTTCAAACGACTGACATCTACCATATAGCCAAACGGATAGTGAAAGAGTTCCTCAGAACCGATATCAATTATCTTTTCCTTTGAACTCACGGCGACATTTGTCTGCTCGCGGAGTTGCAGGATAAAGTTCCGGTCTGAAGCGGGCCAATCCGTATCCCATTTACCGCGATGCCCCCAGGAACCCCTATATTTCAAGCGGACAAAAGTGAATACATCAGTCTCCGACTTCTCAACGACAGCCGCCGAAGCGAAATGACCTCCAAAAATGGACAATACTATCAATACTGATACAATATGACACCCAAAAGATAGTAAAAAAATACGATTTATGTGTCGGCACATTTCGTTGTCTCTTGTTACTGTTAGAATTAATTGGACACTTTCAAACAATTCCGAATGCTGTTATCGTCCACTGGACAGGCACAAACTAACAGTTTATGCTACAAATCTGACTAAAAACTATAAAACCAGAGGACGTTGAATTGCACGCTTTGTTCTGATTCAAAGGCTTTCGCAACATTAAACCGTAGAAAGGAGTCACTTTCACCGAACTGGAAACCGATGCCGGCATCGCTCTTTGGCTCAAGTGTGGGTGTTTCGTCGGTTACATTCCACGCTTGACCTGCATCAAGGAAAAACACCAGAAAGAGATTAAAAAAATCAAATTGCCTGTTTCTCCAGGTGAACAGTTCCGGTAAAGGGTAGAAATATTCGATGTTGAAGAGGTAGCCACGATCCCCTGCAAAAGCATAGAGCGGGTAGCCGTTCAATACCCCTGGTCCACCGATAGTAAATTGGCGTTGAATCGGTAGAGATGCAGTTGAGAAACTGCCGACCGCGCGAGTCCGTATCTCATATTTACCGAATGCATGTGCATAGCGGAGGTGGAGTTGATAGCGCGTAAAATCGAAATCCGAGCCGAAGGCGGTCCTGCTATGTTCAAGAAGGAAAGTGTTATGCCAACCGAGGTAACCTGTACCGAGGTGACCTTGGCGGAGGTTAAGATCGTATGTGAACATGACGCTCCGCATGCGACCGGAAGTTATTGCTGGGTTTTCCCGCGCTTTTGACGTTGAACGCCAATTGAAGAGATGCCAATCTGTGCTTTTTTCCAGGCTCTTGTGATTTTCAGCAAGAAGCGTCAGCGTAACCAAGTGCCTTGGGGGAATATACTCCATGCGTGGCAGCTTCTGCCATCGGAAGGCTATTTCAAAGCCGCGCCTTGAATAGTAGTTGTGTAAGTCTTCGGCACCGAAAATGTGATAGAGCAAACCGAACGGGTCATTGAGAGAATTGTCAACACGATAGGGAATCACGTTGTCAGGTGTGATATCGGTTGTGCGATGGACCCTGGCATTGATTCCAAACCCATGATACCATTTGTCAGCGTCTGCCTCGGGATTATTAAGTTGTGTGTACGTTGAAAACGGCAATGTATCTATACCAATTTCGACATCCGTTACTTTATTGCCAAACCCGTAGCCTACATGCCCAAAGATATTTGAGGTTGGCATGCCATTTGAAAAACGCGCCCTTGCGAAGTCAACCTCAAGAACAGACCCCAGTTTCCAACCTGTGACTCGGTTAAATCTAATCATCGGGTTTGCTGTAAAGGAACCAGAAGATCGTGATGAAGAACGTTCCTTTACAGTAATCACGGCGGTATGCCTGCCATTCTCTTCCTTAACACTCGACTCGACTTTCTCTAATTTAGAACCCATTTTTTTTCGCAGCACTTCCACCGCTTTATTGATGTCCTCGTCACCTGCTCTAAGCGTTTCCAGAATCTCCGCCCGATCAATTTTCTGATTGCCTTTAATCTGAATTTCATAAATTGGGGAACCATCGGCAAGTCGGAATCCTGTCGGTGAAGATAAAGATCGTTTATCAATCTCTAACGCGAGAAGCGATTCCAATTCGGGGATCTCAATGCCGAGTTTACCGAGATCCGTTAGGAACTGACCCATCTGTTCTAAAGGGACGCTGCCAACGATGTTTAGCAGATAAATTTCCTCATCGCCTTTTACGACTGCAAAGATGCCCGTGAAAGTGTTATCTGCCTGTGGACTTTGCAGAGCGGCTCCGTTCAGGACATAGAGTTGAACCCTATCATCTTCCTGTATGCCGTGCCAGTTTTTCGCTTTCAAGTTCTCGCTGTAATACTGAACGAGTGTATCATAAATATCTTCTTCATCATCGTAGATTTGGATGTAAAGAGCGTCCACCGTATTGAAGGGTGCCGACGTAACGGCGAGCGTGATTAGTTCACGGGTGAAGTGGAATTGAAACTTGGCATTTGATATATCAGGACAATCGAAAGCGATTATGCCGTCTGGCGTTTCAGCGGACGTTCGCGGGGATACTATTAGCAGTAGTAAGACTATGATAAAAATATTATATTTCATATCTGTTTTCCGGGCATATATGGTTTTCGAGGGTTGTAAAGGCTATTATAATAACTTAAGGTTCGATTGTCAAATTTCGTATGAAAGATTTAACGGTGCGTTTACAAAGTACGTTTACAGAGTAGAAAAGGCGTGCTTGGGAAGCACGCCTACGGTAGGTATAGTTGAATCAACACTAAAACGATTTATCAAGGTTGAAACGTAGGACACCACGATTAGCAGTCCCGACATACAGTATGTTACCATCAACGGCGAAAGAGATAACAGAACCTGGAATTTCTGGCGTTGCCTGTTTCCACATATTGGAACCCTCTTTCAATAGATACACGCGTTGGTCGGTCTGTCCATATACCGTTGTGCCTTCCACTGTTAATCGGGAGACGACGAGCGTTCTACCTTCAGCATCGGTTGCGGCGTGCCAGTGCGTGCCGTCGCTCGAATACGTAACACCTTTAAACGAGAGCAAGGTTCAGTGTCATGTCGGCTTCCGCCCCAGGGACCCCATCCGTTATGACAATCCTGACCGGCTGCCCTTTTGGGTGCGCCCCGATCAAAGTCCATGTCTCACCATCATCTGTAGAAGTCAACATCTCCCCAGTGGTAGCGATGTAGAGCGTCCCGTCTCGCTCTACCATTTGTTGTTCGCCGCCTATCACTCTGTTCGCAACGCCTCAATTGGCGAGATGTGTGAGGCTCTCACGGCGGGATAGAGTCCGAAGACGATACCAATGCAGGCTGAAATGCTAACAGAAACTGCCATCCATTGTGGTGAGATCACGACAGGCCACTGCGGAATCACTTTGACGATTTTGACGGCGATGTGTGAACAGGCATAGCCGGTGCCTATACCGAGACCGAGACCGAGTAAGCCGCCGATGCCGCACATCACGATCGCTTCAATCAGAAACTGCAAGAAAATGTCTTGCCGTTTCGCCCCAATAGCTCGACGGATGCCAATCTCACGGGTGCGTTGGTTCACGGAAACGAGCATCATGTTCATAATGCCAACGCTCCCGACAAACAGCGAAAACGCGGCAATGCTACTAAGCATAATTTTGATAATGCGACTGATTTTATCAAGTTCCTTGACAGCTGCAGTCGCAAAGCTAATATCAAAAAAATTGTCTTGGTTCCGATGTCTTTTTCTTAAAACAGTTCTGACTTCCTCAGCGGCTTTCTCAATAGCATCGGCATCGACCGCTCTGACATTGAGATAATTGACGTGGCGTTTGCCTTTGAATCTATCTTGTGCCGTGGTTAGAGGTATGAACACGATGTCGTCCCAACTGAATCCGTATTGAAGGCTTGTCCCGCGTTCAGCCATAACGCCGAGGATGCGAAATCGGTCAGGTCTTCCGCCTTGAAGCGAAAGTTTGATTTCTTTGCCAACCGGATTCTGGTTTCCGAACAGTTCTATTGCGACTTCTCTACCGAGTACGCAGACTTTTCTACGGTTGCTGAATTCATCTTCGGAGAAGAAACGTCCCTGCTGAATCTGCCACTTCATTCCGGTCGGGAAATGCGAATTAACGCCATTGTATTCCGTCCATTTTGTTGCGCCACTTTCAGCTTGCGCGAGCACTTCATTAGAAATACTCGGAATTACACATTCAACAGAAGGGCATTCGGCTTCAATGGCTAAAACATCTGCGTACCTTAAGTGTTCACCGCTACGGTTTGGAAATACGCGGTCGCCGCGCCAGATCCACGGATTCCGACGGACGAAAAAATGACCACCAAACTTTTCAAACTCTTGCATGACGATACGCTTCGCGCCATCGCCGATAGCGAGCATTGCGAGGACGGCAGCGACACCGATAATGATACCCAGCATTGTGAGTGCCGAACGCATTTTTTCCTGCAAGATGGCAGTGAATCCTGTTGAAAATCCCTCGTATAGTTTCAATTCTCCACTCCTCATCACAATGCACGTTAAATAGGACTTACGCGCTTCCTCTTGAAGTCCCCCTGATAAGGGGCGGGGAATGCCATACGGGGAATGCCATACGGCATTCATACCGTTGATTCGCATTCATACCCGGGGAAGCCCACATGGGCTTCATACCGTTGATTCTGATTCTTTAGGGGGTTAAATAACTGAAATACTCTCACTGCGAGGCATTTTTGGGTGAAATCTATTGCTTCTTTACGCAATTTGCGTAAGTCCTGTTAAACTTAAAATATCAAATTCGATGAATACATGCAAGTTGTTTTACTAATAAATTTGCTTTCAAGCTTTTCAGCGATAGTTTGATTTGGAACGGCACGTTTTCAAACATACCATTGTGCTTGTGCTTTAAAGAACTGGGCATAAAGTCCATCTTTTGCCAATAAGGTTTCATGGTCACCGTCTTCAACGACTGCGCCGTTATCAAGGACGAGAATCCGGTCACAGGTTCGGACAGAGGAGAGACGGTGTGAAATTAGCACGGATGTACGTCCGACACTCCGCTCAATAAATCGCTCATAGACCGCTTGTTCGGCTAAGGGGTCTAAGGCAGCAGTCGGTTCGTCAAGCACGACCAGCCAGGGGGCCTCGCGCATGAAACTCCGGGCAGTTGCGAGACGTTGCCATTCGCCACCGGAGAGATCGCGTCCGCCGAAGGTGGGACCGAGGATTGTCTCGTACCCCTCTGTGAGTCCGTCAACGACCGAGGCGGCACCACCGGCGATAGAGGCTTCTTCCATACGATCGGGGTGCTCAAGGTCGCCGAAGATAACGTTCTCACGTGCGGTAAGGTGATACTGCGTGAAGTCTTGGAAGACCGCGCTGCAACGCATCAACCACGCTCGACGGTTTTCATCTGTGAGTGGGACATCTCCTATATGGATTATCCCCGTTTGTGGACGGTAGAGCCCTAAAAGTAGACGCGCCAGAGTGGTTTTCCCTGCGCCATTGGGCCCAACAATTGCAACCCGCTCCCCTTTTCTCAACGTCAGCGTTATGTTATTTAACGTGGGTTCTTGCGTATTTGGGTAGAAAAACGATATATTTTCTATCGCAATGTCTTGAATTGTGTTATTTCCATCTAATTCATCTGTTTTCCGATAGTGTTTCTCTACTGTGGCTGCATCGCGCCCTAAAAACTGATACAAATCTCCGGACAAACGGTGCATCTGACTGGCTATCAACTGAAAATATCCCGCCACTTCATTCCAGATGCCGTCCAGTTGGACGAGTGCGGCGGCAGCGGCGATATACGTGCCGACGGTGAGTCCACCTTGAAAGACCTCAAGTAATAGAAGAATGAGCGAACCGGCGTATAATAATCCACGGACGATGTCAATTGCAAGATGTGCGAAGAATTTACGGCGTTCAATCCTTTGTTGTCCGTGTATGAGTGTCTGCGATAACTGTTTCCAGCGGTTTATCCATAAGTCCTGAGTTTGGTATAATCGAACTTCCTTGCCCGTGCCACGATCCGTCAGTATTCCTTCTAATGCATCTCGCTCTCGGCGTTCGGATGTCTGCTCGACATCAAAGTTGTAACTATCTACAGCGAAACGCGAATCGCTCCACCAAGAGATCATGCCAGTGAATGCGGGCAGCAAAACCAATAATGGATGATAACGCCATAACACGACACCGAGGGTTACAACGCTGATGAATTGTTGAAGGCTATCAATAAGCCACCAGAGGATATTCTCAAGGTCTAATCCGGAAATCGAACGCGCTCGTTCAAGGGCATTTTGATATTCAGGGGTCTGGAATTCGATGAGTTCTGTGGTATCAGCTTTTTTAAGGATGCATTCATTCAGCCAGACTTCAATGTTTTCTCTGACACGGATATGGAGCGGTTGGCTTAACTGATTGGCAAGGGTGATAAAAATGCGTAAGCCAAGCAGCCCTATCAACCACGGAACGACTTGCTGCCACCAGTTCGTATCACCTACAGCATCAGTGATGGCATTGACGAGGTGTTCGGTTACAAAGAACTCACCGGCGGGGACAATACCGAGCGATAGCGTGAGTAGCATCATCCCCAAAAGCGCGAGTGAACCGCTTTGCCAAACGACTGCGAAAGTTCGGAGGTAGGCGAATAAAGTTTCTTTGGCAGCTGAAATCCATGTTTTCAATTTTCCTTTAGCATTTGACATCGGAAACCTCTCTTTTTACTGGTACCAATGTGCCTGTGCTCTGAAAAATTGGGCATAAAGCCCATTTCTGGCGAGCAGTGCCTCATGTGTGCCATCTTCAACAATTTTACCGACATCTAGGACCAAGATACGGTCTGCGAGACGTGCGGACCCGATTCGGTGTGAAATCAGGAACGTCATGCGTCCAGCTGCGAGTTCAACAAAACGTTGGTAAAGTTCGACTTCAGCCTGCGGGTCTAAGGCGGCAGTCGGTTCGTCAAGTACAAGGATTTGCGGGTTTCGGACCAAAGCCCGTGCGAGCGCGACTTTTTGCCATTCGCCGCCGGATAACTCGGCACCTTCCCCTTCCTCACCGAGTGAAGGATCCAGAAACGTCCCTAAACCGCGCGGAAAGGTTTGAAAACGCTCCTCAAGACCGACTTCATTGATGACGCGCCGAAGTGTATCATCGTCGATGTGAAAGTCCGGGGGACCTGGAACCAATTCTTCCCGCAAAGGTCTGCGAAATCGCGCGAAATCTTGGAAAACAGCGGCACAGTTAAGTGCTATCTGTTCGGGCGCGATTGCAGCGACACTTTTGCCATCATAGCGCACTATTCCATCATCGGGTTGATACAAACCGAGCAACAATTTCATGAGTGTTGACTTGCCCGCACCGTTGACACCGACGATGCTGACGATCTCCCCGGGGCGTACATGCAAGTTTATGTCTTGTAGCACATCTTCGGTTGCTTCTGGGTATCGGAAGCGTAGATTATGAACCTCTATACCATCTTGTAGACGTTGTGGAAATGTCTCGGTTCCTGCCTGTGTATGGGTTTTTTCTGCGCGTTCCAGGAAAGAATGTAAGTCGCGAAGCAGCGGTAAATCTTCAAATATGTCTTGAATTTGAGAAAGTATCGCCTCCAAATTGCCTTGAAAACTTGCTGCAGCACCGGTAAGAACGACATAATCTCCAAGCGTGAGGTTGCCATCAACAATACGGGATGCGAGTATGGCAATTGCGATGGCATAGGCAAGGATTTCGACGATAGTTGTGCCAATAGTACCTTTTGCCTCTGTCCAAATCTTTGCAAGCGATTCTTCCTTCCATTTCTGGTGATTCGTTCGCCAGCGTCCGAAAAGATGATCGAAAAGTCCATAGAGTCGAACTTCCTGTCCGGAGGATGAACCGAGCAGCAGACCGAGCATGTAAGCCATCATACGACGGATAGGGGTCGCATCGTAATCGTGGATGTACCCACTTTCGGCTGTTTTAACTTTGAGCCAAGCGGAAGGGATTGCGGGTAAGACGACCACAAGCACGAGCAGCGGATCAGCGATCCATAGGAGCGCGCCGTAACCGACGAGCGTTATGCAGAGTTGTCCAATCTCTGTTAGGAATCGCAGGAGGTTGGTTAACCGATGTCCGAGAGCCTGTCGCGCCCGCTGTATTAAGTCGTATGTTTGTGGCTGATCAAAGACGGCAAAATCGATATGCGTTGCAGCTTCAATCAAGGCATGCTGTTGATGGAGTCCAATGCGGTTCTGCATTTTCCATCGCAAGTAACTGTCCCAAGTGCTGGCGATGTTTCTGAGTATCGCCAAAAGCACAAGAGCGATCACCCAAGGTGCTGCGGTCTGTAGACTCGGCTCTGTTTCGTCTGCAAGAATAGCAGCGATGAGGTTCACCAATCCTCGACTCGCCCAGAGGACACCTATAGGGATACACCCATGGACGAGTGTCAGAAACGCCTGTGCGATCGCGCCAAACGGACTAGCGTGCCATGCGACGAAGAAAAAACGGCGCAGCGTTTGTATCACCGACGGACGCGATGCTGATTCTGTGTTGGGGGCATGAGAATTATCGGAAGCCATTTACGTTTTTCCTCGTTTTCATCTTCAGGCATTTGTATTATCGGTTTCCTGTGTTGGAAAAAGTGAAAAATTGATCTCTGGATGTTCCAAAAACTTCTGTGGAAAACGGCTATATATGCGCTAAATGTATAGGGCAACCGAGGCACGAGACCTCGACTTCTTTCGCGACAGCGACCTCAAGTGTGTGCCGCGAAGTTTAAATTTGTGAATGATACCTTACGGTCACCAACCTTGCGGTAAATCAGATTATAGATTTTTTGCTGATATTTGCGCACGAGTGGGTTAAACGCCTCCGTATCGCCATTCTGGGCGCGCGCGACAAGTTCCTGCTCATCGAAATGATTGAGTTCAGTATGTGTTGTTAAAGCACTTCTCATATTTTTCTCCTTAAAAAATTGTTTCTCGGAGTTTTTCCTTTGCCTTGGCGTAATCTCGACGTGCCTGATAAAAGACACGTTGTGCCTCTGTAAATTCTGCTTGTGTTTGAAACGCGTCGTTGTAGGTTAGACTCTGATACCCGGGTATTTCAACCGTGACTTCATCAAGCACGCGCTCTATCGTCCGTAGCTGCTGCTCACGGATTCTGACGCGCTTTTCTTCAATTTCCATGCGTTCTTTCGCATTCGCCACGGCACGGTAGTCGCGTCGCACCTCTACGCGGATTGACTTGGTTATTTCGACGTACGCCAGCTGGAGTCGCTCCAGTTCAGCGATTTCTACGGCGCGAAGATTCTCAGTTTTTTTCCCGTCGTATAACGGGATATTGAAGTTGAAACGTACTTCCCATCCGTCTCGTGTACGCGGGTTTGTTTCAAAAATGCTTGACGTATCTCGCTCACGGTCGAGTATCACCGGATCATAGAGTGCCGTTGCGTCCCAAGTCCGGTTCTGTTGGTGTTGTTCCAACATCAGATGGAGGTCCTTGTAGCGTGCTTCAGCAGAGATATCGGGGAACCGATTCCAGAGTGTCTCTACGGCGAGACGTTCTTGACGAACGATATCGCCTTGTAGGTCGCGTAAATCAAGATTGTTTGCGAGTGCGAGTTCTACGGCAGTTTCCAGTGTCATGTCGTCATCAGAAAGGGGTTGTGAGAGGGCAACTTGTACCAGCGGATCGAGTCCGATGAGACTGATAAGTTCCGCAGTGTCCACATCAAGCCGTCGTTGAAGTTCGTTGAGCGCAAGCTGCTGTTCGGAGAGTTCAAGTTCCGTATTGAGGCGGCTGAGGAAAGGGATCCGTTTTTCTGCGTGCTTGATTTGCGTGCCTTTTAATTTTTTATTTAGTTCCACCTCAATCGCGCGACGTTGCTGAATCTCTTCTTGTGTGAGGATGATATTATGCCAGAGATTCCGAACGGCGTAAACCCTTTCCTTTTTTGCGCGTTCGTATTCAATCTCTGCCTTACGGACATCCTCCTGCGCAGCATCAAGTCCTTCGGGGATTTCGCCGAATTGTACGAGAAGCATACTGGCTTGTGCGCGAGTGAGATAGTCTCTTTCATCGATATCGCCGTCTTTTTGGCGTTGATATTCGCCGGTGACACCCACTTGTGGTAGGTAAATGGCTTTGGACACACGGAGGTGTGCCTTGGCGCGTTCCACCACTTTTTCCGCCTTTTTCACCACCTCGTTGTTCTGTAGCGCGAGTTCGATAGCGCGTGCTGGCTGCAGTATGACCAGCCGCTGCGCTGAAATGGTGCTCCCGATAGTAAAAAATAGGCAGACCGCTAATACTTTTGTTAACCTCTTGTTCACTACAATCTCCATATATTGGCTATCGGAAACTATCGGAAACCGTCAGCCGTCGATAAGAGATTTTTGTGGCAGGGAAAATGTTCGGAACTGCCACAGACCCACTACTGACTACTGACTGTTCTCACTGCGAAGCAAATCATTCCTCAACGTCGGCTAATGCGGATTGTAACGATAACAATCGCAATCATCAAGAGTATCAACGCACCGAACAGCAGCGTCGTCACCGACATTTGCGTCTGAGACTCAACTTGCACCGTGATGGAACGGTCGCGTGCCTCAAACTTACGGTTATCCACGGTGACTTCGGCGTTCAACTTTGCTTGATATTCCCCCACTCCGATGTCCGCAGGGGGACTCAACGTCAGTTGGATCTCCTTCTCCTCGTTCCGTGCCAATGAGCCAATGACTTCGGGGATAACCGTGTATTTCCAATCGGTGTTGACATCGACAAGCATGCGGATGTCAATGAGGTCGCGGGTGCCGATGTTCTTTAGCGTTGCTGTCATGTTGACCTCTTCACCTATCTTGATTGTCTGGAACGCGTTCGGCACGAATACCTCAATCTCCGGTACACCCTTTGGAATCAGCTCAAACCGCTCGACCCCCCCTTGGATACTCGCAATCCTATCGGCAGGTAAATCCAACCGATTGTTGACACCACTGAGTTCATTGGCTTCCGCTTCATCAAGCACAGCGACGTAGAACTCAAGCGTGCTATCGAGATAGGAGGCATCCAATTCCTCCGGTAGATAGACAATCAACGATAGATTCCGCTTTGATTGTTCTTGTGTAAACTTCACCTGAGACTGCCGAGATTTCGTCTCTGGGTCTTGGAATTCAAAGGAGAGGCGGTTCAGGAGGTTAATGACACGCAACTGGAATGTATTTTCTGTCTCTGCCAATCGATCGAGCGTCAAATCATAGGTGACGCTGCTTCCTAAGTTCCCTTCCTGCGAAAAGCGGAGCGAACTGACATTGACCACATCCAGCGCGGATTCTTTTTGCAGATAGATAAGTCGCGTTTCGGGTTCAGCAAGTTCGGGATAATCCAGTGATACCTTCAGGCTCTCGACATCTTTCTGGAGTTGAAACGTCAATTCCACGGTTTCATTGTAACCGAGCACCGGGATTTTCTCTTCATACGGTTTAACGATGTTCGTGTCATCAGTGACATCAAGTAAGGAGACATAGATGGAGCGAATCTCGTTTGCTGCTGCAATCTCTTCAGGAGTTGCATCACTCGGCATTGCTTCTGTCGTGGAGGTGTTTTTCAACTGGATCGTCACCATCATTTGGTTCTCGATGCGAAACTTCTTCGCACTGAGGATAGAGATGTGGCGTGTGTCCTCCTCGAGATGGATTTTATAGGGAATTTCCTGGTCAAGGTATTTCAGACTGACAATGAGACTGTCAACATTTCGCCGTAGTTCAAAATCGAGGGTTTTCTCCTGTCCGTTTTTCAGTGTTGGAATGCGATGTTCGTAAGGAAAACCGATGATAGATTCAGTGTCGTCTTTGATAGAGACATAGACGTTGTTGATTTCTTGTGCTGTGTTGGTGTCTATTTCCTCTGTCTCACTCGTGATCGCACCATACGTGAGAACGACTTCCAGGTGTCGGCGGTCGCCCTGTTTGTAACGCCTCGCCGATACGACGGAGATATATGGATCCTCCTGTTTGAGGTGGATGTTCTTTTCGTCCTTCTGACCCGAGTAATTTAACTCTACGACGACATCTCGCACATTCTCTTTTATCAGTTCAAACTCTAATGTGACAGCTTCACCCTCTTTGAGCGTCTCAATTTGTTGTTCGTAAGGTTCGGTGATAATCGCTCCGCTCCCACCATAACTTTCCTGTTCTTTAATCGAGACGAAGATGTCGTCAATCTGTGCACTGATGATAATTTCTCGTCCGAGTACTTTCGAGCTTTCAACGAGTTTCACGGGCGACGAACTGTTCCGCAAGGTGATTGAGAACAACTCCCGACCATCGCCGGATTCGTAGAGTCTTGTCTTTTCAACGGTGATGTGCCACTCATCTTGTAGGGACTCAAGTTCCACCTGTTGGAGCGTCAATTTTGCCTGTTCATATTCATCGACGGCACGTTCGTAGGCTTCCTCTGCTTTATTGACTTCTGAGACAGTGACGATGTTGTTATCTTCCATCATCATTGCCTTGAGGTTTTCGAGTTCAACCTGCTTTTTATTCATCAATTTCTCTGCCAATTCCATCTTCAGGCGCTCGACTTCTATCAAGATTTGACGGCTCTGTTCCTCTTTAGTTTTTGGATCGTTCGCATTGCCGGACTGAGTACCTTCTGCAAAAGCCAGCGGCGTTCCTATAGACAGTAGTATTCCCACCGCGCTAATGAAAATGATTGTAAGTATATTGATTCGCATTTTTAATGAATCCTGTCGTCATAATTGGGTATCCGATTCGCCAAACCGCGATTTGGCGAATCGGTTGATATTGCGTCACGCCGGTGCTATCCAGTTGCATCTTCCTCGGTTTCATACCCAGCAACGTAATGCAGGTACAACGCCTCAAGGTTTTCTTTTAGAATTTCTTCGCGTGTCAGCTCCCGTTCAAGATTGCCTTGCACCAGAATCCCGATTCTGTCGGCGATCTCTTTCGCACGGAAGATGTCGTGCGTCGACATGAAGATGGCTTTCCCTTCCTCTTTTAACTCACGGAGCAGGTTCAGGAAATCGGCACCCCCCTTCGGATCCAAGCCCGAAGTCGGTTCATCGAGCAAGACGGCTTGCGCGTTCTTCATGATCGCAATAGCAATGCCCAAACGTTGGCGCATGCCTTTGGAGAATGTCTTGACGCGCCGTGTAAAGGCTTCCTGCGGTAAACCGACACGTCCAAGTGTGGCATCGAGTTCAGCGTTTGATACCTTCTTCCGCCCACCGAGTTTTGCGAAAAAGGAGAGGTTTTGCCGCGCCGTAAAGTTGCGATAGAGTTCGACGTTCTCCGAGACGTAAGCGAGGTGCTTCTTCGCCTCCAGTGGGAACTTCGGGATCTCAATATCCCCTATCAGCGCGGTGCCACTCGTCGGTTCGATGAAGTTCAGCAGCATGGAGATGGTCGTGCTTTTCCCGGCACCGTTCGCGCCGAGGACGACATAAATTTCGCCATCGTCCACTTTCATGTTCAATTTGTCAACGGCTAAAACACTTTCATTATAAACTTTCGTGAGGTCGCGGGTTTCTAACATGGGTTTCTCCTCCGGTTATTTTTTATCCGTACATAATCGTTTGTAAACGCAACTGTAGTAAAATATCCAATTACTTGGGCATTGGGGTAGGCGAGGATACAATCCTCGCCAGCGAAGATGTCCGTGGTGTACAAACATCCCTTTATAATTAATGATACGATTTTGAGGAAGAATAGGTGCATAATGGTTGTCGGTAGTCGGTTAAAGAGCAGTCTGTGACGGCAAACCGTTTGCAACTGCCAGGCGAGTTACCGATAACCATTTCGGACTGTAATGGAACGCGGATCAGAGTTAATCGTTTAAAAAACGCCAGCGGGGGTGAAGCATCCTTTGCATCAAATATCGGAACGGAAGAACTTCAGGAATGCCGCCGCCGTAAACGCTAAAGCAAAAAAACCGAGTAAGAGCACATCCACTGCAGACCGACGCAATGTGTCCGATAAAGCAGGTTCTGTCAGCGTTGGTGGTGGCGGAATCTTTTCTGTTTCGGATTCAGAAGAATCATCGTTCATCCGATTCATTACTTGTAGCATCTGTGCCAGTGCGTCGTCTGAAATTCCGCTGAAATACGAATCATCGAGTTGATCGTAGTACCGCTCACCCGTTTGAAAGTAGGTGTCTCTTTTCAACGTGCCGGTTTGTGTGAGGTTCATCGCAAAATAGGTGAGTGAGGACGTTGGTGCGATCCGGGAAAGGGTCTCGCCAACCTGCTCTTGCCGATCCCTTTCGCGTTGATAGTCCCTATCAATCTTGCCCGCTTGATTCTGGAACTCCAGTCGAAACTGTTCCTCAATCGGTCCTCTGAGTTTATCCAACCTTTTTTGCGTCTCTGGATCGTTTAGGGAAATATGGGCAGTCCCCCCGCTCTCGAAAGCTAAAGCCATTTTTTTATTCATCTTGTCTTGCTTATCTTTTGTCAGGTTATTGTGAAGTGCGTTTTTTTCCATGTAAACAGCCTGCTGTGTCCGGGTGGGTGCGACAAGTTTCGCGACGACAAACGCGCCTCGTGGTACGATCAGCACCGCAAACACCCAGAACGTAAAAGCGACAATCAGCGCGGTCTTGGCGTTGTCCAGATAGGTGGAAATGACCACACCTATCGCAAAAAACACTGCAATGTAGAGTAATGAGATAACCGTGAGACCCAACACTGGCAGAGCAACCTTGAGCTCACCTAAAGGAAATCCCTGCCAGACGATCAGGAGTAACCCCAAGAGGAAGGATACCAAAAATGGAACAACGAACACAAGGTATCCACCGATCAGCTTGCTCCACAAAAATACATCTCGGGGAAGGGAGTTTGATAGATTTATCCGAAGCGTGCCTGCCTCTCTTTCCCCAGCAACAGCATCAAACGTAAACAGAAGTGCGAGCAGACTGAAAACAGTCCCGACAATAAATAGGAAATCAAGGTTCCCGAGTGCATACGCCACGGATGCCTGAGCAATTCCTGCTGAACCTTGCCGAACCCCATTACGCGTCATCCCAAGATAGGTCGGCAGTGCCTCCTCTAAACCGTTCGCGAAGACGCTTAAAGGCGTGGGCTTGAGGAAGAGCTTGGAAACCTCCACATTTGGATCTTGCGCATTCGGTGGATTCTCCTCCGATTCTGTCCGTGCGCGTTTCACCGACTCTTGATAATCTGTCAAGTTTTGGCTATACCTGCGATAATTGATGGAAAGGGTGAGTGGGATGAGCAGGGCACACATCAGCAAGAGTGCGACAAATCGGACGCTGAGAATGTGGTGCATAATTTCTTTTTGAATCAATGTCATTAACATGGTAATTGCTCCTCTGTTTTTTAGTTCGGTGTTCGTAGCACAAACTAAATGAAGTTTCAGTATTTAATTCGGTAATTTCTGAACGTGCGATAAATCGCACTACTACGAACCAATCCGTTTGTAGTAGGGAAACCATTTATGGTCTCCTGTCGATTACCGAATTATTTTTTTATCTTCATACAGTTTATGCTACAACGTCCTTTATGAAATTCACTTTATAGCACATCACGGGGATAGCAGGACCGCTAATTGCTCAAGGATGTCCTGTCCCTCTTCGGTTTTCAGAAATTCCTCTCCGAGGTGTGCTTCAAGTTGGGACTGTAGTTGTTCCCTAATTTGATTTTTCACTTGTGGGATTGCTTGTTTGAGTATATCCATCCCCATTGGGGTCTTGAGGATGCCTCTTCCAAGTTGTGCTTCAAGTTGCATGTGAATCTCATTTTCCAAGGCACTCAGCAGTTTTGGCACGAATTTTTTGAAGACTAATTCTTCAATGGCTTGTTTGAGTCGCTCTCTACCTTCTTGGGTCTTGAGAAACGCGTCTCCGTGTTGTTTGTGTAAGTCACGCACAACGTCAGCGAGCGCGGAGACCCCCATTTTATTACTATTATAGATGTCTCTTTGCGGACCGTTACGATAGAGTTTTCCACTGAGACTTAGGTTGAGACGATGGTGTTCACAACGAACGATAGGTATCATACCCCCTTCCTGTGTCCACAGCATTTGTTGATCGTCTTTCTCAGAGGGTCGAATCTCATAGAGATAACTGCACGGCAGTGTTGGGTCCGACGCATCCTCGGTGAGAACCCCGGGGGTTCCTGCTGTTGGATCCGCTGGGCAGAGGAGCACTTCCGTCTCCAAATATTGTGGGGAAAGCTCGGAAAGCCATTGTGGATCTGTATCCGCATTCAAAGCTCGATAGTCCTCACGGGCTCGTTTTATCTGCCTCAAATTTTCTCTACATATCCCAATCCCTTTGGAATCCTCAGAATTTTGCTGCGCTGAAAGTGAGGCTAATTCATAAGGATAGACATCTGCTAAGAGGCACCGGTTTAGGCGAACCAACGCTTCCCCACCTTGTGGGTTTTCTGCGATGAGTGCTTGCGTTTGTTCACCGAGTTCAATATTGGCGAACAGTTGCGCATCATAGAGAGACTCAGCTTGAAGCAATTGATTTAGGTCTGAAAGCAATACTTCCTGCTGCTGAGCGGATGGTGTGCTTGCCCCATCGTATCCAACTAATATCCACTGCATATCTTCGGACAATTGCGACGCAATAAATTTGGACACCGGCGCACGCGTATCTTGGAGTTTCACGACCAGACTGCCGGGGTCTTTCACCGCATCCATGTCAAAGAGAAACTGATCTGTGCCTGCCTGCAGCGGTAGTTGCAAACCTATGACCGTCACTAAAGTTGCGATCAGAAGTGTTAGGGAATTGCGAATCTTGCCTCGTAAAATTATGCTTTTCATTTTTTGAATCTCCTTAGAATGTTTGTACATTTCAGTTTTTTATTCGGATTCATCAAGCGTGAAACGTAGCACACCCCTGCCAGCAGTGCCGACATAAAGCGTGTTACCATCAACAGCAAGAGAGCTAACAAGGATTGGAATTTCCGGTGTAACCTGTTGCCACATATTAGCATTGGCTTTCAATTGGTACACCCGTTGCTGGTGTGTCCCATAGACAGTTGTGTCGTCTACCGCTAACTTTTCTATGATAAGCGGTATACCTTCTGCATCGGTTGTCGCCTGCCAATCGGTGCCATCATTTGAAGATGCGATCCCTTTATCGGTTGCGACATAAACGGTTGATCCGGCAAAAGCGATTGCATTGAAGGATGTAACAGAGAACGGAAGTGATGTGGTGACATCGTTCCAAGTGTCTCCTTCATCGAAGGATTGGAAAAGATGTCCATCGCTTTTACCAACATAGACGGTCTTCCCTAAAACGGCGAGTTTCAAACGGAAGTCAGCAAGATCGTTAGCCTCGTCCAATGCAAGAGCGAACTCATCTGCATTGACGATCCCAGTATCAAACCACTGAGTTGTTCCGGGTTTCCATCTGAAGAGTTTATGTTCAAATTCCATATAGTAAGCAGTATCGCTGACAGCGAAACTTCCGAAAAATCCCCCAAGAAGTTTAACTATGCTTTTCTCAACGACCTGACTATATGCCTCACTGACTCTATCTACATCCACATTTTTAAAGTTAATCACATCTTCAAGACTCAGTTTTTTATCCGCTTCAATGTTTTCCTGATCTTCGTTTTGACCTGTTGCTAAAAGATCCCTTTCCATTTCTTCACGAACTGCTGCTAAAAGGTCCTCTTTCATCTCTTCACTCATCGACTCGTTAGAGTCTTTCCCGTCCAAAATCGGCATTCCGGGGACAGGAATTAACCTATTGTCTTCATCAGAGAGTTGGAAAAGTTGAGGTGGTATTTCTTTGATTCCTCTGGTATAGAGCGTATTGTTGAATCCCAGAATCGCCGTAAGGTTCAGGGTGTCCCCTAAAACTGGGCTCCAGGATTCGCCACGATCAGATGAGACCACAAGTGTCTGTCCCATGTTGGCGTAGAGTTTGTTAGGTGTAGCGACTAAATCCATTACCCCCGTCTTTACCAACCCCGTGTTAAATGGGTGCCATGTTTCACCCGCATCGGTTGTCCGATAAATCCCAAACAGTCCGCTTTTGTAGAGGGTATTCGTGGTGGAAATATATCCCATATCTGAAGTGAAGATATTCATAGTGGACATATATCCTATATCTGAAATGTCTGAACCCAAGTTAACCCAAGTTTCACCTGAATCATTTGAGTAATAACTTTTTCCACCATTTAGGACCCAAAGATTTTCTTGCGCTGCGACGATTTTGGTGTCCGAGATAGGTTTTGTTCCTGAATTGCTAACTTGCCCCGAGATTGTGAAACCGAAACCATCTCCTTGCGAAGGCTCTGTCTCTACAATAAAGTCTAATGCCTGCCACGAGTCTCCTAAATCCGTTGAGCGATAGAGGGACAGAGGTGTTCCGAGTTTCATTTGCATTGAGGCGGTTGGTGAAATTTCCTGTGATATAACCTCAGTGCCTACGGCAACATAGAGTTGGTGTTCAGCATTTTCCAATGCCCGGATATTCTCAGATTCTCCTACCGGCAGTTGTTCCCAACCTTCCGGATTGCGACGATAGAGTCCAGCATCCGTTCCGACAAACAGCGTGTTTTCAACAGCAGTGATCGCACGAATCTTTTTATCACTTATGCCATCGTTCAGAGATGTCCAGGATTTCCCAGCATCTGTAGACTGGAATACACCATCAGCGAGTGCCAGGTACATTATAATATTGGCTTGCGTCCCATCTGTTATGACGAGGTCAATCAACTGTCCTTCTGGACGTGTTCCCAACGAATTCCATGTTTCGCCTCTATCTGCGGAAGCAAGTACTTCGGTATCGGAGACGATATAGAGGGTATCTCCGTGTTCTGTGATTTGCCACGATCCCTGAATAGGAATGTTGGGCGTGATGGAGCGCCATGCGTTTCCATCGTCTGTCAACGTGTAAAGATCTGTGCCTGCGCCAGCGTAGAGATTGCCGTTCGCTGCGATGAACAGACTCTGGACGCTACCGCCTACGGGTCCCTTTGTCTGGGCCCACTGTGGTTTTGGGGTTGCAACCTGTGTGTTGTCAACGGGGAGTGTAGCAAAAAGGGATTCGTCGGATTGTTGGCCTGATCCCGGACCTTTGCCCGGGGTAACTGAACTGCCGGGTTGATACCGAACTGCGGGTTTTGCGGGTGAGTCCAAGACGAAGACCGCATCGATAATCTCGACCGTCGGTTCTGAGGTAGCGTCGAAACTGTAGGGTTTCTGAAAACGAGAGAGGTATTGCGTGCCAACACCCATCAACAGGAAGATCAGGACAGCAGAGGCAGCGGAAACCGCCAAGGGTGCCACCGGTTTACTCACTACAGGTGGGACGGGAGCCAGACGCGAAACTTCCTGCATGATGTTCTCAGCTAAGTTATCAGGGAGTTGGAAGCTACCAAGGTTCTGCTGAATTACGTCTTCCTCTTTGCGCAAACGGTTACGGGCGCGGCTGAGTCGGCTTTTGACGGTATTCTGAGAGACACCGAGAAACTCGGAAATGGCTTTGATTGTCATCTCGCCGAGGTAATGAAGCGTCATCACTGTTCTCTCACTTTCCGGTAATTTTTTGAGCAGTTCCTTGACGACTTCACGGCGCGTTTCATCGGCTTCGGCTGCCTGTTTTTCTGCTACGTATTGAGAATATGACACTTTGTCCACCTCATTCGTATTGTCAGCATCTAAGGATTCCATTGGCAGGCGACTCTTTTTGAGCCAGTCGCGACACAGGTTTGCCGCGATAACGTAGAGCCATCCTGCAAATTGGCTATGGTTTTTCAAGGTTCTGAGTTTCCGATACGCAGTGAGAAACGCGTCTTGCGTAATTTCTTGGGCAATATGAAAATCGCCGATCTTCCGCCATGCTAAGGCGTGTACCCCTTTCTGATATTTTTTCACCAAGGGACTGAATGCGTCCTGATCGCCCTGTAATATACGCTGGATGAGTTCAGCATCGGTGTGTGTCATCGAAAATCTCCTCCGGAACTATTGCCCCTTTGATAGAAGTGACGTAACCTTAAGCAATCGATTGCTGTGTTATTTTATCAATAAGATAAACTTTGGACCTGTTTCCTGAATCTCACGCCTCCGTAACGAGTAAGCAGTGGAATAGGATTCTAATTCGTTTATACAGCGAATATATGCCTGAGAAGTCGGGACAGGATATGGTAGCGTCTCAACATCGCCGAACGCGAGGTAAGCGATGCCAAATAGTAGCAAACAAACAAGGAATAGGTTAATCATCATAAAGCGCATGGTTTTCTCCTTCAAAGTGGAAGTTCCGTTAAGTTTGCCAGGGACAACATGGCTATAATTTAACATCTAATGATTAGGGTGACGACACTTAGGTACCGAAAGGTTGCATTATTTTCAAAAAGAGATTGTGATTGCAGATCTCAGAAAAAAGATGGCATAATTGCATTTTTCTTTTATACTTCTTGAAATATATGTTATACTTTAATAATATACAGACTTTTGGCGCAACTTGCTGGTTTACATGAAGATTAAAAAAATGAATTAGGTAATTGTTTGTGTGAATCACGACATGCTCAACTGGGAGGCATAGCATGGAACACCATATAACTGATGAACAGTGGGAACATTTTTCGGAAAACGGCTATGTGCGCATCGGACAAGTCGCCACGGATGCCGAACTCGCGAAACTGCAGGAGCGGATGGATGACATCATGCTCGGCAAAGCACCGCTGGATTATGACCAAATCATGATGCAACTGGATCGGGCACCCGGAAAAGACTCGCCGGGACCGCAGTCTAAGGGACACAAAGGTGCCACGTTGTTGTATCGGAAAATTCAGAACCTTGAACTCGATCCGATTTTTTTGGAGTATCTCCAGAAACAGGTTTTCCAAGAGATTTGTACGAAAATCTATGGGGATGGGACCCCTGTTGCCTGTTTTCGGGCAATGTTTATGAATAAACCCGCACATGAGGGTACTCGACTTACATGGCATCAAGACAGATGGAGGGATCTCAACCAGGACCCACAGATTACGATTTATACCGCTCTGGATCCAGCAATGATTGAGAACGGCTGTGTACATATCATTCCGAAGTCGCATAGCAGGCTCATCAACCCTTCAAACGGATCCGGTTTTCTCACACAGGAACACATTGACGACATCGTTGCGAACGCTACACCACTCCCGATGGAGTTGAAGGCTGGAGAAGTCGTCTTACTCCACAATTGGATGCTACACAGTTCCGGGACGAACGATACGGATATTCCGCGGCGTGCGTTCAGCGTCTGCTACATGCATGGCGAGACGAAATCGCATCACGGGCATGCCTTTACGCGGGTGTTCGGCGATGGTGCGATCAGTGTCACCGATTTATCGAAGTTTAAGTATGAAAGCCCGATCGTTTAGGTTTGGGAGCAGCCAAAATAGAAGAACAACAAGGAGAAAAATATGGCGAAGATTCGACTTGCCATGATTGGGTGTGGCGGAAACTCCTCAGGTCACGCCAGACGAATGGATGCTAATCCTGACGTGCAAATCGTCGGCACCTGCGATGTGAACACTGACATCGCTAACGGTTATATCGACCGAAACCTGTCTGATCTGAGTCCGCGTCCCGGTGCTTATGACGACATCAGCAAATTGCTCGCAGAGACGACACCGGATGCCGTGGTCATCTCTACACCACACACACTCCACTTTGAGCAGGGCATGCAGGCACTTGAAGCGGGATGTCACGTCTTGATGGAAAAGCCGATGGTGACAGCATCTAAAGATGCCTATACCATCGCAGAAAAGGTGAAAGAGACCGGACTCACCCTAACCATCGGCTACAATACGCCATGCACATCCAATTTCTATTACACCCGCGAAATTGTTCGTAGTGGGGAATTCGGTAAGCTGGAATTGGTCATTGGCTATATTACGCAAGGCTGGAAAGGTGGCACAACGGGAACGTGGCGGCAGAACCCGAAACTTTCTGGTGGTGGACAAGCTTACGATAGTGGCGCACATCTCCTGAACAGTCTCTGCTGGGCGGTCGAATCGAAAGTCGCCGAAGTCTATGCCTATACAGATAACCAAGATCGAGACGTTGACATCAACTCCTCGATTAACGTCAAGTTTGAAAGCGGTGTTCTCGCTGCGATGGCGGTGAGCGGCAATTGCCCAAGCCCCGGCGGTACACACATGGCATTGGTTTTTGAGAACGGCAGGATTGAGGTTGACGGCTGGGGTGGCGGTTGGATTCGCGTCTGGGAAGGTGGAGAAGCGTTGGATCCACCTCCAATTACAGACGACATGTCCGCTGGCACGCCTGATGACAACTTCATTGACGCTGTTCTCGGTAGGGCGGAACCCCGTACCAATCCGATGAATGGGATTATCCAATCTGAATTGATGGATCTCATCTACGAATCTGCGGAAACAGGAGTCCCGGCGCGTCCTGAACGCTAAGGTAACATCAGTTCGGAAAAACATTTCGCACCACTAAGATTCGCAATGCCCCCCTGATAAGGGGGGTTAGGGGGGTTAATCTCGCACCTGATAAGCTGAATAGTGCTGTAGATAACATATTTCTACATTATTATAGAACTCACGTTAAGGTAGTTAATCCTTCTGAAATGGATTTGCAGGCAGGTTGTAGGCGCGGTTTTCTAACCGCGCTTTTACGCTAACGTCGCACCTTCAGGACGCGGTGCTACTGGTCGGATAGGCATCTTTTGGTAGGAGCGATATGCGAGTTCTGCTAAATGCGGTGTCTCAATTCGGACGTGCCCTTCCGCCCGCGAGTGCATGAGTGCATCGAGAACACCTGTCACGAGTAGCGTCCGTTCCACAGGATACTGCGGTTCTCCCGTTACAAACATCTCTTCAATATTAAGACTCAAATAACTAAAATGGGCATGCGGCGGTCCGTTCTGTAGGTAAAACTCCGTTGCGTAGTGGGTGTCGCCCGCCTTTGCCGCATAAGCAAAATCAGAGACGTACCCCGTCAGCATCAGCACAGCAGAACGGAACCCGTCCCGATGCTCCAGCAGAAACGCCGTTGGATTAGGGCATCCCTCTATAAAGGTGGTATCGGGACGATTATCGATCTGTGCACACGCCTTCTCCGCCAAGTCAAGAGACCACTTTCCAGTCTCACCTGCCTCCCAGACTGCATCTCCTTCCAGACATTGAATTGCCACGATTCCAGACTCGCCGCCTTGTCGACGTTCGATCATACACTGTAGCGTCTCAAGCGAATGAAAACCGTATGACTCTACGCCGGCATAGCCGATACCGATAGCGGCTTCCAGTTCTGTGTCGAGGGGATGTTCCAAAAAGGGTTTCCGCCAACTCAGGGGGAGCGAGGAGCCTGCCATAAACGGAACGTCAAGTGCATTTGCACGATTATACATCCAAATCGCGTCGTCCCAATTGTAGGAGAGATGCTTATCGCAGAAAACAGGCACCGACCTGCCACTCGATGCAAAGACGCCACAAATCTGTTCAAACATATAGCGGCGCGGGTACATGTGTTGTTCAAATTCGTTATACGGGTAATCACCGTGTTCACCGATCAATAGTACACCATCGACAGCCAGTTCACTACCACCGAGCGTCAATGCTTGCCGTATACTCGGGTAGATAGGGACGTTATGCTCGGCTGCTAAACCGACCCCGATGTCTCGATCATCTACCTGATCCAGATATATGGACACTAATTCCACGCGGGGCATCCGATGACCGGTATCTGTTGGGAACCCCTTCATGTATTTCGTAGCAATTACATCTGCATGCGAATACTGAAAATATGTCGTGATGATTGCGGCAATTTTTTTAGGTGCTGGCATCTTCTTCTCCCGTTGTCTATCTAACGATTTCGGTCCCGATTCCACCCTCTGTGAAAACTTCGAGCAGTAGAGAGTGCGGAATTCTCCCGTCAATAATATGTGTCTTATAAACGCCGCTCATGAGTGCTGTGGTGCATGCCTCTACCTTCGGAAGCATGCCACCTGCGATGAAACCTTCCTCGATTAATTGGTCCACTTCTCTGATACGAATGGTAGGCATCAGCGACGAAGTATCCGATAGATCTCGAAGAATGCCGCGCGTATCCGTCAGAACAATCAACTTCTCTGCTTGGAACGCCGATGCGATTTCACCCGCCATTGTATCGGCATTAATATTATAGGTTTGTCCATCAACACCGACACCAATCGGTGTGATGACAGGGATATAACCTGCTCTGTCGAGTGTGGTAACCGACTCAGTGTTCACACCAATTATTTTCCCGACAAATCCCAGGTCAACATCTATTTGTCTGCCGTTTTCGTCGGTAATCTGAGTCTCCTGCTTCTCCGCGAGTATCAGATTCGCGTCTTTTCCAGACAACCCAATGGCTTTTCCGCCGTGTTGGTTGATCCGAGCCACAATCTCCTTGTTGATTAACCCAAGCACCATCTCAGCGATTTCAACCGTTTCAGCATCGGTTACTCGCAACCCCTGTACGAATTCCGGGACTTTCCCAATCTTATCCATCCATGTGGTGATTCTCGGTCCGCCGCCGTGAACTATAATTGGTCGGATGCCGACATATTTCATCAGCACAACGTCCTGCATGACGGAATGGATAAGCGTCTCATCCTCCATTGCGGCACCACCATATTTGATAACAATCCGCCGGTCATAAAAGTGGCGGATATAAGGTAAGGCTTCGATAAGAACTTCAGCAGTTCTGTTCATGTTGTTAAGTCTCGTTCCCTGTCTTTTTATAAAATAGTGTATAATAACCCAAGTTGCTACCTAACGAGCTATAGACGTTTAAAGTAGGAGGGGTTTCCAACCCCGATACCTTTCCTCACCCCGTAGGGGTGCTATGTCTATAGAAAAACGATTTCTCAGTCCCCCTGCACCCCGTAGGGGTGCTATGTCTATAAAAAGGTGGCAACTTGCGCTATAATATATGATACGCAAACCTTCTGGGTTTGTCAAATTAAATGTAGTTATAAATTATCAGTTGTCACTTGGTGGACTGTCTGAATTAGGATTTATAAAATTTTGGGATTCACAGGATTTTTGAACCACCTTGATTGAGAATAGTCTTTTATAGAAGGAGCACGAACGCGATGCAATTATCCGCACAGATTTCACAATTTCACGGTGTAGGTATACCATTTGAGGTCCGCGAGATGCCTGTGGCTGCCACCCCAGATGCCATTCTGGTCCGCGTTTCACTCGCAACGATCTGTGGCTCCGACCTTCATACGGTATCAGGTCGCCGCGGCGCAGAGATTCCATGTGTGCTTGGACATGAAGTCGTTGGTACTGTTACGGCACCGACACCTCTTCGTTCAGCAACAGGAAAAATGCTGCGTGAAGGTGATCGAATTACGTGGAGTCTCACGACTTCCTGTGGAACATGTGACTATTGTGTGAATCGGAACCTCCCACAGAAATGCGAGACGATGTTCAAATACGGTCACGCGCGAAGTGAAGGTGCCGACGCTTTTTCAGGTGGGTTCGCTACACATATCCTATTACGTCCAGGGACAACCGTCTACCACATCCCTGACGGTATGACAGACCAGGAGGCTGTCCCTATCAACTGCGCGCTTACAACCGTAGTAAATGGCTTGACGAACATCGGCACGTATCCCGGTGAGACGGCTGTCGTCCACGGTGCCGGCATGTTAGGCATCTATGCGGCGTGCTATTTGCGTGAACAAGGATATGAGCGCATCGTCGTTGTGGATACCAATGAAAGTCGATTGAAGGTTGCCAAACGCTTCGGCGCAACGCATACTTTCAACCCAGATAAGACATCTGTTGTGGAGATTGACGCAGCATTAAAAGAACTGACGGACGGACGGGGTGCCGACCTCGGTGTAGAAGTCAGCGGTGCGACGATTGGAATCCCTAATCTGATTACATGGTTAGCAATTGGCGGGAGATGTCTGACGCTCGGTTACGTCTATCCAAACGCCCATATCTCTGTCGATGCCCACCAACTCGTCACAAAATGTGTGACGCTGCGAGGTGTTCATAACTATCATCATATCGCTCTTGGCGATGCCATTCGCTTCGTTAAGGAAAACCGGAGCCGTTACCCATTTGCGGAGCTTATCGGAGAAACATATCAATTAACGGAAATTAACACCGCATTTGAACATGCACTACGTCAGGAGGCACTTCGCGTCGCTATTTCGCCAACTTTATAGTGGTCAGCCGTCAGTAAGGATAGCAATCAGGAGCTCGCTCCTACAGACGTTCATCAATCCAGCATCTTGTTCCATCAGTGCGGAGGGTAATTGCGCCTGCTTCGTCGGTTCGCAACATCGGACATCCACGTGCACGATACCGCGCAATCACATCCGCATGTGGAAATTGATAGCGATTTCTTTGACCGAGTGAGAAGATCGCATAAAGTGGTTGAACTGCATCTAAAAACTGAGCACTGCTCGATGTGCGACTTCCATGATGCGGCACTTTTAGAATTTCTGAACGGAGATCTTGCCCAGACGCGATGAGTCGAAATTCGGCACTCTTGCCGATGTCGCCGGTGAACAGGATGTCTACCTCACCATAGGTAATCTTCATCACAAGTGAATCGTCGTTCTTATCCTTATCCAGTAGGTTCGTGGAACTGGCATCGATTGGATGCAAGAGATTGAGGGTGGCAGTCGATGTGAATTCAATCTTTCCGGCGTATGGAAACGAATACGGGATGTTACGTGCTTTGACAATAGCATGTAATCGTCGATGGGTTTGAGAATCGAGCGGCATATCCGATATACCCACTACTTGTCCTACTTTAAAGTTCTGTAAAATATATGCAAGTCCGCCACCGTGGTCAAGGTCTGGGTGCGTCAGGACTACCATATCAAGTTCCCGAATGCCGTGGAAGTCAAGGTAGGGTTCAATAATCCGTTCGCCTACATCATATTCAACTCGCCTCCGTTTCTGTTTGTCGTAATAACTCCGTTGGATGCCACCATCAATCAGTATCGTTCGGTTATCTGGAAATCTGACGATCGCAGCATCTCCCTGACCGACATCAAGCGTAATTACTTCCAACAATCTTCCCTTCTCGTGGATTGCGGTATCCCAGACCCAGATCACTACAACGGACAGTCCGATGAGGCTTGCGACTTTCCATTGACGATAGACTGCCCGCCAATGTGTAATACCTAAACAGAAGGCGATGTAGAGGACGAACAGACCGAACGTTGGCGGCGTTAACTTGACGACTCCCCATATCTGCCCGAACATGCCGATCAGGATCAGGAAGATGGAGATAATCGCGTGGTTGAGAACTCCGAGCAACTTCGCGAACGGGAGCCAAATAAAACCGATGCCTACGGATGCCATGCCCACCGCAACGATGAGCGATACGAGTCCGACTGCGAACGGACCGACGATGATGCCGAGCGGATATGCCCGGAAGAAGTGGTAGCCTATAAGGGGTCCCGTTCCGATTTGCGCCGCGAACGTCACGAGATAGGAAAGTACCACCCATTTAATTGAGGCGTTCCGAAATTTTCTCAGGACTGAACCTTCGCTTTCCGACGGTGAACCCTCCGCGCTCTCCCACAGCCGGCGCAACGGCTTCTCCATTTTCGGGACGAAATAGACAATTGAAGCGACGGCGACAAAAGACAACTGAAATCCAATATCCCAAACTTGCAGTGGGTTCAAAAGGAGCAACACCAACGCCGCAAACGCTAACAGATTGAAGAGATCCGCATCCCGATCAATGAGGGTCGCAAAGAGAAACAGGATTGCCATCAGTGAGGCACGAAAGACGGAGGGGCGGAAACCGATGAGGCAGGCGTAAATCAGCACTGCTATAATCGTCAAGAGACAAAGGATCTTCTGCGGGAACCTGAAGAGCGAGAAACCGAAATAGCAAAACATTGCGACAAGCCCGACGTGCAGACCGGAGACGGCAAGCACATGGAAGGTTCCACTGTTTCGGAAGAGATCCAACGTTTCTGTTGGCACATCGTTTCGTTTACCGAGTAAGATACCTTTGAGGAGTTGGGCATGCAACGAGGGTTCAGGAAGCGGCGTTTCGACTTCAGTCTCCGTATAGATAACGTCAATCAGACGTTCGGTCCGGAGACGGAGTGTCTCTATCCACCGTAAAGGCGGTAATCCACCCTGTTCACCGATTCGCACAAATCCCTTCGTATCAATTATCCCGACGATCCCTTGCCGAGCAAGGTAGGCTCGGTAATCGAAACCACCGGGATTGCGCTTGGCTTGTGGTTGATGCAGGACACCGGTCAGCGTTAGATGTTTACCGTAGCGGAGCGGTAGCAATTCTTGAAATCTGATGAGAAATTTCGCCGATACCCGTTGTGCTGAATCTGACAATAACTGGAGTTCACCGACGGCATAACAGGCATCCCACTCCTCCCCGCGTTCGGGTTGATATACAGTGGTGCCTGAGAAGCTAATCGGCTCGTTGTAAAAGTGGGTTGGAATTGGGGAATGGGAAACGGTTTCTAATCGTAGCATGCCGCCAACGAAGATAGATAGATGGAGCAGCGCGTAACAGAGGAACCGCTGACGATTTCTTGTGACGATGCTACCGATGAGACAAAGTAGCACAAATATCCAGAGCCACAGAAAAGGAATAGATGTCCATCTGCCTGCGATGATGCCCAATAGATATGGGATAAGAAAGAAGAGTGCGGGACGCGGTTTGATTTTCATCTGAATTTTATGCAGGGTTTCCCTCAATGTTCCGCTATTATACCAGTATCTCCGAAAATATTCCGCTTTTTTTGTCAGAATCAGGATTCACAGGATTATGAGTCGGGATTCGGAGATCCCTCCTCAGGGCTATTTAGTTTTCCATTTTTTAGGACATTTTCGGGGCCACGGACCCGGTAGGAGCGGTGTTTTTGCTTGGGGTGTTTTTGATAGGGTATTTCTGCGTATTGCTTGGGGTTTTTGATAGGGTGTTTCTGTGGATTTCTGCGGATTTCTGCGGATTTCCTCTAAGTAACCGCTCCGGGCATGGAAAAAGAGGTGTTCAAACGCCAAACAATCCGATAATTTCTTAAAACTGAATGACCCTGACCTCTCTTACCGTTATGTTTGACGTATCCCCGAATTTGTGATACAATTCCTTTTTACATCACTCCATAGGGAACGTAAATGCCAAAAAACAGTATTCTCTCGCAAATGCCGATAGATCTCGGTGATAACTTAAAACTTCGATTCGCCACACCTGCCGACACGGATGTCCTCGCTGAATTCAACACCCGTCTTCATGAAGAAATGAGTGTGGGTCCAGGGGTCCGAGACTTGATGTTGGGAGATCACCCTACCTGCAAGGCAAGCGATTTTACTGTTGTTGAAGACACCAACACCGGGAAAATTGTATCATCTCTTTGTCTTATTTCGCAGACATGGACGTATAGCGGTATCCCGTTCAAGTTCGGGCAACCCGAATTCGTGGCGACTGAACCTGAATACCGCAGGAGAGGCTTAGTCCGAAAGCAGTTCGAGGTGATTCACGCATTGAGCGAGGCACGCGGCGAATTGATGCAAGGCATCACAGGTATCCCATGGTATTACCGACTGTTCGGATATGAGATGGCACTCGATATGGAAGCAGAACAGGTCATTGATGGGATACACATCCCGACGCTGAAAAAAGGGGAGACCGAGACATGTCGGCTCCGACCACGAACGGATGCAGATAACACTTTCATCCAAGACCTTTACGCAAACGCGATCCAATCTCATGTCTTTGCCTGCCCGCGCACGCCGGCACTCTGGGAATACGAGTTCAATGGACGCTCAGCGGGGAGCGAGGCACGACATGAATGGCTACTCATCGAAGGTATGGAAGGGACGCGACTCGGATATGTACAATATCTTCAGTGGTGCTACGAGAATTTCCTTGTGATGCGGATGGAACTCAAACCGGGGGTGGGCTGTCTACATCTCATTCCATCACTGCTGCGAGCGTTGTGGAAAAAGGCAGAGACAACACCGGTTGTCGCCGAGAATGACAACCCAAAAGCAACAGGTGTGCAGTTCATGTTGGGGCGCGAGCATCCTGTCTATCAAGCATTACCTAAAGGTATCGTCCGTAAGGACCAGCCGTATGCGTGGTATATCCGGGTGCCAGATTTGATAGTGTTTCTACGGCATATCCAACCCGCACTCGAAAAACATCTCGTCGGAACTATTGCGGAGGGTTACACCGGTGAACTCAAACTCAACTTCTATCGAAGTGGAATCCACTTTACATTTGAACGCGGGCGCATGACAAAACTTACTGATTGGACACCGGAAGACGTTGAGAACGGAGATGCGGCATTCCCTGACTTAACTTTCTTGCAGCTGCTGTGCGGACGTTGTCGAACAGAAGAGCTAACATCAAGTTTCGTTGATTGCTGGACGAATGGCACTACCGCTGCGGTACTCCTTGATTGCCTGTTCCCACCGTTTACAAGCGAGGTCTGGCATCTCTAATTGGCGGTCAGCCGTCAGCCATTCTTTCCAATACCCGATCGCGACTCCAACAAAAACACTTTGTGGCATCAATTTTCAGCGTAGGGTGTGCTAAACCCGCATGATTGACACGAGACACTCTTACTGATCGCTGACGGTTTCCAATAGCCAATATAACAATGGTTACCCAATCGCATGTCGTCCTCAACATAGCACTCCTCTCAAAGCGAGACAAACCTTTTCTTCACTTCTATGCCTTCATCGGTGCTGTCCTTCCTGACCTACCGATGTTCGTCTTCTTCGCAGTCGAAACTTTTATCCGTCAGACACCACAACGCGAACTCTGGGGTTCACGTTATTTTATGGAGGCATGGCAAACTTTCTTTGACCTCTTCAACGCGATTCCGCTGATTCTGATCGTTCTGGGGATTGGATATTACCTACTGAACTCCGAGAAAACCGTCGTTTTTGCGTGGAGCATGCTCCTCCATTGCGGCTTCGATTTGTTGACGCATCACGACGATGGACATCATCACTTCTTTCCGATCTCCGATTTTGTTTTTGAAAGCCCGATTTCTTATTGGGACAGGGATCACTATGGCGGCATCGTTGCACCGATAGAGCGATTGGTTATGCTCGCTGCTTCCGTTTATCTGTTTCCGAGGTTGAAAACCCGACTTGCGCGTGGTGCTTTGGTGGTAGTGAATGTCCTGTTCTTGGGTTCCTATCTCCTTTTTCTTTTTCGATAAGAGATTAAATAACAGGAGAAGTTAGGAAGTTTGCAGGCAGGGAAGTTATCTCGATTCCATACTGGTTCGATTAAAAGTGAAAATCTGCAAGTCTTACAGTTATCAAGAACTCTGCGTTTCAATTCCAAATTGGTTCGATTAGAAGGCTTCTCGAAAACCTTGAATTTATTATACACGATCCTCACGGGATGTGTCAAGTCACTTTTTAGACGCGTAAGATCATTTAATTCACCCGTAGGAGGGAACTCCGATTCCCGACTCTGACCGCTGACTGCTGATGGCTGATAGCCTCTTTGTAGGAGGGGGAAACACCCAAGCAAAAACACTCCGATTCCCGACCCCCTACTTCTACAATCCCACAAATCCTTATCAAGAAGGACACGGACAGCGGCATCATCAACGACCCAAACGGTTGGTTCAAGAACCCCCGCGACCTCATCACAGCAATAGAGCGCATCGTCCACGTCAGCGTCGAATCCACCAAAATCATTGAGGCGTTGCCTTCGGAGATAATTTCGGACTAAGGAAGTCCCGGGACGCGTTTGTGTTGGGAGCGCGTCGCGGCATCTCTATTTCCAACAATCTTAACATTTACATTGGCGAGGTTAGATACCTCGCCAGCAGATAGCTTAGATACCCATCCGAAGAGCGACCGCGGCGAGTAGGATGAGCAGCGACACAACCCCCATCAGGCTCGATACTATTGACATCTGGGAACGGAGTGACTTCACCTCCGGCGGGAGTTCCTCAAGCGTGGGATCTAATGTCTCAATCGCTGCTGCGAGTCGCGGTGCGAAAATCATACTGTGCAACGCCGTGAGGATAACCAGCACGAAAAAAAGCACAATTTTGATCAGGAGCGTCCGCATAAAAGCGTTGGAAATCGCGGTGGCAGAAGTGAGATCCACTGCAAAGAAGATGTTGACGATACCCGTGAAAAATAGTATACCGATACACCCCCATACGATAGGCTCAAAGCGTTTCCCTATTTGCATCAAGAGTTGGATACGCTGGATAGGTGGCAGGCTTTGTCTGAAATGAGGGACAATCACCATCGCTAAAATCAGGTTGCCGCCGACCCATATAACAGCAGCAATAACGTGTAGCCAAAGCGTGAAGAGTGAGAATATATCCATTTTTTATGACTCCTTTTAATAGTTGTCAGTTTGGAGTGTTGGGCTTTGCTGAGCTCAACCCAACCTACGTGTTAAATTGACACCTACAGTGAGGGTGGAACCACACCTACTCGTCGTGAGTGTTCTGAAGTTTTTCAATGTCGTTGATAACCCGGTCAGCGCGGGCGATCAATGCGTCTCGTTCGTCCGTAGACAGTAGCACAGGCGCGAATCGGTGGTAATCACACTTCGTGAGAAGGTCAACAAGCTCGTCAAGAATAGGTTCCGAGATTCCGGCGTGCGTGCATATCTCGCGTGCTGTGTCGATATTCCGCTGTGACAAGTCGAATGTCCCCTCAAGATGCTGATAGAGCGTATGTGCGAGTGCGTTCGCGAATGTCGTCGCAGTTTCTGTGGTCCCACTATTTGCGAGTGCTGCAAGTGCCTCACGTGCTTGTGAAGCCGGTGTCACCGGTTCTGCCTCGGTATCCTGTGTTTTTCGCTTTCTGAGTCCACTCCCTTCGGGTATACCTGTTCCGGTCTCGGCATTTGGTGCCCTTCGCGTAGGTATCACAAACCCGGTGCGGTACCAGAGATACCCTCCTATTCCCAATGCCGCCATCAGAATTGCCAACAAAATTAACCAGAGTAACCACGGTGAACTACCGGTCTCATCTTCAGCGGTGTCGTTGGGATTGGGACGCACAGAGACAGGGATCGGTGCCGTCTGTGTCGTTGCGTAAACCGCACGGTTAGGATCGAAGTAGGTGTATTCGATCGCAGGGATGCGGAATGTGCCCGTTCGGGCAGGGGTTAGGGTGTATACGTAAACTCGACCTACTGGTGTCACTCCAGACAGATTGGGTCCGCTCACCATGACCCCGGCGATTGTTGGCAGCTTGGGCGGTGTGACCGTCTGGATGTTGCCATGTCCAGAGATACGGACAGTGAGCGTTAGCGCGTGTCCAACTTCAATCCAACCGCGCTCAATTTCAGCAGAGATTTGATATTCACCGATAGCACCGTTAAAGTGAGGAGGTCTGTCTGTTTCGGGAATCGGTTGCACCATTAGCGTCAAAGGTTTGGTCTTCAAGGTTTTGTGTCCTTGCAAGAGTGGTAGTAACAGTTCAGCAGGTGCGAGAACGATCCGTCCGGTTTTCTTCGGATATAACTTATGCGTGTACTCTTCGATCCAAAATGTCCGCCCGCGAATTTGCTGTGTGTATGTCGGAACCTTTTGAAGTTTCTCAACGAAGAAATCACGGAATGTCGGGAGTCGTGGGGTTGGGGACTCGCGAGTCGGGAGGACTGTAGTGTAGAGGTGTCGGAAGGTATATGTAAATGGTGCGTTGAGATACGGTTGTGACGTATTGACCCTTGCTTCAACTTGGTGAATAGCGTTAGTTGAGACATCCACATAGGTGTCGGCACCGCTCACTCGAATTGAACCCGGATTCGCGAAATACGGCGTACCTTGATAGGCGAAACGGATATCAGATAGAGCGAAGTCACCGATAGTTTGGGGAATTAGTTCATAAGCCCACGCCATAGAAACCGCAATCTTGTTTGCTTCTAACCGTGGTGTCGTTTCGGAATGCAGTGGCACCGCAAGGAACGCCGGTAGGAAATTGAACTGCGGTGCTTCAATATGCTTGATGAAGGTCTCCCCTGAAATTGTGAGGTCCAACCTCGCTTTCTCTCCGAATTGGATGTGACGAGGACTTACCACGGCAGCGACATTGATAACTGGCTGCATGGACTCTCGCTTCACTATTCCTTGAGCGGTAGCGAGAGGTGGAAAAAGGATCAAGAGGAGACACAAGAAAACAGCCGTAGAGATTTGGTTAAGCAGTTTACCAATCTTTTTCACGACGATATCCACTTTTGCGCTGTTGTTGTAGTAATTTTTGCCGTAGCCTATTTTCATTCTCACTGAAACGTTCTAAGAGCCGAAGTGCCTCTGCTCTGCCAATGTTGTTCGGCTCGGTTTTCGGTGCAGTGCTTCTATTCGCCTGCTGTTGTGCGAGGTCTTCCTGCTGTTTTAAGAGTTGAAGTGCCAGTGCGAGGTTATGTTGTGTATCAGCATCTTGAGGGTCCAAGTGGAGCGTTTGCTTGTAAGACGCAATCGCGCCTGTGAGATCACCAACTTTAAATTGGGCGTTTCCTAAGTTATACAAAATATTGGACCGATTGAGGGTATCTTCAGTTTGTTCGGAGTGCCTTGAGAGTGATGCCTGAAATGTCCGTGCCGCCTCTCCAAACTTCCCCTGTCTATAGAGCGCAGTTCCCAAGTTATAGTGTGCAACAGGGTTATCAGGTTTGTCAAGCGTTGCCTGTTGAAAAGCGGCTTGCGCCTCGTCGTAGTTTCCGCGCAAATATGCCTCGTTCCCGTCATTCATGGCGCGGCTCCAACCGCCTATCCATCCGACAAGGGCAACAACGAAAACAGTCGTAAACGAGCAACAGAGCATCTTGTTCAACATAGTCTTATTATATCAGATGCTTTTGTGGTTTGCAAACAAATGTAATGGGTTATCGGTTATCGGTTGTCGGTTGTCGGGCATCAAAGAGGTTGCATCTACAAGTTGACTGGCAATGGTGTAGTTAGGAATGAGAGAAAAATAAAAAAGGCGCGCTTAGAAAGCGCGCCTACAAAAATAGCGACAAGTCTTACTTGCGTTTGATGTCCGCCCAGGTTGTTGTCAATTTCCCAGCGGGTTCGACGGAGACAACCAGCGGTTGGATTTCATCGAAGAAGCTCTGCTTATCGGTTGCATCTTTGGGATAGATGGTAACGGCATTGTGCGTTGCCTCGTCAAAGTGCAAGTTCAGATAGGCAGCACCACCGGACTCACCGCACCGGTAAAGGAAGACGTTGGCACCCTTTTGCAATTCAACTTCAACGGTGTGAAGAATCTTTCGGGCACCACCCGTCCATCTGGTATTGTTGTACCATTTTTCACCGTTAATCCAGATTTGTGCCCAATCATCGTGTGCTGGGGACATCACGGATGTCATGTCACTCGGTGAATCAATAACGCACATAACATAGGTATCGATGTTATCAGCGGGACCGTCCCGGTTCATATTGTGGTCGTTCGTGACATCGAGTTCAAAGACCGTCCACGCGCGGTCCCCGCCGTGGTCATCTCCCCATTTCATATCAATATCTTGGGTCATGAGCAAACCTTCAAGCGTTGAAAGGGAGGCTTGTGTCAGTTTACCGCCGCTCCCTTCCTCGATGAAGTCCATCGGACCGGAAACTTGGAAGGTTCCATTGTTTTCATAGTTTCCCTCGGGACCGTACCACTTACTGATCCACGTATCTACAGCAATATCATCTTGTCTAAGGGCATCACCGTTGGGGTCTGGATCTTCTAAGAGGTCGGCTTCCGCTAAGGGACCACCGGAGATCGCGTTAGCCTGTGCAAATACAAGTTGTGAACCACTGACAATGAGTGTGAATACAATCACAATTGCGAGTGTAAAAGTATTTAATCTTTTCATGCTATATCCTATATCCTTTTTAGAGATTAAAACCTAAAGTTATTAGGACGCGTTATAATGCCTCCTAAGATTCTTTAACTGGTTATATAACGTTGAAATAGCGTTCAACATTACAATTTATTATAACACCTCGACAGAAGTTTGTCAAGGGAACTATAGTTATCAGAGAGAATCACGAGCATGGGGAAATCCGAAGAAACACTCGCTCCTACAGGAAAATGGCAGTCAGTAATCAGCCGTCAATCGTCTAAACGACAACCGTAAAAAACAAAAAATCAAGAAAAAGCCCTTGTCTGAAAAGCATAGACAAGGGCTTTGGTTAACTAACGATTCCGCTTAATATCTGCCCAGGTGCTTGTCGCCTTTCCGGTAGGATCGACTGGCAAAACACCACGAACCTCATCGAAGAAGCTCTTCTGGTTTTTCGCCTTTTGTGGGTAGATTTCGCAGACTTTGTGCGTGTTACTGTCAAAGTGCAAATTGAGGTATGCCGCACCGCCGGATTCACCACACCGATAAAGGACGACATTCGCGCCTTTCGTCAACTGGACTTCGATGTTGTAGTGAACTATCTGCGCGCCCCCTGTCCAGGTACGATCGTTGTACCATTTATCACCGTTGATCCAAATCTGTGCCCAATCGTCGTGTGCGGGTGACATCACGGACTTCATATCCTTGGGTGCTTTTATAACACACATCACATAAGTATCGATGTTATCAGCAGGACCATCTCTATTCATATTATCCTGGTTAGCCACATCGAGTTCAAAAACTGTCCACTCTCGGACACCGCCGTGCTTCTTATCCCAAGCCATTTTAACGGTCTGCGTCAATTTCAAGCCTTCGACAGTCGAAAGTTTGGGTTCTGTCAGTTTACCTTTGGTGCCTTCGTCAATAAGGTCTCTCGTCCCGGAAACTTGGAAGGATCCATTGTTTTCATAGTTCCCTTCGGGCCCGTACCACAGACTGATCCAATCTTTAACATCGGCGTGGTTCTCGCCCAACTGTGCAGCGGCGGCTTCCTCGCGCCAGTCCTTCTCTTTTATAGGACCACCTTTGATATTGACTTTGTGCTTCTGCGCGAATGTGAGGTGAGAAGTACTCACAACCAGTGCGAACATAATTGCCGTCGCGAGCGTAAACTGATATACTCTTTTCATTTTTGTCTCCTCCATATTGGATAAATAGTTAAGAGCACTGAGTTAAATTACAATGTAACCCAGATTCGTTTATAGGTTATGTAATGTTGAAGCAGCCCAACATTACAATTTGCTATCATAACATTTGTAGCAAAATTTGTCAAGAAAAAATATTGAGATTTGGAGATTTTTTCTACAAAGAGGCGGTCACCGGTCGGTGATCAGTCTGGTCAGACGTAGATTAAGAATGTATATGGGTATATGGGTGTTAATTTTCTGAATCAAGATTGGCAAGCTTCTTCGATCTTTACAGGATTCGGAGATGCCTTCTACTTTGAATAAACGAAATGGAGACACAAAAAACATAGCGAATTGTAGCACAAGATAGTGTTACAATCCGCCATGTGTATGGATAGGGTTAAAAAACACGCCTATAGAATTTGTGAAGTGTTCTACTTGCGCTTAATGTCTGCCCAAGTTGTTGCCAATTTTCCGACGGGATCAACAGCAAGAGTGCCGGCAATTTCATCGAAGAAACTCTTCTGGTCATTTGCCTTGTCTGGGTAGATATCGACCGCGGCATGCGTTTTATCGTCGAAATGCAGGTTCATATACGCATGCCCGCCAGATTCGCCACACCGATAAACGACGATATTCGCGCCTTTTACCAATTGAACTTCAATATTAAAGTCCACCTGCTGTGCGGCACCTGTCCAACGAGAATTGTTGTACCATTTTTCGCCATTAATCCATATCTGCGCGTGGTCATCATGTGCTGGGGACATCACGGATGTCATGTCTTTGGGTGCGTCGATAACACAGATAGTATACGTATCAATGTTGTCAATGGGACCGTCGCGGTTCATGTGGTGTGCATCCGCTGGATCCAGTTCAAAGACTGACCAACCTCTCGGTCCGCCGTTGCCTTTCTTCCAATTGACATCAACAGTTTGGGTCAATTTCAAACCATCAACGGTCGAAAGTTCGGGTTGCGTCAGTTTACCGCCGGTGCCTTCCTCAATAAGGTCTTTCGGTGCAGAGGCACCGAACCCACCGCTGTTTTCGTAGTTCCCATCGGGACCATACCACTTCTCGATCCAATTTTTGTTCTTGGAGTGATCTTCGTTCAGTTCTCCGGCTGGGTCTTTTAACCAATCTCCCTTTTTTAAAGGACCGCCGTCAATATTGACTTTCCCTTGTGCGAATGCAAGTTCGGATATGCCCATAGCCAGTGCGAAGATAATCGCTGTCGCGAGTGTAAGTTGATAAAACTTTCTCATTGAAATTTTCCCTCCTTATAGATAGACAATTCGCAATGCAGGAACAGGCTTTGGAAACCTGTCTGTCTTGCAAAAGGTTGAGTGAACCTGAATGGAATCCGGATTCACTAAGAAAGTTCCGCGTTATTAAACATTGTAAATTTTTAACGAAAATTTGTCAAGTCCGTAAGAAAAAAGGGGGTGTAAAGTTAAGGAGTGTTATGATGGATACGCATCCAAAGCCGCCTGCCATTTGGTAAGCTGCGCGACGCGCTGCTGCGCATCTGTCGGCACCTTAAAGGGTCTGCCGCGAGTATCAATGACCAATCCAACGACACCACCCATCGCCTCCGCTTCAACAGCGTGTCCATTCCCCGCGCCGACATCAAATCGCCGTGAAGGTTGGAGTTTTAATGATGCCTTTTCGCCCAAAGGTAGCGGATAGAGACGGAGTTCACCGTAAGGGACATCTTCCGTAACTGGTGGGTTGCCTGCAATACTAATTTCAATCGAAAGACACGTTTCACCTACCTTAGCAACACCGACCGGTGCGATAGCGGTTCCCAAATGGATAAGGCAATCCCGTTCAAAGACCTGCGTCGCGGCTTCTGGGTTGACCTGCGCCAAGACACCGAGCTGTGGCATCATGAAAATGCTATCTACGGCGAGATGGGTTATGCCTTCAGGTTGAAAAGCATCTATCATCATAAGCATAGCTTGCTGACGCCGGGGTGCGTGCGATAAAACACCTCCGCTTCCGACGAGCATATCTAAGGAGAGCATATCAACAAGGGTTTGACCGCTTTCCGCTTGATCGAAGGCTTCAGAGATCGTCCGTTGTTGCTGGACACCGCGCAATTCTACGGCGAGTTGCTTGTGCTGTTCAAAAGCGAGTCGGAGTGCTTCACGTGCAATCGCTTGTTCAAGAATCAGTTCTTGCAACGTTTGTGGGATTGTCGTTGGTCGAATCATCTTGTTTTTGATTCGGTTGCGGAGGTCGCCAACCTCAATATCAAACGGAACCCAACGGAGAACGTTTTCTAAACCCGCTTCAGCAAGGACATTGGAAACACTGTAACTCATACCGAGATTGGCACTCACAGTGCGGTTAAAAATAGATTCCGCTTCTCTGTTTTTAAAGACGGAAAACACATCAGTCGTTGCCCCACCGATGTCAACACCGACGACTTCAATATCCTGTTCTGCGGAGACGGTCTGAATGATCTCACCGACTGCTCCGGGGGTCGGCATAATAGGTGCATCTGTCCAGTCGATGAGTTTCCTGTAACCGGGCGCGTGTGCCATAACGTGCTCGAGGAATTGGTCCTGAATCTTGTGGCGCGTCGGCATGAGGTTTTCACGCTCTAAAACCGGACGGAGGTTCTCTACCATCTCCAGTGCCATCACATCTTGCAAGCGTTCTGTAATTGACTCGCGTGCGTCTATGTTCCCAGCATAGATGAGGGGAAGTTCATAAGCGATGCCCAAGCGTGGCCTGGGACGCGCGGCAGCGATAATCTCAGCCAATTCAACGACGTGCGAGGTTGTCCCACCGTCAACACCACCCGATAGGAGCAGCATATCGGGACGTAGATGCCGGATACGTTCAATTTTTTCGTGCGGAAGGCGTTTATCGTTGGAAGCAATGACATCCATAACGATTGCACCTGCACCGAGCGCGGCACGCTCCGCGCTTTCAGCGGTCAAATTGCGTACAACGCCTGCTACCATCATCTGAAGTCCGCCACCGGCACTACTGGTTGATATGTAGATATCGACCCCTTCATCTCCGCGTTGTGGTTTGAGGAGCACACCGTCATCGAGAAGTTTACGTCCTGCAAGTTCCTCAACTTCAGTGATGGCATTGATAACACCCGCCGTTACATCCTCGACAGGCGCTTCGACCGTGGTAGGTGCCTCACCACGCACGATGAGTTGGTATTCCTCACCTCTTTTCTCAATTAGAATTGCTTTCGTTGTTGTGCTACCACAATCAGTAGCAAGAATAGAACGGATGTCCTCCGCGGGTTTGTTCATGCACTCGATCTCCCGTTTTCAGATTTTATATGCATTAATCAGAGCGATCTAACTTGTTACGATTCGGAGATCGCTCCTACGGATTAATAGCCCAATTGGTGCAGATACTCGCGGTTCACCGTCATTCGCTCAAGATCCGAACGTTCCTCAACCTGTCCAGGGCATGCGGTAACCCAGCGGTCATAATTGAGTTCCGCCAGTGTCGACATAATTCCGGGGAAATCCATGACAGTGCCGGCACCGACATCTACCCAACCCACATCGTAAGGCGTGTCGTCACCGCCGCCGGTTACGCTACAATAATCTTGCAGGTGGACGTAGACGAGGACATCGCTATAACGTCGAATGGATTCAATCGGATCGTACCCCCAGAGTGCGGAATGTGACACATCTATACACAACTTACACTTTCGGAGGAGGCTCATATATTTTGCCCAGTCGTCGATCGAATCTACTGTAGTATTGGTATGGATATGATAACAGACATCCAAGCCATATTGTGCGGCGTATTCCGCCCACTCTTCGGAGACATCGGCGAGTGCGGCGAGATCTGAATTATTCACTGGACGGTCTTGGGGTTTTCCCGCACCCATAAACATGAAACAATCGGCTTCAACTTCTGCAGCGAAGTCAATACGCCGTCTGTTGAGTTCCATCTGTTCTGTATTTTTGTCGATCGGCAGTCCGCGTGCTGTTACGGCGGCGATAGGTAAATCCGTATTGCTGCATACTTGTCGAATGTGTTGCGGTGTGCCTACCCAGTCCAGGGATTGCCGCATCTCCCAACCGTCCCATCCTGCATCCTTCAGTTGCGTCAATAATTCCTCAAAATCTGGTGTCTGCCAGCGTAATGTACTATATCCAAATTTGAAACCCATGCTGTTTCCTCCTGTACGATACGATTTCAGTTCAGGGACACATAGTTCCTATCATAAATATATTATAGCACAATTGCAAATTTATATCACAATGCATATCACACAGATGTCGCCCCGCTGGGGCTAAAGAGAAGGGAGTAGGCTTTTTCTATACACATATCGCCCCGCTGGGGCTAAAAGCGTTGTTGACGTGTTTCTATAAATAGGTTACCTCTATAAGCCCGAAGAAACGAAATGTCATATACAATTTCAAAAAATTTATTGCTATATAACAGATGGTTTTGTTAAACTATATCCGTGAAACTTAGGGATTTCCCGTAATTACCCATTTTAAGGAGAAAATATGGATAAAGTGAAACTCGGTTTTATCGGAACCGGCGGTATGGCGAGCGCACACATGCGCAACCTCAAAGACGGCTTTGAGGATGTCGAATTTAGCGCGATGTGCGACATTTCGGAAGACCGAGCAAAACAGCGTGCCGAAGAATTCGGCGGCAACGCTTACAGCGACTACCGAGTCATGTATGATAAAGAGGAGTTAGACGCGGTTTATATCTGTACGCCACCCTTCGCACACGGCGAACAGGAACGCATCGCTTGTGAAAAAGGCATCGCGATGTTTATTGAAAAGCCGATCCATTCCGAGTTAGAACCGGCGATCATCATTAATGAATACGTTGAACAGACCGGCGTGATCACGAGTGTGGGTTACCATTGGCGTTACGGTGGCAATGCACAGCATGCGAAAGCGATGCTTGAAGAGCAACCGCAAATTCTTGGTGCCCTCGGCTATTGGATGGGTGGGATGCCCGGTACACCGTGGTGGCGCGTCCGCGCAGAATCTGGCGGGCAGCACGTCGAACAGACAACACACATCTTCGATTTGGCACGGTTTCTCGTCGGTAGCGATGGGAAGAGCGTCCATGGCGTTGCCGCGAGCGGTAGCATGGCGCATATTGAAAACTATGACATAGACGACATCAGCATGGTGAACATTGAATTCAAGAACGGTGCTGTTGCGAACATCGTCTCGGCTTGTGCGATGGAAGGTTTCGGTCGCGTGCATCTTGAAGTTTTCACACGTGGGCTCGTTGTTACCGTCGGTGGTCCGAACAATGTGAACCGAGGCGGAGAGACAGAATCGCTCTCGAACGAAGACGGACAGGACCGGGATCGTGTTTTTATTGATGCCGTAAAGACGGGTGACACCTCACAGATTTTATCACCTTACAGCGATGCGTTAGAGACGCTCCGTATCATGCTCGCCGCGAGTACCTCCTTCCGCACGGGTAAGGCGGTAGACCTTTAAATTTGAACCTTGAGGGGCGGTTTTTGCGCCGTCCCAACACAACAAGAAAGAGTGAATTATGCCAATTAATCAATCTATCTGTTTTGGCGGCTTCAGCCGTGGCAGAGATCCAATAGAAGTCATCAAGAAAACCGCTGAAATCGGTTATAAATCCATTGAAATGCTACCCGCAGAATACTGGTCGGTCGTCCAGGACCACGGGATGCGCGTCGCGATTATTAGTGGACACTCGTCCCTTCCATCTGGATTGAACGATCCGAACAACCATGACCGGATTGAAGATGAAATCCTTCAGAATATCGACATCGCGGCGGAAAACGACATCCCCGGGCTCATCTGTTTTTCTGGAAACCGAGAAGGCAGATCGGACGAAGAAGGACGCGATAACACAATAGCAGGCTTGTCGCGCGTTACCAAAGCCGCCGAGGAGAAAGGGATCAATCTCTGTGTCGAGTTGCTCAACAGTAAAGTCAATCATCCGGATTATCAATGCGATAAGACGGAATGGGGTGTTGAGGTTTGCAAAGGGGTAGGTTCACCACGAGCGCAGCTGCTTTACGACATCTACCACATGCAGATTATGGAAGGCGACCTGATCCGTAACATCACGGATTACAGTGATTATATCGGGCACTACCATACCGCAGGTAACCCCGGACGCCACGACCTCGATGACGAGCAAGAGATTTACTATCCTGCCGTGATGCGCGCTATCGTAAACACCGGATACGAACTCTACGTGGGACATGAATTCGGTCCCAAAGGGGACGCATTCGATGCGATGCAACACGCTTATGATGTTTGTAACGTCTAAGCGGACTTCGGACAAATTGCAAGGGCAGGTCACCGCGCCTGCCCTATTTTTTTATTATAGTAAAGCCCGAAAATATATTGACAGTTGTTCAGCGAACGAACCCCACACGGTCTCCGCTGGCGAGGTGTTTTTGATAGGGTGTTTTTGCTTGGGTGTTTCTGTGGATTTCTGCGGATTTCTGCGGATTTCCCTGCGGATTTCCCCTAAGTATCCTCGCCTCCCCGTAATGTCCAAGTAATTGTAGATTTTACTATAACAAAACGTGGATTCAATGCTATAATTGAGATGTAGTTGTTATGCACGTTTCGTCTGAATCGCGGATTTGCACAGATTTATCGGATTACGCGGATTTTAAGGATACTGCACATCGCTCACATAAATGCGTAACCCAAAAATAGATGATTCGGCGGCATTCGTTCACCCACGAAATTTTGGACAATTCAATGTGAAACTATGGCAATTGAAATGGAACAACCACCTAAAACCGATAACGGTTAAAGGAGGAATTTAAAATGCGGAACGGAATTAAGAGGTTACTTTTCGTCTCTATCGTTTTTATTGCGTTGAGTTCTATCGCTGTTGCGAGTCTTAAAGATGGGTTACTCGGATATTGGCCTCTTGATGAGGCAGACGGAAAAACTGCAGCGGATTCGAGCGGAAACGGGAACGATGCAACGCTTAAAGGGAACGGTGTCAAATGGAAACCCAACGGTGGGAAACTCGGCGGTGCCTTGGAATTTGATGGTGGTGGCGATGCCGCAGAAGACGATAACGGCGTAGACTATATCAATGGGCTCACTGCTTTGACCGTTGCCGTTTGGGTTAAGTCTGCTGAAACCCCATCCGACCGAGGATTCATCGATGGACGCGATCCCGGTGGCGACGATACCGTCCTCTCGTTGCGATATGATGCAGCGGGTTTTGAAGCCGGGGGTAGTGATCTTGTGAAAGCCGGTATTACCACAACAGGCGGGATTCAACGGCTTGAGACCTCAAGTGACGTGCAGACGGAGTCCTGGCAACACTTCGCCTTGACGTGGAGCAGTGGCAACGAACTGGCACTCTACATCGACGGTGAACTCGATACACCCACCTTTAACAGTCCAGCGACCAAAGGAAAGTTGACGGATGCCACCAAATTGGTCATAGGCAAAGGCGAGAAGGACCAAGGGCGTTCGTGGAGCGGACTCATTGACGATGTCCGTATTTACGACAGAGTCTTAGATGACGCAGAGATTGCAGACCTTGCGGCGGGTGTGCTTGCGGTTGAAGCAAGTGGAAAGTTAGCAACCGTTTGGGGACATCTCAAGCAAAAGTGATAGGCTTGTCGTCTACGGAACCTTAACACGCCTCTTTTTGACACTCTACTTCCTAAGGGAATAAGAAAAAAATTCACATAGGACTTATGCAGACAAGCGATAAATCGCCTCACTACCAACAGATACACCTTGGAAATACGGGTGTTCCTCAAAAGCGGTGTGGTTCGTAGTGGCGCAATTCATTGCGCCTTGCGTAAGTCCTGTCACATTTACCATGACTCCTGAAAAGCAAGCCAGACGCAACATAGACAGTATGCTTGAAGCAGCGGGTTGGCACGTCCAAAATCACGCCGGGCATAACACCGCTGCTGCATCTGGTGCTGCGGTTCGAGAATATCCGTTGAAGGCAGATCAGAGGGCTGATTATCTCCTGTTTATCAATGGAGCTGCAGTTGGTGTTATAGAAGCCAAACCAGAAGGGACAACTCTCAGCGGAGCCCTCCAACAGGCACAACGGTATCGAGCAAGTTTGCCGGATAACTTACGTCACCTCGCCGGATTTCCCTTTTCCTATGCATCAACAGGGGGTGAGACTTATTTTCGGGATATTCGAGATCCGGATTCTCGCTCACGGGAAATTTTTACATTCCATACACCGGAGACCCTCTCTCACCAAGCCACCGAATCGAGAACGCTACAGGAGCGACTCACAGATGATTTGCCTCCATTAGCAAGAGGTAGCCTGAGAAATTGCCAGTTTGAGGCAATAACCAACCTTGAAGAATCTTTGAAGGAAGCGCGCCCGCGCGCCTTAATTCAGATGGCGACCGGTAGTGGGAAAACCTACGCTGCCGTAAGTGCTGTTTACCGACTCATCCGATTTGCTGGGATTAGACGTGTCCTTTTTCTCGTAGACCGACGGAATCTTGGCAGGCAGGCTCTTCGCGAGTTTCAGGCTTACACACCTCCCGATGACAATTCAAAATTCACGGAACTCTACAACGTTCAACATCTCGCCAGCAACACAATTGATTCGGTAAGTCAGGTCTGTATTACTACACTGCAACGACTCTACTCTATGCTGAAAGGCGATCCCGACTATGAGACAGAGGAAGAGGAGGTTTCCCTTTTGAAAACGAGGAGGAACAAACGGCAGAAGTTACCTATAATCCATCAATTCCTATTGATACCTTTGACGTTATTATCGTTGATGAATGCCATCGTTCCATCTACGGCAGATGGCGACAGGTGCTGGAATACTTCGACGCATTCATTGTTGGACTGACCGCAACTCCGTATAGACAAACGATCGGCTTTTTTGATCACAATCTCGTTTATGAATACCGTCACTTGGAGGCTGTCTCGGATAATGTGAACGTTGGTTATTACGTTTATCAGATTCAAACCGAAATTACGCAAAGTGGTAGCCGTATTGAGGCGGGACATTATGTAGCAAGACGGGATAGACAAAGTCGTCAGCTCCACTGGGATGAACTGGATGCCGATCTCGAATACTCTGAGAGGGAATTGGACAGGGCTGTGGTCGCCATAGACCAGATCCGAAAAGTGATCCAAGGCTTCGAGGAAAAACTTTTCACAGAGTTATTTCCTTATAGACACGTTGTCCCGAAAACCCTTATCTTTGCCAAAGACGATTCACACGCCGAGGATATTGTTCATATTGTCCGAGAGGTATTCACTAAAGGAGACGAATTTTGCCAGAAAATTACCTACCAGAGCGACAAACCAGAGGAACTCATCGCACAATTTCGCAATGATCCGATTTTCCGAATCGCTGTGAGCGTTGACATGATTTCCACCGGCACCGATATTAAACCGCTTGAATGCCTGCTTTTTATGCGGGCTGTTCGATCAAGTGGCTATTTTGAGCAGATGAAGGGACGCGGTGTGCGGACTATCAATATAGATGATCTGCGCGCAGTCACCGGCGACGCGACTGCCAAAACACACTTTATTATCGTTGATGCTGTCGGGGTCTGCGACTCAGTGAAAACCGATTCACAACCGCTCCCAGGGGATCTACCTTCTGGTGAACCCCCCGAACCCACTGGAACGGATAGAGACCAGCTGATTGACGAAATTAGTGAAGATCGAGTTATTGATGCCGGATTTGACGATCAAAGTTCCTCACAATCAATTACGGTCATTCACACCTTTAAACAGTTTATTGACCAAAACTTGGATGAATTGTCAGCGTTACAAATTCTCTATAACCGTCCGGAGGCAGAAGGTTCGCTTAATGAAGACGGCTTAATTGCGTTGGAAGAATCATTACAACGATATTCAAACGGACTGTCTTGCGAGGCCTTATGGTTTGCCTACCAACAGAGATTTCCGAACCGCGTTCAAGGCAACGTTGAACGGCGTACAGACCTGATACCCCTCATCCGGTTTGCTATTGGCGAGAGCAATTTCCTTGAGCCTTTCAGTGTAACTGTCAATCGAAACTTTGAAGAATGGATAACCGATAAATATTTCACGCCAGAACAACACGAGTGGCTTAAATTGATTCGTGACCACATCGCCACCTCGCTTGACATTCGGATGGATGATTTTGAGTACACCCCCTTTGCTGAACACGGGAATGGTGCGAAAGTCTACCAACTCTTCGGCGATGATTTAGACGATATTTTAAGGGATCTCACAGAGAAATTGATCACCTAATACTCCCTTGTAGGTAAGACGTTTTGTCTTGAAAAACGACTTGAATTCAAATAGAATTTGTAGTAAACTTGTAGCAACACGAGACGTTTAACGTGAAATAGACACAAAAGAGATTTTCATAGATGTTAACTTCATTTGCTAATGATTTGCGAAAATGAACTTAAACTAAATGATAGGATTATAATGAATCCAATGGGCTTACCTCTGAACTGGCAGACCGTAAAATTTGGGGACGTTGCCACATTTACCAAAAAGCCAAAAGACTTACGATATTCTGAATATAATGAAGTCCCGTTCGTGCCGATGAACTTGATTCCCATTGCCACGTTATTTTCAAAGGAATTTATACTCAAACCATCAGACACACTCAGTAGCGGAACTTACTTTGAACCAGGGGATATTCTGCTGGCAAAAATCACACCGTCTTTTGAAAATGGTAAACAGTGTATCATTCAGGAATTACCAATGCCATTTGGTATTGCAACAACTGAGGTAATTCCAATTCGTGAAGTTGAAGGTGTTAGTGATAAATTCTATCTTTTTTATTATTTGTTGCTTCCCGATGTGCGCGCTTTGCTTACAGAGAGAATGCAAGGCACAACGGGTAGATTGCGCTTAGGTCCTAAAACACTTGCTGAGTTGGAAATTCCGCTGCCACCGTTAGCAGAGCAAAAGCGTATTGTTGCCAAGATAGAGACGCTTTTTACACAATTAGACGCAGCGGTTGATAGTCTAAAAAAAACGCAAGTGCAACTGCAACGTTATCGTCGATCGCTCCTCAAAGCTGCTTTTGAAGGGGAATTGACAATGGAGTGGCGCGAAAGGCATTCGGGTGAGTCTCAATCGGTGGAGGACTCAAATAGATTACCCAAAGACTGGGAAAGGACAAAAGTTGGATGTGTTATAAAAAACGTATCACTAACTGGAAAGAAACTAAAAAAAAAGGACTATGAACTTGACGGAGAATTACCAGTAATAGATCAGGGATTATCCTTTATTGGTGGATATACAAACAACGAAGAATTAAAGGTTGAATGCGAACTACCAGTAATTGTTTTTGGAGATCATACTAAGGCAATTAAATATGTAGACTTTGACTTTGTAGGCGGAGCCGATGGAATAAAGGTGATAAAATCTCAAGAAATGTACCATCCGAAACTGTTTTATTATTTTATCAGGGCAATCTCACTTCCGGACAGAGGATATTCCCGACACTTTCAATTTTTGGAAAAGGCACAGATACCTATCCCACCGCTTACTGAACAAGTACAAATAATTTTTGAACTTGAGCGTTGTTTTTCTGTTGCCGATGAGGTCGAAGCCACAATTACCTCTGAACTGAGACGCGCCGAACGTTTACGGCAGTCTATCCTCAAGCATGCGTTCTCTGGTAAACTTGTTTCGCAAAACCCGAACGATGAACCGGTAGAGATCCTTCTGGCACGCATTAAAGCAGAAAGCTAATATTGCATTGCATCAAAATCTGTGATAAAATAAAATTAAACGTTACGTACCTGCTACTACTTGTTTGTTAAACGCCTTAATTAAATGTCGAGTTTTTGACTCACCAACGTCCATGCCTCAGAGGCTATCACGGACGATTTCCACTTGGCGAAATTTGGGAGGCGAAGTAAAATGCAACAGATACCGACAGAAAATCCTCTCTACGCGAGTCCTTCCGTCGCGAGTCCTTCTTTTGGTACCGACGTTCCAATTCAGGAGTGGCGATCAACACGCCTTACTCTTATGCTCATGTTCAATAATGAATTCAACGAAGACTACGAAGAAGCCAAAGCATTTCTAAAAGGAAAGAGAGACTTCAATGTAGAAAAAGATATAGGATTCATTAACGAATATCCGCTAGCAATAGACTACATAGAACCTAATGTCAATGACACCCCTCCATATTGGCTATACCTAATCTCGTGTGGCGGCCCCGGATCCGAAATCCGATTTTTTGTTGACCACAAAAGTTCTACTGAACCTTACAAGGTTGAATTCTGGTTCTTAGAGTGGTCCAACAGTAGAAAACAAGATGTAACAGGCGAAGCCATTATTGAACAGCTCTGGGAACAAGCTCTGCTCCCACTAACAGAACAAATAGAGACACAAAACGAGGAACCATCTCAAGAAACTGATCCGCTCCTTGCACTTGCTGGAACGCTTAAATGGGATGATATAAGGAGGCCCAACGCCGCATTGCCGCCGGAAATACGAGTGGTTAAAGGTCCATACGAAGACCATCCGGATCCGCTCATTGCATTGTTAGGAACGTTGGAATGTGATGTCACAGACATCGGGGAACGTCACGACGAATATATTGCTGACGCGCTATTAGCAGAGTTACGGGGAGATGAGGATGAATGAGGTTTTCGCAGACACCTCCGGGTGGGCGAATGCTTTCGTTAACACGGAACCTTATCATACGCAAGCCTCTACATTGGTGCAACAGTGGCAACAATATAATCGCCGTGTTGTCACAACAAACTATGTTCTAAGTGAACTCATCCCTCTACTCACCCGCCTCAGAGTCCCGCGTGAAAGAGGTCTGCATTATATTGAAACTCTCCGTTCAGTTGACTGGATCGAAATTGTCCACATAGACGAAGAACTAGACAGGAAGGCATGGGAGTTGCTCACAAATCGATTAGATAAGCAGTGGAGCCTCGTTGACGCTGCCAGTTTTGTTGTGATGCGAGAACGCGGCATAAGTGAAGCTTTGGCAACGGATAAGCACTTTGAGCAAGATGGTTTTGTCCGTCTTCTGAAATAATACATTTATATGAAGCAGGAATTTTTACTTGGAATTTATCTCACACTTGTATAATTTACATACTATGGAAATCTTACAAAACGAACTTAAAGTCGCTCGTTCTCTTGCTGACAAAACGTTGTTTCGGAAACAGGGGCAACACGAATTAGACGAAATTCGCCGAGAAGTTGAGGAAGCTTGTGCCACGGATAACGAGACTGATCCTGTTCCTGATTCTGTTTATCATGATGCGTATTTGTTATTAGACATTCTTTTTAATTACGATATTCCCATGGCTGACATTGGTTGGTTGATGGATGGAGGAATCGGGTTTGAGTGGCGGTTAAGGAATAGCAAAGGTATTGCAACAATTAGCGTATATGGTGACAATCAGGTCATCTATGGAGCATCTTTAGGAAGCAGGCGTAGAGTCAAAGGAACTTGCCCACTATCAGATCTTATTCTATTGCCGAATTTTTTGAAAATGGCAAGTGAAGTCTTTAGGGAATAGTGCCTTTTTTCAAAAAATTGTAGCGTTGAAATTGATATTACGTTGACTGAAAGCCCATGCTAAAATATTGGATACAGTAAGGACTTATTCTCAAATTTTGATAGGTGACACACTATGAAAATCTTACAAGACAACCTTGATCTCCCCTTGCCGCCAGCAGACAGGTCACTATTGAGGAAACATATCCAACGTGAATTAGACGAAATCCGAGAGGAAGTCGAAGAAACCTGTAAAGTAGCTAGCGATGTAAGTTCTGTTCCCCAACAAGCTTATGATGAGACCTCTACTTTGCTGAAGCGGATATCTCATGATATTCCAATGCCGGACATGATGTGGTTAGAAGATGGCGGGATCGGATTGGAATGGCGACCTGAAAACGGCATAGCGACCATGAGTCTTTATGGCGACGGGCTTGTCGTCTACGGTGCTTTTTTTAGTAAAGATCGGGAAATTGCAGGCATTTGTTCTTTGACTGACGTTTCTTTCCTGCCAGGTTTTCTTACAACATTGACCAACCTCTTCCAATAAAGGATATGGTATGAATTATTCGGGAGGTGAGAAACTTACTCGCTTCATTTTTTCTAAAAGACATTTTTCCGTAGAAAACAAGACAGTCAAATATGGTGCTTTTATGCCTCCACCCAATAGCGCGGATTTATCAGTGTTTCATATCTCATCTCTATCTGAAAGCGAAGTGTGGGAGATTGGACGGAGACATGTTGAAACAGAGAAACGAAGACTGAAAGCAAGAGCAGACCTTTTGACAGGGGACGTTTATGAGAGTAATCTGGAGGTCATCCCAGACACGCAACCTCATGAACTACATGCCAATATTACACCTTTTCCAGCAGACAGGAAAGAACGCGATCGCATTGCAAGAAAACTTGCACTTGCCAGTAAATTGGTAATCATACCCCCAGAAGAAACTTGATTCCAGTTCTAAACCTAATGAAGGTTCATCCATGTCTAACGAATCCGCAACAATTATTCAAAAACTTTGGAATTTCTGCAACGTGCTCCGCGACGACGGGGTTAGTTATGGTGATTACGTCGAACAACTGACGTACCTGCTGTTCCTCAAACTCGCAGACGAACAGACGAAACCGCCTTTCAACAAACCCGCAACAATCCCCGCCGGTTTGGATTGGGAGAGCCTTCTCAAAGAGAGCGGTCGCGAGTTGGAAGACCAATATGCTGAAATCCTCCGAGAACTAAGTCATGAGCCGGGTTTGCTCGGTGCAATTTTCCAAAAATCGCAAAACCGTATTCAGACACCTGCAAACCTGCAACGGCTTATCCACCTCATCAATGACGAGACATGGAGTGGCATGACTGCCGACATCAAAGGTGCCATCTACGAAGGGCTTTTACAGAAAAATGCTGAGGATACCAAAAGCGGAGCAGGACAGTACTTCACACCACGTCCGCTTATCAAGGCGATGGTTGCTGTGATGCATCCCGAACCGATGAAAACCATCTGTGACCCAGCATGTGGGACTGGCGGTTTCTTCCTCGCGGCATACGATTACATCTCCGAAAACTATAGCAGTACAATGACTCGTGAACAGAAGGATTTTCTTAAATTTAAGACCTTCACTGGCATGGACATCGTTGATAACGTCGTCCGTCTCTGTGTGATGAATCTATACCTGCGCGGTATCGCTGGGACAGAGAGCCCAATTACAGCCGATGATAGCCTCAGAAGTGCTACGAAGGATCGCTACGACATAGTGCTTACGAATCCACCGTTCGGGAACAGGAGTAGTATTACAATAGCAACCGACGGAAGTAAACAGAACAACACCTCCTCCACCTATGAGCGCGAGGATTTCTGGGCGACAACCTCAAATAAACAGTTCAACTTCCTCCAACACATCAAGACGATTCTGAAGACAGATGGACGCGCTGCTGTCGTCCTTCCCGATAATGTGCTCTTTGAACGCGGAGCAGGGGAAACAATTCGTCGGCAGCTGCTCAAGCAATTTGATGTCCACACCCTTTTGCGATTACCGACCGGTATCTTCTATGCCCAAGGTGTGAAGGCAAACGTTCTCTTTTTCGATAAGCGGCCTGCGCGTGAGGAACCGTGGACTCAAAAACTCTGGATTTATGATCTACGAACGAATAAACACTTTACACTCAAGACGAATCCCTTAAGTGATACCGATTTGCAAGACTTTATCAACGTCTACAATCCAGACAACCGGGACGCACGGATTGAAACTGAGCGGTTCCGCGCTTTTGGTTACGATGAACTTATTGAACGGGAACATGTCAACCTTGACATATTCTGGCAGAAAGAGGATTCGCTGGAGGATGCAGCGGATCTTCCTACGCCAGATGTATTAGTAGCGGAAATCACCGAGAATTTAAAGTCTGCGTTAGCACAATTTCAGAATATCCAAGCAGAATTAGACGGTAATGACTAAATGAAGACACGTCTCCTTGAAAACCTCCTCGGTTGCGAAATAGAAGGGACGCTCGCGGCGATCTCATCAGACCCTGCGGCACTTGAAACTTTCCTTTCAGCACTTCCCACAGATACACTTGAAAACTACCTCACACCGCAATGGGTGGTGCTTGCTGCCGGTAAAGGCACCCGTATTGACCCCAGTGGACGCTTGAGCAAGACGCTGGACATCATGTTTGGTGAGCAAAACACCCTCCAATACTCGCGACGTTACCTCCCCGGCACTCGTCCCGATATTGTTGTCATTAACTCACAGATGGCATCGACTCTTGAGAAAAACGGGTCTGCCGCGCAGTTACTGGGTCCCGATGTCGTTACGTGTATCCAAGAAGAAATGAACGGCACAGGGGGTGCGCTGCAAGCGGCACTGCCCGCACTCTACGAGTCTGACGCAGAATGGATCGGGGTGGCGTTCGGTGATGAACCGTTTTTGGATCGCGACATTTTCGCGCAGACGTTGCTCTCCCACTTCGTTTCTGGAGCGGATGTTACCCTCTGCGGCAAGATACCTGAAACGGTCATAGATAAGGGCGGACTCTTTTTCGATGAAGACGGTAACCTCACTGGAACCAAAGAGTGGTACGATATGACCGAAGCAGAGAAAACAGAGATGTGGGACCGGTGGCATCGCGGTGAGGCGTATACCAATACGGGTATCACACTGATTCGGAAAAGCGCGTTGATAGCGCGGATACATCGGTTGCAACCCCACACAAACCGAAACGACGAACTCCACCACGTTGACCTCATTCGACATTGTTATGAAGACGGATTGAAAACGAACGCTTTTATCTACCGAGGGGAAGTGCTGTCAGGCGTTAACCGATGGTCGAACGTTCTATCGGGTGAAGCGGCACTGTTTGCAGAGACTCGAGAATCTCTCGCACGGAAAGGTGTTCGCGTTGACCCAGCGGCACAGATAACGTTGGGTAGTGAAGATATTGAGATCGGGACGGCATGCTACCTCCTCGGCAGGGTGCATCTCGGAGAAAAAGTTCGGATCGGGGATTACTGTCGGCTTGAAAACGTCACACTGCTCGGCGCGACAACGGTAGGAGATGCAGTGGGATTGCAGAATGTCACTGCAAACGATACAACGTTTGAATCGAATCCGATACCTGAAAGGTTAGCCGCACCCGTTCGGGGGCTTGCTACAGAGAGCACGATTGAAAATAGCACCTTTGATGTGGTGAATGTGGGGAACAACGTTCAATTTTCATCCATTGTTGCGCGTGGGACGGTGATCCCCTCTGACACTGTTTTGTCAAATCGGACACTCGGCGTTCCGCCAGCGCAATCCCCACCTGCGGTGCCGAAGTCACTTTTCGAGCAGATTGTAACAGCCGAATATAGCCCTGGGGTTTTCACCTTCGGGGAGAAAAAAGAGTTGCCAGATTGGGAAAACCTTCGGCGACATGTCCAATCCCATAGTGCGACAGAATTGATTCCACGCGCAACACGTAACCCGCAACTGCAACAAGTCACGTGCGACACCGTAAAAACACTCCTGGATCTTCGACGCGCGAATGGCGATTATCTTATCGAATCCCTCACACCAGAAGAACTCTGGGGCAGTGTCTTTGAGATGGTAACACTCCATACCGGCAATCCGAACCCCTACCACGACGACAAACTGAAAGCACGACAGACTGCACTCACACTACTTCCAGAGTTTTGGAAAGACAACTGGCTCACCCGTTTAAAGTTGGTCGTCGCAGGCAATATTATCGATTACAGCAGCGAACGGGTTGTCAAAAAATTGAAAGCCAATCCTGACTACTTTTCTGAATCGCTACGTGCGGCGGTTGACACATCTTTTTCTATCGACTGTTATAAAGTGTTCTGTGAAAAGGTGATTGACGCAGCACCTCAGCAGATCCTCTGGCTTGCCGACAACGATGGAGAGGTGATTTTTGACATCGCCTTCATTCAGGAACTCGTGAAGTACGGACACCGTATCGTTATTGTTGGGAAGGCGGACAACGCCAGTAACGATGCAACAGTGGCAGATTTACAGGAAATCGTGAAGTATCCGCAATTTCGAGAACTCCAGACAGCGATGCAGGAGGGTGTTATGAAACTCATATCATCAGGCGCAAAGACGATCGGGACGAATCTCTATCAGGGGACTCCTGAATTTTTCAACGCGCTGTTGGAGGTAGACCTTGTTATTTCAAAAGGACAAGGGAACTTCTTTACAACACCCGGTTGGACAAAAGATACATTTTACTTACTACTTTCCAAAGGTGTAACGGCGGAGCAGAGCACAGGCGTTGTCGCGGATCGGAATCTATTGATTGACGGGCTTATTCTATCTTACGTCCCGGGTGGGACAAAACGGGTTGCACCGCTTCGGGAACTTTGCGTTTTCTAATTTACCTTGCGGATAAGTGCCAGTGAAAAAACTGTGATAGTTCCCGTGTTCGAGTCGCCCTCCGCTACGCTTACGGGCTACGGGTTTTGGTTTAAGTTTCACTCTTAACCAGAAACCTGCGCGTAATGGAATGGAGCGCAGTCCAGGTCCCATAAATTAAAAAACTTTTGAAATTGTGAATTCTCGTTTGCCCGAAGTAGGAAGTGGAATCTCTTCTACAAATTTTACCGTGACAATGACATCAGCACCGAGTGCCCCTTGAATTTTCTGAACCATGTAACGACGTGTTGCTTCTGTCCATTGTGTGTTAATAATCAGCTTCAAGACACAGTGTTTAAGGGTCTCTTGGATCAGCTGGAACTGCTCCACACCAATGACGTTATAGAACTGTTGTGTGAAGTAACCCCCGTGTATCAATGTCCCAGTTCTCGTTCGGAAGGTAGCCGTGCTACGTCCGAGCAGTTCCGCCAAGATAGGTAACTGATTCCCACATGGGCATATTTCATCGGAGAGACGGCCGATGTCTCCAATTCGATACCGAATAAACGGCATCGCGTAATTATTGAGTTGTGTAATTAAGATGTCTCCGGGTTTGGTATATGGATTGGGGCTGTCTATTTCAAGGTAGAGATCGTGGCAATTGATATGCATGCGTCCCTCTGCACATTCCATAGCAATCAATCCGACTTCGCGTCCTCCATAGCGGTTATAAACCCTCGTACTGAAAACGGTCTCAACTAAGGAGCGATAGTGCGAATGTAGCATCTCCGCTGAAGTAATAATCCCTTTTAAATCCCATTTAGGTGCCAAACCGTTTTCAAAAAGAAATGCAGCGAATTGGTAAAGCGATGAAGGATAGGCGAGAATTGTTTGTGGGGGGCATCTATCCATCTGCCGAAATGCTGTCCGCATCGTCGCGTCTGTGAGATGAAAACCATTGAGCCAGTAGTGATTCCGCCAGAAATTATTCAGCTGATACTTCCAATGTTCATCGCCTTCCAAGTCTGCGAGCGCACCCCAGATAATCAGTTGAGGTTCACCAAAATCCCAGCCTGCCCACCGATCAAAGTAGTAGACGCTTAAATTCCGCTGATTCCAATAACTTCTATCCTGATAGAAGGTAAGTGGTGCTCCTGTTGAGCCACCCGTAGCATTCATTACACGTTGCTCTCGCGGAAACGCCTCAGAACAGAGACGCTCCAATTGCTCACGAATGTTCCTTTTCTCAAGGGGCGGAATTTGCGATATATGCGGGGACTCTATCTTGAACAATTCACGGTAGTAGGGTGTCGTCTGGTAAGCATGCCGGAGGAGTTTTTCTAATTGGTCCCTTTGGAACGCCAAGATGTCTTCGCGCGGCGCGTTCAGTAAGGCAGCCGTTTGTGAAAGTTGCGAACGGTAACTAACGCCTTTGCGGTAGGTATTATAGGCGTGCCACGCCACCTTCGATATGAACTTTTTAGCAGTCTGACCGATTGGCATGATGTTGGGTTCGTAGCCTTGAATGTCCGGACAAACTTAGGCATCCAAGAAGGGCTCCCTCCCACAAAAGTGCTTCGCGAGAATTGAGTAACTCTGTAAATCCATAATCAGACTCAGACTCTTGAATTAAGACGATGGTCTCAGTGGATCAATATGTGGTGAATATCCTGATGGAAACTGATCGCTCACGGAACGACCATCTTGAAAAAGTTGTCCGGCATCTGGATTTTCAGGCTCGACCGGCGATGGGAAATCGCGCCACTTATTGCCGTCAAGTGGAAGTTCGTAGCCATCCTCACGGAACCGGTCAATCAAGCGTTGTCGATAGGCGTTGAGAATTTTACCGTATGCGGGATTACCGGCAAGGCTTCGGTCATCAAGTCTTCCCGACAGATGTCTGAAAAGCCATTCCTTTCGATTAGCAGCAGAGTAGATATATTTATATTCCTCCGTCAAGAGCATATAGAGCCCTGTGCTTTCCTGTCCCAATTGTCCTACGATAGCTTCTCGCTGTGCATTACCGGCGGCAATATCGGCAAGATCAGTGCCACTCCGATCTGCCTGTAGGGGTAGGGCTGCTGCGCCGAGACAAGTTGGAAGGACATCAACCAGACTGGTCGGTGTGTCGCACTGCGCGTTTGCTGCAAATCGCTCGGGATAGCGGACAAGCAGCGGAATCCGAGCAGCCGCGTCCAAGAATGATCGTTTTCCGTAGCAGTCGTAGTCACCGAGCAATTCACCGTGATCGGACGTGTACAAGATTAGCGTGTTGTCCAATTCGTCCTCCGATTCGAGGTAGTCAAGGATTCGTCCGACCTGATAGTCGATGAAAGAGATCGCTGCGTAGTAAGCCGCTCGCATTGTCCGAAGAAGGTTCATATCCCGTCCTTGGTCCCGGTACTTATATCGATTTTGATGTCGGTTCCAGTAGGTATGCAGATGCTCATAATCCGCGGGCAGGAACGGCAATGGCATTTCGACTGTGCGGTAAAGTCGATTCCATGGCACCGGGGATTCAAACGGCGGATGTGGTTTGATAAAACTGCTCCAACACAGAAACGGACGCTGCGTATCGCGCCCAGAGAGAAACGCCAGTGTTTTATCGCCTACCCACTGTGTGTGATGTAAACGGGCAGGCAATTGAGAAGGTTGTGGGATGTAGTAGTACTCACTCCGTTCACCATGGGGTGCAACGACATGGTCATAACCATTTTCACCTAAAAACTCTGTGAAATCATCGGGACCCGGACCTTCCTCGGAGAAGTCTCGCGTTTCAAATCCCCACATCTTGCGTCCCTGCGGCGAAAAGTGCATTTTACCGATACCGTGTGTTTGGTAACCTGCTTCGTTGAGCATTTCCATCACTGAGACGCGGTCCTGCGGCATTGGCGAATTGCCCGTACACCCTGTTTCGTGTACCCACTGACCAAGCAGGAAACTACAACGAGAGGCTACACACACAGGGGATGGGCAGTACGCTGATGTAAAACTTGTTCCCTCCCGAACAATACGATTTAGTCCTGGGGTTTGAATGATCGGATTTCCAAGGGCACCGACCGTATCAAAACGTTGCTGATCCGTCATCAAAAAGATGATATTCGGTTGTTTCGCCATAGGGGTCGCGGTCCTTTTTTAAATGATTTGGTTTGTGTGTGAATATAGTAGGGATAGCATACTACTTTTTCAAACAGAGCGCAATTAATATTTTAACTGGATATCCGTCAGAGGTATTCGGTTATTGGTTGTCAGTAGAATAGCCATCAGCGGTCAGGAAGTTAGCGACTGGGAAACCGCGCCTACCGGGATTGGGAAATCGGCAGGGTTACAAACCCCGCCAGCAGAGGAGAGTGCTTCTTCCTGGTCTTCGGTAGTGAGTCGGAATTCGGAGATTCTTCCCATTTCCTATTGACATTCAGTCGTGGATGTAGTATCATTTAGGAAATACGGATTTTAATTCTCCATACGAGAATAGCGTCAAAATCATCAGAAACAGATAAACAGATGCAGAAATGGTATGAAAACAGAAAACTTCTGAACACCTTCATCGTTTTGATGTGTGTCAGTTTTATCGCTTACTTTTTCTTTCACTGGAAATGGGGATTACCCCTATTCCTGTGCAGCGGCACAGCAATTATGGTGAGAGGTGTCGTAAAAATTACGATGCGAATGCGAAGCAGAAAAAGACGCAAGGAAAATTAGAAAAATGAAAAGACGAACGTTCATAAAACTGAGCGCGATTAGTGCAGCAGGAATGGTCCTGCCCCTTCAATTGGAAGGACACGCGGCAGCGATGCCACGACTCAAGCCGAGCACACTGATGACCCCGAATGCTGACTTCTATATCCTACAGATCGGCGATCCTGTTGAACTTGACGCAGCGACATGGCGATTGCCAATCACCGGTCTCACCGAAAAACGGATACCACCGCTGCGACTTGAAGACATCACTACGATGGAGTCCGTCACGGCGACGCGAACCTTGAAGTGTATCGGTGACCCGATCGGTACGGAACAGATGAGCAATGCGGTGTGGAAAGGGATTCGATTACGCGATCTGCTCGAGAAAGTCGGACCAAAACCCGAAGTCAAAGTGGTCGTTTTCCGGTGTGCGGATGGTTACCATACTGCGACTCCTTTGGAAGACGCGATGGGTGAAGAGACGCTTCTCGCTTATGAAATGAACGATGAACCGCTACCGACTGAGCACGGCTTCCCAGTCCGATTGCTCAACCCCGGTCATTACGGCACGAAAAATCCGAAATGGATAATCAACATTCAGTTGGCGAAGGAACACGAAAGTTACTGGGAGAAACGGGGCTGGGATCCGATCGCGAATGTGAAACTCGCCACAATGATTGGAACACCGAGTGAAGGCGAGGAAATTCCCGGCGGCAAGGTTTACACAGTAAGCGGTGCGGCGTTCGATGCAGGCAACCACGGCGGCATCAAGAAGGTAGAAGTTAGTATCGACTACGGACAGACATGGGAAGAAGCAGAAATTTGGGCGAAAGATACCCCACTTGCATGGGTGCTCTGGAAATGGAATTGGCAGGTTCCTGAGAAATCAGAGCCTGTTGAGATTTACGCGAGAGCCACCGCCAACAGTGGTGTTACGCAAGACGAAATCGGAATCGAAGTAGAACCAGTTGGCGCGACAGGCTATCATATAATCGACGCAGCGATTGTGATGCCATAGCGTAGGAGGGGTTTTCAACCCCGATGCCTTAATGCGCCTAAAACCGCTCCAACTACTCACCGTTTATCTGCCAGTCCTACTGATTGACTTTGCCTTTAGCAATATCCTAACCAATACCTCTTTTTATACCAGTCATTTAGGACTCTCCTCAACCTTCCTTGGCGTGTTGATGGCAGTAACCAACGGGATTTTCGCGCTGCTCGCGATCCCGTGTGGGAGACTCTCGGACCGGATAGAGCGTCGGTATATCCTTTACGCCGCGTGTCTGCTACTTAGTGCCGTCAGCATAGGACTCGCCCTTTGTCGAAATAGTGGACATCTAATGAGTGTCTTTCCCGGAATCGGTATCAGTATGGCACTCTTCTTTCCTGTTTACGAGGCATGGCTCGCTGAACGGGAAGGCGAAGGCGAATTAATCCAAAGGATTATGCTCTTCAACCTATTCTGGAGCATCGGCATGACCTTGGGTCCGGCGTTCTCGAGTTATCTGTACGGCGAGGCAAACCCGTTTAGACCTTTCTACCTCGCCGGTGTCTTCGCTATACTCACCCTATTGACAATTTGGGCTTCTCGTATTGCCAAATCCGACCCATCAAATCCGTCCGTCCACACAGATGAATCCGACCCGGAATCACCTGAGATACTGTATCCACCGCCACCTGTTCGGATGACTTATCTCCATCTGGCTCGGTGTGCGAATTTCGTCTCGTGGTTCGCGCTTGGTGTCCTCCGCCAACTCGCGCCAAAACTTATGTTGGAGATGGGGATCCGTCCCATAATATACGGTAACCTGATGTTGATCCTCGGTGGTGTGCAAACGTTGGCGTTCCTTGTCCTCGGGACAGGCTACTCGACGCGGTGGCATTATCGCTTTAGCCCGCTATTCATTGTTCAGGTGCTGGCAATTCTGAGTTTCCTCAGCATAGGACTCGCACAGCACATGATTCTCTGGGCTTTCGCTTTTCCGGTTATCGGTGTGTCTGTTGCGTTTACCTACTTCAGTAGTCTCTACTACGGGCTGGACCGGCATATGGATAAGGGGAATAAGAGCGGGTGGCACGAAGCCATATTAGGCGTTGGGATCCTGTTAGGTCCCTTCCTTGGAGGTATCTCAGCGGACTCATCATTGGGCGTTCAGAGTCCTTACCTACTCTGTGCGGTAGCGATTGCTATCGCGATCCTCATAGAGATTTTCATTCTGTTTAAGAATTTTCGACATCAAGCAGATTCGCCTTGATGTAGTCTTCATCAGGCGTAACACCGAGACCTGGACCGTCCGGGACCGTGACGACGTGGTCGTGGATTTCGACACCGCTCACTGCCATGGTTTCCAGAAAAGCAGGGGCGTTGAGTTCAGCCGGGAGAGCAAGGTCCAAAGTTGAAAAGAGGTGGACGCTTGCGATGAACCCGATTCCTGCTTCTGTCAATCCACTGCCGAGAAGTTCAAGTGAATTGGCTTCGGCGATAGGCACGCTCTTAAGACATTCGTTTAACCCGCCAGATTTGCACACCTTCAAAACAACAGCATCTGCACATTCCAAGCGTGCGATCTTCGCTAAATCGAAGTAGGTGAAGCAACCCTCGTCAATGGCGATCGGGATAGAAGCATCTTCTCGAACTCGCTTCATACCGAACCAATCCTGACTTGCGACGGGTTGTTCCATACAGTAAATTTCACGGATGTCTGCGACTCGCTTCAGCAATTCAAGGGCATTCGATGGCGTGTAAGACTGATTCGCATCAATCCAGAGTTTAGCATCTGGTGCGGCTTCATGCACTGCGCGCAGGCGTTCTTCATCTTCCGCTGGCATTCCAGCGACCTTCACTTTGAAACAGGAACACGGGGACAGGGCTTTTGCTTTCAATCCCATTATCTCTGGCGTATCAATGCTCAGCGCATAGCAGAGAGGTAGCGTATCGTGGCGTTTTCCGCCGAAGAGGGTATGTAGTGGGATGTCAAGGATTCGTCCACGGAGGTCCTGCAAAGCGATATCAACGGCGGCTTTCGCAAAAGGATGTCCATTGCTAACGGCAGGTTTCAATGCCTGATAAATTGCCTCATGGATTTGGTTGAAATTTAATGGATTACGTCCGAGCAGCAATGGAGCAATGTGATGTTGAACGGTGGTTGTGATAGATTCGGTGGTTTCGTAACTCCATGAAGGGAGCGCGCGTTGTTCACCCCAACCGATGTAGCCATCGTCTGTTGTAATTTTGACAAAAACATGGTCGCCTGCGGATCCAGGGTCTCCGACAAAGCCGGTCCCGATATTAAAGATGTCTTTCATCCCGACAGCAGTGGGATAAACGTCTACGTGGGCTATTTTGGACATGTGTGAATAGGTTACTCCATTATTGGAAAGTGTCTCTGTATTTTAGCACACATCTAAGCAATTTATCAAACATATAGGGCAAAAGTAAAGGGCATTCAGTTTTAAAAATTTACTGGATTGTATGGTTTGCCAACCATGAGTGAGTCCGTTCGTAGTAGTGCGATTCATCGCACGTTCTAAAGGTGTATAGCGGGCAATAATGGGAAACCTCGCCAGTGTCGGTTGAGCGTTTAATGCCCATCAAGCACAGAATTTCCGTTGACATGTTCCCAACTATCCGCTATAGTAATAGGAACACCGGTTGCTCTATGTCGTTATAAGGAAACTATGCATGCTATTTATTATTTTTGTAATTCTTACACCTATCACCGTTTGGTTGATTTTGCACTTCATGTCCCGGCGGAAAGCCGGCACGGAAACGACTGAACCGGGAGCACTCATGGAAGTCTGTGCGATCTGTCAAAACGAATTTACAATGACCGAATTGCTCGAAAAAGAGGTCGGTGGATACAGCAGGGTCTACTGTTTCTGCGGACAATGTATTGAAAACCTCTATAACGAATACAGGAACAAAACAGACACCAACACAGGAGAATGAACTATGTACGATTTAGTTACGTTTGGGGAAGCGATGATCCGACTCACCGCCCCGGAATATATGCGCCTTGAGCAGGTGTCATCGCTCTCAATCACAGCAGGCGGTGCGGAGATGAACGTCGCCGTCAATGCTGCACAACTCGGATTGCGGAGTGCATGGGTATCACGACTCGTAGACAACTGGTCGGGTTGGTATATCCGCAACAAGGGGCGCGAACTCGGTGTGGATATGTCGAACATTGTTTGGGTCGATTTCGACGGGGTCGGCTTGGAGCGCAACGGATTCTATCACCTTGAGTTAGGCGCAGGACCGCGTGCAAGCAGCGTCACCTATGATCGCGGGTATTCTGCGATTTCTAACGTGCAACTTGGAGAGATTGATTGGGCATCTATTTTTAGCGATGCGCGCTGGTTTCATCTTAGCGGTATTACGCCTGCGTTGTCAGAATCCGCGGCGGCTGTCTCGGCAGAAGCACTCAAAGCAGCACGCGCTGCAGGGGTCAAAACCAGCTATGACCTGAACTTCCGATCCAAATTGTGGAGTGCAGAGGAAGCGCAAGCGGCAAATCAACCAATGATGGAGCATGTCTCTGTTCTTATCGGTAATGAAGAGGATTTTGAGAAATCCCTCGGTTTCGCAGCGGAAGGGGCAACCGAATCCTATAGCAGTCTTGAACCTGACAGCTACAAGGCGGTTGCACAACGTGTCAAGGACGCTTTCCCGAACGTTGAGATGATCGGTACGACGTTGCGTGATGCCAAAACGGGTTGGTTGAACGATTGGCGGACACTCCTGTTTGATGGTGAAGAATTCTATTTGTCACGTATCTATGAGAATCTGGAACTGGTAGATAGGGTCGGCGGCGGGGATAGTTTCTCGTCGGGGCTCATCTATAGCCTACTGAACGGAAAATCACTGCAGGAAGCCGTTGATTTCGCAGGTGGGTATTCCGCCTTAGCGCATACCTTCCCCGGTGACTTCAACTGGGCAACAGCAGAAGAAGCAGAAAAAGCGATGGAAGCGGGGAGCGTGCGTATCAGCCGCTAAACGGATAAATCTATGGAAAAAATTTTTCTCTCTCCTATTTTTGAAAATACCGAGTTTGATTCTGCGGAACGCCGAGCGGCGTTGGCAGATTTGCAGCAATTCGGTGAGTTGAGCATCCACCCACGGGAACTGACTGAGGAACATGCTGATGGCGTTATTGGTGTGATCGCAGGGGGGGTGCCTTGTCATGAAAGCTTCTACCAAGCGGCAGAATCGCTCCGAATCATTGCGCGTTGGGGTGTGGGATATGAAACCGTTAACGTTGATTTAGCGACGGAGTATGGTGTTATTGTCACGATTGCCCCTGAACACATGGTGACTGTTGCTGAATATGCGATTGCACAGTGGTTCGCGACCATGAAGCGCGTCTATACGCTAAACAACGCCTCCCATAACGGGAATTTCGGGCTTATCAAGACCCATGAGGTGATGGGTTCTACGCTCGGTTTGTACGGTTTTGGTCGGATAGGTCAAGAGGTAGCGCGCCGTGCTCGTCCGCTTCTCGGTGAGCAAGGGAGCCTCTTGGTTTATGATATTCGTCCAGATATCGCTGAACTCGCCGCGCAATTTGGTGCGGAGACTGTCGATACGCCGCTGACGCTCTTCCAAGAGAGCGATACTGTATCCCTACACCTATCAGGTGCGGATACTGTTGTCGGCTATGAGGAACTTTGCGCCATGAAACCGCATGCGTCTCTCATCAATCCATCGCGTGGGAACCTCGTTAACGATGAAGCAGCCAACCGCGCTGTTAGCGAAAATCGGCTCTGGTATTATGTCGTGGATGATCCTGTTAATGGACCGCGGGCGATCCACAAAGACCATCCGCGCATTATCTGTACGAATCACAACGCGGGCATGACTGTTGAATCTGGTATTCGGTTGGATCTTCGGACAATTGGGCAGGTTACGGATGCGATTCAGGGACGCGCACCCGCTTATGTTCTGAACCCGGAAGTCCTGGAGCATCCAAGGGTTAAGGCGTTTTGCAAGGATACTTCTCAAGCACTTAAGCTGTAACTTTAGTTTTTTTCAAGAAGGAAAAGGAATTCACGGTTCGGTGCTTCAGCAGCGTTCACCCACTTATGTGTCCATCTCATACCTGCCATGACGTTCTTTTTGTAGTCAAGTTCAAGGACAGCAAGGAGTTTTCCGTTGTCTTGCATGACTCCGTTCAATTGTTGAGCAGTCGCGCGACCGCCGGAACTGTAAGAGAGCAGAATCCAGCGGGCTTGTATCTCTTGGATTAACTTCGCAATGGCTTGGACAGCAATGAATTGTCCGTCATCGTTGCGGCGGAATTCCTCAAATATAGAAGCGGCGAGGGGATCTGATGTATCCTTTCGCCGTTTTGCTTTGCCGAAAAGGGTGGGTTTGTCGAAGAGGACAACGCTTTGCCAGAGATGGTAATAAGCGGCATACCTGACACGGGACGGCGGCATTTTCTCGTTGTTTGAACCATAAGGCGGATCGAAATACGCGAGATCTACGGAGACACGCGGCACGAGTTCAAAAATGTCGGTTTGATGGACCTGGTGATCTCCTTCTGACCTGAAAACATTAGGCACTTTAAGCACTAATTCTTTGTAGGCACGGGGTGCCCACTCTTTGAGATAAGCCGAAAAATGACCGAGGGTGCTGTCAACACGGTCAAGTGCGAGCATCAGGCTTGTGAGTGCCACAGCTTTTTCGATCAGATCGAGTTTGAGGGTTTCGATTTCCTGCCGAATCGCATCCAGTTTACGAGTATTGTGAAGCTGCCACGGTTTCTTGAGTCCATCTTCCTGAATTGCGCAGCCACTGTTGGCGTGTCCGCCGTAATGTTCCGTAAACCAACCGTCAACGGGTGGAACAGCCTTGAGATGATCGATGAGCGGTTGGTATGCTTCCTTCGGTTTTGTGTTGAGGAGATAGCAGGTACCGAAGATTTTTGACCAAGGGGCAACATCGTTGCAGATAACAGTATAACCGAGCTTGGCGAGTGCTTGCGAGACACGGGTCGTGCCTGAGAATCCATCCAGAATTGTCTCAGGGTTGACTTTTTTGACGAGTTCCAGGACCTGTGGGATAAGTTTCAACTTGGAACCGATGTATTTGATGCTTTCTGTGGGAGGAGTGTGGAGGTGTGGGAGTTTTTGTTTCACAAGCTTATGTCATCCGTTTGCTTGGGAATTGTGAGGTTTGCGAGTTAGGCGGTAGACCATCACCGTTTTAGCAACAGGTTCAATCACCCAGACGAGACGCGTCCCTGCTTTCAGGTAGGCTAACGCCTTTTCGGTGACATCGTAGTGTTTATCTGTCGGGGAGACTATCTCAACAGCGAGATCTGGCGGAACAGGCGACCCCTTACGCCTATTTTCCGGCAGCCGTTCCGTCAACACAAACGCAACATCCGGCTTTACCAACCTGTCACCCAAGTGAAAAGTCGTCTCTGCGGTGTACAAACGTCCTAACTGGTTTTCACGGACATACAAACCTAAAGCTAAAATAATATTAATACTGATTTCACCATGTTCCATGGATGGCGGTGACAGCGGTACTAACTCTCCTTTTACATATTCATAACCTTCTAAGTCGTTTTCAAGAAATTCCTCCAGCGTTATTGGCGTTCTGTGTGCCGCTACCTCTTGAATAGATTCAGAGTTTGTTTGTGGATTAAGCATCAATTTCTCCCTCCCCATCTGGTGTGAGATGTCGCTTCTACAGGCATCCAAAATTTACGTATGACGGATGGCATCAATAGGAGTCATTTTGGAGGCTTGGCTGGCGGGGTAGTAGCCGAAGAAGATACCTATTGCTGTGCCCGCAGCAACGGAAATCAGCACGGCTTCGGGTGTAATAACAGAGGGCCAGGCAAGTCCTTTAAAGAATTGACTCACCACCCATGCGAATCCTTTTCCAACGACAGCACCAAAAGCGATACCGATCAGACTCCCAATCAGACATAAGAGTACTGATTCTGTGAGGAACTGTAAACGGATGTCAAAACTCTTTGCCCCCACCGCTTTTCGGAGTCCAATCTCTGGGATCCGCTCCGTCACCGAAACGAGCATGATGTTCAGAATACCGATGCCGGCTACGATCAACGCAACAGACGCAATGACGACGAGAACCATCTCTATAATGAAAATGATCCTTCTTCCGCCTTCAATTCCCTTTTTTGCGTTCCACGTTCGGAAAAAGGTGTCATCATCACCGTGATTACGCATGATGACGGTTTTTACCTCTTTGAGTGCCTGCTCAACTAACTCGATGTTCTTGGCACGCGCCATAATAGCCCCAACCCGATTACGTCCCCCAAAGCGGGTTTGTGCGGTTGTAATGGGAATGAAGATCATATTATCGTCGCTTTTGCCCATCTCTAACCCATCGCCACGGCTCTCCATAATGCCAATAACGGTAAAGCGTTTGTTATCGATACCGACTTCCTTGCCAATGGGGTCCTGTCCTTTAAATTGCTCTTTCCAGACCTTTGCCCCGATGACACAGACCTTATTCCAGAAATCCATGTCGGTATCGGCGATGAACCTACCGTATTCAGTCTGCCATCGTCGGACGGCTTGATATTCATTGGTTGTTGCACGCATGTAGGTCCGTTGATGTTTGCCCTCGACTTCAAAGTCTATCGAGTGACTTCTTTCCACGGTGGCGACTTCAACAGATGGACAGCTCGCCAGAATGTCGTGCAGATCCCGCATTTCCAGATAATGTGGGCTGGTGTTGCGTTGCCAACGGTTGTTCTTTTCGATATAACCGGGTCGGTAAACGCCGAACATACTGGGTCCACCGATACTTTCAATTTGCGTCATCATGAGTTTTTCGGCACCCGCCCCGAAAGACATCATCGCTATCACTCCCGCAATACCGATCGTAATCCCCAAGAGTGTGAGGATCGTGCGGAGCTTACTGCCGCGAAGCACAGAAAATGCTGAGATGAGATTCTCTAATATTTGCACGTTTGTCCTCTATGTTAGCGGTATGTAGTTTTTGGTTTCGTATCAGATCTGTGGTCGGGATTCGGAGATCCCTCCTACAAGGGAGTTCATCCCTATCTTTATGTATGACGGATGGCATCAATGGGAGCCATTTTCGCGGCTTGGCTGGCGGGATAGTAACCGAAGAAGATGCCCACTGCAGCACCCGCTCCCACGGAAATGAGCACGGCTTCTGGGGTCAGGACAGAGGGCCACGCCATTTCTTCTAAAAACTTACCGACTATCCATGCGAAGCCTTTTCCAACGATAGCACCGAACGCAATGCCGAGCAGACTGCCAATCAGACACAACAACACAGATTCGGTGAGGAACTGTAAACGGATGTCAAAGCTTTTCGCACCAACGGCTTTTCGCAGTCCAATTTCTGGGATCCGCTCTGTCACCGAGACGAGCATGATGTTCAGGATACCGATACCGGCTACAATCAAGGATACGGAAGCGATAACGACGAGCACTGTCTCTATGATAAAGATCATTCTTTTCGCATGCGCGATTCCCTTTTTTGCCGACCACGTTCGGAAGAAGGTATCATCGCCACCGTGGTTACGCATGATGATAGTCTTTACTTCTTTGAGTGCTTGATCTACGAGGAGCGGACTCTTGGCACGTACCATGATGTGCCCGACGTGATCGTGTCCCCAAAACCGTTTTTGTGCGGTTGTAATCGGAATGAAGAGCATATTGTCATCACTTCTACCTCGCTCCAGTCCGTCTCCCCGGCTCTCCATGATTCCGATAACAGTGAAACGTTTGTTGTTTCCATGATTGTTGATTATAACTTCCTTACCGATAGGGTCCTGCCCTTTAAACTGTTCTTTCCAGATTTTTGAGCCGATGACACAAACCTTCGTCCAAGTGTCCATATCGGTATCAGCGAGGAATCTGCCGTATTGCGTGCGCCATTCCCGAACGGCTTGGTATTCATTCGTCGTCGCACGGAGATAGGTTCGTTGAAATTTCCCGTCAACACCAAGGCTGATGTAGTAGCTACCCTCGACGGTGGCAACTTCAACGGAGGGACATTCTGCCAGAACGTCTCGAAGGTCGTCCATCTCTAAATGGTGTGGGCTGGTGTTGCGTTGCCAACGTCCGTTCTTGCGAACATACCCGGGCCGATAAACACCAAACATATTGGGTCCACCGATCTGGTTAACCTCCGCCATCAGTAGTCTTTCGGCACCCGCGCCAAAAGACATCATGGCTATTACACCCGCAATACCGATCGTAATTCCCAAGAGTGTAAGAACTGTGCGGAGTTTGCTTCCGCGAAGCACAGAAAACGCTGAGATAAAATTTTCAAGGAGGTTCATTTCGATTCTTTTTGATGTAGCGTTTGCTCAAGGCTTAGGCATAGATTGGACAAAAACTTTTGATTGCATCAATTCTCAAGGTATGCTAAACTTTTTAACATTATAGGATGGAGGGAACTCGAGAATCTTTACCCTTCCGTTGGTGTTAAAAGTATACCACAAACGTTTAAGCGTTGCAAATCTTTTAGGTTAAAATTAGGAGCGGAAAATTGTGCAGACGGTTACTTTTGACGCAGGAAGCACGCTGTCGTGGCGCAGCATGCAAGAAGCAACAGTGCATCGAGCAGAATTAACCCGTTTGTTGCGGCGCGGGGAACGCGCATGGGTTTCTCTACCGTCTGAGCTGTTAGAAACGCGGTATCAATTGAACGCTGTGGAACAGTCCTTTGGCGACACCGAACCAGCGACAGCGATTCAGGGGAAACTCCGCCAATCTCATCCGCAGAACCGAGCAGAATACAATCAGCACCACTTAATTGCGCAACCCCACGCGGATGCCCCCTGCTATAATATTAGTGACTATGTTCAGCGATGCATAGCAGGCGACCTTCCAATTGCAGAACGGCTTCGCGGACGAACCGTGATTCATCTTTACCAGACGGAAACGGCAGCGGAAGATCTTTTGAACGGTACAGGGGTTTCGGGGTTCGTAGAACGCGTGCTGGTAGACTATTTAAAGGCTTATGGCAAAAAGCATCTTATCGGTTTTACCTGTGAACTACCGAGATTTTTGTCTTTAGTAAGCGTTTTGGGAAGTGGTATAACGTCGGTGCCGTGGAGTCCTACACTGTTAGAAACGACAGCGGAGACACTTACAACATATCTGCCCTTAGTCTTTTATGAGACTTACAACTCGGCGGCAGTCAGGAACACATTTTGGAACGAACTGACAACGCGATTCGCAACCTGCTTTCTTAGAGGTGTACGCGATTTCTGTCATCAGGAAAGACTACAGTTTGCTTTAAGTCTCCCCGCAAGTGCAAAGGCACTGGAGTTTGAGTTAGGGGCAATGCTGGCACAAGTCGACTGCCCTATTCTAAACGCCACCGAAATAGATACACCGAAGCGACTCGTCATTGCGAAATGGGTCTGTAGCGATACACAGTATGCCGGTATTTCACGAAAGGCATCCCAGAAAACGGATAGACGGACAGTGCTTGAAGATGCGAGCCTCGGTTTTAATCTGTGGATAAATAGAGATCAGGCAACAGTCCCGAAATCCTCTACTCTAACGCAAAAATTATCACGCGGTTATCCAAAGAGACCGCTCCTTATGGTCGCACCAACACAGAGCCTCTGGACGAAACCTGATGAGAAGCAGTGGAATGGATTGACAAAAGCATGGGGACGGTTGTGTCAGAGCGTGTGGGAATTGGGCTACGACTTCAGGATTGTCTCAGAGCAGGAACTGGGTTCAGCAGAAATATCGCAAGCCTATAGAGGAAACCTGCGGGACAATGCTGACGGCACAGGAAAACGGGGCAATAGGAGCGGTGGACTCAGTTTCCCGAACGACCGAGTAGACATCAAGGAGATTTATAACGTTATTCTGCTTCCGAGTTGTATCTCGCTTCAAGAAGAGACTGTTAAACGTCTGAGCGGATTCACGAAAGCGAAGGGAAGATTGATAGCAGACGAGCCGATTCCGTATTTGCTCAACGGCAGGATTGGACTTGAGCCGTATCCCCTGGAACAACTTCTCTTCGGGCGGCGGACAACTATTTTACGAGGTCCGCAAAACGAGAAAATCGCGAAGCTCGAAAAATGCCTCCGAAAATGGGTGAACCCTTCCATATCGGTGTATGTAAAGCCCAACAACGAGGAGGCAGATACCGTTCAGGTACACCACCGGGGCGCGGAAAAATCTGAACGTTTTTATCTCTTCAATCGAGGCAGTGAACCGATTGATGCCTTGATTGAGATACCCGGTAAGGCATCGCACGTTACGGAATGGGATTTGTTTAAGGGAACGGAAGAGACTGTTGATTTTTGGCACGCAAATGGAAGGACATACCTCAATAGTACATTTACAGTTAAACAGGGACGGCTTTTTGCGGTTTCGTAAAATTGGAAGTCGCCTCTCATGTTAACACTATGAAAGGAGTCATTATGACAGGTGGAGATCTTTTTGTCGAATGTTTAAAGGCACAAGGTATTAGTGTCATTTTCGGTTTGCCAGGCAACCATTTAGACACGGTTTATGAATCGTTATACAACAATCAGGACAGCATCCGGCACTATGTCACACGACATGAAGGTGGTGCATCATTTATGGCGGATGGCTACGCGCGCGCGACAGGCGAAGTTGGTGTCTGTATGACCGTCCCGGGGCCCGGTTCAAACAACGCTTCTATTGGTATTGGCGAATCAAATACAGCGTCTTCGCCGGTACTTTGGATTACTGGGCAGAACCCATCCTACTTAGCACCACAGGATCCGAAGAAGAGTTTTCACGGACTGGATCAGAAAGCTGCCTTCACATCGATGACGAAACATCTGGAAATTGTGCATCGGGTAGACCAGATTCCGGGTGCCATCAATCGGAGTTTCAGTGCCTTACGTTCTGGTAGACCTGGACCCGTGCTGATCGAGTTAGCAAAAGATGCGTTGGATGCCGAAGCCGACTTTCCAATCCCACCACGGAACAACGGTATTCAGACGACCGCAAGTCCACAAGATGTAGATGCCGCGCTGGCATTGTTGAGCACCTCAGAACGTCCATTTATTATCGCAGGCGGTGGTATTAACCATACACGCGCAACTGCAGAAATACTTGAGTTCGCGGAGCTGCTGGACGCACCAATCGTGATGACAGGTTTTGGCAAAGGTTCCGTGCCAGAAGATTCGCCGTATTCCATCGGTGTCTTCCGAGATGGCGTTTCCCAAGCAGCGATGGAAGCATCCGACCTCATCGTTGCCGTCGGCACCCGGTTTAACTATCGTGATACCGGTAACTGGAGCCTCAAGATTCCGCAACCTTTGTTGCATATTGAAGCGGATCCAGAGGAGATTCACAAAGAATATCCTGCCACTGTCGGTATCGGTGCGAATCCGAAATTGGTTTTGCGCCAGTTGAATGCCGCGCTACGCGACGAGAAACCGACAGGTGGCTGGGGTGAAGGATTACGCGAATTACGCCGGCGATGGACAGCGATTGAACACCCGCGGATCCTCCAAGAGATGCGCGATGTGATGCCCCGCGATGCGATCTTGTCGGTTGACGTTAACATTACGGGCTATGGCGCGCTGGCACATTTCCCGTGTTATCACCCGGGGAGTTACATCTTCTCCGGTGTATCTGTTGCAATGGGAATCGGATTGACAGGTGCCATCGGTGCGCAGGTCGCTTACCCAGAGCGGAAAGTCGTCGCCCTGAGTGGTGATGGTGGATTTTTAATGACGTGCCCGGACTTCGCAACCGCGGTGATGTATAACCTGCCCGTTGTGACGCTTGTGATGAACGACAACCAGTATACTTCGATCGAACGCGGACAACTCCGCCGCTTCGGCAAACGGATCGGTGTTGAACTCGTCAACCCGGACTTCGTGCAGTTTGCGGAATCGTTCGGTGCGATCGGGCTACGCGTCGAAGATCCAAGTGATTTTAAGCCGACGTTTGAAAAGGCACTCGCTTTGGATAAACCGGTTCTTCTTGAAGTCGTCAAGTAGTTATGTAGGCAGGCACAAGAGCTGGGGAAACACCCAAGCACAAACACCCACCTCACCGAACCGCAAGGAATAATTAAAAAAGGAGTTGGATATGGCGAAAAAGATCGGTGTTCTAACAGGTGGAGGCGATACAAGTGCTCTTAACGCCACCCTTAAAGGTATTGCGTTGAAAGCCGAGGAACTCGGTTTTGAACTCATCGGATTCATGGAAGGGTGGCGCGGTGTTCTGAAGGGTGGACGTTACTTTACGCTAACGCCTGACCTGATTGATGAAAACCGGGGTGGGACGCTGTTAAAGAGTTCACGCACGAACCTGATTAAAGATGGCAAATTAGATGAAGCCGTCAGTAATCTGAAAAAACTGGACATCAGCGGTCTTATTCCGATAGGTGGTGATGATACTTTAACAGTTGGCACAGCACTGTCGGATCAATTCACAACCACATTCGTCACCAAAACAATCGATAACGACGTGGGTATCAATCCGCCTGAAGGGGATGCCGTCGATTACTCTAAGATGGTTAACTATTTCTGCCCCGGCTTCCCTTCATCTGCGAACAGCGTCATCAACGCCATCCGAGATCTACGGACGACTACCTACTCCCACGATCGCGTGATTGTTGTTGAAGCGATGGGACGAGATGCGGGTTGGCTGACACTGTCTGCCGCCTACGGGCAGGCGGATCTTATCGTTGTCCCAGAGGTGCCGTATCAACCGGAGAAACTGGCGGAAGCGATTCGCGAAAAACACGCAGAACAGGGGAACGTCATCGTTGTTGTATCGGAAGGTATCAGAAATGACAATGGGGAATTGATGATTACTTCACAGGTGGAACTCGATGCTTTTGGGCATACGAAACCTGGCGGTTGTTCAGAAATTATCGTTGAGGCGATGAAGAAACTCCTTCCCGAAATTTCGAGTTCAGCGTTTCGCGCATTGATACTCGGCTATCTCCAGAGATGCGGTAGCCCGATCCCGATGGATAGAGACATTGCTATGAAGGCAGGTGCCATGGCGGTGCAGGCACTCTCAGACGGGATGTTCAATGGCGTTGCGACTATTACACGGACGGATGCAGGCATTGAACCGACCCTGTTACCTTTAGAACAGGTGCTAAAGCGGGATGCGTCCGGACATGTGATTCGGAGAAGTCTCGATCTGCGGTTCTACGATGCAGAACGGTATCAGATGTCACCAGCGGGTGCTGGATATTTCCGTCCGCTGTTCGGGGACTTGCCGCGTCCGGAGCGGTCATTGGACGATCGATTGATTGAGATTGGTGAGATTGGGTGATATAGACTATTGCGCGCCCGGACAGACACCGAGCGCGCAGCAGTATAAAACTCTCAATTAGAGGAAAACAAATTATGAAAAAAGAACAAATTATGTCCCAGAATCCACGTGTGATGCACGGGGCTTTAGTTTTTGCTGGCACCCGAGTGCCAGTTGAAACTCTGATCCAGTATCTTGTATCAGGAGATTCAATTGATACATTTCTCGCCGACTTCCCAACAGTTTCACACGAGCAAGCGGTTGCTTATCTGGAGATGACTCTGGAGTACGCCAATGCGCGTGTTGCTTGACGAAAATCTCCCCCATAAACTGCGAACACTCTTTCCCGATTCAATTGAAGTTATTACGGTCGACTATCGCGGTTGGAAAGGGAAAGAGAACGGAGAACTCTTGCAAATGGCTGCTGCGGAATTTGATGCCTTTGTCACAACAGACAGAGGGATTTTGTATGAGCAGAACTTGGAGGAAATTCAACAAAATCATCAATACCAATAGTGCCTGCGTTGTATTCTGCGATCACCTGCTCAAATTTCTGTTGATAATCCATCCGACTTCTGTTGAGGCGAATCATCGCGGCGAGTTTGCCATTGATTGCGCCTCTTGAGTCTCTCCGCCTCGACGCGTTTGTGTTCCGTTTGAAATTGTTCACTTAGCTGCTCAAAGTCGATTTGGCTTAAATCTACCTGATGCATATCGTAACTGTCAGGCGGTATCTGAATAAGATAACCTTCGGGTGCGATTGACTCGTCCAGCAGATTTTCAACTTCTGTCATTACACCAGAGATGTCAGCGGGTGGCGTTAAATTCCTGATTTTCTGTGCGATGACATTGATAAGTTGGCAAATTCTGGTAAACTCATGCGCATCAGGGTCGGGCAGAATCGCTTTGTATAGTTTAATGACGTTCGTTGCGAATTGTAGATAAAGTTCTCAACAACATCAAGTAACCGCTTGGGTGTGCATAGTGCTTGCAATATCGTCTCTAAAGAGACCTTGAGGGATTCATCCTCACTGTGAACGCGTTTCCACTCGGCGAAGTGCTCCCAACTGGCGGTGAGGCTCCCGACTTTGCTGTCCGTGCCGTTAGAGAGAAGAATGAAGGCGTTATACCAAAAGAGATGTGGGATGGTGTCTTTGTAATCCCTGATGTTGTGGGTGTAGGCATCGTGAAGGTTGACATCAATCCGCTTGAACTCCATCAGAACTAAGGGAATCCCGTTGACGAAGCAGATGAGATCCGGACGTTTGGTATACATCTCACCGGTGACCGAGAATTGAGATGCGGCAAAGAAATCATTATTCTCTGGATTTTCCCAGTCAATCACCTGAAGTACTTCAGTGGTTTCACTGTCGCCACTTCGATCACTAACAGTGACCCGTACGCCGTCTTTTAGGAGGGTGTAGATTTCACGGTTGGCTTCGACCAGGCTCATGAGTGCGCGGGAATCGGTGAGTTGCTCGATTGCTTTGGTAATCGCATCTTGGGTTGCGGTCGGATTGAGTCGTTCTAATGCGGGTTGAAGACGAGAGGTTAAGACAACTTCGGATTTTGTTTGCCTGCCAAGGGGACTTCCATCTCTCTGATCGAATTCACTATAACAGTTTCGCGTCTCCCACCCCATTTCTGCAAGGAGTGCAATGGCGGGTTGTTCGATGAGTTCATCTTCACTGTATGGGTTCATTTGTTCGGATTGGATTTGTGAAGGCTTTTTATGAGAGAAACTCCCGCTTTCAACGTTTCTGCTGAATCAACATCAACAATTTTTAAGATACCTTTTTCTGCCAAAGCCTCTTCAAACTCAAAACGATGGATCCCTGCTAACTCAGCAGCTCTGCCAAGTGTTACTTCGCTTCTTGATATAGCAGAATTGCAGCATCTAACTGTGATTCGTTTTCAAGAGATTTACGCAGCCGCTCCCGCTCAGCTTTGGGCAGCTTCTGTATTAATGGCAACAGTTTTTCAAGCGTTATCGGTTCAGAAATTTGAATCATTACAATTTACCTTTTTTGCATTTCCTTTCCGATTTTCAGGTTCGTTCACGTCTCACCTCTGCAAGTGCTTCCTCAAAATCGCGTATCACTTCCTCCTCTGGAATATCGGCAAACGCATTGTGGAAGTGTGCTACGGTCCTATCCCATTCTTCCCGAAGCCGTTTGCGCTCACTTTCAACTTCGGTGCGGAAACGCGAAACGATCCGCTGCCACTCGGTTGGTACGGATGAACTCCATTCCTGAAGGTCCGGTAGGAAAAAGACTTTCTCAGCAAAATCGGAATCTTTGACGATTTGTTTAACCTCATTGACGAGTGGACTTGACTTTTGCTGTCGTTGCTGGTCGGAATCAACAACAAAAATAATATAATCATCTTGCGCAAGGTAGTGCTGAAGGGTCTTCCTCAAGTCGCTGCTCACAGGAACCCCCTTTCTATGACACTTACGGAGCGCACTTCTTCCAGTTGTCCGAATAGCCAATTGTCCAAGTTGCCTAAATTTTACAAATTCATCTTCCAAAAATTTGACTGCTTGAGTATCATAATCAGATTCCAAATTCCAGGCTCTCGCGCTTAGCATACCGGTTCCTCCATGAGGTCTTGCAGAAGTCCACTATCAAAAACGGCACTGCCCATTCCGAAATCAGCGATCCAACTGTCCAATGCTTCGCGTTTACCGCGAATCTCCTCAAGATTGAGTGCTTCTGTGCCGAGTCCAGGGCGGTTGCGTAAGAGCAAAACACCAAGGGAATTCGATAGACTTTCAGATTTGAGGTTGTCCAAGAGTTGTGAACTATGCGTCGTGATAATCACCTGCGTTCGTTCGGCGATACGCTCAAGTATGTACGCAATATCCTTCAGTGCACCAGGGTGTAGACTTCGCTCCGGTTCTTCAATGGCAATAAGCGGCGGTAATTCAGATTGATTGAGCAAGGTGTTATATGCAAGAAGACGCAATGTTCCATCAGACGCGCCCTCCAAAGGGATCGGATTCTCGTACCCTTCTAAAAGGCATAGTTTGTCATTTCCATTAATTGAGCGGTGCTCTATGCTAATATTTGTACAGGCTGCCAAAGATTCACTAACGTTACGGAAATCCTCTGGAGCATTTCCATGCCAATCTGAGAGCACTTCTGCCAATCCGAAGCCATAAGTATCAAGTTTTGGAGATTCACGGAGTTCTTTTGTAACATGTGAAAATGTCGCTAGACGATTTCGTATGAATTCCGGTTGAAAGTCATAAATTTCCCAACTCTTAATAAATTCTGTTAAAGTACTTGTAATTGGCTTATCCCCATAATCGCCAGCGGATTTCAAGGCGAGTTTATTGGACGTGTATGTTGTCTTATTCGTGCCGTTTTCATCTTGAACCTCACCTTTTCCGTTTTCAACCGATATGACTTTTACACCTGCAACCGATAATTCCTCGGCAACAAAAGGATTGTTAACATCCGCCTTAAATTTCAATTCGTATATAGCTGGAGCTTCTTTCACCTCGGCTTGCAATTGGAAAGTAATGTGACTTGCTTTACCTGCCCAAAGGTAACCTTGAACTAATTCAACTGGCGGCAGTTTTTCATCAGTCATCATTGACCTGAGACTGTACAAAGCACTCAAAACATTGGACTTCCCACTCGCGTTGGGACCAACAAGAACTGTCAGAGGTTTTAGTGGAAGTATAATGTTCCGTAAACTCAGGAAGTTTTTGATATGAATTTCCTCTAAGGATGATTCCCGTTCGGACATGGGTTCCGCCTTTATGTTTGGATTAAACCTTCGGTGCTACTCAGTTTTCAAGGTTCAAGAGGGCATGTGTAAACTCATCAATATTTGATGCGCGTGCGGCGACGCGGTGTAACTGATCCAGACGTTGTAGGTCGTCAATGGCTCCAAGAAAAGGCTTTAGTTTCTCTGCGACATCGGTCTGAAATCGGACCTCCAGCACTGTGAGTATCGCTTCAACAGCGTGCTGTTTCTTTCCTTGTTCGATCCCTTTCTCAGTGAAGTATTGGATGATAGAAGATTCTTGCACGATGACCTCCGATAATGTTTGTATCATAAACAACTACCGGGCGCATTCACGATCCTCGTGGATGAGATCGTCGACAAAATTTTCACGCTCGGTTTCAGTCATCGTGTCCCAATCTAAACCGCGCGAGGCACATAACTGTCGAAACCGCGTTTCGGCAGAGTCCATACGTTTTACTCGATCGGGATCTTCAATCCCCAGATGCGCTCTCCACAACCGAGCTTCAAGTTCCTGAACACCCAGCGCGAAAAACACTTTGCCAGCGAAATCGGGGTCCACAACGACCTGTTTAATTTGTTCAATAAGTGCTCCTGCCTTTTGTGGACAAGGACGTGCAGACACTGAACCCTTGCTATCAGCGAGGAAAATAACATAGTCATCTTGCCCGAGGTAGTACCGAATTGCCTTTTTCAGCTCGCCATTCAAAGATTCATCGCTCCCATTGGACAGCAGGAATGCTTTGCTGCCAACTGTTTGGATAGACAAATCATCAAGTTTCAAGTTTGTCGTTAAACGATCTGCCAGGGATTTGAGTGCTTCTGCCTTATAATCGGATTCCACAGTCCAGATCCTTATGCTTGCCATGTTGGCACCTCCATTGCTTATCAGTCATCCTTTATCAAGTCAGCTCGGATGTCTTGATAGTCGCGAAAATCGGTTTCGGTCCGGACAGCAGCATCCATCTCCAATATGTCCTCTAAATCTTCGAGGCGTTGTATGAGAAGTCGATATTCCTGGATTGACAAGAAAGCAGCAGTTTTTTCGCCCTTGTCATCAACAAGATACTAGGGGTTGATATCGAGCATAAGTGTCCTCCTAATTACCTTGCTGCAATTATACACTGTCGCGTTGCGTATGTCAATAGGTGTGTAAATATTTTGTCAAACGCTTGAGTTGAAAGGGGTGTGTAAATATTTTGGCACAAACCGTCTGTTTCTCTTGTGGGAGGGGTGTTTTTGCTTGGGTGTTTCCCCGATTGCAGAGGTGAAACCTAACTTCCGACGAAAGACCTTGAACACACAGAACCTCCAAAATCCGCGAAATTTGTGTAATCCGTGTCATCCGCGATTCAGACGAGAGACACCCCTAAATCCTACAAAGGATGGATGCATTTTCTAAAATTGACACCTATGGATAAATATTTTACACACCCCAACAGCACTTATTTTCAGACGATAAGGGAACTGTGTCCACCTCTGGCATACAGTTAGGGTTTGTCAGTATCGAGGTCAAGTTCGGATACGTCAATCTCGCCAGAAATGAGTTTGGGAAGGAGGAGGTCACGGGTTTTTCGGAGGGCTTTATTCTGAAAGATTAGGTTCTGAATTTTGCCAACGACTTCGCAAGTAAAACTACTAAAACGTTGAATGATTTGATCTGGGGGAATCACAATCTGGTACTCGGCAAGCACGTTCCATTCAGCTCTTGGCATTTTTGATCCTTGAGCAGTCGTCGTTGCATACGCAATAAAATGTTCACTGGAAACACATGCAAGGGTTATTGCAAAACATTCATTTCTTTTGGGACGTATCACGATTGTGTCTGATGAACAAATCCCGTCTAAGGGGGCAACACCAAGATCAAGGCTTGATGTGTCTTCGGTTGTTGAGGGTAAATTCGGTTTCTTTTCGTCAGACATTATGAAAGCCTTATTTTGGATAGTTACGTTTTATTCTCTTGTGAGCATTCGGATTGCTCTGAGGTCTCATGTTCGCTTAGAGCCTTGTTCTGCTTTGATTTTAGGTTACCCTGAAATCCCACTTCGTGGGTTTCGTCCCAATAATCGGCAAGGCTATGTGTATCCCAAAATTCGCCGATTTCCTCTGGTGCTGCATTCGGAGGCGGTATTGGATCCCGTTTTTTACCTTCTTTTTTATAATTTTTTTCGCTTTTCGGATTAGGTAGAATCGCTACAGTTTTCCCGGTTATTTTCCGTATAACACTATATCATATTCTCCAGAATCTTTGTCATATTGTTTCCGATGCGTTAGGGAGATTTCGCTTTCTACACAGATGCCGCCCTTACAAGGCTAAAGATAGGAGGAACCAACATGCTGCTATAAACATATCGTCCCTATGGGACTAAAGACAAGCAGGATGACATCTTTCAACACATACGACTATCGGAAAGCGTCGCGATCGGGAGATCGCTCCTACAAGTGTTTGCTATTCAGTACAGTTAGGAAACCGCACCATAGGTGTCAATTTAGCGTGTCAATTGTGCCACAGGGTAATAGGTGCGGTCGTTCAGGATTTCTTAAAATCCGCGCAATCCGCGTCATCCGCGACAATCCGTGATTCAGACGAACAACGCTTATCAGCTATCAGCGGCAGCAGTCAATCATGAGGTGTCTATAGTCCTGAAAATCCGCGAATCCCGTGAATCCCGGTTCAGACAATTAACACCGCACATTACCGAATTAAATACTTAATCTTCATAAAACCGCACCTACCAATTTCGGGGTAAGGTTTGTTGTTACGGATTAACGACTTTATAGAGCTCTATCCCACCGTCACGAATCGTGTAGAGCGTCAGACCTTTGAGAGGATGTCGATTTTCATCAAAACGGGAGATAGCGGACGCGCCTTGATAATCGGTCGTGTTTGCCAAGGCATTCCGAACTGCATCGGGTTCCAGCGTCCCGGCATTCTTGATGGCGAGTGCCAGCAGTGCCATCGCATCGTAACCCCACGCCGAGGGACCGTCCGGCGGTTCCATATACATCGCGGTGTAAGCTGCAACAAAGGGTACCGCATCAGGAGAGTCTATACTGAAATCTCTGGTGAAGTAAGATTCCTCTAAAGGGGTATTGTCATCTAAAGTGCCGAGGAGTTTGTCCGGTTCATCCCAACCGTTGGTACCGATAAAGGTCGCGTCAATACCCATACGCCTCGCTTGTAATGCGAACAAGGGAATCTCTGGACTGAAACCGGCGATTAAGAGGACATCCGGTGCTCCAGCTTTAATCTTTGTCAACTGCGCGGTGAAGTCTCTATCACCGTGTTGATAGATTTCACTGGCGACGAGTTCCCCACCGAGTTTCTGGAAATTCTCTTCAAAGGCATCTGCAACAGCACCGGAATATACATCACCGAATTGACGGATTGTTGCGGCGGTTTTGGCGTTCAGTTCGTCGGGGTTCAACGAGAATTGTGCTGTCGTCGCGCCCTGAACTGAAGAGGGAGCAACCGTAATAAACACGAATTCACCGGTAGACGTTACCTTCTCACCCGATGAACCCGTGATTATGGGTCGCCGAAGCTCGGTTACGACGGGTCCGATCTGCATGGAATTCGTCGAGAGTAGGGGACCCAAGATAGCAACAACCCCTTCCTGCTCAATGAGTGTTCTGGCAATGCGGACGCTCTCCGTCGCATCTGGAAATTCACGTTCTCCTTGATTGTCCATAACGATAAATTCGATCTGCATTCCGAGCAGTCCGCCACTGTTATTGACTTGCGCTTTTGCGAGTTCCGCACCTTTGGTGAAATTGGGGGCAAGTCCTGAGGGTTGAATCACACCGATTTTGATGGTAGACATAGCATCTGAGGTGGACGTACCGGGTGTGATGACGTGCTGGACTCGTTCGCATCCTGAAAGAGATATGACTAAGATTGCGATAAAAAGTAGAAAAGTTTTCGTGTTCATTACTGATTCCTTGTTTGAAAGGGAAACTGTTCGGCAACTACAAACCGGTCATCTGTTTCAGATGAGCGATAGATGAGACTGATCGCTTCTATTTCACACCGGACCGGTTGCCATTCGGTTTGAAGTCGCTGCTGTTCGGTCCGAAGGGATCGGTGTTGGAATTGTCCAACCGAGAGGTGTGGATGAAATCCGCCAGCAAATCGCGCCGTGTCGTCATAATCCGGAAGATGCGTCATTAGCGTGGTGTGTAACTGCACGATTTCGTCTTCGGGTTCTGGAACTAAGAACATGGTACACGACTTTCGGTGGCGGAAAGCATCAAAGCGAGCGAGTTCAACAGAGAAAGGTGATACCTGTTGTGCGGCTTGTGTGAGAGCAGGGATAACCGATGCGAAATCGCGCCGCTCCGCGAATGGATAGAGCAGCGTTATGTGTGGCATCCATCGCACGAAGTTACGGTCGTGGGTTCGGCGGATGTCTTGGATAGGAGGCTGTACGGATTCCGGTGGGATGAGGACAACGGCAGTGGTGTGGGTTTTGTTGGGCATAAATGAAATAATGGCTGTCAGCGGTCAGCAGTCAGCAGTCAGCAAAGAGGGATTCTTAAACGAAAACCCTCTTCTCTGAAAGCCAATGGAAACAGACGATCATTATGGAAATAAACGAAGGTACGGTTGGGAAACCGCACCGACAGTGATTAGCAGTTAACAATCATCGACCGACGGACATCCCCCATCGTCCGCCGTCTACATGTATCGTTTGCCCTGTGATGTAAGAGGCATCCTTACTGAGAAGGAAAGCGATCGCTGATGCTATCTCTTCCGGTCCACAGCGGCGTTTCATAATGCAGGAATTGATCGGAGTCTCCTCCAATTCCTTCTTACGTGCGGCAGGATCGGGTGCTCTCCCGAAGTGCATCTCTGTGACAACCCAGCCAGGTGCGACGGCGTTAACGCGAATACCGTATTCGACGAATTCATAAGCCATTGTCTTCGTGAGAGAGACCAATGCGGATTTAATCGCATCGTAGACCCATCCGCCGGGTCTGCCGAGAAAACCACCCTCTGATGAGAGATTGACGATAGCAGCCCCTTCCTGTTTCAAAAGCGGTAACAGGTGCTGCGTAATCAGTACCCAGCCTCGGAGCCCGATCGCGGTTTCGGGTTGCCAATTTCGGATCCATGCGCCGTCTTCTATTGTGCCACCGCGCGCGATAGCGGCATTATTGACGAGGATGTGAAGCGCGGAAAACTTTTCGGCGACAGCATGCGCGGCAACTTGGACGCTTTCATCATCAGCGAGATCAACTTCTACAAAAAGTGCCTTCCCACCTGCCTCTTGGATTTTGGAGACTGTTTGATGCGCCATTTCGGCGTTGTTATCGGCGATGATGACGTGCGCGCCTTCAGCTGCGAGACGGTTCGCCGTTGCTCTGCCGATGCCGGAGGCACCGCCTGTGATCAAGGCAACCTTATCTGTAAAACGGATTGTTCCCCATGGATTTGTTTGCATTATGTTGTTAGTCCTTTTATTTAGCCGTTAGCAATCAGCCATCGGCGGTCAGCAACCCCCCTTATCAGGGGGACAGAAGGCATGTCGTCAGGAGTCAGAAAAAATCGCGAGCATGAGGAAACACCCAAGCAAAAACACTCGCTTCTACACAGAAAGAGCAGTTTTTACACACCTGCGACGAATCCGCCATCAACGAGCAGAGAAGCACCGGTGATCCATTCGGCATCGTCGGAGGCGAGGAAGACCGAGGCTCGCCCGATGTCTCTGGGAAGACCGAAACGTGGCAAAGCGGTTTTTTCTAATGCTTCCTCAATTTGTTCGGGGGTGAGGTAGTCCTGAATTGCTGTCTCGATGTAGCCGGGACAGATGGCATTGACGGTTATGCCGAATTGCCCGATTTCCAAGGCGGTATCTCGAACCATGTTGACGACAGCAGCTTTCGCCGGAGCATACGCAGGTCCTGCCCCCCCGCCATACGCGTGGACGGAGGCGATCTGAATAATTCTTCCAAATTTCGATTGTTTCAGGTGCGGAATGGCGAGTTTTGTAGCAACAAAGACCCCACGGAGGTTGACACCAACGACCCTGTCCCAATCAGCGATTGAGAGTTCCTGCACGCCACCGGGGATATGGATACCGGCGTTATTGACGAGAATGTCAAGCCCACCAAAATGTTCGACGGTTCGCTGAATTACGCGTGCGACCTGCGCTTCGTCAGCGACATCGGCTTGGAGGAATAGTCCCTCTGCGCCGAGCTTTTCGACTTCCGTGACAGTCGGGGTTGTGGTATCGGTTTCGTGGTATTTGCCACGGAGGGGTGTCTCCTGTTTATCGACGACAGCGACCCGCGCGCCCTCGCGGGCAAATTCGAGTGCGATGCCGCGCCCGATGCCTGAACTCCCGCCTGTTACAATGCAGATGCGATCCTCGAGTACCATAAAACTCTACCTTAAGTTGCAATGACCTGCAGGTGCCCAACTTTTTCATCCGAAGGTGTGATATGAATTTCAATATTGCGGTTCAACTGATTTAGAATTGTGAACAGTTGGTCCACATTAAAATCAAAATCGCCTTTCAGTATTCGGGACACATCGGACGGATCGAGTCCAAAGCGTTTTTCTGCTGTTGCAGGAGTCAGTTTTAGTTCTTCAAGAAGGCGATAGATTTTAATCACAAGATCCACTCTTAGCTGCTCGCGTTCAGCTTCTGCTTTGGAGAAACCCATATCCAGAAATACGTTGCCAGAGCTCTCCTCAATTTTGACTTCTTCACTCATTTTTTCCTCTTCACATTTCTCATCGATTGATCCAAAATTCTACCTTTTTGTTGATATTATACCCTATCCTCCAAAATCCTTGCAACATTTTCAGCGATGCGTTCTTCAAGTTGGCGTGCTTCGGCATTTAAGACTTCTAATTCCTCGTTGAGTTCGCTAAACCGTTCTGCGAAGTCGAAATCATCAGGTGCTTGTTCGGCGACTCCGACATAACGCCCAGGGTTCAGACTCCATCAACTTGAGGGTTTTCCTCTTCTATTGCCTTCATAGCGTCAGTAATAGCTTGCCCAATGTTCTCGCTCTCTGGCAAACTGAGGAGGTACTGGAAACGAGCATTCTCTGGCAGGTAAAACACCCCGCGCGCTTGGTATTGTGTTCTTGGATCGGTCCGTCTGCGCCTGCTCGTAGAGGCTTCGCTGCTGATTTCTTGCTCAGCCTGCGTAAATTTATGATCAGCGTATCGTAGAAAAATAAGCCCGAGCACAGGTGTTGAGTATTCTGATGCCCGAAGGCGTGAATTGGCTCTGAGTTCATCGGCGGCACTCCAGAGTCTGTTTTCGATTTCTGCGAGGTTAGTGTTCATAATGTTCCTTTTCCGATGAAAATTGCTATAGGCGAGGTTAGAAACCTCGCCAGCAAGCATGAGCGAAAACTTAGAAGTAAGATCTGCCGAGTGAGTTTCCAACACCGAATGCGTTGTAAGGCGCGCCAGCAGGCAAGGTGCGGAGTCCCCAAGTTTCAGTCGTTGCGTCATAACCGACACCCATCGAAACCGCAGGCTCCTGAATCAGATTCACCTGGAACGTGAAGTCCTGACGGACGTTGTTGTAGGGTGAGTCTTCGCGCTTAATTCCAATACGGTTCCAAGAGATGCGGAGGTTCCAATCGTGGAGATTGCGTGTCATACTAATGCGTTGTGAATAAAATTGCCCCTCGATAGGATAATAGATAAGACTCACGTCAAATTCGAGGTCTTGGCTAAAGCGGTAGCGTCCAGTGGCGGTAATCGCTCGAGAAGTCCGCCTTGAGGTATGCCGTTTGCTAAAAGAGTTTCCGAAACTGATATTCCAAGCCGGTCGGGTGTAGCGAATATTGGTACGGAACCCGACCATTTTAAATTGCTTTCCATCATCGGGATGTGGATTGGGGTCGTGTGTGAATCGGACGGTCATATTTAAGTTTCGACTCGGAAGCGGGACGAATGTGAAATCGCTCTCAATGGGTTCATATTTCCGCCTATACAAAGGGTCGAACTCCGTGAAATCGGCGGTGAGCCGGGTATCAAAATAGAAGACCCGGTGCGCCGACTGGCTCCGTCGGGTCTTGATCTCAAAGTTTGTATTGAAGTTATAGGTGAGTCTCTTCCGTTCATAGAAATAGGTGCTGGGACCGAAAGGATAGAGGTTCTCATCTTCATCAACAGCAGGCTGATAATTGAATCGAAGTGAGGATTGGATTTCGTGTCTCAACTTTCGGAGTCCAGGGATATAGTCGACGTTGAAGACACGGAAGAGCGTGTTTGTAGCAGATCCATTAAAGCTGAAAACACCTTTTACAATGTTCCTATTCTTCTCCTGGTCCTGGTCGTGCCATACCATGTTTGTGTTGAAATCAAGGCTCATTTGAAGTTCCCGCAAAGGCGTAATCAAAAGCGTTGACTGCTTACGGACATCGAATCCGAGGTCCAGCGTCTGTAGATATACATCTCTCTCTTCACCCGCTTTACCCTTATAGACTTGTCTAAAGAAGTTACCGAATTCAATATCTAAGTCGAAACTTGTGCTTTCAAGGGTTGGAACAGTAAATAGTGAGAGAAAAGGGCTTTCAGTTTTGAACTTTTCAGCAACGCTTTCCATACGTTCATTGAGACTACCAAAGAGTGGTAACGCACTCACACGCATCCGTGAGAAATTCACAGTGAGTTGTGGCAGTTTCTGTAGCAAGCTTGTGCCTTCATCCGTGAAATCGTGAACGTGTCGGACTTCGAGTCTACTGGTAATATCTCCGATTGTTTCCCGTGAAAACGTGAGGTTGTCGTTCTCGTCGCGATCCGTTAGAGAATCGGTAGATAAACCGGTTCCATAGGTGAGTATTCCGAAAGTGTTAAGCCTGGATTCTCCGGGGAGCTCCAGTTCTTCCTTAAAATTACGGGCTTGCAACTCTGTTCTACCGGTGAAATTGATGGGGCGTCTACCGGCTTCGCGGCTATCCCATGGGGTATAGAAGGATTGGGTGTGCCCCCATCGCATAATCCAACGTCTACCGATGCGTGTAGCATTCTGCCGCTCGTAGGAGTACCGGTCTGCGCCATAGAAATAGATGTCGCCTCGATAAGTTCGTTTCTTATCAACCTTGATGAGTCGGAACGACTTTTTGGTTTGAATAGGACGACTACTAAATTCACCGGCGTACAACCTTTGCGCATCTGAGGCCACGGCACTCGGATCTTCCCATCGTCCTCGAAAACCGTGTTTCCGGTAGACTTTGAGTTCGTCTTCGGCTTCGGCATCTTCTTCAGTGACGGGGTCTTCGGAAGCAACTTCGCCATCGGACTGATCGGAGGTCGTTTCGCCTTCTGCTTCATTCTCTGACTCGGGCTGCTCTACGCTCTGATTTTTATCAGTATCATCTGCCTCGGGCTGCTCCGCGCTCTGATTTTCATCAGTATCAGGTGTACCAGCCTGTTGCGATGGCTCCTCTGATAGGGGAGAAACATCATCAGATTCTTGTGTTTGCGCATCTTCGGGTGTGTCCAGTCCTTCACTATCTTCCTCGGTTTTTTCCGGTGCAGGGTTCATCACGTCTTCGTAAAAAGCATCCCACTCCACCTCGAACTGTTCAGCGAGTGTCTCGAAAGATGGGGTCTCCTCTTTTTCAATCAATTGGAAAATGTAAATACCTTCAGGCATGGTGATAGGTCTACGCTCAGTAACGTCTCCCGGACTCTTTAAGCGTCTGACTGAGGGCCGCCATGAGGATTCCATCTCATTTAAGAGCAAGCCTTTCCCTTCATTAGGTTCGGATAAGGTCGGTTCGGCGATGTCCGCGAATTGATCAGGAACTTGTATAAGTTGTTCAAAAGGCTCACCTTCGTGGGCACGTTCGAGCATGTCATTTGCTAATTCGCGTAGGACATATTCTGTATCTTCGCTCGCGCTAATAGCAATGTCAATACGACGGAGTTTAATTTCACGCTCGCCATAGACATCAACGACCCGCTCTGCTTTAAGGATGTGGAAGGCAGATTCAGTTTGGAGGATAGGGCTAATTTCGCCCTCTTGTAGTGCGAACACGGCTTCCTCTAAAACCGGATCAAGTTTGGGTTTGCCCTCCTCGTCAACTTCACCGGGAACGAGGAATCCCAGGTCACCGCCATCGTAACGGGTGTCGAAGTGGTCAGAATCGCTCTGTGCGATTTGTGCGAAGTCAGCACCTTCTTCTTCGAGCTGCCTGAGGACTTCTTCTGCGCTATCTCTCGCACGATTGACATCATCGTCAGTGATTTTATATTCAATAAAAATTTGCCGCAGCCAATAGCGGTCGTATTCACCGTCAAGCCGGTCTTGTAATTCCTCTGCTTTTTCTTTTAACTTCGTGCGCTGGTTGGGTGTTACATCAGGTGGAATAGGGATATAGATTTCTTGAAACTGCGTATCATTGAATCGGTATTTACCTTCAAACCCGAACCCTTGTCCGCGTTTTGAACTCCTGTCGTAGAGCAACGCCCCATCATAACGGCGTTTGCGTGCCACAGGTAAGATAATACTGATGTTGGGACCCTGGTAACTATCCGTCCCAATTTTAACGATAATTTTTGCGATCTTACCTTTCCGTATGTCTCGGCGCATGACCGGAAAATAGAAGAGTGGGAACCCACCAATGCGTAAAACGATATTTTTGGCGATCATCTCCTGATCCTTTCGGACAATGACTTCGGAGACACTAAAATAATAGTGCGGATATTTCAGTGAGCAGGTCGTCAGGGATGCACCGCGGATATAGGAGCGGTCTTCCTGTATTTTAAAGATTTCACTGCCGCCGAAGTACCACGGGTCGCTGAATGTAAACCCATCCCGAGCGATTCCTTTTTTGGTTTCGAGGTTGAAGATGAGTTCATCAGAGTAAGTTTCTTCGTCCCCCATCTTTAGGTGGACGTTCCCGGATGCGCGCAGCAGATTCTCATCAAAGTCTGCCCAGACGTGGTCTGCTCGGAGAATGACATCTTCAAATTTGATAAGGGCATTTCCGTGAATTTGAACGAAATTATCAATCATAGCCAGATCGTCGCCATCGCCGATTACCATGCCTTCTTCAGGCACATCTGTTTCCGGATTCAACCGCTCTGAGCCAGACCCCTCCTCCTGTGATCCCTCCTCCTGTGTCTGATCCGTGGATTCGGGGACCTCTGTTTCAGACACCGGTGGTTCAACAGGTTGCGCCTCTTGCGCGACACTGAACCCAACTGGGCAAAGGAGACACGCGATGACTAACAGCACCAGTGCTATACACTCAATTCCGGGCATTGGGATAAGGAAGGCGTGATGTTGGTTTTCTAATTTACCTTGCGGATAAGTCATAGCCTCTGGGAATTTAACGGTTTCCGTGTTCGAGTCGCCTGATCCGTTGTTGCAGGCTTGGGTTTTGGTGCTGTACCATACATATCTTTATTTCAGTTGCGACTTAACCAGAAACCTGCTCGTAATGAAATGGAGAGCAGCCCAGGGGGCCATAAATTAAAAATCTTTCAGTTCAATTCTAACGTAAGCGTTTTCAAGAAGTTTGTTGGTATATGCGTCCCATTCCTCTTGGAACCGCTGCTGGCGGAGTATTGAAGTGATCTGTCGTTTTTCTGTCTCACTGAGATTCGGACTATTTCGCTCATCGACCTTAAAGATGTGAAGACCTGATTCAGTTTCGTGGGGTTGACTGTAAGTATCAGGTTCGAGTGCTTCAATGATTGTCCGAGTCTTAGGATTGAGTTCCGTTAAGGAGCGGACCCCGAGGTCCCCACCGTTATCTCGCGTTTCAGTATCGTCGGAATGTGCCACTGCAAGTGTGTTGAAATCTTCGCTGTTTTCCAGTTTTTTGAAAACTTCAACAATACGCTCGCGTGCCTCCTGCATAGCCTGTGCGCCCGGTGTGAGCGGAACAATGAGATACCGAAATGCAATCATCTTATCGGTTTTCATTTCGACAATGAAAACATAGAGTCCCTCGTTTCCCTCAACCGGCTCGCTGAGTTTGCCAGCCTCCAAGTTTGTGAGCACGTTTTGAAATATCTTTGGAAATCTCTCGAGCTCCTCAGTCGTAGCTTCTATGAGAATTCCTGCTTGTGAACTTGGGTTCTGCTTAGAGGTGTATCGTTGTGCGACCTCCTCAAACTTCGTGCCATCTGTTGTGATTTCATTGAGAGCTTCATTAACAATTTCAAACGCGGCATCCCGGTCGGCTTGATTCGGTTTAAAGGCGACAAAAATGTGCCGCAAATGGACCTTATCTGTTTTAGTGGGCAGTTGGTCCCGATTTTCCTCAAAAAACTTTTGGATCTCGCGCTCTCGCACTTGCAATCGCGGGACAATTCTTCCCATGACCAGCTTCTCTGCTTTCAGGTTTCGCTCTGACTGCTCCCGAAACGCTACGAGTGTCATACCCTCTCTGTTTAATTGCTTTTTAAACTCCTCATCTGTTTCAATTTCATATCTCTTTTTAAAGTCTTGAATGTACTGCTCAATTTCTACGTCGCTGACGGTAACTTTCAGGGTTAGTGCGGCTTCCAAAAGGAGCATTTGCCTGATAAGTCGGTCAAGTAACTGAGACCTTTGTCGCTCAGCCTCGTTGAGTGCCTCCCGTTCGCTGAAACGATAAACTTGCTGGAGTTCCATGGCGCGCTGATTCACTAAGACATCAAGTTCTCGCTTGGTCACGACATCGTCATTAACGTAAGCGATGATTCTGTCAAATGTGCGAGCAACACTACTCCGCACACCACTGCCGATGAGTAGTAGAATGAGCATGAAATAGGCAGCTACTTTGTAAGCCATGTGAACGCCTCCATTATTGTAGGGATGAGGCGCGATCGTCAGATCGCGCCTCAATTACGGAAAAGGTTATTCTTCAGGTTCTGCCTCTACAGGCGGATCTTCGGGTTGCTCTTCCGCCGGTGGCTCTTCGGTTTCTTCAGGTTCTGCCTCTGGAATACGATCTATGTACGTTTTGACCTCGGCGCGTTCGCGAAGTTGAGCAATCCAGTTGTCCATGAGTTCTTGTCGCCTCTCGCGTTCCGCTTTTCGGACAACGCTCTTACGAACATCCTCCTCCTCAAACGGTTTTTGGTATTCATCGCGAGCTTCGTCTTTTCGGAACATCATATAGTATTTTTGCCCCTGAACTTCGACTTCGATGACACCATCGTGCAACTGACCGATCTCCGCAGCAAACGCTGCATCTAAGAAGGGTTCAGTTCCCGCAGGGAAGGCACTCCGACTAATATAGTCGGTGTCACCCGGAGTGGCTGGATTTGCACCGGGACCGACGAGTTCACCACGATCAGAGAGTTCCTGAGCGATTTCAAGGATGGCTTTGCCTTCCTTGATTTGCGCGTAAACTTCATCAGCCCGCTCTTTATTGAGGAGCGTGACACAGGAAAGCCTCACCTGCTCAGGACGAATGTACTCCTGTTTGTTCGCTTCGTAGTGCTGAACATAGTCGTCTTCAGTCAAAGAGAGTTGGTCGTCGACCTCCTGAGCAGTAATCTTCTTAACCATCAACTCGTGAAGATAATCCTGAACCTTCTTGAGAATTTCCGGGTCTTCGTTGAGTTTTTCATCTCGGGCAAGACTGAGAATTAGGCGACTCTCCGCCATGAGGACCATATAGGTTTCCAGCCCCTCTTTGTCCTGATATTGACGCTGTTTGTATTCGGGGAGTTCGCTAATTTCCTGCATCATCTCTTCAAGGGTGATGCGTTGTTTGCCGTTCCACTCAAATTCAGCGATGACCGTTCCATCGGCACCGATCGCCTTGTCGCCACAACTATAGAAAACAGGATGTGTGACAAGGACTCCGAGTAAAAGTAACGGGATAACCGGAAATCCGGACTGATTATTAATTCTGCCCATGAAGCGGGCAACTACTGTGAGCATTTATCTAACTCCTTTTCTCAACCCAGCCCTTTGGCTGGGGACGTTGCTTCCACAAAATGGGAATAGACTACTGATCTGATTCCTCGGTCTCCGCTTCTTCTATTTTCGGCGGTTCCGGAATATTTTCAGGATAGGTTTTTAACTTGCCTTTCTCAGTAATTTCGGCGACCCACTCATTGATGCGTGCGCGTTTCTTGGCGCGTTCAACAGTTCTTCGGACATCGTCTTTGACCTCGTCGAATTCCTGTTGGCGGTCCGGATGATGCTCTTCTTTACGGAAGATGAGGTAGAAGGTCTCCTCATTGACATCAATCTCAAAAAGGGTATCCGTCATTTCACCAACTTCTTGGTCAAATACAGCCTCAGTGAATTCCAACCAACGCGGTGATGCGGATTTGGTGAACATGTAGGTATTCCCCGGATCGTCCTCATTGGTGCCAGGTCCGTTGGCGAGTTTACCTGCCTCAGCGAGCTCCTTTGTCATCTCAACGATGTCTTTGCCTGCGTTGATGGCATCCAGGGTCTCGTTGGCAAAATCTTCATCATCAAGGGTAATGCAGGTCGCGCGAGCTTTGGCTGCCTCAATGTACTCACTCAAATTCGCTTGATAATACGCCATGAGATCCTCATCGGTAATGGCGATTTTGGCATCCACTTCTACTTCGGTCAATTTTTCAACCATCAGCTGATGAGTATAGTCCTCAAGCTTTTTGACGTGTTCAGCAAGTGAATCAAACCCTTCATCCGCAGCACGAAGGATTTGGAGCCGTTCATCTATGAGTTCCTCAAGATACTCGGCTTTGTCTACCCGAGCCTTATAGTTCTGTTGACGATAAACCGGCAATTCTGCGATGGCAGCGTTCAAATCTGCCAACGAAACTTGATACGGCTTGCCGTTCCATTTGTACTCCGCCAAAATCACCTTGCTTTCATCCATAGCAGACATGGGTTGTTCATGGCCATCGGACTGAACAAACCTCCATGTCAGTAAACAGGTCAGAGTAACAATTACAAAGATAGCAATCGTTTTTTTCATATTTTTAATGTTCCTTGCGGTTCGGTCAGGTCGGTTTGGGAAATGAAGTGCCTTTCCGTATATCCAGCCCGTCCGTTGGTTAGGCTTACGCGCTTTGGACACTACGCGTAGCACGTCTTTTTTAGTTGACCCTTCGTTTTTACGATTACGCAACAAACAACCTGAGCGTTTGTTGCAATTCGGTCAACATATTCGCGCCAGTCACTCCCGGCATGCGAATCTTAAGTTGTGCCGGAGGTTGTAACTGGAGGTTTTTATTTTGGTGGACTATCTCAACGAATTTCTTCACATTAATTCGTGGTTTTCTTTCATCAAAGGTAACCTTCACCTGTTCCTTTCCAGCAACAATGGCTGTGACACCGAGATGTTGGCTGAGTTGTTTGATGTCAGCGACTTCCAGTAACATCTCAGCCGGTTCGGGTATCGCACCGTATCGATCTTTCAACTCCTCTCGAAGCTCATTCAGGGCTTCTCGATCCTTCAGCCCAGCAATTTTCTTATAGATAGAGACCTTTTGACGGCTATCTGGGACGTAGTTATCGGGCAGATAGGCTTCAACGGGTAGGCTGATACGCGTTTCCACGGTTTCCTCAACCTTTTCACCCTTTAGTGCCATCACCGCTTCTTCAAGAAGTCTACAATACAGTTCATAACCGACAGTGACGATATGTCCATGCTGTTCCGAACCGAGGATATTTCCAGCACCCCGAATCTCTAAATCTCGGAGGGCTATTTTGAAACCTGAACCAAGGTCTGTGAATTCTTCGATAACGCGGAGCCGCTTCTGCGCGCCTTCCGTGATTGCCCGGTCCTGTGGATAGAAGAGGTATCCGTAAGCCTGGGCAGTAGCACGTCCGACGCGTCCTCGTAACTGATAGAGTTGCGCCAAACCGAGTGCATCCGCTCGATTAATGAGGATCGTGTTAACGTTGGGAATATCCAGTCCTGATTCAATAATCATTGTGCAGACAAGGACATCATGTTTATGCCGGACAAACTCCAGCATAACGGTCTCTAATTCACGTTCAGGCATCTGTCCATGTGCAACAGCAATGCGTGCATCCGGTGCCAGTTCTTGAATTGCTAAAGCGATACTCTGGATATCCTGAACGCGGTTGTGGACAAAAAACACTTGCCCGCCGCGCCCTAATTCTGTGGTGATGGCTTCGCGAATCACATCACTGTCATAAGGCATGACGTACGTTTGAATCGGCAATCGATCTGCTGGTGGTGTGTTAACGACGCTAAAGTCTCGTATGCCAACAAGCGACATGTGGAGTGTACGTGGAATCGGCGTAGCGGTTAATGTAAGGACATCAATGGTTTCTTTGAATTGTTTTACTTTCTCTTTATGCTTAACGCCGAAGCGATGTTCTTCGTCAACTATTAAGAGCCCGAGGTTGTCGAACTCAACCGTTTTGGATAGTAGGCTGTGTGTTCCAATAACAACATCAATAGTACCCTTCGCCAACCCCGCTTTAATCTCTTTTATCTCTCTCGGTGTGCGGAATCGGTTTAACATTTCAATGTTGACGGGAAAAGGTTGAAAACGTTTTTCAAAAGTGTCGTAGTGTTGGAGAGCGAGAATGGTCGTAGGGACAAGAATCGCCACTTGCTTTTCGGACATGACCGCTTTGAAAGCGGCACGTAACGCTATCTCAGTTTTTCCGTATCCGACATCTCCACAGACGAGTCTATCCATCGGACGTTCATCTTCCATATCTGCTTTGACATCTTCAATTGATTGGAGTTGATCGTCAGTTTCCTGATACGGAAAAAGTGCTTCAAATTCGGTTTGCCATGGCACTTCAGCAGGAAAACTGAAGCCTTTGCGCGCTTGACGAAGGGCGTATAACTTGAGGAGTTCACCCGCCATTTGTTCGATTGATTTTTTAACGCGTCCCTTTCGCCGACTCCAAGCTGTCCCCCCAAGCCGATCCACACGTGGCTTATAGTTGTTATCTTTGCTGCCAATATACTTCTGAACGAGGTCGACTTGATAGGTCGGTACATAAAGAATGTCATCCGCGTTGTATCTGAGTATCAGAAAATCTTGTGACTTTCCGTCAATTGCCAATCGACGTATCCCATCATAGATAGCGATGCCGTGCGAGACGTGTACGACATAATCCCCAACTTTTAGATCGATGAGACTGAGAATTGGTGTTCCGTCTGTAGAAGGGCGGTGTCGGGTGGGACGGCGATGACGACGACTGCCAAAGAGTTCATCTTCGGAAATAACAGCGAGATGTAGTGATTCATTGAGAAACCCTTCACTAATTGTTCCGACACTGGTTTCAATATCTGGAGGAAATAAGTCGCGTTCCGCTAAGATTTCAGATACGCGTTTTGACTGTTGAGGGGTCTCACAGAAAACATGAACCCGCGTTCCCTCCTCCGTCCAAGTTTTCATCTGATTGATGATCGTTTGATAGTTGCCGGATGGCAGTGCAAGCGGTTTCATCTCGAAATGCAGAGGCGGCATCTTATTGTCCATGACCTCACGGGGTGGTGCTAAGGACGACGAGACAACGGAATACTTCTCTAATTCGGTGTTGAGTGTTTCAAAGGAGGCGAGCAGCTTATCCGGCGGGACCATGAGGTCAGATCCCTCTAACTTCTTCTGGTACAACTCCTGTATCCGTTCGTGCATTTGCGAGGCTTCGCGCTTCTGCCATTGAGGCTCTATCAAGCAGACAATCGTGTCATTGGGCAGATAATCGGGGAGCAATTCGGTTTCTGGAATGAGCATGGGCAAAAAGCCCTCTATCCCATCATTCAGTGGACATTCCTCAAACCGATATTGAGAAGATGCCGCTTCTGTTAAACATTGTGTTATCTCCCGAACCGTGTTTATCAGTTGTGGCGTTGCGTGTTCTTGGATGAGGGCATCCGCTTGGGTTTGCCAATAGTCAACAGATACATCAGCAGAAAGGACTTCCCGCAAGGGCGTAAGCGTAACCGATTCGATGGGTTCAGTCGAACGTTGCGAAATCGGATCAAAAGCACGGATAGTATCAATTTCATCGCCAAAAAACTCGACGCGCATTGGGGTGTCAGTCGTCAGCGGATAGACATCTAAGATGTCGCCTCTACGCGCAAATTCGCCCTTGACTTCTACAAGTTCAACATTTTGGTATCCCCCGCGGATAAGCGTCGCCGCGACATCGTCTGGATCTATCTCATCTCCGAGATTAAGGACGCTACAAGCATCGGCAAAACGGTGACGTGGTGGGAGTCTATAAAGCATCGCTTGACTTGATGTTACAATGACACTCCGTTCTTTATATATTAAGTGCTCCAGACATCGAATTCGATCCGCGACGGTTTCCTTGGGAGGCGCGATGCCATCAAAGATTTTTCGGTGCCAGCCGGGAAACAGATTCATCTTGGACTGTACATCGAGCATATGTGTCGTTTCTGAAGCAGGATACGCCGTGTATGTACATATTTCTTCTAAAACTTGCTCGGCTTCACGTTGTGAAGGAAGGATAATGAGGAAGGATTTATTTGGAAAATCGTCAATAAGGGTTGCCAAAAGATACGAGGTTGATGCGTTTGCCAATCCTCTGAGCCATGGAAGTTTCTTGCCATCTTTGAGGCGTGCCACCAATGTTTGATAATTTTCTGTTTTGCGTAAAAACTCTATCACTACTTTTTCCTTGACAAACCGTGCTGGCGATTGAAGTTACAAAATGTATATTAGGCGTCTTAGTCTGTAAATTCGATGTCGGTTAAAGTGACTTTCACTGTCAATTGTCCTATTTTGCTCTCCGCTTTGACAGGTAACCGACGTTCATCATCCGTGAGCCAAAAGCGGTCGCCTGCTGAAGTTTGCAGGACGAGGGTTTTGACGGCACCCAATGCCTTATTTTTTACCATCTCTCTACGCTCAACAGTGAGCGTAACCTTCTGGACTTTTCCCTTCGCGATAATTGGAAAGAAATAAGTTTGACCGAGTTCAAACTTTTTAGAACGTAGAAAGTAGAGCGTTGACAGTTCATCCTGTGTGCCAACGGGTATGTCTATGACCTTTGCCTCGCGCTTTTGAGGCGATTTCGGCTTCGGGCGTGAGATTTTTTCATATGCTGCCGTTGCCTCTCGAAAGTCAACCGTGACAGTAGCGCGATATTTTTGATCCCGCAACTGGTTCCGAAAACGGACGGGTGAGAGGGTCGTCGGATTTAGATACGTTTCTTCCTGTCTCTGGAAACTATAGACTCTGAAAAGTGCACGAGTTTTCATTTCAGACTGGATATGATAAACGTCCTCCCCGTTCACCGATTCCTCTCTGACAATCCAGTCTGTCCGCTGGGCGGCAGGTATTTTTTTCCAACTAATATTATAGGTTAATTTTTCACCGACCCTTAGCGGATTGGGAAAGATATTTGGACTTTCAACAAGTGAGCGGGAAGCACTATTTACGGCAAGAGTTCCTATGAGTAAAAAGATGAAAATCAGGTGTTTTGCATACTGCATTTTTTAACTATTAAGTTTCTGTACCGATTTTTCCGTTGTCAAAATCGGGTTTTCGGTGTACTCCGATTGGATTTGAGAATGCTCGAATTTTTCTTTTTTTCAGTACCAGTAGGTGTTAGAACCTATGTGTAAAGATTAGAGAACGGATACCATTATCCCTTTGTTCCACTTGTACGGAAAATCTTTGATTATTATACGCCTCGGCTGTCTTCGGGGCATCAAAAATATTCCAAATGTGGATTCCGATGCCTGTTGCGAGAAAAACACCGCTGAGAAACGCGTGGCTCTTCATTCGGGTGCGCCCCTGCTCGTACGTTAAGAATTCACCCGTTCGGATGTCTTGAAATCCTGTCTCGAAAACACCTTGTTTGTTGTAATGCAGGGCGCGCGCGATGTTATAGCCGGCAAGTGCGAAAGTCCCTAACTCGGCAGTAAGGAAAAGCGTCGCTTTCGTATAATTGCCGGCGTAAGCTTGTCCCAATCCGGGCATAAACGTTGACAGCCGCGATGCTTTCTTGAGATCAAGTGCTGGATAGTAGCGTTCTGCATGTGACCGAAACAGCGGATAATCCGATTCAGGTTCAGGCGTACCCAAATAGTTACGCAGAAGCGGTTGCGTTCTGCGATTTTTCGCGTCGGATTTCTCATCAGTAGGCGCGGTTTCAGCGTTTCCAGTGACGAAAAGAAACAGAAACGCAAGAAGTATGTATAATGGCGGCACCCATGCCGCCCCAACTTTTTTTAGCATGAAGCGCACTCCTTATCAAGGGATCTTGAGAGATGGAGCCAATTGTACGTTATCAGGATCGGTTTGGTATGCCCAATCAAAGATGACAGCATCATCAGAAAGCTTGCGCACCTGAATCTTGGCGAAGTTCCCATCAGGTGTATAGATGGCATAGATATGCCCCTCAATGAGTTCAACAAATAGCGTGGTATACCCAAATTCCGGAACAATGTCAACGCCATCAAAGTATTCACGATACCCCAAATCTTGCATGAACGTATCATTGTCGGAATAGAGGTAAGTGACGTTTACTTCAGTATCAAAACCAAAATAGACATCGGTTGCGGGTGTGTCCCATGGGATACTTCCCTTTTGCGGTTGTGAGAAATCGAATCCACTTCTTCCAGGGGACAGATTGTAGTCATCAAGGATGATGTTCCGTCCTTCTGGTCGCGGTGTATCCCAAGCATCTTCGGGACTCAACTCACTCTCGTTTCCCTCAATGTCATAAGCGGAAACCGCGTAGTAGTAAGTCTCCCCGTTTCGCACCGTCGTATCTGTATAACGCGTGGCACCTTCCGACACCTCTACTAATGCATCAAAGTCTGTGCCGTCGCGTCCACGCCACACTGTGTAACCTGCCAAGTCATATTCGCCATTCGGATACCACTCGATGATGACCTGCTCATCGCCTGTAATGGTTTTGACACCGCGAGGCGTAGCGGGTGGCTCATCATCAGTATCGCTGGTATCAACGTAACATCCACCGATATTACCAAGTAACATAACAAAGAGTAGTATTGTGAGAATTCCGTTAATCTTGAATAACATGTTCTATTTCCTCCAGAGTTTGAATTGTGTTGAACTCTGTAACGGATATCCTCTTAAATGCGTTGACAAGCTCTTTATAAAATAATATCACAAAAGGCTTGGGAATGCAAGTCAAAATTTTCCTACGTTTGCGTGGTTATCCCTTCCTACAGAAAAACTGAATAGCCCTGCCCCCATAAATCTCCTAATTGACATTCCATCCCGATTGTGATATGATACGAACAGATACAAAAGAACTCTACAGAGGGAATATCATGAAAACTCTTCTGATTCTGCGACATGCCAAATCGAGTTGGAATTATCCAGAACTCTCTGATTACGGCCGACCTCTTAATGCACGGGGTAAACGGGACGCGCCGCGCATGGGAGAATTTCTGCGTGAACAAGGGTTAATTCCCGACAGGATCCTCACTTCATCGGCAAAGCGTGCAAGAAAAACGGCGAGTAAAGTTGCAAAAACGTGTGGTTATACGGGTAAAGTCAAAAAGGTAGATGCGTTTTATGATAGCGTCGCTGGAGTCTACTATGAAACATTACAAGCACTGCCAGACAAATATCAGCGCGTCATGGTCGTGGGACATAATCCGACCATGGAACAACTCGTCCGTTCCTTGACGGGAGAGTTCAGACAGATGCCAACCGCAGCACTTGCCCATATCGAACTTCCCATCCAACGTTGGGAAGCACTGAACGTGGATACAGAGGGAACCTTAGTCAACTTATGGACACCCAAAACGCTTTTCACCGATTGATCCAATTGTTATCAGTGGTGACGCTTCTCCTGCTTGCGGGCTTTTGCACACTATGTAAATCTTCTTCGGCTGAGATCCCAGTTTCGACGGCTAAAGATGGACAATTCCTCCCATGGGTCGTGGACGATGGTGAGGGTGGCGTTATTGTTATGTGGGAGGATTACCGCACCGGTAAGGATTGGGATGTCTATGCACAGCGCGTTGATAGTCGTGGCACAACACGTTGGGAAGAAAATGGTGTCGCAATCTGCAGAGCGGATAGGAATCAACGTCGCTTACGAATGATTCGACACGAAGGGCATGCGATCGTCGTTTGGAACGACAGGCGCGACAGAAGTAATTGGGATATCTATGCACAAGCGGTGAATCTTGAAGGTGAGGTGCTTTGGCAAACAGAGGGTATACCTATCTGCGTAAACAGTGCGGACCAATCAACACAAGCGATCTTGAGTGACGGTGAAGGGGGTGCCATCTGCGTTTGGGAAGATGAACGCCGAAGTTCCGAATTCCAAGATTTGTACATCCAACGGATCAATGCCAGAGGCGAACCGATGTGGGAACCCGACGGAATTCCCGTTTTTCCATCGGAATCCCTCCAGAGCAATCCGATTCTGCTTGCAGACAGGGTTGGCGGCTTCTATGTTGTTTGGTGGGATGTCATCGGATATGACGCGTGGCACATCATGGCATACCGACTGAGCTTAGATGCGAAACCGTTGTGGGACGCGCCGCGCCTCATTTCACCAGCAGAAGGGATACAAGGCGAACCGCGGGTGATTCCCGATGGTGAAGGCGGATTTGTCGTCTTGTGGCAGATGTACGAAAATTTTATCAACGATCAACTTTACGCCCAACGGGTTGCACCTGACGGTAGCAAATTGTGGGAAGACACAGGGGTTCCTATTTGCACTGCACAGGGTATCCAGAAACATGCCTCGGTTGTGAATGACGGAGAAGGCGGTTTCATCGTCGTCTGGAGAGACGAACGCGATGTCTATTCCGATTTATATATGCAGCGTATCCGCGCCGACGGAACCCCCGTCTGGAAGAAAGATGGTATCCCTCTTTGCACAGCCGGTGGACATCAGGACAAGCCTTTCATTGTCCGAACTGCGGAAAACCGTTTCTCTGTGGTGTGGTTAGATTATCGAGAGGACTTCGGTGAAGAGAGTACCGATGCCATTTACCGCCAGCAAATTGATTTAGAAGGCAAACCGTTATGGGAAAAAAACGGTGTTGCTATTTCTACAAGTGAGGGAACACATTATCCGCCGTTTGTGGTAACTGTTGAAAAGGGGAAATGGATTGTTGTTTGGAGTAACACCCAGCAGGACAACGGAGATATCTATCTTGAACAGTTTTAGGCAGCTATCCCCGCTCAAATAGGTAAGAGAAGGGCACTGTTCTCATGAATTTGTATCTTTTTTATGAGGAGACCATGACAACTTGACTTAAGTCAAATTGATTCTGGAACCGCTTATGAAATGAACGGTAGCAAGGTATAGAAGGACCCCACTTAGCCCTATCTACAACTGCGGTCTCATCTCAATGAGATGCGCGCCTTCTAACCCGACGCGGACATCTTCATCATAACTCGTCACAACCACCTGATGTTCTTCAGCGAGTTGACGGATAAAATCTACCATCAACGCCTTCCGTTCTTCATCTAAGTGGAGCGTTGGATCGTCGAATACAAAGAAGCCGGGGTTGCCTAATACCTTGGCGAGGGCAACTTTGAAACAGAGGTAGAGGAACATCTTTTCGCTACCACTGAGGAGCATCAAACTCCGATCGACACCATCAATCGTGAGCGAAGGGAGTAAGTGTTGACGTTGTAAGTCGACGCGAGTTTGTCCCCCGCTCCCGCGAGAAATAGAAAAGAGTTGCATCTTTTCGAGCCAGTGATGCAACTCCTCTTCAGCGGGTTTGAGGATCTGACGTTGGAGGGTTTCGATGGTTTTGTCAACCCCAGCGCACGCGAGTTCTAAACTCAGGAGCGTCTTTTCAATCTTGGCTGCGTCTCTGTTAGTTCGCTGGAGCGCACCAAGCCTATCTAAACGGACAGCCTCTTGCTGCTTGAGTTGCTCCAGACGTTTCCGCTCCTGATCGATTTGGGCTTTCAACTTCGGTTTATCTAAATCTGTAGGTGTTTCAGAAGACAACTGCTCGTCTTTTTGGATTCCCCTCTCCGTTAATCGGGAAGTCAGATTGCTGAGTTCGCTCTGAATTTCCTCAATTTCGCCGGAGTGTTGTTCAAACCGTGTTAAACGTCCCTGCAAAGTCTGGAGCCGTTGTTCAAGCTCACGCCGACTCTTTAAATTCTCGGTTTCTGTATCCAATGATTGCCTGTGGGTCTCTAATTCGGTGCAGCGTTGAGATTTTTCAGTTTCCTTTTCATCAATAATCTGTTGCACAACTTCACGCTCAACCTTCTGATAACAGGTTGGACAGTGCTGTTCATCGTTCTCAATTAGAGTGCGGAGGGTGTTACAGACATTTGTCAACGCCGCAATTTGCGACTCAAGGCTACCAATTTGCTGTATAAGTTTCTCCCGTTTTGTCTCTAATCCGGCGGCTCCCTGAATACTATTTTCGATTTTAGCCATCATTTCTCGCAACTGATCGATGCCTTTGAATCCGCTCAATGCCTCGCGTTGCTCGTGTGTGAGCGTGTCCAAACGTTTTTGTAAACGATCCTGGTGCTGTAGCCATTCTGCGATTAACGCGGTATCCCCCGTTTCAGCACCGTAAGCGGCTTCCAAGCCCTTCAACTTTTCTTCAATTCGTGCGATTTCGGCTTGATCCACATTTTGCGCATTGAACCGCAAACTATTTTGATGCGCACGAATTCTCCCCTGTTCACGTTTCGCGATGCGGCGTGTGTCAATGAACCGATCCCGTACTTCAATTAGCCTGTCAATACCGAGAAGTGTATGGAGAATATCGCGCCGACTCGTGGATTGACGGGCAAGGAACTCAAAAATCTCGCCTTCGCGGAGGAACGTGGTAAGGGCAAGCTGCTCGTGCATAATGCCAAATCGCTCCTGTAACAATGTTTCCGTCACCCTAACACGTTTCTCATCAAAGACGATCTGCCACGCGCCGTTTCTTTCTGAGCGGAGTTGGATACGTTTCCCTGTCGCTCGATAGAGGAGGTAGCGTTCGCCATTCTCAACGAATTGAAGACCCGCCGTGCCGCTATAGGCTTTGGCATTTTTTATAGCGGAGGTATCCACGCGTGGGACAATCGGTTTTCCGGTTAATGTAAAAAAGATCGCATTGACGAGCGTGCTTTTCCCACTGAAATTGGGACCGAAAATGAGATTGACACCGTTGTGAAGCTCAAAATCTCGCTGTTGGAAACAGCCGAAAGCCTTAAGGCGGATCCGCTCTAACTGCATATCAGTCGTCTCTCTTTTGGTGAATAAGGTCGTAAAGCATTTGGGCTCGAACTTTTTCACGCCCGTTCGTCAACGTCAGTTCAAATGCGCGCACAATCGCTTCAAGTTCAGCGGGACCGAGGGTTTTATACTTCTCTTCCTGCTGAATCAGTGCCTCAATTTCTTTTCTGTAAATATGTTGCGTCTCGTTTTCAAGGGAGATGTCCATAGTAGTGTCTTTCAGGAGCAGATTCAAATTTTCGCTTTAATCCCCATTAGGCGTTCGACGGCTTCGGCGAGGATGTCGTCCGCCATACTAAACATGAACCGAAATTTCGTCCTACCGAGGTGTGGACGACTGTAGAAACTCGATCCCGGCACACCGCCTACCCCGATTTCCTTCACCAACCAGTGGGCAAAGGCTGTATCATCAGGAAACCCAAAATCGGTGATGTCGGTCATGATGTAATACGCGCCCTCCGGCTCATGACAGTGGAACCCGGCTTTCGTGAGGTTATCAACGAGATATTTACGATTCTTGTCATATTTCGCGACCAAGGTTGCATGGTAACTCGGCGGCAAATTGAGCGCAACGACTCCAGCACGCTGCAGTGGATGCGGTGCACCGACTGTCAGGAAGTCATGCATTTTGCGGATGGCATCGGTCAAAGTCTCCGGTGCGATGACATAACCTAATCGCCAGCCCGTCATAGAATATGCCTTGCTCAATCCCGACACGGTGATCGTCCGATCCCGCATTTGCGGCAGTGAACCGATACTGAGATGGGATTTATCATCATAGATCATGTGCTCGTATATTTCATCGGTGATAGCGAGGCAGTCGTATTCACAGCAAAGGTTAGCAATCTCTTGAAGCTCGTCTTGGGTAAAAACCTTGCCGAGTGGGTTATTCGGGGTGTTTATGACGATCGCTTTTGTGTTGGCAGAGAAGGCATCTCGGAGTTCGGTTGCGTCGTAGGTAAAACGGATAGGGTTTCCGTCAGATGCGGGTGTCTCCTGCAATGCCACATAGACGGGTTTTGCACCAGAAATGATGGTATCCGGTCCGTAGTTCTCATAAAAGGGTTCAAAAATAATAATCTCGTCGTCGGGATTGATGATTGCGAGAAGCGAGGAGAGCATGCCTTCGGTTGAGCCGCAGGTGACAGTCACGTTTCTGTCAGGATCGGTAGGAATGCAGTTGAACGTCGTCATTTTATGAGCGATTGCTTCACGAAACGCCGGTGCTCCCCAAGTGATGCTGTACTGATTATATCCTTCTTGAATTGCTTCAATCGCTGCGGTTTTGACTTCGGGAGGGGGTTGATATGCTGGTGTGCCTTGGGAGAGATTGATTGCATCATAGCGCAGGCAGAGCTGCGTCATGCCGCGGATGACGGATTCGGTGAAACGGGTGGATTTGTCTGAAAGTTTAGATTGAACGGAAATTTTGGATACCTCTTTTTAATTTTACCTTGCGGTTAAACGACATGGTTTGGGGATCGATCGTTCTCCGCTCAAGAGCCTCCCTCCACTTCGTTACGGGCTAAGTTTTTGGTGGAACGGATTTGATTTTTTTTCATCAGCAACGGCACACGTCTCACCTTCATCAATATTAATGCACTATTAACACCTATTCTTCGGTTTTATAACTCAAAATGATACCGTCATCTAAAGGAATGTCAACAGAGTGTAGTAGTGGGGTGCTAAAGACGAATTCGACATAGTCGGGCATTTCATCGCGCATTGTTACGGTGTCATCAGCGACAATCAGACCCCCAGGACGGATGTTAGGCAACGCCAATTCGAGATAACGTCGATACTCATTTTTCTCCGCATCAAGGAATACAAGATCAAAGGTAGCATCGCATTTCGGTATTTCGTCAAGTGCGTTCCCGATGCGGACATCAACAATGCTGTCTAACCCGACTTCCTGAAGATGTGCCTGTGCTTCTTCTGCTCGTTTCCGATCAAACTCAAGGGTAATGAGCCTACCCCCTGTCTCCTTCAACGCGGCAGCGAGCCAGATTGTGGAGTAGCCGTTGCTTGTCCCGACTTCGAGCACATTTCGCGCCTGAATGGAACGGATGAGGATGGAGAGCAATTGTCCATTTTCCGGCGCGATATTGGTATACTCTTTTGCTGTCTTCTCGAGGCGTTTTAAGACGGATTCGTAATTTCCATAGTGTCCGGTGTCTCGCGGGCTTTCAGAAAAGAAAGAGGCGACAAAAATTGCCGCCTCGTTTCAGTTAGCGAAGTTTCTTAATTTTGCCCCAAGACGTGGCGAGTTTATCTTTTGGATTCACAGCCAAAAACTCATCAGCCCCCATCTCCATACTCTGTTCCATCTCGTCATCAGAGAGTACGCGATTCCAGAGCCGGACCTCGTCAACCATACCGGGCCACGCTTCACCAGCCCATGTGCCGATCTGAACTCGGCTCGTAGCACCTGCAGGTGCGACAGGATTGTTAGAATCCTGCTCGTGCGTGACTTTGCCGTCCACGTAAATCTTGACTTTGCCTTTGTTGTCGCTCGTATGGGTATAGGACAGATAATACCATTTACCGGTATCAAGAGGGGTCTTGTTATCGTTGATGTCCAAGAATCCGCCACCGGCACCATTCGTCCAGACTTTGATGCCGTTTCCGGGGTTCATCCCATAGCCGAATCCGATGTGTCTTCCACCGCCACCCATGCGTGTGCCAAAAACGATAGCGTGTGCACTCGGCAGTCGGTCGAGATTAATCCATGCGGCTTGTGTGATTTCGTCTTCGATGTGGAAAGCCCCGTCGTCCTCAACAGCGACGAAATCGCTGGACGCACTGAATTTAAGAGCCTTTCCGAATTTACCATCAACCCACTTGGCACCACCATTGAGTTCACCTTTAAAACCGTTTTCTGAAAAGCCCTCAACCTTATTGCCGGCACCCTCATCAAGCGGCATGTACAGGACAAGCCCTTCCAGCAAATCGGCAGCGGCAAACGTGCTGCAAACCAGGGCGAGAATTAAAACAATAAACAGTTGTTTCACGAGTTACCTCCATCAAATTCTTCAGGCTGGGAACTCCATGCTTCAGTATGGAGGGGAAAGCCTGTTCCTTTAATCAATTATTTTTTTGTAAATTGTGGTGTACATAAATGCACACCACAATCACAACGTGAGTTTGTAGGGTCCCGCCTTGGCTGACGATATGCTACAATCTCCAGTCTTTAGACTGGAGATACTGAAAATAGATAGTTATACGTATAATAATACCACAAAATGTAGCACCTGTCAAGGATGTTCCCATTATGAAGTAAACAGGTTTACTGGAATAACTGCCAACTTCTGCCGGGCAGGTCGGCGCGGAACACTTCTACATTCCCCCTGTCTGCCATCGTGACGTAACAGGTGTGTCCGTCTAGACCGCCGAAAGCGATATTTGAGCAGAGCTTACCCGTTAACGGCACTTCCAACAAAACCTCACCTGCGGGTGAGAGTTTCGCGACTGTGCCTTTGCCGTGCCGAGTGACGTAGAGATTGCCTTCAATATCGCACCGCATTCCGTCCATGTTGAAATCCGGGAACTGAATCAGGAGGCGTTTGTTGCTCACCTCCCCTTCAGGGGACAAGTCATAACCCCAGATATTACGTTGTACGGATTCGTTGACATAAAGCACCTTTTCATCGGGACTCACTTCGATACCATTTGTAGTGCCCATGTCTGCTTCCAGTAAGGTCATCTCTCCATCTGTATTCACTCTCCAGATTTGTCCGGTTGACGCGCCCCAATTCGGATCGCTCGCGTAGAGAATATCGTTCGCGCCAATAGCAAGATCGTTCGGCTGATTCATTGTCGGTTCATGGGCATGAACAGTGATGTTCCGTGTGTCCATATCCACCTTGAGAACATTGTGGTTCGTGTAGTCAGCGATGAACATAAAACCTTCGCTGTTGAAACGGATGCCATTGCCGATGCTACCGGTTGGAAGTTCGACAAAAACGCTGGCTATGCCATCGGGTGTCACCTTGCCGATAGTGTGTTGCCGCTCGTAGTTAACAGCGTATAGATTGCCTGCTGCGTCACAGGCGGGTCCCTCAATTCCTGATGTAAATCCGTTAGCAGGTGTAAATTCTTGACTGACAAAAAGCGCCTCGTTCATTTTTTGATTCCTCGAATTCAGTTTGCGGTGCAGAGCACAAACACACCGGTATAGGCATGCGCGAAGTTACGTCCACCGATCGGTGCGAACTCTGAATTCCCAAAAAATCCGATAACAGGAAGTCCCGGAAATTTCTCTTGGATAACACTAATGTCGTGATTTGCCGCGCCATATAGTCCTTTACCACGACCTAAGCAGTTAAAATAGAGTCCGAATGCGGGTGGATGTTGCCGTGTTTTCTCAGCTAATTGTGTGATAATCGCCTGAATTTCTTCTGCGGCGGCGTTTGGATTTCGCAGATGGAACTGCACCAATTGTCCTTCCGTTACCTCCTCAGATACAGCCAGTGCAGCATGCTGCTCATTGATACCGACAAGATTACGAATCAGAAAATCACCCCGGATCGGATTTTTGTTTTCAGGATCCATTGCGATTCCGACAAAAACCGTGCCGCCTGACCGCCGAATATCGTCTTGGGTTAGCAGTTGCAACGTCCCTTTAAAGTTTTCCAATGCGGGTTCACCATCCAATTCAAAAATAACGCGCCCCTCCGCTCTCGTGATCTTGCGCGGTTTACCGATGGGTTGACATCCTTGTGCAACGCCGATCTCCGTATTGAAATCACCAGTTAAGAGGATACCCGTCAATCCTCCTTCTGTTGCCTCTTCTCCTTGCCAATGATACATCTGTGCCCCTGTTGCATCGCCAGAAACAGCGGCACCCACGACAGGCAGCGCGGTCCCATCGCTACCAATATGTTCCACGAGTTCTGCTGGGTTCACCGCTCGAACATCCGGGAAGATTACGAGAAGTGAGTCATCACCGAGTTCAGACTGAATGTCTTTTTGTATCTGCTCGCTCACTTCAGATGCCGTGCCTCGCGCACTGAACGATACCGCCGAAAGTTGCTCACTACGGATAACCATTACTGCGAGAGCCGGTTCTTCCTCAAACTCTCCTGCTGAAGTCAGGACGCTCATCCCACTACACCCGATGAGTTCATCACAATTGGAGTTAGATTGAACCGCTTGGTACAAGTCCTCATATTCTGTCTGATAGTTGATGGTTGCGAATACGATGGCGAGATCGGCTTTAGCGATACCTGCGTTCCCCATTGCCATCAGCGTTGCGCGCTCCGCTGCTTCCACAGTTGAGAGGCTTTGGGAATGTCCCACACCTACATGAATCATCTTTCTCACCTACCTTTTTGCGATAATAATACAGTATCCACGAGAAAAGGTCAACAATTACTCCCCGAAAAAACAGTGCCTGAAAACAGAGATATATGGTATACTCATTATATAGCATACCATAGTAGAGTACGCTGAAGTATTTGGTTCTCATTTATATTCAGCAGTCTGCTGTTCAGAATGAAGCGTCCTGACTCGTCGCCCGTCCTACCGGAGAACCGAATAATTCTGTGATACCACATTGAGTCAAGAGAAGCGTAAATTGGAGGAACAGGGATTTGTCAGCCGAACTCCTTAATGGCAATCGTCTTGCGAAGCGCGTCCGGAACCAGATCCGGCGAAAAATAAAAAAACTCACATTCACACCAGGCCTCGCTGTTGTTCAAGTAGGCGATGATCCTGCATCAACGCTCTATATCAAACACAAACAACGTGATTGTGAAAAGGTGCATTTCCACTCCGAAGTCCATCGCTTACCAGCAGATATTAACCAAGACACCCTGATTGAGCACGTTGAAGCCTTAAATGAGCGAACGGATATCCATGGCATACTGGTGCAAATGCCGCTACCAGAGGACATAGATAAAGAGGCAGTCATTGACAAAATTACCCCACATAAAGATGCAGACGGGCTGAATCCAGTCAATTTAGGGAATCTCCTCATCAACCGCGAGGGTGTGACACCTTGTACGCCGACAGGAATTATCCGCCTGATTGAACTGACAGGTGAACAGATTGAGGGCACACATGCCGTCTGTATCGGTAGAAGTCCGCTGGTCGGCAAATCTGTTGGGATGATGCTCCTGAATCGAAATGCTACCGTTACTTATTGCCATTCCCGTACGGTAGACTTGACGGTGGAGGCACAGAAAGCAGATATCCTCGTCGCCGCTGTCGGTAAGCCGGAGTTTGTAACTGCGGACATGGTGAAGTCCGGTGCTATCGTCATTGATGTCGGTATTAACTATGTCAATGGACATGCTGTCGGGGATGTTAAATTTGAGGAAGTTAAAGAGGTAGCTGGATTTATTACCCCTGTCCCGGGCGGTGTTGGTCCTATGACACGTGCAATGTTATTAGAAAATACTTTGAAATTAGCGATTGGAGGCTAAAATATGGCGTTTCCAGGATTTGAATTGAAAGATAAGGTAATGTTAATCACAGGTTCCGGCAAAGGCATCGGCAGGGGGATTGCGCTCGCCGCCGCACAGATGGGTGCGAGAGTCATCTTGAACAGCCGTACCCCGTCTGATCTTGAGGAGGTTGCGAGCGAGATCCGTGCGAACGGAGGTGAAGCGGAGTCGGTTGTGTTTGACGTTAGCGATATGGCGCAGGTTGCGATAGGGGCTCAAGCGGCACTTGATGTATGGGGTAGAGTAGATATCCTCGTCAACAACGCAGGTACGAACCGTCCGAAACCCGCGCTTGAGTTAACCGAGGAGGATTGGGATGCGATCTATGATCTCAATCTTAAAGGACTGTTCTTCCTAACGCAGGCACTCGTGAAACCGATGATAGAGCGGGAAAACGGGAAGATTATCAATATTTCTTCGACGATGGGCTTGGTAGGCGGTCCATTGCGCACTGCCTATTCCGGGAGCAAAGGCGGGGTCGTTCTGTTAACCAAAGGGCTCGCTGTTGAATGGGCCCCTCATAACGTCACAGTGAACGCTGTCGCACCGGCGTTTACTCGGACCCCGCTCGCCGATGTTCTTTTACAACGCAAGGAATTTTATGAAGACGTTGTCCGCCGTATCCCCATGGGACGTGTCGGTGAAGTGGACGAGGTTGTCGGCGCGGTACTGTTCTTAGCATCCGATGCGGCAAACTGGGTGACTGGGCAAACAATCGCCGTTGATGGTGGCTGGGTTGCTTGGTAGTTTTCACAGTTCTCAAAATTGCAGGCGCGGTTCGAGCCGCGCCTATTTTCTGTACAACACACCCGAAAACACACTATCAGAAAAAAGGACGTGCGTATGGGACTCCGTAAAGATTCAAAATTGTGCTATCACAGTGGTTCTACTGCTACCTAAACCCAGAGCCTCATGTAATCCTTTTGTGTAATGGAACATTTTGCAAGAAACAGCATGCAAAAAACGACTCCATTACACAATTTTTTTGATACCATATACTACAATTTTTGCGTTATATACCACAATTTTCGCACATCCACAGTGGGAAGCAGACTTCGATCGCTCTCACAGGCGATATTTTTTGAAAAACGAATGCTTTCATGAAGTCAGTGAGCATCTGTATTTTCGGAGAATGCTCATGAAAAACCGCTGAAATTTAAGCAATTTCGATAGAAATTGTTGGCTCTTTTAAAGGAACTGGCACGAAACTTGCCTAAAATCGCAGCATGCTGCGATTTTAATTTCAATAGATTTGTTAATTGAAATCCACTAACCCAACATAATCACAGTTATGCGGTCACAAGACTGCATGTATTGGATATGAACAATCGGAATGATTGAACATTTCGTTTTACTTTTGTCCGATGCTATAGACATGTTGCTCCGCTGGAGCAAAAGTATACGTTTTGGATGTTGTATTATATCTCACTTTCGTTCAATCGAACCTACACGATGAACCAATTTCTTATATCGAACTCACGTTAAAATAACAAAAACAGATAGAGGAAACTCTATTCTGGAGGAATATAAATGAAAACGTTTTTTGTACTGGCAGGTATTGCTATTGTGGTGCTCTGTCAATTGAGCTGCTCTCCCGATGAAGAACAGACACAACTTGAAAATCCCGTGGCAGGAGACCTAATAACCGGGTTCAGTGCCGCACCGCTCTTAGGCGATGTTGTTTTAGAAAACATGTATGAAGATGAAGCGCGGAAACTAACAGATAAAACACCCGTTCAAATCGTTACAGTGCTTGAGGGAACGAGCAGAGTCGTGCTTCAGGCTCGGTTCCGGGGCGTTCGGGATTTCGGTTTCGGATTTCCGCTTTACGAGTGCGAACTGATGGACGAATCGGCTGAGGCTATGGGCGGCATCGCACAAGGGATGTCAGGGAGCCCTGTTGGTCCTCCGGGACGTATCATGGGCGCGCTTGCCTACGGTGACGGCTTCTCAACAGCACCGACCCGGTTCTGGGTTACATCTATTGATGCGATGGAGGCTGCAATCGATCACCAAACGTTTGGTGAACTCCTTGCGCAAGAGGCTGCCCCTGCTGCCCCCGCTGCCGGGATCAATGCGACTTACACGCCCGTTAAAACACCTGTGATGATTACCGGAATACAATCACACAGAATTCAAGAACTTTCTTCGTATCTGGCTAACTCACGATACAATTTCGTTGAACTCTTTGCTGACATCGGTGGCGCGCCTGGTGCACCTCCGGTAGGGGCTTCACCGACACTCGCACCGGGGGATATGATTGGTGCTGCTATAGCAACAGGCGACATCGCCAACGCAATAGGTCTTGGAACCGTCACACAAGTTTATGATAATAAATTTGTAGCGTTCGGGCATCCAATGTTTGGCAATGGGAAGTCCGCATTACCGGTATATAGAGCCGTTGTCAATGGTATCGTTCCGAACCTTATGATATCCTATAAATCTGCCTCCGCTTACGGTAATCCAATCGGGACGATAACAAAAGACCTCACACCAGCGATCGTTGGTGAACTTGGTGCGCCGCCACCAATGATTCCTGTCAAGACCTCTTACCATCCGGCTAACAGTCCAACAGCGATAGAAAAACACCATCGCGTGGCGTATGGGCAAGAGTGGTATATTCCGCTTGTTGCTGCGATCACTATGGATGCCCTTCGGATGGAATTAAGCAATGCTACAGTGGACGGCACTGTTACACTCCAGTTTCAGGAAACCGATACCGTCTATACTGAACCATTCAGGAGTGCTTCTCCGGTCCCATTCCTGGATGTACTGATAAACGTCGATCGGATTGTTCAGTCTTTTAGCAATACGCTTACAAACAGCGCAGGAAAAGCGACATTGAAAGCGGTATCCATCTCTATCACAGACAAACCGCAAATCACGAAAGCGGAGGTCGCAGAAGTTATTGCGCCTGAAGAGATTCTACCGGGTGAGAGTGTTACTGTCTCAGTCGTTCTTGTTCCGCACTGGAGCACCGCTGGAGACGAACGGACGATTCAGCGAGAGGTCACCCTTGAGGTACCTGAAGATTTCCCTGCCGGTGAAGCAAACATCAACGTTTCTGGAAGTGCGTTAGACTTTTTCTTCCCGGGGGAACTTGGACCACCGCCTGGTGCCATCTTAGATTTCGGATTTGGCGGATTCGGTGACGAAGAGGAGAGACCCGTACCCAAAAACCTCGACGAACTCATCAAACAGATGGAAGAGGATCAGGTGGATCCGGGTTTAATCACGGTAACTCTAACGCCATCCGGTCCTGGCGGTGGTTTCCCACCACTACCACCAGGTCTGTTACCACCAGAGGGTCTCTTACCTCCCGAAGGGATTTTACCACCAGAGGATGGTGAAATGCCAGAAGACGGTGAGGAGGATGATAATGGTGATGACGAAATGCCAGAAGACGGTGAAGAGGATGATAATGGCGATGACGACGGAGGGGACGACGGTGAAATACCAGGAGACTTCCCATTGCCCGAAGGTTTCCCACCGTTAGACGGACTTCCGTTTCCAGAAGACATTGGACCACCACCGACTGTTGAGGCAGAACTCACTATCGATGGTTTTATTGTAACGGGTTCCAGAGATACAACAGTTACGATAAAAGGCGAAGACATGGGTGATGGCATGATGCCAGCAGAAGCGGAACAACCCATGGAACCTGCGGAACCCGTAGAAGAGGAATAATTCCGAAGTAAGCGCGATCCTCGATCGCCATACATACATTTTCTGGATAGGTTTCTGTACTTATCCAGAAAATCGTGTTGTCCTTGATGTCAAGTATAAATGAGGCATCCATGCAATATAATCTCTTAGAAATGGTATAAGCACACAACCGGAAGGGGTCGTTTATGTGTTCACGTGCTATGTGCGACTACCCACTTTAACATGGAACAGGTTTTCGTTGTACATAGCACCGCACAATGTCAATAATGAGTGCGATATCGTTCCGCGCAGATTCCAGCGCCGTATAACACGGCTCACCTTCTGTGATACACGCATGGAAATGACGTAACTCCTGTACAAACGCGCTCTCCCATTCGACAGCCGGTGTCTTGCTATAGGTCGTGCCATCGGGATCTATCCCGTGTATCGTTACCTCTGACAGGATACCTCGTGAAAAACCGGTCGGATAGGATACGATCACGCGTTTGGTATCGCTGTAGATTTCCAGCGTCTCTTTAAAGTCCCAGAGATCTGGTAAGTCAACCCATGTCGCGACGCAGCGTGCGCCATTCGGATAGCCAAACACGATCGTCACACCGCGCCCATCAGCCCAGACTTCCGCGCTAACTACCTCGCTTGGTGAACCGAGCATTACCCTCAAGCTGTAGATGTCGTGAATCATGCTACCGGCAAGCAAGTAGAACACTCGTGCTGCCTTGCTTTGGACATCGCTTTCAAATCCCGTTTGTGATAACAGATCTCCGATGGCTTCTGCCTGTGCTTTCTCACGCGCGACACCAGCAGGCTCAAATGCGTCCGATGGAACATCGTCGAACCGTTCGACATCAAATTGGCTCAAGTGTAAGCTATTATTCGGATGGAGATGGTTAATCTGAACGAAGCGGTAACTTTCCATTGCATCCACTTCACGTTTGGCGAGTTGGAAAGCTGGATCATGCACCTTCATATATCCGGCTTGCGCAACGGTGCCTGCCTCGCGCTGTGCAGCGAGCATCGCATCCATCTCTTGAAGTGAAAAGCAGACGGGTTTTTCAATAAAAACATGCTTTCCCGCCTTAAATGCAGCGAGTGCGACTTCCGTCTTTGGGTCGCCATGGCAAAGCAAAACAGCATCCACATCTGTGCTTAGCAACTCATTGTAATCTGTCACATATTGCGGAACATGGAACCGCTTTGTGACGGCTTGCGCTGCACCCCGCGAAAGATCACAAACGATAGATACCTCAAATTCTCGATGAAGTGCGGTAAGATTGGGGAGATGATGTACTTGTGCGATTGCACCACATCCGATAACACCTATCCGTATACGACTCATATCTTTTACCTCCAACAGATAATGCTTTCTATATACGTTTATCGTATCATATACACGAAATAGATGCAATGTGTAGTCTTTATGATATAGAGGAGTTATGTCCACGCTTGAGTTCAAAGCACGTCGTCATCCTTGATAATGCGCGTCTTCACAAGACACCTCAGACGCGAGAGTTGATAGAAGGTTCAGGGGCGACGTTGATGTTTCTGCCACCGTATTCTCCGGATTACAATCCTATTGAACATGATTTTGCCAACTTTAAGCGATACCGAGAATATCACCCCGAAAAGTCCCTTGAGAATATTATTCAAATGTCTACTTAATTCTCAAATCTACCATAAATGACCCTACTGACGACTGATAACCCCTTGACAAAAAAGCGAATTTCGTTAAAATAAAAAAAATTGTTATTTCACTACATCAATTTGCTCATGCACAGCATGCGAAAGGAAAACTCATGACACAAACTCCTCCAGAATCCGCAGTCATCCTCTTTGACGGCACAGACCTCAGCAACTGGACAAGTTTAGATGGCAGCGAACCCAGTTGGCAAGTCGAAGGCGACGCAATGCTCGTCGTCCCACGCTCCGGCGATGTAATAAGCAAGGAAACCTTCACGGATCACTTCGTTCATGTCGAATTCAGGTGCCCCGATATGCCCGAAGCGACCGGACAGGCAAAAGGCAACAGCGGTGTCTTCCTCCAAGGCAGATATGAAGTCCAAGTCTTAGATTCCTACGGCATCGAAGTCCCTGGGATGGGCGATTGCGGCGCAATTTACAACCAGTTCGCGCCTCTCGTCAACGCCTGCAAGCCACCCCTCGAATGGCAGACCTACGATGTCATCTTCCGGGCACCCCGTTTCAACGACGCAGGTGAGAATGTCGAAGGTCCCCGCATAACCGTTATTCAGAACGGTTTGGTAATCATCAACAACGCGCAGATGGCTGGCACAACAGGTGGAAGCACCGATCCAGAAGCCGCTACACCGGGGCCACTCCGTCTGCAGGATCACGGCAATGACGTTAGGTACCGGAACATCTGGGCAGTGCCACTCCCACTTGAAGGTTCGGACCAGTACTAAATCGCATTTCGATAGGAACTTTCGGTTTCCAGTCGTCAGTGTATTAACCATCAACCGTCAGAGCAGTAATGCGTTAAGGAACTTCGATTCCCGACTCTTAACTTATTCCCCCCTGATAAGGGGGGTTAGGGGGGTTACTGATAACTGACAACTCTGTAGGAGGGAACTCCGATTCCCGACTCTTGCTGACCGCTGATGGCTGACTGCTGACCGCTAACTGATAGAGAGGAACTTTATGGCAAATCAAGATCTTCCCACAATTCCGAGGCGACGACTCGGAAGAACGGAACTGAGCATCCCCGTTATTCCGTTCGGCACGCAAGGGTTTGGAAACAACTTCGGCTTCGTCTCAGATGAAGAGGCTGTGGATCTCGTTAAACACGCCGTGTCTATCGGTGTGAACCACTTCGATTGTGCACGCTGTTATGGGGATTCAATGCGGAAACTCGGTTTGGCGTTGAAGGAAATCCCGCGCGAGGATGTTATCGTCACCGCAAGGCTCTGTTGCCATTCCGCATCAGATTGGGGTGGCTACGGAGAAGGCAGACCCAACTATTCCGCCGAACGCGCAATCGCCGACCTCGAAGACCAGCTCGAACTCCTCGGCATAGACTACCTCGACGGTATGCTCATCCACGACCCAGGCGAGATTGATCCTACGCTCGAAAAGGGCGGCACGCTTGACGGTTTGCTCCAGTGTAAAGCGCGCGGACTCGTACGCCACCTCGGATACGGGATGCGTCCCCACGATTTCCATCTCAAGGCGATGGCAACAGGTGATATAGACCTTATCCTCTGCTTCAACGACTACAATCTCGTTCGGCAGACCGCCGCTGACGACATCCTTCCCGCCGCCGCTGAAGCCGATATCGGAGTCATGAACGGCTGGTCGATCCTACGCGGTATCCTCACAGGTGTCGATATTGACGCTGAAATCGAGAGGGGACGTTGGCGTAACGACGGCGATGTGCCACGTGCCAGAGAAATTTGGAAGTGGTGTCTCGAAGAGGACATCAGTCTGTTGCAACTCGCGCTTCAGTTCTGTCTCCGAGAAGAACGGATTCACGGCAACAACATCGGGAATCTCAACGTTGAGCAACTTGAGGCAAACCTCCGAGCCGCCAGTACCCCGCTACCCGATGAGGTATGGGAGAAATACGAGGCACGCTTCGGATCAAATTAGCCATCAGGAATCGGCTGTCAGCAGTCGGCTATCAGCAGTCAGTAAGAGGATTCTGATGGCTGATAGCCAATTCGCTGACCGCTGATGGCTATTCCCCAATTAACTTCCCCAAAAACTTATGCGTCACACGCGGAAGCGGATAATCCTGCAGTGCCGCAACCGCGACCCACTTCGCATCCCGCGGACCCTTCAGAACCACCTCACCCGCCTGATAATCGCACTGAAACACATCCACAACAACCTTGAAATGGGTGTAGGCGTGCCTGACACGCGTGAGGGACCGCACATTGGTAACAGAGAGGTTGACGACATCGGTGATGTGCCGAACACAAGCCGCCTCGGCGGTTTCACCCTCGGTAAGCTGCCCACCCGGAAACTCCCAGAGTCCACCGAGCAGACCGTCCAGTTGCCGCTGCGTGAGTAAAACCTCGTTGTCCCTATAGATAACCCCAACAGCGAGATGGTGTTCCGGGACAGGTTTCGTCTCACGTCGATACGGAAACTCGTCTTGCCGTGCCGTGTGGAACGCCTCACAAAACGAATTCACAGGACAAACGAGACAAATCGGCGATTGCGGACGACACACAGTCGCTCCTAACTCCATCATCGCCTGATTGAAAAATCCCGGTGCATTCGGATCCAAAAGTTCATCCGCTTTCTGCTGAAACAGTTTGGCTGACTTGGCATCGTTAATCGGTGCCTCCATCAGAAACAGGCGTGCCAGCACGCGTTTGATGTTCCCATCTACAGCCGCATACGGCGCATTAAAAGCGATACTTTGCACCGCCGCCGCGCTATAATCCCCGACACCCGGCAATTTCCGAAAGGTCCCATAATCCACCGGTATTTCCCCGTCCAGTTCATCCACAATGATCTGCGCTGCTTTGTGGAGATTCCGCGCCCTCGCGTAATACCCCAAGCCTTCCCAGACCTTCAGCACATCCTGTAGCGGCGCGGCTGCCAAATGCTGCACATCTGGAAACCGTGCGATGAATCGCTCATAGTACCCCACAACCTTCTTGACCTGCGTCTGCTGGAGCATCACCTCAGAGACCCAAATCCGGTAGGGATCATCTGTGTGTCGCCACGGCATATCGCGTTGATAAACTTTGAACCACGCCAACAACGCCCCTCGAAAATCTTGGTAGTGTTCAACTAACTTCATCTTCTGCATATTGAAATCACAGTATTTTTGGATACTGACTGCTGATGGCTAATCGCTGACCGCCATTCGCAGTAGGTCAGTTTCCTAACCGCACCGGATTACCCAAACCGCTTCACCCCCGCTGGCGAGGTTTCTAACCTCGCCCTCTTTGTAGGAGCGAGTTGCGCTCGCGATTTTCCTGTACAAGCTGCTTCGTTCGTAGTAGTGCGATTCATCGCACATTGTGAAGCGCAAGATTACCCAACTTAAAGATCCGTGGCCACCCGAAAACCGACACTATGCAGTCCTCGGATCGGCTCATACGCCGCACGATTGGCAGAGCGCGCAGCGAACTCCCCACGCGCAATCCACGAACCGCCGCGAATCACCTTACGCCGCCCCTCACTCGCACCCAACGGATTCTCCGCTGGTGAGTACTTATACGTCTCGGCATGAAACCAGTCGTAGCACCAATCGTAAGCGTTGCCTGCCATGTCATAGCACCCGTAAGGACTCACACCCGATGGATAATTCCCAACAGGCATCAGCCGCTTATTCCCCGATTCCGATGTGTTCGCTCGACTCGCATCCCACGTATCTCCCCAAGGATACTCCCGAGCATCCGTGCCACGTGCCGCTTTCTCCCACTCCGCCTCCGACGGCAAGCGATATTCCACGCCTTCAAATCCGCTGAGCCATCGCAAAAAATTCGTCGCATCGTGCCAACTCACCCCGACGATAGGAAAATCGGGCGCGTTGAGATGCGCCTCGTTCCAGAACAGCGGTTGTGGGTTCCCTGTCTCCTCAACAAACTGCGCGTACTGCACATTCGTGACCTGATACGTCCCGATAGCGTAAGCATCGAGCAGAACACTCCGTTGCGGTTCCTCTGGATCCGTCTTCCGCAATCCAGTCGGAACCGTCCCCATCGTGAACTCACCAGCAGGGATATGGATTAAAGGGTAATCAAGTGTATTGATGTGCATGGTAGGTGCGCAGATCCTCTGATAAAAAATTGCAGTAAACTTTCCACTTGCAGTATAACACACCTTCTATCTCCAATGCAATCCTCCAACATTATTACATTACTTTCCCAATGACCCATAATTTGACAACGCATCAAGAATATATTATACTTAATAGGGCTTACGCAGGCTGCTGTTTGTAGCATAACCTGTTAGGTTGTGCCAGGACCCCGTGTGCGCTTTGTGTCGGTTCGCCCTCTCAGAGAGCGTCATATGATCAAAATTGCGTAAGTCCTGCTTAAGATATGCAAATCATCGCCAGAGAGGTCCGAAACTATATCACATCAAACGGGCGGAATCCGTTCCGCGAGTGGTTGACACAACTTCAAGATGAACATGGAAACTCTACTTAAGCAAACGACCAGTTTTAGAGATGACCTTCTGAAAGACCTCGCAGACATGGAGTTCGCGATGTACTACTTGGAAGTTGCCCTATCAGACTATAAGGAAGATAGTAATACAGAAGCACTCTGGACAGCACTGTATGATGTTGTAGCGGCACAAGGCGGAATAGGAAAACTCGCTGAAAGGGCAAAGGTTAATCCTGAACATCTCAACGATATACTCGCCTCTAAACCGGACCCGCGCTTAGATAATCTGCAAAACATTCTTTCTAGACTCGGATTTCAGATTCGCTTGGAATTCGCCGAAAGCTAACCGTGATACCCGTAACTCGCCCCGATCGTTCATTACGAGATGAACCTCGACCTAAATATGATTTGAGAAACCTACATGTCAAAAAAATAGACCTGAACGCAAGCACTGTGGGAAGTCTGTTGTCTGTTTAGAACCCGACGTTGCTGAGGCATTTCCAGACGCTGCATCTGTGAACGAGGTATTGAGATTTTTGATTCAAGCTACCAAAGAAAACAGTACGGCACCACCTCACATAGATGACGGCACTTAACATCCTGCATCAAATAACCATCAGGACAAAACACTATTTCAGTCGTGGATAGAATATGGGAAAAAGTGCCAGCGGTGAGCGAAGAAGAAACACAAGCAGATATTGAACAGGCAATTGCTGAGGAACGCGCAGAGAAAGCAGGTAAAAGGAGTAAGTTGTCTCCCTGATGCGCGTTGTACTGGATACAAACCAGCATATTAGTGCGATTATTCAACCTCCGATGTCTAATAAATTACTTTAAGGGAATTTACATCTCGACTATCCAATCTCTTTATCCAACTCCTCCTGACTCATTTCCTGTACAAATTTGAGAGTAATTTCCGAGTCTTTTCCCTCTTCAAAAATCCCCTCTTCAAATGCTCTTATCAACACATTACCGCACCGCTTATTCACGTCTCTCGGTGTTCCGCGTTGCAAGTTAGACAGGAGTGCCCGGAGTGCCTCTTCCGTAAACGGAAAATAAGGTGTTTTTGGCTTTTCTTGGGGTCTGTAGTAAGAGAGAAGCTCACGGACATATTGCAGCATCTTTTCTTGATCTTTCATTTCGTCAAAGAAAACATGTCGAGTAATCCGGTCAGTGAGATAACCTCCAAGAATCAGTTCAATTTCTTCATACTCCTCCGGCGAAGTAAGCGTGAAATTCATGAAAAGTGTGAAGAAATAGGGAAGCCGATCTACGAGTTCACGCAATCCTTGTCCAAAAGGCCGGTATTGTGGCGGTGTAAAATAAATGAAATTCTCCATTTCATCAACCCATAGGCAGAATCGATTGTGCTGGGCTACATCAGTGGATTCAGATAACCCTATAAGACAGTGAAAAACGCCTGCCAATACCCGAAAATAGTCTTGCGTTTTCGCAATGTTTCGGTTTAAGCCAAGTTTTCGCAATTCCGTAGTCGTGCATTTGCCAAGGAAGTAGGCACTTAACAGCGAACTAGGCCCCGGAGAGATTGGTGAATCTTCAAATAAATTAAGCAATGCATTCGCGAAATCACCACTCACCATAATTTGACGAAGGTTTCGTTCAACTATATCCCGCCCAATAGATTCCACATTTTTTTTCACTGCCTCCGCTATTCGATCAAGTCCAATCTGTTCCATGACATCCAAATAAAAATCCCTTGCAGGATTCCCAGCTTCGGTAGGTGCCTGAACTCTGAGAACCTCCACATTCTGGACGCTCGGTGATGTCTCAGGAATATTTTTGTCGGAACTAAAGAAAAGTGAAGCATGTGTTTTACCTCCACCAATAGGACCTCGGCATAACACCACCTGCGTTGGTGACGATGCTTTGGCTTCCCGAAAGACCCTATTAAATTCACCTCTGATCACATCCATACCTGCCCAAATTACCTGTTTAGGGTCAGTTGGAGGACTAATCGTAAAGGGGTTTTCCCGTAAACAGGCTATATTCCAATCAACCAAGAATTTCATGACTTACCTCGTTTTCTCACAGATGGCAAAACTTTAAGCATACTCTCTAATTCCTTGAGACAATCGCGACACTTACTAAGACGCTTCGTCATCTCCTGTTGCGTTCCGGCAATATGAGGATTTATAAGTCGTAAAGCCGAATCAGCCTGAGCGTACGACCACTTTGGAAACATAACAAGATAGATATGCAGCAGCAACTCCAGCGAAGTCCAAGTTCTTGTTGTTTTGAAGCGATTCTTGTACCAATCAATCAGACCTCGATGTGCCTTCATGTCGTCTGTCAACATAATAACTTGTCCTGCATATCGTCTCCGAACCAGATAAAGCGCAAGCGCACAGTTATAACGTTCTCCACGATTGTTAGATGGGTTGCCATTTGGCGAAAATTTGTTAAAAATCAAGTCCTCATAATCCTGCTCATGGGGAAAATATCGCCTCGCTTGACGCACGAATTGTAGCATCGGTTTGTCGTAGCATCCTAATTTATTTCTATTTCGCCTGATTTCGTGTGGAATTTCTCGTGAGACTTGCACATTGAACAGTTGATTTAAAATATCAATAATGTGGGATCGGCCTACGTAAACCTCATGTATGTTTATGAGCGAAGATGTATCAGGAATCAGAATATCCATAAGCCTTGGGTTAAGTTGGCAAAAAAATAAGATATGACTCATTTTCACGGTGGGAAAACCGGACTGCATACTGTGTATCAGGCTCTTTAGAACACGCGTCTAGATCCGCATGAAGCTCCTCAAGGTTCACCGCGATTCTGTTATCCCCTGTGAGAAGGAGTGCCATATAAATGAGTGCCGGATATAAAGAAATCTTCGGCGTAGGTGTGTTCCGGAGCGTTTCAAAGGCTTGAAAAGTGAGTTTGTGAAGCAGATATTTTTTTTCTAAATCATGTATTTCTGTCCATCGTCGATCAATTGTGCCCATAAGGACCTGTGCAGCAATGCCAAAGAATTGCTCCCGCAACCACACCGGACTTGTGTGAAAAGTCGGCATTCCTTGAATGTTCGGAAGAGACCGAGAAAACTGAATCCCCATCTCTGTTAATCGAGACCGTGTTTCCCCGTCATTCTCAACTGAGACCAAACCAAGGTCTGCCAACCAATGAATCCGCGGTGGTACAATATTTTCGATAGAACGTCTTGACCCTTCCTTCCAATGTGACACGCGGTTCCGGACTGCCAAGATGTCACGTGCTACATGCTCTTCCGCTGTCAGCATACGGGCTTGCAATTGTTGCAGATAAAACGCGGGGAAAGCGTTTTGCAAATCGGATAGAGGTTGAGAACGCTTTCCTACCAACATTCTAATAATTGTGAGCAGTTGATCGCTATCCTTCAAAAGAAGCCAATATAGATACGCACAGCGTTCCGCGTTCGTCAGTTCAAACGGATTTTGATGAGGAGCTCGACACAGAAAAGGGAGCAATGCCTTTCCAAATCGAGTCACACGGTACGCGCCAGCGATTCTACCGACGAGGCCCAACGAAACTGCCAAATTAGTGTAGCGTTTTGGACCCGTTTGCCCGCGTGTCGCTTTAATAAAGCCCTGTTGATTCGCGTAAGCCATCAAATTTTTCTCACGATCAAGGCTCCATTTTTCAAGCCGAGTATAAAGCATAGATTCGCTTAATGTACTATGCTCAAGTAATTGTAGAATTGCAGAGACATAACCTAAGCGGCGAACAAGTACATTAATGTCTGTGATTCCAGCTTCATATTTAGGCATTTGGCAACCTGCCTGTCAGGGTGTAACCATGAAGAAACTTAGTCAGACAAAGGGAACAACGACCCACCATTTGGAGGGTCTATCTAACTATTAGTATTGCAGAAGTACGAGGAAACTTCTTAACCACGCGCTACTACAATCAAGAATAATAGTATACCAAATTTTCCAAACAATCTCAAGAAAAAGATTAATAATCTACGGGCATATAGCTTTCGATCTATAATTCTTAAGTTCAGAGTAGTGTAATTCCGGCAGTAATGGCAGTGCTACGGAATACTGCTCTCCTGATATTGTGCCTTGAAATACAAATTTACTGTGCCGATGATGCGTTATTTCGCCTCATATTCACAGCAGACGCTCGCATTCATCGAAAACGATTTTAAGACTAATTGTTCCTGACACTTCGCGCATGTCCAATGCACGTTGACTTCTTTTGAACATATAAAGTATAATAAGTTATATGGAGAATTTCTTAACAACTGAACACATAACTCCACCACAACTGACGAATCCTTCTTTCTCGGGTCATCAGACTTTTCCGTTTCGGTATACATGGCTGAAAAAAGGTGTTGATGCTGTAATAGAAAATCCGACTGTCTTTTCATCGGAAGATGCCTCCGTTACTTTAGGCGTTGGAAAAAACATGGTAAGCTCTATTCGACATTGGTGTACCGTCGCTAGACTCATTAAGGCGGATCCGCACCAGCGTAGAAGGCTTGTTCCGACTGAACTCGGCAAAGCCATTTTTAACGACAAAAATGGCTTTGATCCATACCTTGACGATCCAGCAACCCTGTGGCTGATTCACTGGCAGATCACAACGAACATCAACCAAGCAACTGCATGGTATTGGGCATTTAACGTTTTGAGAAAAAATCAATTCACATCCGATACATTTAAAAAACAAGTGTCCGAGTGGACACAGCAACATAAAGCCTCCGCGCGACCGGTCTCTGACAACACACTTCAACGGGATATCCATTGCTTTATCCGAACCTACTGCCAGTCACGTCATACCACTGCCGTAGTCGAGGAGAGCTTTGACTGTCCGCTCGCCGAACTTAACCTAATCGCCGAATCACCAGAAGGTAATGGGTATGAATTCCAACGAGGAGAAAAAGAGACACTATCGTTTGAAGTTTTTACAGCGACGCTCGTCGCATTTTGGGATCTTTGTTTTTTGGGCAGGGATGCCTTACCATTTTCAGACCTGATGTATGCCCCCTTAAGTCCCGGACGAATCTTCAGGTTAGACGAAGACACAATGACAGCATATCTTGAAAACCTTACGCAACTTACTAATGAAGCCCTGCAATACGATGAAACCGCAGGTTTGAAACAGGTCTATCGACGGGACAATCTAAACCTGATGAAACTCTTAGAGAGGCATTATGGATAACACCCCTTTGTCAAAACTTTTTCAGATTAAGGGTCGTTTTAAGCGTTCAGTTCATCTGGAACGCGATTTCTACACGGAGAACGCCTTAGATGGGTACATTTTGACCGTTACCGCGCGCGAGATGCTATCGCGTGTCATTGCGACGCTTGAAAATGAGACAACATCGAAAGTTTGGTCCCTCACCGGTCCTTACGGGTCAGGAAAATCAGCATTTGCACTTTTCATAGCGAAACTCCTCGGAGATCCTAATATTCCCGCAACTCGACAGGCTTTAAAAGTCTTAAAAGATGGAGATACCGCACTACATAAGCAATTTATGGATGCAAAGCTTAACGGAAATTGGTCGTTATCGGGATTTTGTCCTGTGCTTATCTCTGGAGAGCGCGCCCCACTCTCAATTGCCCTTCTGCGTGGTTTAGAACAAGGACTCAAAACCTCTGAATTTCTGTCTGTTGGCTCACTTCAACGGAAGATCAGAAAACTATTGAGAACAGCAGCGAACGGCACACCTCCACAGGCATCTGAAATTACTGCTCTTTTTGAATTAGCAACGAGTACTATTGGGGAAAACGGTGGCCAGGGTTTACTATTAGTGATCGATGAACTTGGCAAGTTCCTCGAGTATGCTGCACAAGACCCTGTACAAGGCGATATTTTTGCGCTACAAACTCTTGCTGAATTTGCTACACGAAGTGAGCAAACACCACTATTCTTACTGACAATTCTTCATCAAGCCTTTGAACAGTATGCAAGTAAAGCAGCCAAATCGCAACAGGAAGAGTGGGCAAAAATACAGGGACGGTTTGAAGATATAGCATTTATGGAACCTACAGAACAGGTACTCCGTCTGATCGGTTCTGCTATCGAAAGGACTTCAGAAGGTAAAGAAGAAAATTTATCTTTGCCCATTCAATTCGACCTCAAACCGAGCCAACTTACCCAGGACGAATTTAGCGAACTCCTGAGAAACTGCTTGCCACTCCATCCAACCGTTGTACTTGTTATAGATTCAATTTTCCGGCGATTCGGACAGAATGAACGTTCCCTCTTTGCCTTCCTCAGTTCAAGCGAACCTCATGGACTCCAAGACTTTCTTTTTAATCAGCGTTACAACAGAGATACATTACCTCTGTTCTCAATCGCCGACCTGTACGATTACCTCAAGACTAATATGGGGAATCGGCTGTATATCTCACACAATAGCAAGAAGTGGGCAGAAATTGAATCAGCAATAGGTCGACTGTCAGACTCATCCGCTATGTCAGCTAAGCTGATTAAAACGATCGGGATACTTGGCATCGTTGGTGAATCAATTCCAAATCTGAAAGCCTCAGAACCGATGCTCCGTTACACGTTAGATGATAAAACAAAAGGGTTTGCCCATGAATTTGAGACAGCACTTACCACGCTGAAGGAGCGTTCAATTGCCATTTATCGCCGTTACAATAAGGCTTACGCGCTTTGGCAAGGAAGTGACATCGACATTGAAGCAAAACTCCGTGAGGCAGAAGGAAGCGTTTATACAAAAGCCAACCTCGCCACAACTTTGTCGCGCTATCTGCCGATACGTCCCCTCGTCGCCCGACGACATCTATTTGAAACAGGCACCTTTCGTCATTTTGCCCTTCGGTACACCGATCTTGAAAACTTTGATGCGGATATTAAAAAGCCACTTGGTGATGCAGATGGATTTGTGCTCTACACGCTTCCAGCAAATGAATATGAAGTTAACCAATTAGTTGAAAAGGCAAGTGAGGATGCTCTTGCTTCCCTTCAAGAGGTGTTAATTGCAATCCCCCAAGCTATAGGCACTCTACAAGATGCTGTTACCCAACTCACCCACCTATATTGGGTTTCCGAGAACACACCTGAATTAGAAGGAGATCAAATAGCAAGACTTGAACTCTCAGTGCAGCAAATACAAGCGGAAAAGGAAGTGTCTGATAGACTAACAACAATCTTTGGCAAAGACAGTAAAAATGCTTGTACATGGTACCACCAGGGACAGCCCGTAAACATTAACTCTCAACGCTCAAAAAACGCTTACCTCTCAAAAATCTGTGATGATATCTACGATAAGACCCCCATTATTCGGAACGAACTAGTCAACCGACGGGAAATCTCTCGTGCCGCAACAACAGCAAGAAAGAAATTAATTCAAGCGATGCTTGAGAGTGATGATCAGAGAAATCTCAGAATCATGGGTTACCCTCCTGAAATGAGCATCTACCGCTCCCTCTTATGGAAGACCGGAATACATCGCGAAGCCTCAGGTGTATGGGGATTTTACCCACCCAAAACAGGCGATAAGAACAGAATGGAGTACACCTGGAAAGCAATCGAGGCGTTTCTTACTGAGTGTGAAGGGAAACGACAACCTATTGAAGCACTCTATAAACGTCTGATGGCACCGCCACTCGGTGTGCGAAATGGTCCACTGCCTATTCTTTTGTGTGCTGCGATGATGCATTACAAAACCGAAATTGCGCTCTACGAAAACGGTTCTTTTATACCAGACTGGTCAATGCCAGTTTTTGAAAGACTGCTCAAAGTGCCTCAACAATTTGAACTGAAACGTTTTCAAATAGCAGGTATCCGTGCAAATCTGTTAGCACAATTTTTGGAGAGACTCAATCAACCAATGGCGGTAGAAGACTCTGATTTGTTGATGGTCGTCACGCCACTTATTCGCTCTATAGCACAACTTCCAAAGTACGCACTAACAACACAAGAATTGAGTGACACCTCAAAAAATGTAAGGGAAGCCATTCTGAATGCGCGTGAACCCGACGAACTCCTCTTTAACCAATTGCCTGAAGCACTCGGATTCCCTGTCTTTGGCACAGAAACAGCAATAGATGCAAAGGTTGTTTCGGATTTCTTCACCACACTGCAAGACGCTCTGTCCGAGTTAGAGCAGGCTTACGAAGTGCTACTGAACTCCATTGAGCAGTTGCTCGCGAAAGCCTTCAATTTGACCCCGAAGAAAGAAGAACTCCAAACAGAATTGGTCGCCAGAGCTGAGCCCTTGTTAGAAATAGTAATCGAAACTGATTTTAAAGGGTTTTTAATTCATATCTGTAGCAGCGGACATGATTTCACCAGTTGGCTTGAGGCAATTTCAACCTATCTTACCAAAAAAACACCTGCATCGTGGGTAGACTTGGATAAAGCACAATTTCAAAGCAATCTCTCTCAATTCACGAGGAAATTTCGGCATTTTGAAGCGGTGTCTTACGAAAAATGGGAGCATACTGAATTATCAGCAGGTGAGCCAATTCGCATCGGCATTACAAGACCTAAACACCCCGAACAGGAACAGGTTGTCATTTTGCCTTCAACTGCTGAGGAACAAGTAAATAAATTGGAACGCGCAATTGAGAAAGCTTCTGACGAAATTGATACAGATGGAAACCTTGAATTCCGTCTTGCAGTTTTAGCACGAATCTCGCAAAAATTGATGTCCAAGGATAAACAAGAAACATCTTGATATCTCGGGAAGTATATGGTACAATTGGGAACATAGAGTTACAAAACAACTACCTCAGGAGGAAACATGGCACAAAAAGTTCGCCATCTGCTCGGCCTCTCCGGTGGTAAAGACAGTTCTGCCCTCGCTGTCTACATGAGGGATAGGGTGCCTGAGATGGAATACTTCTTTTCTGACACCGGTAAGGAGTTGCCAGAGACCTATGAGTTTTTGGATCGGTTAGAGGTATTCCTCGGCAAACCGATTGTCCGCCTTAACATGGACCCGGATCCCAATACCAACCGAGATTTCGATCACTGGCTGACAGTATACGAAGGTCTGCTCCCGTCGTCTCAGGTCCGCTGGTGCACCGTTGACCTCAAAATCAAACCATTTGAGGCGTACGTGGGCGAAGATAAAGCATATCATTACATCGCTATCCGCGCCGACGAAGATCGTGTCGGTTATAAACCGCCGAAGATTTCCTCCCTTCGCAATATCAAACCCAAATACCCATTCAAACAGGATGGCATCACCAAAGAGGATGTCTACCGAATTTTGGAGGAAAGCGGTATCGGTTTGCCTGACTATTACAAGTGGCGGACGCGTTCGGGGTGTTACTTCTGTTTTTTCCAGCGCAAATCCGAGTGGGTAGGACTGTTAGAGCAACATCCAGACCTCTTTGAACGCGCCAAGGAATACGAAAAACCCAATCCAAAATCAAAGACAGGAGAATTATTTACGTGGTGTCAGGGTGAAACTTTAGAAGAGTTGTCTAAACCAGAACGGATAGCAGAGATCAAGGCAAATACCGAAAAGGCGATAGAAGATAAGAAAAAAGCAATAGAGGACAAGAAAATGACTAAACCAAATCAAACCCTGATGCAAATTCTCACCCGAGCTGAAATCCTTACTGAGGTGCTTGACGATGAGGATGATGAAGAACCGTGTTTGATTTGTCATAAGTAATGCCATAGAGAACCCACAAGTGGATAGAGATTTATTCTTCAGAAATTAGAAACTTGAAACCATAACATAGAGATGGGAAAAGGTATATCGTAAAATGTTGTCAGTCCTATATCCAGCCGGAAAATTGCTATGCAATAAAAAGCAGCTTATTCCATAATTGAATTGTAATACCGTGTTCGATTCAATTGGTTCGACTCACCCAAAATTCCCAACATACGATATAACAATAACCAAAGAATATCACAGATCGAAAAACGGGAGACAACACTCCATTCCGCTTTTTGCGAAGTCAGGAACTCTCACCAGCAACATCTATCCTGACACATTCCACATACCTTCAAATCTCACCATAAATATCCCTACCCAAAAATTCAATATTCCCCTTGACTTTATGCTTTATATATGTTATACGTATAGTATATTATGCTAACGATTTGAAGAAAACCAAAATCGAAAATGTTACACTTTTCGTCAAATTATTTTTTTCACAACGAAAATTTACAAAAAACGGTCATGAACCCTTACGGTTACTGGATTCCATGCCAATAACCAATGTACACAAAATGTTACACTGGTGTAACATTTTAAGGGGAATTTCCATGTAATTCCCAGTCAGAACCAGTTAGGACACAAACAGCCAAAAATCCGCGTGATCCGCGTAATCCGTGATTCAGACAACCGATAACCCACAACCACATCGAAGAGAAACAACAATCCTGTAAATCCTGATTCAGACAATCCTAAAATTCTCCTCGCAATTTCGTATGACTCCGTTTATAATGTGGTATCGTTCTTATGCCAACAACACACGGAGAAAATAGATGTCCGACCTGAACATCAAGCCTACGCATAAACCTATCAAAACCTACTACGCCGAACTCGAAAAATACGCGCAACTCGGTGAAGAAAACGAAGGTACCGTCCGCGCCGCATTCCAAAACCTTCTCCAACATTATTGCCACCAATCCGACTTCACACTGCTCTGTGAAAAGACACGCGCCGCCTCTGATACAGGGACCCAAGGCGGTTACAGACGCATTCGACCGGACGGGGAAGTCGTAGATGCCTTCGGACTGCCACACGGCTACTGGGAAGCCAAAGATACACAAGACGACCTCCGCCTTGAAGCGTCCAAGAAGTTTGCTGCAGGTTATCCGTCGAAAAATATTGTTGTGCAGTCACCCACCCACGCCCTCCTCTATCAGGATGGGCAGCTGCAGCTCGATGTGGACATCACCGATCCGAGAAACCTCGTCCGTATGCTACAGACCTTCTTTGCGTATCAGGAGGCAAATATCTCGGCATGGCATGCGGCAGTCTCCGAATTCAGAGAGACGGTGCCGGAACTCGGCGAAAAGTTGGCAGCACTCATCGAAACAGAACGTCAAAACAATCCACACTTCCGAGAGGCGTTCACCAATTTCCATCAGCAGTGCCAAGCCTCCATTAATCCAAACCTCTCGATTGCCGCTGTAGAGGAGATGCTCATTCAACATCTCCTGACGGAGCGGATTTTCGCTACCGTTTTCAAGAACCGTGATTTCACTCGCCGTAACATTATTGCCAGGGACATCGAGAAAGTGATTGATGTGCTGACAGAGCATGCCCTGAACCGCGACCAATTTCTTCAAAGTTTGGATCCGTTCTACGTTGCGATTGAGAAAACCGCGGCGACTATCACGGATTTCTCACAAAAACAGGGATTCCTCAACGCCGTCTACGAGCAGTTTTTTCAAGGCTTCTCCGTCAAGGTCGCCGATACACACGGTATTGTCTACACACCGCAGCCGATCGTCGACTTTATGGTGAAAAGCGTCGAGCATATCCTACAGACCGAATTTAACCGCTCACTTTCAGAGAGCGACGTGAATATCATTGACCCATTTGTTGGCACGGGTAACTTCATCGTGCGTATCATGCAGGCACTCGATCCCATTTCGTTAGAGCGAAAATACACTGCTAATCCGCCGGAACTCCAGTGCAACGAGGTGATGCTGCTGCCCTACTACATCGCCTGTCTCAACATAGAACAACAATTTTACGCCGCAACGAACCGATACGCCCCTTATGAAGGTATCTGTCTGGTGGACACGTTTGAGATGGCAGAAGAACGACAGATACAGATGTTTACGCCTGCCAATACAGAGCGTGTTGAGAAACAGAAGCAGACACCGATGTTCGTCGTTATCGGTAACCCGCCCTATAACGCAGGACAGATCAACGAAAACGATAACAACAAGAATCGGGAATATGAGACGATGGATGAACGGATCGCGGACACTTACGCGAAAGACTCCAAAGCGACCCTGAGAAATAAACTCTACGATCCCTATGTCAAAGCCATCCGATGGGCTTTGGATAGAATTGGCGATGAGGGGATTGTCGCTTTTGTGACAAACAACAGCTTTCTCGACGGGGTCGCATTTGACGGCATGCGAAAACACCTCGCCGCAGACTGCGACGCGATCTATATTCTGGATTTAGGAGGGAACGCAAGAAAGGGATTGAAGGTCTCCGATGCGAATGTGTTCGGCATTCGTGTAGGGGTGAGCATCAATCTATTTGTGAAAAATAGGCAGAATCCATCAGAACCACCTCGTATTTTTTACTACTGCACAGATGATTTATGGAACAGAAAACAGAAATTTGATTTTCTGAATGAACGAGAGCACGCGGGCAGAATTGAATGGCAAAATATCCAACCGGATGCGCGACATACGTGGCTCAGCGAAGGTCTCCACGCTGAATTTGAAACCTTTATTCCGATGGGAAGTAAGGCAGCAAAGACGGTAAAAGATGACCCCACAGATGTAATATTCAAAACCTATAGCAACGGCGTAAAGACCAATCGTGATGCGTGGGTTTACAATTTCAACCGAAACGTGCTGACAGAGAACATAAAGAGAATGATTGAAAATTACAACGCGGAAGTTGCTCGGTGGGTGCAACGGACAGATCGAGAGACTAAACTTGATAATTATGTCGTTTCCGATGACACGAAAATCAAGTGGAGTCGTGATTTAAAAGTGAAATTAGACCGAGGAACAACGTCCGAATATACTGAACACAAGGTAAGAACAGCCCTCTATCGTCCGTTTACGAAATCCAACCTCTACTTTGACCGAACAATGAGTGATGTGGTCTCCGTATTTCCATCTATTTTTCCCACACTTTATACAGAAACGGAAAATCGGGTGATATGGCTTAAAGTCGGCAAAGAGTGGCCGATGTTTGGACTGATGGCCAACCAATTTCCTGATCAGTTGCCACAAGGGGGTTCTCAATGCTTCCCTTTCTATACCTATGACGAAGACGGCACAAACCGCCAAGAAAACATTACCGATTGGGCATTGACACAATTCCAAACGCACTACAAGGATAATGCCATCACCAAGTGGGACATCTTCCACTACAACTACGGCATCTTACACCATCCCGACTACCGTGAGAAGTATGCCGCCAACCTCAAGCGTGATCTGCCCCATATCCCCTTCACTGATGATTTCTGGGAATTTGCAAAGGCAGGTGCGCGCCTCGCAGACCTCCACGTCAACTACGAATCTCAACCTGAATATAGCGATCTCAAATTCATTCAGAACCGCGATGTTCCGCTTAATTGGCGCGTTGAGAAGATGAAACTCTCAAAAGATAAAACCTCGCTTATCTACAACAACTTCCTAACGATAGCCGGTATTCCCATAAAGGCTTTTGACTATCGGCTTGGCACCCGCTCCGCGTTAGAATGGGTAATAGACCAGTATCGCGTGAAAACCGATAAACGGAGCGGTATCGTCAACGATCCGAACCGTGCCGACGATCCGCAGTACATCGTCAAGTTGATTGGGAAAGTGACAACAGTAAGTTGGGAGACAGTGGACATTGTAAACGAACTGCCGGCGTTAGACCTTCGCTAAATCAGGAAACACATCAAACAAAAAACACAAAAGTGTGATACAATCTTCCGCTATGTTTATCTCCTAAGATATACGCAAGATTGGCAAAACACGCCAATCCGCGTCATCCGCGTCATCCGTGTAATCCGCGATTCAGACAACTAAACAATTGAATATTCCCTTGATTTTTTGCTTTATATATGTTATACTTAAAATATAATAGCAATTTAAAGAAAACGAAAAAACGAAGCAATCTAACGGAACAGTCGACAACCATAATCGCAAAATGTTACACTTTGCACCAAATTATTTTTTTCCACAACGGAGATTTACAAAAAAACGCCTCTGAACCCTTACAGTTACTGGACTCCATGCCAATAACCACCGCACACCAAATGTTACACTGGTGTAACATTTTAAGGAGAATTCTCACGCAACTATATCAGACACCTAACCCTGAAAGTTGACATCCAAATCAAGAAGGAACTTTAATCCCGGTAAGATTGAAGAGGTTTCCTGTAAATCCCGGTTCAGACAACCGACAACCGATAACTAATAATTGCAGAGCCATTGAGTTTTCGGTTTTCTGTCCGTTTTAGATGGCGTATCGCCACCTGGAGGTCGCTCCTACAAGAATGTGTGTTTTTGCGTGGGGTGTTTTTGCGTGGGTATTTCTGCGTATTGATAGGGTGTTTCTGCGGATTTCCCCTCCTATAGCAGAACGGAGTGCCTCAGATGACAAATCGTCGAGGATGCCCGAAAAGATAAGAACCTCCGGTTCTAAAAACACCGATACGATACGTTAATTATATTTTCACATTCGTTTTTTCACGGAGAGACGGCATGTTGCATCTTGGAAACCCACGGCTCGCCTATGTCCGTAAAAACCTCCGTGAAGCCTCCGTGAAAGTGAGAGTCCTTCGGAACATTTATAGGAAGATATACAATTATCACTCCAGCACCGAGAAAGTTTTATGACGGATAGAGACCCGTGTGAAATTTTCATAGCAACTTTCATAGCAACTTTCATAGCACGCTGTGATGAAAACCGTCTAAAACCCAATCGTGGTCAGGGTTTATCCCCTTTCACGCACTTATTGATTTCTCGGATTTGCTATGAAAACTGTGAAAGTATGGTCAGATTTGCGAATCTGTAGACATTACAGGAAACACAGGATTCCTCCTTTTTCGCTGGCAAAGTTAGAAACCGCGCCAACCGACGCTGTATAACGGATTGTAGGTGCTGCTGTCAAAAAAAGGCGTGAAATCCGATAATTTCTTAAAACTGAACGCCTCTGGGCAACCAATAACTAATAATTGACATCCGTCTGTCAGATATGCTATCATTTTCACACTCGCGAGAATTATCGGTTTTCGACAGATAGGAATCACCTGACTATGAGAGAACAACGCACACTTTTCGATCTGACACAAGACGGCTTGGTCATCGGCAAAAAGCTGCAGCGTATCTATCCTGAATTCGATGTGTCCACCTTCGTTTCGGACGTTCGGACGGCGATGTGCTTGGCAGTTTCGACTTCGAAGTGACGGCACCAAAAGACCGAAAAGTTAAGAGTCTTCCGCTCCAGCGGAGCGGTATGTGAATAACCCAGTTAATTGGGTATTATGCCAGAAACTTTACACACCCGTCCGGTTTTATGGAGTTTACGAAATATTTCGGTAATGCTATAATGGATTGTCGTCAATCAAATCCGACTACTGAAGACTGACCACTGACGGCTGACGGCTGACCGCTCTTCTGTAGGAGCGAGCTGTGCTCGCGATTCTTACTGACTTGCTGACAGCTGACAGCCAATTCCCTGACGACTAACACCCAAAAAAGGAACTTTCACACATGACTGGTGAAGAAAAATTTGCAGTGGATCTTGATGGCTATCTCGTCATAAAGAATGTGCTAACCGAAGATGAAGTCGCTGAGATGAACGCCATTATCGACAAAGGCGATCTCCAAGGACCGCCAAGTCTCTGGGGTGAACCCTTCAGGAGACTCATCGATCACCCGAAAATCCTACCGTATCTCATCGACCTGCTGGGTCCAACTGTCCGACTCGACCACGATTACGCCCTCTTCATGGAAAAAGGGCAAGGGCGCGGCGGATTACACGGCGGCGAGGACGGCGGACGCGCCGGTGGAAGCGTCGGCGATCATTGGTACAAATACCGAGACGGATACATGCGAAACGGGTTGTCCGTGATGACATACAACCTTGTGGACGCGCCAGCGGGTGCGGGCGGGTTCGCCTGTATCCCAGCGAGCCATAAGAGTAACTTTGCACCGGAAATTCCAACGGATGTGCGACGTTTTGAGCGTCCGGCACACTATGTCGTCCAACCCCCACTTGAAGCCGGAGACGTGCTGTTTTTCACCGAGGCACTCATCCACGGGACAATGCCGTGGACAGCGGAACATCAACGCCGTTCATTGCTCTATAAATACAGCCCCGGACACTCCGCATGGTCGGAACACTATTACGACATCAGTAAATACGAAGGGTTGACGGAACAACAGAAACGGATGCTCTTACCGCCCTCAGTCGGTAGACGACCCCGCGTCGTAGATGAGAATTGAAGAAATCCGGTGCGGTTACATGAAGAATTAAGAATTTAATCGGGTAATCTCTGAACGTGCGATAAATCGCACTACTACGAACAACCCTGTTTGTAGTAGGGCAATTCATTGCCCGTCAATTCTACATTATTTTTTTCCAAACCGCACCTACCGTTAACCCAAGTTGCTACTAACGAATTTTGGACGTTTTAATGGAGTTTTTCAGACATTTTCCCACCCCGTAGGGGTGATATGTCTATAGAAAACGGTATATTCAGGTTCACCGCACTCCGTAGGAGTGCTATGTCAAATAGGTGGCAACTTGGGTTACCGTTACTATAAATACTGCTGACGGCTGATTACTGACTGCTGATGGCTGATCGCTGACGAAGGAGTTTCTACAAATGACCGGTGAAGAAAAATTCACAGTAGACCTTGAAGGTTACCTCGTCATAAAGAACGTCTTGACCGAGGATGAAGTCGCTGAGATGAATGAGATTATCAATAGAGAATCCAGCGATAGATTGAGAGGACATCGCGATAGAGTGTCAAGTCTTTGGGGTGAACCCTTTAAGAGCTTAATTGACCATCCGAAAATTCTCCCTTATCTACTCGAGTTATTAGGTCCGCACGTCCGTTTAGACCACGATTATGCCCTCTTTATGGATGAAGGGCAACAAGGTGGTAGATTGCACGGCGGTGAAGACGGTGGTGGTCCCGGCGGTCCTGAGGCGGATCACTGGTACAAATACCGCGATGGTATCGTGCGAAACGGATTGTCTGTGATGACCTATAATCTGGCGGATGCACCAGAAGGTGCAGGTGGATTTGCCTGCATTCCCAGCAGCCACAAGAGCAATTTCTTGCAGGAATTGCCGTCAGATGTGCGGCATTTCGAGCGTCCCGCACACTACGTTGTGCAACCTCCTGTCGAAGCGGGAGACGTGTTGTTCTTCACTGAAGCCCTTGTTCATGGGACGATGACTTGGAGGGCAAAACATCAACGACGCGCACTGCTCTATAAATACAGTCCCGGACACTCGGCATGGTCGGGAGAGTATCACGATCTCAGCGAATACGGCGAACTCACCGAACAACAGCAACGGATGCTCTTGCCACCATCAGTCGGCAGCCGTCCCTACGTCGTAGATGAAAGCTAAAACCAATGCCAAACGTTCAACTTACTGGAAACCAGAGCGACTTCCTCAAAATCGTCGTCGCAGCAGCAGGACGCGGTGACCTCGAAACCGTCCGACAATTGGTCGATGACAATCCAGCGTGGATTCACACCGTCGGTTCACACGGTCGGACGATGCTGTGGGAAGCGGCATATCGGGGCAAGCTGGAGGTCGTTCAATTCCTCCTTGAACGCGGTGCCGATATAAACGTGCCGGGTTGCTACCATATCGAGCATCGCCTTGAAATAACACCCTACTGCGCCGCACGGCATAAGGGACGCGACCGCGTCGCGGATTACCTACGCCAGCACGGCGCGACAATCGACATTCATACCGCCGCCTACCTCGGAGATTACAATACTGTCCGCTCGCATCTCGACAACGACGCAAATCTCATCAACAGCGGATACCTTCAGGCAGTGATGCTACCCGCAGGGAAACCCCATACCTTTGAACACCGAAAAACGGCATGGGCAACGCCACTCTGCTACGCCGTCATGGGCGGAAACCGGGCGATTGTCGAATTGCTCATCTCACGAGGGGCGACAATCACGCCACACAGTGAACGATTGCTGGATTACGCCGTCTCGGAAAATCGGGTAGAAATCGCCAAGTTGTTGCTCGAAAACGGTGCAGATCCGAGTAAAGCCCCGCGCATCTTGGACGACACCTCTGAAATGAGCGTGTTACTCAAGGCACACGGTGTCCCACCTAAGGACATAAACGCTCAGAACCACATGGGATGGCCCCCACTTGTCTATGCCTGTCGTGGCGACAACGGTGAACATCCAGACGACATTCAGCGACTGTTAGAACTCGGTGCCGATATCGACGTTCGGAATTACAAAGGGAAAACGGGGTTGCATTGCGCGGCGAAGGCAGGTTTTCTCAAAGTCATCAATCTGCTCATCGAAAACGGTGCGACCCTCGATGCCACCGACAACGATGGCGAAACTCCACTGTTTGAGGCAATCCGATCAACGATTAAGAGCGGTGAAAAACAACGAGCATCAATAGAAGCGTTGCTTGTCAAAGGTGCCGATCCAAACGCTAAGAATCGGAAAGGGCTAACCCCGCTACAAGTCGCGAAGCGGATGCGACGGACAGACGCAAGCAAAATTGTCGAATTGCTGAAAACACCTTACACACGCGAAAAACTCACCCAAGACTTTACCAATCTCGGCATTCAAAAAGCAGACACACTTTTTATCCATTCATCTTTTAAGAGTCTCGGATCCGTTGAGGGTGGGGCTGGCACAGTCATCTCTGCGTTAGAAGCGGCAGTCGGACAGGGAGGACTGATTCTGATGCCGACCTTCAGCCTTCTACCGAGTCGCGAAGAACGCGTCGCCGCGTGGAATATCGACAAGACGCCGTCCACGGTGGGATGGCTGACGGAGTTTTTTCGGCAGATGCCCGACACCCATCGCTCCGACCACTATTCACACGCCGTTGCCGCTCGCGGGAAAGAGGCGAAGGCTTTTGTGTCTGACCACCTCCAACGCGAAGGCTACCAATCACCGTGGGATCATCACCCGTGGGGAAAGACTTACGGCACACATTCACCGATGTTCCGTGCCTACAAGGCGAACGCCAAACTCCTCATGATCGGTGTCGATTATCAGACCTCGACCTATATCCATCTCGTTGAGGTTATCCATTGGAACAAACGCCTCATCGGTGACTTGCAGGCAGAGTACATTGGGTTGAAGCGTCCAGAACTTGGTGAATTTTGGGAGAGGCTTGGTCAGTTGAGACAAGAGAAGGTGGGAGATTCCATCTGCCGGTTGTTCCACATTAAGCCGTATGTGGACACACTTCTGGCGGAGGTCGAGCGCAATCCTAAACCGTATGTCGCCTAAAGGTTTACAATACCCACTTTTTAACACTCCAAGGAGAGCCGGATGAAAGGAATTTATCGTGGACTGATTTTGGTTTGCTGCACCCTGCTCCTCTGTAGCGAAATAAGGGAGTCCGCCCTGGCAGACGATTCCAATCAGCAGGTGGGTGTAACGGATAAATCGGATGGAAACAGGCAAAATGCGCTCATGCCCAGTTGGGTGCCACAACCGAGCGACATAGGACGCGTCGAAGAACAGCGACTTTTGACTGCCGTTACAGCCGCACAGAAAGCATTGATTGAAACTCCTAAAGATGCAACGGCGTGGGGACGGTTAGGCAATATCTATTTTGTTCACGGATGGGAGGCAGAAGCCTCCCAGTGTTACCGAAGTGCCGTTGAGATTGCGCCCAACGCATTCCACTGGTTATACTACCTCGGATTGACCACCTATAAAGTCAATCCACAAGCCGCTGCCCAAACGCTTGCCCAAGCAATCAAACTTGACCCTCAATACGCGCCCGCCCATATTTACCGCGCCGCCGCGCTCCGAAGCCTCGGACACCTGAAGCAAGCGAAAGTGCACCTTGAAACCGCTAACAAATTGGATCCTCGGAACCCATACGCGTCCTTATGGCTCGGTGAACTCGCACTCGCCGCCCAGCAGTTTGAAGCCGCGCAAAGCCACTTACAACGTGCCTTAAAACTGAATCCAGAACAGAGCGAAGCACACGCCGCAATGGCACAAGTTGCGAGGGTACTCAGAGACATGGACACCGCCACCCAGCATGCACAAGCATCGCGAAAACGAACAAAATACATACAGATGCGCGATCCGCTGTGGTGGGATGTGCTAAAGCTCGGCGTAACAGCACAACGGTACGCTGAGCGTGGAAACCGATACCTACAACAAGGGGATTTCAAACGTGCCGTCAGTGAGTTAGAGACCGCAATATCAGGGCTCGATAAGGACCCGCACCTCTGGCTAAATTATGGAATCGCACTGCTGCTTAACAAGCAATACAGGGACGCCATCGCTGTTTTAGAGAACACACTGGCTGTTATCCGCGACACCGAGAACACAACCCGGAATTCAACGGAAATCGTCGATTTAAAAGTTCAAAGCCACTACAATTTAGGACTCGCTTACTATCACGGCGGTAAAACCGGAAAAGCGACTGCCGCTTATCAAGAAGCGATTGAACTTGAACCGAATTTCGCTGATGCTTATGGTGGGCTTGGGGTCATATACTGGCGAACTGGAGACCTTGATGCAGCGATTCGCCACTGCCAAAAAGCGATTAAGATTGCCCCTGAAAATATTGAGTTTCATCAAAACTTGACACGGATTTATTGGCAGAAGGGGATGTACGATAGAGCCGCAGTCGGATATCGGATTCTCCTTGAACTGAATCCTTCAGACGAAATCGCGCTGCACCATCTCGGCATAATTTTGCTGTCGAAACAAGAGTACGATGAAGCCATTTCTTGCTTTCAAAAAGTGCTTCAACGCAACCCGGACAGTGCGCTAACGCATGGGGCTTTGGGAGCCGCTTACTACAGGTTGGAAGAGGAAGGTCCCGCTATCCATGAATTTCAAGAGGTGCTACGTTTGGATCCGCAGAACCAAAATGCGCGCAAAATGCTCAAACGCCTCGGACGTTAATTAAAAAAAGGTGGGCATCACACTCGCGATGCCCACCTTTGGTTGCGGAGACGGTGGCTATTGCCAATTGGGTCCTCTCGGAGTAAACGATTTAGGCACTCTAAGATACCCGCCTTTTATCGCACCCCATCTCGTGGGTAACTTGCCTTCTGGCTCGACAGCATAAACCCGATCCATTGCCTTCTGGATTTCGTCTTCATCAAGCGCAACGCTCCAGATTGCAACCTCATCGACGCGTCCAATGTAATGTTCCCGATTCCCTTCGCTGTTGCGTCCAATCGACACGGGAACATCGTTTTTATCCATCTTACCCTTGGCATCCCCCTCCACTTCTACTTCACCATTATAGTAAAGTTTCATCTGGCTTCCATCGTAGGTGGCGGTTACATGCGTCCACTTCTTCGGGGGCAAGTTTGAAGTCGTAGCATCGCCGATCCGCTTTTCTGTCCCCTTATTCACAGAGATAATAAAACCCGTCTTTCCATTATTACCGCCAAACTCATAGAATCCATAGACCATCCACGGAGCGGTATCGCCTGCCCACGTCTTCACAATAATACGGAACCACTCATTTGTGAACTCGGTCGGATACACCCAACACATCAAGGTGATTTCATCCGTAATATCCAAAGAATCGGAATCTGGCACTTCAATCCAACCGCCGGCTTCGCCGCTCAGTTCGACTGCCTGACCAATTTTGCCCTTTACGCGCTTTCCTTTGTGAATTGTCCCATCATTTTTATGTTTGGACTTATCTTTGGCTGTATCACCTTTCGCTTCGTCGAAGGAGAGATAGAGTGCCAAATCGCCTTCCCGAACAGCCTCGCTCATCGCGCTGAACGCAACAATGCAACCCAGTGATAAAAGAAATATGGCTAAAACCTTCATAAAGTTTACCTCCTGTTATAGTGTAACTTGCTATGAAAATTTAGACGGATTCTGCATAATGCAGCATCCTTCAGGTAACGCACCCATTTTAGCACAGTATAGTAAAATCCGATAATCAATTCACTTTCTATATTTAGACAAATTTTATAGTAAAATCCGATAATCAATTCACTTCTACGTCCTAACCCATCCGAGAAAGATTTTCCTTCTACTAAAACCGCTGCGGCGAAGAAACACCAATAGGTTACAAACCAACCTGTAAAAAAAGGTACGATCACTAAAATAAACAGTGGATCGTCGAAAAAAACATTGAACTCACGATGAGCAGCGCAAGGCAGTAACCGGCGGATATTCCAAGAAACAACAGAAAATGCTGACGATAGAGGCTGAACGTCGTATCAAGAAGTTCCCCAAACCCCATCGCATGTAGTTTCGGGAATTTATTCTTACTGTTGCTCCGCAGGTCACGTCCCATAACGTTATTCACCTGCGACGGATCCATCCGTTCTGACATCTGTATTTTCCCGATTACCGTCAGCCGTTTTTGAGGTCTTAAGCACGTAGACCTCCTCCAAAAATCTATCGTAGCCAATAGAACCAGTACCCCCCATCTTTTCAACGATAGGACTGGCTATGACGCGTGCGAGTTCCGATCGGCGGTGCCCGGGAAGCATTGCCCGACGCGCAAGATATTCACGTATTACCCCCATCTCCGTCTCTGTGACCAACGCAGGTTGTATCCAAGCAGTATAGACAAATTCTCGTGGTGGAATGTTGATAGATGGGTTATCCGCTTGTGAACCCCTGCCGGTAAGTTTCAACGCCGTGCGCGCTGTTTTAATAACAAGCGTCCCCGCCGCAAGGTCGCCTAATCGCAGCGAATTTCTGTTTATCAGCATACAAAGCAAACCCGCCCCATAAAAGAAAGGGAGAAAATCGACGATCCGCACCAGATTCCGGATCGCAGAATCAGCGAAACCGATCGGATAGCCACCCTCCTTGATAACACGTAAACCGAGTACACGTTTTCCAAGGGTTTGACCATTTGTGGTAACCTCGAATACTATATAGTAACCCCAGAACAGCGCGAAGACAACGATCCCTCCCAACGCCCCAAGCCAATTGCCGACAACATCTCCAAGCTCGGAGATAAACCGCCTGTTGACGTAATATCCAACAAGTGAAATCAGTGTGAGTAACACCGTATCAATGAGTGCCGCATAGAAACGAGAGCCGATGCCCGCCTGCTGAAAGTTTATATTAATCTGTTCAGGTGTTTCCACGGATACTTGTTCGTTCATTTGTAGAAGTGAGTGACCTTTCTCTGTAAAATAGGTTGATTTTCAATTTTTCTAACTATGTGCCTCTGCTCATCGTTCCAAATATAAAGCAAAGACAAATTTTGCCGCGTGTGGGCAAAATTTCGTTCCACGATGGTGTCTGGTGAATTCCAACGCGACTGAGGAGATGGACGGTTTTTAAGAGGACAGGCACAAGACAAATTTCCCCTACAACATAAAATAGGTTGATTTTCGATACGAATCGGTGTTTAATTAGTTGTCAGTTACCGGTTAAAAGGACAATCATTAAAAATATGACCCCAACAGAATTCATTGCAAAAAAACAGAAGACCTGGGATGAACTTGAGGCATTGCTAAACCATTCACGCCGTGCGAGTGCGGGTCAACTCAATCGACTCGGGTATCTATACCGGCGCGTTACGTCCGATTTAGCGGTAGCCCGACGCGATTTCCCACAAGATCAATGCGTCTCATATCTCAACGCCCTCGCTTCACGTGCACACGCCGCTGTATACCAGACCTCTCCTTTCAAGCGTGGCACACTTCGTCAGTTTCTTCTCTCCGGTTTCCCGAAAGTATTTCGTGAAAACCTCAATTTCATCGTAGCAGCGTTCCTGATGTTCACCCTCTCATTTGCAGCAGCATATTGGATCGCTTTCAGCACTCCCGAACTTGCGGAACAAATCGTCCCTGAACGCATCGCGTCTCACATCAAAGAATTGGAGGACGGTGCGTGGAACGATACTTCAGCAGAAAATCGAAACCTATTTGCATCTTTCGTGATGACGAACAACATTCGGGTCGCGTTTTTTGCCTTTGCTGGCGGCATTATATTCATGGTAGGCACCGCCTACGTTTTAGTTATCAACGGTATCCTCATCGGTGCAGTCGCAGGCCTGTGTCATGCCAACGGGGTTGCGCTCGCACTCTGGTCGTTTGTGTCGCCGCACGGCTATATCGAACTCACAACGATTTTCATTGCTGGCGGCGCTGGGCTGAAATTAGGATACTCACTCATCGCCCCATCGCTTTTTACGCGGAAACGGACTTTGACAGACGCTGCGAGAACCGCCGTCCAGCTGCTTGGTGGGTGCATTGCGCTGCTTGTCGTTGCGGGGATTATTGAAGGTTTCGTATCGCCGTCCAGCCTACTCCCCGCCGTCAAAATCGGATTCGGTGCTTTGACGGGAATTTTACTGTTCACCTACCTTTTTGCAGTGAAAGCGCGTTAATCTTTTTAATTTTACCTTGCGGTTCGGTCAGATGAGTCTGAAACGTTGACGTCCCTTTCCGTATATCCGCTCTCCATTACATTACGAGCTACGAACTTTGGTTTCCTTTTTTCACTAACCTCCTCAACTCCAGTCGTCCGAGATAGACACAGCATCTCAGGTGCCATAAATCGCTACCTTCAAATCTGAGACTTTGCTTTCAACTCCAAATACTTATTCACCACCGCCATTGTCAACTGATGCGCAGGCACATCAATCGTGATGACCCCTCGACGACGCAAAATCTCTAATGTCGCACGCTTCTCCTGTAACAATCGCTCGGCGATCGCTTTCTGGTAAACCGACTTGGAATCTGTAGATTTCTGTTCCGCCAATTCAACGATACCCGAGTCTGTCAAGGTCACACAAGCAACGAGGTGATGCTTAGAGAGTTGCGACACATAGGCGGCGATCCCTTCAGCAGAATCGCTATCCAAGATGTCCGTAAATAGGATGATGAGCGCACGTTTGCGCTGCTTTGAAGCGAGATACTTGAATGCCGCTTCAAAATCCGGTTCAACCGAGTGAACAGGGAGTGCATAGATCGTTTCCAGCATCGTGAGAAACTGCTTTTTGCCGGGCTTCGGCGCAAGGTATTGATGAACGGTATCCGCAAAAGCGATCAACCCAACTTTATCCCCCTTAAGTGTCGAGACATACGCAGTCATCAAGGTGGTATTAATAGCATAATCCAATTTAAGCATCAACGGAAGCATGCCATCACGATGATCGTGATCGCGTGACTTCCGAGCCTTTTGCGATGTAACTTCTGCCGAGGGGAGTGTGGTCGCTTCCAAAAGGATCGGCGATGCCATCAGTCTCCCGGTGTCCAACATAATGACGATATCTTGGCTCCGTTCGGTCTCAAATTCCCGAACAATCGGTTTCCGTTGCCGCGCAGTGGCATTCCAATCAATACGGCGGAAATCGTCATCAGGAAAATACTCACGGAGTCGCTCCATCTCCGTGCCTTCCCCGAATCGCCGTGAATTCTTAAGCCCGATCTGATGGAGCATCCCACGTTTTACTAAGAGTTCATATTGTCGAACCGCTTGTAGGTTTGGATAAACTTTTATTTCCGTCGCCGCCGGCACCCGACGTTGCCGGACCACAAGTCCCAAGATTCCCTGACACCGTAGATGGACATCTACGAACTGATAAATGCCGCGTCGCAACGGCGTGAGACGATATGATATATCTGTCTGGTCCATCGGGGAAACATAGCAGTCGTGGACAACCGCATCGAACAGAAACTCGTCGGGGAAATCGTCTTTGAGACGCACCTTGAGTTGGTAGCGCGAGCGATTGATTACTTCCAGCGTCACGACGTTCTCCACTCCCAACGAAAACTTGGAATTCATCTCGCGGTGAACCTCAACGCCTTTAAAGAGCGGATTGGTAAGGTAATCCACGGTACTGACGACGAAAAGTACCACCACATAGGCACCACCGACAAATAATAGGTTCGGTGAAACGCTGCTCAGCGCAATCGGAACGGCTACTGGAAGTAAGAAGATGAGGAGACGGTTGCTTAAATGCATTCTTTTTATCTAACGCGGAATTTCTGCCTCGGCGAGCAACCTATCGATCACGTCGTCTGGAGTCAATCCCTCAATTTCAGCATCCGGCTTCAGGAGAATCCGATGCCGATAGACTGGCGGTGTCAAGAATTTAACATCGTCAGGCAGAATATAATCCCGTCCTTGAAGTGCCGCATAGGTTTTGCTCGCCAACAAAAGCGCAATCGAGGCGCGTGGACTTCCCCCTAATACTAACTCATTCGACGCACGCGATGCCTCCGCCAAACCGACAATATACCTGAAGATTGAATCCTCTACCGTGACCGCTTGGATCGCATCCTGACACGCCTGAAGGGTGGCACTATCAACGACACTTTCGATACCGACTGTTTCCAAGCGTGTGGCATTAAAACCGTGATGATAGTTCATCAAAATCTCTGTTTCCACTTCTGGAAGGGGGTAATCCACGCGTAATTTGAACAGAAACCGGTCAAGCTGCGCTTCGGGAAGTGGATAGGTGCCTTCATATTCGATAGGATTTTGCGTTGCCAAGACCATAAATGGTGGTGGGAGTTCATGACGGACACCGTCAATGCTTACCTGCCGTTCCTCCATACATTCTAAGAGTGCCGATTGCGTCTTCGCGGGCGTACGGTTGATCTCATCAGCGAGGAGAACATTCGTGAAAACAGGACCGCGCTTGAGGTTAAATTGGTTCGTCGTCAAATCGTAGACGCTGGTACCGACAATGTCTGACGGCATCAAGTCAGGGGTAAACTGCACACGGCTGAATTGTCCAGAGACTATCATTGCCAAGGTTTTCGCAACGAGTGTTTTCGCTGTCCCGGGTACCCCTTCTAACAACACATGACCCCCTGAAAACAGGCTGACGACAATCAGTTCAAAAAGCTCTGTTTGTCCAACAATAACTTTTTGTGCCTCTTGCTTCATTTTTTCAAAAACTGTTTGAACGAGATTCCTCATATCTTAATATACCTTCCAATGTTCGCAACTTCACGATAGGCATCAACTCGCTTTGCAATGTTAAGCAACTGTGTCTCTGATATATCACCGGACGGTTCCAAGTCCGTCACCAGATTTGTCAGTTCTTCGTTCTCATCAACAGCACCGCGTTCCGTCAATTCCTCCAAAAAAGTCGGAGTGTCTAAATTAGCATTGACATGCCAACGGTTACCAAGATCCGCCCTGAACTTGTCGCGAATGTGCCTTAAAATCTCCGAGCGCGTGTCGCCTTTTTGATACAGTACAGTCATCGCGTGGACGTACTCGGAACTCAAACGTCTACTTCTCTCCTGCACATCTAACGGTTTTCCAAACCGACGACCCCTCAGCATCAGAAAAACGAAAAGCGTAAGGCAGATATAAACAGCTCCCAAACCACCCGATGTTCCGAACACAAGTGCCGCAAACGGATTCGGAGGTCTGGTCTCAACCGTGTAGTACCTCTTTTCAGCCAGTCCGATCCGTGCGTTGCGTGGAAGTGTTGACATGAGGTTATAGAGGAACATGGCGTTATCCTCATCATACCGCAGCCCATTTTTGCTGAATAGATAGACTGAGGCGATGAAGAAAACGCGTCCTTCACCATCGCGTAGCGTCACAACCACTGCTCCATCCTCTGTCTCATAGAGCGCAGCGACCTCGCGCGCCACAGGTTCAAGAACAAAATTTGTACGGACGCGAACCTCGTCAACCGGATGCCGCGGAAAGAACGGCTTGTCCGCAATTCGCCGTGAGAATTCCTGACTTTTTGGGAACTCGCGCAACTTCAAGCCATACACACTGAAAAGTCCATCCAGCACTTGATCGTTTCCAGCCACAATTAAGGTGCCACCGGTATTGACGAAATCCCGTATATCCTTAACTTCCGTCTCAGTCGGAGCCTTGTTGAGGTCTTGCAGGAACAACGCATCGTACCTCTCCAGACGTGCAGGATATATCTCGGATATTTCCGTGACGCGGAACTTTAGTTTGCGTAAGGTCCGATGAAGGACCGTGCCATCCACTAATGAATCACACGAAATCTGAAAACAGATAAGCGCAATTAAGATGAAACTGACTTTTAACCGCAAGTTTTGGCTTGCAAGCTGCGCCAAAAAAGAGACTCGCACGATTCGCATATTTGTCTTTGCCCACACTGATATGACTGTCGAAAACACCCAGGATACCTAAATCCAACATTATTAAGCGCGTAGGTTGGGTTGAACGGAAAATCACTGAAAATTTGACACAGAAGACGAATCTCAAAGTTCACCCAGAAATCACAAAAGACGAGTGAAACCCAACTCTTTTTACTTCCACAGCAATGGATTGTTGGGTTTCGCTATATCTATCTACACGAACAAGACATCGAAAATCAATGTTTTCCGTATAAAAGAGGATATGGCACATTTATCGCTCAACCCAACCTACGCCATATCTACTCGTATTATCAAACTCACGTAAGGCTGTAGCAAATTCAGTTCCTTGTATAGACTTCTTGCAATAGGTTCCGATAATCCGCGACCGTCTCCGCATCGCACGGTTTGTGCCCGTACCACACCTCATCGAAAACGGTAACTGCGGGTCCGAGTGTCGCCTGCAGGTCGATGTCCTCTTGTGCTTGATGGAGGTATTCGCGATTGGTGAGACTTTTATCGTAAGGGAGTACGCCGCGCTCCTGAAGGTGCAAAATCGCAGAGAGATACAGGAAACGGAGTGCGCCGCGAAAGTCGTTCGACGCTTCTGCTGTCTCCGCGTGGGCAAGGGCAGCTCTCTCCGTCTCTACCCGCTCCTGCGCGGTCCCTGACACATCGTCGCGCGCTTCAATAATCAGGTTCATCCGGATTTGTCGGACAAAAAAGGCGACCACAATCCCCAATGCGATGGCTCCAAGCGGGAACAACACATACCTGAGATCCCCATCCCATCTCCCTCTGGGTTCAAGGATCTTCGCCAAAGCTTCTCGGTATTCTTCGTAAGAGACATCCATTTCTGCACGCGCCTCTAATTCTTCGCGAAACGCCTGTTCTTCAGTCTCCATCGCACAAAGAGTAGAAAAACCGATAAGACACACTATGACACAAAAACAAACCCTTTTTTTCACAGTTACGCCGCCTCTCTTATAGCATCCTGTTTCACACTGACCCGTTCCAGATACAGAAGTGTCGTTAAAATTGCCCATATCGGTACCAGAAAGGTAGCGATCAAACCCTTGACAATTAGGATCGCCACCGTAACAGGAGGACTCAATAACTTCGGCAATACTACCTCAATATCACCACCGATGAAGAGACTCAAGAATTTGAGAGGCAGTAACGCATCGCGAACCTGTGCAAGATCCGGAACGAACACAGAAAACACTAACAACATAACGCCGAGTAGCACCGAGGTAACGACCGAACCGGTATCACAATCCGCCAGAACAGCCCACAATGATTACGATACAGCGTGACAATTGTTCCAGCAAGTTTCTTGATGTGCTGATCAGCAGGCATTCCGATTTCCTTGACGTTGTGCGTGAAAAGTGGGGAAGTGAGTTCCTAATCCGTTACCCGCATCTCAATATCAAAAGCCTCTTTCCGAATGCGTAGATCGAAATAGATCAGTGTAGAACCGATGACACTGATCGGCATCGTAAGGGTAGCAATACTTAGGCTAACCAAACGCCGAATCGTATAAGAGAACCACCCAATTTCGCTTGGAGTTGGAACAAATAGCTGACGGAGTGTGTCTAAAAGACCCGTAAGTTCCTCGGCTTCAGTCAGCCCCATCCAAGAGAGGAGAAACCCTGAAGATGCTTCAAGTATAAAATATATCATGAAAGAGATTAGGGAAATCGCCAACATAATTCCAAAGACTCGCCACCAAGTGTTTTTAACCAATTCGGTGCTACGGCGCAAAGCATTCCTCGCCGTGGTCCCTTCAAGCAGCACAGGAAGCGGATAGAGACCCCATCGAACTGAAAAATAGATTGCAAACGGAATACCAATAATTGTAATCGTCAAACCACCTACAACTAACGACCAGAGAATTAAACTGCCGAGGTACGTCCAAAACCGTTGCCACGCTCGCTGCAAAGCGATCCCCTGGATAATCTCTCTTCCTAAATAGACATGTGCACTCGCGTATGCCAGCCCAGCAACAACGAACGTAGACACCGCAACACTAAATAAGATAGTGAATACCAATATCACCAAACCTGTACCCGCCGTGGTATCTGTCTCAAGCAGAAACACAGAAATGAGATCGACACCAAATGACAAAACCAGATAAACGGCTGCGATTGCTAAAAACAAACGGAAGTGGTTCCGATAGAAACTGAACATCCCATCCAGAATATCCGTGAAATCCATCGGTTGTAGAGGTGTAGTCCCGGTTTCATTGCTATTCACCTGTGCTAAATCGTTGTGTTCTTGCATATTTTCCCACCCTTGAAAAGATTTATCGGAATACGGTTATTGTATCACATCTTCTGTTTATCATCAAGGTTCCGCGGCGGTATTCCAGAGCCATTCAATTCTTCTGTAGGAGGCGGAACATCCAATCAAAAATACTCCGATTCCCGACTCTTACTGATTGTTTCTGGAGGTATTTGCCCTCATCTCAATATCATATGATTCTAACCTACATCCCGCCTCACCAGCAGTACCAGTATTATACAATGTAAACTTGACTGCAGGACTCAGGACACAGAAGCGGATAACTTGGAAACCTTTAAGTTTTTATACAACGTAAGTTTGATAATAAAAATGCCCGTATAAATGTAGGTTGGGTTGAGCGGTAGGAGTTCCAGACCCTCTGTTTACCCCAGGAGCCCGATTGCCGATGAACCCTTGGTATACACACAGAGATAGCGAAACCCAACAATCCAGCTGCTTCTGACAACTTGATCGCTGATGGCTGACAAATAAAACCTAATGCGTTGTCTCGGACACAGAGGTGTGGTATACTCTATCTGTTATAGGATTTAGCCACAAAGGAGAAACCGGAATGCATAGCGAGCGCGTGAGATGGAAAGATAGATGCATATACCGAATAGTGTCTATATTCGGATGGTGGTGCCATCGTCTTCCCAAAGGGTGGGCACTGCAACTCGGAAGCGGCATAGGGATGCTGTCTTATTATCTCATCAAAAAACGCCGGCAGATCGCCCTAAACAATCTACAGATTGCGTTCGGCAGCCACCTCACGAACTCGCAACGGACAGAGATTTGCAAGGCGAGTTTCATCAATGTTGGCAAAACCTGTATTGAATTCCTCCGGTTTCCCAAACTTAACACCGCAAACATCTGGCACGAAGTCTCTGTAGAAGGGGCAGAAAATCTCCATGCCGCCTTGGCGGGTGGCAAAGGCGCGATAGTATTCCTACCACATTTCGGGAACTGGGAACTCCTCTCACTCGTATACGGCGCGCTGATTCCCAATCGGGCGAAAGCCATCGCTTTCCCTCTGAAAAACGCTCTCCTTAATACCTACATTTGGCAACGTCGCGAGCAGATGAGTTTAAAACTGATCCCTCGGGAGCAAGCGATCCGAGAGACACTGCGTGCCCTCAAAAACAACGATGCAGTCGGTTTCTTCGCAGATCAGAACGCCGGTCCAGAAGGTGTATTCGTCAATTTTCTGGGGAAACCAGCGTCAGCCGCCCGCGGTCCCGTTACATTAGCACTTAAGACCGGGGCAGCCCTCCTCTTCTCACTAAGTGTCCGCCAACCAGACGACCGACATCACGTCTATATCTCATCCCCAATTCACCCCAATCCCTCCGGTGACTTTGAAATAGACATTGAAACTTACACAACACAGATGCTGAAACAACTGGAAGCATATATCCACAAATATCCAGAACAGTGGCTGTGGCTCCACAACCGATGGAAAACACAACCACATCCCTAAAAATTGTGTTGCATCAACGCTGAATCCATGTTAAAATAGAGAGGATTCTCAAAAACAGTGAAAACGTTGCGTCATATTTTGAACCGCAGAGGGAAATTCTCATGAAAAGATACACCTTGTCCTTCATCGTCTTAGTGTTTGCCATCGGTATCCCGTTTCTGCTCATTAACCCGAGTGGAAAAGACGCTATAAGCGGAGACGAACGCGTCACCCGTGTGATGTTAACCGACGCACTCACAACCGCCATCCGTATCGCCGAGAAAAACTACTATAAACCGATCGAAGATACCAATGACATGTTCCGTGGCTCCATCAAAGGGGCACTCGCCTCCCTTGATGACCCATATACATATTACATCAAACGGCGCGATCACCAGCGCGCTGTCGAAAATCTTTACAATGCCGAATTCGGAGGACTTGGTATTCATATCTACAGTGATCATCGAGGATTTATTAAGATTTCTAAACCGATTCCAAATACACCCGCTGCGCTTGCCAATCTCCAAGCCGGAGATTACATCACCAAAGTCAACAGTAAACGGATTCATCTCAGCGAAAAAACGGGCATAACGCGGGGCGATGTCATCGATCTGCTCAGAGGAAAAGCCGGCACCGATGTGACAATCACAGTCCAACGCAAATTTCTTGAACCCTTCGAGGTAACGCTCACCCGTGCCATCGTTCCTATCAGGAGCGTGAAATCAACGATGCTTGAGGGAGACATCGGTTACATTCAGATCTCAGGGTTCATCGGAAACAAGGATGGCACAGAAGTAGAGTTTAAAAACGCGCTTGCCGCACACAAAGCCGCCGGTATGAAAGCCCTCATCTTGGATTTGCGGGACAACCAAGGTGGACTCCTGAATGCCGCATATCACATCGCCGATGCTTTTATTGACGAAGGGCTTATCGTGTCAACAAGAAGCGAAACAAATAGCCAATTTAATGAAGAATATCCGGCAACATCTAATATCCTGTGTCCACCAGATATTCCACTCGTCGTCCTCGTCAACGAATACAGCGCGAGTGCCTCCGAAATCGTAGCAGGTGCGATTAAGGATACGCGCCGTGGCATCCTCGTTGGAAAGAAAACTTACGGCAAAGGGGTCGTTCAAAAACGCTACGAACTCCCTGATGGCGGTTCACTGTCGCTCACCATCTCTACCTATTATACACCAAATGGCTCCTCAATTAACGAGGTCGGGATTACGCCACAGGTCTCTGTTGATCTTGAGGAACCCGATGAGATAGAAGAGATAATGCTCAGAAAGGTCGATACAACCGATTCTGTCGAAAATTTCGTCTCAAAATGGATTGATGATGCCCATCAGAATCCCGGTGAAATGCCCAAAGACTTCTCTCAGCTCGAAACTGAACTTCCGAAATTACAGCAAACGCTCAAAGAAGAAGAAAACATCACCACCAGTCTACGATGGCTGAAATTGCGGGCAGAGCGGCTCTTTAATCTATATGTCGGTATTGATCAGGTAGTGAATTTAGACTACGACCGACAATTGCGGGAGGCAATGCGCATTATTAATGCCGATGAAATTAGCAAGTATCTCAACCCTTCACCAGAAGAAACAGAACCGCCTTCGACGACGCAAGCGAACGTCCCCCTGGAAGATGAGGTTATCACTGAAGAGTAGCGGTCAGCGGTCAGCAAAGAAGCGGTCAGCAGTCAGCAGTCAGAAAGAGTTTTTTTGTGGCAGATTGAACGTTCAATTCCGCCACATACCGATGGTTTCTGATTGCTGAAAGTAAGCGCAGCGAACGTCCTGACGGTTTCCGATAGCCATTGCCAAAACATGAATTCCAGAATCTCGAACCCACCGGATGTCATCAGAAAAAAAGCACTAATTGTCGGACTCATTCTGGTTGTTATTAACGCGTATTGGGTAGGGATAGCGAGTGAACTCTGGTATGCAGTCTATACACTCGTTTCACCGTTTTCCAACGCCGTTTTCACCCTATTTGTCCTGCTCGCGCTCAACGTCTTCCTCCGTAAAGGCGCGCCACGCCTCGCCTTCACCCCCGCAGAACTGCTACTCATCTATATTATGGTGACAATGGTGTCCACGATCTCAGGACACGCGATGATGGCGATTCTCATGGGGACGCTCGCACATCCGTTCTGGTTCGCAAGCCCTGAAAACGAATGGGCACAACTCTTTCTACACCACATCCCGTCATGGCTCACAGTCCACGAGTTCGAGTGGTTAGCGGGTTATTACGAGGGCGAATCGAGCATCTATTGGGCAGAACACCTCCGCATTTGGATTAGACCCGCGCTTCTCTGGTCAGGCTTTATCTTTCTGCTCTACGGTTCATTGCTCTGTTTAGGGTTGTTCCTCCGCAAGCAGTGGATGGAACGCGAAAAACTAAGCTTCCCGCTAACGCAATTGCCACTGCAAATGACAACCAATCGCAGTTTTTTCCGTTCCCGCGCCCTCTGGTTCGGATTTGGAATCGCCGCGCTACTCCGTGTGATGGCTGGGTTGCACGACATTTTTCCCGTTATCCCCGCGTTGCCACCTAACTATCGGCTCGACCGACACTTTACGGAACGTCCTTGGAATGCGATCGGCTACGCCTCAATGTCCTTTAACCTCGCAATCGTCGGGTTAACCTATTTCATGCCGCTTGACCTTGCGTTTTCGACATGGTTCTTCTTTTGGCTCACGCGTGCAGAACGCGTGATCGCAAGCACAGTCGGCGTAACAAACCTCAACATCTTGCATTTCAACGACCGGGCTTCTGGGGCTTGGGTAGGTATTGCTGTGCTGACGCTCTGGATGAGCCGTCGGCACTTTGTCCGATTTTGCCGACACGTGATCGGAAGAGAACGCGGGGACGACAGCAGAGAACCCTTCTCCTATCGGACAGTCGCAGTCCTGACCGTGCTGAGTGTAGGACTCGTCTTCGCATTCTGCTATGCCGCAGGTATGTCATTATGGGCAATCAGCGTATTTTACGCCCTATTTATAGCGTTTGCCATAGCGATAGGACGCGTCCGGGCTGAACTCGGTCCGCCTTACCATGAAGTTATCGGTATCAATCCACGGCAGATGATGGTGGGTATGTTCGGAACACGACAATTGGGTGCTGCAAACCTTACTGTCATGACGTTCCTCTACGCTTTCAACCGTTGCAACCGTTCACACCCGATGCCAAACCAGATTGAATCCCTTCGGATCGGAGAACGTTCAGGGATGCCCGGCAAAACGTTGCTTGTCGGAATGGCACTCGCAATCGCAGTCGGTGCGTTGGCGACGTTCTGGACGTATCTGCAAGTCGCTTATCATTACGGTGTGCTGGCGCAATGCCAAGGCGCTGTCGGACGCTTCGGATGGGAGAGTTTCAACCCGCTTCAAAGTTGGTTACAGCATCCCAAAGAACCGGATGTCAGCGCGATGATCTTTATGAGTGGTGGGTTCGCCTTTGTGTTTGTCCTTAACTTCCTACGGACACGACTGCTGTGGTGGACGCTTCATCCATCAGGTTATGTGCTTTCAGGAGCGTCATGGGGTGGACTCATCTACTTTTGGTTCCCCGTAATGGTGAGTTGGCTCATCAAGTTTTTGATTCTCCGTTTCTCAGGTTGGCAAACATATCGTAAAGCGATCCCGTTCTTCCTCGGATTAGTTTTGGGGGATTACATTCCGCGCAGCATTCTGAGCCTCATCAGTTTCGCCTTGCACCTTTATATGCCATCATCCGGTGCGGGACATACACTTTAGTATTGGCTATCAGCAGTCGGAAACCATTCCTGTAGGAGGGAACTCCGATTCCCGACTGTTCCTCTGTCCTCCTGATAAGGGGGATTGAGGGGGTTAGGTGGACTGACTGCCGACAGTTTCCGAAACACCTCGCCAGCGAGGTGAGAGGTTCTCAATTCCATGTGTTAACATATTTTCGGCTTTACTATAAATTCTGAATCTTCATGTAACCTTTCCAGCCCCTAAATGACATTAATCTTGATTTGACAAAATGGGCATTTCACCATACAATTACTATATACCGACAGAAATCAGTAGATGTAGGTTGGGCTGAGCGGAAAATGAAAAAACAACTCATTTCATCCAGGACTTCGCATTTTCAAGAGACTGGAAGACGCAGAAATCTAAGCGAAACCCAACGCTGCTCGCACACCTGTCTGGTTCGGACGGATGTTGGGTTTCACTCTCGCTCCTTTAGAGGAAAGATCACAGATGAAAACGCCGCATTTTGGATGTATAGCCTTTTATCCTCTCCCGTTCAACCCAACCTACGGGGCAATCCTTAACGTCGAATTCACGTTATATACCGAATAGAAACCAAACCAATCAACAGTCAAGATGAGACGGAAACCCAATGCCGACACAATTACTCACCGTAAACGCAATTACAAAAGCGTTCGTAGCTAACCAACCGCCAATCGTTAGAAACATTAGCTTCAGCGTATACTTGGGCGAAATTTTCGCGCTTTTAGGACCCAGCGGTTGCGGAAAAACCACCACCTTGCGCCTGATCGCCGGTTTTGAGAAGGCAGACACCGGTACAATCTCCATGGCGGAACGCACACTTGCCGACAGTGATACCCACGTGCCGCCTGAATCACGAGGTATCGGCTTTGTGTTTCAGGACTACGCCCTCTTTCCACACAAAAATGTGCTTGAAAACGTCGCTTTCGGTCTCCGAAAAGTGCCGAAAAAAACACGGCAGGAAAGAGCGTTCGCGGTGTTGGATATGGTCGGAATGACGAACCTACAGTCGCGTTTACCGCACCATCTCTCTGGCGGCGAGCAGCAGCGGGTCGCATTGGCGCGTGCTATCATCGCGCGTCCGAAACTGCTCCTCTTAGACGAACCTTTTTCAAGTCTCGATCCGGGATTACGGCAGTCTACCCGTGAGGAGGTCCGCTCGCTCTTGAAAGCCGAAGGGATTAGCGCAGTGCTCGTCACACACGCGCAGGAAGAAGCATTGAGTTTCGCCGAGCGGTTGGGCGTGATGAAAGAAGGCACCCTTGAACAGATCGGCACCCCCGAAGCGGTGTATCGCCATCCGAAAACGGCTTACGTCGCAGATTTTCTGGGACAAACAAACTTCATCCGCGCACACATCAAAGATGGGATCGCAGAAACCCCGTTCGGACATGTAAAAGTAGAAGGGGCTGACAGTGGGAACGCACTTCTCTCTATCCGACCTGAATGTTTGCAGATGATGACACCCGACACTCAAAGTAGCATCAAAAGTGGGCGCGTCGTTGAACAAGCGTTTAAAGGGCACGATTTTACATATCGGGTGGAGATGGATGGACAGCAGTACTTCGTCCAGACCGACTACCAGTGTCCGTTTCAGATAGGGGACACGGTTATGTTGAAAGCGGTTTCAGCAGTAGCAGTTACACCCGAAACCGAATAGAAATAAACGCAAGAGGAAGCACTGACAGATGTCCGGGCAGGGAGATTCAAATATCTCTAAATCAAGGGGAATGGCATTGAGGGATGTCCACAGAAAGAGGCGAGGTTAGAAACCTCGCCAGCGGGGAAAGGCGTTTATTATACCTCTACTGATTTAAAGGTCTATATACTTCTAAAATTTACCATAATACTTCCTTTAATTGCGAAAACAAAAGTAGAAGCACGAATTACAACATACCCCGAATCTCATCAATCCCCCGAATCATTCGTGTGAATGCCTCAACCAACCGATCAATTTCCGCATGTACCGCGGCATCATCACTATTCTCCAACGCATCAAGAACTCCAGGAAAAACGACCGCCGCATAGCCAGTGTTGAGCCCCGGTGCATAAATAAGGTGCTTAAACCAAGGGCGTAACGGCAAGCCTGTCTCACTCGTCAAACGCCGCTCTAATTGGTACAATCGTTGGTTTATTTCCGAAATCTGAGAGAAATCGTCAGAAGCGAGATAACGTGCAAGCTCCCGATTGAGTCTTCCTGCCGACTGCTGCCACTCTGTGAGCAGACCGTCCAACCTTTCAATATCTTTGGCAATCTTGTTTTTCGAGCCAGAATTTTGCAACAGTTTCAAAGGGGTCATCAGGTCTGTCGCATAAGTCTCATAGTCGAAGGGTAAAATATCGGCATTGGCGAGCTGCAGCGCAAGCGTGCCCCAGACTTGTGCCATCGCCGTCTGATACTGAAACGTCGGATCACCGAAGTGGGTCATCCAGTAGAAGTTATCCTGCATGGCGTGGTAGACCCCATAAGGACCCCCGAATCCCATGCTGACAGCAGGAATACCCGCATGCCCAACAAATGGCGAATGATCCGAACCGCTTCCGAGGTTACCGACCTGCGGAATCTCCTTGCCTTGAGCCGTTTTCCAACTCTTGTAAACCGGTTTGAGTGTCCCCGGATCAACGACATTTTGGGTCACTTCACGCATTAACTCCCGCAACGATGGCGTTGCACTCACGTAGAATCGGCCACCCGTTGCCGCGATGTCTACATTGAGGTATGCGATCGTTTTCTGCTGGAGCGTCGTTTTCAAATCCTCAACCCATTCCGTTGAACCGAGGATACCGAATTCTTCAGCGTCCCATGAGGCAAAAACAATCGTTCGCTTCGGACGTGCCCCTGCTTTGGCAAGCTCACCCAGGCATTGTGCAACCTCTAAGAGCGAGGTCGTGCCGCTGCCAGGGTCCGCCGCCCCATAAACCCATGCATCGTGGTGGTTGCCCAAGATTACCCACTGATCTGGATATTCCGTGCCCTCTAAAGTCGCAATAACATTATAGATTGGGCGGATGCTGTGTTCACAACGCACCTTGATCCGCACCTTCGCAGGCCCCGGTCCAATGTGATAGGCAAAAGGTAAGCCACCCTGCCACTCGGACGGAACATTCGGTCCCGCGAGTGCCTTTAGAAACGGTTTGGCATCTTTATACGCGAGAGGCACCACAGGAATCTTGGGAAGATCTGTAGCTTCGTCAAATGAGAGTCTATCGGCATCTTTAGTCGCCGCCCAACCGGGTGTCAACGGGTCGCTGGCGTGCTGAAAGATATACTTCACGGTTCCGCGCTGTATTGCATCCGCTGAACGCCACGGACCACGAGGATAGACATCTCCACGCATGTATCCATCGTCCGCTGGATCCGAGTACAGAATCAAACCGACTGCCCCGTTATCGCCAGCAACTTTAGCCTTCACACCACGATAACTGCCACCATAGCGAGCGATACAGATCTTTCCCTCCACCGAGATGCCTTGGTCGGTGAGAATTTGGTAGTCCTTAGGTAACCCTTTATTGACGTAGATAAGTTCGGCTGTTACATCCCCATCGGGCGAATAAGCGTTATACCCGGGCACAATCTCTGTTTCATAAGAATCCTTGTCCCATTCCCAACTCGCTTCTTTGCCGACAGCGAGACGCTGGATAGGCGAGAGCAGTTCTACTTGCACCTCAAGAGGATGCGGAAGATACACATGATACTCGTACATCTGAACCTGCAAACCGTAACTTTCATATTCACTCCGAAGGTATTCCGCTATCTTGCGGCTATTCTCTGTACCAGCGAGGTGAGGCTCCTCAGTCAGATAACGCAATTTATGTTGGCATCTTTCCGCTGAAACCAGCTCCTTAAAACGGGTTTCATATTGCTTTTGTGTAGCGGCACTCTCTGCGGTGAACCCACGCATACCGAAGACATTATGAGAAGAAAGTACAGAAGCAACAAAAATACAGATAAAACAAAAATGTGGTCTCCAAGTCCGCCATGGCAGATGAGACATATTTATTAGCGTTGTAATAAGTCATTACCCCCTTCCGTTTTATGAAATAATAACACATTTCTCGCACATTTTCATTAATTTTTTTACTACTGTCCGATTTCCATTATGCTGCTTCACGAAACTGGAAATTATTGCAGTTGCAAGTACCAATAGTTTTCTTGCAGGAGGGGAAACACCTTCACCGCCGCTGGTGAGAATTGTATCATCGCCTCCCTGCAATGCCCACGTAATTGTGGGTTTTACCATAAATACCATAAAAAATAGTCCTAAAAATTGACACAATAGCGCATAATTTGGTAAAATAGAAGTGTAACGGGACTTACGCAAATTGAACAGAGAAGGATATATTTTGTGAAAAATGCCTCACAGTGAGCGTATTTTGGTGTTTTTAACCTCCTAAAGAATCAACGGTATGAATGCCTTGTGGCATTCCCCGCCCCTTATCAGGGGGACTTTAAGAGGAAGTGCGTAAGTTCTAAAGATATTAAAAAGAAGGCAGGCTTTGATGGACGCAAAGATTCTAATTGTTGAAGATGAACGTGATATTGTAGATTTACTGCGATACAATCTACAAGAAGCAGGTTTTGAAACAGATTATGTCCGAAACGGCGCAGATGCCCTTCATCGGGCTGTCGAAAAGCCGCCGGATCTCATTTTGTTAGACCTGATGCTCCCAGAGGTCGATGGACTCATCGTCTGTCGTTTACTAAAGAACGATCCAAGGACTAAAAACATTCCGATCGTGATGGTAACCGCGAAGGTCGAAGAACGGGACCGGGTGGCAGGGTTGGAACTCGGGGCGGACGATTACATCACAAAACCCTTTAGTCCAAGAGAAGTTGTACTCCGGGTATCCGCTGTGCTACGCCGTATCCAAGCCGGTAAACAAACAGAGAGTACCAAACAGATCGAAACACACGGGTTAACAATCGATCTGGACAAACATCAAGTCCTGACTGAAAACGGTTCAATCGATCTCACAGCAACCGAATTCAAGCTCATCACGTTATTCGCACGTTCGCCAGGACGCGTCTTTACCCGCGATATTCTAATGGACGTGATATGGGGGCAGGAGTATTACGGCATCGATAGGACAGTGGACACGCATGTCAGCCGCCTTCGCCGTAAGCTCGGGGAATTCGGTAAGCATATTGAGACAGTACATGGGGTTGGGTATCGGTTCAAGGAAGTTAGTTGAGGACCGCTATACCAGAGGCATTCAATCCTCTTGTAGGAGGGATCTCCGAATCCCGACTCTTAACTGACCGCTGATGGCTGACTGCTGATGGAAACCGACCGCTGATGAAGTGCTTTCAAGCGAGAGGTACCCTTTAAGGTTCCTCCCGCATTGAAGTGCACGTGTAGGGTTGATATATAGATTCGGCTCTTGCACCTACGGAAACTGTATCCCCAGTTTTCGGCACACCTTTCGGATTTTGTTAACCGCACCGCCTATCTGTTTTCCGTTCCGCGTAACACCAAAAAGATGCTGACTTACAACACGGCGGGAAATACCGAGAATGTCCCCAATCTCCTCTTGTGTTTTACCTTTATAGAAGTAGAGTTGAATACATTCGGCTTGGCGTTTGGTTAGTTCGTTCGCGATAATCCGACGAATCTGTTTGAGAACTACCCGTCGCTTGGCGCGACGCATCTCTGTCCATTCGTCATCAGGTGCTCGATACCAAAAATAGTCCTCGGTAGTAAGCTGATCGAAATACTCCGGCGGCACCGGAATCTCCCAAAAGTCGGGATTAAACTTGGGCATAGATAAAGCAACTCCCTCGAATGCGAGGCGATCGCGCCTATGCCTTAATCAAACTATCGACAAAGGTCAGAGGCACCATCGCCACAATTGAATACTTTCAGGTGAAGTGTGACGTGGTTCATTGACAACATAATGGTTACCTCCTTATCCTCCTTATTGTTTATAATTGGGAACGGTGCAAGCGGGTCAATGACATTTTGTAAAGACTGCCTTTTGCAAACCGCACATGATCGTTATCAAATAATATACCAAAAAATAGAAAAATATGCCATAAAAATCCGGTTCAGTCCGCGACGCGTAGCGAAGCCTCCCTTCTATCCCGAAAACAGCATACCTTCAAAATAGGGGACAGAGGGGTTTGAACCCCCCGTCCCTTTCCAAAGAGTGCGACACTCAGTGCCACACCCGCAAGGGCGCAACACTAAGTGTCACACCTCCTCTGGTTTGCTAACATAACAAATACCTCCTTTTCCGCAATACAGCGGTATTAGGATACCATCGTCAAAAAATGACAATGATTCACTTAAACACATTTTCGGATGCACTTTTGCATGTTTTTGTGAAAAAAATCAAAAAAATAGAGGACAGAGAAGTATTAATTCTCTGTCCTCTTCTAAAGGGCATGATGAACAGCGCAACACGCCTATAGACATCCAGTCTTTGCGAGAAAAATCATTCTTCGGGATCAAAAAACACTTTGAGCGGGGTACTGAGCCGTGGCGTTTCAGCCTGTTCATCTATTGACTTCTCGCCGCTCCACTCGCTGCGCTCAATGCCCATCGTGTAAGCCTGTTCTGTGGTGTCAGTGTAACTGAGGTATTGGAACCCGGCATTCTCAAAACAGATGAGTGCAGGTCCGTTGTCAGGTGATACTTGTAGTGTGATGTGCTCAGCCTGCAGTTGTTCAAACGCGTAACGTACTGCTTCAAGGAGTGCATCCGTGCCGTATCCGCGAGCGCGATAATCAGGTCGAATGATGACGAATTTGAGGGTAACAGTGTCTGCATTATAGTGAAGGAGGACAAATCCGATGAGAAGGCGCGTCGTTCGGATATCAATAGCGAGCGCGTGCATCTGTTCACTTTCCATCCAACGGTGCCAATCTTCGAGAAACGTTTCAAACGACACCTGTGTCGCGTAGAAGAGATGCCTGATACCCGGTCGGTTTATCCATCCCCAAATTCGGCGAAGCTCATTTTCAGCGATCTGTCGGAGGTGAATGCCGCCACCGTGAAGCCGTTCCAACTGACGCAACTGACTTCTCAAGCCTTCCAATTGTGCCGAGTGCGCGCCGACTTGAGCCCCCGCGGCTCGAACCATACGCTGATTCGGGCGATCCATGAATTGTGCTTGCTTTACGCGGTTCTGGAAATATCCAAGTTTCTGCTCACTCCTTTCAATAATACGCATCAAGTTCTGAATGGCATCTTCCCATTTTTGTGGGTCAACGTTTACGTCGCCGCGTGTTTCGGTCCGTTCTTCTCTTATCTGTGTTTCGTTCATATCTCCCTTCCCTGAATCCAGAGATCCGGAGGTAACTTTCATATCGGATCGGACTAATATCCCCAGTTTCAACCGCTTGCTTGACAGCACACGCTGGTTCGTGCTGGTGCGTACATGCGGCGAATTTGCACTCCGGAATATAAGACCGCATCTCCGGAAAATGAATATCTAATCCCTGTTCTTCATCAACTTCAAGCAAGCCGAGGGTTCGGATACCGGGCGTGTCGGCGACGAACCCACCGAATTCGAGTGGCAATAGCATAACTTCTGTCGTCGTATGCCGCCCTTTGTGGACACGTGTATCCACCTCACCCGTGCGTAATTGGAGTCCCGGTTGCACCGCATTGAGCAGAGACGATTTTCCAACCCCCGATGAACCTACAATTGCAGAAATCCTATCCTGCATCACCTCCCGCAATTCTTCAACACCAACACCCGTCACGATACTTGTATAAACCACTTTATAACCTAATTCTTCATATAAACTGAGTTCACGTTGTATATTCTCGAATTTCGCCAAATCAAGTTTGTTAATACAGATAACCGGCTCAACATCAGATGCTTCCGCTGTGACGAGAAATCTATCAAGCATCCGCAACTTGAGTGTCGGATGCCGTGCCGCAAAGATAATGAGTAGCATATCTAAGTTAGCAACAATAACCTGTCGCCAACCGTCCATGCGAATACGGCCAAACTGGGTGTCACGGGGAAGACATGCCTCGATGTATCCACTCTCCGCTGTGGACATAGCAGTAGAAATGCGTACCCGGTCGCCAACCGCGACGAGATCGACGTACGGCATCTCTTTTGTCTCAGCGAGCCGCCGTTTTTCATCTTCAATGAGGTGGTGCCGCAAAGCACAAGTGTAGCTTCGCTTGCCAACTTGTACCTCGTAGGCACCACTTCGCGCGTTTATTACAATACCTTCCATAGTCTGATCCAGAGATGGCATCAAAGAATTCCTCATACAACAGCACCTAAGAGCCAGGATTCCGCCAGACAATGCGTCCACGCGTCAGGTCATAAGGAGAAAGTTCCACGGTAACCTGATCGCCAGGAAGCACCCAAATTTTGTGCCGCATTAGTTTACCAGCGAGGTATGCCACAACTTTGTAGTCGTTCTCTTCTAATTTCACCTGAAATAGGTTCCCCGGTAGGGATTCGAGTACAGTTCCGAGGACGCGGATCGCCACGTCTTTAGAGACTTCACGAGTCTTGGTTGTCACGGTTGCATTTTTCATTTTCTATTTTCTCCTTTTTGTGATGACTATTTGTTACCTTTAACATTATATTGGATGCACTTTGTTAACGAATTGTTCGGAAAAAAGTTGACATCAAGCCTGAAAAGTTGTAAAATACACAAGTGGGAGATTCCATTTCAAGTTTTTTATAAAAGGAGAAGAAAATAATGAGCCAAGCCTTACCCCTTGTAGCCTATCCTGACCTCGAAGGCCAAGTCAAGGCAATGGAGGAAGACGGATATGCCTATCTACCGAAGGTTATCGAAGGCGAACAACTTGCGGAACTTCGTGACGCGATGGATCGGTTAACCGCAATTTCTGAGAGTTTTGATCGGCACGGCACGCCAGAGAATGGAAACGGTTTCCTTAACAAACATATTAATAACGCCTTCAACCGCGACCCCGTCTTCTTACGATACCTTGATCGGTCTCCAGTTATCGAATTGGCAGAGGCAGTGCACGGCGAAGATTGTCACGTCATCGGGATGACGGCATGGGTAACGGGACCCGGGCGCCCCGACCAAGGGTTGCACATAGATTGGCTGCCGATCCCACTGCCAGTGGACATTCTGGAAGATCCGCGCGTCAAGGTGCCAATTTTCATCTCAACCGCACACTACTACTTGGATGACCTCTACGAAGACCTCGGTCCAACAAAGTTCGTGCCGGGCAGCCATCTTTCCGGACAGAGACCCGATGGTGAAACAGAATGGAAAGGCGCGTCAGGAAAGAGTATCCTCTGCAACGCTGGCGATGTCGTGATTTTCCGAAGCGAAGTCTGGCATCGAGGCACAGCAAATCGTAGCGACCAAACCCGGTACCTCTTACAAGTGCACTACGCGAATCGGATGATCACTCAGAAATTCCCACCCTATCTGAACCGGTTTCAGTTTAATGCGGAAATCTTGGAGCAGGCAACGGAACGTCAACAGCGATTAATGGGCAATCACCGCCCCGGTGCCTACGATTGATCCCAAATTTTTCAGAGAACAATGACCTCCACCGAGGATAACAGTTTCCTTTGAATAGAAAAGAGACTATCGGGACACCGCCAACACCAACCGTTATTAGCGAGGAGCCGCACGGGAAAATTATTGCCCTTAGCTTGCTCCTCGCGTTTCTTTGGGGCGGGAATTCGCCCTCCATAAAAATTGGCTTGGAAGACTTTCCTCCAATGGCACTGGCGTTCTTCCGTTTTGTGATTGGGCTCGTCGTTATTGGAGGTTGGGCACTTTATCGCGGTGTCTCACTTCGCTTGCGCAGCGGTGAACTCCCTCGATTGCTACTGCTCACAACGATCTTCATCCTCCAAATTATTTCCTTGAACACCGGCACCCTACTCACGACAGCATCCCGCTCCACCATTTTTATTAACGTCTATCCCTTTTTCACCGCACTCTTTGCGCATTTCTGGATTCCCGGCGAACGTCTTTCTATCACAAAGACCTTGGGGATCGTTGTCGCCTTCAGTGGTGTTTTCGTAATCGTTGCCCCAAATCTCGGAGAAGGTGAAACGAGCGTCCTCGGCGACATCATCGTGCTTGTGAGCGGATGCTTTTTAGGACTACGCGTCGTCGTGACGAAGCTGCTAATTCAGTCCATTCACCCATATCGGCTCCTGGCGTGGCTGTTAAGCTTGAGTCTCCCCTGCTATGTCGTCATGAGTTTACTTTTAGAGCGTGGACAACCCATGCAACTGACCTTCAGAAGTAGTGCCGCCCTACTCTATCAAGGTGGCGTTATCGCCGGTTTCTGTTTTCTGGCGTGGACTTCAGTGCTTGAAAGATACAGTGCGAGCAAACTCGTTGTGCTTTTCTTCGCAACCCCACTGTCGGGTGTTGTGTTTAGTTACCTGATCTTAAATGACGAACTGACGTTCAGCCTGCTGATAGGTGCTGCACTCGTGGCAAGTGGAATCTATCTTGTAAATATAAGGCGTTGATGTGCTTAGATGCACTGCTGGAGGTCGGAAGCATTTCTCATAACGGCGGAGGAACTTCAGATGAAGATTAATTTTTAATTCGGTAATTTCCTATCCGCACGAGGTGGGTGTAGCCCCTACTGGCGAAGTTTCCTAACCTCGCCAAATTATCGATTTATTTTTTCGGAGATGGGGTCTTCGCTCTTATGGCACCATAAGTGTCAATTTTAAAAAAAACCGCATCGCAGCATCGTAGGTTGGGTTGAACGGACATCCTCGAAGCACTTATACGTCCAAGAAATGATTTTCCTCCATACCTGTTTCACACCAGAGATACCCAGTGAAACCCAACACCTTTCTTCTCAGCCCTATGAAGTTAGGTTTCACTCTCCTTTTGGGTGTATAGGCGGCTGCATTAGATTTGACGTGCAAGTGAGACTCGTGCATCAGATCTCACGGATTCGTTCAACCCAACCTACGGAAGCCCCTAAATTGACACCTATGGATCTTCACTCTTATGGCACCTCTCTAATTTTTCCAGTTGCTAAAGTCCCTTTACCCGCTAAATACGGCGGTCGTCTTCGTGCCGTCTCCATATCCTTTAGACGAATGAAGGGCCACGCTTCGAGATCACCCGCAGCAGCATCCAACAATTCCTTGCTACTGTATACAGGCACACGCCCGAAGCTAACCAGATACCTCAAATCTCCCAGTAACTGTTTCAGTGTGCTGTGTCGTGGCCACTGATATTCCTGATCGGTTTTAAGGAACAGAACGCATTTCGCAATTTCTCGTCGCTCATCGTCTAAGACTCTATATTTCTCGGTAAGGGTATGTTCCTCGAAGTCATCATAAAGTGGCCATGCAGCAATCCACCATATTTCGTCGATGGCAAGGTCTTTTGATGAGAGCGGAACCTGATCTTCAAACGCATCATTCGTTATTCGACCGGATACGAAATGACGGAGGAGTTCTGCGAATTTGTCCCTTGCTTTTCTATCGACCATTTCCATTTCACCTCATCTTTCTTGCGCAATAAATATCGGTGGCGGCGAAGGTGCCATCACCGATATTTGCGTCGATTTCCATTAACTATATTTACTGCTTTTCAAGGAAGCGTTTCACTTCAGTCTTATGCGACGAGTCAGGGTAGTGCTCCAGCAGTTGCGCAAATGTGCGCAGTGCGGCAACTTCATCACCCCATTCCATATACGCTTGCCCAAGCCGGTACAACTCATCCGCAATATAAGGGAACCCGCTCTGCAGGGCAGCATCAATTTGTGCCTCAAGTTGCGCAAATACCCGTCGTGCAGCGGTTTCATCACCCAGCTCCATATACGCTTGCCCAAGCCGGTACATGATATCATATCTAACATAATCTCGCACCTCAAGTTGCGCAAATACCCATCGTGCAGCGGCTTCATCACCCAGTGCCATATATGCTTTACCAAGTCCGTACATGATACCATCTCCAATATCATCAATATGCGTCTCAAGCTGCGCACATATCTGCCGTGCAGCGGCTTCATCACCCAGTGCTAAATACACTTTTCCAAGCGCATACAATTCACCCGTAGGGTAATGCCCCTTGTGCTGCTGCAGGAAGATCTCAATTGCTTCCTCGTATTTGGCACGTGCCTCCTCATATCGTGCTTGCTTGAACAGGATGTATCCCCAAAGGTAGAGGATATCTGCCTGATCTGACTCGAGTATCGCGGTTTGGTAACTCTCTTTGACCGCATCTTCGGCTTTGATATAGAGGGAAACATCGGCTTCCATTTCCGCCAATTTGGCATAGCAAAAAGCGATACGGTATTTGAACAGCGCAAGGTAGCTGACATCAATAACCCTTCTGTGGCGAGGGCGAATTTTAAAAGCTTGCTCATACTTCTTAACCGCCGCCCTGTATTTCCCATCATAACGTAGGTCTTCCGCCTCACTGTGCAGATCGACGTACAGATTCTGCAACGTGTTAGGAGTAGAGGAAAAAAGACACCCACACCCGAGCAGCCCCAGCGTGAGAACGCCTACAACGCTTCTACTGAATACTTTTATCAGAACATTCATAGGAACCTCCGACTTGCGCTCCACTTGATAACGGGGTAGGGGTTGGAACCCTCCGCAATGCCATTTTATTGAAGGTGCTGATTCTATTCCTGTTTGCCAATCATTTCCGAGAAAGTACTTTAATCAAGACTCAGATGAGATAGCGTCTGATAGAAGATATCGTCCCCCATATAGGGGACCCCCAAGCGATATTCCAGCCGGTCAGGGACTCTTGTCCCATTCAAACGAATAATAAATCTCAGAGGTGCTGTTCGTCTCGGATAATACGCGGTATCCACCCAGAGAATATAAAGTTCTTCGGGCTCGAGAGGTAACGCCTTTACTTTCTCTTCATAGCCGGATGGCACTTCCCCGTACGTCAGACAAAATACAGGAGGTGCCAACAGCCACTGAAAGAGTCCGATAAAGAAATTATCAGCATCACGGTATTTTAATTGCAGTTCCCAAACCGTTTGCCCATTGTTCTGTACCGCGTCTAACTCCCATCGGTTTTTCTCTTCAGAGGAACGGCTCACTTTCTTAACTGTAATACGTCCAATGTGCAATCGTTCTTGAAAATATGGATCCTTATACATACAGAATGTCGGTTTCATCAATGCCGACCGCGAATCGATGGCGATATACCCAGGGAGAGGCGTACATCCAGCCGCAAAGACGCAGCTGATGAGAGTGCCAATGAGTGCAATAATGGCAATACCAATTCTATCTTTCATTATGTTGCCTCCGGCGGGATCCATTTTTTCGCTTCAGCCGATTTTACTAAATCTCGCAAGGTAAGTGCCGTTTCATCAGAACCTTTTCGTTTTTCTCTGTTAAACACCAAATCATATAACAAAACATACATTTCTAATGGGTTAAACCCCTCTGTACCGAAATATTCCGTGTGGTCAATCTCATTCCTATTTTGGATCTCGAATTCTTCACAAAACGCCTCAAGAAGTTCATAACCATCGTCACCGGCTATCCCTAAGTCGTCTGCTAAGAGCGTGTCTGAAGTGAGTTCTTCCTCCGACATCAGCCACTGTTCTGCTACGAAAGCCTTGACGCGAGCGTAAAGTTCGGGATTTATTTCTTCTTGAGGCTTTTCCGCCGTCAGGGAACTCCGACAGCGTGAACACCTAATAGCCTTTCTTCTTATCGCCTTTGCACAGTTGGGGCATTTCGGTGACGAGAAGAGTCTGTAGACAACCCCAATCACCACATAAAAAACAGCAAGAATAAAAGAAATGCCGTAAACCAGAACGACCGCGCCAAAAAGGAAAAGAATAAAAGACTTAAGAGATTCCATCTATGTCCCGCTCAGTTCTTGACGCTCCTATAGAACAACGTGAGTTCGACCTATTGCTGCTAATGCAGATAAAAAAAATAAATTGGTAATCAACTGGCAATAAATTCCCTTACTACAAACGGGTTAGCTCGTAGTAGTGTTATTTATTGCACGTTCAGAAATTAACCAATTAAATTCTCAAACTTCATAACAGAACAAGTTATGCGTATTGGGTATTGGGTCTCCCTTTGTTCAATCAAGTCCACTGATATTCCCAAGACTATCTCTCGTGTAAACAACTCCGTTACCTTCATAGAAATCTAATGCCACACCCCCGGTTCCATTTGAGGAAAAAATCATTATGGATCCACCGTCCTCCTCCATTGTGACCTGAGCACCACCTTCCCCTTCTACATCGGTAACGCGTAAATACCCTCCATGTTTGCCAACCCCAAGACCCGCCTTACCGATTGGACTGTAAGTTGTTACCCTTCCACCATCTTCATCCCAAGTAATTATAACTTGATGCTCATTATCGTCATTCATCACTCTTATACCTTTAAGAACAACCAAATCCCTGACGGTCAGTCTATCAATCGTCTCAGATCCAGATTGTGCTTCGGTATCCTTGTTCATATTCCCTAATACAAATCCGGTTAGAGCTATTAAAGCACCCAAAGCCATATATTTCAACTTTTCACGTAATCTAAACATTATAGATTCTCCTTTTTATTTCTCGTTCCAATTTATGAGAAGGAGGCGGTCGACTTATGAGAAGGAGGCGGTCGACCGATACATTCGGGATTATGAGAGCGTCAAAGTCGTTCGCACCGCAACCGCGGATATTGACAAAATCTCGCAGATTACCCGACTTTCTAAACGCGTTATCTCTCAATATCTCGACCTGATCCCGCAGCACCACCTCCAAGCTATGGATGCAAACCTCGCCAATTCATCTTCAAACGATGAAGCAACGCACCCAGGAGAACCCCAATGAGACCCTAACCGCCTGTTCCTGACGAACTTTACTTCGCAAAACCGGGGCAGTTGCCTTGAAAATACCGTTGACGGTCCGCTACCGGTTTTGCTATACTTTAGACACGTTTATCCCTAAGCGCATCATTTCTCAAAGATGATGCTAACTCACCCAACTCAACTCGCTCATCAGCGATGACTGGGAAGCTAATAAACATCAGCATCCCAGCTATCCTATGGTCATTTGATACTATTTCAAGATGACCATTTTTCGCAGATACGATAAACCATCGGCTTGGAATTGATAGAAATAGACACCACTGGCAACGCGTTCACCGGCAGCGTTTCTGCCATTCCAATAGGCGGCACGGCTTCGGCTCGTGTAATAGCCTTCGCGTTGATGTCCGAGATCCAAACGCCGGACGACACCGCCGCGTGTATCATAGATGGTAATCCGCACATCACTGGGATTTGCCAAGTGATAGGGTATCCACGTCTCCGGATTGAACGGGTTCGGATAGTTCGCAAGTAACGTTGTTTCCTCTGGAATAAGCGATGCTAATAGGCGTTGAAGGTTAGCGATGCCTTGTTGGAAAGCGATAGAACCGTCATCTTCAAGTTGGGCACGTTCTATCCACCGCTGTATCACCGCAGGATCCAACCCGTGTATATCGTCCACAGCGAGCATCGAAGGGGCAGCTGAGCCGTTTGATTCACCCATGTGTTGTGACACAAGGATGAGATCCAGGACATTGATAACCCCATCACCATTTATGTCAACTTCCGAATTGGCGGGCACAGTTTTCCCGAAGTGTCGAGCAACAAGAACCATATCCAGAATGCTCACCTGACCATCCCGGTTCACATCCCCGGTAGTATGTTCCCCCTCTACAGTAATGACGACCTCATGTGGTCCTGCAACGATGGGCTTACCGGTGATAGAAGCGAGTTGAAAGTTATCGAGTCTCAATTGCGTTTGTCCAGATGCTTTCGCTGTAAATGTTACTGATAACAGCGTGCCTGTGCCACTGACCCCGTCTTCGCTGAGCCGCGCTGCACTCAGACCTCCAATCTTACCCAACCGATTATCAATAGTCCCTCGCTGAAAGAATGTTGCTCCGCCTCCTGTTTTCAGAAAATCGCCTTCGTTGACTTCAACTGCTTCAATCACAGTACGGTCATAAGCAATATCAAATTGCCACCCCGCTAAATTGTAGATATCTTCTGCCTTAATTTCAAGCGTAAACGTATCGCCGGCATCGATGATAGGTTGGGAAAAAGCGTATCCGACACGCGGATTTAACACGGTATACTCTGCCTCAGGGTTAAACCCCCAAAAACCGTTACCATACGTTCCTGTTGCAACTAACAGGACATTTGCTCCCTCTTTGAGCGTAACAGGAAAGAAATGTTGGTAATCCGACCCGGTTGTACCCCCTTTCTCATGAACCAAAGCACCGTTGAGCCACGCTTTACCACCGCCGTCATTCCCAACAAACAGCGTTACCTCTTGTTGACGGGGTGCATACAGAACAACACATCCATAAATAATGCCGTCCGGAATCGGACGCGTTTTTATCACATCCGCGACGGTATTCCGCCCTATAGGTGCTATCTTGTCAGAATACCAGACGTTATTGCCAACAGGATTCCCTTCGATCGCGCCATGGGTTGAAACCTTTAATTCTGTCACCGCGCCACCACTCGCTTCTGCAAGGTAATCTATGCGACCTTCAGGATTAAAATTTATCCCTGGCAGTAGCACCCATAACCAGGGACCCTCTATTTTAGGACCCCCCTGAGGGAAACCCGGATTTTGGTGCCAGATGATTTTTACATCCTCGCGTAATCCATCTAAAGGCGAAAAGTCAGATATCATATTTTCCCCAACGTGCAACCATGTCAACTGCTTTAATTGGGCAAGGGGAGATACGTCCGATATTTTGTTTATTGAAAGTTCTAACCATTTCAGGTTGGTTAGTTTCGCTAAGGGCGATATATCCGATATACCATTGCCTACAAGACCTAAACGCGTTAACTCCGTCAATTTCGCTATAGATGAGACATCTGATTCCCCGGAAAAGTTTAAATACAGTTCTTTCAAATTTCTTGTCCCCTCCAAGGTTGATATATCAGGCTCTCCACCACAAATATCTATAACTTCGAGCCCTACGAGTGGCGACAGGTCGGACAAAGGGTTGCCCCAAGAATCAAACCTGTCCAGGTTGGGCAATCTCGCCAGAGGTGAGAGATCTGATATGTTGTTATGACTCACCTTTACAAGTCTAAGATTTTTTAATCCCGTCAGAGGCGATAAGTCACTTATTTCATTGGCACTGATATCTAAAAGATCCAGTTTCGTTAATCCCTCTATGGGGGATAAGTCAGATATTTGGTTCCCCTGAATTTTTAACCATTCCAAATTTGTTGCAAACTCAAGTCCCGTCAAATCGCTGATGCCCCTTTCTTCAGGAAAAATCCGCGACAATGTCGCCATCTCTTCCACTGTGATTAGGGCGTTTGGTGTTTTTCCGAGATTTTCTTCAATGACCGCACGCAAATTCGGGTCAGGGATGTAGACAGATGCTCCAGGGATACGTTCCGTCTGCTGGTCAACGGAAATAGCCACATCAGGGAAATCCAACGCGAACACGATTTCACTAAACTTCGATGTCCATGTATCTCTTTTCATCGTGCCAGTTTCTAAGACTAACACCCCTAAACTTTTCAAATTCGCGGAGGCACGAATCTTTTTGAGAAACGCCTCGGTCTCCAACCCAACGGCGGCAGCGGCATACGCCGCATCAACGGGTCTTTGAAACGCCTCGTGGAATCGCTGGACGGGTTCAATACCCCCGAATACATCGCCCGCTGCTTCAAGTGCCTGACGGTAACGCTCCGTATCCTCAGCCAGGCGTTCATCCATCGTCGCTTTCTCTACATAGAGACTCAACACTCGTTCTTTGTTAAATGGTGGATTCGGGTTCCTCTGAACAACGCCACGCACCTGATCTTCAAAGTCTTTCATTCCCTCGGTGTGGCAACCGATACAGGAGAGTCCGTTACGGACGGTTGGATCACTCGCAGCGGGATTGCGAACAATCTTTATCGGGGCTGCGTCCAGCCGTCTGCCGCCGGCATCCGCCAGATAGTACGCTTGCAAACCGTTGGGAAGGTTGAATATGATCTCGCCACCGTCGTGTGTGAAAGAGAGTGGATTCGTAAAGATGTTCTGTGTGCCGACACTCCCCGCAAAGTCGTAACTTTTCCAATACGCGCCATACCGAGAGGTGTGGCGTTCCACGACGCGGTTGTGATTCGATACACCTGAATCGCTGAAACCCGCACGCCAGACGCGCTTTCCTGCTGCGTTCCGAAGATTTTCAACAACATTTACCTCAAGCCGTTCCTCTAATTCTCGATCGGTATCTGGAAGATTCAGAATATCGTGATAGAGTGGTGGCAAAGATGCGGTCGCAAGAAACCAATCCACATGGATAAATGGCACCTCGCACTCCACTTCTTCACGCAGGTTCGCTATTTTTTCACGGAGTGCTGTCTGTGTTGGGGCATTGAACTCAATACTATACGGATACACCTGTTCAATCTGTGTCCATCGGTTGGGTTCGATCTCCCATTCATAGTCTCGGAGATCAATATAGAAGATTGTTGCCTCTGGGTCGATGGGCTGCGGTTTGATAACCTCGCGCCCCCAAGAGAGACTGTTCACGAGTTTCGAGAGCGCTCGCTGATAGGCGTGGAGCGCCTCTGCACTCTCACCGGCGTTATAGAGATGCGTCATCGTAAAATAACGGGTGAAAGGACGGTCGAATGGTGACAGCGACTCGACGTGCTTCTCAATGGTGTCGAGCATTTCCTTAGATGTAATGAAGGCTCCATCTGCTTCAGAGGTGTCTTCCCAATCCGGCGCGCCTGCTTGAATCCAATTACCGATGGTTAGAATTGCGGTGGGAGGAAGTTGGGGTTGACCCAACGGCATCCGTTTTGCCGGATCGTTTTCGAGGAGTCGCCGATAGAGTTCAGACTCAATAGCGGGTTTCCCCGGGACAACTGCGCCCGTTTCGATGAGTGCCGTATGCTCAATAATGATCTCCTCAGTAAACGCCCCATGTTCTCCGTGGCAGTTGAGGCAACTTTGCTCAAAAATAGCATACGCCTGCTGTCCGAGGTTCTGTTGGGCATCAACACTGTGAAAGTTGCCCAGAATGAGGGTCAACAGGGAAGCAAATGTGATAAAAATTTTCCAGTTCTTCATGTATTTTTCCTCCTTGCCCTAAGGCTTTGATTGGCAAGTTGTAGTGAGTAATAGTAAAATATGGGTTCAATAAGGTTCGCATGACTTTAGTCTTCTCCGAGGGCGTTAGCGACGATAACGAGATCCAGCACATTCACAACACCATCACCGTTCACAGGCAGAGATAAACTATAGTAGATTTTACAATTAACGAGACACTGTAGATGTATGCTTGGCGAGGTTAGGAAACCTCGCTAGCGGGGTGAAGGGTTTTCGCTTTTATTGAAGTGTCTGCTTGTTTTTAGAATTCACTATAGTTTTCTATTTCAGATAAATCTCGCCGTCTAAATCAGAGAGGGTGTGTTGAACGCCGATGATACCACTTGCGACACCGGATACTTCCTCTGGTAAATGGATCTTCTGTGCTTTTCCGCTGCGATTGTAGACCGCCCAACCGTTGGTGAATTCCCGAATGAACACGCCTTCGCAATTTCGATACAACTGCGATTTCTCACCGACGGGTTGACCGAGGTCGGCATCCCAGAATGGATACCAATAGTGTTGGTGATTGTGATGATGCGATTTACCTTCTATATGGTCTATCTCATGTCCGGGCGAAATCTCGTATTCATGCTCATGGATTATGCCCGATATTCCGATGACGTAGCAAACGTAGCCATCAGAATGTGTCAAGCCCAGAGTCGTAATAACACGCATCATTTGCTGGTTCCGGGGAGAATCCGGCGGCTCAATCGGAATCCCTCGACCTTCAAGCGCATTTATTTGCGGTTCACGAAAGTTCTGCTCCGACCATAACAATGTGTTTTCAATCTCTCGGAGTTCGTCATGAGTATACCCCGTATCACGTTCGTCCGGAATAATTTCCATGAACGTCCCATTAACGTAGGATGCAGAAAGCCGAGCTTTACTCCGTCCGGCATTGACAACAATCAGAAAATCGTCATCAACTGCCTCACGAATACGACGCACCATAGATATTCTCGCCGACCACTCGGCTTCAACATCTCGATAATAGCCCCCTTTGTCATCTTCAAGCGTAGCCGTGTCTTCCTGCCACCTTCCCAAGTAGATACCGTCGTAGAGACCGCATTTCGCTACGGCGAGAGCTTTCTGAACGAGGATGTCTTGGACGACAGGGTGTGTGAAATCTATCAGGAAGGTTGAACCCCCAGCGTAAGCTGGAACTCGATCGCCGTTCTCATCTCTTATCCAATACGGCCAATCTTCTCTTATCCGATACGGCCACTCTTCAGGATAATCTTTAAGATCGACATCGGTGTAGCCAAGACTCACAAGTCTTATAAAGTTGGGATTTTGTGAAAGAAGATACTCTCTTGTCCCATCAGCATCGTCTACTCTACCAAAGAGTCGCAGCCCTTCAGATGTAGGCTGCCATTGTAGGTGAAACCCGGGTCCACTCCGAAATAGATCGTGATATATGAGTCTCTCATCAGCAGATAAGTTTGGTAAGTTGAGAATAGAGTGACCCGCCCATGCGGTAAAGATCGAAGGGTAATCTCTATCTTTGATACGAGGTTCCACTGCAATCCTCGATATATCATCATCACAGACCCGAAAATTGCCATGCTTGTGTAACACCTCTAAGTGAGTCAACCCATCAATGGGCGAAAAATCCCTAATATCATTATTCTCTATCAACAAATTTTTGAGATTGACTAACCCTGCGAGCGGTGAAATATCTTCAATTTGGTTCCTCCAAATGTGTAAAGTCTCTAAACGCGTGAGTGTTACGAGTGGACGTAGGTCTGAAATCTGGTTGCCTCCCAAATCAATAAAAACAAGTCCCGTTAGCCCAGACAAAGGAGATATATCGTGAATCTTGTTCTCTATCAGAACAAGTGCCTGCAAATCAGTCGCATGCTCTAAACCTGTAAGATCGACAATCCCTTTGTCTCGCACATCAAGGGCTGTTAAGTGTTGAAGATCCACTGGTGTCAATAGGTGGTGTGCTGGAAGATCAAGCGTTTCTCGGACAGCCTGTCGGAGCGCGGAGTCCGGCATCCACTGTGCCTCAGAAAGTCTGAGTGAATCTTTTGAGGCATTGGGTGTTAAATTCCTCTCGGAATCGTGTAAGCCGGCACTGTTGCTTTTACTGATGGTGGTAGTTTGTCCAATCTGATTTCGCACGGATGGTTTTGCGTCAGTCTCGAGGACGATAGGTGCGTCAATAATTTCAACGGTAGGTGCGGATTCAGCCTCAAAACTATAGGGTCTCTGAAAATGTGCAAGGTATTGGTTGCTAACACCAAGCATCAATAGGGTTACTAAAACCACAGCGGCACCAAAAGCCACCCATGGCAACAACGGTTCCATTTTCGGAGAGGGTGTTGGTTTCATGTCAACAACTTCCCGCATAATGTTCTGCTTTATACTCGCCGATATCTGCACGCCACCGAGAACTTCTTGGATCAAGAGTTCTTCTGCTTCTCGTAACCGTTTTCGGGCACGATGCAGCCGAGTCCTTATCGTCTCCGCTGACACCCCCAAGAATTTGCTAATTTCCTTCGTTGTCATTTCGCCGAGATAATAGAGCGTCATCACTGTACGTTCACTCTCCGGCAATTTTTCCAAAAGTTTTTTGACGATTTCAAAACGATGTTCGGTTGCTTCTGTCTCGCGCCGTTCCAATACGTAACGTGCATAAGCAGATTTCGCCACTTCTTCCACAGGTGTGTCCTCCAACGATTGCAATTGCATCGCAGGTTTTTGTTTGCGTAGCCAATTCAGACAAAGCCGATTCGCAATGACGTACAGCCACCCAAGAAACTGGCTCGGATTTCTCAGCGTTGAAAGGTTTTGATAGGCGCGGAGGAAGGTATCTTGTGTAATTTCTTCTGCGTAGTGGAAATCACCGATTTTCCGCCACACAAGGGCGTGAACGCTTTTTTGGTATTTTTCAACTAAAGTGTTGAATGCCGCGTCATCGCCTGACAAAACGGCATGAATCAACTGAACATCGTCTTCTCTTTTCACGGAGCTCCCTCCTCACGAACAGATTCGGCAGTGTTGACATCCACTGAAACGTCCAATTCGGTACTGAGTCTCGGACTTTGTGCAATGCAACACAGTTCACACAATTGTGTTATGACAATATTAAAGACACAATTTTTACGCAAAACGTTACATCAGGTGAAAAAAAGAATTTATCAGAAGGGAATTTACGATTTTGGGGAGAGAAAATATGTTTTTCTATGGTGAGTTGATGAAGACATCTAAGGTAGTTTGACTATCAGTTTCAGGATTAAACGTGAACAGTCCTTCATTTTGTGATGCTCTAGGCGTTTGCCCTCCTTTGCGGCGATGAGAAAATCTATCGAAACGGGCAATGAAATCGTTATATATTTTTTTGTCTGGACCTTTCGGGACTCTGTTCTTCAAACCACGTAGAATTTCCCTGGCCAAATGGGCCAAAAGATGGGCAGCGGTTTCAAACTCATCGGACTCTCTCATGCGAACCCAATCCGAGTAGAAATCGGCTATATCGGGATCAATAGTTCTCAGCAATGCGCTGTGTCTTTCGTCAAATTTGTTACTCATACTTCATCTCCAAGCAAACAATTTTCTTCTGTTAAACAAAAGTAAGACGAGGTAAAGAAAACCTCGCCTTACGGATAAATCAGGGATAAACTTACTTGCGTTCAGGTTGTGTTTCCATCGCCGGATAGATTTCTATATCCGATCGCGTGATGAGTACACCGACGTAGAAAGTCAACCAGTCCCCACAAAGTTCAATAGACATGTACTCGTCGTTATCACTGGCGTATTCGTGGAGTTCAACCTCGAACTTCTCTTCCCCTTCGGCATTGGTAAGGGTGAGCGTTGCGGGGACAACATCCTGTCGGTTATATTCGACAGCGATGTCTTCTCCCTCACTGTCTGGATTTGGAAAATAGAGGGTCATCGCATCCGGCAACGGATCGCCGAGTTCACACTCATCGTCAACAATCCATCGGGAAATCTCGTAGTCGTCCTTAGTTCCAGCGACATGATCGACCCCGATAACGACTTCCTCCTCCGCGTCACGGACGTGATACATATAACGACGGAGACTGTCACCTTCATATTTCTTACGTATGACCAGTTTGAAGGCGTGCGAAGTATCGCCCGTCTCCTCATAAGTGACGAGGTCGGAGAGTTCAATCATGCTATCAAGCGGAATGTCGACTAACTCGTGCCGCTCCGGTTTCTTGGGTTCAGCGTCCTTTCGTCTACCAAACAGGGATTTGCCATCTTTTCTGCCAAATAGTGCCATGTTTCACCTAAAAATAACCTTGTTATACATCACTAACACAATCACGCCAACAACGAGGATACTTCCGAAGATAAGCAGGAACCAAGTCCCCCCCGATGCCCTCTTCTGGACAACAACGGTTCGTGTGGCAGGTGGCGCGCGCGTCGTACTTGTTGTAGTCGCCGGTGTTGTTACCGTAGGTGTTTCCTCAGCAGCGGCAAGGAGCTCCGACTTCAATGCCTCTTCATCTGGCAGCTCATCAACAGTGAAAGCCTCTGCACCTTCCCCATAAAACGCATCAGGGTTCTCCTCAACGTAACTTGCGGCATAATCCTCATCGCGGTTCGTGTCCGGATCTACGTAATTCGGGTTTGACTCAATACCTTGGTTCTCGTAATAGTCTCTGTAGTACTCATACTCCGCCTGTTTTTTAGCATCCCAATGCGAGCGGTCGTAGTCTCGATGGTGGTAATGCCACAAGTAACTATGGCGAATCGAATGGTTGTAATAATCATGGAAATAGATGCCGAACATGAGGTTGTTAAACGCCATGGATGCACCCATACCGTACATTGAATATCCCATCATGGGATAGTAACCACCGAAGTTATTGACGTTAATCGTTTGGCGTCCGTCTCGGCGAGCGCGTGCAGTTTGACGGTTCGCTGTTCTGTTCTGACGTTTCAAACTACGGTTTTCTGCTTTGAGTTGTCGAACCTGTTTCCGATTTTGCGCTTTCACCTGCCGTTGCTGGCCGCGCGTTGCATTCCGAGTCGCAGTCGTGTTTCGATTTGTTGAGGTCGTTGCTTTTGCACGACTCGTCGCAGTCTGTCTTTGGCGTGCTGTGGTGCTGGCACGCGTTCCGGTGCTTCTTGACGCGCTACTTCTGCTATAAGTGCTGCCCGTGCTACGGGTCGTTCGTGTTGAAGTTCGAGGACTGCTATAGGTACGCCTCGGTGTGGAACTCCGCCGACTCGAGCTGCGGCTATAACTCCGGCTGCGACTGAAACTCCGTCCCCCCCGAAAACCACCACCGCGGCGGCTCTCTACGATATCCGGTGCCAAACTAAATAAAAAGACAACCAAAACCGCAAGGATTGAGAATTTTTGAAATTTACGTTTCACTCTGATTTTCCTCCTTAGATTTTTTTCATTGAAAAAACTTGACAAAAGACACTGATTTTGTTAAAATTAAAGATATATCTAAATCGGGGCGGTTTCGTTTACTTAACCTCCCTGAGCATAGATTCATGTGCCTGTAGCTCAGATGGATAGAGCGTCAGCCTCCGGAGCTGAAGGTCGAGCGTTCGAGTCGCTCCAGGCACGTTCTTTCTTTTTAATGGACGTGCAAGTCACATTCTCACTGCACGAAACCTTATATCCACCATTGTGATACCACCCACACGCTAAAGCGTGGGGAGCTTCGGTTTCATAGCAACTGCGTTCTCACCAAAGGTTTGAACGTCTTATTGTCGCTCCACCTACAGGCTATTATCCTGTATTAGAACAGGTTTATCGTGTATCAAGACACGGGTACCCCAGCCTGCCAAATAACGTTCGCAGCATTTATATCCCTATCATGAGACGTGCTGCAAGAAGGACAGGTCCAATACCTGTCGGAGGGTTCAAAATCCTCGCAGACGAGCGTCAGAGAGTAATCACCGGCAGAATCGCGTTTGACGGTGACGGTCTTGATCGTGCCTGTGCATTCGCGGTGTTTCCAAAAGGTAAATGATTTTTTTAGACCCCCGATATAGATACGGTTACCTTCTATTTTGAAACCCGCTTGTGTGAACGTCAATGAGTTATACTTGTGCTTCGCTTTGATTTTCGGACGACCGACTTTGCGTCGCGTTTTACCGCGTTTACGGTCTTCGATATTCTCAAAGAAATGCTGATAGCCGCTATCCATACGGATAGCAACGTCTTGGATAACTTGACTCGGCAGTTGATTCCAATGGGGTTTTGTCCGTTTCTTGAGTTTGGTGATACGCTTGAGGATACGAGAAAGCGATATGTACCCGCCAAAGCGACGGTAATATCGCCTTTGGAGTTTCAGTAAATGCACATGCACCTCATGCAAATCATCTATCAGATTACCAACCTGTATCAAGTTAGATTGGTGAGACATCTCGTATTGAAACGTCTTACACGGTTTTTTGGAACGTCTACGCATTTTTTCGGATTCTCAATAGAGCCTTTGATAACTTCCAAGGGTAACACCACCACAGGAAAGGTAATGTCAATTATTTTTTACGGGTTATCGCTCGTCTACATCCCCCAAGCTAAAGCATCGGGATTCGACGAGGGAACGTTAAAGACTATGCTAACATTAATTAAGAGAGTTGTCAAGAATATTTGAAAGGAACAACATGGCACTTGATGTCCGAGATGGACGATTAACGGATCTGGTTGACCCAGAAGCAGCTGTTGAACAAATAGCAACAGGATGCCAATTCACCGAGGGACCGCTCTGGCACGCTACAGAGCAGTTTCTGCTTTTTAGCGATATTCCTGCAAACACGATGCGGAAATGGGATGCCCACGCTGGAATGACTGTTTTTCGTGAACCCTCCGGAAAGTCAAACGGTTTGACTTACGATAAAGGCGGACACCTCATCGCCTGTGAACACGCAAACCGACGGGTCTCGAGAACAACAGCAGACGGACAAGTTATCACAATCGCATCACACTATCAGGGAAAACGCTTGAACAGTCCGAACGATGTCATTGTGAAATCCGATGGAAGCATCTATTTCACCGATCCGCCTTACGGGTTAAACGCAGCCTACGGCGTTGAATCAGAGAAGGAACTCGACTTTCAAGGTGTCTATCGCCTCTCCCCAAACGGTGAGACACTGACCCTTCTCGTCGACGACTTTGATAGACCCAACGGTATCTGCTTTTCACCAGACGAGTCCATCCTCTACATTAACGACACCGAGCGGATGCATGTGCGCGCCTTTGATGTGCAACCCGACGGCACAATCACAAACGACCGCATCTTCGGTGAAGAGGAAGGGGATAACGGAAAACCGGACGGGATGAAAGTCGATACGCAGGGAAATGTTTATTTAACAGGTCCCGACGGTATTTGGGTTTTCGCACCTGACGGAACACATCTCGGAATTATCCTCGTTCCTGAGCGCGCGGCGAACTTGGCATGGGGTGGAGATGACTGGAAAAGCCTTTTCATCACGGCGAGCACCTCCGTTTATCGCGTAGAATGCAAGACAGTAGGAGTCGCAGTGCCATAACACCCATGAAAATCAATATCAAACGCATTGACAAAACGCTGCCGTTGCCGAAATACGAAACCGCCGGCTCCGTCGGCTTCGATCTGATTTGTCGGGAATCAGCAGAGATTGCACCACAGTCCATCGTCCTCATCCCCGCGAACGTTATCGTTGAAACACCCCCCGGTTATATGCTGATGGTATGTTTGCGAAGTAGCACACCGCGCAAATTCGGCTTGATGATGCCACAAGGTGTCGGCAGTGTTGACAACGATTATTGTGGTGAAGAGGACGAACTGAAAATTCAGGTTTACAACTTCACAGACAGCATCGTTAACGTTGAAAGAGGCAGTCGCATCGCACAAGCCATTTTCGTGCGTGTAGACACAGCAGAATGGAATGAGGTCGAACAGATGTCTGCCGCCTCCAGAGGCGGATTCGGTAGCACAGATCGGTAGACATGGAATAGGATATAGTAACGATTTTGAGAGGTTTGGTCTGAAGGAGGAATCCACAAAGAGGCAGCCATGGAACAGTATATAGAAGGACTTCGACAGATATTAGACACCGGCGTTGACCGTGAAGGTAGAAACGCCGTAACTCGCGCACTGTTCGGCATGCAAATGCGATACAATCTCGAAGACGGGTTCCCCGCCGTAACCACCAAAAAACTCGCGTTCCGGTCAGTAAAAGCGGAACTCTTAGGTTTTTTGCGAGGTTACGATCATGTCAAGCAGTTTCAAAAACTTGGCACACAGATATGGAACGCAAACGCTGAAGCATGGGGACGTGAGGGTTCCCTTGGACGTATATACGGGGTCCAATGGCGACGGTGGAAAACGGAAGACGGCACGATAGACCAATTAGGGGATGTCATCAAACAGATCCAAACCAATCCGCATAGTCGTAGACATGTTGTTTCAGCATGGAATGCCGCAGAATTAGATGAGATGGCACTCGAACCGTGCCATGTGTTATACCAATTCTTTGTAGCGGATGGCAAATTGTCGATGCAGACGTATCTGCGGAGTTGCGATATGTTCTTAGGGGTCCCATTCAATATCGCGTCGTATTCACTCCTCCTGCACATGGTGGCTCAGGTAACAGGGTTAACGCCGAGCGAGTTTGTCCTCACCTTAGGCGACGCGCACATCTATCGCGAACACTTTGAAGCCGTCAAAACCCAATTGAAACGGTGCCCTTACCCGCTTCCACGACTTGAACTGAATCCGAAGATCAAGTCGATCGACGCTTTCAAGATGCAACACATTCAATTGATAGACTACCAATATCACGGGACTATTCGCGCGCCTATGATTGTCTGAAAGCGGAATTAAAGCAGCAAAAACAAAAAGGCAGATACTTCTCGCAGATACTTCTCATCATAAGTCTGACGAGAACAGTATTTAGGAAGAGAATGACAAAGAAAAAACGAAATCAGGGCAATTTCGACAATTTAGAACAGAACGGTAACCCCCCAGGCACAGACGAACTTACGCTGGCAGAGGAAGCGGGATTTCTCATTCAAATCGCTTTTGAGGAATTTGAAGAGATTATAATCAATTACCCGCATCACGCTGCCTACTGCTTCGCATCGATTACCCGTTTAGTGGATACAACCGAGAATCTGTCGCACTTCGCACGACGGTTAGGAATGTGGCTCTGGATAGAAGTTCTCGCTTTTCAAATCGAAGAACCTCTCGATCTCACGGAATTCGTCGAACAGTTTGAAATCGATCTGGAGACCATCCAAACCGGGATTAACGAACTTGTGAACGCGGAAGATTTTGAGATTGAATGGGAACAGGAAAAGCAAATCAAACTCGTACCTCGTATGTCAAAAGAGACAGTAATCCATTTTGCTGAACGGGTCTTGAGTGGGATAAGGGCAGGAAAACACGAGGAAGGAGCAGAACCCTAAAAATGGTAGTTTCAATGATTGCCGCGATGGATAACAATCGGCTTATCGGTAATGGACCGGATATCCCATGGCAGATGCCAGCCGATCGACGGCATTTCCGTGATATGACAATCGGGAAGCCCGTCGTTATGGGACGTAAGACCTTTGAAACGCTTAAACGTCCTCTGGGCAAGCGGCGCAACATCGTTCTCACACGAAATAGGACTTACGAGGCACCGAAAGGTTGTATCGTCGCACATTCGGTGGAAGAGATTCTCAAACTTTGTGAAGAAACAGAAGAGCTCATGATCTGTGGCGGTGCACCTATCTACGAAGCCTTTCTACCGCACGCCAACCGACTCTATCTTACGCAGGTCCACGCGACATTCAAAGGCGATGTCTATTTTCCCGCATTTGATATGGACGCGTGGCAAGAAGTAAAGCGTATTGATGGTGAACCTGATGAGAAAAATCCTTATCCTTACAGTTTTTTGTTTTTAGAAAAAAAATAGGAGCAGATCCGTGCTTAATTTGTGTATGCTTTCCGGTTCTTTTGAATACGATTCCGAGGTATCTTTGACGATCTTCAAAACGTTCGTTGAAAAACACTATCCGATCCAAGCGAATTTAGTTGTCTACAATTCAGAAGATCACGACCCTTCTTTAGCAGCGTTAGATGATGCAGATGCGCTGTTGGTTTTCACACGCCGTCTCAATACAGACGGAGCATCACTCAGAGAATTTCAAGCGTATTGTGAACACGGCAAGCCTCTCGTTGGTGTCAGGACAGCCAGCCACGCTTATCAAAACTGGTTGGAATTTGATAAAACCGTGCTCGGAGGCGACTATCAAGGGCATTACGGCGACGGTCCCCCCACTCACATGGAATTGATTGCGACAGAACATCCTATCCTGAACGGCATTCCAGCGTTTGAGTGTTATGGAAGCCTTTACAAAAACCCATCACTCCGCGACGATACCTCGCTACTGTTGATGGGACATACCGGTGAACATTCAGAACCTGTCGCATGGACGCGTCTGCATAATGGCGGACGTATCTGTTATACTTCATTAGGGCACCAGAAAGATTTTGAAGTAGAACCCTTTTTGAGACTCCTCGCGCAAAGCATTTTGTGGGTATCAGAACGGATATAGGAAAAAATTCAAGGCACTTTGGAGATATGGAAACACTGACGATTGTGAATGGCGACATCTATACCCCAACGCATTATGGCCACGGAAGTATCGTCATTCAAAACGACAAAATTTCAACGATAACATCAGAGGCACTGCAACCATCAGGGGAAACTATCTATGCCTCCGGATGCCTTGTCATTCCGGGATTGATTGATGGATTGGTGCACGGTGGCGGTGGCTATGATAGCATGACGGGTCACGTTGAAGACGTTGCGACAATCGCGCGAGCACATGCACGCAGCGGTGTCACCTCGTTGGTGTTAGGAATCTCCTCGGGGAGCATGGCACAAATCAACAGTGCCTTAACTGCTATTGCACACGTCGTTGACGAACCCGTAGCAGACGGTTCTCGGATTTTAGGGTCGTACGTGGAAGGAAAATTCGGGAGTCTCGCCAAAAACGGCGCGCAGAACGCGAAATACATTACACCGCCGAACTTTGAAGAATTCCATGCGATGTGGGCGGCTTCCGATGGCACCTTAAAGGTGATCTCCATCGCGCCAGAAAACGATGAAAATCTCCAGTTTATCAAGCATCTCGCGACCTTTAGAACAGATGCCTATAATAACATCGTTATCGCGATGGGACACACAAACGCGACATATCAACAGGCGATGGATGCGATTGACACAGGCGTGACACGCGCCACCCACACTTACAATGGTATGAGTGGGATGCACCACCGCACACTCGGTGCAGTTGAAGCAGTCCTCTCCCACCCAGACATCCACGCAGAACTCATTGTCGATGAACACCATGTCCACCCTTTCTGGGGAAATAACCTCATCCAACGAAAAGGGATTCACGCCGTTGGGTTAATTACAGACTGCACAGAACTCGCCGGTGTCCCCGCAGAAGACTGGCAAACCTCGGCAACATATATCCCCGAGCTTGATGCCTATCGCCTCAATGAAGATACGATTTCTGGACACAACACAGCCTTTGAGAGCAATAGTACCGAGAAATATGTCCGTAACGGAGCGGTGTGGTTGGATGTAGGAGAGCCTACCGAACGCCTTGCGGGTGCAACAATTACACTTATGGATGGTGTTCGTAACGTTATCAACTGGGGACATTCTCTGGAAGATGCCTTAACAATGGCGACTTTAACACCGGCGCGAAATTTAGGCGTTGCAGATTCGGTAGGTTCAATCGCAACCGGTAAAACAGCAGATCTCGTTATTGTTGACGAAAATTTGAGCGTTCAAACGGTTATTTTAGGCGGAAAATTACTAAAACAGTAGAAAATTCGCAGATTTTTAGTCTTTTTTGCTTTTTTTTTGAAAAAAACTTGACATCGCCTAATTTATTGTGTATAATATTACTCTTGGGAACCCTAATCAATCTTTTTTAGAAGCGGGGGGTAATTATCCAGAAACATTCTAACGTCGTACCTAAATTCCACGTTAATTTGTTGAAGTTGCAATGCCCCGCGCGGGGCTTTTTTTATTTCTGTCACAGACCCGTAGAGACATTACTGTGGAGGTCCGAAATGCCGACAATTAATCAGTTAATCAAAAAACCGCGCAAAAGGTCCCGGAAAAAAACAAAATCTCCGGTACTGGAGCAGTGTCCCCAGCGGCGCGGTATCTGTCTACAAGTGAAAACAGTAACGCCGAACAAACCGAATTCCGCACTGCGTAAAGTCGCTCGGGTGAGGTTCACCTCTGGCTACGAAGCTACTTGTTACATTCCGGGGATCGATCACAATTTGCAAGAACACTCAGTCGTTTTAGTCCGGGGCGGGAAAGTGAAAGACCTCTCTAATGTGCGTTACCACATCGTCCGCGGCAAATTGGATACAGCAGGTGTCGATAACCGTCGCCAAGGTCGTTCAAAGTACGGCGCACGGAAACCGGGTTAAACAACGGAGGAAGAGTAGATGCCGAGACGTGGAAACATCAGCAAACGGGATGTAAGCCCTGACGCGAAATATAACAGCAAGCTCGTGTCAAAATTCATCAATAGCCTCATGTTGGATGGAAAGAAAAGCACCGCGCAATCGATCCTATATGAGAGTTTTCAGATTATTGAATCCCGGGCGAACGAAGATGGCTTCGCCGTGTTCCGTCAAGCAATCAACAACGTCAAGCCGGTGTTGGAAATCAGACCTCGACGTGTAGGCAGCCAGACGTATCAAGTCCCTGTTGATGTAAAAGCAGAACGGAAACAGCGGTTGGCTTTTAGTTGGATTATTCAATCTGCTCGCGCCCGCGGCGAAAGACGGATGGCAGAACGCCTCGCAGGCGAAATACTTGAAGCGTCACAGAACGACGGCGGCGCGATCCGCAGGAAAATGGATCAGCATCGAATGGCAGAAGCTAACCGAGCTTTCGCACATTACCGATGGTAAAAATGCCTCACGGTTTATAGCCGAAGCGTTAACACACAAAAGGAGTCGTCCAACCGTGGCGAACAAAAAAAATAGCGACCCACAACGCTTAGAACTGCCCCACATGCGAAATATCGGCATCATGGCACACATTGATGCCGGGAAGACCACTGTCAGCGAACGCATTCTCTATTATACCGGTAGAGTCTATCGGATCGGGGACGTAGACGATGGCACCACAACTATGGACTGGATGGTGCAAGAACAGGAACGCGGCATTACGATTACTGCCGCCGCAACAACCTGTCAGTGGAAAAAACACCAAATCAATATCATTGATACACCGGGGCATATTGACTTTACCGTCGAAGTTGAACGCTCACTTCGCGTCCTCGACGGTGCAGTCGCGGTTTTCTGCGCAGTCGGCGGGGTTGAACCTCAATCTGAAACTGTTTGGAGACAAGCAGATAAATACGACATACCTCGAATCGCATTTGTCAACAAAATGGATCGAACCGGTGCCGATTTCTTCCGCACTGTTGAAATGATGGAAGAACGCCTCGGTGCCACAGCCATCCCAGTGCAACTTCCAATCGGTTCAGCAGAACAATTCACAGGTATCGTAGACCTCATCTCCATGAAAGGGCAGATCTGGAACGTAGGAACAGACGCTGGTAGCGATGGCACTGTCATCCAAGAGACAGACATCCCCAAGGAAATGGAGGAAATGGCAACCGAATACCGCGATCGGATGTTAGAGGCTATCGCCGATTACGATGACGAACTTATAGATAAATACTTGGACGGTGTCGAAGCTTCACCTGAAGAGATTAAAGCAGGAATACGAAATGCTGTAATTGTTGGCAAAGTCGTCCCAATCCTGTGCGGAACTGCTCTAAAAAATAAAGGCGTACAACCCCTCTTAGACGCGATTGTCTCCTATCTACCCGCACCCACCGACATGCCACCTGTCGTAGGGTTTAACCCGAAGACCGAAGAAGAGGAAGCGCGTCCCCCAAATGATAATGAACCTTTCTGTGCATTGGCGTTCAAGATTACCACAGATCCACACGTCGGCAAACTTACTTATCTGCGTGTGTACTCCGGCATCCTCAATAAAGGGAATACCGTCTACAACAGTAAAACTGGGAAACACGAACGAATTGGGCGGCTCATGCAGATGCACGCCAACAAACGGGAAGAACACCAAGCCGTTCACGCAGGCGACATCGCCGCTGTAATCGGGTTAAAAGACCTCTCAACTGGTGATACACTCTGCGATCCGAAGGCACATATCACATTAGAAACGATGGTGTTCCCGCTGCCGGTGATGGCTATCGCCATTGAGCCCCGCACACAATCTGATATTGACAAACTCAACCTCGCCCTCTCGAAACTCGCTGAAGAAGATCCGACATTTAAAGTGCATCAAGACAGCGAAACAGGACAAACATTATTGTCCGGTATGGGTGAACTTCATCTTGAAATCATCGTCGATAGGCTCGTGCGTGAGTTTAACGTCTCCGCGAATGTTGGTAACCCACAAGTCGCCTATCGGGAAACGATCCTCAAAGCAGTTAAGTCTGTGGGACGTTTCATACGTCAATCTGGTGGTAGAGGTCAATTTGGGCACGTTGTGATCGAGGTTGAACCCATGGAAAAAGGGACAGGCTTTGAGTTCATTGACGCAACCAAAGGTGGCGTTATTCCGCAAGAATACATCCCAGCAGTCCGGAAAGGCATTGAGAACGCGATGAATACGGGTGTCTTGGCTGGCTACCCAGTTGTTGATGTATCAGTAAAACTGGTAGACGGTTCGCATCACGCCGTAGACTCATCAGAAATGGCGTTCTTCATCGCTGGTTCGATGGCGTTTAAAGACGCATTGAAGCGTGCGACCCCGACACTCCTTGAACCAATTATGGACGTTGAGGTTATCGTCCCCGACGAATACCTCGGTAAAGTGATAGGTGATTTGAATTCGCGGCGGGCACAGATACGTCAGACAGAAACGCAAGCGAAATCTCGTATTCAAGTTATTCATGTTGATGTCCCTCTCTCAGAAATGTTTGGGTACGTCAAAACCCTTAGGTCCCTCACACAGGGCAGAGCGAACTACTCTATGGAGTTTGCACATTATAACGAAGTCCCGACAAGCGTGATGGAAGACTTAATTTCATCAGCGAATCGTTAATAAGTAGTTGTAAATAAGTAGTTGTAAATAAGTAGTTGTAAAGTGTCCGAACTGTGGGAGTGTTCACTTCCCATAAGCGGACACAGGATTTGGTTAAACGGTGTGTTCGGACATCAAAACGTTTGAACACCTTATAGAAACGGGAATGCGCAGTTTTACAGTTATAGTGAAAATACTGGAAACCGCGTCTACAACGCCCTCAATAATAAACTTTTAGTGGAGCTCGGACAAAAATGGCTAAGGAAACATTTGATAGGAATAAGCCACACGTCAATGTTGGAACAATCGGCCACGTTGACCACGGTAAAACAACGTTGACGGCAGCAATTACTATGGTGCTCTCAAAACTCGCCAACGCAGATTACGTCATGGAGTATGACGAGATCGACAGGGCACCTGAAGAAAAAGAGCGTGGTATTACCATTAACACAGCACACGTTGAGTATGAAACCGAGAACCGGCATTACGCACACGTAGATTGCCCCGGACACGCCGACTATATCAAGAATATGATTACCGGTGCGGCACAGATGGACGGTGCGATTCTCGTCGTATCCGCCGCTGATGGTCCTATGCCTCAGACACGTGAGCACGTGCTACTCGCGCGGCAGGTGAACGTGCCATCTCTCGTCGTCTTCCTGAATAAGGCAGACATGGTTGATGACGAAGAACTGCTTGAACTCGTCGAATTAGAAGTTCGCGAATTACTCAGCGATTATGACTTCCCCGGTGACGACATTCCTGTCATCATAGGGTCTGCTCTTGACGCGATGGAATCCGGAGGCGATCCGGAAGGCGAAGCATGTCAGTCTATTCTCGAACTCATGGCAGCGGTTGATGAATACATTCCAGAACCCGTTCGCGATACCGATAGACCCTTCCTGATGCCGATCGAAGATATCTTCACCATCAGTGGACGTGGGACCGTTGTTACCGGTAGGGTTGAACGTGGAACCGTTGAAATCGGAAACACCGTTGAAATCGTCGGGTTACGCGAAACACAAGACACCGTTGTCACTGGTGTTGAAATGTTTAAGAAAAGCCTCAACGAAGGCCAAGCTGGCGACAACCTCGGTGCGCTACTACGTGGCGTCGAGCGCGATGAAGTCGAACGCGGACAAGTTTTGGCTATCCCCGGGACCGTTACGCCACATACGCAATTTGAAGCCGAAGCCTACATTCTCACAAAAGAGGAAGGCGGACGCTGGAATCCATTCTTTAGCGGATACAGACCGCAGTTCTATTTCCGGACAACTGATGTAACCGGAGAGATGAACCTCCCTGAAGGCATCGAAATGATTATGCCTGGCGATAATGCACAGATCACCGTAAGACTTGCTAAACCGATCGCGATGGAAGAACAACTCCGATTCGCAATTCGGGAAGGTGGACAAACCGTCGGTGCTGGTGTTGTCTCCAAAATTATTGAATAAAACGATTGGGCGGGGCTTATGCTCCGCCCTTTTAAAGTAATCAACGCAGAGGATTCCCTACATCAGCATCAAGATGTAACCAACAAAACCCTCTGTTTGATGAAGGCGATACCAAAAGATGGACAATCAAAAAATTCGCATCCGACTCAAGGCATTTGACTATCGGTTGTTAGACCTGTCGTCAAAGCAGATAGCAGATACTGCGAAACGCACAGGGGCAGCTGTCTCCGGCCCGATTCCATTGCCGACGAAAAAGCATATCTACACCGTTCAACGTTCTACGTTTAAAGACAAGAAGTCGCGTGAACAATTTGAGATGCGGATTCATAAACGTCTGCTGGATATCTTAGAGACGACACCTAAAACTGTTGATGCCTTGATGCGTTTGGACCTGCCCGCAGGTGTCGATGTCAAAATCACGCTTCTCTAACTATGGGAATCTGTTAACCATCGAAGAAACACCCAAGCAAAAACACTCGTGCTTTAACATCTATAATGGAGTCGAGTTGATAGTTAAACTGCTCCACTATGTTTCGCACGCGTCCCCAGTATCCCTTTCCAGTAACGGATGGGAACCCTGGGTGGGGACCTATGTTTTCGGTGAATTTTCAACCTGTTCCAGGTACCCAAAGGTTTCTCAATTTACCGAACAGCCCTTTCGGAAACTCAACCCCGTAGGGGTGGCATGTTTATAGAGGAACGATGCACAGATTCAATCATCTAAAAAAGGCGAAAGAAAATGGTTAACGGAATTATCGGCCGCAAAGTCGGCATGACACAAGTCTTTGAGGATTCAGGTAAAGCGGTGCCTGTTACCGTCATCCAAGCAGGTCCCTGCCCTATTGTCCAACTCAAAACGCAAGAAAAAGATGGATATCAGGCAGTTCAATTGGGTTTCGGCGAGCAGAAAGAAAACCGTATGAATAATCCTAAACGAGGGCATTTCGCCAAAGCTGGCGTTGACCCGGCATTTGTGCTTCGGGAATTTCGAGTACAGAGCCTCGATGATGTGTCTGTAGGAAGTATTGTCGATGCAAGCGTCTTTTCAGAGGGTGAACTCGTTGATGTGACAGGCACCTCGAAAGGACGTGGTTTCTCCGGTGTGGTGAGACGTTGGAAATTCGCCGGTGGTAAGAAAACCCACGGCGGCGAGCAAGATTTGCGTCGTCCTGGCTCCATTGGTGCAAGCGCGACACCCTCCCGGGTCTTTAAAGGAAAACGGATGCCGGGACGTTATGGTGCCAAACGGCATACCATTCAAAACTTACCCGTGATCCAAGCCGATCCTGAGCGCAACTTATTGGTGGTTAAAGGTGCTGTTCCCGGACCACCCAAGGGTTTGCTGCTGATTAGAAAGGCATCTAAAGCACTGAGTGCATAGGTAGGCAATCTTTACCAAATAGATTTTAACCAGCAACTCGTGCTTTACAAAAATCTAATTGGTGCGAGTTGCTGGTTAAAAGAGGAAAATATGTCAACTTTAGACGTACACAACATATCCGGGGCTGTTCTCCGAGAAAAGGAATTAGCCGATGCATTCACCGAGGCTGAAGTGAATGGTCCTGTCATTCACCAGTGTGTCGTTGCTTACCTCGCGAATCAGAGGCAAGGGACCGCATCAACTAAAACCCGGAGTGAAGTAAAAGGGAGCGGGAGAAAACTGTACCGCCAAAAAGGAACCGGTAGAGCTCGGGTCGGACACGCCAAGTCCCCAATTCGAGTACACGGGGGTGTAGCCTTCGGTCCGAAACCGCGGAGTTACCGGCAGGCTACCCCGAAACGGGTTCGCCAACTTGGACTTCACAGCGCACTTGCAGACAGGTTTCAGAACCAGCAGTGTACTCTCATTGAAGATTTCACGCTTGAAAAACCCCGCACCAAAGACATAGTTAACATGTTAAAGGCGGTGAATGCGGCAGGGAAAGTCCTGCTTGTTCTCGATGAACACAGCACGAATATTAATCTCTCTGTCCGGAATATTCCACAAGTTAACAACTGCACATGGGATACCCTCAACGTTTATCAGGTCATGTGGCATGACACGCTGATAATCACCGAGAACGCCGCTGAGAAGTTGGAATCCAAATTTTTACCATCTACTCGTGCTGTACCAAAGGCTATTGAAGACGAGTAGATGGTTAAAACATCAGTTCAGATACAGAAGGATAAAACTGATGAAAGATATATATCAGGTCATATTACAACCGCTGATAACGGAGAAGAGCACAATACTCCGTGAATCTAACAAGTACGCGTTCGTTGTCGATCGCAAGGCAACGAAACCACAGATTCGTCAAGCTGCGGAAGAATTGTTTGACCTTCAAGGCGATATTCTTAAAATTCACACGATGCGCGTTCGAGGTAAGCCCAAAGGGAAAATGTTGCGTTATCAACGGGGCAGAAAACCACATTGGAAGAAAGCGATCATTACCTTGAGAGAAGGCGCGACCATCCAAGCGTTTGAAACTATATAGGAATAGCCGTCAGGTGTCGGCTATCAGGTGTCGGAAACCATCAATAGTCAGCAATCTGACTACTGATGGCTGATTGCTAAAAAAAGGAAATCAGAGTGCCTAAAACTTATTCACCCATAACCCCAAGTCGCCGGTTCATGACTGGGTATACCTTTGAAGAGATTACGCGGAGCAAACCGGAAAAATCTCTTGTCAAAGGCGCGAAACAGAAAGCCGGTCGGAACGCCAGTGGTCGCTTGACTGTGAGACGCCGCGGTGGGGGACATAAGCGCAGATACCGGGTCATCGACTTCAAAAGAGACAAGTTTGGCATCCCTGCCAAAGTTGCCGCAATTGAATATGATCCGAACCGGTCCGCGCATATCGCCCTATTACATTATGTTGACGGTGAAAAACGCTACATTCTCGCACCCGTCGGTGTTCAGGTTGGCGATATACTACAGTCAGGCGAAGATGCAGAAATCCGTGCCGGGAACGCCTTACCCCTTGAGAAAATTCCGCTCGGATCGTCAATCCACAATATAGAGATGCGTCCCGGTAAAGGCGGGCAACTCGTACGGAGTGCTGGCGGTGCGGCGCAGTTGGTTGACAGAGAAGGGAAGTACGCGCGTATCCGACTCCCCTCAGGCGAGATTCGCCTCGTCCTCGTCAAAGCAATGGCAACACTCGGACAAATCGGTAACGTCAGCCAGATTGTTATCGGTAAAGCCGGACGTTCGAGATGGCTCGGAAAACGCCCGAAAGTTAGAGGCGTGGCTATGAATCCGATCGATCATCCGCATGGTGGTGGTGAAGGAAAGAGTTCCGGTGGTAGGCATCCAGTCACACCTTGGGGTGTTCCAACCAAAGGGTATAAGACCCGAAATCCGAAGAAGAAATCAAACCGATACATTGTTGGAAAACGGAAATAGTTTTTTTAATTACCTTGCGGATACGTTTCATCATAAAAACCTTCACAGATTTAACTACGGTCACTTATCCGCAAGGAACATTAGAAAAAGGAGAAACACAATGGCGCGTTCTCTCAAAAAGGGACCTTACATAGACCCGAAACTTGCTAAGAAAATAGCCGCTATGGAACGTTCTGGCAGTAAACGGGTGGTGCGGACCTGGTCCCGCCGTTCAATGATTACCCCTGAGTTGGTAGGACACACCTTGGCGATATACAACGGGAAAAAATTCTTTCCAGTGTATATAACCGAGAACATGGTAGGACACAAACTCGGAGAATTTTCGCCAACTCGCACCTTTCGTTCACACTCAGCTGGTGCAAGCAGAAGATAACTTTGTGATAGCTTTCATCGTATACCGAGGCTCGCCGCAACTCCATCTTTTTATGAAACGATGCGTTTGGATGCCCGGTCGCGAATCACAACGAAACCAGAAAATTGCTTTTATTAGGAGACACTGATGGAAGCCAGATCTAAGATTAGGAACGCGTCGGTTGCGCCGCGGAAAGCACGTTTAGTAGCCGATCTCGTCCGTAATCAGTACGTTGAGGATGCGTTAAGTCAGCTGCGCTTTACGCATAAAGCCGCGTCCCCTATAATTTACAAACTAATTCAGTCAGCAGCTGCGAACGCGCAATATCAAGATCCGAACATCGATATGACAGGCTTATATGTTAAAGAGATTCGGATTGATGAAGGGATTACGCGGAAATGGATACGTCCCCGGGCACGAGGTATGGCGAACAGAATCCTAAAACGGAGCAGCCATATCACCGTCGTCGTTGATGAGGAGAGTAGTGATAATGGTGAGTGACACCGCGCACTTACAAAACACCAACAGCACTGCTTGCACTCCACGTCGCGAACGGGGAAAAGTTCGATAGGAGGTTTGCGTGGGACAAAAAACTCACCCGCGGGGATTACGCTTAGGAATCATTGAGACGTGGGATTCAAAGTGGTACAGCGAGCGGGATTATGCCAAATGGCTCCATGAAGATTTTAAAATTCAGAAATTCGTCAAAGAGCAACTTGCGCGTGCTGGTATTTCGCGTGTTGAAGTCGAACGCGTAGCAGACCGTTGCAGTATTAACATCCATACAGCACGTCCAGGTATTGTGATCGGTCGTCGCGGTTCAGAAGCTGAGAAACTACAAGCGATGCTCGAAAAAGAGGTCGGCTGCCCTGTACGGATTAATGTTTCGGAGATTAGAGAACCAGAACTGGATGCCCAACTCGTAGCAGAAGATGTCGCAACACAAATAGAGCGTCGCGCAGGCTTTAAACAAGCAATGCGGCGGAAAATCTCTGGTTCAATACAAGCAGGGGCATTGGGTGTCAAAATCATGGTGAGTGGTAGACTGGACGGCAAGGAAATCGCCCGCGCTGAATCCAGTATTGAGGGACGAGTCCCTCTTCACACCCTCAGAGCGAACGTTGACTACGGATTTACCGAAGCAAATACCCAATACGGTAAAATCGGGGTCAAGACATGGATCTTCAAAGGCGAAATTATCGGTGTCCCGGATAATTTGAAGGGTGCACCATCCGTCCGTCGTCAATCCGGACGACGTGAGGACACGGGTTCACAACGTCCTGAACGCAGACGCGGAGACAGACGTTCTGGCTCCCGGCAATCCGGGGAACAGGGTAGCGGAGACAGACGTTCTGGCTCCCGGCAATCCGGGGAACAGGGTAGAGGAAGAGGCCGGCGCCGACAGCGTCGAAGTGACAGGGGTTCATAACCGCACATATAGATTCTTAAGGAGGCATTTAAGGTGTTAATGCCGAAACGCGTGATGCGCCGCTACGTGCATCGTGGAAAACGCCGTGGAAAGCCACTTCGAGGTTCGCAGATTAACTTCGGCGAATACGGCTTGCAAGCAATGGAAGCTGGCTGGATTACCAGCAATCAGATTGAATCGGCACGTGTCGCTATCACGCGATATGTACGCCGTGGTGGAAAAATTTGGATCAAAATTTTTCCACACAAGCCACTCAGTAAACAGCCTGCTGAAACGCGCATGGGTAAGGGCAAGAAGGGTCCCCCTGAACATTGGGTCGCCGTTGTTAAACCCGGCAGAATTCTCTATGAATTAAGCGGCGTTTCGCTTGAAGATGCAAAAGGGGCGATGAAACGAGCCGCCCACAAATTGCCAATCAAAACTAAGTTCGTTGCACGGAATGAGTAATTTCGTCTGCGGCTCCGATGTTGGAAAAATTACGAGCCTGCTGACGCAGCCTCTCGGTTTTGACAACACGCATGGAGGTTCGGAAAAATGAAAGCGGATGAACTACGAGGAAAAACGGCTGAAGAATTGGAAGGTGAACTGAAAGTTCTCAAAGAGAATCTGTTTAACCAGAAATTCCGAAGTGTTTTAGGACAACAAGAGGATACAACAAATATCGGTAAGATTCGGAAGGACATCGCACGCGTGAAAACTGTCCTACGACTCCGTTCAGAGTAAATGGAACTCACAAGGCAAGGTTGCGTGCCACAGCCCGATTCCGTCTCACCAAATTTGTAGTGTGTGCTCAAAAAACGTACTTTAATAAGTTTTGACTGGTTTGGAGGATAAAGTTGAGCGAGGAAAGACGAAGACATCACAAATTCCGGACAGGTTTTGTTACCAGTAACAGTATGGATAAAACTGTCACAGTGTCGCTTGTTCGACGCTTTCAACATCCCCTTTACAAAAAGGTAGTCCGGAAAACGAAAAAGATTCTGGCTCACGATGAACAGAACAGTTGTAACGTCGGTGACGTGGTGCAGGTTGTCGAAACCCGCCCGCTGAGTCGTCATAAACGGTGGCGGGTCCAAGCGATAGTAAACGCAGTACAGACCGCAAACGATTAAAAAGTGTCACCAACAGCGCGCGTGGTTTTAACCCCTGTATAGGGTGAGAGACGCAGCAACGTGGCTCGTGCGGCACTTGAGAAGAAAGGGTTTCATCTCCACTCTGACGTTTCCAAAACAAGCCGTTTTGAAGACGGTAGAGGAGGATACAAAAATGGTTCAATCATATACTCGATTAACCTGTGCTGATAATACTGGCGCAAGGAAGTTAATGTGCATTAGTGTGCTTGGAGGAACCCGTCGGCGCTACGCACGCGTAGGCGACGTGATTGTAGCAAGTATCAAGGAAGCGGCACCCAACACGCAGGTAAAAGCCGGTGAAGTCGTTCGGGCAGTTGTCGTCCGCACTACTAAAGAATATCGACGCCCAGACGGTTCCTATATTAAATTCGACCAAAACGCTGCAGTTCTCATTGATCCGCAGAATCAACCGCGCGGCACTCGAATCTTTGGACCCGTTGCACGTGAACTTAGAGAAAAGGCGTTCACCCGAATTGTCTCGCTCGCACCCGAGGTTATTTAGGAGGACAATTGTGGCACAGCGAAAACTACATATCAAAAGGAACGATACAGTCGTAGTCCTCAGTGGGCAAGATCGGGGGAAACAAGGAGTCGTTTTAGAGGTGTTCCCAAAGAAACAGCGAGCAATCGTTGAAGGTGTTCATATAGTCGTCTGTCACCTCCGGCCAAACCAAGCAGGACAAGGCGGTATCGTTGAACGTGAAGGCACCATCCACGTTTCTAACCTCAAAAAGATTGATGGCTAACCGGAACAGAGTGCCCCAGATACTGCTGAAGAAGCACATTGCAAAGCATCTTTCACGGAATATGCAATCTCTATAGGATACAAGGCTTATGAGCCCATTCAAAGAATTTTACCAAACGGAAGTCGTGCCCGCATTGCAACAGCATTTTAATTATCAAAATGTGATGCAGATTCCGAAAGTGGACAAGATTACACTGAATATCGGTGTTGGTATAGCAGTTCAGAATCCAAGCGCATTGGAAGATGCCGTAGAAGAACTGACACTTATTGCGGGCCAACGCGCCGTGATCACCCGTGCGAAAAAGTCCATCTCCGCATTCAAAATCAGAGGTCCATCAAAGTTGGGACGTACGCCCGGCATGGCGATCGGATGTAAGGTTACACTGCGGCAGGAAAGGATGCATGAATTTCTCAATCGCTTAATCAACGTCGTCCTGCCCCAAATTCGGGACTTCCGCGGTATATCACCCGACGCTTTTGACGGTCGCGGCAACTATTCCCTTGGTCTCACGGAACAGTTAATCTTTCCCGAAATTGATTACGACAAGGTTAACGATATTCGCGGACTGAATGTAACCATTGTTACCAGCGCCCCAACTGACGAAGAAGGCCACGAGTTGCTAAAACTCTTAGGGATGCCCTTCCGGAGATAGATGAGGTCTTTCGCTAAACTGCAGTAAAAAGATCTTACAGGCACCCTTTACCAGCAGCTAACCTCCAACACCCGTAGGTGTTACGGGTAAACAAGAAAAGGAGTATCCAGGTTGGCAAGTAAATCATGGATTGCCAAACAGAAAAGAACCCCGCGGTTCCAAACCCGAGAATACAGTCGTTGTAAAACTTGTGGGAGGTCGCGTGGGTATCTTCGTAAGTTTGAGTTGTGTCGTATCTGTTTCCGTCTCTTTGCCCGCGCCGGTAAAATCCCCGGTGTCCGAAAGGCAAGTTGGTAGAGGACTAGATGAGTTGTCCCTCTCTACACAAACATGACAGGCATAACAGCTATTCAAAAACGAGAAAAATATAAGGAGAATCTTTCATGTCGATGACCGATCCGATTGCTGATATGCTAACACGTATCCGCAATGCCAACATGGCAGGACATGAACGCGTCGAAATCCCCTCTTCAAAAGTCAAAGCTGAGATCGCACGCGTCCTGGCAGAAGAAGGTTTCGTCAGAAATTATCGTTTAATCGAAGATGGGAAACAGGGGATTTTAAGAATCTATTTGAAATACGGAAATACGAAAAAAGAGAAGGTCATCACAAACCTAAGACGTATCAGCAAACCCGGCAGGAGGGTTTACGCCAAATCCGATAAATTGCCACGGGTTTACGGAGGACTCGGAGTCGCTATTTTGTCAACATCCAGTGGACTCAAAACGACCCCACAATGCCGTCAGGAAAAAATCGGCGGTGAAGTTCTCTGCTACGTCTGGTAACATCTTGCTGATGACGCTCAACGAGTAGGGAGAAACAGAATGTCACGTATTGGACTAAAACCGATTCCAGTGCCCGACAAGGTGCAAGTCGCTTTAAACAACAGCGACGTGCAGGTAGATGGACCCAAAGGGAGTCTCAATTGGAAACTCCCAGAAGGAATCAATGTGACGCTTGAGGAAAACGTCCTAATCGTCCAAAGAACGAGTGAACTAAAACAGTACAAAGCCCTGCACGGACTGGCGCGCAGCCTCATCGCCAATATGGTTACCGGTGTTTCAGAAGGCTTTGAGAAAAAACTACGAGTCGTCGGGATGGGTTATCGTGCTGAGGTCAATCGTGAGAACAATTTGGTTCTCGATGTTGGCTATTCGCATTCCGTCACCTACGCTACACCTGACGGCATAACACTGAGCATTGAACCCACTGAAACAGTAGATGGGCAGACACAGACACTTGTCATCGTCAGTGGCATCGACAAACAACTGGTCGGACAAGTGGCAGCTTCTATTCGTCAAATTAAGAAACCGGAGATTTATAAACCTTGTAAAGGTATCCGTTACGATGGCGAGCGCGTCCGAGATAAAGAAGGGAAAGCTGCTGCTGCTGCTGGTTAACGTTGTTAGACTTTGCGCGCTGGCAAATAGTTTTTTAATGTATTGGCTTCTGGGCGTTGTTCCACTTCGTTTCACAACGATCCCCTTTCAACATTGAGAGGGCGTTCAACTTTACCGAAACCCACTGCGGAATGAAATTAGGTTTCCTTAAATAGCACAATTTTGCTTCGCAGTGAGAATGCTTTACATTTGGAGCAGTTTAACCATCAACTCGACTCCGTTATAAATGTTAAAGCACGAGTGTTTTTGCTTGGGTGTTTCTTCGATGGTTAACAGATTCCCATAGTTAGAAAAGTGATAAGGAGATCCCTTGGTAATTACAAAAAAGAAACGGATGAGCCATTTACGGCGCCGCAAGCGAGTCCGCCAAAAAATTAGCGGCACCGGGGACAGACCAAGACTCTCTGTTTTTCGAAGCACAAAACATATCTATGCGCAGCTCATTAATGATGAACTTGGCGTAACGGTTGCCGAAGCCTCTACTTTATCTCCCGAACTGAGAGAGAACCTCTCAAACGGTGGAAACGTTAAGGCAGCGGAGAGCGTTGGCGCGCTTATCGCGCAAAAAGCCAAGCAGCAGGAAATTGAGGTAGTTGTCTTTGACCGGGGCGGGCATCTCTACCACGGGCGCATAAAAGCCCTTGCTGAAACTGCGAGGGTGGAAGGATTAAAGTTCTAATCTTTTTAACTATTAAGTTTCTGCTCTGCCCTCCATTACATTTCGGGCAGGTTTTCAGTGTATCCTGTAGTCCTTTTTAAAGATGAACAGGAATTTCACCAGAAACCCTCGCGAAACGAAGTGGAGCGAGGCCCAGGAGGCCATAGCCTAAAACATGCTGAAAGATAAAATCAACCCTGATGAATATGAATTTGAGGAACGCATGATTACCATCAATCGCGTGATGCGAGTTGGTAAGGGGCGACGAACCCCCAGTTTTAACTCACTCACCGTTGTTGGAAATCGTGATGGTATTGTTGGTATCGGATTTGGTAGCGCAAGCGAAGTCGCTGGCGCGCTCCGAAAAAGTTTCGCAGATGCTCGAAAAAATCTTATTCGGGTTCCAATCACCAACGGTACGCTCCCACATGAAATCATCAGCGAATTCAAATCTGCCAAAGTCTTGCTAAAACCGGCAAGCCCCGGGACAGGTATTATCGCAGGACATGCGACGCGTGCTATCCTTGAATTCGCAGGCGTTCGAGATGCCCTAACAAAATGCCTTTCCTCTCGAAATGTGAAAAATATCGCTGAAGCTACCATGCTTGGATTGAAGAACCTCAAAGATATTAATGAAGTCGCTCGGTTACGAGACATACCTGTCGAAGAACTGCTCAAGAGACGCTAATACAACTTTTCAAATTTTTTAATTATTAAGCACCTGGGCATCGTTCCAAATGTAAAGCAAAGACAAATTATGCCATTTAAGGCATAATTTCGTTTCACGAGGGTGTCTGGTGAATTTCAACGGAGTCTGAACCCCGTAGGGGTGAAATATCTGTAGAGGAACGGTGCCCAAGATTCAATTATTTAAAAAAGGAATGGAGTAAATCCTGATGAAACTGAACGAACTTAAACCCGCACCGGGCGCAAATCGCTCAAGAAAGCGGGTAGGCAGAGGCGACGCTTCAGGTTGGGGCGGCACTTGTGGACGTGGCCACAAGGGTCAAAAATCCCGATCTGGTGCTTCAATCCCCGCATGGTTTGAAGGTGGACAGATGCCGCTGGTTCGACGGCTCCCCAAGCGAGGACCGCGGCGAACCGGACACAAACGACTTGAGTACGACATCATCAACGTAGAAACCCTCAACATTTTTGAAGATGCCGCGGTTGTCAGCCCTGAAGCCCTTCGCGAAGCCGGAATAATCAAGCGGAAAAACGCCCTGATAAAGATACTCGGCGACGGTGAACTCGAAAAACAGTTGAAAGTCCAAGCACATCGCTTCTCAAAATCTGCAATCCAGAAAATTGAATCCAAAGGCGGCACAACCGAGGTACTCGGGATGCATGCGAACACTAACGACCCTGCTTAAGCATCCGCAGGCGAGGAGGAAAAAAATAAGTGATTAAGGCAGTTCAAAACGCTTTTAAAATACCCGAATTGCGGAAACGCATCATTTTTACAGCGTTGCTCTTGATTGTTTACCGCCTCGGTGCCCACATCACACTTCCGGGTATTGACGACCAAGCACTCGAAGCTTTTTTTCAGCAACTCATGGAGCGTGGTGGGAATGTCATTGGATTCATTGACCTGTTTTCTGGTGGCGCATTTAGTCAGATGACTATTTTCGCACTCGGCATACAACCGTATATCAGTGCCTCAATCATTATGCAGCTCCTCGCCGTCATTGTGCCTTCATTGGAGAAACTCTCCAAAGAACCTGACGGTCGGAAGAAAATTACACAGTATACCCGATACGGAACGGTTGTACTCAGTATCATTCAGGGTATAACGATTAGCATCGTCCTGCGGAACCCGGAAAACATAACCGGACAAGCAGACGAAATCGTGAGAAACCCTGACCTCTGGTGGCATTTCCTTGTAGTGATAACACTCACTGCCGGAACCTCCTTTGTTATGTGGTTGGGTGAACAGATCACAGAGCGCGGTATTGGACAAGGTATTTCATTAATTATTACAGTCGGCATTATTGCTGGATTGCCTGGCGGTGTCACAACCGTTTTCAACAACCTCGTGACAAGACCGGAGTTCGGAATCCTACAACTCGCACTTTTAGTCGCGCTTGTCGTTGTAGCCGTTATGGGGACTGTGTTTATCACACTTTCTGTTCGGAGGATTCCGGTGCAATACGGCAGGCAGATTCGCGGACGAAGAGTGATTGGCGGGCAATCAACACATCTGCCGCTCCGCGTTAACGCAGCCGGCATGATTCCAATCATCTTCGCTGTGACACTGATCCAGTTCCCACCGACTGTCCTCGGTTTTCTACCACGGGACTGGGGATGGGTAACTGGTGTAGAAACACTCATTGCTCCGGGGACACCGTTGTACCTCACCGTTTACGCGTTATTAATTATTGGTTTCACCTATTTCTACACAGCTGTGCAAATCAATCCAATACAAATGGCAGAGGACTTACAGAAATACGGCGGTTTTATTCCCGGTATACGAGCAGGTAAACAGACCGCGGATTACATCAACACTACGCTTACACGCATCACACTCCCAGGCGCAGTTTTTCTCGCTGCTATTGCTGTGATTCCGATCATTATCACAAGCCAGCTTCAAGTTGGAAACATGGTGGAAGGTGCTTCTATTTTGATCGTTGTAGGTGTCGTGTTAGATACAGTGTCACAAATCGAATCCTATCTAACGGTCCGCCATTACGAAGGATTCTTAAAAGATCGAAAACTCAGAGGCAGACGGCGTTAAACGCTTTCACCTGAAAGAGGATACTATGAAAGTCAGACCTTCTGTTAAAAAGATGTGTAACCAGTGTAAAATTATTAAACGAAAAGGGATAGTCCGCGTCATTTGTTCTTCAAACCCGAAGCACAAACAACGCCAAGGCTAATCCACTTTTTAAACTATAGGAATCTGTTAACCATCAACTCGTGCTTTAACATCTATAATGGAGTCGAGTTGATGGTTAAACTGCTCCACTACGTTTCGCAGGGGTTCTCGGTGAATTCCAACCCACTTCAGGTGCTCAAAGGTTTCTGAGTTCACCAGAAGCCATTGTGGAACGATGTCCAGGATCCTATAGTAAAAAAAAAGGAGGAAACCCATGGCAAGGATCGCAGGGGTTGATTTACCCCGAAACAAACGGGTGGATATTGCCTTGACGGCAATTTATGGCGTTGGGCGTTACACCGCAGCGCAAATTGTCACCGATCTGGATCTCGATCCCGAGAAAAAAGTTGACAGCCTCGCCGAAAACGAGATCGGTCAACTCCGAGACAAAGTTCAAGAGTATAAAATTGAAGGTGATTTGCGCCGTGAAGTCGATCAGAATATTAAACGGCTGATGGACATCAACAGTTATCGTGGTCTGCGACATCGTCGGCAGTTACCCGTCCGCGGGCAGCGCACGAATACTAACGCACGCACCCGTAAAGGGAAGGCACGAACCATCTCTGTCGGTAGAAAAGCCAAAGAGGCAGCACGCAAGAGCGGCTAATGAGAAATGGTTTTGATCATCAACTCGTGCCTAAAATAGAATGTTAAAGCACGAGTTGATGGTTAAAACCGATAGCCGACTGCCGAAGACTCATAAGAAAGGAGAACCGTTTTGCGTGGAAGAAGACGAGAACGCAAGAACGTTCCCGAAGGTATCGCACATATACAAGCTACCTTCAACAACACAATCATTACAATCACAGACTTAAACGGGAACACTGTTGCTTGGGCGAACGCAGGGATGACTTTCACAGGTTCACGAAAGTCAACGCCTTTTGCCGCACAACAGACAGCGGAAGCATGCGCCCGCAGAGCAATGGATCACGGCATGAAACGCGTGGAGGTTAGAGTCAAAGGACCCGGATCCGGGAGAGAGTCTTCTATACGAGCACTCGCTGCAGCCGGACTCGACATTACCTTAATGAAGGACGTGACTCCTATCCCACACAATGGATGTCGTCCCCCTAAGAGACGACGGGTTTAAGTTGAGCCGCAACTCGACTCCGATACAAGACTTAAACGCACGAGTTGCGGGTCAAATTCACATACAAGGAGAGGGAATGAGTAGATACTTAGATTCAGTCTGTAAATTATGCCGACGGGAAGGTGAAAAACTCTTTCTGAAAGGGCGTCGATGCAACGGACCTAAATGTTCTTTTGAACGCCGCAGTTACCCGCCTGGCGAACACGGTCAGACACCGCCACGCAGAAGTCGCGGGGACAATTTCCGACGACAGTTGCGCGCAAAACAGAAAGTCAAACGCACTTACGGTGTTTTTGAGAAACAATTCCGGAACTATTACTTCAAAGCAGCGCGCCAAACAGGTATCGCTGGCGAGAATTTAATTAGCTTCCTTGAACGCAGGTTAGACAACGTCGTTTACCGACTCGGGTTCGCAACCTCCCGAAATCAGGCGCGTCAACTCGTGAAGCACAACCACTTCACTGTCAACGGCAAGCGGGTTAATATCCCATCTTATATCGTGAAAGTTGGCGATGTCATTATACCTCGCGAACGGAGCCGGAACCTTGCGACTATTCAAGAGGCATTAGAATACTCACAGCATCGCGGCGCACCTGAATGGCTCGAAATTGATGCGGACAAAGCAGAAGGGCGTGTTCAAGGGACACCCGTGGTAGAGCAAATCGCCATCGACCTTGAAACGCAACTTATCATTGAACTTTACTCCCGATAGACACATCCCCTATACCTGTGCGTTATCGAATACCGAGTGTTTCATTAACATGTATGCGACGCTATAGTACATCTACATAATAATTAAGAACAAATGGAAGCTTGCATCGTGCGAAGGAATCAGGGGATGGTAAAAAATACAATACAGGCACAAAATTAAGAGTCCGTGCGCAACACAATAGCCCACTACCACTCAGTTTGTCCGTATTTTAACACTTAATTTAATTCTTATAGGAGGAAATTGATGATAAGGTCCGAGCTAGAAATGCCCGAGCGGCTAAAAACTGATACAGATTCCTTACGCCCTGATTATGCAAAGTATACCGCTGAACCTTTTGAGCGCGGATTCGGAACAACCCTCGGCAATTCGCTACGCAGAGTCCTCCTTTCCTCAATTAAAGGCGCGGCGATTACAGCCATTCAGATTGAGCAAGTAAAGCATGAATACGCTACAATTCCCGGAGTCGTGGAAGATGTCGTACGGATCATTCTCAACCTCAAAGAGATCCGGCTAAGTATCGCAACCGACGACCCAATGCGACTCACATTGAAAGCGAAAGGATCTGGCGAAGTTACAGCCGCCGACATTCGTTCTAACGCATTCGTTGAGATTATAAACCCTGACCAGCATATCGCAACACTCGATGAATGCGAAGGATTGGACATAGAAATTCACGTACAAACAGGTAGAGGATACTCACTCGCCGAAGAGCACAGAACCCAAGGACACGAGATCGGATTGATTCCCGTCGATGCGAAGTTCTCACCCGTTGAAAAAGTGAATTTCTGGGTAGAAGAAACCCGTGTCGGCGATATGACTAATTTCGATAAACTTAACCTCGAAGTCTGGACGGATGCAACCATCACGGCAAAGGAAGCTGTCACACGCGCTGCCAACATTCTGCTACAACAACTCGAGATCTTCACAGAATTCGATGAAAGCTACGTTGAACCGGAACCTGAGATCGATGAGGCAAAACTCCGGCGCAATCGATACCTCGCCAAGCCCGTCTCTGAACTTGAACTCTCGGTCCGAGCCAGTAACTGCCTCGAAACGGCAAATATCAAAACTATACGAGAACTCGTCACAAAAGAGGAAAAGGATATGTTGGAATACAAGAATTTTGGGCGAACCTCGCTAAATGAAATCAAAGAGCAACTCGCCAACATGGGACTTGCCCTCGGAATGGAATTGGACGACTTAGACGACGCGGATATCGGCGAAGAAGATATGATGCAAGCACCTTTGCAACCCCCTATGTAATTCTTCACGACAACGCGTAAATGGAGGAAGACGATGCGTCACAGAAAACGCGGACGGAAATTGGGACGAACGACAAGCCATCGAAAAGCACTTTTCCGCAACCAAGCCACCGCGCTATTTGAACACGAACAAATTCGGACAACACTCCCAAAGTGTAAAGAACTTCGCCGTGTGGCTGAAAAGTTGATTACGCTCGCTAAACGCGGTGACTTACCCTCACGCCGACAAGCCGCAAAAATGCTCTATGGGACCAATCTGCATTACACGCCCAGAAGAGGAGAAGAAGTGAGTGGCCTCAACAAACACGCCATCCTACGCAAACTGTTCGATGACCTCGGACCGCGGTATCAAGACCGGAGCGGGGGATATACACGTATTATACGAGGTGAACTCCGAAAAGGCGACGGGGCACAGATAGGCTACATTCAACTGGTTTAATGGCTGTCGGCTATCGGCTATCAGCAGTCGGTAAAGAGGTTCTCTTTCTCAGACTCTCCCACGCGCTTCAAAAGTTTTGTATCAGTAGGCGTGGGCGCGTCTGCGCTGAAAGCCGACTGCTGACAACCAATTAAAACCGATACGCAGCGGATACAAACACTCGATGTGTAAGCCGTTCTGTGGTCAATTCATTTCTGCTCCGCTGCCAAGTTCCCAACATATACCCCACATCAAACTTTAGGGAATCTTCAAAGATCTTTCCGACACCTACTGTTAAGAAATCGCGTGCGTTGTTAACTTCAGTATCAGTGAACGGAATCGTATCCCGAAAATAACCGAAACGGACATGTGTATCGATAGTAGGTATCCTATATTCCACACCAAGCCGTGCCTGAAGCGTTGTGGCATAGAACTCCTCAAAATTATCCTGCGAAATGTCATCTGCTGGAGCTGGATCGTAGCGGGTCTGCGTCCAATCCGTGAGTTGAACATCACCTGCCAAAATCAATTGCTTGTTCAACAATTTCACAGCAATTCCCGTTCCAATTTCAAAGGGTCTCTCAATATCAAACGCTTGCGCTCCGCTTACAGAATCCGACATCTCTTCTCCATCGTCATAAACTGCCCGAGTCGATTGATACCAACGTTCATCAACCCCCAATTCAACCGGGGCGACCAGGGTTAAACCGACGCTAACAGCATCCGTCAGGTGCGCCAGAAGCCCTATCCGAGCACCTAAACCCGAGTACTCCCGACCGATTTCGTCATCGTATCTGAAACGCGACAACTCGCTATCCACCTTCAACAGATCAGTTGCTGTCGTATCCAACTCATTTAGACTTTTACCCTGCCAAAAGTCCAAGGAACCACCAATGAGAACGCGTTTTGAAACGTACACGCTCGTGCCGAAACTCCAAATCCCAATGCCACCACTGTTCACGTCAGTCTCGTCAACAGCCAGTCCACTGAATTCAGTGTCTGAACTCGGATCAATCCCCTGAATCGCAGTCTGATAGTCAAAGTTCTGTGGACGATTGTAGCCGAAAGCGATCGCCCAACCTCCCTGCCTCGCATGGAATGGATAAACAAACCCGATCGAATTCGGACGCATCTGCGAGCGGGTCGTCCCCGTGATCTCATCACCCGTGAAATACGCATCCGTACTCGCTGTGTTATGTGAAAAGCTACTAAACAGCTCAAACTTTTGGATCTGCGCCATCCCTGCCGGATTCCAATAAAGCGCGGTGAAATCATCAGCGAGTGCAAGTGAGGCACCCCCCATTCCCATCGTCCGAGCACCAACACCGAACATATTTCCGATCGCCATTTCTTCTACTTGCGCCATACTGACAGTCGTCCAGAACACTGCAGCAAATAGGAGAATAAAGATAGTATATATTGTTCGTTTCATCGTTCCGATCCCTCCATTCATTCTTTCTCATTGACGGTGTACTTTGCAAGCGCGTCCGTTCACAAAGATGCCGATTCCTCTATTACTAATTTTAGTTCCGATTTCTCGTCCGTCGCTGCGGCCGTTCCGATCTTGACTTTGGTGAAGTCACACTCCGTGAACTCCGAGAACGTCGGTTTTCAGGTCGCCAGTCGCGTCTGTTGTAAGTCCGCCGTGAGAGGGGAACATACCGGCTCCTACCGTAATACCGCCGATAGACGTTCGTATACGGATAATATCCCCCGTAATAGCGGGAGTACGGCGCGTAACCGTAATATCCGTATCTGTAAAACCAAGGGTGTGAATAATACGGCATAACGGGCAGATAATAGCCATACGGATACGGTGCATAAGGTCCCCAATAGCTGCCGTAGTCCCTGCGTGGATAAACGTACGTGTCACGACGGGTATACTTCCGTCGTCCGTAATAGCCTTCCGACTCTTCAGCATCGGTATGCTCTGGCTCCAATTCCTCCGATTCTGCTGCAGAGTGCTCTTCCGTTTTCTCTTCCTCCAAAACCGTCCGGTATTTCCGATCGAAATCCGAAGACGCATAATAACCGAGTTGCGTATAACACCCGGCAAATGCCACCATTGCCAAAAGCAACGATAATACGAAAGTTACTTGCAACTTCATGTCTCTTTCTCCTTTAGATTTATCCGTCAGTCCCGACTATTATAACATATTATACGAGAGACCCCTAAAAAAAGTTTACATCTGTTCTCGAAACGCGTGATAAAGCAGTGAAAGAAATCAAAAGATCCTTTCGGCACCCTCGATGCTCTTGACTGCGTAACTTCTGTAGAGAAAAAAATTAGTCAGTAATTTCTCCAGCAGAGTCGCCCCCTACTTCCTCAGAAATTCATCTTCCTGTCTTCTTAACACCAACCCCTTTTTCTTGACCTCATCCTACCCTCGTGCTAAACTGAAACCATGAAGGTTTTCATTCAAATCGGACACGGCATCATCGGTGCTGCTGTTATTTCAGGTCTATGTATATGGCAAGCAGGCAGTTTCGGTGAAGCGAGACACACGCTTAGCATCATCGGTGCGATCGCCATTGTCATTGCCAGTCTCTATCTTCTGCGAAGCCGCTGGATTCGGTGGGGCAATCGTCAAACATGGCTCAAATACCATCAACGGCTTGCCTCCTTAGGTTTGTGCTTGGTGCTACTGCACTCTGCATTCCAACCGCTCGCGTGGCACTCGTGGCTTACATTTCTGCTCGCCTTGTCGAACTTAGGCACCGGCATCGCCGTGAGCCTGACCTCTCGCGGAGCGCGACGCATTCTGCTCCGATGCCATCTCATCCTTGCACCAATCCTACTCGTCAGCATTGTATTCCATGGACAAAAAAAACTGGAGCATGACGAATTCTTCCCCCTCACGGAAGTTCACGATGTGCCTTGCGCAAGATGCCATACACCCGATCGCCTTCTGTTCCATGTCGATTTAATCCTTCAGCAGGAATTGGACACATCAGAAACTGTTCCCGACGATCTACACTGGTGGTTCTCCCAACACGAACTCAAAGTGCCGCCAACCGCTTCTGTCGCTATCCGAGAAACAGGAAACGCGTGGACAATTGCGGATAGCAAAAACAACCGCACCTATCACGCCCGGAAGGTAGCAGATAACATTGCCATCTACGCTGATTCCGATTATGGAAGTTACACCTGTCTCAAATGCCACGAACACAATACAGAAGAAATTCGTTTAGCGCATGAGCTGCACGGTGTCGCTGATTTCCATAGATGTTTCGTCTGCCACCAGACCGAAATTGACGGCATAACTTACGGGCGACAACGCGTCAATTGGGAATACGATCCGAACTGGTAGGATGAAACGAGAAACCCCAAAAATGCCAAACAGAAACGTCAGCTTCCGCGCTGTCCTACTTGCACTCCTCATCACTATCCCGAACTCCTACTGGCTCATGATCAACTGGGGTCCCAGCGGTTATGGCACAGGTCAGAGTTTCCCAACTGTCTCCACCGTTTACTTCAACGTCATTTTCGTTGTACTAATCTTGATGGCGGTAAATCCCTTGCTCCGAGCAATCGGGAAAAATGCAAGCCTCACCGATGCCGAGTTGATGGTGGTCTACCTACTCGTATCCATCGCTTCCTCCATCGCAGGACACGACACACTCCAGATATTGTGGCCCCTGCTCACCTATCCCATCTGGTTCGCGAGTCCAGAGAATGAATGGGGTGAACTGTTTCATCGTCACATGCCAGATTGGCTCACCATCAAAGAACGGAACGTGCTGGCAACCTTCTATCAAGGGGACTCCTCACTTCACACTGTCCAACATTTAGAACTCTGGCTACCGCCTGTGCTCTGGTGGTCCGCCCTCATCATCGTGCTAACGGGCATGATGCTCTGCATAACAATCCTCATCCGACACCAATGGGTGAACCACGAAAAACTCAGCTACCCCGTCATTCAGATTCCACTTCACTTGACAGAAAACGGCGGACGCGTCCTCCTGACCAATCGGCTGTTTCTGTTAGGGGTTGTACTCGCTGGTGGGATAAACCTCCTTAACGGTCTCCACTTTCTATTCCCCGTCGTGCCGGGATTAGGAGGGAGTCTCTACAACTTAGGGCAGTATTTTCAGACAAAACCACTAAACGCCATCGGCAGGCTGCCCATCGCCGTCTATCCATTTGCTATCGGGATGAGTTTTTTTATTCCGTTGGAACTCTCGTTCTCTATCTGGTTTTTTTACCTCTTCCACAAAACGACGCGCGTATGGGGCACGATGGCAGGTATCGGACATCTACCGGGATTCCCATTTCTCGATGCGCAATCCTTCGGTGCCTGGTTCTGCTTAGGGATCTCCGCGATATGGCTTACCCGAAAGTTCATCGTACGGCAGGTAAAAAACGCCTTCCGAGGCGGCAATGTCGAACCAGACACAATGGGTACACCTTCAGCACATACCCGATACGCGATCATCGGGTTGATAGTCGGTAGCATCTTCATCCTTGTGTTCTTCAAAAGCGCAGGCACACCGATCTTCAGCACTCTCGGCTATTTTACACTCTTCTTTGCGTTAGCCATCGCCATTACCCGTATTCGTGCTGAAGTCGGACCCCCCGCACACGATGTGCCGTGGAGACCGGATAAGGTCCTTGTCTCCTTTCTCGGCACTCGCCGCATTGGCGCAGAGGGATTAACCACGTTTAGTATGTTTCACGGTTTCAACCGATCCTATCGCTCCCATCCGATGCCGATTATGTTGGAGGGCTTCAAGGTGGCACAGGTCCGTGGGTTATCGCACAATCGTTTTATCGTTGCCATCATCTTGGTGACTATCGTCGGAACGATCTCATCAGCGTGGGCATATTACGCACAAGGCTATCATTACGGGGCGGCAGTCTATGGTGAGCAGGCACAATGCCGCTGGACCTACGAGCAGCTGAAGCAGTGGCTCATTAACCCGCAATCCATAGATGTCGGTGCGGTCTCCGCCTCTGGTGGCGCGATCACCTTAACAACGCTCCTGATGGTGCTACGCCGCCGTTTCATCTGGTGGCCCTTCCATCCTGCAGGCTACGCCTTGTCACTCAGCTTTTGGAACACAAGTTGGTATTGGTTCTCGATCTTCTTGTCATGGGGAATAAAAGCGATTCTCTTTCAGGCGGGAGGACTACGCACCTATCGTCGTGCGATGCCGTTCTTCATAGGTTTAGTCATTGGTGAGTTTCTCCTTGGAGCCATCTGGACATTAATCGGCATCGCCTTAGAACGTCCGATGTATCGGTTCATGTTCTAATTTTTAATTGATGGGCATCTTATCTGCGCTCCATTACATTACGCGCAGGTTTCCGATCATCCTATGCCGCTTCTTTAAAATCAAGCAGTTTCTTTAACAATATCTGAGGAACACACAATGAGACTTAGTTGCCTCCCCGTCTCCCTTTACGATGACATCTTCACAGGAAAAAGCACCGTCGCCGATTGGATTCAGTTCGGTGCAGAATTAGGACTGGATGCAGTCGATTTCAGTATCAAATTCTTCCCAAAGCGCGACGCAGAAACGGTAAAAAACACACGCACCGCTCTCGAAAGGTTCAGTATAGAACCGTGTATGCTCGCCTGTTATTGCGACTTCACACACCCCGACGCAGCACAACGCGCACAGGAGTTAACCGACCTGAAGGCGGACATCGAACTGGCAAAAGCGTTGGGAGCAAAATTCATTCGGGTGACAGCAGGACAAAACCATCCCGGCACCGGACGTGAAGCAGGCGTGCGTTGGGTAACAGACGGATTTCGTCGTGCCCTTGACGAAGCGGAAAAGCACGGTATCACCCTCGCCTACGAGAATCATACCAAAGGCGCACCTTGGGATTATTGGGATTTCTCACAACCCACAGAGATTTTCTTAGAAATCTTAGACGCGCTTTCCGACACACCCCTCGGCGTTTGCTTCGACACCGCAAACCCGCTCGTCCTCGGTGAAGATGTACTCGCACTTCTGGATAACGTTATCCACCGGGTCGTCGTGCTACATATTTTCGATCTGCGTGCAGTTAGGGTGTTTGAACCTGTCCGCGTCGGCACTGGTGCCTCACCGATTCCGCAAATTTTTTCGCGCCTGAGACAAATAGGCTACGACAACTGGCTTAGCATCGAGGAAGCCAGCCGTTCAGGACAGGAAGGGTTTGAACAGTCAATCGCCTATGTCCAAAACGCTTGGGAACAGGCATTATCCGCGTGAAGGTTCACTCATCCGCTCTTGTGCTTGGCGCGAGAGTTCAGCGAGATGCCCATCGTTTGCCCGCACCTGTTCAAGATGTATCCACCGTTCCGGTGTCGCTGTGCGCACCATCTTCTCGCCGTACTTCCGATCGATCCAAAAGCGGGCAGACCCCGCGATATAGGCTTGCAGCGCGTCGAGTTTGCCATCAGGATACCGTTGACAGAGATTCATCGTAAACATACGCCGTCGTTTGCCACCCCCGAATGCCGCATGCTTGGTATTATGGTTAAACAACACCAGATCGCCGGGAGTTGTCTCAAAGACCGTCGCTGGAACATCCTTCCCGTGCAACTCCCAAAAATCCTGGCTCTTCCCAGCCTGCTTAGAGAGTGCATCCGCATAGTTATCACCGAAGAGATGACTTCCGGGAATAACGCGAAGCGCGCCAGTATCGCGAGTCAGTGGATCGAGATAGAGCGCAATCTTGATGTGCATCGGATCCTCTAACTTATGCCCACCATCTGAGTGCCACCCCGTACTGCCGACGTAAAAATTGCCGTCGCTCCCCATGTAGTTGAAATCATCACCGAGCAACGCCTTCGCGATCCCCAAAATTCTTGGGTCATCCAGCAGTGACGACAACTCCTCACTCTGATCAATGAACGGCACGATGCAGGAACGTGCAGTGCCTTCGTGCGGTTTACCGTCATGTCCTCCGCCTCTCTCCTCCCAAACCGCTTCAAAAGCGTCCTGAATTGCGGTAATCCGATCTGCCATCAGTTGTGGGAAACTGAGATAACCGAACGTTTTGAAAAAATTAAGCTCCGAATCGGTGATGCTGAAATCGTGCTGATTCATCTCTACATCCTCCAGTGTGATACAATGGAAACCTACATTCGGTTCCCTTAACGCCAGAAAACCTCATTACTGATACGCTATGATAGCATATTTTTCCATAATTTTGCAATCTGAACTGTGATCGAGACTCAATAGTAGGAACAACCCCCGAATCGCTACAATCTCCTGTAGGAGCGAGTGTTTTTGCTTGGGTCTTTGCTTAAGAAATCCGCAGGGAAATACCCTATCAAAAACCCCAAGCAAAAACCCCAAGCAAAAACGGTATTTCTGCGGATTTCCCCATGCTCGCGATCTTACTGACTACTGATGGCTGATTGCCAACGACTATAACCCCAAAGAAGACTTGCAAAATCCACGAATTAATGGTAATCTAATTTAAGGTTAACATCCACTGAAAGGTTATAGATGGCTCTCAATACGAATTCTTTTCCCGCCTATTTCTCACTCTTTAAAGTGACACTCCGCCAGATGTTTTGGAGTAAACGAACCGTCCTGATTCTGCTCGGATGTCTGCTATCACTCGCCATAGCACTCGCATTCCGGTTCATAGCACGAGGCGGCGGAAGCGTCAACCGTTTCATCCCACAGATAACGTTGGCACTTTACGGGCTCTTGGTGAACCTATCCGCAATTTTCTACGGCACCGCAATCATCTCTGATGAAATCGACGGAAAAGGCTTGACGTATCTCCAGATGCGACCGCTCCGCAAATCAACGATACTCCTTAGCAAATTCGCTGCATACCTCGTCGGGACTGTTACGCTTATCGGAACATCTCATCTGATTCTGACCGGCATTATGGTAACACATCCGAAACTACAGAATGGCGTGTTTTTTCAGTTGGGTATGAGTCTACGCTACACTGCATCAATGACATTGGGCTTGTTAGTCTACGGGGCACTCGCTACAGTTTTGGCAGTCAAATTCAAGAATCCAGTACTGTGGGGTCTGCTATTCGTAATGGGATGGGAAAAAATTACGTTGAGCCCAGTGATGGCGACAGGTATCAAGCGGTTATCTATATCACACTATCTTTTTACGCTATTTCCACGCTATAAACTACCTCGAAGCGGTTTCAATGAACTTTTGGGAACATCACCACCATCAGCGTGGGTAGCACTTCTGGTAATCTTCATATTGACAGCGGTGCTGCTGTGGCTCGCCATCCGAATTTTCCGGGGACGAGAATATTTGATGTAAGCGATCCTCAACCGCGCGCCTTGAGAACCTATTTTTAATCAATACAAGGGTAGGTGTGGTTTTCAACCGCGCGCCTTGAGAACCCGCGCAGTCTCACGTGAGACAATCAACTCCTCATTCGTGGCAACAACCAGAATTTTGGCACGGCTGTCATTCGCCGAGAGGTCTACTTCGCCAGTAAGTTGCTCATTCTTCACAGCATCTAAGTGAATACCACACCATTCAAGCCCCTCACAGATCTTCGCTCGCGTTATTGGGCTTTTCTCACCGATACCACCAGCAAAAGCGATAACATCTACTCCCCCAAGTGCAGTGATATACGCACCAATATATTTTTTCACACCGTAAGCGTAAGTATCCAGTGCCAATCGGGCATCATCGTTGCCTGCATCAATCGCCGCCTCTACATCACGCATATCGCCACTCGTGCCAGAGATCCCTTTCAACCCGGAATCCTCAATCAGCTGACGACGAATCTCATCAGTAGAGAACCCCTCTTTGTCGATCATATACAGCACCGCAAACGCATCTAACTCGCCGCAACGGGTAGACTGAATCATCCCATATTGCGTAGATGTTCCCATCGATGTATCGATAGATTCCCCGTCTTTGATGGCACAGAGAGATGAACTGCCACCGAGATGGCAAGAGATAATGCGTAACCCTTCCCCTGTCTCCTGTCCGAGCAACTGCGGCACGCGTTCAGAGATGTATCGGTGCGAAGCCCCATGGTAGCCGTAACGACGGATATCGTGCTGTTCCACCCAGAAGCGAGGCACACCGAATTCGGCGGCGTAATCCGGGATCGTCTGATGGAACCACGTCTCAAAGACTGCAACGAGTGGAGTTGTGGGAAGCAACTCCTGAAAGGCACGGATAGAGGCGATATATGCGGGGTTATGCATCGGCGCGAGCGGTGTAGATGTCTCCAACGCATCTATCACGTCTTCGGTGATTCGTGCAGAACGCCAGTACCCTCTGGCAAGAATGGTTTTGAATCCGACACCGTCCAAGTGCCCCAAGTCTTCAAGGCATCCGACTTCAGTATCAGTGATCAGATCCATCGCGTGCGCAATAGCCGCAGTATGTGTTGGTGCATCGATTTCGCCTTCGCGAGACGGTTTACCGGGCACCGCATGTGCGAAGGCAGACGGCGAATTGCCGATACGTTCCACCCCTCCCTTGACAAGAGAGGTCGTGGTTTCCATATCAATAATTTGGTATTTGAACGAGGTACTCCCTACGTTCGCACAGAGTATACGCATAGTGGCTTTTCGTCTCTCTTCTCAAACAAAGATACATTTAATGCGAGTTCAATATTAGAATTCTCCGTAGGTTGGGTTGAGCGGTAAAAGACCAAGAACTCGCCAGTTTATACGGAGCATTCTGATTTTCGGTGAACCGTCCGTTTAGATAGAGATAGCGAAACCCAACAACCCAAACGCTACCGGTGTGAGAATACGTTGGGTTTCACTCGGGCTTTAGTAATTTCAGGTCTCTCGATGAATTTGACAGTCATCTTTTATGTGAGTTTTCAATAAAATACCGTTCAACCCAACCTACGTGCTTCATCGTCCTTGCTATTCAAAACCTTCAGAGCAGTCTCGACTTCAGCATCAATATCTTTAGCACTGAGTTCAGCAAAAGGAGAAATTCCAGCTGCAGACATCAAGTCTGAGAGATCCCATCGGGAAATGTTGAGGAGTTTCGCAGCTCTATCGGCACTAATATCCCCATGCCGAAGAAGTTCAAGTACAAAAGCCGCTTTCGCTTTACACTCCGCATCGGTTTTGTGTTGCAAAAAACTTTCGTCAATAGGAAGTGTAAATGTGAATTGAACTTCAACTTCTGTCTTTGCCATAGAGATTACCTCACTTACCTGTTTTGCTTTTACAAACAATTGCATTTGCCTCTAACAAGAAAAAATTTACTTGAACTATCGGCTTAAATCAAGACAGATGTGGTTCAACTACTTGCTCTACGCTTTTCTCCACAGCCGGGTTTACGTCTGTTCCGCCTTCGCGCTTAGGTTCAAAACAGTGGTCCGTGTCTGCTATTGGTTCAATCAAGAGCCGACATCCTAGCGCGCTGAGGATGGTGCCGAACGTGTCAATCCGCGGTGCTTCGTCGCTGGACAGAATGCCGGAGAGGGATTCTGGGGCGATTCCGGTTTGCTTGGCGAGTGCGGAAATCCCGCCCTGTGATTCTACGACGGTCCGCAATGCCAGCAGCAGCAAAGGTGTGTCACCGTCAACTTGGTATTCTTCAAGTGAGAATTTGAGATACCGAATTGCCGCTTCTTGATTGGCAGCAAATCGTTCAGTTAGATATGCGCGCCATGTTCTCAGCTTTCTCATTGTTGTGTCTCCTTGTATTCTAACCAATAGTTTTTTGCGCGTTCAATATCCCGTGTCTGCGATGATTTATCACCACCACAAAGCAAAAGTACAATTGTGTTATCCACTTCTCCAAAATAAACACGATAGCCTGCTCCGAAATGGATACGGAGTTCAAAAACCCCACCACTGATGCTGCTAATCCTTCAAATAATGCATCAAAGCCAAATGAACCGCCTAAAAAGATAACTTGGATATTGTCGTTGTCTCCAAACATTAACCTATCTTTATTCGGGAGGTCGTTTTCAAGAAGATCAATGTTTGTATACTCTTTTAATTTTTTCTTTCCTTGGACAACAGATATATTGACCTCTCCAATCTGTTTAAGGTCAATAGAAAACGTTTTGGGTCCATAGCGATGTTTTATTATTTGCTCACGGTAATAATTCTGTGTGTCAATCATTACGGTTGCATAGATGTTCAGTTCGTTATCTGTAGGTTTATCAATATCAGTTGCCTAAAAATAAACAACTTTTACAACAGGATTTACATTCTCAACCCCTGAATGTGCTCTTGACATAGATAAGGCTGCAAGTAGTAGAATTGTGATAAACTTCATCTATGGTTCCTTCTCTTGTTTGTAAGTGTTTTGGAGGCTGTGTCGTCGCTGACCTCTCCGCTAGTGATAGTAGAAATGGCTACGTAACCGCTATTGAATTTTAACTTCTATCTTTGCCATACAGATTACCCCACTTATCATCTCCTTTTTCAAACAGCGGAATGTGTCCGGAACAGACACATCTTTCCAACCGAACACATTACGCATATCATATCACATCTTTGGCAGTGTGGGCAAGGTCAAGCGCGGACGTTCACCGAAATCGGGGACTTCGGGCGGATTCTCTTCCATCTGTCGGAGGAGTTCTTCAATCGCGCGGTCAAGTTGCGGGTCATCTTCTGTCGCATAGTCTTGCGGACGATAGTCCACCTCAATATCCGGATCCGTCCCGTAGTTCTCAACGCTCCAACCAACATCAACGAACCAGAAAGAATACTCCGGCTGCGTTGTGCCACCTCTATCCACAAACGCCTGATGCGGTGAGATACCGATAACGCCACCCCATGTCCGTTTCCCGATGAGCAATCCCAACTCCATCAGCTTGAAGCAGTGCGAGAAAATATCGCCATCGGAACCAGCGTTTTCGTTCGTGACAGCCACCATCGGACCCAAAACGGAAGCGTCTGGATACGGATGCGGCGTGCCCCAACGCGGAACGTCATACCCAATGCGCCGGCGAGATAACTTCTCTAAAAGCAGTTGCGAAACATGTCCACCGCCATTGTAGCGCACATCGACCAGCAGACCGGGATAACTCACCTCGGCGAGAAAACCGCGGTGAAATTCCGCATACCCGCGCCGCCCCATGTCAGGAATATGGACATACCCGACTTTACCATCCGTCTTTTCATGGACATACCGCCGATTTTTGGAGACCCATTCTCGATACCAAAGTTCGCTTTCGCTTCCGAGCACCTTGAGTGTAACGACGCGTTCCTCACCATCGTCCGCACTTTGGAACGTCGCTTGAACCTCCTGATTTGCGAGACTCACGAGCAGTTCACCCGGCGAAACCGTTTCACTGACACGTTGTCCAGCAATAGCAAGCAAAATATCGCCTTCGCGGATATTAATCCCCGGGGCATTGAGCGGCGAATCCTTCGTCGCCTCCCAGCCATCGCCGCGCGGGATGTGCGTGATACGATAACCATTGATCTCGGCATCGTAAGCAAAATCCGCACCGAGAAACCCCTGGGCGTAATTCGGCGAACTCCGATAATCCCCACCCATTTCATACGCATGCGAGGTACCGAGTTCTCCCTGCATCTCCCACATCAAGTCCGAAAATTCACCGCGCGTCGCAATCCGTTCAAGGAGCGGCAGATAGCGTTGATACACATGCTCCCAATCCACGCCAGACATATCCTCTGTCCAGAAGTATTCCCGCTGGAGCCGCCATGCCTCCCGATACATCTGATGCCACTCAGCCGTCGGAACGACGGAGGCTTTGATACGATTAAGGTCGATCCAACCGGTCTGTCGGCTCGGACCACCTCTGCTCTCAGACTTGGAGTCCCCCTCAGCCTTTTTGCCCGCCCTGATAACACGCAATCGATTTCCAGTGGAATAGACGAGCGTTTTCGCATCGCGCGAAAGTTGAAAGTCATTAATGCCGGAGACAAGCGTCTCCTTTTTCTGCTCTTTGAAGTCGTAGGCGTGAAGTACACCTCTCGGTCTGCTACTACTTTCATCATCATCCGGGGGTGTATCTTGTACCGGAAACGACGTAAAAATCGCTTTGCCCTCAATACCAGCGATCTGTCCATAACGTCCGTGCGGATACGGGAACGCGACGACGCGCTGCGTAATGCCTTCCAGATCTATCGTGATCAGTTTCTCCACCTTCTGCTCAGATTTCTCGTCAGATGCCTTATCCTCGTCATCCTGTTTCTTCTCGTCCTCATCCTTGTCTCCGTCTCCCTTCTCCTCCTCAAACGGACGGGGTTCAGGGATGAACGGATCGCCCAACGCCTTCTGCAAAGTTACCAACAACGGACGCATCGCCGTAGGAAACCCAAGATCAAAGTGGAGCGCATCATAGACAGGATTGAACTCGCGATAGGAGAGAAAATAGAGATATTTCCCCTCGGGATCCCACGATGGACCAAAATCGTTGAATTCTGGATCCGTGACGAACCACGTCTCACCCGTCTCAATCTTGCAGAGTTTGATTGAACGAGTGGTTTCCGTAGATGCAAAACTATAGGCACACCATTTACCATCAGGCGACCACGCTACATCTCGGATATTCTGATAATGCCCCTTCTCAAGCACCCGCATCTCTTGTGTCTCTAAATCGATGTGCAAAAGTTCAAGACGATTATTGATAAGAAGCAACCGATTCTTCTCGTCGCCTTCGGTTTGCGGAGCAACCGCAAGTTGCCGAACGTGTCCGATGTCAAGAGCATCAAGGCGGACAACGTCAGCACTCCCATCGCGTGTATGGATCTCAAGTGCCTCTTCACCCTCAGCATCGGAGAGAGTGACGAGACGTTTACCATCGTTGAGCCATTCAGTAAAGCGGTAACGTGTCCCACTACGCTCGCCGTGCTGGAGAACCGCGCCCTCCCAATTCGCCATTGTAAAGGATTTTCCTCGGACCGTCACTGCCAATGCGTGACCGTCTGGGGTCGGGGCATAATCTTGGAGGTAGCGCGACGAACTGACAAACTTTCGTTGCCGCTGGGCACGCGGGCTGCGGAATTCGACTTCAACACGGGTTTCAGTGTCGCTCTCAATTTCATAAACAAACAGGTCGGCACCTGCATGATAGACAATACGTGTGCCATCCGTCTGAGCAGAACGACAGTAGTAGGTATCCTGATGCGTATGGCGTTGAATGTCCTCACCCGTCGGGAGGCAGGAGTAGATATTGCCAACACCTTCATGGTCGGAAATAAAATAGATACGTTCGCCGACCCACATCGGTGTCGTGAAATTACTGTCCACGGGTGCGAGAGGCTGAAATTGCCCATCCCCCTCCGGGTCCACCCAGATTTGCCCTGCAGTGCCGCCGCGGTAGCGTTTCCAGCGCGCCGGTTCACGGGTCAATCTACCGAGTACAACGCCGCCAGTACCGCCGAAATCAATATGGTTCGCGGGACCGTAGGAAAGACGTTGCGGTTCGCCTCCGTCTGAGCAGATTTTCCATATCCATGGATCAAATGCCAGACCGGCACCACTCGAATAGAGAATCGTCTTGCTATCGGCATCCCAGTCGACGATAGCAGCGTTGCTCCCCTGATAGGTGAGCCGCTTCGCTTCACCGCCAAGCGCAGGCATAACATAAACCTCTGACGGACCCTCTTCACGCCCTGTGAACGCAAGTAGTTCACCATCCGGTGATAAGCGCGGAGAACTTGCTGCGCCGAGATTCGACGTGAGTCGCCTCGCAACCCCGCCTTCGACTGAAACCGTCCACAAATCATCTTCACACACAAAAACAATGGTATCCTGACAAATTGTCGGAAATCTATAATATCCTGACATCAACTCCTCCGTGATAACTTAATGAAATACAAACACAAATAAACGTAGATTGCGTTGAACTGGAAGTGAAACCCAATCCAGTTACCCACTTCTTTTAAGCCTGCCGACGCGTTTCGCATACTTTTCACCCAAATGGAAAATCCAAAATCCAAGTGGAATAAGTAGGACACCAATGATGAGTAGTAAAGACAGATTGCCCACTTGGCTCTCAACGGACGCGTTATCAAGCATCGCCGCACGAATCGATCTGAGTGTATACGTGGCAGGCGAAATTTTGGAAATCGGTTGAAGCCATACCGGTAACACTTCGATTTCATAATAGATACCGGAGACCAAGAGTAGCATTGATTGAATGATACCCGTTGCGGCTTGTCCCTTCTCCGGCGAGAGCAACGGAAAGATCGCCGCCATCAGACCGATCCCGATGAAAGAGAGACTGGAGATAAGAACAGTGATCCCCATTGTTAGCCAATTCGCGTTGCCTAAGTCAATGTGTTCCCCAAAAAAGAAAGGTATTATTGCCAAAACCAAACCCGTCCGCAGCAACCCGTACAGAATCGCAAATAGACACGAACCAACAAGGTGTGTGATGCGGTAAATCGGTGCCATAAAGGTATATTCAATCGTCCCTTCCCATCTCTCCCATGTAATGGCATCGCTCACCTCACGCATCATAATGGAGAGAAACCCCCAGATTAATGCGCCAATGACGAGGTAAAGCACATCTTCACTGCTGCCGCGTCCTACCATAATCAAGCCAATCGTTAGTGCATTGACGATGGAATAACTGAAAAAGAGGATTTCCCAACTCAGATACCGCTTCAGCAGATTGAAGTTCCGTTCAATGAACGCGTAAGAGACAATCGTTTCCCGGACAAGATTCAGCATGGCTTTACTCTTCCTCCTCAATCCCTTTACCTGTTAGCGCGATAAACACGTCTTCCAACGTCGCGGGCACCCCGTTTTGTAATGGGGCATTAGCGATGAGCTCCTCTACCGTCCCTTCTGCGATAAATCGTCCTTTATCGATAATTGCGATCTTATCGCACAACCTCTCTGCCTCCACCATATCGTGTGTCGTTAGGACAATAACAGCATTCCGCTCTTGACGGATCTCCTCAATAAATGTTTGCACATCACGCTTGGATTTCGGATCAAGTCCTGTTGTTGGTTCATCAAGCAGAAGAAGCATAGGGGTGGTGAGTAGGGCGCGTGCAATAGCGACTTTCTGTTGCATCCCACGCGACAGATGTTCCATTTCTTCGTTCATCCGATCTACATCAAAACCGAGTCTTTCCAAAATCTGCTTTGATTTCCGCTCGGCTTCGGTAGCCGAAATACCGTAGAGACGGGCGGCGTAAATTAGGTTCTCTTCCGAAGAGAGACGTTTAAAGAAAGAGGCCTCAACAGAGACGCGGTTCATCACTCGTCGGACCTTCAGACTATTTGTCACTACGTCGTCCCCGAAGACATGAATACTCCCAGCATCGGGGAGTAGCAGCGTCGAAATGAGACGAATCAGCGTCGACTTTCCCGAACCATTTGCACCGAGAATACCGTAGATTTCTCCGATGTTTACTTCTAAGGAGATGTCGTCAACTGCGCGGATGACTTCCCTCTCGCGCCTGAATATATGTTGAATCTTCTGATGAAAACGCAGTTTATCATTCGTCCGCTTGGTCCGATGGAAATGCTTCGTTACCCCGCGAACAGTCAATCCATAGATAGGTTGTTCCACTCTTTTTCCTTTCACGAAACTGAACTGCCTCCAAAACCCTTGACATTGCACACGGACTTTTATATATTATACCTAAAGTTTGTGATGATTTGGTAATTATTTTTCACTGATTTGAAACTGAGTGGTGTGCCTAACAACGACATCCACATCTCTTACATTGTTAGGGTTTATACACAAACACAGGAGCACAGGAACAATGCCGAAAATCAAAGGTCCAGCTATCTTCCTCGCCCAATTCATGCGGGACGAGGCACCATACGATACGATGGAAAATATCGGGAAATGGGTTGCAGGCTTGGGGTACAAAGGTGTCCAAATCCCCGGGTGGGACGACCGCGTCATTGACCTCGGAAAAGCTGCCGAATCCAAAACCTATTGCGATGAATTTAAAGGGACGCTTAACGAAATGGGGCTTGAAGCGACGGAGGTCGCCGGCTACCTTGCTGGACAGATCCTTGCTGTGCACCCCGCGTATGAAGTTATGTTTGAGGCGTTCCATCCTCCCGGCTTGCGAGGCACCGAAAGGACAGCGTGGGCAGCAGGCGAATTGACGAAATGTATCCACGCTTCAGTGAATATGGGACTGGATGTCATTCCTGTGCTTTCAGGCGGTTTCGCGTGGCACACCGTCTACCCGTGGCCCCAACGTCCCGATGGAATTATTGAACAGGCGTTCAAAGAACTCTCCGCACGGTGGCTGCCGCTCCTGGATCTGGCACACGATAACGGTCAGGTCTTCGCCTACGAACTCCACCCAGGTTCGGACATCTATGACGGTGCGACCTACGAGATGTTCTTAGATTATACAAACGACCATCCCGCTGCCTGTCTCAACTACGATCCAAGCCATTTTCTCCTTCAACAACTCGACTATATCGACTTTATCAGACTTTACGCCGAACGCATCAAGGGATTTCACGTTAAAGATGCCGAATTCCGCCCGACAGGTCGGGTTGGGGTTTACGGCGGCTATCAGTCATGGGATGGACGTGCAGCGAGATTCCGTTCACTCGGCGACGGACAAGTGGATTTCACACAAGTATTCACACGCCTCACCGAAGCAGGTTACGACAGTTGGGCAGTCCTGGAATGGGAATGCTGCGTCAAAAGTCCAGAGCAAGGCGCGGCAGAGGGTGCGCCGTTTATCGCCAAACACATCATCGAAACGACCGATGTCACCTTTGATGACTTCGCAGGCGGAGAGACCGACACGGCACGGAATCGGGACATTCTCGGTTTGGATTAAAGAGGGGTGCCGGTTTCCGGGCTGACACTCATCAGAAGGCTCTTTAACTGAATACTGACAACCGAATTGGAGTAAAGCATTATGGAATCTTGGAATCGGAAATTACGAATGGGTATGGTAGGTGGGGGGCAGGGCGCGTTTATTGGTGGTGTCCATCGAATCGCTGCCACACTCGACCAGCAAATTGAAGTCGTCGCCGGGTGTTTCTCACGCGATCCAGAAAATACACGAATCACCGGGGCAGAGTTGTATCTCGATCCAAATCGCTGCTACAACAATTACGCAGAGATGGCGACAGCTGAAGCCGCACTCCCCGAAAATGAACGTATCGACTTTGTGAGCATCGTCACACCAAACATCTCTCACTTTGAGATCGCAAAGACGTTTTTGGACACCGGTTTCCACGTCGTCTGTGATAAACCGATGACTTACAGTCTCGATGAAGCCGAAGCTCTTGTAAAACTCGTCGAAGAGTCAGGTCTTGTCTTTGCATTGACACACAATTATACTGGGCACCCCCTCGTGCGGCATGCGCGAGCACTGTTCACTGAAGGTTCAATGGGACAAATCCGTAAGGTCATCGTCGAATACCTTCAGGAATTCCTGATGGTCCCACACGAGAAACTCGGTCAGAAACAAGCCGCGTGGCGTGTTGACCCGACGCAATCAGGTATCGGCGGCACGATGGGCGATGTCGGCACCCACTGTGTGAACCTGCTTGAATACGTCACCGGCGACCCGATCGTCGAACTTTGTGCCGACAAGAGTACTTTCCTTCCTGACAGAGTACTGGATGAGGATGTCAACGCCTTGCTCCGTTTCAAAGGTGGCGGTAAAGGCGTTTTAAGCATAAGTCAGGTCGCCACCGGAGAAGAAAATGGGCTCACACTCCGCGTTTACGCCGAACAGGGCGCAGTGAAATGGGCGCAAGAGAATCCGAACTATCTTGAACTCTATCGTTACGGTGAACCGAGACAAACACTTACCCGCGGCCAGGGCTACCTATCCGAAGTCGCGGCAGCAGGCGCACGTATTCCGACCGGGCATCCCGAAGGGTACTTGGAGGCGTTTGCAACGATTTACGTTGGCGTTGTCGAAGCCATCCGGCGATATATTGACGGCAATCCCATGGAAACCGAGGCATACGATTTTCCGACGGTCCATGATGGATTGCGAGGCATGCAGTTCATTTACAAAGCGGTTGAGTCTTGTGAGAACGGCTCGACGTGGGTTTCAATGTAAATAGCCATCAGTGGTCAGCAATCAGCAGTCAGTTATAAGAGGTGTTAGGAATATCATATTCTTCTTTTAACTGACAACTGAGTACGAATAAAAGGAGACAGTCATGCAAGCATCTAACTCTGAACCTTTTCGCGTCGGATTTCTGAACGTAGATTCATATTCACACATGCCGTTGTGGGCACCGCACATCAATCCGCGTGTTGGTGAGAAAGATACCGCGTTCACAGGGATGCGGATCACCCACTGTTGGGATATTGAATACGAAAAGGCAAAAGCGGTTGCTGAACCTTACGGTTGCGAAGTCGTCAAGAATTTTGACGATATGTTAGGGAAGGTAGACGGCGTGATCTCCGGTGGCTATTATAATCATCCATGGAACCACATTCTCCATGAACCGTATCTCGAAGCGGGCTTGCCGAACCTAATCAACCGTCCCTTTGCAAACTCCCTTGCAAAAGCACGACAAATGATTGAACTCGCGCAAAAGAACGGGGCGACCATCCTTGCACCATCGAGTCATGAGCACAACGACGCCATCTCACGCGCTAAGGCGTGGGCAAGCGATAAACAAATCGTCTGCTACACGGCGACCAATTCGTTCGACGACTATCCGACACACGGAATCCACGGTCTCTATATGGTCTGTAAAGCGGTTGCAGAGGCGGGAAATCCGGTCGTGTCCGTCGCGTATCAAACGGATAGCTGGCACAGCCCGCCCGGTGTCCTCACTTTCGAGCATGTTGATAGCGACGGTCGTCAATTCTATGGGACACTCCATCAAGTGGGCGGTTCGTGGGGAACGGTGCAGATTCACACGCAGGAAGCCTATGGCGGCGAGAATTTCAGAATCTATACCGGCACCGGTTATCCGTTCGATAAGACGGAGATTTGGTTGCCGACGATTTGGGCGTTTCAGAACATGGCACTACATAACGAGATGCCACAGACGTTTGATCAGATTTTTCAGAAGACCAACGTCTTCCTCGCGGGCTGGAAATCGGTACTGGAAAACGATGGCAAACCTGTGAAACTAACGGATGTCGCCGAAGAATGGGAAGCCCCCGCTGAGCTGCCGAATCACCCTGATCACGACACGGTCCCACTATTTCGGAAAAAGTTCGGGGAGGCATCAGTATAAAGATAGGACTTACGCAACGCGCAATGAATTGCGCTACTACAAACCACACAGATTTTGAGAAACGGACATATTTCCAAGGTGTATCTATTGGTAGTAAGGCGATTTATCGCCTGTCTGCGTAAGCCCTAAAAGATATGGATAGCATCACAGATCAAGCAGGACGTGGGAAGTGCAGCTTATAATGCAGGCAAAATCGTATTGCGTTTGTGCCGTTATCCACTCAATTTAGCTATAATTAAGGCGTAGTGGTGCAATTGCTGCACCACTACGCCTTAACATATTTTGGAACACTATAGATGCATCAGAGAAGACTGAGATCTAACGCCACGCTTTAACATTTGCCCAAGTGGTTGCAAGCTTATCAGCAGGATCTACAGGGGCAGCACTTAAGTCTTCCATACTCTTTTTAATATCATCTTCCGACAAAGCGCGATCCCATACCATGACTTCGTCAATGATACCGTTGAACTTTTGCCCCGTCGCACCCCACGAACCGACCATGGTATCACCTGCATTTCCAAGGTACTCAATCCCAGCCTTGCCAGCATCTTCAGCCACTGACTTACCGTTAATGTAAACCTGCCGGGACTTACCTTTTACATCCAGCCAGAAACAGATATGCGCCCACTTGTCAGCCTTAACCGCATTGGGAGCGTCAAGGTCATTGCCATAAAACCCCATACGGACGGTGCCACTGTTGTAGATACGGTAGTGCAGGCTCGTATTTACGGCATTGACCTGCGTCTGTGTGAAAACACACTGTTGATCGTTTCCGCTCAACGCCGGATTGACCCACATCGTTACAGTAAAACTCTTTTCATTGAGTTCAATATAGGGTGCTTTAACCTCGCCTTGTTCACCGAACTCTAACGCTTTTCCGAATTTACCATCAACCCAATCAGCGTCTCCGACGAGTTCTCCGTCGTTCCCATGTGGGGACAGATCTTCTATCGCATCCCCCTTGCCCTCGTTGAAAGAAAGGTAGAGCAGTAACTCTTTATCCTTTATATCCAACGCTGTGGCACTGAAAGGCATCAGCACCAATCCAGCAAGAATAAAGAGAGAAAGTAACATTCGATACATCATAATAAGTTACCCCCTTTAAGATGGGCGTAAGTGATGTTCTTTTGGCTAATTTCATACATCTTAGAGTAACACAAAAATTTGGGAATATCAAGATTTTTCTTGACCGTGCAAAGTGTTTCTGTCCAAAAAACTTCGCGGATAATACGTTAGGGTGCTATTAGTTTGACGTGAATTGCCGATTCCAGTCGTGATGGGACTTGGCAATACTCTCAGGATTTACCCGACTCCGAGCGATAAATCCAGGAACATTTTCTCGGCCCGTTGGCAACCCGATTTGGCTATAGCGCGTATCAACACTCCAACGCACTATGTCAGCGCGGTTCGGAAGCCCACGGTGAACGACACGTTCACTCGTTAGCAAAACGTCACCCACATCCAGTTCAGCAGTGACGATGTCGCCGGGTGGCAATTCCTGATCGCTGATACCTCTACCCCCCGTATGCCCAAGGGTCTGATCCTGGTAGTTGTGTTCAATCAGATTGTAGCGGTGTGAACCTCGGATGACTTGCATGCACCCATTTTCTTCGGTTGCTCGAACGAGCGGAAGCCAGACATTCACAACCAACGTATCACCTGCCTCTTCAGGGATGAGATACGCCAAATCTTGATGCCACGGGATGACGGTAATTGCTTGATCCGGCAACTTGGCACGGTAATTAAACTGCGGATGTGCAAAGATCTCCTCACCGATGAGAGAACCAACGACATCAAGCAGCGCGTGTGCCGTTCTAAGCGTGAACATCCCAGCGGTTCGGATTTTCTGATCTCGGAAATAGTTGCTCCAAATCCAGTTCGGGTCGGAGCAGGCATTCGAGACTCGTGCCAACCTCGTTTCAAACGACTCGTCATCATAAGTATCCGACGCGTCAAGGATTCCCTGTTTGACCGCCGCCTGAGTGCCTTCATCAACCAACTGCGATAACTCATCAATCAACGGCTGAAGTGCTTGGTTTGGTAGCACGTCTTGAACAAACAGAAAGCCGTCGTCGTGAAATTGCTGCTTCTGCTGAGATGTAAGTCCATCCTGCTGAGGTGTTTCCGAATTGCGTTGTGTAGACATTGCGAATCTCCGTCCTTCTTGTAGAGGCGATGCCTCAATGTTTGCCCATTGCGAAGTCTGTTTCTGCGTAGATCCTAAATTGAAAATTTGGTCATGAACGAATCCGTTGAATCGCAACAGCACTGCCGATTTCACTGGATTTCATCGCCCCATCGAGCATTTGCATCAGCATCACTGCCTGCGAACCGGAATTAAGGGGTTCATCCCCCTCTCGAATTGCCCGAATGAATTCTCGTGCCTGAAGCGTTATATTATCTGCCTTTTGGGGCGGTGCTTTTAGCGGTTTGACCTTAACACCGTCCGGTGTCCCAACCAGTAGTTTTCCGCTTTCGAGTCCTGCCTTCGTGCCGTAAAGTTGAAACTCCTGAGTCTCGCTTTTGACCAGATCGCTTCCGGTTGCTGGCGCGTGTCGGTTTGTGGTATTCAGCGAAAACGCGACAGCAAAATGTAGCGTGCATCCGTTCTCAAATCGCACAAACCCGCAGGCAGCATCGTCTGCGGTATAAATTTGTTCAGGAGGTGCGAGATCGGAAAATGTACAGTAGAGCCCAGCCATAACCTCTGTAGGGCGCGGATTACCCATCATAAACCAGACGTTATCAATCGCGTGAATACCGAGATCAAGGAGTACTCCGCCCCCCTTCGCTTTGTCGTGCCGCCATCCCCGTGCTGAACACCACCGTGTGCGTATCCACCGAGTCTCCGCGTAATACACCTCACCGAGTTCTCCAGCCTGCACAAGCCTACGACCTTCCATCAACTGGGACGTGAAGCGCGATTGGCGAACAAACATATAAACAAGACCTTTGGTTGCCGCGAGTTGGGTGACCGGTATTAACTCCGTCGCATTGTTTGAGGGTGGTTTTTCGCAGAGCACATGTAATCCAAGCTGCACTGCTTCCTGTGAGACAGGAGCGTGCATCCAAGTTGGAAGCCCGATGCAGATCGCGTCTAAATCGCATGCGTCGAACATCTGTTTATAATCATCGAAAACACGTACACCCTTAATCCCGTCCAAAACCCTCTTCCTACGGTTGGGATCCGGGTCTGCCAAAGCCACGAGTTCTACATTCGGCTCTGCGGCGAGAACCGCGGTCGTGCTACCGATCGTCCCACCGACACCAATGATCCCAACCCTAATTGCATCTTTCATTCACACCCTCCATTTCCACCAACGCGGTTTGAACACACTTTCCATTCGATGTCGCACCAGAAAACAAACTCGCTGTCATCTGGGGACAGATTAAAGCAGCGCGTTAGATGCCGGTGGCAGATTTTTACCACTTTCTATAATAAAGATGCCGACCCCGCGTCCAGAAATACCGCACAATCTGGGTGCGTCTGTAAAATCGAAGCAGGGTGCATTGGCGTTATCTCGCCGTGTAAGCAATTCCGTACTGCCTCCGCTTTTCGTTCATCTGGCACAGTGCAAACAATTGCTTTCGCCTTCATGATTTGGCAAATGGACATTGAAATCGCTTGGGTTGGCACGTCATCAATTCCAGTGAACCAGCCCTCGCCGACCTGCTGAAGGCGGCATGCCTCATCTAACTCGACAAGAATATACGGATCTTCTGTCTCAAAATCCGCTGGTGGATCGTTGAAAGCGAGGTGTCCATTCTCGCCGATGCCGACGAACGCCACGTCAATCTGATGCTGCGAGATAATCCGATTCAACCGATCACACTCGGCTTGAGGTTCATTCGCTTCACCGTCCAAAAAATGCACCGTCCCAGGATGAACGATGTCCACGAGACGTTCTCGCAGATACTTGCGAAAACTGGCGGGATGTGTCTCAGGAATGCCGATGTACTCGTCGAGATGAAACATCGTTGTGTTGTCCCAATCAATCGCTTTATCGGCAGTGAGCGCGGCAAGGAAGTCAAATTGAGACGCACCTGTCGCAACGATGAACCTGGCATTTCCATTTACATCCAATGCCTCGCGAAGCTTTTTACTTGCGAGATGCGCCGCTGCTTCGCTCGTTTCACGTTTAGTTGTTGCTTTAAAAATATTCATTTTGCTAAAATCTTCGTACTTTTTCACAGCAAGTTTTTGGCTTGCAAGCTACGCCAAAAATCCCGTTTCCAACTCGGCGAGAGGGCAGGTAGTTTTCTGGCTCGTGCGATTGCATCGTGATTGTCTGTATCAAAATAGCGTAGATTGAGTATTTCTGTAACACTCATCGGTTCCAGTGCAACGTCAATGCGTGCAATCGCATCACCGGCAGTGATTTCGCCTTCTTCAAGCACCCGGAAATAGAAGCCGACGCGTCGACTCTCTAAAAACTGTTTGGCGAACTCCGGCAGTCCCATCTTGTATGCAAGCTTGAAACACGGCACGCGGGGTTGCGTAATCTGTAATTTTACCGTTGAACCTATTTGAAAGACATCACCAATATGAACAGACGTTTCCATCAGACCTTCAACCGTGAGATTTTCGCCGAACTGCCCGTAAGCCAAGTCGTCTCTTTGTAATTCTTGCTGCCAGTGGGCATAATGCTCAAACGGATACCCGTAGATAGCTTTATAGGTACCGCCATGCACCCGCAAATCGCCTTGCCTATCACCGTCAATGTTTTTCTCTCTGAGCATGACAGTGCCTGACACGGGTTCTTTGAAAATCCCTGTCTGGATAGTTTTACCACCGTATTGAATAGGCTTTGGCTTTGAGACGTTTATAGATAAAAGCTTCATATGCGTTTAATATAATAGTTTTTCTATGTTATGTCAAGTGAAACATTTCAGTAGTGATAGGCGTTTAAGCAACGATTCTCTCCACGTGCCTCCAGTAGAGTGGTGATTTTACCTATAAAATCACCACTCTCTTTTTGAAGAAACTTATCGCGAAATTCAACAAAGAAGACGATGCCATTGTTCATCAGATAACTTGGCAATCCCGCTGTGCTCTGGAATGGACCAACAGCATCTTTTTTCCACCTAAAGCATAGGAGAGAAATCAGGACCTTACCCTTTGCATCGCGCATGATGCTCACCTGCCCGGTAATATTTGCCATCCTATCGGCAGATATATCAATCGCCACACCTACCACAGAAACAAATGATTCCTTCACTCGCGAAAAAAGCAACCCTCTCATTGGACTCCCAACTCTCGTTGTAATGGGCGTTACCTCCTTTGGACGTTGGCTAACCCCCTTAGATGAATGGCAAGCAGAGATCCACAAACTTAATGGGGATGAACTGTTTATTCAACGTTGGATGTTGGTTAACAATGATACTGTCTCTCGTGAAAAAGGAAAAAGAGCAATTATGAGAATTCAAAAACGAAGGAATGCCATCGAGAAAAGACGTAACCGCTTCCTATGGTGGTATTATCCGAGTATCATTGTCGTTGGAGCGGGTGCTGGGATGTTAACTCTCTGGCTGCAAAAGGATTAACCTTGTTTGAAATGCGACAGAAAAGCGCGGGATGTTTCAGATCTAGCTTGAAGAGGTAAACTACTGATGCAATATAAAATCTCTGTCTTTGGAGGAATCAAAGTGAAACGTATTCTCGTTTTTGTCAGCATCGCCATCACGATGCTATATCAACTCGGTTGTTCTCCTGATGAAGAGCAAACACAACTTGAGAATCCCACAGTTAGCGATTCAACAGCAGTTCTTAACGCCCCACCCTTTGTCGGAGACGTTGTACTGGAAAACATGTACGAGGATGAAGTTCGGAAACTGACGAGCAAAACACCACTGGAGATCATTACCGTGCTTGAAGGCACCAGCAAAGTCATTCTTCAGGCTCGATTCCGATCCGTCCGAGATGGACCCTTTGGATCCCCCGTCTATGAGTGCGAACTGGTTGATGAATCAGCAGAGGCATTAGGGGGTATTGCACGAGGAATGTCTGGCAGTCCTGTCGGTCCACCGGGTCGTGTTATGGGGGCTCTCGCCTTTACGTATGCGTTTAGTAAACCGCCGTATCGGTTCTTGGTCACACCTATTGATTATATGGAGGCGGCAATAGACCACCCAACGTTTGGTGAGTTTCTGGAGGAAGAAGCGGCACCTGCGGCACCGGCACTGGCGATTAATTCCTTGTACACACCCGTTAAAGCACCCGTGATGATTACTGGGACTCAGCCCCACAGAATTCAAGAACTTTCTTCATATTTCTCTGACTCAAGATTCAATTTTGTTGAATTGCTTGGTAATATTGGAGGTGCTCCAGCAGCACCGCCTGCGGGTGCTACAACAAAACTCTCTGCAGGGGATATGATTGGTGCTGCTGTCGCTACAGGGGATGTTACGAGCCTCATTGGCTTTGGGACAGTGACACAGGTGTATGACGATACATTTGTAGCGTTCGGTCATCCATTCTTTGCCGATGGAAAGTCCGAATTACCGGTATACAGAGCCGTAACGCATGGAATCGTGCCGAGCCTGGTGGTATCAACCAAATCTGTCTCCGCGTATGGAAATCCGATCGGGACAATAACTAAAGACTTACATCCCGCAGTTGTAGGGAAACTCGGTCCGGGACCTGCAATGATTCCGGTGAAACTCTCTTACCGTCCCGTTAATAACACAGTAATAGAGAAACACCACGTTGTGGCTTATGGACAAGAGTGGGCGATTTCGTTTGTTACGGCAGTGACGATGGATGCAATTCGGATGGAAAGGAATGCTGCAACAGTTGAAGGGACTGTGACACTTCACTTCCAAGAAACTGAAACTGTCTATACAGAAACGTTCCGGACTGCCTCTTCAAATCCATTTTTCGATGTGTTCATAGGAACGGTTTCAATTATTGATTCGTTCACTAATACACTTACAAACAGCGCTGGCAAAGCGACCTTGAAAGAGGTGTCGATTGCTATTGTGGACAAACCTCAAATTGCCAAAGCCGAGATTGACGAAATTATTGCGCCAATTGAAGTGATGCCTGGCGAAAGCCTTACGGTTTCGGTTGTGCTACTTCCACACTGGAGTACTGCCGGCGCCGAGCGTACGATTCAAAGAGAAGTTATACTGGACATCCCTGACGACTTCCCTACGGGTAAAGCGATCCTCACGGTTTCCGCCGATGCATCGGCTGGCGACACAGAATTTGAACGGCTTTTCGGTGACATTTTGGATGAAATCCTGGATATGGAAGAAGATGATGATGAAAAACCGTTGCCCAGAAATCTGGACGAACTCATCCGTCAGAAGGAAGAAGATCAGATGGATGCAGGGTTAATCACAATAACCCTCACACCATCGGGCTTTGGTGGATTCCCATTACCCGGAGACTTCCCGCTGCCAGAGGGCTTCCCACTCCCAGAAAATGACGAAGAGGGTGAAGAAATTCCAGAAGGCTTTCCACTCCCAGAAGGTCTCCTATTGCAGGAAGGCTTCCCACTTCCAAACGATTCTGAGGAACAGAGCATAGAAACTGAACTCATTATTGAAGGCTTTATCGTAACAGGGTCTAAAGAGAAACAGATTACGATTAAAGTGGGAAATATAGGGCAAGATGTGTTGCCAATAGAAGGCTTAGAAGGCGCAGAATAATAATTTCGGAACCCTGTTGTATGGACAGGTATTCGTGCCTGTCCATACAGCATCAAATACCTATCACTGATAACACGAAAAGGACAAACAATGCAGCATTCTCTATGTTTCACAGTTTTTATACTTTTTGCGATCGCTTTTCAATTGCTGGGTTGCTCAGAAGACACCGACAACGATACAGCACCAGTCGAAACCTTTATTGCCGAACCTATACCATCCAAACCCACACCAGAAGACACCTTCGCGAAACTAAAGATGTTGTTTCCAAACCCCATTTTAGATGGAGACTTCTCAACGCTCGGTGAGGTGACAGACTCTAAAACATATTTGGACTTTCTCGCCCAAGAATATCGGACGGAAAAACCGTTTAAAACGCTGGCAGAATATCTCAGTGTAGCTCCACCACCTGATCCAGAAAGATACAAACCCTTTTTGAAGGAATTCATTAACAAGCCCAATGAAGAAGATATAGCCATCGTTCATCAGATGACGTTGCGGTACCGTTGTGCGAATGCGAGAATGTATCAGATGATGCACGATGGAAATGTTGTCAAGGCGATACTTGCCGCGCTCGGAAAAAAGTTTGGGATTCGTGACAAAGAACCAATAAAGGCTTGGTTAGAATTACATTTTCCAAAACAAGGCTTTTTTATCACTTTCGACAATTTCGTCACGGAAACCGAAAGAGAAGACGTCCACTTAATACAAGAACAGTTTAAGGTACACGGCAAAGATAACGGACTTTTATGGCTTGCCATCCGCAACCCTGCATTAACCGCAGAGATTCTCAATAATTTCACCAATACGGTTGTGTTTCAGGAATGGGTTAACGGCATCTTTTTTCTCCCAAAACCATAGGAGAAAGATTATGACCTTCACCTGCGCATCGCGTCACGTGCTAATCGGGACGTTAATATTTGCTATCCTAACGTGAGTTCGACATTAGGCGCGTAGGTTGGGTTGAACGGGAACTTCCTAAAAACCGTACACAGAAGATGCCCTTCAAGTTCACCGGGAACCTGAAATCCCCAAAATCCGAGTGAAACCCAACACAGTATCATACCGCCAGTTTGGATTGTTGGGTTTCGCTATATCTCTCTATGTGAACGGGTCATCGAAAAGTGGAATTCTCCGTATAAATAAGATGGGTCTGGAGTTTCACCGCTCAACCCAACCTACATTTACACTTGCATTTTTATTATCGAACTGACGTTATCCTACTAACAAATATTTCAGTCGCCACACCAACCAAAACAGCACATAATTCGCACACCCACAAAGAAAACAGACCATTTATCGGGATCCCAACCCTCGTCGTAATGAGCGTTACCTCCTTTGGATACTGACTAACCCCTTTACAATCACAGCCAAGCCATTGTTGGAATTGAAGGATTCCTCATAGACTTGGCTGTTCTGCGTTCTGCTGATAAACTCAATCTCTGTGTCAACTGGAACATTTAATTTAGCGTTAAAGCCTACAATTCAGATTCCAAAGGGAGATTAAAACCTCTTTATGAAATTTTGTTTATATCCAGTTCTGTTTGTGGTGCTCATAGGGCTGTTCTCTGTTTCCGCTGAAACGGACAACAAAGAAGACAAGATCCCAAAAACCAAAAGAAGCCTCTGGCAGCGAATCTTTCCACGCACAGGTGATATGGAAGGCACCGCCTACCAGCACGACACCGACACACCATTAGTTGAAGCAGAAGTGCATATCGTTGAAACCGACCAACATCAAAAAACGGGTAAAGATGGAACGTTTCGGTTTACTGAAATTCCTGTCGGAACATACACGCTCTCCATATCCCATTCCTCCTATAGCAGCCCCACAGAGATCACTATCGAAATTCGCGCAGGCGAGACACTCAGCGGAAAATTTTATCTCGGCGCGGAGGTCCCATTTGTCAAAACTACCGACAACGGGGACATAAATGGGCAGGTCTATAGCCAAATGACAGGGAAACCCCTCGCTGAGGCAGAGGTGCGATTCGTTGAAATCGACGTGTCAAGAAAAACGGATGCATCTGGAAATTTTCAGTTTACAGGTATCGCGCCCGGCACTTATACACTGTTAATTACGCATACAACATACAAAACACCGACGGCTACAAAAATAGAAGTAACGGCAGGTGATACTACGCGGGTGAAAATCTATCTCGGTACAGCGGTCCAACTCGAAACAGTCGTCGTAGAAGGGCAACGTCTATCCCCGACGATTAGCCGCAAAGAGATTCAAGGTAGCGAGTTGATACGGATTCCTGGTACTGGACGTGACGCACTCAAGGGGCTAACGACTTTGCCGAGCATTGGTATTCCCAACGATCTCTTTGGCATCCTCTATATCCGCGGGAGTGCACCGGGGGAGACGCTCCTCTATCTCGACAGAACTCCGCTCGGCTATCCGTTCCACTTTGGCGGCCTTATTTCAACGATTAACTCAGATAGTATTGAGGACATCCGTATCTATGCTGGTGGCTACGGTGCTGAATTTGGATTGGATTCACAATCGGTGATTGACATCCGTTCGCGTGAACGCTTGAAAAAGAACTGGGCAGGCGCGATTGATCTGAATATTTTATCGCCCTCCGGTTTCGTTGAAGCCAAAATCGGGGACAAGGGTTACGTGTCCGCCGCAGGGCGATTTACCACCCTTAATCTCATTTTAGGACACTTCTTTGATTCGACGTTTCCGAACTGGTCGAACTATCAACTCAAATTTGCATATCAACTTACGCCACAGCATCACCTAACGCTCAACGGCTTAGGAGCGACAGATAGCTTTGACTTCTCCGATGCTGGATCAGAAGAGATCGAGGACGCAGTTAATTTTTCTGCCTACTTCAAAAATGGGTTTGACGCGGAAGGCATTCACCTCCGCTCCCATTTCACTGACAAACTCACATCCTATCTCTCCCTGACGCGTTCCCACAATTTTCTCAATATCAACTTCGGCAACACCTCAAACCAAGACGCTCAAACTGAAAATGAAGGATTCATCTACGACCTAAAGATCAACACCCCCGTGTATACCCTTCGCCAGGACGTGTCCTACAAGTTAACATCAAGACTTCAATTGGAACCTGGATTCCTTCTCGCGTTTAGTCCATCTAAAAGCCATACACATACCTCTTCTCCAGAAAACATAGATTTTGATGAGGAGCCGTCATGGACACGGAAGCTTGACGAATTTAATTACCCATTTCGGCGCGCCGAGGGGTACCTCCAAGCCCGCTATGATCCGCTCTCATTTTTATCTGTCGCCCTCGGTGTGCGATTCGACTATCTCAATCTGACAGAGGAACTTTCTATTCAGCCTCGCGGAAGTCTGAGTTTCACACTGCCGACGACTTCTACCCTTCGGCTCGCCTACGGCAGATATGAACAAAGCCCCTTAGCGTACCAGGTACTAAAGGCGGACGGAAATAGAAATCTAAAACCGAGTCTGACGGAGCATTACATCATGGAATTAGAACATGAATTGTCTGCACAAACCGAGCTCAAATTCGCTGTTTATTACAAAGACATGCAGAAATTAGTCACGAGATCTGTCAATCTTGACGCGTTTTTTGATGACTCGGACGATGCGGTTACAACAGGTTATTTCAATCAAGGTGTAGGATTTGTGACGGGTGCGGAGATATTCCTTCGGCACCGCGTTAGCGAAAAATTTTTTGGATGGGTATCTTATGCCTATACCCACGCCGAGCGGCGCGAGACACCGGACGCTGCCTACACGCCGTTCCTTTTTGATAACACACACATTGTTAGTATTGTTGCCAACTATAGCCCAACAACAAAAACTGAGATCGGAGCGAAATGGCAATACGCAAGCGGCACTTCAGCTGTCCCTCTAAGCACACTTCTGATGATTCAAGACCCTGTGACCCTTGGCATGCATCCAGTCCTCTCTGATGTTGCGGGCTCGATTGTCCCAACGGAATTTCCGGCGTATCACCGCTTGGATCTCCGCTTTACACGCAAAAGGGAGTGGTGGGGTCTTCCTGTGACGATGTTTACCGAAATCTGGAACATCTACAATAGCAAAAACAAGATAAGGTTCAATTTCGTCAACAAATTCGTGGAGGAAATCAACGCAGCAGAGATTGAGAATGCGGAAGATTTCCCCTTGGACTTGGATTCGCCCTTTGAATATACGAGTCCTGTGCGACTCCCTTTTAGTATCAATGTTGGAATCATATATGAATTTTAACGCAAGTGCGCCGCTTACTTAAGAGTTGCAATCCACTTCAAAAGATGCTATGATGCGGTTATAATATTCAACCGGAGGACAAAAAATGAAAAAACCTGTCTTTCTAATTCTTATCGGTATAGGCGTTGCCCTTCTTGTTGTTGGGGTCGTCTTTGTCGTCCCATGGTTCGGAAAGATATTAGACGAAATGGAGCAGATAACCGAACAGCATAGGCAACACAGGCGCGCATTAAAAATGTCTGCCCGCGAACCGTTGACTGAAGAACAGGAAAACCTTTTGTCCCAACTCCTTGAAATCACAGATGAAACACAAGCATCACAAAACCCAAACGATTTAGAAGAGGTCTTGTCAAGCGAACCCTATCTGACATATTTAAGAGGGCAGGAAGGAGAAGACTCCGAAGATTTTTCGGCGTACGTCAACGCAATGCCGACAGAAAATATGAAAGCTATCGCCCTCTCCAGAATCAAAGCCACACTCGGAACGGATAAAGGAGATACAGAATTAGACGTATGGACGAACTACTATTTCATCGTCCGAGAGTGGGGAATCACGGTTGAAGACCCGCGTGACAACATAAAAGAACTTAATGAACTCCAACAGACCCACCTGATAGCACCGCTAATGGAGATCGATTCAGAGGTATCCGACTTGCATACCAAAATCGTCCAAATCGGTATGTCCTCCATATTCATGACAGAGGACACCAACGTGTTCAAGGAGTCGTGGCGTGAATGCTTGGAGATACACGGGGAACAAGAAGGTCTTTTGCGGTGTGCGATTGCCGCTCCCGATGAATTCGCACTCATGCGATCGTTTTTTGCGGATATGGCAGCCTTCCAAGAATGGATACTCACACGTCCAGAACCTGAAGAACAAGAATCAGAACAATAGCATCTACGACAACCTGACTATGAAACAACAACCCTTCCCATCGCTGATGGACTTCCTAACCCCCACTATCCAAAACCGTCACGTCATAACCCCTACCATCGCTGGCGAGGTTTCTTAAGGGAAATCCGCAGAAATCCGCAGAAATACCCAAGCAAAAACACCCCAAACAAAAACACCTCGCCCCGTAATGCCCAAGTCATTGTAGATTTCCCTATAATTTCAAGCAATTCTGTTATTTCTTAGATGAAAATCCAGATTTCTCGTTTTATGCACCCTTTTTTGCGCAAGACGGTATCATTAATTATAAAAGGGGATCATATACCACTTCACGAAAATTGGTTCTACAAAAACCTGACTCTCTGGATAGTGAGTGAAAGAGCATCCATATCGTAATATAGAATTATAGGAGAATTCAAATGCTAATGACGTTGATTCAGAAAGAGGTTATGCATCATATCTTGAGCGTCCGATTCGTCGCGCTTCTTCTGATGTGTCTCTTACTCGTTCCCCTCACACTTTCTATCAATCATCGCAACTATCGCCAAAACCTCGTCGACTACCAAGAAGCCATTAAATTGGCGAACATTGAAGAAACGACAGTAAATTTGAAGATGCCATTGGAACCGGATTTGGAGGTTTCCAAGCTCATCCTCAAACCGACACCACTGAGCGTGTTTGCAAACGGATTAGCCGACGCACTGCCAAGCTACCTTGGAATAACACGAAATGGCGTTACACAGGGACCACCGGCACTGGTCTCGGCATCCCTTTCCTATCTCTTAGGACACCTCGACTTTCTATTTCTAGTAGGCACGGTTTTCAGTCTGCTGGCACTTCTGTTTACGTTCGATGCCGTTGCCGGAGAAAGAGAGGCAGGCACCCTTCGGATTACTTTAGCAAATTCCTTGCCTCGCGATGTCTTTCTTTGGAGTAAGTTGATTGGCGGATACCTCGTGTTCGTGGTTCCGTTCTTGATTTCGCTTCTATTCGGCTTACTCGTGCTCGTCTGGCAAGGATTTCCCCTCGGGGAACCCGATATTTTTCCACGAGTGCTCACACTATCTCTTGTTTCACTACTCTATATTGCGGTGTTTTTTGCGATCGGGACAGTCATTTCCACCTATTTAGATAATTCTAAAACAGCACTTATCGTCGCCTTCACGGTTTGGGTGTTCGCTGTGCTGATTACACCACGCGTCGGTTTTCTTGCAGCGAAAATCATTGCACCGACACGAACTTCGCAGAGTGTGTATATGGAAAAGAAAGCCATGCGAGACGATTTCAATGCTGAACTTGAAAAGGAAAAAATGAAAATGATTATGGAGGTCCCCCCAGATGAGCGGGGACGCAGACACATAGGTGGGGAGATTGCGAAAAAAATTGAAGAACGCATGAAACCCGTGGAAGTGGAGTATCGACTGAAATTCCAGGACCACGCTAACGAACTTGACCGGAACTACCAACGTGAAACAGAACGGCAAGAACAGATGGGTGAGACACTTTCCCGAATTTCACCAACCTCTTCGCTCATCTACCTCGCTACAAATTTAACACAGACGGGAAAGGGGACAAGAAACAACTACTCTCAAGCAGGTAATCGCTATTACGATATGCTCCATACAGATGTGTTTAGTAAAATTATAGATCATGCCACCGCAAGAATAATCAGACCAGAGGATACTGTCACAATCACGCAACCCCCTCGCGTGGAGATCGCAACCTTAGATGAGACCTTCCGTGAATCGGTGGTGGATGTGCTACTCCTCTGTTTCTTTATAGTGGTATTGACAACAGTCGCATTTATGAAATTCTTCCGTTCCGATATTTGATGTCAGTGATAGCCGAATTGCCGGCAACATTTGAAACGCGTTATTTGAATACAGACGCATATTGTCAAAGGTTAAACTTCAAACACGAGGCAACATAACGCCTCTGGAGGACGAAAAATGAAAAGCATTTTTCACGGGAAAAAAGCTTTCGTAAGGCTTACACTCTTCGTAACTTTAGGACTCGCCGTTTTTTGGGGTGTCTTTACCTATTTATCCGCACACAGTCATGAAATTGGATCATCGAATATGCAGTTACGTGAACACACTGAATTCGACTCAAAAGCACCGCCCGGTTATAAAAAGTATACCGGTCCCCAAAACGCGCAGGAATTGATGAAAGCGTTAGATGCGGATTATAATAAGAGCCTGGCAAAGACCAGAGTGAGTGTATCAGGTAAATTCACTGCAAAAACCACGAGAGCTGGTAAGGTCACAGGTCCAAAAACCACGACTTATAGTAGCGACCTCACAATCAGTCAGATAGATGCAAGGTATCCACGGGCGGAATGGCTTCAGTTGCTTTTGGATAAAGGCATCACTATAGATGATTCCCTCGAGTATGCGTCCTTGCTGTCAAAGCGTTACACTTTGGCACTCTTGGAAGACAATCCAGATTTGCAGCAGTGGGGGTTTCTGGGTATTCCACCAACGGATGATTGGGAAACTTATAAAGTCGCTTACATCAATAAGTTGGTAAACGATCACACCAAGATCCAAGAAGCTGCAGAACAGATTGAACGCGGTAAGAAAGCAGTTGAACGTGCGAAAGCGCAGATTGAACAGAGTAAAGAGAACGTTAAACTCGCCATCGAACGCAGTAAAGAAGCAGGCGAACGTGCCAAAGTTCAACTCGAACGCGGCACAGAGCGACTCGAACGTGTGAAAGCACAGATTGAGCAGAGTAAAAAGCACGCCAAACTTGCCATTGAACGCAGTAAGGAAGCGGTTAAACGTGCCGAGACTCAGATTCAACACAGCAAAGAGCAGATTGAACGCGCCATAGCTCAACTCGAGCGTAGCATGGAACAGCTCAAAGGTGCTCAGAAAGAGTTGAATTTACAACAACTCGGACACATCAAGAAGCAGATTGAGGGCATACAGGAGACTTTAACCGCACCCAAAAAACCGACTCCTCCACAGGAACCGATTCTTCCTCGGGTGTCAAACTAAAATATTTTGTTCCGTCGATAGCGCGAGGCTTACGCACCGCACGCTTCCCTGGTGCGCTGTTTAAGTGAACAGTAGAGGCACAGTCTTAGCGTAAGTCTCGCTTAAAACGCCTTAAGAGATTTCGCCGTTTTTCAGGTAAAAATTCGTTTGTTCGCATTTTTTCTGGGACCATGCACCCTTTCTGCCTAAAAATGGTATCTTTAATTATAAAAGGGTAAAACTATGTCCCGAATTTAAGAGTTGCTGCCCACTATCGTGTTTGGTATACTCTTTTTAGAAAACGAAAGGCAGTTTTACATAGATAAAACCTCAGTCTATCGGTAACCTTCACGATGCGTCAGATAGAGTACGCGGAACTGCTACAAATTCTTCTCGTTGATGGCTGATGGTTAACATTCGACTGCTAATATCTGGCTGTGTGTCTGTTTAAACTCGGTGGAACATAATCGTAACCCAATCTATTTCTTAATCACGGAGTACTCCAATGGAAACAAAAGACGATGTTCAACTGATTCATAGGATATTGTCCGGCGACGACGCGGCATTCAATGCCTTAGTCCGAAAGCACCAAAAGGGTATTCACGCCCTTGCATGGCGGAAGGTTGGTGATTTCCACATCGCTGAAGAGATTGTACAAGACACTTTCCTTCAGGTCTACAAGAACCTCGCGCAGCTCAAGAATCCGAATCAGTTTTCCGGATGGATGTATGTCATCGCCAGTCGACTCTGCCTTAAATGGCTTCAAAAGAACAAGAACACATCTGTGATGCAATCGTTGGAGGACACACCTGTGGAAGAAATTGAAGAATCCTCTTACACACATTACGTATCGGAACAACGACTGACAGAAAGGACTGAGCGTCGTCACGAACTCGTCAAAAAACTTTTGGCAAAGCTACCGGAGAGTGAGCGTACAGTGGTAACACTCCACTTTCTCGGAGAAATGACAGCAAAGGAAATTGGAAAATTCTTAGGTGTGTCGGTGAACACGATTAAGAGTCGACTTCGCCGCGGGCGGAAACGTTTACAGGAACAACGAGAGGAACTCCTGGTGAGCGAAACACTCGGGAGCATCCCATTCCCTGCCCACGTGACCGAGCGTATCATGGAACAAGTGGCTAACATGAAACCGATACCTGCGCCGGTTGGAAAGCCATTGATACCGTGGATGGCTTTCGGGACAGCTGTGGTTTTCGTTATTTTGATGCTCGGCGTGAGTAATCAGTATCTTGCCAGATTTCAGAAGCCGTATAGTTTCGAGGCGGAATCTGAACCCACAATTGAAATTGTCGATACTCCTATCGTCCTTGACATTGTATCAAAGCCATCGATACGCAATCAGTTTGGACGGGCTGCCACCCCGGGTAAAAGCAGCAGTGCAGGTATTCAGGTCTCTGAAGCAGTTTTGAGATCCAGTGCGCTGGAGGATTCTCTTAAGCTTGGGACTTCCTCGCAGTGGACGCAGGGAAACGCGCCGCCAGGGGGACGTGTACAGGATATGTTCGCTACATCTGAAGGAACTGTCTATGCTGTTGCACCAACAGGAATGTACAGATTAGCGGCAGACGCAACCGTATGGACGCGCGTCAACGCAAGCGTTCCTATTGGCAACTCTCGAATGCCGATGGCAGAGCATAATGGAAGCCTTTATATCGCCTCTGTGGATGAAATATTCACTTCAGTTGATCGCGGTGAGTCATGGCACACGTTGGGTCTCCGACCAAATGGACACACAGTTGGACTCATCATTACAGACGCACCCCAAGATGCCGATTCACAAGCAGATCTCACGATGTATCTTGCGCTTAGAGATGAAGGCATTTTCCGATCCACAGACGGCGGAACACAATGGCATCCGCTTAACGATGGATTGACAGGCGAAATAATTTCCGTAGTCGCTGCTGTTGGAGAAACGATATTTATAGGTACAGGGCGCGGTCTCTATCGTCTCGATTCAGATGTTTGGAAAAAGTTGCCGGTGGAAACATCAAGAGCCATCTATTCTTTGACAGTATCCGGGAATAACCTCTATGTTGGAACCGGTCCCGATTTATTGGGATTAACGTCAATAAAAACAGGACAAGTGGTGCCAAAAGTTGAGTCGCATGTACTCAAGATTTTCCATTCAGCTGACCTGGGAGCGTCGTGGACTGAAATAACACCAAGCTATAAATCTGATGACCAAGTGATACCATCTGGCATAACAGTTTTGGCTGCCGGTAAGACGCTCTTCGCGTCAAGTGTCAAGCACCAATATCGTTCAACAGATGGTGGACAAACCTGGACAAAACTGCCAGGAGACACAAATATGATCATGATCAACAGTCTTCCAGCCGTGGCGGCGAACGAGAGGACATTTTACAGAACGGGTCCATACGGCATTTTTCGGACAACGGACGGTGGTAAGTCGTGGGGTCTATTTGTAGATGGGATGGCAGGCACACGCCTAAAGGATGTGGTTGTCCTCAACAACAGATTATACGCGCATACAGGCTATGAGGTTTATCAATCAACCGATGAAGGTGTGTCTTGGAAAAAACTTGTGATTGACGGGAGCTTTTCGGTGGAGTCTACTGAGTTTGAATGGTCAGAAAAAGATAAGAACAAGGCTCGCGTCTATATCTTTTTTTATTCAAAACTGATAGTGGATGGCAACCGTCTTTATTTTCTTACACGTCAAGACAACAAATTGAAAATTTTCCGCTTATCTACAGATGGCAATACGCTCAGTCTCGTTCAAGGCATACCTACCTTCGATGATAAAGCATTATCTCCCGAATTGTGGATAAGTGGCACGGTGGTGAAGACAACACACGCAGCCGACAGCTCCAAAAAAGACGATGAGTCAATCACTACATCTTTTGTTCCTGGAGGTGTGGCAGTCAAAACGGTTGCAGTCAGTAGTGATGTGTTCTACGTGGAATACAAACGCGGTCTTTTCAAATGGAGACTTGGAGATCCAGAGTGGATAAATACTGGATTGATAGATACGAGTGACATGTTCGATGGTGATTCCAGAAAGGGACTCAAGATAGCGGTTTCGGGAGAAACCGTCTATGTAGGTAAGCGAGATGGTAAATTGTTTCAGTCACTTGATGGAGGGAACAGTTGGAGAGACATCACACCAAACCTGCCTCTTCGCTTTACCCACTTCAAAGAGATAGCCTTTGCAGCAATGACCGTCTATGTGTCAACAGATGCAGGAGTCTTGAGTTCACAAACCGGCGAACATTGGAATGTGCTAACCAATAGCATGAGGGCACACACTATTATAGACAGATTTGCAGTGGAGGGCACACAGGTTTATGGTATCGGCGATGCAGGAATCTATCATTTGGACGCTGGTAGTCAATGGAAACAGGTTGCTTCAGATGTGCCAGATGAAATCAATGCTCTCGCCATCGCTAACAATAAACTCTATAGTGCTACTGAAGATCGTGGGATATTGCACATCTCGCTTGAAGAGGAATAGTAGTGTCCCGAGGAGAACAATACCTTTTTCCAAGCATATTTGGAAAGTGCACCTACTGGCTACACATGTCCAGTTCCTGAAGAGAAGACTCAGAACAATAAAACCTACTACACAACCGGCACCGGACGAGTCCTGAAAAACTCACTTGGTGCCAGTTCTTTTGCAGGACACAATTTGTCCCGATAATTTTAAGTGATTTTTTCCAAAACCTTCGGATTAAACCCCGTAGATTATTTTTATTCGAGAGAAAAAATGGTTAGCGACAACACACATCTCCCCAATACAGAATCAGAATCTCGTCCTTCCGCCGTCCAGACGTTGCGCCGTTTTTTCTTTGTCGCGTGGCGAGTGAGTCCATTCGGAGCAATTGCACAGGCATTTCTGACACTCGTCCACGGGTGTATCCCGATTGGCATCCTCTGGGCAAGTCGGGGGCTGGTGAACCTCATCACAGCGATTCTCGCCAAGGAAACGGAACCAAGTTTAGAGACCGCCACACCGTGGTTGATTGCCCTCGTCCTTTTGGCGACGCTCAGAAATATAAGTGGCACTTATGACGGCTACTTGCGATGGAAGATGCAGAACCGTATTAAAGTTCATCAACAGCACGCCTTACTTGAAGCTGCGACACATATCGACTTCGCCCTCTTCGATCAGCCACAAACCTACGATCTGATACAACGAGCGCGACAGGCATTGGACCATCGACTCACTAATTTTCTGCGATTTCTAACAGAGATTGGACAGCTCTGCGTAACGCTTGTGGGATACGGTGTTCTCCTCTGGATCGCGGATCCGCTCCTCGTGCTTGTGGTGGTGTTACCCGCAGTCCCTTCCGCTTGGCTCAAAGTTAAGGCAGCCAAGAGGGGGTACCTCTACGATTACTATGCGACACCCGTACGTCGTATGATGGATTACATGCTCGGTCTACTCCTCGGTTCATCATCTGGACAGGAGGTCCGACTCTATGGACTTTTCGATCGCTTTTTTGGACGTTGGCGAACGAACCATCGTAAATGGCGGAAAGAATCCCTTGCAATGATTTGGACGGAAATAAGGGCTTCTATCGGCACAACTATCGCTGAAATTGTTGCTTATGCCACAGCAATCGGCATACTTGCGGCGCGCATTGTAGACGGCGATCTCACGCTCGGAGATTACGTCGTGCTTACCGGTGCAGCGGCAACCTTTCAAGGAAATATGGAAGGATTGCTTTCACAAATACAAAACGTCCTTGAAGACTTACCCCTGCTTCGGGACTTGCATCTCTTCTTGGAACGAGCGAAAAATGCCCGCATGCAAGCAGGAACAAATACATTTCCGAAGCCCCTACAACAAGGCATCGAAGTTCGTAATCTACGCTTCCGGTACCCGGAGGCAACCGACGATGTACTACAGGACCTAAACTTTCACGTGCGTCCCGGGGAAGTCGTGAGTATTGTAGGGGTTAACGGCGCAGGAAAATCGACACTCATCAAATTGTTGCTCGGTCTCTACCAACCCAATGACGGAACAATCCACTATGATGGCGTAGATGCCGCGTCAATTGCACCGGAACAGATAGCCCTTAACTGTGCCGCCGTTTTCCAAGATTTTACGCGATTCCGCCGACGTGTGCGAGAAGAACTCGTACCGGGACCGCCAGGTCTCCACATTGACGACGATACGCTCTGGCGCGTTATCAACGCCGTTGGTATCAAGGATCGTTTTCAAACGCTTCCACACGGTTTAGATACATATCTGGATCCTTCACTCGGCGAAGATGGAGAAGGTGCTGAGTTATCTGGCGGAGAGTGGCAAAAAGTCGCGCTTGCGCGGGCTTTGGCACGAAATCCTCAAGTTCTCGTCCTTGATGAACCGACCGCTGCTCTGGACCCGCAAGCCGAAGTCGAACTCTACCAGCGTTTTGTCAAACTTGCGACTGGACGAATGACCTTTCTGATCTCACACCGAATCGGGTCTGCCCGTCTCGCGGACCGAATCTTGGTATTAGATGCAGGTCGTATTGTCGAAGATGGCACACATGAGACGTTGCTTGCCAGAGATGGACTCTATGCCCAATTCTTTAGAGCGCAGGCACACTGGTATCAGTAGAAACTGCTCACAAGAATGGAAACCGTCTGTCTTGACCGAACCGCAAGGAATAATTAATCAGGATAATTCCAAAAACTGAGTTCGGAATGAAATGGAGAACGGCTCTACGGAGGTGGATGGCAAATGCCAATCCGACTTGATCGAACCGCAAGGAGCAATTAAAGAATGCGAAATGTAAAAGAAACATTGAAGACATGGGGATCCATAGTTAAAGAAAGCCTCGTCGCCTATATCCGAACCTTTTCGATCACTTGGCAGAACGGTTCATTGGCACTTTTGGGTGTACTGCTTCTCACGCTGTTGCTCGGTGTTGTGCCTGCCGGTCAGTTTTTTGTGACGGAACACTTAGTCAACGCAATCACCGCCGCTATAGGAGACACCGATTGGTGGAAGCTAGTTGTTCCGTGGTTGATAGGTTTGATCGGTTTACGAATTCTTAGCATCCTTGTCGATCTGTTACGGGAGCCACTGCGTCTTCACGTCGGAGAAAACATCGAGGCATGGATGAATGAGAGTATCGTTCGGAAATCCAATACAATAGAGTTAACTGAATTCCAGACACCAGAATTTCAAAACGCGCTGGCGCGAGCACGTGCAATGTCGGGTATAGAACTTGATGAGATTGTCTGGTGGATCTTTGACAGCCTCCAACAATTAATCAGTGCCATTACACTTGGTATCGTGCTCTGGCGTTATCATCCGTTGTTGGCACTGCTCCCTATGGTCACAGGTTTAGCTTCTTGGTGGAGCGGTTCACGTTTCGCTGCCAGTGTTTACAATCTTGATGTAGAACAAACACCACAACGACGAGAGCGAGATGCATTAGAAGGAATTCTGACGGATCGTGGAGCAGGCAAAGAAGTTCGGTTATACCAAGCGCAGGATTTATGGATAACGCGCTGGAGAAAGTTATGGACGGAGTTAATAGAAGAACAACAAGTAATTGAACGGCGTAAATTTTTCGCACATCTTATGATCGACATAGCACGCGGTATGTTATACGCTTGCTCGCTAATCTTCTTACTGCTGGAAGTCTTCCGTGGTGGCTTGACTGTTGGAACTTATATCGCCGCTGCTGCCGCACTCGTTCAATTGGATGGTATTTGGAACGAGGTTACCGGTTATTTTCAGTGGATAGGAAACGAGATGCGCCGTTTGTCAGGAGACCTGTACCCGTTTTTGGATCGCGACTCAGACACAATCAAAGCAAAGACAGGAGGCGAATACCCTTCAGAATCTCACAATAATTCATTCCAGACCACTGAAGAACCTCCATATCTTCGGATAGAAAATGTTTCATTCCTCTATCCAAATACGCAAGTACCCGTGTTAAATCACATAAACGTGACTTTAAAAAAAGGGGAGCGAGTCGCACTGGTAGGACCCAACGGGGCAGGGAAAACGACACTGGCACGTGTACTGTTGGGACTCTATCGCCCACAGACAGGCACAATTCACGTAGGGGATGTCCCATTAAACGAAGAGAATCGTCAAGAGTGGTTGACGCATTGCAGTGCCGTTTTTCAGGACTTCACCAGCTACCACCTCACTGCACGCGAAAACATTATCTTCGGCGACTTAGAACACCCCGAACGTATGGAAGCGGCCTCAATTGCTGGGGGCGCAGCTTCGGTTGTTGACGGACTCACCGCAGGTTACGAGACGACACTGGGTCCCACCTTTGGAGGACGCGATCTCTCCGGTGGCGAATGGCAACGCCTCGCAACAGCCCGGAGTTTCATGCGGGAAACCCCATGGCTGGTTGTCCTCGATGAACCGACTGCCGCACTCGACCCTCTCGCTGAACAAGCGATCTACGAACGATTTATTGAACGGAGCGCAGGACGGACATCGGTATTAATTTCACACCGTCTCTCCTCTGTACGCACCTGTGATCGGATTCTTGTAATTGATAACGGAACAATCATTGAGGATGGGGACCATGAGACGTTATTGGCGAAAGATGGGCTTTACGCCCAGTTTTTCAGAGCACAGGCGCAATGGTACGTTTGATCGTTCTTGTAGGAGCGATCTCCTGGTCGCGACTTACCCCACAGAACTGGCAGAAAAATGATTTTCTAACTATGGGAATATCAGCGTTGCTCCATTACATTACGCAACGGTCTCCGGTAAAGTGAGGAACCTTTGAAACCTAAAGTAGGCTCTCTACTTCTCCAGAAACCATCGTGGAACGTAGTGGAACGATGCCCAGAGTTAATAGTTAAGAAAGGTTCTCCGCCAAGATCTTAATCAACTCAGCCAAAGTTGGAAACTCGTCACGTGCTTCAGGTGGGAGATCCGCGAGGTGTGTGTCTCCAACAAACCGATACATGTCCGCCGCACCTGTCAAGATATTCGGTGTCAACCCGACATGCGCAAAGGTTGCCGAAATCTCTTCCATCTCACCGATCCAACGTCGCGCTTTCGGGGGCATACTCGGCAGCCCTCTTTCCATCCGCTCAAAAAGTGCCGATTGACTCAATTGAAACTCCGCTGTGAGTGCCTCTGAAACCCCTAAAACGGATGCCGCTGTGAGCAATTCTGTGCAGAGCGCGGTTAACCCTTTTGTCAAGGAGGCATAGCACATCTTAATCGCAGAGGCAAGTCCTATCTCTGCGCCGAGAGCCCGCACATCTAATCCATAATTGTTGAGTTCTGAAAACAGGTCAAGGTCGGGTCCCGATGCGTAGAATCGCGTCGCCCCCGGAGTCCGAGGAGGTGGACCGATGATGGACGCATCGACGAAGGTTCCACCCGCCGAGGTGATAATGTCCCCTAATTTACGAACCGTTTGCGGGGCAATAGCGTTGCAATCGGTGTATGTTAACGTCGTGTCCACCTGCTGTAGTGCTTCTGCGACTACAGACGCAGCAGATATCGCCTGTGCAGGCACCATGATTGAGAGGATAAGATCGGCTTCAGTGACGAATTGTGGATATGTCGGTACGCCCACAATGCCTGCTTTCTCAGCAAGCTGCCGAGTGCGTTGACTCCTTCCCTCCAAGCAGGCGATGACGCGCAAACCGTTTTGACGGAGAACACCACCGACAGTGTGTCCCATATCACCGGGACTTAAAATTCCAACAGTGCTAAGCATAGATTACATCTCCTCTCTTTTTCAAGGTAACTTACACAAATTTGGTAGGCGCGCTTTCAAAGCGCGCCTAAGGAGAAAGGTTACCCGACAAATTGCACAAAATCTATCTTAAATCTGAACGCCTACATCGCTGAGTGCCTTGAATGCCAATATGGCACCGAGCAGAATGACGACAGCAGCACTCATAACAGGCAGACGCTGTAGCCAGATGCCTTCGCCCGTAAAACGCTCAATCAACGGTTTTGCCAGCACCATCAGAATACCGATAGCAACCAACACGGCGGCAAGCCCTAACGAGAAAGCGCACAGGATAATCAGCCCCCAAGCAAGCTTATTGAGACTAATGGCAAATAGGAGCCCGATAAGCGCATCAACACACGGCACGATACCACCGGAGATACCGAGCGATAGTAAACCCCAAAAACCGGTCCGTTCCGGCGGCGCATGGCTATGTGTACGTCCACCATGACTGTGTGAATGATCATGGTCATGCGAATGATCGTGGTCATGGTCATCGTCGTGTGAATGATCGTGGTCATGGTCATGATCGTCTGAATGATCATGGTCATCGTCGTGCGAATGATCATGGTCGTGATCGTGGTCATGCGGATGCTGATGCGCATGCCCGTGTCCATGATTGGGACTGTGTCCACCATCGCTGTAATACTGTTTCATGTTTCTGGCGAACAGCCACGCGCCGATGCCAACAATCAAAATACCAGAGAACAGACTCAACCACGGAACGATATCCTCCGGGGCAAACCCTTGTGCTACCAGCATTATAACACCAAGTACTATGACGCTAAAGGTGTGTGTAAAGGTAACGACAAGCCCAAGGAAAACTGCGTCAATTACCCTGCCTTTAGAACCGACGAGGTAAGCAGCAACTATGGCTTTTCCGTGTCCCGGTGTCAATGCGTGCAAGCCGCCAAGCACGAATGAGATAACGAGCGCAGCAATTATAAATCGGAGGGTAAGCGGTTGGGTCATAAACTCCTTTATCCGGTCGCCTGAATGCTCATGCCCCTCATCAGCAAAAGCCAACGCGCACGCTATAACGCCGATAAAAATGATACTGATCTGCAATATACGCTTACAAGCTGCATTGCCAAAACAAAGATGTTGAAGCATAAAAAAATCCAATTTTTAAATTATTAAGCTCCTGGGCATCGTTCCACTTCGTTTCACGATGGTGTCTGGTGAATCGCGACCAGGTTGCGAATATGTACGCTCTTAATTCTGTCCGATCCCATTAGAAACCGATGATCAGATCGTAACGATGCCCCACAATTAAATAATTAAAACTAACTAAACCCTCGCGAATTTCTGGAAACGTCTGTCAGCGACGACTTCACTGACATAGATGTCCCCGTTTGAATCGAGCCAGATGCCGTGTGGGGAATCACTGAATTGTCCGGGAGCATCTCCCTTCTCGCCCCACCGTCCGATGACTTCACCCTCAAGCGTCATGATGCTGATGCGCTGCCCACCTTCAGCGATGTGAATGATGTTATCACTATCAATGAAGAGATCATTCGGGGAACGGAGGTCTGTCCACTCAGTCAAGTATTCGCCGTTGTTGTTAAAAATCTGACAGCGAAGGTTCCCACGATCGAGAATATAGACGCGGTCATTATGGTCCACGGTAACATCGTGCGGGAGATTAAATTCTCCAGGTCCCGTGCCGGGTGCACCCCATGAAACGATAACTTCGCCATCGGCAGTCATTCGGTGCACCCGCGACTGTCCATAGCCATCAGAGACGTACATCTCCCCAGATGTTGAAAGCACAGCACGCGTCGGTTGATTAAAAGGTCCCCCCGGTGCGCCCGGTTGGTTGACGGTGCCGAACGTCTCTAACAATTCCCCATCAAGCGAAAATTTTCGTACAGTGTGATCGACGGTGTCTGTGGTATAGATTTCATCGTCGGGACTCATCCAGATACCGTGCGGTTTCTGAAAGATATCCTTGCCCCATTCAGTGACAAACGTGCCGTCAGCCTCAAAAACGAGCATAGCAGGTTGTGGACTACGATTATAGACATAGACTCTGTCATTTGAGTCACACGCCACGCCGGAAACGAGCCCGAGCTGCGGAATCATACCCCAACCTTCCACGACTTCATACTGATAATCACCTGTCCCAAAAGATGCCATAGCGATGCCTCCTGTTAGGTGCTAACATTTACGTGCTTAGCAACAATAGACTTTAGAATTTGGACGATGCGCTCTGCTTCCAAAACACCGTTATAAGTTTTCGAAAGTTCAATAGTAAACGCCGGTTTTTCGGTTTCAATGTCCCTAACGATCCCGTGAACGAAGGTCCAGCTGTCAGCGACAGTATAACATCCAAAAATCTCCTGATCAGTCTCGGCATCGTTTTTCCAATTGAGCCACGCGGCGGCGAGCATTTCGCCATAGAGCTGGAATTGCGGGTTGGGTGCATTAACACCCCGCTTCGTTTCATGGACGACGAGGTAAGGTTGATGCATTCGTCCTGCAACATAGGGAGCAAGGGTTCCATCGGCTTCACCTTCGAGTTCAAAAGTCGGGTAACTCGCTCTGAGTGGGACTCCCGCCCATGCCTGAACATGTCCTTGTTCAGCAATTACCAGCAACGGATAAATAGCACGCGCCCAAAGGGTGGCTTCGTTCATGAGTATAAGTTGACGCTTCTGCAGCAGAGATTTTAGATAGTTAAGTGACCTGATTTCTTCGGGGTCTAGAACTAATGTCATTTCATCCCATTGGTCAGACACATCAGGGCGTTCATGCAGTATCACAAGTGCGTTGAGCGTTTCTTCAGTGAGTTGTGATAATGGATACGTTTGCATCGCTGAAAACCTCCTTCCAAGGTGTTCTACAAAACTTTTACTTCTGCTCAGGTAGTTTCAAAGCCCGCTCCAAAGGGATTTCAAATCTGATAATATCTAATTTTGGGATATATTGCAACCGTTTTAAAAGATCCCATTTATAAATAAAACAGCGCGTGTCAGGTCTCCTTCCTGAAAACCAGTAGCGTAGAGAACATTCGTTTCGTCAATATAGGTATACCGATTCTCGCCGAAAAAATGTGTGATTTCAAAATTCAAGCGGAACGTTCGACTTAAGTCGTAATGTAGACCTGCCCCCCAGTCAGAAAGGTTGGCATTGAAGTCGAAGAACCGGTAATTGAAACTGTCAAGGGCATCGTTGATGAAATCGATGCGGATGACGCTAAAATATGCAAAAGCACGCGCTTCCCGATAATTATAGAGGCCGTGATCGCGAATCCACGTAAAGTCAAGCTGAATGCGATCGTCCCAAGAGTTTTCAGTTGCCCGATCATCTTGATTGAACCGTCCGCGGAAGTCCACAAAATCCCTTGCCCGGTAATAACTCGTATCGGTCACTCGAACGTAAGTGAGTCGATTCGACAACGCGATGCGGTACGCCTCACTGAGATCATAAGAGAAAATCAAATTTGCATGTGCGGCATCCCGAATAATCTGTTCATCAAAATCGGATTTGGTATAGAGATCTGCGTCCAAATCATCTTGATTGTCAATTTCAACGTCGTGTAGGTCGCGTGTATAACGGAGTTTGAGTTCTGTCTGGAACATTGAAGAGATCAATGACGTGGTCGAGGCATATTTCCTAAATCGTAATTCTGCTGGATCCAGATAGTAAAGGTTCCCACGCCCATCAATTCCTTTGAGTTGGAGTGCAACATCTGTTTCAACTTCTCGCCGAAACGGGATAAGAAGTTTCTGCCTATAGGCACCATCTGTGGTAAACCGTTGGATACGCCGTAGCCGATAGCGAAACAACTTTGTATCGCCATCATAGCGTCGCGTCGGATCGTCACGTCGTTTCGGAAGCGTGGAGGCGAAGTCCTTTAGGTACTTCGCTGTATCAGCGATAAGAAGTGTTCCATCTGTCAATGCCGCTATCCGAAAAGGTGCGATAAATTCCCTAGCTGCATCGCCATACTTGCCAAAGGCACGCTCGAACTTTCCATCGGCATTATATTTTAGTACCCGATGCCCCTTTTCATCAACAATATAAAGATTCCCAACTTTATCCACCGCCATATCCGCGGGATGTGCGATGTGCCCTGCCCCTGGTTGGTCAAGGAAATAGTGGTCAACTGTCTTGCCGCTCGCATCAAGTTTGACAATAAGCTTATTCGGCACATCGCTGTCGCAAACATAGAGATTATTATGTACATCGATTGTTAGTAAAAATTCCCGTTTCGTGTCTCCCTGTGGGATAATCAGCGCATAATTACCATCTGCATCCAAGCCGGGAGCGGCGGATTCAAGACGCTTTATCCGTTGGCTCAAATCCTGAATCGGGTAATTTGCGACGAATACACCCTGAGCGTCAAATTTATGGATACACGGACCGTAGTTGAAGACCTTGGGACCTTGCCCTTTTTGTAGGTTTGCGTCTGAAACCTCCACAAACATCCAGTCCATTACATAGATACTACTATCCGTGCCAATAGCGATAGCCGTAGGGTTAATGAACCGAAATTCGCTCTCTGCCTCCATCTGGATGTCAAATACAAAACCTCCCATCTCATTGAACTTCTGGATTCGGAAGTTATCTGTATCCGTTACATAAATACCACCATCAGGTCCAAACGCCATGAACAAGGTTTTTGCGAATTGTGCTTCACCCGCCCCTTTCCCACCAAACGCATTAACAAATTTGAATTCCTGTGCAGCGTTTATGTGTATTGGAAGCAGGAGTAGCAGACAAAGCGTTACGTTTTTCAAGTTAAACATTTGCTACTTTATAGAATCACTAAACCTTTCCTATCCTCTTGACATAGTGTTTGTTCCGCGGTCAGGTATGCTAAGATTCAGGAACATGCGGATGTTTTTTTTGGATATTATCCAAGATACCATTGATAAATTTAGGGGAGTCCGGCGTACTGTAGGATTTAGCAATCTCAATAGCCTCGTTGATCGAGGTCGCTAGGTCAATATCGTCAATATAGAGAATTTCATAAGTTGCACATCGCAGAATAGAGAGATCGACAACAGGCATTCGGTGGAGTTTCCAATTTTTGGATGTGTTTTGAAGTAATGTATCAATCGCCTCCAGATGTGCGGTAGTGCCCTCAACAAGTTCCAACGCGAAGGGTCGAAGTTTTACCGATGTGTCTTGGCTTTGCCAAAACCGTTCTATAACGATTGATGCTGGCGCGGCGGTAAGTTGAATCTGATACAGTATTTGCATCGCAACGATGCGAGATTGTCTACGAAGAGACATAATGTGTCCTGACTTTTCGATCTTAGAATGTTAACGCGCGCAGACCCTTTTTCGTATACACTACTTTGTATTATACACAGTTTCTGACAGCATGTCAAACAAAACTCCAGAGGCGTTCAGTTCTCTTGCTGTGCAATCTCCGAATCCGTAATCTCAGAGATCATCGGTTGTCAAAACATCTCGTAACCGATAACTCAAAACCCTAAACTAACGTGAACGTGAGATTGATAATAAAAGTATGGTAGAAACTAAGCGAGAGAACCACTAAGTCTCACCCAAGTCCTGAACTCCGAAACACTCTGCTTTAACTGTCGCACACATGTCAGTATCTAACCGAGAAGGGCGTTAAAAAACAACTTAAACGTCCCACGGGTTTGTGCGCGGAACTGCGGTCGAAATCCGAAAAGGATGACACGCCCCGCACCATACTGCGCTGAGACCATAGCCGCCTGTTCCGAGAGTTGGTCTTCGCCGACAAGCCAGCCGCTTTTCAAGATAGCCTTTTCTGGATATTGAACAACGAGCTCGTATCTTTCGCTGAAGCGTGAGTGTTGAATCTCGAATGCCGGGCTACCCCAAAACAGTATGAGAGTTTCATCAGGCATACCGTACCCGAGCGGGTGATTTGCGTCAACAACCGCTTTCAATGTCGAGCCAGGACAGAAGAACGACTTCGACGACTTTCCTTTAAGGGTATTGCTGACCTGCAAATCCAATTTCTCAATCGCAAACTCACATGCTTCGTTAAGGGCAAGTAGCGTTCCACCGTCCTCAACGAACTGCTTAATCGCTTTGACCCCTTCCTTACCAATGCCGCTCCGGTATGCTGGCGGAACGTCGAACTCCTTCGATTCATCTTCGTCGGCTTCATCCGTTTCCGCTTTGCCGACGATCCTGTTGATCGTGTCGTCAGGGAGTATGAAAACGTCAAGTCGCTGACTCAGGTCGCCACTCGTGATGTCATCGTCTTTCAACGTCTGATAGGGGAATCCGAACTGCTCAAGGACCAATCGCGTCCAACCTTCATCCATATTGCCCCCGTGGTATCGCTGGTACATACCGACGCGCAATTGTTGGACATCATGCCGGGGGACCGAAAGCTCCTGTTCTAAGGCATAGAACGTGGTCCCGAAATCGAGCGTGAATCCGTCAAGTGCCTCTTTCGATTCAGCGGGGACCACAAACGCCCCCGGTGGAAATTGCGTATCGCCGACTTCGATTGCCTCATCAACCCGTATAACTTGGATGTCTCGCGCCAGCAATTGGTTGACGAGCCTGAAACTTTCATTGAGTCGCCCGTCGAAGATATAACCAAATTCTGATTCACCAACCAACCGCCCCGTGGGCTGCTCGGGTGCTGTAAGCAGAGCGAAAGTAGCGTTATCGCACGCTAAAGCATCGACAGGTTCGACATTCACGCCCATAAACTCCGCGATTGTGTCTGTCGCCGTGTCATACGGGGGATTTGGCGTACCTTCGGGCGTGCGTGTCCAAGCGTCATCAGGGAAAAAGGTCTGTCCGAGCAAGGTTTTGATGATCGCCATTTTCGGCTGATTGAGGAAAATGGCGTATGTACCTGCCGGATAGGTTAAATCATTGGCGGTGAAGGTTTGTGTTGCTTTTTGGATGTCAATGCCCTGGGCGAGCAGTTTATTAATCAGATCCACGACGGTTAAGGTATCATGCTGTATCGGACGGATGAGATATGCGTTTGGCGTACATGTCGCGCCACGCGCTGTCTGCCGCTTCGCTTTCAGATATGCGTTCGACAGGATGGTATCTTTGTGCCGCGCGGCTAAATCAAGCAAGCCCCACGCTGCAATCTTCTGTTGTTCAACGATGTCGCGTAATCGCCACCAACCGCCCAGCCACGGATGAGGAAAATTGGTCTGGGGTTTATAATGCGGAAACGCTCTGAGTCGCCCACCTTGGGATTTTAATTGCCCCTTGTGGATATATAGGGGTGTCGCCAACTTTGTGTGTGCGGATTCTGTCAAGATGCTGGCGATGTTGTGATAATTCCCAATCCAGTGGAATCCGAGGTGACTCCACGCTGGAAATTGTGCGGCATTCAGGACACCTGTCTTACCCGCCTCTTCCAGTCTATATGCCATGTGCGCCCCGTACCAGCTTATTTCCCGCCAGACGAGTGGGTCGGCGTGCGGGTGAATCGGCTCACAATAAGGAGCGACGTACAGGCGTGCCCCGTAACTCCCCATCTCGTGGTGGTCTTGGAACACTTGTGGGTGCCACTCCTGAAACAGAATCCGTGCGACGTATTGCGATTCGACCAAATTCAACATAAAGGCGTCACGGTTGTTGTCGTGCCCGGCATATTTATGATAAAGCCACGGAAGATTACAGCCCTCGTATTCGGTATCGAGATATTTGTTGTACCAATCTGTCGTCATGACCAGACCGTCCGGGTTCAGGCAGGGAAACATCAGGAAAATCACGTTATCGAGAATGTGTTGGGTTTCCGCATCCGTTCTGGTTATCAAATCGTAGGTGAGTTCCGATGCCATCTGCGTGCTCCCGATCTCGGTGGCGTGAATGCCCATTGACTGACAGAGTACTACCTTTCCCTCGCTGATCAAAGACTTCGCCGCGTCCTCCGAGAGTCCCCGGGCATCGCTTATTTGGGCGTTGACCGCTTGCAGACGCGCTAAATTCGTCAGATTTTGCGGCGATGAGATGAAGGCTAACAGAAACGGGTTCCCCTCTGTAGAAGGCCCCATATCAATGACTCGCAGGCAGTCGCTCTCCTGCTCTAACAGCCGCAAGTACGCAACGATCCTGTCCCAAGTGGCGATCTTACGGTCACAGCCAAGTTGGAATCCAAAGAATGCTTCGGGGGAAGTCACTTGATTGTTCATTATGTCTCCTCTTTCGATGATTGGTACTTGAGAATGCCAGCATCCAGATTGTATCATGATTCCTTGAAAAATTGAACAGAAATTCCTAAGAGGACAGAGGCATTCAGTTTTAAGGTTTTTATCCGATTTACGCGAAGAGTCGCGAGCTGGGGGAAACGCCCAAGCAAAAACACTCACTCCTACAGGGGATCCGCTCAAACCGAAAATCTAAAATTTCGGAAAATCGAATGGCTCTGCTAAGAGGACTTACGCCGTTCAGCGATCACACCTCGGTTCTATCTTTCTCTGATATTCGGTATTGGGTTCAATATCCAAGATGCAGGCGTTCAGAGATTCACGATTCAGGATTCACGTTAAACCCATAATCACACCCACCAGCAAAAATGTCCCCTTAAATTTCGGATTTTACTATAATATGTCAACAAGGCATCCACAATGCTTGAAATACTTGACAATTCTGTGAAAAACTTTTAGAATTCAGCGTATTAGTCTTCAGCAAAAGGAAAAAACTTGTGAATTTACACAAAAGGGAATATGGAACCGTCGCTGGACCACACCCCCGCACTGCCCAAGCGGGGTTTAAAATGCTCCTTGCAGGTGGAAACGCCGTTGATGCCGCTGTTGCCGCTGCCTTTGCGGAAGGGGTTGTGGAACCCTCACATAACGGTATCGCGGGATACGGTGGCTGTGTGCTTATCTATCGCAAGAAAACGCAAGATGTCATTACCATAGACTACAACACCGCCGCACCGTCTGCTGCTTCTGAGGATATGTTTACGATTGAAGAGGCTCCCGACGCACCTGCCGGCTACCGGGTGCCGGGACGCGTAAACGTTCACGGACCGTTGTCTATAGGTGTACCAGGGGTCGTCGCCGGCTTATGCTTGGCTTTAGAGGAGTTCGGAAGTCTGCCACTCACAGAAATCCTCCGGCCAGCCATCAATTCTGCCCGCTACGGCTATGCGCCGAACAGCGCGAACCGCGGTGGGATAGCAGGAAATGCCGAACGATGGAAACAGGACTTCCCTGAAACGGCACGTATCTTCCTCAAAAATGGTAGACCGCCGAAGAAAGGGGAAACACTCACCAATCCTGAACTCGCCCGAACCTTGGAGGCGGTCGCTGAAGGCGGACACCCCGCATTCTACGAAGGCACAATTGCTGAAACAATCGCAAACCACATTCAGGAATTAGGTGGATGCCTAACCGTGAATGACCTCAAGAACTACCGCCCCTTCATCACAGAACCTTACAAAATTCAGTATCGAGGCTACTCGGTCTATACCGCACCGCTCGGAGCAGGTGGACTGACCACTTTACAGATGCTCCGATTGGTGGAGAGATTTGACGTGGCAACAATGTCCGTCCCTGAAAGGTTCCACCTTTTCGCTGAAGCCATGAAAGTCTGCTGGCCCGAAAGACTCCGTCGATTTGGGGATCCAACTTTCATAGATATAGATATCGAAACGGAACTCTCCGATAGTTTCACAGCGACCCTCAGCGAAAAACTGAATGCAGGACTTGAATCGCCGCAACCGGGGGAGGTCGTCTACTACGAACCGATGAACTGCACAAGTCACATATCTACTGCGGACGCACAAGGAAATATGGTATCTCTAACACAAACGCACGGCGGTGGATTCGGTTCAATGGTGACAGTCCCGGGAACCGGTCTACTCTTCGGACACGGTGTCGGACGTTTCGATCCTCGACCGGGGATTGCGAACTCAGTCGGACCCGGCAAACGTCCACTTCACAACATGGCTCCGTTTCTCGCCACGCGGGACGGTAAACCTTTCGCTACTTACGGTATCCCCGGCGGCAGAACTATCCCGAACAATCAGTTTAACATTAGCGTGAGTCTCTTCGATTTGCAGGTGCCGATGCAAAGCGCCCTGGACGCACCACGGCTTCATACAGACGGTGCTGAACCGATCCAAGTCGAACCTCGCGCAGGTGAAGAGACGCTCACAGCGTTACGAGAACTCGGACACGAAGTCACACCAAGTGCGGGCATCGGAGGTCCAGGACACGGTGTTCGCGTCTCGGACGATGGAACTCATCATGACGGTGGCACGGATCCACGCGGTGAAGGCAAAGTGATGGCGAAATAACAGGAGATCTGGCAATGGCTTTCTGTAACGATGCACTCGCTGGACTACATATCGTTATTTCCGGCGGGTGCGGAGCGATCGGACTTGGAATCGTCAAAAAATTAATGGCACACGGCGCAAACGTAACGGTGAACGACATCCTGTCGGATCAACAGGCAGCAGACCGACTCAGTCAGAACGGCATTGACATATCAAAAATAAACTATGTTAAGGCAGACCTGACCGACACCGACGAAACCGATATGCTGGTAAATACTGCTCGTAAACGGTTCGGACCTATCCACGTCGCTCTGTGTCATATCGGTATGGTGATTCCGAAACCGTTGTTGGAATACAACGCAGAAGAATGGGATGAGACCATGGCGGTCAATGTGCGGACAGCGTTCTTATTGGGCAGTGCCGCATCCCGTTCAATGCTTGAAGACGGCATTAAAGGACAACTCATTTTTACGACATCTTGGGTCGCTGATGTGCCGTGGCCCGAGATTGGACCGTATAACGCAAGCAAGGCTGCAATGAAGCAGTTGATGCGTTCCTTTGCACGGGAACTCGCGGATAAAGGAATTCGCGCAAACGCAGTCGCACCCGGGATCGTCAGCGTTGGGCTTGCAAAACAACAGTGGGATACGGATCCAACCTACCGTGCTCGGGCACAGAAAGCAATCCCTCTTAGCGTTATGCAACCGCTTGATTCGGTGGCAGACGCCTTTCTATTTTTGTGCAGTACCGCTGCAGATTATATGACTGGAACAGTGCTACTCGTAGACGGTGGATGTAGTCTGTATCCAATGGATGATGCCTAATTCGCCAAGGATAGACAAAACAAATTTTCGCGTGGTTTAGTAAGCAGGTTTCGGTGTCAGACGGTTCTAATCTATTTTGAAACCAAAGCCGGGGACCGAAACCTTTCAGAAGTAACGACATCAATCGGAAAATTCCAGCAGCGTTTTCCGATGCAATTTCAATCTCGTGTTTCGTAAAAGGCACGAAAAGACGGAGAAATTATGTCACAATTTGTAAAAGCCGCGACAATCGACCAGATTCAACCCGGTAAATGTATTGGTGTGAAAGTCGAAGGCGTTTTCATCGGCATCTACAACGTGAAGGGCGAGTATTACGCCATGAACAATATCTGCCCACACCTCGGTGGCGTTTTGAGTTACGGCTTTTTAGATAACAACTGTGTTACCTGCCCACTCCACATGTGGGAATTTAATGTAACAACAGGTGAGTGTGTGTGGCCAGGTGAGGAGAAATTACCCACCTATCCTGTCAAAGTGGAGGGCGAAGATATCTTTGTGAATGTGGAAACACCGCTCCACGCGAGTTAGCACCAGTTTTGGTAAAACGGCGCGGTCATCCGATCGCGCCCGTTGAAGAAGGAGAAAAAACATTATGGCGTATCTGCTCACCGGTGGCATGGGGTGCATCGGTACTTACGTCATCCGCGACCTATTGGCCGCCGGTGAAAAGGTAGTCGTTTACGATTTTGCTTATGACCTGACCATCCCCAAAATGGTTCTCACGGATGAACAACTTGAAGGGTTCACCTTCGTGCAGGGTGACATCACCGATCTGCCACACATCTTGCGCACTATCCAAGAATATGAGATTGATCGGGTTATTCATCTCGCCTCATGGCAAGTACCGGCGTGCAACGCGAATCCACCAGAGGCGTTAAAGGTGGTTTGCGAAGGCACGATCAACATATTGGAAGCAGCACGTATTTTCAACCTCAAACGTGTTGTATGGGCAAGCAGTGTTGCCGTCTTCGGAGCACCAGAGGATTACAACCACGAACAGATTCTCAACGATGCACCACACTATCCGAAGTTCATCTACGGTGCCTGTAAATCCCTCAACGAAAGATACGCAATGCACTATTTTGATGCATACGGTGTGGATTCGATTGGGCTTCGGTTTACTGCGGTCTATGGGGTCGGTAGAACCCGCGGCATGAGTTCATTCACGACGCAAATGATCGAAGCAGTGGCATTAGGTAAACCACACATCTGTCCGTTTGGTGACGACGCTGTGGATTGGCAGTATGTGGAAGATGTCTCTCGTTCGATTGTTGTCGCTTGCACCTGCCCAACCACGCAGACCCGCGTCTTCAATGTGAAGGGTGGTATTCGACCCGTCAAAGACGGCGTGTCATACCTCAAGACCTTGGTGCCAGATGCACAGATTACGCTGGAACCAGGGGTGTTTGGAATCTCGTGGGACTACGACGCGACATCTATCGCTGAAGAGATTGGATTTACGCCCGACTACACAATGGAGCAAGGGATTCTGAAAACGTTCAATCGTTTTCGGGAACGCGCAGGGTTGGCGCAGGTATAGGGCAGAAAGCACTCCGACTATTAGAAAATGAAAGAACGATGATGTTGTCCAACCCTCAACCTAATAGTACTTCTTCATTTGTGCCCAGGTGACAGCCAGCTTCCCGCGAGCATCAACAGACAGTACCTGTTCCCACGGGATATTTTTTCCTTTGGAATCGGCTTGATGTATATCATCAAAGTTCGGATGTCCCCACCCACCGCTATTGTTATCAACGACAACAATCTGGGCAGTCTTGCCTTTGAATTCAGAGACATCCCACTCTACCCGCGCCATCGTTTCGGTAGCCTTTCCTGTTGCTGTGCGTACGACTTTTCCTTTAATCTCAAGGTTAACACAACATGGAGCAGGGTCATCCTTCCATGGGTGATTGCCACCGCCCATGAGGAAATTCATTGTCTTTCCGATAATCGTGAACTCAATTGAGGTGAGGGTGCCTTGGGGTCCATCACCCTGCGTGGCACCTGGCTTCTGTCCGAGTTTTTTTCCTTTCTTCGGACCTTGGTACTTTTCGTATAAGCCTAACCACCAATCCCCTTGATGTTCAGAGGGCTGACCGCGGTTTCGCGCTGTCGAGTTATCTCCCCAAGTTGGCTGGAAATCGAATCCAACATCCTCTTTTTCCCAATCCGTGAGGTCGCCGGTTTCAAAATCGTTGTTAAACGCTCGCCCTGAGGTGATGTTAACGGGCAGAACCAGCAAGATCAAGAGGACGGAAGGCATCATGAGCGAGAAAAATATTTTTTTCATGAGACGCGTCTCCTTCTATTTGTGAATAATTGTGTGCTACAGGTTATCTGGGCAGTAACTCGTGAACACACGTCTGAAAGCCGAACAACATCATCGCTTTTCATGATACACGCTTGCGTGTATTAGTAAAATCCACAATTACCTTGACACTGTAGGGCGAGGATACAATCCTCGCCAGCGGGGATACAATGGGGCTGCTGTCATCTAAAATGTCAACATATTCCCGGATCTTACTATATAATACACTATTGTGAAAATAATGTCAAGGAAAATCGTGAATTTCGGCGCGAAACGACTACAACAGGTCAACGGTTTGTCTCGCGAAAATCAATCCGATGACGCAGACAATCGCTGTCAAGGTCCGTTTTTCGCTCTTAATAGCGCGTGCGAAACAAAAATCGTGGGAAGATGGTTCGGGATAGGGATGAAATTGCGGAATAAATCGGGGCACCTGCTCTTGGTATGCTTGATAAACCGGACCGCAGGATTCCTTCAGATACGCCTCTTCTACGACAATAATCGGTAAGTATTGAAAGAAATAGCCAACAACCAACACTGCTACCAGCCAATAGACATTCGCAACAAAACAAACGCCAAGACTGAGCAGAAAATTACCGAGATAGAGCGGATTGCGGACGTAACTATAGGGACCCGTTGTGACGAGATCTCGCGCGGCACCGAGGGTTCTTGCACGGGTGGATGCTCCCGCATATCCGACCGCCCATATCCTGAGAAATTCACCTACAGCAATGAACAGCACACCAACTCCTACTGTGTACCACACAGGTTCAGCAAAATAGAGTAGCACGAGGATAAAAGGGATAGGTGTGAAACTGCGGATTTTGAAGAAGAAGTTGCCAACCCGTAAGGTAGCATAGACTGTTAGTCTGTGCATTTGTAAGCCAAAGCATTTAGCCTGAAACGAAGTGGAAGGCGGATATACGGAAAAAGATATGCCTGGCAGAACCCACCTCAACGAACCGCAAGGAATAATTAAAAAACGCTATTTCGGTGTACGCCAGATCATGATACCCCCAACAATAGCGTACAGGATGTTCGCTCCCCAACAAGCGAGAAACGGATGAAGCTTACCACTTTCACTCAATCCTTCAAGAATCGCGAAGGAGAGTGCCCAATAGAGAAAAGAGAGGAAGAAAGCCATCACCAACCCCGCAAAGAAACCTGCTCTACCAAAACGGATAGCGACAGGCGCGCCAAGCATAATAACAACGACAGCTGCGAATGGATACGCTGTTTTGTGATACAACTTTACCTGCTCTTTGCGCGAAATCTGTCCCGCTTCCTGTTTATAGGCGATCTGTTGACGGAGTTCTTCGATTGTCATCGCCCTTGGATCTTTTTCACTCCCAATAAAACGGGCAGGATCTTCGTGTCGTTCAATCGCATGTGTATCAAACGCTTCATAACTCACCTCGACCCCGTTTTCAAAGTGGCGAATGTACCCATCAGTCAATTGCCACTGGGTAGGTGTCCACGCCGCTGACTTCGCGAACGTCACACGAGCGAGTTTCCCCTCTGTATCATATTCATAGATAGTGAGTTGTTGGATTTTGCGAGCGTCCAAGGCGATCCGCTGTGAGTAAAAGATACGGTCGCTTTTGCCTTTGAAGACGATGTTCCTGCCGCGACGCGGTCTAACCTTATTTTGTAAGAGATGCGCTTCATGAAAGGCAGGCGACGCGACCCGATTATAAAAAAGCGCGAAGAGTCCACAAATAACGAGCGTTACAATCAAAACAGGAACGAGAAGCCGGTAAACACTTAGACCACCCGCCTTCATAGCAGTGAACTCGTTGCTTTGTACCATCCTACCCAGTACAAAAAAGATAGCCACAAATGCAGCAACGGGTACCACCTCCATAATCCGACGTGGTGCTTGGAAGAGCACAATTTTAACAGCCGTCATATAAGCGACATCATCATCAAACTTTTTGATGTCCTTATCCAGCAAACGCACGATAATAATCAAGGTGATAAAGAACAAAAGCCCGACAAAAAAGGCTTTGAGGTATTCACGAAGCAGGTACCGATCTAAAATATTCAAGACACGCGTCCTATATAAAATATTTCCAATTTTTACAGGGTTGAAAACTGCGTCTGCATACGGCGGGAGGTCTCGGTTACGATTCGACTTTCCTACTGACGACAAGCGGCATTTTACTGTCCCGGTCCCGCCACGTCCGCAGCGTCCCTTCACCTATCATACGGATACTGAGAAGAACGCCGAACGCACCAATAGCAATATTGGGAAGCCACATGGCAAGTGCAGGAGATAACATACCGTTCAAACCTGCACTTTGACCGATTTGAAGCAGTAAGTAGTAAACTAAGATCACAGCTAAGCCGACACCAAACCCAATCATCCTACCGCTCTGTTTCACCATCAACCCAAGCGGCACGCCCATTAACCCGAATGCCAAACAGGCGAAAGGGATAGAGAACTTTTTGTGATACTCAACCTGCGCAAAACGGAGTTTACTAAGGGTGTAGTCAGGGTTTTGGCTGGTTGGTACCGCGGCTGCCAACGTATTGATGAATGCCTTGAGTTGGACGATACTCATTGACCGTGGTGTTTGGTTCTGAAACGCGCCGCGCTCCAGATCCTCGGTCAACTGCAGTGCCAGTTGTTGCTGCTGGAACTTTGTTACACGGTATGCCTCTGAATCATCGGTTGTTGGTTCGTAAGTGAGCCCATCGTAAAGCGTGAGCATAGCTCTACCCCCTTCAAAACCGAGGGTGCCTTCTCGGGCGTGACTGAACCGAGGACGCCCAGTCCAGATACCATCCCAGATTTTGACATCCTGCATGCGACCACTTGTGGCATCCGTGGATTCGTACATCCACAGTTTGCCTTCTCTCTCCAACTCTTTCATGACGGTGGCTTCTTCCAAAACGAACGTCGGATTGTGTCTTTGGATGTCGCGTTTGAGTGTCGCGTAAGCAAGGTTCGCCTTTGGCAGCGCGTAGTCCATCAATCCAAGATCAACGACGCTCAGCACCGCTGCAATGCCTAAAAGGGGAAGCATAAGATGATGGAAAGCGACACCGTGTGCTTTCATCGCGATGATCTCATTATCGGTAGAGAGCCTTCCGAGAGAAAGTAAAATTGCGACCAAAGCCGCCATCGGAAGAGATAACACAACCGTCGCCGGCATCACATAGGTGAGCAATTCGACAAGGTAAATCGGACTTATCCCCTTCTGCACAAAAAGCTTCGTCAACCGAAAGAGGTCATCGAAGATGAGGATAAAGGTAAAACAGATAAGTGCTATTATGAACGGTGGAAAAAATTCTTTAAGTAGATACCGCGCTAATATTCTCATATTTTTGATGGAGCCGTAGATGTTTCACGATAGACGCGCTTTGCGGACATATCAATCAACAGATTTCAATAATTATTGGTTTCACTATAAACTGATACCATTCTTTTTTTGTTAGTTGATTTGTGCTGAAAAAACCTTCATAATTTAATACATTAGTGGTAGCACACCCTGATTTTAATTTGAAATTTTGCTATGAAAGATGTTATCATACCCACATGAACCTTACGCTTGAATCAATTCAACTTACAACTGATGACTTGGTGGACGTAGCGGCACGTCATACTTCTGCCCAAGAAATCTACTCTCCAACAGCCCCAAGGCGACCGACTGCCCAATTCGGTTGGCGCGACAGATGGTGGTTAAATCACACAGCCACACAGCAAGTTGTCATCAATTACTGGTTCTTCGAGTCACACGATGAAGCACACACAGCCGCTGATGAAGGCAGATTTCGGCTCTCAGCGCAGACCGTTTCAAAATTGGGTGGACGTGATTCCATCTATCAACCCCCACCAGATGACAAACATGGATTGGGTGATGTGGTGTGGCAGGCTGGAGCAAATTTCCTGTTCGTACAACAGACTATCGTCGTGCTGGTCGCCGAAATAGGAGGGCAGGTTCCCGAGGAAACAACCCTCCATATCGCCAAAAAAATTTCCAAGAAAATCCAGAGCGCGCTGCCGTCGAAACAGTAACCGTGTAAACGTAAACACAACCTAATAATCTTGATACCACGTTGCGGATTGCTTGGCAATCTGAACGTTTTCCACACCACCAAATTGGCGATGCTTAAACCACGGTAACGCGTTCTCCGCCGCAGCGTTTGCGTTCTTGAAGTTCGTTGTTGCTTCGTTTTCCAAGAACTGCTTAACTGCCCCAGTGTCAGGATAGTATTGGACAGCATCTTTCCAGATGGCTCTTCCACAGAGGAAACCACTTGCACCGGCACCGGTCGCGAGGTCAACATTTTCGATGAATTCCTCAATATCCACACCGGCACTCAAAATTACCCACGGCAGTGTCGAGGTTTCGTCTAATTTCTGGCAGATTTCCTTCACTTCAGCGAGTTCATACGCCGAGTCTCCTGCATAAAAACTGGCATTTTGATAATCTGCTGTATATTTCAGATCGGCAGGAAATTCTAATTTCAGAATGTCAACTTTGTAGCTTGGATCCGTGAACTCCGCGACACTCCGAATCACAAGGTCGGGTTTCTGTTTCGCGAAGGCGACGCTCTTCGCCGTACCTTCAAGGGCGTAACTGACTAATTCCAACAAAAACGGCAAATCTTGCTTTTCGCATTCGTCCCCGACATGACGCACAAAGGCTTGCTGGTGTTCAAGAGTTTCCGCGGAGGCATCAGGGTGGTAATAGGCGAGGAGTTTAATAGCATCTGCACCGGCGCGCTGTGCCTTGGCGATGCTCCAGTTGGCAATCGGATTGGAGAGACGTTCGTTCTCACCAACCCCTTCGCTGACATAGCCCGATTCTTCATAGGCTAACAGCAATGCGACATCCCGTGGAATCTGGGTAATAGAGTACGGATGCCCGTAAATTGGGTCGGTCAGAACCGCTGTGGCATTTGGAGAAAGGGCCCGGGTAATCAAAGTTTTCAGTGCTGCGACATCTTCGTATTGGACATCGGCTTTGTCCTTATCGAGTGCATCTGCGAGTGCCTGTACCATGGAACCACGCTGGTCAATCGCCATCATTTTAAAGCGACCCTTCGCATCGGCGAGTTTCATGATACCCCGCAATTTACCAGAGGAAATATCGTTCATTTACTTCTCCTTTTTCAGTGGCTATCGGAAACCATCAGTTTGCTTCGCAGTGAGAATCGTCAGTTAAGAAGTTGATTTGTAACAATTCATCGCCCCTTGCGGTACTCCAGGGTGAGGTGATTTGTTATAGGAAACCTCTTAACCGATAACCGATGACTGATAACTACTTAGTATTCACGTTCAACGAAAAAACGGATTAAAGAGAAAAACAGTTGCTTTGCCCGTCCATCAGGGAGATCGGCGAAATTGTTCTTAAACCGTCCAGCGGCTTCCTGTAAGAGTGCCTGAGACCGCTGTTGGGCATAGGCAATCGATTTATATTTTCGCATTAAGTGGAGTACGCTCTCGACCTCTGCCTCGGTTTTCTCATCACGGGGACGTGCCATGATGTCAATCACATGCTGGGCTTCAGCCGAACTGCAAGCATTGATAAGATGAATAAGAACGAGGGTACGTTTGCCTTCACTAATGTCCCCAGCAATCTCTTTTCCATACCTGCCGACATCGCCGATCAGGTTAAGGACATCGTCCTGAATTTGAAAGGCGACTCCGAGTTCTTTGCCGAGTTCTACGAGTCCATCTATTTCTGTTTCACTTGCGCCGCCAATGATTGCACCAACCCGACACGGTGTGATACAGGTATACCACGCAGTTTTCTGTACGCACATCGTTAAGTAGTCATCTTCATCGAGATCCCAGCGGTTATCGCTAACCCAACTCAATTCAATGTGCTGTCCCTCAACGACTTGGTTGCTGAGCTGTATGAATTCAGATAAAATGCGGAAGGCGAGTTGATGTCCGAGAATCTCAGTGTTTCGGTGCAGCATCTCCCACATCTTGCAGTGGAGGGCATCCCCAACGTTGATAGCCATTGGGATCCCGTGCTTTTGATGGAGACACGGTTCGCCTCTGCGGAGCTCGGAACCATCTTCAATATCGTCGTGAATCAGGAGCCAATTCTGGAGGAGTTCAAGTGAGGCAGCGGTGTTAACAGCGCGCTGCGTATCGCCGCCAAACGCCTCGCACATGAGCATGCAGAGCGCGGGACGTAACCCTTTCGCGGCGCGGCGCGGGTAGTCTAACATCATCTGGTACAACTGATGGACATCCGGGTGCTTGTGGGTAGTCGGGAGAAAATCAAAAATACAGGCATCAACCCTACTTTTGACATCACTGAGGTATGTTGTGACAAGATGCTTTGTTGGTGAGGGTTCTTGTCCAGTTTTCTGCATTGCTTTCCTTATCTTTTTCGCTATCTTTTTATTTTACTCAGTCCTCCCATAATTTCGTCGGATCCCTGAGCACGAATATCAAGCTTTATCAAGCGTTGACTCGCAAGTTTTGCTTTAGAATTATAACACATTGTGGGGTGAAAATCAAATTTTTGTTGAACAAGGTGTGTAGAATATTTGTCCACTGTCTGAATCAGGATTTACAGGATTAGAGGATTTACAGGAGGACTCCTGAGCAACTCTCACTTTCACGGAAGCTTCACGGAGGTTTTCACGGATGTAGGCGTGACGTGGGTTGCTAAGGGGCAACATGCCACCTCTCCGTGAAAAAGCGAGAATGGTTTTCATCGGGTGTCCCCTTCTGGAGATAGTAAATCATATTTGGACACGGGTGTCAACCTCAAAAAACGTGATGTCCGGCTACGGAGCTTGGCAATCGGGAGGCATGGGGAAACTCACTCAGAAGGGGAAGTCATCACAAGGGCTTCCCGAAGGAACTTATTCATGTGGTAAATCAGGGTCTATGACTTTATCACACGCGAGTTCTGTAGGTTAATTCCGGGTTTCACCTCTTACGCTCTACAAGTCATCCAAGTCAAGTGCGATGAATCGGTACCCAAGCGGTTTTATCCGATCGACTAAAGTTTCTCGTAATTGGAGGGCACGCGTAAATTGTGCCTCCGAAACCTGTATCCGTAAAACTGGGGCGTGGTCAAAAAGTGAAACGTCTTCAAGCTCGAATTCGCTCAGGATCTGCTTGACCTCTACCAATGCAGTGGAACTCTCGGCTTGCACCGTGTCGGGATCTTTTGCCATCTTAGGACTGTCGCCTCCAGTCGCTACCTGCCATGAATCCACCATCAACGAAAACCATCTGCCCGGTAACAAAATCAGAGGCGTTAGAAGCGAAGAAGATTGTCAATCCTGCCAAGTCTTCGGGTTCACCCCATCGATCTGCAGGTGTCCGATTGAGAATCCACCGGTTTCGGTTGTCCTCACGTGCAGGGGCAGTCATCTCGGTTCGGATGAAGCCAGGGGCAATGCCGTTGACTTGAATATTGTGTTCCGCCCATTCCACTGCGAGCAGTTTTGTCAACTGGAGCAGTCCACCCTTCGCCGCCGTATAGGCGACACTCGTCGGCAGTCCGATCGCCGAGGTGAGCGACAATGTGTTGATTACCTTCCCCGATTTTTGTCGCTGCATGACATTACCGCAAGCTTTTGCCAGAAAAAACGCGCCCTTCAGATTAACATCCGTAACGAAGTCCCAATCCGCCTCGGTAAATTCCAAGGCAGGATTGCGTATATTGACCCCAGCGTTGTTAACGAGGACATCAAGCCGCCCCAAAGTCTCCACAGTCTGCGCGACGAGCGCGTCAATTTCTGTAAGATTGCTGACATCCGCCTGAATAGGGAGGACTTTTCTACCGGTTTCACCGGCAATCCGTTCAGCGACGGGGGTCAAGGTCTCTATCTTCCGACCCACAACGACGAGATCTGAACCTGCACCAGCAAGCCCTTCTGCCATTGCAAGCCCAATGCCGCGACTCGCCCCAGTGACGAGACTCACCTTACCATCCAACTGAAATTGCTGGACGATGTCCGTAGCAGATTTCTGATTCATATTTCGCTCCAATTCGTGTTATACCAATTAACCAAGTTTATTCCGTCCAATCCTATTTGTTATCGGCTAATTTACTCCGACAAACCCTCCAACTCGGCGTACTGATGCAACAAATCTGTATCAACTACTTTTATTTTGCCGTTGTGCTCCTCTGCCAAAGACACCAATAATTTTGCAGCAGGAGAACGTTTCGGATCAACCTCAAGGGCAACCACATAGATAATAGCGTTGTTGACGTTCTTTTCCCGCACTGTTTCAAGAATAATGTCTTTATCTTCTTCAATATCGGACCCAGGAGCCGCGGCAGGAAGTCCGTCTGTTATCAAAACAATAACAGATGGATCCAATGTTAGCGCGACTTTAAGCGCAGCAAGAATATTTGTTCCAGCCCCTTGTTGGCTGTTCAATTTATCAAGATACTTCAGGGTGCGTTTTATATTTGAGGCATTCGCTGGTAGCATTTTCTTGCTCATCGCTCTCGCCTGAGTAGAAAACGTTACAAGGTTTAGAGTATCCTCGCCTCCAAGCATCAGCACAGAATCGCTGAGAGAATTGACAGCAAGAAACAACTTTTTCAGTCCTGCAGCCTGCATGCTTGCGGACACATCAAGACAGTAGACGACATCTTTGGGTCCCCCGAATTCATCAAGGAAATCGATGATGCCGAGTCGGTCTGCGATACCGCTACTTCCGCCACCACCAAGGAGTCCACCGTCCGAGCCATCTTGTCCACCCCCACGGAATCTACCCATACCGTCGCCGCGTGCTCGAACCCTACCGGTAACAATACCGCGTCCATCCGTCCGCCCGGGTTGTGAAATAAGTCTGCTGAGGTTTGAGGCTTCCGCATCCCGTAATTGTGCATCCGTCATAACATCTGGAATAACCTCACTCAAAGGTGCCTTGTTGACCTCTACGTCTTCGAGAACAACGCGTGGACTGAGTTTCATGACTTCATCCATCTTATTCCGAGCGGTTTCAATCTTCTTCTTCATCGCGTCTCTGGCGAGCTGCTGGCTGGGATCATACATCTTTTTGGTGAGTGGTGGCTTCGGTTTCGGTTTCCGCTTTCTGGGCGCATCTGCATCGTTAATCAAGTCAACTGCGAGCGCATCCGCCTGTTCATGGCTGAGTCGATTTATTGGGAGAAAAAGGTAGGTGATAACGAAAATCATGTGTAAAATAAGCGATAACAAGACGACAGAGCGTACACGGTTTCTACGTCGTCGGGCATCAATGCCCCAATTCAGCAATTGATTTAACATGATGAATTCCTCCGCGTTACGTTTCTCTTTTTGTTGTATGTTTTGAAATTATAGTTTTGTAAGTAACATGTTTTGGGATTTCTGTGTGCCTACGTTCCTGACGCAGTTTGCTGATTTTCAAAAGCCTGAATCCACGTTCTGCCTTCAGGGGTCAGTTCATAATAGGTATGATTTCGGTGTTTAATCCATTTCCCCTTGACGATATTTTTTCGATAGTGGATGATACGCCCTTCAACCCGTTTCAAACCACCGAGATCCCTCAATTTGCGATGTCGCTGGTGCATCTCTTCAAGCGGAATTCTCAAGGTTTCAGCGACAACAATAGAATAGTCCATTCCCAATTCTTGATGGTGTTTCAGTATAAAGTAATCGGTCTCATCAAGTTCAGCAAACTCAGGTGGAAGTGCAACTGAATCCGCTGGAGTTTCGGTTGTCCGAATCTCATCCCACGCGACTGCCAATAACCGCTCCGGGCGCAAGCTTTGTACTGCTCTACAAGTGGTGCGATGGACAGTTATCGTACTGTCTTCCTTGAAATAGCCGGTAATGGAGTCCCCTTCTTGAGGTACACAGCACTTCGCGATTTTATAGGTGAGTTCATCTGCCATATCCGTGTTCCGTTACAATGCCTTATCTTAGCCCAAGTTGCCAACTAAAAAGTTGTGGGTACTCAAGCACAATTTGTACTGAAAATTCACGCGTGTTTTCAAAGATACACATGTCGCCCCTCTGGGGCTTTATCGGTTGGTGGCACGCATGTTCTACACACATGTCGCCCCTCTGGGGCTTTTAGCCATCGAAACCACCTTGATTTTCCTATGACCGCCGGATATCCGACAAACTCTAAATGCTATTTGAAAAAACTAAAGATGCAATGGAAACAATATTCTTTATTTTACAGTGGCAACTTAGGTTATATTAGTGCCTCAACCCCGTCCTAATGCCCGATATCCGATGTCGTTCCGCGCGTGTGCATTATCAAAATGAATAGCGGAAACACCTTTATATGCCTGTTGAATCGCATCGTGCAACCCGTCGGCAACAGCAGTGACACCCAACACTCTACCGCCATCCGTGACAACGGTTTCACCATTCTGCTTTGTGCCCGCATGAAAGACGGTAACGCCTTCAATCGCATCGGCATCTTCAAGCCCTGTGATAACTATCCCTGTCTGGTAGGGGTCTGGATACCCACCCGAAGCCATAACGACACACGCTGCTGCCTCGTTATGCCATTGCACGTCAGCGTGCTGTTCAAGTGTTCCATCAATACATGCGATTAGCAAAGGGACTAAATCACTTTTGAGGCGCGGCAAGAGGACCTGCGTCTCCGGATCACCAAAGCGACAGTTGAACTCCAGTACCTTCGGACCGGCATCCGTAATCATCAATCCAACATACAGTACACCCTTGAATGAACTTCCAATATCCGCCATACCGTTGACGGTAGGGTAAACGACGCTCGCCATCACATAGTCGTGCAATTCTGGTGTGATCACTGGCGCAGGAGAGTATGCTCCCATCCCCCCGGTGTTCTTGCCAGTATCACCATCGTGTGACATCTTGTGATCCTGAGAACTGACAAAAGGGAGACAGTAGGTGCCATCGGTAAGCACGGTGAAGGAGGCTTCTTCGCCGATGAGCTCCTCTTCAATAACAACACTATCGCCAGCCTCACCGAATGCCTTATCCACCAGAATCGTTCTGACAGCCTGCGTCGCTTCTGCGACGGTGCGTCCCGGAATAACGCCCTTGCCTGCAGCGAGTCCGTTCGCTTTGACGAAAACAGGGGCATCGTGAGTTTCGATATAGGTTATCGCCTCATCCGCGCCCACAAATGTGCGGTGTGCTGCCGTCGGTATGTCGTTTTTTACCATCAGTTGCTTGGCAAAATCCTTACTCGCTTCGAGGCGCGCTGCACGCTTATCGGGTCCAAATGCCTTCAACCCGCGTTCGTGAAACGCATCGACAATTCCCTCAGCCAACGGAACTTCGGGTCCGACAACGGTTAACGCAATGCTTTGGGACTCCGCCCAATCCGCCAAGTCAGTAAACCGATCCGGCATCGGGATAGATTCTGAGATTTGCGCGATGCCAGCATTACCGGGCGTGCAATAGATTTTTTTGACGAGTGGGCTCTGTGCAAGCTTCCAGACGAGCGCATGTTCGCGTCCACCTTGCCCAACAACCAGAATTTTCATACTATATATCCTTTTTGACTGTATTATACCAGAATGTGTTCGGAAAATCAAGCGTTTCCAGTTAATTTGCAGAGCCATTCAGTTTTCGGTTTTTGCCGGTTTTAGAGAAAGATTCGCGACCGGGAGGTCGCTCCTACAGAAAAGGGAGTGTTTTTGCTTGGGTGTTTCCCCAGGAATCGGAGATCCCTCCTACAGGAGAATTGAATGACTCTGGTTAATTTGTCAGAGATATTCAATTTTAAGAAATTATCGGATTTTACTATAAATGTTCCGAAGGAAGACGACCTTTCACGGAGGCTTCACGGAGGTTTTTACCGACGTAGGCGTGACGTGGGTTTCTAAGATGCAATATGCTGTCTCTCCGTGAAAAAACGAATGTGAAAATATAATTAACGTATCGTATCAATGTTTTCACTATAACTTGACAAAGTGTGCATGACCTGTTATACTAACCGCTGTTTGACTTACGGCGCAGACGGACCATATTGGAGCATATTCTATGGCGACAGGAGGAATACTTTATGCGCTATCTGCGAGGCATCATTACATGGATTGATTCATTGGAATCCGGCAGACAATTTCGGAGTTGGGCTGCAATTCTCGTCATAATCCTTGGAGTGGTAATCTTAGTAAGTCTCAGTGTAGCGAGTATTGTAACTTGCGTTAATACCATAGCAGCGAGCAAAGATTCGGATATGATTTCATCGATTCTTGTCGTCATTGGATCAATCCTGGAAGTTTGCATTGTCATCACCATTGCCATAGTCCTCGCCATGCTGTTTTGGAACAGATCCAATAAAATAAGAACACTTGATAATGATCCGCAGTTTATTTTAATATCCATTGCGGTTATTATGGTCCAACTGCTTGGCGAAGCAAGTTTCTTCGGACTCATCGGAACGGGTGTTCAGTCGCTGGTGGCTTCAATATTCGGATCCGGGCTTCCGAAACTATTAACTTTTTTACTGTACGACCGTGGGTTACTGGGTCCTTTACCGCACGACCTTGGAGAAACCCCGAACCTTATCTCAGGTGTGATTATGTGTGTGATCTGTGTTCTCTCTGGACCAGTGCTATTGATTATCGCTTACTTCATAGCAGAAGAGATCAACGTCTTTGCAAATATAGCGGAGAGTCTCAATAATATAGAGACGAAGTTGGTGGCTGAGGAACCTGCTTCAGATAGTTGACATACTCCCCTCGCTAAAGCGTGGGATCCTAACAGTAGATTGATAACGGAGGAATTGCTAATGGCTGAACAACACCACGAACTCGCCCACGTTTTTACTGAGGCTTCGCAAGGCGTTAACGACGCACGCGGTGGCACTTCACGTGATCTCAACACACCCTATACTTTTCCGGGCTATACCAAAGCGGAATGGACCGAAAAAGCTGCGGCATTACGTCAGCAGATTCGCGTTGCGAACGGCTTAGTGCCGATGCACGAACCGACACCGCTAAATGCCGAGGTTTTCGGGAAAATCGAGCGCGAAGATTACAGTGTCGAAAAAGTCTATTTTGAACCCTTCCCCGGCTTCTTCACAACGGGAAATCTTTATCGACCCCTGGGGAAATCCGGTCGGTTTCCGGGGATTGTAAGTCCGCATGGGCATTGGAGTCGCGGTAGACTGGAGAATATCGAGCGTGGTTCAATCCCGGGACGCTGTATTAATTTCGCAAAACAGGGGTACGTCATTTTCGCCTACGATATGCTCGGCCATAACGACAGTGGTAAACAGATAGCGCACGGTTACGGCGGTGCACACGAAGGACTGTGGGGACTCAGCGCGATGGGACTTCAACTCCAGAATAGTATCCGTACCATCGACTTTTTAGAGAGTCTGCCAGATGTAGACAACGAACGTATCGGGTGTACAGGCGCGTCGGGCGGTGGCACACAAGCTTTTATATTGACGGCGGTTGATGAACGCATTAAGGTCTCGGCACCTGTCAATATGATCTCAGCCACGATGCAAGGCGGATGCATCTGTGAAAATGCCCCGAACCTCCGTTTAGATGCAAGCAACATTGAAATCGGCGCGCTGATGGCACCGCGTCCACTCCTACTCGTGTCCGCGACAGGGGACTGGACGGTGAAGACCCCCACGGTTGAATATCCAGCCATCCGAAGCATCTATGCCCACTTTGAGGCGGAGGACAAAGTGCATCAGGTTCAAGTAGACGCAGAGCATAATTACAACCAAGAAAGCCGTGAGGCGGTCTACGCATGGTTCGCTAAATGGTTTTTGGGAGCCGAAGACCTTTCAGCATTTAAAGAGGTGGCATATCAGGTTGAACCAGATGAGGCACTGTTGGTTTTCTCGGAACGCGATATACCACCGCACGCCATGAAACAGGACGAGTTTCTACCGGCTTGGGCAAACAGTTCCCAACAAGCGATTGAAAGATTGAAGCCAACGAATGAAGCAGAACTCCAGACATTTCGCGAAGAAATGGGTAGTGGGTTACAACATGCACTCGGGTTACACATCCCGAAAAACACGGACGTAACGCTTGTTGAACCAGAAGGCGCATTTCCGACGACTTATCATACAAATTTGTCCGCCAGACACCTTGTCATCGGTAGAAACGGTATGGGGGACGCTATCCCTGCTCTCCTATTTAGTCCAGAGCCCCAAGTAGGACACGATCCGGTAACACTCATTGTTCATCCAGAGGGTAAGGAAAAGTTAATCAATTCGGAGACAGGGGAACCGTCTTCGCTCATCACCGACTTACTCGGTGCTGACCAGAAAGTGCTGATCATCGATGTTTTTGGGACGGGTGAGCATAGCGATTATGAGAGATCGGAAGATACCAACTACTTCACCACCTATAATCGAACAACAGCAGCGTTACGCGTGCAAGATATCGTAACAGCACTGCACTACTTCACAAACAGAGGCGATGTCTCAGAGGTGAGCCTGATCGGGATAGGGGAAGCGGGATTGTGGAGTTTGCTGGCGGCGGGATTTACGGATGTCAAAAACGTTGTTGTGGATGCGACACAATACGCCCTCGACAGCGACGCGGCTTTCTTAGAAACTTTACCGATACCGAGCATCCGTCGAGTCGGCGATCTCCGAACAGCTGGAACACTTGTTGCACCCCGCCGGCTGATTATCCACAACACCGGTGGTGTGTTTGATACGGGATGGATTGCTGAGGTTTACGGAAATATCGGGGCAAGCCAGGACTTACTTGTCGAAAAAGATAAGTTGTCTGATGAAGATATAGTCACACAGGTAATTGGGTAGACTTTGCAATATGGGTTTGCAAGCTGCGTCCTAAAAAAATTGGGCGGACACCACGGTCCGCCCTTACATTTGTACGCGCGGTTTGTAACCACGCAAAATCACAAAGTAGATGCCTCTATGAGAGGTTGTATCCACGTTCGTTGTGTTGCGACAGGTCAAGCCCCGTCTGTTCCTCATCCTCTTCAACGCGTAAGCCGACTGTGGCATCCACAATTTTGAGGATGATAAACGAAAGCACACCACTCCAGACAATCGTAATGATGATACTGAGGAACTGCGCCCAAACCTGTTTACCTATTGTCATACCTTCAACCAATCCGACACCACCTAAGCCCTTAGCGACAAAAATGCCGGTCAACAAGGCACCGACAATTCCACCGATACCGTGAACACCGAATGCATCCAGGGAATCGTCATAGCCGAGTTGCGCCTTCAGGCTGGTAGCCCCCCAGAAACAGACAACGCCGGAGACGATGCCGATAACAAGCGCGCCAATCGGTCCGACAAAGCCTGAGGCAGGGGTAATCGCAACCAATCCAGCCACCGCTCCTGTTACGATGCCCAAAGCACTCGGTTTGCCGTGTTTCGCCCATTCAACGAACATCCACGCAATCGCGGCGGTGGCAGTTGAAATCTGGGTAACGAGCATTGCCATGCCAGCGGCACCATCAGCAGCAACAGCACTACCAGCATTAAAGCCGAACCAACCCACCCAGAGCATCGAAGCACCAACGACGGTGAGTGTCAAACTGTGTGGCGGCATCGCCGTTATTTGGTAACCGAGCCGTTTTCCGACTAAGATGGCAGCAACCAACGCCGCGATACCTGCGTTAATATGCACAACGGTTCCCCCCGCGAAATCAAGCCCACCGATAATATCACCAAATAACGAACCGTCACCTGACCATGCCATATGGCATATAGGAGCATAGACAATTAACGACCAGAGTACGGAGAAGATTAGCATCGCCGAGAACTTCATCCGCTCCGCGAATGCACCAGCGATGAGTGCGGGTGTGATGATCGCAAATGTCAACTGGAAGGTAATAAAAACGGTTTCGGGGATAGTCCCAGAGAGGGTGTCCACGCCGATACCACGTAAAAACATGGTCCCGAGTCCGCCGACAAAAGAAGTGAGCGTCAATTTCCCCGCCTCCATGCCAGCGGTATTAAAAGCGAGACTATAGCCACAAATAATCCACACGATAGTAATCAACCCTGTCAATGCAAAACATTGCATAAGCACAGAGAGTACATTTTGGACACGCACGAGTCCGCCATAGAAAAGCGCAAGCCCAGGAATCGTCATAAATAGCACCAGGGCAGTGGCAGTAAGCATCCAAGCGGTGTCGCCTGAATCAGGGGCAGTCGCCTCTTGTGCCATCGCCAAACTCGGCACGCCACACAGCAATAAAATAACAATTAGCGTTCTAATTCGTGTATAACCAGATCGCTCCTTTACAGATTGCGATGCACATCGTTGTTGCATCTGTATCCTCCATAATATTTACAAGCAAGGGTCGCTTGTTTTGTTGTTTCTGTACAGTAGACAACTTCGTCTACCTCTTCAATTTTTGTAGGGACAGGTACTTGTGTCCTACTAACCGTTTCCTGAAAGAGAGCCTAATTCCCAGAAGATATTGATTCAGCATTTTAGCAGAATCTCATAATAGTATCAAGCGTTTTTTAATTTTACCTTGCGGTTAAAGAGCGTTCGCTTAGCAATGGACATGCGTTTCTTAAATCCGTCCTCATAGCGCAAGCCTATAGAGGCTTGCGGGACAATGTTACGGACTACATGCTCTTCTTAATCCCGCTTCTAAACCCTCACTTTTAATTTTACCTTGCGGTTAAGTGGTAAATAGAAAAAAAGTGGAACGTCCACAAAACGTGAAGTAAAACTCAGGGATATAAGTGAAACTTCGTGTGGACGTCCCTATTAGGTTATCAGTCCCCGTCCTGTGTGGATCGAAGACTAAACCGAAACATATTTAACGTATTGAGGAAACATTAAAGTCAGGATAAGCACTCGCGCCGTGTTCTTCGTAGTCAAGTCCAGCTTGTTCTTCATCTTCACTGACCCGTAGACCCGTAACAGTCTTAATTCCATAGAACAAAATAAAGCCAGTAGCGAGACACCATGCGAGGACAGCGACGACACCGACGATTTGTGCCCAGAGAAGTCCGAATCCTCCACCGAAGAAAACGCCACTTGAGCTATCGAAAAATCCGAGAAGGATCGTGCCTAACGCACCGCAAGTCCCGTGAACAGAGATAGCACCGACAGGATCATCAATGCGAAGTTTCTCAAACAACAGAACACTCAGGACGACAACAATACCACCGAGTGCGCCAATAATCGCAGCGGATACTGGACTCACAGACGCACAGCCTGCAGTGATGGAGACTAATCCGGCGAGTGCCCCGTTGAGTGCCATACCAGCATCAGGTTTGCCGAGGATGATCCATGCCATAATCATCGCTGCAATAGCACCTGCTGCGGCTGCGAGGTTCGTCGTTACGGCAATACCAGAAATCTCTGCTGCGTCCGCGCCCATTTGGCTACCCGGGTTAAATCCGAACCAACCGAGCCACAAAATAAAGACACCGAGTGCGGCAAGCGGGAGATTGTGCCCAGCAATCGGTCTCGGTTTTCCATCGCTATCGTATTTACCAAGGCGAGGCCCTAAAACGACAGCACCCGTCAGTGCAAGCCAGCCACCCGTCGAGTGGACCACGGTCGAACCAGCAAAATCCGACATGCCCATGCTTGACAACCAACCGCCACCCCAAATCCAGTGTCCAACAACCGGATAGATAATACCGGTGATGAAGATGCTGTAAATAAGGTAACTTTTGAATTGCGTACGCTCCGCCATTGCACCAGAAACGATAGTCGCGGCGGTAGCGGCAAATACGAGCTGGAAGATCCACGCAGCGTGCGTCGGCACGGAGGTCCACTCTAATGAAGCAAACGCTGTGGAATCAGTCGGAACGAACCACCCACTCCATCCCATGAATGCGCTACCCGTCCCAAACATAATGGCAAAACCGATTGCCCAATAAGCGATCGAACCCATCGAGAAGTCCATCAGGTTCTTCATGAGAATGTTGACAGCGTTCTTGGCACGCGTAAATCCAGACTCCACCATAGCGAACCCTGCCTGCATAAAGAAAACCAGAAATGCAGCAACAAGCACCCACAGCGTGTCTGCCATATACTTTGCATCTGAAACCTTTTCACCCTCAATGGATCCGTTTAAGGCGAAAACGTTCAGACTCAGCAAACATGTGAGTATCAAAACTGTTATGATAACCTTACTTTTCATTCGAGATATCTCCTTTGTATCAATCCTTCCTTAAAACTGGTGTGTTGAGAACGGCGGAGGCGGATATTTAAATTTTCATGAGATCCGCCTTTCATATACGCCTTGAGGGTGTTCATCACGAATACGAAACATTCGGGATGTCCCTGTCTCGCGACGACAACGACTCGTCTTCACAGACCCACTTTTTGCTTACCAAGAACGAACGAAAGTCATTCTACCGGTAATCCCTGTTTCATCATCACCTTTTTGGGTTTCAAATCCAACAAAAACGCCGAGCGTGTTATTTTCGCCATAGCCGACATTGGCACGGAGACCAGGGGCTAAACTACTGAGTCCGCCTTCGGTTAAATCAAGCGTTACTTCTACTTGTGGACCAACAGAGAGTGTGTCATTGAGCGACAGAAGCACAAAATTGCGGAGGTAGAACGAATCCCCTGCTTCTTCATCGAACATAGAATTGAAGAAGCCTTGTATCCACGACTCAAAGTAGATGGAACCAGCGGTGAGATAGGTAAACAATTGCGGGGCAATCAAGGAAGAAGGACCGTTCGGGGCGGCGTAGTCAAACCCAATACCTACCATGGGGAGGAAACTGAGGGACAGTGAATCACTATCAACGACCGGAATGCCAATTCCGAGGTCTAATTCACCAAAAGTATCAACAACGTAAATATCAGTATCCAGAGAGAGACCGCCGAGGAAACTTGGAGAATGGCTGGCACCAACCCAGATCTGTGTTCCTAAACTATCTGTATCGGTCCGGAACCATCCGGAAACACCTGATGATTCTTCTTCTGCCATCTCTTCACCCGCTTCATGCGCGTCTGCATAAACCATGGGGATACTACCAACTGCAAAAATACAAACCATTACTAACAAACGAACCAACCAAAACGTATGCGTTTTCATTTTTTACCTCTTGGAGTTTTACTCCGATTTTTCCGTTTTGACCAACAACTCGTGCCTTTTTCTACGGTGCGTTAGTGCCAGTCTGCGGCTTTCATGGAGAACGAGCCCGCTTGACTTCAGCATAAATTTGTGATATAGTGATTTTGCCTGTCTTTTTCGACCCTTTTTCAACAAAAGGGGGCAGGCTTTCACCAGTGCTTACTGTGCACCTGTTTCCATTTTAAGCAAAAAGTGTGCCAATTGCCTTTTGGCGCAGCTTGCAAGCCAAAACTTGCTGTCGTAAAGTATAGAGAAATATTCCGTTTGCAAACCCATATAAGAAAGCCCATACTGTCGCGCGCAAAGACTGGGATTCGTAAGTTATAGATAAACACAAGACCTCACCAACTGAATAGGAACATGGAACTATCCAAAACTTTCAGAAACGTCCAGATATAGTCGGAAACCAGATTAACCTTACAAGTCAATCTGCAAGAAAGCGCATAATTAAAAAACAAAAAATGCTGAAATTTTCAACAAAACATTGCCCAAAAAAGATGCAAATGGTGCTTTTGAGCGTTGTCGTGCTGTTCGGAGTAGCACTCCGATTTTGGAACTTGGGGCAATGGAGTTTCTGGATTGATGAGGTTTTCACCGTCCGAGACGCACAAAACCTCTCATTTGACAGTTGGCAAGTTATCCCAAATCCGATTCCCTATTTCACAGTGAAACTATCAATCTTGCTGGGTGGCAGTAGCGAATGGGGGAGCCGATTAATTCCGTGCATAGTCGGAATCGCCTCCATTCCCGCGGTTTTTGGGTTAGGACGAACGCTATTCAATTGGCGAATCGGGCTCCTCGGTGGTGCATTCGTCGCATGCTCAAGTTGGCACCTGTTTTGGGCACAAAATGCGCGTTACCCCGTTTTTACCTTTTTCTTTGCTGTCCTGACGGCGTGGTTTTTCTATACATCTCTCGAACGCGACGCAACGCTTTTGATGATAGGTGCGCTCGTCTCCTGTTTCTGTTTAATCCTTTCACATACCCTCTCCGTTGTGATGGTTCCAGGGTTAGCTGCGTATGCCGTGATCTGTCTATTAGAAAAATCCGATAGAAAGCGGTGGTTGAATCTACTCATCTTCTTTATCCCGTTCGCGATGCCGGTGCTGGCACTCGCGCTTCCACAAGTTCGAGGCTATCTCTTCTTTGGGTGGGGACGCAACGAATGGCAGCGGAGTCCACTCTACATCGTGCTAACACTCGTCCAAGGCGTGAGTATTCCAGTCACCATTACCGCCTTTTTTGCTCCCGTCGCAACGCGATTCAATAGAGCCACGCTTTTTTTACTCTGTTATGCTGGTGTCCCGTTAATTCTTTTTCTGATTGCATCTCAACTCCAAAACGTCGCTGGTTATTACCTATTTTGGACAACACCCGTCTACTTTATTCTGGCAGGAGTTACGTGTGAACGGATATGGAAAGCAATAGAGACGGAATCAGGAAGTGTCTTCGGTGTACTTGTGCCGTGTGTACTTCTGGTGACACTCCTGTCGCAAGACTATCTCTATTTTAAAATCGAAAACGGGGGGAGACCGAAATGGCGGGAGGCGTTTGAAGTCGTACAAGCAGAAAAAAAACCTACCGACAAAGTAGTACTTTCCGAACCTGAGATGGGTAGGTATTACCTTCGGGAATTGACACCCATCTACATCGGCAGGTTATTAGACAATTCAGAAGCGTTTGAAAGAGAATGGGAAACTTCGGGAAGAGAACGGTTATGGTTTCTTGTGGATGTCGCGAGCTTTAATGTCTTTGATGCGGACGAGGCAGTTCGCAACTGGATCCGCCAACGGGGACGCATGGTAAAAACATTGCCTGCCTTTTCACGCGCAAAAGACAGGACAATTCACGTTTATCTACTGGAATAGAATACAGCGATCATACAAATACCCCCTGTGAAAAAGCACCAAATGCCGACCTCCGCCCGCTATATCCCAAAGGTATTGGTATACTTGAGTAGCACTGTGCGCCCCCTCGTCAGCAATTGTCTTGGTATCTCATAACGGTCCCTATATGTATTGAGATTTTCATTGTAAACCAACCACAAGTCATTCCCTTCACGGAAATTATATCGAAACCGAATATTCGTTGAGAACCGATCACTGGCAGTATTGTATTGCACAAAAGCATTCAGGGAAACTTGTGTGTTTAGAGCTGCCCGTGTCCGAAGCCGAACGACATGTGCATTAAATCCCTGATTGCGTTCAGGGAAACGGACGATATTGACTTCGTACTCACTGCTCATTTCTAAATGTCGTGACACATTCCAAGTCGGTTCTATACCAAAATCAAGTCGCCAACCGTCATAAAATCCGCCGAAAGCCCAATCGAAATCCGCGCGGAATAAGCTTCCACTGGGGGTCTCAAAACCCCCTTCAGTCTTGAAATTGGTGTAGTTTCCCGCCGGGATCACCGTATCTTCGGGAAAATCTTCATCTTCGGGCAGATCTTCATAATCCATCTCAAAGTCTATCCAGACATCTGCCCCAGACTTCCACTGCAGATCGGTATCATAAGCGAGATGCGCGGATTCCACAGATCTATCTTCATTGCGGAGTACAATGAACCCGGAAAACTGTAGCGGGCTTACTTTTCTAATTGAGGTTTCCTCCCCCATTAGCCAATCATAAGTAGCCTTTCCTCGCAGCAGCGTGAAATCCTCTCGCCTTGTATATCCAACCCCTGGCAAAAAATCTTTGCCGCTTCGGGCTGCGGCAAGCTGATAATCAAATCCAACATCGGTGCGGCGAGTGAGTTCTGTAAGAAACATCGCTGTATCGAAAAAATTGGATGCTTGCTTTTGAATGATTTCGTCTTCAAAGGTTTGTCCCCACTTAATGGTTAAATATTCTTTTCCAAACAGCCGGAAAATGCCGTCAAGCCCATACGCGAAGTTGTAATTTCCTTTTTCGTCAATACGGTTTGTTACCATGATGCCAGCGTAGGAATATGGGTTGAGAACTTGCCGACGTAGCCGTAGCACTCCGAAGTTTTCTCTCGGGATGTCCGCCTTACGTGCGGTTTGCAGGTCAAGAAAACCGAGGTCCCAATTCCCGATACGTCCAACAAGTCTTGCCCCACCAATGATGGGAATCTGTTCACCACTTCGGATGCCGATGCGGCGGCTATGAAAAAGTCGAGCACGATTGACGAAATTGAAGGAAAAAAGCCCGGAACGTTCTTGAAAGAATTGCCTTTTTTCCGGGAAGAAGAGCGAAAACCGGCTTAGATTAACTTGTTGATCGTCTGCTTCCACCTGGGCAAAGTCAGGGTTTAGTGTTGTATCCAAAGTCAGGTTGCTGGTGACATTATATTTAATATCGACCCCAATATTTCTTGCCAATTCATTTTTGAGATGGTAGACGGTCTCGGCCTCGTTGAAGGTGGGTGTCTGTTCAAATCCGCCAATAGCGTAAGGCGTAAAGTAAACTGGTTTCTGACTGTAAACCTGATCTAAAAGTACAGGGTGTGCTCGAGATGGGGTATCAATATCACGCTCCGGAGACAGGTCTGGAAAGACCAGTCGTTCGTTTTTTCGGGCAATATCTCGATAGGTGATTAACCCCATGACAACCCTACCCTTTTCATCCTGAAAACTTAGGCTGGAGAACGGAATACGCATTTCAACGAACCACCCCTCTTCATTCTGAACTGTGGCGACATCCCAATAGGTATTCCAGTTCTCGTTCTCCGATTTGCCATCATCAAAGATGGCTTCATCGCCTCGAATACCAGCCGGGGTTGTCCAAAATGATAGGGCACTGTTCCTATCGTTGAAGGTATCAAGAATGATTCCGAACTTATCATCCTTGCTCGATCTGTCGCGATAGAGGGAGTTCACACGAATCCCGGAGGGATCGGTATCATAACATCGCGCTGAACAGTAGAAATAATCCTGATCATAAGCAATTCTGATTTCAGTTCTCTCGGTGGGTTCACCCTTATAAGTGGGTCTATTCATGGTCATGGGTAGTGGCTCAATCTTCTGCCATCCGGGTTCGTCACTGAAGCCATCAATTTGGATAGATTCCGTCAAACGGGTTAACCGTATAGGTTCTTGGGCGTTAATGATGTTCGCAGAAACGAAAAGAATTAAAATCACGCCCACTATCGCAGATTTAGACATCACATTATTTTTCCTTCCAACGCATCAAAATGCGTTATGTCTGGGGTTGATGCGTGTTTGATGAAATGATGATAATATGGATTGTTCATTGTCTAAATCAAGTTCTATAAATTTACAAGGGACTGCGATTCAGAATGCATATCTTATTTTTAACGGAAAAAGACGCGCTTTGCATCTGTTTGAAGCAGGCCCACATGCCTATCGGGTAGGAACGATCTCTCAATCGCGGCCATTTGGTATAAGAAGGAAAAAGGGTGTTACCATGTCCGAGTGAAATTCATTCTACCCGTAAGCCCAGTTTCACCTTCCTCTTTCTTTGTCTCATATCCGAGATATAAGCCGAGGGTGTTATTTTCTCCATAACCGACGTTCAAACGTCCACCGAAATTGAGTGCCCACAGTCCACCGCCATCGCCGAGACCGAGCACGGCTTCAGCCTGTGGACCAACCGCGACAGTGTCATTAAGAGCGTATGTGAGATAATTACGGGTGTAGAGTTCGTTTAGGCTTTCGTTATCAAATATCGACTTGACTGTACCGATTGTCCAATGAAAACCATAGATTTTACCGGCAGGTAAAAAAGCAAATATTTGTGGAAATAGGGCATTTGGACCGTCCGCAGTGGTATAATCAAACCCAACACCGAGCATCGGGAGCAGAATAAGCGTCAAGTTGTCACTCTTCACAACAGGGAATGAAACCCCCATATCAAACTCACCGAAATGATCGTTAACATAGATGTTGGAGTCAAACGCAACGCCACCGAGGGGATGGCTGGCACCAATTAAAAAATAAGTACCTAAGCTATCAACATCAATTTGAAACCAGCCTGTAATATTCGGTTTTTCTTCCATCGGCTTTTCTTCTGCTTTTTCACCTTCCATTTCATGACCATCGGCGAAGGCAGTAGAGAAACCAACAATAGACATCACACAAACTATTAACACGACAATAGCTAATGTAAAGACTTTATTGAAAATCTGTACAGGACAGATGAGACGATTGTTCATGAAAATCTCCTTTGCTTGATGGGACAGAGACATCAAAACTTGCCCTAAAAATTATTTCAAAATCTGATTGCAGTAATTTCTCGTCAACAATTATAGAGAGTCATCTTTCGGCTTTTATAGGACTTACGCAAATTTGGAGTCGATGCCGACCTTGAGCGGATATTACCGAAGAACGCGCAATGAATTGCGCTACTACGAACGAAAGACCGCACGAAAACGGGTGAACTGCGTAAGTCCTATTTTAATTAGCTTGCTCAACCTGTTCCATAAGCCACTCCACTTTACTCGGATCTTTTATACCCTTTGATGCTTCAACACCAGAACAGAGGTCGATGCCGTGGGGACGAATTGTCTCAATAGCGGCTTTGACATTCTCCGGACGAATCCCACCTGCGAAGAAAACGGGCAGCGGACTCTCTGCAATGAGCTCAGCAGCGACATTCCAATCACAGGTTTTTCCTGTACCGCCGTATCTCGGTTTCTCAAGACTTACATCAACGCTATCAAACAGCAGGAAATTCGCGCCAGCATCTCGGTACGCCAGCATCTCTTCTCGAACAGCCGGGACATCCACATTTTTAGGACTTCCCGCCGGCAAATAGACAGACTTCCAGAACTCACATGCGCTTGTGCGCTTAAGTTCCTCAACCTGCTGTGGAGACTCCTGTCCAAGGAGTTGAACGGCAAATGGCTGAACCTGCGAGACTATTTCTTGGATGTCGGACGTTGAGCGGTTATAGAGTAGAATTACGGTAGGAATAGGACTCTCGCTTGCAATTTCGGCGGCTTGAGTCGCGGAGCGTGTCCGTTCAGATACGGCAACATCAACCAACACCCCGATGTAATCCGCTCCCGCATCAGCAGCAAGTCGAGCATCATGGATAGAGGTAGTGCCACAGATTTTGACACTGCAGCCGGATTCTTTAGACATTTTTTAATTATTCCTTGCGGTTCAGTGACGTGGTTTGAAATGTGGCGGTTTTTCCTTGGAGTCGCCCTCCATTTCATTACGGGCTTGGTTTTTGAGCGAATAAGAAGATAGCAAAACTACTGACCGCTGATTACAGCATCATAATTTGGGGGCACTGCCACAATGCCTGACCACTACACCTTACTTAATTAGGACTTACGCAATTTTGTTCATAGCCCGCTCGCTTAGAGAGGGATCGTATAAAAAACGCAGGCGTTGTGTGGCACAACCTAACAGGTTATGCTACAAAAGAGGACGCTGCGTAAGTCCCATTAATAAGGTACTGAGGACCTCATCCACACAATAACTACTCACTCTTCAAAGATGGTTTGCCGATCGGCATCCGAATAACAGATAATCATCGTTACGGGTTGCCAACCGGTGTTGACGGCATTGTGCTTGACATTACGTGGAATACGCAGCATCATTCCCGGTCTGAGCGGGATAACCTCATCTCCCAACCTGTGATCGCATTCACCTGAAAGAACATAGATAAGCTCCTCACAGTTCGGATGATAGTGGGTAGGATTGCCTTCACCGGCGTTAATATAGACAATACCAAACGTCATCTCAGCTTCTGGATCAATCTGATCGTTACAGAGCCACTTAATCGCGCCCCACGGGAATTCAAGCGCGCCGGTATCGTTGCTGTTAGTTAACGTTATTTCCATAGTGGTTTCCTTTTTTTAAACTTCATCAAACTTCGCCAGCGGCGGTGGGGTTCGTTCGCTGAACAACTGCCTACATATTTCCGGGCTTTACTATAAAGTGCCGGCAAGGAATGTCCAGTGGACATTCTGATCTTCAAGCATAAACTATTGTTAACCCAAGCCACTTTTTTATTCACATAGCACCCCTCTGGGATGCGGCTTCTCGAATGGCCGATTTTCTATAGACATAACACCCCTACGGGGTGTAAAAAGAAGTTTTTACTTGAAAAATCTATGTTCAAACGTTCAAGACCTATTAGGTAGCAACTTGGATTATTGTTAAAAACCTTTCGCATAGTCAACGCTTGGCAACCCATTAAAAAACTTCAAAACAAATTAAACACTGCAAGGCATACGCTTGTAGTCCCATCGTAGGCTCTTCGTGAAGATAGCCGATAGGAGCAGAGATAGCCCGCACACTGCGAATTTGCATATCAAGTGCCCGATGTGTATGTCCGAAGAGCGCATGCGTGACAAGAGGCTCCTGTAAGCATTGTGTACCGAGATGCTTGCTGCCCATGAACGCCTGAAAAAAATCCCACGGCAACTCACCGCGGTATCGGATACACTCCCGAAACGGAACATGGTGTGTGACGACAACGATACGTGATACATCGTCCCGAATAGAGGCAATCTGCGCCTCAAGATCTGCTTCAAAACGCCGGGCAACAACAGGATCAGGAGCCTCCCATTTGGCGTACCGCTTATCGTTCCAGACGGCTCCCATCAACTCCTTTTCGGCATATTGATTATCGGAGAAATCGTACCCATCCGGGGCAAAACTATAATCGTACCAGCCGATAGTCCCACAGAAACCGATTTTCTCCCTGACAAAGGGTTCATCCATCAACGGATGAAATCCGCACGCATAACAAAGTTCCGAAATAATCCCGCATTTCTGTTCACTTGTAACGTTAGAGGTCTCAATAGCCCAGATGTCATGGTTACCGGGGACAAACACTATCTCACATGCCAAATCCGCAAGGTGAAAGGCATTCAGCGTTTCAGAAAGCTGAACTAAATGTCGTGCGAGATCTCCAGCGAGCACTAAAACGTCAAGTTCTGCTGCCCTAACAGCATCAATGAGATGCGGCACAAGTGCCTTGTTCCAAGGCGTAACGTCCGTGTGCAAGTCTGAAATGAGTCCAATTTTCATTTTCAATCGTTAGAAAATTCCAAACCCCTGAAAACCTCATCCAGAAAGATACGCACCCCACTGTCATCGTCCTGCTGGTACTGTTGAAGCTGGCGTTCCAACGCTCGGATTGAAGGCACATCGCCGATTTTCGCAATAGCGTCTACAAGTGTGAGTTGAATCGCGGATTCAGTGCTGTTTTCCAAGGCATTAATCAATCGATCCCGCGCCTTAGATCCACCAATGCCCCCGAGTGCAGAAGCAGTAATATCCTTCGTGCTGGTGTCTCCCTTTTCAAACGCAGTAATAAGAGCATCAACAGCGGGTTCACCAATCTGACTGAGTGCTAACCCAGCTTGAAAGCGGATGCCGGGAATTTCTGCGGAGTTTTCAAGAACAACAATGAGAGGATCGATCGCAGAAACGGGTTTGAGAATTCCGAGCATAGCAAGACAGGCGCGTCGAATTTCCTGCTCCGGTTCCACTTTAATTTGGATGTATTCTTGCACAAGCTTAGCGAGTTGCCCTTCGTTAATTCTTTGATAAAGTGCTTCGGATCTGTGTCTGAATTGCGTCCCGAAGGGAGCCTTAAGGGTAGCAGTATTCTCGGTCCTATCCACAGTGAGTAAACCGAGGATCGCAGCAGATTCCAACTGCCGTGCCTGAAGACTATCGGCTGGAAGTTGGTTCACATCCGCGCTTTGAAACTCCTGAAAAAGGTCATTTAGGACACTCAATTCAACGAGGTGCTGAAGACTATTAATTGATTCTTTCCGGAGTGAGAACTCTGTGCTATTTTCGAAGAGGTCCACGAGTGGCTCAATCGCACGGATATCGCCTAAGTCTCCGAGCGCGTCCACAGCGGCAATTTTCACGCCTATTAATTCAGTGGTTCGGAACGTAAACTGCTTTTTAGAAAGCTTTCCGAGCGTCTTCTTGTAATCATCAAGACTATAAATTTTGCGCTCATCGACAATCTTCTCAACGATGTCCCCTACCTGAATATCGGTATTCGCTGCGGGGGTACCGGGTTGAATCTGTTTGACACGCACAGTGCCACTGCCTTCAACGCTGAGCCCTACCTTATCTCCCTGTCTGCGGAGAGCGATACGCAGTGGTGGCTTATCTTTTAAATGAAGAATGAAGTTATTATCCTCATCCAGTACCTGCTTTATCGCACTGTTAAAGTCTCCAACGTCTCGGACAGGGTATTCTGCAATGACATAAGAGATAAGTTCACCGCTCTCAAGCTGTGCTCTATCTGCGGGTCCACTCGGTGTCGTATTCAAAACAACGACACCGCTTGTCGACCAGCGATCTTTCAGGTCACTGTCTAACTGCTGCACCTGCATTTTTAGGCGTTCATCGTAATACTGATTATCACATCCGAGTCCCAGCATTAGTACAAAAAGGAGTGACACGATAAACACCAAGTAGTGAGGTTTGTTAAACCGTGTTATTTTCTTTCGCATACAGGATCCTTCCATTTTATAGCAAGTTTAGCCCCTTCCGAGTAACGGGCGGGGCCCGGCGTTGCCAGCTGCGCCGAAGGGGACGAGAACGGCTCACAGTTCAATTAAGAGGAATGACGACATCCCGGCTGCTCTGTTCTTTCAAAGCCTCTAAGAGAGGTTCCACAACTTTTTCGTCACCGAGGACTGCCAACGCTCGAATCGCATCAACACGCAGGGATGACCCTTTATTTTGCACAATTTTGACTAACTCCGGCACAGCAGCACCCCCGATCTTGCCGAGTGCTTCTACAGCAAGCTGGCGGACCTCAGGTTCCTCCCGGTCGCGCTTCCATCTCGCAGAACCGGACTCAATCAACGCGGCGAGTGCTGGAATCGCTTGTTCACTTCCAACCTCTCCGAGTGCCTTGACGGCATTCAAGCGAGTTTCCGTTCTTCGATGATCCAGAAGTTTTACCAAAATAGGGACAATCGTCCCCGGATCCTCCCTACCGAGATGCCCAAGTATCCAATGTGCATTATGCCTATCGCGATTGTCACTCGACTTAATCGCCTTTTGGAGTTGGTTGAGAAGCCGCTTCCGGTCGCCTTGTTTATAGACTCGTTTCAGAGCATCAAGTGCAGCATTTTGGACATCCAAGTCGTCATCACGGAGTGTCTCAAAAACGAGTCTTTCGAGGTACTTCCTCTGCTCGGCTTGATACGCGAGGAACATCTGTTTGCCTCGCTCCGTGATCGATGCTCCCTCCCAATCAGTGGTGTTCGGCTCGTAAAATTCCTGCGAGTTGTAAAATCCGAGCAGATAGTATGCCTCAGCATTATCAATCTGTTGCTGGAGCGCAAGTTTAAATTCTCGGACAGCGCGTTCCTCTTTGCGTCGTTTATCCGATTTAATCAGTTCCTTACCCTTCGCGAGGTTCTCGTTCTGGGTGCCACACCCAATTACAAAGAGCATAAGCGCGAGGGCAAGCCAGATTTTTTTCATAGTCGATTTCTCCTATGCCACTGTCGGTCAGTGCCACCTTTAACTTCAAAGCGATTCAATATGTCTGGCGGTTTTCTGAATCTTCATCGCGGCAGGTTATGCCTACTAATAGGGAGTGAGCCGTTCCGTAGATACTTGCTAATACAGCTCACTTTAACACCCAATTGAACGAAACAGGACTCACACCATTAGGCATTAAGCAGTTCCTGCTGTTCGCCGCCGGGCTCAGCAGCTTGATCCTCATCTCCGCCTGTATCTTCCGGTTCCTCTACTTCTACTTCTGCTTCTTCTTCTTCTTGTTCTTCTGCATCAAGTGCCTTCTGCAGGGTAACAAGTGGCTTTTCAATGAATCCCCAATCCTTATATCTCTGGATAACATTCGTTTCTGAGGATGGAAGTTCAATTTCAAGGGTTTTCGCGCCATCTTCTGCAGCGGTAGCCTCCGCAGCTTTTATGAGATGGTCTGCTACCCCTAATTGCCGAAACGGTCCGGATACAGCGAGATTCCCGACTTGGGCTGCCTCAGGATCGCTGGAATCCTTGCTCACAGTAATCTGTCCGATTGGGTATCCACTCGACTCCGCAACGAGTCGATGGGTCTGACCGTCCGATTCCAAATCGGCTTGCAGTTCCTTCGTAACCTGTGTTTTGGTTTTTTCAGGAAAACAAAATGCGTGTAAATGTGTCGCATCGTCTTCTTCAGCCGGGCGTATTTTGAGTGCACCGGTCAAGCCAAAGTCTTGATTTGCCATGTTATTCTCCTTTAGTTTTTACCAAGGTGCCGGCATTTTCGCGTACTGCGGGGCAGTACATCTCGATACCCAGCATCTCTACACATCTATTATGCCATTGTAATACAATCTATTTCACATTACAAGCACTTTTCAAAGTGTTATCATCTGAAAGCGAAACGCGCTAAGGAATCGATGTTTCACTTCCCGTTTCAGTATCATCGGAACTTCCAACTCGAATAGATGCGGATCGTTCGGAGACTTCAACAGGGTCTTCCGCTGTTGCTCCATCAAGCTCTTCCTGCCCAATTCGCAATTGCCGTTCTGCATCCACAACATCTCTATTAATCTTGCCAATACATCGGTTGAGTTTATCAACAAGAGCAGTATGACCACTCATAGCACGACGGATTTGGCGGAGTTGGTCGATGACAAGTCGAAAGGCTCTGACAAAGTCGCCTGCATCTAAACGGGCATACTTCTCAAGCGTGTCAAAGTCACAACCTCGACTCCAAGCAAGCATCGCAGTGCAGAGTCGGAGTTCTAACAGAGGTGTGATTTCAGTCACCTTATGCTTAACCTCTAAAGACTGTATGAACGAAATTTCAGAACTGACTGTATAAATCTCTTCTAACAAACGTTCGTCTTTGAGGGGCTTAAAGTATCCATCTTTACGAGGTTCGGTGACAATCGCCACCATGAGACAGTTAATTGCGTCCTCCGTGAGCCTCTCAAAAGAACCGCTAAACAGTAATTGGGTTAACTGGACCTCATATCCATAGATATGGGCAGCGGTGCGCCCGCGCGGCAGAAGGGTCCGTGCTTCAATGTATCCGAGTTCTTCAAGCACCTTCAAACGGGCTGCTATCTGTCGCTGCGGATCGTTCTCAACAAACGTTGTCTTCTTCTTGAGTTTCTGAAGCCGCTCTTCCTCCTTGCGAATGGTTTTATATCTCCCAGTACACGTGGACAAGTGCTGGCATTCGTCACAAAGACTCGGCTCGCGACTCGCTTGAAAACGTTTAATTTTCTTGTGAACGGTCCTCAACCTCTTCGCGCGTTCATTTTTCCGCTTCTTTCCCCGCGTCTGTGATTTGATCTGCGCCATCTCTACATGCAAACGCTGCAGATTTTTTTCACGATCTCGTTTCTGGCGATAATGCTTTTCGATCTGCACACTCCCATCAATACCCTCGTGAATACACTCCGGTTTAGGGAGTATTTGAAGTTTCCCCGTCTTATCCTCAATCTGCTTGTTGAGCTTAGCGACCCGCACACGGTTTTGATGATTGCTCAAACTCATCGTGTAAACATCGTAAATATCGTCGCCATATTTCTGATAAAGATTGAGAATACTGGAATAGGAAAGATTGAATTGACTCTCTATCGGTTCAATCTTATCAGAAACAACACCTCGAGTCTCGTTTGAATCGGCGTATGAGGACATAATTTGAGCATAGACATAACCGATGGTGTCAATACCGCGTCTGCCAGCGCGCCCTGACATCTGATGATATTCTCGTGCTTTGAGATACCGAAATCCGAGTCCATCAAATTTTTCAAGGCTGTCAAAAACCACCGAGCACGCTGGCATATTAATACCCACAGCGAACGTTTCGGTGGTAAAGAGGAGTTGAATGAACCCGGAGGTAAACAACCTCTCAACGACCTCTTTAAGCGTTGGTAGCATACCGGCGTGATGATAGGCGATCCCACAACTGACTAATCTGCGAAATTCGGCAATCTTCCTTTCTTCAACGATGTCAAATTGGAGGCAGAGTTCATCAAATTGCTTTAAAATCTGTGCGGTCTGTTTTTTATTAAGCAACTGTAACTGCGATCCGACCACCAATGAAACGGCGTTTTCTTCGCAGCCTCTACGACTAAAACAGAAATAGAGGCAGGGAAGCTGCTTTTCTCGACAAAGATGTGGAATAAGACTTGTCTCTATAAAATCAGCGGGAAGTGCCTGAGGTATTTTATCTTCAAATGGGTCGGATTTTCGTCCACGCGCATCGTGCTGTGCCCGCCTCCGAAGCGCGGAGATATGCTCTACACTACCGATGCCGTAATCTTTAAAATAGAGGTAATGCTCCAAAGGAACCGGACGTTTTAATTCTTCGACTATCTCGATGTCGATATCCCGCACACTTTGCATCCACTCTGCAAAAGGGTTAATGTTCGGGATCGTTGCACTCAGACAGACAAATTTAATATGTTGAGGGGCGAAAATGAGGCTCTCTTCCCAGACGGTGCCGCGCTCAATATCATTAATATAATGGATTTCGTCAAAGATGACGTAAGAGACATCTTGTAACCGTTCAATGTCGTCAAAGATAGTATTCCGAAAAATCTCGGTAGTCATCAACAGTACTTGCGCATACGGATTTAGGACCACGTCGCCTGTAACAATGCCGATTTTTTCCCCATATTCCGCGTAAAAATCCCGATATTTTTGATTACTGAGGGCTTTGATCGGTGCGGTGTAGATAACACGCTGGTTCTCTTTAAGACACTTTTCGACGGCGTACTCAGCGATGACAGTTTTACCAGCACCTGTCGGGGCAGTGACAATCACTGAGGCATCCCGATTAATCGCCGCGATCGCTTTCTCCTGAAACCGATCCAGTTGTAACCCTTTGTACAGCATCCAAACCTCCCTTGCGTAATGTTATAAAAGTAATTGTAATAGATACGTTATTTTTTGTCAAGCGAAATTTTTCTCAGGTGAGAGGAATCCAAAGCTGCCATAGGCATAATCTACAAGTCGCGCCCCAATCTTCTGTAGGAATAAATCTCCCTATCACGATTCCATTGACGACTCACAACCGATAGCTGCAAACTAAGCCACCCTATGCCTCTACCGTTTCTCCTTGACATCCTCCACTTTTCATGTTATTATGGTATTAAGAGCGTTTAAACCGGGTTCCATATCGAAGTTAGAGGTGAAAACTTATGCAAAACGCTAAAGGGAGACGAAACCAAGCGTCAGATACCTATGGAAAGCATATCTTGGCGATTCTGATATGTGTCGTGCTTTGCGGTGTCATCGCATGGGCACAAAAAAGCGGCGATGAAAACAAGAAAGGCATCACCTTGGTAGATCTCGGCGTTACAGAGGCACAGAAAATCGAACTTGAAGAATTGTGGGACCTGAAACGTCAAAAGGACATTCAGGCAATCAATGACTTGAAAACCTTAAATCGACTTGCAAAGGATTCGCTTGTAGAAGATACAGAGATTCAAGAAACCTTGGACGAATTCCGAGCGAAACGGAAGGAAATGCGGGGACAGATTAAGGAGATCGAGGAAGAGTTGATTCAGACATTGCCGACGCAAGCCCAACTCCATTTAACGCTTATGGGCGTGTTAGATAACGGTATCCCACGTAGAACAAGAAAGGCACAAACCAACAAAAACACAGACAAAACGCCTAAACCGCCTTCAGAACAGCAGACGCAATAAAAAAGGTGGAGGATACCAGACTTGAACTGGTGACCTCTTGCATGCCATGCAAGCGCTCTCCCAACTGAGCTAATCCCCCACGCAAAGATTGTTTTAATTATATCACATATTCTCAGGGAATGCAAAAAAATTTACTTTTTTTGGAAAAATGACAAAAAAATCGCAAACAGACCCATTTTTCTCCTTCGCGAACCTTGGTAATAACGAAGTTCAACTCGCAACGGGTGCCCTGCTCATCGCGCAAAGCGAGTACCGCGAACTCGATATTGAGAATTACCTCCACCAACTTGATGAGATGGCGGCTGTGGTTCGGGAACGGATCCAAGAGGCAACGCTACCTGAGCAACACATCACCGAACTGAATCGATACCTCTTTCAGGAAAAAGGGTTCACAGGAAATACCGACAACTACTACGCACTCGGCAACAACTTCCTCAACTTTGTCCTTGATAAAAAGACAGGGATTCCAATTACGTTAGGCGTTGTCTATATCGAAGTCGGTAGACGCGCTGGGTTACCACTCGTCGGCGTAAATTTCCCAGGGCATTTTCTTGTAAGATACCAACGTGAACATTTAGACATCCTGCTCGATGTATTTGAAAACGGATCTTTCATGTGCGAAGACTCACTCCGGGCAAAACTCCAAGAAACCCTCGGTGACTCGGCACCGCTGGAATCGAGTATGTTAGCTGAAGCCACAGATAAAGAGATCCTTGCACGCATTTTGCGGAATCTGACGCGCGCCTACACGCTCCTTGAGAACTACGACAAAGCACTTACAGCCGCTGAACGCATCACGTGGCTGTTGCCGAACGCCCCCGCGGATTATCGCCTGCTCGGTTACCTACATTACAAAAATCATGCGTACAGCGAAGGTATTGCGGCTTTCGAGACATATCTCCAACTCACAGACGCACCCTCCGATGCCACGGCGGTCGAGCGAAACATACAACACCTCCAAAAACTCCTCTCACGCCTGAATTAAGTAGGACTTACGCAATTTTTCTATGAGCACCTCCGTATGACGCGCCGCTGGCGAGGTGTTTTTGCTGGGGGTTTTTGCTTGGGGTTTTTGATAGGGTGTTTCCTCTGCGGATTTCCCCTAGAAACCTCGCCAGCAATGGATGTTGCGTAAGCCCTGTTAAGTTTACGCCAACACACGCATTATCACCTACACAAAAAATATGACTTTTTTTCACGGACGTGATATACTGAGTCCGAACGTCCTGTTAGCGGATGCGCACGGTGCGGCGGATTTCCGCTTTCAAGCCCGTGGCGGTCCGTATAACGGTTAATGGCAAACACTACATTTGAATTTCAGCGGTTTCTGGAAAAATCCCAACTCAAATTAACAATGGAGGAGATAACAATGAAGTACCTGGAACGCTATTGCACCTGGGTATGCGCTGCCCTGCTTCTGCTCAATTTATCATTGCCAGCACTGGGACAGAGCGAAAAGGCAGAAACCCTTGTTGGACACTGGACATTTGAGAAAGGTGTCGAACTGGAAGATCTCACGGGTAACTTTCCCGACATTCAGCTCATGGGTGCTACAATCGAGGATGGGCAATTGAATGTTGACCTCGGTAAGTGGGCAATCGCCAGTGGATATGATGGACCGGATATCGGAGAAAAGACGTTGGTGTCGTGGGCTATCATGGATAACCTTGATGTCCAGAAAGGCTCAATATTAACCATCGATCGTCTCTCCGATCCCACATTCGACGCGATCGTTTTTGGGGAACGCCAACATCATCGCTGGATGGCAGGTAGCGGTTGGTTTCACCGCACCCAAGATCCGAAACCTGGGTTCGAGGAAAAGAAAGCGGGAGAACTTATTATGATGGCAATCTCGTACGCAGACGACGGTGGCACGGCACGTGTGAGGCTATATCGAAATGGGGACGAAATTGGCGACTATACTTTTGGTCAATTCGTGACCTTTGATAACAAGGATGCCGAGGCAATTTGGGGGAAGCGTCACGGGGGTTTAGGCGGAGGTCCTGGAGATCTCGACGCTCACATTGAGGATTCACGCATCTACGCCTCTGTTCTGAGTGAGGCAGAGATCAAAAAATTGCTGCCGGACACGCTTGATGTGGAAGCGCACGGTAAGCTTGCTACCACATGGGCACGACTGAAAACGGAATAGGTATCTGGACATTAGTTTTTGTGTTAGGTGTCCCGGAGGGTTTTGGAACCCCTTCGGGACTTCCACAAGAGCGATCTAATACTAATTACGGTGGTCAAGGAAAAATTGGAATTTGAATTGACGACCAAAAACCTTTATACAAAAAATTGTGCTTCAAAAAATGTGATGACAGAAAGAAACCATGAACACTATTTTACAAAAAGGAGTAATCAGTAAAAAAGATGTTAACCAAAGCCAACATTGAACATGAAAAATCAAAACTAGGCTCTCCATTTTTTGAGGATGCCCTCGCCCCGACTCGCGATGAAGCGACACTTCTGCCCCTGCTTGATAACCTCGGTAAATTACCAGCAGGATTTAATGGTGAACTTTTTATCCCACTTCTCACGCATGTGAACCCGAAGATCCGCATGCTCGCAGCAAAAAATGTCGGCAAACTCAAAGATGAAAAGTTTTTAACAGAACTTTCACAATTGGTATCCACCGAAAAAAATACTTTCGCCCGTCGCGAGGCGATTTCCGCGATTGGACGCATGAGAAGCGAAAAGGCAATCCCGGTTTTGACTCAGTACCTCACCGATGCAGACCCAAAGGTCATTCTACAAGCACTGCGCGGGTTACTCTATTTTAAAGAAAAGCCGGAAGTTCAAAGTGCGTTAGACTCTTTGCATAAACACCCGAATGAACTCATCCGAGAGCATCTCGCTAACGAGGTGAAAAATAAAAGTGAAAGATCGCAAGGTGTGAAAAAAGATAGGCATCACTCAACCAGCCTAGATACTCTCAAAAACGTGATTGTCCACGCCGACGTGCAAAAGACACTAAAAGTAATTCCAGATGAGTCAATCCATCTCACTTTTACATCGCCACCCTATTACAATGCTCGAGATTACACAATTTACGAAAGTTACGAGGCATATCTTGACTTCCTAACTGCTGTCTTCAAGGAAACACATCGTATTACCAAAGAGGGACGGTTCTTTGTGCTTAACACATCTCCTGTTATCTTGCCTCGCATTAGTCGCGCCCATTCCAGCAAACGATATGCCATTCCGTACGACATACACCCACGCCTTACTGAAATAGGGTGGGAATTTATCGATGACATCGTTTGGACGAAACCCGACTATGCTGCCAAAAACCGAAACGGAGGGTTTTTCCAACATCGTAAGCCTCTTGGGTACAAAGCGAATTCTGTCACTGAAAACGTCATGGTATACCGAAAGAAAACAGATAAGCTCATCGACTGGAACATCCGTCAGTACGACGATGAAACCATTGCCGCAAGCAAAGTTATGGGAGAGTATGAAAAAACGAACCTGTGGCATATTAATCCTGCGACCGATAAAGTTCACCCAGCAGTCTTTCCGCCTGAATTGGCAGCGCGTGTCGTGCGATTCTATTCCTTTAAAGGAGATCTCGTTTTCGACCCATTTGGAGGTAGTGGGACTGTTGGAGACGTTGCCCTAACTCATGAAAGGTACTTTCTTCTCTGTGAAAAAGAAGCAGAATATGTTGAACGCGCGAAACACTTACTTAATACAGCTTTGTTTACTCAGTCAAAACCTCGGGTTCTTTCGCTTACTGAATTAAAATCTGCCCTTGTAGAAAGGAATTAAAATCTATGACCGTTACTGGTATTGTTATCAAAAATATCATCCGAAAACTGCTCGCAGGACAAGACTACCGCTCCGAAGTTTTGACTCTGATCAATGCCGAGTTCTTACAATATGTTGTTGACTTTTTCAAACGTGTCGCTTGTGCAAAGTTGGATAACAAAGACGTGACTGTTGATTGGTACAAAAAGGAGCTCCTTTGTTCAGACTTACTTTCCAAAGAAGAGGTCGCTATTCATTCAGGTCTGAACATGAAAACAATCTCAAATATGTACAATTCAGCGAGTAAGTCAATTGTCTTGGAAGCATCGCTAGAACATTACGATGCGCTCTACGATGCCATCAACAGTTTAACTGAACAAGATAGCATAGATGTGGCTTTCACAATAAAATTTCGGGATGTGAGCGTTGATTTGAATATTAACGAGAGTTTGATTGTAATCAATACACTCGCTGTCAAACGTTCAGCACTTCGAGGCGGATTATGGAGCACTGCTGGAAAACAAGTAGAAAAACCGTTAATGGTCGCCCTTTGCGCCCTCTTCCAAGTGCCGAAAAAATACTTTGATCAGACAAATCTTCCAGAATCAGAGCGAGAATCCGATTTCTACCTGTTTGACGGTACAGGAAAGGCCTACCCCTGTGAAGTGAAGTTAATGGGAAAAGGAAACCCTGAAAGCGCGGATGCGGTGTACGCCAGGGACAGCCGCGTGTTGGTCGCGAACACACTTTCAGACTTGAATAAAGAACAAATGGATTCAAACAACATTCTCTGGGTTGAACTTCAAACTGAAAATGGATATAAACGATTTGAAGAGGTCCTAAAGACCTTATCTATCCCTTACAAACCCTTTACCGGAGATCTCCAAGGAGCATTAGATAAAATTTTGTCCGTCATTCTGTCTGACGATGTCCAAGAGTCAGTAACCCCTCAAGTCGTTTTAATCGAAAGTGAACAAGATAGCGATTCCGGCTCACAATTACTGGTTGAATTTGAATGAAAATTTTAGGTATTGACACCTCAACTCCTATCGGGAGTATTGCTTTAATTGATGGCGATAATTTAGTGGCGGAGCATACGCTCAACATCGTCCAAGCACACTCCTCCAGACTTATGCCTGCAATTGATAGCGTCCTGAAATGGGGCAACATCACAGCAGAGACTCTGGACGGATGTGCCGTTGGTATCGGACCTGGATCGTTCACCGGTATCCGCATCGGTGTCGCGACGATCAAATCCCTCTGCTATGCCCTCGACAAACCGATTGTTGGTGTCTCGACCTTGGAGGCAATCGCCTATAACCTCCGATCGACAAACGGTGTCATCTGTCCACTTCTCGATGCCCGACGGAGTGAAATCTATGGCACTGCTTTCCACGGTGGCACCGAATGGCAACGTCTTAGCGAAGACCTCTGCTTACCCATCGATGCTTTCCTCGATCAACTCAATACAGATGTCCCCTCAAATGGCACTCTCAATTTCGTTGGGGATGGACTTTTGACGTACGGAAACGCAGTCCGAGAAAGACTCGGTGGGAATGCACACTTTGCCAATCCTATTTTCAACGTTCCACGAGGGGCAACGATTGCACACCTTGGGACACAACGTCTACAGCACGGAGAGAGCGATAGCTATTGGACTTTGGCACCAAATTATGTTAGAATTGGATTGTATTGAGGCTGAAACATTTCGCTGTAAATCTGCAATAGTCAAGGTAACACATGTATATCAGCAGATTGGAATGGGACGAATACCGCATTGAACATATTGCTCGGCATAACATAGAACCCGATGAAGTGTGGGATGTCTGTGAAGATCCACACCATTTAGCCCGTCGTCACGGACAAAATCGATATCTTGTTTACGGACAAACAGCAGACGGACGATACTTGTTTGTTGTCTTGGAGAGTATCGGAGGAACTATGTATAAACCTATTACCGCGCGAAATATGACTGTCCACGAAAAACGAAACTTTAGGAGGCAGAAAAAATGAAAGAGTTGCACGTACCCGAGTTTTCAACTTATGAAGAGGAAGCTGATTTCTGGGATAACTTAGACACCGCAGATTTCATGGAAGACGATGACCAGTGGTTTCGCTTTGAAACACCACACAAACGGGGGATTCGTGTCGCAATTCTTCCCGAAATCGCTGAAGAACTCAGGCAAAAAGCACAAGCGCAGGGTGTATCAATTGAAACTTTAGTGAATACCCTTTTGATCGATCACGTACGGGAATCAACACACCCGAATTAGATGAACCGTATCTTTAAAAACACGTCCTCCCTTTTTAGTGCCCACCTTATCGGCCGCCTCGGCTCACTTGTGATAACGATTTGGCTCATGCCTCGTTATTTTACGGAAAGTGAACTCGGCGGCTATTTTGTTGCGATTGCCCTCACGAACCTTATTGCGACTCTCACAGAATTGGGGTTACAAAATCCACTCATCCGAGAGATGACGTTGCATCTGCAACAGACCCGGCACTACCTCGGCAACGCCCTCATCGTTCGCGTCATCCTCTCCATTATCGCATACGGCATCATGATTATCAGCGGGATATTCCTCTATTCCCCGGTAATCGTAAAGATGATAATTTTTTTAGGATTGGCAGAGATTGCCAATTCTTTGGCACAATTGTATCGATGCGTCTTCCGCGCGCATGAGGAGATGAAATATGAGGCTTTAACTGTAATAGCCGAGCGGGGTGCATTTCTTGTCATCGGCGGTGGCGCGATTCTACGCGGATACGGACTCGTGCCTGTCTGTCAGGTGATGCTGGTAGCAAGTTGTATTAACCTGATTTTAAGCGTTGGACTCACCCGACTCCGCTTCACTTCGCTCCGTTTCCAACCGAGTCGAGAGATCGTGAAAGTGCTGATGCAACAGGCATTGCCATTCGCGATTGGTAACCTTTTCAATCTGCTCTATTTTCGCGTTGATGCAATTATGTTGTCAAAACTGAGCTCAGAAGGGATAGATGCGAATACATGGTACGGTTTGGCGTATACGATTGTCAACGCCTTCACGATTCTACCGGGAGCGTTCATGATGGGTGCGATGTTCCCCGTTCTATCCCGCGCATGGGAAAGAGAAAAAGGGAGATTTCCCGGAGCATATACGTTCGGTATGCGATGGATGGTGCTGAGCGGATTTCCGTTAGCGGTTGGACTCTCGACACTATCTCCGGAAATTACGGCGGTGTTGTTTCCAACCTATACAGCGAATGAAGTAGCCAAAGTGTCAACAGCACTGCAATGGCTCAGTTGGGCGGGCGGACTCATCTTCGTGACGACAGCAGTGTTGGCGGTGCTACGAGCGACAGACAAACGCCGCGCTTTCTCAGTCCTCATGGGAACAACCGCACTCCTGAATATCTGCCTGAATCTATACCTAATCCCGCGTTTCAGCCATGCTGGCGCGGCGATAGCGATGGTTATAAGCGAGGTATTTCTGCTCATTTTTGGGATCGGCTACATTTCAAGAAACATTATCAAATTCCGGGAAACCCCTCCTATATTCCCCACCGTTTTGAAAGCATCCATCCTCTCTGCTCTGATGGGCATCGGTTTGGTCATGTTAAAGGGTTCCTTCTCCATTTGGGTGCTGATTCCGTTGGCAGTGCTGTTTTACGGTGGAGGGATCACCATTCTGGGGGAATTCCGGGAAAGACTTAGGTTCGATTAATAGCCCTTATTTCACTATCACCACTCGTTGTGTTGCGGCAAAGTCTCCCGCCACGAATTGTAAAAAGTAGACACCGCTTGAAACAGGTTCGCCTGTTTCATTCCGTCCATCCCAATAGGCGGCCCGTTCCCGTGTCAGATAATATCCGACAGGCTTGAACCCAACAGAAATTGTTCGGACCAAATGACCACTGACATCGTAGATTTTCATGCTCACATCTGCCGTTTCCGCCAACTGGTACGGTATCCATGTCTCAGGATTGAAGGGGTTGGGGTAATTCGGCAGTAATTTCGTTTCTGTCACGTCTTGATTGGCGTTTGCCAGCCAAGAATGTAAAAACCGAATCGCCATCTCAACACTCTGCGATTTCTCTGGGACGGCTTCTAATTCATTCAGGGCACGCCGGACGACAATAACATCTCCAGGTGAGGACGGTGTACCTTTGACAATGTCCATCAGAGAAGGTGCAGCGGAGACTACCTTTTCACCGAGACGTTCCGCAACAAACACGAGATCAAGGATATTCACCTGCCCATCTTTGTTGACATCTGTCCTCGGATTGGACGGTAGCTTTTGTCCAAGATTCTGTCCCACAAGAATTATATCAAGAACGTTGACAATTCCGTCCTGATTGACATCCCCACTGGATTTCACACCTTTTGCTGTAATAAACAAATCCGCCCAATGTGCCCAGTCCCAATAGTTATTTCCACCGGGGTCGGTCCCCAATTCCAGTAATACGGTCTCACCTGCATGCTCAGAAAGGAGGATTTGTGCGTCTGTCCATCCTGGAGCCTTTGTGAAGTGTTCAAATCGGTTTTGTCCATTTAGAAGCACCGCAAAAGAGACACCGTCACTACCAGCATTCTCATCCAACAATCCCATCGAAAAAGAGAACATTATTTCTTCTGCTTGAGGCAGAGAAAGTGAGAATTGGAGAACGGACTGACCATCTTCTGGGGGGTGGGCATTAATGGACTTCTTTTCCACACCACCTACAATTCCATGGCTCCGCTCGCCTGAACCGTAAACATTCCCAAGTCGAAAGACACTATCAAACTGGAGACCAACAATAAATTCGGCATCTCTTAGATTGTAGGGGGTGCCTACTCGTTGGGCAGGGCCAAATAAAAAGAGAATTTGTGTAGGTAGTTTCGTATTGAGAACATATTGCTCTTGCCCTATATGCCTCACTGTATCAGGGAAGCTCCTTATCGGTTCATTGGGAAGGTAAAATCCTACTTTCGTAAACGCATCCGATGGTTCAGAGACGATTTTAGGTTCTCCCCACCTTGCCCAATCCCATCCAGTATCTTTTTTGGGGCCTGGGTTCGTAGTAAGGCGGAGTTTGACATCTTCACCTCGGTAGGTTGTCAAATCCAGATGAATTTGCTCCCACTTCTGTTCTGTGTAATGTTGACGAAAAATTTCATCGTCTTGGACAGAGACGATGAAAGTTACACCATCAGAATTTTCAGAACCCTCAGCTAACCCAATATCGAATTCCAAACGGATGTGAGGACTATCCGGTAGCGAAAGGTTCCACTCCCCAAATGTATCACCCCTGATACCTTGCCAAGGAGGGTGTGCATCAATCGCGGACTTACGAACACCAGCGATGGAAACCTCCGTTTTCTGAAAAGTCGCCCCTTTTTGTCGTGGCAATTCCTTACCCTTGTGAACGATGCCCGTCCCTAAAAGATGAATTTCTGATAATAAATCAATTTCGTGAGAGATACTCATCCTTTCGAGTCGAAATAAAACTGCATTTTCTGTCACACGCGATCCCGTCACAGAAACACCATCTGGCAAGGCGTTGATATGCGCTTGAGAGAAATCGCGCGGAGTGTCGCTCAAAAAATAAGATTCCTCAGGATGCAATCCGAGTAGTGTCGTTTCGTTGTAGGCGCGCCAATGTGGTATATTCCGCTGGGTCCTCACCTGCGTCACACCTAAAACGCGTTCATACCCCAGACTTTCTTCAGGTAGAACAAACGTAGCCCCCGTTTTTGTTTTTTTCAGTGCTGCAATTTCGCCGTTTTCTCCAACATATTGAAATAAAGTGTTAGGTGTCCAGTCGGATTCAAAGTCAGGTTTGAATCCTCGTTGCTGCCATGTTCGCGCAATTGAAAGTAACTCCTGTGTCCTCACCCGTTCAGGCCCCAAGTCAGCTACTGACGAGAGCCGAAGCGTTGGTAAAACGCCCCAATTCTCATACGCATCCAAATATTCTTGGTAAAGTGGTGGACTTCCATCTGGATTAGGTAATCCCAGATAGCCGTAGGGTAATGTATAAGGAGAGAATAAGAAGACACTAATCGGGTGTGGGGTTCCCCGTGGCGTGGGGTCCCATAGTGGTGGGAGTTTCCAACGTTGCGCGAAACTTTCACGGAAGAAGGTGACTTCATGAAGGTGCTCACCACTAAAAATAACGCCTGGCATTGCTTCCGCCAATTCCTCATGTGCTAACACGTTACCTTGACCGGCATTTAATCTTTCAATCAGTCCGTTTGCATCATTAATGACAAAGTGACTAACATCCAAGTGGAACGCATCCACTTTGTACTTTTCCCATACGTTTTTCAGCTGCTGGAGAAGGATTTTTCTAAACGTAGAATTTGCAAGATTAATAAAGGCATGACGTCCAGCAGACTCTGTTCGTTCCCACCACCATCCAACAAGATTTCCGTTCCATGGGTCCCGAAATTGGAATTCTTGAAATTCCGCGTAGAGGGGATGATAGGTTGAGACTCCAACGAGATTTGCGTGAGGCATCACTCGAAATCCGTGTTGGTGAGCAGCTTCAACAAAACGACCAAACTCAGGTTTCGCTGTATAATCGGGATAATTAACATCATAATCATCCCTACGCCACTGATTCAAATACAGCAAGGTTTTTGCGGGATCAACCTGCTCCGCTAACTTATCTAATATACCGACATCCAAACCAGGATCGATATAGGTAACGACCAGACCAATCTCTCCAACCCATGCTGGCATCTCATCCAATCGCCAGGGTTTGAAAGTCTGTTCCATCCACTCCCGATACTGCCTCGCAGGCACACACCAATCGCCGCTATATGTATTGAGTCGCCATACAACAGATTTCGCAGAGGTAAGTGCGTCGAAAGGTGCTTGGTTTTGTGTCTCAAAACCGAGTGCAAAACTCTCTATATATTTTTCATAGTGGAGGACTTTGAATTGGAAGGTTTCATCTGCTCCCCGAACGGAAAAACCACCCTGTTCCCCTTGAAGAATCGCGAGTTGTACTTCCCAACTACCGGGATAATTGAAACTTCTGGAGGTAAATGGGGACATCGTATTAATGATTTGCCCACCCTCTGCCGGAAGAATAAGGTCCAGATTCCTGACATTTAGATTCCCACACCCCCACTGAATGCCATAGACACCTGCTGTGTCGGAAGTCCCTTCCTGTTCAATCAGTAGATCGCCTGATCTCGCGTCAATTCCTATGAGCAGGCGAATCCGGTTTTGTCCCTGACGAAACACGATTTCTGCTTTCAGCGGCGCGACTTTCCTTGCCTGTGTTAGCGTCGCTTGGTCTGTCCAGACAGGTCCAACATTTCTCCTCAACAATCCACTGCGTCCGCTGATACCTGAAGGCACACCGCCGACAGAAGGGAGGGTATAGGCTTCTTCTGTTAGTTTATTATAGAGTTGGGTGATAACACCGTCCATGAACTGGACTTGATAGGTATCGGTTTCGACAAAAACGTTATTGTCAACGACCTTAATCTCGGCAGATTGCACGACTTGAGAACAAAACAAGCAGAGTATTCCACTCAGAACGGCTATGCCTAAACGGCGCATGCAATTTTCCTCCTAAAACTTATATGACCTAAGCACATAGCACTCCGCTGGAGTGCAAGAGATTGTGGACCCCCGGTTTCTATAGACATATCACCCCGCTGGGGTGAGAAAAACACCTGAAAAACCTTATTGAAATCCGCAGAAATCCGCAGAAATCCGCAGAAACACCCAAGCAATACGCAGAAATACCCAAGCAAAAACACCCCTATCAATACGCAGAAATACCCAAGCAAAAACACCCCAAGCAAAAACACCAAAATTTGTTAGTAGCAACTTGGGTTATTTTAGCGAAAAAAATCGTGACTGGGCGGTCGCTTCTACATGAAGAGAGACCCATCAAGAATATAGCCCCCGTAGCACCTCAAAATAATTAGGGAACGTCTTGCTGACACAGTCTGGATTATTAATCCGAATCCCTTTTGCCTTTAAACCGACGAGCGAAAATGCCATCGCCATACGATGGTCATCGTAGGTATCAATTGCAGTGGGGGTAATAGGGGCGGGTGAAATTTCGAGTCCGTCTCGGTGTTCAACGACAGGGACACCTAACTTTCGTAGTTCTGTCACCATTGCATGGATTCGGTCGGTCTCTTGCCAGCGTGTGTGTTCAATGTTTCGGATGGTTACTTTGCTATAGGCGAACGGAGCAATCGCCGCGAGGGTTAGAGCAGTATCCGAAATCGCCCTCATATCCACATCGATCCCTTTCAACTGGCTCGGTCCAGTAACGGTAATCCCAATGTCAGAAACAGTGACCTGACACCCCATCTGCTCCAAAATACGCACAAACTGAACATCGCCTTGCACGGAATCTAAGTGCAAATGTTGGACAGTGACACGTCCACCGGTGAGCGCAGCAGCAGCAAAGAAGTAAGAGGCGTTGGAGGCATCCGGCTCAATGTTATAGATACGCGGCTGATACCGCTGTCCACCTTCAATCCGAAAATATCGATAGCCTTCCCTGACGACCTGTACACCAAACGCCTCCATGACTGCCAATGTGATGTCAATATAGGGCATTTCGCGGTCCCCGACGACCTCAATCTCTACGTCGTTTTTAGCATAGGGTGCGATGAGTAGCAACGCCGTCAAGAATTGACTGCTCTTACTGACATCAAGTCGGGTCTTTCCACCCTCCAGTCCGTTTGCTTCGACGATGACAGGAAGATGTCCATTGTCATATTGCGAGCGTGCCGAAACTCCAATTTGCGTCAGGGCATCCAGTAAATCGGAGATGGGGCGGCCGTGTCGCATCGGTTCATCGCCATCAATGACGAACCTCCCATGACCTAACGAAACGTAGGCGGTAAGCGAACGTGAAGTGGTCCCTGAGTTTCCGATATAGAGTTCAGCACTCGAAACCGGAATGTCCCCGCCATTTCCATGCACATCAAACCTCGCCTGCTTCTCATCAGCGTTAATCTCGATACCGAGCTTCTGCAGAGCATTGCACATATAGCGCGTATCATCGCTGAAGAGAGCACCCGTTAGAGTCGAAGCCCCGCGTGCCAACGCGGCAACTAACAACGCGCGGTTGGTATAACTTTTGGAACCCGGCACCACAATCGTGGCATCAAGCGATTTACGAATCGGCTGTATCTCAATCATTTTTTAATTTTACCTTGCGGTTCGTTCAGGCGGATTAGGTATTTAACGCGCCGCTCCGTATATCCGTCCTCCACTACGTTACGGACTACGCGCTTAGGATTATTGTTAAAATCCGTGTTCTCCGCGTTTTCCGCGCACTTCCGCGATTCAGACTTTTTTCTCTATATCCGCCTTCCACTTCGTTACAGGCTGCGTTTTCGCTGTAAATTATTGTATCCTGAAAAACTCGTTCATTTAGCAATCCGTGCTTCCGATAATAATTGTCGAAGTTCGTCCTTCGCAGATTCACTAACGGGCAGCAACGGACCCGTTGTATAGGCATTACAGACTCCTAAAATCTCCAGACACGCCTTCATACCGCTAACGCCCTGTCCATAGGTATACATTTTGCCAAGCCGAAGTAGCAACTTCTGTAACCGGTGTACTTCGTCAATATCTCGTGCTTTTGCGGCGTTGTAGAGCGCGACAGATTCTTTCGGAGCGACGTTTGAAACCGAGACGACACCACCGTCAGCACCGAACAGCACGGCTGCACCGAGCGCAGTATGCGAACCGAGCATGACAGAGAAATCTGCCTTGTCACCGAGCAAAGCCAAGAGGCTGAGGCAGTTCGTCCAATCGCCGGAACTGTCCTTAATTCCCACAATGTTATCGCAAGTTTCTGCGAGTTGGGCAACGATATAGGGTTTAATCATTGTTTTGACGGTTGAAGGGATATTGTAAATGAAAACAGGGAGTTCCGTGCTTGCGGCAACATCGTAATAGAACTCGATCAGGTCCGCATCGTCGGTGGAAGGGTAATAGTAACCGGGTGTCGCGGCAACCGCATCAACGCCGAACTGTTCGGCGACTTCAATGTTTTGGATAACGCGCTGGGTGCTTGTGTCCATCACACCACAAATAATGGGCACACGACCCCCAATCGCTTTCACAGCGATGTCCATTGCTCGTTCGCGCTCCGTATTCGTCAATGTGGTAAATTCGCCAGAAGTTCCCAATAGATAGATGCCGTGGACACCGTTGTCAATCAAACGATTGAGTTGATTAATAAACCCGAACTCATCAACGCGCTCTTTTTCATCAAGTGGCGTTATCGTCGGTGAAAAAATGCCTTCAAATCGGATACTCATGAATCCCTCCTATGGGGAGTAATTGCTATCTTTCTCACTAATATGGCTTGCAAGGAATACAGGATCGAATTATCTGTCAGACTTAAAATTTCAGTGTAGCAGAATCCGATTTAGATGTCAAGTGGATCCGAAAAACCAAGCAAGTTTCAGTTTGCCAATTATGCCGAAAATGTGTTATGATGCTATCGAACCCAATCGGTTTACACGTTCCGTATCGACCAAAATGAGTAGAAGATAGACGCTGCAGTACACCAAATGGGAAATCAAAATGAACATCCGCACCCAATTAACATTCAGGTACATAGGTATTGTGCTTTTAGTGTTACTCGCAATGTATTTCTATCTTGCTACGATGCTCAAAGACTCCATGAGCAGTCGTATTACCAGCGAATTGGAAGTGCAGGCAGCATTAACTCGGGAATTTCTCATTGAAAAACTCCCTACCAAGGAGAACTTTACTTACCACCTAATAGATCCTCTCGTCGATAGACTCGGAAAGGCTAACAACGCCCGTGTGACCTTCATTGGCTTAGACGGTGTTGTCTGGGGTGATACAGAACGGGATGGACAGGCACTACGTGCCATGGACAACCAACTCACGCGTCCAGAGGTACAGGATGCCATCAAGAAAGGAAGCGGTATTCGAGACCGATATAGCGATACAACACAGACAGAATTTCGTTACTTTGCCCTTCCAATACATCGCAACGTGGGCACGGAAATTTCTCCAAACGGACAAAGAACCTTGATTGGCATCTGCCGCGTCGCGCTTCCGATGGTAGCCGTCAATACAGCAATTGGCAACCTCCGACGGATGGCTCTAATTGCGAGCGCGGCGGGACTAATTCTCACAATCGTATTTAGCGTCTTTAGCACCAGTGCCATCACTAAACCGATTAAGAAATTAACCCAGATGACCCAATCGCTTGCTGCTGGCAACATAAACTCGCGTGTACCCGTCGATTCCAGAAATGAACTCGGACAACTCTCGCAGAACTTTAACCTGATGGCAGACAGGATACAGGAACAGATTGACAAGATCTCCGAAGAGCACCGACGTTCCGCAACCATTTTGACAAACATGGGAGAAGGTGTACTACTCGTGAACGGTGCGTCTGAAATTACCTACGCCAACCGAACGGCTATCTCTATGTTGGAACTCCCTGACCCTTATATCGGCAAAGCCTTGATCGAAATCAACCGGATTCCAGAACTACAAGCACTCCTGAAAAAGGCAGAGCAGACAGAAACCATCGCGTTCGCAGAAATCCAGCTGGGTAACCTGAGAGAACCAGAAGCAGAGGTCACGGTTGTTCCCGTTTCTGCGGGTCAAGAGTACGTTATCGTTATCCATGATGTCACTAAGGAACGGCAATTAGAGCGGATTCGCGCTGACTTCGTAGCGAACGTCTCACACGAACTCCGTACTCCACTTACAACGATCCGAGGTTACGCCGAAACCTTACTCAGTGAGAATTCCGTTCGGACAAAGACAGGTGAACAGTTTATTGTGAAAATTCTCAATCACTCCGCCCGACTTACAAGATTAATCTCGGACCTATTGGAACTCTCTCGGCTCGAGTTGGGTGAAGTAGAATTGAAACACTCGCCCTGTCACCTCAATACCTTCTACGAACCACTTTTAGACGTGTTTGAACCGCTATTAGAGGAATCAGGATTGGTTTTAAAATGGGAGATTTCTGAAAAGCTTCCGAAGGTTAACGTAGATCAACAACTTTTCATGCAGATTTTCGTGAACCTGATCGATAATGCCATCAAATACACACCCGATGGCGGAGCAATTACCGTTTCAGCAGAGATCTGCTATCGAGAAGAAACTGAAGGTTTCGACACAACCTCGGAAGAGATTATCCTAAGTGTAAATGATACAGGTATCGGTATCCCGATGGAATCTCAATCTCGCGTGTTCGAGCGGTTTTACCGTGTCGACGCAGGACGTGCCAGAGAAATGGGCGGCACCGGATTAGGATTGGCAATCGTTAAGCATATTGTACGCTGTCACAATGGAAGGATATGGCTGGAAAGCACACTCGGGCAAGGCAGCACATTCTACGTCGCTGTGCGATTATAAACACGCGAGAATAAATAACGCTAAATTTTCCACACCTCTTGCGTGTAAGCCATCTCCCAAAAAAGGTACTCATAACGGCTACTCAACAAGAAATAGTTCTTAATCCGTTCTTTTTGAGAGGTGCTATGTTCGGCTGTGAGATTGTTGAGCAGACCCCGCAGCGACTTACCCAGCGATAGGAATTCAGGAGAGGCGTACATCTCAATCCATTCCTGATAGAGCGGTTCCGGCGAACCGCCTTGTTCGGCAAGCGTTGTCCCGATCTCGGCGTAGCCCCACTGACACGGTAGAACCCCCGCAACGACATCCGCCAAAGTCCCGACCTGTGCGACATCGAGCAGATGCCGGGTGTAAGCATGCGTCGTAGGTGCTATGGGTGCGGCTTCCATCTCAGCGGCGGAGATACCAAATTTCGCACAATACCCACGATGCAAATCCATCTCAGTGTTCAGTGTTGAATTGAGAAGCCCCGCAAACATCGCCATCGTCGCTTCGTCGGGTGCTTTGATAACACCGTGCGCAAATACACGACTATAGTCCAACAGGAAGAGATAGTCCTGAATGAGGTAAAATTTAAATTTTTCTGTGGGGAGACTCCCATCAGCAATACCCCGAACGAACGGATGCTTAAGGTCAGCTTCCCAAATCGGTGCAGCAGTGTGTCTGAGTTCATCGGTAAATCGTCCATTTTGTGCCATAGTCTTGTTGAAACTCCTTGAAAATATGCTATAATCTTTGCTGTGTATCATATCCTAACAACAAAAGGATGTCAAAATGTTTGAAAAACTCGGAATAGTAACCAATATCTGGTCTGAAGAGGTAGAAAACGGGGCGCGCTTCGATGAACTTATGGTGGAATTCGGCGCGAACGGATTTAAGGATATGGAGGTCCGCGAAGGCGATTACCTCCGCAACTCCGAATTCGGGGAACTCATTCAACAACTCGAATCCGCGATGCCTGACTACACCGCCACAGAATACAAAACTATCTGTGATGCTATCTGGACAGAACAACCTTACGAAACGAAACATTCCTCGCTCTTTGCAGAGGTTGCATCTTTCGTCCAAAAAGCATCCGGACTTACCTTGAGTTATGCCAGGTCCCATCCTTGGCTCTCATCCCCAAAGGACAGTGAAGCAGACACACAACAGATTGTTACGGCGAAGAAGTTGGCATACCTACTCTGCCCAGCGCGACCGCGGCTTCGTCTCGTCGATCCCGACACCGAAGGAGACATCAACGAATCCGCTGCTATCGCCAACCTAAAGCATTACAATGCACTCTTACCGGACTTTCCGATGATTTTTGCCGTAGAGAACGCTCGACAAACCGCTACACTGACCTTGAAGTTAGCCGTCGCGGGCGGTGCCAAACTCACCTACGACGAAACAAACACATACCGCGCTGACGGGACAACGGTGAATCCGCCAGACGAATTCTGGGGTGCCGTCAAAATGGCGGATCTCACCTCGGTCCATTTCAAACAGAAAACCGAAGACGGTGTTCTCTCAGAAGTAGATGACGGCTTTGTCGATTTTCGGGCAATTGCCGAACGCTTGAAAACACAACACTATACCGGCGATCTGCTACTCGAAAACACTCCGACTGCGCATTCTCTGCAAGATGCCCTGCGGAGTCGAGAGTATCTGCTCGGTTGCTAAGAAGATATCCACAATACGAGACAGATCACTCATCTACATCGTCTTAAGCTTACCCCACGTGGTAGCGAGTTTCGCTTTCGGAGAAACTGGCAATATTGTATCTAATCCGAGTTCACGGATCATCTCTGTCTCTTCAAACGTAAGTGCGACACCGTTGAAAAGGGCGACGTGCGTAATCGAAACGGAGAAGAAGCCACCGGGGAGTTTATTACATTCTAATAGACACCCCATGAGGAGTGGATAAGCCTCCTGCGTCAAGTCATTTCCCTTGATGACCTTCGCGGCAACCTCTTCGCCATCTCTGTAGATAAAAGAGTCTGCATCGCGTGTGACGACTGCAGCGACAAACTGCCATGTGTTAACCTCCATCGTCCCTGCCGGACTGATGATACTTCCATTATCCGAGCCGTTTGCTGAAGTTTCTAAGCGGATCGCGCCGGGACCGGTGTCACCAATATCGAGAATCCAACCGCCGTTCCAGCACCACGCGCCTTTGGAGATGATACCTTTTCCATCACCCGGTGCAGCAGGATTCAACCATGCGACTAAAGTAAAATCATTCTCCCCAACGTTGACGGTATCACTGTGCGGAATCTCAAGATAGTCGTCCTTGCCATCAAATTTGAGGGCTGGACCGAGGTCACTATCTATCCATTTCGGATCCCCCTCGATTGTCCCATCGTTGCCGTTCCCCGAATGATCCTTTACCGTGTTGCCTTTACCTTCATCAAAGAGCCAGACACCTGCCAAGGTGCCTAAATCTATTTCAGCATAGCCTATCGCCACTGAAGCAAGCAGCATCCATACAAGGACTATGTATATCCAAGTCGTATTAATTTTCATTCTCATTCTCCTTTTGACAGCCGTTTAATCGTAAATCCGTTCCACACCCAACGTTTTTTATCTGTATAAATCACTTGGGTTAGACGCTCGTCGGTAATAGTAACAGTGTATCGTCTCTCCGCAGATTCATCCGCTGAGGTAAGACGTAGTTTCTGGAATTTCTTTTCGCCGTTCGCAATCAGGTTAATCTCCACCGGTGCAACGATCCCCGCGTAGAAATAACACGTTATCTCATAAGTGCCATTGGGGAGTGCGATTCTGAAAACACCATCCTCTTCACCCCAGAGGTTATCTTGATACAGAAGAAGATTCGGTTCACCTACTGCCAAGACCTCGCGTATGTCCCGCGCAGATTTCGTGTTTTCGGTATGCCAATATTTGAGTTCAAAACCACCTCCGCCGGTTCTGAATCTATCCTGCACAGATTTCGACATCCAACCATACCGACCGTCTGTATAGCCCGTGTCCTTGTATATAAGGATGTGCCCTGGAGCAGTCTCTGCATCGCGCGGTTGCATGTCGAACGTGATTGCAGTCGTGTCCTGCCATAATTGCGCGTCTGGTGCTGCTCTCTTTCGCCGGTAAAGCCGATTAAAGTTAGTTGAATGGATCACTTCATAATCTTGAACAAGATCTCCAACACCATCATACTCTGTTCGCCAAACAAGGACATAGTCCGCCGGCATTTTCCTGTTCTTGTAGCGCAGCGGAAAATGATCCGTGCTGGGCTCATAGTTCTGAAGATACACAACACCGTTCTCTAACGCCAGATAACCCTCTATATGCTCAAACGGAAGAATGTATTTAAAATCCCAATTAGCCGAATCAGGTGTCCCTCCCCATGAACCCGGACGACTTGCGAGAACAGTATTCGGTTCTATCATCTGCGCTGATGAAAGTGCTTCTTTAGCGTCTCTGTCCATCAGATAGTAGGTTTGAACGTGATAGCCGAGATGCCATAGTGCTAAAACAATCAGGATTCCACCAAAGGCATAGTCAACGAATCTATGAAAGCTAAAACTAAAGAACGGAAGCAGCGCGAGTAAAATATAGATATGTATCCGATCGCTGATCCACATACCACCAGAGCGCAAACTCCACGGGGATTTGAAATAGATGAAGGTTAGTATGAGAGCAATCAGCAAAAACGCGTCCGTCCGATCCACAATTGCGGTAACACCTCCATACCCTCCGCTTTCCGATTTCGACGAGGCACGGAGCGCATAGATTTTGCGTACCCTGTCGATTATGGTGAGCAAAAAGGCGATAGTAAGCACAACGAGGAGAAGGTTGCCTATTAGGATATGGGCATCCCGAAAGGAGACAATGGAACCGATGGAGAGAAAGTACTTCATTAATCCTTCAAAACTCCTATGGAAACCACCTCCCTCTCGTTTCACAAGATAGTAGGACAACAGGATTACATAAGCAGGGAGCATAGAACCCAAGAAAAGCAAGATAGGTTTCAGCTGCGTAGCTAACCGCACACGAGGAGATTCTAAGACTTCATAAATATAGAGGAAAACACCGAGGAACGTTAGGGATACTGTAAGCAGGGCGTAGGATTGAAAGTGCGTGAGATAGACAACTGTGAGCCATACATAGACCGTGACAAACGCTCTCGGACTGAGTTTATCCTTGCATCGCCACCACCCCCCAAGTGCGAAAAAAAACAGTGAAACACTCAAAGCGAAGTTATAGAACCCCATGTGAAGCAAATAGTTATAGGCAAAAATGAAACCGACCAAGCAGAAGAGCGTCTTACTTTTCTGAATACCGTTGAGGAGATAGAGGAGGGAAAGCGGTAGGAGTCCTATGCAGAGGCTAAAAAATATCTTTTCGCATACAAGCGGCGGAAAGATATACATGAGACCTGCCATCAGTGCGTGGGATGTCCAATTCGGAAAAAGCGTCGGATTAAGTTCGTAAACTTCCCGCAGCATGTAGTTTTCGTGATTGTGATATACCTTTAAGACGTGTGCGTTATGGGCATGGGCTGGTCCATCCTGAGTGCAGGTATATTTGAACAGCCAAACGGGCAGAATATGCACCACCAAAAGCACAATCACGACAATGTGCTGGATAGATAATCGACGCGCCTTCATAATTGTCTCGCTCTTAGACAGCCACCTTTTGCATAAATAGAACCGAATGTTGCTATTCTACAAGAACTGAGCCGCGGGGTCAATAGAAATCGTGAGGACATAGAGTTTATACAAATTGCTCCGCTGCTGGCGCGGTTTGACCTCCCCTAACAGCGGAGCGTATTACAAACAAATGTAACTGTATAAACTAAAATGCGGTTTGAGTTCGTGTATCTTCTGCCTGCGTGTCACTCGAAGATGCAGCTTCTTGATTCTCGGGTTCCTCAGGTGCTGGAACTTCGCTCTCCTGGGAAGCCATCGTTAATTGCTTTATACGCTCGCACAGTTCATCTAACAACTGTGGTGACGTTTCGGCTGCCTTCAGTTCAGCAGAAAGCTGCGTCCACTGCATCTCGCTCATATCGTTCCGAGATTCCACACCATATTTACGTTTGATGTAATTCCAGAGATCTGCCTTATCGATGCCTTTCCCTTCAAGCGGTCCCGCCAGATTGTTAGCGATTGCAAAAGCCGCTTTTTGGGCGTTAGCGATATTTCCACCACCCTGTTGTAACTGCGGTTGTTGCGTCGCATTACCACTCCCTGTTTTTCGGTTCAGATAGAAATTCAGTACCTCGCGGATGACCGGCACGGGTATCAACTGTTTAATTGCGTTGCGTTGCGCTTTATGAATTGCTTTGGTGAACGCGAACGGATCGGAGCGTCCGCCAGCCATCTTCAGTTGCTCATACGCGCCGTAACGAGACGAACCCGTGATTGTATCGACTGCTTTCGCAGTAGCAATCCAAGAATGCTCGCGTTCCTCATAATCGATCTCTTCGATCTGGATACCGCCCCGGCGATTTGCGGCTTCGTTAATACCGGCTAAGGTCAACCCTTCAACAGTACGACCACCCTGTTTGAAGGAATAGACATAATCCTGAATCGTCTGTCCAGTCATCAACTCAATGATAGCCTGGTCATCCACCTGATCGACGACCTCATATTCAGCGGCAACTGGAACCATTTCGTTGTTTTTTTCTTCAGCCATGATGTCCTCCGATTTTTAAATATACAACCTAAATATACAATTAGTATAACATATCATTAGATATATATCAAAAAAAAATGCTATTTAATCGTCGGCAATGCCCGTAGTGATCTCGACCTGTTCTTTGTCTGTTACGATCCGTTCAATGTAGAGTGTGAACGTATACGTCTGATGGTTTTCGTATTTTTGAAGGTTTGAAGGAAAGAAACCACCCCCTGCCACATCATCTACAATCCAAAATGTCACGTTTCTATTATTCGTGTCAAGCGTCATCGCGCCTGAATAATTTTTTACCAATTCGGGGTCTACATCATCTCGAATCCCCAGCAGTTCATTTAGCCTCTTAAGTGAAACGGTCTCATTGTGAAGGCGCACTGTTTTTCCGACATAAGTTTGACCAGCAGCCACAATCTGTTCAAGTGTCGTGTCGATAACTTCAACATCCGCTTTCGCGGTGTGTTCAGGAACATCAGACCAAATGGTGAAGAAACGCTCTCCGTCTGTAGTTGTGCCCTCGGAAATATCTTTTATAAGGAGTGTGAAAGTGTAAGTTGTATGACCCCGAATATGTCCGAGATCGCTCCCCATGTAATTTGAATAATAGTGGCGCAGAAACTTAGCGTTCGAGTCTGTGATGAAAAAACGGACTTTATTGTGATGCGTAAACAATTCTAACGTTGGGGGAACCCCATCAGCACTCGGATAAATTCTGCCAGCAGCGGTAATCGTAACCTTCTGTCCCTTGTATTTTGAGTTGATGCCGTTTACTGCAACATCGCTGACAATATCAGTGAGTGTGACAGGTTCGACGTTGAGGGTTTTCGGATGAAATTTCGCACAACCCCCAAATATAAAAATAGCAAAGCAAGCACATAAAGATGTAAAAAGTTTCATGTTTTTTAATTATACCTTGCGGTTAAATAGCGTGTGTTAGAACTATCAGATGCGTTCCTTAAATCTGAAGAAACACCCAGGCAATACGCAGAAATACCCAAGCAAAAACACCCTGCGCCGTTGTTGCAGGCTACCGTTTGGTTTAAGAATTATAACGACTTCTATTTAACATGTCAAATTATACGGGAAACTCATCCAATTCGCTCAAAAAACATCACTCTATAAAGTTGATCTTCATTCCGAATTCTGCTATAATAGCAATAAACCAAGCATCGGAGCATTGACGAACAGTGATAACTCCACTTCTCCACATGCAAGCAATTACCAAAGACTTTCCCGGCGTGCGTGCCTTAGATAACGTCTCTTTCGAGGTGCATCCGGGTGAAATTCATGCCTTGTGTGGAGAAAACGGCGCGGGCAAATCAACATTGATTAAGATTCTCGGCGGCGTTTACCCATCCGGAACCTACGAGGGACAACTGCACATTAATGGAAACGAGCAGCAGTTCCATACCGTGCGCGACGCAGAACACGCCGGGATCGCCGTTATTCATCAGGAACTGGCGCTTATTCCAGAGATGACGGTCGCCGAGAATATCTATCTCGGCAAAGAGCCGTGCCAATTTGGCACTATTGACAGGCATCGTCTCTATCACGAAGCGGATGAACTCCTCTCGCAGTTCGGATTGGCGATTCCACTCCATAAACCCGTCCATGAACTCGGTATCGGACAACAACAACTCGTAGAAATCGCGAAGGCCTTAGGGCGTAGTTTGCAAGCCCATATTGAGCAGCGACGCAGCTTGCAAGCCAACATCAACACGTCAAGCAATGCACTGTTACTTGTGCTTGACGAACCGACAGCCGCCTTGACCGAGAGCGAGGTAGACATCCTCCAGCAAATTTTGACCCAACTTCAAGAAAAGGGTGTAGCCTGTATCTACATCACCCATAAACTCAAGGAAATTTTTCAAATCGCTGACCGCGTGACGGTGCTACGGGACGGCAAAACCGTCGCAACGCAATCCATTAAATCATCTGAATGCACCGAAGAAATGCTCATTTCACAAATGGTCGGACGCGAGTTAACCGCTCTCTTTCCGAAAAGGCGAACAATCTCTACCCTTGAAAACGGGTCAAGCCAAGAAGATGTAGCCCTCCGAGTGGAAAACTTAAGCACCTATCCCTCAGAACCGCCGCAGCTTGAAGACATAAATTTTCAGGTGCGACGCGGGGAAATCCTCGGCATCGCAGGCTTAATGGGCGCAGGAAGGACAGAATTGATTAGTACCATTTTCGGTGCTTACGACGGTAGATGGAGCGGAGAAATCGTTATAGATGGTGCCGCTGTTCAGATTCACTCCCCGCTCGAGGCAATACAGCACGGAATGGCACTCGTCAGCGAGGATCGGAAACGCTACGGCCTCCTCTTAGACGTAGATGTCGTTCGGAACATAACGCTTGCGAGTCTCGATTCATCGTCAGACATCACGTCACACGGGATAATCAATGATAACGAAGCACTTAAAACAAGTGAGTACTACGTAGATTCCCTCCAGATTAAGACAACTTCGCTCGAAGTCCCTGTGAACCACCTCAGCGGTGGAAATCAACAGAAAGTCGTTCTCGGCAAATGGTTGATGACACATCCGAAGGTGCTATTTCTCGATGAACCGACACGCGGCATTGATGTCGGTGCGAAAGCAGAAATTCACATGCTGATGGCAAAACTCGCACAAGAGGGTGTCGCAATCGTGTTTGTATCCTCCGAGCTCCCAGAAATCCTTGGTATGAGCGATCGGGTCATGGTCCTACATGAAGGCAAGATCACGGGTGAATTCATCAACGATAATCTGACACAAGAGGAAATTTTGCGATGTGCAGCCGGAGCCTGAAAGCTTTATAACCTCAACTTCACGCGAAATCGCAACGACAAATGGAAAACAGAAATCAGACCTTTAAAACAGAAAGCCCAGAGGAAACGCAAATCCTCGGTGAAAAATTGGGCAAAACGCTCAAGCAGGGCGATGTCATCGCACTCGTCGGGGACCTTGGTACTGGCAAAACCTGTTTGACACAAGGCATCGCACGCGGCATCGGCATCGCGCCAGATGAGGTCGTCAACAGCCCTTCCTATATTCTGATTAACGAATACAATGGGGCAATACCGATCTATCACATCGATCTGTACCGACTCGAAGACAGCGAGGAGATCGCCGAACTCGGACTTAGCGAATATATAGAAGGCGATGGAATTTGTATCATTGAGTGGGCAGAGCGGATGACAGACACACTGCCTGATACCTGTATAAAGATACACATAACGCTTGCAGACGCAAACGCCTCACACGGCGGTGAAGTCTATGAGTCTATACCACAAAACCCTGAAGATGAAAACATCCGACACATCGAAATCCAATATCCTATATCTCGATAGTGGTTCGGGCATCGGGGGTGGACAACGAAGCCTCCTGCTTTTGCTCAATCTATTAGATAAGGATCGCTTTACGCCTTTTGTGGGGTGCCTTGGCGATAGCCCTTTTGCCGCGGAAGCAGAAAAGACTGAGGCAAGTGTCGTCCCACTGTCTCTACCCGCCGCGCACAACAAAACCGATTCTTCATATAGTACTTCGATTAGGCAGGTCTGGCATGAGCGTGCCCGTGCGTATCTCGTCGGAGATTTCTCGGCTAAAAGGGATAAGAGTCGGCGATTTACCTTCCGCGATTTACTTGAAGACTTCCAGCAGCTTGGGGTTATCCTCCAACTCCATCGGATGGTAAAGCGGCATGCGATTGATCTCATTCACGCAAACTCGCTTTCGGTGGCACTGCTCGGCGGCATCGTTGCGAGGATAAACCGTATCCCCATCCTGATGCACAAACGCTACGCTACTTCCTATGGCATTTTGGATCGGATCTGCGAAAGACTTTTGCACCGCGTGATTCTCGTCTCGGAGGCAACACGCTGGAATTTTGCGCCTACAGCAAAGCAGACGTTAATCTATAATGGTGCCGACTTAGACGCTTTTCAAGCATCCCCAAAAGAAGTGGAAACCCTCCGAGCAGAACTCCTTCCCGATGCGTCTGACGCTTCAATACTCACCGGAGTCGTGACTCGGATTACACCAGAGAAAGGTATCCACTTTTTAGTCAGAGCGATAGCAGAACTCAAAGGGCTTTCCTCAATGACTGGGGCAGACATTAAACTTCTTATCGTCGGCGGTCCTTACTTCCAAAAAGATGTTGACTATATGAACGAATTAAAACAGGAGGTCGTAGATTTAGACGTTGAAGGCTCCGTCGTTTTCACTGGATTCCTGCCGGATACGCGGGTTGTCACAAGCCTGCTCGACATCGTGTTGGTGCCATCTATTATCCCAGAAGCATGCCCGCGCACCATCATTGAGGCGATGGCAGTCGGCAAACCGGTCATTTCCACACCACTCGGCGGGAGCAAGGAACTCGTCACACCCGAAACAGGGATCTTAGTGCCACCTGAAGACGCATCGGCGATTGCGGATGCTATCGCAACGCTGGTAACCAATCAAGAACAATTGAAAGCAATGGGAAAAGCCTCCCGCAATCGTGCCGAGCAGTTGTTTAGCAGCGAAAAGAACACCGCTTTGACGGAGGCTGTCTACGCTGAACTGCTAACAGCATGATAAGAGGTCTCCGCGTTCCCAGTAGGAGCGATCTCCGAATCGCGAATTCTTCTGTACAATGCACAAATAAATAAAAACTGCATGTCTCTGCCATACTAAAAAGGAGTTATCATGAGAGAGAAAACGATTAGTCCGGGGCAAGGTGCACAAGCGAGCCAAGGACAAGTGAGACAAGTGTCCCAGTTGTTTGGTGAAGGCATCGGCGACACCGCCGAATGGGTCGAGATCCACCGCACCAGCGATGAATGGGAAGTGAGACTTATCCAAGCCACTTTGAGCGCACAACAAATCCGATGCCGCCCCATCGAATTAAAGGAGGAACGCCAAACTGTCCTCCTCGTCGAACCTGAACATCAGGTAACAGCAATGGAACTGATAAGCCGCATTGACGCAATCGTCACAGATAATGAAATAGCGGCACAATCCGAAGAAACAGCGGAAGCACTCAAGCAACGCGATATGACCGTCGTTCAGGAAGACACAAGCCAACAGGTGGACCCCGGCGATTCGACAGAACTCGTCTTTGCCGAACGCGAAGACATCGGCAGTGTCGTCTATGTGCCTGGAAAGGGATACGAACTCCGCGCCGGTCCTGAACCGTACATCACCGTACCAGAGGGCGACTGGGAAGAGTTTACTGACTTTAGCGCGCAACGTCAGGAGTTCGTAATACTTCTGCGCCACGAATACCCCGACCTCTTCGAGTGGATTCAAGAGGGAAAACTACTCGCAGAATTCATCCGTCTCATCGAGATGACGTATCAAGAGGGCGCGCCGCCCCTTCCACACCGATCCAGCAATGCTACTGATGAAGAACTCGATGCGACCCCTTACCATCCGCTTGCTCAATTGAGTCTCACTGTCGCCGTGATTTCGCTCATTGCAGTGCTTTTTCAGATCCCGTGGCAGGTAAACCTCGTGCTGGCAGTTGTTGCTGTGGCATCGGCGGTCGCCGCCAAATACCAGATCGATGTCAGTGACGGAAAATCAACAGGTGTTCCGATGGCTCTGAGCGCGATTGTGCTTGCGTGTCTCGTTGTAGTCTTTGCGTGGTGGCTGGATCAGCGTCCGGAACCGGTAGAACCGGCGAATCCATCCGTCCGTGAATTTATTGACGATCGGTAGAGCGAGCAACACCAGTTATCCATTCATATCCAGGAACAAAAACGTATTGATTTCTTGTATAAAATGTAGTATACTTTTTCAAACCCAGCATAAGAAGGAAATACATCATGCAGGAGATAACACTCTCCGAAATACAGCAAATTTGTCACGAACGGGGTATCAACACACTTTGCCATTTTACCCGGATAGAGCGTTTACCTAGCATTTTACACCGTGGGCTACTAAATCGTAATTTTCTAGAGACACTTCCTTCAAAAATTAGACCCCAATTTCCTGATCCAAATCGAGATGATGGATACAAAGATGCAATTTGCTTGAGCATCAGCTTCCCAAACTATAGAATGTTTTTCAGTAAAACAGGGCATACCAACCAACGCGAATGGGTCGTTTTGCTGCTTGACGCGAGAATATTATGGGAAAAGGATTGTGCGTTTTGCCACCAGAATGCGCGCTTTGAACCTGTACTCGGTGTTCGATTGGGGGACAGGAAAAAACTCGCGTCATTAAAAAGAATGTTCCAGAATTGGGATTTTCACGCAACAGGTTTAAGGTACCAACGTCAGCAAATACCTGATAATTATCCAACACACCCTGAAGCGGAAGTTCTTGTATTTGACTCAATTCCAGCAGAGTACATCAACGAAGTCCACTTCTATGATGACACTGCTTTGCAAACGTGGCTGAAGGACAATCCAGGAACTTATTCTCCAAAGTTTTACGCTAATCGGCAATATTTTGGACCTAGATGTGATTACAAAATATGGCAAAATCAATAACATGAATATTAGCAGGAGCCAAGTATAATGGCAAAACGCCCTATTTTTACTCCCAATCTCAACAAATTTCCGTATGTTGATGCGATAGATATAGAGTTTAAATGGCACTCTGGCTTTGCAAAATTGCAGTTGCAAAAGTCCATAGCATCTTTGCATGAAGCCGCCGAAAAACTGAATAAGATCTCTCCAATTTTGGAAATATCGGGAAAATCTGCGTCGGACTTAGGGATTAGCTTGAGTGCATTTAATCTGTCATTGAAAACACCAAACGGTCAGAGAATGAGTGTCGAGTGTGCATATCAGGGAAGCAAAGTGTTTGAAAATGGCGGTCCCTACCACGAACTCTATTTGGCCTCAAGTCGAGAAGCGAAAACGGATGAACGGTTAAAGAATTCAGGGGAATTAATTGCTTTCAACTTCTGCGGAGAAGATTTCCCTATTGAACCCAAAACGGCTTTCTATGACTGGCTGTATATGACCGCGCTGTCGGAGAAAAAAACAGATTTTGTGAAAGAACTCGGGGTGTTTCAAGGTTTTTCAGACATCGTCTTCAACCCTAATCGCTCGCTCAACTGTCAAGCACATGCAGCTGCTTTATTTGTTGCTTTGTCCAAAAACGAATTGATCAATGAACAGATACTTCAAAACAAAGAGCGTTACTTGGCACTCATAACAGGCAAAGCACAATTCCCATCAGTCCAACCAACTCCACGCCAACTTACTCTATCGTTCCGGTAAATGCGTTTAAACAGGAAACATCAAAGGACATTGAAGGCTATTTTTAGCACACAGATCCCTGCCACGTTGCAATGGCGGCGGATTGAAGCCCTCTTCATAGCACTTGGTGCCACAAAAGAAGAAGGACGCGGATCTTCTGTGACCTTCAAACTAAAGGAGGAGCATGCTACGTTTCACCGACCTCATTCTCAAAAAGAGGCAAAACGGTACCACGTACGCGATGCGCGAGATTTCCTTAAAAAAGTAGGAATAACACCATGAAAACAATAACACACAGAGGATTTACAGCAGAAATCATCTATAGTCAAGAAGATGAGTGTTTTGTGGGCCATGTTGTCGATCCTAGTGATGATATTATAGGTTTCCACGGAAACACAGATGCTGAGTTGCGTGCTGCCTTTGAAGACGTAGTGGATCTTCACATCAAGGTCAAAGAGCAACCAGAAAATCCGTCGCAAAAGCACGTCGCTAGCAGGATCCTAGCACGCCTACGACAAGCCTTCAATTTGTAGCAGAGACCCACACCGCTCGTTCTTGAGAAGTAATTTTATTGGACCAAGTACAGATGTGGTTACTGCCTTACCGGCTTTTCTGATGCAAATACAGTATACCTTTCATAATTCAGCCAGAGGTAGTGCTTGTGAGCGGAAGGCAGCCATGTCAGAAAAAAGACAATCCCAAATCGGAACTGGAGCTGAAACAACCTCGCTCCTTCCGCCGCTCGCCATCGGTGTGGCTCTGATCCTTCTCAATGCATATTGGATCGCATTAGTCAGCGGTATCCACCACTCTTTGAATCCTGCCTATGCCTCTCTGTTTATCGCCCCAATCGTCAACCTCTTTTTTGCGGTGCTGATCAATACACTGCTAAAGCGGATTCGTCCACAACTCGCCCTGAGCCGTGCCCAACTTCTCTTAGTCTATCAGATGTTGGTAATGCTTTGTGTGGTCTCCGGGCACAATCCGATGGACTTCATTCTGGGAATCCTCGCGCATCCGTTCTGGTTCGCCACCTTTGAAAATGAATATGCAACCCTCTTCCATAGGTATATCCCGTCTTGGTTAACGGTTGAAGATAAAGGTGCACTCACCGGTTTCTTTGAAGGAAACTCGACCCTATACACACCAAGACACCTGTTAGCATGGATAGGTCCTGTGCTGCTCTGGTCGTTTGTCACGTTCATCCTCTTTTTCATTTTGATGTGTTTCAACAGCATCCAGCGTTTGCAGTGGAGCGAACGGGAACGACTCAGCTATCCGATTGCACAACTCCCTATAGAGATGACCACCCCACGTTTTTTTTCAAGAAGATTACTGTGGCTGGGGTTCAGCATCTGTGCAGTGATAGAACTCCTCAACGGACTCCACTTCCTTTACCCCTTTGTGCCCGGCGTGCCTCTCAAAATACCCGACTTTGGGGCGACACTCTTTACGACGAAACCTTGGAGCGCGATTGGATGGTTACCCCTCTTCTTTTACCCTTGGGTCATCGCGCTGACGTTTTTCGTGCCGCTCGAACTCTCGTTTTCAGTCTGGTTCTTTTTTCTGTTTACAAAATTTCAGTTGATTGTAGGGAGCATCGGCGGCTGGAAATCGCTGCAAGGTTTTCCGTATTACAATCAACAAGGAATTGGCGCGTGGTTGACGCTCGCGATTCTAATCCTATGGACAAGCCGTAAGCACCTCAAAACAGTATTTACTACAGCTTTGAAGTCCTCTGACAACGGCATCGCCGCTCACAAAAACGAACCGTTTCAATATCGCACCGCTCTACTCGGCATCTTAGTCGGCACAACAATCCTCGTTATCATCTTCCATCAGGCGGGTATGTCTGTCGGAATTCTCCTCGCCTTTCTATGTCTCTACTTCCTCATGTCCATCGCCATAACGTATGCAAGGGCAGCAGTCGGTGTGCCATATCATGAAGTCATTTGGACGCATCCACAACTGATGATCGTCTCGGTTTTAGGGGTCCGACGGACGGGTGCGGCGAACCTGACACTTTTCTCTTTTTTGTATCCCTACGTTCGCGACAACGTCTCGCATCCAATGCCGAGTCAGTTAGAAGGGTTCAAAATGGCGGAGCGCGCACCAGTTTCGCAGAAAAAGATGGCGATCGTTATGATAGTCGCCCTATTGGTTGCCACCCCTGTCTCTTTCTGGGCATATTTGCATCTCATCTATCAACACGGTGCCGTGCGAACTGAGGGGTACATTATCGGTATCGGCATTGAAACTTTTGAACGTTTGCTACTGCCGTGGTTACAACAACCCCATGCTACAGATAGCACAGGATTGAGTTTCACGGCATTCGCCTCGCTGTTCACGTTGGGATTAATGTTCCTGAGAAGACAGTTTATTTGGTTTCCTTTCCACCCAACGGGCTACGCACTCGGTTTATCAGCAGGAATGGTTTGGGTCTGGAGCGCAATCTGTGTCGGTTGGATCATCAAGGCGGTCCTACTCAAATTCGGGGGGTTGCGAATCTATCGGAAGGCTGCCCCATTCTTTGTTGGGGTGATTTTGGGTGACTTTCTGACCGGAACGTTTTGGAGTTTAGTGGGTGCCATTTTCGGGATACCAGTATATCGGGTCTGGTATTAACATCATAACAGATATGACACAATTTCTCCAACCCAACTCACTCTACTCTTCTGGTAAACTCAAATTTTTAAGTTGACACTTCAACCGGTATATGGTAAAGTTAAGAGTCAAAGTACACCCACGGTTAGCGTATGAATGTCCGTCTAAACAAAAAGCATCAAAAAACACTGGAGGCTATTTTTGGTACACAAATCCCATCCACGTTGCAGTGGCGGCGGATTGAAGCCCTTTTCGCAGCACTTGGTGCGACAAAAAAGGAGAGAAAAGGCTCTGGTGTAGTTTTTCAACTGAACGAAAAAAGAGTTACATTCCACGTCCCTCCTCCTCGGAAAGAAGCACAACGGTACCAAATTAGGCGCGCACGAAATTTTCTAGAAGAAGTAGGAATAACTCCATGAAGACAATGACATACAAGGGATATACTGCTGAAATCCACTACAGTGACGAAGATGGTTTTTTCGTCGGCGATGTTGTGGGCATTGACAATATCATTTGTTTCCACGGAAATACCGACGAAGAACTACGTATTGCTTTTGAAGACGTGGTAGATCTCTATATTGAGGCACTGGAGGAACCAGAGAATCCGCCGCAAAAGCACTATGCGTGGAGGCTTCTGTCGCGTCTACGTCAAGCATTCCATCTATAAAAGCAGAGGGTTTGCTCCGTCCATTATCGGAATAAAACCACGAAAATAAGGAATTTACCGGTGAAAACATGTCTCATTGTTTTTGCTAAGAATCCGGTGCCGAACCAAGTCAAGACGAGGCTCGTCCCAACCCTCTCACCGGAACAAGCGGCAACATTGTATACGGCGTTCCTCACAGATTGGTGCGAAACACTCGCCAAACTCCGCGGTGTGGACCTAATCATCGCCTATACACCCGCAGAGGCACGCCACGATTTACAAGCGTTAATCGGAGACGACACCATCTACATCCCGCAAATAGGCACTGACCTCGGGGAACGACTCGCCTCAGCAACACAGTGGGCAGCCGAACACAGATACACGAAGATTTTACTCGTCGGGTCCGATAGCCCGACACTACCGATTTCATATATCTCAAAAGCATTTACACTGCTCGACTCGCGGGACATCGCCATCGGACCGAGTACAGATGGCGGTTATTACCTCATCGGCTTTTCTGTGGATACCTTGGAAACAACAGTCCCTCACATATTTGAGGAAATCGCGTGGAGCACAGCGGATGTTTTTCAACAAACCGTAGCAAGTATCCGTTCGCTAAAGGCAACCTTAGGGCTCCTACCGCCGTGGTATGATATAGATACGGCTGAAGATTTGGCGTTTCTGCACGCACACATATCAGCGATGCGACTCGCGGGCGAAACAATCCAAGCCGTCAGAACAGAATCTCTACTGACAGATTTTCTAACTATGGGAATCTGAGCTGTGCTCCATTACATTCCGCACAGGTTTGTGTTAAAGTTGCCAACCTTTTGAAAGGTCCAGAGGTTCTCGCCTGAGCTGAAACCATCGTGGAACGATGCTCAGATTTGATAAGTTAAAAAAAGGAAAAGGAGAATTAATAATGGGACAATTAGATGGAAAATTTGCAATTGTGACCGGTGGAAACAGGGGAATCGGAAGAGGGATTGCGAGAGGGCTTGCCGCTGAGGGAGCAAATCTCACAATCGCCGCAAGGGACGCGGATCTCCTTGAAGAAACCGCTAACGAATTCCGCGCAAACGGCACCAAAGTGTTGACTGTCCCCACCGATGTAACGGACGAGGAACAGATCAAAGCACTCTTTGAAAAAGCGATGGACGAGTACGGTCGTTTGGACATCCTCGTAAATAACGCAGGGGCATTCAATGGGGGTCCCATAGGTGAACTCGCAACGGAGGATTGGGATTGGGTTATTAATGTAAATCTCCGTGCGCCGTTTATCTGCACACGCGAGGCATTTGCAATTATGAAGGCACAAGGTGAAGGTGGACGTATCATCAACGTCGGGAGTATCTCTGCCCATCGTGTCCGGCCCCGTACAGCCCCCTACAGTGCCAGCAAATTCGGCATCTGGGGACTAACACAGGTGACAGCATTAGAGGGAAGACCTTACGGTATCACAGCGGGTTGTTTGCAACCCGGTAACACCTATGTAGAGCGACATCAGAACCGTCCACAGGAACCTATGGAACCGATGATGGACGTTGATGATCTCGCGCAAGCCGCTGTTCTCATGGCGACGCTCCCGCCGAATATCAATATGTTGGAAGCAACAGTCCTGCCGATCGGTCAACTTTATGTCGGACGAGGATAACGCATAACCGGAGACAAATTATGAAAGTCAACCGGACCCAATTTATGGAAGAAGGGTATCTCGTTTTCCGAGAGGTGGTCCCGCCGGAAGAACTGGACGCGCTTCGGGAAAGTTATGAATTAATGGTATCGCGCCAGCGAGAAATCTGGGCGAGAGAACGCGGACCGAACGAACCACCGGGTGGTGTATGGGAGACTTCGCCACAACCGCGTCTACAACTCGGACACAACCCACTCGCAGGGCTCGTCGATGAAAAAACAGCAAGTGCTGTCGAAATCTGGGCACACGAGAACATGCAAGGGGTCAGCAGTGAACTGCTCGGTGAGGAAGACGCAGGCGTTACTGAGATGATGCTCATGTGCAGTCCAGTCAAAGACTGTGGACCCGCCACTTGGCATCGCGACCATCATCCTATTGATACCGCCCCCTTACAAGGCTATATCGACGATATTGTGGAGACGGGACCTCGCTACGTTCAGTGGAATCTCTCACTCTACGACGATAACGTACTGTGGGTGCTACCCGGCAGTCATCTGCGGGTGAATACTGAGGAAGAAAACGAGCGGCTGTTGGCAGATCCGAAAGTGCCGTTACCCGGTGCTGTTCAAACGCACCTCAACGCTGGTGACGGTGCCGTTTACATTCTGCCGATCTTGCATTGGGGAAGCAACTATAGTCGGAAGATGCGCCGCACGATTCACGGGGGGTTTTCAAACCACACCCACTATCAAGCATTTGACTACATAGATTATCTGTCACCGGAAGTGCGAGAGATGTTCGATCGGTGGCACGAGCGCAGTCATCAGATGCTGGTATGGACGGATAATGCTCTTCGAGCTGCTATAGAAAAGGATGCCGCTGCCTACCACACGGCACTTGAAAACCTACATCCGGGCAGAGGTGAAAAGGGGAAGATGCTCTCAACCGTCTTTTTGTGCAAAGCCGCCTGTTTCGTGGCACTCAAACACGGCTATGAACTCCCAGAAATCCCAGATGACCTTCGGAATCGTGGCAAGAGCTTCCACGCAATCACCCTCAATTGGGGACCCCCCTTCGCCGAACGATTCACGAAAGAAGAAGCAGCTACGTTGTGGAAAAGGTTTAAGCCGCTTGACGCGCTACTCAAAACCGACGAAGAACTGTATCTACCGGGTTTTCAATCCGGTCCGATGCATTACTATTTCAATGAGATGCCCGCTAATTTCGGTGTCGCAGACTTCATTAAAACGTGGGAGTTATAGCGGTAAACCGAGCATCCCGCTGAGATAGAAATAAGCTTCCTCGGTATAGCGCGGCAGATTTTCTGGATCTTCAACTTCCAACTCCAACGTCAGGTCGCCTTGGTAGCCGACTTCTTGGAGCGTTTCGATAATCTGTTTGAGCTTGAGTTCACCACGCCCAATACCGACAGATACGGTGCCGAGATGATCCTTGAGATGCACTGCATAGATACGGGAACTGAATTGACGAATTGCGGCAAGTGTGTCGACACCCGACGAGTGAAAATGTCCTGTATCTATGCAGACCCCTACTCTTTCGTCGGGAATAGCGTCTAAAACCGTTTGGAAATCCTCCGGTTGTTCAAGCACATTCCCGTGATGTGGTTCAAGCGTCAACTTGATTTGACTCTCTGCTGGCATGCGCTGTAACACTTCGCTCACGCAGGAGGCAACCCTGTCCAATGCACCGGGTTCTGTTCTCGGTTGTGCCCCACTCGTTGTCAGGTGTGTTGCACCGAGTCCTTCGGCGACCTCAACACATCTCGCGATCGCCCCTGCGCGTGCGTCAACATCGGCACTGTCCTGTCCACCCCATCCGGGTGGATAGAGTCCTGCACACTTCATACCGGATGCGTCAACCTTTGCCTTCATATCGTCTATGTCAAGAGCATGAGCAGCGTCAACACTCCAGATGAGCGGTCCATGAATTTCCATCAGTCGGTAGCCGATCTGTGGTGCGTATTCCAAAGTTGCGGCGACCTCATCTTCGGCGTAGCCGCGGTAACAGATAGAAGCACAAATAATGTCCATACGTTTCAATATTGGCTTACAAACTTCGCCAATCTCCTTTTTAATTGTTCGCAAAGCGTTTAATTTTTTAATTGTTCGCAAAGCGTTTAATGAAGTAATTAGTCTATTGACGGTTTTCTCTCATATCCGCCTGCGCCGTTGTTGCAGGCTACCGTCTTAAGTTAATTTTCGTAACCGTAGCCCGTAACGGAGTGGAGGGCGGAGTTAAGGAGAGGATGTCTATGATTCAAATTCACGTCGTTTCCCCGCAAGGTAAAATTAAAAAATGATTCAGCAAATCGAAATAACCTTACCCGAATACCCGCGCGGTTTCCATCTCGTCACAGATGAGATTATGAAATCGCTCGATGAATTGCCGAAAGAAGGTATCCTGCACCTCTTTATTAAGCACACCTCAGCAGGTTTGACCATCAACGAAAACGCAGACCCGACGGTACGTGAAGACTTTGCCAACAGTTTCGACCGTCTCGTTAAGGAACGCGAACCGTTCTATAAACACACAATAGAAGGCGATGACGATATGCCAGCGCATATCAAAGCGTCACTCGTCGGCTTTACCGTCTCCGTCCCAATTACCAACCATCGCCTTAATTTAGGCATATGGCAGGGCATATACTTGTGCGAATTCCGAAACAGCGGTGGCAGACGAAATCTAACAGCAACACTTTACTTTTAATTATTCCTTGCGGTTCGGTTAGGTCAATTGGGTAAATAACGTCACTCGCCGTATATCCGCCTGCGCCGTTGTGGCAGGCTACGGTCTCGTTGCTATATTATGGGTGGATGTCGTTCCTAAGTAGGATTACGACAAAGCACTATAGAGTTCTATATGTCGTTGCAGCACTGCATCTGAATCCGGCGGGTTAATAACCTCAATAGAGACGAACCCGTCGTATCCATCCTGTGCGAGAAGCGTAAGCGAATCTTTTTCCGTGTCTGGCAAGGGTCCACTGTCGCCGAAGTTGACATGCGCATGCCGCACTTTGCCGCGCAGATGCACATAAGCGACATTGATCGATTCCCCATGTCGAACATGATGTGCAGCGTGCCAATTCGCAAAGGTGTTCTGTGCCCCTGCTCGGTGTAAAGTCTCGGTTACGTAACTGGCGATGAGATTGCCATGTGTCTCTAAACAGAGTGCGACCCCTGCTTCGCCTGCCAAGCCGTCGCAAGCACGAATGCCTGCCGCTTCCCAATCCAAAGTCTGGGACACCTCAACAGGTGTTTCTGGCACCCGATCCCCGAAAATCCGAATATTCTTTGCGCCCATCGTCTCGGACAAGTCAATATACCGTTTAAGTAGATCCACCTGTTCGGCGCGTTTTTGCGCGTCCGGATCTATGAACCTCACCCCAGTCGCAATGCAGGAGAGTTCAATACCGCTATCGGCAAAGCGGCGGCGCGCATCCTGAAGTTGCTGCGGTGTTGAATCCAACTCCACGCCGTGTCCGTGATCCCATTCCACGCGGAGTTCTAAGTGTTCGTAATTGTAGTGTTTCGCTTTGTCAATGAGTTCCGCCAGTGTTAACGGCGGACACACAGACGACATAAAACCAAATCGCATGTAAGCCTCCAGTTTTGTTAGGTTAACCTCAATTTCCAATATATGAACTGCCGTCTCCCCGCTTTCTAACGTTGATCTTGACGGGCAAACGTCTCGTTAACTCCTGAATGTGGCTGATGAGAAAGATACTTCGTCCTTGCGTACGGAGTCCTTCCAATGCGGCGATAGCAATGTCAAGCGTTTCGGTATCAAGCGTGCCGAAGCCTTCATCAAGGAAGAGCGAATTGAGTTGCGCGCGTCCGCGACTCAGATCGGCGAGCGCGAGTGCCAAAGCGAGACTCGTCAGGAACGATTCTCCACCAGAGAGCGTTTCAACAGGACGTTCTTCGTTGGCATTCCACCTGTCAATAACAGTCAAATCACCGATCCCCTCAACTTTAAGTTGGTAACGCTCAGAGGTGAGGTAGCGCAACTGCACGTTGGCGATACTGCCCATCTGCTTGAACATAATCTCCAGAGCAAAATCGCGCAAGTCATTTCTCGGAATCGTGTCATGTAACCGCTGCCAACGCTTCAATTCCTGCTCAGCTGCTCTCATTTCATCACCAAGCGACTCACGTTTTTCGAGATCGCGTTTCAAGTCTTTGATTTTCTGTTGTTGTGCACCAACTTCCAGTTGTGCTGCTTGGAGTTGTTTTCCAATTTCTTCTACTTGGGCTTCAATCCGCGCTAATGCCTCCGGATCGAACGGCGTTTCCTCAAACCGGGTTCGCAACTTGGTAATCTCTACCGCAAGCTGCTGCTTTTCGTTCTCATGCACATCAATTTGGTCGGTGAGTTCTTGGATCTGCGAATCATCTCGGAAAGCGTTGTCGTGTGCTTCTGGTGAATCAAATCCTGCCTTACTTAACTTCTCAAAGTAAGCATCGCGCGCTATTTCAAGTTTTTCGGCGGATTCTTCATACTGTTCCGCACAATGCCTATGAGTAGTCTGCTTTTGGGTGAGTAACTTTTGACTGTTCTGCAATTGCTGTTGGGCTGCATCGCGCCTGCTCTCTTTCGACTGCAGTTCCGTCTCTAACGTCTCAATAGCAACGTTAATCTCATTCTCCGTTTCCAATCCGTCAGTTTTCTTGCGAACAGTGTCCAAAAATGCTTCTCCTTCGCGTCGATACTCGTCTATTTCGGCTCGCAATTTCTCGTGATCCCTCTGCAACCTCTCAAAGTTGTGCTGGTCTGTCTCAATTTTAGTATTCAGCAGATTAAGTTTCGCCTTTGCACTATCCCGTTCATCCTTTCGCTTCTCAACCTCCTCAATCCTCTCGCTAAACTGCTCTTTAGCATTTTCAGGGGAGATGTCGTGAAAAGCCTCCGGTAGCAATTTCCAAAAACGCTTTTCAGTAGATGTAATGTCAGTTTTCAAGTCCTCAAGAGCATCGCTGATATCCTGCAACTCTTCCTCAGTTTTTTCCAAGGCCTCTTTCTCTCGCTGAATGCCGCTCTCGCAAGTTTCAAATTGTTGTACTGCCGTTTGGCAAGCATGCGATGCCTGTATATGTGCTTGCTCGGCTTCCCTGAGGTTATCAATAGCAGTATCCGCCTCCTTAATCTGCTCGACTATCCACTCTGATGAAATATCAGGGTCCGGATATATCTCCTGCCATTCCGCGAGAAACTGTGCTATCTTGTGGTCCTGCAGTGCCGCTATTTCCGCCTCACAATCTTCAATTTGCTCAGCAGTGTTGCGTCTATTCTGTTGAGTTTGAACCTGTCTCGTTTGCAGAGCCTGCCTCTGCTCCTGCGCGGCTTGTGCCTCAACTTTCGCACTTTCTAATGCCTTTTCAGCGTCTTGCAGTCGTTCCTCGTCTTCAGGTTCTACGGCATCAGCGGACGGATGCTCCGTTGCCCCACACACCAAGCAGGGTTCTCCGGCGTGAAGATGCTGCCGAAGTTGATTGATTGGGTTTGCCAAAAGCGCGGATTCTCGCGCCGATTCACAACGTTCAACTGCTTCTTCCAGATGCTGAGATACCTGCGCTTGGCTCGTCAATTCGGCTTCGATCTGTCCAAGTTCTGTGTCCAACGCTGCTTTTGCCTTGTTTAATTCGCGCAAATGATTTTTGGAGTTCGTCAAGTCATCTGCCGCTGATTCAATTTTTTGCGCAATAGGCTGTGCTTTGGTAGCCTTCTGTTTTCGGGTATTCCATTCTTCCCGAGTGCCAGTTGCCAGCAGTGCATTCAGTTCAGCAGAGGCTTCTTCTAACGTAGCCTCTGCATCTGTCTTTTCCGCAAGCCCTTCTTCAAGAGTCTTAGACAATTTTTCAATTCCACGTTTTGACGACGACACTTTCTTTTCGTGCTGCGCTTTGTTCGCCGAAACCGTTTCCAACTGCTTTTCTTGTGAACCGAGTTCTACCAAAAGACCTGTTGCTTGGTTGAGGCAGTGTTGTCGATTTGACGGAAGCGGATTCTCATCTAAGAAGGTTTGCGCCGACTGAATCTGTTCTTCCAACTGAGCTCGCTCAGTTTGTCTGCTGTCCAATTGGCTTGACAACCCTTTAATCTGTTCACCCAAGTTTTCCAAATCTGGAGTCCGTTTCCCTGCCTCCGTAAATCGATTTTCTGCTCGTTCTACATCTGCTTTTGCTTCTGCGTAGACCGCTACTTTCCGATCGCGTTCAGTGGATGCGGTCTGATACGCCTCCTCTTTTTTATCAAAATCGGCTTGGTCGGTTTTAACTTGCGCCTCTGCATCCGTTTTCTCCGTCGTTGCTACACGAAGTAACTCCTCTGCATCTTTCAGCTCCGATTTCGCGATATCGGACACCTGTTTTTCAGGACGCAGACCATTCGCACGCTGCGCTCGTTCCCGTTCTTCCTCAAGATTATCAATCTCCGTTTGCTGCTCCGAGAGTTCCGTTTGACGTTTTTCTGAGGACTGGAGTCTTGCAAAATCCTCTTTCCGCTTCGCTTCCCGCTCCATCTCCTCCTGAATCTCCTTGCTTTGTAGCACTAATGCCGCAACTTCCTGTTGTTGTCTATCAAGTTCCGCCTCAGCTTGTGTGAGTTGTTCGCGAGACACTTCGGGAATAGTGCCAAGTTTTTGCAAAACCTCCTGATGTTCAGCCTCAACCGCATTCACCTTGTCATTTAACGCTTGTCTGAGTATGTCATAGATGTGGATGCCCGCGGTCGCCTCCAAAATCGTCCGCCTATCTTCTCTGCTTGCTTTCAAAAACGCAGCGAACTCACCTTGCGCCAACATGACAGAGCGTCTGAAAGCATTGAAATCAAGCCCTAAGATAGATTCTACTTCTTGAGCAACCTTAGTTGTGATTAAGTCCCCAGATTCATCATACAATCGACCTTGAGGAGAACCTTTACCACTAATAGACCAAGTGGCATGATAACGCTTGCTATTTGCCTCAAAATAAACTTCAGCGAACCCCTCGGTTTCTCCATGACTGATCAGATGCCGCGGATGTTGGTTTTTCGTTCCATGCAAGCGCGGCGTTTTTCCGTAGAGGGCGACGCAAATTGCGTCCAACAAAGTCGTTTTCCCGGCACCGGTTGGGCCGGTAATTGCTACAAGTGATGCATCACCCAATGGCGAACTTTCAAAGTCCAGATCAACTTCCTGACGAAAACTATTCAGATTTTTAAGCTTCAGTTTACATAATTTCATTGTTCCTCCGAAACCATTTGTAATAATTCATTGAAAGTTCGCGCTAAATTATCATCCGGCGGTTCACCTTCAAACCTCGACTTATGAAATTGCTCAAAGATTTCTTCGGGACGCTTCATATCTTCAACAGATATCTCGGGACCACGCGTTGTCTCCGGCAGCTCAACTTCAACAACCAAAACCTCTCCACCCCGATCACTGAAGACTTGGCGTATCTCATCACTGATGCCGACCCTCGGTGTGTCTAATGTCAACTTGACCTGGATGTACTTGCCCTCCCAGTTCCCCGTCATTGCCGCTGACAAAACGCAATTCTCATTACCTTCAACAGTACACAATTCCTTGAAAACGGGGATCTCAATTTCTTTATCTTGGGTCAGTGAGCCATCGTCAGACACCTCCATCAGATACACTTTCTTGCGATACTCCGCTTCGTTAAACCTCAGCGGAATCGGCGAACCTGAATACCGAATTGGATAATCGGTACCCTTGATCGTCTGTGGCCTATGAAGATGCCCGAGGGCAACATAATCCACACCCTCTGGGAAATCACTGGCGTGAATAGCAGTAGCACCCCCAATCTGAATATTTCGCTCAGAATCGGTTACTTTCCCACCTTGAACGAAGAGATGTCCCATTAAAATTTTAGGGAGTTCTACAGGCATACATGCGACACAATCGGCGTAGAATGCCTTAAGCCACTCCCGATACCGATCGTTTCTTTCTGCCTCCGTTTGATATGAGAAATGTCGAAGCTCGCTTTCTAAGAGGTATGGAACAGCCGCAACCATGACGCGCGGGTTGTCGGGTGGAAACAGTAAAACACATTTGGCAGGCTCGGTGGTAAGTCCAACAACGTAAATTCTGCCCATTTCGAGAAATTCCCGTGGGGCTTCCAAGTGTCGCGCAGAATCGTGATTACCCGCTGTAATCACCGCGTATGCATCAGTTTCATCAAAAAGACGATAGAGAAACCGATAATAGAGGTTTGTTGCTTCTGCTGACGGAAGGGAGGTATCAAAAATATCGCCTGAAACGAGGAGGAGATCGACTTTACGTTTCTGAATTGTTTCAAGGAGCCAGTCCAAGAATTGTTCGTGTTCGTCAAGTCGGGAACGTTCGTGGAGTCGTTGGCCGATGTGCCAATCGGCGGTGTGCAGAATTCTCATATTTTTCGTAAGTTTACCACCCGTTGTAGATTGTTTCGCGGATCTAATAGGCATTATCGTAACAAATCCCAAGCCTTTTTTCAAGCAAATTAACCATTGCAAAAAAATACGGGGCATGATAGACTAAAAGCCATTCTGAAGTCATTCGCTTTTGACGTTCGCTGTCTACGACGAAAAAACAATATTTTCCCATCACTGGCAGCAGGTGGGAGTAAGGAGTTAGACCTATGAGTAACAACGGACGGACCTTAACCGCAGAACTGAAAGAAATGGAAGTCTACGGCGAAACGCGGGTCGGGTGGGATGAGAATACACCCGTCAATGAAACCGTCGATGCGGAAGGAAATCTTTTCCCCGGCAAAAGAGGATTTGGTGTAGCAGATCCCAATTCACCCAAACGCCGTGTCTACGACGATACGGAGGTCGAAGCATTACGTGAAAAACTACACGAGCACAACGGCATTCACGGACTTGAAATCTGCGAACCCCACGAAACCAAGAAAATCGCTCGAATCTTCCATCGCGATGGTTTCGCTGTCGTTAAAGACCTCCTCAACGCCGAGCAACTCGCACGCTGGCGAGCAGGATGCGCCGAAGCACTTCGTGACATCCTCTCAATACCCGGACCAGGGGACAGAAAATACATAGCCGAAACCGGACGCCTACCACATCGCTATAGCTACGGCACCTCTTCCGCTTCAAGACAGATGCTGCACCACTCCGCTTGGGCAAGCATGATAGATCTACCGACAACAACCCCCATCGTCACAGAAATTTTCGGTTCTTCAGATTATCGTGTCTGGGGTTCAGGTGGAGACCTCTGCCTCCCCGGTGCAGTAGAGTATCAACACTTGCATCCCGACGGCAGGGATCCACAGCACCTCTCCGAAGCACGCATCAAGCAAGCAGAACTCCTCGGTGTTCAACTCCATAGAGATGACAACGGAAACCTTGATGTCCCATCAGAAAAGATGATTATGGAAATGACACCGCCGACCGTAACCATTAACTTCGTCATGTGTGATCTGACTTGGGAAAACGGTCCGATTCGTCAGATTCCAGGGACACATACACTGCAACAGAATCCGCCGCCTCCGGGCGATGAACCCGATTGGATGAAACATTCAACGCTCGTCGGTGCGACAGCTGGTTCCGGTGTGTTCCGAGATAATCGCGCATGGCACGGTGCAACTCCCAATCTCTCAAAAGAGATTCGCGCATTGCCTAATGTCGAGTACGCCTCACCGTGGCGTTCACAACACGGTTTCAGCAGGATTATGCCGCACGAAATTTGGGAAACCTTGACACCACACGCTCAGAAATTATGTGATTGGATCAAAGCGGACCCAGGTGTCTGGCCCCCCGGTGCCGGTATTATGCATCCGCTCGCAAGCAAGCGCGCAGAAGCAGCAAAAGGACGGAACAGTTAACAGGAGGAAACAGGATATGTTAAACTGGGGCGTTATGGGTGCAGGTGGCATCGCGTATGTCTTCTGCAACGGAATACGTTTTACAGACTCCGGGCAGATTCTTGCCGTAGCGAGTCGTACCCAATCCCGTATGGACAGGCTCGTCAACGATTATTCGATTCCGCGTCAATACAACGATTACGCTGATCTGCTGACGGATGACGACATTGATGCTGTCTATATAGCGACAATTCATCCACTTCATGCGGAGTGGGCGATAAAGTGTGCCGAGGCAGGAAAACATCTGCTCATTGAGAAACCGATCAGCATGAACCACGCCGAAGCCGCGGCTATGGTAGACGCAGCACGCGAAAATGACGTGTTTCTCATGGAAGCCTTTATGTATCGTTGCCATCCACAGGTAGCAAAGGTGGTTGAACTGATACAGGACGGCACGATCGGTGATGTTCAAGTCATCCGTGCGACGTTCGGCTACCGTTCGGGTTTCAACCCGCAGAGTCGGATCTATAACCATGAAATGGGAGGTGGTGGTATCCTTGACATCGGAGGCTATACCGCTTCAATGGCTCGGAAAATCGCAGGTGCAGCGGTGAATGAACTGTTTCTGGATCCGATCTCTGTAAAAGGAAACGGGAAAGTCGGTCCTACGGGTGTTGACCATATCGCAGCTGCGACCCTGAAATTTGAGAACGACATTATCGCGGAGATAATTTGTGCCGTTGAATGCAGTTACGGAAGTAGCGTTATCGTCTACGGCACGGAGGGAACGCTAACGATTCCGAACCCATGGCTGCCATCATCGCCTTGCCGAGGTGCGAGGACCCCGTTGCCACCTGACACAACTTTCCCCGCGACGCAACTTATCATCCAATCGTCCCAGAGCAGAGAAACCACCGAAGTGACAATCGCTGCTGATAGGGATCTGTTTACTTACGAAGCGGATACGGTAGCCAACCATATCGCAGATCGGCAAGCACCGGTGATGTCTTGGAACGACACGCTCGGTAACATGCAACTGCTGGACGCTTGGCTCGCAGAGGTAGGCGTTGTTCATTAAGAAGTATGCAGGACGTAGAATTCCACAATCATTCAGGAGTTACTATCGATGGTGAGAGACGAAATTTTTCAGGAACGCGTTGTCCGGGTTGAAAAGCCGTCGGCGCACTTTACACTACTTCGTAACGCCGATGGCGATTTCCTCGGCGTGTCTGACACTAACGAACTCGCAACTTTTGACTATACCGACGATAAAGCGATATGGGAACAGGTCAAAGGTGCCGATGCTTACCGCCACGTCGTCACGGATATTCAACTCGAAGCCGAATCCCCTGACGCTGAGAACGGCTGCTATCTTCGTCATAATGGGGATCCACTCGCGAGTGACGGCAGCGTAGGAAACGAAGGTGCCGTGTTCTCCGTTGGACACGGTCCGGCACACCTGCCATCCGAATATCTGGAATCATTCAAGCAAAATGGATGGGCATGCCTCCCATCTATCATCGCCCTTGATATTGTCGAAGAGTTGGAACGGGTAAGTGGCACCGGTCGCTGGGAAGATGGAACCTACGATCGAAGTATTCCTCCGTTGAATCAGACCGCAGCGGTGGCAAAAATTGCAACGGAACCCGTCTCCTTGTGGCTCATGCGGCAATACATGCAGACGCAGGAAATCCGGCTTGGACATTCTCCGAGTTTCGCCATACTCCTCAAAGACGACGGCAAGCGGAACGTTCAAGGTTGGCACTCAGATTTTCCTTACCTCTGGGGCATTGCCGGTAGTGAGGTTGTCAATCGAATACCGGTTCACAAGGTCGATGGTTTGGTCATGGGTGTCCAGCGTAATCTGTGCGTCTCAGAATTCCGCAAGGAAAACGGGGCGACCTGTTTCAAACTTGGATCCCACATACTCGGTCAAGGTCCGCCGATAGAGTGGGGAAACGGAAATGCCTCCAGGCAGGAAGACTACCGTGAGTCCAAAGGATTGCCATACACCGGACCGGATGCAGATGTGGTCGAGGCACCGCCGGGTAGCTACATCGTCTACGATTCTCGGATTTGGCATCGCGCTGGCGTAAATCGCACGCCGCATAAGCGCGCCGCGATGTTGCAGGCGGTAATTCCGATGTACATCATGCCGTTCATGGATACAAGTCGTCCGTACAAAGACTTTATCCACAGCCCCTTGGCAGAAGAACTGACTGCGCTTGAGCATAAAGAACTTGAGGCGATCATGGTAAATAAGATGGTTGGACCACAGGGGCATCTGGCAATCACCGTTGACGAAGAATTGACTGAGAAAATACGTCCACCTCAGTAGCATCATTAAGCGCGAAGGAGACAAAGATATGCGGAAAGCCAAGATTGCATCCGTAGGTTGTGGTTGGGTCGCAAAACGTTGGCATCTGCCAACAATCGCTGAGTTGACGAAAAGAGGGGATCTGGATTACATAGCCGTATGTGACGCAGACGCGGATACCGCTCGCGAAGCCGGTGAAGAGTACGGTCTACCTTACTATACGGATGTCGAGGAGATGCTGGAAAAACACAGTGACATCGACGTTGTAGACATCAGCACCGGCGATTATACACATCATCCTATCGCGAAGATAGTCGCTGAACACAAGATGCACCCGATCGTCGAAAAACCGATGGCACCCACCCTCGCCTGCTGTGATGTGATAATAGACAGTTGCAAAAAAAACGGGGTCCATTTTGAGGTCGCCGAAAACTATTTTCGGATGCCGGGGGATCGAATCATCATAAAACTCATTCAGGAAGGTGTGCTTGGTGACATTGTGCGGGTTCACTTTATCGAACCTTCCGGACGTAGGGGGTTTGTGCACGGAGCAGGAAAGCCGCGCGGCATAGAGTCGCCTATCTCAACATTTACTTCCCACTCCGGCGTTTGCATTGACATGGGCGTTCACCGGATGTCCCAGATTCGGTTTTATGCCCAAAGCGAACCGAAGAGAATCACCGGAATCACCAAGCAATTCGTTCCGGGACCCAACAGAGTTTACGAAGATTGGGGTCACGCGGTTATTGAATTTGAAAGCGGTGCTGTTGGTGTTTATGAAACCTCTCAGGTCGGGGAAGAAACGATTAAGTACAGACAGATTATGGGAACGAAAGGCGTGATAACAGATGTCGATTACTGGACACCTGATTTCCCGCTGCGTGCTCTCGTCAACGGTGAAATGCAGGATATTCCGATCGAAACGGAACGGCATCAGGTTGACGGAGTAGACGTTCTTTCCAGAATCATCGTGCATACCGATCCACAGATTGTTTATGAAAACCCTTTCAGAGCTTACGCAATAGACGATTGGAACGTCGGAACCGCTGAGGAGATTATGACGATAGCGAGGGCGGCACTCACAGGAGAGCCACCGGAGTACGGCATCGGCGGCAGGAAAGATGTAGAGATGTGTATCGCTTTATATGAATCCTCACGGACGGGAATGATGCCCATCGACCTCCCGATAACGGAAACGACCGGCTATGAGCAGATGGTCCACGACGAATTCCGCCAAAAATTCGGACACACCATTGATGCATAATGGTATCTATTTACAGAACCAGTTTTTCCAATTCAAAGTAGGGCGGTTTCATGAAGATTAGGAATTTAATTCGGTAATGTGGAGGGTCCATCGTCTGAACTGTGATTTCTCTGATTCAGGACTTACGCAAATTGAGCACACGGTGGTAGATTTTGCCTTTTAAACCCCCTAAATCCCCCTTATCAGGGGGACTTATGAACGCGCTGCGTAAATCCTATGATTATATGATTTATGTGATGAGAGAACTTCTTGGTTTAGAATCTCGCTTACAGGATTACCGAAATATTTATTTAAACTTCATATAACGGCACTATAAGCACTATTTAGTTCCGTAGGTTGGGTTGAGCCTCGCGAAACTCAATTTCCTTCCCATAGCAGGCTTACTCCGTTTTACTTTTCTACTTAACCCCTAAAACATAACAACGCCAGCAGCCATGAAAAAACTTTGCAAATTTTTCTAATCCATTATATACTTTTTACGGCAAAGGCAATACTTCAGAGAAAAAGGAACACGCGCATGAACATTCTCGTTCTCCACGGACCGAACCTACATCTCCTGGGAAAACGCCAACCCGAAATCTACGGACACCAAACGTTATCAGACATCAACGCTATGCTCGACCGACACGCAGCGGCATCGCCTCACGCGATTACACTCAAAATCTTTCAATCCAATCACGAAGGCGAACTCGTTTCTATCATCGGAGACCACATCGACTGGGCTGACGGTATCTTGATTAATCCTGCAGCCTACACACATACCAGTGTCGCCATCCGAGATGCTCTCTCTACCGTCGCACTACCCGTCATAGAGATTCATCTCTCTAACATTTACGCCCGCGAAGAATTTCGGCATCATTCCTACATATCAGCAGTTGCTGTCGGTGTCATAGGTGGTTTCGGAACACATAGTTACACCCTTGCTCTTGAAGCAATAATCCAAATCTTACAACAAAAACTTGAACCATCGAAATAATAACACATCATCAAAAAGAAGGAATCCCTCTATGGCAAAAAACCCTTTCATACCGTTTAGTCGCCCTTGGATTGATGATACCGAAATCGAAGCCGTCAGTCAAGTCCTCGCCTCCAAATGGATTAGCACGGGGACCAGAGTGCGCGAGTTTGAACGTGCTTTCGCCGAATACCTCGGTGTTAAGCACGCGATCGCTGTGAGTTCCTGCACCGCCGCTTTGCATCTAAGCCTCGTTGTAACTGAGATCGGTAGCGGCGATGAGGTTATCACGACCCCTTACACCTTCACAGCGACCGCTGAAGCGATCCGATATGTCGGTGCTAAACCCGTCTTCGTGGACATCAACCCCGATACCTTGAACATCAACATAACCAAGATTGAGCAGGCGATAACCTCTCGCACGAAGGCGATACTACCCGTACATTTTGCCGGTCTCCCCTGTGATATGGATGCGCTATTGGACATCTGCCAAAACCACAACCTCGTCCTTATCGATGACGCTGCCCACGCCATCCCGACCCAATACAAAGGACAACACATCGGCAACATCGGCGACTTGTCCGCATTTAGTTTTTATGCGAACAAAAATCTTACTACAGGAGAAGGCGGTATGATTACCACGAACAGCGACGCATTCGCCAAACCGCTCCGCACGATGCGGCTCCACGGAATCGACAAAGACGCTTGGGCGCGTCAGTCACAGCGTGCCATCTGGCGATACAACATTGCTACTGAAGGTTATAAATACAACATGACCGATATTCAAGCAGCGATGGGGTTATGCCAACTCATGAAACTCAACAAACAGCATGAACGCCGCCGAAATTTCGCGCAGGTCTATCAAACGGAACTCGCAAATTTTCCGCAAATAAGCACGCCGGTTACACCGGATAATCCGAACGAGCATTCGTGGCATCTCTACATTATCCAACTCCACACAGGCAATCGGGATGAATTCATAGAATCCCTACGCGAGGCAAACATTGAATGCAGCGTTCACTATATCCCGTTACACCTCTTCGAGTTTTATCAGGAGCAATACGGCTACCGTGTCGGCGATTTCCCGTGTGCTGAGGCAGCATTTGAACGCGTCGTGAGTCTACCTCTCCACCCCGGATTAACCGAAGAGAAGATTCACATCGTAATTGACACGATAGGAAAAACTTTAAGTTCATAATCATGTTCCGGAAACTAAAGAACGGGCAATGAATTGCCCTACTACAAACGGGCTTTGGGTTCATAATCATGCTCCAGAAATCCTCGGCGGGTACTGTGGTTCAATATACCCTTAAGACGGCTGAGGCATCGCGTAGGTTGGGTTGAACGCAGTGAAACCCAACACTCTATCAAAGGCGTGGATACACAGAAAGCCCAAAAATCCGCGAAATCTGTGAAATCCGCGAGAATCCGCGATTCAGACGATACAGACATAACACCACTTCAGCAAGAAGATGGACACACCTAACCCAGCCAACACTACCCTCTACCAAATCATCCCCAGCGAAGTCTGTTTCTCGTGTGATGTCTGTTGCCGATTTTTAGAAGTAGATAGCCCCCTCGCGCCCATCTTCACAGCAACAGAGACGGAAAAAGCCATCACACACGGTGCTGATCCCGCGCTGTTCCGTTCACAAGCAGACGGAAAAAGTGCACAGATCCAGCTAAAACCGCACAACGATTTCTACATCTGTCCCTTTTTTGAACCAGAGACGAGTCACTGCACCATCTATCCGATTCGTCCGCTTGACTGCCAACTCTATCCGTTTGCACTAATGCTCAGCGCGGATGGAAACGAGGTCGTGCTCGGCGTAGACACCCTCTGTCCATTTGGCGAAACACATCTCGAAACGGAAGCCTTTCAGAAGCACATCCACCACGTCATCAATTACGTCGAATCCGAATCGGTCACGGCGCAGATAATCGCCAACTGGAACTTGATCGGTGATTACCAAGACACCGTGGCAATTGTCCATACGCTCAGTAGGAGCGATCTCCTGATCGCGATGCTTCAGAAAAACTGACAGATGCAACTTCAACCGCTAACCCTTAATGACAAGCCAATTTTTGACGAATACGCACATCAGACATACACGCGTCTTTCCAACTATGCCTTCGCGCCACTCTACGTATGGAAAGAGCATTTTCAGTTTTATTGGGCACGACTCGCGGAACATCTATGCATCTTCGCAAAACAGGGTGAAGACTATTTCATGCCGATTCTACCGATACCGTGCGATCCTGAAAACCGCACCTACCGAAATGTTATTCGCATGGCATATCAATTTATGTTAGAATCAAATCGGAATCCACACATCGCCAGAATCGAAAATGTTCCACAGAAGCTGCGGACTTATTTTGAAAAGGACGGATTCCGTGCCACCTTGAAAGAGACTGAATACCTTTATGAAACAGTCGTACTCAGCGAGTTGAGCGGCAATCGCTTCAAGAGTAAGCGGAACGCCTATAACGCCTTTATTGAGCGTTATCCCTCGGTAGAATTTAGCCGCTACTGCACTACCGACCGCGATGCGTGTTTAGCACTCTATAACGCGTGGCACACTGCACGTGCAGCGAAATGCGATGACGCAGTCTATTGCGCGATGCTTGAGGATTCTCGATCGGCGCACCGAATCGCGATCGCGCATGCGGAAGCACTCGGACTTCTCGGCAGGATTGTCCGTATTGATGAGGAAATCAGAGGCTATACCTTCGGATATCCACTGAATGCGGATACATTTTGTGTGCTATTTGAGATTACAGACCTTGGGATAAAAGGGCTCGCACAGTTCATCTACCGCGAGTTTTGCAAGGAATTGACGGACACCTACAGATGGATGAACGCGATGGACGATTCAGGATTAGAGAACCTAAAACGTGTCAAACGCTCCTACCATCCCAGCCAACTGCTTCTGTCATACAATATTGTGTGACGGGAAATTAAAAAAATGAAATCAGCACTTATTTTCCTCAATGGTTATTACGACACACGGCATCTCGATTTTTACTGTCAAGAGATCGAAACCGCAGTGGAAAATGGTGTTCCGCTCATCTGTGCCAACGGAGGCATCCGTATATTTGATGAATTAAATCGGGATACGGATATGTCGCTTATCCCTGATGTTCTTATCGGTGACATGGATTCGGTCCCACATCGGGGTTACAAACCCCTCCCACAAGAAGAACAGCCCCTCCCACAAGAAGGGCAGACCCTTCCACAAGCAAAGCAGATCGTTCAGGAATGGGTAGGAAAAACAGACAAAGATTACACCGATGGACAACTCGCCGTAGACTACGCCCTGGAACAGTCCAACTGCCGACATATCATCATCTACGGCGGTTTACCGCGTCCAGCAGAATATGAAACAGACCAGTTCCTTGGCAACCTCAAACTGATGCGTTTTGGGCATTACCGGGTATCCGCAGGTGAACCTTACACAGCCGAGATGCGGGATCCGAGACAAACAATCCACTACGTGCTATCAGCAGTGCGTTTAACCCGAAAAAACAGCCGACTGCAACGCGTCTCTCTCATTGCGGAATCTCCGAACGTCATCGTCGAAAAGAGCGAAAATCTACGTTGGGACTTGGCATCACTACACATCCATCCCGATTTAACAAACGCCCTTCGCAACGAATTCGTAGAAGGTGCGGAATCGGCAACCGTCCAATTGACTGACGGATCTGCCCCCGTCTACGTGATTCACAACTGGTAACCGAGTACCTTCTTGAGCGTTTCCGTGTCCAGATTCGCACCGCTCATCACCATTACCACGCGTTTCCCCGCCAGTGTATCCGCGAGTTTATGCGCTGCTGCTATCGGAGACGCGCCTGCACCTTCCGCCAAGTTGTGTGTCCACCGCAACGCCAAACGGATGCCTTCTTCAAGTTCCGCCTCGCTGAGCAGAACAATGTCGTGAATGCCTTTTTTGATAATGGACAGTGGCAACGAAAACGGCGTACGGGTCGCAAGTCCATCGGCAATGGTATCGCAAGAATCGGTTTCTACACGCTTTCCCGTCTTCCATGAACGGTAGATAGCCGGCGCATTTTCCGCTTGCACACCAATGATCTTGACCTCCGGATTAATCGCTTTAGAAACTGTAATAGCACCACAGCAACCGCTCCCACCGCCAATAGGCACAATGATTGCGTCCACGTCTGGGAGACTCTCAAAAATCTCAAGCGAATAGGTGCCGACACCGTGGAAAAGCGCAGATTCCAGGCACGGATGAACGTAGTAAAGTCCGCGTTCCGCTTGAAGCGTTTCACACAGCGCAAGTGCTTCGTCAAAATCGGCACCGTGTTCAATCAGTTCCGCGCCAAACGCTCGCATCGCGCTGTTTTTTTCAGGGTTATTCCCGTGTGGCACAACAACGGTAGCCTTGACACCATACTGCGCCGCAGCGTAGGCGATCGACTGTCCATGATTCCCGCGTGTCGCCGTCAGAACTCCCTTTTCACGTTGCGCTTGCGGTAGGTGGTGCATGAAATTGATGCCGCCGCGCACTTTAAAACTACCCGTTGGGTGATGGTTTTCGTGCTTGATGTATGCCTGAAATCCGAGTCGTTCGGACAATTCTGGATAGTGAACCAAAGGGGTGGGCTTTAAAAATCGTGATACGACGGATCGCGCTGCAATAATTTCCTGAAGGGTAATGGATTTCATTTTTTACTCCAATGTATTTTAAAAAGTCGTAGGACTCATGTAATTTGTCAGAATTTATGGTAAATTTTAGAAATATGTAGACATTTCAGTGAATAGCGGATAGAGAAACGTCCTCCCATCGCTGGCGAGGTTGCCAACCTCACAACCGACTGCTGACAACTGATAACTTTAAATAGGACCTTGCAAACCTATAAAATCTATGATAATATGATAACATACCTCAATGCACATATTCAAAAGTAATGTACAGAAAGGAAACGCACATGGCACAAGAATGGCATTCCACAGCGTTAGAAATTGATGAAACCGAGGACCTCATTGAGGCCTGCTATCAGAACGGATGGACGGATGGACTCCCCGTCGTTCCACCGACACCTGAACGCGTCGAACGCATGCTCAGCGGAATAGATCGGGACCCGGAGGAACTCATTGCAGCAGTCCCTCCAAAATGGGGCAGAGCGACAGTCGAAAAGGTCGCGATTAACGCCGTCATGGCAGGATGCAAACCCGAATATTTACCGCTTATCCTTACTGCAGTGGAAGCGATGACAACCGAGGAGTTCAACCTCCACGGCGTTCAGGTCACGACATCACACGTTGGGCCGATGCTCGTTGTGAACGGACCTATCCGAAAGCAGTTAGAAATCAACGACGGATTCAATCTGTTTGGACAAGGATGGCGAGCAAACGCAACAATTGGTCGCACGTTACGGCTCATCTGTACCAATATCGGCGGCGGACTGCCCGGTGAACTTGACCGCTCGGCATTCGGACACGCCGGAAAATATACCTGTTGCATCGCTGAAAAAGAGGAGGCAAGCCTTTGGGATCCCTTGCATGTCGAACGCGGTTTCCGAGCTGGCGATAGCACTGTCACCATCTTTGCGGGTGCCGGTCCCCAAACCGTTAACGACCACGGTAATAACACCGCAGAAGGCATCCTCAGCACAATTGCGCACAACATCACCGCCCCCGGCAACAGTAGCGGCCAAACGCTTCTTGTCATAGGCGTTGAGCACGCAAAGACCATCTCAGAAGACGGGTTCAACAAAGCCGACATCCGGCAGTACATCGCTGACACCACAAAGCAGTACTCGACAGAGGATCTGCTGCTGATGGTAGCAGGTGGACCGGCAGGAAGATGGACGATTGTCGTTCCCGGATGGGGTTCACCGACCTCTCGTGCTATCACATTGGCAGTATAAACCAAGTTAGAAATTAATCTCTTGACTGTGCTTCTCTTTGATAAATTAAAGTCGAAATTTTTTGCCGAATATTTTCTTGCAAATCGGCGAAAAATGTGGTATCCTTTTTAAGTGAGAGAATAAGAAACCCAGATCTGTTTTCTGACGTTATAGTAAAGGAATAGATACGATGGACACAAGAACACTGTCTTTGCCGATCAGCACACTGGATTATAAGCAACCCGCCGCCGTGCAAGTCGGATCCCCTGTTTCTGTCGTCATTGATATGATGCAAGAGGGAGGAAGAGGGTGTGTTCTCGTCGTTGATGAGGATGAACAATTAGTTGGAATCATCACCGAACGGGATCTGCTCCAGCATGTGAGCGGGCAGCGCGCCGCACCCGCGGAATTTAAGGTCGAACAGGTGATGACAGCGGACCCAGAGACACTACGCGCCAGTGACCCTATTGCCTTCGCACTAAACCTGATGCATCTTGGTCACTTCCGGCACCTACCTCTCTGTGTTTGGGACGACCAAGGAGAGGCATACCCCATCGGAATAATTTCAACCCGCGATATCTTAGAACATATCGCCATATTTATAGAAAACCAGGCGTAGGAGGCGTAACCATGCTATATGACTTGGCAATTGACGAAGAATTAGAGCAGATGGACGAAGACGCTGCGTTAAGAGCATGGAACACGCAAGAGATTCAGGTTTCGCTAAAAGATCTGATGCGTCCCGTCATTAAGATTGACATCAACTCCAGCACGAATGAGGCTATCGATTTACTCCTTGCTAACGAAATCGGCGCAGCACCTGTTGTTGAGAACGATTATCTCCGCGGGATATTTAGTGAGCGAGACGTACTCAACAAAATTCTCAATAAACAAGTCGGGGACTTGGACGACAGTCGCGTTAAAGAATTCATGATCGCAGATCCGCAGACAGCACAAGCGGAAGATACACTGAACACCGCCATTCTCCACATGGCACGGGGCGGTTACCGACACGTCCCTATTGTTGATACGGAAAATCGCCCGATTGGTATGGTATCCATTCGTGACGTAATCTCCTATCTTGTTGAGGAATTTCTTCAAGAAGTCTTAACACTACCACCGAAACCTGTTCGAGATGCGCTGAAAGCCCGAGAGGGTGCCTAAATGCCTCTAAACTTTTCATATTTTTTAGGTGCGGTTGCCAAACACGTACCTGTCTTCTAATCTCTTGTAGGTGTCTTTACCAAACACGCACCTATCCTAAAAAAGGACGATTGTGATGCGCAAGCCAGTAGAGCAAATCGAGGAAGCGACAATCCTATTTGCTGGCGACTCCGGCGATGGGTCGCAGACCATTGGCACACAAATGACTGAAACCACCGCCCTCATTGGGAACGATGTCGCCACGCTACCCGATTACCCCGCTGAGATTCGTGCACCCGCCGGGTCGTTAGCTGGAATATCCGGGTTCCAACTCCACTTCTCAAGCGAACAAATTCACACCCCCGGAGATCTCTGCGATGTTCTCATCGCGATGAACCCCGCCGCTTTAAAGGTACACCTCGACAAACTCAAGCCCAACGGCATCCTGATTGTAAATATAGACAATTTCGCGCGCCGCAATTTACGCCTCGCAGGATATGAAGAAGATCCACTCGAAGATGATAAACTTACGAAGTATCAAGTTTTCCGTGTCGAATTAACACAACTCACTCGAAAAGCACTCGAAACAACGCAATTAAGCGTCCCAGAAATCGACAGATGTAAAAACTTTTTCGCACTCGGTATGATCCTCTGGCTCTACAATCGTCCAATGGAATATACGATGAAGTGGATCAAAGCGAAGTTCGCGAGCAAACCACAGTATGTAGAATCTAATATTCTTGCACTCCGCGCTGGGAATACTTACTGCGAAGCTACCGAGCAGTTTGCCGTCTCCTATGATGTCAAACCCGCCGTCTTTGAACCTGGGACCTACCGGAACATCGAAGGCAATATGGCAACGGTGCTTGGACTTGTCGCCGCTTCGCATCAGTCCGGTTTACCCCTCGTTTACGGGAGTTACCCAATCACACCCGCAAGCGATATTCTCCACGGACTCGCACAATATCGGAATTTCGGTGTCGTTACAATGCAGATGGAGGATGAGATTGCCGCCGTCGGCGTTGCAATCGGTGCATCCTTTAGCGGTGCACTCGGTGTGACCGGCAGTAGTGGACCGGGGCTTGCGCTTAAATCGGAAGCGATTAACCTCGCCATGATTGCTGAACTTCCACTCGTGGTGTGTAACATCCAGCGTGCGGGTCCCTCAACAGGCATGCCAACAAAGACGGAACAGTCGGACCTCTTGCAGATGTTCTACGGCAGGAACGGCGAATCTCCGCTGCCTATCATCGCTCCCTCACGTCCGTTCGATTGCTTCGAGACCGTCTACGAAGCGTGTCGCATCGCTGTGAAATACAGGACCCCAGTGATTTTCCTCTCCGACCTCTACATCGGGATGGGAGCTGAACCGTGGAAGATTCCGCAACTCTCCGAACTACCGGAAATTAGACCCGACTTCGCAGTGAGCGCAGATACCCGCAACGGGTTTGAACCTTATCTACGCGACCCAGAAACCTTGGCGCGTCCGTGGGCGAAACCCGGCACCGCCGGCTTAGAGCATCGCATCGGAGGGTTAGAGAAATCAGATGTGACGGGACACGTCAGTTACGATGCTGAAAACCACCAACGGATGATAGAAATCCGAGCGGAAAAGGTCGCACGCATCGCCGATGAGTTACCACCGACGGAGGTTTTCGGCGCACAAGAAGGTGACGTTCTGCTCCTTGGATGGGGAGGTACCTACGGCGCAATCCGAACCACAGCAGAAAACTGTATCGCCGAAGGACTCCCAATAGCACACGTCCATCTCCGACACCTCAACCCCTTCCCTAAAGATTTAGCCGACATTCTACAGAGATTCAAAAAGATTTTAATTCCTGAACTAAACAGTGGCCAACTCCTCCAACTCATTCGTAGCACCTATCTCATTGATGCAATCGGGTTTAACAAGGTGCAAGGGCAACCCTTCCATGTTTTTGAGTTGACATCGAAAATTGACGAGATACTTGAAGAAACAGGGGACGCTTAGCCCCTAACGCCAAAAGGCGGTAAACAAATCATGAGAAGCAAAAGAACCAGAACTTCACGCATTCCCGCTGGGGCACCTACCCTCTCCAAAAAGGACTTTGTATCCGACCAAGACGTACGCTGGTGTCCCGGTTGCGGCGATTACTCCATTCTCGCTCAGACCCAACGTATTATGCCGGAACTCGGCATCCCGAAAGAAAACATCGTCTTTATCTCCGGTATCGGGTGTTCGAGTCGGTTTCCATATTACATGGACACCTACGGCTTCCACACCATCCACGGTAGAGCCCCAACGATTGCCTCCGGTGTAAAAATGGCGAACCCCGACCTCTCTGTGTGGGTTATCACAGGGGATGGTGATGCGCTCTCAATTGGTGGCAACCACTTCATCCACCTGATGCGCCGCAATTTCGATGTCAACGTTCTGCTCTTTAACAACCGCATCTACGGACTTACGAAGGGACAATACTCACCGACATCCGAACAAGGGAAACGGACAAAGTCTACCCCTCTCGGTTCAGTGGATACACCCTTTAATCCGATTAGCCTCGCATTGGCTTCCGGTGCTACATTCGTGGCACGCTCGCTGGATAGAGACCCAAATCACCTCCGAACCATCATCAAGTCAGCGTTTGAACACAAGGGCACGTCCTTCATCGAAATCTACCAAAACTGCAACGTGTTTAACGACGGAGCCTTCTTTCAATACACGGAAAAAGAAACAAAGGCTGACCACACGGTGATTCTGGAGCATAACGAACCCCTCGTTTTCGGAACAGAACACGATAAGGGTATCCGCCTGAACGGCTTCGAACCCGAAGTCGTCAAAACCACAAATGGCGAATACTCCACTGAGGATCTCATCGTCCACGATCGGTACGCCGAGAACACCACCTTAGCGAACTTCCTTGCACGGATGAGCGACGCGCCTGACATGCCGGACCCCATCGGCATCTTCCGCAGTGTTCGACAGCCCTGTTACGAAGACCTGATGACGAACCAGGTCCGCACCGCAAAAGAGCGCATGGGCGATGGCAACCTCGAAGCACTCCTCAACGCCGGCGAAACGTGGACTGTGACGTAGTTTGGCAGGATTCCGACAATGAAAATTTACATTCTAACCGACTTAGAAGGGGTTGCGATGGTATCCCGCTTCAGTCAAACCCGTGAAGAAGGTCCCCAGAAACAGACAGCCATGAAATTATTGACGCAGGAGTTAAATGCTGCTGTTGATGGCATTCTTGATGTGGATGCAGACGCAGAAATTGTGGTCTGGGATGGACACGGGACTGGCGGCATTGATGTGCTCGAATTTCATCCGAAGGCGAAACTCATAGCGCGGGGTCCTATCCGTCCGCCCTACTATCTTGACACGACCTATGACGCGCTCTTTTTCTTAGGACAACACGCCATGGCAGGCACGCCAAACGCTCCGTTGAGTCATACGTATTCTTCTTTGTCAATTGAATACTACAAACTCAACGGGAAAATGATCGGAGAATTCGGATGCCGTGCAGCACTCGCAGGCACTTTCAATGTCCCAACGGTTTTCATCTCTGGCGACGATAAAGCGGTTGCAGAAGCGAAGCAACTTATACCCAACATTTATGGCGTTGAAACCAAACAGGGGCTCGGACAGGAACTCGCGTTGCATCTATCACCGCAGCGGTCGCGAGAACTGATTCGAGAGGCTGCCGCGGATGCTTGCCGACATATCACTGAGATTGCCCCATTGAAAATCGATCCACCTTATACGTTTGAAGTCCGGGTGCTTGAAGGTAAATCAATTGATCGGTACCTGCAACAGGGCGCGGTGAAGATTGATGATCGCACCGTCAGTTGGCACAGCGATGACCTTTACGCCCTGTCTATTTAGCATGTCAAACCAGAACACATCTCTCCAGTCCGGCATCCGAGATAACCTTCGCCGTGGAACAGTTTATGAATTCTTAGCACAAGAAATCAAAAACGGCTCCCTTCTCTCCGTTGTATCCGCATACTTCACCATCAACGCCTTTGAGGCACTGCAAAAACCGCTGAACCAAATAGACAATCTCCGCTTTCTGTTTGGCGACCCGGATTTTATCAAAAGTCTCGACCCGAGTAATACCGAGAAAAAAGCGTTTGGAATTACGGACACAGGCTTGGAACTCAGTAAGCAACTCCAACAGAAACCGATCGCGAAAGCCTGTGCCGAATGGATAAAAGAGAAGGTCGAAATCCGATCAACACGAGAATCAAACCTCCTCCACGGGAAAATGTATCACATCGCCAATAATGGTGTTGAAAAGGCGATCATGGGCAGCTCGAACTTCACCATGCGCGGTTTAGGGTTAACGCAGGAAAGCAACAACATTGAACTGAATCTGGAGGTGGATAGCGACCGCGACCGCAGCGACCTGAAAGCATGGTTTGATGAAATCTGGAATGACAACAAACTCGTTGAAGATGTCAAGGGGAAAGTCCTCGCTACATTAGGACAGATAGGCAAAGATCACGCGCCAGAACTCATCTATTACAAAACCCTCTACGAACTTTTTCGTGATGAGATCGAAACACGGAAAACTAACGATCAAACCCTTGAAGACACGCATCTGTATGACACCAAAATCTGGGAAACGTTGTATGAGTTTCAGAAAGAGGGCGTGAAGAGTGTGATTGCCCGTCTATTACGGCACAACGGCTGTATCTTAGCAGACAGCGTCGGTTTAGGAAAAACCTACACGGCACTCGCGGTTATCAAATTCTTTGAATTGCGAAACGAACGTGTGCTCGTCCTATGTCCTAAAAAACTGCATGACAACTGGGCACTCTATCCCGCCTATAACTCGCAAGACACGAATCCATTCCTTGATGACAAGTTCGGCTACACGCTGCTGTCGCATACCGACCTCTCCCGTTACACGGGTGAATCCGGTGGCGTTAATTTGGAAAATTTCAATTGGCGTAATTTCGACATGATAGTGATTGACGAATCACACAATTTCCGCAACGACACCAAACCTACCCGTGATGACGACGGCAACTTCGTCCGACACAGTCGCTACACACGGCTTTTGGAGGAGGTTATCAAGAAAGGCACGAAAACAAAGGTGCTGATGCTTTCGGCAACACCGGTAAACACCTCGCTCACCGACCTTCGTAATCAGATTTACCTGATGACCGAAAAACGTGAGGATGCCTTCAGGAAAAGTTTGGGGATCGGTAATATCCGTTCAATGCTACAGCAAGCACAAAAGGCATTCAAGACATGGGAGGAGGACGGAGAAGAGAACGGGAAAAAAGACAAAGCGAAGTTGCTGGAAACACTCGGTGCCGATTTCTTCCAATTGCTCGGGGGTGTCTCTATCGCCCGTTCCCGACGGCATATTAAAACCTTCTATGCCGACGAAATAGACCGGATCGGAGACTTCCCGACACCGCAGAAACCAGAAAATTTCCACCCACCGACCGACTTGACAGGTGAACTCTCCTACAAAGCCTTAGCAGATCAGATAGGCGAGTTTACACTCTCCATCTATCAACCTTCCAGTTATGTCATCAGCGAGGCAGCGAAACAGCGGTTAGCAGACGAAAAACAGAAATTTCGTTTCAACCAAGCAGATCGTGAGCGATTCCTTATCGGCATGATGCAGACCAACTTTCTTAAGCGTTTGGAAAGTTCCGCACACTCCCTCTCGGAAACGCTTGAGCGCACCGTCGGCAAAATTGACGCTATGCTGAAGAAGATTCACAAATATGAACAAAATCCACGTATACAAGACGCACAAGCCGACGTTCTACCTGATGGCGATGAAGACGATGAGGAATTTTTGATTAACCGAGCGCGGAATCCTTATCACCTCAGTGAGTTGGATTGCACCCGCTGGAAAAAAGATCTCATCAAAGACAAACAGATCTTAACCGCCGCGTGGGACAAAATCAAATCCATCACACCCGCCCGGGATGGCAAACTCAAAGCAATCAAGGCGCGTATTAGAGACAAGGTACTAAACTCAACGACTGACAAGGACGGAAAAACCAACCGCAAATTGTTAGTCTTCACGACCTTCAAAGATACGGCGGTCTATCTCTATGAAAACCTGTCAGATATTGCGGCTGAATTAAACCTGAACATGGCGATGGTTTCAGGAAGCAGCACATACACCACCTGCGGACGAAACAACTTCAACGCTATCCTAACCAATTTTGCTCCGCGTGCGCGAGGACGTAGCGATAGCACAAGCGAGGACGTTGATCTCCTCATCGTCACGGACTGTATCTCAGAAGGGCAAAATCTTCAGGACTGCGATACGGTACTGAACTATGACATCCACTGGAACCCTGTCCGTATTATCCAACGCTTTGGGAGAATTGATCGAATCGGCAGTCGTAATACTACGGTGAAGATGATCAACTACTGGCCCACCGAAGACATGGAGGTTTACCTCCGTTTACAAAGCCGCGTGGAATCCCGTATGGCACTCGCCGACGCAGCCGCAAGCGGTGATGACGACCCGCTGAATGAATTCACTTATGAACAGGCACAGATGGAACTCAATTTCCGTGATGAGCAATTGAAGCAGCTCCGCGAAGATGTCTTAGACCTCGACGACCTCTCCGACGGAATCGTCATGAGCGATTTTACGTTTGATTACTTCTTTGCCCAATTGCTAAAGTATCTCGAAAGAAACAGGGCGGAATTAGAAGCCACACCGAAGGGGGCGTACGCCGTCACTACCAACGAAAACAGTCCGACAGAAACCGGTGTCATCTTTTTCCTCCAGCAACTTAATGCCACGACGGATATTGAGAAAAAGACACCGAGTCCCATCTACCCTTATTATACTGTCTACATCCGTAAAAACGGCGACATCCGTTACGGATGTGCAAACGCCAAACAGGTGTTAGATCTGTTTGAAGCGTCGGTTGTCGGAAGAAGCGATGAATTGCCAGAGTTGTGTCTCCAATTCGACCAAGAGACACAAAACGGCAAGAATATGGAAGCGTATAATAAACTTCTGAACGCCGTCATTGCTCACATCACACGATCACATCAAAAAACGCAAACCCAAAACTTGGGCAGAGGTGGCACGCGCGGTTTCAAACTACCAGTCGCATCCGAAGCCCCCAGGGACTCCAGCGATTTTGAACTGGTAACGTGGCTAATCATCACAACACGACCATCTTGACTTTTTATAATAGTACATGGTATTATATTTCAAACATTGATGTAGATGCTGATTGGTTCAACCTCGCGTAGCCACTTATCGCTTATAGGTAGACGAAAAATCGTCAATGCGTAACGCACGTCCGCGGACAATAAATTTTTACCAGATTCCAAACGGTCCTGAACCTTTTACAAGATGGTTACTTTCAATTCGGGATACAAGCATACGACGGATTCAAGCGCGAATTATTGTTATTGAAACCGGCAATCTTGGCGACCATAGATCTGTAGGTGATGGGGTTTGGGAACTACGACTTGACTTCGGACCAGGCTATCGTATCTATTATGGTGAAGTAGATAACACAGTTGTTCTGCTCCTCTGTGGAGGCGACAAGTCTTCGCAGAGACGGGATATAGAACGCGCAAAAAACTATTGGAAAGAATACAAAGAGAGGCACAAACAATGAAAATCTACGGAACATGGCATGCTTTCCTCATTGAACAACTCAAGGAAAAAGAAGATGTGGGAGGGTTTCTCGATGCAGTCATCGAAGAATATCAGATCCACCGGAATCTCGCCACAGTTCAATTGGCTCTTCAGTATGTCGTTGAAGCACAAGGCGGAATTTCCGAACTCGCCCCAAAAATAGACATTGAACCACAAGTACTCTCGGAAATGTTAGATAGCACTAAAACACCAAAGACTGACACGCTTAGAACCGTACTCATTGCTTTGGGATGCCATCCTTCAATTAAGTCTTTAGAAACTGTAAATACCCCTACTGCAGCCGCAACTGATGGATCTGCAGTTGCACCCATAGAGGCTGTAGACCCTAACCGTAACCTTGATTAATACCACGTTTCAATAAAGGAAAGAGGGATACACGCCTGAATAGAACTGCATAAGTCGTTAGAACCTATTCACAAATAGTTGAAAATAATAGGGGCTGGCACACACTGCCACCCCATTTTTTATAGGAATTACAGCATAATGAACAAGGAAGCGATCAAATCTACCTTAGCAGCCATATCCGCTGGTGATCTTTTGGAAAAATCAAAAGACCTCTTGGCAACTTTAGGTTACTGTAGTGAACGGACGCTTGAACTTTCAGGAACCGTGGACGATTTCATTCAGGAATTTGAGGCACTGAATCCAAACACCAAGACTGAACAGGAATTCCGCAACAACGCCGAATCCGTGAAACTCGTGTTCCAGTTTACCAGCGACGAAATCGCTGATGACCTGCAGCAGACGCTTTTTGAATCCGCTTCTTTCGACAAGGGAAATACAGACAGTTTTCTTTTCTGTGCGGTTGAATTAAAGGATAACAATTATTCACGGACCAAATACGCCGAGTTTACACGAGAAATCAATAAGCGATTGGGCGCGCCGACTGTGGTGTTATTCCGCGTTGTAAATCGTCTGATCGTCGCTTTTGTCGGTCGCCGTCCACACAAGGCTGACACAGATCGCGATGTCCTGGAGCAGGTCACACTGATTAAAGACATCCGCCTAAACAATCCGCACCGTGCACATCTGGACATTCTGTCCGAACTCTCACTTGAAGAATGTGCTACGTGGATGGATGCCAACAGAAAACCAAAAAACTTCGACGGTTTGCTGGCAGCGTGGCTCGCCAAACTGGACACCGAAGAACTCAATAAGCAATTCTATCGGAAACTGTTCGCATGGTATGAATGGGCAGTAGAGGAAGCGAAGTTTCCAACAGATGAAAACCGCGTTTTGGAACCGGCGGAACATGTCATCCGCCTCATCACACGCCTGCTCTTTATCTGGTTCATCAAGGAAAAAGGACTGGTCGCCGAGGAGTTGTTTAACAAATCACAAATCCAAGGACTGTTGAAAGAGGATGCCTTCGATAACGGTGATTCCTACTATCGTGTTGTGTTACAAAACCTCTTTTTCGCCACGCTCAACACCGAGATAGGCAATCGAAAGTTTAGCACCGTTGGCTACTCCACTCATCGTGATTTCTCACGGTACCGTTATAAAAATCAGATGCGCGACCCTGACAAACTATTGGGCATGTTTGTTACAATACCTTTCATCAACGGTGGTTTGTTCGATTGTCTGGATAGCTGGGAAGCAACGGGTGAAGATAGTTACCGTATAGATTGCTTTTCCGACAAACAGTACAAGAAACTGTCCATCCCGAACCGTCTCTTTTTTGACAACGTCCGAGGGCTGCTTCCCTTACTTGAGCATTACAAATTCACCGTTGAGGAAAACACACCGATTGAGCAGGAGGTGGCACTTGACCCAGAATTGCTCGGCAGAGCATTTGAAAATCTACTCGCTGCCTATAACCCGGAAACCGGTGCAACGGTGCGTAAACAGACCGGATCCTACTACACCCCGCGTGCTATTGTCGATTACATGGTGGAAGAAGCGTTAGTCGCTACGTTATCCCAAAAATGCGACCCAACCGATGGCGACACCAAACTGTGGGATGAACGTTTACATTATCTCCTCGACTATGCCCAAACTTTCGATGATGCCAACGAATGGTTTGATGATCTTGAGACAGATGGAATTGTCCGAGCAATTTCCGAACTCAAGATACTCGATCCGGCAGTCGGCTCTGGAGCGTTCCCAATGGGAATGCTGCACAAACTGACGCTTGCACTGCGGAGACTTGACCCAGACAACAGCCGATGGGAAAAGTTACAGAAGGAACGCGCGATACAACGAGCAGAAATAGCGTTTGATACACAGCACGACCCAACGCGGCGTGAAGAACTCATCGAAATCGATGAAACCTTTAAACGTTACCGAGATTCAGACTTCGGACGGAAGTTGTATCTAATCCAAAACAGCATCTTCGGCGTTGACATCCAACCCGTGGCGTGCCAGATTGCTAAACTCCGATTTTTCATATCTCTCGCAATCGAGCAGGAACCGGAGCAAGACGCAGAGAACTTCGGTATCAAACCGTTGCCGAATTTGGAGACGCGCTTTATCGCGGCAAACACACTGATAGGGCTCACAGCACAACGGATGCTGACAAGTAACACCGCGCGAGATTTGGAACAGCAACTGAGCGACAACCGCGAGCGGCATTTCCACGCCACCGCTCGTCAGCGTAAACGTGAATGCAAGCGAAAAGACGAGAAATTGCGCCGGGAATTGGCAGCGGAATTAAAAAGCATGGGTATGCCCGACAATGATGCTGAAAGGATTGCTCGTTGGGATCCTTATGACCAAAACGCCACAGCCAATTGGTTTGACTCGGAGTGGATGTTTGGAATCATTGACGGGTTCGATGTCGTAATTGGCAATCCCCCATATATTAATATTGAGAATCTTCCTATTGCAACCAAGGATTATCTGTTCAATAACTATCGATCCTGTCAAGGAAGAACTGATATTTACATTGCTTTCCTTGAAAAATCTATTTCTATCCTTAGTGTCAAGGGAATTATGGGTTTCATTCTTCCTTACGCTTTCGCTATGCAAAAATACGGCGAGAAAATGCGTCAGATCCTGATAGAAAATCATACTATTCGGGAAATCGTGGATGCCAGTAGTTACAGAATTTTTGAGAACGCTGTTGTGTATAACATCATCTTGACAGTTGGTAATCATAAAGTGCAAGACCATACGAAAGTCCGCTTACATCACAGCAATGCAGATTTTGACGAGCGTGGAGGCGAGGAATTCTTGATTGATCAACACACCTTTGCAAAACTCAAAGATTCTCGCTTTGAAACCAACACTCATGTATTTGACAGTATCGAGATAAAAGAAAAGATATGGCGGAGCTCCGTTCGTTTCGACCAGATTTGCCTTGTTGCCTACGGTGCTCGACTCAATCACCGATCAAAAAAGTTGGGAAAAACGCACTATATCAGCCGGTCTCCAGTTTCAGTCAGCAAGAGGTTTTGCGAAGGAAAGAGCATTGAACGTTACTCGTTTGCTCAGGTGGGTTGGTTGAACTATAGACCAGATGAACACTACAACCCGATGTTTCCAGAGTTGTTTGAAAACAAGAAACTAATGTTCATCAATGTTGTGAAAGATCGGTTGCGCTTCGCTTATGACGATGAAGGTTTTTACAACAGTCACACAGTTGTAAATTGCGTCCGATTGGATTTGCTTTTAGGCGTATCCCATGTCTCCGCACGTCGCGCGGTCCGAAGTGTTGATATCAATCTCGCCAAGAAGTATGATTACAAATTTCTTCTGGGAGTTCTAAATTCTAACTTTATGAACTGGTACTTCCGTAACTTCTTAAGCGAGGGGCTACACTTTTATCCGAATGATGCCAAAGCGTTGCCTATCCCTGATGTAGCACCTGAACAACAAACTCCTATTATTGAACTTGTGGATCAAATCCTTGATACCAAACGGGATAACTCGGATGCAGACACTTCTGTTTTTGAAAATAAGATTGACAAACTGGTATACGTCTTATACGGCTTAACCGACGATGAGATTGCGATTGTGGAGGATGCGGTGGAGTAAATTGTCTGAATCGCGGATTACACGGATTGCGCAGATTTCACGGACTTTTGGGATTTGCATCATCCGTGTCAGTAGGATAAGTTGTCTGAATCACGGATTACACGGATTACACAGATTTCACGGATTTCAACCTGTGCTACATATACCCCTTGTGATTCAGATAGTCATAAGAATGAGGGATACTGCAAAAATGAACAATAATCTAAAACATAAGGATGTAACTCAGAAGATTATCGGAGCTGCCTTTGAAGTACATAAGTTTTTAGGGAGCGGTTTCCAAGAGGTAATTTACCAACGAGCATTGGCATTTGAAATGAGGAAAGCAGGACTGGAGTTTGCCCGGGAAATTGAGCAGGATATTTTCTATAAGGATTTTCCAGAACCTATCGGCACACGTAGAGCAGATTTTGTGGTCGCAGGAAATGTGTTGGTGGAATTAAAGGCTATTACGGCATTAAAAGATGTGCACGAGGCACAACTTTTAAATTATTTGAAAGCGTATCGGTTAGAAATCGGTTTATTACTCAATTTCGGGTCAAAGAGTTTGGAAATCAAAAGACTGATTCTTACACAACCCACTCGCAGATTCAAGAGCTAACGGAAGCAATAAAACAGCCTCTTCAATCCGCGTCATCTGCGTAATCCGTGATAATCCGCGATTCTGACAAATACACTCCCAATGATATAACAGAGCAAAACATGACACATAAGCCAGAAAGATAACCCCAATTAGAGAAACCCAAAAATCCGCGTCATCCGTGAAAATTCGAGATTCAGACAGACGCGCAGAGCAGTTCCGTGACAGCGACTCTTTCAATCCGCGTCATCCGCGTCATCCGCGTCATCCGCGATTCAGACAATAGAGAGAACCCGCCTCCAAACTTCAAGATTTCTCAATCTGCATCTGCGTCATCCGTGACAATCCGCGATTCTGACTTGTTCGCAAAATTGAGATTGCTAAACGAGTGCATACATGGTATGATTTAACATTAGAGGGAATCCGCATCGTGGAGAACAGAATTTGAACGCGCAAAAAACCGAACTGAACAGGATTTTGGAGATAATCGGTAGAATAGCGGAAACAACTGCCGATGGCGACTACATTTACCGCGGTGAACCTCAACACTATGAGGAAGTATCCTCAAGTCTGTGGCGTGAATGCAGAAAAGAAGGAGACATAAAACATGCAAACACGGACAGATCAGGCATCTTATGAAAACGCCATCCAGCACTATAACAAAGCAATTGAACGGAGACCCACCTTTGCCCAAGCCTATAACTATCGAGGCATCGCTTATGGCAATATAGGCGAAATTGACCGAGCCATTGAAGACTTTAATACAGCGATAAGACGCAAGGAAAACTATGCCGAAGCCTACAGTAACCGTGGTGGTGCCTATCGTCTCAAAGGTGACTATGACCGCGCCATCAAAGACTGTAACACCGCGATAAGACTGGACCCCAATTTAGCAGAGGCATACAACATCCGTGGGGTGGCTTATCGACTCAAAGGCGAGTTTGACCTCGCCGTTGAAGACTATAACACCGCGATAGAACTTAATCCAAGTTTTGCTTATGCCTATTACAATCGAGGCATCGCCTACCAAGAAGAAAGACACGAGTTTGATCGCGCCATCAACGACTATAACAAGGCAATAGAGCTGAGACCAGACCTTGTCCATCCCTACAACAACCGCGGTAACGCTTACTCCCAAAAAGGCAAATATGAATTTGCCATCAAAGACTATGATAAGGCGATACAACTCAAACCCGATTTACCAGAAGCACATTACAATCGCGGTATGGCGTTTTTACACTTACAAGAATGGAAAAAAGCCAAATCAAACCTGACTGATGCAAGAGACATGCAAGAAAATATCATCATTGAGAACTTTGGTAAAGACTACGGAAGCATTGCAGACTTTGAGCACAAACATAATGTTAAACTACCGGAAGACATTGCCGCAATGCTAACTCCCCTACAGGTATAGCACAGGTATAGCAGCGAAACAAAAACTGTCTCCTTAACGGATTACCTGATGTTACAGATTATCAATCCGCGTCATCTGTGGCATCCATGATAAACTACAACGATCTGCGCAATTGGCATAAATTGCAAACGCATGCTATAATTTAAAATATAGAAAAGAAAATGAATGGCAAACTTTGATACCATCACGAAAACACAGGCGCGGACACATCCCATGGATTTCGTTAACCTCTGCTTTAAATTTGAGCAGCGGGATGTAGACTTTTTGGAGATTATTACGCCTGAGCAGCCGACGGTTGAAATGCATCAGGCAGATATGCTTATCAAAGTGCGGCTCAGTGGTGAAGAGGTCCTGATACATTTCGAGTTTCAAACGACTAACAGTTCCGATCCCGAAATGGCACTTCGGATGGCAGGTTATATCGTCCGAACGGTTGAAGCCTATAGGTTACCCGTATATTCCAGTGTCATCTACCTTCGTCCCGATGCAGGTAGGAGTGATCCAGGACACTATGTGCAAGACATAGCAGGGCATCAAATCTTCATTGAATACCAAGTACTCCGTCTGATTGAAATGAATGGCGAACATATCCTTGATGCGAAGCCAGCAGGGTTAATCCCTTTCACACCTTTAATGAAACGTCCAGCAGATGTGAGTGCGGAGGAATGGCTACGCCGCTGTGTTCAAATAGCGGATAGTATTGATGTGCCGAACAAACCAGTGTATCTCGGAAGCCTTGCAGTTTTGGGCAATTTAGTGTACGCGCCAGAAACGATTTTGAACATTATTTTGGAGGAAACCATGCATCAACCTTCTATCGTCGAATACTTAGCAGAAGAGGCACATCAACAAGGGGCGAGAGAAACCGCTCGCGAGGATATCCTTGAGGTACTCTCACTCCGATTACAACCGGACACGCTGGACACCTTCAAACCGAGACTCGATGCCATTGAAGACTTGCAACACCTTAAGCGGCTGCTTCGCGCTGCAGCACTTGCTGACACGCTGGAAGACTTTATGCAAGTTTTGGACACAAACCAAAACTGACACATTAGACTTTACTTATGGAAACTTTTGACTGCGAACTAAAACAACAGGTCATCTTCGGTGACAACACGATTGAAAGACTCAGTGAGCTGACCCGTTCACTCGGAGGTAGCCGCGTCCTCATCGTGACAGATGCCGGTATCGAAAAGGCAGGCATCCTCGCGAGAGCCGTCTCAGCACTGCAAAGCGACAGGATCGCCGCTTATGTTTTTGCCGATGTTACTCCCAACCCGACGACAGAAGATGTTGATGCTGCGCTTGCGGTCGCGAAAACCAACGCACCGATAGACCTCATCATCGGACTCGGCGGCGGCAGTTCAATGGATTGTGCGAAAGGCGCAAACTTCCTGCTCACAAACGGCGGAAAGATGGAGGACTACTGGGGCACAAATAAGGCAACACAACCGATGCTCCCCTCTATCGGCATCCCGACGACTATCGGCACCGGCAGCGAGGCACAGTCCTTCGCACTCATCGCACAGGCAGATACACACATCAAAATGGCGTGTGGCGATAAAAAAGCACGATTTGGCACTGTCCTTTTAGATGCGACGCTCACCAAAACCTTGCCGAGACCGATCGCCGCAATCACCGGTATAGACGCGATCGCACACGCTGTTGAAAGTTTTGTCTCAACCAGACACAACCCGATGTCCCAGATGTTCGCACGGCATGCATGGGAGTTGCTAAACACCCACTTTGAGGCATGCCTTGAATCCAACGGTTCCAAAGCCCGAAGCAAAATGCTGTTCGGTGCTTACCTCGCTGGACTCGCAATTGAAAACTCGATGCTGGGTGCCGCACACGCCTGCGCTAACCCTTTGACAGCCAGATACGAGGTCATCCACGGCGTTGCCGTCGCGTTGATGTTACCCCACGTCATCCGATTCAATCGCACTGTCGCAGGAGAAGCCTATCGTGAACTGTACCCGGACGGCGACTTAGCAGACAGAATTACAGCACTCAAACAGATTGGCAATTTACCGAACAGACTTCGGGATTACCCCGTTCAATACACCATAGGAACAGCAGACATACCGACATTGGCAAAGGAAGCGGCGACACAGTGGACAGCACAGTTCAACCCGCGTCCCCTCAATATTAGAGATTTTCTGAAACTTTATGAACAGGTTTATTGAAATACAAGCCCCAAAGGGCAATCCTAATTATCTCAAGTTAAAAGCTACGGCACAACGGCGTGTGCCTGCTACCTTTCTAATTTTCCTATTGTTCCTCGCCTCACACGCAACTTTCGGCAACTGGGTAAGTTTCCGTGGTAACCCACAACTCACGGGTGTCGCAGATTCCCAACTCCCCGAAAATCCCCAATTGCGCTGGACTTTTCAGGCAGGAGATATGATTGAGTCTACTGCCGCAGTCGTCGATGGCACAGTCTACGTTGGCGCGTTAGATGGAACCCTCTACGCAGTCGACGCACAAACCGGCGAAAAGAGGTGGACGTATCAGGTAGAAGGAGCGATCAAAGCCTCGCCATCTATTCACAACGGAGTCGTCTACTTCGGTGATGGGGATGGGATTTTCCATGCGGTGGACATTAACACCCAAGAAACGAAATGGCAGTTCACTACGGAAGGTGAAATCATATCATCAGCAAATGTCGTTGGCGACCGCGTGCTGTTCGGCTCGTATGACGGATTCCTCTACTGTCTCAACCAAGAAAACGGAGAGCTGGTCTGGAAATTAGAGACTGAAGGCTACGTCCACGGCACCCCTGGGGTTTGGACACACGTCGCAAGCGATTCTGGCAAGGCAGAGAACTTCGCGATTGTCACCGGATGCGACAGTTATCTCCGCGTTATCAATATTGACGACGGGACACAGACGCAACAGGTAAATCTCGGCGCGTATGTCGGTGCAAGTCCAGCGATTTCAGAAAACCGCGTCTATTGTGGCACGTACGGCACCGAAATATTGGGAGTTGCCTTAGACACTGGGGAGATTGCATGGCGGTATCGGCATCCCAAACGCAGATTCCCATTCTTCGCTTCAGCCGCCCTCACGGAAGACAGCGTTATCATCGGAGGACGCGATAAGATGGTGCATGCGCTCTCACAGGCGACCGGCGAGTCGCTATGGACGTATACCGCTAAATCCCGTATTGAGTCTTCCGCCGTCATTGTTGGCAGGCGCGCCTTCTTTGGAACAACCGGCGGGGTGTTTATCGCTTTAGATATTACGACTGGGGAATCGGTCTGGGAATTCGCAACAGGTTCGTCTATCGTCGCCTCACCCAGCGTTTCCGACGGTAGAATTTATATCGGGACCGAGGACGGCATCCTGTATTGCTTTGGATAGATTAGTTCTCAAGAATGGATTCATCAAGCGGAAACTTCTCAGTAATCAGCATCAGCGGATCTTTCTTCGCGACTACCCTGTAGGTGCGACTGAGGAACGGCTTCGATTCGAGATGCCCAATGGCATCCGGTAGATCTACGGCTCGCTCAACTCCCCACCACAGCAAATCGCGACGCGTTTCCCATATAGTTCTTTTTCACACCTCATACGTATCACTGAAGCCTCTTTTACGAATTATACATCTGCTACCACAACCTGTCAACATAGAATTGGCATGATTCATCGTTTCATGCTATAATAATGTGAACTTATACGAATGTGAGTTTGACTAAGAATCAGAGGAAACCGCCACAATACATTACGCCTGCAGTTCTAACGATGGATAGGTCACGGCAAGCCGAAGAAAGTGCTATTACTTCGCAGTGAGAATAGAAACTGGACTCACGTTATACGAACGTTATGCCCCACATCTCGTGCCGCAGGATTGCGAAAATGCCGATACGCGTTCAAGGCAAAGGAGCATCAATAATGCCTGAAACAAAACCGGAACCTGCAACGGCAGGCATAGATTCAAAAGACACAACCGTAGGAAGCGTTTTCGTCTCCAACTACCCGCCGTATTCCATATGGGGCGAATCCGATGTACCAGAAGTACAGCGCGCGCTTGGTGAACAGCCGCGCCCAAATGCCACACTGGGGCTATACCTCCACATCCCTTTCTGTCGCAAGCGATGCAAATTCTGCTATTTCCGCGTCTATACCGATAAAAACAGTTCGGAAATCGACACGTATCTGAACGCACTTGCGAAAGAGGTCGAACTTTACAGCGCACAACCCGCAATCACAGGCAGACCTCTGAGATTCGTCTATTTCGGTGGTGGGACCCCTTCCTACATCAGCGTCAAACACCTAACGGCTCTCGTTGACAGGATAAAACGGGTGATGCCGTGGGATGCTGCCGAAGAGGTCGCTTTTGAATGTGAGCCGGGCACCTTGACAGAAAAGAAAGTAGAGGCGATCAAAGGGATCGGTGTAACCCGACTGAGCCTCGGCGTTGAGAATCTGAATGACGAGATCCTCGCTGAAAACGGTAGAGCACATCTTTCTAAAGAGGTGTATCGCATTGTCCCGTGGATAAAGACGTTGGCGTTCGATCAGGTCAACATCGATCTCATCTCAGGCATGATAGGTGAAACGTGGGAGAGTTGGCGAGAAACCGTCAAAAAGACCATTGAACTTGATCCGGACAGTATTACCGTCTATCAGTTGGAATTGCCGTTCAACACCGTTTATTCTAAAGACATTCTCGGCGGTGACACACTGCCGGTCGCAGACTGGAAACTGAAACGTGAATGGCACCAATACGCCTTTGAACAGTTTGAGCAAGCCGGTTACGCACAATCCAGCGCATATACAGTGCTCAAGAGAGACAAACACTGCCAATTCGTCTATCGCGATGCCGTATGGCAGGGCAGCGATATGATAGGCACAGGTGTCGCCTCCTTCTCACATCTCAGCGGAATCCATTTCCAGAACGCACCCTCATGGGGAGACTACCTCAGCCATCTTGAGGAAGATAGGATCCCAGTTTACCGAGCACTGAAACCAACGGAAACGGAACGGTTGACGCGGGAGATGATACTACAACTCAAACTCGGAAAGATCAGACCTTCCTACTTCAAAGTGAAGTTCGACGCAAACATCCTCGATACTTTTGCCGAACCCTTCGAGAAACTGCAAAACGACGGCATGTTGCGTGTCAACGCCGCATCAGACGAAATTCAACTGACGCAACGCGGACTGCTCCAAGTCGATAGCCTGCTCCCGGCGTTCTATGCCCCTGAATACCAGAACACGCGATACACCTAGGACATGGATACAAGAACACAATTACACCGCCTCCGTGAGATGCTCGCTCCGGTGTTGGATACCAACGCCTTTTACAAACAAAAACTCACCGAAGCCGGGGTCACGCACCCAAACGACGTACAATCATTCGTAGACTACCGGCAGCTTCCGTTTACCACAAAGGAAGAACTCAGCACCGATCAAGTATCGCATCCACCCTACGGCACGAATCTCACCTTTCCATTGGATCGATATACTTGTCTCCACCGTACTTCAGGTACAACAGGTTCGCCACTGCGATGGTTGGACACAGCTGAGTCGTGGGATTGGTGGGGAAAATGCTGGGGAGAAATCTATCGTGCCGCTGGCGTAACCGCAGCCGATCGACTTATGATCGCCTTTTCGTTCGGTCCCTTTATCGGTTTCTGGAGTGCCTACCACGGTGCGCAGCAACTCGGAGCCCTCACAATCCCAAATGGAGGCATGACCTCCGACCAACGGATACGTGCTATTCTTAGCAACGATGTGACGGTGCTAATCGCTACGCCGACGTATGCGCTGCGGCTTGCTGAAGTCGCAGAACAGGATGGCATTGATCTACCTAAAGAAGCCTCAATTCGGGTGACAATTCACGCAGGTGAGCCGGGAGCGAGTCTACCGGCTACGAAACACCGTATTGAAAGCCGTTGGGGGGCGCGTGCGTACGACCATGCAGGCGCAACGGAAGTCGGTGCATGGGGCGTTATGTGCGAATCGCAAGCGGGTGTCCACCTCAACGAAGGCGAGTTTATCTGTGAAGTGCTTGATCCAGAAACTGGAAACCTCGCAGACGAAGGCGAATTAGTGATTACGAATTTAGGACGTGTCGGTATGCCTGTCATCCGTTACCGGACGGGAGACTACGTCAAACTTAAACCAGCACCGTGTGAATGCGGTAGGCAAAGTCGCGTCCTTGATGGCGGCGTTATTGGACGATTAGACAAAGCCGTCATCATCCGCGGTCTGAATGTATATCCTGCTACGCTCGAAAACATCATCCTCAAGTTTCCGGACGTTCGCGAGTTCGCGGCACGTGTTTACGGAACGGGAACGCTCGATGAACTCGAAATCCAGATTGAATCCACAAATCCACGTCCTGCTGATACTGCCACTGCCGTCATCGCTGCGATTCGAGATGTTTTAGGTTTGCGTGCCGTAGTGAAAGCGGTCCCGATTGGAACTTTACCGAGGTCCGAACTTAAGTCAAACCGATTGACCGACGAACGGCTATAGTACGCTCTCTCAACTATGTGTTGACGCGTGCTGCAACCTTACGTTATAATTGTTGTAAGGAAATTCCTTCAGCAAGTGCGCTGCAATTGCGACTTGCCTCTTCCAGCAGAAACAATTTAACTGCTAAAATGTTAGGAGAATTACGATGTCATATTCTGATGATACCTCTGAAATTATCGCTGCCCGCGGCGAAGCACTCTATCAGCAAAACATACGTGACAACGTTGAATCCCTGCACAAAGGAAAGTTCTTGGCAATTGACATCAAAACAGGTGACTATGCAATTGCTGATGAAGATTTGGTAGCCACAGACAACCTTCTTGCCAAGCACCCTGATGCGACCATTTACGGTTTGCGAATCGGGTTTCCAGCTGCTTATCGGATCGGCTTTAAAGTTTCGTCCCCATCGCAATGATTATAGGAAGAATTACAAATAATCAAGAAGCCATCATTGAATTGGAAATTGTTGGCTTAAATCAGCGAGAGAAGATTGAAGTCGTCATTGACACAGGCTTTGATGGCCATTTGACCCTGCCGGGTGATTTAATTAACCGTATTGGTCTCCGACGGGCAGGTCGTCGATACGCAATCCTTGGTGATGGAAATATAGTAGCCCTTGAACTATACCGTGCGAAAGTGTTATGGCATGGCGAAGAACGCGAAGTCCCTATTCTACGAACAGACGGTGGACCACTGGTCGGAATGGCATTGCTTAAGGGGAATCGCGTGATTTTAGATGTTGTAACAGATGGCGATGTCAGAATTGATGTTTTATCCTAATACGAGGCGAAACCTAAAATGGCGAATGAACTTGACGAAATTCGTAGAATTCGACGAAAAATTTCAGCGCGGTTCAACCACGATGTCAGCAAACTGGTCGCGCACTATCAAGCATTAGAGCAAAAATATCGGAAGTCTGGCAAATATAAATTTGTGGATCCACCACCCGAGAAGCCTAAATCCACCGAATCAGATGATGAAAAAGCGGCAGATTAACCTCGGATCCTTAAAACTTGAAGTAATCTTCCTTACAGAACACGCGTAAATGCATATACACCCTAACCACGACACTATCGTTATCGGGGGCGGACCCGCTGGAAGCACCGTGGCAACGCTTGTTGCGGAACAAGGTCATCGCGTCCTGCTGCTTGAACGGGAAGCTGAACCGAAATTCAGAATCGGAGAATCGCTGATTCCCGCCACCTACTGGACTTTCAAACGACTCGGCATGCTCGAAAAACTGCGGACAAGCCATTTCCCACAAAAGTACAGTGTGCAGTTCTACTCTCGCACCGGCAAAGCCTCCACTCCGTTCTACTTTTTTCAAACCAACCCACATGAAAGTGCCGTCACATGGCAGGTCCTACGGAGTGAGTTCGACCAGATGCTCTTGGACAATGCCAAAGAAAAAGGCGTAGAAATCCGCAGGGGGATAGGCGTGCGAGAAGTCCTTTTTGAAGGGGACACAGCAACCGGCGTCGTTACGCAGCACACAGACGGCACCCGTGAAACCCTTAACGCCACCGTTATCGTGGATTCCACCGGGCAGCGATCCCTCATCGGAAGGCAGCTGAACCTAAATACGACAGAACCGAACCTCAAAATGGCATCGCTCTTTACACACTACGAAGGCGGACATAGAGACGAAGGCATTGACGAAGGTGCGACGCTCATCCTACACACCGAAGAGAAAGATTCTTGGTTCTGGTCAATCCCACTCCCCTATAATCGCACAAGCATCGGGGTTGTAGGCGAGCTGGACTACCTACTCCAGAACCGAAGAGATGTTGACGGCAAACTCAATGCCCAAAAAATTTTCACCGAAGAACTCGCGAAGTGCGCACCATTGCAACAACGGCTTGAAGGCGCGAACCAGCTTTTTCCGATCCAAAGCACGAAAGATTTCTCCTACCGTGCCAGCCGTATCGCAGGCAATAACTGGGTGCTGATAGGCGACGCATTCGGATTCTTGGATCCTGTCTACTCGACAGGACTGTTTCTGGCACTCAAATCTGGTGAGATGGCGGCGGATGTAATCATCGAAGCGTTCCATAAGAATGACTTCTCCGAAGCGCAGCTCGGAAGTTTCGGACCTGCGTTTGTAAAGGGAATGGAGGCATTTCGGAAACTCGTCTACGCTTTTTATACAAAGGAATTTAGTTTCGCGCGGTTCCTGTCAGAATATCCAGAGCATCAGGGAGGCATCGTTGACATCTTGAGTGGAGACGTGTTTAGAAAAGACGTAACGCACATCTTCCCTGCAATGGCAGAGATGTGCCCATTTCCACCTGAAGTGCCGCTCAATTGATCCGGAGTGGGAGGGCTTTGTAAGCCCGAAACAACCATAACCTATAGGAGACTCTCATGAAATCAATCCTGTCCTATCTATCGATTCTCTGCGTTATACTCGCCATCGGGTGCGATAATGCTTCAAAACGCAACACCGCTCAAGATGAGAAGGGTGATACATCCGCTGAGTTAGTAAACGATAATTCCACAAAACGCCGCTATATCAGCATCGGCACCGCCCCCGCCGGTGGCGCATTTTTCGTCGTCGGCTCCGCAATCGCCGAAGTGGTTGATGGTAACGTTACAGAAGCGAACTGGGAAGTGACCGCTGAAGCCACTAAAGGCACACAGGAGAACATCCGTCGTATCGTGAACAGTGAACTGGAATTCGCGCTCGCCAACGCCGCAATCTCCTATTTTGCCGTGCGCGGCGAAGGCGCGTGGGCAACCGAACACACTATCCGTAACGTCATGACACTTGCTCCCAATGTTGGATTATTCCTTACGCCGCAGTCCTCCGATATCCGTGGCATCCGAGACTTCGCCGGTAAACGGATTGTTGTTGGACCGGCGGGTGCAGGTTTCGAGTACTTCCTTAAACCGATACTGGCGGCACACGGTATCACCTACGACGATTTCACACCGATCAACAGTACTTATATTGGGGCAGTAGATTTGTTAGCGGACGGTTCCGTCGCCGCCGCGTTCGTCGGCGGTGCGATCCCAACACCAGCCGCTATGCAAGCCAGCACGTCTCAAGACATATTCTTCATTCCGTTCGACGACACAGCGAAACAGTCTCTCTTTGCAGACTATCCCTTCTTTAACGCTGTAACTATCCCTGCCAATACCTACAAAGGACAGACGGAACCGTTCGCGAGCATGAACGTGGGCGCGATGCACCTCATCACCGCTGAGAACGTAGATGAAAACACGGTTTACGAATTCACGAAGACTTTGTATACACACCGGGCGGAAGTCGTGAAACGGCACGGTGCGGGCAAAGCCATTAACCCGAAAAATGTCGTCAAAGACACAGGCACACCTTTTCATCTGGGTGCCATTCGTTTCTACCGAGAAATCGGCATCTGGAACGAATAAAAACACTCTCTTCCATTTTTTGAAAAATCATGCACCCTTTTCGTCTCCAAACCGCGTCATTAACAACAAAGGAAATGGAAATCTGCAACATTTTAGCGGCTCGTTTGTAGTAATAATACGCGCATAGAGGGACCGGAAATAGGGTCTTCTCGGTCAAGAAATATGCTTGCCTGAAATGTCCCTATTTCCGGTCGGCTTCGGTCTGTGGGAGACTGTTCTCTTTTCAGACCGAAGTCTCATTCGCGTCCCAGAAAAAGAAAAACGTGATATGAAAGATGTTCTGCGACTTCTGTCATATATAAAACCGTATTGGCATTTCCAAGTGCTTTACATTCTTTGCCAGCTCGGCTACTTTGGCGGGTTTATCGTTCTCCCTTGGATTGAAAAGATTCTGATTGACGATGTCTTTCTCGCAAAAAATGCCGATAAACTGCTGCCCACTTGCGGACTTTGGATGCTGATAGCATTTGGCATGTACCTCTTTACACTTGGGTTCGCCTATTTTCCCATAAAGGTCTCACAAAATGCCGCGAAAGACATCGAACTCCAAGCCTACCACCATCTCCGTAGATTAGGGTTCAAGTTCTATGACACACAGCAAACCGGCAATGTCATGGCACTGTTCACGTCAGACACACCAAAGGCGATAGAGGGATTTCAGATATTTGCCAGCGACTATCCGACAAACACCATCCTGCTCATTGTTACCATCCCTGTCGTCATGCACGTCAGTTGGCAGTTATGCCTTCTCTCACTGCTCCTCGTCGGTGTGACTGTCTTGATGCCTATTTTTTTAAACAAATCCCTTAATCGAATCGGGGAAGAAGTTCAAGAACAAAACGCTGTGCTGTCAAGCAACCTACAAGAAAGTATCGCCGGTTCCCGAGAACTCAAGGGATTGGGAAAAGAACTTTACGATCTAAAAAACATCCATCACTTCCTGAAACAACTTGCGACAATTCGCATCAAACAGGTAAAGATCCAAAAGGTAGGGGATATCTCAGTCATCTGGTGGCTAAGCAATGCGCTGGTGTTTCTGGTGGGAGGCGGGTATGTCTTACAAGATGCTATGACCGTGGGAGAACTCGTTGCAGTAGTCATGTGGTTCAATGCCCTGCAACGTCCCGTGCACTTTCTCGTAATCCTGCATCTCAGCATTCCATCAGTCATGGCGGCTGCTCGCCGAATTTTCGCGTTCTTTGACGAACACGAGGAAGAACCGCAAGACGGGACACTGATCACGCAAATTGAGGGCAGCGTTCAATTCTCCGATGTCTCCTTTGAATACAGTGAAGCACAACCCGTTTTGAAACGGATTCGTTTTCAAGCAGAACCCGGCGAAACAATTGCCATCGTTGGACCCAGCGGTGCTGGTAAGAGTACCTTGGTTAGCCTAATTCCGCGCTTCTACGAACCCCAACACGGTAATATCCTCATTGATACCACACCGATTGATACAATTCAAATTCAATCGTTACGCTCACATATCGGCATCGTTTTTCAAGATCCATATCTATTCGCTGAGAGTATCGCCTATAACATCCGTCTGGGTGCGGAAGACCCAGACGTAGTAACACACGAAGAGATAGTCACCGCCGCAAAGTTAGCAAACGCACACGACTTCATCATGAATTTCCCTGAGCAATATGAGAGTGAAGTCGGTGAGCGCGGGGTTCAGTTATCCGGCGGCGAGCAACAACGGGTTGCCATTGCCCGCGTGCTCATCAGAGACCCCAAAATCCTCATTCTCGATGAGGCTACCTCGTCTCTGGATGCAGAATCCGAGGGATTGGTCCAAGAAGCACTCACACGCCTCATGAAAGGACGCACCAGTTTCGTCATCGCTCACCGACTCTCAACCATCTTGAACGCTGACAAGATTCTCGTACTTAGCGATGGAGAACTCGTTGAATCCGGCACGCATGTTGCGTTGATTCAACGGAGCGGTGTATACTACGATCTATTCCAGAAACAGTTCGCAGGGATGCAAAAAGGGGACGTAACATGAAAGACGTTCTGCGACTGTTGTCGTATCTAAAACCGTATTGGTATTTCCAACTGCTCTTTATCTTCTGCGCACTGGGCAACTCAGGCTGTAGTCTCATTTGGCCCTGGCTTCGGAAAATTCTGATCGACGACGTCTTTATCGTAAAAAACGCTGAACTGCTGCTGCCTACCTGCGGATTCTATGCACTGACAGCAGTCGGTATGTACTTCTTCCGATTTGGAGCCGCTTATTTCCCCGCGAAGGTTTCAGAGAATGGAGGGAAAGACATTCAACTCGAAGCCTACCACCACTTACGCAAATTAGGATTCAAATTTTACGACACGCACCAGACTGGAAAAGTCATGGCAACCTTCACATCAGACACGCCAAAAGCGGTGCAAGGATTCAATCTCTTTGCTGGTGATTATATCATAAACGGTATCATGCTCGTTGTAACACTCGGTATTATTACATACATCAACTATCAGTTGTGTATTCTCTCTTTATTACTTGTCGCCGTAAACATTATCATTCCCGCCGTTTTAGATAAACCGCTCAGTCGAATGAGTGAGGAAATCCAAGAACAGAACGCGCTACTATCGAGCAAACTACAGGAAAGCATTGCAGGCTCTCGCGAACTCAAAGGATTAGGAAAAGAATTTTATGATTTACAGAACCTCCGCCAGTTTATCGAACGGCTCATCGCAATCAGCATCAGGCAGGGACTCATCCGGCAGGCGGGTGGTGGGTTTACCATCATTCTATTCTGGTTAGCCCAAGGTCTCATATTTTTGATAGGCGGCGGTTACGTCCTGCGCGATGCACTCACCATCGGCGAACTGCTTGTTATCATACACTACTTTGGCAACGTGCATACGCCTGTGTCACAACTTATAAAACTCCACCTCGGAATACCATCGATCATGGTTGCGGCTCGGCGTATTTTTGTGTTCTTCGATGAACACGAAGAAGAATCGCAAGAAGGAACACCAATAGAACATGTTGAGGGACGTGTCCAATTTTCCAATATCTCCTTTGGATATAACGAAGCGGAACCCATTTTACAAGAAATGAACTTTCAAGCGGAACCCGATGAGACAGTTGCATTAGTTGGACCCAGTGGCGCAGGTAAAAGTACCCTGATTAGTTTAATTCCACGTTTCTATGACCCACAGCAAGGCAGTATTTTGATAGACACCATCCCCACCAAAGAGATCCAAATTCAGTCCCTACGCACCCATATCGGTATCGTTTTTCAAGATCCGTACCTGTTCGCTGAGAGCATCGCCTACAATATCCGACTGGGCACCGAAGACCCAGAAGCAGTAACACACGAGCAAGTTGTCGCCGCCGCAAAATTAGCAAACGCACATGACTTTATCATGAATTTCGCAGAACAGTATGAGACCAAAGTTGGTGAGCGCGGCGTTCGACTCTCTGGCGGTGAGCAGCAACGGATCGCTATCGCGCGGGTGTTGATTAGAGATCCCAAAATCCTCATTCTCGATGAGGCTACATCATCCTTGGATGCCGAATCCGAGGCACTCGTCCAAGAGGCGCTCACACGCCTCATGAAAGGACGAACCAGTTTCGTCATCGCACACCGACTCTCAACCATTTTAGATGCTGACAAAATCCTCGTTCTCAAAGAGGGTAGGCTCGTTGAAACCGGTACACATGCCGGACTGATTCAACAAGGTGGTGTCTACCACGACCTATTCCAGAAACAGTTCGCAGGAATACAAGTAGGCAACTATGGTAAAATCCACAATTAAGTGTACATTGGAGAGATAGCAAGGTTAGGAAACCTCGCCAACGGAGATGGTGCGTTTACGTCCGATCTCTCGCGAAAATGTCTATTTATTTCTCGGTTTTACCATAAATCATTGGCATCACCGAAATTACTTAACATAAGTTGAAAAAGTGCTTGACTTTAACGCGTCTTTTCTGATAAAATTGTAAAAATGATTATAAGGAGAACCGGAAATGGAACTAACCTTTGAAAAAGATGACCTCTTGCACTCTTTGCAAGTGCTACAAGGCGTAGCGAGCGGGCGCACGACCCTACCTATTCTTTCAAACGTGCTTATCCAAGCCGCTGATGGGAAAATTGAATGTATCGCCACAGATCTGGAGGTCGGGATTAAGATCAAGGTGGAAGGTGCCATTCAAGAAGACGGGGGAATCACCGTCTCTGCCAAAAAGTTGGCAGACATTGTCAAAGAATTGCCCGAAGACAAACCGATACACTTCGCAACGACAGCAAATGACCGGGTTGAAATCACTTGTGGGAACGGCGTTTATAAAATCATTGGACTTCCGGACGAAGAATTCCCACAATTGCCTTCTGTTGACGGAGACTCATTAACTATCGACGGACCTATCCTGCGTGATCTACTCCACAAAACCGAATTTGCCGCCGCAACGGAGGATGTCCGCTACTTCCTAAACGGACTCTACTTTAATTTCCTTCCAGATAAAACGGAAGTCGTTGCAACTGATATGAGATGGCTCTCACTCGTACGCTGTGAACTGCTCACGTCGTCGGAGAACGTAAAAGGGTTCATCATCCCACTCAAAGCCGTTAAAGAGATCGCTCGCACTTTTGCTGAATCTGAGGAAGTACAGATCTCAATTTTTGAAAATCAGATTCTCTTCGCTGATGAGAACGCTACCTTAACCACGCGGCTCGTAGAGGGGGATTATCCGCCATACCAGAAAATCATTCCTGAAGCTGCGGAAGGCAGAGTGGTAGTCTCTAAAGAACAGATCCTGCACGCGACACGGCGCGTTGCGTTGCTATCGAATCCGAAGAACTATGCGATTGCTTTGGAAATCAATACTGAGCAGGTCCAGATTTCGGCGAAGACCCCGGAATTAGGAGAGGCATACGAGCCCATTCCAGTAGAGTCTGGTACTGGACGCATACGGATTGGAATCGATGCACGCTTGTTGATAGGGACTTTGGGACACATCGAGGCGGAATCAATCGCAATAGAATTTAAAAGTGAAGTGGAGCCTGTAGTCTTTAAACCGATCGGTGAGGAAAATCACATCTGTCTTGTGATGCCGATGCGTCTGGAATCCTAAAGACGAATTTTGCAGTCACGAGGTCCGAAGACATCACCCTCCCACTGTAGGGATAGAGACATCACCCTACAGTAGGGATAGATGCTGTTTCGTGCCTTCGCTTTCGCGCGCAGATGTCCGGAAAAAAGCGATCTTTTTTTCCAAAAAACTTGACATCCCCTCCGTTTTATGGTATTATTATATATTTGATGCCGAGATAGCTCAGTCGGTAGAGCAGAGGACTGAAAATCCTTGTGTCGGCAGTTCGATTCTGCCTCTCGGCACTTCCTTTCTAACCATAATAATTTGCTAAGCCGGTGTAGCTCAGTGGAAGAGCAACTGATTCGTAATCAGTAGGTCGGAGGTTCAAATCCTCTCATCGGCTTTCTGTTTTTGAAGGACCGTTTTCGGTTCCATCGCCACCTTTCCCACCACAACGCATTTGCAATCAGTAAGATGCCGATCCTTTCATCAGTCTACTTTCTATTTCCAATGCAGTAGCCTGAAAGTCAAGGAGCTAACCATGATGATTAGTGTCGGAGCATTACAAAAAGCGTTGAAAGCAATAATCCCTCGTTTGCCCATGAGAGTTCAAAAATTGATGCCAGGGCTATTACCCTTCCTGCCATTAGCGTTTGAAATCGCTAAACTCTTATACACACATCGTGAAAAAATTAGGGATATTATCGGTAATCTGACGAAACAGACTCCAAACGCTGTTAAAAAGGAGGCTAATGGAATAGCAGAGACTGTTCCTCGTCTACCTAAGAAGATGGGGCGAAAGTTGCGTCGTTGGTTGGAGTATTTACCATTTGCTCTTGAGATTGCTAAGGCATCTTACGAAAAGAATAGTGGAAAAGTTCGTAGTTTAACAGCACCATTCCCAAGCAAGGTTAAAAAGAGAATTGGTAGAATATTAAAACGGCATCATTACCGGTCGCGTTGGAACTTTCTCCGTAGATTCCAACGTCGGAAGGACTGAACTGTGGCAATCGTTTTTGTAGCAGCAGAATGAAGAGAGATTGTTCTCCCTTAATATTATGGGGTTATCCGTAAGAGCCGTTTCTTATTACTCTTCGGATTCCATCTCGGCAGCAATATCTTCCTCAAGCGACTTGACATTTGCTAAGACAGTCGGGTGCGGCTCAATTTCATACACCTTGCGGTACACGTTCAGCGCAGCTTCCTTATCACCAAGGAAACTCGCATAAATTTCACCCATCCGTTCCCACGCACGAACTTCCTCCGGATCAAGTTCCACAATCCGTTCATAGACTTGCAACGCATCCACGTACTGACGCGTTTCGATATCCTGTCGCTCAAGCGCAGATGCCCGCACAAAGAGCAGTCGGATGAGATCATCAACAACTTCGTTCATTTCAGGCATCTTTTCATGTGCCTGCCCCAAGAAGAGAATCGACTCCGACTCAAGTCGTGTAACCTCAGCCAAATCCTCTTGGGTGAATTCCCTATCAAGAAACTGATAACCCTGAAGCATTTTGGTATATGTTCTCGACAGTTGAAGGCGAGCAAGGATACCGATAGGTGCTTTTTCAGACGGGATGTTTAAGAACTCTGGATCGTTTTCAATTGCTTTTGCATAGTGCTTGGAGGCTAGCTCAAACTGCTTACTTCCCTGATAAAGAACACCGAGGAGATAGTGTGCTTCAGCATTGTTTGGAGCATTCTTGAGCACAGCGAGGAATTCTTCGGTGGCTTCCGCGAGCAACCCGTCATCACGAAACAGTTTGCCGCGTAAGAGGCGGACTCCCGTATGTTCAGGCTGAATGCGCGCCGCATATTCCAAACGCGCCTGTGCATCTCTCAACCAATTACTTTGTAAATAGATCTCTGCAATGCGGAGATTGGCGTGCAAACGAACTTCCGCACTCGTCTGTGAGGTGCCGTTTATCGAGATCCCTTGGATTTCATCCTCCGTTTCCAACGCTTGTAATGCCTGCCAATAGTAGAGGGCAGCATCGACAAGGTCCTGTTTCTTAAAGAGAGCATCTGCCTTCTCAATGAAAGCACTCACCTGCGATAGTGATGGCGATTCGGGTTCGGCAGTACCACGTTGAATATAGAAAAACGCAAGCACGACAAAACCGATTACTGCAACCACTTCTGCATAAAAAAGCCAACTCCGCAAGGAAACCAAGGATTTTGCATTAAACGGCATATTTACTCCTTTGTCTCGACCTGAAGCATAAGGTAATAGAAGGGTTGCTTCGGCGGACACTCAAAACGACGCGCTACTGTGGACGTTTTTCAATGTCGTCAAGAATGCCAAGCATCTTCTCCGCACCAACAAATCCGGTGAATCGCTTGAGAACAGTGCCATCAGCATCCATAAAAATGACGACCGGTAATCCGGGAATCTGATATTTCTCGGTTAACGCCTCAGTCGTTTCGGAGCTGCGGGTGAAATCGAGTTTAACATTCACATAATCATCGAGTTTCGCAGCGACCGCGGGATCCGCATAAGTTTTATGATCAAGTTCTTTACACGCAGCACACCAAGAGGCATAAAAATCAAGCATTACGAGTTTGTCTTCCCGCTTCGCAATTTCAAATCCTTCGACCTCGTCGTAAATCCAATCCAAGTGGGGTCCGGCAGGCTGTTGGATACCTCCAACAAACATATAGGCACCCAGTACTGCCAGCAAAAGTCCGCACGCCTTTTGGAATCGCATCCGTGGAGAGATGCCGCTGAAACGTTGTGTCAACTTACCGAGCCACACCCCAATGAGCACTAAACCCCCCGCAATCGCAAAAAACGGCAGCGAGTTCTGTAGGAAATCCTGCAACGGTGGAAACACATCTTTAAGAAAGTAGAGTGCCATCGTAATAATGGCAATGCCGAAGACGTTTTCCAAAACATACATCCATCCACCTGAACGTGGTAGCGCGGAGAGCAACCCAGAGAACGTGCCAATGCCGATAAAGAGGAGTCCCATTCCGAGGGCGTAAGTGAACATGAGCCAGAATCCGAGGAAGAGACTTCCCGTCGTCGCGATATAAGTTAGCACGACTGCCAATGCAGGTCCCGTGCAAGGTGCGGCGATCACCCCTGCGACTGTCCCCATAGCGAAGGCACCTGCGAATCCGGTACCGCCAACGGTGTTCAGACGGTTCTGCACCGCATACGGCAACCGAATCTCAAAAACACCGAACATAGACAGTCCCAAGGTCACAAGAATTAGACTGATGAAACCGACGACCCACGGGTTTGCCATTATCTGACCGAAGACCGCCCCGGTCGAGGCAACCGCCACGCCTAAAATCGAATAGGTCATAACGATCCCGAGCACATACACAACAGAAAGTAGGAAAGACTTGAGAAAACCAGCAGACTCATTGGCACCGAAGACAGAAACGGTGATCGGTATGAGTGGGTAAACACACGGAGTCAAACTCGTCAAGATGCCCCCTGCAAACACAAGTAGGAATGCGAGCCAAACTTGCCCACCGGAGAGCGCCCGCGCGAGGCTACCTTCGTCGGCGCCGCTACTCGGCGGTGCACCGAATTGGACATTGGCGAAAACCGCTTCATTAATCCGCTGAATGGTGTCCTCAATACCAACAATTTCAATAGGGACCGCAAAAGCAAGAACTTCGGGTAATAGACACTGCTCATCGTTACACGCCTGATATCTCAGTTCCAAATCCAGCATCATAGGGTCGAGCGGAGCAGTTTGACCTAAATCGGCTTGGACCCCGATAGTAATGGTATCGTGATAGACTGGAGCTTCTCCAATTGAACCGAGTGCCAATACTTCACCCTTGGGATATACGACTTCACCGAAAGTAAGATGCGGCGTATCGGGTAAAATGACCTCGGTCGCGATTAATCCTTGATTCGCTGGATTGGCGTTGACGTGCCACCCTTCGGCAATCTCAACGACAACTGCAATTTGGAATTGGCTACCAGGTTGCACCTTGTCAATCGAGAGGTACCCCTTTGCCGAGAGTTTTTCAACAGGTAGTTTTTCACCAAATCCGAAATCCGTGAACTGCGCCTGTACATAAGCAGGAGCAATCATTGTGATAAGCACTAACAGCCCACAGAATAGATTTTTAACTATGGGATCCTGGGCATCGTTCCAAATGTAAAGCCAAGACAAATTATGCCATTTAAGGAAACCTAATTTCGTTTCACGAGGGTGTTTGGTGAATCGCGACTGGGTTAAAGGTATGTACGGTTTTAAGATCGTTCTCTCTGCCATGGGTTAATTCTCCTCAATTACCTCGGTTCAAGCACAACGCAAGGCAGAATCATCTCCTCAAGTGAAACACCACCGTGTTGGAAACTGCCCTGAAATATCTCTTTATAGACATCGAATTGTCTTTCATAAACAAAGTAGTAGTCCTCTTTTGCGAGAACATAACTTCTTCGTGCTTCTTCACCCGGTAAGCGATACGCGCCTGGTTCCTTTATGACCCACCCGGCTTCAGGTGAACACGAGATGTTTTTTCCTTCTTTAAACCGAAGCCCAGTCGTGAGTTCCGCTTGACTTGAAACTTTCGCTGCATTTTGGCAAAGGAGCGAACCGTGGTCAGACGTTAAGACGACCGTCATACCGCGTTCAGCCGCAATCCTGAATATTCTATAAAGATGCGAATGCTGAAACCACGCCTGGGCGAGCGTCCGAAATGCTGCTTCATCTGGAACGAGTTGCTGTAGTAAATCCATCTCATGCCGCGTATGGGTCATCATATCAAGGAAATCGACAACAAGTGCCGTCAAACTAATCCTGTCCGTAACGTTTAGCCAGTGTAAATATTGAATTTCGCCGCGTGTATCAAAAATTTTGAAGTAATGGAGAGGCGGCTTGAGAAGTATGCCGTGCCGCTCAAGTTGTAAGCGCATGAGATCCTTCTCATAGCGATTGATACTCGTGTGCGCTTTATCGGGTTCTGCGTATAGGTCCGGGTGCCTTTCAGCAAATTCAAGCGGAAACAACCCGCTAAAAATAGCGTTTCGTGCATAACGGGTGGCTGTTGGCAGAATGGAATAATAGTAATCTGTGGTTATATGAAACAGCGGATACAGCAAGGGTTCAATTTTCAACCAGTGGTCCAACCGCATACAATCCATAACAACAAATAGGACCTGCTTCCCTGCCTGAACTTCAGGAATGACATATTTGTAAACGACATCCACAGATAAAGTAGGTGACGCTTCACTCGCAAACCAATTGTGATAGTTGGCTTGAATATAGTCAGCGAACGCAGCATTTGCCTCTCGTTTCTCTATTTCATGGATGGATTTAAGTTCATCGACGTTATGAAGGGTATCAAGTCGCAAATCCCATTCAACGAGGCGAACATAAGTATCAATCCATGTCTGCCAATCGTCAGCGGAACTGTGTCCCTGCGTAGCACCACCTGATATTTGTGCCTTGTTAAAGTTCTGAGCGTAAGCCTGTGGTGTATATGCTTCCCGTCTCGTCTGTTTTTCAAGTATAAAAGCAAGCGATGTCTCCAACTGTCGAGACGAAGTTTCGTCCTGATCATTTGCTGTCCGTATGAAAACACTGTCAACATCGTAAAGGCTTGCTTGCTGCAGCACTTCCTGTCCACCCTCGTGTGTTAGGAGAATAATAGGAATATGCGCATCCACACTCCGAATATACGAAAGCAGATTCTCCTCTCGCGTCGCTCCGTCATAATTCAATAGGACAGCATGATATTCTTCATCTTGGAGTAACGTAATACCTTCAGTAATAGTGTTTGTTAAAGAAATGTCGTATCCTTGATATTCCAGAAAGCGGATGTAGGGGTTGGATGTTATATTGGTCTGCTCCTCATGACCTCGCCCCTTAAGTTGCGCGCCAGATTGCTCTACATCAGATATCTGGTTATCAATCCACAGAATCCTCCATCTTTTTTCCTGCATATTATGCCCCCTTTGTGGAATGTAGGTTTGCCAAAGCACCCTACATCTTGATAAACGGGCAACCTATTACGTGCCCGATGTCTTCGGGGTGAGCAGTCGTGAATCCTCCGATAAAAAGCAGAAAAGCATGTGGTGCTATCCTACTGAAGCAAACAAAAACTAAATACTCGAAACAAACCGACCCGGATTCAACAAACCAGTCGGATCGAATTTCGCTTTAAGCTGTTTCATTAAATTGAGTGTTCCTTCGACGGAACCCCAAACGTCAATGTGTCGTTTGAGTTCAGGTGGTGCAACTTCTATGATGAGATTTCCCTGCCTCGACATTGCAGTTTGACGCAGTTGCGCTAGCGCATTCGCAAGCGATTGGTAATCCGTGTCGGATGCCACAGGAATAGTGACATACAACACACCACTTCCGAGCAACGCCATCATCTGGGCATCACGAGCCCAATTCGCCTCCACAATTTGCGCAGTAAATTCTGCGAGATCGGTGCGCTTCAGGTTCAATTTGGCAACCACTATTTCGGTATTTTTGTTATTTGCTGAGAATTCCTGAACAGCCTCCTGAAGGTGCTGTAACGATTCGTTTTCTATAATTGTGACACCTATCGCACCGTTTTGTTCCATAATTCCTTGGCACTGCGTCAATTGCCACGCCACAGTTTCGGGATCCCCACCGAACCCAACCACCACTTTTTTAACTATGGGCACCTGGGCATCGTTCCACTTCGTTTCACGAGGGTGTCTGGTTAATTCCGGCTGAGTTGGGGATTTGTCCGCTCTTAATTGGGTGCTTTCTGCATTGATGAATAGATTTACAAACATCGGCAGTGTTTGTGAACTGACAATACCTAAACCCGTGTTAGCTGCGTCTTGAACGTTCTGAAAGTCTGCTGTAAGTATCGCTTGCCGTACGGGTATGGGTGACAACTTGAGGGTTACCTCGGTAATGATACCGAGTGTCCCAAACGCACCAATATAGAGTTTGTTAAGATCGTAGCCAGCGACATTTTTCACCACTTTGCCACCACTTTTGACAACGGTGCCGTCTGCCCGAACAACCCGCAATCCCAAGACCTGATTTCGGGCGGTCCCATGCCGTAAACGGAAAGAGCCACTCGCGTTTGTTGCTACAATCCCACCGATGGTACATCGGTCTGCATACGGTGGATTCAACACCAGATACTGACGATGCTCCGCCAATTCAGTCTGGAGGTCCCTCAAGCGGATACCCGCTTCCACGGTTACAGTTAAATCCGCCGGTTCATACTCAACAATACTATTCAGGGACGTTGTCGCCAGTACCACATCTACTTTCTGTGGCAGATTTCCAATACCAAGTTTCGTACCTGCACCCGCAGGCATAACCGACACACCTTGTTTTACCGAAAATTGGAGGACCTCTTGCATCTCTTGGACAGATGTCGGTAAAACGACTGCCTTCGGCACGTATCCATCAAAAGTGTAGGCTGCGACCTGTTCCTCCGGAAGGATGCCGGATTCGCCGACAATACCTTTAAGTTCATCGTGCAGTGCACGTGAATTTTCCATACACTTCTCTTTCTCGGTCATTATTGTAAAATGATTCTCTGTGGAAATACTTTAAAAGGGTGCCCAGAAACTCTGAGTAAGCGGTATTGTCCACTGTTAGATATGTCTTGAAGGTTTATGCATCAGGATTCTTAGTGAGGATTCTTATCTCAAACCCTTCTATTTTTTCTGTTTGATCTGTTTTAACGGGGGTTTGGTAAATGGAAAAATCTTCCAAATGTTTCACGCTCCGTTCAAGCAAAGATAGCCGCGCGTTCACTTTACCAAATTCTCGGACAATCCAGATGATACCGCCCACGATACCAAGTAATACAGGTACCCCGGCTGCAAGTAAAGCAACTATGACCCTTGTCTCTATCACTCACCTATCCCGCTACATTAATCTGGTCAAGACTGAAGTGAATCTGTCTCATCCAGTACTCCCCTGCCCTACTATCAAGGTATTCCATCTTGTCACCAGTGCTTGACATGCTCCCCTCAGAATCAAATTTATGTCCTAAAGCGGAAGCAAAAGTGTCAATGAACCGCTCGTAACTTCGGGTAGGGATAACAGGTATCTTATCTGCTTCAGTAATAATAATGCGGACCGCAAATTCATTACCTCCCAGATGTTCAATAGATTCGACTTCCGTAATGTTTTGAAGCATATCTCGGATAGTACTGATAACATCATCTTTGGAATAGGTTTTCATTTAGAAGTTCCTCACTGGATCGGGTTGCAAACCCAATTTCGCATAAGATTCGGCTGTTGGGAAAATTTTTCCGGGGTTGCAGAGACCCGTAGGGTCAAAAACTTCTTTGACAGTCGCCATTACTTGCAAATCGGCAGGACTGAAGATGAGGGGCATATAATCCATCTTCTCAACACCGATGCCGTGCTCCCCTGTGATTGTGCCCCCGACCTCAGCGCACACAGACAGAATTTCCATATTGACATGCTCCACGCGTTCACACTGGTCAGCGTCTCGCTCATTAAAGAGGACAATAGGATGAATGTTGCCGTCACCTGCGTGGAACACATTCGCGATGGGAATCTGATACTTCTCAGAGATCTCAGAGATCCGCCGCAGCACCTTCGGCAGCGTCGTCCGTGGCACGACACCGTCCTGAGTAATGTAGTTCGGAGCAAGTCGCCCGAATGAACCAAACGCGCTTTTTCGCGCCTTCCAAAGTTGCTGCCGCTCCGTCTCATCTTTGGCGTAATCCACCTTCCGTGCGTTGTGCTGTGTGAATATCTCCAAGATCTGATCGGTCTGGTTCTTCATTCCTGCCTCAATACCATCAAGTTCCACAATCAGAATCGCTTCGGCATCAAGGGGGAAACCGAACTGGAAGGCTTCTTCTAAAGCACGAATGACGAGAGTGTCCATCATTTCAAGGGCAGCCGGAATAATACCTTCACCGATAATCGTTGAAACAGCATTAGAAGCATCGTCCATTGTCTCAAAGACAGCGAGCGCGGTTTGGTACGCCTGCGGATTCCGGGTAAGTCGGACGATTGCTTTCGTTACGATTCCAAATGTGCCTTCGGAGCCGACCATCACACCGCGGAGGTCGTAGCCGAGCGTTTCCTCAACAGCACCCCCCAATTCAATAATTTCACCATCCGGCAAAACAACTTCCAACCCAAGCACATGGTCGGATGTAACGCCATATTTCAAGGTATGGGGTCCACCGGAATTTTCGGCGATATTCCCGCCTATCGTGCATGCCTTCTGACTTGATGGATCCGGCGCGTAGTGATAGCCTCGGTTCTGCACCGCCTGTGTCAACAAGAGATTAACCACACCGGGTTCAATCACCGCTCGTTCGTTCTCAAGATCCACCTCTAAGATGCGGTCCATCCGGTTGAGGGCAATGATAATCCCGCCTTGGACAGAGAGCATACCACCACTCAAGCCGGTGCCGCCGCCACGAGCGATAAACGGAGTGTCATATTTATTCGCCAACTTTACGATATCCGATACCTGCTGTGCCGTATCCGCAAAGACAACAACGTCCGGCATCGCCTTAAAAGACGGAGCCGCATCGCATTCGTATACCGAAAGTGCGGTTGCATCCGTTAAGACATTCTTAGACCCAAGGCGTGTAGAGAGGTCAGCAATGAGTTGTTCTTTCTGGTCCATAGTCTATTCCTTCTGCATGGCAATTTCTGATTATTCTTGTACTTAGTGTATCACAATTTTGGTTGAATGTCCAATTAGAAATTTAGCGAATGTTTCCAGATTTTTTTCTTTGTGATAGCCGCGTGCAGCGTGTTGCAATTATGAGACTGAATACAACCCACCAAAGTTTGATTATCAAGGCACTTTTCCGAGATACAATGAGTGCAGGAAACAAAAATGCGAAAACAGATTATAAATCCAGTTTCTGCCAAAATTTTCCTTGCGATGCTGGCTCACAGCATGCTATAATGTAGACTTAAAGGAGGATGAACTATGAAAACATTTATGATTCTCGTATGCGGAATCTTGTTGTGCAGCATCGTCGGAGTAGGCTCCGCCGGTGTATGGACGGACCCCTTTGACGGCGACGAACTCGTTGAAGGGTGGGAATTCCGCGACCATCGCGACAAAGTTACAACGTTTGAAGTCAAAGACGGTTTTCTACAGATGACCAATCCAAAGGGTGGATGGGGGCATACCACTCCTGATAAACCGATGCTTGAACGGGAAATCCCGAAAAGTGCCGCGAAAAACATAATAGTGAGTGGGATTTTTTCCACCGAACCGGATAAACCCGCAGACTCATGGATCGGTATTTTCCTTTACAGCGACGAAGACCTGAACTACGCTTGTCTGCTATTTGGTGGCGAAGCCAATCAGCCACAAAAAACCCTCATTGGCAGCATGGTCCAAGGAGGTTGGCAAGACAAAGGACACTTTCAAACAGGCTTCGATGTCCCGCTTCACCTCAAGATCGTCAAAGAGGGCGATGTCTTCTCCGGCTATTATCGAGAGAACGAGAAGGATGAATGGAAACTCTCTGGGGACAAAACGTGGAACCACAAGTTTGATGTAGAACGCGTCGGTGTCGGCTTCATGAACAGTTGGGGCGGTCAAACTGTTACCTTTCTTGTCGATACACTCTCCATTGAAGGCGAAGGGATTGAACCCTTGGAAGTTGCGCCAAACGGGAAACTGACGACAACATGGGGAACCCTCAAAGCGAGTCAATAATCTTCGGTGGAATGTGTTTGCCTATAGAAAGAAAAGCAAATCCGTCCAGCACGCCAGTAGATTTAAAATGGGGTGGTGCAAGCACTGCCCCCATAATACTTCTTGAGCAAATCGAATAGCATCAAAAGACAAACGCTTAAAGCCACTTAGGTGACAAAAGATTAAGAGCTAAGGAGAAATGTTACCACCATGTCCATTCCCAAAATGTCCGTGAACAACCCGGTCTTAGCGAATATGCTAATGATTGTAATTATTGCTTTCGGGTTGTACGCATGGATAAACCTACCACGAGAACTCACACCAGAAATTGCCCTACAGAGCGCGACTGTGACGACCCTGTATCCGGGTGCTTCTCCGGAAGAAGTTGAAAAGCTCGTATCCGCCCCTATTGAAGACGCAATTGAAGAAAACGTCAATAAAATCAATCTACTGCTCTCTAATTCTTCAGAGGGACGCTCGATTGTCTCCGTTGATTTTGAAGAGATGAGCAACCGTGATTTCGACAAGGAACTTGAGAACCTCCGCACTGCTGTAGAACAGGTAAATGAATTGCCAGCAGAAATTTTGGACGATCCGAAGGTTGAAGAATTGGATGTCTCCTCTGGCTTTCCTATGTTGACGATTGTTGTGGGCGGCACCATTTCGGAAGCGCAGATGCGGGATATTGCCGAAAATCTCAAGGACGAAATCTTAGACATCAAAAACATTGCGTCCGTCCGAATAGCAGGTCTCCGTGAGAGGGAAATTTGGATTGAGGTGAACCCGGATCGGTTGAAGGCGTATCAGATTCCGATTGCATCTATCATCACCGCACTCGGTGCCAGTAATTTGAATCTCCCGGCTGGCACGATGGAACTTGGGAGCACGGAGTTTATGGTGCGGACAATGGGCGAATTTGCGAATCCAGACACGATCGGTGAAACCATCATCGCTGTTCAACCGACAGGCACGCCACTCCGTCTGAAAGATGTCGCAACGGTTTCGGACACCTATGAGAAAGCACGAACGCTATCACGGATCAGTGGGAAACCTTCTATTAGCCTAAGCGTGCAAAAGAAGACTGAGGGCAACACAATCACATTAGTTGCCGAACTTCGAGAATTGGTTGAAAAACGGCAAGGAGATCTCCCTGAAGGTGCCGAATTAACGCCAGTTAACGACTATTCGGTTATACTCAAAGAACGGTTGGGGATTCTTGAAACAAATGCATTTTTTGGTTTGATCCTTGTTGTGTTGATGCTTCTCCTCTTTATTGGATGGCGGAACGCGATATTCGCGGCACTCGGAATACCAGTTGCGTTCATGGCAACCTTCTGGTTCATGTCTATGACAGGTTACACACTCAGTGGTGTTTCTCTGTTCGGACTCATCTTAGTCGTTGGAATTGTTGTAGACGATGCTATCGTCGTGATAGAAAATATTTATCGACACATTGAGAGAGGTGAACCCCCGAAAGTTGCCGCCATTCGTGGCGCACAAGAAGTCGGCTGGCCCGTCGTAGCTGCCAGCTTAACGACAATCTGCGCATTTGGTCCCCTGATGTTTATGTCTGGCGTTTCCGGACAGTTCATGCGGGTCGTGCCAGTCATGGCGATTCTCGTCTTGTTGGCTTCTCTCTTTGAGGTATTCGTCATTTTACCAGCACACGTCGCCGAGTGGGGGAAACCGAGGAGCCAAACGGGGCACAGTAGGCTTGATCGAATTCGGACTCGATCTCAGGGGGCTTTCACCGCGAGTGTACGCATCGTTGGTTTTTTGGTGTGGTTCAGCACGGTTTTTGACTTAATCCGGAACCGGTATGTTAGAATCCTGAAGGTAACGATTCGGCGGCGGTACGTCTTCGTCGGATTTGTTCTTTTCATGGGTTTGATTGCATGTGTCAGTGCGTTTTTGGTGCTTGACAAGGAGCTCTTTCCTGGGGAGGACTTTCCTCAATTTTATGTCAAAGCCGAAATGCCGCCTTCCTATGGACTACAAGAAACAACAGCAGTTATGGCGCAGGTCGAAGAAGCCGCCAAAACACTTCCATCATCTGAAATCGCCGCAATCGTTAGCAACATCGGTATACATACTCCGACTTCAGGATTGATGGAAGGCGTTACCTATGGATCAAATTTTGGGGAAGTTATCATTGAACTCACACCAAAACAGGAACGCACTCGAGGTGTAGATGAAATCATCGCAGAACTGCGTACAAAAACAGCAACAATTAGCGGAATCGAGCAGCTGAATTTCATCACACAGGAAGGCGGTCCACCCTCAGGGTCGGATGTTGAAGTCAAGGTAAAGGGACCGCGATTTGACCAACTTACGGAACTCACCGATGTCCTTAAGACATCACTTATGCAGATGGATGGTGTTTACGATATTCGGGATGACTTTCGGATTGGTAAATCCGAAGTCCGTATCTATCTGAAACCGGAGAAGGCACATCAATTCGGGTTAACTACATTCCAAATCGCACAAACAGTGCGTACCGCTATTGAAGGTGCTAAAGCAACAACCTATCGTGAAGGAGACGAAGCGATTGATGTCGTTGTCAAATATAAAGAAGACACCCTCACGAACCTTGTAGAACTTAATAACCTCTTAATTGCAACACCCACGGGTGCAATTGTCCCGCTCAAGGATGTCGCCAATATCGCAGAAGATAAAGGATATTCCGATATCCGTCGATTCGACGGTGAACGGGCAATTACGGTTTATGCATCGGTAGATACTGAGAAAACCACAGCGTTCAAAGTAAATCAGGCGCTCATCAGTGCTTTTGATGACGTGGAATCGCTGTATCCGGGATACAAGCTTGACTTTCGAGGGCTTTTCGATGAAATTCTGGATTCCTTCTCCGAATTGTGGAAATTGTTTATTGTCGGGCTGTTGTTAATCTATGTGGTATTAGGTGCTCAATTCAAATCGTTTATACAACCGATTATTATCATGTTTGCTGTTCCTTTTGGGATGATAGGTGCGATGGTTGGACTCCTCCTCTCCAATGCGACACTGAGTATTGTTGCGATGTTCGGTATCGTTGCACTCTCTGGAATTGTCGTGAACGATTCGATTGTCCTTATCGACTTCATTAACAAATATCGAGAACGCGGTTACAATAAGTGGTATGCAATCCTAAAAGGTGGCAGTGTCCGATTACGTCCCATTGTTCTTACCTCACTGACAACAATTATCGGACTCATTCCGATGGCTGTCGGTCTTGGTGGTAAATCACCGATCTGGATGCCGATGGCGTATACTATCATCTTCGGGCTCGCCTTCGCAACCACAATGACGCTATTTGTGATGCCTGCGCTTTATGCCATCACAACCGACTTACGAGGTCTCTTCCTGAGAAATCCAGAGGAACGCTTCCGAACCGTTTCAGAGGAAGAACTGTTGGGTGTTGCGGTCCCAGCTGATGATTAACCAGAAGTGTAGAGCGAAATTTCCGACCCTCGCCTTTTAGAAAAAAGATTGGAAAATTGATATGAAAATTACCTTTATCGGTGTCGGTGGCATCACCAGAAGTTATCGCCAAAGCCTCAAACAACTCGAACGTCCCATTGCAGCGGTCTGTGATATAAATGCCGAACGCGTCGCCTCTATCGCCGCCGAAGAGAGTGCGACAGCATACACTGACCACAACGAGATGCTACAGAAAGAGAAACCTGATGTCGTATTCACCTGCATACCACCCGGAGCACATACGACACAGGTTGCTGACGCAGCGGTGTCTGGGGCCGCGGTCTTCGTCGCAAAACCAGTCGCACAGGATTTGGACACCGCTCAACACGCCCGCGATGCGATTGCCACTGCCGACGTTATCAACCAAGTCGGCTATATGGCGCGCTACAGCGACATCACAGCGAAAGCGAAAGCGTTAGTCGGAGATCGGAAACTTACAATGGGGATTGGACGGTTTCTCACGAGGATGGGTGCTAACCACCCGTGGTGGGGAAAATACGAGGTATCCCGTGGACAGATGGTCGAGCAGACAACCCACGTCTTTGACCTCATCCGCTACTTCCTCGGTGATGTCGCAAGCGTTCATGCGTCCGGTATCAAGGGGGTGTCCGACGGTATAACTGACTTTGAGGAGTGCACTGTCTGCAATATGCAGTTTGAAAGCGGAGCAGTAGGGAATATCACCAGTACCTGTGTCGCACGAGCGCACGACCATTTCGCAACGGAATTGGTCGGCGATGACATCTACCTCAAACTTACGCTCGATCTCGGATTACGCGGACAAATCAGCGGTGAGGCGATCGACTACACCGGCACGGAAGCGGGTTACTTCCGACAGGTTGAGCAGTTCATCAATGCGGTCGAAGCAAACGATCAGGAATTGGTTATTTCACCCTACGCCGATGCCGTCAAATCCCTTGCCGTCACACTTGCTGCGAATCGTTCCTTGGAAACAGGACAGGTTGAACGGGTTGAGGGATAACCGAAAGAAACGGATATACTTAGCAATAGGCATTGACCGAACTTACAAATCGAGGGATGTGCAAAGTTAACGTTTCGTTGACTTTGCCAAAGCCTGTGCTAAGTTTCCTTGGTGACCGCATCGCGCAGTATTAATCGGAAATTCTGCACCTCGGAATCTGATTCTGGCAGTTCTAAGTCGGTTTCTCTGACTTCTGTGTATGCTACCTCCATGGACCAGGACAAGAACAAGGTTCATCTCAACGTCATTTGGAGTGCACCTGTCAACAATACGCGCTCCGTCTTGCAACTGTGCAACCGCTTCTGATGCATCAACATCGCCTCGCTTAAGTTCCATTGGAACTGCGACGAGACCGTTCTGGACATCGTCAATGTGGAAAAGGATCAGGTCACATTGATTTGTATCCGCTTGGTCTGTTGGAAATGCAAGATCTACATCCAATACAACGCGATTTGCTGGTTTAGATTGTAGATTAGCCATAGAGACGCGACACCCTTCTTTGGTATAGGGGATGTCGCCTTTCTGTTTCCTACCCACTGGCGAATCTCCTTAAGAGCTTCATGCAGATTCACGTCCGCTGTTACCTTCCTGTTTCTCTAATTTCTGTTGGAGATTCACCGATCGATTGTAAAGCCCTTCCGCAACCTCCTCATAATCTTCTGGAGAGATGCCTTCTCCGGGTTTAAAAGGCATTTCCTTCACAGGTTTGTCCTTTTGGAAATGCCAAACACCAACTTCTTCTGGCAGCAGCCAACTCACAGGTTCATTAGTTTCTTTAGCCAGCAGTCCCTCAAGCGTTAGGTTGCTTATTTCCTGAAGCAGCCAATCACTATGCGTTGTTATAATTACTCTTACCCCTGCCCGAACCAAACGAGCGAGGATAACTGCCATGTCCGCCTGCGCTCCAGGATGCAGGTGCGCTTCCGGTTCCTCAATGATGAGCGTATCACCGGGCTTAAGGTCACTACGAAGAAACAACACCAACGGAGCGAGTTCCGATACCATTGAAGAGGCTTGACTCACAAGAATATCTTCCTCCATTCCCTGTGGACGGTAGAGAAACTCTGAGTGCCCACTTGGAGAAGATTTTGCGATTATGTCACCGGCGAGTACATCAGTCTCTAATGATTTGGCAATTGCAAACAATTTATCATTAGGTGTATCAGGTTCTTCGTAGAGTATCAGCAGCCGTAGGAAGTCTGCAAGCCCTCCTGATAACGTCGCAATATCTGAGGAATCTTCCATGAATGGGTAACTAATATGTGCTACAGATGAACTCGCGATTATTTTGTGATTTTGCATTATGCCGCTTCGAGAAGATGGCAGATAATACCTTCGCAAATGCCTGATAGAGGGACGCGAACCTTCCAAAATAGATACGGCATAAGAAACATGTGGTCTGATTAATTCAACGGGATTAACCACCATGTTCTCGTTAACTCGATCATTTATTACGATGCTATCACCAGAACCTTTCATCTCAACTGCCCAGAGCTCTTGACTTGCTTCACTAACCGATAAAGAAACATCCATTCTATGGTGCCGTCCATTGTCCAACCGAGGTAATTTGGAAATCGAATTAAGATTAAAACAGCGTTTAAGTTCTTCCTCAAAAACCTTTAGATTCTTGAGCCCAGATTTTATTTCCTCACGGATGTCCTGAGGAAGTTCTGACAACTTGACCTGCTTGTCAATTATTTTTATTTTTTCAACCAATTGATAAAATTTATTTATTTCATCTATTACCTCAATTACATCATCGAAAGAGTCTGACTCAAATGTGGCTTTCGGTAAGGATAATATAGCGTGGTTCAACAAAGGATATCGCGGGAACCCCTCAAGGATACCATGCAGCGCATACACCAGCGTGGCAAAATAGGTTTTTCCCGTGTTGCTCGGACCAACAAATACCGTCAGCGGACGCAAATCAATGTTCGCCTCCGCAATGGGACCGAAATTTTTAACAACAATTTCGACGTTCGGATGCTGATGCGTTTCTTTGGCTTCGTTCATTGTTATTTCTCCTAATCCGGTTTACATTGTAACGCAAGTTGCCACCTTTTTATAAACATAGCACTCCGCTGGAGTGCGGTGCCTTGACGATACGATTTTCTATAGACATATCACCCCTACGGGGTATGAACATCAGCTTTTTGGGTGAAAAACTTATGTTCAAATGTATAGGACATCTTGGGTAGCAACTTGGATTACATTGTAGGCGCGCTTGCAATGCGGTCTGAAAGATTAAAAAAACGTCAGATACAGTTTTCCAACAATCTCCCGCCATAACAGGACTGCGAGTTCGCGGGCGTGATAATCGCCCCACATCGAAGCCTCTCCACACGGAATCTTCCTGCCTTCCGGCACATAATCCCACCCATTCGGACGGTGATATATCGAATGCAACAGCAGCCCTTGATGCGTATCGGATTCAGAGAGATAGGGTTCAGCGAAGAGCGTCTTCGCGACTGTTAAGCCCGCTTGGTAATAGGAATCTCCTGCATCTGGTTCACCGTGTTTTCTGAGATAGTTGCCCAGCCGAATCAATCCTTGCGCCGCAATCGCGGCGGCGGAACTATCTACCGGTTCAAGATCGTTGAACGGATCCGCGGGGACTGCCAAATAATCGTTGATATATTCGGCTAAACCGGGCGCGCCTGTATCCCAATATGGGATTCCGTCCTGTGCCGTGTTTTCAATATAGAAATCAGCGGTGGCTTCTGCCGCTTTGCGCATGTGTGCCGTTGCCAGTTCATATCCACCGTAAGGTTCAAGCATATCTGCTGGTAGCGTGTCAAAAAATTCAAGTTGCTCGGCGTAACCCGTAATAATCCATGCGAGTCCGCGCGTCCACGTCGTAAACGGTGAATACCCCTGCTGCGTACTCGGACAGCGGTAGTTCCCATCGTTCGTATTGAAGATAGATTCATGTACCACCCGTCCACGCAGGTCGAATGCATCACGACCTTCGCCATAGTAGACGTTATAGGTTGCCGTCGTCTGCGAATGCTGGAGCAAGCGTTCCAGTAGACTAACAGCGACATCGCCCTCATCCATAAGCACTGCGCCAAGGGTATGTCCAAGTCCCAAAACCCGTAGAGAACGAATAGTGTCTGAGAAAAGCGAATGCGGTCCATTGAAAGAGGCGATATATCCCGTGCCATCTTTAATACGGGTCCAGCGACTCGCTTGCACGGCAGCGGAGGCTTTCAGTGCGAGTTCATAGAAATCCATCTCGCCATCGTTCAAGGGAATCACACCCTCCCGCATCAAACGTCGGAGGTTGCCGTAAGTAGAGACATTATTGAAACCGTGATCATGGACACCAATGTGGGTCACATGGGGTGCCATCTTTTCAATCGTATTCCGTCTACCGATCTCAAGGAACTGCTCATCGCCAGTGGCATCAAATTGGAGAATAGCGGAGCCGAATTGGAACCCTTGCGTCCACTCAGTCCAGCCGCGTGTCGTGTAGGTGCCAGCGACCGTAAAAACAGGTGTCCCTTTTTCGGGGGGCCATGTGTCTTCTATTGCTAAAATTTTTTGACCTGAACATTCAAAAAGCCTCTGAATCTGAGGCTTCAGATCGGCGGGATGCAATGAATCGTTTATCTGCATTTTTTAAATTTTCCTTGCGGTTCGGTGAGGTGCATTGGATGAACAACGATCCCCTCCGTAGATCCGCCTGCGCCGTTGTTGCAGGCTACAGTTTTGGTTTAACATTCCATTCTTAACCAGAAACCCGCATTCTCACTGCGAAGCAAATGGACACAGCGGGCCAGAAGCAATAAGTTAAAAATCTAAAACTGCCTTACGGTGTGTCTGCGGCATCAGCATCTTTATACCGTTCACATATCACTTGGATGAGATTGGTTGTGGACTTACCCGGGACGTTCAAACCGACGATAACCTCACCACCGTTTGCCTCAACGATATCCCTTTCAATGAGTTGTTCCAGTTGATAGTCGCCACCTTTAACGTGGATATTCGGTTTGAGATCGGCAAGCAAAGAAATTGGCGTTAGTTCTGGAAAGATAACGACGTAATCGACGCATTCCAACCCAGCGAGCATCTCTGCGCGCTCATCTTCAGGAACGAGTGGACGATTTTCACCCTTGAGTTCCCGGACTGAACCATCACTGTTAACCGCCACCACGAGCAGATCCCCAAGCTGACGCGCCGCCTGAAGATAACGGAGATGGCCCAAGTGTAGTACATCAAAACAACCGTTGGTGGTGACAACAACGTCTCCGCCTGCTCTCGCTTGCTGAAGAAGGGATGCAAGTTCGTTGCGATGATAGATTTTTTGGCTTGACATTTTTCTATTTCTAAACTTTAGTTTAGTATAGTTTAGCACGCATTAGACCGTTTGGCAAGTTTTTCCTTTATTGCCCAATTCATGATTCTGTGCTACAATGAAGTGGAAATTGTAGTAAAAAATTATGCCGATCAGGAGAAAAGAGATGACACAGCAAAAAGAACACACGCATCGCAGGTTACCTATTTGCACGCTCGGCGCACCCGGACACGGCAAAACAACATTGACGGCGGCGATAGCAAAGGTCGTCGCGAGAATCGGTGCGATCCACACGAACGGAGATAGCGACTTTGAAATCCAAACCCCAATCAGCCACCCAATCCGAGAAGGGGTCGGCATCACCTACCGTGCAATAGCGTATGAAACCAGCGGTAAACTTTACAGACAAATCGATTGCGAGACACACATCGATGCTGTCAAAATGCTCGTCAGTGGGTCTCCAGCAATCCAAGGGGCAATTTGGATAGTAAATGCAGTCGAAGGGATAACACCCGACTCCGAGGCACATCTCCGCCTTGCCAGCCAGATGCAATTCCCGACAGTGTTATCCTTTCTTAACACAGGTGGTACTCCAAAGGACGATGAACTCATAGACATTTGCCAACAGGAAATGGAAGAACTGCTGAACGAGTGTGGATGGGATGAAGAAACCGCTCCAATAATCGTTGGCGACGTGCGCAAGGCATTAGACTACAGGGGAGACAGTATCACCTCCACACAGTGGCAACCGATCGTTGACCTTATCTTCGCAATGAATCGGGCAATGCCTGCCCCCGTGGACACGGCACGCTTACCGCTTATTATGCCTATTCATGAAATCACTGAGGAAACGAAGGAGAGTGTATCCGTCCGCGGCGATATTGTGCAGGGACAACTCGCTGTCGGACAAGCCGTAGATATCGTGGGCAAAGGGGACAGAATTAAGACGCGGGTTCTCAGTATAAAGGAGGATGAAGTGTGCGTCGAATCTGAACCCGACTGGTTGTCTCTTGGACAGGTACTTTGTACACCGAAGACAGTCAAATCACATTCCGAATTTACGGCACTCATCTATCTGCTGACACACGAAGAGAGCGGCACACATATCCCCCTGATCGAAAACGACAGACCTGACATCTATCTATGGGGGACTGACATACCAGCGCATCTAAAACTCCCGCCAAGTCTCTCCCTTATTACACCGGGGGCTTATGCCCACGTCTCCGTTACACTCGACTTACCGCTGGTGATGGAGATCGGCACCCGATTTGAAGTAAAAAAGATGGATGTGCGAATCGGGTTCGGTGTTGTGACTGGCGTAGGTGATCTCTGATCCAAAACCTGAGCCCGTAAGCGTAGCGGAGGGGTGTTTTTGCTTGGGTATTTCTTCGGATTTCTTCAGATATACGTCAAAGAACGTTATTCACCCGTTGACTTCACCGAACCGCAAGGTATAATTAAAAAATATGTGCGGTAGCAATTGCGTCACGCAGCGCGAGGTCACCGGTATACAAAGCACGCCCTATTATCGCGCCGCTGGCACCGATCTGCTTCAAAGCGGCTACGTCAGCAAGCGACGTGACCCCACCCGAAGCAATCACATCCGCAGATACGGCATCAACAACATCGGCAGTTGCGTCAACATTGGGACCCTTGAGCATGCCATCGCTTTTGATGTCAGTGTAGATAAGCGTTTGGACCTCCGATATCTCCACGGCAAATTCGACAGCAGATTTTTGAGAGACCTCTAACCATCCGTCCGTGGCGACCCTTCCATCTTTCGCGTCGATGCCGACAGCGACGCGCACACCGTGTTCGGCACACGCCTGCTTCACCAAACTCGGTTGTTTGAGCGCAACCGTGCCTAAAATGGCGCGATCCACACCTAACGCCAAAACCGCTTCTAATTGCTCCATGCTGCGGATGCCACCGCCAAGCTGGACAGGAATATCAAGCTCACATACGATTTCGCTAACGATATGGAGGTTCGCCGATTCACCCTGAAACGCGCCGTCCAGATCCACGAGGTGCAAGTATTCTGCTCCCTCGGCTTGCCACCGCAATGCCATTTCCACAGGCGCGTCCGAGAAAATTGTCTCCTGCGACGCGATACCCTGCACTAAATTTACACACTTTCCACCGCGAAGATCAATTGCGGGTAGTATTTGCATTTTTAATTTTCCTTGCGGTATTTTAATTTTACCTTGCGGTTCGGTGAGGTGGGTTGGGGTACTGAAAGTTCCTCTCCGTATACCCGCTCTCCATTACATTACGAGCTACGTGCCTTGTTTATTGTTTTCACTAAAACCCTCAAACTCAGTTGCACATTTAATTTTCCTTGCGGTATTTTAATTTTACCTTGCGGTTCGGTGAGGTGGGTTGGAGTACTGAAAGTTCCTCTCTGTATACCCGATCTCCATTACATTACGAGCTACGCGCCTTAGTTTATTTCTTCCACCAAAACCCTCAAACATAGTTGAGACTTAATCAGAAACCTGCGCGTAATGGAATGGAGCGCAGCCAAGGCGTACATAGTTAAAAAACCTTTCCGCTATTCATCTCGGAAAATACCGAGCAACTTCAATTGGACGATTGAGATAACCGCAATAATGAAAAATAGCACCCAGCCGATTGTCGCCGCATAGCCGAGCCGCATGAATTGAAATCCGTTTTTGTAGAGATACATGACGATAGTCGACCCCGCATCCGCAGGTTCACCGCCGTTTGTTAAAATGAATGGAAGGTCAAAGAGTTGGAGCGAGCCTATCATCGAGACAACGAAAACGAAGGCTATCACGGGGCGCAAGGAAGGGAGCGTGACATGGATGAACGCCTGCCACCAGTTCGCGCCATCGACCGCTGCCGCTTCATACAACTCCTGCCGAATCCCTTGCAACCCAGCCAAAAAATAGATCATATTGAACCCTGCCCACTGCCAAACCCCTGTTAGGATGACCGCTGGCATCACATATTTCTCCTCGTTTAACCAACCGATCTCTTTGCCAAAAAGAACAAATTCCTGATTTATCAAGCCTGCCCGCTGGTCGTAGACGAGGTTAAAGATAATCGCGACGAAGACACCGGCGACGAGGACTGGTGCGAAAAAGGCGAGACGCAGGAAATTCTTCCCTTTGACGAATTTGGAATTGAGGAGAATCGCCAATAGCAAGGCAATCGGCAATTGGAGGGTGAGGGTGCCCGCGGCGAAATAGGCAGTGTTCCGTAGCGATTTCCAAAAAATTGGGTCACGAAACAGATCCGTGAAGTTACCGATGCCAACAAATATTCGGCTCTGGAACCCACGCATTTCATACAAACTCATAACGAGCGACGAAATGAGCGGATACCCCATAAAAATGACGAACAGCAGATAAAACGGAGCGATAAAAAGATAGGGAGCGATTTTCTGTTGTTGATTCCAAAACCGGTTTTTAATTATTCCTTGCGGTTCGGTGAGGTTGGTTGGGGTTTTCACGTGTACCTCCGTAGAGTCAAGAAACACCCTTCCACTTCGTTTCAGGCTACGTTTTCTCGACGATTTTTCAATTATTCCGTTGTCGCAATGCTAACGACTTTGGTCAAAGTTTTTTCAGTCAATGCTGTTTGAGAAAACTACATGTCTCCCCATCTGCCTCTGTCTTTGGCAATAAGTGCTCGTACCTTCTCTGCCAAATCGGTTAAAGCCTCTCTCGGTGTCTGTTTCTCAGTGACAGCCGCGAAAATCGCATCGTTGAGCAGATCCGCCCCTTCCGACCAGTAGGGATTCTGATAGCGCGCTGGCAAATTGGGTGCCAATTCGATAAACAGTTCCCCAAGCGGTTGTCCCCCCAAGTAGACATCAGGTTCTTTAAAGATGGGTGCATCCCACGCCGATTTGAGAGGGGGAATAATTCGTGTCGTCTCGTATCGGTTGACAAGACCGGGTCTGTCAAAATAGGTAAACTTGAGTACTTCCCACGCGAGATCTGGGTTTTCGCACTGTTTCGTAATCCCGATCATCGTTCCACCGCGCGTCGTGGTCCGCCTGCCGCCGGGGTACCACGCAGGCATGCCAACCGCCTTCCATTTACCGGACATCTGCGGCACCTGACTTTTGAGAATGCCGACGTACCAATCCGGTGCAAGGATAGAGAGAATCTTGCCGTCTTGCATCGCGGCGAAATTACTCGGATCGCCGTGCCATGTGCCGTATACTGGCGTAGCAATTTTATGTTCATTGAACAATGCCGTGAAAAATTCCAGTGTTTCAATCGCGAGTTCACTGTCGATAATGACGTTGCCCTCTTCGTCGAAAAATCCTCCGCCCTGTTGGAGGAGTAAACTGAAATAGTCGCTCTCTGTGCGCCGATCCAACACGATTGCGTACTGGTCAATCTTACCATCGCCGTCAAGATCGCGTGTCGCTTGCTTTCCGGCAACGATGAAGTCGTCCCACGTTTCAATTTCTGTCATCTCAACGCCAGCGGCTTTAAAGAGGTCATCTCGGTAGAGCAATACGACAGGATGCAAGTCGTGTGGGATGCCGAAAATCCGACCTCGGTAGGACCACGGCGTGAACCGACTCACGACTAATTTCTCCATCCAGCCTTCGCTCTCTAAACGCGGACGGAGATCAACAAAGCCGACTTCGTCAATTGCTCCTTTGAGAAACCGACCGATGGATGTAATCTCAACCTCAACGAGATCCGGCGCACCGAAATTGGACAACATCGCAGCGAGGAGTTTATCGTGCATTGTGCCACCGAAATTGATGAGTTGGACGTTGAGCCCTGGGTTCTCCGCTTCAAAGATAGGCACGCGTGCTTGGTATTCCTCGTAGTGGGTGTTCGCGAAAATCCAGAATTCGAGATTCTCACCCTCCTCCTCGGAACGCCCGAAGATGAAAAGTGCAGAGACAAGAAACAGAATTAACATTACCATCGGTCCCTTGCCGAGCGGAAAACTCTCAGAATCAATAGGAAGACGAAACATAAAAAACTCCGATTACACAGAAGTACTCAGTTGTCAGCAATTAGTAAAGTAGCCATACACGGTAGGTGCAGTCACAAAACCCAATAGCAAAGAGGGGAACAAAGCAAAATGGAAAACCAAATGGCTTTGCGAATTACAAAAATTACTTGACTTTTGCACGCGTAACGATTAAAATTTATCAGAATACGTTCTTTTTATCAACAAACTTTTTATTGTGACAGAGCATAGCGAATCAGAAATCGCAAGGAGTCGCGAGCACAACTCGCTCCTACAAGGAACTCTGTCTGCCAATACATCAAAATGGAGGAGAAGTCTATATGCCTACATACGAGTATAAATGTCTTGCATGCGACAACCGATTCGAGCGGTTTCAGGGCATAACCGCCCCCGCAATCGAGGAATGTCCAGAGTGCAGTGGCAAAGTGAAGCGACTCATCGGAGCAGGTGCCGGATTAATTTTCAAAGGCTCTGGATTCTACATTACAGATTACCGAAGTGACGGCTACAAAGAATCAGCGAAGAAGGATAAAAACGAGCCATCAGATAAAAGCACTTCATCGGACAAGGGCGAGAAAAAAGAAAAGAAAACCGATACGAGTAGCGAGTCAAAGAGCAAATCCACCGATTAGAAGCAAACGAACCTGCATTATAGGGTGAGGTCTCTACGCCTCAGTTCCGTTACCGCTAAGGGAGACGCTGTGCACAATCACAGTCACGACCATCACGGCGATGGGCACGAGCATAGCCATCAAACGCATCTTCAGAAGAAATTCAAGTTTGCTGTAGCTGTCACATTTTGCGTTTTCCTCGGCGAACTCATCGGAGGTATCTGGTCAGGCAGCCTCGCACTCCTAAGCGATGCGGTACATGTAATGTCGGATGTCTTCTCGCTGCTGATTAGTTGGTTGGCAATTTATCTCTCGACACGCCCCGCGACCTCTTCTCGGACTTATGGGTATCATCGCGCAGAGGTCTTTGCTGCTTTTGTCAATGGGGTGTCGCTCATCGGGATCTCCGGCTGGATTTTCTATGAAGCATACCAACGGTACATGTCGCCGACAGAAATAAAAGTGACGGGGATGTTTGTTGTCGCATGCCTCGGCTTCTTGGGGAACCTGCTCATCTTATGGCAGCTGCACGGTGAGAGTCATGGAAACCTCAACGTCCGGAGCGCTATGCTCCACGTCATTGGGGATACCCTCTCCTCGGTTGCTGTTGTTGTCGGAGGCGCGATCATCTTCTGGACAGGATGGTACCCGATTGACGCGTTACTGAGTTTCCTTATCGGTGGGATTATTCTTTTCGGCGCGGTGAATGTCACGAGAGAAGCGGTGCATATCTTGCTCGAAAACTCGCCGCGAAACGCAGACGCACACACCGTCGCGACGCATCTTCGCGGCTTAGACGCAGTTAGAGATGTCCATGACATGCACATCTGGTCGCTGTGTTCTAACTACTGTGCACTAAGTGCGCATGTTGTGGTTGACGAAAACACAACTTTAGCCCCCGATCGGATTCTCGAACAAATCAACGCAGAACTGAAAACCCACTTCGGTATCAACCACACCACTTTACAGTTAGAACAGGTCGCGTGTGCACAAGCAGGAAATCTCCTGTGCAACGCGCAACACTCGTAGTGCCTATCCATAGCATCGAGGTTACAAACCTCTCCCACAGTTTAACTGTGTTCCGCTTTTAGACGATGCGCTTTCCGAATCAGGTCGGCATCTTTCGCAAACCTCTGTGTCGCCTTGACCAACCCATCTACGTGTGACACCATGTCCTTCTCCACCTGCACAATCCGGTCCATCAAATACGGCTGATCGCTTCGCTCGATGGCTTTTCTCATGATAGAGAGAAGATACATATAGATAGCATCCGCTTCGCTTCCCTCAATTGCGATCGCAATCGCGAAGGCTTCATCGAGCGAAATTTCCCTACTACTGACCTTCTGCTCGTGTGCATCCAGCGCGTCCGTAATCTGCTGAACTGGGACATCCGATAACTCCGTTACAGGCGAATCAATCCCGAAGGCATCAACGCATAAAGACCGCCCGAAATCCACGAGAATGTAGTGCTGCCATTCTTCCGTGCTCATCTGCTCCCAAAATCGTGCGATCCGTTCGTCAACGCTCCCCAACCGTAAAGAGAGGGAGGCATAGAGTTTCGCCTGACGCAGTTCAATGTCTTGACAAAGATCAAAGAGCTCACCGAGTGTCAAACGTCTCTCCTTTCAAGGTAGTAGGCATACTCCGCTGTGCTGCAACCCGTTCTAAATATGAAGCGGCAAAGTAATTGCGTTCCCCGATTGCATACTCAGTGTGACCGCCTCCGTAAACTCCATGTACTTTACACCGGTGTCAAAATCGGTGTGCGTGATAACCTCTTCGCCGCGGATCGCGTTCGCAAATTCTTCTTCGACGCGCCACGCACCAGCCTCTGACTCAGGAATATCAATCTCGGTGAGTTCAGTGTCACCTTTTTGCCCACCGTAGAGCCGATTTCCTGAGAAGCGTAAAGTCCCGTCACTGCCGAAGACATAAACCTCTGGTGAACCCGCCAACCCCGCAACGTTAGAAACCTGTATATGGACTTGCGCACCACACGCGAGATCCCCGACAACATCAATATGTTCTGGAATCCGTACAGAACGCATCACGCCGTCAGCATCCGGGCGCATTTTGACGAAGGTTTTGCCCATTGCCATAATCTGCGTCGCTTCTCCGACCCAACGTATCAACGCCTCATACCAGATCCCCATACTCATGATGTTAAGCCCACTGAGGTCAAAATCCTGTCGCCATTGGAGCGGTGCTTCGCTGTCCAGAAACGCGCCACCTGCGCGTGCTTCCACGGCAAGTACATCCCCGATATATCCATCGGCGATGAGACGTTTTATGGTGTTATCTGCTCTCAGCGTCATCGGCGAAGGGACAATCTGCGCGATGAGATGTGTTTTCTGACGCGATACCTCCCGCATCTTATGCGCTTCTCTGGCGTTCATCGCCATCCGCGCCTCACACATTACGTGCTTATCCGCCTCAAGTGCCGCTATTGTAGCACGGCAGTGCATATAGGGCCATGTCCCAATGACAATCGCATTGGTATCCGCATCGGCGATCGCGTCCTGCCAATTGCCGTAGGTTTTCGGGATGCCGAACTGGTCCGCCACCCGCTGTGAAGATTCCAGACTCCGATTGCAGACCCCGACGATCTCAACACCTTCGATGGCTTGGAGTCCGGGAATATGCCGTGATGTCGTGTTGCCACCCGCACCGATAACACCGACTCGAATTGTATCTTGTGCCATTCATTTTGCTCCTTCCATTTTTTATGTATCACATTCCCTACTTTAGCAGAAATTTGGGAAGGATGTCAAGGAATTTTCAGTTTTCCTTTCACTTTTTCACCTTTTCACCTTTTCACTCCTCATTTGACATTCATAGAGAAGTGTAGTATAATAGGAATATCCATTGATGCGCTCTGACATACTCCCAACCCTAAAGGATTGGGGTTCTTTTGTTCCTTTTAGAAACATTCCTTGGGTTTAAGCCAAGGCAACAGGGACTTTCAAACGAAAGCCCAAGGGCGGTGTCATTTTCATGGGTGTGCCCATGTCCGCCACTACAGGGTCGCCGAGGTGACCGAGATACTTTTGTCTTATATTTATAGCACCTACGCCGTCGCGATGATACTGAAAACCGCAGTTGCAGGTATAGTTTCGGTTGTTTGGTTTCTTTCGGTTGCCACACTTCGGGCAGGTTTGAGAGGTATACGCCTCATCTATGACCTCTACCTTGATACCGAGGGATACCTTTGCCTTGTAGGTAATCAAGTCCGTGATTTTACCGAAAGCCCACTGGTGGAGTTTTTGGTTCGTGCGTTTACCGTAGTCAATGTTTTCTCGGATACCCGTAAGGTCTCCAAGAATGATTCTGCCGATACCTATAGTTTGGCAATACTTCAGAAACTTTGTGGTATGCTTATGGAGTGCGTCTTTGATTTGGTCGTCAATCTTTTTGATACGCTTCCACTTTCTACGTGTGAGTTTCCACCAGCGTTTAGAATGGCGTTTACACCTACTGATAGCATGACTGAATTCAGCAAGCACTTTATTCCGCAGTCGGTATAGCGAGCGGATATACCGTCCATTGAAAATACGTGTATCTGCTCCGTCATGACTGACAATCGGGTGGATTTCGCCAATATCAACGCCTATGATACCGCCACCTGTTTCAGTGGGTTTGGTTTCATATCTATAGGAGAAATGGAGCGTCCATTGACCGTGGTTATAGCATAAATCAATCGTTGCGATATGTTCTGCTTTAGACATATCAAAGTTTTTCGGCAAAGGGATCCGTAGTTTCGGTCTACCTTTTCCCATGGAAAGTTCAACACACTTTTCTGCAAAGGTAATAGCAGATTTTAGCCAGCGTGTCGTCATGTAGTTTTTTTGCTTGTTTGGAGGTTTCGGATTCCGAATGCCACCCCTCTTTTTCAACGCAGAATAGGATGCCCAAGATTTGAAGTAGTGTTTCCGAATCGCTTGAATACTTTGCGAATGGAGCGGTTGTTTTTTACTCAGCTGTTTATCCACCCACCCCTCACAATCACCCCCGAAATAGAAGTGGTCGTGAGCATGTGGATAGCCACGATGCCATTGAAACATAGTCATTTGATACTTACACTCATTCCAAACGGAGGCAGACGCAGCGTTGATTTCAGAGTATATCGGTTGTGGCACTATTTTGAGTATCTCGGTTCTGTGAAACTTTGGCATTTAGACACCTTTTTGGTTCTCAATATACTGCTTTAGAACTTCAAGGGTAACATTTCCTGCACTCGCTACAAACTTTGAACGCGTCCACAGACAAGGTAAACGACGCTTAAGTATTGGAAACTCATTGCGTAGTATTTTTGCTGTGTAACCTTTGATTTTTCCAATTACACTTGTAACTGAAATGTCGGGGGGAATACTCGCAAGCAAATGAATGTGATCAGGCATACTTTCAACTTCTCTGACAACATAGTGATATGCCTCTTGTTGTTCAAGAATTAATGCTTTGAGTCTTGCTTGGATTTCTGGTGATAGAACAGAACGACGATACTTCGTGCACCAAATCATGTGATACTCACAAGCATATAGACTTGTTTCTGTGGAAATATATTTGTGGTCATTGTTAGTAATATTCATACTATTAATTATATCACAAAGATTAGTTGTTGTCAAGTCAATTTGTAAAATATATTAGTTTTTGATATGTCAACCGATTAGCCGCTACTACATCCCAAACCTAAAGGATTGGGTTTTGTAGCGGAAGGTTTGATAATGATAAAACGCGCTACAGGAAGTGAAACCCAGAGCGCGTTTGAATTGAACCACTAATTCCAGATAATACCAATGACAAGCGATTATTAGTACCTCTACTTGTAAGAAACTATTTTCTTTTTTTCGGTACCGTGATAGTTTCAACGATGGCTGCTGACTTCCCGAGTTCAGCTTCTTTACGAGTTATAAATCTGCCTGTCCGAGCATCACGACCCACCTTAAAAGTAGTCCCCTGCTGCTTCCTCTTGTTTGAAGATGTTGCTTTTCTAGCACCTTCCTCACCGTAAACAACCTTTTCTACTATACGTTTAACTTGGCTTTTGGTGAGTTTCCCTCGTTTGGGAGTGTCCTTGACAATTCTTCCTCTTGCCATTCTAAGTACCTCCTTGAACCATATTACGATAATTGATCTGCCTTAGCTCTCAACCATTGCGTAACCATAGAAGTATAATCGTTGAATATCAACTCTTCAACTATTAGTCGTCCCTCTCTCGCCATTTGAGGCAATTTTTCCATAAACTCTTGATAACGCTCCCAAATGATGCCCCCACTTGGAATTGTTTCACGTCTCGATGTGTTGCGGAGCCAATTTCGGACGTGCATTATAACTTCCCTAGAACTGTTGTTATGTGCTTGAATATCCTGACCGGCAATATCAGAAATAAATTGCTGATACCGATACCGTTCGGTATCCAGTATCAGACACTTTTTCCTTTTTTGCTCTTCTATACCGAATTTCTTTGCGCCGAGAAAAATTCCCAATTCTAACGGCATATTAAACCGAGGAAGATTCGAATCCCTGTCTAATTCCGTTCTGGATATATCATGAATTCCATAACGGCAGTTCGCAATTATGTTATAAATCTTATCAATCCGAACTTGACTTGCATCGTCCTCTTCAAGCGCACAACGCGGGATAAAACCGCAATCGTGTACTGCGAATATCATTGCATCAAATAATGGCTTGTAAGCTGAGTCAAATGGACAATTGATAAAAACATTGTCATTATAGTGAATTAATTGCATTAACCCCTACACCGGTTTCACTTGTGCTACAGATCTTCCAGCCGAATGGATCTTTTAGGTCAGTAGAACACACAAAAGAACTAACCTCTACTGTTAATTTTATAATTTCAGTATAACATACACATCATGAAGAATCCAATCTTTTTACAAGGCTTTGATTTAGAAGAAACCGTCGGGCTATAAACATAACGCTCCAACAGGACTAAGAAATATCCAGCTTAACCTTCGACTTCTTTCCACCGTGAATACTCGGCTCCTGACATAGTATTTTGCGAAGCAGTGCCAGCCCTTCATGCACATCGGGACGTTCTGACTCCGTGATGTCAAGTACCTCCGATAACAACAATCGATCGAGTTCATGACGGACCCGATCAGTGTCCATCTGATTAAATGGTAGCATCTTTTGATGTTTTAGCGAGTTGAAAATCCGCTCAGCATTGGCGAGTGCCTCATTAGAGAACTTACGTACATCCAATGTAGGCATCGCGTTAAAAGTGGCCCGACTTAAGACTCCTCTCCCTTGCTGCTGCTTCCCACTCTGATACCAATGACAAAGCAAGCCAAACGTTGAATTGCACCACAACGTCCAGGCGTATTCGTGAATTTTGTTATCAAAGAAGACATTCGGAAGTTTATTTACGCCGATAGCATCTTGCCCCGTAAACATTACCGTCAATGAATTCGCATTAAACTGCAATTCTACATTGTAATGTACCCGTCCGTTTAGCATCATGATTCTTTGAACTTTTTCAGTGGAATTCGGACGAGGGTGTGCGTGGGCATTTGGCGGAACAAGCATTGCCCGCTGAGTATCCGAATCCGAATCTAAATGCCAGAGGCAGGGATATATTGCGGTGTCAGGGCATTTTTCTTCGACATCAAACGCGCCTCTGCCACCGCCACCTCTTATATCTTTGGTTCCAATTCCCAGCGTCACAATTTCTGAAACCGGACGCATAGGGAGTTGAATATCTTCGTTCTGTCTGGGGATGCGCATTACCCCATTCGCGAGATGGTGCACAGACTGAAGGACACTCATGTCTTTAACACGGGACAAAGGCCATCCTGCATCGCTTTGAATAATAGGCGCGGAGATCAGATGTCCAATGACTTCATCCCCTATTTGGAGTCGCTCGCCACCGCTAAGCGTATCATCATCCAACTGGCGAATATTTTTGAATCCGCGGAACTCTTTCGCGATTTCCAATGCCTCTAATTCTCCATGCGGACATCGCTTGAGGCAAACAAACGTACCGTGTTCTGTATTTTTGCGTTTACCTTTTTTCGCAACAACGAGACACTCTGCCATGCCGGTATCTGCCGAGAAAGCACATTCTTCAATATCTTCATGTGCGATAGTGATAACAAGGACATTGTGATATTCCTCTGCCCACATCCTTCGCACCTTTTGCCAGCTACTACCGGTAATTGCCGTGACAGGCAGGACGAAAGCCATTGTGCCGTTGCGTTTCAGCATCCTATCTGCGAGATCAACAAAGTCGGGACCCTCTCCAGGGTTATTGCCTGAAAGCCGACGCCCTTGCGCCTTTCGCGCTGCTCGCATTGCTGCGGCTTCCTTCTTGTCGGCGAAAATACTCTTGGGGACGTTTGAATTCCCATCAGCACCACTCCGCGTATAGGGTGGATTTTGGACAACGATGTCGAATTCGCCATGTCTGAACGCATCGCGGAGGCTGGTAGTTTCTGGACCTTGCCCAGTGGCAGTCTCCGTTGCGCCGAGGTCCAACGGGAGCGTCCCCGATGGATCGCTGAGTAGGTTGAGTGCTCCGATGGCGTAAAGTCCGTCAGCGCGCTGCGTGCCATAGGGCATTGTGTGGATACGTGTGCCACCGATACGAACGTCAGGATATGTGCTTGCAATGATGGAGGCTGTCAGGTGTACCGCGTTCGGTAGGATGTCACACCCGATGAGATTATTCTCCATCATGTACTGATGGATGGCTTCTCCCTTACCACCTGTCTGCTCGTAGAGCATGAGAAGCCGTTGGTAAACGCCGTTGAGGAGTGAGCCGGTGCCACAGGCAAAATCTGCTATTTTCAGTTTCTTTGGATCCCCGTTGAATTCCGGTAATGCGAGTGCACAGAGGAGTGCCGAGGATTCGGGACGGGTATAGTTCGCCTTGAGGATTTTCCGATTGTCGATGAGCTTCTGGAACACGATGCCCGCGAGCTCATGTTCTTGTGCAAGTCCCATTTTCTCCAATTCGCGGGCGGTATCGCGTAGTACACTCAAAATCTCACCAACGAGTTTATCATCAGCGGCGAGCGTCTCGACGAGATTGTAGGCGACGTTGAAAATCGGGGCATAGTTAACCTTTTGGATTTCCCGCCATGCGCGGAGGACCTCGTCTGAATCGAGTTGCCCGTAATCGGCGGTGAATTCGCTGAGCGACGGGACGGCTTCCAAATCTGGCTTGCGGGCAAGGGAACTTTGGAACACCAACGCGTTGCTGATAATCAGCATTGCCATCTGTGTCGTCTGTTCGCCGGGTTCCTGAACGAGGAGCTCGCCTATCCTTTTGCCGATATGTGGTCGGTGTTGAATTGCGTTGTTCACAATAACAGCAGCGCGATGGATGCCGTTTTCCAATACCTCGGCGGCTCGCTCAATTTTGGTGATAGGGGTTGCCCCAATGCGGATAGCGGTTGCGATGTCGGCGATGCTGCCTTCAAGCCATCCTTTTTTGGGAAATCTGTGCGGTTCATCAATGTTGAGGAGGGCATACGCGAAATCATTTGATGCCTCTAAATTCTCGCGGATTTCGTCGCGAGACATCGTGCGGAATCTGTATGGAAGGCGGATTGCTATTGCACTGGCAATTGTTTCGCCTGTCGTGCGGAGGGTTTTTCCCAAGTAATGTTCGCGTGCCTGCTTTTCACCGGTTTCATTGGCACCCCGCTTGTAGTCGATCTTTACCTCAACCGCCATCGGATACCGTTCAACTGTCCGGATAATTACATCAGGTTTTCTTTGATTTTCGACGAGTGGTTTCGTTGTTTGCTCGTCAATGTTCCATGTGGCACTCATCGGCATCAGGATTTCGACGAATAGGGTGGTGATGGTGTCTTCGCTGTTAGTGTGTTGTCGGTTCATGCAATTTCCTTGGCTTCGGTTAGGACATCGATTCTGGTTTATTATCATTATAGCATGTTTAGTAAGCAGATGTCAATTGAATTGGTAGCGTCAATGAACATGTCGCCCCGCTGGGGCTTTGAAGAGAGGGGATAACGTTTTTCTACAGACATGTCGCCCCTACGGGGCTAAAGCGTGTGGAGGTGCGCGTTTCTATAAACATGCTGAAGAAATATCCAAGCAAAATCCCTATAAGGCTAAAGAGGAGAGGAATACATTTCTGATTAGTATTGTGATAGTCAAATATACAAAGCAAAGACAAGACAAGTTCGGAAACCTCACCAGCGGCGGTGAGATATCGTATCCTATTGTGTTCACATATTTTTCGGTTTACTATAACACTTGCATGCCGTAATTGAATTCAAGCGGAAGGGGTTTCTTGTATTACAGGAATGACATAACTCCGAATCTGCACACCATCCACGACTTCCGTCTGGATGTGCTGTTCTGGATTCCTGCGATGATCGAAGACGACGTAGTACCCCTCGCTGACCTCTTCCGTTTTGAGATAAGCAGCGAGTTGTTTCGTTCCAATCCGTTCACGGTTGGTGTGAACGCCTCCATGATACAATGCAGATAAATCGGGTTGATAATTTCACACGTTCCATCTATCCCTTTGACAATAACCCCATAAGTGGCAAGTTCGTTGATGAGCGGATCGCGTGGATTGAAGCGTACCCCTTCCTCATACGACATGATGTCCATGAGGAGGGTTTCAAAGCGGCGATCCCTGCGGATATTTGTCACGAGGTGCGTCAGGTTGGTATTATCTTCGCCAAGCAGTTGTTCGTATGCTTTTGCAAAGTGCGCCATCGTAATTGTCTCAATTTTGGGAAGGTCCAGTTCCTCGGTGAGAATTTGCGCGGTGCGGTTGACAAGAAAGGGTTGCCCGGCGGTCTGTTTGTGTATAGACTTCACGACTTCCGGGACGAAGGCTTGTCCAACTTCTTCCGTATACTGTCCAAAGAGTTCGCTTACCTGCTTAAGTGTGAAATTGGGCAAGTGAAGCTCATCTTGGATGTTAAAGGGCGAGATGGATCGGTCATAGTCAAGCTGCGTTATGCTTTTGACCCCGACGATACCGACACTGTGCGGGCATAGCAACATATCAGACAGGTAGATATGGCGAAGTGCATACAGAAAATCGCTCACAAGGGCTTGCGGAATGCCATCAAACTCATCAATGAGGAGGACGACCCGTTGAGCCCCAAGTAAATTCCCAAGTCGTTCAAAGAACGTTACCATTGAAAAAGCATCCGTCAGCTGTGTGCTCTCTAAAAATTGCGCTAACGCCGTAGAAGGAACCTCGCCGCGTTCTTGGAAAACAAACTGGATCTGCCAACACATCATTTGGTAAAGCCTTGCGTAAAAAGTGGCAGCAGAAGTGTTACGCTGTATTTGAAAATCCAGTTGAATCGGAAAGTAGGTTGGATCTTCGGCTGTGAGCATAGCGAGTGCCCATCGAAAGAAGGTCGTCTTTCCAGTTTGGCGCGGCGCGAAAAGAACGATGTACCGTCCCTCTTTGATGCGGTTGATGAAATCTTTAACCTCTGCTGTGCGTGCGACAACATAGTGCTGGTCGGGTTGCACAGTGCCTCGGGTTCCAAATGTTCTCATCTCTTTTTCCTTCCGGTTAAAGTGCTTGCCTGTTCATTGTCAGAATTTAAGTCCATAAGCACTCGACGGACGAAAAGCATGTGTGGTTTTTCCAAAGAGCTCCCTACTTTTGCGCAAGTCTTAATTGATTGTGTCATATCTCCCCGAAATTATCCATAGTTACCACATCACCGTGCCACCGGTGTTGATGTCTTGTCCCGTCATGTTCGCCGAGTCCTCTGACGCGAGGAAAACGGCTAACGCAGCAGCATCCTCAGATCCGGAGCCTTTATCGCTGTAGCCCTCATCCGAACACCACCTTCCGGCGATAACGCTTTTGGGGTTCGTCCGTCCGTAGCGTTCCCGTAATGCGTCTTCATCGAAGTCTTTGTTCATGTATTCCGCTCTACCCCGTGCGAGCTCAAGACTTCTCTCCATGTGCCCACCCGGACAGATGGCGTTGACGTTGATATTGTAACGCCCGACATCTGCAGCGAGTGTGCGCGTGAAGCCGATGACCCCCATCTTCGAGGTCGCATAAGGTGCTCTGTGCGAAAGTGGCTGTTTACCCGTTCCGGAACTGAAGTTTATAATTTTTCCGTATTTCTTGCGAATCATCTCCGGTAAGACGGCTTTAGAACAGATAAACAACGAATCGAGGTTGACCTCAAGTGTGCGTCTCCATTCTTCCAAAGTCATGTCCCAGACATCCTTCGTGGGTCCCGCAATGCCGACGACGTTGGCGAGTATATCAACGGTGCCGAATTGTTCGATGGTCGCCGCGACCATCTCATCGACGGGTGCCTCTCGTGAAACATCGGTCTCAAAACAGATCACGTCTCCACCAGCGGCTCTAATTTCCGAACCCACCTTTGCTTCTAATTCTTCCACCGGGAGAACATCACAAATAGAGAGCGCGGCTCCCTCTTTGGCGAAACGTCTTGCGACTGCCTCGGCATGCCCTCTACCGGCACCCGTTACGATTGCGACTTTACCTTCTAATCTTCCCATGAAAAATCTTCCCTTTCCGAATGAAAATAGATTAGGACTTACGCAATGCGCAATGAATTGCGCTACTACGAACCATATCTCTTTTCAGAAAAAACGCCCTGGCAAGGTCCATCTGTTGGTAGTGAGGCGATTTATCGCCTCTGTGCGTAAGTCCTGTAGATGTAGTGGGTTAAGATCATAGCAGAAGAAGTTGTGGGTGTCAATCGAAATTAGATTGGGAGTCGCGACCAGGAGATCGCTCCTACAAGAATAGCGATTAGCGGTCAGTGGTCAGAAGAATAGCAGTCAGCAATCAGCAGTCAGCAGTCGGGATTCGGAGATCCCTCCTACAGAAGAGGAAATTGACAAATTTTGGTGCGTGGTATACACTCAATAGTATGGAAACAGCAACAACACACCGCACACGCGGCACCATCGTCGGGATTACAGGCGGGATTGCTTGCGGAAAGACGACCGTCTCGGATCTGCTTGCAGAAAAAGGCGCGATTCCGATTAATGCCGACGAAATCGGACACCAACTTCTCAAGGCAAACAGCCCTGTCATTGACGAACTCATTGCTGCGTTTGGACAGGACATTCTCGAAGAATCTGGGGATGTCAGCAGGAAAAAATTGGGGGCAATTGTTTTCAACGACAAAACCGCTCGGGAACAATTGAACAGCATCCTGCATCCGTTGATTATCGAACGCTCACGGGGACACGCACGTCAACTCGTCATGGAAGACCCGACGTGCATCGTGCTACTCGACGCGCCGCTTCTCATCGAAGCGGGTGCTTATGACACCGTTGATCTGATTGTTGTCGTGACGGCACCATCGGAAACGCAGTTGCGACGCACACTGGAACGCAGCGTAGCGCAGGGAAGACCGCTTACCGAAACCGAGGTCCGATCGCGGATTGATGCACAGATGCCGGTTACGGAGAAAGTTAAGTATGCGGATGTTGTCATAGAAAACGACGGGACGCTTGAAGCACTTCACAAACAGGTGGATGAACTTTGGGAGAAACTTCAGAAGCGTGATGAGTAAAGAGTCGCGATACAGACATCATCGTAGGTTGGGTTGAACGGGGACCCGTAAAGCCTTACAAATCAAAGAAAGATGAAGTTTTTCCCATACCATTACACATCGAAAGACCCCAGTGAAACCCAACTCCCCTCCGCAGATTTCGCACTATGAAGTTGGGTTTCACGGACGTTCAACCCAACCTACAAATACTTTTTAATCCTGTGAATCCTGATTCAGACAAAAGCATCTAATCCCAGAGAAGATTGATGGCACTCGCTTTGATGACACAGTAAACCTCTAATCCTTCTCTCAATTGCAGCTGCTCTCGCGCTTCGTGGGTGATTTTCACCGCAAGGTGATGCCATTCAACGAGAATAGATACCCATGTGCGTTCGCTCTTGACATCAAGATACTGAATTTTTCCGGGTAATATATTGCGTGCACTCACCGAGAGATCCGGTTCAAGCGAGATAATAATATCCTCAGCACGGATAGCGACCGGAACTACCTCGCCGACTTCAATATCGGTATAAGGTATAACAAGAGATTGGCTCCCCATTTCCAGCGAAGTCAAACCGCGTGCTTTGTCTGAAACCGTCACAGGAAGGAATAGTATGTTTTCGACACCGGTCAATTGCGCGATAGGCATCGCGGAAGGAGCAGTTAACAACCGGTGGGGTTCACCGCTCGCCATAATTTCGCCATCAGCGAGCAGGAAGGCTTCGTCAGCCAGTGCCATCGCCTCGGAAAAGGCGTGGGTAATATAAAGGATTGGTATTTCAAAGACTTCTTTAACGTGGTGCAGATACGGTATAATTCGATCTTTTAGGGCACTATCAAGTGCAGCAAGTGGCTCATCCATCAGGAGCATCCGTGGCTCCATCGCGATTGCCCGCGCGATCGCAACCCGTTGACGTTGACCACCAGAGAGTTCTTTCGGATACCGCTGGAGCAGTTCGGAAATTTCAAGAACATCTATCGCATCTGAAGATTTACGTGGATTCGGTTGTCCATATCGGATGTTCTGTGCAACCGTGAGATGCGGAAAAAGGTATCCCTCCTGAAAAACATAGCCGAACCTCCGCTTTTCAGGGGGCAGATTAATGCCAGAGGTAGACGCGTAAAGGACCTCGTCTCCAAAAGCGATCTCACCTTCATCAGGCGTCAGCGTGCCACTGATGCAATTGAGAAGCGTGCTTTTACCACTTCCAGACACGCCTAAAAATGCCGAAACTTTTGTTTCCAGCGTGCAATTGACTTCTAAAGTGAAACTCCCAAGGCGTTTGCGAAAATCGAGTCTGATTTTAGTACTACCTGTAATTTCGACCACCTCTACAAAAAATGCGCCTACCGGAGCGTAAAACGTTCCGTTAGCCAGAGTGCTATGAAAGCAACAAGGGTTGAAATAAACACTAATCGATAGACAGAGGCATCTTCTCCGAGATGTACAGCACTGAAAATCGCTAACGCCATCGTTTGAGTTTTGCCGGGAATGTTTCCTGCCACCATGATAGTGGCACCAAACTCGCCAAGACTTTTGGAGAAACCGAGGATCGTTCCACCGATAACTCCGCGATATGCAAGCGGGAGGGTTATCGTCCAAAACACCTTGATCGGTGAGGCACCAAGCGTGCGCGCTGCATTCTCAAGCTCCAGCGGTACGGACTCCATCCCTGTTACGATACCACGCACTAACAGTGGAAATGAGATAATTGAGACTGCAATAATAACAGCTAACTGGGAAAAAACGATCTCTATACCGAAAGTTTGATAGATAAAACTACCAATGACCCCGTGTTTGCCCAATAGGATCAGGAGTAAATATCCACTTACTATAGGCGGTAGCACCAGTGGACACATCACAAGCGTATTCAGGAACGTCTTTCCCGGAAATGTACGTTTTGCAAGTAGCCAACCGACCAATAGCCCTGGTGGGAACATTATAACAAGACTGAGCAATGCAACTTTTATAGATAAAGAGAGGGCGGCAACTTCGGCGGGGGTAATCCTCATTTTAGTACCAGAAAGGTAAATCCGTGCTTTTCAAAAATTTTACCGCTCTCCATAGAATGAAGATACGTAATAAATCTACGCGCCAATTGCTTTCGCTGGCTCTCCTTCATAACGACAGCCGGATAGATGATCGGTGTATATGCTTCAGGCGGTAACTGATAAAGTACTTTTACGTATCGGGTTAGCGTTGTATCAGTTTTATACACAATCGCTACATCCGCATTTCCGGCGGTTACATACGCAAGCGTGGCACGTACATCCGTACCGAAGACGAATTTCGGATGTAGCGTCTCCCATAATCCAAAGTGAGTCAAGGCTTCTTTCGCATAAGTGCCAGCAGGTACTATATTTGGATGCCCAATAGCGATTCTCGAAATCTCAGGCACAGCAAGGTCAGCAAGCGTTTCCACAGAAATCCCAGCGGCTTCATCAGAGACAAGCACCAACCGATTGGTTAACAAATCTTGACGACTTTCGGTTTCAAGCAGCCCATTCGTTTCCAAGGCAACAACTTGTCGCGGGCTCGCAGAGATGAAAACATCCGCTGTCGCTCCCTTTTCGAGTTGGCGTTGTAACGTCGTAGACGCGGCGAAATTGTAATAGACTTTAACCTGATTTTCGGCTGTAAACGCTGTCCCAATTTCAGTGAGCGCATCTGTCAAACTGATTGCAGCGAACACGTCCAACTCCGTCTGTTTCTGCCCCTCCTTTGTGCATCCTGGAAGCACCATAAACAGCACGAGCAAGCCGATCACGACACAAAATCTGATGACTCCGACCATCATTCTCCTTTACACACCCGTCAATCCACAAAAAACTCTTGACAAGGATAACACTTTTGCTAAACTATGTCAAGTACCCTGAAACTATTATCAGAAGTCGTCAGTTTTCAGTTATCAGTCGTCAGAATCAGGATTTACAGGCTTCTTCGATCTTTTCAGGAGAATAAATCGGGCTTACAAGGTTTCCCTCCCACAAAAGTGCTTCGCGAGAATTGAGTGCCTCTGTGACTATAGCGAACTTTTCTTGCAATCCGTTTAAACCTGTGGTATCCTAATTTGTACAGAAATAGGTAATAGGGGAAAAACTATGAAATTAGGTTTATGCACCATCGCCTTTCAGGAAAAACCGTTGGAAGAGGTCATTGATATAGCCGCGGATTATGGCTTTGATGGCATCGAAATTTGGGGAAAGCCACCGCATCTGCCAGCGGACTACGACGAAAATTACGTCAAAAACGTTAAGGACATGGCGCACCGGAAGGGATTAGCGATTTCAGCGTTCGGTTCATACGTGGACCCGCTGATGGATCTACACCAGAAGCATTTCGAGGAAGCCTTCAAAATCGCACATGAATTAGGCACAGATCTCGTCAGAATTTGGTCCGGTGGTGGTCCTTCTAAATCAATCGCTCCGTCGGATAAACGCCTGATTCTCTTTCGATTGGTGAGCCTTGCGCAGTGGGCAAATTTCCGAAGTATTCGACTCGGACTGGAAATGCACAATAACCATCTCACCGACAGTGTCGCCAGTATCTTGGAAACGATTGAAGGTGTGAGAGTGCCTGCACTGCGAACTTACTATCAACCCCTCGCACGTTCGGATGCCGACGAACCACACACAGCCGCTGAAAAACTCGCTGAACACATCGCAAACGTCCACGCTCAAAATTTTGACGAAAACGGAAAAGGATGTCCTATCGCAGACGGCGTGGTAGATTACACCCGAATCGTTGAAACGCTAAGCGCAGCGGGATATAATGGATACTTAGAGATAGAGTTCGTCCATGGTGAAAACAAATTGGAGGCACTTCAACGCGACCGCGACTACCTTGCGAGTTTAATTAATGCCACAAATGGGGAGACACTGAAGGATCTCGACATCGCACCCGTCTAAAATTACATAAATTGTTCTCAACGAAGGTCTGTCGGTCTTCAATACACAGAAAAACTTTGGGGATCTTCATGCGGTTAGAGGTTGGTATCATCGCACTGGTAGAAGAGGTCTTCGGAATAACCGCAGAACGTCGCACCCACTTTGACTGGCTGCGTAATAAACCACGACCCGAAGACTTCGGTGAGCATTACGATGTCGTGATGGCACTCTATGCTGAATTAGAAGGCGACTGGCAAAGCACAATAGCGAAAACTGACGGTTATCTGATCCCCGATGCCTATTTTCCGGAACCGTATCACTTTATTTTTGAATTTGACGAACTTCAACATTTTACACAATATCGAGAGCAGACCTTCCGGTTTTACCCAGCGAACATTCCGCTCGCTTATGAACCACAGAAATACTGTCAGTTTTGTCGACAACACCACGTGGCAGCACTCGCAAAAGGACCGGATCGGTTTCGACGGCACACAGCGGACTTTCCATATCCGAATGGTCGCGCCGCGCAACGCGCTTTCTTCGATACGTTTCGGGACTGGCTACCCCCGCTGCACGGTCTCAATCCAACCGTGAGGTTAGCCGAATTTGAAGTGATCACCTATTCTCAATGGACAATTAACAGGAAATGCCGCGAAGGCTTATATGGAAGGCTTATTGTGCGAACGACTTAAAATAGCTTCAACCGCCACAAAAAACAAAAAGGTAGGATAAACAGCACTACATGAGCAAGCGAAAGCCTGAAAAGGTGAATCTTTCAGAGTATCCACTGCTTCAGATAATAGGACAGACACCGCTCGCCAAAATAGATCTTTTTTCAAACGAGTTGCCGAACGTTGACATCTACGCGAAGATGGAAACCTACAACCCCGGAGGCTCGATCAAAGACCGACCGGTCTTAAGGATGCTCACCGAGGCAATCGCATCGGGAGAACTGACACGAGAAAAGGTTATCCTCGACTCCAGCTCCGGCAACGCGGGGATCGCCTACGCGATGATAGGCGCAGCACTCGGCTATAAAGTTGAACTCGTGATCCCAGACAACGCCAGCGAAGAACGAAAAAAACGTATCCACTCACACGGGGCAGACATCATCTATACCGATGCTATCCTCGGTTACGATGAGGCGTTACGAGAAGTCGATCGGCGTTATGAAGCCGATCCTGAGCGGTATTTCTTCAAATCGCAATACGAAAATGAAAACAACTGGCGCGCCCACTTTGAAACAACGGGTGTCGAAATCTGGAACCAAACAGGTGGGAAAGTTACGCACTTTGTTGCAGGTGTAGGGACTGGTGGCACTATCACTGGTGTCGGCAGGCGGCTTAAAAACTATAACCCAGACATCCAAGTCTGTTCCATTTCACCAGAGGCGTTCCCCGGTATTGAGGGGCTCAAACCGCTTGGGCATCCGGACGACATCGTTCCAGAAATTTTGGATGAATCCGTGATTGATTGCCGGATTCCTGCGACGATTGAAAAGGCACACGAAATGTGTAGCCGTCTTGCACAACGGGGGTGGTTCGTCGGACAATCTTCCGGTGGCTATCTCTATGGCGCATATCAAGTCGCCCAACAAATTCAGGAAGGCGTTATCGTCACAGTCTTCAACGACCTCGGCGAACGCTATTTCAGCACAAGATTATGGGATTAACCCAGGGAGCTCCATGGAAACAACAGTTATTCCGTTTCGAGGCTTACGCTACAATACGACCAAGGTGGACGGAATTGAGAACGTTATTGCACCGCCGTACGATGTCATCAAACCTGAAGAACGGATCGCTTTAGAGGCACGCCACCGCGCCAACATCATCCGCTTAATTTTAAGTCAACCGGAAGATAATGACACTGACGGTAAGAACCAGTACACACGCGCCGCTGCACGCATGAACCAGTGGACTTCAGAGGGCACCCTCATCAGGGACACAACACCCCGTTATTACATCTATGACCAATCCTTTAATGCCCCTGACGGGAAAAATTATACGCGCCGTGCCTTAATAGCACTCGTAAAACTGGAACCTTTTGAAAATCGGGTGATCCTACCGCACGAAAAAACACACGCGGGACCGAAGGCGGATCGACTCAATCTCATGCGGGAATGCCACGCAAATCTTAGCCCCATCTTCCTCCTCTATGCCGATCCCGCCGGGGATATCGAACGGATAATGGATAGTTTCACCGATAAAAATCAACCCCAGATCGACTGTGCCGAAACGTTTGGAAGCACACACCAACTATGGTGCTTAGACGACACAGAACGCAACCGTGAGATTCAAGCCATCTTTTCAACAACACCGCTCCTAATCGCCGATGGACATCATCGTTATGAAACTGCCCTCGCCTTTCGAGACGAAATGGTTCAGAAGACATCAAATGGCGCGTCCTCCGGTTACGACTACATGATGGTGAACCTCGTCAGGATGGAATCACCCGGTTTGGCGGTTTTAGCGATTCATCGACTCCTGTCTAACCTCAACGCAGATCGGATCGCACACGCTATCACTAAACTGCCAGAGGTGTTTGAGGTGCATGAAATTGAGACACAAGCGAGCCTCATGGCAAAATTAGATAGACTAAAAGGGAAATCTTCCGGAGTTGGCATGTACACAGCAGACGATACCTACCGCCTGCTGATTCCGTATTCAACCACACCGAAGCAATTGGATGTAACGCTTGTTCAAGAAACCCTCATCAAAAATCTATTTCAGATTGAAACACTGGCGGAACACATCAGTTACACCGCCTATGCAGATGATGCCGTTACACACGTGAAAGAAGGAGCAGCCCGCGTCGCACTCCTGATGAATCCGACACCCGTTGAACAGGTCTTAGATGTGGCTATGGCAGGATCAACCATGCCACAGAAATCCACCTATTTCTATCCGAAGATGGCAACCGGATTCGTCTTAAATCTGTTGAACGAGTCGTATCACAAACGTCCGAGACGGAATAACTTTTGAAGGTGAAACGATGTACCACGAACACGAACGAGATACCTTAGCATTTTCGCATCAATTATATGCAGAGACACCTCGTCAACTCGCATTTCAGGCGACGAGTATTGCAGGAGCAGAAGTCTGGCAGCGCGAACTGCGGGCAAAACTTATCGAATTAGTTGGTGGTTTTCCGCAGGAAGCATGCGATCTACAACCGCAAGTTCTGGACGCTTGCGAATTTCCTACTTATTTCCGCGAGACAGTGCAGTTTCAGAGTCGTCCACACGCTGCTATTTTCGGGTACTTCCTTTCTCCGAAGCCGCTCGATAGTTCAACCCCGAAGCCAGCGATTCTCTGTTTAGCGGGCCACGGGCGCGGTGTAGATGACATCGTCGGGATTGAGGAAGATGGCACCATGCGATCAGAATATGGCGGCTATCAGAACGACTTCGCACTCCAATGTGTGGCAAACGGGTACACCGTGCTTGCCATTGAACAGTTCGGGTTTGGTCACCGACGGGATCCCATCGCTCATCAAAAGGGTGGCGGGAGTTCCTCGTGTCAACCGAGTGCGGGTGCTGCCCTACTCTTAGGTCACACGATGGTAGGTTGGCGGGTTTACGATGCGATGCGCGCCTTTGACTATCTGGCGACTCGTCCAGAGGTCGATATGAATCGTCTCGGCGTGATGGGCATCTCTGGCGGCGGCACAACAACCTTCTTCACTGCTGCAATTGATGAACGTGTCAAGGCGGCTATTGTGAGCGGTTACTTCAACACCTTTCGGGATAGCATCCTGAGCCTCAGCCATTGTATAGACAACTACATACCGAATGTGCTACAATATGCTGAGATGTATGACATCGCGGGGTTGATCGCACCGCGCGCCCTGTTTGTTGAATCCGGAACGGAAGACACGATTTTTCCGATTGAAGCCACCCGCTTCGCGGTTAATGAAGCAAAATCAATTTACAAATGCTTCGATGCCGAAGACAAGATAGGACTTGAAGTATTCGAAGCGGGGCATAGTTTCCACGGTGTCGGTGCATTCGAGTTTCTCAAAGGGGTCCTATAAATAAGGAGAGTAGAGTGGCAATTGAACTGTTTTCGATCGGCACAGAATTAGTTCTTGGACAGATTCAGGACACCAACGCGCACTGGATTGCACAGCAAATCCTCCAGATTGGTGGAGAACTACGGCGAGTCACCATGCTACGCGACAACCGAGATGAGATGTCCGAGGCATTGGATTCGGCAATAGAACGGGAAACATTGCTTATTCTCACAACAGGTGGACTCGGACCCACACCCGACGATATGACCGTTGAGGTGGTCGCTTCACTCATCGGCACGAAATCCGTAGTGAACGAAGAAACTATCGCTGAGTATCGGAAACGCCGCGAGATGTCAGAGAACGATGTCCTGAACGAAGCACTCACAAAAATGGCAACTGTGCCGGAAACGGCTGTCGTTTTGCAGAACCCCGCAGGATGGGCACCCTGCATCAGCGTGGCACACAAGTCTTCCACAATCATGATGATGCCTGGTCCACCCCGCGAAATGAAGGCAGTTTTTGAAACGCATATTCAACCCTTGATCACAGAACGTTACCGCGCAGAAATTACCACGGCGCGGGTTCACGTCAATATGTTTGAAGCCGCAGTTTCACCACTGATGCAGAAGGTGATGGAACGCTACCCAGATGTTTATTTAAAGGCGTATGTTGCCCTCCGCAAAGCGGATGGAGATACTATGCCGGTCGATCTTGTTTCAACGAGTACGGACAAAGCGGATGCCGAAACGCAATTGCAACTCGCTACGTATTATTTCCGAGAGCTTGTTGTTGAAGCAGGAAAACGTTTTAGTTTTGAAGATGAATAACAGACGGACGCTGGAAGTCCGTCAATCTGTGGATGTTTTACTGTGTATCGCAGTGTGAAGTATCCATACTTCGCACCGTTTACCGTACCCCAAAAAGGAGATTTATACCGTGAATCGCAGACCTTCAGGAAATACAAGGAGACCGCAAACGCGGCGGCCTAACCCGAAACGGAAGCCAAAACCTAAGAAACGACGAGATGCTGATGTCAACTTGGATACGGAACCCCAAGCCGAAGGCGAAGAGCAAACTCCCTCTAAAAAGGATAAAATAGAGGTGGAAGGCACCGTCGTGGAACCCTTACCCAACGCGATGTTCCGTGTGGAATTGGAAAATAAGCACCAGATTCTGGCACATATCTCCGGCAGAATGCGAAAATTCTTCATCAAAATTTTGCCGGGCGATAAGGTGACTGTGGAACTCTCCCCTTACGATCTCACAAGGGGACGTATTACCTATCGGAAAAAGTAGTTTCCGAAAAGACTTGTAGGCGCGGTTTCCCGCCGCGCAACGGTCCTTGATTTTCGTAAGTCCGAACACCTTCAAAGCACATCCTGTTTACAAAGCCGCTTTACCCCCTTATACTACAGGAAATTCCGATGAAACCTGCCGCATTAATCCACGTCAATACCGCCGATGAAAAGGAAGCAACCCGACTCCTGGAGGCTATTGAAGCGAAGCACAGGCAGGTAGAAGAACTCACAATAGCAATCGAGACGCTCAAGTCAGAAGTCGACGTATTTGAGCGACGCTACAACGCACATATCAGCCGATACTACCTCGAACTTGATAAAGTTGAACTCGAAATGAAGGAGTATCGTCTCCGCCTACAACTGCGCCGCGAAAGCGTGAGTGAAGAAGAGATAGAAGCGCGGGTGGAATCGTGTTTCAGGGCGAGTCGCGCGCGTGTTGACGCATACGAGGAGGTAAATGAATCAGAACCAACGCCTCAAGAGGATAAACTTCCTGACACCAAAGCGAAGCACCTACAAAACCTCTACCGCAAACTCGCTAAACGGTATCATCCGGACAAGGCTATGGACACCGAGGAGGAGGAACGCCGAGAACAATTAATGCCGCTCATTAACCGAGCCTATAACGAACAAGACATTGAGACCTTAGAGCGGTTAAGCCTCGGCGAAACAGAACTACATGTCCCTGAAGAAGCGGCTCCTGAGAAACGAAGAGCACTACATACGGAATTGCGAAGGCTTAACCGAGCCGCGAGCCAATTGCGATTTGAGATAAACCGACTCAAGACGGGGCGCACCTATCAACTGAAACAACAGATAGAAAGTGCCAAAAAAACGGGTACAGATCTGCTTACGACTCTCGCCAAGGACTTAGAGCGAAAAATCAAGGCAAGCCGAGGCCAACTCGCACGCCTCATTAATATGTGGCACCGTGCACAATGACCTTGCAATGTCCAAAATAATTTATAGGCGCGTTTTTCGGAGTCTAATTTTTTTCGATCAGACGGCACAAGTTCCTCCCTACAAATGCCCCGTTTTGGTCGTGTCTATAGTTTTCATCACATTATATTTAGTCCCAGCGGGACGACAGGTGTATAGAAACGCCGTCACCCCGAAGAATAAAGCCCCAGCGGGGCAACAGGCGTAAGGAATCAATCATGCAACTCAAAGACAAAGTCGCTATCATCACCGGTGGAGGGCGCGGCATCGGCAGAGCCATCGCTATCGCCTACGCCGCTGAAGGCGCACGGATTGTCATCGCCGCGCGAAGCACCGAACAACTCGATGAAGTCGCTGCAGAGATAACCGAGCAGGGCGAGGAAATCCTCACCGTGCCAACCGACTTGCGAATCCCTGCGGAAGTGGAAAACCTCGTTCAGAAAACCGTAGATCGGTTCGGACGGATAGATATCCTCGTCAACAACGCCGGTATCAATCCAAGGGGTCTATTTTTGGATAGCACCGATGAAGAATGGGAACAAGGCTGGCAGATTAATGTCATGGGTGTTGTGCGTTGCTGTCGCGCCGTGTTGCCAATCATGAAACAGCAGGGAAACGGAAACATCATTAACGTCGGCTCCGGCATGGGACAGGTTGGACATGCGAACCTCAGCGTCTATTGTGCATCGAAAGCGGCGTTGCACGGGTTGACCCAAGCGATCGCTGAAGAGGTCTGGGAGGATGGCATCATCGCGAACGTGCTTATCCCCGGTCCAGTGAGAACCGAACTCTCAAAACCAGCATGGGAAAACGCGGGAACTTTCAGAGCGCAAAGCGATCCGTGGAAAGAGCCGGAGCAGGTTGTGGCATCGGCACTGTTCCTCGCGGCGCAGCCGCCTGCGAGCGGCATGACAGGTCAGATTCTCAGCATCATGCGTCGCAACAGTCCGTAAGGCATAGGCACTAAACGCCACGCTGTTACAACGGGAACGTAACGCGCCGTCCCTCCTGGGCAGAACGATATGCTCCTAAAACCATCTCTACTGAAACCCGTCCATCCTCCACTGTGACATCGGGTTCTGTCCCGTTCTTCAGGCAGTCAATAAATGGTCGAGGCACACCGCCAATCCGTTCCCCGTGACCCTCCGGAATTGGGATACCCAAGTCCTTCCATGAGGGTTCGTCTCGCGTATACAATTTGAGAGCGACAGCATCTGCGGATCGAGGGATATTGCACGAAGGTGCATCGCCATAGTTCTGAATTACCACGCCTTCATCGCCATAGATCTCGGTCGTATTCTCACCAGCGAGTGTTACAAATGAGTTCTTTCATTGCGATGTTTGCTGGATCTCGCCGCATCTGATAACCCATCATAAATTTCACACCCGTTTTCTCGACGACCTCGGCAATACGATCGCAATCTTCCAACGTAAGTGCCATCGGTTTTTGGCAGAGGATATCCTTTCCTTCCGACGCGGTTGCCACCACCATCTCCGCGTGCCGATTCGTCTCACACGTCACGATAACAGCGTGAATCTCCGGATGGTTGATAACATCTTCAAGATGGGGAGAGTAACGCATGCCGTATTGTGTTGCCGCGGCTTCTCCACGTTCAACGTTATCGTCCCAACACGCAACGAGTTCAACATCGTCAAACGCCTGCATCTGGTTGCAGTAAGCGTTGGTGTGTCCATGTGCAAAACTGATTATGCCGATACCAACGCATCAACGCTGTTAAGCGAATGAGTCTCAATCAAACGCATTGAGTCCCAGACAAGTGGATCCGGAACCGGAATCGTTTTGAAATCTGATTGATTGTCAATTACTTCATAATTAAAGTTAATCCCTGCCTGAGAAAAATCGAGATTCGTGATTCGCCCATCATTTTTCTTCCTCACGCAAATCCAAAACAGTTCAATGATACCTAAAATCAAGCACATCATGCGGTTCAATGGAACATTATTGAATAGGAAATTGACCTTATCACTACCGATCTCTTGGGTATACCTCTTCACAAGGGCACTGGCATCAAAATAGAAATAGTACATACCTACTTCTCGCGTTCTGCAATAATTGCGCGGCTAAACTCGTTATCTTCAGCACGAATACCGTGCTGCGCCATGCGCGCTTGCAGTTCTTCGGCAGGAATTGGTTCACCGGAAATTTCCATTTTCTCAAACATTTTATGGACAATTTTGGCATTTTGCTTCTTGTTTCGTCCGTAATACGCCATTACCTCTTCACCTGTTTTGTAATCCTTCGGAGGGTTCGGCACTAACGCATCAACAAGTCCGGAAAGCTGGAGATTCACTTCTGCAACTGCCTGCTCCAACCGATCCAAACGCTGGGTAATAGTTTCGAGCGTCTCTTTTGCCATCGTAAAACTCCTCTATCTTTCCCGAAATGGCACAAACTAACAGTTTATGCTACAACGAATCTACTTTTCTAATGCTTGCTTTTATCTTTACACGGAACTCATGTTATTAGGATACCACATAAATCAGCGGATGTCCCATCAACACACCCTTACTTCTCCAAAACGATCCGAATCTCCGAGTCTATACCGTGTCCACCAAAACCCACTTTAGCAGAAATCGGACCGAGAGACTCCAGTGGAAAGAGATTTTCTGTGATACGTTGTGTCACTGCTGCATCCAATTTCTGTCCTGAAAGAGAACCAAGCACCGTTATGATCGGAAGGAAACGCTTCAATTCCGGCACAAACAACTCCGGTTGAATAAACGCCTGAACACCATCTGCACCTGCGGAGAACGCTATATCCTCCAAAACAGGAGCGTTACCTGTGGTCGTATCAATCACAGACTTCAAGCCCGCCAGTGTTGTACCCAAAACGAAATAGTCGTTAATGATTGCATATCCGCCCGTAACCGCTAATAGAAAATTGAGACGGAGCTGCACGGGCTGCAGTGTGATACCTTTGTAATCCTGCGGTTCAAGGAATTCGAGTGGTTTGCCGGCAATTAAGGGCTTTCCCTCCTTCACGATTCCCAAAACTGCGTTTAATACATCCGGAGCCTTCGCATGAGCCAGCAAAACCAATGAAGGCACGACCGATACTTCACCCGGATCGGGAGCAACTAATAAGACAGTTAAGTCCGAGCCCAAAACTTCGGAGAGATCTATATTGCCGAAGAGTTCTCGCATCTGATTCGGAATGGTCAGTGAAGCAACAAAGGCAGTACGTTCGGGAAAAGCAAGGAACGGTTTCGAGTCATCCGCAGTTGGAAGATTAGAACGGCTGGTGTCAATACTGCTTCGGAACCGATGTCGTGACACAATCACGCCTTCTTCATATCGGTTGCTAAACGCCCACGATCCTGAATCCCCAAACAACCCCAAAATTTGTTTAGCAAGCACATCGGAACTCATAGTATCCAATAAAGGAGCAAATTGCTGCAAATCTACATACCCAATGCTTTTGTCCTGATGATAATCGTCCTGTATCTCCACCGCCATCGGATGCTCAGCGAGAAATCCTTGCTTTTTCGGGTCAGTTTTTGTGCCAGAAAGCCCCGTATAGAGGTCAAGCGTCTCAACTAATAACAACGGGTCGAGGCTTAAGATGCCTATTTTTCCGATGAAGGTATAACTAAAATTGCGTGGATACCCTATAATGGTATTAATCGTGAACTCGCCGTAATCGGATTGGAGACGCTCGTATTTTGGGTTGATCGCATCCGTTGCTGTAATCGCTTCAATGCTCAGTTTCTCCTGCGCTCCCACCGCAGTGATGAGCAGAAACGAGAGTTCTCCTTCACGTCGATAAAGCGTAAGGATGGCTTCCTCCCCAAAATAGCCGGTGATCGTCTTCAGGTCAAGTTTCCCACCCATCTCGAATTCCCATAGCTGCTTCTGATAGACGAGTTGTTTCCACCATCGCTGCTTTCTAATCTCAGTGAGAAGCGGCATTTTAGCAGTCTGCTTTCCCAACTCACTACGATTGAAGGTTTCTACCAAGCCTTTCAACTCCTTGAGCGTCAAATAACAAATTGGAGATTTCGGGAGAAGCGTGATAAGATGCTGTTCCGGTTCCCACAACGCGGTCCGGTGATAGATAATGGATAGCAAAATGATAACCCCAATAAGAACGATTAGGCTGATGAAAATGATTCTTTTAATTATTCCTTGCGGTTCGGTCAGGTGGGTTAAAACATTCACGTTCTCCTCCGTCCATCCGCCCTCCGCTACGCTTACGGGCTACGGTTTTGGTTTAACATTTCCAAGATAAAAGAAACGTTGTAGGAGCGAGTTTTATTCGCGATTTCCCTGGGGCTTCACCAGAAACCCACTCGTAATGGAATAGAGAGCACCCCAGGTGCCCATAATTTAAAAATTGTCATTTGATTATATCACACCTCGTTTCGGTAGACAATCAAATTGATGAGAGATTCGGTATGCTTCTGAAGCGCGATCGCAGTCTGTCCAGCCGCAGCCGTAAAAAACTTGCCTGAAGCGAAAAAATGATGTAAAATATTAAAGTTATTTCTTGAAAGAGGGTGAACAACGTTCCGACCAAAGATCTCAGAATTCGGCCATTCACTATTTTCCTCATCTGCGTGTTAGTCCCTGCCAACTGTTGGTGGGTGTCCGCCTCCATTATCCGTGGCGGTGGAAGTCCCACGCAGGTTTCGCTTTTCTACAACGCCGTTATCACCATTTTAATCCTATTGGGCATCGGACTCCTTTTGCGCAGATTGCATCACGCGCTCGTGCTCAATCGCGCTGAATTGCTCGTCATCTACACTTGCATTTCAGTAGGGGCAGGACTTGCAGGTGTAGACCGATTCCTTGTCCTCATGCCGATTATCGGGCATGCACACTGGTTCGCAACACCGGAAAACGATTGGGCGAACCTGTTCCATCTGCACGTCCCACAATGGTTGGCTGTCAGCGATAAACGCGTGCTTGAGGGATATTACCACGGATTTGCGAGTATCTATGAACCGCGCTACTTGACAGCATGGCTACCCGCCATCTTGTGGTGGACACTTTTCTTGGTTGCTATCCACCTCGTCATGCTCTGCCTCAGTCTGATCTTTCGGAAACAGTGGGTCGAATCAGAGAGACTCAGTTATCCCATCATCCAATTGCCTTTCGAGATGACGACACGCACCCGTAGATTCTTCAGTTCGCCGTGGATGTGGCTTGGACTTTCGATCGGTGTCTCAATCGACATTATCAACGGGTTAAACTTCCTGTTCCCTGCTGTTCCGAGTCTCGGCGGGAAATTATACGATCTGCGGAAGATTTTCACAGAACGTCCCTGGAGCGGTATCGGTTGGAGTCCGATTGGTATCTTTCCATTCGGTGTCGGGCTTTCATTCTTTATACCGTTGGATCTCTCCTTCTCCTGTTGGGCATTCTGGTTAATCTGGCGAGCGGAACGGTTGTTAGGGGTTATCGCGGGGTGGCGGGGACTGCCACGTTTCCCTTACGAAGCCGAGCAATCACACGGCGCATATCTGGGACTGTGTGTTGTGGCTATCTGGATGAGCCGACGCTATTTGAAGGGGGTTTTACACCAACTCGTGTCCCCAAAGACAGACGAACCAATTTCATATCGTCTGATTATCATCGGATTTCTCGGCGCATCGGCGTTCATCGTCGGATTCTGCCTCAAGATGGGTATGAGTTTTTGGATAATCATCGTCTACTTCGCCATCTGGTTCGCAATTGCAATGGCGATCACACGTTTGCGTGCGGAACTCGGTTCACCAGTGCACGACTTACACTTTATTGGACCTGATGAAATGCTGCCCCGGTTATTAGGCATACGCCGATTGGGAGCCGTGAATTTAACGGGGTTCGCCTACCTCTATGGTCTAAACCGCGCACACCGTTCACATGCCATGCCGCATCAACTTGAAGGCTTCAAATTGGCTGAGGGTGCCAACATTCCACTGCGCCGGTTTTCGCTTCTTATGATGTTGGCTTCTGCGTTAGGCGCGCTCGGTTCATTCTGGGCATATCTGTCCATGTATTACTCGGAAGGCGGTTTCTCAAGTTTTGGCAGAGAATCCTTTAATCGGTTAGAGACATGGCTGACCTACGCCGCACCGCCGGATGTGCCTGCGATCAGTTTTGCCTCATTTGGATTCGTCCTGACGTTACTCCTTGCCGCAATGCGGATGCGATTCATCTGGTGGAACTTACACCCTGTCGGTTATGCGATCTCCGGGAGCTGGGCAATTAACCCGATGGTAGGTTCAATTTTCGTCGGATGGCTGCTCAAATGGCTCGTGCTGAAATACGGTGGACTCCACTTGCATCGGAAAGCGGTTCCGTTTTTCCTCGGCATTGTGCTCGGTGAGTTCGTGATCGGCTCGTTCTGGAGTCTCCTCGCTGTTACACTCGATAAACCGATGTATCGCTTCCTCTTTTAGAGACAGAATAAGACGCGTAAAAAGGCGTTGCTATTTTTCCTATTTGTGGTATACTGTTAAAAACCCAACGCCTTGGAAGAAAATAATTGGAATTACAGCAGAAAGTGGAAATTATATCAGAAGCACTGGAAGATTTATTCGGTGTACCGACCCGCGAAGGTGCAGGAGACGTGTTAGAATGCCTTATCCTAACGATCTTGTCGCAAAATACGACAGATGTTAGCCGCGATAAGGGGTATGCCGTGCTGAAAGATCGCTTCCCAACGTGGGAGGATGCGCTGCACGCCGATGCCAAATCGATAGAGGCAGCGATAAGGATTGTTGGACTCGGAGAACAGAAAAGCCTTACTATCAAAAACTTCCTCACTTGGCTCAAAGCCGAACATGGTGAACTCTCACTGGAATTCATTCATGACATGGAAACGGAAGAAGCATTAGAATTCCTATGTCAACACAAAGGTATCGGTATCAAAACCGCATCCGTTACACTCTCCTTCGCATGCGGTCGGGAGGTCTTCCCAGTTGATACACACATCCTGCGAATTTCCAAGCGCCTCGGACTGATTCCACCGAATTGCAGCGCCGAAAAGGCACATCAACTGTTACCACCAATTGTGCCGGAGAATAAGGCGTATCCATTCCACATGAACTTGATTTACTTCGGTAGAAAAATCTGTGATGCCCGAAAGCCGTTATGTGAACGGTGTCCGTTGACGCAGCATTGCCTCTACTTCAGAGAGAGCTTACAAGCTTAGACAGTGCTTCCCTGTATCGGAGGGAAAATATGTTTAATTGGAGAAATTTGTCGTGGAAACATCTATTTGTGGTGTTGTTGATATTACATATCCTACCGCTCTGGATCTTTGCCTACTTTCCCTCGCAAGACGGTGCAAGTCATATTTACAACGGTTTGGTGCTAAAGGAATATGGGAAACACGAAAACTATCAGATGCGGAACGCATGGGAACCGAATATAACGATCTTCCCGAACTGGCTGTCACACATTTTTTTGTTAGCATTCCTCTACGTGTTCCCACCTGTCATCTCGGAGAAGGTACTTCTTACAATCGCGATAGGCATGGTCCCGATCGCTTTCTTCTATTTCTTTAACGCTGTCCACAAAGGTGAGAAAGGGCAGTATGTGTACGCCTGGCTCGGTTTCCCTTTCGCCTACAACTACCTCCTCTACATGGGATTCTACAACTTCCAGCTGAGCATTTCGTTCTTCTTCTTTAGTTTCGGGTTCTGGTGGAAGCATAAAGACGACATGCAGGTAAAACATTTGGCATGCCTCTATGTGTTGTTACTGCTGACCTATCTGTCGCATATCGCCTCTTATGGTCTCGTGGTGTTGGGTATCTCTGTCGCAGGAGGCTGTTTGTGGGGTGCCCCAGCGATAACCGCAGCGTGGCGAACGCGTGATGAAGGATTCACGGCACTGTTGCAAAAATTTGTTGCCAGCCTGAAGTCCGTCTTTCGCCTTTTCCTCTACATGGTGCCGATGTATTTTGTGCTGATAGACTACTACCTACAGAGTGTAAAACAACATCAACAAGGTAACCATCGCGGTATGGAATGGGTTTGGGAATATTTCTGGGGTGTTAAATCGATCGTCTACTTTAGCCACTCGTATGTTACGGCCAACTATTTTCTTCTCGCGGTGTTAGGAATAGCAGTTATCATCTCCATCGGTTATCGAATTCACCGGAAGGAGTGGGTGAAACGAACGGATGCTTTTCTGCTAATTGCGTTCTTGTTTACTTACATGTTCGTTAGGGCACCGTGGAGCTATGGACCGGGAGGATGGATTAACGATAGGATTCATCTCTATATTCTGCCGATGTTAGCGGCATGGCTAATTCCGAATATGGGTAAATTCCCTCGCTACGCTGTCGCAGCGTGCCTTGTCTTTTTTAGTTTATTCCACTTTGGCAGGACCGCGCATGATCATGCACGGATTGCGCCAGAGATTGCGGAATTGGTATCGGGCACACATCTTATCGAACCTCATACAACATACCAGATGCGAAGTGAGGACTGGCACAAATCTGATGCTTTAGGAAAGATTGAATACGTCACACCCTTTGTCCACCACATGGCACTCTATGGCGTATATACAAATGATGTGGCACATTTGTCAAACTACGAAGCCGCCTTCAATTACTTCCCGATAAATCGCAACGATGAGAACGCTCCTGACGATTATCTCGATCTGTGGTACCACAAAGCACCTGTAGACTATGTGGTGGCGTGGTATCCGCCTGATACGCCTGAATTTCGGGCGTATACCGCCGATCACGAAATCATCCACGAAACGAAACACCTCCAACTTTATCGGAAAAAGCGAGCAGCTGGACCGATACTTGAATTGTGGAACAAGACGGAAGAAGACAATTTGATAATTCGTTTCGATATGCAACCCAACGGTAGCGAAACCGCTCCCGACCATCACGCTATTGGACCGAATACAGAATATGAGAGCGGTAAATTCGGATGGCATACACGCTCACCCCACGAAGCCTATCGAGGCGACAGAAGTATGACGGAACTCGCGCAGGATGGTGTTTGGGGTCAGAGAGATGCCGCCTTTAAACTCGATCTGCCTAACGGAAACTATCGGGTAACCAATACTTTCTGCCCAGCAGAAGATAAAACGCATACAATTAATTTGTTAGCAAATGGGGAGCAAATTCTTAAAGACTTTATCGTAGAAGATGATAACAAAGCACTCGAACACACCTATACGATCAAAGTCACAGACGGCTCCCTCACTCAAGTCATTTTTACCCCCAAAGACCGGGTGCGTCATGAAGATGAATGGAACAAAAAGAATCATTTTTGGATTTGGAACGGCTGTACAGTCGAACAGATTTTTTAAACTATTAAGGTCGCTCGGTTTTGTCCTGCTTCGCAGTGAGAACCAAAACCGAATCCCTGCCAAGATCAACAACTTATTGTGCAACAGCACGATTAATCACACTTTTAATCGAGAAACTCCCAATTGATAAACCTTTCATTTTTCAACAACGGAGAAAAATGAGCAAGGAGATGTTAGAAAAAAATGATTAAACCACATGGAGCCGAAACCTTAACCCCGCTTTACGTTTCGGATGATGCAGAACGCGCTGAACTGACAAAGGAAGCGGAGCAACTTCCGTCCGTCCTGCTCTCTTCAGGTGCCGCTGCATCAGCCGTTATGCTCGCGTCAGGGTACTTTACACCACTCACGGGCTATATGAACATCGCCGCAGCAACAAGCGTCGCCGCAGATATGAAACTGCCGAACGGACTCTTCTGGCCCGCCCCTGTGATGAACATCGTCCCATCGGAACAGCTCACGGATGCAGTAAAGAACGCCGATAGAATCGCCCTACGCGATCCGAACGTTGAAGGCAATCCACCGCTCGCTGTTATGAAGGCTTCGGCAATCGAGACCCTTTCAACAGAACAGAAGCAACTTCTTATTGAAAAGACCTTTGGAACCACCGATCCTGAGCATCCGGGTGTCCCCGCTTTCGCCAGCGTCGGGGACAACGTCCTCTCTGGTCCCATTGAAGTCCTGAACTATTCCTATTTCCGCGAGGATTTTCCGGACACATTCCGCACCGCTGTTGAGATTCGCGAAGACATCGCAGCGCGTGGATGGGATACAGTCGTCGCTTTTCAGACGCGGAACCCGATGCACCGCGCCCACGAGGAACTCTGTAAGATCGCACAAAAAGAAGTCAACGCCGACGGTATCCTGATTCACATGCTCCTCGGCAAGTTAAAGCCGGGCGACATCCCCGCCGCCGTTCGCGATGCCTCTATCCGTGCGATGGTGCAACATTATTTCCCCGAAAACACCGTCTCTATCACCGGTTACGGATTCGATATGCTCTACGCAGGACCGCGAGAAGCACTCCTCCACGCCGTTTTCCGTCAGAACTGCGGTGCATCACACTTCATCGTCGGACGGGATCATGCTGGTGCAGGTGATTATTACGGCGCGTTCGAGGCACAAGAGATCTTCGACACAATTCCCGAGAACGCCTTAGAAATCGGTATCTTCCGCGGCGACTTCACAGTCTGGTGCAAAAAGTGCAATGAGATCGTGATGATGCGTGACTGCCCTCACGGTGGCGATGATTATTTCAACGTCTCTGGCACAAAACAGCGCGAGATTCTCGCCGCTGGTGAGCCGCTGCCACCGGAAATTGCGCGCCCTGAAGTCGCCGAGATCCTGATGGAGTACTACCAGTCCGAGGCAAACGCCTAAGTAATTCATTTGAAGGCGGGATCTCTGGTCCCGCCTACGGTATTCGGGCATTGTTTTAAGCCCCTTTACTTGTCCTTTCAGTGTTGTCAATTGAAAATGGAATCAAAGTCATTTAGTTTTCGTAATTTTGGTTGATTTGCGGAGGAAGTCGCGAGCTGGAGCTCGCTCCTACAAGGATAAGTCAGGAATCGGAGTTCCCTCCTACGGAACAGCGGTCAGCGGTCAGCGTGCTTCGCAGTGAGAACAGTCAGAAAGAGCACCTCTTTGCTGATGGTTTCCGATAATGGCAATTAAGAATTTCTCAAACATAACGGAGTTTTGGAAAATTTGCGTAACAAAGCGGAGTCCTCTTTGGAAATAACATAGTGGAAGCCATCCAGTACACAAAAAGCATCCCACGTTACTTGGCGATGCGCTATCTTGGGAAACGGTGGCGAGGCCTTTATACGTCTCCATTCTCCTGCACGCGTCTCGTTGACATTCCGGAGCCACAACTGCCAACGCCTGAATGGGTCAAAGTCAGAACTCGACTCAGCGGTATCTGTGGCTCCGATTTAGCGACAATCACTGCGAAAGGAAGTCCCTACTTTTCGCCGTTCACGTCAACACCTTTTGTATTAGGACATGAAATCGTCGGTGAAATTGCGGAGACAGGTGATGCGGTCGAGGGTTTCCCTGTCGGTGCACGAGTGGTGATCGAACCCGTCCTGTCGTGTCCTGTGAGGGGGGTTTCGCCGCCGTGTCATCAATGCCGAAACCAACGTTTCGCCAACTGTGAAAACATCACAAAAGGAGACATCTCCGCAGGCGTTCAAACAGGTTATTGCCGCGATACAGGTGGCGGATGGAGCCAGTTCTTTCTCGCACACCAATTACAGCTTCATCTCGTTCCTGACGATATTGCGGACGAAACGGCTGTTCTCCTCGAACCCTTTGCATGCGCACTACACGGCGTTCTGAAAGCACAACACCCGGTAGGAGGGATTTGTAATCCCGACTCTTCAATCTGTGTCATCGGCGGTGGCACTATCGGACTGCTCACCGTTGCGGCACTTCGGGTCCTCGGACACCGCAACCGAATTCTCATCTTCGCCAAATATCCGCACCAACAGCAATTGGCGCGCGAACTCGGTGCGGATGATGTACTATTGCCGAATAGCGGTCGATATGCCGCGTTCTGTGAACTCACAGGAGCAACGTCGCATCAGCCGGAGTTGGGACAACAAGTATTGATTGGCGGTGTGGACGTTACTTTCGACTGTATTGGCTCCAGCGTCACAATAGACGACGCGTTCCGTTTTACCCGCGCAGGAGGAGAGGTCATTTTAGTCGGTATGCCGGGAATCCCCAAAAACGTTGACTGGACTTCGATCTGGTATAAACAATTGAACGTAACGGGTGCCTATACGTATGGACTCGAAACCCACAATGACGAACAGATCCATACCTTCACACTCGGTATGCGTCTCCTCCAAAAGATGGAAGCCCATTTACGTCCACTGGTAAGCACGCTCTTTCCACTGCGAGATTATAAACGTGCTCTCCAGACTGCTCTGAACACAGGGAAAACAGCGACCGTGAAAACCGCTTTTGACCTACGGAACTAATTTCAATAAAAGCAACACGCAAGGAAAGAGAAACGTATGAAGAAAGATAAGACAACAATTCAAGATGAACTTCGCCCAGAGTACGATTTGAAAAGTTTGCAAGTAAGAAAAATGGGACCCGAACGGAAGCACTTTGGTAGGTCTGTTGTCCAACTGGAACCTGATGTTGCTGAAGCATTTCCAGACGCCGCCTCTGTGAACGAGGCACTACGGTTCCTCATGCGGCTTACCAAAGAAAGTAAGGAAGTCTGCCCTCGCATTGATTCCGATGCCTAAGACCAGTGTGAATTAGAGGAAGCCCAGACTTCTTTACAGACTTCGCTTATCAAGCAACCGACTGACACGCGCCTCCTATGACACCTCCCACCACATCTCACTCTCAGAACTTTCCGCAAACCACCCACCTTGCTCATACTGGACTCACACTGCGGAGTGTCCTCATCGGTATGGCGGGAGTGATATGTCAATGCTTCGCCACTCCTTACAATGACTTCCACGTCGGTGGCACCTACCTTGCGGGAAACCATCTTCCGATCGCTGTCGTCTTCGTAATGCTGATTTTCGTCCTTAGTGCCAATGTGCTCCTTAAGAAACTGAAACCCGGCATCGAATTGCAAGGCGGTGAACTCCTCATCATCTGGGGGATGATGGTGGTCGCATCGGGTATCCCTTCCTCAGGACTGATGCGATACCTCGTTCCACTCGCTGTCAGTCCACACTACTTCGCAACCGCCGAAAACGAGTGGATTACCCTCTTTCATCAGCACCTTCCAGATTGGATGGTTGTGAAAGATCCGAAAGCGGTTTTCTATTTCTATGAAAAATTACCAGATGGCGATTCGATCCCATGGCGTGCATGGTTGAAGCCTATTGTCGGATGGAGTGCGTTTGTCCTCATCTTCTATTTTGTCACCATCTGCTGGACCATCCTCCTCCGAAAACAGTGGGTAGAACACGAACGCTTCACGTTTCCGATCGTTCAATTGCCACAGGAAATGTTTCAATCGCCTTCAGGGGGAGCACTGCTGAATCGGTTCTTCAAATCGCCGCTGATGTGGTGCGGTTTCGCGATGCCGATCATATTGCACGGGTTGAGGGGACTACACCTCTACTTTCCAGCCATCCCGAAACCGCCTCTCGATTTTCCGATTGCCCAATTCTTCACCGAAAAACCGCTATCCGCGCTGGGGTGGTGGCCCACGGTGCATCTGTTTATCTATCCTTCGATCGTCGCCATTGTCTATCTGCTGACCCTTGAAATTTCGTTTAGTTTCTGGTTCTTCTTTATGCTCGGAAAGATGGAGACAGTGCTTATCTATGCAACAGGCTCAAAAGTGAATCAGTGGAACTTCCACCAGAATCAACAGATGGGTGCGCTGCTCGTTTTTATCGGATTTATCCTCTTCATCGGCAAACGGCACTTCGGACGAGCATTCGCTACCATTTTTGGGAAAGGGGCAAGCGATGACACCAACGAACCCCTGCCTTACGTTTGGGCGGTAGGAGGCTTAATCGTCGGCATCCTACTGCTTACCTTGATATGTAGCCTCGCGGGTATGAGTGTGTGGGTAGCACTCGTTATGCTCGGGATTTTCCTCGCCATAACAACGGTAGGCACGTGGATGGTCGCGAACGGCGGCTTACTGTTTATTATCTACTCGTTCCTGCCCGGTGAATTCCTGATTACGTTGTTCGGTAGTGCCCGTGTGAACGCTCCGAGCTGGACCTTGGTCGCTTATGAACGGGTCTTGATGTTCGATATGCGGGAAATCCTCATGCCGGGGGTCATGAACAACTTCAAACTCGCAGAACCGCTGCGTCTCAAACAACGTCCATTCCTACTCGCCATGGGCATCACAATCGTCTTGGCAATGGGTGTCTCTTACTACTCATCTCTCGACCTCGCCTACACGCACGGCGCAGTGAATTTGCAACATTGGACCTATATGATCTCCACAACCGTCCCATTTAACCGACTCACCAGCATTCTGCAACACCCGACCGGAATCGAAGTAGATCGAATCGGTTCGTTCATCTTCGGCGGTGCCACGATGTTCGGCATGCTCTGGATGCGCCACCACTATCTTTGGTGGAAACTGCATCCGATCGGGTCTCTCCTGATGACCAGTTATGCAACTTACTGTTTTTGGGGTTCATTCTTCATCGGTTGGTTTCTGAAATACACCGTCCTGAAGTTCGGTGGCGTTGCCCTCTACCGCAAACTCCGTCCATTTGTATTAGGGATTGTGTTAGGCGAATGTTTCATTGGCGGCATCTGGATCGTTGTCGGTCTCATGACCGGCATCGGCTATCGTCTGCTGCCGGGTTAATACAGCGTTTGAATCACCAGAAAACCTTTGCCCCGCCTCCCGAAATGCGCCATTTCGTGCAATGTAGCATCACACTTGCCCTATTTCGTACCATTTTCGTCAAGAACACCAGTAGAACGACTATTCAGAACGGCATGGAACTTGCTTTAACAACTATCGTGTAAGAGAACCAGGCATACAATACTCTTGCAATCAACTCTGGATTTGCCACACTTTTTTTGACAAAAAGACTTGCAATGCTCCTATAACTATGTTAATATAGATTAAAAACCAGAAAATCTACGGACATCAGTTGAAACCGTCGCATGAAATACTTCACCTACTTCGGCAACCATCTCATCAACGCGAAACTCCCAGACAATTCAGAGGTCTACTACGCGAAGCCTCCCCTGCCGGGAATTAAGCGCGCCACACTGCCTGAACGGACGCAGCGTGCTTTTGAAAACCCACTTGAAATGCCACCCCTGCGAGAACTCGTCAACGGCAATTCTAAAGTGCTCATCCTATTTGACGATAACTGCCAACCTTTCCCACCTACGAAAAAGCCGGATATGCGGCAGATCATGATCGAGACGCTCCTGAAGATGCTCTATAACTACGGCGTGGAGAAAAAGAACATCCAACTGATGTGCGCTGTCGCGTTGCATCGAAAGATGAAGGAGCACGAACTCGCCTATATGCTCGGGAAAGACATCATGGACGAGTTCTATCCGCATCAACTCCGAAACTTCGATGCCGAAGATGCAGAACAAATTGTTCAGGTAGGACACACAGAAAAAGACGAAATCGTTGAGACAGATAAGGCAGCCCTCGAATCCGATTTGGTGATTTACGTTGACATGATACAAATCCCGCTCAATGGTGGGCATAAGTCCGTCGCGGTGGGTCTCGGCACATATAACTCTATCGCACCGCACCACTCGCCGCACATGACATCAGAAAGTCCGCACGTCATGCAACCCGAAGGTTCGCACATGCACGCTTGCATCGAGCGGATGAGCCGTCTCATTCAGAAAGAGACACCCATTTTGGTGCTCGAAGCGGCGATGAACAGTGCGATCTATCCATTTCATCTGCGCTACGTCGGGAAACCGAACCGTGACTGCAACATCGCAGAGAAGGTCCTGAAAACCTTCACACCGGCGACGCTATCGCTTCTGCCTGAATCGTTACGTTACAAGATTCTCAAGAGCGTACAGACGGACTACGAACCGATACAAATCAACGCAGGGGACATTGATGCCGTTCACGCGAAAACCTTAGCGTCAATGAAGGACCAGTTGGCAATAGACATCCCACGACAGTTCAGCACATTGGTATTCGGGCTTCCCGATATGAGTCCCTACGCCGTTGATGCGCGTATCAATCCTGTCTTGGTGGTGAGCGACATCTTAGGCTACGTCTTCAACTGGTTCTATAATAAACCCATCATCAAAAAGAACGGCGTCGTTATTATTATGAACCCAACCTACGAGATATTCCATGAAGAGTATCACGTCGCTTACAAACAGTTTTACGATGAAGTCCTCGCCGAAACGACAGAACCTTTTGAGATGCAACAGAAGTTTCAGGAGAAATACGCAAAGGACGCGTATTTAATCGATTGCTATCGGAATAAGTTCGCACACCACGGTTTTCATCCGTTTACCGTCTGGTATTGGGCGACATATCCGCTGAAATATCTCGCGAAGGTGATTCTCGTCGGTCCGAAGGAACCGAGAGTCGCGCAACAGCTCGGTGTTGATTGGGCAAAAAACTTAGACGATGCTCTTGCAATGGCACGCGAAATCTCTGGGGAGGACGATGTCGTTGCCTTGACGATGCCGCCGTTTTTCTATGCAAATGTTGGAGGCTCCAGTCAGTGACCCAATCCTAAAGGATTGGGCTTGTCCAAGATGGCAGCCACGCCTATCACTTGGACGAGGGTAACTCATTGACTACCGTAATATATCGCAGTATCTCGGCGTGGCAGCCGAAACGATGTGTGTCAAACGGATATATCCTGTGGTCGGGTATATCCAAAGGATGCTCCCCAAGTCCCATTCCTCTCGGATACTGTGATCGGGATGGGGAAACATATACCCGCATTGCGGAGTTTTACCTGTTTTCCGAAAGACACCGTGTCAGGTCAAAGTAGCGGATAGTGACAGTATCGGTGAACCGAAGCAGCACATCGGACGGAAATGCCTACGTGTTTGTGGCGAAAAAACAACACGCCCCCACTTCGGGGAAAAATCCTAAATTAGAAGGAGGCGGTGTTTCCTCCCCTGAATCAATTCAGGGGTTTCCACACCGAAGATTTTGATGATTAAAGATTCCCCCATCGTTGAAGATATCCGACGTATTCGCAACAAGATTTCCGAGAAATTTGACCACGATATAGGTCGCTATATTGCCTACTTGCAGAGTGAGGCAGCCTCACGTCAAGCGAAGAAAGCTGCACAACAGTCAAATAGTAGTGAAAATGGCCTCGCCAACACAGAAGACTACGATCAGAGGTCTAAGGAAACCAGGGTTAATTGAACTTGCGAACCTATGAGCCCCAAAAAAGAGGAGTCTGATGGAAGATACGGACTTTTTGATACCTACCAGCACTATCGGCAGTTACGCACCCCCGAGTTGGCTTTGCGTGACCTTAGAGGCAATCGGACGCGGGGAACTCGGTGAAACCGACATTAACGAGACCTTCGACGATGCTGTTCGCACCGCCATCGCCGACCAAGAACGTGCTGGCGTTGACATCATCACAGAGGGTGAGATGCGCCGACAAGACTTCGTGCTCGGTTTCTATGAACGGCTCACCGGGTTAGAGCAACTGCCTGCACCCAGAACACAGGGACCCGACGGACACGATCAACGCGGCAAATGGTTGCCTTCTGTTCCGCTCGCAGCTCCCGATGGTCTCGGTATCCTCGCAGAGTTTGAATTCGCGAAAAACGAGACGACGAAACCGCTCAAGGTGACATGTCCCGGTCCGTTCACGCTCTCTGGACGTATTCAAACAGGTGGTATCTACAAGGAGCGACTTGAAGTTGCCTACGCCTGTGCGGAGATTATCAATACAGAACTCCGCCAACTCGTCGCCGCAGGCGCAGAATTCATACAGTTAGACGAACCCTCTTACGCCGTTTATCCTGACCGTCCTGAAGAGTTCGTCAAGCTTTTCAATCACACTGTTGAAGGTTTAGGGCGTAGCTCGCAAGCCCATATTGAACAGTCAGCAAAGATTGGACTGCATATCTGTTTCGGCAACTATCGCGGCAGAGCCGTCGGAAAACGTTCCTACCGTCCGCTCTTTCCCTATATTTTAGACGCAGATTTCGATCAACTCGCACTGGAATTCGCAAACCGAGAATTGGCAGAAATTGGATTATGGAGTGACTTCCCGAACGATAAAGAACTCGCCACAGGGCTCATTGATGTTAAAAACTACTATGTAGAGACACCGGAGGATGTCGCAGCACTGCTCCGCGAAGCACTCAAGCACGTGCACCCTGAAAAACTCGCGATTACGCCGGATTGCGGCTTCAGCCAAACAGCGCGGTGGGCAGCTGCCGCCAAACTGAAAACGATGGTAGCCGGGACTGAAATTGTCCGCCGTGAACTCGCGGGATTTTAAACTATGGTCCCCTGGACAACCTTCTCTACACATATTTCGCCCCGCTGGGGCTGAAGATGAGGGAGGCAACGTTTTCCTACACAGATACCGCCCCGCTGGGGCTGAAGATGAGGGAGGCGACATTTTCCTACTTTTTAGAGCAACTTGGGTTATATTATGGAAAGGCACGGTTTAACCAAACTTTTCTAATTGAACTGTAGGGAACATTAAAACTCTATGAATACAAATAAGAAGATACCCACACCCGAAGAAATTGAAAAAGAATTCCAAGAATTCGTACAACAGAAATACGGCGGCAGCGTCCGTTTAATTAATGCATCTGCCGGTGAACCCTCGCCTGAAGCAGAAGAAGAAGGACCTGAGCCGAAAAAAACCTTCGATCTGAAATTTGATCTCAAACCGAAGGAGATTAAGCAATATCTCGACCGATACGTGATTAAACAGGACGAGGCAAAGAAGGCACTCGCTATCGCTGTCTGTGACCACTACAACCACGTCCGGAAATGCCACGAAGATCCAACTGCCGCCGATGCTGATTACTCAAAGCAGAACATTGTTATGCTCGGACCAACCGGAATCGGCAAGACATATCTCATCCGACACATCGCCAAACTCATCGGTGTGCCGTTTGTCAAAGCGGATGCGACTCGATTCAGTGAAACCGGTTACGTTGGTGCGAACGTAGACGACCTAATTCGTGAACTGGTAACCCAAGCCGAAGATAACCTCGAATTGGCGCAATACGGAATCATCTATCTCGACGAAGCGGACAAAATCTCAACACCGCCAAATATCATCGGACGTGATGTAAGTGGGCGCGGTGTACAGACCGGGCTTCTTAAACTGATGGAGGAAACCGAAGTCGACCTCCGTGCAGGAAACGATGTCGCCTCACAGATGCGTGCCGCCATGGAATTCCAGAAAAGCGGCAAGGTCGAAAAAGAGGTTATCAACACACGGCACATCCTTTTCATCATCAGCGGTGCGTTCACAGGTATGGCGGATATTATCAAGAAACGCTTGCACCAAAGCAAAATCGGCTTCAATGCTGAGATTATCAGTCAAACCGATGATGTGACACAGTATTTCGAGAACGTCACACCGAAAGATTTCATCGACTTCGGTTTTGAACCGGAATTCATCGGACGACTTCCAGTACACGTCGTTTGCACGGAACTCGGCGTAGATGATCTCTTCCATATCCTGAAACACTCCGAAGGCTCCATTATCCGGCAGTATGAAAACGCCTTTCGCGCGTATGGCATTACGACTCTATTTTCAGACTGCGGTTTACGAAGAATCGCCGAAAAAGCCATTGAGCAAAAAACAGGTGCGCGTGCCTTAATGACGGTTTGCGAAAAGATTTTGCGCGACTATAAATTTGAACTCCCCTCCACCGGTGTCGAGGAATTTGTTGTCACCACTGAAGTTGTCGATGCCCCTGACACCGAGCTAAAGCGAATAACCGAAGATCACAACTATAACCGCGATACCGTTATGTGTGAACAGGTTCGCCGATATGAGGCACAGTTCTACGCAGAACATCAATTGCAAATTCAGTTCGATGACGAAGCGACGGCTCTCATCTGTGAACGTGCGATTGCGGACAAACAAACAGTCCAGCAGGTCTGCGATCAACTCCTGGGAAGCTACCAGCACGGGTTAAACCTAATTAGGCAGAACACTGGACAATCCACATTCACTTTCCCAAAGGCTGTTTTGGAAAATCCAGATCAGGTACTTGAAGAGTGGATTCGTGAGTCGTACACCACAAAACGTTGAGCATGGCAGTCAGCGGTCAGCTATCAGCAGTCAGCAGGAATAGCCGTCATCCATAAAGCGGAAAGTCATCATAAAAAATATGAACACTGAACAGAAGAAGCCGCAACGTCCTGAACCCTCAGATATTCAAGAAGTTGGCGCGCCAATCGATGGAAAACCACAGGTGAGCGACCGGCGTTTGTTCTTTCAACTGCATGTCTTTAAAGAATGCTTCGATCATAGACTTATCATTAAGACACTTGAGAAAGGAAGCCTAAATGCAGTCCTATACGACGATTTAAACCATCCAACAGGGATCGGTGTGCTTCTCATCGCAGAAGATCCAACGGTATTGATGACGGAGTCACGAACCCTACTCGTAAAAACACAGGACACGCCTAAGCTTTCATATCGTCCAGAAATGACTATGACAGGTCGAACCTATTCAAGCGGCAGAGAACCGAATCTGGAAGAGTGGCTCCTCAACAGACCCCTCCAAAATGCCCTCAATCCTGATTTTCCGTGGGCGATTTGGTATCCACTGCGCCGAAAACCTGAGTTCTATCGTCTTGAATACCGTGAGCGGGGCCGAATCTTAGGCGAACACGCCTTGCTGGGTCGCAGTTACGCCGCGGGTGGATACGCCAGTGACATCCGACTCGCATGCTTCGGATTAGACACAAAGGACAATGAATTCGTTATCGGATTGGTCGGTCCCGATTTACATCCTTTATCACGTTTGATACAGGATATGCGTCAAACGGAGCAGACCACCAAATACATCGAATCACTCGGTCCCTTCTTTGTTGGAAAGGTTCGGAAGCAATTTTTTAACGATTTTTCTAACAATTGAATCTGTTAACCATCAACTCGTGCTTTAACATTTATAACGGAGTCGAGTTGATGGTTAAACTGCTCCAAATGTAAAGCATTCTGCGCAAGCCTATAGAGGCTTGCGGGACAATGCGAAGCAAAATTATGCCATTTAAGGAAACCTAATTTCATTCCGTAGTGGTTTTTGGTTAAATGAAGCCCCTTGCTGCCCTGTGCACGCTGAGCTGCCCGCAGTACTGAAATCGTTAACAAACCATTGACAACCGAAAGTAGGTCTTTTAACAATTTTGCATCCGTGCTGACAACGGAGGCACGGCCCATATTGAACAGTTTAAAATACCAGATGCCCATAGTTTAAAAAAATGAGAAATATTCTTGCAGTTTGCACAAAAGAACTCTATACCTATTTCGTCTCACCGATCGCCTATTTCGTCTGTTTTGTCTTTACAGCGATTTCGGGCTTCCTGTTCTCCATCCTGATTATCAGTGCGAGCAACGTCGGCGGGACCGGCGGATACGTGATAGAAACACTCTTCGGTAACATGGCGATTGTCTTACTCTTTTTTACGCCGGTGTTGACAATGAAACTCTTTGCAGAAGAACGGAAATCGGGAACGATTGAGCTACTTCTTACTTCTCCAATCACAGATGGACAAGTCGTACTCGGCAAATTTTTGGCGAGCTGCACACTGGTACTGATTATGCTTGGCTTGACCCTTCTGTTCCCACTCCTCACCCAACGCTTCGGTTATTTGGACAGCGGACTCCTGATCAGCAGTTATCTCGGCATCATCCTCATCAGTTCCTCCTTTCTGGCATTAGGCTTACTGATGTCGTCAATGTGTAAAAATCAACTCGTCGCCGCGTTGACGAGTTTCGGTATCCTCATAACATTGTGGGTGATCGGCTCGCTTTCAGCCCGCGGTGGACCGATAGCGAAATTCCTGAGTTACCTATCGCTACCTGAACACTACCGAGATTTCGCACGCGGTATCATCCTTTTGAAAGATGTTCTTTACTACGTCAGTTTCACATGTGTCTGCTTATTTGCAACGTTCAAGTCCATTGAATCATCAAAATGGAGATAGAACATGGAAGCCAACAAAAGGGTTACAGGTCCGCTCCTCGGTTTTTTAACGCTAATTTTCAGTTTTATTGCGATCGCCAGTTGGATCTTTCAAGCGAGGCTCGTTTTTTGGATCTGCCTCTTGCTCGCGCTTGTCTCACTCGCCATTTTCGCACGCGTGCGATTTGCGGACTTCATGAATTTCTTCATCAGCCGCCAGGCGCGTTACGGAGCGAACGTTGCTTTGAGTATCGTTGGTATTATCGGCATTGTGGTTTTTGTCAATGCTATTGTTGTCCAGCGGTTCGATAAAAAAGCAGATTTAACGAAGTTACAACTTTACACACTCTCGGAACAAACGCAGACCGTTCTCAAAGACCTTAAAAAGGAAATCCGGGTAATAGCGTTTTTCAGCGATGACACCTCACAGTCAGCAGCTCGTGCGAAAGATATGTTAGAATTGTACCAGCGTGAAACTGAATTTTTAACCATTTCATTTAAAAATCCTTACATCGACCTTCAACTTCGCGACAAGTATCAACTGAGATACGACGGAACAATCATTTTCGACAGTGAAGACCGGTACGAAAAAGTTACCGCCGTTGAGGAACAGAAATTCACAAGCGCAATTCTTAAACTCATCCGAGACGAAACAAAAAAAGTCTACTTCCTTGTGGGCCACAAAGAACATGAAATCAGTGACTTCAATAACAACGGATATAGTGAAGTCCAGACAGAGTTAGAGAACCAAAATTATGCTGCGTTTCCCCTCTCGCTCTTGACAGAACCGGACATTCCAGCAGATTGTGAATTACTTGTTATTGCTGGTCCAAAAAATCCCTTGAGGCGCAATGAAATTGACATAGTGGGAAAATACTTAAAGCGTAACGGAAAATTGCTCCTGATGCTCGATCCATCGGTAGCCTCTACAGAGGATGTCAACAGAGGGCTCGTTGGACTCATGAAGAGATGGGGGATCGCGATAGGAAATGATCTCGTCATCGACGAAACCCAGTTCGTCCCGCTGTTCGGACCCCGTGCACCCGTCCCAGGATTTGAATTGCACGAGATTACGCGTTCTATGAGAGATCCTGTAGCGTTCCCTGTGACTCGTTCTGTCACACCCATAACAGACAGAGCCTCGAACCTAAGCGTCAAATCGCTTGCCAAAACTATTGGCGGAACAGACGACAGCTGGGGCGAAAAGCAACGCGGCACTGATGGCACTTTCAGCGGAGCGTTTACCTATACGCTCGGGGCAGACACACCGCCACCGGTATCCGTTGCCGTCGCCGCTGAGCAAAAGATCGATCAAAATAGCGATGGGAATGCCTCACGCAGTCCGACTCGAATCGTCGTTTTTGGAGACTCAGATTTCGCAGTGAATGCCGCGTTCCGAGAGGCAAACCGCGACCTCTTTCTATCTACAATCAATTGGCTTACATTAGAGGAGGATCTCATCGCGATCCGTCCGATCGACTTACAGGGGCAAACGCTGCGTCAAATGCGCGTTCACGATATTCGTTTAGTGCAAATAACATCTGTCTTCCTGATACCTTCAATCGTCTTTATTGCTGGACTCATCGTTTGGTGGCAACGCCGTAAAGGAGAGGACTCGTGAATTTCAGGACTACTCTTATCATCATTGTTCTCCTCGCAGGCATTGGAGCAGCATATTTCCTGTTTTTCCAAGAACCAACAGACAAAACAGCGTCAAGCGAAAAACCGACGATCCATCAGGTCTACGGCATAGCCAAAGAAAAGGTTCAACAGATGGAAGTTATGTTCGCGGATACGGCATATCAAGATCTGAAATTGGTAAAAAACACAACGGGTAACTGGCAACTGGAACGCCCATTTCAGGCAGATGCTAACAGCGAAAAAGTGAACCAAATGTTAGATGACATGCTCAATAAACGCGTCAAGCAGACGCTTGAGGTGACAGAGTTGACGCAGTATGGGCTGGATACACCAAGCATAACGCTCTCGCTTTGGACAGAACAGGCATCACCAGCGGTAACCACCTTTTCTATCGGTAAGAAAGCAATTAACTTTTCCGTGTATGCCAAAGAGAAATCCCAAGCACATATCTTTCTGATCGAATCCAGCGCGCTTGACGATCTGACGAAATCCCCGACAGACCTCCGCGACCGGTCGGTTATTACGTTCAAAACGGAAACGGTGTCTAACATTCAGTTTGCGTCCAGAGATGTAGGTGCAACCTCCACGCCAAGAACCCTTAATTGCGAAAAACGAGACGGTACATGGTTCGTCACGCATCCAATCGAAGCAAAGGCAGATACCCAAGAAATTGAGGATCTGCTTTCGGAATTGCGTTTATTGCAAGTATCAACCTTTGAAGCAGACAAGGCAGACGCTAATATCCCAGCGCAGTTAGAAAAGACCGGGTTAGATACCCCGCGCATCCAGATAAAACTCACGGATGGAAATAACACCTACGCCCTCGACATCGGCTCAGAAGTCCCGCCAGAAAACGGGACTCAGGAAAGCGTCTACGTCAAATCCGTTCACCAAGAAGCCATCTACACCGTCAGCGATGACATCTATAAACTCCTCAACAAATCTGTTTTCGATCTACGTGATAAAAGGGTTATTGACTTTCAACGCACCGATACAATTCGTATTGCCATTTTTATAAGAAGGCAACAAGACAAGGAAACAGCTGTCTGCACAAAAAACTATGATAACACATGGGAATTGCAAACACCGACAGGAAAAGTAAAGGCAGACGCGAAAGCGGTGGACGACCTGCTTTTCGGTGTAGATTCTCTTGAAGCTGCTGCTTTTGTTGACACTCCTGTTAAAAACTTTGCGTCCTATGGGTTAGCGTCACCGTCAATTGAGGTCACTTTTACGCAACGCGGTCAAGAAAAGCCGGCAGTCCTACGCATTGGAGACTACACCAAAGACGGAACCGTCTACGTTAAAGCCGAGCAGTCCGATCAAGTCACTCGTGTCGAACGCATCCTCATTGACAAGATTGCGCTCGGTGCGGTAGGGTTAAGAGATAAACAGGTTCTCAACTTCCATATCGATGACGCGATTCGGCTCACTTTGCACGGAGAAGAATCGCTGACATGTCAACGCCTCGGGACCAACTGGCGCCTCACCGCGCCGGTGAAAGAAGAGGCGAACAATGCAGAAGTTAACGCTATCATCTACGAACTCGACAATCTGATGGCAGACGCATTTGTACGGAGCGAACCCGCACTTACCGATGCGATCACAGGTTTTAGTGCCCCGCAGATCCAACTTACTATTGAATTGCGAAATCAGAAAGTGTATACCTTGCAAGTTGGCAAGGCAGAAGCATCCGGTCGTTTTTACGCACGGCTTCAACATGAACCGAATTTAATCTTCCTACTCAATGCAGAGCTCGTTCCAAAACTGAAAACAACACTTACACGGCTTCGCATGCCGAAGTAGTTTTCAGTTATCAGTTACAAGAGTGTTCGGGCAGCCACAAGGGCTGCCCCTACAATCAGACCCTCTTTAACTGTTCTCACTGCGAAGCATTTTAACATTGAACGCTATGCAGACGTACATTATCGCCACCGCCTACTTTCTCGTTATTATCGAACTACTGATTATTAGCCAATCCTTTCGGTACGCTCGGCGCGAACGCAAAGCGGATCGACCCGCTTACACCCCAAAGGTGGCAATCATTGCGCCGCACTATGGATGGGATGCCGACACAGCAGAACACGCCAAAGGACTTCTGCATCAAGTTTACGCGGGTGAGTATGAGGTCTTCTTCGTCACACACCAAAAATCCGATTCAGGACATGATGCCTCTTACCCACATCTATGTGAAATTGCTGAAACACATCCGTATGTCCACGTGCTGTTAGCCCCGAACATCGTTGACAATAACCTTCCACGTTCACAAAAGGTGCAGAACCTCCTAACAGCGATAGAAAAACTCCCAGACGATATCGAGGTCATCGCATTTGTGGATGCCGATGTCGCTATTCGAGAGGATTGGCTAACGCTGCTTGTGAATCCACTTCAAGAGCCAGACATAGGGACAACCGTGGGTGGACGGTTCTATTTCCCACAAACATGGAATGTCGCATCTCTTGTGGAAGCCATCTGGGTAAACTTCCAGATGAGTTTCCAGGGCGACCATCCATTCTCAATGGTATGGGGTGGCTCTAACGCCTTCCGCCGCGAGATGCTTGAGAAGGCACACATCCTTCAACGCTGGGAACAGGCAACCATCGAAGATCACAACACCACCCTTGCAATGAGAGATGTTAAGCACAAGGTGCATTTTGTCCCAGACTGCCTAGCCATTACGCGTACCGCCAACCGCACATGGCGCCAAATCGTCGAATTTACGAACCGACAGATGATTATGACGCTCCACATGGGACTTTGGACGCAGTGGCTCGCGAGTCTGATTGTGTTTCTACTGAAAGGCATCTGCGTGTTTGGGATGATTCCGTTTCTATTTTATCGGGAAGGGCTGCTACCGATTGTCTTCATCCCTTTTCTGGAGGCATTTGGTTATAGGCTCTACGCCAAAAACCTGCCGAAGTGGCTCCGCGAAATGCCCAAGATGCGGGAGACAATTGGCGTAACCTCTTACGTCGCCTCAGTTTCACTATTCCTCGGCGGCATCAACGCCCTGTATGCAGTATTCCAACGCAAAATCACCTGGGGTGGGGTGCGATATGAAATTCTGTCAGCGACAAAATGTCGGGTTTTAGGGACAGTAAAACCCAAACGGAAAGACACCACTTAAGGTTAAGTTTTAAAACACACTTGCGTTTTTTTTCATAATGCGATATAGTACTGAAGTAGGAAAATTCACTATATTCATGAGAGGAGTGAAGAATGGGGGCAGAAAAAGTTATTAAATCAGAAAAAGAATGGCAAGAACAACTCTCACCGGAAGAATATAAGGTAACTCGGAAGAAAGGGACAGAACGCGCCTTTACAGGGCACTACCATGATTGTAAAGAGCAAGGCACCTATCACTGTATCTGCTGTGGAAGCCCGCTCTTTAGTTCCGAAACCAAGTACGACTCTGGAACAGGGTGGCCCAGTTTTTGGGATGCGGTCTCTCCGGAATCCATTGAGACGAAATCGGATTTCAGCATCTTTTTCATGCCGCGCACCGAAGTCGTCTGTAGCCGGTGTGATGCGCATATCGGGCACGTTTTCAACGACGGACCGTCGCCGACAGGTAAACGTTACTGCATGAATTCCGCGGCACTTACACTGGTAAAACCGGAAGACGAATCTTAACCTCCTAAAACACTCTTACAAAGAAAGGAGAACTGATGGCACTACGAAGTCGAATCTCATCAAGGTTTCTCGTCAACGAACTCGCCACCGCTATATCGGAGGATTGGGGGACTTCGCGGAAGTTAATGCGTTATCAACTCGCCAAAGAAAGCTTCAACTGGCGACATCCGCTCGGTGCGAAACATGGTAAAGGAGACGCTATCGAACTGGTAAGCCTCCGCATTACGGATATGTGCAACCTCCGTTGCCACTCCTGTGGACAATGGGGCGATAACGGTTACCTTCTTGGGGAATCCCTCAAAGACCTCAAACAACGTGAAGTGCCGGTAGAAGTTTACAAAGCCCTCGTCGATCAGATTGTTGATGAAGGCTGGTCACCGGTTTGGTACATCTGGGGCGGCGAACCGATGCTTTACCCGGGCCTCATCGAATTGATGCACTACATCAAAGCGCGCGGAATGCCGATATCACTCGTCAGCAACGCGACCAACGTGGCAAGACGCGCCGACGACATTCTGGAAACCTGTAAAATTGTCTATCTGAGCGTCGATGGACCGAATGAGGAGATTCACAATACGCAACGTCCCGGTGTATCCGACAACTACGACAACTTCAAGGATGTCAAAGCCGCACTTGAGACGCTTAGTGCTGAGAAAGAGAAGCGGAACCTTGCATTCCCTTACATTATCCCGCTGAGCTGCGTCACAATGTATAACATAGATGAGGTCGTAGATCTCTATAAGTTCACGAGCCAATACGCAGATGCGCAAATCTTCTATCTGACATGGTGGATTGATGCTGAGGCTGCACAGGAACACACCGAAGAATTTGAGAACCGATTTGGGTTCAAACCACAAACGCACTACGGCTGGATAGGCACATGGAAAGATTTCGATCACGGCGTAATCTTGGATCGCTTTGAAGAGATGGAAAGTCTCTCCAATGAGCAGCGACGTTGCCCGCCCATCATGATGCCGAGACTCAATACAAAAGGCGAAATCCAACGCTATTATACCGATCATGAGCAAACCTTTGGGTACAACCAGTGTGTCAGCATCTACATGACAATGGAGATCGATAGTAATGGCGACGTAAGTCTCTGCCGCGATTACCACGACTATATCATCGGCAATATCAAGACGGACAAGGTTGTCGATATGTGGAACAACCAGAAGGCAATGAAATTCCGAAAATCCGTGAGTAACGAGGGTCCCATGCCTGTCTGCCGCAGATGCTGCGGATTGATGGGATTTTAATTATTCCTTGCGGTTCGGTTAGGGTAATTGGACAAATAACCTTATCCCCCGTATATCCGCCTGCGCCGTTGTTGCAGGCTACCCTTTTGGGTTTAACGAAAACCTCTTAACCGATTGCTGACTGCCGACTACTAATTATACCTTGCGGAGAAAAAATGGGGTTGATGTTTTGACATTTTTCGCGTTCGATCTGAAGAAACGCCCAAGCAATACGCAGAAATACCCTATCAAAAACACCCCTCTATTACGTTACGGGCTACGTTTTAACTGAAAACTGATAAGTTTTTAATTTTGGAGTACTGATCTGCCTTCCACTACGTTTCAGGCAGATTCTTGGTGCAATTCGCACGGGGCATGTTCCCGGAAACCCTTTCGTACTTAACCAGAAACCATCGCGAAACGTAGTGGAGCGATGCTCAGAGGACCATAGTTAAAAATATGAAAATTGGATTACGAATTCCCGGCACAGCCCGTCAATTGCCCTTCGCAGACTTTTGTAAGTGGTGTGCAGATAACGGGTTTGAAGCTGTTGACATTGGAGAAACGACCCCCGAAATTGTCCAAACCGCGAGAGATGCCGGTCTTGTGATCGGCACGGCAGATCTCCCCGGTGTCAGCGACTTACTCAGCACGAAAAAATCTAAACAGAGAGCTGGTGCTTCGGCAGCAAAAGCCGCCATCGAAGCCGCCGCTGACAACGACGTACATATTATGTTCTGCGTCTTTGTCCCAGAAGATGCCAGTCTCGACAGAGCCAAAAACTTTGACATTTGGAAGCAAACCGTCCCCCCTATCGCCGAATTCGCCGCCTCTAAAGGTGTAACCATCGCGATAGAGGGATGGCCCGGTCCCGGTCCCGCCTATCCTGCCCTCGGTTGCACACCGGAGATGTGGCGTGCGATGTTCGCGGAATGTTCCTCCCCGGGATTAGGACTCAACTACGATCCATCGCACCTCGTCAGAATCGGTATCGACTATCTACGAGCTTTGAACGAATTCGCACCGTATGTCAAACACGTCCATGGGAAGGACACTGCCTTCGACGAAGAAGCACTCTACTTACACGGCAATTTGGGACCGAGTCTTCAATCTGCACAAGGTTTCGGTGAAGATTGGTGGCGTTATACCATCCCTGGTGACGGGATAGTGGATTGGCTGAGAGTGGTTCAACGTTTGGAAGACGAGGGTTTTGATGGCATTGTCAGCGTAGAACTTGAAGATTATCGGTATTGGCGAACGTGGGAAGCAGAATCGGACGGTCTGCGCCGCTCACGCGAATTCCTCGCGGAGTTTGTGCGGTAATTCGTCCCGTGTTCGCATAGACGCGCCTCATTCGTTAAAAAGGCAACGGCGCAGCCAAGGAGAATTTACGATGAAAGAACTTCTTCATAAGGGCATGGAAGCTTCGCCTGAGAAGTATCTTCCGCACCTGATTACAGAAGAAGAGCGCACCCATTTTGAAGAAAATGGCTACCTATACATCCCGAACGCTCTCTCTACTGAAATGCGGGAACAACTCATACACACCGTAGACACACTGCACAACAAGGCACTCGCTACAGGGAGGGCAAAGCCCGACTCGCAGTGGGGTTGGTCGGATTTCTTAGGTGCCGACGACGCGCTCTTGAACCTCGTCGATTTTCACACGACGTTACCGAAAGTGTGGGGAATTTTGGGATGGAATATCTATCTATACCACGCTCACATGCACGTTAAACCGCCAGCCTCATCGGAGGCTGAAGAGGGTGAAGGATGGCTGGAATGGCACCAAGACAGCGGACGCGTTAACATCGAGCTGGAAACGCGTCCGCGTCCGCGTTTGTCCCTGAAAGTGGGATACTTCCTCACAGATGTCTCTGAGCCCGGACGTGGTAATTTCTACATCCGCCCGGGGAGCCATCTGAAGTCAGATATGAACGTTCCAACGTCCGAAATCAGTCGCGACCCGCGCGAAGCCACCGCAGACGATGTGCCTGACGATGCAATGCCGGTCTGCGTGGAACCCGGAACTGCCGTTCTGTTCGATAGACGGCTCTGGCACTCGCGGAGTCCGAATCACTCCGAGCTTACTCGGAAGGCACTCTTCTACGGCTACGGCTACCGTTGGATCCGTCCGAAAGACGAGATGACGGTTGAACCGCTCTATGATCGGTGCGATTCGATCCGGCGGCAACTGCTCGGTGCCGCTACCCGAAACAATGGACGCTACGTTCCCGCCGAAGAAGATGTCCCGCTGCGTGGATGGCTTCTTGAAAACCTCGGTGACGATCCGACCCTTGCGATGGGACCCCGGCACGCTTAATTCCATAATTCCTTAGGGCGAGGTCACGTATCTCGCCCTACTCTCTCTTCCGCATTCGTCCACCCACATCCCCCACATACTTAGGAATGTCCCCATGAAAACTGTATTATTTATATGCATTGTGGCAACACTCACCCTACCGAGTGCGTTTGCCGCACCCGAATGGAAACCTTATGACGACTTTGAGGGAGATTTAGACGCAATTGATGAGACACCCGGGCAAATACCAGATCTCGGCACGAAATGGGTTCGCTTCGTCCCAGAGAAACGCTTAGAGATGGGCATCAAGGATGGCATCTTACGGAATGGCAAAAGGACGACATCCCTTCTAACGCTGACTTAGGCGAATTTCCGTGGTGGAGTATCTATATCACCGCCGACCAAGTGGTTGAGATCGCCGTTGACGATGTTTTCGTAAAATCAGAGAGTCTGCCTTACCCCGTAGAAGCACGTGGCAAATTGGCTTCACGTTGGGGTGAAATCAAGTTAGGGGATTAGTGTAGCCCTTCACTCACTCGATTCCATTTCGGGATGTTGTAAGACAGATCGCCTGCTCGACTCGCAGGAGACTTGATTATTTTCATATTTCTGGGTATAATTAACAGAGAGTGGCTCATAACGTGTCAAGGGCACAATTTTTTTGGAGTGCAACCTCTGAGATTGTGTCGGGGAGCCGCAAACTAACAGTTTGCGGTACAAAACGCCGCGAAGCATGCGTTACTCTCAATTAAATTAAGAATAAAAAAATCGTTTGTCTTCACAATGGAGGAAGAAGTGGCAAGAAAAAAAATCAGTGTTATCGGTGCGGGGAACGTCGGTGCAACAGCGGCGTTTCTGATCGCACAAAAACAACTCGGGGATGTCGTCATGGTAGACATCGTAGACGGGGTCCCGCAAGGTAAGGCATTGGACATGGCACAAATGGGTCCCATAGAAATGTTTGATGCCGCAGTTGACGGAGATCTGGACTACGTAGCAACCGCAGGTTCCGATCTCGTAATTATCACATCAGGTTCCCCACGGAAACCGGGGATGACGCGTGAGGATCTGTTGCAAACGAACGCCAATATCGTCGGAAGCGTCACAGAAAACGTCGTGAAACAGTCGCCAGACTGCATCATCATGATGCTCACCAACCCGCTCGACATTATGACCTACCATGCGTGGAAGGTTTCAGGGTTCCCATCACACCGCGTCGTCGGACAGGCTGGCGTGCTGGATTCGGCACGGTTTCGCTATTTTATCTCGCTCGAACTCGGCGTATCCATGGAAGACATCCATGCGCTCGTCCTCGGCGGACATGGCGATACAATGGTCCCGCTCCCGCGCTATACTACCGTCAACGGTATCCCGATCCCGCAACTCATACCGGAAGATCGCATTGAAGCGATGGCACAACGGACTCGCGACGGGGGTGCAGAAATCGTTAACCTCCTTAAAACGAGTGGCTATTATGCCGCCGGTGCCTCATTGGCACAGATGGCGGAGGCTATCATCCTCGATAAAAAACGCCTGCTCCCCTGCTCTGCACACCTCACTGGACAGTACGGTATCGACGATCTCTATATCGGCGTTCCGATTAAACTCGGTGGAAACGGCATAGAGGAGATCATTGAGATCGAATTAACAGATGACGAACTCGGCTCCTTACAACATTCCGCAGCAACCTATCAAGAAGGCATCGAATTGTTGGGGTACTAAGTAATTTTTCCATAGTCTCAACATCCCGACTGAGGACTCTGTTCTGCGTGTCAGATTGCCCGAACACAATTAAGAGGCGGGCTCCGTGCCCGCCAACCTTTATCATTTCAAAGCGTATCAATGCCAAGCTACCTCACAACAGCAAAGTATTTGAACGGCATCCACTGTCTCAAACGGCTCTGGTATGAAGAAAAACACACTGAAAAAGCATCACCTATCTCCTTGTCCCAGCAGCGACTTTTCGATCAGCGCAAAGCGGTAAAAACCCTTGCCCACTGCCAATTTCCAGAGGGTGTATACATTGACGCTAAAGACCCTGATGTTGCCGTCCGACAAACTAAAACCGCAATGCGTCGTGGCGAATCCTGTCTCTTCGACGCTGCCTTTCGTTCAAATGGTGCTTTCGTCCGATGCGATATCCTCCAAAAAGACAAAAAAGGGTGGCGAATCATTGAGATTAGAACATCAAAGAAAATCAAAAAGGAATATCTCCTTAACTTGGCTTTACAAAGGCACATTTTGGATACATACGATATACCGATCTCTGCTACGCAATTGATGCTCCTAAACGAAGAGTGCGTTTATCCAGATTTGTCCAATCTGTTTGTTTTTGAAGATGTGACGGATAAGGTTAATTTGTTAAAACAGGGAGTCCCTGACTATCTATCGACGTTCAAGACAACACTCTACAGAGATGTTGAACCGAACGTCCTGATTGGAAAAAACCTATGCAACCAGCCCCATAGATGCCCCTACAAAACATCCTGTTGGGCGTTTGTGCCTAAGAATTCGGTTTTCACTATTCCGAGAATCAAAGATCCCGAAGCGACTGCCTTGGCAGAAAATGGTATTTTTCGCCTCTCCGATCTCCCAGCCGATTTCTCGCTGACCCCTGTGCAAAGCACCTATGTTGACAGCGTTCTTGAAAATAAACCAGTAATCGACAGAGTCGCAATCCGACAAGAATTAGCAAACTTGCAGTATCCGATCCACTTTCTCGATTTTGAGACCGATAGCCCCGCGATTCCAAGGTTCGACGGTTTCAAGGTCCACGAAGAATTTCCGTTTCAATACAGCTGTCACGTCCTTCAATCCGATGGCGTGGTTACACATCACGAATACCTGCATACCGATATAACCGATCCACGTTTACCGCTCTTGAAATCTCTGCTCGCGCACATTGCCGACCGCGGTTCTATAGTCGTTTACAATCTGTCCCTTGAACGTCGGATATTAAGAGGTTTGACTGAATCTTTCCCCGAATACACTCCGGCACTTCAATCAATCATTAAAAGACTCTGGGATCAGTTGACGATACTCAGAAAACACTATGAGCATCCTGATTTCTGCGGTTCTAAATCCCTCAAGGTGGTCCTTCCTGTGTTAGTGCCTTCGCTTTCCTATAAGACTTTAGACATTCAAGAGGGTGGTGCCGCGCCAGCAGTTTGGAATTTGATGCTCAGTGCAAACAATGAAACCGAAAAAAACGAATGGATTAATCGTTTGAGAGCCTACTGTAAACTCGATACGCTTGCTATGCTTGAAATCCATAAGGTGTTGCAAGAAAAAAGCACCATAGCCGTCAATTTAGTGCTGTAGGTTGGGTTGAACGGAACTGAAAAGTCCAATGCCGACACCTCAAACACGTCTCAAACATAATAGCAGTTATATGCTATCAAAGACATAGTAAAACCCAACTTTATACCCTCATCTCCAAGCAACTCCACCGGAAAAGCGTTGGGTTTCACTCGGTCTTTCTGTGATAGAGGTCGTATGGAGCAAATATCGACTTTCTTTGAGTTGCTGACGTTTTGGTTCCGCCCGTTCAACCCAACCTACGATGAAATATTTTCTTAAATTGACATATATGGTGTTGCAAGAAAAAAGCACCTACCACACATAACGTGATAGGTGCTATGGAAACAGAGACTGCAATAGGTTAAGCGAAGTCCCTATTTGTCTCTACTTTTGGGAGGTTACAAAGCGTCTAAGAAGTCCTCAAGAAGACCTTTATAATTTATAACGCAAGTTTCCATCTATTTATAGACATAGCACCCCTACGGGGTGCGATTGCTCGTGTGGCCATTTTCTATAGACATAGCACCCCTACAGGGTGGGGAAAGTGCCTAAAGAACCTTAATGCTCTAATTCCATTTTTTAAAAAAGTGGGCATTCATACAGCCAGTTTATTTTCCTACTTCTTATCTTTACCCTCGTCAACGACTTCGCTATCGGCAGATTTAGTAGTACCTACATCCATCTGTTCTGATTTTACGCCTTCTGTGCGACCATACTGGAGAGGATGCCAAGAACTTTGTCGCACTGCGCGATTTGGTAGGTCGTCATATCGATATGCAGGCACTTTTCTCCCAATCTGAGGAATTGCCAATCTATACCTGTCGTAGAGGCACCATAAACGTAAGAGATATTATTCCCTTTTTCTTCATTAAAACGCTGGGCGGCGAGCATCTCGGCGACACATTGTCCGAGTCCAAGTTTCACGTCCGTATTTTTTGCTTCGACAAGAATAATGACAGGTGCTTCCACATAAAATTGGTTCGACGACAGACTTACCAAAAAATCGCACACTCCGGTCAAGCCGCTTTCAGGATCAACGCTGAACTCAATCCCAGAAAATAAGCTGATGCGGCGATCTAAGTGTTCAAGAAGGTCAACGAGCACATCGGCGACAATCATTTCTGAACGTGCTTTCTCTGTACCGATAGCAGTGGCTAATGGTGCCTTCTTCGCTAATCCCGTCGTGAGATACTCACTTGGGGTCACTGGTTCCACTTCAGAAAAGAGTCCCGCGGTGTCAACCTTTTCAAGTTGAAACGTTGACACTACCGATTCTAAAGTAAATTCACTGTAAGCCATTGAGTCTCCTCCATGGAACCACAGGATCCGTTTACGCTTTTTGTGCGGCCATACTGGAGAGGATGCCGAGGATCTTGTCGCACCGCTCAATCGTGTAGGTCGTCATATCAATGTGCAGACAGTTTCCCTCCAACTTGAGGAATTGCCAGTCGATCCCTGTCGTAGAAGCTCCATAAACACAAGAGATGTCATTTCCTTTCTCAGAATTAAAACGTTGGGCTGCGATCATCTCCGCTATACACTGCCCAAGTCCAAGTTTTATGTCAGCGTTTTTCGCCTCAACAAGGATGACAATAGGTACCTCCAAATAAAATTGATTTGGCGACAGACTTATTAAAAAATCACACACACCGGTCAAGCCATCTTCGGCATTAACGCTGAAGTCAATTCCAGAAAAGAAACTAATACGGCGATCGAAGTGCTCAAGGAGTTCAACGAGCACATCAGCGACAATCAATTCCGATCGTGCTTTTTCGGTGCTGATAGCGGTAGCTAATGATGCTTTTTTTGCTAATGCTGTAGTGAGATGCGCACTGGGCATCACCGTTTCTACTTCAGAAAAGAGCCCTATGATATCAACCTTTTCGAGTTGAAACGTTGGCACTACCGATTCTAAGGTAAACTCACTATAAGCCATTGATCGAACCTCCCCTATAGCACTAGACGATTACTAAGGAACAACTGCATCTTAACACTACTGTAACGGCACACGGCGTGTGCCTACTACCGTTTTTTCTCGTCCTCGTCAACGACTTCATATTCAGCGTCAACGACATCACTGTCAGGGGCATCAGTCGTCGCGTCAGCCGCAGATGGGTCTCCTGCAGCAGCTCCGGGATCCACATCGGCTGTCTGCTGATACATCTGCGCGGAAACCTCATGCCAGACCTGTGTTAATTCCTCCGTCGTGGATTGGATCTCTGCATGGTTGTCCGCTTCTAATGCCTGCTTGACACGGGCAACAGCAGCGTTCACTTTCTCCTTGGAAGCATCGTCTACCTTGTCACCGAACTCATTCAGGTTCTTCTCAGTCTCGTAAACCATAGAATCGGCGCGGTTGCGAGTCTCAACTTCCTCCCGTTTCTGCTTATCCTCTTCGGAGTGTGCTTCGGCATCTTTCACCATCTGATCGATCTCGGCATCGGTAAGCCCAGAAGACGCGGTAATGGTAATCTTCTGCTCTTTACCGGTTGCGGTATCCTTAGCAGACACGTTGAGGATGCCATTTGCGTCAATATCAAACGTCACTTCAATCTGTGGTATGCCTCTCGGTGCCGGAGGTAACTCGCTCAAACGAAAACGTCCGATGGTTTTGTTGTAAACCGCTTGCTCCCGTTCACCCTGGAGGACATGCACATCGACAGATGTCTGATTATTCGCAGATGTCGTGAATATATTTGATTTCTTCGTAGGAATTGTTGTATTCCTGTCAATCAACCGCGTGAACATTCCGCCAAGCGTCTCAATCCCAAGTGAGAGCGGTGTGACATCCAACAAAAGAATATCTTTGACTTCTTCGTCTCCAGCAAGCACGCCCCCTTGGATTGCCGCACCGATTGCGACGACTTCATCCGGATTGACACCCTTGTGTGGTTCTTTACCGAAGAGTTGCTGTACGGCTTCTTGAACCTTAGGCATACGTGTCTGTCCACCGACGAGAATGATTTCATCAATACCGGAGGCTTGCATTTCAGCGTCCGCAAGGGCTTGTCGACAAGGCTCAAGCGACCGTTGGATCAGGTCATCTGTGATTTGCTCGAGTTTTGGGCGAGTAAGCGTCAAGTTAAGGTGCTTCGGTCCGCTGGCATCGCTGGTAATAAAAGGCAGATTAATATCAGCCTGTTGCGTGCTGGAAAGCTCACACTTCGCTGTTTCTGCCGCCTCCTTCAGGCGTTGCAGAGACATCTGATCGTTGCGGAGATCGATCCCTTGGCTACTCAGGAATTCTTGTGCCATCCAGTCAATAACCGCTTGATCAAAGTCATCACCACCGAGGTGCGTATCACCGTTGGTACTTTTCACCTCAAAAACGCCATCCCCGATTTCCAGGATAGAGATGTCAAACGTGCCACCTCCGAGGTCATAGACCGCAATCTTCTTATCGCCTTCACTCTGCAATCCGTAAGCGAGGGACGCGGCAGTCGGTTCGTTGATAATCCGCTCAACTTCTAACCCTGCGATTCTACCTGCATCGGCTGTCGCCTGACGTTGGGCATCGTTGAAGTAGGCAGGAACGGTAATAACCGCTTTCGTGACCTCCTCTCCGAGGTATGCCTCGGCGGTTTCTTTCATCTTCCGCAAAACCATAGCGGAAATTTCGGGTGGCGAGTAATCCTTGCCATCAATATTTACAGCGACATCGCCCTCTCTATCTGCTTTTAATTCATAAGGCACGCGGGAGGAATCGTCACCAATCTCGTTATATTTCCTTCCCATAAACCTTTTAATCGAAAAGATTGTATTTTGTGGGTTCGTGATAGCTTGTCTTTTTGCAACCAATCCAACAGGGCGCTCACCGTCGCTGGTGAAACCAACAATCGAGGGGGTCGTCCGGTTTCCCTCAGTGTTTTCAATCACCTTGGCATCGCCGCTCTCTAAAACAGCCACACATGAATTTGTCGTACCTAAATCTATTCCAATGACTTTGCTCATTTCTGATTTGTCTCCTTTGTATCAATAGTTTCAAGGTAGGCACATCGCGCTTACAATGCGCCCACCAATAAAATAAAGAAATTCCTTTTGTGCTTCGCCACCACCGCACCTTTACTTCAGAAAATAGGTCTGCAACATCTTCCTATTTACCGAATAGTGTGCAATATTTGTGCCAATAGCAATTGATGGAAATAGCGGAAATTCCCGCTGATTGTCTGCCAAATTGGCACAGTCTTAAAAGGGTTATGATTGCATCTGTCAATTTGACCCATCGCGCATGTCATACCTCTGTTTGAGAAGCCCCCATGTTGTCGGCAATTTTTCATCTGGCTCAACAGCCAAAATCTCTTGAATACTACCCTGAATTTCTTTAACCTCATCTTGTGAAAGCCCACGGTTAAAGAGTGCAAACTCATCAATAACACCGTTATAGTAGCGATTGAGAGCCGGAGGATCCTCCCTACCGAGCAGGAGCGGTGCATCAATCGGCACCAGTTCATTGCCATTCTTCGGGTAATCTATCAGGACCTCGCCATCAAGATAGACGGTCCACCACTCCCCACTCTGGAATGAAACGGCGACGTGCTGCCATTTGTCTTTAACGACATCGCGAGGGCTTTGTGCGGGAACAACGCGCCCACCTGTCAGCTTCCAGCCCATCCATATAAAACCGTCAGGATGGAGCAGCACCTCAAAGAATTCCTGCACGTCAGGTCCCTTCGCCGCTATCAGTTGCCATGTGCCGGGTCCCGCCTTCAAAGTGGGCAGAATCCAAGCGGCAATCGTAATTCCATCGGTAAACTCAAACGCATCGGAATGTTCTACGCTAACGATCCCATTTTTCCCGCCGAAATTCACAGCTTTCCCGAATTTACCATCCGTCCACGACGTATCTCCCTCCAATTTCCCATCTTGCCCGTTACCAGAGAGATCCGCAACGGTTTTACCAGCACCCTCTTCAAAAGCAAAATAGACGACCAAACCCTCAAGTTCCGCGGCTGTGCCGACACTTTGTAAACTCACTGCCAGATACACAACACACAAGCAAATCATTCTTACATACGAGGCTTTGGTTTGCAAGTTACGCCAAAAGTTACGCATGAGTATCCTCCATTTTCGTTGGGTTAGTTCGTTAAACGATACAGGCGGATGTCAAGAACACCCGCCCGTGAAACACTTACATATATCTCTAAACAAACGGGAATGTCCCTTGATACCCGCGTGGACGAGAGACATGCCAAACGCCTTCATACATCGGTGTCACCTGATAATGACACACGACATTGCTCCGCTCCATATCGTCCCGCTCTTTGGCACCTTGATGCGGGATGTGATTGATAAACACGACACAATCGCCCGCCTTCGGATACAGGATAACATGTTCTTGTGCGTCACACCACGCCTCGAATTTAGGACGATCTAATGGATAGAGGTACGGCGGCTCTGTCAGATGACCGCCTTTGATAAACTTGAGATGTCCCTCACCCGGGTCGTTGTCTTGGAAATAGTAGGTGGTGTTAATCCCGGCGGGTGCCATTGCAAACGGATGTTCTTCAACATACCGCTTTTCCTGCCAATAGCCGTAAAAATCCATGTGCCATTCTTGGAGATAAGGACCCGGATTGATGTGCGCCCGTAGACTCCGCAACTGGCACTGTTTGCCCATCAATCCCTCAAGATACGGACGGACACTCGAATGCCCGACAAGTGACTCATACGTATCGGGTTCCCGATCCAGGAGGGTATCGAACCACATGTTGCCGACGGCGTTCAAGCCTTCCTCCCATCCCATTTTACGTGCATAATTGATGCGCTGACGGATATGCGCTGTCTCATCTGGTGACAACGCGCCCTCTATCAAAACGAAACCTTGCTGTTGCAGTTTCTCGAGTTCATCTTTGATGTCTGCCATTGTCTCATCTCCTTTTGAAGATTTAAAGTTGCTGACGGTATTCTATACACTTATGCGACAGGTGTCAACCTTAATAGGACTTACGCAATTTTTTTACGAGTCGCTGCTGCCATGTGCTGCTGGCGAGGTTTCAAACCTCGCCAGCAGAGGAAGCTGCGTAAGTCCTGCTTAATTGCCAACGAACAGTTTGGCGAACAAACCCCAGCCGCTTATCCCGGCAAATATAATAAGTACAGCCGCGGAAATCAGAGCACCGACGAACATGAACGGACGCGTCCGATAAGCAGTGGGCAGCTTCGCATTGAGATACAGGGCTGCGAGCATCATCAATGCGATTGAAAAATTCGCCAAAATAAAGCCAGCAATCTGTGTCAAAATGTCAAACGGGATGTTCAACCAAATTAGCACGATCGTCGTAAGAAAAATATAGAGACAGACCCACCTGCGAAGTGTGTCGTAACTCCATTCGCGTTGGGGCCAGATCGCTTGAAAGAACTCTTGCATCACCCGTGCATAAATCTCTGGGAGTGCCTGTAGCGTTCCCCACAGCGCAACGATGATACAGATGTAGTACACCCATACCAGTGAGGCATGAATATTTTTCCAGACACTCGCTTGATCGGTCAGCAGGCTCCATCCCTCAAAAGTGCTTTGCATTCCATACAGGACAGCCGCACCCGAGATCATGAACGCGCCCGTCACGATAAAGAGTACGATCGCGCCCATGCCGATATCCCACCGAAGCGGGGCAAGGATTTGCCGGAGTTGGCTAACCTGTTCAGGTTGTTCAGGAAGATAATCGACTTTATTACGGTTGGCGGCGCGCTGACGGATAGCCCCAATGTTTCGATGTGCTGTCATCCCCCAACGGTGGAGGCTCACCCAATTCGCGTAGACGACATACCCCATTACAGAGCCACCGACGTAACCAAACGCAGTCGCCATTGTCAATAAAGGGTTTTCAACCGCATCTTTGGGTGCCCATTCAGGGAATTCAGGCACATATCCAAAACGGAGACTCCCAACGAGTGCTTTGCCAAAGTCAGGACGCACCATCAGCGTGCCAATAACCGTTCCGAGAACCAGAATCAGACAGATAATGAGTTGCTGTTTCTCCAGTCTTTCAAAGGAGATACGTAAACCGAAAAGGAGTGCGAGGGTGATGAAGCAGGACGTGATTAGGTTTTCCCAAATGGGCTGTGAGACCCCTGCAGGCAGTGTGTCTTTCAACAGAAAATGGAGCAGTGCACCGCACGGTTTGCCGATCGGCACCCATGCCAAAGGCGCGCCTATCATCTCAAAGAGGACAATCGCAATGAGGAGCCATCCCCGCGGTCCAGGTAGCTTGACAAGCCGCTCTCCGATATATTCACCGCTAACCGCGGTATAACGTCCGAGTAGGTAGGTGACGAAGATGCCCTTTACGACGCAGCTGAGGAGCACAAGCCAGAGCAAGTTATATCCTGCCCACGCCCCTGCCCGGACGACAACAATCGTTTCGCCCGCCCCGATACTCACTGAAGCAACAATCGCCGCGGGTCCAAACACCGATGCAAGCGCAATAATCTTTTTTAGTGACCACGGTTCGGTATAAGGACCGGTGACGGGTGGAAGGTCAACAGGTTCAGTCGTTTGTGTCTCTTCTGTTTGCATAGAAGGTTCCCTATAACAACGAGCGGGCTTCTTTCGAAGCCCGCTCAATGCTACGTTATACGCTTATTCTTCTTCTAAAGGTTCTAAGGGTTGTGCATTCCCAAAGACAGGGGTCGGCGCATTACCGGGTGCTGCCCATCGAGCGGCATTCGCAATAACATTCCGAACGTTTTCGTCGTAATAGATTGGGTATGTCTCATGACCGGGACGAAAATAGAAGATTTTTCCTCTGCCCCGATAATAACAACATCCACTTCGGAAAACTTCACCGCCCGGGAACCAACTGACGAAGATAAGTGTATCGGGTTCAGGAATATCAAACGGCTCGCCGTACATCTCAGCGTGCTCAATTTCAAAGTATTCGCCTAAGCCTTCAACAATCGGGTGCCCGTGCTCAATCACCCAGAGGCGTTCCTTTTCACCCGCTTCACGCCATTTGAGGCTACACGATGTGCCCATCAAACCGGTAAAAGGTTTAGAATAGTGAGCGGAGTGCAGGACAATAAGTCCCATGCCATCCAACACACGTGCGCGAACCTTAGCGGCGATTGCGTCCTCAACAGCATTGTGCGCCGCGTGTCCCCACCAAATCAAGACATCGGTGTTTGAGAGGACATCGTCGGTCAAGCCGTGTTCGGGTTCATCCAGAGTTGCACTCCGAACCTTAAAACCGCCAACTTTGTCGAGTCCATCGGCAATTGCGGCATGAATGCCATTCGGATAGATACCGCGAATGAACTCGTTTGTTTTTTCATGTCTAAATTCATTCCAGACTGTAACCTGAATTGGTTGCGTCATAAGTTTCTCCTTAATTGTCTAATAACAGAAATATGTCAAAAACCTCTGCTGAGATTTTCGTTTTCAATTACACTGTAAAAAAACAGTTGAAGTTTACACAAACTACATTCAAACCCCAGCCGAAATAGAACTGGCTTCAACGATTGTGGGATTTCGTCGTTCTTGATGATGAGTCGCCCTTTCTGTTCCCTGAAGGTCGCACCTTGATAGGTTGCTGGTGCGGGTGTATCCGGTGGTTCGGGGGCTACTGGCTCTGGTCTATCGCTTGTTGGCGTGCGTTCTGGAGTGCCTGCCATGTCTCCTTGAGTTCGTCCCAGTTCATCTGTTTCAATGTCTTCTCGTCCATCCGTCGCCACTCTATCCCCTCGCTCGCTTGCATCATCTCGTTGCTCTGGAGTTCGAGTATCGCGTCCTGGAGGTCCTGCTTCTGGAGTTCGTGTCCCCATTCCCTCGGTGTCAACGGACGTAGATTGTGTGGTTTCTTAGGATCTATGCTTTCTCTTGGTGCAACCTGATAATTCTCATCTGCGTGAGACAGACTGGAATTTGTATCCTTCAGAGGTTCAATCGATAGTCGGCACCCAAGCGCGGCGAGAAGGGTGCTGAGCATATCAATTCGAGGCATTTCCTTACCTGATAGCATGTCTAAAAGAGCCTGAGGTTCAGTACAGGTTCGCTTCGCGAGTGCAGCAATCCCATCCTGTGATTCCACAACAGTCCGAAGGGCAACCAAAAATAAATGAGCATCTCTATCAACTTGATATTCCTCGATCGCCACGTCAAGATAGTCAATCGCCCTTTCATGGTCAGCAGCCAGTTTCTCAATTAGGTACTCGCGCCACGTTTGATATTCGCTCATCGGTGTGTTTCCTTATATTGCAACCAATAGTCCTTCGCACGTTCAATATCCCGCGTTTGTGATGACTTGTCGCCAGCACAGAGTAGAAGAACAATTGTGTTATCAACTTCACCAAAATAGATACGATAGCCTGCCCCAAAGTGAAGGCGCAGTTCAAACACACCTTCGCCCACAGGGTGGCAATCACCGAAGTTACCTGTTTCAAGACGGTCAAGTCGTGCTTGAATTCTGCTTTGTGTTCTTTTGTCTTGAATTGATTCCAACCATTCAGCGAAAGGACTACTGCTATTCGGCACTCGATAGATTTGTAGCCTTCTCGGATGCACATGACGCACTAAAGTTTTGACCTCCACAGCCTACTATTCTTAAAACACCAATTCCGTCTCAACCGCTTCATCGTAGTCCACGCCTTCAACCTCAAATCCAAAGAGATTTCGGAAGCGTCGCCTGAAGCCTGCGTAATCGGAGAGTTCATGGAAATTGTCGGTATCAATCCGTCCCCAACGCTCGGTCACTGCGTCGGTTATTTCAGGCTGTAACTCCCGGTCGTCAAGACGAATGTAGCGTTCGCTGTCCAGGTGCGGTTGTAGTCCAGGTCCGAGATGCTCAGAGAAAAGTCGTCGCATCTGCCCAATTGGTGCCTCATTGATGCCCTTCGCATTCATAACGTCATAAAGGATACTGACATAGAGCGGAACGACAGGGATCGCCGCAGACGCTTGCGTAACGACGGCTTTGTTCACCGAGATATAGGCATTTCCGCCAAGTTGGTTTGTGAGCCGTTCGTCAAGTGCGTCTACACGCGTTTTTAAATCGTCTTTTGCTCTACCGATAGTCCCGTCTCGGTAAATGGACCAGGTCAAGGAACTTCCGATATAGGTATAGGCAACAACCGTCACCTCTGGTGCGAGCAACTCCGCGTCAGCCAATGCGTCAATCCACATCTCTAAATCTTCACCGCCCATCACGGCGATCGTATCGGTGATCTCCTGTTCATTCGCGGGCTCAATCGTCACAGGTGCGATGACTTCCCGATTCAGATCAATCGTCTTCCCTGTATACGGCGCGCCAATCGGTTTCAGCTCGGATTGATGTGAGGCACCAGTTTTCGGGTGTATTCGTCGTGGTGCGGCGATACTATAGACGAGGATATTTATTTTGCCGAAGTCCGCTTTGAGTCGGCGAATTGCTTCTGCCTTCATCTCATCCGAAAACGCATCTCCATTGAGACTGTCCGCGAAAAACCCATCCGCCGCTGCCTGCCGATGAAAGGCGACGGTGTTATAGTACCCTGCTGTCGCGGTCCGTCTGGCATCGGCGGGTCGCTCATAAAGAAGTCCAAGCGTTTTCGCACCGTAAGCCCAAGTCAGAGCAATACGAGAAGCGAGCCCGTAACCTGTTGATGCTCCGATGACAAGCGCGTTCATATCCGTCTCTTTGTACGGAATGCCCTGCTTAATCTCACCTATCTGGTTTAGTATATTCGCTTGACAACCCGTAGGATGGGCATTGGTACAAATAAACCCGCGTATCCGAGGTTTAACAATTTGAACTGCCATTGTATCCTTCTTTTTTATTTTTTAACGGGCACCAAGTGTTAGTAAGGAAGTTATGCTTCCGGGGTCCCGCCTACAATTACCGACGATGTTGTTAATACTCGTCGAAAACCCGTTTTTTTGACCCTCAACTCGTCTTCCACATTTTATAAAGGCACGAGTTGATGATCAAAACGGAAAAAACGGAGCAAAACCTAATAGTTAAAGATCCTCAATCTCGACAACCATCTCAACCTCAACGGGAATTCCGCCGGGTAATTGCACCATACCGACTGCGGATCGCGCATGTCTGCCTTTATCACCGAACACCTCGACCAAAAAGTCCGATGTCCCATTGACAACCGCGGGCTGTTCGGTGAAGTCGGGTGCGGAATTGACGAACCCAATCACTTTGATAACACGCTTGATTCTGTCCAAATCACCGAGTGCGTGTTTGAGGGTGCTCAACAAGCAGATCGCCACCTGACGTGCCGAAGCATAGCCTTCCTCGATCGTCGCATCGGTACCGAGTTGACTTTTATAGATTTTACCCTCGCCTGTTCCGGGTCCGTGTCCAGAGGTAAATACGAGATTGCCGGTTTGCACCGTCGTAACGTAATTCGCTACGGGAACCGCTGGTTCTGGCAATTCCACACCTAATTCTTCAAGTCGCTGTTCTATTTTCATCTTATTTTCCTTTTATAAAAGATTAGATTCTAATATGCCGCAAACACGGCATTTTTAGCATAAATTGCAAGCGAAAACCTGTCGTGATTGTTTATACCTGCCTCTATTATTAAACAGATTTTCGCTAATTTTGTCAAGCAAACTTTTGTGTACGGACCTGATATCAATCCTCAACAATTTGATTTAAGAATAAATCGAATTATGCTAAAATATATGGAGGTTTAACCGAAATATCCGTATATCTTTGGTGAAAAACACAAGGAGCAACTATGAAAGTAGCAGCAGTCTTAGGTGAACATCAAGCAGGACTCGTTGAAGTACCAGATCCGACTCCGAAAGAGGATTGGGTCGTTGTAAAAATCCACGCTTCGCCGATGTGTACCGAATATCATGCTTTCGAGTATGGACATAAAACCGACGGGCTTGGGCATGAAGCCGCTGGTGAGGTTGTTGACATCGCCCAACCCGGAAAAGTGGAGATCGGCGATCGGGTGGTCGTGATGCCACAATATCCCTGTGGGAAATGCGTACTTTGCACTGACGGGGACTACATCCATTGCGAGAACAACTACAATTTTGAGGAATTCGTCGGATCCCGTTACGGTAGTTCGACGATGGCACAGTATATTCTCAAACCGTCTTGGTTGCTCCCGAAGATTCCAGACAACGTCCCTTATGAACACGCCTCGCTTGCGTGTTGCGCCTTGGGTCCGTCGTACCGCGCCTTTGACGAAATGGGCGTTAACGCGACACACACCGTGCTGATTACCGGTATCGGTCCCGTCGGTTTTGGAGCGATTACCAATGCTCGGTTTCGCGGTGCAAAAGTCATTGCAGCGGAACTGATCCCGTGGCGCGCCGAACGCGCCAGACAGATGGGGGTCGAAGCGGTCATCAACCCAACCGATGAAGATGCCGTAGACCAGATTCTCGACCTCACTACAGATGGCCGCGGTGTAGACTTCGCACTCGACTGCTCAGGAAACGTCCAAGCGCACCGGCTTTGCATCGATGCGACGCGGCGGCGTGGCACGATTGCATTCGTCGGACAGAGCGGCAGAAATGACACCGTCCTCCATGTTAGCCCGGATCTCATCGGTAAAGGGTTGCGTCTCGCCGGGGCATGGCACTATAACCTCAACCAATTCCCTGGATTGATGAAGGTCATCGAAGGCTCATCTCTCCTCGATCTGCTTATCAGCAATGTCTTCCCGATGCGTGAGATCCAGCAGGCGTTTGAAACCTCCGCATCTCACGAAAGCTCGAAGATTATCCTGAAACCTTGGGAATAAGCCATGCCGACTACAGACAGACCGAATATACTCCTCATCGTATCCGATGACCATGCGGCACCGGCGATCAGTTGCTATGGGCGTGAGATGAATAGCACCCCGAATATTGACCGAATCGGCGATGGTGGGATGCGATTCAACAACTGTTTCTGCACGAACGCAATCTGCACGCCAGCACGTGGCTCCATTCTCACGGGAAAATACAGCCATAAAACCGGCATCAAAACCCTCGCCGATACAATTGACCACACGCAGGAACAGACAGTCGCACAAATGCTGCATGAAGACGGGTATCAGACCGCGATTGTCGGGAAATGGCATCTCGGACACGGTGGTGTCAGCGATCCGCACGGATTCGATTACTGGAACGTGTTCCCCGTCCAAGGTGCACACATCAACCCTGAAATGATCGAGATGGGGGAACGAAAAAAATTCGATGGATACTCCGCTGACATCGTGACGGACAGTTCGCTGAATTGGCTACGCAACCGAGAGACAGATCCGCCATTTTTTCTGATGACAACCTACAAAGCGACACACGATCCGTTTTTTCCGAATCCCAAGCATCGGCATCTCTATACGGAGGAAATTCCTGAGCCTCCGACTTTCAACGATGCTTACGAAAATCGAACAGCGGCTGCCGCAATGAACACAGCAAAGGTTGGCATCATGCACCAGAAAAATCATCTGCCGGAACCGATCCCTGAAAATTTGGAAGGCGATGATTTGAAGCGATGGAACTACCAGTGCTACATGCAGAACTATTTGCGCTGTGCCCACGCCATCGACGAGAATGTCGGACGATTGCTCGATTATCTGGATGCAGAGGGTCTCGCGGAAGATACGATTGTCATCTATTCGGCAGATCACGGATTCTTCTTAGGCGACCACGGTTGGTATGACAAACGGTTCATGTATGAGGAATCGATGCGGATCCCGCTGCTCATCCGGTATCCACGTGAAATCCCAGCAGGTGTGAGCGAACAAATTACACTGAACGTTGACTTCGCGCCAACGCTACTCGACTACGCAAGCGTAGCAATTCCAGACGATGTGCAAGGACGTAGTCTCCGAACGTCATTGGAAGGTGAAGCACCAACGGATTGGCGGACATCCATGTACTACCGGTATTGGATGCACCTGGCGCACTTCAATATTCCAGCGCACTACGGCGTACGGACGGAACGGTATAAACTCATCTACTATTACGGTGAGGCGTTGGGATCAGGCGGTGCAATCGACCGAGCGACACCGCCCGAATGGGAACTGTTCGATTTGGAGAAGGATCCGCATGAGATGTACAATGTTTATGCAGATCCTGCGTATGCGGGAGTTGTCGCGGAATTGAAAGCGGAATTGGAACGGTTGCGGGGTGCGTTGGGGGATTATGAGTAGAATGGATTGGAAACTTTCGAGAGTTCCTCCTTTGAGACGTTTTATTTCAGGATGTCAATAGGTTCTTTGCGTTCTCTATTGGTATCTACCAGATACACTAATCTCTCCATTCCATTGTTTTCTTTTGAAGTTCAAGTGCTGTATATTGGTCACGATATTCCTTCAAACCACCGATCCAATCTAATTTAGGTTTCTTTTTTCGCTTTGGAACCTTTTCAGTTAGAAGGGCATCAATGAAATGGATTACTTCTTTATGATATTGTTAGGGGCGTTTTGGTCATCTTCAAGAGTATAGACTTTGAAGAGAAAACGCCCCTTACACTATCACGATACATTATTCATCGTGTTTTTACGATGAAATGTTTAACAATGGTTATCACTCGCTCTTTAGCCGTCCCCAGGTAACAGCGATTTTGCCTTCGGGCTTCACATCGGAAACGAGGAATTCCATGTCCTTCTGGATGTCTTTTTGCGACAAGACTTCGCTGTAAATGGCGAATTCGTCAATAACACCGTGAGCTCCTGACGTGGTGGCTCTGTACTTAAACTTGTTATTTCCTCCGATTCTTGGGGATTCATGAAATTTGGGAAATCCCGCGAACCCTTTCGCTGTAGCGATTTCCTCGCCATCAAGGTAGAAGAAAGCATCCCCACCGAAATCCCAAGTTGCTGCTATGTGCATCCACGTATCTTTTTTAACAACGTCAGCGGCCTGAGCGGCGAGATAATAGTCTGTATCCGGTGCGTCCTCTACCGCGAAGTGGAACTCATTTTCCCGTTCTCCGATGACGGCACCTTTTCCAATGGAGAAGAAGACGACCGCATTGTTGGCATCGAATATCCTAAAGGTCCCAGCTTCCCCACCATTCCAGTTAGGCTTAAACCAGAATAAAACGGTGCCGGGATCGGTCATCACGTAATCGAATTCAATGAACTGGTCCAAAGCTTTGCTGAGTTCGATGCCCATCCCGTACGGACCTTTTTTACTTGGGACACGCTTTGCATTGCCCTCAATCCTGCCATCATTCCCATTGCCGCTGGCATCTTCAGCGACCTTCGCATTCTTTCCTGTGAAGGAAAACCAAACTTCGGGTTCCGGTGCGGTATGTCCAATATGAGAGAGCATCATCAAGCCAACTACAAGCATCAAACCAAGTGTTAAAGGTTTATAGATAGACTGGATTGTTCGTTTAGACATAGGGTCCTCCTTTTTAATGCAGATATACCTACTATCAAAATTAATTGAACATTCTAACACATTACGGAAAATTGTTTCGGAGTGGTTGACATTTTCCATTCGAGTTAGTGAGGTCGCCATAGACGGAACCGCCACCTGAATCCAAGGTGGGTTCTCACGACTCTGTCGCCAGCACAATTACGGCAATCAGATACCGTTCTGCCAACATTGTAAATTATCTTGAAATTTAAAGCAATTCTTTATACTATATCTCGCAAGAAAATGATACCCTTATCCCAGTTGAGGAAAAGATATGACACCGAAACAGAAATACCTCTTTGACCTACGTGGCTACCTGCATTTAGAGAACGTCCTGACACCAGAAGAACTTAATAACACACAGGCAGCAATCGAATGGCTTGTGCAAGCAGCACCAGATGAATTGCCACCCGGAATTAGTAGGGGTGGTGAAGGCTTCTCAAATGGATTTTCAGCGGACAAATCGCTTGAGGCGTTAACACTACATCCTGTTACCTGGCCCATCATCAAAGAATTGACATGGAATAAACCCCGTTTCAATCGTGGGTCGCTTGTCATCAATACTCACGAGCAACAGGAGATGACACCCCTGCATTGTGCCGGTGAAGGTTTTCGTTGGACCCGGCGGTATGATGTCAAAAACGGTCAGATCTTCACAAATGATGTCGTTGTTTTCTTCTATTTCACGGATGTCCATCCGGGGGACGGCGGTTTGATAGTTTTACCTGGCTCCCATAAGAGGGAGTTTGAACGTCCTGCAAATCTGTTTTTCTCTGAACCGGATAATCCAGATGCCCCGCTCCATCCGGCTCTTGTCAATGTGACACCGAAAGCGGGAGATGTCGTGATTATCACCGAAATGTTGACCCACGGTGTGCTGGTGTGGAAACCGATGGACCGGGATCGGCGATTCCTAATCCTGCGGTATAAGACCCAGTTTTTTCAAGATGAGCGTGGTGTCCGAGAAGCCTTTCCACCGGAAGTGATAGAGAGACTCTCTCCTGAGACGAAAGCACTGGCGGCTTATGGCTCAGAGTGGGAAATAAAGGACCTCGTGAAACAGGATATCGTGACGTTGACGTAATCAGGTCAATTGCAATGGAAATTGTCAAAGCTGAACTCGCTGATGTCGAAACGCTTGCTGAACTGAATAAGCACCTCATTGAGGACGAGCAGCACCCGAATCCGATGAACATCACCCAACTCACGCAACAGATGAAAGAGTGGTTGGCAACCGACTACATCTGTTATATGGCGAAGCAGAAGGACAGCATTGTCGCCTACTGCTTATACAGAGATGACGGTAGATACTACTACATGCGGCAATTGTACGTAGACAGCGCACATCGACGAAAGGGCATCGCTACACAGTTGCTTGATTGGCTATACGAAAACGTATGGACGGATAAGAAAGTCAGATTGGACGTACTTGCCCATAACGAAGATGCCGTCGCCTTTTACAAGAGATACGGCTTCAGAATCGGTGTCTTTAGAATGGAAAAATAATCCGAGACTTACTGTACATTTGACACAGATTCTTTATTAGTGTTATCATATATAAAGGTAGTGTTGTTTTGTTAACATGTAATGAAACTCAGGACTATAACCATTTACGTCACGAGATATCTTAGTCTAACATATTGAGATCACCGTCATGGCTGAACATATTAATGGGATTAACCCCGACATCCTCAAATGGGCACGTGAACGCTCCGGTTACACGGCGGAAGCGATCGCTAATGCTTTGAACAAACAGGTCTCAATTGTCAATGATTGGGAATCTGGAGAACGCGCGTTGACTTATGTTCAGCTTGAAACGTTAGCTGACAAATACAAGCGTCCCATTGCCATTTTCTTCTTCCCAGAACCTCCTGAAGAATCAAACACTACCGAGAATCCCGCGTTACGAAGTTCTGATAATGACCACTTGGATCCACGTATCCATATTCTGTTGCGACAGGCTCATGCGCGGCAGCTTTCTCTAATGGAACTAAATCTCGGTGCTAATCCATCGGAAAAGAAAATCTTCCGAGATATGCAGGCACAACCTACTGATTCAGCTATAACGTTAGCACAACAAACCCGCATGTACCTGAACATAAGTGTTGATACGCAGGTAGGTTGGAACAGCGTGACAGATGCACTCGAAAATTGGCGAGACAGCGTTGAGGAAAATGGGATTTTCGTTTTTAAAGAGGCATTCAAAGACGAATCGGTTGATGGTTTCTGTCTCGTACACAATGAGTTCCCAGTAGTCTATCTAAACAATAGCAGACCCTTTGTCAGACAGATTTTCTCGCTCTTTCATGAGTTGGGACACCTTTTGCTTGGTGAGAATGGTATCACACGCCGCACTAATCCTACAAACGGGAACATTGAGACATTCTGTAACCAATTTGCTTCTGAATTTTTGGTCCCATCCGATGATTTGGAAACTCAACTCAATTCCCCTGTATACGATGACAACGCAATAAAAGTGTTAGCAACTCGATACAAAGTTAGCCGTCCGGTTATTTTGGTGAAGTTAGTCAACAGTGGTATCCTCACACGGGAAAATTATCGCGAACGAATGGAACGATGGACTCAAGAACACGAACGTCATATAAAAAAAAGAGCAGGCAGCAATTCACCAAGCGGCGGGAATTATTATAACACTCACGTGGCATATTTAGGTTACAGGTTCATGGAACTCGCGTTCAGCAAATATCGTCAAGGACACTGTTCAATTGATCAACTTGCTGAATATCTAAGTACCAAAGTTAAACATCTGCCTGAGCTAGAAGGTCGCCTATCAAGAAAGGCACTCGGTTAATGGCTTACGTATTTGACAATAATAGTTTTAGAGTGCTTGGCAATTACTATCCCGATCACTTTCTGGCTTTTTGGCGAGAATTCAATCAGGCAGTAAAGATTGGAAGAATAATCTCTGTAAGGGAGGTACGTAGAGAACTAGATGTCTACGTGCGCCATCCTCACTTATCTGATTGGATAGAAAGGCACAAAAACATTTTTCTTCCGCCTAACGCAACGGAAATGCGGTTTGTCAGTGAGATTTTTGCAATTCAGCATTTCCAGTCATTAGTAAGGAAACAAATCCTTTTAGAAGGTGGACTATGCACTGATCCATTTATTGTTGCAAAGGCAAATTTTATAAACGGTTGTGTTGTCACAGAGGAAACAGTACAACCGAATGCTGCAAAAATCCCAAACATTTGCGAGCATTTTGATGTGGAATGGACAAACCTCCAAGGATTCATGGAAAAAGAGAGTTGGACCTTCTAACTTTAGTAACGTGAGTTCGATAATAAAAATAGAAATGTACACGTAGGTTGGGTAGAGCGGTAAAAGACCAAATACCCTTCGGTTCTACACACAACTTTGATGCGCAATGAACCGTTCAAGAAAATAGATATAGCGAAACCCAACACCCCAAAGCTCCAGGTCTCGCAATACGTTGGGTTTCACTCGACATATTTTCAACACGAGTCTCCTGAAAAGCAGCGGTTCTCTTGGAAGAATAGAGGCACACCTTTGATGACCGTTCTACCCAACCTACGGGAACCAATGCATATATCGAACTCACGTTTTAGTAGAGAAAATCTAAGGGAATCAACGATGAAATATGATAACGTCAATCGCACCTTTGATTGTGAACCGACGCTCACTGATACACAAATGCTGCAGTATTGTCGAGATGGCTACCTTCAACTCCAAGGAGTCGTCCCTGACGAAATTAATCAGCGCACCTGTGACTACCTCAACGGCGATTTGCCGATAAATCCGTGTTTCATGCCCGACGGGATAACACACGCCGATTTAGAGCGAATGCGGGATACGCACGAACCGAGCTCCATTCTGCTTGAGGACTGGTACATCGAGCATGTGCTGCTGAATCGTGAACTCGCTGGAGCATTGCGCTCATTACTCGGTAAGGATGTCGGATTGCCGGTGTTAGTAAGCAACCATCGTGTTGAGTGTCCGATGCCCGCACAGGGATGGCATCACGATGCAGACCATGTCTTTGGACCTGAAACCAATTTCCTCGAGGTCTTTTATTTCCCACAGGATACACCGATGGAATTGGGTCCGACGGAACTGATGCCGGGTTCACATATCCGTTCCACAAATCGAGATATAGCCGAGAAAGGTGTTTCAAGTGATGGACCCGCAGGTTCTTTCGTTATTCACTCGCAAAGCATCCTCCATCGTCGCGGTGAGTCCACAGCAGAAGGGCTGCGCCACATGTTGAAATACAGTTATTGGCGAACGGTCCCACCAACACAGGATTGGAAGGAAGAGCCAGAATTTGACCTCCAAACCGCTGAATATGGCGGGCACGGTGTAGCGAGATACGTGGCACACATGTTCTATTGGCTCTGCGGCAAAGGTGAGGAATTTCGTCTTATCGGTGGGCAAGCGTGGCCCTGGTCGAGTGTGAACCAAATCGGACCCTCTTACGGCTTTGGACACAAAGAAGGCTACCTCCCGAACTGGCGGAAGAACAATCCAGACGATTACGCGATTTCATAGGTAGAGCGATTTATCGTGAAATCTACGATACGCTGTGTCTCGCGAGGTTAGGATAGACCCGCGTGTGGGTTCTTTTAAGGTCAGAGCCTATATTGCGCCGTCTCACACAAAATTTCAAAGTTATCGACCCAATACATCGAGTTCAACACGAAAACGCTTTTCAGTGGCATCAAGCAACTCTTCGATGACTTTCTCTGTGCTCCCAGACTCCGCAACAAGGGATTCCATTTGCTCCACTGCAAAAGATTGAACATGGCTAAAACAATTCTTAGAAGACTTGTCGAGATGATTCCCAACGTTTAAACTCAGCACCAACAAAAGAGCTCGTTCCAATTTTTCAATGCGCTCGTCCCGCGCTTTGAGTTCTTCCAACACATCCATTCAAATTTACCGGTCCCCAGTCCATTTATCCCCCTGCGCAGGTGGGAGGGTGACAGACCGACCGTGCGGTCGGCTTCGCAGTGCCACCCAAACTGGTTTGAACAGTATATCACAACAAAAAAATAAAATTACACACGGAAGTGTACGGCACCAGTCGAGAAATACCTTTCACGGAAAGATTGTCTGAATTTCCACAAGGTGTTCTCTGAGAAGAAGTCGCGATCGGGAGATCGTTCCTACAAAAGAGAGAAGAAGTCGCGACCGGGAGATCGCTCCTACAGAAGAGGGAGTCGGGATTCGGAGATCGCTCCTACAGAAGAGATAGGACTAATCTTCGGAGATAACAAATACCTGATTCGTTTCAACGTTCTGTAAGGTTTGGACGCCGCCACAGAGCCACCGCACCGTCAGCGTATCAACCGACGTCGCGGCACCCAACCCAAAATGTAAACGGAGATCGTTCTGACTGAGGTAACCCGAACCGCTTTTGACCTCACGCATCTGTGTCAAACCCCCAGAAACAACAGTCACACGTGCCCCAATCGCATCTCGGTTGCAATGTGTACCGATTAGCTTGACAGCCAACCACTGCGACGCGTTGGCACCGTTATTTCGCAAAACGGTCGGCGTGTCTTTGAGGTTGGAGATAACAATGTCAATATCACCATCGTTATCAATATCGCCGAAGGCAGTACCTCGACTCACTTTTTGCTGTGCTATCGCCGCGTCAGAATTTTCCGTAAAACGGACACCCCGATCATTCAGGAAAAGTTGATTCGGCTGTGCGTACGTGCCAATCGGATCGATTTCCGAGATATTATCATCCAGATGCCCATTGGCAATAAACAGATCCAACCAGCCGTCATTGTTAAAATCGATGAAATCGACACCCCACGCCAAATAGGGCAGGCTTTTCTCACCGATCCCTTTGGCGAAACTCATTTCAGTAAAGAATCCGCTCTGGGCATTGTGATAGAGACTATTCGTCTGATCCTGAAAATTCGTAATCACGATATCGAGATAGCCATCGTTGTCAAAATCGCCGAGGTTTGCGCCCATCCCGCTATAAGCACGTCCTTCCTCGCTGAGCGCAACGCCTGCGAAAAGTGCGTCCTCCGTCATTTCAACACCGTTCCGTTCGTTGCGATAGAGAAAATTCGGGGTGGTATCGTTCGCAACGAAAATATCGACATCTCCATCGTTATCAATATCGCCGCAAACAACCCCTAATCCCTTCCCATTCGCCGCGCCCACTCCTGCCTTCTCCGAGACATCCGTGAAGGTGGCATCGCCGTTGTTACGGTAGAACACATCGGCAACGCCGGGTAGTGCTTCCGGTGTGCAATACGTTGGAATCCCCTGTCGAGTGCATATCGGATTCATATCTGGATCGAACTGAACATAGTTGACGACATAGAGATCCAGATACCCATCGGCATCAACGTCTACAAAGGTACACCCACTACTGAATTGATTGCCATCAACACCGGCAGCGTCAGCGACATCTGTAAAAGTGCCGTCCCCATTGTTGCGATAAAGCACATTCGGACCGTAGTTCGTCACATAGAGATCCGTGAAACCATCGTTGTCATAATCACCGACGCAGCACCCTAATCCGTAGCCCGTATCACCGACAGATGCCTTGTCCGTTATATCGGTGAAAGTGCCACCATCATTGCGGTAGAAACGGTTTGTCGGCGGAATTGGCGAGGTCATCCCCGGTAAATCGCTACCGTTGACGAAATAGAGATCTAAATCTGTGTCATTGTCAAAATCGAAGAGAGCAACACCACTGCCGATCGGTTCAATAAAGTACTTCTTACCACTCTCACCGTTGATATGCTGAAATTCGATACCAAGTTCCGCTGTTACATCGGTGAAACGCATATCTTGGTTTCGTGAAGAAACGGGTTGTGCGAATGCGGATTTCAGGACGGCGTGTAAGATGAAGAGGAGAATGGTAAAACCGATTGTGGGTATCGTCAATTTTTTGTAACGCATAGTCTATGTATATGGTATAATGGCTATCAGCATATTGGCTATCGGCAATTAGCCATCGGCTTTCAGTTAAGAGGTTTTCTGGTGAAGTTACACCCTCTTGCTGATGGCTGACTGCTGAGGGCTGAGGGCTATTTCTCTGACGACTTATAAAAAAAGGAGAATTTCTAATGGCTAATACTCTACGTTTTGGCGTTATCGGTTTAGGTATGGGCATGAACCGCTCTGGTGTGATCCACAGTACAGACGGAGCAGAACTCGTCGCTGTAGCGGATCTTGTCGAAGAGCGGCGCAAAACGGCTGAAGAACGCTTCGGCTGCGAAAGCCACGACGACGCGCTTGAGATGTTCGATCGCGACGACATCGACGTGGCAATGATAATGACTCCGAGCGGTCTCCACGGAAAATTTGGAGAAGAAGCCGCACGCCGCGGTAAACACGTCATCACCACAAAACCGATGGACGTCAGCGTTGAAAATTGCAACTCCCTCATCAAAACTTGCGAAGACAACGATGTCAAACTGCTTGTCGACTTCGGTGAACGATACGGCACACATAATCGCCAGATCCAGCATGTACTCGCAACCGGTGGACTCGGTAGACCGCTGCTCTGCGAACTCCGCATGAAGTGGAAACGTCCGGATAGTTACTACGTCGGTTGGCACGGCACGTGGAAACTCGACGGTGGCGGCTCTATTATGAACCAAGGCGTGCATTACATCGACCTGATGCTCTGGTTTATGGGTCCCGTCAAACGTGTTATCGGTGCGCACTTCGATGTCTACGATCACGAAAATTGTGAAACCGAGGACATGACCTCGGCGATCCTCGAATTTGAAAACGGTGCGCTCGGACACGTACTGACAACGACAACCTTCCCCGGTAGTAGCGTCTCAATGATCCACGTCCACGGCGAAAAAGGCATCGTCGGTCTCGGACCGGACATTTGGGAGTTCGTCGATGACGATGAACCGAACATCGAACTTCCGGCGTATCCGAACAGCGTGATTGAGGACGCGCTCCAGGTCATCAATGATGGTGCATCACCGGCAGTTGATGGCTATGAGGGCAGACGTTCTGTCGCACTCAACATGGCCATCTACGAATGTGCCCGTACCGGCAAAACGGTTGAATTATCATAGACTTCTCTCCGAGGCGGGTCTCGGTACCCGCCCATTTTCTTGTCCGGCTTCACTCACCCAAACCACATCTTATTTGCAATTCAGGTAAAAACTTGGTATAATATCTACCAACAAACCAGAGATTCATCTGATAGATACTTAAAAAATGGACACCCTCGCGAAGCCGTACCGAATGTAACAGGAAACCATTTTTTTGAAACCGTCAAAAAAATGAGCAGAAAGGCCCATAATTAAAAATATGAGAACCGCAAAACTGATCACGATGGGCTGTAAGGTCAACCAATACGATACCCAATCCATGCGCGAGACCCTTCGACGCAACGGATATACTATTGTTGACGAAGAAACATCACAACAGCAGACAGACCTCTATCTCATCAATACATGTACCGTAACAAACACCGCCGACCAGAAAGCACGGCAAGTTATTCGGAGAGCGATTCGACAGCATCCGACCGCAAAAGTGCTCGTCACAGGCTGCTATGCTGAAAGCGACCGCGAGGCGATTGAAGAGATACCCGGCGTGACGTTCGTTTTCGGCAACCGAGAAAAGGCGGATTTTCAGCAGTATCTCGATGTATTGCACACCGAAACATCATCTGGAGCGAGGTTAGAAACCTCGCCAGCAGAGGTGCCTGACACGCCTAACCCACTCCTCGCTATAGAACCCGTTCAACACGATGCCATCCGTGAACACGCACGTTTTAGCAAAGGTGTCAGTGATGCCGGCAAACGCACGCGTGCGCTCATCAAGGTGCAAGACGGATGTAGTGCCTTCTGTACCTACTGCATTATCCCGTACGTGCGCGGTAGAATGACAAGCCGTCCACTCGATGACATCGCCGACGAAGCACATCGCATCGCTGACAGCGGTATCAAAGAGGTGGTCATCACAGGCGTACATCTCGGTGCTTACGGCGTAGACACCGGCAGAGAAAAAGACATTGCCAACATCTTAGAGCATATCCACGACATCGACGGCATTGAGCGTATCCGCTTCAGCTCGATCGAACCGATGTATTTTCCAGATACCCTTGGCGAGCGGATGGCGGCACTTCCAAAATGCATGCCGCACTTTCACCTCCCGCTCCAAGCCGGTTCAGATGAGGTGTTGCGACAGATGCGTCGGCGTTATACGACAGCAGAATTCGCTCATCTCGTTGAAAACTTACGACGCGTCTTTGGTGATGATGTCGGGATTACCACCGATATTATGGTCGGGTTTCCCGGCGAAACGGATGTCCATTTTGAGGCATCATGTCAATTTGTCGAGGACATCGAATTCAGCCAACTGCATGTGTTCCGTTATTCGCCCCGAAAAGGCACACCTGCGGCGACCTATCCGATCAGGTGTCCCCACACGCCTCTGCAGCACGCAGCCAAACGATGATTGCGCTTGGCGAACGCTTAAACACAGCATTTCGACAACGGATGCTTGGAAAACAGAAAGCGGTGCTCATCGAAGCGAGCAGAGAAGGGAAAAACAACCACCTCGCAGGCTTTACTGACAACTATCTTCGTGTCCTTGTGGATGCGCCAGAGAGTGCAATCAATCAGATTCAGAGGGTTACTCTCGGTGCGTTAGAAGGGGACTGCATCGCTGCCGCCTAATCCTAAGATTCCTCCGCCTTCGCCTTCAAATCATAGAGAATATTCACCGCATCCAAAGGGGTTACCTGCGTGAGTTCCAACCGTCGGATCTCTTCGACGAGCGGATGCGTCTTCGGTGTAAAGAGCGCCATCTGTAGGGAATCGCTTTGCAGCGTCTTTCGGGAGACGCGGCGGCGCGGTTTCGGCAGTGTCGGATGTGCTTTCGGTGGCTGACCCGTTGCCCCATCCGCTTCAACACTGAGATTGTGCTGTTCAAGCACCTCAAGTATCTGCTGCGCGCGTGTGATTACAACTTGGGGTAGTCCTGCGAGCCGTGCGACGTGGATACCGTAACTCTGGTCTGCGCCCCCGGGGACAACTTTTCGGAGAAAGGTTACTTTCTGTCCATCTTCATGAACGGCGACATTGTAGTTCTTGGCGCGTTTATATTTGCTGGCGAGTTCCACCAACTCGTGATAGTGCGTTGCGAAGAGCGTTTTCGCACCCATCCGCTTTTCATCTAAGAGATACTCCGAAACTGCCCATGCGATGCTGAGTCCATCAAACGTGCTGGTGCCGCGTCCAACTTCATCAAAGATAATAAGGCTGTTGCGGGTGGCATTGTTGAGGATATTCGCCGTCTCGTTCATCTCAACGAGGAAAGTGCTCTGCCCCATGACGAGGTTGTCCGACGCACCGACCCGTGTGAAAATTCGGTCTACCAAGCCGATCTTCGCAGCGGAGGCAGGCACAAAACATCCGATCTGTGCCATCAAAACGATGAGTGCCGTCTGACGCAGATAAGTACTCTTGCCACTCATGTTCGGTCCCGTGATGATATGCAGTTGCTCATCGTCGCAGTTGAGTAGTGTATCGTTGGGCACAAACCCCTCTTGTGTGAACAATTGCTCGACGACTGGATGTCTACCATCTCGGATAACGATTTCGTCCACCGCTGCTACGGTAGGCTTCACATAGTTGTATTTCGATGCGATATACGCGAAATTGGCAAGGACATCAATCATCGCGAGTGCTGCTGCGATCTTTTGAATAACTTCCGTATATTTCGACACATCATCGCGAATCTGACAGAAGAGTTCATACTCCAAGGTCTGTATCCGATCCTCGGCGTTCAGGACCTTCGCCTCCTGCTCCTTGAGTTCAGGGGTAATGAACCGTTCGGAGTTCCGAAGCGTCTGTTTACGGATATAATGCTCAGGCACCATGTGCAGATTCGGCTTCGTCACGTCAATATAGTAACCGAAGACTTGGTTGAATCCGATTTTCAAGGATTGGATACCGCTGCGTTTGCGCTCCTCTTCCTGCATAGCGGCTATCCAGTCCTTTCCCTGCCCTACAATCTGCCGAAGTTCATCGAGTTCCTCACTATAACCGTCATTTACGATGCCGCCTTCACGGATTGTCGCGGGTGGATTCGGATGGATGCCGTGTTCAATCAACGCAATTAAGTCTGGAAGTGGATCCAAAGTGTCATTGAGGGATACCAACAAGGCACTACTGCAGTTTTGGAGCTGCGCTTTAACATCGGGAATCAGACGAAGGGAATCCTTGAGCGCATGCAGGTCGCGTCCGTTCACAGAACCGAGACTGATACGGGAAATGAGTCGCTCGACATCGTACATCTGTCCGAGTGCATCCCGCAACTCCTCCTGCAAGTTAATCTGGGTTTTGAGCTCATCGACCGCGCTGAGGCGTTCCTCAATCTCTTTTTCATCAAGCAGAGGCTGTAAGAGGCACTGACGCATCCTTCTGCCCCCCATCGCCGTCACCGTCTCATCAAGGACTTCAAGGAGTGTGCCTTTCGTGGAACCGTCACGAATGGCGGCTGTCAGTTCAAGGTTGCGCTGCGTATCGGCATCCAGCACCATGAAATCCGAGAGCGTATAGGTGTGAAGCGAAACGATATGTTCGACTTCCTGTTTCTGCGTTTCGTTTAGGTAATAGATGAGCGCGCCCGCGGCAGAGATAGCAGTCGGAAGGTGTTCGCACCCGAATCCGTCCAGCGAAATCGTTTGGAAATGTTGGAGGAGCTCCGTCCGCGCTGTATCCAATTCAAATCGCCAGTCGGGTAGGTCATTGAGCGTCACTTTGAGTTCCGTTTTGAGACGATCAAACATCTCTTCATCCTCGAAAGTGTCGGCAAAGAGGCACTCTTTCGGGGAAAAACGGTGGATATCCGCCCAGAGACGTGAAGGATCTGTGAGTTCGGTTACCAGAAATTCGCCTGTGGAGAGATCGGCAACAGCGACACCGTAAGTGTCTTTGTTGAGATAAATCGAGATGATGTAGTTGTTCACCTTATGCTCCAGCACCTTTGGATCGGTCACCGTGCCGGGTGTAACGATCCGGACGACATCGCGTTTGACGAGTCGATTTTCATCTCGTGCGAGTTTTGCGTCCTCGGTCTGCTCCAAAATGGCGACTTTATGTCCGGCTTTGACGAGTTTGTAGAGATAGGAGTCGAGTGCGTGGTGAGGGATACCTGCCATCGGTGGCGGCGGGTTTTTCTGGTTTTTATGACTTCTCGCTGTCAAGGCGATCTCAAGCAGGCGGGCAATGAGTTCGGCATCTTCAAAGAAGGCTTCATAGAAATCGCCGACTCGACACAGCAGTATGGCATCTCCGTGCTGTTTTTTTACGTGTTTATAAAGCTCCATTAATGACAGATCCGACTGTTTTGAACGTGCCATAGAGTTTCCTTGGTTGTAATTTGCGTGGCTGTTTTTTGGACGAAGGGTCAATTTTAAGTACCGTAGCACATTCTGAACCTTATGTCAAGCCTTTTTCGGAGAGTCCTACTGTAGGAGCGACCTCCTGGTCGCGAGGCATTAACTCTGAAAAGCAACGACGCGCATTTCACAGTTTTCATAGCAAAACCCGAAAAGTGATGGATTTCAGAAAGGGCTGTAAGTCTACGCCACGACTGGGTTGAGGACAGTTTTATAGAAGTTTGCTATGAAGTTTGCTATGAAAATTTCATAGCAGGGAGAGAAGTCGGGATTCGGAAGTCTCTTCTATGGAGATTTTCGCTACACGGTAGGTGCGGTTTCATGAAGATTCAGAATTTAATTCAGTAATGTATGGGAAACCGGCACAAGACCTGGGGGCAGGCACAAGACCTGGGGGCAGGCACAAGACCTGGGAAACACCCAAGCAAAAACCCCCTACAGTGATTTTTTCGGATAGAATTACCGAAATATTTATTTAAACTTCATCCAACCGCACTGGTATCAATGGAATTGTAGATATTAACCTTCAGAAGCAACCCGTTTATTCAATTCTTGTCCCAGCAGTTGTGGGTCCCTACAGACGAGAAAATCCCATTTCTTCAGTTTACCCCAGTTATTAACTGCGGAGATCCATCGTCTGGCAGCAGCGTGTTTGGCGTGAACTTGATCGGGCTCAAAACCTTTGATTTCCAAAACGAGATTGACTCCATTTTTGAGTCTGACGATAAAATCAGGTTCGTAGAGGTGAGATATGCCATCGTGTTCATAGGGAATTCCGAGACCGAGATGATCATTGCGCACATAACACTCTACAACCTCTGATTGCTCAAGTCGAAATTTGGCTGCACGTTCCCATGTGTCCGTATCCAGCACGACCTGATTCACATGACTCCACTGCGTTTCCACACACGAACGGGGCGTGAGAAAGTCAACATCAGCAGATGTACCGATCGGCGCATAGCGGTTCAGGATGGGGAGGAGCGGAATTTCACCCTTTGTCTCATCGGGTTGAATCGCCGTCATGAGTCGTTCCACAATACGCGTGACGTATTTTTCTTGTCCGAGTTCACACGGATTACACCCGCGGAAATTCACCTTTGTTTTCACGTAGGCATCAACGAACCTGAAAACCTGTGGAAAGAGACGATGCCGAGAAAGCAACCGGAGTTTGGGATTGCTGTCTGGGTCTGGAGCAGTTTGGCTATCGCCGACCAATTTGTGGACGATCCGATGCGCAATCTCAAACTGAATGGCTTGCAGATGTGTCGTCCGATAAAATTCCTCACGATCCTGTAGGACTGCGCCGCCGGGCCCTGATGCGGAAGGGATGCCGGTTTCGTATCCGACAGCGGCTTTAACATAGAGCGCGGTCGGGTTAATTTCGGGTTGAATGCTGAGCGGTTCCGTTGATGCAATATCCGCTTTGATTTCGTTTTTCTGAAGGGCAAAGGCGTACCCTTCAACAACCGGAAATCGAATCTCAAAATGTTCACGATCAGGGAGGGCACGGACGTGGTTTTTCGGCTTGTCATCGGGGGCGCGGGCACCTGTGGCTCTGCCCCTAAAGGGTATAACGGAGAAGGGGATGCCGTAGACATCGACGTATTCCTCGGTAAGCAGCCCGGTTTCTGGGTCGGGTGTGTAATTCATGCGGCGTAACCCGCGCCCGACGACCTGTTCACAGAGCAACTGGCTGCTAAAGGCGCGCAGCCCTAAAATATGTGTGACGTTGCTGGCATCCCAACCTTCGTTGAGCATCGCGACAGAGACAACGCATCGGATCTGTTCACCCGGCTGTCCTCGCTTGCCGATTGTAGCGACGATTTGTCGTAAATCTTCGGCGGCTTGGCTTCGGTTTTTTGTGGGATCTTCGCTCTCCGCTTCTGCCAGCATTTTGCTATCAATGCGCAGTGTTCGTGTAACCCCTTCACTGTTTGCGAGCAGCTCAGGAAAGATCGCGCCCTGTTCATAGACTATTTTCGTCTGCTTTTTCTTTCGGCGTCCACTGGTGCTGCCATCATCAACGACTTCGGTCTCGCTTTCCCCAGAAATTTTTCGATAAAAATACTCCGCAATATTGGTATCAGCACAGACGATAATCAGGACGGGTGGTGTTTTTTCTTGAGCATCTGATGCTTCTTGAATGTATTCAAAACGTTCTTTCCACTGGCTGGCAAGCGTGATGAGTGCCGCTTCCGCCTCGCGATAGATGGCTTCCGGTTTAGGTGTTCTCCGCCGCCTACCCGGGGACGTGTCTGCAGCCGAGAGATCGTCACTGATCGTCTTCCACAATCGGAAGAACTTCGGCTCGGGTCTGCCGGTGGTATCACTGACGGGCAATCTGGGAATCTTGGTGATGCCGCTCTCAATGGCGTCCACCAAACCGAAATCACTGACGAGCCAAGGGAAAGGTGAACCTTCCGGGTGCCCGCTGCCTTGAATATAGAACGGTGTGGCAGAGAGATCTACGCAAAACTTCACACCACACGCTTGGTTGAATGCGTCTAAGCCATTCACCCAGACGGTGGCTTCTTGGCGCTCCTTTTTTTCCTCAGCAGAGAGTTTATCTTCAGTATCCGCGGGACGATAGGCGTGATGCCCCTCATCATTAAGGACCATAAGTGGCGCACGGTCATAGAGTTCGCCTAAGACGCGCTTGGCAAAAGCGTCCGGTGTTTCGTCACCTTTATCGACAACAGTGTAAGTTTGACCGCCTTCGCTATGCGGGGATTCCGGTGCGAATTGATGCCAATTCGTGACCAATACCTTCCCGCTTTTGAATCTTTTGAATGGGACTGGATAAAGAATACACCTCTGATATTATCAGCAGTATCATTATCTTTGAGCGTGCTCAGGACGCGTTGAGTTTTATTGGCACTCCCCGCTCCATGATGCGGTCCATCATCGAAGGTTAGGATGATATCTACATTTGCCATGATTTAAATTATCCTTTTATGGTAAAATAAGCTCCAAAACCTAATGTCTGGAGATTGGTTAAATGTTTAGGAAGAAACTCTCCCTACTCTGCTGTTTATTCAGCATACTTGTTATGTTCCAAGGTTGCACTTCAAAATCTAATGACACCCGGCTCCGCGAAACATTTACCGAATATGAATCTCAATACGAAAACGGATACATACCGCCCCGTCCGTACGAATCCATAGCACTCATGGATGCGAACCTATCCGTAAAGGATTTAGAACGCTTGCTCGATCTCATAGAAGCCCGTATCAATGCCCAAACTCTCAAAGACTCTCTCGCCATAGAAGCGAAAATAGATAAACAATTAAGTCGCCTCTTTAATGCGATTTGTCCTATAGAAGGTAAACTAAAGTATGGCAGCGGCAGATCCTTTGATGGATACTATGTTCCAAGAATTAACCGTCGCGTGAGAGATATTCTCCATGAATTTTCTCGGATACGGACACACGAAGCACTATCAACCGCAAGACAAGTCGTTTTCGATACCGAAGTCCAAATCCAAAGACAACTGAACCTCATTGATTGGTAGAGCTGTTACGCTCCTTCCCTACAGCGACAGCACGCATCAAAATAAACGATCATGTCGTACCTGAAATGGTGTGGTTTCCGAACCTCGCCCATCCGATTTTTGTGTCAGACACCTTAAGACTTCTCATAAGCCTCAATCACTTTCTCCGCTGCCATGAGTTCAGAATTCGCATCTTCAAGAAGCGTCTTCAAATCCGCGTTTTCACTTTCTAAGACCTGAATGCGCTTCGCATTCCCGCTAAAGATCTCTTTGATTCGGGCACTCAGCGAAAGCTTCTTTTCTCTCCGAGGTCGCTGGACTTTTGCGTCGGTTTCCATGGTATCCACCTCCTTTATTGACTTCGTTCGTAATTTGATATACTACAATTGTCACTAACTACAACACTACTCCGTCTCTATCCCCACATATTGAGTGAGATTGTAAATATGATACAAAACTTGCATACGCGCTTGAAGGTACGCCGCACGTTCCTTGTGATACGGAAGACTCCCTGCATCTAAAGTATCCAGATACTCGTCAATATAGCGCAGCATGCGTTTGGATTCATCAAGGTGTGCTTCAGAAGAAGTCCACTGAAAATCATCGAGATGCCACACAAAATCAGGATCCACTTCAGCGGTTTCCGGTGATACCGCCGCTGGGGGTTGGATCGGAATTGCTGCCGCCTCCTCATCATTGCTTTTATAGATACCATACAGGATAAAACACAACCAAAGCAGAACAACAACGCCTAACACAATATTAACCCTTTCGGTAATTCGTCTCGCGCCAGCGTTCGACATCTGCGCGGAGGGCGTTGACTAACGGGAGATCATCCCATTCCTCTTCTCGGAACATTTGGAGTTGTGCGCTGCCAGTGCGTTGGGTTTTATACCAATAGCCTGCGTCGCGCCGTCCGGATTGCTTGACGGCTTCGCCGGTGAGGGTATCGTAGATCCAATGTGCGTTCGGTTTTTCGTAGGGACAGCACAAGATGGGTTGTTCTACGGGTTGGATTGGGATGTCGGGACGGTCTTGGTTCATGAAGGTTCCTCATTTTCTGTGTATATTCTATGATGTTTATTCCTATTTGTGATAATAAGGAAAGTCCCAATTCCACTCATCCCAATCCTTATTATACAGATCAGATGTCTCGAGCCGCTTGCGAACTGCTACACTGTATACCGAATCATCCCACCAACGCATATAACCGTCGCCACCACCTGGCATCTTTAGATCCAAATAATAGTCAGCTAGACCACGCAACGCCGGATCCTCCCATGCAAGTAATTTCGACAAATTGGAGATAAGGGAACCAATTGGAGTAAAATGCTCAATTTGTTCATTAGGGAAGGGGCAATGCTTAATGTGCGAGGTCAGTGCTACATTTAACTTACGCGCTTTGCCTTCATTAGCAGCATGCGTACATCATTGGATAGCGCGTGTGCTACTCTAATCCCTTGTGCCACTTTAAATAACGTCCATGTGGTAAGATCAGCAACACAAAGCAAATCGAGGCCTAGGCGCGGATGCGACACGTGCAATTTATCAGACTCATGTAACTTTTGCTCAATATTATTCTCCGGAGTTGAGTTATTACTTTTCCACGAATGCGAATGTGCTAACAACCCATAGACAATAGGGGCGTGCAATTCTTTGTAAGGGGTTCCTTCCCGGGCAGGATACAAGTTTTTGATTTTTACACAAGTCTTAACGGCTTTCTCAATATGCTCTGCCTTCAATGTGGTTTTACATTCAAACGCTGCGGCGACACCAGCTGCTAAAAAGATCTTTTCACCTTCGTCAATTAACTGCTTCGGATATATGCTCTTTAGAACTAACACATCAACCTGTGGACTTGTGTGACCGTCTTGACCGATGATTCTTCCTTTTGTAACGACTTCATAGGTGCGTGGAAGCCATCCACTCAATAGATCACGCCAATTCTCTTCTCCTTGATCTCCAGCAGTACCCGGATCTTCAGATGCTCGTTTTTGAATGTGCTTGTAATTTGCGGCCATCTTGTCCTGCAGCTGCTTCATGAAGTCATGTAAGTCGTGGGTTTTGTCTTCAGGCATTATGTTTCTCCTATGTTATTTGTAACCCAAGTTGCCACCTATTTATTTTCACTGCGAAGCAATAGCACTCCGCTGGAGTGCGGTCGCTTAAATATGCCGTTTTCTATAGATATAGCACCCCGCTGGGGTGGGGGAGTGCTTGAAAAACCTTCTTTGGACGTTCAAAATTTGTGAGTAGCAACTTGGGTTATATTATCTATTTGAAGTGCTGTTGTTTTCGACAACTTTTGCATTACGAGTGTATAAAGGCTTATTCCTGCTTTTTTGGCTTCATCTGTCAGGGCGCGATAAAGTTGTGCGTCAATCGGTTTCCGCCGCCTCTTGCAATACGTCATTCACAAGTGATGCTCCCAGGCGTACTCCGTTCTCTAGCAGTACGTCTAAAAGCGGCTTGATGGCATCGATCAAGCCGCTTCTCTTTGCTTCCAGCAAAATGCCAACTGTCCCTGTAACTGGTAATCCGATTCGTTTGGCATACCGTCGCGCATCTTTATCGTCAAGAATAACGAGCCGCGTGCCACGTTCTTTTGCAAGCGCGAAAACTGCGGCTTCTCCGCGATGTATACCCAGCTGAGCCAATTCGTCCAAGGGAGTTATCAATGTAACAGTCGTAATCCAGGGCACATCTTTGAGTGCCTGCTGACGAGCCATCCGCTCGGTGGCGAGAAACTCATTTTTGACATCTTCTGGAATCAATACTTCCTTATAGAGGTCCCGCAGTAGGGAGAGCAGATCGAGTGTCCAGAGTGCAACAAGCGGACTATTATTGCTGATAACTGCTAGCTTCTCTAGCACTCTCAGCATCCTCTCTGAGTTCCTCAAGCGTGAGTCTAATTGGAGAGAGACCGTGCTTTCCCATAGCGTATATAAACGCCTCACGGGACATCCCGGCGAAGCGCGCGGAGAGGCCTGTGCTGAGCTCTTCGCGGTCATACGCTTTTAACGCCAACTTTAGACGCGCCCCCTCCTCAAATTCGGGCATCGGCTTGTGCGGGCACAGCATATCCAAGACATCTGCGGGCAATTGAATGCCGGTTTTCTGCGCAAACGCTGCGGTACTCCCATAGCGCGTATAAAATAGCGGACGAATGTCCACACGTAAGATCGCCGCAACCGTCCAATCCGCTTTTGTCTTTTTCCAGTGCTGATAATGTAAATATGCGACACCGGCGTGTCCATAAGCCAGCCCCGCATCTGAATCAAGTTTTATCGCCATATCAAAGTCGTCCAGTGCGTGTTGAATATCTAACCTATTGAGGTGGAGACTGCCCCGATTTGTATACGCCTCGGTGAGTTCCTGATTCAAACCTATCGCCATGGTATAGTCTTGGAGCGCATAAATCGTTTCGCCTTTTAGTTGATAAGCGATGCCGCGGTTGTTATACGCCTCTGCGTAGTTACGCTTACACTGGATTGCCCTGTAATACGCGCTCAGTGCTTTATCCACCTCACCTTTTTTCATGTAAGCGAGCCCTTGATTGTAATGGGCATTGACATAATCCGATTTGAGATCTATCGCCTTCGCAAAGGCTGCGATCGCCTTGCCATACGCCCCGTTTTCGCAATAGGCAATACCGCGGGTGTTGTGCGCCTCGGCCTCGGCGAGGTTCGGGTGCTGTGTCGGTTTTGAAAACTCTCCGAGGCTGATACTATGTCCACACTGATATTCGTGTGCAAATCCACAATGAGAATAGATGTCAACGGCTTCGCTATTTTTCATAATGGCAGTTCCTCTGATATTGGCGCGTTCCAGCAGGCGTTTTAAGTGTATCACCCTTCAATCAGCGGATCAAAAAGTCGACTCAAACAACAAGCATTAAGATAAATCTTCCAGAAACGAGCGTGTGGGTTTAGTGGCATTTTCTCTCCGATTTTTCGCATGAAAAAAAATTGCGGAAGGTGTAACATTCTTTCGACTCCGAATCCGTTGCGTTTCTCTGGAAGTTCCATGAGAATCCCCCTTAAAAATGTTACACTGGTGTAACATTTGGTGTATAATGCTTATCGGCAGAAAACCCAGTGGCTGTAAGGGTTCATTGATGTTTTTTTCTGATGTCCCGCTGTAAAAAAAATAATTTTCTGTAAAGCGTAACATTTTTTTCAGATATTCTGAAGTCCTCGCGTTTTTTGTCGCGTGTCGTGGTATTAACGGCGGTCTGAAAGAACCATAAATATTATACTATATTTATCAGTAGTTTTCAAGTCAAAAGTTAATTTGAAAAACTATAAGCGTTGGGTTTCACTCGGCACCGCTGCGATGGAGGCGGTATTGAACAAATATCGGTTTTCTTTGAGTTGCCAGCGTTTTGCTCCCGCCCGTTCAACCCAACCTACGGGGAAGTCTTTTCTTAATTAAATAGGACTTACGCAGTCCCCTTTGCTGGCGAGGTTTGAAACCTCGCCAGCGGCGTGTAGTACGTAGATCCTCGTAAGAAAATTGCGTAAGTCCTGATCTATTAAGGGTGTGTAAATATTTTGTCAAAAGGGCTGATAGTCCGGTTTCTCTTTTATCCGCGTCATCCGTGTCATCCGCGTCAATCCATGATTCAGACAATTAACATATATCGCCCCGCTGTAGAAATCAAAATCCTGTTCGTAGTAGTGCGATTTATCGCACGTCCCCGCATCACTAAATTACGCCCATTATTTTTTCGTGAACGGCGCACGGAGTGTACCTACTACTTTTAATACCGCTGCTGTCCCAAATTATGCACCGACATCACCTCGTTTCCGCGTGGGTCGATGACTTTGACGGCAACGCAGGCGTGCTCTCCAGCGGGAAATGGGAAGGATTCTGTGCCGCTGAATTTCTCAAATTGGTCTTCGTCGATGACACCTTTGAGGGCGCGGGCGATTTTGTCCCAGGCTTTTTTGTCGGGAAAGAAGGCTTGCGTGATGCAGAAGGTTCGACCATCATAGTCGGAATCGACGAACCATGCCGCGACCTTATCAGCACCAGCAGAACTGACTGTGTTATTTACAGGATTGTAGATGTCTACACCCTCCATCTTGACGATGTATTCTCCGTTGGCTGTTTCTTTAAGTGCTGTGCGTGGCATTCCAAACACAGTGAATAATTGCGTGGACGGTGTCTCCTTGAGCAGTCCGCCCATCGCTACATCGGGGTTGATATGCGCTATATGGATACGGACTCTCGGATTCGGATCTTCTTGGATTATGGCTTGTGCTGCACCATCGAAACTGAAACCTGCAAAAACCAATTCATCGTAACCACGGCGCGACGCAATGGGTAGGCACTCTTCGACTTGCATCGCCGTTACGGGTCCGTGCTGCGGTCCAAATGCAACTGCAATGAGGCGTTCGGCATCGTCATTTTCCCAACTTCCTTCGGCGTGGAGGACATCCCCCTCAAGCGGGTCAAGCGTGGCGAATTTCAGCGTCCGGTTATCGGGAAACCGCACACCGTCATTGCGGAGGAGGCGAATCATCTGGTCGAGGTGTGCCTCGGCATTGACAGCGTCTTGTCCGTCTGTCTCTGCCTCATAAGTGTCCAGAGGTTCTTCGGGGTCGCCACCGATGGGTGATTCAATATCCAGCGATTCTTCGGCGGGTTGGACCGCCTCTACGGTGAAGGGACCGCTCACCCGCGTCCGCTTTCTGTCCACTTCCGGCTGATCGACCAACTCCTCGCCTTCGGAGGATGCGGCGATGCAGCCATTCACCTCGTCCATCTTTTCCCGCCACGCCTTGCGGTAATCCGTTAAAGCCTCCTGTAGTGCTTTAGGCCAGTCGGGATCGGCATCAAAAGGCACTTCCCACTCCTGCCATACCGTCTTTGGGAATTGCCAACGTCGCAGGTCGGCATCGGTGATAGATCTTTTGCCCTCGCGCTTTTGCTTATCCGCAAACTTGGCGAGAAGTTTCGTACGGATGTCTGGCGTAACTTCAGCTAAGGCACAATTCAGCGTATCCAACTTCTCTTTGAGAACTTGTTCGTGTTTTGCAAAGATCGGGTCAAGTGCGGTGTTTTGTCCGATGTCTTTGAGCGTGACGCGCGGGATGATTTTGTTGATAAAGCCACCAGCGATGCCTTTAGATTCGTTCTTGAATTGATAGTAGTTGAAGACTGCTGTTAAGAGGCGTTGCCGCGCTAAAGTAACTGCAACGCGACTGGTATCAATGGTAATCCAGCGTCTGCCCCACTGCTCGGCGACATAAGCAGTTGTGCCACTTCCGCAGGTTGGATCGAGGACAAGATCACCAGGGTCTGTAGTCATCAGGAGACAGCGTTGAACGACCTTGGATGCAGTCTGAACCACATAAGATTTTGCTAGTTCTGGTCCAGTATCAAGCCAAACATTGTTATATTCTTCGGCACCAAGGTCATCTAAGTAGTATTTAGATCTGATCCGGCTTCCTTCTTTTATGATACGCTTACTTTTTACCATAGCATCAAACGCAGTTGCCGTATGTCGCCATTGGGTGTTGGAAGGAGGCGTATAAATCTCGCCTTCAAACTCTCGCGGCTCTCTCTTCTCCGTACCCATAGTGTGAAGCGGCAAAGACATGAAAATTCTAACATCATTAGGAATTTGTTTGGGATTTGTGCGTTCATCATTCGTTAGTGTTCTAACACTACCATCTTGCTCAACATACTTGTATAAATCAAGATTCAAGTCGTCAATATTCTTAGGCTTAAATATCCGCCGAAATTTACATAATTCCTTTTGTTTGGCATACCATATAATGTGGGCTTGAATTCTGCGCGGTCCTAATTTTCGTTCAAAGCCGCTGGTCACTTTATATGTAATCTGAGATACAAAATTCTCACTCCCGAACACTTCATCCATGACACACCGCACTCGGTGGACATTTTCATCTCCAATCTGCATAAAAATGCTTCCGCTATCTGTTAACAACTCTTTGGAGACAATTAGGCGATCACGCAGATAAGCGAGGTAGGAATGGATACCGAGTGTCCACGTATCGCGATAAGCTCTAATCTGTTCCTGTTCCCGAGTTAAATCTTGTGATCTATCTTTTACATCGCGTTGAAAGACGGTGGGTTGGAAGTTGGAGGCGAACGTGATGCCGTACGGTGGGTCAATGTAGATCGTTTGCACCTTGCCGGCAAGGTCCTCACGGTGTGCGAGGGAGCTCATGACGGTGAGGCTATCACCGAGGATGAGGCGGTTTGCCCAATCCACGTCGTGCTGGTAGAAATCGACTGCCTCGCCATACGCCTGCTGTGGGTCGGCGAAGAGTTCACGCTGGACGTTTTGGCGTTCTGCAACCTTCAAGATGGCTTTGGCACTCACGCGCTCGTGGATATGCAGGGCAACCGGATCAACGGTAAACGATTTCGTCTCCTGTTTGCCTGCCCATTCGAGCCATGGGCTGTGGTGTTGGAGTGCGCCGGCGATGGTTTTTGCTTCTTCTGCGGAGAGTGCTTGCTGCCGCGCCTTTTGGAGCAGTTCGGGGAGTTTGTCCGCGTCTCCGTTTGGGTCGGATCGGAGGTTGGGGGGCAGGTGCGGATTGTAGGCGTATTCCTGCTTGGGTGTTTCTTGGATTTTTCCTTGTGCGGCGATGCCGGCGGGTGGGTTGTTTTTTCGGGTAGCGGTGTCGTGTCTGTAGTCTTGGACCTCTTTTTGTTGGGTGGTGCGTTTCTTTCTTGGCATTCTGTGTCCTCTTTTACAGAAATTAAAAACGTGAATTTGCAATGAAGAAATTTAATTAATCCAAAAGCGCAAGTCGTGGTATCATACATCTGATAAGTGCAATACAATATATCAGAAAAATGTTCTTAAGTCAAGGAGGAAAACTATTAGTGACACAGAGTCCCGTTGACCTTGCACGGCGTCTCCTCAATGAAGATCTCAATAGGCTTGAAGATGTCCTCCAAGCAGATGTACTCACGATCTTCGGTCCGATATGGCCCGGGTTAGAGAACACTATTAGAAGCACTATTGAAAGGTTACGAAATCACAGGGAGCGAATAGCCGTTGTTTTAGACACAGTTGGTGGTATCATTGAGGTAGTTGAGCGGATAGTAACTGTGATCTGTCACCACTACAATGAAGTTTACTTTCTGGTTCCCGACCAAGCCATGTCCGCAGGCACAGTTTTCGTGATGGCAGGAAATCAAATTTACATGAATTACTTTTCATGTTTGGGACCGATTGATCCCCAAATTGAGAAGGATGGGAAGTTTGTGCCAGCCATGTCATATCTGAACCAGTATCAACGGTTCCGCGAAAGAGCAGAATCGGGTCAGTTAAATACGGCGGAACTGATTCTGCTCAATAATTTTGACCCAGGCGAACTTTACCAGTTTGAACAAGCCCGTCTGTTATCAGAGAATCTTTTGGCTGAGTGGCTTTTTAAATATAAATTCAGAGATTGGAATACCCACAGTTCAACAGGAAATCCTGTTACCCCGGAAGAAAGGCGGCAAAGAACAGAAGAGATAGCCAGAGTACTAAGTAACTATGAACGTTGGCATTCTCACGGGCACCCGATTTCAAGAGACACGCTAATCTCGGACCCCAGACTTCGCCTGCAAATTGAGAAGATTGAGGATAATCCAGGCCTCTCTCTCGCTCTTAATGACTACATTGTGTCGCTTGAATCTTACGTGCGAAGAGGACAACCTTGTTTGTTTGTACACACCCGAAATAATCCAAGGAGACTTCCGATCAGAAGACCGAGAGTAGCTTCTTAATAAAACAAGGAAATTTACGAATGAAAAACTTACGCAATCCTCCCCCTTCGCCTACAATAGAGGATACGGACAACAAGTCTAAGGCTACTATACCTGCTGACCGGAATGTTGACGCGGCGACTATCGAAAACAATCCGAAGGTTGATGCTCAACTTGTATCGGATTTCTACCGTCTTGTTGATGCATCACAGGGTGTCATCCGAAGCGCGCGAGGTGCCAATTACAGTTTGTCACATCCACTTGACTCCAAGGTCATGCCAACCGATCTCGATCAAGATCCCAGTCAAATCGAGAAAAATCCAAGTGAAGCCAAAAAGATTTGAGCATTGATAAAACCCGATTAGATATATCCTTCAATTCCTTTTGGGTGAGGAACCACTTTCCTCGCCCATATTTTTTCAGATAACGGGCAGTAATCAAAAGTCGGGATTCGGAGATCCCTCCTACAGGGGATTTCATGGTTTGTGAAGTTTCTGGTACGGTTGGAAACCGCACCTACCAATATCGGGTAAAGCCATGGAGAGGTGAAGAAAATCTCGCCAGCGGTGTGGAGGAGTAGACGGATATTGGGAATCCAGACAGATGCCGCCCCTACGGGGCTTAGATTTGGCTTGTCCTATTTTTCTACACACATGCCGCCCCGATGGGGCTGAAGATCTGTTTGTAGTAGTGCGATTTATCGCACGTTCTCTCTTAGTGAATAGCACACACCGTGTTCTCACTAACTTGCATCACAAGTACAGTTCGTGCCTACAGAAGAATAGCAGTCAGCGATCAGAAGCCGGGATTCGGAGATCCCTTCTACTTGAAAATTAAATAAATATTTCGGTAATTCTATCAAAGACACTTGTCAATCAAGAAATCTATAATCCGCGTCATCTGTGTAATCCGTGTAATCCGTGATTCAGACAATGAACACGGACATTACCGAATTAAATTCTTAATCTTCAACAAGAAGGGTAGTCAGCAGTCAGCAGTCAGTGGCAAGGAAATTTCGCCAGCGGCGGGAAGGGATTTATTGTTACGGAAAACAGGCGCGGTTGGGAAACGTCGCCAGCGGGAATAGGAATCGATTTGTGGGGTGTTTGGTGTGGATCTGGTGCGGTTGGGAAACCGCACCTACCAGTTCTGAGGAAATTCTAAATCGACGTTCCCAATACGTTCAAAGTCAAACTACTGCATCGGCGAAAACGGAGCAGGCAGCAGAAGTTTGCTCTCCTGTGTGATGGGTCTGACAGAGCCTTTGGGGGGCCAGACACCTTTCTCTCGCGTCTCTGCTCGGATCCGTTGACGTTCTTCAAAACTCCTATACGTCCACAGATGGATGAAATTGTTGACACCACCGTATTCAGAGTACCAACAGCCTGCCAACGGTGAGAACTTCACGCGCTCGGGGATAGCTGCACTCCACGCCTCCAGCACTTGTGGCATACCCTCTGAGGGATAGGTGTACAAACGCATTTCATATAACGGACCGAGGTCTTTTTCACCTAAGGGTGTCATAAAGGGGGCTGGCAGATAAATCTCGGATACCATTGATACAATGAGATCGCTGGTATCAGGGGGCCATACTGGGTTCGGCTCGGCTTCCGCAGCACGCCGGATCTCCGCCCGCTGTTCAAGACTCTCGTAGGGCCAAATAGCGACCATCTGATTCAATGGTCCCACTTCGGTGTACCAGTGTCCACCGAGTTTCGATAGCTTTTGGCGTCCCGGTAACTTTTCGCCGAAGCGTTCCCAATATTCGTTAAGTTGGCCGAGTTTCAGATTATAGGTTCTTATCTCGTAGATCACGCTATCCTCCCGCGTTATTCGGTCTGATTCATTGGAACTGTTTCGTTAAATGTAGAATATACCGCTTTCTACACACGTGCTGCCTCGCAAGGCTAAAATCCGCGATGTAGGCAATGAGGATGATACCTTAAAGCGTGATCGGTGTCAAGTGCTATTTTGAGAGGTTTCTGAAGGACAGGGATACAGGATTGAGGGGTTTTTGTTCGGTGTTCAGGGCGATAACAGAGAACAAGCACCGGCAGTACCTGCGAAACACCGAAACCGACATCCGTGAGCCAGACTTCAGGTCCGTTCTTGTACTTTCTGACCAGAAATTCGTACTCTTTTTCTGTATTTGGGATAGGGTTGAGGCGATAGGAGTCGATTAAATCCAACCGCTGCAGCCATTTGGGGATCTGCTCCTCAAGAGGACGGAGTTGAATTCGTCTGGAAAAGATCGCGGTGACCATCTCTTCTCCATGTTGCCCTACACCCGGTGAATGCTTGCCCTGCCATGCGTAATGTCGGCGGGGATATTCACGGAGGGGACCAAGATAGCAGATGCTACGGAATAGGTTTTCAAAACGCGTCTGGAGTGGCGAAAAAAGTTGAATTATATTAGGGTATGAATCGCGAATCCCATAGCACCGAAACACGGTGGCATTGAGATTTAGCACACTGGGGGCGGAAACCCGACCGACCCCTCGACCCTCCCAACTTACCCCAAAGTGTTGTTCACCTATCCTATAATTGAAACTCATCTCAGAGGCTGCATTCTCCACGTTATTGACTTTGAGATTGAAGGAGAGGGTATTTACTTCCTCCACATCCGGCAGCCTTAATTTTTCGGAAAACTTCCACGAAACTGAAACTTGGAGTGGGTGGTCACGTCTGTGCTGGTAAATGAGATCATCAAAACTCCCCAAGTTAACGAGCGAATTATCGTCACCGAAATCAATCACCCCATTCCAATTTGATGGACGCTCCATGGTCTGCTTGAGCATGAGCAGTGTTTGCAGGATACTGGTTTTGCCGGAACTGTTCGCGCCGAAGAAGCCGGTCAAGGGTGCTATCTGCAACTTACCGGTATCTTTCCACGATTTGAAATTCTGTGCGCTGAGTTCGGTAATCATGATGTATACCTCGTTCTCTGGCACAAATAGAGAATATTTTTCTGTCCTTAGAACTGCCAAATGCCGCCCTTATAGGGCTTGATGGTTCCTCTGAACGCGTTTCTATAAACATGCCGTCCCGCTGGGACTAAAGAAGGGAAAACGGAAAGCCCCTAAGAGTTTAGGGAGGATAATTGTGCAGGACAGGTGCGGTTGACAAACGCACTACTTCTCGCCTTGCTGGCGAATTGCGACTAACTCTTCCAGAATGCGCCTGTGAAGTCGATGTAATTCAAGGACCATTCCGATGCCGATAGCTATCGACACACCCGCTGCGAGAATGAGTTTCGTTTTTAAGGACATGTGTCGTTCCCTTGCTACGTGCGCTCAATAGTTCTGCCGTTAGAAGTTTTCGATAATCGCTGCCCCGAACTCGGAGGTACGGACCTTCGTCGCGCCTTCCATGAGACGCTCCAGATCGTAGGTCACCCGTTTCTGGAGGATGGTCTTCTCGAGTCCCGAAATAATCAGGTCGGCGGCTTCTTGCCAGCCGATGTGTTCCAGCATCATCACCGCAGAGAGGATAAGCGAACCCGGATTGACGACATCCTGATCGGTATACTTCGGTGCGGTGCCGTGCGTCGCTTCAAAAAGCGCGACTTCATCGCTGAGGTTACCACCGGGTGCCATACCGATACCGCCGACCTGTGCCGCCGCGGCATCCGAGAGATAATCCCCGTTCAAATTCGGGGTGACAAACACGTCGTACTCATCGGTTCGCGTCAGAATTTGCTGCAACATGCTGTCAGCAATTCGGTCATTGACAAGTATTTTGCCTTCTGGACACTCACCCCCGTAGTCACTATAGAGTTCATCCTCTGTAATCGTCTGATCAGCGAATTCCTCTTTGGCGAGTTCATATCCCCAAGCACAGAACGCACCTTCGGTAAACTTCATGATGTTGCCTTTGTGAACAAAGGTGACGCTACGTCTACCGTGGTCAATTGCGTACTGGATCCCCATCCGTGCCAAGCGTTTCGTGCCGAAAATGCTGATCGGTTTCACACCGATACCGGAATCTTCGCGGATGTTTACTCCCATTTCGGTGCGGAGCAGTTCGATAACCTTTTTCACCTCTGGTGTGCCTTGTTCCCACTCAATACCGGCATAAACATCCTCGGTGTTTTCACGGAAGATAACGACATCCATCTTTTCAGGGTGTATGACAGGGGCAGGGACACCTTGGAAATAGCGGACGGGACGGACACATGCGTAGAGTTCAAGCACCTGACGGAGTGTCACGTTTAAACTCCGGAATCCACCACCGACAGGTGTTGTGAGGGGTCCCTTCAGGGCAACGCGGAAGTATTCAATTGCGTCGAAGGTATCCTGTGGGAGCCATTCGTTATATTTCGCCATGGCGTTTTCGCCAGCGTAGACATCAAACCAAACGATCTGGTTTTCACCGTTGGACGCTGTTTGGACAGCGGCATCAACAACACGGCGTGCAACCTTCATGATGTCTCGTCCGATGCCGTCGCCTTCAATGACAGGGATAATCGGCTTATTCGGCACGACGAGCTGTCCATTGACGAACCCGATTCTTTCACCTTCTGTCGGGACTGTTAATTGCTCAAATCCAATCACTGGTATTCCTCTCTAATTCGTTAACACTTTTAGACATTCGATCGTGCTTACCTGCTGTCTCTGCTAAGTCTTTGCAGAGCCTGAGTCCAGTAACATTTTACCCGTTGAAAGCATTCGATCTTGCCATCCGGTCGTGTAATGCGACCACTTCGTTTGCAATGGTCATATCGTCAGTCGGTGTTGGAATGACATCTGGGTGGGGTGGGATAACGGGTCGGATAATCTTCAGTTGGAGCTGTTCGCGGGCATCCATCATCCAACCAAAGCCACGGAAGATATAGGTCAATAGCGTTCTGTCACTTTCATAGATGTCCAATCCTTCTTGGACTGCCCATCCACCGAAGTCGGTATTCGGTGTTAAACGGAGGGGCGGTTCATTCTCACGTCCGGGACGGACAAAGCCTTCGATGAAAGCGAGTTGGTAAATGCGCTGTGTAATACCCAACCGTTTTTTCTGCTGATCGTTGAGTTGAATGTCCCCATTGTCAACAGCTTCTAAGAAAGGATTGAAATAGATAGCAGGTCTGGGGTCTTGCTGGATTTCATCGGAGCGGCCAGCGGCAGCGATTTCCGGATGCCCAAAGGTCGGTAGTGCAGACAGCATCCGTTGACGGATTGCATCCTCACGCGCTTTGGTATCCAGCGGCTCAATTTGATTAATGAAAGCCGTCATGTCGTGAATCGCGCCGAAGTGCCGGTCACCATCTAACGTCATCTGTGATGCGACAAAAAAGTCAGAGACCGCACCGGTGTGCAAAGTGGCAAGATAGCGTGCGACGACGTTGGAACCTGCGGAACCGTGGTGTGCCTGTATGATACCCATCCGTTCTAAGATATTCGCTTCGACGGTGCTGGCTTCTCGCCCTAAGAGGAGACTGTAGCAGGTTTGGAAGGCAGTTTTTTCACGCTTTTGGTGCTCGGTGATGAGGTCGGTTGCGCGCATGGCGAGGACCTGTGGATGTAGGGCATTGTTTTCACGGAGCTGATGGCGCATATACACAGAGACTGTCCCGACTGCGACATTCTCCATGTGCGTCCCGATCAGTTCAAGCAGGAGCGCGCCGGGGTGCCGGGTGCCGTTAATCCCTTTCTGATTCGGATGACTGAGTTTACGGAGTGTTGAGAAATGTTGAATGGCAGCTTCGGGACCTGCCTTTGGGAAGGCTTTAACAAATTCTGCGACCTGATTGACGAGGCGATGTTTACCGGTTAGGCTCCCTCTGCGAGCCACAGCAAAGTTATAAAATTTCTTATCTATTAATTCTGACAGCAGTGCTTCTTCGTCAAGCCCAGTTGTATCCGTTTCAGGTTTTCTACCGAAGAGCCCAGCGAAGATGACACTTGCGGGACTGGCTTGACCCGCGACGATCTCACTTTCGGATATAATACCACGAATAGCAAAACTGCGAATGTTCAATGTTATCTGGGTGCCAGCACAGTCAACCGCAACTTTGTGCAACACCGGATTCGCGAAAACGGTTGTCGATTGTGGCATTGAGCTGAAACTGGTAAGCACGGCTGCAATCTTGTCTTCACCCAACTCTGCCGCTCTGTTTAAGGAATCCGTTACTGGGGCATACGTTGAGGCTTCTGGCACACCAGACAGGATTTTTCGGACCGCGGCTACCTGCTTCGCCCCCAAAATCTTGTTCAAAATGAATTCTCCTTCGTTGACTTTTTAGTAGAATTTTTCGTCTTGCAAGTTTCTCCGAGATTTAATTCGTCCGACTCCACGCAACCCCTCTTCACGGGACAGAAGGATGAGGTGCTTCAGATTCCGCTTAAAAAAGTTTCTGATCAACTCTCGCCAATATCTTAATATATTTTAGCAGAATTTTGATTAAAAGTCAAGTAAAACTCAAGATAAAATTGAAAAGCACATAGGATTAAAGCTACAAGCCTATCCTGATTATATCAAAAATTTGACTTGCAGAAATGCGAATTTTGTAGTATCATTATTAAGGAGCGTATTTGATAAAGGGGACGCTGCGCGTACCGAGACTATAGCAAACTTACAAACAGACATCGGTGGCGCGCCGCACGGTGCCTCGCATTCTACTTTTTCACAGATAAGGAGCTTGACTACATGAGCAATGAAGCATTAGGAATGGTTGAAACACGCGGACTCATTGGTGCGATCGAAGCTGCCGACACCATGGTGAAAGCCGCAAACGTCAAACTGATTGGAAAAGAACAGGTAGGTGGCGGTTTCGTCACTGTTCTGGTTCGCGGAGACGTCGGTGCGGTGCAAGCCGCGACAGATGCTGGAGCAGAAGCGGCAAAATCAGTCGGCGAATTAGTGTCGGTGCACGTCATCCCTCGCCCACATTCAGATGTAGAGGCCATTCTCGGCGGGAATTCTTCTGCCAAGGGTAACAGCGAATAAATCGGCTTTGTAGGGTGAGGAATGGCTTTCGTACCTCAGCCCTACACCGCTTTAGCAGAGAACACGTTGCGCTCCCACACGGTCTGTATCTATCGCCTGGATCCGTTAGTGGTTTCAGCACGTGTTCCCGTAGCGCGTCCTGCGCAACGAGGTATTGGAGGGCTGAATGGCACAAATTGACGAAAAACAGATTGAAGAGATTGTCTCCCAAGTATTAAGAACACTACAACAAGACGGAACAGTTGCAAGACAGCCTGCTACGTCCGCGGCGGTGAGTTCCTCCTCGCGGGCAGGCGTTTTTGGGACAGCGACAGAGGCGATCGCAGCCGCAGAAACGGCACAGGCAGCATTTGTCAAACTTGGGTTTGCAAAAAGACGCGAGATCATCGAAGCGATCAAAGAAGTATCGCTCGCGAACGCGAAACGTCTCGCGGACTTGGCAGTACAAGACACAAATATGGGGAACGCGGTACATAAGGTGATGAAAAATGAGGGAGCTGTAACACTCTCACCGGGTGTGGAGGATCTTCTCTCCGAGGCGGTATCGGGTGATACTGGAACGCTTCTCATCGAATATGTCCCTTTCGGCGTTATCAACTCGATTACCCCTACTACGAATCCGACATCAACGGTGATTAACCACGCGATTATAATGCTATCAGCAGGGAATGCTGTTGTGTTCAGCCCGCACCCAAATGCCCGCGACTGTACCGAAGAGACGATGCACGTTATCAACGAGGCAATCGTCAAGGCAGGGGGTCCCGCCAACCTGCTCACCTCGGTTGCAAACGCCAGCCTGCGAACGGCGAAGGAGATCATGGAGCATCCTGACATCGCCATGCTCGTCGCGACCGGTGGTGCATCCGTCGTCCGGACAGCACTCTCAAGCGGTAAAAAGACAATCGCCGCCGGACCTGGCAATCCGCCTGCGATCATTGACGAAACAGCGGATGTTCAACAGGCAGCGCAACATGTCATTGCAGGCACCAGTTTCGACAATAACCTGCTCTGCATCGGTGAAAAAGCACTTTTCGTTATCGATTCTGTAGCAAACGAAACGATTCAGGAGTTAACGCGGAATGGAGGTCATCTACTCGGTGCGAGCCAGCTTCAGGCATTAGAAGCGGTTGTCACAGAAAAAGAGGAATCAAACAAGGAATACATCGGTAAAGATGCGCTGACCATTTTAAACGCCGCCGGTATCACAGCCCCTGCAGAAACAGTCGCGATTGTTGTAGAAGTTCCAGCGGACCACGGGTTTGTTATCAACGAATATCTGATGCCGATTCTGCCCGTTGTGCGTTGCAGCGATTTCGACGAGGCGTTGGCAGGCGCAATCAGAGCAGAAGGCGGACGTGGGCACACCGCAGTGCTTCACACAAATAACACCAAACGCATCACGCAGTTCACAAAAGCGATGGACTGTAGCGTTGTGGTCATTAACGCACCCTCTTACGCGTCCTGTGGATTAGAAGGCGAAGGATACCTCGCGATGACCATTGCGGGACCGACAGGCGAAGGGTTCACGCGTCCACGCACCTTCACACGTCAGAGACGATTAACGATCGCAGGCGATTTATCAGCACACACACAGTGACGCAAGTAGATGTATTTGCGACCGGTCAAGGTTGTTTAAAATTTTTCAGAAGCCCTTCTAAAACCGGGTAAGATGCTATGCGAACAGAGATCGACGCGCTGAGAGTGTTAATACGTTACCATGAGCATAAATACTATATCGAAAACCTGCCGGAAATTTCTGATGCGGATTTCGACGCGCTCATGAAGGGACTTGTGGAACTTGAAGCAGCGGCTGGAGCCCCTATTCCGCCAGACTCGCCGACCCAACGGGTTGGCGGCGGTGCTGAATTAGGCACCCGTCTACAGCATCGTAACGCTATGCTGAGCCTGAATAACAGTTACAACGAAGACGAGCTGCGGGCATTCGCTGAACGCGTCCAACGGTTGTTAGAAGGGGCACCTGTCGAATACGTTACAGAGCTCAAAATCGACGGGTTAGGGGTTTCGCTAATCTACGAGAACGGTATATTCACGCAAGGTCTCACGCGCGGCGATGGCGAGTATGGCGAAGAGGTAACCGACAACTTACGAACGATCCGTTCCGTTCCACTGCGGATACCTGTTGAAACGGAAATAGCCGTGCCACCGGTGTTAGAAGTCCGCGGTGAAGTTTTTCTTCCGAAGGATTGTCTCGACGACATTAACGTCCAACGGGAAGCAGAAGGCGAATTGCCGTTTGCGAACCCTCGGAACGCCGCCGCTGGCTCACTGCGGCTGTTAGACGCTTCCATAACGGCATCCCGTCCGTTAGATATTTTCGTGTATACCCTCAATTACGCCGAGGGAACTGAATTCACAACACATACAGAGTCGCTCGAAAACATGAAAGCTTGGGGACTCAAGTGTAATCCACACACCGCCTATCATAAATCGATTGAAGACGTTCAAAACTACTACGAACGCTGGGTAGAAGAACGCCAGGAACTCCCGTATGAGACTGATGGGATCGTCGTAAAGGTTAACAATTTTTCCCAACGGCACGAACTCGGGACTACCTCCAAATACCCGCGTTGGGCAGTTGCCTACAAGTTCAACGCGCAACAAGCCATCACAACCGTTGAAAAAATAGACGTACAGGTTGGACGCACAGGTGTCCTAACACCGGTTGCGATTTTGGAGCCTGTAACACTCGCCGGAGCGACAATCACAAACGCTACTTTGCATAATGCGCAAGAAATTCAAACCAAAGACATCCGTATCGGCGATCGGATTGTGCTCGAGCGCGCGGGGGATGTCATCCCTAAAGTTGCTGAGGTGCTAACAGCCGACCGAACTGGTGATGAAGTTATCTTTAAGTTCCCGGAACGGTGTCCAGCATGCGATACCGCCGTCCAGCGTACAGAGAAAGAAGTAGCAGTCCGGTGTGTGAATGTGGCGTGTGTCGCACAACTGAAACGCCGAATTGCGCATTACGCTTCGCGTGATGCACTCCAAATTGAAGGTCTCGGTCCCGCTACAATTGACCAACTGGTGGAGAAAGAACTGGTTCGCGATGTTGCCGATCTTTACACTTTGGAGGTGGAGAAATTAAGCACGCTGGATCGGATGGGTGTGCCGTCTGCGCGTAACCTTGTCCATCAAATCGAACAAAGCAAGGAAACACCGGCAGAAAAACTGCTTTTCGGACTCGGTATTTTTCATGTCGGCGAGAACGTCGCGGAGTTGCTGATTGAACGGTTTCTATCCTTAGACGCACTCGGCACAGCAACCCTGGAGGAGATTGAATCGGTAAGAGGCATCGGTCCACAGATAGCGGAAAGCGTTTTCAACTTCTTCTTACACAATCAGCCGTTGCTTGACAAACTACGGGAGGCGGGTTTACACTGTTTCACGATAGCGGCAGAATCTAACCGCACGGAAGCGAGCCTCGCGGTAGATAACTTCTTTAGCGGAAAAACGTTCGTTGTCACGGGGAGTCTTGAGGGTGTGACGCGTGGCGAAGCATCAAACGAGATTAAGAATCGGGGTGGCAGGGTTACATCAAGCGTAACGAGCAAGACGGATTACCTCATCGCGGGGGAAGGTGCTGGCAGCAAATACACCAAAGCCGTAGAACTGGATATCCCAATTCTGACAGAGGCAGATTTTTTTGAAAAACTTCAGCAACGCACCGAGTTGTAAACTTTCCGTCTTTTACGCCTAAGCATTTCTATTGTCGAATCTACTTCTTTGTATTCCCGAATTGCTATCCCGCCGGTGTTGAATCCTAAGATCTTCATTCAGACGACTGGTAATATGCACACGATACCTGCAAACGACACTCTTGACAGTTCGGTGTTTTCTTGTGGCAGACTCTTGCACCGTGCCCAACAATCAGTGCATGGTATTCGTTGAATAGGTCGACATCGTGGGGAAGGTTGTCCATAAACAGCGCACGAAGCTTGTCATAGTCATATCTCCCTGTAACCCATCCCAGCCGCGAGAAGAGCCTATAGGTATATGAATCAACAACAAAGCTCGGTTTGCCAGCAGCATAGAGGATAATCGTATCCGCTGTCTCAGGACCGACACCGTAGATAGAGAGCAGTTCTTCACGCAATTCGGGGACATCTTGCGTAAACATCATAGGCATAGGACGTTCTTCGATATGTTCCACAAATGCACGCACCTTCTGTGCCTTCATCCGAAAGTAGCGCGACGGGCGGAGGAGCCGTTCCAAAGAGGCTTGACTGATAGATGCTATCCCTTCAGGCGTAAAAGCATCAGCCCCTTTGAGATTGTCCATCGCTTTTTCGACGTTGCGCCACGAAGTCGCTTGTGTTAGGATCGCACCAAGTGCCACTTCAAATGGTGTGTCTGCGGGCCACCATTTACGGTTCCCGTGTTGCGCGAGAAGTTGATTATAGAGTGTAAACAGTTTTTTAGTAATATTTCCTTCACATAGAATTTGCATACGCAGAAAGTCCTCTAACAAAAAAGGAAAAACTATGGATTTAAGTTTCAGTACGAGCGCGGGCGACGGCGGTTGGAGCCTTGCCGAATGCGCAGCGTGGGCAAAAGCCAATGGATTTGACGCAATCCGTCCGAACGCCACCGGCGTTGTCGAACCGAGTGCCATTATACAATCTGGCGGTGAAGAGGTCAAGGAAATTCTGGATACCCACGGCATCTATCTCGCTGCCACAACAGCGCATAGTAACCTGCTTGACGATGACCCAGAAACACGGGAGAACGCGCGTGACGCATTGATGCAAGCAATCGAAGCGACACACATTCTTGGTGCCCCCGTGGTGGTGACCTACGCTGGCAGTCCCGTGAGTTGGCATTTCTATGGGCAGTTCTCATCAGAACCGGGCAATCCAGGAGACAGGTCGGTTGAACTCGTCGGGCGATTTAAAGAGATGTGGACCCCTGTCGTCCGCTTCGCCGAAGAGAAAGGCGTGCAGCTTGCGCTTGATTGCGCCGTACGCATGGGCAACATCGCCTGCAATCCGGAAATGTGGGAACGTATCCTCGAGGCAATTCCGTCAGATTCGCTGGGGCTGTCTTGTGACCCGTCGCACTGGCTCTGGATGGGGATTTTACCCGCTGAGGACGCAATTCGCATGTTTAACGGCAAGTGGTATTACGCCGATGTGAAGGATTGCGAAATCAGTCCACAGATGCAGTTTCGGCAGGGCATCATCGGGAACTGGTGGTGGCAATACCGTGTGCCCGGGCGCGGGCAATTGAATTGGGGGACGATCACCGGTGCGCTGCAGGAATCTGGCTACGATTATGTCCTATGCGTTGAAAACGAGGATCGCGGTGCCCCAGGATTAGAGGGTTTCGCCCTCGGCGGTAGGTATCTCCGGCAATTTCTATAGGCAACTTTTAGATTCTATAAACATGCTGAAGAAACACCCAAGCAAATAAACCTTACAGGACTCAAAAGGGGTGCGAATCCGCTAGACTTGCGGACCTATCCTTCCCATCGGGAAACTAAAGAATGGAAAACTAAATGACCCTATCTGTCTACTTCTTGCAATTGATTTCGATTTGTGCTAATCTACAAGTGCATCCTATCCTGCTCGAAACGACGGATAAAAAATGGTAAAGCAATTACAACCGAAATCACACAGAATCGTGATTCTTGCCGAGGGTTCGTTCGGTATTCTCGAATCGAAAACCGCTACGGTTTTAGTTCGCTATCTCCCTGAGAACGTTGTCGCAGTTATCGACAGTGCGAATGCGGGACGAGACACCAGTGAGATCATTGAGATTGGGGCGGGTATCCCTATTGTCCAGGATCTCGCCGAAGCGATGCAATTTGAGCCGACACTGCTCGCTATCGGTATTGCCCCACCCGGCGGCGAGCTGCCGTATGCTTGGCGCGCAATCCTTCACGAAGCGATACACAACCGTTTACACGTTATGAGTGGTTTGCACCAATTCCTGAGTGAGGATACAGAACTCGCAGCACTCGCAGCGGCACACGATGTGCTGTTATGGGATGCCCGGAAACCGCCTGCCAACCTACCCGTCGCCACGTGCAAAGCCGATGAGGTCGATGCCACAGTTATCTTAACCGTGGGTTCAGATTGCCGCGTGGGTAAAATGCTATCCGGCATAGAGGTCACGCGTGCGGCACGCGAGCGCGGTTTGGATGCTGAATTCTGTCCAACGGGGCAAAACGGGATCATGGTATGGGGCTGGGGTATTGCGATCGATGCCGTTGTCTCTGATTTCACTGCCGGTGCCGCGGAGCAGATTGTGCTTGAAGGTGCGAAAGACCATTCGCTTCTTATCGTTGAAGGACAGGGTTCGCTCGTCCATCCTGGATACTCTGGCGTGACGTTAAGCTTGCTCCACGGCAGTCTGCCAGATGCGATGATATTTTGTCATCAACCCTCGCGGGATACGGTTGCTCGGTATACGGTGCCGTTGCCATCGTTACTTGAGATGATAGCACAGTATGAAGCAATGGCTGCCCCAATAAAGCCTGCCAAAGTGATCGGATTGGCGTTGAATTGTTTCGATCTGTCCGAGGCAGCGGCGCGTGAGGCAGTCATGGCAGCGGAGGCAGAGACGGGGTTACCTGCAACGGATGTCGTGCGATTCGGTGCAGATAAACTCGTTGACGCTGTTCAGAAGGTGCACACAGGAAAGTAGGGAAAAATTCCAATGAGAAAGATAAAAAGACCTGAAACATCAGAAACGCCCAAACATACAAATGTCGAAATTTCGGTTAAGAACTTCGGTCCGATTGCAGATGCTACAATAAATCTTCATCCGTTGACAGTGTTTGTAGGTCCGAGCAACACAGGGAAAACTTATTTTTCCACGCTTATCTATGCGTTGCACGGGGTTTTTACCGGATTCTTAAAATTCCCAGGACGATTTAAACACTTAGGCCTCCACGGTTTCAAGGACTTGGTAGATCGAAATTGGAACGAGATTCGTTCGATTCTCAAAAAACTAAACACATCTGATCAATCATTTCAGTTTTCTGATTTGCCCCAGGAAATTCGTGAGAGTTTAGAGTCAGACCTCAAGAATCCGGAAAGCATAGCGAATGAACTCAAGCGCTGCTTTGATTTAAATTCAATTACAGAATTGATTCGTTTAAAAAACGGTCAACGCAGTGAAATGAACATCTCTCTGGAAGTCAGGAGGGAAAATCAGAGTCTATGGGATTTCGATATAGAAAGCGACGAATCAAACTTTGCGGTATGTGGTTCAGTTAACAAAGATTTAGTACTTTACAACAAAGAGTCATTAATCTCAAACGGGGCACTCGATATTGATGATTTATTCTTCTGGGCCTCTACTGAATTAGAGAAATATGCAGAAAACAGAACCTACTTACCGGCCGCCCGAAGTGGGATTATGCAGAGTCACCGAGTGATTGCAAGCTCACTGGTCGAACGTGCGACTCGCGGAGGTCTCACCCCTCTAGAAGTTCCAACATTCTCAGGGATTGTCGCAGATTTTATGCAGCAACTCATACTCTACAAAGAATCCGAAGCACCTGACGAAGGAATGAAACACCTTGCCGAAGCCATAGAATCCGATATACTCGCAGGTCAGATACTCATGAAACCTACACCAAGTGGATATCCGGAATTTCTTTACCGCCCGCGCGTAATGGGGGAAGAAGTCCGTCTCACACGTGCAGCGTCTATGGTGTCTGAACTTGCTCCTGTTGTGCTGTTTCTCCGCGGTGGGATTCGCCCTGGCAATACGCTTATTATCGAGGAACCGGAGGCGCATCTGCACCCCGGTGCACAAACTGATATAGCATTAACCCTTGCCGGCTTAGTCCGTGCTGGTGTTCGTGTGGTTGTGACAACACACAGCGACTGGTTGCTGAAAGAAATCGCGAATCTGATTCGGATAGGAGATCTGAAAAGAAAAGGTGTGCCACAAGTGAAAAAGATGGAATCAATATACTGGCTGCTACCAGAAGACGTAGGAACATGGTGGTTTCAAAAGGACGGGATAGTGAAACATATTCCCTTTGACCCCACTGAGGGCATAGAACCGAAAGATTACGAAGATGTGGCTTATAAACTCTATGACCAGTCGGTTAACCTCCAAGACCTACTTGAGAAAGTCAACAGGGAGTAGCAGCGAGTGGGATTCAAAGAGCTTCTTACAGAAATCGGGAAGCAGGTAAATGAAGAATGCCTTAGCAAATCCTGTAGCGGAGATGGATGTCGTGTATATCTAACTGGTACCCCCTCTGACCGAGTTATCGTAAATCTTGAATGTGAGTTTAAACAGCGTAAAATAGACGCAAAACGATGTGATTATGTCCTCTTCTGTGGGGATGCCTCTCAAAATAATTTGGTTGTTGTTCTCATAGAACTCAAAAGCGGTACTTTTAAAACAACAGCAGTGACCGACCAACTACAAAGAGGTGCTAACTTCGTCACAGAAATGTTTGAAAAATTGCCTGAGGAGGCAAACGCGGCACTAAGCACACTCGAAATTACATGCGTTCCTGCTCTGTTTCATGGTAAACGCATCGACAGATTTGAACTCCGCGAACTCGAACGTGCTAAAATCCGCTTCCTTAGTCAGAACCCAACAATTAAGAGACGTAAATGTGGCGAACCAAAGAATCTTGCCTTAGTTTTGAGAGGATAAACCGTTCTAAAACTTCGACACCCTCTCAAAAAGAGAGCTCACAGAGAAAACGGAAGCATACTATAATCCTCTATCTCAGAAGAACCAAGGAAGGAGATGTAAACCTATGACTGACGAAGAAAAATTTCGATTTGACTTGAGTGGATTCCTCGTCCGTCCCGCGATCCTTGAACGCGACGAAGTAGCCGCAATTGTTGAACAAATTGAACGGATACATCACGAACCAGAGTCTTTACCGCCAGAACACCGCGCCGTTCCCGGTGGTCCTGCGAGTGTCCTGATCGACCACCCCAAAGTGCTCGATGTCTTGCACGAAATCATCGGACCCGATGTCCGGTTAGAGAACTGTTCCTCCGTCTGGCGTGAAAAGGGGCAGGAACACGGTGGACTCCACGGCGGCGGACCGCAACAAGGCGATCCGATCTTCGGGTACCGCTTCAATAATGGACGCATTCACGCAGGGATGGTGCGCGTCGTCTTTGAACTCACAGATGTCACCAAAAAGGATGGTGCGACACACTTCATAGCGGGCAGTCATAAGTCTAACTTCCCGATGCATCCGGATCACATGTCGTTAGAGGACGGGGAACGGAGTCCGTTCCTGATGTCGTATGAATGTCCAGCAGGCAGTGCGATCTTCTTTACCGAGAACCTGTGTCATGCAGGTCCCGTGTGGCAACGGGAGGCACCCCGCGTCGCAGTGCTAAACGCCTACGCACATCTCGCGACCCACTGGCATCGGTTAAAGACTCCCCCTGAAGTAATCTCCGCGCTACCGCGTGACAAGCAGGCATATTTCCGTGAACCGTGGGTCGCTGATTTCCGCACAAGCCCGGCAACGATTAATACGATCGAACGGTTTTTGAACAACGACGAACCGCCTGTCAATACCGATACCAAGCCGTGACATAAAATGGCGAGGTGTAGAAACCTCGCCAGCGATCATAGTTGCGTTGTGTAGGGCGGAGTTCAATCTGCCCATCGTTGAAATATTTTACAACCAGAAATAAAACGCAGTCCAGCGTTACGGCATCGTCGGTACAGTAATCTCACCAGCGATGATGCCTGCTTTCAGTGCCTCAACTTTTTCGAGGAGTTCCTCAGAAAGCAGATCGCTGTTGCCTTCACCAAGCATATAACCCAAACTATTAAAATATTTCTTAAACTTCATAACCCCATTACCGAACTTGGGCACCCAAAACCCGAGAAAAAACGACTCTATCCGTGCTGAAAATACCTTGCTTTTTCGCGTTAAATCAGGTATAATAATCATGGAATTACTACAGTGGAAACGACTAAATTTCAGCATAAATATTACATCATATCAACGATAAAAAAACATATCAATTTCCGATAGAATGTACGGAGGGAAACCCGATGAACATTCTTCATGAATTAAATGAAAGACAGAGAGAAGCCGTAACACATAAAAATGGTCCACTCCTCGTTATTGCAGGTCCCGGTACAGGGAAAACAAGAGTCATCACACATCGCATCGCGTATCTGATTCGCGAACACGGCATCAAGGCGGAGAAGATCCTTGCGATCACGTTTACCAATAAAGCTGCGCAAGAGATGCAGGAACGCGTCAACAGCGAGATCGGCGAACCGCACGGTTCCAACATTAAAGTCAGCACCTTCCACGCGTTTTGCGTTCAAGTGCTCCGAAAGCACGCTCTGCGGATCGGATTAAGCGAAAACTTCACTATCTTCGATCAGGAACTCCAAGACGAGATTCTAACAGAGAGCGTTCGAGCGTTGAACCTCAACGCCGATGACTATCCGCCATGGTTGCTGCGTAATATTCTGAGCGATGCCAAATGTAAATCACAGGATCCCGTCGACGCAGTGGATGCCACGGATATTTATGACCCAGAAACTGCCGAAAACATCCGAAGTGTCCTACGAAATTACAAGGACAGACTCGCGGAATACGATGCGCTCGATTTCGACGACCTCCTTGTGAAGACCGTCGAGTTGTTTGAACAGGTGGAAGACGTACAAAAAGACTACCACAAAGCATTCACTCACATCCTCGTTGACGAATTCCACGATGTGAACAGCGTGCAGTATCACTTACTCCAACTGCTCTGTGCGCCACCCGAACACAACCTCATGGTCGTCGCTGACGAAGATCAGGCTATCTACAGTTGGCGCGGCTCGAATCCAGCGTATATTGATGGTTTCAAAGCCGATTACAGTCCGAGAGAACTTGCTTTGGACGACCACTATCGGTGTAGCGAGAAGATTTTGCGCGCCGCAGAGGAAGTCATCTCCAGAAACACGGAACGGCAGAAACAGCACACCCTCAGAACCCATAAAGACGCGGGACGCGACATCTTTCACTATACCTTTGACACACCTATAGCGGAAGCACGCGGCATTATTAATGTCATTCAGAACTTAGTAACGAAACGCAACTATTCCTACCGCGATATTGCCATTTTTTACCGTACACACAGACTCGCTGACGTTTTGGAAGAACAACTGCTACGGGAACATATCCAATTCCAGCGAATCCAACCGATTCACTCCTTTGCGGAAGGGAATAGTAAGGGTATCCTGGCGTATCTCCGTTTCATCCAGTGGCAGCTCCCGCAAGACCTGGAACACGCAATCAATTTTCCTGAAACTTGCATCGACGACCTAACATGGGTGCGCCTGAAGTGGCTCGCACAACGTAAAGATATAGCATTTGTGGAACTTTTGAAAAATATCGAAGCATATCCAGAGGATGTCGGTCCCTTAACACGCCGCAATGTTCGTCAATTCTGGAAACAACTTGAGAGTTTATCGACTGAAATTGAAGGCGAGAGGGTCGATAAAATTATCCCGAAACTCTTCGATACTCTGGAACGCTCTCGGACTCCCTATCGCGCTGAAGAACTGGAAATCATCGAAAAACAACCTGAGATGCCGAATTTGGTAACAGCACAAGACGTTCTCTACAGCGCGCTGAATCTCGGTGAGCCGGTCCAGATTACCGCCAGCCACGGGATTGACGAGTACTGTGCGGCGCATATTATCTACCAGACGCTTGAAACCTACCTAAATCACACTGCAGAACTCCAATTGTTGCCGCCTGAGGGAAACAGACTTAAATCGAACGAAAACGGGGTCCATCTGCTTATCGGCAATTTTGAGGAAATCGGAGAAAGTGCGCGGGATGCCCGGACAATCCTCATCGGCACAGCGGACGTAGCAAATACGGACGTGCTTCGCCTGGAAGCAGAAGGGGTTCATAGCATCACGGCACTCAAACTCTGCCAACGGCTTGTCAATCGTTTTGAAACTCCAAACATGGCAGACATGGTCGTCTACGATTTGGAAACCACCGGGCTCAATCCGAAAACGGCAGAAATCGTTGAGATCGCGGCGCACCGTCTCAGCGCAATCGGAGATAAAGTTGAGCGGTATTATCGCTTAGTCAGGCCCCCAGGGGGACACATCCCAGAGTCAGCCACGCGCATTCATGGAATTGATGCAGAAACAGTCAAACCCGCACCGGGAATCGAAATGGTGTTGCCTGAATTCCTTGGGTTTATCCAAGACCGGATTCTGATTGGACACAATGTAGCGGAGTATGACAATCCAATCCTTGCCCGAGACCTTAGAAGGTATTTGAAAAGGGATTTATCGGTGCCCCATTACGATACACTCGCCACGGCGCGCAGGCTCTTCCCACGACAACGGTGTAGTATGAGTGCGCTTGCCGAAAAATTTGAGATTGAACACGGTCGTCTACACAGTGCCATAGAGGACGTCAGAGTCAATCGAGAGATCTTTAAAGAACTCATCAAAATCGATTCTCACAAACGTGAGGCGAAATCGCTCCCTGAATTGCTACCGTTTGTTGGGCTCGGCATCCTTGCGAAAACCGAAGGGGTCGCTCCTCCAGAGGAAGCCTTAACCGAGACGGATACGTTCTTAAATGTCGCGAAACGTTTCGTCCAGACACACAACGTCGGACCGCTGGAGAATCTACCACTTGATCCCACAGAAGCGGCACAGGCGAGAGAACATATTGAAACGTTACAGGATGCGACCGTCCGTGAGTTCCCAGAAGATGCTGACTGGCGACAACGCCGGATTCAGTTCATGAACGCGGTACTCCACTTTGAATCAATCAGTGATGCACATGGACTTATCGACTTCTTGGATTATCAGAAACTGCTCACCAATATTGACGAACTCGACGATAAGACTGAGCAACTGACGTTAATGACGTTACACGCAGCGAAAGGGACAGAATTTCCGGTCATTATCATCATCGGTATGGAGGAGGGAAGTTTCCCGATGTGGAGGCAGAACATCACAGAAGCAGAACTTGAAGAGGAGCGCCGTCTTTTCTATGTGGGTATGACACGAGCACAAGCGCAGCTTTATCTGAGTTCGGTCGTATATCGTTTTGGAGACAGGGATCGTGCGGTGTCCATGTTTGTCCGGGAGGTCCCATCTAATTACGTTGTCAGATGGAGTTCACAGCATAGGACCTAGGGCACAGTTTGTAAACAAGAAGGGTTTGAAATTTGTCCCTACGCTTGCGACTAGGTATTTGGAAGAGTTGAGGTATCAGATTTTTTCTGCTTCTTTTTGCGATAAGGTGAAAAATCAGCGTATTTCACACCTTGCTTTATACGCTTCTCTTGTCGTTTCATCATAAATTCCATATAGGTCTCTAGGTCGCCGAACAGCGCGACGAGACGTTCTTTCGCTTCTAGGATGTCTTTCGCGGGGTCGTCACACATTAGATTGCCTCCAGTATCGCCTCTGGGGTATCAATACGGGGCGGCGAATACCCCACATGGCAACAAACCTGTTCAATTTTTGAGCGAGTATCTGCGTTTGCCAAGTGTGTGAAGTTCCACGTGGCTAAATAACGCGTATTGTGTGTGGCAGCAACAGCAACATGAACAGCATCAGTAAATGCATTTTCCGGAATTGCCTTTTGAACCACTAATTGCTCTGCAAACTCAAGTTCCAAATCCTGCACAATTACAAGGGTGAGACCCGTAACTGCTTGTAGTCTATCCGCTGCTTGACCCCTGTCACCGATTGATATTTCATTAATAACATAATCTGACAAGACAAACTCAAAACGGGGGTCTTGCCAAAATTCACGCGTGATTCTCTGCCATTCTGCTATTTTCGGGTCACGGCTCAAGGGAGCAACCAGATAACTCGGTATCATTGCGTCAATGTAAACTCGGTGTCCCTCTCCTTGAGAATTAGTCATCATATTTATGAAGATTAAGAATTTAATTCGGTAATCTCCTAACGATGTCCGGTGCGGTGTTTTTGATAGGGTGTTTCCCCAAGGAAACCGCCCCTACCGGGCCTGGGAAAATATAGAATTACCGAAATATTTATTGAAACTTCATTTATATGATAACACAAGCTGTCTTGAAACGCAAGAATTTTCCCTTACCTATCTGGGCGGATTTTATTCCAATCCCATAGCAAAATCGTGCCGTCAGCACTCCAACTGGCGAGATTTCTACGATCGGGTGCGAACGCTGTGTCGCTTATTGCCCCTTTATTGATACCAAATCTGGCTTTGGCACCAAAAGGTAATTGCTGCTGGGCACCGACATTTTGACGGATCCCGATAATCAGCAGCAATAGGCAGATGAATGCGATAAAAACTTTACAGCCTGTCATGTTTTCTCTTCTTTGCTTTAGGGAACTTGATGAACAATGGGTCTTCGCATTTTAAATAATAGCACCATGGGTCGCACAACGCAAGACCTTTCCGGGAGTGCAATGGCGAGGTTAGAAACTTCACCTACCGTGGATAGAGAAAAATTGAATGACCCTATGTCTCCGAAAAAGATTGCTTGATAAAAAAAGGTTAGACATGGCATACTAAAAACATAGAAAAATAAAACATCTTTAACTCAAAAAATGCGAATTGATTGTCAGAGCCACATATTTCCAAACGCCTATACCGAAATCCTCGCGCAGAACCCACATCCTCCGCAAGTTGTCCGCTGCGGGAGCGAGGCTGTCGTTACGTACGGCGATGTCCAAACATTTCGCCTTCAAGACGAAGCCTACGACCCGGAGCGAAAACTCAAGGATATGGACGAAGCGGCGGTCGATATGGCACTGCTCAGTACCAATATACCCCCGCCATGCATGCTCGCACCTGAATTAGGGAATAAGGGTGCACAAGCGATCAACGATGCCATTGCCGAGCTCGTGGACGCATATCCACATCGATTCGCAGGATTGGCATGCCTACCGTGGCAAAATCCAGATGAAGCCATCACAGAAATGGATCGGGTGAAGGGACTCGGGTTCCGAGGGATAATGCTCTATTCCCATATCGGAGGAAAACCGGTCGACGCACCGCACTTTGAACCGGTTTATGCCCATGCCGAAACACTAAGTATGCCGATTGTGATGCATCCCACCGTCCCGACGTGGGGAGAGGCAATCAAAGACCACTGGATGATCGGTATGATGGGGTTACAAGTGGATAACAGTTTCGCACTGTTGCGACTGATTCTGAGCGGGATTCTCGAACGGCATCCACACCTCCAAATCGTGATGCCGCACGTCGGGGGTATTTTACCCTATATGAGCGGCAGGATCGATCATCAGACGGAAGTATTAGGGAGAGCCAGAGAGAACATAACACAACCGCCGAGCGCGTATCTGCGACGTATCTATTTGGACACTGTCTCGCCATCAGTGCAGGCACTACAGTACGCCTACGAGTATTCTGGCGCGGACCGCTTGTTATTCGGGACAGACCATCCGTGGGTGGATATGCCACGATTCGTCCGTTTAATTGAAGAGATGCCGATCCCTGAAGCAGATAAAGCACGAATCTTTAGTGAAAACGCCATAAAATTGTTCAATTTATAGTAAAATATGAGAGATTGAGAAACGAGATCCTTGAAAATGGATGAGGTAGATGCGAAAGAAAAGAGGGTTTATGACATGCCACACAAACTGACGAATGCTGAAAAGTTTTTCTTTGAAAACAATGGTTATCTCGTTTTGGATAATTTCCTTGCCCCCTCACACGTTGAAACGCTCAGAAGTGCCCTCGCCGAATCTATTGAAAAGCGACGGGAACGTGAGGAAAAGGGGTTGCCCCAAACCGGAATGACGCACATCCACGGCGAGAAAAGTGCCCGTATCTTCTATATCCTCGGGGACCATCCGGCGTTCTTGGAACTCTTGGATTGGCAACCAATCCTTCCGTATGTCATGGGGTTGCTCAACAAAATGCCGCACCATCACGCTTCGGACGCTATTGTCGAGCGCGCTTCGGATTTAATGGAACGTTCAATGGGTTGGCACATTGATGGACACGATGAAGGCTATCGTAACCTACGTCCGATTCCATTTTTGCAACTCAAAATCGGCTATTATCTGACGGATATGACAGAAGGCGGACAGGGCAATTTATGGCTCATACCGGGTAGCCACACGGCAACGTATGATCCGAACCACGAAGACCTGCGGTACCCTTATGAATATCCCGGTGCCTTGGAGGTCTGCGCTCCGCCAGGGAGTGCGATTCTGTTCCACAACGCGGTCTGGCATTCATCTGGTATCTTTACCAAACCGGAAGGTTGCCGTGAAATGCTCTATTACGCCTATGAGCATCCGTGGATGATTGCCTCGCAGGAACATTGGGGATATCCCAAAGACTTTTACAACAAGGAACTTTCACCGGAACAGCGGAAATTCTTCCACGGATTTGTTTTCGATCCACCAGAACAGCGATGGGGATAGTGCAGGGAAACCTGCAAGCCACGCCCTACAACACAACTCGGAGGTCACGCGATCACTATCATCGTGATGGCGTGCCTCCGTGCAAGGAGGACGCAATTATGCGTTTAACCGAATCTCAAGTTTCCTTCTTTCACGACAACGGATATCTACTGCTTGAAGACGCGCTTGATGAGAACGATCTGGGTCCTGTCATTGACGAATATAAGGGAATTATCGCGGAACGTGCAGAGAAATTGCACGCGGAAGGAAAAGTAACGGATACGCACGCCGATAAGTCCTTCACGGAACGGTTGCTCCACCTCTCGAAGGAGGCACCGGAGATAACAGCGAACTTAGACATTATGCAGGCACGCGGCGAAGCGACGTTCAACTTCCTCAAGAACCCGAAAATCCTCGACATCACGGAGTCTTTTGTTGGTTCCGAAATCATCTGCAATCCGATTCAACATATCCGTGCCGTCCTGCCAAAACGGAGTTCACAGCGCGAACCGACACCTTGGCACCAGGACGCAGGGGTGTGCTGGCCCGACACCGATCCTTATTTTATGCTAACTGTTTGGGTTCCCATTGTAGATGCGACGCTGGAAAACGGATGCCTACAAGTAATGCCGGGTAGCCATAAGATGGGACTCTACACACACGACTGGTCATCGGCTGGATTGGCGGTCCCGCCGGAACATCAACCCGATAATCTTACACCGAAACCGTTGCCGATCCGGGCTGGCGGCGTTATTCTGTTTCACAACTACACGCTCCATAGTGCGAAACCGAATGAATCGCAGAGCATCCGATGGAGCTTCGATCTGCGGTATCACGATGTCTATCAACCGACAGGGAGACCCTTTTATCCTGGATTCCTCATGCGGAGTCGTCTGCGACCGGAAGCCGGTAACACTAAATATGAAACGTGGTGTCGACGGTGGGAATTTGCGTTAGAGAATTCTAAAGGTGCGCAAGCCTACCGATGGCCCCGGTAGTGAAAGGGGAAAATGTGCTTGAGATCTCAAATCTACCGACGGTCAATGCGACGTTGAATACAATAAGTGGTATCCTGTTGACGATCGGGTATGTGCAAATCCGACAACGGAAAATCACGGCACATAAAAACTGTATGCTCGCGGCTTTTGGTGTGTCCGTGCTTTTTCTGGTTTGCTATGTTATCTACCATTATCACGCCGGGTCGAAGCCGTTTACAAAGCAGGGGTGGATTCGTCCGGTCTACTTCACTATCCTGATTTCGCACATTATTTTGGCGTTCGTTATAGTGCCGTTGGCGTTGCGTACCCTCTATTTGGCGTGGCGTGAGCGGTTTGAGAAGCACCGTCGTATCGCAAAGATTACCTTCCCGATCTGGTTATACGTCTCGGTAACAGGCGTGATTATCTATCTAATGCTGTATCAGTTATAGGGTGGAACATGATTTGCCCTATTTGTTTTTCTTTTTCTACGAATCAAAAGGACGGAACCCGCGCAACATCAAACCTCGATCACTATTAGATTTCTTCGCTTCCTCGGCTGCGGTGGCGCGTTTCTCTGACTCTGCCCGATTCGCTGTCGTTGTCCCGCCGATAATCACATAGTCATCTGTTCGGCGGTAGCGGTTGATGAAAATCGGACGCGGTTTGTCCGACATATTCTGTTTGGACCCGTGAATCGTTTTGACGTTAAAGAAGATTGAATCACCAGCTTCACCAGAAATAGGGAGAGCACTCTCCCAGGGCCACTCGTCCTCCTCCAAACCGAGATGTGAGAACGTATCAATATGCTTGAGTTGTCCAAGTTTGTGTGAACCCGGCACGACGTGTAACGCTCCATTTACCAAGTCCGTATCCACAACATAACTCAGAATGCCGACGGGTCCCTGATAGCGGTGTTCAAAGTAGGCAGAATCCTGATGTAGATGCTTCGGATGTCCACCGACCGGTTCCTTATACAGGCACTGTCCGCTACCAAAGATCTCCACATTCGGTCCCAAGATCGCCTCCACGATATTGGCTGTGGTTTCATCGAAAGCGGATTGGAAAAATGCTCCACTCGTCTGATAATTCACCGCCAACACCATAATCTGTTTGTCGCGTTCGTAGCCTGACGGTGCGGGGATGAACAGCGTGCCGTTCGGCGTACGCCATCCTTCAACGATCTGTTCTGCCTCGTCCAGTAGCGATAGGGATTCTGCAGCGGCAGCCTCAATGTCCTCATGGATCGCCTTAATATAAGGTGCCATCAGCCCGCGGACGACGAGACAGCCGTGTTCCTCAAAGATGTCTGTGGCTTTTTGGGCATCTAACGCATCCATGGACATCTCAATATCTTCAACTGTTACCTTAGGTTCTTGGTTCACGAAATATTCTCCTTCAATTTATATAAAATCTACAATGACTTGGACATTATGGGGGCGAAGATACAATCTTCGCCAGCAGTGGTATGGAACTTTGTTCATTGAACCCCTATTCACTTATGTTCGGATTTTCCTATATTTCTTCAGATGGATCAACAGCAATAATTCCTTCGGGCATGTAACGGGTAAAGTCTTGTGTGTTGAAAGTCAAGATGTGTTTTACGTCATGGACAAGCATCGCAGCAACTAACCGGGCATCGTGAACCTGAACACCTGACACACGATAATCCACGACGAGTTGTCTCCATACGAGATATACATCAGATGAATCCGATAGCAAAGAAAAAGACCGTTCTAAGTCTTGCAAGAGTTCATGTGTTTCATAAGGCGTGAGCTCAAAACCGTTTCGATCAGTGGGTCGAGTTGATACGTTCCAGAATTCCGCGAAATTTTGCGATGTAGTCCGGAGTTCATGGCCATTTTCCCGCAATTTATGAACAGCAGCTTGGACAATTGAATGACGTGGGTCAGCACGACGTGCAATCCGCAACAAGACATTGGTATCCGTCAGATAAATCATGACTATGGATGATCTTCGTATATCCCTTCGCGGCTCATAGCGTAATCGGATAATGATGGGCAATCGGGACCAGCAAATTCCTCAAATTTATCTGCTAACCGATCTAGTGCTGCTTTAAACTCTTCAGCAGACAACTGTGAATTATCACTCGCTAATGCATCCTTTGTGTCGTCAGGAATCTCCAACAACAAACGTTTATTCGGGTAGATATGAATTGTAACTGTCATCTATTGTGCCTCCTCTTCATGATGAATTCGTGTCTATTGCTGGCTTCTCATCCTGCTCTTTTCCACGAATCTCCTGTTCTCGCTTGCTGACAACAACATTTACTTCTTGTAAAATTTCTTGTTGAACTTCCTTTGGAAGTTGCTCTATCCGGCTCTCCAGAGAAGCGGTACTCTGACCAAGGCGATGCTCAGATAGTGGTTCCGTGAGGATTATTGGTTTTCGTGAGCCAGTGGTAATACGGTGTAAGTCCTCTTGAATCTTCTTAACAGTTTTGGATATCTCATAAAGTGGGGGACTGCCAATCTGTGAGAAACCTACACCTTCGGCAAAATCAAGGGGAAAAGTGCGTTCATGCTTGCGGCGTGTGGAATCTTCATATGTAACAGTAATCCTAAGTCGCGTTTGTTTTAATTCATCAAACTTGCCTACTACACTCACCAAAAACTGTTCAATCCTCCGTCCAGATTCAAAATAGCCAATTCCGCTGTTAAAAAAACCTATTTTCTCAAATGGTATGTCAAGATTAGGAACAGAAGGGGGATCTGTTGTGAACTTCACATCATGAGCTGCTCCAGTCCCCACATTCTCTATGCATAGCATTACAAGATTAACAGATATTTCGTGGGGCTGGAGGGAAATTGCGATTTCAGGTGTATCAGCGGCTTTTAGTAGGCGCAGCGTTAGATAGGCGTAATACCCTGTGATACCTACGAGCACAACAGTAGCAACCCCTATTATCGCACCATTGTTTGCATTTAGCCAATTTATGATTTCCATGAACTACCCCTTTCGTCCCACTGGGACCACGAATAGACCAATCCCAATAAAATGATATTGTGGAACACCCGCAAACTTCCCAAACCATGTGTCACCATAACCATTTTTAAAATGATAGCGCATTTGACAACAAAGGGAATGGAAGGAACGCGTTTCTATAAACATATCACCCCTATGGGGAAACCAAAGGAGCGAAAATGCAATAAAATAACAGCTTATGGCAAGATGATGGGGAAAATCCGGTGCGGTTAGGAAACCGCATCTACTGGGTTCTGGTGCTTTGGTTACGGCACACGGAGTGTGCCTACTACTTTTACTCTTTTTCGCCCCACGATGGCTTCCTGCCGGTCAATTCTTCGAGATAACGGGCGGTTCGGTTTACCTCCGCCTTGAGTTTCCTACTTGACTTCTGTTTCGCAGAATCTTCAGCCGCGTATGTCACTCGGTAAGTGCCTTTTTTTGTCTGCAACAGGGTAAATTCACCTGGGATATTCCTGTTCACATACCGAAGCATGTCATGTAGTAGCCAATACACATCGGTGGACGAATATCGCAGTGGGTCCCGGTTAGACTTTTCGCTAACGCGGTCTAACGTCTGTTTTACAAAGTCTATAACCTCGGGAAGCGTATAGACTTTATCCTCTGTTATCTGAATATCCTTCATCTTTTATCACCCCGCTATTTTAACGGTGGGCATTCGCGCCGGCTGTGCGTCAAAGGTGTCAACAGTGTCAGTAGTGTTTCGGATCTGGATGAGCTGCGATATGATGCTGACTGCGATCTCCGGTACTGTTTTCGAGTTAATATCGAGTCCGATGGGTGCGTAAACTCGCTGAAGTTTCTCCTTGGAAATCCCTGCCTCCAGCAAATCGTCAAATATCAGTTTAATCTTGCGGCGACTGCCGATTAAGCCGATGTAACGGGCATCCGATTCAACAACACTGTGGAGTGCCGATTCATCGTGTTGATGACCACGGGTGACAATCACAACATACGTCAGCGGGGTGATCGGATATTTTCGGAGTTCCGTTTCGATATCGCCGATGATAATTTTGTCCGCCTCCGGCAACCGCTCAGCGGAAGCAAAGTCGGCGCGGTCGTCGACAATAACAATGTCAAAGTCCAACCAACTCCCAAGATGACAGAGTGCCTGACCGACATGTCCTGCCCCTGCGATAAGCAACGTTGGTCTCGGTTGTAGCGGCTCTAAGAAGACCGAAGCCGTTTCGTTCTCCTGAAACAAGCCAGCACTGTTACGCTCAAGCACCTTCGCAGTCTCTTCTTCCACCGCCGCTTCCAAAGCCGGATCGCCTAACGTGCCGATATGTTCACCCGTGTTAGCAAAGATCATCTTCATGCCAACATCAACACCCTGCTTTTCACTCGCTACAACCGTTGCACAGACGAGTGGGACCTTTTCGGCGTTCAACGCCTGGAGTCTCTCAAACATCTCAGCTTCGGCAGACGTTTTCGGTAAATCGATAAAGATTTTCATATTCCCGCCGCAGATAAGCCCATCGTCCCAACCGTAATCGCTATCCAATTGAAACTCAAGCAGCCGCGGCACACCGTCTTGCATGAGTCCGATCGCCTGTCGCCGCGCTTCGGCTTCAACACAACCACCACCGAGAGTCCCAATGTTCCGCAAATCCGGGAGAATCAAAAGCTTTGAACCGGGCTTCTGTGGAGTTGAGCCTTTCGTCTCTACAACAGTGCAGTATGCTCCGACTTGAGCAGACTCAATTAGTTCTGGAATTTTTTGGTATATTTCTCTCATTTTCTTTCAATGTGTCGTCCGGAACAGGACAAAAGATATACGATTACAAAATAGGAACTCACGCTAAGAAACGGGTATTAGGCCCCATCTCCGAAAGTTTTACGGTGCTTGGTCTTCAGCACTCTGCCCGACTAATTTTCTAAACTGCTCGCGTTGTTGCTCGGTCAACTCAAGTGGGACAATAGAAGCGACACCATCGTATCCGACCTGTGCCGGAACATTCAGGTAAACCGATGTTGTCCCCGCTGAAATACGTGTGCCGACACTCATCACCCGTCTTTTATCAAGAGCAATAGCCGAAACAACCTGCAAAATATGACTTACCAATGTCCATTCGCCGCCCGTGGTATACAGGCAACGCTGCGCAACGGCTTCACAGAGGCTTTCAATGTCAGCTTCGGACATCAATTGAGCGAGCGGTATACCGTTCACCCGGCAGTATTGTGGAAGTGGATACGTCTCTTGGTCACTCCCGATCGCCAGAGCCGTCACGTCTTTCACGGACACATCAACACGTTTCGCAATTTCAGAGGCTAAATACGCCGTAGCAACCCCGTTTCCAAGCCCGATAATCTGCCCTCCATCAAGCGTCTGATGTATCCATGCAGAGATGTAATTCGTAGGTGATATTGCTACCAGAATCTTGGCATCGGAGGCATACTGCTGGATTCCGGTTACAAACCTTTGAACGCGAGCGATACCTGTCGTCTTCGAGGCTTGAGGAGACCGAAAAACAGATTGACCTACCGGTGGCAACAGCACAACCACGTCTGCGTTCGCCAACCCCTCTAACGAATCGAAAGCGGAAATCGCGGTGTCACTTGTACTTAAAGCGTTTGCTTCTACAAGATCTCGGAGGTTTGCCGGTACGCCCTCTTTTGGATGAACAAATCTATTCTTGCTCGACACAGCATCCGACACAAAGGCAACTTCACGCGCCGCCTCCGATTGACACAAGCCCCAGGCAGTCGAGACGGCTAACTGACTGTTGCCCAATAAAGCTACTTTCATCCATCACCCTTAAAAAAATCCATTTATGTATAGGCACGATCTACAACCGCGCTTCTTGCGAAGGGAGCGCGAGGACAAAGCACTCCTGCAACATCGATATGCGTTGGCAACCTAAAAATTACACCAAAAGGGTTTCAACGATTGCCTGAAATTGTTCCTCAATATATTGACGGTGGTTGTCCATTTCTGAACCGGCTGCCAGTTTTGTAGATACCAGTTCATCGTAACGCTCAACGTATTCGAGCAAGGTATCAATCTCTTTTTCATAGCAGATTGCCGATGCAAGCACCTTCTCCTTTAACAAGAGCGGAAGTTCGGCTTCCGTAATCTGTGTTAACTCCCATCGCCACACCTTTTCGGAGATATAGTTGACAAACTGATTGAGTAGATTGCCCTCAAAATCATTGCCTTGGAGTGCTTTAACTTCTTGGATGAGTCCTAACACGTGATTGAAAAGTTCATCCGGAAATTGCTGCCGCAATTCCATAAGCAACCTGCCAGTCGTCGATATCGGAAGCTGATTTTGCAGGAGGAACATCCGCAAATTTGGATAATCCTCAACACTCTTACTATCACCGAGCCACGTTTCGTCTATCGCAGGTAAATCACTTACATCGAAACTGAGTACCTGCTGTTTCCGAATTTCTTCAAGGTTAATGGCACGCGGATCAATACCGGCTGTCACTAAAGTGGCGATAACTTCTTCTTGTCGGTAGGGTCTGAGGAAAGCCATGAGTTTCTCAACTTTTTGCTGTTCCGCCTCAATCGCCTCAGTGTTCACGGCACCGTTACTTCGTGCTTGCCCACGCTTCCGTTTCTTCCCTTTTTGAGGGGCATTCGCGAGCCGCCCTGCCCGTTTTGCCAAAGTGTCATGATAACCCAGCAATTCCTCGTAAAGCGTTGCAAGTAGGGTATCCCCATGGATAGCAAGCATCGCCGCCGTTGTAACATTTGCCAATTCGTGTCCGGTCTTTGAGAGAATCGCCCGGTTCAGGTTACGCTCTATTAATTTACGGTCCTTCTCAGCTTGGATAATAAGCGCGCTTCCCAACATGAGGTTGATTAACCTTTTGGTCTGATCAGGCACACTGAGATTAATATCACAAGTAGGTTGAATATCAGCAAGGAGCCGCTCACGTAGCCTACCATCAAGCACCAACACCCACAAAGTTGCGTAATGCTGTTGCTCGTCCACTGCTGCAGGCATATTCTGCAACCATTGCTTTATAGTTGGTAAATGCAGTTTTACATGGTCAAGCAACTGCGAGAAAGTGTCATCAGGAATCTCAAAACCCGCAAAATTGGTAGCACTTCCTCGATACTGCGTCTGCTGACTTCGGCGCTGTGTTTGCCCTGTCTTAGCTGCTAATAGGAGATTGATTAACGGTTGAATAACGGTTTCAAAATCCCGCTTGTGTTGACCCGCGAAGTTCGCGAGCTCCAGCAATTCCAACCAGATGGTTGTCAAACGTTCGACTTGAGTCGCATGCAAAGTCGAGCGAAGGGTTATACCTGCCATTTTCTCACGCACCGTTCCACGCGTCCATTGCGGCAAGTAAATTTCGTTTAAGAGTTCGTTGTTCTCAAAAGTTGAGATCTCAACCTGCTTGACGAGTTCGGTTTCAATAAAGTCCTGTTCAAACACCAGATCATGAAACAATCCAGCAGCTTGATCCAGCACCTGATTCGCCAGTTTGTAGGAGGATTGAATGAGGTGATTCAGGGTTAACTGTTGATTATCCTGTAGCTGCCAAAATTCTATCATGGGGTCAATATTCTCTTTGAGCACTTCGGTTTTCGCCGCTGCGACTGATGCCTCAAAATGTTCGGTGAGATATTCCCCATAGAATTCGACGAAAGCAAGCATAGTATTCCGTAATTCACGGATCACCAGATCGTCCCATACCTTATTATGGACACGTTGTCCAGGTCCAAGGACAAGGGCTTTCAAACGGGTTTCCACCCCCTGTTGGAATTGCGCCATGAGTTGATAGGCGTTCTGGTTGGCTTTCACCGTGTACGTTTCGATTTTCTTCGAACTCTCACTAATTGCGGTTTCAATTTCCTCAGCGGGCGCGTTGAACGCGATAGGTACTAACCGCAGCGTCTCCGGTTCAAGAGGATCGTAAACCGCCGCTGTGGCAAGCACTCGAATGGGATCAAACTCTTCTTTAATTGTCTCCGATGTCTCTACATCTTGATCATCAAATATATTAGACAGTCGAGTATGAAGTGTTAAACCGTACCCCAAATCGATCAGGTCAGGGTACTGCTTAATATGGGTTCTGATAACCACAAAGAGCAGATTGTAGTCCCGCGCGAGTATTTGGTCAAAAAGAGCATCTTCATTGAGATGCACGCGATGAATGTGGGTTTGCTCTGGAATGATAACAGTAGCCGGAGGCATCACCCCAGTATCAGTAGGATCAATATTTGCGAGCACATACCCACCAGTTTTGATGGTACTGGGTATTGTCAAGCGTGCTTTCAAAACATCCTGAGTGAGTTCGGAAAGCGTTAGGGATTTTCCCAAGTTTTGAATAGCGATGTCCGAGACGATGCCATCGGCGAAATCTGTGATTTGGCGCGCATTCCGCTCCAATTCTTGTATGCTTCTGTGAACACGGTCATAGTCGTCCTGTGTCTCGGCTGTGACCTTCGCCTCGTCGATCCAGGAAGCCCATGCCCCTGGACGTGGACGCATCTTCACTGTAAGTTCGCCATCTTCTGAGTCAAAACCGGGTAGAATGTCGCCCTCTGAACTTTCTTTTGGTGTCCAAACGATCAGATGTTTATCCGACTTCACACCAAGTCCCAAGCCAAAGGTATCTCCCCAACTCATCCGTCCCTCAATACTGGATTTGATTTTATCAGTCAACGCGAGAAGCGTTTCCGAACGAAAATTAAGCGATAATCCTTGCATTAGGTCGATTCGATTGTACGCCTTTCAAATAAATTAGTGAATTTCGAGTCCCCATGCGTCCCAGCCTTGGTACTGCTTTCGTGCGAACAGTTCAATCTTACACTGCTGTGGAAACATTTTCTCAATCCGTTCACGCACGGCATCGGGTTTTTCAGAGTGGCGTGTCCGTTTAACCTGAACGAGTTGCCTCATATTTCTTGCCCCTCGCGGCTGCGGAATTTTACCACGTCTGAAAACAAGGCATAACTCACATTGACTCATCGTGTAGAAACCGGGGTTCGGGCGTTGTTTATCCCAGACAAAAGCGACTGTTGCCCACCGAAATCCCCACGCCTTGCCAAGCTGAATCGCCTGATCGAGATGTGGAGAAGAGCTCCACATAAAAAGCAGACAATTCTCTTCGCTAATTGAGGCAACATCCCATATTTTCATTTCTGAGACCGGGACAGTCGGATAATGTCGAATCGCGCCGCCACTCTCCTTGCCACCACTACCTGTGTGTTGGAGCTGTCCCCTGTAATCCCACGGCGGATCGGCGTATATGATGCTGTACTTTTTATTCGGGAAGGGAGCGTATGATGCCATCAATTATCTCGACCGGTCCACCTATTTTGCTTCAACACTAAGCCCTTCTTGCGAGATGTCGTTGTTTGCGACGAGCATGTCCCGATCAAAGATGAAGTCACTGCGGGAACTTCCAAGACTTTCTCCCTCTTTTTGACGTTCACGGAAGTATTGAGGGAGCGTTAACCCTGTCATCCGGATAGCATCTTCAGGGCAAGCCTCGATGCAATAACCACAAAATATGCAACGGAGCATATTGATTTCAAAGACATCAGGGTATTTTTCGCGCTGATAGCCTTCCTTGGTTTGCCAACCGTCCGGGGCAGGTGCCGCCTGAATTGTGATGCAATCCGCAGGACAAGCAGTCGCGCACAAAAAACATGCTACGCACTTAATCTCGTCTTTTTCTGTCACCGTCAGTTTGTGAATGCCACGGTACCTATCGTTCCGTTCATCCACACTCCGAGGATCTTCAGGGTACTGATATGTCAACTTCTTTTTCGGAATATGTTTCAGGGTAGTAAACATCCCCTTAATCAACGCAGGGATATAGAGCCTATCCCAAAAAGACATTTCTTCGTTAACTTTCATTTTTCTACTTATGGCCTCCTGGACTGCCCTCCCCTACAAACATTGCTTCGCAGTGAGAACCCTACGGGGTTCAAGAAGGAATTCTTTTTAAGCACCCCAGCGGGGGGCAATGTCTATGGGGAAAAGGTGTCCCAATAATAGTTATGGAGAAAGATTCGCTCCTGTGTAGTTCGGTGCTTCCTCAGTAATATCGATATCGTGGGGATGGCTTTCTCGATAGCCACTGCTTGACATCCGTACAAATTGGCAATCCCTACGTAACGCCTCAATGTCCGAAGCCCCGCAATAGCCCATTGCCGAGCGGATGCCACCGACCAATTGATAAACAAAACTGCTGAGTTTCCCTTTATGTGGCACACGTCCCTCAATCCCACGCGGGACAAGTTTGGAAATATCTTCACTATTCTCCTCTGAAAGTTGGGCATTTCGTTTCCGTAATGCCCCTAATGACCCCATTCCGCGGTGAATCTTATATGTTCTCCCTTGATAGATGACAGTATCCCCGGGACTCTCGTCCGTCCCAGCAAGTAAACTACCAATCATCACAGAATTCGCACCTGCACCAATGGCTTTCGCAATGTCCCCAGAATAGCGAATACCACCATCAGCAATAATCGGCACACCTGATTTATCGGCTTCCTGGGCACAATCGTAAATTGCTGTAATTTGCGGAATACTCACGCCTGCTACTATACGAGTTGTGCAGATAGAGCCGGGACCAACACCGACCTTTACTGCATCCGCACCTGCATCAATGAGGCTTCGCGTCCCTTCAGGTGTAACAACATTCCCAGCGACAAGTTCAATATCTGAGAAATGAGACTTAATGTACTCTGCCGATCGGATCACGTTTTTGGAATGTCCATGTGCTGTATCCAATACGAGCACATCTACACCAGCCTCCACTAACCGGTCAACGTTCTCCAAGGGTGTTGAAGGCAGAACAGCGGCACCAACGCGTAAACGTCCAGCACCATCCTTACACGCTTGCGGAAACATCTGGACTTTGTCAATATCTTTGATAGTAATTAGTCCACAGAGTCGAAAATCGTCATCCACAATCGGCAGTTTTTCTTTCCGAGATCTGTGGAGTACCGCTTTGGCTTTATCAAGTGTAATTCCGGGGGACGCGGTAATCAATTTCTCACCCGGTGTCATTCGGGCGGTTACAGGGAGTTCCAGATTGTCTTCGTACTTGAGATCTCGGTTAGTAATCAAACCAACGAGGTAACCATCCTCTGTTACGATAGGGACACCACCGATGCGGTAACGTGCTGTTACGTCTAAAGCATCGCGAATCGTTTTATCCTGCGTCAGTGTAATCGGTGCGGTAATCATACCGCTTTCCGATCGTTTCACCCGATCGACTTCAGATACCTGCTCATCAATAGTGCAGTTATAGTGAATTATTCCGATGCCTCCCTCCCGTGCGATTGCAATAGCAAGAGTCGATTCCGTGACAGTATCCATAGGGGCACTACAGATAGGAATGTTTAGCCGGAGATTACGTGTCAGTTGTGTACCCGTATCTACGTGATCCGGTAGCACATCCGATTCAGCCGGAATCAGCAAAACATCGTCGAAAGTTAACCCTTCTTTTGCAAATTTCGGGGGGAAGACATCGGAAATTTTGGTCTTCATCGGAATCATCTCCTTCATTGCGGTTGAGATGGACAGAATAGGTTCAGGAACGATGCCGAGTAACATCGCTTGCGGGATCCCATATTGCACGTTTACCTGAAAAAAGCACTATTCTCCAATTCCCACATATCATAGCATATTTTCTCTCTTGTGTCAAAATATTTGTCGTGCCAATACGAAGAGGGTTCCGATTCCCTTCCAGACCGGCACCTACCAAACGGACTTATAGAATGAAGCCAATATTTCTTCATCATTAATTATATCGGAAAATGGAAAATATATCAACCAATTTTTTCCAGATCCATTTAGCTTCCGGTTTTCTGTCAATTGTATCGGATAGGCCTCGACATGGAGATCGTTCCTACAGAAGAACTGAACGTGTCTGCAATTTTCCACCTCAAAAATCTATACCCGTGATATAATACCTTCAACTACCCGTGTGCGTTTGGGTTGTATCAGTATGTGTTTGATAAGCTACACTCGCCAACGCCTACGGGACTTAAAGGAGCCGTAAAATGGATAATTTAAACGTTGGAATTGTCGGGCTCGGTTGGGTAGCCGGTGCTCACATCGAAGCCTTCAAAGCTATTACAGGTTCGGATGTCACTGCCATCTGTTCACGTCGAGAACACGATGAATCTGTATTGGCAGAAACATACGGGACACCTCTCAAAGCTTATACCGATTTTGACAAAATGCTTGCGGATCCGGATGTCCACATCATCGATATTTGTACGCCACATCCCTTTCATGCCGAACAAGCCATCGCTGCTGCCCAAGCGGGAAAACATCTCATCATAGAAAAACCGATCTGCCTTACATACGAGGATGCGAAAGCTATCCGTGCTGCTGTCAAAAGCACAGGCGTTAACGTCTGTGTATGCTTTGAATGCCGATACAGCGCACACTTTACGATGATCCGCTCCGTAATCGACAACGGATTACTCGGGGAACTCCACTACGCCGAAGTCGATTATTACCACGGCATCGGACCCTGGTACGGACAATACGAATGGAACATCAAAAAAGACTTCGGTGGTAGCACCCTACTCACTGCTGGGTGCCATGCGCTCGATGCCCTCCTCTTTTTTATGGATGGAAACGTTGAAGAGGTAACGAGTTACCACACACAATCCACAGGCGCGTATTTTCAACCCTACGAATATAAAACAACGAGCGTCAGTCTCCTTAAGTTTGAAGGTGGCGGAAAAATAGGGAAAGTCACCTCCTGTGTCGATTGCTTACAGCCTTATTACTTCCATATTCACCTTGTCGGCAGCGAGGGAAGTCTGCTCGACAACCGCATCTATTCCGCGAAACTTCACGGTATGGATAAGAGCAAATGGAGTACGCTTGAGACCTCGCTCATTGATTCTGGTGATGTCAGCGACCATCCGTATGAACCGCAATTCCAAGCGTTCATAGACAGCGTCAGACAAAATGAACCGATGCCGCTGACCGATTTTGACACGGCATTTGAAACACATCGCGTCGTCTTTGCTTCCGACATGTCGGCAGAAGCAAGCGGTAGAACCGTTAAACTGTCCGAACTCGATTAAATTACCACCGCATCGCTGCCTCGCGATAGAGTTGAATCTGTTCCATATTGCGAGGCACAGCCACGTGGATAGATCTGCGTTTCCGATTCACATCTCTGAGTACAATGGGTGCGCGAAGCATATTTGTCATCGTAACAATGCCGGAATGATAAAAAGTCCACATGCGTTGCTCGGTGTAAGGGTTTAGAACGTACTCTGAAGTGTGTTCAGAAGGATGCCCACCTACGTCAACAAAGAGGTCATGCTTCGGGTACTCCAGTTCGACACTCATATCATGCCCCTGTAAAAGCAGTTTTTCAGGCGGCGGTTTCGGTGAATATCCACTCAGTTTACATTTCCGAATCCGGATAGGCGCGCTTGATTTGTTAATCAGGTGCAACGAGACAACGATAGCGAGGCGATGGTTATCGTCGCGGTTGATAAACCACGTATCTTCTGGGATAATCTCTACCGTTAACCCCGGAATCTGTCTTTTCCTGTTGTAGACAATCGCCAATGCTACAAAACTGATGAAGCCGAGGATCACCCAATTTCCGGTGGGAGTGGCTAAGAATTGAAGCAACTGCTTTAACGCTTGTTGTAGCACGCGAACTCCTTGGCGAGTGTTTCTTCTGAAATCACGCCGTGTCGTCGAACAAGTGGCGGCGAGACAGAAATGTCGTAAACTGTAGAAGGGATGGGACCCGGGGTCTTCCCTCCATCGACTATCACATCAATTCGTGAGGAGAGTTTTTCACCAATTTCTTGAGCAGAGGTGGCTGGCGATTCTCCAGAGAGGTTCGCGCTCGTTATTGCCATCGGTCCACCAAACGCTTGGAGGATTTTCAAAAGTAGTGGATTGTCTGGAATCCGTACCCCGACAGTGTTCCCTCCAGCGGTTAAAACTGGCAGCAGTCCTTTGCTTTCAATAACGATAGTCAAACCGCCGGGCCAAAACCGATCTGTGAGGTGGAAGAAGAAATCCGGTAGATTTTGAGAGAAGCGATGGATATCCGCAACCGAACTGAGAACGAGTGGAATCGGATTCCCATCGGGCCGTCCCTTCACTGTATAGAGTTTTTGCACGGCACTCGGATTAAACGGATCGGCTCCCAATCCATAGACTGTATCGGTGGGGATAGCGACAATACCGCCTGACTTTAGGCATTTTACGGCTTCAGAACAGACATCAGATTCCACTTTTTTAATTTTCCTTGCGGTTCGTTCATGTAGATTTTACGAAGGACGTTCCTTTCCGTAGAGTCAGGCGACCTACGATCTTGAGCTAAGCAGAAAGGACAAGAGACCCGTTCGGAGCAGCATTCAGAGAAAGCCCGTCTCGGAGCCCTTGCTGATATTTTTGGTAAGCGATTCCCGCGATCATTGCGCCGTTATCCGTACACAAATGCATCGGCGGATAGTAGACTTCTGCCCCAATCTCCGCAGCGGCGACTTTTAGTGAAGCACGCAACTGACTATTTGCGGCAACGCCACCCGTCAACGTTATAGCCCCAACACCAGTGGCTTTCGCTGCGCGAAGTGATTTGTAAACAAGGACATCCACGACAGCCGCTTGAAAACTGGCGGCAATATCTTCGATAGTTATCATATCAGGGTTTGTAGGCTTCACATCCTCTTGTCCGTTCTCCACAAGTAGACCTGCCCGTCGCGCTTTCTCAACAAAATAGCGCACTGAGGTTTTGATACCGCTAAAACTGAATTGGTAGTCGTCGGTATTCCGCATCGGTCTTGGAAATTTTACCGCCGAAGGGTCACCTTTCTGTGCGAGGTCATCAATCACTTTTCCGCCGGGGAAACCGAGCCCGAGGTACTTCGCGACCTTATCGTAGGCTTCACCGGCGGCATCGTCTTGTGTACTACCCAATACTTTATATTGCCACCCTTCGTGAACTTCGACAAGCAACGTATGCCCGCCAGAAACCGTGAGGCAGATATGCGGAAATGTTAGGGTATCATGCACCGGACGTTTCGATAGTAAGTTTTGGCTTGCAAGCTGCGCCAAAAAGGGTGCATAGATATGTCCTTCAATGTGATTGATACCGAGCAACGGCAGATTGTGGCAATAGGCAAGACTTTTCGCCGCGGCAACTCCGACAAGCAACGCTCCGATTAAGCCGGGACGATTCGTCACCGCTATCGCTCCCAAGTCCTTAAATGTCACACCCGCTTCTGCCAACGATCTACTCACGATGTAATTAATCGCTTCAATATGTTTACGCGATGCGAGTTCCGGGACAACGCCACCGTATTCCTGGTGCACTTCAATCTGTGAAGAAACAACGTTGGAAAGGATTTCCTTGCCATCAGCAACAACTGCAGCAGCGGTTTCATCACATGAGGTATCTATACCGAGTATTTTCATAGTTCTTTGTTTAACTGCAGACGGGCAGAAATCGGTAAATTAAATAGTTCATCGCGCAGCAACCGCGTGGAAAAGAATAAAACTTCAAGATTTTCAATATCCCCCGTGTCTGGGTTAAAACGCGCGATGGTCTCGTCAGTAAGCTCCTCGCTTTCCTGTTCTGGATACGGAGGGCAAGTGTTTACGTACAAAATATCAGCATCTCTGTCATATTGAAAAGTCAGGTTCGTTTCCATTCGACATCTCATCTTTTTTTTTGTTTAGGACTTACGCAGTTCACCCGTTTTCGTGCGGTCTTTCGTTCGTAGTAGCGCAATTCATTGCGCGTTCTTCGGTAATATCCGCTCAATGTCGGCATCGACTCCAAATTTGCGTAAGTTCTATTGTTGTAAAACAATCTACGAACCAGCCTTAGTAAATTGCTTCCCCGGCAGTTGCTGAACAACACCTTTGAGCTCCAACATCAAAAGCATACTTGAAACCTGACTAATCGGCAGTTGGGTCGTCCGAACGATGGTATCAATATGCGATGACGGCACTTCGATAGCATCAAAAATCGTCTTCTCATCTGGTGTTAAATCAGGTGGAGGTGGAGTAGAGACAGGTTGTCGCGCTTCAGGGGAAGGTTGCGGGGATACAAGTTCAGCGTCACTCTTCTCAACAGCGGATGCTTGTGCAGGCACTGTCTCCATATCTGGCACCAGCGATGGTGATGCTTGGGGCTGGATTTGATTTAGGACGTATGGCGGTAGTTCGTTGAGCAGATCGTCGACGGTGTTAATGAGTTTCGCACCGTCATTAATTAACTTGTGGGTCCCCGCTGAGAGTTCAGAGAAGATCTCACCGGGTACTGCGAACACCTCTCTGTTCTGTTCAGCCGCGAGACGGGCGGTAATCAACGCTCCACTACGGTTTGATGCCTCTACGACAACAGTACCAAGCGTCAATCCACTAATGATACGGTTACGGCGCGGGAAATTTCTTGGCTTCGGTCTGGCCGCCATTGGGAATTCAGAAATCAATGCCCCGGATGCCTCAATTTTCTCAGCGAGGGGGCTATTCGCCGCAGGATAAACGACACTCAAGCCGTTTCCCATTACCGCAATTGTTCTGCCACCTGCTTCAAGCGCGCCGCGATGGGCTGATGTATCAATACCTTTGGCAAACCCGCTCACCACTGTTAAGCCGCGCTGCGCGAGCTGGTAACTCAAATGGTAACTCACCTTCCGCCCGTAATTCTTGGCGTTTCGAGAACCGACGAGGGAAATGCTAAGCGCGTCTTCAGGCGTGAGTTTCCCTTTTACATACAGCACAAATGGTGGTGTGTCAATCTCCTTCAAGTGGAGTGGATATGCGGCATCATAGAGTGTTACAATCTGACAACCATATTTGTGTATCAATTCAAGTTCACGTTCTATTGGATACAAAACGGGCTTGTGAATTAAGAGGTCACATACCGCTGGCGACAGTTGATTTGTTTTTCTGAGTTCGTCCGGTGTTGCCTGAAGTGCCCGCTCTGTACTACCAAAAACGTCCCGCAAGACTTGGACGGTTTTGAGTCCCACACCCTGAATTAGATTTAAATGAATTAGACTGATTGTGTCGTTAGACAGCATCTCTTCCACCTTTTAATAGCCGTCGGCAGTCAGCCGTCGGCAGTCAGCAAGAGAATCTTGTGGCAGGTGAAAACGATAGTAACCGCCACAACGATTTACTGAAAGCCGACAGCCGGCGGCTGAAAGCCAATAACCACTGAAAAGGGTTACTACTGTTCCGCCGTGCCTGCTTCCATCGGATCCGGTGGGAGCGCGTAATAGAGTTCAATTTCCTGAATCTCTTTATATTCTTGTGCAGTGGGTGCCCCAGTTTCGCCACGGGTTGAGCGTTTCTGCCCACCGACCCGACGCGAATCCCAACGGCGCGGTACTTTGAGACGAAACTGAGTCGTCACAATCGGATTATTCAAAGTGAACCGGTACACAGGACGTATGTTGTCACGGACTTCTTTTACCGTGATCCATTTTTCCTCTTCATTCATATACTGAGCGGCAAAGAATTCCAGTTGTCCCGGTTCGGCTTTCACGACAACCTGTTGAATCGTCTGCGGCTGTCGCCATTTGAGAACAACCTCCGTGTATTTATCAGACTCCATTTGGGATGCCTCATCCTTCCCGTCTTCGAGAATAGGCCCCGTCTCTCCTATTGAGTAGATATTGTCGTCATGGAGTCTTGTATCCTGGCTTGTTGCGTCAAGTGCAATGTTCTTGCTCCAATTATACGCTGGGTTTGACGCGAGAATACAACCTGACAACCCAATCACCACACAGAGGGTCATTATCAATAATCCAAAACGCATGTATTGCCTCCTTGTTGCATAGAACGGCGCGGACGCCGTTCACTCTGGTATGAAGTTGAGGTGGCATTGTAGAAAAACCACCTTGTTGTCCAGTTTTATATTACTCTAAATCGAGTAATTCATCAAGTTCTTTTTCACGCTTATCGGTAGCCTGTTCCACTTCCATCTGTTCAGCAGTTTTATAGCCGTAAAGTTCAATCTCTCGAATTTTTCCAACAGCGCGCCGACTCCCGATATTCCACCCTCTGCCGCCAGAACGTGCTCGTTCCTGTCGGCTCAACAGAGCGTCATCTTTCGTGCCTAAAACGCGCAACCGAATCCGATCTGTCGGAAACGGAATCAGCAGTGAAATCTTAATCGGATTCTCTTTGGCACTCCTTATGTCCTTAATTAACTGCCAGTCGGCATCAACCGCAATGCTACCTTTATCGGCATAAATATCAAACTCCATTAAATTGTCTGAATGCACGACAATCCGACGGATAATCTTCTTTTCCGGCAACATAATTATTACCTGTGAAGCGGGGTTCGCACCAATGAATCCCTGCGAACCTGCGGGGAAGGTGGTTTCACCGATAGTGTTTAACTTCCCATCAATCATCTGTGGGCTTGTCGCCTGTACGCCTTCCATGAGGGCATAATTTTCACTCCACTCCTGTTCCGAAAAGAGTGCGCTGCACCCCGCCAAAATAACGGCAAAGCAGAACAGTGAAAAGAACGCAGTGAATCGATAAATCATCTTTCTACTCCTTTAATATCGCGCTCAGGCACAAGCCCTCGCGCTACGAATATTCTGATCGCTTCTATACGTAAGCAGAACCAATCTAATCGGTTAAGATATAATTTTCCAAGTAGCCCCCTCGCGGGTGTCCTGAATTTCAATGTTAAGTTCTTTAAGCCTGTCCCGAATTTTATCGGATGTATCCCAATCTTTGCGACTTCGAGCCTCTTGTCGTACCTCCAGCAATAGCGCAATGAGCTGGTCGCGTTGCTCCACGTCGTTGTCATCCTGGGCATCCATATTGTAAATTCCGAGTACTTGGCAGGTTTCAGTCAACGCCTGATATGCTTGTGCGAAAATGGGTGCAGCTGCTCCATCGGAAATGCTGAGCGATCTGTTGACTTCGCCAACAAGCGTGAAAATAGCACCGAGTGCCTGCGCGGTGTTGAAGTCTGTATCCATCGCATCGGTAAACCGCGACTTCATCGTTTCGATGGCGTGCTGAAGTGGCGAGGTCTCGGTTTCGCTTGCATTAAACTGCCCATCGTACTTTTTCAACGCGTCCAAACAATTGTTCAAACGTCTGAGAGCTCCTTCGGATTTCGTCAAACTTTCCGGATTGTAGTCAAGTGGGTGTCGGTAATGTGCGGAAATCAGGAAATGACGAATTACCTCGGTGGGATAATGGTCGAGAGCGTCTCGTAGGAGAATAAAATTCTGTTCCGATTTGCCCATTCGTCTGCCATCAATCTTCAAAAAAGCAACGTGCATCCAGTAGCGTGCGAAGGTACATCCTGTCGCCAATTCGCTCTGTGCTATCTCATTTTCGTGGTGTGGGAACTGCAAATCTTCGCCACCTGCGTGGATATCAAGAGTCACACCGAGATGTTTCATCGCCATGGCAGAACATTCTATATGCCACCCGGGTCTGCCTCTACCCCATGGACTCTCCCAAGAAGGCTCACCCGGCTTCGCAGCTTTCCACATATCAAAATCCCGCGGATCCTCCTTCCGCTCATCAATTTCAACTCGCGCGCCCGCGAGCAGATCCTCTGGCTTCCGATTGGAAAGTTTTCCATACTCAGCAAAGTGATTCACGCGGTAATAAACACTCCCATCCATGACATAAGCCGCCCCTTTATCAATCAGGATTTGAATTAAACTTATCATCTCTGGGATGTGTTCGGTTGCTTTTGGATGGACATCTGCGGGATGGATACCGAGGCGTTGGGAATCCTCGAAGAACGCTTCGCCGTTCTGATGCGCGAGCTGCTTTGCACTGACACCTAACTCTGCCGCACGATTAATAATCTTGTCATCAATATCCGTCAAATTTTGAACCAGTTTGACTTTGTACCCTCTATATACCAAATAGCGCCGAATAATATCTGTTACTAAAGCAGTGCGTGCGTTGCCCATGTGAACGTAATCGTAAACAGTCGGACCGCAACTATAAATAGACACCTGTTCGGGATTTAGTGGGACAAAATCCTCCAATTGTCGGCTCAGCGAGTTATAGATTTTCATTTTTTTAACTATGGGCTCCTGGGCAAAGAAACACCGTTTTTGCTTGGGGTGTTTTTGCTTGGGTATTTCTGCGTATTGCTTGGGGTTTTTGCTTGGGAATTTCTGCGGATTTCCCTGCGGATTTCTTAAGCAAAAACCCCTCCACTTCGTTTCGGGCAGGTTTTCGGTTAATTTCATGCTGCGTTTGCTATCGGCTCGGTTTCTACGGTAGATTCCAGAATTAATTGGACATTGTGACCGATGCGTTTGCGGCACCCACAAAGGTGGCAGCCACAAGGGCACCCCCTACAAGATGTTTATTTATTTTTAGAATTCACCATAAATACACAGAGGAAAACAAAAACATCTATAGCCGAGAAAGGCAGGCGGTAGCGTGAGCGACAATCGCTTTTCCCTCACCGACAACGCCCAATTCTTCCGATGTGGTAGCCTTAACGTTTACCTGCGCCACGGCAATATCAAGCGTTTTGGCAAGCCTTGCGCGCATCTCCGAAATGTAGGGTGCCAATTTCGGGCACTGCGCGATAACTGTACTGTCTATATTTTCAATCTGGTAGCCACACTGTCTCACTTTCGCTGCGGCATCACCAAGGAAAATAAGACTGTCCATTCCTTGATAACAATCATCTGTATCGGGAAAATGTGTGCCAATATCACCGAGTGCGGCTGCTCCTAAAATCGCATCTACGATTGCGTGGGTCAGGACATCCGCATCTGAATGTCCTAACAATCCCAAATGATATGAGATCTCAACGCCACCGAGAATCAATTTTCTATCAGAGACCAATCGATGAACGTCGTAACCAATACCTACTCGCATTCTTTCTCTTACATTTTCACTACAGAGATTTATGAAAAATGGAGGAAACAGAAAAACATCTACCAAAGGGTAGCATCTGAGATCAACACTTCAGCCACTCGCAAATCAATGGGTGTAGTTATCTTTAGATTCGCGTAACTTCCCTGCACCAACTTAACAGGAAAACCGAGCTGTTCAACAAGAGAGGCATCATCAGTGGCTGTAAGTTGGCGCGTTTGCGCTGCTTGATGTGCCTCTTCTAAAAGAGATTTCCGAAAGACCTGAGGTGTTTGCACCGCCCACAGCTGATCACGCCCCGGTGTTTCAACAATGAAACTGTCTTGGTTGGCGACTTTAATTGTATCCTTGACTGGAACAGCAGCAACAGCAGCACCACACTCGTCTGCCGCGGTGAGGCATGCGAAAATTATCTCATCCGTCACAAAAGGACGCACCCCATCATGGACAATTACAAAATCAACATCTGACGACAGGGCACGTACACCGTTATAGACGGACATCTGACGGGTTTCTCCTCCCTCAACAAGTTCCTGCACCTTTGTAAACGGATAGGGACACAACACAGCGGCTCGACACTCACTAAAATCGTCTTGGTCAACAATGACGAAAATCGCGTCCACAGCACTATTTTGCTCAAACCGCTGAATAGTATGTGCCAAAATTGGCTTTTGCGCCAATTTTAAGTACGGCTTTTTAACCGAATGCGCCATCCGGCTTCCTTTACCAGCTGCGGGGATAAGAGCGCATACCTTGCTGTTCATCAGTGTCCATTTCATTTTCTTTTATTCGCGTGAAAATCATTTGACCTGCACTCGTCCGTAACATTTGTGTAACCTCAACGTTAAGGGTACTTCCGATGTACGGCTTCCCATCTTCAACAATTACCATTGTTCCATCATCAAGATAGCCAACTCCCTGATTCGGTTCCTTGCCTTCTTTCAGGAGAAGCACTTGGATTACCTCACCGGCAATGACGACAGGACGGACAGCATTTGACAATTCGTTGATATTGAGGACTTTCACACTCTGCAATTCAGCGACTTTGTTGAGGTTTAAATCATTTGTGATAATCGTTGCCTCTCGCTGTTGTGCGAGATGAACCAACTTTGCATCAACTTCCGGCAAATGCGGTACTTCTTCCTCTGAGATCTCAACATCAATCGCTGGGTTGTTCTGAAGCGCGCGGAGAATATCGAAACCGCGCCGTCCTTTATTTCTGCGTAGTGGTTCCGTTGAATCCGCAATATGTTGCAGTTCATTGAGAACAAACCGTGGAATGACAAGTGTGCCTTCAATAAATCTCGTTTGACAGATCTCAAGAATTCTGCCATCAATAATAACACTTGTGTCTAAAATTTTGAAGTTACTTGCAGTTTGAACCGAACGTGACTCGCCAGGACGAGCAGACGCACTTGATCCGAGTAGTTGGCTTAAATCCAGTGTCGTAGAGAGATGGTAACCCCCCATCATGCCCACGTAACCGAGACTGAGAACAATCACTATCTTTAGATTACCATCAAGTTGTGAAAGCAGAGGTAGTATGGCGAGAGAGACTAATAGACCTACAGCAAGCCCCATCAGACTCGCAATGATGCTACGCACGCTGGGTGTACGCAGACAAATTTCTGCCCCAACAAGCAGAAGGGCAACAACAAATCCGACAACCGCTGCGATCGGGTCCCTGTAAATGATATAGCAGCTTGCCGCACTTGCAATTATAAAAAAGAGACGGATACCCCAAACTTTCATTTTTTCTACTCCATTAATAGTTAACAGTTGTCAGTTGTCAGTTGTCAGTTAAGAGGTTTTCGTTTAGCAATCCCCCCTTTTAACTGCTAACTGTTAACTGACGGCTATCTAATCACAGCAAAGCCCCGAGAGTGTCATATACGTCGCTAACACCCACAAGTTCAATATCCTCGTCAATTTCCAAGCCTTTCCGGTTATATTCAGGAAAGATCACTCGTCTGAAGCCTAACTTCGCGGCTTCCCGGATTCGTCTCTCAACATGCGTTACGGGACGAATTTCACCACCCAGCCCAACTTCACCGATCACAACAGTCTTCCGATCGACAGGGAGATCGCGATGACTTGAGGATATTGCCATCATCACACCGAGGTCTATACCGGGTTCATCAATGCGTAACCCGCCCGTAATGTTAACAAAGACATCAGAATCTCCAACGTTAATTCCCACCCTTTTATTAAGTACCGCAATGAGCAAAGCAATCCGGTGTCGGTCCACCCCAGCTGCCGTATTGCGGGGGTTTCCATAATGTGTAGGCACGACGAGTGCCTGAACTTCCATGAGTAAGGGTCGGGTCCCCTCTATACTTGAAACTACGACGGATCCTGAAACTTCTTCCTCCCTGTTGCTTAAAAAGAGTTCTGACGGATTCATCACATCCACAAGACCTGTGCTCTGCATCTCAAAGATTCCGATCTCATTCGTGGAACCGAACCGATTTTTGATCGCTCGAAGAATGCGGTAAATGTGGTGCTGTTCACCTTCAAAATAGAGGACAGTATCCACCATGTGCTCTAAAACGCGAGGACCAGCGAGTGCCCCTTCCTTTGTCACATGCCCGACGAGAAACACCGGGATATTCCGATTTTTTGCACAAATTAGGAGATGTCCGGCACACTCACGAATCTGAGTGACGCTCCCAGGTGCAGACGGGATACTCGACAAATAAACCGTTTGTATAGAATCGACGATGACCACCTTCGGTTCTCGCGCCTCAATATACTTTTCAATCTGCTCCAAATTGTTTTCACACAGCACATAGAGCGTATCAGACGCAACGCCGAGCCGAGTCGCACGGAGTTTCGTCTGACTCACAGATTCCTCACCGGAAACGTAAAGCACATCTCCGTAGTTCCGGCTCAATGCGTCACCGGCTTGTAGTAACAAGGTAGATTTGCCTATCCCTGGATCGCCGCCGATAAGGATCACAGAACCAGGCACAATCCCACCACCAAGTACTCTGTCAAACTCCAACATCCCAGTTAGATGTCGTTCCACTTCGTTTGCTGTAACTTGCGAAATGGGTTCAGGTTCGCGAGACACTTGCCCGATATCACGATGTTTCGATAGTGTCGTGAGGGTCTCTATTTCTTCGGCGAAACTCTGCCAACTTCTACAACTCGGACACCGTCCGAGCGTTTTTGGTGTTGTATATCCACACTCTTGACAGACAAATTTACGTTTCTCTCGTGCCATTTTTTTAACTATGGGCTCCTGGGCATCGCTCCACTACGTTCCGCGATGGTTTTCAGTTAATTCTGACGCGACTGGGGATATGTACGCTTTTTAAGACTTCTTTCCGCTCCATCGGTTGTCCGGACGATCTGAAGTAGGAAGTCGCGAGCTGGAGCTCGCTCCTACAGAAGAACTGAATAACCCTACATCGTTAATACTACCACTCACCACCAAAAAAGCGAAATCCTGTTGTCCAACGCCGCTCACCGGTCAAATTCTCTGCCCCAATCAGGAGTTGCCCATATCGGAAGAACCGGACCGCCACTTCCGCGTTCAACTCGGGTTCCCTGCTTGTCAACCCTATCCCTTCAACACTGATGCCGAAACGTCGGGACCACAACCACAAATCCAGCCCCGCGCCGACTTTGGAACGCATGAATCCTGCACGCGCCCGAAGAAAGTCAGTTACATCATGTGCATACTGAAACTCAAACCGAACCTTCTCATCTCGAACACCTATCCCGAACCTATAGTGTGCGTTGGGTCTGCGAGAAAGTGAAAACGCCAGTTCATTGTAAAGTCGCTCTTCGAGACTTAAGTAGCGGAGTTCATAATCCCAGTTAAACCGGGGTGAATCAAGACGCTCCAACTGCTTCTCAGTTTTTTGAGAGAGTTCCGTTACCGCGCTCATCGTTTCGTCGACATTTTGCAAGGTTCGCCTGACATCTTCAAGCGGTTCCGGTGTGTTTAGCAATTGCGCGACAGTCCCCTCACCCTCATTAAGCGTGGTAAGAAAACGATTGACGCTCGCCTCCAAAGCAGCGATCGAAGCAGTCGTTGCCTTTAGGTTCTCTAAGATAGGTGCGATATTGGCTTCTCCGGTTTCAATAGCACTACTACTTTGCGAAACAAGGGCAGAAACCTGTGCCGCTAACGTGTCGAAATCTGAGCGAAAATCCTGTGTTATCCGTCGAAATTCTGATGTTGTTGCACGAATATCGGTAAAAATAGTGTTGAGTTTCGGTGAATTCTGATTCAGGAGCCTCAAGAGTTCACGTGTAATGTCACTTATTTGACTGCTCACCATCAGAGAATCGCCTTCTAACTGTGTTATAAGGTTATTTACCTTTACGAGGGTCCCCTGAAACCGCCTATCGTTTTCTAAGGCGAGTTGTGTTAAAGTTCGTACCGTCTCTTCAGAGTCAACGCTTAACTTCTCAATAGTTTTTCCAGTGAGTGCGACGACCTCGCGAATCTCTTTGATGGCGAGTTGAATCGCTTCCTGGTTCGCTTGGAGCACCTCATTCGCAGCCGTTGTGAGTTCAATAGCCTGTGTCATACCAGCACTTGTCTGCTCAAGGAGTTCCAAGGCATTCACAGGATCTTTTCCAACAATCGGCAAGTTCGCTGGTTTTAATATCGGGTTCCCAACTGCTCCATTGTCAAGAGCGATATAAATTTCACCGACAAACCCATTCATAGAAATTCTGGCACCACAGCCCTCCCTCAACCACTCAAATGCGTTTTTGACTTTCGCCTTGATGTGCACATTATCAGTCTCAGGATGGAGCTCAATAGCCGTTACTTTGCCAATTGGGACACCATATAGGTAAACTCCTGCCCCGACATAAAGCCCGTTGACAGAACGAAATTGAAACGTCAGTTTATCACCAGTAGTTGCCCACGGCCAATTCTCCGCATTTGTAAGAAGGATTGTCAGGAATACGATGGCAACGAGAATCATTACACCGACTTTTACAGAAGCTGTCCAAAAGTTCATGCTATCTCCCCAAATATTTCTTCAAAATGGGATTTTCCATGTTGAGAATCTGGTCCGGTGCTCCAAATAGAATGAACTGTTGCAAAATGGGATCGTCGATGTTGATAATTTCATCTGGACCGCCGTATGCGATCTGCCTACCTTCATGAATCATAGCCATCCGTGTTGCGACACTGAAGGCACTGTGCATATCATGTGTAACCACAACGGAAGTGACTTGCAGCCTCTCGTGGAGATCTCTAATAAGTTGATTGATTTCCGTGCAGGTAACCGGGTCAAGTCCGGTTGTAGGTTCATCGTAAAAAATAACCTCCGGATCAAATGCCAGGGCGCGTGCGAGTCCAACCCGTTTTCGCATACCACCACTTAATTCAGCGGGACGCAAGTCCTGGACACCTTCTAAATCAACAAGACTGAGTTTCTCGTCAACAATCTTGCGTATTTCTCGCCTGTCAAGATTTGTATGTTGATCCAGCATAAAAGCGACGTTCTCTGCGACAGTCATCGAATCAAAGAGGGCAGCAGACTGAAACAGCATTCCAACCTTTCGGCGGAGGACGTTCATCTTTTTGCCGTTTAGGTTCGATATTTCTGTTCCATCAAACCAAATCTCACCGGAATCGGCGGACATCAGTCCTGTGATAATCTTTAGGAGTACACTCTTACCACACCCGCTTTGTCCCATAATCACGAGCGTCTCACCACGTGGAATTTCAAGGCTTAGTTCGTTTAAAACGTTTTTGCCTCCAAAATTTTTGGTGACATTCCTAATTGAAATCATCTTTTTAATTATGGGCTCCTGGGCTGCCTTCCACTACGTTTCAGGCAGGTTTCTGGTCCGTCCAGACGAACCTTGGTAAAAATAACGCTCAGATCTCAGAGACGGTGGGGATTCACTGGAAACCACCGCGTAATGTAATGGAGCGGTGCCCAGGTGTTAATAGTTTAAAATTATACCAACCCCAAAATGTTAAAGAGTATATGATTCAAGACAAAATCCAAAACGAGAATCGCAATAAGAGAGATTACAGCAGAGCCAGTCGTCGCAATTCCGACCCCCTCTGCGCCGCCTGCTGTCGAGATACTAAACCCCTTGTAGCAGCCGACCGCAGCAATTGCCATCCCGAAAGAGGTCGCTTTAATCAAACTAATGAGCACGCTTCCGACAAAAAGATTCTTCTGCACTTCCAAGAGAAAAAAGGAGCCATTTACATCAAATAGCGTAACAACGGCGACAAAACCACCAGCGATGCCCGCAAACGTCGAATAGATTGTAAGTGTCGGTAACATCAGAGAACACGCGAGAAAACGCGGCACAACCAGATATTTGACTGGATTTGTGCCCATCACCTTAAGCGCGTCAATTTGCTCCGTAACCTTCATCGTTGAAAGCTCAGCAGTAATTGATGCCCCGATACGTCCGGCAAGCACAAACGCAGTAATCATCGGACCGAGTTCCTTCACGACTGAAACACAGACGAATCTTGCCACCGATCCTTCCACCGCATAAGGTTTGAGCTGAATGTACCCCTGAACACCCAATACCATCCCCGTGAAAAACCCGGAGACAATAACAACAGCCAAAGAATTGAAACCGATCAATAACAACTGCTTAACTAACAGATCAAACTGAAAGGGAGGACGGAAAATTTGGATAAGGGTTTGAAAAAAGAGCGTAAAGGCTTGTCCTATCTCGGAAAGCACGTTGTGCAACCGAATCTTAACCAAATCAGGGAACCCATTAGGGGCTTCGTGTATAGTGGACTGCTGCTCCATATTTTCTATTTTTTAATACAATTGCTGATAGCCAATTCAGGGAGATGTCCGATTCTTAAGGCTTTTTATCCGCCTAACTGGGGTTTTCAAATCGCATCTGCTTTTTGCTAAAATAAAGAATAACCGTCCCGGTTGGTCCGTTACGCTGTTTCTTAATCATGATGTTCGCTTCAACCCTGTCTCCAGCATCTTCATCTTCATAATAATCTTCTCGGTGTAAAAAGGCAACGAGATCGGCATCCTGTTCGATTGCCCCAGACTCCCGTAAATCTGAAAGTTGCGGGCGTTTATCAGGGCGGCGTTCAATCTCACGACTCAATTGCGAACAAGCGATAATCGGAACATTAAGTTCCCACGCGAGGACTTTCAAAGCACGTGAGATTTCAGAGATCTCCTGTTCACGAGCGTGATATCTACCCGTCCCTCTCAATAGTTGGAGGTAGTCAACAATAATAAGTGCCAGATCGTCGTGTTCGCCTTTTAATCGTCGCCCTTCGGCGCGTAGCCCCTGAACGGTAAGCCCACGATTATCGTTAATTAGGATAGGTGCCTCAGCCAATCGGCTTGCCCCTTCGGTCAACGGTCTCCAGTTATCTTCACTGAAGTTACCGGTTCGGAGTCGCGTAAAATCAATCTGAGATTCGGCAGCTAACATTCTCATAGCGATATCCTGAGCAGGCATCTCAAGACTAAAGACGGCGACTGGACATTTTTCTTCAAGGGCGATGTTCTGTGCTATGTTCAGCACTAAGGTTGTTTTTCCCATACTCGGTCGCGCGGCAATGATAATGAGATTACCGGGCTGCAACCCTGATGTCAGATGGTCAAAATCCATAAAGCCGGTCGGCACCCCCAAGAACCTATTTTTTTTGTGATATAAACCTTCAACCGTATTAAGACTTTCTGTGAGTAATGAACGGATAGCAACAAATCCGCGTTGGGTATTTGCCTGTCCAAGATCAAAGACTGCTTCCTGTGATTGATTCAGTACATCAGCAATTCCGACACCCTCGTCGTACGCTATCTCGCGAATCTGAAGGGTCGCTCGAATCAACCGACGGCGTGTCGCCTTTTCATGCAGGATATCTGCATAAAACTCCGTACTCTCCGTCTCCACAATTGGAGCCTGTAGTTCGTATAGGTACTCTGTCCCACCAGCCCGGTTCAACTGGTTCACTCGTTTCAACTCATCAGCAACAAGGAGCGGATCTGCATTGCTAACGCGGTCATATACAACAAGAATAGCTGAATAGATAAGCTGATGGTCTACAGTGAAAAACACATCAGAGGTCTGGCCGAACTTGGTTATTACTGGAGGAATAACCGATTTTTCGGTCATCATCGCGCCCAGAACCGCTTGTTCAGCTTCCTTGTCAGAAAGGGAATCAACCAGTTGTGCCTGCATAATTACTCTTCACGTTCAACAACAAGGCGGAGTTCGACGACAACATCTGTATGTAATTTGACCGGCACCATAAACACGCCGAGTTCGCGAATCGGCTCTGTGAGTTCAAAGAACCGCCGTTCCAAATCAAACCCCTGAGCTCGCAAATTTTCTGCGATATCCATGGAGGTAACTGACCCGAAGAGACGATCATTTTCACCCGCCCGCCTGCTCAGTGTGCAGGTAACACCCGTCATCTGTGCGGCGATTTCACGTGCCTGTTCTTTATCTTTCGCCTCCTGATGATCGATTATCCGTTTCTCGTGCACTAAGTGTCGGCGGTTTCGTTCGGTTGCGTGTACCGCTAACTGCATAGGAAGAAGATAGTTACGCGCGTAGCCATTCGCGACCTTTAGCACATCGCCCGGCAGACCGAGACCTTCAACACTTTTTTTTAGAATGACTTCCATAATTGAAATCCTAAACTATCCTTCGTAGGGAAATCCGTTGTACGCGTCTGGAGCCCTACCTCTATCGCGTAAACGGCAACAGTGCCATATTACGGGCGCGCTTGACTGCACGCGTTACCATTCGTTGTTGTTTCGCCGATAGTCCAGTGACTCGGCGACTCACAATTTTGCCACGTTCATTAATAAATTTTCGCAGCGTATCTATATCTTTGTAATCGAAAGATTCAATTTTATGATAGCGCTGTCTGCGACGGAATGCCATATCAATTTCTTCAGACTGGGGACTCCATGCTTTAGCATGGAGCGAAAAGTCTGCTCCTCCAAAAATTAAAAGTTAATCGTAATGCTATACGTTTTGTTGTATTTTTTCATGTATAGCAATAGGTTTATATCTAAAGTTAAGTCTACGTAATGTCTTACAGTCTGATACTTTTGCCGATCGTGTCAGTCGTTTACCCCCTTCTATCGGTTGTAAACACAAGTATTTGTTCATTTTACCGCATACTACAGCTAAGCCGTGTTTAATATGCTTGACGAGTGTGCCCTTACTGAATCCAAGACAACTTGTTCCACCATATCGCGGACGCTTACTGCCTTTCTGTGGGAGTTGTCTGTGTAGACTCCGTCTTTCCATAGGTATTGGCGATATAGGGAGAACCTCTGGACAACAGCGATTCTCCCACGAAGACTATTCTTACTCAAAACGGAATGTCGTCCTCTGTTCCGGAAGATGCGTCACTCGCAGCGGGAGCAGGTGCGTCCTGATAAGATGCAGGCTGTGCTGATGTAGCTGCAGGTTGGGCATCGGCGTAACCGCTGCCCCTCTCATTGTCATCACGTCTCCCAACAAACTGAAACCGCTGCAGACGGACTTTAAGACGGTTCCGCTTCGTGCCGTCTTCAGCTTCCCAGGAATCATATCTGAGGGACCCCTCAACCAAAATGGGGCTGCCTTTACTGAAATACTCACCCACTAACTCTGCCTGCTTATCCCATGCTTCTATATCAACAAAGCAGACATTTTCTTTCTGTTCACCCGTCTGCCGGTCAGTATACCGTTCACTCATAGCCAATCCAAAATTCGCGATGGCTGTTCCACTCGGCAGGAATTTCACCTCAGGATCCCGTGTCAAATTTCCCATCAGGATGACCTTGTTGTAACTTGCCATGGTTTCTCCTTTTTATCTGTAGGCTCAGACCTTTTGAGGTAGCCTACACGCCAAAAACTCGTTTAAAATTTGGATGACGCTTATTTTAGGCAGACTCTGTTGTATCTTTAGCCTCTGCGTCATCATCTGTTGTATCTTCAGCCTCTGCATTATCATCCGACGTTGCTTTCTCATCCGATGTCAATTCTCCATCCGGTGTCGATTTTTCGACCTCGGCTTTCTCAGCGGTTAGTTCGGCTTTCAGCTTATCAATATCATCCTCGTATTGGACAACCATATACCGCAAAATTGCTTCAATGACATGCAGGGATTGATTTAATTCCGCAACAAAACTCGGTGCGCACTCAAAAATGTAGAGCACATAATAGCCTTCACCCCGTTTTCGGATAGGATAGGAGAGTCGTTTTTTTCCCCAGGGATCAACCTTCAGGAGAGTCCCACCACCTTCGATGATGCCCTTTATTTGATTCGTAAGAGCCTCTGCTGCGTTTTCATCGTGGTCGGGAGTAATGATAAGCAGGAGTTCGTAAGGATTCAAATTTTCATGCCTCTCTTCGGACTGATGGCTCCACTGCTGTTGTAATAAGAGCAGAGAGCAGAGATTAATATTAATTAAGTGAACCCCACCTGATGCCTATAAATCGAAACCGAATTACAGGTTAGATGGAATTCTATTCGTTAATTTTAGTTAATATAATTATACCACATTCTAATCCGTATATCAACAAAAATAGTATTTTTCAGAGACATTTAGCTTTTACGGAATGCGTTGATTGAAAATTTACTACGTACTCCATAATACAGGTTAAAAGTCAATTAAGCTCATATAAGTTATATAAAAGAGAATTCAAGAAATTTAGATTGGGAGCGTTGAATATGCAGTTACATGCAACGGTAAGAAAAACGGACGTTTCGACCTGAGGACCTCTTGCCGGATCCGTGCAGCTAATGTATCCACATCCACCTGTTCCGCCGTCGCAAGTCCGTATTTCTCCAGGAGTGGAAGGAGACTCTGAAAGATAGTCGCCATATATCGGTAACCTGCCCAAGTTTTGGCGGCACCAATAGGAGATTCAAGATGCATCGTTGGCGGCGGCAAACCCGCGTCAACAAAAGCGCGATAAAGCCCAACGCCCATGTCAAGATGTGACCCTGAATGCTCAAACACATCCAAAATCCATCTAATCAGTTGGTTCATGAGAGGCGTACCGGGGTGTAAAAACGCGGGATAGAGTGTGTATTCCGGCTCCTGAAATGCGACGATGCCACCCGGCTTTAGGTGCGTTATGAGCTCAGCGAACGCTTTCCCCGGATCCGCCATATACATCAATACAAACCGTCCAACAATAGCATCAAATTTGCCCGGAAAGTCAAGGATTCGCGCATCGCCCGCAATAAATTCTACGTTTCGCATGCCTGCATCAGTTGCTCGTTGGCGTGCAGTGTCAAGAATTGATACGTTGACATCTACACCAATAACCTGTCCTGTCGGTCCGACGAGTTCAGCGAGGGTGAGGGCAACATCACCAGCGCCACTACCGATTTCAAGGACTCGCATCCCCTCTGTGATACCGGCTCGCTTACAGAGACGCTGCGTCGACTCTCCATAGATTCTCGATTGCTCAATGAGACGCGTTGTTTCGTGTGAGGTTCGTCCTAACGTATAGGTAGCATCGCTATTCGGCGAGACCGAGTTTTCCGCGTGATTTTTCACCGTGTGTCGAATCCTTTTACGTCGTTAGAGAGGCATACGCTGTGATATGCGGTGGCAACATAATCGGTCGTTTCGCTGCTGCCACTTCCGCCTGTATCCGCTCTGCTAACGTATCAACATCTAACTCTTCAGCAGTGGCAATTCCGTACGCTTCCATCAGGGGGACGAGGCTCTGAAAACTGTTCGTAAGATATTCGTAGCCGGGCCAGTTCACGGGACCACCCATCGGTGCCTCAAAGTGTAAAGTCGGTTCAGGCAAACCTGCATCAACAAACGCTTTGTAAAGATCCATGCCCATCTCAAGATGCGCACCGGAACGCTCAAATACACCACGTCCCCATTCAATCAATTTGTTTGCCAAGGGAGTATCGGGATGCACCGCTGCGGTATAAGGCGTAAAATCGACTTCCTGAAAGGCGACGATTCCACCGGGACGCAGGTGTGTCGCCAAATGTCTAAGGGCTTCCGCTGGGTCCGCCATATACATCAGGACAAGCCGCCCGACCACAGCATCAAAGTCGCTTGGAAGCTCAAGGGTTCTGGTATCACCAGCAATGAATTCAGTATTTGAAAAACCCGCTGTCTCCGCTCGTGCCTGTGCTGTTTTGAGAATATCAGGGTTGACATCTACACCAATAACTGTGCCGTCGGGACCAACAAATTCGGCGAGCGTGAGAGCCACATCACCGGCACCACTTCCGACATCAAGAACTTTCATCCCTTTTGCGATACCGCTCCTGAGAAAAAAACGCCGTGTCACATTGTCATAGAGTTGTGATTGCTCGATTAAGCGTTCCGTTTCCCCTTTGCTGCGACCCATTGTATATTCTGCATCTCTGGACTGATTGCTCATTCCTATTCCCTCACTTTCGAGAAATTTGCGAGATACAAGGACCTCGCGTCATATAATTGCAAATATTATGGTGTAATAAATAGCACAAAGATTTCCTTTCACGTTAGGGAGCAGTTGGGAACCACTCCGTAACACAAACTAAGAACTAAAAACTGTAACCAACTTTGGTATACCAGAACGCACCGCCAAACCCATACGGACTATACTCGCCAAAAGGCCTACCAACAATTGCACCCGTAAAGTTTTCAATATCGGGATCTGACCAAGTGACGTTATCGGGTTCCACATTGAGGACATTATTCACACCAATCGTGATACCTAAGTTTTCAATGACTGCGTAACTGAGTTCAAGGTCCACCAGAAACGCGCCGTCATAGGTTTGCGCACCGACACCCGTGTTTCCGGCACTGATAAGCGCGGCGGCATCATCTCGCTGTATAGAACGATCTGTCTCATTCACGCCCCCGTATTCTACACTAAGATTCGTCCAGAGATCTTCTCGTCCCAAACCGATATTTCCAGCGAGAGCGTAGGCAAGACCATCACCGGTTTGGAAAATACTGGGTTTAATTTCAAAAGATCCACCTTCGTAACTATCTTTGAGCTGCAGGTTTATGACACCCGCGATCGCATCGGAACCGTATTGCGCCGATGCTCCGTCTCGTAGCACCTCTACCTGTTTCAGGGCAATGAAAGGGATAGGAGAGAGATCAGCACCCTGTGCACCATCGGACAATCCATTCCCGAGCCAAGCAATCACAGATGCCCGGTGGCGACGTTTACCGTTAACCAGCAGTAATGTGTGATCTGGTGCCAATCCGCGTAGATTCGCTGGACGGACAACAGTGGCTGCATCAGCGATCGGCTGTGCATTGACATTGTAGGAGGGTACTAAGTTTCTTAACAGGTCAGGGAGATCTGCGCCCCCCTGTTTGACGAAGTCCTCACTCGGTAAAACATCAATTGGTACCGCAGATTCAAGAACCGAACGCGGTTCTGCCCGTGTACCCACCACAACCATACCTTCAAGCGTTATAACTTCTTGTTCAGATGTTGCTTCGCTTGATTCCACCTCAGTCTCTTGTGCTATTGCGATAGACACCGAACCTATAAAAACTGCCAAAACAACGTGCGTCCAAAGCATCACCATTTTAAAATTAGGTACGACTTTCATAAATGAAGCTCCTTCATTTTTTAGGTAAAAGACACTATTATCTAAATCAGGACTTACATAAATTGAATTATAAATGGAATAGGCGCGGTTTCAAACCGCGCCATCTGCGAAAAGCATATTCAGCACTCTTTCACGAGATAGGTTTAGAAACTGTATCCGACTTTGGCGTACCAGAACGCGCCATCAAACCCAAACGGACTGAACTGCCCGTATTTGTTGCCAATAGTATCAGCAGCATTCGGATTTTCATCGGGATAGGTATTCAGGATGTTTCTCCCACCGAGGGTGAGAGCCACTCCGGACCCCACAGCGTAAGTGGTTTCCAAGTCGAAAATAACCTTGAGGGTATACGTTTGGTCATCCTCAGAGTCATACCAATTGCTGAAATAACTGGCGCGCCCGAGCACTCCCCACGCATCCGTTATAGATTGAACGACAGTCGCGCTGGCGCGGTGTTCGGGTAAGTTTTCTTCCAATTCCTTGATCCGCAGATCGTCCAGCGTTTGCGGATTGTGATCGGTAACCGTGGTTGACGTGAAGTTATACACAGCGATGACCCTTCCGTTGGGTATTGGTGCCGTAACGACAACGTCAATTCCTTGGGTTGTGGTATCGAAGTCATTGGTAAAGAACCGGAATTCCTCCAGATTCGCAGCACTGGTTACACCTGCGGCGATGAGCTGTACCTTCTGGGAGTCAGTCAGTGCGAAGTCTTGCGACAGAGATAACCGGTTTTTCATCCGAATATCAAAAAAGTCCATCGTGAAGTTTACGTTGAGAATATCAACGGTAAATCCACCTGTGAAGTTATTTGATGTTTCAGGGTCAAGCGAGTTATCTTCCTTGCCTGTCACAACACCAACAGCAGGGTTGGTGGAAGGAATCGTTCCGTTATTGACGAGGTCATTCTTCTCAAAATTGAATTCAGTGGTGATGTTGAACGCATTTTGCTGCCCGGGTGTCGGTGCCCGGAACCCGCTACTATAACTTCCCCGCAACCGCATCGTTTCCGTAATCTTGTAGTTTGCAGCGGCTTTGTAGTTCAGGGTGCTACCGAAGTCTTCAAAGTTTTCACCGCGCACGGCAAGAGCAATCAGCAGCGGATCAATCGGTCTGATTTCACTTTCCAGATAGGCAGCAACGTTGTAGCGGTGCCACGTGCCTGCGGCAACCGGGCTGAACCCTGAAAACCCGTTGGAGGCAGCAGTGAAGCCTTGAACCGCGAGGGGCCCGATCTGATGCGAATCGAGTTCCCCCTCTATGATTTCAAACCCTTCGTTCCGATATTCTAAGCCAGAAGCGAGGAACACCATGTCGTGCAATGGATACGTTACATCAAAGTTGAGGTTATAATCCGTCTGAATGTAGTCACCCGGATCAAAATACGTCGGTGTATCTGGTCCGAGGGAAGCATTGACGGTGTTGAAGATAAAGAAATCGGCATGGTGCCGTCCAAAAGAGCCACTCAGATCCCACGTTAAGTCCTTACCCAATGTGTCTCCGAGTGCGGTGCCCTTAACGCCCAAGACGATGGAACTATCCCAGGCGAACGCGCCAAATCTGGGTGTGAAGCCCCCTGGGAACATCTCCTGGAATGTGAATAGATTCGGGTCACCCTTGACGGCTTGCAACCGTTCGGGATCAGGAACGTGGTTGGTTATGGGGATATCGTCAGCATCGTGAGGCGACAGTTCGGTAAACTCCTGCCCGGCAGTCTCCGCTGCCTGCTTTCGGGCTTCCCAAGCCGCCATTTCCGCTGTCAAACCCCGCAAATCCCCGACGAGCAACGTCTTCCCACCGGTCTTGCTAAACACGCCACTGCGAGTATTTGGGTTTCGGAAATAGAATCCGCCTTCAACCCGTTTGCGAGCGTAGTTAGCATGTCCATAGAAGTCGATGGTATCTGTGAGGGTAGCACCGTAGTTGGCGAAGAATTTGAGGTCATTCTCTATAATTGGCTGTCCCCAAATTTGCACGGGGTCTTTCACCCTGAAATTGCCTGCGTTAACCAAGTTTAACGCATCAGTGCGTTGGACAGAGCGGACGGTGGGATCTGCGCCACCATATTCAAAGCTGAGGCTACTCCACGCGTCTGGATTCCCTAAACCGATATTCCCTGCGACAGCAAACTGTCGACCGTCGCCGTATTGGTAGATACCGGGTTTGAATTCAAACGAACCGCCTTCGTAATTGTCTTTCAATTGAAAATTCATCACACCAGCAATGGCATCAGAACCGTATTGTGCGGATGCACCATCTCGTAGCACTTCAACCTGTTTGAGTGCGATTGACGGAATAGGCGACAGATCAGGTCCCTGTGAGCCATCAGACAAACCATTCCCGAGCCAGTGAATCACGGAGGCACGGTGTCGCCGCTTGTTATTGACCAGCACGAGTGTATGGTCTGGGGCAAGTCCGCGTAAATTCGCCGGACGTACCACTGTTGACGCATCGCTAATCGGCTGCGTATTGATGTTATAAGATGGCACCAAAGATCTCAGCAAATCTGGTAGGTCTGCGCCGCCCTGCTTCGCAAAGGACTCGCTTGACACAATATCGATCGGTACTGCTGAATCCAAGACGGAGCGCGGTTGCGCACGGGTCCCCACCACAACAAGACTCTCAAGCCTCACAGGACCACCAGTCTGAGACGCTTCATCAGACGCTTCAGCCTCGTCCGTGGACGCTGCTTCCTCCGCATCACTGGCTTCTTCTTGCGCCATAACCGTTGTAAATACGCACATCGAAATGCCAATAAAAATACTGAGCGCGAAGACGATCGGTTTGATATATTTACTGTAATACATATAATTTTCCTCTTCAACTTGACATAAACGTCAAATCTTGAAAACTACTATCTATAACAGGACTTACGCATTTCCTCTTAAAGTCCCCCTGATAAGGGGGATTTAGGGGGTTAAAAACACTGAAATTGCCACTTTTTGCGTGAGAATGCCCTATATTTGCTCAATTTGCGTAAGTCCTATATAAAATAAAATACGAAACGTAGTTAACACCCCACGCTTCCCCTCATAAGATGTCCTACAATTAACGTGTATTCAAATTAAGAATTTAGCGCACCAAGAGGCTAATTAGGTTGCTACCTCCTACACAAGCAGTGTTATAATAACACAATCTGTTCTATTTTCTATATCGGATTCACGTTAAATGTAGCATTTGTAACATTACAATCTTAATAATATATAATACCACAAAATTTCTCTATAGTCAAGTCTCTAAGCATAGAGAAGTTAGTATTAACAAGGGCTTAGAAGATTACCATAATTAGTGCATTAGTGCCAAACCATTGAGACATAAATTCATTTTGACTTAATATGGTTTTTTAGCAATATTAACCGCGTTTTTCATCTGTTTCCGCTCTACGAAAAAACGGAGAGCCTCACCTAAAACACTATACTCCCGTAGAAAATTTAAACTTGACAATAAATTTGTATTGGTATATACTTAATAGCACGCTAAACTTGATGTTATACGGTGTTTGGAATATAAAGAAACCGTCAAAAAAATCACCAAACAGCTACCTTAATCTTAATAACGAAAAATACCACCATGGCAAAAAAAAAGGGACGCCGCTCCGTAAATGTGGCACGGAAGCGCGAAAAACGAAATCGCGACCGGAAATTTAGACAAAAACAGCTTGCTATCGAAAAGCAACGTAGACTCCCTTATGAAAAGTCAGAAGAAGAGCATTTGCACGCCTGTATCTCACAGAGTCGAAAACTTCTTGATGAACCTGAACTTGAAGGGGTGCTTTTCGATTTTGAGCTGATGTATACACAGGTGACGGAAGTCCTCGATAATTACCAAGCAGATAAAACAGATACAGAAGAATCTGAAGAAGACCTCACCTACCTAACTGATGTAGCGGACGAAGTAGCAGCGAGTGAAGAGGAACTAAATTTTTTACCGGAAGCCGAACGGGCATGCGAACACTTTCGGTTAGAAGTGCTCCCACACCTCGTTACACCAGACTTCATGCAACAATTAGTGCAAGCACTCACGGCGTGTGAAAAACGTCTTAAACTAACAGGTAATCGAGAATTCGCAGAGGTCGCTTTTGTCACCCGATCGCTTTTTGAAGCCGCTCCACAGGAAATACTGGTGTTTCACCCGATGATCCAAACTATCGGTATTGAAACCCTACGGATACTTGTGGAAGAACCGGATATGATTATTGACAGGCATGAAGAGGTCAAAGAAATTCTTTCTAACGTTCTGGAATACAAAGACTCAGAAGCGTATGAATCTCAACCGATTTCCGTCTTTTCAGATACCGGACAAAACCCGGAACGCCACGAGGAAGAGGACTCCGAATCTGCCTTAACAGCACCAACTTCACTGGATTTGGACCTGGTAAACCCTGAAGTAACCGATATGAAACAGGCTTTGTCCTCTCTTGGGAAGGATCCTGCTCGGCTTCCATATCCAGCCGATCTCTCTGACACACCTACCCCAGAGATAACAATACCGACAGTGTCACCCGACGAACTTCCTGCTCGAGCACTTTATAAAAACTTCAACGGCTTGGCAATAAAAGAAAGTTTCGAGGGACGGACAGACAACGCGTCCGTACAAGAGGGATTCACTAACTACGTTTTGGTGAATGAAAGCAAAGAGCAGGTTGAATTTGTTGATGTGGAAAACGAACGCTACATCACAGTTACCGAAGATCGACTGCAGTTACACGCGCGCTCAGAAGCAGAACTTACTATTGCAATGGCAGAGGTAGAAGCACAGTGTACATCGGCGGTCATGTACCTCGCCAAAACAATCGAAGAAAGGGGGTAATATTATGCCACGAAGTAAAAGCGGACAGGTCCGACGTAGGACGCAAATCCGCCAACGCCAACAACGGCGACTGAAAAGAAAGAAAGAAACACTGAAAGAACTATTACAGAACAGCGGCACTTAATATACCACATTTTGATAGCGGCGGGTTGCTGTACCCGCCTACTCTCTCTTTTCAAAGTGAACGAACTCTGATGGCTGTAACCGGACGGAGTCCCCACTCCTCTCTTCAATATATCCCATCCTGAGCAGCGTGATCACTTCATGAGAAGTAGGAATATTGAAAAGTTGTCGCACCCGTTCACGATCCATGGAGCACTCCAAAGGGGCACTGACAAACTGTACACCGATGTCCAAAGCAGTTGCAGCGAGAAGCACATTCTGAATTAACATCCCCATGCTCAACCACATCCACCGCGTTCCTCCGTCCCCAGGCGGGTATCTCTTGCAATTCATCGTAATCAGCATGAGTAGCGGTGCTTCGCGAACCTGTGCCGCGATCTCTTTAGCGGGTATCTTCCCTGCCCCTAAATGTCCCAATAGTGTGAACGCCTTCGCGTTTTTCAACATCCCTTCCAATAACTTGTCCGGCGCGTCCTGAAGCAATTTCGGCAGCGTAACGTGGTCAGCAAGTAGCACGCCATCACCTAACGCCTTCAGGTCCTTCTCCGTGAGACGCATCCAACGGCTGTTGTCATCAAGAAACTTGGCATCTTTGAATTGTTCAACGATAGCGCGCTCTGTTACCTCAGCGAGTGCTGCCTTACCTTCTGCTTCCTGAATGAGTACAAGCTCCCAAGGTTGGACATTGAACGGTGATGGAGTCCATCGCGCAGCCTCAATAAGTTTTTCAAGGTCTGTTGTATCAATTGCGCGGTTTTGAAACGTACCGCGATGGCTACGTCGCTGTGTTATTGCGTCAAAAACGTTCATAGATTCACGTAGTCCCGATGCCGTTGTAGGATTTCCGCGGGTGATGCTGTACCAGTCGTGCCGATTTTGGTGACAGTAATTGAAGCCACCAAATTGCCAACATAAGCCGCCTCAACAGATGCTTCCGCTTGTGAAGTGTGTAGGCTACAGAGCGTTGCAACAAGTCCCGCCGAAACACTGTCCCCCGCTCCAACAGGATCAATCTCATCATTAATCGAGATACCGGGGATGCGTGTAAACTCACCCTCACTATAGACGAGAACACCGTTTTCGCCGAGGGTGATATAGACCGTCCTTTGGGTTTGTTCTGCGAGTGCAACCGCGTACCGCCTTGCTTCTTCAATGCCAACCTCTTGTCCATTCCACTCTGGCTGAACAGCACGTTTCGCTTCAAATCGGTTCGGTTTAATGATAACGTTTCGGTACTTGCCAATCCGCGTGCGGGAGTCCGCGAAAAAGATTTTATCAGGAAACGCCAATCCCAACTCGCATAATTCTTCTCTCACTCGGTTGGTGACAACGCCTAAGTTCTCAATCGGCATCTGATCGCCGACAATTACACCATCAACGAGCGGTATACACTCTCGCAGGGTATCAATCACAGCAGTTTCAACCGCCTCATCCATCGGCGATTGATTCTCAATATCGAACCGCGGTCCCTCCGTCTCCACGCCCTCATAGCCACGATGAATAGGTTTAAGATAGGTAGGCGTTACCCATTCCGGTACCTGTATCATAAAATCCGTCAGGCACCCGTTCGTCTGTAGACAATCCAGCAGCGTCCCACCGAACCCGTCTTCACCAATAACGCCTAACGTATAGACCGCGCCTACGCCTAACGCTTTCAGATTATTTGTGACAGTCCCAGCCGCGCCAGGGCTATAGCGTTGTTCAACAACCGGATTCGTATGCCACGGTGTTTCCAACGATAGCGTTGAACGGGTCTTATCTATATACCAGTAGGCATCAAGGTAAAAATCGCCAACAACGAGAATACGCTGGTTTTGAAATTGATTGAGAATTGTCTCCAGGCGCGCTTCGCTAATCAACGTCTTCCTCCGGTGCCTCAACATACGCTGTAACGTAGATAACCATTATACCATATCCCAACTTTTTGCGGAAACACCAAATTCTCTCATTTCTCAATATACCGCGCAGTTGTCAAAAGCTTACAAAGCCCGCCAATCTGCCATATCCGACAAAAAACCGGGTGTGTAAATATTTTGTCAAAGGGATAAATGGAGGGGCCAAACCGTTCCTACAAAGATATTCAGTTTTCCGCTTGGATTTCAGTCCTGTAAGGTTTATTTGCTTGGGTATTTCTTCACTATGTTTATAGAGACAGGCTTCCTCCTAGACACTCAGCCCTGTAAGGGGTTTTTGCTTGGGTGTTTCTTCAGCATGTGGAGTATCCGTTTTTGACACACATCTGTTCCTTCTTTTCTAATGTCGCATGCTTGGCTTGACACATAGCACTCCGCTGGAGTGCGGTTGCGGTCGGTTCATTTTTCTATAGACATCTTGCTCCGCTGGAGCAAAGAGACGGACCCCTCATAAGTCAGGGGCTGTCCTCACGCCAGAGGCGTGATATGTCTATAGAAAATGGATGGACCCTTTACGCACTCCAGCGGAGTGCTATGTAAATAAACCTGTCCTTTTTGAAAAAATCAATACGCCGCCAAAAACTTTACACACCCCAAAAAACCCCAATTTGCAATATCGTCCCAGATGTGGTAAAATATAAAGAGCCCACTTTTCTAAAGCGAGTCTTGGCTTGCAAACTATAACATCTTGGAGAAAATCTATGTACAAAATCGGTCTCATCCCTGGCGATGGAATCGGCCCCGAAGTGACGCGCGAAGCAATGAAGGTCTTCGGGGCAGCAGCCGAACAAGCAGGAATTCAATACGAGACAGTCGAATACGATGTCGGCGGTGACCGGTATCTCGCAACCGGCGAAGTGTTACCGGATTCAGTTTTAGAGGAACTCCGAGGTTTAGACGCTATCTACCTCGGCGCAATAGGGCACCCCGATGTCAAACCCGGTATTTTAGAGAAAGGCATCCTGCTCAAGGTCCGGTTTGAACTCGATCTCTACATTAACCTCCGTCCCGTCAAACTTTACCCCGGTGTCCCGACACCCGTGAAAGACAAGGGACCTGAAGAAATTGATTTCATCATCGTTCGTGAGAACACCGAAGGCTTATACGCCGGCATCGGTGGTTTCCTAAAACGTGGCACGCGTGATGAAGTTGCAATTCAGGAAATGATTAACACCTACAAAGGCGTAGAACGCTGCGTGCGCTATGCGTACGAACTCACCAAAAAGCGCAACAGGGAAAACACTCTGACCCTCTGTGACAAGGCAAACGTCCTTACCTACGCACATGATCTGTGGCGACGTGTCTTTGACGAGGTAGGCGAAGACTATCCTGATATCAAGAAGGAATATGCCTTTGTCGATGCGACGACAATGTGGATGGTGAAAAATCCAGAGTGGTTCGATGTCATTGTGACATGTAATATGTTTGGAGACATTATCACCGACCTCGGTGCGATGATTCAGGGAGGCATGGGTGTCGCCGCATCTGGCAATCTGAACCCAGAAAGCGTCGCCATGTTTGAACCGATTCACGGTTCCGCGCCGCGTTACACGGGCAAAAATCAGATTAACCCCATCGCGGCGATAGGCGCAGCTGGAATGATGCTCGACCATCTTGGACACGAAAAAGCGGCGGCAAAAGTAGAAAACTCTATCAGTAACCTGCTTGCAAGCGGAAAAATTAAAGATTTGGGTGCCGGCCGAATGGGCTACACCACTGAAGAAGTTGGCGACCTTGTTGCAGAAGGATTGTAATCATTCACAAGTAGACGCGCTTTCATGAAGATTCAGAATTTAATTCGGTAATATGGGATGGTAATTGTCTGAATCGGGATAACCCCCCTCAAGAATCAACGGTATGAATGCCGTATGGCATTCCCCGCCCCTTATCAGGGGGACAGGCTTCTTCGATCTTTACAGGATTATAGAACCTTCTGGGTTGACAACTGTCCTTTAGAGAATTCCCGAAATATTTATTGAAACTTCATCCAAGCGCGCATCCTGAAAAAATACCAACACGAAGTATTTGGATGCCTCCAATCTTCAGAGCAAACGTGCTGTAAAATTAATCCGATCTGAATAGCGGTTCCAACGATTGAAGGTGTACATGTCGTAAGCACTCAATGGCTTGTAGCCAGTGCTCTTGAGCAGATCATTGACGGTACTGACTTCAAAGATTCGTTGCTGGTGAATCTCTTCATAACGGCGAAACAGATCGCCCTCTCGGATAAAAAAGGTTAGGATCGTTCGACACATCTTGGAGTGGTGGAGGTAATTGTTTTTCCAAATATAGGTATAATCATCATGATTTGACGCGAACGTTTTGTTGTGAAAATGCTCAACGATGTTCCGTTCCGTCGTCACATCAAAGATAAATAAGCCGTCGGGTTCGAGATGCTCGGTGACACACTGAAAAACGTTGCTTAATTCGGTTTCATCGTAAGCATAATTAATGCTATCGTAGGTGCAGAGGACCGCGTCAAAGCGTTGGTTGAGTTGGAACTCGCGCATGTCACCGTAATGGAGTTCAATGTTTACATCGTGCGCAGCGGCTTTTTCCTTCGCAAGGTCCAGCATACCAACTGCCCGGTCGACTCCAGTCATCTCATAGCCTTTCAATGCGAGTTCTATCGTCAAAGCACAGGTGCCACATGCTAAGTCAAGAACCGTGCGTGGTTTGCAATCATATTTGTCGAAAAGCGACTCAATGTAATGGGTCCAACGCGTGTAGTTGACGTTTGTCATCATCCTATCATAGGCGTAGGCGAATTTCTCATAAGGGGGAGTTAGCTGTGTCCGCATCGTTTAGGTGTCGCTTGCAAACCGATAGTGCAAGTTACTCGGTTCCTCCTTTAACTCCAACAGAAGCGTTCATCATCCGAAGGAGTGTATTAATCTCATCGGCATCCCAAGATTCATCAGCGTTTGCTTCTATCGCATATCTACCAACGGCTCTGATTTTGCGGAGACTGATTTTCCCCGTAAGGAAACTAAATGGCAGTTGCATCCCAGCTGTTTTGACCCGATCAAACGTCGCTTCAATGTGATACCGATCTACCCCTTCAGGGGCTTGTCGAATCAGTGCGTCCTTTACCATATCCGCGCCGAAACTAAATAATTCTTTGATGATAAACCATTGCAAAACTGCAAGGCACACCGCAAGGATTAAGAGAACAGTCAAACCTTTGGCGATGTGCTGTCTCCACGTTCCTTTCTCAGCCGCCATGTTCGATTCACCTCTGGGTTGAATTCTATGTTTAACCCTCATCTTAATACTTAAGACGGATGTTGTCAATAGATTTTTCTGTAGCACCGGCAAGGTTAGAACCTTACCTGCGAAACATATAGGGTAAAAAAATGAAGATAGGCATTGTAGGCAGACCACAGGTCGGAAAAACGACGGTGTTTAATACCTTAGCCCAATCTAATGCAGAAATTGGGGGCTACACCAGTCGCGGGCAGATAAACCTGAGTACTGCCAACATCCCAGACGAACGCTTGGAACAGATAGCAAAGATATCCGAATCAAAAAAAACAACGCCCGCTACAATTGACTATGTAGACGTTGCTGGGGTAACGAAATCGGACATGGAACAAGCAGCGTTAGATTCCGGGATGATCGCAGAACTCCGCACAGTTGATGCCCTTGCACATGTCGTTAGGCTTTTTGAAGACGAAACGGTTCCACACGTTGACGGAAGTGTTGACGCAGAACGCGATATTGAAAGTGTTGCCCTTGAGTTCGCATTGGCAGATCTGCAGATCGTTGAAGGTAGACTTACCCGACTCCGTAAGCAATTTCAAAATCAGAAACTTCCGGAACAGCAAAGTGAAATTAAACTTTTAGAGGCGTGTCAGAAAACCCTTGAGGCTGGAAAACCGATCCGAATCCTTGACCTCTCTGCCAATGAAGAGAAGTTGATACGCGGTTACGGGTTTTTGACACAGAAACCGTTGCTGTTAGTCTGCAACATCGGTGAAACACAACTGGACGCGGCTGATGAAATTCTCGAACGCTTCACTAAACATGAAACGGAACCGCAAACGGCAGTCATAGTTCTCGCCGCACAATTAGAAATGGAGCTGTCCCAACTTGATGAAACGGATACCGAGATTTTCATGGAGGAAATGGGATTGCACGAATCTGCTTTAGAGCGGTTCATCCAGACTTCGTATCGGTTATTAGGGCTGCTAACGTTCTTTACAACGGGTCCAATCGAGACGCGAGCGTGGACACTGCGTGAGGGGCAAACTGCTGTCGAGGCAGCGGGACGTGTACACACCGATTTCGCAAAAGGTTTCATCCGTTCCGAAACAATTAATTGGGCTGACTTAGTAGCGTGTGGCAGCTATCCGCAGGCGCGTAGTAAAGGTTTGCTGAGAGCCGAGGGCAAAACCTATCAGGTCCAAGAGGGTGATGTTCTACTCATTCTGGCAAATCCGACTCACTAAACACATTATCCCGCAAATCAGCGATTGCCTCCATCATCTGATTGCCCATCTGTTGGTACATCTCGCGCCTCGTTTCAAATTCTTCGGTAGTGAGTTCAAGAGGGGCACCAAAGACGACAGTTAACTTTGACCGGCGCAGCCGTTTACTATTGCGCGGCAACATCCGTTCCGCACCCCTGTGGAAAACAGGAATAGTGGGTACACCTGCTCGGTGTGCAATAAAACAGGCACCGTCACGCGCTTTACCTAATGTGCCATCGACACTACGAGTGCCTTCGGGAAATATCAGCACAGCGTTACCAGTTTGCAAAAGCGAAATAGTCCGCCGCAACGCCCCTAAGTCAGGGGCATCTCTATTTACAGGGTAGGCATTATAGGCTGAGATGAGTTTCCCTAAGCCGGGAATGTCGAATGCATTACTTCGCGCCATATAATGAATCTCGCGGTTGGCGGCAGAACCAACGACAACTGGGTCAAGAAAGCTGACGTGATTTGAGACGAGCAGCACCCCGCCCTCTCTCGGAATATGGTGAACGCCTTGCGCTTCGAGATGTCCCATTGTTTTACAGAAAAGGCTTGTAAGTCGATGACCCCATCGATAGACCGCACGGGATGTCCAAAACTGATTATTGGTATACCACATAAAAAATACCGGGGTTGCAAACCCCTCCTACAAATATCGGGGTTACAAACCCCTCCTACAATTACTGCTCGTTTGCCCACACCTGTGCGACAATCAAATCAACCACTTCTTCAATCGTTTTATCGGTCGTATCAATAACAATCGCATCGTCAGCAGCACGCAGCGGACTGTGTTCTCGCGTTATATCTTTTTCATCGCGCTCGCGAATCTCTGCTTCAACCGCTGCTAACGTTGCCTCTTCGTTTTGTGCTTGGAGGTCGGCAAGTTTACGTTTTGCACGCTCCGTCATAGAAGCGTCAAGATAGAACTTAAAATCGGCGTTCGGAAAAACGATGGTCGTCAAATCTCTACCTTCAGCGATGATGCTTCCTTCGGCACCGATCCGCTGTTGATGGTTCACAATTTCACGACGAATCTCTGGGATTTTCGCGACATCTGCGACCAATCTGTTGACTGCTGGCGTTCGGATCTGTTTGGACACATCTTCGGCATTGAGCAGAATCGTTCTACCGTTATCCGTGAATTCGATATGACACGCTTTCACGCGGTCGATGAGTTTCGGGCTATCCGCCGCAAGTCCTTCCTCTATCGCCAACAGTGTCACTGCTCGGTACATTGCCCCGGAATCGAGATAAAGCAGTCCGAGTTTTTCTGCGACCCGTCGAGCCACCGTGCTTTTCCCAGACCCGGCGGGTCCATCCATCGCAATCGTCACCTGAGATCCAGTTTCTTTCATGCGCCTCCTAATACTTTTCTGCGCTTTTCGACGATAACTTGTGCCTCCAGAAGTACACGTTCAATCTCGACAAGGTTATCGGTCTGAAGCATGGTCTTGAATTCAGCTAAGTTGTCAACGATGTCATCAATGAGTGATAAAAGGACATCTCTGTTCTGGGTGAAAATGCCGGCCCACAGGTCTGGTGAACCCGCCGCGATACGGGTAGAATCCCGAAAGCCGGTCGCCGTAAAGTCCAATGCTTTATGATGCTCGATTTCCACATTCGCAACAGTATTGGCAAGCAAACTGGCAATGAGATGCGGTAGATGGCTTGCGGCACCGATGAGCAGATCGTGGATTTCAGGAGAGAGGAGATGTGGGACTGCTCCGACAAATTCCCACAGATTTTTAACCCGTTGTAGGGAATCCGAATCAGTGTTTTCTGTGGGTGTCAAAATACAGGTGGCGTTTTCAAAAAGTGTCGCCCGCGCTGCGCTGACTCCGGTTTCGTGGGAGCCTGCCATCGGATGTGCACCTACAAACGAAAGGACATCCGACTCCTGTTCCCTCAGCTGTGCCTCGACCGTCTGCACTAACACCGATTTCGTACTGCCCACGTCCGTCAACACCATGCGTTGCTGCTGCCCATCAACAACTTCAACGATACACTCGACTAACACTGGGACCAGCTCAACAGGGGTGCACAGGACGACAAGGTCGCTTCCGCGCAGCCCTTCCGCCACCTCTGTCGTAACCGCATCAACCGCATCGTATTGGAGTGCTTTTTCAAGCCTGCCGATGTTGCGTCCCAATCCGACACGTTGACCTTGAAATCCATTCTTTTTCAGGGCGAGTCCAAGCGACCCTCCGATTAAACCGACACCCCATATTGTAATTCGACGAAGCTGTTGTATCTGTCCCATAGTTAAGTCTCGAAAACCTTCAATCTACGAAATATCGCGGCACACCTGATAGGTAGAAATCTTACTATATTCTAAGGGAATCCACGACTCTTTGTCAAGTGAAAATCGGTGGATGCAGTTTTTTCACCAGATAAAGCGATACATTGGCTTCTCCATGAAAATGCCGAGAAGTCCCCAGACACTCCCTACCAAGAATTCACCCAAAATCAGCCCTAAAAAGAACGGTGCGACCCGCCGAAACGTCCGCACACCACCGAAACGCAGAATCGCTAACTTGATGAAATAACTGATGAAAACCGAAAACCAGAAAAAGTTCACCGCCCACGTCCCGGAGATGGCATATCCAATCGGATACAGGGGCCACCAGAAAAAGCGGAGCCGAACCAAAGTAAGACCGAACGCGAACAGAAGCCCACAAACCATCGCAATCAACGACGGAATGTTCACAGGCATCGGGTTCGTCAGCCAATTCTGGGTGCGGTTGAACACAGAACCCGACCAGACCTCTATCGCACCACTTTCATAACCGAGATGCAGCGCGCCCCAAAACGCTGCGAAAGGACTTAGTACCATCGCGAGGAGCATCGCGACGGCAATCCGCCGTGTAGAATTACGCGACCGTTCCGCCAATTTTAAGCCCTCTAACTGATGCGGCATCGTATTGCCCCGATACGCACGGTTGAAGCAGAATATCAGCGAAAACAGTGCCAGATTCTGTCCGCCGAGCCGTCGCATCCCAAACATTTTAGGGAGTAAGACATCGGGTCCCATAGAGCGTAAATCGTGAATCGGCGGACCCAGCTCGGCACGGACACGCGTAATCACGGTCACCGTCGTTAGATGGATAGCAAAGACGAGCACCGCAACCCAGAAAGACATCCCCGCAACCCACCAAAAACCGGTGAGGAGCAGAAACCCACAGATTAACCCTAACACCGCAGTGCGATAGGCCATCGGTTCGTTGGAGTCCGTTTTTCTGTTTCCATGCCATGCCTGCCTAAGGACATTCCGCAAATGGTCCCGTGCACTCCACAACGCCATGCCCAAGACACCGACACAAACCCCGAAGGATTGGTCAAAGATGAACGGGAACCCCGGAATCCGCTGCAATCCAGCGATACTCCCGAAGATCATTTCAAACTTCCAGAAGATATAGAAAAACCAGAACGTAAACGAAAGGTCCAACGGGATAAAATACGCCATCCCGACAACGAAGGGAAAGAAAACGATTGGCGTCCAGCCAATCGCATTCCACGGTTTCGTCGTAAACAGTGGACGCAGATCATAGAACTCACCACCGAGTCCCGGAAAGTTTGGGAATAGAAAATGCAGTCCGTTAACCACATCTATCCCACCCGCGAGGATGATGCCGACCCACAACGGTTTTGAGCGGAAGAAACGCACCGTTGTCATCTGATACGGCAACTCAATAATCGGATAGCTGAGCCGTTCAACTTCAATCCACTGCCTTCTTAGCATAACGTTGATGCAAAACGTCGTGAACAGCAGAACGATGATAAACCCGCTCCACGCAAGCACAGGTCGCCACCACAACTCAAGGTGCGGACGCAGATAGAGGCTGGACTCCCCTGTAAAATAGACAGTCAAATGGTTCTTATCCGTCAAGGCGAGCCAGTCTGGAAGATAGCGGTGGAAAAGCGTGCCCCACTCATTCTCCTCTGTCGCCAACCAACCGACCGTAGCGATATTCGTGATAATCACCTCAAACAGGTCATGTCCACAGATAGCGGATGCTACAGAAAGCATTGCGTAGAGCGTCAGCAATTCGCCTTGGGTGAGTGCGGCGCGTGGTGCGAACCGATGAAGGATCGTATTGAGAGCTATCAGGATGACGAGTGCGAAGATGGTATTGAAAAAGAGGGACATCGTCGTCGGGAACCCTTGGTCCCAACGCAGCGATGCGAAGACCCAATAGTTATTGAAGGGAATCAGCGCGAGCCCCAGCCAAATAATCCGCCAACGGATTTTCCGACGAGAAGGAGACGTAGAGAGGGCAGGCGAGTGTTGCTGCATAGAGAGCCCCAGTCAAGGTGTGTGTCGTTTTACCCATAAATCGCAACGCCATTATACCCCAGAATTGAACTGTACTCAAGATTTTTGTTTGCAAAATTAAAGCAGATTTGGTAAAATACCACCAAAACTAACCCTAAAGTAACCTTTTTCTTTCCCAAGCAAATGAACGCTATAAAAGAGGCACACTATAACCTCGGTATCGCTTATCTGGAGGCGGGGCAATACAACAGAGCAGTCCCTGAGTTTGAAGCAGCCATAAAGTTGGATGCGGATTTCATTGGGGCACACTGCGCGCTCTGCCGAGCGTATCTCGAACAGGACGAATTAGAGAAAGCAAGCACCTCGGTCACAGCGGCGTTAAAACTCGATGCCACCCACCAACCCGCGCTGCTGCTGTGTGACACCATAACACACGCATACTACGACAGGGGCAAAGAGTATCTCAACGCCGAACGTTATACAGAAGCCGTTTCCATATTCCAGAAAGCACTAACCCTTGTCGAAGACTTGGGACGTAGTTCACAGGTTTCCGACATTGAAAATAAGCATATCTATGCACATCTCGGTGCCGCTTACATTGGACTGAAGACATATCCGAAGGCAATCGATGCATTACAAAACGCGATAGCCTTAGATGCCGATCTCGTCGATGCGCACTACAACCTCGGCTATGCTTACGTCGAACAGGGGCACTATGACCAAGCGATACCGCACCTTGAACGTGCGATAGCCATCGCTCCGAATCTCAAACGCGCACACTATCACCTTGCGCGCTCACATCGGGAATTAGGCAATTTGGAGGCGGCGACACATGCCGTTACAGAGACATTAAGGCTCGACCCCAATTATCAACGCGCGCATGAACTCGCGAACTCGATAAAACAGGCGCACTACAACAGAGGTATCACCTACCTCAACGATGAACGTTATAGTGAAGCCGTTACAGCCTTTCAGAATGCTATAGCCCTCGATTCCGATTTCACTACTGCACACTACAATTTGGGGTTAACCTACCTGAAGATGGAAACCTACCGCCGTGCTGTAGATGCCCTTCAGAAGACGACAACTCTGGATCGTAACTATAAAGCCGCATATCACGCCCTTGCCCTTGCCTACCTCGGACAACAGGAACTCGGAAAGGCGAGAGATGCCGCGAGAGATGCGTTAGAACTGGACCCAAACTATCAACCCGCACGTTCGCTTTTGGAAGCGATTGATCCGAGCTTTACCCCCTCTGAGACACAATCTGCCACGCCTTCAGAACCAGCGCAACCTGTAAAGCAACAGCCAGCTGTGAAACCGAGACAGGAAACACATTATGAACTCGGTATCGCTTACAAGGACTCGAAAATGTATACAGAGGCGATTACGGAGTTCCAAAAGGTGATAGATCTAGATCCTGATTTTACAGCGGCACACGCGAGTTTAGGCGAAGTCTACCTTGAAATGGGACGACTTGATGATGCCGAAAACGCAGCGAATGCGGCGTTAAAGATTGACGCTAACTCCCAACCTGCGCGCCAACTTTTGGACGATATTAGACGGGTACGGTCAACCCAATCTCCGCAACCAATTGGCACTTCCTCAAACGTAGCGGATGTAACAAAGCACCACGAACGTGGAGAAGCGTTCCTCAACAATAAGCAATATAACGAAGCCACCGCCGCATTCAAAAGAGCGATAAAGGCAGATCCGGATTTTGCAGATGCACACTATGGCTTAGGTGTGGCTTATCTGGAAATGGGAGCACTCGATGACGCTAAAACGGCAGCGGAAGAGGCATCAAGACTCAAAGCCGACCGTCAACTCGTACACGAACTTCTTATAGCGATAAAGGTTGTCGAAAGAAGTCTGCGCAGACGGAGACTTTGGAAAAAAAGACTGTCCTACGCCGTTGTCTTAGGTGTTATTGCAGTAGTTGCTTTTCTTGTATTCAACCATAAGCCACCGGTCCCTCCACCAGATCCTGATCTTTCGATCGCAGTCTCTTTAGAGGAACCTTCAGGGAACGGTTTCCTTGATGCTGGCGAGAAGGTTTGTCTCAGGTTAACTATCAGCAATAAGGGAGGTACAGCTCGCAATGTCGAACTTAGGTTTGAGCCACCATCTATAGCAGGATTGCGTTTTAGAAAACCCACACTGATTCCAGAATTAAAGAAAAATAGTATAGAAACTATTAGGATCCCTATTACAGCTAATAAGAAAGTGCAAGGACGCAACCAGGCCTTGGAAATCCAACTGTTCGGTGAGAATAGAACACTCCTCGCGACCAAAAACTTCTCTTTCAAGATTATACCGGCAACACCAGACCCAATACCGCCAAGGAGACGATAATGAACGCTAAAATTTGGGGTATCATCGGTGGAGTTGCCTTGGTACTCGCCCTCCTATCACCCCTTGTATTAGGGAGTGCCCAAAAGGTAGAAAGGCTTTTTGAAGCCGCCGAAGCGTTGTACGAACGCTTGGATTATGAAGCGGCAATCGCAAAATATAAAGAGGCACTAAAGGAATCAAAAAAGTTCGGTGCGAAAACAGAGCGGATTGACAAGGATTTTACCACCCTCGCTAATCTTAAAATCGCGCGATGCTACTACGAACTCGCTGAAGATAGCAGTGATATTGGACACTATCATAACGCACTTACACACATCAGAAAAGTCGTGCTGAAAGCACAAGTCCCTAAACATCAGGAAGAACTCACTTATCTCTGGGCAGAAACCCTCTACAAAACCGGAGATATTGATCAAGCGAAGTCTAAATTCCTGCTGCTCATAGAAAAATTTCCAAATAGTCGCTGGGTGGAGAAAGCACTTTATACTATTGCGGAGATTAACTATCAACAGCAAGACTACGACACAGCACGAGAGACTTTTCAGAGATTCCTTGCTGAATTTCCACATTCTGAATTTAAGATGGATGTTGAACAGCGTATTATAAAAATTGATCTGTTGTCTGAAAGAAGAAAATCTTCTGAAGAGTCTGATGACGATGATCACGACCCCTTTAAGCTTGATGCGGAACTACAAGCCGAAACAATGTACAACAATGCTCGTGCCTTAAAACAGCAGGGGAACGTTAATGCAGCACTCCAACGATATATAGATTTTGTCACACAATATCCGGACAGCCAGTATGCTACCAAAGCTTATGTTGATATGGGCGATCTCTATTTCAAGATGCGGGATAGCAAGAATGCTCGAAACAGTTATGAGAAAGCCTTGGACCGCTTGGTAGAAGAAGATACTGAAGAAGAAAAAAAAGAAATTTACGAGAAATATCAAAGTACTTATTTTATACCACAGTATATAAGTGACGATTCTAAGATTGAAGCCCTAACACCTAGAGAAGATAAGGCACTTGTTAAAGCCAATCTTCTTCGAGCACAAAGACTTTATGCCGAAGCCGCTCAGCAGTATGTATATTCCGCTAACACGAATCCATCTGTTGAAGATGTAGTGTACGCACTCTATTGGGCTGGTAGATGTTACCACCACGCAGCCTTGACTGATGTAACATTTTTTAGTAAATCAGTTAATGCTTTCAGAAGACTCATCAACCATTATGCTGACAGTTCACATACAATTGAAGCCTATTACCACTTAACTCTGGTGTATATAGACTGGGCACAAACACCCGGATATGCATCTGAGTGGGAATCAGTAATCAAAACAGTTGAAGAAGCTAACATGAAATATACCGACAGCGACAATGCCTCCGATCAGCGACTCCTTGGTCGTATGGAGCCGTTCAAAAACAGGGCACTAATAAAGATAAAAAAGCAAGATCAAACGGAAGATGATTCTCAATCAGAACATGATTCTAAGACCACAGACAAAGAAACGAACTCCTCTAAAAACGATAGAGAAGAGAATCATAAGACCTTTAGGCAAACTAATGCAGATAGAGAAAAAACGAAAGAAAAACATTATGGACAAGGACTTACTTACCTCAACCAGAATCAATATGCCCAGGCGATCATCCAATTCCAAAATGCGATAGAACTTGATTCGCAATTTAAAGAAGCACACTGCAACTTGGCAGTTGCTTATATTGAGCAGGGATCATATGAACAGGCGATACCACCCCTTCAAGAGGCAACCCGTATTGACCCAGATTTCATAGAGGCGTATTTTAACCTCGGCATCGCTTATTTAAGACTTGGTAGATTTGAAGCCGCGAGAAATGCAGCGAACGCAGCGTTAAACATTAATCCAAATTATGAACCAGCACAAGATCTTTTAGATTCTATTGCAGACTAAAGAGTTTGACATAAAATTAATTGGGTGTCAAAATGTAGTATACGCGAATCCACATTTTTACAAAACAACTACTTAGAAGGAACCGTGCTATATGAAAAAGAAATACGTTCTACTCGTTGCCGTAGTATTAAACACTACCCTCTTACTATCGGATATTTTCGCGCAAGACTATACAAAGTGGCATTTACCACCAGGGGCAAAAGCGCGTCTCGGCAAAGGCTGGATAAATGACATAAAATTTTCACCTCACGGAGATCGGTTAGCTGTCGCAACAACCATTGGCGTTTGGATTTATGATATTCGCACTGGCAAAGAAGTTGATTTGATAACGGATGTCTATACTGACGAGGCAAAACTAAAGTTATTCCCTGAATCTATGGGTGGAGCCAATGCTATTTCGTATTCCCCAGGTGGAATTATCCTTGCAGTGGCACACTGGGACAGGAAGATTAGATTGTGGGATGTCAGCAGCGACTATCGCAATTCAATGCCTACTTCTACTTCCCCAGAACCTCTATCTATTTTTGAAGGACACACAGGGGCTGTCTATGATATCGCATTCTCCCCGGATGGCAGTCTGCTTGCCAGTGGAAGTGCAGACAACACTATCCGAATCTGGAATGTCCACGACGAAAAACTGATTTCAATTCTACCATATAGGGATTCTGTGTATACCGTGGCGTTCTCACCAGACAATCGACTATTGGCTGGTGGAAGTGGAGATGGTACCATTCAAGTCTGGGATGCTGGTACAGGGGACCAAATCTACGAGTTTAAAGAACATAAAGACTCGGTTTGGGCAGTAGATTTTTCACCTGACAGAACCAGTCTTGCAAGTGCTAGCCTAGACGGTTCCGTCCGGCTGTGGAGTCTTGTTGCTGCTGGAGGAGAACTTCATGCACCAGCACAACATAATATGCCGGTATACGCAGTGAAATTCTCTCCCAATGGAAGTTCCTTTGCCACAGGCAGCGCGGACAAATTGATCCAACTATGGGACACGAGCACAGCAGAACGTAATTCTTCCCTGACAGGACATAAAGATTTAGTGTCAGATGTGGATTTCTCCCCAGATGGGAACACTCTTGCCAGTGGTAGTGCAGATGGTACAATAGTGTTATGGGATAGAGTTGGTGCAAGGGCGAGAATTGAGATACCAGGACATACCGGTGGAGTCAAGGCTTTGGTGTACACAGAGGATAACCGTGTTCGCGCATGCGGTACTGGATTAGATGGCAAACTCCGACTGTGGGACGCGGGCACAAGCAGCGAACTTTCTATACTCCGAGAACACACAGGCTTAACGCAAGCAGTTGCTTTTTCTAAAAATGGCAAAATACTTGCCAGTGGTGGGGACGAAGATGACACGATTTTCTTATCTGATGTTCCCAAGGTTCTTATGAATAGCAAAAGCTTAGATACAGAAAGTTTAATCTCTACACTATCAGGAAATACACATGGCATTACTGCGCTTGCATTCTCACCCGCTGACACCACACTCGCTAGTGGTGGCAAGGACGGGAGAATTTACCTAATAAATATTGATACTCGACGAGGACTCAAAACACTCAGAGGTTCCCAGAGTACTGTTACCGCGTTGACATTCGTCCACGACGGTACTGTTCTTTTCAGTGGTGAAGAAAACGGAAGCGTGCGTCAGTGGAATGCACTGAGCGGGGAAGAAGATCGCGTTGCTGAACCTGATTCTAATCCTATCACCGCCTTAGCATTTTCTCGTAATGCTCGCTTTCTCGCAATCGGGAATGAGATAGGAACAATTTGGTTATTTGATGCTGTTGAAAAACATCGGAGAGAAATCACCACTCGTCACACCCGTAAGATAACTGCTCTCGTTTTTTCCAAAGACGACACCACACTCGTCAGTGGTAGTGAAGACGGCACCATCCTACTCTGGAATGTGTGGGGTCAACCATCTCAAACAGAAGAAATTCATAGACTAAAAAAGCATAAGGCAACACCACTCATTCAAAGTGCGCTTAATTCCACCGTTCATTTGAAAATAGGGACAGGAGAAGGACAAGACTCACAAGGGAGCGGATTCTTCGTCCACCCGGGTTATGTTGCGACTAACTACCACGTTATTAAAGGTGCAGAGGCGGCTTATGTGAAATCCGTTGCAAATGATACAACATACACCGTTGAGGAAGTCACAGCGATAAATGAAAAACACGATCTCGCCATCATCAAGATTTCCAGTACTGAGCATCCAGTCCTGGACCTCGGCAATAGCGATGACGTTCACATAGGTGAAACTATCTACACCATCGGTAATCCCAAAGGTTTGCAAGGGACAGTTTCAAGGGGCATTATCAGTAGTATACGAGATTTTGGTGATAGAGGCGAACGTATCCAGATTGACGCACCAATTTCTCCCGGAAACAGCGGCGGTCCTGTCCTAAACGAAAAGGGTAAGGTAATAGGTGTGTCAGTTTCTGTACATCGAGATTTAGATGCCCAGAACCTCAATTTCGCAGTTCCATCAAATTATCTCAAGGAATTGCTCCGCAGAGTAGAGTGATACTCACCACGCGAAACAGCGGCATTGCGCGAATCTCATAACATCCGCGCGATGCCGCTGTTCAAGTAAACCTGCTATTCGTGTGGATTCCTATTCACTACTCCTTAATCACGAAGAATTTTTCCTCTTTAATCCGTTCTTCAGGGAAACGCGCGCGCGCCCAGATCGCCTTCGCATTCTCGATCATCTGTGGATGTCCGCACGCATAGGCGACCGCATTCGTATGATCGAAACCGAGTTGATCGCCGTACTTCCGAACCACATCTTCGGCACGTCCGCTCTCACCTTGCCACTCCGGATCCTCCCACGGACGACTTACCGTCGGGACGAATGTGAACCACTCTTCTTGTGCCGCGAGTTCATTGAGCTCATCCATGTAATACCCAAGCTCCCATGAACGACTCGCACCGACGATCGCTACGATCTGATGTGGACTCGCCTTGCCTTGTTCCTGTTCAATTTTTTGTGTCCGCGCAATACTAATATACGGCGCAGCACCCGTGACAGTCCCTGCCATCACGTGGCGTGTCATCCCGTTCTCCGTGTCCAAGACAAATCTTCCGACGAGACGTTCCCGGAAAAACACGCTGTCGCCCAGTTTCAATTCCCAAAACAGCGGGGTCGTCACACCCTCCGGTACCAATTCCACGAAAACCTCCATAAACGGTTCGTGTGGTGAGGAAACTATCGAATACGGACGTTGGACAATCTTTTCATCAACCTCAAAACCGATAGTGGCGTATTGCCCGGGTATGAACGGCAGCTGCTTATCAACACGGAATTTGAACGCGGCTAAATCTTCAGAAAAGTCCTCGCGTTCAATCAATTCACCTTTACAATATTGCGATCTGGAGCGTCTTCTTTGCATAATTGTTCCCTTCAAATTTTCTATAACAAGCTTACCCCTTTCCAGTAACGGGTGGGGACCCCGGCGTTGCAAACTACACCGAACAGAAAATGATAGAATTTTGATGACCTTTTTAATATATTATACTTAAAACGAAAATCAAGATCAAGTCTTTTTATTTTTGGGATGTTCTCACTGGGGATCTAATTGGCACACTCGACGCTGTTGAGAACGTTAATGCCTTAGCCCTTTCTCCAGATGGAAAAACATTCGCAAGCGGAAGTAACGATACCACAACCCTCCTCTGGGATTGGGAGAAACTCAAATAGCCGGCGGCGGTCGGCTATCAGCTGACTGCTGATTGCTGACCGCTGACAGCCATGTCTACATCTCCGCCAACTTCTTCTGAAGCCACTGCGTCATCGGTGCTTGCCCCGGATCGCAGACCTCAATGAAATGTCCCGGTAGGGGTTGTCCGATCAACGCCTCGATATCCCGTCGCCGCTCGGCAACAATCGCAGGATGCGCACTCGCAACGTTTACCTTTTCCTCTGGATCATTCCGTACATCAAAGAGTTCATCACCGTTCTCATCTTGATAGCCGACTGAAGTGCAGAAGTTCCAGTGATCATCACGCACACTGACGCGACCGCGAGCGTTGCCCGTAATAAATCCTGCCCAACCCGTGATAACTCGTTCACGGAGTAACGCCTTTTCCTGCGTAACGAGTTTCCACATATCCTCGCCATCCGTCCAACCGCACGGAATGTCAAGCAGATTTAGGAGTGTCGGCATCAGATCGTGGTTCTGCACGAACGCAAAAATGTCCTTGTCATTCGGTCCCTCCGGATGCCGAACCATCAGGTTCAACTGCGTATTGAAGGGATGTAACTTGTTCGGTCCCTTCCCGAAACTCCCGTGGTCGCGGAGTTGTGTGCCGTGGTCGGACATCAGGACAATCAATGTGTCGTCTCGGATGTTCAGTTGCTCTATCTTGTCAAGTAACACGCCGACCCATTTATCGACAAACGTCACTTCGCCGAGGTAGAGTGCCTCAATTCGACGAAGTTCATCTTCCGTAGGTCCACCGCCTTCGTTCGCGCTGCCCGGCGTAATGAAATCCTTGCCCGAATAGTCGGGGAAATAGAGATCCGCGTAAGATTTAGGGGGATCCCACGGCTCATGCGGGTCGAAACTGTCCACCCAGAGGAAGAACGGATCGACGGTATGATTGTCCTGGAGCCAATCAGCTGCGGCACGGAAGACGCGGGCACAACTATAATCATCCTCCGATTGCCGATGCCGTTGCGACAACAAGTAGTTGACGAGTCCGGCATGTCGTTGCCAGTTAAGCGGTTCACGGACATGTTTCCGGAGTTGCTCCTCAATCAACCTCGGATCACCGCTGTGCCAGTTATCCGATTCCTGCCCGCGGATGAAATCGAAATGCGCAAACCCGCGCGAGAAATTCATCGTCGGCTTGAACATGTGATACGTATCGGCAATCAGTGCAGTGAGATAGCCGCGCTCAAGTAGGACTTCAGCGATCGTATCCTGTTCGGGTGGAATCTTATGCCAACCGGGGGCATGATGCCAATGTCCGCGCCGGTCGAAATTATACTTCCACGGGAAACTCCGCATTCCCGTAAAGTTGGCGCGGCGTACCTGAAGCGTCGGTTGCCCCTCACCAAATGCGCGTGTGAAACGGACGCTCTCCGATGCCAAGGCATCAAGGTTCGGGGTCTGCACGTGGCTATATTTCTTACCTTCACCGATGATGTCTGCGCGAAACGTGTCCAAACAGATACAGACAATGTTCATAATATTACGCCCCTCTCATCTCTTCAAGGATCATTTGGACAGCCTCCTCCGGATCCTCTGCCTCAATAATCGGTCTACCGACAACAATGTAATCCGCGCCTCGCCGAATCGCCTCTGCCGGTGTAGTGATACGCCGTTGGTCGTCGCTTTCTGCCCACTTTGGACGAATGCCCGGTGTCACAATCAAGAAGTTATCGCCACACGTTCTTCGGATCGGTTCAATTTCCAAGGGGGAAGCAACTACACCATCTAAACCCGCCTCCTGAGCTAACTGCGCCAGATAGACGACCTGATCTGTCAGTTGTCGTTCTGAGCCAAAGTCCCGTTGAAAGCCGGTTTCGTCAATGCTCGTTAGAATGGTCACACCGAGTAGCACAGGCGGCAGAATATCGCGTTCGACAGATACTTTGTATGCGCTCCTCCGTGCTGCCTCCATCATCTCAAGTCCACCGGCGGCGTGCATGTTAATCATGTGTGCGCCGTGTTTGGTCATCGTGCCGACATCGCGTGCTACCGTGTTCGGGATGTCGTGGAACTTCAGGTCAAGAAAGACTTTCTGTCCGCGCTCGTTCATCCATGGAAAAGCCTCAAGTCCAAGGACCCCGAACGCTTGAAAACCGAGCTTAACCCAAGGGACTCTGTTCATAAGCGTTTCAGATAACCAGTCAATCTCTTCACCATCATCCGTATCCAATGCGACGATCAATCTGTCTCTCAATTTTCGGCCTCCGTGTTCGTGTTAGGGACCCGTTGGGCTCTACACTTTTCAATGCGCGCAGCCAGTTCCGGAATTTGTGTATGGTCATATCTTTCAATAAGCATGATAGCAAATTCCATCAATGGCGCGAAAATGTGATGTTCGTTTTCACGCACGACATCAGTTAATTCACCCAGCAGAACTACAAGGTGTTCATAGTCGTCTTCGGTCAAAGCGGTGATGTTGTCATCTTTGTACGCGTCAACCGCATGAATTAAAACTTCTAAGGCTGCTGCAGGCGATTGCGAATTGCTATGCTTGTCCTGCTTCAATTCTACTCGCGATACGCTATGTGTACAATGCTCAAGTGCCGATCTAGCGTTCGGATATTTCTGTGCGAAGTCCTTCAGTGGTTTGTATGGACCCGTATGCATTCGTTTCCCCTACGTTCTCTCCTACAATATCGTTGCAATTGGCTTCCTTAAAACTTCATCAACGATTCGCAGCGTCTCTCGGCGCGCGTCATCAATTTGCGTCTGGCGAGCATCAATATGCGCCGCAATCTCATTCAGTTGTTCCGCAAAGTTGTCTATCATCCGACGCACCTCTGCAGGCGACGTGCCACCGAGGCTCTGATTATTCTGAATCGCCAATTTTGCATCAAGCACCTGTTTCAGCTGCGAAATTGGGACATCAACCTCTCGCTGTTTTAAGAGTTTCTGTGTTAATTCCCAATCGGCGAACGTTTTTCCGCGCTGCACGAGTTCCCCGACAAGCCATCCTACAATCTCATGGCACTCCCGAAAACTGATTTGACGCTCCTTAACGAGATAATTTGCCAACTCCGTTGCCGTTGCGAAGTTCGCATTCGCCAATTCAGCCATCCGTTCCGTTTTAAAATCCGTCGTTTTGAGAAGTTCTGGTAGCAGACCGAGGCACGCTTTCACAATATCGAACGCCTCCCACAGCGGCGGCTTATCCTCCTGAAAATCGCGATTGTAGCCCATCGGTAAGCCCTTAAGATTCGTCAACAGGTCGAGCAATGCACCATAGACGCGCCCTGTGCGACCTCGTGTCAGTTCCGCAATGTCGGGATTCTTCTTCTGCGGCATGATGGAGCTTCCGAAACTATAGGCATCGTTAAGCACCGCCACTCCAAATTCATAAGTCGTCCAATAGACGATTTCTTCGCTGATTCGCGAGAGATTCGCCATTACAAGCGACAACGCAAAGAGCGTCTCTGCAATAAAATCTCGGCTGCTGATGACATCAAGAGCGTGTTCGTGTGGCGCGTCGAAACCGAGCAGTGTCGTCGTCAGGTGCCGATCAATTGGGAATGTCGTGCCAGCCAAAGCGCACGCGCCGAGAGGGTTCGTATTGGCGAGTGCATACGCAGATTGCAGACGTTTCTGATCCCGCAGAAACATACTCACATAAGCCGTCGCCCAGAAACCGAGGCTAATCGGTTGTGCGTGTTGGGTATGCGTGTAGCCGGGCATGACGGCATCCGTATGCGCTTTCGCAATATGTAGGAATGCCTCACAGAGTTCGGAGAGACCGCGCTGGACGTTGAGAATTTCATCCCGAATGTAGAGGTGCGCATCGACAAGTACCTGATCGTTACGAGAACGAGCGGTGTGGAGTTTACCGCCGAATTCGCGTCCAGCGTTCTCAATCAGATACGATTCGACGTTCATGTGTACGTCCTCTTTATTTGGATCGAGCGTAAAATCGCCGTTCTGAAAATCCGCCTCTGCCTTTCGGAGCCAGTGTAAAATCTCGCGGAGGTCAGCATCGGAGATAATCCTTTGCCGAGCGAGCATAATCGCATGCGCTTGGCTTCCCCAAATATCGTATCCGATGAGGCGCGTATCGACTTCAATGGAGTGCGTGAAGGCTATTGTCTCTGTGGTGAGGCTTGTGCTGAAACGTCCACCCCAGAGGGTTTTTTGTGGCTTTCCCATATTCCGTCAACTGCCTACTCTTCAGGATAATCTTCGGGTTTTGGTGGTGGCGGTTCGTTGAAGGGTTGATTGTTCGCAGCTGCTTCGGCTCGCCGCTTCTCCCATGCGAAATACTGACGGAATTCGGCAATCGTTTCCGCTCTCCCTTGTGCCTTACCTTCAGCAATACCTTCGGCTCTCGTTTTTTCCATCAGACTTGTCAATCTAATCATGATTTCACCTACTATCTCAAATGTACCTACAATCCCAACAATCATAGGTAGTATCGCCGTAGAAACATGCCGCATTGTAACAAACACTGTTTCCATCGTTTCTTGTGCTTTACCGCTCTGATACCGCCATACGACGACAGCATAGATAATCGTTGCGACAAACAGCGTGAAAATCTCCACGCTTATCCAATCCTGCCGCGTCGATAAGAGCGGGGATCTCTGTTTCCCCACTCAAAAAAACTCCTTTAACGCTCTCTATTGTATAGGATTTCAATCGAGAAGCCAAGACAGACAGTAGCCCTCTCAATCCCCCCACATCATACAATATTCGGGGGTCTACGCGGTGCCGTTGGTTGGATAATCTTGCGTTGATCCGGTGTCAAACGTGCCAATAACTCCTTCGAATGCGGATAATCAAAACGCTCACGGACATATCTCGGAGAATAGCGATAGACGATCGACCGACGATACCCCTCATTCGTCCGTTCTGCTGACCCGTGTGTAATCGCGTCTGTGAACATCACCACATCTCCTGCCTTGAGATAGATCTCCTTCGTCCCAAAAGCTGTCCCTGCGGGTTTACCGCTCACACCGTCGTAAACCAAGCCTTTCCCATCGACCTTCAAACGCGGGTGAACCTCTGTGCATTTATGACTCCCTGGCACCAATACTGGCGCGCCATCGCCCGGTCCAATATCGTCCAGTGCCATCAGGACGTTAATCTGTCCTACCATCCATTCGCCGGTGTTCTCCTGTCGGAATGTCAGGTAACTCAGCGGGACATGTCCACCACAATGGATATGAATGAAACCGCCGGGACCGCGGACGTTAAGGAAATTCTCGTGGATAGAAAGCCCGTTGACTTCGTGGACGTATTTTCGTACCAGACCGATCCATGACGGATGGTCGATGAGTTTCTGAAAAACGTCCCCACCCTCAATGATATTCTGGAAATTCACGCCGTTTTCGATGTTGTAGGTATGCGTTTCGATGTTCCCGAGCCAGCGTGGGATCCGTCTGTCCTCGGTTTCTTCCTCCCAAGGATCTTCAACGTAAGCCCACTGCGCATCGATCCACTCGTTCATTTCATCCAGATCGGGTTTTGAAATCGCATTCTCCAAAATCAGATAGCCTTGTAGGTCGAACAGATAATCTTTTAACTCTTGGTCCATGTTCCGTCTCCTTAGCCAGCAGGCGTAGTTTATGGCGATTAAGAATTTAATCGAGTCATCTGAACGTGCTATAAATAGCACTACTACGAGCAAAGCAGTTTGTAGTGGGGAAACCCATCATCGCCGCTCATCGGTTCAGATTACCCAAATCATTCTAAAACTACAAATATGCATCCAATTCTGCCTCGGTCGGTGTCGGCGTAGAGATACCTTCTTCAGGGACTTCTACTTTCGCTGTCCACGCAATGGCGTTAAGAATGAATTTACGGAGATGGTCATCCCCCCAATTCCGATGGAGATGTCCGCCGGTAAACCCGAATCCACGTCCCCCATCTGGACGCTCTACACACCACGCCAGATGCTGTGGCTCACCGTTGGCTACCGATGCGCGCACATGCGGGTTTCCGCTATGCGGTCCGTCGGGTCTCTCAAGGGTCGAGGCAGGTGCAATTGCACTCAACACCGGTGTCACGCCCTGCATATTTTCACGAAACCGCATGTGATAATACCACTCATCCTCCAACGAAAACGGCTCTATCCCGCGTGTTATGGGGTGTTCAGGAAATCCGGTAAACGTCGCCGTCCAGTATGGATTCACCGAAAGGTGGGTCTCAAAGTAGCCGCCGATCCAATCCAAGAAACAATCTCCCGGTTCACCCTTCGGAACTTCGATAGCATAGTGCAACATCGCAAGTCCGATACCTTGTGTTATTAGTCCAGAGATCTGTTCAAGGTGTGGAATGCTAAGATGCCGCGCGCCACCGTCCGAGTAAACAATAATGGCATCTGTATCGGTGAAAGTTGTCGGATTTTCGGGCCACCCTTGAGTAACCACGACTTCCACACCGTCCATAGTCTTATTCAACTGTTCCGCGAGATAGGCACATCCAGCGGGATGTTCATGCGAACCACCGCCATGACTTGCACTTCCGGCTACCATAACAATTCGAGATGTCTTTGCCATATTTCTAACGCCTTCCTTTGCAATATCTATCAGTTTAGCACATCCTATGACTTTCTGCCAACCCCCAACGAGTGTCTACCAAATTGTCACCATTCTCTACTTACGCCATAAGCATCAAAAGCACTATCTACACCGATTATTGGAATTTTTTCATCAAGGGCTTGAGCGATGATCAAGCGATCAAACGGATCCCGGTGATGGAAAGGTAACGTAGTCAACTGTATGAGGTAATAAACCAAAGCAGGGTATGTGTATCCAGCAGGTATCTCACCACATATACTCCCTAAATTCCGGGAGTTCAGCGTCAAAATCGTCAGCGATCTTGATAAGTCCTTTGAGGGTTCCTGCTTGACGCGGTGGTTGCAACGTCTTTAGGCCCTCCCCATAAAACAACTCGTGGTACTTCACATACATCTTATCTAGCAATTTAAAGCAGTCCTTGAATTCCTTGAACATTGGCGCAGTTTTCACTTCGTGCTTTTCCAAATAGGCAAGTCGTTCATCAGCAAACGCTTCGCACGCTTCTAACGCCGATGTCAGTTGTGCTATATCTTCGGTGATCATTTGTGGACAAATATGCGCGTCCATAACGTCCGTGCATGAAGCAGCGTTCGTTACATTATTCAGATCTGAACGGACAGAATCAAAGTAGGTGCGGGATAACTCTTGGGGATTTTCAGCAATCTCATGGAGCAATCCTACAAAGGAAATAGACTTTTTATAAGGTTTAATTTGCCGATAAAGCCTCGCAAGCGCATGATTCAGATACGAGCGCTCAAGATATCCATAGTGGAAGTCTTGGGTACGTTGATGTCCATGAATGATAATTCGGATCTCCCAGAATACTCTGGCATCCTGAAGCAGGAGCCGAATCTCTGGTTCAATAGCCTCCATCCATTCACGCCACTTCTGAAGCTTCGGACTCGTTAATTTTTTTTCACTCATAAGTCAATTCTCCTCAAACGAAAGTGCACGGTTGTAGCGAAGAACTTACCAAATTTGAGTACTGCGGGCTAAAACATGCCTTCACCATTCTGCTAAGATTATACACGTTCTCGTAGTGGATGTCAATTTTTTAATACTTGACAATCCCAGAAAGAAGCCTTAAAATACTCCCAAACTCAATATGAAATAAAGGAGCACTGCAATGGAGAAATTTCCGATCGTTGATACGCACGTTCACCTATGGCACCCGGAACAGTTGAGATACCCCTGGCTGACGGAAGTCCTAGTCCTAAACAGACCTTATCTCCTAAAAGATTACAACGACGCGTCCAGCGAATTGGACATCGAATCCATCGTCTTTGTCCAGTGCGATACACACCCCGATGACGGTTTGAAAGAAACAGCGTGGGTTACCGATCTCGCAACGACAGTAGAGCCACGGATTCAGGGCATTGTTGCATGGGCACCGCTCGAAGAGGGAGAACAGGTGGCACCTTTCGTTGAAAAATTGGCAGAGAACCCACTCGTCAAAGGTATACGCCGCCTCATCCAATCCGAAAACGTTGACTTTTGCATCCAACCCGACTTTGTGAGCGGTGTTAAAACACTCTCCCGCTACGGATTGAGCTTCGATATCTGTATCTTCCACCCACAACTCGCCAATGCCATTCGGCTCGTGGAACAGTGTCCGCACGTCCAATTCATCTTAGACCACATCGGTAAACCCGACATCAAGAACCAACACTTTGATCCATGGAAACAGGAAATCCAAACACTTGCGATGTTCCCGAATGTCCATTGTAAAATATCAGGTTTGGTAACGGAGGCTGATCTCAAAGCATGGACACCTGCCGATCTACAACCGTATATTGAACACGTTATTACCTGTTTCGGCTTTGATCGCGTTATATACGGTAGCGATTGGCCCGTCTCCACACAAGCCTCAGATTATCTGCGATGGGTACAGACATTGAGAGAGGCTGTATCCGGCTGCTCATCCGAGGAGTTAGGTAACCTCTTCCGCAACAACGCCATTAGATTCTATAGACTTGCCGAATAAAAAGAGAAGGGAAGGATGCCTCGTACACCCTTCCCTTCTTTCACTTTTCTATCCTCTCGTCATCTTTAGTAACGTGAGTCCGATTTAAGCATTTATTCGACTCGGAGCGGTTACAAACCGCTCCTACCGGATTTGGGAACTCGCCTGACTTTCTTAACCTCCGGCTTTAACCTCTCGCCGACGCGGATGCAGCACAAACTCGGTATACCCGTTTGGTAACTCACACCCTTTAAAAACCAAGTCCAAAGCCGCTTGGAATGCGACGCTCTGATCGTAGTTCGGCGACATATCCCGATAATTCGGGTCACCGGCGTTCTGTTCGTCAACGATCTTCGCCATCCGTTGGAACGTCTCCGTCACTTGCTCCCTTGTGACGATCCCGTGGCGCAACCAATTTGCGATATGTTGACTCGAAATCCGCAGTGTCGCTCGATCCTCCATCAACCCGACGTTGTTAATATCCGGTATCTTCGAGCAGCCAATTCCTTGGTCAACCCATCGGACGACGTATCCCAAGATACCTTGCGCGTTGTTGTCTAATTCGCGCTGAATCTCATCGGGTTGCAACTGGTGATCCTTCAACAGAGGTGGTGTTAGTAAATCCGCCAAACTCGCACGCTGTCTCGCCGACAATTCCTTTATCCGGTTTGCAACGTCAACCCGGTGGTAATGCATCGCATGAAGCGTTGCGGCTGTCGGCGATGGCACCCACGCCGTTGTCGCACCCGCCAACGGGTGATTCACCTTCGTTTCAATCATCTCTGCCATCTGGTCAGGTTTCGTCCACATCCCCTTCCCAATTTGTGCAGTGCCGAGCAACACGGTTTCAATCCCTATATCAACGTTCCAATCCTCATAAGCGAGCATCCAGGGTTCGTTGCGGATGTCCATTTTGGGAATCATGGCTCCCGCTTCCATACTCGTATGGATTTCATCGCCGGTCCTATCCAAAAACCCGGTGTTAATAAAGACGAGACGCTCCTGTGCCACCCGAATCGCCTCTTTGAGATTGACGGTCGTCCGCCGTTCCTCATCCATAATCCCGATTTTAATAGCATTGGTCGGAAGCCCAAGTGCAGACTCTATCCATTCAAACAGCCGAATCGTCATCTCCACTTCTTCGGGTCCGTGGAACTTCGGCTTGACGATGTAAATACTACCTGTTTTGCTATTGGTGCGGGGACCCTTGCCCTGCAGGTCATGCATTGCGGCGAAACTCGTTATCATGGCATCGAGAATGCCTTCCGGGATCTCCTCACCTTCTGCTGTCGTGACGGCATCCGTGTACATGTGGAGTCCAACGTTCCGAATCAGGAGCAGGCTCCTGCCCGGTAACGTCAACGTCCCTCCATCGGGTGCGGTAAACGTCTTATCGGGTGCAAGGCGACGGGTAAGCATTTCGCCGTTTTTCTCGAACGTTGTCTCCAATGTTCCCTTCATGATACCGTTCCAATTGCTATAGACGCGCACCTTGTCTGCCGCATCCACTGCCGCGACGGAATCCTCGCAATCTTGAATCGTCGTGATTGCCGACTCAAGGATAACATCGACAACACCGGCAGGATGTGCCTTTCCAACGGGGTGTTCTCGGTCTATCTGTATTTCAATGTGTAACCCGTGGTTTCGGAGCAGAATAGCACTCAGTCCACCATTGCTCTGCGTAAAACCTACAAATTTGGTCGGATCGGCTAAACCGACTTCGCTACCATCACTGAGTGTTGCGCGTAACTGCTGCTCGCCATGAACGGTTATGAGGGAAAATCCCGTAACGTCAGAGAAACTTCCAGTTTCAAGTCCGGTCATTTCATCTAAAAACTTTTCAGTGTCCGCGATGACTTTCGCACCTCGGATCGGGTTATAGGCAGTCCCTCGTGTAGCCCCATCCGATTCGTCGATGACATCGGTGCCGTAGAGTGCATCGTAGAGGCTTCCCCAACGAGCGTTCGCTGCGTTTAGGGCATAGCGGGCGTTATCGGTCGGGACAACCAATTGTGGACCTGAGATGAGCGAAATCTCTGTGTCAACGTCTTCAGTAATCACAGTAAAATCTCGTCCTTCGGGGAGCAGATAGCCTATATCCGTCAGAAATGCCGAATACGCCTCACCGTCCAACGGTTCATCTTTGCGTGCCAGATGCCACGCGTCAATCTGCTGTTGGAGCGTATCCCGTTTCTCCAAGAGTGCCTTGTTTTCTGGTGCGAACGCCGCAACGATGTCACCGAACGCTTTCCAGAAGGCATCTGCCTCTACCCCCGTGCCGGGAGCGATCTCATCTCTTACTAATGCGTACAAATCTTCATCTATCCTGAGATTACCGATTTCAATCCGGTTTCCCATACTCTTTTCTCCATTCCAAGGTGCTGTTAAGGTGTTGGATATCCGTTTGCCGATGCTTCGTTGCACCGGCAAACAATTCCGCCTGAATTGTCAAATATCATAACAATATATCTGTAGTCTGTCAATTGTTTTTTTTATAAATTATGGCTTTTTAGTTTTTGGTTATCTTCTTGATGGGGGATTTTCGCCGATCCTTCCGCCGCAATTTAAACACATCGCTTGTCTGTTCAATGTGTTTAACACGATCCAGGAAGTGCAAGCGCATGGGGGCCGCAGATTTATAATGCGGGTTATCCACAAAAACATCTGGTTCGCCTAACAATTCGCTGATGAGACCTTTTGTCCAACCACGTTCAGAGATGAGCCGTGCCTGGGTGATTTTTTCTTTCTCACGCACTGCCTTGCCTGCTGCAGCTTTCTGCTGCTTTTCGGTTTGCCACAACATTTTGAAATCGTCTGAACGTTCGACTTTGCGAACATCGGATTTTAGATAAATTGGATAGGTTAAGCACCCTCCTAAAAAGGGCATAGAGAAAGACTCACACGACAAGAATCTATCTACGCGTTCGGGTGTCCAATGTCCACGCCTCGACAATTCTTCGTGCGAAAAGTGGGTGTCGGGATGTTCTTCTATTTCTATATTCCAAATCTCGCAAAATCTTCTTCGCATTGAGACCTTGTGGAAATTCTCAAGCATCAATTTTTTTTCTGCTTTCTCAATATCATTGTAACGAAATAGCCGAACCGTATTTAAATCCTTTACTGTAATCACAGTAACATCACCTACCGTTCTCCTTAATTTTCTTCTTTCGACTTCAAAATCAAGGAGTCGTGATTCAGAGAGAATCGTGCCACGTTTTCCGAGTTGGGATTTGGTGATGTATCCATCTTTTCTGATCGTAAAATTACGCGCGGGTCTCCGATGTTTTTGCTGTTTCATGCTGAATACCTCCGGGCAGTTTTGTGTCGTGCTCAGGACGGTTTCAATATCAGATTATACGACACTTTTAGGCAATTGCCAACTCCTTTTTGACCGAAGCACCCACACCCTTCTCATGCGACTTGCAAAAATATAGAACTTGTGTTAAGATGTTAAGCGGAGTAGAGACTTCATCTTTCTCACTGAAGCGAAACACAATACGGACGGTGTGAAAAGCCGCGCCGCAGAATGACTGCAACAGATGCGCAGACAATTAACATAAATGCAAACTGAATGACGATGAGGCTATTGGAGGTCAATGTCATGAGTTCTAAAACTGAAGGTTTCTTGCCGAAGAGTAGAAAAGTGTACGTTCCCGGTAACTTACACTCTGATATACGCGTCCCTTTCCGTGAAATTACACTCACTCCGACACACGTCGCAGATGGAAGGCTTGAGGAGAACGCACCTTTGAGGGTTTACGATACAAGCGGTATTTGGGGCGACGATTCGCAATCGTGTGATGTGGAATCTGGGCTTCCACCCATACGACAAGATTGGATTCTGGAGCGCGGCGATGTTGAAGACTATGACGGACGGGAAATTCAGCCACAAGACAACGGCTATCTCACCAAAGGGCATGAACAGTATGCCCGTATGCGATCAGAGTCAAAAGGTGGATTAAAAAACTACCCGGGTTTGAAACGGAAACCCCTGCGGGCAAAGAACGGCGAAGCTGTCACACAGATGGCGTATGCGAAGCGTGGGATCGTAACACCTGAGATGGAATATATCGCCATCCGCGAGAATCTCGGTAGAGCGCAAGCCTACGAGGCTATCGACGGTGACTACCGGACACGCAACCGACTGAATCATCAACATCCGGGTGAAACCTTTGGTGCGTATATCCCTGAATACATCACGCCAGAGTTCGTCCGCGACGAGGTTGCACGCGGTCGTGCGATTATCCCCGCAAATATCAACCATCCCGAAAGCGAACCAATGATCATCGGGAGAAACTTCCTCGTAAAAATCAATGCGAATATCGGTAACTCTGCCGTTGCTTCTTCCATCGAAGAAGAGGTCGAAAAGATGCGATGGGCAACGAAATGGGGAACCGATACGGTGATGGATCTCTCGACCGGTAAAAACATCCATGAAACGCGAGAGTGGATCCTTCGTAACTCGCCCGTTCCTATCGGGACAGTACCGATCTATCAGGCACTGGAGAAAGTTAGTGGCAAAGCGGAGGAACTCAGTTGGGAGGTGTATCGAGACACGCTTATCGAGCAAGCCGAGCAAGGCGTTGATTACTTTACGATCCATGCCGGTGTGCGTCTCGCTTACATACCGCTGACGGCGAATCGCTCCTGCGGTATCGTCTCGCGGGGTGGCAGCATCATGGCGAAATGGTGTCTCTCACACCATCAGGAAAGTTTCCTTTACACCCATTTCTCCGAAATTTGTGAGATTATGCGTGCTTATGATGTCTCCTTCTCCCTGGGGGACGGCTTACGTCCCGGTGCGATTGCCGATGCGAACGATGAAGCACAATTCGCAGAACTGGAAACGCTTGGTGAACTCACAAAGATCGCCTGGGACCACGACTGCCAAGTTATGATTGAGGGACCTGGACATATCCCGATGCACCTTATCAAGGAGAATATGGATCTGCAGCTTAAACATTGCGATGAAGCTCCGTTTTACACGCTCGGTCCGCTGACGACCGACATCGCCCCCGGCTACGATCACATCACGAGCGGTATAGGCGCAGCGATGATTGGGTGGTTTGGGTGTGCAATGCTCTGCTATGTGACCCCGAAGGAACATCTCGGATTACCGAACAGAGACGATGTGAAGGAAGGTGTTATCACTTACAAGATCGCTGCACACGCGGCTGACCTCGCGAAGGGACATCCGGGCGCGCAGGAACGCGACAATGTGTTATCGAAAGCGCGTTTCGAGTTCCGCTGGGAAGATCAATTCAATCTCAGCCTCGATCCAGAAACCGCTCGCGAATACCACGATGAAACCCTTCCGAGTGAATCGGCGAAAACTGTTCACTTCTGCTCAATGTGTGGTCCGCATTTCTGCTCGATGAAAATCACGGAGGATGTCCGTAAATACGCGGAGGAGAAAGGTATCACCGCTGAGAACGCACTCACAGAAGGGATGGTGGAAAAAAGCGAAGAGTTCAAGGAACAGGGTCACCAACTCCATATCACATCTGATGAAAAGGATGAAAAGACTGAAGCCGCTGACTAACACCGCGAGCCATTCCCAATCAGCGAATTTACACAATTTTGCGTAATTCTTGTCGTATGAATAAGGAACAACATAATGAAAGCGTTAAGTATTGGATTGGGTATACTTCTCTTCACCTCCTCTGTTTGGGCTGGTACATTTGTGGAAACTTTTGATGAGGATGTTTTAGCGGATTGGCAGGCACTTAACGCGCATGATGCTGCACTCGGTTCGTGGGAAGTCGTTGATGGTGAACTTGAGATGATAAACCCTGGAGGGGGTATCCGTTTACTTACGACGGGTGATGAAACATGGCAAGATTACAGTATCGAGGTTAATGTCAAACCTCTTGAAAAACGCGGCCCCGGAAATATCAGTATTGTCGCACGAGTTGAAGGAAGCCGGGTAGTTTGGTGTACGATTAGTGATCTTTTCTTAAACGATCCTGAATCAAAAGCGATGTGTAGCAGTCGTGACTTTGCTGGAAACATAGGTCAATTGCTGTCTATGAAAGCTCATCGGCTTTTAAAATTGAATAAATGGTCTAAACTCAAGTTGAGCGTTAGAGGAGATCACTTCATTTTTTTGATAAATGGAAAGAAAATTATGGAAACAGGAGATCCTTTTATCCTTCTACATGATGGTGAAGAACTCATGATAAAAACAAAAGACCTCGCGTCCCACCCGACAGGCGGTGCCGGTTTCGGTCTCGCGAATTATACAGCGAGATTCGATAATATCACCATCACCGGTGAGAGTATCCCAAACAAGGGTGGATTATCGGTATCACCTCAATCAAAACTCGCAACGACTTGGGGACAGTTGAAGCAGTTTTAGACATTAGCATTCACGGGCGGGGAGGCGTTTCTGCCTCAGGAATCGATTAAGTTGATCATGATTCCATTTCGGGGTATGTGCTGCGAAGTACGTCTGCGTGAGGTCATGGAAATTTGCTAACAGAAATTGGCAATAATCCACTAATAACGGTTGCTTCCTTTCAGAAGGGGTTAAGGTTTTCATAATGTCAGAGTATGACACAATTTTAAATTATTGTGTAAGTCCTAAATTTAAAGGGATAATGTGGGGTGTCCATTGTCTGAATCCGGATTTACAGGATTATGTAGCCGGAAGTCGGGATTCGGAGATACCTCCTACAAGGCGAATCTACGTTAAGACCGCACAAATCCTTAAGCACGCTCGAATTAATCCAAAACCTGCCTGAAACGAAGTGGAAGGCAGTCCAGGAGCTCATAGTTAAAAAAATGAAAATCGGAATTATTGGTTGTGGCACAATCAGCGGTGCCTATTTTGAAGGGGCGCGAAAAACCGACATCTTAGAAATCAAAGCCTGTACTGACCTCCGAATGGAAGCCGCACAGGCGCAAGCCGAGAAATACAACTGCCACGCAGTCACCGTCGACGAATTGCTCGCAGATCCAGAGATAGAACTCGTCGTAAATCTTACCATCCCGCGGGCACACGTGGATGTTGGCTTGCAAGTTTTGGATGCGGATAAACACGTCTACAGCGAAAAACCGCTCGGTGTAGACATCGAAAGCGGAAAGCAGCTTATTGACACCGCCGCTGAAAAAGGACTCCGTGTCGGATCGGCACCCGATACCTTCCTCGGTGCAGGAATCCAGACCTCGCGGCAGACGTTAGATGCAGGGAAAATCGGGAGACCCATTGCGGGGAGTGCGTTTATGTGTGGGCACGGACCTGAAAGCTGGCATCCGAATCCCGTCTTCTTTTATGACATCGGCGGCGGTCCAATGCTGGATATGGGACCTTACTACGTGACTGCGCTCGTCAATATTCTCGGTCCCGTCAAGCGCGTTGCCGCGATTACGACGAAGGCATTTGAGGAGCGAATCGCAACCGGTGACGCGTTGCAAGGTATCAGAATCCCTGTCAAGACCACAACGCATCTCACAGGCACGATGGAGTTTGAGAATGGGACGATTGTCACGACAATCATGAGTTTTGATATGTGGCGACAGAGTTTGCCCTGCATCGAAATCTACGGCGAAACCGGTTCAATGCAGGTGCCTGACCCGAACGGATTTGGTGGTCCCGTAAATGTGTGTCCAGCAGGTGGTGATTGGGAAGAAGAGGAAATCGCTTTCCCGAACAACGCTCGAATGATCGGTGTCATTGACATGGTATCCGCAATCCGTTCAGGACGCACACACCGTGCAAACGGTGCGTTGGCATACCATGTGCTTGAGGTGATGCTCGCCTTCGACAAATCCTCTGAAACCGGCGAACACGTCGTTATCGAAAGCACGACGGAACGTCCTGATCCTGTTCCATTCGGTTTGCAGGAATGGGAAATTGACTAAACTATATCGATCCGACTCTCCAACCCCGGTAGGTACGGTTTCCGAACCGCACCTACCATTTTGGGGATGGGTTGTGTTAGGGCACACGGAGTGTGACTGCTACTTTGCCTTAAGCGCACCCCATGTCGTTGTCAATTTGCCTGCAACATCAACGATCAGAATATCTTTGGCATTCATGACTGTTTTTACCTCTGCTGCTGTTAACGCGCGATCGTATACCGCCAATTCGTCAAGCAGACCTTTGTAGAGATTTGCGCCGCCGTTTGTGTCCGGACGACCGCCAATTTCAATGTTGTTGTCGTTCCAGACCATCACGGGACCGTTCTTTGGTACATCTTTCTCACCCTCAAGTTTTCCATCAAGGTAGATCTGGATCTTCTCTCCGTCAAAGGTACCGACGACGTGATACCAAGTCTTGGGTTTTAGACCTAAATTAGGCAGCGAAAGTGTGGTATCAACATCGGCACCGTTAAAAGGTCCCATCTTCTTCTGTCCGGAATTGATATACCAATACAATCCTTCACCGCTACCGAGCCCAAATTCAACGTTATCGTCACTTGTACCCGATTTGTCGTAAAAGATGTTTCCATAGACGTGTCCATCGCCGAGACCGACTTTTGATATTTCAAAAGGATGTATCCAAACAGCAACAGTCAGATGTTCCACGTAAACTTCGCTCTGACCACCGGGATCGATTATCAGTGCGGGACCCTCCGAAAATTCGATTGCACTCCCCACCTTACCTTTGGCAACGAACTTCGCGCTATCGTGAAGTTCCGCTTCAAACCCTTTCGGACCGACATCCTTAGCAACCTTACCTTTTCCCTCATTAAACGGCATGTAAAAGTGTAAGCCTTTTGTCACTTGAGCGGTTGCATCGAAAGTTAAAACACAAAATGCAAAAACCGCGAGCATCCAGAAGTATCTTCTCATTTTGTCGACTCCTTTTCTATTTCTCATCGCCTGTTTCAAAATTAGCAAAATATCGTGATAAACGTTTGCTATTTTAATAGTTATGCCAGTCTTTATCAAGAAAAAACCGGCGCGTTCCAATCTCCCATGCAGATATGGAAGCCGAAAATCGAAAATTAAATTTTCACTCATCTGAAACCGATTTGCAAACCTAACGTTTTATACTTTATACATGTATGCATGTTTGCATGTGCACATGTATGGAGGCATACATCATATGAAAACCGTAGCAATTCTGTCGGACGCGGGTGGAGTTGCCGTTGAAACAACACCAAAATCGACTGTAGCGGTCCCGCCATCCCGTCAGGGCAAAAAGATGATTTCTGGACATTTCGACAAGGACGTACATCGGCAGTTGAAGATGCTCGCGATTGAGAAGGATACGAGTATTCAAGACCTACTGAGCGAGGCACTGAATGCGCTATTTGAACGGAACAACAAGCCACCGATAGCGTAAGGCAAATTTCGGGAGGATACCATGATTTCAAATACGGATTGGAGAATTTTAGAGCAAACGAACCGGATGCTGGCATTGAGTTGGGAGGCACTCAGACGGGCGCGCGCAAGTGGAGATACACACGCAATCAAGATGGCTGAAATGAGTTATTTTCAGGCATTGCAAGGTGTGATCGTAGCGACACAAAACGCCGTCGCTCAGAATGCGGTATCACAGTAAAGGGGCGTAGTCGTCTTCGGGATTTTTGTATACTGTTTTAAAGTTGCGATCAGGGGAACTACATAATTGTTGTTCCCCTATACTTTCTGTTGTTGATGAAAAACGGCTTAAAATCCGCGTCCTCCGCGTCATCCGTGTAATTCGAGATTCAGACGATGAAAACGGCACCCAATTCTACCATCCTAAAATCCTGATTCAGACACTTAATCTTTAGTACAATAGATTAACGCGCTTATTGTGGCCGCTTACACCTTCTTAATTCCTATTCTTTTCTCTATTTTCTCCGCCAAAATCTTGAAATCTTGGCGTGCAGTATTAGCAGCGGCTGCGTGACTGCCGAAGGCACCATCTGCTGTGGTGAGATGAAAAATCGGTTTACGTTTTTCTTGTGCCATAGGAATGAGACTACGGTAGTGCTTAAGGGTGGCGAGGGAATTTTCGAGATCCTTTTTCGGAGTCGCAGCATAGGGACCTATTCGATTTCCTAGGAGATTCCGAGCGTATTCTTTAGGCATCCGATTAACCCATTTATCGTAAGCTTTAACAGGGCGTTCTAAACGCACCCCGTGTTGCTGCATTATGTACCCGATAGGTTTCATACCCCCTTTTGGAAGGGGAAAATTTGGCACATTCTTGTTATCTTGTTTGCGTTGCCAATCCGACCAGTTGTCCCGCCTGCGTTGCCAATCCTCTCGCCACCGCTCGAGGGTTGGACCCAGGTTTTGCAGCCCACGGAGCGAAAATAGATCTGTTCCAAGCGGAACCACAACGTAATCGCTTGCAATCAATGCTGAGCGGTTGATAGCACCCAAATTGGGACCAACATCAGCTAAAATAATTGAGGCATTCATTTCCGTAGCACTTTGCTGCATAATAGTTGAAAATGCCGTTAGTATTCTGAAGGACCTGTGAAGACTGGTGGATCCCATGGCGTTTGGCCATTCATTAGATAGGGTGTCCTCAAATTCTGCGAGTGCTAAGTCGCCCGGAATCAATCTTAGGTCACTCCGCCCGAAGTCCAATTGCCATAAAATTGATTGTAGATACGGCAAGTGCAGATCACCAACTTCTATTAGCGGTTTCACACATTGGAAGATTGTGCTTCTAGAAGCAGAAACAGCATTACTTTCGTCCCAGAGGCTTTCCAAACGTTCCTCGTCCAAAAACGCAGCGGTAAGATTGGCCTGCGGGTCAAGATCGCAGGCAAGCACTCGATGTCCGAGGTCGTGTAGCATCCATGCAAGATGGTAGACGAGCGATGTCTTACCAACACCACCTTTGTTGTTGAAGAAAGTTAGAACTGGGACAGGCATTGTCAGAGAATCTCCTACTTTTGTGCTGATTTTATGGTTACTTTCACGAAATTATCAAGAATTTCAAATTCTGGTTCAGGATGCCCTGCCTTTTGCAGCAGATTTCTAGTTATCTGTATTCCGCTGCCAAACTTCTGGACATAACCAAGGACTCTCATCGCTTCTGCCAGATTTGGATTGCGATAATCAATCAAATGGGGCTTACCAAAATTTTCTGCTGTTATCGCGCCAAAAGCACCGCCGGGGCTTAAAACTTCAACATGGTCACTGAACCAGTAAACATGAACGGGGGCGTTGGTCCCTTCATAAGTTCTATGCATAACAGCGTTCCGGATGATTTGTTGCAACGCTGGAATAGGATAGAGCTCTGTACGTTGTTCGATAGAGCTACTCGTAAAATCAACTGCCGTGCGGTTATGTGCTATCAGTTTATTATCCAGACGGTGGAGAATGTCAGGGATCGTCCCTCTGATCCCCTCGCTGTCAAGAATGTCGTTATCGTCTATCAGCTGAATATTATCAATTCTGAGAAATTGCACATAAGCTCCTGGAAGAAAATCCTGTGGGTTTTTGCCGAGTACCAAAATTCCCATCACAGTCGCGAATGGCTCATCAACTGAAGCAATCATCTTTGTTACTGCTAGTCGTTCTTCAAGCGTACGTTCATTGGCTTCTAATATATCAGGGTCAAAGGCTTGTGGCAGATATTCGTGCTCAAATTGGGTGAGATGGAGATCAGATAAATCTGATATAGGAATCGGTTGAATATCGAAAAAAGCATCTTTATGCCGACGCTTTTCAGTGAGAATCCTTTCATCCTGCGAGGTAGCGATACCTCGGCGAGGTCCAGTGCGAATGCAGATAGTACCCTTGAAGCGAACTGGCGGTGAGTCGGTTGGTTGCACTTTAACTACTGCCACTTCTTTATCTTGTAGCACGCGCTTTTCTACCGTCAAGGAGGGCGGCGGCACGATATTCCCGTCTGTTTTCATGTCCGCCAATTGCCGAAGCAATTCGTCTGTAACTGGCAAACCCACAATAGTTTTGTCTTTTCTCACTCCAACGAAAATGAAGCCAGGTTTTTCGTGACGGGGCAAATCATTGGCAAAAGCGCAGATGGCTTCCCGGATCTCTTTCGGAGCATCACCAGACAAAGATTCCTTGAACTCGATGCGATCAGATTCATCAGCGTCAATGATTTGTAGCAACTCTACATCTGTAAATTGTCGCATTTTGATTCCCGTCGTTTTGATGCTTGTTAGCCATTGTATTTTCCATAACAACCAATTATCGTGGATACGACAAGTATACCATGGATGGCCGGATTTATCAAGGCAATTTTTATACTACGAAAAATCAATATAGCACATGCACTCGATTCTTTCCACGGACGGTTTCGTCTGACATCGCGATCGGGACCTCAACGACAACGATCAGCGCGCCCTCCGTACTTATCGCGAGTGTGTCGTAGGGAAGCTGCCCCTCTGTGCGGTAGGTGTACAGATACTTCGCCAAGCCGTTACCCTCTGCTGTCAGATCAAACACTGACACCCCATGGAGGCTCTCATTCGGGTCTTGTGCTCGCTTGGAAACCGACAGTACGGCATAACGATCCTCCGCGTCAATGCGTAAACCTTGTGGCATATTCTCAAGTTTCCACTGCCAGATTTTTTCGCCACGCCACGAATAGGCGAACAGTGTCATCCCGTTGGGATGTCCTGCTGAGGGCTTTTGTGCGCCTTTCCGGAGATGATACGGGATGTACGTGTCCCCTGTAACGAAGAGTGCTGCGGCATCCGTCGCGCCGATCATGCCAGTAGTTGCGATGATAGGGATGCCACTTACCTCCAGCGGAGTCGCCAGGTTTTCCTGCCATATCGGTTCCGCCTGATTCACATCAAAGATGAATGCGCGTCCATCGTCCGTTGTCACGTTGATGAACTTACCATCGGGAGACATGCTGACCCCTCGCCAGAAGGTGACTTGCGGGAAATACTCGCGCAGTGGTTGAATATCCATGTGCCACTTTTCTGTTCCATCTTCTGCGTTGAGAACAGAGAGCTTTCCATTGCCAGCATCGTTTTCATCCGTTGCACTTCCTTGCAGGTTATGCCCACTATCTGTTAGAAGCGCGAGTGTTTTTCCATCAGCACTTACGTCAAACCAGCGCATCACCTTCGGCACCGCGCCCTCACGAGTCCATTTCCAGATAACATTTCCCGTTTTTCCATTGAATCTATAGAGTTGGGATTTCTTAAGTGGCGTGTTATCCTCTGTCCACGAGTGCACGCTCGCCACTAAAAGGTCTCCGTTCGCCAACGTTCGCATACACGATGGACCGGGGTAGCTTACCCACGCGTAGACGCTATCGGGATTACTCAGCGTAGAGGTTTCAATATCATCGGCGGTGCGATACTTCCAACGAAGTGTCGGTTTATCGGTTGTCAGGTCGTAGCAGTAGATAAATCCATCTGCCGCTTGTTCGCCAATATAGAGTTGCGTATTACCGCGACTGAACGCCATCTGCTTCACGTAGCCTTCCGAGATACGAGTTTTCCAGAGAATTTCACCTGTCAACGGTTGGAGTACCGCGAGATGTCCACTGTCGGTTGCAATCGCTAATTTAGGCGTATTTCCATGCCCTAAGGCAAGTGCTGTGGGTTTCGCGGGCTGACGAAGGTTTTCCATCAACGACAAAAGCCCATCTAACTCAACGGTCCGGATGAGATACGGCTCAGGCTTCAGCGGTGAAGTCGCTGTCGTTTCGCTATCATTCAAGTGAAATTGGTAATTTTGGTTCGGTTGCCATGCAAATTGGAACAAAACGCGATTTGCATCAAGCCTTTGGATTGCGGGTATTTCGGTTAATTCGTGCGTTGTGCCGCTCGTCTCGAATGCAATGTTGATTTCGCCTGCAACGTCGTTTTTGTGTTTCGTTTCAAACACTACGCCTGTCCGGACCCAAGTGACGTTCATATCTGCCGTCGTGACGTTAAGCGGTAAGGTGATGAGCAGCCAAAGTAGACTCAAGAATTGAATTCTCTTCATTCTGATATTCCTTGTGTTTGTATTGTAAGTTTTCTGCGTTGTCTAAATCACGGATTTTGTGTATCGCCGATGTAGTTGAAGACAGGGACGATGGTTTAATCTGCCACGCGCCATAAACCTCTCCCCAACCGCGCACCGAGAAGTACGCCGATAAATGTATAGATGAACCCCTCTATCAAAATTCGGAGAACGATATACCAATCGGCGTAGAAAAGCCGATAGAACAGTATAGAAAGTTGAAAATCGACATAAACGGAGAGCGCGTCGCAGATGCCCAATACGACTGCCCACGCCAGTAAGCTGCGACTCCGCACCAGTAAGAATCCTGTTTCCAGTAAGAGTACACTTGTGCCGGTGTAGACGATCGCCATCGGTGTGAAAAGCCCGAACGTTACGCCTCCCAAAAGCAAACGTACCGCAGAAACAAGCAAGATTACGCCACTCCCTTTCGCGCGTTTTTGATTGGTAGCCTCCGCGTTTCTTGGATCTCCGCCGATGTAAATAAGTAACGCTGTCAGCAAGGCGTAGTAGAGCGTCTCGTTGATTAAGCCAGTCAGCAATACAGAGACCGGACCTAAGAGGGCACGGACTAAATTAAGAAACAATGTTGATGGAACCATCACTGCCACAAAAACCGTTGTGCTGAACAGGGCAATCACAATTAGATGTTTCGTTGTGAAACCTGCGAAAAGTCGCTCGTGGAACCGCAGGACAATTGCGAAACCGATGCAACTGCTGATGATTGCTAATAGACTCACGAGCAATGCTTGTTGATTTGGAACGCCCAGGTGCAACGGACGTTGTTGGCGAAGAATCGTCGCGTCACTTCCCCAAACCTTTACCGTAATGTCCCGTTGGTATTCTCCAGGGATTGCCTGTTCTGGCTTACCTTGCTTTAAATATATCGGGTGAAAATAGATAGGCAAAGGAATTTCTGTAACCGTGCCACCCGGCAGGCTCGCAAACGCTACGCTTCGATTCGTCCCCCCGTTCGTTGTCTCTGGAGGTGCGAGAAAGGGGATAGTTGTGGGAGGGCTTTGTAAGCCCGATTTCATATCCGTGTTGGTTGATGACACAACCACATGGATCGTTTCTTTACCTTGGTTGCGGAGTTGGACTGTCTGATAAGTTGTGGGCTCGAATGCATTGGTCTGTGGCGTTCGGAGCCAACTGAATAACGGTCGTGGGTAGTAGATGGTATCCTCTCGCTGCTTCGGGTCCGCCGTACCCGTTGCGTCTGTAGGCATCTGAATTGATTCTATGGAGAGGTGTTCAGCGATCTCAGAGATAGTTGCTATCCGCAGTTGCACGGTTGCTTGTTGTTCCCATGCCTGCCCTGCATCTGTTGTGAAGCGGATAATCCCTGAAATCTCCTGTGTGTCCGATCGGTTTGCTATGGATGTTTTCAAAACTAATTCACGGTACCACACCTCCGATGCGATACCAAGTCTACTGGTGGTAGAGAGGCAAGTTCTCGCATCCATTGTTTCACTCTTCCAATCTGCTGGAAAGCGGACCGCTGTTACGGTTGATGGTAGACAAAGTTCCAAATCAAAGGTCGTTGGTACATTCCCGTTTGTAACGAGGACCATAGCAGTCATTTCACTTTCATGCAAAACAAGTGCTTTCTGATCGTTTCCTGATGCATTTCCTAAATCCGATTCAATTGCGGCACCATAGGGAATAGCGATCTCTAAATTCCCCTGTGTGTATGTCCGAGGCGCGGTCACGCTTTGAACGGTAACATTCCCGGTGGTTAAGGTCGCCTCAAACCTATAGGTCTCCCCTTCGTCCCATTCAAAATAAAGGGATTCTGTCTGACGGGGTGGCACAGGAAAGTTGAGTTGTGCGACCATCACATCATCAAGATTAAAGGCACTTAGGTGTCGTATCGGTACTGTCGTTCCAAATTGCACCTTTGCCCCCAATGAAAAAAACGTCACCTGCCATGAGATCGGCTCTTCTTTGGGGGTTGAGGCGCAACTAAGCAAAGAAACGAGCAGTGGCAAGACCCATAAGACCTGCTCTATTGTAGATTGATATGGTGTTCGATTCAGAGCGTGTGTCATGCAATTTCATAAAAGGACTGAATTATTGCGAATACATGGAACTTGTAAAAGGCGAGATGTTTTTGCTGGAGTGTTTCCCTCGCCTATGAATGCTAAGTTAGAGCCCATGACCGATCAGCACCAGATCAAGGATATTAACCACTTTGTCTCCATTGACATCGGCAAGTATTCCGGCACCCTCGTCACCGAGAAAACGACCTGCGATTATCATATCTTTCATGTTGACGAACCCGTCATTGTTGATGTCTTCGCGTCGCGGGATAATCCTTGCAAACCCCAAAATAGAGCCGGCGGGTCCAACGTGATAGGTTCGCAGGAGAGATGCATCTGCTACGTCCATGACGTGAACGAAATCCTGTCCGCCGCCCGACCAGTCGGGTTGGGTGATATAGAGATTTCCATCTGGGGCAAAAGTCAGTCCTCCACTGACAGGAGTATCTGCATCGTTACTGAAATTAGCGATCGTATCGTCTTTATCCCGAATCCAGTCTCGCGCTGCGATATCATAGACAAGCAACCCAGGATTTTGCCAACTGCCTTGGATAAACAACTGTTTTTCTGAGCTGAAATGGAGTATTTCATTGTCAACAGCCCGTCTCTCATTCGATTCCTCCAGATTGATGAGTGAGAGTGAAGCGGTGATGCCCAAGTCGGGTTGTGTCAGGGCATTTATGACGACTGTTAGGTTCTGAACCTCTGTCTGTCCAAAAGCAGGACTAACGAGGTGTGTCAAAAGGATTGCCCCTACTATTAGGAACGAATAACATGAGAAGTGCCGCCGAGAGACTTTTCTAGACGCGCTTGCAAGCGGTGCCGCTACAACTTTGTTCATTAAAACCTCCGTAATGAAACAAAAAACCCCTGCTTTCATCGGAAAGACAGGGGAGGAAGCGGCACTCTGTGTGAGGCGTATCCTGTAAGTGTGTAGAAGAATTTCATACCTTATATCGGTATTTCTTTTTTCATCTGATCTGACAGGATACTGTGCTCTGTTCCACCGCTTTCCCGCGAAAGCAGATGCGTGAAACATGATTCAGGCAGGTCTCCTGACTTCCGATCATTTAGCGTAGTTACAAGCCAAAACTCGCACTACAGAGTTCCGCTGAACCTTCCCATCAGTTATCTGACAGTGGTTTTTCAACGGATAATTGCCTTTGATAGAGGCTGATCGTTCACAGTGGCGGGGCCGTGGCGGATTCTCACCGCGCTTCCCTATTCTCCGTAATTCGGCACCTGAACCGTTAGTTTATTCAATTGTAATACATATATTATATCACGTTGCACTATCTTTTGCAAATATTTTTTTCCAATGGGTGTGTAAATATTTCGGCAGCGGGTTGTCAGAAATAGGCTTCTTCGGTCTTAGGCAAATACGGGGCACAAACTAACAGTTTCTGCTACAGGGTAGCCCTTGTCATAATTGCGTGTCAAAAACTTTACACACCCTTTCCAATAAAAATTTGACAATATAAAACAGATGTGGTATTATTAATATTAAGCGTGGATACATCCAAAAATTTGGCAGTTATCAACCATTGTTGAGAAGCGAAAAGAATGACACTTTTACGTTCACACTCCAGCTTGCATAGCATATCTAACCATTGGCATTGGTGGCGGTCCAATGGCTTGTGGGGGAGTGTGCGTTCAAACGGATAACTGAGATAGAGACTGAAAATCGTCATTTTTTATTTTTAAGTCCTGTTGAAGCCTTATGCACACCGATCCCGGTAGCATAGGGTATTTTTTTTGCAAAGTTCGCAGATTGCCAAAATTTGCTGTTGAAAATGAAGAGGAGAACTCAATGAAAATTCTATCGGAACTTAAGTATGACCGCGATGGTTTAGTCGCTGCAGTCATTCAAGATGAAACAAACAACGAAATCCTAATGGTAGGCTATATGAACGCTGAGGCGATAAGTGAAACGCTGAGTACAGGGCGCGTCTGCTTCTGGAGTCGTTCCCGTCAAAAGTTGTGGATAAAGGGGGAGACTTCAGGGCATACACAGACGGTTAAATCTATCGCAGTAGATTGTGACGGTGATGCCCTGCTTATAAAGGTTGAGCAGAAGGTAGCGGCGTGCCATACGGGTTATCGCTCCTGCTTCTTTCGAGAAGTTTCCCCCGACGGAGAATCAACGCATGTAGTAGGTGAAAAGATTTTCGATGCAGATGCCGTCTATTAGACTCCAAGTTGTGGGAGGGCTTTGTAAGCCCGATTTCGTATCTTGGCATCCGCTCGGGAATTGCTTGAGTAAGTTCATCTATGGTCTCGATTTTAAGGATAACGAAAATAGAGTACCGGCAGTTGTAGACGCCTTTTTCAACCCTGTCTCTTGCAATGTCCGGTGCTATAGAACAGAGAATTTTGATGCTAAGGATATGAAAAAGGAGCTACTAATGTATTATCCCACGTTGGAAGATTTTCGCGAGGAAGCGAAATCAGGAAACACAATACCGGTATACCGATCGATTATGGCGGATATGGAGACACCGGTGTCTGCTTTTTACAAGTTGATGCCAGGTAATTATGCGTTCTTGCTCGAAAGCGTTGAAGGTGGTGAAACCCTTGCGCGTTACTCTTTTTTGGGGACTCAACCCTCGGTGCTTTTCCATAGTAAAGGGCATCAGGTTACGATTGAGTATTTGGAAAAAGGCGAAACCGTAGTTCAGGAATATGAAGATCCGTTGAATGCTCTTGAGGAATTGATGCAGAATTACCGGCCTGTTGACACTGAAGAGTTACCAAAATTCCACGGCGGTGCAGTTGGTTATATGAGTTATGACATGGTGCGCTTCGTTGAGGAATTGCCAGATAATACCGAAGATGAACTGCAGCTTCCGGATTGCTTTTTCATGATTGCCGAGACGATTTTGATATTCGATCATGTGAACCACCAGATCAAGGTTGTGGCGAACGCGCATATTGATGGAGATGTAGATGGAGCTTATACGGATGCTCTTGCGAAAATTGAGGCATTGGTCGAGAAACTTACCGCTGCTTCCGAAGCGCATTTACGCAGGGATAGTGGCGAGCATCAGGAGCGGTATGATAAAATCATATCCAGTCCGCAATCAAATTTCACGAAATCCGATTACGAAGCCGCGGTCAGGCGCGCCAAGGAATACATAGCTGCAGGCGACATCATCCAGGTTGTGCCTTCCCAGCGGTTTAGTTGTCCGGTGTCCGTAGACTCGTTCGAGATATATCGGGCATTGCGAATGGTCAATCCATCACCGTATATGTATTACTTGAAGTTTGATGGTTTTGACATTGTAGGGGCATCACCCGAAATGATGGTTAGGGTAGAGGACGGAATCGTCCAAACGCGCCCGATTGCGGGCACACTTCCGCGCGGCACAACCGCTGAGGAGGACCGGGAGTTGGAGCAGAAACTTCTCTCCGATCCGAAGGAACGGGCAGAGCACGTCATGCTCGTTGATTTAGGACGGAACGACCTCGGTCGGGTCTGTGAATATCACACCGTTGAGGTGACTGACTTTATGATAGTCGAGCGTTTCTCACACGTGATGCACATCGTTTCACATGTCATTGGACGATTACGCGAAGATCTCACGGCTTTTGATGTTCTGCGCGCGTGCCTTCCCGCTGGGACACTCTCTGGTGCCCCGAAGATACGCGCAATGGAAATCATTGATGAACTCGAGCCGACACGTCGGAGTACGTACGGCGGAACGGTGGGTTATTTCAGTTTTTCCGGCAGTGCAGACACGGCGATTACTATCCGAACCGCGGTTATCAAAGATAGCACCGCTTATGTGCAAGCTGGTGGTGGTATCGTTGCGGATTCAGTACCTGAAACTGAGTATTACGAAACCGTGAGTAAAGCGCGAGCAATGCTTAGTGCTATTGCATTGGCAGAACAAGGTTTCTTATTGTAAAAGACTTGGGTGGAAGGACGAAAGGGGAAGGAAGACCCTCGGATGGAAGGCTGAAAGAAAGGACAGATGGGTGCCCAGTCTTCCACCCGTCCAGTTTTCTCTCCCAATCTTCCATTCCATTAAGGAGGAAAAGATGGTTTTAATGATTGATAACTATGACTCCTTTACCTATAATTTGGTGCAGTATTTGGGTGAACTCGGTGCTGACTTGGAGGTTCATCGGAGTCGAAAAATAGGATTGGATGCATTAGATGAACTGAATCCTGAACGGATTGTTATTTCACCCGGTCCTTGCACGCCGAAAGAAGCGGGTATATCTAACGATGTGATAAAGCACTTCGCTGGCAAAGTTCCGATTTTAGGCGTCTGCCTTGGTCATCAGTGCATCGGGGACGCGTTCGGTGGTGAAGTCGTTAAAGCAGATCGATTGATGCACGGTAAAACCTCAATGATCGTACATAATGAGGTTGAGCTTTTCGAGGGGTTGGATAACCCATTCGAAGCCACGCGCTACCATTCGCTTATCGTAAAAAGAGAGACGCTGCCGGATTGCCTTGAGGTTACCGCTTGGACGGATCAGGATGAAATCATGGGGCTTCGGCATAGAACCTTGCCTATCTGGGGTGTGCAGTTCCATCCAGAGTCGATTTTGACGGCTGCTGGAAAGAGTTTACTCTCCAACTTTCTGGCATTGTAAATGTGGTTTGAAAAGCAGAAAGGTTTAATATGACAAAACAGGTGAATTAGCGCGTTGATTTTAGCCACTTCTGCACTCGCGCAAGTTTATCGGGTGGAATGTGTGAGGTGTTCGCGTCTGTGGGGAATGTGCTGTTCGCTACCTCTTCTTTATACCGGCAGATTGCTTCAAAAGTCAGCTGACTGTAATCTTGATAGCGTTTGGCGTGTTTGAGTGGGGGACCTATGCCTAATATATCGTTGATAACGAGTACTTGCCCGTCACAGAATCGTCCTGCGCCAATACCGATGGTCGGAATATTAAGCTTATCCGTTATGATTTGACTTACCTCTTCAGTGATTTTCTCAAGGACGATGAGTTTCGCGCCAGCGGCTGCGAGTGCTTCTGCCGCTTCAATGAGTCGTTTCGCTCTGGCAAAAGTTTTTCCGTGGGTTGATGCCTTGGTGCCGTGGATTTGCGGATTGTGTCCGATGTGCGCACAGGTATCTATACCGTGTTCGGTGAGTGCGGTAACAATGGGGACCTTTTCTGGACCACCTTCCAATTTAACACCGTCTGCTCCATCAGATATAAAGAGTTTCGCATTTGTGACGGCTTGCGTCACATCGCGATCTGCGGCGTATGGCATATCAACGAGGAGGTAAGCGTCTGTCACACCTCGGCGTACTGCTTTGAGGTGGTGACGCATATCTGCCATCGTCACCTCCGTCTCGTTTTTGTAGCCGAGAACGTTGGTTCCAACGCTGTCGCCAACGAAGACGATATCGATGCCCGCCTCGTCTTGCAAACAAGCGGTAGGATAGTCGTAACAGGTCAACACAGTAATCGGTTGCTGTTCCTGTTTTTTGGTGTGCAGATAAGCGATGTTTTTCTTCACTTTTTAAATTATTAACTTCTGTTAACCATCAACTCGTGCTTTAACATCTATAATGGAGTCGAGTTGATGGTTAAACTGCTCCAAATGTAAAGCAAAGACAAATTATGCCATTTAAGGAAACCTAATTTCATTCCGCAGTGGTTTTCGTTTTTTTAAGCTATTGAATTTGTTAACCATCAACTCGTGCTTTAATATTTATAACGGAGTCGAGCTGATGGTTAAACCGTTCCACTTCGTTTCACGGTGGTTTTCGGCTAAATCCAACCATCTCTGGGTTATGATGGGTTCTCCTACCCTCTTAAAAACCGTCCACCTCCCCGGGCACATCGGAATTAACCAGACACCATCGTGGAACGTAGTGGAACGATGCCCAGATTCAACTAATTAAAAATTCTGCTACGGTTTCTCCAATAGTGGCGAGGCTATCGGCAACAGCGATTCCGGCATCTTTGAGTGCTCGAATTTTATCAGCGGCTGTGCCTTGTCCACCGGAGATAATCGCACCCGCATGTCCCATCCGCTTTCCGGGTGGCGCGGTCTGCCCAGCAATAAAACCGACAACAGGTTTCGTCATTTCGTTTTTCACAAACTGCGCTGCTTTTTCCTCAGCCGTTCCACCGATTTCACCTATTAAGACGATGGCGTGTGTGTCGTCGTCCGCTTCAAAAAGCTTGAGGACATCAATGAAGTTTGTCCCAATCACCGGATCGCCACCAATGCCGACACAGGTGGACTGCCCAATACCGAGTCGCTTCAGTTGATATGCGGCTTCGTAAGTCAAGGTACCGCTTCGGGAGACGATCCCAACGTTGCCGGGTGTATAGGCAAACTCAGGCATAACGCCGATTTTGCATTCACCGGGTGTGATGACACCAGGACAGTTCGGTCCGATTAATCGGGTCGATTTTCCTTGAAGGAACGCCTTTGCTTTGACCATATCGAGAACAGGAATGTGTTCGGAGATGCAGACAATCAGTTCGACACCTGCTTCTGCCGCTTCCATGACGGAGTCTGCCGCGTTGAAACGGGCGGGGACGAAAATCAGCGAGGTATCCGCTCCTGTTGCTGCAACCCCATCTGCCACAGTGTCATACACAGGGATGCCATTCACATCAGACCCACCTCTGCCGGGGACAGCACCCGCAACAATCTGGCTGCCGTAAGCCGCGCACTGTTCTGTGTGAAAGCGTCCAGAACGACCTGTGATGCCTTGAACGAGTACTTTTGTATTTTTGTTAACGAGTATACTCATGTTTTTTTTAAATATACCGATTTTCCAGATGTTGCCCCAATCCGGTGATCGAGGCAACAAGGTGTTTTTGCTTGGGTGTTTCCAACGTGTTTTGGTTTAATAAGCGCGAGCAAAGACAGCAACTTCTTTCGCAGATTTACCGCAGATAATACATTCGCCATCTCCACCGGGTTGTTCCATCGGGAGGCATCGGATAGTCGCCTGTGTATCTTCTCTGGCTTGCTCCTCACAGGCTGCATCGCCACACCAGCGTGCGTATGCAAATCCATCTTCGATAACCTCTTTAAAGGCGTCATAGGTGGTAGGTTTAAAGGTATTCGTATCGCGGAAGTCTATTGCCCGTTTGAGCATATCCGCCTGAATGGTGTCAAGCATCTGCTTCACCGTCTCGGCAGCATCGTCAATCGGCACAAATGTTTTGCCTTCCTTACCGGGTCTATCACGTCGTGCAAGAACAATCTGCTGTTTGCTCAAATCACGGGGACCGATCTCTATGCGTAACGGCACGCCTCTGAGTTCCCATTCGTTGAATCGCCAACCGAGTGAGTGATCGTGTCTATCGTCAACGTGGTAGCGAACACTGCCCAAGGTTTCGCAGATGCCGTCAACGGCTTGCATGACGGCTTGTTTATCGCTGTCGTTATTTTTAGGAACGATTGGCACAATGACGAGTTGAGTGGGTGCGAGTCTTGGTGGTAGAACTAACCCTTGGTCGTCCCCGTGTGTCATGATAATCGCACCGATCATTCGAGTGCTCACCCCCCAGCTGGTTGTCCAGCAGTGCTGCTGTTTCTGGTTTGCATCGAGATACTGAATATCAAAGGCTTTGGCGAAGTTCTGCCCTAAGTCGTGTGAAGTGCCAGTTTGGAGGGCGCGTTTATCACCCATCATTGCTTCGATGGTATAGGAGGTTAGCGCGCCGGGAAACCTTTCACTTTCACTTTTACGTCCAGGGATGACGGGTATCGCAGCTTCATTGATTGCAAAATCGGCGTAGAGGTCCAGGATGCGTAGGGTCTCTTCTTCAGCCTCCTCATGCGTTGCGTGAGCGGTATGTCCTTCTTGCCAGAAGAATTCCATCGTCCTTAGAAAGAGACGAGTACGCAATTCCCATCGGACTACGTTCGCCCATTGATTGATAAGTACTGGTAGATCTCGGTAGGACTGAATCCACTGGCTGTACATGTAACCGATAATGGTTTCAGATGTCGGTCGCACCACAAGCGGGTCTTCCAGTTTCTTTCCACCGCCGTGGGTGACAACAGCGAGTTCTGGTTTAAAGCCCTTGACGTGTTCCGCTTCTTTTTCAATGAAACTCATCGGAATGAAGAGCGGGAAGGCGGCATTTTGGTGTCCCGTTTCTTTGAACCGGGTATCCAATTGTTCTTTGACGTTTTCCCAGAGCGCGTAGCCGTAAGGACGGACTACCATACATCCGCGCACAGGGGCGTAGTCAGCCATCTCTGCTTGACGGATGACCTGAGTATACCATTTTGCGTAGTCTTCACTACGGGGAACTATTTTATCAAACATTTTTTTAACTATTAGATCTGGTCACCGTTCCACTTCATTTCACGGTGGTTTTCGGTTAATTCCAATCGCCTCTGGGTTATATAGTTTAAAGAATCGTTAAAAATCTGTTAAAGCAATGATGCCCGGTAGAGACTTACCTTCTAAAAACTCTAAGGAGGCACCGCCTCCAGTTGAGATATGCGTCATTCGATCCGCGACACCGGCTTGTTGTATCGCCGCGACACAGTCTCCACCGCCAATAATGCTCACTGATTCTGAATCTGCAATCTGTTTTGCAATCGAAACTGTGCCTTGTGCGAACTTCTCAAATTCATAGACCCCTAAAGGTCCATTCCACACCACAGTTTCTGCTGTTTCAATCTGCTTACCAAACGCCGATACGGTTTCGGGACCGATATCCAATCCTTGCCAACCCTCCGGGATATTTCCTTTGTCCACAATCTGTGATTCGGTTTCAGGGTCAAAGGCTTTTCCCACGACATGGTCCAGCGGTAGTAGGACGGAATCCGAGAAGCCTTCTCTTTCGGACAACGATTTTGCAACATCAAGTTTTTCAGTTTCGACAATTGAGTTGCCAATACTAAATCCCATCGCCGACAGAAATGTATATGCCATACCTCCACCGATGAGAAGTTTATCAACCTTTCCAAGGAGGTTCTCGATCAGCGTGATTTTGTCGGATATTTTCGCACCACCGAGGATAGCGACATAGGGACGTGCAGGATCTTCAAGGGTGGTGCTGAGATAATAGATTTCGCGTGCCATCAAGAGTCCAACGACACACGGGCTGAGATAGTGGGTTACTCCCTCCGTTGATGCGTGGGCACGATGTGCTGTACCAAATGCGTCATTCACATAAATATCCGCGAGTGAGGCAAGTTGCGCAGCGAATGCCGTGTCGTTCGCAGTTTCCTCGGCATAGAATCGGACATTCTCAAGGAGTAGAACTTCTCCGTTACGCATTGACGCAACGGCACTTTGCACCGACTCACCGATGCAATCGTTGACATGTGCCACACGTGTACCGAGTTTGCGGCTAAGAGCTACGGCGATTGGTTCAGTCGAAAGCGTTTTCCGGTCAGTTGCCGAACCTACCTCGGGCCTACCTAAATGTGTTACAAGGATAATTTTGGCATCAGCGTTGATGAGTGCTAAGAGTGTCGGCAAAGCGGCGGTGATACGGGTTTCGTCTGTAATCCTCCCATCTTTCATCGGGACATTGAAATCCACCCGTAAGAGAACGCGTTTCCCACTAACGTCTATATCCTTTAATTCGAGTTTTTCCATATTTTTAACAATTGGGTTTCTGCACGGTTTTGTCCGCCCCCTCCGAGTAACGGATGGGGACTTCTGTCCAAAACCGGTTTTCTATCAATTCGGACGGTTATGTCGCTAATTGCCTTATTTTTATGCGGGGTTCGCCGCCTCTACTGCCAGTTGTGCGGCTTCAGAGAGCCCTTCTGCTTGTTGAACGTTCAAATCCGATTCGGCAATGATCTGTTTTCCAAGCTCCACGTTTGTCCCTTCTAACCGAACCACAAGCGGGACACTGAGTTCGACCTGTTTTGCGGCTTCGAGGATGCCGTTTGCGATTGTGTCGCATTTCATGATGCCGCCAAAGATGTTAACGAGAACAGCCTTCACGTTTTCGTCTGCGAGGATGAGACGGAACGCGTGTGCAACTGCTTCTACAGATGCGCCACCACCGACATCAAGGAAGTTTGCCGGTTCGCCGCCGTTCTGTTTGATGATGTCCATTGTTGCCATAGCGAGTCCTGCGCCGTTCACCATGCAACCGATATCGCCATCAAGACGGATGTAACTTAAACCTGATTCGCTTGCTTCTAATTCACTCGGATCTTCTTCGTATGGATCACGCATCTCAGCTATATCGGGATGTCGCCAGAGTGAGTTGTCATCAAGGTTTACCTTGGAATCGAGGGCGACAATGTCTAATTCGTCATCCGTTTTTACAATTGCCAGGGGATTAATCTCTACCAACGAACAGTCGCATTCAGTAAACGCATCATAAAGCGACAAAATCAATTTGGTGGCGTTCGGGATAACAGAGCGGTAGTTTATATCGGTGATGAGTTTGTATGCGAACTCCCGCGCTTGAAACTCAGTTAATCCGAAGGCTGGGTGAACCTTCGCCTTAATAATCTTTTCAGGGGTTTGTGCCGCAACCTCCTCAATGTTAACACCCCCCTCTTCGCTTCCGATTAAGGTGAGTCGTGACGTTTCCCGATCGAGCAATATGGCGAGGTAGAACTCTTTCTCTATTTCTGCGGCTTCAGCGATTAGCACTTTATGAACACGCTTCCCTTCAGGACCGGTCTGGGGTGTCACCAGTTGCATCCCGAGAATAGCGTCGGCGTGTTGTTTAACTTCGGCGGGTGAATTTGCGAGTTTGACTCCGCCACCCTTTCCACGCCCACCAGCATGGATCTGTGCCTTGATAACGTATGTGGAACAACTGAGTTTCTCTGCGATCACTTCGGCTTCCTCTGGCGTTTCGGCGACCTTACCGGGTAGCGTATTGACACCATAGGATTCTAAGATTTGTCTGGCTTGATATTCGTGGATGTTCATCTTTTGTATAGTTTTCGGTGAAGCTCCTTTGGCACTTGTAATTACTGGTATTTTTTGTGAGTGTGTTTCAGACTCATGTATTTAGAAATTATACTATACTTGAGAGAAAATTGCAAGTTTTTCAGGTTTGTTGGTATTACTGGATACTTTCAATATTTCTTTTAAGCAAGAGTTGATTCCACACCAATTTTGTGTTATACTATTTGCGGTAGTTTCAACCTCATGGAGAATAGAGAAGGGGAGTAATTCTATGAAGCAGCAAATCAACAGCGTGAAACGCATAATATCGCGAACTGCCCAAACATCTGCAACAGAATTGCTAAATGCGTCTTCAAAAGTAGAGCATGTTGGGCGTGGAACAATCTTAGAGGCCTCAAACATAGTAAAATCGCAAGTTAGCAGAACTTGCGGTCTAGTTAAAGATAAACTGTCAGATCTGAACTTGAAGCAGGTGGAATGGGTCGTGCCAGCGACAGTTGTGGGAAATTTGAATGCCGCAGTACCTTGTATGTTAAAAGACCTTCCACGAGTTGCCAAATCCCTTGCGATCAGGGCGGGTGGCATAGCTCCAGACAAACTATTCAACCGGATACCTGTTGGTGTGAAATTGACGGAAGAGAGCATTGTGGAGTTTCTAAGAATTCACGATGTGAGTCATCGTATTTCAATCAAGAATGCACCGACAAAAGCAGGCGACATTGACAACGTCATTTTTGAGATTGCTTCGAGGAACCGTGTACGTGGATCGAATAACATGACTCGCACCGAATTTCAGAGTGCTCGGTTCAGCAATACTATCGCGGGCATAAAATGTGGCTTTAAAACTGCTGTAGGCACTGCAGCCAAAGGGGCACTATTCGGTGCCTTATTAGAGCTGCCTATAACTTGCATTGAGAACGCGTTGCACGTCAGAAACAACCGAAAATCAGTGAAAGATGCCCGTGCAGATGCAGCAAGAGACATTGGCATAAGTGCTGGATTTGCAGGTGCGGCTGCAGGTGCTTTCACAGGTTTGAGTTTACTTGGTGTGACATTGGGCCCTGCTGCTATACCTTTGGCTATTGTTGGCGGTGCTGTGTACACTTGGTCAGCGGCAGACAGAATTTGGAAAGCGTTAGATGATACAACGCAGAAGAAGTTGATGAATTCTAATCCAATGCTGTTCCTAACATCGGTTGCTTGCCTTGAGGACGGACACCAAGATAGGTCTGCGTTGAAGATGTTGCCTGAATAGATTAGTTTCGTAGGCGAGATTTCTAACTTCCTACTTTCTCTAATTTGGTTTTTCTGTAGATCCGAGATTCAGAAAACATAAAGATGTCGTCCTAATTCAGGGCCCAGCGTCCTCAAGGTACTAAGTAGGATTTGCATGGTTTTTTGAGAGACAGGATATACGACATCAGTCTGAGGGACGTTCCTGCATTACAGGAATTACGTAACTCCGAATTGTTAATCCGTCTAATATTTCTGTCTCCACGCGCGGTTCCCGCATGTTGCGATGGTCGAACACTACATAATATCCTTCTTCTGCGCTTTCTAATTTAGCGTACGCTGCAAGTTGTGCTTTACCTACCTGATAGCGGGAATCTCCCCCCCAGATTTTTGTCTCAACGATATATTTTCGATGGCTATGATGGATGAGAAGATCCATTCTGCCACGACCTGTTTGTACCTCAAGGTACATAGTTCCGCCCACAATTTGGACGAACTGCTCAAGATACGCAAAGAGAAGGAGCTGTCCGACATATTCTTGGGGAGTATCCGGGACTTGTAAAATTTTGAAGCCTGCACGGGCGATAAAGTCGCGGAAATTATCAAGGAGCACTGTCATCTGAATCTGACCATCCGGTGTGAGATAATCCTGAAATCCTGCGCGATTGTCTTCTGGTAAATACTCCCGCTCCAGTCCATTCACTATCGGTTTGAATGCATGCATGATGCAATAGTGATAAATTGGGTTGATAATTTCACACATACCGTCAGCCCCTTCCGCAATGACACCGTAAGTGGCGAGTTCATTGATCCGCTCATTGTAAAGGTTAAATCTTACACCTTCATCATAGGAGGCAATTTTCATGAGGAGTGCCTCAAACCGCCGGTCCCTACGGATATTTGCCACCAGATGTTCAATGTTCGTGTTTCGTCCACGAAGGAGCTGCGCGTGTGCTTTTGAAAAGGGATCCATTGTAATCGGTTCGCTTTTTGGAATGTCTAATTCCTCGGTAAGAATTTGCGCGAAGCGATTGACAAGTACAGGTTGTCCAGCAGTTTGTTTGTGAATAGCTTCAATAGTGTCAGGTGCGAAGGGTTGTCCAACTTCATCGGTATATTGTGAAAATAGTTCTCGCACCTGTTCAAGTGTAAAATTGGGCAGTTTGAATTCGTCTTGTATATTAAAGGGAGAGATGGAGCGATCGTAGTTCAGTTGTGTGATGCTTTTGACTCCGACGATGCTGATGCTATGTGGGCATCGCGTTCTTCCAGAGAGATAGATGTGACGAAGCGAATGTAGAAATCCTCTGATCGCGTCTTGGGGGATGCCATCAAACTCATCAATAATCATAACAAGCCGTTGCTCTTTCAATAGACCCCCAAGGTCTTCAAAAAACTTTCGCATTGAAATGTGTTCGGTTATCTCCGCACTTGCTAAAAAACGGTTGAGCCTATCGCCGGGATTCTCTTGGCGTTTTTGGAAGACGCTTTGAATTTGTTTACATATTTCTTCGCAGAGGGATGGATAAAAAATGGTGGTATCACTGTCCACGTATCCTTCAAAATTAAGCTGTATTGGGAAATAGGTGCTTCCTTGGTCTTCAAGCACATTGAGTGCATTTCGGAAGAATGTGGTTTTGCCCGTCTGACGTGGCGCAAAGAGGACAATGTACCTTCCCTTTTTTAAGCGATTCACAAAATCTGAGAGTTCATCTGTCCGTGCGACGACGTAGTTATCCTCGGGATATACGGGACCCCTTGTTTCAAACCATTTCATCTTTCTATCCTCCTTGAAGCAACTGAGGAAATTATATCATATTGTGGTGTGGAAGTCTATAAGAAACAGAAGTCAGTGTTTTGATTTCTACTCGTTTTAGAGGGAGTCGAGGTCGGAGGTTGCTCCTGCAGCCGGAGGAACTTGATCAGAGAATCAGAAGGACGAGTGGATTAAATGGCCTACTTATAGAACTATAAGACACAATCTTCTTTTTTTAGAACGGATTTGCTGTCTTCAAGGCGGTTGAGTAAGGTAAGAATAGTTTCCTGAAAGACAGGATGCACAAGATCCGGTGCGATCTCCGCTAACGGGACCAATACGAAACCGCGAAGATGCATCTCCGGATGCGGAACGACGAGTTTCTCTGTCTGAACGCACAAATCTCCATAGATTAATATGTCCAAGTCAATCTCTCTTGGACCCCAGTGGATGCGATGTTTTCTACCAATAGCGGTCTCGATGTCTTTTAAGGCATGCAGCAAGGAGAGGGGAGAAAGGGAGGTTTGAATGGCGGCGACACCGTTCAGGAATTGTGCTTGTGCCTCATATCCTACTGGTTCGGTTTTGTAAATGGAGGAAACTTCTTTTAAGGTGATTCCCTCCGTTTTTGATAGGGTACGGATGGCATTCTGGATATGTGCAAGTCGGTCGCCGATGTTGCTTCCGAAGCCGATATAGACTACGTGTATGGAGTTTAGGGTTGATAACAACATGGCTGAACCCGGGCGATTTGTGAATGCCATAAACTGGTTAAGCACTCACTAAAAGTTCCTCAAGGTTCCTCCCGATCGTTGGATGTGGAAGCGGTTTATTTTCTTTCTGTGCGTGTATCAATAGTTCGTCAACAATTTCGCATAGCTGACGGTAAACTTCTACCTCATTATCACCATGGCAGCACGGGCCGATGATTCCCGGACAATATCCGATGAAACATTCATCCTCGTCTGACCATTCGACGATCTTGATATATTTCGCACTGTCGCTCATCTTTGAGATTCCTCAATTTTTAATTTAACCTGTTTCTCTTGGTAAGGTTTAGCGTCATCACCGAGGTTCCCAGAAATGACAGCTATTGGACCTTTAGGATGTTCATAAGTTCTGTGGCTCCCTTTTCCACCTATATTGATAAATCCTGCTTTTCTCAAGTCCGCAATGAGTTGTCGTATTTTTCTGGGCATAGAATTTACTGGGGCGGAAAGTTTGCTATATCCTACTAATCTGAGAATTTGCGGATGGCGATTGAGGTATTGTGTCCACCGAAACCGAATGCGTTAGAGAGTGCGACCTCAATCGTCGCATCTCGACTTTCGTTTGGGACATAGTCCAAGTCGCAAGCTTCGTCCGGCATATCGGAGTTGATAGTCGGTGGCAGGAAGCCTTTTTCCATCCCGCCTAAGCAGGCAATGAGTTCTACGGCTCCAGCCGCGCCGAGCAAATGGCCGATCATGGATTTGGTGGAGCTGACAGGAATTTTGTACGCATGTTCGCCGAAGAGAGTTTTAATGGCGTTCGTTTCGGCGACATCGCCAATCGGTGTCGAGGTGCCGTGGGCACTGATATAGTCGATGGCATCCAGCGGCAATTCCGCATCTCGGAGTGCAAATTCCATCGCTTTCACTGCTCCCTCACCGTTTTCGGGCGGGCTTACCATATCGTGTGCATCTGAGGTCATTCCGTAGCCGACTATTTCCCCATAGATATAGGCACCGCGCTTTTTAGCGTGTGATAGCGATTCGAGAATTAACACACCTGCACCGTCTCCCATGACAAAGCCGTCCCGGTCCTTAGTAAACGGGCGCGAGGCGCGTTCAGGTTCATGATTTCGCGCGGACATAGCGCGCATTGAACAGAACCCAGCGAAAGCTAAGGGCGTAATCGCCGATTCCGTACCACCCGTAAACATCACATCTGCATCGCCGCGTTGAATGATACGAAACGAGTCCCCCATAGAATGGTTTGCGCTCGCACACGCGGTGACGGACGTGGAATTGGGGCCTTTGAGGTTAAAACGGATTGAAATCTGCCCTGCCGCCATGTTAATAATCATGTGCGGTACAAGGAATGGACTGACGCGTTTAGCACCCTTTTCAGCAAGGATTTTTGCGTTGTCTTCAAGGACACCGATGCCACCGATTCCAGAACCCATTTGGACCCCTGCCCGGTAAGCATCAACTTTATCGAGTTCCAAACCTGAATCTTCATGCGCCATAATTGAGGCGGCAAGCGCGTACTGAATGAACAGCGGTAGCCTGGACGCAGCCCGTCTGTCCATATACTGTTCCGCTTGGAAATTCTTAACCTCTCCGGCGATTTGGGTGCGATGCTCAGAGGCATCAAAATAGGTTAAAGGTCCGATTCCGTTTTTACCGATAGCAAGCGCATCCCAATATTCTTCTTTCGTATTGCCAATTGCATTGACAACACCGATTCCTGTAATAACTACACGCTCCACGAGACCGATCCTTTTTTATTGAAGTTGCAGGCGCGCTTGGTAAAACTACCAAGCGCGCACTAAAGAGGGTTGATAGCATTTCGCCATGCACCCTCCAACGATATACCTTAACCTACACGTGTTCGTCTAGGTAACTCAGGGCATCTTGAACAGTCTGGATTTTCTCCGCATCACTGTCTGGAATTTCGATATCGAATTCCTCTTCAAGTGCCATGACCAGTTCAACGGTATCAAGTGAATCAGCTCCCAGGTCTTCCATAAAAGAGGCATCTGGGGTGACATTATCTTCTTCAACACCGAGTTGTTTCGCAATAATTTCGATGAGGCGTTCTTGGTTTGTTGCCATAAGTGTTTCTCTGATCTCCTATAAAATGTTTGTCCGCAAAATCGGTGTTGCGGCTAAAAATTTGTTCTTGTCTTATAGTACAATTAGTGCCTCGACTAACTCTATAATCCGGGTTTACAAAGAACCTCTATATCAAGGCATCGGTACAGTTATGGGCATTGTGAACAGTGCCCTATGGGCGAGTCAACTCGCCGCCCTTTTTATTCGTGCCCTTGGAAAACGCCAAGTGCACTTGAGTTACATCACCATGCCACCGTCAACCTGAAGTGTTTGACCAGTGATATAGCGCGCAGCATCTGATGCTAAAAAACAGACAGCGTCTGCCACATCCTCTGGATGCCCAAACTCCCGTAGTGGGATCAATTCAAGCAGTTGTTTCTGATTCTCTTCCGATATTTGTGCCGTCATATCTGTCGTGATAAAGCCAGGGGCGATAGCGTTTACAGTGATACCGCGGGAACCGACCTCTTTCGCGGTAGCCTTTGTCAAACCGATAATGCCAGCTTTCGCGGCGGCATAACTCGCTTGTCCTGCGTTTCCTATAAGTCCAATAACTGATGAAATGTTGATGATTCGTCCACTTTTCTGACGTATCATGGGACGGAGGACTGCACGGGTGCAGTACATCGTACCGGTCAAATTTGTCTGTAAAACGGCGTCCCAGTCCTCATCTTTGAGGCGCATGAGCAACATATCACGGGTGATCCCGGCATTGTTCACGAGAATGTCGATTTGTGAAAATTGCGAAATCGTCTTTTCGATAAGAGTTTCAATATCCGTCTTTTGAGAGATGTCAGCAGCCATTGAGAGTACGGTATAGCCTTTTCCCCGCAACGTATCAGCGATCTGTCCGACTGCCTCGGCGGAACGAGAGCAAAGAACGACATTGGCACCGGCTTCACAGAGTCTGTGTGCGATCGCTGCACCAATACCACGCGACGCGCCTGTAACGATTGCCGTTTTGCCACTCAGCAGATCTGCTCGAAGGGCACTTTGCCCCGTTGTCCCACTCATTTTTTATCCACCATTTCCGTGTTCATCTGTCACAAGAGATAGCGTCTCAACATCTTCAACGTTCGTGACACGACTCTCTGGCAGGGTCCGTTTCACTAAACCGGACAAAACTTTTCCCGGGCCGACCTCTACAAAATGGGTGATACCGGTTTTTTCAATAGTCCGTAGTGTTTTTTCCCATTGGACAGGTCGTGTTATCTGTTGAAATAGGAGATGCCTGATATGATCTGCATCCGTAGCGAACTCACCCGTTACGTTCATCGCAATCTCGACTTGCGGCGGCTGCATCGCCACCGATTCGAGTGGGGATGCGAACTTCTGTTGTGCGGGTGCCATCAGTGGCGAGTGGAACGCACCACTTACTGGCAACGGACGACACCGTCTCGCACCAATTTCAGCTTTAGCAAGTTCAAGGACGTAGTTAACCGCATCAATTTCTCCAGAGATTACCAGTTGTCCGGGGCAGTTGTAATTGGCGATGTTCACAACACCGTCAGCCGTGTCACAAAGTTCTTGCAGCTGCTCGGTTTCCATCCCGAGAATTGCCGCCATTGCGCCCTGTTGCATTTTCCCTGCATCCGCCATGAAACTCGCTCGTGCGTGTACCAAGTTCAGTGCATCTGCGAAGTCGATCACCCCTGCCGCCACGAGTGCGGAATACTCTCCCAAACTGTGTCCGGCGACCGCGCTCGGCACCACACCGCATTCCTTTAGGACTTGCAACGCTGCTACGCTACAGGTTAAAATCGCCAGTTGTGTGTTTTCAGTCTGCTTTAAGTCTGCTGACGGTCCCTCGAAACAGAGCTGCCGCAATTCTCGTCCGAGGACTGTATCTGCCTCCTGAAAAACGGCATCGGCGGCTGGATAAGTCTGTGCCAGTTCTGCTCCCATGCCTACCTGTTGTGAACCTTGTCCTGGAAAAATGAATGCCAGTTGTGTCATTTTCTTCTGAAGTGTAGCACAGTGTTGGGTGCTCAACTATAATCGTAGGAGCGTGCTTCCCCATGTCAAGCCTGCGCCAAAAGTCACAAACAGAAGTAGATCGCCTGGCTTTGCGCGGCCCTCGCGAATCGCCTCATCTAACGCGATGATTACCGTTGCTGCGGAGGTATTACCGTATTTATCGACGTTAATATAGACCTTCTCTCGCGGCATGCCGAGTCTATCACCGACTGCCTCAATGATGCGTAGGTTGGCTTGATGTGGGATTAACAGATCAATCTCATCAACGCTGACGTTTGCCTGACGTAGCACACGGTGAGCAGCTTCCGGCATAAGGCGGACACCCAATTTGAAAACTTCTCGCCCATTCATCTGAAGTTTGTCTAACTTCTGGTCGATTGCCTCTTGAGTGATCGGCATCCTGGAGCCACCTGCGGGAATACCGAGGAGATCAATATCAGCGTAATCTCCATCAGACCCGATATAAGATGCGAGGATGCCTTTTGGTTCATCTGTGGCTTGGACAACGGCGGCACCTGCACCATCTCCAAAGAGGACACATGTATTTCTATCGTTCCAATCAACGATATTGTTAAAAATTTCGCCACCGATGACAAGAATAGTGTTGTATCGTCCAGATCTGATCATTCCATCAGCTAAATCCAGTCCGTAAAGGAAGCCGGCACACGCAGCGGATAGATCCATTGCGGCGGCGTTCTTTGCACCGATACCTTTCTGAACATAGCACGCTGTTGAGGGAAAAAACCTATCGGGCGTCACGGTAGCGACGAGAATCATCTCAATATCAAGTGGATCAATGTGCGCGTTTTTGATAGCCCACCGTGCAGCATGTATACAAAGATCAGAGGTTGCTACATCGTCTTCAGCGATGCGCCGCTCAGCGATCCCGGTTCGTTGGCGAATCCATTCGTCGCTTGTATTGACCAGTTTCTCAAGGTCAAAATTGGTGACAACCCGGTCGGGGAGGTAGGACCCTGTCCCTGTAATGGTTGCATGTCGAAGTTGCGTCATTATGTTTCTCTTAAAGTTTTTGGCGTTCTAAGGCACCGTTGCAGGTTTCCTATATTGAAATGGACGTGCCAAAACTTGCTGTAAAAAATCTACGCTCGTTGGTTTCTAACGAGCCTTTATCTACGCTTCGTCCGCAGATTTTAATACGGGCCGTCCATTGTAATGCCCACATTCGGAACAGACTCGGTGAGAAATAATCGTCTCCCCGCAGTATGAACAGACACTTGTGGCTTTGTCGTGGAGCGCGTTATGGCTCCGCCGCATTCTTTTTTTTGATTTTGACGTTCTCCGTTTTGGATGCGCCATGGGTTGTCTCCTTTGTCTTACAAAATCACGATTCGCGAACCATACTTACAATTTAAGTATTTATTCTGATTTCAACTGTTTTCCAGTATTTTTGAGAGAACCGACTTCGGAAAACGCGCTTGCAAGCTGCGCGCTAAGGGAGTTAGAGGCGTGAACTGATGTCTCATCGGTGATTTCACAGGAGCATTCTGTGGTGTTGAGATCCGTTCCACATTCTGGACATAAACCTTTGCATGTTTCGGAACAGAGTGACCATGCCGGTATTTCAAGAACGAATGCCCGCCGTACATCTTCTGAAATATCTAAAGTTTCTCCGTCATAGCATCGTTCATCATCTGCATCGGATTCCGACGATTCATTACCGATAGAGAATAGCAAGCCAAGTGTTGTTGTTATGTCCACCTCAAACGGGTTGATACAGCGTCGACACTCCACCGAAATAGTCGTATCGACATCGGCTGTCACATAGATATTGTCACCACCTTGGCGAAAGAGACCGACTCTGCATGACAATGGCTTAATAAATTTTGCCTCCTCGTAAGTCAAACCGAGGGGCTCAGACGGCACAAGTGCTTCGTATTCTTTGAAGTCCTCGTGTCGAAGGTCTTTCACGTTGAACACTAAAGTATCGCTTATGCCTTCCTTCATATTCAATTTTACCTCAAGAGCCTATTAGACACTTTCTTCAAATTTACCTTGCCGTGATGGCCAAACACCGAGGGTGAGTGGGACGCATCTCCGGTTCTACATTCTAAATCTCGGCAGAACTTAAAAATCGACTTCTTCTTCGATTCTAATAAGTTGTGCTTCGTCTTTTACATCTTCGAGTGTGTAAATCTGCGCGAGCGCGGCTTTCATGTTTTTTTCTTGTGCTTTGTGCGTCAACATCACCAACGATACTGTCTCCATGCCGTGCGGATCCTTTTGGATGACAGACGCGATGCTAATCTGCCAGTTCCCCAGAATAGTTCCGATTTTCGCCAGAACGCCGGGTCGGTCGGCAACCACAAAACGGATGTAATACCGCGTCTCAATATCATCAATAGGACATATGCCGACTTCCGCCTGTGCCCCTGCGAGCCATGCTTGTGAAATCGGGGTGCTTATGCCTTGTTGCACAGATTTCGCGGCATCAATGATGTCAGCGACAACAGCACTCGCCGTTGGCATCTCACCAGCACCCTGTCCATAAAAGAGGGTCGGACCGACTGCATCACCGATCACACAAACAGCGTTGAATGCACCACCGACGTTCGCTAACAAACTCCGCTCTGGCACGAGTGTCGGATGTACACGCGCCTCCACACGATTTCCGTCGGTTAGTTTCGCGATTGCGAGCAGCTTAATGACGTAACCGAGTTCGCGAGCGTATTGAATCTCTTTTTGGGTGATACCTGTAATACCTTCAACATGGAATTGCGATAGTGAGATATTGCTCCGATAGGCGAGGGCGATCAGGAGAATGAGTTTTTGTGCAGCATCAATTCCTTCAACGTCAAGCGTTGGGTCGGCTTCGGCGTACCCCTTGTCCTGCGCGACTTTGAGCACATCTGAAAAGTCTACAGCGCGCTCGTGCATTTCGGTCAAAATGTAGTTACACGTACCGTTCACAATACCATAAAGGGAGTGGATCTGGTTGCCAGCGAAACTTTCTTGTAGGGTTTTAATGATCGGAATACCACCCGCCGTGCTTGCCTCGAAGTTGAGACTCACTTGGTGTTCTGAAGCCAGTTGGAACAACTCGCCACCATGTTCGGCAAGAAGGGCTTTGTTTGCTGTGACGACGTGTTTACCATTTTGGAGTGCGCGTCTAATGACGGAGTGTGCTGTTGTGACACCGCCGATAAGTTCAACAACAATATCGATATCTGGATTGTCAACGACTTCTGCGGGGTCCGTTGTTAAACAATCCATAGGAAGCTCAACACCTTGCCGCGTCGCGGGTAACGTCCGTTTTACTATTTTTTTTAGGCACAATTCCGTGCCACTATTTTTGGCAATGAGGGAATTCTGATTCATCAGGATTTTGGAAACGCCAGTGCCGACAGTACCCCATCCTAAAATGCCAACATTAATACACGACTTGTCCACTACTGCAACCCCCTCCTTTCTTTACTATTTATCGCGCGGCTTGTATACACCACTTACAAGACGATATTACATATCAGAGATCGGGGCGACTGGATTCGAACCAGCGACCTCTTGAACCCCATTCAAGCGCGCTTCCGGGCTGCGCCACGCCCCGTTAACAGAATCAATTTCCTTTTAATTGTATCACAAGTCATCGTGTAATGTCAAGTGATAGACCCAAGTCTAAAGACTTGGGCTTCTGCAATCATTAAGCAGAAGCATTTGTGGAATTCAGAATCGGATGGTTAGATTCAACGGAGCCGCCTACGATCTTGTTAAACAAAACAATAGGTCTTACAACTCCTAACCCAAAGGAAGCTATCCCTTCCTTAAGAATGTTCATAGCAGCGTTCTCGTCGCGGTCCAGGTGTGTATGACAACTTGGACACGTCCAGTGACGATCTGATAGCGTGAGATTTTCATTTTTATCTCCACACACACAACAGCACTTTGTGGTGGGAGACCACCGATTGATTTTCAGCACAGAGCGGATACGCTTGTGACTCTGGTGTTTGAGTTTCTGATAGAACTCACCAAAACCAAGGTCAGATACCTGTTTGCCAAAGAGTGCTTTCATGCCGCGAAGGTTCAAATCTTCAAAGAACAGGATGTCAAACTGACGACAAAGTTCTATCGCAAGTTTCCAATGGTGGTCTGCTCTCTGATTCGCAGTCTTCTTATGGATACGTGCAACGTTCTTGCGTTCGCGTTCGAGATTCTGAGAACCTTTGACCTTGCGAGAATACGCCTTTTGTGCTGTCGCCAACTTTTCAGCATTCTGTTTGTAGAACATCGGAGAGATATATCTATGACCATCACTGCCGATCAAGAAGTCTTTAATACCAAAATCAAACCCTTCAGCTTGACCCGTCTTGGGTTCAATTTTAATTTCGGTATAGTCTTCTGTCAGGGTGATATACATATCTCCGAGTGCGTCCCTCGTTACATGAACTTCAATGATGATGCCTTTGATTTCACGGTGCAGAGCAAACCGATACCAACGACCGTTGAGTCGGATTTTATACGTCGGGTGGTTCCTCTCGTGTTTTTGCGCGTCCAGCACTTTTTCTATTTTGACCTGTTCACCGCGAAACGTCATCCCTTTGTGTTTCTGACAGGACTTGAATTTCGGGTGACCTCTACCGAGCGTTTTTATTTCTTTGAAACTCTGGGTTTCCAGACGCTTGAGAACATTTTGCAACGCCCATGAGTAGGGAATATTCCAATGCTGGTATTTTTCAAGACGCTTCAGTTTCGTCAAATGCTTCGACATTTTGGAATACGACACGCCTTTCCCATAGCGGCGGTAATATCGCATAGACAGCGCAAGGAAGTGATTCTTGACAACGCCAGAGATATTGCACTCGTCGTGCAGGTGACACAATGTCTTATCCTTGAAAAGTTTGTGTTTTGTGTTTCGCATGGTATCTCACAGATCACAGAGTTTTACCCCGTTCAAGTGGGTAGGCAGACACGTAACCTTGCGATTACGCTTGAACTGTCTGCCACTGTGATACTCTTAATTATACCACATTTTTGGCTAAAAGTCAAGTCTTTTTTCAACAGAGACCCACGGTCTCATTCACAAGGGACAGACTGTATCCCAAACCTAAAGGATTGGGTTTTAGTCTCGGAAGGTTAGATAAAAGAGGGGAGATTCGTGTTGTGTGCCATCAGAACAGGTGAACATCGTTTTGATACCGAAATCATATCCTGCAGCTTTACCCGTCTTGGGTATAATTTCGGTTGCGACGTGGTCTGTTGTGACAGACATATAGAAATCTCCAAGCGCATCTGCTTTGACAGTCACTCTCTTGATATTACCAAGTATCGGGCGAGACAAGTTGAAGCGATACTGTTTGTCCATGATCCGAACCTTATCGCCATAGATACCAAAACCTGATTCGCCTTCTTCAGGATCGGCAAACGTGAAACCTGACTGGCACATCGTGAACGAATACGGCTTCCGCCATGACCGAAACTTCGGCGGACGTTTGGCAAGTTTGTTAAAGAAACGCTGGTAGCCTTGGTCCAATCGTTTGAGGATTTCACGCGCAGACCACGTGTTCAGTTCTCGCCAGTGGGCAAACATTTCAGGATGCGAGTTCTTTAGCACGGTAAACTCACGCGACATTTCACAAAAGGACATATACGGCAGTCCGAGAGAGTACCGGGTGCGTTGCCAACCGAGAAAATAGTTCCATATTGTGTGTGCTATCCACGTCTTACGTCTCAAATTACGCAGACGGGGCGTTATTTTCTATAACGCAGGTTTTTATGTTCGCCTACTCTTAAGAAGAGTATCATATCAGATTTTCCAAATCGTGTCAAGGATTTTTTGACCTTGCACGAAACACGTGGGTTGGACCCAAACCTAAAGGAGTGGGATTGTTAGTGAGTCTTCAGATTTCTGAGACTGATGCCTAAACTTTCAAACGGATCGCGTTCGTAGCAGGTGTCCTGTTCGATAATATACCACTCAACCTCTGCGTAGATACAAGCGTTCAGAATCGCTGTCCAATTAAGGTTGCCTTCACCGATTTCTGCGAAGCGTTGTGTAGAGCCTTGCATCGCCATATCCTTGAGATGGATGATGTCGGCGCGTCCTTTTAACTGGCGAATCCACGCGGCTGGGTCGCCACCACCGTGCTGAATCCAGTAGGTATCCAGTTCACTCTTGAAGTAATTCGGATCGCTTTCCGCATACAAGATCTCTAACCCAGTACGTCCGTTATAGCGTTCCAATTCGAAACTATGGTTATGATAGGAGAAAGTCAAGCCTCCTTCAGCAAGGCGCGCCGCGACTTCCGATGCCTCCCTCGCAAATCTGGCATACCCTTCAGCAGTCCGGTATTCACTGGGAAGTCCACCGATTGCGGCATGCTTGCATCCCCACAATTGATGTTCGTCAATAACAGATTGTGGTTCGTCACGCATCCGTTCGTAACTTGTATGTGTCGCAATGATGCTGATGCCTTCACCGTCAGCAATGTTTTTCAATGCGGCGGGTTCAATTGGACCCAGTGCGGAACATTGCACCGCCTCATATCCGAGTTGCCGAACCTTTTTCATCGTTTCGGCGATATCAGTTTCGGTTTTGGTAAATTCCCGAACAGTATAAAGCTGCGCGGCGATTTGCTGCGCTGACAGTGATGAATGTCCTTGGGCGTTTTGTGTTGCCATAGTCACTCCTTTTATCTGGCATGTACGATTTGTTGGGTGATAGTATATCAAAAAAGAGCATAGCGGTCAACTTAATGTAAGGAGCAATTAGAAGGATTTCATAGCAACGCACGATGTTAGAAAATTGATTTGCACATAAAAAACGGTTTTGGTAAACTTTTAAATATGATGAATTCTTTTTTCTTCGGCGGTAACAGACCAGGTTCCTTTCGACTTTTCCGCCTACTCCTTCATTTCCCAAATTTCGTCAAACTGGCGTGGCGGTTGTTTGTCGATGAACGCGTCCCTATCTATCGGAAGGCGATTCTCATCCTTACCGAATTACTGGCAGTTGTCTTCGCTGTTGCCTACTTGGTAAATCCGCTTGATTTCGATTTTATCCCTATCTTTGGTAAGATCGACGATCTTCTCGTTGGGGCGTTCGTGATTCTGGTGCCCGGTGCTTGGCTATTTATTCGACTGTCTCCGGAACATATCGTTCGTGAACATGTAGAACGGATTTCACGTGGGGAATGAATAGAACTTGCTTGACACAACGCATTTTTTCAGACACATCACATTTTTCCCAACTTTTTTGCAACTTTATTATCCAATAGGTGTGTCTTTAGGATGTAAACAGAAAAAATCAAGAAAAATAGACGGTTCCGATCACTTCCGGGATCGGACCTAACATTAAATTACACTGGGAGGTTTTATATCATGTCCAGACTCAGCACCACACTGCGTACCACTGTACGGGTAATTTTGGTCTTAGCAGTACTCATTGTCGCGGCGGGGGTTATCATTGACCGGGATGCAAATGAGTTCACGCTACAAACTGCCGTCGGGCAGACGAACGATACACTTCAAACATCAGAAGATTTCCTGCACTTGGAACGTGCAAATCGAGCATTTATTGATTTGGTGGCGCGGACGCGTCCTGCTGTTGTCCAAATTACAACAAAAACAGAACGAAATAGAAGCACAACCTCGCAAAGACAGCAGATGTCCCCTGAGCAAGAAGAGCAATTTAGAGACTTTTTTGGAGATGAGCTCTTCAGACGTTTCTTTCGAGAGCAAGTGCCGCGCCAGCAGCAAGTGCCGCGCCAACTACTCCCGGATCCGGAGCCTGCTACAGGTATTGGGTCGGGTGTGATTGTTAGTGATGACGGCTATGTTTTGACGAATAACCATGTCATTGAAGGTACTGATGAAATTACAGTCACCTTGGCAAGTGGTCATGCGTATGAAGCGGAATTGATCGGTAGCGATCCAGCACTTCGTAATGGTGGTGGTAGTGATTTGGCGGTTGTTAAAATTGAAGCAAAAGACCTTCCTGTGCTCCCGTTTGGGGATTCGGATGCACTTGAGGTCGGCGAGTGGGTTATTGCAATCGGAACACCGCTTAACTTATCGCAAACCGTGACGCGCGGTATTGTTAGTGCGAAGGGTAGAGATAAGGTTGGCAATATCCCGTTCAGTAGTTTCATTCAAACAGATTCCCCGATTAATCGCGGTAACAGCGGGGGTGCTCTGATTAACATCCGTGGGGAATTAGTCGGAATTAACACCTTAATTGCCACCGGTGGTTTTTCCATGGGAAATATCGGTCTCGGTTTTGCGATTCCGAGTAACACCGCACGACACAACATGGTACAGCTTATTGAGCATGGTGAGGTGGAACGCGGCTGGCTCGGAATCAAAATGCACGTTGTTGATCGAGATTTAGCAGAAAAACTGAACCTTGAAATTCCGCGTGGGGTGCTCGTCGAGACGGTCGGAATGAATAGTCCTGCTCAAAAAGCAGGAATCCAAAGAGGGGATGTTATCGTCTCTTTTGATGGTCAAGAAATCCGAGATTGGAATCATCTCAGGCATGTTGTCGGTGCAACAGGGGTAGGCAAATCTGTTGATGTCGTCGTGTTACGGAAGGGCGGCGAAGAAAAGCAGCTAACTGTTAGGTTGGGTAAACGCACCGAAGAAGCCAGGGCAACACTCGATGAGTATGAGAAAAAAGGTTCTCAATCTGCGGAGACAGAGGCCTTTGCCGGCATTCGAGTCCAAAATCTGACCCCTGCGATTGCTGAGCGTTACGGTTACTCGTCAGATGAAAAAGGCGTAATTGTAACACAGGTTGAACGCCGGAGCAATGCAGAGAAAAAAGGTATCGTCCCCGGATCTCTCATTCAAGAAATGGAGTGGACATCAATTGACGACCTTGAGACATATTCCCGTCTTGCTGAGCGACTCACAAACGAAAAGAAAAAGCAAGTGCTTCTCTATGTCAAGTCTCCGAATGGACAGGGTGGCGGGTATGTGACGATAAAGATTTCCACATCAGACAGATAATTAACAAGGTGGACCCACTATATTGTGTGTTCACGGATTAATGCTTGACGGATAGTTGTTTTTGTGATATACTCCTCGAAAACAACTATCCTTTATTACATTAATGAGGTTCATGTTGGAGATGAAGGGACAACGGGTTGTTTGGCCCGATCGCGCTAAAGTTGACGTTGAGACGTTTATGCTACCACCTATCGGAGATGATGACGTTCTTGTTGCAACAGAATGCACACTCATCAGTCCCGGTACGGAACGCGCGTTTTTATTAGGGCTCCCGAATGCACAAGGGAGATACCCAACCCGTCCGGGTTATAGTAATATCGGCAGAGTGGTGGACGTTGGAAAGGCAGTCACTGATTGTAAGGTAGGTGATCGCGTCGCTTCAACACAGGGACATACCAGCCACTTTGTAACCTCGCCAAGTCGCTTGCTAAGGATAGCTTCCGCCGATGTTCCAGCCGAAGAAGCGGTTTTCTTTAATCTCGGCGCGATTGCCCTGCAAGGTGTCCGCAAGGCGCGAATTGAATTGGGAGAAGCGACACTGGTTTTGGGGCAGGGGCTTATCGGCTTGTCGGCGATGCAACTCTCTAAATTGAGTGGAGCCCTACCGCTTATTACTGCGGATCTCACTGATAGTCGTCTTGAACTCTCTAAAAGAGTGGGAGCAGACTACACCTTCAATCCAGAAGATGCTGATTTCTCCGAACAGTTAGGTGATGCCACCAAAGGCGATGGACCAGCAGTTGTTATTGAGGCAACTGGACACCCAGACGCAATCAGCACCGCTTTAGATGTTGCGGGACGGGGCGCGCGGGTCGTGTTGCTGGCGAGTACCCGTGGGGAAACACCGAGTGTGAACTTCTATCGCGATGTGCATAAAAAAGGGCTCATTTTGTACGGTGCACACAATTCTATCCGCCCGCGTCAAGAGTCTTCACCAAATTTCTGGACGCTTGAAGAGGATAGTCTCTTGCTGCTATCGCTCATCACACAGAAACGGTTCAACGTTATTCCGTTGATTAGCCATCGCGTCCCCGGAGAAGATGCAGCAAAAGCATATCAACTCCTCATGGAGTGGAACCCCGGCTTACTCGGTGTTGTTCTTCAATGGAACGACAGCATGTAGATTTTCTAACGATTGCTTCTGAGCTGCTGTGTTCTGCTGCTTCGCAGTGAGAATGCAGTATTCTAATCGTGAAAAAACTATTGATAACCCAGAAACGGTTCGACTTAACCAAAAACTACCCTTTTAATATACCAAAGCACGCAGCCTAAAACGAAGTGGAAGGGTTTTTGCTTGGGGGTTTCTTCAGATTTGCGGAAGGGAACGTGAAAGCCCAATCCACGCACCTTAACCGCAAGGAATAATTAAAAAATGGCACGCGAATATCCAATTGAAAACGTGCGCAATATCGGCATTGCAGCGCACATTGATGCTGGCAAAACAACCACGACTGAACGGATTCTTTTCTACACCGGTAAAAAGCATAAGATCGGGGCAGTGGATGATGGTACTGCTGAGATGGATTGGATGTTACAGGAACGAGAACGCGGTGTAACGATTACTGCTGCCGCGACGACCTGTTTCTGGCGAGAACATGCAATTCACCTTATTGACACACCCGGACATGTCGATTTCACAGTGGAAGTGGAACGATCCTTGCGGGTTTTAGATGGTGCGATTGCCCTATTCTGTGCTGTCGGGGGGGTCGAGCCACAGTCAGAGACGGTTTGGCATCAAGCCGAACGCTACGATGTACCACGCATCGTCTTCGTTAATAAGATGGATAGGGTTGGCGCAAATTTCACTCGCGTTCTGGAAATGATGCAGGAACAGTTAGGTGCCAACCCCCTACCTCTCCAATTGCCGATGGGTGAAGGTGCCGATTTTGTTGGTGTCATTGATCTCGTGACGCAGAAGGCGATGCGCTGGGACGCCACCGACCTCGGACAGACGTATGTGGAGGCAGAGATTCCACCTGAATTTCAAGATGAAGTGGCACAAGCACGGGAAGCCCTCTACGAGAGTGTTGCTGTCGAAGATGAAGTTTTGCTTGAAAAATATTTGGGTGGTGAAGAAATAACTCATGCCGAGTTACTAACGGTTATCCGCGCAGCTACGTTGCGAGGAAAACTCTTTCCCGTGCTTTGTGGAAGTTCTTTAAAGAATCAAGGCGTTCAACCTCTATTGGATGCGGTAATTGATTTTCTGCCATCCCCTGTTGACGTTCCTCCTATTGAAGGGACTGTATCACATCCCGCTTCTGGTGGTGAGCGTTCCAAACGCGCGAAAAATGCATCCGCAGAGCAGGATATAGTGACACGCACCGCAAATGATAATGCCCCGTTTTCGGCGTTGGCATTTAAAGTGGCAAACCATCCAACGGTGGACAAACTCGTATACTGTCGTATCTATTCTGGTGTGCTCAAGCGCGGGGAGGTCGTCTATAACGTCCGTTCCGAAAAACGGGAACGCATTAACCGTATCTTACAGATGCACGCCAATAAAGAGGCAGTCTGTGACGCAGCTTACGCCGGTGATATTGTTGCGCTCGTTGGACTTAAGGATACCAAGACCGGAGATACTGTTACTGATCCGAGAGAGCCTATTCTGTTAGAATCCATCACCTTCCCGGATCCAGTGATCTCAATTGCTATTGAACCTGAGCGCGCGAGCGATGCGGATGCCTTGGAGGAAACACTCGAAAAATTGATGGACGAGGACCCAACCTTCACTGTGGGAATCGACAAAGAGACCGGACAACGGATTATCTCTGGTATGGGTGAACTCCATTTAGAGGTTCTCACAGACCGCATGATACGCGAATTCGGGGTCAACGCTCGGGTAAGCAAACTGCAGGTAGCGTATCGTGAAACTATCAGTACGCTTGCAGAGGCACGCGGGACACATATCCATAAAACAGATGAAGAAGGTATATACGGTGATGTACTGTTAACAGTTGAACCATTAGCGCGCGGTGAAGGATTTCAGTTTGAGGATAACACAGACGAAACGCAAATTCTGCGGCAGTACGTCCCGTTTATCGAGAAGGCGTTGGAAGGTGCTATGGGGACAGGTCCCCGCATCGGATATCCGATGCAGGACGTAAAGGTTACGCTCACGGGTGGCTCCTACCATCCAACGGATTCTTCGGAAGTAGCGTTTGAAGCGGCAGCAGTCTTGGCGTTTGAAAATGCGACAAGAAAGGCGAATCCTGTGTTGTTAGAACCAATTATGCGGATGCATATTACTGTCTCTGATGAGCATGTTGGTAAAGTCATTGGTGACCTGAATTCACGTCGGGCACAGATTAATGAGAGCACAACCCAAGATGCATCCGATACAAGACATCTGTCGCAATTGACTCAAAACGTCATCAATGCCTTTATACCGCTTTCAGAGACGTTTCAGTACACAACGCGGCTTCGATCAATGACCCAGGGACGTGGGGCATTTACATTGGAATTTTCACATTATGAAGTCGTGCCGTCGTCTCTCGCCCCGGATCAGAATCGTGTCAGTTCGGCTTAGCGTGTTCAATGTCCGTATGCTTTCATCACCTTTTGCAGCTCCGCCAACGGAATCGCGTACATCGTTCTGCCGTTGCGCCCAGTGGTTGTAGTTGCCATTGTCATGGAATTGACGATAGCCTCCTCTGTGGCTTCAATAACTGCTTGAAAGAGTGAATTTAGCCGTCCGTTTACGAGCATCTGGATTTGGAATGTGCCGGTTTCGGTCCGACTTGGAAAAATGTTCGCGGTGGAAAACGCGATGACGAATTCACCGCTACCGTCAGTACTCGGTGTTCCCGTGCGAGCGAGCCCATGCGTAGCACGAATCGCTAACTGTTTCAATTGGCGATGTGTCAACGGGGCATCCGTCGCGATAACAATAATGAACGAACCATCTCTACGGGGTTTCGGTGGGGATCCGATAATTTCCTTACCGACAGGGACACCATCAATTCGCAGTTGCGAACGACGACCCCCGTTGGAATTAACAAGGACACCCACTGTCCATCCACCACGTTCTTCAGGTAGGACGCGGGAGGCGGTGCCGATACCGGCTTTGAAACCGTAGCATCGCATGCCAGTGCCGCCGCCAACGCATCCTTCGGTTACGGGACCACCGGTGGCGTTCTCAATCGCTTCAATCGCATGCTGTGCTGTGACATGTAGTCCGCTGATGTCGTTCAAACCACCATCGTAGCACTCCGCTACAATTGGTAGCACGATGTTGTTGTCTGGATACCGTTTCACAATGTAACGCACAACGCCGTCATGGACTGCCCCAACACTGAGCGTATTTGTGAGCAAAATGGGAGATTCAATCCACCCGGCTTGATTGATACGGGCGATGCCGGTTGCTTCACCATTGCCGTGAATGATATGTGCCGCGCCAAATAGGCGTGCTGTCCAAATATCATCACTTGGAAGGATAGCAGTAACACCGGTACGAATTGAATCGCCTTCGTTCAGGGTAACGTGTCCGACTTTCACACCCTCTACATCAGTGATGGCATTGTGTGTGCCGGTTGGAATGGTACCGATCTGGATACCGATGTCGCGTCCCCGCGCACGATGGTTTAGATCTGCGCCTTCAGCATCGGTGCTACATAGAGGATACGTCCAAAGAGCACCAGTGAGAACGACGAAGAACAGCGTTTTTGCGTAGTGCAAGGATCTGAGACCTTGCATCTTTTTAAGAAGTTTCTGCATTTTCTAATTGATTCCTATAGATTCTGCGAATGTGGTTAAAAATAGCGATATATGTTGGTAATCGGTAATCGGGATAACTCCACTCCCAGGGTTGGAACGTTTTGCGATAGAAGCGGAGTGTGATTTCGGCATAAATACCGTCGCTGAGGTAGATACGATGGGCATGGTCTTTCGTTGACGCAAGCACCAATTTTGCCAAGCAGATGTAACCTGCGTCTAAATTGACACGCCGCGCGTCTCCTTCGGACTTTTTTATAGCAAAAGCTTGCTCCACGTTATTTGTGAACAACTTCATTTCTGCCAGTGCACCGGCATCGATAAGTCTTTCAAAACTGATAAATTGTCGTTGGATGTCTGGTCCCATTTCAGCCTCGTAGTAGGCTGTGCTCGTGAAAGGCATCAATTCACTTGTGTAATCAATGGGTCCAAGGCGATGTGTCAGTTCAGTATAAACGGTTGGCAGGAGGGTGGGTTCCGCTATTAGCACGCCGATGATTGCTTTAACCGATAGCGGTGTTGTGATGGCTCCCATGTTATCCTCCGTAGTCCAAAATCCATCGTACAACCTTAAAATCCACGTCCTGATCCTCGATAGTGTGAACTTCAAGTTCATCAAGTATAGCGAATTGCGTTTAACACATCAACGCTTCATTTATTACTATAAAATTCTATAAAAATTGCGGTTTTGGGGATCAGTCTCCTACATTATTGCATTAAATTGAAAAAAAGTGGTTTTTTTATTTTTTTCTTGACATTTTACGAAATATAATGTATAATATTCTGTTATGCTATGTCACCATATTAAGACGGAAAAAGCAGTTGAGGAAGCAGGCTTTTTCAAAAGTCTATTTGTAAACTGCGTAACCACCGCCAAGTAGGGAGACTCCATTCAGTGAACAAAAAGCCCATCCAGAAAAATGTGAGGATGTCTTTTGCCAAAACGCAGGTTCGGACCCCACTCCCGAACCTCATAGAGACCCAAAAACTTGCATATGATGCCTTCTTACAACAAGATATCCCACCTAATGAACGTCCGGATACTGGCCTCCAAGCGGTGTTTAAGGAAGTATTTCCGATTCGCGATTTTTCGGAGGTTAACAGTCTTGAATTTGTCAATTACAGCCTTGGCACACCGAAATATACTCTCCAAGAATGTGTTGCGCGCGGTGTAACATATCAAGTATCCCTTACTGCCCGTATTATGCTTGTCCTGCGTGAAGCAGACTCGGATGCAGATGAACCTCACGTTGTGGATATCCGAGAGTCCGATGTATATCTCGGCGAAGTTCCTTTAATGACTGAAAATGGCAGCTTCATTGTCAATGGTAGTGAACGTGTGATCGTGAGCCAGCTGCACCGTTCGCCGGGTGTTATTTTTCTTGAAAAGGCATTGCCGACGGGACGGCGTACACCGACTGCCCAAATTATTCCCTATCGAGGGGCTTGGGTCGAATTTGAAATAGACACCAAAGATCAGATTTATGTGCGCATTGACAAGCGTAGAAAACTGCCGGCTACTGTGCTTCTTCGTGCACTCGGTTGGGAGTCGGACGCAGATATCCTGAAGCTTTACGCCAAGACGGAACGACTTGTACTTGCCGGGTGGCAGGTTACGCATGTAGAAGGACCAGCAAAGAAAATCACATCTGGTGATTTGTTGGATGCTGCGGACTTTCGACAAGCCAGCAGAGACTATCCTGACCTTGAGGTAGAGAAGAGTTATCGTGTTATAGAAGTAACTGATAAGGACTGCCCACTGGAGATTGGACAAGCACTCACATATAAGAATCGGACGAGCCTTCGCAGAAAATGGAAGGGCTTTGAAACTGAGCTTCTTCGGCGTGTTGTTGACACCCACAATAGTGGGTGTGAGCTCATTCCCGAACAAGTGCTAACAAATTCGGAATACGAAGAGGGGCGTGCCCGCTACGGAAGCAAAGCATTCGCAGCTGAACAGATTTTGTCCCAAGACAGCCAGGAAAGTGTCGGTAGGGTCTGCGCTGAAGACGTTATCAACCCAGAAACTGGCGAAGTGCTCCTCACAGCGAATACGCTGCTCACCGAAACGGAATTGGAACGTCTCAGTGAGACTGGTGTTGAGGCACTTACAGTACTGGATGAGGAAGATTGCCAGCACATCCGATTTTTGCGTAATACATTGGAGCGCGACCGACAGGCGGACTATGAGGAACCCTATACTTTACAAGATGCCGCACTGCTTGAGATTTTCCGCACGCTGAGACCCGGAGATCCTGCTGGTATAGAGAACGCTCGTAAACACCTTTCATGGTTGCTCTTTGACCCGCACCGATACGATTTAGGTGTAGTTGGACGGTACAAACTGAATCGAAAATTCCAGAATATTCCCGTTTATGGTGAGCCACCTGAAGAGACTTTGCGCACGCTCCGTCCCGAAGATATTGCCGCTACGGTAGATTATCTTCTTAAAGTCCACAACGGGATTGCTCCGAAAGACGATCTTGATCATCTCGGTAATCGCCGCGTACGTGTTATCGGTGAGTTACTCGAAAACCAGTTCCGAATGGGTTTATTCCAGATTCGCAGAACTACGCGCGAACGCTTGAGTACCAACAATGATATTGCGAAGGTCGTCCCGTCTTCGCTCATAAATCCGAAACCGCTGATGATGGCACTCCGGGAATTTTTTGGATCGAACCAGCTGTCGCAGTTTATGCAACAGATTAATCCGTTGGATGAATTGACGCATAAGCGTCGTATCTCAGCAATTGGTCCAGGTGGGCTTCACCGAGATAGAGCAACGGCAGCCGTTCGGGATGTACATCGAACGCACTATGGACGTGTCTGCCCCTTGGAGACACCTGAGGGACCATCCATCGGTCTTATCGTTTCTTTGGCGTGTTATGGACGGATAAACCCTTATGGTTTTATAGAGACCCCTTATCATAAGGTTGAGGACGGTTCGGTGTTGGATCCAGTGGAATATCTGACAGCAGATAGTGAGGATACTGCTTACATTGCTGCAAAGGCGATCTCGAACGATGCCGAACAAGCTGGAAATGGTGAGGCATCGGGGTTACAAACCCCTCCTACAGAGCAGATGCTGCCTGTACGCAGTGGGGAGGATGTGCTGTCGCTTCCGATGGAAAAAGTGGACTATATCGGTGTTTCTCCACAGCAGATAGTCGGCATTTCTGCTGCGTTGGTTCCGTTTCTGGAACATGAGGACGCAAACCGGGCATTGATGGGTGCTAATCACCAACGTCAGGCTGTGCCGCTTGTCCGTCCAGAAGCACCGCTCGTCGGAACGGGGATGGAAGCCCCGGCGGCACTGTATTCAGGTGCACTCATCACCGCTAAGCGAGCTGGTACCGTCACAAGTGTTTCCGCCGATGAGATCCTCATATATACTGGCGAAACACTTCATCATGACAAGGGTGAGAATACGTTCAGCGAAATGGGCTACGATGTTTACAAACTCCAAACATTCAAACGGAGTAATAGCGGCACCTGTATTCACCAGCACCCCATCGTTGCAGTGGGCGATAAAGTTGAAGCCGGACAGGTTATTGTGGATGGCACCTCTACAGAGAGCGGTGAACTCGCTCTTGGGCGGAATGTGCTGTGCGCTTATATGCCGTGGGGCGGTCACAATTACGAGGACTCTATCCTGATAAGTGAGACACTCATCAAGGAAGATATCTTCACCTCTATCCACATTGAAGAATTTGAAGTGGAGGCACGTGAGACGAAAGTGGGCCCGGAGGAAATCACCCGTGATATTCCGAACGTTAGCGAGCAGCGGCTTACACAACTTGATGAAGAGGGTATTATTCACGTTGGGAGCGTTGTGGGTGCAGGAAGCATCCTCGTCGGAAAAATTACACCGAAAGGTGAAAGTGAATATGGTCCGGAAGAGAAGCTCCTACGCGCAATCTTTGGTGAAAAAGTCAAAGAAGTAAGGGATGCTTCGACTTATGTACGCCCCGGAGTTGAGGGTGTCGTTATTGATGTAAAAGTATTCTCCCGTAAGCCGGATGCTGCCTCCCGTCGTGGAGGTTGGGCACAAGGCGACTCAGGGTTATCGATGGCTGACAATTTGCGATATGAATCGAAACGCAAAGAGATTGAAGAGACTTCGCGTGAGCAGATCGCTTCTATCCGTCGCCGAAAAATCGAAGAGATTCGCAAAACACTCATAGGATGTGAACTTGCTGATTCGCTTTACACGGTTAATGGAACTAAAGGTGATACTGACGCTAAACTCTTCGCTAATGCTGGTGATACCCTGACAGCTGAGGTTTTGGACGCTTATATTTCCGGTTTCACTGCAGATGAGTACCACTTGGTAACCGAAGATACAAACTCTGAAGTTTTTACCGCTGAAGCGTGTTATAGGGTAACAGACGTACCTGAATCAATTCCTACTATTGTGGTCTATCCTTCGGATTCCTCAGCAGTGCAAGGATACCTTAGCGAAGTGTGCAAACCGATTTTGGGAAGTACTGAGCCATTCTTGCAGGAAACGGAATCTGTAGATGGGGACTTAGAAGATGCTGATGTTGTGCTTCAGGGTTACGATAACAGTGTGATTGCTATTGCTGTGTGTGAAGACGCTCACACTGACGATGAGGATGCTGAAAACGGGTATCATTCCGAGCGTCTGATGGAGATGCTTGCTGCAACAGGAGCACGATTTGGTGTATTGGTACCTGACGGTGAGCCAGAACCCGATAACTGGGATTTCTATGAACTCGTAGATTTGACCAGCGACTCGCCTCCGACACAAGACTCAGAAGCACGAGTCGCTGATCAAACTGTGTTGCAACTGTGTGAGCGTTCTGAGTTTGAGACTGGAATTACCACACAACTTGAAGCAACTGGATGCCCTGTCGTTGAGACACAGAGGCTCAACGAGGAAGAATGGACGAACTTCAGTCAGACTTATCCGGGTTTACAAGCCGAGTTATTTTGGCAAATTAAGGAAGTTTTCGACCCCGCGTGCCCCTTGACCGAAGGACAAGAACTCTCCGATACCGACTATCTGCGAATGTCCAGAGATTTTCCTGCACGTCCTATAGCAGCGGGTCAACGACTGGCTGCGGATGAACTGGCATCATTTACCCGGACCATCAAGGATTTGAAAATCGACAGCGTCTGGCACATTACCGTTGTTTTTGACCCAGAGTGTACACTGTCTGCTGGAGAATATGTTTCTGATGCCGACTATCAAGAGGCACGTAAATCATGTAGCTTGACTTTCTCAGACATCCATGTTACCAATGCCAATGCCAGAGAGCATATTCAGCGTGTTGAAGAGATGGCGCAAGGCAGGATAACCACTTACACTGAGGAGAAAGAACGAGCACTTCAGCAGTTAGAGATGGGTGATGAGCTAAAACCAGGAGTCATCAAACGCGTCAAAGTCTATGTCGCAAGCAAGCGTCCGATTTCCGTCGGCGATAAGATGGCGGGCCGCTACGGCAACAAAGGTGTTGTTGCCAAAATTTTGCCTGCTGAGGATATGCCCTATCTGCCGGATGGTACCCCGGTTGAGTTGGTACTGAACCCGTTAGGTGTGCCCTCTCGAATGAACGTCGGTCAAATCTTGGAAATTCATCTCGGATGGGCGTGCCATGAACTCGGTATCCAAGTGGAATCCCCTGTATTTGATGGTGCAACAGAGGGAGAAATCTTTGAAATGCTTGGTAAGACCGAGCTCCCAGAACGCAGTAAACAGACCGGTAAGAGCATTCTCTTTGATGGTAGAACCGGTGAGGCATTTGCCCAGGAAGTAACGGTGGGTTACGTCTATTTCCTCAAGCTGAACCACCTTGTTGCTGATAAGATGCATGCTCGCTCAACGGGACCTTATTCTCTTGTTACACAGCAACCGTTGGGAGGCAAGGCACAACACGGGGGCCAACGGCTCGGTGAGATGGAGGTCTGGGCATTGGAGGCTTATGGTGCAGCCCATACGCTCCAAGAAATGCTCACGCTCAAATCAGATGACGTTCTTGGTAGAAGAGAGATTTACGAGTCGGTTGTGAAAGGGTTAAATCCTGAACCGCCCGGTACACCGGAATCATTTAAAGTCTTGGTCCGCGAACTCCAAACCCTTGGACTTCATGTATCCCTCGATAAGGATGAAGAATAGCTGACCGCTGACCGCTTAAAAAAAGGAGAACTGATGAACACGGCATTTGACAGCATCTCCATAAAGATAGCCTCGCCCGATCAGATTAAAGACGAGTCGAAGCAGACCAGTTGCAAACGTCGGAAGCCCGCCCAAGAAGCGGATGCACCTTTTATCTGCCCCGAGAAAGGGACATGTAGTTGTGGCGAGGTCAAGAAGGCGGAGACTATTAACTACCGCTCCTTTCGTCCTGAAGCGGAGGGCCTCTTCTGTGAGGCTATCTTTGGACCACAAAAGGACTGGGAGTGTAACTGTGGTAAGTATAAACGGATTAAACATAAAGGGATGATATGTGACCGCTGTGGTGTTGAAATCACACAACAGCGTGTTCGCAGAGATCGACTCGGATATATTCAGCTTGCCGCACCTGTCTCTCATATATGGTACTTCAAAGGAATTCCTTCTCGCATCGGCACCTTCTGTGAACTCTCCTCACGTGATGTTGAGCGTGTGCTCTATTTTGAGGGGTTTATCGTCGTTGAAGTGACTGACCCAGATTGTCCTCTTGAACGTGGGCAGGTGTTAACCGAGATTGAGTACATAGAACACAGCAACAAGTACGGGGATGGATTTCGGGCTGGCACCGGTGCAGAAGTCATTCGCGAATTACTCAGCGATATTGATCTTGAGGCGGAGATAGAGAAGTTAACCACAGAGTTGGAGGAAACAACGAGCCATCAGAAAAAGCTGAAGATCGCCAAACAACTGAAACAGATAGCTGACTTTGCAGAAGTTGGTCAGCGGCCCGAGTGGATGATTTTGGATGTTATTCCTGTCATCCCACCAGATTTACGACCTCTTGTTCCGCTTGAAGGTGGACGTTTTGCTACCAGCGACCTGAACGACCTGTATCGCCGTGTTATCAATCGGAACAACCGACTGCGTAAATTGATACAGCTCCGTTCCCCCGAAGTCATTCTCCGTAACGAGAAACGGATGTTACAGGAGGCAGTCGACGCATTCTTCGACAATGGACGGCACGGTAGGCGTGTCACCGGTCCGGGTAACCGTCCGCTCAAATCCCTTGCTGATGTTCTCAAAGGTAAGATTGGGAGGTTCCGTCAGAATCTGCTCGGTAAGCGGGTTGACTACTCTGGACGGAGTGTCATCGTTGTTGGACCTGAATTGGGGTTGCATCAGTGTGGGATCCCCAAACGGATGGCTGTAGAGTTGTTTAAGCCGTTCATTATTGAGCGACTTCAAGCGTATGGGTATACGCAGACAATTAAGCGTGCGAAGCATATTGCTGAACACGTTGATTCCGATTCTCCTGTATGGGAAGTCGTAGAGGAAGTGATTGCGGATCATCCAGTTTTACTCAATCGCCCGCCAACTTTGCACCGGCTCGGCATTCAGGCATTTTTGCCTGTCTTGGTAGAGGGCAAGTCGATCCGGATTCCGCCACTCGTCTGTAAAGCGTTTAACGCTGATTTTGACGGTGACCAGATGGCAGTCCATGTACCACTCACCGTGGAAGCCCAAGCTGAAGCGAAACTCCTAATGCTCAGCAGTCATAACATTCTCAAGCCCTCACATGGCGATCCTATCGCTGTTCCGGAGCTTGACATGGTACTCGGACCCAGTTTCCTGACAAAGGTGTTGCCAGAGCACGCTGCGGATGCGACACTTCTGCATGATGCTTATACAACAAGCGATCCTTCTGCTTTTGATGCCCTCCGTGAAAAGCCATGGTTCCATCGTCGCTACGCACACCCAGAAGAGGTGCTTACCGCTCATGCAGCGGGTCAACTTAAACTGCACGACAGCATCCAGCTTTTCCGTGCATCTAATGGGGATGATGGGAAAACCACGGAACCAATTCTAACGACAGTCGGCAGGGTAATATTTAACCAAGTACTGCCGTCTGGTTTAGAGTGGGAGGATGCAAATTCTCAGCAGCGTATTTCGTTCTTCAATGCTGAAGCTGGAGGCAGAGAACTGTCTAACCTGATCCACCGTTGTTTCAACGAATTGGGCACACGTGCCACGACTGAAGTGCTTGAGAAAGTACAGAAGCTTGCTTTCGAGTATGCAACGCTGAGTGGTGTTTCGCCCGGTATCATGGATTACATTACTCCTGAGAATCGCGATGCTTTGGTGAGCAAAGCACAGGCAGAAATTGACACCCTCCTTGGCAATGTCACGGCGACCGAGCGCGAAGAACATGAAAACGAGCAGATTCGTATCTGGTTGGATGCGATTACAGCCGTTGAGAACACAATGTTCTCGATTTTGCCCCAGTTAGAGACCTCTCTCGTTGAGCGCGGTGACCCTCGAAAGATTCATCCGTATGTTGATCCCGATGGGTTAGAGGTACGCGACAGAACAGTAGAAGGCTTCAGTCCGGTACATATCATGGCAGATAGTGGCGCACGAGCACGGAAGAATCCATTTATGCAAATCAGTGCTGTTATCGGGTTGAAAGCCAAGCAGAGCGGTGAAATTCTCATTCCGCCGATTACCACCTCTTATCGTGATGGTCTGGACGTACTTGACTACTTCAACTCTACTTATGGATCCCGTAAGGGTCTCGTGGATACGGCGATGAAAACCGCCGCGTCCGGTTACCTCACTCGAAAGCTTGTGGATGTGGCTCAAGATGTTCGTGTCACTACTGAAGACTGCAGCACGCTTAATAGCATCCAAAAGTTCGCGACAGAGGGGGGCGACCTTGCTTTTAAGATTAGCGGACGCACTGCTGCCGAGGATATCCTCAATCCAGAGAGCGGGGGCCTGCTTGTTCCATCGGGTACTGTCATATCGGCGCAGATGGCGGACCAGATTGACGCACTTGGCATAAGAGTGGCGAAAGTGCGCTCTGTGCTCACGTGCCAAACCGATGATGGAGTCTGCGCAAAATGCTACGGTAACGATTTGACGACGAATGATCTTGTCAATGTTGGCGAAGCTGTGGGCATCATTGCTGCACAGTCTATCGGTGAACCGGGTACGCAACTTACTATGCGGACGTTCCACACCGGGGGTGCTGTTGAAGATGTTTCAGAAGCGCGTCAGCGCAGAATTTTGTCTAAAGTCAGTGGCACCGTGTATTTCCGAGATTTCCAACCCAGTCGGACGGTCAAAGAAGAGGGCGAGCTCTGGGTCGCAACCGAAAACAGAACGAATCTTGATGAACCTGCCTACAAGGTTATACGAGTTAACAATCCTCACTGTCCATTGCGAGAGCATGAATTACTCAGTGAGAAGCAGTACATGGAAAACGCGGAGCGCTATAAAGGTTTTGATACAAAGACGTGGCAGTATCAAGTCACAGCTGTCTTGGATAGCGACTGCGACTTGAATGTGGGGGGGCGACTGTCTCAGGCAGAATACGTCAAGGCACAGATGGAATATAGCTTCCAGCGATTTGTGACCCCAAAATACCGAGTGGCGCGGGTGCAACATCCTAAGCTTCCATTGACTGTTGGCACCGAGCTCACTGAAGAAGAGATAGAGCAATTGAGAACTGATATCCGGCAAGGGATTAACGGAGAATGGCATTACTTAGATGCAGAAACAGGCGAGCGTATTGCTATTGAAAGCCTTACAGCAGTTTCAGGTAATGCTTCTTCTGAGCGTCCGAACGGTTCCTCTGATAATCCCGATACTGCGAATGCGTCTGGGCGAGATGCGAGTTTTAATCGTGTGTATTGTATAACCGAAATAGATAAGCAGACAAGCAAAGACTTCGGATTTAAGGTAGGAGACGAAGTTGCACCAGAAGAAATTGCTCCGTTGCTTAATCCATTTGAGATGGAGATAAAGCCCGTTTACGTTGTACATACAGAGGTTGCTGAATTTACAGTTAGTCAGACATTAACGTCCCGTGAGTACGAGGACGCTCGCACAGAGTATCAGCAACTTGAACGCGCATTTAAAGTTGAAAAACAGGATGATGAACGACACTATGTGACAGCTGTGTATCATCCCGAATGTCCTTTTGAAGTGGGTGAAGAATTGAGCGAGGCAGCCTTAACCCGTGCACGCAAGCGATTTCCAGGTTTTGATGCACCGCCCCTACGACACCGTGTAACGCAGGTGCATCATCTGGACTGCAGTCTCAAACCGAGAGATCTACTTACTGAGAGTGAGAAAAAACAATTCGATGAGAGTTACCCTGGATTCGTCACTTCTCAAAGTAAGAGCACCGCGGGTGGCTTTGCAGGAGAACGGTTATACCGTGTTACATCGGTCAATCATCCTGACTGCCCATTAGAAGTTGATGGTCTCTTGACGCAAAAGGAATCATCTGCAAACCGCCGACACTACAAGGGTTTTGAAGTTGCACGTCATTATGAAGTGACACACATTGAAGATGAAACGACAGCGTTAAGTGTCGGTCAGCGTCTCACCGAGATCGAGTATAAAGCACTCCGCAAGACGGATGCTTCGTTACCTGAGAAAGTCAAAGGACTCTATCATGTCATTAGCGTCCATCACCCTGAATTGAACCTGGAGGTTGGTGCTGAATTGAGTGAAGACGAGTATAAGACGTCCCATCGCCAGTTCAAAGGATTTGATGTTGAGCTGGTTTACCAGGTAACTGTGGATACGCGGGATGTTGATGAACTACTTGAGGTTGGGACTATTCTACCCTCGAAGGAATACCGGGCTCTTGAGAAAGCAAACTTGCGGGTGACCCATACCGTCACCGAGGTTCATCATCCGAATTGCAAGTACGCTGTCGGCGACGAATTGTCCGAGGAAGTATACAATGAGGCAGCGAGACGGTATCCCGGATTCGAGATCGATGAATTGTCATTGCGGATGCGTATTGAGGTAGAAACATCGGATGGGAGTCGGGTGCCGCATGTCATTCCTACGGGTTACTCCTTCTCTTTGACAGAGGGTGATAGCATTCAGAAGGGAGAAACGCTGGCAGAGCTCTATGAGAGGACAGCGAACCGTGACATTGTTGCTGGTATTCCGCGTGTCACTGAATTGTTTGAAGCGCGCCGCCCGAAACGCGGTGAAGCCGCAGAAATCGCTGAGATTGAAGGTTACGTCCAATCTGCAGGCACGAAGTCAGGTATTCCTACCTACCGCATTGAGCACGAGGGATATCAGAGTCGTCTCTATCAAATACCTGATGAGAAGCGACGCGTCGCTGAAGGCGATTGGGTGAATGCCGGTGAACCCCTCACCGATGGTTATCTCAATCCGCACGATATTTTGAGTATCGGACGTACGACTATTGAAGGTGTATCGGTTGAGGGTGAAGAGGCGGTCTGGTCATATCTCGTCGATGAAGTCCAGAAAGTCTACGGCAAGGGGACTATCAACGATAAACACGTTGAGGCAATCGTCCGACAGATGTTGACTAAGATTCGTATCACCGAGCCGGGCGACACAAACTTCTACCCGAACGATGAAGTGCAACGCAAGCAATTTGAACGCGTTAACAGTGAGATTGAGGAAAAAGGTGGAACGCCTGCCTCGGGTGAACCGATTCTCCAGAGCATAAGTAAAGCCTCCTTGAGTACAGATAGCTTCATCTCAGCTGCATCCTTCCAGCAGACGACGAAGGTGCTAACGGATGCTGCTGTCGGTGGGCAAACCGATAGACTCTTTGGGTTGAAGGAAAACGTTATTCTCGGTAGACTCATACCAGCGGGAAGTGGATTCTCCAGTTTCCAGGACTTAGAGATATCCTCCATTGAACCAGAAATAGGCGAAGCTGGTGATGACGATTAAATAATATAGGGCGGGTATCCTTACCTGCCCTATTTTTTTACCTGTACTACCTAACCTAAATTCGGTCGCGTCATATTCCCTGGCAAAACAAGTTTATCAAACGCCTCACCTGTCAGCACCTCAAGGGCAATAGCCGCTTCGCGCAGTGTGCTTCCGTGTTCATGCGCATATTGCGCAACTTTTGCCGCCTTATCATATCCAATATGCGGGGTCAACGCCGTCACAAGCATCAGTGATTCCGAGAGGTGCCTCCCTATCGTTTCAGTATTTGGCACGATGCCTTCAACACAATTCTCGCGGAATGACTCACACGCATCGCCGAGGAGTTGTATAGATTGTAAAGCGTTATAGGCAATCACAGGCATAAACACATTCAGTTGCAATGCCCCATTCGCCCCCGCGAATGCCAAGGTTGTATCATTTCCTATCACCTGTGCACACACCATCGTAACGGCTTCACATTGTGTTGGGTTCACCTTTCCCGGCATAATCGAGCTTCCGGGTTCCATCTCAGGTAACTGCAATTCACCGAGTCCACACCGTGGTCCCGAAGCGAGCCATCGGATATCATTTGCAATCTTAAATAGGGCAACTGCCAGTGTTTTCAAGGCACCACTTGCACTAACAACGGCATCCCGACACGCAAGTGCCTCAAATGCGTTTGGTGCGCGTTTGAGTTCATAGCCTGTTGTTTCCGATAGCTTCGCGACAACCCGTGCTGTATAGTCGGGATGTGTATTCAAGCCCGTCCCGACAGCCGTTCCGCCAATTGGGAGTTCAGAGAGATGCGGCAGCGAGGCATTGATGCGTTGTTTTGCGGCGGCGAGTTGTTGTGTGTAAGCACTAAATTCCTGTCCGAGTGTGAGGGGTGTCGCATCCATCAGATGTGTTCGTCCAATTTTAACAATCTCCGCAAACGCGGAGGCTTTTTCTGCAAATGCCCCTTGCAGCGCGCTCAGACGCGGTAAGAGATGCTCTCGGATCTGTCGGACCATTGCCAAATGGATAGCAGTTGGGAAGACATCGTTTGTGGATTGGGACTTGTTGACGTGGTCGTTCGGATGGATCGGATCTTTACTGCCCAACTTACCGCCAAGCATCTCAATTGCCCGATTCGAGATGACTTCATTGACATTCATGTTTGTTTGGGTTCCACTACCTGTCTGCCAAATACGGAGTGGGAAGTGATCGTCTAATGTTCCATTGATAACTTCTTGTGCTGCGTCGCTGATTGCTTCAGCAAGCCGGTTTTCGAGCAAATCGAGGTCTGCGTTGACGTGCGCGACCGCCTGTTTGATAGTGCCGAGTGCCCATATCGCGGCACGTGGCAAGCGCTCTTCACCGATCTTAAAATTTTGGAGTGCACGTTGTGTTTGTGCCCCCCAATACCGGTCATCTGGGACGTGAAGTGTCCCCATACTATCTGTTTCAGTTCGCATTTTTTTAACTATGGGCCTCCAATCATCGTTTCAAATGTAAAGCAAAGACAAATTATGCCATTTAAGGAAACCTAATTTCATTTCACGATGGTTTTTGGTGAATTCCAAGTAGTAAGTTTCATGATAACCTTCCGCATCAGGTCCACGATATACGTTTCATCATCCGCACGATTTGGGTCATTCACGATGCCACTCCGCCTATCCATTTTTATTCGATACTGAATCTACTACCCACTCCAACGCTGAACAATACTTCAATCGATACCCAAATCTCTCACTGGGATCCATAACGGTAGATTGTTTTGACCGGCATAGTGTTGGAGAAGTGTCGCGAAGGCGAGTCGGACTTCAGTTTCATTTGTTGCGCCGAGGCTTTCGTATTGTTTAAGTTCGGCGTAGAAGTTTATTATCGGTTTGTGTGTCGATTTGATGTTTTGCATCGCTCTATTTTCGCCCTAAAATAATAAATATATGTCAAATATTATACACAAATTCACAATAGATTGCAAGTGAAGGAGGTAGAGAAACAAAAACGAAATGTCTTGAATATGCTAAAAATTTGCTATTTCCTCTTAGACATGGTATAGTTAAAAGACAGGCAAGTCGTTGAGGTCTGCAGACCACACGATACACTAACTTTAATCCCAGAAGAATAGTTGTCAGGACGTTTTTTTAAAACCTTTCAATCTGCCTCACAGTGAGAGTTGTCAGAAAAAGACGAACGGACTATCACAGTCCTCTTTAACTGATAACTGACAACTCTTAAAGCATAAGCCTGAAACGGAGTGAAGTTCTGCGCAAACCTCTATAGGAAACTTGCGGGACAATGCGAAGCATCTACACAGAGGCACGTGAAGGTCCCTGGGGGAAACACCGGATTTAGTCTGGGAATAGACTAAATCCATTCCTTGTATTACATTGCAAAAACACCAACGTTACTTAACCGCAAGGAAAATTAGAAAAGTGGATTCAACATTAACCAATCCGTATCTGACAAATGCTTTAGCAGCACCGCCGCCGCAAAGTTATCGCTACGAACACTGGCGAGAGCGGGGGTATCACTCCGACCTGCGTCCGATTTCACCAGACAGCGAATGTGGGACGCTGATAGGACAGATGGGCTGGGTCGGCGCGCATGCGCACGCTCACGAATATTTGTGGGCGACTGCTGGCAACATGGGCGCAGTTTTAGCTGAAACAGTTGAGGATACCTGTCTCATCCCTTACAATGCATCGCCGCGCTACCAATTACCACCGCAGATTGTTGTTAAAGGGTTAGCGGGACGACACGTCCTGCTCACAAAGTCGGGTTCACGTTTGGATATGATTGGTATTGAACATCCTGCTCTCAATTTAACGCTCATTGAAGTTGAACCTGATGGTGTGCATTATCGCATGCGCTTCGGCACGCCGGATCAGGCGACCTTAGGTTTAAATCGAGAGGGTATCGCGCCGCCAGCACCGACAAGTGAGATGTTCCACTACCTTCTTATTTTTGAGCAGTTAGAAGGACTCGGGTTTAATGCGCTTGTGCATTTGCAACCGAAGTTTTTGAATCTAATTTCTCGTACAGAACACGGTGCTCCCGATCGGTTTTACAACTTCCTCAGAGGGTATGAACCGGAAACGCCTATTATATACGATGAATCCAGTGGCATCGGGTTCGTGGAAGAGAGGGCACCTGGCATCCCAGAATTATCTTATGAGAGTTTACGGCTTTTCCAGAATGGTGGGAATGCGGAGCGGCATATTCTTTATTGGGTAGGGCACGGAACGTTTTCGCGCGGTAAAGATCTCCTTGATGCTTACAAACACGCAGAATATTTTGAAGCCGCAGCAAGGATGGCATGGGAAGCAAATCAACAACGTGTTGATGCCCAAGCCTATACGGAGGAGATAGTCAGTTGTATCTTACGCGAATTTAACGCGAATCGTGAGGCATCTGCCCAACCAGATACTGGTTTTGAGGATGTCGATACACCGGTGCAATCTGATAACGTCTATAATTATCCGTAATGGCTGTCAGCAGCCGGAAATCGATAGGGGCAGGAGGTCTCGCGCCTGCTCAATTGGGTATTCACAAGGGATATCCCTACAGCCGACTGCCGATAGCCGATAGCCATAGAAACGGAGGAACAACATACATGCAAGATCCAATAGATGTCCAAGACTTGGAGCATGACAGTGTGGAAACTGAGACAGAGCCAGCGCGAGATCAACTGGAGGCACACCTCCGTGACAGCATAGTCGGTAGGTATATCAGGAGTTACAACAAGCGCTTGCGCACTCTCAACCAAGAATTAGAGGACATACGACAGCAGGTTGATGACAAACTCACTCGTATAGATCGACACGTTTCCCAGGAAATAGCAGAGGTCAAAACTGATATTCGCAGCCTTTCCGCCAAGCTTGGGGGCGAAGATTTAGGGTTAACGTTGGAAAAAATTGAGGGACTCATTGACGCGAAGCTTAATGCAAGGCTTGATGGGATTACCGCACGCAGCGAGGCGGACCTCCAGAAATTGTCAACACTCATAAACGATTTCGCCAGCGAGTTCCAGAAGCAAATCGATCAACTCACTAACGAAGTGAAACTCTTGCGAGAGCAAGCGCGTCGGAATCAGGAGTCTCTACGCACAGAGTTAGTTTCTGAAACCGAAACGCTTGAAACTACTAAAGTCGATCGGTTAACCTTAGCCGAAACCCTCATTATGCTCGGGATGAAATTGAAAGACGATGACTTGCTGGATGAATTCGGAATAAATCTGGACTTCGATGAAGTCTTAGATGGAAACTCGGAAAATGACGAAAGTTAGATATACTGTTATAGCCGTCAGTTGTCAGCCATCAGTTGTCAGTAGAATAGCGGTCAGAAAGAGAACCTCTTTGCTGATAGCCATTCTTATGATGATCTTCGGTGGAATTACTGGGCGAATCGCAGCGGATGAATCAGTTTCCTCAGGCGAGATTTCAGTTCTTGTTGTTGGTGATATTACTATCGGTAGCCGAATGACACCGTTGATTGAAAGCAAAGGTGCCGGTGTATTTTTTCAGGGAACTACTGACCTGATTCAATCCGCGGATGTCGCGACCGTTTCCCTGAACGCGAGCATATCGGAAAGAGGCGAGCCGCGGTACGGCATTGAACACCCCTTTCGGGCGGCACCGGGACTCGGTAGAGCCATTGCAAATGCCGGATTTGACGTTGTCTCCTTAGCCACCCCACATGTAATGGACTTCGGTTTTGAGGCGTTAGAGGATACGATCACAGAACTGGAATGGTATGATGTCAAACCGGTCGGTGCTGGTATGAGTGCGGAAACCGCGAAACTACCGGCATGGGTACCAGTCAAACTAAGTGAAACTGAGACTGCACAGGTTGCGTTATTAGCGTATTACCGTGTGAATGAATTCGCACGGTACACCGAGGATCCGCTTGCTTATGCCGTTTATAGTGAGATGACAAATGCTGTCGAGCAGATACGAACGAAAGCGGCACTCGTGGTTGTCTGGTTACACTGGGGAGGCAGAAGTCGTTCTATGGATGAGGCAATCGGACGACAACGGCTTTTTGCCCATGCCCTCATCGACGCAGGGGCGGACATGATAATGTGTCAGCAACTACATACGTTTGGTGGTATTGAGTTGTATCAGGGCAAACCGATTGTTTACAGCCTCTCAGATTTTATCTATGATGCTTACGATAAACAGCATTCGCATATAGTTATCCCGAAGGCAACGTTTGACGCTAAGGCTCTGAAGTCAATTGAGTTAATTCCGATTTTGACAGATCCACCGAAGACCCCGGTCCGCTCTGGAAAACCTGCGGAAACCTCAGCAACACCTGAAGTTGCGAACCAGTTTCCGAGCATCCTAACCGGAAAGGCGGCGGTAGACACCTTACAGGACTATCAGCGACGTTGTGCAGAATTGAAAACGGAGGTGTTCATAGAGGGCGAACGCGGGTGGATTCGATAGATAGTCGGAGTAGGAGCAAAAGTCAGATATGACAGACAATACGGGAGATGTAGCGCGCAGCTTGTTCAGAGGTGAACGTGGGTTAACACCTAAAGCATTTCTCATCGCAATGCTTCTGATTCCTCTTAACGTTTTCTGGATTATCGAGCTGGAGGTTGTCCGTTATACACATCCGACGCTAATTCATCCGTTGTCCAATGTCATCTTCATAATCTTTTGGCTGATGGTGTTCAGTGCAGTGTTGGGAAAATTATCTCCAAAACTGCGGTTGACACCGGCGGAATTGCTCACAATCTATGTCATGTTGTGCATCGTATCTTCACTCTGTTCGCACGATATGATGGAAATCCTTGTCACTATCCTCGGGCATCCATTTCGGTTTGCAACGTCCGAGAATGAATGGCAGCAGCTTTTTTGGAAGGAGCTTCCGACATGGCTAACCGTTCAAGACACGAGCGTCTTGTCGGGGTATTATGAGGGGCAATCCAGTCTTTACCGAAAGGCACACCTTACCGCTTGGGCGGTTCCTGTGGTGTGGTGGACAGTTTTTATCCTTGTGTTGATGCTTGTTATGCTGTGCATCAACACGCTGCTCCGTATCCAATGGACTGAGCGAGAACGACTGACTTATCCAATTATTCAACTTCCGCTCGCGATGACGGAGCCGAATACAAGTTTTTTCAAAAATAAACTGATGTGGTTGGGGTTCAGTATTGCCGCAGCCATTAGCATCCTAAACCTACTGAATTCGATTTATCCAGTAGTTCCGTATCTACCTGTTAAACGGCAAAATATCCATCAATACTTCACCGGTCGTCCTTGGAATGCGATGGGGGGTGTGCGTCTCTCGTTTTATCCTTTTGCAATTGGGATTAGTTTCCTGATTCCACTGGATCTGCTTTTTTCGTGTTGGGCGTTCTATTGGGTGTATAAATTTGAGTTAATGGCAGGTAGTATTTTTGGGGTACGGAATTTACCGGGCTTCCCCTATGCGGATGCGCAGAGTTTCGGGGCATATATGGTGCTTCTCGGGAGCGCTGGATGGGTTGGAAGAACGCACATCAAGCGCATTTTTGCCGGGGTCATAAATGGGTTCCGAGGCACGTCTGAGATGGAGATGCAGCGTGAGCCGATGCCTTATCATATTGCTTTCCTCGGCATTGTGAGCGGGATGCTGTTTTTGACTGTGTTCTCCTATAAAGCAGGAATGTCTCTTTGGGTAATTCCCATCTTTTTCGGGCTCTATTTTCTGCTCGCGACGATGATTGCCCGACTTCGGGCGGAATTAGGATTTTTAGTTCACGATTTGCACAGAGTCGATCCACACGGGTTAATCGTGACAACATTCGGCACCCAGCGTTTAACGACGAGTACAAAAACGGTTTTTTCGTTGTACATGTTCTTTAATCGGGCATATCGAGCGCACCCGATGCCGCAAGAATTGGAGGCGTTGAAAATTTCAGAGCGGCGGCAGATCCGTCCACAGCACACCGCCGCGGCAATTCTCATCGCAACTCTTGTGGGTGCCATTGTTATATTCTGGTTACTTTTAGACAGTTATTACAGACATGGGGCAGAGACTGGCTATTACGGTCCTTGGGCATTAGGGTTCGGCAGAGGCGTTTATCGACAACTTGAAAATTGGTTGAATTATCCACAAGGCACAGATGTCCCGGCACTCGCCTTTATGGGGGGTGGTGCGGGGGTCGCTCTCGGACTCATGTTATTGCGAACCCGTTTTCTCTGGTGGCCCCTGCATCCACTCGGCTATGCTATGGCAAACAGTTGGGGCATGTACAACCTCTGGAGTTGTATCTTCGTGGCATGGATAGCGAAGGCGGTTGTATTGCACCAAGGAGGACTCAAAGCCTACAGACGTATGGTACCGCTCTTCCTCGGACTTGCCCTTGGAGACTACATAAGTGGAAGTTTGTGGAGCATCGGTAGCGTTCTTGCGAATACCACGCTGTATCAATTCTGGCCCTGATGTGTGTCCCATAGTGTTCCGTTATCTATTCCTAACCAAGGGATGATATAGAGACTATATGTCTATAGGAGACCGATATTCGATCAAAAGGTAATCGTAGCAAATGACCATCGCAAAAAACATCTGAAATCGCATTAAAAACTGACGATTAACCCAGCGAATCAATCGTAACGACACATCTATTTTAAAAAGGAGAAAAAACATGGAAACCAAAGAGAGAGAAGAGGAAAACAGAGACGAGAATACCACTGAAGAAGAACTTGTACAGGAACTCCCACTCCTCCCCTTAGATGACCTCGTCGTTTTTCCGTACATGCCACCGGTGCCACCATTTCCGCCACATCACGTTGCACTCACTGGAAAGATGGCAACTACGGCAGTTGAACATGCTATGGAAAATGAGAGGGTGCTTTGCATTTTTCGCCCAAAAAAGGATCTCTCTAAAGAGGATATCAAGGCTCTTAAAAAGAGTAACCTCAGTCCAATCGGGAGTTTAATACACATCCTTCGATACAAAACTGACGATGAAGATGTGTTGTTTCTTGCACATGGTCGTGAGCGCGTCCAAATCGAGGAGATTTTGCATACAGAACCTTTCGTCAAGGTTCGGGTTAATGTCATTAGCGGTGATAATGAAGATCCTATTGGTAACCCAGAGATGGATTTGGAGGTGGAGGCACTCGTCCGCAGCAACGATGAAATGTTCCAGCGCATTGTTCAGATGTCATCACGCTATCAAGAGGAATACGGCAGCCTAACCAAAACAATGATTGATGAACCGGGTCGGCTTGCCGACTATATCGCCGCTATGCTGGATTTAAAGCCGCACGATAAACAGCGCGTTTTGGAGGCGGTATCTGTCCATGAACGCTTGAATACACTCGCTGTCATACTCGCTAAAGAACTCGATCTCCATGAATTAGAAAGCAAAATCCAAAATAACGCGCAAGCCGTCATTAACAAAGGGCAGCGTGAATATTATCTCAGAGAACAACTCAAAGCTATTCAGACCGAACTTGGTGAATCGGATGATCTTGGACTTGAAATTGATGAAATGCGGGAGCAGTTGAGCGAAACTGAAATGCCCGATAAAACGAAACAAGCAGCGGAAAAAGAACTGAAACGACTCTCTAAAATGCAGTCTTTCTCGCCGGAATCAACTGTTTCTCGAAACTATTTGGACTGGTTGTTAAATCTGCCTTGGTGTGTCAGTACGGAGGATGCTTTAGATATTACCGCGGCACAAGAAATTCTTGATGCGGATCACTACGATTTGGAAAAAGTCAAAGAGCGGATTTTGGAATATCTTGCTGTCCGCATGCTCAAAACCGATATGAAGGGACCTATCTTCTGTTTCGTTGGACCACCGGGTGTCGGAAAAACCTCCCTCGGCAGGTCTATCGCCCGCTCGATGAACCGAAAATTTGTGCGTATTTCGTTAGGTGGTATGCACGATGAAGCCGAAATCCGCGGACATCGACGCACTTACATCGGTTCAATGCCAGGGCGAATTGTCAAAGGGCTCCGACAAGCTGAGTCGAACAACCCTGTCTTTATGCTTGATGAGATTGACAAACTCGGATCTGATTTTCGGGGTGACCCGGCTTCCGCACTTCTGGAAGTCCTCGATCCGGAACAGAATCATTCATTTACGGACAACTACCTTGATGTCCCTTTTGATCTTTCAAAGGTTATGTTTGTCACGACAGCCAATCAACTCCACACTATTCCACCAGCCTTACGTGACCGGATGGAGACTATAGAACTTCCCGGCTATACTGCCAACGAGAAGCAAATTATCGCCAAACAGTATCTGATACCGCGTCAATTGAAAGAGAACGGGTTGGAAAATGAGCTGATTGACATCAAGGATACCGCGCTTAATAAAGTCATCAGCGAGTATACTCGCGAGGCGGGTGTGCGAAATTTAGAGCGCGAACTCGGCACCCTCTGCCGAAAAGTCGCACGTCGTGTTGCCGAGGGGAATACCGATCCAACAACCATCGCGACGCAGGACATCCAAGGTTATTTGGGACCAGCGAAGTTCGATTCTGAAATCGCGAGTCGTAAAGCCGACATCGGCGTTGCGACGGGACTATCTGTCACACCTGCGGGTGGTGAGATCCTCTTCATTGAGGTAGCCGCTACCAAAAAAGCAAATGCCCGTACAGAACTTCATATCACTGGTCAGATCGGCGAGGTCATGCAGGAATCCGCACAAGCAGCCCTCAGTTATGTCAAATCTCAGGCGAAGGAACTCAAGTTTGATTCGAGTGTATTAGAAGACGACATCCATATTCATGTCCCAGCGGGATCAATCCCTAAGGACGGTCCTTCGGCTGGTATTACAATTGCGACTGCACTCGCTTCAATTGCTACGCAGCAACATATCAGTCCTGAAATCGCTATGACAGGTGAACTGACTCTCAGGGGAAGGGTGTTACCTATTGGCGGCGTGAAGGAAAAAATCCTTGCCGCGAAGCAAGCAGGCATCAAGAAAGTCATCATGCCACACGGCAACAAAAAACACTTTATTGAAGTCCCCAAAGACATTCAAGCCGGTGTTGAGTTTCTATTTGTAGAACATGTAACCGAAGTTTTCACGGAGGTCTTCTCATGAGACGCATATTGAGGAACACAGCGTGTGGTCAACCCGTCTCGCGCTTAATCCGTCGGTTGACTACACTTGCTGTCGCGTTTTTGTTTGTAATACCATTCACGGCTCACGCAAACACGACCGACAGCACGAATACGGTGTCTACAACCGCATCCTCTGAAACCGGTGAAGTTGACGAACCGGGGTCCCCACCCGTTACTGGGAAGGGGGAACCTACTGTTAAGTTTTTGAAAGATGTCGCACCTATACTTGGTGATAGCACCCACAACCTAAAGGTTGGGGCTTCGGTTTCATAGCAACTGCGGTTTTCTCTAAGAGATGACCGTCTAACCGTCGCTCCACCCGCGGGCAATTGTCTGCTATTGGAACAGATTTATCACGTTTATGTCGTGGCTATCCCTGCCCGCAAAATGTTTATAGCAGCGTTAATGTCTCTATCGTGGGGTGACCCACATTCGGGACATGTCCACTGCCTATCTGAAAGAGAAAGGGTTTCGTTGTGAAAACCACAATCACTACACGGCTTTGTCGTTGCCGTCCATTGACCGACTTGACGCAACTCACGCTTATGTTTGCTACACTTATACTTCAATATCTCAACAAACTGGTAGAAAGCAAGGTCAGAGACCTTACGTCCCCACAAGCGTTTCATACCGTCAAGGTTCAGTGTTTCAATGGCGATTCTATCGAACCGCTTGCAGAGTTCAGAGGCAAGTTGCCAGTGAAAGTCTGTGCGTTGGTTCGTGATTTTACGATACAGACGGGCAAGTTGCCGAACACAACGCCACCAGCCGTGAGAACCTTTTATCTTACGACTCAAGTCCTTGTTGAGACTACGGAGTTTGGTCAAGGAGTGTTTCAAAGGTTGTGGGTGTTGCTTCTTTTCACCCGTGCTAAGTGTCAAGTAAGCGTCTTTCATACCGAAGTCCGCCCCAACGCTTTCACCTGTTGTTGGCAGACGTTTCATGTCTGTGTAGTTCGTGGTGATACAGAGCCAATAGTCACCACAGGTATCACGCTTGAGTGTGATACGATGGATAGAGCCGTGCCATTGGCGGTGTTTATGGAAAGTATAAGGCACACGATCAAATCGCCATTGGCCATTATTCCATTTTCTAAAGGTGAGTGTAATACGATTGTTTTTCAGTTCCCAACCCGCTTGTCCCGGAAAGGTGATAGACTTGAACTTATGTCTCGACTTGATATGCGGTCTACCCCCAAGTTTTTTGAGAAAACGCTGATACGCATCATCAATACGCCGCAACTCTTGTTGAATCGATTGGCTCGGCAAGGCGTTCCAATGCGGGTGCGTCGTTTGTTTCAACTCGGTAAGGTGAGCAGACATGGCGTTATAGTTCGCATACGGCAAGCCATCTTTATATCGCTGACGTTGCCACTTATGGAAGTATTCATGCACTTGCCACATATCGTCAAACAGATTACCAATACGAATACAATTGGATTGGTGCCCAAACGGATATTTATAGGTTTTCATGGTCTATCACACATCACACCTTTAACCCCGTTGAAGTGGGTAGGCAGACACGTAACCTTGCGATTACGCTTCAACTGTCTGCCAGTGTGATATGAATATTATACCACATTTTTAGGTAAAAGTCAAATCTTTTTTGGCTTTCAAACGCAATGCCCGCCTACATCCCGCAAGCTAAAGCATGGGGTCTTGGCGGGAAGATTGATAAAAAATTAAAGAGTTCCAGTGGATCGCTTAGTCGTTTGTTCCAAGCAGAATTTGACAATCAAGAACTTGTTACCGAGTTGTACCTCAGCACGTTAAATCGGTTTCCGACGGATACGGAACTTGAAACGGCTGAAGCATATATCGCTGAGAGCCCGGAGCGTCGTTCAGGGTCTGAGGATCTCCTATGGGCACTCATCTCATCAAGAGCATTTCTCTTTATCCAGTAAACTAACACTGGATAATCCTTATGGTGAGGCATCGAAGCCTTACCATTTCCACCCCATAAGTTATAGAGCGAGGTCCTGTCCTCGTGTCTTGTAATCGTGTAACTCTCAACCAGAATCAACAACGGAGGACATAATGATGATACACTTCAGGCGTTATTTCACATTTAGTTTTTCTGTGCTGTTCCTGCTCGGAAGCCTCGTAATGCCAGTGTTGGGACAGGGAGAAAAAAAGGAAGATCTGATTGGACATTGGACTTTTGAAAAGGGTGCCGAATTGGAGGACCTGACAGGTCACTTTAGCGAGATTGATCTCTTAGGTGCCGATGTGAAGGACGGGAAATTACGCATTGGCAGCAATAAGTGGGCAATGACTACAGGCTATAAAGGACCTGACATCGGTCCAGACAAAACATTGGTAACGTGGATCTATTTAGATGATCTAAACGTCACAAGAGGTGCCACGCTGGCGGTCAATAAAAGCAGTGGGGATACCTTTGACGCGATCGTCTATGCGGAACGCCAACCGAAACGTTGGATGGCTGGTAGCAGCCACTTTAGACGCACCCAGGATGCGAACCCCGGATTTGAGGAAAAACAGACCGGGAAACTGATTCAACTGGCGATTTCGTATGAAGATGATGGTGGGAACGCGAAGATTACGATATACCGCAATGGCGATGTCATCGGTGATTATACGATGGGACCGATTGTCTCTTGGGAAGCCGGTGATGTGGAAGCACTTTTCGGTCCGCGTGCTCTCATCGGTGGCACCGCCTACGGTTGGGTCGTCGCGCGCGTGGAAGATGCGAGAATCTACAACGCCGTTCTCGACGAGAAAGAAATTAACAGTTTAGTTGAGAACACTTTGGATGTTGAAGCCCATGGTAAACTCGCGGCGACGTGGGGAAGGTTGAAACTTTCCAAATAGGGGCTTGATAGAAGGTAAAACGCCGTGGGAAGAGATTATTGCATCTCATCCTACGGCGTTTTGTCTGTTTTTGTGACCTTACGATTCACCGTTCTTTGTTAACCGTGCAACGATTTCTTCCACGGCACCCTCTGCACGCTCCCGAATCTGATCCGCTGTCAGACTCTGGATCGGATGCGGGACGGTGAGTGGTTCCAATTCACTGTGACCCAGGACTCGCGCTTGCACTTTACCTGCAGCGAAAAAGACTTCCGTACAAACCGCGACGCTTGGGACTCCACGTTCCTCTAAGGCAGTTCCGTCGTGCATACTGCACGATATACAGGATCCTCAGTCGGCAAGCCCTTCAATGACGAAATCTGCCTGCTCCGCCAGTTCAACGAGCAATTCCGTCGGCGCGGGACGCGAGAACGTCGGTTTTTTAACGTGAATTACTTCGGCAAGATCAAATCGTTCCTGCATTAATTCAGCAATGCGGTCGAGGAAGATATCACTGCCGTTTTTCGTGATGTTCAGTAAGCCCATCACTTTTCCATCAAGGCTATCGAGCCTCGGCGAGAGAAATTTCGCAGATGCATCGCCTTGAGAGGTTGGATCGAGTAAAGTAGTATTTGGCATTATGAAAACCTCAACAGTAAGAGATTAGGTAGATGAACCGGATGCTTCCATCTGCAACTCCTGCGACTTTGCCATCGCATCTTCTGCTTCTTGGATCATCCCTTTTCGTTGGTAACACATAGATAGACTGGTATACACAAGCGGATCCTTCGGGTTGATTTCTATCGCCTTCTGGATCGCCTCAATGGCTTCATCGTATAGACTCATCCGTTCATAGGCGTGTCCCAACCCAAGGAATCCTTCGATATAGTCTGGGTAAATCTCAATCAATTCTTTAAAAGCATTAACAGCCGCTTCGAGGTCGTTTTCAGCAAAATGAGTGAGCGCGGCATCGTAAAGTTCCGCTTCGGTCGGCATCTTTTGCGTCCTTTGAGGTGAAGGTTTGACAAAATTCTATCAGAAAAGGCAGTAAATGTCAAACATAAAATAGTTCTGAAAAATCGATTGCACACCGATCCGTTTTGCGATATGCTATGCGTATATTCTTTGTTAATCTCTTATTAAGGAGCTCCGAAGTTTGCACAATTACGCCGAAATTATTGAACGCTTAAAACACTTAGACATGCCAATAGAACTACTCGGCACTGCCCACACCAAAGAAAATTTTAATTGGCCGATATATCAGATCCACTTAGCATCTTCGGTAGAGACACCGAAACACGTTCTTATCACTGGTGGTCTGCACGGCGATGAACCCGCTGGTGTTGAGGCAGTTTTACAGTTCCTTGAGCGTGATAACACCGCACTCCTGAAAGATTTCTCGTTTTTAGTGATCCCGTGCATTAATCCCTACGGTTACGTTCATAACACGCGTGAGACGCTTAACGACATAGACATCAATCGCGCTTTTGAAACAGAAGATGTTGCCGAAGTCGCTATCGTCAAAAAAGCCCTCGGTCAGATCCGATTCTCACTCGCGATAGATTTCCACGAAGACTACGATGCAACTGGGTTTTACCTCTACGAGGGCAAGCGGGACGAGCAATATATAGGTCCAAAACTCGCCATCGCTGGCAAAGCAATTGGCGCAATAGATCCCGATGATCCCGGTGAAGATGCTCCCGATCTTGCTGAAGGTGTCTACAAAGTTGCTACCTCGTGGGGAACGCAAGGCTTGGCTCCTTACCTGTTGCATTTTCATAGTGAACATGTTATTATCTCCGAGACACCGACAGTCTGGCAACTTGAAAAACGTGTCGCGCTTCATTTAACCATATTGGATACTGCACTCAATACTATATCAGAGAAGGGAGTATAAATGGAAGATCAACAGATACTATCGAATGTCAGGACTGCTTCTCAGCCTTCGGCACTAAAAATCACTGACATGCGTATTGTCCGAACCCAAACAGGCGGACCTATCTTGAAACTGGACACAAATCAAGGTATTCACGGTCTCGGTGAGGTCCGCGATGGTGCGAGTCCGACGTATGCCTTGATGCTCAAAAGCCGTATTATCGGCGAAAATCCGTGTAACGTTGATAAAATCTTTCGACAGATTAAGCAGTTCGGTCACCACGCGCGGCAAGGCGGTGGTATCTGCGGGATTGAAATGGCACTGATGGACCTGGCTGGTAAGGCGTACGGGGTGCCGTGCTATCAACTCGCTGGCGGTAAATTCCGGGACAAAATCCGATGCTATAGCGATACTCCCTCCCTCAGAGATCCCGAAGAGATGGGGAAAGTCCTCCAAGAACGCATTGACAGGGGGTTCACCTTCCTGAAAATGGACATCGGCGTTGGACTGCTTCGCGGGACTCCCGGCACAATCTCTGCACCAGCGGGAAATTTAGAAACCTCTAATCTGATGCACCCCTTTACCGGCATCCGTCTAACCGAAAAAGGTATTGCTATACTCTGCGAATACGTCGAAACGGTTCGCGACATTATCGGTTATGAGATTCCGCTCTCGGTCGATCATTTTGGGCATATCGGTATCGAGGACTGTATCCGTATCGCGAGGGCATTGGAGAAATACAATCTCGCGTGGTTAGAGGATATGGTGCCGTGGCAGTATACCGACCAGTATGTACGTCTCTCAAATTCATGCGCCACCCCTATTTGCACAGGCGAGGACATCTATTGCAAAGAGGACTTTATGCCGCTGTTTGAGAGCCGCGGGATTGCTGTGGCTCACCCAGATATCGCGACATCGGGTGGGATTTTGGAGACGAAAAAGATTGGTGATTTGGCGGAAGATCACGGCATTGCAATGGCACTCCACATGGCAGGTACCCCTATTTGTGCAATGGCGAGCGTCCACTGTGCCGCAGCGACATCAAATTTCTTGGCGCTGGAAAATCACTCCGTTGACAATCCGTGGTGGGATGAAATGGTGACAGGCTTACCGAATCCGATCATCCAAAACGGTTATATCAATGTGCCAGAGACACCGGGTTTAGGTATTGACCTCAACGAAGAGGTCGTTCGGGAGCATCTCCATCCAGAGGAGACAGATTACTTCGCACCGACAACAGAATGGGATTCCGAACGTTCGCATGATAGGTTGTGGAGTTAGGGATTTTGTTTATAAGGGCGGACCTCCATATCCGCCCTACCTCAAACAAGTTGCAGCGTCCGGCAGATCGTTGAAAACCTGGATGTTACAATAATGCCCCATATCCCATCTACTACATTTTCAGATTCGCCCACATTGTTGTGAGCTTACCATCTGCTTCGATAGCAGCAAATTCTTCAACATGGAACAGCAAATTCTCCATGAAAAGTTTTGCCATATCTTTCGTATTGTCATCGTTACCTGCGATATAGTATTTATCAGGGGCAATTGCCATCATCAGGAACTTACCTTTCCCGAATTCTGCTTCCATAATGACAGGTTCCCCTAAACTTTCCATCAGCACGTCAAAGCCCTTTTGAGAAGCGATGACTTCCCAGACAGTAGGCCAGCCCTGATGTCCCCAACCTTCAAACGTTTTTTGATCCATACGGTTTGGTTCGTTAAAGAGCTGATGGTCGGCTTGCAGTATTTCAAAAATTGGACTATCACGGTCACTCCGAACACAACTCAATCCAGGCGGCAACCAATCCACATTCGCTTCGTTCTGATCAGCTTGGGTCGGTTCCCAGACGATACCACCATTTTCGACGAAATCCTGAATCACCTTTGCATTCTTGTCGAGATTTTGGTGCAATCCAGCATTGTTAGTCAGCATGCTACCAATTAAAAAAATTTTATTTTCTACTTTGAGAGGTAGTTTTCCACCTTCAAGTGCCTTTGTCAGATCATCGTACTCAACTTTGAACTCATCCAGGGTCTGACGCAACGCATCAACCTTTGTCCACTCGTCAGCAAAATCAATAACAGCAATTTTAGCAGCTTCTACAGCCATTACACTCAAAACGAGAGTCAAAATACAGAGCCATGCAAACAAACGGGGATACATAAGTTAATCTCCTTACGTGTAACACGTGTTTTCATGATTTGAAGGGTTTTTTGCTCAATTGGTCCTATCAGGCCTCACATAAACATTATAGCGTGATAGACCTCACCCTAAAGGACGAGGCTTCTGCTAAATAATTGCAGAAGCTTTCGTGCGATCAACGACCGTTGCTTTCTTACGAAAGTCTTACACAGCCTACTGCAACAGACGCTACCCCGACTGCGACACACAAAGTGTCCTTACGAAATTTATTTTGAGACGTATATTTCAAATGGGATTCAGCATGACCTGTCTTTCCCTACTAACGTCTGTAAGCTACTACTTCTTGACCTTTACTTTAGAGCTTTACACTATGGGAGTTTGATCAATAGGCGAGTAACAGCCCTCCATAGCAACCTTACACTCTGAAAGTATTATAGCAGATTCAACAACATATTTCAAGGAAAAGCAGCGTCTACATCTCCATGCTAAAGCATGGAGTTTTGACGCTGAAGATTATGATAAATCCAAATTTGGAAAAAAACACACACACAGGTTGGCGCGCGAAACAGACAGCGATAAACGCCATCAAAAGCAGATGTAACTGCCTGCACTCCGGGTTGCGAATGGACTTCAAAGTCAAAAGCATTAAGTGTTTGAGTAGCATTGACTTACCATGTGTGATGGCTGAGCCACTTGCTATAGCCGGTCGGCGAAGGAACATTCAAAAAGCGTTTGCCACAGCCACCAAATCCAAAATATTGACGATCCCATCACCGTTAACGTCTGGTGCATCTGTGCCGAATCCACTGGCAACTGCCACCAAATCCAGAATGTTGACAGTCCCATCACCGTTGACATCCGCAGGTGTTCCGAGCCGTTTGAGATAGATTTCACCGTCTAAATCCGCGACAGTGTGAAGCGTGTTGCGCAAACCACTTTCTACACCTGTTGCCTGCTCTGATAGACGAATTTCTTGCGGTTTCCCACTGCGATTATAAATTGCCCAACTGTTGGTGAATTCTCGGATAAAGAGTCCTTCTATATTGCGATAGCGTTGCGCTTTTTCGCCGATAGGTTGTCCAAGATCGGCACTCCAGAAGTCATAATAGTAATGTTGATGTTGATGGTCGTGGATTTCACCACGGGTATGTTCGGCTGAATGCCCTTTCCAAATTTCATAGACATGAGTATGTATTGTACTACCGATACCAGACACATACTGGACATAGCCATCGGAATGTGTCAGACTTAAAGTCGTAAACAGACGCATCCAACGGCGGTTCGTTGTTAACACATCCCTCCATGGTGATGCCTGATCCAGAGTCGCGCACCTCAACAGACCAGAGGGTTTGATCTTTCTCGCGAACGCTCAGTGAAATCTGCATTTCAGCGTCTGAGGTATCGGTGAAACGTATCAGGTCTGAAACGGAGCTGAGATCAAAACAACGAATGAGTTGATTGCTGAAAATTTCAGGAGCGTTGAGGACAGATTGCAGCTGGGCGCGTATCTTTTGAGGTAAATCTGAGAATTTGTACGGTAACGCATCTTTCCATAGTTTTTCGAGAATTGCCCTAATTTCTTCCTCCTTGTCGTAAGCCGGCAACCCACGTCGTGTTAATCTTAAGTCCAAAACATCATGGTGAGACCAAGGAAATCGTGAGAAACCAGCAAAACTACTGTACAATGCATAGATGAGTGCTGCGAGATAGGTCTTACCGGTATTGCTCTCACCGACGAACACAGTCAGTGGGCGTAGATCTATCTCTGCCTTCTCTATCGGTCCGAAGTTTTGCACCTCGATGTGGACGTTGGTGGGCTGTATGTCTCTGACTTCGTTCACTGTTTTGTCTCCCGCGAGTGGTGGATTTAAGTCCAATTATACACGTATTTGTAGCCGACTGCAAGGAAAAGGAACTTTGATAACAGGGTCATTCAATTGTAGGTTTTTTGAGCGTTTTCGCCAAGGCATCGCGAGCTGGAGCTCGCTCCTACAGAAGAGGGAGTTTCAACGACCGACCGAAAATATGGAGAATTGAATGGCCCTGACTTTGATAAGATATAACAGAAGGCGGCCACAAAACCTCGAAACAATCCATAATGATACCTACGGAATAACGGCAACGTAAACCTGCGAATGCCCTGAAACATCTGATGTATACACAACAGCTGTCTCATCAGGACTGAATGAAGGATGCGGGTGCGTCCACTGCGGTCCGTAGACCGTGTCCACCTTCATCTCCATCCAACTCAGGGATTTCTCTCGATCGCCTGCTTGCTGTGCTGCCGCCCAATCCTCAGCGAGTGCATACCGGTCGGTTTTCCACTGACTGCCGCTGGACGAACTCTGCGGATAACAGATCGGCGTATGTTCGCCTGTCTCCACGTCAATAAGCCGCAAACCGATATCGGGATGGACGGTGTCGCACAATACTTTCGACCCGTCGCGATTGCTGGCAATATGCCACGCGTTGAAATCGGCAATCGTCTGCATCTGTAGGGTTTCCAGAGACATACGTCGAAGTGCATAGGGCCAATGTGTCACGATCAGTTCATCCAACGCACCAAGGAAGGTTTCGTGGACGAGAAATTCGTTATTATCGTGCTGATAGAGCGATCGGTTTTCTGTGCCGTTCCGCTTAATAGTCCACATCCGAGGTGCCGGATCCCCGGAATACGCGATGAGATCAGGGTATTTCGGATGAAACTGGGGATGGATAATCGTCTGATCCGGGGAGGTGTAGATGACCTCGCCGCCGTTGCCATCGGTAGCGGTTACGGCGATGTGCGATTTGTCGTCGCGCTTCATCGCCGTTACGATATACCATTCGTCTGCACTGACGCTACACTCACCGAGGCTTCCACCGGGGAATTCTGCAAGTACACGTTCCTCAAGGGTATTGAGATGGATCGCTTTTATGGTGTCTGCTTGCGTGTAAAAGAGTTCAGTGCCGTCTTTGGAAATCACGCCGGAATAGCCGTGAACCTCATCGGCATCTGTCAACTGGACGATGTCGCCATTAGGGAATTCCAACTTGAAAAAATTCGGATTTCCTGAACGGTAGGAGGTGAAAATGAGATGTTCTTGGTCGGGGGTGAACGAAGATGTTAGGAAGTAGAGGTTATGGTTGATGGAAGTATCGTTTGTGAGTTGATAGATGTGTGTGCCTGTTTGATTGTCTTGAAATTCGCGTAGTTCTGAAGGATGAACGGACGCTTTGGCGTAGTTTGGCATACTTTGCTCCTCGTAAGTCTGTTGATGAGATAAATTTTACGAATTGAATAGGTAGTTTAACAGATGTGCGCTTTCGCGGAAATCGGGGATGATGATGTCTGCACCGGCGCGAATAAGACGTTCCCGTTTGTCGGCATTCATATTGTACATATTGTCCTCAACAGACGCGACACCGACAGCGATTGCTCCCACTTCTTTGGCGTTTTCGATTTCCACATAGCCGTCTCCAACGATGAGCAGTTCGCTTCCGCTAAGGTTGAAATCCGTGATGATCTTCTGGATGACCATGGCTTTGGAAAACTTCTTATATTCCCGCAGTGCGCCGAAAATGCCACCGTTAAGGTATTCCGCAACACCGAGGAGTGCCGCTTCGTTTTTGACGAATTCGACGTCTGTACCGCTGGCGAGATAGCAGCTTATCCCTATCTCGCGCAGGCTTTGAAGAAATTCGAGGGACATCGGCACGCGAAGTGGATCAGCAGACAGCGTTCCCGCCGCGAGTCCAGCAATCCGTTCCTTAACAACGGGCAGCAGTCGGCGATTATATTCATCTTTATACGCGAGTGGATCCTTCGGTGTCCCGCCACGTTTCTCGATCTCCTCGCTTAACTGGATCATCTGATAGATAGTTTGCTTACCGGTCAGCCTGTCCACAAATTCAACAACAATTGCCTCAAGTTGTTCCTGCGTTTCTGTGGTATCTGTTTCCGTTTGAAGGCATTCAACCATCATCGGGACCATTACATTCTGCCAACCGTCTCGGATGAGGGAGATTGTCCCGTCAAAATCGAAGACAACATGACGAATATTTCCGGTTTGGATTTCACGATGGATTTCAATTGCGGTATTATCCAAAAAAATGTTCTGCATATTTTTAACTATGACGTTTTGCTATGATCTGACCGTTGGCCAGGTCATCGTTTTCTGATTAAGTCTGTAGGGGCACGTAAAAGACTACATGCCATGCGGGAGTCGCTTACAGTCTCAGAGATATTCAATTCTCCCGTAGGAGGGATCTCCAAATCCCGACTTCGTCTTCTGTAGGGGCGATCTCCTGATCGCGACATTCTGCACAAAACGGGTAGAGAACCGAAAATTGAATGGCTCTGTTATAGCCTAAAAAGGCATTGATTTCCCTTCTCTAATCTGATAGTATAATAGCGTTCAGGGTGTTAAGCAAGCATTTTTAATTATACCTTGCGGTTCGGTGAGATGGGTTCGGAGCATAAATGTGCTTCTCCGTAGACCCGCTCTCCATTACATTACGAGCTACGCGCCTGAGTTTATCAGAGCAGTTTGAAAGGCGTATCGCTCTTAAAATTGCCCAAACTTTAATAAAATAAAACTGATGAACGAAAAAGAGATACTTAAAAAAATCCAACGCATTGAAATATTTACCAATCGCCTTGTTAACACTGTCTTTGCCGGTGAGTATGAAAGCGTCTTCAAAGGACAGGGGATTACCTTCGATGAGGTTCGGGAATATCAGGTAGGTGATGAAATCCGGACGATCGATTGGAATGTCACCGCACGCATGGGGCAAGCCTACATCAAGAAGTACGTGGAAGAGCGTGAACTCGTCATGATGTTGGTTGTGGATGTGAGTGCTTCGACCAGTTTTGGCAGTATCGCTGAGACGAAGGCGGAAATTGCTGCCGAGATTGCAGCACTCCTCGCCTTTTCTGCCATCAAAAACAACGACAAAGTTGGGCTTATCTGTTTTACGGACACCGTTGAACATTTCGTCGCGCCGCGGAAAGGGAAAAGACACGTTTTACGCGTCGTTCGGGATATTCTCCATTTTCAGCCGAAACAGCCCGGGACGAACATTGAAACGGCATTGGCGTTCGTCGATCGGGTGCTCAAGCCGCACAGTGTTGTGTTTCTCATCTCAGATTTCAAAGATACGGGGTATGAAAAGCAGTTACGCTTGAGCAGTAAACAGCACTCACTTATTGCTATTACCTTACAGGACAGGCGCGAGGTGGAATTGCCGGATGTCGGACTCATAGAACTGGAGGACGCGGAGAGCGGAGAGACGGTTATTGTCGATACACGTTCCGAGGAAGCACGGCAACTCTATACGGAACTTAATCAGCGTGTAGATGCGGAACGCCGACAGGTTTTCCGGGCAAATCAAGTGGATTCTATTCATATCAGAACAGATGAACCGTATGTGAAACCGCTTATCCAATTTTTCCGTCAGCGTACCGCCCGACGCTAAAATAAAATTCTTGTAGGCTTATGAGAAGATTAGAGGTAAAGAATTTAACACAAACCTTTGCTCAAAAAGGCGACCCATTACGAGTCCTGGAGGGTTTAAACCTCGCTGTTGACGATGGGCAGTTTGTCGCTTTGTTGGGTCCCTCCGGGTGTGGCAAAAGCACGCTTTTTAATATCGTTTCTGGGCTTCTTGTACCAGACACCGGAGAAATTTACCTCGACAGTGAGCGTATCTACGGCAACACAGGGGATTTCGCCTACATGCAACAGAAGGACCTCCTTTTACCGTGGCGGACGGTCCTTAGGAACGTACTCGTCGGACCAGAAATTCACAACGAACCGCTTGACACCGCGAAGGTAGAGGCACAACGGCGTTTAGCACAACTCGGATTGAGCGGATTTGAAAATAGTTATCCGATGCAGCTTTCGGGAGGGATGCGGCAACGCGTCGCGCTCGTCCGGACACTCCTGTTTCGGAAGAGAATTCTGCTATTAGATGAACCCTTCGGCGCACTGGATGCAATGACTCGGACCGTCATGCAGTCTATTCTACTCGACATCTGGTCAGAGAGCCGACAGACTGTGCTCCTCATCACCCACGACGTTGAGGAAGCTCTTATACTTGCTGATAAAATCTACGTGCTGACAGCCAGACCCGCAACGCTAAAAGCAGAAGTCCCTATTCCTCTGTCTCGTCCGCGGAGCATCACGGATGTCTCCCTCATTCGCCTGAAAAAAGAACTTTTGGCGTTATTACAGGTCGAAATGTCACAGGTTTTCGATGTAGGTTAACTCTGTTTAGGGTCCGAATCCTTTGTCAATGTTCTCTAAAACGAATGTGATGGGCGGTTCATCAAAGTTTACGGATTGGAAACCCCGTGTTTTAGTGCGGGGAGGAAAATCCGCTCCTGTAGTTAAAGTTAAGGCGTGTTAGCACCTTAAAATCCGTAGTTTTTGCTTTTTGAGTGAGGCGTTTACCTTCCAAGGAATATAACGCTATACCGTGTTTACCGAAGCCACTGATACGTGTAAGACCATATTTGATATGTCTAACCAAAGTATTTTTTACCAATCCATTCCATGTTGTTCCTCCATAACGCGGGCGTTTCCCGCCTTTCTGTGGGTTCTGTCTGTGGAGTTCACGTCTCCGTATCGGGATTGGCGATATACAGAAGATTGAAGTATTGTCGACAATAGGTTTCCCGCCGATTGTCTGATATGCCAAACACCAACTATCGACACAATGTGCGTCAAAATGTTCTGATAGTTTGTTAGACGACTTCTTGAGTCCTAATCCGTCTCGTATCTCTTTTGTTTCCCACCCTTGAAGTGTCCGTAGTTGCCAACGCTTCTGAACTTCAGAGTAGAACCACTGCTTACCGACTTCCAGAGGACTAAAGGATTGATTCCACTTTTTCGCATGTTCTATAGTCCGTGCTTTAATATCTTCAACACATACATGCGTGATTGGATACAGTTTGGATAACCAGTCTAATATACGCAACTTCCAATCCCATCTTGCGCGTGTGCCTGCGGGGATACGCTCTCTGTTCGTAAGACGATTCGTCCTATTTTTTCGGTTCGGACACTTCCGTGAACGCCGTCCTCTACGCAACTCACGTCTCTTTTCAACTTTCTTACTGACTTTGCTATGGGCATCCGCTTGCACATTCAGATAAGTGTGTGATTCACTCTTAACCGTAAAGCCTTCTTTCTTACTGCCAGGGTCTATGCCTACAGCAATCTCTTGCTTGTAATAGCGTTCTGCCACTTCTTTGTTAAGCCTGATACAGAAAATACCATTATCCCAATAAGGCGTGGCTTCTCCGCTTTTAATCAAATGCCTCGCTACAGGTGGAATCGTAGGCATTAACTGTTCGCCTTCTTTACTCTTTACTGATACAAACATTGTAATCAACTCCCTTTCGGGGTATATGTTGCCCCATCCAGATCACAGGCTCAGAGAGGTATCAGACTTGGGGAGCATCCGATACATTACTTTGGCTACCACGCCAAGAGACCGCGATATATTACTGTAGTCAATGCTTTAACTTGTGAAGTGGACGTTTGGTATACGCTTTGCACAAGTTTCCTCCTCTTTTAGGAGGAGGTCACTGACGTTGTCAAACATCTAGCACGATTATGCTACCGTTGGTGTCATTGTCCATGCGTCTAAACTGTTTAAAATTGCCGCACCGCCGTGTGCGAAAATTGAGACACCGACGCTGTCCGCTCGCGTCGGGTAGATGCGCTGGGTTAGACATAACCGGCTATTGACAAAAACTTCCAGCACCGAGCGGTCTAAGAAGATATGAAGTTTCAGGGATTCTCCTTCAACCAGTTTGAAGGGTGCCTCCTGTGAATTTGTATAGCGTTCTCCGCCGTCTTCGTCTTGTGGTGTCAGACGCGGATATTTTACTTCGTCATCCAAAGTTGATTTCGTGAGATCGATTTTAAGGAATTCGCCAGATGGCGAATGGACAATGGTGGTTTCCTCCTCGCCATTTGGGGACTTGCGAACCTTCACACCGAATTCTGTAGCACCTCTCGGATCAATTTCCACCTGTAGTTCAAGGCAATCGCCGTTTACATCTTCAATATCGATCTCTGTATCTGCATCGAGTCGGGCTGTTTCTTGGTGGTAATGCTTAGCGCGGAGTTTTTCGAGTTCTGGAACGGGTTTGATACAAAGACTTCCGTCTTCACTCAACGATAGGATCCGCGGCAATGTCATCACGGAAGCCCAGCCGTATTTCTCCCACGGACGAGCTTCGCGAATCCAACCGAAAAAGATACGTCGTCCGTTATCGTCAAGGAGCGTTTCAGGTCCAGAGAGTTGTCCACCTTGCCAGTTCATACGTCCATGTATTTCAGGATAGAACTGCTCATCTTCGTAACGTCCGAGGTAATAATGTGCCATACCGTAAGGGCGGTGCCCATGCATCAGAAGCATATATCTATCGCCGAGCAGAAAGAAATCGGGACAGGCGCAATCTTCAACCTCATCCGTCCAACGCCGCGAAGACTTGTAGAATGGACCGAGGTATTCCCACTGAATACAGTCGTCCGAACGGAAAAGACTGGTCGTGTCGCCTTCGTATCCCGGTCGGCTATTTTTGTTGCCTATAAGCGCATAGTAGGTGCCGTTTTCGTACCAGGCACACGGATCAAAAACGTGGTACTCTTGTGGTTCGTCTGGTATCGGAATGACCGGGTTTGCAGGCGAGGGTGTCCAGTGAATCAAATCGTCATCTTCGCTGGTTGCGATGCAGGTTCCTTGATTCGGCACGTGATAGATGAAGGTTGGAAGCGGTGCGTTCTCAATAGCATCTCCGCTATATATGCCGCGTGGCATTGATCCATCAGTGGCAGGTTTTATTGCCGGTGGATGGTGTATCCAATGCACCAGATCGCAGCTGGAGGAGTGGTCGAGCACCGGCAGCCATTCATCTGCGTTTGGATTTGGTATTCGCCCAAGATAAAAGACATGGTATCGCCCATTGAAAAAAATGGTACAGTTTGCATCATTAAAAAACCCATCGGGAGGGAGTAGGTGATAGCGTGGACGGTGGGGGTCGGCCGAGAGATATTCTCGCAATTCACGCGCATCCCCGATGCGTTTATGAAGGTTTTCAATTGTAATTGCTGAATTCATTTGCCGTGAACTCTCCTCAGTCTTCAGTGCTGCTTATGGTTTTCCGATTTTTTAATTATGGGAATCTGGTCATCGTTCCACGATGGTTCCTGGTTAATTCTAACCGAATTAGGGATATGTACACAATGAACGCCGACAAACCAAATCACAGTATAGCATATTAAGAGAGAAGTAACAAGAGAAATCGAGACACGTCAAACCTGTTTGGATATATCTATGAAGACGTTTTTCCTTGAGGTTTTTTATGCGGTTTGGTATACTGCCCCATAGGTGTCAATTTAGTGCTGTAGAGAATGATGCGTAATTTCAGAGTATTCAGAGTAAAATCGGAAAAATGGGGATTTGGAAACGGGCTATAAACCTATGCAATGACTGGGTTTTGGACGATTTTCATTCAAAGGTTCTTGAAGGTTTACTCTGAAATTTTATATCAGAGCCGTCAGTCACCAGCACGACCGAAAGCAGAGCTAATTCTACAGAAGCGGACAGTTGGAACGAGTTATCGGCATTTGTAGATGAATCGGTGTGGTTTCAATACATTCTGTTAATATAATTTTACTATATTGTTTTTTCACGGAGACAGTGAATTTTCGCTTCCGAGAACCCACGGACCGCCTGACCCGAAAAAATCCTCCGTGAAGCCTCCGTGAATTGTGCCTCTTGGAACATCGCAAGCCCAGCTCGCTGCATCTGACGATGCTCGTTTTTGGGACGTTTGGTGCAGAAATCTTGTTGCGGGAAGATTTTGAGGCAGATGACTTTGAGTTCGGAACGTTTGCTGTTCAACCTGAAGGAAAACTCGCGACAGCATGCGGACATCTGAAGTTAAATAGTTGGTAAACAGAAAGGAATTCAGTTATGCAAAAATGTGCACTTATCAGCGGTAGAGGCATGGGGTTGATGCACGGTGGAAACTTCCACAGCCATCCAAACGCAGAAGTGGTCGCTGTGTGCGATATGGACCCGGAACTCCTTGCGAAGGTAGAGGAGCAATTTGGGGTCCCCGGGTATTCAACAATTGAGGATCTTTTAGCAAATTGTGATGCAGAACTCGTACTTCTCATTGTCAATGAGACCCGGCGCATCCCACCGTTGCGGCAATTGCTTGAAGCCGGGCGAAATGTATTCACAGAGAAACCCCTCTGTGGATTGGAAGGACAAGATCGGTTGCGTGAAGAAGACCTCCAAATCGCGGCACCTGCTATCGCAACATGGCGCGACTCTAATCTTAAGTTCGGGATCGATTTCAACTACCGATTTATGCACCATTTCCGTAAACTGCATGATGATGTTGCCGAAAATCGGTTGGGTGAGATCAGAATGGTACACGCGCGGGCACATTTCAACTGTTGGTCCCATGTTATCGATCAGATTCTCTGGACGGTAGGGAGACCGGAATGGGTGAGTGTTGTCGGAGACCCGAATGAAGCCGGGGGTTGGGGACGTTTAATTCATATCGGTTGGGAGAATGGTGTCATCGGTTCCCTGAGTGGCACAAACCTATGGGGTTACGACGATCATCCGCTTCGAGTTAAGGTCCTTGGCGATGAATTTTATGCGGAGGCAAAAGGATTGGAAGGCTCTTACTCCCGCAGAAAAGCGAATAGCTCTGAAATAGAGGAAGTCTGGGAAGCCGAGGCTGACAATCCAGAGATGCCTGAGTCTTTCAAACGGATGGCTGATGGTGTGATTAAGGCAATGCATGCCGACACATCTTTCCCCGCTGATGGTGAAGCGGCATGGAACGAGCTGCTGTTTGAGGCGGCGGTCCACAGGTCTGCCTTGCAGAACAATGCCCGCGTATTTCTGAAAGATGTTGAAGAAGAAGCAAGTGCCTAAGGAGACTACAGGCGCGGTTTTCAACCGCGCCTATATCTCAGGAAATGGTATCACGTTTTAGGCAGCACTGCCTTTGATAGCGATCTTAATCGCGTCCTTTCCATCTAAGTGGTAACTGCCGTGAAGTGCGTCGAAACCTTTGGACACATCCTCTAATGGAAGAATGTGGCTGACAAAACCTTCAAAGAGTGAAGCGTGTTTCTCAAGCATCGGTATGGCGCGGAGGAAATGCTTCCTTTCAAATCCCCATCCGGCTTCCAATCGGAGGTTTTTGCGCATTAGCATCTGGTTCGGATTGCAATCAAAAGAGCCAACGTCCACGAAATGCCCGTATACGACGTAAGTTCCACCGTACCTGATGTAGTCCAACCCTTCTGGGATAGCGGCGAGGAAACCGGTGCATTCGTAAACAACATCCGCACCATTGCCTTGTGACGTATTTTCTCGGACAATCTGCTTGCGCTCTTCGGGATCTGACACTTCGGCGATATCAATAGTAAGATCTGCCCCTAATCTTTTTGCCATCTCAAGCCTTCCGGGGGGCCCGCCGACGACGATAAGTCTTCCGGCACCAGAGACCCTTGCCCAATTAAGCGCAAGCAGACCGATGGGACCGGTTCCTTGAATTACAACCGTGTCCCCGAATTCGATTTTGCCGCGTGACACACAGTGTGCGGCACAGGAAGCCGGTTCCGCGAGCACAGCGACTTCCGGTGATAGATCGGTTTTAAGAAACATATTAGTTGACGGGTTTGACAGATAGATGTACTCGCTGAAGCCACCACGCAGATACGGTGCTTCTTCCGACGGGGAAAAGCCGAGTCCTCCGCTGGGGGACAGCACTATCCTGTCGCCTTCTTTGACTGGGTTGCCGAGGTAGTCTGTTTCAACCCCCTCGCCTAAAGTCTCAATCACGCCGACGTTCTCGTGTCCGAGGATAATGTCGTGGTTGATACGCTGAAACTCCCAGTTATGAAGGTCGGTACCGCAAATACCCCCTAACTCCTGACGTACGAGTACCGTACCGGGTGCGGGATCAGCTATCGGATACTCTCGAACTTCAAAATTTTTGCCACTCATCACGGTGGCGCGTGCGGTTCTGGTTCCCATTGTAAAACTCCTTTTAGAAACTCAGCCAAGGTGTGTAAGCACAACAACGGCTGTGCTGGATATATGAAATGTGGCATTTTTGCCAAGACATCCTCAATAATCCGCTAAGAACGTTAAGCAACTTTGACGACTATCTTACCGAGTTTTTCACCTGTGAAAAGCGCGATAAACGCCTTTGGCGCATTCTCTAATCCCTCTATGATCGTCTCTTCCCACTGTATCTTGCCTTCAGATATCCACTGCCGCATATCACGGTAAAACTCAGAGTTACGCTCCATGAAGTCAGTGACGATAAACCCTTGTAACCTGATTCGTTTACCGATAGCAGAACTGAGGTTTGTCGGACCTGGGGTAGGTTCAATATCGTTGTATTGGGAGATCATACCACACAGTGGGATACGTCCGTGCATATTCATCACTGCGAGCGCGGCTTGTAGGTGTCTGCCTCCCACGTTTTCAAAGTAGATGTCAAGTCCATCGGGACAGTGTTCCCTGAGTTCAGCTTCCAAGTCATCGACATTTTTATAGTTAAAAGCCGCATCAACGCCAGCTGTCTCCAGTAGCCATGCGACCTTCTGATCGGAACCAGCACTCGCAACGACTCGGCATCCTTTGATTTTTGCGATCTGGCATACGATTGAACCTACCGCACCTGCTGCTGCGGAGACAAAAACTGTTTCTCCTGCTTTGGGCTGACCGATCTCCAGAAATCCGAAGTAGGCGGTACGTCCGGGCATACCGACAGCACCTAAAAACGACTGGAGCGGTGCAATCGTTAGATCAACAGCGGTCACGCTTTCTGCCGGTGCGATGTAATGATCCCGCCATCCCTGCATACCTGTCACATAATCCCCAGCTTGAAACTGGTCGCTGTTCGATGCCACAATCCGACCGGCGCATCTACCTTCTAAGGGTTTACCGAGTTCAGCGGACCGCATACCGCCGCGCATATACGGGTCTACTGACGTGTAAAGGTTTTCGACTAATACCTCCCCTGCTGCGGGTGCAGGGAGCGTCGCCTCAACGATTTCAAAATCACTTTCTTTGGGCATACCGACGATTCGGTTTTTAAGGCGAATTTGTCGGCTTATAGTGTTCGGCATTTTCTTCTCCTATCGGCTTACGATTCGATTGATTTAATTGGTATTGATGCAATGATAGCATATCTGAAAAAAAAGTCAAGATCAGGGATCTTTGGAATGCTCTGATGCTTTGAAATCCGTTTGACATTTGTTTGTAAATATGGTATAATTAGTAGGGTGTAAGGATGAACTTGCACAAGTACATTCTCTCTTCATATCCTTGAATCAAGTCAAACTCAACGGCGCGAAGCGCATATTACACTGATCGCGCTTACCTATCCAATTATCTAACTGAATATCTATAGTTGTTTATGGCGGACCCCTCTGCTAAAGTTTCTGATTGAAAGCTTATATTGTCTGCTGCTCATTTTAGGAGGAAAGAATGAACGCTCCCTCTAATGAATTTCTTAGAACAGATTTCGGACACGAGGTATATGATACGTGGTATCTTGAGCAGGGAAGATACAATTTTGAGACAAGAGATTGAATTTATCTTGGGCGACTATAATGAAATGAGTTTTGAGGAGAGGTTTTCTGTTATTTTCTTCGAGGGCTCATTTTTTTATCAATCCAAGGAGGGTTTAGTGTCGCTCTTAAACCGAATCCATAAAGCACTTACGCCTAATGGTAGGGTTTACTTTGTGCACCCAAATCATTCAATACGGAAAAAGCAATTTCCAGTGGTTAATTGGAGTGAAATTAAGAAAAACGTGTTCGTCCTGCAGAACGGAGAATATGACGAAAGTGAAGATATGGAAAGATGCACTTGGCTTAAGATAGATTTAGAGACACAGAAACATTACAAGTGCGACTATTCTGTTATGCACCTCCCCCCGGACGAACTCAAGAACTGTCTTGTGGCGGCGGGATTTTCGGATTTCCATTTCTACAAGAAGCGTAGACTGGAAGACTTCCATCTGGGGAATGATGGGTTTTCTGTGGTGGCTGTAAAGTGAGTGTATGCCTGTCCCCATAAATACTTTTATCCACTTGGGAATATTGCATTTACATTTGTCCAAAAGAGTGCTAAAATAGGGAATAGGTCATCAGGTACAGGAGCCCTGCCCATTAGAATTTTGGAGGTTATTTGCAGTTATGAAAGTCGAAAAACCGAAAGAAAAATATGATCAATTAATCGCTGATGGTTACTGTGTTGTAGAGAGTGTTTTGAAGGAAGAGATGCTTACTCGACTTCGTTCAGTAACCGATGAACTGCTTGACGCACAGACAGAAGATGAACGTGCCGCCCATCGCTCATCCGGTAGTATGATCAGTGTGTATATGCATCCGCTGTTCGCTGAGCTGGTCGCTTATCCGCGGGCACTGCAGGCTCTTGAAGCTTTAGGTTTCTTGAGACCGAAATGGTCGGCGGGGTATGTCATCAGCAAACCGCCCCAGAGTCCACCCCTATTTTGGCATCAGGACTGGTGGGGTTGGAACGATCCGTGTAGCTACACGGCATTGCCTCAACAGTTGTTCCTTATGTACTATTTGGTTGACACAGTGCCTTACAACGGATGCCTCCGTGTGATCAAAGGTTCGCATCTGAATCGACATCCGCTGCATGATATATTGCCCAATGCCCACGGCGAAGCACTCCAGCGCGTCAATGATGCTAACCATCTCGCCTATCAACACTTTCCGGGTGAAGTTGACATACCGGTGAAAGCAGGGGATTTGGTTATCGGCGATTCTCGGCTGTTACATGCTTCACACGGTAATCAATCAGATGAACGTCGGACTGTGATTACGCTTTGGTATCATCCATTTTTTGCGCTGTTACCTGCAGAAATGCAAGCACATATCGGGAGGCTCCGGCAAAGTCTCGCTTGGTCGGACGCGGATTGGGCGCAAATTGCTGAACTCGCGCCGGTCTGTGAAAGCGACGTTGAACCGTTAAAATGGGATCGGAATCCGGGACCTGAACTGAAATAACCAAATTCCGATATAGCAAGATTTAATTTGAAAGAGATTGTATCTCATGATACACTAATATAACAGAAACTTTATTGTGTGGCACAATGATACAGAGGAAAGCCAGATTATTCTTGCTGCCTCAGTGACCAATACCTATCGGGCGAGACTCATTTTTGAATAATAGCCAGTGGATAATTCGCTGACTAAGGAGGTAATAAAAGATGAAAACCACAGTCACAAGATTAAAACTATTATGTGTCAGTTTAACGGTTATTAGCCTGATGTTTGTAGGTATCAGCTCTGCTGAAGTTGACTTTGGAGATTGCGTCGGAATGTGGCTCTTTGATGAGGGACGTGGTAACAAAGCCGAAGACTCCTCTGGGACGGGCAATGACGGCAAGATTGAGGGTGGTGCTAAATGGGTTGATGGCAAGTTTGGTAAGGGTTTGAGTCTTGACGGCTCGGATGCTTACGTGGAAATTGCTCATGATGATTCTTTAAATGTTGGAGGCGAACACACGATTGCCCTTTGGTTTAAATTAGATAAGCCTCCCGGGGGTGGCACGGCTGTTGTGACCAAAGATGATTGGGCTCCCGGATTTTGGTGGGATGCGGGTAGAATCCGACATCACACGCATGACCCAGGCGGCACGCTTCACTTTATAGATGCACCTTGGAAACCAGACACAGACTGGCATCATGTTGCCGTTACTTGGGACGGCGAAGCCTTCGGCGTATATATAGACGCTGATCAGATTGGCGAGGGTGTAACGACACCGAACTTAGGAAGGAACCCGTTAACCGACAAACCCGTTTTAATAGGTATCTACTTAGCCACCGGACAACATGGTCAGTGGGGCCAGTTTTTCGCTGGAATCATTGACGACGTTGTCATCTTCAATGTGGCGTTGACCGATGATGATCTTGAAACCATCATGACTGAAGGATTAGAAAAAGCAGCTGATATTGAACCTTCAGGTAAACTCGCAACGACCTGGGCTGCCATTAAAGCCGATTAACCTACTCCCAAATCTAAAGATTGCGTTGGTTGGCGATTTTCCGATGTTTGCGGGTAAACCCCGGGCAACCGAGCAGGGAGTTCTTATTTAGCGGTAGGCGGATTTTTGAAATCCGTCTCTATATTGGTGGTGACAGGACTGAGTGTGGTTCAATACTGAGCCTCCTCGGTCTTGTCGAAAGTATCACTAAACGGGAGGAGTTTTTATGTCACAACCCCCGATTTTTCATGCCTACACGTTTGGTGAACAGGAGCGAAGAGTGTTGGATAGCGATGGACATTTCGTTTTCCCTGGCTTGCTCACATCGGATGCACAGGAAAATCTGACCCGCTCACTGTCGTATATTCATGAACTCTCGCGCACACCGAAGGAAGGACATGAGCCGAACCGATTTTCCGCAGAATACGACAGTTATCTCGAAAGCCTGATTGCACACCCGCAGATGCTTAAACTCGCACGGCAGGTTTTGGGTGAAGATATCCGATACGATCACTGTGTCAGTCTCAATCGACCGGGCGGCAATCGTGGCATTGGATGGCACAGCCACGGATACTCCGATGACGACCCGCGTTTGGGCTTCGTCCGTATCTTTTTCTACGTTAACGGATTTGACCCGGACGATGGTGGTTTGAAGGCTGTTCCCGGAAGTCATCTATATCGGGACACAAATATTCGTGGGCAGTCCAATGCAGAGCTGCAAGAAAATTGGTTGGCAGGAAAAACGCATCCAGAAACGGGTGAACCGTTAGAGATTGAAGCATTATCTGCACCCCCCGGCACGGTCGCGTTGATGTGGACGCATGCTGCGCATGCAGTTAATCCGAGAAAACCGAATAGCGATACACGCTGGTGTGTCGTTTATGCCTATCGTAACCCGGGCAAACCCTCCGGTGCCCGATGGATTACATCCGAATTCGAGCAAAAATCCATCCCCGGCGCAGAAGGATTAATGTCCCTTTACTAAAGCAGGAGGCACATGCCGTCTGCCATAACGTAGCTATGTCACAAGATAAACCGCATATTCTATTCCTCATCAACGACGAACACCGTCCCGATGTCCTGCCGATCGAAGGGGACACCGCTATCCGCACGCCGACACTTTCTCGGTTTATGGATGAGGGAATCTACTTCCGCAACGCTTATACCCCCTCACCTATCTGTGTTCCTGCTCGGCAGAGCTTTCTTTCAGGACTCTATCCGCGTAACTGTGGGAGCCTCAACTTCGGTGATCCGATGCCCACAGAGGTCCGAACGATTCCAGGACAATTGGGAAACTATGGGTACTACACCTGTTGTGCAGGCAAAATGCACTTTGTCGGGACTGATGTGATGCACGGGTGGCAGGAACGAGTGGGACGCGATATTGTTGGTAACAACGGCTATCCTTACCCACCTGTTAAGGATGAGCACTACGCACGAACCGAATCGGAATCCGGTACGGGTCCGAAGCAGAGCAAGGTGATTCAGGAAGTCCGCGATGCCCAACCCGGTTTAGGGCGTTGGATGCTCAATGACCAATACAATGTGGACGGTGCGCTGCTGTTCCTTGAGGAATATTTTGTTGATGCTCCTTATGACCGTCCGAGATCAAATCCTCTTTGTATGGCGGTAAGCCTTATAGCACCACACTATCCGTATCAATGTCCACTGGATCTGTTTAACTACTACATGCAGCGAGTGAAGCCGATTGTTGAAGAGCCTAACGAGCAGTTTGGATACGACAATTTTTTCAGGGTCCGAGTCGGTCAAGATGTTACCTACCGTCAGGCGCACCGGGCGACCGCGGCATACTACGGAATGATTGAGTGGATGGACGCACAATTCGGTCGGGTCATTGAGAAACTGGAACATTTGAACGTCTTAGACGATTTTATTATCGTTTTCCTCTCTGACCACGGTGAGATGCTTGGCACGAAAGGGCTTTGGGAGAAACAGAGCTACTTTGAGGCTTCGGCACGGGTGCCGCTTTCTATCTGGTATCCGAAACGGTTTGGACGAGAACCGAGAATCGTTGAGCAGAATGTTTCGTTGGTCGATCTGTTTCCGACTGTATGTGAATTAGCGGAAATCCCCGCACCGGATGAGCTTGATGGACGTTCGTTCCTGCCACTTATTGAAGGAGATACAACAGGATGGCATGATACCGTTTATAGCGAACTTTGGCGCGCCCAGAATGGGCCCTCTGTGATGGTCAAAGAGGGAAGTTTGAAGTATTTCAGATTCGACAACGATAAGGGGTGGCCCGAACAACTCTTCGATCTCTCCGAAGACCCGGATGAACGGAACAACCTGATTGACACATCTGCCTACGCCGACGCACTCTCGAAACTACGCGCAAAAGCCGACGCATTACCTCCGCCGCGCCGAAAGGATGAGAATAACAGGTTCATTGACCCATATCGCCCGATTATGTTGTCGAGTTAAGTTCGCATTGTGCTGCAGCCGTCTTGAAAACCATCCAAGCGAATCCAGTTCTGTTTCACACCACTGAAGTTTGGGGGTTTCCGTTCATTCGATGGACCGATCAAAACAGGTCGTTTACCTCGATGAGAAACACGCCTTCTTTTTCTGCTCTCTGTTTGAGTGCATCCGTGAAACCATTAGCAGAAAACAGAATATATCGCGGATTACGTTTCCATTTATCGGTGACTTTCATAGCGTTTTCGATGAGATGGTTTAGGACGTTTTCACCGACTGGAGCGTTCCACCATTTGCACTCACCAAACCAGTGGCTTTTGTCAACATTTTCTGTCAATACATCAATTTCAAAATCTGATTCCCAATGTCCCCCAACTTTTTTAGGGGCAATCTTTAGTTTTTCTTCCCAATAGTGGCTGATATATTGGCGGCAAATTCCTTCAAAAATTTCTCCCATATAGTGTGAGAGGTTCGGAGCAATTATCTGCTGGTATACCAAATCAATGTTCCCAGATTCGATGAGACTTCGATTGGGTAGCACAAACCGAAACCAGAATTTGACATAGTTATCTTCAATTTTATAAAGTCCCCTTTTGCTTTTTTGAGGTGCGCGTTCGGTTACCCGTGTTTCACGCTTGACTAATCCCAATTCTCGGAGCACGTTGAGATATTTGTTCACATCTGTCGGATTGAGTCCAACCCGTTGGGCAATTTCATTCAATCGCGTCGCGCCGGCGGCGATTGCCTGTAATATGCTTGCATACGTTCTGGGTTCCCTGAGTTCCATACGTAACAGAAAATTGACCTCATCAAACAGGTAACCTTGAGGTGTAAGCAATTCATCTTTGATACGTTGTTGAAATGTCTTTTGGGGTGCATCCGGCGAGCGGTTCAAAGGATACAGCGCAAATCGGTTGAGGTACGCCGGAATACCACCCAGGATACCATAAGCAATTAGTTTCTGCTTGACAGAATATTCTGAAAAGAAATACCCGCTGTCGCGGTAAGACAGCGGCATTAAGCGAAGTTGACCAGTGCGCCGTCCATATAACGGTGACCTTTCCGCCAGTACCTCTCGCTCCATGAAACTCACCTGCGATCCGCACAAAATCAAGAAAAGTTTACTGTTTTTTCCGTGTAGGTCCCAGAAGCGTTGGATCAGTGATGGGAGTGCAGCGTTATCTTCACAGAGATATTGAAACTCATCGAGTACCAGAATAAGTCTTTCTTCTTCTGCCTGTTGTGCAAAATAGATGAATGCAGATTCCCAATCATTAAAGGCAAGGCTTTGCAGCAGTGGATCATTGATGGTATGCCGTGCGATTTCAGTAAGTTGCCGGAGATGATCTCGTTCTTTCAACTGACTGGCAAGAAAATAAATGCTTCTTTTTTGTTTACAGAACTGCGACAAGAGTTCAGTTTTCCCAATCCGTCTTCTGCCGTATAATACGAAGAATTGTGCCATTTCTGACTGAAACATTTGCTCTAAAGCTGCCAGTTCTTGGTGTCTATTAATAAACATAAGGTTTCTCTCCTTAAATGCGATTTAGAGTATTATACTCTAAAGTATTATACTCTAAAGTATAATTAAAATCTAATAAAATTCTCGCGGTGTCACAATCGTTGAGTTTTTGGTTTCCGGGCTCCGCTCAAGACCTCTTTCCAGTAGAAGCGATCTCCCGGTCATGACTTCTGACTGATTGCTGACATCCGATAACTGCCTGCTGCTGGATACCGCGAGATTTTCCTTGCACATATTTCGCTTTAAATGATATATTATAGTAAACAATCCTTGAGGATAATAGGACTTACATTGATGTAGGGAGCTGACATCGCCCGCACAGAAGAAATGGAGGAAAGTTTCTATAATGTCCCAGACACAGTTATCACCTTTAGGTACTTTGATATGGTTTCGCACTGGCTGTATGAGTCTTATGGTACTCTTGTTAGGACTCGCTATTGTACTACAACCTGTCTATGCCGAGAAGCTTCAATTCGACCGTGATATTCTGCCGATCTTGTCAGATAAATGTTTTGCGTGTCACGGTCCCGACCCCGCGGTTCGGCAAGCCAATCTGCGGCTTGACACAAAGGAAGGTGCGTTCTCCGCACCAAGTGGTTATCCAATTATCGTGCCGGGTGAACCGGAAAACAGCGAATTGGTCCTACGCATAACACACGAAGACATTGACCAAAGGATGCCGCTACAGATCTCCAATCGGCAACCGACACAAGAACAGATCGATACGCTCATTCAGTGGATTGCTGAAGGTGCGGAATGGGAAGATCACTGGGTGTACAATCTGCCCGAACGGGTGGATCCGCCAGTTGTCAAGGATACATCTTGGGTCCGCAATCCTATCGACGCATTTATACTCGGAAGATTGGAAACGGAAGATCTCATGCCGTCGCCAGAAGCGGACAAACGGACGCTCATTCGCCGCTTATATTTCGATCTTACCGGACTGCTGCCTACGCCTGCTGAGGTGGCGCGTTTCTTGAGGGATGAAACCCCGGATGCCTATGAATCACTTGTCAATGGACTTCTGTCTGAACCGCAATACGGTGAACGGATGGCACTGTACTGGCTTGATCTGGTGCGCTATGCGGACACGAGCGGTTACCATGCTGACGAAAACGTGAGCATCTGGCCCTATAGGGACTATGTGATCCAAGCATTTAATGATAACATGCCGTTTGATCAGTTTGCAATCGAAAATCTTGCAGGCGATCTCTTACCGAATGCCACAGTTACACAGAAGATCGCTGCCGGTTATAACCGTCTGAATCAGACAACCTCAGAAGGAGGTGCACAGGCAAAAGAATATCTCGCGATCTATGCTGCCGACCGGGTGCGGACGACTGCCTCCGTCTGGTTAGGTGCGACGCTCGGCTGCGCACAGTGCCACGACCACAAGTTTGATCCGTACACCGCAAAGGATTTTTACAGTTTCGCCGCGTTTTTCGCGGATGTCAAGGGACCTGGCGTATACGGTGGTGGAAGTAAATGGGAACCCGTCGTTATGCTACCGACACCCACACAGAAGTCAACACTCCAGGATATTGACGATGAATTGACGAAACTGCAACAGGTATTCAAGGCATCATCCCCCGGATTAGAAGCAGAACAGACGGAGTGGGAGAATGAGGTGCTTTCCCTGCTCGAATCAACAGAGCCGACCGACTTCGCGTGGATAGACGACGCACAAGCAAACGGTGGTAGGACTGAAGGCACATGGGTATTCGTTGACAAAAGTGAAGCCCCCGTTTTCAGTAAGTTATACTCACGAAAACAAACAGCGGAAGCAGGAAAGACAATCCAGCATGCTTTCCGTGGCGCGAATCGAAAGTTCACCGTAGCAGAAGGTGACCGACTCTTTGCCTATATCTGGATTGACCCCGAATCACCTCCAGAAACAGTCATGCTCCAGTGGAACGATGGAAATTGGGATCATCGTGCTTTTTGGGGTGAAGACAAAATTAACTTCGGCGAGATTGGAACTGATACACCTGCTCACAAGCCGATGGGACTGCTGCCAGCAGTCGGCGAATGGATGCGTCTTGAAGTAGATCCAGCAGACGTTGGATTGGAGCCGGGGAGTGTCCTGAATGGGATAGGTTTCGCACAATTTGGTGGCACCGCCTATTGGGATATGGCTGGCATCGCAACAACTCTCGGATCGTCAGTAAAACACACGCATACGGAACAGGTTATCGCAGCAATTCGGGTGGATACCTCTGTCAGGACGACAAGTCAGCGTGAGCAGATCGCAGCGGAGTATCGCCGCATCACACCTGCGCTTGATGGTATCCGGAATCAGATTGCGGATTTACAGAAGCAGAAAGGTGAAATCGAAGCACAGATTCCTTACTCACTTACCACTGCGTCTACACAACCTCGCACAACACGCGTGCTACCGAGAGGCAACTGGATGGACGATTCGGGTGAGATCGTTGAACCGATGATACCGGCTTTCCTTGGCGATCTCGGTATCAAAAACCGCCGACCGACCCGTTTAGAGCTTGCACAGTGGATCGCGTCAAAGGACAATCCACTAACTGCCCGTACGTTTGTAAATCGACTTTGGGCACTCTACTTCGGGACAGGATTATCCCGCGTCTTGGATGACCTTGGCGCACAAGGCGAATCGCCGGTACATCCTGAACTGCTTGACTGGCTCGCTGTCGAATTTGTGGAGAGCGGTTGGAACGTTAAGCATCTCGTAAAGCTCCTCGTCACTTCAAATACTTATCGTCAATCCTCGAAATCAAACGAGGTATTGGAGGAGAAGGATGCTTACAATCGCTTGTTGGCACGTCAATCACGCTGGAGACTCGATGCAGAGGCGGTCCGCGACAACGCGTTGATGCTGAGTGGACTTCTTGTTCCCAAAATCGGTGGTCCGAGCGTGAGGCCGTACCAGCCGAAGGGTTATTACTCAAATCTAAACTTCCCGAAGCGGGTTTATGTGCACGATGCTGGGGAGAATCAATATCGCCGTGGGCTTTATACGCATTGGCAGCGCACCTTCTTGCATCCGAGCATGATGGCGTTCGATGCACCGAGTCGTCAGGAATGTACTGCTGAGCGTGCAACCTCTAATACCCCAATGCAAGCTTTGACGCTACTCAACGACCCAAGCTACGTTGAGGCGGCGCGCGTCTTCGCATCACGGATCGTCCAAGAGGGTGGTGAATCCGTCGCTGAGCGTATCAGCTGGGCGTACCAATGGACATTGTCTCGGATGCCACAGCCAAAGGAATTAGAGATTATGACTTCTCTCTATGAGAAGCACCAAGCCGAATATACTGCTAATCTTGATGCTGCCAGTACTCTCGTCGCAACGGGTGAAACACCTATGACAGAAGGCGTTGAACCTGACGAATTGGCGGCGTGGACTTCTGTGGCACGGGTAATATTGAATTTGCATGAAACGATTATGCGATATTAGGGGTGAATGGCGTTACCGCAACGTTTCACCGTCCCCATAATCAAAAAGAAGCACGTTCCTACCAAGTGAAGGATGCCCGGCGTTTTCTGGAGGAGGCAGGAATAATTCCATGAAGTACAAGGGTTATAGTGCACATATTGAGTACAGCGAAGAAGATAGATGTCTTGTCGGTCATATTGCAGGAATTACTGACATCGTCGGGTTTCACGCGGACACTGTTCCTGAACTTCAAGAGGCTGCAGTTAGATTAGGCGTTATGGACCCCGAAGACGTACGGCGACTGACCGTCGAAGACGCACTTGTTGATACCGGCGCAACCGGGCTCTGCTTATCGATTCCGCTTATCGAACAACTCGGACTTACCCCACTGAGAGAGACTCGCGCGCAAACCGCCAACGGTATTGTGACGCGTACCATTTATTCAGAGGTGGAATACACTGTCTTGGAACGAAGCGACTCTATCCGGGTAACAGATCTTCCTCCGGACATGCCTATCCTCTTGGGACACATGATTTTGGAAACTCTCGATCTCTGTGTTGACATGAAAGAAGGATTAATTCATAATCCAGCACATGGTGGGGCATAGATGATAAAGATCCTCTGAGAACGAAAGGCACCCATACCCTTTCCAAACAGGAGAAATTATTGACGGGAGATATCAAATATGGTTATGGATATTCATGAAGAAACCAATCGTCGCCTCACGAGGCGCACTTTTTTGGGTAAAAGCGTGCGTGGTATCGGATCGCTTGCGCTTGGCTCCCTGCTTGCACCATCGCTGCTAAATGCCGCACCGGAAATTGAGCGGTGGCAGGGAATTGTTACCACACCACATGTACCGCCGAAAGCGAAATGCATTATTCATCTCTGTATGGCGGGTGGTCCTTCGCACTTAGAGACTTTGGACTACAAGCCGCAACTGGCGGAACTCCATGGACAATCGATGCCGAAGTCTTTCACTGAAGGGCAGCCGATTGCGCAACTCCAAGGACAAGCGGATTCACTCAAATGCCTCGGTCCAACACATGAATTCAAAAAGTATGGAGAATCGGGGCAGGAGATGAGTACGGCGTTTCCACATATTGGAAGCCTCGCCGATGATATTTGCATCGTGCGTTCCCTGCGCACTGAGCAAATCAACCACGATCCAGCGCACACTTTCATGAACACCGGTACTGCAATCGCTGGTAGACCGAGCATGGGTTCGTGGCTGCTTTATGGGCTTGGCAGTGAGAATGAAAACCTGCCGGGTTACGTCGTCCTCACCTCTTCTGGCGGCGGACAGGACCAGCCGATTGCGACGCGGCAATGGCATAGCGGGTTTCTCCCAGGTCAGTTTCAAGGAGTCCAGTTCCATCCGACCGGCGATCCCGTTCACTATGTCACCAACCCTGACGGTGTCAACACTGAACAACAACGGGACGTTGTAGATGCTGTACAAACCCTAAACGGTATGTTCAACGAGACCGTAGACGATCCAGCAATCGCGACGCGGATTAGTCAGTACGAGATGGCGTTCCGAATGCAGACGAGTGTCCCTGAGTTGACGGACATCTCGGAAGAACCGCAGCACGTTCTGGATGCGTACGGTGCAAAGCCTGGTGACGGATCCTATGCTTCAAACTGTCTCCTCGCGCGACGGTTAGCCGAACGCGGGGTGCGATTTATTCAACTCTACCACCGGGGTTGGGATCATCATGGCGGCATTGAGAACGCCATTAAGACAACCGCTGGCTATGTTGATAAGGCGACCGCTGCTCTTGTCAACGATTTGAAACAGCGCGGCATGTTAGACGACACTTTGGTCATCTGGGGTGGCGAATTCGGTCGGACACCGATGGCACAAGGCACTGGGCGCGATCATCACATCAAAGGATTCTCGATGTGGATGGCGGGTGGTGGCATCAAAGGTGGTATTAGTTACGGAAACACCGATGAGTTGGGGTATAATGCTGTTGAAAATATCGTGCATGTCCACGATTTCCACGCTACGATGCTTCACCTGTTCGGAATTAATCACGAAAAACTCGTCTACCGCTTCCAAGGACGAGACTTCCGTCTCACAGATGTCCACGGGCATGTCGTCCGTGACATTTTGGCTTAACGGTAGTAGGCACACGCTGTGTGATGTCTTTGCCGCAAATTGTCTCAATTGACTGACAAACAGAGGGTCAGATACGGAAGCACTGGAATCTGAGAGAAGAAACTGCCCTACAGAAATGGTGAGGTTGCAGAGTGACTTATATGAAAAAAGCGGACAGGATTTTAGTACACATCTCGTTCTTGTTAGTTCTAACAGTATCTGCCTTCAGTCACGAGCTCCCTATGGTGGAGCCTGAAGCGGTTGGACTTTCTACCGAAAGGCTCTCAAGAATTGATAAAGTAATGGAACGGCACATCGCTCAGCAGAAAATCGCTGGCGGCGTTACATTGCTTGCTCGGCACGGAAAGGTCGCACATCTGGGCACTTACGGTATGATGGATGTCGAAACGGGAAAGCCAATGACACCCGACACCATTTTCCGTATTGCATCAATGACGAAGCCGATCACGAGCATCGCTGTAATGATGCTCTATGAAGAGGGGCATTTTCGGTTGCATGAGCCGGTCTCAAAGTTCATTCCCGCTTTCAAAGAGATGCTTGTGCTGCCACAGGAAGATGCTGAAGATTCGGCATCACCTGTACCCGCGACACAACAGATTACCACTTGGAACCTGCTCACCCACACGTCTGGTCTAACGTATCACTGGAATGAGCGACTCGGTCCGCAATACAACGATGCGGGTATCACCCACGGGCTTCTTCAGGATGAGAGCACCCTTGAAGAGAAGATGAAAGTGTTGGCGACTATTCCCTTGTTGCATCAACCGAGTGCCGATGTTGAGTACGGTCTATCAATAGATGTACTCGGTTATCTCGTCGAAGTCGTGTCGGGGATGTCCCTTGATGCATTTTTCTCTGAGCGTATCTTCAAACCGCTTGGCATGGAAGACACACATTTTTTTATCCCTGAATCGAAACGCGAACGGATCGCAACAGTGTACGAGCGAACCAAAGATGGACCCATAGTGCGAAAGTCCCAAGAACCGACAGTGGAGGGTTCGCTGACCTACTCAACTGACTATCCTTACAATGGTCCGCGAACCTATTTCTCTGGCGGAGGTGGGTTAGTATCCACCGTCTCTGATTACGCCCGCTTTGCGCAAATGATGCTCAACAGTGGAGAACTTGACGGTGTCCGATTGTTGAGCCGAAAAACCGTTGAATTGATGACTACGGATCAGCTCGCCGATATGGATGTCGACTACGGATTCGGTTTGGGCTTTGGCGTTGTCCGAGACGAATCGGATCTTAAGGAGGTCGGATCAGTTGGGAGGTATGGTTGGAGCGGTTTCTTCTTTACCAGTTTCTTCATTGACCCTCAAGAACAGATGATTGGCATCTTCATGTGCCAATTGCATCCGAGCGGCGGTTTGGATCTCGGAGAGAAAATTCGCATCCTCTGCTACCAAGCAATTGCCGACTGAAATTTTTTAATTTATGAGCACCTGGGCTGCCCTCCACTGCGTTACGGGCAGGTTTCCGATTAATTCACAACTGGTTTTGAGAAGACAGTCCGTTATTTAAGAGTGCTTTAATAGAAACGTTATTACCGGACTATAGTAAAATCTACGATTACTGAACAAGCAGGGAACTACTACGCGTTCATGCGGCTTTAAGCTACAAATAACATAGGAAGGAAATTAACCAATATGCTAAGAGAACTCATTGCACCGGCACAAGAGCAGGTCGCTTTCCGAGAATATGAAAGCCAACCGTTGCAAGCGAATGAAATTCGGGTCAAGAGCCAGTTTGGTGCAGCCAAACACGGTTCAGAGATGGCATCATATAAGGGTTATGCAGGCCCACGCGGTGGCTACGATTCAGAATATAAGGTCTTTCAAGCGAACACCTCCGGCATGGTGAGCTATCCTTCAGGACTTGGGAACATGTGTGTTGGCGAGGTAACTGAGATTGGCGCGGACGTTACCGAATTTGAGGTCGGAGATCGCGTTTTTCGGCACAGCTCCTTTCGCGAGGAAAATGTTTGGGGTGCAGCAGGTGTCCGGAAACTTCCTGATGGTGTTCCTTGGCAGGCAGCCGTCTGTTTGGATCCGACAGATTTCGCCTTGGGAGCAGTGCGCGACGGTCATGTCCGTATTGGTGATGCCGTGGCAGTCTTTGGAATGGGTGGAATCGGACTGATGGCACTGCAGCTTGCCAAGTTGGCGGGTGCCTATCCTGTAATTGGTATTGATCCACTTGAGTTGCGCCGCAACGCTGCCCTTAAATGTGGTGCTGATATTGTTATTGATCCTACAACAGATGATGCCGGTTTGGAAATTAAAAAGGCTACCAACAAACGTGGTGCCGATGTTTGCATTGAATATAGCGGTCATCATACGGCACTACAAGCGGCTATCCGCGGCGTGACGTATTTAGGAACAGTTGTTGCTGGTGCATGGCCCGGTATCTATCCAACGGGATTAGACCTCGGTGCCGAAGCGCATTTCAACCGACCGACTATTATCTTCTCACGCGCTTGCAGTGAACCGAATCCCGAATATCCAAATTGGAATGAAGGTAGACTCTTTGAAATCAGCTGGCGGCTACTTTGCGACGGCAGTCTGAAATCTGAACCGGTTATCCATCCTGTTGTTGATTTTGAGGACCTGTTGGACGAGTATCCGAAGATCGCGACGCATCCGGGTGAGAATGTAAAATTAGGTGTCCGGTTCGCGTAACCGCGATTTTCAAATGATTGCCTATTTCTTTTTGGAGAGGAATCCCCTTGACACGATACTGCCTCAATTTTTGGAGGTTGTCGCGTCAAGGAGGGTGCTTTTCTTAAGTTATTTCAGTCCCGCTGCCCGCAATACCGTTTCTTGAACTGTGAACTCGTGGTCGAGGGAACGATCAGGGGATTTCTCACCACGGATATCAGCGACAAACGCTCGAAGGCTTTCGACGTAACGCGGTCGCCGTTCCACAGGCACTGTCTGCCAGCCTTTCGCATATCCGTCCCGCGCCTCGTCAAGACACAACCGCAACTCTGGGGGTTCAAGCGGCTCAAGAATTGCGCTACCGCGTGTCCCATAAACTTCCAATCGTCTTGATTTCCCCGAATCAACTTCCAACGCCGTTGACTCAAGAATCGCCAATGCGCTCGGATATTCAAGGACAGCCGCTGTATTGTTCCGATACCATGGCACATCATGTCCATCGTGTCTCGAAAAGGGTGTTACCCGTGTGGGTCGTCCTAACAATGCCACGATAATATCGGTGAGATGACAGGCGAGAATAAACATAATGCCGCCCGAATGTTCACCGAGCGAATCCCAGCGTTGCCAATGGGCATCGCTTGAAGGTCCTGATGAGATTCTTGCCCGAACAGAAAAAATTTCACCGAGTTTGCCTGAGTTCACCCAATCAAGGATAAACTGAAAGCCGGCATTGTATCGGAACATATAACCGAGTTGAACGAGCAGCCTCCTGTCTCGTGCAATGTCCAAAACCTCTCGAAATTCATCAAGATTATCACCCGCAGGTTTATCAAACCAAACATGCTTGTTGTGTTCAAGAATCTCCCGTGCAAAGGTGAGATTCTGCGACACACGTCCCTGCGCCGCGACCCCAACGATTGTTTCGTCCTCGAGTATTTCTTCTTTGGACGTAAACCAGTGAACGCCTTCGTAGACCGGGCTTTGACCAAGGGTCTCTCGGACTTCTAATGATGGCTCAAAGACACCGGCGAAGTCAATGTCGTCACTTTCCTTCATCACGCTGGCTTTTCCCGAAGCGTGGTCGTGGGAAATACCGTATTGTGCGAGTCTCATTTTCACGTCTTTTCTCCTTAGATAGTATCATGCTTGAAACCTATGATTGCCAAAAACATCGGGTAAGGTCTAAGATAATTCTATCATATAATCCATATTGGCACATGTAAAAAGTGAGTGCGATTTTTGGGGACTTGTGCTAAACTCTAAAGTATGGAAGCTTTTTTTGATAAACGTCACAGTCCTCAATACCAGCGTACTTAACTGGAAACCTGCCCGAAATGAAATTATGTTTCCTTAAATGGCATAATTTGTCTTTGCTTTATATTTGGAGGGCAGATCAGAGGCACATAATTAAAAAAGTTGAAAACCGAACCGATACAACTCCAGTTCTACACGAAACCGGATTGTCCGCTCTGCGACGAGGCAAAAACAGTGCTGCAGAGTATCGGAGAGAAGACATCATTTATTGCGGTAGAAGAGATTGACATCACGAAGAATCTCGGACTATTCACGAAATATAAGCATCTGATTCCTGTGCTTGAGTTGGATGGACACAGGCTTTTTGTGCATCGCACCACCCGCTGGAAGTTAATCTGGCAGTTGCGATGGCATCGGTTTTGGAGGATTTTAGCGAATTAAAACTTGCTGTAGGAAATAACAAGGAGGTAAGTATGGCTTTTCCATCATACGGTACAACACACCGATCCACTGTAACGGGTACACGCGGAATGGCGACAAGTGCGCATCCGCTTGCAAGCCTTGCTGGTGCACGCATGTTGCTCGCTGGCGGTAATGCGTTTGATGCAGCAGTCGCAGTGGCTTCGACACTCAATGTCGTTGAGCCTTATATGTCGGGTATCGCTGGCAACGGGTATATGTTGCTCTATAGTGCGAAGGAAAAAACACACCGCGTGATAGACTATTTGGGCACCGCACCTTACGCCGCGACGCTGGATGTCTATCCAACACTCGAAAGCCAGCAGGTTGGCATTCGTGCGGGTATGGTCCCCGGTGGATGCGGTGGCTGGCTGGCACTCTTAGAGCACTATGGGAGTATGGATCACGCAGATGTCTTTACTCCGGCGATTGAATTGGCAGAAAATGGATACGCCGTCACCGTCAAGAATGCGGAATTCATCGCAGGCGCGCTGCCTTATTTCTCTAAAAGGGCTGAAGAGGTTATCGCTTCGCGAGGGAGAACACCACACCCCGGCGAAGTTTTAGTGCAAAAGGATTTAGCCAACACATTCCGTCAAGTCGCTGAAGGCGGTGCGGAGACATTTTATCGCGGCGACATCGCCAAAGAAATTGTCCGTTTTTCCGAAGAAACCGATGGACTGATTACCGAAAAGGATTTAGCTGACTTTGAGGTGGAATGGCAGGAACCTATCTCCGTTACCTACAAAGATTATGAAGTCTACTGTCCACCGCCGCCGTGTTCAGGCTTTCAGTACTTAGAGACACTGAATATTTTGGAAAACGATGCCCTCGGTGAACTCGGACACAATACCCCGGAATACCTGCATCTGCTGATTGAAGCAATTAAGTTAGCGAGTACGGATAGAGCCGAGTATGCTCCACGCCCGAACCCGCCGATTGAACGCTTGTTATCTAAAGACTACGCACGTGCACAACGCGAACGCATTGGCGAACAAGCCGCAGTCAGCGGTGGTGAACGTTGGTCAAAGGACAAACTCCCCGGTGAAATTATCGCTGATGACTGGACAACCGAATGCACAACCCATTTTGACACCGCTGATGCAGAGGGCAATATTGTCGCCGTGACACAGAGCCTTGGACAACCTTTTGGCTCAGGGGTGATTCTCGGTTCAACGGGGATGTTTCTCAACAATTTCATGAACTGGTTCGACAGAATTCCAGAGAGCCCGAACGCCGTTGGACCGCATAAACGGATAGAGATGTGCATGTCGCCGTGCCAAGTTTGGAAGGATGGAAATCCGTTCGCTGCGATTGGCACACCGGGCAGCCACGGCATCCTTCAAACGACACTACAGATGGTGTTGAATCTGATTGAACACGGGATGAATGTTCAGGCGGCGATTGAAGCACCGCGCGTTCGCGTGGTAAATCCGGGAACGCATGTCAGTATGGAGGGACGTATTCCTGCTGCTGTCCGTGCAGCGTTAGAGGCGCGCGGACATGAGGTAGAGGTGTTGCCTGACTGGACAGCCGCCGTGGGTGGAGGTCAAGGTATTGCCTTTGATTCCGAAGAAGGCAGTTTCATGGGGGGTGCTGATCCGCGGCGCGATGGGTATGCAATAGGTGTGTAACCTGTAGCAATGCTACTTTCGTTTGGGAAATGTAAATTATTATGGATCTGCGCAAAAGTGAGGGTTTAAGTGGCTCATCCGAAACACATTGTTGCTGCCTCTGGATTGATAAGCCATCCCGACGGTAAAATTTTGGTCATACGGGGTCCGCGCCGTGGATGGGAATTTCCGGGTGGTCAGGTCGAAGAAGGTGAAAACCTTATTGAGGCGTTACAACGCGAAGTTCAAGAAGAGACCGGAGTCACTGCATCAATTGGACCGTTGGCTGGTGTCTACTCAAACATCAAGTCTCCTACTAAAGTGGCGTTTGGTTTCTTAGGAAATTACGTCTGTGGTGAATTAAGTACGAGCGATGAAAGTTTAGAAACCGAGTGGGTTGCACGTGGTTCAGTTTTGCGACGTATATCACATCCTGTTATTTATGACAGAATGAAAGATATGCTCGATTTTTCGGGACGTGTCATTTATCGCGTTTACACCAATGACCCTTATCAGATTTGTGAGCAGTGTTTCCTGTGAAATCAAGGCAGATTGGCTACTGAAATGTCCTTAACAAAATAATTTTTTGAATTTCATACCCATGATAAAGTTCTTTAAGGAGGAATTGTGAAAAGTTTTAATACCTTGAACAAATCCGTTTTTTTGGCATTGGGACTACTTGTAATCTGTGGTTGTGACGCGATTCAGGACGTAATCCTTTCTGACCCATCAACTGAAACAGAGGTTACACCACTTCGCGTAACCATGATATACCCAAGCGATTGCATTGGCTCCGCGGCTTACTGTGATGCCTTCCATATTGGTGTAAAGGCTGCAGCGGAAGAACTTGGAATTGCGCTGACTGAAGTAAGCGGTATGGAAAACGATCCCGTAGCCACAGAGATGCTCCTAAGAGATGCAGCACAAAATTCAGAACTTGTTTTGACAGCAGGTTATCAAATGGGAGATGTGCTTGCTCGTGTAGCACCAGAATTTCCTGATGTCAAATTTGCGATCTTTGATGTTGTGCTTGATATTCCAAACGTGGCTTCTGTGAACTATAAATCCAACGAAGGATCGTTTCTGGTCGGGGCAATTGCGGCTTTAAAATCGGAAAGTAACAAAATCGGCTATATCGGAGGTGCGGATGTCCCTCTATTACAAGAATTTGAAGCAGGCTATGTTGCTGGGGTTCACGCAGTCAATCCAGACGCGGAAGTTACTGTAGAATATATTAGCAAAGATGCAACAGGTTTCGGTCAACCTGAAAAAGCAAAAGAATTGGCTTTAGCACAATATGAACGCGGAATAGATGTGATTTACGTTGCTGCTGGCGGATCCGGCCAAGGAGTGCTCGAAGCCGCTCAAGAACAACAAAAGTTCATCATTTGGGTTGATTCCAATGGTAACCATCTTGCCCCTGGAATTGTCTTGACGAGTATGACAAAAGAGATTCCGGCTTCTGTGCAGCGCATCATCCGAGAAACCGCTGGGGGCAATTTTATGGCAGGTGTCCGATACTTCGGACTCGAAGATGGCGGTGTCAGTTATGCCATTGATGAACATAACCAATCCTTGCTTGCAGACAACCTCATAATGACCGTTGAATCGTTGAAGGCAAAGATCATTGCTGGCGAGATTGTCGTTCCCAACACAGTTTCGCTTCCGCGTGAATAGTCCTTGTGGTGACATTCTGTCTTTGTATTCCTACAAAATTGGAGAATTTTATGCTTAATCAATACCCGTACCCGGAGTCCGAAGGTAGACGGGGTATCGTGATTGGAATTTTGGTCAGCTTGATTACTTGTGGTATCTATGGACTTTACTGGCAATACAAGCAGATGGCAACACTTAATGCTTGGTTGAAGCGGGATGAGTACTCTTTTTGGCTCTGGTTTTTTCTTTCGATTATTACTTTCGGCATCTTCGGTATCTATTATGAGTACAAGATGGCAAATGGTATCAATAAAGTTCAGGCTGATAATGATTTGGTATTTGATTCAAACTTGCCTATCATCTGTGTTGTGTTAGCAATTGTCGGTATTGGTGTTGCTTCACTCGCTATTCAACAGCACCAGATTAACAGACTCTACGGACGAACTCCTTAATGTTTAACCATGTATTTCTCGCCCGTCTCTTTCTTATCGGATTGGGTGTAGTAGGGGTTTACACTACAATTTCAGAAATACCACCAGCAGAGGTTTCATTGATTCCGTGTATACTTCATTTAGTAACCGATATTCCATGTCCTGGGTGTGGAATGACGCGGGCGTGCCTTGCTTTAACACACGGACATTTCGCAGACGCTTGGCGTTACCATCCGTTTTCTTATTTAATTATTGGATTGGCTATCGGGTCGGCATTCTTTCCGATGTGGTTAAAAAACGCTTGGACCCGTTATTCACCGGTCACTCAAAATACGATTGCCATCGGTGGAATTGCGCTATGTCTCTCCATTTGGGTTTATAAATTGTGGGCATAAAAGCGAAGTCCCTCCACTACCAGTCACAAGCGGTTCTGTAGTAGCAGATGAATCTCTTCAGTTCCGCAAATGTACATAGCGACGAAGGTCTATGGAAAACTGTGGTAGATCGAATTATAAAGAGCGAAGTCTTAGTGCCCCCTCAGGATAGTCCCCTTCGCACCGACAATCCACCCCGCATTTTTCTGGAGATAGATATCCTGCAAGTTGTGTTGAGCCGGGGTAGGATAACGGTTCCATGTGTTGCCACTATCGGTTGTGTGAAGGATTAACCCTTTTTCGCCGACTGCCCACCCGCGTTTTTCGTCACGAAATGCCACGTCCCGTAGGTTTAGATTTACAGGCGTTTTTTGCCGAATCCACGTTATTCCACCATCAGTGGTATGGAGAATCAAGCCGTTTGTCCCGACAATCCATCCATACGTCAGATTTGCGAAATGGACAGCGAATAAAGGCTGCTCGGCGTTACTTCTCTGTTGAACCCACCGTTTTCCGCCATCTTGGGTATGCAGGACTTCACCCTCTTCCCCAACAATCCATCCGTGTGCTGGATCGACAAAATACACACCCCATAAATGTTTATCTGACAGACCTCTTTGGCTCTCCCAACGACCCCCACCATTCTCTGTTTTGAGCACTGTCCCTTTTCCGCCAACTGCCCAGCCTTCTGTCGTACTAACGAAATGCAGGTCCAAGATTCCTGGTGATGTCTTGCTCTCACCGCGTGCTTGGTGTTGCAAGTTCCATGAAGCACCACCGCTGCCCGTATAGTGCACCTGTCCAATGCTGACGGTCCAGCCGTTGTTTGGGGTCGCGAAATTAACTTGCGTCAGTGTGTCTTTCGAGATCAAAGTCGCTTTCCAAGAGGCTCCACTGTCAACCGTAGATAGTACTGTTCCACCCGTACCGACTGCCCATCCGCGTTTCGTATCTATAAAATGGATGCCGTAAAGATGTTCACCCGTCCCGCTTTCAAGTTGTCGCCACTCAAATTGCACCGTATCTTGGGAGCAACCGAGGCACACAAGACTTCCACACAAAATCATGAGCGCGATGTAGTTTTTATTCTGCATTTCAGGTCCCCTTTTCCGAACAAAATTTTATTGCATCTGTTTTTTGAATCGTGGTAGACTATACTATTATAAGGAATCTGTGGCGAGTTGTCAAGCTCTTACAGAAGTACCACTTTTAGACTTGAACCCATGATTTGACAAAAAGTAAAAAATATATAATGACTCTGGCAGTTATGGAGGTTCGACTTAGCACCCGCGACACCTTGTCGCAGTACCACACTATTCTCTGTGACAAACGAATCAAGACTGGCATAACTGGCAAACAACTAAAGGAAATACGAAAATGAATCAAGACAAATTTGAAGAAATGGTGGTGTCCACATTAGAGAGCGTACGCGCCGACCTTTCCAATATCAAGTCCGACATCTCATGGGTCAAAGGGAAGCTAGAGGGCCGAGCGGAGACACGTCATGTTATCCTAACAGCGATTTCTATTATCGTTGCTATCTGCGCTGTTGTCATCGCTATTTTGAAATAAGAGCGAAGGCGGCAAGTGGAGATCCGAAAGACCTTAGCATATTATGTACATCATCGGAATTGATGGCGGCGGAACGAAAACAATTGGTATTCTGGCAACAGGAACGGGGCAACACCTTGCACAAGTGCAATCGGGACCCGCAAACTACCACGTCGTTGGCGAGGCAAGAACGCAGGCAGTTTTAGAAGACATCGTCGGGGAGCTCTATGAAAAAGCAGGCGTTCCATCAGGAAATTCTGTCCGGTTCTGCTTGGGTATGGCTGGTTTGGGACGCTCCGCAGACCGAGAAGTGATTGGACGAATTTGTGATGAACTCGGCATCTGCCAAAATCGGGTCTTGACCCACGATGCACATATCGCTCTCGTTGGTGGCACGGAGAAACAGGAAGGTGTAATTGTCATCTCTGGAACCGGTGCGATTGTCTACGGCATCAATGCCGATGGCAGAGAAGCACGCGCGAGCGGATGGGGATACCTACTTGGAGACGAAGGGAGCGGTTACGATATTGCTATAAAAGGACTCCAAGCCGTTACTCGTGCTGCTGATGGCAGAGGCGATCGAACCGAATTGACAGATCGAATCCTCAATAGACTTGAACTCAACGAACCACCTGAACTGATTCGCTGGGCGCACGCCGCGAGTCGAGATACGATTGCCCAGTTGACAGAGGTAGTGTTTGATACTGCCCGAACAACAGACGCGGTCGCAGGATGCATTGTTGATGAGGCGACTGATGAACTCGCTTGTGCCGCAGTCAGCGTAATTGAACAGTTGAAATTCACAGAGCCGTTTGATATTGTTCTCAGTGGTGGCAATCTCATCCATCAAACGATGTTCGCCGACAAACTCCGCCACCGGTTTGCAAGGATTCAACCAGAGGCATCGGTGCAACTTCCAAAACATGAGCCCGCGTATGGTGCTGTGTTGTTAGCACAAGCGAGTTTGTAGACGGAAATGATCACCAGCAAAGGATGCATGCAGTCCACAACGGAACAGCAAAATCTGACTTCTGTTGACATCGATCTGAAGTCAACATCAGAAATCGTCCGGATTTTTCACGAAGAAGATCGGAAAGCGATTAAGGCAGTAGAAGCAGAATCCGAAGCGATTGCACACGCTATTGAATTATGCGTTGCTGCATTTCGCGCCGGTGGCAGACTGTTTTATGTCGGCGCGGGTACGAGTGGTAGACTTGGGGTGTTGGATGCCTCCGAATGTCCACCGACTTTTAGTACGTCCCCAGAGATGGTCCAAGGGATAATTGCTGGTGGGGACGTTGCCTTACGTCGCTCGGTGGAAGGTGAAGAGGATAAGCTTGAAAGTGGTGCGCTCGCTGTCCGGGAGCGACAACTCACATCACAAGATGTGCTCGTCGGCATCGCAAGCAGTGGACGGACGCCTTATGTTATAGGGGCTTTGAGGGAGGCGCGTGCTATTGGTGCGACAACAATATTTCTCTGCTGCGTTCCACCTCCTGAGCAATTAAAAGGATGGGTGACGCATTTCATCACACCCATTGTCGGACCGGAGATTATCACCGGCTCAACCCGATTGAAAGCGGGAACAGCCACAAAGTTGGTTCTGAACATGTTGACGACTGCTTCTATGATCAAACTGGGTAAGGTCTACAATAATCTGATGGTAGACGTACACGCCTCTAACACGAAACTGGTCGCGCGGAGCATCCGAATTGTCCAAGCCGTCACTGGGGTTGATGCTGTGGTGGCTGAGGAAGCGTTAGCACGGGCAGGCGGTCGTGCTAAACTCGCTATTGTAATGCTCGCGAAAGGACTGAATCCGACGGACGCGAATACACTATTAGATGAACATGAGGGATTTCTAAGGCAAATTCTTCAGTAACTCCACGCTAAAGCGTGGAGATTGTAGAATATCCCGAGCCAACGGGGGACCCTGCAACGCGAGATGCTGAATACACGCACATATCGCGGACCTTGTGGTGGCACACAACAAGACGGTACTAGGTGCTCCCCAAGCCTGTATCCTCTCTGGTTCCGTGATGTGGATGGGGCAACATACAACCCGAAAGGGGATTTACTAACTATGTTAGTTCCAGTAAAAACGAAAGACAGTGAAAAGTTAATGCCAACCACTCCTGAAAGGGCGGCTATGATGATTAAGTGTGGCGATGCTACGCCTTACTGGAGTAATGGTATATTTTGTATAAGACTCAATGTAGAACCCTCTGGAAGATACAAACAGGATATAGCAGTAGGCGTAGATCCTGGCAGTAAGAAGGAAGGTTTTACAGTTAAGAGTGAGTCTCATACTTACCTGAATGTGCAAGTAGATGCCCACAACAAAATCGGTAAGAAAATCAAGAATAGGCGGGAACTACGCAGAGGTAGAAGGGCGCGTAAGTGTCCTAATAGAAAGAACCGCATGAACCGCTTAGCCAACAAGCATCGTATACCAGCAGGCACACGCGCAAGATGGGATTGGAAACTACGCATATTAGATTGGTTGGCTAAGATATATCCAGTCACGCATGTATGTGTAGAAAATATCAAGGCACACACTAAGCAGTATCAAAAGCGTTGGAATCAATCGTTTAGCCCGCTAGAAGTCGGTAAAGAGTGGTTCTATAGCGAAATCTGCAAAAAGTGGAAATTGTTCACGCTGCAAGGGCACGAGACCAAAGAACTGCGCGATAGATTAGGTCTCAAAAAGTCATCTAACAAAGTCGCAGAGACGTTTGACGCACATTGTGTAGATAGTTGGGTGTTGGCATATCATACTATTGGCGGTGATCCTATAGTAGACAACACCGATATATTTTGTATTTTACCATTCCAAGTAAAGCGTCGTACGTTGCATAGACAACTGCCACAGAAAGGTGGTAAGAGACCAAGATTTGGTGGAACAAGATGCCTTGGACTGAGTAAAAACACATTGGTTAAACATCTTAAACACGGATTAGCAGTGATATGCGGACACCAACAAGGTGGATTTTCCTTGCAACCTATTCAAGGTGGAAAACGTGTTGCATTAACAGCAAAACGCACTGATTTTAAGGTATTAAAGAAACTGAATTTCCGATACAAAACTGTAAGTCAAGTAATATCTATACAACAGAAAGATATTGCGTTACAGCTAACATTATTTTAGAGGAAAAACTAAAGAACGTGTTGATTTTCTTTAACAATTGGGTTTCCGTCCCGATTTTTCCGTTGTCAAAATTGGGTTTTCGATTTGGTGAAGAACATCGGGGGATTAGGGCACTAACAATAAGGTCAGGAGGAACCGATGGGTACAAAAGTTGGGCTTGCCAAGACCGGCAGGCGACGTTCTAACGTTTTTGAAGCGTTGGACAACATACGCGAGGATCTCACACCGAAAGTCCGTGAGCAGGTACTGTTAAAACCGAATTTTCTCTCCAGTACGAATCAACTCGCTTCGTCGCACGTCGATGCGATGCGAGGCGCGCTTGATTTTCTGCTGAGTACACCACATCCGCCGAAAGAGGTGATTATTGCCGAAGGCGCAAATGAAGCGTTCTCCGGTGAGGCATTCCAAGTTTTTGGTTATGAGGCACTTCAAGCCGAGTACGATCTCCCGATCCGGCTCGTGGATTTGCATCAGGAAACCGAATGGGTGAAAACCACGGTCTTTCTTGCTGAGCGCAATGAAGATACCGTGCGGATGCCGAAGATAGTATTGGATTGCCCCTGCACTATTTCTGTTGCTATCGCTAAAACACATGATGCCGGGGTCGTAACACTCGCAATGAAGAATATGATTATGGGTACTCTGCACAAGGAAGACCGGATTAAAATGCACGGCTATCACAGTCACGCAGACCGGGTACTCCCGCGCGAAGCGCAGACGCTCAATATCAACTTGCTTCGTCTCTCACGCCACCTTAAGCCCGACATCGCTATTGTTGATGGCACCGTTGGGTTACAAGGCAACGGACCTGGTGGCACCGACTCTGTTCCACTCGGGATCGCGATTGCGAGCGGAGATGTGTTCGCAGCTGATGCAGTCACGACAAAAGCGATGGGATTTGAGCCATTAGAGATTGGGCTTTTTCATTACGCCAATGCGTTAGGATACGGCACCGCAGATCTTGACAAGATTGGCATCGTCGGGCCCGCCGTAGAGACAATCGTGACATCGTTTAAGCCCCATGAAACCGCTGAACTCCAGTTCCAGTGGCAAGAAGCGAGTCCGGCAGAATATCTGGCAGCAGACTAACAAAAGGAGCATTATGAAACGTTTCTGTAATACGTTGATTCTATTTTCGATACTCCTCACCACGCCGGCGTGGGCATGGTGGGGAGGTGGACATGATATCCTCACGCAGGCAGCCGTCAAAGCACTTCCCGAAGAGATGCCTGAATTTTTTCGATCCGCCGAAAAAATGGTCGCTCACTGTGCCTACGATCCAGACATATCGAAGGAGCGTGGCACACCGCACGCACGACAGGCTGAATACGGTGAACATTACATTGATGTAGAATTGCTAAAAGGTCATCCGATCCCAGAGGGGCGCGACGCACACATTAAGTTGTGTGCAGAGTTAGGGCTTGCACCGCGAGCCGTCGGCACACTGCCCTATGCGCTCGCGGAGTGGACAGAACGGCTCGCTGTTGCTTTCGCAGAGCATCGCAAATGGCCCGATAATCCGATGATTCAGAACAAATGCTTTCTCTACGCGGGCTTCCTTGCACACTACGCACAGGATATGTGTCAACCTTTACACCTAACCATCAATTTTGATGGGATTAAGCAAGAGGACGGAACACGCCTGCATGCCGGTATCCATGAGAAAGTCGATTCGGCAATTGAGATGTTGAAGCTGAATCCAGCAGAACTCGCGAAGGCACAACAGATTGAACCCGTTGGCGATTTAATGCCAGCAATAGTGAAACAGGTTAAAGTGGGGTTCAGTTTGGTTGATAGTGTTTACGCACTCGCGGAAGATTGGAAAAACCTGAAAGATCCAACACCTGCTTTGGTTGTTTTTACAAATGATCGGGCGCGTGAATCCGTGCGTTGGACGGCTTCACTCTATTTGACTGCATGGAAGTTATCTGAGGGCATCAGGTTGCCCGGTTGGCTTGACCGCGCACAAAACGATGCAGACGCATCGCACTCACACTAAAAGGAGAATAAACTTGTTACAACAGTGGAAACCTGACCCAACTTTTTATCCGTCCCCAAAGATGGCGATTGAGGCTCCTATTGAAGATGTCGCTTATGTCGCTGCACCGAGAGATGACGGCAACCCCGACACTATGTGTGTGGTTGACCTCAACAAAGCATCTGACACCTACGGCGAGATTGTTCATAGGTTGGAACTCGGCGTTCGTGACGAGATCCACCACTTCGGCTGGAACGCTTGTAGTGCAGCACTCTGCCCCTATGCCCCACACCCTTATGTAGAACGGCGTTACCTCGTTGTGCCAGCACTGCGGGGTTCTAGTATCTATATCCTTGATGTGAAGGAGAACCCGAAGGCACCAAAACTCATTAAAACTTTGAATGTCAATGAAGTTGAAGAGCGTTCGGGATATACCCGTCCGCATACAGTGCATTGTGGTCCTGAAGGCATCTATGTCAGTGCTTTGGCTTCAGCAGGTTCGGAAGAAGGACCTGGTGGTATTTTCCTCATGGATCACTACAACTTCAATATTCTGGGGCAATGGGAAGTTGAACGTGGCTCTCAATCCCTCTCTTACGATTTCTGGTGGCACTTGGGCTACGATATCGCCGTCACCAGTGAATGGGGCACCCCGGCAATGATTGAAAACGGCGTGAGCCTTGAAGATTTAGGCGAGCGCAAATTTGGGCATAAAATCCATATTTGGGACATCCGACACCGTAAGAACATCCAGACCTTGGATTTGGGCGATGACTATCAGATGATTTTGGAGTTGCGTCCAGCACATGACCCCACCAAGGCGTATGGGTTCGTCAATGCCGTGCTTAATATGAACGATTTGTCGAGTTCCATTTGGACGTGGTATAAAGACGGAGACGATTGGGGAATTCAAAAGATTATTGATATTCCCGCACAGGCACCTGAAAATCCAGATGACTTGCCGCCGGCATTGAAGGATATCGGAATGATACCGCCGCTCGTTACCGATCACATCCTCTCGTTGGATGACCGATTCCTGTATGTTTCTTGTTGGGGAACTGGGGAGATGCTGCAATACGATGTATCTGACCCGTTTAATCCCAAGCATACTGGGACTCTTGAAATAGGTGGAATTACAAAATCGCATCCACACCCGGGTGCCGGTCCTGTAGGTGGCGGTCCTCAGATGGTTGAATTGAGTCGAGATGGCAAACGCCTCTACTTTACCAACTCCCTCTACGTCGCGTGGGATAACCAGTTCTATCCGGATAGCGCAAACGGATGGATGGTGAAGGCTGATGTGAACCCTGATGGCGGTGTCGAATTGGATCCTGACTTCTTCGTGGACTTTGGTGATAGCCGTGCCCATCAGATTCGGTTGCAAGGTGGCGATAGTTCTTCCGATACTTTTTGCTACCCATAGGAATACAAGTGGCGCGCAGTTGGCGAGGTTCTTAGGGAAATCCACAGGGAAACACCCTATCAAAAACCCCAAGCAAAGACCCCAAGCAAAAACACCTCGCTTTTTAAGCCCATATATCATTACAACGTGGTTTAAATCACAACTTTTTTAGAAGAGGGTGTGCAAGTTCTCTTGCAGCACCCTCATACTATCAGTAGAAAGATATTTTTTATGGATACTGTCTCATGGTTAAGCTATACCCTCCTCGGTGTATTTCACGGAATTAATCCGGGGATGGGATGGCTTTTTGCGGTCGCGTTGGGGATGCAGGAAAAACGGAGACGCGCGGTTATTGGTGCCCTTTTTCCAATGGCACTTGGACACGCGCTATCCATCGCAGTCGTGGTTTTCGTCATCGCCTTGGCGCAGCAACAGTTACCGGACGGAGTACTTCGTATCGCCTGTGCAACTGTGTTGTTCGGTTTTGGCGCGTACAAGTTTTTCCGAGCGCGACATCCGAAGTGGGTCGGGATGCGTGTTAACTTCAAAGACTTAACGATTTGGTCATTCCTGATGGCATCCGCACACGGGGCAGGTTTGATGCTGGCACCCCTTCTGTTACGAATGCCCGCTGCTGAGGCATCAGCACACATGCACCACGCTCCCGCAAGCATGGCACATAACGCGACGATGTTATTATCCGCAGTTGGGGTGCACACTCTCAGCTTTTTCGTCGTGACAGGGATCGTGGCAGTTATCGTTTACGAGGTCGTAGGGCTTGCGTTGCTTCGCAAGGCGTGGTTTAATTTGGATCTGTTGTGGTCTATTGCTTTGATGATTGCCGGTGTTGTCACTCTTTTCTGGAAGCATTAGAAAAGAGTGAGTCTCCTACCTTAAAACTCTGAACGTTTCAGCTCCTGTGGGCGAAGTTTCTAACCCCAATTTCTCTTACGAAGATCCTCTACCCCGGTAGGCGAGGTTTCCTAACCTCGTCTCTTCCAGTAACCCCTGTCTACCAACAGATGTGGACCCTACACGTACTAATTTAAGTCGAACTCACGTGTGTTATACGTTAATTTTATACTTCAAATCATTGACTTCATCACCCGTTATGCCGCGAAAACCCCAGCAATGCGGAGCCTGTTCTTTTTTTCTTTGATTCCATATACGATAATCATTTTTCTTCCTTAATCTGTGCAGGGAGCAACTTAACGCCATACTTCTCTTGCAATGCGCGCAGGTCGGCAAAATCTGTATCTTGCAATGTGTAGCCAGAGTGCGAACGCACTTGGTAATCCGCTGATAAACACCGGACTTCCCGTCCGCCGATAGCACCTATAGCGTTCAACTCTGATTCAGTGATGACCCAGTCAATCTCCCCAGGACCATAGACAGCACCGCCTCCTTCGGTAAGTTCGATGACATGGAAGTCAAGCCTTCCTTGCAATCGATGTCCCATCACGAAATTTCGATCCTTACGGTCGTCGGTATGAATGTCAACAAAACCACGCGCTGAGAGTGCCTCGGTGAGTATTGCTGAATCTTCCCATGAGATAATGATGTCCAGATCTTGGTGTTCCCGAGTACATTCGCCTAATAAAGCATCAACCCCCCAACCACCATCAATCCAAACTTTGACGCCGAGTTCATTAAAAAGATCAAGGAACCAGTGAACTTTGTCAACAGTCATACTTTCATCAAGCAACACGCGCATCAGCAACCTCTAACGTCATCTTCAAGTATGCGACAGCTTGTTCTTGAGATACCGTTGGAAAGTCATCAAGGAACTTGTTGAGTGAGTCACCTGCCGTTAGATGCTGAATTAATATCTCTACTGGCACACGGGTCCCGGTGAAAACTAATGCACCATTCATCACTTTTGGGTTGCGCGAAACAATCTGTTCTTTTTTCATGGGTGAAACCTCCTTGAAAAGGGTTATCTGAGATCTACGTCAGAGGATTCTCAACGCGGCTTCGTATGTATCTCTGACTAAGTCTTGAATGTCCTTGCGCAGTTTCCGCCAACTCCGTTGTAGTTTTTCTTTGACCCATAGCCTACCTTCATCGATTCCCATTCCGTGATGAACGTAGGCTAAGTATAAAAGCGAGGGTACTTGTTTAATATGAGACATCGCATCGGCATTAGCCAGACATTCTCCTTCTGCGCTCCGATGTTCCATTATTACACTTGCTCGATGTGTTGCGATAGCATCTTTAACAGCTTCCGTTTTTTCTTCTGGATAGTCGAAACGCTTCAGGAGTTTCTCCGCTTCAATTGGACCATGAATATGATGATCCGCATAGAGTGCTTTGTCCTTTATGCTGGCATAATCATGGAGTAATGCCGCAAGATCCACAATTTCGGGGTCAGCATCAAAGCGTGGGGCGAGTTGTTTTGCGTTTTGAATGACTTGTAGGATGTGATGGGTCCAAATATCATAACCGAAGATGTTGGTATCCGCTGCACAAGCTTGTTCGACAATCTGCTCAATTTCGTTTCTCGTAGTTTCAATCATGGAAAGATTTCTTTCTAAGATATGGGTTCACAACTCGTCAATTCCCATTTTCTTGATACGACCAGCTTTGATGTCGTTCCGGACTTTGTGGGCAAGTTGGGCGAGTTTATCTTGCGATTCGGCAAAAGCCTTGTCCCATAGCCGCTCATCTTCTAATTCTTCAAGAATTACTGTAGCAATGGCATCCTGTTTTTCTGGAGGTAGTTTATAAACCTCGGTGCGTACTTTCTCAAGAAGCCGTGTCATAATTGTTCCTTTCTTTGTGAATTCCCGCGCTTAAATTACGCGCAGATCGACATCAACATTGCGCGAGAGCGTATTCGTCACAGGTGAAGCAGCCAGCATCTCGTCCCAAGGCAGGAGTTTCGTTCATTAGCATTAAGAGTATCACAAAACTGGCTTCAGGACAATTAAAAATGGCAGTGAACAGAGGTCAACATCGTGTGATTGCTCGTCCTGATGCTGAAACGAAAAACTTGTTTTTTTTCCCCGTGCATGCTACAATTTCTTTTCAGTAACGGAATACAGAAATTTGATCCATCTTCTTAATATAGGCTTGAAGGCAACGCCCTTGAATCGAAACTATCAAGCTGCACCAAAAAGGGGAACCTTAATTTGATAAACTTATATGGAGCAACGTATGATAGAATGCAACTGCTTCGCCACGTCGGAGATGTATCGCAAATTGCCCATGCCAAGATGTACCAACTAATGGACGGCAACGAAAAGGGCGTTGACGCTATTGACTTCCGAACCGGTAGTGGTCTTAATTTTACCGTGCTGCCCAGTCGTGGTTTGGATGTCTCTTATGCAGAATATCAGGGTATCCCTCTTTGCTGGCGTTCGAGTACGGGCGATGTTAGCCCTGCGCATTATGAACCCGATGGTCTCGGCTGGTTACGGGGCTTCTACGGGGGCTTGCTGACAACCTGCGGTATGCGACAAGTCGGCGTACCGGGCGAAGATGCCGATGAGGCATTAGGGCTTCACGGCAGAGTCTCGTATATCCCCGCCAAAAACGTTTGGGTCGACAGTCGGTGGGAAGGGCAGCGCTATATGCTATGGGCACAGGGCAAGGTGAAAGAAACCGCCGCTTTGGGCGAAAACCTCTCTCGGACCCGTAGAATTTGGACCGAGTTAGGCTCACGTACGTTGCACGTTGAGGATATTGTCGAAAACTTGGGATACCAAGATTCACCACACATGTACCTCTTCCATATTAATGTTGGATTTCCAATCCTTACCCAAGACAGCGAATTGATTGCCCCTTCCTCACAGGTCACCCCGCGTGACGAACAGGCTGCCGCAAACTTGAACAATTATAATCTCTGCGAACCGCCAACCATCGATTTCCAAGAAGAGGTTTTCTATCACGAAATGGAGCCAGATGTTGATAATCACATCCACGTTGCACTTGTAAACCGCAATTTTAACGGTGGACAAGGTATAGGCGTATCGGTGCGTTACCACAAAACGCAATTTCCGCACTTTGTTCAGTGGAAAATGTGTGGTGAAGGAAGCTATGTATTCGGTTTAGAACCATCGAATTGCGGAGTAGAAGGCAGGGCAAAGGAACGTGAACGTGGTGCCCTACAATATATTGAATCCGGCGGTCGTAGGCATTATGAGGTCGAAATCGGTGTGTTGTCCTCCAATGCAGAGATTGACACCCTGCAAGAAAAAATATCAAAAACCCAAAATTAATACTATAAATCTAGTGAGGATACGCCGATAGGCTGTCCTACACCTCAGGAGAAATTGATGATGAAGAGATGTTTGTCTTTACCCCTTATCGCCTTAGCATTACTGGCAACGTTTATATTCACTGGTTGCAGCGCGAAAGAGACCCCTCCAGTTCCAATTACCACTGACGCACCTATAGCACAACAAGAATCAGAGGAAAAACATGAAGAATCACAGGCAATAGAGCGCGATCTTGATGAACACCACGAATCGTCGGAGGAAGCACACGAAGAACCACACGCGGCTGAAGAGGAAACGCATCATGAAGTTGAATCTGAAGAAGCAATGCCAATGGTGGAGCTCCCGGGCAGCAGTGTGCTACATCTGATACCGCAACAAACAGCCGGGATTATTTATTGTCCGAGTTTGAATGAGTTAAACAATCGAGTTGACATGTTAGCGATGGACTTGATGCCGACCGCTGAAAATCCGGAGATAATCGCCAAAATTTTAGCAAATACTTTTGGTGCTGGTTTTGAGAGTCTTAGTGAATTGGAGGAAATTGGGCTGGATTTGAATCAAGATTTTGCAATCTTTATGACCTCTTTGAAGCCACCAGATCTCTCCGCAACCGTACATCTCATAAACCCTGCAGCTATGAAACAGGTGATTGCAGCCGAAAGTGAGGGGAGTGCTCCGATAGAATATAACGGCGTAACCTATTGGAACGCGGCTGGAGGGGGCGGTAGTTTCGCTATCATAGATAACACCCTCGTTTTTTCTCAGTCCGCTGAAGTCTGCGAAAGCGTCATCGACACCTATAACAAAACCAAACCGGCTGTCACAACCAATCCAGATTATGGGACCTTCCTTGCCGATGTTTCAGCTGGGACTTCACAGCTCGCTGTACACTTTGACCTTGAATCAATCGCCCCTATCTTGAGTGCATCCCTCGAAGCAGAATCGGAGTCAATGCAAGACAGCCTTGAAAGCGATCCTGCAGCTATGGCAGCAGCACCTCTCTTTAAAAGTATATTTGTTGGCGTGATAGATTTGCTTGAGCAGCTAAAATCTCTGAGCGCGACACTTGAAGTGGAAGGAACCGATGTGAAACTCTCTCCATTTCTGAGGTTCAAGAGCAATGGCGGAATTCAGAACGCTTTAAAAGGGATGGCTCCCGACGAGTTGACCCTTCTTGGCGAACTCCCAAGTCCGGCGTTTATGAATGGTGCTTTTCAGGGTAAACCCGAATTGATGATTGAGATGAACCTGTTCTGGCTGAAGTTGCTTTCACAGGACTCTAACCCGGAACAGACTGAACTACTCGCGTCCCTTAGCAAACAAATGGAAGACTTTTATGGAGCCCTTGCCGAAGAATGGTCTTTCTCTGCCAATTTTAAGGATAGCGTCCTTCCAGATTATTTGGTTGTCTATGGACTGAAAGATGAACAAAAGGCGAAGACCTATATGGAAGAGGCGTTGATTAAACAGCTCCAAGATTCGATGAAAGTTGCTCAAAACATGATGGGCGGTGCTGTTCCCAACCTTGATATGTACCGAGATGCGCATCACGGTGAATCCACAATGTACAACGGTGTTGAGATTAAGAGTTACGTCTTTCCTAATTTTAGTGCCGCTTTCGGAGAGATGCCACCTCAAGCTGCTGGGTTGATGCCCAGCGAATGGCACTGGTACTATGCTTTTACCGACGGTTATTTGCTTATGGCGATAGGCAGTCAAGAATTGATGAAAACAGCTTTGGACAACAGAGCGGGAGTCGGTACCGCGCATGGTTTCTCTGGGGAACCGAGTTATGAAAAATTGGTCACGACTTTAGGCGTGGAAAGTAACCTGTTTTTTGCTATTTCTCCAATGACCATGGTTAAAAGTCTCTTACCGATTATTGCGAAGGCGGCGGATCCGAATGGTGCTGCCGCATTGCAAATGATGTCAGGAATGTTTATGAATTTGCCAGAGAACTATAGCATCGGTTTTTCCGCGAAAGTCCAAGACCATGGAATCGGCGCGAAACTTCTGCTGACCCTCGGTGATTTCAGGCAGCTTATCCAAACTTTTGCAATGATGCAGAGTATGGGACAGATGCAATAAGTGTTTTCTAACTCGCCCACAATCAAATTGTGGGCGAGTTTTTTGTCCTTTATCACAGTTAGATGCTATTACCTAACTGACGGATCATAAATCAGAGTTTCAATTCAAAACTGCACCTATACACCAAAGTTCTTAAAAAGCATAAAATGTGTAGTATGGTGCATTTTTTGCATGTTTGGCTTGCCTAATTAATTAAATATGCATACAATCATATAGAATATGCATATGAAAGTCTTTATGGTTAAGATTAACCGTATTAGTTATGACTTACGCAAATCCCATATTTGCTAGTGCGGTTCCAAACCTTTCCAGCGATACATCGGTGAACATCGTAATTTTTCGCAATTTCTGTTAATATTGTTTTATATTATTGTTAATGGTTTAATAACGGAGGTTCATAAATCGAAGTTTTGAGATATAAGAGGCGCAGGAATGGCAATCAGCTGTTGGTTGACGACCAGTAAGAGAGTTTCAGATTTCCGAAAAGTCCGATGGACCTACGGTGTCACGCCAAACGATTATATCCCACCCTCACCTAACTAAGGAGGAGAGCAGGTGTATAACTATAGAAATTTCATGAATTCCTTTTTTCTGAAAAATCGGAAATATCAATACTTCTTCGGTGTCGGTATTGCCTTCTTGCTAATCGCTACTTCTTTCGCGATGGCTGATACAACCGAAGAGACGACGGAAACCGTTGAGGCTCCAGCACCGAAGAAGAGTCCGATTAAGATCGGCGGAGCAATGCGTGTAAATTACGTCTATGGTGGCTATGGCGATGAGGAGAATCCACATCCCCGAGGCGAAAAAATCGGGGATGTTGACCTTGAGATATTCCGCCTCAATGCTGACTTGGACTATAACAATATCATTAGTAGACTTGAATACCGATGGTATGATGGCTACAGCATGATACACACCGCATGGTTAGGGTATAAGCTTGGTGATTCTGGCACAGTTAAAGCGGGTATTGTGCGGGTGCCCTTCGGTCCGACCGCCTACGGCGTTTCTACGAGTTGGTTTTTTGACCAACATTTTTATGTCGGACTCGCCGACGATATGGATTTAGGGGTCACATGGAATGATACCTTCGACAAGCTGACGCTTGATGTAGGCTACTACCCTATGAGCGATCCTCAACTGGTAAAGTATAGCAGTCTGGCGAGTTCGCGATACAGCTATGACGTTGTCAAATGGGAAGAAAAAGCCGATGCGAAGGGAAAGGTCGAATGGGGTGCCGGTGAAAACGGATTTGATGAGCAACATCAATTTAACGTCCGTGCAATCTATGCAATTGAGAACATCGCAGATCTCGGTGTATCCCTTCAATACGGATTGCTGAAGGGAACGAATGTGGGGAAAGATGATAGTGGTAACCACTATGCCCTTTCCGCACATGCGAAAAACACCTTCGCCGACTTCACCCTCTTTTCGCAATTCTCTTATTACGCACATAATATCACGGAGAAAACCCCTTGGGGCACCGGCGACCTAATTCCAATGGGTGCTTACAATTTCGCATGGCCCATCGCATCTAAAGGATTAATCCCCGCACTATCGCTGCGATACGGTGGCATAGATACCGCAGGTATTTCGTGGATTGACAGCGTTACGCCCTATGCGGAGTGGAGTACTATCCTCAAAACTGTAGATGACTACAACGCCAGCACGCTCGTGACGATCGGCGCAAGTTGGACAGTCCTGGGCGCACTGTATGTCTATACTGATATTGCACTTTCCGACGGCAACTTTTTTGTCGGTAACACGGGAGATGACTACGGAAATATCCTTACAGGGGTTAATCACGTTGGTGCTAACGGCAATAACGTATGGCATTGGCGACTTAACTTTAATTTTGGTTATTATTTCTAATCGGTTACGTGACCTTCCACCGTAGGCGCGTTTTGTAAGTGCGTCTCGCTCCGTGCGCGGTTCAAAACCGCTGAATCAATTCTAAAAGGAGAATTTTGAAAATGCACGAAGAAGGAAAACAACCACAGTATATGCAGGAAAGGGAGTACAAGAAGTTATTCGGTTTAGAGATTTACTTGACCCCTGTATTCGTGATTTCCAGTATCGCCATCGTCGTCTTTATCATCGGATCGCTCATTTTCCAGGAGGGTGCGACAAAACTCTTTGGAGATCTCCGCGTCTGGCTCACTACAAACCTCGACTGGCTGTTCATGATCTCTACCAACCTTGTCTTTCTTTTTTGCCTGTTTGCTGCATTCTCTCCACTTGGAAAGGTGCGTCTCGGGGGAGCGGATGCGAAGCCTGAATATTCATACATAACATGGCTTGCTATGATCTTTTCGGCAGGCGTAGGCATTGGGCTTTTATTTTTTGGTGTGTTGGAACCGGTTACCTACTTTCAGAGTCCGCCGCTCGGAGTAGAAACGGCTTATAACACGGAGACGGTCTACACCGCTGAAAATGTTCCCAATATTTCAGATGCCAAGGTTCAAGCGGCGGGTAATTTGGGTATAGCTGCGACGGTTTTTCATTGGGGACTACAAGGATGGGCAATCTACGGTGTCGTTGGGCTTGCCCTCGCATTTTTCGCCTACAATCGGGGTTTGCCTTTGCTCATCCGATCCGCCTTTTACCCCATACTTGGTGATCGGATATGGGGCTGGCCCGGACACATCATCGATACCTTCGCCATATTTGCAGGTATCTTTGGACTTGCTACCTCCCTCGGTTTGGGGGTGCAACAGGTAACCTCCGGGCTTGACTACCTGTTTGGGATTCCGGCGAACGGTCTCACTATGGTGGTGCTGATTGTAATAATTACGGCGATCGCTTTGGCATCGGTAATGACAGGGATTAATGTCGGTATTAAGCGTCTCAGCCAATTCAATATAATTCTCGCGTTTTTGCTATTGTTGGCTGTTATTGTCCTCGGCCCAACGCTCTACATTTTCCGCAGCATTTTTACTAGCCTTGGCACCTATGTTATGAAAATTGTCCCACTCAGTAACTGGATCGGGCGCGAGGACACCGCCTTCTTTCACGGGTGGACGACGTTCTACTGGGCGTGGTGGATCGCTTGGGCACCGTTCATCGGCACGTTTATCGCTCGCATTTCAAAAGGACGCACGGTGCGCGAGTTCATAATTTTTGTGCTTCTTCTACCGACGCTGGTGTGTTTGCTCTGGTTTAATGCCTTTGGCGGCACTGCCCTCCACCAATTTCTCACTGGGGGTTACACCGGTGTCACCGAGATCGTTGAGGCATATAAGCCGGAACTCGCACTTTTCAAAATGTTTGAAGGACTCCCGTGGACAACGCTGCTCTCCTGTGTCGGTATGACGCTGACAATCATCTTTTTCGTTACCTCATCTGACTCCGGATCCCTGATTATTGACATCATCGCGGCAGGCGGTAAGGTTGACGCACCGATACCACAACGTGTATTCTGGTGTACTGCGGAAGGCTTAGTTGCCATTGCCCTGCTACTTGGCGGAGGCCTAAAGTCACTACAGGCTGCCTCCCTCGCGACGGGTTTTCCGTTCGCGATTGTGCTATTAGGCATGGGTGCCTGTGTCTGGATTGGGCTTCATAAGGAAGTACGTCAATCTCAATAGTAATTGGCTGTCAGCAGTTGGCTTTCGGTATCCTGTTGACGACGTTGATTCTTCCTATACGGAGAGGATTCACGACTCGATAGTTTCCTGATTGCTGACTGCTGATAACCGATAGCCAATAATGTAATGGAATCAAAAATATGAACGCAACAGAGCTGGAATTTGAAAAGCCATTCATTGAATTGGAACGTCATCTCGCCCAACTGAATGCCTTCTCGGAAACGCATCCTGAATTAGATCTCACGGAGGGTATTGCGGCTCTAAAGCAGAATGCAAATACCCTCACAAAACAGACATTCCAGAATTTAAGTCGCTGGGATAAAGTCCGGTTAGCGCGGCATGCGCAACGTCCGCAAGCCCCATTCTATATTAGTTCACTTTTCGATGAACATGTTGAACTCCACAGCGATAAATTATACGGCGATGACCGTGCACTCGTTGGTGGTTTCGCTTGGTTCGATGGACAACCGCTTGTTTACCTGGCACAACAGAAAGGCACGAACCTCGAAGAACGACAGGAGATGAATTTCGGTTACACGCATCCAGAGGGCTACCGCAAGGCAAGACGATTGATGCAGTTAGCAGATAAATTCAACCGTCCCTTAATCTGTTTTGTTGATACGCCAGGGGCGCACTTTGATCTTCGTTCCGAGGAGTATGGACAAGCAATGGCGATCGCTGAGAACCTCGCAGAGATGATGACCCTGCGTGTTCCGATCCTTGTTGTTATTATCGGCGAAGGTGGAAGTGGCGGTGCTTTGGCAATCGCAGTTGGAAATCGCGTTTTGATGATGGAGTACGCCATTTACTGTGTCGCACCCCCTGAAGCCTGCAGCGGCATCGTGTGGAAGGATAAAGGCGAACACGCACCTGAAGCAACCGAAGGCTATAAACCGACTGCTCCCGATCTGCTTAAGTTGGAGATCATTGACCAAGTTATCCGTGAACCGCTTGGCGGTGCCCACAGAGATGCGGAAGCCGCCGCACGCAACGTCAAACGTGCAGTCCGTAAGCACCTCACTGAATTAATGCAGATGACACCGCAACAACTGATTCAACAAAGATATGAACGTTATCGGCACATCGGCCTTTATGGCGAAGATCTTGCGTGATAGGTTAATACGAGCGACATGAAAATCCGAACGATTACCACAGGCATTCCGCTCCCTTTTTCGCCATACCAACTTCAGCGTGCGGCAAAATTTAACGATGCCTGTCAAACCTATTTTGAGGCGAACGGTTACGACGTACAAACAACACGTGTAAGTTGTCAAATTTGGGACGAGAATCGGGATATAGATACAATCCTAAGGTTGGAATCCGATGCACGAGCATTAGGAATTGAGTTTCTTAACTTAGGAACGATTCTACCCGGAAAACGGCATACCCAAGCTCATATTGCTCGCATCGCTGATGTAATTATTCAGAGTGAGATAATTTTCGCTACTGCCACCCTTACGACGCAGTCTGGACGTGTAGCATCGGAGATAGCGGAAAGCACTGCTAAGGTCATTCAGCAGATAGCGCATCGAACTGATGCTGGTTACGGGAACCTTCGTTTTGCAGCGTTGATGAACTGTCCGTCAAATACGCCCTTTTTCCCAGCTGCATTCTGGCACGACACCAGAACTAACTTTGGTATCGGATGGCAAGCGGCAGATCTTGTGCAACAGGCTTTCACAGATGCCCCTAATTTGGAAATTGCATTGCAAAATCTGAAGACCATCATGGAAGCGGAAGGACAGAAGATTGTCGCGCTCGCAGAAACCTTTGCGCAGAAGTGGGGGGTGAAGTTTGTCGGCATAGATGTGTCACCCGCACCAATGGGTGATGAGAGCATCGCTTATGCGATGGAACAGCAACTGCCCGGTCTTTTTGGTGAGCGCGGGACGCTAACAGTTGCCGCTGGTTTGACACAGACGCTTCGAACACTCGCACTCCCTTTATGTGGGTATTCAGGGTTAATGCTCCCTGTACTCGAAGATGTTGGGCTGGGAAAGCGCAGTGAAGCCGGCTATTTTAACCTTGATAGCCTTCTCCTCTATTCCTCTGTCTGTGGAACAGGTTTAGACACAATTCCCCTACCCGGCGATGTTTCCACGTCTCAACTTGCCGCTATTCTTATTGACGTTGCTGCTCTCTCCATCCGGCTCACGAAGCCGTTATCTGTGCGTCTTTTTCCCGTCCCCGGAGGCAGTGCAGGCGACATGACTCAGTTTGATTCACCGTATTTGACAAATACCAAAGTGATGCACGTATAATCGAGGAATTTTCAGATCGAGGTTGATTGTGAACTTTTTCACTTGTCAATTGTCATAACTTCTGATAAGATGATGCGAGTGAAATTTGACGAGCAGTGTTTACCCAATTGATATACATCGGAGGCATTTCACAATGTATATGCGACATTGGTTACAGAGCCCTTCAAGTCTAACGCACGGCAACATCATTAAACGCGAGATCTTTAGCAAAAAGACAGAGGATTCCACAGATAAAGAGGGGGCAATTCTAAGGTACGTTGACAGTTTCTCCCGATGTTACCTCGAACCGAAGATCGCTTCAGTTCCCACAGCACTGGACGATCGGCAGCTTATTTTTTACATCGTTGACGGTTCCGGTATATTTGAGGCAGGAAATTTGAAACAGCAGGTTGGGGAAGGAGATGCAATTTTAGTGCCTCCCGGACTCACCCACGTCTTGGAAAATCCGGATGGTGCACCATTGGAATTCCTGATGTTGGAAGAGGTGCTTTCTGATGGTGTGAAGGCACCCCGGAAGGATGCACTCATAAGAAACTACCGCGAACGACCGTTAGGACAGGGGCATTGGACGCATCTGGTACATGCGATTTTCAGTCCGGAAGATGGTTTGGTGACGCTGCATTCAGTACTCGTGGTGCGGATTGAAGCGATGCAAACACCTGATACACACGGCCACGGTCCCGATATGGACGAGGTTTGGTATATGCTTGAAGGCAACGGTATCCACGTTGTTAGCAGGAATGTTTATCGGCAGATGCCGGGTGATGCTGTTTCTGTGGCTTCGTCAAATCCAGGACATAGCCTCATCAATGACACAAATGAACCGCTCATAACCTTTTACTTTGCGCGCTATGACCGGTAAAAAAGGATAACCATGAGTGACAAACCGCATGTTCTTTTGATTTCGACAGATCATTGGCCCAACTCGTTATTAGGAGTCAACGGGCATCCTGCTATCCAAACACCGACACTGGATACACTCGCTCGTGCCGGCACCCGTTTCACGCGAGGTTACAGCGAATGTCCTGTCTGTGTTCCGGCGCGAAAAACGTTGATGACCGGTACAACAACACGAACCCACAAAGATAGGGTTTTCAACGATCGGCAAGGATTAAATGGGCTCCCAACAATCGCACAGACCTTTCGGAATGCGGGGTATCAAGCCTATGCGGTCGGCAAATTGCATATCCATCCCCAGCGTGACCGCATCGGTTTCGATGATGTGCTGTTGGGTGAGGAAGGCAGACTCCAGCACGGCGTGGTTGATGACTATGAGCTTTTCCTCGGCGATAGAGGCTATGCAGGTCAACAATTCGCGCACGGGATGTGCAACAACGATTATCTCAACCGTCCTTGGCATCTTCCTGAAGACTGTCATGTCACAAACTGGAGCTCGCAGCAGATGGTACGGATGATTAAACGCCGCGACCCAACTCGTCCCGGATTCTGGTATCTCTCCTATTGCCATCCACATCCACCCTTGGCACCCCTTCAGTGCTACATGGACATGTATCGCGATATTGACGTGGACATGCCATACTGTGGTGACTGGGCGAAACAAAACGAACGGCTACCGTTACCGCTAAAAGCGCGACAGAAACAGGACGAGCATTTTACAGAAGATCAGATTCGTTCGGCACGCCAAGCATTTTATGCCCTCTGCACGCATATCGATCATCAATTGCGGGTTGTTATCGGTACTTTACGGGAGGAAGGGTTACTGAACAATACGATTTTGTTGTTTACCTCGGACCACGGCGACATGCTCGGAAATCATCAGATGTGGGCGAAACGGCTCTATTATGAGGATTCTACCAACGTTCCTATGCTTCTCGTCGGCACCGCAGACGATGAACGGGTAGGACATCACAGAGTAGACGACCGACTCGTCGGATGGCAGGATGTAATGCCTACACTCCTTCATCTCGCAGGAATTGACATTCCAGATACGGTAGATGGGATACCGATGGTGGGCGACGAAAAGCGCGATTGGTTGTACGGCGAAATTGGTGAAGGCGGCAGTGCGACTCGGATGATTCATGAAGGACGCTTCAAGCTTATTTACTACGCCACTGGAAACTACCGTCAACTCTTTGATCTGGAAGAGGATCCGAGGGAATTGAACGACCTCGCCGATTCACCGGCGCATGCTGATATACTTGAACGACTGACGAACCACCTCATAGGTGAACTGTACGGAGATGATGAAGACTGGGTACAAGATGGTAAACTTGTCGGTCTGCCTGATCGAGCGTATCGTCCGTCTCCCAACCGCGCCTTATCAGGTCAACGCGGACTTCACTGGCCACCGTCACCATCCGCCGGGCGTTGAATGACATCTCCAAATGTGGTAGGTGCGGTTTCCAACCGCACCACTCGATCCACTTTCTCTCCGCCATCCGCGCAAATCCATAATTCAGACAATCAACGCCTATATTCCTCAATTAAAACCGTTGAATTTCTATGCCAAATGTAGTATTATCTTAACAACCATCGATTACCGAGTGGACGTAGGGTGGGTTGAGTGGTTAATGACCGAGGTCCCTCAATTTATACGGAGAACACCGGCTTCCGATGATGCATTCGTATAGATATATATAACGAAACCCAACAATCCAATTAAAAAAGTTATGGCAAAAAAGAAATCAGGCACAAACACCAATAAAAGCGGTGCAACGCTCGGCTTTGAAGCGACTTTATACCAAGCAGCCGATAAGCTCCGCAACAACATGGATGCTGCTGAATACAAGCATGTGGTGTTAGGGTTAATTTTTCTCAAATACATATCAGATTCTTTTGAGGAAAAGTACAATTTTCTGCTTCAAGAATTTGCGAATTCCGACAGTGAATTCTATATTAAAGAGGAAATCGACCGTTTCGAGTATGCAGAGGATAGGGACGAATACTTGGCAGAAAATATCTTTTATGTCCCAGAGGAAGCGCGCTGGTCATATTTACAGGCAAACGCCAAGCAACCAGAAATTGGCACCCTGATTGATAACGCAATGCTTGCAATTGAGCAGGAAAACCCACGGCTCAAAGGTGTTCTGCCCAAAAACTACGCACGCCCAGGACTTGACAAGCAACGCCTCGGTGAACTTGTTGATCTCATCGGCACAATCGGTTTAGGTGAAGAAGAGAATCGCTCAAAGGATATACTGGGCAGGGTTTACGAATACTTCCTTGCACAATTTGCCAGTGCCGAAGGCAAAAGAGGCGGGCAATTCTACACACCTCGCTGTGTTGTGCAGCTCCTCGTTGAGATGCTCGCGCCATATCAAGGACGGATTTACGACCCGTGCTGCGGTTCAGGCGGGATGTTTGTTCAGAGCGAAGCGTTCGTCGAAGCACACGGTGGGCAGCGCGATGATATCTCTATCTATGGGCAGGAGTCTAACCCAACCACGCGGCAATTAGCACTGATGAACCTCGCTATTCGAGGCATTGAGGCAAATCTCGGACAGGAACACGCCGACAGTTTCCATGACGATATGCACCCAGACTTGAAAGTCGATTACATTCTCGCCAATCCGCCCTTCAACAGTAGCGATTGGGGCGGTGACAGGTTACGTGAAGATAGACGTTGGGTTTACGGCACTCCGCCACCCGGCAACGCTAACTTTGCGTGGGTGCAACACTTTATCTATCACCTTGTTCCAAACGGCATCGCTGGATTCGTGTTAGCAAACGGTTCAATGAGCAGCAATACTGCTAACGAAGGCGAAATTCGCAAGAAAATTATCGAAGCCGACTTGGTGGACTGTATGGTTGCATTGCCCGGTCAGCTTTTCTATTCTACATCAATTCCTGTCTGTCTCTGGTTTATTGCAAAGAGCAAACAACACCATCATTTTCGCACGCGAACCGGCGAAACGCTATTCATAGACGCTCGCAGCTTAGGAACCATGATTGATCGGAGGCACCGAGAGCTCACTAATGCAGAGATCACGCGCATTGCCGAAACCTATCACACATGGCGAGGCGATGTGGATGCAAGCGAATATACCGACGTGCCCGGTTTCTGCAAAAGCACAACCCTCGCAGAGGTAAAAGAGCAGGGTAACGTCCTAACTCCTGGACGTTACGTCGGTGCAGAAGTGCAAGAAGAAAATAGCGAACCCTTTGAGGACACGATAGCACACTTGACTAAGAAATTGACCGAGCAGATGACAGAGGCAAGGCGATTGGATGATGCTATTGCTAAAAATTTGGATATACTCGGATTTGGAGAGGATTCATGAATTTCAGTGATGAGAAAATCAAACGCCAAATGCGCTTAGGCGAGGACAGTCACTGGGAATTCAAGGAAATCGTGTTCGCAGGAGACGTTCCGAAAAGTCCCAGTCGTCACGATCTGGCGGATGAACTCGCCGCTTTTGCTAACACGGATGGCGGGGTGGTCTTGTGTGGTGTAACCGACGGCGGCGATGCCCATGGCATGTCACGCAAGCAGATGGATGCGCTCGAGCAACTCTTGACCGAAATTTGCACCGATATGGTTAAACCGCCAATTCGACCTACCATCCTTCGTAAGGAAATAGAGGAGGATAAGTCGTTCCTCTTGGTTGAGGTCGGTCAGGGACATACGCAGCATGATAGTCCCGGTGGCAGTTATCACCGAGTTGGTAGCTCAAAACGCAAAATGACGAGTGATGAACGATTGCGTCTGGCACAGCGGCGTGGGCAGGCACGCTTCCTATGGTTTGACAAACAGCCGGTCCCGGGAACAGGTTTTGGAGCGTTGGATGAATCCCTTTGGAAACCTTTGTTGAGTGCTGAAGGTGCCGCTGCGCCTGAATTGGCATTGGAGAAGATGGGACTCCTGACCAGTGACGAGAACGGGACTCTGCGCGCTACCGTGGCAGGTGTTCTATTGGGCACCCGTTCCCCCGAGGAGTGGCTCCCCAACGCCTGCATCTCTGCAACCTGTTACCGTGGCAAAGACCGCGCCTCTGGACAAATAGACACTCAGACAATTACCGGTCCCTTGAACCGACAAATTGCTGAGGCGGTTGCCTTTGCTGTACGTAACATGCGTGTCGGTGCCTACAAAAACCCTGCGCGCACCGACTTGCCCCAATACAGCGAAAAAGCACTGTTTGAAGCGATTGTCAACGCTGTTGTCCACCGCGATTATGCAATTCGCAGCAGTCAGATTCGGATATCAATGTTCGCTGACCGGATTGAAATAAACTCCCCCGGTGGTTTACCAAACAACCTTACGATTGATAGCATGGATGTCCGACAATCAACGCGGAACGAAGCACTTGCTTCGAGACTCAGACAAATACCTGTTGGAGATATCCATGGCTCCGGCGAGCGGCAATTCTTCATGGAGCAGCGTGGGGACGGTGTGCCAACGATCTTTCGTGAAACGAGGGGTTTGAGTGGGAAATCCCCCAAGTACCGCCTCATTGATAATTCAGATCTGTTTCTTACTATTCCAGCCGCTGAAACAGAATCTACACCTGCAACCACTGGTATTCTTGTCCATTACAATAGCAGTCCGCTGCCCGGAGTTGAACTATTGGTCTTGTTTCCGAATAAGACATGGAAACGCGCAACCACCGACGAAAATGGCAAAGCACAAGTCGATTTGCACATGACGCACCTTCCGATGACGGTGTTCGCGTCCGCCCCCGGTTTTGCTGCACACCTTGAACACGATTGGGTGCCAGAACAGGCGGAACTTGAAATTAAAATACAAAGCCTCCCAGATGGCGGGTCGGTAATTTTCCCCGAAGCAACAGGTAACATTCCAGGGTTATCTGGACGTTTGAATCCTACTCGCGATACCCAGGACCGGACCTATCTCTACGCCTCAAATATCGCTATTAACGAAGGACAACAGCAGCCTGTTACTTTTATTCCTGGAGACGATTTACACCTAACGGATGCCAATGGAAGAGAATTGATGGTGCGCATCGTTGCTATCATCGGCAGGTCGGCATTGGTCGAATATCGTGCTGATACCAAAGGAGATGAAAATGACAGTGAAAGAATTAGTAAAATTTCTCGAAAAATATCCTGATGATTTGCGCGTTGTTGTCAACGGTTATGAGGACGGTTTCGACGACATCTCACCGGAACGGATTTCCACCACAAAACTACAGTTAGATGTTGGAGCCCACGATTGGGAAGGCCAACACAACGTTCCACCCAATGTTGGCAAATCAACGGATGATGCCAAGATTGTAGAGGCATTGGTTTTCCGCCGCGCGTCCTACTAATGCAGTAGTTTGAAAACAATTCACAGAGATGGTTATGATGTTTGATTTTCCCGATGGATGGCAGCTTGGATCTGTTGAGGATAGCATGAAAGCAATTATTGACTATCGCGGTAAAACACCGCGCAAAACACTCTCTGGTATTCCGTTAATTACGGCAAGAATTGTCAAAGATGGTCGGATAATGACTCCTACTGAATTCATCGCTTCCGAGGGTTATGATTCATGGATGAATCGGGGTCTACCGGAACCAGGTGATGTCGTCATGACGACGGAAGCTCCTTTGGGCGAAATTGCACAGATTAATAGTTGTAAAGTTGCTCTTGGTCAACGCCTTATCACTTTGAGAGGCAAACCAGATTTGTTAAACAATACTTATCTCAAGTTTGCAATGCAGACAACGTTTGTGCAAAACCAGTTGAAGGCAAGAGCCACAGGCACAACGGTTCTGGGCATTTCTCAGCGCGAACTTAGAAAGGTTGAAATACCTCTCCCGCCTCTTCAAGAACAACACCGCATTGCTCACATCCTCGGCACGCTTGACGACAAAATTGAACTCAACCGACAGGTGAATGAAACCCTGGAAGCAACAGCACGGGCAATTTTCAAATCGTGGTTTATAGACTTTGACCCTGTGAAAGCAAAGATAGAGGGACACAAACCCGTAGGTATGGACACTAAAACAGCCTCTTTATTTTCATCTGCGTTCCAAGATTCTCCACTGGGGAAGATCCCGAAGGGATGGCAGGTTGGAACGATTGATGAAGATTTCAATCTTACAATGGGACAATCGCCGCCTGGATCCACGTACAACGAAGATGAAAAAGGGTTGCCATTTTATCAAGGTCGAAAGGATTTTAGTTTTCGGTACCCAACGCGGAGGGTTTATTGCACCTCACCAAAACGATTTGCTAAAAAAGGCGATACGCTTGTCAGTGTTCGTGCGCCTGTAGGCGATGTTAATATGGCGAATGAAAAGTGCTGTGTCGGTCGCGGTTTAGCATCGCTACGACATAAAACTGGGAGTCGATCTTATACCTACTACGCCATGCAATTTTTGCAGGAAATTTTTTCTCGTTACGAAGCAGAGGGAACAGTTTTTGGATCAATCAACAAGACAGACTTTCAAACACTTTCTCAACTCAGACCATTCAATGAAATCATTGAAGTATTTGAGCGTCTCATTCATCCTTTGGATCAATCTATTGAGAATAACGAACATGAATCCGACACCCTTTCCCAAATCCGAGACATGCTGCTGCCGAAGTTGTTGTCTGGAGAAATTCGTGTGGATGATGCCAATGAGATATTGGAGGTAAAAGATGGCGGAAAATCCTAAAGTGTTCATCTCATATTCTCACGATTCCCCAGAGCATAAACGGTGGGTATCTGAACTTGCTGCGCGACTTCGCCACAACGGAATTGATGCAATACTCGATCAATGGGACCTCGGACTGGGCGATGATATAACGCGATTCATGGAACGCGGCATCGTGGACGCTGATAGGGTGCTGGTCATTTGCACGGATCAGTACGTAAAAAAAGCGAACGCTGACGAAGGCGGGGTCGGCTATGAACGGATGATCGTAAACGCCGAACTTGTTCAGAATTTAGGAACAGACAAATTTATTCCTATCATCCGTCAGGCATCAGGAAGGAAAAAAACACCGATATTCTTAGGAACCCGATTCTATGCTGACTTTAGAAATGACAATCAATTTAATGCGGAATGTGAAAAATTAATTCGTGAGCTTCACGAAATGCCTATTGTAGAGAAACCACCTTTAGGAAAAAGTCCATTCCGTTCTGTGGAACCTGACACACAACCGACTGAGATACCAGAGGAGGTTAAATCTGCATCAGTAGCTTACAAAACAGCGTCTAAACTCGTTCGTGCTGGCGATACACTTGGATGGCGGCAACTCATCAAGAAAATTCGAGAACCTATATTCAAATCTTTGGTCCAATGGCGACAAGATGAATTAGATGGACAAGAACCTGAAGACAAAAAACAATTAGTTCAAGTTGTGGATAAAGCGGTTGAAATTGTTTCACCCTTAATGGCTATTGCTTTAGTAGGTGTTGAATCCGGTAGGGAAGAATTTAGAGACCAAAAATCTTTGCTTGATGATCTGCTAAATATTACTGGATGGAATCGTAGTGGGTACGAAGCTTGGGTAGACATTCCCAGCGCGTTAGGGTATGTGTACCATGGTCTGCACGGGAGTATTAGTCTAAGTACAAATCAGATGGATATTGCCCTGAATCTTTCGCGAGTGAAAATCCCTAATCCATATATAACAAAACCTCCTCAGGTCTGGGAAAGAAGTGATCTTATGGGGTGGGCGGACTCGTTTGGTCCAAGTTGCATAGAAGGTTGGAATTATTTAGCCAATGCTTATGAAAGAGAAGGATGGGAGTGGTTGCCTCTAATATTCGAGAATGATCAGAAATATCGAACTACGCTGGTAGCATATTACATGGCATTGAACATCCATGAATTAGCCTCTATAATTGCTTCAGGCCAACAGGATACGTTAAACAGAAATTTCAACTCAATGTCTCCATTTGGTTTTAATGTCCCATTGACTTTTATGTCTGAAGAACAAGGCATAAACCAACGTGCGACTTCTGTATTACTTCGTAATCCAGAAGCACTTGCAGAATTATGGACTAGCTTAAATGTGAGACGTGAACAAATTGAAATTTCATGGAGAAATTGGGTTAGTCTATTTGGAGTTTGGTTAAGGAATGTCTATGGATTCGTATCTCATGGAGAAGAAATTCGTGCTCGAAATATTGTGCATCATAAGGATTTTTTTCAGCAGTTGTAACCTTATCTTTTGTTTTGTTAAACTTCTTGAACAATCCTTGACTTGCCAAATTCGACATGGATTTACGAAAATAGATGTCGAAAACAATTGGTTTTAGGGATCGGAAAATAGCAGGGATAAAGATGTCAGAAAATCCCAAGGTTTTCATCTCATATTCACACGATTCTCCGGAACATAAACAGTGGGTATCTGAACTCGCTGTAAAACTCCGTCACAATGGCATTGATATGACACTTGACCAATGGGATATTCGACCGGGTGATGATATAACCCGATTCATGGAACGCGGCATCGTAGACGCTGATAGGATTTTGGTTGTTTGCACAGATAATTACGTGAGCAAGGCGAACACAGGCGAGGGCAGTGTAGGCTATGAGCGAATGATTATAACAAAAGAAATTGTTGAAAATCAGGGAAATAACAAATTTATTCCTATAATTCGTCAGACGGAATGGGAGGATAAAACTCCAGAATTTTTGAAAAATCGAGTTTATATTGATTTTACGGACGACAGCCAATTTGATGAGAAATTTGCGGAATTGCTTCATGAACGTTTGTTAGTCCTGCCCTTACAAAGACCATCGGTTCCACATATTGAGGCATTGCGTGTGAGGAACTACCGAGCATTACAGGATATAGAATTGAAACAACTTAAATCGTTAACTGTCTTTTTAGGTCCAAACGGCAGTGGAAAATCAACGCTTTTTGATGTGTTTGCGTTTCTTGCTGAATGTTTCACGGACGGGCTGCGCCGTGCTTTGGAGAAAAGAGAAGGTTTCAATGAACTGAGGACACGCGGCTGTGATGGACCAATTGCATTTGAGTTAAAATATCGCGAGGAACCCGGAACACCAATTATTACCTATCATCTTTCCATCAATGAAAACCCAGAAGGTCCCTTTGTTGAAACCGAGTGGCTGCAATGGCGACGCGGGAGTCGCGGAAAACATGTGCGTTTCCTCAATTTTCATCACGGAAAAGGCAGTATAATTCCTGGCGAAACACCCGATAAAACAGATAAACCCATTGATGAGCAACTGGATGATCCCACAACGATCGCAGCAAGTATGTTTGGTCAATCCACGCATCACCCGCGCCTCGGTGCCTTTCGACGCTTTATTACAGATTGGTATCTCTCCGACCTTTCTACCGATGCCACGCGCCAAGCAACCAACGATGGACCGCAAAAGCGATTATCTCCAACAGGGGACAACTTGCCCAATGTTATCCAGTACTTGCAGGAAAGATACCCAGAACGTTTGGAAAAAATTATATCTTCTCTGTCAAATCAAGTGCCTCGCTTAGAAAAGGTTGACACAGAATTAATGATGAGTGGTCGCCGCCTGCTAAAGATTAAAGATGCCCCGTTTGAACAACCCATCTTGGCAAAGTTCGCCTCCGATGGCACATTGAAGCTGCTGTCATACCTGACACTGTTTCATGACCCACAACCGCCTCAATTGATCGGTATTGAAGAACCGGAGAATTACCTGCACCCACGCCTGCTGACAGGTTTAGTCGGCGAGTGCCTTGAGGCCCTAATGTTCTCTCAACTCATAATTACCACACATTCACCGCGGTTCGTCAATGAACTTCGTGCTGAGGAAGTGTGGGTACTGTATCGGGATGAGCAAGGTTTCACAGTTTGCAAACGCGCCTCGGAGATGTTGGGAATAGAGCAGCTTTTGGATGCAGGTGCGAAGTTGGGACAACTCTGGATGGAAGGTCACTTTGAATTTGGTGATCCCTTAACCAATGCAGGCGGCCCAAAGCGAGGTGTGCGTGCACATTAAATTCTTCTTGGAGGAGCCCTCTGCTGAAGAAGCATTAAAGCACCTCTTACCCAAGATTTTATTAAAAGATGTCAGTTATGAATTTCATACTTTTCAAGGAAGAGACGAGATGCTCAAAGAATTGCCAAAGCGTTTGAAAGGAGAACAATGGATACCTAACGACTGGCGAATTGTTGTACTTATTGATGAGGACCGTGAAGACTGCCACCAACTGAAAGAAAAATTAGAGACGGCAGCACACGAAGCAGGTTTTGTGACAAAATCCAGCGCGTTTCCAAACGCAGATTTTCAGGTCGTCAACCGATTGGCAGTTGAAGAATTAGAAGCATGGTTTTTTGGAGATGTTGAAGCTTTGCACGCAGCTTATCCCAGAGTCTCAATAAATCTCCAATATCAGGCAAGATATCGAAACCCTGATGCAATCCCTGGCGGCACGTATGAAGCATTAGAAGACTTGCTCATGCAGAAAAACTACTATAAGGGACGGATATCCAAACCTACGGTGGCACAGAACATTGCACAACACATGGAACCGAGTCAGAACAGATCGAAAAGTTTTCAGGTATTTGTTGAGGGACTCAAGGCATGCGTAGGAGAGGAATCGTTGGTATAAGAACATTGGGGCAATAACATGAATCTCAATACAATTTACGAATCCGATATCGAAGAAGCCTCGCTTGACTGGTTAGCTGATTTGGGTTATACCGTTTTACACGGTCCTGACATCGCCCCGGACATGCCCAATGCTGAACGTTCCACTTACAACGAAGTAATTTTGACAACCCGCTTACGAGATGCAATTGCCCACCTAAACCCACAAATACCTGCCGATGCACAGGAAGAAGCAATCCGTAAAGTGCTTAATCCAGATTCGCCTGCTTTGGTTCAGAACAACCGTGCATTTCATCTGATGCTGGTGGACGGAATAGAGGTTGAATATCAGCAGCCAGACGGGACAATACGTAGTGGACAAGTGAGGTTAGTCGATTTTGATACGCCGAAAAACAACAACTGGCTGGCAGTTAACCAGTTCACAGTAGTGGAAAAAAGCGATCGCCGCCCGGACCTCGTCCTGTTTATCAACGGACTCCCTTTAGCCGTAATTGAGCTCAAAAACCCAACCGATGAGAAAGCCAGCGTCCTAACCGCCTTCCGCCAAATCCAGACCTACAAACAAGAAATCCCTACCTTATTCACCTACAACGAAGCGATCCTCATTTCTGACGGATTGGAAGCTCGCATCGGATCTTTAACCGCTGATACGGAATGGTTTCTGCCGTGGCGGACAATCGAAGGGGAGGACGAAGCACCATCAACTGATTTAGAACTGGAGGTATTGATTAAAGGTGCCTTTGAGAAGCACCGATTTCTGCGTTATCTCAAACACTTCATCGTTTTTGAAGAAACCGAGGGTGGGGCGATTGGGAAAAAAATCGCTGGTTATCACCAATTCCACGCAGTCAAAACAGCAGTTGATACCACTGTCCAAGCCTCGCGCCCGGAAGGAGAACAACAGTGTGGTGTTGTCTGGCACACACAAGGTTCAGGCAAAAGCTTAACGATGGCGTTTTATGCCGGTAGCATCATCCAGCACCCGCAGATGGAAAATCCAACTCTCGTCGTTATCACCGATATGAATGATTTAGACGATCAACTCTTCGGCACATTTGCTCGGTGTCAGCAGCTCCTGCGGCAAACCCCCGTACAGGCAAAAAACAGGAAGCATTTGCGTGAACTCCTGAAGGTCGCCTCTGGTGGTGTAGTCTTTACTACGGTTCAAAAATTTTTTCCTGCAGGTGAGGAAACTCGTTTTCCGCAACTGTCCAATCGGCGTAACACCGTACTTATCGCGGACGAAGCGCACCGTAGCCAATACGGTTTTATTGACGGGTTTGCCCGTCATATACGCGATGCACTTCCCAACGCCTCTTTCATCGGTTTTACCGGCACGCCGATTGAACTCACAGATCGCAATACCCGTGCGGTTTTTGGGGATTACATTAGCATCTATGACATCCAACGGGCGGTTGATGACGGTGCCACCGTTCCAATCTTCTACGAAAGTCGCCTTGCCACAATTGAACTTGACGAGGATGAAAAGCCTCACATTGATCCCGAATTTGAGGACGTTACCGAAACTGAGGAGGTAGCACAGAAAGAAAAACTCAAAACCAAATGGGCACAACTTGAAGCGTTGGTCGGAACGGAAAAACGGTTGGGACTTATTGCTGATGATATAATTGCCCACTTTGAAGAACGGTTGGAGACGATAGACGGTAAGGGGATGATTGTTTGTATGAGCCGTCGCATCTGCGTTGACCTCTACAACGCGATTGTCAAACGCCGTCCAGAATGGCATGACAGCGATGACAAAAAAGGCGTAATAAAAGTTGTGATGACAGGTTCTGCTTCTGATGATGTATCGTGGCAGCCGCATATCCGAAACAAGGCGCGGCGCGAGGAAATGGCAGTTCGATTCAAAAATCCCAATGACTCGCTGAAACTTGTCATTGTCCGTGATATGTGGTTAACCGGATTTGACGCGCCGAGTCTTCACACCATGTATGTAGACAAGCCGATGCGTGGACACGGACTGATGCAAGCGATTGCCCGCGTCAATCGCGTATACCGCGACAAACCCGGCGGTTTGATTGTAGACTACATAGGGATTGCTTACCATCTAAAACAGGCATTACAGAATTACACTGGAAGCGGTGGAAAAGGAAATGCTACCCTTAATAAAGCCGAAGCAGTCGCCGTAATGTTGGAGAAATACGAGATCTGTTGTGGACTCTTTCATGGATTTGACTGGTCGCCTTGGGTTACTGGGAACGCTGAAGATCGAATAAGATTACTACCACCAGCACAAGAACATATATTGGCACAAAAGGATGGCAAAGAGCGTTTGCTGGGAGTGGTTACTGAGCTCTCTAAAGCGTTTGCATTGGCTGTCCCAGACGCAAAAATAACTGAGATTCGCGACGATGTCGCCTTTTTTCAGGCGGTAAGAGGCGTTTTAGCAAAACCCTCAACTGCTGAAGAAACACAGTATGAAACTACAGAACAAGCGATTAAGCAGTTGGTATCCAAAGCAGTCGTTTCCGAGGGAGTGGTTGACATCTTTACCGCCGCGGGATTGGAAAAGCCCGATGTCTCAATTCTCTCCGACGAATTCCTCGCAGAAGTCCGGGATTTACCCCATAAAAACGTGGCGATTGAACTCTTAGAGAAACTGCTTAATGATGAAATTAGAACTCGCTCACAGAAAAATGTTGTACAAGGACGTTCATTTGCAAGTATGCTGGAACGCTCAATTCGCACCTACCAGAACCGGGCAATTGAAGCGGCACAAGTAATTGAAGAACTCATCGAAATCGCAAAAGAGATACGTCAAGCGCAAGAACGAGGTGACGACTTAGGGCTTTCAGATGAAGAATTAGCATTTTATGACGCACTTGAAGTTAACGATAGCGCGGTCAAGGTGTTGGGTGATGAAACCTTGCGAACCATCGCCGTTGAACTTGTAGAAACCGTTCGACAGAACGTGAGTATTGACTGGACAATGAAGGAGAGTGCCCGCGCGAAGATACGAGTAATGGTGAAGCGCACCCTTCGCAAACACCGCTACCCAAGCGACAAACAAGCGAAAGCTACCGAAACCGTTTTGGAGCAGGCCGAAGTGTTGTGTAAGGATTGGGCAGCGTAGAAGAGTGAAAACAATTCATTCTGAGATCTAAGGCACTCCTTTTTTCTTCTATTCAGCAGATATCGCATGTTCCAAAAACTGGATAGTTCCTAAAAAGGCACTAAAAACCTTGACAAAATTTTGGAAATTAACTATATTAACCTATTGAAAATCTCTTTGTTAGGGCATAACTTGTAAGCCCGTATTCGCTCCTAATGTGAGCAATTAAGAAAGGAAAATAGATGTTAGCAGAAATTCGTCAAAGAGAAGGGGTCATCGTTATTCGACCCACCGGCCGCATGATTGGTGCGGCAAATGCTGAAATTAGAGAGCAAATTAATGAGGAACTGGAGGAGCATTTTGACTCCCCAAAGGTTATCTTTAACCTCGAGAATGTTACCCGTATGGACAGTAGCGGCCTCGGCACGCTGGTATCTGTGAACGTGACGGTTTCCCGCAAAGGCGGACGGACGGCACTCGTCAACGCAGGCGCACATATCCGCAACCTTCTCATTCTCGGACGCTTAATGAGCGTCTTTGAGAACTACAATAGCGAAGAAGAGGGAATTCTCGCCCTAACCTCTGAGGAGAGCTAATCAACAGGGTAAAGTCCTTTAGTTCCTCCTTTAAACAACTATAGCCACACCTAAAATTTGTATGGCTCTGACAAGCAGGGTAATTAGCCCCTTCGCTACTTAGGAAAATTTCTGAAAGGAACCAAGATACGAAGAAGGAGATTTATGTCAAATCAGAATCTTCCGACGTTTACTGTCAATGCTGGTTTTCACAATCGGGATGGGTGCCCTGTTAGCGTTAACGTCAACCATCCCGGCGTGAGCCAACTCCACGATCATGCCGTTATCTTAACAGATGTCGCATCCGGTGATACCATTTCAGCACAGTGCTACGCTGACGAGGATGGTACTACCTTAACTTGGATACTCAATGGACTTGCCGCTGGTGAATCGCGGACCTACACCGTATCGGAAGGAAGTGTTGCTGGCGAGACAGGCGTTCAGTTAAAAGAAGAAGCCGAAACTATAACTGTAACACTCAATGACCGGCATTTTACAACATTTCGCTACGCAAAAGCGCAGTTTCGTCCTTATTTTTTTCCGGTTCTCGGTCCAAACGGACGCGAAGTGACACGCGGTGAAACAAGCGACATCTCGAAGGACCACGTCCATCACCGTTCCCTCTACGTCGCCTACGGCGAAGTCAACGATGTTGACCTATGGGGTGAAGGAAGTAATTCTGGAAGGGTTGTGCATCAAGACTTCACAGAAAAACAGGGTGGGGCTGTCGTCGGTAGACTTTATACGCATAATAGTTGGCAGACACAGGTAGGAGAGGCTTTGATGACCGACGTGCAGAATTACCGCATCTACAACCTACCTGAAGATACCGCAATCCTTGATCTCGATCTCAGTTTTATCGCTTCCGTGGGGGATGTACATTTCGGAGATACCAAGGAGGGCGGTATTATCTCAATTCGAGTCCAGCCGTCGATGAACGCTTCAGATGGTGGGAAGATAGAGAACGCTTTTGGCGGTGTCAATGAGACAGAAACTTGGGGTAAGCGTGCTAACTGGTGCGATTATTCTGGTGTTGTTGATGGAACGCCTGTTGGTATTGCTGTGTTCGATCATATTGTCAACCCACGCTATCCGACGTATTGGCATGTGCGTAACTACGGGCTAATGGGAAGCAATATATTCGGAGGCGGCACTTTTGAAAGTGATCCTTCTAAAGATGGTTCCTATACACTCAAACAAGGTGAAGAGATGCACTTCCGGTTCCGCGTCCTTATCCATGCCGGCGATGCAAACGTTGGAAAGGTAGCGGAGAAATATCACGATTTCATCAACCCACCTGTCGTTGAGGTAGCCTAAGCGCGAACTTATATCAAATCGACTAAAATCTATAGACAAACCGGGTTTTCAACTCCCGATTTTATTATGCAGCTTTCGTGGCTAATTCTGATAAGGTCGATTCGGTATTATATCAAAGGAGATTTGTAAATGCCGATTCCTACGATTCATGTCGGATGCACCCATTTCGCGCACGGTCGCCTACAAGCGCAAATCAATTCCAAAGGGCTTAACCCCGTTGCCTGTGTGGACATTAATCTCCCTGCAGCTCGCGAAGCTGTAGCAAGTTTAGAAGGGGATGTCCCTGACTACCTTGCCGATCGCATCTACACGACAATAACCGAGGCGAAGGAGAAACACGGCGCGCAGGCATGTCTTATCTATGCCTCAACGACTGTCCATGCCAAATTAATTGTTGAAAGCCTGAACCTCGGCATGCATACCCTCTGTGTCAAACCAATCGCAACAACCCAGTCAGAATTTCACGACATTATAGGCGCACATAAAGCGAATCCTGGCTTGATGCTCGTCCAAGGGCAGAATAAGCGGTGGAACCCTGCCGCCGCGAAAATGCGGGAGTGGCTTCGAGAAGAGGGTGGCATCGGTGAAATGTTAGCGGGAGAGTGTCGATTCTGGATTCGCCAAAACTTATACACAGGTCCGGATTCTCGGCAACCCGATGCCTATGTTGATGGGCTTTTCTTCCACGCTGGCACGAGCCACCAGCTCGATCAGCTTGTTGCCGCAAAAGGGATCCCGAAGTATGTCACAGCACACGTTCACAACCGTCGAGATCCGGAGCTTGGGCAGATCGAAGCCTGGGGAACTGCTGGTGGCAACGCGCTCATGGAGTACGCAAACCGTGCCCCTTTCTCTTATGCAGGAACGCGGGCAGCGCATACAGCTCCGTTCGGGTGGAGTGGGCACTGGACTTTTCACGGCGAGGACGGAGATCTCCGACGAGATGCAGGACACCTGCAACTCTTCCGACTCGGCAAAACCATTGAAGATGTATCCCTTCAAGATTTGCACGCCGGTCTAATAGAAGACGACCGCCTCCAGTTTGATGCGTTTGCGCAGGCGATTGCCAACGGAACGGATCGGGACTGGATGCAGAACACAACGCTCGGCACATGGATACTGATGGAAGCATGCAACGAGTCCGCTCGAACGCACGAAAAAGTTGATGTTGAAGTGTTCGCCAAGAAGATGCTTGCTTAAGTTTCAACAGAGGTTCTGGTAATGAAGTTTTTTAAGATACTTTTTCTCGCAGCACTCAGTGCGATAATACTTACTGGATGCGAGAGGCAGCTTATATCACCGGTAGATCCTACTGGTCCCTCGCCAACCACTGCACAATTTGCGCAAAAGGCACTGTCGGACCTTGATGACACTGCAACTAAACACGGACTCGTAGGTCTCGCAAACGCAGCAAGCGGAGTCGCAGAAATACTCGCAATTGAAGATGGTACTTCAGTGTACTCGACTTACTCAAGAATTGTTAGGCTTGCTCGGTCAGCAACTGTCTTGGCGCAAGAATTCGTTAAAGCAGGATGCGAAGTAGAATTGCAAGAATTTGCTGAAGCGTCCGTAAACGCAGTAAAAGCCTATACAATAAGGGATGCAGATGACATGGAACAAGCATTGCAAAACCTTGCACAAGAGGCAGTAACAGCGAAAAAGCTATTGCAGCAGTTGCCAACTAATGACACCTTCATTCCCTTCGCCTTCGGGTACGATTCTACCCCTTATGGAACCAACTTCCCCTATATCTCCAATGAAATATTGGTAGAGTATAACGATACAATTCGACCGGTGACCGAAACACGTACAGCTGTAATAGAGTTTCTGACCCTTAAAGGCTACATAGTGAAAGTAAGGACACACCTTAGGTTTGATCAGATATCTTTAGATGTGGGTGTCGATCCTCTTTTTCTTGGAGAAGGATTGATCAAAAAAATTCCCGGCGTTGGGTTTGTGCAGCCCAATTATCTTTACGAAACAACTGAGGTTAGACCCCGGCCTCCTAACGTTGTAATAACAAGTCGAATAATACATCAGGTGAGGACCAGATACAATAAAGCTTGGTGTCAGGGCAACTTTGACGTTATAGACAGTATTTTAATTGAAGAAAGTGAGTTGGATTTCTTTGATTATTCTTTCGTTCGTAACCTTGCAGACATCTATGCAGAAGAAATTCCCGAAGCTGCTGAACGTATTCAAACAAATAGATTCTCCCCCCGTCTAATCGCAATAAAATTCTTAGAGATCTACTTCCGAGATTCGGAGAAAACTCTCGACGAAATTATTGAACGCTTCCGGCAATCTGTCAGGATCGGAGGGGTGTGGGTATCGGATGTGTTATCGTACTTATGACGTTTTACCCCAATTACCGTATCACTGATTATTGGGATTAAAAAATTATGGAGGCTTCATAATGCAATCTCCACACGGTATTACTGCTTCAGCGTTTCGTCCCTCTGTGATGGGAAGAAACGGCATGGTTACATCTGGACAGGTCCTTGCCTCGCAAGCAGGCATTCAGACAATGATGGCGGGAGGCAATGCTGTTGATGCGGCTGTTGCAACTGCTGCCGCACTCGGTATGGTTGAACCTGCTGGCTCTGGGGTCGGTGGCGACGGCTTTATTCTCATCTATTGGGCGGAAACCGGGAAGGTCGAGGCGGTGAATGGAACTGGACCCGCACCGCGTGCCGCAACCCGGGAAACTTACATTAAAGACGGTGGAATCCCAATGAAAGGGATGCGAAGTGTTTCGGTGCCAGGGATCGTTGACGCATGGCTCCTCGCACACGAACGCTACGGGGCACTCAAATTAGAGGATGTTTTCTCACCAGCAATTTCGCTCTGCGAGGAAGGGTTTCCGGTGAGTCATAGACTTGCGGGTGGGCTTAAAGGCGAGAACGCTCGCTTTGCCGCCGAACCAGATTCGCGCGCTGTCTTTACAAACAATGGGGAACCGATCGCCGCAGGTCAATTCCTTGCGAATCCCAATCTCAGCACCACACTCCGAAAGATCGCAAAACACGGCAGAGACGCGTTATATAAAGGCGAGATCGCTAAAACCATCGGTGAATTCAGCCGCGCATACGATGGACTCTTAACAGCCGAGGATCTCGCGAACTATCACGCACACTGGGCTGAGCCGATACACGTCAACTACCGTGGGTACGAGGTTTATGAGATGCCTCCCAACTCAAGCGGGCATATCTTACTTCAAGAATTAAACATGGTTGAGTTATTTGATTTGCAAACCTTAGGGTGTAATACCGCCGAAAGTGTGCATCTGATGGTTGAGGCGAAAAAACTCGCCTTCGCTGATCGGGAAAAGTATATGGCGGATCCAGAGTGGGTGGATGTTCCTATGGAAGGAATGTTATCTAAATCCTATGCCGCTGAACAAGCAGAACGTATCGACTTAGATAAGGCGGCTTTTGATGTTCCAGCAGGCGGTCCAGAGGCACACGAAGATACAACCTGTTTCTGCACCGCGGACCGGGCAGGAAATCTCGTTTGTATCCTGCAGAGTATCCAGTCAGGGTTCGGCTCCAGCCTCATTGCGGGTGACACAGGTATCCTCTTGAACAATCGCATGACTTATTGGCATTTGGAAGAGGGACATCCGAACTGTTTGATGCCGGGTAAACGCGTTCGCCACACCATGAACCCCGTCATTGCTACAAAGGATGGTCGACCGTTCTTAGCGTGTGGCACTCCTGGAGCAGATACACAGGTCCAAACGAATCTACAGCTTGTTACCCATATGCTTGATTTCGGAATGACACCGCAGGAAGCGGTCTCTGCTCCGCGCTGGCGGAGTTTACAGAACCCGATGGAATCCACTATCCCACACACTTGCTCCAATGATCTCCAGTTAGAAACCCGATTCCCTTCAGATACCAAGGAGGGTTTGGAGAAGAGAGGACATGAACTTCAAATCGTCGGAGATTGGGGTGGTCCGGGGAGTGCTCAGGCTATCATGGTTCATCCGGAATCTGGAGCACTCATCGGGGGTTCTGATCCGAGAACAGATGGGTATGCCGTCACTTTTTAGCCTATCTTTGGAGAGTTCATAGCGAGGACACAATTAAAAAAATGAAAATATTAGTTACAGGCGGTACGGGCCGCATCGGATCCAATCTCGTCAACAAATTATTGGAAAAGGGACACGATATCCGCAGTTTTGTCTATCCGGGGGATGTCAATCGTGTCGGACGATGGGATGGCACTGAACGCGTAGAGACCGTCCTTGGTGACTTGCGGGAATACGAGGATGTCAAAAAAGCCGTTGAGGGGGTAGATGCCATCTATCACATCGCTGCAGCATTCGGCGGTCCGTTTGATAATCGTCAGTACTTGGCAATCAACGGCATGGGGACGCTTAATATATTGGAGTGCATCCGCGAATTCAATCCGAACATTCATCGCCTTGTTTATGCCTGTACCGAAGCGATTTATTGGGAACTCACTGAAAAAGGTAGATTTTTCAATGAACTGATTACCGAGGACATGGTTGCCAAATACCATCACATGCCCTATTTCCTTACCAAATGGATTGGCGAGGAGCTGTGCATGAGCTATCATCACCAATATGGTGTGCCTTCAACAGTTTTTCGTTTCACAACGGTTATTGAACCGAGTGAATATCTCAACGAAGATGGCTTACCGAAGCAATTCGTCTTTAGTAATATCTATAATCGATACAAGAATTATACCGGCGATGATCCTGCTGAGTTAGAGGCGGCAAATGCCGTTAAACGTCTCTGGGATGGGCAGGAGAAATTCATACTCAAACGCAATCCTGACGGACGCCCCTACAAGGAGCATTTCACTGATGTCCGGGATATTGTACAAGGGTTGGTTTTAGGGATCGAAAAGGATGCTGCTGTTGGTGAAGAATTCACACTCGGCGGAAATGGTATCTTCAAGCATGAAGAAGTTATCCCATACCTATGTGAACGTTACCAGATGGACTTTGTTGATGTGAAACTCCCACAATCCCTCTATTTTGAATTTGATTTAAGCAAAATCAAAACGCTGTTAGACTTTGAACCACAACACAATTTAGCGAGTATCCTTGATGCTGCTGAAGCGATGCACCGTGGTGAAGATGCAGGCATCATTCCGACAGGCGTTCGGTGGACTTAATATCTGCTTTTCAGCAATTCTTGTATAGGAACAATCTCCGAATCACTGTTTCATGGCTCTGCAGATTTCCTTGATGTCTTGTAAATAATGGGTTAAACTTAAATTGCTTAGAAGTTAGGCGCATTAATTTCCGGTAGATGTGCTTTGTAAGTCTGACGGTTGAACCTAATCAAACCTGAGGTTCGGAGATTTATTTATCGTGAAAACCTCTCTTGGCATATCCTTACTTTTCTTATTCGCTTTTGCCTGCTTGATGCTCAGTTGCACGAAGACTACGGTCGCGCCGACACGGCAGGTTTCATCAAGCACGAAACACCTTGATCGGTATATTAACGCCGTGCTTAAGAGGAAAGGTATTCAATCCTCAAAGATGTCAGAAGATACAGAGTTTTTGCGCCGGGTCCATCTTGATCTGACCGGTAAAATTCCAACTCCTGAAGAGGTCTCGGATTTTCTCAAAGACGGTTCTTCAAGCAAACGCCAGAAGAAGATTAATCAGTTGCTGGCGAGTGACACCTACTTGAACTATTGGACTGGGTTATGGGTGAACTGGTTAATCGGTAGACGTGAAGATGGTGATGATCGACGCATCGGATTAACGTTTTGGGTGCGGGATGCCTTGATGAAAAATATGCCGTACAATCAGTTCGTTCAGGAACTCATCGCGGCTGATGGCGAATTACGGGACAACGGCGCAGGAAACTATATCATGCGTTACGAACGTTCGCCGGTCTTTCTAACTTCACATACCTCGCGTCTTTTCTTGGGACTCTCTATGCAGTGTGCGGAATGCCACGATCATAAAACAGAGGTGTGGAGCCAAGAGGATTTCTACGGTATTGCTGCCTTTTTTGCTGGTATTGATAGTCAGCGGAAGGGAGACATCCAGACAATGGATATAGTAGGTAATGAGAGAAGGATGGATAATTTTCTCATTACTAACAAACCGGAAAGTTCGATTTGGGTGAAAAGGCTTGAAAAACAGGTCTGGCCTCACTTCTTAGATGGGACGGAATACAAAGGTCCGCTCCTCAAAAAGCGAGAGGCACTCGCGCAGTGGATGACTGATAAATCAAACTCCTATTTTAGTCAAGCAATCGTAAATCGCATCTGGAAACGCTTTATGGGACGTGCTTTTGTCGAACCGGTTGATGGATTCGGAGAAGAAAACCAGCCTACGAATCCTGAACTCTTGAAATGGCTCGCAAATGATTTCGTCATTCACGGCTACGATTTACAACATTTGATGCGGACAATCCTGAACTCAGAGACATATCAACGCACATCACAGACGAATGAAAGCAACAAAGATGATCAACTCTATTATTCGCACGCGTATGTGAAACCCTTAAGTGCTGAGCAGTTCTTTTATTCCCTGCTGCAAGCCACTGGTTTTGAGAGACTTCAACAGGTCAGAATGAAAGGTATCAAGAAGCGGGGCGGCGAAGACAGGAAGGGTATGCTGCGTCAACTTGAGCGGATGAAACGTGAGCATCTCAAAAAGTTCCTCTTTCTCCTCGATAATGGCGAGATGGAAGAAATTGAGGCGTTTAATGGAACAATCCCGCAAGCACTCATGATGATTAATGGGGATATGGTAAACGATAGCGCGAGTCATGAAGAACGCGGGAGTTTTGTAAATTACGTATTAGGAAAATGGCGCGAGCCTATTGAACGGATGGAGCATATCTATCTCAATGTGCTATCTCGGTTGCCAACAGCTAAAGAAAAAACCTACTTTAGACGCTATTTAGAGCGTAGTCTTTATCGAAACAAGGACTTGGCTTACGAAGACCTCTATTGGGTCTTATTGAATTCAGCCGAGTTCTCACTCAACCATTAACTCGTTAACTGTGTACTTCGAGGCTACGTCCCAAGCAGGTACACACTAAAAGGAGAATTTTATTATGAACAGCCGTAACCTGTTCATTGCTATTTGTATAATTACGTTTGGCATCGCTGCGCTTGCGATGTCGCAAACCTATTTTGAGGATAATTTCGATGATCCGAAAGAATCTGAAAAAAAATGGGTCGCCCTCTTCGGGGAATGGGAGCTCAAGGACGATGAATACCACCAGCTCCAAAATACCCCTAACTGCATGAGTGTCGTCGCTGATGAATTCTGGGAGGACGACTGGAGCGATTACACCTTTGAGGTCCGAGGGAGCAAAGTCAGTGGTGCCGAGGGGTTCCTGATTATGTTTCGGTGCCAAGGATTGATGCAAGCCCGCGGGCAAGCTCTTGAAGACCCTCCGCCACGTATGGAGAAACTCAAACCTTCATTGGAGTACTGGTGGAACCTTGGCGGCTGGGGAAACTCACGCTCACAGGTTGAATCGTGGGGTGGCAAAGCCGGTGCGAATAGTGCTCACACCATTGATGAGAAGGATTGGTATAACATCAAGATTGTCAATACGCCCGATAGTTACACAGTCATTCTCAACGATGAAGAAGTCGCAGAGGTGGACGATGATACCGAGGGCGGTGTCGGGCGAATTGGCTTGGCAACCTGGAGGACGGTTGCGAAGTATGACGATGTTGTTGTTTACGGACCTGATGGTCCCTCGCTACCAGTTGATGCGAAGAGCAAACTCGCGACGACTTGGGGACATCTTAAATCCGTAAAGTAGTTTTTGAACACTGTTATGAATTAGAGCGCGGGGTTTTGCTGCCTCGCGTTCCTTTTATTGGGATAGTTGTAAATCTTTTATAGGGGATTTTGAAAACCTGAAGGTTACGCTGAAAAGTATGCCAAGGCACTCCCAGACCGAACTCTCCATACCCACCTACCATACTGTCGTCTCAACCCCTCATGGACGGATAGGTGAACTCAGGCTGAGTACCAACAATAGAAAGCTTGAAACGCCAGTGCTATATCCTGTCATTAACTTTCTGACGGGGACGAGTACGCGTGGGGGGGGTGTTTGGAAATATATTCTAAAGATTCTGATGCAGCGCCAGACACCTATGCTGTCTCAGATCTTACATTTTCTCGATTTCCCACTCACTGGACGCTATCTTGAAAATTGGCGTGGAAAGTCGATGCGCGAGCATTATCGTGAACAGAATGGTGTGTATGAAGGTACTCTCTTCTTAGATTCCGGTGGCTTCAAACTCCTCTACAACACCGGTATGGATCTGCAAGAATTTGGAATTCACAAGGAAACAGAGGCAGAGGACATTCTCAATCTCCAATTAGGCTTTGAAGGCGATATAGTCGCCTCTTTGGACTACCCGCTCCCACCCAACTTGGCGCGTCCTGAAGCTGAAGCACGGATGAAACAGAGTCGCGCAAACGCGGTCCGGGTGGCAGAACGCTTGGCAACAAACACGAGCGAGATGCGGACGGTGCCTTATCTTTACACCTGCTGTCACGGGCAATCTGGAGAGGACATCTCGGATTATGTGAGGCAACTCTTTGCCCAAATAGATGGCACATTACCCTCATTCGGGTTGGCCGTCGGATCACTTGTGCCTTTACGTGGTAAAGACGATTCGGAAGTGATGGAACTGGTTAACGGTGTCGTCCAAGCAATCCCAGACGATCAGCGGGATACGACCCCTATTCACGCATTCGGTGTTTCAGGTGTTCTCACGCCACTCCTCGCTTATATCGGTGTTGACACGTTTGACAGTTCCGGCTACATACATACGTCTCGGAGTCTCACATATTCACAACCGCACACCCAGAAGAAACTCAGAATTATGGAGATGGATGAGACAGACTGCAACTGTTACATCTGCGAAGCATACCCACTTCAGGAAATTCAGCAGGCGTTTATGGATAAACAGAGTTATAGAGCCACCTCAACAGGTAAGTTTAAGAGCGAGTACTATGCCGCTATTGGGCTTCATAACTTCCAGACAGAAGCCGATATTCTCGATGAGATGCGCACCGCAATTGCAGCAGACGATGCGCTTGAAGGTTTAGTCCGACACCTTGCTAAATACCAGAACTTCCGCGGTTTACGGCGGGCAACAGCATGGCTTTCCGAAAACGACAGGACGCTTGCAGCCCGATTGGCTCGAACGTTAACTCAGATGCCCACACCTATGAAAGCGAAGCACACGCGGCAGAACCTGAATCAGTTAGAACTCTTTCCATCTGATTACGGAAGAAAACCTGAGAACAAGATCCAAACTGTCCAAGGAGATAGAGAGCCTCAAACGATCTCACTGGCATATACTCCTGATGATTTTCGAGTCCCTTGTGATTATAAACCGCCAGATGGAAAAGAAATTCTCCTTGTGATTCCGTGTGCTGGAAAGAAACCTTACTCACTGTCTCGTACACACACGATGATCGCAAACAGACTTCAAACTGCTTTTGGGGAAAGACAGGAGCGTATTCACACAATAACGCTCTCTGGACTTTACGGTCCCGTTCCTGAAGAATTTGAGACAGAGGACGCTGTCACCCGCTACGATTTTCAGCTCTCTCATAAGAACACCGCCCAAATTGAACAGTGTGCAACGCGTCTGGTCGACTACCTACAGAAATATAGCGATAGTTATACGCTTAAAATAGGATACGCGACAAGTAGGGCGTACAGGAAGGTCTTTGGACTCGCAGAGGAGCGTTTTCCGACATTCATATTGTTGCCGAAAGAACTTAGACAGAAACGCTTAGCCGAATTCTTCAGACATACGAACTTAGATGCTTTGGTTGAGGTAATACGAGACAAATTATAGGAACTGACAACAGATGTTAAACTATTTTTTACCCCCACAAATTGAATTTGGCGACGGTGCAATCCAAAACTTAGGCGAACATGTCAAGGCATTTGATGGCAAAAAACCGTTCTTAGTGAGCGATGCCGGTGTCATCAATGCGGGTATCCTCGCGAAAGCGGCAGATGCCTTGGAGGCAAGCGGGTTATCGTCCGCTACGTATTCGGATATCGAACCGAATCCCACGGACATCAGTGTTACACACGGTATAGAAGTTTACAAAGCTGAGGCGTGTGATGTCGTCATCGCTGTCGGGGGCGGAAGTGTGATGGATGCCGCCAAAGCCATCCGTCTCTTGACGACCCATGAACCACCCGCTGGCGAGGGAACACCCAAGCAAAAACACCTCGCTCCATATTACGCTGATGTTGGTGGAGTCGAGCGAATCCGAGGCGATATGCCACCGCTAATATGTGTACCAACGACTGCCGGCACGGGCAGTGAGGTGTCACAAGGCTCAATCATTACGGATACATCCCTACAGACAACCGATCGATGGCGGAAGCGTGCAATCGTTACGCCCTTCAACATGGCGAACATAGCACTCCTTGATCCGGGAATAACCCTCGGCATGCCACCTGCCCTTACTGCCGCGACCGGTATGGATGCGATTACACACGGTATCGAGGCGTATGCGGCGACGAAGTACCACCCTATTGCCGAGGGGGTTGCATTGCAGGCACTCAGAATGTTGAGTGCGAATATCCAACAGGTTTATCACAATGGGGAAGATGTAACTGCACGAGGGGAAATGCTTCTCGGATCATGCATGGCGGCATTTTCGTTCCAGAAGGGGCTCGGTGCGGTCCATTCGCTGGCGCACCAACTCTCTACAGATGCCCCCATTCCGCATGGTGTAGCGAACGCTATTCTCCTCCCTCCTGTCATGGAATTCAACTTTTCTCATGCGAGCGAGAAATACGCGGAAATCGCGCGTGCCTTAGGCATAGATACCAGTAACATGGATATCGACGAGGCAGGGCATGCTGCTATTGATAAAATCAGGGCGTACAACACGGAGTTGAATATGCCCGCGGGTCTCGGAGATGCTGGTTTAGACCGGGGAAAGATTCCAAAACTCGGAGCGGATGCCATGCTCGATCATTGTCACAAATTCAATCCGAGGGTGTGTACAGAAGAGGATATGGTGACTTTATTTGAGGCGGCGTTCTAAGGAATATCAATAGGCACAATCCAACCTTTCGTTAACGCCGGTTTATAAGCATTATCGCGCAAATAATCCGAGGTCTGCCACAGGCAGAGATGCTTACCGTCTGGCATCCAGACGACCGATGTCAGCTTCATCGGAATGCGAGCAATAGGAAATTTCTTACCGCTCTCAAGGTCATAAACCCAGACCTTCCAGCGGATGCCCGCACAGTCTTCACGTTCCATATATGCTAACTGTTTACCTGTTGGCGACCATGCGGGTGAGGTGTGTTTCAAAATCTGACTCTGCGTCAAAGTGGACACCGTCTCTGATACGTGCAGCTGCTTATCGAGCAGCTGCCCCGGACGGTTACTGCCGGACAAGACATAAGCCAGCTGGGTTCCATCTGCCGACCAGTTCACTTGATGAACCTGTTGATGCTGCGTCAGGATCCCTTTTATGTGCTGCCCTTCTATGTCTTGGATGCGGATGCCAACATATTTTGAATTGTTTACACCGAAAGCAACACGGGTGCCATCAGGTGCCCAAGATGGTGCAGACAGATAGGTATAGGTACGCTGCCGGCGTTCAATTGGTACACGGGCAATAGCACCTAAACCGCTACCATCACTATTGATTCGGTAGACGATGTCCAGTCTCCCAGTTTGAGAAAAGGCGCGTCTTCTGAACACCAAACGGTTCGATGTCGGTGAAAAGGCAGGTCCATCTCCACGAACTAACTGTTTGATCCGTCCGAATTTCCAATCGACTGTGTAAATAAAGCGTTCACCCTTTTCGTCAACTTCAAAAGCAACAAGCCTACTGTCAAGCGACCAAGAGACATGCGGATTGTAAAAGTCTCCGGTGTAGAACTTTCGTGCCCGTTCCCCCTTCCGATCCATAATCCACAGTTCATTTGCACGCCAATATCTGCCACCCAAATCTTCTCTCTTTAAAAATGCGATGAGCTCCCCGTCCGGACTCCAGCGCGGAAACTCAGCACCTTCAATTAATTGCACCCTATACGGATCCGTAATCGAGTGATCTTCCTTACGACAGAAAGCCGTATTGAACATGATACCGTCTATCTCTTTGAACTCACCGAAGGCGAACTTGTTCATCCACCCTTGTACACCGTTGGGGAGTTCAACTTCATACCATCCGTCCGAAACTCGTACAATCGGCAAATGCACTCCATCGTTGAGTTGTAACAACACGGATGTCCCTTCGCTGATGGCGGTTGTACCCCCGTCCTTTCTTGTATAAACCGGTGCCGCGTCATGTGCCACAGTCCCTTGTCGTCGAGTCTCCGTCGCGCGATTCCTGCTGGCGAGGTTTGCAACCTCGCTTGCGTTTGTAAAGGCGTAGACGTTGCCATCACCAGATGCAGCATAGAGAACGCCATCGGAGATTGCAGGGGCAGCGTCCACAAAACCACCGAGTTGATATGTCCAAGTTTCAGTCTTGGATGCTACATCAAACGCGTGGAGTTGTCCATCACGGGCACCGATATAGACGATGCCATTCGCCGTCACAGGATAACTCTCGCTTCCACCTGTGTAACCTCGCCACAAGTCGGCGTTGTGTTCTGGAAAGATAGGACGGAACACCCCATTAGCACATCCATATTCAATACCGTGGATGCGAATTTTCCGCTCACGCATTGCTTCAAGAGTGCCTGTCCGCGCATTCAGCAGATAGATTTTTGAAGGAAACGCACCGATGTAAACCCTATTGTCCAAAACAATCGGCGGCGCGTCCATCCAACTTTTCGATTTGAACTCCCACAGTTTTTCACCTGTTTTTGCATCTAACGCGTAAACTTTGTTGTTCCTCGCGCTAAAGTAGACGCTATCTGCCAGGACCGTCGCAGAGTAACGGATAGCGTCCCCGGCATCAAAAACCCACCTGATACCCCACTGCTTCGCATCCAGTGCATACAACTTGCCATCGGTCGATCCGATATACAAAATCCCATTCGCAATCACTGGTGAAGCATGGAGCGGTCCACCGGTTTTGAATTTCCACAGCAGTTCCAACGGTGGTGTAACGCTTTTGTCAGGACTCACCCCAGAAAAGCCAAGATTGTGCATGAACATGTGCCAATCTTCAGCACGAGGAGGCGGGACAGGTTCTGTTGCTTCAGGGGCTGCTGGCTGCTGTGCTGTCGGTTGCTGCGTCTGCTTTTTCTGTTGTGAATCGCATCCCCACACAAGGAGGAGTACAAGTAGGACTAAGAACTTTTTGGCACAGTTCGCAAGCGAAAATTTATTATAGAAAAGTCTATTCCAGAGATACACATCGACCCTTTCGTTAAGACCTTAGATTAGGGATTGAGGCTATGGGAAAACCATTGAGACATTTCATTATCTATTAAGTTAGCATATTAGTCAACTACCCAAGCCTAAAGACTTGGGAAACCTGCGATAGCACTAAACAGTGTTAGCTGTGTTGCTTTCTGCAAGTCCAAGTTTTCTGCTTCGTTCTTGTTTCTCGTTTCACAGAGGGTGGCAACCCACCGCTCTCCACGAAGGGCCGTAGCAGCCCTAATAAGTATATTTAGCGCAGCGTTCTGATCCCGGTCAAGAGAGAATCCACAATAACCGCAGTTAAAGGTCCGTATCGCCAGCGAAAGTTTCTTTGGCGACTTTAAACCACAACAGGAACAGGTTTGCGAGGTATCTTTGGGATTCACTTGATGGAAGTGCAAACCGTCTCTTTCGGCTATGTCTGCACACCACTTAAAGAATTTGCCCCAAGACGCATCGCTGATGCTCTTGCTGAGGTGTGTGTTCTGAACCATATTGGATATGCCCAAATCTTCAGCGACAAGGACATTGTTTTTCAGGTGATGATAGAGTTTGTAAACGAGTTTGCCGATAAAGTCTTTGCGTTTGTGGGTTGTCCGTTCCTGGTGTAGTGCCGTTGCATGCACGGCTTTCTGCCAGCGATGACTCCCTTTTTTCGCGTCTCCGTTCTTACATCGTCTACGGAAGTTACCAAATGCTTTATCCACGCGGGCTAAAATATGATTCTGAAAGTCTTGGGGCACTTCGCGATAGTCGGCATATTTACGACGCGCTTGGGTCAACAACTTCTGCTGCTCCTTGCGAGAGACAAAGACACCTTCTTCTTCGTAAGCACGGACACGGTTGAAACGTGCTGAATTCTGAAGATCGCAAAGATGGTCAAACCACATCAAAAAAGTTTGTGCTTCTGCTTGCGTCGGAGATAACCGATATTTATATGTGAGATTCATGGTATATCAGGTATCAGGTGTTTATCCCCTAATGAGTGGGAGGCAAGCACGCCACCAAGGGGTAACGCTCATTATGCTTGCCAACCTGATACTTTAATTATACGACAATTTCAGACAAAAATCAAGTTCATTTTTCAAATAACGCTTTGGCAAAACATACAAGAGCGGTTTTTCCTCCCAAACCTAAAGGATTGGGATTCCAAAACCGACTATACCCTTGAAGCGTGTGCAACTGAAATACGGTCTGCCTGATAGCCCTTCTGCGGTTTGAAGAAGACAGAATGCTGAAAACTATAGAATTATCAAAGTATGTAGACGGGTGGAAGGGCATCTGTTGTAGGTGTCCATAAACGCCCATTGCTGGTGAGGTCTCCTCGGGAAACACTTAAGCAAAACACCTCGTCCTCCGCTTCGTATAGATAATTGTAGGTTTTACCATAAATAACTTTACCGAATTTTTATAACCTTCGTATTTCCTGAAGAAAATCGAATCGGTTTGCAACAAAAAATAAAAAGATGAAGCGTACATCTCCCAACTTTTATATCTTTTCGTGAAACTTTTCGTGAAACGAAATTACATCAGGTTCTAATGAAAAGCGGATGCTTGAAGACTACAAAGAATCAGTTTTTCTCAAACGCTACGAAAGTTAGAAAAATTTGAATTTGCGGTAAAACTGTGTTAAAATTATACTTCTACAGTACAACACCATTTTATTTTATTTATATTGTAAGCGGTGAAGGAAAATGAACACGTCAAAGTCTCGCAATCCGAGAATTGCTTTCAAGTTAGGTGAAGTCGACCCACAGATTGTTGAAATCACCGCCAAAGACCTGAAACGTCAGCAAGATTCTCTCATGCTGATCCCATCCGAGAACTACGCCAGTCGTGCCGTTATGGAAATCCAGAGCAGCATTCTCGCCAATAAATACGCCGAGGGCTATCCGGGTGAGCGTTACTATAACGGATGCCAGTTTATGGACGCTGTTGAATCGCTCGCGATTGAACGCGCGAAAGCACTCTTCGGCGTTGAACATGTCAACGTCCAACCTCACGCTGGCAGCCAAGCCAATATGGCAGTTTACCATGCGTTGCTTGAGCCTGGGGACACTATTTTATCCATGTCTCTCAGCCACGGTGGGCATCTCAGCCACGGCGATGCTGTCAACTTTTCTGGACGTTATTATAATATCGTTACATACGGGGTGAATGCCGAAACTGAGCGAATCGACATGGAAGGGATCGCACGCCTCGCCGCGGAGCATCGTCCGAGACTCATCGTTGTCGGCGCGACAGCCTATCCTCGGCACTTCGACTTTGCCGCATGGCGACAGGTTGCTGATTCCGTAGGTGCCTATCTGCTCGCAGATATAGCCCATATTGCCGGGCTTATCGCCGGTGGTGCACACCCGGATCCTGTTCCGTACAGTGATGTGATAACGACGACAACACACAAGACCTTACGGGGTCCCCGCGGTGCGATGATTATGTGTAGAGCCGAATATGCAGACAAGATTGACCGCGCCGTGTTTCCGGGCTTACAAGGTGGTCCCTTCCTTCATACAATCGCTGCCAGAGCTGTTGCGTTCAAGGAGGCAAGTGAACCCGCTTTTAAGACATATCAGGCACAGATTGTTAAAAATGCTAAGGCACTCGCTGCACGATTAATTGAAAACGGTTTCCGATTGGTGAGCGGTGGCACCGACAATCATCTGATGCTGATAGATATCACCTCCAAATATGAGAAACTTAGTGGACGACAAGCCGCCGATCATTTGGAAGATGCCGGAATTATTGTAAATAAAAATACCATTCCTTTCGACAAGCGGAAACCGAGAACGACAAGTGGTCTACGCCTCGGGACACCGATGATTACGACGCGCGGGATGACAGAGGATGAGATGGTCCTCGTCGCCGATTTCATCGCAGAAACGCTTGAAAATAGGCAGAAAGCCTCTATCAAACGGCAAATCCGAGGGAAAGTTAAGGAACTCTGTACGCAATTCCCAATTTATGAATACCTAAATTCGTAAGCGGACATCGTGTGTCTGAACGGGAGCAGCAGCGAAAAATTGGATTACAAAGCGGCACTCGCCTATATTGAAGGGTTTATTGACTATGAAAGAAGTCCTGATTTTTCACGGCAGGCGCGGCTCTATAATTTGGACAGGATCTCCTTATTGCTGGAGCTGCTCGGTAATCCACACGATAGACTGCAGGTTGTCCATATCGCAGGGAGCAAAGGGAAAGGCTCCACTGCTGCCCTTATAGCATCGGTGCTTACGCATGCCGGCTATAAAACCGGTTTGTTTACATCTCCGCATCTCATTACACCGCGAGAACGGTGTCGTATTGATGGAGATTTAATCTCAGAAGCAGATGTTGCTATTTATGTTGAGAAACTCAAGCCGGCAATTGAGGCTGTTTCCGCTTCTGAGTTCGGACGTGTCTCATTTTTTGAAATATACACCGCGCTTGCTTTTTTCTATTTTGCCGACAACGGAACAGACTTTGCTGTTATCGAGGTCGGCTTGGGTGGTAGGCTCGATGCGACGAACGTTGTTACACCAGTCGTGACTGTTATTACACCGATCGGCTTAGAACATACCGCGATATTGGGGGAAACATATACCGAAATAGCGGGCGAGAAAGCCGAAATCATTAAACAGGAATGTCCCGTGGCACTTGCACCACAGCACCCGGAAGCGCGAGCAGTGTTTGAGAAAGTGGCGAGCGAGCGCAAGGCACCGATTGTTGAACTCAAAGTCCTTGACGCAGCTTGCAAGCCAATCTCTCGAGGGGCAGGACAAGACTCGTGTGTATCAGACCCGCGTCTCATTCAAAATGTCGATGGTTTACCTATAGCACAGCGATTTGACGTGGAAACGGATTCGGAGAGTTATCCGCAGCTCACTATGCCGCTCCTTGGACACCATCAGTTTATAAACGCGACAACTGCTGTTGCAGCGATTGAGTGCCTGAAACAAGAAGGATACATAGTTCCGAAAGTTAGTGTTTATGCCGGATTTAAGAACGTGCAGTGGCACGGTCGGATCCAACGAATTAGGTCCTCGCCAATCGTTGTCCTTGATGGCGCGCACTCCTCTGCCTCAATGGAGGTACTCTGCTGCACTCTCCGTCAGAGTTTTCGTTACAGTCGGGTGATTTTTATCGTTAGTTTAATGAAAGATAAGAATCTTACAGCAATTGGCAATGTTATTTCACAAACAGCAGATTTCGTGATTGCTACACAAGTTCTTAACAATCCGCGTGTGATGCCCGCTGAGGAGTTACAAAGTGCTTGGGAGAAGATGTGTAGGAAAATTACCGCGTGTCCAACGCCGGAAGAAGCAATCACAAAGGCGTTATCCGACGCATCACCGACAGATTTAATCTGTGTTACAGGTTCGCTCTATCTCGTCGGTCAGGCGTTGGAATGTTTTTCGGTTCTCGATAGCCAATAGGAAATCATTTCTTGTTGGGACTGTGATATAGTGCCAATCGTTAAAATAACGTAATTGACTCAGATAACGGTATAAAATGTAACAAAAACCGGTTTTGGACAGAGGTCCCCACCTGTTACTGTGGACAGATTCGACAAAACCGAGCAGAAACCCAATCGTTAAAAAAATAAAAAAAAGAGAGGTTTTTAATGCGTGATATTGCTTGCAAGCGACGGTGGCTAAATTGGAAGACATTTCTGATATCTCTGCCCGTTCTAAATTTAGCCACCGTGGCTTTTGCCCAAACAGACTCCGCTCCGACTGTGCCGCCGGTGTGGTGGATTGCCCCGGTTGGTGCCCTCATCGCTTTAGGTTTTGCGTACCACTTCTACCGCGGTGTGATGAAGCAGGACGAGGGCAACGAAACAATGCGCGACATCGCACAATCCGTGCGTGAAGGCGCGATGGCATATCTCAGGCAACAGTACAAAGTGGTGGGCATCGTTTTTGCCGTGCTCTGTCTCATCTTTATATTCATGGCTTTCGTCCTTAATGCCCAAAACAGAGTTGTCCCGTTTGCCTTTCTCACAGGGGGCTTTTTCTCAGGACTCTGCGGTTTCCTCGGTATGAAGACGGCAACCAACGCCTCCGCTCGCACTACAAGTGCCGCTATGCAAGGCCTCAATGCAGGCTTGAAGGTCGCGTTCCGTGCCGGTGCAGTCATGGGATTGATAGTTGTCGGATTCGCACTCCTTGATATTACCGGATGGTTTCTCATCCTTTATTACCTTTTTCCCAAGATATTGCCCGGATTTTTAGAAGTAAACCCACTTCCACAGATTACTGTGATTATGCTTAGTTTCGGCATGGGTGCCTCAACGCAGGCACTCTTCGCTCGTGTGGGGGGTGGTATCTATACCAAAGCGGCGGATGTTGGCGCGGATCTGGTTGGAAAAGTTGAAGCCGGACTTTCAGAGGATGACCCGCGTAACCCTGCAGTCATCGCAGATAATGTCGGTGATAACGTCGGCGATGTCGCAGGCATGGGAGCGGATCTTTACGAATCCTATGCAGGGTCAATCCTCGCAACGGCTGCCCTCGGTGTCGCAGCTATTGCTGCCAGAGATCACAATGATCTTGCCCTCCAGCTTAAATATCTTTCAGCACCTATGATTATCGCTGGTATCGGTGTCATTCTTTCCATTTTAGGTATCTATATGGTGCGGACAAAAGAAGGCGCGACAATGAAACAGTTGATGGGTTCCCTGAACTTCGGCATCAACGGAAGTGCTGTAGGTATCGCGATTGTCTCACTCCCTGTCCTTGTCTATTTGGGACTTCCTAACATGTGGCAGATTTGGGGGGCAATTATCGCCGGGCTTGTGGCAGGTTTGATTATTGGGAAGGTCACTGAGGTCTTTACCTCTCACGATTATGCGCCGACCCGTGCCATCGCGAAGCAGGCGCAAACCGGACCCGCAACAGTCATTATTGAAGGCATTGCTGTCGGCATGGAATCAACGGCAATTCCGGTCATAACCATTGTCGTTGCAGTTGCCATTAGTTACTACCTCCCCGGCGGGGCAGCCGAGCCGCTGATGGGGCTTTATGGAGTCGGCATTGCCGCTGTCGGTATGCTGGCGACGCTTGGTATTACTCTCGCCACAGATGCATACGGACCCATCGCAGACAACGCGGGTGGAAACGCCGAAATGGCAAAACTTGATAAAAGTGTCCGAGAAAGGACCGATCAGTTAGATGCACTCGGCAACACAACAGCCGCAACCGGCAAAGGGTTTGCTATCGGATCGGCAGCACTGACAGCCCTCGCTCTTTTGGCTGCCTATTTGGAAGAAATTCGGTACGGATTAATCCACTTAGCACACAAGGACACACTCGTCATACCCGGTGAGGGTAGTATTGATACACTCAAAGTTTCGGTCAGTCAATTTATGGATTACTACGATGTTACCCTGATGAACCCAAAAGTCCTCATCGGATTGTTCATCGGGGCAGTGATGGCGTTCTACTTCTGTGCGTTGACGATGAAAGCAGTTGGACGTGCCGCGGGGGCTATGGTAGAGGAGGTCCGCCGCCAATTTCGAGAGAAACCCGGTATTATGACAGGCGAAGAGAAACCAGATTACGCGCGATGTGTTGAAATCTCAACGGTTGGTGCACAACGCGAGATGATCTTTCCATCACTTATCGCTATTGTTGTACCCGTCGCAGTCGGTTTGATTTTTGATGTTGCGGGTGTATTAGGTTTGCTGGCAGGTGGCTTAGCGACCGGTTTCGTGCTCGCAATTATGATGGCTAACGCTGGTGGCGCGTGGGATAATGCCAAGAAGTTCATTGAGGAAGGCAAACACAAAGACGAATACGGTGAAAAAGGCTCAGAACCGCATAAAGCCACCGTTGTTGGTGATACTGTCGGAGATCCATTCAAGGACACTTCCGGTCCGTCGCTTAACATTTTGATTAAGTTGATGTCCATGGTTTCTGTCGTGTTCGCCGGTCTCATTGCGAAATATGGCGGCGTGTTTAGCAGTTGGTTGGGCATATAATCATACTGGCGCGACACCAAGTGAATGTCAATAGACTTTGTGCACCAATTGACTTTTGTAGGCTCGCTTTGTGAACGCTATCGAAAAGGAACGTAAATGTGAAGTTAAAAAACTCCATCGGATTCACCTTGGTGATTCTCATCTTCTTCGCGATGGGGTGTGAAAAGGCACTAAACGAGATTGTAACGAAATCCGACGATGCGACCTCACCCGCTTCTGCTATTGATGGTGAAACAGGCAAAAAACCGGGATCGGAAAGTGTTGTCATTAGCGGTAGTACCGAGAAATTCGGAGCCGATAGATATGTCCTGAACGGTGCCAGAATAACAGACGATACACTGACCATCAACGTATCCTATGGCGGTGGATGTGAAACCCATCAACTCACCCTTATTGCCTCGGACTCGTTTCTTGAGTCATTTCCAGTACAATTACGCATGACCCTTGCCCACGACGCAAACAACGACTTGTGCAGGGCGTGGTTGACTGAGGATTATCACTTCGATCTTACGCCGATCAAGACAATGTATCAGAAGGCTTATCGACAAGCAGCGGGCACCATCATTTTACGACTCAAAGATGCTCCGGATGGAGAACTCGTCTACGAATTTGCAATGTAGTTGCCAATTCTAAATTTCGGCGTTGTAGGGAAATCAATTTACCTTGCGGCTGCCTTCTGCTCGTTTATCAATTTGTAGGAGAACACAGACAGATGTCCAATAAGCTGAAACCCCGAAGTTATGCGATTACCGACGGACCCGACCGCGCCGCCGCACGCACTATGCTCATGTTCGGCGATGGTGGGTTATCACCCGAAGATCTTGACAAACCGATTATCGGGGTTGCCAATACTTGGATCGAAATAGGTCCTTGTAACTTTCACCTGAGACGGCTTGCTGCTAAGGTCAAAGAAGGTATCCGCGAGGCAGGTGGGACACCGCTTGAATTCAATACCGTCAGCATCTCTGACGGCATCACCATGGGCACCGAGGGCATGAAAACTTCGCTTATCAGTCGGGAAATCATCGCCGACTCAATCGAGTTAGTTTCCATCGGTAACATGTTTGATGCTGTCGTTGCCCTCTGTGGATGCGATAAGACCGTCCCCGGCACTGTCATGGCACTCGCACGGTTAGATATTCCATCGCTCACCCTCTATGGTGGATCAATCATGCCGGGCAAATTTCAGGGACGAGATGTCACCATCCAAGACGTATTTGAAGCGGTCGGGCAGCATGCAGAGGGTACAATAACCGTCGAAGAACTGGATGATTTGATTCGTAAAGGGTGTCCCGGTCCCGGTGCATGCGGAGGTCAATTTACTGCCAATACGATGGCAACAGCCGTTGAAATGTTAGGCATTGCTCCGATGGGAAGTGGGAGTGTCCCAGCTGTCGCAGGGGACAAGGACCAAGAAGCATACAGAACTGGACAACTCGTTATGGACATGCTCGCCGCTGATCGGAGACCGAGTCAAATTATCACCCGCAAGTCGCTTGAGAATGCGATTACCTCTGTCGCCGCGACCGGTGGCTCTACCAACGGTGTTCTCCATCTACTCGCCATCGCGCACGAGGCACAGATTCCGTTGACACTTGAGGATTTTCACGCCATTAGTCAAAAAACACCCGTATTGGCAGACCTGAAGCCCGGCGGGCAGTTTGTCGCGACCGATCTTTATGAGGCGGGTGGCATTCCGTTCTTGGCGAAACGCTTGACAGAGGCAGGCTTGCTCCACGCTGACGAACTCACTGTCACGGGGAAATCCATTGGTGAAGAGGCAGGCGCAGCCACCGAAACTGAGGGACAGCAAGTGGTCAGACCTGTCAATGCACCACTCAAACCGACTGGCGGCTTTGCCATTTTGAGAGGTAACCTTGCGCCAGATGGGTGTGTTATCAAATTAGCCGGTCAGGATAAAACGCTCCATCGCGGTCCCGCCCGTATTTTTGACCGTGAAGAAGACACTTTTGCCGCCATCAAAGGTGGACAGATCCAGCCCGGGGATGTCGTCGTTATCCGCTATGAGGGACCTACCGGTGGTCCCGGTATGCGTGAGATGTTAGGCGTAACGGCAGCCCTTGTAGGGGCAGGCTTGAGTGAAGATGTCGCTCTCTTAACCGACGGTAGATTCTCTGGTGCGACACACGGTTTCATGATCTGCCATGTCGCCCCTGAAGCCGCAAAAGGCGGTCCCATCGCTATCCTCGAAGAAGGGGACGAAATCGTGATTGATGCAAAGGAACGACGACTTGACGTTCAACTCTCCGACGCTGAAATCCAGGCACGCTTTGAGCAGTGGACTCCACCAGAGCCGCGCTATGCCCGCGGTGTCATGGCGAAATATGCAAACTCGGTCTCTTCTGCCTCTGAAGGTGCTGTGACGGGATAGAAACCCGTTTACCACCCAACACAAAACTTACTGATTCATGCGTTGTCTCTCTTGTAGGGGCAACCAAGAAGAAAGGGAAATTAGGGAAAACTGATGAATAGAAAACAGATAGTTACCACGCTCTCCTTCGGCCTGATGGGCCTGATTTTACTCATGTCCGCCGGTTGTGATAGGTTTGACCTTGGCATGATTGATAACAACCGAGACGAGCTCGACGCTGTGGAGCCGAATCTCGTTAGAGCCAATACGATGTTCGGATTTAAGTTGCTCAACGAACTCCGACAGACCCAGCAGCCTAACAATACACTCATCTCGCCCTTCAGTCTCTCTGTTGCGTTAGCGATGGCACGCAACGGAGCAGCAGGCGAAACTGAACAGGCGATAGTAAATGCTCTACAACTGCAAGCATTAGATCCCGAGTCGATCAATGCCAACTATGTATATTTGCAAAGGGCACTTCAAGCACCTGATTCAAAGGTGACACTGGAGATCGCAAACGCGCTTTGGGCTGCCGAAGATATTGAATTCGATCCCGGTTTTTTGAATCGAAATAATCAATTCTTGGATACAGAAATCGCAACACTCGATTTCACGGAGCCTGCTAATGTTTCAACCATCAACGATAGCGTGAATACCAACACCAACGGAGCGATTCCAAGTGTTGTTGCGGCAATCGATCCGCAAACGATAACGTGCCTGATTAGTGGGATTTATTTCAAGGGGAATTGGCAGGAAGAATTTGACACATCGGAGACACGGGACGAACCCTTCTTTCTCGCGAACGGTGACAAAAAACAGACCCCGATGATGCACAGAACAGACTGGTACCCATATTATGCAGACGGACACTTTCAAGCCATCAGTCTCCCTTACGACGACGGTCAAATGGGGATGTATATTTTCTTGCCGAATCGTGACACCGATCTCAACACCTTCTTAGACCGTTTGAATGTTGAAAATTGGGAGCGTTGGATGTCGCAATTCTCCCAAAGGGAGGTGTCGCTCGTCATGCCCACATTCGAACTGCAATATTCAGTAGAGTTGAAGAATGCATTAGAGCAGCTCGCCATGGGTATCGCATTTGACGAAGGTCGCGCAAATTTCAGTCGCATGACTGTCTCATCGGTGCCGGTGTTTATTAGTTATCTGACGCATAGAGCAGTCGTTGAAGTCAATGAAGAGGGCACTGAAGCCTCCACAGGGAGCTTTGTTTTTTTCGACGCAGAAGTAGCCACTGTCTTAGCGGAGGACTCTGTACCCCCTATTCCATTTATTGTAAATAGACCGTTTTTTCTTGCGATTCGAGATAACCAAACAGAGACAGTGTTATTTATGGGTGTTGTTGTCGACCCAACAACAGTGAAGGAACCGCCATTCATACCGGTTAGGTAGAATATCTTTCAAGAACAAAAAGAGGAAATTAAGTGGAATAAAGCCTTCGTGTATTTTCAACATCGCAGTGGTACACCGCCGGAGATAAGCCGATTCGCCCAAAAAATGTTGTAAAATCTTCCCTATCTGTTAGAATATCCTTTATGAGTAAACAAAAACCCATTATCCTCAACCAAGCGGAACTTGACTGGGAAACCTGGGACGATCCAGACCTCGCTGCCAAGAGTCCAGTGCGTTGGAAAATCCTCATATCGAGTGAACGCGGACCCAGCGGTCGACTTACCACTGGAATAGCAGAGATGGCTCCGGGGACCCTACTCCCGCTCCATCACCACGAACCCGAGGAGACGTATTATGTCATCAGTGGTCGCGGGCATGTGACAATAGATGATAACGAGGCATCACTTAGTTCTGGGGCATCCGTCTTTATACCCGCTAATGCGAAACATTCGCTTCGTTGTACCGGCACGGAGAACCTTGTCTTTCTATTCACCTTCGCAGCAGATAGGTTCGACGAAATCGTCTACCATTTCGATGCGTAGTGTCCAGTTATCAGGCGGTTTGGGAACTCCATTATCGTGAATTAGAAAAATAAGTGGACATTCACTAACCTGTGGGCGGGGTTTCTAACCCCGCCTACTTGAGTATATCAGTAATTATAGGCTTTACTATAAGGTAAATTATCGAGATGTCAACGTTAAAAACAACAGACGCTAAACCTATCATTTCCAATGCGGATGCCAGTCTGATGGACATCGGTGATGGCATCGCCCGGTTTGAACTGCATAGCAAGTTGAACATCATTGGGGACGGAATGCTGGAGATGTTTGATGCCGCGTTGGATGAGGTAGAAACCAATTGGACAGGTCTGATTGTCGCCACAGAAGCGAAGAATTTTTCGGTAGGACTCAACCTTATTCTCCTGTTGGAGCGTGCCAAGAGCAAAAATTGGGACGCAATTTCAACGACACTCCGAAAACTACAAGCCGTTTGCACAAGACTTCGTAGGTCATCGAAACCGGTCGTCGCAGCAACAGCAGGTATGGCACTCGGCGGCGGATGTGAACTTGCATTTGGTGCTGATGCGGTACAAGCCTTTACTGAGAGTTACCTCGGTCTCGTTGAACTCCGCGTCGGACTAATTCCGGGTGGTGGTGGCACTAAGGAGATGGCACTTCGATGTCTGGAGGGACAATCTTTACCCACCCCGATTCAAAATCTGTTTCCGCATGTTCATAAGGTTTTTGAAACGCTCTGTGGCTCAAAAGTTTCGCAGAACGCGACGGATGCAGAGGAGCTTGGTTATCTTCGACACACCGATGCTATCTCATCGAATCAAGAGACACATCTTGAAGATGCCAAAGGGCTTGTGCTCTCACTGCACAAAGCAGATTATCGTCCACCCGAACCGCCGCAGATATTTGTACTCGGTGAGGAGGGAATTGCTCGGCTCAACCTACAAACACACCTACTTCGACAGGCAGGTACGATCGACGCTTATACGCAGCACCTCGGCAATAAATTGGCATCCGTCCTCTGCGGTGGTATGCTTTCAGCTCCACAATTCGTCACTGAACAATACCTGCTTGACCTGGAGTACGAGACATTCCTCAGCCTTTGTGGACAGCGGGAAACCCATGCAAGGATAGAGGCAACGCTCCAGAAGGGTAAAAAATAATGGAAACGACACCAAACGTGGTTATCGTATCTGCGGCACGGACAGCCGTAGGAAAAGCGGGGAGAGGGACACTCAAAAATACACGTCCAGATGAACTCGCTGCGGCTGCCCTCCGTGGTGTGATTGAGAGGCTTCCACAGTTTGATCTGGATGCCGTAGACGATGTCATCATCGGATGTGCGACACATGAGGGACCGCAGGGTTACAACGTCGCCCGTATCGCCAGTTTACGCGCTGGGTTTCCTGTTTCCGTCCCTGCCTTGACGATCAACCGATTCTGTGCATCTGGTTTAGAGACAATAGCGATGGGTGCGGAGCAGATCCTATCCGGGCGTGCCGAAGTCGTCGTTGCTGGTGGTGTGGAGAGTATGAGTCAGGTGCCGTTTGGGGTCAATCTCTCGCCAAACCCTACACTCATAGACCACGCCCCGGATGCCTACCTCAGCATGGGATTGACTGCTGAAAACTTGGCGCGAAAGTATGATATATCTCGCAGTGTACAAGACGCTTATGCCTATGAAAGCCACCATAAGGCGATCGCAGCGATTGATGCAGGCAGATTCAAAGAAGAAATCGTGCCGCTGATAATAGAAGAGACGCACCTCAATTCGGAAAATACTACGTCCGAAACTACCTGCTCTGTTTTTGATACGGATGAAGGACCGCGCCGAGATACGTCGTCAGAAGCATTGGCATCTCTCAAACCTGTTTTTCATGTAGATGGAACTGTAACAGCCGGTAATGCTTCCCAAATGAGCGATGGTAGTGCTGCCGTTGTTTTGATGTCCGAGGCGCGCGCAGAAGCTGAAGGTTACAATCCGTTAGCCTATTTCGTCAGTTACGCTACAGCAGGCGTTTCTCCCGAAATCATGGGAATCGGACCGGTCCCTGCAATCCCAAAGGCACTCGCGTCTGCTGGGTTAACTTTAGCAGATATAGATGTCATAGAGTTAAATGAAGCATTTGCTGTGCAAGTCCTCGCTGTGATTCAAGAGGCGCAATTAATACCCGAAAAGGTGAACGTCAATGGTGGTGCAGTCGCCTTGGGACATCCGCTCGGTTGCACAGGTGCCAAACTCACGGTAAGTTTGATTAACGAAATGCGGCGGCAAAATCACCGATACGGCATGGTAACGATGTGTGTCGGCGGGGGTATGGGTGCCGCTGGTATTTTCCTAAATCCGAAGTAGAAAAAAGAGGCGGTGTTTCCTCCTACCTTCGGGTAGAGGAGGAAACACCGAAGACTGATGAAATCCGCGAATTTGAAAGAGATATTTGAAGTGTGGAATCGCGTGAGAACTTGGGACCCAGAAATGCGCATTGACTTGGCGCGTCGGATTTTAGAGACCGTGGTCCCCTCGCGAATTCACTCCCCCCCACAAACTATGTCATTGGATGAAGTGATCGGTATTGCGAAAACGGATGCCTCGCCGCCTACTGATGAGGATTGCAAGAAAATTCTTGAAGAGGAGCGGATGAAAAAATACGGATGATTCACGCACTGTTAGATACAAATGTGATTTTGGATGTTTTGCTTGACCGCACGCCCTGGAGCACCGATGCTGCAGTCCTCTGGCAAGCTAAACTTGACGGGCGATTCATCGCTTGTGTCACGGCAACTTCGCTAACTGATATTTTTTACATAACCCGCCGCTACGCAGGCCGTGAAAAAGCATGGCAAGCGGTACACTCCAGTTTAGACCAATTGTCCGTTATACCGGTTGGAATCGATGAACTACGTTTGGCAACGACGCTAGATGGAAATGATTTTGAAGACAATCTGCAAATTGCATGTGCAATAAGTAGGCAACTGGATTTGATTGTCACACGTAATTTTGCGGGGTTCCCGCGGACCAATATTCCAATCCTCACTCCACAACAAATGCTATTGAAGTTGACAAGAAGCGATTAAATTTAAGGAGGAAAATAATGTTTAGATATTTCTGGTTAACGATTGCTTTAATAATCGCTATGAGTGGATTGACGATTGACGCGTCTATACAAAAAGCAATTTTACTTAGGACTTACGCATAGTGCTCTTTTGTAGCATAACCTGTTAGGTTGTGCAATAGGACTAACTGCGTTTTTCCAGGATCCCCAACTAATAGGGCATGCTACGGTCAAAACTGCGAAAGTCCTATAACAATTGAACGGATCCCCAATCGCAGTCGCGAATTGACCAGAAACCTGCCTGAAACGTGCAGGGGCTGGGTTACCCAGCCCGTACAGAAGGCAGCCCAGGAGTAATCAATTAAAAACATGCAAACTCATGTCTATCTCTCCATAGCAGGCGAAAACAGAATCGCCATTTATACACTGGATGTCTCCAGCGGTGGCATTGAATTTCGGGAAAATATCGGTGTCAGCGGTTCCCCCGGTCCGTTAGCACTCTCACCGTGTGGCAACTATCTCTATGCTGGGCTACGATCCAGTCGGGAAATCGCGAGTTTCCGTATTGACGGGGAGACGAAACATCTCACCCACTTGCGGACCGTCCAATTAGATGCAGATACCTGTTATATTGCGACAGACAAAACCGGGAATTTTCTGCTTTCCGCCTACTACGGTGCTGGTAAGGTTACTGTGCATACTATCGGCAACGATAAGACCGTCCAAGGTGAGCCGCTTCAGACCGTTGAGACCGATATACACGCACACTGCATCGAAACAGATGCCACAAATCGATTTGCTTTTGTGCCGCATACCGTGCCTCGAAATGCTATCTATCAGTTTCAATTCGATGAAGGAACAGGCGCACTCACACAAAACCCCGTTGGAAACCTCAATCCGGGTGCCCCGATCGGACCACGGCACTTCTGCTTTCATCCGAGCAAACCGATCCTTTATTTCTCAAATGAACAAGGGTCGAGCGTCTCCGCATACACCCTTCGGGCAGAAGAGGCACCGGGAACCTTAGTAGATCTACAGGAAGATTTGTCTACACTTCCCTCGGATTTTGAGTCGGATAATACTTGTGCCCAGATTCACATTGATCCACAGGGGAAATTTCTCTATGTTTCCAACCGAGGTCACGACAGCATCGCAGAATTCGCAATCGACGAAGAGAGCGGGAAACTCAGTGTTGTCGGGCATCGGTTAACCGAACCCACGCCGCGCGTTTTCAACATTGACGCAACCGGCAACCTTCTCTTTGTCGGTGGCCAGGGGTCAGGTAAACTCGCTACCTACCGCATCAATCGGGAAAGCGGAGGGTTGGCACCGATTGACACCTATGCAGTCGGGGAAAGCCCGATGTGGGTGCTTTTTCTCTAAAAAAAGAAAAAAATGGTACAACACGGAACCTTTATTACATTTGAAGGTGTTGAGGGAGCGGGCAAAACCACGCAGGTGCAACGATTGGCAGACGCTCTCGGTCCGAATGTCGTGCTCACCCGTGAACCCGGCGGCACTCCAGTCGCTGAACGCATCAGGGATCTCTTTCTAACTTCCGACGGAATAACGGCAGTGACAGAATTGCTACTGATCGCTGCCGCACGCGCACAGCACGTAGATGAACTTATACGTCCCGCACTGGAGGCAAACCAAATCGTCATCTGTGACAGATTTATTGATGCTACTGTAGCGTACCAGGGGTATCGCGGTGGCATTGACCTTGAACTTATCCATCGATTAAATCAGACCGCTACAGGTGGCTTGAAACCCGATCTTACCTTTGTCTTAGATTTGCCGCCAGAGATCGGTTTGCAACGCCAACAGCAGGGAAGAACACATCGCGATCGTTTAGACAGAGAACCTTTGGAATCCCATCACAAGGTGCGCGCTGGGTATCTCGCTGCTGCGAAAGCGGAGCCACACCGCGTGAAACTGATAGATGCGACGCAGTCTCCAGATGCTGTCCATGCGGATCTTTTAACCGAGTATCAGGAACACCTATCAAAGTAAAGGGACATTTGGAAAAAGTGCAGAATTCAATCATTGGACATCAACAGATTATTGAACAACTCCAGCGCACTGTAACATCGGGACGTATTGCCGGTGGGTATCTTTTCGTCGGACCAGCGGGAGTCGGAAAGGAGACGGTCGCTCGCCATTTTGCACAATTAATCTTCTGCCAACAAAATGCGCAACCACCAACGGTGTGTGGCACATGCCTTGCCTGTCGAAAGGTAGATTCGGGGAACCATCCTGACCTACAATTCATTCGTCCTGAAGGCAGTCTACTGAAAATAGGACAGATTCGAGAGTTGCAAAGACAAGTTATCTATGCACCCCTTGAAGCGAGTCGGAAGATTTACATTTTGACGGATGTGGATCGGATGAATCCAGAGGCAGAGAACTGCTTACTTAAGACGCTGGAAGAACCCCCCGCGGCATCCGTTTTAATTTTAGTCACGTCAAACGCCCAAGCACTGCTCCCGACGACACGTTCCCGATGCCAAATTCTCCAGTTTCACCCAATGCTGACAGAAGAATTAGCAGAAATTTTAGTGGATAGGTTTTCAGTAGTGCCAAAGCAAGCAACAGCACTCGCAATTGCAACGGGGGGATCAATCGGAAAAGCACTCACACAGTTTGAAAAAGGTGATCCACTCACCGAGAAAGTGCCGGAAATCCTTAGAGAGACGGATCGATTAGCCGCTTTCAGACTTGCCGAAAACTTTAAAAATAATCCCGAAACTTTAGGCGAGTTAGTCACATGGTATCGCGACCTACTCTTTTTGCAACAAGGCGCGCCCAGCGAATTGATAACGCATATTTACTCCCTTGAGGAACTCCGAGCCATTGTTCCCTACTATTCTCGCTTGCGCATACAGCAAGCCATCCAAACCGTTTTTGACACCAAATCCCTCCTTGACAACACAAACACAAACGCTACTTTAGCTTTAGAGGTAATGTGTTTAAAATTACTCAAAGCGTTTTAGCGGAATCGGTTTGTGTGCGTATGATGCCTCCAGATGGTCCTGCAGCCTGGGGCTACGATGCGATGTCGGTATTGGCTCTCGCAATGGAAAATGCAGGAACCCTGGAACCTGACGCAATTCGGGATGCTTTAACTAATATTACGGATTATCAAGGCGCGGCTGCTATTGCCGGGTACGATGAAGATCACCATCCCATTAAAAGCGTCGCAATCCACGCAATTCGTAATGGGCAGATCGTCCTTTACAAAACGGTATCACGAACTGTAGAACGAAGAGAACTTGAGATTGACAGATAGTCCTCATAAACCCAATCTATACGGGTGTGGTTTTTAACCGCACCCCATCCTCACAATTAGCTCTTCCTAAGCTTCAACATTTACCCCCCTATTTTTAGTCCTGTAGGGACGATATTCTTATAACATCCGGAAATCGGAACTGAATCTCCTAAAGCATAACGGAGAAAGACAGATTGACAGGCAGGCTTTCTCATGGTATAATTTTAACAAATTAAACACAGTCTAAATCAGAGCCTTAAAAAGGAAACACAATGAGCACATTTTACGTCACCACCCCTATCTACTATCCCAACAGTGAACCACACGCAGGAAATGCCTATACTACTATCGCCTCCGATGTCTTAGCGCGCTATCATCGCCTCAAAGGCGATGAGGTCTGCTTTCTTACTGGCGTTGATGAACACGCTGCCAATGTCTATAACGCTGCGAAAGAGGAAGGGCTCTCACCACAAGCTTATTGCGATAAGATCGCGCCAACGTTCGTTAAGCTGTGGGAACGCCTGAACATCTCGCATGACATCTTTTTCCGTACAACCAGCGATTTACACAAGCGCGGCGCGCAAAAATTCCTTAATGTACTCTATGACAACGGTGATGTTTATAAAGGGAAGTACGAAGGATATTACTGTCTCTCATGTGAGGAGTTCTTTTCAGAGAAAGAACTAACAAACGAAAAAATCTGTCCTGTTCATAAACTGCCTCTGCAATGGTTGGAAGAAGAGAATTATTTTTTTAGACTCTCCAAGTATCAAGACTGTTTACTCGCACATATCCAAGAAAATCCGGATTTCGTCTATCCGGCAGCTCGCCGTAATGAGTTATTAAACTTTCTGGAATCTGGATTACAAGATGTAAGTATTTCCCGCGCTTCCTTGTCATGGGGGATTCCATTCCCGTTCGATCCGGAACATATCATATATATCTGGATAGAGGCTTTAAGTAACTATATGACAGCACTCGGTTATGACACCGATAGTGAGCAGTACCGTACCTTTTGGCCTGCCGATGTTCATATGATGGGAAAAGACATCACCCGTTTTCACGCCCTGCTTTGGCCCGCAATGTTGATGGCTGCGAACTTACCCCTTCCCACACATATCGTCGGGCACGGCTGGTTGACAAAGGATGGAGAAGCGTTGAGTAAAACGCGGGGGATTTTTATTGATATGGATGGCGACATCGCAACTTATGGGGTTGATCCGTTCCGTTATTACCTCCTACGCGAATTTAGTTTCGGGAACGATGGCGATTACCGTCCCGCTCGTTTGCACGCACGTTACAACGCTGATCTCGCGAACGATCTCGGTAACCTTCTCAATCGCGTCCTCGGTTTAGTCAACAAGAACTTTGAAGGGATTCCCGGACCCACGACCCCCGGTGAATTTGATGACGAAATCACAGCGATGGCACAGATGACAGTAGACAAATTAGACGAACACATAAGCGCGTTCGCGTTTGACGCAGCGTTGGAAACCATCTGGGAATTTGTCAGACGCATCAATCGGTATGTCCAACAGACCCAAGTCTGGGCGCTCGCGAAGCCTGAGACGAAACCGAGAATGGGCACGATCCTTTACAATAGTTTAGAGGCACTACGGTTCATTTCTGTATTGATCTCACCTTTTGTTCCGGACACTGCTGAGAAGATTCAGAAACAGATCGGTTTAACGGAATTTGATACTGTCGCAGAGTGGGGACGTTTACCTGTAGGATTGACAGTCAGTAAAGGAGAACCTATTTTCCCTCGTATCGATGTCAAAAAACAGAAACAATCCCAGCGAAAAGAAGCCGCGCAACCAAAACAGAAGAAAGCAAAGGGAACGTCGGGTCTTGTTTCCTTTGCTGATTTCCAAAAATTGGATCTGCGGGTGGCGCGTATCCTCAGTGCCGAACCGATTGAAGGGGCTGACCGACTCCTCAAATTGCAGGTAGACCTTGGCACTGAAAAACGGCAGATGGTCGCTGGAATTGCCGAACACTATAAACCTGAAGCATTGGTAGGTAAACAGGTAATAGTCGTCGCGAATTTGGAACCTGCCACCATTCGCAACGTCGAGTCGCACGGCATGATTCTCGCAGGAAGCGGTGACTCCGTAGTTTTGGCAACCCTTGAAACAGAAATGCCCCTCGGCACACAGGTCAGATAGTAGGCACACTCCGTGTGCTGTGACAAGATGCAAGATATAGAAAACATTCTTAAAACCCGCATCCAGAACGATGAAGCAAACACCTTCGTCATCATTGTACCGACCGATTCTGCGCGTCTGAAGCGTCAGCGCGAATTGGTCGGTTATCACCCGAACCGGGCGGTTGCTAATTTGCGTGTGCATGACATTGAGAATTTCGTGCAGAGGCTCTACACCCAGGTTCACCCGCCGAGACAACACATCTCACATGGACTCCAAAACCTATGGCTTCACGAAATCGCGGACCCACAGTCGGACAATAGCGATGCCTACCGTTATGAAGCCTTTCGACCAGGTCAAGAAATTTCTGTTCCCGATAGTACACTATCCCTTGTCGTAGATACAATTAACCGGTTTAGGGAACGCGGTGAGACCGTGCGAAACATTGTGACGGATAATCCAACTAAGGTTGATCTCGTTCATATTTATGAAAATTATGAGGCGAAACTCGCAGATCGATGGATAGATGAGCAAGGTAAACATCTACACCTTGCTAACAATTTCAATTCAGAATTCATGAGGAACGCATTTCCACAGGTCAATCTTGTGGTTGTTGAAGGGTTCACTGTGCTTTCCAAAGCCGACATCAAAATTCTGACGGACATCTCACAAATGTCTAATATAGAGATGTGGTTCCGTACCGACTATGTTGAAGAAAATGAAAACCTTTACAGAAATATTGCTGATCTTGTCAGGCAATTTGAAGCAGTAGGTGTGGACATTGATGCCGACTATGAACGCGAATCCGATCTACATCAACATTTTGCCAAGAACCTTTTTCGCGTAGAAGCAGAAGATGTGAACTTGAATCACAATTCTGATGCTGCAGTTCAGATTAAAGTGTTGAAACCTGCTGACAGATCAGAAGAAGTGGAGCAAATTGCACATCTGATACAGAAACATGTGTCGGATGGAGATTGCAAACTCAGTGACATCTGTGTCGCTTATTACAACATAGGGCAATATCAGCAGCGCGTCGCCGAAACTTTTCCCGCTTACGGCATTCCTTATTCGCTCGTAGAGATCGTACCGTTGACCAGGTCAGAGATCGTCAAAGCGATCTTTTCTCGTCTTTCATCTCGCCAAGTCCCGTTAGACGGTGCCTATTTCTCTGAGGTCGAGCCTGCGTCACACATACGACTGTTTCACCCTGACGCGTTTCAGAGATATGTTGATGACCTACTCAAAAAGGGCGGGATCATCCAGCATATTCTAAACCCGATGCTCAGAAAAAACCGGGAGGTCGTCGAAGGTGAGATTGAGGCGTATCGCCAATTCAATAGGATTGTTAAAGAACTTTGTGGCGTTTTAAAATCGGACGGGGTTGAATCGTGTTCCCTTAATGATTACATTGAGAAACTCCACCACATTGCAAAGCATACAAACTATCAAAATAGACCAGCAACAAAGGCGGAAACTGTCAGAATTGTTCAACTTGGAGAACTCAGAAGTCTGGAGTTTGATGTCGTCTTTTTAGGTGATTTTGTAGAAGGAAGGTTTCCAGCCAATTATCAGCCGGATCCGCTACTCCCAGAAATCCCTTATCGTAACGAAGAGGAACAGTTACACGACAGCCGATTCATGTTCTATCGGGTGCTCAAATCTTTTCGCAAAGTGCTTTATCTGCTTACCCCAAAACGTGAACGTGCGGCGGATCTGATCCCATCTCCTTTTCTCGGTCAATTAAAGGCACTCGCTGATGTCCAAGAGATTGAAATCGCTGATCCCACACAGGGAAGTGTCTCCGGTTTCCTCAGCACGTACGGTAATCACGTATGGACGATGCCTATCCCCTCCAATGAAGAATTCCCTGATGAAATCGCAGAGATGCGTCCCCTAATAGAGCATGTCGTTAAAGTTGAAAAAAGTCGCGAAAAGATACATGATCATTTGGCTTATGAAGGGATTTTAACGGCTGAAACGCTTTCTACTGCAAGCCGAGAACGTTTGGAAAATCGGCGGCAGCGGATCTATTCCGTCACAGAATTGGAAACTTACGCCAAATGTCCATTTCAGTACTTCATCAATAATGTTTTGAGATTCCGTGTTGAAGAGGACGAGACAGAGGATGAGTTATCCGGCCTTGAAAAAGGATCACTACTCCATGATGTTCTCTTTGAATTTTACAACGTTCGTTGCAACCAAAAAAGACCTTCTATCGGACAATGTGACGAGAAAACCTTTAAAGACGCAAAAAACCAATTGAATGAACTGCTGGAGAGTCATGCGGAAAAACATCGCAATCGACGGACTGAGAACCTTATTGGCGAGAACAATCTGTTTTGGGAAACCGATGTAGAGAAACTTCGTGTTACACTCCACAAATGGCTTACAGCAGAGCGCACCCACGAATTACCTGTTACACCTCACTACTTTGAGGTTAGTTTTGGACAGAAACGTGAACCAAGAGATCCGGAACTTAGCCACACTGAACCAATTACTATCAGCGACGTGCGTATGACTGGTAAAATTGACCGCATTGATATCGGTAATGGCACCTTTAATATTATTGACTATAAGACTGGCAGTTCCACCGTTAGAATGCCGGAGATTCTCAGCGGACGGAGCCTCCAACTGCCCATCTACCTACAAACAGCCAAGAAATTGTTGGAGAAGCATAACAAAACAGGATTAGAGCCAGCAGCAGGCCTCTATTATAAAATCAGACTGGACAAATTTACAGCTGAACTCGGTATCGGAACAGAATCCGAAAACGGAGTTGCCTACAATGCTTACAATGGTAACGACTGGAAATCGGTTAGCTCAAGAAGTGGTCAGTTGTTAGCGGATGAAACCTTCAATGAACGGCTTGCGCGCGTCAGTGGCTACGTTCAACAGTACGTAGACAGTATATCTAAGGGCACCTTTCCCCTCATCACGCGCGTTGAGACATTTGTAGCGTCTGAAGAAGAGGGCGATACGCCAATCATCCCCAGAAATAAGACAGAACCCTGCAATTACTGTAATTATAAGCGTGTCTGTCGTGTCGGTGCCATCTCTGAAACACCCCAATCAGACGATTAGCATTTCGTCTACTGTTTTCACTGACGGAGTCTGAAACCTCACCTTTCAGAAAAAACTTGCACACTTCTGCCAAATCTGTTATACTCTTTTTGATTTTTAAAGGACATTGCTTGCACGCCCCTTAGCGCGCAACTCGCAAACGGATGTAAAAAACAAAATAGGAGGCTATTTTTCAATGGCACATACATTACCAGCACTTCCTTACGCGCATGATGCGTTGGAACCTCATATTGATACACAAACGATGGAAATCCACCATGGTAAACACCATCAAGCCTACATTACCAACCTCAACACTGCCTTAGAGGGACTCGGTGCTGTCGCAGACATGGATATTCACGACTTGCTCAGCAATCTTGACCAGGTCCCGGAAGACAAACGTCAAGCTGTCATCAACAACGGCGGCGGACACGCGAATCATTCACTCTTCTGGTCCATCATGGGTCCTAATGGTGGTGAACCCGGCGGAGAGATCGCAGCAGCGATAACCTCCACCTTCGGATCACTTGAAGCGGCGAAGGAACAGTTTGCCACTGCCGCTACCACGCGTTTCGGCTCTGGTTGGGCATGGCTCGTCCTCGGCGACAGCGGGTTGGAAATCTACTCGACGGCGAATCAGGACAGTCCGATCATGCAGGGACATACCCCGCTTCTCGGGATCGATGTCTGGGAACATGCATACTATCTGAAGTACCAGAACCTCCGTCCAGCTTACGTTGAGGCATGGACAAACGTCATCAACTGGACTCGAGTCAATGAACTCTACATAGCGAACGCCTAACTTTCCGTAACACGTTTTAAATGTTGGTAGGGGTAGGAGCGAAGTGCATTTCAAACCTACCCTCTACTTCCTGAAACAACAGACACGTTTCGCCGTACTGTACGTTCAAGAGGACACGGTTCAATTAAATTTCTTGACATTTTCCTTTGAATATGTTATACTTAAGGTATAAGCATAATGCATTTCAGCATGCCCGTGAAACTTCGTAAAACGGCGTGCGTAATTAACAACTAAATAGATTACCCTAAAAAGCGTTGAAGGGGAGGAGTAAGTCGTCCGGACTTGCAAGAGATGGGGATTCATAGGCTGAAAGGTCTCCTCAAGTTCCCACGACTGAAGGTCGCCCTGGAGTTGCTAATCTGAACAGTCTGTAGCAATGTCTCAGTAGGATTAGTCGGTGTGATGCCCGTTAACGCATCCCAAAGAGTGCTCTTTCTCGTTGTAGGTTCAATGCCTCGAAAATGAGAAAGGGAATTGGAGTGGTACCACGGTAAGGTCACTGTAAATGCCCTTCTCGTCTCCAAAGTTGGAACGAGAAGGTTTTTTTAATTTCAACTATTCCCTGTAGGGAACGGGGTCCACACCCCTCGCCCCTACCACTTATGAGGAAAATTGGCATGGAACTTTCAGGAGCGCAAATCCTTGTTGACAGTCTCAAGCGGGAAGGCGTCGAATATATCTTTGGTGTGAACGGTGGCGCGGCGATGCCGATTTTCGATGCCCTGTACGGTGAGACCGAAATCAAATTGATTCCAATGCGGCATGAACAAGGGGCTTCCCACGCCGCTGATGGCTACGCACGCGCCACTGGTGATGTCGGGGTCGCACTCGCAACCTCCGGTCCCGGTGCAACCAATCTCGTCACAGGTATCGCAACCGCTTATATGGATTCGATTCCGATGGTCGCGATCACCGGACAGGTTTTCACCCACTATATCGGCAGCGATGCTTTCCAAGAGTGTGATGTTATCGGTGTAACGCGTCCGATCTGTAAGCATAGTTACTTGATCAAAGATTGCGACGAGGTAGCGGATGTCGTCGCTGAAGCGTTTCACCTCGCGAAGACAGGGAAACCCGGTCCGGTAATCATTGACATTGCCAAAGATGCCCAGATACATGAAGCACTGTTTCAATATCCAGAAACAGTTGACATTCGCAGCTACAAACCGCAAGTTCACGGTGATCCGGCGCAAATCGCGAAGGCAGCGGCATTGATTAAGGAAGCGAAATGTCCCATGCTTTATGCCGGTGGTGGTGTCGTACTTGCCAATGCCAGCGAGGAGTTGCGACAATTCACTCTCAAAACCCAGATTCCAATTACGGTTACATTGATGGGTCTCGGAGCGTTCCCCGAAACACATCCTTTGGCGATGGAGATGCCCGGAATGCACGGCTCTTGTTGCGCAAATTACGCTTTTACCGATGCAGACCTTGTTATTGCTATCGGTGCAAGGTTCGATGACCGCGTTACGGGTGATCTCAGTAAATTCGCACCGAACGCTAAAAAAATCCACATTGATATCGACGCGTCTTGTATCGGGAAAAATGTACCGGTGGATGTCCCTATCGTTGGTGATGCGAAGAATGTCCTCACTGAACTGAACAAACAGGTCGGCACGGCGGACATTGATCCATGGCGCGCCCAGATTCAGGAATGGAAGCAGAAGTACCCATTTGAATACGAGCAAAAAGCCGATAAAGTGATGCCGCAATACGTCATTGAGCAGATTTATGAACATTACAGCGATGCGATCGTCGTCGGGGATGTCGGACAACACCAGATGTGGGCGGCGCAATACTTCAAATTCACCGAACCCCGGCAGTGGCTCAATTCTGGTGGTCTCGGGACGATGGGCTTCAGTCTCCCAGCCGCAATCGGTGCGCAACTTGGATGTCCGGACAAAACCGTCGTCAACATTAATGGCGATGGTTCCTATATCATGACGATCCAGGAATTGGTGCCAGCGGTTACCATGAAACTGCCGCTAAAGATTTTCATCATCAACAATATGTATTTGGGAATGGTACGCCAATGGCAGGAATTGTTCCATGGCAAACGCTATTCCGCTGTCGATTACCACGATAATCCGGATTTCGCCTTACTCGCACAGGCATTCGGTGCCACAGGCTTACGGGTCGAACACACCGAAGATGTTGCGCCCGCATTACAGAAGGCGAAAGGGATTACCGAGGGTCCCGTTGTCATTGACTTTATTGTTGATGAAGAAGAGAATGTGTTCCCGATGGTGCCAGCTGGTGCTGGGCTCGGAGATGTTATCCGCGGGTTATCTTAACGATTTTTTTAACCATTGAATCTGAGTTGCCCTTCCGTTGTTAGGGTAGTATTCTAATCGTTAAGAAATTGTTCATAACCATCTGAACTTGGATTCTTATGCTTCTTCGATCTTTACCGTGATTATATTACAGGTCCATCTAATCATGGTGAAGATCCAAGAAGCTCATAAATCATGGTTCGGACAGTTTTAGAGAATCAACACGGAATGCGCGTATGGCATTCCGTGGGGGTGGACAACGGACACTCCGTCCAGGCATAATCGTTAAAAGAATGAATTCAGAAGAACGACACATTTTTTCCGTTTTGGTCGAGAACCGATTTGGAGTCCTCGCACGTGTTGCGGGACTCTTCAGCGGGCGCGGCTTTAATATTGATAGTCTCAACGTCGCCGAAACGCACGACAGGAGCATTTCGCAGATAACCCTTGTCACGCATGGCGATGCCCAAATTATTGAACAGATCTACCATCACCTCAATAGACTTATTGACGTTATTGAAGTAACAGACCTCTCCACCGGCACCCATGTTGAACGAGAACTTGTCCTTATCAAGATTGCTACCGATAATCCTCAAAAACGCACCGAGATTCTGCAAGTCGCCGAAGTTTTCCGTGGTCGGGTTATAGATATGAAACCTGCTTCACTTGTCCTTGAAATTACAGGTGATGAGGGTAAATTGAAAGCGGCGATTGATATTTTCAATACGTACGGTATCCTTGAGTTAGCACGCACCGGTAAAATAGCGATGCTGCGCGGATCCGATTTTTAAATTTTCCTTGCGGTTCGGCTAAGTGAGTTTGGCATTTGATGCCCCTCGGCGTAGAACCGCCCTCCATTACATTACGGGCTACGCGTTTGGTGCTAAGAATGCAAAGGCTTGTCACAGAAATCGTGATGTCCGCGTCCGCTGAGGTTTCCTAATCTCACCGCTGGCATCCGGGCTGCCCGTTTTCATTAGAGATTGCGTAAGTCCTACTATAATTTTTTAGAAAAGGAACAGACTTTATGGCAACGATTTATTACGATAGTGATGCCAATTTTGATTTACTGAAAGAGCGCACCGTCGCTGTTATTGGTTACGGGGCACAGGGACGTGCGCAATCCCTAAACCTCAAAGACAGCGGGGCGAATGTTGTCGTCGGGTTATATGAAGGCAGTCGTTCAAAAGCGCGAGCGGAAGCCGAAGGCTTGACCGTCAAAACCGTCGAAGAAGCCGCAGCAATGGCAGACATAGTTCAAGTTCTCATCCCTGATGAACGCCATGCCGCTGTTTACCGTGACCAGATCGCGCCGAACATGCAGTCGGGGAATATGCTCCTCGTCTCACACGGATTCAGCGTCCATTTTGGGCAAATTGTGCCTGCTAGTGACATTGATGTCGCAATGATTGCACCGAAGGGACCGGGTTCCCTCGTCCGTGAGGTGTTTGAAGGTGGTGGTGGAGTGCCGTGTCTCATTGCTATACATCAAGATACCACAGGTCTCGCACGCGAGGTCGCGCTCGCTTATGCAAGAGGCATCGGCGGCACACGTGCCGGTGTCATAGAAACTACGTTCCGCGAGGAAACCGAAACCGATCTCTTCGGTGAGCAAGCCGTCCTGTGTGGCGGAACCGCTGCACTTATTAAAGCCGCTTTTGATACGCTCGTCGAAGCCGGTTACCAACCCGAAATGGCTTACTTTGAATGTCTGCACGAACTCAAGTTGATTGTTGACCTAATCTACACCGGCGGATTGAGTAAGATGCGCAATGATGTGAGCAACACCGCCGAATACGGCGACCTGACACGCGGTCCTCAGCTCATTGATGACAGCGTCAGGGACAGGATGCGCCAAATCTTGAAGGACGTTCAGGGTGGTGTCTTCGCACGAGAGTGGGTCTTGGAAAATGAGGCAAATCAACCCGTACTCGGTGCACTCCGCCGACAGGAAGAAGAATTGCAGATTGAAGAGGTCGGCAAAAACCTGCGCAGCATGATGAGCTGGCTCGACGAGTAGAATTTTCTTCTCTCGCACATGTGCCTTAATTCCTTTTCGCTGGCGAGGTTTCTTGGGGAAATCCGCAGAAATACCTCGTCCTTTCGCATGTTGCACTCTGCGGATAGACACAACTTCTTGATTTTGTCTGCGTTCTGGCATCCCTCGTTTCCGTGCTAAAGATATGAATTTATCGGACAAAACGGATACTTTCTTAATCCGGGAGTGCCGTCCAGAAGAAGCGGAAGCACTTCTCATATTGTGGCGGGCTACTGGAACATCTCCAAGCATCACGGATACTATCGCAGATATTCAAGGTGCAATAGAAAGCCTCGCGTCGGTGCTGGTTGCTGAGGCAGATCAACGTATCGTCGGCTCCTTGATCGCTACTTTCGATGGGTGGCGAGGGAACATGTATCGGATCGCAGTTCATCCTGACTACCGACGTTGTGGCATTGGACGAGCCTTAGTCGAGGAAGGCGAGAGATGTTTGGCAAAGCAGGGAGCTAAACGCATCACGGCACTCGTAGAAGAGAAGTATCCGTGGGCGACTGCGTTCTGGTCGAGTGTCGGATATGAGATAGAACCTGGGATCGTCCGGTTTTTCCGCAATCCCTAAATAAAGCACATGTCGTGTCCCATCATACGAGGAGGATAGCCGTGAAATTCAGAGGATATCAACTGGACAACACCTTCAAAAGCGTTTACGGGCTCGCAGTCGCTGATATAAACGGTGACGGGCAGCTTGACATCATCGCTGGCTCTACAGGCGAACCCATTATCGCTTGGTACGAGGCACCCCATTGGAAAAGACATCTCGTGACCGATCAAGGTAGCGGACACATCACTATTGCGCCTTACGATCTCACCGGTAACGGCACTCCTGATCTCATTGTAGGAAGTGGTTTCAACCGTGGGGTCAACGCTGCAGAGGGATATCTCCAATGGCTTGAGGCACCGGTACAGGACGGACAAAACTGGAAAAGCTACCGCATTGCCGATGTCCCGTTCATCCATCGTATCGCACTCGCGAATTTCTCTGGAAACGCATCAACATCGACTCCTTTTCTCATTGTTGCATCGATTCGCGGTGAGGACGGTAAGCCTGGGGAATGGCATAGCCCTGGCTCCCTCTGGTGCTACGAATTGTCAGATACCCCGCGAGAAGCAACCTCTTGGCAATCCCACCTCCTTGACGATTCCCTCCACATCAACCACGGTTTGAGTATCAACGATGTTGACCAAGATGGACGCGATGATGTCCTGATTAGCTGCACAGAGGGTTTGATCTGGTATGAACCGCCTATTGCACCGATGACGGACGATTGGGGCAAATGGGTCATCAGCGACCGAGAGTGTAGCGACACATTCGCCGCCGACATTGATGGGGACGGTATCAACGAAATTTTAGCGATTGAGCCGTGGCATGGGAACAATCTCGTCTGGTATAAAGCTACTGGTGATCTGCGAACCGATCCTTGGCATCGCTATCTCATTGACGACACGCTTAACCGTGGGCACTCCCTCGCCGCTGTTGACGTTGATGAGGATGGAGTGCTTGAAGTTATCTGTGGTTACAACGGTGAAGGGACGAGTTTGCATCTCTACCGTCCAGAGGATCTGGCACAAAACCGGTGGAGTAAAGAAACGATTGACAATGGCGGTTTAGGTGTCGGACAGATGCAGGTACTGGACATGAACGGGAACGGCAGATTGGACATCGTCGCCAGCGGTCTCAGCACTGGCAACGTCAAGTGGTATGAAAATCTGCCCAATTGAGAAATCTCCATGATGCAGCGTTGCAAAATGCCACGTTCCGCGATTGACATTTTTCAAACGAAAAAAGTTGTCAATCTCAAAGGAAAGTGATACGATATCCATAGAGAAATCCGTAACCAAAGCATAATTTCAAAATGAGGAGACAATCCAATAAACTGGAAACACTCCGTTTAATACTTGGGAATTGAAAAGGATGGTTACCAATTGTCAGTTTTCAGAAAGCAATGTATTTTTTTACTGACAACCGAAAACTGACAACTAACGACTATTCCTCAATCGCTTCAACGTTGGCACGAGGCAAAATGGTTTGTTGACCGTCTTCGAGTTCGACGCGCAACACCCGTACCTGCGCTTCTGTTTCCAAATTCTGAAGTTCTACTGGCAGTTCCGTAACGCGTCCCAATTTCCCGAAATACGGTTCCCGGATGATGCGGACCGAGCTGCCAATCTCCAGAATACCTTCGGTGGTATTATCCTCCGCATCGGATGCTGTCTCGGCAGCTTCTGGCACTATCGGAATCACGATCTCTGGACGGACGACTCCGGCACGAATTTGCGTCGCACCGTTGATAGAGGTTTTCATGCCTTCCCGCGCTTTCAAGAGCGCAAACGTTTGTTCCGCCATCGCGATACTTCCGAACCCTTCTGTGATAACCAGCGTAATCCCAATCTCCTCAGACCCTGTAATCGCAACGCCGAGTTCATAGCCGAGAAGCTCCCGCAGATCCGCATCATCAATCCCGCCGGCAATAATGCCTTTCACACCCTGTTGAATCGCTTTCTGAATTGCATCAGTCGTGACCAGCGAACCGCCGACCAGAATGTTATCTCGGTGTTCAGGCAGAATTTGTTCTGCAGCCAGCTCGGCACTCGGAGCAGCCACAGCGACAGTCAAATTTCCAACTGTTTCGCCGCCGACCCCGAAGATGCCTTGGATATAGGTGCCGTAAGTCTCTACTGTGACTCCTTCATTCGGGACGATCTCCGTTACTGTGCCGTCCGTGTAAGCCTTGACTTCCACCGGAATGGGTGGTTCGCGGAGAATGACCTGCCCTGTAACATCGGACACGGCTTCGATTGTGCCATCAATCGGTGAACGCGCCTGCGATTTGAAAAGCCCAAAAAGCCCTTTAGTCGTGGCGATAATCTCATCTTTGGTAATAGTTTCGCCGACAGGTTTGAGCATGTATTCTATAACTTCTTCCGCGGGGACACTGAGCAGATTGGCAACGTTTAGTAGTTGGACGTTGCCCGGCAGATCCGCTTTCGCAACGACATCCTCTGCTTGGACTGTTGTACCGGCTTCGACGAGCACCTCGCCTTGGAGCGGGAGCCGCCGTTCTTTCTGAATTGTCATTCCCTCGGTAACCTTAAGACCGGGAGTATACGCATGCGCCATTCATTAACCTCAATTGTAAAATGTAATCTGTTTCTATGAGTTCGGTAAATAACGTGAGTTCGGTAAAAAATTTCCACTGGTAGTGCAAACTGTTAGTTTCCTTGTTTTCGTCCAAGTACATAGGGAGAGCATTGATCCATCAAAGACTATCGATCCGAGTCCCTATCTGCTTTCAAGAGGTTTTAAAAGGTGTCAAATGCCAACACCCTACCTTTAAAACCCTTATGCTAACAGGGACCGACTTTTTTTCAACGTCCCTCCGGTGGGCAAAAGCGATAAAAATCAGGGTGTGGGTCTCCTTTTTCTCTGAAAGGTCTGTAGGAATTCCTGGCTACCTTTTAAGGTCGCATTTTCTCAATGCGGGTGTGGGTTTGTATGCGATTAGAGATTGTATGGTTTCCTACATTCATTGGACAAAAGCAAGGTAGTTTGCGCAGAACCCGACACAAACTATGGTAGATATCAGAATTAATTGGACACTCTCAAACAGACCTGAAGGCCACTTAGCAGCCTCGAGACAGACACAAACTACACGCCAAAAGTCCCCTGACATGTACAGTGTCAGTTTTGATACCGGCATCCTACGTCTCGACGGAGTCTTTAGCATACACAAAGTGATACACAGCAATATATTATACCATTTTAGTTACGTTTATGGTAGAATGCAATCAGAATTCAAACGAGGTGGAACAACATTCAGATACTTCACGCTAAAGCGTGGAGATTGTAGAATATCGCCAGCCAAGGCGGGATCCTGCAACGTGAGAATCTGAATAGAGTCATATATCGTGGTATCTGGGTGTGGCAGCCCGAACGACGTGTGTTAAAAGGTAATATTCTGTGGTGGGATATTGCTCAAGGATGCTCCCTAAGTCCCACTCCTCTCGGATACCGCGATCTCGATGGGGCAACATACAACCCGAAAGGGATTTACCTGCTTTCTCAAAGGCACCGGGTCAGGTCAAGTAAGTGAGTAGTGCGAGCCCCACCCAACGAAGCAGCCCACCAGAGAGGATCGCCCACGTGTCTGTGGGGAAAAAACAACACGCCCCACATTTGGGGAATTTTAAAACAAAGGAGGCAGGCTTTCCCCTTCATGCTAAAGCATGGAGTCCCCAGCTTGAAGAATTTAATGGCAACCAAGAGCGTTGTTTACAAAACCGATAAAATCATGCCGACATGGGCACAACTCGCTGAGATGGGACGCGATCTCAGGTTTTACCCAAGCCTTACCAAGCATCCGAAAGTACTGACCCAGGAACAGGTAGCTCACTTCAACAACGTCGGCTATATCAAAGGTATCCCGATTTTCGATGACGCTGAAATCGGTGAACACCGTCAATACTTTGATGCCCTGTTAGCAAGCGTCATGGCAGAAGGCGGAAGCAGTTATTCAATTATCTCCGCGCACATGAAATACGGAAAGGTCTATGACCTTCTCACACACCCAAGGATTGTCGCTTGTGTGAAGGACCTGATCGGCGAGGACGTTATCGGTTGGGGTGCGCACTACTTCTGCAAAATGCCGCACGACTCGAAAACTGTCGGCTGGCATCAAGATGCCGGTTACTGGCCCCTCTCCCCTTCCAAGACGGTTACCGTCTGGCTCGCGATTGACGATGCTGCCATTAAAAATGGTGCGATGCGGTTTATCGCAGGTTCACATCACCTTGGGCATTTAACCGCTCGGCACAGCGAACCCAATGACAATAGCGTCCTGGGTCAAATCGTTGAAAACGCAGAGCAGCACGGCAAACCGGTGGATGTTGAACTCAAAGCGGGTGAAATTTCTATCCACACGGACCTACTCTTGCATGGGTCGAACGCCAATCCTTCGCCGAGGCGACGCTGCGGTCTCACCTTACGCTACTGCACCTCCGATGTCCAAGCGTCCTATCGCTGGGATAGGGAAGGTGTTGTCGTGAGTGGAAAAGATAATGATGGCCACTGGGACAACCCACCACGTCCGGCTAGTGATGGCAATTAGGGATATATTTCTGCGATGCTACGGGATACATTGTTATTAAAATGATACCACATTTGGTGAGAACAGTCAAAAAGGATCTATCCCATCAAATGTGGCAGTTTCCGAACCGCGGCTTCTCCTTATTTTATTTCACATCGCCTTTCAAAAACGCTAAGACAGCCGCCATAAATAGGAGTAGCGCGAGTGAGATTAATAACATCAGGTCCAACAGTGCTCCTTTGAAGGTAATACCTAAGGTCAGTTTTTCTGAAAATTTAGGAATGCTATTAAAAGCGACCGGTTTTTGGGATAAGCCTTCTTTTACGAGATAAACATGGTAGCTTTCGTTGTCTGCTCTGTCCTCTGATTCGATGAAGTCGACGAACTGTTTTCTATAGCGGCGTGCTTGTTGGACAAACCTCTTATGTCTGGCGAACCCTGTATCAGCCAGAGATTCCAAGGCGTATTTGTAGATAGTCGCCGGGGATAGCCTCGTAATTTGCTGCGTAAACCTAACCTGAGCAAACTGCTTATCCAGATGCTCATCGTCAAACCTACTCTTCGTATTCGCGCGTTCAGTGAGATAGCCAGCCCACGTTCTGAGTGCCTCAATATTGGGTGGATTGTCGGAAGGAGAGCCGAATTGGAAAAGCTTTCTACCTTCCCAGTATCGCTCATGGATTTCATCCAGTTTTGCTTCCTTTAACCGAGAAACTTCGCTTCTGGAAGGCACCTGCCGGAAACCGCTTGCCAATGCACCCATTGTGTTCGGAATAAGCACCACAAATACGACCCAAATTAGAAGTAGGACCAGCAAGCTGCTTGACGAATTGGAAAATTGGCTTGAGATACACAGTCCAAGCCATAGGAATATTGAGATATAGATGGCGGAAATGACAAAGATTATCCCTATCCGCGCCCATTCGCTTCCGTTAAGGGACACCAGTTCCGACGCGCTGACGACCATTAAATTCAGTAGTATCCCGATCAATAGAGGTAGCATGAGGGTAAGAAACGCACCGATAAACTTTGCCAGAAGCACGGTGGCACGGGATACCGAATTAGACATGAGTAAGCTTAAGGTCCCTATTTCACGCTCTCCAGAGATTGCATCGTAAGTAAAGAGGATCGCCATGAAACTCATAACCAACCCGATGATGAACGTCCAGTCTAATTCCGTAAAATTTGGCAGCGCATCATTTTTGCGAAAGACATCTTGTGAATATTCAAGCCACCAATTGTTTGAATGTGAGTAGTGAAAATTGGGGGCATTCCAGTTGCTGCCGGAAGAGGCATTCCCGGTGACCCGCTTCGGCAATTTCGCGTCTGCACCCGTAGCGATAAACGCCAATGGACTTGGCTTCTTATAGAGATCTCCTGGACCTTTTACACCTAACTCACCGAGAGTGACACTTCGTTCCCTCATTGATTCTGTCGCGGCGTTGATGTCTTGGGAATACTGTGCTATTCTTCGCGGATATTGACTACTCACAAATATCACGGCATTCATCACCATCAGTGCCATTACCAAAATCACCGTGAGGGCAAACCGAAAACGGGTCAGGTTATCAAGGATTTCTCGTTTTGCTATGTGCCAAATCATGTTACCCTCTTTTTGTCATACCAACTGAACGACGAGCAATGAATGGTTTCCCTACTACAAACAATGCAGATTTGTCTCCTATATGACATCGTAGCGCAGGAACGAGATGAATGTGCCCATGAAGAACAGCATGTTTAATATCGCAAGTATTATAATATCCGGTAGTGCACGTTGCAGACTACCACCGATACCCTCGCTCTGTTCTTTAAATCTGGGCATGCCGCTTAGGTCAAGAGCCCCTTGAGCTCCATCCGTTGTAAACCATCTACGTGAGAAGAATATTTTTTCATCTTTCATATATTCAACCCATTCACGACGATATTGTCGAGTCTGTTCCATAAACTGCCAGAAACTTCCCAAGTCTGTTTCGGCAAGAATTGCAGCGGCATTGTAGTAAACGGCTGTCGGAGATATACGGGATATGTTTAGTGCTAACAGAGACTGTCGGTTCAGATTTTCGTCGAGATACACTTTACGTATTTGCCATATCCTGTCGGCGTATTGTGTCCGTAAATTTTCCTTGAATCCACAAAATTCTTGGATAAATGGTATACCCTCTTCGTTTGCAAAACCGCTCATCCCTATGGTTTCTCCACTGCCATAAAAACTTCTGTCTGAGCTTAAGCCAAGACTACGAGGTTTGGCATGCTCCCAAGGATTTTCGACACCGCGTTTCTTCAAATACTCTTCAACTTTGGTCTCAAATTCCGTCCATAGTTCATCCGCCTGTGTTTTGGGCGATTGTTCTGATTGAATTGGACTCGCATGTTCTACCAATAAAACTGTTAAATTCGGAACGATAAGCACGAAAAACACCCAGACGCACATTGAGAACATCAGCGTGATAGAGGCTCGATGGGTTCGAGTGGAAAGGAAAAGCCCAATGAGAAAAAAGAGGGAGACGTAAAGCATAGATACGAGGAAGATTAACAATATCCGTATCCAATCTGAACTACTGAAGGAAACATAGGCGGAAAATTGTATCACCAACAAGCCGCCCACAAAACTCGCTGTAAGTGGGAGAGAAATAGATGCCATCCCGGCAATATATTTTCCCAAGAGCAGCGTAGGTCTCGGAATGGCACAAGAGAGTGTTAATCTCAAAGTCCCTGCTTCCTTCTCTCGCGATATAGCGTCGTAAGAGAAAAGCAGCGCGAGCAGACTCATCACCACTTGACAGATGACCGTGAAGTCAATAGAGGAAAAGATGTTCAAATATGGATTATCAGAGCCGTGTTGTTCGGCAACGGCAGGAACAGATCCGTGCGCTACTGCTACCGAATTGCCCTTCCTTTTGTCCACGCCTTCGTTGAAGATGCTCAACAGTTTCGGTTTCCTATTACATTTCAGTCTACGAGTTTGTCCGATTTGCCCGAATTCAGAGTATTTTTTGACCTGTCTTATCTCATCTTCATTTTCTCGGAGAGCCGTTTGGTAGCTTTGCAGTCTATCCTCGTAACCTCTGGTCAGAACAAAGAGATTGGTCACAATCAGGGAAAAATAGATGAGTAGTCCCATGAGGAATCTGAAACTTAAGATATTTGATGTGATTTCTCTTCTAACAATTGTCCAAAGCATCACGTTACCTTAGTTATACAAAGTATAGATAGTTTTCACTTCTGCTTCTACTCGTTCCCAATAGATAACATTCGGATTCAAAAGTTTTCAGTGACGCGCCACTTCTCCACTAACTTCGCGAAGGCTGTTTCGTCACCTGCAAGGGTATGGCGAATCAAGGCAGCATCATCGTTTCTCATCAGGACCTCCTATTGATACGGGGAACTTGAGTTTCAATTTTTAGCATTCATCCAATTTTTGACTTAGTGACGCGAATCGAGGGAGAAGGTTGCATAATTCTGCAAATTGGCAAATAGGCGCGTTTCACGGGAAACAGCATTAATCACTTGAGAAAGAGAAGGTATTGTTATGAGTGGAAAGGAGAGAACCACCGTTGCTATTCTGTCTCGTCGGGGTCCTCCTGAAATTCGTAGAAACTGTCGAAAATCTCAATATCACTTGGCGCGTATTGCTCCCCATAAGCGGACTTGATGCTATTCCATAACCGATTTAAGACTCTTTCACTCTTCAATTCGTTGTAGTTGATTTCCCCTATCGCTTTCTCTATGCAGTCGGCAACAATAACTAAAAGGATATCTGGAATTTCGGCATCCTCATCGATGATATCGTCAACAGTTTCCCATACTGCGTGCTTGAACAGGGTTGGCAGGCGATTGATATGGTGGAGTACCACTTGTGTTACGAGGACAATAAAACATGACACGCGAGGGATAGAGACATCTTTGGCGGTATCGTGCGCATCCAAATCTTCAGGTATGCCGATTTCGTCGACATGGGCAACAACGCCTTGGTGGATAAATCCTATGCGAAAGTCAAAGTTCTTGTGCATTTCCTCTTGAAAAAGTGGTGCACAGTGGTCTGGTGCAAGTCGCAGGCACTCCGCTTTTAGGATTTGCTTGTCAATTCTTGTCTGTTTTTTCTTTCTCATCGGTCTTTGAGCTTTCCTCCGAAGTCTTCAAACGTGGGAGGAAAGCCCACTCCTATAAAACTTCGTAAGTTTAAACCGTATCCAAAAATCCCAACTCACGCAACCGATCAATCCACTGCTGCCGTTTTTCACTGCCCTCTGGGTTAGCGACCCAGCGTGGATCGTAGAGTGGCGCGCCCGGTCGGTTAAAGTGTTCAGGACTCTTCGCATTGCTGCGCGCCCGGTCGCGTGTGGCAGCATCTTCTACTGGAGTTTTCGGATTGTTATAGTAAACCATAGTGCACATTCGACGGTCATCGCTGCCACCCCAACTGGCATGCCAGCACCGCATATCGAAAGCGACCACGTCGCCCGGTTCCGATTTGCAAACATAACCCGGAACGTCGCAAATCTCCAGCCCCAACTCGTTCAAATTTTCCCGCAGATCGTTGTGCATCGAATTTTTGTGAGAGCCGGGAATCAACCGTAACGCCCCGTTTTCGGCATCAACGGGTTCAAGATAATATGCAAATTTCACCCCGTAGCAATCCTTACTTGGATCAACGTTATGGTCGGGGTGCCAACCTGTATTGCCTACATAACGGTTCGCATCCGAAACAACGAAAAAGACATCATCACCGTATAGTTGCTCTGCCACCCCGCAGAACCGCGAGTCTTCCGGCAGGTTCGCGAAGAATGGGGTTTCGGGTCCCATCATCGGCAGCCAATGTCGGTGCGTTCCATCAAAGGGTGCATGACGATATGCAGATGCCATCGCCGCTTCAAACTCCTCGTGTACCGTGTTCAGTTCGTCTTGGCTGAACACTTGCCGAAAAATGAGGAATCCTAAGGTGTCGAAATGCTTGATTTGCTGTTCTGTGAGCATGGTGTTCCTCCGCGTTTTATAGAGTTACGAATCAACAGTAACTGATACGGTTTCCCAACTATTAATAAAATCCTCAACGCTGAAATCCGTGGGCATATCGTTCGGATTATAGTCAGACATTCGTTGGAAGCCGGGTTGATAGGTCTCCTCTGGGAGTTTCAACTTTTCGTCAAGTGGCTCGAATCGCCGCCAGAGTCCGGCTGCCTGTTCAGGAGTAAAGTGATTTCCAAGATAGGTGATGTCTCGACCGTTCCCCCATAGAGAGGCAGGATTCGCAGTTGTGTGCTTTAAGTTATACAGTTTGCCAGCCAGTTTTGAGAGCATAACGACGGTCACCATCTGCTCATGTGACGAGGGATGCAACGCCTCCAGTTCAGCGCGGAATCTGTCTGCATCTCCGTTAATGATGGTATTGAAGATAGCGGCTATCCGATCGAACTCCTGAAAAAAGAGCGCGTCCCATGCCTCAAACTGTTCGCGTGCTGTATTTGAGAGATGGTGATAGAACCCCGGTTCCCAGTGTCGCCAATGGACATTGGGTAAAGCCGCAAATCCGAATGGACGGTAACCCGGATGCAGTGTGCGCCGCATCTTACTGCTGTAATAACTTCCCCAGTGCAGCAATAGATGTGTGTACACGACACCATCTCCAGCGTTCAGTTCGACAGACATCCCGTCCGGCAATGGAACAGACGGATTTTCTGCGAGTTGTTGGCACTCTGCCTCGGTATTGATTCGGTGGTGACTGCGCGGGACAATCCAGAATACACTATCGTCATACAAGGCAATATTCCATTGGAGATAACTCGGTCCGTGGTGTTCCATATTTGAGATCATTCCACGCAGTGGCGCAGGTTCACCGGGACCGATGTCGCGGTGCCAGCGCATCGGACCGGCATCGTGGTTCCCACTACAAATACAGGCAAATTGGTGCGGCACGACATGCTCTGCTTTCATCAACTGCTGGCTAACCCCGAGCGTGTTCTCATGAAGCAGAAATTCGATTGCCGAGCCAGACATCTCATCACAGTCGGTGTCAAATTTCAGGCGCGGTTGAGCAGAACTTTCCCAATCCCCGCCTTGTGGATCGGTGGGAAAACGTCGTTGCGCAGAAAGTTCTTTTCTCCGACTGACCATGTGTTCGATACTACGGCGCAACGGTTCGAGTCGTGCCTTCGGCACGACGGATCGCAGAATGTTGTAACCTTCCTCTCTGAACTGTTGTCGATCGACTTGCATGATATGTTTCCTCTTCCTCACGCGGGTTTCAACGCGCTAACTTCTGCTGTAGTTTCGAGCTATCTATAACTTCCCGATTCACAACCCACGTTGGAATTTGTCCGGAAGCCACGTTGATGATGCTCCCACACGCACTCTTGGCGTTGCCTTCAAAGCATTCATCCGTCCAGCAAATACTGTGTGGGGTTACGATAACGTTGTCCAGACTTAAGAGTGGATCGTCGTCGCTAATTGGTTCTTGTTCAAAGACATCGAGACCTGCTCCTTGAATCTGTCGATTCTGAAGTGCTTCTGTGAGTGCTTTCTGGTCAACGATTGGACCGCGTGCGGTGTTAATCAGATAAGATGTCGGTTTCATCAACCCGATACGTCTCGCATCAATGAGTCCGCGCGTTTCTTCGTTTAATGGACAGCAGACACACACAAAATCAGCGGTTCGCATCAAGGTATCCAGATCGACGGGTTCTACACCTACTTCTGCTGCTTCAGCAGGCGTGACGTACGGATCGTAGGTGATATGGCACATCCCGAAAGGTTTCGCCAGTTTAAACGCCTCTTTTCCGATGTTGCCCATGCCAACAAGCCCAAGTGTTCTACCGACTAACCCCATCCCCCTATAGTTTTGTGTGTTTCTCCAGCCACCCTCACGGGTGAGTCGATCCTTTATTAGCAGTTGGTGGCTCAACGATAGGACAAAGGTCATGATGGAGGTGGCAACGGGGCGGCGAACACCATCGGGGGCAATCGTTAGCAACACACCGTTTTCGGTACAGGCTCCCACGTCCACCTTATCATAGCCGACACCGAAGCGGGCAATGACAGCCAACTTATCAGCGTTTGTAAACGTCTCTGCCGTAATACCCGCGCCCAATACTAAGAGCGCATCATAATCCTGCACCTGTGCCGCTTGTAATACCGGTGTATTCTCTGCAATATATTCCCAGTGCAGATTTGCTTGGTCAAAAAGAGGACCAGCGATGTCATCTAAATCGCAGGTGCCATCGGGCCCCAGAAAGTCGCGCGTGACACCTACGCGAAATACAGATTTATCCATTGGCAATTCCTATTTATTTATTGTAAAACCCGAAAATACTTGAACACTTTGAGAAGTTAACCCTCTATCCCCTTATCAGGGGTTAAGAGATACGTCGAAACCTCTCCAGTCTAAAATGTTTCAATAGTTATGGGCTTTACCATTTAAAAGTAGAATTGATAATCCTAAAATTATAACTGCAAAAATTCGATATTTCATACTATTTTTCGATCCAAATTTGGCGGAAGTATTTCCAATTCAAGGGTTGGAGTTTGAGATTTTTTACCTTTTTGTTAATGACTAAAATCTGTTTCGCATGCGCCAATGGGACCCACGGCACATCTTTGTGAAAGATCCGCTGTGCTTCTTGGTAAAGCGAGACTCGCTTTTCGCGATCCGAGGTTGCCCTTGCCTGCTCTAAAACGGCTTGCATTTCATCGCTTCGATAAAATGCGATATTTCCAGCGGGCTTCTCCGCTGACGATTTACTGAGAAGGAAGTAGAGGAAGTTATCAGGGTCCCCGAGGTCGGCACTCCATCCTAACATTGCGATGTCGTGCTCTCCATTTTTTGTTTTTTCAAGATAGGTGCCCCAGTCGAAGGTCACGATTTTTGTCTCAATTCCAACATTTCGGAATTCGGATTGGAGAACTTCTGCAAGGGCGCGTCCATCAGGAATATAGGGACGTGGGACGGGTAATGCCCAGAGCGTTGTCTCAAACCCGTTGGGGTATCCTGCTTCAGTGAGAAGTTTCTTCGCCAGTTCTGGGTCGTAGCCGTAATCCTGAATCGAATCATCATAACTCCAGAGTGTCGGTGGGATTGGGTTCTTCGCTGGGATCCCTAAACCTTGATAGAGGTGTTCAATAATTGCTGATTTGTTGATAGCGTGGTTAATCGCGAGTCGTACTTTGAGATTGTCGAAAGGGGGTTTGTCCATGTTCATTGCCAAGTAGCCGATGCTCATGCCGGGTTGCGATAACAATTCAAGCGTTTCGTCATCTCGGATCTGTTGCAAATCGTCCGGATTTGGGAACTCCATCGCGTGGATACTGCCTTGCTGAAGTTCAATAAGCCGCACTGAGTTATCAGGAATAGAGCGAAGGATGACTCTATCTAACATAGGAGGGCCGCCCCAATAAGTCTCGTTTGCCTCAAGCACGATTTTATCTTTCCTATCCCACTGCCCAAACTTAAAGGGACCTGTGCCGACTGGGTTATTGGAAAACTCATCGCCCCATTTTTTTACTGCTGTTGGGCTAACAATGGAGAAAGGGGTTATTGCAATCGTATAAATAAAGGGGGCATAAGCCGTTTTGAGGTGAATTTGAACCGTAAAGTCATCAACAGCGATAATTTTGTCCACAATCTCTGCCAAACCGGTGGCTATCCAGTAAATATAGCTACCGCCAACTTTATGGAACGGATGTGTATCATCGTGCTGTCGGTTAAGAGAAAAGAGAACGGCTTCGGCGTTGAAAGGGGTTCCGTCATGGAAAGTTACGCCTTTCCGAAGGTGAAATGTCCATATCAAACCATCTTCTGAGCTCTCCCAACTTGTAGCGAGGCCTGCTTCAAGTTCAGTGCTTTCATCTTTGTATTGCACGAGCGTATCATAGACATTATCGCAAACTTTGAAGGATTCTCCATCTTCCTCAAGGGCTGGATCCAATCCCACAGAGTCACCGCCGCGACCGAATATTAGAGTGCCGCCGCGCTTTAGGTGTGAATCGGCAAGGATCGGGGAGAACCCCGCAAGTAGCGATATTAGCAGCGTGGATAAGAGAATCCGTGTAAAAAATCTGTGTTTCATAAATTTCTCCGAGGTTTATAAAAAGATATACGCTTTATGATACGGAGTTTTCTGCAAAATGTCAAGCGGTCTTTTCTGTGAACTCGAGGAGTTTAGAGGTTTACGTTTAGCAAACATAGTGTCTTCTTGGCGGAGAAAAATAATAGGCTCAATTTTCACAGAATACAAGTTGAAACCCTTTTTCTGTAAAAATCGTTTTATTAATTGGGGAAATGTCTTAAAAATAGTGGCGAAATTCCAGATTCGCCTGAGGAATTATGTTATCTTTTGAACAACTCATCCAGAATTTAACGGACACAACGCAACCGAGTATTGTTCGCTGCAGTGCTATTACAAATCTTGTCTTGCAGGGTAGCTCACAGGGAATAGGATCCCTAATTGAGGTGCTTGCTGATTCAGATTCGATGATACGGCGCGAAGCCGCGATGGCACTTCGGCAAATGGACGCGACTCGAGCTGCGCAACCGCTGCTTGAAGCGTTGCAGGTGGAGTCAAACGATTTGACGCTTTGGGCAATGCTTGAAGCGGTTGGTGAGTTGGCTACGCCTGATGCTATTCTTATGCTCGAATCGCTTCGCACTGCTGGTTCTATGCTCACACGGATCGAAGCAAAGAAAAGCATCACTCGGATCGAGGCTCGTTATGCCAATGGAGGCACTTCTACATTCCCAGAAGCGTCTGAACCTGAACTGCGTGGTGAGCGGATAGATACAAATGAACCGTCGGCGACAGCAGATCTTACAGATTCACAAACCATCCCAGAAGAAGACGTAATAGAATCGGAGTCGAATGTTCCTCCTCACAGCACGGAAGGTTTTCAAGCCGCTACGTCCGACGATCCGTTTATAGAACAAGTAGAAAATGTAGCGATAGATGAGGTCTCAACAGTTGAATCCAGTGAGAAACAGCCGAAGATGTTTGTAGAAGAAATGTTCACAAGTCCTTCTATTGATTCAGGCGAAAGGACTGTGGCAGTTCCAGAAGAGATAACTGATACACCGGATCATACACAGTCCGCCGATGAACTGGTCGATGTTATGGAGGAAGCGGAACCCGTAGATGAAATAACTGATACCGCGGATTATGTGCAGTTTGACGATGAACCGATTGAACCTATAGATGAAACCTGGGGAAATCCGCAGAGGAAACACCCTATCAAAAACCCCAAGCAAAAACCCCAAGCAAAAACACCTACAGATACTTTAACAACCGATGCGGAATCAGCACAACGAGAAAAAGAAGATCAAGAGATAAACGATTTAGCGGAATCTATTGCACGATCGTCTCGTCTTGCCGGTTCGTCAGTTAATCTTCCGGTGTTAGCACCGAATGCTGCCACTGTGCCGTATGATCCGAAGGGCACTGCACTTGAACCCGCACAGACGAACTTCTTCTTGACCCTAATACACCCCGGGAGGTATCTCTCCAAGCAATGGGTGCAGCGAACGCGCGTTTATCTGATATTGTGGGCTGTTCTCGTTATCGTTACGATCGGTTTCACTCAGTATCAGAAATATACAAAAATAGAGTTAAGTCCGCTGTCTCGTTTTGGGCTTTCTATCAGTGAACTACCGGAGTTGGTGAAACGCTCATTGGCGGAAGGTGATTTCTACATTCAGGAAGGATATTATAGAAAAGCCATTAATTCGTATGAGTTGAGTAGAGGTCTCGGTGCCCTCCCGATTAGTTTCTATAGGAAACTCGGATTTGCGTACTTTAAGGAAGGTCAGTACGCGCTTGCCATTGAAGCATATGAACTGTTTTTAGAGGCAAGAGCGAATGAAAACCCCGACGTGTTTGCCGCCGAAGCTTCACTCGTTGGAGTCTATCCGCTTACTTCGGTCGGAGAAGGAACGACACGCGATTATGAAACCTATAACATTCTTGGCACAGCGTATATGAAACTCGGACGTGCACTGGACGCGCAACGCGCCTACGAAAAGGCGATACATCTCGCACCAAAATATGGCGAGGCATACAATAATCTCGCATGCCTCTATGCGGACAATTATCCGAATCACTTGCCCGCAAGTATTAATAACCCTCAAGTTTCGCACCCGTTTTTCGCAAATTCCGTTTTGCAGACTTCACCCAGACTGCGGTTTGCTGAAGCGTTAGCCTATACAGCCGTAACGTTGAATCCGGATGTTGCTGCTTATCACGACACCCTCGGTTGGATTTTATCGAAGCGGGGACAAGTGAACAAGGGGATGAAAACTCTGGAACGTGCCATCGGTCTACAGAGCGATGCAGTCGAGCCTCATTATCATCTCGCACAGGTTGCGCTAAAAACCAACGAACGGAAGAAAGCAATACAAGCGATCCGAAACGTGTTCAAACTCAATCCGGCTTTTGTATCGCTCAATACAGTGAAATAGCGATGATAGCAAAGAATTTAGCGAATTACTGAGAATTTGCCGACGCGCCGATCCTTTTCAGACGCAAGGACATAGATATAGACCCCGCTGCTGACCCCAAAAAGTTCCCAAACCCTCCTATCCCTTTCATGTTCCGTTCGAATAAGCGATGCAATACAGTTCCCACTGACATCGTAGATATAAATGTTAGTTCCCGCCGGTAGTTTATCGAATGTAACCTCATTACACTCTGCCACCGGATTGGGATAGACAACCACCTCTGCAAGCGTTGGTGCCGGGAGCATTATTGTCAACATTCTGGCATCCTCTGCGAGATCGGCACCGTATATATCCGAAAGTTGCAATGCCTCAATCTGATAACGATTACCTGTGCGGAAGACTTTTGGAGAGAATGTAAGGACAACCCGATTCCGTGTTTTGTCAAGGATCGCCGAGCGCGGCGTGTAACTCTCCGAACCGTTTTCTGTGTTTCCCTGCTTGTGCAGACGGTAACGACCAGCGTATGTGGCAGAAACGCCCATCGGTTTGTCAAACTCCAATATGAGTTGATTCGGCGGTGAAGGCACAGCGGCACGCAAGCGCGGTCGTCGCGTTGGTACGACAGATATCGATGTGGATTGTTTTGAAAGTGAACCGTTTGAATTCTGAGACGCGATTGCGTACCAGTACGTTTGTCCTGTGGTAAGTCCAGTATCCGTGAAATGTGTTTCCTGAATCCCATCACGAATCTTTTCCAGTAATTTCTCGCGTTCTCCGCGATAGAGGGTATATGCTACTGCATCCTGTGCTTCCTGCCAAGTCAGATGAACTGAACGCTCGTCAATCGGTTTCGCCGTAATTCCCCACGGCGGGTTGAGCGGAACCCTTGATTGCGAAGTTGCAGTTACAGGTGTCTCGAAAACGGTCAAGGCATTATTACTGTTAAACAGCAGTGCCTTTGCTCCATTGCCATTTAGGTCGACTACAATCGGATTGAAAGTGCTTGTCGCGGTGTGGTGCCAGATAGGTCGATAGTCTACTCCGTCATACTGCACGAGATAGAAGTTTGGCTGAACAGCGATGCAAAGTTCATTGCGTCCATCGTTATTCGCGTCCACAATACTCATTCCATTTCCGCCATCCCACACGTCACGGATGCGTTGCGTCCACACAGCACGATAGGTATTATCACCATTTGATTTGAAAATAGTTAAAAGCCAGTGATAATAACGGATATCAAGTTCTGTAGTGCCGATCTGGGTCCCCGTTTTGGCGCAGATAGCAAACTCGGCGTTTCCATCGCCGTCCATATCCCCAGCAGCGAAGAGGTGTGGAGTGCCTTCAGAAAGCCTGCTTATCCACGTTTGTCTGTATTGGTTGTTTCCAGTCGCTTCGTGTATGAATACATACCCATCGTTGTCCCCGGCTAAAATTTCTATGCGTCCATCTCCGTCAAAATCGCCTGTAGCGAAATTCGGGCTAATCCCGCTGTTTCCCCACATTGGGCTTTCAAGGGTAGCTGCAATTCGATAGTCGTTATCCGCGACTGCCTCGTAGACTGAAATAGCATTAGTGGTGTCATTGCGCGCAAAGATTTCAGGTGTGCCATCTGCATCCGCATCTGCGATTGTCCGACTCCAATGCCCGTGTGTTTCCCAGATGTGTTCGGTTGGAAATTCGCCTTGTGAGGGTTGCTCCAGCAAAAATGTCGTTCCTGAGGCATTACACAGTATTTCTATGAGTCCGTCGTTATCTGTATCAGCAGATGCCCAGAGCCATAGTGATTCGGGGAATGAAAAGATCTGCTTATACGTTCCATCATCCGCTATCTCAAGAATTTGTGCTATGCCAGTTTCCATTTCAACGGCGAAGAGTTCCAATTCCCCGTTTCTGTTTATATCCACCGGTGAGGCGATAGCGTGCAATCCACCCTCAATTGATGCGACTTGCGAGAAATGTGATATATGAATCGGGGTATCATTCACTTCAATCTGATATAACCTGCCGTTGTTGTCATCAATTTGCAGGTGTCCGACCCTACTTTTCACCCCTAATCGGTACAAATAAGTTCCCGGAGGTCCGCCTAAATCCGACATGTTGACGAAATGGAGCAAGTTCTCTGAGTCCGAATAGACAGCTCTATTGATATTTCCGTTTGCCTCAAAAATTTCGATTTTACCTGTGGTTAACGCTTCCGTTTCCCACATCACCACTGAATTGAATTTGTTTCCCGCAAGCCATGGTTGTGCTTCATGTTTTATAATAAGAGGTTCCTTGTGCCTCACATCAACAACCACTTTGACTCTCTTGATGTCCCCATTTTCAGGTTTAACACTCAGTCGCAGCGTATACCTGCCTTCCGCTAAAGTGGAGGTGTCCCACTTGTGTAGGCACGCGCTAAACTTCGGTTCAGTTTGCACAGTTCCCAACGGATACCATAAATCTGGGACTTCGCCGATGCCATACTCCAGCCAGTATTCAGAAAATCCAGCGCCACCTGCACTCCCAATGATTTCAATTCTATCAATATACAAACCTACTGGAATTTGACTATACCGCACGTACCCACCTCCGCCACCGACGAATTCAATTTCATCAAGAGCGGGTTGGGGTGTCCGTCGAACATCAATTTTCGCAATAAGCGATGTTGAAGCCGCGAGTGCTGCGTATGCATCAAGCGAACCTGCCCCAACGAGTTCGGTAATGAAAAGTGGCTTTGCAGTGGTAATCAATTTCTCTTGAATTTCTATGTTAGTGGCGTGTGGATTTGCGGACAAAACGAGAGCCGCAACGCCAGAGACATGCGCAGTCGCCATGGATGTACCGGATCTCCTTCGGTATTCCCCATTAAGGGCTGTGCTGAGAATTTCGTCACCGGGCGCGGCGATATTGATTGTAGCACCGAAATTAGAACCGTCATACAACTGCTTTTCCTGTCCAAGTCCCGCAACGGAGATAACGGGTTTAAGAGCAGCAGGATAGTAAGAACCGACTGCCGCCGAATTGCCTGCTGCACCAACCAGTACACACCCGCGATGATGGGCGTATTCTATGGCATCTTCTATGATGAAGGCACGCACCGTATCCCCCCAACTCATATTAATCACCCGTGCACCATTGTCTGCGGCGTAAACAATAGCGGCGGCGAGATCGTCGTTCTGGAGGTAAGCGCCCCCTCCATACTTGAAACCCGCTCTAACAGGCATCAAACGGCAGTTGGGCGCGATCCCCGCGATACCAAGCCCATTGTTCACTTTCGCGGCGATGATACCGGAGACGTGTGTCCCGTGTCCAGTTTCATCTTCGGGGTCGTTATCTCGGACTGTCCAATCGCCGCTGCCAGGAAGGGTTGGCGCGTCGCTAAAGTCCCATCCGTTTTTGTCATCAATATAGCCGTTTCCATCATCGTCGATACCGTTTTTCGGGATCTCACCGACATTCTCCCAAATTTGCGAATGAAATTCAGGGTGTCGGGTCGCAATCCCGCTGTCAACGACCGCCACTGTCACTTGTGGTTTTCCTTGTTCTATATCCCACGCTTGTAGCATATTTAGGACAGCCAGATTCCACTGTTCCGCATAGTTTGGATCGTTCGGCTCTGTTTCTGCACAGGGCTGGTTGAGACGATTCATCTCAACCGCTTCAATGGTAGGATGCTGTTCATACCGTCGCCGTAACGTTTCCAATTTCCGACCTTTTGAAAATCGAATCAGATAAATACGACGGAGCTGGGGGTGTTGCCCGCCAGGCGTAGTAGTGGGAAAAACTGGGAAAACAGACACCGCACCAAAACGTCTACTCAACTTTTCGAGCTGCTCGCCGGACGCATCCGGATGTAAACGGACGATCAGTTCTCCCGGTGTGTCAGTGATATGAGGGAAATCGTCTGAATTGCTTTGGGCAAAGACAAATTGTGAATTTAGAAACAATATGAGGATGTAGAGGTAGAAAGATTTTTTTGTCATACAGCAAATTTTAGTAGCATGTAAACATTTAATCATTTATGGTGTTGTAGTATGGCACAACTTGTGCCTACGATTTTCTCTTAAAATTGCAATTCTATATCTTTATCTGCTATATTAATGATAGGGGATTCAGAGAGAAAAAACAAATTTTTCGTATCTTGTAACAAACGCATAAGGAAGTGTGCAATTATGAAAGCCTCAGAATTGATCGTTAAATGTCTGGAAAACGAAAACGTTGACTATATATTTGGACTACCGGGTGAAGAAAATCTGGATATGATGGATGCACTGTTGGAATCCAATATCCAATTTATTCAAACACGCGATGAACGCGGTGCCGCCTTCATGGCTGATGTTTACGGTCGTCTCACTGGACGCGCCGGCGTGTGTCTTGCTACCTTAGGTCCTGGAGCGATGAACCTTGTCACGGGAGTTGCTGATGCGAATATGGATAGGGCACCTCTCGTTGCAATCACTGGACAAGCAAGTTTAGACAGAATGCACAAAGAATCTCACCAATATATGGATGTCGTTTCCGTCTTCAAACCGATGACCAAATGGAATACGCTCCTTCACCTCCCTGAAATCATCCCGGAAGCGGTTAGTAAAGCCTTCAAGACCGCGACGGGCGAGAAGCCGGGCGCTACACACATCGACTTTCCAGAGGATGTCGCCAAGATGGAAGTTAGCGCGGAACCTGTGCCACATGACTTTCCCAGCGAAGCCGAACCCGTTGCCTCCTGTTTGTTACGTGCCGCGCAACTGATTAACGACGCAAAGCAACCTATTATTCTCGCGGGAAACGGTGTTGTTCGCCAAGGTGCCTCTCGAATTCTGACACAATTCGCTGAAATGACGAATATTCCCATTGCACACACTTTTATGGGCAAAGGTAGTATTCCCTGGACCCATCGACTCTCACTCCTGAGTGTCGGATTGCAGGCAAACGATTTCGTCTCCTGTGGATTCGACAGGGCAGACCTCGTCATCGCAATCGGTTACGATATCGTCGAATATCATCCACGTCTCTGGAACCCCGATCGGAATAAGAAACTCATCCATATTGATACACAACCGAGCGAAAGTGATGCCGCTTACGTCACTGATGTCGAGATGGTAGGCAACATCCGGCAGAGCCTTAGACACCTTATGGCACAAGAAATCTATCCTAAAGATTCAGAGTATGCCTCAAACACTTTGCGAAAAATCATACTCGACCAACTCGACGAACATCGCGATGATGCAGGGTTTCCCATAAAGCCGCAAAAAATCTTGAGCGATGTCCGTTCCGTCCTCGCTGAAGATGATATTCTCATTTCCGATGTCGGTGCACACAAAATGTGGATCGCACGTATGTATCCATGTTATCAACCTAATACGTGCATCATCTCCAACGGTTTCGCCTCCATGGGCATCGCGCTACCGGGGGCTTTTGTTGCTAAGCTTATCTATCCAGAACGTAAATGTCTGGCAATCTGTGGTGATGGTGGCTTCCTGATGAACTCGCAGGAACTCGAAACAGCAACGCGAACCGGTGTGCCATTTGTCACGCTTATCTTCAATGACGAGGCTTATGGACTTATTGAATGGAAGCAGATGAACGGTTTTGGTAGACCTGCCCACATCGACTTCACAAACCCCGATTTTGTCAAATATGCCGAAGCCTTTGGTGCCAAAGGCTATAGAGTCGAAGGAAGTGATGAACTGGTGCCTATACTCGAAGACGCGTTCAGTCAGAAAGTTCCTTCAGTTATTGATTGTCCCGTTGATTATGCCGAAAACCTACGCTTAACCGATGAACTTGGGCACCTGACATGCCCAATCTAACTATAGTGAATTATGAAAATATGTTGACACCTACTGGTAGGCGCGGTTTGTAACCGCGCCGATTCAAGTGTAAAGTTAATTGTATAATCCACCATAATATCAACGTGAATCCGAATTTTTGTCTCTTTTATATAGAACTCACGTTAATATAAGAAGACTAAATCCTGAATTTTGATTGCTCTGTGGCATAGAAAATGCTATTATCTTATTTTAACGTGTCGTAGTCTTTAGTCTATTTACTTCGGAATTTGCTTCGTTTTTTTAGAGGAGGGTCCTGTACGAAAAAATGGCAGTTTCAACAATTGAGTGGGTGGATGGCAGAATTCGGATGATTGATCAGACGCTGCTGCCCAACGAATTCAAGCAGATTTATTGCGATGATCTCCCGACGGTCTGGGAAGCCATTAAATCCCTGCGTGTACGTGGCGCACCTGCGATCGGTATCGCTGGTGCTTTGGGCGCAGTGATCGGAATATGGAATTCCACTGCGAAAACCTATGACGCTTTTGCCACCGAACTTAAATCCGCTACCGATTATTTGGCAACATCGCGTCCCACAGCCGTGAATCTCTTTTGGGCACTGGATAGAATTACCCGAACAGCGCAAGAGAACAGCCATCTTCAGATCTCTGAACTCAAAGAGGTGCTACTTGCTGAGGCTTTGGAGATTATTGATGAGGATAAAGCGATGTGCCGTGCCATTGGGCAGCATGGTATGGCGTTACTAAACGAAAACGACACTATTTTGACGCATTGCAACGCTGGAGGGTTAGCGACATCCGACTATGGCACGGCGTTAGCTGTCATGTTCAGTGCCCACAAAGCCGGTAAGAAGATCCAAGTCTACGCTGATGAGACGCGCCCTCTTCTACAAGGCGCACGTCTCACCACTTGGGAACTCATGCAAGCGGGCATTGATGTGACGCTTATCTGTGATAATATGGCCGCGCAGGTCATGAAAGAGGGTAAGATCCAATGCGTTATTGTGGGTGCCGACCGAATTGCTGCAAACGGCGACACTGCAAACAAGATCGGCACCTATAATGTCGCTATCCTCGCAGAGGCACACGGCCTCCCCTTTTATGTCGCCGCACCGACTTCAACCTTAGACTTCGCCCTTGAAACCGGGGCAGAAATTCCTATTGAACAACGGGCGGCGGAAGAAGTGACAGAAGGTTTCGGAAAACTAACTGCTCCTAAAGGTGTCAAAGTCTATAGTCCTGCGTTTGATGTCACGCCCGCGGCGTTAGTCACAGCGATCATTACTGAGAAAGGCGTGGCGCGTGCCCCTTACACAGAGAGTCTGAAGGCTTTGAGAGACGCCCAAGTGTAAACCTTCAAGTTATGCGGCTTTCGCAATGTTCGAGCGGGTGCCACTTATATCGAAGCAAGCGTACTGGTTCGTATTCATAATCCGGGTTGCAAACGCCATTGCCTGTTTTTCCGTGAGGTAACCGTCCGCGATCTCGGCTTCAAGGGCGCGTCGAATTTCGTTTCTCGCTTGAATCGCATACGCCATGGCACTGGTCGGCCACCCTGTATCGCCGCCGAAAGCGAACAATTTATTTGACGGAACAGCATGGATGCACCGGCGGAGGAAATCACGCGAACTATACGGATCGATGCTCCACGCCCAGCAGAAGTCAACCCAAATATTACGATAATGCTTGGCGAGTGCGACGAGTTCATCGTTATAAGGGTAGGCGATGTGCATCAATACAAACTTCGCGTCGAGATACTGAGCGAAAAGGGCACACATGTTGCCCGCAGGGATACGTCGCACCGGCATCCGATCATTGCCTGCATAATAACCGGTGTGAATTTTGAAAGGGAGATTGTGTTCAATCGTGAGTTCAACGCCTCGCGCCCAGCACCAATCGCCGAGGCAGAGCCGCGTCGCTTCGTCAACCTCTGCGGCAGGTTTTGTGAGCACAGCATTCAGGGCAGTAGAAGCCTCAGCATCGCTCCTTTCGCTCCAGTTGAGTGTGCGATTGTAAGCGTGTTGTGATTTTACAGCGATAGCACAAGGGGCGTGCTTGGCGAAAATCGCCGCCATAGCGGACTTGAGGGAAGCGAGGTCGTTGACTTCAACACCTGTCTCGGCGTGGATAGCACTTGGATCAACCTGTCCGTTACAGAATGTTGCCCATGAGAGATCGTAGAGAAAAAAATCCGGACCGGATGTGTCTGGTGTGCACTGCCAACTGAAATCATCTGTTTGAATGTGATCGAGGTTTGCGATGTCGTGTAAAATGTGATAACGTTTGCCGGGAGTGCGAAGCGTCTTTAGGTTATGGGCACCCGCGAGTCCATCGCCTGTCAGTTCGTCAAGTCCGTAGATGTGTTTTGCGATGAGACTGACTGCTTCGCCGTATCCAGTAAATTGTGTCGCTTCCCACGCGTCTCGGATACCTTCAAACCGTGATGCAATGTCTTGAGAAGCGTCCATCAGGTTGCGCATCGCTTCTGGGGAGGCACCGGCTGTTACCAGGTCGGCAGGGACGTAGTTTCCGAATAGATCTTGGAGGATATCGGGTCCATTCTCAACCCATTCGGCTTCGCGCTTCATGTGTTCGTGCGTGTCAACAAGGCGAATAGATTGAATGTGATGTGTCAAATCGGTGGTTTCCATGCAAAGTCTCCTTTAAAAACTGAGTATAGACTGTCCATAGTCTCATACTTGATACTTGACAAATACGTTGAATTATGATTTAATAGATAATGTCTTGGCAATTTACCTCTCTTTTCAGTGTTGTAGGACGGAGTTGGTTCCGAAAAAGATGAGGTCTGCTCTATTGTATAAAGGGTAGCGTTGTTGTGTCAAGAAAAACCGCAAATTCGGTAGAGCCTATTGATGTTGGGCTTTCCGCTGCTTTTAAGCAGTGCGTCATAACCTGACGGTTGCCTCATATACTATGAAGTACACGATTTCGCGCGCCAACTTACGATACAGATTAACGGCTCTGGCAAGTTCGGGAGAGTCCCTCGCAGGCTCCCCGTATGGAAAAGGAATGCTCGCGCAGGAACGCGAATGGTTAACGTCACCTTCCTGAAAAGGGACAAGACCGCAGGAGCATATGATGCCTACAGGACGGATTAAGTACTACAATTTCGATAAAGGCTTCGGATTTATTGCGCAAGATAGTAGTGATGCGGATGTCTTCTTACATAGTTCTGCTATTAAGCAGCCCGAATACGAAGAACTCCGTGTCGGACAGCGCGTAAAGTACAGCATTATTGAAGGTGAGAAAGGGCTCGTTGCCCAAAACGTCGAAGTATTGTTGACACCGACGGAACGCCGATGGCTACGGCAAGGAAAGGCAATTATTCCGAGAGGTTACGCTGGCTTTCCGGGTCAGGGTCAGGGCCAATTTATCAGTGATGAGGCAATGCCTGCCTCTAATTATGGTGCCGACAAATCAAAGCCGATTCGGAATCGCCGTGACCATGATACATCTGTAGCACCTTCGGGCCCGACAGCAAAACCAGCACGCAATCAACGTCACTCGGCGACGGATTTTAACGATTCCGCAGCACCAACACAAGAGGCACAAGACCCGTCTTCAAAGCAACTCAGTTTTGGTGATCTTTATATCCTTAAGCAGATTAATTTTGAAACATCCATGTTTTTTGCGTTGTATACTCACGTACAACTGCCTGCTACCGTCCTTGAAATGACGCTCTCCAGTTTGACACTCAATAGTAATGAGGGCGAGCAGCAGATCGCTAAAACGGATGTTAAATACTGTTATAAAGACATTGATGCAGAGAAAGTTCAAGCATCCGTTGATATCGATGATGCTGTGAAGGCGCAGCAGTTGACACAACTAACCGCTGATGTGCAAGCCCCAGAGATTGATACCGAAGCCGTTCAGCACGCCCGAAAAAATGGAACCTCGATTGAGGTTATACTCCGTGAGGGAGAGATCTTTCGTGGCGTTATAGACTGGGTCAGTCCTTATGAGATTAAGCTCATTTTAGATAACGGCTCAAAGGTTGTTATCTTCCGGCATGCTGTGTACAGCCTTGCCATAGATTAGGTGCGACCATGAAAGCGTATCACGAACTCCTTGATGAGATTCAGCGCGATGTCGAACGTTTGCGTGAAGAATCGGGGGGTGTGCCGTGCCCATCTAACTGCTTTTCCTGCTGCCGAAACACCGCAACTATGGCGATAAGTGAGGTCGAGGCTCGCGACTTAAAGGTCGGATTGGAAGCACTTCCTGTTGAAATCCGATCACATATTCGTCGGAAAGCGGAACAGAGCATCAGAAAATTGGAGACGCACGGCTATGACGCTGAAAATATAATGCCGGATGCTGGCATGGAAGCCATTGGGGTCATAAAAGGCACACCCGAAGGCGAATGCCCTATGCTAATCGGTGGAGTCTGTAGTGTTTACGAACACCGTCCGGTCATCTGCCGTGTCTGGGGATATCCGATTCATAGTGGCAACGAATTAGCCTGTTGTCACAAAACTTTCATTGGGAAACGTCGCCGCTTCCGCCCGCTCAGTTACGATCACTATTGGAAAGTGTGTCAGGACCTTAGCACAGAGTTAGGTGCAACTCGGAAGACCCCCAACTGCTATCTCGTCTCGCGATTGTTATCGGGATAACGCAAAACATGGCTTTTACACTTCTCTCGTTGGTGAGGTCTTGACTTCACCTTTTTTAAATTCACAACACGCCTGAAATAAAGCCTAAATTTCAGGTCCGCTTTCACTCAACTCACGCAAAAACTCAAACGTATAAATTCCGGTACGATGTCCATCGTTCCATACCAATCTCACGGCGTAGTGTCCGACGCGCTGAATGTCCACAAGTTGTAGGTTTTCAAAAAAATTGTCAGAGGGTAGGATGTGAAAAGGATCTTTTCCTAATCGCGTGGCATCACAACGGGCACAAGGGCATTTTTGTCGGAGGGTGCGGTAGGACAACTCGCTGTGATGTGAATCTTTCCATTGGATTTCCAAACTCGCACTGCTTCTTTCAATACGAGTCGGTTGGAATTTCTGCATGATGACTTCTCAAAAAGGATGCTTTCTGTTTAGAAAAAAACGGTTGCTAATTTGTGCGACCGAAGGCAGTCTCGCAAATCAGCAACCGTTCAATAAGTTGCGATTGAAGGATTATTCTTACTATCCGTTATTCAAAGTACTCCGCATTGATCTCAATGAACTCTTCCCATTCTTCGGGAACATCTTCTTCCATGAAGATGGCTTCGACGGGGCATTCGGGTTCACATACACCACAATCGATGCACTCTTCCGGGTCGATGTAGAGTTGATTGACTTCTTCAAACTCATCGGCATCGGGTAGGGGGTGAATGCAGTCCACTGGGCATACATCAACGCATGAACTGTCCTTAAGATCGATACATGGTTCACAAATCACATACGTCATGTTAGAAAACTCCTTTCCACTTGATTTACAATAAGAGCCTCCATATCACACGGGGTGTAACTCCACTTAACGGACGAGGTTAGTCCCTATTTTGATGAAGGCGTTACAAAAATATCGTCGTATGTGGCATTTTTTTTACATTGTCTGCTGAGTTGCAATCAGGGGACAGTATAATAATACCACATGCAATTTGTTTTGTCAAGTTATATTTGCAACAACACAGAAACATTCAGTTTTCAGCAAACAGCAGTCAGTAATGTCAGTATAGAAAAAAATTGACAATTCTAAATTTTTGTGGTAATATATCCATAGTCGAAAAGGTGTTGCTTGCAAGCCCTGTATTGCAAAGCGCGGGTTTTCCATCTTAACAATAAAGGTGCGTTATGAGAAAACCTTCTCACAAAAAGTGGCGATTTGGAAATTCGGATTTTGATAGCAGTTTAGTATTGGCATCCGAAGTAGGTATCTCTCCGTTTGCTGCACAACTGCTCATCAATCGAGGGATAAAAGCTGCTGCTGAAGCACGATCCTACCTTTACCCAACTCTTGATGAACTGCACTCTCCTTTTAAATTAGCAGGTATGGATAAAGCTGTAGAACGGATACACAAGGCGATCTCTCGCGGTGAGAAAATCTGTATCTATGGCGATTATGACACTGATGGCACTACCGCGACGGCATTACTACTCAACACATTCCGCCAGATGGGTGTCCTCGTTGACTACTATATCCCGAATCGGTTTGGAGAAGGTTACGGGTTAAGCGAGGCCACTGTAGAAAAGATCCACCAGAAAAACAAAGCGAAGTTACTTATTACTGTAGACTGTGGTATCACCTCGGTTAAAGAGGTCGCGTTGGCGAATAAACTCGGCATGGATGTTATTGTCACGGATCACCACCAGCCAGAGGAAGAACAGCCACCAGCATACGCCCTGATTTCACCTAAGATTTCGGGGAATGAATACCCTTACACCGAACTCGCAGGTGTCGGTTTAGCCTTCAAATTAGCACAAGGGTTAATTGACGATAAAGCATTTCTTGAGTCGCTTCTTGATTTGGTGGCGTTGGGTACCGTCGTAGATATGGCATCGCTGACTGGAGAGAATCGCATTTTGAGCCGCTTGGGATTAGCAGAACTTGACAAACGCGAACGGCCCGGGGTTCATGCTTTGTGCGAAGCAGCCGGTCACAAAATTGACACACCGCTTGATGGATACGCTCTCTCTTTTAAGTTGGGACCCCGTATCAATGCCGCTGGACGGATGGACACCGCACACAAAGTGGTCGATCTTTTCACCACCGATTCCGAGGATGTCGCAACTCGGATTGCCTCTGAACTCAATCAGGCAAATCAGAGGCGACAAGAGTTGGAAAAACAGATTCAAGACCAAGCATTGGAGATAATTGAAAAGGAGATAGATGATGATACCGTGGGGATTGTTGCTGCCAGCGACAAGTGGAACGAAAAAGCACAAGGGGTGGTCGGTATCGTTGCCGCCCGTTTGATGCAAACCTTCTACAAGCCTGCCGTTGTCCTTGCAATTGACGGCGATGAGGCTACTGGATCTGGACGTTGTATCGAAGGCATGAACCTTGCTAATAGTTTTGTCGCCTGTACCGAATTGCTTGTGAAACACGGTGGACACGCAGCAGCGGCAGGGTTAACGCTCAAAACTAAAAATATTCCCAAATTCAGGAAGGCTTTCAACGAATACGCCTGTGAGCATCTGACAGAGGAAGCATTGCAACCGAAACTCGACCTTGAGTTTGAAACGCGTTTCTCACTTTTGACGTTAGAGACGCTAAAAGAGCTTGAGCAATTTGAACCCTTTGGAAAGGATAATCCATCACCGCATTTTGGTACACGACGCGTCAAAGTTAATGGTGTACCCACCCAAATGGGAAAAGAGAAAAACCACCTGCGAATGTTTGTGAGCGATGGCACAGTGAAACGACGCGCGATTGACTGGGGAGCAGGTGACAAACTTATCACTTTCAGACGCCCCAATATGTCACTCAATATCGCCTTTTCACCGCAAATCAACGAATGGCAAGGGACCCGTTCCGTACAACTTATTCTTGAAGATTGGGAGATCCACTCCGAAGGCAGAGACATGAACTGGGATGTATTTCCTAAACTCAGTGATGAATCTTCTGTGAAGCTTGTTGACAAACGGAATGTTAATAAAAAGAATTATCTTTTAAACTTGCTTGCGCGGGAGGAATCTTGTATAATTTATGTACGAGACGCAGAGATGTTAGATCTCCTGCTCACAAAGCTCTTACCGGAGAACATTGAGGGGATTGCACGGCACAATGAAACGACATCAGAGGCAGAAGAAATAGCGTTATTGAAACAATTGGAAACTGGTGAGCTGCGGACACTCGCGTCGAGTAGCACTTTTTCAGGTCTGGAAGCGTTTCCTTTTGTTAAACACGTTGTTTTTTGCCATCTCGCACCGAGCCAAGACCTTTTTTTCAAACGGTGTGAATCTGCTTTTGCGACTACCGAGACCTCCTATCTGCATTTCATCTATAGCGATACAGATGAAGCAGAGATGCACAATTGGATATCTAAAAAATATCCTACGGGTGACGAGTTGCGGCGACTTTACGGAAACATACGAGCGGTTATACAATCCAATGGCACAGAGGGATACCCTGAAGCAGAGATACTCAAGGGTGGATTGGGGATCCTGTCAGCAGTTCAAACTGGACTCACTATTTTTGAGGAATTGCAGTTCATTGAGCGGCGTGGGCAACCGGGCAGTAAACTCGTAAAATTCCTATCGGGTCAGAAAAGTGATTTGTCTCGTTCGCCGACCTATCTGAGAGGGGAATGGATTAAGCAGACGAGTCCTTCTTTTATAGAGTTTCAATTAAGAGAAAACATCGAATCTATGTGGGAGCGCATAGAACATGAGTATCAAATCCTTAGTGAACCAAATTCAAGCATATAATCCGGATGCAGAGGTTGAACTTCTGGCGCGTTGCTACCGTTTCGCGCAAGAGGCGCATGAGGGGCAACAGCGAAAATCCGGGGAACCCTATTTTACGCATTGCGTCAAAACCGCTGGGATACTCGCAGAACTCCGGCTGGATACGCACACGATCTGTGCTGGACTCATGCACGATGTCCTTGAAGATACAGGGATCACTCGCCAAGAAATGCAGGTGCGCTTCGGTGCCAACATTGCTAATCTCGTCGAAGGTGTCACAAAGATCGGTCAGTATAAACCGAGTGTTACCTCCCAAACCCCCGACCCTGCAAGCACAGTTGAGCACCGCGTCCACCGAAAACGCCAAGCGGAAACCTATCGGAAACTCCTGTTAGCAACAGCGGAAGACATGCGGGTAATCCTAATTAAACTCGCGGATCGACTTCATAATATGGAAACGCTGGGGTTTCTCTCCAGTGAGAAGTGCCAGAGAGTCGCAAAGGAAACGTTGGAAATTTATGCCCCGATCGCACACCGATTGGGGCTTTGGCGTATCATGGGACGCCTTGAAGACCTCGCGTTCAAGCATCTCTACCCTGTCGAATACCGAAAAATTGCCGACCTCCTAAATCAGAAGCTCGCTGAGCGAGAGGCGTACTGTGAGAAGATGGTCAAGCAGATTCGCGGAGAACTCGAAAAACGGAATGTTTTTGCCGATGTCCACGGTAGAACGAAGCATATCTATAGTATCTACCAGAAGATGCAACAGAAGGGGACACCCTTCAGTGAAATCCGAGATCTGATCGGTCTTCGAATCCTCGTCAAGACTGAGGCTGATTGCTACATCGCACTCGGCGCACTTCATCACAAATGGAATTACCATCCGGATCGACTTCGAGATTGGATTGGACAGCCTAAGAAAAACGGGTACCAATCACTTCATACCACGATTCTTGATGACGGTAAACCTATTGAAATACAGATTCGCACGTATCAAATGCATAAGATTGCTGAAGATGGCATTGCGGCACATTGGAGTTATAAGGAAGGGTTACCGACGAGCCAACAGGGACGTTCTATTTTCGCGAGCTATAAGCAGATACTTGAGGACATACAGGAGACCCAGGATAGTCCCCATCATTTCGTGGAATCCATGAAATTGGAACTCTTCCAAGATGAAGTTTATATTTTTTCGCCGAAAGGAGATCTCTTTAAACTACCCGCTGGCGCGACGGCGACCGATTTTGCCTATAAAATTCATACAGATGTTGGGCATACATGTGTCGGAGCTGAGGTTAACGGTGCTGTTGCACCGATTCGACGTGTGCTTCAGAACGGCGACCAAGTCAATATTCGGACACAGCCGAATGGGAAACCGAGCCGGAGCTGGTTGTCGTATGTCAAAACCGCCACGGCACGGGGTAAAATCAATCACTGGTTTCGTGAAAAGGATAGGGCTGAAGCATTGGAGTTGGGCAAGAAATTTCTCACAGCGGAGTTACGTGTTTCCTATCTTAATTCCCGGGATTATCTCAATTCCCCGAAACTACTTGACATCGCCAAGCAACTCAAACTCAAAAATCTTGAGGAGCTTTTCGTCCGGATCGGTAATGGGGATGAATCCGCTACCCAGGTCGTTAATTTATTGAAACCTGAGGTACCGAACCCAGAGACAGAACCTCCGGAAGATGTTGACCGAAAGCGAAAACCCGAATCACCGCCGGCTGTCCAACTTGAAAACGATATAGACTTAGGTATGATACGAATTATGAAGTGCTGTAACCCGATCCCTGGGGACCAAGTCGTCGGTTATCTCACACGAGGACGCGGCGTGTCCGTCCATAGAGTCGGCTGTATCCGCATCCTTGATGAACCCGAACGACTCTTAACTGTCAAATGGAGCGAAAAACCTCTTTCTGAGAATGGGAGTCACCCGCCTCCTATCTATCCCGTCAAAATTCTCGTCGAGTGCAATGACCGACCCGGTATGCTTGGTGAAATCACGACTTCTATCGCACAATACAAAGTGAATATCCGCTCTGGAAAGTTTGAACCCTCCGCCGTCCACCATGATGCCGAAGCCTCTGATAACCTGACTATAGATGTGACAGGTGCCGGGCAACTCGATGAAGTCCTGCAAGCGATTCGGGGCTTAAAAGGCGTACAGCGTGTCACCCGTAAGTCCTAAACTCATTCCCTTCTATACCGGTGCTGGCATCCTCGAAATAACTTTGGCGACTTTTCCGCTCCGTAGACATTTTGTGCAAACGCGAACCCGTCTCGGTCCTTCCGCAGTTTGAACCCGGACCCGTTGAAGATTTGGCAACCAACGCCGCTTTGTATGCCGCCGTGATTTACTAATCTGGTTGCCTGCCATCGGACGTTTGCTACAGATCGTACAGACTCGTGACATTATGTCTGTCTCCTTCCTTCTTTTTCTCTAAAATGTTGGTAAAACCTAAACATTAATGATACCACAATTACAGAGGAAGTGCAAATTTCTTTACAGACCCAGACCGAAAATAGACATGATTTTTTTTCTTGTCTCTGGTATACTATATCCCTAAGATTTTGACTTCTATACTCCTGTTTCGCAACAGCGCGTTCACAAACCCCTGCAGATAGAGGAGGCATATTTTTTCCCGAAACGTTTAGTATTAAAATAGAAAACATGAAAGTTGCTTATATTACCGCAGGAGCTGCCGGAATGTACTGCGGAACCTGTATCCACGACAACATGGTAGCCACGGTCCTGAAAAAACAAGGACATAACGTTTCCCTGATTCCAACTTATACCCCTACCCGAACAGATGAAGCAAATGTGAGCCTGGACCGCGTCTTTTTCGGTGGGATAAACGTCTATCTGCAACAGAAACTCTCTTTTTTTCGGCGGACACCGTGGACCTTAGACAAACTGCTCGACACTCCGGCACTATTGAATGGCTTGGCGCGATTTAGTAGCTCGACTGACGCTCAAGACCTTGGGCAACTTACAGTCTCTATGCTCCGCGCAGAGCAGGGGCATCAAAGCAAGGAATTAGCGAAATTAGTCAAATGGCTCGCCGAAGAGAATAAACCCAATATTGTCTATCTCACGAATTCCATGCTTGTTGGTTTCACAAGAGAAATTAAAAAGGCGTTAAATGTACCGGTTATCTGCGCGCTCCAAGGCGAAGATATTTTTCTGCAAGATCTTATCGAGCCTTACAGATCAGAGGCATTAGCCCTCCTCCGAGAACGTGCTATAGATCCAGATGGCTTTGTGGCACCTTGCGGCTACTATGCACAGTTTATGGCAGATACTTACCTTGACATCCCCATTGATAAGATTGATGTGGTCCCGCTCGGATTAAACATGGATGGCCACGGCTTACCTGTCCAAAAACCGGAACCACCACCCTTTATTATTGGCTATTTAGCGCGTATCTGTCCTGAAAAGGGGTTACACATCTTGGTGGACGCTTTCCATCTGGTAGCGGAAGCGTTAGGAGCGGATAACGTTCAATTGCATGTTGCTGGTTACCTCGGCAAGAAAGACGAACCCTATCTTGAGGAACTCGTGAACCAAATTCAGGCATGGGACTTGTCAGACAGTTTTGTGTATCACGGCGAGGTGACGCGCACCCAAAAGATTGATTTCCTCAACCGTCTACATGTCTTTTCCGTTCCCACCGTTTACCGTGAATCCAAAGGGCTGTCGATTATAGAGTCCCTCGCCAATGGTGTGCCGGTCATTCAACCTCGACACGGCGCGTTTCCAGAGATGATCGGTGCTACTGACGGTGGAATCCTTGTTGAACCGGAATCCCCTGAATCAGTGGCGGCAGGAATCATCGAACTCCTTAACGATACCGAACGACGTGAATACCTCGGAGAAATCGGAAAAATTAATGTGCATCAGAAGTTTAGTGATACAATCATTGCAGAACAACTTTTGAAGGTGTTTGAAAAGTATACCTAATGTTTCAATTGCTGGCGCGCTTTGGAAGTGCTCTCGCCACAACAATCAAGAAGGAAATGGATTATGTCTAAAACATGGCTCATTTTTGTTTTCATGACCGTTTCGTCATGGGGACTTTACGGTGTTTTTTTACATCAAGGGCAGGTCTCTATGGCGGATCCTGTGCATGGACGCTACAAAGCGTTCCTCTTTGTCGGACTCGCGTATCTTTTGGCAGCCGTTATCGGTTCTGCCCTGATGCTTATCCTTAACGGATCTACTTGGCAATTTACAGGTTCGGGTGTCTCCTGGTCATTCATAGCTGGACTTGTCGGTGCTATTGGGGCATTTGGCGTGCTACTCGCCTTCGGGGCAGGCGGTCGACCTGCTGTCGTAATGTCCATTGTTTTCGCGGGGGCTCCGATTGTAAACGCTATCGTTGCGACGCTATCACATCCACCGGCAGGTGGCTGGGGGGCAGTCCGGTGGCAATTTATCGCAGGCATTCTGTTCGCCGCACTCGGCGGCTGTATGGTGATGCTCTATAGACCCACTTGATAACGTCCAGAAACAGAACCGCTGGACCTCTGACCTTCCTATGTCTTGGAAAGGCGGTTGAACCCCCTACCCCTTTCCCGCGCTCCGTTCGTTTTACGGAAAAACGCACTTTTCACTATCCTTTTTTTGTGACATGTCTCTAATAGGCAAAGAGGGAGAGTTTTCATGCCTATAGGCGAAGCTTGCGTGCCAATGTCACACAATCGAGAATTAACGGATGCAAATGATGCCGAGTTAGTCGTCGCTGCACTTGCGGGTAATACACAGGCGTTTGATGTTTTGGTCACCCGCTACCGGCGAGCTATGCTGACAATCGCGCAACAGATTGTGCGAAACCCTACCGATGCGGAAGATGTCGTGCAAGACGCGTTTTTGCGGGCTTTTGAAGCACTCCCACAGCTCTCTGATTTGAACCGTTTTGGGGCGTGGCTCCATTCAATCACACGCAATCGTGCCTTGCGCTACTATAGGAGTGCCAGTCGTTACCAACCGCAGGAAGATATGGAACCCTATTTAAATAGGGGAGCGGATACATCCGCTGAAGATCCCGCTCACATTGTGGAACGTGAATTGACACAGCAAGCGATCAGGGACGCGATTCAGGAGTTACCTACTGATTTCCGAGCAGTTATTGAACTTTATTACTGGGCAGAGATGCCACAAAAACGGATGGCTGAATTCCTATCCCTCCCACTGTCAACTGTGAAGTGGCGACTCCATAAGGCGAAGGAACTGCTCAAAACGACTTTGGAAAGGCGCGGCTACAGTGAGAATATGTGACACTCCTTTCTTCATTGAAATGGGTTCATCATTTGCGTGAGTTTCGTAGCGTAGCCTGTTAGGTTGCGTCATACGATGCATAATCTAACAGATTATACTACAAAAGAGCAGCGTGCGTAAGTCCTAAAAAAAGATGGAAACTTCGGTTACTTTAACCCAAACCCGGTTAGAATTCGCCGGAAACCACCGCGTAATGAAATTAGGTTTCCTTAAATGGCATAATTTTGCTTCGCAGTGAGAATGCTTTACATTTGGAGCGGTACCCAGGAGGCTATAGTTAAAAAAATGGAACAACAAAGGCAACAGGAGCTCAGAGGGCTTTTTCACATGTTGGAGCACACCGCAAAAATCGCAGAGGACGCCGCGTTAACGGGAGCGTTCAGTGGTGGCGAAACGCAGTGCATCTCCCAATTCAATAACGTCCTCAAACGTCTCAGTGACATCAACGCAATACCTGATGGACTTTTTGAAGTGCTGCAAGCAGACGCGTCCTTTAGCCAGATTGGAATCGCTTGTCATCAACTCGCCGCCTACCTCAACGAAGAATTGGATACGACCGCAGATTTCAAGGGATGGTTCTCCAGTTTCTTCGGAAAACGGTTCATGGAAAATCTAACAGAGGAGTTGGCAGACAAGCCATTCGGCGACTTAATCCGCAAAGCTGTTCCAGATTTCTTAACTGAGACGACACTGGAAGACATCGTTGAGGTGTTTCCTGTCGCGCTCGGTGGAAGGTTAACGGTTGATGCTGATTTCGGGGCAATTGATGTGCAGAGCGCAGAGGGTGATAACCTCTCTGTCCGCGTCCGACGCGCCGCACAGTTGAAGGAAGACCGGCGTGCGGGGGAAGTTCTCAAGAATTTTGATGTACAGATGACACACGAAGCAACGGATGTCAAAATTGAGGCGAAATTCAGAGGTCCGGTAAAGCAATGGAAAAGGGCGAAAAAGCGCTTGGATGTCCAATTTGAGATCGTCGTTCCGCGAAACTATGCACTTGATTTGAAGACCGCGGATGAGGAAATTTCCGTTGTGGATATAGGTGGAGATGTGAATGTTCGCACAGCCGGTGCGGGACTCCGTTTACAAAATATCACCGGACGTATTGATGGAACAACTTCCGGTGGAAACATAGATCTCAAGGCGTTCAAGAGCGACGTGGCACTTCGAACAAGTGGCGGGAATATTACGCTTGAGGGAGGCACGGGCGATGTCAAAGCCAAAACATCGAGTGGAAACATCCGGGTTACCGATGTCATGGGTGCTGTCAACGGGGAAACCTCCGGCGGCAATGTTACCCTAAGGGAATGCAAAGGCGGAGCAGACGTGAAAACTGCTGGCGGAAGTATAGAGGTAGAGAACGACGGACCCGTCCTGGCGAAAACGAGTGGTGGCTCTATTCGCTGTCAACTCCAAGAGGCAGTTTCAAGTCAAAACTTGCTACTGGATCTGGAAACAACAGGTGGCAGTATCAATGTTTCGCTCGTTCCGGATATTGCTGCGACAGTCGAAGCAAGGGTGCTTGGAGGTTCAGTGACCACAGAATTTCCGGTAGCGGTGGAGACGGCAGGTGCTGTCAAACCCGATCAGTTGCATGGAACTATTAATGGTGGGGGACCACTTCTGCGACTCTTTTCCGTCGGCGGGAACGTCATACTTAGGAAGTCAGAGGGACACAATCCAACAGAGGTATAACGTGTTGAAAATTTGAAAGCAACACTTCATTGTTGTAAACCTTACACCCTCAACCAACGCTGGCGAGGTTTCCAACCTCGCCCTCTTAGGCATCCAAGAATTGTATATTTTGCTATAGTTTGGAGATGAATCATGGGATTACTGTCGATTCTCAGTTTAATATGGGGTATATTGGCTATTATCGGGATGGCAGTTGCCATTATCCCGTTTCTTGGGGCACTCAATTACCTTAACATTCCGTTCGCAGTCTTTGGATTGCTTTTCAGTGTCCTTGCGCTTGTCCTATCGTCGAACAAAGAATATGCTGTTGCTGGGTGTGTCCTTTGTGGCGTGGCCATTTTCTTGGGTGCCATCCGACTTGTCTTGGGATTCGGGGTTCTCTAATTAGACCTTCTGACATACTCCCAAACCTAAAGGATTGGGGTTCTTTTGTTCCTTTTAGAAACATTCCTTGGGTTTAAGCCAAGGCAACAGGGACTTTCAAACGAAAGCCCAAGGGCGGTGTCATTTTCATGGGTGTGCCCATGTCCGCCACTACAGGGTCGCCGAGGTGACCGAGATACTTTTGTCTTATATTTATAGCACCTACGCCGTCGCGATGATACTGAAAACCGCAGTTGCAGGTATAGTTTCGGTTGTTTGGTTTCTTTCGGTTGCCACACTTCGGGCAAGTTTGAGAGGTATACGCCTCATCTATGACCTCTACCTTGATACCGAGGGATACCTTTGCCTTGTAGGTAATCAAGTCCGTGATTTTACCGAAAGCCCACTGGTGGAGTTTTTGGTTCGTGCGTTTACCGTAGTCAATGTTTTCTCGGATACCCGTAAGGTCTCCAAGAATGATTCTGCCGATACCTATAGTTTGGCAATACTTCAGAAACTTTGTGGTATGCTTATGGAGTGCATCTTTGATTTGGTCGTCAATCTTTTTGATACGCTTCCACTTTCTACGTGTGAGTTTCCACCAGCGTTTAGAATGGCGTTTACACCTACTGATAGCACGACTGAATTCAGCAAGCACTTTATTCCGCAGTCGGTATAGCGAGCGGATATACCGTCCATTGAAAATACGTGTATCTGCTCCGTCATGACTGACAATCGGGTGGATTTCGCCAATATCAACGCCTATGATACCGCCACCTGTTTCGGTGGGTTTGGTTTCATATCTATAGGAGAAATGGAGCGTCCATTGACCGTGGTTATAGCATAAATCAATCGTTGCGATATGTTCTGCTTTAGACATATCAAAGTTTTTCGGCAAAGGGATCCGTAGTTTCGGTCTACCTTTTCCCATGGAAAGTTCAACACACTTTTCTGCGAAGGTAATAGCAGATTTTAGCCAGCGTGTCGTCATGTAGTTTTTTTGCTTGTTTGGAGGTTTCGGACTCCGAATGCCACCCCTCTTTTTCAACGCAGAATAGGACACCCAAGATTTGAAGTAGTGTTTCCGAATCGCTTGAATACTTTGCGAATGGAGCGGTTGCTTTTTACTCAGCTGTTTATCCACCCACCCCTCACAATCACCCCCGAAATAGAAGTGGTCGTGAGCATGTGGATAGCCACGATGCCATTGATACATAGTCATTTGATACTTACACTCATTCCAAACGGAGGCAGACGCAGCGTTGATTTCAGAGTATCTCGATTGTGGCGCTATTTTGAGTACCTCGGTTCTGTGAAACTTTGGCATTTAGACACCTTTTTGGTTCTCAATATACTGCTTTAGAACTTCAAGGGTAACATTTCCTGCACTCGCTACAAACTTTGAACGCGTCCACAGACAAGGTAAACGACGCTTAAGTATTGGAAACTCATTGCGTAGTATTTTTGCTGTGTAACCTTTGATTTTTCCAATCACACTTGTAACTGAAATGTCGGGGGGAATACTCGCAAGCAAATGAATGTGATCAGGCATACTTTCAACTTCTCTGACAACATAGGGATATGCCTCTTGTTGTTCAAGAATTAATGCTTTGAGTCTTGCTTGGATTTCTGGTGATAGAACAGAACGACGATACTTCGTGCACCAAATCATGTGATACTCACAAGCATATAGACTTGTTTCTGTGGAAATATATTTGTGGTCATTGTTAGTAATATTCATACTATTAATTATATCACAAAGATTAGTTGTTGTCAAGTCAATTTGTAAAATATATTAGTTTTTGATATGTCAACCGATTAGCCGCTACTACATCCCAAACCTAAAGGATTGGGTTTTGTAGCGGAAGGTTTGATAAGGTAGGTAGAACAACTTCTATTGGGGAGCGGATTTTATCAAACGAGGAAAACGTATAGGGCAAGTAACTGCACAAAGTTTTCTATGATAATCTAATTCTTTGCGTTGTTTTCTATATTTTTGAAAAATGATATTGAATTTTCTATAATAATAGGAAATAATATGTTATTATGGAACACAGATTAGTAAAGATTGGTATGGTAAAATGGGTGCAGTTTATTCAAACTCACGTACTTAACGCGAAACTCACGTAAAAGTGAGATTCATTTCTCTAGGAGGTTGAACGGCATGAAAATTATGTTGGTATTAGCAGGATTTGTGTTGATGATAGCCTATATTGTTATCAGCACGAGCGACATGGCACAGGCGGAGGAAGTCTTGGGAACAGGAACGGATGAACTGCTAGGAGGAGACCTAACCGACCCAGAAGACGATGGTGATCCTGAATCAGATGACGATTACAACGCCATTTTCTCAGCCAATGATGAACCCGGATTCGCGGGCGGGGAATTTGCGTTTAACGTCTTCGATAACCGCCTTGGCCCCAGCAATGACAAATGGTGCTGCGGACGTGGGGGCGGCATTCCGGATGAAGGTCTACACGTGACAGCTGAGTTTGAGGAGCAGTACGCATTGACACACTTCACCGTATCTTCAGCGAACGATGTTCCTCCGAGGGACCCTACAGTGTGGGAGATTCAGGGGTCGAACGACGGCGATGAATTTACGACCATCTTTTCTCACGACGGGGATAGCTTTTGGGAACAGCGACTGCAAGTCGTCCTTTTTGAGGCAGGGGAAGATTACGACGTTCAAAAAACCGGGTATCGGTTTTTTCGGCATGTTACTTTTGACACCGCATCGAACCCAGCCGGGGCGTACTTTCAAATTGGCGAAATTGAGTACTTCGGCGATGATAGTTTTCCCGTAGACCCTAAAGCCAAGCTCACAACCACATGGGGACGCATCAAAAACGTCCGATAAGCGCAAATCTCGGACATTTTCTAAATCGGCTTGAATCCAGTAATAACTTGGTTTGAGTCGTTTTTCATATCCGCTTGAAACCGTATGGACTCTACTGGGGAGGACCTTTTCGATTATGAACCGCGAAAATCTTCATGCTCATATTGATTATGAGCTTATAACAGCGGTTCATCTTGGCGCAAATGCCAGCAAGAAAGCGAAGTCAACAACGAATGCAACGATCGTGAGCCGTGCCCCTTTGTATTCATTATGGCTCTCTGCCCTAGTGTTGTGTCAATCTTCTATTGATGGATATAGTTTCTTGAGTTTGATGCGGGCATCGTCAGTAGTAAACCGCCATTGGACAGTGGCACGCTTTTCATTTCTTTGGTTTTGCCATGCCTGAACCTCGCGTTTTAGGGTCTGTTGGTCGGGTATACGCCTCGAAAGACATTGCCGGCTTAGCACGGAAAGTTCAATCTCAGCGATATTCAACCAACTGCCATGCTTCGGGGTATAGTGGAACTGAAGTTTTTCGGCAATACGCCTGGCTTGATGCGCTGGAAACGCTTTATATAACGAAGCCGGCTTATGCGTATTGAGATTGTCACAAACAAGCGTAATCTTTTGAGCATCTCGAAAGTGAACATCCACCAAATCTCGACAGATATGAGCAAAATCAACGCTCGTGCGTCTGTCAGTGACTTCAACATGTCGAAATCCCTGAAACGGAGCAAAAATCATAAACAGATTACTAACGCCATTGCGGGCGTATGCATAATCATGGCGACTCGGCATGCCTTGAGCAATGGGTAAAGGCTGCCGAGTTTCTTTGAGGTGTTGTTGACTCGTCTCATCAACACAAATTACAGGAGTGGCAGCCTCCTCGGGGCGATGGTAGATTTCTAAGACATCTTCCATCGCAGAGGTGAACTCAACCGAAGTCTCAGGATAACATCTTTCACATTAACTGTCAATACCATGTTGACGAGGCACTAAAACACCTCGCCGTTGGGCAAACGGAGAGTCTAAACGCTTGTGGAGTCTGAGTAAGACCTCCACGAGGGAGGCGTCGGATAATGAAGCAAGAATCAAAGAACCCCACTCCTTTAGGTGTGGGAGTTGTCAGTCATATACCACACCGAAAGGAAAATCAATGAATTGTCTTGATTATGGACTTTCTTTTATCAACTCTGTTGGCAACGGGAATGCCCCCCGCTTTTGGGTCGAATCTCGATGCCGCATAATAGATAACACAGATGGAAGTTTCAGCGATTATTACCAATGTGGTTCGTGTAAGAGTGAACACACCTTTGCGGAGAAAAATCTCTTCATAAATCCAAACTATGACTTCCTCCCTGTTTTTGGCGAAGAACATATAGCAGTATTCAGAAGGCATGCTTACTGCAACGATAACTACGTCGAGTATAGACCGGCGCGGGATTATTGGGGAGGCACCCTGTTTGATGTTCAAGAGGCATCGCCGGTCCGGGTCCTTGATAGCAACGCAGCCATTTTTGAGGCGACACAAAAATGTCTACCCATCGTAACGCACACAGAAATATGGGATACCAATACACATCAGCGGGCAATTATCGAGTGTCCGGTTAAAACGATGAACATAGATGAAAACGCAGGCATCTACCAAGTTGATACCGGAATTGTTCTATTTCCAGATCTGTCAAAGCGATACGATCGGCAGATTGAGACGTTCAGCCTCGCTTACGTTGCTTTCAACGCACCGCACTTCGCTGACTTCGTTATCGAACGCCCCACTGCCATCATTGAAAATGGAGTGGAAGTTACCCAAGTTCACCACTATTCCGAAATCCGGAGTTTAGAAGCAAAGAATACCGTGTTCTGCATCGGTGATTTTTGACAGACACTCCCATTTAGATAAATCTTCTTGCAAAAATTTTGGGCTCCGTTTATAATACCCGATTATAGCACCGAACCGGACATCAGATTTCAAACGGTGCTAATCACAACTCGCATGATCTTTACACGGAGGACCAAAAACATGAAAAGTGTTCGCATAAGTCTTGTCTTAGTGCTAATACTTGCACTTGCGTTTGTTAGTGCCTCGAAAGCGGATAACCACCAATCCCAATCCTTAACCGTTGTCTGGGCAGAATGGGATCCGGCTAATTATTTGCAGGAACTCTCTAAGGACTTTACCACCGAAACCGGCATTGTTGTCGACGTCATCCAGATTCCGTGGCCGAATTTCCAAGATAAGGTCTTCACGGCTTTTGTCGGAAAGAGCGATCTTTACGACATTGTTATTGGCGATAGCCAATGGCTCGGTCGGAACTCTCAAGGTAGGAACTATATCAATTTAACGGATTGGATTAATGAGAATATAGATGTTGATTCTATCTATGGACCAGCGATGACAGCGTTTGCTGAGTATCCAAAAGGCAGCGGAACATACTGGGCATTACCTGCGGAGGTGGATGCTGCTGGGTACGTCTATCGGAAAGACCTATTTGAAGATCCGAACGAAATGAAGGCATTCCAAGCAAAGTATGGCTACGCGCTCGCTCCGCCGAAAACGTATGACCAACTCCGCGATATAGCCGAATTCTTCACGCGTCCGGATAAAGACCTCTATGGTATTGCGACATGGTATAGCAAGGAATACGACGGCATTACGATGGGTTTCCAACAGGTAATGTGGAGTTTTGGCGGCGCATACGGCGATGCGGAAAGTCATAAAGTTGCCGGGTACATTAACACAGCGGAGGCTGTTAAAGCTCTTGAATTTTACACGGATTTGCTCCAGTTTGCCCCCCCTGATGCACCGAACTACTATTGGGCGGAGACGTTGAATGCCTATAACTCGGGTAAGGTCGCAATGGCGATGAACTACTTCGCCTTTTTCCCCGGCGTAGTAGACCCTAAATCGAATGCAATTTCTCACGACAAGAGTGGTTTCTTTATAGCGCCTTCTGGTCCGAAAGGGCATTATATCAGTATCGGTGGACAGGGTATGTCTATTTCTTCCTATTCTAAAAACAAGGATCTCGCCAAGCAATACATGAAATGGTTTATGCAGAAACCAGTTCAGGAGAAATGGGCAGCACTCGGTGGGTTCACACCACACAAAGAGGTATTGCAGTCGGATACGTTTAAGACAGCGACCCCCTTTAACGAAGCTTTCGCCGCGAGTTTCCCGTACCTACGCGATTTCTGGGCAGTGCCGGAATATGCAGAGCTCTTAGAAGTTTGCCAGACAAATTGGAGTGAAGCCATCTCCAAAATCAAGTCTGCAAAGGATGCACTGGACTCCATCGCGCGGAAACATGAGGAAATCTTTGAGGACGCAGGCTATTACGACGAGTAAAGATTGCGAGGGTGGAAACACGTTTCTATTGTCCTTCCATCCTCCATTCAAGTCACCATTCTTCCAAATCATTTCATAAATTCTGCCTACAATCATTTGTCGCGCACGATGACAAGGAGACAGATCTCTATAACACAAGAGGTAGCACAATGCAGAAACAGATTAAGGCAGCACCGACAATCGTTTATCCCGAATCAGATGGTAAACCAATGGCAGAAACCGATCAACATCGAAAACTCATGATGGATTTTATTTTCATGCTTGAAAACCACTTTGAGGAGGTCAACGATGTGTATGTCTCCGGCAACCTACTGATATATTATGAAGAGGGCAACATCCACAAATCTGTGGCACCCGATGTGTTCGTTGTCTTCGGTGTTAGTAAGAAAGATCGGCGGACGTATCGGACATGGGAGGAGGGAGGCACTCCTGATTTCGTGTTGGAAGTGGCGAGTCCAAGCACGTATAATAAGGATATAACTGACAAGAAAGCACTGTATGCGTCTGTGTTAGGTGTTCGGGAGTATTACATCTATGACCCGTATGGAGAAGTCCAGCCACATTTTCAAGGGTATCGTCTCGTAGAGGGTAGGTATGAAACGATAGAACCTGTGGATAGCCGTTTACCGTCCCTTGTGCTCGGTTTGGAATTAGGGGAGCGTGATGGGATTCTGAGTCTCTACGATGCGAAGCGTTCGGCATGGGTTTCCCCACCGAAGACACGAGTATCAGAGGCGGAGACGCGCGCTGAAAATGCCGAAACACGCGCGACACGAGACGCGCAGGCCCGGCAACACGCCGAAACGGAACTTGCCAAAGCTTTGGAAATTATTGAACAGCTGAAAGAAAAAACGGTGGACTAACGAACCTCTTCCTACCGGAAAGGCACATCGCTTGATGATGACGACAAATCAAATTAAGTTTTGTCCGGTAGAGGACAATTAGGGATATACTGAAACCTCCTCAGATAATATGCTAACCAACCACCCCCATCGAACGTCGCGCGGGATGAGCGACTATCAATTGAAGATGGCATTTATCATGCCCACCATGATTTTGCTCATCTTGATGAACATCTTTCCACTGCTGTGGTCGCTGTACTTGAGTTTCCATCGCTACAAAGCCTCGATGCCTGTTGCCCCGAAATTTATCGGTGTCCGTAATTATTCACGCCTCCTCGCCGATCCAGATATCTGGGGTTATTTTCAAACCACTGCCTATTTTGTGATCCTTGCGGTATCAGCGCAATTCTTTATCGGATTCGGATTGGCGTTGCTCCTGAATCGGGACTTCCGGTATAAAGGCTTCGTCACAACGCTGCTTCTGCTACCGATGATGCTATCGCCTGTGGTCGTTGGGCTCTTTTGGCGCTTTATCCTCTCTTCAGATAACGCCGGTTTACTAAACTTTTTCCTCAGCCCCTTTTTAAAGTCGCCTATCGGGTGGACCACCAATCCAAAGGTAGCAATGTTAGCGGTTGTCATTGTGGATACATGGATGTGGTCTCCATTCATGATGTTGATTGCCTTGGCGGGACTGAGCGCAGTTCCGAAATCTCTCTACGAGGCTGCTGATGTCGATAGAGCCTCCGCTTGGTTCAAGTTTCGATGGATTACCCTCCCGTTAGTATCCCCGCTTTTACTGATTGCCCTTCTGTTCAGAACAATGGATGCCTTCAAGATGTTTGACATCGTCTATGTGCTTACACGTGAGGGTGGACCTGGCACTGCCACGGAAACTGTATCAATGAACCTCTATAAACTCGCTTTTCGGAACTACAACACCGGTAAAGCGTGTGCGATGGCGTATATTCTGCTCATCATTATCGTTGCCCTGAGCAATATCTACGTAAAATACCTCAATCGCGTCAAAGGGGAGACACAGGAGACCTAATGCGGCGTCGGAAAAGTTTTGTCCACTACCTCATATTGGTGTTTATTGCTGTGGCTGTGGTTGTCTATATCACCCCGATTTACTGGATTTTGGTGACCTCTCTGAAAAGGCTGGCAGACATTACCACAAAACTTCCGAAGTTTGTTTTTGATATATCGTTAGAGAACTATCAGAAGTTGATGCCTTCAGAAGGTGTGGCAGATGTAACATATCTGTTTTTAGGCGAGGTGTTTGTGGGATTATTGCTGTTCGGTTTCTTCTCGCTTTTTAATGTGAGGTGGTTACCCCGTGCTTTGTCGCTCCGAAATCTCGGCTTAATCTGGAACAGCATTTTCGTTTTAACGTGTCTCTATAGTTTTCTGACGCTGCAACCGCTGCAGAGTCGTCTCCAGACGGATGCCCGTTTCAACTTTCTGCTACTCATTTTAGGCACAATTATAGCCTATCTCCTGATTGTCCCGTGGAAAAAGTCTGGAGGGCTGACATCGCAGACAACAAAAAAACAGCGACTCACCTTTGTGTTGCCAAGCATCTTTGGAACAGTAGCGATTTGCATCGCACTGGCAAACGGTGGTTCCAAGTATTTTTACCAGCTGCTGAATAGCATTATCATCGGTGGTGGTAGCACGATTCTCGCTGTAGGGCTCGGAACGCTTGCGGCTTACGCTTTCTCTCGGTTCGACATCGCTGGAAAGGACGACCTGCTCTTTTTTATCCTTAGCACACGAATGCTCCCACCTGTCGTCGTTGTTATCCCAATCTACCTGATGTACAGCGCACTTGGGTTGCGGGATACGCACTTTGGCCTGATTTTGCTCTATACCACCTTTAATGTCTCATTTGCGGTGTGGCTCATGAAGGGGTTCATTGATGAAATTCCGAAGGAGTATGAGGATGCCGCACTCGTTGATGGTTACTCTCGGTTCCAAACCTTCATGAAGGTAATTTTACCGCAATCTGTCACAGGTATTGCTGCGACTGCCGTATTCTGTCTGATTACAGCGTGGAACGAGTTCGCGTTTGCGCTCGTTCTCACAGAGGTCGGCGGCAGAGCCGTGACCGCTCCCCCTTCAATTACGAGCGCGACCGGTTCTACTGGTATGGATTGGGGAAAAATCGCCGCGGGAACCTTTGTGTTCCTTCTACCCGTTGCCGTTTTCACCTTCCTGATGCGGAATCATCTTCTGCGTGGTGTCACATTTGGCGCAGTGAAGAAGTAAGGCTTTTCTGAATTCTGACAACTGAATGCGTTTAATGGAATTTGACTTCCGCATCGGTTTCTGTTATACTTATCGCAAGCAATAGAGGAGGGCGCGCAAAATGAACAATCACACACTGCGACTCACCGATGAAGAGATGCGGGATTTCATCATCAACGGATACGTCAAGGTAAAGGTCGATTTCCCGCCAAGTTTTCATGAGAACGTTTACCAACAACTCGACGCAATGTTTGAAGGGACGGGTAATTTGGGCAACAACGTCCTACCCCTCATTCCTGAAATTCAAGAAATTTTCGATCATCCCCTTGTTCACGGTGCAATGCAGGGAGTACTCGGTGAAAACTATGCGATGCACTCGCACCGATACTGCCATTTCAACCAACAAGGTAGTGAAGGTCAGAATTTTCATAAAGACAGTTATGAAGGGGACGGGCAGATTCGTCGCCACCGATGCCGTTGGACGATGGCATTCTATTATCCGCAGGATGTCACGGAGGATATGGGACCCACCGCTGTGTTACCCGGGTCGCAGTATTACGAAACAGGTGAAAGCGCACACCAACAGCCTGATCTCGCACTCACTGGCGAAGCAGGGACAGTGACAATTGTCCACTACGACTTGTGGCACCGGGCAATGCCGAATCAGAGTGACAAGAAACGGTATATGTTGAAGTTTCTTTTTATCCGACTTGATGAGCCACAAATACCCTCGTGGAAAAGCGATACCCACGACTGGTCCGCCCTCGGCAACGGAGAAGAATCCGAACACCCAGAATTATGGGAATCGCTATGGGATTGGTCTTACGGGAAACAGAATGGAGCTAACGGTGTCTCGCACGCTGAGGTGGATACCCTTATTGGAACCCTGAACAGCGATAATGAGAGAGAGCGGTTAAATGCCGCGTATCGCTTGGGGCGGATTGATGCTGCCGTGCCTGCCTTGAAACAAGCGTTGTACAGTAAATCTGATGCTATCCGTGAATATGCAGGATACGCTTTAAGCCTCACTGGAGCACCCGCGGTTCCGATGCTCATTGATGCCTTACAAACCACAGATGATTCAGTGCGGGCGAGCGCAGCGTTTGCCTTGGCGGATATGGGGAAAGCCGCACAAGAGGCACTGCCTGCGCTAACCACTGCCGCACAGGATCCCGACGAATGGGTCCGACGACACGCCACAGAAGGATTGGGACTTATCGGACAACAGGTTTCCAAAAACGCGGATCTATCCGAGGCTGTGCGGGTCTTGATGAATGGGTTGCGTGATGACCATTATGCGGTTCGTGATAACGCTGCCCGTGCATTAGCGAAATTGGGCACGCTTGCTGAACCTGCGATTTCTGCGCTTGTTGCGCAACTGGAAGATGAGAATCGATATGTCCGTTTCCATGCTGCTTTAGCGTTAAAGGAGATTAAGACCCGTGAAGCACAGGACGCACTCTTCAATCACCTGTTTGCTTCGCGTTGGTGTGCGCTAACGACACGCGGAACGCCATATTAGGGAGCATCGGCTGTTTTGTTGTTTCGATCTCTCTGTTTCGTTAGGAATCTTTCACCATTAGGCACGCTTCTCAGACACATTTGCAAACTGTGCCTAAGAAGCGTGCATATCAAACTCGTGTGAGTCTTGTTCCATTTAGCAGATACGCGGGTGACAGTTCATCTGCCAACGTTTTTGAGATCGCTGGTGGGCTCGACAAACTCGCTGAGGCAATAGCCACACGCCAGCATTTTGAGATCGAGAGAGCCAATCTAACAGCAGAATCCGGCAGAGACAAGGTGCAGCATATCCTCGGATGCTCTAAAGTTCATGCCAACCGTGTTCTGAATAAATTGAGGGGTGGGAACCTCCGGCGTGTAACCTTTCGCGAACAGATCCTCTCTCTTCTTGGTGATGGTGAGGAAAAGGCGGCTGAAGTGGTTGCAGCGATTGATGGAAACCCAAAAGCAGTAAACCATGAACTCGTAAGACTTGCCAATGCAGGTGAGATTGTAAAGGTCCGGTGGGGTGTGTATGCCCTTCCACCCTCTACATCATAAAGGACATACCCATCTGTCCTGCAAGTATCCCCAGGAGAGCACCGGCAAACACATCCGTCGGATAGTGGACACCGAGATAAACGCGAGCGACACCCACCAGAGTCCCCCAGCAAAGCGTCGGAATTTGTAAAATTGGAAAGGTATTCGACAACAGTACCACCATCAGAAAAGCAGAGGCAGTGTGTCCTGATGGAAAACTAAAACGATCCGGTGGACGGACCCGAAATTGCACATCGACAATCCGCTCATACGGTCGGTCACGTTTCATTGCTTGTTTGAGGAAGTGGTATAGGAGTCTCTCAAGCGGAAATGCGAGTGCTGCTGATAGAAGGAGCGGCTTGCTGGTAGCTGAGCCGAACGTCACGTGCACGTATAACGCCAAAAATGGATATAGACACCCGTTAGCACTCCAAGAAATGATGCGAAATGAGTGACTCAGAATTCTTCTATCGCCCCAACCAAAGATACGGTTAAACAGGAATGTATCCCATCGGGTTAGACTATTTGTAAATTCTCTAAGCATAGTTTACAAAGTGAGCAGGTACGCTTAAACACAAACCTGCTGTATCTTTTATCTCCAATTGTCGCTGTTTAATTACTTCACAGGATTCTCATCACCTCTCCTGCATCTCCAATTTGATTAAAATTGTAGTGGAAGTATGTTGCATATTTTTAACCAGCATATCATTTTTATATAAAAAATATTGAACAAAGTTGTGTCAATATTTTTGATTCATACCCCAACATTATGTGTAACCGTTGTGTAGGACTTAAACAAATCTCACAAATATGGTAAAATGTATTAGAATCTATACAAATCTACCATGTTTGTTGATTGTTGCCATACTTCCTGCCTCAACGTCCACTGCCTCTCAACGAGGTCTTACACGGACTCCACAGGCGTTTATCGTCTCCTCGCAACTCGTGGCGACGGTTAAAGGTCAAGCAGGACAGAGATTAATAGCAGCGTTGAGGTCTCTGTCACATTCAAAGCCACATTCGCAACAGTGATATGTGCGTTCAGAGAGCGTCAAATCTGCTTTCTTGTGTCCGCAGTTGCTACAGGTTTTACTACTGGCGAAGAATTGCGGTGCTTCGGTTATTGGTATGCCACGCCTATCTGCTTTGTATTTGAGTTTCGTTAGAAAGCCACCAAGTGCTGAATCGGATAACGCCTTTGCAAGTTTCCTGTTCTTAAGCATGTTGGTGATTTTGAGCGTCTCAATACCAATAGCAGCGGCTGGACGGACAATCCGTATCGTTGCTTGGTGGTGAGCGTCTTCACGGATATTCGCGATACGTGCGTGGACAGAGATGAGTATAGATTTCGCTTTATACCCATTCTGACTACCTTTGACTCTACGAGAGAGCCGACGGTTGGCCCGTGCTAACTTCCGCTCATACCGCTTGAGAGGGCGTGGATTGTCGTAAGTGTCACCGTTAGAACATGTAGCAAGCGTGTTGATACCTACATCAATACCGATAGGTGCTTTATCGTCAAAGAGTGGGGGTTGGTGCTTATAGTTGCTGCTATCCAATCGTCTGACGGTGAGAGATACATACCACTTGTCGTTACGCTTGGAGACAACAACTTTTGTAATTTCACCACTATATCGCAATTCTTCACGCATGCGTATCCAACCTATCTTTGGAAGGTTGACACGTTTTTTACAGACGTCAACAGTTCCTTCGCCATTGTCTGCTTGGTAAGAGCATTTACCACTTCGGTTCTTATAGACAGGGAACTTATTTTGTCCTTTTTTCCAACGTGTTACAGCGTCTCCAAGATTGTGAATAGCATTCTTGGACGCATTCTGTGAGAGGTCTTCACACCAGTCAAACTTATCGTATTTGACTGCATTAAACTCACGCTTAATGTCAATATGACTTCGCCATTCGTCTTGGTCTAAACCGACTTTGAAAGACGATAAAGCAAAGTTGAAGGCAACACGGGCATAGCCAGCGTGCTGTGCCATAAGCGTGGCTTCCTTATTATTCGGATTGAGTTCTATCTTCTGTGTTCGGAGGTCCAAGATTGAGTTCCAATTGTTCTTTTTCTTCGGAGACGATATTCTCTATTTCCTCTGCCATTTTCTTGGATTTATGAGAACGTCGTCCGTAGAGTTTCGCACAAAATACAGTCATGATTTCCGTGATGTCACGCGTAAGTTCTTCCTCGAAGGTAGGTTGCTCACCTTTATTGATAATGACAACTTCTATACCTTTGAGTTCACAGATACGAAAAACTATTTCTGCACCAAATCGAAGCAGTCTGTCTTTATGTGTAATAACCAGACGAGACATTTGACCCTGCACCATTAATTCAAGGAGGCGGCGTAAGCCTTTTTTATTATAATTCATGCCACTGCCGAGGTCTCTTATGATTTCAGTTTGCCACCCATTCTTATTACAAAATGCCTCAAGGACGGCATGCTGACGTTCTAAATCTTCCTTTTGATCTGAACTGGAGACGCGGGCATAAGCAATCGTAGGATAGGCTAAATCGTTGACACCTAATAACTCTTGGAGACTGTAAAGGCGTGTGCCTTTCGGTGTTCTTTTCGCAGGCTGGATAACACCGCCCTCTTCCCAACGCCGAAGCGTTTGAGGATTAACACCGAGTATTTTAGCAGCCTCGCCAATCTTTACAAATCTATCATTCATACTATAATTATACCACATTTCTATAGTATTTGTCAAATAAAATCTTACAATGTATAGAAATAAATAAGTTTGTATAGATTTGTCTAAATTTGACTATATTTTAGCCTACTGCAACTTTCCCCTCACAGAGAATGTGGATCCACGTAATCGGCGAGGGCTCGGAGTGCTATAACCTTGTAATCGTTTTCGTAGAGATACGCCATATAATCTTCAAATTGCTTTGGTTCTGTGTGAACCCATGGATGCTCAATATCCGGCACACCGTGGAACGTAAGGATCGTGATATTCCCATCTGTTGCTTGAGCGAGTGCCCACATGAAGTCATCAAAGTTCCAATTGGGACCGGCGGCTCCTGTCGTCGGAATCAAGAGGGGATGATGCAGCTGTGGATTGTAAGCAGGTCCGCGGTCCCCTTCTCCGCTGTAAGGGAACTCAGGAGCAACGCCGCGTCTGGCAAAATGAAAGCCGTGTTCAGCGAGCACTTGGACCGCTGCTTCACCGTGGCTATAACCCGGGTAACAAAACGTTGCCGGTTTTGAAATGCCGTAAGTCTCACAACGTGCGTCAATATGTGCTAAATCCGCACTGAGTTCCTCGGCGGGTTGCTGTGTGACGTTTCGGTGATGGCGAGTGTGATTACCAATCTCGAAACCACCGTCGTGTAGTCCTGTTACCTCTTCCCACGTCATATAGGCTTCTTTATTCGTGAGGAAGTTGAGTCCTTCGGTGATATAGAAGGTTGCACTGAAGCCGTATGCCTTGAGGATCGGAGCAGCGAAAGTCGCCTGTGACTTGCACCCATCGTCAAAGGTAAGCACAACAAGTTTATCGGGGATTGTCTTCTGCAAAACGTTTTTCATGTGGCAAATTTCATATCTATATGGAACATTAAAAAAATTCATACTGTGCTGGACTGTTAATTATAGACGCACAATGCTATTTAAATCAAGGAAAAAATCTGGCATTAATTTCTCCTGTAGGAGGGATCTCCGAATCCCGACTTTCACTGACGAAAACCGATTGCTGACTGCCAATTGAAAAATGGTTGACAAAAATTCAGAACTGATTTAAAATGTTTACAGGAAACTAATGGAGGTAAGAACCATGATTGACCGACGTGCATTTTTAAAGTCGATGGCAAGTTTGACAACAGGCATTCTCTTGTCATCTGCGTGTGCAGAGGGTGGTGAAGAAGGAGCTACGAGTGATCATTTGGGTACTCTCCTGCCGACCCGGAGGTTTGGACGCACGGGAGAAGCTGTGACGATGCTCGGTGTAGGCGGGTGGCATATTGGGGAGATGAGCGAAGCGGAAGCTCAGAAAACGATCGAGACCGCACTTGAGGGGGGTGTCCGTTTCTTTGATAGTGCTGAATCTTATCAAGCCGGTGGGAGCGAGAGCCGTCTCGGAAAACTGCTTGTTCCAAAATATCGCGATGATGTGTTTCTTATGACGAAAACAACCGCACCAAACGCGGTGAAAGCATGGGAACACCTTGAAGGTTCACTGACACGCTTGAATACCGATCAACTTGACCTCTGGCAGATGCATTCTGTCCGGAATCCTGCAGATGTCGATGAGCGGATTGATAACGGTATTCTTGACGTTATGTTGGAAGCAAAGGCAACCGGCAAAACGCGCTATATCGGGTTCACTGGACATTCAAATCCAGCCGCTCATGCCCGTGTACTGGAACGGACCGATATTTTTGACACGTGTCAATTAGCGATGAATCTCGTTGACATCAGTTACGAAAGTTTCATTGAGAGAGTGGTGCCGACGCTCGTTGAGCGAAACATTGGCGTGATTGGAATGAAAGCGTTAGCGAACGGTGGTTTCTTCGGTGGTTTGCAGCACGGCAAACACGGTCCGAATCCGAAAGTTGTCCCCAATCGTGTCAGTGTCTCCGAAGCGATTCGGTTCGTCTGGTCGTTGCCCGTAAGTACACTCGTTACCGGTCCAGACGATGCAAAGCAGATGCAAGAGAAAATTGACATTGCCAAAACCTTTACAGGCATGGACGATGACGAACGACAGGCATTAATAGAGAAGGTCGAAGATATGGCGGGGACAACCGTTGAATTTTATAAAGCCTGATGCTCACCTATGGGAGCGATGTTTCTAAAAACATGTCATGCGGATTTTTGCTCTCTTGTGTGTCCTTATTTCTCTATGTATTCGTGCCGGAGCGGATGTTAAATTTACGGATGTCACTGATGTATCCGGCATCGAATTCCGACACTTCACTGGGGCAACCGGTGAACGTTATATGCCTGAGACGATGGGGGCGGGTTGCGCTTTTTTCGACTACGATGCAGATGGTCATTTGGACATTCTGCTCGCGAATGGAACGAGTTTGATACCGGCAGGTCCAGCGGATACCCCGAAACTTTACCGAAACGCTGGGGATGGGCAGTTTGTTGACGTTACTGAGGCAGCAAGACTCGACGTGCCGATGTACGGTATGGGCATAGCCGCTGCCGATTACGATAACGATGCCGATCTCGATATCTACTTTACTAATGTAGGTGAAAATCGACTCTTCCGCAATAACGGCGACAGGACTTTCACAAACGTCACCGAATTTGCAAAGGTAGGCGATTCCGGTTGGTCGACAAGCGCAGCCTTCTTCGATGCCGATAAGGACGGTTGGTTGGATCTGTTTGTTTGCAACTATGTTGAATGGACCCCTGAAACAGATGTTGCGTGTACAGTAAATCTGGCTGGTGAGAAACAATACCGGACCTATTGTACCCCTACTGTCTATCCCGGACAATCTTGTCGTTTCTATCGCAATCAAGGCAGTGGCACATTCACGGATATGACATCACAGGCGGGGTTGTCCAATCCAATCGGGAAGTCGCTCGGCGTAACCCTTTTGGATTACAATCATGACGGATGGATCGACCTTGCGGTGGCGAACGATACCGAACCTAATTTTTTGTATCGCAATAACGGTGATGGCACATTTACCGACGAAGCCGTGCTGATGGGTGTCGCTTTCAGTGAGACGGGGAAAGCGCGCGGAAGCATGGGGATTGATGCAGCGGATGTCTATAACAGTGGCGGCACTGCAATCGTTATCGGTAATTTTAGCAACGAGAAAACGGGATTTTTCTATACAGAACCGGGTGCTGCCTACTTCACCGATAGAGCGGATAAGGCAGGAATTGGTAAGCCAAGTTACCGTTTTTTGACGTTTGGGGCCCTGTTTTTCGATTGCGATTTGGATGGAGCACTTGACCTGTTTTGCGTTAATGGACATATTGAACCGGAGGTGCTGCGCTATCAGCAGCATACTCCTTACACACAATCCCCCTCGCTCTTCCGAAACCAGAGAAACGGAACATTTCGAGACATCACCAAAGTTGCTGGCCTCACTCGCCAAGGTGTTGGACGTGGATGTGCCTACGGTGATTACGATAATGATGGTGATGTGGACCTTCTTGTAAGTAATAACGGCGTTACCGAAGATTACGGTGGCGTGTGGCTCCTGCGTAACGATAGCGACCCTCCGTCTAACTATCTCCGAGTGAGGGTTATCGGGACCCGTAGTAATCGCGATGGAATCGGGGTGCGTGTTCGGTTAACTTTGGGGGATAGCGTTCAACAGCAAATCGTCCGTACCGGTGGCAGCTACTGTTCCCAAAGCGAAATGACATTGACCTTCGGATTGGGAAAAAGCGAAACGGGTGCGCAACTTGAAATCCTATGGCCCTCTGGTGAGATAGACCAGTACGCAGAACTTGAGGCGAATCAACTTATAGAGGTAGTCGAAGGAGGGTCCCAAAAATGAAACTATGGATGTATGGATGCCTCTTTCTGGTAATCTTAGGGCTAATTATTGGATGTCAAGACAACGAAAGGATTTCGACTAAAAAAAAATCCGCATCCACGACATCCACAAAGCCCTCGGTTTCACCCTCGGCACAGGACTACAATAACAGCGGGATTGCTTACCAACGTGCAGGGAGACTGCAAGAGGCAGCGGCGGCTTATCGACAGGCTATCGAGATAAGACCGACGTTGATTGAGGCGCATCATAACTTAGGCACGGTGTATGTGATGCAGGGGAAGCTTGTGGAGGCGATTGTTGCGTATAAGCGCGTTATTCAGTTACGCCCCGACATGGCAGATGCCTATGTTGATTTAGGTAGAGCCTATGGGTTCGCAGGGCAACTTGATGAAGCGATTGTTGAATACCAAAAGGCACTTACCCGCGACGCTACCCTCGTCTACGCTCACTATGGAATCGGTGTCGCTTACAGACATAAAGGCATGTTTCCCGAAGCCATCGCGGCACTTGAGAAGACGATAACCCGGCGACCTGACTTCGTCGAGGCACTCATGCAGCTGGGTTATATCTATCGAGAAACAGAACAGTTTACCGACGCTGTGGAAATCTTCACCACGGTTACGCGAATCCATCCAACAGACGCTACAGCGTACCATGAACTCGGGGTCTGCTATACAAAAGCGGACGCGTATATAGAAGCTATTAAGGCTTTTGAAAGAGCCTTACAACTCAATCCAGATGCTGTTGAGACGCAAAATCTCTTGCGGGTTGCCCAAGCGCGTGTGGCGCGTCAAAAGTAGTTCATAATTAAGTGTGTTAATTTACTGGCACAAGTTGTACCGTTATTGTCAGGGCGGACGTGCCACAATTTCCTGCTTCCCTGCTTGAAAAAGAGGTTTTCAAGTAGAGAACAAAAGGGGTCTGTGGAATTCCTATGAATTCCAAAGGAGGAAAAATGCGTCGAGTTATACTTTTTACGATATTGATAGCACTGTTTTCCGTGCTAACTTTTCTTGTGAACGCTGCGGATATTGAGGATGGACTTTGGATGTATCTACCCTTGAACGAAGGGGCGGGACAACTGGTCGCTGACCACGGACCCAACGAATTCAAGACGGAACTCAGTAAAAGCGCACCGAAATGGGTTGATGCGAAGCACGACGATATCGGAAAAGCCATGGAATTTGATGGCAAGGCGACCTTCGTCAAAATTGATATGGCGGGTCAGGGGAAAGACATAGATTCTCACTTTGACAAGAAGGACGGGATTACTATTTGTGCGTGGGTGAAGGTGTTAAAAGTCGGGACTGATGGCCACGGACAAACCCGTCAGCCCATCGTCATGAAAGGTGCCGGTGGGCAGTGGGAGTTTTCCCTCTATATCTATGACGACTTCGGTGCTGGTATGTCAGTTTGGACGTGTCCCGGTTCAGGGGTCTCAGAACCACACGGTGCAGGCACGGCGCCGCAAGGCAAGTGGATCCACCAATGCGGCACGTTTCAATTGGAGGAAGGTGTACGCGTTTACGTTGATGGCGAAAAAGATCCGGTCGCGCAAGCACCAGATAATGGCAACGGTCCCTGCGAGGCTGGAGATCGTCCTGTATTTATTGCCCACCGTGAGGATGGACAGTGGTTAAATGCAGTTATTGCTGAGGTCTATATGTGGGACCGCGTGATTGATGTTGATGAGATGAATCTCACTATGAACAACATTGGCGGATTGGCGGTTCAACCGGGAGGTAAACTGTCAACGACCTGGGGCAACATAAAACGTCGCTGACAGTTTTGAAAGGGCAGTTGAAAAACCGCCCCTTATGTTCTTCTCTCTTCAGGGTTGCTCGTAGTATTCACCGAGATGACTCGCAACCAGCGTCAAGTCTAAGATGTTTACTGTATTGTCTCCGTTAACATCAGCAGGCGTGGGTCCCTCCTGTCCGAAATTCAATCTCACCAACACCAGGTCTAAAATGTTAACGAAATTATCTTCGTTGACATCCCACGCGGGTGTCGATCGTTCAACTATCTCACTATCCGCGGTTTCCACAGGTGTGGGTTCAACTATCTCGCTATCTTCAGTTTCCACAGGTGTGGGTTCGACTGTCTCACCATCTTCAGTTTCCACAGGTGTGGGTTCAACTATCTCGCTATCTGCGGTTTCTGTAGGTGTGGGTTCAACTGTCTCACCATCTTCAGTTTCCACGGGTATGGGTTCAACTATCTCACCATCTTCGATCCTCACCGGCAGTGGTATCCCCTCACTACTCACAAGCATCACGTCATCAAGAGACAACATTGATGCCTTTGCGGCAACCACTTCAAATGCAATCGCCAGGAGAACCCCGTGTGTGCTCTCCGCTTTCATAGGGGCAGTCACGACGAAGGATACCCGATCTGACTCAACAGTTGCAGGAGCAGCAAAAACATCACCAGAGAGATAGGTCCCCTGCTGCCACAAAACGTAGCGAAGTGCCTCCGGGTCGAATTGGACTGATAACTGATAACCCCGGACGTTTTGCGCGTTGGCGACGACAACAGCGATACCAAATTGTTCTCCAACATCAGGTGACTCGATTGACGCAGGCACGATCCTGACAATTGCCACAGTTTCGATGTCCAGCAACACAGCGAGTTCATTGATCCCATCAGGATCTTGGAGCAATACATGAAGATCCGGGTCGTTAATGAGGGTATTGACTTCAGGATCCTCCTTGAGAAGTATCAGAAATCTGTCATCAATCTCTGGGACAATTATTTCCAATAGATCTGGATTTTCGGCTATCAGTTTTATCATTGCGGGTCGTAAGAGTGCCTGTGTGTCCGGTTGCTTGAGTGTTGTGAGAACATCAGGGAGCAATTCCTGAATGTCTTCGCGTTGAAAGAGGCGTTCATACCTTTCAAAGATCAGTGTTGCGAGAGAGGGTTTAGCGGCTTCAAGGAGATGTGTGAGTTCATCAATCGCATCTGGCATTTGGAGTAAGGTTTGAACGTCCGGATCGCTGAATAAGACTCGGATGTCGGAGTCCTCTTGTTTTAGTAAGGTTATGAATTCATCACTGATCTCCGGGACGATTCTTTTCAGGAGGTCAGGGTTTTCCAGAACAGCCTCAATAAGAACAGGCGTTAGGAGCTTTTGATTCTCCGGTTTCTTGAGTTCGACAAGGACCTCTGGTAGGACTGCTTGAACGTCTTCACTGAGCAGGATTGTTTGATGTTTCTGAAATACCTGCTCAGCGAGTGAGGGCATTTGGGCAGCGATCTTCATTGCGAAGATTACACACATGCCTATGGTGAAAATAGATAAAAGGTGTTTTGAGAAAATACGAGACATCATCTGAAGAAAATAGTAAACGTTACTTCGCTTTAACGCGATTTTAGAACAGAGCAATTTATAGTGCATTATAAAATAAATAGGTATTTCGAGAGAGCAGATCCGCCTCTCTATCGCTGGTGGGGTTTGTAACCCCATCGGTGTATCGTTTATAGATGTGTCGCAGCTTATGGGAAACCCGTAAACCGCGACAACATACTCACAAATATTAGTTCCGGGACGTGTCCGTGCGAAGGGACACGACCTATACCGGCTAAGCCATTATTTCTTCCGAAGTCGGATTCATTTTGAACCCGCCCGCCATAATGTTGTTGTAAGGTTCTTGCGGATCTCGCCCGACGGGTCGCATTTCAGGCTTATGGTATCCGAATCTAACGGCTTTTCGCCACTGATCTGTCCGATTGACTTCAGACCAGTGAATCAGGCAATAACTGAAGAAAATGACATCCCCTGCTTTTGCCGGAATCGGAATCGAGTCAATGAAATCTGGGTGGAATTTATCAGTCGGCAGATGCGGTGCTGTTCCTTCACCTCTGATGTGTTCCCGGGGTCCCTCTTTATGGCTACTGGGGACAACCCGCAGGGCACCACTTTCAAAGGGAGCGTCGTCAAGATGGACGAGGCAATCAACAAAGTCAAGTCCATCATGTGGATAGAAGGGGTAATCCTGGTGCATCGGAAACGGTGTCCCTTTTTCCGGCGGCTTTGCGTGTAACACGGTATGGTGCCATTGAATGGTATCACCGATGAGTGATTGCACCGCGCCCGTCAGCCGTTCGTGGAAAATCGCCCTACCCCATGCGGCGGAGTAGAAATGGGGGTTGTGCATAAAGACAGCCTTTGTCGTCTGCTGGTCCTCCTCTTTGAGGTAGCGTGTGCGCCAAGGTCCGGGCCAACCGATTGTTTCCTGCCCCCAATTATTGATAATCCGCACCATTTCAGATGCCAGTTCTTTCGTTTCCACTGGTGCGAAGAGTTGGTCTACCTTGAGATAACCGTTCTCATGGTAAAATTCGACCTGTTCTTGCGTTAGCATGTTCAGACTCCTTATCGCTATTGAATGTTTCGCGCGAATGACAGAAACTGTTAGTTGCTCTAAATTTTACTTTAAAACCGTATATTTGTCAATTTGCTTTTACGAGCAATCAGCAAGCAGCGGTCAGTAAGGTCGCGAGTATGTGGTGCGATTCAGAAATATAGAAAAGAAAATGTGGCGCGTTTCAGAGTATTCAGAGTGGGCGGCGGAATATTGAGGTTATGCTAAGTGAACATTAACTTTCACGGAGGCTTCACGGAGGTTTTTATCGTCATAGGCGGGCCGTGGGTTCCCAAGATTCAACATACCCCTTCTCCGTGAAAAAACAGATGTGAAATTATATTTATCATATCGTATCAGTATTTTTTGAGACTATACGCTCTTATCTTTTAGGGTTAGTTCCTTAACTTAGGTGGGATATAAACAATTGGGTTGAGGGGTTCATCCTTACGCGATGCCCCTGCGATTTCGCTTCTTGAAAATACTTAACAGAAAAAAGCGTTGTGGTATCACCCGAAGATAGCCCCAGCGGAGCGATGGGTCTATACTGACATAGACAATCCGCTCAATCGCTGGGACGAGGACAACGTTAGTTCACATATCTCTAACAACATTTTGATTAAAATAATTTTCTGATATGTTATCTTAGTGAAGTGCTGTGTGAGAACGTCGCATCGCACACCTCATGAAAAACGGCCCCTCCTTGCTTATAAAATTTCATAGCAGGTATGAAAGAAATCTTTGTCGAAAATCGGGAAAAGTCCAGTTGTGGCATAGGTTTACAGCTTTTTCTAAAATCTGCCCTTTTCTGATTTTGCTATGAAAACTGTGAAACGCTCGCGATCCCTTTTCGGAATTATTCACCGATAGAGAGGAGATGCTATAGCCATTCGATTTGCTGTCGATTCTATGAAATAAGTCGGGATCCGGAGATCCCTCCTACGGTAGAACTGAATGACTCTGGCACACCTAAAACAAATGCTTGCATTAATGTGCAATCTATTGTATGATAGTCGCATCCCGTATCAAGGAGAAAAGGAAGCAATGAGTCTTTTGGGTATAGATGTTGGAACAACGGGGTGTAAGGTTATCGCCTTTCGCGAAAATGGGACGACTCTCGCACAGGCGTATGGCGAGTATCCGTTGATCCATCCGCAACCCGGTTGGTCAGAACTGGACGCGAATGCCGTCTGGGAAAATATATCGGCTGGCATTCAACAGGTTGCATCACAAACGAAATCCGATCCAATTGAGGCAATCAGTGTCGCTTCACAAGGTGAAGCGGTAACACCAGTATCCGCCGATGGACAGATTTTAGCAAACGCAATCACCACTTTCGATGCTCGGACAACCGGCATCTGTGATAGGTTGAAGCAACAGATAACGCCTTTAGAGGTAATGGAAATCACTGGCATGCCAATGAGCGATATTCATACCTTGGCGAAACTTATCTGGATGCAGCAGAATCAACCTGACCTCTACCGACAGGTATGGAAATTCCTCGGTTTTGAGGATTTCGTCTATTTCAAACTCGGTGTCCCGCCGGTGGTGGACTACTCTCTCGCTGCGCGCACGATGGCATTTGACATTATCAACAAGGCTTGGTCAGAAAAAATGTTCGGCTTGGCAGATGTAGACACCGCACTCTTTCCAGACGCGGCACCATCGGGTACACCGATTGGTGAGGTTAGCACGAAGGTCGCTGATGAGCTCGGTCTCCCGCAAGGCGTGGTATGCGTTACGGGTGGACATGATCAGCCGTGCGGTGCCTTAGGTGCGGGGATTATTCGGAGCGGCGAGGTGATGGACGCAACTGGCACCGTTGAATGTATCGCACCTGCTTTCACAGAACCCGTCATCAACCAAGACATGATAGATGGGAATTTCGCCTGTTATCCGCACGTTGTTGATGGGTTGTATGTCACACTGGGGTTTGTATCCAGTGGCGGCGTTGTGCTGCGATGGTTTAGAGATACACTCGCGCAAGCAGAAGTCGCCCAAGCAGAGGCAGAAGGACGCGATGTCTACGATTTACTGATGGAGGCACTCCCTGATTCTTCTGGGACAGCGATGGTGCTGCCACACTTCACCGGTTCAGGCACGCCCCATCTTGATCTCGAATCGAAGGGAGCAATTGTCGGGTTGACGCTTTCGACCACGAAAGGCGAGCTTATCAAAGGGATTCTGGAAGGTATTAGCTACGAAATTAAACAAAATCTCGCTATGCTTCAAGACGCAGGGGTTGTGATAAACGAGGTGCGTGCCATCGGTGGCGGCGCGAAATCCGAAAAATGGCTCCAACTCAAAGCGGATATGTTTGGGAAAAAGGTGATTGCCCTTGATATATCGGAGGGTGTCTGTCTCGGCACCGCTATCCTTTCTGGTACAGCAATAGGCAAGTATGATTCCATTGAAACGGCGGTCGAGCAGTTGGTCACGCCACGCGATGTGTACTATCCACGTGAGGAGTTCGCGCAGCGTTACGATGAGAAGTTGAAAGCCTATGAACAGATTTATCCCGCACTTCGCGCCCTGAATTACCAGTTATAGACTCTATTTTATTTTAATGTGTGCCTATGGGAAAGCCGATTTATGAAGGAATATGTTGTAGGTATTGACATCGGTGGGACGAAACTCGCTACTGTTGTGGCTGATAAGACCGGACATATCCTCGGCAAGGTGCGTAAACCGACACTCTCAGAAAAGGGACCGGAATATGCAATCGGCTTGCTGTTTGATATGGTTCGTGAGGCTGTCAGTCAAGTTGGCTTGGAACAGGCATCTATTTCAGCGATAGGCGTGAGTTGTGGCGGTCCGTTGGATACGAAAACTGGGATTGTCTATTCGCCTCCGAATTTACCCGGATGGGACGCACTACCGCTTAAGGCACGGCTGGAATCCGAATTTCAGGTGCCGGTAATGATTGAGAACGACGCGAATGCCAGTGCGCTCGCAGAGTTCAGGTTTGGCGGTGGACGCGGCTACAATGCCGTCCTCTATATGACGATGAGTACAGGAATCGGGGGTGGTATTGTTATTGACGGGCAGGTTTACCACGGAGCCAACGACAGTGCCGGTGAGGTAGGGCATCAGATACTTCTACCGAATGGGCCGCGCTGCGGATGTGGTAAACAGGGATGCCTTGAGGCACTCTGCTCCGGTCCTGCTATCGCACGCCGCGCACAAGCCGCGATACAAAAGCAACTTGCGGGTGAAAAGGTATCAACAGCAATGTTACCCCTTGCCAATGGACGTATTGAAGATGTCAAGTCGGAGCATGTACTCGCGGCGGCGCGCATGGGTGATGCTTTAGCTTTGGAACTTGTTCAGGAGACAGCGTATTACATGGGTTGGGGTATCGCAAATTTGGTCAACATCTTAAACCCCGACATCGTTTTACTCGGAACTATCGCAGTTGCCGCTGGCGATCTTTTGCTCGACCCGATTCGGGAGACGGTTTTGAAGTTCGCTATGCCCCGCTCCGCAGAAGCGGTTAATATCGCGCCTGCCCAATTAGGTGATGCGTTGGGTGACCTCGCTGCCGTCGCATTAGTCGTCTGAAAATTGCTTACTATCTACTCGCTTATGTCGGATTGGAAAGGAACGAAATGGAGAGAATTCAGAGTTATATTTCGCATCTGCAAGGTGTTTTGGAGCGGCTCACATTGGCAGATGTACGGCGTTCTATAGATGTGATAATGGAAGCATATTACGCCGAAAAGCAAATTTTTGTGATTGGTAACGGTGGAAGTGCTTCTACAGCATCACATATTGCCTGTGACTTAGGAAAAGGCACAAGTGTCCCTGACAAATCCCGTTTTCGTGTTATTAGTTTAACGGATAACGTCGCAACAATGACCGCCTGGTCAAACGATGTATCTTATGAAGATGTTTTTGTCGAGCAACTGAAAAACCTTGTGAATCCGGGAGATGTTGTTATCGGTATCAGTGCGAGCGGCAATTCAGAGAATGTGCTCCGGGCAATGCGACACGCTAAAGAGATTGAATGTCCAACAATCGGGTGGAGTGGCTTCGATGGTGGTGCCTTGGCAGCGATTTGTGATGTGAACGTCGTTGTGGATAGCGATCGCTATGGTCCCGTTGAGGATGTCCATCTTATCCTGAATCATGTCCTTCACGCATGGATCCAAGAAGAGTTCACATCAAGTTGAATTACAATCGGTCTTGACGTTTACCGTCGTCTTGGGGTATAATTAAATTAGTTACCGATCATTTAAACAATTACGCAAAAAATATTTTTCTTCTCTTTTCTTATTGGTACCAAAAACCGAGCCTGAAATGAAATGGAAGGCGGATATACGGAAAGGCACTCCCAATGTACAACCCACTTTACCGAACCGCAAGGAAAATTAAAAGACTGGTTTACGTGTTCCTTTTTATCGGATGTCTCTTCATGAACGGCGATCTGTCCGCTCAAGACGCCGCGCTGGTTTACGTGATTGACATTCGGAACGAGATCGGAAGCGGACTCGGCACCTACATCAGTGATAGTATTCAAATGGCAGAGGAGGCTGGTGCCGATGCTATTGTTTTTGATGTGGATACACCGGGGGGTAGGGTAGATTCCGCCATAAATATCATCCGATCCATTCAGGATACACAAATTCCCACAATCGCCTTTGTCAATCGACAGGCTATATCTGCGGGAGCGATGATTTCTATCGCTTGCAATCAGATTGTTATGACTTCGGGAGGGACGATCGGCGATTCTGCGCCTGTTAATATTCAAGGGGAGGAGGTTGGAGAAAAGGCAATCTCCTATATTCAGGGAACTATCCGTGCGACGGCAGAACGCGAGAATCGAAATCCTGATATTGCCGAAGCGATGGTAGACAAAGAACTCGTCCTCGTTAAACTCACAGATGGTCAGATTATTAAACTTCTGCCCGAAGAATACGCTGCGCGTAATGAAAACGGTGAAGAGATGGAAATCCTCTGTGCCCAAGGAAAGCTGCTCACCTTATCCACCCAACAGGCATTAGAATACGGGTTCGCAGACGCGCAAGCCGAAACCCTCACAGAACTATTGGCACAATACGAGATTGTCGAGGTTAATGGAACCAAACTCCCTCTAACAGAAGATGGCATCGCGCGACGAGAGCAGGATTTTGGTGTTTCAGAAATCAACCGTCTGAAAACGTTAGCTGGTGCACGTATTACCGAGGTTGAGGCGACGCTTGCGGATAGGATCGTTTTCTTTATCACGAATCCGCTTATCAGTTCGCTTCTCCTTTCGTTAGGAATCCTCGGTATCTTTATAGAGATTCGCACGCCCGGCTTCGGTATCCCCGGATTCCTCGGTTTACTTTGTGTAGGACTTTTCTTCGGCGGACACATGTTGACGAAAATCGGTGCGGAATGGGCATTCCTACTCTTCCTCATCGGACTTGGACTCATCGCCTTGGAGGTCTTTGTGATCCCTGGCTTCGGTGTTGCTGGAATTCTCGGTATTACGTTGATGATGGGAAGCATTTTCTTCGTTTTCGACAAGGCTTACGAATTCCGTACCGCGGTTATGTGGCTCTCGATCTCTGTGATTTTGACTGCTGGATTGGCGATTCTCGCCGCTTTTCTCCTGCCTGAGACGCAGCTTTTTCAGAGGTTCGCTTTGTCAACAGTGATGGATACTGAGATGGGGTACCACTCGTCGAGTTCCGAGGATTTTCAGGCGTATCTCGGAAAATTTGGGACAGCCCTAACGCCTCTGCGTCCCTCTGGAACGGCTCGAATCGCCAATAATAGGGTGGATGTCGTCACCGTCGGCGATTTCATTGCACCAGATAGCAACGTCAAAGTCGTAAGTGTTGAAGGCTCTAAGGTCTTCGTAGAAGCGGTTGAGGATGATTAATTTTTTGCTCAGTCGATATGTCCTATAATTGTGACAACTCAGAGAATCTTGTCTGAGGTTTTCTGTGTAAGTCAAGCGGTTCAGGCATGCCATAGCGATATGGCAGTATCTGCTGCCCCGTACCATAGATGCGGTTCGGAGGAACAACTATGATATGGTTTCTCATCTTCCTGATAGGCATTGGAATTCTGTTAGTATTTATTGAGTTGCTCATTCTTCCAGGTTTTGGAGCAGCAGGTGTGCCGGGGTGTCTCCTTATATTGGTAGGGGTCGGGGTCGCTTGGTGGAAATTCGGATTCCAGATGGCTCTAACTTATACGGGGGCAACGCTGGTAGGCGTTATTCCACTGGCGATTGTGGGGCTATCGGTCATGCGTGCAACGCCTGCTGGTAAAACCTTTATCTTGGGGACCACGCAAGATAAGGCAGAGGGCTTCCACGCACCTCCGTCGGAATTGGCGAGTTTAGTTGGAAAATCTGGTAAGGCATTGACACCACTACGACCGGCAGGGGCTGCGCTCATCAGTGGACACCGAGTTGATATTGTCACACAAGGCGAATTCGTTCCTGCAGAAACCGAAATCGAAGTGATTTTTGTCGAAGGCAGTCGTGTCGTAGTCCGTAGTTTACAGTAGACATACTTATGTTTGTAGGTGTGCTTTCTAAGCGCACATGCTACAAATAGGTAGGAGGCAGATAATGGTGGATCTATTTACGGGGGGAATTGCCCTTGTTGTTCTAATTGTTATCATCGTGTTCTTTTGGTTCGTCCCCGTTGGACTTTGGATTGCCGCTGTTGCAGCGGGAGTCTCTCTCCGAATTTTCGATTTGATTGGGATGCGCCTCAGACGGGTGAACCCGAATATTATTGTGAAGGGTTTAATCAGTGCCCACAAGGCTGGATTGACGGTAGGGACTGCCGAATTAGAGGCGCATTACCTTGCTGGTGGTAACGTCCTCAATGTCGTCAGCGCGCTCATCGCTGCAGATAAAGCGAGGATTGAGTTGAATTTTCAACGCTCTGCTGCTATAGACTTGGCTGGACGTGATGTCTTTGAGGCGGTTCAGGTCAGCGTCAATCCACGGGTGATCACGACCCAGAAAATCAGTGCGCTCGCTTTAGATGGGGTTGAATTGATAACCACCGTTCGGATTACGGTGCGGACGAACATCAATCGGCTCGTCGGGGGTGCGGGTGAAGAGACGATCATTGCGCGTGTCGGTGAGGGGATTATCAGCGCAATCGGTGCCTCTGAAACCTATGAAGATGTACTCGAAAATCCGGATATTATCTCGAAAACAGTGCTTGACCGCGGACTTGATGCTGGAACCGCTTTTGAAATCCTGTCTATTGATATTGCTGATGTCAACGTTGGCAAAAATATCGGTGCGGAACTTCAAGCGGAGCAAGCCGAGGCAGACTTGGTCGTAGCACAAGCGAAGGCGGAAGAGCGTCGCGCTATGGCAGTCGCTCGGAAGCAGGAGATGACCGCAAGCGTCCAGGAGATGCGTGCGAAAGTCGTTGAAGCAGAAGCGCAAGTCCCGCGTTCCTTGGCAAATGCGTTCCGTGAAGGCAACTTGAACGTTAATACGGAGCAACAATAGAATCGTTGTCAGTTATCAGTTGTCAACCGTCAGTTAAAGAACTTTTCTGTAACAATCTTCCCCAGTTTGGAATATTCCAGGAGCGCGGTGAATTGTTACAAAAGTGCCTCTTAACCGACTCCTGACGACTGATAACCGATAACTATTTTGATAGTTTAAAAAACAATGGAGAATGGTAAATATGGCACCAACAATGGTCGCAATTATTGCTGTCCTGCTTATCCTGTTCATAATTATTATCAGTTGGCTCGTTCCAATTGGTCTATGGATTACTGCTATTGCGGCAGGTGTGAAGGTTGGGATTTTTGATCTCGTTGCAATGCGTTTGCGGCGTGTTCCACCTTCTGGGATTGTAGAACCCCAGATCAACGCAACGAAGGCAGGCTTAAGTCTATCCCTTGACGATCTGGAGGCACATTTCCTTGCCGGTGGACGCGTTGCGAGTGTCGTATCGGCACTGATTGCCGCGGATAAAGCCAACATAGATCTCGGTTTCGCCCAAGCTGCTGCGATTGACCTTGCAGGTCGCGATGTCTTGCAAGCCGTCCAGGTCAGCGTTACACCTGAGATTATTGACATCCCCAGTAGAAACGAGTCCAGTGGTGGTATCACTGCCGTTGCCCGCGATGGTATCCAGTTAATCGTGAAGGCGCGTGTTACGGTGAGAGCCGACATTGACCGACTCGTCGGCGGTGCTACGGAGGATACTATCCGTGCAAGAGTCGGTGAGGGGATTATCACAACGATCGGCTCATCGGGGAGCCACAAGCAAGTCTTAGAGAGCCCGGTTCGCATCTCAGAGACGGTGCTCGCGAGGGGGTTAGCTGCGGGGACTGCCTTTGAAATTTTGTCTATTGACATCGCCGATATAAATGTTGGTGAGAATGTCGGAGCGAAATTACAGACCGACCAAGCGCAGGCTGAACTCAAGATAGCACGTGCGAAAGCGGAAGAACGTCGCGCACGCGCAGAAGCGGAAGAGGAAGAGAATAAAGCGTTAGTCGAAGAGATGACCATCAAACTGATTGAGGCAGAAGCGGAGGTGCCACTTGCTATCTCGGACACCTTTGATTCCCAACGGATGAGTGTGATGACTTATTACGAACTTCGTAATATCCTTGCGGATACAGAGATGCGCCAGTCGATCGCTTCACCCGGTGGAACACAAGAGTTAGATACAACCCGTTCTGCACACTCTCTCGGACTTGTATAGTCAGCATTTAGGAAGTCCATAACTCTATGCTTCAGTCCTATAGTATTTATTAAGGAGAAAATAATGGAAAGTATCCTCCAGATGTTGGGACCGCTGATTCTCGTAATTGTGATATCTATCTTGAGCAGCTCGCGCCGGCGGAAAGCACAGCAACAGAAGGCTGAAAGAGGAAGGGATGAACGTGCGATGTCGGAGAGCGACAATGCACCGCCGCCTTTCATGGAAGATTTTCCGTTTGAGACGCAGCAGGAGCAGATGATTTCGCAGCAGGACGAAAAAGAGGTTATGCCGGTTGTTGAGGAGCCGGCACGTCCTGAATCGGAGAGACCCGATCCGGTTGTTGAGGCATCGCAACCCCAACCGCCTCCAGTGCCTGTGGATTCTCCGACCAGAACGCGGTCTGTTCCGGCGACATCACTGCTGGATTGGTCGCCGCAAACTTTTCGTCAAGGCATTATTCTTTCGGAAATCCTTGGTCGTCCCAAATCACGCCGAACAAGGCGACAGTAACAGGTAAACTCGCTTCGCGAGTACGCTGATCTTAACTCCCAAACGCCTTTTTCGGGGTCCGTTTTTCTTTAATCGCACCTACACACAATCGAAATTTGCGTAGAACCTTAGCGAGAAATACCGGATTTCAGATGGCTCGCCTCTTTCACAAAATTTCTGTTCCCCTTTTGATTCTTCTGCTGTTTGCGGGTTGTTCTCAACGTAGAGCACTTGTGGAACAGCAGGTCTCATTTCACTTTGAGTTTCCCCCTTATACCCGGCATCTCAAAGGGTTCAAAATTTGTCTGGATCCCGGACACGGCGGACAAGGGCACGTTCTGGATTACAAACGGGGTCCAACAGGCGTTCGCGAGGCTGAAGTTAATCTACGGGCAGCTTTCCATCTACGCGAGATGTTACAGAAGGTGGGGGCTACTGTTATTATGACGCGTGTTGATGATTCTTATATGAGTCTGTCGATGCGTAGCCAAATTGCCAATGAAAATGGTGCTGATTTCTTTATCTCGCTGCACCATAACGGAATTGATAATCCGAAAGTTAACTATACCTCTACTTGGTATCACGGCGATGCAGACGACTCACGCCAGAGTCTCAATCTCGCTCGGTATGTCCAGCAGGGAGTCTCGGACGCGCTGCAGTTGCCCACCTCTCCGGCATCGGGACTTTATTCAGATAAATTAATAACGGCTTCCGGTTTTGGAGTCTTGCGATTGACCGAATGTCCAGCGGTTTTGTGTGAAGCATCTTTTCTCTCGAACCCAGAAGAAGAAGCGAGGCTGAAAGAGGACGACTATCTGAGAAAGGAGGCGTACGGTTATTTTTTGGGTATTGCCCGTTATGTTGAAGGCGGGTTTCCGAAAGGTGTTCTGGTAGAGCCTCAACACGCCTCTGTCATCCAAACGAAAACGCCACTCCTCCAAATTCAAGTTATGGATGGACTTCATGAGCGGGGCGCGTGGATGCTCAAACGCCAACAGGTCTTCACTGACTCCATCCGTGTCAAGGTTGACAATGCAGATGTCCCCTATCACTACGATCGCGGGACAGATCAGATTACTGTTTCGATTGAGAAACCGTTATTGAATGGCGTGCATTTTGTCCAAACCGAATTGGTGAACTATTATGGTAATCACAGTCTACCTTCACCGCAATGGTTTAAGGTGGCACCGCCTGCAGAGGCGTTGGACCTTAATGCGTGGACAGATATCCTCCCTGCTGATGGGAGAAGTTACGTCGGTATTTCTGTAACTGCACGGGATACTGAGGGAATGTCAATTGCTGACGATGAACCTATTTACGCACAAACGTCGAATGGAACACTCGCGGAGGCTCGTCGACTCTCGAAGAACGGATCGGCACAGTTTTATCTATATGCCCCTGATGCGCCGGGTACGGCGATGGTGGAAACCTCCTATGGACAGGCATGTCAGTCATTGACGATTCACTTCGCGGATATTGATGGCGCGATTGTGCAAGGACAGGTTTCTGATGCAGACTCCGGAGAATCGCTCCAAGACGTACAATTACAAACCGATTCCGGATTGACGGCGGCTACGGATGCCGAGGGACACTTTTTCATCACAACCGGTTCCAAATTGAAGGATTTCGGCGAAACAGCACTTCACATTTCTAAGAGAGGCTACTATCCGGATAAACGCAGAATTCACATTCGATCGAATCAAGCGACGGTCGTCGATGTCGGACTTCACCCTATCGCGGATGGTGTGTTTGCATCGACCGTCATTGTTCTCGATTCACAAACGGATACTCCTGAGACACAGAAGCTCATCACAACGTTGGAAGAGATGTTGAAATTCGCCGGTGCCAAGGTTTATAACATTCATACCTCTGGGTTAAAAATGTCTGTGGAAAAACGGATAGAGAAGGTTAACGCTATTAAGGATAGAGGATATTACTTGCAAATTAATCACGCGGAATGGCGTAAGGGGCAACCGACTGTAGTTGCGGCGCACTACCGAGGCAATCAAGGGACAGAGACGTTTCTAAAGCGGATACTTGAACGGTTCAACAGAACACTTTATGAAACCCCGATTGTCACTGTTCAAGATAGAACGACTCCTGAAATCCAGCAGACGAACAAGATGGCGATGACGCTTCTAATCCGATCTTTAGCTCATCCAAACGCTTCTGCCGTGTCGGAAGCTCATGCGATCTTCTTCGGCGCGTGGACTTTCCTGAAGGGCGATGGGGAGATTGATGCAGAAAAACAGAAACGGTTTATGGTGTACCTAAAAAAGATGCAAGCGTATTCTTCCTATTAGATAAAAGCGCGTAGCTTGGAACGAAGTGGAAAGCGGGTCTACGGAAAGGCGCATCAAAGGAGTAACCTATTTGAACGAACCGCAAGGAAAATTAAAAAAATGGATATTGTCTCTCAAATCATAGAACTACAGCTCCAGCATCCGTTCAAGATTGCGCGTCGCGCGACAGATGCGTCACGGCAGGTGATTTCTGTAGAGATTGATGGAGGCCTCGGTGAAACGGCACCGGCTCGGTTTTACGGTGAAACCGTTCAGACGGTGAGTGTAGCGTTGGAAACCATTGCCCCGGCACTTCCCAAAGACCTTGATGCAATCCATGATGTGATGGAGGTCGTTGAAGCAACACTCGGTGGCAATTACGCAGCAAAATCCGCCATTGATATGGCACTCCACGATCGACTCGGTAAAAGACTTGGTGTTCCGCTCTATCAACTTTGGGGTCTCAATCCGCATAAGACCCCTTGTACATCGTTTACCATTGGACTTGATGAACCTGAGGTGATGGCAGAGAAGACCCGGCATGCTGAAGCGTATCCGATCCTGAAAGTCAAACTCGGTACACCGCAAGATATTGAGATAATGCAGAAACTTCGCGAGGTCACAGATAAGCCCATCTATGTCGATGCGAATACAGCGTGGACACCGAAGGAGGCTGTCCGCAAGATTCGTGAGCTTGCTCGGTATGGTGTAGAATTGGTGGAACAACCGACGAAACCCAATGATCTGGCGGGACTCAAGTTTGTCCGTGAACACTCAGAACTCCCGATTATTGCGGATGAAAGCGTCAAGCGCGCAAGCGATATTCCGGTTCTCGCTGAATGTGTTGACGGTATTAATATCAAACTCGTCAAGTGTGGCGGATTGCTTGAGGCATACCGAATGATAAGCGTTGCTCGCGTACACGGTTTACGCGTTATGTTGGGTTGTATGATAGAGAGTTCACTCGGTATCACCGCCGCGGCGCACCTGACACCACTCGTAGACTATGCCGATCTGGATGGTCATCTGCTCATTGCGAACGACCCATACACAGGTGTAAGCCTTGATAAGGGTAAATTGATACTACCAAACCGCCCCGGTATCGGGGTTATGTGAAACATTTTCATTCAAAGTTATACACACAACTATTAAACCAAATGGAGAAAACTAAAAATGACAAAACAGAACCGCAATGTTCTCATCACCGGCGGCACCGGTATATTAGGGAGTGCCGTCACCAAAGCCTATCTCGCCCAAGGCGACAGTGTTGCTGTCACTTATCTGTTTGAAGACGAGGTTGAACGCTTCAAAGAGTTCAATCCAGACCTCTTTGAAGATGTCGGCTTCCTCTTTGCGAACGTTACCGAGGAAGCCGAGGTTCAGAAGACCGTTGAGGAATTCTTATCCAAATTTGGTTCGTTGGATGTCTTGGTGAACATCGTTGGCGGGTTTGTCGGTGGAATTCCAACTGCGAAACTTGAAGAAAGCAGGTGGGACTTCATGATGAATCTTAACCTCAAATCGGTTTTTCTGTGTTGCAAGACGGTAATACCGCACATGACGGAACGTGGCTCCGGCAAGATTATCAATGTTTCCGCACGCGCTGGATTAAAAGGTGAGGCGGGTTTAAGTGCTTATTGTGTCTCTAAAGGCGGTGTCCGCACTTTGACCGAGTCGTTGGCTGCTGAGGTGATGGATTCGGGGGTAAATGTCAATGCCATTATGCCGAGCATTATGGACACACCCGCTAACCGTGAATCCATGCCAGACGAGGAGCACGACCGGTGGGTAGCTCCTGCCGATGTCGCCAAGGTGATATGCTTCCTGACTTCCGATGATGCAGCTGTCATCAACGGTGCTGCCATACCCGTTTACGGTAGAGCCTAACCCATTGACCTCTTGCACGGGCGGACTACAGTGTCCGCCCATTTTTTTTTAAAACCGATAAAAGAAAACGCTCCAATCCGACGTTCCCCTATCTGCGTAACCATATCCCTTTTCTATCCACAATACGGGAAGCATTTTGAAAGACAGCATTGCAACTTTCATCTGGTAGGCGCGCTTTGTAAGCGCACCGATTAACGATGTATCATTAATTGTAAAATCTACTATAATCTTTACGAGCTTAAAGTTCGCGCATACCTATTTATCCCTTGCGGTCCTGTTCCATTTTGTGCAAGGCCCGAATCCGTTTGCACAATTTCGGGCAGTTTACCGATACACTGCTTCAAAATTCGCCTATATTGGGCATTTCCGGGAATGGCACGCAAATTGCTGATACTGTAACAAAAGTTGTGAAATGTAGTGAAACTTTCAATCCATTATAGGGACTTTTGGAGGTATAAGAAATGCGTATCAAAAGACTTTCAGGTGCACTTGTGGTCTCAGTCGTGTGCCACATCGTTGTTGTTATTATTGCCGGTTTCCATTTGGTAGCACAAGACCGTCAGTTCAAAGAACTTCTTGGGACAGAATTTGTTTTATTTCCAGAAGTACCGAAACCGAAGGTACGTAAACCGGTTATCGAATCTGTGATTAAGTGGTCGGACATCCACGCTAATGCACCAAACGTACTACCAAACGCTAAGGACATTATGTTTCAAAGACCCCCTGGGTTAGGAATGATTCAGAATGCCGGTGAGGCACGGGACCAACTCGAACCGGTTGTTGAAAACATGGTACTCGGTAATGTTAAAGTACCAGAACGACATCCTCCGAGAGGCGAGGCAGCTCGCGCCGTTGTCGTGACACGTAAACACCTCGGCAGTAGTGGAGTCCTGCCACCTCAGATGTTGAACCCGCCGAACGGTGCCGCCTATGATGATGTCTTCTTCAAAGGTTCTGGCACCAATCCGTTCATCGATACAGAAGATGATGCGTTTTCGACGTTTGGCATGGATGTAGATACCGCTTCATATACTGTCACGCGGCGTTACCTCCGAGATGGCATCCTCCCACCCTCAGAAGCGGTACGCGTTGAAGACTTTGTCAATGCCTTTGATTACAATTACACACCCCCATCGGACGAAGCATTCGCCGTCCATCTTGAGGGTGCTCCTTCAAAGTTTGGTGAAGGCAAACGTCTCCAATTACTGCACATCGGCATTCAAGGTCGTATCATTCCAGACACTGACCGAAAGAATGCAATACTCACTTTTGTGATTGATGTCTCCGGCTCAATGCGTATGGAAAATCGGTTGGGGTTGGTAAAACGAGCGTTAACCCTTTTGGTCGGGCAGCTCCGTCCTGAGGACAAGATAGGTATTGTCGTTTACGGTTCCAATGCTCGGGTGATCCTGCCACATACCAGTATTGTCAATCGGGAGCACATCTTAACCGCAATCCATGCCCTTGCGCCAGAAGGAGCAACGAATGCAGAGGCAGGGCTCCGAATGGGATATAAACTCGCCCTCCAGAATTCAAAGCCCGATTGCATCAACCGCGTGATTCTGTGTTCCGATGGTGTTGCGAATGTCGGACAAACCGGTTCCGATGGAATTCTCAAAGAGATTCGCACTTATGTTGAGGATGGGGTAACATTAACAACGGTCGGTTTCGGGATGGGCAATTACAACGATATCCTCATGGAGGAGCTCGCAAACAACGGCAACGGTAGTTATGCCTACGTTGATACACTCAGCGAAGCGAAGCGGATCTTTGTAGAGAATCTGACTAGCACACTACAAGTCATTGCGAAAGATGCCAAAATTCAGGTCGAGTTTAACCCGGAAACCGTTAGTCGGTTTCGGTTGCTGGGATATGAAAACCGAAGACTCGCGCATGAAGACTTCCGTAATGATGCTGTGGATGCGGGTGAAGTCGGTGCGGGGCATAGTGTTACCGCACTTTATGAGATTAAACTTCACGAAAATGCTGTCGGAAAACTCGTCACGGTCTCTATCCGGCATGAAGATCCGGACACAGGACGTGTGACGGAGGTGAATGAATCTATCTCCACAGATGCCTTGAAGGGTACATTTGAAGAGACAACATCGGCATTCCAACTGGCTGCTTCTGTTGCGGAGTTCGCCGAAATCCTGCGAGGCAGCTTCTGGGCACAGGAAGGAAGTTTAGAACTTGTGCGTGAAGCACTTGAAGGTGTCTTGCCGCACATCGATGCGAAAACTCGGGAACATAGGGGGAGGAACGAAGAGTTGCTCGGTCTTGTACGTAAAGCACACCGCCTTAAAGAACAACAGGAAGGATAGCATGTTTTGACTGGGCGATTTCAGTTCTCGCTTTTCCGCAAGCTAAATCGCCCTGTACTACAAAGCCACTCAGTTTTTCTTATTGACGAAACGGCTTTTTCAGTTGCGTCTGCACAAGCCACTCTAAAATTTGCAGGCGTAACGCCGTTTCAACGTCCGCAACTTCAGGTCTACCGGCGAGGTTCTGTCCCTCATTCGGGTCGTTCTGCACATCAAATAGAAGATAAACTTCACCCTTCGCGTTGAGTGCTATCTTCCACTCCTGATTTAAGAGCATAATCTCGCCCTCTATCTCCGAAATTGCAAATTCACGATGTGTCGCTTCAGGTTGCGTTAGCACTGGACACAACGATTTTCCGAATTGACGATGCTCCAATTCACCACCAGCCAATTCAACGAGCGTCGGACCGATGTCAATCCATTCCACTGGACTCTCACAAATTGTTCCTGTGGGAGGGGTTTGTAACCCCGATGTGTCGCGCCTTCCTGTGGGAGGGGTTTGTAACCCCGATGTCTTAGGAATTCGCACGAGTAGCGGCACCCGAACGGCACCGTTGAGGAAGTTACTCTTATAGATAAGTCCATAGTCCCCGTTCATTTCACCGTGGTCGGAGGTGTGGACGATGATTGTATTTTCAAGTTCGCCGCGTGCCTCGATTGTGTCAAGAATTTCGCCAATCTGTGCATCGATGAGCGTCACGTTGCCTGCATAATTCGCTCGGAGCCTCCCTATTTCGCCGGGTTCAAACGTCGGGTTCACCCTCTGCATCAGTCTGTCCAAATATCCTTTGGGACGTTCTCCGGCGGATGGACACCGGATTGCAGGTGGCATGTCTTCAGGATCGTACATGCTGGCGTAAGGTTCCGGTGTATCCCACGGTTCATGCGGTCCACCGAAACTAACCCAACAACACCAAGGTTCGTCCCGTTCATAGTTCTGGATGTATTGTTTTGCCTGTTGTCCGACGTAGACATCGGCGTAATCTTCGAGTCCTAACGTTGATGGACGAACGAGATGCGGTTTTGTGCTGAACCGTTCGCGATAATCGGCGCGATAAGCCTCCCATAATCCTTTTTCTTCCCACTCTGCCGTCATGTGAGACAAGACATTCGCACTTGCCCGCGGTCCACCGATTTCGTTCACATCGTCCAACCCATAGGCATTCATTAAACCCTCGCGTTCGCGGAGATCGCCGTTGTGCGGGTGGAGGTGCGTTTTACCAAAAAGACTTGTCCGATATCCAGCATCGCGCACTGCTTGCATCCAAGTCGGTGTTTCGGCAGGCATCTGATGGTTCATGTTGTTCCAGACATCGGTGTTGTGGGGATACAAACCTGTCGCCAGACTGAGTCGCGTCGGGATACAGACCGGCGATGTGGTGACACAGTTGGTGAATCGGAGACCTTCACTTGCAATCCGATCCAGATTTGGGGTCTGGACCCAATCGCCACTGCAACCCATTGCGTCCCAACGCTGTTGGTCTGTCATGAGAAAAAGGATGTTCGGAGTTGCCATCGCTATCCTCGCTCAATCCCTGCCTCCGTAAAGGCGTTCGCCAGTGTTTCATAGGAGAGTGTCGCGGCAGCAAGGGGATCGTAATCTTCTCTCGCTTGCACCATGAAGCTTACTTCGGCAGTGATGAATCCGTCATAACCGTGTGCCTGCATCTGCTTAAGGTAGTCGACATAATCAAAAGGACCCTCGCCGGGGATGAGGAACTCGTGGTCGGGTGCAGTACCGCGCTGGTCCTTGACGTGTGTATGTGCGGATACCGCTGCTAACGCTGACACTGTCTCTTCCGTCGGCATACCGACAATATCGAAATGGCTGATGTCGAAGTTAACTTTGAGATACGGTGAGTTGACGATTTCAAGGAGTTCAAGCACCTTCGCAGGCGTATCGATGATCGCACCGATATGGGGTTCCATTGCGATGGTGACACCGCGTGATGCCCCGTAATCGACGAGCTCTCCCACCCGTTCTGCGAGGAAATCTTTTTTTGTTTCCCACTCTTCTGGCTTTCCACCGGGGGTCGTGTTGACAGCGGGTAGTTCGTCTCCTTGTGCGAGTTCGACTGCCAAATCAACGCCGCCTTTCAACCGCCATATATTTTTCGCGTGGACTTCTGGATCCGTTTCCAACAGACTGGAATGTGCAGCGATTGCTGGCAGTGCCAAGTTATGCTGTTGGAACAGGGATGAAATCCGTTTCCGTTCTGCCGCGTCAAGCGTGCTGAGTTCGGTCGTAAAGCGTGGAATGATGGTGAGTTCAACGCCATCGTATCCGAGGTTCGCAAGGTGGGAGAGGGCGGTGTCTATAGGGACAGTAGGCATACCCCACGTACTATATCCGAGTTTCATTTTTTAATTATGGCCTCCATTTCATTTCGGGCAGGTTTCTGATTAATTCTAAGCTGGGTTTGTGCATCGCGATCGGGAGCTCGCTCCTACAGCTCGTCAAAAAATTGTGCCGAGCCAGTCGTTTAGCAGAAAACCGACGCGGTGAATCAAGAGAGCAACACGCCCCATTACTGTGTTACCGAACGCTGCTCCGAATCCTATCATGAGAAAGGCAATACCAATTTTTGACAGCCATCTGACAGGTCCCTGGTGCTCCACAGAGAAAAAGAAATAGATGAGCGTACAAATCAGACCTATGACTATAAGGACTGCTCCGATAATATCCTCAAGGGGCAGCGCACCGGCATGCATTTGCACAAAGGGTGTAAGTGTGCCGTGTGTCTGCTCGAAAATAGATGCCCGTAACACATTGGGGATGGCAATTCCCGCGTTAAACCCAATTAGGATAGCAATAGGATACCGAATTAGCCACGTATGCCGAGGGGACAACCGAGCAAAAAAGAGCAAACCGATTCCAATCGGAAATATTTTGAATAAACCGCTGAGTGCTTCACTTGTTTCTGGCGTGGCTTCACCTTTTATTTCGGTCCCAAGTGCAATCATCGCCTCAGACAAGGGGTTCCAAGCTAACGGTATGAATCCTTGATGAATAGTAATAACAATGCTATATCCAACCGATATTCCTACAAAGAGATGTTCTGCAAACCGATAAAACGGGTTATCTCGGTAGAGGAAACTGTAGATGCAAAGCGTCAGTAGTGCTGCAATCCAGATACCAAAAATTTCCATCAATTTACTCCCCCCGCTGTCGATGAATGAAAAAAGCAATATTGCCCACAAAGACTAACCCGATAAGTAAAACATGCACGAAAGACGCTGTATTTAAGCCTACAGTTCCATCCCCGGGAATATTTAACAGTTTCTCATATTCAGTGGCTCCCAAATAACCCGGCATCAAGCCGACCAATTGCCCAGTTTGCAAGAACGGATACATCTGTGCGATAATGACACCGGTAACTCCAGCAGCAATCTTCAAATTGTATCTCGTGTTCGCATAGATAATCCAAGCCTCCGTCGAGCTTCCAGCAGCAAGGTCAAGTAGCAAGGCAATCTGATCGTAGTTCGTAATATTTTTCATCATCGGAATTTCGGTAATTGCCGTTCCCCCGTAATCGGTTTTGAAAACACTCGCGATATTAGTCCCCATCCCAAGAATAACCTGTAATGCTCCGGGTCGGTAACCCAAAAAAACATAATCATCACCATAGGTTGCGTCGTTTTCCTCAGCGATCTTTCGCATGAGTCTATCTGCCAGGGTGGGCATATTAGCATAAAGGGTCATTCCGATGACGTTCACGTCTTTATTAAAGCAGTGTCGTAGCACTGCTTTTGCCATTGGTTCTGGTTCGGCTAAAGAGGAAGGACCGTAATCGAAAGCGATCATAATGGTTGCCCCTGGAGGAAGTTCGTCAATATAGTCATAGAGTTTCTGTGTTGGTTCGGACACCCTCGTCGGTAGTCTGATTGGGATAAGAGTTGGGATGATAACGACTAAAGCAACTAATATAAAAATCACCCGCCGGTCTATATTCATCAATTTATTGAACATATATTAATCTCCTCCTCCTAAGTAAGAGCGTTCAATGCCCAAGATAATCCGAATGGATTGTGAAATAACACCCAAGCTCACCCCAAGGATAATACCGCGCCGTGATGCGAGGTTGGGGATGTCTAAAATCCATTGGCGTGCTTTTGAAGCACCGTCTTCCAAAGGAATCCACGACAGAACAGTATTCCAGATGAGGTCTCCTACGGGTACATTTCCCATCATCACAATCATTGCGGTAACGAGGAGCAAAGTTGCTTCAAACGTTCGGGCACGGAAGGCACGGTACGCCGCAGAAGCAATAAAAAAGGCAAGTAAGGAAAACATCGTTGCGTCCAATGGGACTTGCACGTTGTTGTATAACCACTCAAATATAGGGTTTTGCGGTCCAAACGGAACACCTATTAGAACCATAACGACTATGCCCACAAAAACAATGAAACTGTATTGCCAATGCTCTGTGCGTCGACGAACCCGCGCTATGTGCGTTTGGACAAGTGTGGCAACCGCCAAAACCAACGCGAAAGGTAATATTATGAGTCCCCAGTCAATAACCTCTTCGTAAAGTTTTTGTGAGTGTGGATGTGGACTAAATTGGGTAAAGATCATCACAACCCCGAAAATAAAACAGAGTGCTAAGGGTACTTGTCGTTTCATGAAACCTCCTAACGGACTCTCTGTAAGAGCGATGTGATCCAGTTGACACCGGATAATTCCAGAATCACGCCAAGCACAACTGCCGCAAAAATAACGATCTTACCCCAATCTTGCCCTTTAAGACTACCTAAGAACATAGGATCTTTGGATAAGTAAGCCGTCGCAGCGTAGAGTTCTTCACCAATTAAGGTATAATCACACGCTGCGATAAAGAATGGGAGCTGATGTTCGGAATCTGTCCCTGCAATCTGTATTGCCCCGATAGAATTACCGGTTTCAGCCATGAGAAGCGATTCGGCATAAAATTGACCTTGTAAAAATACCGCTGCCGGTTTTTCACGAACCATAATACCATCTACACCCGCGGCATAAGCAAACTGACTATCGGTAAGAAAGAAGATATTTTCTTCGTTATAGGCATCGGGACGTCCCTCATCAAGGTAGGACGTTTTCACCATCTCGCGCACGACATTAAGTACAATCGGGTCATTACAAGGCACCCGCAGTGGCGTTTCATAGTCTGCTGTCCGTCGTGCTATTTGTCCCAGAATTGTCATGCTGGCAATAGTAGCGACATTGTCTACGCCACCTAATCCTAGTACGTAGAGGATGGAGCGCCCCATCTCTGTGGCTCTGCCGATGGCTTCATCGACAGCTTCAAGTCCAGGGATGCGCCGGACGAATACCTCTTTACCGCTTCTCGCATCATAGATATTCCAAAGAATCGCTGCGGAAAAAAGGAGCATGGCGATCAGTAGTGGAACTTTGCCGGTGTGAAACCATTCGCCTGTCCCTTTAACCGGGGCAGTTTCGTTAGAATTCACTGTTGCTTCTGTGTCGCTAACAGCACGCACCATGTAGGCGTAAGCATTGCCTTTTTCGATAGAGGCATCAACGTAGGACGTTGTTCCAGCAGGTAGCAGCCCCCCAATTTCTTCGAGACCGCCGCCTGCAATCCGGCGCAGGATTTGATACCCGCTGATACCGCTATCCTCTGGTGCTGCATCCCACTTAATCGTGACACCGCTGCCGTCGTCGTTTGGCGTGTCCACTGCCGTGACGTTTGACGGTGGCGCAAGTCCTTGGCTGAATGCAGTGCTAACGCTAACGCATAAAACCAAGCAGACGACTATCCAGTGAGTTGTTTTTATCATAAATATTATATTCCTCGTTTGTAGCTGTCGGTTATTGATTAAATGCTTGTGGCGGTTGCCTGTTTCGTTGCTACCACAAACAACTAAAATTAGAGAAATCTAATGAATCCGAGATTCAGACAAGTAACTAACCGCTACGAGCGGCTCCTGTCTGACAGCCGACAGCCGATAACTGACAGCCATTCAAAAACATTGCGCTATAGCTTCTAAAACGTGCCGATCGTCTATATCGTCGCGGATAACAACTTCTCCGATACGCGTCGGCAGGATGAGGCGGAGTTTACCGCCTAATGTCTTTTTATCTAAATACATCGCATCACATAAGGCTTCCGGGGTGAGGTCAGTCGGAAAAGTAATTGGCAATTTCGCACGCTTTAGGAGGGTCCGTTGCCGTTGAAAATCGGTCTCAGAGAACATTCGCAAATTGGTAGCTAACTGCGCCGCACAATTCATACCGATAGAAACCGCTTCGCCGTGTCGATATCTGTTGTAGTGTGTCAGTGCTTCCAGCGCGTGTCCAAAGGTGTGTCCATAATTTAGCACCATCCGCAGCCCGCTCTCTTTCTCATCTTTAGCGACAATTTCTGCCTTGTTGACACACGCTTGTGAAATTATCTCAATAAGCGTTGTGTCGTCTAAGTTTAAGATAGCCTCCAAATTTTCTTCAACCCTTTCAAACAGCGGTTCATCGCGGATAACACCCATTTTAATAACTTCGATAAGTCCTGCGCGGATGTCACGTTGCGTTAAGGTCTTGAGCGTATCTACGTCAATGACGACCAGTTTCGGTTGATGAAACGCACCGATGAGGTTTTTGCCTTTTGGGTGATTAATTGCTGTCTTGCCGCCGACGCTCGCGTCAACTTGCGCTTGCAGCGTCGTTGGCATCTGAACGTAAGGAATGCCGCGCATGTATACCGCTGCGGCGAAACCAGCCAAATCGCCGATGACACCACCACCGAGAGCAATGAGCATTGAACCCCGATCGAGTTGATGTTCTACCAAACTATCCTGTATTCGGGAGAACTGTGGCAATGATTTGCTCTCTTCGCCAACGGGCACTTCAATCGCGCGGACATCAAGCCCGACATCTTTGAGGCTCCTCAGAACAACGGGCATATAACGCTTTTTGACAAAGGCATCCGAAACGATGAGCACCTTATTTGATTTCGTATGTGGTATAAGGAGTTCTCCAACACTGTTGAGGAGTCCTGTCCCGACAGCAATTGGATAGCTATTATCTCCGAGTTCCACGTGTAAGGTTTTCGTCATTTTGGGTTCCTGGTGCTTTTCCTAAATATCCGTTTGATGTGAGTGATGATTTCACCGAATGAGCGTCCCGTCGTCCTTATCATATGATCGGCTTCTGCATAGTAGGGATGTCGTTCCGCCAACATCGACTGGATCTTCGCGAGTGGGTCAGGAGCTTGGAGTAACGGTCGGTGTGTCTGGTGCCCCACCCGCTTGTAGATCTCCTCGGCTGTTGCTGTTAGGCAGAAGACAATGCCGTTTCGCTTTAACTCTGTCATATTGGCTTCTTTCAAAACGACACCGCCACCGGTGGAAATAACGTGGTTGTGCAGTTTCGACATCTTACGAACGGCTTCGCTCTCAAGCTCTCGAAAAGCAGGTTCCCCATCTTCCGCGAAGATGTCACTGATGCGCCGCCCACTATCCCGTTCAACAATATCATCTGTATCCACGTAGCGCATCCGAAGTTGTGAGGAAATCCGTCTTCCGATAGAAGTTTTTCCTGTGCCCATAAAACCGACAAGCACAATATTGTGGCTTTTTTTGACAGGTCGTTGCACCTGATTTCCACCCCTTAATATAGTTGTTAGTTATCAGTTATCAGTTAAAGAGGTCATTGGTAACAATTTCTTTCTGGGGTACTCCGGCGGAGGCAGTTTGTTACAAAGAAATCCCTTAAATAGAACAATTTAGTTTTCGGATTTCTGTCGGTTCTGTGGGATAAACCGCGCCCTAAAGGTCGCTCCTACAGCGAGATGTCGGGATTCGGAGATCCCTCCTATTGGAAAACTAAATGACCCTACCCCTCAACTGACAACTGATAACTATTATAGCACTTTTGAAAAATATTGCAAAGGTTTTGCACCAATTTTTAAGGTATGGTATAATTACAGCGTGATTGTAAGTCTATCACAAACGCAGGAGCAGCGTACGAAAAGGAGAACGCAGATGGCACGACAGCTCAGAATGGCACGTCCCAATTTAGAAGATTTACCTGAACTGGAACTCCCGCCAGGCTACGGCATGCGAACCTATCGTGAGGGAGATGAGGTGCATTGGGCACATATCATTAGCGACTCGTTTGGGGGCAGGAAACGCACCGCCCAAGATACGAAGAATGAGATCACTGGCAGAGATGTATTCATTCCTGATGGACTCTACTTCGCAACACATCAGGATATTCCTGTTGGAACTGCTTGTGCATGGCGGGAATCTGTAGATGAGAAGGATGTCGGATATGTGCACATGGTAGGCGTTGTCGCTGAACACACCGGACACAAACTTGGAACATGGGTCTCGCTCGCTGTTCTTATCTACTTCCGCGACAACGGATTCAAATGCTCGATGCTGGATACTGACGATTTCCGTGTTCCTGCTGTCAAGACCTATCTGAATTTAGGGTTTATACCTGTTTACGTTGAAGAGGGGCAGTCAGAACGATGGCAGAAGATTTTTGAGAAATTGGGACTCCCCTCTATGTCAGCGCAAATCGAGAACGTTAGAGAAACGCTCCCTGAGGAACTGTGGACGAAAGTCTCATGTTAAAAATAGGGTGGAAGACCAACTCAGAATGATTCGGCACAGTTTGGAAAATCTACCGACGCTCCAGTGTCCTGACGGGTATCACATCCGCACCTATCGACAAGGAGACGAGACACATTGGGCGCGAATAATGGACATAGCCTTCGTAGACAAGGGACGAACCGCCCAAGATACCTACGCTGACATTATTAGCCAACCCAATTTTGATCCAGATGGCTTCTGTTTCGTTATTCACAAAGATGTTCCTATCGGTACAGCGTGTGCTTGGAAGGAATCTCTTCGTGGCAAACCGATTGGCTACATTGACATGCTCGCTGTGCTGCCGGAGCACACTGGGTATAGACTGGGAAAATGGCTAACAGTGTTTCTCCTGCACTATTTTAAAGCGCGACGTGTGGCATCCGTAATGTTAGACACAGACGATTTTCGACTCCCTGCAATCAAAAATTACCTCAACTTAGGGTTTGTTCCTGTTTATGCAGGTGAAAACCACCTGCTACGTTGGCGAAGTATTTTTGAAAAACTGGACATCTTCTAAAAATGAGGGTACTTCTCGCGGTGAGAAACTATTTCCGTTTACCGAGTAGTTTTGTTATATCTGCGATTCTCATCAGCGGCTTCAGTTTCCGCCTTATCGGCATAAACATCGGCTTGCCTGATTCTCCTGACCCACGTGAAGTGCTAATCGCACGAGATGTGCTGAATCTAACCCACTTCACGGCACCACCTCAAATCTACAACTGGCCCGGAACAGCATGGTTTTACATTATTGCTGGGATAGGTAAATTACTGTCGCTTGCTGGTTTGCAGCTAACGGAGGCCCGCGTAATTTTATTGGCACGCAGCATCAACGTTCTATTGTCTACGGCGACACTTTGGTTCACCTATCGCATCGGAGTTCACTGTTACAGTAAACGTATAGGTCAGATTGCAGCAGGATTGCTCGCTGTTGCGATGTTACATGCCACGAATGAATCGCGTTTTGCCCTTGTTGACATCCCCGCGACTTTCTGTGTAACGCTGTTTCTCTGGCTCGTGATGCGTGCGCGGTCTTCTTCAGTTGCGCCTACATTTCAAACTGCGGTATGGCTCGGTGTCATCGCCGGGGTTGGTTTCGCAGTCAAATTTACAACCGTTTTTGTAGGTTTCTCTCTGCTGGTCTTTATCAGAAGTGAAGGTTTTTATAAAAAATTAGCAACAATCATCGGTATTTCCGTATTAACCTTTACGTTCCTCTGCCCATATTGGCTCATTGATCTGGTTTCACCGGAGTGGAATCTTTTTTTTGAGGACTTCTGGTATGAAGCCACTCATTATCACCGCGGGCATTTCGGTCTCATCGCTGCGGCGGAATCTGGGTTGTTACATCGATTTATCTATCTGTGGACGCTCCTGAAATGGGGCATGGGGTTGCCACTCGCACTCCTTGTCAGTTTGGGGGTCTTGTGTGCGCTCGTGTCGCTTAAAGCGGTCAGCAGTCACGCATGCTTCGCAGTGAGAACAGTCGGAAACCAGAGAACCTTGTGGCATTCAAGTGAAATGTGCATGCCACACACCGACAGCCGACAGCCGATGGTTTCCGATAGCCAATACTCAGAAGTACTCTTGCTGGCTTTCGTTATTCCCTACCTACTATTTATCGGGGTACATAAAGTTAAGTTTGCACGCCATCTACTGATACTCTATCCGGCACTCACTGTGCTCGCCGCAGCCGCGTTCACACGCTTTCCAAGCATTGTGGGAACTCTATTACAGTCGGTACGTCCACGCGAGACTGTGAATTTTCTGCATTCCACTGAAAGGCTTAACACATTTAGGAAAGGGTTTGGTATAATCTTCGGTGGTGTTGTCGTGCTTCACTCATTAGTTTATACCGTTTCCTTTGCCTCTATCCTGTTCTCGCAACCCACTAAGATTGCAGCATCCAATTGGATAGCCGCGCACATTCCTCCAGAGGAATCTATTGCTATTGCTCCAGAGGTGCTATTCGATTGGCTTCTTCCTGAATTAGACTTCGTAGGGACAAATGAAAAGGTAAAGTGGGTGCTTATCCTTGTGCCGAATCTTGACGTGTTCCGTAAATACCAAAAGGCTCCTCAACGTTACCAAGATGAAGATTGGTATCCTCTCAGTGGGATTGAATTCGAGGAGGTACTTGCGTTTTACACGCGAGTCTTAGGGGAAGGGGGTCGGTATGAATTGCATAAAACATTCCGATGCCCACCGAAGTTCTTAGGTATCCGAATAATATCCGATAGCGGTGCCCCGTTTCCGATGCGAGCCCTTGCACATCCAGAATTCCGCATCTATCGTCGGCTCTATTGAATAGTGCGGTGAAGTGTAAAGACATAGCGCCGCGCGCAGTCGTTTACATAAGCGGGATCTTGAAATGACTTTTCTGGATAGGCACGATCGTTGATAGGATTTGATGAAGCACATCTGCTGCAGTCGTGTCGGCATCAATGATTCGAACCAAGTCTTGAGGGTAGTAATCAATTAAGGGTTCGGTCTCTCGTTTGTAAACATCCCACCGGTAGCGAACGACGATTTCTTCGGAATCGTCGATTCGATTTTCTTTCAGTGACCGTCCCCGGATACGTTTAAACATCACTTCTCGGTCTTCACAGACCATGTAGATCACCTTAAAAAGTTTTATATAGGGTGCTATCAGACCAGCTTGTGTGATGTTCCGTGGGATGCCATCAAGGATGAGCAGATCGCTTTCAGGCGTGTAAATCTGCTCACGGACTTTAGCCGCCATGTAGTCTTGCCAGATTCCGATCGTAATGTGATCTGGGACTAATTTACCGATCCCGGCGTATTCTTGGAAAATCTGTCCGCATTTGGAATTGATATCAAGTTCGCGGAACATATCTCCACTGGAGACATGGAAAATGCCAGGGATTTGTGCCAGCATTTTCCCCTGTGTTCCCTTACCAACACCAGGGGGACCAACAAGCATCACTGCTTGATAACACGGTCCATCCGCCTCGTGTAGAGGGCTTTTATCCGTTATCATGTCTGTTCTTGTCCTCTGCCGCCTTTACTCCTCTTCGTTGAGTTAGCGCGTTTTACAAAATATAATAAACCTTACACTCCAAGAAGGTGTTCAAGAATGTAGAAGTCCAAACCTTCATAATCTCTGGCTGTGATAAATTCCTGTTCGACCTCTTTGTCAAACGTTCGGACCTTCTCAAGTAGGTTAAGGAAGGTTCTGCGACTGCTCAATAAGTGTTTTGTTGAGATGTCGCGTGGTTGGGTTCGCATTACTTTTACATCTAATCCAATAAATTCGCCGTTTCTACCGTATCCATTTTCTTCCAGTACTTGTACCTGATTAAACGCACGCCGCAAATTAACGGAACCGAACGCCTTATCTTGGTCGAATTTTAACCCATTCTGGTCGTTGAGATGGACGCTCCAAAGCTTCTTATGATAGAGAGCGTATCCCATCTCGTCGGACGGTTCTAAACCTGCGAGAATAGCATGCGCACTTTCGATTAATCCTCCAACGCGTTCCGGCGCATCGCTGGCATAGGCTAAACCGATAGCGTGCCCGATAGTTGGAATGTAAGCGATGTCCATCGGTTCATTCGGTTTTGGTTCTATGAGAATTCGGATTTCTGGATCGTATTCGAGCAAGGCGTTAATTGCTTCTAAAATCTGTCCAACTGCACTTGCGGAATCTTTCGTTTCCCGGATGTAGGTGCCTTCGCGGGCAAGCCACAACACGAGATTTTTACACCCAATCTCGTTAGCGATATCCACACACCGTTTTGAACGTTCCAGGGCATAGTGTCTTTCTTTTTTGGAATTAGAAGTGTAAGCCCCATCGATTGTCTGTGGAGATTCCCACAACCGGGGTGCCACTACCTCTGCTGTCAAACCGTGGTCGTCGAGTTGTTTTTTGACGGTTTTTGTTCGCGCTATCAGCTGTGCATGTGTTTTCTCATCAATATCCGGCACAATGTCATCGTCGTGAAATTGAATTCCAACAAAACCGAGATCGCGATAAAATCCAACCTTTTCATCGAAACTGAACACCTCCCGAACAGGGGGTCCAAAAGGGTCTGTTCCCTCGTGTATATTCCAGGGTCCGAAAGAGAAACAATATTCTGTTGTTCCTTTAAGGGGTTCGCTCATTATTTTCTCCTGTACGCAACGTTTTCTCTTCCACTTCGTTACAAAAATTGCCTTTGATCGCTTTGTTTTACACTAAATTAACGTGAGTTCCGAAAAAATAAGAGTTTGTGGTATAAAGAGAATCCCTTTGCTATAATGAGTGAACTTTAAACCTTTCATAAAAGGAGTTCTCATAAGTCTATTATATCACCTTTCTGTGCAATTGACAACTTTTTTCTTGCGTATGAAACATATCAGCTTAAAAATACTATAAAGGATATCCCATGGATTTGCGACTGGCAACTTAGGTTAGAATTGGGGCCGACTCGCGTGTCGGAGCATAAAAGAGATTGGCATTCAGGTTGTTTTTGTGGTATAATTATTAGGACATCGTGGCGGTGGACTTCACCAACCTGATATTCACTGATTTCCCGGTGATTTTGATAATGAAATGTCAACAGATGCCACTGCCCTGCTTTGGCAAAGGTTTTGCCATATTCCTTGCACGTCTGTTGAAGTATCAAGGCGAACTCACCGAAGGCAAGGTCAGAGACTTTACGCCCCCAAAGTTTTTATGGTGCCTGTCCATTCGCGGTGTTTCCAAAAAGTAAAATGCTTTTTCAGACACCCGATATAGATACGGTTACCTTCTATTTTGAAACCCGCTTGTGTGAACATCAGGGATTTGTACTTGTGTTTCGCTTTGATTTTCGGACACCCCACTTTACAAGGTCTTATAACCGCGCATTTTATTCGCAATTTCAAATGGCATAAGTATACCTTCTTGATAGGCTTATGAATAGAGTTATACTATATTTAGAAGGTAATGTCAAATATATTTTCAGCGTGTTATCACTCGTCTACATCCCCTAAACTAAACATCGGGATTTGACGAGGAGGGTCAATAAAGGAACCTTCCCGGAATGTTGCCCATATCTCGAGCGATCTTCTCTTACTCATATTTATTTTATCTTTTCATGCTCACGCTGAATCTACCTATCCAGCATATACACGCAGCGGATCATGAAAGCGAAGGAAGCACGCCACTTCCAACTGTCAACGACTCGATTCGCGAAGCGCAGACATTGATATTAGGGACAACGTCAACAGAAACCTTCAGTTTTTCTGATGTTTATCATATAGAACTCAGCCTAAATGTATCGGGTAATATCGAACTGATTGCCACAGAGGGTGATGTCATCATCGTTACTCTCGAAAAACAAGCACAAGCTACAAACGCAAAACAGGACGATCTGATTCGCGACTATCTTGATAACATCACCTTGACGGGAACACAAAGCGATGATACACTTCAGTTGAGGATACAACTACCGGGTAATTCTCCTGAAACAAAATCGAGCCCGCTTTCTAATATGAAATTGGGGTTACAAACCCCTCCCACAGCAGTGCGCTATGATGGACTCCACCTGAAATGTACAATTAAAACGCCAGCGGATGTCTCTGTTAAGCTCCATGCCAAAACCGGAGATATATCCCTTCAACGTATCCGTGGGAAGATAGAAGCCTCGACTGGGACAGGGAACATCCATTTAGATGAAACCTTAGGCAATTACAATATCAATGTGACCACGGGCAACATTGACGGGAAAATTTTGCTGACCCAAGGACAAAACACGTTAGAGACCCAAAATGGCTCGATTGGATTGATGGTACTTGACCCTGTTGCAGCACCGATGGATATAACCGCACAAGGCGGTAGCATCCGTTTACGACTTCCTGAAAATTATGCCGCGGATGTCGAGCTTGAGAGTGAGAAACAGCAAATTGTTGTCAATTTGCCCGCACAATTTGACGAGGAAACGGGCCTGACCATTATTAACGATGGTGGACCCCTGTTTCGGTTGAAAGCCACCGACGCGATTTCACTTCTATCGAGTTCGCCGAGCGGTGGAAATGTATCCGCAGACGCTGAAACGAATCCATTTGTGGATTTTGCTCAACCTGTTCCGCAAATAGCAAAAGCCCCCATTATTGATGGCAATTTATCTGAAATTGTATGGCAATCAGCGGCTCTGCTCTCTCCGTTCCAAAATCCAGATGGCACCGATGTTCCAAGCAATTCAACTGAAACTTTTTTAATATGGGATGCCGAGAATTTCTATGTCGGTGTAAAGGCGTATGTGTCTGATTCGTTTCTCCCGTATATTTCACAGACCCAGCATGACTCACCAATTTGGGAGGACGAGTGTATTGAAATTCTGATCGATCCTAATCCGCAAACCGATGTTTACTATCACCTTGTTATCAACCCAATTAGTGCGTATTTTGATCAGCGTGTTAATACACCTGGAAAACCCAGTTTCCGGTTTGCACCTCATGATGTTCAAGTTACTTTGAATCGAAAAACGATGGAAACAGCGTTCGATGCGGATGGCGCATGGAACTCAGAAGCGAAAGTTGCCAGCCAAATTAGCACCATTTTTTGGAGTCTTGAAGTCGCTCTCCCGCGTAAGATGTTGGAACCTTCTCCTGAGATGGATTCGCAGTCGACATCCTCTGTTGAAAGTAGGTGGCTTTTTAACATCCATCGTAAGATGCATAGTAGCAATATGAAGAGCCTTATTCCTGCTAGGTCCAGAGAATATAGTTATTGGCAGCCGATTTATGATACCGAGCATCCATGGTGGTCCCATTCGCCGCATGAGTATGAGGGTCCCCTTTCGGGACGCTATGGTCCGGCAATGGGGGTTTTGGAATTCATTACGACACCACTCGCTTCTGAAGACTTCGCATCCGAAGCTAAGGTCCGGGTTGCGACTATTGAAATCAAAGGTAATACCACAATTCCGACAGAGGTTGTTCAAGAGTCCCTTCCTATTCAGCCTGAAGATGTTATCACAAGTCCACAACTTTCTTGGCTAATCACAGAATTGCGGGAACAGGGTTGGTTTCAAGATGTGCGTTTGGAAACTCAGCAGGTCGAAGCAGACGGTGAAGAAGAAGTCAGCGGTCAGCAGAATAGCAATCAGCCATCAGCAGTCAGCAGTCAGAAAGAGGACGTAATTTCACCAGAAAACCTCTTAACTGACAGCCGAGAGCCGAGAGCCGACAACCACGCCGCTGAAAGCCAAGGGAAACCGAAAGCCATTCCAAGTGTCAGTTTGCATATCCGAGTTACGGAAGCCCCTGTGCTTTTTGCCCAGCAAATTAAGATCGAAGGGAACAGGAGTTTCCCTTCACGATTCATCAAGGAGTGGTTTCAGTTAGAATCCGGCTATCTTGCTGTCACTGTTGTTAGACTGAAGCAACAATTAATTGCTGATTTTTATTCAAATCGTGGATATGAATTCGCGACTGTTACACATCGATTTGTCAATGATGTACTTGAATTTAGCATTGATGAGGGGACATTGCACGAAATTCGTTTTACTGGAAACAGTCGAATCTTGCGGGCGGAACTGTTGTCAGCACTTAACCTAAAAACTGAGGACAGTGATGAAGAACGAGGTTCACAAGCCTCGGATATTTACTATCATGCCCTCGGTCAATCGAAGATAAACGGTATGCGTAAGGAACTCAGCAAAAACAGTGAGCATTTTAAATCGGTTCGGAATTGGCGTGTTCAACGTGAGGGTGGAAAAAACGTCATGATTGTTGACATTGAAGAGCAGCCGTTCGCGAGACCGGGTGGTTTTCCGATTCTTCAATTCAATCGTGTTCACGGATTAATGCTTGGCGCGGGTGGAACGCTCTCGACTCGCCTCACAGGTAAAGAACAGGTTTTCGGTTCAATAAGCCGTGGATTTTCGAGCAAAATATGGAACTATCACGCAGGGCTCGAGAAGGGGTTCTTTAAACGGCAGCCTCTCAGACTCGGGGGGAGTTTCTATAAACTTACCGATGTTAGTTCTAATATGTATCTGCATCAAGGTGATGCTACCCTGAGTGCCACCTATTATGGTTCAGCACTTCAAGATTATTATGAACGTCAGGGATCTCAGGGATGGATAACCTATGCGCCATCAGAATGGACGTATCTTAAATTGGAGTTCACTGCGGAGAGACACGATAACCTTTCCAAATCTACGGATTGGAGTTACTTAAACCGAAATCTGCTCAAGCGGGGAAACTCACGGATTAATCGTGGACAATTAAGGAGTCTTTCTCTCGTTTATGCGTTCGATACACGGGATCATAGGTCTACTATCACACGGCATTTCCACACGCTGTTTTCCGCAAATGAGCGAGCTCGGCGTGGATGGCGCGGTCAATTCGCAGTTGAAATAGCAGGTCAAGGTTTCGGTGGGGACCACGCCTTCAATTTCTATCGGTTTGAGTTGACACGCTACACGCCTTTATCGGGTTCACACCACCTGAACGTTCGGGTTGCGGGTGATTTTTCTGATGCTCCCTTGCCGAGACAACGACTCCTTCACCTTGGGGGTGGTAATACCCTGCGCGGTCACGATTTTAACGTATTCGCTGGGGATAATCGGCTTCTGCTTAACCTTGAGTATCGGCTCATCAAAGAAACAATTCCCAGTGAACAAGACGCTGTGCTCGGGTGGACACTCAGTTGTTTTTTGGATGTAGGTAGTGTGTGGTGGCATGATGCCCGCTTTTCCGATTTTGAAGATTTCATGATGCGGTTCAAAACGTCAATCGGTGTTGGATGCTCTGTTTTTGTAGATCCATTCGGGAATCCCGCACCGTGGAGTCTTGCTCTTGAAGTGGCAGAACCACTCAATTCGTCTTTCTCCTTACGAAATCCGAGCATCATTTTGCGCCTGGAACGCATGTTTTAATCAGAGAGAATATCAGCAGGAAAATTAGAAAAACGTAAGCCCAACCAACGGGCCGGGCTGGATATACGCCGAGGAGCGTCATTCATCCAACCCACCTGACCGAACCGCAAGGAAAAATTAAAAAATAAAAATATGAAAACAACACCACTCTATCATATCCATGAGAAACTTGGTGCAGCATTCGAAAAAAAGCATTTAGATTGGAATATTGCTACCGAGTTCACCGATGCTGTTTCCGAACATCATGCTGTTAGAAACAACGTTGGTATTACTGACGTGTCCTATCGAGGTCGGTATCGGTTAATCGGCGAGGATCGGGCGAAATTTCTACATCGTATCATCTCCAACGATGTTGAAAGTCTCTCAATTGGCCAAGGCACTTACGCCACGATTTTAACGCACCGCGGCAAAATTATAGCCGATATGAATATCTCTGTACTTGAAGACGCAATCAGTATTGACACCGCGCCTGAGACCACAGAAAGCCTTTTCAACGAGTTGGACAAGTACATCATCGCTGACGATGTTGAGCTTTCGGATGTAACCGCTGAAACTGGGGCAATCGCTGTTCAGGGTCCAAAAGCAGCGGATCTTGTTCAATCTGTGCTCGGTGTAGACGAACTCGCTGCGCTGCCAGAGCGGTATAACCGCTTTCGTGAAGCAGATTCGCTTTTTAAACACGCAATTGTCTGTGTGAGAACAGATAGCACTGGCGAGATGGGTTGGACGCTTTATACCGCTGCCGAGGCATTAGTTTTGCTTTGGGAGACATTAATGACTGAGGGGGCACGCTTTGACGTTCAACCGATCGGTTGGAATGCCCTTGAGTCGCTCCGCATTGAAGCAGGCGTGCCGAGATACGGGACAGAATTAACCGATTCTATTATCCCACTTGAGGCTGAATTGGAACACGCTATCGATTTTGAGAAGGGATGTTATATTGGGCAGGAGATTGTCGCGCGCATGAAATATCGGGGGCACCCGAATCGCCTCTTGCGCGGCATTGAAATTGACGCCGACTTCACATTGCAAGACTGCCATAAGCTTCCCTTAGATGCGCGGGTTTTCAACGGCGACAAAGAGGTGGGGTGGATTACGAGTGCCACCTTTGCCCCGACGCTCGGAAAATCAGTTGCTCTCGGTTACGTTCGGATGGAAGTTACTGAAGCAGGTAGCCGTGTCCAAATCAAGACCTCAGAAGGGTATGTTGATGGCGCGGTCGTGCTGCTGCCCTTTTCGGCGTAGCCTACAATCCAAGGGCTTGCTATATAAAATATCACGACAAGGTTTCTATCCGCGCGCTGTTTTCAGGTTGGCTCTACAAGCGCGCAGGCAAAACTGTAGAGGAGGAATTTTACTATGGAACATTCAAGATTCTCTAAAATTCTACTCGGTTTAGATGGCTCTGCCTATGCACAAGCGGCGATTGAATACGCCTGTCAACTCGCGCTTAGCCATAATGCAGCAATTACAGGGGTCGCTATCATCGATCAACCGGGCATTCAATCTTCAAGCGGTCCAGTACCAATCGGGGCAACGCATTATGATATACAACTTGAAGAGCAACAGTTAAAAGAGACAGAAAACAAGGCAAAAGCCATTCTTGAAGATTTTGCGCGTATCTGTGAGGAGCGACAAGTGAATGCTGTCTTACACGCCGATACAGGTCGCCCTTTCTCCGAAATAATTGAGGAATCCAAATTTCACGATTTCATTGTGATCGGAAAGCGGACGTTTTTTGAATACAATGCCGATGAAACTTATGGGACACTTGAGCGTATTTTGAGAAACGGGTTCACGCCTGTCCTGGCTGTGTCAGATTCAGTACGAGAAATTAAGAAGGTCCTGGTTGCCTATGATAATAGTGTTCCCGCTTCTAAAGCGGTGCACATGTTCCTTCTGCTCGGTATATGGAACACCAGTGATATAACGCTTCTTACCGTTAATGATAATGCTGAAGCCGCGCAGGGGTTATTAGACAGTCTTGGGGAATTTTTTGAGAGTTACGGAATTAAACCGAATCTCGCTACGCGAAGCGGGCATCCGGATACTGCTGTCAAATCCTATATTGCAGAGAACAACATTGATATGTTGGTGATGGGGGCTTACGGTAGAAAAAGCGTCCGTGAGTTTTTCGTCGGCAGCGTTACACAACACTTGATTCAGGAAGCGACGATTCCACTTTTCCTTTATCATTAGCGAAGATAAACTATCGCCGCGTTTTTGTCGCGGCTACAAACCGTGTCTCTGATAGAGGCACGATATTTATAGGAGGCAAATTTAAACCGATGGTATACAGTAAGTTTTATTTTCGTATATCTCTTTTACTGTTCCTCCCGATACTCTTAGGTGGATGCGGTCTTGCCAAGTTAGCGAGAATTCAAGGAGAAGGCGACCTTGCTGTGGTAGAAGCCACCCTTGAGGGGAACATCGGCACGCTTGAACGCATATCTAAAATTGGGAGTAAGAATCTCATTATTAAGACGGCTCGCGCGTATTCATCTTATGCCGGCTTTATTGAGGATAAGATGGAAGAGTCTGAAATAGCAGGCGACTATGAGACTGCAGAGGAGATGCACGCACGTGCAATTGACTACTATATCCGTTCTGAGGGATACGCGCTCAAAGCTTTAGCGAAGTCGAATAAAACCTTCAATGAGGCAAGAACTGTTGATATCGATGGCTTTGAAAAAGCACTTCAGAGTTTGAAAAAGAAGGATGTTGAACCACTGTTTTGGGCGGCTTATGCCATAGCACGCGGCATTAGTCTCCAGAAAGATGATCCGATGCAAGTGATTGACTTGGTTCGGGTGGAATTGATGATGGGGCGTGTGCTTGAATTGGATGAAACCTTCTACTTCGGCGGCGCGCATCTATTTTATACTGTTTATTACGGCGACCGGGCCCCCGCAATCGGTGGAGACCCGGAGAAGGCAAAGGAACATATTGGGCATGTAGATCGAATCAATGGCGGCAAGTTCTTGATGAGTAAATTCTACCTCGCACGATACTATGCCTATCCTAAACAGGATGTGAAGCTTTACAAGCAGTCGTTACAAGAAATTCTTGATGCACCGTCGGACATTTATCCTGGGGAAGAAGCAGCGACTTCGTTGGCAAAATCACGCGCCAAACGCTGGCTCGATCAGGCTGATGTTCTTTTTGATCCAGAAATGGAGGAAGGAGATATAGAGTAATGAAGAACGAAAAAACAGACTATAAAGCACACGCTGCTAAATTAGCGGGCGTGTTTCTATTGATTTTAGGAATGTTTTGTCTACCCGTGGCGAGTCTTGATGCCGAATCTATTAAATTCGCGACACTCGCGCCAAAGGGTTCCACATGGATGAATAATTTTGAGGCGATGGGGAAAGAAATTCGCGCCAAAACAGATGGTAATCTTCGACTTCGTATCTATCCAAATGGGGTTCAGGGAGATGAACTTGATGTTATCCGCAAGATGCGAGCCGGATTGATCCACGCGGGGGCTATGACCGCTACGGGTCTTGGCGAGATACAGAAAGAGGTCCTGATTTTCCAACTGCCTCGAATGTTCAGAACTTACGAAGAACTTGACTATGTCCGTGACTACCTCCGTGCGGATCTTGACAAAGCATTTATGGATGCCGGGTATGTCCTACTCGGTATGGGAGACCTCGGCTTCTATTATATATTCAGCAATCAACCTATCCGCACTATTGCCGACCTTCAATCCCCAAACGTCAAGATGTGGGCTCGTACATCAGACAGAATTGGGCTTACGTTTCACAAAAACGCCGAGATCGCGACTGTACCGAGAGAGGTTACACAGGTCCTGCCTTCGCTCTACTCGGGGCAAATCAACACCCTAACTGCGTCCCCTTATGTCACTATCGCGCTGCAATGGCACGATAAATTCAAATATATGACCGACCTTCCCGTCAGTGTTGGTGTTGGCGCAACAGTCATGACAAAGGAAAAATTTGATGCGCTTTCCCCGGACCAGCAGAAAGTTGTGCGCGAGACCACGGACGCGTATCAGGGCGATTTAATTCAGAATATTCGCAAAGATAATGAAAGGGCACTTGAGGCACTGCAAAAGAAGGCAGGTATTAAAGTCGTTGAATTCGAGGACGATGCCCGGGAAGCGTGGGATGCTATCGCTGCAGAAACCCACAAAGCACTCGTCGGTGAGATTTACTCACAAGACTTTCTTGATAAGATTAACGCCCTTTTGCAAGCGTACCGAGAGAAAAATTAAGTCGCACTGACCTAACCCGTCAGTAACCTTTCGTTGATAGGCACGCTTCCAAAGCGTGCCTGTCAAATTTATGTAAGTTCTGCTTTCACCCGATCTTATTGATTTCCTTGTAATTACCTTCACATCTGTGTATAATTGGTGTTATCCTAAGTTCAATCACCGAAAATATACGGAGAAAATTTTGTGCCAACACTCAACATCAAACCGACACATAAATCCATCAAAAACTACTACGCAGAACTTGAAGAGTATGCAAAAATCGGTGCAGCACACGAAGGTGCAGTCCGAATCGCATTCCAAAATCTCCTCCAGCACTATTGCCGACAGGTAGACCTCATCCTTGTCTGTGAAAAAACACGCTACACAAAAACGAATAGGCGCATCCAACTGGATGGTGAAGTTGTTGACCCCTTCGGCTTGCCACACGGACATTGGGAAGCAAAGGATACGCAGGACGATTTGTCCATTGAAGCCCAGAGAAAATCGGAAGCAGGTTACCCATTTAAAAACATCATCATTCAATCGCCGAACCGTGCTCTTCTCTATCAAAACGGTTACCTTCACCTTGATTATGACCTCACGGATTCAAAAAATCTTATCAATCTACTGAATACCTTCTTTGCGTATCAGGAAGAAAATATCGTTGATTGGTATGCTGCGGTGGAAGAATTTAGGGATAAGGTGCCGGTGCTGGGACGTGGTGTCGCAAAGCGTATCCAAACCGAGATCCGGGACAATCCAGTGTTTCAGCAAGCCTTCCAGGATTTCCATCAGCAATGCAAAGCATCCATCGACCCGAACCTCACCGAAGCACAAGTTGAGGAGATGCTCATCCAACACTTGCTGACTGAACGGATTTTCCGCACTATCTTTGACAATCCCGATTTCACGAATAGGAACATCATCGCCCAAGAAATTGAGAAGGTGATCCAGATTCTTACCCATCGTTCCCCGAGTCGTTCTGAATTTCTCCGACCTTTGAATCCGTTTTATGTTGCGATTGAGAAAACCGCCGCGACTATCACGGATTTTTCACAGAAGCAGGATTTTTTGAACACCGTCTACGAGCAGTTCTTTCAAGGCTTTTCGGTTAAAGTTGCCGATACACACGGAATTGTCTATACGCCGCAGCCGATTGTGGATTTCATGGTGAAAAGCGTCGAGCATATTCTCGCGACCGAATTCGGACGTTCGCTGTCGGATATGGGGGTTCATATCATCGATCCGTTTGTTGGCACCGGCAATTTCATCGTCCATCTAATGCAAGAGATTCAGGGACGGCGATTACCGCAAAAATACCGCGAGGAGCTCCACTGCAATGAGGTGATGCTACTCCCCTATTACATCGCCAGTCTCAACATTGAACACGCCTATTTTGAGAAAACCGGCAATTATGAACCCTTTCCGCATATCTGCTTCGTGGATACGTTTGATACGTTCGGTCTGATGGACGCACCTCACCAAACCGGGGAGTTCACCTATTTTACACCTGAGAATACGCTGCGGGTTGAGGAACAACAAGAGATTCCGATGTTTGTTGTTATCGGGAATCCACCCTACAACGCGAGGCAAGCAAATGAAAACGATAACAACAAAAATAAGCCACACGAGGCAGTTGACGCTCGGGTGCGAGCCACGTATGCTGCCGCTTCGAGCGCGCAACTTAAAAATAAACTCTATGATCCGTATGTGAAGGCGATTCGGTGGGCAACAGATAAACTGGGTGATGAAGGCATTGTCGTATTCGTGACAAATAACAGTTTTATCGACGCACAGATGTTTGATGGCATGCGGCAACATCTCGTCGATGAGTTTGATACGCTCTATATTCTTGATTTGGGTGGTAATATTCGTAAGAGACAACCTGGGGACTCCAATGTGTTCGGCATTCAGGTTGGGGTGAGTATTAATGTCCTCATAAAATCAAAACAAAATCAAGGGTTGCCAGCGCGCATCTTCTATAACGACGAAACAGTGGATTTGCGTAAAGAACGGACATTTGCGTTTTTGGAGGAAAAGCAGCACGTTGGCAACTTAGATTGGCAAGAGATTAAACCGGACAAACGGCATACGTGGCTGACAGGAGGGTTTGATATGGACTTTGACACTTTCGTTCCAATGGGGAACAAATCGGCAAAGTCCAGCACGGGCGATGGAGAGGGAACGCTTTTTAAAACCTACAGCCTCGGTGTGGTAACGAATCGCGACTCATGGGCTTACAATTTTAATCCCAATACCCTTACCAAAAATATGTGGGCGATGATGGAAACTTACAATGGACAAGTATCTAAATGGGAACAACGAAGCGATAGAAACATCAACGTCAATGATTTTATAGAAATTGATGATACGAAACTCAAGTGGACCCGAAGCCTAAAGTCAAACTTAAGACAGAGCAAATTGGCTAAGTTCTCCGCTGAAAATGTTCGGACATCTCTTTACCGCCCATTTACGAAATCACACCTCTACTTTGATAGAATGATGAACGAGTGTGTGTATGTGTTTCCCTCCATTTTTCCAATACCAGAAACGGAAAAGGAGAACCAGGTAATTTGTGTGCCGAGTCCCGGTAGCCGTGCTGATTTTTGGTGCGGTGCAACATCAGTTATCCCAAATTTGATGATAACGTCCATGGATCCAAATCAGTGCTTTCCCTTCTACACCTACGATGAAGATGGCACAAACCGCCGCGAGAACATCACCGATTGGATGTTGGTACAGTTCCGAACGCGCTACCGAGATGACACCATCACAAAGTGGGACATCTTCCACTACACCTACGGGATCCTGCATCATCCGGATTATCGCGAGCGGTATCAGGAAAACCTCAAGCGTGATTTGCCGCATATCCCCTTCGCCGAGGATTTTTGGGAATTTGCGAAGGCGGGTGCGCGGTTGGCAGACCTCCACGTCAACTACGAATCACAGCCCGAATACGATAAACTCAATTCGGTTGAGACCCCGGGGATGCAAGTGGATTTGTCTGTAGATCGAATGAAATTCTCAAAGGATAAGACACATTTGAAATACAACGATTTTCTGACATTAGAGGGCATCCCTCCTGAAGTGTTTGATTATCGGTTAGGCAACCGTTCTGCGTTGGAGTGGGTAGTTGATCAGTATCGCGTCAAGGTAGACAAACGGAGCGGCACCGTCAACGATCCGAACCGTGGCGAAGATCCGGAATATATACTTCGTTTGATTGGACAGGTCATTACGGTGAGTTTGGAGACGGTAGACATTGTTGATGGATTGCCAGCATTGTAGTAGTAGGCACACGCCGTGTGCCATGTCTGGAATTGCAGGAGGGGTTTCTAACCCTGATTCTCAGGCGGCGGAACCAAATGCCCTGTTATATCCACACCTGACATTGACACTGATTGAAATATGGAGGTAAGCAATGCTTGAGAAGATTGGAATATGGATTTTAACAAAGATGGTTCCAGCGTTTTTAAAAGAGTACTGGGGATGGCTTAAAAAGAAATACCAAGAGTCAAAGAATGCCTCTCATGACTATCCTAAGCACTACCAGGAACGTCACGGTCAACTTAAAATCTCCTGCCTTGAAATGCAAGCACCGATATCACTTGAAAAGGTTTACGTAGCTGTCCACCTCTTAGATCAGGAAAATGCAATCCAATATGGATCTCTTGAAAATATTGAAAGGGAATTTCGAGAACGGACTAACACAGATTCTGAGTCAAGTTCTGATGAACGGCAATATGGGATGATAGTTGCCAATGATGAACAGTATTTGATGGTACTCGGCGGCCCTGGGGTCGGAAAATCAACCTTTCTCCGCAAGGTTGGGCTTGAAGCACTGAAAAGAAAGAATGGAAACTTCCAACACGAGTGCATCCCTGTTTTTCTTGAACTGAAGAGATTCACCGAGAATTCGATTGATATTGAGGCACTGATTACCCATGAGTTTAAGGTATGCGGTTATCCGTATCCTGAGCAGATGACGAAGACTACATTGGAATCAGATAAACTTCTCTTACTCCTTGATGGACTTGATGAAGTGCCAAGGGTAAATGTTGACAATGTTGTTAGTAAAATTGGAGATTTTGTCAATCAGTATGGCCAGAATCGCTTTATTGCTTCATGTCGGAAGGCGGAGAATGTAGGTGGATTTATACAGTTTACTAATGTGGAAGTAGCAGACTTTGACGATTCGCAGATTAAGAGGTATATCGACAATTGGTTTACCTCAACATCCAATGAATCAACGCAGCAACTTGATAGCAAGATAACGACAGCTGATCTGTGTTGGGGGATGTTGAATGCAACGGAGCATCGAACGACCAAAGAGTTGGTGCGGAATCCATTATTACTTACACTTCTGTGTGTAGCTTATGATAAATCACAAAACTTTCCGCTCAATCGGGCAGATCTTTATAAACGAGTACTCAACATTTTTCTTGAAGAGTGGGCAGATGAAAAGCGTGTTCGTCGGGATTCGTTGGTTAGTCAGTACTTGAACGTTTCAGACGAAGAGTATATGCTATCTGAAATTGCGGCAAAGAATTTTGAGGCAGACCGTCTGCTTTTCAAGGAGAAGGAACTTGTTGATCAAATCAAGGAATTCAGTGAACTAAATTCCATTCCACTGTCAAATGTTGATGCCCACAAGGTACTGGAATCTATCACTGTTGAACAGGGGTTTTTCGTTGAGAGATTAAGTGGTGTTTATTCTTTTCTTCACTCGACGTTTCATGAGTATTTGACAGCTAATTATTTCGTTAGTACGCAGTCAATTCAGAAGTTAGTAACTGAGCATTTACATGACAAGCGATGGCGAGAAGTCTTTTTATTCGCTGGTGAGCTAATGCCTGAGGCAGACAGTTTGCTTTTAGAGATGGAAATTGAAACTACGAAAACTATCAACACCGATGGACTCAAAGCATTGTTCCAATGGGCAAAACATATCGTAAACCCTTCGGACAACGCGGGCAACAGGGTTGCCAAGCCAACATTTGCGGTGCGTCAGTACTTTGCTCTGTGGGTATCAAATCAAATTTATAAATTAGCCAAAAACGTCGTTGACCTATACCGAGATGACAACCTAGATTTTGGTCTCTACCAACACCTTGACTTCTTCTACAACCGGGACCTCCACCGCAGTCGCAACCAAAATCTATGCAAAGACCTTGACTACTACCGCTATCTCCACCTAACTCTCCACCGAAGTATCCATCTCGACCAAGACCTCAACTTCTTGTGTGGTAAACCGCCAGTTATCGAAACCGAGCCCTTCACGGAGAGTGCCGCCAAGATCTCTACCAAGGTTATGACAGCTACCAAAGCCTTCACAGAAATCTCCACGTAAACCTCTACTTAAATCAAATAGCTTATATTGACCGAGCCACTCGCAACGTGTGCAACCATGACTTCTACCGGTTCCTTTACATCTACGTCTATCTCTACCAAGATATCGATCTCTATCTCCACCAAGACATTAATCTGGACCTTGATTTTTACCAAGATCTTTACCGATATATGGATACCGATTGCTACTCTCGCCTGCCCTCTGAATTCTGCGATCAGTTTGAAGAGGAATTAGAAAAACGGATAATCTTTACTGAATATATGGAACAGGCGAAAATTTTCAAAGGAGTGGATTTACAGCGGATGGCTCGACGGTTTAACGCACAACGAGAATTCATCAAAGCAGCGAGAGAAGGAAAGTCCGTTGAACTTCCAGAGGAATCTATTCATGACACGTGGATTTCCGTTTTGGGTATCACTGAAGGTATGCTTGCGGTTTCACCTCAAGAGATACAGAGTTATATTAGATATCTTCGCGCAATGAAACTCATCTTTGATTGCAAGAAGGTGGCACGACATGTAACTCCTAGGATATGGCAGGAAATTGAGGATCAATTGCTGGTTACTGATTTTTGATGAAGAGGGTTCGCAGATTAGAGATTGACGGAGTTTATAGTCTGTGCATGAAACCCAGTTGCATAGAAGTCTATAAACGGTTTCCGCGAGAGAACTCTCCAGACTTTACTATGAAATTCGTTTGTGATTTTTTCGGGGGTGTGGTATCATTGTATCTCTGAGGAGGAATTCAAAACTCGTGGCATCTATTAATGACATCGCAAACGAATTCATTCGGGAAGAAATCGAAGAATTCCTGGAAGCACCCGATGAGATAGCACGTACTATTGAGATGTTTGCACAAGCAACCCCTGCTATGCAAACCATCGCTGCTGCGCTTATTGATGGCGACCATCACACCGTTAATGAATTGACGGAAACTGCTCTGGAAGAAGGCACAGAAGCGTTAGAGATTATGGATGACGGACTCATTGCTGGAATGGGGATCGTTGGGATCAAGTTCCGAGAAAACTTCATCTTTGTGCCAGAAGTCTTAGCGTGTGCCCGTGCAATGAAAGCAGGAATGGCACATGTTGAACCAATCCTTTCGGATTCAGGTATTGAGCCGTTCGGTACAGTGATTATGGGAACCGTCAAGGGTGACCTACACGATATTGGTAAGAACTTGTGCATCATGATGTTGCGGGGGGCAGGTTTTGTGGTACACGATTTGGGTGTTGATACTTCTGAGGATGAGTTCATTGAAGCCGTTGAGGAATATGAAGCACCGATATTGGGGATGTCGGCACTCCTAACGACGACAATGCCGAACATGGGGAAGACAATTGATGCTTTTATTGACGAGGACTTGCGGGAAGAGGTCAAGATTATGGTAGGGGGTGCCCCGGTTACGCAAACATTTGCCGATGACATGGGTGCTGATGGATATGGTAAAGATGCACTTGAATGTGTCGCCTTAGCCAAACAGTTCCTTGAGGAGACGGACGAAGAGTGGTAACGCATTTCGCTCCTACAATGCAAAGGAACGTCAATGCTTAAAGTTTCAAAAAATCAAGCCCGTAATGAAATGGAGGGGTGTTTTTGATAGGGTGTTTCTTCAACTCATGAGAATAGCACGCCAAAGCTCAAACTCACGTCATTTGACCGCAAGGTAAATTAAAAGAATGAAGAAAATAGATAAAGCCGAATACGAGAAACGACTCAATAAAATTACACAGATTTTTGAAGGTCTGGTTGTTCATGCGGACGAACAAGCGACGTATCGGTGTCCGTACAAAAATCGCTTTGACCAGTGTACAGCGAAGTTCGGCTGCCGAAATCAGCGAAAGATTGATGAAGGGACCGGACTTTTATGCGTCGGGGACGATAAGTTAGATTATCGCAGCGCGTGGGAGACTGACGCTCCCGACCAGACAACAGAAACACATAGCATCGGCACCATTACATCCGATGGAAAAACCTATCAACTCACCCCTGGGAAAACTATTTTTGACTACGCAGACGATTTAACCGTCCAAGTACCCACCTCCTGTTTCCGAACCGGGCAGTGTCACGAATGTATCGTTGAGATTAAGCGTGGTATGGACAGCCTCCGACCTCCAAATGAATCAGAAGCCTTCCTACATGATAACTACCGTCTCGCCTGCCAAGCCGTTGTTCTTGATATTGACGAGGACATCGAGTTCGCGCCACTTCGACGCTCACCAAGGATCTTGACGCATGCTATCACGACGGATAGTGGTAGGTCGGAATTAGATCCACGAGTTACGCATCGCGATGGAGTTGTCTATTACAATAATGAGCCTATTGACCGTTACCGAGGACACCTCTATGGACTCGCCTTGGATATCGGAACAACGACAGTGGTGGCGAATCTGGTTGATTTAGAGAACGGGAAAACGGTTTCTGTCAGTTCCTTTGAAAACCCGCAGCGTTTTGGTGGGAGCGATATCATGAATCGCATCTCCTACGATGGTGAATTTCAGGGGGAGCTGCGCCGTTCGTTGATTGCCGCACTCAATAGTGAAATTATGGAGATGTGTGAACGCCACAACTTCGTCCGCCAAGAGATTTATGAAGTCGTCGTTGCTGGTAACACAACAATGCGCGATATTTTCTTCAAGCATGATGTTCAGAGTATTGGACAGAAGCCGTATAAATCTCTGATTGAGCATGAGTATCGGGAGGGGATCCGTTCAACCACTTCTCTTATTGAAAAGACGCGTCGCTTAGGTATCCGTGCGAATCCGAAGGCAATGGTCTACAGCTTGCCGTTGATTGCCAGCCATGTTGGGGCAGATGTTGCCGCAGATTTAGTCTCAATTGATATACCTTCGCAAGATGAGATCATCATGTTGGTTGATGTCGGGACGAACACAGAGGTGGTCGTCGGAAATGCGGAGCGGATGGTCGCTGCGTCATGTCCGGCTGGTCCCGCGTTTGAAGGGGGCGGCATTGAATACGGAATGCCCGCTTACCCAGGTGCTATTGAGTCTGTGAAGTGGAACGATGGTCAGTTCAATTGTGAGACGATTGATAATGAAACACCACAAGGGTTCTGCGGTTCTGGGTTGATTTCGCTCCTCGCTGAGCTGCGTCGGAACAATCAGATGAGTCCGAAAGGCGTTTTTGCAGATAGAAAACAACGCGTTATGTCCCTTTTGCCGGAACACGGTCTCACCTTCTCCCGTGAGGATGCAAGCAATTTGGCACAAGCAAAGGCGGCAAATTACTGTGGGCAGTATATTGTCCTGCGGCACTTCGGCTGCGTTCCAAAAGACATTACGAAACTCTTTTTGGCAGGTGGTTTTGCCAATTATGTTAACCTACAGGATGCTATTGAAATCGGATTTCTCGCGCCCGTACCGGAAGCGAATGTCATCAAAGTCGGTAACGCCGCAGTGGCAGGTGCGACAGCAGTCTTACTTTCTGACAAAAAGCGCGCTGATATTGAAGCGTTTGTCAACAATATTGAGCATATTGAATTGGAGACGACACCCGATTTCTTTGACGTGTTCGTGGAGGGTTGTCAGTTCAAGCCGATGCCAGTAACGTTGTAAAGAAGGCAAAAGTCTGAACTATGATTTACAGGCTTCTTCGATCTTTATAGGATTATAGGTTTTCAGGATAATCCTAAGCGCATAGCCCATAATGAAATTAGGTTTCCTTAAATGGCATAATTTGTCTTTGCTTTACATTTGGAGGGCGGATATACGGAGAGGAACGTGAAACCATTAGTACACCTCACCGAACCGCAAGGTAAAATTAAGAACTTTCAAGAACGTTTGAAGTCTGATGAACCGATTTTGTACGATGGTGGGTTCGGTTCGCAGTTATTCGAGCGTGGTATAGAACTCGCTAACAGTGCACTCGCCAACGACCTACATCCCACCGCTGTTATTGACATTCATTCGGATTATATCAAGGCAGGTGCTGAGGTGATTGGGACAAACACGTTCGTGGCATCCCCGCTTCACTTGGAGATGGCGGGTCAAGACATATCCGATGCCAAACGGCTCACACGACTCGCTGTTCAACACGCAAAAACCGCTGTGGCGCAGAGCGGAAGGGATGTCTATATTGCCGGCTCTGTAGGACCCTCTCCCGGCGCAATTGAAGCCGATAGTGGGGATACCACTTTCGGCATTCCAAATGCGGACGCGAGAGAGGCGCATAAATTAGTTATCCACACCCTCGTAGAGGAAGGCGTGGATTTTCTCTGCCTTGAGACGATGTTTTCTGCGAAAGAGGCAGCACTCGCTGTAGATGTCGCGCGTGAGACAGGAATCCCTATTGCTGTAAACATGACTTATAAATGGACAAAGGAACGGCGGACCGGTAACATTATCTATCGAACCGACTGGGGGAATTCTCCAGCAGATCTGATCGATATTCTCATGAGCAACGAATTTTCGGGAGGAGATCGCAAGCCTATAGAGGCTTGCGGGACAATGTTGGAGTCTGTTAGTATCATCGGCGTGAACTGCGGTGCCGAATCCAGACGCGATGAACATACTGGGATGCCTTATGCGATTGCTGGAACTCAGCAGTTGCACACGGCACTCACTGAAACAGGAATTGATGGTAAACGGATGATGGCGTATCCTAACGCTGGTATGCCGAAGCTTGATGCGAACCATAAAACCGTCTATACGCAGACTCCAACAGAGATGGCAAGTCATGTTCCCGCACTCATCGAAGCAGGGGCTTACTTAATAGGTGGCTGTTGTGGGACAACACCGACACATATTAAAGCCTTTCGTGAGGCAATCGCGTCGCATCGCTCAGCATTGGTGTCTTAATATAGAACAGACAAATTTAGGAGATTTACATGGGAACTAAAGATCCTCACCTTGAGACAGTTGACTCGACGACGGATATGTTCAATGAACCACGTCAGATTACGGTTTCAGATACATATCACACTGATGTAGATGTTGTCCTCTTTAATGGAGATTGTAGCGAGTTACTAAAGAATATACCATCAAATTCGGTAGATTTGGTGATTACATCTCCACCATACAACATAGGCAAAAAATACGAGAAAAAAACAACTTTACAATCATATCTAAAAAGCCAGGAGCCTGTAATTGCAGAAATATATCGGGTGCTTGCCGCTACCGGAAGTCTCTGCTGGCAAGTCGGAAATTATGTCCAGAAGGGTGAAGTATTCCCGCTTGATATTTACTTCTATGAAATTTTCAAACGCTTTGGCTTGAAATTACGGAATCGGATTATCTGGAGGTTTAATCACGGTTTGCACTGTACAAAGCGGTTTTCGGGTCGCTATGAGGTTATCTTATGGTTTACCAAAAGTGATGAATACGTCTTCAACCTTGATCCAGTGCGAGTTCCGGCGAAATACCCAGGCAAACGACATTTCAAAGGTCCAAAACGCGGTCAGCTTTCGGGAAACCCGCTTGGAAAGAATCCTTCTGACATTTGGGATATAGCCGCACAGGATTGGGAAAACGAAGTTTGGGATATCCCAAACGTAAAAGCAAACCATCCAGAGAAAACCGAACATCCATGTCAGTTTCCTGTTGAATTGGTCCAGCGATGTGTCTTGGCACTCACAGAGCCCGAAGGAATTGTTTTAGATCCATATTGTGGTGTCGGCTCTACTATTATTGCTGCCTTACAGCATAACCGAAAAGCAGTTGCTGCTGAACAAGATTCAAAGTATATCTCTATTACCCAGGAGAGAATACAGAAATTCGAACAAGGGACGTTGCCACTCCGTCCGTTAGGAAAACCGATTCACAAACCAACCAAAAAAGACCGTATTGCGCAGATACCTATGGAATGGAAATAGATGGTGGAGGTGGAACGATCATGATTATTGCTGCCGAGTATTCATTTAACGGTGGACATTCCATTCAAAAGATGCACCCTTACCTGTTACAAGAAGTGGAAGACATTATTGCTGTTGTTGATGCCTCGCACTACAAAATTAAAGAAAGCAGGGAGCTCACAATGCCGGGCAAAAAGTTATATAGTCCTTCGGCACTTAATCGTGCCTTTGCTCAGGGCTTTGGTGCCAAAGGATGGCAGAAGAAACGTGTAACATGTAACTATTCGACGGAGTACTACCGTCCTGGATATTCATCGAAACAAATGCGCCCCGCATACCGAGAAATGGACTTTCTGAAAGATCGTCTTGGGATAGAGGTACAGTTTGGAAAATACGCATTTATGGTCTACAACGTGTGTGCCAAAATGACTATTTTTCGTAATTTAGACTACATTGATGCCGGAATTGAAATTGTCCCTGTGAAGTCTTTTGCTGATGATATGTCTACTGGAGTCTCGTATTTTGAACAATTCGTGTGGGATTTAGAAAAACGGGGCGTTGCTGACATTGATATCCCTGTCCTCATTTTTGGTATTGATGTGTAGAGACAACCAACTAAAAAACCTCACATTATTGAGAAAATCTTTGGAGTTGGAATGGAAACAGTAACACTTACCTATAAAAGACCCCCCAATCGAGTCAATCACTTTCAACAGGAACTACTTTACCTCGACGATGAGGTCATTGTTACGTCTCAACGGGTTAAACCGTCCTCGCCTATAGTTCAGAACGGTGAGACGGTTTTGGCGGATAACTTCGCCGCGGTCTGGTTTGTGTTTACAGGTTTATGGTATGATGTCGGCAAGGTTTATAATCTGGATAACGAGTGGACCGGCTATTACTGTGATGTTCTGAAACCGGTCAAGCGCAGCGTGGATGCAACGGGAAAACTTGACCGTTTTGAAATAACGGATCTGTTCTTAGACCTTTGGATAAATCCAGATGGCACCTATGAGATTCAGGATGAAGAGGAGTTTGAAGATGCGGTTCAGAATGGCGCGATTGACGCTGAATTAGAAAGAAAAACACTGGAGGTTCTACAAGCATTAATCACTGAAGTTGAGTCTGGACATGTGGAACGTCGCTTACAGGAGGTAATTAGTAGAGCGGGATTCCCAGATTTACAGGATTATATAGAAAAGTTACCTTAGAAATCGAGACGGGCGGAGAGGTGGCAGTGGAAACGATAGCACTAATCTATAAATGGCCTCCCGATCGGGTACATCAGTCTCAACAGCAATTGCTTTACCTAGAAAACGCGTGAAACCCAACGCTTTATCACACGCCCCACGATTGGGTGGGTTTCGCTATACCGACTTCCAAGAACGGGGGATTGAAAATTGACATTCTCGGTATAAACGATAGGTCTTTGGGGCTTTTACCGCTCAACCCAACCTACATTGAAAATCTTTTTCAAACTCACGTTATCTTTAAACTCACTGTGTTGTAAAAGGAGGCAGGCTTTCCTTTCATGCTAAAGCATGGAGTCCTCAGCCTGAAGAATTTCATGGCAACATTGGCAATAAATGGCGGTGAACCTGTCCGCACTGATTCTTATCCGACCTGGCCCACGCAGGATCCTGCTGATATCGAAGCATTTGAAACTATTTATAAGAGTGGGCAATGGGGTGTTGGGGGACCAAAGGTCCCTGAGTTTGCACAGCAGTTTGCTAAATTCCAAGGTGCGAACTATGGCGTTTGCGTCAATAGCGGCACCTCGGCACTCTATATCGCCCTGAAAGCATCAGGGGTCTGCCCGGGCGATGAAGTCATTACCACATCGTATACCTTTCAGGCGACGGTCGTCGCTATTCTGATGACGCACGCCGTCCCTGTTTTTGTAGATACTGCACCAGACAGTTTCCTATTGGATCCTTCAAAGATTGAAGCCGCGATAACGGAAAAAACGAAGGCGATTTTACCGGTTCATATCGCCGGGTATCCAGCGGATATGGACGCGCTTATCGACATCGCGAATCGGCATAACCTAAAGATTGTCGAAGATTGTGCACAGGCACACGGCGCGGAATGGCGCGGACGCGGGGTCGGCAGTTGGGGACATTTCGGATGCTTCAGTTTCCAGTCATCCAAGAACCTTTGTGCAGGCGAAGGCGGGATCGTCCTTATAAACGACCGGGAACTCTACGAACGCGCTTACGCGCTCCATAACTGCGGTCGTACCCTACCAGATGCTGAGTTTGGAGAGGCAGAACCCTTTGGCGGGAACTTCCGAATGACGGAGTGGCAGGCTGGGTTACTCCTTTCCCGTTTGACTCGACTTGAAACTGAAACCAACTACCGGCATAAGAACATGCGATGGTTAGATGGATGGCTTGGTGAGATTCCGGGCATTAAAGTCACACCGCTCGATCCGCGTGCCACGCGCGGCGGATGCCACGGCTATAAAGCAATTTTTGATTCCGAGGAGTTTGAGGGTATATCACGTGAGACGTTTCTCCGTGCAATGCGCGCGGAAGGGATACCGATGGGATATTGGTATACTACCCCGATGTATCGGGCAGCCTTTCTCGCCTCTAATCTTTTCGGTCAGGATCTCAATTATGATGGTGTGCAGTGCCCCGAAACTGAAAAGATATGTCAAACAGGTCTCTCCTTAAGTCAAAATGTGTTGATGGCGAGTGAAGAGGACATAGAGGATATTGTTAAGGCGGCGATTAAAATCCGCCGGAACGTCGCTGAGTTAAAGTCGGAAACCTCGTAGTGTGTAGCAAGCCTTGTTGAATTTTCCGCTATCCTTTTGGTCTGAGTTGGCTCTATATAGGCAACCTGATAGATAGATTTTTAACGATTAACTCTGAGCTGCTGCGTTCGGTTGCTTCGCAGTGAGAATGCAGTATCCCAATTGTTAAAAAGCCTTTATCATCGAGAAACGGTTGGACTTCACCGAAAACCACCGTGAAACGAAATTATGCCTTAAATGGCATAATTTGTCTTTGCTTTACATTTGGAACGGTGCCCAGATTTAAGAGTTAAAAAATTTTACTATCCTTTTCAGTCTTAAGGGACTCTATATAGGCAAATCCATAAGCGCAAGCCTATAGAGGCTTGCGGGACAATAGGAGAAAATCATGTCTAACGAACGTGAAGCCCAGAAGGAAATCCGTCGGCAAAAGGAAATCCGTCAGATTCTGAGGCTATTGGAAACAACAGCACGCATCGTAGAAACTTCAGCGATTACAGACCAATTTTCAGGTGGTGAGGAACGATGCGCTCGGCAATTTAACAACGCACTTGAGCTCCTGACCGATCTCGGTGCAGTGCCCGAGGGTCTGTTTGAACCTTTGGAGGATGATGCATCTTTTGGCGATATTTGCTTTGCCTGTCACCAAGTTGTTGCCTACGCGAAAGAAAGCTGCGCTGATGATTTTGTTGACTTCACGCAAATCAAGAAAACGATTGGCGATGAATTGAAAGATGTCAGGGAAGTTGTGCGGCAATCAATGCCTTCCTTCCTCAAAGATGTATGGGGCGGGCAAGCACAAGAAGATGACGTTAATACCGCCGAGACCGTTGAGGTCACCTCAGACGATGATGAGGACGTAACATCTGTCGAACAGCGTATTGCGAAGCTTGAAGGGCAAATGGAGACTGTTGTGGAGATACTCCAAGAGATCCGGACACAACAGATTGAACAGAACAAAGAACTTTAGAATAGCCAGCGGCTATCGGCTGTCGGTGCGTGGCATGCACGTTTACCAGTGTTTGAACGAATACATCCGTTGTCCGAGAAACAGTCCTAAAATTGCCCAAAGACTTCCCATCACGAATTCGCCGAGCATTGTTCCGAAAAAGAGGGGTAGTGTTCGGCGATACGCGCCGATCCCACCGTGGCGAATCAGTATGGATTTTAGTACCCAAGCGATAAATACGGGAAACCAAAGCCTACCGAAGTTCCAATTGCCTGCGAGTGGGTAGGCGAGTGGATGGAGTTGCCACCAGATAAACCGCAAACGCATAAAGAGCGTTGTCAGCGTGAGAGAGATACCGAAACCCAAAAATCCCATGCGTCCCCAGTCTGTGTCGTTCGGAAGGGTTAACCAGCGTTGTAGGTCGCTGAATGCCTCCTGCCCGCGCCATGTTCCCAGATTGCCATGTCGGTAACCGGCGTGAAGGAATGCAACAAACCCAATAACTAACCCGATAACTGTCGCACCCCACATCACCCAAAGAATTTGACTCGAGTTAATTCCGCCTCTGTCGGCGAGTTTAAATCCTTCCAACTGGTTCGGCATCGGTTGCGAACGGTAGTTGCGGGTGAACCCATAAAGGAAAGCAAAGCCTGTCAACGTTGGTGGACCAATCTTTCTGGAACCAACAAGCGAAGTAAGGAAGAGTCCAGGACCAGCACGATAGAAATCCATCGTCGGTGTTCCGAGTTCGGCACGCATCCGGGTGAACGCTAAAACAAGTATGAATTGAATACTGAAAAACCCAAGCACGCCCCACCACGACATCCCTGCCTTCAGGCAAAATCCAAACACGACTGCAATACCGAGCAAGAACCCAACAAACGCGCTCCGGTATCCCATCGGTTCATTTGTTGTATCAAGGTTTGTTTTCAGACCTAAGATATTGCGTGCAACCTGCCAGAGATGTTTGTGTGTTATCCAAAGTGCAAAGAAACAGAGTCCAAAGTACGCACCAGTCGACTGCATGTCAATATGCGGGTAACCCGGTGTCTGGTTCAGCCCTGTCATCGCGCCAAAAACGAGTTGTGCCTTCCAGAAAAGATAGAACAGCCAACAAGAAAGTGACAAATCTAACGGCATTAAGAAGCCTATACCGATAGCGTAAGGATTCAGATGGATGGGGGTTGAACCGATAGCACTCAGTGGTTTTTCCGTGAATAACAGCCCAATATCGTGACGGATGGGGATGCTCGGTACATAGGGATAAAGAAAACTGATACCATTGAGTAGATCAAGTCCACATCCAATGGCAAACCCTATCCAGAGGAGCCGGTTTCGGTAGAAACTCACACCTTTTGTCATTTCAAACGGGAGTAGAATGATAGGGTAACTCAGTTTTTCGTGTTCGATCCACTGTTTGCGTAGTATAACGCTGAGCATCATCATGGAGAACGCGAGTGCAGAAAAGAAAAGTAACCATGCTAATATCGGCGTGAGCCACGCCTGAATGTGTTCTATTTCAAACAGATTTGATGTGCCTTCATAGTAGCCTGTTAAGGCACGCCGATCTGTTACGGCGATCCAGTCCGGAATGTATCGGAAAAATAGAGATTGCCATTCGTTCTCCGGTGTAGCGAACCACGTTGCATGCCCCAGGACGCACATCGTCGCCTGCAACAGGTCGTGTCCGCAGACGACACATGCAAGCGTTACCATGAGGTACACCGTCAGCATTTCTGCTTGTGTGAGCCGCCATCTCGGAAGATAGCGTGTTAAAAATAGATTGAAGAGTGCGATGAGAAGGAGCGTAAAGACGGCGTTGAAGAAAATCGCCATCGTGGTTGGGTATTGCGTTGTCCAGACCGTTTCCGTTTGAACCACGAGGTAGATATTGAGTGGAAGCGATAACAAACCTAATAGGATGGCTCGCCATGTGATATTTTCGGTTTTTTTAATTATACCTTGCGGTTCGGTAAGGTGGGTTGATAGTTTCACGTTCTTTTCCGTAGAGTCGCCTGCGCCGTTGTTGCAGGCTATGTTTTTGGTGGAGTCGGGAATCGGTTTTTTTAATTATACCTTGCGGTTCGGTAAGGTGGATTGATAGTTTCACATTCTTTTCCGTAGAGTCGCCTGCGCCGTTGTTGCAGGCTACGTTTTTGGTGGAGTCGGGAATCGGCACATAAATTAAAAAGTTCGCTCCTGACCATAGAAAATTCGGGGCCTAAACGATGGTGTAAAGGGCGGATCGAGCGGGAAGGCGAATTCTACCCGAAGAGTACCTGTCCCACTAAACTGAGAGAGACTACCCCGCAATCCAAACCCAACGCTTCGCTTGGGTCTCGCTAAATTGAAGGTGTGATTGCCGTTCCAGATGTATCCGATATCTGCAAACACGATGCCACTCAATATGACTCCAAGATGAACTCGCCTGTCGCTAAACGGACGAGCCACAGCTGTCGCGACCGCTGCAAGTGATTCGTCTACTTTGCGGAAAACCGTTCCACCGAATATAGTTCGACTTTCGAGGCTCAGCAACATCATCTTTTCTCCACTAAACTGCCTATAGGCGTAGCCGCGTAACCCGTCGAACGCTCCCAAGAGAACTTGGCTGTGTCCACGCCATCCAAACTGCATCTCTGTTTTAAACTGCACGACAAATGTCTGATGAAGATCGAAGAGACCGTTCTCTCTAAAACCGGTTTGAAGTGTATAGATATCACCTGTGTTGAATACATCTGTGTAAAACCAAGCGGTTTGTGCTTGGAGGAGGGAGCGTTCAATTCGACTCGTGAAGTTTGTACTAAATGCGAATGTTGTGAGGTTAAAGAACTTATTGCCATTCATCCATCCAGATCCGAAAGCCAGTTCCGCGTAAGATTTTGAATGGTCCGATGCGTATAAGGGTGAAGCATATCCAAGAGAGAGGGCGTATTGAGAGCCGACGAGGAAATTTTCCTCTTGCCCCATCCGTCGAAGAAATCGGGTGTTGTGATATGCAATGCGTTGCCTCCCTAAAGTGAAGCCGATTCGTTTTATGTCTCGATTCTCTAACATTGCATCGGATTCGCTTGATTTTTCAAGTAACACATATTTTGAACGCCGCGAGGCTGCCCACAACCCTATATAATTTTGTTGATATCTATCACCGAAATATCGTCGGACATTCGCATAGGTTCCCTGTAGATTTTGCTCAAATATATCGGTTTTCTTTGCGTTTTCATACCAGAATATCGGATTAACCGATTCGGAAAAACGTACGCTTGCACTCCACCGACTTTTGAGTGTATATTGGGGACGTTCTAACAGCACAACCAAGGAATCGCCTTCCCGCTTCTGGATATATTCGCCATCGAAGTTCCAGTGCGAATTGAATAGTCGCGGGTTATTATACCGTCCTCTCACAAGACTCCGCGTTTTTTCACCGACTTCGCTAATCCTTTCGTAGCGCCATAGGGTGCCTTGGCCCGATCCGAACATATTCGGATCTCGAAACTGTAGTAGCCAATACCTCTTTTGGTTATTTAGGTTCAGATCTCCTCCAAGTGGAAAGGACAGCAGTTCCCTAATGGTCGCGTGAATCGTAACTGATTTCGACAGTTCATCCCATTGTGCGTCAACCTTTGCGGCACCAATATACGTCTTGCGTCGAAGAATCTGTTCGCTTTCCTCTCTATCTGCTTCTGTGTAGACCTCCCCCTCCGCAAATAAGAGTTCGCGGCGGATAACGTCTTCTTTCGTCTTTATATTGCCAGTTATGATGATGTTGCCGACACGACCTTCGTCAATCTCAATGCCGAGATAAACACCATCTGCGAATTTCTTCACAGAGAGTTGCTTTTCATCCACACGCGCGAAACGGTACCCGTTCTCCCGATAAAAGCGTGTAATCGCTTCAAGATCGGATTTCAGAACGGTTTTATCGTAAACACTCCATACATCTGTCTGCATCAGCGCGCGGATTTGCTGTTCAGAGAATGATTCGTTTCCATCAATTACGAGGCTACGTACAATGCCCGCTTCATCTCGTAAAACCATTCTTTTGTTCTGTGGAGAGTCTATCGTTTCTGATGAAATTTCAACGTGGACGCTGATACTGAGTAAGACGATTATGCACAAAGTCCGAAACGGGCGCGGGACATACCAAAGATCTGCCATTATGATTCACCTACGGTCTGCGCACTTTCGCGGTTCGAGAGAAAACTTTCAAGAAGCATAAGACAGACGACTAAAATAAGCAATTCACCCCAAATCTCCCTGCCGTGTCGCTTAATGTTGTAAGTATCAGCTGCTATCGCTGTTCCGTCGATTTCCGGATCTGCTGTTGTTTGCGCTCCGATTCGTGCTGCCGCTTGTGCCAGTGGAATCTCTGTTAAGTCAGCTTCAGTCGTATCAACGTTAACCGCAAAAAAGTCACGTTGGATGCTGTCTTGTGTCCGCACCTCGACCTGATAGATACCGGGACGTTCTGTGCCTTGAAATCGCAGCGTGCCGTCTTCGGCGATCGGCACTACTGTATTGTTGTCTGCGTCGGATTCATCAGATGTTAAGGCGTTACTGTCCCATCTATCAACAGTGTTTTTTAAACGAATAGACACTTTCCCACCCGCACTCCGAGGATAGTGTGCTGTATAGGTATCACCGATATGTCCACCCCATGTTACAAGATTATTGCTGGCAATTGATGTGTAAAGCACGCTTTGTTGGAGCATCGGAAGGAAATACGGATTAACGAGTAGGTCGTTTGTGTAATGGCTGTCGGCTATCGGCTGTCGGCTGTCGGTTAAGAGGTTTTCCGGTGAAGTGACATTCTCTTGCTGACCGCTGACCACTGATTGCTGACTGCTGACTGCCAACAAGCCACAGTTATAAAGCAGCACGGTACTTGTTCCTTGACTCCGTTCAACAAGAAATGGTGTATCGTTCCCGAAGCGTGCGATAACGTTAGATTCCGCCGAAGGCTGTAATGCGATACCGTTGTAAAACTGCGGCGCGTATTGCATAGAGAATCCTTCGCTTGGAAAGATGTCAAAGATAGGATGTGTTTCCTCATACGCCTGCACTCGCTGGGGTGGTGTCCAAGTCAGCGGACTACCAAGTTTGGCAGGTAACCAAACATTATGAGGTTCATTGTAGCTTGTTGGGTCGCTGTGGCTACTCACGAAGGCAATGATACTTTTGCCTTGGCGGGTGAATTCTTGGAGTTGTGCACTCATCTGGCGCGACATCGTCAGCACGTCTGCAAGTACAATAACATCATAGTCTTCCAACGGAAAGGTTACAAATTCATCAGGTGTGCATTGCGTTGGTAGAATCATTACGCCGTTGCTGTTTTTTTTATCTTGATATGTGTTTTCAGAAACCGTGTTTACAGTTGGAAAGGGCGGAGCAGCAGGGATATGTGGATTTAACGCCAATGTTAGATATTCCGTTTGTTCACCTACACAGAGCACACGCACTTCACCGAGGACATCCAAGGCGAAATAACGTTGGTTGTCAATATTAAGGCGATCGTCTGTGAGTGTGAGGTAACCGATATGCGTGCCGGGAGTAGAAAAATTGTATGTTAAAGTGGTGTTCAGCGATTCGTTCGCTGCCACGGAAAAACTCATAGTTTTTTGTTTTTCGCCTCCAATAAAGAGTGTCAGTATATTTTGATTCAAAGGTGCTACTGAATGGTTCCCAGTCGTCACATTCAATTGAAATGGTAAGTTCACGCCTATTAGTTGATTGGAGGGACGAATTTCTTTAATACTTATGTTATGTGCTTCACCCTCTGCAACCGGAATCAGAGAGATGCGAGCACCAGAGCGATTTGGAAGCCTATTCCAGTTCTCCCATCCGTTTTGGGCGAAGTCTGAAATCAAATAGATTTCTTTGTTCAGTTGTTGTGACTCAGTGAGGATTTCGTGGGCAAGTTCAAGGCTGGGTTGAACATTCGTGGTGCGGTAGGAAGTGTCTGTATCGTTAATCGCTGTGGTAACGCTCTCAATGTCGGGCGTGAGTTGCCGAAAGACAGGCTTTGGGGTATCTGACATTAATATAAGGGCGGCTCTATCGCCGTGCCGCAGGGTGCCAATGATGTCGGTTGCCAGAGTTTTCGCTTTATCGAGTCTTATGCCATTGATGTCTTGATACACCATACTGTAAGAGTTGTCTAAAACGATAATCACATCTGTCTTCGCCCGCACGGACGCGACTGGCAATCCGAGTGTCAAAAAGGGACGTGCCAAGGCGAGTGCAATGAGCGCGATAATTGCCATTCGCAGGAGCAAAATGAGAAACTGACGGAGTTGGAATCGACGTGCATTTTCGCGGTGTGCCGCCGTGATGAATATCAGACTGCTAAAATCAATTGTCACAACACGACGACGGTTCCAGAGGTGAATGACTAATGGGATACCCGTGGCGAGGAGTCCAAAGAGAAAAAGTGGGTTGAGAAATGCCAATTTTTAATTTATGGGATCCTGGGCTGCCTTCCAAATGTAAAGCAAAGACAAATTATGCCATTTAAGGCATAATTTCATTTCAGGCAGGTTTCCTGTTAATCCTGTACCTCTTTATTTAAATCGAGCAGGTTTTAATTTATGGACTTCTAAAGAATAGTTTTAACCATCTACTCGTGCCTTTGGATATTGTATCGGAGACGAGTAGATGGTTAAAGTGCGGGGTGCTCCGTACCCCTTTAGTAGGCGAGGTTTAGAAACCTCGCCAGCAGGGACCCGACGGCACTACCCGCCCATCGGAGATCGTTTCTACGGGAGAATGGTAATTTCAAGTTGATTGAGAGTATGGAAAACATCTGCTGCGTATTCCATAAGATTGTCAGTCTCCAGGGTGCTCCCACCGAGTTGAATGTGGTTTGCATCAGCAATAACCTGGTCCAACGTTGGGTCCATTTGTACCCATTTACCGACGTAGACTTCAGGCCAGAAATGATAATAGAAGGCATCCTTTGCGAATACAATCCCAGAGCAGATTCGTGCTGGAATACCAGCGGCTCGCGCCAGAGCGATAAATAACACTGTGTGTTCTGTGCAATCTCCGGAGCGCGACTGTAGTGCTGTTAATGACGAAGCAAAGCCTCCACTCATTTTTTTCTCTTTAATGGAGGCATAAACCCACCGACATAATTTTTCCGCCGCATGCCATGAATTGACTTCGTTTTCCAAGATCTCCACAGTCTTTGTCTGAATGTCGGGGTGATTGGCTTGAATATAGGCACTTGCGGCAAGGAATTCACCTTCTGCATTCTGAATAGGGAGATTAGGGCAGTCTTCGGCGACAATTGATGGAACTTGAATTGAAAGTTTACCAGCATGTGCAGTGTTTGCCTCGAGTTTCTGTCGAGGGGTGGACATAACAACTTCAGCAATGTTCCCTGTTGAGAGTTTCACTTCCGCCTCAAGGTGTTTTGCTTTTGGGATCGGGAGTTTGCCAGAGGGGAGGATACGGGTTTTTAGAACGACATCAACTTCTTCGATATTACCAATGGCTGTCTCCTTATCGGTTTTCAGGGTTACCATGGAAAGCCCCATCAACGGCACCTCTGTTCGATAGTTTACGCCGTCGGTGTCAATCCACAGTTTTGCGGTAATACCATTCATCATGTCTACTGTCTGTTTCAGAACGTAGACCTGCTTTTCCTCGGACTGATAGGTTAAAGTCTCTTTCCCTAAAACCTCAATCTCCGTTTTCACAGGCTTCAGGAGATCGAAAATGAACATGTGAAAGGTCCGTTTATCGCCTGTTTTAAGCCCCTTCTGGGTCAACAGTGATGCTACACCTGTATATTCAGAAACAGTATCAGATGGTACGGGAATTTCTGACTCGGTGATTTCACCGTTGAGCGTTGTTTTAACGTGGGCAATTCCATCTACAATCCGTCCTTCGATCTGTTTTAAACCAGATTCATTAGAGGTCGAGAGGAAATGAAGCGGCATTAAGTTGGGACCTGTGTATTCAACGCGAGTAATTTCAACTGTTATGTCTGTCCCAAGTGCCTTAAAGTTCATAACTATATCGGTTTTGTTCCGAGCCACTTGTTCCCCTTGATACTCGGTTTCTTCAGTAGACGTGTGCATATAGCCGATCTTGGTGTTCATCAAGGTGAGGTTATACCAATGTTCTTGCGGATGGTTTAGCATGTTCTCGAATGTGCCTTGTTTTTCGTCCGCGGTGTCCGCTGGCGTAGCTGCTTGCAAGCCAGTATTAAGAAGTATCGCTGCCATGCATACAAACGCAAAGCAGCGTAGATGATAACACTTCAAAGGCTTTGATAATACCATGATAGATTAGAGTCCTTCATGAACGCGGGTCAAACAACACAGCTATCACCTGCCATGTGGTTTCTGTATAGTGTCCTATTTGTAATATTAATTATACCTGATAGGTGTGCCTATGTCAAGTCCACTGCGAAAGCAGCCAGAGTCATTTTCCCGTAGAAGGGATATCCGAATCCCGACAATATCGACTATCGACTGACTGTCAGCTGCCATTGCAGGAATGATCCCTGCTCGTGACTTAATAAAAGTGGCAAAAAACTGGAAGGAGTTGGAAGGCGAGTATAGCCTTTCGATGACCTCATACGCGAGTTGCCATAGCGACCGTGTGGGTGTGGCGCTGTTTGACCTTCTGATAGTTTCCAAATATGTTCAGAAAGTTACGCTTGATGAACTCGCGGAGTCCTGAAATGGTAACAACATAAAGTCGTCCATTCGGTTTGAGGTGCTGCTTCGCATCAGCCAGAAAAATCTGTAGGAGTTCCTTACCGACGTTGGCGGGTAGGTTAGAGGCAATTAGGTCGAATCGAATATCGGGGAGATGGCTAAAACCGTTGCTCAGAAGGACGTGACAATTCTGGAGTTGATTCTGTTTCACGTTTTTACGAGCGTAGTCAACTGCTACGAAATCCTTGTCCACCATATAGATAGTTGTCGTTTGTGCGCATTTAGCGAGAGTGATACCGATGGCACCGTATCCACATCCGAGGTCGAGACAGATATCGCCCTCCTGGATGTCCAGATGCTCAATCAACAAGAGTGTTCCTGCGTCAATCGCTTTTGGCGAGAAAAGTCCCCACGTTGCAGAAAATGCCAAGGACGTACCGCGCAATTCCGTCCGGAAGTTGACTTCTCGTGGAAAGGAATCTACTGCCATTTTATCAGGACTCCGAGTGCATCACCGGGAGTATTCCAGAGAAGGTCGAAAGCATCTTTCGCTTCCGTATAGTGGAAGCGATGGGTGATCATCTCAGATGCGCGGATTTCCTTATTCTGTATCTTTTGCAAAGCACGCGCTGCAATCTGAGAACGGGGTTCGTCCGTTAAGATACCTGCAACGAGACGTTTGCTCATCATCTTTGAGGAATATAAAGGTAAGGGTCCCTGCTGGTAGAGAGCGATGAGTTGGATAATACCGAACCGACGTGTCATATCTTGTGCCTGCTCAAACGATTTGACCCCGGCGTACCCGCCGACACAATCTATCACTAGATCAGCCCCTTTGCCGTCGGTGAGGCCCAAGACTGCTTCCACTGGATCTACTTCCTCAGCATTTATTACCGCATCGGCACCGAGTTTCGTCGACAATTCGCATCGAAGCGGCAACGCGTCCACGGTTAGAATCCGTTCGGGATTGTAGCCCTGTAGCACTTGCATCATCAGGCTTCCTACCAAGCCTTGTCCCAAGATGACGATGGTATCTCCAGCTTTCACACCAGACGAGTCTGACCAAGCGACTGCACTGGTTGCAAGCGGGAGGAATGTTCCCTCTTCAAAACCGACCCCGTCAAGGAGCGGAACGATACGTCCTTCGGTCGTGTTGGGTTCAGCAACGACATATTCGGCGTGTGGTGCTACAACCATGACGCGTTCACCGATCTGATAATCTTCTATCTCTGCGCCAACTGCATCCACGGTGCCTGTGAGGGAGTATCCCATAATTGAGGGCGAAACTGCCTCTTCTCGGATATAGCGTCGAAACAGTTCGGAGCCTCGGCTGATTAACGTCGTGTCTGTCTGTACTCGAACCTGTTGCGCATTGATTTCCGGCATCGGCACCTCTTCTAATTGGATGTTGCCGAAGCCTTCTGGTTTGGTTACTCGGATCATGTTTTTCTAACCTCCTTTCTTAATGGCTATCAGCCATCTGCCATCGGAAACCATCAGGCACTTGTGGCGGTTGCAAACTGCTTCGCAGTGAGAACACCTGCCACACGCCCTACTGATTGCTGACGGCTGACTGCCGACGGCTATTCCGCAAACGTCTGGCTAAATCCTCACGCGTGACAGGCTTGTCGAAAGACATCAGATAGATGTGAAAAGTATCACTCCTGTCTGAAACATACGCGAGGGACCGTCCATCAGGTGAAAAGGCGGGTTGGATAGACCTGCCGATGTCGCTGGTTATCCGCCGTTCATTTTTACCATCGACATCAATGAGATAAATCTCCCAGTCGCCTTCTCTCGCGGAGACATACGCAATCATTTTTCCGTCAGGCGACACCGTGGGGTTGTAACAACCATAGCGATTTGGATTGAAATGTTTCTCGTTTTTCCCGTCAATGTCTATGGTATAAAGTTGGTTTGTCTCGTTTCGAGAGGAGACAAACACAATGCGCTTTCCGTCCGGAAAGAATGCAGGACTTCCGTCATCGGTTTCGTTAAAGGTGATACGTTTCGGCTCAACGTCTTCCGGTGTGAGTTGTGCCAGATCAAGTCCTGCCAAATCAAGGAGATATAATTCCAGATTTCCATCTACGTTGGATTCATAAACAACCTGATTTCCAGCAGGCGATGTACGAGGCACGCGGGCTCCGAAACTCACAGGCAAAACGCATCGCGTTATTTTGCTATGAATATGTGTCACATAGAATCCAGCGTAAATTGGAGTGGAGCCGCTGCTTTGGATGACAACTTTAACTTCGCGAGATGACTTCGGTTCGCTGCTATAAAATAGATAGTTTAGGGTCGTGAGGAATGCTGGTGAACTATCGTTGAAATCTGTTGTGAAGGTTACACGGCGTTGGATACGCCCATTTAAGTCCATTAAATAGATTTCGCCGTTGTCAAGTCGAAACGATGCGAAGGCAATTTGTGTGCCGTCCGGTGAGAAGGTGGGTGAATAGTTATCTGAATCGCCACGGGTCAACTTCTTTGTATGATAACTGTCTCCCACAAGTTCGATGATTTTGCGCAGGATCTCGGGATCCAGAGTACTGCGCTGAACGAGTCGGAGCACGCGAAAGGCGGAGCTTCTATCACCGAATCTTAGATAGGTACGTGCCAATTCAATCCGTGCTGCAATCCGTTCTTCCGGTTGTGCGGCATAAAGCTGCGAAGCCTTTTGTAACTCCATAACGGCATCATTATAACGCCCCAAGTCATTGTAGGCTTTCCCTAATAACATCCGTGCCTTCGGATCCTCAGGTGCCGTTTCGATGAAAGCCTCGAGTTCTTCCACTACTGCTTGTGGCGTTCCAGCGTCCAAGAGTTCTTTACTCTTTTTGAGAACTGCCGTATCATCTTGGCACCCGGTCACTAAGACAACGAGAAGGATGCTACATTGAACTATTATTTTAAACGATTTGCCTCTGTGCATTGTTCCCCTATAAACATGCCACCCCTGCGGGGTTCAGTTTCCAAAAGGTCTGTTCGGTAATTGGAGAAAAACGTTGAACACCTGGATCGGGTTGAAATTCACCGAAAACCACTGCGAAACGTAGTGGAGCAGTTTAACCATCAACTCGACTCCGTTATAAATGTTAAAGCACGAGTGTTTTTGCTTGGGGTTTTTGCTTGGGTGTTTCTGCGGATTTCTTCGATGGTTAACAGATTCCCATAGTTAGAAAACAGAAAATTAATTATTGGCATCTTCTGGTTCTACGTCTGCCTCTCCACCCATCGCCAACTGCGTAGACCCAACATAAAATACCTTGAACGGACGCACTGATTTTCAGTTTCCAAGAGGGGCGGTACATCAGTTTTTCCCCATCGTCGAACGTCCAGATGTGAATTGAATAAGGCTCCTGTGCTTCGGAGTCCTCTACCCTATCTGTTGATGTGTGCTTCTTCACCGCAGGTTTGAACCGCGTTAAATCACGCCACTCAGTTACCGGCAGTGAATTGAGGTAAAAAATACCAATTGCAGAAGCAAAAATGGCAAAAAGGACAATCGCTTTTGGAAACTGCCCTAAGTACAATTGACCGAGTCCTGGAAGAATTGCAGACAGGACCATCGCAACGAAAGAACAGGCAGCAGGCTTACCTTCCGCACCTCCAAAATTGCTGGAGGCGACGCGCGTGTTTGCGGGTTCCACCATTGATTAAGACTCTCCTTGTGCCACAAGATAGACTCCGATACAGATGATCAGAGCACCTATCATACGAATCTTAGGTACAGATTCCTTGAACAACATCCAAGAAAACAGGATTGACAGTACATACCCAGAACTTAACATCGGATACGCAATGCTCAGTTTAACACGCGACAGGATAATCAGCCAGACGAGCGTTGTGAAGCCGTATATCGCAATCCCACTGAGGATATAAGGGTTCAGGAACGCCTGTACCAATTTGCCCATAGCGTCTCGGAGGCTATTGATACGACCGATCGTGTTCATGCCGTGTTTAAACAAAATCTGTCCTATTACCGTTAGTAAAACGTTGAAGAATAACAGTAAAAAATCTTTCATGACTTTATTATATCACACTTATACTCTTTTTATTGCAATTTTTATTTAAGGGGTTCATTTCAGAGGCATTCAGTTTTCATAGGTTATAGAGATACGTTACTTTAATGACAATGACACGGTTTTCCAGCTGTAACTCGCGACGGGAGGCTGACCGAATAGGCGCATCGCCCCAAGCCTCGTTATATGCCACGAAAAGGTGACTCTTCGGGCTATATTCCCATCCAAATAGAAGACTTAGCAGATATGTCTGATGAATTTCCATAGAAAGTGGGCGTTCCCTACTCGTTTGTGCGAACATTCGGAGAAACGACTCTCGCGTGAACAAGTAGGTCGCACGCAATGAGCTGACGAAAAACCTACCATCAATTGCCCCTTCCAAATCAAAACTCTGCGCGTAGCCGCTGTCTAATTCTATGGAGAAATTGCTCTGTGGACGGATAGTGGACTCAAGCGTAAGACTCCGCTGTTTGCCCGCTTGTTGTCGTCCAAAGTTAAAATAGTCAGCGAAATCCACGCCGATACCGACAGCAATCGGGTTTGTAGCGTCAGTATCAATCGAAAACCCGTATCTGTCAGCCGTGAAGACTTCTGTGAGCTCAACTTCCCGACTTCGGTCATAGTAGGCAGTAATGTCGTCCAAGAGAATTTCTCTGAAATCCATCCCGACATTTCCGCCAACGCTCCATCTGAAAAGGTCTTCATCGAAATCAGGCGAGAGAGACAACTTTGGGTTACGTTCTCGCCACGCCGCAAAATACACTGGTGTATAAAGGCTTTGGGAGAGACGAGCGGTTATACCAGAAAAAAACTGGTGCTTCCCCCAGTGTGGAGAATAGGAACTCCGCATAGAGACACGTTGCCAGCCACGGTTTCGTTCTTTTCGTAGAAACCCCGTCTGATTAATTTCAAAGTGGGGCGCGACCCGTTCAAATCCAATGTCGCTGCTCCAGAGATAGTTGCGCTGCGCGAAGTCAATCGTATACGCAAAGTTATCACTATCTTCGCCTGGATAGAAACTACCAGCGTATTGTCCGGTGAGATGATAAGTTTTTCCCAAGGCAAGGTTCATATCAACGCCACCCACTCGGCTATGACTCCATTTTTCACTACCGGGCTGTTCCTTGTTCACGAGTAGAATCCCAATGTTTGAACGTTTGAGGATGTCGCGTTTAACACGGATTGCAGAAAACCATGCTTCCTCCTTTTCGGATGGTGTACTATCAGAAAATCTAAATTCACCGGTTTGATTTCCCAAAACCCCGATAGAGTAATCACCGACTTTTCCTGTGAGTTTACCACCCCAGAGGATATTGCCGCGACTCCCGATACGGCGGCTGAACATCAGGTCATAAGGCGTTTCAAAAAAACTGTTTCCTTCAACAAAAAACGGACGTTTTTCAGGAAAACGCGTCGGGAATCGGGTCAGATTAATTTCTAATTGGTCTGCTTCAACTTGCGCGAAATCGGGATTAACGGTAACGTTCGCCTTCAAGGCACTCGTGAGGCTGTATTGCACATCCAAACCTGTTCCGAATTGGCGTGTTAAATTGGTATCGGCGGCACCCATACCCCCACCTAAAAGATAAGGTAAGATTTCAAAGTTTTTTCCGGTCCCGATGCCTTGAATGCCTACGATGTGCCCTAAATCAGACATCCGCGTGACGACCCCGGCTTGTGTCAACTGTTTCCATACCGTAACCTCGCTTTTCCGGCGGTTTACCCGCTCCACATCAAACCCCCAGATTTGCGTCGGTTTATCAGTAAACCGAAAGTTTGCGAACGGGATTTTAAACTCGGCGCACCACCCCAATTCATCAATACTGCTTTCAACCCACCAAATCCCTTTCCAGTTGCTATCGCGTTGGGTGTCCTCATACCGATAATTATCGCTCTGAACACCGGCTGGGTTTGTAGCGAATTTATAGCCTGTACGATGATCGTGATGTGGGTCAATGAAGAAAGAGATGACTTCCGAGGCATAGAGGTCGCCGCGTCGCGTCATCCGATTGACAATCTTATTGGGTTCAGCGTCGTAACATCGGAATGCGACGTAGAGATTATGCACATCGTAAGCGATACGGAATTCTGTGTCATCAGTTGCCGGATGACCGCGTGCCGGTTCGAGTTGAATAAAACCGCTGCGGGGTTCTGCCTGCTGCCATACAGTATCGTCCAGTATCCCGTCAATTTGCGGTGGTTCGGCTACGATTCGGTGAGCTTCAACGACATGTTCACCCATGCCTTCTGGGTGCGCAAAAAGGAGTCGTGGATAGGCAATAAATAACAGTAGAGCAACTACGAGTTTTGGCATGCGTTAATTATAGTTGAAATACCGCATGTTGTCAAGTTTTGCCATTCTCAGTGAGGCTTCCAATGTTATCTTCTCCAATCCAACGATAGTGCCGGATGAGACCAATTTGTTGCTTTTTCTTGAAAAAATCGTTAAATTCCTTTAAAATTCTTACAACTTGGTTAGAGCGACAGACTTAGTTCATTTTAGACATACGTGTATATTGTTAGAATTTCCATCGGCACGTTCTGGTGCGACTTCAACGAAGAAGGATATAGAATAATGGTTGAACTTACACGGGAAGACATTGAATTTTTCAGAAATGAGGGGTACTTGGTGAAACGGAACGTCCTGAACCCGGAATTAATGGAGCAGGCACGGGCGAGACTCTGGGATGGTGCGCCCGAAGGACGCAGACGTGATGATCCTGAAACATGGGTCGGTCCCTTCACACCAGAGGAAGAGAACCCTGACGGAAATAATCATCGACGCGGATTTCGTTGGAACTTCCGCGAACCCGGTGGCGAAGATTGGATGGTTCAGCTTCTCGCTACCGATCCAAACGTCTGGCGGATGGCAGAGCAATTTTTGGGTGCTGGGAATTTGGTGCAACCCGACCGCGTGCGCGGTATCTATTGCACCCTACCTTACGGCGATGTCCCGAAGAAATCGATTGGGTGTCATGTGGACGCGCATCCGTTCCATCTTGGTGCTGTCGGTTATATTGACGATGTGCCGCCGGAAGGTGGTGGGTTTACTGTCTGGCCACAGAGCCATAAAACTTTCTATTACGATTACCATTCCCAATACAAAAACGAGCCGACACCGCAATACGACATCGACCGCGAACGTATCAGCAGAGAGCCGGGTGTTGATTGCTACGGTAACGCAGGGGATGTTGTCTTCTGGCACCATCGCATCGGTCATGCTGCAGGGCATAACTACTCGCAGCAGATCCGGCAAGCCGTGCTATACGATTTTCGGAAAACAGAATTAGAACAAACTCAGGAGGAGCCACCAAGCGAGGATATGTGGAGGGATTGGCCCGGCATCAAGGCGTTAGAGTCGGATTAATCTATTGTCTCGTAGGCGCGGTTTTCAGCCGCGCCAACTCAATTCTATCTCAAATCCAGTTCCTTCAAGGTGCTTGCCATCATGTCGTGAGCGATTTGTGCCTTCTCCATCCGCATGTGGGGGAACGTTTCTACGGATATATACTTATCGTAACCGACTTTCCCTAAACTCTCTGCAAAGGTCCGAAAATCCAATTCATCTCCCTCCTCACCCGGAATCAGGAAGGTGCTGTAGGGATACATGCCTGTCACGCCTTTGACATGGCAATGTGTAGTGAGCGGTCCCAGTTTTTCGGTAACTTCGGCGATGTCTTCACCGAGATGATAAAAATTGGTAATGTCATTAAGGGACCTTAGTGCGTCAGATCCGACGTGTTCAATCAGAAGCGGAACTTTTGAAGAGGCATCGATTGTCGTTGCTTCGTGATTATGAATGTTCATCGTGATGCCGAGTTCCTCGGCGCGTCGGCAGATTGGCTTCAGCACATCAACGAGGAGCCGCCATGCGAATGCGTCGCCTTTCTCGCCGCCATACCCGGTGAGAAAATTGACACCACCCGCCCCAAGCGCGACTGCTACGTCTTGAAGAAGCGCGTAATGGTCAACTGCACCTTGCTGGTCTTCTGCCGCCAACTGGTATAAGCCTTTTCCCGTAAACGGATTAATGACAGAGACCTTTAACCCACTGTCGGTTACCATCGTTTTGACCTCTTTGAGCAAGCCATCGGTAACTTCGCCAGAGGGGATATGCGCTTCTGGTCCGCACATCATCTCGATTGCGTCGTAGCCTGCATCGGCGAGAATCGTGATAACTTCTTGTAGAGGGATGTCCTTCATCCCGCCAGCGTGATAAGAGATACCAATCACTGTTAACTCCTTTCGACTTTCGTTCTTTGGTCGTTCATTTTTACCTTTTTGTTCTTCCTGTTATGTCCCATAGGCGCACAGTCCCATAACCGTTTACACTTGCGAGTGTAATGCTATTCGGAGCGAATGTCAAGGCATCAATACTCATATCACGCTCAGTAATTACAGAGACTAAGCGTCGGCTTGCCAGATCCCAAATGAGAATCTTACCCCACGAACTCCCACTCGCGAGCGTTTTTCCATCTGGTGAAAACGCCAATGCTGTTACACTCCCTTCTGGTGCCGGCATAGCTGCTATTTGTCTGCTGGTGTCAACATCCCATAACCGAATCTCTCCAAAGGGGACAGCCCACAACCTAACTTCAGAGTTATAGCCACCACTCGCCAGGGTGTTACCATCTGGAGAGAACGCCAATGACTTTACTTCGTGCGTAGGCGACGTGAGGAATGAGAGGGAACGGGTACCCTGCCTACTTAGCACGATCGGCGGTCTAAAGTAGATATAGCGATACTCTCCCCAACGCCAGTGGGTGTTGATTTTGTCCCCTGGTGCGGTTTCAAAATGAAACGCCGCAAATTGCATGCGTTTCAAAGCCTTTGTGCCAACCACTTGTTGATGTAAAAGCCGATCTTGAACGAGGTCTAATGTCCAAACTGAACCGCTATGTCCTACAGTAATAACGTTGGCACTATCCTGCGTAAATGCAGTCGTTGTATCATCCGATGTGTTGGCTTGAGGTGTTAAAGCATCCTTGCTTTTACTTGATATATTAGGGATCTTTTTTCCAAGAAATGGGTGCTGGGCAGGGTGTGGAGGCCTTCGACCCGGTGAGGTAAGATCCCACACGGCAAATTGGTAGTTGCCGCGCGAGGAGTCACGCTCAATCACACCGGCGACAGTTTTTCCATCTGGATAGAACGCTAACGCCCTGACCTGATTCATATCCGTCTCAAGGGTTAACAGATGCTCTCCGGTTTCTACATCCCACACACGAGCTTCCAAACGCCAGTCTGTCGCTACCGTTTTTCCATTGTGAGAGAAAGCCAAGACAGGCCCATACCCACCATAAGATGAGTGGCTGTATCCTTTGAGGGTGGATATATGTGTGTACTCTTGCGCATACTTCTTTGGCAGATATGGGGGTGCCATCTCTAAGAGATTCGGTAGAATGACCTTTATCCCAAAGACGGTAAGGAACCAATCAAACACCGCGGTCAACACAACTAACGCAACAATCCATTTCTTTCTTTTCAAGGTTTGCCCGGGCAGCCTGTCGCGCTTGCACCACCTGATGCGTTCTCGGAAGGATCGTCTCAGTTTCATCGCTTCCTCCTTTTAAGGGGTCGCGTACACTCTGCTGTTTACTCTTATAGAGACTCCCCCCTTTAAAAAGATAGGAAAAAGCAACTTTTGCGGCAGAAAAAATAAAAAGCCGAATCCCTTTGCAGGTTCAGCAATTATATTGCACCTCCTACTTTCAAAAGAATTTGAACGTTAGATTCATTCAGATTCGATTTGTCTTCCGGTGAATTCATCGTTCCCTAACAAGGAGCGAACCCTCCTGGGTCGCGCATATAAGTTTTTCACCATCCGCTGAAAATGTGAGTTCCCGAATAGCACCTTCCTGTACAGAAAACATGGATACGGGATTGCCGCCTCTCGTTTCCCACAACTGAATGTAGTTATCTCTTCCGCCGCTTACGAGCAGCTCACCGTCGGTAGAAAATGCCAAAGCACTGACTGAGTCGGTATGCCCTCTTAATATAGTGAGTAAATGCTTGCTTTCCAAATTCCACAGCCGAACAAGTGTGTCCGAACCGCCACTCGCCAGTGTCTCACTTTCAGGGGAAAATGCCAAAGCCAAGACAAGTCCGTCATGTGCTGAAAAGGTGGAGAGTAGACCCCCCGTTTCGACTTCCCATAAGCGAATTTTGCCGTCCGCGCTTCCACTTGCAAGTGTTGTGCCATCCGGCGAAAATGCCAGACTCCTAATTCGTCCGGGGGCTTCAGTAGAAGAGGCAAGCAACCGTTCTGTGCGCGGATCCCATCCGGGAAGCGGGACACCATCCGGTGAAGATGATGCTAACGCGTTCACCAGATTAGAATCCCCAGCCAGTGTTAGCACTTCGCGAGCCGTAGCGGTGTCCCAGAGTCTGAGCGTATTGTCTTCGCTCCCGCTGGCAAGCAGAGAATTATCTGGAGCAAATGCTAATGCCCGCATGTGTTCCGTATAACCTGAGAGCATTGCGAATTGTGCTCCGGTGGCTGTGTCGTATATCCAGATACGTCCATCACCGCCTGCGGCGAGCCGTGTGCCATCTGGTGAGCAAGTGATAGCCATCACTTGCTTTTTATCGAACCTTGCTTTGAGTCCCGGAGGTAACTCAGATTGGATGCAGTTCTGAAACATTTCTGTTTTTTCCATTTTTTAAACTATTTTTTTAATTATGGGCCTCTGGGGCACCGCTCCAAATGTAAAGCATTCTCACTGCGAAGCAAAATTATGCCATTTAAGGAAACCTAATTTCATTTCGCGGTGGTCTCTGGTTAATTCGAGAACCCACCTTAGATGATGAGAGGTTACTGACTTAACCAAAAACCATCGTGAAACGAAGTGGAACGATGCCCAGGAACCAATAGTTAAAAAAGTTTCGGGCAGGTTTTTGATTCAGTCCACTGGGTTGGAGCCGTTTGTGGTTTCCAGTTTTGACCATCAACTTACACATTGATAAAATTGTTAAGGAAACCCGAGTTGATAGTCAAAGTATTAAGACACGGAATTCCAATCTAAAACGACACCTGTATACACATTCGGTTCCTTGAGGAGACCGTCGTAAGCCTGCTTAATCTGTTCTGGTTTGAGACGGTGAGAGATTAAGGGTTCGACGTGCAATTGCCCGCGTGCCATCCAGTCAAAGATGGTTTGCTGTTTGCTCCATTGAGAGATTCGATTCCCGATGTCCGGGTACATCGGCACGCACCATTCCAATGCCCCACGGATAGTAATCCATCGCAAATGTGTTTCAGAAAGTAGATCGGTCAGGTCTCCAGGCACTGAAACGCGCGGTGTTCCGAGAATGATGAGTTGTCCGTGGCTGGCGGTGGCGCGAAGTGCTTGCATAACAACCCCACTGTGTCCAACAGCATCGACCGTGATATTACCAAGCTCACCACCCGTAATTTCCTCAACCTGTGTTTGTGATTCGTCAGCATCGCCACCCACAGTATGTTTAATTCCACACCGCTGTGCGAGTTCTCGTCTCTCCGCTACCGGGTCCACGCCAATCACGCGACATCCGTGAATCTGAAACATCTGTGATGCTAAGTTTCCAACAAGTCCTAATCCAAAGACAACGACCCACGGGTTCGTCCCGATCTCCCCGACAACAATCGCGGTCATCGCAACACCTGCCATCCGTGATGCTGCAATCACAGCTGGATCCACTGCCTCTCTAACAGGCGCGACCAACCGATCTTGTGAATATAGGATCGTTGAGGCGTGCCGTCCGTATGTGAAAACCCGGTCACCGGGTGCAGCGCGGGTAACACCAGCACCGACTACACGCACAATGCCGACATTCGCATAACCAGAACGCCACGGATATTCACACCATGACCCCTTCTGGAAGACCTTCGGCTCTCTCCCGGTATAATTTGCGAGTTCTGTACCGCTACTAATGAAGGTGTATTCTGTGTCTATCAGCAATTCGTTGGAAGCGAGCACTGGTGCGTCTATATCGGCAATCTGCAGCTCCACTTGGTTTTGACCTGTTACAACAACCTCTCTTATTTTCATGCTGAGTCTTCCTCTCCTAATTCCTTTAATTCTTCTTGCTTAATCCTACGAATCAGGGCTTGCATCCGTTTATATCTAAAAAGCCCGACGAAGAAGGTCGCAATGCCGAGCATGATAAAGATAATGCCGATTACCTCAACGATATATGAACTAAAGATCTCTTTGAGATGTACAAAGGATAAGCCTGCAACGAACAGCGTTAGCGCCGTGCGGATATAAGCGAGGAAGGTTCGCTCATTCGCGAGGATAGTCCGGTCCGCAGCGAGATGGTCTCGCAAGATAAGTTGGTCTTCGAGTCCTTTGTAAGGCGTTGGTTTCTCTGGCATTTGACGTTCCTTTTTTTAAATGTTCCTTGCGGTTAAACAACATGAAATTGGCATTTAACGTTCCTTTCTTAAGAGTCGCCTTCCACTCCGTTTCAGGCTTGGGGTTCGGTTTTAAGAAGGACGTACAGCATGATCAGAAACCTGTCCGAAACGTAGTGGAGGGCAGGGCAGAAACCCAATAATTAAAAAAAGAGATTCAAAATAATGATGCCGGCAAGCCATCCGTATAAAGTCCGAAGGCATCGTAACCTTTTTGCTGTACACTGGTATTCCGCCGTGTAGCACGCAGGATTTTGGAAATAGAGCGTCAGTCGTCTTGGCATGGACAAGTCTATTTTAGGTGTTAAGGTGCCCATAACAGCGGCACTTACACCGAGAAGCACAATATTGATTGTGGGCAGGATACTGAGAACGGCGCCAAATACTGTCCAACGCCACTTTGAAACACTACGGAATGCGTCAACCCGTGCCATGCGGATCAGCGATGCGGATGGTATGCTTGTTTCTGGAGCCATGCGTGATGTCCGGATTGGAACGCGAGACTTCCTTGATCTGCCCTTTTATATTGTAGAAACGCTTCTGCGCGCAACACGCATTAACCCTCGTAACGTAGATTTTTTCCATTGTCGGGACCACCTTGATGCCAAACCCAGACGTTGCGAAAATATGACTGTTTTTCTGGAGGCAACCCTTCAATCACATGCTTCGGCACTGATGGTTTGTGAAATTGACGCCCGACGAAGTTATAACAATTGAAGATAGCTATCCGAGGTCGATCCGGATTTTGCCACGGAACCCCTGAATGACAAAGGTTCTCCGCGAAGATAATCACGGACAACGCTTCCGATCATCTTAAGCATTATAGCAAATTTTAGGTTTAATTCAAAACGATTTTTTAAATTGGGCTACAGTGCTGTAGTCCAGCAGGAACATCTATTTTCGTTTCTTTACTCTTATAGCCGGAGACCTCTGTGTAGATGCGCGTATCGCCAAAAGTAAAATAAACCTAAAAAGGTAACGAACCTTTGTTTGACACCGATATATGCTGTATGCTATACTAAAGACATGCCACGAGCAGTACTTTTTGGTGTAACTTGCAAACTGAGAATTGCTGTGGAAAACATCGACGGACTGTTGAACTTTATTTTCATAAATGAAATGGAGTGACCAATTTAATGGATTTCAAACAAGCATTAGGTAGCAAAATCGCAGATTATAACTTACTCAATCACCCATTTTACCAAGCATGGAGTGCTGGCGAATTGCCAGTCGAAGCCTTACGCGCCTATGCACGGGAGTATGGTGCTTTTATCTCTACACTGCCGGAGGGATGGGAGGCACTCGACGATGCCGAAACCGCAGAGGAAGAGACCGAGCACATCGACTTATGGGCTGACTTCGCGGCTGGGCTTGACACCGCTGTTGCTGAAGCACAAATTCCGCAGGTAAAGGCACTGATGCGGACAGCACGCGAACTCTTTTCGGAACGGACGACTGCACTCGGCGCGCTCTATGCGTTCGAGGCACAGCAACCGGCAACTGCCCAATCGAAACTTACGGGTTTAAAGGCGTTCTATCAACTCCCGAAATCGGTAGAGCCTTATTTTGAAACACATTCACACAACGAGCATGAAGCGGAGAAACTGCTTGAGCGTATCGGGGCGTTGCCATCAGATTCGCACGCCACTGTCGTGCAGGCATGTGAAAAGATGAGCACTGCTTTGTGGGATGCTCTCACAGGGATTCATGATGCGGAATGCGCATGATACGGTGAAGGCGTATTTTGACGCACTTGTTGTTGGTGATGCTGAAACCCTCATTGCAATGATGCTTCCTGCCTCGCACTACGTCAAGGTCGGCACCGATGCTGACGAGGTTGTTGAGGGAAGCACAGAAATCGCGGCGTATTACCGAAACCACGTCGCGAGCACGGAGGATTTCAGCATTGAATTTATTAACTTTGACGTGCAGGAACGAGGCGATGTCGCGTGGTTCTACACGCGCCAAGTCTGGCGACTCAAATGGCAAGGCACGCCGGAGGAATTCGTGATGCGGATGACGGGCGTTTTGGAAAAAACTGACGAGTTGTGGAGGTTTGCGCAGATCCATGCCTCGATCGGTATTCCCACATCTTAGTTTTTAGAGGAGGAGTTCTTGAAAATTTCGGTTATCTCTTTTGATGGCGACATGACCTTGTGGGATTTCCTGAAGGTCATGCATCATTCACTCAAACGGACATTGGCGGAACTACAAAAACGGGTTCCAACCCAGCGTGTTTTGGAACTTACAGTCAATGAGATGATTACAATTCGGAATCAATTTGCTGAAGAAGTAAAGGGCAAAATTTGGAATCTTGAAGAAATCAGGTTGCGCGCATTTGAGAGAACACTTGAATATGTTGGTTGTCCGGATAAGGAACTTGCTGCGCATCTGAATGCGATATATCGGAAGCACCGATTTGAAGATATAGAGTTATATCCAGATGTCATCCCGACTTTTGAAATTCTGGCATCACAATTCAAACTGGGATTGCTCTCAAATGGAAATACCTACCCGGAACGCTGCGGGCTTGAGGGGCATTTCGCCTTTGTTGTCTTTTCCCAAGATGTGCAGATTGAGAAACCGGATCGAAAAATCTTTGAAATAACTGCCCAGCGAGCGAGTTGTGAACTCGCACAGATGCTCCATGTAGGGGACTCACTTAAAAACGATGTTGCTGGTGCGCGGAACGCTGGTGCACATTCCGTCTGGCTCAATCGTGAAGGTGAACCGAACGACACAGAAACCCAACCTGACTACGAGGTGGCTTCATTGACAGAAATCCCCGAAATTTTAGGGGCGGATGGATAGTCTCGTTAGATTCGTCTTTCTTCGATATGGTAAGGTGGCGTGTTTATGGAAGTTAAGGCTGTATACGTGCCAAAAAACACCTTGCACAAAACTACTGCTTTATTGTATTATAATACCCATGGAGAGCACGAACGGCGTTACAACAAAACATATCCTGAACATCACAAAGCCGAGTGCGTCTCGAATTGCGCTGGCGAAGAGCAATACACCAGATGCCCTTCAAAAACTCTGTCGAGATTATTGGGCTTGGCACTTCGACGAATCGCTATCTGATGCCGCTCGATTGTTATTAAGCACAGATCTCGGTTGGGAGACGATGCCGCAGCTCACAACACCGCCAGTCGGTGAAATCATCTCCCCGCTCGGTTACGCGCTTGCACACGAGGATAAAGATGTCCGAGATGCCGCGCTACAGGTATTGGACACCACTGTTCATATTCCAGCAGGCGTTGCTTATATCGGCGAAGAAGGTGCACCGTTGGAAGTGGACGGGTTTGAGATAGGAGTCTATCCTGTAACCAACGCACAGTACCAGCGGTTTCTTCAAGATACAGGACACACGTCCCCCCAAGATTGGACGGACGGAGTCTATCCAGCAAACAGGGGAGACCATCCTGTTGTCTGGGTTACGTGTGAAGATGCAGAAGCTTATGCTTGTTATGCCGGTGGCAGGCTACCGACGTTTTCAGAGTGGCAATACGCTGCCCGCGGTGCTGATGATAGGCTTTTTCCGTGGGGCTATGAAATTGACAGACCGCGGTGCAACACCGCGGAACTCGGCGCGGGAACGACAACTCCGGTCGTTAGCTTCAGAGACGGCATGGGTCCGTTCGGTTGCTACGACATGGTCGGCAATGTCTGGGAATGGACAGACACATCTTATGACGATGAAGGGAATTTCCGTGTGGCGTGTGGAGGCGCGTGGTATTACAACCACGACTATAGCACCTGCACCAGTTACGATTTTTTTAGCAATGGGTATGCAGAGTTTGTAATTGGGTTCCGTATCGCGTGGTGATGTTACATAGAGGACCAGAGTTCGTTTTGATGGGGAAAGATTGATGAAAGATGACAAAACCAATGCAGAACATGCCTTAATACCTGAAAAATCCTCGGTGTCCTCAAGTGGGTTGCAAAAAGAACTCATCCAGCGTGGGCGCGTCGATATTCACGCGCATCAGACCGCTGCTAAGCACCTGAAACAGGGAGCAGATGCATTAAACGTTCGAGACTACCGGAAAGCGATTGAAGAATTTCAGCAGGTAATTCAGCACAACCGCGAATCGGCTGAGGCACACTTCCACCTCGGCTTGGCACATTTTATGCTCGGAGACTATGAAAAGGCAATAGATGCATACAAAATGGCAATAGCGTGCGAACCGAGTGAAGCAACGGCATACCTCAATCTTGCAGCAACTTATCGTTTGCTCAAACGCTATGACGAGGCTATTGATGTTTACACGCGCGCCATTCGTTTTATACCGAGCCACCCTGAGTTGCATTCTGAACTTGGAACAGTCTATACATTTCAGGGCAAGCGGCGTGAAGCTGTCAGTGCTTATAAAACAGCGATGCGACTTAAACTTAAATTGAAACTTCAATCGGATTTTGACCAGAGCGCGTAAGCCCAAGCATCGCGCCGGGCTGGGTCTACGGAAAGGGACATCCTCGCAAATCGCGCCTAAACGAACCGCAAGGAACATTAGAAAGATGTTTGTTTCTGACGAAGATCTGATGGTGAAATGCAGTAAAGGGGATATGAGTGCCTTCGAGTTGTTGGTACGGCGATATCAGAACCCTTTGATTAACTACATTTACCGCTCCATTGACGATTATCAACGCTCGGAAGACCTCTCCCAAGAAACGTTCCTCCGAGTCTTCAAAAGTGCGAACCGTTATGAGCCGACAGCGTCGTTCAAAAGTTGGCTCTATACAATTGCCACTAATTTGTGTCGAAATGAGATTCGGAACCGTACTCGTCGAAACACCTGTTTTTTGGAGGATCTGGTTGAAGAAGGTGAAGATGTTTACCATGCCGACATCATGCGGGATACCCGCTATCTGCCAGATTTGCTCTTAGAGAAAAAAGAACAGAGACAGATTATCCGCAAAGCACTCGCACAGTTACCAGAAAATCAACGCGTGGCGTTAACGCTCGTCACCTATCAAGACTTACGGTATGAAGAGGTTGCAAAAATTCTTGGATGCTCAGTAGGTGCTGTGAAAGCGTTGCTTCATCGCGCTCGAGAAAAAATGAGAAAACTGCTCATTAAAGCGGGAATAGGGGAATAGCCATCAGTAAGAGAGTGTAGCCCGAAATGAGCCGCAAGGAATAATTAGAAAATGCGAAAATATAAACAGACCGAATTCCCAGATGTTTACGGTTCGACGTGTGAAGCGCATTTTGCGAGTCTGGACGAACTCTCAACTTACATTGACAAAGAATTGCCAGCATGGAAACGCCATCTCATCCGACGGCACCTCAAAAAGTGTGCTGCTTGTGCCAATCAGGTTCAGCGGTTGCAACAAACTGACGATTTCCTACGCCAAGGTGGTGAGATCAAAGTCTCTGATGACTTTTTAAGCAGTGTAATGGCGCGCGTATCGGAAGCGACGAAATACCAGAGACAATACGACTCGCTTTGGTCCCATGTCACACGGTTCATTGGATCGTCGCTTGGGTGGGCGCGACACAGTTCAACATTGACTGACAGGCTTCGCTACAGTATTCGGACGCGTAGTCCAGTTTACATATTTGTACTGACCTTCGCTGTTTTCACGATGGTGGGGGCAACGCTTTACCAATCCCCCAGCGATAGGTTTGGTCAGTCAACGCACGTTCTGAAGAAGGCACAGAAACTGGATGGTGAAAAATTAATTTCCTTTGAGGTTATACAACACGAGCCTCCTAAACGTTTACTAACAACCTACCTTCAGCAGAAGTAAGTACAGATAGTTGTCGGTTAAAAAATGAAATCTGTAACTCGTAGAGCGTTGCTCATCTCGCTGATATTCCACCTCTTTTTTTTCATCACAGCGTTTTATGTCGTGGTGCGGAATCAGCCAATAGCGTCAGAGAAAACGGGCTTGGATGCGGAGCTCATTTCCGTCGAAAACACCTCTCGACCGAGATCTCCACTGAAAAAAGTTTCGCCGCGTTTTCTCGCTTCTGAGCGTGATTTCATAAATCCGCATGTCAGTACTGGGGAATCGCCGCCATCTCTCACATCCCCCGTTGCAGTGAACACTGAAACGCCACGTTCTGCCTTAGGTCGCAGTTTGCAAGATAAAGTTAAAGCAGAAAATCCATCAACATCTTTAGATCTGTCGAGAAAAAACTGGGGTGAAGTCAGTACGGCTACCCGGACGCTTCAGGATGTTGAGGGAAATTTGTCGAAAACGGAAGCCGCAAGTCCAGCAGGAGATGCTACCTTCGGCGCGAAACGTCCTGGTCCACCAAGGATTCAACGCTCTCCAGAGATTTCGACACTTAAAATAGTGGAAGAGGAGGAGGGGTTGTCCCCGGCGCAGTTGGCAGAAATTAGTGAGAAGCGGAAGGCATTGCCACATGTTCCGTTTTCGACGCTTATGAAGACGCTTGCACAGGAGATTGTCGAAACCAGTGACGGGGGCCCAATTGACGTGGTTTTCGTCATTGATGCCAGTGGGAGCATGCGCGATAATATCAAATCTGTCGTGGAACATCTCAAGGAGATGGTGAATGTATATAAAGCCTCCAAAATAAATTATGCGCTCGGTGTGACGGAATTTTGGGCGAATAAGAACCGGAACAGAATCAGAGTTGTTCAGTTAACAAAAAGTTTCACTGACTACAAACGTACCCTCCAAGCGATTGAGGTACATCAGGACGAACACGCTTTAGATGCTGTCGTTCAGACTGTCAAAGAACTCCGATTTCGCCCTACATCCAAGAGACATTTTGTCCTTGTTACCGATGAACCTTTCACAAGTCGAGAGGGATTGGAGGTGGCAGATGCCATCGTATACTGCCGAGAATTCGGCATCTATGTGAATGTTCTCGGTCTTCCTCTAAATGAACACCAGAGACTTGCTTCTGAAACCGGTGGCAAATGGCATCTCATTCCTGAAGAACCACGACCACAAACGGCACAACGATCTAAAGTGCCAACACACCCGCGAAACAAAGCAGTGTTGCTACGCCAAGCACAATGGACAGATGTTACAAAAGTCGGGGATGCCGCGCTGCAACTGAGTGGCACCACCCCCACCGATATTGTTCTGTTCGTTGACAGTAGCAAAAGTATGGACGATAAACTTCCCCATTTTTTGAAGCAACTTGACATCCTCGTTCGCGATTTGGATAACGCACTTATAGATTATCAGATGGGGGTGGTGCGTTTTCGATCGCGTGCCTCCGTGAACATTGTCAACGTTTTCAACCCGCCACAAACGCTTAAACAGGTTCGGAAAATCGTTGAACTGCCGTGCCAAGACAATGAAATGTTATTGGACGCTGTAGTGGAGGGACTCCGACGGCTAAAACTCCGTCCGAATGCACAACCCTATTTCATTCTGATTACAGATGAACCCGCAGAGGGTGAATACTCGGCACTCGCGATTATCCAAATGTTACAACAAAAACATGTCCTTGTCAGTGTTGTTGGCACTTACGACGATTTCCAACAACAGGTAGCAACCAAAACCGGTGGGGTCTGGGTACCTATTCCAGAGGGACATACAACAAACAATTCGTACTGGTAAAGGATCAAGATTGAAGATTGCAGTCCTCGTTTCAGGGAGTGGGACCAATCTGCAAACCCTGATTGAACAGTTACATCAAGATAAAACAAGCGGTATTAACATTGCGGTTGTCCTCAGCGATCGGTGCAAGGCTTACGCGCTCACACGAGCGAAGCGTGCTGGTATACCGACACACGTTGTTAGAGCTCAGGATTTTGACAGCCGTCAGGATTTTGACGCAGAAATTTCGAGGATCATCGAACACTATGCTGTTGAATTGATAGTACTTGCGGGCTTTATGAAGTTGTTTCAATCCCCCTTCGTGCGGAAGTACCGGAACCGGATTATCAACGTCCATCCAACGCTTTTACCGGCATTTCCGGGCGCACATCCTGTCGCTGATACATTGGCATACGGTGTGAAGATCGCGGGCATCACCGTTCATTTTGTCGATGAGGGTATAGATTCGGGTCCCATTATTGCACAGTCGGCTGTCCCTGTTTTGGATACGGACGACGAGGAGAGTTTACACAACCGGATTCAGGTTGAGGAGCATAAACTCTACCCTGAAGTTATTAAATGGTACGCGCAGGGTAGACTGAAGATTCAGGGACGAAAAGTTATTGTACAGTAGTTAAAAACATCTATCGATGGCGGAGCGTTCCCGCCACGACTCCCTCAACGAACCGCAAGGAATATGAATCAGATTTTGATCAGAGCGCGTAAGCCCAACCAACGGGCCGGGCTGGATATACGGAGTAGAACGTTCCTACTACGACTTCCGTCAACGAATCGCAAGGAACATTAAAAAAGAATGTTAGCAATTTCAACAATGTGGAACGCTTTGAAACAACAGGACGGTGCTGCCCTGTTCGATGAACTCAAAAACCTTGGCTTTGAAACGCTCGAACTCAGCAGGCATCTCACACCGGATCAGGTAGAGCAACTCAAGCCATATCTCGGCGAAAACCCACCCTGTTCGATCCACAACTTCTGTCCTATCCTTCCCGGAACATCGCAAGTAGAAGCGGAGCAGGACAAGATTTTACTTTCGAGTCTCAATACAGACGAACGGACGGAGGCTGTCCGCCGCACTGTCCAAACAATGGAACTCGCTGTTGAATTGGAGGTACCAATTGTAGTCCTTCACCTCGGCGAAGTTGACACCTACGACAGGTCCTATTTGATGAGAGACCTGTACAATTATGGCGAGCGCGAGTTTGAAGCCTTCGATCAAAAAGTGACCGAAGCCACAGAGTGGCGAAAGCGTAAGGAAACGAAACACCGAGACGCGGTGTTACGGAGCCTTGATGAACTCAATGAGTGTGCCTTGAAAATGGAGCTTTGTATTGCCATTGAGAATCGTCCACACTACTACCAAATTCCGAATTTCGATGAGATTGGGCTGTTCTTTGAGGAGTTTTACGGCAGTCCGATGCGTTATTGGCACGACATAGGACATGCCGCGCTACAGGAAAAACTTGGTGTGTGCTGGGCAGATAGATGGGTTGAGCATTATGCAGAACACCTCGTCGGCGTGAATCTGCACGATCTGCAAGGGCTTGAGGCGTATCATCCACCCGGAACCGGGGACCTGGAGTGGGACGACCTCTTTGAGCATCTCCCGTCGGATGTTTTGAAGGTGTTGGAAATTCGTCCATGCGAAGCGGAACCGGTGGTAGAGGCACGAGAACTATGCGAATCCTTATCACAATTGAGTAAGCAACCCGATGTTTAGAAGGACCCCAAAAGCTACCTATTTTTTCACCGAGGTTGAGCACGATATTCTGAAATCCGTATGCGCGTATATGGTGGGAGTTTCAGGCAATACCGCATTGGATACACCAGTTATTGTGATTGATACCTTTGCTCGACAACTGCCCAAAACTTTGCGAAGGCAACTCCGTTTTGGACTTTATTTATTCCAATGGGGTCCACCTCTTTTCATCGGGAAGCCGTGCCGTTTTACACAACTCGTCCCGCGTGATGCAGTGAGATATATAGAAGGTTGGGCAAAGAGCCGTTTCAAAGTTCGGCGACGGCTTTTCCGGGGCTTACGAGACATCGCTTTTCTCGGTTACTATAGTTCCAATTAGAAAAAGGTGTACTATTTCCGTATCAACATCTTTCTCGTAGCCGTGAAATCGCCTGCGGTGAGTGTGTAAAAATAGATACCGCTTGCGACTGACTCACCCACTTCATTTCTTCCATCCCAATACGCCGCACGGCTCCGGTACTGATAGATGCCCGCAGCCTGATGTCCGAGTGCTAACGTCCGAACCAGTACGCCACTCGCAGCATAGATACGTATCGTGACATCCGCGGGTTTAGCGAGTTGATACGGTATCCATGTCTCGGGGTTGAACGGATTCGGATAGTTGTGAAGTAAAGCCGTTTCCTCTGGAACGAACAAAGCTAAAAGCTGCTCAAGGTTTGCGATCCCTTGTCGGAAGGCGATGGAGCCGTCATTTTCAATCTGCGCCTGTGCTATCCACGTCTGAATCGTCGCTGGATCTAATTCTAGGCTGTCTATAGCAGCACTGGAAGGTGCAGCCCTCTCGGTTGACTCACCCAAATGTTGCGCCACAGCGATCAGGTCTAAAATGTTAATAGTTCCATCGCCGTTTACGTCAGCTCTTTGGTTGGCAGACACAGCGGCACCCAAGTGTTGTGCCACCACAATTAAATCCAGAACGTTCACTTGACCGTCTCGATTTGCATCCCAAGCGGGGAACGCACGGTCTTCGACAGCGATGACAATTTCGGGAATGTCTAAAGGGATTGCCTCGGTGCTGCTGTCCCCAGCATAGAGGTTACTAAGTGTTACCCGTGTTTCTCCGACAGCCTTTGCCGTAAATGTGACCGATAGCAGTGTGCCTGTGCCATTGACACCACCGCTGAGCCGCGCGGAACTTAGTTTGGTGATTTTACCCGCTGTGTTATCAATTGTGCCTCTCAAAAAGAAGGTGCCTACACCCTCCGCCTTCAGAAAATTGCCCTCGCTCACCTCAACCGCTTCAAGTGCATTCGGGTCAAAGGTAATATCAGTTTGCCATCCTGCTAAATCGGTAACCTTTTCTGCACTGAGGCGAAGGGTAAAGGAGTCGCCAGAACGGACAGGCGTTGCATCCGTGGAAAAGGAAAACCCGACATCACTCACATCCGAGGCGGACGGAGTTCCCACAGTGATGGTTATATCAGGAGAAGGAGACGGAATTACCTCGCCAGCACTGGAACCCGCATGAAACCTACGCAGTGCTACTCGGCTTTCTCCGACAGCCTTCGTCGTGAATGTGACCGACAACAACGTTCCTTCACCGTCTGCCCCACCTTCAGAGATCCGCGTTGAACTTAGACTGTTGATTCTACCTTTTTGATTATTAATCGTGCCTTTCCGAAAGTGGGTACGCCCACCTTTTTGCTTCAAAAAGTTACCTTCGTTGACTCTGTCTGCTTTTAGCACATTCGGATCAAACGTAATATCCGCTTGCCATCCTGCTAAGTCGGTCATATTGTCTGTGCTGAGATGGAGGGTGAACGTATCGCCAACCCCGACTTGTGCTGCTTGCGTGAATAAGGAGAATCTCTCATCAGGGGACAACACCGTATATTCGGCATCAGGTGCGAACCCGAAATGGCCGGCCCATCCGCCGCCCCAACAATGAATAGCAACTAACAACACATTCTTTCCCTGTTTAAGCGTAACTGGGAAGAACTGTTCATAATCATGTGCCCACCCTTCACCGAGTTTCTCCTTAACTAATGCTCCATTGAGCCAAATTTTGTGATTATTATCACTTCCAGCAAACATGTTTGTGTTTTGCTCACGCGGTGAATACAAGGTAAGTGAACCGTATATCACATCCTCACCATTGCCCCTTGGTATGCCAAGATCAGTTAGCAGTTTGATCATGTTATTCTCATCTGGGGAGATTTTGTGGGATATCCAGACCCTGTCACCAAGAGATTTCCCTTCCCTAGTACCATTGGTAGCAATTTCGCGTTCCGTTACATCACCACCACTTGCCCGTGCAAGCAAATCTGTGTTACGGAAAGTGTCAAACTGTGCTCCCGGTATCAGGACCCATAACCACGGGCCTGTTATTTTCGGACCGCCGCGTGGAAATCCCGGATTGTTAGACAAGGAGATAGATATTTTATCGGGCAACTTTTCTAAGGGCGAGATATCGGCTATTACATTATTCTGAAGGATTAACGTTCCCAATTTACTGAGTCCTGAAAGGGGTGATACATCCGAGATGACATTGTCACTCAGATTTAGATGGGTCAACCCTTTTAAATTCTTCAACGGTGACACATCGGCTATCAAATTATCGTGTAGTGTCAGTGATTGGAGTTGCGTCAATTGCGCCAACCCTGATATATCCGAGATACCGCAATGGTTGATTTCCAATCGTCTCAGTGTTTTCAAACCCCTCAGAGACGTGAGTTTTGACATTGACCTATTGCCACTAAATTCTAACCATCGAAGTCCTTGTGACTCTGCCAAAGGAGAGAAATCTGAGATGGACGTGTTCCAAGCCCTTATACCTTCCAAACTGGTCAGACTCGCAAGTGGCGACACATCGGACACCGGGTTTCCCTCAATTCCTATTCCATTCAATTTTCTTAAGCCTTTCAGTGGCGATAAATTGGTTATCTCGTTCTCCTCAAGCCCCAACCAGCCCACGTTGATTAAACCCGCAAGTGGAGACACGTCAGTGATTCTGTTTCCTCGCAGTTTGATGTTATTCAGTCGGGTTAAGTTCGCCAGTGGAGATAAATCGGATATTGCATTATGGCGAAGTTCTACCTGCTCCAGCCTCGTTGCTGCCTCAAGTCCTGTCAAATTACGAATGCCAGCCTCATCTGCAACAAGGTGCTTCAGCTCCGCCATATCCGCTACCGTAATCAAATCACCCGGAGATTTGCCAAGTGCCGCTTCAACCGCAGCGCGGAGGTTTACGTCGGGAATGGAAACCAAATCACTCAGACTCGGGTCAGGCACGACTCGTTGCTGTCTGAGGTCGTCCGGAGAGTTCAGCGCAGAAACCACATCAGCAAAGTTAGATGTCCACGCATCTCGTTTCACGTTACCGTTCTCACTTTCGAGTGTCCGCAAGCCCAGATGTTGCAAACTCGGCTTTTCACGAATCTTTTTGAGCAGTGCCTCCGTTTCTAAACCAACGGCGGCGGCAGCATGTGCTGCATCCACGGGACCTTCAAACGCCTTATAGAAGCGATACACCGGTTCAATCCCACCAAACACACCCCCTGTGGCTTCAAGGGCTCGTCTGTAACGCTCTATATCCTCACGCACATAACCTTCCATCTCTGATTGTTTTACATACAGGCGCAATGCTTGCACTTTGGCAGCTCCGTCTGGTGCCTTCGTGATAACCTCACGTACCCCATCTTCAAATTTCTTCATCCCTTCTGTGTGACAACCGATACAAGAGATGCCGTTCCGCACGATGCCGTCTCTCTCTTCAGGATTAGAAACGATCCTTGTCGGTGCCTCATTAATGCGGCTACCTGAGGCATCGGAGATGTAGTATGCCTGCAACCCGTTGGGGAGATTGAACACGATCTCACCCCCGTCGTGCCTAAATGTGAGTGGATAGGTGAAGATATTCCGCACACCCCCACTTCCCGCAAAATCGTAGCTTTTCCAATACGCACCGTATTGAGATTTGTGGCGTTCGACAACTCGATTGTTTTTTGAGACACCCGAATCGTTGAGACCCGCACGCCAGACACGCACTCCCGCATCCCTTTGGAGATTTCTTGCGACATCTATACCCAGTTTTCTCTCCAGTTCACGATCGGTTTCTGGGAGAGCCAGAATGTCATGGTAGAGCGGCGGTAGTGAGGCAGTTGCGAGGAACCAGTCAACATGCACGAACGGCACCTCACAATCCATCTCTTGACGTAGAGAGGTCAGTTTCGCACGTAGACCTGCCTGTGTCTCCGAATCAAACTCAATGCTATAGGGATATTCCTGTTCAATCTGGGTCCACGCATCATTTCCGACATCCCAATCGTAGCGCCTCAGGTCGATATAAAAAATAGTTTTTCTCGGGTCAATGGGTTCTGGTTTGACGATTTGCGATCCCCAAGATAGACTGTTTACCAGCTTTGAAAGCGCCAGCTGATAGGCGCGAAGCGTTTCTTGACTTTCACCAGCGTTATAGAGATGGGTCGTCGTAAAATAGCGTGCGAAGGGACGATGAAACTTCGGTAGTGATTGGACATGCTTCTTGATAGTGTCGAGCATTGCACCCATGGTAATGAAGTTAACATCACGCTGGACTTCCCAACTTGGCGCGCCTGCTTGAATCCAATTACCGATGGTCACAATTGCTGCGGCTGAAAGTCGCGGTTGACCCTGTGGCATCCGTTTTGCCGGATCGTTTTCACGCAGCCGCCTATAGAGTTCGGATTCAATAGGTAGTTTTCCCGGAACAACTGCCCCGGTAGCAACCAACTGTGATGCCGATTCAATGACGAGTTGTTCGGTAAAGGATCCGTGCGGTCCGTGGCAATCAAAGCAACTTTGTTCAAAGATAAGGTACGCCTCTTGTGCGAGATTCTGCTGTGCCTCAGCGGTTTGATATCCCAGGATAAACGTTAATAGAAAACTGATTGTGATAAAATTATTCCATACTTTCATATATCCATCTCCAGTTAGCAGATGTTTGCTGAAAACTGCTGGTGGTCTCCGGATCTATTGTGTGCTCGGTAAACTTGCACGCATCAGATACCCGATCGCGCCGAACACCTTTTTTAAGTCGCTTATTGCGAGGACAGTCGTGTTTCGCGTGAAGAGATTTTCAACTAATTTGCCGAATTGCCAGAGTTCTCCGTCTGTTACAATCCCATAGATCGGGCTTTGGGTGTCATCATTTATTTTTTGCGCAGCAACCAACTCAGCCAGACACTGCCCCCATCCCTTGACAAAATCGTTCCGTTTCGCTTCTACAACGATGATGATTGGAATCCCTGGCACCGTTTTCCCCAACGCCGATTTTGTTGAGATCAGGTAGTCAGGTGTCCCACTGAGCTCTGCACCGTAAGAAATTGATTGATGACTCCACAGTGCGAACCATTCCACATAGTTTTTGTACACGTCTCTGAGAATCGGATAGATTACATTTTCACAGCGTGCCGCTTCTGACGAGAACATGTCAATATGACGCTGACTGAATTCAAACTCCTCCAAGAATGCCACGGAAGGTTCAACATTCTCGTAGTCAATATAATCCGCTTCGGTGTATTTAATGTTGAAGACTTCCTGAACTTGGGCAATTGAATTAAAATCGGTGAATGCCATCTGGTTATCCCTCGAGAAGGTCATTTGACTTTCGTGCCTTTACTTCCTTATTAACATCTTGCGTGTGGCGGTGAAATCGTCCGCTGTGAGTGTATAGAAATAGATACCACTTGCCACGGGTTCACCGAGTTCATTTTTGCCATCCCAATATGCCGCTCGACTCTGTTGATGATACAGTCCTGCTAACTGATGTCCCAAATTCAGTGTCCGAACCAAGACCCCACTCACCGCGTAAATACGCAATGTGACTTCAGCGGGTTCGGACAGCTGATACGGTATCCATGTCTCTGGGTTGAACGGATTCGGATAATTCGTCAGCAACGCCGTCTTTTCAGGAATTGACATCGCTAAAAGTCGTTGGAGATTGGCAATCCCCTGTTGAAATGCAAGCGAGCCATCGTTTTCAACGTGTGCTTGTGCTATCCATCCTCGTATCATCGGTGGGTCTAATCCCATACTACTTATTGCAAGCGCAGAAGGTGCACCCGGAATTCCCGTTATTTCGCCAAGGTGTCGTGCTACAAGAATGAGGTCTGAAATATTACGCTTTCCATCTTTGTTTACATCAGTTCGCGCGTTCGTGGATCTGGACTTTCCGAAGTCTTGTCCTACCAGAATCAGATCCAGGATGCTGATTTGTCCATCTTTGTTCACATCATAAGCTGGAGTTTTTGAGGCAGTTCGGGAAATTGGTCGGTTCACTGTGTATTCAGTGTCAACGTCAAATCCAAAAAACCCTTTCCACTCGTTAGCGTGACGGTTGTCAAGCGCGACTAACAAAACATTTGTACCCGCATTTAGAGTGACAGGAAAAAACTTGTGGTAACCTTCACTCCAATGCCCATCAGGTTTTTGGTGAATGAGTTCGCCGTTAAGCCATACTTTGACTCCATCACGATGAGCAATGAACATCCTTGTTTCCTGTTCCTGAGGTGACTCCAAGGTAGCAGAACCGTAGATGATTCCATTGTTTCCGACACCTTGGCGTTTCAGCATTTCACCGATGTTATTATGCCCGACAGGGGCAATGTTGTCGGCGGTCCATTCATTTTTTCCGACCTGTTTTCCCTCCGAGGCACCGGCAGTGGCAACTTTCTGTTCTGTTGATACCCCGTTACTTGCTTGTGTGAGCCAATCTGTGTTGCCGACACGGTCTCCTGGAACCAGTACCCACAACCAAGGTCCCTCTATTTTCGGACCGCCGGGTGGGAATGCACGGGTGTTGTGGTGAACGATAGGGATAGATAATCCTTCTAAAGGCGATAGATCCGATACTGTATTGTGGTTGAGTCCTAACCATGTCAAGTTGGTTAACCCGGCGAGTGGCGATACGTCCGATATCTCATTCTCTGCAAGATTCAAACGGGTCAAACCACTTAACCCCGCCAGGGGTGATACGTCCGATATCTCATTACCGACCAAGTAGAGTTCCTTCAAACCTGTTAAATTCGCTAAAGGGGAAATATCCGATATTTCGCCGCCACAAATATCTATAACTTGCAATTTTGGTAATTTCGCTAAGGAAGAGAGTCCTGAGACAATACGGGTGCCCCAAGTCTGGATGCCTCTTAGGCTTGTTAATCCAGAGAAGGGTGCCAGGTCTGCCCGTGGATTCTCGCCCATCCAAATCCTTTCGAGTTTTATTAAACCAGCGAGTGGCGAGAAATCGGATATAATATTGCCTCCGATATCCAACCCTTCCAAATTGATTAACCCTTTGAGTGGCGATATATCGGATATCAAATTATAGGGGACAATTAGCCATCCCAAGTTGAGTAATTTTTTAACTGGTGATAAGTTCTTTATAGCGTTGTGTCTCAACTCTATGACGTGCAGTTTTGTCAATCCAGCGAGGGATGATAGGTCGGCAATCGAATTATTATTGCACCTTATCTCTTCCAGTTTTGTCGCAAACTCAAGTCCTGTCAAATTCCTGATATTGGCATCATGCGCTTCAAAGCGCGTTAGCGTTGCCATTTCATCCCTTGTAATTCGTGTCCCCGGTGCTTTGCCGAGTGCTTCCGCGATCACAGCACGCAGGTTCGCATCGGGAATGTTAACGGTTTGTGCTGATATTGAAAGAGGTGCTGAGAAAAGTAGCGCGCAGAGCATGAACGTGTAAATGAAAATGTGTTGTATTTTGAATGATGGCATTCCGGTTTATCTCCTTTTTTGCTGTTAGCACACTTCCTAGATGCTACGTTTCACAAGTAAGGATGGATAGGGTGCGTGGATACTCAACCAAGAGAAAAAGAGGAGGAGTTCGCCATTTCGCATGCCTTTCCACCCTTGCCGAGAAACCGTCGTGACTTGAAAATCCGCGTCAAAATATCGTACCAATCGCCAGTCTAAGTTTTCATCGAGGAGAACGCGCATGTAGTTTTGAATCTCCGGGGGTGTTGGAGGGTTGGGATCCTTAGAACACCGTAGGGAGACGCATTCATGCCCGCGGGCAGAACATCCCTCAACCGTAACGCCTCTTATCGCGGGTGTGATCGGATAGCTCGGGTCAACGCGAGTTCTAAAAAGGCGACTGCCTGTTTCCGAGACACCGAAGGGAACCCTTCAAGAAAATAGTCAAGACTCTCCCCGGCTTTTAAATGATCAATGAGTGCCTTTACAGGAACACGGGTGCCCGCAAACACCGGTGTCCCCCCATGAATCTCAGGATCTTGGTTTATTACGTGCTCGGGTTTCATCTTGAGGGTCATAACCTCCGATAACTTTTATGTCTGATTTGGGGTAGAACGGATTTTAAGGTAGCCGTTCCTGCCCAAGCAATAGGGTGGATAGGACACTTGCAACGTCGTAAGCGATTCCTCTCCTATCCAAAGGATTACATCAAGTATATCCCGAAATCAATCAGAAGTCAAATCTTTTCCACGCCTACATCTAACCTAATGAGTTTTGACGTTCAAGCTGGGTAAGACTAACAACCCTTCTTTACTTCATTATCAACATCTTTCTCGTAGCCGTGAAATCGCCTGCGGTGAGTGTGTAAAAATAGATACCGCTTGCAACTGACTCACCCACTTCATTTTTTCCATCCCAGTACGTCGCACGGCTCCGGTACTGATAGATGCCCGCAGCCTGATGTCCGAGTGCTAACGTCCGAACCAGTGCGCCACTCGCAGCATAGATACGTATCGTGACATCCGCGGGTTTAGCGAGTTGATACGGTATCCATGTCTCGGGGTTGAACGGATTCGGATAGTTGTGAAGTAAAGCCGTTTCCTCTGGAACGAACAAAACTAAAAGCTGTTCAAGGTTTGCAATCCCTTGTCGGAAGGCGATGGAGCCATCATTTTCAATCTGCGCCTGTGCTATCCATGTCTGAATCGCTGTCGAGTCTACTTCCAAACCATCTATGGCAAAACCAGAAGGTGCTGCTGACGCATTTGATTCCCCTAAGTGCTGTGCTACAGCAATTAGGTCCAAAATACTGACGGTGCGATCACCATTTACGTCAGCCTCGTGGTTGGCAGGCACAGTGGAGCCCAAGTGTTGCGCGACCTGAATTAAATCTAAAACATTTACCTGACCATCCTGATTCACATCCCAAGCGGGAAATGCGCTGTCTTCAACAGTAATGATAATTTCAGGAGTGTTTGAAGCGATTACCTCAATCTTCCTGTTACCGGCCTGGAAGTTGCTAAATGCTACTCGGGTTTCTCCGACAGCCTTCGCTGTGAATGTGACTGATAACAGCGCGCCTGTGCCATTGACACCGCCGCTGAGTCGCGCGGAACTGAGTGTGGTGATTTTACCCGCTTTATTATCAATTGTGCCTCTCAAAAAGAAGGTGCTTTCGCCTCCTTTTTTCAGAAAATCGCCCTCGTTTACCTCAACCGCTTCAAGCACAGCAGGATCAAACGTAATATCGGTTTGCCACCCTGCTAAATCGACAATATCTTCCGCACTGAGACGAAGAGTAAAGGAACCGCCAGAACGGACAGGCGTTGCATCCGTGGAAAGGACAAACCCAACATCACTCACATCAGAGGTAGATTGTGCTCCGACAGTAATGACGGTATCAGGAGAACGAGACGAAATAGTCTTACCAGCACTGGAACCCGCATGAAACTCACGCAGTGACACTCGAGTCTTCCCAGCAGCCTTTGCCGTGAATGTAACCGACAACAACCTACCTTCACCATCTACTCCACCTTGGGAGATTCGTGTTGAGCTTAAACCGGCAATTTTACCCTTTTGATTATTAATCGTTCCTTTCCGGAAGTGGGTGCGCCCACCTTTCTGTTTCAGGAAGTTGCCTTCGCTCACGTTGTTTGCTTTAAGGATATCCGGGTCAAATATAATATCAGCTTGCCAACCCGCTAAGTCGGTCATATTGTCTGCGCTGAGACGGAGGGTGAAGGTATCACCGACTGCAACTTGCGTTGTTCCTATAGACAAGGAGAATCGCTCACTGGGGGATAATATTGTATATTCTGTACCAGTTTCAAACCCAAAAAAGCCGCTCCAACCTCCCCGCGCTTCGTAAACAGCAATCAGCAAGATATTCGTTCCCTTTTTCAAAGTAACGGAAAACTGATCCTGGAAATCGTTGGCTCCTCGGTCCACAGGATTGTTGTGCACCAAACTGCCATTGAGCCAAACCTTGACAGCATCATCGCTACCGACAAGCATTTTTGTTTTTTGCTCCCGGGGCGAATTCAAACTAACCGAACCGTAAGCAACATGATGATTTACATCGCCTGATCCCAATCCAGTGGCATTCACCATGTCATTGATGTTATCGCCACCTTCAGCAGAAAGAGTCCCGGCTGTCCAGACTTTATTCCCAACGGGGTTTCCTGCTGTCGCTCCCTGAGTTGCCATCTTCAATTCTGTTACAGCACCTCCACTCATTTGTGTAAGGAAATCTATCCGAGAACGAGCGGCATCTGCACCGGACCTTCCACCTGTAGGTGCAATCATCCATAGCCAGGGTCCCACTATTTTCCTCGCCCCTCTTACGAAAGAACCCGAATTACCGACCGTTCGGACAAGAGTCTCTTCAGGCAATCCATCTAAAGGTGAAAAGTTGGATATCGCATTGTTGCGAAGGTCAAGGCGTTCCAAGTTTTTCAGCCCCGCAAGGGGCGATACGTTCGATATGACGTTGTTTTCAAGATATAACTCTTTCAACTTTGTTAACTTCGCAAGCGGTGAGACATCGGATATGAGGTTGGCATCAAGGTTCAGATGTTCCAAGTTTTTTAGGTTTCTCAGTGGCGACACATCCGATATCACGTTATTCACCAGTGTGAGCCATTGCAGCTGTGTTAATTCCACCAATGGGGAAAGATCTTTAATATTGCAGTCACCAATATCCAGTCGTCTCAGTGTTTTTAATCCCTTTAGGGACGGAATCTTTGATACAGACCTATCGTTACCAAATTCTATCCATCGCAGTCTCGGTAACTTTGCCAAGGAGGAGAAGCTTGAGATGCGAGTGTTCCAAGCGGCTATGCCTTCCAAACTGGTCAGACTCGCAAGCGGCGACACATTCGATACGGGATTGCCTGAGATCCCTATCCCATTCAATTTGATTAGCCTTCTCAGTGGCGATAGATCGGTTATCGAATTCTCCTCAAGCCCCAACCAGTCCACGTTGATTAGACCCGCGAGCGGGGACACGTCAGTGATTCTATTCCCCCGCAACTTGATGTTATTCAGCTGCGTTAATCCCGCCAACGGGGAGAGATCCGATATCGCATTATGACGAAACTCTATCCGCTCCAGTCTCGTTGCCGCCTCAAGTCCTGTCAAATTACCAATGTTAGCCTCATCTGCTTCAAGACGCTCCAGCCTTGCCATATCTGCCGCTGTAATCAAAGTGCCAGCAGGTTTGCCGAGTGCCGCTTCAACCGCAACGCGAAGATTTACGTCCGGGATGGAAACCAGATCGCCAGGTCTCAGGTCATCTACAGGCTTTGGCGGTCTTACGATGTCGTCCGGGGAGTTCAGCGCAGAAATCACTTCAGCAAAGTTAGCTGTCCACGCATCTCGTTTCACGTTACCACTCTCACTCTCAAGCGTCCGTAAGCCCAGACGTTGTAAACTCGGCTTTGCACGAATCTTCGCAATGAATGCCTCCGTCTCTAAACCCACGGCAGCAGCAGCATGCGCCGCATCCACCGGATTTTCAAACGCATTATAGAATCGATACACAGGTTCTATACCACCAAATACTCCTCCCGTGGCTTCAAGCGCACGTCTGTATCGCGCTGTATCCTTGTCCACACGCGCATCCATCTCCGATTGCTTTACATATAGACTCAATGCCAGCACTTTCGCAGCTCCGTCTGGTGCCTTCATAACAACCGCACGCACGTCATCTTCAAACGTCTTCATCCCTTCCGTGTGACAACCAATACATGAGATGCCGTTCCGAACAACCCCATCTCTCTCTCCGGGGTTAGAAACAATCCTTGTCGGTGCCTCATCAATGCGGTTACCCGAGGCATCGGAGATATAGTATGCCTGTAAACCGTTGGGGAGATTGAATATAACCTCACCCCCGTCGTGCCTAAACGTCAGTGGATGTTCAATGATGTTCTGCACACCCAGATTCCCAGCAAAATCGTAGCTTTTCCAATACGCACCATGTTGAAATCTGTGGCGTTCGACAACCCGATTGTTTTCTGAAACACGCGAATCGTTGAGACCTGCACGCCAGACGCGAATCCCCGCCGCACTTTGGAGATTTCTTGCGACATCTATACCCAGTTTTCTCTCCAGTTCACGATCGGTTTCTGGGAGAGCCAGAATGTCATGGTAGAGCGGTGGTAGTGAGGCAGTCGCAAGGAACCAGTCAACATGCACGAACGGCACATCACAATCCATCTCTTGACGCAGGAACGTCAGCTTTGAAAATAGTCCTGCCTGTGTTTCCGAATCAAACTCAATGCTATAGGGATATTTCTGTTCAATCTGGGTCCACGCATCATTTTCGACATCCCAATCGTAGCGTCGAAGGTCGATATAGAAAATAGTTTTTCTTCGGTCAATGGGAATTGGCTTGATGATTTGCGATCCCCAAGACAGACTGTTTACCAGTTTTGAAAGCGCAATCTCGTAGGCATTGAGTGCCTCTTGACTTTCACCCGCATTATAGAGGTGGGTCGTCGTAAAATAGCGTGCGTAGGGACGGTTACGCCGTTCGAGATTTTTCAGGTGATTCTGAATGGCACTCAGCATAGCATTCATTGTAATGAAGTTAACATCCCGTTGGACTTCCCAACTCGGCGCACCTACTTGAATCCATTTACCGATGGTGCCAATGGCTGCGGCTGAAAGTCGCGGTTGACCCAGTGGCATCCGTTTTGCCGGATCGTTTTCACGCAGGCGCCTATAGAGTTCGGATTCAATAGGTAGTTTTCCCGGAACAACTGCCCCAGTATCAACCAACTGTGATGCCGATTCAATGACGAGTTCTTCGGTGAAGGGTCCGTGGGGTCCATGGCAGCCAAGACAACTTCGTTCAAAGATAAGATACGCCTCTTGTGCGAGGTTCTGCTGTGCCTCAGCGGTTTGATGTCCCAAGATAAAAGTTAATAGGAGGCTAATTTTGGTGAAATTCTTCATGTATTTTTCTTCCTCTTCTTGTAGGAACGAACTATGTTCGCGATGTCTTTGGGCTGCACTTCCTTACTTCATTATCAACATTTTTCGCGTTGCCGTGAAATCGCCAGTGGTGAGTGTATAGAAATAGATGCCACTCGCCACCGGTTCACTGAGTTCATTTTTGCCATCCCAATACACCGCACGACTCCGAGACCGATAAAGTCCTGCGGACTGATGTCCGAGATTCAACGTCCGAACCAAAGTGCCACTCACCCCATAGATACGCAATGTGACTTCGGCGGGTTCGGACAGCTGATACGGTATCCACGTCTCTGGATTGAACGGGTTTGGGTAGTTGGCAAGCAATTGTGTTTCACGCGGAGTCATCAACGCTAAAAGGCGTTCGAGATTGGCGATACCTTGTTGAAATGCCAGCGAACCATCATCTTCAATCTGTGCCTGTGCTATCCATCCCTGTATCATCGCTGGATCTAATCTCATATCGCCTATTGCAAGAGCAGAAGGTGCCGCAGAAATCCCACTGAGTTCACCGAGATGCTGTGCAACAAGGACGAGGTCTGAGATATTACGCCTCCCATCTTTGTTTACATCAGTTCGCGCGTTCGTCGGTCTGGGCTTCCCGAGGTCTTGTCCTACCAGAATCAAATCCAGAATGTTTGTCTGTCCATCTCTATTCACATCCCATGCGGGTGTTTTTATTACAATTTTTCTCTCGGGTGGGTTAATCGTATAGTCCGTATCTTGTGCGAAACCGAAAAAACCGCTAAAGGCCCCATGCCCCCGATTGTCAACAGCGACCAATAACACGTTTGGTCCCTGCTTCAGCGTGACAGGAAACGCATCTTGGTAATCGCCGGCACCGCGAAGCACAGGGTTATAGTGAACCAATTCACCGTTGAGCCAGACTTTTACCTCATCATCGCTCCCGACGAGCATTATTGTATCCTGCTTGCGCGGAGAATTCAACGTGACAGAGCCGTAGACGACATGGTCATATATCTCAGAACCTGCTCCCCAGCCGAGGGCATCTGTCATTTCGTTGAGGTTATCCCCACCCGTAGGGGAGAGTCGGTGAGCCCGCCACTTACCGTCTCCGACAGGCTTCCCCTCAGTTGCCCCAAAGGTGGCGACTTTCACCTCCGTTGCGGCACCACCACTCGCTTTTGCTAACAAATCTGTGTGGTCAAGACGTGATCCTGGGACGATCACCCATAACCACGGTCCTTCTATTTTTGGACCGGCTTGCGGGAAAGCGGAGTTAATGAAATTCGAGTGCGAGATAGATGTCTTCTCGGAAAATCTTTCAAAACTCGATACATCTGCTATTGCATTGTCGTTGAGCCCCATCCATGTCAAGTTGGGCAAAGATGCAAGCGAGGATACGTCTGTTATCACATTCTCATTAAGGTCTAACCATGTCAAGTTATTTAGTTGCGCAAGCGGGGATACTTCCGATATTGTGTTATCGCCCAGTTCTACCCATGTCAGGTTGCTTAACCCTTCAAGAGGCGATAGATCGGATACTTCATTATGTTTAAGACTTAGGCGGGTCAAGCCAGTTAAGCCCGTCAACGCTGAGAGGTCTGAGATTTCGTTGCCAACAAGATATAATTCTTTCAAACTTGTTGCACGCGCCAAAGGGGAGATATCTGATATTTCGCCGCCGCAAACATTTATCTGTCTCAGCTTCGGTAAATCTGCCAAGGCGGAAAGGTTTATTATGGGAGTGCCCCAAGAGTGATAATTCTGCAGATTGATTAATCCCGCGAGGGGAGACAGATCTGCCAGCGGATTCTCGGTCAGTGCTATCCATTCGAGTTTTATTAAACCCGCGAGGGGGGATAAATCGTCTATAGCGTTATGACCGAGATTTGTCCCTCTTAGGTTGATAAGATCTCTGAGTGGGGATAGATCGGATATCAAGTTATGCGGAATATGTAACCCATCTAAGTTGATTAAACCTTTAATCGGTGATATATCAGATATTGCATTATCTCCCAATTCTATGACGCGCAGCCTAATCAACCCCGCGAGGGGTGATATGTCGGATATCAAATTGTGGTTAAGCCTGAGATCTTCTAAATTGCTTGAGGCTTCAAGTCCTGTCAAATTGCTGATGCTTCTGCCACTTGCATTAAGGCGGGTTAACCTCTGCATCTCAGTCACTGTAACTCGGGCGTTTGGTGCTTTACCGAGTGCTTCCGCAATTGCGGCACGCAGGTTTGCGTCGGGGATGTTAACGGTTTGTGCGGAGGTTGAAAACGGTGTTAAAAAAAGAACCGCGCAAAGTACGAGCGTGCAAACGAAAATGTGTTGTGTCTTGGCTAATTGCATTCAGGTTTATCTCCTTTTCTACTGAGGGTACACTTCATCAGTACTCTGTTTCAACACTAAAAGTGGATGGGATTTTAATGAGTTCTTTTAACATAAGATAACTTAAGATATGGGTTAAGGTCAACATCTTTTATTATTGTTGTTTTAAACGTGAGCTTGATAAAAAGTCTTGTAGGTGTTTTTGCTTGGGTGTTTCCCCCAGGTTGAACGGGAATCAAGTAAAACGTGGATAGAAAAGACACCGATCAAGTTCAGTAGGAAACCTGAAGCCACTAAAGAACGAGTGAAACCCAACGCTTTTTACTTCCAACACGATGCGTCTGTTGGGTTTCGCTATATCACTCTCTATCAACGATTCGCAGAAAGGCGTAATTTCCTGTATAAACGCAAGGGGTTTACCGCTCAACCCAACCTACGGAAACCATATTCAGATTTTTAATTATCAAACTCACATTTTTAACGTGGGTTCGACATAAGAAATTGCTTCATCATGTAGGTTCAAACGAAAGTGAGACACAACACCAAAACGCATACTGCGGGAGTATATCTGTCATCAAATCGGCGATAGATGTAATACGTCGTGTCGAATTTCTCTAAATCTTTAAGTCGAACTCACGTTATTAAAGACACAATTTTTAGGCGAAACGTTACATCACCTGAAAAAAAGGATTTTATCAGATTTTTTATCGAACTCACGTTATTTTAATTTCTATTTTTTGTTTTTAATTTGACAAAATTTTGGATATTTTTGATAATAATTGAAGGTATATTGTGTAACAGAAGTTTAAGGCACAGATACTTCTGTCTCAAAAATTTTAACCTCCAAATATAAAAAAGGAGGTTCGGTTTGGTTATTCGCAACGCAAAGGACAGAATATGTTAGGGGCAATTATCGGGGATATTGTCGGTTCGATCTATGAGCCTAAAGATCGCCGGATTAAAACCAAAGATTTCCCTTTTTTCGGTGAGGACTGCCGTTTCACAGATGATTCGGTTTGCACGACTGCTGTCGCTGATACTCTCTTACACAATCTCCCGGCAGCGGGGACGATGCGGAAGTGGGGGAAACGGTATCCGAAGTGCGGTTTCAGCCAAATATTTAAAAACTGGATCTATTCCGAGGCGGATGCACCCAACTGCACTTTCCGTAACGGCGCGGCGATGCGCGTTTCACCCGCGGCATTTCTGAACCGAGACGATTTGGGGGCAGCACTCGTCGCTGCTGACAAAGTGACCGTTATCAGCCATGACCATCCTGAAGGCATAAGAGGTGCTCGGGCGACAACTCACGCCATCTGGCTCGCCTTCCGAGGCGAAAGTCCTACAAGTATCCGCGAGGTTATCGCTGCCGAATACGGCTACGATTTGACAAGGACGGTGGACGACATCCGTCCCAGTTATGCTTTCGATATGACGTGCCAAGGCACAGTCCCACAGGCGGTTACGTGTGCTTTGGAATCAGAAAATTATGAAGATGCCGTGCGTAACGCTGTATCTCTCGGTGGAGACTCCGATACTCTTGGTTCGATTGCCGGTGCTGTCGCAGAAGCACTGCACGGTATTCCAAACGATATTAAAGAAGAAGCAAAGGTCGGCTATCTCGCCAAGGCACCTGACATTCTTGAAGTAATCTCGGAGATGTATCGAACATCAGACGGTTAAATCTGTAGAAGCGCGTACACACTTTATGGAGGCACTCGCGTTTAATACCACTTTGAAGCGTGATAGGTTTTACCACTGCCGTGTTTTAGAATGTGGTCAGCCGATTGCGATTATAACCTGTTTCATTCTGTTACTCCTCCTCATCTCGCTTCCCGTACTATCAATAGAACCCTCTATCCATTTCACAGATGTTACCGATATAGCCGGCATCCATTTTACGCACGCCAATGGTGCAACAGGTGAGTTTCATCTGCCGGAGACACTCGGTGCTGGTGGGGCGTTCCTTGATTATAATAACGATGGCTACTTGGATCTTTACCTCGTCAATAGTGCTGCGCCAAGTGTGCTTTTCCGAAATAACGGTGATGGCACTTTCACAGATGTTACTGAGTCTGCTAAAGTCGACAATCAAGGGAGTTATGGACACGGCGTTGCGTGTGGGGATTACGACAATGACGGTTACGTGGACATTTATGTAACCAATTTCGGTACGAACCGGCTCTATCATAACAACGGCGACGGGACGTTCACCGATGTTACGACTCAGGCAAATGTAGGCGATACCCGTTGGAGTAGTAGCGCGACTTTTTTCGATTACGACAGCGATGGCTACCTCGATCTCTACGTTGTTAACTACGTCAACTATAGGTTAGATGCTTCCGCTCCTATCTGTTTTGAGAGTCCAGCTTTTGGGGCAACCGAGAAGGTTCGCGGTTACTGTCACCCAAAGCACTTTGAAGGCGCACCCGATAGACTCTACCGAAACAACGGCGATGGCACCTTTACCGATGCTACAGATGCCGCCAACATTCGGGATCCGGGTGGAATGTTTCTCGGCAAAGGATTAGGTGTTGTTGCCGCAGATTTTGATGCCGATGGCAATCCCGACATTTACGTCGCCAACGATGACACGCCAAATTATCTCTTCTATAACAAAGGCGATGGGACGTTCGCTGAAATCGCTATCCTCACAGGTTGTGCCTACAGCGCGGATGGCATAGCCCAAGCCGGTATGGGTGTTGACGCGGGGGATTATAACGGCGATGGTTTTCTTGATCTCTTCGTCACCAATTTTTCCTACGAGACAAACACCCTTTATCGGAATAACGGAGACGGCACTTTCACCGATGTCAGTTATAAAGCGCGGCTTGGTGAAGAGAGTTATCTCTTTTTAGGATTCGGTACCGGATTCTTCGACCCTGATAACAATGGATCCCTTGATATTTTTGTCGCGAATGGACATATTTTTCCAAATGTTGAGCGGACCACAGATGTCCTCTCATACAAACAACCGAATCAGCTCTACTGGAATCAAGACGATGGCACGTTTATCGAGATGCGATTTGAGGGTCAACGTGCTGTCAGCCGCGGGACCCTTTTCGGCGATTATGACAACGATGGTGACACAGACCTTTTTGTCACGCAGTTGAATGACAAGGTGACGCTCCTCCGAAATGAGAACCGCACTTCCAACAACTGGCTGCGTCTCAAACTGATCGGCACCCGAAGCAATCGCGATAGTATCGGCACACGTGTTACATTGACACTCGGTGCTGAATCCCAAACGCGTGAAGTTCACCGAGGATACAGTTATCTCAGTAGCCATGATCCAAGGCTGCTCTTCGGGCTTGGAGAGCGAACCGTTGTGGATAAACTTCAGATCCACTGGCAAAGTGGTGTTGTGCAGATATTGGAAAACCTCGCGGCGAATCAAGAACTTGTAGTGACCGAACCTCTTTCAGAATTAAGAGTAAAATAACCTTGTAAATCCTCAAACCCAGTCGAGAATTAACCAGAAACCTGCCCGAAACGTTTCTCTAATTATGGGACTCCGGGCATCGCTCCACTCCGTTTCGCGATGGTTTTCGGCACAATTCACACTGGAACTTTGATTTACTGATTACTGATTGCTATTCTAAGATTTTAGCCCCAGCGGGGCGGGATGATGAAATCCGCCGTGTGATGCAAGTACTTTCCCGCAGACGCAAAAATAACCCTGTCCTCATCGGTGAACCGGGGGTCGGGAAAACGGCGATTGTAGAGGGGTTAGCACAACGTATCGCTGATGGTGATGTCCCAGAAAGCCTCCGCGATAAACGACTCATCGCCCTCGATTTAGGGGCACTCATCGCAGGTAGTAAGTATCGCGGTGAATTTGAAGACAGACTGAAAGCCGTCCTTGCCGATGTGGAACAGGCAGAGGGGCAGGTGGTGCTCTTTATTGATGAACTCCATACCATCGTCGGTGCGGGTGCAGCGGAAGGTGCCGTGGACGCTTCAAACATGCTCAAACCTGCATTGGCACGGGGTGAACTCCGATGTATAGGCGCGACCACACTCGACGAGTACCGTAAACACATTGAGAAGGATGCCGCCTTGGAACGCAGATTCCAGCCCGTGCAGGTTGAAGAACCGTCGGTCGAGGACACGATTGCCATTCTTCGGGGCTTGAAGGAACGCTATGAGACACATCACGGCGTACAAATTCAAGACAGTGCCATTGTCGCTGCTGCTACCCTCTCGAAGCGTTATATCTCCAAACGGTTCCTACCGGATAAAGCCGTGGATTTGGTGGATGAAGCCGCGTCGCGTCTGCGAATTGAGATCGACAGCGTGCCAGAGGAAATTGACGAGGTGGAACGCCGGATCATCCAACTCCAAATAGAGCAACAAGCATTGGAGAAAGAGGAAGACGGTGCTTCCCAACAACGTCTTGAAAAACTGAAGGCTGAGCTTGCCGAACTCAAAGAGAGAGCGGATATCCTCAAAGCGGCGTGGCAGAACGAAAAAGCGAATTTGACGCAGATTGGCGAGTTGATGGAACAGATTGAAGCACTCCGTATTGAGTCGGAGCAAGCCAAACGGGCAGGTAACCTCGGCAGAGCCTCAGAAATTGAGTACGGCAAGATACCGGAATTGGAATCACGGCTCAAAACTGTCCGAGAAGTTTTGGAAACAGACACACAGGGCACGCAGATGTTGAAGGAACGCGTGAGTGCGGAAGACATCGCTGAAATTGTAGCGAAGTGGACTGGTATCCCTGTTTCCCGACTCATGGAAGGCGAGACCCAGAAACTCCTCAGCATGGAAGAACGTTTGCGCGAACAAGTGATCGGACAAGATGAGGCTGTTAGTGCTGTCTCTAACGCGATACGACGCGCTCGCGTCGGTCTCGGCGATCCTGATCGACCCCTCGGTTCTTTCCTTTTCATGGGACCGACCGGAGTCGGTAAAACGCATCTCGCCAAATCGCTCGCCGAATTCCTGTTTGACGATGCGAATGCCATGGCGCGTATTGATATGAGCGAGTACATGGAGAAACACACCGTCTCTCGATTGATCGGCGCACCACCGGGATACGTCGGCTACGATGAAGGCGGACAACTGACCGAAGCGGTCCGACAACATCCTTATTGTGTCATCTTGCTTGACGAAGTCGAGAAAGCGCATCCGGAGGTATTCAATGTCTTGCTCCAGATGCTTGATGATGGCAGAATGACGGACGGACAAGGACGCACCGTCGATTTCAAGAACACAGTTGTCATTATGACATCTAATATTGGGAGTCAGTGGATTAGCGATGCGCTTTTGGATGCAAAAGAGATCCGTCGGAAAGTGATGGAAGCGGTACAGACACATTTCCCACCCGAATTCCTGAATCGTATTGACGATCTGATTATCTTTGACCGACTCGGTGTTGCGGAATTAAAACGGATTGTCGCGCTTGAACTTACGCAGCTAAGTCACCGCTTCGCGGAGAAGGAGATGGCACTGACGCTTTCTGAATCTGCGAAAGAGGCGTTAGTGAAACGCGGTTTTGATGCGGTGTATGGTGCGCGACCGCTCCGGCGAACACTCCAGCGGGATATCCTCAATCCGTTGGCAATTCGGATGCTGGAGGGCACTTTCCACGATGGCGATGCAATCGCTGTTGACTTTAAAGATGGGGAGTTCGTCTTCCGAAAGGCGTAATTTAATGGCTGTAGGGCAAGATTTCCGTGCCTCACCTCTGTCTTATTCCATTCTGTGGGCGAGGTTTCCCAACCTCGCCCGCGAGCGTTTGACAAAATATTTACATACCCGGAGTATCTTCTTGACGCGAAAATAGCCAATAGGAGGAACTGATAATGCTTAAACACATCATAGATCCCGAAGTTGAAGAATACGATGATGTCTACGATGATCATGAATACCTCGCAGCCCAAGAGATGCAGCAGCAGGAGGGCATGCTCTTGAAACAGGGCAATGAATTCAAAGTCTCTGTCTGGCTAACACCTGAAGATGCTGAGGTTGTGATAACACTTGCTGAGGAACGCGGCATCCCAGCGGGTAAACTTATTGAGGAATGGATTCTTGAGCGTATTGATGAAGCGTTAGACATGGAAACCTAACCTTTTACAGAGGGAGGAATCAACAATGAAACACTCAAATTGGACAGAAGCCGACTCACGCAACGCCAAGCGTATCTGGGCAGAATACCAGGAACAGCACGATATTACCGAACGAATTGGACAGACAGCCGGTATTGATCCGAAAAGCGGCCGGATTTGGTTCGGCGATTCTGCTATAGAGATTGTCGAATGTCGACGCGCCGAAGGATTAACTTCTCCACTTTTCTTTGAACGGGTCGGCTTTAAAACCTATTTTCGGAAGGGTGGGCGGAGGTGATTCACGGAACAGTATCGACTTCGCGCGTCCCAACAATCACAGTCGCAATCGCTGGGCAAGAATGGACAACGACTATTGATACAGGCTTCAATGGGGATATGGAATAGCCAATAGGAGGAACCGATGATGCTTAAACACATCATAGATCCCGAAGTTGAAGAATACGAGGATGTCTACGATGACGATGAAAAAGCGGCTCAAGAGGGATACCTGCGAGTCGTTGATGAATCTCAGGAAGACTACTTGTATCCTGAATTTTATTTCATTTTTGTTAAACTACCTCGCAAAGCACAGGAGACAGTCGTAGCGACAGGCTAAGTATTCGGTAACTCGACAAACTCTCCTTGACAATTCACTTCATTCAAGGTATAATTGAGAAAACATATTAAGAGAAAGCCGGAACTCAATTATATCCATGAATCGAATTGACAAAAAATTTCAAGAACTCCGAGACGAAGGTGCCAAGGCGTTTATGCCATACCTCTGTGCCGGAGATCCAACCCCCGAACTTACCTCCAAACTCCTCCTTACACTTGAGGAGGCAGGTGCAGACCTCATCGAACTCGGCGTGCCCTTTTCCGATCCGATTGCAGACGGACCCACCATCCAACGTGCGAGTGAACGCGCACTCACGCATCACATTTCACTCCAACAGATCCTTGAGATGGTCGCGACCGTCCGCAAACAGACGGACATCCCTATTGCGCTCATGAGTTACTATAACCCGATCTTTCGGATGGGGGAGGACGCATTTTGCAAGGCTGCACAAGACGCAGGAGTCGACGGTGTCATCGTCCCGGATATGCCACCTGAGCAGGCACAATCGCTCCTTGAAATCGCACCGAACTATAACCTCGCGACTATTTTTCTCGTCGCGCCGACAAGCCCATCTGAACGGATGCAATTGATTGCGTCCGTCAGCACTGGATTCGTTTATTGTGTTTCAGTAACGGGTGTAACGGGTGCGCGGGCGATGTTGTCGGACGAAATCGCGCCGATGATTGCAGAACTGCGAAAACACACGGACAAACCGGTTAGCGTCGGTTTCGGTGTGTCAACACCGGATCAGGCAAGTCAGGTCGCGCAGATCGCTGATGGCGTGATTGTGGGGAGTGCTATCATTAATGTCATTGAGGAGCATATTAATGACGAAGCGAAATTGCTCACTGCGGTGAAGCAATTTGCGTTAGATTTGGCTGCAGGGGTAAAACTGTAAAGAATCTCCCGAATTTAACAGATGGAGGATTCAATACATGGCTTATAGCAACTTCACCTTAGAAACAGTAAGAGAAGCATTTCAACTTGAAACACTTCAGTCTGTAGGCATTTTTTCCGAAATAGAGCGAGTTGAACCGAGTGTGGAACTTACCAAAGCGTTAGCCAAAAAGGTACCCTTAGCCGTCGCGATAGGCACAGAGAAGGCGAAGTCGGAGATGATAGTCGCCGATATACTCGTTGAACTCCGGGAGCACTTTGAGCATCGCATCAGCCTCTTTTCGGGCATTGATTTCAATGTTGATACCGAAAATGACTTGACGGGTGTGTGCGATTTTTTGGTGAGCCTGTCGCCAGAACAGTATTATTTAGAGGCACCAGTCATTATTCTTGTTGAAGCGAAAAAGGATGATCTGACAACCGGACTTGGACAGTGCGCGGCAGACATGGTCGCCGCCCAACGCTTTAATATCGAGAAAGGGAACGATATACCGTGTGTTTATGGGGCTACCACAACTGGGATAAATTGGCTCTTCCTCAAATTGGAAGGGAAGCGACTTCACATTGACATGTCTGCTTACATGCTTGAGCGATGTGACAAAATTCTCGGCATTCTCGCAAGCATGGTATCACAAAAAGTATGAACACACGACTTAGGGAAAAGACTACTTCTCGTACCCGCGTTAATCTGTATAATCCGCGTAATCCGAGATTCAGACAATTAACTACATACCGCGCTTGATGCCGAATTCCGCCTCAAACGCCTCCCAAATATGTTCCGGGATGTCAGCCGTCGCTGCTTCATATCCGTCTTCTACCTGCGCTTTATCCGCGGGACCGAACATCACAACACCGTCTATGGGGGCAGCGAGACAAAACTGCATCGCCAGATGACGGATGTTGACCTCGCGTTCCTGACACCATTTCCACATCGTGTATGCCTTCGCCTCAATGTCGAAAGGTGCGTCAGGATTACGTCGGCGTTCGTCTTCAACTTTCGGTTCTGCTCCGGTTAGACTTCCCATGCCTAATGGACTCGCGAGGATAATGCCGACATCGTGTTGGCGTGCCTGCGGTAAGGTTGTCTCAGACGCAGATTGGGATAGCAGCGTATAATCTAAGAAAGTAAGGATAACGTCGATATGCCCCGTTTCGATGAGTTCTTTGTGGAATTCATGGGAGCGAACACCAGCACCGATATGTCGAATATAGCCTTCCGCTTTCATCTCTAACAGTGTGTCCAAGGCACGTCCCGGTGCCAGTACACTCTCCATATCGATTGGATCATGGATGAGCACAGAATCAAGGTAATCCGTGCGGAGGCTTTTGAGGCTGTTTGTGACGCTCCATCGCGTGCCTTCTGCGGAGAAATCTTTCCGGCGTTCTGGATGGGTGCCTACCTTCGCTTGCAAATAGACCTTTTCTCTCAATCCATCAGAGAGTGCTTCTCCCCAGAGATGTTCCGCGTGCCCCGGATAGGTGTCGATATAGTTGATACCGAGTTCGATGCCGCGACGGATTGCCCCAATAACTTCGGCATCCTGTTTCTGCCACATCCACGCCGCGCCGAGAGCGAGCGCGTTCGGTCGCATCTCAGTACGTCCCATCCGTCGAGTTTCTAATTTTGTGGTGGTTTCCATAATTGTCCTATGGGTTACGGCACGACGGAGCGTGCCTACTACCTTGCGAGTGCTCGTTTTAACTTGTGTGTGGATTCGGCGAGTGACTCTTGCAGATACGGATACGGGAAACCACCCCACCGATCAGGCGGCGGCTCGTCCGCTTGCTCAATTTTCAGGTTCACAAAAATGGGTCCAGTTTCATTCCATATCTTCGAGAGTGCTGCATCAAGCGCGTTTGAATCGTTAAATTCATAAACCTGCTCAAAACCAACACCTTTCGCAATCGTGGTCCAACTGAAACCTGAGTTGCCGGCAGGCACCGGTTGATTGCCCGTGACTTCGTAGGTGCCGTTGTCACAGACGAAAAGCAGATAGTTAGGTGGTGGTGTGTTCAGAGCGGTAATCGTCGCCAATGTACCTAAGCACATCAACATGCTGCCGTCCCCGTTGAGCACAATCACCTTTTTATCGGGTTTGGCGAGCGCGATGCCGAGTGCAAAGTCGGCGGCGTGTCCCATCGCACTTCCGACGGAAGCGTAATCCAACGGATGTGTTGATATTTTGCCCCACGGAACGGTAGTTCCCATTGTCGTAACGACAACTTCGTCTGTACGTTGGTTTGCGATAAGTTGTAGACATTCTTCCTTGATGAGCATAGTTTTCCCCAGTTTGTTTGAGATTATTTTTCTTCTTCTTTCGGCAGGAACTTGATGTGTGGTGGGGTCTTCAACGCAGTCGTCATGATTTGAATGTGGTGCGCGAATTCCGTCTCGATCTCCATTCCATCAATGCCGCCTCCCCAGATAGCAAACGTCCGATAATTGAGCCTGCCTTCCGCATCTGGAACGAGGATAACCGGCAAAAGAGGATTTTCCGATGCATTGCGATCAACAGTTATGTTTGTATCTTGTGCTTCGTGATTGGTGAGTCCAATGAGCGCAACACCAAGTGTGTCTATATCGCTTGGATCTGTCCCCCAACTCCATATCCACCCCTGCTTTCTGTCCTCTCCATAAGCACCATTCAAGTGTGGGATACCTGTGACAATGGCGTAATCCGTGGGGAGATTATCATCAATATGGATATGGTGTTCGATCCACGGATTATCTCCATAGATGAACGTAGTTGATGTTAACTGGCGAGTCTCACCCTGAATGTTCCACTCAGGCACAATCCGTTGGACGATAGAGCGGATGGCACCATCGGCGAGAATTCGGACGTAGTTCCCTTCAGTAGGTAGTGGAATCATTTCCTGTTTTTCTTTATGCCACACGGCAATTCCACCACAACCTATTAGACCTTCTGAATGGTTTAGCGCAACCATTTGGGGTGTTTCAGATTTGAGAAGTGCGTTCAGCGATAAGCCAATCGATTGAACTACGTCCAACTGTCCTTCTGTTGTAGCTTCCTGCTCAAGACCGGTTTCAATATTGTGTGATTTTCGGATAAAGTAGATTTCTTGATTCTCGAGGTCGCGGACGATCCACTGTTGCTCAGGTTGCTCTATCTCTACTTGGACCTGTTGGGAGAGGGTAACGCCGTTGTTCTCAAAATGGTGTCTGAGTTCTGGTGAGAGCGGTCTCCCGTAATCTAATTCGGGCTGAAACATCGTATCTACACTGAACAATTCTGCTCGTTTCTTACCATAAGCGATGAAGGCACCGTTCGGCTTTAATAAATACGCAATCAGATTTGATTCCATTGCCGCCACGGCGTTGAGTTCAGGAAAAATAGCGGCGCGCGTCTGTTTATTGATATCCAGTGTTAACGTCGCCTTGACGTTCGGATCATAGAGAATGGAAATCTCTTTTGTCTCTTCCGGCTCTAAATCTAACAGAAAGCAGAGCTGATCGCGTTCACCGTCATAGTCCAAGTCATCTGCTTGTGCTGGAATCATTACTTCTCGCGGGGCTTTCCCGGTAACAACGGAATAGGCTTTGAAGGTGAAATCGGGATTCACTTTTCGGAGTTGCGTTCCCGTTAGCACGATAGGCACCTTTTTCCGCTGGATAGGTAATGTATTTTGGATGGAGAGACGGATTTTGCTAATTTTCTGATTACCGCCGGGCATCGTACAGGCATTGAGCATCAACAGAGTGCCTAAAATAAGCGACAGGCAGATTGTTAAAGCCGGTGTTATTGTATGTGCCTGAGTGTTGTTTTGCTGATGTATGACCAATTGTTTTTCCTTTTTTTAGTTATCAGTCGCCAGCAGTCAGCCGACAGCCGTGGGCTTCTCCGCCGATAGCCAATAGTGTCGGGAATCGGAGCGTTTTTGCTTGGGTATTTCTGTGGATTTCCCTGCGGATTTCCCCCTCCTACAGAACAGCCGACAGCTGATGGTTTCCGACAGCCAATCTGCCATTGAAATTACGGGTCCGGTAAAACTTCAAGCAGACGTTCAACCTCAGAAGCCGTGTTGTAAAAATGAGGGGAGACCCTGACGCCGCTTCCACGTTCTGCTGTAATTATATTTTCAGCGTGGAGTTTCTCATAAATTTCAGAAGGCGTGTATTGCTCGCTTTCAAAAATCACAATCCCCGCTCGATCTGAATCTGTTTTCGGTGTAATGATACGGTAGCCTTTGGCTTCCAATCCTCCTATTAAACGTTTCGTGAGTTCCAAAACGCGCGCCTCGATTGTAGGGATGCCGATGTCAAGGAGTAAATCGATCGCTGCCTTGAGTCCATAAAGTCCGACGCTGTTGTAAGAGCCTTCCTCAAAACGGGTTGCGTCCGGTTTCTGGGTTAAATCGTAATCGAGAAAATCGCGTGGGTTTACGACACTCGACCAACCAATATTAGTATTGATAAGCTGCTCACGTTTTTCGTCGGCACAATAGAAAATCGCCGCGCCTTCGGGTGCCAGCAACCATTTATGTCCATCGGCTGCGAGAATATCAATATTACAAGATTTCACATCCACTTCGATCGCTCCGAGGCTCTGAATAGCGTCAACGATGAACCAAATATTATGTTTTCGACACAGATTTCCGAGTGCCTGAATATCGTTTCGGAAACCGGAGGCGAACTCTACATGGCTGATTGTCAAGGCACGTGTACGTGCGTCGATCGCGGAAGCAATATCTTCAATATGAATGCATCCGTCTCGCTCCGGCACCATACGCGTTTGAACACCGTAGCGTTCTTTCAAACTCCACCACGGATAGATATTGGCAGGAAATTCAACCGCTGTTGTGACGACATTGTCTCCTTCTCGCCAATTGATACCATTGGCTGCGATAAGAATACCTTGTGTCGTATTCTTCATGAATGCGATTTCTGTGGTATCAGCATTGATGAGTTGTGCTGCCGCTGCACGAGATACCTCAGCGGTTTCCGCCCATTGCTCGGCATTCACGGCACCGTTCACAGTCGCATCCTCTATAAAGCCTGTCATCGCGTCCTGTACTCGACGCGATAACGGGGCGACCCCTGCATGGTTCATATAGATGTAAGTTTCAGTTACCGGAAATTCACTGCGCCAATCTTGGGAAAGTTTACAATCAGAAGCACTATTCACTACATATTACCTTTTCCCGACTTCCACTCGTAAAAAGAACCCAGCAGCCTGAAACGAAGTGGAAGGCGAATCTACGGAGAAGAACGTCAATACCCAAACCTACCTGACCGAACCGCAAGGAATAATTAAAAATTCAAAAACGTTTCGATCGTGTAGTCTTTCACCCGTTTTGCGTTGGCAAATGTGATGAGTTCACCAAACAAACCGGAGCAGAATACTAAAATTCCACCGGTGATAAAAATAGCACTCGGGTTCGATGATCCAACGTTCAAAATTTTCAGCAAAAGAGAGTTGACAGGCGCGATTGAGAGGATCCCACCGAATATGAACAAAGCCACGCCGATGGGTCCTAAAAATCGAATAGGTCTCCGTTTACATTGAATGATAAAAAAACGTGCGAGTGTACCTAATGTGGATGACTCTTTTTTGGCGTGTTGAATTTTGTTCTCAGTTATCCACCCAAGTGTCAGTAGGGCTATTGCTAAGCCGAAGCAACTCAATGCTACAACATTAGCAGTCCGGAATAAAACACGTCCTAACACGAAGAAAGGGAGGCTTAGGAGCGCAGCAGTGCGAAATGCCCTCTGCTTCGGACGGAAAAAAACATCTGACAACTGTTGCAGCAGTGACGGTTTTTGTGGAGTAGGACGCGATGCAAAGACGGAGATGATAAACTTGAAGGCGATAATGTCCAGCATCACGCGCCATATTCTACCGAGCCCGTACTTGCTTTTTCCGAAACGCCGTGGATGATGCGTGACAACAATTTCAGCGATACGCGCACCTGCGACTGTAGACATCGCAGGGATGAATCGATGCATCTCTCCATAGAGCGGGACCTGTTTGATAACCGATGCTCGGTACACTTTGAGTGAACACCCATTGTCATGGATAGGGACCCCCGTTACCTTGCCAATTATCCAGTTCGCAACGATGGACGGGACACGCCGCGTCAAAAATTTATCCTGTCGTTCTTTCCGCCATCCACACACCAAATCGTAGCCTTCGTCCAATTTTTGGAGCAGTTTCGGAATATCGGCTGGATCGTTTTGCAAATCACCGTCCATACTAATGATCCGCTGCCCTTGCGCGAATTCAAATCCTGCTGCCATCGCTGCTGTCTGCCCCGCATTCTTTTGGAATCGGATAACTCCCAATTGCGGTTTCTGTTTGCTCAGTTCCGAAAGTACCGCGAAGGTCTTATCGTGGCTTCCATCGTCCACGAACAACACCTCATAAGCGTCGCCGATTGTCTCACATATCGCTTGGATTTTATCGAACAACAAGCGGACGTTTTCTTCTTCGTTGTAAACGGGGACCACGATGGATAGAATCGGTTTTTCGTCCATTGCCTTTTTTAAATTACGGGCCTCCACACATCACTCCACTCCGTTTCGTGGTGGCTTTTGGTAAGTCTCAACAGAGATAAAAATCTGTGAGGTTAGATGTCCTTCGTTACCTCATGCGTTGCGCGGGATATGCTACTTCGGTGCTTTACTGCCAATCCGAGGAATTCAGCAAGATCTGATGCGCTTCGGTGAGCGAGTCGAAGGTGCCTGCGTCAGTCCATTTTCCCTGTAAAAGACTGTATTCAAGTTCCCCGCGCTGAATATAGGCGTTGTTAACAGCGGTTATCTCGTATTCCCCGCGTGCTGACGGTTCAACTGTGCGGATGATGCCGAACACCGACGCATCGTAGAAATAGGCACCTACCACCGCGTAATCACTTTTCGGGGACTTCGGTTTCTCTTCTATTGCAACGATATGCCTCCCGTTCAACGTCGCTACACCGTAGCGCTCTGGATCGGACACCCGTTTGAGCAGGACCCGAGCCCCCTGCTGTTGTGCGTGGAAGTCATTAACGGCTTGCTGAATCGAGGTTTCAAAGATGTTGTCACCTAACAAAACGACGATTCTACCGCCGCTGGCGAACCCTTCTGCCAGGGCAAGGGCATGCGCGATGCCTTTGGCTTCCTCTTGCACCCGATAGGTGAATTCACACCCGAAATCTCTTCCACCCCCCAAGACGTTCACGAAGTCCCCAACGTGTTGAGGATTCGTCACGATAAGGATATCAGTGATTCCCGCTGTCGTGAGCTGCTTGACGCTATGAAACACCATCGGCTCGTTGCCTACGGGTAGAAGGTGCTTACTGGTGACTTTAGTGAGTGGATGCAAACGGATACCGAGTCCGCCTGCGAGGATTACGCCTTTGAGCATGGTTTTTTAACTATGGGCCTCCGTTCTCCATTTCATTTCGAGCAGGTTTCTGGTTAATTCGCGATTAGGACTAAGGGCTCGTACGTTTTTAATTCTTTGTACCTCGTCCGGGGAAGGTAAGTTCAGCAACACCGGACTTATCCAGATCACCCAACCCGAGTTCAATCATACGATCGTACTGTGCCTTCGTTGCCTGCGCGAGTGGGAGAGAAATACCAGCATCGTTTGCCAAGTCGAGCGCGATGCCTGAATCTTTAGATGCATGAGCAGATGAGAAATAACACTCATGATCGCGTGCCTCCATGTCTTCTCCATCGGTTTCCAAGACGCGGGAGTTTGCCCCTGTTTGTGCGAAGACCTCCTGCAACATTGCCAGATCCAATCCAAGTGCTGCTCCTAAGCCGAGCCCTTCAGCGAGACCTGCCGTATTGATATTCATCACCATGTTGACGAGTGCCTTCACCTGTGCTGCCTGACCGGCTTCACCGACGTAACGGAGCGAAATGCTCATTGAATCCAGAATGGCGCGTGCCTTGTCAAATGTTTCCTTTTTGCCGCCACACATGAGGTAGAGTGTGCCTTCCCGTGCTTGTGTGATACTACTTGCCATACACCCTTCAAGACTCTCAGCCCCATGCTTCGCCGCGAGTTGCTCGATATCCACGTGGACTTGGGGGCTAATCGTTGCGCAGTTAATAAAGACTTTGCCGGATGCGCCTTGAAGCAGGCTATCGTCAGCATCTTCGGAGAAGATTTGTCGCATCGCCGCGTCGTCCGTAACCACAGTAATGATATAGTCTGCGAGTGATGTAACTTTCGCGAGTTCTCTGGCTGCTGTTGCACCGATTTCTGCTGCGAGTTCTTGTGCACGTTCGCTTGCGACATCGTACACAGCAACGACATCAAACCCTTCGTCATTGAGATGTCGGGCGATGTTCGCGCCCATTCTGCCTACCCCTACGACACCAATTTTATAATCAGAATTCGCCATGTTTCCTCCTTGTTACATTTGACTTTCACATGGAAAAATTTATGTTGAACAAGTGATCCCGACGGCGGGATGTTAACCATTTTGTGCAAACGCAATTCTTACATATTTGCAGATGTTTGTCAAGTTTTTCCTGTTTGTGTTGTCTCTTCCTGTAGATGTAATCTTCGGATTTAGCACAAATCTTGGCAAGAATCAAACTGATTGGAATTTAAAAATTTAAAAAAGAATTGACATTTTTTGCAAATTTAGTATAATGTTCAGAACGATGAACAGAAGTCGGTTGGTTATGCTTTTCTGAGTAAAAATATACCGGCACATTTCTATTTTCCTAAGGAGGACTCACAATGAACCGTTTCACATACGGCTTCGGTCTCCGAATAGGCCGAGCCCATCTTCTCATCCTTGCCTTTGCTTTTCTCACAGTGACAATTAGCGGGTGCGGGCCAGGCGGCATTAACATTATTCCCCTCGGTGCTAAACTCCAGAACGCAGACACTGCGTTTGACGAGGCGGAAACCATAGAGGTGCAAGATGATGACCCGGAAAGGATGGAAAAGAAGCGCCAGAGGCGGCAGGAACTTTACGATAGAGCGATAGCACTCTATTCAGAGGTCATTGAACGCGATACGAAAGGGAAATGGGCACAGCGTGCACATTACCAGATCGCCAAAGTCTATAAGCGCCGCTATGATTGGGATAAAGCGGTTGAGCATTATCAAACTATTGTTGCGTTAGATCCCACCGGATATTACGCAAGCGAAGCAAAAAGAGGTACGGCGAATATTCGAAAGAACCGCGAGGTCATTAAGGCAAAGCGGGCTGAATACCAAAACTATAAAGCGATTTACGATGATTCGCCAACAGATGAGACCTTTAATATCGCTGCAGAGGCACTCTACGAGGTCGCTCGTGCTTATGAAAGCTTAGAGAATTATAACGAATCCATCCGCAATTACGGGCGAATGGTCGAAGAGTTTCCTGAGCATCCGAAAGCTTCGCAGGCGCAATTCCAGATTGGTAGCGTCTATTTTTACACCCTTTTCGACTATCGAGGTGGCTGGCCCGCTTTTGTCGGAGTTACCGAGAAGTTTCCAGATTCTTACGAAGCTTCGCAGGCTGGAACACTTCTGAAGCAGACGAATGAAATCCTGGTAGAGATTAGTTTTCTAATAGATGAAATTGATAAGTTCCGCAACAAGAAAGCAGTCGAATACCGAAAGACTGGACGGAAAATTACGCCTGCTGATATGTGGGTAATGGGATATAGCGACCAGGTCGTTCAGAATTTCCAGCAGATTGCGGGTAACTGGGAGAAGCTTCGCAACTTCCCCCGTGCTATTAACGCCTACAAGACGTTGGCGAGAGACCTGTCGCATAAAAAATTTGCCTCCGCAGATGCTCTGTATCGTACCGGCACCCTTTATCAACAAAATGGTGAGTACGAGCGTGCGATCGAGGCATATAACAATCTGTTTACGAACGCACCAGAGTCTGTATGGCGAAACGAAGCCGTTTACCAACAAGCGGTTTGCTATCGTTCCATCCGTGAATTCGGATCTGCTTATGAAGGGTTCAAAGCCTATATGAGCATTACAAAGGGAGATACACCCTACCTTCGCGAAGCAGAGCAGATTGTCCGTCAGTATGAACTTGATCAGGACGAAGACGGATACAAGTTCTACGAGGAACAAGAAGCCGGAACATCCGACCAGGATGCTGACTCTCATCCCGGCATGGGCAGCTAATTCCAATTTTAGGGAAACCACCTTTCTATACCTCGGTTTCCCTATGCCGCTTTGGTAGAAGTGTGATCGGTCGTGTGCTGTAGGGCGAGGTTTTGTGCTTTTTCATCGTTCATAAATGCATGAAGATGGATGGCATGAGGACTTGCCCCTACATACACTAACCGACATCGCGCTTTAGAGGCTTATTTAAAACCTGCCCTGCAAGTAGGAAATTATTATGTTTACTGCAATGTTTATGGAACGAGCAGGGACTGAGCAGGGGACCGTCTCGTATTAGATAAACAGTTGAACTCGAGAACGTTCCTCCGGTGGTAAGTGGCTGAAAACCTTTTGTCGGATAATTTCCGGCGTATAACGACGGGAGAAGTGGATTAGGACGATATGTTCGCTCTCAACATCTGCCAAAATTGAGGGTAACATCTCAAGATGTAGATGCATTGTCCGCTTCGCACGCACCCGATGCTCCGGTAGGATGAATGTGCATTCGCAAATCAGGACTTTGCACTGTTTGAGCAATGGATGTGCATCAAGTGGGATACTCCTCGTATCCCCTAAGTAGGCGATTAAGGGCAATTGCACCTCTGTCGTTATCTCGACCCCTGAATGTTTCAGTTCCGCGATGTCACGCCCTGGCAAATGCTGAAACTCTGGTTTTAGTTTATTGCGCACCTCACAAATCAAATAAGAAACAGCCGGGACACTGTGATCGCTTGGCAAAATGTGTGCCACTAAATTTTGCCGAAACGGAATCACATCACCTACCTGAACCGGTGTGATTTGATACGCCCAACTCCTGCCGGTATCCAACGCGGAGATCCTATCAAGAATGTGCATCAGTTGCTTAGACCCGCTCCAGGGGACGTAGATGTTCCCCGGGGGTATGCCAGCAAGCCAGCGTTGACTGATGTAGATAGGTAATCCGAAGTAGTGATCGAGGTGGAAATGGGAAATGAAAACGTTGCCGATGCCGATAAAATTCATCGGACATCTGCCTAAATCGAAAACGAGATCCAGTTCTTTTACTCGAATATAAGTTGCAACGGCGGAACTCGATTTTCCCTCAAGTGTTAAATTACCACAATGCAATAGTGCCATATTGAATAGTTTTGACCATCAACTCGTGCCTTTGAAAGATGTAGAAGACGAGTTGATGGTTAAAGTCGTCAGTTATTAGTTGTCAGAAGAATAGACATCAGTCATCAGTTATCGGTTTTCAGTGCCTTAGCGAAGTACGGGTATCGACTCATCAGTTCCTCTGTTCTTGCCAAGCACTGGCAACTGACGACTGATAACCGATAACTAACTATTCACGTCTTACGAAAGGACAAGAAATGCGTATCGGAATTATTGGCGGCAGCGGTTTTTATCAGATGGAAGGCTTAACAAACATCGAAGAAATCACGGTCGAAAGCCCGTTCGGCAAACCGAGCGATGCCCTTATTCTGGGCAACCTTGATGGGAAGCCCGTTGTTTTCCTACCGCGGCACGGCGTTGGTCACCGGATCCTTCCTTCTGAGATTAATGTCCGCGCTAATATTTATGCCCTAAAATCGTTAGGCGTAGAATGGCTCATTGCTGTCAGTGCTGTCGGGAGCCTCAAACAAAAAATTGAACCCCGCCATTTCGTTGTACCGGATCAACTCTATGACCACACCAAGCACCGGGAGTCAACCTTTTTCGGTGGTGGCATTGCCGCACACATTAGCCTTGCACACCCCTTCTGTTCAATCCTGAGCGACTTTTTATACACCGCTACCACCGATGTCGGCGCAACCGCTCATAACGGCGGCACCTATATCTGTATGGAAGGACCAGCGTTTTCAACGCAAGCAGAATCGAACGTATATCGGACCCTCGGATTTGACATTATCGGGATGACCGCAGCACAGGAAGCCAAATTAGCACGCGAAGCAGAAATCTGCTATGCTGTCCTCGCATGCTCTACCGATTATGATTGCTGGCACCCTGAACACGACCACGTTACCACCGAGATGATTCTTGACAATGTCCATGCCAATGTGGAGGCTTCTAAAAAGATCGTAAGAAGTGCTGTTGCCAAAATTCCAGAGGGAGAACGGAGCTGTGCCTGTTCAACCGCCCTTCAATACGCACTCGCCACCCAACCAGACAAGATACCAACGGCTAAGCGGCACGAATTAAAACTCCTTTTGGATAAGTACTTGACGTAACGTCTCAAAAATTCTGTCCGCCTCCGCTTCTGTCAGAATCAGCGGTGGTGCGATGAAAATGATATTTTCCGGTTCGTCGACAGCATGTCCAATTTTCCCGACGATAATCCCCCCTTTATCAAAGTCTCGCAATTGACCCACGATTCGGTTAGTTGTCGCTGTTTCCAGATGAGTGCCATCGGCTTGGACAAGTTCCACCGCTATCATCAGTCCTTTGCCACGGACATCACCGACAATGGGTACGTTGCGCAATGTTTCTAATTTCGAGAGCAGATACGCACCTACCTTTTCCGAATTTTCCCAGAGACGTTCCTTTTGAAGAATTTCAAGGTTCGCAATACCAGCGGCACATGCCACTGGATGTCCGCCGTAGGTGCAGACTTGAGCGAATTCCCTGTTTTCATCGGATTCGCCGAGGAATGCGTTAAAGACCGCTGTTGAGGCGACACATGCCCCGAGGGGTAGATAACCACTCGTCAACCCCTTTGCCAGTGTAATAAGGTCAGGCTGTACGTCCCAATGCTCACACGCGAACATCTTTCCGGTGCGTCCAAAGCCGGTGATCACCTCATCGAGAATGAGGAGCAAGCCGTAATCGTCACAGATTTGCCTCAATTTCGGGAGATATTCATCTGGCGGGACAATCACACCACCACCACCGATGATGGGCTCAGCAATGACACCAATCACGGTTTCGGGTCCCTCCGACTGGATTATCCGTTCAATTTCATCAGCGCACGCGATACTGCAAGAAGAAACGTCTAAGCCGAGTGGACATCGATAGCAGTAGGGCGGATGTGCATGGGGAAAACCCGGAACGAGTGGTTCAAAAGCCTTCCGTCTGCGTGCCTGTCCTGTCGCTGACAGTGCGCCATATGTAAACCCGTGATAACCACGATACCGACTGATGATCTTGTAGCGATTCTCGCCCGGATAGGTTTGTCTGCCGTACTGCCGTGCCATTTTGATGGCGGTCTCATTTGCCTCCGAACCGCTGTTGCAGAAATAGACATGATTCAAATCACCCGGAAGACATGCAGCGAGTTGCTCGGCTAATATCGTGGCAGGGACATTAATCTGCGAGTGTGGATAGTAAGGCAACTGCTGTATCTGGGCATAGACTGCGTCTGCAATCTCCTGCCTTCCATAACCGACATTGACGTTCCAGAGTGCCGAGTACGCATCTAAGTACTCGCGTCCTTCTACATCTATAAGGGTTGTCCCGTGTGCCGATTCAAAAACGGCTAACGCCGTTTCTTCAAGGCGTTGATGCTGAAACAGAGGATGCCACACGTGTGCCTTATCGGTTTTTCTATAATCTATCGTCATATTTTTTCCTATGGTCATTGGCTGTCGGCTATCAGGGCGTTCGCTACGCTCACTTTCAGCATGCTTCGCAGTGAGAATAGGGATTTGTGGCGTTTGCAATCGTTTTTACTGCCATAAACATCTCTTTACTGAAAACTCATAGCCACCTACATAGATGTCGGGGCAGAGATGCCTAAAAGCGTTAGCCCGTTTTTCAACACTCTTTGCACGCTCTGTATCAGAATGAGTCGTGCGTACGTTTTTTCCATGTCTGTCGGATCAAGGACCCGGTGTTGATTATAGTACGGATGAAAAATTCCTGCGAGTTCGTGCAGGTAATGCACAATGCGATGTGCTTCCCGTGCCTCTGCGCTCAAAAGCACGGCTGATGGGAATTCGGCTAATTTCCGGATCAATTCGTGTTCCATCGGCTCTGTGAGTCGATTTAGAGAGACTGCTTCAATAGATTTAGGTGTAATTCCCTGATCATCTCCCTGCTCGAAGATGCTACAGCACCGTGCATGGGCATATTGGATGTAGAAGACAGGGTTTTCGCTGGCATGCGTGACTGCCAATTCCATATTGAAGTCGAGATGGGTGTTGTTGGCACGCATGAGGAAGAAATAGCGAGCGACATCCACCGCAAATTGTTCGCCGACGGTCTCTGCGAGGTCATCAATGAGATCATCAAGGGTAAGAAACTGTCCTCGACGTTTTGACATATCTGACCGCTTGCCTTCTGCATCGACGAGGTTCACCCGTTGGATGATAAAGATTTCGAGCCAGTCGTCAGGTAGACCGAGCGCTTTCACAAAGTTTTTAAGGTGAGTGATGTGTCCTTGGTGATCCGGTCCGAGGAGATTGATGACTTTAGTGAAGCCCCGGTCGAACTTATCGCGATGATAGGCGGCATCTGGCACGAAATAGGTATATTCGCCGTTGCTTTTTATGACGACGCAATCCTTGTCGTCACCAAAATCCGTCATCCGGAACCATGTTGCCCCTTCCGCTTCGTAGAGATATGTCTTCTCGCGGAACAGTTCAATAATTTCCTCCGGTTTCCCAGTCTCTCGGATCGCTTTTTCACTGGACCAGACATCGAAATCAACACCAAAACGTTCTAAAGATTTTTTTTGTTGTGCCAAGATGTGGGTAATGCCTTTGTCCCGGAAAACTGCCACCCGTTCTTCTGTCTCAAGTTGAAGATGGACATCACCTTCTGTATCAGCGATAACTTGAGCGAACTCCCGAAGATATTCTCCTTGATAGCCTCCCTCTGGAATTTCTAATCCCTCTTCACCGAGTGCTTGCCGGTAACGGACATCTATTGATTCGCCGAGGCGTTCGACCTGTCCACCGGCATCGTTGACGTAATACTCCCGGACTGCGTTGTAGCCTATGGCATTTAAGAGATTGACGAGGGTATCCCCGACTGCTGCTGCGCGCCCACTGACGATGTTAAGTGGTCCCGTAGGATTGGCACTGACAAACTCAATCTGAAGGTGTTTCCCTTCTCCTTTGTTGCAGGTTCCGTATGCTTCCTGCATCGTAGCGATTGTCTGGAGTGTGTCGTAGAGCCAATTATCGGCAAGGTGAATATTGATGAAACCAGCACCGGCAATATCAATTTGGCGGATGGTTGGATGGGCATCGAGATTGATGTGTGTGACAATTATCTCGGCTATTTTGCGGGGTGCCATCCGTGCCTGTTTCGCGAGTCCGAGGGCAATCGGAGTGGCGACATCCCCGTGTTCGGGCGTTTTGGTCGGTGAGAACGGGATCTTTGGCACTTCGGGTATAGTGAGTTCCCCGGCGGCAACAGCGGCGTGGATTGCGCTTTCTATAATATCGTAGATTTCTGCTTTAATTGTATCCATATAAGCAAGTTCAAATTATATATTCGTCAATTTTTGTTGTGAGATTGAGCGTTTTGCCTAACAACAGAATTATATCACAATAGGAAGTATATGTCAAACATTCCTTTGGAGGTGTTAGGCTCATTTATGGCAAATTTTAGAAAGATGTAGCCATTTCAATGTGTGCGGTCTAACAAACGCCTCTCCTCCGCTAGCGAGGTGTTTTTGATAGGGTGTTTCCCCTAGTAACCTCGCCCTTCGCTACTGTATCGGTAATTGTAAAATCTACCCTAAATAGTTGATGGTGTGTCAGGATACTTCCAATTTACCAGGGTGCGTAAAGTTTTTGGCATTAACCCTTCCGTTTCTCTTGTGGAGGGTCTAACCCGATTTACCCGTGGATTTGACACGAGGGCTCCCAAAAATCCGCGAAATCCGTGTCATCCGCGACAATTCGCGATTCAGACGAAAAAATAACGTATCACCCAAGGAACACCCCACAGCCCTGCTTTTTGACAAAATATTTACACATTCAATTTGCCACTTGCCTTTTAAAGATAAGGTGTTTATACTGTAAGTGGAGACCTCACGAATCCAATAGAAAGGGAGTGGAACAATGCGAGTACTCATCATGTCGGATATGGAAGGTGTCAGTGGTATCGTCGTGTGGGAACAGGTGAGCGGCGGTGCGGCGATGTTTGAGGAAGGACGACACCTCTACACGGAGGAGATTAACGCCGCCGTGCGCGGTGCGAAAGCCGCAGGGGCGACAGAGATTGTCGTCGTAGATTGCCACGGGGCAGGACAAGGGTGGACCTTTAATTCGCTCATTCCCGATAAAATCCACCCGGATTGCGAGTGGGTAGCACACCATGGATGGGGACGCTACGAAGATATGTGGAAGGACGGTTGTGACGCGTGCTTGCTCATCGGTATGCATGCCCGCAATGGCACGCCTGCTGGGGTGTTGTGCCATACGATTTCCAGCGCGCAATACCGAAATCTTTGGTTCAATGACGACCTTGTTGGTGAGACTGGAGTGAACGCCGCACTCAACGGATGCTATGGTGTGCCAGTTGCACTGGTTACAGGCGATGCGGCAGTCTGCCGAGAAGCCAAAGAACTCCTCGGCGACGCACTGCCTACAGTCGCTGTTAAACAAGGACTCAGCCGGTTTAGTGCGCGACAACTTCCGCCGGTACGTGCCCGCCAATTGATTGAGGACGCAGCAAGAGACGCACTCACGGATTTAACTCGTGTTAAGCCTTATGTCCCTGATACCCCGACGACAATCAAAATTGAACTCTCAAGTGTGGATAAACTCGCAGAATTCAAAGGACGACCGGGGGTTGAGATAACAGGTCCTGTTACCGTTGAAAGCCGGGCAAAAGATTGGCTGACGGCATGGAACCAATTCTGGCCCTATGTCTAAGATTCGTCAAGAACATCAAGCGGATCACCAGCGGCATCTGCACGTTCTAAAATTTCGACTTCGTAGCCATCCGGATCGGTGATGAATGCCATTTTCATTCCACCTGATGTGAATTGTTTGTGCCATTCATCGGGCCAAATTTCCAGTCCTGCTTTCTCTAACCCGTCGCAAAATTCGACAATGTCTGGGACACCGATGGCGAAGTGCATCAGATCCTCTTGAACCTGAAGTTCAAAATCGGGTGAATAGGTTAATTCTAATGTATGTGCATTGCCCGGGAGTTCAAGATGGACGATCTGGTTGCCCGCTGGAGATTTATCGCTCCGACTGAGAACTTTGAACCCTAAGTGATCGCAATACCAATTGATGGAACCGTCAAGGTCGCTGACGCGAACCCGCGTATGTAAAAAAACTGCCATGTGAGTCTCCTTTGTAAGCGTTATGAAGACATAATAACATACTCAATGGATTTTGGCAAGGTATCGACAGCATTTTTAGGAATGGTTTTGTCGTTGAAAATAGGTGTCAGGTTGTATATAATACACCTAAACAAAAAAGGAGAATCCCATGGACCATATTTATACTGCACTCATCCAACAACGTGGCGAGTGGTGGATCGGACGGATCCAAGAAATCCCGAGTGTGAATTGCCAAGAGAGAACACGCGACGAATTATTGGATACGCTGAAAATCACGCTCAGCGAAATGCTGGAAATCAACCGAGAGGAAGCCATCAACCTTGTTGAAAATGGATATCAGGCGGTTACAATCCAACTATGAAACGCCGGAGGCTGATTAGACATCTCAGGAGGCATGGCTGTTGTTTGATTCGCGAAGGGAGAAAGCACGCTATATGGGGAAATCCTGTCATGAATACTAAAACTCCTGTCCCTCGTCATACCGAGATTGATAATCAACTTGCTGCAGAAATCTGTAAACAGTTAGGGATCCCACCCCTATAATTGAAAAATCTGTGCCTAACGCGGAGAAAAAATGCCCCGAAAAACCGATAGACCGAACGTTCTCTTTATCATGTCAGATCAGCATCGATACGATTATCTGGAGACTGACGAGAATGCGCCTACCGCACTCAATACCCCAAGCTTACGACGCTTAGCGGAAGCGGGCGTGAGTTTCCCAAACTGCACAGTGAATGCACCTGTCTGTGCGCCGTCACGTATCGCTCTTGCATCGGGATTGCAACCTTCACGAGTGGGGGCAGTAGATAATGGAAGTTTCCTACCGGCCACCGTGCCGACCTACTATCAGCAACTTCGCGACTACGGCTATCGCGTCGGATGTGTCGGTAAACTCGATCTTGCCAAGCCCGATGGCTATAATGGACGTTACGGCGACCGACCTCGTACCTATAGTTGGGGGTTCACACATCCTGAAGAGTGTGAAGGCAAAATGCATGCTGGAAGTTCACCAACACCTATCGGTCCTTATACGCACTACCTTCAGGAGAAAGGGGCACTCAAAGCGTTCCACGAAGATTATCAGAAACGCAGTAGCGGCGGTTGGATTAAAGGCGGTTCTCACGATTCTGTCCTCTCGACAGAAGATTTCGCCGATACTTATATCGGCAGACGGGCAACGGAATTTATTGAGAACATCCCTGATGATTTTCCATGGCATCTGTTCGTGAGTTTCGTTGGACCGCATGATCCGTTCGATCCGCCTACGGAGTATGGGGACAAGTATCGGAATGCAGAGATGCCTCCGGCTATCGTTAGCGATATGGAAAGGAAGCCTGAATGGGTGAAACGGCGCGTCGTCGATATCAGTCCTGAGGAGATTACTGTAACACGTCAACAGTACTGCGCTGCGACGGAACTCATTGATGACCAAATCGGAGAAATGCTTCGCGTACTTGAACAACGTGGGATGCTCGACAATACCTATATCATTTATTCAAGTGACCACGGAGAAATGCTTGGTGACCACGGGCTTTACACCAAAAGTGTCGCGTATGAAGCGTCGCTCAGAGTCCCACTTCTCGTCGCCGGACCCGGCATTGCGGGAAACCAGATTTCGGAGAGTTTGGTCGAGTTGATTGATCTGAATCCGACGATATGTGAATTAGTGGGTGTGCCTGTGTTACCGCGTATTGACGCGAGGTCTATTGCACCTATTCTTCGTGGTGAAACTGAAACGCACCGCACCGAAACCGTGAGTGCCCTCCGAAACTTCCGTTGTATTCGGACGGCAACGCATAAACTCATCGAAAACTACAGCGATGTGACGGAGCTATACGATTTAGAGAACGATCCGTGCGAACTCCGCAACATCGCCGAGTCGGAACGTGAAATCGCTCGGACACTCAGTGGGCGTTTGGCGAGGCGGTTCCGCTCAGAGTTGAGCACGGATTGAATAAATTCAAATGGATACAAACCTGACTTATGACGCGAAGCGTGCGTACCACCACATTACGCAACTCGCTTTCCCGAGGCTGGTGGGCAGCACGGGTGAATCAAAGGCGCAGGACTACATCGTTCAGCAATTTGCGGGGTTAGGGCTGGATGTCTCACGAGAATCCTTTTCTTTTACAAAATTCCCCGCGGAGGTATTACCTCGTCTCCTGTGTAGTCTTTTCGTTCCGGTAGTCCTCTCTGTCCCTTGGCTCGGTGACCGGTTTCCGATACTTGTATGCCTTGCCTGTCTACTCAGCCTCTCTGTAGCATTGCTTTTTACGCAGTGGCAGAAACGGTTTGAAGGGTTGTATGATGTCGGCAGAACGCATCATTCGGAAAACATTGTTGCAACGAACGGTAGGAAACCCAATGATAGTCCCCCGGCGTTGCTGTTTGTCGCACATTACGACTCCAAGTCACAGGTGTTACCGATCGCTGTTCGGGCTGCGGCTTACGGCATAGCGATTGTTGGGCTTATTGCATTGACAACTGTAATGGTGATTGAGGTCGCCACCTTTGCTTGGTTCCCCGATTACATTACCCTCGTCTGGTCACCCGATTCCATTGTCTGGAGTGTCGCCGGTGTTACTACTTTTTGCCTGCTACTTTTACAAATCAATTTCACACAGAACCTTTCTCCTGGGGGTTTTGATAATGCCTCTGGCGTTGGTGTTATGCTTGAAGTAGCGGGCGTAGTGATGGCGCGTGGTGAAAAAAAATCTGTTACGTTCCTTGCCGCTGGTGCGGAAGAATACGGTATGTGCGGTGCGTTACGCTATATCCAAGCACACACTCGCGAATATGACCGAGATCGCACCTACGTTATTAACTTAGATGGGCTCGGCGTTGGGAACGCCGTTAGCGTCGTCACGCGCTATGGAATCCCGCCGGTTCGCACGGCATATATGTTAGCTGAGATGTTCCGAACATCGGGTAAAGCACTTGACACACAGGTTTCGGAGCGTTATTTGCCGATCGGTGTCGGGTTAGACAGCATTCCGATTGCAAGCCATGGATTTGAAACAGTTACGTTGACGGCGGGAGATGTGGGAAGTGTCGCTTTAAAAGTCCATTCAAAGCAGGATAGATGCGACCTGCTCGATACGGAAAGTCTACAACAGATGGGTGAGTTAATTGTCAATGTCGTTGAACGCATATAAAAATCCACTTCCAGTCACAGGGGTCATCCTCGCGGGTGGTAAGAGTCGACGGATGGGAGAGAATAAGGCGTTGATGCAACTCGGAGACGATTCGCTCATCGAACACGTTATCCGCTGTATGCGCCTTATCACGGACGAACTTCTGCTTGTCACCAATAGCCCTACTGAATATGCACACCTCGGTGTGTCGATGCACGGCGATATTCTCCCCGGCACTGGCGCGTTGGGAGGCATCTATACCGGTTTGACGCGTGCTTCGTATGATATTGTACTCTGTGCTGCGTGCGATAGTCCGTTTTTAGAGTCGAAACTACTCACCTATCTTGTCTCTGCTCTGGGAGCATATGATGCAGTGATGCCTTATACCTATAAGGAAATCAACGCCTATAGCGACGATACACAGATAACACTCCAGACGTTGTGTGCAGCCTATTCTAAACGCTGTCTATCTATTATTGAGTTGATGTTACGGGACTCCGAGTTGCGCGTCCATGCCCTACAGGAACGCGCACACATAAAGCGTGTTTCACCTGAAGTCTGGCGGGAGTTTGACTCGGAGGGCATGTCCTTTTTCAATATCAACACGCCTGAAGACTTTGAGAGAGCAAATTCCTATATGAGATCCCAAGCTGCGTGTTAAGTCTGTCTTACACTTTCCCTGAGTCGTGCGCGCTTGTGTTTAGATTTCGATGTCCTTTACGTTCTCAGAAATCTGAATTTTCGTTTTAAACCTTTTCGCTGAAAACTCCTCTCTTTATAACTGAAATTTAATTAGTTAGAGTTGCAAAATTACGAATATGCAACCTTCTTCCCTATAATATGTGTCACGTGTCACAAGGTAATGTTGTTGATTGGAGGGGACGCATGAAAAACGATGATGCGAAATGGATTGAACGCATCTTGGCAGGCGATAAAGCGGGGGAAAGCGTAATCATTAAGTCGTTAGCAACAGCGGAGGATGCTGTTTATGGAGCGAATGATGACGGCATCTATCACTTAAAAAAGGAAACAGGGACTTGGGAACAAATTGTGCCTGAAATTCCAGATGCGATAACTTCTCTCGTTGTTGATGGAGATACCTTTTACGTTGGTACGGAACATCGTGGTGTGCTCCGTCTTGAACGTGCCAATCAGTAGACGTGTACGCTTGTAGCAGATGCTATCTAAAGTGATAGGGAACGAAATGCATATAGAGGTATGATTAATGCTAACAACACTCATCCGCCGAGAACTCCTCGACAACCTAATGACGTTTCGATTTGCGGTAGCTGTTTTTATTATGCTGTTGCTTGTGGTTGCCAATACCGTTGTGCTTATTAAGGATTATGAGCAGCGTTTGGCAAGCCATAACGCTGCTGTCAAAGGGCATCAGCGGCAGCTTCAGGAGAAAAAAACGTATTCCGCAGGGACAGAGAAATTATTTGTCGACCGGCCTCCGAACCCAGTAAGCATTTTCAATGTTGGGTTCGATAAGCAACTCGGAAATCAGATTCGGGTATCACATACTTATGTGCCATCGCTGTGGGATGCCGGAATGCATGGGTCGGATAATCCGTTTATGGATATGTTCGCCTCCATGGATATTGTTTTTATCTTTGAGGTGATCCTGAGTTTGTTAGCACTGATTTTTGCCTACGATACCCTCGCGGGTGAATACGAGCGTGGCACATTACGTCTGGTCTTGACATCGCACGTCCATCGCGGGCATATCCTATTTGCGAAGTACATCAGTGCAATGCTCTGCCTACTCGCGCCATTGCTAATGAGCCTGCTTCTCGCAGTCATTTTGCTGACGACGACCTCCTCCATTTCTCTGAACGCCGATGATTTTTTACGGATCGGCGGGATTATTTTAACAACCGTTGTGTATCTTTCTATATTCTATCTCATCGGGCTGCTGATTTCGGCGGCGACGCGTCGAACACGTACCGCCTTGATGCTCTCCATGTTCGTGTGGGGGTTTTTAGTCCTTGTCTATCCGAATATGATTCTTGCCGTGGTCCCGCAACCGGATGCACCGCAGGCACGCCGTGCATCCGCCTTTAATCAAATTGAACAGATATGGGAGGAATTTGACAGAAATCGGAAACACTTCCTCGCCACTGACGCTTTTCCTGGCGAAGATTGGCATTTTAAAATTATGGGATCTGGGTGGTACGGTGCATATCTTTGGGGTAGCCCCAGACACCTATACTATATCTACGAAAGCAGAATGGAGGCTAATAGCCTTGGCGAGGGATCTGAACCCAAGGTTCCACACGCCCAGAATTACTTCGGTTTCCTCGGTCCCCACGTTATTGGGACAGCGGACCAAACGTGGTTTATCCGAAAACCTGCACTGGAAGACATCTTCATTCAACCCGCAAATGTGGAGCGACTCTGGCTAAAACTCTCGCCTGTGGGGCTGTATGACACCGCAACACAAGCCTGGGCTGGCACCGACTTGCTCGGTGTCAGAGATTTTTTCAAGGCTGCGAGACGATACAGACAGCACGTGATTGACTATTTCTATGATGAAGAGGTGTTCAGATCTCGACAGTGGTTTTCTTCGGACAAAGGTGCCGCAGATTGGAGCAATCTACCACAGTTCTCTTTTCAAAGGGTCAATGCGAATACAAATGCAAAGCGAGCGTTACCGGACGTATGTTTACTGCTCATGATTAATATAGTTCTGTTCATCATAATATTTCTGATTTTCATCAAAAGTGAAGTGTAGAGTGGCAGTCAGCGGTCAGGTCGCTGCGCTTTCAGCGATCAGTTAAGAAACATATATGGCGATTGCTCGTGTGCTTACTACCGCAAACTGCTGATTACCGACTGCCCTTACGAATATGGCACAACCGCTCTTTGCTGAAGGCTGATTACTGACGGTTTTCGACAGCCCTTCTGCCGATAAACGTGTCGAATGAAGGTAAGCCCGACCAACGGGCGGGCTGGATCTACGAAGGAAATCGTTTTTTCATAGATCTCCTGAACGAACCGCAAGGAACATTAAAAGCATGATTTGGCATATCACTAAACGCGAACTTTACGATAACCTCAATAGCCTCCGATTTGCCTTGGCAACGGTGTTGTTGCTCGGTTTGATGCTGACCAACGCGATTGTGCATCTCCGGGAACACCCGAAGCGCGTCCAGAACTATCACAATGCCATCAACAGATATCAGAATCGCTTAGCCTCTCATGCCGAGGACAGTTTGTACAAACTCGCGGAGCAAGGACCCGGATACCTACACAAGAAACCATCCGACCTCCGTTTCTGTGCAGAGGGCGGCGAGACCTTTTTGCCAAGCAATGTGGAAGGAGGTTACAGCCGTTGGGGGGAGGGAGGTGAACCGCGTTTAGAAAGTTTTTGGATACTGGCATATCATTCGGCTACCCCCGATCTACATAACGTCCGCCCAAATGTCACCAAAGTGGATTGGGGTTTTATCATCGGCTACGTCTTAAGTCTCATCGCGCTCCTATTTACCTTCGATTCGATTTCCTACGAGCGCGAGCAAGGCACACTGCGATTGACGCTCGCGAATTCGATTCCGCGGCACACCGTCCTGATTGGCAAGTTTTTAGGGGCATTAATCAGTATAAACATTCCGTTTACACTTGCCGTCTTGGTGAACCTCTTAGTAATTTCCACGTCGAGCGATGTACACCTCGATGCGGAGGCTTGGGGACGTTTAGGTCTCATTTTCTTTATTACGCTCTTGTATATAAGTCTATTTCTCGCATTGGGACTGCTCGTGTCGGCACGTGTGCAACGGAGTGCGGTGAGTCTTGTGATACTTCTATTGGTTTGGGTCACCTTTGTCGTTTTTATGCCCAGTACGCTCGTTTCGATTGCGGGACGTTCCACACCGCCAAAGTCTGCTCTCGGATTTTCTGAACGCAGTGCCCAACTTGAGGAGGAACTTGAGCGCGAATACTACACGCTTCGGTATGGTTCAAATAAGAGTTTAACCCAAATCCAAACATTACAAGTGGCAGGCGAGTACGTCACTAAAGATGCAGCAGGGCAGGAACGCCTGCACGAAGAACGCCTAAAACAGCGAATTTCTCAGGTCCGTCGGGCGCGTGCAATCACCCAAATTTCGCCTGTCACCATTTTCCAGCACCTCCTTGAATCCTTTGCCGGAACGGGGTTTGAGCGGCATTTGCAATTTTTAGAAAACGTTCAATCTTACGCCCAAGAATTTCGAGTTTTCATTGTTGACACTGATCAAGCCGATCCCGAGAGCCTCCATATCTCTGGGGTTCGTGAGGGGATGTCACAGAAGCCTGTCCCTCCAGCGGCGATTCCGAAATTTGAAGATACCTTGAGTCTCAGCAAGGATTTCAACACAGCGGCAGTCGATCTTTTGTTGCTCACGCTGTTTATCATAGTCCTTCTATCGGGAGCGTATCTCGCTTTTGTGCGAGTTGAGATATGATACAAATTGCCTATTCCAGAATTTCTTAATGTCCTGTTCTTTACTGCTGCACAGTTATCCTTTCTCAAATGCGATCTCAAATAAGAACTCTTTTGACTCTTTTCGTTAAATCTGCTATCATTTTTGCAATTGATGTGGTGACGCGCGGTTAAGAGTATTTTCATCAGTTCCCAAACCATTATTTAGCCAAAACCCTCTTATTTTTGGCTAATCTCCCAAAAGGAGTTTATCATGAAAAGAGTTTTTGTGATTTTCGCGGTGACTGGTATACTCATCAGTTTTGCACTGTGTAGTAAAGCCAATCCGCCGGACGGATTAGTGCTGCATCTGAGTTTTGACAAAAATACCATTGATGGCGATACCGTAAAAGATCAGTCTGAAGAAGGTAATGATGGAACGATTAACGGTTCCGCAAAGATGGCCGCAGGAAAGCATGGCGAAGCGTTGGAGTTTGATGGCAAGGATGACTTTGTCGAAGTACCACTGGAAGATTCGATTACCTTTTCCACTGGCGATTCATTAACAGTTCAAGTGTGGATAAAAACAGATGATGAGCCGCCAAAGAACGATGGGATTGTCGGGAATTATCGTCCGGGCACTGACGCGGTTTGGATACTCTCTGTCAGCGGTGACAACCCTGCGACGCGTGGCAAGATGGCCTTTAGTGTCCGGGATAAGGGACGTGCGAATAGTGCTGGGATAACTTCGCCGGACTTCCTGAACGATGACAAATGGCATGTCCTCGCTGGTGTCCGAGACCAAAAAGCAAAAAAGATCCGATTCTATGTGGATGACAAGTTGATTGATGAAGTTGATGACAACACAAAGGACATTAACAGCGGGCAGTCGATTTGGGTGGGAGAGCACCTGAATCGATTTTACAAGGGGTTGATTGATGAAGTGAAGGTGTGGAATCGTCCGTTGACCGCTGAGGAACTTAAACAGTCGCAACTGCAACCGTCTCCAGTTGATGCCTCCGGAAAGTTGACGACCGTATGGGGAGCGATCAAAACAGCGTACCGATAATACCGCTAAAAATTAAGCTTGTACAGAAACTTCACGTTCCGCCCCGGTTCCGGCATTACCGCTTTGATGAGGGACAGGTGTTCACGGTATGCTGTATCAAAGAGGTTCTCAATCTCGAAAACCAGTGTATTTTCAAGTTGCCACCACGAGAAATTGAGATAACCGCCCACATCATGGACAAGGTATCCATCCGTGGGTTCCTCGAATTTGCCGAGACGGGTTTGACTCCCCGCAAAACGGGAGGTAACGTGGAAATGGAAAGGGGAGGGTGTATAGCTGAAGACGAATTTACCGTTCAGAGGGGGAATGCGTTCCAATGGTTTACCGTTGGCTTCAACCGTTCCGTTGACGTAACTCATATTGAGCTGTAGGTGAAAGTGCGGTAAGACTTCGCCGTCAATCCGGACCTCTGCACCATTCATTACAACATCCTGTCCGGTATATTGGTAAATCCACAACCATCCGGCGGTGCCACTTCCCCACTCTTTTTTTCCAGTATTGGTCGGCGTGAGATAGCCGTGTATATGGTTCTGGAAGAGGGTGAGGTTTAGATTGAATCTGTCTATTGCGTAGCGTCCAAACGCTTCGATACCGTACCCATCCTCAGGTTCCAGTGCCACATTACCTATTTCGTACGAGTAGGCTGCGAGATGCGGTCCATCGCTGAAAAGTTCCTCAATACCGGGGGCGCGAAATGTTTTCATTATAGTACTGCCGGTACTCAACCTGTCTGTCCAATGATAAATTCCAGATGCGGCACCCGATACGCCGTTAAAGTCGCGCTGTTGCACCCTTCCGGCTCGGATGACTGTGCCATCATCACTAAACGGTTCTGCCCGTCTAATGTCGTAGCGGATTGCGCCTTGTAAGGTGAGACGGTCGAAATCTCGCTGATTCAGATAGAAACCCGCGAGAGCAAACTCACGTGTATGGGGTGTCCAGTAAAACCCGCCTGTGGCATGATCGCGATACTCACCCCAAACACCCATGATGGCGTTGTCTAACACATGAGCCATCGCCGAGAAGTTGTAGGTTAGCACGCCGAATTCCACCCCGAGCGTGCCGTTTGACTCTAACTCTTGATGTTGGTAACTGGTGTGGACTGTTTGGAGTTTAACTTTATCAATCCATGGACGATTGAAACGATATTCCATCTGTCCTTCGTAGCGTTGCCTGTCCAGTGCGATGTTAACACCGCTGATATGTCCTTCAGGGGAACCGGGGATGCCGTAATCTGAACGGTAGCTGCCACCTGAGACACCAATGTAACCCCAATCTTTGATGAATGATGCGCCTGTTGAAAAATTGACGTTGGAGAGGCTGGTATTTTCCAATGTTCCAATTGGTGTTTGTGTATCTGTGGCAAGTCGACGGTTCCATTCGAGTTTCCCCGCAAACGGGCCGAATGGTACAACAAAACCTGTTGTTGCTGTCCATCCGGAATTTACAGATTCGCCTTGGAACGTTAGATTTATATCAGGATGCTTTGGTAGAACTTCGGGAATGTTGTTACGTTTAACGTTGATAACGCCGCCCAATGTGCTTGAGCCATAAATGAGTGCTCCGGGACCACGCGTAATTTCAACACCTTCAGCAGTCGTTGGGTCAATTGATACGGCATGGTCGGCACTGGATGCGGATTTATCACCTGTCCGCTCACCGTTTTCAAGAATGAGTAGCCTATCACCCCCCAATCCCCGAATGATGGGGCGCGCGGCTGCCCGCCCCATCGTCCGTTGTGAGATGCCGGTTTCATCTGACAACGTATCTGCCAACGTCATACCCAATTTCCTTTGGAGTTCTGCGTCCTGCAGTGCTAAATCAGTTGTTTTCTCAAATTTCGCGAGATCTCCGGTTGCATCAGACACCCTAATTGTTTCTAATTGATACACTAACACCTTCAATTCGGTCTGGACATAAGGGGTGGATGCGTTGACATCAATCACCTGTTCAAGCTGCTGATAGTCGGCTTTCGTGAATTGAAGCGTCTGCTTGCCTTCTGGCACGGTATCGAGTTGAAACTGGCCGTTTTCGTCAGTACGGGTACTCTTCTCAAGTCCAGCGATATAGACGACAACCCCCACAAGTCGGGAGCGACTCTGGGTGTCGATGACCTCCCCGTGCAGTGTGTGTGTTGGAACTTGATCGCTCTGAGCATCGTTTGTATCACAGCACAGAAACACAATTCCCATCGCTGCAAATAGGTAAATGCACTTAAAAAATGCACCTACCAGAGAAGATTTAGACAGAAAGGCACAAATACCTGACTGCTCAATAACTCGCATGGAGGTCCCTCCTTATTGGACAGTTACCGGTATCAGAAGTGCCGCCGTGAAATCGGGATGATCCCCGTGAAGAAGTTGGAGTCTGATTTTCGTTGTCCCTATTTTCAGACCAACGACTTCAAACCGCCACTGCTCTTCTTCACCGTGTTCGTCGTTTCCGTGTTCGTCTTCGGCGTGTCCCTCTCCATCTTCAGACAGATGGATGTCAATAATGGCGGGATCGTAATCCGACAAGCCCAAGCTGAAGGTCTCCTCTTCGTCATGTCCATGTTCGTCTTCCTCCTCTTCGCCAACGTGGATTTCTGTACCGCTCGCGTCAAGAAATACGACATGGACCTCAATCTCTTTACCCGCTCCAACGGTGAGACCGCCGCTATCGGTGCCTTGAAACTGACGATAAACCTCCGATCCGTCAACTTCTAAGGCAAAGCCATCAGCGTCCGCATGAAGTTGTGTCTCTTCTTCCTCCTGAGCGTGATTATCAACAATAGGGTTATCATCTTCACCACAACCCCCAACAAAGGAGAAGATGGCAACAAAGCTTAGTAACATTAATCGAGAAATGGTAACAGAAAAATCGTGCCCAAAAAAGTGCGCAAACATTGTATTCTCCTATTTATCTGATGACACACGGCGTGTGCCTATTACTTTGTAAAACGAATTGCTCTTAATAGATGGCATGCACGCGAACGGTCTAAAACGCACATTAGCATGCCGTGGTATCTCATGCATTTTTAGGCAATAGGGATCTCATAGGTTCCCGAAAGAGATACCATTCATACAGAGTCGGGTCTTGCAAAGCAGCGGTGTGCAAAGGGAGGGCGAGTGTAGGTACTCCCAAACCCTTTGGACAACATAGCAATATAAAATAGAAACAGATTTTGCCTTCAAGCAAAATCTGGAAGTTCATTGGAGAATACAGGTGGGGCACGACTCCGCGTGTTCGCGGTGAGTCTTAAAGGAAGAAAAACGGTTTCATAAAGCGGAAGTGGCGTACTCGGAAGGAACGGAGAGGCGAGTGCAAAGGACGCAACTTCACCTCCGACGTGCTGACTGTTATAGAAACAGGCTGTACAGATATCCGCAGAGTGGGAGTGTTCAGTATGACCGTGCGTTAGTGCGTTGACACTCAGCAACGCAACATAACAACATAAAATTATTAAAATGCCGGTTTTCAAACCACGCCCAAATGTAAGCGTGTTCGGGAAGGTCATACCGTTTCTCATAACCCATGCCTGTGTTAATATTGAAGATAAGATTTCCAATAAACTTGCGATAAATTATATCATACGATTGTGTCAATGTCAAATAAACTTGAAAAGATGCTATCGGCTTTCAGAAACCAATACCCTCTTCCCATAGGAGCGAGTGTTTTTGCTTGGGGTGTTTTTGCTTGGGGTTTTTGATAGGGGTCTTTGCTTGGGCGTTTCTGCGGATTTCTGCGGATTTCCCCATGCTCGCGATTCTTACTGACGGCTGACCGCTGACTGCTATTCTTACTGACAACTGATAACTGATAACTGATAACTTCTGGAAAAAGATCGGCTTGCACTTATCGGTGTAATGCTTTATGATATTGGATATGAGACTATGCAAAGGAGACAACATTAGATGCTAAGTGTTGAAGAAGCCCGCCAACAGATGCTAAATACCATTCCGGTTTTACCCACGGAGAAGCGGGAAATTCTAAGTTGTGCGGGCTACGTTCTCGCAGAGGCACTGCACGCCGAAGAAAACATTCCTCCGTTCGACAATTCAGCAATGGATGGGTATGCGGTTCGCGCAGCGGATGTTCAGAATGCTTCCGAAGCGAAGCCTGCTGTTCTTTCGATTGTGGAGACGATCGCCGCGGGATATGCCCCAACAAAACGGGTTGCGACCGGGCAAGCGTCGCGTATCATGACCGGTGCAATGATGCCTGAAGGTGCCGATGCGGTCGTGATGCAAGAGGTGACCCAGCGGGATGGGGATGAAGTCAAGATTTTTGAGGGTATTGACAAAACTGGGAACGTCCGTTTCACAGGTGAGAGTGTCGCGGAGGGGCAACAGGTAATGGGAAAAGGGAAATACCTACGTCCGCCGGAAGTTTCAATGCTTGCCTCTCTTAATTGCCCAGAGGTTACAGTCTATCGCAAGCCTACCGTTGCGATTGTCTCGACAGGTGACGAACTCACGCCACTCGGTGAACCGCTTGAACCGGGAAAAATTCGAGATAGCAACCGTTACGGTCTCTATGCACAGGTCGAGGAAGCAGGAGGCATACCGATTGATATGGGTATTGCGCCTGATGATGAAGCAGAAACAGAGCGTATCTTTCGGGCAGCACTCGCGAAGGCTGATGCTCTGATTACAAGCGGTGGTGTTTCGGTAGGGGAGCACGACGTAGTCAAAAGTGTATTGGCGAGATTGGGAGAGATTAACTTCTGGCGCGTCGCGATGAAGCCCGGAAAACCGCAGGCATACGGCATTTCGGACGGAAAACCTATTTTTGGATTGCCGGGCAATCCGGTCTCTTCGCTCGTTGTGTTTGAGCTCTTTGTACGACCTGCGCTTCTCAAAATGGCGGGACATACAGAACTGTTGCGTCCGACCTTCAAAGCCACTTTAGCTGAACCCGTTACCAATAGAGACGGACGTGTTAATTATATGCGCGCAATTCTCAAAGAGTCTAATGGAGATTACACTGCCGAAACGACAGGACCACAGGGTTCAGGAATCCTACATTCACTCGTTTTGGCAAACGGCTTAATCACGATTCCAGCTGGTGCGACGTTAGGTGCCGGAGAAACAGTGGATGCCCAATTTCTGTTCTAAACGTAATGTGTGAAGGAGTGTCCTATGATTATAGATACCCATGTTCACGTCTGGGAAATCGATCCCCCGAAGTACCCTGTCGGTCCAACTGCGCCGAGTTGGAATTCCTATCCAGATGAACCCGGTACTGCCGATGAACTTTTAGCAGAGATGGACGCGCACGGCGTAGACTGGACAGTGCTCGTGCAGACCAGTTGGTCCACTTGGGATAACGGCTATATCGCGGATTCGGTAGAACGTTTTCCTGATCGGTTTATCGGACACGGATTAATCGATCCACAAGATCCGAACAATGCCGAGCAAGTCCGCTATTGGATAAAGGAGAGAGGTTTAGTAGGTTTCCGCTTCCATCCGATGTACTATCCGGATGAAAAGATATTGCTTACTCGACAGAACGGTCCGATGTGGGAAGAGATCGCAGCGTTGGATGCCATCATCCAATTTCACTTACGCGCTGAGTTTGCGGATCAGGTTGCTGATATTGCACAACGGCACCCCCATCTGAGACTTATTGTTGACCATATAGGTTACCCCCAGGTAGATGCCGAAGAAGCGGCGTTTCAACCCATCGTGGAACTCGCACGCTATGACAACGTCCACTTGAAACTATCGGATGTCGCTGGACGTTCGCGCCAAGAGTTTCCTTACCCAGACGTGCATCCGTTTATTGAGAAGTTGCTATCGGTTTTCGGTGCGGAGCGGACGGTATGGGGGACAGGCTACCCCGGTCACCACAGACAAAAGCACAACTGGCCCTCTTTAGCGCAGGAACTCCAACTCATTCGGGTAGGGCTTCCGTTCCTGACAGATAACGATCGGGAACGCATCTTGGGTGGGACTGCCGCGGAGATATGGAATTTAGCAACATAGAATCCTGTTACGTAGAAACTACCCCTATTGAGACCAGACTATCATGGCAACAATTGCAACATGATGGAGTGAGATGGATTATCGCGATTCAGGAGAATCGGGGCATCCACTGTTCTTCTTACACGGCACTGGACATTTGCCTTTTTCCGTTCTTGAAAATTTCAGACGCTTGTGATATACTATTCAAATCAGTTCGGGTGGGACTACCATGAATCGGCCCCTCACTCCATTCCTGTCACCCTCCCACCATAATCCGCAGAGGAGCGTTTTATGTCAGATCAAAATAGTCTTGATATATTTGAACTTAAGGAAGATGCTATTCGTCTTCAAGCAAGAATGGAAGAAGTCGATAAAGTTGAATCACGCCTCAGTAACCGGATTCAGGAAGTAAAAAACGACCTCAAAGGTGATATTCAAGGTGCCAAGAAGGATATCCATGACAGAATAACTCGATTAGAAACACGCTTGCAGTGGTCTGTAACTGTAGCAATAGGTGTCACAGGCATCGTTGTTGCTATAATCGTTAAATTTGTATAGTTGGAAAACGGAGATTTACCATGTCAGAAAAACCACAAGGGTTGCATATATATACACCAACTCGTCTGGAATGGCTTGCAGTGATGTTAAATACGCTTTTTCAGTACGACAATCTCTCATCCGATGGATTCATGTTGTATTATATGGGCTTAAAAGATGGAGAGACTATCCGAATAGTCGTCAGGTATGATGCGAACGTGAATAAATCTCTCATGGAGCAGAAGATTAGGGTCGCCAGAGAAGCTATTTCAAGATATGCTAAAAATTATGGATGGGAATCATGGATTAAGACTGAAGTAGATATTGAGGAACTCAATCAGTAATCAAAGTAAGAGGTATAATGCCTCACGAAATACGTTGGATTTCACGAGTTCCATTCAATCTACTGACTGGGTACCCTTTGAGGGCACCCAGATACACTCTTTTTCAAAGACTCGCTAAGCTTGTGGAATCTCGACCGGCAGATCCAGCCGGTCTCCCCACTCTTTCCATGAGCCTATGTAGTTGCTCACTTTTGGATAACCCAAGAGCCGCAACGCCAAATAGGCTTGGGAAGAGCGGTAGCCCCCCTGTCAGTAGCACATAACCTGTTTGTCGGGTGTAATACCAACGGCTTCATACATCTCCCGGAGTTCGTCAGCAGGTTTGAAAGCCCCCACTTCGTCAAGATTATTAAGCCATTCAATGTGAATAGAGCTGGGAATAGCACCTGCCCGCTCTGCGCGGGCGACCCTACCGTAGTGTTCGTCGTCGGTGCGCGTATCAAGCGGGATAAAGTCGCTTCGGTTTAACAGGACGCGAATCACATCAGCATCCATGTGTATATCGTGTTGAGCATTTATCGGAAAAGGTGGTACCTCCGGTGGTTCAGCCCCCGCTGTACTAATAGGTCCATCTGCCGATAGCCATGCCTTGAAACCACCATCTAATAAACGGGTTTCTGGATGCCCTAAGTATTCGCAAAACCAAAACCCTCGCGAGGCGCGCGTTCCCGATATGTCTTCATACCATACAATCGGTTTACTCGGATCAAGACCGCGTTGCTGAAACAGGTATGCTATCATCCACATAAAGGCATCATACGTCTCTTTCCGAGTGTCAATAAGGCTTAAACCGAACAAATCTAAATGAAGAGCACCGGGGATGTGTCCTCGAATATATTCATAAGTCGGTCGCGTATCGACGATGCAGAACGTTTGATCGTCGAGTGTGCCTTTCAATTCCTCAGCAGAGATAACCAGTTGTGGATTTTCGTACCCTTTGTAGGTTTCCATCATTAGCTAACTCCTTCCGAATTTTTTGTAGAATGCATTTGCTGTGCTGCGTTCTACGCTACTTTAGGTTTCTTTTTAACAATTTTTATTGCCTTCCACCTTCCAGTACTGTACCAAAACCACATCGCTATGCCTTGCACAACGTTTGAGAGGGCGATCCCTAACCAAACGCCATTGAGTCCGATGAAGTGCGAAAGTAGAATCACGAGTCCCAAACCGATGACTACCTGTGCCGCAAGTGTAATCACCATTGGAGAGAAGGTGTCTCCGGCACCGTTGAGTGCTCTTCCCAAGATGAGCGAAAAGGCGATGAATCCGAACGTCGGGGACAGAAATTGTAGATAAACGATACCGATCTCAACAACACCCGTTTCCGGTGTAAAAATCCGGATGAATGTCTGTGGAAAAAGGAAGAAAACTGCGCCGATGACTGCCATGATCGCAGCACCTAAAAGGTTCGCCACTCGTGTTGAGCTCTCAGCGCGTTCTATCTGATTCGCACCTAAATTCTGGCCGACTAAGGGAACAACTGCGTTTGCGATGCCGAAACCGGGATTCATTACCATAATCCGCAGCCGCATACAAATCGTATACGCCGCAACGACGGTCTTCCCGTAAGGTCCGATTACCCACAGAAAACCGAGTCTCGAAATATGCCGCCAAAACCCTTGCATAGAACTGTAAACGCCGAGCCTTAAAATGTCAAGCATTTCCACGAGGTCTACCTGATACCGAACGCTTCGAAATGAAACAGGTGCACGTCCACTCCAACAGAGATAAAGTAGGATAATTACGCTCGCGCCGCGCCCGATAAGCGTCGCATACGCGGAACCTGCTACCCCCAGTTTTGGAAACCCCCATAAACCAAAAATCAATAACGGATCAAGAACAATGTTAATCAGCGTTGAGAAAATCAGCACGATCATTGGGGTGATTGTGTCCCCGCCGGCGCGAAAGACAGAACCGAGGGTCATCGAAACGAACATTGTACTAATACCGGCGAGAATGATATGCATGTAAGTGGTGCCGAGCCTTAAGACCTCTGGATCTACCATTCTGACGGCGAGTAAACCTTGCTCAGCTAACGGATAGCCGACGAGGGTTACACCGATGGAGAAAAAAACAGCTAACAGCACTGACTGCATGGCGATGTGCTCAGCTTGTGCGAGGTTCCTTGCTCCGAGGTACTGTGCCACCATAATCCCGGCTCCTGTTGAAATGCCAAGCGAGAAAACCCCGATTAATCGGATTAAGTTTCCGCTCACTCCGACAGCCGCTATCGCGCCAGCACCGAGCCTTCCAACGAAAATCATATCGACAATGTTGAATGCCTCTTGAAGCATGTAGCTGAGTATTATCGGTCCTGACAGCCGTAACAGGTGTCTTAGGGGACTCCCTCGGGTCAAATCTCCCCGTGTTTTTTTCATCAAAATCTTCGGATTGGAAACCCCGAATTCATTCGGGGGAGGAAAACCCACTCCTGTTGTTGAAATTCAGACGCGTCAGCACTCTAAAATCAGAGGGTTTCGCATTTTGGCAAAGACGGGGTTTCCCTGACAAAGAATACAAGGAAATCCCTTGCTTTCCAAAACCAGCAATACGGGTGAGACCATACTTACTGTGTCTCACAAGAGTGTTTTTTATCAAACGACTCCAAGTCGTCCCACCATAACGGGGTCTTTCGCCACCTTGCTGTGAGTTCTGACGATGCAGTTGACGTCTGACAATCGGTATCGGTGAAATGCACAGTAAATGCCGGTTGTCTACAATAGGTGCACCCCCAACAGTCTCATATGCCAGACACCAACTGTCAACACAATGCGCAGCAAATGTTTCAGAAAGCTTCTTGGAAGATTTCTTCAAACCGAGGCTCTCACGAATCGCTTTCGTCTGCCATCCCCGGAGTATCAACAACTCCCACCGCTTCTGAATCTCAGCGTAGAACCACTGCTTGCCCACTTCTAACGGACTAAAGGACTGATTCCACTTTTTCGCATGTGCTATCGTGCGTGCTTTGATATCCTCAACACAAATATGGGTGATAGGAAACATCTTCGAGAACCAGTCAAGGATCCGAAGTTTCCACTCCCATCTCACACGTGTTCCCGCAGGAACTCGCTCTCTGTTGGCAAGTCTATTGGGGCGACTTTTGCGGTTCGGACACTTTCGAGAACGTCTACCTCTCCGCAACTCACGACGCTTCTCGAGCTTCTGACTGACTTTATTATGGGCATCTGCCTGCACATTCAGATACGTATGTGCTTGACTTTTGACAGTAAAACCTTCTTTCTTACTACCGGGATCTACCCCAACGACGATTTCTTGTTTGTAATCCTTAGACGGATCCACATTCAGCCGCACACAGAAGACACCGTTTTTCCAAAAAGGTGTCGCTTTTCCTGATTTTATCCACTTCCCCGCGCGCTGTGGCGTTGTCGGCATCAGTGGATTTTGGTATTTATCGACGACCATAACAAACATGGTTTGTAAGTTCCCTTTCGGGTTGTATATTGCCCCATCCAGATCACGGTATCCGAGAGGAATCAGACTTGGGGAGCATCCGAAACGTCGTGCTGGCTGCCACGCCAAGATACTGCGATATTTTACTGTAGAAAACTGTTTTGTCCTATGCAGGGAACGTTTGGCTACGCTATGCATAAGCCCCCGACTTCAGTCGGGGGTAGTTGACATCTTTGATGTTTTGGCTGTTTGGTCGTGCCGTTTCAATCCCTTTCCGCCTTAATTTGCTTATCGAATCGAAGTTTGATAAACCCTACAATCCGATACGTCTTGACTTCACTATAGCAGAATTCCGGTCGGCTGTCAAGCGAAATCGCATCTGCTCTAACTGCTGATCACTGACACCTGAATGTTAATTGCTGAAAACTGAATACTTTTCATTTTTAGTCGTTTTTTGTTTGACAGAATCCATGTAAACCTGTTATAATGTTTCATATTTTTTCAGGAGGCAAAACATGAAGAACGCAATATTGACTTGCAAAATCTCATTCTATGGGATTGTGTGTTTTTTGGTAGCACTGACCATGTTATTTACACCGTTCGTCTCGGCAGATCTTGGAGACGGTCTTATCCTACATCATTCTTACGATGAGGGGGAAGGCACGCTCGCTGCAGACGCGAGCGGTAACGGACACGATGGTGAAATTTCCAATCCGGATTGGGTGGACGGACAGATTGGGAAGGCTCTCCGGTTTGGCGGCGACGGCAGCGACGTGTTCGTCACTGTTGAAAGCACGGATGTCTTGAACGTGAACGAATGTACATTTGCGGCATGGATTAACGCCGACCACTGGAACGGCACGCGTCAGATTGTTGGTAAATCCGTTCACGGTGGGTGTGCGGGTAGAACGCAATACGGTCTATTCAGCGAAGGTGGGGTTTTCAAACTTCGTTTTGAAACCGAAGGTGGCAGAGCCGACATCGCAACCGATCTTCCACCGACAGGTGAGTGGATTCACGTTGCTTTTACTAACGATGGCGAAACCGCAACAATCTACATCAACACCGAAGCGGTCGAGGAAGGCGAAGTGCCGGGTGAGCTCAAAGCCAACGACGATCCGTGGCGGATCGGGCAGGATTGTGAACGCCTCAACTATGTCTTCGCGGGCGTGATAGACGAGGTTTCTCTCTGGAGCCGTGCTTTGAGTGCTGACGAGATTGGTATGGCATCAGAATTGGGTGTGCCTGTTGATCCTCGAGCGAAATTAGCCACCACTTGGAGCAACATCAAAATTGCTCATTAAAACATCGTAGGCGCGCTTCCCAAGCGCGCCTATCCCTTTCCCTATCCTGCCTGAGTTCACACCTACTCGCGAGACAATATAACAAACAGCGGAGAAATAAATGTTTTGGGAACAGATAAAAAGACACTGCGATGCCGGGTCTGCACACCAATTCCTCCTCCACTTTAATGTCCAAGACTTGCTACATGACGATGTTTACGGCTACTTGCCGACTACGGAATATCTCATGGAGCAACTCAGTGTGTTGGGTTGTGAACTCGTCCTGGGATATAACACATCACAAGGCATTCATTTGCCTAACATTGGGCGGTGGCGAGCGACCCAAAAAATGCTGGACATTGTTCCGAAGTACGAGAAAACCGGTGTCTTTCATTTCCAGAGTATAGCGACATGGCTTCAGACGCTTCGGCGTTTTCAGGAAGCAGAAGATGCAAATCTCGTTGAGCATGAGATAGATCCGCTGGTCGCACGCCGAAGAATTAATGCCACTTTGGCGTTCGATAAACCGCATGAAGACCCGTTCATGCATATAGATCCTGCCCCGTCGGAGGAGTTGCAAGAGAGATTGAACCATCTTTTGCGGCAAGACAGAGCGAGGATTGGACTGGTTATCAACTTTTTGGAACAACTTGCACCAAACGATCCTTCGCTGAGTAGTGCCTCTAACGATGACCTGCAACGCTTTTTTAATCAGATGCAAAATTGGGCATCCGACTTGGAGATCCGAAAACGCAGACACATTATTTTGCTTCTCACTCATAACACCTTTGATATCCATCCCAATCTCACGGTGAATCCAGAGATTCCTCTGATAGAAATTCCATTCCCAGACTATGACCAACGCCACCATTTTATTGAATATCTCCACGACATTTCGGATCCCCCGTCGCAAATGCGGGCAAGCCTCGGAAACGAACGCGACAGAGAGTCCCTTGCCCGCGAGACGATAGGGCTGAACCTCTTCGGCATTCACGATGTTGTGAAACAGGCGGAGTCTACACAACAGAAGACGGGTGGTGAACCGCTTGTGAGATACCAACGTGAGAGCATTAAGACTTTCAGCCACGGAGTCCTTGAACTCGGTGAAACCTACACGAATGCCTCTGCTGATGGGTGGTATGCGATGTGGACAATTAAGGATATTGCGGACGGAATGAGACATCGGGATCTACGGCGCGTGCCACGAGGTATGCTTTTCCTGGGTCCTCCGGGCACTGGTAAGATCTACGCGGCGAAGTTACTCGCAGGTGAAGCGAACATGACGTTCGTCCAACTCCGCTACGCCAGTCAGGTCGGCGAGGTAACCGTAAATATCAATGAGAATGGGAACACCTATGAGCGGAATCTAAATGCCGCCATCAATTTCATCCGCGGTATTTCACCAACGGTTGTTTTTATTGATGAAATTGAACAGGCATCGCCACGGACCGCAACGCATCCAGAAGAACAGCAGCCGTTCCCACAGAGCCTCGTGAATGCTATCAGCGATCCATCTTTGCACGGGAGAGTGATATGGGTGGGAGCCTCAAGCCGTCCAGACCTGATGCCGCAGATTTTTCGACGATATGGCATTTTCGACACCAAATTAATCATGCTACCGCCAATTGCTGAAGGTAGAATAGAAATTTTAAAGATATTCTGTCAAGGACAAGCCCCCGACCAACTCAACTTCCGGGCACTTGTCGGAGATTCAGCAACGGATGGGTTGACTTCGCGAGACCTGTTTATGATTGTTCAACGCGCAAATAACATCGCACGGCGCGATCAACGTGAAACCCTCACAGATGCCGATCTCCATCAGGCATTGGATGACTTCATATCCGACTACTCACCAGAAATGCAGCTTTTCATGGGATTGTTAGCTTTACGAGAGGCGAATTCCCGTATCATGATCCCAGACGGACTGTTGCCGCCATATCAAGAATTTGTGGATGGCAATCGGATTGATAAAACAGGAATTAATAGACGTTTAATGGAACTGAGCAATCAACTCGGCTTAAACGCTTGATCCCTACAACTCTCCCATTTCCCCGCTGTAGGGGCGATCTTCAAATCCATTCGCTGTCGGCTTTCAGGGCGGGGGCTACACCACCTCTCAGTCATCAGGGTGCGACAGATATAATTCACTTCTAATTTTAACAGTCTTTTCTGCTGACTGCTGATTGCTGACCGCTTTCTTGTAGGAGGGATCTCCGAATCCCGACTCCTTCTTCGCTCTTTTATTTTTTCTTGACGGATGTTTTCCCGTTTGCTATAATATCTTAATCTTTACCTATAGGGAGGAAAATCTGATGAAACTGGCTATTTGTTTATCTATCACACTACTTTTAGTGGTGACACCCTTCGCTATGTCTGTTGGTCCAGAGGAATTTCTGGACGGCTTGGTGGTATACCATCCTTATGATGAAGGAAAAGGTGCCGAAGCGGAAGACCTTAGCGGAAACAAACATAACGGTGAAATTGACAATCCGAAATGGGTTAAGGGGAAATTCGGAATGGCGTTGGAATTCGGTGGTGAAGGCAGCGATGTTTTTGTCACTGTCGAAAGCACTCCCAAACTGAACGTGGATGAAATGACGTTCATGGCGTGGGTCAACGCTAATAGTTGGAACGGCACACGCCAGATTGTCGGTAAATCCGTTCACGGTGGATGTGGCGGTAGAGTCCAATACGGTCTGTTCAGTGAAGGTGGGACTTTTAAACTCCGTTTTGAAACCGAAGCAGGTCGCAATGATATTTCAACAGATCTGCCTGACACCGAGAAATTTATCCATATTGCTTTCACCAACGATACCAAGAAAGGTAAGATCTACATCGATGGCAAAGAAGAAGTTGAAGGGGATGTCCCCGGTAAACTCAAAGGCAACGACGATCCGTGGCGGATTGGACAGGATTGCGAACGTCTTCAGTATGTTTTCGATGGGATTATCGACGAGGTCCGTCTCTGGAATCGTGCCCTGAGCGAGGATGAGATCAATACGTTCATGGAACAAGGTGTGGATGCGCTCGCTGTTGAAGCGACTGGGAAACTTTCAACTACCTGGGGTCGCCTGAAAGCAGGACGTTAAGGTAGGCTTAAGGTCGAAATTTGCAAGATGATTTTTACTGGCGAGGTTTCCGAACCTCGCCCTATCAATTAAAAAAATGCCCGAAATTTCAAAAACAACTCCATGTAGAAATTGCGATGCGCAGCTTGTGGCAGAGACATTCGCCAAAAACCTAAAGGTCTGCCCACACTGCGATTACCATCACTATATGAGTGCTCATGAGCGACTCAACCTCATCATAGATGCGGACAGTTTTAAGGAACACGATGCGAACCTTTACTCTATTGATTCGCTGGAATTCCCAGAATATCCGGAAAAACTGGAGAGGGATGTGGCAAAGACAGGGCTCAGATCCGAGATGCTCTCCGGCATAGCCAATGTCGGTGGTTATCCGACTGCTATTGCGATTGGCGATGTCGGATTTATAGGCGGCACATGTGGCTCTGTCATCGGCGAAAAGGTTACCCGATGTATTGAGCGCGCCCTTGAGAACAGGTTGCCTTTGGTGATCGTCTCCGTGAGTGGTGGGATGCGAATGCAAGAAGGCACGCTTGCCTTGATGCAGATGGCGAAAACTGCCGCCGCTTGTGCTGAGTATGCTAAGTCGGGGGTCCTTTATATTTCCATTGTCACCGATCCAACGTTTGGCGGAGCGACCGCCAGTTATACTTCACTCGGCGATGTGATTGTTGCTGAGCCGGGTGCGCGGATCGGCTTCGCGGGTCCGTTAGCCGTTGCCAGCCTCCGTGAGGAACTTCCCGAAAACTTTCAGAAAGCAGAATCGTTGCTGGAACATGGATTCATTGACTCGATCGTTCACCGCGCCGATATGCGTCAGATGCTTATAAACCTGATTGCCTTCGCCGCCTAATGTATGGACCTGTCTTCTCTCTTTTTCCCCATCGAAAAAATAGAACTTGTGCCTTATACCGCAAATGGACTGATGAACGGGACATGAAACCGTTAATAACTATGGACGTTAATAGAGATGTGTAATTATGACATAATTGCGTGGTGTAAAAAATCCGCGTGCGTCTAACGATCTTACACATTTCGCCTTTGACGAGAGTTGCTAATACTGCATCGAAAACCGAGTATATCATATCGGTGCCCTTAGCAATTTGAATATACACAAAATAGGAATTAAACATGCCAAAGTCACTCGTCGTTGTTGAATCGCCGGCGAAAGCGAAAACTATCAAAAAGATTTTAGGTAGGGATTACATTGTTGAATCCTCCGTTGGCCATATCCGCGACCTCCCACCGAAGGAGCTCGGTGTCGATATTGAGAATGCCTTTGCCCCCAAATATGTCTTGATTCGGGGAAAAGGGAAGGTCGTGAAATCCCTCCAAAGCGAAGCGCGTAAGGTTGATAATATCTATCTTGCAGCAGATCCAGATCGCGAAGGTGAAGCTATCTGTTGGCATCTTTTTGAGGAACTCAAAAAGACAAAGAAGCCCATCCACCGGATAACCTACAACGAAGTCACCAAAAACGCAATTTTAGAAGCAATCCAAAAACCGGGCGATATTGATATGGCACTCGTTGATGCGCAACAGGCGCGGCGCGTCTTGGATAGGCTCGTTGGATACCAGATTAGCCCTATTTTGTGGCGTAGTGTCAAACCGGGTCTCAGCGCTGGGAGAGTTCAATCCGTCGCAGTACGACTTATTTGTGAGCGTGAAGCAGAAATTGAGGCGTTTAAACCAGAAGAATACTGGACGCTCACAGCAACATTGACACCGACCAAGATTCAGCATATCTTCCCCGCAAAGTTACATAAAATTGGGAAAAAGAAGGGCGAAATTAATAACTACGGGTTCCGTATAGACGCAGCGCGTGCCAAAGAACTCGCTGCAGACGCAAAGACACAGACATTTCTCGTTGAAAAAGTCCAAAAGCGGGAACGGAAACAGAAGCCTGTACCACCGTTTATCACGAGTACCTTACAACAGGAAGCGTCTCGGAAACTCCGTTTTGTTGCCAAGAGGACGATGCTTATTGCCCAGCAACTCTACGAGGGACTGGAGATTGGCAGCGAGGGATCAATCGGACTCATTACCTACATGCGTACCGATTCGACACGGGTTGCCCAAGAAGCACTCCAGGCAGCGAGAGCGTACATTAAAACAACGTTTGGTGATGAATATTTACCCAATCGTGCCGTTAATTACCGGAGTAAAAGAGGGGCGCAAGACGCACACGAAGCAATTCGTCCCACCGTGCCGTTGCGAACTCCCACAGACTTGAAGCCGTATTTGAGTAATGATCAGCTTCGACTTTATGAACTCATTTGGATGCGGTTTATAGCGAGTCAGATGAATCCAGCTATTTTTGATGGGACAACAATTGATATCCAAGCAGGCACTTATCTCTTCCGCGCCACCGGTTCAGTCATGAAGTTTCAAGGGTTCAGACGCGTCTATATGGAGGGTAAAGATGACCCTGCTGCCGATGAGCGTGGATCAGACGAAGAGGATGTCAACTTACCCAATGTTAAAGAAGGGGATACACTCGATCTACGTAAATTAGAACCGAAACAGCATTCTACGCAACCCCCCCCTCGTTACGGTGAAGCCACGCTTGTCAAAATGCTGGAAGCGAAAGAGATTGGACGTCCGAGTACCTACGCCTCTATTCTGTCAACGGTTCAGGACAGAGGATATGTAACCAAAGAACGCGGCAGGCTTCTGCCTACAGATGTTGGAAGGCTCGTTAACGAACTCCTGAAACATGGATTTCCCAACATCGTTGACGTTGAATTCACAGCAAGAATGGAGGATCAGCTTGATGTCATTGCTGATGGCAAAATTAAGTGGGTAGAGGCGTTAGGGCAGTTTTATCCCGCATTCCAAACTGCGCTCAAGGAAGCCCCGGATAGGATGTACGAAGCCCGAAAGGCGATGGAAGAGCAATCGGACGAAAAGTGTGAAAAGTGTGGCGGAAATATGATTGTCAAATGGGGGAGATATGGGCGGTTTCTGGGCTGTGCCAATTATCCAGAATGTCAGAGTATCAAGCGTTTAACGACCACAGATGACGCTCCTACTGCGGAACCGGAGCCGACCGATACTGCGTGTGAAAAGTGTGGTGAACCGATGGTTGTCAGAGTAAGTCGCGCCGGTGCAAAATTTTTGTCGTGTAGTGGATACCCAAAATGCAAAAATGCGAAGCCGATTCCAATGGGGATTGACTGTCCGGAGCCTGATTGTGATGGCTACCTTGGTGAACGCCGTAGCCGACGTGGAAAGGTCTTTTATGGCTGCAGCAACTATCCGAAGTGTGAGTTCTCGACGTGGGATAAACCTGTGCCAGAGCCTTGTCCGAAATGCAGTGCGCCGCTTCTCGTTGAGAAGACGGAAAAGGCAAAAGGGAGTGAAGTCGCAACCACGCGTCTTGCCTGTCACAGATCAGAGTGTGACTATACAAAATAGCCATCGGCAGTCAGCAGTCGGCAGTCAGCAGAAATAGCCGATAGTCAGTCAATACGCCGAAAGCCGATGGTTTCCGATAACTATTCTTACTGACGGCTGAAAGCCGACAGCCATAAAAAAAAATGATACAGTTGCACCAGGTTAGTTTCAGTTATGGAGAACTTAGCGTGCTTGAGAAGGTGAGCCTTCGCGTGGAGCGCGGTGAATTTGTGTTTCTCGTTGGTCCAAGTGGTTCTGGCAAGACAACACTATTGAGGCTGTTATATGCTGATTTAGACCCAATAGGCGGTGATCTGAGTGTAGTTGGACAACAACTTGCGAGGTTGGACAAAGTCAGTCTACCCTACTTTCGGCAGAAGATAGGGCTCGTCTTTCAAGATTTCAAGTTCTTAGAAAACAAGACAGTTCGAGAAAATTTGGCACTGCCACAGCGACTGATAGGGACTCCAACGCAGTTGATTAAGGAAAATGTCGATAAACTCCTGAATCAGATGGGGTTATATCACCATCACAATGCGCTCCCATCAGAAATATCTGGCAACGAGCGACGACGCCTTTCTATAACGAGAGCAATTATCAACAACCCTTTGTTACTGCTTGCGGATGCTCCCACAGAAGGCTTAGATTTGCGCCTTTCGCTTGAGGTGATGGCACTTCTTGATGCGCTTAACTTTCAGGGGATGACTATTTTCGTCTCCACGAGCGACCGAACCCTCGCCGAGAAATGTAATAAGCGGATTATTGAACTACGGGATGGCGGCATCCATTGAGTGCGTGTGTCGCCGCGTCTTTAAATTGTTAGGCAAGGCTTCTGCGCCGTACTATGGTTCGTTCCCACTGTCGCGAGTGTAAAAAAACACACGAAAAATGCGTTATCACCTTAAGAATGCCATATCCCATATAGCCCGTGCCGGCAGTGCAAGTGTGATGAGTTTCTTTGGCATCGGTTTCATCACTGTTTTACTTGCTACTTTACTGTTGAACCATTCATTTATATTACAGCAGTCTGAGTTTAAAAGCCATGCCCCTACCCTTATCGCGTTTCTAAAAGATACTGTTGATGAGTCAGCCGGACGCACCTTGGTGAGCCAGATAGAAAAAAATGGACAGGTGCTCGCCGTCAATTATGCTTCAAAGGCAGAAAGCCTCGCCCGCGGTGAGACCCAGTTCCAGGATTTGGGTATCCTCATTAAAGAGGCATTCGCGGAGACCAGAGGCGTAAACCCATTTCCGGCATCCCTCAAAATTTATGTAGACGAAGACTTGATAACGCGTAAAACTTTAGAGCAGATTGTGTTGGGCATTAAAGCGCACAGCGAAATTGAGGATGTGCTCTTGACGGGGCAGGGTCAGTTGAAGGATCGTTTACGCGATTCAGAGCGTACGACTTTCATCGCCATCGGAATAGCAGTTGTCGTTATCTGGTTCATTATCGGTTCTGTTATTAACAAAACAGCGATTGCCCGCACAGAGGAGATAGCCCTCATGAAACTCCTCGGCATGTCCCGCCATTATCTCTTCGCTCCTTTTGTTATTCATGGGCTTTTCCTTGGCAGTTTTGGCGCATTGTGTGGACTTGGCTGCTTTTACGGAATGTTTTATATATTCAAATCTCAATTAGGGGCGGTCGATTTCCTTACGATCTATCAGTCTATTCTGATTGTTGTCGGTGAAATGATAGTTGGGCTCCTTGCCGGTTTTGTCGCGCAACGGAAGTTTGCGTAGCAGTCCACACCTATCACACAAGCGCAACCAACGGGCTCGCTGGATATACGGAACGGAACACCTTTGGCTCTTATACCCTAACCGAACCGCAAGGAAAATTAAAAAGATGACAAATCGTGAGATCAGTGCTGTGTTCAGAGCCATCGGATCTCTTTTACAAATCCGCGGTGATGATGCATTTCGTGCGCGAATTTATGAACGGGCAGCCGATATAATTGAAGAATTCCCCGATGAATTGGTTTCCAAAGATTCCCAACAAAGCACATCGGGTTATAATAGGGAAGCAGTAGAAAGACTCCGAGCTACACCCGGCATTGGGAAAGCCATTGAAGACAAGACCGTTGAAATGTTGGAAACCGGACGCTGCAAATTCTATGATGAACTCACCGCAGAAATGGGAACAGAGATTCTTGAATTGCTCAATCTCCGGGGGGTTGGTGTAAAAACCGTTGGAAGATTCTATCGGGAACTCGGGATCAGGAATCTTGAGGATCTCCGAGTATTGATTGAAAGCGGACAGATAAGGAACATGAAGGGCATCGGACGGAAAACGCTCCAGATGATAACTGAGAGTTTGGCGTTTCAGGCAGAACAAAGGAACAAACGTCCGCTATGGCGAATTTTACCCACTGCCGAAGACATTTCCGATCATCTGACGCTATTGATAGATGGCGGCTGGATAAAACGCTACCAATTTACAGGTGATTTACGGCGGCATGAAGAGGTTTGTCAAAGTGTAGAGTTGATTGTTGAATGCGAAGATGAAGGAACGTTTCAGTTTGAAAGCGGCATCGTGCCTGCGCCGCTACAATCAATTCTTGAGCCCCTAAACGCTATTAAAACGACGCAGACCCAGATTGTTTTCAAAACGGACAGTCAGATTCAGTACGTATATGACAGCGACAGCCCCAACTTTAATAAAAGACTCATTGAAAAAAGTCCGCGCGAACCGACAGGCGATGTGCGCGACACGCTACCCGTAATTCAATTCTATATTGACAGAGATTTTCCGGTATCTGTCTATCTATGTACTGCTGCCACCTACGAAGCGACTCTTTTCTTGACAACCGCGACAGACGCGCACATTGACGCGCTTTCTGATAACAGTTTTCTGAATCCGACCGGCTTTTGGCATGAAACGCGCGATATGACGGAAGCAGGAATTTATGAAAAACTCGGGATCTCCTATATTCCATCAGAACTTCGACAGGACAGTGCTTCGATTGAAGCCGCTAAAGAGGGTACTTTGCCAAAACTCGTTGAGTTTACCGATTTACGAGGGGACTTACACGCACATACCGATTGGAGTGACGGACGGCATACGCTCCAAGATATGGTGGCGGCGGCGAAAGCAGAGAGGCTTGAGTACTTCGCTATCACTGACCATTCTGTCTCGTCTACCGTTGCAAATGGTTTAGATCGAGAACGACTTCTGGAACAGATGGCGCGAGTTCGTGAATTGGATGCAAAGGTTGAGGGTATCACAGTCCTCGCAGGTTCCGAGGTAGATATTCGACGGTACGGCGAGCTGGATTATCCCGATGAAGTTTTAGAACAACTCGATATTGTCGTCGCAAGCGTTCACAGCCATTTCACGCTAACCGAAGCGGAGATGACTCGGCGCATCGTTCGCGCGATCGAAAATCCGTTTGTCAACATCATCGGTCATCCGACGGGTAGAATGCTCGGACGTAGGCCGATGTATCCTCTGAATCTTGAGGAGATTATTGAAGCCGCCGCAGAGAATAAGACGGTTTTAGAAATTAACGGCTCGCCGAACCGATTGGATCTCGACCCTGAATTTGTGCGCATGGCAAAAAAAGCAGGTGTGCTATTGGCAGTCAACACGGATGCGCATGCCATCGGGCAACTCGCGCACCGTCAATCTGGATTAAATGTTGCCCGTCGCGGGTGGTTGACGAAAACCGAAGTCATCAACACATATACCTTAGAAGAATTGCGCGAGAAATGTTTTTTTAATTTAGCGCCAAGCGTGTAATCAGTATCTTTAGCCAATCACGGGTGTCTTATAAAATCCGCAATGCTGCCGTTGTTGCATTGCTACTGGCTTTGTTGAATAAGAAGAAATAGGACGCGCTCGTGAAAGGCACACCTACGTTGTTATTCTAAAGCCACAAGTTGGGTCAAATGCCAATTTGGATCCTCTAACGCCTCGTAAACGACACCACCCTCCACGTTGTTAGGCATCGGAAGCCCCAATAGATAACAGAGCGTAGGCGTGACATCAACAACGCGGACCTGCCGCTGCAACGCAACCCCTTGTCGGACCCCGGCACCCGATAGAATAAATGTAGAGTGCTGCCCGCCGATACCGAAACTCACGGAGGGCAATTGCTTGCCGTGCGCACCATCGAACTCCGGTCGAAGTGCATAGACGACATCGCCGACTAAATCGCTGTGTAAATTAAACATCTCTGCATCTGCCCGCGTCACGGCTAACGTAAAGGGGTGTCGTCCGGTCTCTTCGTCCTTGTAAGTATGCAATGCTGCGATAAGTTCACGTTGCGTTGCTTCATAGTCTTCAGGGGCAACGATTCCATTCGGTTCGCGTCCCGCTAAGTTGATGAAGATATGCACTAATCCGACATTGACTGCCCGTGTTTTTGTCCAGTCTATCGCCCCGTTTCCGTCTTTAACGATGAATCCTGTTTCTTCCAGTACCTCTTCAATGTCAACGGCGCGGAATTGGTTAGGCGTGCCGCCGTGGTCGGAACAGACGAGAACAACGGTATCTTCATCCGCTTGTTCCATCAGTTGCCCAATCATCCGATCTACAGATTCATACGTCCGTCGCAAACCCTCAAGACACCGGTGCATTGTCTCTGGTGCTGCGCCGCTGATTTCATCTGCTTGGCTGAGGAAGAAATGGCTGGCGTAGTCCGGGGCATGGCTTTCCACCATTAGAACATCCCAGTCGTTGTTTTTTGCGAGGTGAGTTGCAACATCGGCGAGACGTTGGTGGTGGTATTCAAGTACCTCAAAATAGGTATCATCATCCATTTGTCCAAGCGCATCGCGAGCCGGATTTTGAAGGAATGAACCGATTTCAGTGTCAATCGTGGTGGCGATTGTATCTGGAACCGTGTACCCTTCTCTCGGCCAAATTTGTGGGACGAAGAGTTCAAAAGCGTCCGCTGTTTCGGTGAGCGTCACGAGTTTCATTCGGACGTAACCTTCCACTTCAGTCGCATCAATTTCAAACGTATCCAGCCACCACTCGCTCCATTCACCGGGACCCAGATCTGCAACGGAGTCGTCTCCAGATCTGCTCCGACAGATTCGCACTCGGTCATAGCCGTTATCACCAGAGGCATAAATCAATCCATAAAATGGTTTTGGAATACGTGTTTCATCAGAGGCTTCATCTCTGGAATAGATTGAAGGCATTACATCTTCTCTGCCACGCGCCAAAGGTCGGACGGTAAGTTCAACCTCCCGCACGGGTTCTGTGGAGTCAGGCAGAGCATCCCATTCTCCATTCTCAACCGATTCAATAGTGACTGGATCAATGTGTTGAACGCCCTGTAGCGCGCTCGGATCGAGGGTCTCAGGATCGCGCTGTCCGCCGATAGGGCGCGCTGCCCATTTTCCTGCGACAAAGAGATGATACCCAGCAACCTGATGGTGGTTCGAGACCCCAGGTCCTGTTCCTTCGACCTGAATACCAGTCTTGACGGTGGGGGGCCAAGACATTTCCCATTTCACCAAAATCGGTTTTCCACCGACTCGTTCCACGAGATTCCAGAGGTATTCGGATTGACACAAACCTGTATTAATACCCCATACCGATTTGTCGAGACGTTCTCCGACAGCACGGATGTTAAAATCCATAACCTTATGTGTGCCGGGCCATGAGCCGGTAGAGAGCGCAGTCCAGCCTGGCGGGGTCAGTGTCGGGAATACTCCAATCATCGGTCGGTAAACGCCTGTTTGGGCTAACTTCGCCATATTCGGAGTATGTCCCCAATCAATCATGTTCTTGACCAGTTCCATGCTTGCGCCATCCATCCCGATAATGATTGCACGTTTCGCAGGAGCACTTTGAGTGCGTTTTGCCATAAGATCTTCTCCTTGTTTGTTAAGGAACACGCTGGATATAGATGTCGTAATCTTGTCCGCGCGCGTCGCTCCAAACGACGATAGCCGCGCCACCCTCTGTAGACACAGCTTGCGGCGTAATTTGTTCTTTGGGGGCATGACAGACAGGGATACCGTTGATTTCCCAAAGTGGCTTTCCATCGGCATCAAGCCGTTGCGCGTAAATTGCATCCTCGGTCGAATCACCGAAATCTTCGCGATAATCCAGCCAATAGACGACAGTTTCTCCTACCTCACCAGTAGGCACGATTTGAGGGAGACGTTGAACCCCTGCTCCAGTGCAGACAGGCATACCGCCCTTTTGGAACTGTGCATTTTCGTCGTTCCACAACGCCTCGCCATTTCCGTTGATACGTTGGGCATAGATGTCAGCGAAAATATCCCGTTCGTCCCACCATGCAGCGATAAAACCACCGCTCCCGTCGGGAACACAGGACGGCTGTTGTTGGTTGGCATGCAGTTCGCAGATTGGGATACCGTCCTTTTCCCATAACGCGTTTCCTTCAGCGGTTATGCGCTGCGCGTAGAGTTGCGCGGTCATATAAAAATTCGGGTCATTACGGTAGTCCGACCAGACGAAGAACACACCGCCGTTTGCATCGCTGACAGCAAACGGAGCACCTTGGTTGCCGGTTGCTGTACAGACGGAAACTGGACTATTTTCTGCATCATCAACCGAATTCCACATAGGACTACCATCTGCTGACAACCGTTGCGCGAAAATGTTCCAATCCGGAGTGCTGATGTCCCACCATGCGAAAATAGCACCGCCTTGCCCATCGGCGATTAGAACCGGGTCATACTGATCACCATCGCCACTGTAGACGGGTACACCGTTCGTTTCCCATAGTGGTTTTCCGGTGCTGTCGATCCTTTGGGCATAAATATCTTGATTTCCGTTCCGCCAATCCTCCCACACAACGATTACGCCACCTTTACCGTCAGCGATAGCGTTTAAATCGTCTTGCAACGTTGGATGCGTACAGACCGGTGTCCCTTCGGGGTCCCACACTTTGTTTCCATTTGCGTCAATGCGTTGTGCGTAACTGTCCTGATTCCCGTGGCGCGTGTCACCCCAAACGAGAATGACACCCCCTTCGCTATCGCTGACAATTAGGGGCCAACTTTGCGAGGAGGGCAGGTCGCAGATTGGGATACCGTTTGCCTCCCAATGAATGTCACCTGTTGCGCTGATCCGCTGCGCGAAAATATCACGATTCGCGTGTCGGGCATCACTCCACGCGACGATAGCCCCACCTTGCCCGTCGGTAACGAGGACAGGAAAGTGTTGTTCGTTCTGCGCTGTGCATAACGGAAGATTTTCTGTCGCGGAGGAGGACCATTCCGCGCTTGCTGTATTTATTACAGTAAACACAGAAAGGATCGTGAGAGCGAGGCATATCCGGGATTTCAGAAGAGATCTACGGTTTGAGATATAGCACGGGGTGCCGACAGTCTCCCGTATATGCTGAAGAAGGTAATACATTTTTTTATAGTAAAATCCACAATTACTTGGACATTACGAGGAGGCGAGGATACTTAGGGGAAATCCGCAGAAATCCGCAGAAATCCGCAGAAACACCCTATCAAAAACACCCCTATCAAAAACACCTCGCCAGCGGTGGTGGTGGGTTCGTTCACTGAACAACTGTCTACATATTTTCGGGCTTTACTATAATTATGGACTCCTGGGCTGCCTTCCAAATGTCCAGCAAAGACAAATTATACCATTTAAGGCATAATTTCATTTCAGGCAGGTTCCTGGTCTTCCCAGATGGATATTCTAAAGTTGTGCCCTAAAATAGAAAAGAGAAAACGTTCAGACCTCGGAGGCAGTTGGGATTCACCGGAAACCATCGTGGAACGTAGTGGAACGATGACCAGAGGCTCATAGTTAAAAAATTTGGATTTAGATGAGCAGTTCGTCTCCAATTGGGAAGAATTGGTCGGCAATTTGTTGTAGATCCATGGAGGTGTTGTGTTCAAAAGCGACAACCTCCACCCGTTTGTCTTGTTGCTTGATGAGCTCGGCAAGCGGACAAAAGTCGCCATCACCGCTTGCCAAAATGACGACATCCAGTGAGCCGAGCATTGAAACGACATCCACTGCAATGCCGACATCCCAGTCACCCTTTGCAGACCCGTCGCCGCGCAAACGTAAGTCTTTACTCTTAATCGTATAACCGTTGTGTTCAAGCAGGGACAGGAAACTGGATTGGTTGATTTCGGGTATCTGGACGACATAGGCATAGGCTACCATGAGATACCGTGGTCCAACTATCAAATCGAGGAGTTTGATATAGTCGACTCTGCGTCCAAAACGATCTTTGGCGGCGTAAAACATATTTTGAACATCAACGAACACACCGACACGGGGTTGCTCAGTCGTTAAGTTGTAGGGACTTTGACCTCCGGCGATTTCCTGCGTATCCAGATAAGCGAGAGTTTGACGAATTTGATTCAACGCGCCACGTGCAGCCTGATGGCAGTTTTCCAGAATATCGAAGTGGCTGTCAAGAGTCGTTTGAAAGTCTTCGAGTCCTTGATGCCCTTTGTAGACTGCCTCCTCAACCAACTTGAGATCGGTAGTGAAGGTCTCCTTGGCTGCCTTAATTTGTTCATATTCTCTCAGTTGTTCTGCCATCCGTTCTTTTTCAACGAGGAGGTGTTCATGTTCCGCGGCAAGTTGTTGTAGTTCGGTGGTGTCTTCAATATATTGTGCTATCTGTTCACGAAGTATGTGGTTTTCCTGTTCAAGCGCCTTCAATCGTTTTTCGTTTCCATGATTTTCCTCCGCTTTCGTTTTTAATCCCTTGTTTTCCTCTAATAGAAAAGCACGTTGTTGATCTAATCGGCTATGTTTTTGCTCAAGCGAGGTATAGTCTGCTTTAGAGTCTGCCAATTGCCGTTCAAGGTGCTCGATTTCCTGGACAGGTGCCTCCGACTGTTGTAGTTCGCTTTCTGTGTCGTAAGCGTATTGAGAGCCAATGCTTTCCAATTGATCGATACTATGGAAGTTTCCGCTCCCATTTGTATATGCCACTTCTATAGATTCGTATGTTGTGTTAAGGAGTTTGTAGCCGTGCTCAACAACTGCGGTTCGTTGGTCGGTGAGAAGTGCCCAGACGACTTCGCCAAAATCGCCGCCTTCTATGAGGACATCAGACGTTTTGAAAAACGTTTCGATTTCGGAGATTTCCATATACCCGACTCGGGAGATCGCAGCCTGCGCCTTTTCAGTAAGAAATTGGCTGACTAACGTGTTGACTTCGGAAGTCACACGATCACGATCATCGTGATGGTGTGCCTCCGACGAAGTTTCCGGATTTTTTAGTTCAGGTTTTGCTGTGCCAACGACACCCAAAAACACATCGGCTAAATTTACGAGTAATTCTCGCCTTGATAAGGCGTACAGCCGGTCCACATCGAGGACGATGCCGGTAGAGGCACTCAATTGAAAGATCTCTCTTTCATCTAAAAGTAAGTCGAGAAACCACGTGAGTTGGTCCCGCTGTATATGTAATCTTAAATTTGAGCTTAACATTATTATACTCCGATTTCTCACAGCAAGTTTTGATTTCAAGCTGCGCTGAAAATGGTAAGTTAAATTTTAATAATTTTTTCCTGTCCTTTCTTCACACTGCGCGTTGCGTTGCGTGTGTCAACAACCAGTTGGGCATGCTCGACGAGCCAGTCGTAGTCTATAGCACCGTGATCGGTTAGGATGACAACACAATCAACACTTTCTACCAGATCTACTGTTAGAGGTTCTGAGTGATAGGTTTCTCTATCATCAAGAGACAGGTTTTTTATATAGGGGTCATGATATAGGAATTCTGCTTTTTTGTCAAGAATTAAACGAATTACTTCGAGTGCAGGCGATTCTCGAATGTCTCCGATGTCCTTTTTATAAGCGACACCTAAGATTAATAATTTTGCTCCATTCAGTGGTTTACGTTGAAGGTTCAGGGCGTGGATGATTTTGTCTAACACGTATTTCGGCATTTCACTGTTAATTTCGGTAGCGAGTTCAATAAATCGAGCGTGGTACTGATACATCTGTGCCTTCCAAGAGAGATAGTGCGGGTCAATTGGAATACAGTGTCCACCGAGCCCAGGACCTGGATAGAACGGCATAAATCCGAACGGTTTTGTAGCAGCCGCGTCAATGATTTCCCACACGTCCAGATCCATCCTATCACAGATAAGTGCGACCTCATTAATTAAGCCGATGTTGACACTCCGAAACGTGTTTTCTAAGAGTTTCACCATTTCCGCCGTTTGGGGTGAAGATACTGTGTGTGTTTTACTGATGAACTGTGCGTAGAAGGTTTTCGCGATGTGGGTGCATTGCGGCGTAACACCCCCGATAATTTTAGGGGTATTTGTCATGAAGTAGGTACTATTTCCCGGCTCAATCCGTTCCGGTGAGTAGGCGAGATAGAAATCGCTTCCTACCTGTTTGGTATTGGGATGGGTGTTAAGTTTTGGCAGCACGACTTCTTCGGTGGTGCCGGGGTAGGTGGTGCTTTCGAGGATAATCAGTTGTTCGGGATGGAGGTATTGCGCAACTTGCTGGACTGCAGCGATGATAAACTGCATGTCGGGAGTTCGGTTTTCACCCAAAGGGGTCGGCACACAGATATTAACTGTGTCCAATTCTCGGAGCACAGAAAAGTCTGTTGTTATCTGAATCTGCCCGGATGTAATAAGCGGTGCGAGCACTGCGTCGGCGACATCAGGGACATCGGAGATACCCTGTTTCAATCGCTCTATTTTTTCTGAACAGATATCGATGCCTGTAACTCGGAATCCCACACTCGCAATCGCAACCGCAAGCGGCAGTCCGACATATCCAAGCCCGATAACACCAGCGCGAGCTGTCCGGGTTTCTATCTTTTCAAGAATCATTCTTTTAATTTTACCTTGCGGTTCGGTCAGGTAAGTTGGAGATGTGGCGATCTTCCCCGTAGAACTGAAGAAATACCCAAGCAAAAACCCCTCCACTACGCTACGGGCTACAATTTCAGTTTTTCATTCTTTTAATTTCCTGAGCCAGCGCGTTGCTGTGTAAAGATTTGTGAAGATTTTATCGGGACGGTGTCCATTCTTATCCGCACGCCGACAAGGTTTCATGTTAATGTAGTGGTAATAACTCTCCTGTCCAAGTCCTGTTAAAACGAGAAACGTTGTGGTGCCAACACGTCGTCCTGCTTCAATATCTGTGGTCCAATCACCAATCAAATAGGCAGTTGACAGTTCAATGTTATGTTCACGTGCAGCACGTAGTAACATACCAGGCTTCGGTTTTCGACACTCGCACCCTGCATCGGGATGGTGTGGACAGTAGTAAACAGCATCAATTCTTCCACCTGCTTTGCTGATTTCGGCAACCATTTGCGAGTGGATATCCGTCAAATTTTCCTCTGAATAGAGTCCTCTCCCGATTCCTGCTTGATTGGTTACTACAATAATTCGATAACCATTTTCTGATAATTCTCGGATTGCTTTCCGGGCATTCGGAATGAAGGTGAATTCCGCCCATTTCCGGACATAGCCTTTATTAGGTGGATTCCGGTTGATAACGCCATCCCGATCCAGAAAAATAGTCTTCATTTTTACTTTCCTTACAATCCGGGAACAGAGGCTGCAGTCTCAATAACGTTCAGCAGTTCCTTTGGTGTGACGGTCGCGCACCCCATCTTACCGACGGCAATCCCGCCCGCGAGGTTAGACAGCATAGCAGCACTACGAAATTCAGCGTCCGCCGCGAGCGCAAGCGTGAAAGCGGCGACAACCGTGTCCCCTGCGCCTGTAACATCTGTCACGAGGTCTGAATACGGTGGGAGGTGTTCTACTTCTACAGTCCTGTCCGCATTACGTTGAAACAGAGACATCCCTTTTGCATCGCGGGTGATTAGCAACGCCTTGAGGGATAACCGGTTCAGAATTTCTTCACCGACAGCAACCAGATCGGACACATCCACGATTTCTTCATGGACAGCGGCACTTGCCTCCTTGTGGTTCGGCGTAACGGCGGTTACACCTTCATAGTGCCAGAAGTTGTTTTGCTTCGGATCGACGATAATTGGGATACCGTAAGACTCAGCGTGTTTCATAACACTCTTAATAAGTTGGGCAGTAACTACCCCTTTATCGTAATCAGCGAAGATAATTGCGTCGCTTGTTGGCAATTGAGAAGCGACAGTGTCCAGTAGGTGTCCCCGTATTTGAGGAGAGATCTCCTGTTTGGATTCCCTGTCAATGCGGAGCAAATGATGCCCCGAATCCCGTTCCCGATCTGCGAAGTTCGTAGCGGCACGGGCAATGACACGTGTTTTTGTGCTTGTCGGTCGCTGAGGGTCAGTATAGACCCCGGTAGTAACGAGATTCATATCGGTTAGCATCCGGACTAACTTTTCGCCTTCCCTGTCCTCACCGATGACACCGACCAAAACCGCGTTGCCGCCTAAGCTTGCGACGTTCTGGGCGACATTCGCCGCACCACCACATCCGACCTTCTCTGTCGTCGTCTCAAACACTGGAACAGGGGCTTCGGGCGAAATTCGCTTCACATCCCCCCAGATATATGTGTCTAGGATGACATCACCGATAATCACTACCCGCTTACCTTGAAGTTGTTCAAAAACGGCTTTTAAGTTCACAACATTATATTAGCATAAATCTGCAGGTTAAAGCAACAAACATTCTTGGCAGAGCAGGATCATTGGGTTTTCCTGTAGGAGGGATCTCCGAATCCCGACTTATTTGGTAGCATCGACAGAAAACTGAATGGCTATAGCAACGCCTCTCTTCATCAGTGAACAATTCCGAAAAAGAATCGCGCGTTTCATAGTTTTCATAGCAAAATCAGAAAATTTCGGATTTTAGAAAAGGCTTTAAACACACACTATGACTGGATTCTGATCAGTTTTCGCCAAAGATTTCTTTCACACCTGCTATGAAATTTTTACAAGCAAGGAGAGACATCATTCCTCGTGCGGTGTGTGATGCTACGTTCTTACATGTGAAATTCCCCAATATTAACATATTAGAAAATTATACCAATCAAAAAGAAAGGTGTCAGGGTTTGGGGACGTATATTGTCTGAATCACGGATTGTCGCGGATGACACGGATTACGCGGATTTTCATTGGTTTCTGTCAGTAATCATTGTCAGAATCAGGATTTACAGGATTAAAGGATTTATGGGATAAAAGGGAGGTTTTGATGGTTTCCCTGTGCTGCCGATAGACACGATTCACGGAGGCTTCACGGAGAATTTTCTAAAGTCAAGCGGTACGTGGGTTCGTGAAACGCAACATATCCTTTCTCCGTGAAAACACGAAATGATAAATTATATTTAACGAAATATCTCACTTAAATCCCGCGTCCGTCCACCTTGGTGGATGCGGTTTTCCAAACGCCTGAATCACTCTCAGTGCCTCACTCTTTTCGGTTAGCGTTTGCTACCTCGCCTTCTTTTGACACCGAAATTTGATACACATAATACAGATGACAATTAGTAACATTTTTTGAAGGAGACCTAACTGTCTTGCAACTAAAGTGGAAAATGAAGTCAGTAGAAGCCAGCAGGAATATCATCCAAATTATCCAAACTTCAGTAAAAATAAGGCGGATACTCAATTATTATGTTCAGGGCTTTTGCAAAAGGCATTGGTGTACTCATCTTACTCATAGGCTTTATAGGGTGTGGAGATGCCGAAAAAGTAGGTCCGGTTCCACCTGGAGACTTCCTTGAAATTAATAAAGTCTTAGACCAGTGGCGGCAAGGTTATGAGACGGAAGATGTTAACTCTTATATGGGTACTTTCTGGGGAGACGGTTTTCTTTATGTCTCTGATTGGGGGACAGATGGAGATAAGACGGACGATTTGGAGTTTGATGACATTATTTTAATATAATTAATAAACGCCTATACCAGCGTCAGGACTATTTAGTTTTCGGTTCCGATCTTAGTTTTCGTTCACAGATGTTAAGGTTTTCGCGCAATATCGCGAGCACAGCTCGCTCCTACAGCGGAAAAATGTTCACACATATAAAGTAAATATGTAAAACTAAATGACCCTGATACCAGCGTGGTTTTCCCTTGCATTTCGGGCGACTACCTGATAAAATATTCAGCGGTGTGAAGAAATAACAAAGTACCTGCTTCTGAAAACCAACACAATGACAAAATCTCCTAAAAAGGATTGATAGTGAATTTCCATGAACAAATCTGCTTTACGAAATCAGTTTTTTGATGGAGTATGCGCCAAATGTATTAGCAGCCCAAAACTTTCTCTAAAAAGATTTATACTACTTTTGCTGAGTGTGTTACAACTTAGTCTTTCCGGACTTATTTCCGCTGCGGATTCCCCCACCGAAAATCCGACTATCGGAAACCCAGAGGCTACACCGAAAGATCCAAAACCCACGGAATTATCTACATATAAATTGCAAGTTGGTGACAGTTTTGTTGTCACCGTGGACGGCTACCCTGAATATAGCAAAGAGCGAGTCCCTGTGCCGGTTCAACAAGATGGCTATGTCTCTTATCCGCTGATTGGGCTCATCAAGGCAGCGACTCTCACGGTTTCTGAACTCGAAGCGCAGATGCAGTCCGCTTTTTCAAAGCATCTCCCGACAGCGCGCGTGTTTGTAACGCTCATGAAGCCGAAACGGACGATTCTTGTGTTCGGTGCTGTCCAGCTTCGCGCACGTGGGAACCTCCATGTGTTTGAAGTCGGGCAGGTGTATCTCCTTCAGGCACTCGCATCCGCTGGAATCAACTATGAAGCTGCAGATCTTACGGACATTTCTATCTGGCGGGATGGGAAACTCTATAAAAAGATTGATTACCTTCAGCTCATCGGCGCAGGTGGTCCCGATGTCCCGTTGAAGGATCATGATACTATCTTTGTTCCGTCTGTCTTTCAGCAAAGACCGGTGCGTGTCATAGGTGCGGTGGTAGCCCCGGGTGTTTATCCCATAACCGCACCGCAGGTGCCGGCAAGTCAGGTATTGAAAATCGCGGGAGGTTCCAGAACTGATTTCGCAGACTTGCACAAATCAGAAATCATCACCAGTAAAGAGCGCATTTTAGTCGATCTCGCTGCAGAGAATATTGAGACAACAATGGGACCCGGAGATACGTTGTATGTCCCGTTGGCGGAAGCGAAAATTAGTGTTACGGGGGCTGTCGAGAAACCGGGGCAATACGTGATTACTGAACCGGTGCTGCTCGGTCAAGCCATTGCGATGGCAGGTGGGTTCAACGAGGAGAGGGCGAATCCCAAAAAATGCTTACTCACGCGGGCAGATGGGACAGAGAAAGAACTGAACTTCGATCAGATGCACTCGGGCGTTTACTTGAACCCGAAGGATCAGCTCAGAGTCCGTGAAAGAACACGTTTAGATTGGCGAGTCATCACCTTCGCAACATCTTTTGTGAACTTGCTTGTCACAGTCCTGCTCAGATACAATTAATTTTGGGTCCTATGCGGCTGCAAAACACACCTACGAGGCATGAAAATAAGAAAACATAACGAGGTTAGAGATGCCAGAGCCAACCGATAGGCACTTTGAAGAAATCAGAGAAATTCGATTATCAGACTATTTTTGGATCCTTTTTCGGAATAAATGGAGCGTCCTTCTCATTTTTTTCCTTTCCGTTTTCGTGGCGTTTCTCATAACCGACCTCACCCAGCCGGTTTACCCATCTGAAACAACCCTTCGAGTCTTAGACGGTCAACCAACTTCTTCGCTACTTTCGCAGTTGCCGCTACCTGGATTATTAGGCGGTCCATCTTTGGGTGCTTACGCGGCGCAGATACAATCGCGAGATCTCGTGATTGCACCGGCTATCCGTCGACTCAGAGAGGAAGGACTACTCGATCCATTGCCGGTTCATCGTGGGTGGGTTATCGTGTGGTTTGCGGATTTGTTGAATATTACACTTGCTCAGGATGCGACGGAACAGGGCGAACTCACCCTCACTGAGTGGGAAGATTTCTTCGTCAAAACGCTTATTGACGAGGAGTTAAAGGTTGAAGAAACACCCGACGGAAGTGTAATTACTGTTACTGTGACACAGCGGACACCGGAACGGGCACAGAACATAGCCAACAAAATTGGGGCTGTGTTTCAAGCGGCTGTCGAAGCGGAAGCCGCTGAAAAAATGCAGTGGTGGGAAAAGCCGCTCCCACAGACGATGTTGAATCAGACAAGGGATAGCCTCACGAAAGCTGAAGAGGCGTTCTTTAAATTTCAGCAAGAGTACCCGGAAATTACCTTGAATGCAGAGGGCGGAACACAAGCTCAAATCATTTTGGCACTTCAAGTGAAAGAAAATGAATTGATAGATCTCTTGGTGAGTGCTGAATTTAGACTGGGGATCTATCAGGCAGAGTTGGGGAACTTGTCACAGAATGTCGTTTCAGAAACAATTGCGCGGAACCCTTCGCATTCCAAACTGCAAGATAGTTTAAACGAGTATGAAATCGACCGGGCAGAACTTCTTGGCAAGTATGATGAAACGCATCCTGAAGTGGCGGCGATTGATGAAAAAATTAGAGAGACAAGAACACGGCTTGATAAAGAAGAGAAAGAGATAAAGAGTACAACCGCTTCCTACAATCCGCTCCATCAGGCACTCACAGAAAAGGTGAATGAGGCGGAAGCAGCCATTGTCAGCCTAAAGAGACAGAAGGAAGAGGTCGCTGCCAAAATCGCTGCGCACCTTGAGAAACTCGGCAGCTGGTCCCCGACGCAATTGCAGTTTTATCGACTCAAACGGAATGTCGAAATTTATAACACACAAGTACTGGCTTTAGAAGCGAAGATGCGGGAGGCGGAAATTTTCGCACAGGCACGCACAGAGAGTATCAAAGTTTTAGATATGGCACGGGCACCCGAAGAACCGTTGAAGCCTCGCCTGAAACTGAATCTCGCTTTGGGTGCTATGGCAGGTATGCTGCTGGGCTTTACATTCGCTGTAGCGAAAAATTACTTCGACGATACATATCTCCGTTTAGAAGATGCAGTGCGTCAATTGGACGCACTGCCCGAATCGCCAAGTTTCCTTGGCGTACTTCCGTCCATCAAGAAGCGCAATACGTACCGACTTCCGCTAATTGTTCACGATGCTCCGCAATCAAGGTCGGCTGAGGCGTTTCGTGTCCTACAAGCGAAGCTGCCGTTTTTGAATCCAGGGGCACCCGTGAGAACAATTCTTGTTACAAGTGCTACTCGGGGCGAAGGGAAAAGCACGATCTCTTCAAATCTTGCCGTTGCTCTTGCGCAAAGGGGAAGTAGAGTATTATTAATTGATGCCGATATGCGCCGTCCCTCGCAGCACAACACTTTTCCGGGAGAGCAACTGCCTCAAGCAGAAGGTGCAGTGGAGACATCTGACGCTGAATTTCCTATCGCGCACGTTGGGGCACGTAAACCTGGGTTGAGTGAAGCCCTTATCCATTTAAACTCAGAAAATGGAGACGACATCCTCCAGGCAACAGTCAAGCAAACCGATATTCCTAATTTGCATCTCGTCCCGAGTGGCACTGTGCCACCAAATCCAATTGAACTTCTCAACTCGGAAATGATGACAGATTGGTTGGAACTTGCAAAATCGGAGTACGATGTGATTGTGATCGACTCGCCGCCGGTCCGTGCTGTTGCCGATCCGATGATTTTGGCAAACATCGTTGATGCCATCGTCTATGTGTTTGACATTACGAGGACCCGACGATTTGATATACTTACTGGAGTCCGACATTTGACAGAAGCCTTTCCGATGAAAGGTATCGGTGTGCTTTGCAACATGATCAATCCGAGGCACGCCAAGTCCTATGGTTATTACAGTCGCCACGGCAACTACTATGGGCTCGTAGATGAGGACAGCGAAACCGAATCATAAGTGAAAGGGATTTATAAGGAGAGGGTTCGCAGCACCGTTCCCAGAAGCCTACGATTGCATCTTTCCTAAACTCGCAGGTGGACGTGATGTCCCTACCAACCCTGCAAGGACAACCATTGTTAAGATATACGGCAAACTGTTTAACAATTGTACTGGAATGTCCCATCGGTTCGCGAGTTCCAAAGCAGTGGCAAATCCGAAGAGGAAGCATGCTGCGATGCCGCTCAATGGACGCCAATTTCCGAAGATGATAGCCGCGAGTGCGAGATAGCCACGTCCTGCTGTCATCCCTTTTGTGAAATAATGAACCTCAGATGCTAAAAAACAGCCGCCGATTCCTGCCAAGATGCCGCTTAGCACAACCCCGATATATTGCCATTTCGCCCGACTCAGGCTGAGTGCTGCAAGTGCCTCTGTTGATTCACCCGCTGCACGCAATCGCAAACCCCACGGGGTTTTAAACAGGAGGATGTGACTCGCCACCATCAACACCGGCAGCACGTAGACGACGAAACTGTACGAACCGATAAATGGCACCTTCCAGTGCGGAAGACCGCCTACTTGTTCAGTAGCCGGTAGGAGGTATTCTGTAATTCCTAACGCTAAGATGTTGATACCGACACCTGTGACGATCTGTTCCGCGTGAAAAGTAACCGTTGCGATAGCGTGTAGTAGGGCTAATAGTAACCCAAAGCCCACCCCTACGAGCAATCCGATCCATACTGAACCCGAAGCCTGTGTCCCGATAACATAACCGAAAGCCCCAATGAGCATCATACCTTCAAGAGCGAGGTTAATGACCCCGGCGCGCTCCGAATAAATCCCGCCGAGTGCGGCGAACCCCAGCGGTGTCGCCATTCGCAAAGTACTTGGAATCAGTTCAAAAATCATAATATTTCATAGTGAGGTCATCAGCACATAAGGGTAGATTTCACCAGAAACCATCGTGAAACGTAGTGGAACGATGACCAGATTCTAATCGTTAGAAAATCGTGAGATGCTTTCTATGCTAACTAACCAGATAATTAGCATGCCTTGACCTGCAAGAAATAAACCGCGCGGGATTCCCAGCAGAATGTCGATATCCAAGGCGACCTTGTTCAGCAATCCGAACAGAATAGCTGCAGCCAAAATGCCGAAAGAATTGTTTTTGCCCAAAAGTGCAACTGCAATTCCGGTGAATCCCCACCCGGATGAGAAATTATCCAAAAACCGGTGGCGGTATCCCATGACCTCAGCCACACCTGCTAATCCGGCGACCGAACCGCTCAATGCCATCACCCATATAGTCACTGTGCTGGGGTTTATCCCGCCGTAAGCAGCAGCATCTCGCGCATTGCCTACCAAGCGAAGTTCATATCCCCAACGGGTATATGTTAAGAAGATATAACAACATACAGTACACCCACAAGCGAGCAGGAAGCTCACGTTTAGCGGATTGCTCCGTGGAAGAACGGGGAGCAAAGATGCCAATCTTGGGAGCCGTGCCGCTTCATGAATCTGTTGTGTTTGTGGAATCATCTGACCCGGTTCTTGGTAGACGGACGTAACAAGGTAGTTCATGAGAGCGAATGCAATGAAGTTCATCATAATGGTGTTGATAACTTCATGGGCACCGTATCTCGCCTTTAAGAATCCCGGGATCGCACCCCATCCAGCACCGGCAATCATTGCACCACCTATACAGAAAGGGATCAGCAGAAAAGGGGGAAGGTCCAGGTGTATGCCTATCCACGCGGCAGCGAACGCTGCGATATAGAGTTGCCCTTCGCAACCGATATTAAACAGTCCGCTTTTGTAGCCGATAGCAACAGCGAGTCCTGTAAATATAAGTGGAGTTGCGTTAAACAGGACATAGCCGAAATCGTCAAAACTTGAGAACCCACTCACAAGGATAACACTATAGAATTCCAATGGATCCTGCCCGCGTATCTGAAGCACAAGCCCACACAAAAGAAAAAATCCAGCAAGCGCAAGGAGTGACGGTATAAAATTAACGAACAAATGTTTGGCTTGGGATGCTCTGTTCCGCAACAGGGAGGCGAACACTTTTTGAATATTCAAGGTTTTCTTGATGTCTCTACTGAAATTTGACAAAAAGCCTCAAAACATGTTATTATACGTGATATTAAGTCTATCAGCAACATACCCGTTAGTATAGCACAGATGTCGGATTAAAACAATTCACCGGTTAAAAGAAAGGCAGCAACGATTCCCCATGCAGAGAAACAGAGCGAAACTTTCTCATCTTGAAAATGAAATCACCCCAACCGATCTTCCTGCTGTTTTAGGTGGAACACCAGTCTTTGAAAAAACGCCTGATGCACCCTATCCGAAGTTGGAACAGTGGAGCCAGATGACAGAAGAAGAGGCTCAGGTTGTTTACGAAATGACGCTTCGGAACGAACTCTCTGGCGTATCCCCGACTGTTCAAGAATTTGAGCGAACTTGGCGTGAACGCCACCAGACCCGATTTGCATTGAGTCTTACCAACGGTACAGCGGCACTACACAGCGCAATGTTTGGACTGGGTGTCGGTCCGGGTGATGAAGTTATCTGTCCGACCTATACGTGGATGGGATCAATTACACCAGCGTTGACGCTAATGGCAAAGCCTGTTTTCTGTGAAGTGGATCCGAGGACATTGTTAATTGATGTTGCTGATGTTCGACAGTGTATTACACCCCGAACCAAGGCAATTGTGGCGGTGCATCTGTGGGGCAATGTGTGTGACATGGATGCCCTCATGACACTCAGTGCAGAGACAGGCGTGCCGGTCATAGAGGATTGTTCTCACGCACATGGTGCCTCTTACAAAGGTGTACCATGTGGCAGCATCGGACAGGCAGGTGCGTGGAGTTTGCAAGGCAGTAAACCCATTAGTGGTGGCGAAGGTGGAATGCTTGCTACCAACGATGTAGCAGTTTTTGAGAGGGCTTGTCTACTCGGACAAGTCAATCGTCCTGCTAACGTTGTCGGAGAAACAGTAGAAGGACTGCGCTATACGCATCTCCCGCCGATGGGGCTTGGTGTTAAATTTCGTGCACATCCGCTTGCTATCGGTATTGCTTCGGTGCAGCTGAAGAAACTTGATAAACTCAATGCAAACCGCCGTGCCTTTATACAGGAAATCTCCGACGGGTTGCGGGAGATTGCGGGTGTTTCTCCTATTGAAACCTATGAAGGTGTTGAGTCAGCCGGATTTTTTGGATTTCCTATCCACTATCACGAGGACGAGATGCATGGGCTGCCGGCACCTGTGTTCGCTGACACCCTCCGAAAAGAGGGGGTTTTGGCAAATAACAATCCGTACCCACTTGTCGTTGGCGATGGTGTGCCTGTATTTTCAGGGAGCATGCCGACAAATAGCAATCCGTATCCACTTCTACATACCTTACCGCTCTTCACACACGGACTTGATATGTACATGGACGGTCGCGGTGCCCTCTGCACCAATGATATGGGTGGAGAGTTTGAAACCTATGCGCCAGGGGATTTGCCTGTGACTGAAAAAGCTTGTTCGCAGCTTATATTTTTACCGTTGTTGACAGAACCCGTAACAGGTGCCGTGTCGGGAATTTTGGATGCTATTCGCAAAGTCTCTTTACACAGCCATCTGATAAATGGTCTCTAACGATTGCTCCTGGGCACTGTTCCACTACGTTTCGCAGTGGTTTTTGGTTAACCCGCTCCAGGTGCTCAAAGGGTTCCTGACCTTGCCGGTTACCATCGTGGAATGTAATAGAACGATGCTCATATTCAATAAATTAAAATATGCCAACGGAATTTTCAGCTCGAACTCGCGCCCAGAATATAGAAATCTTCAAGACTGAACCGTTAGATGTTTTAGTTATCGGTGGTGGTATCGTCGGTGCGGGTTTAATCCGGGACCTTGCGCTCAACGGTGGCATCAAAGCGGGCTTGATTGAACAAGGCGATTTTGCAAATGGAACGAGTAGTGCTACCTCACAACTCGTCCATGGTGGATTTCGCTATCTGCTCAAGCGCGATATTGAACTCGTCAAAAAGGCACGTCGGGAGCGTGAAATCCTCCGCCGGATCGCGCCGAATCTCATCAAACCGATCCCGTTAGCACTTCTTTGCTACAAAGGCGATCCGTATCCGTTGACAGGCATGCAACTCGCTGCGCATTACTACAATTGTCTCTCTAAAACAGATGAAAAGGAGAAGTCAATAGCGATTCGCGATGTACGAAAGATACAGCATCTTGTCGGACCTATTGCCACAAATGCCTTAAAGGGGTGTGTCCTTTTATGGGATAGCACTGTTGACGATGCGCGATTGACACTCGCAACACTCAAAGATGCCCATCGACACGGGGCTATTGTTGCAAACTACGTACGTTTTCATGATTTTGTCGTTCAATCGGAGACTGTTAATGCCAAGAACCGGATGTACAGGATAGTCGCTGAGGATGTTATTACCGGACAGCGTTTTGAGATTTCGGCTCGGAAAATAGTATCCGCAACGGGACCCTGGAGCGATCATGTATGGCGTAAAGATCCGAGTTACGACGGGACATCGCGCTTGTTGATGGAAAACGCGAAAGGCATCCATCTCCTCTTACCGCGCTGTGGAAAAGCGGACGACGCTGGTACTTACGGTCTGATAACCTTCACGCAGATGGAAAAGCAGCATAGACGGAACCCGCGAGTTATTTTTATTCTACCTGGTGCCCATAATACCTCCATTGTTGGTACCACTGAAACAACACCAGAAGAGGAATTGGCATCAGTCCGCCCATCAGCGAATGAGGTGACGTATCTGCTCTCGGAAGCCCAGCGAATTTTCCCGAAAAAAACGCTCAATCGAGATGCCATTATCGCTGCCTATGCTGGTACCCGTCCGCTCATCGCATCAAATCGACATCTACGAGGGTTCGCAAGAACCGGTTTTGTTTCGAGGGAGCATTTGATTACAGAGAGCCCAAGCGGGATAATGTATCTCTATGGTGGAAAACTCACCACACACCGCCAGATGGCGGAAGAGACCGTGAACCACCTTGCCGCATTTCTAAACGTCCCCCGCTCCTGTAAGACTGCCACTTATCCATTGCCGAATGCAGCTGGGGAGGCATCGGGTGCTGATGCGGAGCGTCTCGTTAAGCGATATGGCGAAGGGTATAGCACGATTCAAAAATTCATCACCGAGGATGCGACGCTTGGGGAGCCAGTAACACCATCTCTTCCGTTCACGAAAGCTGAACTTCTCTATGCATATTGGGGTGAAATGGCGATCACGCTTGAGGATCTCCTCTGGCGACGCACCCGAATCGGTTGGACACCGGGTCAAGGTGTCGATATAGCCCCCAAAATAGCACAATTCTTGGGTGAGAAAAACAATTGGAATGATACCAGAATCGCAGCAGAGGTCGAGACATATCGTGAACGTATCCGTTGGTTAAATTTTAATTTTTAAATAATGCACACCTGGATGCAGTTCCACTTCGTTTCACTGCGGTTTTCGGTGAATTCCAACCTGATTCAGGTGCTGAAAGGTTTTTTAACTTATTAAATCTGAGCATCGTTCCACTACGTTCCACGATGGTTCCTGGAGAAGTCGAGAACTTGCTTTAGGTTTTAAAAGGTTAATAACTTTAACGGAACCCTGTGCGAAACGAAGTGGAGCACAGCTCAGATTCCAATAGCTAGAAAATTAGAAAAATGGAAGTTTATCGTTGGGAAGACAGGAAATTTGGGAAACTTGAACCTTTGCGTTTTGGCGAGGAACGCGACTTCGAGGATCTACTCGAAAAGGATGCAACGCTGGTCCTTGGTGAACCTCTTTGCGTTATCAGCAGGCAACCACCTCTTAGCACATCAAAACAGAAGATTGATCTGCTCGCGCTCGACAGACAGGGCAATTGTGTGATTATTGAACTCAAGCGTGGAAAACCCTCTCGGACAGCAATCACACAAATTTTAGAGTATGCCGCTGGGATTTCTCAACTTTCTTTTATAGAGTTGGAGACACTCGCGTATCGCTGGTGCCAACAACAGGGTAAAGAGTTTTCCTCCCTTACTGCCCTACACAGTGAATTCTTTGGATATGAACCCGGCGATATTCGCAAGTCGGCATTCAATCAAAGACAGCGGTTGGTGCTGGTTTCCGAGGGAGTAGACGCTCGCGTCTTAGAGGTCGCAGAATATCTACGGGCTCTGGGGCTTGATCTCACCTATATCTCTTATTTTTCCTACCACGCCCCTGATGAAATCTTGGTCGCAACCGAGACCGTTCTGGGTGGGAAACTCGTCAAAGAGGAAGAGCGAAGTTATGGACACACCACTCAGCAATTTATGACCCTCGTATTGTTCATTGAGATGCTACAGGAGAATGAGGAACTCTCGCAAATTGCCCATGAATTTTTGGAATATATCGAGGCGTGTGGGGCGACGCTTCGACCTCGCATCGCGAAACTCAGGATGACTTTCGGGGGGCACTGGTGGCTCGACACGTATCCCTCAAGAAGGGCGACCCACTTCCGGGTTGATGTCCACGGCGACTTCACACCGCTCCATATTGTTGAGTGCAGAGCCAATTTGCCCAATGTAACAGTCAAGAATTTCGGTATCTCTTTTAACATCGCTTCCAAAGCCCATCTTGACTATGCGATTGAGATTTTTGAACGCGTCCGGAACTCTATCCTATCTGCATAGTTCAAAAATCAGAGGGCCCCGACAACGGATGCACCTATTTAAAAAGCGTACATATCCTTAATCGCGTTGGACTTCACGGAAAACCATCGTGAAACGAAATAGTTAAAAATGCGTTTTGCCCACCCTGAATTTCTCCATCTTTTATGGATAGTGCTACCCTTGATACTGTTGCTTCTCTCTGGATTACAACAGAAACGCAAAGCACTACAGCGATTCTACAGCAATGTGGACCCGGCACACCTGCAGCGACACAAGGTTCAAGCGGGATTGTTGCTGCTGAGTTATTTCCTCTTGACGCTTGCAATCGCGCGTCCGCAGTGGGGTGCCAAACCTGAACCCGTTGCGGAACGATTAGATGTTATGCTCGCATTGGATATTTCGACCAGTATGCTCGCGGAAGATGAAGAATCCCTTCGACGACTGACCCACGCGAAAGAGGTTATGTTTTCACTATTAGAGGCGCTTAAAGGCGACCGGGTCGGATTACTCTACTTTGCTGAAGCGAGTTTCGTGGTATGTCCTTTGACAAGCGACACTCCCACCCTCAGAGAATTCTTGGAGGCGGTAACTGCCGAAACACTGACTCACAGCGGGACCCGTATCCGAAACGCTATTGAGACAGCGACCGCTCGACTCAGTTCAAACCAGAACAATACAACAGCAATAGATACCGATTTCGGGGGGCAAAAGGTCCTGATTCTTTTTACAGATGGGGAGGACCATGGTGAAGAGACGATTGAGGCAGCAAGAACTGCGACTCAGAAGGGGGTGCATATCTATTGTGTCGGTATTGGGAACGCTATCCAATCTGTACCTATTCCGCTTCCGCGGGACACGACTACGGAAACTGCCCCCTACAAGCGCGATGCCAACGGACAACTCGTACTAACGGCGTTGGATGAAACTCGTCTGCAAGAAATTGCCGAAGCAGGGAACGGTAGCTACTATCATGCGAATACGGGGATTGTCCAGTTAGCGGAGGACTTAGCACGACTCGAAAAACAGAAGTTCAGGATCCGCTCAGATGGCGAATATCAGGAACGGTTTCAATTATTTGTAGTTGGGGCGTTAATTCTGCTTATCTGTGAAGTGTTGCACTTTGCGGTATGGTCTCGCGAGCTGCGTCCTTAGAAAAACTGCTGTATGCCAAGTCGTATACGTTCTCACATATTTGATATTACGCTTTTTTGAGCGTTAATCCACCTGGACGGAAACGCATTAAGAGGATAAGGATAATCCCAAAAATAAGATAGCGTGCGTTACCAAATTGGTATGGGATGATGAAGCCGGGTCGCAGAACTTCTCCTAATGATCCGAGAATCGCTGCGCCTATCATTGCGCCTCTTATACTTCCCATACCGCCGAGAACTACCATACAGAGGATGAGAATCGACTCCCAAAATTCAAAGAATGGGGCACTGATGTTAACCTGAAATTGTGCGATGAAACCGCCGCCTAACCCGCCGATTGCCGCGCTCACGGCAAACGCCAATGATTTATAGCGACTGACATTGATGCCCATACTTTCTGCTGCTTGTTCATCTTCACGAATAGCGACCCATGCTCTACCCACGCGAGAATATTGCAGTCGATAGGCGATAAAGACGACCAGGAGTAGCAGGATAAGAATATGGTAATAATTGTGCCAATTCTGGTTGAACACTATTCCGAAAAGAGTAGGAGACGGAATATCACGAAGTTGTCCGTTCGGTGCCCCAATCAACCACTGTTCGTTTTTCACGATACGGAAGAGCAGCTCAGCAAACCCAAAGGTGACAATCGCAAAGTAATCTCCTGTAAGCCGCAAAGTGGGTGCTCCGCGTAATAATCCCCACAATGCACCATTTAACACGGCGAGGGGGAGGGCAATCCAGTAGGTAACTCCAAGTCGAGCCATCAGTAATCCGACCGTATAGCCACCGATAAGATAGAAACCAACGTAGCCCAGATCGAGCAGTCCAGTGAATCCACATACAATATTGAGTCCGACTGCGAGGAGCATGTAGAGATATGCCCGAACAATAATTCGTAGCATATAATCTCCACTCGGAAGGCCAAGATAGATGTCATACCCTGACAAGAAAAGGGCTATCGCATCTATAGCATACATCAACAGGGGTAGAAAGCAGACAAATAAACCAAAGATGATATTTTTCGGTGTTAATTTATTTTTCATACTAAGCTCGGTTTCCCGTTGATTTTCCGAACAATCCGGATGGACGAATAACGATCACTGCGATCATGATAATATAGGCAATCGCTAATCGGTACCCTGAGGAGATATATCCGGCTCCAAACACTTCGGCGATTCCGATTATGATGCCGCCGAGCATTGCTCCTGTAACGTTACCTATGCCGCCGAGAACAGCCGCGGCAAAAGCCGCTACCCCTTTATAGTAGCCCATTGTTGGCGTAACCACTTCGCGTAAACCAACCATTACACCCGCAATTGCCCCTAAAGCAGAACCGATAATAAACGTTATAGCAATTACTCGGTTTGTCCTTATCCCCATCAGATTTGCTGCAACCGGATTTTGTGCGCAAGCCCGCATCGCTTTCCCGATTTTGGTCAGGTAAATTAACCTGTTTAGGGCAATCATTAAAACCAGTGCCAACAGGATAATAAACACATCCCGATAAGGTAAGGCGGCACCCCCCGGGAGTAGGATCGCGTTTTGACTGAGAAAGATAGTCGGGAGGGCTTCGGTAGGAAATTGACGTGGACGGGCTGACCAAATCATTCGAGCGAGGTTTTGCAGGGCAAGTGACATACCTATTGCTGTAATTAACGCCGACAAACGCGGTGCGTTCCGTAGGGGTCGGTAGGCTACCAAGTCAATCAGCATCCCTAACATCCCACATAGAACCATACTCAGTGGCAACGCTATCCAAAACGGTATACCGAAGACTGTTATAAGCATGAGTGCGATATAAGCACCGAACATGAAAATTTCGCCATGTGCGAAGTTGATCAGTTGGATAATACCATAAACCATGGTATAGCCGACGGCGATGACTGCATAGATGCCGCCAAGCACCAATCCGTTAATAATTTGCTCTAAAAATTGCGCCATAATTATTTTCTTCGGGTATTAGTTTTGTAGAGAGGGCTCTGGTGCCCTCTCATCCGTATTCTATGTGGCTGTAAGAGGGAAAATCTGTTTCAAAATTAATCTAAATCGAGTAGTTGTTGATCAGCTGCAACAAATTGTCCATCTTTCACAACCTTCACATAAGCCGGTTTATTAACTGTATCACCATTTATATCAAAATAGGTTAACCCCGTAACCCCTTTGTAGCCTTCTGTGGGCGTGTCCAAGGATGCCAAATGATCACGGATAGCTTTCCGGTTGTCTGCAACGGATGCCTCTGGACTGTAAGTTTTTCCGATCGTTTCCGCAATCATTCCAACTGCATCATACGTCAAAGCAGCCCACGTGTCGGGTGCCACACCGTGAAGTGCTTCAAAATTAGCTGCCATCTGTTGTGCGTCTTCCCCTGCTGCCCCAAACGTAAAAGGCGTTGTGAGATAAGTCCCCTCTGCGGAGGAGCCTGCAATTATGAGGAAATCTGGTGAGTCCACGCCATCCGCTCCGAAAAACTGTGCTGTGATTCCAGTTTCACGTGCCTGTTTAACAATGAGACCCGCTTCAGCGTAGAGCCCGGAGATAAAAATAGCGTCTGGGTTTTTGGCTTTAATGCTGGTGAGTTGTGCCTTGAAATCAGTATTGTCTCTCTCATACGCTTCTGAAGCGACGAGGTTAAGTTCTATTTTTTCGGCTTCTGCGACGAATGCGTTTCTTAAACCGCGCCCATAATCGTCGTTATCAAAAAAAACGGCAACCGATTGAAGATCCGTCAAGACCTTATCAATATATTGGGCGATGAATTTTCCCTGAAAATCGTCTCTATACAAATTACGGAAAGTCCAGTCGCTCCCCTCACAAACGTTTACAGCCGTTGAGCCAGGAGAAAGTTCGACAATACCCGCGCGTTGGTAAATCGGTTTACCGGCTAACGAGCAGGTACTGTTAAAGTGTCCAACGACTGCAAGGATTTGTAAATTACTAGCGATGCGTTCTGCCACGAGGCTTGCTTCTGATCCTTTGCCGGCATCATCCTCAAAAAGCAGCGTCAACTTCATACCGTTGATTCCACCAGCTTCATTAATCTCTTTTTCTCGGAGTTCAGCACCGCGTTTGATCATTTCCCCGAATGCTGCTGCGTTCCCCGTAAAGGGAGCTGCTACAGCGACTCTGAGTTCTCTCTGAGATTCCTGTTTGTCTTTGCTCGCAGGCTGACATCCCCAAGTGGATATAAGTCCCACTATCAATAATATAATAAGCCAATTTCTCATTTTATTATATACTCCTTTCATTATATGGCAAGTCCTGTACGTCGTTAACCTGTATTAAGCCAGTGAGGTTATCGTTATTTTATGGTAGGACCTGCCTGAAGTCAATTTTAAATTCCAATTTATCCTCTTTACCATTTGGATGGACAATCCGAACTTGAGGGACAATGATGCGAATATCTGTGGCGGTGCTCTCAAGTCGATCGAAAATTAAGAAACCGCTCCGTTTCGCGCCAGAGAACAACTTTGCGTCTTCAAAGATGTGGTCCTCTATCACGATTCGTCCCAACTCAAGTGCTTCAGCATCTATGTAAGACTGAGAGTACCCATAGTAAGGATAGTAGCCGTGAGCGGTAGGACTGTAAGGGTAGCCTGCTCTCCCAAGAGTTACGTTCCGAAAGATTTACGTTGTCATAGAGTGAATCAAAGTAAGCGTTGGATAGATTGGCGTATTGCACGCCATTTCCATCAATGAGGATGGCTGTGTCATCAACTAAGACGCGTCGGTTATCCCGGTTATGGATTGTAATGTCGAACACCGTGTAGATAGGTTCAACAGCACCGCTCTTCTCAACCAAGAGATAAGGATTCACCCTCGGCTCCTCAGTGAGTGCGAACAGTTCTACTTCATCAAACGGTTTAATAGTAACGGCAATTCCCTTCTTTTCGACAGTTGCTGCCCCTGTCTCTGGGTTGATCTGTGCGTTAAAACGTCCTGAGATGGGTTCCATATAGACATCGACTGAGGGTTGCGGTGGGACAGCACACCCTGCCGATAACATTCCTATTAAGAAAAGCATACCGATTCTGCCTATAATCTGATACCGGAAGTGGATGCGATCTTTCGTATGGCTCATCAGTCTCATCCTCCTATGCTATCATATTTTACGTCACGTGCGTTTTATTGTCAAAGATTTTAATTTTCTGGTGCCAGTCAATCGTGCCAAGCAAAGATTTTGAAAACCCTAAAATTCCCATTTCAACAACATGGCGCGGTTGTGCCAGACGAGCACCCCGGTTGCCGTGCCGATTGCCGCTCCAGTCACCACATCTGAAGTGTAATGCCTTCCCAAATAGATACGCGAGAAACTGACGAGTCCAGCACCGATGTAGAGCGGAATTCGTAATTTCGGATACCGATACCCTAAAATTGTTGCAACACTGAACACAATAGACGCATGACCTGACGGTAAGGACGGATTCCCCAACACTTCGTCCAACGGTCGTTTCCTACCAACCAGTCTTTTCATGCCAAACGTTATAATCCCTGCTCCCATATATGCCGAAGACAGAAGTTTACCTGTTTCCCGATGTGCGTCATTTCCGTACGCCATGAGGAGGATAGATGCCCCCATGACTGCTCGATAGTCTCCGAATTTTGAAACCCCTTCCATCATTGTCCACGTCGGTTGCTGGTGTGGTGGCGCATCATAGATACGATCAAAGAGTGTTTGATCCCATCTCGATAGAAAGTCTTGAGCATTTGCTTCTAATCCTGCTATAATAGTGCAGAAAACCAGTGCGCATAAAAGCCATGATTTAAGAGATTTCACTAAGGCATAACTTGTACACTGATACTGCGTCATGAAACTTGACCCGCCTATTGTGTTATATCCGTGTGATAGACCCCGTGCTAAAGCATCGGTGCTTCTGCAGGTTTATTCTGTAGAAGCACTTGTGGAATTCAGAAGCGGACTGGACGCTTCAACGCAGATGCCGACAATCCTGTGAAACAGGACAATCGGTCTTATTTCTGCTAACCCAAAGGAAGCTACCCCTTCCTTGAGAATATTTATCGCAGCGTTCTGGTCTCGGTCAAGGTGCGTCTGACACCTTGGACACGTCCAGTGCCGATCTGCGAGTGTTAGGTCCTTATTATGGTAATCACAAACACAACACGACTTCGTAGTAGGTGTCCACTTATCAATCTTCAGCACAGCGCGGATACGTTTTTTACATTGGTGCTTGAGTTTCTCAAAGAACTCGCCAAACGCAAGATCAGAGACCTGTTTTCCCCACAGTTTTTTCATACCCTGAAGGTTCAGGTCTTCAAAGAACAGGATGTCAAACTCTCGGCACAGGTCTATGGCAAGTTTCCAATGGTGATCCGCTCTCTGATTCGCGGTCTTTTTATGAATGCGTGCAACAGTTTTGCGAGAACGTTCTCGGTTGTGAGAACCTTTAACTTTGCGAGAATGTTCTCGCTGTGCTTTGGCGAGTTGCTTGGCGTTGTGTCTGTAGAACATCGGAGACGTATACCTTTTAGCGTCACTGCCAGTCAGGAAGTCTTTGATTCCCATATCAAACCCTTCCGCTTTACCGGTCTTGGGTTCGGGAATGACTTCGCTATAGTCTTCAGTGAGAGTGATATAGATGTCTCCAAGTGCGTCCCTTGTAACGTGAACTTGTTGAATAGCACCTTGTATCTCACGGTGCAGCGCGAAACGATACCAATGCCCATTCAGGCGGATTTTATACGTTGGATGGTTTCTCTTGTTCTTCTGGGCATCACTGACTTTTTCAAACTTCACCTGTTCACCAGAGAACGTCATACCCTTATGTTTCTTACACGACTTGAAACGAGGACGACCCCGCTTCAGCGTTTTTATTTCTCTAAAACTTTGGGCTAACCGTTTGAGAACATTTTGAAGACTCCACGCATACGGGATATTCCAATGCTTGTATTGCGGGAGCTTCTTGAGTTTCGTCAGATGCTTCGACATCTTGGCATACGAAAGGTCTTTACCATACCTACGGTAATACCTTCGCGAAAGCGCATTGAAATGATTTCGCAGAATGCCACAGATATTCAGGTCATTCTGCAGGCGTTTCAAATGTTTATCGTGAAAAAGTTTATGTATTGTGTTTCGCATAGTTTATCGAGAAAAACATTCATTTTCTTCAACGTGCTAAAGCAGGTCTCACATCCCCGACCTAAAGGTTCGGGGTTTTAGACCTAAAGGAAACTTTGATAATAAGATGCGAATACGCCATGCCATAGTTGAGTACGACCTTGAAGAGGCAGCAGCGATGCTCGGTATCTCACCGGCAGACCTCAAACAAGCAGTCAGTACTGGACATCTCCAGTATTATTACCGACTCGATGGAGATGACTATCGGTTCCATGAGGCGAGTCTCCGCTCCAATAAAGACTTGCTCTCGCAGGAAGATTATCTCGCCAAGGTCCTAAACACGAGCTCGTCTTCAGAAACTACCACGGAGCCTGACGCATCGGAAGAGGATCCACCGTCCACGCCATCCGATCCATGAAACGCGCCTGCTGGAAGATCGTTTGAATCCTTTCCATTTCCGTTAGTTTGCTTTAAGCCTGCCCCAGGTAATCGCAAGTTTATCTCGTGCTTCTACGGCGGTCAGTCCTCCGAGACTGTTGTTCATAATATCATTGACTTCTTCCTCTGTCAAACCGCGTTTCCAGATGTTAAGGTCATCCATCAATCCAGTGAAAGGTCGGTTGTTGTCAATGTTATAGCCGACACGTGCCCCCTGATCCCAATCTCCTGCGATAGGCGTAGGTACGCGAGCCTTTTCTTCACCGACATTTTCACCGTTGATGTAAAGCACGGCTAATCCCTCTGCTCGGCTGAATGTGCCACCGTAATGTATCCACTCATTCGCTTTGTTTTCGCCAGCCCGGATATCGAATAGCGTTGTACCGGGGCTTCGATTGAGCCAACGATAATTTCCGTCCCCCCGTGCTTCTGGATGTACAAGCCACGTATTATCGGCTGCACGGGCGTTGAAAATCGCCATATCTGATACGGCTTCAACGTTGAGCCACGCGAGAATACTCATGCCTTCGGTAGGGATGTCTTCAGCCTTAATATTGGGACCCTCTAAATCCAAGAAGCTGCCGGATGCGAAATGGGCGGCTTTCCCGAATTTCCCGTCATTTGATTGTGTGACATCTCCATTAATCTTGCCATCGTAGCCATGTCCGGATTTTTCAACGACAACATCTCCGTTGAAGTCTTCATAATCGAAATACAGTACTAAATCTGGATCTAAAACATCAGCTGAAAAAACTTCTACCGTAGGCACACAGAGAGTGCCTATCAGAAGTAAGCACATCAGATAAGGGGTGAGTATAAAGTTCTGTCTCATTTTTCGAGATACTCCTTTAGATGAACCATTCTTCTATTTTTTTACAACATGTAGCCACTTTCACCGGTCCTGCCTCACTTTGATGCCTTAATTTTTCCCCAGGTAGTCGCCAGTTTGCCGTGTGCTTCCACAGCAAGAAACGCGTCAACACCATCGTTCATAATGATATTGACTTCTTCCTCTGTCAAGCCACGTTTCCAGACGTTGAGGTCGTCCATCAGTCCAGCGAAGGGGCGGTTGTTGTCAATGTTATAGCCGACGCGTGCCCCGTTGCCCCAGTCTGGTGCAATAGGCGTGCCGATTCGTGCTTTTTCTTCACCGGCATTTTTTCCATTGATGTAAAGGACGGCTAACCCGTCAGCACGGCTGAACGTGCCAGCGTAATGCTGCCATTGATTCGCCTTGTTATCTCCAGCACGAATGTCAAAGATAGTCGCGCCGCCAGGACTCCGATTAAGCCAGCGATACCTGCCACTACCGCGTGCCTCTGGATGTACAAGCCATGTATTATCCTTTGCACGTGCATTGAAAACTGCCATATCTGCGATGGCTTCAACGTTGATCCACGCGACGATACTCATGCCTTCAGTGGGAATATCCTCAGGCTTGATATTGGGTCCATCTAAGTCGAGAAAACTTCCGGTTACGAAGTGGGCGGCTTTCCCGAACTTCCCGTCATTCGATTGTGTGACCTTTCCATTAATCGCACCGTCGTAGCCACGTCCGGATTTTTCAACGACGGTATCACCCTTAAAGTCTTCATAATCGAAGTACAGCACCAAATCCGGATCTAAAACATCAGCTGCAAAAACTTCTACTGTAGGCACACAGAGAGTGCCTATCAGAAGCAGGCACACCAGATAAGGAATTAGTTTATAAGTCAGGATTGTAAATCTCTGGTTCTGTTTCATTTTTTGAGGTACCCTTTAGATGAATCATCCTTCACTTTTTTACAGAACGATTCGCTTATGTTAAAGTTTACCACTTTCCATTCGGGTCTGCAACCGAAAACCAAAAAAATCTTGATTTTAACTTCACTTTGCGTTAAACTGATTTGGGAAACGAATAGAAAACTGTGTAAAAAAATAAGTTGTTATACGGGAGCGTTAGGTTGCAAAGTGTAGGAATTATTCCAGCACGCTATGCCTCAAGCCGTTTTGAAGGCAAGCCGTTGGTGAATCTGCTCGGGAAGCCGATGGTGCAGCATGTTTACGAAAGTGCGTGCCGCGCAAAAACATTAGATGAAGTTATTGTCGCTACGGATGACCAACGGATTTATGATGCCGTAGTACGCTTCGGCGGAAATGTGCAGATGACCGGTCAATGTGCGACAGGTACTGAACGAGTAGCCGTCGTTGCAGAGCGCTTGGCATGTGATATTGTTGCCAATATCCAAGGGGACGAACCGTTGCTTGAACCTGCACAGATAGACATGATGCTGCAGCCTTTTATTGACAGACCGGAGGTGCAAGTTTGCACGTTAAAACAGCGGATTGAAACTGCTGTAGATTATCGAGATGTTAACGTCGTTAAAGTCGTTACAGATCTTCAGGGTGATGCGTTGTATTTCTCGCGTGCCTCTATGCCCGGAAAGGTCAGTGAGGCAGAGTTACATAAGTTCCCAGTGTATCGGCATGTCGGGTTATATGCTTACCGTCGAGAGCGGCTTCTCGCGTTTACGAGGTGGAGCAGTACACCTTACGAACTCGCAGAGGGGTTAGAACAATTGCGCTTTTTAGAACACGGTGTCCCTATTCATGTCGTTGAAACGGATACGCCACTTATTGGGGTTGATGTTCCTGCTGACTTGGAGCGGGTGAAACAGATCTTGGAGTCTTCATAAGGAAATTTTCATGACAAAATATATTTTCGTAACGGGCGGGGTTATCTCAGGTATCGGCAAAGGGATCACGACCGCGTCCCTTGGTAGATTGCTTATCAACCGTGGGTTTAAGGTGATTGTTGTCAAAATCGATCCATACCTCAATGTAGATGCGGGTGTGATGAACCCGTTCCAACATGGCGAGGTTTTCGTCACCCATGATGGCGCAGAAACCGATCTGGATATAGGGAACTATGAACGGTTTCTCGGCATCGACCTAAATAAATATTCTAACTTTACTACGGGTTCTGTCTATAGTGAAGTGATTGCAAAAGAGCGGCGAGGGGACTACCTCGGTCAAACCGTGCAACTAATTCCACATATTACTGACGAAATCAAACGCCGTATCTATCAGATAGGGAAAGATAACGAAGCCGAAATCGTCATTACGGAGATAGGCGGAACGATTGGTGACTTTGAAATGCCGCCTTTCGTTGAAGCCATCCGTCAGATGGCTGTTGAGGTTGAGCGCGAGAATACGATGTTCCTCCATGTCTCTCTCATTTATACCTTACCCAATGGCGAAAGCAAGAGCAAACCAACGCAACATAGCATCCGAAAACTCCAAGAGTTGGGTGTCCAGCCGGATCTATTGTTATGTCGCACCAGCGAGTCGCTGGATGAGGCATTTCGACAGAAAATCGCGCTCCTCTGTGGTATTAGTGAAAACTATATTTTTGAAGGATTGGACACAAAATGTGTAGATGAAATCCCCCTCAATTTTGAACGACAAGGCATGGGGCATCTTGTTCTAAAGAGACTCGGACTTGAAGCACGTCCACCGATGGATGCTGAATGGGTCGCAATGGTTGAAAAACTCAAAAATCCGAATCGGAAAGCCAGGGTCGCTATTGTTGGAAAATACACAACCGGCAGTGATGCGTATATTAGTGTACAGGAAGCACTCAAGCATGGCGGGATTGCTAATGAAGCCTCTGTTGAAATTGAGTGGATAGAAGCTGAAGCGCTGACAGAACATCCAAACCTTGATAGTGTTTTTCAGAACGCCGACGGGATACTGGTTCCAGGCGGGTTCGGCTATCGCGGGATTGAAGGGATGCTGGTTGCCGCACGATACGCCCGTGAAAATAAGATTCCGTATTTGGGATTATGCCTTGGAATGCAGTGTCTGGTGATTGAGTTTGCTCGACACGTTGCGAAACTAAAAAAAGCAAACAGCACGGAAGTAGATAAAAAAACGCCTTACCCTGTTATAGATTTGATGCTTAAACAGCACGCGATAGCTGACCTTGGAGCGACGATGCGCCTCGGAATTTATCCGTGTGTTCTCAAAGAAAACACCAAAAGTTATGCCGCCTATCAACAACCAATTATTGTAGAGCGGCACCGTCATCGCTATGAATTGAATAACCAACACCGCTCACAATTAGAATCAGCGGGTCTCTGTTTTAGTGGTCTGTCACCGGATGAGAGTCTTGTCGAAATTGCTGAGGTGACCGAACATCCCTGGATGGTAGGTTCACAATTTCATCCCGAATTTCAATCGAAACCACTTGCCCCGCATCCGCTTTTCCGAGATTTTATCGCGGCGGTGCTCTCCTGTCAATACAAAGTTAATCACCCAGAAGAGGAAGAGGAAGAATGAACAACACTGCTACGGTGCACTCCCGTGCTTGGTACGGAGACGAGGAACTGACGCTGAATTTTCCGCCCGGTTGGAAAGTAGAGGTATTGGGTCCGAAAGATGCTCCTGCGCTTTCTGATGCCCAAATTGAACGAGCATTTGCTGAACCCATCGGCACACCCCGAATTTCGGAACTGGCGAAAGGCAAGAACAGTGCCGCTATTGTCGTGGATGACTTGAGCCGTCCGACGCCTGCTGCGACAGTTATTCCATTTCTCCTGCGTGAGTTAGTTTCGGCAGGTGTCCCGAAATCCGAGATCCGATTTGTCGTCGGTGGCGGGTCACATCGTCCTCTCACTGATGAAGAGGTTGCGAAGAAGATAGGACCAGATGTTGCTGCTGAGTATGAAGCGACAAACCACAATTTTATGGGTGGCGATTTACGTGCCTTAGGGAACCTTGATAACGGTATGCCTATCTATCTCGACCGCGTCGTTGCAGATGCGGATTTCAAGGTTTGTTTGGGTGGTATCTATCCACACGGTTCTGTCGGCTTCGGCGGTGGTGCGAAATTGGTCGTGCCGGGTATTGCGGGTTTCGCGACGATGTTCTATTTTCATACCTTTTCACCGGGACGTGGGCACGCTGTAATTGAAAGACGGGGCAGTGAACCCGATCATCGCGATTTCTCCGAGGCGGTCGCTGCTGTTCTCGGTCTCGATGTTATCGCCAACGTTGCGCTCAATAGCCGTCGTGAAATTTGCGGGTTGTTTGTCGGTGATTTTGTGCAGGCGCACCGTAAGGGGGCACACTTCGCTTTGGACACTTACGGCACAGAGATACCGGAGGCGAGCCGAAAAGAGACGGATCTCGTTGTGCTTAACTGCTATCCGCTTGATAGCGATCCGATTCAAACGGGCAAGGCTATGTGGGCACTATCGCACTTTGAGAAGGCGTACAGGATGGCACTCAACCCCGCAAGTGATGGTATCTGCTACCATGGGTTGTTCGATCAGGTTGATTACGTCCGCTTCGTTCAGGAGAAGGCGGAAAGGACAGAATCTGAACTTCCTGCACCACAACTCGGAACTCAAGATCAACTGCACGTTTGGTCGGAACACTTTTTGGTAGACGATTTTTACAAGAAGCATCCCGGTGCGCTCCTCTTCCGAGATCTGGAGAAGTTGATTGCTTTGTTTGCAGAAAACCTCCCGTCACAAGCGAAGGTCGCTGTCCTACCATCTGCGGGGATTCAGGTGTTGGCACCGGAGAAATAAAGGCAGATGCTTAAAGAAAGCACGACTATAAAATCCTTCCTCCAGAACATTAACGCCTTCCTGGGTAAGATTGAAACCGGTTTGCTGTGCCTTATTATCGCAATGATGTTAGGGCTCGCGATCCTCAAAGTCGTCATGCGCTACGTATTCAGTGCAAGTCTATTGTGGAGCGACGTAATGCTTCAGCACCTAACCCTTTGGCTCTGCCTCTTGGGTGCTGCACTGGCTACTTGCGAAAAAAGGCACATCAGCATTGATGTGCTCAGCCGAGTCCTACCCGAAAATATCACGCGCTGGAGCAATCTTGTTGTTAATTGCCTCGCTTTAATTGTCGTTGGGATTTTAGCCTATTACGGCTTTATCTTTCTACAGGATGAACAATTGAGCGAGGCTGTATTAATTGGAAGTGTTCCTCTATGGTGGGCGAAGTCTATTATCCCATACGGTTTTGTCCTCATCGGCATCCATATGCTCCTTCAGATTGGCATCCATTTAACAGGGGGTAAACATGCTCCACGTACTGTCGAAGGAGAATCGGACTGATGGGCTTAATAATTGGCATTGGATTGGTGGGATTCGCGCTTTTCGGCGGTGCACTTTTCGCCTTACTGGGTGGGGCTTCGATTATCGGATACGCTACAGCGGGCGAACCGATTTCAACAATTCTGATCGATTTCAATCGGCTCACACGGAACTCGACTATTTTGATTATCCCGCTCTTCACTTTTGCGGGGTATATAGTCGCTGAAGGGAAGGCACCCCAACGGTTGGTTGCGTTTGCGCGCGCGAGTGTTGGTTGGCTACCGGGTGGTATTGCTGTCGTCGTGCTCTTTACGTGTGCGTTCTTTACAACTTTCACAGGTGCATCCGGCATAACGATTATCGCCCTCGGTGGATTGCTCTATCCAATTCTGCGGCAGACGTATAATGAAAGATTTTCACTCGGCTTGGTGACGGCTTCTGGGAGTATAGGGTTGTTGTTTCCTCCGAGTGTCCCACTTATCCTTTACGCGATTATCGCCCAAGTCCGTATCGACAGGATGTTCCTTGCAGGTATTTTCCCCGGGATTCTTATTCTCGTTATACTGAGCTTTTATAGTTGCGGGTGGAGTCTCTTCAAACGGACTGAGACAACTCCGTTTGATTGGAGAGTTTTCCTGCGAACGCTCTGGGAAGCGAAGTGGGAACTGCTGCTGCCGTTTATTGTGTTGGGTGGTATCGTATCCGGTAAAGTTACACTGGACGAAGCGGCTGCGCTAACAGCTATCTATGCCTGTGTCGTGGAGGTTGGCATCCACCGTTCCATTTCGTTGAGAGTGTTGCCGCGTATCGTCAAAGAGAGTACGTTGCTTGTAGGCGCAATCCTCATCATTCTCGGTATCGCTTTAGGGTTGACAAACTACCTAATCACGCTTGACGTGCCTACGGCTGTCCTTGACTGGATTCAGTCAACAACGGAAAGCCGCGTCATCACACTTATTGGGCTCAATATTTTCCTACTGATTGTTGGGTGTCTGATGGACATCTTTTCGGCGGTGATTATTGTTGTGCCGTTGCTGCTTCCTATCGCTGAACAATTTGGTATTGACAAGGCGCATCTCGGTATTATTGTTTTAACGAACCTTGAAATCGGTTATTTGACACCGCCAGTCGGAATGAACCTGTTTATTTCAAGCATGAAGTTTGATCGGTCTGTCCTGTTGCTTTACCGCTCTGTGCTATTGTTCATTGCATTGCTGCTCGTAGCGCTCATATTGGTGACGTATGTCCCAGAGTTGAGTCTGTGGCTACCGGAAGCTCTTGGGAAAACATCTCAACCGCTTTTGTAAATTCAGCAAAATAAATAAGTCTGGTGATAGAATCACCAGACTTATTTTTAATATTTGTGCTGTAATAATACAGTTTGAATACCGGTATTCAGTAACAGGGCTGATTCAGCTGCAGAGTTATTTTCTTTCTTTCAGTTCACCCCATGTAACAGCCAGTTTTCCCGCCGCTTCGACATCCAAACTAATATCCATCATCTCGTTAATCTCATTTTCGTCAAGGGCACGTTGCCAAAATGAAATCTCGTCAATAATCCCCTCAGCACCGTTTGTCATCGCGACATATTTGATCGTTTCCCAACCGAATCTCGGTTTTTCATGCAGGGCAGGGAAGCCACCGGTAATTTTACGACTGTTCGCTGCTTCTTTACCGTCGATGTAGAGGAAGGGAACTTCACCGGCGAAATCCCATGTCACAGCACAGTGAAACCACACATCTTTTTTGATGATGCCTGTCGGGTCGAATTCAATATCTTGCCAATCTGCGTCATCGGCGGCTTCAAAATAGAATCCGAAGTCTTCGGGGTTGATGTCAGCGTGATTCGCTCCCTTGGAGACGAAGAAGTAGATAGGTCCGAAACTGGCATCAAAGATGCGATAATCGTCGCCATCCTTGCCATCCCAATCCGGTTTGAACCAGAAGAGCAGACTGCCTGCCTCGGTGATAACGTTGGGGACTTCCATGAAAGCCTCTGCGCCTCTCAGGGAAATTCCGGCGGCATATTTGCCTTCGCCAGCCACCCATTTTGCCGCGCCGCTAAACGCTCCATCGTTTCCGTTACCTGTACCATCAATTGCTTTGTTTCCACTACCTTCGCCGATCCACAAGAGCAGATCCTTATCGCCGGGGATTCCTGCGAATGAAGAAGAGATGGCAAATACACTGATAAACAGAATCAAGTAAATCTGTCTCATGACCTCTTATTAACCTCCCAATGTTCAAATTTTGAGAGGATTGTAGCAGAAATCATAAATTAAGTCAATTGCTTTTCTTTCGCTCTGTGGTTTCTTGTTCAGGAGATGTCTCTGGCGCAGCTTTCTGCGTCGCTCTCACAGCTCCTGCCCCGTGTAAGAGTCGTTTTGGAACTGGTTGTGGTTGCGATGATACTGGACTTAATTTTGGACGGGGTCGAAACTGTGGAAGCGGTCCCGGTGGCTCGTAAGTCGTATGTATTGGGCGTTGGCCTATTGAATGCCCAATGACGTGTTCTCTGTTTTCAACGGGTTGCTCTTTCATACAATCATATCTCCCATCTGTTGGTTCAACTTTTCTTGAACCTTCTGGCGGTGTCTACGCGTCAAAAGAAAATCGTCCTTTAGCATTTGCGAACCCACCAATAACCACTCTCGGTACTGTTCAAATGTGGTTTTGAATTGCTCTAATGGGAAGTCGGGATTGGCTTCCATTTCGTAGATAAACCGCTCCAGATTGAGGCGTAAGCTCTTAAAATACTGCGCATTGTGACTCAAATCTGCGACACGGTCCGAAACCTTAAGAATAACATGCAGAAGTGCAAAAAAGGCAGCACATCCTGCGATGAGTAGCCACGTTACTTTTCCTGCTGGTGTGCCCCATGCCATCCATCCGACCATGACTGAGGCGATAGTGGCGACAGTCACGGTGCTTTTGATGACTCCGTCTACGGGTCTCCACATTTGAAGTGCTGAAGTCATGAGGCTTTCGGTGTAAGCAACGCGGTAGAAGGTTTCAAGTGATGTCTGCCAGAGAAGGTCTTTCTGATAGTCTGCAGCTGTCCTGTCCATTATATGGATCTCCTTTGGGGAATGCATTCCGTTACAGTAGTAGGTACCTTGTGTGCAATCACATAGGTTTAATATGTTATTAGGTAACGAAAGAATTAGGAATTCGGTAACAGACTTTTTAATTTTCCTTGCGGTTAAATGAAGTGGGTCAGTACATTAACACCCTTCGCTTTAGAGTCGCCCTCCATTTCATTACGGGCTTGCGATCTTGGGCCAAGAAGACAGAGGAATAGTTTCGATCAATTCACGGTTACACACGGTAATGCTTTAGCAGTTCCCAGTTCGGAACAAAGCCGATACCGGGGCGAGTTGGAACTGTGACATGTCCGTCGGATTCTAAAACCATCGTTGGGAGAAACATTTCGCCTCGTAATGGGTCAACGGCGGGCGGGTAATACTCTAACATCAAACCGTTATCTCGACTTGCAGCGATATGGATTTGCAATTCTTGTGCCCCGTGCGGGGCAATTGACTTTTCGGCTGTCAATGCTTCTTCTACGACCTGCAATGCCGGCTCATAGCCAGGGAGGATGGCGACATCCAGATTGAAAACGTCCGCGCCTTCATAATCAATGAGGATTTGGAAATAGTGTAACCCGTATCCGTTTTCTCCGGTGGCAATTTGTATCCCATAATCTTGTGCTATTTCGCGCAGTGCCTTGTGTCCTCTGTAATCGTGGCTGTGGATTGGTTCTTCAAACCAGAAAATGTCGTTCGCCTGAAGCGCAGGAAGGCATTCGCACGCCTTTTCAACCGACCATGCACAATTCGCGTCCACCATTAGGGTTGTATCGGGACCGACGGTTTCGCGGACCGCCTCAATCCGTTTGATGTCCATTTCAAGTCCTGCCTCTGGATCCCCAATCTTCATCTTGACTGCGGTAGCATTGAATTCGTTTATGTTGCGCGCCATTTCCTCGCGAAGTTCATCAAACCCCTTACCTCTACCGTAATAGCCACCGGCAATGTATGTGCGGATACGTTCTTGCGTGCCGCCAAGTAGCGCGTGAACGGATTTTTCTTCTATTTTCCCGCGGATATCCCAACACGCTTGATTTATCGCTGCCAAAACCTGCGTATGATAGCCGCCGGGTCCGTAGATTTTGTAGTTCTCGGCTAACCGCGAGACGTAAGCCGTATCCGTTACATCGCGCCCAATCAAGGTGGGACGGAACAAATCTACAAACATTGGGAACAGATGGAGGGGACGGGTCGCAGCGGTTCCACCATTGAAGCCGTATCCGACTAAGGTGTCAATTCCATTTTGGGCGGTAACTTTTATCAGATGGAGCCTACCTTTATCGTAGACATGCATCCCGTTCCAAATCGGTGGCTTGTCCCATTCGTAAAGTTCGCTTTCAATGGCAACGATTTTGAAAGAGTGTGGAGGCATTATCTTTTACTGTCCCTCCGTTATTAGTGGCGGTTTTGCGGCGAAAATTGTCAAACGCAATTCCTCGTCAAATAGTTCGTATAGAGGTGTTTTTCCGCTCAGGGTTTCGCTTTCGTTCAAGATGATGCCGACACCTTCCCCTCGGCGTTCTAAAAAATGTCGTCGAGTTACCTGTCTCCGCATGTTGTCGTCGAGTGTAATTTCCGAAAGCAGGCGTGCAAGGAGTTCGTTGCGTGTAGCTTGACTGTAGCGTAGGTTGTCTACCGTCACTGTATTTGCCAATGCTCCCGGTGAATAAAGTTCCAGTCGGTCATCAAACATAAACAGCCGTATTTTTGATCCCGTTTTTGAATAATCTCTATGCACAACGGCGTTGACGATCGCCTCAAACACGGCGCGCATGCTGTATTCGGGGTAATCTATTCTGCCGATGTCCTTTCGCGCGGCGACTGCATTGTATCTTTCAACAAATCTCATGGTATTTATGATTTGTTGGTCCAATGGTCCCTTAAAGTCCTTAGCATCAAGTTGGTAATTCGCGTCCCTTTCCTTACTGAGATAAAAAACGGCTTGGATGAAACTGTTGTAAAGGTAGTCATCAGGGGTATCATGACACATCAAGACACCGGCTACAGAGGCACGGATTTCCTGACCTTCCTTGACGAGCAGATGTCTTTTCAGCAGTAAGTCATCTATCTCATCTTCTGTGGCACCTTCTGTGATAAATCGTTGATAGAGGTCTTTCCTTAATGTGCCTTTATGCGTGTTCGGCACGAACTGTTCATCGAAAGTGATAATACGCGCCTGCGATCGAGTTTGGAACAGCCGTGCTAACTGCTCGGTGGGCATTTCCCTTTTGCTACTTCCTTGGCGAACAAAGTAACCGTTAGAGGTTTTGTGGACAAACAGACTCCTCGGCACCTCTATTTTTAACAGATTTTTGTCATTAATCCGCAGTTTTTCTGTAAAGATGAGAACTATCGGATCAATGCTGTCTTGGCATATTTCGACGACTGCTTTCTCCACATCACCCAGTTCTTGCCGGTCAATCCCGATGATTTCACCATCGTTATCAACTCCAATGAGGATCACCCCCCCTTTGGCGTTGGCAAAAGCGGCGATCTCGTCGGCCAGGCTATTTCTGTGCGGCAGCTCTCTTTTGAATTCAATCGTTGCATCTTCGCCGAGATATATTTTTTCTATGAGTTCAGTCAAACTGTCAAACATCGCTAATTATTCAGGAGTAGTGGACAATAGTGAACTATGCACCTTTAAATTGTGAGAAGAATGGTTCGTAGTGAGGCGATTTATCGCCTCTATCAAGGCGCAATGAATTGCGCCACTACAAACAAATCCTAATTTTAGACTGGACAGTCCAGTAGTGGTTCAATTCTGGAAGACAGAATAGACGCTGAATAGAACAGCATTCTTGGGCACGAGAAAGCCTTAGTCTTGCTGGTTTGCGTATGCAATTGCAATATTATAACACAAAAATCGGAAATGCGTGAATCCTAATTCGTTTTTCATTTTTTTTAAGCCTTTTTTTGTGAATTCAGTCTAAGGATTCATTATTTGTACCGAGCGCACGTTTTTTACGTTAAATTCCCGTAAATTGGAAGTGTTTAGAGGAGTTTGGAATGTCGAAATTGACAAGGGAAAGTGTCGTAAAACTGGTAAATGTGAGAAAGACTGCCCTCTACAATGCGATGGGATGTCGGCACGGTAGTATTCACTATAGACGTTCAAAGTCGGAAAATAATCGACATAGCAGCATTGCAACGCTCCTATGGTATGCTATCAGCGCGCTTCCCAGACGAAAATAATGGAAAGAAGCGAGGTTCGGAAACCCCGCTAACAAGTAGCGCAATGGGTTTGTCAATTCAGTGTTTCAATCCATTCACTGAGCACCCGTGCCATCTCTACGAAAACGTCTTCTTCCGTTTTGCGCGAGCGTTTTAGTACTTTGAACCCGTGATCCGCCGTATCCAGTAGATGTAAGGTCGCCTTGTCGCCAAGGTTTTCGCAGACTGGAGCTAACAGGTCGAGGACCGCCAATTTGTCGCGGGTACCGGACAGGAACAGCATCGGCACGGTAACATCGTCAAGATGCTCTGCGCGTTCCGTTCCCTCTCTTCCAGAAGGGTGTAGCGGGAAGGCGAAGAATACGAGACCTCGGACGTGTTCGATCGGGGCTTCTGCGGCTGTGAGCGAAGACATACGTCCACTATAGGAATGTCCCCCAACGAGAATTGATAAATTATTGGCAGCCTCGTGTGCAGCTGCAACCGCAGATCGCACTGTTGCCAGAGCCACGGCTTGCGATTCCCTCCCACCGCCGCCACGTTCCATGTAAGGGAACTGATAACGGAATGTGGCGATTCCTATATCTGCCAACCGTTCAGCGATTGTCTGGAGTGTTGAATGTCTCATAGTCGTACCTGCGCCGTGTCCGAGCACCAACAGCCATTTCGCGTCGTCTGGAAGTATCAGTATTGAGGAGACCTCGCCTTTTTCTGGCGTTGCGATGAACTTCGATTCAATTGTTTCATAACTCATTTTCTACACCTCTCAAATCAAAATACTTGACATACTCCCACAACTAAAGCAGTGGGAGTCTGAGAGAATCCATCGCTTTTCTGTGTGGATTGTGGGGTTCCGACTTCGGATGAAGCCTACGAAAGTTGCTTGCGATCACAAGTCTGACACCTTCTAACCCAAAGGTTGATGCCCCAACCTTGAGAATGTTTATCGCAGCGTTTACGTCGCGATGATGTTTTCGTTTGCAACCGCTACACTGCCACTTGCGAACCTCTAAGTCTATCAGCATATTAACGTGGTTTTTATCCGGCACTTAAACACTGCTGCACAATATCTCGGTAGGTTTCTAATCCGACTGTCTTCAACCCTTTCACCTTTGCGAGATCGTCCCATCGCCGTAAGCTGAGCGCGTCTCGGAAATGGGGGATCTGTTCAAAGGCGTTTCGCTCCTCATCCGACAGGATACCCCCTTGGAGTTTGAGACTCCTTTTTGATGCCTCGGATAACCCGTCATAGTAAGATGCATCGGTTGTACACAAGTACCTTTTCGCCGGAACGTGCAGCCGGACCGGTGTTGTAACCGCTTCTGGAAAAAAGGGTTCCAGATACTGCGCGCCGACCTCCTCATGAGTCAGATCCGTGTCGAGAAAGGCTTTATCAGCATTATGTTCATCTAAGATGATATGCCCGATGTCGTGGAGTAATGCGCCCGTAATCAGCGTGGGACTTGCGTCGTTCCGATGTGCGAGGGCGGCGCATTGGAGCGCGTGCTCTAACTGCGTCACGACTTCATCGTAGAACGATTGCCCGCGTTTTTCCATATAACTGAACAGCGTGCCAATCTTTTGTTCTGCTGTCCCACTTCTCATTTTCTGCGCGAGACTTGGATCAATGTACTTTTCAATGTCGCTTGAAAGCAGAGATTTGTTATCAAAAGTCATGATTCACCGATTTCCCTTGAAAATGTGCGATTTTGCTAATTTGTTTGTCCCGGTTTGAGCCATCTTTTGCGTATTGCAAGAAAGCCTGCCGTTTGTCTGCGTAATACTGCTCACGCCAGTCGCCTTGGGAACTGGCGTTGTAGGTGAGATAGATAATTCGTCTCGGTTGGTCTGAACGGTTTGTAGGACTCTTGTGCGGGATGTACGATCCGAAGAGGAGAATATCCCCCGGATCTGTCGGTACGGCGACCCACTCCATCGTCGAAGCGGTTTCAGGGGCGACACACCCCTTTTCGTCCAATGCGATGAACCCTTCTTGGTGTCTGCCTGCGGCAAAAGAGAGGCAGCCGCTTTCCGGAGTCGCTGAATCCACCGAAATTAGACAGGTGATATGGAAGTTGACGAACTCGTAAGCGGGCGCGTCCTGATGCGCCGCGTAGCCACCGCCGCCGGGATACTTGTAATTGATTTTCTCTTTGTAGAGCACCGCTGGTTCTTCCATCAACTCGGAAACGACATCTAACACTTTGCCACGCGTCACGGTGGCTTTCATACCGGTGTGGTACGGCACAAAATTTTCTGAACGAGAGAGTCGCGCACCATCCCGTGTAGATTCGTAGTGATGCATCCACTTATCGGGTGTCGGTTCCCAACCCGAAATTTCAGAGACCCACGCCTGTAGATCGTCCACCTCTTCAGTGGAGAAGAAGCCCAGAACTTTCAAGTAGCCGTTGGTTTTCCAATCTCGGTGGAGTTCGGAATTAAGGTAAGACATAATCCTCTTCTTTGCGAATAATCCTGTTGTTCTGCAAGTATAGCGTGCAGGCACTCTTTTGTCAAATTTTAGGGGTTTTGGTGCGGATCCGTTCAAAAAGGAGTGCGCATGCGACCTCCCAAGGAGTTCGGAGGCCGCACCAATTGGATTAAGGAGTTTAATCTGGGTTGGCATTGAATTGGAGGACGTTCATCGTGTTGTCAACTGCCATTTGGTAACTCCATCCACCTGTGTAGTCCCCTGAATGGACAGTTACGGTATTCCATCCTGCTTTCAGCGGTAATTCAACATAGGCTCTACCGGAAAACAGATGCTCTCCAGGTCTCGCTGCAGTACTCAACTCAACGCCGTTAATGAAGAGTCTGCCGAGGTTGCTTCCCCAACGGATTTCTGCAAAAACCTTCCGTGCGTCAGGGCTTTTGATGTGGGTTACCCCATAAGCGGATGCCCACTCAGGCTTATCAAAAACCCCATCCAAGTTAACGGATCCCGAATCAACGTGGTGTTCCTGCCACTGGATGTCTCCATGCTTCCCTTGGTAGGTTTTATCAGCAGACTTGTCGTATGTGGGTGGGATTTCAGCGACGAAATCCGACGGAACGATATTCGATGCAGCAAGTTCCTCTGGAACATCAAGCCTGAAGGTACCAAGAAGCATCCAATCGGTGAGTTGCTGCATCACCGATGGTTCAACCGGATAAACCATTTCGGTTCGCCGGTACAGTTGTTCACCACCGTACAGCACAGAATAGTCATAAATTGGCAAAGGCAGCAGTGCCTCCGATGCTGCAGAGAGAACAACACTTCCTGTCGCGTCCTGCCCGGGTTTGAGAACAAATGCAAGCTGATTTGGTGCTATTTGCCAGTTTTCACTTGAATGGAAAACGAGGTCGACCTCGACATCTTTTTCCAACTTATTTTTCAACGCGATTTCAAGTTTTCCATTAGAAGAGAGAAGTTCCGGTTCAATTTTAAGTTGAGACTTAAGTGTGATTAAATCTCTGAGTTTCTCTTTGAATTCAGCAGTTGAAAGGTCAGCAGAATAGATGTTTCCAGGTTCAACGATAGCGACATTAATTTCGTTTCCATCTACTGTCACGATACTGTAATGATCAAAGGCACCGTATTCCCGCACTTCTCGCTGTGTGAATCCACCACCTGTTGCGCCGAGTACGAAGTATCGCCGGTCGTTGCGCGTGTGCAACGTCAAGTTATGATAGTGTCCAGCGAACACGGTGTATGCCCGATCGGCGAGTGCATCTTCAAATTGTGACCAGCCGGAGTCTTCATGTAGCCATGCCGGTTTGTGTAGCATGACGAAGGTATGGCGTACATCCTTGTGCTGCACTAATTTGTCCGTTATATATGCGATCTGGGCATCGCCAAACCATGTTCCTGTCCATCCCTCACTGTCTTCAGGTAGACTGTGTTTTTCTTCTGTGTTGAGTAGGAGAAATAGACAGCCTTTATAGGTAAATGCTGAATAGGTGCGTCCAAGATGTTTCTGCCAATAGTCGTACATCATCGGATTTGTAATATCGTGATTGCCCGGCAGCGGCAGAAATGGGACGATTAGATCGGATTCGTGTTGCCAGAATTCTTTCCATTCCGTTTCGACCTGCGCCACGTCACTTGTATACCCTTGTATCAAATCCCCCACCATAATGGCGAAGTCGGGTTTCAGAACATTGATTTCATCGATTGCCCGGTCAAATATGTGCCACTTGTCGTAACCTCCTCCTGTTTTATCACCGATAATAGCGAAACTGAACTTGTCTGGATCGTCCGAGAATGGACGTTCAACGATCGGCATTCGCTCTGGAAAATTGGGTGTTTGGGCGGTGACTATAGTGATAGTGCCAAGGATAAGGGCAAGGCATAAAACAAGGCCTGCTGCAATTTTAGCGAAACTTAACGATTTCCAAGATTGCGCCGTCTGTTTATACGTACGAAACATTTAATTTTCAGCCTCCTCTGAATGCGGGGTAAAGGTTCTCACTAATTTCCTTTGTTTCAACAGCGTCACGTGTTGAAAACTCTATCAATGCTGTGTCGGTGTCATGAAAATACGTCACTTTCACTGGGGTTCTCCCTTAAAATTCCTGTCGAAAAAGGCGTTATGAAGGATGCGGCATAAAAACCATCTCACTTTCAAAAAACGGGCATTTAGATTTTAAAGATAGGATAGAGTATCTACACAAATTGCGTGTATCTGCTGGCTGACGAGGTTTTCAACTTTGCCTTTTTCTACACAGTTCATGGAAGTGTCTGTAGCTACCACAGGCAACTACAGACATTCACTGCATTAAATCGAAAAACTACCGACAAAGACGTTGTTCTCTGTGCCACTTTGCTGCCATGTCACCGGGAGGTGAGTGTCCTTATAGCGATAAACTTCGGATTTACCGACAATGGCGTTCTGAATCGTTGTCAGCGGTTTGTACCAGATCTGATGGGGTTGTGTACATCCGGCACACGGATAGCGGTTGGCAGAAAGTTTGAGAACTTCGCCAACGGTTACATCATATTTGGTGCCTTTTTTCGTGAATTCAATGGAAGCGGTCTGGGTCGCGACGACTCCGCCCAAAACATCAGCGTATTTCGTCGTGAGCATATCGCTGAGCGCGGCACGCTGTTCCGGCGTAGTGCTTGGATCCATGTACAGTACACTCTTACGGGTTTTGGTCTCGATTGCCAAGTTGTTTTTCGCACTAACGACGGCGACGACGGTTAGGTTCTCCAGCGAAACGTCATTCCAACTTCCATTCTGAACGTTCCAGACCAGGGTTGCCTCTCTGCCACCTTCCACATATTCGGCACCAAAGTGGCATGCCCCGACATAAACACTCGCAGAACGGGCTTCAATGTATTCGCCTTGCACAGTAGGTGATTCGGTCGCAAAAGCGAAACCTGCTATGAAGGTCAGCGCGAGTATTGTCAAAACAAAGATATTTCTCATCTTGATTTCTCCCTTTTTTTGGGGATTTACCTTACTAAACACAATAGTAACATTATAGCCATTTAACCTTAACCCTTATTATATCTTAAATAAATTAAAAAAGCAATCTTTTTTATAATTGTTTATTTACCCCATTTTTTATAGGAGGTTTGTGTTGAAAAGGTATTGATAGAAAATGTATAGGAAAGTCAGGACTAAATTTAAACGGATCATTACTATATTTTTCCTTACATCTGGGACGGTTAAAAGACCACACCTCCCTGGAATTAGGACTGAGGTAGCGTTATTTCCCGGCTTCCGCTAATAGGCGATGGAGCGTTCCGCCTAAAATCTCTGCTTTGTCTGCCTCTGGAATAAACGTACAGTGTGTTCGGAACGCCTCAAGCGCGTGTTGATAGGTCATAAAGTTCCGAACAACTGGGTAGTCGGACCCCCAACAGAGACGACCGGGACCGAAGTGTTCATAGAGTGCGCGCACAATCCAGTGCGTATCTGATTGTGGATAATCCCACGAGACCTGTGAGACATAAGCGAAACCCGACATCTTGATATGAATGTTCGGCACGTTTCCCGATGCAAGCACCTGCTTGAGTTGTGGATACGGATACTCTTCACCGGCTCGCGCACCACCCATGTGATGGCACAGAAATGGCACAGTCGGGAACTGCGCTGCGAGTTTTCCGAGTGCCTCGTGCTGATGGCTTCCCATAGCGATGCTGGCGATTAGCCCTAATTCGGCGGTCGTTTGGAAGAAACGTTGCCCTTCCTCTGAAAAGAACCAACTCCCATCGTCATCACCTCTGAGATAGTGGGTATAGCCTTTGAGGGCGTACGCTTCCGCTGCAGTTTTCAATCGATCAGCTGCACCATCCGTATGATACGTCTCTGTCCATGAGCAGTCCACATCAGCGAATTGGATGAGCCGCTCAGGGTAGCGTTTGACGCACGCTGCGACGTAATCGTTGTTTTCGGGGTTCCGATCGATGCGTGCGCAGATAAGCACAGCCCTGTCGATGTCGTGCAGATCCATTTCGTGGAGCAGTTGTTCAACCTTGCCACGGCTCTCATCATCAGGAACGGGCGGTTGATAGGGCCACCGGGGCCATGCGTGGGTATGTGAATCAATTATTATCGTCATTTCTCATCCTGTGCAGCACACTACACAAATGTCGCCCCGCTGGGGCTAAAGAGCATATATTCACAGCACATTCTATAGACGCCTTGAAAGGTATTTCCACCTGAGAACGCGCTTCCTGTTGTGAAAAATACGTCCATTTTTCTAAAATTGACACCTATGGTGCGTTTGTCCCTCAACTCCGTTGGAATTTCTAAGGGCTTATAATGTATTTTTGCTTAAGTGCTTCTATTTCTCGTGACAATTCTTCTATTTTTCTGTCTTGTGCCCGTTCGTTTTGTCCCCGCCACGCGATGATAATCTGCGGGATGCCTACAGTTACAACAATGAGAATTATGAGCGCGGATACGAATCCTATGACCAAGGTAAGCCGTTTGTCAAAACTCTCAAATTTGGTGTCAACATACCCTTTCATATTCAACTCGGATTTCGCTATTTCTTCTCTGAGCCGCGTCTCAGATGCAGCAATTTCTTTTCTGAGCTGCGTCTCAGATGCAGAAACCTCCTCTTTAACAATCAAACGAATTTTGTCAAGATCTTGAGAAGTTAAGTCCCCAACGGCGGATGGCACGATCACCAAAAATGCAGTATAGAAAAATATAGTAAATTTCATCACAAACTCCTTTTTCACATATAGTACATCACATTTTTGGGACTTTGTCAACTTGAAATTTGATTTGGGGTCGGGGCTATTCGTTTTCAGCGGTCAGTAAGATCGCGAGCACAGCTCGCTCCTACAACAAACGGTTCACTTTAATCCCAGCATCAGGGCACCCAACTCTTGTTTGTTTGTTTCTGCAGGCTTCACAACACCGACAATTTTGCCATCGTACATCACTGCGATCCTGTCGCTAAGGTGAAGGAGTTCGTCTAATTCAGAGGAGACGAGTAAAACGGCTTTGGCGCGGTTACGGGCATGAATAAGCCGTGTGTGGACGAATTCCGCTGCATGGATGTCTAAGCCTCGTGTTGGGTGCGCAGCAATGATAACTTCAGGATGTGCCTCTAACTCGCGCGCGACGACGACCTTCTGCTGATTCCCACCGGAAAGGGTCCGTATCGGATCTGTGATATCTCCAACACGAATTTGGTATTTGTCGAGGGCATTCAGTGCATACCGTTGAATTGATTTTCGCTGAAGCAGTTCATAGCGGCAGAATCGACTGTGTTTATGATGTCCGATGATGAAGTTATCGTCAATTCGGTCGTTCAAACTAATACCGTGTCGGTGTCTATCGGCGGGGACGTGCGCGATCGGTTCCCCGTTTAGCGTGAGCCTACCGCTATCAATCTGCCGTAACCCTGTCAGGACCTGAACGAGTTCCATTTGTCCGTTCCCTTCCACGCCTGCTATGCCGACAATTTCACCGGGGAACACCTCAAGGTTAACTTCGTTGAGATGTCGTTTGTTGGACGCTCTATTTGTCAGGACCTTTTTCCATTTATGCCTTCTTATAACGTCAGAACCTCCAGTGAGTGTGACGTTTTCCAAACGGAGCAGAGGTGTTGCGCCTGTCGTCTGTTCTCGCGTCACAGAGGCAGGGATAACAGGTTCGCCGAGAATTATTTCCGCCAACGTTGCCGGATCGGTATCGTCGATCGGACAGGAGGCGACGGCTTGCCCGCGTCGCATTACCGTGACGGTGTCGGCGATTGCCATCACTTCATCGAGTTTGTGTGTGATGATAATGAGGCTTTTCCCTTCACTTTTGAGGTTGCGCATACAATTAAAAAGTCCTTCGACCTCTTGTGGTGCGAGCACGGCTGTCGGTTCATCCATGATGAGGATGTCTGCACCGTGGTAGAGGACTTTCAGGATTTCGGTGTGTTGTTGTGCACCAATCGGCAGAGATTCAACAGAGGTGTTCAGTGGTACATCGAAACCGAGCTGCGCTGCAAGCACTGCAATCTGTTCTCCTGCCTGTTGATAATCAAGGAGCGCACCAAATTTGCGAGGCTCTTTGGCAAGGACGATGTTTTGAAGAGCCGTGAAGACGGGAATGAGCGTGAAGTGCTGCTGGACCATTCCCAAACCGAGGTGCATCGCGCGCCGTGGCGAGGAGATAATTACGGCACGTCCATCGACGAAAATCTCGCCTGCATCGGGTTGATACAGACCGTAGAGGATTTTCATCAGGGTAGACTTGCCTGCTCCGTTTTCGCCAACAATCGCGTGGATCTCACCCCGATGGAGCGTGAAATCTACAGCGTCGTTTGCCTGCACTTGTCCAAAATGCTTGCTGATGCCACGCATCTTGATGATTGGTGGATGTGTCATCTCTACTGCCGTTCGTATGGGACAATAATGTCGCCCGAGATAATTTTCGCTTTAAATGCTTCGACCTGTTCCAAAATCTCGTCCGGGAGAAGGGCACGGTTGACATCATCAACGATGTACTCAACACCCCCCTCTTTAAGCCCGTAATTTTTCAAACCGCCAGAGAAATTCCCTTCTTGGACGCTCTTTATCGTCTCATAAACCGATATTTCCACGCCTTTGATAACACTCGTGAGGACTAAACCGGGGGCGAGGTTGTTACCGTTAGAATCGACCCAGATAATAGATTTTTGTGTCGCTTTTGCTGCCTCAAGAACACCCAGACCACTCGCACCTGCAGCCGCAAGGATAATGTCAATTCCACGGTTGTATTGCGTGAGAGCGAGTTCTTTCGCTTTCGCTGGATCGTTGAATGCTTGCGGTGTAACACCTACGTAATCCGCTACCAGTTCAAGATCGGGATTTGTTGCCTTAATACCGGCGCGATAGCCGATTTCAAAAGCCTCAACCAGCGGCACCTTCATCCCTCCGATGAAACCTATCTGCTTTGTCTCTGTTTTCAACGCTGAAATGACCCCTGCGAGAAATGTGCCTTCGTGTGCTCGGTAGGTCAGCGAGGCGACGTTGGGTTGTTCTATGACTGCGTCGATAAGCGCGAACTTAACATCCGGGAAATCGCTTGAGACACGATTCATCGGTTCTTGAAAAAGGAAACCGACCCCGATGATAAGATCGTATTTCAGTTTCGCGAGCCTGCGGAGCGTCAACTCGGTATCTGTGCTGAGGCTTGGGGTAACCTCTGTGAGTTTAAATCCCCATTCGTCTTCTGCTTTTTTCGCGCCTGCGTAGGCGGCATCACAGAATGAGAGATCGCCGCGCCCGGTGACATCGTAGATGAGACCGACTTTCAGTGCCGCGGATGCCGTTTCTATCATAGCAAAGCATACGATAAAAAGTGTGATTAAAATCCTTATACGCAAAATGTTTTCCTTTCTAATTCCGTAGTTCTATGATGGAGAGAGCCTAAGACTATCTCAATACTATTTAACATACACGATAATTGGGTCAAATGCAAGTGTTATTGTGGTTCTAATGCCCTTGTGAAGCTATTTGGTTTTTCATACTTCAAGTTAGTCGGTTCGTAGTAGGGAAACCATTCATTGCCCGTTATACACAGTTTTAGAACGTGCGATGAATCGCACGACTACAAACACATTCCCTCGTAGTCTGAAAACTATTTATTATCTGTTAATTCCGAGCAATCCGATACGCGGAAGAGTCGGGGTTAGAAACCCCTCCCACAAGGTATTAAAATGTCCAAGTAATTCTATATTTTACTATAAATACCCTAACATTCTTGAAGTTAATGTTGACTTTTTTGATTTTTAACGTTATTCTATTTGTAGGATTTCTGCTATCACTACGATGACAGAAATGTATCGACAAGTTCTAAATTGTATTGACGGAAAACAGGAGGAGAAGATATGAGAATGGCTATTAGATTCTCAAAGTTAATCGTCTTGAATCTCATCGTGCTTTTGGGGGTCGCGTTTTCGCTACCAACTTTCGCAGGCACCCAATTGTGGGACTTTGAGGAAAAGCACGATGACTGGAAAGTCGCGAACGGAAATTGGGAAATCAAGGGCGGTATCTACCAACTCGAAAGAGGCGGTAGAGCCGAACATTCTCTCGTCGGCGAAGAGGACTGGGACGACTACACCGTCGAAGCCAAGATCCGGATGGACGAAGGCAATTGGGCAGGCTTAATCTTTCGAGCACAAAGTGAGCATGAGTATTACATCTACTACCTGAACGTTCCGAACAACAAGTCTGAGCTTTGGCGGCATAACAAAGGGGCGTGGGATTCGCGTGTCGCGATTACCAGTAATATTCCCGCCACTAAAAAAGTGAAGATAGAGAACGAAGAGTGGTATGATGTTAAAGTAATCGTTGAAGACGGTATCTTCCAACTGCATATCAACGGTGAACTTCAGAGTGAACAGAAAGACGATGCCTACAAAACCGGCAAGATCGGTGTGTGGGGATGGGAAACCGCCGCGAGTTTTGATGATGTCACTATTACCGGCGATAATGTCATAGATACCCTTGCCGTTGATGCGAATCACAAGCTCGCAACAACATGGGGTCGCCTCAAACGGGTCTATTAATTTTCGGTAAAGTTCAGCCTCAGAAGTTTTCTACACGAAAACCTTGTTGAAGACTTTTGAGGCAACCTTAATTTGGGCTTGTAGCCACGCTTAAGCATTTTCAAAGCGGTCTTCGGACAGGTTATCAAATATGGTTAGAAGGAGTGGTTTGATGAAATATCTTTTTTCAATCGTTGTAAGTTGGTGTTTTCTCGTACTCGTAGCCTCCTTCGCTTTTGCGGGAGAGCAAGTATGGTCATTTGAAGCGGATGCAGACGACTGGGAACCTGCTAACGGTTCTTGGAGTATTGAAGATGGCATTTATAAACTCGCCAAAGGCGGTAGAGCCGAGCACTCTCTCGTCGGTGACGCTGAGTGGGAGGACTACACTGTTGAGGCGAAGGTTCGGCTTGATGAGGGAAATTGGGCAGGTGTTGTGTTTCGCGCCCAAAGCGAGATGGAATACTATGTTTACTATCTCAATGTCCCGAATAACAAAACTGAGCTATGGCGACATAAGACAGGGGCATGGGACGCTCGTGACAAGATCGGCGAACTCGCCGGAGCTAACATAACTGTCGCGAACGGCGAATGGTTTGACATGCGAATCGTCTTAGAAGGCACTTCGATGAAACTCTGGATTAACGGTGAAGACCAGGGTGAACTTAAGGATGAAACCGGTGCTGGATACCCCGCCGGGCAAGCCGGTGTCTGGGCGTGGGAAACTGCCGCGAGTTTTGATGATGTCACGGTCTCTGGAGACGCTATCGTCGGTCTTACTCCGGTGGAGCCGCAGGATAAATTGGCGACGACATGGGGACGTATTAAACAACGTTTTTAGGTGGTGTTTCCATTTCACCGCTGGGACGGTAGCAAGTGGTACGGAAACTTTCCTATTACACAGTCGTGTTGGTGGTGCTTGTCATGTGCTACCTTACCTTCTGGCAAGTTCCGAGCGCGTTCTGCCAAGAAAGTAGGTCCTGACGACATCACAGCACAGATTCGTGCTTATAAGGCGGAGCTGGCTGTTGATAGTGCTCAGGTTAAAACTCGACTGCAGCTCGCGAAAGTGTATCTCCAAATTGAGGCTTACACGGGAGCAGTTGACGAGTATCATCGAGTCATAGCATTGATGGAAGCGAAGGCAGTTCCGGGAAGCGAAGAGATTGGGCACAACTCAGATATTTCCGCCGCCTACTACGGTTTGGGGTTGGCATATACCGGACTCGAAAAATTTGAAGACGCCGTAACTGCATATCAGCGTGCCATTGGGTTCGTTCCCGATTGGGCATATACACATGCAGCTTTGGCGAGTGCTTACGCGAACATGCACCGTTACGCCGAAGCACTCGACGCTTACAAAGTGGCGAACGCTTTGGACCCGAACGATGAGATGATTCATCATCAACTCGGGAATGTCTATAGCAAACGTGGCGAACGTTCAGCAGCGATGCAGCATCAGCAACGTGCGATTGCCATTTCACCGGAATTCGCGGCTGCGCACTATCAGTTAGGGCTCCTCTACGCACAAGAAAAACGGTGGACTGACGCGATCGCGTCGTATCGGACCGCGTATGCACACGATGAGACGTTAGTTGAGGCACTCTATAATCTTGCACAGGCATCCCTTCGCGCTGGGAATGCATCGGCAGCGCGTGAGCAGATGGCACTCTTTGAGGAACGAAAAGCCGCCCTGATACCTCTGCACCAGTTGCGAGGCGCGTTGCAGCGGACGCAAGATACAAGTGAACGCGCCCAGATTCTCACCAACATTGCGAGGCTTTATCTCAAAAACGGGTTTTACGAGAAAGCAGTCTGGGAGTACCAAAAAGCACTTGGGATGAACGCACAACTTGCACCTGCTCACAACGGCTTGGGTATCGCTTATACGATGCTTGAGAAATACTCGGAAGCCGTTACTGCACAGCAGAAAGCGTTGGCACTCCAACCGAATTTCGCGAAGGCATACGCTGGACTCGGTTTAGTATATTTCAGGCAGAATAAGGCAGAATCCGCACTGGAACATTACCGACACGCAGTCGCTTTGGAGCCCCAATTTTTGGAGGCGAATCTGAAGATTGGAATAATTCTGCTGAATCAGAAGCGTTATGCGGAGGCAATTGATACGTATCTGGCAATCCTTGAAATTAAGCCCGACGATCCTGAGATATACCACAACTTGGGATTATGCTATGCGCATCAGGCGAAAGCTGCACGTGACACGCGCCGATCTCCTGAAGATTTGACGGTTTCTGCATTGGAGGCACTTGAAAAGGCGGTTGCGCTTTCGTTATCTGACACCGATAATTCAAACGAGGCGGAGCAATTACCTATTCAGCCCCCGTTTTTGACGGAGACCTACTATCTCATCGGTGAACTTCAAGCGAGTCAAGGGGATTTTGATGCGGCGGAGACAGCTTACCTAACGTCCGGCTTGCCGAAGGCGTATCATGCCCTTGCACAGTTAAGGGCAAAGTTTGCAAAGAAAAATAAAGAAAACGGCAAACGTGGTGTGGATTTAGAAACCGCTCGGCGTTATGTTCAGGAAGCTATCCGCTTGGATCCGAACGTCGCGAGTTATTACAATACGCTCGCCCTCATTGATTTTCGGCGCGGCGATCATTCACAGGCAGAGAAAGCGATCCGAAAAGCGTTGGAACTTGAACCGGAAAATCGAAACTATCAACAGGGGTTAAAACAGATTTCTGGTAAATTAATGGCTGATTAAACACACGACGTAGAGTGAAATTGACAGATTTTCTTGGTTACGAAAAAGCGCACTTATCTGAAAGTAGAAGATAGAAAGGATTCGCATGGCATACGACAGTCTCGCAGAGTTTGTCAAAACCTTGGATCGAGCAGGCGAACTCAAACGGATTAAAACAATTGTATCACCGGACTTGGAAATCGCTGAAATCACCGACCGGGTGAGTAAAGCAGAGGGTCCCGCGCTTCTCTTTGAAAAGGTTGAAGGCAGTCGAATGCCGCTCCTGATTAATACTTACGGCTCTTATCAGCGAATGGCGATGGCACTCGGTGTCGATGATCTCGGGCAGATTGCGGCGGAAATTGAGGGTATGATTAAATTGGGACCGCCGGATTCCCTTCTCGATAAAATAAAAATTCTCCGACTGCTATCGCAATTGACGAACTTCCCTCCCAAGACGGTGAAAAAAGGCGCGTGTCAAGAGGTCGTCCTTACCGGTGAGGAGGCATCCTTAGATATATTGCCGCTCATTAAATGCTGGCCCCTTGACGCAGATAAATACATCACCTTACCCCAGGTTTTCACGCATAGCCTTAAAACGGGTCAACGTAACGTTGGTACATATCGTTTACAGAAAATAACGCCGCACGCTTTAGCGATGCATTGGCAAATTCACCACGATGGTGCCGCACATCATCGTGAATATCGGCAAGCGGTGCAACAGATGCCCGTCGCAATCGCACTCGGCGGAGATCCAGTGATGTCTTATATCGGCACAGCACCTCTTCCATCTGGGATTGATGAACTCCTATTCGCGGGGTTTCTCCGAAAATCGAATGTGCAGATGGTGCCTGCCAAGACGATTGATATGCTCGTGCCTGCAGATGCGGACATCGTGATTGAAGGGTACATTGAGCCAAATGAAACCTGTATAGAAGGACCCTTCGGCGACCATACGGGATTTTATTCCTTGGCAGATGAGTACCCGCTCCTTCACATCACGGCGATTACGCACCGTAAAAATCCCATCTATCAGACGATCATCGTCGGTAAACCGCCGATGGAGGATTGCTACATGGGTAAGGCGACTGAGCGGATCTTCATGCCGTTGATTAAAACGCAGCTGCCAGAACTCGTCGATATGAATCTACCTTTGTTTGGTGTATTTCACAATTTTGCCCTGATTTCTATTGACAAACGCTACCCGTACCAGGCAAAGAAGATTATGCACAGCTTGTGGGGGCTTGGGCAGTTAATGTTTAGCAAAATTATCATCGTTGTTGATAAAGAGGTTAACGTTCAGAATGTCGAAGAGGTGCTTTTTTATGTCGGCAGCAATGTCGATCCAAAAAGGGATGTGACGATTGTCGAGGGACCTGTCGATGTGCTGGATCACGCCGCACCACTTATGGGTGCGGGATCGAAGATGGGCATTGATGCAACAACGAAATGGGCGGAGGAAGGGTATCAACGCGAGTGGCCTCAGGAGATACTAATGTCTGACGAGGTGATTGCGTTGGTCGATGAAAAGTGGAAAAAATACGGTTTTTAATTTATTGCTTCTGGGCCGCTCTCCATTACATTACGAGCGGGTTTCTGGTTAAATCTATACTGGATTTGGGAATTTTGACGTTCCTTCGAGAAAACATGAAACCCTTAGCCTGCAACAACGGCGCGGGCGGATTTGAGAAACATGCGCAATGGACATAACGATCATTGTTTAACCGCAAGGAAAATTAAAAAAAGGAGTAAAGCCATGGGAGAAACGATTTACGATGTTGCGGTGATTGGCGCGGGACCCGCTGGCGCGCAAGCGGCGGTTTCAGCGAGCCATCAAATGCGGCATGTTTTGGTGCTGCACTCAGGAAAGGTAAGTTTTAGTCGGGGTCGCGCTTACTGGTCAAAGTCCGTAGAGATTGAAGATGCTCCGGTCTTTCCCGGTATTATTGGACCTCACTTTGCGAAGGAACTCATGAAATGGATGGAGAGCCGACCTGTCCTCGATTTCATGCTGGGTTCGGAGAAACGCAAGACTGGTATTGATATACGCGATGGAATGGTCACGAAACTCACACGGAACGGCGACCTATTTGAAGTCGAAGCATCCGCAAAAACGCTGAAACAAAATACACCTCCGGAGATGGCATCTTTTAAATCTCGCACCGTCGTTGTTGCCGCTGGATTTGATGATAAGTGGCCCGATATTGAGTTTGAACCGGATGCTGAGCGTTTATATAAACAGTATGTTACGGTATTTCGCTATGCAGGCAACCGAAAAGGGTGGCACGTCTGTATCCGTTGTGATGGACATCTGCATGTCAACGAGCATCTTGCGCTCCTCGGTGTTGGGGACTACATCTACGAGGCAGCGATTGGGGCACAGGATTTTACAGATAAAATTACAATTCTAACAAACGGCAGACCGCATGGTATGTCACCACCTGTGTTGGAGCAGGTAAAGGCACGTAAAATTAATATCATTGAAACAAAGATTAAACGGCATATTGGTGAAAAAACGAATCTCTTGGGATTTGAGATGGTTGATGGGAGCGAATTGTTTTTCCACGGTTTCCTCGTTGATGAAGGACTCATCCCGAACACAAAGTTTCTCGAGGGGTGGGATTATCAGAGAGATGAGGAAGGCTTAATTGTCGCAAACGAGGATATGCAGATGTTGGATAGCAATGGGGAGCCGATTCCTGGACTCTTTGCCGCAGGCGACATCATATCTGGCGAGCGAAACTTGATCGCGACTGCGTTCGCACTCGGACAGGAGGCGGGCTTGTCAGCATCAGACTCCTTGCGTCAATGGAATTTCCCAGATTAGGAGGCAGGCACAGGAATAATGCAAAACGAGCAAAAAGATACTGTCTATATTATTGATACGCACGCCGAAATATTTCGGGCGTATTACGCGATTCGTAGCGGATTGACGAGCAGCATCACCGGCGAGGCGACACATGCTGTGTTCGGGTTCGCTGGCACGCTTATTAGGATCTTGACGCAACTTCAGGCAAAATATATTGTCGCTGCGATTGATACACCGGGTAACACGTTTCGCAATGAACTTTATTCGGAATACAAGGCGAATCGCTCTCCAGCACCTGATGATCTGGTGACACAGATTCATCGCATTCTGGAGCTGCTTGAGGCATTTGGTATCTTGACGCTCGGTAGACCTGAATTGGAAGCGGATGACATCATCGCCTCTGTCACTCAGGCAATACTTGACGATCCGCAGGCATCTGATGTTGATGTCTCTATTATTTCTAAAGACAAAGACCTTGAACAGTTGCTCGGCGATCGGGTCACAATGCTTGATCTCCATAATGATAAGATTATCGATGTTCGGTCGCTGTGGGAAACGAAAGGCATAAAACCTTCCCAGGTTGTTGATACCCTCGCCTTGATGGGAGATACTTCGGACAATGTACCGGGTGTTGAGAAAATCGGCTTGAAAACAGCGGCACAATTGATTCAGCAGTACGGTTCCGTTGAGGGTATTTTTCAGAACATCAATGAAATTAAAGGGAAGCGTCGCGAAAATTTGGAGAAGGCGCGTTCACAACTCGACCTTTCACGAGAACTTGTAACCTTGAAGCGATATGCGGCTTTGGACTTCTCCATAGAGCAAGCACGGGTCAAACCACTTGATCTCCAGAAGATCCTCCCACTGTTCCAACAGTTAGAACTCAAGCGTTATGAGCAAGTTGTGACGGAGCTTGCGGGTGGAAAGTCTGCGTCCGCTGCTGCGCCTACGCCTGCAACGCGCAAGGAACGGGTTGCGGAGTTAGCACAGAAAACGGATGCCATTTTGGACAAAGGCGACTACGGGACCGCTGAAACAGGGGACTATTCGGCGATCGTTACCCTCGACCAACTGAAAGATCTCGTTGACACCCTATCCGCACAGGAGATTATTAGTTTTGATACTGAAACGGATGGCTTGGAACGTGAGGCGATGCTGTGTGGGTTAAGTTTCTCATGGAAACCGAAGCACGGCGTTTACGTGCCGGTTCGCTCGCCTCAACCTGAAGATCATTTAGATACCGATACCGTGCTTTCGGCACTTAAGCCGATTTTGGAGAACCCCGCGCTATCAAAATGTGGGCATAATCTGAAGTTTGATGCCGGCATTCTTATCAGGAACGGTGTTAAACTCCAAGGGGCTGTTTTCGATACGCTGCTCGCAAGTCAGTTAGTTGACGCGCGGACACCCTCCCACAACCTTGATACGTTGGCGTTGCTCCATTTAGAGCACAAGATGATCTCTTTTGAGGAACTAACAGCAGATCCGGGCGATGCGACGTCTGCTGACGAAGTGACGAATTTAGGTGGACTGTTTGAGGTGGAGGCAGGACAGCAGAAAACAATTGATGAAGTGCCATTGGAACAAGCCGCAATTTACGCCGCAGAGGATGCTGACATTACCCTCCGACTCTATTATTTCCTTACGCCAAAACTTGATGGGATGGGCATCACGGCATTAGCGCGTGATATAGAGTCACCGCTCGCACCTATTCTCGCTGAAATGGAATATAACGGTATCGTTTGCGATAAGGAGGAACTCAGACGCCAAAGCAGTGTGATTAGCGAACTCGTTGATGCCCGGCAAAAGGAGATTCACGGAATCGTCGGATATCCGTGTAATATTGATTCACCGAGACAACTCGCGCAAGTGCTGTTTGATGAACTCGGTTTCAAACCCGTGAAACGGACGCGAGGCGGCAAGATTTCCACAGATGTGACTGTGTTAGAGGCACTCTCTCTGAGAGAGGATATCAACGATCCGAAGACCAGCGTTCCACGTTTAATAATTGAGTACCGCCAATTCCGTAAGTTACAGAGTACTTATCTCGCTCAACTCCAGAATGCTGTTGACCCAAAAACAGAGCGTATCCACACACATCTTTATCAGTTAACAACAGCCACAGGGCGTTTGAAGTCCGACCACCCCAATCTACAGAACATTCCTGTCCGAACCGAGATTGGAAGGCAATTGCGACGTGCGTTCAAAGCACCCGATGGGCATCAGTTAATCTGTGCAGATTATTCACAGATTGAGCTTCGCATTCTCGCACACTTTAGCGAAGATGAAAGTTTAATCGAGACATTCACCCAAGATTTGGATATCCATACAGCAGTTGCTTCGCAAGTGTTTGAGGTCCCGGCTGCCTCGGTTACGCGTGAACTTCGTGATAAGGCGAAAACTATCAATTTTGGTATCATTTACGGGGTTTCGCCAACAGGTCTCTCACGTCGGATTAAAGGGATGCGTGTAAAGGAAGCGGCTGCGCTTATTGATGATTATAAAACGCGTTTTCCGGGGATAGATCGGTTTCTGCAGCAGTGTGTCCAGCAGGCATCGGATCACGGGTATGTTAGCACGCTCACCGGCAGGCGACGAGCAATTCCTGAAATCTATGCCACTAACCGTAGTCGGCGAAGCCTTGGCGAACGGTTGGCAATCAATACGGTAGTGCAAGGTTCTGCTGCAGATTTAATGAAGGCGGCGATGGTCCAGGTGCAGCGTCGTATTGATAAGGATAGACTTCCCTTGAAAATGCTTCTACAGATTCATGATGAGTTAGTGCTTGAAACGCCAGAGGCACTCGCGGCGGCGCATGCCGCAATCGTCTGTGAAGAGATGGAGAATGCGATGTCGCTTCGGGTACCGCTTCGGACAGCAGCAGGAATCGGAGATAATTGGATGATCGCGAAGTGATAGTCCCCCGAATGAATTCAGGGGTTTTGTATCAGAAAAGCAATAAAATTATTCAACAGATAAAATTAATATTGACAAGTGATATAAAATGTGATATAATTTAGTGTAAATTTGTTTAAGGGAAATGTGGATAGTGTCCGCTGGCAAAGTTACGAGTAGTGTTTTGACAGTGTTACGGTTTGGAACCGAAACATGCTCATTGTAAGTGTGACAAGGCTTCCAACAAGAGATTGATGAGAGTTAATTTTTGCCAATCTTTGCATTATGGGCATTGCGTGCAATGTCCGGCTACGCTTGCTGCCAAATTTCTGCCTTTGAAAATGCTGACAGTGCTCAGTTTTCTCATTTTCCCGTATTTCTATTCCCTATTCTGGTTTTTTGAGAGAGATCGGTTCGCGTGAATGTATCGGTTGTCTTCGTGATGCTGGGTTAGGGTACATATAATTTCTAAAAGGAGAAACGAGATGAATATCTACGTTGGCAACGTGCCTTATGCGGCCACGGAAACCGACCTCGAAGAGCTCTTCGGTGAGTATGGTCCGGTTGCTACTGCTACGATTATCCGTGACCGGTACGATGGTCGCTCCAAAGGGTTTGGCTTCGTTGAGATGGAAAACCAAGAGGATGGCGAGCGAGCGATAGAAGCGTTGGATGGCCAAGAGATGATGGGACGTCCGTTGAAAGTCAACCCCGCACGCCCTCGCGAGCAACGCCGCGAGCCCCGTCGGTATGACGACGCGGACAGGAATATGTAGTCTGTTTCGTAACAATTTCAATGCAGCTCCGATTGTATAAACAGTTGGAGTTGGATTGGGAAAGTGTCGCGATGGGATGGAAACTATTATTTTGCGTCCTGCCGCGCTGATAAATTTTGCCCCGGTTTTGGATTTGTTTTCTCTAAACGAGTCTTGAACCGGGGTTTATCCGTTTAATATTGACATAGGACGGGTTGGGATACAGCGATGAGTGCCGCTCCGTCAGCCCGTCCTGCGCTAAAATTGCTTAGTATTCTTTCCGCTTGAGGATGCCCCAAGTTACTGCGATTTTCCCTGCGGGTTCTACCGCAACCCCTAAGGCAGTCAAACCGTTATTCATAATATCAGCAATATCGGCATCAGTCAAAGGCGAGTGGAAGAGACCGACTTCGTCCATTGCCCCTACGAACCAATTGCCATTCGGATCCCAAACGCCACACCCGCCGATATTCACGTTGAAATCGGATCTGCCGTGATTGGACCACTTCCCGTTTTTTGTGGTAGGATTGCCATCGATGTAAACCTTCGTGAATTCTTGGGAAGCCACAGCGGCAACATGGTGCCACTCACCCGGTGGATGCTCGTATGGATTATTATTAATACCGGCTGAGGGGGTCCATAGCGAAACGGTACCAGGGTCAATAAAACCGAATTCCGGTGAATCGTTCTGCCCAATTAATCCGATGCGATTCTCGGTGATAGTTCCCGGTTTTATCCACGCAACAACCGTGAATTCCTTCTTGCCGTTAAGAAGTTTTTTGTTTGTGTTGACACAGCTGCCATCAAATGCTAAAGCACTACCGAATCGTCCATCCACCCAAATGGGTGCGTTAACAATCGTTCCATGGTTATTGTTTCCTGAGGAGTCCATCGCTGTGCTTCCGCCCGCTTCGTCGAACAGCCAAAGACCGACAACACTGCTCGGGTCAATTTCGGCACTACTACTGTTCACGGTAACGAGACTGATCGCCATCAGCCCTAAACTAAACAGGATAAATGTTAAAGCGTTAAATTTCATTTGAATCCTCTCACTTTCTTTAGAGATTTGCCGCGCTGCAACGCGGACTGTTTCGTGGCACTACTCCACTGTCTGTCAAACTATCGGCGCATGTTGATCGCCTGATGTTCCGCGCAAGGTTAGAAATAGGCATTAAATATATTTTGACATATTTTGCATTAAAATGCAAGTTTTTTTTCTGAACACGCTATTTTACCATTGTAGCAGACATGCACAATAATTATCAAACGAAATTAATTCAATTGTTTTCAGTTCGCTATGGGATACTTTAGTAAACGAGCGAATCGAGATTATAGACTTTACCTATAAGCAGTTTTGTTTCACTGAATTTCCACGCTCACGCCAACGGCTTTGCGAACCTTCGCCAGAATTGGTATCGCGATATCTCGTGCTTTTTCCGCCCCCTTTTCGAGTATTTTATCCAACTCATCAGGACTGTCCATTAACGCATTATACCGATCGCGTTGCTCGGAAAAGGTAGCCTCCAGCAACTCAAACAGTTCCTGTTTCATTGCACCGTAGGCGAGTCCGCCCTCAAGATAGAGTTGTCGCTTCTCAGCGACGGCATCCACATCCGCGAGATGACGATAGATCGCAAAGATGCTACATTCGTCTGGGTCTTTGGGATCTTCTGGACGCTTGGAATCGGTTACAATGCGCCTGACAGGTTTGCGCACTTGGTTAGAAGGTGCGAAGATCGGGATGACGTTGTTATAACTTTTACTCATCTTTCTGCCGTCGATTCCGGGGATAGTCATCACCTCTTCCCGAATTACGGCTTCCGGAATCGTCAAAACGTCGCCATAATTTTTGTTGAAAGTCAAGGCAACATCGCGTGTAATTTCGAGGTGTTGCTGCTGGTCAAGCCCGACTGGCACAATGTGTGTCCCGAAAAGGAGAATGTCCGCTGCCATCAAAACCGGATAGGTGAAGAGTCCTGCATTAATGTTCTTATCCTCTTCACGTCCGGCTGCAATGTTGTCGTCAACGATCGCTTTGTAGGCGTGTGCGCGGTTGAGCAAGCCCTTCGTTGTGAAACACGCCAACACCCACGCCAACTCGAATACCTCCGGAACATCCGATTGACGGTAGAAAATCACCTCATCTGGGTTTAACCCCAATGCCAACCACGTCGCAGTTGCTTGGTGGGTTAAATGCACTAACTGTTTCTTGTCCTTTACGGTGGTGAGCGCGTGGTAATCTGCGATAAAGTAAAGTGCTTGATATCTTTCCGCGAGTTCCAGTGCTGGTTTGATCATACCGAGGTAGTTCCCAATGTGCGGCTGTCCTGTTGGTTTGATTCCAGTTAATGTAATCTGTTTCAATTCTCTGCCATCCTCCTTTATGGATATAATTTTATTTTATTATAACCCGCTTGGGCTTATATATTTAATCAAACCTCTGAATTACGACGGGATCGCCCCACTTTAAGCCCAAACCTTCTTTAGCGTTCCCACCATTTATAGCAATTTCTAACAACCCACAGCTTCCGATGATTGCCAGAGGTTTGCCGACTCCAGATTCAGCGTAAGCACGGTTCAGCCGATTAAGTCTCGCACTTCCAACTCTGATTTCATATATAGGCATCTTTCCCGTAGACGCGCTTTCTAAGCGAGCAATTGCGGTTTCCGATATATTTGTTATTGCATTCCCAAATCTGTCAATTTTAACAATCTGCCCTGTCAGTGTATGACCGGAGAGTTCTGGCACTTGAATCGGTAGTTGAACGAGGGTTTGCACCGGCGGACCGATGTCATTAAGCAATACACCGAGCGATAAGTGTGCTGCAACGGGCGCGAAGATATCCCTACCGTGGAATGTGTTGCTTACTTCTGACAAATAGTACGTACTGTTTTGAATCGCCACGGAATCTATGGGTTGTTCCCCTTCGTTCTCAACACTATGCAATAGATAACTCAGCACGCCATTGTCGGGACAGACGAAAAATGCGCTGTCTGTTTGGCAAACTATTGCCTGTCGATCACTCCCTACACCCGGATCAACTACGATGATATGAATCGTTCCTTTTGGGAAGTAGTTGTAGGCAGCATAAATTGAGAAAGCCGCTTCGTAGATATCTTGTGGTGGAATGGCGTGTGTGAGGTCAACTATCTGTGCATTCGGATTAATACTGAGGATGACCCCCTTCATGATTCCGACATAAGTATCGATTGTGCCGAAGTCGGTTGTTAGCGTGATGATACGAGGTGATTCGTTCATTGGTTACAGGTTTGCTTGCATCCAAGCGAAACTTTTTCGTTGACCTGTGCCGTCGTTTTCTCTGCCTTCATACTCACAGCACCAGACGCCGTCATAGCCTGCTTCTCTCAGACAGCGGATTGCTTTTGCCAGGTCTATTTCACCTTCACCGAGTGCCTCGCCGCGGTAATTGCCACGTGAACCCGTCCCGTCTTTCAGATGCGTGTGCAATGTATAAGGGGCGACGATCTCGTAATATCTGCCCACGGTTTCTAAATCATGACCCGCCCAACGGTAATTCATCGTGTCCATATTCGCACCGACATATTTGGAACCGACCCGTTCAAAGAGCTCTACCTGCAAGTCACCGTCATTTGTAACGATACCGTGGTTGTCCACTGCCAGGTAGACCTCATCACGTTCAGCGAATTCAAGGCATCGTGTCAGGCATCCAGCCATTGCTTCAACCCACCGACTTTCTGGGACAGCATCTTTTGCGGAGCCACCTTCAGTGCGGAGAACTGAGGTGCCGAGGCGTGTCGCAAGTCCCGATATGCGTTCCATCCGGGCAACTTGGGAGCGAATGGTTTCCTCTTCCAACACAACGAAATCGTTCCCCGCAGCAAGTGCGGAGACTTGTAAACCGTAACCTTCAACCTGTGCTCTCACGGCTTCCGCATTTTGTTCAGGATTCGCGACATCCGAGTTCCATACGTCGCCAATCTGGAGCTCGACGTAGCCGAACCCTGTTTCACTGGTAAATTTCAGAAAATCGTCAAGTGATTTACTTGCGTAGTTGTAATGGATAAGTCCTAATTTTGGCATAAATTTATCTGCTCCCCTTTGAGTAACCGGATCCCATAAGATCAGTTAAAAACCGCTCTTATCGTGTGTGGCTAACCGCTGACTGCTGATAGTTCTCACTGCGAAGCATGCTGACAGCTAAAAAGACTTGCATCAATTTAGTTGTTATGCTATAATACCTTTACTGAGGAATAAGTGTCAAGCAATTTTTCACTTTCTATAGCAAGTTTTGGCTTGCAAACTTCGTGGGAAAATGGAGAACCGATTAGGATAAAAAATAATGGAGAACTATAGTCGTTTTACGGACCCCAAGTTGCCTGAAATCTATGAGAAGGTCAAGGCAGAACAACGACTCTCCTTTGAGGAGGGGGTCGCGCTTTATGAAAGCCCGGATATTACAGGGGTTGGATTTATAGCGAATCATGCCCGTGAACGTCTAAATGGAAACGTCGCTTACTATAACATCAACCAGCATATTGATTATTCAAATGTCTGTATTCTACACGCCCGGTGCCATTTTTGTGCTTTTGCCCGAAAAAATATGCAAACGGAAGGGGCGTGGGAAATGAGTGTTGATGAATTTTTAGACAAGGCGATGTATTCTATAGGGCACGGATGCACTGAGATTCACAGTGTTGGTGGGTTACATCCTAAATTACCTTTCGATTACTATTTAGACATCATCCGCGGACTCAAGGAACGGATGCCACAGGTACACCTCAAATTCTTCACAGCTGTTGAAATCCATCACTTTTCGCGTATCTTTAAAATGTCGATAGAAAAAGTTTTAGCCGAATTACGGGATATAGGTTTGGATTCATTGCCCGGCGGTGGTGCTGAAATATTTGCGGAAGAAACGCGCGAGAAGATTTGCCCAGGAAAACTGAGTGCAGAAGGATGGCTGGAGGTTCACGACATCGCACACCGTCTCGGTATTCCCACAAATGCAACGATGCTTTACGGGCACCTTGAGACAAACGAGGATAGAGTAGATCATTTCATTCGGTTGCGGGAGCAACAGGATAAGTCCGGTGGTTTCGTGACGTTCATTCCACTTGCGTTTCATCCTGCCAACACTCGCATGGCGTATCTACCCTCGACGACGGGTCTGACCGATCTTCGGAACATCGCCGTTGCACGTTTGATGCTCGATAACCTGCCGCACATTAAAGTTTACTGGATTATGACCGGCTTGAAAACGGCACAGGTCGCACTCCGTTTCGGGGCTGACGATATTGATGGCACTGTAACCGAGGAAAAAATTACACACATGGCGGGAGCGGACACGCCAGAGGCTGTTTCCGTTTCAGCACTAACACACCTCATTGAGGAGGCTGGCTTCGTCCCTGTTGAGCGTGATACACTTTACAATGAGATCATTCGAGAGGGGAATCAGTGGTACAGAAAAGCCGCTTAAGGGTTGGCGCAGTCTCGTTTCTGAACACCAAACCGCTCATTTATTCCCTTTTGAACGAAGAAGTCCAAACGGATATTGCGCTGAGTGTTGATGTGCCAAGCCGCGTTGCGGCACTTTTAAGCAAAGGTGAGCTGGATGTTGGGTTAATTCCGATTGTTGAATATTTTCGTGCGAATCCTTCGCATACGTCTTACTGCATTTTACCAGATATATCAATTGCGTCTCACGGAAGGGTGAAAAGTATCCAACTATTCAGTCGCGTTCCGATTCCAGAGATTCGACGTATTGGACTCGATACGAATTCCCGGACATCTATTGCGCTGCTTAAGATCCTACTCGCTGAGAAGTATCAAATCTCTCCAGCGTTCACAACTTGTAGACCAACAGTAAATCCAAAGACTGCCCTTCAAAATCGCCAAGATCCGCCTTTTGATGCAATCCTTCTCATCGGAGACGCAGCACTCAGACACTTCGGTTCAACTGAATACAGTATGGACCCCGGTGAGGTGTGGTATAAGTTCACGGGTTTACCGTTCGTTTATGCCTGTTGGGTTGCCAGGACGGAAGCGCATCTCGGTGATTTACCGGAGTTACTCCTTAAATCAAAGGCACATGGTATCGCACGAATCCCAGAAATCGCACGGATTGAGGCGCAAAAGCTTGGTTTGCCCGAGAAACTCTGCAGCCATTATTTGCAACATCATATCAAATATGACTTGGACGAATCTGCGATTAAAGGTCTTGAACTTTTTTATAAGTATGCTGTGAAGAACGATCTTGCGCCGCCGTGTCGTCGTCTGTCTTTTGCGTCTAGTTGAAAGGGGGCGGAAAATGGAAGCCGTTGAAGAAGCCACTCGCGATACAGAGTTCGCAAAGCAGTTTGAAGATTATCTCAAAAGTTGTGGACTCCGTTTGACCCAAAAGCGATTGGACATTTTAAACCAGGTCTTTGACTATCCCGGACATTTTCAGACAGAGGACCTTCTGGTGCAGATGCGTCGAAACGGCTATCTGGTGTCGCGTCCGACGATCTATCGGACGTTGCCGCTGCTGGTAAGAAGTGGACTGCTGACAGAATTTATCGATGCACAGAAGAACACTCGTTATGAGAGTATTCATTCACTTCGGGAGCATGCGCATCTTATCTGTCTTCGGTGTAGTCAGATTGTTGAGTTTAAAGAACCGCAAATTGATGCGTTGCAGAAAGCGGTGTGTGAAGCGCACGACTTTAAAGCCGTGCGCTTCCGTAATGAAATAATTGGTTATTGTGCTGAATGCCAAGCAGAATTAGAGCCAAGGACACCTGATAAAGACGACGAAACTACTGCTTGAGCCGACTCCACGTTGTGGTTAGCAATCCATCCGGATGCACCGGCAAAGTCTTTTCGTCGGCTTTCTCGTAGTCTTCATCCGTAGGTTGATATTCCAGGTCACTGGACCAGCAGAAAACATCGTACTGGACCTGGAGCGAACTCTGCCGTGTCCATATCATCATGACGTTCTCACCGTCTTGTAAATGGCTGGACCAGCAGAAGACAGAGGGTTAAACCGAGCGTTAATTGGAATCTCTGAAGCATTATGCATTCTCCTTCATTTGTTTTGAGTCAGTTTAAACGAATTAAGGGAGATTGTAAACTTTAAAAATTTGACAATCGTCTGGAAATATCGTATAATTGCAAAAACAGGTTTCTTTCTAATAAAATTATAGACGTGCCTTCTTCTGCGATGCGGGAAATGTCCCATGTATACGCCACAGGTGACCGAACATTACGAAAACCCGCGCAATATCGGAACTATCGTCGATGCTGATGGCACTGCCAGTGTCGGTTCTCCGGCTGACGGTGAGATGATAAAACTGACACTCAAAATATCGAATGACGTGATCGTTGCAGCGAAATTTCGAGCCTTCGGTTGCCCTACCGCTATCGCGAGTGCTTCGATCCTCACTGAACTGATTATAGGCACTCAGGTCCCGGAGGCATTGGAAATTACTGCTGTGCAGCTTTCTGATGCGTTGGGAAGACTGCCGCTGGATAAACAACGTTACGCGAACACTGCTGAAAAAGTCCTAAAAATGGCAATTGCTGATTTTCTGTCCAAGAAGGAGGGGCAGTCATCATGATTACTGTCACAGAATCTGCCGCGCAAAAAGCGGTCGCTCTCATTAGCCACAGTGAAGCTCCAGCTGAATCCGAACTCGGCTTGCGGATGCAGGTTATCGGCGGTGGATGCTCCGGTTTCCAATATAATCTTGAGCTTGGTGCCGCGAAAGGGACCGACAAAGTTTTTGAATTTCACGGCTTGAAAGTTTTCATCGATCCTCGTAGTACGCTCTATCTCGCAGGCTCGGTACTCGACTATAACGATGGGTTGATGGATTCAGGCTTTAAAATAACAAATCCGAACGCTAAAAATACATGCGGTTGTGGTGAGTCGTTTAGCGTTTAACTGGTTTGGTCTGTTCTGCAGCAGATAACCGGTTTTTAAAATATCGATCTCCGTTCAAGCGCGCCTGAAAGTTTCTATGGCTTTACAAGCGCGCTTTTCGGTAATTGGGTATCCCAATAGATTTCATTCGTTGGTGTTACACCCACGAAGATCCTAACTCGTGCACCTTCAATGATACTATAGTTACTGGATTTCCCTCCGTGTAGATTCCGATATCTGCGTTCTCCTGATCTGGGAGGAAATAGGATGTCATTGAGAGCTTACCATCGTCTCCGAATGCTTCGATAGAAATACGGTCGACTAAAATTTGCAAGCGGATTTTCCCATTTTGTGGCGCGAGGGGTCCGCTCTTTTCTAAGAATGTTAGTTGCTGCGATTCAACATCGTAACGGACATCCTGCCCGCGAATTTTGAAACCAACGGCGGTAGCATCGTTCAGGGCTATTTCAGCACGGATGTCGAACAACTCACCCGTCAGTCCAGAAAGCGGATCTTCATCCGGCTTGAGCGGGAGATCGCTCCACGCGTGCGTATACATGTGGATATTTTCGATCTCTGAGACCGGTTCTCGATGTAGACGTATACCTTCTGGAGTCGTCCGAAGGGTCAACTTGCACGGAAAGCTCATCTGTTGATTAAAAGGCATATCCGGTGGGTTACTGCCACTCATCCAAGCGATTTGAATACGTCTGCCATCGGATTCTGGGACATCGCTCCATGTTTGCGCTGCATAGAAGTTGGCACCGTAGTCAGAGCGTTGTGCGTCCCTTTCCGGAGTAAAGGTCGTTCCATCGAAATTACCGACGTAATATTTCCCTGCCGCACCCCAGAAAACCCATTTGGTATTATCGGGATCACCGTCAACGGGAAGCTCAAAGATGTCGGGGCATTCTGTGTCGGGAATCTGTAAGTCGGATAACCGTGTCCACTCCTTAAGGTTTGTCGAACCGAATAAGGTGTAGTCATTTTGGTCAAGATAGAGAGCCATCACCCACTTTTGCGTCGGTTCGTGCCAGATCACCTTGGGGTCGCGGTTACTCCCGACAAGATGTTCAATCACGGGATTCCCTTCATATTTTGTCCAACTTCGTCCGCGATCGTTGCTGTAGGCGATACTTTGTGTAAATGGAACCTCTTTCGGAGCGTGGCTGCCTGCCGACGTGTAAAAATTGACGAGTACCGCCTCGTCGCCGGTCTGAAAACCACCGGTATTCTTCCAGTCCACGACACCAGAGCCGGAGAAGATTGTACCGAGTTCATCTGGATGGAGGGCATGCGGAAGTTGCTTCCAGTGGACGAGGTCTGTGCTGACAGCGTGTCCCCAGGTCATATTGCCCCAATCGATACCGGATGGGTTGTGTTGGAAGAAGAGGTGAAATTCGCCTTTGTAGTGGATTAAACCGTTCGGGTCGTTAGTCCAATTGGTTTTCGGTGTAAAGTGGAACTGTGGACGATACGCTTCCTTGTAAGCCGTTTGAATCATTAACTATTTCCTTTCCGTTTTGAAAATGTAAAGAGATACGCGCCTTTTTCGCTGTTTTGCACACTATTCTATGCATGTTTTTTATTTTGTCAAGTGTGCCTTCTTGTTCTTTGAGACCATTTAGTCTTCCCTATTATAAGCCCAACGGTTCAGGGAAACTATTTATTGCCAATCAACACGCATTAAGGAACGTGCGATGAATCGCACGACTACAAACACACTCGACGGATAGCCTCTAATCCGCTGACCTTTGTGAAGGTGCATCCGAAAATGTGTATGAGTGGTAAAATTGAATCACTTTACTTACCCGACACTTTTCGCGGTAAAATTTCCGTGGAACCTGAAGCGGAATAGCTGCAGTAACGGAGGCAGATAGTGATAAACCTTTGTAATGTCCTAAATAGTTCGATACGTCTACAGGTGCAGGCACATTGGGAACCGATTGCGGATTCTACGTTTCGTATGCACAAGACATCGCCAGAACACGTTGAACTCTTCGATCTGTCACCAAACCATCCTGTCAAAGAATACAGGACAGACGCTTTCAAGGCATTTCTTCCGTCATCAACTGTAGGGGTGGGTGATGTTTGGGAACTTGATCCGAACAGTGTTGTCTCTTTCCTGCGCCAGTTTCATTCCGGTGTGACCACACCCGTATATCACGGTGCGGAGGGTGCGTTCGCCTGCTTACGTGCTTTTTCGTCAGTTTACGCTGAGATTGTTTTCCGAATTCATGCGGACTTCACGTTGGAAAGCGTCGCTTATGAGAAGTGGCGTGCCGCCAACGCCTCGGAGGACGACGATAATAAATCCCGTTTTGTCCCCTCCCATTTCGTCGGACGATTGTTAATCAATTTGAAAGAAGGAACGGTTCGGGTGTTTTCGCTCTATCTGCCGGCACGCAATAGTAACGTTGTCATCAGTGCTTTTGGCGGTATTGATATGGTTTATGTGCCGCGTATGGAACTCCTCGCTACGGACGAGACCGACAAAGACGAGATCGCGTGGGATGCTGCTATTACAACGGAAGAGGCACACCGGATGTTGGAATTGAAGTTCTATAAATTCGCTGAGATTGATTGGCTACCGATTGATGAGGCAGTTGCACAGGCGAAAGCGACCAATCGTCCGATCCATGCAATCCTCGTCTGGGGGTGTTTAGACGATGAATCCTGCTGAGCGAACGGCAAATATTTGAGGGCGGGTCCGCTCTCCGATTCAGAAGTGATAACAACGCTCAACGAGAAGTTTGTCAATACATGGGTGCTCCTCCGGGAATTGCCAGAACTAATAGGTGGTGCGAAAGGCGAGGCGGTCAGCCTCGTCGCAAAAGAGATAAAACGCCACTACACTGACTCTGTAGATATTCTGGCACTCACCCCCGATGCGGAAGTTATCATGCATCAGCCGGAGATGGCTCTACCGTACAGGAACCAGGCGCAAGCGTATCTAAAAGTGTTACAGCATGCTGTGGACGCATTTGAAGGGAGACGCACCCGTGTAGGCAACGCGTCAAAATTAGATCGGAACCCGATCAGCTTGGGGACGGAGTTGATGGAGGTTTTACACGTTTTTAGCACATCCGACACCAATACCCCGACTTACACAGTTATTGAAATTGATACGACACCGTTTGAACGCGGTGGGATCCTCCACATTGAAATACATGTGGGTGAGAACAGGTTGGCAGGAACGTTTGAATTGTTTGATGCAGATACCGAAATTTCTACAAAAAATGATGAAGATGAAACTCTGGATGGTGCATGGAACGTTTCATCCGGTGGTGTAGGGCACATCTTTCACGATTTTAGTCGGGGTCGGCGTTTCAAGTTAGTCGCTACAGGGGCAAACAACCAAAAGAGTGTTTCCAATGCTTTTCTGGCACGTGTCTCTATCGTCCCACCGTTTGAAAAATAGCCCATATTATTCCAACCTACCTGTCAACGCGTGCCTGCCTATCTACGTTTCTATGAAATACATGCCGAATCGGTGGTGTTGTGTCTGTTCTATTAGGTTTGTGTCCGATTTTCCCTGATTTTTTGAAGAATTAGGCAACTTTCTTGTCCGTTACCCGCGTCACTATATATTGATATGGGAATCTACGCGAACAGAAACTTTCCGCGGGGAGGGTGTTTACATAGATATTTCCCGTAATTTAGTGTCGGGTAAAATCAAACATCAAGACTCATTTTAGTAGGAGGCACCCTATGAAACATAAGTCGGTTTCTCCTTTTTTAGGAGTTGGAGGCTGCACCAAATTTCTAATATTCAGTTATGCTATCAGTGCCCTACTCATGTTCAGCGGCAGCACTGCTGTATGGGCAAAAGCCCCGGAGACAGCGAAAATTACATTTATGTCAAAGCGGGACGGTAACGCTGAGATCTATATCATGAACCCCGACGGGAGTGAGCAAGTCAATCTCACCCAACATCGTGCAGCCGATTATACACCAGCCTGGTCGCCAAACGGGAAACAGATATTGTTCAGCTCAGATCGAGATGGAATTTTTGATTTGTATCTTATGGACGCAGATGGCACAAATGTCCGGAAGGTGTTCGCAAGCAGCAAATACAGATGGGAGCCTGCCTGGTCGCCCGATGGTAAACGAATTGCCTATGCACAAGGAGATCCAGGAAAGGCAAAACTACAGTTTGGGTTACGATTTGTCCCTTACGCCGATCTCACACTTTACATCGCAACACTAAATGGAGACTCCGTTGAGAAATTGACGGATGGATTTGGTCCGAGTTGGTCTCCTGATGGACACGAGATAGCCTTTGTGGTGGGTGGTCGCAAAAGTACACTACTGGGTATTTACGACTTGAGGAAACGTTCCCAAAAAACGCTCATCTCAAAGAAGATGCCGTGGATATTTGATCCCAGCTGGTCTGCACAGGGTGACAGAATAGCTTTCGCGAAACTCGAGGGTGCTGCGTTTGATGCACAAGGTTTTCTTAGGTTTAAGAAGGGTACGATTTACACCATAGATAGTGCTGGGGGTGGACTTCATCAGATTACCGACGAGAACTCTTCTGACCCAACCTGGTCCCCAGATGGCAGCGAACTCATTTACAACTCTCGGGTGGGTTTTTCGCAACTCTTCAGAACGGGCTTGAACGGCGACAATCCAACACAACTGACGCATGACGGAAGTAATTTGAGTCCAGATTGGTTTGACCCCTTTTATAGCGTTTCGCCGTCGGCGCAATTGTTAACGACGATGTGGGGAAAAATCAAAGTGGATTAAGTTAACTATAAATCGTTCCAGATTCAGGGCAGTGAATGCCTTTTGCTTCCAATTGTCAAAATTTATTCCCAGATTTTCATTTTTTTTCAGAATTAGGCAACCGTTTTTCCGATCCTCCGCGTCACTATATATCAACACGATATTTGTGTGACAAATTTTGGAAGATTCAAATGACTCCATAGGAGGAAGCGAAAACATGTTACGGACATTTACTGCTGCTTTTTCGAGTGTCATTATGCTATTGCTGGCAGCTTCTGCCAACGCGGGTTTGGATGAAGATCTCGTTTTTTATCTGACCTTTGATAACGTTAAAAATCAGACGATTATTGATGAATCTGGCAATGGTCTTGATGCAGAAATACTTGAGCATGTCGAGATTGTCAAGGGTAAATATGGAGATGCAATCCGTCTTAAAGGTCAAAGCGGGGATTGCGTTAATATCCCTGCTCAAGAGAAATTGAAAGTTATAGGCGAGATAACAATGATGGCATGGATTTATTCTCCAGAAACATGGAACAACGAGAAGATGCATTGGCTGGAAAAAGATTGTCATTTCGTTGTTCCGATTGGTTGGGCGCACTGTTACGGTATCGCTGGTGTTGATGTCGGTAACGGACCAGAAATCTTTTTGTTTTTGGGATCACAGGTAGAGGGGAAATGGGACCGGCAGGAGTTCAGAACTCCACATAAAATGGGCGAAAAAAAATGGCATCACGTTGTCGGAAGTTACGATGGCGAAACCATGAAAATCTATGTGGATGGTACAGTCATAGGGGAAGAAAAGAAAAAATTCAATTTCTTTGGAGACAATGACGCGGACGTTCGGATCGGATGTGCAAAAGATGTCCCCCACCTTACATTCACAAACGGCTCTATTGATGAAGCTGCGGTCTGGCAACGAGCACTGAGTGATGATGAAATTAAACAAGCCATGACAGGGAACTTTCTCGCTGTTTCGCCGAGCGATAAAGTGGCGACGACTTGGGCGGATATGAAAAGAAGAGCAGTCGTTCCTTAACGGCTACCTGCAAAGTCAGAATTTCCCCATAAAGGAATGTAGGATGAAAACAATACGGTTGTTAGTTTTTGCCATATTGAACATATTGATGCTGAACGTAAGCGTTTGCCTCGCTTTCGCAACAGCACCCACAACCGCCAAAATTCTGTTCACCTCTTCACGGGACGGCAATTATGAGGTCTACATCATGAATCCGGACGGTAGTGAACAGGTGAATTTAACACAACATCGCGCAAATGATTTTCAAGCCGTATGGTCCCCCACTGGGGAGCAGATTCTTTTTGTCTCCGATCGCGATGGCGGCATCCGAGACTTGTATCTGATGGACCCCAGTGGATCCAATGTCCGACGCGTTTTCACGAGGAAACGAAAGTCTTATAGGGATTCTCCGACGTGGGCACCCGATGGCAACCAGATTGCTTACGTACACCTGAATTGGAACGGTGTCAGGTTCCATATCTACGTTGCAATCTTGGGTAAACAAAAAGAGGAACACCTCGTTGAGGGTAGACGTCCGACGTGGTCACCCGATGGAACGAAAATAGCATATATGTCTTATATTGTAGATACCTGCCGAATTGCTCTTATTGACCCCCACACACGAAGGCAAAAACACCTCCTATCGAGGAAAGCAACGCCTTGGCAAAATCATCCATTTTGGTCGGCTACGGGGAGCAAACTCGCTTTTTCTTGGAATAAGAATCCGTTACCGCGCCTTTTGCCGGGTGATCGTTTCCCATCCGTATGGCTGGATAAGGAGACAATCTATATTGTGAACAGCGACGGGACCGATCTCCGAGAACTTCTGGATGAAGCTGGGCCCAGAGCACAGTATCCAGTGTTGTCGCCAGACGGGAAAGAGGTACTTTATACACAAGAAATTAAGGGTCGCCTACAAATTTTCAAACTTGATGTACACAGTGCCACTCGGGCACAGTTGACAAATATCGGGCGAGTCTTTGAGGCGAATTTCGGAGGGGATTGGTTCGATCCTGTGTATTCGTTGCCTGTTTCGCCACAATCGCGACTGCTAAGCACAGTATGGGGAAAAGTAAAAAAGAAATAGTGTCATAGGTAGAATCACCATGAAACTGCTGTGTTATGCACGTTTTCCGCTTTGTGTATCATATTTTCTTTATGTTTGCAGAATTAGGCAACCGTTTTGTCTGTCTCCCGCGTCATTATATATCGATACGATAGCTGTGTGACAAATTTTAGAAAGTTCAAATGACTCTATAGGAGGAACAGAAAACATGTTACGGACATTTATTGCTGCTTTTTCGAGTGTCGTTATACTGTTGTTGGCAGCTCCTGCCAACGCAGGTTTGAATGAGAAACTCGTTTTTTATCTGACGTTTGATAATGTTAAAGATCAGACAGTTGTTGACGAATCTGGGAATGGTCAGGACGCAGAGATACTTGAGAACACCGAGATTGTCAGGGGCAAATATGGGAATGCCATTCATATTACAGATGATGGTCAGGATTGCGTCAGTATTCCTTCTCAGGAAAAACTGAAAATTACAAGCGAAATAACAATGATGACCTGGATTTATTATCAAGAAACATGGAAAGGCAAAAGGATGTTGCATTGGCTTGATAAAGGCTGCCATTCGGGAGACGGTTGGGCTGGAACTTACGGTATCGGCAGTTCCGATATCGGTAACGGACCAGAGATTGTGTTGTTTTTCGGGTCGCGGGAGAAACAGGGGATTACGGACCGGCATGAATTCGCAGTTCTACACAAAATGGGTGTTCAAAAATGGCATCATGTTGCTGGGAGCTACGATGGGAAAACCATGAAAATTTATTTAGATGGTAAAGTCATAGGTGCGGAAAAGAAGAATTTCAATCTCTTTGGTGGTAATAACGTGAACCTCAGGATCGGATGCGCAAAAAACAGCCCGCAGTATGCATTTGCCAACGGTTCTATTGACGAAGCCGCAGTCTGGCAACGAGCATTGAGTGATGATGAAATCAAGCAGGCGATGGTAGGGGACTTCCTCGCTGTTTCACCGAGTGATAAAGTTGCAACGACTTGGGCGGATGTGAAAAAGAGGATGATAGCCCGTTAGCGGGTTTCTGGAAAGTGAGAATGCTATCACCCTTATTGATGCTTCAAAATCCTGTAAGTGATAATGAAGCGGAATATTTAAGCATTGTTATTTAAGGTATGTGCACCTTTGCAGAATTAGGCAACCGTTTTGTTTGTTCCCCGCGTCACTATATATCGAGATTAGAATCTACGCGAAGAACAACTTTTTGTATAAGTGTTGTTTGCGTAGAATGTTCTTGTTAATTGCTATAACGTGAGTTCAATATGAGAAATTGGTTCACTATATAGGTCGTGTTGAACAAAAAGGGACATAACACCCAAGATGCATATTTTGCTCCGTAGGAGCAACATGTCTATAGCAGTCGTCCGACACGACGTTTCCGCGCCGTAGGTGCGGTATGTAGTATCACCAGAGATAGCTCCGCTGGGAGTGCGAGTACTTGGGCATCGGGTTTTCTATTCTCACTGCGAAGCAATAGTACTGCTCTGGAGCGATGGAATTTGTCCGTCACCTGCTTGGAATAGGCGTGATATATCCTGTCGAATCTTTCTAATCTTTATGTCAACTCCACGTTACTATAAGGAGATTTGAAGATGAAAATCTTAACCGTTGGGTTTCTTATTCTGGTAATGATGAGTGGAGTGCTGAATGCCGATAACCACTCAACAACTCACAACAAAATTACACTGAACCTTGACGGGACCCCAGAAGTATCTGTCAAAGGCTTCATTGCTCCGATTGAATATACACAATACAATTTCCATGTGGAGTGGGATGAACTGGCAAATCTGCGGGTTGCTGAGCCGGAGAAGCGGTATTCTGCATCGGTTTTCCATGCCTTTCTGCCCTCCGAAGCGGTTTCTGTAGGCGATCTCTGGCAGATTGAGGAAGAGGGGGTGCTAGAATTACTAAGGCAACTGAACCCCAATCCGAGGCTGGACCTGGACATCAATATGGGAGATTCCCGTGGACTGTGGGCATGTCTGCGCGCCTACAATGATGAATTTGCTAAGATTGTGTTCCGCATCCATGCAGAATTCGTCTTAAACGATGGTCGGTTCACTCCATCTCAGTTTACAGGACATCTTGTTATTGATCGAATTAGAGAGAGGATTGCCTCCTTCAAGATGTATGTTCCTGAAGGTGTACTGAATTTTGATGTCGGGCGAAACAGTATCGGAGCTATAGATGTCGGTTTTTGCCCGCAAATGGAACTCCGTGCTAAGGCACCAGAAGTGGTATCGGACATCAAGTTTGCGGAGTCCATCACCCAAGAAGCGGCTGAGCGGGTGCTGATACTGCGTTTCTACAGATCGCAACAAATCAACTGGGTGTCTCTGGAAGAAGCGTTAGAGACGGCACCGGCGCAACGAAAACCTGTTCATGTTGTTTCGATAGATGGACCGCTTGCGGATGAGTCGTGCTGAGGGAGTGGCAAAACTCTGAGGGCAGTTGTCCTCTCTGACGATAAAATTATAGAGTTCTTGAACGAAAACTTTGTTAACACATGGGTGCCGAATTCTGAATTAGGGCGCGTCTCCAGTTTGCGGGAGCCGATTGACAAGAGACGCGAGCGCGAAGGTAAAACGTTTGACACAAGCCACGCCTTGGCACAAGCAATTATAAAGGGTTGGAAAGAGGGGTCGCCTGTGGATTGTCTGGTTATCTCGCCGGAGTTTGAAGTGATGGGTAGGCAACCTGTCAACGAAATCGGGTGGTCCAACGGAGTAGCATTTTACATGAATTTCCTCCAAGAGTCCTTAGAGGGGAAACTACCAGGGTTCGGTGAGGCCGCCTCGAAACCTTTACCGAAACCTAGTTCAGAGTCTTACTCTGGATTAGGTGCTGTTGTGCCAGAGGATTTAAAAGTTATACTCACCCGTGAAAAGCCCCAGCAGGAAGTTCTCAGCATTTTCCGGACACCAGAATCCGGCTATCAAGATTATACTGTCGTTGAAATTGATACGACAGCGTTTAAAGGCGGCGGTATGCTTACTATTGATATCTTAGTAGGAAGTGCTGAATCCAAAGGCTCGTTCGATCTTTATGATGGTGACACTGAACTTCCAACACAAGGTATGCCTCGCGGCGCGCTTACCTCTGCGTGGGATGTTCCTCCCGGTAAAAGAGGAACAATCAAGTATCGTTTTGACCGGGGTAAAGTTTTTAAGTTAGGAGCTACAGGCAGTTGGTTCAGTAAGGAAGGGAACATCAACGCTTTTCTCGCTACAATTTCTGTAGCCCCTATGGCGAAAGAAAGTAACGAACATTAACGCCACTTCCATGCTAATGTGTCTCCCAAAAAAGTCTGCCCAGCATGGAATATTATTATAGCGTCTAATGAAGTTATCCCGTTCTGGAGGTAACGAATGAAAAACGACGATGTCGAATTAATTCAAGGCAGTCTTATAGGCGATGAAAAAGCCTTTGCGAAGTTGGTGAGAAAATACCAGAAGCAGGTTCACGCACTCGCGTGGCGGAAAGTAGGCGATTTCCACATCGCTGAAGAGATTACGCAGGATACCTTTTTAAGGGTTTATAAGAAACTGGCAACGCTGAAGGATCCGCATCGTTTTGCAGGATGGCTTTATAGAATCGCTGCACGCCAATGCCATGCCTGGCTCAGAAAGAAACGGATGCAAACGCAATCGCTTGAAGACACAGACATCGAACTGATAGAGGGAGGGACGTATTCTCAATACATTGCCGAGGAGCAGGAGAAAGCTGCGGTAGATGCGCAACGCGATATTGTCCAAAGGTTACTCGCTCGGCTGCAGGAAAGTGAACGCACTGTCGTCACACTCCACTACTTCGGGGAGATGACCTGTGAAGAGATTAGCCGATTTTTGGGTGTATCAGAGAGTACCGTTAAGAGTCGGCTCCGCCGTGCGCGGCACCGCTTAAAGAAGGCGGAACCCATGATCCGAGAGGCACTGGAAGGCTTCCAAGTTAGGGCGAATCTCACCGAGAATATCATGCAAGAAATTGCCCGTATCAAACCTACTCCACCGCCCAGTGGTAAACCGTTTGTGCCGTGGACAATTGCCGCCTCAACCCTTGTTCTCGTTGTGATGGCACTTGGAGCAAGTAGTCAGTACTTAACACGTTTCCAACAACCTTACAATTTTGATGCCACATCCGAAATGACAGTAGAACTCATTGACACGCCTATGGTTCTGAATCTCGCATCGAAACCGGATGTGCGGACCCAAGCCGGTAAATCTGTGACACCGAGTAAAGGCGACGGACATACCCCGAGCACAAATCAATCAGAATATGTGCCGAGATTTCTTTCTGCCCAAGCAAAGAACGTCGTGCTTGATAATAAACAGCCTTCGCAGGATGTTTTGAGCATTTTCCAAACACCGGCGGCGGGCTATCAAGACTACACTGTCATTGAGATTGATACGACGGCATTTAAAGATGGCGGCACGGTCACTATCGACCTTTGGATTGGGAGCGCAGAGGCTGCTGGTGCTTTCATTCTGTTTACAAGCGACAGCGAAATCCCCACAGACAGTATGCCTAAGGTTATACTCACCTCAGCATCAGGAATCATACCCGGTAAATCAGGGCGGATCACGCACCGTTTTGACGAAGGCACACGCTTTAAGTTAGGAGCTACCGGTAATTCGTTCAGTGGGGAAGGGAAGGTCAATTCCTTTCTCGCAAAAATCTCTATAGACGCTACGTTGTGATAATCTTAATCCGCGAACTTGTATTGAAACTTTCGCAACTCCTGCCTAATCGCTGTATTTCTCGTTCTGCCGTTTTCTCTCCACTTATTTGACAAAAGGTAAACCCTCCAGCTCGTCCTACGTTTTAACTTTCCAATATACCGCCAGTAGAATCATTTGTACACTTTGAATCGCAGGAAATCTATGAGGAAATCCCACGAACCTGTATGTATGAGTTGATTCATGGTATAATTCTACCAATAAATTCGTTTGTCCAAATTTAATCTACATAGGACTTACACAAACACGGATGTCTGGGACTACAAGTGAGCCTGATTTTTACGTTTTTTCTGAACTTATGCAACCCTTTCACCAGCAAATTGCGTCATTTAACAATGACTAACAATGACAAACGGTAGAATTTATCGGACAAACAGTGCAATAAACCGAAGAATGGGGACATAGTGCCAAAGTCCTACTCTCCTAAGGAGAAAGCAATGTTAAAGAAATGTTTACCCTTATGCTTCACCGTGTCGATATTTCTGATAATCCTTCTATTCGCCACTTTCAATGTGGTAGAAGCCCTACCAGATTCATCTAAGGTATCCGAATCGGCACCCGTAGATACACCTTCTCAAAAATCTGAAAGCGCACCAGTTCCTGTTCCAGACAACAGTGTTCTGAACCTAATTCCTGAAAAAGCATTAGGCGTTATCTACTGTCCGAGTCTGCTGGAATTGGATAACAGAATTAACAAGATAGTAACTGAGCTCTCCCCTCAAATCGAGGTCCCCGATGTATCTATGCAGATTTTGAAGAGTATTTTCGGAGATGCGTTTGAAAGTTTAGCCGATTTTGAAGAAATTGGGTTGGATTTGAACCAAGATTTCGCGGTCTTCATTACCAGTTTGCAGCCACTGCATCTCTCGGCACTGGGGCATCTAACGGGTCCTAAGGCAATGAAACAGATAATTGAAGCCGAAGGCGGCACACCCTCGCAATATAAAGGCGTAACCTATTGGAGTGCCAGCGAAGGTAATAAGAGTTTTGCTATTTTGGAGAATATCCTCGTTTTTTCAACGCCTCGCGGGATTTGTGAGAACGTTATTGATACCTATAACGGAGCGGGGTATGCTATCACACAGAACCCAAATTACACCACTTTTCTTATAGATATTTTGGAGGGTGACGATCAAGTGGGGGTGTGCGTTGATGTTGAAGCCATTATTGCCACCTTCGATAGTCTGCCTGAAGAGGAATTGGAGTCAATAGTAAACGCTCTCCAAGATGGGGATCCGATATCCAAGTCAATTGCATCCTTCCTTGAAGATATACCTGGAGAGGAAATAGGAAGCATTGAGCAGTTCCGATCAATAAACGTCCGGCTGGAGGTAGAGGGAACCGGTGTGCAAATTAAGCCGTCCGTGAAATTCAGAAGCGATAGTGAATTTCTGAAAGTCTTGGAAGAAAGGTCTGGTGAATTAACTTTCCTCGACGAACTCCCAAATCGTGCAGCTATGAATGGTGCCGTTCAAGGTTGCCCACAGTTGCTGGTTGAGCTGAGTAGGTTCTGGTTAGATACTCTTCCCACGGTAACTCCAGAACAACAGGCGCAGCGGGATTTGCTCCTCAAACAGGTGAAAGATTTTCATGAATCTCTTGCAGATCGATGGAGGGTTTCTTTCGGTTTTGAGGATACGCTTTTACCGACTTATCTGTTTATCTATGAACTGAAAGATGAACAGGCTGCCAGGGTCTATATGGATGAGGTGTTTCTGGAACATCTCAGCGATCAAGACGCTTATGCAGGTAAGTCGATCATGCACAACCGCGTTGAAATTAAAAGTTACATCTTTCCTGATCTCACAGAGGGGCTTCCAGAGGAATTGCCCGAAGAAATCTCTGGTTTGTTGCCCACCAAATGGCACTGGTATTATGCATTTACCGAAGGGCAGCTCCTTTTCGCAACGGGTACAGGTCCAGAATCAATTCAAATGGCACTTGATAGGAAAGCAGGAAACGAGGCGAAATTTTCTGAGCATCCGAGTTATCAAAAACTCGTCGACATATTAGGGACTGACTCCAACATCTTCTGTGCGATATCTCCAGCCATCGCGGCTAAAAACTCTTTGCCGATGTTTGGGAAGATGGATCCGGACAATGCCGCGGTAATGCAAATACTGGCAGGGATATTCATGAGTCTCCCTGAGAACTATAGTATCGGTTTTTCCGCCAAAAGAACGGACAATAGCATTGATGCGAAACTGCTCATTGACCTTGGTGACTTCAAGCAGCTTATACAAATGATGGAAATGATGGCTCAAATGAGGCAGAGGCAATAGGTTCGTTCTGATTCGGCTGACGATGTTACCCTGGGATTTACGCAGATTAGTGTTATACACTTTACTCTCGCTGGCGAGGTGTTTTTGCTGGGGTGTTTCTCTCGCCTACCAGTAGAAGGAAATTTCGATTCCCGATTAGAGTTCTGCACTGACCGTCATTTCCAAGCGGTGTTCGGGTTTCCGCTGTTTTGTGGAGAGTAAGCGGTAATTGAGCCGAAGCAGAAGGTCGGTAAATTTTCGCAGTCTGTAATCTGCGGTTGTGCGGACTTCGTGGCTGATGCCTTCGTAGAAAGTGTACTGTGCAAAGGGTATGCCACCCTTACTCTCGCCATAGCCGAGTTTATAGTTGACATCAATGCGTCCTTTACCAATAAGACTATACGTGAGGCGATTTTCAAATGAGAAGGTCCGCGTTCTGGCTTCTGGCTCCTCGTCAAGCTGCTCCTTGTCAATTGTACGATTATATCCTCCGATACCGCTCCATCGCACGGAATTGCTGAGTTCATATCGGAGGCTCAATTCAGTCGTCTGCTCAAATTGGCGTAGGTCTGAGATAGGCGTTGATGGAAGGTCTCCCCTGTTCGTTATAGTCTCGGTTTCCTGAGTGAGTTCTTCCACTTGGAGTTGACTGTATTTCTCAGTTTCCCGGCGTTGTTCCCAGTTTACACCGAGGGACATACGTTGCGTTGGGTTCACGGAGAGACCGACATCCCATGTCCTGTGCCGCCTGTGGCGTTCTTGATTATTAATCCGACGATTGAGGGTCTCGCCAACACGAAGGTTGAACTCGAAACTGAATGCTGGTGATGGCGAGAATTCGAGGCGATGGTGTTGATTCAACCGACCAAAAAGCGTTTCTGAGCCTTGTAGACTTTGGAGCAGATAGAGGGACACCGCCTCCTCTACCTCCTGTTCCTCGGTCAGCCACAGGCGCGTTTGACCTCTGAGGGCATTTAGAAACCATTCTAAGCGAGACAGGCGTGGGCTTCGTGCCGCGATTGTGTTGGATAAAGATGGTGTTTGTTGATTCCCTTCTTGGGTAGATGATGACCGAGTCGGGCGCAAGCTATCACGTTTCAACATTGATTCACGATGCTGTTGTTGTCTTGCTCTGGCACGCCGTGTGAAAAACTGGCGGGGTTGAAAACGCACTCGGAATTCTGCATCTACCGCTGTTGTCGGTTTATCACCCACATTTTGATAAATCTTGACATAAGTGCCCTCCTCGGGATCCTCTACGTAGTGCAGGTCATCCAACTTTACGTAGTATCCTTCACCGGGTTGAAGCAGAACACCAGTGTGTGGATGGATGTCGGTATAGACTTCGCGGCGTTGGCTTGTTAGTTTTTTGTCTAATTCATAGGCGATTTCTATATCAATTGCCCGACTGAGTGGTGTGAGCTGGAGATTGACATCCGCGAGTTGCGTCGTTGTATTCGCACCGAGATCGGTGTGTGCTTTCAACATCCGGCGCGCAATGTTTGCTGTCAGATTCACCCCTCCGTTGAGAAAGGATTGTTGTTGTGAAAGGACGCCTACCTTCCAAGTCCGTGCTGTGGTATTTCGCTGCCAATCCGACAAACCGATAGGCTCATCATCAACAGTAAGCAACGGTTCTTTAGCAAAAGCCTCCTCAAGTTCATAACTGGTGTTCAAAGATACCCAGTTGAAATCAGCGAGGTCAATACGTCCAGTTGCGCGGTTCCGCTTTCGGTTGAGCGTAGCATTACGCGCCTCGCTCGACTCCACTCTTCCCAGTGTTCCTATAATTCTGAATGGACCGAGAGGATACGACAGATTACCTTCTTGACGTGACTTCTGTAGCGATTGTGTCCTTGTTGAATCTGCCCCCTCCATCCGGGAACTGCTACGATAGTCGTCCCAACGGAGATTCGGCAACCTCTTCAGTAATTGCGTTCCTGCAGACGTGCTCTGTTCCGACTCTACTGAATTCTTCTCTTGTCCAATTATAGGCAGCGTGCTTTCCCGCGTGAGGGTAGGGCTAACTCGTCCACTACCTAAACGCCGGTTGAAGTTGACCCCCCAGTTGAAATTGTTGCGGATCGTTGCGTTTGCAGTAGGTAAAACTTCTGTTTCATCTGTGGTCGCGGTGGCCTCCTGAACGGTTCCCTCGCGTTCTGGGTCTTTCTCTTCGCTCCTACCGACTCCCGCGTCAACCTCCAGCCAACCTGTGGGAATCATTCGGATGTCGAAGTTCATGGTTCTCTCATCTTGGGAAGTTCGCGGGCTGCCCGCTGTGTCGAGCAGGAACGCATCATCAAATCCCTCTGTGGCGTATTGTGTTTCGTAACGGGAGCGGGAACGGTTGCTGCTTGCGGCACCCACAGGCACGAAGTTAGCATCCATCGACCGTATGTCGAGGTTTGTGGTCAGTTTAGGACGCAGCTGATCCGTCCATGTTGCAAAGTCCCAATCGGCATAGCCGATCAGTTTCCACGCCCGACTTACCTCTTTCCGATCGACAGCAGAGTAGGTATTTTTATCAAGATTACTATAGGCGAATTCGCCTTGAATCCACGCCTGTTCTGTAACGTTCAGACGACTCTCCAGTCCCCATACAGTATGCTTTTGTGGTGGTATGAGGGGCGATTCGTCTTCCTTAGGATTAAGGATGTTTTGGCGAAGTGCCTCCAGTTCTACATCTTCAAACGTGATTAGAGACTGTTCTGGTTGATTCAGATCTGCTTCAACAGCGTAGGACGCTCCAAAAGTTAAACGTTCACCCGGCAGTGTGAAGACGCTGCTAAGTCCGTAAAGATTCTGTTGATACGCCCGATCTTCCGGGATGTATTCAAAGTCGATCCGAATCACATCGTTGCTCGTTATGAGATGCTTACTGTTAAACTCGACAATTGGGTCTCCATATTCGCGGATGATGTAATCATTGTTTTCGCCGCGCCGCATCCTTTCACCGTTCAGCCAAACGATTTCACTGCCTGCTTTTACAAGGACGTATTGTCCATCAACTGTGAGTCGATATTCACTGCGTCCTTCCTCACCGCGCAGGACTAAACTTGTAGACTGGCCCTTCGGAATGGCAGTCGGAATGAAGTGAAAGTCCACCCATTTGAAATCGCCTTCAACCTGTACCCCCTCTAATGCGCGTGGAAAAAAAATAAACTCTGATGCCCCGAGCGAACCTTCAAAGTCTCCTAAAGTCCCCCTCATGTTCGGATGCGTAATACGAATCAATTTCTGATCGATGTCCTGAATATTTTCGGTTGTGCCTTCGGGTTGGATAGGCAAATCTTGGTCGGATAGCAGTGCCAAGACGGTGATATTTTCAGAGGCTTTACCTTCTACATTGACGCGGAGTTCTTGATTCGGCGACACGCCACGCCCACTTCCAACTGAAATACCGAATGTTTGACTTCCAGACACCTCTAATTGAGATGCGCCATCGCTCGTAGAGGGGATACCCCCGAGTTCGCCGAAAGGTTGTCCGGGCTGTCTTTCGGATTCGTCCATTGTGGAAGGCTCGCGAGTCATTTCTATCTGTGGATTCTGCTCACCGTAAAGGTCGCGTTTATAGACCTGTTTAATCGCGAACGGCAATGTCCGGTAGGTTATCTTAAGTTTAGACGGTTTGTCTGTAGGTGGCTCGGTAGTTGTGCGCTTACCTAAAGTGATTTTACCCAAATAGAAATCGATCTGATAGTCAACACCTCGCACGAGTACTTTTCCATCTGCTTCTGTTATCCGCTCGCTGTTTGGAAGGATCGGCGGGTACTTCACCGTAAAGTCTTGCTCTCCTGCTTCCAGTGCAACGGACTCCGTCTTCTGGAGGACGGAAAAGGTGGGAAGTTCAAGGACTTTGGTTTCATCGTTAGGGGATTTTTGAACTGTACTACCGAGACGTGGTAGCAGCACACACAAACAGAAGGAAACAAGGAAAAGGAGTGGGATACGCATTATAAGTTATCGGCGTGTTAGCCGTCGGCTGTCAGGTCGAGTTGCTGTGCAACCCTTTCCGCTGTCAGCAAGAGATTCTTGTGGTCGTTGCGAAAGTTGGGCATGCAACACGCTGATCGCCGATAGCCGACTGCTGAAAGCCAAAAACTATTTTTTACGAAAAACTTGGAATACCTTTATGTTATTCGCTTCGGCATCACTCACAAAGACACGTCCGGTCTTTGAGACTGCGATGCCAGCTGGCTCTAAAAGCGCGGCGGCACTGAATTCTGTGATGCTTCTACCACCAGGTGCAAAAACTTGAATACGCCGGTTGCCGCTGTCCGTTACATAGAGATAATTCCATTCGTCTAAGGCGATACACTTCGGTTCCCGCAGTTGTCCAAGTGCGTCGCCTTCGCCACCCCACATGTCAATAGGGTTACCACTGAAGTCGTATTTTTTTATGAGATGATTGCCAGTATCAATGACGTAAACATTACCGTGAGCATCAACATCCAGATCTGTCGGGTTCCAGAGTTGTTCACTGCCATTCCCGAAGCTTCCTCGTGCGACAACGGGAACGCCTGCGACATTGAATTCAATCCAGCGGTGATTGCCAGTATCAACGACATAAACCTCACCATTCCGTCCGATACCGATACCTTCGGGGCGGTCAAGCAGAACATCATCTACACTCTCACTGAGTGGATAAAAAATCCGGTCGACGAAATTACAGTATTGCACCCGATTGTTACCCGTGTCTGCTACATAGAGGCGGTAACTTCTTTGAAAACTCAAGGCTATATCTGTAGGGTGATCGAACTCCCCTGTCTGCCATCCACGACTTCCGAATTCTATGATGAAATGCCCGGCATCGTCAATCACTTGCACCCGATTGTTACCCGCATCGGCGATGTAGATTCTGTCTTCTTCATCTATGGCAAGCCCTAACGGTGTCCGAAATTCGCCCGCTCCTTGCCCGGTCCTACCGAGCGTTTCGATGTAACGAATACCCAATATAGGGGGTGCCTGCCGTTCACGGTTCGAGGGGAGGATTTCAACCGGGGTTTTTGATAGGGGTTTTTGATAGAGGTTTTTGATAGGGTGTTTCCTCTGCGGATTTCCCCGTGCAACTTCGCCTTCGGGTAGGGTGCAACTCAAACAGAGCACAAGGAGGAGGGAACCGAGACCTCTAAGGATTTTTAATTTATTGCTCATGGTCACTGCTCCAAATGTAAAGCATTCTCACTGCGAAGCAAAATTATGCCATTTAAGGCATAATTTCATTCCGCAACGGTTTTTGGGGCACTCCAACCTGCTCCAGGTGCTCAAAGGGTTCTGACTTCACCAAACACCATCGTGAAACGAAGTGGAACGATGCTCAGAGGCACATAATTAAAAATATGTTTAGCCTCGTTGCACTTTAAACTTGAAAACGAAAGTTGTTTGTTGTTCATTGAAATCACTTGTGACTCTCGGTACAATGATTCGCAAGCTGCTATATTTAATGCTTCGCTTACGGAAATAGAGGAAGAATCTCGCGTGTTGTCCGGGCATCACGGTTGTTTTCTCAAGGTCTGCTCTGGGGAGTACTGCTGGATCGCCTTGTATTCTAATCGCCTTATCCCATCGGAACACTTCCGCACCGAATTCGGGTGGCAACTTCGGTCTGAAGTTCTTTTTTAGGTAAAAGGATTCCTGTGATTTATCAATTGGCTTCGTAACGCTTCCCGTGCCATCAAGCATCTGGCAATCCTTCTTTTTGAAGGATATCCAGTGGTCGGTTCCATTGAAGATAAAGATGCCGAACGCATCAACCACCTTCACATCGTTTAGTGGCACTGCCATTGCTTTCACGCCGTTTTTGACATAACCAACAGTACCCGTCTGCGGCATGATATGAGCATCCGGGTCGAACACAGGGACAATCATCTCTGGCTGGAAGGTATCTTTGAGGAAATCTGGGACCTCTGGGACCTTCAAGCAGTTCAGCGGGATTAGTGCTAAACAGAGCACCGCTAAAATCTCTAAGACATGCACTCGAAGCAGGTCTACGATCTTCGCGTTCCTTCGGTTTTCGGATTGAGTGTTTAAAGTTCGCAACAGACCTATCTTATTTTTCATTTGTGATCTCCATAGTTACAAATTTTTCCGTGGCATGTTGTAGGAGGGGTTTATAACCCCGAATTCCTTGCTACAATGCCGGTTTTTTACCTTTAAGGGCGAGCATCGCAGCACCCACAATGCCTGCATCGTTTCCGAGGTGTGCCTTTATGATCTTCATCCGCGCTGGAATATCCATAGCACGTTTGGAAAGTTCAGCCCGGATGGGCTCAAAGAGAAGTTTTTCACCAGCTTCCGCTATACCACCCCCGATGATTGCAATTTGTGGGTTGAGAATATGCGCTATTGAGGTGAGGGCAACGCCTATATATCGTCCTGTTTCAGCAAAAACCTCCATTGCGACTCTGTCACCCGCCTGTGCCGCCTCCGCTATTTGCCGTGGTGTTAGTGCTATTCCATTCTTCATTGCTTTCGCTAAAATCGTAGACCGTCCTGTTTCTATTTTCTCCTGCGTCCGTTCAACGATGTTTTTCGCGCCAGCATAAGCCTCAAGACAACCTTGATTACCGCACCCACAGTAACGCCCGTTGGGTTCAACGACAGTATGCCCAAGTTCGCCTGCAGTATTTTGACTTCCATGGTAAACTTGCCCGTCGATCACGACTCCTCCACCTACGCCTGTGCCGAGCGTTAATGCGACGATGTTTTTGTATCCAACACCGGCACCGTGACGAAGTTCACCCAGTGTCATCGCATTCACATCGTTGTCCATGCCCCTTAATATAAGTTTGTACTTCCTGCGCAAGCCTATAGAGGCTTGCGGGACAATACTATGAGTTTGTGAGTTATCATTTGCGGCTGTCTTCGGAAGGTGTAACTTCGCCAATTCAGCATTCACATAACCGACAAGTGGGATGTCACTCCAACCGGGGAAATTAGGTGAGAAGTGGACAACTCCTGTTTCAGCAATGATAAGTCCAGGTGCCCCCAGTCCAATCCAAATCTCGCTTGTATCATCGTGATTTTCAGATTCTTTCGCGCTGCTTAAAGGACGTTGTGGTGCTTTGCCTAATTTTGATATGACTTGTGCATCCGCAGTTTCTGCTTTCACAAGAACTTGATGAACGGCTTCCGCAATTCGAGCTGCTACTACTTTGGGACCTCCTACTTCAACATCTGTAGGGAGCACGACACGGCAAGAAACATCGCCTACTGATGAAACTAACCCAGCCTTGATATCCGTTCCGCCAAGATCGACGCCAATACTATATTCCATTTTTTTATTTTAATTTATCATGCTCCATTACATTCCGCAGTGGTTTCTGGTTAATTCCAACGCAATTAAGGATATGTACGTTTGTAGGAGCGAACTCCAACTCGCGAGTTCCTTAAAAGCGTACGCAGCACCCGTCGCGTCGGTATTGACCAAACACCATCGTGGAATGTAATGGAACGATGCCCAGGAACTTAATAATTAAAAAAAGAAAACTTGTGCGCCGTCACTGACATTACAGAGATAAATTTCAGGTTCAATACCGGTGTGTTTGTGGTACTCCGTCGTCACGAGCGTTTGGAACGTTTCTAAAACGTTTCTATGAACGATGTTAACTGTGCATCCACCAAAACCCGCACCCGTCATTCGGCTCCCAATTACGCCTGTGATGCTACGGGCAATGTCGGTAAGCCAATCTAACTCACTACAACTGACTTCGTAATCATCTCGAAGCCCGTCGTGCGACGCGTTCATGAGTCTACCGAATTGTATCAGCGATTCGTTTGTCTCTTCTACCGTTTGTAGGTGTCGCGTCTTAAGCACAGCAACCGCATCTAATACACGGGTATTTTCCTCAATCACATATCGACACCTTTTTTGTGTTAACGCAGGAAGTTCTTCTTCATATTTTTTGAAATCTGTTAGCGTAATGTCCCGAAGTGAAGAGATGTCGGGGAACCATTGTTTAAGGATAGCAACCCCTCTTTCACATTCCGCGCGGCGTTTATTGTATTCAGAAGCGGCAAGTTCGCGTTTTACCTTCGTATTACAAATAGCAATACAATGCGTTGCCAAGTTGAGTGGGACATGTTCGTGTTCAAGCGAGCGGCAGTCCAGAAACAGTGCTTGATTTTCCTGTCCCATCAACGAGATCGTCTGGTCCATGATACCACACTTAACACCAACAAATTTGTGTTCTACCTGTTGGCACAACGCCGCGATTTCTTTGTTGTTAATTTCTAATTGTGGCGCGCTTTCGGGTGTTCCGGACACAGAACTGGCGGTTAAAAAAGTAAGCGCGGTCGAGACTGAAAGTGCCGCTGAAGAACTCAGACCGGCACCAATCGGCACATCACCTGTGATGACAGCATCTATTCCTGATACTTTTTTGCCTGATGTTTGTAGGAGGGACGCAACCCCGATGAGATAATGGCTCCATGCTGGAGCGTGATGTTGAATAGAAGGAAGCGTATCCAGACGGAATTCGTAAGAGTCGTTAACATCTAAAGCATGTAACCTGACACGTCCATCAGGTCTCTTCCGAGCAGCGATGTTGAGATATTTATCAATCGCCACTGGAAACACATAACCGTCGTTGTAATCTGTATGTTCGCCGATGAGGTTCACTCTGCCGGGGGCGGATACAACAAATGCGGATGTGCTACCGAAGATTTCTTTAAATTTCTGGTTGGTGAAGGAAACGCGCTTAGATCTGCTTTCAGAGACACCTATATTGTTCGGATCGTCGCGCAAAATGTTTTTTTTCATATTTCTAACTATGGCCAAATGCCCATCGTTCCTCTACAGAGATTTCACCCCTACCGGGTTAGAACCCTTCTTACAGTTCAGTCCCGTTTGAAATTGACCAGAAACCTGCCCGAAATGTAATGGAGGGCAGCGCGAAGGCCAATTATTTAAAAACCTGAAACGTAGTGGTAGACAGCGCGAAGGCTCATCATTTAAAGAATTTCAGAAATAATCCCAACGTACTTGGCAGTTCCTCACGAGGGATATAACAATCAACACTTAGGTCAGGTTCAACGTCTTTTTCCGATAGTGATGGCTGTGTCAGAAGTTGTTCTTCTGGGGCATGCAGCGCGGGTTGTAAATTCGGTGATGCTGGTTTTTTAGCAGGGGCTGTACCTTCCGCGATAACCAGTTCGCCGACAGGGAGATACGTCGCCAGTGGATATACTTCCGTTTCAGTTAAAACAGTGATATGAGGAAGTGGTGTATCTGCTAATCGCTCCATCTGCATCGTTAAGTAGGTGGTTTCTGCCAAAGCTGCTCGCGGTCCGTCCGGTTGGCACGCGACGATCGTAATCAATGGAATCTGTTTTTGTAAGGCACTTTCAATCGCTGTGAGAAAAAAGGATGCATTGAGCTCTGCAGGGATTACATCTATATCTGCGATGAACAGACAGGCTGGGTGCCCTGAAAGCATTCCTTCAGCAATAAGTCCGGATTCCTTAGTGGATCTGGTTTCTGTTGTTGGCAAGTCATCGAGTAAATATTCAAGCCGTTTTTCAGCGAGGAGCGGGAACAGCGCACCGCAATATGAGCAGATATAAAGGTTCCGTTCAAGTTCGTTTTTGAAAGCGAACTCTTGGCACCCGGTGCATTTGTGCCATAGACTGGTGTTTTCTTCAAGGTCTTTGGAGATATGCGTTTCCATTTTTTTAACGTTTTTCTAACTATGGGAATCTGGGCGTTGCTCCAAATGTAAAGCAAAGACAAATTATGCCATTTAAGGAAACCTAATTTCATTCCGCAACGGTTTTCATCTAAGTTATAAGCCTGTCTTAGGTTTCAAAAGGTTTTTAACTTAACCAGACACCATCGTGAAACGAAGTGGAACGATGCTCAGAGGTCCAATAAATTAAAAAACAGTTCAAGTCCGTATGATTCCAGCTATCGCTTCTGCTTCCGTATCATAGCAGTCAAAAATTGTCATCAATTTTGCCATGACGATAAGACTTCTGACGTTGCCACCGAGGTTCAAGAGGACTATGTTCCCTTCGTTGCGTCGGATGGTGGTATGAGAGGCGACAAGCACTCCTAAGCCGGAACTATCCATCATCTGGACCCGTTCCATGTTTAAAATTATGTTGAATTTTTCCCCAGGCTCCCCTTCGCTATCAGCTACTTGAATCTGTTGATGAATGATGTCTTTGAGAGCTAAGACATCTACTCCAATAACTTTCCCCTCAATATCTAAAATTGTAATGCTACCTTTGTGTCGAAGGTTGACTTGCATAGAAATACCTTAAAAGTTTAAATTACTCCCAACCCTGAGAGGACAATTCCGGTTCTCGGTTCCCTGGATATTCCTCTATAAAGAGGGTTCAATGCTTTCCCACATTGTGCTACTGAAGGACAATTTATAGATTCTTAACGCTTGAGCCCTATGTGGGAAAAGGCTTAGATATAGTGATAAGAGGCATCTTACGCCTCTTTACTCGTTTGGTTAGAGTCGCGAAATCCACGTAAATCCGAGCGTAGATGTGACTATGGTTCTGGAATCCCCTTATATTTGACCATTTTGATGATAGTCCCGTTATTTTCGTAAGTTACAGAGTCCATGCAGGCTTCCATCAAAAATAGTCCTCTACCACTGCTTTTGAGCAAGTTTTCCGGGTCGAGGGGATCGGCGACTTCCTTGCGTGTGAATCCATCGCCTTCGTCCTCGATGACGATCTCAAGTTTACCCTCGGCAAGAGTGAATTCGATGGTCGCTTTTTTAATTGGATTTTCTTTATTGCCGTGTTTGATCGCGTTTGTACCCGCTTCAATGACAGCAAGGTTAATCTGTTCTTGGATGTCCTCTGTGAAATCTGTCTCTTTCAGAATCTCGGTGACAACAACGTCGAGTAGGTAAACATGTTGCATTGAACTTGGGAGAGAAAGTCTAATAATTCGTTCAGTTCCAGTTTCTTTGCGCGTAGACTCCTCACCCTCGTCCTCAGTGGCAATGGTTAATCGGTTTTCAGCAAAAATCAGCTGAAAAGTCGTTTGTTCTTCCGGATCCTCTTTATTGCTGTGCTTGGTCGCGTTTGTACCCGCTTCAATGACAGCAAGGTTAATCTGCTCTTGGATGTCCTCTGTGAAATCTGCCTCTTTCAGAATCTCGGTGACAATGACTTTGAGTAGATCAACATGTTGCATTGAACTTGGGAGAGAAATCGTAATAACCTGTTCAGTTCTCTCGCCCACGTTTGAAGCTCCTTCTCTGCACACTTGGGTGTTTTCCAAGGGCAGCTACAAGGCAGGGCTTGAAAATAGTCCTACCTTAGTGGCTATCGGCTTTCAGCCTTCGGCTATCAGCGGGTCCGCTGACGGCTGATTGCTGGCGGCTGACTGTACTTTTTAGCATGTTTTGGTATCATTAAGATTTATTATACCATAGTTTTTCCTGAAAAAACTTGCCAAAAATGTTAAGATATTCTACAGTAAGTGTAACAAACTTGTGATGGGATGCGTGCATGGTTTCCGCATCCAAGTAACTCTGAAACGGGTTCGGCTATGGCTATAGCCGAACCCCTCCTAATTTAAATATTTCGCTTGACAATAATTAATGCTCTGTCGTCATGGGGATTTGTGCTTCCACTAAACAGTGTTAGATCGTTAACAACCACCTCACATAACGCTGATGCTGACAATCCCGTGTTTTTGGAAATACAGGCGGCAAGCCTATCTCCACCGTAGAAGCTATCCATTGGTATTGTATTTCGGAGCACGTCCGCATCCACTGCACTCGTAGAGGCTTTCTGGTTTTTACTGAAAACTGACTGGCGCAAGCCTATAGAGGCTTGCGGGACAATGTTTCCAGTTTCCGTTTCGGTAATACCATCCGTATAGAAAACAAGAATATCGCCGGGAGACAAAGAACAGATGGCACTTGAAAACGTCGCTTCCTCAAATGCGCCTATCAACATGCCTTCTGTTTTTAAGACCCCCATCTCGCTGGTATTCTTCCAGTGGAATGGATAACAGTGCCCTCCATTTGAATACGTGAAGGTCGAATTCGCTATGTCCAATATACCGTAAACCATTGTTGCGAACAAATCTGCTTCGGTGTCACGGACCACTAAATCATTAATCCGTTTGAGGATTGACGCAGGGGTGTCTTCCTCATGGCAGAGTAAGCGGAGTGCAGTTCGAACCATCACCATCAACAGTGCCGCAGGAATACCGTTGCCCTTTACATCACCGAGAACGAGTCCGACCTGTGTTTCATTCAACGGGATGAAATCATAGAAATCACCAGAGACGGACGTTGAACTTTGGAGCAGAGTTGCGATGTCAAAACCTTCAAGATTTGGTGCTTGTTCAGGTAATAATTTTTTTTGAATAGCGGCGGCGGCTTGAAGATGTCCAGCGAGTTGTTGCAACCCTTCTTCGCTGAACTTGTCTCCCATCGCATGCATTAACGGGTTGATATATTTGATGGGACGAGTTCTACCTAAAACAGCTTCAACCCGCGCGGTTAACTCGCGTAGGTCAAACGGTTTCGTGATATAATCGTCTGCGCCGGTATCCAAACCGAGGACTTTATCTTCTGTCTGTCCACGGGCAGTCACTAAAATGACCGGAACGTTTTTTGTATCTTCTATATTTTTTAGTTCTTCAATGACCTCGAAGCCGTTTTTATGTGGCATCATCACATCGAGAAGAATAAGATCCGGGGGGTTCGCACATGCGCTCTGCACTGCACTCTCACCATCGTTTGCTGTTCGTACGTTGTAGCCCTCCGGTTCAAGGCTCATTTTTAGCAATTCAAGGATGTCAAGATCGTCATCAACAATTAAAATCGTTTCAGCCATTTTTCCTCTTTTCCAACGGAACAAAAAACTGGAAGTTGCTCCCTCGTCCATTCTCTCCCGTGTCCACCCATAATCGCCCACCGTGTGCTTCGACTATCCCTGCGGCAATTGAGAGTCCTAAGCCCGTGCCGCTTTGTGGTTTTCGTGCTTGGACACTTCCGAGTTGTCGGAACTTATCAAAGACCTTTTCTCTATCTTCAGGGGGAATTCCTGGACCCGTATCAATGACTTCAACATGGAATCCATCGGTTGCGCTCCCATTTTGCAGAGATTTTGATATTCTTATTGTTACCTTCCCGTCATCTGGTGTGAATTTAATTGCGTTTCCAATGAGGTTAATAAAAATTTGCCCAATCCGGTCTGCATCCCCAATCATTGGAGGTAGATTAGATTGTGCCTCAAAAAACAGAGAAACAGCTTTCTCGTCTGCTTGTGGACGAAGTTCCTCGATTCGCCGTTTGGCTATCCTGCCTATTTGTACCTGCTCTTGCTTCATCTCAACACGTCCTGCTTCAATTCGAGAGATGTCGAGTAGGTCGTTAATAAGAGCGGCGAGCCGTTTCGACTGGCGATGGGCACGGCTTAAGCTTTCGTACTGTTTCTGATTAATTTTACCAGTTTTCCCATCAAGTATTAACGAAATAAATCCGATGATGGATGTTAGTGGTGTTCGCAATTCATGCGATACAAGCGAGACGAACTCCGACTTCATTTTTTCTATTTCGTGTTCATTGGTGATGTCATCAAAGACATAAACGGTGCCAACGATGTTATTATGTTCATCGGAAAAATGGCTTGCTATGATGCGGAGGACTCGAGAACGGTCGCTGTCCTGTTGATTACCATTGACATCCACTTCGACGACGAATGCGCGTGTGGCATTCGCAAAGACTGTTTGGTGTTGTGCCACTTCACGCCGAGAGAAAGACAGTATTTTCATGTTAACAGTTCTCTTATCCGTTTTTGTGTCCCCTCCTTTTTCCAATGTTTTCGTCCAGCAGATTGTACTATTTGCTGTATCGACAGCGATAAAATTTTCGTAGTCAGTGGTATTCCCTAAATCCAGAAGACGTTCAGCTACAGGATTAACGTAGAGGACGCGTCCAGTGGGCTCCACAACAATCAAACCTTCGCCGAGATTGTCTACGATAGCTGTGAGTTTTTTCTCTTCTTGTGTTAATCGATCGACAGCATTTTTCAGGTTCCGACGCATCTCATTGAATTCTTCGGCGAGAACACCGACCTCATTATCGCTGTCAACAGTGATTTCGCTGTCAAATTCACCCTGTCCAATGCTGCGCGCTGCTTGTGCGACTTTCAATATAGGTGTCGCTATCCGCTGTGCAGCCCACCAAGCAATTAATATAACGATGCAACTGGACCCAATGGTAACGTAAAAAATATATTTGTTCAGTCTAACGACACCGGCGTAAGCCGATGAGATAGGACTTGAAGTAAAGACTATCCAGTTGCTAAAGTTTTGTTGAACCTTCCACGGCTCCATACTTGAGAGTGTTTTTGCTTGGGTGTTTCTCCGCGTTCGCGCCCAACCATAGACGCGAGGTTCATTGAAGGTATCCATCTCACCTTCCGATTCATAGTCGTAATACTTTCCATTAATGCCCTTTTTTCCTTCAATAATCGCCTCCTCTGCGGCATTGCTCATCTCTATGTAATTATCTATTTGATACCCGCTTTGGGGTGAAGCTGCAATGACTTTGCCAGATGAACTCGTTAGAATCGTATATGTTTCCGCCAATTCCGGTAGCGATTGAACTAAACTGGTAAGTTCAGGTAAAAACAGAAATGTTCTTAGCACGCCGACCGTGTTATTTTTTCCCTGTGTAACGGAGCCTTTGGCAGCTGTACGTATTGGCAGTGCAATTGGAAGAAGATGCACACCTCGCAGTTTATCATAGATGACATCTTCCACAAATGGATAACCTATGCCGTTATTATAGGCTCTTTTCCACCAATTCCTGTCCTGCACTCGATGTGGGAACATTTTAGTCGTGTCATAATCCAACTGTTGATTATTTGAACGGAGGACGTACCCGAAGGCATTTGTAATGGTTACTTCAGTTTTATAGCCTGCATAGGTCTCAAGCAGGCGAATACTGTCCTCCAATCGTGCCCATACGCTGAGAAATACACTCTGCTTCTCGTTAGCAGTGTTTGAGTACACAACTGCTGCTTGGATGTTTGGAAGTTCTGCTTGAATCTTTTCAATTTTTTCGGAGATAGCATTGTCCACTCGGGCGAGTTTTTCTTGCGCCAGGAGAACAAGATTCCCGCCAACAGACTCCTTTAGCGCGTTCTCGCCTAAAAATTTGATGGTTAAGGCAACGGCAAACAACGGCATCAGGGAAACAAACAAAAACAGGACTACCTGCTGACCGCGTAGACCCACTTTAAACTGGGAACGCTCCGGACGATTTTTATCTTTCATTTTTTATAGTTTTCAGCTTTCAGTGACAAGAGATTATCGGTTAATCAAACCGCCTCTTTAACTGAGAACTGACAACTCTTAACACTGACAACTGATAACTGGTCACTGACGACTCTTAACACTGACCAGAGATCGTTGTGGTATTTACGAACGATTGCAACAACCACACGATTAATTGACAACTGACCACTGTTAACTGAGAACTATTTTGCTATATGCAAGCAGCACACGCGCCTTCCTCGGTATCATAAATCTCGATGACGGTGCTGAGCTTCGTTACCTCCAAAACTTCCCTAACAGCTTTCTGAGGGCTGAGTAAAACTAACTTTCCACCCGATTGCTGACAGGACTTCAAAGTGACCACAATTGCTCCTAATGCGCTGCTATCGATTAACGGAACGTTCATTAGATCAACCACTAATTTATCGCGCCCGGTTTGAAGTTGTTCGTTCATTTCCTTACGGAACGTGTCAGAGGCATTTCCAAGAATCTTTCCTTCCACATGAAGGATGGAGATATTTTGCTCCCCAATCGTTGTATCAAAATTCATAGGTCTTTTCCTTAGTATTTCTATTTTGGGGGTTGTATTTTTCTTAGGGGAAACACCCAAGCAAAAACACCTCGCCCTAATCTGCTACAGCACAAGCCACCGTACGATGTGTTTCGTTTGTATAGTGCACAGCCTACGCAGGACATTAACTTGTCCTCATTCGTAGGTTGCCGCGGTGTATCACAACATAATTTCGATTGAACTTCGGATTTTTTAAGACAGTTTCGACCATTCCACCGAGTGCCTCGAGGCACGCCGAACTATTGTTAATCTCGTTTTCGATAGTTTCATCGCCGGACTTATAAGCCACCCACTTTCCTGTCGATTTCAGCAGAGGTATGCAGTACGTCGCCGAGTCTCGAATCGCTGCGACGTAACGGGTGAAAACCCAATCGTATGCTCCAATGTGTTTCTGCTGTTGCGCACAAACTTCCGCACGTTCCGCGAATATTTCAACGTCTATCCTTTGATGCCGATTCAATTGGGCGACTATAAATTTTAGGAAACTCACCTTCTTTTTCGATGATTCAATGAGTGTTAACCGGATATCAGGCATGTAGATTTTCAACACGATTCCCGGGAATCCGGCACCAGTCCCAATATCAATTACAGAATCACCGCTTCTTAATGAGATATGTTCCAAGACGCTTAGCGAATCAAGAAAATGTTTATGAACGATCTCATCATTATCTGTGATCGCCGTGAGATTAATGTGTTCATTCCACCGCAGTAATTCAGTGCGATACAGATTGAATTGTGCTACCTGATGCTCAGTTAACGGAAACCCGTAATGATTGAACGTCTCTTTTAAGTCTTGCTCGTACCTCGCCAATTGCCATGCCTCATATTATCTCGGATTCTGTTGATGAAGGATAACCGTCAAGATCGAGATGTCCGCTGGCGAAACACCAGGTAAGCGTGATGCTTGCCCGATAGAGGTGGGCCGGATCTTTGTAAGCTTCTCACGTGCTTCTGTCTTCAACCCCTGAACGTCGGCATAATCAAATGTGTCGGGGATTCGGAAATTTTCCAATTTCTTGAATTGATGAATCTGTCGCTGTTGTCGTTGGATATATCCGTCATATTTTATCTGAATTTCCACCTGTTCAGTCACGGCTGGCGGCAGGGTTTCAGAGGGAGGCACGATCTTGGTTATCTGTTCGTAATGAAGTTCTGGGCGTTTCAGAAGTTCTGCCAAGGATGTAGGTTGCTTCAACGCGCCCGTTTCGAGGATATTCGCTAAATTATCCAGAGTCGTAGGAGTCGGTTTGAGAAGGGTTTCCTGTAAACGTCCCAATTCTGTTTCGATAGCCGCTGCTTTCTTTTGGAATGGGTGATATCTGTCATCATCAACGAGTCCGATCTGTCTGCCGATTTCGGTGAGTCGCAAATCTGCGTTGTCCTCTCGCAGCGCTAACCTGTATTCGGCACGCGATGTAAACATGCGGTAAGGTTCACGGATGTCCAGCGTAACCAAATCGTCGATAAGTACTGCTATGTAAGCTTGCGATCTGTCGAGGATAAGAGGGTTCTCACCTTTTACCTTTAAAGCAGCGTTGATTCCTGCCATAAGCCCTTGTGCGGCGGCTTCCTCGTAGCCTGTGGTCCCATTGAGTTGTCCCGCGAAATAGAGCCCTGGTACCTGCTTCGTCTCAAGCGTCGGCTGTAGTTGCGTCGCTGGTGCGAAATCATATTCTACGGCGTATCCGAAGCGCATGATTTCAGCATTCTCTAACCCTTTAATGCTATGTACCATCTCTACTTGTACATCTTCAGGTAGGCTCGCAGAAATACCGTTGAGATAGATTTCGTCCGTATCTCGTCCCTCAGGCTCCACGAAGACTTGATGCTCTGTCTTCTCTGCGAAGCGGACAACCTTATCCTCAATTGAAGGACAGTAACGGGGACCGATGCCGACGATACGACCGCTGTACATCGCAGATCGGTGAAGATTCTCATGGATTACCTTATGTGTTTGCTGATTCGTGTAAGTTAGGTAGCACGGGAGTTGGAGCTGTGTAATTCGTTCGGTTAAAAATGAGAAAGGGAGAGGATTTTCATCACCCGGCTGAATTTCCATTTCGCTGAAATCAACCGTCTGGGCGTTGACACGCGGAGGAGTGCCAGTTTTGAGCCTACCGATCTCAAACCCAAGACTTAAAAAACTTTCTGAGAGTTTCTCGGCGGAAGACTCACCTGCTCTACCTGCGCTATATGATACATCACCGATATGGATTATGCCTTTCAGGAAAGTGCCTGTCGTTAGAATCACAGTCTCTCCGAAGTAAGCGGTCTTTGTCTGGCTCAGAATTCCGATGCATCGACCATTTTCGACGAGCAGCTCCTCAACTAATACTTGTTTGATGTCGAGCCGTTCTTGTGCTTCAAGGACCCGTTTCATTTCATCTTGGTACGCCTTTTTATCGGCTTGTGCGCGGTTTGATCGAACTGCGGGTCCTTTTTTAGTATTTAAACGTCGGAATTGGATCCCGGTCTTGTCAATATTTTTTGCCATCTCACCGCCGAGCGCGTCTACCTCTTTAACGAGATGTCCTTTGGCGAGCCCTCCAATAGCAGGGTTGCAAGACATCTTCGCGATGGTGTCCAGATTGATAGTGACGATGAGTGTTTCGCAGCCCATTCGTGCGGCGGCAAGTGCTGCTTCACAACCTGCGTGTCCTGCTCCGACTACGATAACGTCGTAATGTTTTTGATAAGTGTTCATTTCTTTTTTTAATTTATTGGCACCTGGGCGTTGTTCCCCTATGTTCCACAACGGTTCGCGGGTAATTCCAATCCGCTCTGGATTATGAAATGTTTGATAAAGACTTCTACTTCGCCTAACCCCGTTGAAGCAGATCGCTTATGGGCGAGTACGCCGCAAAATTGACCAGAAACCTGCCCGAAACGTAGTAGAAGGCAGAGCGAGGACCAATTACTTAAAAACCATCGTAAATAATGCTGATGACAAGCGTTGCAACGATTTCAAGGCTTTTTGGACTACATTTATCGACCGTATCTTCTACTGTATGCCAATAGGGATAAGTGAAGTCGATAATGTTTACCATTGGGATACCGACTTCGATTAACGGGACGTGATCGTCCAAGATAGCGTCCCCTAAACGGGGTTGAAAAGGCATTAAACCGAGCGTTGCTGCGCGCTGCCAGATTGCCTCCGTGAACCCCCGATTTGCATTCCAAGAATAGCGTTCAATCGGGAGTGCCAAATCCCTGTCTCCGATCATGTCTAACAGAATTCCATAATCCGGTTTCCATTTACCCAAATTTCGAGCGAAAAACCGAGAGCCGATAAACATATTTTCAACTGACCTTCCATAATCCTCGCCGTCGAAAAGGATGATAACGACCCTGCGTAGCGGTGGGTGTTCCTTTAAGACTCTCGCAATTTCAAGAAGGACAGCAACACCGGAGGCACCATCGTTGGCACCGAGGATCGGTTTATCCCGATTTTCTGGCTTTGGGTCCCGGTCAGCGAAGGGACGGGTATCCCAATGCGCTGCGAGCAGGAGCGTCTCGCCGCCAGTTAGCGGTCCAAACTCTGCCAAGATATTGTTTAGGTGAAGCGTTGCCGTTTTTGTTTTATACTGATGGGGTTGAAGAACTACGCTGTTTGCATATTTCTGAAGTTCCGTAAATAGAAAATTCTGCGTTTCGCTATGTGCCACCGAACCGGGCGGCCGCGGCCCGAATGCACACTGCTTCTCCAACATATCAAAGGCTCGCTGTGCGTCAAAGGCAGCGTTCGCTTCGCGCGCGGTACTGACGCTATCGCGACTCAAGTTTCTTAATCCTATATTTCGGTTGTCCGAATCTGGCTCCGCACATACAATACTAAATACGCCGCAAAGCAGACTGACTAAAAGTGCAACGAGCCATTGCTTTTCCATCTAAGCTTTCCGTCTGCCCTCAAGTGCTTTTGCGAGTGTTACCTCATCAATGTACTCTAAATCGCCTCCAACGGGAATACCGTAAGCAATTCGAGTGACAGCAACCTCAAAGGTTTCCAAGTGTTGTGTAAGGTAGAGTGCAGTTGCTTGTCCTTCTGTTGTCCAGTTTGTAGCAAGGATTACTTCTCGCACGGCTTCTCCGTCTACAGTAGCGTCTCGAACTCGTTGAAAGAGGGTATTGATTCCGAGTTCGTCGGGACCGGTCCCGTCCAGCGGTGAAAGAACGCCGCCCAACACGTGGTAGAGCCCTTTATAACTGTTGGTTCTTTCAATTGCCCAAAGATCATCAGACTCTTCGACAACGCAAATTACCTGCCGATCGCGGCGCGGATTTGTACAGATATAGCACGGATTTGTGTCTGTAATAGTGCCACATATATCGCAGTAAGATAGGTGTTGTTTTACCTGCGCGATGGCTTCTGCAATTTGGGCAGTCTCAGTGTCAGGTAACTTTAGCATAAAAAACGCTAAGCGTTGCGCTGTCTTTTGACCGATCGTTGGCAGCTTTTGGAGCTCCGTAATGAGCTTCGCCAGCGGTTTCGGGTATTCTTGCATAGATTTTTTGTGCTAATTAATTCCCACAGTGGGATGAAGTAGAGGCACCTGTGCCTTCTCCTTTTTCTACACAGATTGTTTCGCAGTGAGAACCCTATGGGGTTCAGGCCCCGTTGAAGCAGATCGCTTATGGGCGAGTACGCCGCAAAATTGATCAGAAACCCTCGTGAAACGTATTTCTAACTATGGGTCTCTGAGCTGCCTTCCACTTCGTTTCAGGCAGGTTTTCGGTTAATTAACGGCTTGTACTTCACCGAAAACCATCGCGGAACGTAGTGGAGCGATGCGCGAGTGCCTATAGTTTAAAAAGCTACGGGAGCCCCGGAATTTTAATGCCACCGGTCAATTTGCTCATTTCTGCCGACATCATCTCTTGTGATTGTTGCAATGCTTCATTGACTGCCGCAACGACAAGGTCTTCGAGCATTTCTGTATCTTCCGGATCAACAACCTCCGGTGTGATGCGGAGTGATACGACTTCCTGTTGTCCATTGACAACGGCGGTTACCATTCCACCTCCGACGGTTGCCTCAACGGTGCGATTTGCGAGTTCTTCTCGGATTTCAAGCATTCGCTTTTGCATTTGCTGCGCTTGTTTCATCAAATCGTTCATTTTCATATTTTTAATTTTCCTTGCGGTTCGATGAAGTGGATTAGAGGTTCACGGTCATCTCCGTAGAGCCGCCCTCCATTTCATTTCAGGCTCGGTTTTTTGTCTGATAAAAGAAAAGACGTATTTGATAATCCTAACACCTCTTAACCGACTTTTGGAAAGGTGCGGTTATTGGGTCTCCACAACTTTAGCATCGAAAAGGTCGAGAGCGGTTTTAAGTTGTGGATCGTCTTGGGCTTCAATTTTACGCATAAGCGGTGTTTTTCGCTCTGTTTGTTCTGGTCCATCCTCGGATACTACCGATTCTGACACTGTATCTGAGGTAACTAATTCGATTTTCACGGGTTTGCCGACTTCCTGTGTTAGGACATCGGCTATAATTTTTTTGTCCTCATCCGTTACTAAGAAAAGGAACGAGGATGAACATGGAATCTCAACCATATTTGTGCCATTTACTGTAGGGATAGCACCCTCCAGCAGTCCATGTCCGAGTTTCACAGGGAGTTTTGATTTTACCTCATCCCAAAATGAAGGGAGGTCTGCTAAGTCTCTGGGTCCATGTGAAACTGGCGAAGAGATTGGCGCGTTAGCGTCCGGTGAAGAAGGCATCGGGATTTGCTCTCTGTGCGATGTACTCGATACCTCTTTTGCGGGATCAAATGGCGTTGCAGCAGATGTATCTGGCTTTGTAGCGGAAGGCAAATCTGGCGATGTAACTTGTGGGTTTGGCTGATTTGTCAGCGGTGCGAATATGTTCTGCCGTGGTGGGAGTTGTGCCGTTGCAGACAGCCCCGCTGAATCGAATTTTTGCTCTAAGGTAGACAATTTGTTGATTATCTCCTCGAGAGGAATGCCTTCTTCAAGCGAGTTGAGTTGGATAAGTGCTGTCTCTAATTGAAGTTGTGGATAACCATACTGTTTGATATCTTGATTGACGTGCATCAAAATTTTGATAATCCGTGATAACCTGCCTACCGACATCTGTTCTGCCTTCTGCTTGAGTCTCGGAAGATCTGACTTGGGACTCTGAACCTGTTCACTGAGGCTGTTGTCGATTGCTAAAAGTCGTAGGTCTCGGAAGTACCCGATCAGTTGATCTAAGCACTGTGACAAATCTGTGCCTTGTTTCGTCAGGTTATTTAGTGTTTTCAGCCCTTTTGCAACATCTCTTTCCGTTATCGCCTCCGTAAGTTCTTGGAGGAGAGAACTGGAACCGAGCCCGATGGTCTGTTCAACGGCTTCGATTGTTAAATTTTTGCCAGCAGAGGAAACGAGTCGTTCCAATAAGTTTTCTGCATCTCGTAAACATCCTTCGGATTGTCGGGTGATAAGCGTGAGTACGTCCAGATTCGCTGAAATATCTTCCTCTTCGACAATTAATTGCAAGCGTTCAATTATCTTTTCATCTTCAAGGTGTCGAAAATCGAAATCTTGACAGCGAGAACTGATTGTCTTCGGGATCTTGGCATGTTCAGTTGTTGCCATGATGAACATGACATGCGGAGGCGGCTCTTCAAGCGTTTTGAGTAAAGCGTTGAATGCCTCTGGTGAGAGCATGTGTGCTTCATCTATGATGTAAATTTTGTAGGTACAGGTAGCTGGTGAGAGTTTGACGTTTTCACGGAGGTCTCGGATCGTATCAATACCGCGGTTGGAGGCGGCGTCCATCTCGATCACGTCGAAGGATCTATCTTGCGAAATTTCGTTGCAAAATCCGCATTGATTGCAAGGCTCAGCGGTCTCGGTGGAGTCAAATTCGGTTTCTTGAATGCGATTGGGACAATTGACGGCTTTGGCGAGAATGCGCGCGACTGTGGTTTTACCGGTACCGCGCGGTCCCCAAAAAAGGTAGGCATGCCCGATACGTTCGGAGAGGATCTGATTTTTTAGCGTCGTGGTAATGTGCTCCTGTCCGACAACGTCTCTGAAGTTTTGGGGACGCCATTTTTGGGCAAGAACCTCGTAAGACATCAGGCAATCCTTTCTTGTATGACTTGAGTTTGGGAATGAGGTATGTCCACTCCAACGAATTCGCCCAAAAGATGACTATGCACCCAGGGTTGACAAGCTCCTCCAGGCGTTGCCCGCGTCGTTAGTTCAGGTTAGGCACCCTTGCGTCACACGAGCAACTTATCTACCGCTGCTTCCTTCCGGACCTGACGGGGTTCAACAAGCGCCCGTTGCTCAAGACCCAACCATCAACACCACGTGCGCGGGACAGTCCCCACAGAAACGGGCCGCATACTGGGGATTCAGTCCTGCTTTAGCGGATTGCAGGATACAGGGCACCGCTACCTCCCCACCTAGCATAGCCAAGGCGTTAATTATTCTTGAACAGTTATATAGCAAGTTTTGACTTGCAAGCTGCGTCAAAAGTGGCGGAGAGAGTGGGATTCGAACCCACGGTACTGCAAAACAGCACACATGATTTCCAGTCATGCCAGTTCAACCAACTCCTGCATCTCTCCGTAAAATTTTCAGGGACATCTCATCAAGCCGCACGCGATATGAGATGGGAAATCTGGTTTAAAAACAAATTTCGACCTAATTCCAGATCGAAGAATGTAAATCAAAGACAAATTGTGCTTTAATAGCACAATTTCGTATGGAGCAGACGGGATTTGAACCCGTGACCTCACCCGTGCGAGGGGCGCACTCTCCCAACTGAGCTACTGCCCCAGAAGTGGAAAAAACAAACATTTTGCAACAGTTATTTTTCACCTACCATTAAGCAAAAAACGGAGAGAGTGGGATTCGAACCCACGGTGACTTGCGCCACAACAGTTTTCGAGACTGTCCAGTTCAACCACTCCTGCATCTCTCCTTCTGATGTAATCTCTCCAACCCATAGTAACGGGTGGCACACATCCCAGCCTTCCATAAACCTTTTTACACTTTACTACGGTGTTGCTGAAAAAAGGACTTCAGAAGGGCACCGCTCTCTTCTGCTAATATCCCGCTCACCAATTCAACCCGATGATTCAATCGTTCATCTTGAAGGATATTATAGAGCGTTCCGGCTGCCCCTGATTTCGGGTCTGTTGTTGCGTAAACAACTCTTGGAATACGTGCTAACACGATCGCCCCGGCACACATTGGACAGGGCTCTAACGTCACATATAGGGTCGTATCGACAAAACGCCAGTTACCAATTTTTTCGGATGCGGCTTGTAGGACAAGCATCTCCGCGTGGGCGATAGGACTGCCGCATGCTTCGCGTAAGTTAAATGCTTCAGCGATCAGGACATCGTCTCTAACAAGCAGAGCACCAACTGGCACTTCTCCTTTTTCGCCCGCCTGCTGCGCTAATTTAAGAGCTTGCCCCATCCAGAAAAAATCGTTATCCAAATTTTTTCAGCAAATGCCTTTGAAGCGCCTGAGAGGATTCGAACCCCCGGCCTTCTGATCCGTAGTCAGATGCTCTAATCCACTGAGCTACAGGCGCGTATGCTATGCATCAGGAATCAAAACGTAGGACGGAGTTATAAGACTTTGATGGTCCTACAGTTCTCTGTCCTCTGATTTATTGCTTTACAAACGGAGAGGGTGGGATTCGAACCCACGATGGCTTGCGCCATAACTGCTTAGCAGGCAGTCCAGTTCAACCACTCCTGCACCTCTCCTAATGGCGGTGGGAGTAGGATTCGAACCCACGATGGCTTGCGCCATAACGGTTTTCAAGACCGCCGCTTTCGTCCACTCAGCCATCCCACCTACACTTCACAAATCTCCATATCAATTATACGATATATAAAAGATTGTGTCAAGGAAATTGTTACTTTTTTCTGCGTTATTTATTTTTGCGTATATTCAAATGGTATACTAAGTTTCCCCATGCCATTCCAGCGGTTCATTTCGTAAGTAAGGGAGTAGCATGCCTCGGAGACGCCGGTGCGCGTGGTGTAAATGTGTTTTAATTGTACCTTCTGATCTGTTTAACAACACTGCGATCTCTTTAATTGCCAGTTCTCTTCGGTGACGAAGATTGAACACACGACGCTGACCCGGTGGGAGTTTCCGCACCGCCTTCCGAATGATCCTACCAAGTTCCTTTTCTTCAAGGAGTTTCTCGGGGGATGGGTGAGAATCTGACATCTTTAGGACCTCGTCGGCATCAGGTGGTAATTCTTCAAACGTAAGAACTTTGCTACGGTTACGCTGCCGCTGAAAGTCGATGCTACTATTGATAGCGATTCGGTAAATCCAGCTGTAAAACGCAGAGCCACCTTTGAAGTTAGGCAGTGCTTTAAACGCTTTCAAAAAGACCTCTTGGCTAATATCTTTTGCTGTTTCTCGATCACGAATCTGCTGGTAAATGAGGTTATATATTTTCTTTTCATATTTGAGAACGAGGGGATTAAAAGCCTCTATGTCACCATTTTGAAACCGATTGACGAGTTCATCCTCGTCAATTTGTTCAAGCTCCGACGCTGTGTACACAGTGGTCGGTTTTTGGATATTCGTCATGTCTCTTTTCTCCATATTGAGTTAAGTTTAAGGGACTTGGGTTTACAATGCCGTAATCGAACGCAAACTGGCTTAAAATTTATACACCGTAGATGTCAGAAAGTTCCAATTTTCTTAGTTTTTTTTTAATGTAAGTCCGTCCTTTTCCCTGTCTTAGACAGGTTGAAGAAGGTTTTTGTTCGTTTTTTTGTAATCCCGTCATAAAAATTCAAGTGTGGATGTAGGTTGGGTTGAGCGGTAAAAAACCAAGAACTCTCGTTTATGCAGAGAATTCCGCTTTTCGATGCCTCATTCGGGTAGATAGATATAGCGAAACCCAACAATCCAAACTGATAACTGACAACTGAATGCCGCTGTGTCATAACGTTGCGACATATTGACATGTCAACCCCTTTGCGGTATACTAACAGCAACCTTAGATTTTGCAGAAACCCCCTCAAGTTGCGGTCTAAAAGAGAGATTCTGATGCGTCGGTATAGCATTCAAACCAAAATCGTGCTCCCATTTTTGCTCCTGTTTGCTTGTGTCACTGTCTTTGTGCCGTTGCTAACAGTTGAATTGTTTGCGTGGAAGTACAGTGAACAGTTTACACGTGAAACCCAAGGATGGCTCGACACCATCGTAGAAACTGGGTTTATTCGGGAAGATAGTGAGAAAGTCAAGAAAGCGTACAGCGTAGAAATTATGGTTTTCGGTTCCGATTACACACTTAATCAGAGTACGTTGATCGGGCTCTCCGATGCTGAGCAGGATTGGGCGAATTTAGCGAAAAAAATGCGGCTGAGTGAGGTAAAAGATCACCTCCAAGAAGCGGATGGCACGCCTATTACACACGATGTGACGCTCGCTGGAAAGCCTTACAAGGTTTTTTATCTTTCGCTCCCGCCTGAACGGTTCTATTGCTTGTTACGTCCGATGGAAAAGATCGCTGAAGCCAAGCGAACTCTGACATGGTATATGTTAGGTATTGCTGCTCTCGTTATGGCACTGATTGCTTTTATTAGTCACCGTATCGGGAAGAATTTGACGAACCCGATTAAAGTTTTGGTCGATTCTACGACTCGTGTCGCGACGGGCGACCTGGAAGAGGAGTGTGAGATTAAAACGCATGATGAAATTGGCGATCTCGCTGCCGCGTTCAATCAGATGACAAGGGATCTCAAGGAGTCCAGAGATCAGTTAATTCAAGCGGAACGCTTGGCGACAGCGGGAAAAATGTCTGCCTCATTCGCACATGAGATTCGAAATCCGCTGTCATCTATGCGGATGTTAGCGCAGATGTTGATGCAGAAACCCGAAATGTCGGAAGAGAGGCATCAGCAATCCGTACGTTATATCCTTGAAGAGATTGAGCGGATTGATACCATCGTGAAAGGCTTAATGGACTTCGCACGTCCTTCGTCGCTTGACCGCAAGCAACAACCGATTGCACCTATCCTACAAGCCGTTTTGGCTTTGATGGAAGCCAACTTAGCACACCACAAAATCCAACTCGTCTTAGATTTGTCATCTGAAACCCCAGAAATTCAATTTGATTCAGATAAATTGAAGCAGGCGTTTATGAATGTGGTCTTGAATGCACTGGAGGCGATGCCGCAAGGTGGGGTGTTGCGGGTGTCCACCTTCACGGAAAATGATAGCGTCGGTATCAAGGTTGAGGATACGGGAGCGGGGATACCAGAGGAGGATTTAGAACATCTCTTTGAGCCGTTTTTTACCCGAAAATCGAGAGGGACGGGACTCGGATTGGCGAATGTCAAACGGATTCTTGAGGAGCATAGGGGCAGCGTCGAGATTGATAGCACACCGGACAAAGGGACGGAAGTGTCGTTATGGTTGCCGTTGCGAGGTGTATGATGGTTGAGCGGGGGAGGCAACGTCGTGGAAAAGTTCGCTGGAGATTGCTCTATTTCTCTCGGTTATAGAGGACATCCGATTTGTGTCGTCTTTTTAAGTACAATAACGTGTGAAATTCCGCTATGAAAAAAACGAGGGTTGTGGTATAGTGTGCAGTGCTGTTAGGATAGTCTGTAGAACCTGCTTTGAAAGGCAAGAAATTGATTCAGCAACAAACACGGGATAGTCTCACGTGGCGCGCAGTGCTTATCGGTTTGGCGTGCGCTACGACCGAATGTCTTCTCGCGCCCTATAACGATTACGTCATCCGTAACATATTTCTCGCCGGCGGACATTTTCCTGTCGCTCCCTTCTTTGTTCTGACGATTTTTGTATTGGGAATCAATGTTCTCCTGAAGCAGGTCCATCCCTCCTCGGCGTTCTCACCCGGCGAACTTGTCACAATTTGGTGTATCATGCTTGCACCGGCAGGCATCCCGTCTTCAGGGATGATGCGCTATGCCCTCAGCCCGATGGTGGCGTATCAGTACCTCGCTACACCAGAAAACGATTGGGAGTCACTGTTTCACCACTACATTCCGCATTGGCGCGTGGTTCGCGATCACTCCGCTGCGCAGTCTTTCTTTGAGGGCTTGTTCGCAGGTGAATCGGTGCCATGGGGTCCTTGGATAGTTCCCATCCTAACGTGGAGCACCTATGTCCTCGTCGTCTATTTCGTGATGATCTGCTTATCTGTGCTACTCCGTAAGCAGTGGGTGGAGTACGAACGCTGCGCCTTCCCACTCGTTAAGTTACCTGTAGAGATGGCAGCGCAAGGTGGGGGTAGTCTGGGTCCACTCTTTAAGAACAGCGCGCTCTGGTTCGGGTTTGCGTTCCCGGTATTCCTGCATACGATGAACGGGCTCCATACGTTCTTTCCGTCCATGCCTCATGTTCCACGCGATTTTTGGCTCAACCAATACCTCGTCGAACGTCCTTGGAACGCGCTCCGCCCGTTCCAAATCGTTATCTTCTGGTCTATGGTGGGGTTCAGTTATCTACTCACTTTGGAGGTTTCGTTTAGCATCTGGTTCTTTTTCGTGTTTTACAAACTGCAGTGTCTGTTCGGTGTGATACTCGGTTTCCAACTCACTTCGGGACCGGGGGTGCAGTGGACAGGCAAGTCGTTTAGTGCAGCACAGGAGGCAGGCGCATGCCTGGCGTTTGTCGCCATCGCGCTCTGGAAAGCGAGGCATCACATTAAAAGCATGCTCCAACTCCGGCCTTCCGACGAAGCCTTGCCACCTGGCGTCACGATCTTTGGACTCCTTGGGGGTATCTGTGTACTTACGTTTTTCAATCATTTGATGGGGATGTCCCTCCTATTTGCGTTCGGTTTCGTGCTGTTTCTGCTTGCAATGTATGTCCTACTGACATGGCAGGTGATTAACGGCGGCATTCCGTTCATCAATCCATCGTTTTCACCGCAGAGTTTCTTCCTAACGACGCTGGGCACCTCAAAAATCCACCCTTCCACATTGACTTCGATAATGATGCATCCGGTGTGTCTTACGTTAGATCTTCGCGAATTTATGATGCCGAATATCATGAACGGGCTGAAAGCCGCAGATGATGCCCGCGTCAAACGACGGCAGCTGCTCGTCGCGATGGCAGTTGCAATGGTCGTCGGGCTTGCTGTTTCCTATTACTCTGCGATTAAGATTAGTTATGCACACGGGGCACCTTACACCGGTGGTAGTTGGTTTATGCGCCAACTTGAGGGACTGCTCATAAGCCCAAAGACAAGCACAAATTGGACAAACACGGGCTTTATGATATTCGGGAGCGGGTTCACAGTTTGGTTGGTGTGGATGCGTCAGACCTTTATATGGTGGCCCCTGCATCCGCTCGGTTATACGATGCTGAGTTCATGGGCAACGTTTAAACTCTGGTTCTCTATATTTTTGGGCTGGGGACTGAAGTTTAGTATTGTGAAATATGGTGGATTGAAGGCGTATCGGAGCGCGAGACCCGTCTTCCTCGGACTCGTTCTTGGGGAAATGACGTGTGCCGGACTCTGGGCAATTATTGGGATGATTACAGGAATTAGTACGGGGTATCGTATTTTACCGGATTAGGTAGTGGCAGTCAGCAGTTGGGATTCGGAGATCCCTCCTACAGGAGAATTGTAATGATTCTCGCCAGAAAACGTTTTATCTTGACATTATAGGTGGATACCGCGTATCATTAAAAAACAACCCTTCAATCGGAAGATTAAAGTTAAAATACTCCACAAAATTATGAAAAGATATATCGTTATCCTACCTCTTCTTTCCATCCTCTGTTCGCTATGCATCGGATTAAACTCGGCTTTCCCAGTAGATTTTATCAAATTAGAGCGTGAATTTGCAGGTAAAGGCTCAACTCAGGGGAGATTTGGCAAGGATATTCACCTCGCCTTTGATAACCAAAACATCTACGTCAGCGACACCGAAAATCGGCTTATTCAGAAATTATCAGCGACAGGAGAATTTCTGTCTCAAATCCCGGAAGCACCGGAATCTCCAGAAAATATCCTGCGGAAACCTGGACATCTTGCTGTAGATAGTTTCGGGAATATCTATGTTGCCGATGTAACAATTCAGCACATTGCAGAGACAGGAACCGAAGTGGGCACTCCGAAAGTTTATATGTTCGCACCGTGTGTCTACAAATTCAGTGGGACAGGAGAATTGTTAGACACCTACTTTGTCGATCCTGTGGATGTCCTTCCGAAAGTAGTTTTACCAGTGAATCTCATCATTGACGAGCAAGGGAAAACCGCTTTTGCGATTCAGCCGAAGGGATATAACAGAGCCCTCGGCGTCGCGCTCAACCCTCAAAATGAACTCTACGTTTTAGACGCCGAACTTGGACGCGTCCATAAGTTCAGTGCCGATGGAGAAAAGTTGCTCGCTTTCGGGAGGTATGGAGCAGGCGAGGGAGAGTTCGATATGGATGCCTCGGACATCGCAATTGATACACGAGGAAATGTGCTTATTGCGGATACCGGTAACCATCGCATTGTGAGGTTTGACGCGGCGGGGAAATCCCTCGGTAGTTTTGGGAGAAAGGGACGAGGCAATGGTGAATTTATGAAACCGATGGCACTTGTCGCCCTTCCCACCGGTGAGGTACTTGTTAAAGATGCCAGTCGGTTCCGTAGAAAAGTTGGCGGGTTGCCGGAGGTTATTGCGCTTTCACCGACATTGACGCATCTTACGGAGATCACGCCAGGTCAAGCGGAACTTGCTGACGCTATTACGAATGCGACGCGTCCACGATACGGTCCGTTTGCCCAGAGTCCCGCTACGGCTGCCGATAATGCCGCCTTGAATCGACGCGTCCGGTTGCTGGAGGAAGCAGAATACAGCCGATACTATGCTGATGAAACCGATGAGGAGGATAAGGAAGAACTCGCTGAAGAGCTTAAACGCAAAGACATCCGCCTGACGCTTTTTCATAACATCATCTCACGTGTCCAGAAGTTTGATCTCAGTGGACGGTATTTGGGACGTATCGTTTATGAGACCGATCAGCTTAGCGAGGAAAAGCACGATCAGACCTTCTTGGATCTGGATGCTGCGGGTTATCTCTATCTACGGGATGATAGCGATTTTACGATCGCACAATATTCTGTCAGCGGATTTACCGTGAAGCCTTCGCACATGAACGGTTTTTACAGCGTCCGCGCCGCAAATCTTCGCAACAACTACTTGGAAGATTACGAAGATATTGACTTTTCAACCGATGTTCAAGATGAACTCAACCAACTCGAACTCAAAAATATGTTTGGGTGGACCTATAGTCTTTCTGAACGGTGGCACTTGACATTCCTGGATGAGTTGACGTATGGCGAGCAGGATGAACGCTATGTTACGCCTGCGAAGGTAGAGGATAGCTACGATTTCGAGACCCAAGCGTTAGAGAATGCGTTCGCCGCGAATCTGAAATTTATCACGAATCCGAATCCGTATCGATATAAGGAATTGAACTTATCCATCGGTCGTGTTGATGGCACGTCTGATTTGACACAGGACGCGCTCTTCCCAGACCTCAACAAACAGCATAGAGTGGACACCGGCGATGCGAATTCTACGGTCGTTGAACTCAATTGGGATATCTGGTCACGAACGAATCTATGGCTTCGTTATGCGGACCTGAATCCGGCGGAAACGAGCCGCAATTTTATCCGTAGGTTTTACGATGTCTCCGGTGACCTCTATGAAGTGTTTGGGAGCCGTAATGAGGCGCGTCAGTTCCTTGGAGAGTTAACTATAAAGTTTTAAAGTTTTTCATCAATGCGCCAGGCGTTCGTTCAGGTTCATTGAGTATGAACACAATTCTCCGTATATCCGCTTTTGACGATGTCAAAAGCTATATGCTTTGGCTTGCGGTTTTTCATCAATATGGAATTTCGATCACTTTATCCTGAAGAATTAGAAGTGTGGCTGGACCATGTCACATCTGTCTTTACAGGCGGTCGCCAATATTTTTCTAATCATTGGCATAACGATCCGTGGCGGGATGCGGAAGGTATCCGGGTAGCCGTTGATAAAGGGACTATTGTCAGCACGGTGCGCGTCTTTATCCGAAAGATGTTTTTGCACGGGGAACCGATAACTGTCGGTGGCATCGGCGAGGTCAGCACACATCCGGAGTACCGCCGACGTGGAATTGCTACACAACTTCTCAAAGATTCGATCCGGTTCATGGAATCCCAAGATATCGTCGTTTCTTCTTTACACGGAAGCCAACGCATCTATTCGATTGAAGGGTGGGAGAAGGTGCCGCGTTACTATGCAAGACAATTCTTCATCGCCAAAAAACAGGTGACGTGGGAAGTACGTCCAGCGAATTTTGATGATGCAGCCGAAGTCGAGCGAATCGCCGCTATCTACGACGGGTACGCACGTAAATTCAACGGGACCTTCGTCAGGGACGACATGGCGTATTGGACTGCGTGGGTCCAGACTGAGTCTCCGAACGCTTGGGTTGCCGATCGGGACAGCAACATTGAAGGCTATATCTCCGTCACTTGGCACGGAGATGAGCTCAGCATTAAGGAGTTCATCGCTTCAGAGGAAGCCTTTGAACAGGAAAATGGCAAACAACTTTTTGAGGGTATGCTCTCTAATGTTGTAGCCCAGATGGGTGCGGAATCGGTTGAAGTTATCTACCCGGCACCTATTGCAGATGGGTTCAATGCTCCAGCAATTGAGGAACATGGAAGTACGATGTATCGCGTCATTCAACCCACCGTGCTTTCAGAGAAGATGGCATCAGCCACGTTCAATTCGATTCCGAATCTGTTACACAATCAACCGAAACCCTTGGCACAAGGCATCCGGTCGCATCATATCTTTTGGTATACTGATGGATTTTAGGGACAGTCCTTACGCTAAAGTCGACGAAGTCTTAAACGTCCGGATCGATAAACAGCTAATCTTGCCTATATAGTTTACCAAATTTTTGGCGCAGCTTGCAAATCAAAAAACTTGACTTCTAATCCGATGCAGCATATAATCCTTGCTGTGATGAAACAAAAACTTGAAGTTGAGGAATAAAGGAGGGTATGAAAATGGCGAAACTACGCGTTGGGGTTATTGGCTGTAGCGGTATCGGCACAACACATGTATCAGGATTAGTGGGTATGCCGAACGTTGAATTAGCCGCTGGCTGCGATTTTGTTCAAAGCACATTGGATGCTTTCAAGGAAAAATATCAGAACAACTGGGGTAACATCGCCCTATATACCAACCATCAGGAGATGCTCGCCGCTGAAAATTTAGACATGGTGACAGTTGCGACATCTGACCATCGACATGCCGACTTGGTCGTTGATGCGGCGAATGCGGGTGTAAAGGGTATCTTCTGTGAAAAACCGATGGCAACCAGTGTCGAAGATGCCGATAGAATGCTGGAAGCAACGGAGCGGAACGGTACTATTCTATCGATTGACCACACCCGTCGGTGGCAGCCTTTGTGGCGGCATACCAAGGATGTTGTCGTCGGTGGCGGACGCATTGGGGATGTCCAGTATGTCATCGGCACGTTGAGTGGTGGACGCGCGATGCTTTTCCGCAATGGAACACATCTTGTTGATGCCATCTGCTACTTCGCTGACTCAGATCCAGAGTGGGTCTCTGCCGAATTAGAGGATGGCTATGAGGACTATAACGAATATAAAGGTGATGGCGGGCATGTCCCCGCAACGGAACCATCGGCACACGGATATATCCACTTCGCGAACGGGGTGCGCGGCTACTATGCTGGTGGTCCGAAGACAACCCTCGCCGGATTCCGCGTCGAGATTGTTGGCACCAACGGTTATATTCTCATCAGTGACAAGGGAGCAACACTCCATCAGGACGATGTTGTTGAGACGATCAAGGCACCAACGTGGGACATCTCCGGTATTCCTGCAGGGCCCCGAGAGTTGGTGGGTCTGATCACAGAGGGTGGCGAACCCGTCTCGCCTGGAACTGAGGGATATAAGGTCGTCCAAATCATCATCGGCTTCTTAACCTCGCAACAGCGTGATAATGGAAAGGTCAAACTTCCGTTGTCTGGAGGTTAGTCTTCGTCGCTTTTCAAAACGATCGCGTTTTCGGGGGTCCACTGCAGATAGACCGTATCGCCGCGTTGGAAGCGATGTCCGTTTGTTCCACCAGTATTCTGTTGATGAACAATGAATGGAGTCGCGTAATCGGTTTGCACGGTGTATTGGAGTGTCGTGCCGAGGTAACTTTCGTCCTGAACCACACCGCGCAGGCAGTTCACATCATCAGAGGTAGGTGTCATCCGCAGATCAATGCGTTCCGGGCGGACCGCAACGGTGACAGGCGTGCTCAGGGGTATAGTGTCGTTCGGTGTGCTGACAATCTTGAGCGGTAGCTCTGTTGTGAGTGCGATTTCATTCTCGCTAATAAGTGTCCCTTCAAGGAAGTTGGAGGTACCGATAAAGTCTGCGACAAAACGGCTCTGTGGCAAATCGTAGATTTCAGACGGCATTCCGACCTGGAGGATTTTACCATCGTTCATCACCGCAATCCGATCAGACAGTACCAGTGCTTCCCCTTGGTCATGTGTGACATAGACGAACGTGATACCGACTTTGCGCTGCAGTGCCTTTAGTTCCGATTGCATCTGTTTTCGGAGTTTCAAGTCAAGTGCTGAGAGCGGTTCATCTAACAGCAGAATGGTAGGTTCGTTAATTAATGCACGCGCGAGTGCTACACGTTGCCTCTCGCCACCAGAGAGTTCACTCGGTTTCCGGTCGCTGTAACCCGGCAGCTGAATTAAATCTAATGAGCGTTCAACCGCGTCAGAGATTTCTGCTTTGGCTGCCTTTTTCATCTGTAGCCCAAATGCTATATTCTGTGCAACGGTTTTATGTGGGAACAACGCGTAATTTTGGAAGACGGTGTTAACTGGGCGACGATAGGGCGGCGTTTCTGCCATCAGTTTGCCGTTGATGAATACCTCCCCAGTGGTGGGATACACAAATCCCCCGATGATGCGGAGCGTTGTCGTTTTTCCACACCCGCTCGGTCCGAGCAAGGAAAAAAACTCGCCGCCTTCTATCTGTAAAGACACATCGTCAACTGCGACCGTGTCACCGAATTGCTTTGTTACAGATGTGAGGGTGATTTGTCCTACAGACATGTATGAGTTGTCCTCTGGCAAACGACAATGTTTTCTTCGTGCATCGTTATAGAGGTCTCACCTGCAACGTTGGTGGGGCTATTTTTCTTTGGCATTCGTTTGTTTGGTATATTCCTGACGATTGTCGCCTTATGTATAAATCCATGCTGGCGGAAGGCAGAGACGATAAATGCGTCCGTCGGCAACATGACCTCTTTGACTCGGCGATTCCCGACGACATAGCAAATCGTAGCATTCGGTGAAAGCACTTGCACTACTGAATTGATGCTACGTCCAAGGTCTATGTAAAATGCCGATACCTCCCGCGCACGCTTCTCATCAACAGATCTAATTTCTGCAATAGCCTCTGTTACCGGAGAATCCGTCACCGTTTCTTTTGGAGGCTGTCCTCCCATTGCAAGTCCGTCAATTTTGCGAGCATTCGGTAAACCTATCCACTCTGCTGCAAGCCGCGAGAATTGTCCGTATGCCACCGTAGTCTGTGAGTCTCCGTAGGGAGGTGATGTAATCACTAAGTCATAACCACCGATCGGTCGAGGCATCGGGAGTTCACCATGAACCGTATTCGCACTGGACACCGATGCTTCAACGCTTTTCTGTTTGTCAAGGAACGCTGCCAAGCCGTGCCGATTTCTGCTGAGTTTCTTACTGAAAGTGCCGAAGACATCTGGATTGAAATTCTCAAGTTTCTTCGCTGACATGCGATATAATTTAAACTCTCCATTCCGTGTATAGGAGACCTCACGAACCGTTTCCGAAAAGGCAACCAGAATAAAGTTTCGCACTGCTTCATCTTCCACTTTATTAATCCAAACCCGTAGATAAGCGAGAGATCTAATGACCTCTTCAGAGAACCAGTACATCAGGTTGAGAATTTCAGGAATCGGCGCGTCAGGCACCTTATCCATTCCAAAATCAACCTGAAAGAGGTGATCGTTTAACCTGCTTAGCGTTTCGTCTAAGGTAGATAGACAAATAGGAGTCGATTTGGCAGTCGCTATAAGGCGCACGAGGGGGTTAATGTCACACCCAACGCTGTGCATGCCGAAGAGAGATGCCTCAACCAGAGATGTGCCGGTGCCACAATAAGGATCAAGGAGCCATCCGCCTTCTACGCCGTATCGCTTAAGGAGTTTCCGTGCGATTTGCGGGATCATCATAGCGGGATAGGTGTGAAAGCAGTGGGTGTATTCTTTTGTATCAGCCGTTTGAAGATCCCATGTTTTGTCCCTATATTTCAGGTTTCCTGTGTGCATTTCTACAAGGATCCCGTTAATCAATGGATAACACCCGCGTCAAAATTTGATTTACGAGTTGCGGATTTGCTTTGCCGCGAGTGGCACGCATTACCTGTCCTACAAGAAACCCGATCGCTTTCTTTGTGCCGTCACGGTAATCTTGAGCGGGACCGGGATTTTCTTCCACCACTTGCAAGACGATGCCTTCTATCTCGGAGGTGTCCGTAATTTGTGCCAATCCCTTTTCGGAAACAATCTGTTTCGGCATTTTACCCGTTTCAAAGGCATCGTCAAGTACAGATTTGGCAATTTTACCGCTGATGGTCGCATCCCCAATTAACTGGATGAGTTCATTGAGGTGTGCGGGTGTGACCTTCGAGTCATGGATATCAATTTCTGCTGTGTTTAGGAGCCGCGTCAGATCTCCCATAATCCAGTTTGCACAGGCGGTGGGTTCACCACTGAGTCGAGCGGCTTCGTCGAAGAATTCAGCGAGAGGTCGGGTGTTTGTCAGGAATTCTGCGTTTTCGGGCGAAATGTCGTAGTCCGAAATGAACCGTTTCCGGCGGGCAGCGGGGAGTTCGGGAAGCGTTGGCTGGATATTCTCAACCCATTCATCACTTACCTGGACATGAACAAGGTCGGGTTCAGGGAAATAGCGATAGTCGTCAGCTTCTTCTTTACCTCGCATCGCGACGGTCTTGCCCGTGCTTGCGTCAAATAGGAGTGTCTCTTGGACGACCTCCTCGCCAGCATCTAAAATTCGAGCCTGCCGTTTCACCTCGTATTCCATCGCCTCGATCAACTCCTGGAACGAGTTTTTGTTCTTAATCTCTGTGCGCGTTCCCAATTCTTTACTCCCTTTGAGGCGCAGGGAGAGGTTCGGTTCACATCGCAGGCTTCCCTCTTCCATGTTGCAGTCGCTAACTTCAATATACTCTAAAATTTCCTTAACTGCACGACAATAGGCGATGGCTTCCGCGGGAGAATGCAATTCTGGTTCGCTAACAATTTCAAGGAGTGGCACACCGGCACGATTGAAGTCCATGAAGCTCCGGGTTGGATCACCTGTGACTTCGGCGTGAATGGATTTCCCCGCGTCCTCTTCCAGATGAATTCTACGGAGGGCGACGGTACGGAGTTCGCCCTCAAATTCAAACGTTACCTGTCCGTTTTGACACAACGGAATGTCATATTGTGAGATTTGGTAGTTCTTGGGCAGATCTGGATAGAAATAGTTCTTCCGATCAAATTTACTGGAAGTCGTGATTTTACATTCCATCGCCAAGCCGGCACGAACCGCAAATTCAACAGCGCGTCTATTGACGACCGGTAATGTTCCCGGCATCCCTAAACAGATTGGACACGTACAGTCATTCGCCGAAGCACCGAAGATATAGGCACAATTACAGAAAAGTTTGCTTTCTGTGCACAATTCGGCGTGGATTTCCAAACCGATAACTATTTCGTATTTTTCCATTTTTTTAACAATTCACCAAGTGTTCGATAAGGCAAGTTTGGCATGAATGCCCCACGCCGTAAACCCGCAATGAATGTTGTTCATTGCTAAACGCTTTCGCTGGCTTTTTTAGCAATTCGCAAGGCGTTCGTTGGGGAGCATTGGGCATGAACATAGGTCTCCGTATATCCAATTGGCTAACGTTTTGAAGACAATTCGTTAACGACGGTAACGTTCGCTTCCACTTCGCTCTCCGAGGTCATACCGATAGTCATGGCATGCACACATGGGAGTCCCATCACGAATTCGATTGCCTCGCGTTGACCCGTCGCGTCTTCCGCCAATTTTCCCTGTCCCAGCACTTTCATCCCATAGATGCCTTTTCCCACGAATGCCATCTGTTCCATTGTGCGGATGACATCGGCAGGGGATGCGTCCATGTGAACGCCGGCGTAATTAATCCGAGCCAAGACAACGTCAACCCATTCCGTCATCGCTGATGTTTGGAAGGCACCGTAATCGTGGCAGGATACGCCGTGTGCGCGAATCAATCCCTGCTCTTTGCAACGGGCGAGTGCTTCCATCGCATCTGGATACCGTTGTGGCCAGTCTACTTGTGTGAGACAGTGGAGTAGGACAATATCTACATAGTCAGAGCCTATTTCCCTGAGAAATCGCTTTACATCTGCTTCTACGGTCTCTCGCGTTCGGGATGTCGTCTTTGTGGTGATAGTGACACTCTCACGCGCTACCTCTTTAAGTGCTGCTTTAACATGCGGGTGACTTCCGTACTGATCTGCGGAATCCCAAAACGTTACGCCCTTTCCGTGTGAGAACAACAGTAAATCACGTAAAGCTTCAAATCCCAAATCTGTCTGATTTGAGCGACCATTCCAACCATTGGATCCAGTCCCGATCGAAAGCCGTGAAACATTTAAACCTGTTTTCCCAAGTGCTACAATTTCCATTTCTATTCTCCTCTCAGTGGATTAAGCTTCTATTAAGTATAGCGTAACGTCTCCCAATTTGGCAAATGATTTCTGGAATTCGCGAGACGGAATGTCGTTATTCACTTTTTTTGTTGCTTTTCGCCTTTAAGAGACGTTACAATTCAATTATGATAAGAGGATCCGGAAAAATCTATGTTTATTTCAATTGAATCCACAGTAACTCACATGAGGAGGACCCAAAAAAGGGCGAAATGAAATATATGAAGTCTTTTAGCAGAAACCGAATTCAGTCCAACAATAAATCAGGTTCGGGAACTGCGTTATATTCCATCATAATCCGAAAGTTATTTTTAAGTTTGCTTGTGTTGGCTTATGGATGCTTCGCCATCGGGGTGCAGGCTTCAGGTGATGAAGAATATAGTGCCGCGTGGCAAGAAGCCTTTGCATTGATTGATAAAGGGAACCGCAAAAAAGCAGCCTTGAAACTCGAGGCTTTATTGCAAACCGATCTGTCTGAGTCAAAAAAGCGTGAGATTCATCATGCCCTCGGCTATAACTATGAAAAACTTCGCAACCGTCCGAAGGCAGTTGGGCATTATGCGCGAGTTGCTTCGGTTAGTTATCCGCTGGCAGATCGTGCTGTCTATCGCTTAGCACGACTTTATGAAGGTATGAATAACAGAACACGGGCGATAAAGTGGTACACGCAGCTCGTCAAGGATTATCCCACGAGTTTTTATTTTGTGGAGGCGAAGTGGGCTTTAGCACAACTTCATCTGGAAGAGAAGCAGTACGCGTCCGCGAAGTCTCTATTGGTCGAACTCGTTGAGCAGCCTCGCTATGCGAGAGAAGTCAGTTTTGCTTTGGCACGCTGTAATGAAGAGCTCGGCGACATTCTTAGGGCATTCAACACTTATCACGAACTCATTAGGGAAAAGCACTCAGATAGCGTTGCTCGTGAGGCACTCGATCGACTCAAGCGGCTTGTGAGAGCGAATAGGACTCTAAAGCTTACTCCAACCGACCGGCTTCATTGTGGTTTGGTATCTTTTTCTCATAAACAGTGGAAGGCCGCCGTAGCGGACTTGGAATTAATTCCTAAGACTGTGGATTTGAACCTACGGGCACATGCGCTCTATCTTATCGGACGAAGTTATCAGGGGCGGAAATGGTATAATACAGCAATTAAGAAATTCAATGCTGTCATTGCGCTCGGTGATAAAAGCGAGTATCTTACGCGCGCGACTTATCAAATAGCCCAGTGTTATCGTCGGAAAGGACATATTAGAACTGCCATCAGCAAGCTAGAGAGTTTCGTGAAAACTTATGCGTGGAGCGAGTTAGTAGACGATACATTGTATGATATCGCTCAACTCCGAGAAAAACAAGGTAAATCGGAGTTAGCACTCGATGCGTATTCACGTTTAATTGAGGTGGCACCGAACAGTCCCTACGCCGATATTGCGGCGTGGCGAACTGGCTGGCAGCGTTTTGATGAACGCCGCTATGAAGAGAGTTACAATGCTTTCAAAGGCTTGAAGGAGAACTTCCCTGGAAATCGCTATGCGATGGGCGCGCACTTTTGGATGGCAAAGATACGTGAACGACAGAACAAACCCGTACTCGCGCGAAAACTGTACAAAGAAGTGGCAGAAGCACGGTATTGGTACTACTCAGCAAGGGCAAAAGCGATTTTAGGTATGGCTACGTCCGAGTTGGAGCCGAAAGCCATTCAGGATTCGGAATTACCGGTGCGTCAGGCATGTCCGCAACAGGTGTCACTGTTGATGAAACTCAGGCTCTACGAAGATGCGATCGCGCAGTTAAACGAGCACATCAACACTACCTCGCTCTCTGAACAAGAGTGTTTTTATAATTTGATTACCTGTTATGAAGGACTCGCGATGTACGATAAGGCACGAAAGGTGACCGAGCAGTCTCTTGAAAGTCCTGCTTTTGCAAATGCAACGCGGGCAGATTTAGAGAAACTCCATCGAAAACTCTATCCTCGTTATTATGCTGGCGCGGTTGAGAAATATGCCAAATTGTATAACGTGGACACCTTCTTAATTGCCGCCATGATTTTGGAGGAAAGCCGATACAACGCGAAGGCGGTTAGTTGGGCAGGCGCGATCGGATTGATGCAGATTATGCCGGCTACTGGAAGGGAACTCGCCCAGCAGCTCAAAATCCGCCGCTTCCGAACCTCAATGCTCAAGCAACCCGACGTGAATATTCAAATGGGGACGAAGTATATCGGGTATCTCAACTCGCTGTTCAATGACAACACGATGCTGGTGACTGGCGCGTATAACGGTGGTCCTGGACGGATGAAGCGGTGGGTGGCTTCCAGAGATATTGCAGACATTGATGAATTTGTTGAGAAAATTACTATCCGAGAAACCCGACTTCATATCAAGAAAGTTATTGACAGTTACGATAACTATGTAGAAATTTATAAGAATGCGAGCGAGCCCCCTGCTGTGAATTCGGCAACAGGGATTGTACCAAAACGATTAGAGGGGTTTTAGAAAAGGATTTGTTAGTCAGAAAAAAGGGGCTCTTTCTGACAACCCACGACTATTTGGTTTGCTATCGCGAGAATGTTTTGGGCTACAAGGAGATCACTTCCGGTGGATTATCGCTCTTGATAAGAATTCGGCAGTGCCAGTCGGTATCGTCTGGCATCGGAAAATCAGCACGGTAGTGCGCACCGCGACTTTCGGTTCGCGCAAGTGCTGATTCCGTTATCATTAAGGCAACATTGAGCATATTGACTGCTTCAACCAGGGCAATATCACTTGGTGCTGGTGTTGCTGGCACGTTCCCAAAATTTGCGGTTAAATCTTGCAATTCGGCGAGGGTTTGTCTCAAACCCTCGCCGTTTCGTTCAATACTCACATTTTCCCAGAGGGTCTCCCGGATTGCGTCCTTTATCGCTTCGATAGAAGCTAAATCTACCTCAATATGTGGCGTTTGAGATGTCTCTGTATTACCGGCGAGTAATATATCTGGTAGGTGAGAAGATTGTAATGAGGCGAACATTGCTGCGTTTGTGCCAGCGCGAGCACCGTAGACAAGGCACTCCAGAAGAGAATTGCTTGCCAAACGGTTCGCACCGTGCACGCCAGTGCAGGCAACTTCGCCACACGCATAGAGTCCTTTGAGGTTCGTTTCTGTATCGGTGTTCGTGCGGACGCCTCCCATCATAAAGTGGGCACCGGGACGAACCGGAATTAAGTCAACGCTGATGTCTAATCCATAGCGTGTAGTGGTGTCGGAGATCGTTGGGAATCGCTCGTGGATAAACTCGGTAGGTTTATGTGTAATGTCGAGATAGACGCACGGAAATCTTGTCAATTCCATTTCTATCTGGATCGCACGACTGACAACATCGCGAGGCGCGAGTTCACCTTTCTCGTGGTATTTTTCCATAAAACGTTCGCCACGAATGTTGATGAGTTGGCCGCCTTCACCACGAACTGCTTCTGAGATTAAAAAGTTAGGAGCACCGTCCAAGTAGAGCGTTGTTGGATGAAACTGGACGAATTCCATATCGACCATTTCGCATCCAGCGCGCCATGCTGCAGCGAACCCATCGCCGGTTGCCACTTTTGGGTTGGAGGTGCAAGGGTAGATGCGTCCGAGACCACCCGTTGCAAGAATCGTGGCTCTTGCACGAATACAGAATACTTCTTCGTCTACAATTGCGGTAACGCCGTAGCAAGTGACGGTTTCTTCACGCCCTTTGGTGATCTCTGCATCTGTCAGGAGATCAATGGCAAATGTGTTTTGTAAGACGTGAATGTTTTCAGTGTTAAGCACGCGCTGAATGAGGACATCCGTTGTCTCACGTCCGGTTGCATCTCCTTTGTGGACGATACGCCGACGGCTATGCGCGGCTTCTTGCGTAAAGCGCGGCAGTGTGCCTTCCCAATCAAAGTTCGCACCCCAGTCAAGCAATTCAGCGACGCGTGGAATACCTTCGGATACCATCATCTCAACGGCTTCGACATCGCAGAGTCCCGCGCCAGCTGTGCAGGTATCCTTTATGTGCAAGGCAATCGTGTCATCAAGGTTCATAGCAACTGCGATGCCACCTTGGGCGTAGTGTGTGTTGCTCTCTGTCAGTGTGGTTTTGGTGATTAACGTCACATTCGCGTGCTCACTCGCAGCGAGAGCCGCGCGTAACCCCGCAGCACCGCTACCGATGATTAGGACATCCGTGTCCCAGCCTGAATGCCGCTCTGGATTCACCGTAGATGTTGGATTTTCCATTTTCTAACGATAGGCCCCTGGGCATCGCTCCACTTCGTTTCGCGATGGTTTCTGATTAATTTCAACGCGATCCAAGAATGTGCGGTTTTTTACGTAAGACTTTCCGACCAAAGCCTGCCTCACAATTTTACGAAAGATTCCTTTTTTTGCTCTTACTGAGTTGATGCCTTCGGAGCGAAACTCTCACTGACCGGCATCACCTTACCCGTCCCAGTAGCGATAAGGGTGCCATCACCGAGCGTAACTGCTGCTTTCGCCTCCACTAACCTTTTTGAAACCTTAATACGCTCCGCGCAGACATGGAGTTTCACGCAGGTTGGTGCTGGATTGCGGAAACGGACTTCAAGTTGTGCTGTTACTGCGGGTTGATCAAAGGTACTTATCCCGACATAGGTAATCGCTTCATCTAATAGCGTGCTGAGGATACCCCCGTGTAGAATGTTCGCCCAACCTTGCAAGTGTTCGGCGGGTGTACATTCAATATGGACGAATTCGCCTCCGTTCTTAATTTCAGGTTTTACCTGAAAGCCGAATGGATTTTTCATACCACAAACAAAGCAGTTGTCGTTATTTTCAATTGCCATTTCCGCTTCCTGACTCAGTGAGCATTGCAAGGCTTCGTGCTAATTTTTCTTCTTCCGTCAGCATCCGCTCAAGTTGTGCTCTCTTTTGTGCAACGACTTTTTCAGGGGCACGCTGAATGAAATTCGGATTATCTAAAGTCTTCTGTGCTGCCGTGACATCTTTAACCACCTGCTGATGTCGTTTGCTAAGCCTTGCATGTTCGGCATCCAGATCGATTATATCGGCAAGTGGGATATAGATAGCGAGTTCACCGATAACGGCTTCTGCTGAAGCACGGGGTTTAGACAGAGACTCGGCGATAGCAATGTCTGCTACGCGTGTAAAGGCTGGCAAGTACTGTGCCAAGTATGCTTCAAGTCGTTCACGCACTTCAGCATTTGGCGATTGGATATGAACCTCTACTGACGCGCCGATCGGAACATTCAACTCGCCTCGGATGCTTCGGACACTCTCGATGACTTCCATGAGTGTTGCCATGGTGGCTTCTGCTTTCGGATTTTCGTCTATTGGCTCTGGCCATAAGGAAACTGTTACCGAACCTGCTTCGGAAGATTCGCTTCTGCCGCCACTGTGCGGGAGTTGTTGCCAAATCTCTTCGGTCAAGAAAGGCATCAAAGGATGGAGAAGCCGCATTGTCTGCTCCAGAACATCCGTTGCTACCCAAAGTGCCTCTGGTTCATTTTGTGAGACTCGCTGTTTGGCAAATTCCAGGTACCAATCGCAGAATTCATGCCAAAGGAAGGCGTAGAGTGTTTGTGCCGCTTCATGGAAACGGAAGTTCTCGAAAGCATCGGTTATTGTTGTGATGGTGTGGCTAAGACGGCTGCGTATCCAAGCGATTTCTAACGTTTCCTGTTCAGTTTCTACAGCATCCATCCTTGCGGGAACAGGATGTTTTTCTAAGTTCATCAGAATGAACCGGGCTGCATTCCAAATTTTGTTAGCAAATCGCTTACCTGCCTCAATCTGCGATTCTGGGAGGGGAACATAAGGATTTGGGGTGCTTGCATTGACGAGAGCAAAGCGGAATGCATCCGTTCCATAGGTGCCAATTGTCTCTAACGGATCAATGCTGTTTCCCTTCGATTTGCTCATTTTCTGTCCCTTTTCATCAGCAACAAGTCCATGCAGGTAAACGGTGCGGAACGGTACTTCGTCCATACACCCTAATCCGAGCATAATCATTCTTGCGACCCAGAAGAAGAGGATGTCCCAGCCGGTTACAAGGACGGAGGTCGGATAAAAAGTCTTCAGTTCCTTCGTATTTTCTGGCCATCCCATAGTAGAGAAGGGCCACAACCCTGAGCTGAACCATGTATCCAGAACGTCTTCTTCCTGACGAAAATCGGAGGCTCCGCATTCGCACTGCTGAGGTGTTTCCACGGCAGCGGTGACTGCTTCACATGCGTTACAGTACCATATTGGGAGTCGATGTCCCCACCACCGTTGACGTGAGATGGGCCAGGGTTCGATGTTCTCCATCCAATGATAAAAGTGCGTAGTTTCCCGCTCTGGAATGAACTTGACTTCGCCTTTTTTCGTTGCTTCTATGGCGCGCTGCGCGAGTGGACGAACATTCATAAACCATTGCAGCGATATAGCAGGTTCAACAATTGTACCGCATCGGTCATGATGTCCAACGGCGTGCCGATGTGGCACAATCTTGACGAGATAATCTAAGTTCCGCAGATCTTCCACGACACGTTTGCGGCAATCCCATCGGGACAAGCCGACGTATTTTTTGGGGGCGTTTTCGTTTATATATCCATCTCGCGCGAAAATCGTGAGCTGTTCGAGATTGTGTCGTCCGCCAATTTCATAGTCGTTAGTATCATGCGCTGGTGTAACTTTCAAAGCACCCGTACCGAATTCTCTATCCACATACACGTCCGCGATTATCGGAATCTCTCTGTTGCAGAGCGGTAGAAGTGCTGTTTTTCCAATCAAGTGTTGATAACGTTCATCTTCAGGGTGCACAGCAACAGCGGTGTCGCCTAACATTGTTTCTGGACGCGTTGTGGCAATTTCGAGCACGACATCACTGTCCTTAACTGGATAGTGGATGTGATAAAAGTTTCCGTCTATCTCTATCGGTTCGACTTCAAGGTTACTGAGGACGGTGTTGCAGTGTGGACACCAATTTGCCATATACGTATCGCGATAGATAAGCCCTTGATTGTAGAGTTTGACAAAAGCGGTGCGGACGGCTTTCGAGAGACCGTCATCGAGTGTAAAGCGCTCGCGTTCCCAATCACAAGAGCATCCGAGTTGTTGAAGTTGCGAGACAATGTAACCGGCAGATTCATCTTTCCACTGCCACATGCGTTCGATGAATTTTTCGCGTCCAAGATCGGTTCTGCTGGTGCCTTCTTCAGCGAGTTTTCGCTCCATAATAAGTTCAGTAACAATACCGGCGTGATCGGTACCGGGCATCCAGAGTGTGTTATAACCTTGCATGCGTCGCCATCGGATGAGGCAATCTTGGAGTGTATTGTCGAGCGCGTGCCCGATGTGTAAACTACCCGTGATATTCGGTGGGGGTATCACGATCGCATAAGGCGGTTTGTCAGAGGGTGCCTCTGCGTGAAAGTAGCCGTTTTTCTGCCAAAGTTGGTACCATTTCCCCTCAATTTCATGAGGGGTGTAGATTTTTGGAAGGTTTGTCATGTTTTTCCAGACCTTTCTTTGCGAGTGGCACCGTTAGGCGAAGAGGGGTTCTACCCATCCGTATGTCCCTGTTGCCATTGCATAAAGTAGATTTACCTGTCGCGTTTCGGCATTTAAAAACAGAAGAAATTCCGAATTCGAGGCTTGAAGTTCCGTTGTAGCTTCCGTCAGAGTCAGCGGTTTGGATGCAAATTTATCCTGTGTTGACACGACGACAGGAGTATCAATCCCTTCAACTTCCAGTGGTGTTTCCACCTCGTCCGGATTGAGCTGTGCCACCACCTCCCGATGGGGCGCAATATTTCGACGGTCTTTCACCCGGTCCTTGTAACGCCGGATCTGGCTGATTATCTTATCCGTGACAGTGTCTAGCGTAGACAGTACCTCATGAGTCTCACTTTTTGCATAGAATGACACGCGTGGAGCTGTCACTATCATCTCGGCATCAAAACGGTGTTTCTCAGATTTGAGAACGACATTTAGTTCCTGCATTCCGTCGAAACGTGCCTCAATTTTATCGGCGCGCTTGAGGATATACGCGTAAATATCATCAGTAATTTTTAAATTATGTCCGGAGTACGTTACTTTCATTGCGATCCTCCTGTTTTTCCTTTTTAATAGTTCCGAAAATGCTTTTTCTTTGTTAAGAATTCAAAGTCAATTGAAGCGAGAATCCTCGTGGACAGCAGACCTTTCACGTGATGTTGGAATGCCTAATTCATCGCGATATTTCTGAACGGTTCGCCTCGCGAGCAAGATACCCTTCGCTTTCAAGGCATTACTGATCGCTTGATCACTGAGAGGTTTTGACGGAACTTCGGCACCAACCATTTCTTGAATAAGATTTTTTACCTGTTTGGCAGAAACTGCGTCTCCTTGCGTGGTAGCTAATTCATTACTGAAGAAAAACCGAAGGGGATACATACCGTGTGGGGTTTGCACATATTTATTGCTTGTTACTCGGCTGACGGTTGATTCGTGAACGCCTATTTTTTCAGCTATTGTTCTCAAGGTCAGCGGTTTAATACTCTTAACGCCTTGTGTTAGAAATTCCGCTTGTACTTCAAAAATTACTTCGGTGACCCGGGCGATTGTACTGCCTCGCTGCGCGAGGCTACTGAGCAAATTGGTCGCATCACGATACCGTTTTTCTATCCATTCTTTTGCTTCAGCATCTAAGGTGCCTTGGTGATTTCGCATCAGATTTACATAGTAAGGATTCATCTGTAAGCGTGGTATGTGATTGTCTACAGAGATAGCTTGATATTTTCCATTAAGGTATTGTATCTCCACGTCTGGTGTAATGATTTCTGTGAAGGAGGATTTCTTGAGCGATCGAGTCGTAGGATCTGTAAAGTAGCGACCCGGGTGCGGTGATAGCTTTCCTATCCACTTAGCCGCTGTATCAATCGCTGTGATGTCAACTTTCAGTGCCCCCGCGATGCAAGCCCATTGCTGATTCAGAAAAGTGTCGAAGTGATTTTCGATGATTTCTTGGGCAAGGCATTGCACGGGGATATTTTTATATCGAGAATCCGCACACTGTGTTTTATATGCTGCCGACGATGTTGAACTGTCCTTCCCCTTAGGACTCATCTCAGTACTCTGTGAGTCGTGCTCCGCATCCGTCCCGTCTTCCGGTTTATAATTGCGAATCTGTATAAGCAATGCCTCTCTTACATCTTGATGTGCTATCCCAAGCGGTTCAAAATTATCTTGTATCTTACGGAGTACAGTTTCAACAAGTGATGTATCACAGCCAATGGTTTCGGCAATATCATCCAATGTAAGTTGGCAAAAGTTAAGTTCTGTCTTATGGCTGTCTGGTATACATTCGTATAGTATAGTATAGATCTTTTTGTTGTCTTTGTCGTTGATTTTCCATGCGCGATTTGCAGGCACGCTTCCATTTTCTGTGGAAGGAGGCAGCATATCTGCCCCAACAATTGTAGCAGTTTTTGAAAATTGAATATCACGGTCGCCCGTTGCTGCTTGTAAATTTTTTTCAATAAAAATGTGCAGTTCTGTTGAAAGGATTCCTTCATCCAATTCTGGCAGGAATTCACACGGAATTTGAAACAGTTTGAGTTCTAATTGTCCATCATCGTTGAGATTTCCGAGAATTTGCTCTGCGATGGCGCATTCTGTTTCTGAAACTATAATTTCGGGTGATGCGAGTGCCAATTGTTCAGCAAGATGCTCGTGCAGCGAGCGTTCATGCACCAGATCTGATTGTAGTTCGTCAGCATCCGAGTATCTGGAATTTAGCCGTTCACTGACGGACACACGGTCTTCAAAAGCTGTTTCCCAATCAATATCAATAGTGCTATCTTCCCGATCAAGGTTTTCTTCTGGTTCATTCCATTCGGGCACTGAATCTGATTCTTCGGTAGGAAGTGCTGCCTTGTCCTCTTCCTCGAGTTCTAAGAAGGGGTTCTGCTCCAGTTCTTGGCTGATGAATTGCGTCAGTTCCTGCAGCGGCATATTTAGCACTTTAAGTGCCTGTTGTAACCTCGGTGTAATGGACGTTTTCTGTGTTAATTGGGGTGCTTGGGTAAGTTGCGCTCTGTACATTTCATCAAGTCTGTTCCTTCAAAACTTGATATATCTACACAAAAGCGGATATATCTTGTTTTAGTGTTCCTGTTTCAACGTCCACTGCCCCCAAACGAGGTCTTACACGGACTCCATCAGGCGTTTAGCCTCTCCCAGCGAACCGCAGGCGAGGGTTCTTAGGTTCATAGCAGCGTTGACATCACGATCTTCTGTAAAACCGCAACTTTGGCAATGATACTGCCTCTCTGCTAACGATAAATCTTCTTTCTTCTGTCCACAGTGGCTACACGTCTTGCTTGAGGCGAAAAACTGGGGTGCCTCTACGATCTTTATGCCAAGCCTGTCTGCTTTGCTTTTGAGTTTGGCAAGAAAACCCACTAAAGCGTTGCTACCCTACCCTATAGGAGAAATTGTGTCCAAAATAGAGGTCTCTCGCAGTCTCGCTGTTGATGAGTTCTGTGGGCGTTCCGGCGAGCGTAATTTTTCCATCAACAATAATATATGCCCTGTCAACAATATCAAGTGTTTCAGCGGCATTATGATCTGTGATGAGCACACCTAAGTTGCGGTCGCGTAAGTGCGCAATGAGCTGCTTGATATCAGCAACAGCAATCGGATCTATTCCAGAGAGCGGTTCATCGAGCAGAATGAAATTAGGTTGTGCCGCAAGGGCGCGTGCTATCTCCGCTCGGCGACACTCACCCCCTGAAAGTGTATATGCCTTGCGTGGTAACAGATTTGAAATGCCGAGTTCGTCTGTCAACTCGCGGATGCGAGGTTCCCGTTCTGATTTTGGCACCCCTTGTACCTCAAGGATTGCCTCAATGTTCTGTTGAACCGTCAGTTTACGAAAAATCGATGTTTCTTGTGCGAGGTAACCGATGCCAAGTCTCGCACGCTTATACATCGGATAGAAGGTAATGTCCTTATCGGCGTACGTAATTCTACCTGCATTTGGGCGAATCAGTCCTACCATCATGTAAAATGTCGTTGATTTTCCGGCACCGTTGGGACCGAGCAGACCGACGATTTCGCCTTGCTGTACTGATAGACTCACCTCGTTAACGACTATGGGACCGCGCCGCGTATAACGTTTTACGAGTCTGTGTGCTTGTAGTTCTATTACCACGATTTTTTAATCTGTTGCCTCGTTATGATTAACCTGTTAGGTCAATCCATTTAATGTAAAGGAAAGGCAAATTGTGCTTTGATTATGGTACAATTTGGTTTTATTATATTTTTCTCCCTCAAGGATGGTTACGTTTTCCGTCTCATCAGAAGAAAACTAATGAGAATTATAGCACTGTAAGACTTACGTAACGCATCCATCCTGCGAGGCGTTGACAAAAAAGTTTTCGAGAAGCAGGCAGCCTTCGAATTACACACTTGCCTTAATTACTCCCAGATTCTTCCGTTTCAGTGTTTGGATCCGCGTCATCAGGGTTTCCGGTGTCTGTATCAGCTTCTTCTTCCGGATCCGTATCTTCAGAGTTTTCAGCATCCGCATCGGGTTTATTTTCCGCGTCACCCTCAGTATTATCAGTTTCAGCGTCTGCGTCATTTTGGGGCTGATCTCCTGTCTCCTCAGGGGCAGTTGGAGAAGTTTGTTCTTCCCCAGTGTCTGTGCCGTTTTCCGTGTTCTCATCTGCCTCTGAATCTACTGGTGATGCTTGTGTAACGGTAACCTTAAATTTAACGTCACCTTCAGCAGTCTGTTTTCCGGTTACCCGATTGAAAGTGAAGAATTTGGTTTCGAGCCGATCCTGGTTTTGTAAAACGACGACGTTATCTCTAAGGATAATAGTACTTGTCAGGTTGTCCATGATAGCATGGTCACAGGTAGCAAAGATATCTTGATCCCGGATTTCTACATTACCCTCAGCGACGATTTCTTTTGTCACTCCAGATTCTAAGTCGCGCTTGAGGGTGATTTTATCAGCGTTGAGAAACCCGATTTCAATTCCTTGCTCGTTACGTCGGACCGTCTTGGCTTCGTCAATAAGAATCGTTATCCCTTTCTGCTCATAGCTCTCCATCCTTTTCGATGTACCGGTGATTATTTCTTTCGTCACTGCTGGTGTAGCATCCGTATTTTCAGCAGTGCCATTCTGCTCTATAGTATCCTCTGTCGTCTGAATTTCCGCAGTGTCGGTGGATGAAGGCCGTTCCTCTGTTTCTGTTTCCTCTGCACCGAGCGTTAGGGAGATAAGACAGACAAGAAGAGTTAGAAAACCGGCGTACGCGCAAAAATTGCGAAACTGGAATCTGTGTTTGTACCTACTCTGGTTCAATTGGCGTTTGATGGTATTCATGTGTTTTCTCATCTTTTGAGTGAAGTTTGAATTGATTGTTTTTCATTTTCACGGTTTTGAGCGTCGGATTTGAGTACATTTCCGTTCCGACCCATGTGGAATCTCCACGTACGAGTGTGACTTCGGCGGGAGCATACAACCTACCCGCAAGGTTCTGCCAATGGAGGATCTCGCTGTATAAAGTGCCATTTATACTGACACCAACGACATTCCCTGAGAGATGAAGGTTGTCTCTCTCGCTTCCCGTGAGGAACTGCTTACCCTTTTGGCTATTCAAGGTGATAGAAACAACACCGTCCTCGAAAATCTGAACGGTCGGATTTTGCACTTCAATGTAACTTCCGTGAAACGTTGAGGTATCTCCGACAAGCGTCCATTTGACAACACCTGCTTCGGTGTGTTGTGTAGAAAACCCATCCACTTTCTGTGTTGGGACCGTTTCTACCGGTTCATCAGTTGCCCCAACGGGTGTCTCTGTATTTTTACAACAAATTACGCAGAGTAACAGACAGAGATACAATGGTGTAACAATTCTACTATGGTTGCGTCTTCCACCGACGATGCATCCAAATCCACTGCGTGGGATATCGTCGGATGTATGATTCAATAATTTTTGTGAATTTCTGCGTGTTAACAACAAGATCTTTCTCTTTCGCATGTGTCCGTTTCAACGCTAAAGGTGGTTCGATAATTGCGTGGTGTGAACCGTCTGGTTGACGGATAATGAACGTTGGTAGTATCGCCGCACCTGTTTTGAGCGCAATAGCAACTGGACTATAGGGTGTATAGGCATGCCTACCGAAAAAATCGACAAAAACACCGTTTACGGCTGTGTCTACATCGGCGACAATACCGAGCAGTTCATTACGTTTGAGACATCGAAGCGCATGGCGTACTCCTGTATCTCTGTTGATAGTCACATACCCCGCCTTCTCCCGGTAACTGGAGACTAATGTGTTTAAACGGGGGGAACGCAATTCACGAACGATGGGTGTGAGCGGAGCAACTGTAGCAGAAATGCTGGCAGCCAGAAGTTCCCAATTCCCAAAATGCCCCGTTAAAATGATTGCCCCTTTTCCAAACGCAAGGGCTTGCTGTACATGCTCGATTCCTTCAAAAGTGACATATCGTTGAATCTGCTTACTATCCAAGCGTGGGAACTGCATGAACTCTACCACAGTCTTGCCTAAGTTTTCAAAGCACTGTTTTGCCACTGCTTTGATTCGGCGTTCATCTGGAAACGTCAAGCTGCACCGTAAGTGTTCACATGCCAACTCCCTGTGCTGTGGTGCCAACCAGAATACAAGGGCACCCAACCATCCACCCATAGCCAATGTCACCGAGCGCGGCAGTCGAGATACACAGAATCCGATTGATTTGGCAGCAAACTCATAACACCAGTCTTTCATTAGTTAAATAGTATACTCAATTTCTCGTGAAATTACAAAGAAAAATGCAAAGCAAACATAAATCCTGCCGCGTGTAGGGCAGAATTTGTTACTCTGTTGCATTGTAGATAATTTTTCTTTGTTTTTTGGAATGCATTTATTGTCCGTAAAGTACACAACGCGCGAACACTCATGTTACAATCTCATACATACAAAATGTCGTTTGCCTTTCATCTTAATTCATGGTAAATTATAGGACAGAAATAGAACGGAATTCTCTATGCATAACCCTCAAGAAATCAATAAGCAGCTCTATCGACTTGCACTCCCCAATATCATTAGCAATTTTTCCATCCCTCTTTTAGGTGCTGTGGATACTGCTTTAATGGGGCGGTTAGAATCCGAACATTACCTCGGTGCGGTCGGCATCGGTGGTGTTATGTTCAGTTTTATCTATTGGGGGTTTGGGTTTCTCCGAATGGCAACGACAGGATTGACAGCGCAAGCCTTCGGGGAAAACGACACGCCGGAATGTGGACGCTTACTTTTGAGAGCAACATGCATCGGCATCATAGGGAGCCTGTTACTCTTTATCTTCCAGTGGCAACTTGCCGATATTAGTTTTCTACTCATCAATACCAGTCCTGAAGTAGAACATCTTGCCCGTGCCTATTATCACATCCGCATCTATGCTGCCCCCGCGACATTGTGCCTACACGCCCTACACGGTGTTTTTTTAGGTTTACAGAATGCACATTACCCGATGCTATTGACGATTGTGGTGAACTTCGTCAATATCGTCTTAAATCTGGTATTTGTGCAGCTGCTCGGTATGAAAGTAGAGGGGGTCGCTTTAGCAACTGTCATTGCACAGTATATCGGGTTGCTTTTGGCAATTCTGCTTTTTTTCAGACGCTACAGAAGCATCTTGACAGGGTGGAATATCAGGGAGGTTCTGTTGCTGTCCAAGTTAAAGCGATTCCTGAGTATCAGTGGCGACATCTTCATCAGGACCTGTTGCCTTGTGTTTAGTCACGCCGTTTTCACAGCGAAATCCGCTGCTTTGAGTGATACACTTCTCGCGATTAACACGATCTTGCTGCAATTTATCTATATTCTGTCGTTTGCGATTGATGGTCTTGCGTTTGCTGCAGAAAGCTTGATCGGCAGGTACAAGGGCGCACATGACCTACAAAACCTGAAACGGACAACGCGTCTAATCTTCCTCTGGGCATTTCTGTTCGGAGGTGTGATTATGCTAACCTTTGTGTTCTTTGGGAAGCGATTGCTGTCCGTTTTTACAGACCAGATGTCGCTTGTCGAACAGGCAGAAGTTTATCTTATTTGGGTAATCATCGCACCTGTAATTAACGTCGCTGCCTACATTTGGGACGGAATTTTTCTCGGAGCGACTGCTTCAAGAGCATTACGGAATTCTGCAATTGTGTCAACACTGATCTATTTAAGCGCAGTCTATCTGTTGATGCCTTTTGGGAATCATGGGCTATGGGGCGCGTTAACACTGCTTTTGGTTGCCCGCGGTGTGTCGCTAACAGCGTTAGCACCCAAATATCTATTTAAATCCAGTGATTCCTAATAGATATGCCATCTTTAAAAATAAATCGCCAAGAACTGAATAAACCTTATCGACCCCATAAAAAAGTTGAAACGCTCTACAATTTATGCTAAACTGCAAAAAATAGTCCATATAAGTCCATGTTATAAGGAGAATAACGCAGAATGCCAAAGTTTGGTGTAAATTTATTACTCTGGGCGGATAAGTTTGACAGAGAAACTGCAGACCTGATTCCTAAAGTCGCTGAAATGGGGTTTGATGGTGTCGAAATCCCTATCTTTGACCCAGATACGGTGGACATCCCTTACACCCAAGCATTACTGAAGGATACCGGCTTAGAACCCATCGGGTGTAATATCATGGCAGGGGATAGAAATCCAATCGACGAGGATCCTGCGATTCGAGAAAATGGGAGAACCTATCTCAAGCGTTGCTGTGAAATTGTTGCAGAATTGGGTGCCGATACGCTCGTTGGGCCAATGTATAGTGCTGTTGGTAAACTCGTTGGACGCGGTAGAAACGAACAGGAGTGGAACTGGTGTGTTGAAGGTTTGCAAGATGTTTGCGAATTCGGTGGAAAATACGGTGTTACGCTCGCCAGTGAACCGCTCAACCGGTTCGAAACCTATTTCATCAACATTGCCGAAGATGCTGTTAAACTTTGTGAAGCAGTAGATAGTCCATACTTCAAGGTGCATCTGGACACATTCCACATGAACATTGAGGAAAAAAATCAAGCAGACGCTATCATCGCGACCGGCGATTTTTTGCATCACGTTCACTGCTGTGAAAACGATCGCGGGACTCCGGGCACGGGACTTGTAGATTGGGACGGTGTGTTCGGCGCGCTCGCTAAGGTGAACTACGACAGATGGCTCGTGATTGAATCATTTACACCGGCAGTCAAGGAAATCGCCGCTGCGACCTGCATCTGGCGCGACATCGCACCAAGTGCCGAGAGCCTCGCGATAGATGGACTCGCGTTCCTCAAACAGAAAGCAGCGCAATACCTATAGCATCACCCCGTTTGTAGTAGTGCGATTTATCGCACGTTCATTAGAAAGTTGTACTGAAAGTGGGAGGAGTTGAGATGCGTTGCATCAAATTGATGGGTCTGTTCTACACAATGTGCTTTGCTGTCTTTCTAACGGGCGATGTCGTGGCACAGCACGCGCCGCCAGATGGAACAGACGCAAATCCTGCTGACGAGTTCCAATTCCTCAGCAATATCCGACAACTCACTTATGACGGAAAGCGTGGCGGTGAGGGGTATTTCTCGGAAGACGGCAACGCGCTCATCTTCCAAAGTGAACGCGAATCGGATAATCCGTTCTATCAAATCTATCTTTTAGACCTACTGACAGGCGATACGCACCGCGTCTCACCCGGTATAGGAAAGACAACTTGCGCCTTTTTCCGTCCAGGGACCGATGAAGTGCTTTACGCGTCGACCCACCACGATGCTTTTGCGAAAGCAAAACAGGAAGAGGAACTGAAATTCCGGGCATCGGGCAAAGAAAGACGCTACAGCTGGGATTACGATGAAAAGATGGACATCTTCTCGGCAAACCGAGACAGTCGTAACCTCAAACAACTGACAAACGCGCCCGGCTATGATGCTGAAGCCTCATATTCACCTGATGGCAAACGTATCGTTTTCTGTTCGCTACGGAATGCATATCCCAAAAGTCAACTCTCCCCAAAGGACCTGAAGCAACTGGAAGTCGATCCCGCCTATTTCGGCGAAATTTATATCATGAACGCCGACGGATCCGATCAAATTCAATTAACGGACGCTCCGGGCTACGATGGTGGTCCATTCTTTACACCCGATGGGCAGCATATCGTTTGGCGACACTTCACGCCTGACGGCAGCGAAGCCGACATCTACACAATGCGGATAGATGGCTCAAGTGTACGGCGACTCACCGATTTCGATAGCATGTCTTGGGCACCTTACTTCCATCCGAGCGGGGCATACGTTATCTTTGCTTCCAACAAGCTTGGATTCTCTAATTTTGAGCTATATCTCGTCGATGGGAGAGGTAGACATGAACCCGTCCGTGTTACCACAACTGATGGGTTTGATGGGCTACCTGTCTTTTCACCAGATGGTAATCGCTTGTGCTGGACCTCGAATAGGAACAGTCAAGAGGTTTCGCAACTCTACCTCGCCGACTGGAATCACGAAGCTGCCCTGAAGGCAGTTACATCGGCACCAAGGAGTCACAATTCACCCGTGCATCCGGTCCGAACGGTTTCCGACTCCGAATCCTCTAAAAAAACGAGTATCCGTCAACATATTGAATTTCTTGCCGACGATGCCCTTGAAGGTAGAATGACCGGTTCAGAAGGCGCGAAACGCGCAGCGGAGCATATTGCTACCCAATTTGAGGAACTTAGTCTCAAGCCTACCGGTGATGAAGCGAGTTACTTCCAAACCTTTGAATTCACTGCGGGTAGACAGATCATATCTGAGGAAAACCGGTTCCACATCACACGTCAGATGCATGGTGCCGAACAAGAGTTAGAATTCAGCGTGGAGCAAGATTTTCAGCCGCTCTCTTTCTCTCGTAACGGTATCGTTGAAGGTGAAGTAGTCTTTGTTGGGTATGGGTTAACCGTCCCCGGCGAGTTAGGTGAAGGGTATGACGCTTATGCGGGGTTAGATGTGAAGGACAAAATTGTCGTTGCCCTCCGTTATGTTCCTGAAGAGGTTGAACCCGAACGTCGCCAGCAACTCAATAGATATGCTGGGCTCCGATACAAGGCGATGCAAGCACGGGAACACGGCGCAAAAGCGTTTCTCGTCGTCGCGGGTCCGAACTCCCCCAACGCGGGTAAGTTGATTCCGCTTGACTTCGATAGTAGCCTTGCTGATTCTGGGATTGTCGCTGCATCAATAAGTGATACCGTCGTGAAGGCACTCTTTGCACCATCTGGCAAGGATCTGAAAGCAGTCCAGTCCGGACTTGATGTGGAGAATCCACATTTCCTTGGACAGTTTCCGTTACCCGATGTCAAGATTAAAATTGTCGTTTCGGTTGAGAAAGTTAAGAAAACCGATCAGAATGTCATCGCACTTCTCCTACCACCGCAATTAACAGATGACACCGAGTACATCGTTATCGGTGCGCACTATGATCATATCGGCTACGGTGAAATCGGTTCATTGGCTCGGAAGGGTGAGGAGGGACAGATTCATAACGGTGCAGATGATAATGCCTCCGGCACCGCTGTCGTTTTAGAATTGGCGGCGACACTCAGTGAAGCATTCCAAGAACACCCTGAAAAATTTAACAGAGGCGTTATCTTCGCACTCTGGTCAGGAGAGGAACTTGGACTTATCGGGTCCACCCACTTTGTCAACCATCCCGTTGTCCCTTTAGAGAAAGTAGTGGCATACGTCAATTTTGATATGGTGGGACGACTCCGTGAAAACAAACTCGTTTTGCAAGGTGTCGGTTCGTCATCTGTGTGGATGAAACTCATAGAAAAGCGAAATGTTCCCATCGGTTTCAACCTAACTTTACAAACCGATCCGTATCTGCCAACGGACGTGACCGCTTTCTATCCGAAAGAGGTGCCGGTGCTCAGCTTCTTCACCGGTGGACACGAAGACTACAATCGTCCAACGGATGACCCAGAGACACTGAACTATACCGGCATAGAACGGATATCACGCTTGGCACACGGCATTGTTTTGGATGTGATCAGCACCCCTGAGCGTCCGGAATATGTCCAGGTCGAACGGGGCGAGTCAGAAGGTGGGAGTCGCGATACATTGCGTGCGTATCTTGGCACAATTCCTGACTATACGACGGAAGGCACTGGTGTTAAACTCTCCGGGGTTCGCGCCGGTGGTCCCGCCGATAAAGCCGGTTTGAAAGGGGGTGATGTTATCGTGGAATTTGGCGGACAGAAAATCGCTAACATCTACGACTACACCTATGCACTTGATGCTGTGAAAATTGGGGAACCGGTCGAGGTCATTGTTATACGAGATGGGGAACAGGTAAAGCTGACGGTTACGCCTGAGGCGCGGAATTGATTTTTCACTGAAACCTGTCTTATCTTATATCGTAAACATAGGTGTTACTACTTCAACCTTTTAAACCTTATTGAAGTATATATTGATGCTTTCGAGAGCATTTGTAATAGAACTTGATGAAGTTAACAAACACACGGTCTGTGCATATTACAATATCAAGGAGATATTTATGAACGTGAAAGTTTTTAGGTTGGTGATATGCGTATTGCTTTCACTCTCAGTAGCGTTGCTGTCTGGATGTGAACGGATGCGCGATATGGGGATGACCGATGAAATGGTCGCTCCGTCTGATACCGATACTATGCCCACGCTTAAAGTAGGTTTAATTCGCCACTCGGATTATATTGATTTCACCCAAGGAGCTGAACTTGCCCAGCAACAGATCAACGCAGCTGGTGGGGTTCTCGGAAAGCAGCTGGAATTTGTCATTAAAGAGGAGACCGCTGATACAGTTGTTCAGACTGCAATGGACTTTGCTGAGATGGGAGACGTTGTAGCGATTATAGGTCCCCTGTTTTCAAGCCATGCTGTGAAGGTCGGTCCCGTTGCCACTATTCCAGTACTTGCGGGGGCGACAGGTAAAGATGTGACAGAAACCGGTGATTTCATTTTTATCGTTGGGGCTTCTAATGCGTTGCAAGCAGAACTGATGGCAAATTTTGCAGTGGACGAACTCAGCGCGAAAACAGCCGCAATGATTTGGCAGAATCAGGACGTCTATTCCGGGGGTTTTGTTGAAGAATTCAGTGCCAATTTTGTGCAACTCGGTGGCAGTATTGTTGCCGAGGAGGTCTATGAGCCAGGGGATACAATGTTTGACGCGCAACTTGAGAGGATCAAAGCAGTGAATCCGGATGTCCTCTTTCTCGCCAGTTTCCCGCCAGAGGTCCCCCTTATCATGGAACAAGCGAGGGCGATGGGTATTACAGCTACCTTTATCGGCAGCGACGGTTGGGATGTTGCACCACTGCACGCAATGATAGAGGATAAGTCCCTGCTCGCAGATTCCTACCACTGTAGCAACTTCCATCGGACCCAGGCGGTCGAATTTGTTTCGGCATTCGAGGCTATGTTCCCTGGAACATCTGCTGGTGGTGTTGCCGCAGGTGGCTACGATGCGGTGCGGTTACTTGCCCAAGGAATTGAGAATGCACAATCAACAGATCCGGTAGCGGTTCGCGATGCGATTGCTGACATCACGGACTATGAGGGTGCGACAGTCATTTCTCATTTCAAGACAAATGATAATGGGCAGAAGCGCGAGTCTAACAATAGTGCTGTCGTGGTCCGAGGTGAAGATGGAACAGTCTATCCCTACCCAAATTAAGACGTAGTCGCAAAGTTTATTAGTGAGATGAGGGTGGTTCATTATTCGCGGAATTTCGTATTGTGCAACAAAGGGATCCCACCGTACGCTTCTTGTGAATCAAGGCATTGATTGATACTATTACAGTTGCAATGATTTATGAACCCCCTCATCTTTAATTATGCTTTTTACTGGAAAGGAGAATTCCATGAACGTTAAAATTTTTAGGTTAATGCTATGCGTATTGCTTTCACTCTCAATCGCTTTGCTGTTTGGATGTGAACGGATGCGTGATATGGGGATGACCGATGAGATGGTCACTCCGCCTGATACCGACACGATGCCCACACTGAAAGTGGGACTGATTCATCCGCAGCCAAATTACATCAGTTTTGGCAGCGGTGCGAAACTTGCCCAAGCTGAAATCAACGCAGCTGGGGGTGTCCTTGGCATGCAGGTAGAACTCATCTACAAGCAGGAACTCACGGAAACCGTCGTTGAATCTGCAACAGAATTGGCTGATGAAGGTGTTGTCGCTATATTGGGTCCCCTGTTTTCAAGCCATGCTGTGAAAGTTGGACCAGTTATCAATATTCCTGTCCTTTTGGGGGCAACAAGGGCAGAGGTGACAGCAGCGGAAACGGACCCTAACGATTTTATGTTTCTCATTGCAGGTTCAAATGTGTTGCAAGCAAAACTATTGGCAAAAGTTGTTGTAAATCAACTTGGTAAGAAAACCGCTGGAATGATTTGGAAGAATAAGGATGTGTATTCTGAGGGTTTTGTCGAATCTTTTGAGTCGAATTTCCAGAAACTCGGCGGTAGTATTGTCGCTAAGGAAGTTTATGAAAGCGACGATACGATGATGTTTGATGCCCAACTCACGACAATTCAAGCCGCAGCCCCGGATGTTCTGCTCCTTGCCAGTTTCCCACGAGCGAACCCACGGATAATGAAACAGGCGAGGGACATGGGGATTGAATCCATTTTTATTGGCAGTGATGGGTGGGATGATCCATTGATGTTTGAGGTTTTAGAGGATAACGCGCCTCTTGACAATTCTTTCTATTGTACCAATTTGGATCCGGATGCTGTAGAATTTATTTCTGCTTATGAGGCGGCATTTGGTCCTGTTGATGGCATTGCTGCGACGGGCTATGATGCCATGAAAATTTTGGCAATGGCAATTGAGGCAACGGAGTCAACAGATCCGATGGCAATTCGGGATGCAGTCGCTGCGATCACAAACTACGAAGGGGCTACAACTATCTCTCGTTTCGATGAGAACCGCAATTCGGTTAAAAGTGTCGGCATAAGGCAAATTCTTAATGGAATGCCACAGGCTAATATAATTGAGGCGGCACCTGAGTAGCCAACGTGTTAGAAACAGACTATTCAAACAACGTACGAGTTCTCATGTCGACGAGAACTCGTACTCTTTTAAAGTCCTCACAAATACGGAGAATCAAGATGAAGGTTAAAAAGAGTAGAATTTTTACGTTTGTATTCGCTATGACTGCATTGGTTGCGAGTTTGATTGGCTGTGAACGAATACAGCAAGTTGTCCAACCTGCCACGCAGATGGAAGGTCCTGGCGAGGAAATTTCCATTGGAGTCGTCTTGCCCCAGACAGGGGACTTGGGCCCAGGTGAATTTGGTCCGGGCGCCTTGGTGATGGAAAATAGTTTTAACATGGCACTTGAGGAAATTAACGCCTCGCAACTGCTCGGTGGCGCAACCCTCAAGTTCATCACTGAGGACGATATGAGCACTGTAGAAGGTGCCATCACGGCTTTCAATAAGTTGATCCATCAAGACAAAGTACCTGTGATCCTCGGTGTCTGGACATCGCACGTTGCCAAGTCTGTTTTTCCGATTGCGCAGGAAAACGAGGTCGTGGCGTTTAGTCCAGTCGTCATCGCCTCTGGCTTAACTGCGATCGGTGACTTTATATTCCGAGCGAGTCACTCTACAGATGACCTAATTCCTGAAGGGATCAGGGTGACACATGAGAAACTCGGCTATCAGCGGGTAGTGACGATAGCAGATTCAGTTGATTTCGCTTCTCGAGTTAGTGATGAAGTGCATAGGAAAGTCTTTGCTGATAACGGTATTGAAGTGCTGACCACGGAGACTTTTGAAACGGGTGATACTGACTTTTCCGTCCAATTAACCCGGATAAAAGAATTGGAGCCAGATGCAATTTTCCTCTCTGCGCAACAAATAGAGGTTATTAGGATTCTCACCCAAGGACGCGAACTGGGGATTCCTGCTGATATTCCCATTATTAGTCACGTCTTATCTGTAGATGAGATCCAAAGTGCGGGGGATGCCGCTGAGGGTGCGATTACTTTTACAAGTTGGGTTAGCACAGCGGACACCCCCGGAAATCAGACTTTTGTTCAGAACTACACCGCGAGATACGGCATGGAACCCAGCGTTTGGGCTGCACAACCGTATGCCGCTGTTTATATCCTCGCGGAGGCAATCAGGAACGCCCAATCAACGGATTCAAAAGCTATTGCTGCTACGCTGGCTGAGATTAAAGATTTTGACACCGTTTTGGGTAAGTTCTCTTTTGATTCCAGCGGAGACGCTATTTATGACGCAGTTGTTCTGATTGTTAAAGATGGCAAACTTGAAGTTTTCGAGTAGAAACGTGTCCGATTAAATGGAAAGTGCGCTGCGACAGATTTCCAAACTTTGTCACAGCGCACTTTACTTTTTTAAGGAACGAAACCAGTTTTCGCTACTCAAATGCGAGATGGGCGACGACCCCTGCGTGGTCGGAGGGCCACAACCCAGAAGGCAACCGTTCCGCTGGTGTATCTCCTATGGTGTGAGTCAGAATCTGCGTGGGGAGTTCAATATTTCTCGCAAAAATCTGATCAATCCGTACAGAATGATCACTCACCTCATTTAAGATGTCATCGTCTTGGCAACAAGTATTACCAATTCCCTCGGAATCCACCTGCCAAAGGTCAACATACCCCGCAGAGAGTAAAAGTTGATAAGCGGTACCGTCGGGTGCCCTCGTATTGAAATCCCCTAACAGGATAATCGGCAGAGTTTCGTCGCTGAGGCTATCTACCAATTCCTGCATTTGTGCAACCCGGTTTTCCTCCGCGAATGCCTCCAAGTGTGTATTGACAACGCGGTAAGTGACACCAGAAACGGTGGCATCTACAGCAGCGTAACCCCTTTTTACTTCAAGACCGAGCATTTCGATTGTAAGGGCATTTGCGTAGTTCGCGCTCATAGGACGTGATATCGTAACACCACCACGCGCCAGCAGCACATCAAAATCAGTTAAACGAACATCAACAATTCCAGCATCCGTAAACATCGGCATTTCCACATCAAGGTTTTCGACTTGGGCAGCGACTTGATAATCTAAGCCTTCTGCTTGAAGCGCGCCCATCAAAATTTGGAGAAAATCTAAGACGACCTCTTCAGCATCAGGAGTTCTTTCTGTAATAGAATTGCCCGGGCTTTGTGTGCGAATGAGTGAAATCTCTTGTAAACCGATGAGATGTGGTTGATACATCTTTATAGACTTGGCAATTGCCGCAGCGCGCCCCGGAAAATCAGAGGCAATCACGTTGTTGTACATGGTAGCAACTTCTTGCGGTACTTGTATCAAGTTTTCTACAGACAGAAGCGGTTCTGCACTGCTCCCAACGTAAACATTGTAGGTCATCACTGTGAGTGGTTCCGTATCTGGGGTACTGACTTCTGGTAACATCGGTGGTGTTATCTTTTCACAACCCGATAGGCTTAACAGGATCCCGAATAACAGGAGAACGATTTTGATGGAACTCACACGATTTGAAAACTTGCTATAAAAATTCAATTTTTTAGACATATTCATCTCCAATCCCTCAATTGTTAAATTGAGGCGACTTTGTTGTACAAGCAATCCTCCGATTGCAATTAATATTACCAGGACTTACGCAAAATTGGCTTCCATGCCAAAATTGAGCGGATATTCCCGAAGAAAGCGCAATGAATTGCGCTACTACGAACCAAAGACCGCGCGAAAACGGGTCAACTGCGTAAGTCCTATATTACTTTATCGTATTTCGGTGTCAAAACCCCTGAATTCATTCGGGGGATATAGACACCGCCTTGTTGGAAAAGACCAAACACCGAAAAATACATTTGACATTTGGTCTAAAATGTAGTATAATCATAGTATCACAGTGGCAGACATTTCCAGCGTCACCGCAAGGTGGCGTGTCTGCCTACCTACTGGAAAGGGGTTAAAATTGTGATACTGTGAAAAACCAATGCGAAACACGAACCATAAACTTTTTCAGGATAAGTCTTTGCATCACTTGCACGACGAGTGCAATATCTGTGGTGTTGTCAAGAACCACTTCCTTGCTCTGTGCATGCGATATTACCGTCGTTATGGTAAGGGGCTTTCATACTCGAAAATGTCTAAGCACTTGACGAAACTCAAGAAACTTGAGAAGTATAAGCATTGGAATATCCCCTACTCGTGGGCCTTACAGAATGTCCTCAAGCGTCTGGCACAAAGTTTCCGTGAAATGAAAACATTAGGCAGAGGTCACCCGCAATTCAAGTCCTGTAAGAAACATAAAGGTATGACGTTTAGAGGTGAACAGGTCAAGATAGAGAAAGTATTAGATAAGCAGAAGAACGAAAGAAATCACCCGACGTATCGTATTCGTCTCAATGGTCGTTGGTATCGTTTCGCCTTGCACCGTGAAATCAAAGGTGAAATCAAGCAAGTTCACGTGACAAGGGACGCACTCGGAGACGTGTATATCACCGTCACAGAAGATTACTCGGAAGTCAAATATGAACCCAAGACAGGTAAAGCTGAAGGGTTCGACTTTGGTATCAAAGACTTCCTGACTGGTAGTGATGGTAAACCATACGTTTCTCCCATGTTCTACAAACACAATGCCAAGACATTGGCAGAAGCACAGAAAGTATATTCCCGCAAGGTCAAAGGGTCTAACAACCAAAAACGCCAACGCAAGACCGTTGCGCGTATCCATAAGAAGACTGCGAACCGAAGAATAGATCACCATTGGAAACTTGCTATACAACTCTGTCGTAAGTTTGATATTCTGTTCTTTGAAGATTTGAACCTTCGCGGTATGAAAAAACTTTGGGGTAAACAAGTTTCTGACCTCGCCTTCGGTGCGTTCATACAGAAACTTAAGCACCAATCCCATAAACGCATTCGTTCCGTGCTGAAGATTGGGAGATGGATACCCACCACAAAGTGCTGTTCTGTTTGTGAACATAAAAATGATGACCTAACATTAGCAGACCGTGCATGGACGTGTCCAAGTTGCCATACGCACCTTGACAGGGACCATAACGCTGCGATAAACATTCTTAAGGAAGGGGTAGCTTCCTTTGGGTTAGGAGTTGTAAGACCAATAGTTCTGTTCAACAGGATTGTTGGCACCTCCGTTGAATCCGCCAGTCCGATTCTGAATTCCACAAACGCTTTCGCATAACTTTGCGGAAGCCCCCGAATTCATTCGGGGGTCTATCACTATCGCATGTTTTACAAGAAACCGTGCCAAAAAGAGAGTAGCATAGATTCGCTTATACGTCAAATGTAATTCCCGCGAAACCCTCTTTTTCTTTCTCTTGACATTTGCCTATCTTTCTACTATACTTAAGGCAGTTTCTAAAAGACTTATGGAGGTATGCACCCTAGTGAAATTCTATTATCAATCCTGCTCACACTATTGGAAATTAGTGTTCATAGCCGTTTTCATGACCATAGCACTTCTTATCGGATGCAGTCAAAAAACGAGTGCACCGGAGATCGGACAAACGACATCGCTCTCTGGAACGATTGTCGAAATCGACGACCATGGCAATGCTGTCACTGACCTTTACATCGCTCCATTTACCGAACGCGGTTGGGAACTTGGGGACACGCTTGAAGCAACGTTTGCAACAGGGCAAAAAATTCAGATCAAATTTGTTGAAAACTATGGAGATGTTCCTGAGGGGGAATATTTGGGGCGATTTTCGACCTCTACCAAACAATTCAAGATTGCGATTAACATGGGAAACATCTCTAAAACTTTAGAGTTGAAGAACCAGAGCAAGGTGGTTCTTCAGAAAGTGGAGTCGTCTTCAGCAGATTGAGTGGATCTGCCGCAATACCTACCGTGTAGACGTAAACTCATTTTCTATCAGAAAGGTGTCCTATACGAGGATAAATATACGAGAGATGCTTCTTACACTTAAACAGGCAAGTCAATGGGCTTCAAAACATCTAAATAAAAACGTTACACCCGCAAATATCACCTATTTAATCCAGTATGGAAGGATTGAATCTGTTGTTGATAACGGTCTAACGTTGGTCCCCTTGGAAAGCCTTGAAAATTACTACAGTCTAAACCATCGTGAAACACGATGGAAAGATGAGATCGGTGATGACTTGAATTGGACGCTATCCTTTGAAAAAGTGAAGGAGGCGGAAACAACAAAGCATGTCCACCGGTTGCATCCGTATAAAGGCAAATTTATTCCACAACTGGTAGCCTATTTTTTAGATTCGCATACTGACGACTTTAAACGGGATGTCTATTTTCGACCAGGTGATATTGTGCTTGATCCGTTCTGTGGGAGTGGGACTACTTTAATCCAAGCGAACGAACTCGGCATACACGCAATTGGTATTGATGTTTCGGCGTTTAACGCTTTTATTGGCAATGCTAAAGTGGCGACATATAATTTCATCCCTTTGTGTGAGAAAAGTCAGGAGATAACGGCAGCACTTAGAAATTTTGTCGCTACGTCCGGGATAGTCGAATTTGAATCTAAACTTGCGGAAATGCTTGTTGATTTTAATAATCAATATTTTCCAGTGTCTTTCAAACGTCAGGTCAGAGTAGGTGAAATCAATCAGAAGCAGTACGGGGCTGAGAGGGAAGAGGCGTTTTTAGAAACGTATCGTGAACTTGTTGCCGAGTATCAAATTGACACACAGATGCCAACCCACTCCGCTCGCTTTAGGAAGCAGTGGTATCTTCCGGGAGTTAGAGCCGAAATTGATTTCGTCTATAGTTTGATTAGAAGAATAGAAGATCCTTCAATACAAAGTGCCTTGATGTTGATACTAAGTCGGACCATCCGTTCGTGTCGAGCTACAACACACGCAGATTTAGGCACATTGCGGGAACCTGTAACCACAACCTACTATTGTCGAAAGCACGGCAAAGTCTGTAAACCGCTCTTTTCAATCCTCAGTTGGTGGGATCGGTACAGCAGAGATAGTATAGAAAGGTGGGTTAAGTTCAGTAAATTAAAAACGGATACCTTTCAACACTGCATAACGGGTGATTCGCGGACTATTGACATCTGCACGATATTGAGACAAGCAAGTCCACAATTTGCAGAGATCGCCCAGAAACAGCGGATTAAGGGTATCTTCACAAGTCCTCCCTATGTTGGACTTATCAACTACCACGAGCAACATGCCTACGCCTATGATCTCTTTGGTTTCAAGAGGTTAGATGAATTAGAGATTGGTCCTCTGTTTAGAGGGAAGGGACACGAGGCAAGAGAATCCTACATTCACGGTGTGGCAGAGGTTTTCAAAAACTGCAAGCGATCTTTGGCTAATGATTACGATGTTTTCGTTGTTGCAAACGATAAGTTTAATATGTATCCAACTATCGCTGAAATAGCTGGTATGCACATCGTCAATCAACACAAACGACCTGTGTTAAATCGGACCGAAAAAAATCGAGGGTCGGCGTATTCTGAGACGATATTCCACCTGAAAGAAAAAAGGAATTGACGAATGTCCTTACAACGACAGACGATGATTAAAGAGAAAATTAAGGATTGTATGCGGGATAAACCTCTGGAAACCGAAGAAATTAGAGAAGTTTGTCAAATCGGTAATTTAAACGAAGCAAATCTTACACAAGTGGATATCTGGTTGGATGCCTTTGAGCAGGCTGGCATTGAGTTGAGACCGGAAATTGATAGTTATTTCGAGAAATTCAGATAACGATTTCTGAACGCAATAGTCCATTTACCAGTACCACATTGCTTATGAAAGTTGACAACGCTTTTGATAAATCGGAATTACTGCAACACCTCAAGACTGCTTACGCACTGCCATTGCAGTCTATGACTTTTTTGCCCGAAGGAGAGGACAGTTACGGCTATATTGCATTGTCTGAAACCGGTGAGAAGTATTTTGTCAAAGCGTCTACTTCTGTGCCGAATATCTGCTTGCAGTTGGCATCGCTCTTACGGCACCGATGTAACATATCTGGCGTTGTTGCTCCATTGGAAACATTAGACGGCACATTGAGTATCCCATGGCACGATTTTCGCGTCTCACTGTTCCCCTTTATTGAAGGTAGAAGCCGTTGGGACTTGTGGAAAGTCGGAAAAGATTTCACCGATGCAGAACTCAGTCAGACGGCTGCCCTGTTAGCGACAATCCATCTTTGCACAGATGAGATTGAGACGAGTCACCTTTCCACGGCAAAATATGATTTGCCGCTACGGAATGAGCTCCACATGGCACTTGAGGCTTCTGCAAAAAAGGTCCCTTCTCAGAATCCGTACCAGAAGCAGTTGCTTGACGCACTCGCAGCCCACCGATCTTCGATTTTAGAAACAATGGATAGATACGATGAATTAGGACGTTCAGCAGTGGCATCGCAAACACCTTTTGTGATTACACACGGCGATCCGACTCCGGGCAATCTTATTTTGGATACTGAAAACCAACTGCACCTGATTGATTGGGATGGTATTTCTTTGGGACCCGCTGAGAAAGATCTTGTTGCTTTTACTGGGGAACGGTTCGATGTGGTCTTGGGCAGCTATCTTGAGAAAAAACGGAACGGAGTTGCCTTACATGTAGACATTTTCGGTTTCTATATCTATGAATGGACGCTCAATGAAATCCGAGATTACAGCACTAAAATTCTGTTTAAAAATAAGGACACGCAACAGAACGAATATGACTGGGAGAGCCTGCAAGACTACCTACCACCGGACCATGAATTGATGGAAAATGGAATCATGGCTGTCCAAGGCACACTCGATAGGTGTGGTGTCCTACTGCAATAATGGAGGTTAGACAATGTCTGAAATCAAATCCGTACTACTTTGGGAAAATCAACGGCGATATGTCCGCGAGGCGATTGATGCCGGCACACTCAAGGGAGCGATTATTCCAACGGGGAGCACAGAGCAACACAACGAACATTTGGCGATGTATCACGATACGCAAAGTGCAGTGTATGTCTCCAAATTGGCAGCTGAGAAGTTGTTCCCGCAGGTTATCGTCACAACCCCTTTAGCAATCGGGGTATCGGAACACTGGATGGATCACAAAGGCACGCTCACACTTCGTCCGGAAGTTTTTGGTGAGGTGCTTTATGACGTCGCTGATAGTATGCGCCGGCACGGCATTGACAACATTCTGATTGTCAATGGGCATGCTGGAAATGCCGGTCCAGTGCATCAACGGTTAGATGGCTACCGAGAAAAACTCGGTATCAACATCGAATTTCACTCCTACTGGGAAGCGTACAATGAAGAACTCGTCAAGGCGCAGATGGAATCCGAGATCTGCCCTGGACACGCGGCGGAATTCGAGACAGCATTTGCCCTCGCTGCTTTCGCAGAAAACGTTGATTGGAACGGCGTGGATTACGACAGCGCGAAACTCACTATCTCCGATGCAGGGCAGGCGAAATCCGACCGAGAATATCATCATCAAGCAAAATTGGCGACAGTCGAAAAAGGACAAGCGATGATTGATGTTGCTGTGGACTGGGTCGCGGCACGGATGGAATCGATGCTTTCATAGCCGGACTTTTGCTGTAGGCGCGCCGCTAACGAAGCTTTCTGGGAAACACCTCGTTTCTTAAGCGCGCCTCTATCCTTGACACCTTTTCCTAATGGCCTTCGATCACTTTCCGTAACCCATCACCCTGTTCCCGCCACCAACTATGGAGAATGGATATATCGGTACCGATGCAGAAATGCCGGACCCCCATATCAAGATAGTGCTTCGCATCATCAGCACTCCCGATTTCGGCACGCGGAGGGACACCCATTTTTATCGCGGTCTTGAACACCTTGTCTTGTGCTTCACGAATTTCCGGAGCACCGCGTTGGCCTATCATACCGATACTCATTGAATAATCCGAACCACCCCACTGAATCATATCAACGCCTTCAACAGATAACACTTCTTCAATGTTATCAACAGTCCCTTTTTTCTCTATCATGATAACGACGACAACATCGCGAAGTGCTTGGACGTATTCTGGACCTCCCCCGTAACCCATATAGGAAAATCGGCGGGTTGCTACGCCGTAACTACCGCCATCTTCGGGGGTATCTGCACGCGTAATGCGCACACATTCCTCCACGTCTTCAACGTTTTGGCAGTCGGCGTAAAGCACGCTCTGGAAGCCAGAGCCGATCGCGCGTTGTGCGATGAAACCTCGTGGCTCTTGGTCGACCTTAATCATTGTGGAGATGTTGTGCAGTTCAGCCGCCCGACACAGGTTATCCAAATCGTGCAGATCAAACGGACCGTATTCCCCTACAAATTCAACGTAGTCATACAACCCTGTGTGTCCAATCGCCTCAACGATGGAGGGCCAAGTGGTATGGATATGCGTGCCGACTGTCGGTTTGTCAGCATTGAGTAGTTCTCGAAAGGTATTTGTTCTCATGGATTGCTCCTCTGTTTTTGAGTCTAAGGCTGGTTAAAAGCCCATATTAACGTTAGCAGAGATCTGCACTTTTTTCAACAACTTTTGGCTTGCGAACTTCATTAAAAAGTGCTTGCGCATCGATACTATTTCTGTTAGACTTGTGATAGACCCAAGTCTAAAGACTTGGGCTTCTGCAATCATTAAGCAGAAGCATTTGTGGAATTCAGAATCGGATGGTTCGATTCAACGGAGGTGCCTACGATCTTGTTAAACAAAACAATAGGTCTTACAACTCCTAACCCAAAGGAAGCTACCCCTTCCTTGAGAATATTTATCGCAGCATTTTGGTCTCGGTCAAGATGCGTTTGGCAACTTGGACACGTCCATTCCCGATCTGCGAGGGTTAATTCTTTATTATGGTAATCACAAACACAACAGCACTTTGTCGTAGGAGTCCATTTATCAATCTTCAGCACAGAACGTATCCGTTTTTTCGCCTGCCACTTGAGTTTTTGAGAGAACTCTCCAAACGCAAGGTCAGAGACCTGCTTTCCCCACAGGCGTTTCATACCGCTAAGGTTGAGATCTTCAAAGAACAGGATGTCAAACTTACGACAAAGTTCTATCGCAAGTTTCCAATGGTGGTCTGTCCGTTGGTTCGCCGTTTTCTTATGGATACGCGCAACAGTCTGACGGCACCGTTGCTGATTCTTAGAACCTTTGACCTTGCGAGAATACGCCTTTTGTGCGTTTGCCAATTGCTTGGCTTTCTGTTTGTAGAACATTGGAGAAGTATATCTATGACCATCACTGCCGATCAAGAATGCTTTGATACCAAAATCAAACCCTTCAGCTTGACCCGTCTTGGGTTCAATTTTAATTTCGGTATAGTCTTCTGTCAGGGTGATATACATATCTCCGAGGGCGTCCCTCGTTACGTGAACTTGAACGAGGTCGCCTTTGATTTCACGGTGCAGAGCGAACCGATACCAACGTCCGTTCAGTCGGATTTTATACGTCGGGTGGTGCCTCTCGTGTTTTTGCGCGTCCAGCACTTTCTCAATCTTCACCTGTTCACCGCGGAACGTCATCCCTTTGTGTTTCTTGCACTTCTTGAACTTCGGGTGACCTCTGCCAAGTGTTTTCATTTCACGGAAGCTTTGGGCGAGGCGTTTTAGGATATTTTGCAGACTCCACGCATAAGGAATGTTCCAATGCTTATACTTCTCAAGTCTCTTGAGTTGCGTCAGGTGCTTCGACATCTTGGAATACGAAAGTTCTTTACCGTATCTGCGGTAATATCGCAGTGAAAGTGCCAAAAAGTGGTTTTTCACAACGCCACAGATATTGAGTTCATCGTGGAGATGTTTCAAGGTTCTATCATGAAAAAGTTTATGATTTGTGTTCCGCATTTGGAATATCAGGTATCAGGCGTTTATCCCCTTACATGTGGGAGGCAGACACGCTACCCTGCGGTAACGCATGTAATGTCTGCCAACCTGATACTCTCATTATACCACATTTCAAACTGAAAGTCTCGGAAAGTGGCGACCTTTGGCTTGCTAACGGAAGCTAAAGGGTACCGTTTCAGAGCCGAAGCCTCTGAAACTCGCCACTTTCCGCAAGTCTTTTTTAACATAGACCCCTGGTCTAATTCACAAGGGCGAGACTGTATCCCAAAGCTAAAGCATTGAGTTTTAGTCTCGGAAGTTAGATAACTATCGTGAGAAATTATAGCGTCCACTGCCCCGAAGGGGCATTGATTTAACCGAAAACCACCGTGAAAC